>CBDAQM010000001.1:0-170614 GCA_965199095.1 Acetobacteraceae bacterium
AACTGGCGCCCACCCGGGTCAACCTGGTGGTGCCTGGCTTCGTGAAGACGCCGCTTTGGGCCGGCATGGCGGAAGCCGATAGGGAGGCGCTGTATCAGCGGGCGGCCGCTTCACTCCCCGTTGGTCACGTGGGTGAGCCAGCGGAGGTCGCCGAGGCTTATCTGTATCTCATGCGCCAGAGCTACAGCACGGGTGAGTCGGTGGTGGTGGATGGCGGCGGCCTGCTCGTGTGAGTGGGGCGGCCGTCAGCGCGATTGCCGCACCGATCTGGGCGGAGTCCAGCGCAGCGGACTCCCCACGATCGACCAGGTCGACCGCGGCCAACGTGTTTTCAGCCGTCGCAGCGCTTGCGCGTCCGCCAGCCAGGGGGTCGGCTGGTGCGATGATCAGCCGCTACAGCGACCATGCCGCCAACCAGCGGACCTTCCTGGCTTGAAGATACATCCGCTCGCCTGCTGGTCAGTTCAGGAGGCGAAGGGCTCACGCTAGGCTGTTGGGGTTAGCCGACGCCTGAACGGCTGCTGCGCTTGGCGATTATCGATTGTAGGGCCACGTGAAATGGCCCGCTTAAGTAAATTGAGGTGTCAATTGTGTCGAAAGCTGTTCTCAAGCATCCAATGCTGGCCGACGTCGCGATTGGCCTGTTCGCGGGGCTGGCGGCAACGCAACTGACAAACTTCGCACAAGTGCCGCTAAAGTGGATGACCCCTGATAGTGTCGCCTTTCGGGAAAGGCTGGCCCGCCCCGGCGCATCATCGTCCCTCGTTGCGGCCAAGAAAGTCACCCAACAAGTGGGTGTCTCGCCAGGTCGGCGGCGTGTGGAGTTTCTGGGGACGGCGATCCACTTCGGGACCGGCATAGCGTGGGGGCCGGTTTACGGCCTGCTACGCCGGTATGTCGGCTTGCGGCCGTGTGGCGCGGCCCTGGCGAGCGGAGTCGCCATGTCCCTGATCCTGGATGAGGGCTTGGTGCCTGTCCTTGGCCTGAGCGCTCCCAATCGACACTATCCGGCTTTTACCCGTGTGCGAGGGCTCCTTGCTCACCTCGTTTATGGAGCGGCCGTGGGGTTGGCGGCTGAAGGGCTCGGTCGTTTGGTGAAGCGACCTACAGGGTCGCGTACTGCGTGATGGACGGCTGGCCGTTATACAGGCGGATGGACCCGCGGGGCTTGGCGGCGCGCTGCCGGCGATTGGTCGATGGCTGGAGGAAGCGCGCGCCGGCATAGTGGCCGGCATCCTTCGTGGTCGTCATCGAGAATGGCACGGCGCCGTCAAGTGGCTGAAAGTCTAACTCGATTACGGCCCCGCGTCCACTCGCCGAGCCAAGGCTATGTGCCGAGGTGATCGGGATCAAATACGGCGGAGCCAGATTTCCTCCGTGCGGTGATCGGCGCCCTTTCGCAATACGATACGTGCACGTTCGCGGGTGGGGCGGATGTTCTCACGGAGGTTGGGGAGGTTCACCCGTCGCCAAATAGCGTCGGCCTGGGCCAGCGCGTCGTCGCGCGAGAGATCGCGGAAGTGGTGGAAGTAGGAGGTAGGCTGCTGAAAGGCGGTGCGCTGGAGCAGAAGGAAACGTTCGGCGTACCAGGCCGCGATGTGGTTCTCCTCCGCGTCCATATAGACGGAGAAGTCGAAGAAATCGGAGGCGAGGAGTGGCGCGGCGGGCACCGTCTGAAGCACGTTCAGGCCCTCGAAGATGAGGATGTCGGGCCGATGCACCACTTGTTCCTGACCAGGCACGATGTCGTAGGTGAAGTGGGAGTAGACAGGCGCGCAGGCGACCTCGCCCGCCTTCGCGGCAGCGAGGAAGGCAATCACGCGACGAAGATCGTAGCTCTCCGGAAAGCCCTTGCGGTCCATGAGGCCGCGCTGCTCCAAAACCGCCTTCGGGTGAAGAAAGCTGTCGGTGGTGACGAGCTCGACGCCGGGGTGGTCCGGCCAGCTTCCGAGCAGGCGTTGGAGGACGCGGGCGAAGGTGCTCTTGCCGACTGCGACGCTTCCGGCGATGCCGATGATGTATGGTGGCGCCTGCACACCGCGTCCAAGGAAGGTGTGCTCCACGGTGCCGAGGCGTCGGGCGGCAAGGATGTGGAGGTTCAGCAGGCGAGACAGGGGGAGGTAAATGTTCGCGACTTCATCAAGCGACAGGGGATCGGCTAGGCCCCGCAACCCAGCGATGTCGGTGTCGGAGAGGGTAAGAGGCGTGTTGAGTCGGAGACGGCTCCACTCGGCGCGACCGTATACATCGTAGGCGCCGAGAGGGCGGTAAGCATCCATTGTGCAGGGGCCTACTACCAGCTTGATGGAAGGTCTCGATGAGAGTGAGCTATGCGGCTATGCACGCCGGGCAACCAGGACCTTTGACTCGGAGCCGACGGTCGCGATCACGTTGGCGCCAGGCTGCTTGGCCCACCTGGTCACGGCAACATGACAACGCACCTGGCCACGGTCGCCGCCCCACCTGGTGCGAGACTTCCACGGGCATACGCCCGCGGAACCTTTGGCAGCTCCGATCAGCCCTCTCCCAGAGGGAGAGGGTTCTTGCAGGTCAACCTGAAACAATCAGGCTGCTAGCTCGCGAGCCAACTGTTCCAACGGTCCAGCGTCGCCGCCCGGTTGGCTTCGACCCAGGCGCCATCGATGGAGGCCATTTGCGCGAGCATGGCCGGGCTGGACACCAGCTCGTGCTGCTGATCTGGGCCCAGTAGCGCCAGGCCGTCGCGGTTGGTTGTGGCGTATCCCATGTCCCGTGCGAAGTCGGCATGGTTCTGCGGATTGGCCATGTAGAAATTGATGAACGCGGCGGCGGCGTTCGGGTGCGGCGCGCCCTTCAGGATCGCCCACGAGCCCAGATCCGCCGCAGCCTGGCGATACGTCCAGTCCAGGCTGACGCCCGACCGCTTGGCGGCGTAGGCGGTGCCGCTCCAGAGCGGCGCCATCTGGATGTCGCCGGAGCGGATCATGTCCACCGATTGTGCCCCCGTCTTCCACCAGATTTCGATGGCAGGCTTGATCTCGTCCAGCTTGCGGAAGGCGCGGTCCAGGTCCAGCGGGAACAGCTTGTCTGCCGGCACGCCGTCCGCCATCAGGGCGAAGAGCAGCGTGTTGTTCCAGGGATTGCCGTAGGAGGGCAGGCTGCGATGGCCCGGGAAGTCCCTCACATTCCAGAAGTCAGCCCAATCGGCCGGCGCGGGGCGGCCCTTGAACGCCGCCGGGTCCCAGGCCAGCACCACGCCGCCGGTCAGGTATTGCACGCCGTAGCGGCCGCAGATGCCGGGAATCCCGTCCGCCGCCACGTTCGGCAGGGCGTGGCAGTCGCCGAGATCCACCAGGTAGGGCGCCAGCCGGCCCAGCTCGTAGAATTGCGGGGATATGACGTCCCATTCCACGTGCCCGGCTGCGCTCATGGCCACCGTCTTGGCCACCATGTCGCCGTACGACGTGGCGACCGGCACCACCCGCGTGCCCGTGGCGGCGGTGAACGGGTCGAAGAAATACTGCTTCAGCGCCTTCTCGAAGGCGCCCCCGGTGGTGCGGATGACGACGGTGTCCTCCAACTTGGCCTGCGCCCGTGCGGGGCCGCCCGCCGCCAGCGCCGCCGCCCCCGCAATGATCGTCCGCCGCCCGAGCTGCATAGATGTCTCCTGGACCTTCAATGCGTGACGCGCGACAGGGCCCGGTCGAGCTGGTCGCGCAGGGTGTAGTAGCGCCCGACCAGCGGCAGGAACCAAGGCGTGCCGGTGTAGGTGGGCCGTGTGGGAAATGCCCCGTCGTCGAACCCGCAAGGGCGGTTCTGCTTGCCCGCGATCTTGAGCCCGATCTGGCGGCCCAGATACGACATGCGGGCCACGCCGCTGCTGTTGCAGCCGGCGACGAAATGCAGCCCGTCCTTGCCGCCCATATGCGGCACGTGGTCGAAGGTGAAGGCGATCTGGCCCTTCCAGCTGTGCGACACCTTCACGCCCCGCAATTGCGGCCACACCCGGCACAGATGGCCGTGCAGGATCGCGCCGGCCTCCCGCTCGTCGCCGTCGTACCATTTGGCCCGGCCGGCGAACACGATGCGGCGGCCATCCGGCGAACGGCGATAGGCGTAGATCGCGCGTTTGGTGTCACCGCCGGTCCGGTTGGTGGGCAGGCAATCCGCCGCCAACTCGTCCGGCATCTCCTCCGTCGCCATCATGTAGGCGGTCACGGGCACCAGGCCGCGGCGGATATCTGGCGTCAGCGTGCCGGTGTAGCCGTTCGTCGCCACCACCACCTGCTCCGCCAGCACCGGGCCGCGCGCGGTTTGCAGGCGGTAGCCGCCGGGCACCGCCGACAGCCGCTCCACCCGTGCCTGGCCGCATAGGGTGACGCCAGCCGCCTCCGCCAGGCGGCGGAACTCGCGGTAGAGCTTGGCGGGTTGGAGGGCGCCGGCCTCCTCGGTGACGGTGCCGCCGTAATAGAAGTCACTGCCGATCTCGCGCCGCTGCTCCTCCCGCGGCACGGCGTGGATGGTCATCCCCAGGGTGCGCCGCTGCTCCTCCGCCCGGCGCACCATCGCGTGGTAGGCGGCCCGGCTATGCGCGCCCAGGAAGCGGCCGCGCTGCACGTAATCGACGTCCAGCCGCTCCGTGTGGATCAGGTCGCGCAGGTAGTCCCAGGCGCTGACGGCGTCCTCCTTGATGATCGCGGCGCGCTCGGCGCCCACCTGCTGCTCCAGTTTCGCCGGCAGCTTGCCGATCCCGCCGACATGGCCGTGGTTGCGCGTGCTGGCGCCGAAGCCGGGCTCGCCCGCCTCCAGCACGACGGCGCCGATGCCGTTCTGCGCCAGCGCCAGCGCCGCCATCAGCCCGCAATACCCGCCGCCGATCACGGCCACGTCCGCCTTGGCCGGCACATCCGCCGGGGCTGGTTCGGGTGGCGCGTCCTCCCACCAGAACGGCTTGGCCTGCCAGTCCGACGTCAGGACGTCCAGCGGCCTCATAGGCCCAGCCCGATCCCGCCATCGATCACCAGATGCGTGCCCGTCACCATACGGCCGCCCTCGATCAGCCAGGCCACCGCCTCCGCCACGTCGTCCGGCGTGGCGATGTCGGCCAGCGGCGCCTTGGCGCGGGCGTCGCCCAGGATCTGCTCGTATCGTTCCGCGCCCACGCCCTCCAGCAGCCAGCGCCCGGTCAGGTAGTCCGGGCACACCGCGTTCACCCGGACCTCCGGCGCCAGCGCCCGGGCCAGCGACTTGGTCAGCGTGTTCAGCGCGCCCTTGGACGCGGCGTAGGCGATGCAACTGCCATCCCCGACCGACCCGGACACGGAGGAAATGTTGACCACCGACCCCCGACCCGATGCCCGCAGATGAGGCGCCGCCGCCCGCACCATCTGGAACGGTCCGGTGACGTTGACCGCGAAGATGCGGGCGAAGTCTGCGGCATCCAGCCCGTCAAGCTCGGCATGCGGTACGAACCGGGTGGTGCCGGCCGCATTCACCAGGGCGTCGACCCGGCCCCACGCCGCGGCCACCGCCGCCACCATCCGCCGGCAATCGGCATCGTCCGCCACGTCGCCGCACAGCGTCATCGCCTGGGCGCCGTGGCCGCGGGCCATCGCGGCCACGTCCTCTGCCGCGGCGGCGCTGGCGCGGTAGTTGATCGCGACGTCCCAGCCGCGAGCCGCCAGCAGCCCGGCGCAGGCCGCGCCCACGCCGGTGGCCGCCCCGGTCAGCAACGCGACGCGGCGGTCAGTCACCCACCTGCGCCTCGACGGCAGGGGCGCCGAGCACCCCCAACTCGGTGAACAACGCCCGTAGCCGGTCCAGCTCGGCCCCGGCCAGGGGATGCGCCGGCAGGCGGGGGATGCCGGCGGGCAGGCCCAAAAGGGTCAGCAGCGCCTTCAGCGCCGCCGGGGGCGTCCCGGTCTCCAGCAGGAAGGTGTAGGCGCGGGCGATTTTGAGGTGCAGGCGGCGGCTCTCGGCGCAGGCCGGGCCGCGGGACAGGGCCACGATGCGGGCGGCATCCCGGCCGAACAAATCCACCCCCGTGGACAGCACGCCCGCCGCACCCAGCGCCAGCCCCGGCATCAACAGGTAGCCGCAACCCATGAAGATGCTGATCCGGTCGCCGAACCGGGCGATGCCTTCGGACACGTCCAGGAACTGGCGCGAGGATTCCTTGATCCCCACCAGGTCGATCTCGTCGATCAATTGCTGGAGCGTGTCGCCCTCCACCGCGACGCCGAAATGGCGCGGGTTGTTGTAGGCGATCACCGGCAGGTTCACCGCGCGGTAGATCTCGCGGTAGCGCCCCACCACCTCCGTGCGGGTGGACGTGCCGATATAGGGCGTTGGGCTGACCAGCACCGCATCCACCCCGGCCGCGGCCGCCACCTCCACCATCTTGATCGTGTCGGCGGCGGTGAAGGCGTGGGTGCCCATCGCCCCCATCACCACCGGCACCCGCCCGGCGGCCACGCGCACGGCGGTCTCCGCCAGGGCCTGCCGCTCCGTGACGGTCAGCAACGACGCTTCCCCGTTATCGGCGGCGATGGCCAGCCCGGACGAACCCTGGGCGATGTGCCATTGCAGGATGGCGGCGAAGGCCGGCAAGTCCAGCGCGCCATCGGGGTCGAACGGCGTCACGGTGACGGAGAACAAGCCCCCGAAAACTGGTTTGGGCGTCATGGCTGCTGCTCCGCTCCTGGCCAACGCGTCGATCGCTTGTATGAAAGCATGGTTCGCTGGAATTGGACAGGTAACCTGATGAACGTGGTGGTGATCGGCGCCGGCATCGTGGGCATCGCCGCCGCCCGCTGGCTGCAGCGGGACGGCCACGCCGTGACGGTGGTGGACCCCGCGCCGCCTGGGGCTGGTGCGTCCATGGGGAATGCCGGCTGCTTCAGCCCGTCCTCCATCGTGCCGCTGTCCGGACCCGGCACGCTGCGGCAGGTGCCGGGCTGGCTGCGCGACCCGGCGGGGCCGCTCGCGCTGCGATGGCGCTATCTGCCGCGGGCGACGCCCTGGCTGGTGCGGTTCGTCCGGGCGGGGCAGGGCGCCCGGGTGGCCGCGCAGGCCGCGGCGCTCGCCCGCTTGCTCGCCCCCGTGCACGACAGCCTTCACACGCTGCTGCACGAGGCCGGGGCTGCCCATCTGACGCGGCAGGACGGCTCGTTGATCGTGTACCGCACGCAGGCCGGCTGGTTGGCCGGGCAGCCGGGCTGGGCGCTGCGGCGCGCCAACGGCATCACCTGGGAGGAACTGGCGCCGGACGCCCTGCACGCGCTGGACCCCGGGCTGGCGCCCGGCCTGTTCCGCGGGGTGAAGCTGCCGGGCAACGGCCACGCCATCGATCCGCATGCGCTGGTGCGCCATTTGGCGGAGGCGTTCGCCCGCGAGGGCGGCCGGCTGGTGACGGCGCCTGCCATCGGCTTCGACCTGGCCAGCGGCCGGCTGCGCGCCGTGCGGACGGGCGCTGGTCCGGTCCCGGCCGACGCTGCCGTGCTCGCCGCTGGCGCGCATTCCGGCGCGCTGGCCCGCCAGTTGGGCGACCGCCTGCCGCTGGAAACCGAGCGCGGCTATCACCTTACGCTGGCCCGGCCGGAGGTGATGCCGCGCCTGCCGACGCTACACGCCGAGGGCCGCTTCGTGCTGACGCCCATGGCCGCCGGGTTGCGGCTGACCGGCACGGTGGAGTTGGCCGGCCTGCGCGCCCCGCCGGACTGGCGCCGCGCCCGCGCCTTGCTGCCGCTGGCGCAGGCGCTGCTACCCGGGCTGGCGCCGGATGGCGGTGCGGACCGCACATCCGTGTGGATGGGCCACCGCCCGAGCATGCCGGATTCGCTGCCGGTGATCGGCCGCTCTCGTCGGTCGGCCGACATTGTCTATGCCTTCGGCCACGGCCATCTGGGCCTGACGGGCGCGCCGTTCACCGGCCGGCTCGTGGCGGAACTGGTGGCGGGCCGCGCACCCGCCATAGACCTCGCGGCTTTTTCGCCGGGCCGGTTTGGTTGATCGGAGGGCGAGGGCGGGGGACAGTCGTGCCTCCGCTTGCAGAGCCTGTTCTTGACGTCGTGAGTCAGCATCGTCATGTATATCCCCGTGGGATATGGAAGACGTCATGGCTGTTCGGACCACTCTGTTCCTCTCCAACCGATCGCAGGCGGTTCGCCTTCCGCGGGCGATCGCCTTCGGCGACGACGTGCGCGAAGTGACGATCCTGCGGGACGGACCGCGCCGGATCATCGTGCCGTCCGACGCGGCGTGGGACGACTTCTTCGAGGCCGCCGGTGTGGATTTGGGCGATCGTCGACAGCCGGAGGCACAGCGTCGCGACAGTCTCTGATGCTGCGGTACCTGCTCGACACCAACCTCTGCATTCGCGTGATACGGGACCGGCCCGTGGGGTTGCGGCCGCGGTTCAATGCCGAGGCCGCCAGCCTTTGCATTTCGGATGTTGTGCTGTTCGAGTTGTTATATGGCGCCGAAAAATCGGCACGACCCGCCGAAAACCGTCAGGTCGTTGAACGTTTCGCCAGCCGCCTGACCGTGTTGCCATACGATAGCAGCGCCGCCGTACATACGGCGGACATCCGCGCCAGCCTTGAGCGCCGCGGTCTGGTGATCGGCGCGTATGACCTGATGATCGCCGGCCATGCCCGAAGCCAAGGGTTGGTGGTCGTGACCGGCAATCTGCGGGAGTTTGAGCGCGTTGAGGGCTTGCGGTCTGAGGACTGGCTGGCTGGAGTCAGCTAGGCTTGCCGCCTTCACAAACCTTCTCCCAGAGCAACCAGCTTGCGCAGAACGCACTGCGGATTTGCCCTCGGCATCCGCTACATCGCCCGGCTGCGCCGACGTGGCGGGAATGAGGTGGTAGTGATCTCTTGGGAGTGAGGACGCGCGCACTCCCCACTTGCCCCCGGCGCGGTCTTCATGATTCCGCCTCCGACCCATGCGGACTCTGCGTCCACAGATCCATGTAGGGTGGGCTTCAGCCCACCAGACCAGACCAGTCAATGTGCCCGCCGCCACCGGGCATGACCGAACAGGACTATCACGCCTATGCCCAGTGAAACACGGGTTGGCAGGCAGCGCCTCGGATTGGCCGTTCTCGAGCTTTTCCCGGTGTGTGATCCTCGACCTATATCCGGTCGGTTGGGCGATCAGGACGCCGGCCGATCGAAACCGGCGAGCGGACGTGATGCGAGGTGGGCTGAAGCCCACCCTACTTTGTAAAATCGAGGTTGTTGAGAAACCAGTGAGGTATTCTCCATCAGCGTCTTACGTGGTTTGAACGTTACGACCGAAGGTCGGCTAACCACCAACTGCGGACGCTCAGACCAACGCGTTTGGGGTGCTGTGTCGCCATACCCGCCGAAGAGGCTAAAGCGACAACCGTCCGATCCCCGTAGCCGGCGACGGGCCGCGGGCAGCCAGTCTCCGTTCGATCGCGTCCCGCACTTTGTAATAGCCCCCCACCGCCGGCAGGAACCAGGGGCGGCCGTCGTAGCCGGGGCGGCCGGGGAAGGGCAGGGCATCGAAGCCGCACTGCACCGCGCTGCCGGAGATGATCTTCTCCGCCACCTGCCGGCCCAAATAGGACATCATCACCACCCCGCTGCCCTGGCAGCCGGCGGCGTAGTACAGACCGTCCACCTCGCCCATATGCGGCAGCTTGTCGAAGGTGAAGCACACCAGGCCCTTCCAGCAATGGGTGATGCGGTAGCCCTTCAGCACCGGCCACACCTCGCTCATGAAACGGTGCAGGATCGGGGTGGCCGCCGCCTCGCCGATGTCGCGCCACCGGGCGCGGCCGGCGAAGATCATCCGGCGCCGGTCGGGCGACAGGCGGAACGCGAACAGGGACCGCTTGGTGTCGCCGCACATGCGGTTGGTGGGCAGGATGTGGTGCGCCACATCCTCCGGCAGTTCCTCCGTGGTGGCCATGTAGGCCGTCACCGGCACCACCCGGCGGCACACGTAGGGGTGGAAGCGCGGGCTGATCGCCCCGGTATAGGCGTTGGTGGCGACGAAGACCTTGTCCGCCCGCAAATCCCCCTTGGCGGTGCGCAGGGTGAAGGCGCCGTGCCGGCCCTCGATGGCGCGGACCTCCGCGTTGCCCACCACCTGCGCGCCGGCCTGCTCCGCCAGCCGCCAGTAGGCGCGGTGCAGCCTGGCCGGCTGCAGCCCGCCGGACTCCGCCACCAGCAGCGCGCCGTAATAGAAGTCGCTGCCGATCTCGGTATGCTGCTCCTCCCGCGGCAGCATGCGGGTGTGATAGCCGAAATCGCGCGCCAGGGCCTCGCCGCGCTTCACCTGGCGCTGGTAGGCCGCCGGCGTGTGGGCGCCGGTGAAGCGGCCGGAGTCGCAGTACTCCACGTCCAGCGCCTCGTCGGCGATGATCTGCTTGAACTCCACGAAGGACTCGCGGGCGTTCTGGCGGATCCAGTCCGCACGCTCCTGCCCGAGCGTGCGGTCGAGCTTGGCGGGCAGCTTCAGCCCGCCGCCCACCATGCCGTGGTTGCGCGTGCTGGCGCCGTAGCCCGGCTCCCGCGCGTCCAGCACCGTCACGGACAGGCCGTGCCGGGCCAGGATGCGCGCGGCGGACAGGGCGGTGTAGCCGCTGCCCACCACGGCCACGTCCGTGCGCTCCGGCAGCCCGCCCTCTGCCGGCACGGGCGGCGCCGCGTCCCACCAATAGGGCCGCGCTTGCCAATCGGGATGCAAAGAGGCGCTGGGCATGGGCGTTCTCCGCTGCGGCGGGGCAGCGTAGCGACTGATTTCACGGGTTGCCAGACCAATCGCCGGCACTACAGTGGCCTGCACGGCGTGCTACGTTGCGGCCGCCCCACCGACGGTCTCATCGATAAGCAAAAGGTGCCCGCCATGCCCCTTCTCGATCCGGCTCCGGCGTGACCGGCCTGTCCGTGGGTATCCACGACGTGTGGCGCCGCTACGGGCCGGTCACGGCGGTGGGCGGCGTATCGTTGGCCGTTGCCGCAGGAGAGTTCGTCTCCCTGTTAGGCCCATCCGGCTCCGGCAAGACCACCCTGCTGATGATGTTGGCCGGCTTCGAGCAACCGGATGCCGGGCGCCTCACGGTCGGCGACCGGGACCTGACGCGGGTGGCGCCCAACAAGCGCAACGTCGCCATGGTGTTCCAGCGCTACGCCCTGTTTCCGCATATGACGGTGGCGGAGAACATCGCCTTCCCGCTGCGCACCCGCGGGGTGGGCCGGGCGGAGCGGGAGGGTCGCATCCGCCGGGCGCTGGAGATGGTGAAGCTGGACGCCCATGCCGGGCGCAAGCCGTCCCAACTGTCCGGCGGCCAGCAGCAGCGGGTGGCGCTGGCCCGGGCCATCGTGTTCGACCCGCCGGTGATCCTGATGGACGAGCCGCTCGGTGCGCTCGACAAGAAATTACGCCAGCACATGCAGATCGAGCTGAAGCAGTTGCAACGCCGGCTGGGCGCCACCGTGATCTACGTGACGCATGACCAGGAGGAAGCGTTGACCATGTCGGACCGCGTGGCGGTGATGAACGGTGGCCGGCTGGCGCAGCTCGGCTCGCCGCGCGACCTGTATGACCGTCCGGCGGATGCTTTCGTGGCCGACTTCATCGGCGAGATGAACCTGTTGCCGGGCACGGTGCAGGCCGTGTCCGGCAGCATCTGCGCGGTGGCCGTGGATGGCGGCACCGCCTCCGGCATCGCAAGCCAGCAGGTTTCCGCGGGCGGCCCGGCCCGGATCGCCGTGCGGCCGGAGCACGTGACGCTGTCTCCCGCCGGCCCGGCCGTCGAGGGGCTGCGCGGCCGGCTGGCGGAGATCGTGTTCAATGGCGCCAGCACCGCCATGCTGGTGGAGCTGCCGGGCGGCGCAGTGCTGCGGGCGGATTTCGGCAGCCGGTCCGGGTCCGCGGGACTGCGGCCCGGCGATGCCGTTGCCGCCACCTGGCGGGCGGAGGACGCGATCGTGTTCCCCGGCGTCGCGCCGTGAGCGCCACGGTGCTGGAGGCGGCCTCCGCTGCCCCGCCCCTGCCGGTGCGGACGGCGGCATTCCGCGGCCAGCTCTCCCTGCCGATGACGCTGCTGCTGGTCGCGCCGCTGGTTCTGCTGTTAGGCTGGGCCTTCTTCCTGCCGATCGGCCGGCTGCTGCTGACCAGCGTCACCGACCCGTCGCCCGGCCTGGGCAATTACCGCCGGCTGTGGACGGAGCCGCTGTACATCGAGGTGATCCTGCGCACCATCTGGATCGCGCTGGCCTGCACCGTGGCCAGCCTGCTGCTCGGCTACCCCGCCGCCGCGGCCATGGCGCGGCCGGGCAAGATCATGCCGAAGATCGCCGCCGCCTGCGTGCTGGTGCCGCTCTGGACCTCGGCGTTGGTGCGGTCCTATGCCTGGATCGCGCTGCTGGAGCGGCGGGGCGTGATCAACACGGCGCTGCTGGATTGGGGCGTGATCGCCCATCCGTTGACCCTGCTCTACACGGAAGGCGCGGTGCTGCTGGGCATGACGCATATCCTGCTGCCGTTCATGGTGCTGCCCATCTACTCCGCGCTGCGCAGCCTGCCGGCGGACCTGCCGAACGCGGCGGCCAACCTGGGCGCCGGGCCGGTGCGGATTTTCCTCACCGTCGTGCTGCCGCTGTCGCTGCCCGGCGTGTTCGCGGGATGCCTGCTGGTGTTCGTCATGTCGCTCGGCTTCTACATCACCCCGGCCCTGCTCGGCGGCCCGCGCACGCTGATGATCGCCACGCTGATCGGCCAGCAGGCCACCGAGGTGCTGAATTGGCCGTTTGCCGGCGCCATCTCCTGCGTGCTGCTGGTGCTGTCCGTGGGCATGACGGTCGCGTTCAAGCGGCTGCTGCGGCTGGACCGGGCGGTGGCGCATGACTAGCCGGCATGCCCCGGCGCGGGCATGGCTGTTCCACGCCGTCAGCGCCGCCATCCTGCTGTTCCTGCTGCTGCCGACGCTGATCATCGTGCCCATGTCGTTCAGCCCAACCACCTACCTGCACTTCCCCCCGAGGGGCTTCTCGCTCCGCTGGTACCGTGCCTACCTGTTCGACCCCGACTGGATCGACTCCACCCTGTTCTCCGCGCAGATCGCCGGCTGGACCACGCTGACCAGCACGGTGATCGGCACCATGGCCTCCGTGGCGCTGGTGCGCGGCCGGCTGCCGGGACGGCAGACGGTGGAGGCGTTGTTGCTGGCGCCGCTGATCGTGCCGCCGGTGATCGTCGGGATCGGCGTCTACCTGCAATTCGCGCCGCTGGGGCTGACGGGCACGGTGCCGGGCTTCGTGCTGATCCACACGGCGCTGGCCGTGCCCTACGTGGTGCTGGTGGTCACGGCGGCGCTGCAGCGCGTGCCGCCCTCGCTGGAACTCGCAGGGCTCAATCTCGGCGCCTCCCGGCTGACCTGTTTCCGGCGCATCACCCTGCCGATGATCGCCCCTGCGGTGCTGGCCGGGGCGGTGTTCGCCTTCCTCGCCTCGTTCGACGAGACGGTGGTGTCGTTCTTCATCTCCGGCACCGAGCACAAGACGGTCACGCGCAAGATGTTCGAGGATATCGAGTTCAACCTATCCCCGGTGATCGCTGCCGCCTCCACCCTGTTCGTGGTGGTCACGCTGATGCTGATGACGCTGGCCAGCGCCTCGCAACGCCGGGCGCGGGGCTGATCAGCGCCCGGTGTAGGCGAGCGTGCGGTCCAGCCGGTCGCGCAGGTTGTAGTAGCCGCCGACCACCGGCAGGAACCATGGCCGCCCGCGATAGCCCGGCAGCGTCGGGAAATGCGTGCCGTCCAGCCCGCACGGGCGGTTCTGCCGCCGCAGGATTTTCAACCCGATCTGGTGGCCCAGATAGCTCATCATCGCAACGCCCGCGCCCTGGCAGCCGGCGGCGTAATGCAGCCCGTCCGCCTCCCCCATATGCGGCAGGAAGTCGAAGGTGAAGCCGACGAAGCCTTTCCAGCAATGCGACACGCGCACGTCCCGCATCTGCGGCCACACGCCGGTCATGAAGCGGTGCAGGATGGCGGCGGCCCGGCGCTCGTCGATGTCGCGGAACTTGGCCCGGCCGGCGAACACCATCCGCCGCCCGTCCGGCGAACGGCGGAACGCATACAGCGCCCGCTTGGTGTCCCCGCCGGTGCGGTTGCGGGGCAGCACGTCCTGCGCCAGCGCGTCCGGCATCGGCTCCGTCGCGATCATGTAGGCGGTAACGGGCACGATCCGGTCCCGCACGAACGGCGTGGCGGCGCCGCTATACGCGTTGGTGGCCACCACCACATGGTCCGCCGTCACCGGGCCGCGGATGGTCTGCACGCGGAAGCCGCCGGCAATCCGCGTGGTCGCCTCCACCCGGGCTTGGCCGCGCACGGTGGCGCCGGCCTGTTCGGCCAGGCGGCGCATCTCGCGATGCAGCTTGGCCGGCTGCAACGCCCCGGCCTCGGCGATGGTGATGCCGCCGTAATAGAAGTCGCTGCCGATCTCCTCGCGCTGCCGCTCCCGCGGGACCACGTCCACCGTCAGCTTCAGCCCGGTCCGCATCGCCTCCGCGCGGGCGTGCAGCTTGGCGAAGGCGGCCGGGCTGTGGGCGGCGAGGAAGCGGCCGCGTTGGGCGTAGTCGACGTCCAGCCGCTCCTCGGTGATCAGCGCGCGGATGAAATCGACGGACTCCACGGCGTCCTGCCGGATCAGCGCCGCGCGCTCGGCGCCCACCATGGCGTCCAGCTTGGCCGGCAGCTTGCCGCCGCCGCCGACATGGCCGTGGTTGCGGCTGCTCGCCCCGGCGCCAGGGTCGCCGCCGTCCAGCACCAGCACGGACGCGCCGCCGGTGGCCAGCACCCGGGCGGCGCACAGGCCGCAATAGCCGCTGCCCACCACCGCCACGTCCACCCGGCCGGGCAACGGCCCGTCCGCCGGCTGCAACGGCGCGTCGTCCAGCCAGAGCGGGGTGGGGCGGAAATCGTCCGTCAGCACGTTATGCCGAGATCCACGCGTTCCACCGGTCCAGCATGGTGGCGCGGTTGGCGTTCAGCCAGGCGGCGTCGACCTTGATGATGCCGGCGAGCATCTCCGGCGTGGAGATCAGCTCCTTTTTCTCCTCCGGGCTCAGCAGGGCGTGGCTGGCGAGGTTGGAGGTCGTGTAGCCCATCTCCTTGGAGAAGGCGGCGTGGTGCGCCGGGTCGGACATGTAGTAGTTGATGAAGGCGCGTGCGGCGTTCGGATGCGGCGCGCCCTTCAGGATGCACCAGGCGCCGAAATCGGCGATCGACTGGTTGTAGGTCCATTCCATGGGGATGCCGGACCGCTTGCCGGCATAGGCGGTGCCGCTCCACATCATGGACATGGCGATCCCGTCGCTGCCCCACATGGTGAGGCTCTGGTTGCCGGTGCGCCACCAGGTCGCGACCTCCGGCTTGATCACGTCGAGCTTGCGGAACGAACGGTCCAGGTCCAGCGGGAACAATTTGTCGGCGGGAACGCCGTCCGCCAGCAGCGCCAGCATCAGCGTGGCCCACGGGCTGCCGGTGTTGGGCAGCGCGCGGCGGCCGGGAAAGGTCTTGGTGTCCCAGAAATCCGCCCAACTCTGCGGCGTCTTGTCCTTGTAGGTGTTGGGGTCCCACGCCAGCACCTGCGCGCCCGTCAGGTAGAGCACGCCGTAGCGGCCGCATGCACCGGCCACGCCATCGGCCGCCACATTCGGCATGCTGCTGCAATCGCCCAAATCTTCCAAGTATTGGGAGATGGTGTCCAGCTCGGTGAATTGGGGGGAGATGATGTCCCATTCCACGTGCCCGGCCGCCTGCATGGCCGCCGACTTCGCCATCATGTCGCCGTACGACGCAGCCACCGGCACCACCCGCACACCCGTCGCGGCCGTGAACGGGTCGAAGAAGTTGCGCTTCAACGCCGCCTCGAACATGCCGCCGGTCGTGCGGATCACCACGGTGGATTCCAGCCCGTCCGCCGCGGCGGCGGCGCGGGGTAGCAGCGGGGTTGCCGCCGCGGCGGCGGTGAGGGACAGCATGTGGCGCCGGCTTGGGTTCACTGGGCTCGCTCCATCGGTTGACCGCAGCAAGGGGCTGCACCCTTAGACATTCAGACATTCTGGCAAAGACGCCCCGTCATCGACCGGCAGCCCGCCCGTCGCGTGCACCACGATGTCCGGCCGGCGAGCACGTCCGGGCCCGCCATGTAGGCGCCCAGATGCACGGCCACGCCGGCATGGGCGTTCTCCCGCGCCAGCCAGCCGACGATCTCGCCTATCTCGCCCCGGCCGCGGGCACGGGCCGCGACCAGCACCTGGCCGCCCAGCTTCTCGCCCGCCTAGAACAGGGTGACCTGGTGGCCACGTAGGGTGCAGACCCGGGCAGCCTCCAGCCCGGCGGGGCCGCCCACCACCGCCACGCGGTGGCACCTGGCAGGCTGGCGCCGCGACCCCGCCGATCCGCACGACGCATTCCTGGCACACGCCCGTCAGGCAGAAGGCGCCGCGCGGGCCGGCCGCGACCGGGCTGGTGCGGAGGGTGGCGATCCCAGCCACCAGCAACGCCACCGCCACGCTTTGGCCGGGAACGGCCGCCACCGGCGCGCCATCGACCAGGATGTGCAACGGAGCGGTCAGTAGCCCGCCTTGTGCATCAACTCCGGCAGCGTTTCCGCCGGCACGCCGGACTCGACCAGGCCCTGCTTCACCCAGTTCGGGATCACGCCGAGCTTGATGTTGTAGGTCATCCAGCTCTGCTGGAAGCCGCCCCAGCGCGGGTCCGCCTCGTAGCGGAACGCGATGGAGCTCTCGGCCGATACGATGGGCGTCGGCGATGCATGGCGGATCCCCTGTCGGTCTGCCCGAGGGCCGCCAATCCTTGCCCGTGCGGCCGGGCACGTCAATGGGTTTCAACAGGTTACCCGACCAATTGCCGGGCCCGGCCAGAAGTGTGAGGCTGCTGCGATGACGGTCGGGAGCACCCCCAATGGGGTATCAATGGGATTTTTCTGCCGTCCTGACGCCGCCCGGGTTCTGGGTCGAGGGCGCCGTCGTGACCGTCGCCTACGCCGCCGCCACCACGGCCGCCGGGTGCTTGGGCAGTGGCAGGCGGCATCGGCGATCGGCTTGTCGCGGCTGCTGGCGTTCCGGCTCGTCATCCTGCCGCAGGCGATGCGGCGTATGGTGCCGCCCCTGGTGAGCCAGGCGGTTCTGCAGCTCAAGAACACGGCCCTGCTCTCCGTCGTGGCCATTCCGGAGCTGATGCAGCGGTCCTCGGTGATGGTGTCGGACACGTTCCGGCCGCTCGAGGTCTACACTGCGGTCGCGGCGATGTATTTCGTGCTGCTGTTCCCGATGGTGCTGCTGAGCAAGCGGCTGGAACTGCGGGTGCAATGAGGTGCCCCATGGACCGCGCGCCGCCCAGCCCCTACGACAATCCCGCCGAGAAATGGAGCCGACCGGTGTCCCAGCGACAGAGCGTCCTGATGCAGCGCGGGCCGCTGCTTGCCGAGCGGCTGGCCGACGAGGTCCGGCAGGAGATCACCAGCGGCGCCTTCCGGGCCGGGGACCGGCTGCCGACCGAACGCGAGATGTCCGAATCCTACGGGGTCAGCCGCGCGATCGTGCGGGAAGCGCTGGGCAGGCTGAAACACGATGGCCTTGTCGTCTCCCGCCAAGGCTCGGGCGCCTATGTCGTGGAGGGAGACGCCCCCACCATGCGCCTGCACGTCGTGCCCTCGGACGCAGAGGATCTGCGCGCCGTAGTCGAGTTGCTGAGCGCGGTCCGCTCGGCCGCCTCGGCCCACGCGGCCACCCGCCGGACACCGGTGCAGCTTGCCACGATCCGGCGCTGGTACGATGCGATCGACCAGGCCGTGCGCAACGGAGAGCCCGGCGAGGAGGAGGATATCGGCTTCCACCGCGCCATCATCGAAGCGGCAGGCAACCCGCTGTTCAACCAGATCCTGGAGTTCCTGGACTCGCGCGTTCGCCATTTCGTCCGCACCGCGCGCACCAACTCACGGCAATGGGGCCTGACCGAACAGGTGCAAGCAGAGCACCGGGCCATGCTGGACGCGATCGTCGTGGGCGACCCCGAAGCCGCCCGCGTCGCTGCCGAGCGTCACCTGGCCAATGCACTCGATCGCCTGGCGCTGCGGCACAAGCGCCGCCCGTCGCGGACCCCGCTGTAGAGCGTGTATCAGCGAAGCCGCTTTGCGGCTCTTCGGTCACGGCAGTGCATCAGCGATTTGACCGTTATCGCGCTCCTGCTCGCCGTTGGCGACGAACCGTCGCACTACACCATCCCGACGGGCGCGTTCACGCCGGGCACACCGATGGCCAGCGAGGCCGGGCTTGGTCCGCTGCACCCGCCGCGCAACGTGGCGGCTGCGACGGCGGCGCTGAAGTCATGGGAGAGGTGTTCTCCGACACCAATCCAGCCGCGTCCTACGGCACGGTTCGCGGCCAGGCCGTCGCGCGCTGGTAGTGGCCGGCCAGCCGCAGCGGCGCGGCCTCCGCGAAGGGGCGGCCCACCAGTTGGAATCCCACCGGCAATCCCGCCTCGTCCGGACCGCACGGCACGCTCAGCGCCGGCACGCCGAGGTAGCTGAACGGCCGGGTCAGCCGGGCCAGCCCGCCGATGATCTCCGCGATCTCCGCCCCTTCATCCGTGTCCACGGCCGCGATCGTCGGCACGGCCACCGGCGTCGTCGGCAGGAACAGCGCGTCCACCCCTGCCAGCACCTCCGTCACGAACCGCGTCAGGAGCCGGCCCCGCAACGCCATCGCCTCGATGTACCGCGTCGCCAGGATGTGGAACCCGGCCTCCGTGCGCGAAAACACGAAGCGCGAATACGCCTCCGGCCGGTCCCGCATCCATTTGCCGTGCAGCGTCGCCGCCTCGCTTTTAGAGATCCGCAACAAACGGCCAACTCGTCCTGGACCCGGACCGACTATCGCCGGATCAAGCCCTAAACAGCCAGATACGGTCCAAACAGGCCATCCTTACCGTGCGCTTTCACGCGGATGGGCCTTCCGGCCCGACGCCTATCTTGGAACGGTGCTGCTGTGCCGGAGACTTGCGGCGAAGGCCGGCGTGGTGCTGGCGCGGAGGCCGATTTTCGTTCCCCGCAGCCGCGGCGTGCTGGTTGCCGAGATGCTGGGCGGCAAAGAGAACGGGAACGCCGGTTCCTACAACCGCGAGGACTGCCGCCGCTGGGCGGACCAGCACGGCATACCCTTCCACTATCCGGCACCAGAGGTGTTCGCCGAACGCGCGGCCCGATGGGCAGAGTACACCTTTGACCGGGAGGAGCTGCCAGCCCGCGCCTACTACGCCGCAGATACGGACGGGCGTGACGCCCTCGACGCCGCCCTCTTTACGGCGGCCTGGGTGGAAGGCCTGGACGTGAACGAGCCGGATACTATTCGTTGGGCGGCGCAACGGGCCGGCCTGGATGGTGACATGCTGCTGGCCGCCGCGGCGGAGGACCAGCCAGCTCAGGAGGTGCGAGCTGCGCTCCGCGAGTTCGACGCCCACGCCTGCCCGGGGGTGCCTACTGTCGTGGTCGAGGGTGAGCGCTTTTTCGGCAAGGACCGTGGCGCGTGGATCGAGGAAGCGTGCGACCGGCACGTTCAGGAACGAGCGTAGGTCTGTCCGCTAACTGTTGCTCTGGCGGACATAGCGATCGGGCCGTCCGACCACGGGTGGTTTGACGAAAACTATGAGTTCAGGGCGACCGTCTCGCCCGTCGTCGCCAGTAGGAGAGCACCGTTGTGAGGCGTAATCAGCGGTGACGGCCGCCTATGATGCCCGGGGGAACGTCTATGCGGTCGTAACGCCTAACGCTGTGCGGGACATGGGAATTTTGCTGCCCGCTGATCCCGTGATGGCCGCCCAACAAAGAACCCTCTGGGCGGGTCCGGCCGTCGCAGCATTTTGTGGTGGTCAGCCAGGTAACATTCCACATCCTCCTCCACCCCCCCAGCGCTGAGCCTGGCAAGAGGCTTCGCGTGTCAAGTTTAACCCTTTCCGTTCCTGTGAGACAGGCCACATAATGCCAGTGGTAGATATGTTCACTGTAACTGCTCAACCCGGCTGTCGCTGAACTCCCGCGGAGTTACGAGAAGCCCTCTTGACGCGGTAACGGTCGACTCGATTCACGGGGATGGTGACCCCACCACCCGACCTTTCCAAGCTCACACCTGGCGAGAAGGATGCGTTGATCCTGACGCAGGCGGTGCAGTTGCAGGTGGCGCTGGCTCGCATTGAGGCCCTGGAGAAGCAACTGGAGCGATTGCTCGCGCCGGCCAAGACGCCGGATAACTCCAGCCTGCCGCCATCAAAGGGTCAGAAGCCAAACCGTCCCGACAAGCCCGGGGACAAAGGCCCGCGCCAAGGAAGCCTTGGGCGCAAGGGCGGTGGACGCGGGCTGGCGGCCGATCCCGACGAACTGGTCGTCACCAAGCCGGCCCGATGCCAATGCTGCCACGCGGCCTTTGGCGACGAAGACCACACGCTCAATGCCCGCTACGATAAGATCGAGTTGCCGCAAGTCCGCCCGGTGGTGACGCGCGTCGAACGCTATAGCGCCGCCTGCCGCGGGTGCGGCGCCGTCACGGTCGCCGCCGTGCCTGAGGGGCTGGAGCCCGGCACGCCGTTCAGCCTCAACATCATGGCCATGGCAATCTATCTGCGCGTCACGCACGCGATCAGCTCCAAGCGCCTGTCGGGGCTGTTCATGGACCTGTTCGAACTTGCCATCAGCGAAGGCGCGCTGGACTCGGCCTTTCGCCGTTGCAAGCCCCGGGTCGATGCCGAGGTCGCCGCCATTCTGGCGCGGTTGCGACGCGCCCGGGTGATTTGCTCCGACGAGACCGGAGTAAGGATCGACGGCAAGGGGCACTGGAATCGGGTTTTCCAGAACGACGACGTGGTGATCCACATCGTGCGCGCCAGCCGCGGCGCTTGTGTCGTGGCCGAGGTGCTGGACGGCCATCCCCTCCGCTGGCATTCCACCGGCTACGCCGGCGGAACCTTGGCCAGCTCCGCCCGGCGCTGTGGGTCTCCGACCTGTATGGCGCGCAGCAGGGGCATGCCGAGGCATGGCAGGTTTGCCTCGCGCACCAACTGCGCGACTGCCAATATGCAATCGACGCCGGCGACACCGTGTTCGCGCCCCGCATGAAGGCGTTGCTGCTGCGCGCGGCCGTGATCGCGCGCCGCCACCGTGGCCTGGCGCAGAGTACGCGGCGCAGCTATCGCCAGCGGCTGGAGCGCAATCTGGACTGGGTGATGGCGATGGCGCCCGTAACGAAGGATGGCAAACGCCTCCGACAGCGATACGGCAAGGTGCGAAGCCACCTGTTCACTTTCCTCGACCATCCCGAGATCACGGCTGACAACAACAGCAGTGAGCGTGAACTGAGACCCACCGCGACATACCGCAAAGTCACCGGCGGCTTCCGATCCAAGTGGGGCGCTGACTTCTACGCCGGGACCACGTCAGTCATCGGAACCGCAAAACGGCGCGGTATGGACGCCTATCAGGCCATCACCGCAACACTGCGCGGGCAAAGCCTCTTACAGCCGGGTTGAGCAGTTACACCCGATGCTTGCCGTAGCAGGGAGGCAGCGGCAGTGCAGCAGATATCACAGACGCGGCGTCGCCCTCTGTCCGGCGCCGGACGATGACCGGCCACCGCTGTTGCGCCCAGCCAGCGACCAGCGGGAGGCCAGTCAGGTGCTGGTGTTCCTCCAGCACCGACTGCCAGGCCACGGGGTCGACGAGCAGGAGGTCATGCCGCCGCATGGAAAACGGCCTGCTCCGTCGCGGCCGCGATGACGCGCTTGGCCACCTCAGCCGCCACCGGCCGGCCCTTGCGCGCGGCGCCGAGCACGTCGCGCACATCGTTCGGCGACGCTGCGGCCAGGGCTTGCTCCAACTGCCCGTCCAGCGTCTTGGCCGGATCCCACACGGCGGCGACCGCCCCCACGAACACCATGTGGTCCAGACCCGGCGCGAAGACCGGCGTCGTCTTGGCCAGCTCCTGCAGCCGGCTCTCCGGAAGCTTGGTGACGCGCGCGATGGACGGCATGTCCATCACTGCGGGCTCGGCGCCGGGCAGGGCAACCAGTATGTCGGTCGCCAGCGCCGTCGCGAGGAAGGAGCCCGCGGCCGCCTTGCCGTATTCCAGTCCGATGGTGCGATGGCCGAGATGGCTGGCGAGCAGCAGGCATTTCGCGAGATGGCCAAGATACTCGTTCAATCCGCGCATCTCGTCGCGCCGCGCCATGAGCTGGCCTTGTGTGTCCACCAGCACCAGGATCGGCACGCCGCCGCCCTTGGCCGCGACCTGCAAAACCTGCTCCGCCAATGGGACCACGCCGGCGGTGCCGAGCGCCACGCCATGGGCCACGCCTATGACGGAAATAGGCTCGCCCGTCTTGCGCGTGGCATCACCGGTGATCCAGCCGTCGGCACTGACCTGCACGCGATGGCCGCCTGGAAACAGGCTGCCTAAAACGTCATCGAGCGTCATGATGCCTGTCCTTGATGCTGTCGGCGAGTTGAATGAAAGGCCCGGTTTCCAGGTCGGGGATGGTGTCGGGATGCGCGATCCCCATCACGGTCCACATCGCGGCTGCGTCGTCGCAATCGCCAAGCGTGGACTGCCGGTGCGCCAGACGCACCTGCTCGGCCTGGAGCGTGGCAAGGTCGAGCGGCTTGGACAACGCCATCTGCGCCCTGGCGGCGGCGCGGAAACCATCCATCGTGTCGTCGGTGAACGCGTCGGCCATCCCGAGCAGTCGCCGGTTCTTGCCGCCACAGACGCTCCAGACCAGCGCCTTGTCCCGCGAGTCGTATTCTTCCACGCCCTTGTTGGTTTCGATCACCTCCGGGCCGCTCACGCCGATGCGGCCCTGTTCGGACACCACGACGCGGGAGCAGGTGCCCGTCGTCAGCCCGGCGCCGCCGAAGGCGCCGGCCTTGCCGCCCACCAGCGCGATGACGGCGACGCCGGCGCAGCGTGCCTGGACGATGGCGCGCATCAGTTCCGCAACCGCGAGCTCGCCGGCATTGGCCTCCTGCAGCCGCACGCCGCCGCTGTCCAGCAAAAGCAGGATGGTCTGCGGCAACCGCTTATGGTCCCGGGCGGCACGCACCAGCCCGACCAGCTTCGCACCGCTCACCTCGCCGAACGTGCCGCCCATGAACTGGCCCTCTTGCGCCGCCACGAGAACCTCGACCCCGTCCAGCGCGCCCCGGCCGATCACCACGCCATCGTCAAAGGCGCGCGGCAGATCGAAGATCGGGAGATGCGGGCTTTCCACCCGCTGTTCCGGGCCCAGGAACTCGTGGAAACTGCCGGGGTCCAGCAGTCCCGCCAGCCGCTGCCGCGCCGTCGCCTGCAGCCAACTGCTGGTCTCGTGGGATGCTACGTCCTGCATCATGCCTGCTCCATCAAAGCACAGCCCTGCATCAGCCGCAGATACGCGGTGTCCGGCCGGGCGCCGCCATCGTTGATCGAGATGCGCAAGCCGCCAGGTGACGACCGCGCGATGAACTCCGTGACGACCGCTTGCCATGTGGCGTCGTAACCCTTCACCGGGGTCGCGATCTGCACCTCGCAGGCCGCACCCGGCAGCACGCGTTCCAGCAGCACCTCCAGGTTGCCCGAGGCGACGACGCCGATGATGGCCTGCGGGCGGGTGCCGGCCAGGCGATGCGTCGCCGTTTGCTTGTAATCGAGTGTCAGCATAGCGGCTGCTCCTACCAGTTGCGGAATTTGCTTGGGGGCTCGTAGAGGTTGCCGGACCAGTGCATCAGGTCCTTGATGGACCGGGCGGCCAGCATGCTGCGATGCGCATCGAGCGGGTTGATGCCCAGGTCCTCCGGCCGCTGGATGATCTTGCGGGCGCGCAGGTCGGCCACCATCGCCGGGTCGCGCGCGCGACCCACGTCGGTGAACCCGGCGATGCCGCGGATGGCCTGTTCACGTTCCATGGCGCTGCGGCACAGCAGCAGGTTGGCAATGCCTTCCTCGCTGACGATGTGCGTCACGTCATCGCCGTAGATCATCACGGGGGCCAGCGGCAGCTTGTATTTCTCCGCGAGTGCGATGCACTCCAGCGTCTCGACGAAGACCGGGACCATCTTCTCGCTGAAGGTTTCGACCAGTTGCACCACCAGCTTGCGGCCACGCGACAGGGGCGAGTTGCCACCACTCGCCTCACGCCCCGCCTTCAGCCAGGGTTCGCTGGCATGCCGGCGGCCGTGCGGATCGCTGCCCATGTTGGGGGCGCCGCCGAAGCCGGCGATACGGTCGGCCGTCACCGTGGAGGAGTTGCCTTGCAGGTCGATCTGCAAGGTGGAGCCGATGAAAAGATCGACCGCGTAGAGCCCGGCCACCTGGCAATACATCCGGTTGGAACTCATCGAGCCGTCCCGGCCGGTGAAGTAGACGTCCGGACGCGCCGCCATGTAGTTGTCCATGCCCACTTCAGAGCCGAAGCTGTGGATTTGCTGCACCCATCCCGATTCGATGGCAGGGATCAGCGTGGGATGCGGGTTGAGCGCCCAATGCGTGGCGATCTTGCCCTTCAGCCCCAGCTTCTCGGCGAATGTCGGCAGCAGCAACTCGATGGCCGCGGTGTTGTAGCCGATGCCGTGGTTGATGCGCTTGATGCCATATTCCGCATAGATGCCCTTGATCGCCATCATCGCCGCGAGGATCTGGACCTCGGTGATCAGCGCCGGATCGCGGGTGAAGAGCGGTTCGACAAAGAAGGGTTTCTGCGTATGCACGATGAAGTCGACCTGGTCGCCGGGCACGTCCACGCGCGGCAAGCGCTCCAGGATTTCGTTCACCTGGGCGATGACGATGCCGTTCTTGAATGCCGTCGCTTCGACCACGGCGGGCGAGTCTTCGGTGTTCGGACCCATGTAGAGGTTGCCGTGCCGGTCGGCGGCCCGCGCCACGGTCAGGGCAACGTGCGGCGTGAGGTCGATGAAGTAGCGGCCGAACAGTTCGATGTAGGTGTGGATCGCACCCAACTCGATCTTGCCGGCGTCCAAGGCTCGCGAAATGGCGCCGCCTTGAGGCCCGGAATACGAGAAATCGAGCTTGCGCGCGATGCCCTTCTCGAACAGGTCGATATGCTCCGGCAGCACGATGCCCGATTGGACGATGTGCAGGTCATGCAGGATCTTCGGATTTGCGGCGGCCAGGCTGGCGGCGAGGAAGTCAGCTTGCTTCTGGTTGTCGCCCTCGAGGCAGACACGGTCGCCCGGCATGATCACCGCTTCCAGCAGAGCCGTCGTCTGCGCCTCGGTCACCATCTTGCCATCGGCGAAGGGCCGCGCGGCCTTCATGCGCTCGTCGCGGGTCCGATGTTCGCTGAGCCAATCGGTCTTGTGGAAGACGTCCATCGCGTGGGTCCTTTGTTGCTAGCTCATACCGGCAGTGAAGTAGATCGCAGCCGCCAGCGTGATGGCGCTTAGAACGGTGCTGGCGATCAACGTGGTGCCCACGACTTCCGAGGTGATGCCGAAGCGCAGGCCGAACAGGATGCCGAAGAAGCCGCACGGCAGTGCGGACAGGACGATCGCTTCGCGCGAGGTCAGCGCCGAGGCGGCAAACAGCCAAGCCAGCCCGGCCGCGATGAGCGGGTGCGCCACGTTGGCGGCCATGGTTTGGATATCGGCGCTGCGGCCAAGGCGGAACTTCTGTGCGGAAAGGATGAGCCCTGTGATGAACAGGGCGGCGCCGCCTGACACCTGCGCCATCAAGGTGAGCGACTTGACCGCCAACGCTGGCAGGCCGACGCCGCTGAACGCGAACGCCACGGCCAGCACGGGTGCGAGGACGATGGGCTTACGGAACGCGCGTAGCAGCACGGTTGCGAATTGGCGCTCGCCCGGCTTTTGCGCCGAGGCCTCCAGGATCACCAGCGTCAGCGGTGAGACGACGATCGCACCGCACGCAATGGACACGGCAACGGCCACGACATTGGCGCTGCCCAGCAAGGCCGCGATCAAAGGTAAACCGGCGGCGGCATAGTTCGGCAATGATGTCGTGCAGGCTTGCACCGACGCCTCGCCGGAGGTGGTGTGGTACAGGCGGCGCGCCATGAGGTAGACGGCTCCGTACACCATCAGCATCGAGAGCGAGAGGATCGCCGCCAAAGGAAGCTGAGCCAACAACGTCGTGCGGGACGCCTGAGCGATGGTGGCGAAGATCGCCGCTGGGATTGCGAAATCCATCACCATCGCATTCAGCTCGGCGACGTGCGTGTTGTTCACATCCCGGGTCCATCCGGCCAAGTAGCCCAGGGCCAGGCCGAAGAAGACGGGAACCAGAGCGTCAAGGATGATGGACAGCATGCACGGCCCTCCCGTTCGAGAAGCGGGTTCGTGCACGGTGGCGCTCGTTGTCGCTAGGGTCGGAAATTACTCATGGTCGCTGAAGTCCTGGCGGTGTTGGCTTCGTCGGATGCTGGTGCTGGCCTGGCTAGTTTCCGGCGCTTCTTCCGACCAGGGAGACGCACGAGGGTGCGCGTACGAGCTGAACATGAAAGAACAGCTCCGGAGCCCCGTCATTGCGACGAAGCAATCCAGGCCCGCGCGGCTGGACCGGCAGGTGGGCCCCTGGATGGCCACGCCGCCAACCACGGCTCGCGATGACGACGTGGGTGAATTTTACGCGGGTTGGGATAACGTGAACACACTTTCCACCACAGTGGCCCTGCACCGCGTCAACCCGGCGGGGTCCATCCCCGCCCCGGCACGCTGTCAAGCAAGGCGCGCGTGTACTCATGCTCCGGATGCGTAAACACATCAGCCGTAGCGCCCTGTTCAACGATCACGCCGCGCCGCATCACCGCCACGCGGTCGCAAATCTGCGCCGCCACGCGCAAATCATGCGTGATGAACAGCATGGTCAGGCCCAATCGCACCCGCAAATCCTCCAGCAATGCGAGGATTTGCGCCTGCACCGACACGTCTAGCGCCGACACCGGCTCGTCCGCGATCAGCACGTCCGGCTGCATGGCCAGCGCCCGGGCGATGCCGATGCGCTGCCGCTGGCCGCCGCTGAATTCATGCGGGAATCGGTCCGCCGCGCCGGGGTCGAGCTGCACCAGCGCCAATAGCTCCGTCGCCCGCGCCCGCGCCTCCGCCCGCTTGGCGCCATGCGCCACCGGCCCTTCGATCAAGATGTCGCCCACCCGGCGCCGCGGGTTGAGCGAGGCGAACGGATCCTGGAACACCATCTGGATGCGTTTGCGATATGGCTTCCACGCAGCCCGCGACAGCGGACGCAAATCGGTGTCGCCGAAGCGGATGGCGCCCTCATCGGCCACCACCAGGCGGACCACGCAGCGTGCCAGCGTGCTTTTGCCGGAGCCGCTTTCGCCCACCAGCCCCAGCGTCTCGCCGCGGCGGATGCGCAGTGAGGCGGCTTGAACCGCGGCCACGCTGCGCCCCGCGCGGAACAGGCCGCCGGACCGGTAGGTTTTTCCCACTCCGACCAACTCCAGCACCGGCCGTCCCGTGGCGTCCGGCCGGGCCGCCGGGGCGCGATGCGGCACGGCGGCGATCAGGGCGCGGCTATACGGATGCTGCGGCGCGTTCAGCACGCTCGCCGCGGGACCTTGCTCTACGATGCGGCCGCGCTGCATCACCGCCACGCGGTCCGCGATCTCCGCCACGACGCCGAAATCATGGGTGATGAACAACACGCCCGTGCCGCGCCGGCGCTGGATGTCGCGGATCAGCGCCAGGATTTGCTTCTGCGTCGTCACGTCCAGCGCCGTGGTCGGCTCGTCGGCGATCAGCATGGCCGGTTCCAGCGCCAGCGCCGCCGCGATCATCACGCGCTGGCGCTGCCCGCCGGACAGCGCATGCGGGTAGGACCGGGCGATGCGCGCCGGGTCCGGCAGCCCGACCGCCTCCAGCAACTCCATCACCCGCTGGCCGACGCGGCGGCCGTGCACCTGCATGACCTCGGCCACCTGGTCGTGCACGCGCATTAGCGGATTCAGCGCGGTCATCGGCTCCTGGAACACGGTGCCGATGCGGGCGCCGCGCAGCGCCCGCATGTCGGCCGGGGAGCAGCCACGCAAATCGCGGCCCTCGAACGTGATCTGCCCCGCCGTCACCGCCAGGCCGCGCGGCAACAGCCCGGTCAGCGCCGCGGCGGAGACGGATTTGCCCGACCCGCTCTCGCCCACGATGCACAGGATTTCGCCCGCATCCAGGCTGAACGACACGTCCTCCACCGCATGCGGCCGATCCCCGCCGGGCGGCAGCGAGACGGTCAGGCCCTCGATCGCCAGCAGGCTCATCGGCGCCGGGCCAGGCGCGGGTTCAGCGCGTCGCTCAGCCCTTCGCCCACCAGGTTGAGCGCCAGCACGGTGAGGAAGATCGCGACGCCGGGAAACACGCTCATCCACCAGGCGAGCCGGATCACGCTGCGCCCGGCGCCGATCATGAAGCCCCAGGACATCAGGTTCGGATCGCCCAGCCCCAGGAAGGACAGCGCGGATTCCAGCAGGATGGCGCTGGCGACCATCAGGCTGGCCAGCACGATGATGGGGGACAGCGCGTTGGGCAGAATCTCGCGGAAGATGATGGCGGCGCGCGAGCGTCCCAACACCTCCGCCGCCTGCACGAACTCCCGCGTGCGCAGGCTCATGAACTCGGCCCGCACCACGCGGGTCACGGGCGGCCAGGACACGATGGCGATGGCGGCCACGATGGAGGTGAGGCTGGGTGTGAAGATCGCGACCAGCACCACGGCGAGTACGAAGGAGGGAACGGTCTGGAAGAACTCCGTCACGCGCATGATCGCGTCGTCCACCACGCCGCCAGCGTATCCCGCCACCGCGCCGAGCGCGACGCCAAGCGCCAGCGCCGCGGCGGTCGACACCGCGCCGATCAGCAGCGACACGCTGGCGCCATAGGCGATGTCCGCCGCAACGTCGCGGCCGAGGCTGTCGGAGCCGAGCAGGAATCCCTCCTCGCCCGGTGGGGCAAAGGGCGCACCCTGCATGTCCCACGGCGAGAACGGGAACACCACGGGGGCCAGCGCCGCCATCACAGCCACGAGCACCAGCACGGCCAAGCCGACCACGGCGCCACGGTTGCGGGCGAAGGCGCGGGCGAACTGCCTCATGCCGCCTGCATCCGCGGGTCGATCACCAGGTACAGCATATCGGTCAGCAGGTTGAACAGCAGCACCAGGATGGAGGTGGTGAGGAACACGCCGAGCAGCACCTGGTAGTCGCGGGCCAGCAGCGCGTCGAAGGCGAGGCGGCCGATGCCGGGCCAGGCGAACACCGTCTCCACCAGCACGGAGCCGCCGACCAACTGCCCCGCCTGGATGCCGGCGAGCGTCACCACCGGCAGCAATGCGTTGCGCAGGATGTGGCGGCGCAGGATGCGGCCCTCAGGCACGCCTTTGGCCCGTGCGGTCTTGATGTAATCCTCCCCCGCCACGTCCAGCATCGCGCTGCGGGTCAGCCGCGCGTACACCGCCAGGTAGAACAGCCCCAGCGTCAACGCCGGCAGGACCAGGTAGTGCGCGGTGTCCCAGACGGCGGCCCAGCCGTGCAAATCCGCGCCCACCGTGTTCATGCCGAAGGATGGCAGCCAGTCGAGCCAGACGCTGAACACCAGCACCAGCATCAGCCCGACCCAGAAGATCGGTGTCGCGTAGAAGGCGAGCGCCAGCACGGTGATGACGCTGTCCGCCCAGGTGCCGACCCGTTGCGCCGCGGCCGCGCCCAGCGCGATGCCCGCGACCAGGGCGAAGACGAACGCCGTGCCGGTCAGCAGCAGGGTGGCCGGCAGGCGGTCCAGGATCAGGCTCAACACCGTTCGCTGCTGCTGGTGGGAGATGCCGAGGTCACCCTGCGCCACCGCGGAGACGTAGAGCCAAAGCTGAACGCCCAGCGGCCGGTCCAGCCCGAACTGATGCCGGAGCTGTTGGACGAACTGCGCGTCCGCCGCCCCGGATTGCCCGGCGATGACGCTCGCCGGGTCACCGGGCGCGGCGTGGATCAGCAGGAAATTGACGCAGATGATCGCGAACACCACCACGACCATCTTCGCCAGCCGCGTCAGGACGAAGCGGAGGAGGCGGACCGGCGACACCGTCAGGCGCGGCGTGCGCTGTGCGTGTGCGTGCTAGGCAATCGACACGTCGTCGAACGGCGCGTGGATGCCGGTGCCAAGGGTGATGAGGTCCTTCACCTTCACCTCGTGGATGGTCGGGAACGACATTTCCAGTAGCCAGATCTGCGGGATTTGCTGGACCAGCAAGGTCTGCACCGCGAAGAACGCCTTCTGCCGGTCGGCGGTGAGGGCTGCGTTGCGCGCCTCGGTGAACAGCGCGTCGACCTGCGGATTGACGTAGCCGCCGGTGTTGGTGAACACGATCTTCTGGATGTTGGTCGAGACATAGGTCCGCTCGACCCCCAGCGTCGGGTCGCCATATTGGTAGAGGAAGTTGATGGTGGTGTCGTAATCCCAGTCCGACACGCGCCGGGCCCAGCCACCCGTGTCCGTGCTCTCCAGCGTCACCTCGATGCCGATCTGCTTCATGGAGGCGCGGAAGTATTCCGACAGGCGCGACCAGACTTCGCCATAGGGCAACACGAGGTGGCGGATTTTGAACCGGACGCCGTCCGCATCCGGCTTCACGCCGGCCTCGTCCAGCAAGGCCGCCGCCTTCTTGACATCGTGCGGCAGCGGAGTGAGCGCCGGGTCGTAGAAGCGGGTGGTGGACGCAACGGGCCCGGTTGCGACCTTGCCGATGCCGAACCACAGCCGCTTGAGGATGAAATCGCGGTCTAGCGCCATGCTCATCGCCTGCCGCACCCGCACGTCGTCCAGCGGCTTCACCCGCAGGTTCAGCTCGACCCACATCAGCGGCGAGAAATACTCCCAGCCCGCCGTCTCCACCTTCAGGTTCGGCAGGCTTTGGAAGCGCGGCACGTCGAACGGCTCGATATCATTGGCGGCCGACATCATCACCTGGCCGGTTTGCAGCGCCAGCGCGCGGCTTTGGCTGTCGGGCACGATGCGGTAGGTGATGCCGTCCAGATAGGGCTCGCCCGGCTTCCAGTAATCGTCGAACCGCTTGAGCGCGATGAAGTTGCCGCGCTGCCATTCGCTGAACTGGAACGCCCCGGTGCCGACCGGCTTCTGGTTCGCGGGGTTGTTGCGGTAGTCGGTCCCGTCATAGATGTGCTTGGGCATGATCGCGACGGCCGTCACGTCGAACATCAGCAGGAACGGTTCGAATGGCGTGTCCAAGGTAAACACCACGGTGTGCGGGTCGGGCGCGGTCGCCGACTTGATCTTGCTGAACACGCCGCGTGCCCGCGGGGCCAATTCGAAGTGGAACTTCATGACCGAGAAGATGACGTCGTCCGCCGTCATCGGCGTGCCGTCATGGAATTTGACGTTCTCCTGTATGTGGAAGGTGTAGGTCTTCTTGTCGTCCGAGAGCTCCCAGCTTTTCGCCAGCAAGGGCTTTGGCTCCAGCGTCGGGGAAAATTCCAGCAGGCTTTGATACATCTTGGAGATGACGATCAGCGTCGGGCCCTGGCTGTTGACGCCGGGGATCAGGATCGGTGGCTCCGGCGTGAGCAGGCTGGTCAGCGTCCCGCCCCGCTTTGCCTGCGCCCGGACGGGCTGCGGGATCACGAACGGGGCGGCGATCGCAGCCGCGGCGGCTGTCGTCATGAGGGTTCGCCGGGTCGGGTGGTTCATCGCGCTGCGCTCCTGCTGGCGGGGCGGACGCTAACGAACGGCTGGCGGGCGGACAAGCGAGGTTTGCAAAGGAAGATCATGGCCTGTCGCGGCGTATGCCGCGGGTGTGGGCAGGGCCATAAGAAACTGCCTGGTTACGCGCCGGTGCAGGACATTTCGCGACCGAGTTGCCCGGCAACGTCGGCAAACCTAGATTTTGCCATGGATTACGTTACCCCCGAGTCGGCATGGCCACCCACGTGATGGAGGTCGCAGGCTGGGGATCATCCATCCGGTGCAGTCGTAATCAGCTTGTCTGGCAGGCATCCGCGTGATGCAGTCACAGCGCGTGTGAAGGAGAGATCCAAGATGGCGAAGAGCGTAACGACCAAAGCGGCGCCCAAGGCGAAGGCGCCGCCCCCGGCCAAGGCCACCAAGGTTGCTGCCAAGCCGGCGGCTGCAAAGGCGAAAGCGCCGGCCAAAGGAGCAAAGGCGGCCCCGCCGCCCAAGCCTGCCGCACCCGTGACGGTCACCGTGAAACATATGGCGGCCGCATTTGCCGAGCGGCACAACATGCCGAAACGGGACGCCGACGGCCTTTTGTCAGACGTGTTCGAAACCATCGTCGGCCATTTGAAGGCGGGTGAACGCGTTCGGATTGGTGGCCTCGGCATCATCGAGGTGAAGAACCGGCCGGCGCGGATGGGCCGTAACCCCGCGACGGGAGAGGCGATCCAGATCAAGGCAAGCCGCAAGATCGCATTCCGGGCCGCCAAGGAACTTAAGGGCGCGATCTGATGCGAGCCGCGCCGGGGACTTAAACACCCGGCCGCGCCCGCGCATCTCCTGCGCTCGTCGCAGAGGCCGACGAACGCAGGAGCCGTAGCACTAGGCCGGGGTCGGAACGTCGACTGGCTTACGGGTCCGGCGCTTCGGCGGAGTCGCAACCGGCTCTGCCCCGTTCGCCTTCGTAGCGGCGGGCGTTGCCTTGGGCGCCGTCTCCGCGGCTGCCGACTTGGCGCTCGCCGCCTTGGTGGCCTTCGCGGGGGATGCCTTCGGGGCTGCGGCCGCTTTCGTCACCTTCGCCGGTGCCGCCGGCTTGCGGGCCTTTTCCTTGGCGCTGGCCGCCTTCATCTTTTCCTTGCGGCCTTTCAGCTCGTCACGGATCATCACCTGCGCAGCCTTGGCGACGGCAGCGCGTGATGCCTCCGGCAGGGCGTCAAGGGCCGTGAAGAAGGCCTGGGTCACTGGCTTCGTGCCGCGTGGTGCGCGGGTGGACGTTGTTTCTGCTTTCAGCATCGTGGGCGACTCCAAATGCGATCAAGGCGATCGTACCGCACATATAGGCGATGTGAAGCAACGAAAAACCTAATTCGCTTGACATTTGTTCTCGAGCGGCAGGTATTTCGCGAGACGCGCGGTATCCGAACGCCATTCAGCCTCCGGCGCATGTTCCGACTTGCGCGTTTCCAGAAGATGAACGGGCGCTAACTCCAACGCAGTGGCCGTTCCCGGATGCGTAAAGTGATGTCTTAGGCGATCCCATAGTCACGCCAAGCCGCTCACCGATCCAGCATTACCGCATCGAGTGGCAGCCGGTCCGTATTCTTCAACTGCTCCAGCGAGACCATGGAGCGGACATGGGCGACGGCGCCGTGTGGCAGCAGCACGTCGTTCACCAAAGCACCGAGACTTTGCAGGTCCCGCACCATGACCTTCAGCAAGTAGTCCGCGTCGCCGGTGACGGCATAGGCCTGTTGGATGGCGCCGGTGCGCTGCACCAGGTCGCGGAACTGCCGCGCATTGTCCGGTGAATGGCGCGCCAGCGTGACCTGCACGAACGCGATGACGTCGAAGCCCATTCGTTGTGGGTCGAGCCGGGCGTTGTAACCGGCGATGATGCCCGCCTGCTCCAGCCGCGCCCGCCTGCGGGAGCATTGCGACGCGGACAGGCCGACGCGCTCGGCCAGGTCCTGCACGGATAAGCTGCCGTCCTCCTGCAAATGCGTCAGGAGCCGCAGGTCAAACCCGTCCAGCGCAGGATCTTTTTGCATCCAATCAGCTTAAACGGGCGAAACAATGCGCGCTACGGCCGGCATGCGGCTGGTTTGCAAGCAATTTGCGGCCGGTCCATGCAAGTGTGTCATGTCCAAGAGGAGAACGCCCATGGGTCCCTATCCGCATGACGCCCCGCCTGCAACGATCACGCAAGACAATCCGGCCGGGTTGGACGGCTTCGCCTTCGTCGAGTTCGCCCATCCCCAACCCGAGGCGCTGCACGCCTTGTTCCGCCTGATGGGCTTCACCGCCGTGGCCCGCCACGCGTCCCGCAAGGTCACGCTGTATCGCCAGGGCGATGTCGACTACCTCCTCAATGAAGAGCCTGGCAGCCACGCGACCCGTTTCGTCGGCCTGCATGGCCCGTGCGCACCGAGCATGGGATGGCGCGTCGCCGACGCCCGCGCCGCGTTCGACCGTGCCGTCGGCTTGGGGGCCGAACCCGCGGACCCGGCGGATGGCGCCGCGACGCTGGACGTTCCGGCCATCAAGGGGATCGGCGGGTCGCTGATTTATTTCATCGACCGCTACGGCGCCAGCGGCAGCATGGCGGATTGCGGCTTCGCCTGGCTGGGGGAGGCAGACCCGCATCCTGCCGGCGTCGGCCAGTTCTACATCGACCACTTGACGCACAATGTACAACGCGGCCGCATGGGCGTGTGGAGCGGCTTCTATGAACGGCTGTTCAATTTCCGCGAGATCCGCTTCTTCGCGATCAACGGCGAGTATACCGGCCTGCACTCCCGCGCGCTGACCAGCCCCGACGGGCGCATCCGCATTCCCATCAACGAGAGCGCGGACGCCAACAGCCAGATCGAGGAATACCTGCACGCCTATAACGGGGAAGGCATCCAGCACATCGCCTGCGGCTGCACCGACATCTTTGCCACCATCGAGCAGTTGCGTGCCGACGGCCTGCCGTTCATGCCGGCGCCGCCCGCGACCTATTTCGAGCGGGTCGACGCGCGGGTACCCGGCCACGGCGAGGATGTGGCCCGGCTGCAGCGCAACGGCATCCTGGTCGATGGCGAAGGCACCAGCGACGGCGTCGCCACCAAGGTGCTGCTGCAGATATTCTCCGCCAACGCGATCGGCCCGATCTTCTTCGAGTTCATCCAACGCAAGGGCGACGAGGGGTTTGGCGAGGGCAATTTCCGCGCGCTGTTCCTGTCGATCGAGGAAGACCAGGTTCGCCGCGGCGTCTTGAAGGCCGCAGAGTAACAAAACCAGGATGGCCGGGTGCAAGCCCGGCCAGTCCGCTATCCGCGGCCCAAGCACGTCGCAAAGGCCCCTCCTAACCCTGTCGTCACGGCCTTGCAGCGCCCACTCTTGCTTTACCGCGGCTGCGGCAGTTGGGTAGCACCCATGACGAACTTTGCCCCCACGCTCAGCGCCCCTGACGATGATCCCTGGCTTTGGCTGGAGGAGGTGGAGGGCGCGCGCGCCACCGCCTGGGCCGACGCCCAAACGGCGGCGACGCTGACGAAATTTGGCGGCGACGCCTTCGCGGCCGACCGCGACACGCTGCGTGCCTTGCTGGACCGGCCGGACAACCTGCCCATCCCCGCCCGGCGCGGCGGCTTGCTCTATAATTTCTGGCGCGATGCGGCGCATGCTCGTGGCGTCTGGCGCCGCACCACCCTGGACTCCTATCGCAGCGAAGCGCCCGAGTGGGACATCCTGCTCGACGTCGATGCGTTGGCGGCGGCGGAAGGCGAGGATTGGGTCTGGCAGGGGGCCGCGACGCTGCCGCCTGCGCATGACCGCGCCATCCTCCGCCTGTCGCGCGGCGGCAGCGACGCCGTTGTCCTGCGGGAGTTCGACCTGGCGACGCGCAGCTTCGTGACCGACGGCTTCAACCTGGCGGAGTCGAAAGGCGGCGCCGACTGGATCGACGGCGACACCGTGGTGCTGTCATCCGCCGGGCAGGGGGCGACGCAATCCGGCTACGCCAGCACGGTGCGCTTGTGGCAGCGCGGGCAAGCGCCGGGGGCGGCGTTGTTCCAGACCGACGTGGCGAATATGGCGGCCTGGGGCGGATACGATCGCGCGACCGGTTGGCTGATGTTCGGCGAGCAGGCGGATTTCTTCAACAACACCGTGTTTATCGGCGACCGCACGGGCCCGCAACGCCGGCTCGAACTGCCGACGGACGCCCGGTTCACGTGGGAGCGGGGTTGGCTCGCGATCAAGCCCCGCACGGCCTGGAGCGTGGAGGGGACGACCTACGCGCCCGACACGCTGCTCGCGATCCAGATCGACGCGTTCCTGGCCGGAGACCGCGCGTTCAAGGTGGTGTTCGAAGCCGGGCCGCGCCGGGCGCTGCAGAACTTCGGCTGGGTCGGCGGCATGCTGCTGGTCGGCATCCTGGATGAGCTGCGGCCCGTGATCCAGGTGATACAGCCCGGCGCTTGGACCACGCACGTGCTGGATGGCATGCCGCCCGTCGGCACCGCGGGCGCCTGGGGCCTGGATATCGAGGACGCGGAATCGAACGGCACGCTGCTCGCTACCGTGCAGGACCCGCTGACCCCGCCGACCCTGATGATGATCCCACCCGGTCCCGCCGCGCCGGCCATCCTGAAGCGCAGCCCGGCGGCGTTCGACGCGTCTGGCCTGGTGGTCACCCGGCACGAGGCGGTGTCCAGCGATGGCGAGCGCATCCCTTACGTACAGTCCGGCCCGCCGGGCGAAACCGGGGATGCGCCCGTGCACATGACCGGCTACGGTGGGTTCGGCGTCTCCTCCAACCCGGCCTACGCGATCCGCACCGGCAAGCTGTGGCTGGAACGGGGCGGCACGACGGTGCTGGCCAATTTGCGTGGCGGGCGCGAGTTCGGCACGCGCTGGCACGAGGCCGGGCGGCGCGAAGGCAAACGGCTGTCGCACGACGATTTCGCGGCGGTCGCGGCCGACCTGGTGCGCCGCGGCGTGACGCGGCCGGGCCGGATCGCGGCGGAAGGCGGCTCGAATGGCGGGCTGCTGATCGCCAACATGCTGACCCGCTACCCGGAACGATTCGGCGCGCTGTTCTGCACCATCCCGCTGATCGACATGCGCCGCTATTCGCAACTGCTCGCGGGCGCCAGTTGGATCGCGGAGTATGGTGATCCTGCGGCGCCGGACGATTGGGCGTTCCTTGGCGCGATGTCGGCCTACCACACGGCGGCGCCCGGCCGGCCCTATCCGCCGATCCTGCTCGCCACCGCGCGCCGCGACGACCGCGTGCATCCCGGCCACGCCCGCAAGATGGCGGCCAAGCTGCAGGCCATGGGGTACGATGCGCATTTCTACGAGCCAGCCGCCGGCGGCCACGGCTACGGCAAGGACAACGCCGAGGTCGCCGCCTTCTCCGCCCTCGGGATCACCTTCCTCCGCCAGGCCATCGGCTGGACCTAGACGGATTCTTGCTCTCCCAGCAGGAGAGGGCTTTCGGCCAGTCTCACGATGTAGGGTGCAATGCTCCTTCAAGCATTGCACCATGCCGCCGAGCGGCTCATGTCACAGGGGATGGTGCAATCGCCCAAGCGGATTGCACCCTACGCGGGGACACGCTGGGGTCCGCCGACGGTGACGCGATCCTGTCACGTGCGTGACGTGACCCCGCATTTGCTGCGCAAATACGGGCTACGTTCCATAAACGACGGGTCAGTATTCGAACTGGTAGCTCAACCCTACGCTGTTGCCGCCGGACCCGGTGCCGACGTCGGTTTCGGCCTTGAGACCTTTATAGATGTCGATCTGCACCGTGGCCTGCGTGTTCGCTCCGCTGGTGCCCTGTTTGGCGCCGACATACACCCCATTGGCGACGTATTTCCCGGCCTCGATCGTGGCGGCGCTGCTCGTGCTACTGCTGCCGCTGCCCGTCGCGGCGCCGCCGCCGACCGACAGCCGGTCCAGCCCGAGCCCCTTGCGCACGCCCTCCAGAGGGTTGGACGCATTGCTCGTCGTGCCCGACAAATCCGCCAGCGCCGCCGCGATCTCGGCATATTGGAACGGCCCCAGCTCCTTCGCGCTGCGGCCGAACAGCAATTGCGCCAACACCTCGTCCTGCGGCAGTGGCGGGGAGGAGGACAGGGTGATCTTCGGCGCGCTGGCATAGCCGCTGACGATCAGCATCGCCGTGCCGGAGGAGGTTGGGGAATCGGCCTCGAAATCCAGCGACGGGTCGATCTTGTCGGTCACGCCAGCGCCGTCGAACCCCACTTTCCCGCGGGAAAAGGTCAGCGTCGTGCCGGCCAGGCTGAACGTGCCGTTCTTCATGGTGAAGCTGCCGCTCACCTGGGGCGCCGTCGTGGTGCCCGCGACATGCAGGCCGCCGCCCAGCACCGCGTTCACCCCGCGGCCGCGCACGAAAATCTGGCCCGGCGTGTCCAACTGCAGATCCAGCCGGACCACCGCGCCCGGCTTGGACGGCGCGGGTGGCGGCGCACCCGCGATGCGCACCGGCAGCACGGCGACGGAGGCGGGCAGATGTTCCGGGATGTTGATGCTGGCGCTGCGGATCGCGATTTTGCCGGACGCCGCCAGCATGGTCTGCACGTCGCCGCGCAGCGTCAGGTCGGCATCCAAATTGGCCGTCAGCCGCTCGCTTGCCAGCGGCTGGGCGTTGCGCAGCGTCAGCGTGATGTCCACCGGCATCGTTCCATGCAATCCAACGCTGCCGCTGGCGGACAGCGTGCCCGGCCCGGCGCGCCCGGTCAGGCTGGCGATCCGGACGGTGTCGCCGGTTGCCCGGATCGTGGCGGCCAGCGCCGTCAAGCGCACGCCTTGGCCGAAATCATCGACCTCGCCATTGGCCAGCGTGACGGTGCCGTTGACCTGCGGGGCGGCGACCGTGCCGTTCACCCCGACATCCAACGCCACCTGGCCGCGGGCTTGCCGGCCATCGGGGGCCAGGATCGGGTCCAGCATCGCCAAATCCACCCCGCCCGTCGCCCGCACCGCCAGCGCGCCGGCGCCGAGCGGCACCCGGCCGTTCACCGCCAGGTTCGATCGTCCCGCCGCCAGCCGCACATCCACGGTCGCCGCCTTGCCGGCGAGTTGGGCCGTCGCGGTGACGTTCGCCGGCGGCAGCGCGCGCGCCGGCCCGCTGCGCATGCGCAACCCGGTCGCGGTCAGCCGCACGGTGCCGGCGGGTTCGGCCGGCGTGCCCGTCAGCCTGGCATCGGCGCTGATCTCCCCAGCAGCGTCCACGCTGGGGGCGAACGGCTTGGCGAGGTCCGGCGTCACGCCGCGCAGCGATGCCGTCAGGTTGAGCGCCGGGGTGACGCGCCCGGCAAGGTCCAGCACCGCCTGTTGCAACCCGATGCGCAGCCGGTCGATCGCCACGCCGTCGCCGAAGCTGATGCGGGCAGGGGCCAGCAGCCGGACGGTCTGCCCCTTCCACACCGCCTCAAGCGCCGCGAGCTGCACCGCCTTGGCCACCAGGTTCAGCGTGGCCGAGCTGGTCACCGTCGCGTTGGCGCCGGCCAGGTTGGTCAGGGCTGCCGACAGTCGGATGCCGAGTGCGTCCTGCGGCCCGTTCACCGCGAGCTTGGCGGAGCCGCCAATCCCATTCGCCTCGATCCCCTCCGCGTCCAGCGTCGCGGCCACCACCGGATGGGTCGTCGGGTCCGTCACCCGGGCGGACAGCACCGCACGGGCGACGCTGCTGCCGGGAATGCCGGCGTGGGTCGCGTCAAGGTCGAGCTTGGCGACGCCACATGGCTGGAGTTCGGCGTCTGCCGACACGCTCCCGCTGACGGCCTGGCCGATCAGCGGCCGCAAATCGTCCAGCCGTGTCATGCGCAGGCTGACCTTGCCCAGCGGCAATGCGGCGCCGGACGCCATGGTCACCGCGCCCTCTGCGTGCAGGCTTTTCCAGTCCGCCTTGTCGATCGTGGCGTGAAGCACCCCATCCGGGCCGCGATCCGCATGCAGCGACAGGTTGAGCGGCGCGCCCTCCAGCGTGCCTTGCGCCACCACGCTGCCCGCTGGTTTGCCGGGCAGGCCGGAGGCGTTGACGGCGACGCTCACCGGGCCGCGCGGCACGCCCTTGGCGCCGACATCGCCGGACAGTTGCGCCGCCACGGCCAGGTTGTCGGTTTGCCCCTGCGCCGTGCCCGTCAGCGTCACGGCGCCCTCCGCGCTCGGGGCTAGTACGGCCAGGTTGGTCAGCCCTACCTTATACTGTACGTCCAACGTGCCGGCCTTGTCCGTCCCGCTGGCGGCAAGCGTCAGCGTGCGGCCGTCCACTTCCGCGCGGCTGATGCTGATGTCGCTGCCGGTCAGCGCCACCGTGATGCCGAGCTTTGCCGCATCGCCGAGCAGCCCCGGCACCGGCGCCAGGCCGCCGCTGATGCCCAGCGTGCCGTCAACCGTCACGTTCGTGGTTCCCCCCGCCATCGCCGCGTCCACCGCGAGTTGCGTCCTGCCTTGCAGGTCGACGCCGCCGATCTTGGCGAGCGGCTGCAGGTCTGGCGCGGTCAGGTCGACATGCGCGGAAATGGCGCCCCCCGTCCTGGCCGTGCCGGTCGCCTGCAGCAGCGGATGCGACAGGCTGAACGTCACGGGCCGGGTGGGATCATCCAGCCGCGCGTTTGCCTGCAGCATCACGGGCGACGCCGCCAGCAGGTCGGCTTGCGGCCCCGGGATGCGCAACCCGGCGATCGTGGCGCGCAGCGTGGCCGCCCCGGCATTGCCCGACACATCGGCCGACAAGCTCGCGATCTGAGCCCCGCCAGCGGCCAGGCCAGCCAGCCGCACCGTGCCCGTGACGTCCGGCTTGGTGAACGGCCCGTGCACATGCGCGTCCAGCGCCACCGATTGCCACGACACGCCGGGGGCAGGGGTCATCGCCGGGGCGTTGGCCACGACGTCGAGATCGGCGGCCTCGCCCGTCAGGTCGACACTGCCCTTTGCCGTGGCATGCAACGGCCCGGCGGACAGGTCCACCGCGGTGGCTTCGGCGGTGCGTGGGCCGTCGACGCTGGCGTCCAGCCGGATCGCCCCGATATCCGGCAGCTTGGCGATGGCGGCGATCAGGCCCTGTGCCGGCTCGGCCACCTGGATCCGGGCCGCCAGATGGGTGGGGTCGATGCGTCCCTGCACCTGGTAGGTGCCGGCGGAGTCCAGCCGGTCGACCACGACGTCCACATCGCCATCTTGCAACGAGGCGAGATGGGCCGAACCGTCCAGGGCCAACACCGCGGCGACGCCGGCCACCGGCGCCCCGATTTCCGCCCGGCGGACATGCAGCGCCGCCACCGACACGCGGACCGGCAGGGTGAACGGCGAGCTGCTCGCCGGCGCGGGCTTGGCAGGGGTGGGGCTGGCGACCGGCAACCGCACGACCCGGATCCGCCCGGCGGTCAGCGAGTCCACCCGCGCCTCCCGATGCAGCAGCGCCAGCGGGGACCAGTCGAGCGCCACGTCATCCAGGGACAGCCAAGTGCCCTGGCTGTCCCGCAGTTCGGCATGGGCCAGCCGGAGCGCATCCGGGAAGCGGCCGCCCAATCCGGCAATCTCCACCTGGCCGGCGGTCAACTGGCCCGCCAGATGCTCCACCAGGCGACGGCCCGGGTCGACGTTCAGCAACAGGATCGCGGCCAGCAGGACGAAGACCGGCGCCAGGACGAGGATGCCTGCGATCCAGCCGAGGATCCGGAAAACGGTGCGCATCAGAAAGCCTGCCCCAGCCCGATATAGGCTTCTGCGATCTCATCCTTGCGCCGCTTGTCCAGTGGTACCGCGATATCCAGCCGGATCGGCCCCAGCGACGTGTAATACCGCGCGCCCACGCCCACCCCGGTGAACACGGTCCCGGTGAACGGCGCGGAACTCTGTCCCACCTGGCCCGCATCGACGAAGGCGACGGCGCCGAAGCTTTCGCCGAACCGCTGGCGGTACTCCACAGTCGCGGCAGTGACGGAGGTTCCGCCGGTGGGGCGCTGGTCGGGGAAGAGCGGGCCGACCGACTGGTAGCGGTAGCCCCGCACCGTGGCGCTGCCGCCGGCATAGAAGCGTTGGTCCGGCGGGATCTGGAAAGTGGAGGCGCCTTGCGCGGTGCCCACCAGGCCGCGCAGGGCGATGACGCTGCGCCCCTCGGTGGCGGCCAGGTTGATATAGGTCGAACCGCTGAGTTGGATCAGCGTGAAGAAGGACGTGTTGCCGCCGAACGGCTCGGTCGGCGTCACGGTCAGCTTGGCCTTGATGCCGTGCGTCGGGTTGAACAGGCCGTCCGCCCCGGTGCTGTCATAGGTCAGCCCGAGCGGGACGCCCACCAGGGAATAGGAGTTGGTGAGCCCCTCCTGGATCACCCGCTCCTGCACGCCGTTCAGCCCGACCGAGGCGCTCCACTCATCCGACAGCTTGCGGCTGAACGACACGCCGGCCAGTTCCGCATCGCGGCTGTAGGCGTAGAGGTTCTCCTTCAAATAGGCGGCGTTGTAGGTGAGCGACTGGTCGCGCCGCAGCCAGTCCGGCTGGGTAAAGGTCACGTTGAAGTTGTAGCCGGGGCGCTGGATTTCCGCCCCGCTCTCGGCCTGGGTGATGGCGGCGCCCAGCGTCAGCGTTTCCGCGTTGCCGAACACGTTGCGGTAGGTGAAGGTCGCGCCCGCCGTCGGCCCGGTGTCGGTGGAATATCCCACGTTGAAGGCGACGGCGTGACGCAGCCGTTCCGCCACGGTGAAGGTCAGCGGGATGGTGCCATCGGGGGCCAGGTGGTCCGGGATACTGGCGTCGACGGAGGAGAACACGCCGCTCGCCGACAAATCCTGCCGCGCCCGCTCGATCGTGGCGGGGTTGTACAGCTCGCCGCTATGCACCAGCAGCCGGCGGCGGACATAGCTGTCGTTGGTCACTTTCAGGCCGTCAACGTCGATCGCGCCGATATCCACCCGCGGTCCGGGGTCGACGTGGAAGGTGATGTCGAGCACGTGGTCCGCCGGGGTTTCCACCGCGTCCGGCGGGCTGACCTTGGCCAACGCGTGCCCGGTGGCGCGCAACGCGGTCAGCAAATTGTCCTGCGCCGCCAGCACGCGGGACGCGACCGCCGGGTCGCCGGGCGCGATCCCCAGCTTGGCGCGATCCGCGTCCGAGATCGGGCCGTCCACGGTGACGTGGCGCAAATGGAACAGGTCGCCACGATCGACCGTGATCGTGACGGCGGCGTTGCTGCCGCCCGGTTTGGTGGCCAACGCGTCCGGCAGGCCGGGATCGTCCAGCGCCTTGCCATCGATGCGGATGGTCGCATGGCCGTCATAATAGCCGAAGCTGTGCAGCGCCGTCTCCAGCCGGGTCACGTCGCCCTGCGCACGGGTCACCAGGGCGAAGGGGCCGACCGGGGCGCTCGTCTTCAGCGACACCAGGGTGGAGCTGTCCCGCAGCGCCCCGTCGATCGCGCCGTCCCCGGTGGGGGCGATGGTCACGTCATAGGGTTGCGGGTCCGCCGCATGGGCGGTCGGCTGCACGATGGCGGCCACGGCGGCAAACAGCGCGAGGCGTCGTAGGGTGCGGCGGCGAGGCATGCCGTCGCGCTATACAGGCAAACGTAACAGCGCACGAGCGTGCGGCACGCCGTCAGGCCGTCATTGTTCTCGGTCCTGGCGCAGGATATTGCTCGCTCGATGGCGATCCAACTCCACGGCACACGGTTGCAGGCCGGCCGCGACACCTGGCGGCCCTTCACGGTGCCCGATCCCGCCACTTGGCACGAGACGATGTCGCCCGTCCGCCGCCTGCTCCGCGGCGCCCGCGCCATCCGCCGCGGCGTGGTGGCAGTTGTCTGGACGCTGCTGTGCGGGATGGTCCAGGCGGTGCTGCTGCTGATGCCTGGCCGGGGCAAGGTGGTGTTCGCGCGGATCTATTGGGCCGGGTTCAGCTTCCTGATCGGCTTGAACGTCCGGGTGATCGGCGCGCCGGTGATCCCGGGGCGGGACCGCCGCGTCATATATGCCGCCAACCACAGCTCCTGGTTGGACATCCCGGTGCTGGGCGGCCGGTTGGAGGCTTGCTTCGTCTCCAAGGCCGCCATCGCCACCTGGCCCGGCATCAACCTGGTGGCGCGCTTGGGCCGCACCGTCTTCGTGACGCGGACGCGCGGCGCCACGGGGCGGGAGCGCGACGACATGCGGGCGCGCCTGGTTGCGGGCGACAATTTGGTGCTGTTCCCGGAGGGCACGAGTTCGGACGGCGGGCGGGTCCTGCCGTTCCGCTCGGCCTTCTTCTCGATCGCGGAGGGCGCCGACCCGCCGCTGATCCAGCCGGTTTCCGTGGTCTACGACCGGCTCGGCGGCCTGCCGACCCGGCGCAGCACGCGGGCGGTCTACGCCTGGTACGGCGACATGGATCTGGCCAGCCATTTCTGGCGCCTGGCCCAGCGTCGCGGCCTGCGCGTGACGATGCTGATGCACACGCCGATCGACCCGAAGGACCATCCGAACCGCAAGGTGCTGGCGCAGCTTGCCTGGGAGGCCGTCGCCGTCGGCGCCGCTGCTTTGCGACAGAACCGTGAAGACCGCGTGGTCGCGGCTGTGGAAGCCCCAGCCGCGCCCCAGCCGCCTTGACACGCCAGGCGCTGGCTGCACCAGTTGGCAGCACCAGAGCGGAGGCCCGACTCGGCTGCGGACCTTGACCCAAGCGCGCGTGAGGATAACTGCTCCCGCTTTGCTGCCGGATCTGTCCGGCGGCAGTTCTGGAAAGCGATGCCGGATATGAGCCAGCCGAAGCGCCTGCACGTCATCACCTGGGGTTGTCAGATGAACGTGTACGACAGCGCCCGCATGGCGGACGTGCTGGCGCCACTCGGCTACACGCCCAGCCCCGTGGCCGACGACGCCGACATGGTGATCCTGAACACCTGCCACATCCGGGACCGCGCGGCGGAGAAGGTGTTCTCCGAACTCGGCAAGTTGCGCAAGATCAAGGAGACGCGGGCCGCCGCCGGGCAAAGCACCGTGCTCGCCGTCGCCGGATGCGTGGCGCAGGCGGAAGGCGATGCGCTGCTGCGGCGCGCGCCCTTCGTCGACATCGTGCTCGGCCCGCAAACCTATCACCGCCTGCCGGAGATGGTCGCCCGGGCCGCCCGCGCGGCCGGTGCGGTGATCGAGACCGACTTCGCGACAGTGGAGAAGTTCGACCGCCTGCCCGAACAGGCGGCGAGCCAGGGCTTGACCGCGTTCCTGACCGTCCAGGAAGGCTGCGACAAGTTCTGCTCGTTCTGCGTCGTGCCCTACACGCGCGGCGCGGAAATGAGCCGGCCCGCCATGGCCGTGCTGGCGGAGGCGCGCCGCATGGTCGCGGGCGGCACGCGCGAGATCACCCTGCTCGGGCAGAACGTGAACGCCTGGTCGGCGGCGGGCACGGATGGCAGGCAATGGGGCCTGGCGGATTTGGTGCGGGCCCTGGCCGCGATCCCCGGGCTGCTGCGCATCCGCTACACGACCAGCCATCCGCGCGACATGACGGACGCCTTGGTGGCCGCCCACCGCGACATCCCGTCCTTGATGCCGTTCCTGCACCTGCCCGTGCAGTCCGGGTCCGACCGGATGCTCGCGGCGATGAACCGGCGGCACACGATCGATGACTACCGCCGGCTGGTGGACCGGCTGCGGGACGCCCGGCCCGATTTGGCGCTGTCGTCCGACTTCATCGTCGGCCATCCCGGCGAGACGGATGCCGACCATGCGGCCACCCTGTCGCTCGTGCGGGAGATTGGGTTCGCCCAAGCCTATTCGTTCAAATACTCGCCCCGCCCAGGAACGCCCGCCGCCGGCGCGCCGGCGCAGGTGGCGGAGGCGGTGAAGGACGCCCGGCTGCAAGAACTCCAGGCCGCCTTGCGCGACAGCCAGGCCGCGTTCAACGCCGCCAGCGCCGGGCGGACCGTTCCGGTGCTGGTGACCCATCTTGGCCGCCGCGCCGGCCAGTTGGGCGGCCGCACCCCGGCGCTCCAGCCCGTGCATTTTCCGGGCCCTGCAACGCTGATCGGCGCCGAGATCCCGGTGCAGATCGTCGCGACGACCCCCACATCCCTGACCGGCCGTATGCTAGAGGAGCTCGCCCGCGCTTGACACAACCCGCCCCGGCTCTTGCCGTGACCATCCCGCCTGGCCTGCCCGCCCGTCCCGTGACGATGCAGTTCGAGGACAATGCGCTGTTGCCGCTGCTCCTCGGCGATCATGACCGGCATCTGTCACGGCTTGAACAGGGCCTGGGCGTGCGTTTGGCCTGCCGGGGCAACCGGGTGTCCATCAGCGGGGAGCCGCATCGGGTGGAGGCCGCACAGGCTGCGCTCGGCGGGCTGTGGCAGCGCTTGCGGGCAGGGCAGGGGGTTGCCAGCGCGGATGTGGATGCGGCGATCCGCATGACCCATGCCCGCACGGTGGAACCAGACCCGCGGCTGCCGCTGTCGGACCTGCCCGCCATCCGCACCCGCCGCGGGTCGGTGGGACCGCGCTCGCCGGGCCAGTTCTCCTACATGGAGATGCTGGCCAGCCATGAGATGGTGTTCGGCATCGGCCCCGCCGGCACCGGCAAGACCTATCTGGCCGTGGCCCAGGCGGTGGCGATGCTCGCCGCTGGCCGGGTGGAGCGCATCGTGCTGTCCCGCCCGGCGGTCGAGGCGGGCGAGCGGCTCGGCTTCCTGCCCGGCGACATGAAAGAGAAGGTCGACCCCTATCTGCGCCCGCTGTACGACGCGCTGGGCGATATGATGCCCGGCGACCAGGTCGCGCGCCGCATCACCACCGGCGAGATCGAGGTGGCGCCGCTCGCCTTCATGCGCGGGCGGACGCTCAGCCACGCCTTCGTCATCCTGGACGAGGCGCAGAACACCACGCCCGCGCAGATGAAGATGTTCCTCACCCGCATGGGTGAGGGGACGCGCATGGTGATCACCGGGGATCTGACCCAGGTCGACCTGCCGCCCGGCACCCGCTCCGGCCTGCGGGAAGCGCTGGATACGCTGGAGGGCGTGCAGGGAATCGGCGTCGCCCGGTTTGATGTACGAGACGTGGTGCGTCACCCGCTGGTTGCGCGTATAGTCGATGCCTATGAGCAGCGTGCGGTGGCCGAGCGGGATACCCGCGGCCGCGCCAAGCGGGAGAGTGATGGAGCCCCCAAGTAGTCGAAGGCTGACCCGGACCGGGAAGGCTGTTTCGGACACCGCCGACCCCTGGTTATCGGGCGCCGCGGTCATCGTGGCAGACCCGGCCTGGCGCCGCATGGTTCCCGCCGCCCACCTGGTCGCGGCGCGTGCCGCCCTGGCGGCCGGCGGTGTCGGCACGGTCGTGCTCGCCTCCGACCGGGTCGTCAAGCGGCTCAACGCACGGCATCGCGGCCGCAACACGCCGACCAACGTGCTGACCTTCGACACCGGGGACGTGGTGCTCGCCGCGGGTGTCGTGCGGCGCGAGGCCCGCTCCGCCGGCCGCTCCATCGCGCATGTGCTGGCCCATCTGGTGGTGCACGGCGCCCTGCATCTGCGTGGGCACGACCATGGCGGCGCCGGCGAGGCAAGGCGCATGGAGTTGTGCGAGACGCGCATCCTGCACGGGTTGCGCGTCCCCAATCCCTGGCGCCGGACATGAGCGATCCAGGCGGCCCGGCGTTCCTGCGCCGGGTTAGGCAACTCTTCTGGCGCCGCAGTGAGCACAGCCTGCGCGAGAGCATCGCCGAACTGGTGCAGGAGGCGGCGGACGCCCCGCAGGAGCCCGGCGTCCAACCGGAGCTGGACCGACAGGAGCGTGCGCTGCTCGCCAACGTGCTGCGGATGCGGGGCACGACGGCCGACGACGTGATGATCCCGCGCGCCGACATCGTCGCCATGCCCGTGGACGTGACGCTGGACCAGGCGCTGGAGCAGATCCGGCGCGAAGGCCATTCCCGCATGCCGGTGTTCCGGGAGCAGTTGGATGACATCGTCGGCATGGTCCACATCAAGGACGTGTTCGCCTATGTCGGCCGCCCGGACGCCTTCGAGCTGGAGGCGGTCGTCCGTTCGCCCTTGATGGTGGCGCCGCAGGTGCCCGTGCTCGACCTCCTGCTGCAGATGCGCCAGGCCCGCATCCATTTGGCCCTGGTGGTGGACGAGTATGGCGGCATCGACGGCCTGGTCACCATCGAGGACCTCGTCGAGACCATCACCGGCGATATCGCCGACGAGCATGACGAGGAAGACACCCCCCTCCTGACGGAGCGCCCGGATGGCACGCTGGACCTGGACGCCCGCCTGCCGGTCGACGATTTCGAGAGCCGTGTCGGGACGGTGCTGACGGACGAGGAGCGATCTGCCGACATCGATACTGTCGGCGGCCTGATTTTCACCATCGCCGGGCGCGTGCCATCTCGCGGGGAGGTGGTGACCCATCCCTCGGGCATGGAGTTCCGCGTGCTGGATGCCGACCCACGCCGTATCCGCCGGCTGCGCGCGCGATTGCCTCCCAACACCACCCTTGCGGACGCGGCGGAGTAGGTCCGACCCTTGCTTCAGACGGCGCATACGCCAATTAACACCAGAGCGGACCGGCGCGGTCCCCGTTCGGAAGGTTCGCACATGTTTATCGAGACCGAGGGCACCCCAAATCCGGCCACGCTCAAGTTCCTGCCGGGTCGCGACGTGATGGGCAACGGCACTGCGGATTTCGCCACCGCCTCGTCGGCCGTATCGTCCCCGCTGGCCCATGCGCTGTTCCAACTCCCCGGCGTGGCGCGGGTGTTCCTTGGCGGCGACTTCATCACGATCACCAAATCCGACCTGTCCGACTGGCAGACGCTGCGGCCCGAGGTTCTGGGCGCGATCATGGAGCATTTCGTCGCCGGCCGGCCCGTGATGGAGGGCGCGCACGACGCAATCGATGAGGACGTGGCGCCCGAGGACCGGGAGATCGTCGAGCAGATCAAGGAGTTGCTGGACACAAGGGTGCGCCCTGCCGTGGCCAGCGACGGCGGCGACATCGTCTTCCGCGGCTATCGGGAGGGCGTGGTGCTGCTGCACATGCAGGGTGCGTGTTCCGGCTGCCCATCCTCCTCCGCGACGTTGAAGCACGGCATCGAGAACATGCTGCGCCACTACGTGCCGGAGGTCGTCGCAGTACAGCAGGTTGAGCTGTAGCGCCGGTGCCCATCGACGAGAGCGCCCGCGCAACGCTCTTCGTCGACGCGCGGACGCACTACCATTGGCGTGACGAGCCCGTCGCGGACGATGTGTTGCACGAGTTGTACGCGATGCTGCGCATGGGGCCGACCTCCGCCAATTGCTCGCCGGCGCGTTTCCTCTTCCTGCGCACGGCGGAGGCGAAGGAGCGGTTGCGTCCGGCGCTGTCGGCCGGCAACGTCGACAAGACCTTGTCCGCCCCGGTCGTGGCCGTGGTGGCGTATGACCCGCAGTTTTACGACCAGTTGCCCAAGCTGTTCCCGCAGGCCGATGCGCGGACATGGTTCGCGGGCAACGAGGCCTTGGCCGCGGAAACCGCTTTCCGCAACGGCACGCTGCAGGGCGCCTACCTGATCCTGGCAGCGCGTGCGGTGGGCCTTGATGCTGGTCCGATGAGCGGCTTCGATCGGAGCCGGGTGGATGAGGCGTTCTTCGCCGCCAGCGGCTGGAAGTCCAACTTCCTCGTCAACCTCGGCCATGGCGACGGCGCCGGGCTGCTGCCGCGCTCACCCCGGCTGACGTTCGACGAGGCGTGCGTGCTGCTCTAATGCGGCTGCTGGCGTTGGATGCGGCGCTCGGCGCGTGTTCGGTTGCTTTCATGACGGGCGGACGCCTGCTCGGCCTGCGCGAAGGCGGCGACAGCCGGCTGGCAACGTCGGTCCTGCCCGGACTGGTGCAGGGTCTGCTGGCAGAGCATGGCCGCGAGCTGGACGCCGTTGCGGTCACCATCGGCCCAGGCAGTTTCACCGGCCTGCGCGGCGCCCTCGCGCTGGCGCACGGCCTGGCGATCGGGGCGGGCGTGCCCGTCGTCGCGGTGACGGTGGCCGAGGCATTGCGGGCGGCCGTTATGCCAGCCCCGAGGTATGAGGATTGGGTCGCCCTGGACAGCCGGCGTGCAGGACGCATTTTCCTTGATCGAGGTGACGGGATGGTGGCCGTCTCACTCGATGCGCTGCCCACACCGGCAGGGCCTGTCAGGGTGCTCGGCGATGCCGCGCCAGCGGTGGTCGCCGTGCTGCGCCAGACCGGGACTGACGCTGTGATGATCGGGCAGGCTGTCAGCGCGGCGGCCGTGGGTCAGGTCGCGCTGTGGCGTCTCGCTGGCGATATCCCGCCCTGCGACGCGCGGCCCCTCTATGTCGAACCGCCAGAGGCTCGTGCAGCGGCGCATTTGCGTCCCGCGCCCGTGTGATCCCGGTCGGCCCCGCCCATGCCGCCGCATTGGCCGCCATCCATGCGGCAGCGTTCCCGGTGGGTGAGCGATGGAGCGGCGGCGCGATGGCGGAACTGCTGGCGATGCCGGGCGTGTTCGGCTTCATCGACAGTCGCGGCGGGTTTGTCTTGGCCCGGCTGGCAGGCGGCGAGGCGGAAATCCTGACCTTCGCCGTCGTGCCGGGCCTACGGCGCCAGGGTCTCGGCCGTGCCTTACTCGACCAAATTCTGGCGGGGATGCCAGGAACGCCTGTCTTCCTCGAAGTCGCGGTCGATAACGTTCCGGCAATCGCCCTCTACGGCGCAGCCGGCTTTGTCCAATGTGGGAGGCGCGCGGCGTATTACGGTGCGGGGCGCGACGCCATCGTGCTGCGGCGGTGAGCGGCAGCTTTGTCGGCGTGCCGACGCACTTGTTTGCCGACGCTGCCTTAGCCGCGCTGGATGGAAACGACGGCAGTGCCGTCCGCACCGTCGTCGATCGACAGGATCGTATGGCCCTGTTCCACGGCCGTTTTCGGCACGTTGCGACGCGGTTCCTCGCCCCGCAGCATGACCCGGAGGACATCCCCGGGTTTCAGCCGGTCCAGGGCAAGCCGGGTGCGGACGTATGTCATCGGGCATATTTCGTGTGTTATATCGATGTCGGCCATCAAATCTCGTCCGATTCCACCGCGACTCCAAGCATCGCCGTTGCTAATTAGATAGGCTGTCTTGTATATAGCGCGCCTTTAAGTTTTTGGAGTGCTCAAATATGGTGGACGATACCGCCGCGGTTGACGTGCTGGCGCTGACCGCCCAAATCGTTTCGGCCCACGTACGCGCGAATTCAGTCTCGGCGGACATGCTGCCCGACTTGATCCGGGACGTGCACCGTGCGGTTTCCGGCCTGGGCGCCGCCCCGGCGCCGGTTCCGGAGCGGCCACAGCCGGCGGTTCCGATCAAGAAGTCGGTGTTCCCCGACTACATCATCTGCCTGGAGGATGGGAAGAAGCTGAAGATGCTCAAGCGGCATCTCATGAGCTCCTACAACATGACTCCCGACCAGTATCGTGAGCGGTGGGGGCTCGGGGCGGACTACCCGATGGTGGCGCCGAACTACGCCCAGCACCGCTCCTCGCTGGCCAAGAAGATCGGCCTCGGCACTGGCGGTCGCGCCGCGTCGTAAGGCTTGTTCGACAAGGCTGCTTCATCGCGGCGCCGAGGCAGTTTATGTCAGAGCCAGGGTGCCGCAGGATCGGCCGTGCTGTCAGGATTGGACAGCCGGCCAGAGGATCGGCTACGCCATTCGGACAGTCGTGGCCAGGAAAGCGATGGAATCGCGCATCGAGCGCTTGTGCGTCGAACGGGGTCTAAAGATGACCGGCCAACGCCGCGTGATCGCGCGCGTTCTGTCCGATGCCGAAGATCATCCCGATGTAGAGGAACTATACCGGCGCGCCACCGCGCTGGACGAGCGGATCTCGATCGCCACGGTATACCGGACCGTCCGGCTGCTGGAGGAAAAGGGCATCCTTGCACGACGCGATTTCGGCGGGAACCGGGCCCGCTACGAGCCGACGGCGCATGGCCGGCACTACCATCTCATCGATGTCGACACGGGCAAGGTGATTGAATTCGAGGATCCGGAGCATGAACGGCTGATGCAGACGATCGCCGCCAGGCTGGGGTTTGACCTCGTCTCCCACCGGCTGGAGCTGTTCGGCAGCAAGCGTGCCGCCAAGCGCGACCCGAGCGGCGTCGAGGCCCGCGGAGAAGCACGGTCCAGTCCGCGCAAAGCATCGGAACCCGGGATCCTGCCACCGGCCGAACCGCGGTTCCACCGGTGAAGGTCGACCGGCCAACCGTCGTGCAGAGGCCGGGGCTTCGAACGTCTGACCGGTCCAGCTTTGGGGAGTTGCGGGCCGGACATCTCGGCTTGCGCATCGCCACCACACCCGATGAGGTCGACGCCCTGCAGGCCCTGCGCTTCCGGGTGTTCTACGAGGAGATGGGGGCCGAGCCTGACGCCGTGGCCGCCTTGTCCCGCCGTGACAGTGACGCCTTCGATGCCGCGGCCGACCACCTAATCGTGATCGACCATGCGGTGAGCGGCGGGCCGCAGGGGGTGGTGGGCACCTACCGGATGATGCAGCGCGAGGGGGCGGCCATCGTCGGCCGCTTCTACTCTGCCGCAGAATACGACATCGCGCCCTTGCTCAGCTTTCCCGGCCGCGTGCTGGAGCTTGGGCGGTCATGCGTCGACGTGCGGTATCGCGGCCGGGCGGTGATGCAGTTGCTGTGGCGCGGCATCGCGGCGTACATCTTCGCCCACGAGGTTGACCTGATGTTCGGCTGCGCCAGCCTGGGCGGCACCGATCCCGATGCGATTGCGGCGGAACTGACCTACCTGCACCACAACCACCTGGCGCCGCCCGCCTTGCGCCCGCGTGCGATCGCCAGCCGGTATGTCGACATGCGCAGGCTGCCGCCGGAAACGATCGATAGCCGGCGCGTCCTGACCAGCCTTCCGCCGCTGGTGAAAGGCTATCTGCGGCTGGGTGGCATGGTCGGAGACGGCGCGGTGATCGATGGCCAGTTCAACACCACCGATATCGCGATCGTGGTGAAGACGGACCTGGTCACCGGGAAATACATCGACCACTACAAGCGCACCACCTGAGCATGGCCCGGTTCAACGTCGTCATGACGGCGCCTCGGCTGGCCGAGGAAGCCGTCGCCGTGCTGGAGCAGGCGGGATGTGCGGTGCACTATATGCCAGCCTATCCAAGCGCAGCGGCCGTGGCGCAGCGCGTGCGGGAGGTGGCTGCGGACGCCGTGCTGTCCCGCCAAGGGCCGGTGATGGCCGCGGCGATGGACGCGTCCGACCGGCTTCGCGTCGTCGCCCGGCATGGCGTGGGCGTGGACGACGTGGACCTGGCGGCGGCAGCGGCGCGCGGCATCGTGGTCACGCGTGCCCCCGGCTCCAACACCCCGGCGGTGGCCGAGCATGCCATGGCCATGATCCTCGCCCTGGTCAAACAGCTCCGGCCGGTCGGCGAGGCCCTGGCGCTTGGCGGCTGGCGCGAGGGGATGCCCCCTGTCCGCGACGTCGCCGGGCTGCGGCTGGGATTGCTCGGCCATGGTTCGATCGGCCAGGCGGTCGGCCGGCTGGCGGCGGCATTCGGCATGGTGGTGACGGCGTATGACCCCGCCCAGCCTGGCGTCAGCCTGCCGGCGCTGTTGCACCGGTCGGACGTGCTATCGCTCCACTGCCCCTACATGCCGGCCACGCATCACGTCATCGACGCCGCGGCGCTGGCCGCCCTGCCGCGCGGCTCGTTCATGGTGAACACGGCGCGGGGCGGGCTGATCGACGAGGCGGCCCTGCTGGCGGCGCTTGACACCAACCATCTCGCCGGAGCGGCATTGGACGTCTTCGAAATCGAGCCGCCGCCTGCCGACGACCCGCTGCGCCGCCACCCCCGGGTGATCGCGACCGCGCACATGGCAGGCACGACACCCCGGTCGCTGGTGGCGATGGGGCTCATGGCCGCCGAGTGCATCGCCGCCGTGCTGACCGGCGCCCCGGTGCCAGCCGGACGCACCGTGCACCCCTGATGCGCCGTTGGCCGACCCTGTTCTACGCGCGTCTTGTCGCAATGGCGGGATGGCGGGCCGATCTGGCTGCGGCCGGACTCGGCGCGCTGTCCGCCGCCGCCTTGCCGCCGGTGTATGCCATCCCGGTGCTGCTGGTCTCCGTCCCCGGCCTGATGGCGCTGATCGACGGCGCGAAAGGCTGGGGCGGGGCGTTGCGTTGCGGCTTCTTCTTTGGATTGTGCCACCACATCCTCGGGCTGTACTGGATCACCGAGGCGATCCTGATCGAGTCGGCCCGCTATTGGTGGCTGGTGCCGCTGGCGGTGCCGGCGCTTTCAGCGTTGCTGGCCCTGTTCATCGCGGTCGCCTGCGGCGGCGCGCGGATGGCGCCGGCCGGGTGGCACCGCGTCATGCTGTTCGGCGGTTTATGGACGCTGGCGGATTTGGCGCGCCAGTTCATCGGCACCGGCTTTCCCTGGAATCCTTGGGGCAGCGTCTGGTCCATCCCGGGACCAGTCGGCGACGTGCTGATCCAGCCTGCATCCTGGATCGGCGTTCCTGGAATGACCCTGCTCACCGTGCTACTAGCCGCGACGCCCGCACTCGGCTGGCGCTGGCTTTCGGGTGCCGGCCTCGCGATGGTGGCGTGGGTGGCGTTTGGACTGCACCGTTTGGACCAGGCCGTCCCGCCGCCGCCTGGTGTCAGCGTCGTGCTGGTCCAGGGCAACGTCCCCCAGGATGATAAATGGGACCGCACGATCGCCGCCGGCGTGTTCGACCGCTATCTCGCGCTGACCCAACAGGGTGTCGCCGCGGCCCAGCGCGACGCGCCCGGCCAAGCCATCGTCGTGGTTTGGCCGGAAACTGCCAGCCCATACCTGTTGGGCCAGGATCGCGGCGCCCGCGAAGCCATCTGGCAGGCGGCGAGCCCGGCGACCGCCGTGCTGGCGGGCAGCATCCGGTTTGATGCCGCTGGCGAGCCCTATAACTCCATGTTCGTGCTGACCGGTCCCGACACGATCGCCGGCTACTACGACAAATGGCACCTGGTGCCGTTCGGTGAGTTTGCGCCCAGTTGGGTGCCGTTTTCCGTGCAGATCGTGCCCGGCCATCTCGCCTTCGGCAGTGGTCCGAAGACGCTCCACGCACCAGGTTTGCCGCCGTTTGGGGGTTTGATCTGTTACGAGGCCATTTATCCCGGCGAGCTCGTCGACGAGGCTGACCGGCCCGACTGGCTGGTCAACATCACCAACGATGCCTGGTTCGGCAACTCCACCGGACCGCGGCAGCATCTGGAGGCAGCCCGCTTGCGCGCCGTGGAGGAGGGCCTGCCCCTGTTCCGGGCGGCCAACACCGGGATCACGGCGGCCTTCGACGCCTCCGGCCACGAGCTTGCCCAGCTACAACCCAGGGTTGCGGCAGAGATGGTCGTTACACTGCCTGGTCAGCGCGGTCGAACGCCATTTGCACGCTTGGGGCTCGGTATTCCCCTTCTCCTCTCCCTTGGAGCATGCGGAGCCGGTCTGGGCGTCATCAGAAAACGAGACACAGGACGGTTTCGAGGATCAAACATCTAAGATTCTAGCTAAGTCCAAAGTTATCTCTAGGTTTGTTGACAATTACGGGTTGTGCCTTTAACGAACCCTTCACGTCTGGAACTGCCGCCCACCGGTCGGCTCTGGCGGAAAGGCAGGTGACGTTATGTCTGAGCAGGTTGAGAACCGCGCCAGTCCGGTCGACGTGCATGTCGGTGCGCGAATCCGGCTCCGGCGCACGCTCATGGGCATGTCACAGGAGCGTCTTGGCGATGCGCTCGGGCTCACATTCCAGCAGGTCCAGAAATACGAGCGGGGCGCCAACCGGGTCGGTGCCTCGCGGTTGTTCGACCTGTCGCGGATCTTGGATGTTCCCATCAGTTTCTTCTACGACAACATGCCGGAGTCGCTGGCGGGGGTGGCGCCTCAATCGCGCCCCATGCACGGTTTCGCCGAACCACAGGGCGGTTTTGCCGCCGACGACACGATGGCCAAGCGGGAGACGTTGGAGCTTGTGCGGTCTTATTACCGCATCACTGACCCAAATGTCCGCAAGCGTATGTTGGACCTCATCAAGTCGATGGGTCCGGCGGAGGAATAACGCCGCGCTTTGCCTCGATCTTGTCCCAGATTGCGCTCGCCAGATCGGGTCCGCCGAACCGGGCGATCTCCTGTAGTCCCGTGGGCGACGTAACGTTGATCTCGGTCAACCAGTCCCCAATCACGTCGATCCCCACGAACAGCAACCCGCGCTCGCGCAGCAAAGGGCCGATTCGGGCGCAAATTTCCCGGTCGCGCGCTGTCAACGCCACGGCTTCCGGCCGACCGCCGACATGCATGTTGGACCGTGCCTCGCCTTGCGCCGGCACGCGGTTGATGGCGCCCAACGCTTCGCCATCCACGAGGATGATCCGCTTGTCACCCAGCCGCACTGCGGGCTCGTAGCGCTGGATCATCAGCGGCTCGCGCGAGCGGGCCCAGTGCATCTCCAGGAGGGAGGCGAGGTTTTCGTCGTCTTCACGGATGCGGAACACGCCTGCGCCGCCGTTGCCGAACAGCGGCTTGACGATGATGTCGCGGTACTCGGCGCGGAAGCTGCGGACAGCCTCCGCGTCCCAGGTGATCAGGGTCGGCGGCATAAGCTCCGGAAAATGCGTCACCAACAGCTTCTCCGGCGCGTCCCGCACGCTCGCCGGGTCGTTGACCACGAGCGTGCCAGGATGGATGTGCTCCAGCATGTGCGTCGCCGTGATGTAAGCCAGGTCGAACGGGGGGTCCTGACGCATCAGCACCACGTCCATCGACGCAAGATTGATCCTGCATGCCTCGCCGAACCGGTAATGCGCGCCTTGCGACCGCTCCACCGTCACCGGCCGCGCGATGGCGGTCAAGCGCTCGACATTGCCGCCGTGGGGGGAGGGGGCACCTTCGCGCAGGCTCATGTGACGCACTTCGTAATGCCAGAGCGCATGGCCGCGACGCTGCGCCTCCAGCATCAGCGCGAACGTCGAATCTGCATTGATGTTGATTGTTTCGATCGGGTCCATTTGGACGGCAACTCTTAGCGGCACGGGCATGGGGGCACTCCGGCGAGCAGTTTCAACCAGACCGGTCCGATCTGGTTGAAACTGCTCTAGCAGAACGGCCGTGTGAGGGAACGGTCGACGTGGAGCGCCGTTCTAGGAGTACGCCCACACGAAGAAATAAGGATCATCTTTATGAGACTGTCTCTCGCCGCGGCGGCGCTTCTTCTGACCAGCAGCGCCGCTTTCGTTTCCAATCCCGTCCTGGCGCAGAACGCGGGCACGTCGCCGACGGCCTCTGGCACGACGCCGCAGATGACGGCGGCGCCCCCAGCAGCCACGGCAACGCCCACGCCGGGCAGCCAGACGCCGGCAGCCTCCGTCAACTCCACCCCGCAGACTTCATCGGCCAGCCCGAGCGCGGTGCAGACGCAGAACACGACGCATCGGACGGCTGCCGCCCCCGTCGCCGGCCGGAACAGCTTCACGCAAAGCCAGGCCGCCCGCCGGATTGCCGCGGCCGGCTACACCAAGGTGGCCGGCCTGAAGAAGGACGGCCACGGCATCTGGCGCGGCCAGGCGCAGAAGGACGGCAATCCCGTGTCGGTTTCTCTGGACTACCAGGGCAACGTCACCGGGCAGTAACGCCGACTCCTCGGATAACAAAAAAAGGACAACTGCAATGCGCACAGTAGCACATCTGTTTGACAGCTATGAGACCGCCCAAGCCGTCGTCGCCGAGTTGGAACGGGCTGGTTTCTCCAGCAACGACGTGAGCCTCGTCGCCAACCAGGCCACGACGAACGCGGCCTCGACGACGTCCGGCACGTCGACGACCGACTCGGCGCCGGCCAGCACCGGCGCGGGAACCGGGGCGTCGATCGGCACCATCCTGGGCGGCGGTGCCGGCCTGCTGGCCGGGATCGGGGCGCTCGCGATCCCCGGGATCGGCCCGGTGGTTGCCGCCGGCTGGCTGGTGGCGACGCTGACCGGCGCGGGTGCAGGTGCTGCCGCTGGCGGCCTGCTCGGCTCGCTGACCGGCGCTGGCGTGTCGGAAGACCACGCCCATGTCTACGCCGAGGGCGTGCGGCGCGGCAGCACGTTGGTCACGGTCCGCGCCGACGACTCGCGCGCAATGGAGGCGGAGACGATCATGTCGCGGCATGGTCCGGTCGATGTGGCGCAACGCAGCGTCGACTATCGTTCCAGCGGCGATTGGAGCAAGTTCGATTCGAACCGCGGCGCCCTCACCGAGGACGAGTTGCAGGCGGAGCGCATGCGCGTGTCGAGCCGGGCGGGTATCTGACCCGCTGGCTCGCTAACGGTCACGTTGCTCTCGGCGGGGTGGTGCTACATCATCCTCGCCGAGATGGAGATGTTCATGCCCGCGACCGCCCAGGCCGTCCCGATCCTGTCTGACAACTACGCCTGGCTGATCCGTGACAGCGAGACTGGTTTCACTGCGATCGTCGACCCGGCTGAAGAGGCGTCCGTCGTTGACGCGATAATGGCGCATGGCGGACGCTTGGACGCGATCATCATCACGCATCATCACGACGACCATATCGCTGCAGTCGATCCGATACGGGCGCGTTTTGGTGCGAAAGTCATTGGCGCGACAGCCGACGCGCATCGCCTGCCGAAGCTTGACCAGGCCGTGGCAGAAGGCGATGCGGTACAACTCGGTGCGGCAACCGCAACGGTGATCGACACGCCGGGCCACACGGTCGGGCATGTGTCCTACTTCATCCAGCCTGGCGCCGTGTTGCTGTGTGGTGACACGTTGTTCAGCCTCGGCTGTGGCAAGCTGCTGGAAGGGACGGCCGCCAACATGTTTTCGAGCCTGCGCAAATTGGCTGTGTTGCCGCCTGAAACGATCGTGTGTTGCGGTCATGAATACACCCAGAGCAATGCCCGGTTCGCCATGACCGAGGAGCCTGACAACCAGGCCCTGAGGCGTCGGGCGGCTGAAATCACGCGGCTCCGGGCAGAGGGTCGACCGACCGTTCCCAGCCGGCTGGCGGATGAGCAGGCGGAGAACCCGTTCCTTCATGCACCGGACGCCGCGATGCTCGGCGCCATCCGTGCCCGCAAGGACAGCTTTCAATGAAACTGTTCCACGCCCCGGCGAGTCCATTCGTCCGCAAGGTGATGGCCTGTGCAATCGCCCGCGGCATAGACGGCCAAATCACGTTGGTCGCTGCCAACGGGGAGGCGCCGGACCTCGTCGCCGTCAACCCGCTGGGCAAAATCCCCTGTCTGGTGACCGAGGACGGGATCGCATTGTTCGACAGCCGCGTGATCTGTGAGTTCCTGGACAGTGTGGGCGACGTGATCCCGCTCTTCCCGACGCACGGTCCGCGCATGCGCGCCTTGCGGTTCCAGGCGCTCGGCGACGGCATTTGCGACGCCGCGGTGTTGTGCCGCGGTGAGTCGATGCGCCCCAAGGACGCTGCGCGGGACGCCGTAATCGCCACGCAGAAGCAGAAGATATCCCGTTCGCTCGCTGTCCTGGAGGCGGACATGCCCGCCAACCACCTCGATATCGGCAGCATCGCCGTGGCATGCGCCCTGGGCTATCTCGACCTCCGTTTTGCAGGCGACCCTTGGCGGGATGGGCGTCCGGCATTGGCCGGGTGGTATGACACCATGCAGCAGCATCCCTGCATCGCTGCGACAAAGCCGGTTTAACGGGCGACGCGGGCCGCGCCGCTCACTTCGGCACCGGCTGCCGGGTGGAGGCGAAGGAACCAGGGCACGGACGCCAGGGACACCAGTCCCACCACGAGAAACGCCGGCGACACATCCTGGGTGGCAAGCGTCGACCCGCCGCGCCAGACCAGGCTGAGGTGCAGCAGCAACGCCGCGAAGCCCACCCCGAGGCTCAGGCTCACCTGCTGCGCCGTGCTGGCCAGGCTGGTGGCGCGTCCCATCTGCGTTGCCTGGACGTCGGCATAGCCGAGGGTGTTGAGGCTGGTGAACAGGAGCGAGCGGAAGAAGCCGCCGATCAGCAGCATGACCAGGATCACCAGGTGCGGCGTCGTTGGCCGGAACAGCGCGTAGCTGCAGAGGAACAGGCCATTGAAAACCGCAGTGCCGATCACGACCGAGCGGAAGCCAAACCAGCGCACGATCGGCCGGATCGCCGGCTTGTTGAGCAGCGCGCCGGCCGCCCCGGCGAAGCTCAGCAGCCCGGCGGCCAGCGGTGTCAGCCCGAACCCGACCTGCAGCAGCATGGCCAGCAGGAACGGGATCGCGCCGAACCCCAGCCGGCATAATCCCCCGCCAAAGGTGGCCGCGGCGAAGGTTTGCAGGCGGAACAGGCGCAAATCCAGGATCGGGTGCGCCGTCACGCGGGCATGCAGGAGGTAGAGGCCCCAGCATGCGACCGCCCCAAGGATGGTGGCCGCGATGATCCAGCCCGGCATGGCGCTGCGCCCCACCGTCTCGAACGCGAACACCAGCGAGGCGAGTCCGACACCGGAGAGCAGGAAGCCGCGCCAGTCCATCGCCGGCACCGCTTGCTCGCGTATGTTCGGGATCAGCATCAGCACGAGGACGACACCCAGCAATCCAACCGGCAGGTTGATGAAGAATATCCAGCGCCACGATGAGAAGGTGACGATGAACCCGCCCACGGGAGCGCCGAGGATGGAGCCGAACACGGCAGGCGCCGTCAGGAAGGACATTGCCCGCATCAACTCGGCCTTCGGCACGGTCTTGAGCATGACCAGCCGCCCGACAGGGACCATCATCGCCCCGCCGACGCCTTGCAGCATGCGTGCTGCGACGAGGAACCCCAGCGACGGCGCGGCGCCGCACAGCAACGACGCCAGCGTGAACACGAAGATGGCCGCGGCGAACACCGTGCGGGCGCCGTATTTGTCCGCCACCCAACCGCTGACCGGGATGAAAACCGCCAAGCTCAGGAGGTAGGCGGTGATCGCCAGGTTGAGCCGGGTGGGTTCCTCTCCCATGGATTGCGCCATGGCCGGCAGCGCCGTCGCGATGATGGTGGAGTCCAGCATCTGCATGAACAGGGCGCATCCGACGATCAGCGGGATGACGAGCCCGGCGGGGACAAGCTCCAGTTTAGCGGCGTCGAGTCCTGTGCTCATGCCACCAACATCGGCCGCTTGTTGGAACGAGGCAAGAAACCGCCGGGGATGTCGCGCTTGTGGACCACCGTCTCCGCCGATGCACGATCCCTTGACGCTTACGACCTGAGAGCGTCACATCGGCGCAGTTTACTTGCGCGGGTCAAACCCCAGGAAACCAGCGCTTGGTATGGCCGCCCCGCCGTTCCCGGCAAACAGGGCGGGGCCCTGCGCGACCGGGGTCGCAACGGGCTGCCGCTCCGCCACGGCCTGCGTCCTTGCTTGGGCACGTGCCGCGAGTTGCGCCTTCCTGCGCTCTGCCGGCGTCTGCGGCGCCGCGGCCTCCTGCGGCGGGGGACCGCCACGCGGCGTGCTGCCGCTACTTGTGCCGCGGAGTGACAGCAGCAGGAACGAGATGTCGTTGCGCCCGAGATCGACGGACAACTCCAGCGGCGTAAGGCCCAGCAAGTTGGTCCCATCCAAATCCGCCCCGCGCGAGATCGCATCCCGCGCCGTTACGATGTCCCCGCGATTGATCGCATCGAACAGCGCCTCGGTGGGCGGCAGGTCAGCCGCAGCACGATCGGCCGGCGCCACCGAGTCGGTCCGGGGCTTGGCGCCAGGGACAGCGGCGGGCGGTGGTTCGGAATGCGCCCTCCCAGCCGGGGCCTTCGGCGCACCGGAGCGGATGTTCGACTCGCTCAGATCGCCCTGCGCCATGGCTGGAACCATCAGGGCGCTGCTGATCAGCAGGAGGGTAAAGAAGAACTTCGTACTCATGGACGACATCTAGCGCAACTGGCAGGCTGATTCCAAGCTCAGCCGACACTTTCCCGTCGCCAGGCCGCGAAGGCGAGGCCAAGCAGCAAGGGCAGGGCTGCCCAGGCTGGCAGCAGCGGGATGGCGGCAACCCCGGTGACCAGATGGTCATGGTTGCGCCGCAGCCCGATCCAGCCGGCGCCGGATGCGACCCGGTCCGGCTCAACCGACCGCAACTCCGGCGCACCGGCCGGATCCAGCCAGTGCACGCCACCGCCGGATGCGCGGGCGGTATCGCCCAGGTAGGAGGCGGTGGCGCGGAGGTCGGCAATCTCCAGCGGGTTCGTGCTGCCGGCAGCCGCGAAGCTCGTGCGGGTTCCATCGGTCACGCGCCACACGCCAGGGTCCAGGGCCGAGATCGACCCCGTGGCGCGTCCCGGCGCCGTCGTCTTGAGCGTGATGGTCGTTTGCCGGCCCGTCGGGGACGTCGCCGTCACCGTCGGCGGGGCTGCGTCCGAGGTGGTGCGCCGCTCCACGGACAGCGTGCCCCCATCGACGGTGGCGTTCAGCGCCTCCTCCTCCAGGGCCGGTTCCTTCATCAGCCAATGCGCCACGCGGCGCAGCAATTCCGCCTGCGGGCCGCCGCCCTCGTGGTCGCGGGCCCATAGCCAAATCTGGTCGGACAGCAGCAGCGCTGTCCGGCCCTCGCCGACCCGGTCCAGCACAAGCAAGGGCTGTCCATCCGGTCCACTCATCACCACCTGGCCGCGGGACGAGTTGGGCACCAGCCGCCGGTACCATTCGCCCCAGGCGGGCGTGCCGCCGGGTTTGTCGCCGGGCAGCCCGGCCGTGACGGGGTGGCGCTCACCCAAAGCGGTCACCAAGGGACGGAACGGACCCTCCACCGTGCTTGCATTGCCACTGAGCGGCTCGGCCGGGAGTACGGGCGCCAGGGGACTGTAGGCCAGCGATCCCGGTCCGCTGAATTCCGGGCCGACCGACAGCAGCAGCGCGCCGCCCTGCCGCACGTAATCCGCGATGTTGCGCAGATAGGGCGGCGGCAGGATCCCGCGGTTGGAGAACCGGTCCAGGATGATCAGGTCGAACTCATTGATCTTCACCTGGAACAATTCCCGCACCGGGAAAGCGATCAACGCCAGCTCGTTGAGCGGCGTCATGTCGTCTTTCTCGGGTGGGCGCAGGATGGTGAAATGCACCAGGTCCACGGCTGGATCAGCCTTCAGCAGGCGGCGCCAGGTGCGCTCTCCGGCATGCGGTTCCCCGCTGACCAGCAGCACGCGCAGCCGGTCGCGCACCCCGTTGATGGAGATGACGGCGTGGTTGTTCAGGTCGCTGACCTCGCCGGCCATTGGCGCCGCCGTCAGTTCCACCACCGTCGGGCCGGCGCGGGTGATCGGGATGTCGATCGGCTCCACTGTGCCGACCGGGACCTGCAGCACGCGCGGCGCCTCGCCATCCCGGCGGATGGTGAGCGGGGCTGTTTCCCCGCTGTGGTCGACGCCCAGGTCGTCGACGGCAACCTGCAGCGTGACGGACTTGCCGACGATGCCGTAGGCAGGCGCCTCGACGATCCGGACGCGGCGGTCCGTTTGCTCCCCTGCCGCCGGGATCAGCACGTGCAGCGGCACGGGCGGCGTGGCTTTCGGCACGTCGTGCACCACGCCGTCGGTCAGCATCATCACGCCCGCCAGGCGCGCCCGCGGGATGTCCGCCAGCGCACGGTCCAGCGCGCCGAACAAGCGGGTGCCGTCATGTCCGGTTTCCGGCACGGTGACGGTCCGCAGCTCCAGCCCCGGCATCTGGGCCGCTTCGGTTTGCAGCTTGGCGGCGGCCGCGTCCACCAGCGCCGCGCGATCGCCGACCGTCATGGAGCCGCTGCGGTCCACCACCATGACCGCAATGTCGTTCAGCGCTTCCCGCGTTTCCTGCACCAGCCGGGGCCCGGCAAGCCAAAGCAGCACAACGGCGAAGCAGAGCAGCCGCAGCGCCGCCCCACGCGCCCGCCGCCACAGCGCTGGCGCGGAAGCGAGCACGCAGAGCGCGGCCAGCGCGCCCAGGAGCCAGAGCGGGATGGTGGGATCGAAGCGGACGGAACTGATGGCCTGCAAATTATTGGCCCAATCGCTCAAGGATGTGCGGCACGTGCACCTGGTCGCCTTTGTAGTTACCGGTCAGCGCGTATATCACCAGGTTTACGCCGAAGCGGTAGGCCAAGGTGCGCTGCCGCGGCCCGCCATCAACGGCCACGGTGTTGTGGCCGGCGTCATCCACCGCCCAGGCCGCAGCCCAGTCATTCGACCCGATGACGACGGGGCTGACATCGTCGTTGCTGCGGTCCCCCTGGCGCTGCACCCAGACCGTGTCGCCGTCCGTTCGCCCGGGATACTGGCTGAGCAGGTAGAAGGCGCGCGACAGCACGTGCTCCGTCGTCAGCGGCGTCAGCGGCGGGATCGCCAGGCCGGCGGCGGCGGCGCGCAGGGCCCCCGGGTCGCCCCGGCTGTCGATCACGATGATGCCGCCGTCGCGCATGAAGTCGTTCAGCGCCGTGACCGCGGCGGCGGACGGCGTTTCCCCCGCGACGATCGGCCAATATAGCAGCGGGTAAAAACTCAGGTCGTCCGTGCCCGGGCGCACCCCCGATGGGTCGCCCAGATGTGCGGCCGTGCGCGCGTTCACGTAGGCCGACAGGCCCGCCAGCCCGCTGCGCGCCGTGTCGTCGACGGAGGCGTCGCCGGACACGATATAGGCCAGGCGGGTTTCCAGCGCGGCACGCCAGGGTGGGTTCGGCAGTTGCGCCCGCGCCGGCGCCGCCAGCGCGATCAGCAAGCATGCTGCCATCGCTGGCCGCAGCAACCCGCGCAGCCGCAGCGCCAGCAGCAAGTCGACCGCCAGCAACGCCAATCCCGCGGCCACGAGCCACGGCCCGATGGCTCGTTCGTGGACGCCGCCAGCCAAGTCCTGCACCGCCGCGCCGGACACGGTCGATGCGGCCGTCAGCGTGCCCATCGCATTCGACAGGTTCAGGGCGCGGCGCCCGGCCTCCGGCCCATACAGCCCGGGCGGATGCCGCGGCGATACTGCGGTCTTGGCGAAATCCGCGGCGGCCAACGCCATCGCGGCCGGTGGCGGCGGACCGAGCACGCCGAACCCATCCAGGGTTTCCGCCGGGCTGAGCGGGGTGGCATCCGGCGCGGCGCTGACGCCGGCGGAAAGCGCCACCAGGCGGCGCAGCATGTCCGGGAACAGCCCGGACAGCGGCAGGTTGGACCAATCGGCATTGGCGGTGACGTGGAACAGCACCACCCGGCCGGCGCCCTGCGACGCCTCCGTCACCAGGGGCGTGCCGTCACGCAGCCGCGCCCAGGTATGGTCGGACAGTTGCGCCGAAGGCTCCGCCAGCACTTGGCGGGTCACCGTCACGTCGTCCGGAACGGGCAACCCGGCGAACGGGGAGTTCGCCGGGAAATCAGCAAGCTTGGCCGGCTTGCTCCAGGACAGCGCCCCGCCAAGCTGACGGTCCTCCGCCAACAGCCGCTCCGGCATCAGCGGGTCAGGTGCGGCTGGTTGGCCCAGATCGTCCATCGTGTCCGCACTCCGCGGCCCGGCGAACCGCACCAGCAGGCCGCCGCCGCGCACCCAGCGTTGCAGTTCCGGGATTTCCGACGGGGCCAACGGACGGTCGGCCAGCACGATCACGGCGATCTCCCGCTGCAGCAGGGTGTGCAGATCGCCCTGGCGCAGCTCGGTGAACGGCGCCAGCGCCTTCTCCAAATAGTACAGCGATCCGACGAGCGGCGTGTCGGCGCCGGCTTCCGCGGTGACCAGGCCGACCGGGCGGCGGCGCAATCCTTCGTCCAGCAGCAGCGTGGATCCGGCCGAGGCCGGTCCTTCCAGCACCAGCCGGGTCAGCCGGTTGCGCAATTCGGGCGGCAGCACGATCGGCAGCTCGGCCTCCGTCGCGCCTTGGGCGGCATGGACGGTGGCGCGGGCCAGGGTCCGGCCATCCCCGCTCTGCGCCAGCACCGCCAAGTCGGTTGCGACCGGTTCCGGCAGCATTGCGACCCGGGCGACCAGGCGGTCCGCCTCCGCCCGCGGCGGCATCAGCACCGGCGCGATGGGCGCGGCGGGGGTAATTTCGGTGACCGGCCCGGCGGCGCCCAACGCTGCGTGGAAGGCGTCATCGCCTGGGGCGGCCAGGCCGTCCGCGATGTACACCACCGTGCCGGACGCACCGCGCAGCGCCTGCGCGGCGGCTTCATGGTCCGGCGGCCACGGCAGCGGGTGCAGCGCCGCAAGGCGCGGGCGCAGTTCCGCAATCGGCGTCACCGGGGACAGGGTCGGCGCGCTATCCTGGCCGGAGCGGGCTGTGGTCAGCAGGGCAGCCGGCCGGCCGGCGCGTTCCGCCCGGTCCAGCGCCGCGTCGGCCGCATTCATGCGGGCGGACCAGTCGGGCGCCGCCGCCCAGCCGTTGTCCAGCACGAGCAGGAGCGGACCCGATCCAACCAAGGCCCCAGCGGCGCCCAGCACGGGCCCGGCCAGTCCCACGATCAGCAGCGCCGCCGCCAGCACGCGCAGCAGCAGCAGCCATAACGGGGTGCGCGCCGCCGTTTCTTCCCGCGGGCGCAGGCCGACGAGCAGGCGGATCGCCGGGAAGTCCTGCATGCGGGGCGCTGGCGGGGTGACGCGCAGCAGCCACCATAACGCGGGCAGGGTTGCCAGGGCGACCAGCACCCAGGGCGCGGCGAAGATCAAGACAGCCCCGCGAGAGCCGTGTAGAGCCCCAGCAAAGCCGTCGCCGGCTGCGCGTCCGTGCGATGGGTGGCAAACCCCCAATTCGCAGCCCGGCAGAGTGCGCCAAGCCCAGCCTGCTGGGCGGCCAAGGCCGACGCGTAGGCGTCGCGGATGCCTTCCACCTGCGGCACCAGCATGTCGCCGTCCGCCTCCACCCCGCGGAACCGCACCCGGCCGCTATAAGGAAGCAGCGCCTCCGCCGGGTCCAGGATCTGTAGCAGGTGACCGCGCACCGGGATGGCCGCGAGCTGCGCCACCGTCCGTTGAATGTCCTCCAACGGCTGCAGGAAGTCCCCGATCAGCACCACGCGGCCATGCGCGGGCAAAGCAGCGGGGGGCGGCAGGCCCCCACCGGCTGGACCGGCCTCCAGGCTTGCTGCCATCGCGGCAAGCGAGCCGCTGGTACGCTGTCCCAGCAGCCGCACCCGCTCGCCACCGCGCAGCAGCAGGGAGGCGGTGGCGAGCAGCAGCAAATCCGCCCGCTCCACCTTCGTCGGCATGGCGGCGCCGGAGCGCCAGTGCATGGAGGCGGAGCCGTCCCGCCACAGATGCACGGTCTGGGCGGCCTCCCACTCCGTCTCCCGCACATAGGTCCGGGCGGATTTGGCGGATTGCCGCCAGTCGATGCGGCCGGGCGCGTCCCCGGCCTGGTACGGGCGGAACTGCCAGAAGCTGTCGCCCTGGCCCACCCGTCGCCGGCCGTGCACGCCCTGCGCCACCGTCGCCGCCACCCGCTCGGCCGCCACCAGCAATGGCGGCAGCGTGGCGCCGAGCGCTTCCGCGCGGAGAACGGCTTGGCCGGACCGAGCCGGCGTGGGCTTCAAAGCCGCTGAACCAAACCGGCGATGACCTCGCGCAACGCCACACCCTCCGCCCTGGCTGAAAAATTCAGCGCCATGCGATGCCGCAGGACAGGATGGGCCAGGGCAGCCACGTCGTCCAGCGACGGCGACAACCGCCCGTCTAGCAAGGCCCGTGCCCGCGTGGCGAGCATTAGGGCCTGCGCTGCCCGCGGGCCCGGACCCCAGGCGACGTGGTGGCGGACGGTGTCATTGGCGGCGGTATCCGGCCGGGCGCCCCGCACCAGGGTCAGGATCGCCTCCACGACGCTCTCGCCCACCGGGACGCGGCGGATCAACGCCTGCGCCGCCAGCAATTCCTCCCCCGTCAGCACCGGCTTGGCGCGCGCTGCCTCCGCGCCGGTGGTGGCGAGCAGCATGGCCCGCTCGTTGGCGAGGTCTGGATACGCCACGTCCACTTGCAGCAGGAACCGGTCGAGCTGGGCCTCGGGCAGCGGGTACGTGCCCTCCTGCTCGATCGGGTTCTGCGTGGCGAGCACGTGGAATGGCCGCGGCAGCGCGTGGTCGGCGCCGGCCACCGCCACCCGGCCTTCCGCCATGGCCTGCAGCAAGGCGGATTGCGTGCGTGGGCTGGCGCGGTTGATCTCATCGGCCATCAGCAATTGGCAGAACACCGGCCCCGGCACGAAGCGGAAGGACCGGCGGCCGGAAGCATCCTCATCCAGCACTTCGGAGCCGGTGATGTCGGCCGGCATCAGGTCCGGCGTGAACTGCACCCGCTTCGGCCGCAGCCCCAGCACAGTGCCGAGCGTTTCCACCAGCAAGGTTTTGCCCAGCCCGGGCACGCCCACCAGCAGCACGTGCCCGCCGGAGAGCAGGCAGATCAGGACCTGCTCCACCACCTCGTCCTGGCCGAAGATGATGCGCCCGACCTCCGCCCGCGCGGCCGCGGCGTGCACGCCGAGGGCTTCGACATCCGCGACCAACCCGTCTCCTACCGTCACCGACATGCCGCATGTGCCCCTTCGTGACTGCGCCAGCACTTCCCCGCCGATATGGCGGCGAGGTCTTTGATCGTCAGGGGGATGCTACCTATATCCGCCGGGAACGGAAGCATCGACGGGGATGGAAACGGATTGTGAACGATGCTGAAGGTGAGCTGCACGCAAATCAATCATCCTCTGGTATGGCGGGTCATTTGAGTGCAACCGCACCGTCGATGAAACCTTGCCGCTCCGCCAAGCCGGCCCGGCAGCGCGTGGAGTGCGGCGACCTGCCGTTCCTGATCAAGCGCGATGGCACATGGCTGTACCGCGGCACGCCGATCAACCGGAAAGAATTGGTATGCCTGTTTTCCGGCGTGCTGAAGCGCGAGCCGGACGGCTCGTTCTGGCTGGAGACGCCCGCCGAACGCGGCAGGATCGAGGTCGAGGACGCGCCGTTCGTCGCCGTCGAACTGGCCTGGACCGGAGACGAGCGGGACCAGGTGTTGAGCTTCCGCACCAATATCGACCAGATGGTCACGGCAGGCCCTGACCATCCCATCCGCGTGGCGCATGACATCCTGACATGCGAGCCGACGCCCTATTTGCACATCCGCAACGGCATCGGGACGGCGCCGGTCGAGGCGCGGATCGGACGCGCCGTCTATTACGAGTTGGTGGCGCTGGCTCTCCCGCGCATGGTGCAAGGGCGCAAAGTCTTGGGCGTGTGGAGTTGTGGCGCCTTCTTCCCCCTGGGCGACCTGCCCCCGAGCGAGGAGTAGCGCTTGGACGCAGCCGAGTTGCGCGCCCGCCTGTCCGGGCGGGACGGCACCGTGCCCGACCTCCCCGGCGATGCGCTCGCGGCGCCTGCCACCAGCGATGATGTCGCCGATCTTTCAACCCACAGCCTGGTGGCGGCGGCCGTCCTGGTGCCGATCGTCCACGGCGCCACGCCCGGCATCCTGCTGACCCGGCGTAGCGCCGCCTTGTCGTCCCATCCCGGCCAGGTGGCGTTTCCGGGCGGCCGGATCGACGCCGGGGAGGGCCCGGTCGAGGCTGCCTTGCGCGAGGCGCGGGAAGAGGTCGGCTTGCCGGCCGACCTGGTGGAGGTGACCGGGCGGCTGCCCGACTACGTGACCGGAAGCGGGTTCCGCATCAGCCCGATCGTCGGCTTGCTGGCGCCGGGCTTCATCCCCGTTCCGGCCGCGGCGGAGGTGGAGGAGGTGTTCGAACTGCCGCTTTCCGTGGTGCTGGACCCGTCGGCCCCGCAGCGCCGCCGGGCGGTCTGGAAGGGGAGGGAGCGTGAGTTCTGGGTGTGGCCGCATACCCGGCACTATATCTGGGGTGCGACCGCGGCGATCCTGGTGCACTTGGCCCATCGCCTGCGGGCCGCGGCGGCTCCCTGATGTTTCGTGCTGGGGAAGCCTTCATGGCCTTGGCGCCGCTGCTGGCGGCGGCACTGCTCTATGGCGTCATCTACCGTCGCCTCCCGAGCCGCCGGGCGGTGCTGGTCATCACGGTGGCGGAAACGCTGTTTGCGATCGTCCTGATCTGGCAAGGCACGACCGAGGGGCTGCGCCCGCATGAACGCTACGTCCCGGCGCACCTGCGGGATGGGGCCGTGGTCGAGGGGCATGGCGGGTAAGGACCGGCTTATGGAGGAGAGCGGCGTTCGAGCGCTGTTCGCCACCTTACCGGGCTCGCGGCTCGTGGGCGGATGTGTTCGCGACGCGCTGGTGAACGTCCCGAACGCGGATATCGATCTTGCCACGCCGGACCCGCCGGACCAGGTCGCCGCCACGCTTGCCGCTGCCGGCATCCGGGTGATCCCAACCGGCCTGGCCCATGGCACCGTGACGGCGATCCTCGACGGCAGGTCGTTCGAAATCACGACGCTGCGGCGTGACCTTGTCACGGACGGCCGGCACGCGGACGTGGCCTGGACCGATGACTGGCGGGAAGATGCGGCACGGCGGGATTTCACCATCAACGCCATGTCGCTGTCGCCGGACGGCCAGGTGCACGATTACTTTGCCGGCGCCGCCGATTTGCGCGCCGGCCTGGTCCGCTTCGTCGGTGACGCCCCGGCGCGCGTTGCGGAAGATTACCTGCGAATCCTCCGGTTCTTCCGCTTCCACGCCCGGTACGGCACCGGAGCGCCCGACGCGGCGGCGCTTGCCGCCATCCGCGGCGGTGTTGGCGGCCTGCGCCGCCTGTCCGCCGAACGGGTCTGGTCCGAACTGAAGCGCATCCTGCAAGCGCCAGACCCGGCGCAGTCGCTGGCCTTGATGGCGGAGACCGGCGTGCTCCGCGCCGTGATCCCGGAAGGGGCGGACCCTGCGGGCGTCGCTGGCCTGCCGCCCGACCCGCTCCTGCGCGTCGCCGGCCTGCTGACCGGGGATCGCACCGCCTTCGCGGCGCGGCTGAAGCTGTCAACGGCGGAAACCGACCGCTTGCTCGCTCTGGCCGGCCCGGCGCCACAGGGGGACGACGCGGATTTCCGTCGCCAGCTTGCCGACACTGCCGCGGACATCCTGGTCGGCCGCTCGATCCTGGCGCGACAGCCGGAGTCCGTACGCGACCGGCTGCGTGCCATGCCCCGGCCGGTCTTCCCCGTGGAGGGGCGGGACGTGGTGGCGCTCGGCATACCGCCTGGGCCCGGCGTCGGCGAGTTGCTGCGGCGGACACGGGCATGGTGGCTCGCCGGCGGGTGCGTCGCCGACCCGGCGCAATGCCGGGCCGAACTGGCGAGGCTTGCGGCAGCCTGATAACAGACCCCATGGACGCGCGAACCCCCGGCTCGCTCCTGCGGGAACCCGGTACTGAGACCCTGCTGCGCCGGCTGTGGCGCGAGCATTTGGCCCAGCATCGTGGACGCATGGTGGTCATCCTGATTCTGACGGCCGTGATGGCCGGGCTGACCGGGCTGTATCCGGTGGTGATCGACCGCGCCTTTTCCATGTTCGCGGCGAGGGACCGGCGTATCCTGTACCAGGTGCCAGCGCTCGTCGTCGTCATCACCGCGGCGAAAGCCGGCAGCACGTATGCCCAGACCGTGCTGACCCAGGGCCTGGTGCTGCGCGTGATCCGCGAGTTGCAGGGGCGCATGTTCGCCCATCTCACCACCGCCGACCTGTCCCGGGTGGAGCGGGAGGCGCCGGCCCAGCTCGCCGCCCGCTTCACCACCGATGCCGCCATCATCCGCGAGGCGCTGACCCGCGCCATCGGCGGCGTCGCCAACGCCATCACCGTGGTCGGGCTGATCGCCTCGATGCTTTGGCTGGATTGGGTGCTCAGCCTGATCGCTGCCGCGCTCTACCCGCTGGCGGCGCTGCCGATCCAGCGCCTCGGCAAGCGGGTCCGCCGCGCCTCGGGCGGCATGCAGGAACGCATGGGCGAGACCGCCACGATGCTGACTGAGAGTTTCAGCCAGGCCCGGACGGTGCGCGCGTACCGGTTGGAGGCGATCGAGACGGAGCGGGCGAACGGCGTGTTCCGCTCGCTCAACCGCGCGCTGATGCGGATGACGCGCACCCGGTCCGCCGTGGACCCGATGCTGGAGGTGCTGGGCGGCGCCGCGGTGGCGGCCGTGATGGGGTTTGCCGGGTGGCGTGCGGCGGTCGGCAGCAGCACGGTCGGCAATTTCACCGGCTTCGTCGCCGCCCTGCTGATCGCGTCGCAACCGCTGCGGGCGCTCGGCTCCTTGAACGCCGCGGTCCAGGAAGGGCTGGCCGGGCTGGCGCGGGTGTTTTCCGTGGTGGACGAACCGGCCGGGATCGTCGAGCGGCCGGGTGCGGCCGTTTTGCCGGCGGGCAGCGGGCGGGTGGTGTTCGAAGGCGTGCGGTTCGTCTATCCGGACGGCCGGGCGGGTTTGAGCGGCCTGTCCTTCGTGGCGGCGCCCGGCACGACGGTGGCGCTGGTGGGGGCGTCGGGGGCAGGCAAGTCCACGGCGTTGGCGCTGATCCCGCGCCTGCACGATGTGACGGCCGGCCGGATCACGGTTGACGGCGCCGATTTACGCGACGTGACGCTGAGCAGCCTGCGCGACGCCATCGCCTATGTCGGCCAGGATACGATGCTGTTCGACGACACCGTCGGCGCGAACATCGCGATGGGACGCCCGGGCGCCGACGCCACCGCGATCAAGGCCGCGGCGGATGCAGCGGCGGCCGGGTTCATCGCCGCGCTGCCGGACGGGTTCGACATGCCGGTGGGCACCGGCGGCAGCCGGCTGTCCGGCGGGCAACGGCAACGCGTGGCGCTGGCGCGGGCGCTGTTGCGGGATCCGCGCATCCTGCTGCTGGACGAGGCGACGTCGGCGCTGGATGCGCAAAGCGAAGCGGCAGTCCAGCAGGCCTTGGCGCGGCTGCGACAGGGCCGCACCACCATCGTGGTCGCCCACCGGCTTTCCACCGTCCGCGACGCCGACCTGGTCGTGGCGATGGCCGATGGCGCAGTGGTGGAGCAAGGCACGCATGCGGAACTGATGGGTAGGGAGGGGCTCTATGCCCGCCTTGTACGAACTCAGGCGTTTGCGGCGTGAGAGCGAATGTGCGATGACCGATCGGTCAGTCGCGCGCTATTGCTGGAGTTGCACCTTTGAGTCTCGACGAACAGGTCTCGAACCGTCATGACGAACCCGTCCTAGAGGAGCAGTCTCCGGACCGTCACGCACCGGATGAACCTGACGAGAAGAAGTCCTCGGCAAAGGACGGCCAATCTGCCGATAAGAAGCAGGAAAAAAAGCAGGAAGAGATTGCCAAGAAAAGCTCACCCTGGGTCAAGGTGATCGGCGCTATCGTCGTTGTACTGGCGGTGGCGGGGGGGCTGTACTATTACCTGTCGACGCGCGGCCTTGAGTCGACCGACGATGCCTATACGGATGGCCGCGCCTTGACGATTTCACCCAAGGTCTCGGGCTATGTGGTCGAATTGCTGGTCAACGACAACCAGCGGGTGAAGGCAGGCGACGTGCTGGCGCGCATCGATCCGCGCGACTTCCTGGTCGCGCGCGACCAGGCGCGGGCCAACCTGATCATCGCGCAGGCGCAGAAGGACTCGGCCCAACTGAATGCCGAGATCGCCCGCAAGAACTTTCCGGCCCGCCTGCTGCAGGCGCAGGGCCAGTTGCAGCAGGCGCAGGGCCAGTTGTTCCAGGCGCAAACCGACTACAAGCGCCAGCATTCCGTCACGCGCGAAGCGACGACCCAGCAGAACGTCGACCAGTCCACGGCGCAGCTCCAGCTTGCGCAGGGCCAGGTGGCGGCGGCCCAGGCCGTGGTGCAGGAGGCTGAGCCGGTGCAACAGAACATCGGCACCGCCGACCAGCAGGTCAGCCAGATCGAGGGTCAACTTAAGCAGGCCCAGGCCCAGCTTGACCAGGCGGAACTGAACCTCAGCTACGCGACGATCAAGGCGCCGCAGGACGGCTGGATCACCAAGCGCAACATCGAGGTCGGCAACTACCTCCAGGTCGGCGCATCCATCTTCTCGATCGTCACGCCGGAGGTGTGGGTCACGGCGAACTTCAAGGAAAGCCAACTCAACCGCATGCGTCCGGGCCAGAAGGTCAAGTTCGAGGTCGATGCCTATCCCAGCCTGAAGCTGGAGGGCCATGTCGACAGCGTGCAGCTTGGGTCCGGCTCGCGCTTCACCGCCTTCCCGCCGGAGAACGCCACCGGCAACTTCGTCAAGATCGTGCAGCGCGTGCCGGTCAAGCTGATCATCGACCGTGGCATGGACCCGACGATCCCGCTGCCGCTGGGCCTGTCGGTGGTGCCGACCGTGACGGTGAAGTGAGGCGGACCATCGGGGCGAATGAGGCTCGGCACGCCTTCACCCAGGGGGAGAGTCGCGACGAGCGGTCGCGTGAGGGCGCCCCGTGAGCGACACCGACGCCGGAACCGACGCCGCATGGCGGCCGAAGGCCAATCCATGGATGATTGCCATCGTCGTGACGCTGGCGGCGTTCATGGAAATCCTCGACACCACGATCGTCAATGTCAGCCTGCCGCATATCGCCGGATCGGTCTCTGCCTCATATGACGATGCGACCTGGGCGCTTACCTCCTATCTGGTCGCCAACGGGATCGTGCTGCCGATCTCGGGTTTCATCGGCCGGGTCATTGGCCGCAAACGGTATTTCCTGATCTGCATCGCGATGTTCACCATCTCCTCCTTCCTGTGCGGGACCAGCACCAGCCTGGGCGAGCTGATCATGTTCCGCCTGATGCAGGGCTTCTTCGGCGGCGGGCTGCAGCCGAACCAGCAATCCATCATCCTGGACACGTTTGAGCCGGCGCAGCGCGGCAAAGCCTTCGGCGTGGTGGCGATCGCCGTGATCTTCGCCCCGGTGATCGGGCCGACGCTCGGCGGCTGGATTACCGACAACTACTCCTGGCGGTGGATTTTCTTCATCAACATCCCCGTGGGCATCTTCGCGTTCTTCGCGGTGACCGCGTTGGTCGAGGATCCGCCCTGGGTGAAGCGGGCCAGGGCCAGCGTGCGCGACTTCGACTATGTCGGGCTCGGCTTCATCGCGCTCGGGCTCGGCAGCCTGCAGATCATGCTCGACCGGGGCGAGGATGACGACTGGTTCGGCTCCCCTCTGATCGTCACCTGCGCCGTGCTAGCGGTGCTGGGGATCGTCGGCGCCGTGCTGTGGCTGACCACGGCGAAGAAGCCGATCGTCAGCCTGCGCGTGTTCGGCGACCGCAACTTCGCCGTGGGCTCGGTGATGATCTTCGGCATCGGCGCCATCCTGTATTCCGGCGCGGTGTTGATCCCGCAACTGGCGCAGCAGCGGCTTGGTTACACCGCGACCCTGGCCGGGCTGGTGCTGTCGCCGGGCGCGCTGCTGATCCTGGTGATGATCCCCCTGGTCGGCCGCGTGCTGCCCTACATACAAACCCGCTACATCATCGGCTTCGGCTTCTTCACCCTGGGCTGCGCCTACGGCTATGCCCATGGGGTGACGCCGGACGCGACATTCGGCACCCTGGCCTTGATCCGGGCGAGCCAGACGATCGGCCTGGCCTTCCTGTTCGTGCCCACCAGCGCCATCACCTATGCCACCGTGCCGCGGGCGCTGAATGGCGACGCCAGCTCGTTGTACGTGATGCTGCGCAACGTGGCCGGGTCGATCGGCATCTCCCTGGCCACGGCGGGCATCACGGAGCGGACGCAAGTGCGGCAATCCTACCTGGCCGAGCACCTCAACCCGTTCAACCCGGCGTTCAACGACTACCTGGCGCAAACCCAGCAGAGCCTGATGACCATGGGACGCAACGCCGGCGAGGCAAGCAGCCAGGCTCTCGGGATGGCGCTGCAGACGCTGAACCAGCAGGCCGCGGTCCTGGCCTACCGCGACGTGTTCGCCTATTGCGCCATCGCGGCGTTCTGCATCGTGCCTATCACCTTCCTGTTCGAGGCACGGACCACACGCGGCGGCGGAGGCGGGCATTAGCAATGAGCGGCAGCGACTGGAAACCCAAGGCCAACCCGTGGCTGATCGCCATCGTCGTGACGCTGGCGGCGTTCATGGAGATCCTGGACACCACGATCGTCAACGTGGCGTTGCCCCACATCGCCGGGGCGCTGTCATCCTCCAATGACGAGGCGACGTGGACGCTCACCTCCTACCTGGTGGCGAACGGCATCGTGCTGCCGATCTCCGGCTTTTTCGGCAACCGGCTGGGGCGCAAGCGCTACTTCCTGATCTGCATCGCCATGTTCGGGCTGTTCTCGTTCTTGTGCGGCGTGGCGGACAGCCTGCCGCAGCTCATCGTGTTCCGGCTGGCGCAGGGTTTCTTCGGCGGCGGATTGCAGCCGAACCAGCAGGCCATCATCCTGGACACGTTTCCGCCGGAAAAGCGCGGTGCGGCATTCTCCATCACCGCCATCGCGACCATCGTGGCGCCGGTGCTGGGGCCGGTGCTGGGCGGCTGGATCACCGACAACTACTCGTGGCGTTGGATCTTTTTCATCAACATCCCTGTCGCGGCCTTGACCTTCTTTTCGGTCGCGGCGCTGGTGGAGGATCCGCCTTGGGTGACGAACCAGCCCAAGCGGCAGATCGACTCCATCGGGTTGGGCTTGATTGCGCTGGGGCTGGGCTGCCTTCAGGTCGTGATGGATCGGGGCGAGGATGATGACTGGTTCGGCTCCAACTTCATCGTCGGCATGGCCATTGCGGCCGCGATCGGCCTGATGGGCGCGATCGGCTGGCTGTTGACGACCAAGAAGCCGATCGTGAGCCTGCGGGTGATGCGGGACCGCAATTTCGCGCTGGGCTGCTTCTGCACCTTCGCGCTGTTCGCCATCGTGTATTCCTCGGCGGTGCTGTTGCCGCAACTGTCGCAGGAGGTGCTGAACTACGACTCCACCCTGGCGGGCCTGCTGCTGGCGCCGGGGGCGGTGGCGGTGATCTTCATCATCCCCATGGTCCAGCAGGTCATGAAGGTGGTGCCGACCAAGATCATCATTGCGGTCGGCTTCATGACCATCGGCAGCGGGCTGGTCTACTCCACGCGCCTGTTCCCGATGATCGACTACGATACGCTCACCCTCATGCGCATCGCACAATCGGCTGGTATCGCCCTGCTGTTCGTGCCGATCAGCACGATCTCCTATGTGACGCTGCCCAAGGAGCTGAACGGAGATGCGGCGGCGCTGTACACCATGTTCCGCAACGTGGCCGGTTCGATCGGCATCAGCCTGTCGACTGCGGAGATCACGCAGCGCACGCAAATCCGTACCGCCCATCTCATCGACCACCTCAATCCGTTCGACCAGGGCTACAACCAGACCATCCAGAGCATCCAGCAGAACCTGCTGTCGACCGGCCACGCTGCTGGGACGACGATGTCGATCGCCACGGGGCAGGTCTACCAGATGCTACGGACGCAGGCCTCCGTGCTCGCCTACTCGGACGTGTTCGAGTACTGCGCCATCGGGGCGTTCTGCGTCGTGCCGTTCGCCTTCTTATTCTCCAACGTAAAGGCGAAAGGCGGGGGCGCCGCGCATTAGTGTGACTGAGGAAGAATAAACCCTCGACTGAATGTATGGCGGGACAGCGAAGCGCCTTCCGCCTTTCCGGTCAGCACGTAAGAGGCGGAAGACCAGAAAGCTCAGCGCGTTCCAGCTTGGCAGTCACGGTCCGGTGGTGATCAGCCCCGTCACGCCGTTCAGCACGCCTTGGGTCAGGGCCCCTTTGGTGACCAAGTCCTGCACCGTGGCGTAGGGCCGCTTATCGACGATCTGCTGCGCCCGGACCGGCCCGACGTTCGGCAGGATTTTCGCCATGTCGACGGCAGACGTCTTGTTGACGTTGACCAGCGCGACCTGGCCCTCGATGGCCGCGAACACGTTGGCCGGCACCGCCTTCCTGTCGAGAAGCTGCTGCTTTTCGGTGTAGGGGCGGTTGGCGATGATCGCCTTCGCGCGGGCCGGGCCAACGCCGGGCAGCGCGTCCAGGGTTTTCTCATCGGCCGAGTTCACGTCGATCAGCACCGGGGTGGCGGCAGGCGTGGTCGCCCGCGTCGTCGCCGTGGGCCGCGCCGGGGCATGGCTTGCCGGCGATTGTGCGTAGCCCAGCCCAGGAAGCGCCAACAGCCAGGCCAGCAAGACAGCGATTCGAACCATCATCGTCCCTTTCCGTGCGCGCCATCCCACACCATTACGGCCGTCAAGGCCAGCGGACTTCCGGCGGCAAACTCATCAGGATCGCATCCACGTTGCCGCCGGTCTTCAACCCGAACAACGTCCCCCGGTCGTGCAGCAGGTTGAACTCCACGTAGCGTCCGCGCCGGACCAGTTGATGGTCGCGGTCGGCGGCGGTCCAGGGGTCGCCCATCCGGCCCCGCACGATGGCCGGGTAGGCTTCGAGGAAGGCACCTCCGACATCGCGCGTGAAGGCGAAATCCTGCTCGGCGCCTTGACGGTCCAGGTGATCGAAGAAGATCCCGCCGAGTCCCCGCATCTCCCCGCGATGTGGCAGGTAGAAATAGCGGTCGCACCATGCCTTGAACTCTGCGTAATACGCCGGGTCGTGGGCGTCGCAGGCGTGGCGGAATGCGGCGTGGAACTGGGCCGCATCCGCCTGCGCCGCTGCCGAGTCGGGCCGCATCGGCGTGATGTCGCCGCCGCCGCCGAACCAGCCGCGCGTGGTCACGATCATGCGCGTGTTCATGTGCGCGGCGGGCACGTGCGGGCTTTGCGGATGGGCGACAACGCTGATGCCGGCCGCCCAGAACCGCGGATCCTCGGCCGCCCCGGGGATCGACGCGCGGAACTCCGGGCTGAACTCACCCGACACGGCCGACACGTTCACGCCGACCTTCTCGAACACCCGGCCATGCATCAGCCCGATGGTGCCGCCGCCCTCCAGCTCCGGACGGGTCCAGGGCGAGCGGGTAAACCGGCCCGGCGCACGGTCCTGCAACACGCCGCCCGCATCCTCGATGGCCTCGAACGCCGCGCAGAGCCGATCCCGCAGGGTGGCGAACCAGGATTCGGCTTGCGGACGCAACGCGGCATGCGGCGGCGCTTGCGACATATCAAAGCCTTCCAGTGTGGAACGCGTGGCGAAAACCACCGCGCCGTGTTGCAGGGTCGAGGAGCCTCCCGTAGAACAGCCTAGCCGCGCTTGAGAAGGGTAGCCGTTCCATGTCGACCACGTCCCCCACAGCGACGCATGACGGTTTGGGCCATGGCCCGGACGGGACCGCCACGAAACGGGACTTCTTGAAGTTGGTTGCCGCTGCCGGCGCCGCTGTCGGGCTGGGCGCCATCGTGTGGCCGCTGGTGGACAGCATGAACCCGGCGGGCGACGTGCTGGCGCTGTCGTCGGTCGAGGTGGACCTGGCCCCGATCACCGTCGGGATGGGGATCACCACGGTGTGGCGCGGCAAACCCATCTTTGTGCGCCACCGCACGGCCGATGAGATCAAGACGGTCGAGGCGGTTCCGCTGAATGATCTGATCGAGCCGGCGACCGACCAGTCCCGCATCAAGGAGGGCCATGCCCAATGGATCATCCTGATCGGCATCTGCACCCATCTCGGTTGCATCCCGCTGGGCAACAAGCCGACCGACCCGCGCGGCGAATGGGGCGGCTGGTTCTGCCCCTGCCACGGCAGCCAGTACGACGTGTCCGGCCGCGTGCGGCACGGGCCGGCGCCGGCGAACCTCTACTTGCCTCCGTACGCATTCGAGTCCGACACTAAGATCAAGATCGGCTGAGGACAGGACATTATGGCCGGATTGCACAAGAGCGACATCAAGAACCCGGTGCTGAACTGGGTCGACTCCCGCATGCCCATCCTGACGATGATGCAGAAGGAATACGGGACGTTCCCGACGCCGAAGAACTTCAACTATTTCTGGAATTTCGGCGCCTTGGCAATGGTCACGCTGGTGATCATGATCGCCACCGGCGTGTTCCTGGCGATGAACTACACGCCGAACACGACGCTCGCCTTCGACAGCGTCGAGCGGATCATGCGGGACGTGAATTACGGCTGGCTGCTGCGCTACGTGCACGCCAACGGCGCCTCGATGTTCTTCATCGTCGTGTATATCCACATCTTCCGCGCGCTGTATTATGGGTCCTATAAGGCGCCGCGCGAGCTGCTGTTCATGCTGGGCGTGGTGATCCTGCTGCTGATGATGGCGACCGCCTTCATGGGCTACGTGCTGCCCTGGGGCCAGATGAGCTACTGGGGCGCCACCGTCATCACCAACCTGTTCTCGGCGATTCCCCTCGTCGGCGACAGCATCGTGACGTGGCTGTGGGGCGGGTTCTCGGTGGACAACCCGACGCTGAACCGCTTCTTCGCGCTGCATTACCTGATGCCGTTCATGATCGTCGGCGTGGTGTTCCTGCACATCGTGGCGCTGCACATCACCGGGTCCAACAACCCGCTGGGCATCGACGTGAAGACCCCGCAGGACACCATCCCGTTCCACCCGTATTACACGATCAAGGACAGCGTCGGGCTGTGCGTCTTCCTGCTGATCTTCGCCTGCGTGGTGTTCTTTGTGCCGAACTATCTGGGGCACGTGGAGAACTACGTCCCCGCCAATCCGCTCGCGACCCCGGCGGAGATCGTGCCGGAATGGTACTTCCTGCCGTTCTACGCCATCCTGCGCTCCGTCCCGTCCAAGCTCGGCGGCGTCAGCCTGATGTTCGGGGCCATCGCGGTGCTGTTCGTGCTGCCGTGGCTTGATACGTCGCCGGTGCGCTCCGCCCGGTTCCGGCCGATCTACCGTCAGCTCGTGCTGGTCCTGGTCGTGGCGATGTTCGTCCTGGGGCAAGTCGGGGCGCACCAGCCGCAGGGCATCTGGGTGGTGCTGGGGCGCGTCGCCACGGCCTACTACTTCCTGCATTTCCTCGTCCTGCTGCCGCTGCTCGGCAAGATCGAGCGTCCGTTGCCGCTGCCGGAAAGCATCAGCAGCCCGGTGCTGCGCGGTCGTGATCCGGGTGGGCCCGGCGGCGGACCGCTGCCACAGGGCGCCGCTGCCAAGCCCATGGAGAAGATGTGATGCGGCTTGCGATCCTGGCGCTTGGGGCTGCACTTGCTCTCCCCGGGGTGGCGGCCGCCCAGCAGATGGAGCCGGAGCCATTGCCCAACATGCAGTGGAGCTTCAACGGCCCGTTCGGAACCTTCGACCGCGCTGCGGAGCAACGCGGCCTGCAAGTATGGCAGGGGGTTTGCTCCAACTGCCACTCGATGAAAGAGGCGTATTACCGCAACCTTGAAGGCATCGGGTTGACGGCGGACCAGGTCAAGGCGTTCGCCGCGGCGATCACCGTGCCCGGCGGGACCGACGATTCGGGTCAGCCGATCGACCGCCCGGCGTTGCCAGCCGACCATTTCCGCTCGCCCTTCCCGAACGACAAGGCAGCGCGGGCGGCGAATAACGGCGCGTTGCCGCCGGACCACTCACTGATTGAGAAGGCGCGGGAGGGCGGCGCCACCTATATCGCGGCGCTGATGCAGGGCTATCGCGACCCGCCGGCCGGTATGAAGCTGGGCGACGGGATGAACTACAACATCTATTTCCCGGGCCGCCAGATCGCCATGGCGCAGCCGCTGCATGATGGTCAGGTGACGTATGCCGATGGCACGCCGGCAACGGTCGAGCAGATGTCGCGCGACGTCGCGACGTTCCTGACCTACATGGCCAATCCGGAGATGGAACAACGCAAGCGGATGGGCGTGCGCATCGTCCTGTTCCTGGCCGGGATGACCGTCGTCACCTACGCCGTGAAGCGGAAGGTGTGGTCGGACTTGCATTAGGTCATGGACATGATCCAGCCAGTGATCGGCATCATTGGCGGTTCGGGCCTGTACGACATCGATGGCCTGGAGGACAAGGAGTGGCGGCACGTTTCCACCCCGTGGGGAGAGCCGTCCGATGCCCTTCTGTTCGGCCGGTTGGACGGTATCCAGTGCGTGTTCCTGCCGCGTCATGGCCGGGGGCACCGCCTGTGCCCGACCCACCTTAACTACCGCGCGAACATCGACGCGCTGAAGCGGTCGGGCGTGACGGATGTGCTCTCGCTGTCCGCGGTGGGAAGCCTGAGGGAGGAGTATCCGCCCGGGCACTTCGTCATCGTCGACCAGTTCATCGACCGCAGCTTCGCACGGGAGAAGAGTTTTTTCGGTGAGGGCTGCGTTGCCCATGTCAGCGTTGCCGACCCGGTGTGCCCGCGTCTGGGCGACGCGCTGGAGGCCTCGGCGCGAAGCCTTGGCCTGCCGACCCATCGCGGCGGCACCTACCTTGTGATGGAAGGTCCGCAATTCTCCACCCGGGCGGAAAGCGAACTCTATCGCAGCTGGGGCTGCAGCGTCATCGGCATGACCAACATGCCGGAGGCGAAGCTCGCCCGGGAAGCTGAGCTTTGCTACGCGACCGTCGCCATGGTGACGGATTTCGATTGCTGGCACGACGGCCACGGGAACGTCACGGTCGACCAAATCGTCGCCGTGATGTCCAGCAACGCGGATAATGCACGGTCGCTGGTGCGCTCGGTTGTGCCGAGGCTGGGTTTGCCACGCCCACCCTGTCCCGCTGGCTGCGACCGGGTGCTGGACTTCGCGATTGTGACGCCCCCGACCGCGCGGGATCCAGGCCTGATGAGCAAACTGGACGCCGTCGCCGGACGCGTCTTGGCCTGACCTCAGAGCCAATTGTTCAAGGCTGCAGCATTGCGCCTGCCTCTCCCAGTGGGAGAGGGTTTTCATAGGCCGAAGTTAAGCGATCACGTTTGATGTCATCAGAGCGGGATGGCTCTCCGTCACCGGAATGGCCATCCCGCCTTGTGTTAAATCCGGCCGAGTACCAGCAGCACGATCAGGATCAGGACGATCAGCCCGATGCCGCCGGTCGGGCCGTAACCCCAGCCAGCGCTGTAACCATAGCCGCCGCCGCCGAGCAGCAGGATGATAAGGATAATAACAAGGATCGTACCCATGGGTGACACCCCTTCCGGTGTTGCGTGCCCGGTCTGAACGCGGTCCAGCGGCAGGGGTTTTCACAACGTCGTGCGAAATGATTAACCCAGGATAATCAGCCGTGAAGGTGCCGCTGCAAGAAATCCAGCGTGCGGTGGCGTGCCTGGTCGGAGGCGGTCTTATCGAAGCTGTCGCGCTCGTCGCAGCCGAAGCCGTGGCCGGCGCCAGGATAGATGTAGAGCTCGACGCCGGGTTGCGAGGCGCGGATGGCCTCCACGTCGCTCAGCGGGATGCCATGATCCTCCGCGCCGAAATGCAGTTGCACCGAGCAGGACGGCGTTTCCTCCCGCGTCGCGGCGATGCCGCCGCCATACCAGCCCACGGCGGCTTCGAATTGTTTGCTGCGGGTGGCGCCCCACCAGGCGATCGTGCCGCCCCAGCAATAGCCGACGATGCCGAGCTTGCGCGGCCCCAAAGCGTCTGCCGCCGCATGCACGTCGGCCATGCTCGCCTCGGCCGTCACGTCGGCGCGCAACGCGATCCCCCGCTTGCGCCCGGCCTCGTCGTAGCCGAGTTCAACGCCGGGTTCGACGCGGTCGAACAGTGCGGGGGCGATGACGGCGAAACCCTCGGCGGCGAACTGGTCGCAAACGTTGCGGATGTGGCCGTTGACGCCGAAGATCTCTTGCACGATGACCACTCCGCTTTTGGCATCCTCGGGCCCGGCCCAATAGGCGCCTAGCCGGTGGCCGTCAGCGGCGCTCAGCTCGATCATGCGTCCCATTCCGCTTCTCCTCGGTTCGTGTCAGGCTCGATCCATGGGTGAGATCGTCAATCTCCGCAAGGTGCGGAAGGCAAAGGCGCAGGCAGACGCCGCGGAGCTGGCGGCCGAAAACCGCGCCCGCCATGGCCGGACCCGGGCCGAACGGGTGCGCGAGCAGGCGGAGGCGGAGCAGGCCCGGCGCCTGCTCGACGGCGCCAAGCACGAGTAGCTATGGGCTTCGTCCTGATGAAACTGGTGTCGATGGCCGTGCTGCCCTCGGCGCTGCTGGTGGAGCTTGCCGTGGCCGGCCTGCTGCTGCGGCGGTGGCGGATCGGCCGCGTCCTGCTCTGGGCCGGCGTCGGCGGCCTCGCCGCCTGCCTGGTGCTGCCCGTCGACACCTGGGCCATCCGTCCGCTGGAGGATCGGTTCCCGCCGGTGACGACGGACCCGCCGCATCTCGACGGCATCATCGTCCTGGGCGGCGCCATCGACGAGCGGACCAGCCTGGACCGCGGCGTGCCGGTGCTGACTGCCGCGGCCAACCGGATCACCACCTTCGCCATCCTGGCGCATCGCTACCCCGACGCCCGGCTGGTGTTCACCGGCGGGTCCGGCGAGGTGGAGCAAGGCCAGGCGACTGAGGCGCAATTCGCGCGCATCCTGCTCGCCGAGCTGGGGGTCCCGCCCGACAGGGTGGTGTTCGAGGACAAGTCCCGTACGACGGCGGAGAATGCGATCCTTTCCAAGGACCTGGTGCATCCGGCGCCCACGGAGATCTGGGCGCTGGTGACCTCCGCCAGCCACATGCCGCGGGCGGTCGGCGCGTTCCGCGGGGTCGATTGGCCGGTGCTGCCCTGGCCCACCGGATATTTCTCCCGCGACAGCCACGCCGCCCTGTCGCATTCCTTCGGGAAAAAGCTCGAGACGCTCGACATCGCGGCGCATGAGTGGGAGGGCTTGCTGGCCTATTGGCTGGCTGGTGACACCGAGTCGCTGCTACCCGGCCCCGCCGCCCGGTGAGGAGAACTTGAGCTGCCGCGCGCCAATCCTCTCGCGCGGCCGAAGCGTGACCGACGTGAAGCGGGGAGCATGAGATTTGGGGAACGATCCAGCGCAGCCGGCTAAGGAGAACGGTCTTCCAGTCATCGCCCTGGGCGCGCTCGGCGTCGTGTTCGGCGATATTGGCACCAGCCCGCTTTATGCCGTCCAGCAATGCTTCAAGGACGATCCGTCCTTCGCGCACGACCCGGCGCTGGTGGTCGGTGTCCTCTCGCTGATCGTTTGGTCCGTCATCCTCGTCGTCTGCGTCAAATACACTGGCTTCATCCTGCGCGCCGATCATGACGGCGAGGGTGGGACGCTGGCGTTGCTGGGCTTGATCCGAAGCAAGGCGCCGCGGCCGCAGTTCGCCATGCCAGGGGTGCTCACCCTGCTCGTGCTGGCCGGCTCGGCGCTACTCTACGGTGACGGCGTGGTCACGCCCGCCATTTCGGTGCTCTCCGCCGTGGAGGGGCTCGAGATCGCGAGCCCCGGCTTTGCGCCCTTCGTGGTGCCGCTCTCCGTCGCCATCCTGCTCGCGCTGTTCCTGTTCCAGTACCTTGGCACGGCGCGGGTCGGGCATTTCTTCGGCCCGATCATGCTGCTTTGGTTCGTCCTCATCGCCGTGCTCGGCGCCGCAAGCGTCGTGCAGCACCCCGCGGTGCTGGCGGCCTTCAATCCCGTGGCCGGCCTGCGGTTGCTCATGGGGCATGGCTGGGCCGGGTATGCCGTGCTGGGCGCGGTGGTGCTGTGCTTCTCGGGGACGGAGGCGTTGTTTGCCGATCTCGGCCATTTCGGCCGGCGTCCCATCGTGCTGGCCTGGTATGTCGTCGGTCTGCCCGCCCTGGCGCTCAATTATCTCGGCCAAGGGGCCAAGCTGCTGCAGGATCCCGGGGCAGCCGGCAACCCGTTTTTCGCCATCGTGCCGCACTGGGCGGTCTATCCCGCCGTGCTGATCGCCACGGCCGCCACCGTGATCGCGTCGCAGGCGTTGATCTCAGGCGCCTTTTCGTTGACGCAGCAGGCCATCAACATGGGGTTCGCCCCGCGATACCAGGTGGTCCACACCTCGGAGGAGGCGGCGGGCCAGATCTACATGCCCCTCATCAACTACGCGTTGATGATCGGCTGCGTGGCGCTGGTGCTGGGCTTCCGCTCCTCGGACGCGTTGGGCGCGGCCTATGGGCTGGCGGTGATCGGCACCATGGTGACCACCTCCATCACCTTCTACGTCGTCACCCGGCAGGTGTGGGGCTGGTCCAGGGCGCGCGCGGTGCCGCTGCTGACGGCGTTTCTGGTGGTCGATGGCGCCTTCCTGATCGCGAACCTGGCCAAGCTGCTGTCCGGCGCCTGGGTTCCGTTGCTGATCGGCGGGCTGGTCTTCGCCGTGCTATGGACCTGGACCGTCGGCCGGTCGCGGTTCCGCCGGGCGATGGCCGGGCTGAGCATGCCGCTGGCCGAGTTCCGGCAGTTGGCGCAAGGCTGGAAAACCCGGGAAGAGGGCGGCGCCGTGTTCCTGACTGAGAACCTCGACCGGGTGCCTGTCATCGGCCACCACCGATGGCTTCGCGGTCACGTCCGGCACGAGAACGTGCTGGTGCTGCGGGTCGAGACGACGCGGAGTCCGCATGTGTCGCCCGATCAGCGGCTCAGCATCGGGGATTTGGGCAACGGGATATACCGCGGTGTCGCAAAGTTCGGCTTCATGCACTGGCCGGATGTGCCGCAGGCGTTGTCGGACGGCCTACCGTTCGACTTCAAAACCGCGGTGTTTTTCCTGCCCTTGCTGGTGGGGGACCCTCCCTCAACCTGGTGGCGCGGCCTGTTGCGCCGTTGCTACATCTTCCTCGGACGCACCGGCCTCAGCCCGATCGAGTATTTCCGCCTGCCGCCGGAACAGGTCATTTCCGTCGGCGTGGAGCTGGAATTCTGAAGGCGCCGCGTCAATCGGGGATCGCTCCCACTCCACCGGGAAAGCCTCTCCCTTTGCAGAGGGCCGATGTGTGTAGCCCGTATGAGCCCTTGCTCATGCGGGACAAGACCCACCGGGGTCCGCCGATCATGATACGACATCGCCGCAAGGTGACGGGATAAAGCGTGCCACTCTTCCCGCGCCGTGATCCCGCATTTGCTGCGCAAATACGGGCTACACTCTGGCCTAATCCGCGTTGGCAGGGCTGTCGTTGGTCCGCCGCCTGGTCGGACGGCGGCGGCGTTCCGGCTCATGCGGGAGGACCATGCGCTCGAACAGCAGGACCGAGCGTCCGGTCACCACATACTCCTCGCCGACGCCGACTTCCTCCTCATGGTTGGGGGCGTTGGTGTCGAACACCAGCCGCCAGGTCGTGCCGCCGGCGATGGCGGGGAGGGTGAAGCCGACGCCTTCGTGATGCGCGTTCAACACGATGAGCATCGAGCTGTCGCTGGACACCCGGCGCACGCCGGTCGCGCGCGCCCGCCCATCCAGCAACATGCCGAAGCAGCGCAGGTTGCCGTCGTTCCAGTCATTCCCCTTCATCTCAGTGCCCGCGGCGTTCAGCCACGTCACGTCGCGCACGCCGGATTCGGCATCCAACTCCCCTGTCAGGTACCGCGCCCGGCGCAGGATCGGGTAGCGGTGCCGCAGCCCGGTCAGTTCCTGGACGAACCGGATGAGTTGCTGGCCCCGCTCGCCGATGTCCCAGTCAAGCCAGCTTATGGCGTTGTCCTGGTTGTAGGCGTTGTTGTTGCCAAGCTGGGTGCGGCCGAACTCGTCACCCGCCAGCAGCATCGGGGTGCCTTGGCTCAGCATCAGCGTGGCCAGCAGGTTGCGGATTTGCCGTTCGCGTAGATCGCTGATGGCCGGGTCGGGCGTCGGGCCTTCCACGCCGCAGTTCCAACTGATGTTGTGGCTGCTGCCGTCGCGGTTGTCCTCGCCGTTCGCCTCGTTGTGCTTCTCGTTGTAGGACACCACGTCGTTCAGCGTGAAGCCGTCATGCGCGGTGACGAAGTTGACCGACGACCAGGGGCGCCGCCCGCGCCGATGGAACTCCCCGGCGGAGGCCGACAGGCGGGCGGCCATGGACGAGGGCGGCGCCTCCGCCTTCCAGAACGCCCGCGCGATGTCGCGGAACTTGTCGTTCCACTCCGCCCAACCCGGCGGGAACTGACCGACCTGGTAGCCGCCGGGCCCGATGTCCCACGGTTCGGCGATCAGCTTCACCCCAGACAGCACCGGGTCTTGCCGGCAGGTGTCGAGGAAGCCGCCGCCTTCGTCGAAGCCATGGTCCTCGCGCGCCAGGATGGTCGCCAGGTCGAAGCGGAACCCGTCGACATGCATCTCCGTCACCCAGTAGCGCAGGCTGTCGGTCACCATCTGCAGCACCCGCGGATGGCTGATGTTGACCGTGTTGCCGGTGCCGGTGTCGTTGATGTACAGCCGTCGATCCGATGGCAGCAGCCGGTAATAACTGCGGTTGTCGATGCCCCGGAACGACAGGGTGGCGCCGTTCTCGTTCCCCTCGGCGGTGTGGTTGTAGACCACGTCCAGGATCACTTCGAGCCCGGCCTCGTGGAACCGCGCCACCATCTGCTTGAACTCGGAAAAGGCGAATTCTGGGCTGAAGGCATAGCGCGGGTCTGGCGCGAAGAACCCGATCGAGTTGTAGCCCCAGTAATTCGTCAGCCCCTGGCGCAGCAGGATCTCGTCGTTGACGAAGGTCTGCACCGGCAGCAACTCGACCGCGGTGACGCCGAGCGAGCGGATGTAGTCGAGGATTTCCGGGCGGGCGAAGCCGGCGAAGGTGCCGCGCAGCGCGTCCGGCACATGGGGGTGCTGCTTGGTGAAGCCCCGCACATGCGCCTCGTAGAGGATCGTGCGCTCCCATGGGACGATCGGCGGGTGGTCGCGGCCCCAGGTGAACGCCGGGTCGATGACGCGGCATTTTGGCACGAAGGCCGCGCTGTCCCGCGTGTCGAACGACAAATCGCCGGTTTTCGCGCCCACCGTGTAGCCGTAGCAGGCCGGGTTCCACACCAGCGCGCCGACATGCGCCTTGGCATACGGGTCCATCAGCAGCTTGTGGTGGTTGAACCGGTGGCCCTCCTTCGGCGCGTAGGGGCCGTACACGCGGTAGCCGTAGACGGTGCCGGGCCGCGCGTCCCGCAAATAGCCGTGGAACACCTCGTCCGTGTATTCGGGCAGTTCGATGCGTTCCAGCTCCGCCGTGCCTGACTCGTCGAACAGGCACAGCTCGACCTTCTCCGCGTAGGCGGAGAACAGCGCGAAATTCACCCCGAGCCCGTCCCACGTCGCACCCAGCGGGTGCGGCCGGCCCTCGCTGATGCGGTCCTTGATCACGGCAATGGGCAAGGCGAGCGTCTCCCTCAATCGTCGGCAGGTGGCCGATTGCACAGGCGTCAGGCAGGCGCGATAGGGTCGCAGGCAAACGCCTCACCCTCCCGCGTGATCGACGCTGCCGCCATCAAGATGTTTGCCGCCGAATTTGATTTCCAACCGCAGCATACCAGCGAAGCGGCGGCGTTGGACACCATGTTCGGCACGCTACCCGCGCGAGCGCAGCGATGCGACCGCCTGACCCGGGGCTACTCCGCCGCGTGGTCGAACTCGCGCTCCGCCAGCAAATGGAGTTGCGGTTCCAGCGTGACCAGGTCGCGCTCCGCCACGCAGCATAGGTATTCCAGCGACGGCGCTTCCTGGTCCCGCTCCTTGTGCAGCAACTGCCCGTCCGGGCCGAGCGGCAGCGCCGTCAAGCCAAGATCGCCGTAGACCTTCAACAGGATGGGCCCGGCGCGCCACACCGCCGGATCCAGCCCCTCCTGCGCCGCCAGGTCGCGCAGCCGCCATATCGCGGAAACCCGGTCGGCGGGGAAGCCGACCGGGTCGCCGATGCCCAGCATCACGCGGCCCATGCGGACGAACGGGATGCCCGATCGTCCTGCCTCGCCCATGACGAACCCGTCGGCCCAAGGTGGCGGCGTCGGAGCCAAGGTGAGGTAGCGCTGCCGCCCTTCACCGTCCCACGGCAACCAGGTGACATGCCCCGGGCGCAGCAGCCGCCACAACGCCAGCAAGGCGAGCAGCACGGTCAGCGCCATCACCAGGCGCAGGCTGTTCGGCAGGTCCGGGGAGAGCACGATCTCCCACCATGAGTTCTCCGACAGTCGGCGCATCTCCGGCTCGAAGGCGGCCAGGGCGGTCACGCACACCCCGAGGGCGATCAGCGGCACCATCACCTCGGCCTGCAGCGTGGAGGTCATCAGTCTCGCGTTGCGGTAGAACGCCTCGCGGAACGGCGCCACCAGGATTGCCGCCAACACCAGCACGGCTGAAATCCACAACTGGTCGCCCTGCGCCGCGGTGTAGCCCGCCGCCATCAGCAGCAGCGCCACCGTTGCGCCCCAGGCAAGCGTCACGCGCTGCGACAGGCCGATGGCCAGCACCATCAGCGCGGCGCCGATCAGCGAGGGGACGAACTGCCCGGCGCTCGCCGCCATGTCGGCGAAATCCGGGTCGATCCAGGAGAAATCCGGCCGGTCATCCAGTATGCCGAGCGACAGCAGCAGCGCGCCGCACATCGCGACCACCCCGGTCGCGGCGCCAACGGCGAAATCCGGCTCGCTGATCCGCGCCAAGCCCTGGGCGCCCCGGGCGAGGGCGCCGCTTTTGAGCAGTGCGCCGCCGCGGAGCAGCACCTCGTTGCCGGCGAACATGGTGCCCGCCACGAACAGGGGAATGATGTAGTAATACAGCCGGAACACCAGGATCGCGCCGAGCACGACCGGCGGCGGCAGATAGGGTTCCAGCCCCAGCAGCATGGCGGTGTCGAACACGCCGATGCCGCCGGGCAGGTTCGCGATCAGCCCGGCGCTGTAGGACGCCAGGTAGCAGGCCAGGAACCGCAGATAGGTCAGCCCCGGCGTCGCCGGGATCAACGCGTAGAAGATCGCCGCCGTCACGGCCACGTCGGCGGAGGCAAGCGTCACCTGCACGATCGCCATGCGCCAGTTCGGCAGGTTGAACTCGTGGCCTCCCAGCCGGATGGTGCCGGCGAACTTGGAGACGATCACGTAGGCGGCGACCACCGACCACATGACGACGCCGACAACGTAGAACGCCCAAAGCGGTAGCACGCTGCTGAAGAACGGGATGGACAGCGGTTCGAAGAACAGGATGCAGCCGCCCAGCACCAGCCCGCCGAGCCCGAAGGTGAGCGAGCAGAAGCCCACGACCTTGGCGATCTGCAGCGCCGTCAATCCCCAATGGGAATACAGGCGGTAGCGGACGGCGGCGCCGGACACCGCGGCGAAGCCGAGATTGTGCGACAGCGCGTAGGCGCAGAACGACGCAAAGGCCACCCGTCGGTATCGCACCTTGTGCCCGGCATAGATGGTGCCGAGCCGGTCGTAGAAGGTCAGCACGCCGTAGGACAGCACGGTCCACGCAAAGGAGATGACCAGTGCGCTGGCCGGGATCGCGGCGAGCGACCCCCGGATATCGGTGACCTTGAGGTGGCGGAACTCCCGCTGCACGACGTAGATGGCGCCCACGAGCAGGAGGACGCCGATGGCCGCGGGGATGTGGCGGAGGTAGCGCTTCACGCCGCTTCTGCCGGGCGGCGCAATGCCGAGCGGATCAGCTCAACGGTTTCGGCCACCCCGTAGAGCGCCACGAATCCGCCGAAGCGCGGCCCCTCCTGCTGTCCCAGCAGCACCTGGTACAGGCACTCGAACCAGTTCTTCAAGGCGGGGAAGGGATGGCGTTTGCCGACGGCGTACACCTCGTCCTGGATCGCCTCGGCGGTGCTGTCGCCGGGCATCGTGGCCAGGGTGTCGGCCAGGTCTTCCAGGGCGGCGGCCTCCAGCGCGGTTGCCGGGCGGAAGCGCTTGGCCGGGCGCACGAAGTCGCGGTAGTACGCCACGGCGTATTCCACCAGGCGGGCCAGGAACGGCGTTGCCTCCGGCCCGGCGCCGGGATGGTAGCGCCGTATGAAGCCCCACAGCATGTCCGGCCGGTCGGCATTCACCACGCTGGCGAGGTTCAGCAGCATGGTGAACGGGATCGGGCTGCCGGAATCGTTCGGGATACGGCCGCCGCCGATATGCCAGGCCGGGTTCGCCGGGTCGTCGCCGCCCTTCGCCACATGCGCGATGTAGTCGTCCACGGCACGGGGGATCACGTCGAAGAACAGCCGCTTGGCGCGCTGCGGCTGGTGATACATGAATTGACCCAGACTTTCGGGCGGAGCGTAGCGCAGCCACTCCTCCACCGATAGGCCGTTGCCCTTGCTCTTGCTGATCTTCTGGGAATGTTCATCCAGGAACAGCTCGTAGGTGTAGCCCACCGGCGGCGGCGTGCCGAGCACCGTGCAAATGCGGCCGGACAGGCGGACGCTGTCGATCAGGTCCTTGCCGCTCATCTCGTAGTCGACGCCCAGCGCGTGCCAGCGCATCGCCCAGTCGGCCTTCCACTGCAGTTTGCAGCCGCCGCCGGTGACCGGGGTGGTGAACCGCTCGCCGGCCGGGTCCGTCCAGGTGACGGTGCCCGCGGCCGGATCCGTCTGCTCAATCACCACCTGCATCACCTCGCCGGTGCGGGGATGCAGCGGCAGGATCGGCGAATAGGTGGCCCGGCGCTCCGGCCCCAGCGTCGGCAGGATGACCTGGCGGATCTCCTCGTGCAGCGACAGCACCCGCAGCAGCGCCGCGTCGAACCGGCCGGACAGGTAGTACTCGGTGGCGGAGGCGAACTCGTAGTCGAAGCCGAACCCGTCCAGGAAGCTGCGCAGCCGGGCATTGTTGTGGGCGCCGAAGCTCTCATGGGTGCCGAACGGGTCCGGCACGCGGGTCAGCGGCTGGCCGAGATACTTCCGCAGCATCGCGCCGTTCGGCACGTTGTCCGGCACCTTGCGCAGCCCGTCCATGTCGTCGCTGAAGGCGAGCAGGCGGGACGGCTTGCCCGTCAGCGTGGTGAAGGCTTGTCGCACCCAGGTGGTGCGTGCGACCTCCCCGAACGTGCCGATATGCGGCAGGCCGGAGGGGCCGTAGCCGGTTTCGAACAACGCCGTGGCCTTGCCGGAGGCGGCGAGGCGTGCGGCGACCTTGGCGGCTTCCTCGAACGGCCAAGCCTTGGGCAAGTCGGCGCTGTTGTTGCGAACTGTATCGGACATCGGGCCGCAGGCTAGGAATTGCGACCCGTGGGGTCAATCGGCTGCGGATCGTTGCCCTGCTTTTGCCGGCGGCTTAACGTGCGCGATGAAGGAGAGCCCATGCACGACAGCCTCGTCCGCGGTACGATCGTCACCTCGTCGGAGGTGATGCAGGATGGCTGGGTCGCCATTGCGGGCGAGCGTATTGCCGCCGTCGGCACGGGTGACCCGCCGGATGCGCAGCGTGTGCTGGATTATCGCGGACTCATCGTGATGCCCGGGCTGGTGGATGGCCACATGCACACCAGTTCGGCCATCGGCTGGCCGGGGATCGAGGGGGCGACGCGGTCGGCGGCGGCGGGCGGCGTCACCACCTGCGTGGACATGCCGTATGACGTGCCGCATGCCGTGACGGATGCCGGCGTGCTGGCCGAGAAGATCGGCTGGGTGAACCGCACCGCGCATGTCGACGTGGCGCTGTACGGGACGATCACCAAGCAGGCCGGCGTAGACGCCATTGCCGGGCTGGCCGCCGGCGGCGTGTGTTCCTTCAAGCTGTCGACCTACGAATACGACGCGGTCCGCTTCCCGCGCATCGACCACCCGACCATGGTGCGCGCCTTCGCCGCCATCGCCCGCACCGGACTGCCTGTCTCCGTCCATAACGAGGACCAGGAGCTGGTGGAGCGGCTGACCGCGGACGCGCTGGCAGCAGGCGAAACCCACGCCATCATGCATTGCCGCACCCGGCCGCCCCTGGCGGAGACGATGGCGGACAACGAGATCTTCGAGATCGGGCTGGAAACCGGGGCGCATGTGCACATCGCCCATTCCTCCGTGGCGCGCGGCTTCACCATCGCCGAGGGGTTCCGCGCCGCGGGCGGCCAGGCCAGCGGGGAGGCCTGCATCCAGTACCTGTGCATGACGGAGGACGACATCGTCCGGCTCGGCGGCCGCGGCAAGTGCAACCCGCCCTTCCGCACCGCGCCGGAGGTGGAGCGGATGTGGGCTGCGTTGCAGGCGGGCAAGATCGCCTACGTGTCGACTGACCACGCACCGTGGCCGGCGGACCGCAAGGGGTTCGCCGACATCTTCGCATGCGGCGCCGGGCTGACCGGGCTGCAGAGCTTCGCGCCGCTGATGTACACCCTGCTGGAGGAGCGCGGGCTGTCTCCCACCCTGATGGCGACGTATTGCGCGGAACGGCCGGCCCGGCACCATGGGCTGGCCAGCAAAGGCGCGATCGCGCCCGGCAAGGATGCCGACCTCGTCGTGCTCGAACCCGGCCGCTTCACCTTCGACGAGGCCGACATCCAGGACCGGCCGGAGATGCGGTGGTCCCCGTATCACGGCCGCGCCATGCGCGCGCGGGTCGCGGCCACGCTGCTGCGCGGGGAAATCGTGTGGGATGGGGCGAGCGTGCTTGCCGTGCCCGGCACGGGCCGGTTCGTCAAGCGGGAGGCGGCCTGACATGGCGCGGATGCTCACCGTCGCGGCGGCGCAGATGGGGCCGACCCAGCGTGCGGACCGCCGTGCCCACACGCTGGACCGCATCATCGCCTTGCTGGAGCAGGCGGCGGGGCAGGGGGCGCGGTTGGTGGTGTTCCCGGAACTCGCCTTCACCACGTTCTTCCCGCGCTGGCTGCTGCCGGCGGAGGCGCTGGCGCCGTTCACCGAATCCGCCATGCCCAACCCGGCGGTGCAGCCCCTGTTCGACCGCGCGCGTGAACTCGGCGTCGGCTTCAGCATCGGCTATGCCGAGCAGGCCGGGGAGCGCCTGTTCAACACGGCGATCCTGGTCTCGCCCGAGGGCCGCACGCTGGGCAGCTACCGCAAGGTCCATCTGCCCGGCACGGCGGAGCCGCGAGACGGCGAACATTACCAGCAGCTTGAGAAGCGTTACTTCGCCTATGGCGACAACGGCTTCCCGGTCTGGCGCGGCCCGGCCTCGCTGGCCGGGGGCGTGCTCGGCATGATGATCTGCAACGACCGGCGCTGGCCGGAATCCTGGCGCATGCTGGGCTTGCAGGGGGTCGAACTGGTCTGCCTTGGCTACAACTCCGCCGCCTACGACCCGAATGGCGGTGCGGCGGAGGATGCCAGCCGACGCACCTTCCACTCCACGCTGGTCGTGCAGGCGAATGCCTACATGAACGCGACCTGGGCGGTGGCCGTCGCCAAGGCGGGGGTGGAGGACGGCGCCGGGCTGATCGGCGGCTCCTGCATCGTCGACCCCAACGGCGTGGTCGTGGCCCAAGCCGCGACGCTGGCGGACGAGGTGCTGGTGGCCGAATGCGACCTGGATGCCTGCCGCCAGGGCAAGGACAAGATGTTCAACTTCGCTGCCCATCGCCGCCCGGACCAGTACGGGCTGATCACGGCGCAGGCCGGCGCCACGCCACCGCAACACCTGAGTGAGGCAGCCGAGTAATGTCCCGCATCATCACCGTCGCCGCCGCCCAACTCGGCCCCATCCAGAAGGCCGAACCCCGCTCCGTCGCCGTGGACCGCATGGTGCGGCTGATGGAGCGCGCCCATGCCCGCGGCGTGCAGGTGGTGGTGTTCCCGGAACTGGCGCTCACCACCTTCTTCCCGCGCCACTACCATGAGGACCGGGCGGAGGCGGATGGCTGGTTCGAAACCGCCATGCCGTCCAACGAGACCGCGCCGCTGTTCGAGGCGGCACGCCGCTACGGCATCGCGTTCCACCTCGGCTATGCCGAGCGCACGCCGGAGGGCGGGCATTTCAACACCGCCATCCTGGTCAACCCGGCGGGCGAGGTGATGCTGAAATACCGCAAGGTCCATTTGCCCGGCCATGCGGAGTACGATCCGACCCGCAAGGTGCAGCACCTGGAGAAACGCTATTTCGAGGTTGGCGACCTGGGCTTCCCCGTGGTGCGCGCCCCGCTGGGCGGCCTGCCGGTGAACGCCGGGCTGCTGATCTGCAACGACCGGCGCTGGCCGGAGGCGTGGCGGGTCCTGGGTCTGCAATCGGTCGAGCTGGTGATGCTGGGCTACAACACCCCCAGCCTGAACCAGGACGCCCGCGGGTTCGAGGCACATCACCTGCGCGTGCTGCACAGCCACCTGACCATCCAGGCCGGCGCCTACCAGAACGCGACCTTCGCGGTGGCGACGGCGAAGGCGGGCGTGGAGGATGGCTGCGAACTGTTCGGCAACTCGATCATCGTGAACCCGCAGGGCGAGATCATGGCGGAGGCGACGAGCTGGGGCGACGAGTTGATCACCGCCGACTGCGATTTGGACCAATGCACGCTCGGCCGCACCACGATCTTCGCCTTCGACAAGCATCGCCGTCCGGAAGCCTACGGCCGGATCGTGGAGCAGGTGGGCGCGGTGGCGCCGCCGGAGTGGCGTGCCGCCCACGCCGCGGAGTAGCATGGCGGCCATGCCCGATGGTCTGTACGAGCGTGACGCCCTTCTCTGGTCTGAACAGCAGGCCGACCTCCTGCGCCGGGCAGCGGCGGGCGAGCGGCTGAACGCTTCGATCGACTGGCCCAACGTCATCGAGGAAATCCTGGATTCGGGCCGCTCCGAACTGCATGGCTGCGAAAGCCTGTTGCAGCAGGCGTTGGTCCATCTGCTGAAATTGCACGGTGCGCTTGGCCATCCCTCGAGTCGGCATTGGCGGATGGAGTTGCTCGCCTACCTGCAGGGAGCACGACGTCGATACACTCCTTCAATGAAGCAGCGTATCGATCTCCAGTCGCTCTATGACGGGGCGCTACGGCAAGCCGAAGCGCTACTCGTCGACGCACCGATCCGGCCGATTTGGCCGACGACATGCCCTTACACGATGGAAGATCTTCTCGATCGGAACTCCGACACATTTGAGTTGGTGAGTCGACTCGCGAAATCGGAGGTCAACTAGACCACGTCGTTCCAGTTTGACGGCCGTGCTTCTCCCTCTGGGAGAGGGCTGAGGTGAGGGTCCTCCAACACGCCGGACCTTGCCTTTGCCCTCATCCAACCCTCTCCCAGAGGGGAGCTTTTACCGATCAAATCCGGGGCAATCAGGGTCTAGCGAGGAGGTCCGCTCTCATGCAGCCTGACATTTCTCCGAGCGGAGATCGGGGTTGACTGCGGAGGCGGGAAACGCCCTCGCTGTCGATGCCGTCGGGCTGGCGCAGCGTTTCGGCGACCGCACCATTTTCCAGGACGTCAGCTTCACCGTGCCGCGTGGGCAGGTTTTCGCCATCCTCGGCGGTTCCGGCAGCGGCAAATCCACCCTGATGCGGCAGGTCATCGGCCTGCTGCCGGTCAGCACCGGGCGCGTGCGCGTCATGGGACACGACGTGGCGGTCGACACGCAGGCGGTGCGGCGCGAGATCGGCGTCATGTTCCAATCCGGCGCACTGTTCGGCTCGCTGTCGCTGCTGGAAAACGTCACCCTTCCGCTGCGCACGCTGACCGACCTGCCGCCCGAGGCTTGTGCGGCCGTGGCGCGGCTGAAGCTGGCGCAGGTGGGACTGGCGGATGCCGCCGCACTGCGCCCGGCGGAAATCTCCGGCGGGATGGCCAAGCGCGCGGGGATCGCGCGGGCGCTGGCGCTCGACCCGCCGCTGCTGTTCCTGGACGAGCCGTCGGCCGGCCTCGATCCCGTGACCTCCGCCGGGCTGGACCAGCTCATCCTGCGGCTGCGCGACACGCTCGGCGCCACCTTCGTCGTCGTGACGCATGAGCTTCCCTCCGTTATGACCATCGCCGACCGTTGCCTCATGCTGGACCGGCGCCGGCAAGGCGTGCTCGCGGTGGGCGAGCCGCATCTGCTGGCCCGGGACAGCGACGAACCCGCGGTGCGTGCGTTTTTCCGGCGGGAGGCAGCGTGATGCGTGGCACCTATCTTCGCGTGGGCTTGTTGGTGCTGGGCGGGGTGGCGCTGCTGGTCGGCCTGGTGCTGTTCCTGAGCGGTAACCAGATTCGCCATGCCAGGCCGTACGAGACGTATTTCCGCGACAGCGTGCAGGGCCTGGACGTCGGCGCGGCGGTGAAATACCGCGGCGTCACCATCGGCGCCGTGACGGAGGTCGGGCTGGTCAGCGCCGCCTATGGCCGCGACGAACCGGACGCGATCCGCCGCACCACCTTCCGCACCGTCCTGGTGCGGTTCGAGATCGACGTCGCCCGGGTGGGCCAGCCGCCCAACGGCGACAGCGTCGCCCGCGGGTTGCGCGCCCGCATCGCGCCGCAGGGGCTGACCGGGCTGAGCTACGTGGAACTGGATTTCTTCAACCCGGAGCAGTTCCCGCCGTTGGACGTGCCATGGACGCCGCGATACGAATACATACCCTCCGTGCCGTCGACGCTGAGCCAGGTGCAGGATGCGGCGACGGTGCTGCTGAGCCGGTTCCAGCAGGTGGACATCAACGGATTGGCGACCGGCCTGCTGGGCCTGATCACCGAGTTGCGCGGCACGCTGCATGACGGGGACGCGGACAAGCTGATGGTGCAGGCGACGGCGACGTTGCAGACGTTGCAATCCGCGGTGTCCGACGCGGACGTGCCGGCCTTGGCGGCGGAGTTGCGGCAGACGCTTGCCAGCGCCCGGGCCTTGGCGCAGGGGCCGCAGACGCGGGAGTTGCTGCGCTCCGCCACGGCGGCCACGGACAAGTTGACGCAGGCCGTGGCCAAGCTGCCGCAACTGATCGCCTCGCTGGATGCGGTGGCGCGGCGCGCGGATAGCGGGTCAGCGGATTTGGAGGCCGGGCTGGTGCCGCTGCTGCGGGATGCCCGCACGACGGTGGCGGCGCTGCGGCAAACCAGCGAGGCGCTGCGGCGCGACCCGGGGCAGGTGGTCCTGGGTGGCGCGCCGCCACGAAGCCTCGACCAGTGAGGCGCCGCATGGTGCTGGCGGGTTCGGCCGCGCTCGGCGGGTGCAGCATCCTGCCATCGCGGCCGTATATCGAGAAGCGGTCCTGGCCGCTGGAGGTCCAGCGCCCCGTCAGCCTGCCGCCGCTGGCCGGGGGCAAGGTGCTGCTGGTCCGCACTTTGCGCGCCGCGCCTGGCCTGGAAGCCCGCGGCCTGCAAGTCCTGCAACGCGACGGCAGCATCCACGTGGATTTCTACGAGGAATGGAGCGTGCCGCCGGCCGACGCGGTGGAGGACAGCCTGCGCCGTTGGCTGGCCGATAGTGGGCTGTTCTCGGCGGTGCTGGCGCCGGGCAGCCGCGCGCGGGCGGATTTGGCCCTGGAAGGCGAGTTGCAGTCGCTGCTGGCGGTGCCGGCGCAGGATATCAGCCAGGCCGCGCTCGGCATCGTGCTCATCGACCTTGCGCCGTCGCCGACGCACATCCTGCTGCAAGCCGACGAGACCGCCGATGCGCCGCTGGACGTGGTGATGCCGCCGCAGGTCGCCGCCTCCGGCCGCGCCGCGGTCGCCCGCTTGATGGGCCGGGTGGAAGCCGCTGTCGCAGGCGCTTTGCCCCGCCGCGCTTCTCCCTCTCCCTCTGGGAGAGGGCCGGGGTGAGGGTCCGACACCAGAGGCCGTGCACTTGACCCTCACCCAACCCTTTCCCAGAAGGCGCGGGCTTTCGAAGCGCCTTTAGACCGTCCTCTCCTTGCCGCGGAACCACACGCCGCTCGCCACCGCGGCCACGATGCTGCCGCCGTAGACGACCAGGGCCAGGCCCAGCATGGCGAACGTCCAGGCCAGCGAGCCGGTCAGCCGCATGACAGCCCAACCGCCACCCACCGCAATCACCATGCGCAACAGGCCGCCCAGCAACGGCCATCCAAGCCGGCCAGCCCCCTGGGAGGCGAAGTACAGCGACAGGCCAAGGCCGAAGAACCCGTAGCTTGGCCCGACGAAACGGAGGTAGGCGGTTCCGGTCGCCAGCATGCTCGGGTTGCGGCCGAACAAGTCCAGCCATGCGGCCGGCCAGATCGCGGCGACAATGCCGATCGTCTCCGTCAGCAGGAACGCCAGGGCGCCCCCGGTCAGCGCGATCTGCAGCGCGCGCTGCCGTTGCCCGGCGCCGATATTGGTCCCCACCATCGCCACCATCGGCGCACCCAGCCCGAACACCAGCGGGATCAGCAGGTACTCCAGCCGCGCGCCGGTGCCGTAGCCGGCGACCGCGTCCGGCCCGGCCGCCGCACCGACCAGCGCCGTGGTCAGCGCCACCGTCAACGTCGTCTGCAACGTGGTGACGGCGCCGACGCCGCCCACGCGCAGGATGTCGGCGAACATCGGCCAGCTCAGGCCGCTCAGGCGCAGCCGCACCACGCAACGGCCGGACAGCACATACCAGGCGAGCACCGCGATCATCGCCACGGTCGTCGCCAGGATTGCGGCGCCGCCCCCGGCAATGCCCAGGGCCGGCAGCGGACCGAACCCGAAGATCAGCATCGGCGAGAGCGGCACCAGCAGCACCACGCCGATGCAGATCGCAAGCGACGGCACCAGCATGTTGCCCGTGCCGCGGATGACGCTGGCGAAGGCGTTCATCAGCCATACCAGCGTGCTGCCGGCGAACACGACGTTGGAATAGGCCAGCGCCGCGTCCAAGGACCGGCCCTCGCCACCCATCGCCGCGTAGATCTGCCGTCCGAACAGCAGGAACAAGGCGGACGTCGCCAGCCCCAGCACCAGGTTGATGAGGATGGCGTGCAGCACCAGCGCATCGGCGTCCTTGCGCCGGCCGGCGCCGAGCGCCCGGGCGACAGCCGAGGAAATCCCGCCGCCCACCGCCCCCGCCGACAGCATCGTCATCATCATGAAGCCCGGGAACACCAGCGCCATGCCGGCCAACGCGTCCGTGCCAAGATGGGAGACCCACCACGTCTCGATCAGCCCGGTCGAGGCCTGCGCCAACATCACCAGCATATTGGGCCAGGCCAGCGCCAGCAGCGTCGGGACGATTGCGCCGTGCAGCAGCCGATGCGTCCGCGGGTTCATCCTGGCGGGCGCGACCGCCGGGGCTGCCGTGGTGTCGAGAGGGGATGTGGCGAGGGCGACGTCCATCTGCAGCGCTCCGGGGCAGCACGAGTGCTGTGCTGCCCCAGCAGACTACGACGCGTCGGTATCATTATGCAAGCGACAATTGCATGGAACGAACCGACCTTCCGCCTGCGCTGAGCAAGGCGGCGCTGACTTGGGAGCGGAGGTGGCTCCGCCATAGCCTGTTGCTTAACCCGAAGCCTTGGCCTAGCTCCGGGTTGATCCAGACCTCCGCCCCGGCCCAGGGGTGACAGCACCCAAGGAGGCCGGAACTTGTATGGGGGATTTGGTGTCAACTGGAATTCGCGCTCTGCTTTTGATCTGACCGAACTGTTCCTGCTGCAACTTGGGTAGCGGTTTGCGGCCAGGTTTTTAGTCGCGTCCGAAGCCGCGGGGTGGCTCTATGTTCGCCAACTCCGAAAGATCGAGGTCGCAGATGGCCCGTAATGCCTCGGCTGTTGCCCCGTCCGCCAAGCTTTCGGGCAGAGCGTCCAGCCAACCCTGGTAACCCTCCTGGAGTGCCAGCAACTCTGCAACGGCATCTTGTCAGCGCTGCGGCCGGCTGCGTCGGTCGGCGGGGCGGCGGTAGCGCACCTTTGGGGCACCGGCGTGACTGGCACGATATCGGGCCTGCCTTTCCGCAGGGGTCATCGTCGTGCCCAAAAGTGGCTTTGGTCCCGGCTTCATGGTCCGCAAGGCTCCTTCACGTCACAAGGGTAATCCGTCACGTCACGAGTTGCAGCAGCTTGGCGCACACTGCCGACCTCCTCACCCCGATCATGCATCGGGGGTAGACAGCAAAACGATCCGAGGGGAGCCCGCCAGTGCGCGCGAATCTCGCGCCGCAACCTTGTATTCGGTTGGACCCGTTCGAGGTCCTGACCATGAAGCAGCCATGCGCTTCAGCAGCGAGGCTCCGAGGCAGCGGGCCCATTCTAACGAACGGCTCGATGACCGTGTTCCGGCTCGGGTCACCGCCACCTCGGATCGTCATCAGCGTCCAGCCAGGGTGGTGCTGGCGCTGAAACTGGTAAGCCGGTTGCTTTGCTCCTTCTCCGTCACGCCGCGGCCCGCACCACGACGCCGTGCGGAATCTCGCCGGTTGTGACCATCCGCCACAAGGCGATGAGCAGTTTGCGGGCGAGGGCGACGATCAGGACCGTTTTGCGCACGCCCTGCACCGCAGTGCGGGTGCGATACCATTGGGCGAGAGCGCTGTCCTTCTGGAACAGCAGGAACCGCCAGGCGAGCTGAACCAGCCCACGACGAACCCTGGCATTGCCAGCCTTGGCCAAGCCCTTCTCCCGCCGCTTGGAGCCACTTTCATCCGGCGAGCCGGTCAGGCCCGCGTATCGTGCCACGGCCCTGCGGTCGCGCAGGTTGCGGGACAGGACCTCCTGGACGAGCATGTCCGCGGTCTCCACGCCCACGCCCACGATGCTGGCCAAGAGGCGCACCATGGCATTCGGCCCAGTTTGCGGAGCCTGTTCGATGCGGACCAACCGGCCCTGTTCGATCAAGTCGATCTGCTCGCGCACCATTGCCAGCCGCGCCAGGTCGCGCCGGATTTCCTCGAGCGTATTTGGCGGGATCGGTATGCCTTCGGGAGTGCACAACCCGTCCAGCTTCTTGGGTGCCCGGCGCAGCTCCGGCTTGAAGCCGCGAATGCCCAGCCGCACCAGTGCCGCCTTCATGCGGTTGATGATCCGGGTCCGCTCGCCGACCAGGTTCTCACGTTCCCGATGCGGACGCTTGGCATCCTCCTCTTCGATCGTCGGCACAGCGACCATCCCACAATGTCCCCGCTCGCCGCGTAGCCAGCCCATGAACACCCGCAGCAGCATCGCGGTATCAAGCCGGTCGGTCTTTGCCCGCCGGTGCTCGCGCGAGACAGCCACGCTGGAGGAGTGGATGACGTCTACGTCGATGCCTTGGCCCCGCAGCCATCGTGCCAGCCAAAAACCATCACGCCCGGCTTCGTAGGCGACGGCGATGCGGTCGATGATACAGCCACTCTTGGTCGCCTCATCCCGCCAGCGCTGCAAAAGCCGGAGCAATCCAGCTTCGTCCGGCTCAAGCTTCTTCAGCGGCTGGCGTTCGACGCCAGGGACGACACCAGCAACCAGCCAACTCGACAGGCTCAACTCGATGACGGCTACCAGCGTCCTATCCTGAACAAACGGCGCCAGGGATCTGCTGAGGTCATTCGGCTGTGTCATCAGGCGCTCCATCATTGGTGGCGTGAAGCCGGATGGTGCCTCCTTCCCGGCCGCCCCCATAGCTTCTAACCAACACGCCTTCTGGTACGCATAAGGGGACGGAGCGTGAACATCATGCCGCCTTCCTAGGCACGTCGGGAGCGGCGCGCAGCGGTCTCAATCCGTCATTGTTTTCCGACGGGTCTTTTGGCAGCGACCAGACGTAGTCGCCGGTGAGGTTGATGTGCTCCCAGCCGAGGGGAGAAAGATGCGCCAGTAGGGCTTCGGGAACATCCTCCGTCTGGCGCAACGTGGCGACGGCGCGTTCGAGGTATCTTGTGTTCCACAGGATGATCGCGGTGATGACCAGGTTGAGGCCGGACATGCGGTGTTGCTGGTTTTCGTAAGTGCGGTCACGGATTTCGCCGAGCCGATGAATGAACACGGCGCGCGCGAGGCTGTTGCGGGATTCGCCCTTGTTCAGCTCCTGCCCGGTCTGGCGGCGAAGTTCGGGATCCTTGATCCAATCCAGCGTGAACAGCGTGCGCTCCAGCCTGCCCAGTTCGCGCAGTGCGGTTGCGACGCCATTCTGCCGGGGGTAGGAGGCGAGTTGCCGCATGATCACCGAAGGAGACACGGTGCCGACGCGGATGGAGGCGACGATGCGCAGGATTTCCGACCAGTAGGCGCGGATCAAATCGACATTGATCCGGCCGCCGATGAGCGGCTCCAGTGTTGGATGATCGGCCGGCTTGCCAAAGCTGTAGAGCCGGCGATGCTTCAGATCGGGAATGCGCGGCGCGAACTGGAAGCCCAGCAGCGTGCACAGGGCGAAGACATGATCGGAATCACCGCCTCCATCTGTATGGTGGCGGCGGATCGTGGCCTCGCCCCTGTGGTAGACCAGCGCATCCAGAACATGCAGCGCCTCGCTGGCTGTCGCCCCGATCAGCGTGCTGCAATAGGGCCCGTAGCGGCCTGAGATGTGCGTGTAGGCCTTGAACCCTGGCCGCTGCCCGTAATGGGCATTGCGGCGACCGGCATCGCGGCCGAGGCCGGCGGCACGGAAGAACTGGCCGTCCGACGAGGAGACGCTGGCGCTGCCGAAATTGACGGCGAATGGCTCACGCTCCTGCTGGCTGAGCATACACTGAAGCGCCGCCGCGTAGGTTTCCTCGCGGATGTGCCAGTCCGATGTCCAGGCGAGTTCGCCCAGGCTGGCGATGCTGCAGGCCTCGGCCATCCGGGTCAGTCCGAGATTGAGGCCTTCGGCCAGCAGCCCCGCCATCAGGATGCGGCTGTTGGACGCCGTCTCGCCGGTGCGCAGATGGGTGAAGCAGTCGGGGAACTGGGTCCAGCGCGCCACCTCGGCGAGCAGGTCGGTCACCCGGATGCGGGGCAGCATCGCGTAGAGCCGTTCAGCCAGAGCCTCGGCCTCCGGCGGCGTCGATTTTTCGATAGGCGAGATTTTCAAGGCGTCTTTCTCGATCGCCACACCTGCCAGCAGACCGTCTTTGGCGCGGCTGTTGACGTGCATCAGCCGCTCGTCGAGCAGAGTGCGCCGCTGCGCGATGAACGTGTCGAAATCCGCCTCGACCGCGACCTGCAGGGTGCCGCTGGTCAGCAGCGCTTGCAGTGTTTGTTTCGAAACCAAGCGTTCTTCGGCAGAGCGATGGCGCCGACTGCCGGCCACCCACACCTCGCCGGCGAGCAGGCGGTCGCGCAGTTCGGACAACACGCAGAGTTCGTAGTGGCGGCGGTCAACGGCGCCACCCGGCATGACGTAATCCGCCCAGCGCCGCCGGACGAATCCGGTCGGCACGGATTTGGGCAGGGTTGCCGCATTGGTCTTGTTTATCTCCCGCAGTATTTCGATGGCGCGCATCAGCGAGGCCGACGCGGGCACGCTCTCGAAGGCGAACGCCGCGAGGAACCCGGGCGACCAGCGCCGGATCGAGGCGTAATGCTCGCCGAGTTTCTCGAACGCATCGAATTCTTCCGGCCTCGCCAGGGCCTCTGCCTCCGCGACGGTCTTGCAAAAACGCTCCCACGGAATGACGGTCGCGATCGCGCCGAATGCGTCCTGCTCTCGCGTCTGCGCGGCGATCACGGCGGCGCCGACACGCGCGTAAAGCCGGACCTTCTCGTTGATGGCGCGAGCATCCGCCTGGAAAGCACGTGCCTGTCGTCCTTCGGCCTTGCGGAATATCGCGCTGACCAGACGGTCGAACAGATCGATCGCCTGGTCGGTCAGGCTGGTGGCGAAATCCAAGGTCATCGCCACCAGCGTCGCATGACGGCGCTGCCGCTCGAACCGGGCGACGTGCTGGACCGTGGTCTTGTCGGCCTCACGCTCGAGTTGGCTCAGGCGCGCTTGATGGATCAGGTGTCCCTGGCTCGGCGCGATGCCGATCGTGCGGACATGGTCGAGGCGCTCGAGCAGGCCCAGCATCGCACTGGGCGTGGCGGCTTGCGGCGCCTGCCGCAACCAGGTGAGCTGCACCTGGCCGGTGTCCTCTCGCGGCCCGGTCAGCGCGTCGAGCCTGCGCCGCTGCTCGGCGGACAGTCCGCTGGTCAATCGGCGATGGACTTCCCGGCGGGCCTGGTGACGCAGTTCGCCGCACAGCCTTTCAACGACGCGCGGCGACGGCGCGATGATCCGTTGCTGCCGGCAGGTCTGCATCATCAACGCCGCCAGATGCGCCAGGCGGTCGTCTTCCATCGCGGCAGGCAGCAGCGCCGCCGTCACCTCCGCCGCCGCCCGCTTACCGAAATAACGCAGCCCGAGCTGCTCCTGGCACTCGGCAGAATGGCGCTGCCGGTTTCGCTCCGTCGCCAGGTAATCATCGATCGTATCAGGGAACACGCCGATCTGATCAGCGACAAAGGCGAGCAGTGCGGCGGGCGGCCGCTCACCGACCCGCAGCGGCCGGCCCGGATGGCACAGATAACAACGCATCAGGGCATGGCCGAGGCGGTTGTGGTCGCCGCGCCGGCGCCCGATCGCTGCCAGGTCGTCCGGCGACAATGTGTAATGGCGGACCAACTCGCGCTGCTCGGTTGGCGGATCGAACAGCTCCGCGATCTGGGTTGCGCTCAGTCGTGGGCGTCGTGTCACTCATGTCTCCCGGGCCTTGATCCCGGCAGACCAGCCAATCCGGGCCAGAGAGTCGATCAGCGTACTGCGCTTGATGCCGAACGTGCGGCAGACCGCGGCTTTGGTCGCGCCGTCATCGAGTGCGGCCGTCACCGCGGCGAGTTTTTCGGCGCCAATGCTGGCAGGGCGGCCGCCATGCCGGCCACGACGCCGCGCCGCGGCCAGTCCGGCCTGGACCCGCTCCTGGATCAACGAGCGTTCGAACTGCGCGAGCGACCCGAAAATGTGGAACAGCAGTTCGCCCTGCGGCGTGGTCGTATCCATCTGCTCGGTCAGCGAACGAAAGGCGACGCCGCGCTGCTTCAGATCGGTCACCGTGGTCAGCAGATGCGGCAGCGATCGCCCGAGCCGGTCCAGCTTCCAGACCACCAAGCAGTCGCCCCGTTTGATGAAGGCCAGCGCCTTGGCCAGCCCGGCACGGTCGCCACGGCTTCCGGTCGCGCGATCCTCGAACAAGTGGCGCTCATCCACCCCGGCAGCGAGGAGCGCGTCACGCTGCAGGTCCACGACCTGGCGGTCACCGCTGGTGGAGACACGCATGTAGCCCACCAGCATGTGCGGAAAACCTCGGCAGAACGGTTTCCGCACACTGCCTCATTCCGACACGGTTTGTCGTGTAGTTTTCCGACCTGAATCGAGGGATTTTCGATGCCGACGCGTCGCTCACGGGAATCAGGTGTTTTCCGTCAGGCCACCTTCAGCCCAAAACAGGTGAAAGACGCCCAAAAGCCCGGGCCGCCTGGAGAAACAAGCCAGCGGGTTCCGGGTTTGTCCCCTTAACTGTCAAATCCGGGCGTTTCGTTAGAAGCTATGGGGGCGGCCGGGAAGGAGGCACCATCCGGCTTCACGTCACCAATGATGGAGCGCCTGATGACACAGCCGAATGACCTCAGCAGATCCCTAGCGCCGTTTGTTCAGGATAGGACGCTGGTAGCCGTCATCGAGTTGAGCCTGTCGAGTTGGCTGGTTGCTGGTGTCGTCCCTGGCGTCGAACGCCAGCCGCTGAAGAAGCTTGAGCCGGACGAAGCTGGATTGCTCCGGCTTTTGCAGCGCTGGCGGGATGAGGCGACCAAGAGTGGCTGTATCATCGACCGCATCGCCGTCGCCTACGAAGCCGGGCGTGATGGTTTTTGGCTGGCACGATGGCTGCGGGGCCAAGGCATCGACGTACACGTCATCCACTCCTCCAGCGTGGCTGTCTCGCGCGAGCACCGGCGGGCAAAGACCGACCGGCTTGATACCGCGATGCTGCTGCGGGTGTTCATGGGCTGGCTACGCGGCGAGCGGGGACATTGTGGGATGGTCGCTGTGCCGACGATCGAAGAGGAGGATGCCAAGCGTCCGCATCGGGAACGTAAGAACCTGGTCGGTGAGCGGACCCGGATCATCAACCGCATGAAGGCGGCACTGGTGCGGCTGGGCATTCGCGGCTTCAAGCCGGAGCTGCGCCGGGCACCCAAGAAGCTGGACGGGTTGTGCACTCCCGAAGGCATACCGATCCCGCCAAATACGCTCGAGGAAATCCGGCGCGACCTGGCGCGGCTGGCAATGGTGCGCGAGCAGATCGACTTGATCGAACAGGGCCGGTTGGTCCGCATCGAACAGGCTCCGCAAACTGGGCCGAATGCCATGGTGCGCCTATTGGCCAGCATCGTGGGCGTGGGCGTGGAGACCGCGGACATGCTCGTCCAGGAGGTCCTGTCCCGCAACCTGCGCGACCGCAGGGCCGTGGCACGATACGCGGGCCTGACCGGGTCGCCGGATGAAAGTGGCTCCAAGCGGCGGGAGAAGGGCTTGGCCAAGGCTGGCAATGCCAGGGTTCGTCGTGGGCTGGTTCAGCTCGCCTGGCGGTTCCTGCTGTTCCAGAAGGACAGCGCTCTCGCCCAATGGTATCGCACCCGCACTGCGGTGCAGGGCGTGCGCAAAACGGTCCTGATCGTCGCCCTCGCCCGCAAACTGCTCATCGCCTTGTGGCGGATGGTCACAACCGGCGAGATTCCGCACGGCGTCGTGGTGCGGGCCGCGGCGTGACGGAGAAGGAGCAAAGCAACCGGCTTACCAGTTTCAGCGCCAGCACCACCCTGGCTGGACGCTGATGACGATCCGAGGTGGCGGTGACCCGAGCCGGAACACGGTCATCGAGCCGTTCGTTAGAATGGGCCCGCTGCCTCGGAGCCTCGCTGCTGAAGCGCATGGCTGCTTCATGGTCAGGACCTCGAACGGGTCCAACCGAATACAAGGTTGCGGCGCGAGATTCGCGCGCACTGGCGGGCTCCCCTCGGACCGTTTGCCTACCTCGCGGCTGGTTGACAGGAAAAGTTTGTCACCATCCGGCCAAGCCTACTGCAATGCGTCACGTGACGCATTCATGGCTCCAAAATGCTCGGAGGCTTGAGAGAATGAAGCCTGGACCAAAACCACTGCATGGCACGACAATGACCCATGCGGAGAGGCAAGCCCGCTACCGCGCCAGTCATGCCAAGGGCACATCAAAAGTGAGCTATCGCAAGCCGGCCGATCGTCGGAGCCGACCGCAGCGCTGGCATGATGCTGTTGCTGAATTGATCGACCTGCAAAGCGAGTATCAAACATGGCTTGATGCCCTTCCGGCGAACCTGGTGAACAGCGCCACAGCTGATGCGCTGCAGATGATCTGCGACCTGGACATTTTGGAACTAGCAAACGTAGAGCCGCCCCGCGGTTTTGGACGCGACTAATTCAGCTTGACAGATAAAACCCCATACAAGTTCTGGCCACCATGTTCAGAGGTCGAGCAGGCGGGCCGGGTTGTCCCCCGTGATGCGCGCCCGCTTGCGGTAGCCGCGCATCGTCGACAGGTCGCCATGGCGCGTGTGCGCCGCCACCTGCTCGTCGGGTGCGCCGGCGAGGTACGCCTCGGTGATCAAGCCCGCGCGCAATCCGTGCGGCGAAAGGCGCTCACTCGCGTGCACCGTCAGCTTGGCAAGCTTGGCCCGGCTCAGCAGGATGTGGCGCACGCCCGCACCGGTCAGTCGCTCCTTCACGGTCCCGTGCGCCGTGACGCTGCGGAACACCGGCCCGCGCCGGATCTTCGCGCGTCGCAACCAAGCCTCCAGCGCGCGCACCGGGCAGGTTTTGCTGGCAGCTTTGTCGGCGCCGCGCATGCGCGGCAGTGTGACGTCCGCCCCCTTGCCAGCCTGGTCGCCCTTGCTGCGGGGGAGGTGGACCACCACGCAATCCGCCTTGAAGCGGAGGTGGTGCACGTCGATGGCCACCAGCTCCGAGCGGCGAAAGGCGCCGGCGAAGCCGACGAGGAACAGCGCGCGGTCTCGCAGCCCGGCGAGGTCCTGGGCGCAGCTGGCGATCAGGCGCTTGACCTCGACCGAGGTCAGCGCCGCCGACGGCCGGACCGGCTTGCCGTGGGCACGGCCGATGCCGGCCAGGGTCTCGCGGATCGCCGGATGGGCGCCCGACCAGGTCAGGCCGCGCCGTCGATGGTGGTAGGCGATGGCGGCCAGGCGTCCACGCAAGGCGCTCTTGCCAATCGTCCCGGCAAGGCTGGCGATGTAGGCGGCGACCAGCACGGGGGTGGGTTGGCAGAGCATTGGCATCAGCCCCCTGCTCTCGGCACCAGGTGGTGAAGACGTCCCAGTCCCTGATGTAAGCCGCGCGCGTGGCTGGCGCGATTGCGTCGGCGGCGTAGTCCGCGGCAGCAGAGACGGCCTCCCCGAGCTTGCCTTCCAGCAGGCCGCGAAGCTCGTCCGACAACGGATGTGAGCGCGCCAGCCGCGCCACCACGGTCAAGGCGCGGCCGACATTGGGTGCAGACTCCGGTGAAACTGCCATCTGCGATCTGGCGGTAGAACCTCACCAGGGCTGTCGGGAGCGGTCGGTTCAGACACTGACTACGTCTCCTCCCGATTGCCCAAAAACCTTCCCGGTCGCCCTTCCCTGTCCTATGATCCGGACATGGACAGCGTGACCCTTCCTCCGGACCTGGAGCAGTTTGCGACCGAGGCCGTCGCTACAGGACGATTCCGGGACGTGAGTGAGGTCGTGGCAGCCGGGATCGGCTTGCTGCGCCGACAGGATGCTGCGCGAGCCGAGTTGCTCGCTTCGGTCATCGCGGCCGAGCAAGAAGGGGACCGACTCGGCTATCTGCCGCTCGAGGCTGTCGAGCGGGAGATGGAAGACTTGATCACCCGCGCGGCTCGCCGGAGCGCTTGACCCCGGATTTCTTTGGGCCAGTTGCGCGCGACGACTTGGCCCAGGCACTCGCGTGGATCGCGCGCGACAATGAGGTCGCGGCCCGGGCCATGCTGCAGGCGACATTACAGAGCGCGCGTCGCATCGTTGAACGTCCGATGCTGGGCCGAGTCCGACCCGAGCTGTTGCCTCCGCCCTATCGGTTCTGGCGAGTTGCCGCCTTCCCATACCTGATGGTCTACAACGCTGAACGCCACCCGCCGGTCGTGCTGCGCGTGTTGCACATGGCGCGCGACCTGGCACCGCTACTGACGGGTATCCCTGACCAGGAGGACGGCTCGGCAGACTAGCCTTTGCGCCTGTCACGCATCCGGCCGGGAAGTTGGCTGACAACGCCTCCGCAGCAAAGGCGCCGCGGAGTAAGAGGGGCAAAAGTCTGGGTAACTCCGGAGGGGTGCCGGAACGTTCCGCCTTCGGCGCGACAAAAAACGCCGTAAAACCGCGACTTTGGACCGGAGCATGGAGAAATGCTGCACTTTCTTACTCACACTTTTGCCCCTCTTACTCGAACAAGCCCTAAGCCTTTGTTCTGCGCGGCAGCTTTGTCGGCGTGCCGATGCGCTTATTTGCCGACGCTGCCTTAGCGAGATCGAGACCAATCGAGACAACGGACATGACGGCGCTCTCCTGGCAGATGGTTGAGGCTGGAGTTTGCCAGATCTGGGATCGACCGGGGCGGTCCATACCATCAAGCGGGCCGTGCAGCGCCGCTACATGAGCCTTGAGACGCTCGCTCGCCGTCAGCGATGACCCTGCCATCAGCCTGTCCGCCGTGGCCGCCTGATACCGGCGCCCACCTTACTCGAGACTGCCGCGGTCAACGCTGCTACACCACGCGGTGGGACACGACCGCTACAGCTCGCCAATCCAAACGGCTGCTAACGCTGCGCCTCTTTGACCATGTTACGAGCAATCAGGATCTGCTGGATTTGGGTCGTGCCCTCAAACAGGCGGAAGAGCCGAACATCGCGGAAAAACCGCTCAATGGCATAGTCGCTGATATAGCCGGCGCCCCCATGAATTTGCACGCACCGGTCTGCGACCCGGCCGCACATCTCGGTCGCGAACATCTTGGAGCACGAGGCCTCCGTCGTGATATTCGTTGCTTCGTCACGTTTGCGTGCTGCGTCGAGCACCATGCAGCGTGCCGCATAGATTTCCGCTTTGCTGTCCGCGAGCATCGCCTGGATGAGTTGGAACTCGGCGATGGCCTTTCCGAACTGCTTGCGGTCTATCGCGTAGTGGAGCGCATCGCTCAACATCCGTTCGGCCGCTCCAACGCTGAGCGCCGCGATGTGCAGCCGTCCCTTATCCAGGACCCGCATAGCCGTCTTGAATCCGACCCCCTCCTCGTTCCCGATGAGCTGTTCGGTCGGGACGCGCACATTGTCGAAGATGACGTCGCAGGTGTGCGCGCCTTTCTGCCCCATTTTCTTGTCGCGCTTGCCCAGGGACACTCCGGGGGTGTCTCGCTCCACGATGAAAGCGCTGATCCCCCCAGCGCCCTTGATCGCCGGGTTGGTTCGCGCCATCACCGTGAAGATCCCTGCGTGCGGCGCGTTGGTGATATAGCGCTTGGTGCCGTTGATGACGTAGTGATTGCCATCCATCACAGCCTGCGTCTTCAACGAGCCGGCGTCCGACCCAGCTTCAGGTTCGGTCAGGCAGAACGAGCCGATCAGTTCTCCGCTTGCCAGCCTCGGCAGGTACTTCGCCTTCTGTCCTTCCGTCCCGTCGAGCAGGATGCCGATGGAGCCGATGCCGTTATTGGTCCCAATATAGGAGCGGAAGGCAGGTGAGGTGCGTCCTAACTCGAACGCGATGCTGACCTCCTCCTCCATCGTCACGCCGAGGCCGCCGTATTCCTCCGGGATGGTCAACCCGAACAAGCCGAGTTCGCGCATCATCGCAATGATGTCGTCGGGTATCTCGTCGGTTTCCGCAACCTCGTGCTCGCGCGGGATCAATGCGTCATTTACGAACCGGTGGATCGAGGTCAAGATACCATCCAAGGTCTCGATGTCGCGAATCATTTAGACTCCCCTGATGTCTGGAACAAATACTGCAAAAAACTTCGGCTTGCATCGCTCGCGGATGACCGGTTCAGATCAACCCGCTCCAGCGTTCCCAATCGTAAGCCCACCGCAAACATATAGCACCTGACCGGTGACAAACCCACTTCGCGCATCCAGAAAGAATGAGACGGCTTGCGCCACGTCCTCTGGCTCTCCCATACGCCGGACCGGAATGGCGTCGACAATGGCCCGGGTCCGAGGGCTGTTGTGAGGGTTGTCGCGGTTGAAGAGGGCAGTGCGGATGGGGCCCGGCCCGACGGCATTGGCGGTGATGCCATGGGCCGCCAACTCTAGCGCCCACACCTTCGCCATGCCTTGAAGCCCGGCTTTCGTCGCCGCGTAAACCGTACGCAATTCTTTGCCGATCGCAGCCCGCGAGGACAAATTCACGACCCGGCCAAAATCGGCATGCTTCATGCCCGGCAAAAGAGCCTGCAAGCATTGCAGCGCACACCGCAAATTGAGTGACACGACGGCATCGAGGTCAGTCAAGCTCTGCTCCTCGACCGGACCGGGCCGAACCATGCCGACGTTGTTCACCAGCCGCGTGATCGGGCCATCGCGTAGTGCCTGCTCAAGCGCTTGCGTGGTCTGCGAAGGGTCTAAGAGGTCGGCCTTGATCACACCGTCGCCCTCCCGATCGATCACCACCGGTTGGTAGCCGTCTGCACGGCATCGTTCGACGATGGCAAGCCCGATCCCGGCGGCACCGCCCGTCACAAGAACGCGTTCCCTCATGCGATGCTCACCATGTGCTGCAGACCGTAAACGCGCGCCGCGGTTCCTGCCAGGAGTGCGACGCGCTCTGATCCCGACGCAGACCGGCACAGGCGTTTGAACGCGTTCCAAAGCGACGCGTAGGACACGCCCAATTTCTCGACCGGATAGTTGCTCTCGAACATGCATCGCTCGGCGCCGAAGGCTTCGATACAGGGTTCAAACCAACGGCGCCAAACCGTCGCCAGCAGCTCGGAGGATGCTGGCCAGTCAGCGTGAAGGTAGTCGAAATCCGTCGTTCGGTTCAGGATACCACCAAGTTTGCAAATCACGTTTGGGCATTGCGCGACCTGCTTTATCCCGCTCCGCCAGGTGGCGTAATGCTCCGCCGGGTTGTCCAGATAAGGCCCGTAGCCAAGTGGGCCGCCGCAATGGTTCAGCACAATCGTCAATCCCGGATGCGCCCGAGCCGTTTGAATGACTTCCTGCAATTGCGGAAAAAACACAAAGCTATCGAGAACAAGGTTCATTTCGTCCAGGACCGCGATGGCATCCTGGACCGCTGGCTCCACCAGCATGCCGGGACGGACAGCGATTTTGCCATTTCTGATCCGGTCGCTCGGATCCCAATTGGATTGAAACCGAACGCCCCGGAAACGGCCGTTGGCCACCCGGACATGGGCTTCGAGCACTTCGCGCACGGACCTGCCTAGGGTTAGATCGGCATAGCCGAACATCGCCGCAGCAATGCGGGTGGGGCCGTGCAAGCCGGAGTCGCTTTGCGCGCCCTGTCCGACAACGAACTCGGTTTCTCCCACCGGCCGCAAAGGCATCGGCCCGAAGCTCCGATACATCGAGCTACAGTCGGCGAAGACGGTCGCCAGCACCTTGTGCCCGGACCCGATATCGGCCGCGAACTCGGGCACCAGGTAGTGATAACCCGGCCGGACCCATAGATGGTGATGCGGATCGATGATCGGGAGTTCTGGGTCCAGGATCGCTTCAGGCTCCTCGACAGCAAGCCACTGCTCGTTAGGAGGCAGCAATTCGCCGAACTCTGACGGGATCACGACGCCGTCACGCCTGAACACCGGTCCCGGCATCGTTGCTCCTCCCGCAAGTGGGCTGCCGGCTTGCCGCCTTGCAAGCTGAGGGACACAGCGCCTTGTTTCAGTGCAAACCTAGACTTGCTACCGTCGCGGTCAACCTGTTATACCCCGTTTGGGAGATCGTTCTTTGAGCCTTGTCGTCCCACTCTACCGCAAGGTCCTGGACCAGATTCGATCTGACATCCGCGCAGGCATCTTACCGGTCGGCGCGACGCTGCCAAGCGAACAGGAAATCGGCCGCCGATTTGCAGTGTCACGCATTACAGTGCGCCGGGCCTTGGCCGAGCTGGCGCAAGAAGGTCTGCTCGACCGCGGAGCGGGCCGGGTCGCGCGCGTGCTGGCTCCTCGCCTCGTGCAGGCAATTGCCAGTTTCGAAGACCCTTTTGCCGCTCTCCGGTTGATCCGGGGCACGACGGTAAAGCTGCTATCGTTTGGCTGGCAGGTGGCCGAAGGCGCAATTGCGCAAGCGCTGGATCTCGAGGAAGGCGACCAAGTGCTATGTTTCGAGCGTCTCCGATCTCAGGGCGATAAGCCGGTCTATCATACTCGCGCGTTTCTTCCGGCCCGCGTGGGCGCGCTGATAAACAGAAAGTCGTTGGATCAAACGGCACTTCACGAACTACTCGCAACGGTCGGCATCCTTCCCGACAGCGTGCAACGGCATATGTCTGCCGCCCCCTGTCCAAAAGCACTCGCGGTGGCGCTACAACTCAAGACCGCAGCACCAACCTTCCGGATCGAGCGCATCACGCGGGACGCTCAGGGCTTGCCTTTGCATCTTCTGATTGGACATTGGCGGTGGGATAGCTTCAGCTTGCGGTTGGCTTCAAATGCAACGGTCGAAGGCGGCCTGCTCACGATTGATCCACCAGGCATGCCCGCCGGGGTGGTATCGACCAGCGTGGAATAAACTGGTCACGCTTGGACGTCGGCCATCGCCGGGGATCTCGGAACGAGACGACGGGAGACAAAGACCAGAAGCACGGCCCCGAGCGCCACCGAGGCGGCCACACCCATCAGGGCCACGTCGAACCGCCCGGTGAGTTCGCGAACTAGACCGATCAAAGAGGGGCCGACGAACCCGCCCAAATTGCCGACCGATATGATCAACGCGAGGCCACCCGCCGCTGCTCGGCCCGACAATATGCTCATCGGCAGAGGCCAGATTGTACCTTGGAAGGCCATCAATCCCGTCACCGCCACGCAAAGCGACATGATCTCCAGCAGCGTTGAAGCAGATAATAGCGCGCACGCCACCAGTCCGACGCTGGCCACCACCAAGCCGCCAATCGGATAGGCCGCCCGGTGCTCGGACCGATCCGAAAGCCGCGCGCAGACGAGCACGGCAATGGCGCCGCAGAGATAGGGGATGGCAACGACGAAGCCGATTTGCGTCACGCCGAAACCGTAGCCGCGCAATATCTGCGGCATCCATAGGCTCAAGCCGAGCGAGCCGATGACCGACAGGAAATTCACTGTCACGAACATCAGTATGCGCCAATTGCTGAACACCGACAGCAAGGTCGTCGGGTGCTGCCGCTCAATGGCGGCGCGCTCGGAGGCGAGCTGCCCCGCAAGCCAGCCGCGCTCACCGGCGGTAAGCCACGTGACGTTTTCTGGTCCATCCACCAGCACGAACAGGCATGCCATGCCGAGCAACGCGGCCGGCAGACCCTCAGATAGCAGCAGCCATTGCCAGCCCGCCACCCCAGCAACACCATTGAGGCCAAGCAGCATGCTGGAGATGGGTGCACCAAGGATGCTGGCTACCGGCAGACCAACCATGAAGGCGCCCACTGCCCGTCCGCGATACTGCTCTGGGAACCAGAACGCCAAGTATAGGAATACCCCGGGCGAAAACCCGGCCTCGCACAGGCCGAGCAGGAAGCGCAGCACGGAGAAGCTTACGAACCCGCGCGCCAGTGCAGTCGCCGCCGAACACAGGCCCCAAGTGATCATGATCCGTGCAAGCCATCGGCGCGCGCCAAACCGCTGGAGCGCCAGGTTGCTCGGGATTTCGGCGATGAAAAACCCCAGGAAGAACGCACCGGCGCTGGCGCCGAACTGGGATGGCGACAGGCCGATGTCCTTTGTCATCGTCAATCCGGCGATGCCGACATTCACCCTGTCCAAATAGGCGACCACGTAGCAGCAGAAAAGGAACGGCATGATCTTCCAAAAGATCACCCGCATCGTCTGGTCCTGCGACGACATGAGGTCCGCCTGCTTCATGCGGCGGACGCCAAACGCTTCCGCGGCACATACACAGTGCCGTCCATGATCCGCCGGGCCGTGCGGCTGAAACCCAGGGTGGCGAACCGCACGCCACCGGCGACATTCGCTGGCTCGGAAATCACGTTCACACGCATGACACCCATTGGATGACCGATGCGGAGCGTATCGGCCCGGGCGGCATCCGCGCCGATGACCTGGTTCACCACGGAACCGGGTATCCTCGAAGCCGCCGCGGTGCACATCGAGCCGGTGCCGGCCATGCTCTCATGGCACTTGTTGTACCAGACGAAGCGAGCCCGCAGATCTGTGGTCGCCGGATCGACGGCGGCACCGCGCATGTTGAGGTATTGCTTCGGCGTGGAAACAATCACGAACAGCGGAAGGCTAGGCGTTTGCCGGTCCACGTCACGCCAATCGTCGGTGAACGCGATGCGCTCCGCCGCTTTGCCACGAATTTCGCGAATGCGCTCGATCAAAGCAGCGTCGCGAGCGAAATGGTCGGGCAACTCGCTGCCCTCCAGGCCGACATCCTCGGCGCGGACGAAGACGCAAGGATTGGCCACGTCGCAGATCGAGACCGTGACGCTGCGCCCGTCCTCCAAAGCCAGGAGGTCGGTGACGTGGCCGGTTGGCAGCATGTGCCCCGTCTTGGCGCCCACCGTGCCGGCATAGTCCATCCGTATTTCAGCTCCCGTGCCGGGAACGCCGTCGATGGCGAAATCACCCGTTACTTTCGCGCGGCCGCCTGCGACGGGAACGTGCGCGATCAGGATTTTCCCAGTATTTGTGTTGTGGATCCGTACGACCGTTGTCGGCGACGTGACGGGCACCAACCCAGCGTCGATCGCAAACGGCCCGACCCCGGAGGAGATGTTGCCGCAGTTCGAGGAGTACATGATGAGGTCGCGCTCAAGGCTCACCTGGGCAAAGGTATAGTCGACATCCGCGTCGGGCCGCTCCGAGCGCTTGATAATCGCCATCTTGGACGTAATCAGCCGTGAGCCGCCGAGTCCGTCGATCTGCAGAATGTCAGGTGTGCCCATGATGGCTTTGAGCAAAGCGTCGCGCTCCGGCCCGGGGGACGGTATGTCCTCCTCGAACAAGTATACTCCCTTGCTCGTACCGCCGCGCAGGATGGTGCAGCGAATCCCGACTTGTTCCGGCTCGAGTATCTCGGTCACGGCGTTCTCCCGTTCTTGTGGCCCCGCGTTCAAGCAGCCTTGTCGGCCGATCCCACGGGAAGGTCGCGGAAACGTGTGCGCAGCGCGTCCCACTCGTCCGAGCCGAAGCGGCGGAAGCGGTCGGCTACCCGCATCTTGCCCGCGGAGGAAGGCGGCTGATGCGTCTCCTTCACGATGGCCAACGCCGCGTCATAGGCTTCCATCGCCGCACCCAGCAACAGGCTCGGCATGATGGCCAGCCGGTAGCCCATGGCCTGTGCGTCCAGCAAGTTCACGTCCGGCGTCTTGCCCGCACGCACGACGTTCAGCAGGCAGGGTCCATGAACCCGGCGCGGGACTTCGGCCAACTCTTCTAAATTCGGGATAGCCTCCACGAACGCCATGTCCGCCCCGGCATCCAGCGCCGCGTTCGCCCGCCGCACCGCGTCTTCAAACCCCATTACCGCCCGGGCGTCGGTCCGAGCGATGATCAGGAAGTCGGCGTCCGTGCGGGCCGCAACTGCGGCACGCACCTTGGCCACGTATTCATCAGGCGGAACCAGCTCCTTGCCGTCAAGATGGCCGCAGCGCTTAGGCGAAACCTGGTCCTCGATGTGAAGCCCAGCCACCCCGGCGCGGATATATTCTTGCACCGTCCGGGTGGTATTCATCTCGTTGCCATACCCAGTATCCGCGTCGGCAATCAGCGGGACGTTCACCGTACGCGTGATCACGCGCGCCTTGTCCGCCATCTCCGTCAAGGTCAACAAGCCGAGATCGGGATAGCCGAGAGAAAGCGAAGTGCCCGCGCCGGTCATGTAAACGCAGGGAAAACCGGCCTGCTCGGCAAAGCGTGCGGTGATGCCATCGAACACCCCGGGCGCCACGACGATGTCCTCACCTGCCAGGATGCCTCGCAACTCACTGGTCCGACCCATTTCCAACCCCACTCTTTTCAGTTTCTCTCGATACGACCGGCTTGCTCGACCGTGCAAGCTGTTATTACAGCTCCCACATCCACGCACGGGATGCCTGATCTGCAATCTGCCATGCGGTAATTTCAGCCGCGTGCTGCAAGGTCTCGCCGATCTCGTCCAACCCGAGCAGCAGTGCATTGCGCCGGCTGGCGTCAATATCGAACCGGACCACGTGGCCAGGCCCCGCCGATACGGTTTGCTGCTCCAGGTCTACCCGGAGTTCCGCCAGAGCGACGGCCTGTTCCGCCAGCGAGGCCACCTCTGTTGCGGGCAGTACGATCGGTAGCAGGCCATTTTGGAAGCAGTTCGCATAAAAGATGTCGCCGAAGCTCTCGGCGATCACGCATCGGACACCAATGCCGGCAATCGCCCACACCGCACCCTCTCGGGACGACCCGCAGCCGAAATTAGGCCCGGCGATCAGAATGGGCGCATCGCGAAACTGCGGGTCGTTGAGCATGCAGTCAGGCAGCTTCGTCCCGTCTGCAGCGAAGCGAAGTGACTCGAACACCCATCGCCCGAGCAATGCGCGGCCCTGCGGGTGCATACGCACCTCGTTTAGCCGGTTGATACGGACGATCACGTCCGTATCAATATTGGGCTGCATCAGCGTCAGGGCGCGGCCGGATACCGCCAGGAACGGTTGCACGACTAGAGCGTCCGCACGTCGGCGATGTGACCGCGAACCGCCGCCGCGACTGCCATCGCCGGGCTGGAGAGATGGGTCCGCGCGCCGGGCCCCTGGCGACCGACAAAGTTGCGATTGGACGTAGAGACGCACCGCGCACCCGCCGGCACCCGCTCGTCATTGGCCGCGACGCACAGGCTGCATCCAGCTTCCCGCCACCGGAACCCGGCGTCCTGAAACACCCGGTCCAAGCCTTCCGCCTCCGCTTGCCGCTTGACGTCCTCCGAACCTGGCACCACCCAAGCTGTCACGCCGGGCGCCACATGCCGGTTGCGCGCCAAGTCCGCCGCAATGCGCAGGTCCGAAATTCGGGCGTTGGTGCAGGATCCGATGAACACCCAATCGATCGGCGTGCCGAGGATCGGCCGGCCGGGTTCGAGGCCGACATAGTCCAAGGCAGCCCGCCAGGCCTTGCGCCGCGCCCGGTCGGTTTGGCCGTCCGGGTCGGGGATGACGCCGTCGATCCCGATCGAATGCTCCGGGCTGGTCCCCCAGGTCACCGTCGGGGCGATCCCGGCCGCATCGATCGTAAATTCCTGGTCGAACACAGCATCGTCATCGCTGTGGAGCGTGCGCCAATATGCGGTCGCCTGGTCCAGGGCAGCCCCCTTGGGCGCAAACCGTCGGCCCGCGACGTAGTCGATCGTCTTCTCGTCCGGCGCGACCATGCCAATCTTGGCGCCGAGTTCAATCGACAGATTGCACACCGTCATGCGCCCTTCGATCCCCATCGCCCGAATTGCCGCACCGGCATATTCGACGGCATGACCGGTGCCGGCCTTGGTGCCCAACTTGCAGATCGTGTGCAGGGCCAGGTCCTTCGGTGTCACGCCTTGGCCGAGCGCGCCGTCGTAGCGGATACGCATCTGGCGCGGTTTGCGCTGGCGCAGCGTTTGCGTTGCAAGCACATGGACGATCTCGGATGTGCCGATGCCAAACGCCAGTGCACCCAGACCGCCATGGGTGCAGGTATGGCTGTCACCGCAAACCAGCGTGGCGCCGGGCAGCGTAATGCCCTGTTCCGGCCCCATCACGTGCACGATGCCCTGGCCACGCTCGCCAAGATCGAAGAACCGGATGCCCTCCTGCCCGGCAAGATGCCGCAGCGCCTTCCGCAACGCCGGCCCATCTCCCTCGGTCAGCGCTTTCCTTCCCGCCGCAGTCGACACGGCGTGGTCCGGCGTGGCGAAGGTCAGGCTCGGATTGCGCACGTGCAGCCCGCGGCCCAGCAAATCCACCAGCGCGGACGTGCCGGACAGGTCATGCAGGAGTTGCCGGTCGATGTGGAGCAAGGACCAGCCATCCCCGACGTCGGCCGCCAGATGGCTGTCCCACAGCTTGCCGAAAAGCGAATTGGATCGCGGTGCGGTCAGTTCCTGCTCGCCCATACGCGTGTTGCCCACTTCCTTTAGACCATGCCTGAAGATAAGCCTCGGTTAGGCCTGCGGCAAGCTGTTATACCTGGCTGGCTGCCCCGGTGTCGACGCGAAGGGCTCGACACCTTACCTGGCTGCTGTGGCATTTGCTCAGAAATGGGCATCTGCCGCGAGACGCGCGGGCAATCGCAAGTGGCATTGTCCAGTGTGCTGGCAAAGCGGCCGGAATATTCAATGAGAAGCCTTCGCCTCAAAGCTGGGGATGAGGCTGGAGACTCGAGGCGCACCGGTCTTCCCCAATCATCATCGGACACGGCTGGTCAAGATATCGCGGCCTGGTTCGTCAACTGACTTCAGAAGTCGAGGCGTTCCGTCGACGCGGTTGGAAGCCACCTAGCCTATTATAATATCTTGCAACCCGGTTGCGACAGGGGCATGCTCGCCAAAAATCTGGAGGCAGACGTGAAGTCAGGAATGTATGCGTCATCATGGCGAGCGGGCCTCACTGTCCTGCTTTCGCGCGTGTTCGATAGCATCCGACCTGCTCGGAGCGCAGGCTGCGAACCAGCGCCATACGTCAAGGGCATTAGGCCCGCGGCGCGAAATCGCTTACGTGGGCTTTGGTGCGGTGAAGCATTCGCGAGTCACGGACGCACCATACCGGCCACCCTTGTCGCCACGATCGATTGAGGGAACATCATGACAGTTATGCTCAAGACGGCGAGTAGCGGGCCACGTCTAGACAGGCTGCCAATGTCTTCTTGGCACTACTGGATTACAGCGCTGATCACGGCGGGATTGTTCCTAGACACGTTCGAGCTGTATTCTGGTGGCGCGGTGCTCGCCAACCTTGTGCAAACGGGGTGGTCGAACAATACAACTAACGCAACTTTCCTCTCCGTAACCTTTATTGGCCTTGTGATCGGCGCCTGGTTTGCGGGCATCCTCGGCGACAGGTTTGGTAGACGCTTCTCCTACCAGGCAAACTTGGCGTTGTTCGGCTGTGCCTCGATCGCGGGGGCGTTTGCGCCAAACATGACATCGCTGATCGTTCTGCGATTTTTCATGGGCCTGGGGCTCGGCGCGGAAATCGTCGTCGGCTATGCCACCTTGGCCGAGTTCCTGCCAAAGCTCAATCGCGGCCGCGTGATGGCGGCGGTGGGCATGATCGTGAACATCTCGTTCTTTACCTCTCTGGTGATCGCTTATTTTGTCATTCCAGCCTTTGGCTGGCGCGGGATGTTCCTGATCCCCGGGCTTGCCGCCTTGATCATATGGCTGGCACGCAAGACGATGCCGGAATCACCGCGCTGGCTCGAGTCCAGAGGGCGTTTCAAAGAAGCGGACGTCTTACTTCAGCAAATCGAGGTAAAGATCGGAGCGCGCCAAACGATTGCGCCATACGAGCCGGCGCCACCGCCGCCCGTGGAGCCGGTGTCCGCAACGGTTCTGTTCGCCCGAGGCGTCTGGCGTAACACGCTTGTCGGGATGGCCATCAACATAACCGTCGGCTTCTCGCTCTATGGCTTTCTTCAATGGCTCCCGACAGTTTTCGTGCAGCGCGGGCTCACGCTCGGCTCTTCGCTGCAGATTGCGATGATCATGGCGCTCGGGAAGACGTGCGGCGCGTTCATCAGCATGTTCCTTAACGATAGGTTCGGTCGCAAGCCCACCATTGTCATCTTTTCCACCGCCGGCGCTGTGATGGGGGCGGCCATGATATTCACCACAGGCCTGACGTTCCTTTTGGTCGCGTTTGGGCTGGCAGTTGCACTCGGTTGCGCCAATACGGTGGCTTTCGCCGTTTACGTACCAGAGTTGTTCGAGACGCGGTTTCGACTACGTGGCACCGGTTTGTGCAATGCGGTCGGACGCCTCGCGTCATCCGGCGTTCAATATCTGGTCGTTATACTCCTGGCATGGGGTGGCCTAGGCGCCATTACCGCAGCTCTGTCTGGCACCTTGCTGGTACAGGCCGCGGTCGTTTGGTGGCTTGGGATCGAGACGAAGAAAAAGACCCTTGATCACGACGGCGTCGTAGCGCGACTGCCCGACATCCGGCACTCCACCGGGATGCAGGTTGCGGAATAGAGCTGCGATGTAGCGGGAGGTTGCCATGGACGAACCGGAACAGATTGCCATCCGCTGCACCATCCTGCGCGGCGGAACCAGCAAGGGGGTTTACTTACTGGAGCACGATATCCCGCCGCCCGGCCCGGCACGCGACCGGCTGCTGAAGCGCATCATGGGCACGCCGGATATCCTGCAGATCGATGGCCTTGGCGGATCACGGCTGATCACATCCAAGATGGCCATCGTGAAACGCTCCACCCGCCCGGATGCCGACGTCGATTACACCTACGCCCAAGTGGTCCTGGACCGCGACCTGGTGATGTACAGCTCGAACTGCGGCAATATCTCGGCAGGGGTAGGCCCCTTCGCAATCGACGCCGGGCTGGTCGGGGTGACGGCGCCGATCACGCAGGTGCGGATCCACAATACCAACACAGGCAAAGTCCTGGTCGCGCACGTGCCCGTGTCGGGTGGACGCGCAAAAGTCACTGGTGACTTCGCGATCGATGGGGTGCCCGGCACGGGGGCAGAAATCCGCATGGACTACGCCAACACGATCGGCGCGAAAACCGGCCGCATCCTGCCCACCGGGCAGGTGATGGACACGCTCGAGCTTGAAGACGGGCAGAGCGTCGCGGTGACGATCTGCGACGTCGCCAACCCGTGCGTGTTCGTCCACGCCGAAGACGTGGGCCTGGAAGGCAGCGAATTACCCGACGCTTTCGCAGGCGACCCTAACCTGATCGAGCGGCTCCGCGAGGTGCGCGGCAAGGCCGCCCAACTCATCGGCTTCTGCGACGACTGGCGCGACGTGGATCGGCAATCGCCCGGCCTGCCGCTGCTCGTCGCCGTCTCCGAGCCGAAGGCCTACCGCACCATGCGCGGCCAAACAGTCGAGCCAAATGCGGCAGACATGCGGGCGCGGCTGGTATGGTACAATAAATGCCACGAGAGCATGGCCGGTACGGGGTCGATGTGCACCGCGGCCGCGTCGCGGCTGCCCGGCTCGGTCGCCAACCGGGTGATTGGCGCGCCAGCCGCCGCCAAGGACAAGCTGCGGATCGGCCACCCCATGGGCGTGATGACGGTCAACGTCCAGGCGGACCCGGCAAATGAGCTCGGAGGCATGTCGTTCTCCGCGCTGAGCTTCAGCCGGACAGCCAGGCGCATCATGGACGGCTTTGTCTATGTGCCACGCGACACCATGGACCTCTTTCAAGCCGATGCATAACGCTCGTCGCGCAAGCCTTGATCAATGCCGGATGGAGGATTGACCGATGCCGAATTCAACGTTGGAAGCTCGGATGAGTCGCTGACGACTTTCGCTGGACGCGGACAGTCTGTCACATCGGAGAGGCCGTCCATGCGGCCGGCAATCGGGGGTTCCGCGGCGTCGGCTGGCCGCCGCATCGCGGCGTTCGCGAGCGGTTTACCGCGGACGACTTCGACCGGGTGATGGCCACCAACGTGCGGGGCGTCTGGCTGCTGATCAAGGCCGAGATCGAGACCATGCGGCGCCAGGGCCAGGGCGGTGTGATCGTCAACACCTCCTCCATCGCCGCCACCAGCGGGTCGATGGGGCTGTCTGTCTACGCGGCTAGCAAGGGGGCGTTGGACGCCATGATCCGCACCGTGGCGCTGGAGGTCGGCGGCGACGGCATTCGGATCAACAATGTCAGCCCGCACGCCCATGACCGCGATCCTGCCCGAGGAAGCCCTGGCCCCGAACGCCGCCCTGAAGCGCATCGGCGAGCCCGAAGACGTGGCCGATGTGGCGGTGTGGCTGTGCACACACGAGGCGCGCTTCGTCACCGGCCAGAGTCTCCTGGTCGACGGCGGCTTCAACATCGCCGGCGCACGCTGAGCGTCTTCGGCAGGCGTTTCGCCGCCGGTAGTTCGGACCTCGTGGAGCGTTCAGTCAGCCGGCAAACTCAGGGCAGGATGCGGGAGCGATGGCGGCGGACGAGGTCGCTGTTCTCCGCGCAACGCTCTGGTCGCGTGACTGGCGTGGGTGAAGCCGATCAGCCGGCCGACGACGAGAACGGGTGCGACCAGCCGAGGGGCTTGGCCGTCCGGGACTGGGCGGCCGGGCGCTCGGGACGCCTCGACTTCGGTGCGCATCGGTAGGTGAGGTGGTGTCCGCGCCTACCGATCGCGTCTCGGCGCGCCGTTTGACGCTGCCTTTTCCACGGAGCCATGTTGAGCAGATTTGGCCTTTTGTCGGGGAAGGTTGAACGACCGCTACCGAGAGCCGATCCGCCCGGCTCGACGGCTTGGTCTGGACGCAAAGCCACCGCGGGACGGCACTCCACCCTGCCCACATGGCGGTTACATAACGACTTACATGTGGTGATGGCCGGGGCGGAAGTGGACGGACCTCACGTCGGGCCTGCGGGTTCTCGCCGTGGGTCGATCTGACCCGCGGCGACCGCTCACGATCGGCTCCAATCTGCTGACAGAGTCGGTGGAGCATCATTTGCACCTGCAGATCGCATCGAGGAGCCGAGTATGGCCGCCTGCCCTCTCGTCCAGGGGGATAGGTGACCCTCTGTGTCGAAGCCAACCCTGAAGACGAGGAGGCGCCCGGAACGCGCGCCAGCCTTCGCTTGGATGATTGAGGTGAGCGCCTCTGACCGCTCCCTGATTAAGTTGGGATGATGACGCCAAGCTGGCGGTATTAAACCGGCGTGGAATGCGGGATTCGCCGAGTTTATGCATAGCCATAGATGCCAGCCAGCAGACCACGATCAGTCTAGCAGACGTAACTGCTCGAACGCCGACTCGAGGCACGTCACCAATTGGACTGTAGTGTCTTCAAACCAAATTGCCAGCGCATAGACGAAAACTGCTCCGCCTATGCGTGAGGCGAGCTCTGCCCCTTTGGGCTCGAAGCCTCTTCGTTCAAGCCCTGCGGCCATGGCCTCGATCAGCACCGCATGCTTGGTGGCTTCCCGCTCTCGCAGCGCTGGCACGGCGGAGATGACGGCCTGGCGAGACGCCGAGAACAGGTCGCTTTGCGTCGAAGCCACTCCGCCGAGCGCGTGTTGCAAGACGGCCATGAGACCGAGCCCAGGCGGTGCGGCCGCGATGGATTGGACCAGCGACGCCTCCAGGCGCTCCGAACCCTCGAACAGGATGTCGCGCTTGTCAGCGAAGTGGCGGAAGTAGGTCCGCTCGGTCACGTCGGCGCGCGCCGCGATCTGGGCCGCGGTTGTCTGTTCGTAGCCGTTCTCCTCGAACAGCTCCATCGCCGCCTCCTGCAGCCGGCGATGCACCTTGGCGCGGTCTCTGGGCACGGCCTTATTCCTTGTCGTCAGTGACGGACTTTACCGTATCGTCCATTCCTGACATATCGACGGCTCGCTGCGCGCGGAGTTAGCATGAAGCGCATCCAATACCACCGCTACGGCGGACCCGAGGAGTTGCGCCTGGAGGACGCCGAGCGTCCCTCGCCGGCCAAGGGCGAGGTGCTCGTGCGGGTCGTCGCCGCGTCGGCCAATCCGATGGACTGGGGCTTCCGCAGGGGTGACGCGAAGCTGTTCACCGGATCGCGTTTTCCGCGGGGGCTCGGCCACGACTTCGCCGGGGTCGTCGAAGCCGTGGGCGCCGGCGTGGACGCGTTCAGCGCCGGGGACGAGGTGCTCGGTGCGACCGACCCGCGGCAGGCCGGCGCCTTCGCCGAGGCGATCGTGGTCAAGCAGAAGCACGTCTTCCGCAAGCCGCCTGGCCTGCCGTTCGAGCAGGCCGCGGCGCTGACCATCACCGGCATGACGGCCCACACGGCGCTGATCGGCAAGGCGAAGCTGCGGCACGGCCAGTCGGTGTTCGTCGCTGGCTGCCTCGGCGGCGTGGGGCGGGCCGGCGTGCAGATCGCGCTGGGTCGCGGCGCCCGGGTGGCCGGCAGCTGCAGCGCGGCGGGGCGCCAGGAGGCGCTCGCCCTCGGCGTCGAGGAGGCGGTCGACTACAGGACCTTCGATGCCGCAGCGTTCAGCGCCCGCTTCGACGTCGTGTTCGACGCCGCCGGTGCGCTCTCGCCGGGCCAGTGCGACGTCATGCTGAAGCGCGGCGGCGTGGCGCTGCACGTCACCAAGCCCTTGTCCAACATGGTCCGCTTCTTGTTCTCCCGGCGCCACCACGCGATCATCGCGCGTCAGGATCCGCAAGCGATGGCGGAGCTGATCGCAGCGGCCGTAGCGGGTCGGCTGTGCGCAGCGATCGGCCGCAAGGTGTTGCTGGCCGACGCCATTCCGGCGCTCGTCCAGCTTGAGGTCCACCACCAGCCGAAGGGCAAGCTGCTCATCGAGCCCGGCGGAGGCGATTCCTGATGGCGGCGGAAAAGAACCCCGGCGAGCGTGGCGGCAAACCGGGCGACGGCGAGCCCCGTCCCGACGGCGACGACGGGCGTGATCGGGGCAGCCACGGCGACGGCGGCACGGAGACCCTCATCGACGCGCTCGACGCCGAGCGCCAGCGCATCCAGGCGCAGAGCTGCTTGGCCGAGGCGCAGGCCAGGCTGACCACCGACTGGATCGCCCTTCAGACGAGCCTCGGCCTGGGCTGGGGGCGGGCGCTACGGCGCAGGCGTCCGCACGATGAGCGTCTGCGCGCCTCCCCTATAGCAAGCAAGGAAAACGATCGTGAGCAGGATCAAACTCAAGCCGATTGCCGATCAGGTTGTTGTTGTCACCGGAGCCTCGTCCGGAATAGGGCTGGCCGCCGCCCGCCTCGCCGCCAGCCGCGGCGCCGAGGTGTTGCTGGTCTCCCGCGACGGAGACACGCTACGCGGGATCGTGGCGGACATCGAAGCGGCAGGGGGCGTCGCCGCCTACGCGGTCGCGGACGTCGGAATCGAGGACGAGGTGAAGGCCGCCGCAGAACAGGCCGTCCAGGTGTTCGGGCGCATCGATGGCTGGGTCAACGACGCTGGCGTCGCCATCTACAGTCGCTTGGCGAATACGCCCGCCGACGAGCACGAGCGGCTGTTCCAGACCAACTACTGGGGCGTCGTCCATGGATCGCTGACCGCTCTGCGGCACTTGCGCGAGCAGGGTGGGGCCATCGTGAACATCGGAACCATCGGTTCGGACATCTCGAGCCCGGTGATGGGCGCCTATGCCGCGAGCAAGGCCGCGGTGGCGAAGTTCACGTATACGCTTCAGGAAGAATTGGATCTCGAGCGGGCGCCGATCGCGGTTACGCTGCTGCGTCCCTCGGGGGTCGGGACGCCGCTGGCCGAGCACGCCGCCGTTCACATCAAGGGTGAAGCCCGGCTGCCCCATCCCTTCTACGATCCGTCCGTCGTGGCCGAAGCCATCGTCGACGCGCTGCAGCACGACCGTGGCGACGTGATCGTCGGTGGAACTGGGAGCCTTCTCGTGACCTTGTCGCGCCTCTTTCCCGGCCTGCATCGCGTTCTCGCCCGCCCGATATGGCGGAACCTTGAGGGTTAGGCTCCGCAGTCAGAGCACAAGAGCGATCTGTTCGAACCCGTGGGCGGCGCACGCGAACGGACCTCCGAACCTCCAGCCTTCAAGCGCAGTGTCACCAACACCGTTGGCCGCCACCCATTCTTGACAGCGGCCATCTTGTTCGCAGCAGCGACCTTTGTGGTGCTAAGCAGGCTAAGGAGGGTCCATCACTCATAGATGTCCGCTCGCGTTGCGCACGGTTGGGTTCGATCTCGATCTCGGTCATGACAGGTCTCATCGCGATCACGGCCGGACCCAAGCGACTGCACGATCGCGCGCACGTCCTCCGCGACATTGGTCTTGGCGAAGGTGTCGCCGGCGGCTGGCGCGGAGTCGCCCATGCCACGAAGGTCGGGAGCAAGCACGGCGTAGCCGGCCTCGGCCAGTCGCGGTATGACGGCGCGCCACGCCTCCCAGCTGTAGGGAAGCCACGCAGCAGCACGACCGCAGGACCTCGGCCGCCGATCACGTAGTGCAGCGCGTGCCGTTCAACTCGGCATAGCGGTGGGTGAAGCCGTCGAGGCCGTCCACGGCGCTGTCCGGCGCAGGCGCGGTGCGGGCGCTGTGAGAATATCTGGTACGCTCACGCAGCGGCGCCGGAGAGGACGCTGCGCAGGGTGCGAGGCGCATGGCCGGACAGCCGCTCCACGTCGCCGGTGACGATGTCGTAGGCGCCGCCGGCCTCGGCCGCCTGCAGCGAGACGACGGCGTCGACGACGAAGGGCGGCAGCCCCGCCGGGCCCATGGCGGCGCGGAGCGCATCTTTGGTCATCACCTGGAAGGTGACGGGCTTGCCGGCGTGTTCGGCCACAAGTGCGGCGCGCTCCGCTCCGGTGATGCGGTCCGGGCCGGACAGGTTGTAGGTCCCGCCCGCATGGCCCTCGCCGATGAGCGCGGCTGCACAGGCCGCGGCCACGTCCTCGCGCGAGACGAAGGCGACGCGGTTCTCAGCCAAGCCCGGCACATGGCCGAGTGCGGCGGCCATGCCGGCCTGTTCGGCGAAGGTTTCGGAGAAGTAGTTCATCCGCAGGATGGTCCAGGCGGCCACGTCGCTGCGCATCAGGCGACGCTCTCCGGCCCAGTAGGCCGCCCCGAGCGCCGGCTCGGCGATCTCGCGCACGCCCGTCGCCGAGAGCAGGAAGACCTGGCCGACCCCGGCCGCCACGGCGGCGTCTACCGCCGCGGTGATCTGGGCGCCGCGTACGCCCGGCCGCAGGTCGGCGCTGGGGATCAGCAGCAGGCGTTCCAGCCCGCCATAGGCCGTCGCCAGCGTCTCAGGCCGATCGTAGTCGCCGAGTCGCGCCTCCAAGCCCTCCTCGATCGCTTCGGGCTTGCGCGTGATGGCGACGATCTCGTGGCCGGCGCCGTGCACGCCCAGCTCCCGCACCACCGCGCGGCCGAGCTGGCCCCCGGCTCCGCTGACGCCGATATTCATGTCGAGAACCTTCCATGAGCACAGATTGTGCCCTACGATGTGGAACGACGTGGAAGAGCCCACAAGAACGCACCTAGATGATCGTCACGATTACCGGTGTGCCCATGGAAGGCTGAAGATGAGCGTTGTGGACGCGTCCTTCGACATCGCAGATCCTGTCGTCTCGGCGCGGGAGAACTGCCGCGGGTTGGCCCAGATCATCGACCGGGTGGGTGACAAGTGGACGGTGATGGTGGTCGGTCACCTGTCCGAGCACGAGGTCCTGCGCTTCAACGCCCTGATGCGGCTGATCCCGGGCGTCTCGCACCGTATGCTTACCCTGACGCTCCGCGGGCGCGAGCGCGACGGCCTGGTCAGCCGCACCGCCTACGCCACGGTCCCGCCGCGCGTGGACTACGCCCTCACCGTTCTCGGGCGCTCTCTGACCGATCCCCTCGCGGGTCTGGCTCGTTGGGCCAGCGCACACCGCTGAGGGATCGTGGCCGCCCGCAGGCCCCGCAGGGACTACGACACCTTCGCTGACACTCAAGGTTAGCTGCAATCACCGATCGGCAGATCGTAGCGCCGATGGGGTGATCTTTGTCCATTCGGCAATTCGTGAAGATGCTTGCCGACAAACGACGACTTTGAGGATATATGCTCCTGCCGGCGTAGCTCGAATCCCGAGACGAAGCTAACCCGCATTTCTCACAGTGCCATCGCTGAGCGTCGTCTCGGGTGCTCAGCGTCGGTTGTGGCCTTGGTTCCGGGTGTCGCCGTGTCATTTTGAGTGTGTTGAGCGTGTTGAGCGGGCGCGGTGGTGCGATCACCGCTGGAGCAGTGCTGATCGGGGTGGTGGCGCTTTGCGGTGTCTGGTTCGTGGCGGTCAGTCGAACGCTCTTTGCAGGGCGGCATAGGCCAGCCCCCATTCGTTTTGCGAGGGGCAGGCCGACGCCATGGCGATCTTCACCCGGCGCACGCTGGTCCGCACCAGCGCGCCGATCTTCAGCAGCTTGAGCCGGATCGTCCCGCACGTGGCGGTCGCCAACGCGGTGCCCTCAAGCCCGATGCGTCTGAGGGCGCACAGCAGCACATAGGCCGCGGACGCGAACCACAGCCGCAGCTGGTTGGCCTGCATGGTGTGGGCCGACGTGCGGTCGGCGAAGAGGTCGAGCTGGCATTCCTTGATACGGTTCTCCATCTCGCCGCGGGCGCAGTAGATCGCTTCGTAGAGGTGCTGCGCCTCGGCCTCGCGGGGGTTGAGCGAAGTCACGACGAAGCGCGGATTGGCCTTATCGCCGGCCGTGTCGGTCCCTGGGATCCACTCCGCCTTGCCCACCACCCGGCGCTCCTGCGACCAGCTGTCGTGCGTGGACCAGGTGAAATCGCGGAAGCGGCGGGCCGCCTTGCCGGTCGTCTCGGCGTCGGCGCGGGCTTCGGCCATCTGCGCCTCGATCTGCGCCGACAGGCGCGGGTTGCGGGCCAGGCCGAACAGGAAATCCACATGGTTGGCCTCGCACCAGGTCATCAGCCCATCACGGGCGAAGCCGCTATCGGCACGCAACACAACCCGCGTGTGCGGCCATCGCGTGCGGATTTGGGCGACAACACGCTCGATCTCCTCCACGGCCCCTGCCGATGCGTCGAGGTCGGAGCGACGCAGCTTGGCCACCAGCAGATGACGCCCGCAGAACACGTAGAGCGGCAGGTAGCAGTGGCAATCATAGTAGCCGTGGAAGAACCGGCCCTCCTGATGGCCGTGCAGCGGGTCGTCGGTGGCGTCGAGGTCCAGGATGATCTGCTCGGGCGGCTGCGCGTGGGCGTCAAGGAACAGGTCGACGAACAGGCGTTCGAGCTTGGCCGTGCTGGCCGCGAGCTTGTGGTAGCGGGTGGGTTCGGCGCGGCTGAGTTCGAGGCGGTTCAGCGTGGACTTGCCGGCCAGCGGGGCGCAGCCGCGGCGCCGCCGGGCGGTGAGCTTGCCGGCGAGGGTTGCCATGACTGGATCGTGGCGGAGCTGGTCGTGGTCGTTGAGGTCTTCGTAGCCGAGCGCTATGCCGACGACGCGCTGCAAGACCAGGGTCTGCACCTCGTGCTCGATGAACAATGGATTGCGCGTGTCGGTGAAGCAGGCTGCCATGCGCCGGGTCAGCCGGATCGCACGATCCGCTGCACCGAGCAGGACCGCGCCAGCATCGGAGGTGATGCGCCCACCATCGAACGCGGCCACCACGGACCGGCGTTCGACAGGTGCAAACTCGAACAGGGTTGGGCTACAGTCTGTCAGCACCGGGATCATCCTCTGCGTCGGAGTAAGGCTTTGTTGCAGAAGAACTTTCGCCTATTCAGAGGCCCGGTGCACCTCATTCTTGTGAGAAATGCGGGCTAAGGCGCGGCCTTAAAGAGGGCGTCCGCTGCCCGAAGTTCATCGATAAAGGCGCGCAAAGGCGGCGGTAGATGGCGACGGCCGGGATAGTAGAGGCAAAGGCCGGGGATGACCGGCGACCAGCCTTCCAGCAACGCACGCAAGCGCCCGTCCGTCAGAGCGGGTCGGGCCCAGGGTTCCGGCACGAAAGCGATCCCCAATCCTTCCATCGCCGCCTCGACCATGAGCCCGTTGTGGTCGAGCGTGAGGACGCCGGGCACATCGATCGCAAGTTCGTCGGAGCCTCGTGCGAACTCCCATCGATAGGTGTAGGCGCTCGCAATCATCGGGGCTCGTGCTCGCAAACAGCGCCGATTTCTGCTCAGATTAGCTGACAATGAGGCGAGCCTTGTGCTCACATTATCTGCCACTGTGCTCGCCATCATCGGGCCGTGCTCGCCAACGGAGGATCGTGCTCACATTGGCTGCCAATGAGCCGGGCTGCCTCGTTCAGATGGGCACTCCTGCCACGCGCAGCTGTTCGGTGAACTCGCGCGTGCGGTCCACGGCGAGGGTTCCGGCCAGGAAATCGCGCACTTCGGCGGGCTTGGCCCGGAGCAGCACGGTCAGGGCGGGCGCGTCGTAGCCGTTGCGGGTGAGCGTCGGCTCGAGTTCGTCGATGGCCCGCGACAGCACCTGTTCGACGATCTCGGCGGACACGCGCTTTTCACCGAGGCGGAACGCATGCTCGAAAGCCAGGGTGAGGTGCATTTCGATCTGCAAGGCCGTACGCAGCCGCTCGGCCAGTAGGTCGATTGCGTCGGCGTCCATGATGTCGGCCGGGTTAATGCCGTCTTCGACACAGGCCTTCAGGAGCCAGGCGATGAACTCGCGGCGGTGGCCGGACACGCCCTCGAACTCAAAGGTCGTCGTGCGATAGCCGATCTCTTCCATCTGCGGCCGGCGCAGGTCATTGCGCAACTTCGGGTTGCCGATCAGCAGCACGGACAACACGACCCCGGCGCCGGCCGCCAACTCCATCAGCCGCTTGAAGCCGGTCAGCGTCTTGTGGTGCAGCTCGTGGGCTTCATCGACGATCAGCACCACGGGATGCTTGTTCTTGCGCATGAGGTCGCGCAACTCGCGCTCGCGCCGTTCCGGCTGCTTGGGGATCTTGATCTTGCTGCGGTCGCCGGGCGTCAGATCGTAGAACATGGCCTCGATCAGCGAGGGCAGCGACGTGCGGCGCTTGTCGACCGCCAGTGATTTCGCGACGGCAATCCTGTTGGACCGGCCGAGTTCTTCCTCGATGCGGGTCAGCAGATGCGTCTTGCCCGAGCCAACCAGGCCAGCGACGACGACCAGCCGAGCGGTTTGCACGACGGCGTACACCTCGCGGACCAGCGCGCGCTGGTGCTCGGTTTCGAAGTTGCCGGCCCGCTGGAACGGCTTGGCCAACCCGAACTGTGTTTGCACGTCGGCGAGCATCAGCCCCTCCCTGCTGTCTTGAAGTGCTCGCGCACGCGTGCCGCGACGGTGGTCCGGTCCAGCGTTTCGGCCAGCAAAGCGTCGATGAAGGCACGGTCGGGCTCGGGCAGGCCGCCGAGCGGCTTGGAGATCTGCACGGAGATCGCGAGCCTGGCCGCCAGCGGCGTCGGGAATGCGACATCGGCCGCCGGCTCGGGAAACGGCATGCGCGGTATGGGCGTGGCAGCCGCACCCGGTGCCAGCGACGGCAAGGGCCTGTCCCCGCCGGTAAGCGCGGCGCGGGGCAGCCCGAGTTGGTCGGCCAGCTTGACCACCTTGTCCAAGCGCTCCTCGGCCCGGCTCTTCTGGTATTTGCGGTAGCGGTAGAGCGGGACCGCGCCGCGCGAGGGCTGATAGGGTCCGAACCGCTTGCCTTCGTGCTCGACGAACAGCTCTTGGTCGAACAGTCCCCACCAGAGGGTGACCGTCTCGCCGGCAAGCTCGGGCTCGACCTCATACGCCGCACCCTCGACCGACACGGTCGCGTCGCCGGCAACGGCCCGGCGCTCCGGCTCGCGCGCGAATGCGCAGAACCGCTCCCACGAGCACATCGCGCGGATGCCGCTGGTCGGGAGGTGCTTCAGCCAGTCCTCGACCCGGCTGTGCGGTTCGCTGCGGTGGCCGCCGTTGTTGTAGGTGACGAGGGCCCGGCGCAGCCAAAGGTTTGCCTCCGCCTCATCCTTTGGTTTGTGAAAATGATAGAGCGTCTCGTGTACCTCCTTAATGGTGCGGAACGGCCGCTCGACTTTCCCCTTGGACCGTGCGGGCGTACGGCGCTCTGCTTCGGACGGCGGCATGTGGGTCAGCACGCGCACGCCCAGGCTGCCCATCACGGACTGGAACACCTTGGAGCGGCTGACCGGGCCATTGTCCATGTAGATCGCGGCCGGGATGCCCTGGAACGGCAGTTCCGGCTCGGGTTTGGGCGCCATGGCGTTGAACAGGAAGCGCAGCGCGGACTCGGCATCCTCACCGTAGACGCAGCGATACTCGTCATAGACAACGCCCGAGCGGTCATCGACGGCCGAGAACAGCATCAACGTCGGCTTGCCGCGACCCTGTTCGACCCAGAGCGGGGCCTCGACCTGCTTCAGGTCGGACGGGCTCATGTCGAAATGCCAAAGCTCATTGGACCGCTTGGCCTGGAAGCGCACGGCGGCAACCGGGCGCACTACGCGCGCATGGTCGAGACCGGACGCACGCAGGACCCGATCGACGGTCGCACGCTTGAGCAGGCCGGCCGGCGCCCGCACCAGGCCGTCCGGCGTCTCCACGCCATCCTCCTCAAGCAGCCGGATCGCCCGCGCGGTCGAGAGGTGGCGACCTTTCTTGTTCGCCGTCCTGATCTTGAGCGCTGCGACGATCTCGGCGTAGCGCTCCATCCCGGCGGCCGGCACTGCCCGCGTGGAGCCGTGATCGGAACGCCGCACCGATTTTGGCCGGGTCAGCTCGCGGAGCGCGCGGTAGATGGTCCAGGCCGACACGCCATAGGCCTCGGCCACGCGAGCGATCACCTCGGTACGGGCGGGGTCACGCGCCGAGAGCAACGCGAGGCGCCGCCTCAAATCGACCAGCGCCTCGCCTGGGGGCCGTTTCGAGCGGTCAGGCATGGGGAACTGGCTTGTCTGAAGCACTGTCGTCGGTGCCGCGCTTGCCGACGTGGCGGTAGAGGGTGGCGACCGACACGCCCATGCGCTTGGCCACATCGCGCACCGGCAGCTTGCCTTCCCTCATCAGGGCGCGGGCCGCGGTGACGTCCGCTGCCTTGAAGGCCGGGGGCCGCCCACCCTTGCGGCCGCGGCGGCGCGCCTCGGCGAGGCCGGCGGCAGTGCGTTCGCGGATTAGCGCCCGTTCAAACTGGGCGATGGCTCCGAACACGTGGAACACGAGCACGCCGCCCGGCGTGGTGGTGTCGATGCTCTCAGTCAGCGACACCAGTCCGATGCCGCGCTCCTCGAGGTCCTCGGCCGTGGCAATCAGCTTTTTCAGCGAACGGGCGAGCCGGTCGAGCTTCCAGACAACCAGCACGTCGCCGTGGCGCAGCACGTCGTCCAAAACCCGCGTCAGCTCAGGGCGGTCTGCCTTGGCGCCGGACGCCTTCTCCGAATGGATCCTCTCGCAGCCGGCACGGCGGAGGGCGTCGAGTTGGAGTTCTGGAGATTGGTCGATGGTGCTGACCCTGGCATACCCGACCCGCATCAGCCGCCCTGTTCTCGAAACCCGTCCAATTGTTAGTGTTTCGGAACGGAGCAATCAAGAACAGTTATGAGAAAGGAAAGTGCCCCAATGCTGGATGCCAGGCAGCACGCGGCAGGGATCGTCAGAAACGTTGGTTAAAGAGAACCGCTCAGCCCACCTGCCAACCGCCAAAACCCCATTGGCAGCCAATGTGAGCACAATCCTCTGTTGGCGAGCACGGCCCGATGATGGCGAGCACAGTGGCAGACAATGTGAGCACGAGGCTCGCCCCATTGTCAGCTAATCCGAGCAGGAAACGGCTCCGATTGCGAGCACGAGCCGCTATGATTGCGAGCGCCTACAGCTACGTGTCGCCGTGGATGATCGGCGTGATGAAGGACAGCACCGGCTCGTTCCAACTGGCGCTGGGCGGGCTGGCGGTGATGCTGCTGGTGTCGGCCGGCCTGACCTGGATCTTGCGGCTGGTGACCCGCGAGATCTGAGCTACCCAAGCTAAGGAGAAACGAATGCTGCCCTCCGTGATCCGCTACCCAGACCCGGCCGTGCGGGTTTTGCACCCGAGTTTCGAGCATCTCCGGCTGCCGCTCGCCGCGGTGGAGCGCATCGCCGGCGGGCTGCGCTGGGCCGAGGGCCCGGTGTGGTTCGGCGACAGCCGCACCCTGCTGTGTAGCGATATCCCCAACAACCGCATCGTCCGCTGGAGCGAGCACACGGGGGTGATGGACATCTTTCGCGAACCGTCTGGCAACGCCAACGGCAACACGCGCGACCGCCAGGGCCGCCTGGTCACAGCCGAGCACGGTGGCCGCCGCGTCACCCGCACGGAGTATGACGGTGCGCTCACAGTGCTGGCCGATCGCTTCGAGGGGAAGCGGTTGAACTCGCCCAACGACGTCGTGGTGAAGTCGGACGGGTCGATCTGGTTCACCGACCCGCCGTTCGGCATTGCCGGCTACTACCAGGGCGAGCAGGCGGAGCAGGAGCTGCCTGCCTGCGTTTACCGCATCGACGGCATCACGGCCGCCCTGACCGTCGTGACCGACGCGGCGGACGGGCCGAACGGCCTGGCCTTCTCGCCCGACGAGTGCACGCTGTATGTAATCGAATCCCGCTCCCGCCCCCGCACCATCCGCGCCTTCGACGTGACCGCGGACGGCACGGCGCTGAGCGGAAACCGCGTGCTGATCGATGCCGGGCCGGGCACGCCGGACGGGTTCCGTGTGGATGTGAGCGGCAATCTATGGTGCGGCTGGGGCATGGGGGACCCGGCGCTCGACGGAGTCCGCGTGTTCAACCCGCATGGCGAGCCGATCGGCCATATCGAATTGCCAGAACGCTGTGCCAATTTGTGTTTCGGCGGACGGTGGCGCAACCGGCTGTTCATGGCGTCCTGCACATCGATCTATGCGCTGTATGTGAACGCCCAGGGTGCGCCTGGCGGCTAGTCTTAGCCCGCATTTCTCACAGTGCCATCGCTGAGCGTCGTCTCGGGTGCTCAGCGTCGGTTGTGGCCTTGGTTCCGGGTGTCGCCGTGTCATGTTGAGCGTGTTGAGCGTGTTGAGCGTGTTGAGCGGGCGCGGTGGTGCGATCACCGCTGGAGCAGTGCTGATCGGGGTGGTGGCGCTTTGCGGTGTCTGGTTCGTGGCGGTCAGTCGAACGCTCTTTGCAGGGCGGCATAGGCCAGCCCCCATTCGTTTTGCGAGGGGCAGGCCGACGCCATGGCGATCTTCACCCGGCGCACGCTGGTCCGCACCAGCGCGCCGATCTTCAGCAGCTTGAGCCGGATCGTCCCGCACGTGGCGGTCGCCAACGCGGTGCCCTCAAGCCCGATGCGTCTGAGGGCGCACAGCAGCACATAGGCCGCGGACGCGAACCACAGCCGCAGCTGGTTGGCCTGCATGGTGTGGGCCGACGTGCGGTCGGCGAAGAGGTCGAGCTGGCATTCCTTGATACGGTTCTCCATCTCGCCGCGGGCGCAGTAGATCGCTTCGTAGAGGTGCTGCGCGTCGGCCTCGCGGGGGTTGAGCGAAGTCACGACAAAGCGCGGATTGGCCTTATCGCCGGCCGTGTCGGTCCCTGGGATCCACTCCGCCTTGCCCACCACCCGGCGCTCCTGCGACCAGCTGTCGTGCGTGGACCAGGTGAAATCGCGGAAGCGGCGGGCCGCCTTGCCGGTCGTCTCGGCGTCGGCGCGGGCTTCGGCCATCTGCGCCTCGATCTGCGCCGACAGGCGCGGGTTGCGGGCCAGGCCGAACAGGAAATCCACATGGTTGGCCTCGCACCAGCTCATCAGCCCATCACGGGCGAAGCCGCTATCGGCACGCAACACAACACGCGTGTGCGGCCATCGCGTGCGGATTTGGGCGACAACACGCTCGATCTCCTCCACGGCCCCTGCCGATGCGTCGATGTCGGAACGACGCAGCTTGGCCACCAGCAGATGACGCCCGCAGAACACGTAGAGCGGCAGGTAGCAGTGGCAATCATAGTAGCCGTGGAAGAACCGGCCCTCCTGATGGCCGTGCAGCGGGTCGTCGGTGGCGTCGAGGTCCAGGATGATCTGCTCGGGCGGCTGCGCGTGGGCGTCAAGGAACAGGTCGACGAACAGGCGTTCGAGCTTGGCCGTGCTGGCCGCGAGCTTGTGGTAGCGGGTGGGTTCGGCGCGGCTGAGTTCGAGGCGGTTCAGCGTGGACTTGCCGGCCAGCGGGGCGCAGCCGCGGTGCCGCCGGGCGGTGAGCTTGCCGGCGAGGGTTGCCATGACTGGATCGTGGCGGAGCTGGTCGTGGTCGTTGAGGTCTTCGTAGCCGAGCGCTATGCCGACGACGCGCTGCAAGACCAGGGTCTGCACCTCGTGCTCGATGAACAATGGATTGCGCGTGTCGGTGAAGCAGGCCGCCATGCGCCGGGTCAGCCGGATCGCACGATCCGCTGCACCGAGCAGGAGCGCGCCAGCATCGGAGGTGATGCGCCCACCATCAAACGCGGCCACCACGGACCGGCGTTCGACAGGTGCAAACTCGAACAGGGTTGGGCTACAGTCTGTCAGCACCGGGATCATCCTCTGCGTCGGAGTAAGGCTTTGTTGCAGAAGAACTTTCGCCTATTCAGAGACCCGGTGCACCTCATTCTTGTGAGAAATGCGGGTTAGGCCTACCCGAAGCCGTACAGCCGGGCCGGGTTGCCGGCCAGGATCTGCTGCCGTAAGGCCAGATCGCCCGTCCATTCGGCGAACAGGTCGGCCAGGTGCCCGGCGTCCGGCGTCTTGTCGCCCATGCGCACGAACGGCCAATCCGTGCCCCACAGCAGCCGATCGGGCCGCGCCTGCAAGAAGGCAGCGTGGAACGGTTGGAGGTCCGCGTAGTCCGGAAACCGGTCTGAAACGCGGTGCGGCACCAGCTTCACCCAGAGATCCTCATCGCGCAGCAGGCCGAGTAGGCGCTGGAAGACTGCGTCCTGCGGCCCCCGGCTGATCTCGGGCTTGTTCATGTGGTCCAGCACAAGCGGGATGCCGAGCCCGAGCAGCCGGGGCGCGTGAGTGACGAACTCCGCGGCGGACATCCAGAGCTGGGCATGCAGGCCGTGTTCGCGCATGCGCGGCGCCAAGGCCATGAGACCGTCCAGCCCAATGGTGCCTGCGTGCGCGCCGGTTGCCGGGAAATAGGAAAAGCGCAGGCCGCACACTCCGGCTGCCGCGAGCTCCACGAGGGTGGCATCCGCCGCAGCCGGGGACGCGACGGCGATCCCCCGCAATTGAGCCGGGAAGCGGCGGAGCGCATCGAGCAGGGCCGCGTTGTCGTCCCGGTAGGGTGCGGCCTGGACCAGCACGCCCCGTGTTGCGCCCAAGGCATCCAGCATCGCGACATAAGCCTCGACCGGGGCAGGCGCTGCCTCGTAGGCCGCATCCGCGGCGGTGGGAAAGCGGTCGAACGGGCCGAAGATGTGGGCGTGGCTGTCGCAGGCGCGTTCGGGCAACTGCCACCCCGGGGCGGATGTCGGGCGGATCGGCAGCGCGGCCGTGTCGGTCATGGAACTTGTCCCACTATTTGTATTGTGTTGCCGCCAGGTCGCTCAAGCTGATGCCGGATGCGATGTCCTGCTTCTGCCGGGCATCTCCGGCGTCGATCGCCATCGCCCGCGGCACGACCTCTGCCACACGGTCAAACGGCACGAACACGAGTCCGGCCTCATCCGCCGCCACCAAGTCGCCTGCGTCCACCGTGATCCCGGCAATGCGGACCCGGCCATTGATCTCGACGGTCTGCAAGCGCCACTTGCCCGTGATCGGCGTCACGCCCCGGGACCAAATGGGAAAGCCGCAGGCAGCCGAGGCTTGCGGGTCGCGATGGGATCCATCGATCACCGCGCCCGCGCATCCTGAGCGTGTGCCACACTGGCGGATTGGCCACCCATATTGGACACGCCTTGCAAGCCTTCGATGACCACCACATCGCCGGGCTCGGCGAGATTGTACGCCTCGTGCTCGCCAACCGGCCGGCTTTGAAGCGGCGGCGGCGGTCACCGTGTCCGACCGCTCGGCGTTGCGCGCGGTCACTGCCTGGCCCACCACCCGCTGCCCAGGCAAGGACGGCCGCAAGATGCTTGCGGGCACCGCAGCAAACAGGCCGAGATCGTCCATCGCGTCGGACAACGTGCCCGTCAGGTCTTCCAACCCCCGCAGTTGCACGAGCAGGGCCGGTTGCAGGCGAGGTAGATCGAGGCGGCGGATACAGTCGGCATGGACCCGTCCCGTCAGCGTCTTAGCAGGCATCGACTCTTCCTTTCAGATTTGCCGCAGCGGGTTCAACCCGCTCTCCCTGGCGATATCGTGGAAGAGTTCGCGACGGCGGAAGAACCATCTTGCATCGCCGCTTGCCACGATATTGCGATACGCGACGGCGACGGCTGGCCCGGATGCGGAGTCCCGAACCACAAGGAAGTTGGATGTCACCTGCGCGACCGTGCCCTGGAGCTTAATGACGTGATGTCGACGATCATTTCCTCGCCGTTGCCAACGCCTGATATCGGGAGCGATGTGCCCTCGGAGAAGGTTATCGTTGTGCCGATGAGCGTCCCGGCCGGAATGCACCATGTCGGTTTCTTCAGGTGCAGCCGGACCATCCCGGAATGGTCTGCAACGACGGCAAGCATAACGTGCCCCAAGGATGCCTCGCCGCGGATTTGGCAGGTTATGGTCCCGCCAAGAGGGCGACTGGCCTGCCATGGCGCCGGAGCGGCCGAAGCCGTGGAGCGGGACATCTAATCAGACGCTTTAACTCCGTAGCGAAGCTGGCCATCGGCCCAGCATGTCCGCAGCGAGGGCGGGCAGCGACTGCGCGTCGATGCGTTCCGAGGCATACGCAGCGCAGAGCAGACCTTCGTCAAGGAACGCGTCGTATTTGTCTGACAGCTTTGCGGAGACCAGTTCTGCCAACTCCAGCGGGTCCGGGGCTGGCGAGGCGGCGAGCACCGACAGCGCCTCCCGCAATGCGGAAGCCCGGCCCACCTCCACGGCGATCGCTAATCCAAGCGGCTCCGGTTCAAGCGCCGAGCGGGTCAGGGCGAGCAGCAGGGCCGTCTGCCGGCGCGGGCCGGCCCACGGGAACACCAGGAGCCGGTCTTCGTGGCGGCATAAGCTGGAGTGCCGCAGGCCGAGGTGGTCGAAGCTGTGCCGCGCCTCGACCAGCAAGCCTGCGGCGGTCGCGTCTAGGAACGCCGGCACTGACACCTCTTGGTAGACGTTGCGCATCGCGGCAACGACACCTTCCGACGGCGGCACGGGTTCCCCGCCGAAGATCGGCGGGTTGCCCCCACCTGAGCGGACGACGACGAGTTCCTTGCGCCGAGCGTCTACCTCAATGACCTTCCATCGACGCCCCGCGAGCATGAGCATCTGGCCGACCACGAACGGTACGCAGTCGGGCACCATACCGATGCTTCTGCCGCCCGCCTCGACAACCTTGAACTCGGACGAGCCCACGAACACCGCGTAGAAGTCCCGCCCCGACGTGACGACCTCGCCCTGCCTACCGGGCAGCAGCGTCCCGTCCGGCGCCTGCTCCAGCAGCGCCACGTCGGGATGCCCCATCCGGCGGAGCACCCGGACGTACATCGCCTGATCGAGGGCGTCGAAGACCCCGCTCCCCACCAGGTGCTTCCATCCCTGCCCGGCGGTGATGCCGCCGTGCTGCACCACCAGCGCCAGGATCTGGTGGATCAGGGTGGAGAGATGCAGCCGTCCCGGGGAGGGCGGCTCGTTCCAGCGCTGCAGCATCAGTGCAAGCATCGCGACCGACTGCACCGTCTCGCGCCGCAGGGCGTCCAGCGGGTGCAGGCCCGAGCCCAGCGGTTGCTCCTTGACGTAGACCCGCATGACCGCGGACTGCCCGGCACGGCGCCCCGACCGGCCGAGCCGCTGCCGCATCCCCGACACGGTGTGGCCGGGTCCGAGTTGCGCCACGGAATCGATGTGGCCGACGTCGATGCCGAGTTCGAGGGTGGTGGTGCAGACGATGGTCGCCGGACGCGTGGTGTCCTTCATCCGGCGCTCGGCCTCTTCGCGGTGCTCGCGCGAGAGATTGCCGTGGTGGGCGAAGAACTCCTCCGGGACGTGGCGCGCCTCCGTCAGGGCGGAGAGCCCGACTGTCGTCGTCTCCACCCGGCCGCGAGACCCGGCGAAGATCAGCCCTCGCTTGCCCCGCAGGGTCTCAAACAGGTGCCTCGTCACGGCGGCCTCAGCCGTCCTGCCCGCGTCGGCGCCCTCCCTCGGGGTTGCGGCGGGCTTCGGGCCCACCACGCGCTCGGGTTCGACGTAGCCCCGGACCTGGAGCAGAACGGACGCCTTGCCTGATTCACTCGGGAGGACCTTCACGGCATCAGGTTCGAGCGGGCGCAGGAAGCGCCGCGGCGAGTCCTCGTCCGCGAGCGTGGCGGAGAGGCCCACGCGGGCGACGCGGCGCCCGGCCGCGATCTCCAGGCGATGCAGGATGGATTGCAGCTGCTTGCCACGCGCCGAGTCCATGAAGGCGTGCATCTCGTCCACGACGAAGTAGGACGTGCTGCAGAACAGCCTGCGAATTTCCGGGCCCTTTCGGACCATCATGGCCTCGAGCGACTCCGGCGTAATGAGCAGCACGCCGGAGGGTTTGCGTACCGCGCGCGCCCTGGCTGCCTGGCTGGCATCGCCGTGCCACTTGGTGACCGCTAGGCCGACCTCGTCGCAGAGGCCCTCCATGCGGCTGAACTGGTCGTTGATGAGGGCGCGGAGCGGGCTGATGTAGACCGCGTCGAACCCCGTGCCGGCTGCCCGGTCCACCGAGGCCAGGCGCGAGACGATGGGCAGGAAGGCGGCTTCCGTCTTGCCGCTTGCGGTGCTGGCGGAGATGATCAGGTCACGGTCGCCGGCCAGCAGCAGGGGAATGGAACTCTCCTGGATGTCGCGCAGGCCCGTCCACCCCTGCTTCCATATCCAGCGCCGGACGTTTTCGTGCAGCAAGTCGAACGAGGACGACTGTCCTCCGCCAGCGCCAACCCCAGCTTCGGTCACATCTTGAACGGCACGAGGTCCATGTCGACGTCATGCCCCGTGGAGGGGACACCAGCAGGCGAGGCTCCAGCGCCGCGACCCGCGCCAGCGCCTGCTCCGTCAATGCCACCGGGGAGAGGCTGCCCTCCGCGAGGGCCTTCGATGCCTCCGCCAGCCCAGGCAGCGGGCCCGCGCTCAAGCCCGCACCGCCGGGGTCGGACGGAACACGACGGCAGGCTCGGCGGTGTACGGAAGTGGTTCGTCCAGGATCGCCGCGCAGGCCAGCCAGCGCCGGTAGCTTTCCAGCATCACGGGCATCCGGTCCTCGGGCAGGGACAGCCCTGCCAGCTTGAGCATCATCCGCATGGTGGCTTCGGTCTCGTCTGTCATGGCCGCATGCTCAGGAGACTGAGATCGGCGTCAGGTCCTGCGACCAGTTCTGCGCCTGGACGAAGCCGTGCACCTTCGGGCTCAGCCCACGCGGGTTCAGGTCGTGCGCCGCAAACAGGAACAACGCCTGGTCCACGATCGTCTCGTGGATCTGCCGCAGCAGCGCATCCTGTTGCGCCTGGTCGAAAGTCTCGTACACCTTGGCAAATTGCGCATCCATCGCCGGGTCGCTGTAATAGCCCCAGTTGACCCCGGCCGGCGCCACCAGCGAGGATTTCAGCAGTCGGATGAACGCGTTGTAGGGATCGAACGAGCCGTAGCTGAAGTTGATCGCCGTCACCCCGCGCCCCAACGGGCTCTTGGCGCCGGAGTGCCACACGTCAATCAATGCGCTCCAGTCATAGACCTCGAAATCCACGTCCAGGTAGATCTCCTTCAGGTTCTGCTGCAGGAACTCGTTCATCGGCAGCGGCTGCATCTGGCCGGAGCCGGATGTCGAGATCCCCACCTTGGTGTGCAACCGCTTGTTCGGGCCATACCCCGCCTCGGTCATGAGCTTGCGCGCCGCATCCACGTCCAACACGAGCTTGAAGCTCGGCGTGCCGTGCCAGGGGTTCCCTGGCGGCACCAGGCCGGCGCCTTCCAGCATCAGCCCGCCCAGCAGCTCCTTCAATCCGGCGCGGTCGATGCCGAGGTTGGCCGCCTTGCGCACCCGGATGTCGTTCCAGGGCGACCCGTCGACGCGCGAGAAATGCCACGTCCAGTTATGCGGGTAGGTGTTGGTCACGATCTTGAAGCCGGCCGCTTTCAGGCTGTCCACTGCGTCCGGCGGCGGCGCCTCCACGAAATCCACCTGGCCGGCCCGCAGGGCCGCCACCCGCGTGTTCGGCTCCGGCAGCGGCAGCAGGGTCAGCGTCGCGCATTTCGGCACGCGGGTCTTGTCCCAGTAGTCCTCATTGCGCGACATCACGCAGCGCTCGCGCAGGTTAAACGTCTGCAGCTTCCACGGGCCGGTGCCCACCGCCTTTTGCAGGTAGGTATCCCAGTTCTTCCCCGCCGCTTCCCAGGCGCCCTGGTGCGTGATCCCGACCCAGACCACCCCGTACGGCACCGTGCTGTCGACGATGTTCGTCTCGAGCCAGAAATTGTTCGGCCCGTCCGAGCCCCAGGACGTCAGCGTGGGCATCCGCAGCCCGACCTGGGCGGCGGCCCGCGTGTCGAAGAACGGCGACTCCTTTTTGAACGCCCGGTCGAACGAGAACGCCAAATCCGCCGGCGTGAGGACGTGGCCGTCATGGAACTTGACGCCCTCACGAATCATGAACTGCCACCGCTTGGAGTTGCCTGGATCGATCTTCCACGACGTCGCAAGGCACGGGATCAGCTCCGAGGGCTGATCGGCCTTGGTTAGGTCCCACATGATGAGCTGATCGTAGAGCGTGATCCCCATGAAGCGCTGCCCCTCGGCGCCCTGGTCCGGGCAGCCGTTCGACAGCGGCACGGCCGAGGCGGTCATCCCCACCCGCAGCGCGCCGCCGGGCGCCTGCGCCCGGGCCAGGTCCCACCCCAGGGCCGAGGGGGCGAGCACCATCGCGGTCGCGGCCTGCATGAACGTCCGGCGTGTCGTCATTCAAAATTCCTCAGTTGATGTCAGCTTCGCACGTCCATGGCCGAGCGGACTCCGTCGCTCGCCATGTTGAAGCAAAGGCTGGTGATGAAGATGCACAGCCCGGGCAGGATCGACAACACCGGCTGCGAGTAGATCGCCGTGCGCAGCGTGTTCAGCATGAGGCCCCATTCGGCCTCCGGCGGCCGCGTGCCAAGCCCCAGGAACGAGAGCCCCGCCGCAAGGATCATGGACACGCTGATCAGGCTGGTCGCGTAGACGAAGATCGGGCCCAGCACGTTCGGCAACACGTGCACGCGCACGATCACCCATGGCCCGGCGCCGCTCGCCCGTGCGGATTCCACGTAGTCCAGGTTTCGCACCCCGGTCGTCACCGTCTCCGCCACCCGGATGATCTGCGGGATGAACACCAGGCTCAATGACAGGATCGCGTTGAAGATGCCGGCCCCCAGCGCCCCGCTGATCGCAACCGCCAGCAGCACGGAGGGAAAGGCGTAGAATACGTCCGTCGTGCGCATGATCGCCATGTTCACCCAGCCACCGGCGAACCCGGCGACGATGCCCAGCACCCCGCCCACCACGAGGGAGATCAGCACGGGCGTGATCCCGATGAACCACGACAGCCGGCCGCCGTATAGCAGCCGCGACAGCATGTCCCGCCCCAACTCGTCCGTGCCGAGCACGTGCCCCATGTAACCCGGCGGCTTCAAGCGGCGCAGCATGCTCGCCTGGTAGGGGTCGTACGGCGCGATGTATGGCGCGAGCAGGATGGCGAGCAGCATCACCAGGAGCACCGCCGCGCACACGACCGCCACCGGGTCACGCGACAGCCGCTTCAGGACGCCGGCCCAGTAGCCGCGCCGCACCCGCGCCGCGGGCTGCGGCTGCAGCGCCAGCTCCACCTGGGCCGCGGACATCGTCTCGCTCGCGGGGCTCATGTGCGCTTGATGCGCGGGTCGAGCGCCGTCTGCATCAGGTCCACCAGAAGGTTGAGCGCCACGAAGAACAGCGCCAGCACCAGGATCGTCCCCTGCAGCACCGGGATGTCACGCTGGAAGATGGCGCTGTTGAGCAGGAAGCCCGTGCCGGGCCAGCTGAACACCGTCTCCACGAGGATCGAGCCCCCCATCAAGTAGCCCAATTGCAGCCCCATGACCGACAGCGCGTTCGGCGCCGCGTTCTTCACCACGTGCAGGAAGATGTTGCGCGGCAGCATCCCCTTGCCGCGCAGGGTGTTCACGAAATCCTGGTTCAGGGTTTCCGCCACCACGCCCCGGACCGTCCGGGTGATGATCCCCATCGGGATCACGCTCAGCGTCACCGCCGGCAGGATCAGGAATTGCAGGTGCCCCCAATCCCAGGCCCAATTGCTGTCCCCGCCGGGCCCCGCACCCATGGCCGGCAGCGCGCCAAGGCTCACGCTGAAGACGATCACCATCACCATGCCGAGCCAGTAATGCGGGATCGACACGCCCGCGACCGCGAAGCTGGTGGCCGCCCGGTCTACCCAGGTGCCGCGGAACGCCCCCGCCAGCCCGCCCAGCCCCAGCCCCAGCACGAACCCGATCAGCGACGCTGTCACCGCAAGCCGCAGCGTGTTCACCACCGCCGGCGCCAAATCCGACCACACCGGCCTGCCCGTCGCCAATGACCGGCCCAAATCCCCCTGCACGATATGCAGCAGCCACAGCCCGAACTGCACCGGCAACGGCTTGTCCAGCCCGTATTCATGCCGCACCGCCTCCACCACCGCCTGCGGCGCGTCGGGGGGAACGATCGCATTGACCGGGTCGCCCGGTGCGATGTGCACTAGCATGAAGCACACCAGGCTGACGCCCAGCGCGATCGGGATCGCATACAACACCCGGCGCACCAGATAATAGATCATGCCGCGTCCCGCTCGCCAGCGGCCACCAGGTCCGGCACATGGATGCAGCGCGCCGCCCGCTCCGGCACCGGCCGCCGCGGCGGCGGCACCGCAGCCAGGCACGCCGGCTCAACCTCCGGGCAACGCGGGGCGAAGGCGCAACCCTTGGGCAGGTGCTCCAGATTGGGTGGCGCGCCAGGGATCGTGGTCAGCCGCGTGCCTCGCACCCCGGCATGCACCGTCGCGCCCAGCAAGCCCCGCGCATAGGGATGCAGCGGCTCCTGCATCAGGGCGGCCACCGGCCCTTCCTCGATGAACCGCCCGGCGTACATCACGGCCACCCGGTCCGCGATCTCGCCCGCCACGCCCAGATCATGCGTCACGAAAATCACTCCCATGCCCATCTCCACCTGCAACTGCCGCAGCAGCAGCAGGATTTGGATCTGCACCGTCGCATCCAGCGCCGTGGTGGGCTCGTCCGCCAACAGCAGCTTCGGCCGGCACGACAGCGCGATGGCGATCATCGCCCGCTGCCGCAACCCGCCCGACAGCTCGTGCGGGTAGGCCGCGAGCCGCCGCTTGGCCGACGGGATTTGCACCAGCTCCAGCAATTCCAACGCCCGGCGGTCGGCATCGGCACGGCTGACCCGCTCGTGCCTCTGGATGGTCTCCCGGATTTGCATGCCGACGGTGAACACCGGGTCCAGCGCCGTCATCGGCTCCTGGAAGATCATCGACACCACGCTGCCGCGGATGTCTGCCAGGCTGCGTTCGGAGGTCGCGACCATGTCGTGGCCGCCCACCTGCACCGTGCCCGCCATCTGCGTCCGGCCCGGCGGGTTCAACCGCATCAGCGACCGCAACGTCACCGACTTGCCCGACCCGCTCTCCCCCAGGATGCACAGCGTCTCGCGCGGGGCAAGGTCGAAGCTCACGCCGTTCACCGCATGGACGGTGGCGTCCCGGGAGACGAACCGCACGACCAGGTCGCGCACGTGCACCAACGCGGCCATCAGGCGTGCACCACGGCTCCGGATGGCGCCCGGCTATGGCCGCTGCCGGGCGCCACCATCAGGCACGCCGCCAAATGCAGCGCCCCCGCCTGCGCCAAGGGCGGGGTCAGCCCGCCGCACACCGGCTCCGCATACAGGCAACGGGTCCGGAAGCGGCAGCCGGAAGGCGGGTTCACCGGGTTCGGCGGATCGCCCTGCAAGGGCGGCACGGTGCGCCGGTTCGCCGGGTCCATGCTCGGCCGGCTGTCCAGCAGCGCCGCGGTGTACGGATGCGCCGCATGCCCGTAGATCGCGTCGACCGGCCCGATCTCCGCGATGCGGCCCAGATACATCACCATCACGCGGTCTGACACGTATTGCACCACGTTCAGGTCGTGGCTGATGAACAAATAGGTCAGCCCGAATTGCTCCTTGAGGTCCAGGAGCAGGTTCAGCACCTGCGCTTCCACGGATTTGTCCAGCGCCGAGACCGGCTCGTCCAGGATCAGCAGCCGCGGGTTGAGCGCCAGCGCCCGGGCGATGTTGATCCGCTGCCGCTGGCCGCCCGACAATTCGTGCGGGTAGCGGGACGCGAATTGCGCCGGGCTGAGGCCCACCGCCTCCAACAGCTCCTCCGCGCGTTTCACCGCCGCCCGGCGGCCGACCCCGTGCACCTGCGGCGGAAACGCGATGCTGTCCTGGATCGTCAGCCGCGGGTTCAGCGACGAGTAGGAATCCTGGAACACCATCTGCACCTGCCGCCGGTACTCCTTCAGGGACAACCCGCCATGGCCGATCGGCTGCCCGTCGAACACCAGCTCCCCCGCCGTCGGGTCCAGCAGCGCCATGATCAGGCGGGACGTGGTCGACTTGCCGCAGCCGCTCTCCCCCACCAACCCGAGCGTCTCACCCTTGCGCACCTCGAACGACAGCTCGTCGACGGCCTGCACCACGCCGTTGCTGCGGCCAAGCAGACCGCTCCGCAGCGGGAAGTGCTTGGTCAATCCGCGCACCGTCAGCAGCGGCTGCGCGGCTCCGCCGACATCCGGGGCCTGCTGAAGCACCGTATCGCCGGCAGCCTGTGGGGCGGCGCCGTATGGAACCATCGGACGACTGTCTCCTTCGGCAACCCTGGCCTGCAAGAGCCGGACCAGCGATGGGCCGCGCGAAGCCCGCGGCGCGTGGCATGGAGGTTGCGAGTGTGCCGACGGACGCGACGGGGCGGGCACATGGACGAGTACAGCAGGCGCGGCTACGGCGGCGCCTCGGTCGGGTTCGGCAAGCGGGTCGGCATCGCGGTCGTCGACTTCCAGCGCGCCTTCACCGACCCACGGTTTCCCCTCGGCGGCGCCGCGCTCACGGAGCGGGCGGTCGTCAACACCGCCACCCTGCTGCACGCCGCCCGGGCGGCCCGCCTGCCGGTCGTCAACTGCTACACCGCCTATCACAGCGCGGAGGACGCCCCGCACTGGAAAATCCCGCCGGTGTTGGAGGGCCTGCGCCACGGCTCCGAACAGGTGGAGCTCGACCCGCGGATTTACGCCGCCGACTACGACGTGCTGCTGTGCAAGACGGGGCCGTCCATCTTCTTCCACACCGCCGCGGCGCCCACCTTCGTCCGCCACTCGGTCGACACCATCATCGTCACCGGCTGCACCACCTCCGGCTGCATCCGCGCCAGCGTGATCGACGCATTCAGCTACGGCTTCCGCGTCATGGTCCCCGAGGACTGCGTCGGCGACGTGGAGGACGCGCCCCATGTCGCCAATCTGCGCGACGTCGGCCGGCGGTATGCGGACGTCGTCGACCTGCAGATCTGCCTCGACCACATCGCCACCCTGCCGCGCCCGAACGCCCACTGATCGCGCATCTGTCCGGACCGACGCCCGCAATTGAGGCGCAGGGCCCCGGACCTGCCGCCCCGGAGACGACGATGACCCTGCACTTCCTCTCCATCGCCGAGGCGCAACGGCGGATCGCCGCGCGCACCCTCTCCCCGGTGGACCTCGTCGAGGCGTTCCTCGCCCGGATCGCCGCCGTGGACCACCTCATCCACAGCTACATCCTGGTCATGGCCGACCAGGCCCGCGCCGCCGCCCGGCAGGCGGAGGCGGAGATCGCGGCCGGGCGCTGGCGCGGCCCCCTGCACGGCATCCCGTTCGGCGTGAAAGACAATTACGACGTCGCGGGCGTGGCCACGACCGGCGCCTCCCGCCTCCGGCTCGACCACGTGGCCAGCGGGACGGCCACGGCGGTGCGCAAGCTCCAGGCGGCCGGCGCCATTCTGCTCGGCAAGCTCAACACCTGGGAATACGGCACCGGCACCGGCGCCGTGCACCACGACCTGCCGTTCGAGGTCGCGCGCAACCCCTGGAACACCGGCCATTTCACCGGCGGCTCCTCCACCGGCGCGGGCGCCAGCGTGGCGGCCGGCACCGCCATGTTCGCCTTGGGCTCCGATACCGGCGGCTCCGTCCGGTTGCCCGCGGCCGCGTGCGGGCTGCAGGGCATCAAGCCGACCTTCGGCCTCGTCAGCCGCGCCGGCATCCTGCCCAATTGCTGGTCGCTGGATGTCGCCGGGCCGCTCTGCTGGACCGTGGAGGACGCCGCCATCGTCCTGCGCACCATCGCCGGCTTCGACGCCGCCGACCCCTCCAGCGCCCAGGCGCCGCCGGTCGACTACCTGGCTGGCCTGGACGCGGGCGTCCGGGGCCTGCGCCTGGGCATCGTGCGCCGATTCGGCGACGGCGGCCCGGCGCCCGACCCCGCCAACGCCGCCGCCCTGGAGGCCGCCGCCGCCCTGCTGGCCGACCAGGGCGCCACGGTCACCGAGACGACGCTTCCGGCCCCGCTGCCGCAGTACGAGGCCGTGACCTCCGTCATCAACTGGTCCGAGAGCTACTCCATCCACGAGCGGGACTTCATGGACCGCGGCGCTGAGATGGGCCAGGCGCTCCGCGATAAGATGATGAGCGGCTTCACCGTGCGTGCCGCCGACTACCTCGCCGCCCAGCGCGAGCGCCGCAATCTGGCCTTGGGCACCGACGCCCTGATGCGCTGTTTCGACGCCGTGCTGATGCCGTGCGCCATGCACACCGCGCCACCATTCGCGGATCCGGAAGCCGTCACCGATTTCACCCGGCACAAGATGACAACGCCCTTCAACGTTTCCGGCCATCCCGGCATGTCCATCTGCTCCGGCTTCGACCCGGCGGGGCTGCCCACCAACCTGCAGATCGGCGCCCGCTATTTCGACGAGGCGATGGTGCTGCGCGTCGCCCGCGCCTACGAGCGCGCCACCCCCTGGCGCGACCGCCGCCCCAGCCTGGAGACCGCATGATGGCCGACATGACCCTGGATGAGGTGCAATCCTATGCCGCCCGCCACGGCCTCACCACCGTGACTGCCGAGAACCTCGACCGCATCCGCGCGCTCTCGGCGCACGTCGCCGCCACCGGGCGCGCCATCCGGCGCATGCCCGACAAGGCCGACGAGCCGGCCACCGTATTCCGCGTCCCGTTGCCGCCGCGGGGCTGAGCGCTGGAATGAACGACATGGACCCGGCGGACCTGACGGCGAGCGAGGCGGCGCGGCTGATCGCGGCCGGATCCCTCACGGCGGAAAGCCTGACCCGCGCGACGCTGCGCCGCATCGCGGCGAGGGATCCGGCGGTGAAGGCGTGGTGCCATGTCGATGGCGACGCCGCACTCCGGCAGGCGCGCGAGCTGGACAAGCGGCCGGTGCGGAGCCCGATCCACGGCATCCCGATCGGCATCAAGGACGTGATCGACACGTCCGACATGCCGACCCAATACAACTCGCCGCTGTTCGCCGGACACCGTCCCAGCCTGGACGCCGCCGCCGTTGCCACCCTGCGGGCCGCCGGGGCGGTGATCATCGGCAAGACGGACACCACGGAGTTTGCCGCGGCCGGCCGGCGGGCTGCGACGCGCAACCCGCATGATGTGGCCCGGTCGCCCGGTGGCTCGTCCAGCGGGTCGGCCGCGGCGGTGGCGGCCGGCCAGGTGACGCTGGCGCTCGGCACGCAGACGGGCGGGTCGATCATCCGGCCGGCATCATTCTGCGGCAGTTTCGCGCTGAAGCCGAGCTGGGGCGCCGTCAGCCGGGAAGGCGCCAAGATCTACAGCGTGACGTTGGATACGATCGGGTGGTATGGCCGCGCGCCCGAAGATCTGGACCTGCTATGCGAGGTGTTCGGCCTGCACGACGATGCGCCGGTCCGCCCCGTCACGGCAGTCGGCGCCCGCATCGCCGTCTGCCGGACGCCGGACTGGGACAGCGCCACCCCGGGCACACCTGAGGCACTGGACGCCGCCGCGGAAGGCTTGCGAAGGGCCGGCGCCACCGTCACGACCCTAACCCTGCCGCCCGCCTTCGACGGCCTGGGTGAGATGCAGCGCGTGGTCATGCATGCCGAGGGGCGGGCGGCGTTCCTCAGCCTGGCCCGCATGATGCCGCATGGCCTGCATGACGATTTCCATGCCCGCGTCGAAAACCGGGATGGCTATAGCAGGCGGCGGCTGCTCGACGCCTATGACCACGCGGCGGCCTGCCGGAGCCAATTCGATGCGATCGCCGGGACGTTCGATGCCGTGCTCACCCCCAGCGCACCGGGCGAGGCGCCGCTGGGCGATGATCCGGGCAATGCCGTGTTCAACCGGGTCTGGACGCTGTTGCACGTTCCCTGCGTCAACCTGCCGGGATTCTACGGACCTTCTGGATTGCCGATCGGCGTCACCCTGACCAGCCCCCGCTTCACGGACCGCCAGTTGGTCGCGACGGCCTGCGCGCTGGCGCCCGTGATGGCGGCAGCCGGGGCCGCGTCACGGTAGTGCTCCTCCCTCTCCTTCTGGGAGAGGGCTTTCGCAGGACAAGTTGAAACGATCGTCCGCTAGCCAGGGTAGACGGGCGTCAAATCCTGGAACCAGCTCTGCGCCTCCACATAGCCCTTCATGTTGCCGGCCAGGGCGCGCGGGTTCAGGTCGTGGACCACCCAAATCCACATGGCCTGGTCCACCAGATAGGTGTGCAGCTGCGCCAGGATCTTGTCCTGCTCCGCCGGCACGAAAGCGAGCTTGGCCTTTTGGCATAGATCATCGGCCACCGGATCCTTGTAGCCGCCCCAGTTGTAGCCGGCGGGCGGCACCATCGGGCTCCAGGCCACGTTGATCAGCCCGATGTCCGGGTCATAGAAGGCCCAGCTGTTGTTCAGCCCATCGACGCCCTTGTTCTCCGGTGCGGCCGCGCCGGAACGCCGCCGGCCACGCAGCGTCTCCCACTCCATGACTTGGAAATCCAGCTTCACGCCCACGTCGGCGAAGTTCTGCTGGATGCTGTCGTTCATCGGCCCGGGCTGCATCTGTCCCGACCCGGCGGTCGAGATCGCGAAGGTCAGGTGTAACGGATTGGCGGGACCATGCCCCGCCTCCATCAGCAGCTTGCGCGCCTGATCCGGGTCGTAGGTGATGTCGAAGCTCGGCGTGCCGAACCAGGGATGGCCGGGATACACCATGCCCTTGGCGGGTTGCGCCGTGCCTCCTAGCAAGCCGACCAGGCTCTCACGGTCGATGGCGAGATTGAGCGCCTTGCGCACCCGGATGTCGCGCATGGGCGAGCCTTCGCCGTAGTTCAGGATGTACGGCCAGATATGCGGGTATTTGTTGGTCACGACCTGCATGCCCGACGCTTTCAACCGGTCGATCGCATCCGGCGGCGGCGCCTCGATCCAATCGACCTGGCCGGAGAGCAGGGCGGCCACCCGCGTGTTGACGTCTGGCACGGGCAGCAGCACCTGCCGGTCGGAGGCTGGGATGCGCGCCTTGTCCCAGTATTTCGTGTTGCGCACCAACTCGGCCCGGCTGCGCGGCACCAGCTTCTCCAACACCCACGGGCCCGTTCCGGAGGGTTGGCTGGCGACCTTGTTCCAGTCGCGGCCCAGCTTCTCCCAATTCGCCGGGCTCGACATGTAGATGTTCGCGATCTGGTATGGGATGACGGCGTCGGCGCGTTTGGCCGTGATCTCCACCGTCAAATCGTCGACTTTTCGGTAGGACGCGATCGGGGCCACATAGGTCGCCCCTTGCGCCGCCTGCGCCGGGTCGAACTGCGGCGATGCCTTGTCGGAGAGCTTGTCGAGGTTGAACACCACGGCGTCCGCGTTGAAGGCGGATCCATCGTGGAACGTCACGTCCGGCCGCAGATGGAACGTCCAGACCTTATGGGTCTCGTCGTCAGACGACCAGGACAGTGCCAGGCCGGGGCGCAGCGTCGCGAGCGTGTCGTGTTTCGACAAATCCCAATTGATCAGCGCATCGTAGAGCTGGTAGCCGATGAAGCGCTGCCCTTCTCCCCCCTGGCTCGGCTGCCCGGTGGTCAAAGGAATATCTGCGACGGTCATCGCGACGCGGAGCACCTTTTCCGGCGCTGCGGCTACGGCGGCAACGGGGACCAACGGCAGGGTCAGGGCAGCCGAGGCCGAACTCAAGGCGGCACGACGCGTCAGCATGCACCAGGTCCCCTATGAACTGTAGCGGCACGCACACGCACGATCCATGCCACCCCACCGGCCATCGGCTCGACCGCGCGTGGTCGGGGCGGCGACCGGTTACGCGGGGTCGCGGTCATCGAGCCCGCCGCGCCGTGCGAGGAGCTTCTTCGGCTCGCCGCGGCTGGCGTCGTCGGCATCAGGCTGAACTTGGTGGGGCGGCCGCTTCCCGACCTGGCTGCTGCCGAGTGGACCATACTGGAGCGGCGTCAGCGGGGAGCATCTCGCTCTGGGGCTGTTTGCGAAGCTGCGCGATGCGTTCGGCTTGCACCGGCTGCTCTGGGGGAGCGACTGGCCGCGCACGCAATTCGAAGGCACGGAAACGTACTCCAAGAGCAGGCAGTTCCTCGGCCAACTGACCGGTGACGAGGCGATCACCGCGTCCGTGCTCGCATCACCCCGGGACCTGCTGCACGTGTGACGTGGAGTAAGGCACCGCGCGGTATTTACGCTTCAACCTTGGGCCGCGAGTGAGGCGGTAAAGGCATCGATTTCGCTGCCGAGCGGCAGGCTGCGCTGGCTTCCGGCCACCGTACAGGCGAGCGCCGCGGCAACACAGGCGCGAGCGAGTGCAGCGGACAGAGGACGCTGCCTGCTCACGGACGCCGCGAGAGTGCCGACGAAGCAGTCTCCCGCCGCGGTCGTGTCCACCGCGGCAACACGGGGCGCGGCGACGCGGATCGGACCGTCCGGACCGCCTGCCTCGGCGCCCTCGCGGCCCAGGGTGCGAATGACCGTCACCCCGAGCGCCGAATGCAGCGCCGCCGCATGCGCCTCGCAGCCAAGTTGGGCCGCCAGCACCGCAGCCTCATCCTCATTGACGACGATCAGGCTGGCGGTTCGCAGGGTCTCCCGCGACAGCGGCCGGGCCGGGGCAAGGTTCAAGATGACGCGCATGCCGGCTGCGTGTGCCCGGTGCATGGCGGCAGCAATGTGTTCGGGCTCTGCCTCCATCTGCACGACCAGAACGCAGCCCGGCTTCAGGAGCGAATCAGGCAAATCCTCGGCGGTCAGCAGGGCGTTGGCGCCCAGCGCCACCGTGATTTGATTACGGCCGCCCCGGTCCGTGGAAACCCCGGCGCAGCCCGTATTCACGCCTGGGATGCGCCGCAGATAGGTCAAACCTACGCCCGACTCTGTCATGCCTGCCAGGGCCAGCGGGGCCAGGTCATCCTCGCCCACCGCACCCACCATTTGCACGACTGCCCCGTCCTTGCGGGCCGCAACGGCCTGGTTCGCGCCTTTGCCGCCCGGTTGCATGGAAAAGCCGTGGGCGAGCCGGGTCTGGCCGGGCGCCGGCAGCGCCTCCATCGCAAAGACCATGTCCAGGTTGATGGACCCGAAAACGACGATGTCGGCGTGGGCCATGGCCAGCTCAGTGCACCTGGGGCGGCTGCATCGCGGCTGGCAGGTCGACCTTGTAATAGGTCTTGTAGATCGTGTTCAGCTTGCCGTTCTGCAGATTGGCCAAGACCCAGTCATTCAGCTTTGCCAGCAGCCGCGGCTCGCCCTTCTTCAGCCCGATGGCGATGTCGAAATTGTCGAGCACGAATTTGGGCGCGAAGCCGGAGGCCGGGTTCTTCTGCTTGACCGCGTCAACCAGGGCCACGGATGTCGCGATCAGTTGCGATTGCCCAGTCGCACCCGCCGTCACCAGGGTGGCGTCGTCATCGTAGCGCTGCACGGTGAAGCCGTTCGCGTCCGCCAACGCGGTCAGCCTGCTGTCCTGCGTCGTCCCGCGGGTCACGGCGACGGTCATGCCCTTCAGCGCGGCGATGCTGTCGACGTGCACGCTTGGCGCACCCCCGACGACGGATTGCAGCACGGTGTAGGCGCGGCTGAAGTCGATGACCTTGGCACGGTCCGGCGTCACCGACAGCGTGGAGATGATGATGTCCGCCTTGCCCGAAAGCACGTTGGGAATGCGGGTCGCGCCGGTGGTAGGCACGAATTCGAGCTTGAGGCCCCAATCCTTCGCGAGCAGTTGCGCCGTCTCCACGTCGGAGCCGACGGGCTGCATCTGCGCGTTCATCATCCCCGCCGGCGGAATGGCGACGTCGGTCGCGACGCGGAGCGTGCCCGACCGCATGATGTCGTCCAACTGGTCCGCCCAAACCGGCGCCGCATGGGCCACCAGCGCCGCCAAACCCACGATCCCCGCCAGCATTCCTCGCCTGGTCATCCGTCTTCTCCCTGATGTTTGTTACTGTTGGGCATGCGCCAACTCGTGCGAGACGAACTGCCGAAGTTCGCTCGTCTGCGGGTCGGACAGGATGCTGCCCGGCCCCGTTTCTTTCACCCGGCCGCCATGCATGAACACCAGCAGGTCGGCGATGCGGCGGGCGAACCCCATCTCATGCGTCACCAGCACCATGGTCATGCCGCTGTCGGCGAGCTGCTCCAGCACGTGCAGCACCTCCGCCGTCAGCTCGGGGTCCAGCGCCGAGGTGACTTCGTCGAACAGCATGACCTTGGGACGCATGGCCAGCGACCGGGCGATCGCCGCCCGTTGCTGCTGCCCGCCGGAAAGTTGCTCGGGATAAGCGCCGGCCTTGTCGGCCAACCCGACCTGCCGCAGCACGGCGTGCGCCGTCTCCCTCGCCTCCGCCCGCGACACGCGCTTCACGGACACCGGCGCCAGGGTGATGTTCTGCTCGACCGTGAGATGAGGAAACAGATTGTAGCTCTGGAACACGATGCCGACGTCCTGCCGCAGCGTGCGCAGGTTGAGCGCCGGGTCGCTCAGGCGATGGCCGCAGACAGTGATCTCGCCGCCATCGATCCGTTCCAGCCGGTCGATGCAGCGCAACGCGGTGCTCTTGCCGGAGCCGCTGCGGCCGATGATCACGGCGACCTGCCCGCGCGCCACGTCGAACGTGACACCGTCCAGCACCTTCAGCGCGCCGAAGCTCTTCTGGACGCCTTGCAGGCGGATCATCGGGTCCGGCGTCATGCGCTGACCGCGGGTACGGCCATGGCCAACCCGGCCGGCCGACGACGCCACCCGCCCACGCGCCGCTCCAGCACGCGGCTCCACCAGGAGAGGGGGAAGCACAGCAGGAAGTAGATCGCTGCGACCAGAAGGTAGATCAGGAAGGGCTGGAACACCGAGTTGTTGACGATCTGGCCCGACCGCGCGAGCTCCACGAAGCCGACGACCGAGGCCAGCGACGTGTTCTTGATGACCTTGACGGAGAACCCCACCGTCGGCGGGATCGCAATCCGCACCGCCTGTGGCAAGATCACCTTCAGCATACGCTGGGTGCGGCTCAGCGCGAGGCACTCGGCGGCTTCCCATTGCGCCCGCGGCACGGACTGGATGCATCCGCGCCAGATCTCGCCCAGGAAGGCGCTGACGTTGACCACCAGGGCGAGGCCGGCGGCAAGCAGCGATGGGACGTCAAGCCCCAGGCCGGGCAGGCCGAAATACAGCAGGAACATCGCGACGAGCGGCGGCGTGCCCTGGACCAACTGGATGTAGAGCGAGGCGGTGGTGCGCAGCGCGGCCACCGGCGCGATCCGGCACAGCGCCACCACCAGGCCAAGCACGCCGCCGCCGAGGCAGGCGATCAGCGACAGCACCACCGTCCACTCCGCCCCGTGCAGCAGGAAGACGAGTTGGTTCGGGCCGAACGGGATGATCGTCATGCCAGCGCGGTCCGCAGCCGGCGGCGCCGGGGAAAGATGGCGAAGGCCAAGGCGGCGAAGCCCAGGCGCATGATCAGCGACAGGGCGATGTAGAGCGCGGCCAGCACGATGAACGTCTCGAACGGCCGGAAGGTGTCGGACTGCACGTGGTTGGCGACCGCCGTCAGCTCCTCGGCCGAGATCTGCGACGTAACGGAGGAGGCGAGCATCAGCAGCACGAACTGGCTCGCCAGCGACGGGTAGACGCGCTCCATCGCCGGCAGCAGCAGGACATGGCGGTAAAGCTGCACGCGCGACAGCCCCAGGCACTCGCCCGCCTCAACCTGCCCGGCCGGGATCGCCTCCAACCCGGCGCGCATGATCTCCGCCGTGTAGGCAGCCACGTTGACCGTCAGCGAAATCGAGGCGACGACGAACGCGCTGAGGTGCAGGCCCAGGCTCGCCAACCCGAAATACATCAGGAAGATCTGCACCAGCAACGGCGTGTTGCGGATCGCCTCGACGTAGACATGGCAGAGCCGGGCGGCCCAGCCGCCCCGGCGCAGCGCGATGGCGCAGGCCGTGCCGACGACGAACCCGGCGGCCGTCGCGAGGAGCGAGAGCTCCAGCGTCAGCCGGGCGCCGCCCAGGAACAACGGCCACTGGTCCAGCACGCTGGAGAAGTCGAGCGTCATCGCCATCGCAACGCCGCCCGGCTAGGCCGCGCCGCGGTTGCACATGCGGTCATAGACCTTGAACAGCGCCTGGTTGCCGTTGCCGCCTTCGCCGTGCGCCTTGGCCTCCATGTACTGCGTCGTCACCAGGGCGTTGCCGGGCAGCGGGACAGAAAGCGACTGGGCGAGTTCGCCCACCAGGCGGAGGTCCTTCAGCATAAGGTCTATCCTAAACCCGGCCGCCGCGTCGCCGCCGATCATGGCCGGGCCGAGCCGGTCCAGCATCCAGCTCGCCGCGGAGCCGCCCAGCAGCACCTCGCGCATTTGGTTCAGATCCACGCCGGACGCGCGTCCCAGGGCGATGGCCTCGCATACCGCCTGCAGGTTGATACCGACCATGAGCTGGTTGCACAGCTTCACCGTTTGCCCGGCGCCGCTGGCGCCCACGTGGTTGATCGTGGTGCCCATCGCCGCCAGCACCGGCCGGGCGAGCGCGTAGACGGCGGCATCCCCGCCCACCATGATGGTGAGCGTCGCCGACTTGGCGCCCTGCGGCCCGCCGGAGACCGGAGCGTCCAGGAAGTCGATGCCATCCGCCTTCAGCGTCGCGGCCATGGCGCGCACGGCTTGCGGGCTGATGGTGCTCATGTCGATGACGATGCGGCCCTGCGGCGGGTTGGCGCGCAGCCCGGCCTCGCCCAGCACGACGGCCTGGACGTGCGGTGTGTCGGGCAGCATGGTGACGACGAGGAAGGCGTCCTTCGCTGCCTCCGCGACGCTGCTGCAGATTCGTGCGCCTGCGTCCCCGGCAGCCTGAACAGCACTCGGCACCACGTCGAACGCCTGCACGGCATGCCCTGCCTTGAGCAGGTTGCGCGTCATCTCGATGCCCATGGTGCCCAGGCCGACGAAGCCGACCACCTGGCTGTTCATCGCGGACATCACTCGGCCTCCATGTCGTGCAGCTTCTGGACCCGGCGCAGGTAATCCTCCGAACGCTCGAACTCGGCGGCGACGAACGCGTCCACCAGGTCCCGCGCCAGCCACGCACCGACGATCTGCGCGCCGATGCACATGACGTTCACGTCGTCATGTTCCACGGATTGATGGGCGGAGTGCACGTCGTGGCACACGGCAGCACGGATCCCGCGCACCTTGTTGGCCGCGATGGCGGCGCCCACACCGGTGCCGCACACCATCAGGCCGCGCGCTCCGCCCTCGCGCACTGCGCCGCAGACCGCACGGGCGATGTCGGGGAAGTCCACCGGGCCTGGGTCATGACTCCCGACATCCGTCACGTCGTGGCCGGCGCCGCGGAGATGCCGGGCAAGCTCAAGCTTGAGGTGGTAGCCAGCGTGGTCGCTGCCGATGACGATCTTCATGGGGAGGTGCCTTGCGGTTTGGGCCTTGGCCCGGTGGCGACGTCACGGCGGCGGTACTCGTCGCCGATGGCGAAGTGCTCGCGCAGGATGTCGTCCGCGCGGCGGGGATCGGCTGCGGCCAGCGCCTCGAACACCAGGCGGTGGTGGTCGATGAGGTAAAGCCTCCCATCCTCTGTCCCGAACACCGACTCCCGCCGGTCGCGATGGGACCGGAGCAGAAGGCTGCTAATGGCCCCGTACAGCGTGGCGAGGGTTTCGGAACGGGCTGCGGTGACGAGTGCGTGGTGGAAGCTATGGTCTGCCAAGCCGCCAGCCACGGGGTCGTCGATCGTTGCGGCGATACCCGCAACGGCCGCGCGCAGCCGTTCCAGGTCCGTCATGGTGGCACGGGAGCAGGCGAGCCGGATCGACTGGCACTCGATGGCGATGCGCGCCTGCATGACGTCGTCGACCAGAGAGTGGTGGTGGTGGGCCGTGAAGGCGAAGAAGTCGCCCAGCATTGAGATATCTGGCCGCCGCACGACAGTCCCGGCGCCTTGCCGGATTTCGACCACGCCCAGCATGGCCAGGGCCCGGAGCGCCTCCCGCAGGATGGGACGGCTCACCCCAAGCTGTACCGACAGCTCCCGCTCGCCAAGCAGCTTGTCGCCAGGTTGCACGTGGCCGCTGAGGAGATGTTCGCGCAATGCCGCGAACACACCCCCGAAACCTGGCTGTTCCGTCTCCCTGGCCCGCGTGATGGCCACCGTTTCCTCATCGGTCTTATCGTGGTCTTACCAGTTGCCACGCGATAGGGTAGCGGTCAAGCGCTTGTGGGGACACTAAGGCTGCTCCAGCCGACGCCGGTTCGGAGAAATTTCAAGTTTCGCCAGAGATGGAATCTGGCGGATTATGCCAGGATAAGGGCTGCAAGTGCCGCGATGCAGACCAAGAGGCCGATCGCAGTTCCAGTCCAACTAGCCTTGCCAGTCCTTGCGCTCTCGCAACGTTTTTTGAACTCCTCCGGGCTTTCTTCCCACGGGGTTTGCCTCTCGATGACTGCTCCGCTCATGGTCGCCAACCTTCACTCACGTGATCGTTATTATTCAGCAGAAAGCATCCACCACAATCAAGAGAAACCGACAACTCGCAGTTAGATTAAAAATGGGCGCTATCTAAAAAACAGAATGTCTTGACTCTAGGCGCTCCAAGCCTTCAGGCGCAGTCGAACGGACCGATGTCCTTGCGCTCCCGCCACAGATTTTGCTGGCCCTTCAGCGACGCCATCCAGTCCCGGTACTTCCAGAAAATCGGCATCCTGCGCTGCCCCAGTGCAGCGATCGTCCAGACATCCAGGCCCGTCCATGGCAGGAACGGGTTGCGGCGCCCCGACGCCCAAATCTCCACCCGCCGGGTCGGCCGCACGCTTACTCCGCGAGCGTGGAAGCCGTGGGTGTCGGCGACGACGAGCGTGTTGGCCGGAACCGCGAACTTGCGCGCCTGCGGCAGCCGCAGCCCGTCCAACTCATGCGGTTGAACGCGGAACGACCCGCGTTGCGTCAGCCGGTCGCTCTGTTGCGCCATGCCCAGGCTCATCCGGCGCTCCCACTCCCGGCGCTCCGGCGTGAAGCGGTGCGAGCCGGCGACGTAGGTGAACGGCCCCTCATCCTCCTCCACGTCGGTCAGGAACAGCCACGCCTTGACCGTCGGGTGGAACGTGTCGGCGTGCAGCATGCATTGCGGGTCATTTGGCCCATCCTTGGCGTGGGTCAGGATGGTCTGGATGTAGTTGATCGGCTCCGAGTTGTAGCTGGCGGCATAGCGCAGCGGCCCGCGCCATTCCGGCAGCTTCAGCAATCGCGACACGGCAGGCAGCGCCGCCAGCGCCGCCGGGCTCAACGCCACGCGCCGCGTCACGGCATTGCCCTGCACCATCTCCCGCATGCCGCCGCGATAGAACTCGACCTGCTGGCGAAGCGCCGCGAAATGGTCGGGCGCGAGGAAGTCCTGCTTGACCAGGAAGCCGTCCCGATCGAAGGCTGCCCGGTCGGCGTCGTTCATCATGTGGGCCAGCCGCCGCCGGCGGGACTGCGCAAGGCCGTGGGCCAGCGACATGCGGGCGGTATGCAGGCCCCGCTGGTTGAGCGCCGGGCTGCCGATCACCGGGTTGTCGACGAAGGATTTCGACGTGGTCAACACTTGCGCCGCCCAGAGCGGGGCCATGGCGGAGGCCCGGGCCTTGGTCGCGAACGTACGGAGGAGAGTGGCTTGCATGGTGACGTTGCCTCAGTCTACGGCGGCGACGGTATGGCTGGGTGACAGGATTTGGTCGGACACTGGAGTTATGATTCTAACAGGGCCCCGCCTGCTTTGATATCCCAGCGCCATGCCAACGTCCGGCAGTCAGGAACGCTTCAAGGTCAGGACGCATAGACATGCAGAGTTTGGCGGCGGGCGGGTCGGCCGTCGTTGTCGGCGCGTCCGGCGGGATCGGTGCTGCACTGGTGTCCGCGCTGCTGGACGATCCTGGCTTCGACGCCGTGTTCGCCATGGCCCGCCGTTTCGCCGCCGGCAGCGAGGGCCGGCTGCATCGCCTGCCGATCGACGTGACGGACGAGGCGAGCATCGCGCGGGCCGCCGAGCAGGTGTCGGGGCCGCTCCGCCTGGTCATTGTCGCCACGGGCATCCTGCACTCCGACACCCTGGCGCCCGAAAAAACCTATCGCGCGCTGGACGCGGCTGCATTGCTGGAAAGCTATCGCGTCAATGCTGTGGGCCCGGCGCTGGTCGCCCGGCACATGCTGCCGCGGCTCGATCCAAGCGGCCGCAGCGTGTTCGCGGCACTCTCGGCCCGCGTCGGCAGCATCGGGGACAACCATTCCGGCGGCTGGCACGCGTATCGTGCGTCGAAGGCGGCGCTGAACATGATCATCCGCAACCTCGCCATTGAAACCGCCCGCCGCGCGCCGGGCACGCTGTGCGTCGGGCTGCATCCGGGGACGGTGGACACCGCACTCAGCGAGCCGTTCCAGCGCAACGTGCGCCCCGGCACGCTGTTCTCGGCCGCCCATGCGGCGGCGTGCCTGCTGTCCGTCGTGGACCGGCTCACCCCTGCCGACAGCGGAACCGTGCTGGCCTGGGACGGCAGCACCATCCCGCCCTGACCCGGTCAAGCCGCCGCACCGGGTCGCCGCCAGCCAAGCCGGGCGCCGATGCGGCGGAGTTTGGCGCCCAGGCCGGGGGACAGGCTGTCCTGCATCGCCGCCAGATGCGTTTGGTAGATCGGTTCCCCGCCCGCGCGCTGATGCACCTCCTCCAGCACCGCGATCGCGCCGCGGACATCGCCGCCGGCTTCCAGGCTGAAGGCGTATTCCAGCATCAGGTTTGGGTGGCCCGGCAGCAACTCCAGCGAACGCCGGTGCATGGCGAGCGCTTCGTCGATCCGCTTCGCCTTGCGCAACTCGATCCCCAGGCACCGGTACGCGGACGGATCCTGCGGCGCCAGCGTAACCGAACGCTGCATCAGCGCCAGCCGCTGGCGACGGCGCCATGCGGGCAGGCGTTTGGCGATCGTGTTCAGCGATTGTGAGGAGTTGGGCAGCCGCTCCTTCACCCGTGCCCAAAACCGCGCCCGGTCCAGCTCGTCCCGGCACATCCCGATGACGAGTTCCTGCAGCAGCCCGATTTCCGCCAGGCAGCCCGTCACCGGGTGGCCGGCGTTGGGCATCCCCCTGGCGTCGAACCGGAATTCGCGGGCAAGCGCTGCGATGTGGCGGGCGTCCCGGTCGGTCGGGTCGTAGACGACGCAGGCGTCCTCGACGGACGGGAAGGGGAGCGCGCGCTCCCACCGCAGGTTGAACTGCGCGCCGTAGCCGGACCAGCGCGGCTCCCACGGCACGACCGAGGGGGCGATGGAGAATTGCGGCGACAGCGCCAGGACGGCGTTTGCCCCCGCCAGCCCGGCGAAGCGGATCGCGGCATAGGCCCCCATGCTGGAGCCATAGGTCATCACCCGGCCGTAGCCGCGCGTCGCGGCTGCGACCTGCGCCATGGCGTCCCCCATGGTCGGGTAATCGTACCACCGGTTGTCGCGCGGGATGACGTGGACCGCATCGATCCCGTTGATATCGAAAAACAGCTCGCCGAAGCCGGGCCGGTCCAGCGTGCGATGGTCGGTGAACGAGTCGAAGGTGACGACGCAGCACGGACTGCCATGCCGGGCGACCTTGCGGACGAGCAGATCAGGGCAGCGGAACAGCTCCTCGGCCGGCTGCCTCGCTGGGGCCGGATGGTGCGCGCCGGTAGCCCATCCCGGGGTGTCATCCATCCTTCGAACTCTTCAACACGCGACGTCCGGCCACCCTAGCCACACTCGGCCCGATGCTGTCGACCCCCGGCCATGCCGCCTGCATTGACCCGGCAACGGTCGCAGCGGCACCTTCCACCCTCTGACAGGAGCTGAAACCATGCCTGCCGCTGGGACGAACGATGGCCCTGGGTTGCTTGCCGCGGGCCCTGGGACGTTCGATCGGCGGCACGCCCGGCCGTTGGTCGGCCAGAGTGTTCGGCGGCTGGAGGACCGGCGCTTCCTCGTCGGCACCGGGCGCTATCTGGCGGACATCGCCTGCCCGGGCGCCTTGTGGGCGCACATGGTCCGCTCGCCACATGCCCACGCAAGGCTGGTCGGCATCGACACGACCGGCGCACGCGCCATGCCCGGCGTGGCGGGCGTGTTCACGGCGGCGGACCTGGCCGGGCTCGGCCCGATCCCGTGTTCGACGGTGGTGGCCACGGACGGCGCGATGCACGTTCCCCGGCGGGACGCGCTCGCCGGGGACCGCGTCCGCTATGCCGGGGAACCGGTGGCCTTCGTCGTGGCCGAGACGGCGGTCGCGGCCCAGGATGCGGCGGAAGCGGTGGTGGTGGACTACATCCCGCTGCCCTGCGTGGTAGAGGCGGCGGACGCCCTGGCGCCGGGTGCGCCGCTGCTGTGGGACGACGTGCCCGGCAACCTCAGCTTCCGGTTCCAGAAGGGCGACCGTGCCGCCGTCGTGGCGGCCATGGCCCAGGCGGCGCGGATCGTCGAACTGGACCTCGTCAACAACCGCGTCATCGTGACCCCGCTGGAGCACCGGGCAGCGCTGGCCACGTTCGACGGGGAAGCCGGCGGTTTCACCCTGGTGCTGAGCGGGCAGGGCGTGCACGGCATCCGCCGCGACCTGGCGGAGTCGGTGTTCCGCTGCCCGCCCGACCGCCTGCAGGTGAGCAGCCCCGATGTCGGCGGCGGCTTCGGGGTGAAGAACCCGGTCTACCCGGAATACGTCGCCGTGCTATGGGCGGCCCGGCGCCTCGGCCGGCCGGTGCGCTGGGCGTCCGGGCATGGCGAGGATTTCCTGGCCACCGCCCATGGCCGCGACAACGTCACCCGCGCGCGGCTGGGCCTGGACGCGGCGGGGCGGTTCCTGGCGCTGGAGGTGGACACCATCGCCAATCTCGGGGCCGGCATGTCCACCGGCGGCCCGGGCAGTTCGACCAACGCGCCCGGCAACGCGATGGGCGGCGGCTACGACATTCCGGCCGTCTTCATGTCGGTGCGCGGGGCGTTCACCAACACGGTGCCGCTGGACGCCTATCGCGGCGCCGGCAAGCCCGAGGCGAACTACCTGCTGGAGCGGCTGGTGGACGAGGCGGCCCGGCAGACCGGCATCGACCGGGTGACGCTGCGCCGCCGCAACCTGGTGTGCCGGTTCCCGCATCGCACGCCGATGGCGACGACGATCGATTGCGGGCGCTTTGCCGCGAACATTGACCCGGCCTTGGACGCTGCCGACGCCGCCGGGTTCGCCGCCCGACGCGACGCCTCCGCCAAGCGGGGCCGGCTGCGCGGGCTGGGGATCACCTGCTTCCTGGAGACGGCGCGCGGCGCGCCCAATGAGGGGGCGGAAATCCAGTTCCGCCCGGACGGCCGGGTGGCGCTGTGCCTGGGCACGCAGTCGAACGGACAAGGGCACGAAACGAGCTTCCCGCAAATCGCGGCCGACCGGCTGGGCCTGCCGCTGGACGCGTTCGAGTTCGTGCAGGCCGATACCACCCGGGTGCGGGACGGCAACGGCCATGGCGGCGCCCGCTCGTTGCACATGGGCGGGTCGGCGCTGGTCGACGCCATCGGGCTGGTGCTGGGCAAGGCCCGCCCGGTCGCCGCGCGATTGCTGCAGGCCGGGGTGGAGGAGGTGGTGTTCGCCGAGGGCCGGTTCAGCGCCGGAGGGCGGAGCGTGCCGTTGCTGGAGGTGGCGCGCGCCGCCGCCGAGCCGGGCGGGGAGCCGCTCGACGGCTATCATTGGACCTTGCTCGACCGGATCACCTTCCCGAACGGCTGCCACGTCGCGGAGGTGGAGGTCGACCCGGAGACGGGCGTCGTGACGCTGCGGCGCTACACGGCCGCGGACGATTTCGGGTCCGTCATCAACCCGCTGCTGCTGATCGGCCAGGTGCAGGGCGGCGTGGCGCAGGGCATCGGGCAGGCGCTGACGGAGCGGACGGTCTATGACCCGGCGACCGGGCAATTGCTGAGCGGCTCCTACATGGACTACGCGGTGCCGCATGCGATGGACTTGCCCGATCTGGACATCCACCTCCACGGCGTGCCGACCGCGGCCAATCCGCTGGGCGTCAAAGGCGCCGGGCAGGCGGGCGCCATCGCCGCACCCCAGGCCGTGGTGGCCGCGGTGCTGGATGCGGTGGCGCCGCTTGGCGTGACGCACCTGGACATGCCGCTGACGCCGGAGCGGGTGTGGCGTGCGATCCGGTTGGCGTCCTAAGAGGGCTTTTGCAGATAGGGGCTTAATGCGGCATCGAGTCCTGCCTTCGCCCTCTTCAGTTCAGCGCGTCGTTCCTGTAATCCGGAGAACCGTGTTGCCAACTCCCACTGCGCGTCCACATCGAACGAGCCATCGTCGCGAGTCGGAATGTTGATTGCAAATCCCCGCATATTAGCGAGAGAAGCGCGGAACGAACGATTGAAGCTCTCCTCCGTCCGCCGCTCGTGAAGCGCATACAGGAGGTATTCTGGAACAATCGTGTCATCTAGAATCTGTATCATCCCGCAATGGTCGGTGATTTTGAATGCCGACCCGGCCGGCAAGAGATTGAAATTGAAGTTCCCGTCGATCCCCCACAACGCAACTGCGTGGGAAACGGGCTCGACATTGACTTCAAGGTAGCCCATGGGCTCTGACACGTTTGCACTGTAAACGGGCACTTTCGTCGTGTCGTCAGTCACGTCGCGCTTGAGTACACGTTTGCCGATTGAAAGCGAGAACAGCTTGCTGTCGCCCAACGCGACCGTTTTCATGGCCGCCACGTCAGGCTCATGCTCACGTGCGAAGGTATCGTAATTAACGATCGCCGCCGATAGATCGGCGATCAGTTCGGCGATGGCGCGCCCATCTGGAGCCCCGGTCGCCTTTGCTGCATCAAAAGACGCTCGGTCTTCACGTGACCACCAACGATCAATTACCCAGTGCGGACCTCTGATAAAGCCGTCGATGCCCTTGATTTTGCATCGAGCAGTTTGCGCTTCGATCAACTTGGCCGTTTGCACGCTCTTGTCAGCCGAAAATAATTTAAAAAGATGTTCCATCTGTGGAAGATCATCTTCGGGTATCTCATCACGCCTTACACTCGTGAGGCGTTCACCGATGTTTGACGACAAGTATGTAAATACTGGATCAGTTTGGGTGTCGTCGGGCGACTGTTTTTTTGTTAAAGCTAGTATGTATGTTCGTTCCGAATTTGCAAAGAAAGTCCTGAGTGGCAGCGCCACAATCGCGTCTAAGTAGCACTCCCGCAATAAATAAGTTCGAAGCTTAGCTTCTCCGGTTCTCGCTAGAATGCCGTCTGGTATAATAACAAAGGCTCTGCCACCCTTCTTAAGAGATTTAACGATCCACTCCATGGACAAGCCTTCAAGACCTAGAGCATTGACTGGATACTCGTTTTGCGTGTGCGGCGTCTTCTGAATTTCCTCCTTTATAATCCCAGACCCGCTTGTAACGTAAGGAGGATTGCTGAAGATGAAGTCGTATCTGTCAGCTTCAGTTTTTATATAATGTGTCCGAAAGTGCCAAGATTATCTTTAAATAGCCGGAAAGACCGGTTGAAAGCGCCGGCAAATTCAACTGAACATTTTGGCGAAGCGAAAAGAAGTTCTGCCATGTAGATCAGCATATTGGCTTTGGCAAGGATTATGGTGCGTTCATCGTCACGCTCAAACCCTTTATCGAAACCATGTAGCACGAACGGCGGATTAATCTTGCCTTCGCTGTCTGGAGCGAAGGCACTCATCATTCTCTCGTTAAGGTTGAGCAACTCTAGCGGAAATCCACCGACCCCACAAAATGGGTCGCAAATCCGCTTGCCGCTGAACTGGAACGTTGGTTCGTTCACGCGTGACATCCGGATAACGGATTGAACTATCTTGCGTGGTGTAAAGTATTGACCAAGCGCTTCTGCTTCTTGTTGAAGAAACGTTTCATATAACTTGGTCTTAAGCTGCTTATCGATTTTGGTCAGGCTACCAAATTCTTCGTCGTATTTTGCAAGGTGATCTAACGAACGCTGAAACAAAATGGATTGCGACAGGTTTGGCTCTCCACGCTCGGTAACAAAAATGGTTCCGTTGATGATTGTGGTTCCATCATCCCCGGCTGGAAAAAGCCTATAAATTCGTCGGCGTGTGTTTCTTGCGTAAAAGTCTAGAGCTTCTCCGGCATCATCTAAAGCTTTGCGTCTGATATTCTCAAACGCGAGATCCGCAGGAAGAACGTAATTGCTCACCTGGGTAGCTCCAGAGTTGGATCGGGGTGGGCCGTCAAGCCAGAGTTAACGGTTGACGTGACCACAAGCGACTCGATTCAAGCTCTGTGTGCCCCCCGGTATCGACCTCGCCAAGCTGAGCCACGCGGAGAAGGATGAACTGATCCTCTCGCTGTTGCCGTTGGTCGGGCGGCTGGAAGCGGCATTGGCGCGGATCACGGACCTGGAGAAGCGCCTGGCCGCCTATGAACGGCCGCCGAAGAACCCCGGCAATTCCTCGATGCCGCCGTCCAAAGGCCAAAAGCCCAATCGCGCCGAGGGCGACAAACCGCCCCGCAAAGGCCGGCCCGGCGTCGGGCGCATGCTGGAACCCAACCCTGATCGCGTGGTCGACGCCACCCTTGATGCCTGCCCGCATTGCGCCGCCAGCTTCCCCGCCGGGCAGCAGACGCCGCAGCAGGTCTACGACCGCATCGAGTTGCCGCCGATCAAGCCCGACGTGACGCGCGTGCGCCTGTTCGGCGGCCGTTGCACGTGCTGCGGCGAGCGTGCCACCGCCACCGCACCTGCGGGCTTGGAGCCCGGCTCGCCCTTCGGCCAATCGATCACCGCCCTGGTGGTGTATCTGCATTTACGCACACGCCATCGGGCTGGAACGCCTGTGCGCCCTGATGGCCGAGATGTTCGCGCTAACCATCAGCGAAGGCGCGATCAGCAACATGTTGGCGCGGTCGCGCGAGCCGCTGGTGGCGGCCGCCTCGACCATCCAGCAGGCGGTCGTGGCCAGCGAGGTGGTCGCCTCGGATGAAACCTCCGCCCGGGTGAATAGCCAGACCTGGTGGGAGTGGGTCTTCGTCGGCACACTGGCCGTGCTGCACGTCATCCGCCCCAGCCGCGGCAAGGCCGTCGTCCAGGAGGTGTTCGGCGCCGTCCAGCCGATGGCCTGGGTGTCCGACATGCTCGGCAGCCAGCGCGGCCACGCGGTGCAATGGCAGGTCTGCCGGCCCACCTGCTGCGCGATGCACAGTATGGCATCGAGTGCGGCGACACCGCTTTCAGTACGCCATCAGACGCTTGCTGCTGCGCGCCATCGCCATCGGGCGACGACGCGACACGCTGAAAGACGCCACCCTGAAGCAATATCATGCCGACCTGGACCGTAGGCTCGACCGGATCATGGCGGCCGTGCCGGTGGGGGAGCCGGGCCGCAAGCTGCGCAAGCGCATCGCCGCCAACCGTGGCCACCTGTTCGTCTTCATGACAAACCGGGCCGTGCCCTACACGAACAACGTCTCCGAGCGGAACCTCCACCCCAGCGTCATCTTCCGCAAGGTGACCAACGGCTTCCGCTGCGAATGGGGCACCCACACCTACGCCGCGTTCCGCTCCATCGTCAGCACCGCCAAAGCCAATCGGGCACCCGTGCTCAACGCACTCCGCACCGCACTGCTCACAGAACCACTAACCTTACCGGGGTGAGCAAGGCTGTTCAATCCTGGCGGCAAGGTTCGACTGAGTCTGATTTGCCACACCTGCGCTGGGAAATGGACTGTCTGATAAGAAACAGGATTCCCGAATCACAATATGTCTGACTCCTGGGGCGGCAAC
>CBDAQM010000002.1:0-149057 GCA_965199095.1 Acetobacteraceae bacterium
GGGCGATGGCGCCCGGCGTGATGACTTGCGGCAGGCCGGCGGGCGGCGCGGTGAGCACGTGCGGCGCGCTGGCCGCCGTCTCCGACGCAGCGGCCGGCGCTGCCGGAACGGACGCAGCAGGCTTGGGCTGCTGCGCCGCCGCCCGGGCCGGGACGGCAGCGCGCGGGGTTGGGCGGGCAGGCGCCGGCGGCTTCTCGGACGCCGGGTCGAGCACGTCCAAGACCACCCGGTTGCCAAGCCGCATGGTCCGCACCTTCGCCCCGGACGACACGCTCACCGTGGCCGTCGCAGCGCCCCCCGCCACGCCGGCGATGTTGCGGGTGCTGCCGGCAAGCGTCGGCACGCCGGCGGCGCCGTCGAAGTGCAGCGTGACGGCATCGCCGTCGCGCTCCATCCTGAAGGGCGTCGGCGCGGCAAATTCGAACACCACGCGGCCAAAACCAGGGTGCTCGCCCATGCGCACATCCACCGTGTCCGCCGCATAGGCCGGAACGGCGGCAAGAAGCAGCAGCATGGATAGGATGCGCCTCATTCGAAGCTCGCCAGCAATGCGTCGATCTCCTGCTGCTGCATCGCCAAACCGCTGCGCTGGGGGCCGTTCAGCAAGGGCGCGGGATGATGGACCGCGGCCGGTGCAACCGGGCTGCAGCCGAACACGCGCAGCATCTCACCCACCTTGGCCTCGATCGACTGCAACGCGTGCACGACCTTGGCGACGCGCTGGCCGGTGATGTCCTGGAAGGAGCAGGCTTCGTAGATGCGTGCCGTGGTCCCGGTCACGACGGCGCGGAGCGGGCCGGTGATCGCCGCCGCCTCCAGCGTTTCGCATTCGTCCAGGATCAGGCCGGTGGCCTCCGCCGTGTGCAGGACGATGGCGTCCAACTCATCCGTGGCGGCCGGGACATGCTGGCCGACGATGTCATCGACGCCGACTGCCGAGACCTCGCGGCGGGCGGTTTCAATAAAGTCGGCCAACACCTGCAACTGCGTCAGCAGCGCGGCATGCCGTGCCTCCGTCACCGGATGTTCGTCGATGTGGGTGGTGGCGAACTGGTCCTGGATGTCCAGGAGACGCTGGGCCAGTCCAAGCGGGACAGTCCCGCCTTTAACCATGAAGCACCTTTTCAATCTTGCCCTGCAACGTCTCCGCATTGAACGGCTTGACGATGTAGTTGCTGACGCCAGCCTGCTTGGCGGCGATCACGTTTTCCGTCTTGCTCTCGGCGGTGATCATGATGAACGGCGTGCTGCGCAGCCGCGCATCGGCCCGGACCTCCTGCAACAACTGCAGCCCGGTCATCGGCGCCATGTTCCAGTCGCTGATCACCAGGCCGAAACTGCCGGCCCTCAGCTTGTCCAACGCCTCGCTGCCGTCGCTGGCCTCCTCCACGTTGTGGAAATCGATCTGCTTCAGCAGGTTGCGGACGATCCGCAGCATGGTCTTGTAATCATCAACGATCAGGACGCCGGCGGACGTGTCCATCATGTTCTTTATCCCCTCGATGGTCAGCCAGCGCCGGAATGGTCGGGCGGCACGGTGGTGGAACGGGTACGCTGGGCGGCAAGCTGCGTGGTCACCAGGCGGGCGCGGTCCGGCTGCATCGCAGCCAGCACCAGGGCCGCCTTGGCATCCTTCATTCGGTCCACGACATGAAGCAGGACAGGCATTTCCATTTCGTTAAAGATCGCTGCGGCATCGCGCGGCTTCATCGTCTCGTACACTTTCACCAGGCCGGCCCAGTTGGCGTCGTCGTGGTCCTGACGCTCCTTCTCCAGCGATTCCAGCCGGGTCTGCAGCGCCGTGAGCTGGGCGACACGCTCGCTCAACCGCTGCTCCGCGGCGCTCAGCACGCTCTCGCGCTGCGCCAAGGTCTGTTCGCGTGCGTCCAATTCCTGGCGGCGGCCTCGCAGGTCTTGCAGCAACTGCCGCTCCGCATCGCTGATCACCGGAACCGGGGGCGAACTGGGTTCATGCGGCGTCAGCGGCGCTGCCGGCTTGGCGGCAGGGCTCGTGACGATGGAGGCATGATCGACCGATGGCTTGGCCTTCACGGCCTGGGCGTCCGCGCCCTCAAGCGCCGGCGCAGCCTCGGCCGCGGAAACGACGGAACCAGGGAGCAAGGCCAGGCCTAAGTTCACCGTCTTGCTGACCAGCAGCAGCGCGGCGAAGGCGACCGTGATCGGCAGGAGGCGGAATCGCATTATCGGGTCACCCTCAAAGCACGCAAAAGATCCCGCTCGGCCTGGCTGCGCACGCGCGTGCCGCCAGGGTCCGGCAGCTCAGGTTCCGGCATCGGATAGCGGCGCGCCGGCAACTCCATGTCGCGGTTCGCCCGCACCGCGGTATCAATCCGGTCGGCCAGGCGCTCGCCCCGCTCGATCAACGTCACCAGGTCGTCCTTCAGGCTGGAGGCCGCCTCGATCTGGCGGGCGATGTGCCGGCCGGCGCCCTCGGCCGCACTGCGCAGCCGCTCCACCCCGTTTTCCGCCTGGCGCGTACTGTCGTTGAAGCCGCGCAGCAGGGTTTCCAACTCGGCCCGGTCGCGGCGCACGACGCCCAACGCGCGTTCCAGCCGCAGCGCGTGGAACAGCGTCGCACCCAGCAAGCCGATCAGCGCAACTTCCAACACTATCTGCCAAGCGCCCATTTTACGGCGTCTCCTTTCGTCAGGCGTCCCGTGGCAGTTGCGCCACCTCATGTTCGATGCGGACTGCGACCCGGTTCTTGCGCCGGCCGACGCGGCCCTCGAACAGCGTCACCGCGCCACAGCGCAATTGCACCGGGCTGCCCGGACCGCAGCCCAGCACGATCTGGCTGCCCGGTTGCAGCGCCATCACATCCGCCAGGCTCATCACCTGTTCGTCCAGCACCGCGTCGATGTCGACTTCAGTGGCCCACAGCTCTTCGGCCAAATGGGTTTCCCAGATGCTGTCGCGGCCGAACTTCTCGCCCATGAATTGCTGCAGCAGCAATTCGCGCACCGGTTCCAGCGTGGCGTAGGGCAGCAGCAGCTCCATCCGTCCGCCGCGATCCTCCATGTCGATGCGCAGCCGTGCGAGCACGGCTGCGTTGGACAGGCGGCTGATGGTGGCGAAACGTGGGTTCACCTCCAGCCGCTCGAACTTGAACGTCACCGGGCACAGCGGGTCGAAACTGGCGGACAAATCCGTCAGCACCACCTGGATCAACCGCTCCACCAACGTACGCTCGATCGTGGTGTAGGGCCGGCCTTCGATCCGCATCGCGGCGGTGCCGCGCCGGCCGCCCAGCAGCACGTCCACGATCGAATAGATCATGGCGGAATCGACCACCATCAGGCCGTAATTGTCCCACTCCTCCGCCTTGAACACCGCCAGCATGGCGGGCAGCGGGATGGAGTTGAGGTAGTCGCCGAACCGCAGCGACAGGATGTTGTCGATGGAGACGTCGACGTTGTCGGAGGTGAAGTTGCGCAGGCTGGTCGACATGATCCGGACCAGCCGGTCGAACACGATCTCCAGCATCGGCAGGCGTTCGTAGGACACCAGGCCGGAGGAGATGATCCGGTGCATGCCGGACCGGTTGTCCTCCGTCGACGTGGCGCCATCGAAGCCGAGCAGGCTGTCGATCTCCGCCTGGTTCAGCACCCGTGCGGGGGTGGAGGATTCGTCGCTCTCGGAGCCCCAGGCGGCGGCCAGTGCCTCGTCGCTGCCGCTCACTGGACGAGCAGCTCGCTGAACAGCACGTCGATCACCTGGGCGGGCGCCGCGGCCAGGCTGGCGCGGGCGATCAGCTCCTCCCGCAGGCGGTACGTTCCGGCTGAGCCGCGCAGCTCATCCGGCCGCATCTCCCGCAGGTAGGTCTGGAAGACGTCGACCACGCGCGGTTGCGCCGCCGTGAAGGCGGCCTGGTCGGCCTCCTTCGACAGCTCCAGCCGCACCTTCAGCTTGACGAAGGAGGCGCGGCGGCCTGGCGCGTTCAGGTTGGCCACCATTTCCGGCAATTCGACGAAGACCGGCGCGTGCGGCCCCTCTTTCGCCTGCTGCTCCTCAGCGGCGGGCTTGTGGGACATCCCCAGCATGTTCGGCAGGATGCCCGTGAACCACAGCCCGGCGCCCACCGCGATCAGCAGGACCGGGATGGCGAGGATGATCAGCTTTTTCTTGCCGCCCTTCTTCGCCCCGCCGCCGCCATGCGCCGCATCTCCGGGCACCATTACCGCCGTTGCCGCGCTCATTCCGCGCCCCTGCCACTGTCCGGACGGAACATTGCCCCGAGAGGGTTAAGCACCTCGTAACGCGGCGTGCCTGAGACGGATCGAAGCGCCCCGGCAGTCGGCACAAACCGGCCTGCATGACCCGGCACGATCTGCCGGGATGGCACGCCCCGGCCTTGGCCTGACATCCTGTTTGGCAATGATGTCAACGATCTATGCCATGGCACGGCCCTTGCGCTTGGCATGCCGAACCAGTCGGACCTTACCGTCGATGCAAAATTCCACCTCGGTCGCCCTGTCCAGCCTAGTTGCGCAGCAACGCGCCATGGACGTGACCGCCAACAACCTCGCGAACGCCAACACGCCCGGCTTCAAGGCCAACCGCACGCTGTTCGCCGATTGGCTGGAGCGGCAATCCGACGTGGACCCGGTGCCGGGCGGCCGCACGCTCAGCTTCACGCAGGACCGCGCCACCTATCGCGAACAGGCCGAGGGCTCGCTGTCCCATACCGCCAACCCGCTGGACATGGCGATCACCGGCGACGGGTTCTTCACCGTGCAGACGCCGAACGGCCCGATGCTGACGCGCGCCGGGCAGTTCAGCCTGCAACCGAACGGCACCGTGTCCGACCTGGACGGCAACGCGCTGCTGGACACCACGGGGCAGCCGATCAAGGTCTCCACCGCCGACACCTCGCTCAGCGTCGCCGGCGACGGCACGCTCAGCAGCGAGAACGGCCGGCTGGCCAAGATCGGGATCGTGAAGCCGACCGACCCGAACAAGGTCAAGGCGGTCGGCAACCTCCTGCTTAGCGCCGACGTGGCCACGACGCCCGTGACGCAGCCCAAGATCGTCGGCGGCGCGCTGGAGGACAGCAACGTCCAGTCGATCGCGGAGACGACCCGCATGATGAACCAGTTGCGGCAATTCCAATTCGTCACCCAGCTTGTCCAGGGCGAGTCCGATCGGCAGCAATCCGCCATCGACAAGCTCACGCAGCGTCAAAGTTAAGGAGGCCCGCCATGCGATCGCTCGACATCGCATCCACGGGGATGCTGGCACAGCAGACCAACGTGGATGTCATATCCAACAACCTGGCCAACATGACGACCACCGGGTTCAAGCGGCGGCGGTCGGAGTTCCAGGACCTGATCTACGAGAACATGCGCCGGGTCGGATCCAACACCTCCGACAGCGGCACCGTGGTGCCGGCGGGCGCGCAGATCGGCCTGGGCGTGCGCACCGCCGCGATCTACCGCATCAACGAGCAGGGCACGCTGCAGCAAACCTCCAACAGCCTGGACCTGGCGATCCGCGGCAACGGGTACTTCCCGGTGACGCTGCCCTCCGGCGACACCGCCTACACGCGGGACGGCACGTTCGGCCTGGCGCCGGACGGCACGATCGTGACGGCGGACGGCTATCCGATCGCCGGCGGCATCACCATCCCGCCCAACGCCACCTCCGTGACGATCAGCGCCAACGGGGCGGTGCAGGCCAGCCTGGACGGGCAAACCGCGCCGCAGACGGTGGGAACCATCCAGCTTGCCACCTTCGCCAACGAGACCGGGTTGGACGCGCAGGGCGACAACCTGTTCCTGCAAAGCGGCGCCAGCGGCAATGCGGTGACCGGCAACCCGGGCTCTCCCGGCTTCGGCACCGTGCTGCAGGGCTTCGTCGAAAGCTCCAACGTCAACGTCGTGACGGAAATCTCCAACCTGATCACCGCCCAGCGCGCCTACGAGATGAACAGCAAGGTGATCACCACGTCCGACCAGATGCTCTCCACCCTGACGAACTTGAGGTGAATGCGATGCGCTTCCTGCCCTTCGCGGTGCTGGCCCCGGTGGCCCTGTTCAGCCTGTCGACCCACGCGGCGACGCTGCGCGGTGGCACCACGCTGTCGGACTCGCTGGTGCGGCTGTCGGACCTGTTCGAAGGCGTGGAGAACGACCGCGCCATCGGGCCCAGCCCTGAACCTGGCGGACGCATCATCGTGGAATCGGCCCAGCTCGGGGCCATCGCGCGGCAATTCGACGTCGACTGGCGGCCGAGCAGCACGGCCGACCGCATCGTGCTGGAACGCCCGGGGCATCCCTTCCCGCAGGCGCAGACGCTCGCGGCGCTGAGGGTGGCGCTGGCCGTCGCCGGCGTATCGGCAGATGCCGACGTGGAGATGCCGGGCTACTCGCCCATCCTGGTGCCCGTCGACGCGAAGGCGGCGGCGGAGGTCGGCCAGCTCGACTACAACGCCACCACCGGCCAGTTCACGGCCGTGCTGTCGGTCACGGCGGCCGGCATGTCGCCGGGCCATGCCAGGCTGTCCGGCCGGGTCGTCGACGTGGTGGAATTGCCGGTGGCGACGCGCCGGCTGATGCCCGGCGACATCATCGGCGCGGCGGACATCCAGATCGCCCGGTTGCACGCAAACGCCGTCCGCCCCGACGTGGCGCAGGCGCCGGCCCAGGCGATCGGCATGGCGGTGCGCCACCCGGTCGGGCCGGGCGCCCCCCTGCTCCTGGCCGACCTGGCCCGGCCGCAGGCGGTGCAGAAAGGGGCGACCGTGGAGATGCAACTGCGAACGCCCGGGATTTCGGTCAGCGCCCAGGGCGTGGCCATGGATGGCGGCGCCATCGGTGAGCGGGTCCGCGTGCTCAACACCGCCTCCCGCGCCGTCGTGGAGGCGGAAGTCCTGTCCAGCGGCATCGTGCGGGTGAGTGGTACGACCCCCGTGCTGCTGCCACCCGGCATTGGCACCGGCCTGCGGTTGGCGGCACAATGAGGGCCGCGCTGCTGCTGGCCACCGCGCTGGCCCTGTCCGGCTGCGGCAGCCTGTCCCGCCTGTCGGAAGTAGGGCGGCCGCCAGACATGTCGCCCATCACCAACCCGGTGCAGGATCCGAATTGGCGCCCGGTCAGCATGCCGATGCCGCGGCCGGAGCAGGTGCCGACCGAGGTGAACAGCCTATGGCGTTCGGGCAGCCGGGCTTTCTTCAAGGATCAGCGGGCCGCGGGCGTTGGCGACATCCTGACGGTGCTGGTCAACATTTCCGACACCGCGAACCTGGCCAACGCCACTGGCGCGACGCGGACGGGGAGCGAAGCCGAAGGACTGCCGAACCTGTTCGGCCTGGAAGCACAGTTGCCGAAGATGCTTTCAAAAGCACTGGACACCAAGAACTTGGTGAGCGCCAGCAGCACCAACAGCAACACGGGCACCGGCTCGATCAAGCGGAACGAGACGGTGACGCTGCGCCTGGCGGGAACGGTGACGCAGGTGCTGCCCAACGGCAACCTGGTCGTCACCGCCCGGCAAGAGGTGCGGGTGAACAGCGAGTTGCGCGAGCTCCAGGTCAGCGGCGTGGTCCGCCCGCAGGATATCGCCAGCGACAACACCGTCGTGCATGACCGCATGGCGGAGGCCCGCATCGCCTATGGCGGCCGCGGCACGCTCACCGACCTGCAACAACCGCGCTACGGCCAGCAGATTTTGGACGTGCTGCTGCCGTTCTAAAGCTCGGTTGTTCAGGCTGCCCTGCAGGCCCTCTCCCTCTGGGAGAGGGTTGGGTGAGGGCTCAGTGCACGGTCCTGCGCGTCGGACCGTCATCCCGGCCCCCTCCAGAGGGAGAGGGAGAAGCCAGGCATTACGCCAGTTGGAACGCCGCGAACCGCTTTTGCCGGCGGCGGAGGACGCGCCAGAACAGCTTGGACGCCACGATCGACAGCCGGCCGCGCGGCGGCAGGCCCACGGCCTTCAGGATCATCCCCATGCTGCGTTCGATGTGGTTGTAGCGGTAGAACCCCATCGCCCGCCCCATATAGCCGGCGATGCAGCGCTCGTGCTGGTAGGGCATGTCCGTCGGCTCGTTGCCGCAGTGGAAAGCGTAGGCGAGTTCGTCGTCCTCCGACTCCGTGATCCGCCCGGCGGCGATCCGCAGGCGCTGGAGCACGCTGATCTTCTCGCGCGCCAGATAGCGGCGCATGTGGTCGTAGAACAGCTTCCAATGACGGTATTCGTCGGTCGCGATCAACCGGCACACCTGCTCCAGCACCGGCTCGTCGGTCGCGTCAGCCAGTGCGGTGTAATAGGACGACGTCCCGGTCTCCACCATGCAGCGGGCGATCAACTCGCCCGTCTTGGAGCCGCGCACGGAGGCGTCGACGTCGATTGGTACCTTGTAGCCCTCGCGATACCGCTCGAACGCGTCGGCGAACTTCCAGCTCGGGTCCGCGAGCTCCGCCCATTTGCCAAGCGCGTCGCCATGCTGGACTTCCTCCACCGCCCAATAGTCGGATGCTTGGCAGAACACCGGATCCTCCCGGAACACGCGCGACAGGTAGACGGCGTATTCGATGCCGTTCCGCTCGACCATAGCGGCAGCCTTCACCAGCTTGACGATGTCCGGATCGACCTTGCTGGCGTCAAAGCTGTCCCACGCCACATCTTCCAGCCGCCAATGCTTCATCGCTTGTTTCGAACCCCGCGGCGCCTGCCGGCACTATCTGCCACCGCGGCACCGGCCAACAAAGCACCTGTGTCGTCATTGTGACAGCGGAGCGCGACACGTTGCGCGAAAGCCACGCTCAGCCAGCGGCCTCGATCATGGCGCGGGCGGACTGCATGCGGTCCATGGCGGCGTCGAGCGCGGCCACATCCATCTTGTCGGCGGCGTCATACTCCGCCTCGGCCTCCGACAGCCGACGCTCGCCCTCGCCACGGGACAGCTCCGCGGTCGGGACCGCCTCATCCGCCAGCACGGTGCAGCGTTCCGGTGTGATCTCGGCGAAGCCGCCGCTGACATAGAGCCGGTCCGTGACCCGCCCGCCCTCATGGATCGCGATCGTGCCGCCGCGCAGCAGCACGATCATCGGCGCATGGTTGGGCAGCACGCCCATCTCGCCCTCGGAGGCGGGGATGACCACCATCTCCACGTCGCGCGACAGCAGCAGCTTCTCCGGGCTGACGATTTCGAGGGCGACCGGCATCAGGCCTTCTCCTTCATCCCCTCGTACTTCTTCACGGCGTCCTCGATGGTGCCGACCATGTAGAAGGCGGCTTCCGGCAAATGGTCGTACTCGCCGGCGACGATCGCCTTGAAGCTGCGCACCGTGTCCGCCAGCGGGATGAACACGCCCGGCGTGCCGGTGAACACCTCCGCCACATGGAACGGTTGGCTCAGGAAGCGCTGGATCTTGCGGGCGCGGGAAACCACGAGCTTGTCCTCCTCCGACAGCTCGTCCATGCCCAGGATGGCGATGATGTCCTGCAGCGACTTGTAGGTCTGCAGGATGCGCTGCACCTCGCGCGCGGTGTCGTAATGCTCGTCGCCGATGATGCGGGCGTCGAGCGACCGGCTGGTTGAGTCCAGCGGGTCCACCGCCGGGTAGATGCCGAGTTCAGCGATCGACCGGTTCAGCACCGTAGTCGCGTCCAGATGGGCGAAGGACGTGGCGGGCGCCGGGTCGGTCAGGTCGTCGGCGGGCACGTAGATCGCCTGCACCGAGGTGATCGACCCCTTCTTGGTGGAGGTGATCCGCTCCTGTAACGCGCCCATGTCGGTCGCCAGCGTCGGCTGGTAGCCCACCGCGGACGGGATGCGGCCCAGCAGTGCGGACACTTCGGCGCCGGCCTGGGTGAAGCGGAAGATGTTGTCGACGAAGAACAGCACGTCCTGCCCTTCCTCGTCGCGGAAATACTCCGCCAAGGACAGGCCGGACAGCGCCACCCGGGCGCGCGCACCCGGCGGCTCGTTCATCTGGCCGTAGACCAGCGCAACCTTGGAGCCCTCGGTCGTGCCCTCACCCAGCTTGATAACGCCGGCATCGACCATCTCGTGGTAGAGGTCGTTGCCCTCGCGGGTGCGCTCGCCCACGCCGGCGAACACGGACACGCCGCCATGCGCCTTGGCGATGTTGTTGATCAGCTCCTGGATGAGCACTGTCTTGCCCACCCCGGCACCCCCGAACAGGCCGATCTTGCCACCCTTCAGGTAGGGGGCCAGCAAATCCACCACCTTGATGCCTGTGACCAGAACCTCGGCCGAGGTCGCCTGGTCCTCGAAGGAGGGAGCGGCGCGGTGGATCGGGTAGGTCATTTTGGCGTTGACCGGGCCGCGCTCGTCGATCGGCTCGCCGATCACGTTCAGGATGCGGCCCAGCGTCTCCGGCCCGACGGGCACGCTGATCGGCGCGCCAGTGTCCACCACCTCGCTGCCGCGGACCAGGCCGTCGGTGCTGTCCATGGCGATGCAGCGCACGGTGCGCTCACCCAACTCCTGCGCCACTTCCATCACCAGCGTGCCGTTCGCGGTCTTGGTGGTCAGCGCGCTCTGGATGAACGGCAGCTCACCCTCGAACTGCACGTCCAGCACGGCGCCGAGCACCTGGGTGATCCTGCCTACGTTGTTGCTTGCCATAAGTCAGTCTCCAGTTAGGCCAGGGGCTTTGCCCCTGGACCCCACCAGAGGACATTCGTCCTCTGGACACCTGGCATTCAGGTTTCCAAAGGACGACTGTCCTTTGGCGGGTCCAGGGCAGAGCCCTGGCATTAGGCTTAAAGGGCTTCGGCCCCCGATATGATCTCGATCAGTTCGCGCGTGATGTTGGCCTGGCGCGTGCGGTTGTAGTTCAGCGTCAGCTTGTTGATGGCCTCGCCGGCATTGCGGGTGGCGTTGTCCATCGCCGTCATCCGCGCGCCATGCTCGCCGGCGCCGCTCTCCAACTGCGCGCGATACAGTTGGATCGCCAGGTTCTTCGGCAGCAGCTTGGCGAGGATGACCTCCTCGTCCGGCTCGAACTCGTACATCGCCTGGGCGGTCGTCTGCTCCGGCGGGCCGGTTTCCGTCATCAGCGGCGGGATGATCTGCAACTCCGCCGGCACCTGGGAGATCACGGACACGAAGCGGTTGTACACCACCGTCGCCACGTCGAACTCGTCGCGGCCCAGCATCTCCACCGCCTGCATGCCGATTGCCTGCACGTCGGCGAACTCGACCTTCTTCTTCCCGGCGAAGGAGATGTCGCCGACGATGTTGTCGGCCATTTCACGACGCAAATAGTCGCGCCCCTTGCGCCCGACGGTGATGATCTTGACCGTCTTGCCTTCGGACATCAGGCGCCGGGCCAGGTTGCGGGCGGCACGGCCGACATTGGTGTTGAACGCGCCGGCCAGGCCGCGGTCGGCGGTGATGACGATCAGCAAATGGACCTTGTCGTTGCCCGTGCCCGCCAGCATCCGCGGCGCGGTCGGACTGCCTTGCACGCTCACGGCCAGGGCCGACAGCATGCGCTCCATGCGCTCGGCATAGGGACGCGCCGCCTCCGCCTGCTGCTGGGCGCGCCGCAGCTTGCTCGCCGCCACCATCTTCATGGCGGAGGTGATCTTCCGCGTGGACTTCACGCTGTTGATGCGCGCCCGAAGCGCCTTGAGGCTTGCCATCGAGCGGACGCCTCAGGCGGTGAAGGACTTGGAGAAGCCCTCCAGGAACGACTTCAGCTTGCTCTCGGTCTCCGGCTTGATGTCCAGGTCACTGCGGATGCTGTCCATGATGGACGGCTCGCGGGTCCGCATCTCGCCGATCATCTGCCGCTCGAACGCGCCGATCCGCCCGATGGGCACGTCGTCCAGGTAGCCGCGCACGCCGGCATACAGCACCACCGCCTGCACCTCGACCGGCATCGGACTGAACTGCGGCTGCTTCAACAACTCGGTCAGCCGCGCGCCGCGGGCCAGCAGCTTCTGGGTCGAGGCATCGAGGTCGGAGGCGAACTGCGCGAAGGCCGCCATCTCGCGGTATTGCGCCAGTTCCAACTTGATCGACCCGGCGACCTTCTTCATCGCCTTGGTCTGCGCCGCCGACCCCACGCGGGACACGGAAAGGCCCACGTTCACCGCCGGGCGGATGCCGCGGAAGAACAGCTCCGACTCCAGGAAGATCTGCCCGTCGGTGATGGAGATGACGTTGGTCGGGATATAGGCGGACACGTCGCCCGCCTGGGTTTCGATCACCGGCAACGCGGTCAGCGAGCCGGCGCCGTTCGCGTCCGACATCTTGGCCGCGCGCTCCAGCAGGCGGGAGTGCAGGTAGAACACGTCCCCCGGATACGCCTCGCGGCCCGGCGGGCGGCGCAGCAGCAGCGACATCTGGCGATAGGCGACGGCCTGCTTGGACAAGTCGTCATACGCGATCATCGCGTGCATGCCGTTGTCGCGGAAGAACTCGCCCATCGTCGCGCCGGTATAGGGCGCCAGGAATTGCAGCGGCGCCGGGTCGGACGCAGTGGCGGCGACGACGATGGTGTATTCCATCGCCCCCTGCTCCTCCAGCGTGCGCACGATCTGCGCGACGGTGGAGCGCTTCTGGCCGATCGCGACATAGACGCAGTAGAGCTTCTTGCTCTCGTCCGTGCCCTGGTTCAGCGGCTTCTGGTTGATGATGGTGTCGAGGATCACCGCGGTCTTGCCGATCTGGCGGTCGCCGATGATCAGCTCGCGCTGGCCGCGGCCCACCGGGATCAGCGCATCGATCGCCTTCAGCCCGGTCTGCATCGGCTCGTGCACCGATTTGCGCGGGATGATGCCGGGAGCCTTCTGCTCGACCAGCATCTCCTTCACGTCGGTCAGCGGGCCCTTGCCGTCGATCGGCTGGCCCTGCCCGTCCACCACGCGGCCCAGCAGGCCCTTGCCGACCGGCACGGACACGATGCGCTGCGTGCGGCTGACGGTGTCGCCCTCGCGGATCGCCTTGTCGTCGCCGAAGATCACCACGCCGACATTGTCGGTCTCGAGGTTCAGCGCCATGCCGCGCAGCCCGGCGGACGGGAACTCCACCAGCTCGCCCGCCATCACGTTCTGCAGCCCGAACACGCGCGCGATGCCGTCGCCGACGCTCAGCACCTGGCCGGTCTCGGCCACGTCCTGCTCGCGGTCGAACGAGGCGATCTGCTTCTTGAGGATCTCACTGATTTCGGCGGGACGGATGTCCATGGTGCTTACGCAGCTCCCTTCATGGCGTACTGCAGGCGCTGCAGCCGGGATTTCAGACTGGAATCATACAGGCGGGCGCCGACGCGCACGACGAGGCCGCCGAGCAGGGCCGGGTCCACCGATTCCTGGATGTTGACGTTGCCGTACCCGGCCTCGATCAGCCGGGCGCGCAGTTGTTCGCGCTGCACGTCCGACAGGGCGTGGGCGGAGGCGACGGTGGCCGTCACCACCCCGCGCTTGTCCGCGACCAGGGTGGAGAAGGCGGCCACGATCGTGCGCAGCGCCGACAGGCGGCGGTTATTGGCCACCACGCTGACGAAATCGACCACGGTCTTGCCGAACCCCTGGTCCGCCAGGATCGCCTGGGTTGCCGTCCGCGCCTGCGTGACGTCGACCAGGGGGGAGGACAGCAGGCGGCGGAACGGTGCGCTCTCGTCGATCAGGCGGCCAAGCCCCTGCATCTGGTCAACGACGGCGTCCAACTCGCGACGGTCATCGGCGAGGTCGTACAGTGCAGCCGCATACCGGCCTGGCAGGCCGCCGCTCCGTGAGATCGTGCCTTCAGCGGCCACGCAGGGATCCATCCATGGTCAAAGTGGGACGTTACAGGCGGCTCATTGGCCGTTGGCGGTCGCCTTACCATGCAGGTTTTGACCGCGCAACACGCGGGGCTGGGTTCAGGCGAACAGCTTGGCCTGCCCGTGGGGCGCCGATCGCAGATACTGCTTCGGCGCGCTGACCGTGGCGCCGAGCTCCGCCGCGGCATGCCACGGCCAGTGCGGATCGTATAGGATACCGCGCGCCAGGGCGACCATGTCGGCCTGTCCCTCCGCCACCACCGATTCGGCGTGCCTGGCGTCGGTGATCAGCCCGACCGCTATGGTCGGCATGCCGGTTGCCGCCTTGACGCGGGCCGCGAACCCGACCTGGTAGCCCGGGCTCAACGCGATGGATTGCGCGGGGGACATACCGCCGCTGGACACGTCCATGAAGTCGCAGCCGCGGTGCTTCAGGGCGGCGGCGAACGCCACCGTCTGGTCCAAATCCCAGCCATGCTCGACCCAATCGGTCGCCGACACCCGCACGCCGACGGGGATGGACGCCGGCGCCGCCGCCCGCACGGCCTCGAACACCTCAAGCGGGAAACGCATGCGGTTCGCCAATGGACCGCCGTACTCGTCGTTGCGCTGGTTGGCGAGCGGCGAGAGGAACTGGTGCAGCAGGTAGCCATGGGCGGCGTGCAACTCGATGGCCTGCAAGCCCAGCCGCACGGACCGCTCGGCGCCGGCGACAAAGGCGTCGCGCACCCGCGCCAGGCCGGCCGCGTCCAGGGCGGCGGGCCGCTCATCCTCCTCCCGGAAGGCCACGGCGGAGGGCGCGCTGGTCAGCCAGCCGCCATCCGCGACCGGGACCTGCGTTCCCCCTTCCCAAGGCGCCCGGGTGGACGCCTTGCGCCCGGCATGGCCAAGCTGCACGCCCACGGGCATGGGGCTGTATCTGCGGATCGCGGCCAGCACCCGGGCCAGGGCGCGTTCGTTGCTGTCGGAATACAGCCCCAGGTCACCCGCCGTGATGCGCCCCTCCGGCTCCACGGCGGTGGCCTCCAGGATCAACAACCCGGCGCCCGAGAGCGAGAGTTGGCCGAGATGGACCATATGCCAATCGGTGGCGTTCCCGTCCTCGGCCGAATACTGGCACATCGGCGCGATGATGATACGGTTCGGCAGGGTGAGCCCGGCGAGTTCGATCGGTCTAAACAGCGTCGAAGGCATGCGTCCCCCAGACAGTTGCATCACGGCCGTCATGCTTGGCCGAGGCTCTCCAGCCATGACAGCCAGCCGTTGAAATGAGGGCAAGCCATACGAACCGCGTCAAGGCCTGCCTTCCTCACGATCTCGGGCCCATCCGCGACCTTGCCGTAGCGGCGCCCGTGGGCGGCGAGCAGCGTGTCGAGCCGGCGGGACGGATGGGTCGCCGGCCCATCGTTGATCATCTCGGCACCACCGCAATCCCGCACCATCAAGCTGATTGCAGTGGCGATCCCTGCTGTTCCGAAATGCTCCGCGACCTGGCTGGGGACCGCCAGGACCCAGGACTCGAACTCGTGCAGCATGAGGAACGGCTTAAATCGTGGATTGCCGATGTCGCTGGCGAAGGCAGCCTCCAGCATCTCGACCCGCTCGGCAACGGCGCCGTGGACCGGCAATGTGTTGAGACCCGGGAAATCGTCGGGCAGACCGTAGTAGTCGATCATCGTCGTCACGATGGCGTCGGTATCGCCCAGCAATCGCCGCGCATCCCGCCTTATGGCGTGATATCGCGTGACCCCGCCCTTGTACGGCTTGCCGGCAGGAAGCTCTTTCGTCCTGAGCAGGCTGGCACGCTCAATGTAGACGTTCATGGGGAGGAGGTGCTGCCGGAGAACGATGTTGCTGAGCGCTTCCTCGGTCTGGCCCTCGACAAGCATGAGCACCCGTTTCACCGAGGCCTGCCACCCAGAACGTTCTTCAGCCAAAGCTCTCCCAGGCTATAATCCTCCAGCCACTCCCGGAGAGACGCCTCATCCAAGCGGCGAAATTTGGACGCGCCGTCCTCCTGCTCCGCCACGATGACCTCGTCCGGTGTCAACTGATCCAGCAAGGTGACAGACTGTGTTGCCGCAATTATTTGAGAACGCATCGACGCATCGCGAAACATCTCGACGAGCAAAGTCAATGCAGCGGGATGCAAGCCTAGTTCGGGTTCGTCGAGCAGGATGACCGAAGGCATCAACTCCGCCGGCTGCAGCAGCAACGTCGCCAGACAGACGAACCTCAAGGTTCCATCTGAGAATGCAGATCCATCGAGATACGCGTCTGAGCCCCGTTGACGCCACTCCAATTTGATTTTGTCGGTATTCGAGGCAAGCGGCGCCAAGGTGAAGCCCGCAAAAAACGGCATGACCCGAGTTATACAAGCTTCAATCCGATGGAAGTTTTCCGGGAATTTCTCTTGGAGCCTGAATAGAAAGGCCGCCAAGTTACCGGCGTCTGGCGCAAGGTAGCGGTTATCCGATACGTCCTGCGTCAGCTTTGGCGGACTGCTGTCCGATGTGTCGTGGAAGTGGTAGGGAACCCAGTTCCTGATCGATGCCATGACATAGCTGGCGACCCGGGCCGGAGAGGATTTTGCAACATCGGGCAACTTGGCTTCCTTATGGCCAATGCCTAAAATCGAGCCTCCGGATTGTGTGTAGTCGCCGCGAAAGTAGGTACTTTCCCTGGCAAACGTAAAGTCGTCCCCAGTCGTCGGTACGAGGTCCAGGCTGTAGCCGTTGCGCCCGAAATCGAAGCGCAAGGAAATTTTGGCTGACCGCTTTGGCCCATGATGAAGAAGACGTGCCGCCCCCCCTTGCCGAGCCACGTATTCCTGCAAGCGCCCCTGCATGATCTGACCCAGCATGCGGAATGCGCCTATCAGGTTGGACTTGCCTGCGCCATTCGGGCCGATAACGACGTTGAGCTGGGTCAATTCGAGCGAGATGCGCTCGATCGACTTGAAGCCGGTTATCTGCACTTTATCCAGCGCCATGGGGCTAACGCTCCTGTACCGCGGCCAGTGTCAAGCTTGCAACGATCGCCTCACAGGAACGACACCGGGTCCACGTCCACATCCACGCGGACACCTCGCTTCACCACCACCTGCGCCAGCCAGTTCCGCAGCAGCGGCTGCACCGCCACGTCGCGCCGGGCCTTCAGCAGCAGGCGGCGGCGGTGGCGGCCGCGCAGGATCGCGAACGGCGCGGGCGCTGGCCCCAGCACCGTCACCCCGTCCGCACGCGGCGCCGCGCGGCCCAGGTCGCGGGCGGCCTCGTCGGCAGCCTGCGCGTCGTCGGCGGAGACGATCAGCGCGGCCAGGCGGCCGTGCGGCGGCCAGCCGCCCGGGCGCCGGGCCGCACTCTCCTGCGCCATGAACGCCCGCAGGTCGCCGCCCACCAGCGCCTGCATCACCGGGTGCTCCGGGCTGAAGGTTTGCAGCAGCGCCCGGCCCGGCGCCTCCGCCCGGCCGGCCCGGCCGGAGACCTGGTGCAGCAACTGCACCGTCCGCTCCGCCGCCCGCAGATCGCCGCCGGCCAGGCCCAGATCGGCATCCACCACGCCCACCAGAGTCAGATGCGGGAAGTGCCAGCCCTTGGCGACGATCTGGGTGCCGATGATCAGGTCCACCTGCCGCGCCTCGATCACATGGGCGGCGGCCGCGGCGGCGTTCGGGCCGGGCATGGTGTCGCTCGCCATCACCAGCACGCGCGCCTCCGGGAACACCGCCGCCGCTTCCTCCGTGATGCGCTCCACGCCAGGCCCGATCGGCGCCAGGCTGTCCTCCGCCGCGCACACCGGGCAGATCGGCGGCACCGGCTCGGTATGCCCGCAATGATGGCAGGCGAGTTGCTTGCGGGCGCGATGTTCCACCAGCCAGGCGGTGCAGTTCGGGCACTGCATCCGGTGCCCGCAGCGGCGGCACAGCGTCAGCGGCGCATAGCCCCGGCGGTTGAGGAACAGCATCGCCTGCTCCCCGCGCGCGATCGTCTCCTGCACCGCCGCCACCAGCGGTTCCGCCAGGAAGCGTCCGCGCGGCGGCGGATGCGCCCGCAAATCCACCGTCGCGACCGCCGGCAGGCTGGCGCCGCCGTGCCGTGTCTCCAGCGTCAGATGGCGGTAGCGTCCGGTTTCCACGTTGGCGAGCGTCTCCAGGCTCGGCGTCGCCGACACCAGCACGGCGGGGGCGGCGGACAGCCGGGCGCGCACCACCGCCATGTCGCGGGCGTGGTAGACGACGCCCTCCTCCTGCTTGAACGCGGTCTCGTGCTCCTCGTCCACCACGATCAGCCCCAATTCCGGGAACGGCAGGAACAGGGCGGAGCGCGCCCCCACCACCACAGCCGCCCCGCCCTCCGCCACCGCGCGCCAGGTCAGGCGGCGGATGCGGGACGGCAGGTCGGAGTGCCACACCGCCGGCGGCGTGCCGAAGCGGGCGGTGAACCGCTCCAGCCACTGCGACGACAGCGCGATCTCCGGCAGCAACACCAGCGCCTGGCGCCCGGCGGCGACGCATTCGGCTACCGCCTCCAGGTAGACCTCCGTCTTGCCCGACCCGGTGACGCCGTCCAGCACCGTCACTGAGAACGCGGCGTCCGCCACTGCCCGGCGCAGCGCCGCAGCAGCCTGCGCCTGCGCCGGCGACAGGGCTGGCCCGGGATGCGCCGGATCGGGCATGGCAAAGGGCGGGGCGGCGGGCAGGATGGTCGGCATCAGCAGCCCGGCCGACGCCATGCCGCGGATGACTGCCGGGGAGACGCCGGCATCGCGCGACACCGCGGCGCCCGTGCGCGGCACGCCATCCGCCAGCAGCGCCGCCACCCGGCGCCGGCCCTCCGTCAGCGTCGCGTCCGCTGGGATGTCCGCCAGGCTCCATCCCGCCTGCGGCACCGGCGGGGCGAGCGCGTTCACCCGCAGCGCCATCGCCAGCACGTCGCCGGGCGGGGCCAGGGTGTAGCCGGCGATCCAGTCGATGAACTGGCGCAGCGCCGGCTGCATCGGCGGGGCGTCCAGCACGGCGTCGATCGGCTTCAGCTTGGCGGCCGGCACCCGGTCCCCCTGCCCGGCATCCCACACCACCCCCACCTCCGCCCGCCGGTTCAACGGCACCAGCACCAGGTCGCCCGGCCGCACCACCATCCCCTCCGGCACCGCGTAGTCGAACGGCCCGGCGAACGGATACGGCAACAACACGGGAACCCGCTTCCGCATCGCGTGACCCGCCGGTAGGCTCAGCTCGAGGGAGGGTGAAGACATGGCGCACTTGGTGGACACCGCGGCAGCGCGGATCAAGCCCTCAAGCGGGTCGCGGTGAGGACGGACCCGCTTGAGGGCGAGGACGTCGCCGCCTTCCTTCGCGCCAATCCCGACTGGCTGCGCGACAACCCGGACCTCTACCGCGTGCTGCACCCGCCGGTCCGGCTGCATGGCGAGGCGTTGGCCGACCATATGGCCGCCATGCTGGAGCGGGAGCGGGAGCATGCCCGCGCCCAATGCGCCCGGGCCGACAGCGTGCTAGCCGCCGGACGCGCCGCCGCCGGGCTGGCCGCCCGCGTGCAGGACGCCGTGCTCGCCCTGATGCGCGCCGTCGAACCGGCAGATTTCGTCCAGGCCGAGCTGCCCGTCATCCTGGGCATCGACTCGGCGACGCTGTGGCTGGAACGGCATCTGGCCGCCGGCGCCGCCGCACGATTGTTGGGGCGGCGCGACGTGGTGTTCCGGGAGGCCCCCGCCGATGCACGCGTCCTCCACGGGGCCGCCGCCCCGTTGGCGCGGGTGGACGCGCTGGTGCGGGTGGCGGGCGGGTCGCTGCTGGCCCTGGCCTCGCGCGACCGCTCCCGCCTGCATCCTGGGCAGGGTACCCGGCCGCTCGCCTTCCTGGGCCGCGCGCTGGCGGCGGCCTGCGACCGGTGACGGGCGACGCCGCCCGCCTCGCCTTTCTGGCCTGGCTGCAGGAGGAACGCCGCGCGTCCCCGCTGACGGTGCAGGAGTATGGGCGCGACCTGGCCGACTTCCTCGGGTTCCTGGTGCAGCATCTGGGCGGCGAGCCGGATTTGGCGGCCTTGGGCGTCGTGTCTCAGGCGGATGTCCGCGCATGGCTCGCCAAGCAGGCTGCGCGCCGGCAGGTCAATGCCACCCGCGCCCGCCACCTGTCGGCGGTGCGATCGTTCTACCGCTATCTGGCCCGGCGCCACGGCGTGTCCAACCCGGCGCCCGGCCTGCTCGCCACGCCCAAGGCGCGTCCCCCCATCCCGAAGGCGCTCGCCCCCGCCGCGGCGCGGGGCGTGGCGGAGGAGGCGGGCGATGTGTCCGACAATCCGCAGGCGCAGGCGCGCGACACCGCGCTCTTCACCCTCCTGTACGGCTGCGGCCTGCGCATCGCGGAGGCCTTGGCGCTGGACGTGCGGGACCGGCCGCGCGCCGGCGATGCGCTGCGCGTGGTCGGCAAGGGGGTGAAGGAACGGATCGTCCCGGTTCTGCCCGCGGTGCAGGCGGCGCTGGACTCGTGGCTGGCGCTGCATCCCGCCGCCGGCGACCCGGCTGCGCCGCTGTTCCCCGGCCTGCGCGGCAAGCGGCTCAACCCTGCGGTCGCGCAACGGACCATGCGGGCCTACCGGCGGCTCGCCGGGCTGCCGGAACACGCGACGCCCCACGCGCTGCGCCACTCCTTCGCCACGCATTTGCTTGCGGGCGGGGCGGATTTGCGGTCGATCCAGGAATTGCTGGGGCATGCCAGCCTGTCAACCACCCAGCGCTACACCAGCGTGGACGAGGCCGGGCTGCTGGCGGTGTTCCGCGCCACCCACCCGCACGCCGGATGACGGCGCTGATCGTCCCCGACCGGGACCATCTGCCCGGCTTTGCCGCGGCGCTGCAGCGCGGCTGGTCGCCCAACACCACGCGGGATGTCTGCGCCGAGCAGCTCGCCGCCATCGCCGCCGATGCGGACGGCTTCCTCCAGCGGCTGATCCAGCCGGAGGGCGGCGCCACGACCACGCGGTCCGGCGAGACGGTCCCGTTTCTGCCGGGCACCACGCGCTGGATATGGGATGGCGGGTTCTGCGGCGCCATCAACCTGCGCTACCAGCGCGGCACGACGGACCTGCCGCCCCACGTCTCCGGCCATGTCGGCTACAGCGTGGTGCCTTGGCGGCGGCGCCAGGGCCATGGCACGGCGGCGCTCCGGCTGATGCTGCCGCTGGCGGCTGCCATCGGCCTGCCGCACGTGATCATCACTTGCGACCCGGACAATATCGGGTCCAGCAAGGTGATCGAAGCGGGCGGCGGCGTGTTCCTGCACGAAGTAGACGAGGCGCTTGGGCACGGCGCGCCGAAACGCATTTACCGGATCGCGCTGAAGCATTTGTCCTGAAGGTCGAACACCTTGCTGGCTGGTTCCAGCCGAAGACTTGGTTGTTTAATCCGGTGTTAAGTCTGAGACGGCAATCTAGCTCGAATCAGCGAGGTTTTTGATGATATCGAGAATGTCTGTGGCGCGGCAATTCATGCTTTTGGCATTGCTTGGCGTGATACTGACTGTCGCTGGCGTGGGTTTGACCCTGAAGCGCAGCCATGACCTGGCCTTCGAAGCCAAGCGCATCGAGATAAAGAACGAGGCGGAAGAAGGCGCCTCCATCGTTCGCTACTTCGTCCAACGCGAACAGAGCGGCGCCATGACACGGGAAGAGGCGCAAAAGCGTGCGATCGAGGCGCTGGGCGCGATCCGCTTCGAAGGGCTCAACTACGTTGCCATGCTCAGATACGATGGCGTCTCTCTGGTCAACGCGAACAAGGATATCGTCGGCAAGAACATCATGGACCTGAAGGACCCGACCGGCCGGCCCGTGGTCGCCGCACAGATCGCCGTCGCCAAATCGGGAACACCCGGATTTGCCGAGTTCTACTGGAAAAAGCTTGGCGAGACGACGCCGAAGCTCAAGATGTCGTATAACATCGGCATACCCGAGTGGCAGGTGGACGTCACCACGGGTGATTTCGCGGACGACATCGACACGATGCTCGTCAACGGGATCATCCAGCTCTCGGAAATCTTCATCCCGTTGTTCTTGGCCTACCTGCTCATCGTCTACCTGATGCGCCGGTCGCTCGCCAAGCTTCTGGGGGCGCTCTGCGGCTCGATGCGGCGGCTGGCGCAAGGCGACCTCGGGACGGAGATCGCGGTCGGCACCCGGCGCGACGAGATCGGGCAGATGACGCAAGCGCTGGTCACCTTCCGCCAAGCCGCCATCGACAAGGCCCGGTTGGAGACTGAAGCAGCCGACGCGACGCGACGCGCGGACGAAGAGCGGGCAGCACGCGAGCAGGACCGGGCCGCCAAGGTGCAGAGCCATGTGGTGGAGGCGCTCGCCGCCGGATTGGAGAAACTGTCCGACGGGGACCTAACCTTCCGCCTGGAAGACGAATTCTCCGCCGAGTACGAAAAGCTCCGGGGCGACTACAACGGCGCCATGGCGAAGCTGGAGGAGGCGCTGAAGATCGTCGCCGGCAACACCCAGACCATCCGGTCCGGTTCCAACGAGATCACGCACGCGTCCGACGATTTGTCACGGCGCACGGAGCAGCAGGCGGCGTCGCTGGAGGAAACCGCGGCTGCGCTCGACGAGATCACGTCGACCGTGCGCAAGACCGCCGAGGGCGTCGACCATGCGCGCCGGGTGGTGTCGGCGGCGAAGGGCGATGCCGAGGGCTCCGGCGCGGTGGTGCAGGAGGCGGTCACGGCCATGGGCGCGATCGAGCAATCCTCCAGCCAGATCAGCCAGATCATCGGCGTCATCGACGAGATCGCGTTCCAAACCAACCTGCTGGCGCTGAACGCCGGAGTCGAGGCGGCACGGGCCGGGGACGCGGGACGCGGCTTCGCCGTGGTTGCGTCCGAAGTGCGTGCGCTCGCACAGCGCTCGGCCCAGGCCGCCAAGGAGATCAAGGCGCTGATCGCGACATCCACCGGGCAAGTGACCTGCGGCGTGAAGCTGGTCGGCGAAACTGGCCGGGCGCTGGCGCGCATCGTCACCCAGGTGAGCGAGCTGAACAGTGTCGTGGCGGAAATCGCTGCCTCGGCGGTGGAACAGTCGACCGGGCTTGGCCAGGTGAACACGGCGGTCAACCAGATGGATCAGGTGACGCAGCAGAACGCGGCGATGGTGGAGCAGACGACGGCGGCCAGCCATTCGCTTGCCCGCGAGGCCGAGCAGCTCTCGAAGCTTGTCGGCCGGTTTCGCATAAGCGGCCTTGATGCCGAAGGGGGACGCAGCGCTGCCCCCGCCCTCCGCCAGCCGGCTGCGGCGCGCCAGGCGGCCGGGCGGATGTCCGGTGCGAAGCCGGCCCGGCGCGCCTTCGCCGGCAGCGCTGGCAACCTCGCCCTGAAGCAACCAGGCGACGAAGGCGGGTGGGATAAGTTCTAGCGCGATCGTTTCAGCTTGACGGCAGTGCCTCTCCCTCTCCCAGAGGGAGAGGGCTTTTACAGGTCCACCTGAAACGATCGTGCTCTAGCGCCACCCTCCCTCTGGGAGACAGCGGGGATCGGGATTTGAAGCGCAGGACCATGTGCTCGGCCGTCGCGCAATAGCGTTAACACACTCCTACTTCAGACTGTGTTAGGGTGTATGTGCGCCAAAAACGGCGCGGCGTCCCCTCGTCCAAGAGGCCGCGTGTTATGATAGCGAACTCAACCTCCACCCTCTCTCAATTTGCCACACCAGTTCTGCAAAACTCTTTAACCGCAGACACACAGGCGACAGAATCGACGCAACGGACGGCTGCCGCGGCGCTTTCACAGGTCGCGATCAATGAATTCGCCCTGCGCTTCGACGCGGCCATGATTGAGATGCTGGCCGCCCAGGGAGTGTCGAACGCATCACCCCTCAGCAAAAAGCTGAAGGATTACACATCGCCGCGAATCGGTCCGGTCAAAACGACATCCCGGTTTGTCTAAACACAGGCAAGAACGCCAAAACGGCGAACGCGGCGCCGGCCGACATGCTGGCGGTCATCGCGTTGGACGGACCAGTTCGAACGTTTCGACCACCTCGGCATAATCCCCGCGGTAGCCGCAACGCGCCACCGGACGGGCCGCCGCCGTATCGAAAATGCCGTCCCGCAGGAAGGCCCGGTCGATATGGACCCCCACCACCTGGCCCAGCGCCAAATGGCCGCCGCTGGGCTCGCCCGTCAACGTCAGCAGTTCCACGATCTGCAGCAGCTTGCACTCCAACGCGGCCGGCGACCGCGCCACGCGCGGCGGCTTGACGCAGCGCGATGCGGCCGCTTCCAGGCCGGCCATCGCCATCTCGTCAGTGCCGCTCGGCAACGGTGCGGCCGTAAGATTCATCGCCTCGGCCAAGTCGCGGCTCACCAGGTTGCACACGAACTCGCCCGTCGCCGCCACATTGCTGAGGCTGTCCTTGCGGCCTTCGCTGCAAAACCCGACGATCGGTGGGTTGGACCCGAACCCGTTGAAGAAGCTGTAGGGCGCCAGATTCACCCGGCCCTGTTGGTCGAGTGTCGAAATCCACCCGATCGGCCGGGGCGCCACGATCGCCTTGAACGGGTCGTGCGGCAGACCGTGGCCGTTCCTGGGTTCGTAGAAATACATGTCCATAGGGCGCGCTCCGATCGGCTGGGCTGATGGAGTACCCCGGATGTGCCGGTGGATCAAACAACGTCCCTGATTTGTGCTGCGCAGCACCCTGGTTTGGAACGTCGGTCGCAGAGTTCCATGCCACGATTGAAGACGTTGCGGATCACAAAATATTGTATCGCGGACATCTCAGCGCGGATCGGTTTGTTTACCACTCGCATTGATATCGTCACGAGCGTCGACATGTCTGGAGAATGTCATAGATCACGTTGCTCTAGCGATTGTATCAAAAAGACCGGCAGCGAGGCCGATCATGAGAAAGGCAAAACGATGTCGCGTTTCTCAATGTTGACAGCGGAATTTGGCCGGCTGGCACTCGATCTCGCAAACAGTGCCTATTCTGAGGGCCGGAAGGACGAGGCCGAGCAATTTGTCAGCCTGGCGTTCACGATCTTTGAACAATCATGCCTGCCGCACAAGCTGAAGGTCTCCAAGCCCGAAAGCTTGGGCCAGCCGCATCTCTGACAGCGTTGAATATCGGCCATGGTCAATGCGATGGACGCGCCAACCCGACCCGGATGATGCTGTGCGCGGGCAAATCGGTGAAGCCCAGGCCGGTGTAGGTCGGCATCTTGGCAAGTTGCGGCGGGGTGAAATCGACGATCTCCATGTCCTGGCCCAACAGGACCATGGCGTCGAGCGGCACGGCGATCGGCCGCGAGAAGAAGCCCAGGAACCCGCCGTACTTCACGACGACTTCGATTTCGCCGCTGCCGGCAGCCTTTACCACCTGGCCAACGAAGCCGAGCGTCGGCTGGCTTTCCAGCGGCTGCAGCACCCTGCGGCCCACGAGGGAACTCGCGTCCACCGGCTGCGGGAACCGCCTGGCCGCGGCCTCGGCAAGGCTCATGCCCGGAGCCGCCGGCTCCTGCGCCGATGCAACGCCGGTCCCCGGCGCGGCAGCCATGATGACGGCCGCAACCAACCTCACCACACCACCCGCAGCCCGAACTGGCCTGTGACGCCCGGACGGCTGGGACTTGGCCGAGATGGCATGTATGATCATCGCGTTCGAAGGGACAAGGGATGGGCGTCGCCGCAGGTCACGTCGAAAAGCAACCGGTCCGCAACGGCCGCCGGCTGCATCCATGGCCGGTGCGGATCATGCATTGGCTCAACGCCGCGGCTGTCATCGTCATGATCACGTCCGGCTGGGGCATCTACGATGACGACGTGATCATCGGCGGCCTGCATTTCAGCCGAACATTCCGTCTTGGCAGTTGGGCGGCGGAAAGCCTGCTCTGGCACTTCGCCGGCATGTGGCTCCTGATGCTGACCGGCCTCGCCTACCTGGCCTACGGGTTCGCCACCGGCCGGCTGCGGGAACGGCTGCTGCCGATCCGGCTGGACGAGCTGGTCCGAACGGCGCGCGATGCGCTGCATTTTCGCGTCGCGCACGAGGACCTGACCACCTACAACGCCGTGCAGAAGCTGCTGTATATCGTCGCCATCCTGGCCGGCATCCTGCAGGTCGTCACCGGCTTCGCAATCTGGAAGCCGACGCAGTTTTCCGGCCTGGTCTCCCTGCTCGGCGGCTTCCAGAGTGCGCGGATCATCCATTTCACCGGAATGACCATCCTGCTGGGCTTCCTGGCCATCCACGTGACGCTGGCGCTGCTGATCCCGCAAACGCTGCTGGCGATGCTGACGGGTGGCCCCAGGCTCAACCACCCGGTTGACCAGCCGGTGCGGCCAGATTGAAGGGGTCGGATCAGCCAGGCGGGTTGCCCTTCAACGCCTTGTCCTTCTCTGCCGCACGCTGCGCGCCGGGCCGGGCCGCCATGCGGGCGACGTAGTCCTGGAGCACCGGATGCGGCGGGACCAGCCCGAACTGCATCGTCCAGGCCAGCGCACCGCCCCATAGCACATCCGCGGCGGACACCGTGCTGCCCAGCAGATACGGACCCGGTTGCAGCCCGGCGACGATGGTGTCGATCACCGCCTCGTACGAGCCATACGGGCTCATGCCCCGCCGGCCTGGATCGTGCCCGCGCGCCTTGTCGACCAGGGCCGGCTCGAACGCGGCGGCGTAGAACACCATCCAGCGGAGATACGGCCCGCGCAACTGGTCTTGCAGCCCCGGCGCCAGCCCGGCGGCCGGAAACAGGTCGGCCAGATGGAGGAAGATCGCCACCTGCTCCGTCACGACCGCGGACCCGTCCTGCAGCGCCGGCACCTTGCCCAACGGGTTGATCGCCAGGAAGTCGGGCGCCGACTGCTCCTCCTTGCTGAGGTCCACCAGACGCAGCGTGTAGGGGACGCCCAGCTCCTCCAGCAGGGCCACGACACCGCTGGACCGGGATTGCGGGCTGTGGAACAGCGTGATGGGACGTTCGGTCATTGATCCCTCCGGATTGGCGGCTATTTTGACAGGCTGAGGGGGCGGCTGCCAGCCTGGATCGTGGCCCACCCGCGCCAAGTCACCCGATGCGCCGGGCCAGGAGGATCGATTGCCGAATTTGCTGATGCCGTCCACGCTGCTGGATGAGCTGTCGATGCTGCTCGGCCCGCGCGGCCTGCTGCTCGACGGCGTCGACACGGCGCCGGCCGGCCAGGATTGGCGGGGGCTGTACAACCACCCGCCTTTGGCGGTGCTGCGGCCGGCCGACATGGCGGAGCTGGCGACGGCGGTGCGGTTGTGCGTCGCCCACGGGGTGGCCATGACGCCGCAGGGTGGCAACACCAGCATGGTGGGCGGCGGGGTGCCCAGCGGGCCGGGCCAGGTGGTGGTCAGCCTCGCGCGCTTGAACCGCATCCGCGCCATCGACCCGGTCGACATGACCATGACGGTGGAGGCCGGCGTCACGCTGAAGGCGGCGCAGGATGCGGCAGTCGCGGCGGACTGCCTGCTGCCGCTGTCCATCTCCTCCGAAGGGACGGCGCAGATCGGCGGCGTGCTCGCCACCAACGCCGGGGGCAACACCACGGTGCGCTACGGCAACGCCCGCGACCTGGTGCTGGGGCTGGAGGCCGTGCTGCCGGATGGTACGCCGTGGAACGGCCTGCGCCGGCTGCGCAAGGACAACACCGGATATTGCCTGCGCCAGCTCCTGGTCGGGGCGGAGGGCACGCTCGGCATCATCACCGCCGCCACGCTGAAGCTGGCGCCTGCCCTGCGGCAGCGTGAGGTCGCGTTGTGCGCCGTGCCGTCGACCGATGCGGCGCTGGCGCTGTTCGCCCGCTTCCAGCAACACGACCCGGCGGCGTTGCAGGCGTTCGAATACATGAGCGGGGCCGGGATGGCGTTGGTAACGCGCCATATCCCGGGCGCCGCGCTGCCCATCGCCCCGGCCCCGCACTACACGCTGGTGGAATTAGGCAGCGCGCGTGCCGGCGACGACCTGCGCGCCTCGCTGGAGACGGTGCTGGAAGCGGCCATGGAAAACGACACCGTCACGGACGCCGCGATCGCCGCCAGCGACGCGCAACGGCTGGCGATCTGGAAGCTGCGCGAGGAACACGCGGAGGCGCAGAAGCGCGAAGGCGCCTCCGTCAAGAACGACGTGTCCGTGCCCGTATCGCAGGTGCCCGAATTGCTGCGCCGGGGCGAGGCAGCGGTCGCCGCGCTGATCCCCGGCGTGCGCTGCGTCGCATTCGGCCATATCGGCGACGGCAACATCCACTTCAATTTCGAGCAGCCGGTCGGGATGGCGCCCGCCGCCTTCCTGGCCCGCGACCACGACATCATGGATGCGGTGGGCGCCGTGGTGCGCGAGCTGGATGGCTCGTTCTCCGCCGAGCACGGGGTCGGCCAGCTCAAGCCCTACATGATGCCCGATTGGCGCGGCGGGGCGGAGCTGGACGCCATGCGCCGCATCAAGGCCGCGCTGGATCCGGCGGGGCTGATGAACCCGGGCAAGGTTCTGCCTTAACGCCCGCTTGTAGGCGCCTCCTATCTCTCGGCAACGAATTCACTTATATCGCGGCACCCGTAAAACAAGGCAGCAGCAGGATGAGAGCTCTCTGGCAGCATGCAATGGGTGCCGTCGTTTGCGCCGTGCTTGCCGCACCCGTGGCGGCGCAGGCGCAGGATGCCTCGCCGGCTGCCTGGCGGGCGGCGTGGGACTTCATGGTTGAGAGCGTCTGCGTCGATGCGCGCAACCAGGTCCTCATCGGCGTCAGCCCGCTGGATGGCCCGGCCCGCTGCATCCGGCAGCGCAAGCTGAACGTGGACGAGATGCTGCCATACCGGCGACGCGACTGGGCGGACCTGAACGACCGCGGCCGGTTCCCCGACGGCTACCAGGAGAGCGATTCGGTCCCGGTCCGCACCAGCCTCGGCCCTGCCGTGGTGCAGGCGACCGATTTCGGCGACCCGCCCCGCGAGTTCGGCCATTTCGAGCCCGGCGATGGCGGCCAGGTGGTGTTCTTCACGCCCGAGTCGGCCTCCATCGGCCTGACCGAAGACGGGAGCGGCGGGCTGCAATTCTTCATCGGTCCGCACTGCACGCCGTCCGATGCCTGGGTGCTCGTCGACAACAGCTTCGCCACCCGGCCAGCGGGGCAGATGGTCGCGCGGATCACGCGACGGCAGCCGGCATGCCCGGACGATCTCGGCACCGCGTTCACCCGGTGGTCCGTCCAGCCCGTCACCTTCCGCACCAAGGCTGGCGGCAGGGTCGGCCAGGCCACCCTGACCACGCTGGTGACCGACCATTTTGGCGGCCGCAATCCCGATGTCGCGGGCAACCTGGAGCGCATGTACTTCACCCACGAACTCGGCTACACGCGCTGGGAACGGTGGCAGAACCTGTCCCGGCAGGACCGCGCCGGCGACCGGCGCCTGGCCGCCGCCATGGTGGCGAACGACCGCTGCGAGCCGGCGGTGGGACCACCCTCGACAGAGACCAATTGGGTGATGGTGGATTGCCGGGAATGGACCCAAATGGTCCCTCCCCTGTCGCCCGGCGGCGACCGGCCGGATTTCTGGCTGGACCGGCTGCGCCGCTATGCGGAAACCCGGGCGATCTTTGCGCCGTAAGCCGCCGAATGAGGACGTCCCTATGATCCTGCGCTCCCTGCTGTTCGTGCCCGGTGACAGCGAACGCAAGCTGGCGAAGGGCGAAGGCTCCGCCGCGGACGCCCTCATCCTCGACCTGGAAGACTCGGTGGCGCCGGACCGGACGGCGGTCGCCCGTGGCCTGGTGCGCGCCTACCTTGCCTCCCGGCCGGGGCGGACACGGCAGCAGCTTTGGGTCCGGATCAACCCGCTCGCCACCGCCAAGGCGCTGCCGGACCTCGCCACCATCGTCGGCGGCGCGCCGGACGGCATCCTGCTGCCGAAGCCGGACTCGGCCGCCGACATCGTTGTGCTGGACCATTACCTCACCGCGTTGGAAGCCCGGGAGGGGCTGCCCCCGGGCGGCATCCGCATCATCCCCGTCGCGACGGAGACGGCGCGCGCCGTCTTCGCGCTCGGCAGCTACGCCGGGTGCAGCCCCCGGCTGGCGGGGCTGACCTGGGGGGCGGAGGATTTGGCCGCCGCACTCGGCGCCAGCACGAACCAGGCGCCCGGCGGGGGCTACGCGTCCACCTACGAACTCGCGCGCTCGCTGTGCCTCGCGGGCGCTGCCGCGGCGGCGGTGCAGGCGGTCGACACCGTGTTCGTGAACTTCCGCGACCCGACTGGATTGGCGGCGGAGTGCAGGCTGTCGCGGCAACTCGGCTTCACCGGGCGGCTCGCGATCCATCCGGACCAGGCGGCGCCGATCAACGCCGCCTACAGCCCGGATGCGGCGGAGGTCGCCTTCGCACACCGGGTGGTGGACGCGTTCGCGGCGTCGCCCGGCACGGGTGTGGTCGGGCTGGACGGCAAGATGTTCGACATGCCGCACCTGAAACAGGCGCAACGCCTGCTGGCCATGGCGGAGCTGATGACGCGGCCACGTGAGTGACCGCGTCGACCCCCATGCGCCCTACTCGCCGACGGCGCGCGTCACCTGCCGCTTGGCATCCCAATACAGCGAGATCGTGTCGTATTGGCAAAGGTCCACGTTGCCCCATTCCGCGGTGGAGTTGTCGTCGTGATACTTCACCTTGATGTCGAACTTGCAGGCGCCGTTCCCGTGGGGAAAGTTGACGTCGAGGCTCTCGCCATCGGCAAGCGCGTCGCTGCCCATGCGGTCCCTGCCCCAGTCATTGCTGGAGTGGCGCGATACATACACCTCATCAATCTGGTAGCCGGTCTTGTTCTTGAGGGTGAAGTCCGCGTCGTTGGCGTGGGCGATGCCAGCCAGCCCAAAAAGCAACAGCCCCGCGACTGGGACAATGTTAAAGCGCATTGTTACGGTCCTTTTTCTTTGTCTCTTGTGGTTCTGGCGTCTGCCCGCCTTGCTCCTGCCGGGGGGCAGACGCGGTGTAGCATCTTGCGGAACGTTACGCTACCGCGAGCATCGCTCTGCCGCCGCATACGCCGCGTCAACTGACCGAACGGGACTGGTCCACCCAGAACGGGGCCCGCAAGGCTTTCTTGTCGATTTTGCCGAGCCCGGTCAGCGGGAGCGAGTCCGTGAAGGCCACCGTCTTCGGAGCGAGGACAGGGCCCTTGCCCTGCTTCACGTAGTCGATCAACTCGGCGTCGGTGGCCGAGGCGCCGTGCTTCAGCACCACGACGGCATGCACTGCCTCCCCCCATTTTTCATGGGGGATGCCGATGATCGCCGCCTGCGACACCGCCGGGTGCAGCGCCAGGGCGTTCTCGACCTCCTGCGGGTAGACGTTGAAGCCGCCGGAGATGATCATGTCCTTCTTGCGGTCGACGATATGGACATAGCCATCAGCGGTCTGGAACGCCATGTCGCCGGTGTGCAGCCAGCCACCCCGCCAAAGCTGCGCCGTCAGCTCCGGCTGCCGCCAATAGGCCGGCGTGGCATGCGGCGCGCGAATGCAGATTTCCCCCACCCCGCCACCACGGCCGATAGGCTTGTCCTCATCGTCCAGCAGGGTGACGCTGACGCAGGGATACGGCTTACCGGCGGAGCCGAGCCGGTCTGCCCGCGTATCCAAATGGTCCTCCGGCGTCAGCGTCAGCACGGTGCCCGGCACTTCGGTCAGCCCGTAATTCTGCGACAGGATCGGCCCGAACAGCCGCAGGGCCTGGGCCAGCCGCGGGGGCGAGATCGGCGACGCCGCGTAGATGATGCGGCGCAAGGACGACATTGCCGCGCCCGGGAGACGCGGCGCGTCCATCAGCACGTAGAGCATGGTCGGCACCAGGAACAGCACCGTCACCTTCAGCCGCGTAACCGCGTCGATCACCGCCGTCGGGTCGAACCCGGTCTGGATCACCACCGCGCCGCCTTTGCTCAGCACGGGGATGATGAACGACCCGGCGCCATGCGAGATCGGCGACAGCACCAGCAGCCGGTCGTCCGGGGTGAACCCCTGCTCCGCCACGTGCAGCAGGGACGCGAAGGCGAGTTGGCTGCTCAGCGTGACGACGCCCTTGGGACGCCCGGTCGTGCCGCCCGTGTAGATCAGCCGGATCATGTCCTGCGGACTGTCCAGCGGCAGCAGCGGCTGCGGCGCATACGCCCGGACCGCGGGCCAAAGAGGCGGCAGATCCGAGCCGGCGTCGTGGCAAAACGCCCGCACGCCGCCCTCGGCCGCAAGACCCGCCGCGACGGCGGACCGCGGCGCGTCCGTCACCAGCAGCACGGCGCCGCAATCCTGCAGGATGTAGCGCTGGTCGTCCGCGGAGCTGCCGTAATGCGGCGTGACGGAGACGTAGCCGCCGATGAAGCACGCCGCCATCAGCACGAACATCTCGTAGCTGTTGGCGCAAAGCTGCATGACCGCGTCACCCGGCGTCAGCCCCAGCCCGGCGAGGAACTGCATCGCCTGGCTGACATCCGCGCCGAACGCCTGGTACGAAACCTGCCGCCCCGACGCGATGAACGCGGTGCGCGGGCCGTGCCGCTCCACCGCATCGACCAGCATGGCGCCGACGCCTCCCGCCGAATGCAGCACCGGGTCCAGTTCGTAGCGCGCCGCCGCCATGCGGGTCAGGCCTTGACGAGCGGACAGGCGGGGTTCAGCGGGCCATAGGCCTGGTCGCCGGGCGTCGTGCCGACCAGCTTGAAATAGTCCCACGGCGCCTTGCTTTCCGCCGGGGATTTCACCTGGAACAGATAGGCCGGGCTGGTCTGCCGGCCATCGACGCGGATGATGGAGCGGCCGAACGCGTCATCCTCCGCCGGTTCCGCCTTCATCGCGGACACGACCGCCGCGCCATTGCTCTGGGCGGTCTGCACCCCGACCTTGGCCGCCGACTTCAGGTAGTGCAGCACGCTGGCATAGCAGCCCGCCGTCTCCATGTTCGGGTAGTTCGGCGGCTTCTGCTTGGCGAGCAGCCGCTGGGTGAAGGCGCGGGTGCGATCGTTGAGGTCCCAGTAGAAGCTTTCCGTCAGGGTCAGCCCCTGCGCAGTTTCGAGACCCAAGCCATGCACGTCGGTGATGAACAGCAGCATCGCCGCCAGCCGCATCTGCGTGGTGATGCCGAACTCATGCGCCTGCTTGATGCAGTTGAGCGTGTCGTAGCCGGCATTCACCAGGCCCAGCACGTTCGCGCCGCTGGACTGCGCCTGCAGCAGGAAGGACGAGAAATCCGACGTGCCGGGAAACGGGTATTTGACCGATCCGGCGACGCTGCCGCCGCCCTGCCCGATCAAACGGGAGACAGCCGCCTGCATCTCCTGCCCGAACACGTAGTCCGCGGTGATGAAGAACCACTTCGTCCCCTTGGATTTGGAACTCGCGGATTTCGCCAGCATGTCCGTGTCGTAGGTCCAGTGCACGGTATTCGGCGTGCATTGGGCGCCGGTCAGTTCGGTGGTGGCGCCCCCGCAATTGAGGTAGACCTTGTTCTTCTCGCGGACGATCGTGTTGACCGCCAGCGCCACGGCGGAGGACGGCACGTCCACGACCACGTCGACCCCATCGCGGTCAAGCCATTGGCGGGCGATGCCGGCGCCGACATCCGCCTTGTTCTGATGGTCGCCCACCAGGATGTCCACGGGGCCAAGACTATCGCCGAATTCCAGCACCGCCTGGCGCACGCAGGCCACGCTGGTCGGGCCGCCGCCATCCTTGTAGGGACCGGACTCATCGTTCAGCACGCCGATCCGAAGCGGGCGGGTTGCCTGCGCCCGCACCCCCAGCGGGATCGACCCGGCAGCGGCGAGGCCGCCCATGACGGCGCGGCGGGTGATACGCATTGTCGCCTCCCTTGGCGTTTCACTGTACGGTTGAGCGCGAAAACAGGCCCCTGGAAGTTGGCGCGATGACCTGTGTATTCGGCTTTCCGCACGATGTTCGAAATTCGAAATTGCCGTCCGCCTCCGTCGCTGTCAAGCAAACCGCCTGCGCCGTCGCGCCATGAGCGAGGCTGCGATCGGGCCGCGGGCGGCGTTGCGGTTGGTCGAGATGCTGGCCTTCATCGCCACAACACCCAACGGCACCACGCTGACCGAATTGGGCGACGCGCTGACGGCGCCGAAGAGCAGCCTGCTGGCGATCCTGCGCGTGCTGACCGGCGCGCACTACGTCGAACGCGTCGGCACGACCTACAGGCTCGGCGACGGGGCGTTCGACCTGGCGCGCAAAATCCTGGGCCTGGACCACGTCGCCGCCACCGCGCGCGGATTGATGAAGCGCCTGTCGGACGAGGTGTCGGAGACGGTGCTGCTGGCCATGCCGGACGACGCCCGGGGCCTGGTCGTCTACACGCACATCGTGGAGGGAACCACCAACGTCCGCTACACCGTGCCGATCGGTGAGACACGGCCGTACTACGCCTCGGCCGCCGGGCGCGTGGTGCTGGCGTCCCGCAGCGAGGCGTGGCTGGCCGACTATTTCGCCCGCACGACGCTGACGCAGTTGCGGCCCAACACCCCGCACACCGCCGACGCCGTGCGCAAGGCGGTGCAGCTCGTCCGCCGCAGCGGCGTGTCCGAGAGCTACGAGGAGGTGACGGATGGCGGCGCCGGCGTGGCGGCGGCGCTGACGGAGCGGGATGGCCGGCTGGCCGCGGTGCTGGTCATCGGCGCGGTCTCGGCGCGGGCGCAGCGCAACCGCGTCGCCTATCGCAAGGCGGTGAAGCAGGCGGCGGGCGAGATCTCCTGGCTGCTCAGCGGCGGCGCAGCGGGCTGACGGCCACGGTTGATTATTCGACTGGCGGCAGTACTTTGGCCGGTGTGCGGGGATGCCGCACGGGGAGGGTGAATGGCGAAAGCCGCGGCCTACATCGTCGGCGCGTTTGAGCATCCCACGCGCCTGGCGCCGGAGACCTCCGTGGCCGAGCTGCATGCCGAATGCGCGCGCGGCGCGCTGGCGGATGCCGGGCTCGGCTTCGCCGACGTCGACGGCTATTTCTGCGCGCGCGACGCGCCCGGCATCAATGCGAGCTGGATGGTCGACTACCTCAACCTCCGCCTGCGGCATGTGGACAGCACGGATACCGGCGGCTGTTCCTACCTCATCCACGTGGCGCACGCGGTGGAGGCGATCGCGGCCGGGCGGTGCTCCGTGGCGCTGATCACCTTGGCGGGCCGCCCGCGCAGCGAGGGCATGGCGACCGGCACGGCGCCGCGCTTTACCGAGCCGGAGCTGCCCGATGCGCCATGGGTCGCTGCCTACGGCTCCACCATCGCCACGGAATACGCCATGATGGCGGCGCGCCATCGCCACGAATACGGCACCACGGCCGAGCAGCTCGCCTGGGTGAAGGTAGCGGCCTCGCACCACGCGCAGCACAACCCGCACGCCCTGCTGCGCAAGGTCGTGACGGTGGAGGACGTCGTGACCTCGCCCCTCGTCGCGGATCCGCTGCACCGGCTGGATTGCTGCGTCATCACCGATGGCGGCGGCGCGCTGGTGGTCACCAATCCGGAGATCGCCCGCAGCCTCGGCCGTCCCCGCGTGCCGGTGCTGGGATGCGGCGAGACGATCTGGACCCGGGCGGGCGGCGACATCGACCTGACGCGGACCGGCGCCACGCGGTCCGGGCCGGCGGCCTTTGCCGCGGCGGGCGTGCGCCCGGGTGACATCAAATACGCCTCGATCTACGACAATTTCACCATCATGGTCATCCTGCAGCTCGAGGATCTCGGCTTCTGCGAGAAGGGGCGCGGCGGCGCGTTCGTGGCCGACGGCAACCTGATCTCCGGCGTCGGCCGGCTGCCGTTCAACACCGATGGCGGCGGGTTGTGCAACAACCACCCGAGCAATCGCGGCGGCATGACCAAGCTGATCGAGGCCGTCCGCCAAGTGCGGGGCGAGGCGCATCCGGCGGTGCAGGTGCCGAACTGCGACCTGGCGCTGGCGAGCGGGCCCGGCGGGGTGATCGGCAGCGGCCACGCCCATGCCTCGGTCATATTGGGCCGGGAGTGACGCCGATGACGCAGGACGACGTGGCGCTGGTGCTGGACCGTGACCCCTACGTCACCAACCACCCGCACGCCCGGCCCTTCTGGCAGGCGGCCGCGAGCGGGATCTTCCTGCTGCCACGCTGCCGGGCCTGCGGCCGGGCGCATTGGTATCCCCGCGCATTCTGCCCGTTTTGCCACAGCACGGACGTGGCGTGGGAGCCGGCAACAGGCGGCGGCAGCGTCTACGCCTGCACGGCCCTGCGCCGGGGAGCAGCCGCAATCGTCGCCTACGTCCGGCTGGACGAAGGGCCGGTCGTGCTGACCAACCTGGTCGATTGCGTCCTGGAGGACGTCCGGATCGAGGACCGGGTCACGGCCACGTTCCGGCCCTCCAAGGAAGGGCGCATGGTTCCGGTGTTCACGCTCGCGCCGCGCGACACGGCGGCCCGGCCATGACCCGCCGCCGGCTGTGGTACGGCCTGGCCGGGCTGGCGGTGTTGTGCTGCGTGGGGGCCGTGGCGCTGGCCTGGCGGCCCGCGATCGCGCCCGTCGCGCCCCCGACTGCGTTCGACCCGGCGATCGTGGTCAAGGGCGCGCAACTGGCGGCAATCGGCGATTGCGCCGTGTGCCATGCGGCGCCGGATGGACAGGCCTATGCCGGGGGCGCTCCGCTGGCGACCCCGTTCGGGCAGGTCTACGCCAGCAACATCACGCCGGATCCGGACAGCGGCATCGGCGCCTGGTCGCTGGCGGCGTTCCGCCGGACCATGCAGCAGGGGGTGGATCGCACCGGCGGCTTCCTCTACCCGGCGTTTCCCTACAACCACTACACCCACGTGACGGACGCCGACGTCGCCGCCATCTACGCCTTCCTGATGACGCGCCAGCCGGTGCGCGCCCAGGCGCCGGACACGCACCTGCCGTTCCCGCTCGACATCCGCCCGCTGATGGCCGGGTGGAACCTGCTGTTCCTCGACCGCGGCCCGCTCGCGCCGGACCCAGCCAGGGACGCGGACTGGAACCGCGGCCGCTACCTCGTGGAGGGGCTGGGGCATTGCCAGGCCTGCCACTCCCCGCACGACGCCTTGGGCGCCGAGGAGGCCGGCCACGCCTATGCCGGCGGCCTGGCCGATGGGTGGGAGGGGCCGGGCCTAACGGCCGCCAGCTCCCCGGCGGCCATCCCCTGGACCGCCGACGCGGTCTACCGCTTCCTGCGCCATGGGCTGGACGCGCAGCACGCCGCAGCGGCCGGCCCGATGGGCCAGGTGTCGCACGATCTGTCGGCGGTGCCGGAGGCCGATGTCCGCGCCATGTCCGTCTACATCGCCAGCATAACCGGCGCGCCCGACCCGGCGCGCGAGCAGCGTGTCGCCGCCCGCGCGGCCGCGGCGCAGACCCCGCCCGCCGCCCTGGCCAACACCGAAGGGGCCGTGATCTTCGCCGGCGCCTGTGCCGGCTGCCACGGCGCCGGCGCCCCGATGATGCTGGGCGGGCGGCCCTCCCTGGCGCTCGGCAGTTCCGTCACCGCGCCCACGCCGCGCAACGCCACGCAGACGATCCTCTACGGGCTGCAGCCGCAGCCCGGGGAGCGCGGGCCGTGGATGCCGGGCTTCGCCAGCACGCTGAGCGACGCGCAGATCGCCGCCGTGCTGCGCTATCTGCGCGCCCGCTTCGCCGACCGTCCGGTCTGGACCGGGCTGGACGCGGCGGTGCATGACATCCGGCAGGACAAACGTTCATGACGACGATCACTGTCAACGGCGTCCGGCACGAGCTGGACGTCGACCCATCCACCCCCCTGCTCTACGTGCTGCGCGACACGCTGGGCCTGAACGGGGCGAAATACGGCTGCGGCCTGGGCCAGTGCGGCGCCTGCACCGTGATGGTGGACGGCACGGCCACGTTCTCCTGCCTGATCCCCGCGGCGGTGCTGGAGGGACGGCAGATCAAGACGGTGGAGGGGCTGGGGACCGCCGCGCATCCCGGCCCGTTGCAGCAGGCCTTCATCGACGAGCAGGCGGCACAATGCGGCTACTGCATCGCGGGGATGATCATGCGGGCGCAGGCGCTGCTGGAAAAGAACGCCTCCCCCAGCGAGGCGCAAATCCGCACGCAGATGCAGCCCAATCTCTGCCGCTGCGGCACCCACACCCGCATCCTGGCCGCCATCCGCCGCGCCGCCGCGACCATGCGGTCCGCCACGGAGTCGGAGGGATGACCGCCATGCTATCCCGGCGCATGCTGCTGGCGGGCACCGGCGCGCTCGCCGTGACGTTCGGCGCCCGCGCGCAGGAGGCAAAGCCAGCCGCCGGCGCCGCCAAGCTGCCGGGCAGCCTGAAGGACGCGCCGCGCCTCGCCGGCTGGGTGCAGGTGGCCCCAGACGGCGCGGTGACGGTGTTCACCGGCAAGGCGGAGCTTGGGCAGGGCATCCGCACCGCGCTGATTCAGGTCGCGGCGGAGCAGCTTTTCCTGGCGCCGGACGCGATCACGCTGGTCACCGCCGATACCGGGCGCACGCCGGACGAGGGCTACACCGCCGGCAGCCACTCCATGCAGGACAGCGGCACCGCCATCATGAACGCCGCGGCCGAGGTCCGCGGCATCCTGGTGGCGGAGGCAGCGTCCCGCCTGTCCGTGCCGGTGGCAACGCTCGCGCCGCAGGGCGGCCGCGTCACCGCGCCGGACGGACGCAGCCTGGGCTATGGCGAGCTCGTGGGCGGCCTGACGCCGGACCGCCTGGCGCAGCCCGGCGCGCCGCTGAAGGACCCGGCGACCTACACCGTGATCGGCAAGGCGGTCCCGCGCGTCGACATCCCCGCGAAGGTCAGCGGCGGCCTCGCCTACGTGCAGGATTTGCGGCTGCCGGGCATGCTGCACGCCCGCACCGTGCAGCCACCCCGCTACGGCGCCACGCTCAGCCAGTTGGACGAGGCGGGCGTCCTGGCCCTGCCCGGCGTCGTCAAACTGGTGCGCGACGGCAGCTACCTGGGCGTGATCGCGCGCGGCGAATGGCAGGCGATCACCGCGATGCGGGCGCTGGCCGCGGCAGCCGTCTGGACCGGCGGGGCGACGCTGCCCGACCCGGCGACGATCTTCGACACCATCCAGGCGCTGCCTACCCGCGACACAATCATCCTGGACCGCAAGGCCGACCAGCCGCCGGCCGTCCGGACGCTGAAGGCGCGCTACCTGCGGCCCTACGGCATGCACGCCTCGATCGGGCCGTCTTGCGCCGTGGCCTGGCTGCAAGGCGACATGATGACGGTGTGGACGCACACGCAGGGCGTCTATCCCGACCGCGCCGCCCTCGCCGAATTGCTGGCGATGCCGTTGGACAAGGTGCGCTGCATCCACTCCGAGGGGTCCGGCTGCTACGGCCATAACGGCGCCGACGACGCCGCTGCGGACGCCGCGCTGATGGCGCGGGCCGTGCCGGGCCAGCCGGTGCGGGTGCAATGGATGCGCGAACAGGAGAATAGCTGGGAGCCGTTCACCCCCGCCATGGTCACGGAGGTCGCGGCAGCGCTGGACGCGAGCGGCCGGATCGTGGACTGGCAGTATGGCGTGTGGAGCAACACGCACAACATGCGGCCCGGCAATGCCGGACGGTTCGCCTCGAGCTGGGCGTTCGCCACCCCGCTGCAGCCCTCGCCGCCGATGCCGATCCCGCAGCCGGAGGGCGGCGGCGACCGCAACGGCATCCCGCTCTACGACCTGCCGAACGCCCGCGTGGTGTCCCACTTCATCCCGGACATGCCGTTGCGCGTGTCCGCGATGCGGGGGCTGGGCGCGTATACCAACGTGTTCAGCATCGAGAGCTTCATGGACGAGCTGGCGTTGGCCGCCGGGATGGACCCGGTGGCGTTCCGCCTGGCGCATCTGACGGATGCCCGCGCCCGCGACGTGGTCACCCTGGCCGCGCAGGCGTTCGGCTGGGAGGACGCGAAGGGCTTGCCGCCGGGCCATGGTCGCGGGTTCGCCTTCGCCCGCTACAAGAATCTCGGCGCGTACGCCGCCGTGGCGCTGGAGGTCGCGGTGGAGCACGAAACCGGGCGGGTCCGGGTGGTGCGGGCGGACTGCGCGGTCGATAGCGGCCAGGCGGTCAGCCCGGACGGCATCCGCAACCAGATCGCCGGCGGGCTGCTGCAATCCAGCAGTTGGACGCTGTACGAGGCCGTCACGTTCGAGCCGGACGGCATCACCAGCCGCGACTGGAGCGGCTACCCGATCCTGCGCTTCCCGGCCGTGCCCGACCGCGTCGAGGTGCACGTGATCGACCGTCCCGGCCTGCCGTTCCTGGGCACCGGCGAGGCGGCGCAGGGCCCCACCGCCGCGGCGATCGCCAACGCGGTGGCGAACGCGACCCGATGCCGCATCCGGCAACTGCCGCTGTCGGCCGAGCGCGTCAAAGCCGCCATCGGCGTGTAGCGTCGGCCTCCGGCATGGACCGCGATCACGACGACGCGGGCTGGGTGGGCACGCTGTATGACGGCCTGCTCGCCGACATGCTGCTCCGCCGCGAGCCGGGCGACGCCGAACTCGCTTTCCTGACCCGTGAGCTGGGCCTGCGGGACGGCGTGCGGGTGCTCGACCAAGGGTGCGGCCTCGGTGCGCTCGCCATCCCGCTGGCGCGGCGCGGGGCGCATGTCGTCGGCGTCGATCAATGCACGGCGTATGTCGCCGAGGCGAAGGCCACGGGCGCCGGCCTCCCCGCCGAGTTCCACCTGGCCGATGCGCGCGACTTCGTGCCCGCTGCGCCGGTCCATGCCGCGTTCAGTTGGTGGACGAGCTGGGGCCATGCCCCGGCCGACGCCGGCAACCTCGCGATGCTGCGCCGGGTGCGGGAGGCGCTGCTGCCCGGCGGCGTGTTCGCGCTGGACACGCTGAACGCGGCGGGCGTTTTGCACCGGTTCCAGCCCGAAACCAGCCTGGTCCGCACCGTGCCGCGGCTGGGCGGGGAGGTGCGGCTCGATCGCAGCAGCGTGGTGGACGCGCAGACTGGCCGCCTGCTGAAGGAATGGGTGTACCACCTGCCGGACGGCAAGGTGGTGCGCCGCCACTCGGCCATGCGTCTGTACATGCCGTGGCAGGTGGCGTGCATGCTGGCGGAAGCGGGGTTTGCCGAGATCCGGCTGCTCGGTTCGCTCGCGGGGGAGCCGGTGGCGCTCGGCAGCGACCGGCTGATCGCCCTCGCCCGGCGGCCGCGATGATCACCGCGACGCTGCCGGACAGCAACGTGGCCGCCCGCATGGCGCTGTATGGCGGCACGGTGTTCCAGCGTCCCGCCACGGCGGCGTCGCGCGCGCTGGCGGACGCGGTGCTGGAGCTGCTGCGGGCCGAACTCGGCGGCGAGGACGAACGCGCCCGGGCATCCTCGCTCGACGCCGCCAGCCTGTTCGGCTGCATCGGCCGGGTCCGCCGGGCGCTCTATACCGAGGCGCGATGGCACCAGGCGGTGCGCGAGGTGATCGGCGCACTGGGTTTTTCCCCGGCGGAGTACGCCTTCGACCCGCTGCGGCTGCGCACGGTGCTGAGCGGGGGCCACCATTTGGCCGCGGCGGCCCCGGTTTATGTCGGCCATCGCGACACCTGGTACGCCCATCCGCAGAATGCGCTGACCTGGTGGATTCCGCTGGACGATTTGGCTGCCGCGGAAACCTTCGCGTTCTACCCGGACATGTTCGCCGTGCCGGTCCGCAACGATTCCGAGATCTTCGACTATGACGCGTGGGTGCGGGACGGGTGGGATTTGAAGATCGGCTGGCAGAACAGCGCGGCCGGGCAGCGTGCGCGGTATCCCGCCAGTTCGGCGGACCACGGGGCGTTGCGGTCCCAGGGCTTCGATTGCCGCAAGGCCGACAACCTGATCTTCGCCGCGGCACATCTGCACCGCACGCTGCCGCAGACGACGGGGCGAACCCGCTTCAGCCTCGACTTCCGCATCGCCCATCTCGGCGACTTCCAGTCCGGTGTCGGGGCGCCGAACGTGGACAATCGCTCGCGCGGCTCCGTGATGCCGGACTACACGCAGCCTGTCCCCCGGTCATCTCAGATCGACCGCAATGCGTCTCCCCCTGCCGCCGGCGGGAGGGGTTCCTAGAGGCTTTGCTGCCGAATGCGATCACCCTGCCGCGGGGGAGAGGACTCTGCATGTCGAGCACAGCGTTGCCATGAAACGACCCCTATTCCGCCGCCTGACGCAGGCCCGTCGTAGGGTGGGCTTCAGCCCACCTCTTCAAGGGGCCGTAGGAGACCACGGTGGGCTAAAGCCCACCCTACTAGCTCAACCACCGCTCCTATCCGCGACCCGCCCGGAGCGCACGCGCCAGGCTGAGGGCGCGCTGCTCCTTCTCCAGGAAGCCGCCGGGCACCACCTCGTAGCGTAGGCCGCGACGCTCCGCCGCGCGCACCAGCAGGTCCCAGAAGCGCTGGCGCGTGGCCGCAGCCGCCGCGTCGGGCGCCACGTCGCGATGCGTGTCGGCGATCCAGGGCGTGTCCGGCGTGAAGAACCAGCGCTGCCGCGACGCCCGCGCCTCCTCCGCCGCGAACAGCGCCTCGACCGCCGGGTCGCTGCGGCCGTACAGGAACTCGCCCCAGACCAGCGTCGTCAGCAGAGAGGTGTCGGCGATCAGCGCACGGTCGGCCACCAGGTCGAGGCTGCGCTCGGCGGCCACATGCCCCTGCGCGATGGTCAGCAAATCCGCTTCGGCAAAGGCGCGGCCCTGCCGGACGCTCTGCTCGATGAAGCATTTGGCCCATTCCGGCGCGTAGCCGAAACCGAGCGCGCCTGCGACCCGGCGGCCGATGGTGGACTTGCCCGTGGATTCCGGCCCCTCGATCGCGACGCGCGCCAGATAGGGCACCCGCGCATGCGGCAGGATGCTGGTCCACATCGCCCATGGATCGCGGCGGATCGCCGTCGCGGTCAGCGGGATCGCCTCCCGCGCGATGTCCAGCGGCAGCAGCATGCAGCCGAGCGCCGCCGCCAGCGGGACGCCGTATTCGACGGCGCATACCAGCGCGTCGGGCACGCCGCCACACGCCCGCACCAGCGCGTCGCGCCAAAACGCCCAGAACGCCGGGTGGTCGGAGGGTTGCTGCGGCGTCGGGCTCGGCAGGCTCACGACCGTGACCGGCAGGCCGCGGCAATCCTGGCGCATCGCCGCCGCCCGGGTTTCGGCGGAGGGCCACTCCCCCGCGACGCAATCGACGACGACGGTCACGCGCGCGCACATGCCGCAGGCGAAGCGGATCAGATGGGCGTGGCCGAGATGCGCGGGCATGAACTTGCCGAGCACCAGGCCGTGGCGCGCCACACTCATCACTGCGGCGCCGCCTCCGCCAGCATGGATTGGACGAACCCGGGCAGCAGGTCGCCCGGCGGCGGTGGCGCATCGCGTAGCGGTCCAGCCGGGATGAAGCGCCGGCCCGTGGCTTGGAACAGATCGACGTTCAGCAATCCCCCGGGCTGATCCGCCAAGAAGCCGCTTTTGTCGAAGGCCGCGCGCAGCAGGGTGCGCTCGATCCGTGGCAGCGCCTGCAGCCGGCCGAGCCATTCGGGACGGGAACAGCGGGCAAGCGGCCCGCGCGCCGCCTCGATCGCGGCGACCACCTCGGACAGCGGTGCGGCGACCGGGTTCGCCCAGTGCCGCCAACACGGCGCAGCCGCGCGCGCCAGCCGGATGGCGGCCGCGGCGGCGCCGTCAACGGGCGTCAGGTCCACCGCCGCCTGCTCCGCCGGGTCGGAGACCAAGCCGAGTCGCAGCAGCGCCCGGCAGAATATCGCCGCGAAATGCCGCGCCGGGAACGCGTCGCCCGGCTCCGGCACCAGCAGGCCGTAGCGGACGACCTGCCAGCGCAGAGACGTCATGCGGGCGAGGGCGAACTCGGCGGCGGCCTTGGTCTGCGCGTAGCCGCCGTAAAGCCAGACCGCATCGGATTCCGGCAGCGTCCCCTCCCCGTCCGCGGCTTCGGCGTTGGAGCTGACGTAGACCGACAGGGTCGAGGCAAGCTGCAATACGGCATCGTCCCGCCCGGCGAGTGCGACGGAGGCGGCCAGCCCGGCCAGGTTCACCGGCGCCAGCGCGTGCCATCCCGCAAGCGCATGCACGGACGCGGCGAGATGGAAGATGACGTCGGCCCGGGGAATGCGCCGCAACCAGGACCAGTCCGCCGCGGCAAGGTCGGCGGCGACGAGGACGAGCCGTTTGTCGGCGGGGCAGTGCCGCAGCACCGTCTCCGGACGGCGCGACACCACCACGACCGGCTGGTCGCCGGGTTCGGCCAGCAACTGCCTGACGATGCGCGTGCCCAGGAACCCGGCGCCGCCCACCAGCACGGTTGCGGTGCGGTCCGCGCGGTGCGGGGCGGGGCCGACGCGGATCACCGCACGCCGGGCGATCTCGGCCGTGCTCAAGCCGTCGCAGCGGCCGAGACGCGGCGGCACGAGGTCGGCGGGGCTCCAGCGCGGGGCATGCCAGGCGGTGATGGGCTGTGGCATCAAGTGCAAAAGACCTCTTCCTACTATGAAACCATCCAAGAAGACCTTTTAGAGCGCGATCGTTTCAGGTTGACGGCAGTGCTTCTCCCTCTCACTTTGGGAGAGGGCCGGGGTGAGGGTCCGACGCGCGAGACCGTGCATTCTGGCCCTCACCCAACCCTCTCCCAGAGGGAGAGGGCTTTTGCAGGTCAACCTGAAACGATCGTGCTCTAAAGCCTGATTGCTTCACAATGACTGCAACGTCCTCGCCCTCTGGGAAGGGCTGTCGCATTTGGCGGCAGGGCCTTCACGAACCCTCTCCCGCTGGCAGGGTGAGGGTGGCCGCCAACAACGGAGATGATGTGAATGCTAGCTTTTCAGCGGGTAGCAGCCGCGCCGATGGCGGTGAGGTCGGGCTTGCCGTTCGGCAGCAGCGGCCAGGCGGCCAGCACCACCGCGCGGCGCGGCGTCAGCGCGACGCCGAGCTGCCGGGTGACGGCGGCGAGCACCGCCGCCGGCGCGACGCGGGACTCGCCGCCGAGCGCCAGGACCAGCCCCCGCTCGCCCGGCAGGCAGGCGCAGGGCGCGCCCCAGCATTCGCCCGCCACGGCCTCGACCTCTTCCGGGCACACCAGCCGCCCGTGCAGCTTGAGTTGGCGGTCGCGGCGGCCGAGCCAGGCCAGACTGCCGTCGCTCCAGCGCGCGATGTCGCCGGTGCGGTGGATGCGCAGGCCCTGCCACAGGCCGAACCGCTCCGCCGCCGCGGCCGGGGAGTCGAGATACCCGGTGGCGATCGCGTCGCCGGCAAGCCAAATCTCGCCGGTGGCGATCTCCCGCATCGACGCGCCATCCTCCGATCGCAGGATGGTGTCGTTGCAGCGGTCGGTTGACGCCGGCTTGACCTGGAACACGCCCTGCTCCGTGGCGAGCAGGACGCGCTGGTGCGGCAGCGGGCGGCCCAGCGCGCCATCCTGCCAGCCGGGACCGGCGCGGGCGATGGTGGCGCAGACGGCCGCCTCGGTCGGGCCGTAGGCTTGCAGGGCCAGCGTCGCCCGGCCCCATCGCTCCGCCGTCGCCGGTTCGCACCGCTCGCCGCCGAAGATGACCGCCTTCAGGCCGAGCGCCTCGGGCAGAACGATGCGCATCAGCGAGGGCGCCAGATCGGCCCGGGCCGCGCCGTAGCGCGCGATGACGGCCGCCAGCGAGCGCCAGCGCGTCTGCTCCTCCCGGAACACCAGCAGCGGCGCGACGCCGAGCAAGGCGCAGAAGATGTCCGACAGACTGGCGTCGAAGCCGGGGCTGAGTGCCCAGACCGAGGGTGCGCCGGCATCGGGACCGTGGTCCGTTCCCAGCAGGCGGCGCTGCGCCGCCACCGTCTGCAGCAGGGGGGCGTCGCGCAGGATGACGCCCTTCGGGCGCCCGGTGCTGCCGGAGGTGAAAACCAGGTGCCCCGTGCCCGCCGGCAGGCGGCGGCCGTCCGCCACGTGGTGCAGGTTCATGTGTTCCAGCGCGGGATCCGGCGGCGGCAGCGTCCCCGGCGCAGCCAGCGATCGCAGGCCCGACGCATCAAGGACCGCGTCGATGCGGGCATGGTCCGACGCGAAGCTGAGCACCAGCGTGGGCCGCGCCTGCGCGAGGATCGTCCCGAGCCGGGCGTCCGGTTGGCCGGGGTCCAGCGGCAGGAACGCCAAGCCGGCGCACCGAGCGGCAATGAGGCCGAACGGCACGGCCCAGGAGCGCGGCAGCAGCAGTGCGCACAGCGCCGGCCCCTCGCCCGGCCCGGCCGCCGCCGCCATCAGCCGCGCCGCCGCCTCGCACCATCGCAGCAGCGTCGCCCGGGACATCACGATGTCCGCATCGATCACGGCCGGCGCGGACGGCTGCTCCGCCACCCAGGCACGGATGGCGGAGGCGATCGCGACATGGTCCGACATGCCGAAGGCGCCGCCTAAGCCGGCTGGCTCAGCCGCACCGCAGCCTGGTTGGCGCGCGCGCGGATGTCGGCAAACCCGGTCGGCTGGAGCAGCACGCCATCGCGATACACCGGCTGCAACACGTCCCCGGCAACACCATCGCCCAGCGGGACCGTGGCGTACCGGCCGTCCGGAGTGTCCACCAGCGCGAAGCGGCCGCGTTTGCTGCGCTTGCCCGGGTCGGTGATCGGTTCCTTGCAGACGTCACGCCATTCGCCGTCGATGGCGACCGCGCTGCACTTCAGGGCGAATTTCTGCGTGTCGCGGTTGACCATCTGGTGCAACCCGCCCCCCATGCCGAACGCGATGTTGTCGACCGAATAGCCTGCGTCCATCACGTTCTGCAGCAGCATCGGCAAGGACTCCGCATTGATGCCGTCGCCCTGGATGACGCGGATGCAGGATGGCAGCACGCGGTAGCCCTTGCTGTTCACCGTGCTGCCGAACCGCGCGTCCAGCGCGCGCAACACGTCGATGGGAACCACCAGCGGGTCGCCGCTATCGGGGCGAACCACCACGGTGGCGCCGCTGCCCACGATTGTGTCCTTCAGCACGCCGCCCCAGACGGTGTTGACCACGTGCATCAGGTCGTAGCTGTCGGACACCACGGCCACCATGCTGCCCGGCTTGGCGAACTGCCGCAGCATGTTGCGGTAGGCATCCACCTCCCGCTCGCGGCCCCATGACGTGATGGTGCTGTGCTCGGCCGCCGGGATGGAGAAGCCGGCCATGGGCTCGTCGTAGAAGCGCCTGGCCGCCAGCACGCCTTCGATCGTGTCGGTACCTTGGAAGTTCACCAGATGCGCCATGCCTGCCAGCGCCGCACTCTCCTGCGACGAAGCGCCGCGCGCGCCGAAATCATGCAGCTTGAACGCGCTCGGGTTTTGCTCGGCCGGGATGTCGGAGGAGCGTTGATGCGCGCGCAGGATCGCCAGCTTGCATTGGAACGAGACGGTGCAGACCGTGGTGGGATACCACACGGCCCGCAGCAAGGCGGTTTCCAGGTAGTTGGGCAGCCAGTAGCAATGCGGGTCGGTGTTCACGACCGTCAGCAGCACGTTGTGCGTGTCGATTGCCAATCCTTCCGGCGCGGCCTTGATCTCGAGCGGCAGGCGCCCGGCATGCTGCGCCAGGATATACTCCCAGCCTTCCCGGTTGAACGGCTCGCCATGCGCGGCGAAGAACTCCGCCGCCTCATCGATGTCGGCGCGCGTCACCGGGCGGTCCAGGTAGCGGCGGAGGAAGGCCTGCAGGCCGAAGACCACCGTGCGGTCATAGACGCCGCCCCGGCTTTCAACGTAGCAGTACACGTGCTGCGTGCCGGGCGGATATTGCAGCCAATGGCTGGCCTTGTACGAGTCGGTGGTCAGGATGATGTTGTCGAACATGTCTCAAAGCTCCTTTGAGAAGGCACGCAACGGGTCTATCCCGCTGCGGACGGGGTTAGGCGTGCCCTAAATCAGCGCGGTCAGCGCGAGGATGATGTCGTAATGGTCCTCGAACATCATGTCGCGTTTGATGTCCGCCAGCGGCCACCACTGCGCCTTCTCGGCATCGTCGGCGCCTTCGATCTCCGGCAGGTCCAGCTTGGCCGGTTTGCGGCTGCGCAGGCCGGGCAGCGCGGTTTCGTTCTTGAGGTGGATCAGGAAGCCGTGGGTGATGGTGCGCCCGCGCGAGGAGCGGTTCGGGTCATCGAACACACGCTGCGCCACGATGGACCCGCGCAGCATGCCGGGGGGTAGCGCGATCTTGGTCTCCTCCCGCAGCTCGCGCAGCATGCCCTCCACCACGGTTTCCGTCTGGTCGAGGAAGCCGCCCGGCAGCGCCCACAGCCCTTTGCCGGGCCGGCCCTTGCGGCGCACCAGGAGGACGCTTCCGGCCGTGACGACGCAGGCATCCACGGTCACGAACGTCACCGGGTACGGCACCTTGGGCACCGCCCATTGGGCGCGGTATTGCAAGATGAACGCGTATTCCTCGCAGATGTCGCGGAACGCCTCCGTCTCGGCGAAACCCAGCAGGAAGTCACGCACCGGCGTCGTCACCAAATGGTCCTGCGGCAGGTCGCCCGGCTTATGGCCGTCGGCGTCGTTCAGGAAGCTCTGCGCGAGGTTGGAGAAATAGCTGTTGCGGATCCGCGTCGAGGACAGGCCGTTGGCGTACTCCGGCACGTTGATCGGATCGCCCCATTGCGGAAACAGCTTCAGGTAATAGGAGGTGTGATCGCGGCTATGCCCGATCAGCGCGATGTTCGGCGGCCGGCCGCGCCGGGCCAGGCCGGCCTGCTTGACGGCCGCATTCACCTGCTTCTGGGCATTGGCGACCCATTGCGTGTCGTTGTAGCAGCAATCCTCCAGCGGCAGGATACTCAGCCGTTCCCGGTCCTCCGCATGGACCGACAGCCGGATCATGTCTGCCCGTTCGTCGTAGCTGAACGGATTGCGATGGCTGCGCGGCGACCCCGCCGATCCCACCAGCACGAGCACATGGCGTGCATGCTGAAGCGCTGTCTCGACGACTTTGAGATGGGCGACGTGGAATGGCTGGAACCGGCCGATGAACACGCAGAGGTCGTGCGAGTGTCGGCTGGCTGGCGATGCGCCCGCTTCGGACGCAATGGTCATATTCATGGTGCTTCACCAAGATGCTATCGTCACGGTCTCTCCGCGACGGCTATACCATGAGCTACCTATTACGGTTCTTCAACCAGAATGGCGTTGACGGTCGCGTGATCGGAGCGGCGTGCCGCATGGTTTCTTGAGGAGGCGGATGTGAGCGTTTGGACCACACTCGGTGGCGCGGTTATCCTGGTCGTCGTGGTGGTGTTGATGCTGCGGCGGAAACTCCGCCGGGACGCCATTTTCCAGGATGGCCGCGAGATGGGGTCGGCCATGCTGGCCGAGGCGGTGATGCCGTCCAGCAGGCAGGTTCGCTTCGTCATCGTCCGCGGCGCTGCCGGCTTCCGCGAGGACCAGGTGTTCGAGCACCAGGGCACGCTGTTCCAGATCGAGTCCTTCGCCCGTACGGACGACAGCTCGACCGTGTTGCGCCGCTTCATCGACGTCACCTGCCGGGTGGCCGGGCGCGGCCCGGCCTAACCCTGGCGAAGCTGGCGCGGAAGAGCTACGCAGTCCCAAGAGCCCACCCACGGGGAGCCAAACGATGACCGATGTGCCCGAGTACACGCCGCCTGAGGTCTGGACCTGGAAGCAGGGCGGTGGCGGCCGGTTTGCGTCGATCAACCGCCCGGTCGCCGGCCCCACGAATGACAAGGAGCTGCCGGTCGGTCGCCACCCGTTGCAACTCTACTCGCTCGGCACGCCGAACGGCGTGAAGGTCACGGTCATGCTGGAGGAGCTGCTGGCGCTGGGCCACGCCGGGGCGGAGTACGACGCCTGGCTGATCCGCATCGGCGACGGTGAGCAGTTCGGCAGCGGCTTCGTGGCCATCAACCCCAACTCCAAGATCCCGGCGCTGCTAGACCGCAGCGGTCCCGTGCCGGTCCGCGTGTTCGAGTCCGGCTCCATCCTGATGTACCTGGCCGAGAAGTTCGGCGCCTTCCTGCCGACCGCTCCGGCAAAGCGGGCGGAATGCCTGTCCTGGCTGTTCTGGCAGATGGGCAGCGCGCCCTATCTCGGCGGCGGCTTCGGGCATTTCTACGCCTACGCGCCGACCAAGATCGAATACGCCATCGATCGGTTCGCGATGGAGACGAAGCGGCAGCTCGACGTCCTGGACCGCCGCCTGGCGGAAAGCGAATACCTCGCCGGCCCGGACTACACGATCGCCGACATGGCGGTGTGGCCCTGGTACGGCACCCTCGCGCGGGGGCAGATCTACGGCGAGTCGGGCAGGTTCCTGCAGGTCCAGGACTACACCCACGTGCAGCGCTGGACCGAGCTGGTCGGCGCCCGCCCCGCCGTCCAGCGCGGCCGCATGGTGAACCGCATGTCCGGCGAGCCCTCCAGCCAGTTGCACGAGCGGCACGACGCTAGCAATTTCGACACCAAGACGCAGGACAAGCTGGCGCCGGCAAGCTGAACAATCCCAGGCGATCGGACGAAAAGCCCTCTCCCCCTGGGAGAGGGTTGGGTGAGGGCCAGTCGCACGGTCCTGCGCGGCGCACCCTCACCCCGGCCCTCTCCCAGAGGGACCCAGAGGGAGAGGGTTGGGTGAGGGCCCGATGGGCGAGATCGTGAGTGTATGGCGACCCTCACCCCGGCCCTCTCCCAGAAGGAGAGGGAGAGTTCGGGAGGTTGCGCCATCGCCTCGACTCACCGCGGCTTGAGCCGCCGCTCAACGACGCGGAGCCCGGCGGCGCCGGCGAGGCTGACGATCAGGAAGGCCAGGCCCACCAGCGTCATCGGCTCGGTATACCGGAAGGTTTCGGCACCGGTCAGCTTGGCCCGCTGCAGCATCTCGGTGACCGAGATGGAGGCGAGGATCGGCGTCTCCTTCAGGATGGCCAGCGCATAGTTGCCCAGCGCCGGGAAGATCGGCGGCAGCGCCTGCGGCAACACCACGCGACGGAACACGGCGCCGGGCCGCAGGCCGAGCGCGGCTGCCGCATCACGCTGCCCACGCCCCACGCTGCGCAGGCCCGCCCGGTACACCTCCGACACGTAGGTCGCGTAGTGCAGGCCGAGCGCCCCGATGCCCGTCAGCAGCGCCGGCAGGACGACGCCGATGGTCGGCAGGGTGAAATACAGGAAATACACCTGGATCAGCAGCGGCGTGCCGCGGACGAACTCGATGCCGGCGGCGACCGGTAGGCGGATCGCCCGGCGGCGGGCGTCGCGGCCGAGCGCCAAGGGCAGGCCCAAGACCAAGGCCAGCGCAAATCCCGCCACGCCGGCCAGCAGCGTCGTCACGAGGGCGTGCAGCAAAGGCGGGACGGCAGCGCCCGCCGCCGCCCAATCCCAGGTCCCGATCACACCGCCATCCGACGCCAGCGCCCGATCCCGGCATCGGCCCAGCGCGTCAGGATCGCGACCGCCTGGGTGATGATGAAGTACAGCACCAACACCATACCAAAAATCCCGGTGGTCCGCATCGTGATCTGGTTGAGCTGGTACGCCCGGTACGACAGCTCCGCGATGGTGATCAACGACACCAGCGACGTCGCCTTCACCAACTGCACCATCAGGTTGCCCCAGGGCAGCACGGCGGTGGCGGCGGCCTGCGGCAGCACGACCAGGCGCACCACCTGGGCCCGTGATAGCCCGAGCGCGCGTGCCGCGTCCCGCTGGCCGGGGCCGACGGCCTGCATCGCGCCGCGCACCACCTCGGCCCCGTAGGCGCCATAGTTCAGGCCGATCGCCAGCACCGCGACGGTGAAGGCCGGCAGGTCCACCCCGAAATCAGGCAGCACGTAATACATCCAGAAGAGCTGGATCAGCAGCGCCGTGCCGCGAAACGCCTCGATGTAGGCGATGGCTGGCCAGCGCACGGCCCGACGCGTGGATTGCCGCGCCATCCCGGCCATCGCGGCGGCGACCAGCGCCAACACCCCGGACAGGACGGAAATCTCCACCGTGACCAGGCTGCCCGAGAGCAGCAGCGGGATGCCAGGGATCACCCGCCGCGTCAGGCAGCCAAACCGGCCAGCGCGATCAGCGACACAACGCCTCCGTCGTCCGGTCCGGCAGGTTGGCCTGGGTGAAGCCGAACGGCGCCATGGCCGCCAGGAATTGCGGCGTGGCCTTCAACTCAGCAAGCGCCGCGTTGAAGGCGTCCCGCAGGCTGGTATCGGCCGGGCGGAAGGCGAAGGCGTCGTAGCCGCGGGCCGGGCGGCCATCGATGACAGGGTCGGGGAAGCCCGGCACCAGTTGCAGCCCGCTGCCCGCCCCGGCCGTGGCCAGCAGGCGCCGCGCGGGCAGGTCACTGATGCCGAACGCGTCCGCCCGGCCGGCTGACACCGCGGCCATTGCGCTGGGTCCATCGGGGAAGGCAACCACCTGGTCCTCCGGGATTCCGAGCGCCTTCGCGTACCCCATCTGCGCCGCCCCCGCCATCACGGCCAGGCGCAGCTTCTTGTGCACGAAGTCGTCGTAGCCGGTGATATTGTCGGGATTGCCGGTCTTCACCACCATGCCCTGGCCGATGGCGTAGATCGGCTCGGAGAACGCGACCTGGGCGCAGCGCGCCGGGGTCACGAACATGGCCAGCACGGTGTCGAACCGGTTCGCGCGCAGCCCCGGGATGAGGGCCGCGAACTCAGTCAGCACACCGTCCATGGTCTTGATCCCCATGCGTGCGAAGACCAAACGGGCGATCTCCGCATCCGCGCCGGTCAGCGTGCCGTTCTCGTCGGCGTAGGCGTAGGGCACCTGGTTGGGAAAGCCGACGCGCACGGCGCCAGCGGCACGCAGGCGGGCGAGCGCGTCTTCCGCCGCCGCGGGGGCTGAGAAGGCGGCGATGCAGAGCAGGGTGAACAGGGAGCGGCGCAGGATCGGCATGAAACCTCCTAAGAGCGTGAGCGGGCGGTGTCCTGTTTCAGCTATCGGCGAACGTGGCGCGGATGCCCTGCCAAGACTGCTGGATCAGGTCTTCGGTCAGCATCCGGGCGGTGCGGCCGCGCTGATGCAGGATGGCGTCGATGCGAGTTCCTTGGCCAGCACGTGCTGGATCTGGAACGTGGCGGGTTCGGCGATACGGTCGCTCACGCCGGGCTCGGCACGCTGGTGGGATGGCTGGCCTGCGCCACGCCCAAATAGCGGTCGAACAGCCCCGGATCGGCCGCCAACGCCGCGCTGCCGACATCCGCCGCGATGCGGCCGTCCTCCATGAACAGGAAGCGGCTGGCCACTTGCCCGGCCACCGCCATCGTCTGCTCCACCACCAGCAGCGCCACGCCGGCTGCGGCGATTTCGACCAACGCCGCGGCAATGGTCTGGATCACCAGCGGCGCCAGCCCCGCCGTCGGCTCATCCAGCAGCAGCAGGCGCGGATTGCCGGATAGCGCGCGGGCGACCGCCAGCATCTGCTGCTGCCCACCGCTGAGTTGCCCGGCCCGCTCACCCAGCCGGCCGTCCAGCGCCGGGAACAGCGCCAGCAAGCGCGCCAGCGTCCACGGCGTGCCGGGCGCGCGCGACACCGCCAGGTTCTCGCCCACCGTCAGGCGCGGGAAGATGCCGCGGCTCTCGGGCACGTAGCCGAGCCCGGCGCGCACCGCCCGGTGCGGCTTGCCGCCCGCGGCCTCCCGCCCCATCAGCGTCATCCGTCCGGCCGCGGGCCGCAGCACGCCGGCGATGCAGTCCAGCGTCGTGGTCTTGCCCATGCCGTTGCGTCCGAACAGCGCAACCGCCTCGCCATCCGCCACGTGCAGGTCTACGCCGCGCAGGATGGTCACGCCGCCGCGCGCGGCATGGACGCCCTGGAGGCTAAGGACGGGCAAAGGACGCCCCCAGATAGGCCGCGCGCACCGCCGGGTCGGCCACGATGGCGTCCGGCGTGCCGCTGGCGATGACTTGGCCGTGGTCCAGCACCGTGATGTCGTCGGCAATGCCGAGCAGGAAGCCCATGTTGTGCTCCACCAGGCACAATGCCAGCCGCGGTCGCAGCCAGCGCAACGCGGTATCGAGTTGCCCCATCTCCACCGCGGTCAACCCCGCGGCCGGCTCATCCAGCAGCAGCACGTGCGGCCGTTGCGCCACGACGTGGCAGATTTCGGCCAGCCGGCGCAGCCCGTGGCTGAACGTGGCGACGGTGCGGTCCAGCAGCCGCTCGAGCCCGAGCTGGGCACAGGCCTCGAACCCCCAGCCGCCATCAGGCGCGCCCAGCAGGATGTGCTGCCGCAGGGTCAGGCTGTCGAACAGGGCGGGGGTCTGGAACGTGCGGCCCAAGCCCCGGCGCGCACGCTGGCGCGGCCCCGCCCGGCCGAGTGCCGCGCCGCACAGCCGGACCTGCCCCTGGTCCGCGGCCACAGTCCCGGCGAGCACGCCGATCAGCGTCGACTTGCCAGCGCCGTTGGGCCCGATCAGCCCCCGGATGCTGCCGCGCTCGAGGCGCAGGGACACGTCGCGCAGCGCCTGCTTGCCGCCGAATCGCTTGCCGAGGCCCGTTGCGTCCAGCGCCGGCTCACGCGCCACGCCGCACCCCCGTGCCGCCGGGCGCCAGCAGCACCACGGCGATGAACGCCAGGCCCAGGATCAAACGGTAGTTCGGCAGGATTTGGCTCAGCGTCTGCTCGAACAGCGTGTATCCCACGGCGCCCAGCAACGGCCCCACCAGCGTGCCGACGCCGCCGAGCACCGACATGACGAGGACGGCGCCGGACGCCGACCAGTCCAAGGAGGAGGGGGCCACCGAGCCGACGATGAAGGCCGACACGCCGCCCGCGAGGCCCGCCAGCAGGCCGGACGCGGCGAGGGTCGCGACGCGCACGGCGTGGACGGGGATCCCGCTGGACGTCGCGCGCATCGGGTTGTCGCGCACGGCGTGGAGGACCAGGCCCGGCCGGCGCCGCAATACCGTGCGCAGGGCGAGGTAGGTCACCGCGGCCAGCGCCGCCGCTACGCCATACAAGCTGCGGTCATCCAAACCGTGGCCCAGCAGGCGCGGGAACGGCAGCCCGACCAGGCCATCGCTGCCGCCCGTCACCTCCGACCAGCTATTGGCCACTTGCGTGACCATGCCGCCGAACGCCAGCGAGCCGATCGAGAACGCAACCCCCGAGAGCCTGCCCAACACCAGGCCGAGCACCGCCCCCAGCGCTGCGCCGAACAGGCCGCCCGCCGCGAGCCCGGCGGGCAGGCTGTCCGACAGGTTCAACGCCACCCACGCCGCCGCATAGGCGCCGCCGCCGAACAGCGCGGCATGGCCGAACGATGTCAGCCCAAGCTGCCCCATGACCAGCCCGAAGCTCATCGCCCAGACGCCGTAGCAGAGCACCAGCGCGAGCAGGTGGATGCTGAAGGGCGGCAGCACCAGCGGCGCCGCCGCACCGGTGAGCAGGACCGCCACGAACACGGCGGCGGTTGGCAGCCCGGCCGCCCCGCCACCGCCGGACCGCCGGAGCGCGGTGGCGCCATGCCTCATTCGCTGCGGCTCGGCACCAGCCCAAACGGCCGCACCAGCAGCATGACAATGACCGCCGCGAACAGCAGCAGGTAGGCCGCCGACGAGGCATAGGTGGCGCCTAAGGTCAGGACCACGCCGACCAGCAGCGACGCCATCGCCGTGCCGGGCAGGCTGCCCAGGCCGCCGACGATCACGACGATGAACACCAGCACCGTCACCGTCAGATCCATCCCGTTGCTCGCCCCCACCAGTGGCAGCACCAGCACGCCGGCGAGGGCGGCGAAGCCCGAGCCGACCGCCAGCACGGCGGTGAAGGCGGAGTCCACGTCGATGCCGGCGATTTCCGCCATGGCCGGGTTTTCCGCCGCCGCCCGAAGGCGCAGGCCGAAGCCGGTGCCGTGCAAGAGCGCGACCAGCAGCCCGGTCGCCGCGAGCGAACAGGCGGCCAGCACGATCGAATAGGTGGACACCTGGCCGCCGAACAGCTTCACGCCACCGGCCAGTAGCGCCGGCACGGGCACGGCGTAGCTGCGCGCGCCCCAGATCCCGGTGATCGCGGCATCAATCACGATGCCTAGCCCGAAGGTGAACAGCAGCACCGTCATCTCGCCGCGCCGCCGCAACCGCCGGATGACCAGGAGGTCCAGCACGACGGCGACCGCCGCCACCAAGGCCGGCGCCAGCAGGCAAGCCGCCCACAACCCGGCGACCGCGTGGATGCTGGCGCCGAGGAACGCCCCCAGCGCGTACAGCGTGCCGTGCGCGAAGTTCACCACGCGACCCACGCCGAAGATCAGCGTCAACCCGGTCGCCACCAACAGCAGCGTGCAGCCGTACAGCAGCCCGCTGACCACGGCGAGCGCAGCGCCCTGCATCAGCGCGGCACGCAGCCCGTCTGGTCGAGCGGCGGCATCACCTCGTCCGCCGCGTATTCCTGCACCGCCACGAAGGCGTAGGAGGATCCGGCCACCGGCGTCGCCAGTTTCTCGATCCGGGCCGACCAAACCGGCGCGATCGCCTGCTGGTCGCCGTTGCGGAAGCGGATGGGGCCGACGATCGTGTCGAAGCTTCCGGCCTGCAACGCGTCGCGCACGGCGGCCGGCGTGGTGTCCTTCGCCGCCGCGAGGGCTTGCAGCATGATGCTGGTCGCGACGTAGGATTGCAGCACGCCTTCGCTCGGCGCGCGGCCGTATTTGGCCTGGTAGGCGGTGGCGACGGGGATCGACGCCGGCTGCGTCATCATCACCGCGCTGGCCGGCTCGACCGCGCCGACGGCGGCGTCACCGAGCTGGTCGATGATCTCCTGCGGCAATCCGGTCGGCGCCATGACGGTGACGTGCTGCAGCAGCTTCATGCTGTTGGCCGCGACCATGAGCTGCACGTAGGGCGAGCCGAGCGCCACCGGCAGCCACAGCCCGGTGGCGCCCGACTGGCTGATCTTGTTCAGGTATGGCGTCCAGTCCGCAGTGTCGAGCGGGGCGTAGCTCTCGCCGACGATCTTGATGCCCGGGATGGCCGCGAAGGCGCGGCCGGAGGACCGTCCGTACAAGTAATCGCTGCCCAGGATATAGAAACCGCCGGCCGACACCTTGGGCTGGCCGGCGGTGAACCGCGCCACCGCATTCGCGATGGTGCTCGCGGACGGCACGGAGCGGAAGGTCCATGGGTTGCAGCTCTTGCCGGTGATCTCGTCTGCCACGGCACTCGCCATGATATCGGGGACCGGCATGCGCCCGGCCCGGGCTGCGGCGGACAGTGCGGCGCCTTCGCTGCTGAGCGACGAGCAGAGCAGGCCGGACACGCCGTCAGCCTGCAGGCTGGCGGCCTGCTGCTGTGCCACGGCCGGGTCGCTCTTGCTGTCGCGCACCAGCAGTTCCACCGGGCGGCCGGCGATCGTCGGGTGGGCAGCAACGGCGAGTTCCGCACCCTCCCGCAGCCGGGTGCCGATATCGGCGCCCGGTCCAGACAGCGCAGCGACGCAGCCAAGCCTGATCGGATCTGCCGCGCGGGCCGCCGAGGCGGCGAGCACGAGGGCGAGGCACGCGGTCAGCAAGGTCAGTGCGCGCATGGCATTCTCCATTGAGGCGGCGAGGTCGGCAATCGACGACGCTCTGCGTGGCGCCGCGCGCCGCCGGCGGGCACGCCATACACTGCGGCGGCGATTAGGCCAGCCCTTCGTGCCGGCATCTTCAACGGCCGTCCTCGACCAGGTAGCGGCGTATCTGGTGGCCCATCTCCCGGATCTCGGCCCGCACCATCGGGCTGACGAACATGGCGCGGAAGAACGGGTGGGCGCCGCCGGGCACGCGGCGCAACGTGGTCGATACGCCGGCATCCATCAGGCGCATGGCGTACAGCTCGCCCTCGTCGCGCAGGATGTCGTATTCGCAGGTGACGACGTAAGCGGGTGGCAGGCCGGTGAGGTCCGGCTCCTGCAACGGGACGACCAGCGTGTCCGTCGGCATGCCAGGGCCGTAGAAATGCTGCCAGAACCATTCCATGTACGGCGTGGTCAGCAGCAGGTTGTTCCAACTGTGATAGGACGGGCGGGAGGTGTCACGGTCCGTCAGAGGGTAGATCAGCAACTGGAACGACAGCTTCGGCCGGCCATGCTTGCGTGCCAGGAACGTGCAGGCGGCACTCAGTTGCCCGCCCGCGCTGTCGCCACTGACGCCGATGCGGCTCGCATCCAGGCCGAGCCGAGCGGCGTTGTCGGCGATCCAACACAGCGCGCCGTAGCAATCGTCAATCGCGGCGGGGTACGGGTGCTCGGGAGCGAGGCGATAATCCACCGCGAAATAGGCCACGCCGCTCGCCTCCGTCAGTGCGCAGACGTAGCGGTCATGCGTGTCGATATTGCCGATCACCCAGCCGCCGCCGTGGAAATACAGCATGATGGGCAGTGGCCCGGTGGCGCCGCGGGGCTTGAACAGGCGCAGGCGGATGCTGCGTCCGGGCAGCTCCGCCACCATGTCTTCCGTCACCACCGTGTCCGGCCGCGGCGGCATGCCGGCCGCTGCGAAGCCGTCCATCAGCGCCCGCACCTCCTGCGGCTGGCGCATCTCCATTGGGGGATCGCAGGCGGCGACCATGGTGGCGAACAGAGGTGCGATTTCGGGGTGCAGGTTCGCAGCGTTCATCCGTGTCACTCCGGTCTCATGGCGTCCGACCCTGCACGAGGTGGGAGCAGCCGACAAGTTTGGATTTTGTGTACATTGTGGTCTTGCGCCGTCTCGGTGCCGAATGCATGGTTCCGCCATGCACGCCGCGCGCCAGCACGCTCTGCCAGTCGCCGTCGAGCCCGGCCCGGCGTTGCAGTTGCTCGGCGTGGCGCGTTCCTACGGGAGCTATCACGCGCTGCATGGCGTGGACCTCACGGTCGAATCCGGGAGCTTCGTCAGCCTGCTCGGGCCGTCGGGCTCGGGCAAGACCACGATCCTGCGGCTGATCGCGGGGTTTGAGCAGCCGACCGCCGGCCGCATCCTCATCAACGGACAGGACATGACCGGCGTGCCGGCGCATCGGCGGCCCGTGGGTATCGTGTTCCAGAACCTGGCCCTGTTCCCGCACTTGACGGTCGGCGGCAACGTGGCGTTCGGGTTGGAGGTGCGGCGCACCCCCCGGCGGGAGATCGCCAAGCGCGTGGCGGAGGCGCTGGCGATGGTCGACCTGCCCGGCCTGGAACATCGCCTCGTGCACGAGATGTCGGGTGGCCAGCGGCAGCGCGTCGCCCTCGCCCGCGCGCTGGTCCTACACCCGGCCGTGCTGCTGCTGGATGAGCCGTTGAGCGCGCTGGACCTGAAGCTGCGACAGATGCTGCAGGACGAGCTGAAGCAGATCCAGCGGCGGTCGGGCGCCACGTTCGTGTTCGTCACCCACGACCAGGATGAGGCGTTGCGCCTGTCCGATCGCATCGCTGTGGTCAACCGCGGCCGGCTGGAGCAGGTGGGCACGGCCGACGACATCTATGACCGGCCCTGCTCGGCGTTCGTCGCCCGCTTTGTCGGCGACACCAATATGCTTCCCGGCCGCATCGCCGCTGCAACGCCGGGTCGCGTGGCGATCACGCTGGAGGGGCTGGGCCGTACGCTGGATGCCCCGTGCCATGCCGCCGTTGCGCCGGGCAGCCCGGCCGCGCTGTCGGTGCGGCCGGAAAACCTCTGCCTCGGCGACGCAGACGGGCTGCCCGCCACGGTGACGGACGTCACCTATGCCGGCGCGCGCATCCGCTATGCGCTTCAGCTTGCCGGGCGCTCCCTGTTGGCCGACGTCGCGGTGCGGCCCGGGAGCGGCGAACGGCTGCAGCCTGGCGCCGCCACCTCGGTAAGCTGGGCCGCGGCAGACAGCGTGATTGTTCCGACCGATGAAGGAGCCCTGGGATGAGACAGTTCGCCTACACCCTGCTGGCGGCGGCGCTGCCCGTGCTGCTTGCCGGAACCGCACTGGCCCAGGGCGTGACGATGGCGGCGTATGGCGGCGGCAACGGGGAGACCTGGCGCAAGGGCCTGCAGCAGCAATTCACCGACGCCACCCATATCAGCGCCAAGGTGGTCGACCTGCCGGATACGGAGGCGGCGTTGCGGGCCAGCGCGGCCAGCCCGCAATACAACGTCGCCTGGGTCACCGCGTTCTCGGCCGCCAACCTGTTCCGCGACGGCCTGCTGCAGACCTTCGACGCGAAGGACTTTCCGGACCTGGCCGGCCTGCCGGACGCCGATCTTATGCGGGCGCCGGACGGCCGGCTGATCGGCATCCCGGTGCAGTACCAGTTCTACAGCATCGCCTTCAACACGACGCAGGCGAAGGCGTCCGACTTCCCGAGTTGGCGCAGCTTGGGCGACCCGGCGTGGAAGGGGCGCATCGCCGTGCCGCAACCCTACATCGCAGCGAGCTACGACGTGCCGATGCTGGCGCATATCGCGGGTAAGGACGCCGACACCGCGGCCGGCCTGGCGGCGTACAAGCCGATCCTGGCGAACGCCTTCACCACCCTCAGCTCCTTCGCGCAGGGCAACCTGCTGCTCAGCCGCGGCGAAGTCGCTGCCCTGCCCTTCTACTCGTCCCGCATCACCGCGCTGAAGCTGAGCGGGGCTGCGGTGGACATCAACCTGCCGAAGGAGGGCGGGCTGATGCTGCCCTACCTCTTGGTCGTGCCGAAGAACGCGCCGGATCTGCCGGCGGCGGAGGCTTGGCTGAAAGCCGCGACGCAGCCGGACGCGCAGTTGCGGATGTTCGACATCTCCGGCTACTTGCCGTTCAGCCCGAAGGCCGTGCTGTCAGCCAAGCAGGCCAGCGACTTGGGCAGTGACCTGCCGACCTTGCGCAGCAAATTGTACGAGCCCGACTGGTGGGCGGTGTCCGCCGGGGAGAAGGCGCTGTCCGGACAGATCGAGCAGATGCAGGCCGCACTGCACTGAGCGCGAGCTTCGGGCGGCTGCTCGCCGCCATCCTTCCCGGCTGCCTGCTGCTCGCCTTCGCGACCGGGCTGGTGCAGCTCGTGGCGTCTTCGATGGCGCATGGGGGCGCGGAGTACGCCGCGTTCTTCGCCCGGCCCGATTACGTCCGGCTGTTGCTGCGGACCTGGTGGCTGGCGGGTGTCACCTCCGTGCTGTGCCTGCTGCTCGGCTACCCGACGGCGCTGTTCATCGCCCGCACACGGCTGCGACGTGACCTGTTGTTGCTGGTGGTGGTACTGCCCTGGCTGGTGAGTATCGTGGTGCGGACCTATGGCTGGGTCGTGCTGCTCGGCAACCGCGGCTTGCTCAACAGCGCGCTGATGGGGATGGGCCTGGCCGACCGGCCGGTACCATTGATGTTCAACACGGGCGGCGTGGTCATCGGCCTGGTGCACGTGTTCTGCCCCTTCACCGTCATGACGGTGCTCGGCTCGCTGCTGCAGCAGGACGGCGCGCTGGAGGAGGCGGGGACGAGCCTGGGCGCCGGGCCATGGACCGTCTTCCGCCGCGTGATATTGCCCTTGAGCATCCCAGGCGTCATGTCCGGCCTGACCTTGGTCTACCTGATGAGCACGGGGGCGATCGTCACCCCGTTGCTGCTGGGCGGCATCGGCGACCAGATGCTCGGCAGCCAAATCTATACGGAAGTGTTCGAGCAATTCGATTTCCCGAAGGCCGCCGTCATGGCCGTACTGCTGGGCGGCTCCTCCCTCCTGGTGATCGTGCCGCTGCGCTGGCTGGAGCGGCGGCTGACCGCAAACATGCCGAAGGCGAGGGGCTGATGGTACGGCGGCCCGGCCCGCTCTCCAGCGTTGTGGCGACCGCCGTGCTGCTGTTCCTGCCGGCGCCGATCCTGATCGTCGTCGCGTCGTCCTTCACCGCCAGCGGCTTCATCAGCTTCCCGCCGCCGGGGCTATCCTTGCGCTGGTACGCCCGATTCCTGGGCGACCCGGACTGGCTGAGCGCCTTGCTCGCCAGCACCCTGCTCGCCGTCGCCGCGTCCATCGGCAGCGTGGTCGCCGGGTTCGCGGTCGCCTGGGCGGCCGAGCGCTGGTATCCCCGGCAGCGCCCGGTGCTGGAAACCTTCGTCATGCTGCCGCTGGTGCTGCCGCAGGCCGCATTGGGCATGTTGCTGCTGTCGGTCGCCGGCTCGCTCGGGCTGGTGGGCAGCTTCGCCGGCATCCTGCTCGCACATCTGCTGGTTACGCTGCCCTACGCGTACCGCCCGCTCGTCACCGGCGTCGCCGGGCTGGACCGGGCGCAGGAGGAAGCGGCGCAGAACCTGGGCGCCACACCCGCGACCGTGTTCCGCCGGGTGACGCTGCCGGGCATGCGGTCCGCGGTGGCGAGCGCGTTGCTGTTCTGCTTCATCATCTCGTTCGACGAGGCGACCGTCACGCTGTTCCTGGTCGGGCCTGATGCGACCACCTTGCCGATCAAGATCTTCAACACGCTGCAGGATAATGCCGACCCGGTCGTCGCCGCCATCTCCACGCTGCTGATCGCGGTGACGGTGGTGATCGTGCTGGGTGTCGGCCGGGTGGCCGGGCTGCTCACCTTCGTCCGGGCGGAAGGCCGAGGCCCGGTATAGGCGGTGACGCGGAACGGGCACGTCAGCGTCAAGTCGTAGCCGACGATCGCGACCCTCGGCAGGCACGCGGATCCGAGGATCAACATCTTCTCATGCGACTGCGCGTCCCTGATAACGCACGCAGCACCTCGCCAGGCGGGGCCGTGACGCCACGCTGGATTACTGAGCGCGATCGGTGTCCGGCGTCCGCAGCGCGGATTTGTTCAGATCCAGCCCTTCACGCGGAACCAGACCAGCGGGATGACCACGCTGAGTAAAATCATGGCCCAGCCATACTGGTAGCCGTAGCTCCAGTCATATTCCGGCATGTTCTTGAAGTTCATGCCGTACAACCCGACAACGAAGGTCGGCGGGATGCCGACGACGGAGACGACCGTCAGCACCTTCACGCCGTTATTCTGTTCGATATTGATGAAGCCCAGCACGGCGTCGAGCAGGAAGCTCACCTTCGCGTTCAGTTGCTGGTCGTAATCGTTCAGCGAGGCGACATCCTGGCGCAGTGTCGCAAGCCGCGTCTTCAACCCGGCCGGCGCGTCATCGGAACAGGCCTGCTGCGCATAGGCGGCGATCCGGCCGATGCCGAGCATGCTGTCTCGCAGGTTGCCCAACGTGTCGCCGCACCGCCCCACCTGGGTCAGGATGCGCCGCAGCTCCGCGTCGGCGCGGCGGACGCTGCGCTTGATGCGTCCGTCCTCGCTGCCGAAGGTCGCCTTGGAGAGGCCGTCCAGATCGGCCGCCACCCGCTCCAGCACGTCGGCCAGCCGGGCGACGATCCCTTCGACCAGGCCGATGAAGACCTCCGTGCTGGCCTTCCGGCCGCCATGGCAGAACCGCTCGGTATAGCTCTCGAACGCGGGCAGCGTTTCGTAGCGCAGCGTGAGCAGGTGGGTGTCCGACAGCACGAAACCCACGGGGGTGATGCGCGACCGCCCGTCCCCGGTCAGGTAGCTGTACGGCATGCTGAGGTAGAGCACCTTGCCCTCGGCAAACAGCCGGCTGGAGCTTTCGATTGCCGCCACGTCGTCCCGCGAGGGCACGCGCAACCCGGTGATGCGCTCGGCGGCGCTGCGTTCGGCTTCGGTCGGGTCGACGAGGTCGATCCACACGGCGCCGATGGTGTCATGGGCCCGGGGATCGAGCGTCTGGCGTGGTGAAGCGCCGTCATTGGCATACAGCATCGTGATGTCTGTCCCGATAAAACGGCCGCACCTTAGGGTGGCGGCGATCACCGCGACAATCCGGCGTTTGGCCCCCACCGGCGGCTGCGCTATGTCCCCCTGCCGACGAACGGAGTGCCCGCCTTGACCCTGATGACCGCCGACCGCCCCAACACCCTCCGTTCCGGCCCCGACTCGCGCGGTCGCTTCGGCGCCTTCGGCGGCCGGTTCGTGGCGGAAACGCTGATGCCGCTGGTGCTGTCGGTGGAGGCCGCCTACGAGGCCGCCAAGCAGGACCCGGCCTTCCAGCAGGAGCTGGACCGTTACCTGCGCGACTATGTCGGCCGGCCCAGCCCGCTCTGGTTCGCGGAGCGGCTGACCCGCGAGCTAGGCGGCGCCAAGATCTACTTCAAGCGCGACGAGCTGAACCACACCGGTTCGCACAAGATCAACAATTGCATGGGCCAGATCCTGCTGGCCAGCCGCATGGGCAAGACGCGGATCATCGCCGAGACCGGCGCCGGGCAGCATGGCGTGGCGACCGCCACGGTATGCGCGCTGTTCGGCCTGCCCTGCACCATCTACATGGGCGCCACGGACGTGGAGCGGCAGAAACCCAACGTGTTTCGCATGAAGCTGCTGGGGGCGGAGGTGGTGCCCGTCCGTTCGGGCGCCGGCACGCTGAAGGACGCGATGAACGATGCGATGCGCGACTGGGTCGCCAACGTGGACGACACCTACTATTTGATCGGCACGGTGGCCGGCCCCCACCCCTACCCGGCCATGGTGCGGGACTTCCAGTCCGTCATCGGGACGGAGGCGCGGGCGCAGATGCTGGTCGCCGAGGGCAAGCTGCCGGACCTGATCGTGGCGGCGATCGGCGGCGGGTCCAACGCGATGGGGCTGTTCCACCCGTTCCTGGACGACCCGGACGTGCGGCTGATGGGGGTGGAGGCCGCCGGGCACGGGCTGGACACGGACCAGCACGCCGCCAGCCTGTCGCGCGGCCGGCCCGGCGTGCTGCACGGCAACCGCACCTACCTGTTGCAGGATGCGGACGGGCAGATCACCGAGGCGCACAGCATCAGCGCCGGGCTGGATTACCCCGGCATCGGGCCGGAGCATTCCTGGCTGCACGAGATCGGCCGGGTGGAGTACGTGGCCGCCACCGACCAGGAGGCGCTGGACGCGTTCCAACTCTGCTGCCGCACAGAGGGCATCATCCCGGCGCTGGAGCCGGCGCACGCGCTGGCGCTGGTGAAGAAGCTGGCGCCCAGCCTGCCGGCGGACGCGGTCGTGCTGATGAATTTGTGCGGCCGCGGCGACAAGGACATCTTCGCCGTCGCCGAGCATCTCGGCGTCAAGCTGTGAGCCGCATCGCCGCCCGCTTCGCCGCCTTGAAGGCGGCGGGGCGGGGCGCGCTGATCCCGTTCCTGGAAGCCTACGACCCGGACGAGGCGACCAGCACCGCCATCCTGCACGGCATGCCCGGCGCCGGGGCCGACCTGATCGAGATCGGGATGCCCTTCACCGACCCGATGGCGGACGGCCCCACCATCCAGGCCGCCGGGCTGCGCGGCCTGGCGGCGGGGGCGACGTTGGCGAAGACGCTGGGGCTGGTGCGCGGGTTCCGGGCGGTGGACGCAGACACGCCGGTGATCCTGATGGGCTACCTCAATCCCGTCCTGTCCTACGGCGCCGAACGCTTCTGCGCCGACGCCGCCAAGGCCGGGGTGGACGGGCTGATCGTGGTGGATTTGCCCAGCGAGGAGGCGGACTGGCTGGCGGGCGCCGCGGCCGAAAACGGGCTGGACATCATCCGCCTGGTGGCGCCCACCACGGATGACGCCCGCCTGCCGCAGGTGCTGGGCGGCAGTTCAGGCTTCGTCTACTACGTCAGCATCACCGGGATCACCGGGACGCGGACGGCCACGGCGGAGCACCTGGCCGCGGCGATCCCGCGGGTGCGCCGGGCGACGGACTTGCCGATCGCGATCGGCTTCGGCATCCGCACCCCGGCGCAGGCGGCGGAGGCGGTGCGGGTGGCGGATGCGGTGGTGGTCGCCTCGGCCCTGATCGACACGCTGGCGGCGAGCCTGGATGCGACGGGCCGGCCGGCGCCGGACAGTGCGCGCCGGGTGCTGGACCAGGTGCGGGACCTGGCCGCCGGCGTACGCGGCGTCGTGCGGTAGCGCCGCGACAAAGGCCGCCCGCATCCGGCCAGGCGGCAACGAAGGAGGTCGTTCGCGAAGTTACACTAAGTCGCAGTTGGAAAGACAAACCACCTTGCTTCTGCGGCGTCTTAGTTTCGCGAAGCGAGGCGAGCGATGCAAGACCTGTTAATACGACCGTCCGTTAAAACCCCGCGGGATCCACGAATCGATGTGTTCCGGGGTCTCGCGTTGTTGATGATTTTCGTGGACCATATCCCGGATGACTTGCTCAACCGGGTCACGTTGCATAATTTCGGCTTCTCCGACGCGGCCGAAATCTTCGTGCTGCTGGCCGGGTTCTCCGCGATGCTGGCCTACGGACGCTCGTTTGAGCGGGACGGGATCGTCGGTGGCATACGCCGAATCGCCATCCGCTGCGCCCGCATCTACCTGTACCAGGCTGGTTTGTTAGTGGTCACGTTGCTCGTCGTTCAGGGCTGGACGACGCATTATCACCTCCAACCCACAATCATGGCCCCGATCCTCGGCGCCCCGGTGAGTGGGCTGGCGCACGGGCTGACGTTGCGGGCGCTGCCGAGCTACCTTGATATCCTGCCGCTTTACGTCGTGCTGCTGGCGATGTTCCCCCTGATCTACTGGGGCGTGCGGCGATCCACCGGTTGGACCCTTGCCGTGTCAGCCGCAATCTGGGCGGCTGCGAACGTGAACCCTCGGCTGAACCTCCCGAATTGGCTGGACAGCAATGGGTGGTATTTCGATCCGTTCGCGTGGCAGTTCCTGTTCACGATCGGCGTCGTCGTGTCAGCGTTCGTGTCGCGGCACGGTGGCGTCCTGCCCCGCCGGCGCTGGGCGCTGTGGGCCAGTGGCCTATATCTCGCCTTCGCATTCGTCCAGGCGTTCCCGTGGCACGACTGGCATCTGCCAAACCTGCATCCACTCGCGATGAGCTTTCCCGACAAGTCCCGCCTGAACTGGTTGCGCATCATCAATGTGGTGGCGTTGTTCTACGTCACGATGAGTTCCGGATGGCTCCGAACCGTCGCGGCGTCATCCTGGCTCCGGCCGCTTGAGGCGTGTGGTCGGCATTCGCTGGAGGTCTTCTCCATCGGCTGCCTGTTTGCCCTGTTCGGACGGCTGGTGTTCCGGACGGATGGCGTCGGGTTTGCCACCGAGATCCTGGTGAACTGCGTCGGCGCGGGGGCGATGTTCGCTGCGGCGCTGTGGCTTGAAAAAGGCCGTCACGCCTCGACCGCGGTCCTGACACCCTCGAATTGGGCCATCCCTCCGGCGTGAGAGCGCCAGTGAGGCAGGGAGGGATCGACACTGTGGCCGCAGCTAGGTAGCTAGGGCGACGCGAGTCCTCGCTCACCTTATGGGAAATGGCTATGTCGCAGCCTCTTGCCTGGTGGGCGGCCTTCGTGGCGACGGCGTATGCCCATACAGTCTTCGGCTATGCAGTCTCCTTCGTTCTCGGAACTTTGATCGGTCTGGAACGGCAGTGGCGGCAGCGCTCTGCCGGTCTGCGGACGAACGTGCTCGTTGCCGTGGGCGCCACGGCGTTTTCAGACCTGGGCTACCGGCTGCTCGGCGCCGACGGCGCGACGCGGATCATCTCCTACGTCATCTCCGGCATCGGCTTTCTTGGCGCTGGTGTGATCCTGAAGGACGGGACCAACATCCGCGGTTTGAACACGGCCGCGACGCTCTGGTGTTCGGCCGCGGTTGGGACCTTGTCTGGCAGCGGCCTGCCTGCCGAGGCGGCGACGCTGGGCGGGTTCGTACTGGCGGGGAACACACTGCTTCGGCCGCTGGTCAACTGGGTTAACCGTCGCCCGATTACTGCCAGCATGACGGAGGCCCGCTACAGCGTGCACGCCACGTGCCTGCACCAAGATCTTTCGGGCGTTCGTGATTTGCTTGACGCCGAACTTGAGCGCGCCAACTACCCGGTGAGGGAGTTCGAAACCCTCATGGATACTGAAGAACAGGTAGAACTTGCGGCTGTTCTCGTCCCGTCCACTGCGGTCGAAACCGAGTTGGATGCGGTTGTGACTGCACTCGAAGCCTCTCCCCTGATCCTGGCGGCGACGTGGTCTGTGGCAGCCACGTCATGACCATGCTGCTGATCAGCTCAAATACCAGCGCTCCCAAGCTTTGACCTACGCCCAGTCGCGTGACGCGATGGATTGGATGCGCTCGGGCATGTCCATGAGGGCATTCCAGGCGTCGCAGCAGGCGTCAACGATGTCGGCACCAGAGTTCGATCGGCTTGCCAGCCGCGCTGGGCGGCATGACGACGGCAACCAACTCGGCAAAGATTTGTTATGCGCCTGCAGGACACCCGCGTCCTGCTGAGGGTGTTGCGGGCGAACCGAGATCCGGCTGAACCCAAGGTTGCGCAGCAGCTTGCCAACCATGCGCTCGTTCAAGGCGACGTCGGATCCCAGGACGGTCCCTTCGGATTTAATCAGGAAGCAGTTGCCCTTTCGTCTCCCGTGCAAACGGAATGAATAGCAAACCGATGGCGAAGGCGATGGCGGTCAGCGCGATTGGAGTTCCGAGCGTGCCCATGGCGGCCACCAACCCGGCGAGCCCGAAGTTCACCGCCGCGCCGATAAAACGGCCAATCGAGGTGCAGAACGCAAACGCCGTGCCGCGTATGTCAGTCGGAAAAAGCTCCGGCAACCAGAGGCTGAATATGGCGAAATTACCCCCGAACAAGCCGAGGAAAAACAGGATAGCCATGAACGTCGGCAGCGCCGTTCCAACAGGCAGGTAGAACGCCCAACCAAACGATGCGGCAATGGTCACCAGCATTCCGATGAAGTATCCCGCCAGGCTGTACCGACGGCCAAACCGTTCCGACAGCCACGGGGCGGCGATGCAGCCGATCATCGTACCGATCGAAAGCAGCCCGGTGCCGTATGATACCATCTTCACGGCCTCAGGTAACGACATGCCGGCCTTGCGCGCGAGGAACACGATTGCCGTCGGCTCATAGACCGCACCGGCCCATAGGCCGATGACCGCGACGGTCAAAAGCGCGGACATCGCGATGGTCTGCCGCCGGTAGCGGTCGCTGAACAAAGCCCGGAACGGGCGTTTCGCAGCCCGTGAAGCATCCTGATGGCGACGCTGCTCCTCCCAGCGTTCGGGTTCCTTCACCTTGATAAGGGTGGCGATCGAGACCACCACGGGGAATAGGCCGCAAAGGAACATTGCACGCCAGCCATAGGACGCACCTATGGTGAAATTGAGCGCGGCCGCGATAAAGAAGCCGAAATAGTATCCGGTCTGAAGATACCCGGCCCCCATCTTGCGTCGGTCCTCCGGCCAGGCCTCGGCCACGTATGTGCCGGCCATCGCCCACTCTCCTCCGACCCCGATGCCTGCGAGGAAGCGGAACAGACCGAGCAACCAGATATTGGGCGCAAAAGCCGCCGCGCCGGTGAACACAGCATAGAACAGTATGGTTGCCGCCAACGATTTAGCCCGCCCAAATCGATCGGCGATGGGACCCCAGACGAAGGAGAGGCCCCAGCCGATCAAGAACAAGCCGAACATCAGCGACCCAACGTAGCCGACGTTCGCGGGTGTTGGCTCGATGCCGGATTTTGGTAGCAACTCGGTGAGCGCCGGGCCCAGCACCAGCGCGTAGATGACGGAGTCCATGCCATCTAGCATCCATCCGAACCACGCCGCCCAGAACCCCACAATCTGCTGCGTGTTCAGCGGCGTATGGGCCGCCTTCCGGCCAAGGGTAACTCCGGTGCTTGAAGGAAGGCGAGACATTCGGATCGTTCCTTATGGTTGTTTATGGTTGTTCAGAGAGCTGCCGGTCTTGTGGATGTCCTGCGCGGGACTCGGAGGCGGCGCTCCGCCATTCTATCGGCGCTTTCGACCAGTCGGTGTTGATGCGGCTTTGGATGGTAAGAACGGGTGTCCCAGGATCTCGTCGACATCCGGCGACCGCACGACCGCGCCGCGCACGAGCGCCTCGTGATTTGCCTCGATTTGGTCCGGTTCATAGAGGTAGTTCACCATGATGCCGTAGGATTCCATAATCCCGCGCGGTGCGGTGTTGCCAAGCCAGTTCACACGTTCCAGGCGGGCGCCGTTGGTGAGATGGAACCGGGCAACCGGGTCACTCGGGCCCTTCTGGCCGGACAGGGTCACCAAGTAGGTTGCGCAGAGCCGGAGCAGAGGGCGGCGCAACGCGTCTGCCAATACCGGGCTTTGCAGCCAAGCATCCGTCGCGAGCGTCGCGGCGAACGCTGATTGGATTTCGGCGCCCCGACAGTCGAGCGCCGCTTGTAGGACCGCGTTTTCGTCTTCGGAAAAGACGGGCAGAGTTTCGGTCCCTCGCAAATGGGTTTCCAACCAGCGGCGGAAGCCCGGCACCGGTGACAAGGTAGCGAAACCTGTCAGTCTCGGAAGTTCGGCCTTCAGTTCCTCGACCACCTGCTTGATCAGGAAGTTACCGAAGGACACGCCGCGTAGGCCCTCCTGGCAGTTCGAGATCGAGTAGAAAATCGCGGTATCGGCTGAGTCGTTCATGTTCCGCTGCGCCATCGCACCGTTTTCACGGTCAAGCAACGGCTGAACTGATGATGCCAGCCCAGTGGTCAGAGCGACTTCCACAAAGATCAAGGGTTCGTCCGGCAGCGCCGGGTGAAAGAAACCGAAGCAGCGTCTGTCGGGGCCAAGGCGGTGTCGTAGATCGTCCCACCCGTCAATGGCGTGGACCGCTTCGTAGGCTATCAGCTTTTCCAAAATGGCGGCCGGTGTCTGCCAGCTAATCCGACGCAACTCCAGGAAACCGCGGTTAAACCAGGATGCAAACAAATGCCGAAGGTCTGAGTCGATCGGCTGCAATCCTGGCTCGGCATGAAGCTGGGAGAGCAAGGTTTTTCGCATGGCGACAAGGGCCGCGGTGCCCCCAGGCGCCATGTTCATACGACGGAGCAATTCCTGCCGCGTGGGCTCGGCAGCGATGGCAAGCTGGCTGGCTCGTTTCGGTGTGGACTCTTCGAGGTAGGCTTCGGCTGCAGCCCGAAGCAGGGCTGGCGGTGGATTGAACTCCTCCGCAACGAATTTGTAGAACGACAACTCCGAGTCCGGCGTCAACTGAGAGAGGACGGCGACAAGCTCGCGTGCGATCGCAGCACCTGAAGCCTCACCGCGCTGAGACACCAATGCAAGTGCATAGTCCCGGGCATGGTCCAGGGCAGTTTTGGGCGTACTGGGCTGCAGGACGTCGGCGTAGAACGTGCCACGGTCAGCCACGGACGACCACAGCCGCTCCATCCAAGACAATGGACCCGTCACCATGATAGGGCCCGCCACTGGCAAGCGACCGGAACTATCCATGTATGCTTGGCCAACACTCCTCCCACCCAACTGCATGCACCTTGGTTGTGCTTAGCTTCGCGTGTATGCGAGGCCGAGGCTAGAACGCTGGCCTGGTGTAAAGACACACGGCGCATCACAACTCCGTGATATCTCCTCGCGGCCGGGAGGTTTCCGTGCCGGCCAGGTCATGGTGGTGTTGGGATGCATAGTCACAGGCATAATGGGCACGCTCGCTGAGGTAATTCGAACCGGATTGGCTGACGAGATTACGTCCGGGCGCTTAACGCCGGGCACCGTGATTGATGAGCAGGAGGTTGCCCGGCGGTTCTCGGCGTCTCGCACGCCCGTGAGGGAGGCGCTGCGAGGCTTGGCCTCCTCGGGGCTCGTTCAGATAGAACCCCGGCGCGGCGCCAGGGTCGTCGCTTTTACCGCGGCTCGGTTAGGGGAGCTGTTCGAGTTGATGGCCGAGACAGAGGCAATGTGCATCCGCTTTGCGACCTTCCGCATGGAGGGGTCAGAACGCGTCCATCTGCAATTGCTGCACCGGGACGCCGTTGGCCTGGTGGATAGGGGCGATGTCGCTGCCTATGATGAGCAAAATCGTCTTTTCCACCAGGCGATATACCACGCCAGCCACAACTCCGCGTTGGCGGATCACGCCACTGCCCTCAGGCTCCGCCTCGCACCGTTCCGCCGCGCCCAATTCCACACCAGGCATCGACTGCAGGAATCCCACGCTGAACATGCTGCGATCCTGACCCAAGTCCTTCAAGGCGAAGGCGACATGGCTGCGCGACTGATGCGCGCTCACATGCTGAATGCAAGTGCGACCTTGGCTGAATACCTGGACGCTGCCAATCGAGCGAGTCCCGCAGTGTAAGGGCTCTGCCGCAGATAACCGAATCGGATAGGTTATTATCTGCACCGGGGATGGATGTCTTTTTCAGCGTGAACGGGCTACCCCGTGTAGATGGCTGACACTCGCCTGATTCGCGCGCGCTATCATGCTCTATCGGATCACTTGGACGAGCGCGGCTGGGTGTGGTGGGATCGCAGCGGTGGTGCGCGCGACTGGCATCGCCGCCAGCACGATTAGGCGCGGCCTGAAGGCGCTGGTCGAACCGGACGCGCGGGGCGATCCGATGTCGCCGTTGCGTGCGCGCGGCACTGGCCGCGGGCGAACCGGCGATCTCGGTCGACACCAAAAAGAAAGATCTGGTCGGCGCAACGACGACCACGAGGGGACTCACCGTGCGTTGCGAATTCGATACCAACGTTTATCAGAAAGAGATAGCCGCCTCCGACAAAGAGATGCAAGGCATCAACGTCACTCACGAGGCGTTCCACGGCCAGTGGGACTACACCATCCATCCCTCGGAATCATCAGTCAGAGCAGTTAAATCCGGATGAGCCCTTGCGGTGCGACGCCCGGTCAGTCGTCCTGGGATGGACGCGTGAACAAACCCGCGACTCAAAGCTCCGGGTTTATCTGGGTTTGTCGCAACATTTCCCGCGGACAAATCGGAAGAAGGCCGCCCAGCCGGTGGGGGGTATTCGTTGCCTCCATCAACGGCGAAAACTTTTCAGCGAAGAAAGTGATTTGAAAGATATAGCCATTCCACCATCCGTTCTTAACAAGGCCGCATAGGATAGCAACCCCGGGGCCGCGGTCCGCAACCACGACCTCTGCCTTCGCCCAATTAATCGTCTGGTTGGCTTCCAATTCGGAGTCGATCTGGGTTTCAAACAGAGAGACCATCTTGGCGTCGGATGGCAGCTCCTCTGGGATCAGCTCATAGCTTATCCATGATACGAGAAGGATGACAACCAGCAAGGTCAAACTGGAGAGAATTGGCTTTCTGCGGATAAATGCGAACATAGGTCAGTGTATCGACCTAATGTCAGGGGCGGCAGGACCTCGTGGAACAATGCTGCGAGGAATGTCTTTGTAGTCACTCCACTGAACGGCGCTCAGCCACAAGCGCCTATCATGTTCGATCTGAAAGTACGAATTCAATCTCCGTGCCGCTCGCGCGGCTAACCTAGTCTTAATCTCTTCTAAACTAACTCCGATGGCTGAAGCGAGCGCCATGCCGATGATAACCTCTGGAGAAAACACTATCGTCGCAGCAGTCAGCCCAAGCGCCTCCGCTAAATGTTCAATCCCTGCCTTCGTCATCTCCGTCGCACCGGCCTTGGCCCACTCTTGAGCAGCGACTGCGGCAGCATTTCCATCATCTGAGGGTGGTTGAACCTGCTCCCTGGGAAGACTCAGGGTTTGAACAGAGCCTAATCTTTCGTATTCCCAGGACCATGCAAACTCTGTATTTGTCATCAGCCACGGGTTGCCAAGCACCCTTTCCATGCTGTTGACCGTCGCGTCGTCGTTCGCAGAAAAGACCGAGATTTTCTTCGTGAGCAGGGTGCGGCAGAAATCCGCCATGCGCTCCGCCCCTGCTCCACCACTGCGGATCGCCTCCAGCTTTTTCATGAGGGAGAGGTGATCTTGGGGCTTCGAAGACGCGCTGGCGTGAAAGGTTTGGTCCTGCAACTTCACGCTGTAAGAACTCAGATCATCGTAGGACGACATGGCCTTTCTGATGCTACGCTCCCATGCGTATCGAGTGAGAACACTCAAGTATCGAAAATAGACCAGCCCAAGGGTAAACCCGTACGCTAAGTTCGGATGCTCGGACGCTTCCTGGACAACCCCTTTGTAGCCGCCGACGATCGCAGGCTTACGGCCGACCGCGTCGGCTGCGAACCCCGCCGTCGTCGTGGTCTGTTGAAATGGCCTGACGCCCAACGAGTGCAGCATCTTTTCGAAATGTATCTGCTGCAACCCGCTTAAAGCCACGACACACCTACCGACCGTTTCGATGACGACAGACTCTTGCAGACACGGTCAAGTTGTCAATTGAGATGTTCAACACGCCTCGTCAACATAGCGCCAGCAAGCGTAGCCGGTATTCGCGCAGCGAATGCGGGACCATGGGAAACGGGCCTGAGTGAACACCGATCTGACGGGCGCCAAGGTATCGGGGCACCCGCCGCGGTAAAGAACAAGGTGCGCCCGGAAACGACAACGCGGCGGTTGCGCACCGTGCAACCGACGGCCGCCGGGTGTGTGGTGTCCCGCATGAGCGAGGCTCATGCGGGCTACGCCGCTACGCCGCTACCCCGACCGGAGGACACGCCCGCGATGCAGGAGGTGTCCAGCGGACGACTGTGCTCCTGCGGGGTTCGGGCAGCCGCGCTTTTCGCCCAAGCATCAGCCTGCCAAAGCAGCGCCGGGATGGAAGTGGGCGTACACCCGGCGCGCGGTTTCCCGGTTGATGCCGGGGACGGCCTCCAAATCGGTCAGCCCGGCCTGCTTCACGCCACGGGTGGAGCCGAAATGGTTCAGCAAAGCGCGCTTGCGGGCGGTGCCGACCCCCTCGATCTCGTCCAACTCGCTGGTCACCAGGCTCTTGGCGCGGCCGGCACGGTGGCTGGTGATGGCGAAGCGATGCGCCTCGTCGCGGACGCGCTGCAAATAGTACAGCACCGGATCCCGCGGCGGGAGCTGGAACGGGTCGCGGCCATCGACGTGGAACCATTCGCGCCCGGCGTCGCGGTCCGGGCCTTTGGCGATGCCCACCAGCTTCACGTCCTGCACCCCCAGATCGGCCAGGATGCCGCGGGCCGCCGAGAGCTGGCCAGCGCCGCCGTCGATCAGCACCAGATCGGGCCAGTTGCTCGAATCACCCTCCGCCTGCTCGCGCAGCGCGCGGCCGAAGCGGCGCTCCAGCACCTCGCGCATCATCGCGAAATCGTCGCCGGGCATGATCGGGCCGCGGATGCTGAACTTGCGATAGGCGTTCTTGTTCGGCCCCTCCGGCCCGAACACCACCATGACGCCGTAGGGGTTGGCGCCCATGATGTGGCTGTTGTCGTAGCACTCGATCCGCTCCGGCGCGGCGCCGAGTTCGAACAGTTGCGCCACCCCCTCCAGCAGCCTGGCCTGCCCGGCGCCCTCCGCCAGGCGGCGTTCCAGCGCCTCCCGGGCGTTGGTCACGGCGTGGTCCACCACGGCACGCTTCTCGCCGCGCTGCGGGGTGGTGATCTCCACCTTGCGGTGCGCCTTCAGGCACAGCGCCTCCGCCACCAGATCGGTCTGCGGCAGGGCATGGCTGGTCAGCAGCAGCGGCGGCGGCGGCTTGTCGTCGTAGAACTGTGCGATGAACGCCTCCAGCACCTCGCCGGCATCCTCGTGCTTGGCGTGGGTGGGATAGAAGGCGCGGTTGCCGTTGTTGCGGCCGCCGCGGACGAAGAACACCTGCACGCAGGTTTGCCCGGCGGTCTGCCAGGCGGCGACCACGTCCGCATCCTCCAGGCTGGCCGGGTTGATCACGCCCGTCCCCTGCACATGGGTCAGGGCGCGGATGCGGTCGCGGGCGGCGGCGGCCCGCTCGAACTCCAGGTTTTCGGACGCCGCCTCCATCTCCGCCGCCAGCTCCGCCTGCACCCCGGCGGCGCGGCCCTGCAGGAACGCCTTGGCCTGCGCCACCAGCTTGCCATACGCCTCGGGCTCGATCCGGCCGACGCAGGGCGCGCTGCACCGCTTGATCTGGTGCAGCAGGCAGGGGCGGGAGCGGTTGCGGAACACCGTGTCGGCGCAGGAGCGGAGCAGGAACACCCGCTCCATCGCGACCACCGTCTGGTTCACCGCCCAGGCGGAGGCGAACGGACCCCAATAGCTGCGGCCCTTCGCCTGCGTGCCGCGGAACTTGGCGATCTGCGGGAAGGCGTGCTCCTCCGTCAGCATCAGCCAGGGGTACGACTTGTCGTCCCGCAGCACGATGTTGAAGCGCGGCTTCAGCCGCTTGATGAGGTTGGCCTCCAGCAGCAGCGCCTCGGCCTCGGTATGGGTGGTCACGATCTCCATGGCGGCGGTGTGCGACACCATCAGGCGCAGCCGCTCCTCCAGCCGGCCGAGCTGGGTGTAGCTGGTCACCCGCTTCTTCAGGCTGCGGGCCTTCCCGACGTAGAGCGCGTCCCCCTTCAGGTCGAGCATGCGGTAGACGCCGGGGCTGGTCGGCATGGTGGCCAAGGCCCGCTCGATGACGCCGACACCGGTCGGCCTTGCGTCGTCCGGCGGCGCAGACGAGCCTGCCTGCAAATCGTTCACGGCGCCGTGAAAACAATCCCCGGTTGCTGTGGATAAGTCTGTGGGAATGCTCTGGCCAACGGCCCCATCGCCGCAGGTTTCCGCCGCTTTCATCACCTTGCCCAACAAACAGGCACCTTGCTTACTCAACTGATTTTAATGGTTATTCCAGATGATGTTCGTCACGAACTGAGAACCATCTCCTAGTCGACTGACTTCATTGCGAGTCAACTGGGCCACGTGGACAAGTGCTGCGCTGCCGTTCCACTTCCACCCCCACGGAGGCGAGGTCGTCGAACACGTCGAGCTTTTCGACCCGTACGCGGACCACCGCCACCCGCTCATCCACCAGGCAGATTTCGGCCAGCCGCTCCGCCAGGGTTTCCACCAGCATCACGTGCCCGGCGCCGACCACGCTGCGCACCGACCGGGCCACCACCTCGTAATCCACCACCCGGCCAAGATCGTCGCGGCCAACGCCGGCGCGGGACAACCCGGCCCCTCCCGACACGGCGTGGCCCTGCTCGGCCACCGACATGTCGATGTTGATGCGGACGCGTTGCTTGCGCGTCTGCTCGTGCGCGTAGACGCCGATGGACGCCGGCAGCACCATGTCCCGCAGGAACACGTGCCGCATGCCGCGACCGGCCAGGCGTGGTGGATCGATCATTCCTCAGGCCCCCCAATCCCAGCGGGACTCCACTGCAGATGCTGCCCGCCATCCAGCGCGATCATCTGGCCCGTCATCGAGCGCAGGGCAAGGATGGCGAGCACGGCGCGGCCCACCTCCGCCGGGCTGGTGCCGCGGCCAAGCGGGGTGGAGGCGCATTGCCGGGCGAACTGCTCCGCGGTCTGGCGCGGGCTGGGCAGGGCTGGCCCCGGCCCGATGGCGTTCACCCGGATGCGCGGCGCCAGCGCCAAGGCAAGCGACTGGGTCAGCGCCCACAACCCGGCCTTCGACACGCTGTAGGAGACGAAGTGCGGCGTCAGCGACCAGACCCGCTCGTCCAGCATGTTGATCACCACGCCGTCCGCCCCCGCCGGCAAGGCCCGGGCGAAGGCCTGGGTCAGGACGAAGGGCGCCCGCAGGTTGGGCTCGATATGGGCGTCCCAGCTTGCCCGGTCGGCGGTGTCCCAATCGTCGCGCTCGAACGTGCTTGCGTTGTTGACCAGGACGGCCAGCGGGCCGACCAGCCGGCTGGCTTGGTCCACCAACGCGGCCGTGGCCGCCTCGTCCCGCAGGTTCGCCGCGACGACCGCGGCGCGGCCGCCAGTTGCGCGGATCTCGGCGGCGGTCGCCTCCGCGGCGTCCCGGCTCTGGTGGCAGTGGATGGCCACGGGGTATCCGGCCTCCGCCAGCGCCAGCGCGATGGCCCGGCCCAGGCGCTGCGCCCCGCCGGTGACAAGGGCGGCATGGTGTTCACTCATGCCCGCATGATTTACGGGCTCGCGATATTCGGGCAAGGCTTCGGCCAACGACACGAGGGCGCGGCATGAACCAGATCGACCTCAAGGGCCGGGTTGCAGTGGTCACGGGTGGCGCGCGCGGCATCGGGTTGGCGGTGGCGCAACGGGCCATGGCCTCCGGCGCCACGGTGGTGCTGTGGGACCGCGACGCCGCCCGGCTGGAGCAGACGGCGGCAGGGCTGCCGGGCGCCACGGCGGTGACGCTGGACCTGACGGACGAGGCCGCCGTGCGGGACGCGACGGCCAAGACGCAGGCAGCGCAGGGCCGCATCGACATCCTGGTGAACAATGCCGGCATCACCGGCGGCAATGCGCCGACCTGGGACCTGCCGGCGCCGGAGTGGCGCCGGGTCATCGACGTGAACCTGATCGCGCCCTACCTCGTGAGTGCCGCCGTCGTGCCCGGCATGCTCGCCCGCGGCTACGGCCGGGTGGTGAACGTCGCCAGCGTCGCGGGGAAGGAGGGCAACCCGAACGCATCGCATTACAGCGCGTCCAAGGCCGGGCTGATCGCGCTGACCAAGTCGATGGGCAAGGAGTTGGCGGGCAAGGGCGTGCTGGTGAACTGCATCACCCCGGCCGCCGCCCAGACCGAGCTGTTCGAGCAGATGACCGAGGCGCAGATCGCCTACATGCTGGGCAAGATCCCGATGGGCCGCTTCGTCAAGGTGGAGGAGATCGCCGCCTTGGCCGCCTGGCTGATGAGCGAGGATTGCTCCTTCTCCACCGGCGCGGTGTTCGACATCACCGGCGGCCGCGCCACCTATTGAGCCGGGGGCGGCAGGTCTTCCACGGTGAAGCGCACCTGGCGCTGCAAGCGGTCGCCCGGGTGCAGCACCCGCAGGCCGTGGTCCGGCACGGTGTCCATGCGGTTGACGGCGTCCGTCATGTTGCTGGCGGGTTCGACGGCGAAATACGGCTTCTCGTCCGGCGTGTAGACGACCAGGTGGCGGAACACATCGTCCCCCGCGATGGTCAGCCGGATGCCATCGGCAGGCCGGGTGATGTCCGCCCGGCCGGTCCAGGCGGCGTAGCAATTGTCCAGGGCGGGACCGTCGATCACGCGGCCGGGATCGAAGCTCCACCCGCCATCCACGGCCAACCGGGCATCCGGCAGCGAGTCCGCCCCGGTGTGCCAGACGGAGCCGGCGCGGAAGGCCAGCGCCGTCCCGGGCGACCGCGGCTGGTAGGGGTGCAGGCCGATCCCGACGGGCTGGCTGCGCGCGTCGGTGTTGATCACGGTGATGGTGACATCCAACGCGTCCGGCTTCAGCGCGTAAAGCAGATGGGCGGTGTATCGATATGGCCAGTGGCAGCCGCCGGCGGTCACGGTGGGATCGGTCGCCGGATCGTGGTGCAGAACGAGCTCGGCCTCCGCCGTGTCTTGGCGGGCGATATCCCATGCACGTTGCCAGGCGTTGCCGTGGATCGTGTGGGGATGGTCACCGAAATTGCGGTCCAACTGGAAGCTCTCGCCCCCAAAGGAAAACCGCCCCCAGGCGATGCGGTTTGAAAACGGGATGAGGGGAAAACAGGACAGCAGGCGGGAATTGTCGCCTGCCAGGATGTCAGGCGGCGTGTGGCGGAAGATCGCCGTGCCGCGCCGCGTCCAGCCGCCCACGCTGCCGCCGAGCGCTGGGCAAACCAGCAGGGTCGCGTCTCCGGCAGTGAGTTTGATCATGGTTGCATCCTCGCCCGGCGCATCCAGCCTGTCACGGTGTTTCTGACAGGATGGCGCCGCTTGCTGATCCCATGGTCCTGGCGGTGCGGCGGGCGTTGCTGGAGCGGGAGGAGATGACGCCGTTGCGGGAGTTTGCCGCCGGCATCCGCGCTGTCCATGGCCCCACGCCCGATTTCGACCCGGCGGATGGCGGCGTTGCCGCCCGTTTGCTGCTGCTGCTGGAGACGCCGGGCACGGCCATCAGCAAGACCGGCTTCGTCTCCGCCGACAACCCGACCGGGACGGCGGGCAACCTGCGGCGGTTCTTCGCTGAAGCCGGGATCGAGCGGCGGGATGTGGCATTGTGGAACGCGGTGCCGTTCGTGATCCACACCGGCGGCCCGAACCGGGCGCCGCGGATGGCGGAAATCCGGCCCGGCCTGACCTGGGTGCCGCGGCTGCTCCCGCTGCTGCCGCGACTGTGCTGCGTTGTCCTGTCCGGCCGGGTGGCCGGTCTGGCGGAGCCGCTGGTCCAGGCAAACCGGCCCGACCTGCCGGTGATCCGGGTGCCGCATCCAAGCCCTATCTATGTCTGCACCAATCCTGCCATCCCTCGCCGCATCGTCGATGGCCTTCGGGAAGCAGGAAATTTGTGCAACGCACAATTTTCTCTTGCACGAGGAGCCGGACTGTCCTAGATTGGCTGTGTAGCGAGGCTACCGCCTCCCTACATTCTTGGACGTTTCCTCCCTAAACTTGGCGGTGCCTATGGTGCCGCCTTCTTTTTTTGAGGCCCAAGTCAAGCATAGTTCCCGCGCCGACACAAGACTGTAACTGGTATTTATTTGATGCCGCGCAAACGGGAAACCCGTTGCCGTGCTGCGGCGGTGGGCTAGCGTGGTGATCGCCACAGACCGAGGGCGGCCGATGTATCCAGACCCGCGCAGCCACCGTCCGCTGATCATGGGGCGCAACGGCGCAGTCGGCGCCAACCATCCGCTGGCGGCACAAGCAGGGTTGGACATTTTGCGTGCCGGCGGCAATGCCGTCGATGCAGCCATCGCCATCGCACTCACACTCGGCGTTGTCGAACCAATGATGTCCGGCCTCGGCGGCGACGGGTTCTACCATGTCCATGTCGCGGCGACAGGAGCGGCGCTCGTGTACAACGGCACTGGCCCCGCGCCCCGCGCCGCCACCCCGGACGCGTTCAAGGGCGGCATGGCCATACGGGGCGCCCGCAGCGTCTCGGTGCCATGCTCGCTGGCTGCGCTGGGCGCCATGCATGCGGCACATGGCCGGACCACCTGGCCGACCCTGGTTGCACCGGCGATCAGGCACGCCGCGGAGGGTTTTGCCGCGACCCACGGCTATCGCCATTTCGCCTTGGAGAACCAAGGGTGCTTGGCTGCCGACCCTCGCAGCCGCGTGGTTTTCCTGGCGGACGGCGCCGTTCCATCCTTGTCCGCGCTGATCCGCCAACCCGACCTTGCGGCCACGCTGACGGCCATTGCCGATGAGGGGCCGGACAGCTTGTATCGCGGGCTGCTCGCGCAGCGGTTCGCCGCCGGTCTGCGGGACGCAGGCACTCTGGTCGCCGAAGCAGACCTGGCCGCGTGCCAATGCGAAACCGTGGCGCCGCTTGCCATCGCATACCGTGGCTATGAGGTGCGGCAGACGCCGCCGAACTCGACCGGATTCACGATGCTGCAGATGCTGCGCATCATCGAGCAGTTCGACGTTGCGGCCCTGTCACCGGGTGAGCGGATCCATGTCCTGGTCGAAGCCAAGAAACGCGCCTTCCTGGACCGCGAGCGCTACGGAGCCGACCCGCGCTTCGCCACCATCCCCGTCGAGCACCTGTTGTCCGATGCCGTCGCGTCGGCGCATGCCGCCGCCATCTCCCTGGATCAGGCGGCGGATTTGCCCCTCGACCTGGGCGAAACGGCTGACGGGGACACGACGTATTTCTGTGTGGTCGACGCGGAGGGCAACGCGGTGTCCGGCATTCAAAGCATCAACTCCGCCTTCGGGTCCGGCGTCACGGCCGGCGACACAGGCATCCTGCTCAACAACCGGATGGCGTATTGGCACCTCGATCCCCGCCATCCCAACCGGCTGCAGCCCGGCAAGCGCGTGCGGCACACGATGAACGCGCCCATGGTGTTCCGCGACGGCCGGTTGTGGGGCGTGCTCGGGACGCCCGGCGCCGACAACCAAGTGCAAGTGAATGTGCAGGTGCTGACCGCAATGCTGGATTTGGACCTCGACCCGCAGACGGCGATCGAACTGCCGCGCTGGACCAGCAGCCAGGTTGGCCAAGGCGCCAATTGGCCGCATGACGGCGACGGCGTGCTGACCATCGAACAGGATGTCGGCAGCGATGTGCTGGCCGACCTGGAACGGCGCGGCCATCGGCTGAAGCCGGTCGGCCATTTGGAAGGACCCTGTGCGATGCAGGCGATCCGGGTCATGCCGAACGGCGTCCGGATGGCTGCCTCCGACACGCGACGGGATGGTTGGGCGGGAGCATACTGATGGCAGGTGAGGATCGTTCGGCGATGGCCGTTCCGGACGGATGGGAGCGGCTTCCGACCCAGGCGTTCGGGGCCCATGTCGGGCCGTTCTACCGCCCGCCGGGTGGCGGCGCGACGTTCTGCGGCTTCCTGGCCGACGAGCGGCACGGCAACAAACGGGGCGTCGTGCACGGCGGCATGCTCGCCACCGCCTTCGACGTGGCGATGGGCAATGCGAGTTGGACCGCGTCCGACCAGCGGCCGAACGCCACCGTGCAACTCACCGTGCAATATGTCGGCGCCTTGCAACTCGGGGAGTTCGCGTCGATCCGAACGGAGGTCGTCCGGGCAACCCGCAGCCTCGTCTTCGTCCGCGGCGTCATGACGGTTGGCGACCGCATCGTGGCCACAGCCGACGGGGTCTGGAAAATCCTGGTGTGGCGCGGGGAGCCGTTCGTGCCGCCTGGGCCGGCGTAGCGGCAACCAGCGCCCTGTCGCATCCCTGGCACGGTGGTATTCCCAAGCGCCCCGATCAGCCCATAGTGCCGCGGAGATCATCAGGAGGTTGGTGACATGCGCCGTCGTAACCTGCTTGCGGCAAGTGGCGTGCTCGCGTCCGGGCTGGTTCGGGCGCAGCCAGCCAGTTCGGTCGATGTGCTGCTGGTGCTCGCCATCGACATCTCCCGCTCCGTCACCGATGAGGAGGCCATCCTGCAACGCGAAGGCTACCGCAGCGCCATCATCGACCCCGGGGTGCAGGCCGCGATTGTCGGCGGGTCGCTGGGGGCGATCGCAGTCGCGTACATCGAATGGGCCAGCTACGAGTTCCAGGACCTGGTCATTCCGTGGACGCGGATCGGCAGCCCGGCGGATGCGCAGGCCTGGGCGGACCGGTTGGAGCGCAGTCCGCGGCAGAGCATGTCCTGGACCAGCATCTCCGGCGCGCTGGCCTTCTCCGGGCGCTTGCTGGCGTCCAGCCCGTTCCAGGGGACGCGGCGGGTGATCGACGTGTCCGGCGACGGGGCAAACAACAACGGTCCCCCCGCCGAAGACGAGCGCGACAGGCTGGTGGCAGCCGGCGTCACGATCAACGGCCTGCCCATCATCAACCGCCATCCGCGGTTCGGCCGCCTGGAACTGGACGTCGACAAATACTACGAGGCGTCGGTGGTCGGCGGCGAGGGCGCCTTCCTCATCGTGGCGCAGGATTTCACCGACTTCGCCAACGCCATCAAGCGCAAGCTGATCCAGGAGATCGCGGGCTCACCCCCGCTTGCCGGCTAATCTTCCGCTTGGAATGGGATCACTGGAATTCGGGGTGCATGATGAACCGGCAGCTGCAATTCGACGCACATTGGCGACGGCCAGCCTATGCCTTGCCCATCGCGATCTGCTCGGCGCTGATGCTGCTCTCGGCAGGGCGCCGGCTGCTCGAACTGGCCGGGTTGGTCGTGCATCGCACCGGGCTGTTTTCCGGCGCCTGGCCACTCGCGACGGTCGTTCTGCTTTACTTCCTGCTGCTTGAGATTCCCGGACGCAAACTCATCCTCGGCGCCAACGCCATCACCCTCAAGAGCTGGTTCGGGACGAGGAGTTTGGCCTGGGCGGACATCAAGGACGTGCAGCCCGGTGCGGGCGGATGGTTGGCCGTCAACCGGCAATTGCCGGTCGCCGCGCGCCTGGTCGTGCGCGGCACGGCAGACACCATCCCGGTGCGGGACGTGTTCAGGGCGAGGCGCCAGGACGTGTTCAACCAGGTGCGGAACCATTGGCTGGCAGCGCGCAAAGCAGCGGCCAAGCGGCATCCCGGCCGGCGTGACGACGAACCCGACGCATCAGTCTAGGCCGGTTGGAATCGATCACGGCAAACCGTTCTTGTCGCTCGACGGCGAAAAGGCGCGTCCTAATCGACGATGAACAGCTTCGCCCCCGATTTCGTCGAGGACCGATGTGCGGCATCGCCGAAATCGGACACGGTGTAGCCGCTGCCGGGCCCGAAGGTGAATCGGCGGCCGTCCTTCAATTCGGTCTCCAATTCCCCTTCCAGCACGTAGATCACGTGGCCGCGGTCGCACCAATGATCGGCGACGTAGCCGGCCGAGTATTCCACGACGCGCATCCGCACGTCGCCGTTGTTCAGCGTGCGCCACAGCGCCATGCCGGGCTCGCCTCTGTGCTCGGTCGCCGGAAGGTTGTCCCACTCGACCTTGGTGAATGCGAGCGCTGGTAACTTCATGGGTGCGATGTCCTTGGGTGATGCGATCAGGCGCTCGGACCGGGCTTTGCGTCCAGGCCGATGCTGCGGACGGTTTCCGCGTTGATGAAATTATGCGCCAGTGCGTGGTAGACGCCCTCGTGGCACACCAGCCGCGACACGGCGAAGCCGATTAAGGACGTGAGCATCAGCGGGACGACCAGCGCGTGGTCGTTGGTCATCTCCGTCACGATGACGAAGGCGGTGATCGGCGCCTGCACCACGCCGGAAAAATAACCGACCATGCCGAGCACGATCAGCGCCTGCATCGGGGCGCCGGGCAACAGCCAGGCGACATTGGCGCCCAGCCCGGCGCCCACCGCCAGCGACGGGGCGAAGATGCCACCGGGAATGCCGCTGATCGATGACGCAGTGGTCGCCAGCAGCTTGAGGATGCCGAACGAGGCCGGCATCACCCCATCGCCTTGCACCAGCGCCCGCGCCTGCGCATAGCCGGTCCCGAACACGGTGTCGCCGGACAGCCAGCCGCACAGGGCGACGAACAGGCCGCAGCAGGCCGCGAACACCACCGGGTGCTGGTTGACCACCGTCCCCAGCCGCCCGCGCAGGCCGCCGCCGAACAGGATCAGCACGCGGCTGAACCCGCCGCCCAGCAGCCCGCCGGCAACGCCCAGCAGCGGCACCGCCAGCCAGCCCTGCACCGAGCCGCCGAGCACGGCGTGGGTCGTGCCGAAATAGGTGTAGTCGCCTTGCAGCGCCAGCGAGGTCAGGCCCGCCGCGATCACCCCGCCGATAATGGTCCCGCTGGCGCCGACCTCGAAGGACCGGCTCATCTCCTCGATGCCGAACACGATGCCGGCCAGCGGGGTGTTGAACGCGGCGGACACGCCGGCACTGGCGCCGGCCAGGATCAAGCCCGGTTGCCGCCGCGGCGACAGCCGGCCGACCGCGAACATGATGGAGGCGCCGACCTGCACGGTCGGCCCTTCCCGCCCGATCGAACCGCCGCACAACAGGCCGATCAGCAGGAGTATGGTCTTGCCGATTGCGATCCGGACCGACACCAGCCGCTCGCGCGTTGCAAGCCCCTGGAGCTGCCGGGCGGCGATCGCCTGCGGGATGCCGCTGCCGCCGGAATTGGGGAAGAACCGCCGCGACACCCAGCTCGACAACGCGAAGCCCAACGGCGTGAGCAGGAAGGCGGCATAGGGGAGCTGCACCAGCAAGGCGGCGAACAGCCCGCCGGCCTGGTCCGCCAGCGCCGCGATCCCGAACGCCGCGGCGCCGATCACGATACCCCCCAGCACGAACACGCCACGCCGCCGCCATCGCAGCAGCGCGACCCGCATGCGCCGGGCTTGCCTGGCCTTGATCTGAAACGAGCTAGGAAGCAGGCGTGCCATCACGCGCGATGAAGCCAGCCGGCAAGTTGCTTGGCAAGCGCCGTCGCGCTGTCCTGCCACCCGGCGTCGGCCGGCGCGGGCCTGGATGGCGGCGGATCGGCCACCAGGCTGGTGATCGCCGCGGCCAAGGCGGCTGGCTCCGGCTCGCACAGCCGGGCGAGCGGCGAGCCGGCCAACTGCTCCGCCAACCCGCCGACGCGCGTCGCCACGATCCAGCGCCCGGCGGCGAGTGCCGCGGCGGCCACCCCGCTCTGGCTGGCTTCACGGTGGGACAGCACCAGGGCGTCGGCCCAGCCCAGCAGGGCGCCGACCTCGTCCTCCGGCACCCACCGGTTCTCCACGGTGACGCCGGGCAGCCGGCGCAGCGCGTCCAACACGGCGCTTTCCGGCCCGGCGCCGACGACGCGCAGCTCCACGCCGGGCACGCGCGGCATGGCGGCGGCGAGCAGGTCCAGCCCCTTATAGGGCAACAGCCGGCCGAAGCTCAGCAGCCGCAAGCGCCCGCCATGGCCCATGGGCCGGCTGCCACCAGGCCCATACGACAGCGGCGACAGCCGGCTGGTGAAAAGCGGCCGGCCGGCGGCGATGGGGGCGAGTTGTGCGGCGACATGGCTGCTCAGCGCCACCAGCGCGTCCGCGTGGCGCAGCAGCCGACGTTGCAGCACCGCCTGCATCGGCAGGATATCCCCGGGGTGCAGCGTCGCATCATGCACGGCCACGGCATAGGGCACGCCAGCCCGGCGCAGCGCCACCGCCATCAGCAGGTCGAGCGGGGCGGGCATGGCGCACAGCGCGCCATCCAACCGCAGCGGCTGCAGGCGGCGGGCCAAGGCCGGGCCCTGCCACGGGATGCTGCCAAGACGCCACGCCCATCCGGCCAGGCCGGCATAGGTCGCCACGGGCAGATCGCAGTCCGGCAGGCCGCGCGCCATGATCTCCGCCCCCTGCGACAGCGACAGCACGACCGTTACACCGGGGACACGCCGCAACGCGCGCGCCAGTTCGAGGGCGTAGCGCGGGCCGGCCCCGCGGCGGCCCCACTGCCACACCAGCAGCCTCATAGGCCGATATCGCGCAACGCGGCGGCCAGCGGCGCTGAACCCAACAGCCGCCGCGCCGCCGCCTGCGCCCGGATGCCCATCGCGGTGCGCGCTGCCGCGTCATCCGCGAGCCGTCGCAGATGGGCGGCCGCTGCGCCGATATCGGCGTCGGCCCACACCGCACCCGGCGCCTGGAACACGCCGCGGGGATCGACGGCCGGCACCAGGCGGTAGGAGACCAGCGCCGCCGTGTCCGAATCCATGAAATCGACGTTCCCCGACCAGTTGGTGGCGACCACCGCCCGGCCCAACAGCATGCCCTCGGCCGGCACCAGGCCAAACCCCTCGCTGCGGTGCAGTGACAGCACGATGTCGGCGCACGCGGTCAATGCGTGGTTGTCGGCCAGCGGCAGGGTTCGTGTTTCAAAGCGGATATTCGCCGCACCACGCGCCGCCTCCCGCAGCCGCTGCAAATCCGGGCCGAAATGCCCGGTGTGGCCGATCTTCATCAGCAGCACGCGGTCCGCCCGGTCGCCGAAGGCTTCGCGATGCGCGGCGATCGCGGCCAGCGGGTTCTTCCGCTCGAAAGACGAGGCGAGGCTGAAGGAACAGAGCACCACCACCGCGGTGGCCGGCAATCCGAAGGCCTGCCGGTCCAACGCCGCGGGCGTCGGCGGCCGGGACGCCACGCAGTATGGCACCACCCGCACCCGCCCTGGCAACAACGGCTCCAACGCGGCGGCGGTGAAGCGGGAGGGCGCCCATACCTCGTGCACGAACCGCACGCCCGTCGCCCAGTCCGGCGGCGCCACCGGCAACTCCCACGCCCAGCAGCCGATCACCCGGCGTCCGCGCATCAACCCGCGCGGCAGCCGCAGCAGCGCGGCGGCCACGTGCGGCGCGTTGACGTGCAAGACCAGCGGAGCGCCCGGCGGCGGGGCATCCGCCGGATCCAGGCGGATATCCTCCGCCTCGCCAGGCAGGCTCAGCCCGGCGCGCATTGGCCAGCCGGGCGCGCCCAGCTCCGCCAGGCCCGCGAGCATGAGGCGTGCGCCCTCGCCCAAGCCGGAGGCGCGCGCCAACTCCCCCGCGACGATCAGCCCATGGCGGGCGGGCGGCGGCGGCTGCGTCGGGCGCGGCGCCAGCACCGCGGCGCCACGCGCCAGCAGGGCGCGGCGCGCGTCCGCGGGAAGCAGCCGCCAGGCCCGGTGAAGCGGATGAAGCCCCTGGCCGGAGACGGGGCGGAACGCGAGGGGCGGCATGACCGGGTTTTGAGCGCGGCCACGGCGTCCGGCAACCCCGCGCCTGCTGTCAGCCGGTGGTCACACCAGGCGCATCACGTCAGCCCAGTAGCTGCCCCATTCCTCATTCGCCCATGCCGCATCCTCGTGCATCGCCTGGGCGAAGCAGAACGCCGCGTCGCCGCTGGTCCGCCGCAGGTAGCGCGCCATCGCGGCGGGTGACTGCGCCGGGTTGGTGGAAAACAACACGCTCGGAATGACCGTCATCGCCTGGGTGGGCTGGTGCTGCGTTACCTGCATGCCGGCGGCTCCATCCGTTTGTCTGCGTCGGAAACTACGCTTGGATGTGTGTCGCAGATGTGGCGCAGACCATGTCAAATGCGACAGATTGCAACGCACCCATCACTGCACGACGGACACCGATCCGTCCCGGGCGAAGCTGTAGGATGCGGAATGGTGAGAGAAATTCTGCACGATGGTGTCGCGCAGGTAGTCGACCCGCACGTTGACGGCGGCCTGGTCCAAGGCGCCAAAGGCCGGCAGGACGTGGACGTCGGCGACCTGGCCGCCGCCGAGGTCGATGGATACGATATAGCCGTCGCTTGACCGTGCCATCCGCCACCGCGTGCCTTGCGCGGTGACGCTGGCCCATTTGGGGGCGGGTGGCGGGGTCGGGGCGGGATCAGTGGCAGGCGGGCTGGGCGCGGGGGCAACCTGAGGCGCCGCTGGGTCCGTCGTGGTCGAAGCGGTGGTGGTGGAAGACAGGGTCGTCGTGGCCGGCCCGGCCGAGACCGTGGCGGCCGGAGTACCGGGGACGGCTGGCGCCGTGGTGGCCGGGGTCGTCGCAGGTGACGCCGACCCGGCCCGCAGCCGCTGCATCACGGCATCCAGGTCGCCAGGCGTGGCAGCCGGCGGCGTGGCTGAGGCCGCCGGAGTATCGGGCGCAGGCGGCGCGGCTGGGTGGATCACGAAGCTGGTGGACGGCGCCGTATCCCCGGAGGCGAGGATGTGCGGCTCCGGCCGCGGGCCGCCGCCGGTGGGTAGCATGACGAACACCACGGCGACGACCGTCGCCGCAGCAACCGCAAAAAGGGCGTATCGCAGCATGGTCAGGCCTGTTCCATAGAGCGCATGTAACGGACGCGGACGCGGTGGAAAAGCGGGCGGGTCACGCTTTTTTCTGCCATCCCCGCTCACCTTGCTGCCAGTAGGCCACCTGGTGCCCCGCCGCCTTGGCGCTGGTCCAGCGCCGCCGGGCGGCCGCCACGGCGGCGTCGTCACCGCCGTCGAACAGGTCGAACACCCGGTCGAACGCCGCAGGATCAGCCTCCGCCCCGTCCAGGCGGAACAGGAAGCGGGCGCCATTCGGCGCCTCCGCCTGCAAGGTCAGCCAGATCGGCTGCAGCTCAGCCTCGCCGGTTTTGGCGCTGCCATGGGGCAGCCAATCCGGATCCGTGCTCGCCCAAAGCACGTCGTCCAGCGCCTGCAGCCGCGCCGGGTCGCCGCACAGCACCACGGCGCGCTGCCCGGCGGCCAGGGTGCGGCCCAGCAGCTTCGGCACCGCCTGCTCCGCCGTGGAGCGCGTCAGGTGGTAAAAGCCGATCTCGCTCATCGGACCCACATCACTCGGCTGGCGGGGCGGCCTCATAATGCTCGGCAACCAGGCGGTCGATCAGGCGCACGCCGAACCCCGTGGCGCCCTTGGGCACGGTCGGCGCGTCCTTCGTGCTCCAGGCCATGCCGGCGATGTCCAGATGCGCCCAGGGCACGCCGTTGGTGAAGCGCTGGATGAAGCAGGCGGCGCTGATCGAGCCGCCGGGCCGGCCGCCGACATTCTTCATGTCGGCGATCTCGCTCTTGATCATCTTGTCGTAGGCGTCGCCGAGCGGCATGCGCCACAGCTTCTCGCCCCATGCGGCGCCCGCGGCCAGCAGGTTCCCCGCCAGCGCCTCGTCATTGCTGAACAGTCCGGCGTATTCATGGCCCAGGCTGACGATGATCCCGCCGGTCAGCGTCGCCAAATCCACCATGAAGGCGGGCTGGAAGCGTTCCTGGCAATACCACAGCACGTCGCCCAGCACGAGGCGGCCTTCGGCGTCGGTGTTGATGATCTCCACCGTCTGGCCGGAATAGCTGGTGACGACGTCGCCGGGCCGCTGCGCCGCCGGGCCGGGCATGTTTTCGACCAGGCCGACCAGCCCGACCGCGTCCACCTGCGCCTTGCGCCCGGCCAGGGCGGCCATCGCGCCCACCACGGCGCCGGCGCCGGCCATGTCCCACTTCATGTCCTCCATGCCGCCGGCGGGCTTGATGGAGATGCCGCCGGTGTCGAAGGTCACGCCCTTGCCGACGAAGGCGAGCGGCTTGGACTTCGCCGCCCCCTTCTTGCCTTTGCCCTTGGCGCCGGACGCGCCGTTCCAGCGCATGACCACCATCCGCGGCTCCACCGCGCTGCCGAGCGAGACGCCCATCAGCATGCCGAAGCCGAGCTTGGTCATTTCCTTGGGGCCGAACACCTCCACCTTGAGGCCGAGCTGTTCCAGGGCCAGGCAGCGGTCGGCCATCTCGGCGGGGAACAGCACGTTCGGCGGTTCGCTGGCCAGGTCGCGGGCGAGGAAGACGCCCTCGGCCACCGCCGCCATCGGCTCCCAAGCGGTCACGGCGGCAGCGGGATCGGCACAGAGGATGGACAGCGCGGCCAGCTTGGGCTTGTCCTCCGGCTTCTCCTTGGTGCGGTAGCGGTCGAAGCGATAGGCGCGCAGCACGACGCCCATCGCCGCCGCGGCGGCTTGCTCGGGGGTGAGAGCGCCGGTCGCCAGGGCTGCCTCCGCCTCCCCGGCGAGCGCCGTCGCCACGGCGCCCCCGGCCTCCTCGATGGCGAACAGCGTCAAATCCTCCGGCTTGCCGAGGCCGACTGCGACCACCCGCGACAGCCCGGCGCCGGGCGCCAGGACGGTGCAGCTCGCCCCCTTCTTGCCGGTGAACTTCGCCGCGGCGAAGGCACGGGCCAGCGCGCCGTCCGTGGCGCGATCCGCCTCCGCCGCCAGCCCCTCGAGCGCGGCCCCATCCGGCACCAGCACCGCAAGCGCGCCGGAGGCCGGCAGGGTGGCGTCGGCGAAATCGATGGCGAGCATGAGGGCTTCCCGGACAATGCAGACAATTCGGCACTGTAGCAGCGCCCGGCTGGTTTGCCAGCGCGCCCTGCCGCTGGGTAGTGTCGGCCATGGACGACCACGCCCTCCTCGCCCTTGCCGCCGACCTTGCCCGGCAAGCGGGCGCCATCATCCTTGCGGTTCGGGCCGCCGGGTTCGAGACGATGCGCAAGGAGGACCACAGCCCGGTCACGGACGCCGACCACAAGGCGGAGGCGATGATCGCCGCGGCGCTGCGGGCGGCGACGCCGGACATCCCCGTGGTCGCGGAGGAGGAAGCGGCGGCGGGGCTGGAGCATGACCCGTCCTCCAATTACTGGCTGGTCGACCCGCTGGACGGCACGCGGGAGTTCGCGGCCGGGTATGAGGAATTCACCGTCAATATCGGCCTGGTGCGCCACGGCGCGCCCGTGCTGGGCGTGGTGGGCGTGCCTGCCCTCGGTGAATTGTTCGGCGGCATCGTGGGGCGTGGCGCCTGGAAGCAGACGGCGGCGGGGACGGGGCCGATCACCGCCCGCTTGCCGCCGCCCGAAGGACTGACGGTGCTCGCCTCCCGCCATTATGCCAACGATGCGAGGCTTACGGCCTTCCTGGCAGGACGCCAGATCGCGACCATCACCAATTACGGCTCCGCGTTGAAGATCGTCCGCGTGGCGGAGGGCGTGGCCGATCTGTATCCGCGCTTCGGCCGGACCATGGAGTGGGATACCGCCGGCCCGCAGGCCGTGCTGGAAGCGGCGGGCGGGCGGCTGACGGACATGGACGGCGCAACGCTGACCTACGGCAAGCCCAAATGGGAGAACCCGTTCTTCCTGTGCTGCGGCCGGTGACCAGGCGGCTGCTGCCGGGCGACCCCGACGCCGCTACGCTGCTCCTGGCCGGGGAGCTCGTCGCGTTCCCGACCGAGACGGTGTACGGGCTGGGGGCGGACGCCACCTCCAACGCCGCGGTCGCCGCCGTGTTCACGGCGAAGGGCCGGCCGCATTTCAACCCACTGATCTGCCACTACCCCGATGCGGCGGCGGCGTTCCGGCACGTCGAGGCGCCGGCGGTGGCCGTAATCCTGGCTCATGCGTTCTGGCCCGGGCCGCTGACGATGGTGCTGCCCCGCCGCATCACCTGCCCGGTGGCGCTGTTGGCCGGCGCCGGGCTGGACACGCTGGCGGTGCGGGTGCCCGCGCACCCGGTGGCGCTCGCCCTGCTGCGGGCGGTCGGGCGGCCGGTTGCCGCCCCGTCCGCCAACCGGTCCGGCGCGGTGTCCCCCACGACGGCGGACCACGTGCTGGGCGGATTGGACGGCCGCATCGCCGCCGTGGTGGATGGCGGCCCCTGCGCGGTGGGGGTGGAGTCCACCGTCCTGGATTTGTGCGGCCCGCAACCCTTCCTGCTGCGGCCCGGCGGCGTGCCGCGCGAGGCGATCGAGGCGTTGGTGGGGCCGGTCGGCCACGGCATCACCCCGGCGGCGGCCGAGCAATCCCGCACGCTGCGCTCCCCCGGCCTGCTGGTGTCGCATTACGCCCCTGCCCTGCCTGTCCGGCTGGAGGCGCAGGACGTCGCAGCCGAGGAGGCGCTGCTCGCGTTCGGACCGCCCTTGCCCGGGGCCGGCGCGGTGTTCGAGCTGAGCCGCAACGGGGACGTGGCCGAAGCGGCTTCGCTGCTGTTCAGCGGGCTCCGCTGGCTGGATGCGGAGGGCGCGCGGTTGGGACTGCGCGGCATCGCCGCCATGGCCGTGCCGCAAGGCGGGCTGGGGGCGGCCATCAACGACCGGCTGCAGCGCGCCGCCGCACCCCGGTGACGCCGATGCATTTCGACGTCGTGGTGGTGGGCGCCGGGGCGGCCGGCCTGATGTGCGCCGCGACGGCGGGCCAGCGCGGCCGGACCGTGCTGCTGCTGGACCACGCCGACGAGCCCGGGCGCAAAATCCTGATCTCCGGCGGCGGGCGCTGCAACTTCACCAACACGGGGACGGCGCCGGAGCGGTTCTTCTCCGCCAACCCGCATTTCGCCCGCTCCGCCCTGTCCCGCTACACGGCGGAGGATTTCATCGCCCTGGTGGCGCGGCACGGCATTCCCAGCCACGAGAAGACGCTGGGCCAATTGTTCTGTGACGGCTCGGCCCGCGCGATCGTCGCCATGCTGCTGGCGGAGTGTGCGGCGGGCGGCGTCGATGTCCGGACGGGCCATCGGGTGACGGCGCTCGCCCGCTCCGACCGGTTCGGTATCGACACGGATCGCGGCAGTTTCACCGCGGCGTCGTTGGTGCTGGCGACCGGCGGCCTGTCGATCCCGAAACTGGGCGCCACCGGGTTCGCGCATGAGGCCGCCCGGCGGTTCGGCCTGCCCGTGACGGCGCTGCGCCCGGCGCTGGTGCCGCTGCTGGCGGAGGGCGAGGATTTGACGCTGATGCGCCCGCTCAGCGGCGTCGCCCTGCCGGTGGACGCACGCTGCGGGCGGCATGCGTTCCGCGAGGCGATGCTGTTCACCCATCGCGGCCTGTCTGGCCCGGCGATCCTGCAAGTCTCCTCCGCCTGGCGCGAGGGCGACAGCGTGACCGTGGACCTGCTGCCCGGCATCGACGCGTTCGCGACCCTGCGCACCGCCAAGGCCCGGCAGCCGCGCGCCCTGCTGCGAACCGCCCTGGCGGGCTGGCTGCCGCAGCGCTTGGCGGAGGCGCTGGCGACGCGCTGGCCCGGCGGCCCTATGGCCAACATCCCGGATCGCACGCTGGCGCAGATTGCCGCCACCCTGTCCGCCTGGGCCGTGACGCCGGGGGGCACGGAGGGCTACGCGAAGGCGGAGGTCACCCTGGGCGGCGTCGACACGGCGGCGCTGTCCTCCCGCACGATGGAGGCCCGCACAACGCCCGGGTTGTTCGTCATCGGCGAGGCAGTCGATGTGACGGGATGGCTCGGCGGCTACAATTTCCAATGGGCCTGGTCGAGCGGATGGTGCGCGGGGATGGCGGCCTGAGGTGCAGCGGTATGGGGGTCTTCACGAGGCATGCCGGGTTCTACACGTCTGGTTAACGTCGGGAACACGCCGTCCATAGTCGTGCCAGTTTTCCTCAACCGCAACCATCAGGCGATTTGAGAGTTGAATTCCAGCTTAACATTGTACACTCTTGCAAATATTCATTTGCCTTTCGTCAATACATTTATCGGATTTTTACTTGATGCGGTAGCTTTATCCCCGTTCTAGTCTGTGACAGTTTGCATCTGCACGGGACTTGAAAAGCAAGTCCTGAAAGGTCCGAAGCAATGTCGAACAGCCGAACGAACGGCAGGGCGCTGGCCATGGTTGCTGCCCTTCTCACGACCCTGGACAAGCTGCCAGGGAGGCCGGGTGTTGACGATCGTCGTGGTGACGCCGACGAAAACGGTCAATCCGCCCTGAAAGATCCGACCCACGAGTTATTCTTGGGCAGCCTGGATCATCATTCCTTGGCGGGTTTGGTCACATCGATCCGGCTCATCCACACCATCCACAGGACCGGCGATACTGTTTCTCCCGCCGGGAGAGGGCCGGGGTGAGGGTCTGAACCGCAGGATTGCGCACTTGGCCATGCATGAGCAAAGGCCCATGCGAACAACGCAACGACTAGGCGAGAACCCGCACGGCGTCCTCGCCGACGCGGATGCAGGCGGCGCGGTGGTCCGGTCCAACCGGGTCCAGCGTGGGCCGGGTCGCCGCGCAGGCGTCTGTGGCGGCCGGGCAGCGCGTGCGGAACACGCAGCCGGAGGGCGGGTGGGATGGGCTGGGCGGCTCCCCCGCCAAAAGGATACGCACGCGGCGCCGGTCCGGGTCCAGGCTGGGCGAAGCGGACAGCAGCGCCTGCGTGTAGGGATGCCGCGGCTGGTCCAACACCGCCGCCACCGGCCCTTCCTCCATGACGCGGCCGAGATACAACACCACCACACGGTCGCACAGCGAGCGCACGACCTTCAGGTCGTGGCTGATGAACAGTAGCCCGATGCCGAGCCGGCTGCGCAAATCGGCGAACAACCGGATGATCTGCGCCTGGACCGAGACATCCAGGGCGGACACTGCCTCGTCCGCCACCAGGAACTCCGGCTCCGTCGCCAGCGCCCGGGCGATCGCCACGCGCTGCCGCTGGCCGCCGCTGAATTCGTGCGGGAAGCGCTCGGCATGGGCGGCCGGCAGGCCGACCTGCGCCAGTAGGGCCTCCACCCGGGCGCGGCGCTCGCGGGGCGGCACGATGTGGTGGATCGCCAGCCCGTCGGCGATCTGCGCCCCCACCCGGCGCCGCGGGTCCAGCGATGAGTATGGGTCCTGAAACACCAGTTGCATGCGCTTGCGGCTGGCTTGCGTCACGTCCAGCCCGTCCAGCAACGCCCTGCCTTCGCTGGGCCGCAGCAACCCCAGCATCAGCCGCCCGATGGTGCTTTTGCCGGAGCCGCTTTCCCCCACCAGCCCCACCGCCTGGCCGCGGCCGATGCCGAACGACACGTCGGACACGGCCTGCACCGGGGGCGCCCGGCGGAACAGGCCGCGCGCGGTGAAACGCCGGGTGAGCCCCTCCGCCGCGGCGAGGGTCGTCACGCCAGCGCCTCGGCAGGCTGGTCGGCCCGATCGGAGCCGAGCTCCTCCCAGCGGATGCACCGGGTCAGCCGGCCCGGCCCGGCGGGCAGCAAGGCCGGATGCGCCGCCTCGCAGGCCGGGCGGCGATGGCCGCAGCGGGGCGCGAACAGGCAACCCGGCGGCAGCGCGTGCAGCGGCGGGACGAGGCCGGGCACGCCGTCCGGCATGCCGCCGTCTTCCGGCGGGGCGCTGCGCAGCAGGGCGGCGGTGTAGGGGTGGCGGGGGGCGGCGAACAGCGCGGCGGCGTCCCCCTGCTCGACGATCTCGCCGGCATACATGACGGCGACGCGGTCCGCGATCTGCGCCACCACGGGCAGGCTGTGGGTGATGAACACCATGCCCATACTCCCCTCCCGCTTCAGGCTGGCCAGCAGGTCGAGCACCTGGGCCTGGATGGTGACGTCCAGCGCCGTGGTCGGCTCGTCCGCGATCAGCAGCTCCGGCCCGTTCGCCACCGCCATGGCGATCATCGCGCGCTGCCGCATGCCGCCCGAGAGTTCGTGCGGGAAGGACTGCGCGCGCCGCGCCGGGTCCGGGATGCCGACATGGCCGAGCAATTGGACCACGCGCGCGGCGGCCGCGCGGGCGGAGAGCGGCCGGTGCGCCCGCAGCGCCTCCGCGATCTGGCGGCCGACGCGATGCACCGGGTTCAGGCTGCTCATCGGGTCCTGGAACACCATCGCCATGCGGTTGCCGCGCAGGCGGCGCAACTCGGCCTCCGAGGCGCGCAGCACCTCCGTCCCGCCGACCCACACCGCGCCCGAATCCGGCCGTGCCGCGGTGGGCAGCAAGCCCATCACGGACAGGCCCAGCATCGACTTGCCGGACCCGCTTTCGCCCACGATCGCCAGCGTCTCCCCGCGGCGCACCTGCAGCGACACGTCGCGCACCGGGCCGATCGGCGTGTCGATGGCGACGGTCAGCGCCTCCACCGCCAGCACCGGGCCGGCCTGCGGCGCCAGGCCGGGCGCCAGCGCGTCCAGCAGCCGATTGCGGCGCGGCACGATGCGTTGCGGGTCCGCGGCGTCCCGTAGCACGTCGCAGACGGCATTCAGCGTGAGGATGGTCAGCGACAGCGCCAGGCACGGCCACAGCAGCAGCAACGGCGCCTGCGCCATGGTGGTGCGCGCGGACGCGATCATCAGTCCCCAGGAAGGCGCCGGCGGCACCACGCCCAGGCCAAGAAAGGACAGGCCGCTTTCCAGCACCACGGCGGAGGACGCCGCCAGGCTGACCTGCACCAGCAGCGGCCCGGCGATGTTCGGCAGCACGGTGCGCAGCAGGATGCGGACCGGCCCCGCGCCCAGCACCCGCATCGCCTCCACATATTCCTGCGAGCGCACCGCCAGCACGCCCGAATAGGCCAGCCGTACGAACCCCGGCAGGTAGACTAGCGCCAGCACCGGGATCAGCGTCAGCGCGCCGGGGCCGAGCAGGGTCACCACCAGCAGCGCCAGCAGCAGCGGTGGGAAACACAGCACCACGTCCACGCTGCGCACCGCCAGCACTTCCGCCACGGCGCCGCCGAGCCCCGCCGCCATCCCCATGACAGTGCCGAGCACGCAGGCGATCGCCGTGGACGCGGCGGCGACCGCGAGCGAGACGCGCGCGCCCCACAGCAGCCGCGTCAGCACGTCGCGGCCATACTCGTCCTGCCCCAGCCAATGCGCGGCGCTGGGCGGCGCCAGGCGGTGCGCCACGTCCATGCCCAACGCGGACGGCAGCGGCAGGAACGGCGTCGCCAGCGCCAGCCCGGCGATGACCACCAGCGCGGCGAACGGCCACCAGCGCATCATGCGTGCCGCACCCGCGGGTCGAGCGCGCCGTACAGCAGATCGATCACCAGGTTCAGCGTGACGAACAGCACGGAGATGACGAGCACGACGCCCTGCACCTCCGGATAGTCGCGCGCGTTCACCGCATCGACCAGCATGCCGGACAGACCGGGATAGTTGAACACGTATTCCACCAGCACCGTGCCGCCCAGCAACGAGCCGAGATGCAGGGCCACCACCGTCACCACGGGCATCAGCGCGTTGCGCAGCACGTGACGGATGAGCACCTGCCGTCGCGCCAGCCCCTTGGCGCGCGCGGTGCGCACGTAATCGCGCCACGACACGTCCAGCACCGCGGCCCGGGTCATGCGGAACACCGTCGCGAACAGCCCGGCCGCGATGGTGACCGCCGGCATCGCCAACAGGGCGAAGTGCTTGCCCGGCGCCTGCGCCAGCGGCACGTAGCCGCCGGCCGACGCCCAATGCAGCGTCTGCGCAAACAGCAGCACCAGCAGCGTTCCCAGCACGAACACGGGAATGGCCAACCCGACGGCGCTCATGAGGGAGGCCACACGGTCCAGCACACTACCACGGCGCAGCGCCGCCGCCATGCCCAGCGGCAAGCCCGTCAGCAGCGCCAGCACGGCGCCGGCGCCGATCAGCTCCAGCGTGCGGGGCAGCCGCAGCAGGACTTCCGGGCCGACCGGCGTGCCGTCCTGCAGGCTGTCGCCTAGATCGCCGCGCAGCGCCTGGCCCATGCTGGTCAGGTATTGCTGGAGCAGCGGACGGTCGAGCCCAAGCTGCTCGCGCAGTTGCTCGACCGCGGCCGGGTCAGGCGCCGATCCGCCCTGCGATAGCAGGAGCTCCGCGGGATCGCCCGGGATCAGGTGGATGGCAAGGAAGACGATGCTGGCGACCACCCAGACCAGTAGCAGCGCCGAACCAACCCGTTTCAGCAGCCAGACCATCACTCCTCCATCGTCGGCTCAGACGAAGCTGGTGTCCTCCAGGGTCGTGCCCGACAGGAAGGTCAGCGCCCCCGGCATGTTGGCGAAGCCCTGGACGGACCGCGCCATGGCGTAGCCTTGCGAACGCCATGCCAGGAACGCCGCCGGCACCTGCTCCACCGCTTCGCGCTGCACGTCCAGGTAGATCGCCCGCCGCTTGGCCTCGTCGAACTCGGATCGCCCCGCGGCGAAGAGCTGGGTCAGCTTCGGCAAAGGCAAGTCGTAGCTGCGCGAGGCGCTCGGCCCCAATGACGAATCCAGCAGGCCGGCCAGGCCGTCCGGGTCATTCCCGTCGGAGGTCGTGCCGCCGACGGCGAACTCGTACTGGCCGCGGTTGCCCAGCGCCACGCGGGTGGCCCAATCCGGCAGGGCCAACTGCGCCTGGATGCCGATGGCGGCGAGATGCTGCTGCATCAGCACGGCGGTGTCCTTATGCATGCCGTACTGCGCGGTCGCCAGCAGCGTGCAACTGAACCCGTCGGGCTTGCCGGCGGCGACCAGCAACTGCTTGGCCTTGGCCGGGTCGAAGGTCCAGGCATGGGCCAGCGTCTCGTCGTAGAACGGGCTGTCGGCGATGATCGGCAGGCCCTCCAGCGGCGCGCCGCGGCCGAAGAACACCGACTTGACGATCTCCTCCCGGTTCACCGCATGCGCCACGGCCAGGCGCACGCGCGGGTCGGTGAAGGGACCCTGGGCGCCGTTGAAGGTGACGTACATGAAAGGACCGTTCGTGGTCTCCAGCTTGAGCTTAGGATCAGCCTCAATCGAGGCCATCGACTGCCACGGCACGTATTCGATCAGGTCGACGTCGCCGGATTGCAACGCCGCCACCCGCGCCGTCTCGTCGGCATAGACGATCACGTCGACCGCCTGGAGCTTGGGCAGGCCCGGGCGGTAGAACTTGTCGAACGCGACCAGGTTCAGCGAGGCGCCGCGCTCCTGCGACTGCAGCACGAACGGGCCGCAGCCAACGCCGTTGCCGGCGCGGTCCAGCGTGCCTTTCGCCACGATCGGCATCTCGTAGGCGGCGAGCCAGATCGGTAGCGTGACGGTGGGCTGCTTCATGATGATGCGCACGGTCTTCGGGTCCGGCGTCTCGACCCGGTCGACGCCCTGGAACTGGCCGCGCATGTAGGCGGTGGATTTGTCGCCCGCCACCTGCTCCAGCGTCCACTTCACGTCGTCGGCGGCGACGGGATTGCCGTTGTGGAAGCTGGCGTCGCGCAAATGGAACAGCCAGCCGGCATCACCATCCCGCTCCCAATGCTCGGCCAACTCACCCCGGAGCTTGCCCTTCGCGTCGTACGACATCAGGCCGCGATGCGTCATCAGCGTGATGGTGCCCGCCGCGGTGCCCGCCTGCGCCCAGGGCTGGAAGGACGGCGGGTAGCTGGACAGGCCGAACCGCAACGGCTTGCCGGGCGACGCCGCGCGGGCCGGGTTGCGCAGGAACGGCAATGCGGATGCCGACAAGCCGGCAGCGAGCAGGGTACGGCGGCGGAAATCCATGGCAGCCTCCTAAGATACGAGTTGCGGGTAGATCGTCCGGGCATCCTCGGCCGCGATGCGGCGTTCGGCCACGTCGCGGCGCACCGCCTCGGCGTCCCGCTCCTGCGGCGGACCGTAGCCGCCGGCGCCCGGCGTCACGATCTCGACCGTCTCGCCCGCCTGGAGCATGCCGGACCCGAGCTCGAACGCCGCGACGCCGGGGCCGTAGCCGAAGCTGCCCTTGCCGCCTGGCATGCCGCCCGCCAGCCCCCAGGGTGCGGAGAGCGTGCGCGATCCGGCGAGCCGCAAGCGGGACGGCAATTCCGCCCGGTAGATCCGTCGCAGCCCCATGCCGCCGCGCTGCCGCCCGGCCCCGCCCGAGCCGTCCACCAGCTCATACCGCAGTACGGTGAGCGGGTATTCGATCTCGAGCGCCTCCACCGGCAGGTTGCTGGTGTTGGTCATGTGGACGTGCACGCCGTCCAGCCCGTCCTTGTGCGCCCGCGCGCCGAAGCCGCCGCCGATCGTCTCCAGGTAAATCCAGGTGGCGCCATCCGCCTGGTTGCCGATGAAGCTGGCCACCGTGACGGAGCCGTTGCAGGCGGCGACCACCCGCTCCGGATCGATCTGCGCCATCGCGCCGTGGATGAGGTCCACCACGCGCTGGCACAGCCCGATACGGCCGTTGACCGCCGCCGGGTGGACGCAATTGACGATGCTGCCAGGGCGCGCGGTGACGTGGATCGGCCGCGCCAGCCCGGCGTTGGGCAGCACGGTCGGATCCACCACCGTCTTGACGGCGTAATACACCGTGGACAGCAGGGCGGTGTAGACCATGTTCAGCCCGGCCCGGACCTGGTCCGGCGCCTCGAACGCCAGGTGGATTTCATCGGCCTTCACGGTGACGGTGCAGGACACGGCGATGTCGCCCGCCATCTCCGGATCGTCAAAGCGGTCGGTGAACCGGTAGGCGCCGTCCGGGATGGCGGCGATCCCGGCGCGCATCTTCCGCTCGGCGTAGTCCAGCAGCGCATCCCCGGCGGCCAGCACGGTGTCGCGCCCATATTTTGCGCAGAGTTTGCCGAACCGCTCGACGCCCAGCCGGTTGGCCGCCATCTGCGCCCGCAAATCGGACAGCCGTTCCCGCGGGACCTGGCAGTTGAGCAGGATCAGCTCCTGCACGTCGGTTTGCAGCACGCCCGCGCGGTACAGCCGGATCGGCGGGATACGCAGCCCCTCCTGGTAGATGTGGGCGTGGCCGCGGTCGGCGAAATCGGAGTGGTGGGCGGTGTTGACGGCCCAGGCCACGATGGCGCCGTCGAAGAAGATCGGCTCCGCCAACACGATGTCCGGTAGGTGGGTACCGCCGCCCTCATAGGCATCATTGCCCACGAACACGTCACCGGGCTGCATCTCCGCCACCGGATGGCGCTTGAGGATATGCGGGATGATGCCGATGAAGGAGCCGAGATGCATCGGGATGTGCTCGGCCTGGCACAACGTGTCGCCGCGTGTGTTGAACAGCGCGGTGGAGCAGTCCCGCCGCTCCTTGATGTTGGTGGAATAGCTGGCGCGCACCAGCGCCTCCCCCATTTCCTCCGTGATGGAGGACAGGGCGCTGCCGATGACTTCGACCGTGATGGGGTCCACGGCGATGTGTAGCGCGGTGTCCATCAGGCGAACTCCAGGATCAGGTTCAGGGTGGGTTCGACATACGCCGTCATGCCGGGCAGCACGACTGTGGTGGCGTCCATCTGCTCGATGATGGCCGGGCCGGCGAAGCGGTTGCCGGCGCGCAGGCGGTCGCGGTCGTACAGCGGGCACGGCACGAAGCCGCCCGCCTCCGGCAGCCACACGTCGCGGGCGCCGATCATGGCGGCGTCGGCGGCCTCGCCCTCGTCCGGATAGGACCGCAGCGCCGCTTTCTGCACCAAACCGGCGGCCTCCACGCGGAACGTGACCAACTGCACCGCTTCGCCCTCCGCCACGAAGCCGTACATGCGCTGGTGGGCGGCGGCGAACCCGGCGGCGAGGGTCTGCAACACCGCCTCCGTCACCGGGCCGTCGGGAAGTGCGACCGGCAGTTCATAGTTCTGCCCGGCGTAGCGCATGTCCACCGTCCGGGTGAGCTGGCGCGCTGGGGCGTCAATGGCGCTGTCCGCGAACCAGCGGTCTGCCTGGGCGTGCAGGGCGGCAAACGCGTCCTCCATGGCGGATATTGCGGCCGGCGCCAGGGTCAGCAGGCGCGTGGTGGCGAAATCCGCCCTGAGGTCAGTCAGCAGCAGGCCCATGGCGCAGAGGATGCCGGGCGTGCGCGGCACCAGGATGCGGCTGACCTCCAAATCGGCGGCCAGGCGCGCGGCGTGCAGCGGCCCGGCGCCGCCGAAGGCCACCAGCGTGTAGTCGCGCGGGTCGTGCCCCCGCTGCACGCTGACGACGCGGATGGCGCGGGCCATGTTCGCCGTCACCACAGCCAGGATGCCCTGCGCCGTTTCCATCAGCCCCATGCCGAGTTGGTCCGCCAGGCGTTGGATGGCCTGGCGCGCCAGATCCTGCCGCACCGGCATGCGGCCGCCCAGCAGATGCGTCGGGTTCAGCGTCTGCAGGACGACGTTGGCGTCCGTCACGGTCGCTTCGGTGTTGCCCTTGTCGTAGCAGACCGGGCCGGGGAACGCGCCCGCCGACCGCGGCCCGACCTTCAGCAGCCCGCCGCTGTCGACATAGGCAATCGAACCGCCGCCCGCGCCCACGGTGTGGATGTCCAGCATCGGCGCCTTGATCGGGTAGCCGTGCACCGTCGCCTCGTTGGCCAGGCCGCACACGCCACCCTGGAGCAGCGCCACGTCCGTGCTGGTGCCGCCCATGTCGAAGGTGATCATGTCCGGGTAGCCGGCCAGCCGCCCGACCGCCTGCGCCGCCATCACCCCGGTGCTGGGGCCGGACAGCACGGTGCGGACGGGCAGCCGCGCGGCCTGCGCGAAGCCGATCACGCCGCCGTTGGACTGCGTCAAATAGGGTGCGGTGCGCAGACCGAGGGCGGAGAGGCGCCCGGCCAACCGCTCGATATAGCCGCGCATGACCGGGCCGAGATAGGCGTTCACCACGGCCGTGCTCATGCGCTCGTATTCGCGGAACTCCGGCGCGACCTCGTGGCTGGTGCAGAGGAAGGCGCCGGGCAGTTCCTCGGCGATGATGCGGCGGGCCGCCAGCTCGTGCTCGGGCCGCACGAAGCCGTACAGGAAGCAGATGGCGACCGCCTCCACGCCTGCCTCGCGTAGCGCCCGCGCCGCCTCGCGCACCGCCGGCTCGTCCAGCGCCGTCTCCACCGTGCCGTCGTGGCGGACCCGTTCCGGCACTTCCAGCCGCAGGTCGCGCGCGACGAGCACGGCCGGCTTGTCGGCCTGGAGGTCGTAGAGGTCCGGACGCTTCTGGCGGCCGATCTCCAGCAGGTCACGGAAGCCGTCCGTGGTGACCAGCCCGGTGCGCGCGCCGCGATGCTGGATCAGCGCGTTGGTGCCCACCGTGGTGCCGTGGCCGAAGAAGCCGATCTCGCGCGGCGAGGAACCAGCCTGCGCCATGCCCTGCTCCACGCCCTCGCCGATGCCGCGCGACGGGTCGTCGGGGGTGGACGACACCTTCCACACCACGATCCGTCCGCTGGCTTCGTCGAACATGCAGACGTCGGTGAAGGTGCCGCCGGAATCCACGCCCACTCGCCAAGCCACTCTGCGGTTCCTCCTCTTGTCAGGCGTCGAACAACGATAAGCGGACGGTCGTTACAAGCCTCTCCCGCTGGCGGGAGAGGGAGATTCGGCGGCGAGCGCCTGTTGCAGCGGCCCGAGCGCCGGCAGGATGTTGTTTTCGGCGCGGAAGTCGCGGCCATACAGGGCGGAGAACACGTCGACGCCCGCGGTATGCAGCGGCGCCGCCACGCCCGCCATGCCGGCAAGGCACACCGTGGGCCACAGGCCGAACGGCACGTCCTCCGTCACGTAGCGGCTGTCGAGCGTGGCCGGGCCATTGGGGTCGCCGTCGCGGCTGGCCAGGCTGGCGGCCATCTGCCCCACGGTGTCCCCGACCGCGGCGAAGGACAAGTGGAGGTGCTCGGCCAGGGTGCGCACGCCGACGCCCAGGGCGCTGGCGAGGGCGAGGCGCTCGTCATCCAGGGCCTGCATCAGGCGGCCGACCGCCTCCGTCGTGTGTGCGTATTGCTTCCACGACTCGCCCTTCTCCATGCGGGTGAGATTGCAGAGCGCGATGGCCATGTGGCTCTGCGGGTTGACGTTGCTGAGGGCGATGGCCATCAGGCTCCCGCGGTCCATGAAGCGGTCGCCGAACAGGCCGGTGCACAGCGCCAGCCCTGCAGCGGCCGCGGTCGCCGGCAGCACCGCCAGGTCGACGCGGCTGCGGATATGGTTGACCCGGACCAGGCCCGGACCCGGCTTGCGGCCGGTGACCAGCGTGGTGCCCCAGACCACGATTGCCGGCGCGCTGCCGTGGCGGGCGCATTGCGATCGCAGATACAGCGCGCTGAACGACATGTGGGAGCTGACGATCACCGTCTGCCCGCTTTGCAGATGCGGCGCACAGACGTCCATCACGGCGCGGTGGCCGTAGCCCGGCACCGCGATCACCACGGCCGCCGCGTCCGCCAACGCCGAGGCGCAGTCCGACGCGGCGCCGGGCTGCCATTGACCCTCGATCGCGCCGGTTGCGCTCACTTGCCCGACGGGTCCGGACGGGGACCACAGCGCCACCGCATGGCCGTCGCGGCACAACAAGGCGGCCATGCCAAGCCCGACCGCGCCGGCGCCGATGATCGCGACCTTCATTTCACCGCCCGTGAATGCCCTTCGATCGGGCAAAGCTGCCCCGTCGCGCTGGTGGCGGCAATCGTTTTGTTGCGCCACAACGGCATGCTCGGGCTATGCTGCACCATCCGCGCCAATTTTCAGGAGACCGCCTTGACGCTTGCATCCCTCTGCCGCCGCGCCGCCGTGGTCGCGGCCGTACTGCTCGCCATGATGCCGACGGGGCATGCGCAGGAGGTGGATTCGGTCATCAAGAAGCTGCAGGCGACCCACACGCTGACAATCGGCTATCGCGACACGTCGGTGCCGCTGTCATACCTGGACAAGGACAACAAGCCGACCGGCTACGCGGTCGAGCTGTGCCAGGACATCGGCCAGGCGGCGAAGCAAGACCTGAACTTGCCGGAGATCAAGTTCGCCTACGTGCCCGTCAACATCCAGAACCGGCAGGCGCTGATCGCCAACGGCACCGTGGACATCGTGTGCGACGGCACGGTGCGCACCTGGGCACGGTCCAAGCAGGTGGCCTTCACCCCGATCCACTGGGTGTCGGCTGAGCAGTTGCTCGTGCTGAAATCCTCCGGCATCAAGGATGTCGCCGACCTCAAGGGCAAAGTGGTCGCCATTGCGACCGGCGGCACCAGCGAGCCGACGGTGAAGCGGCTGATCGAGCAGGACCATCTGGACATCCGGGTGATGCGGGTGAACGACCATCCCGCCGGCCTGCTCGCGGTGGAGAGCCGCCGGGCGGACGCCTATCTCAGCGACAACGCCGCGTTCTACAGCCTGATCCAGGCGTCGCATCATCCGGAGAACCTCGCCATCGTCGGGCCGGAGCTGAGCTACCAGCCCGAAGCGCTGATCATCCCGCTGAACAACCCGGGCTTCGCCTGGATCGCCGGGCATACCATGTCCGACATGTTCAAGTCCGGCGCCGCGGAGGCGCTGGTCACCAAGTGGTTCGCGCCGTTCGGGGTGGGGGTGAGCCCGAAGCTGCGCGCCGCGTGGGAGACGTATTCGTTCCCGGAGTAGCAGCGTGAACTACAACTGGGATTGGGGCATCCTGCTGCAGGCGCCCTATGCCGGGTGGCTGGTCACCGGCGTGGCATGGACGCTGGCCCTGACGGCGGTGAGCTGGTGCCTGGGCCTGGTCGTGGGGATCGCGGTCGGCGCCGCCCGCACCCTGCCGCTCGGCCCGGCGCGGGTGTTAGCCGCAGCCTATGTCGAGCTGTTCCGCAACGTGCCGGCGCTGGTGCAATTGTTCCTGTGGTTCTTCGTGTTCCCGGAAGTGGTGCCGGATCGGATCGGGCTATGGATCAAGCGGGACATGCCGTACCCCGAGTTCAGCACCGCCTGCCTCGCCATCGGGCTGTTCGCCGGCGCCCGCGTGGCGGAGCAGGTGCGGGCCGGCGTGATGGCGGCCGGCGCGCGGCTGCTGCCGGCCGCGCTGGCCACCGGGCTGCGGCCGTGGCAGGCGTATCGGCTGGTGCTGCTGCCGACCGCGCTGCGCACGATCCTCGCGCCGCTCACCTCGGAGTTCCTGACGACGTTCAAGCTGTCCGCCATCGCGCTGACCATAGGGGTCCTGGAACTGACGGCACAGAGCCAGCGGATCGAGAACGAGACGTTCCACGGGTTCGAGGCGTATACCGCGGCGACCGTGCTATACTTGGTGATCGGGCTCGGCATCACCGGAGGCATGGCGGTGCTGACGAAACGGATGCGCGGGTCCGTGCCGGCGGGGCGGTAGCGATGGGGCTCGATCCCGCGGTCATCTGGCAGTCCGCCGGGTTCCTGGCGCATGGCCTGCTGCTGAGCGCGCTGCTGGTGGCGGTGGGCGTGGGGGGCGGGCTGGCGGCCGGGGCGGTGCTGGCGTTCGCCCGGCTGTCCGGCCTGCGCATCCTGGCGATCCCGGCGGCCGCCTACGTCACGGTGATGCGGTCGGTGCCGTTGGTGCTGGTGCTGTTCTGGTTCTATTTCATGCTGCCGGTGTGGACCGGTGTGCCCGTGGGCGCGCTGCCCGCCGCACTCACCGCCTTCGTGCTGTTCGAGGCCGCGTTCTATTGCGAGATCATCCGCGCCGGCATCGCCGCCGTGCCGCGCGGCCAGGCGATGGCCGCGGCCGCCACCGGGTTGCGGCCGTGGCCGGTGCTCCGCCTCGTCGTGCTGCCGCAGGCGGTCACGGCGATGGGGCCGCTGCTGGTGAACCAGGTGGTGATCCTGTTCCAGGACACGTCACTGGTCTACGTGGTGGCGCTGCGGGATTTCCTGACTTCGGCCAGCGTGGTCGCCGGCCGCGACGACCGCCCGGTGGAGCTGTACGGCTTCGTCGCGATCGTGTATTTCGTGATCTGCTTCGCTGGCTCCCAATGGGCGGGCCGCCGGGCGCGGTTGGCGGCGGTATGACCGGACAGCCGGTCATCGTCATCAAGGACGTCGGCAAATCCTACGGCCGGGTCCAGGTGTTGCGGCATTGCTCGGCCACGCTGCACCGCGGCGAGGTCGTGGTGATCTGCGGTCCGTCCGGCTCCGGCAAGAGCACGCTGATCAAGTGCATCAACCGTCTGGAAACGTTCGAGCAGGGCGAGATCGTGGTCGAGGGCGTGTCGGTCGGCGCGCGCGGCACGAATTTGCCCAAGCTGCGCACCCGGATTGGGATGGTGTTCCAGCAATTCGACCTGTACCCGCATATGAGCGCGCTTGAGAACATCAGCCTCGCGCAAAGGCACGTCCTAAGACGCAGCCGCGCCGAGGCGGACCAACGGTCGCGCGCGCTGCTGGCCCGGGTGGGCCTGGCCGACAAGGCGGACAGCCGCCCGGCCATGCTGTCCGGCGGGCAGCAGCAACGGGTGGCGATTGCCCGCGCCCTGGCCTTGGACCCGGCGGTCATGCTGTTCGACGAGCCCACCTCCGCCCTGGATCCGGAGATGGTGGGCGAGGTGCTGGACGTGATGCAGGCGTTGGCGCAGGACGGCATGACGATGGCCGTGGTGACGCACGAAATGGGCTTTGCCCGGCGCGTGGCCGACCGGGTGCTGTTCCTGGACCAGGGCGTGATCCTGGAAGACACGCCGCGCGAACAGTTCTTCACTGCCCCGCAGACGGAGCGGGCACGGGTGTTCCTGTCAAAGGTGCTGCATTACTGATCGGGCCTCAGTCGGCGCCGCTTGCCGCACCCAATTTTTCCTGCAGGCGTGGCAGGCGGCTATGTTGAACCGGCGCCAGCCAGCGTTGCAGAGCATCCAGGTAAAGGTAGATCACCGGCGTGGTGTAAAGTGTCAGCACCTGGCTCAGCAGCAGCCCGCCCACCATCGCGAAACCGAGCGGCTTGCGGAGTTCCGACCCGGCGCCGCTTTCCAGCATCAAGGGCAGGCCGCTGAAGATCGCCGCCATGGTCGTCATCAGGATCGGGCGGAAGCGCAGCAGACAGGCCTGGCGAATTGCGTCATGCGGTGACAATCCGTCCTTGCGTTCCGCGCTGATGGCGAAGTCCACCATCATGATACCGTTCTTCTTCACGATGCCGATCAGCAGGATGATGCCGATCAATGCGATCACCGTGAGCTGGTAGCCGAACAGCAGCAGCATCAGCAGCGACCCGACGCCCGCCGACGGCAGGGTGGATAGGATCGTGAGTGGCAGCACGTAGCTTTCATACAGCACGCCGAGGATGATGTAGACCGCGACCAGCGCCGCCGCGACCAGGTATGGCTCCGAACTGAGCGATGATTGGAATGCCTGCGCGGTGCCCTGGAAGCTCCCCTGGATCGTGGGTGGGACCCCCATGGAGGCTTCCACCTGCCCGATCTGGGTGACGGCATCGCCCAGCGAGGCGTTGCCCTTGAGGTTGAACGAGATCGTCACGTCGGGGAACTGGCTCTGGTGGTTGACGACCAGCGGCTGCACCGGAACGGTCGTCTGGTGCAGCAGCGTCGACAGCGGCACCACGGCGCCCGTCGCGGACTTGACGTAGAGCTTCTCGAGCGTCTCCGTCTTGCCATACTCGCTCGGCAATGCTTCCTCAATGATGTAGTAGGCTTTGTTGCCCGTGAAGTACTGCGCGACCTCGCGTTGGCCGAATGCATCGTACAGGATCGCGTCGATCGCCGCGGGCTGCACGCCGAAGCGCGATGCCTGGTTGCGGTCATAGGTGAGGGTCTCCGTCGTACCGGAATTTTCCTGGTCCGACGTGACGTCCGCCAGCAACGGGATTTTCTGCATCCGGGCGAGGATCTTCGGCGCCCAACTGTTCAGCTCCGTCTGGTCCTCATCCTCCAGCGTGTATTGGAATAGCGTTCGGCCGAGGCGGGCGCCCACGCTCACATCCTGCGCCGGCTGCATGAACAATTTGATCCCGTTGATGGACTGCATGGAGTGCGAAATGCGTTGGATCACCTGCGTCACGGTATCAACCCGATCGTTCCAGGGCTTCAGGGTGATGTACATGCGGGTGTTGTTGGCGGTCTGCCCACCCGCCCCTGCCCCGATCGACGAGACCACGGATGCCACTGCCGGGTCGTGCAATACGACAGCGTCAACCTGCTTCTGCAGGGCGGCAATCGCAGGATAGGATATGTCCTGCGCCGCATCGGTGATACCGATGATGATGCCAGTGTCCTGGATAGGGAAGAAGCCCTTCGGGATGACGACATACAGCCCGACAGTCGCCGTCACCGTGGCGACGAAGACCATCAGCGTGATGAACTGGAACCGCAGCACGACGTCGAGCGTTTTTTCATAGAAGCCAAGCATGCCATCGAAAATCCGTTCCACGAACTTGTAGACGGCGCCGTGCTCATGCGCCTTGTTCGACAGGAAGCGGGCCGACATCATCGGCGTCAGCGTCAGTGACACGACAGCCGACATCACGATGGTGATCGAGACGACGATCGCGAACTCGCGGAACAGCCGTCCGACGATGCCGCCCATCAGCAGCAACGGGATGAACACGGCGATCAGCGACAGGCTGATGGAGATGATGGTGAAGCCGATTTCTCCGGCGCCCTTCAGCGCCGCCTGCATCGGGTTCAAGCCGTCTTCGATGTGGCGGAAGATGTTCTCCAGCATGACGATGGCATCGTCCACGACGAAACCAACCGCGATGGTCAATCCCATCAGGGACAGATTGTCCAGGCTGAATCCGGCGACATACATCACGCCCAGCGTGCCCACCAGGGCCACGGGGATGGTGATGCTCGGGATTATCGTCGCCCAGAGGTTGCGCAGGAACAAGAAGATGACCATCACGACGAGCGCCACGGACAGCAGCAGCGTGAACTCCACGTCGTCGACGGAGGCTCGGATGGTCAGCGTGCGGTCCGATACGACGTTCAGATGAATGTCCGGCGGGAAGTTGGCTTCGAGTGCAGGCAGCCGGTTTCTCACCCCATCGGCAGTGGAGATGACGTTGGCGGCCGGCTGCTTGAACACCAGCAGCAAGACCGATTGCTTGCCGTTGGTGAATGCGCCGAGTTCGCGGTTCTGCGGTCCGGACACCGCCCGCCCGATGTCGCGGATGCGGATCGGCGCGCCGTTGCGATAGGCGATGATGACGTCGTTGTAGGGCGCGGCTGTCACCAACTGGTCGTTGGCGTACACGGTGAAGGATTGGTTCGGGCCGTCGATGCTGCCCTTGGGATTGTCGACGGTCACGTTCGTCAGGACGTTGCGCACATCCTCCAGCGTCAGCCCGGCGGAGGCGAGCTTCTCGGGATCGATCTGCACGCGGATGGCCGGGGTCTGCTGTCCGCCAACGAGAACCTGACCGACGCCGGGCAGTTGGGAGATTTGCTGCTCCACGACGTTCTCGGCGTAATTGTCGACCTCGGTCAGCGGCGCCTGGTCCGACTGCATGGCCAGGATCATGATGGGACTGTCGGCCGGGTTGATGGCGCGGAAGGTCGGCGGGCTAGGCAAATCCTTCGGGAGGGAGCCTTCAGCCGCGTTGATCGCCTCCAGCACCAACGTCTCGGCGTTAGCCAGATCGGTGCTGAGGCCGAATTGCAGCGTGATCTGGGTGGAGCCGAGCACGCTGGCCGATGTCATCTGCGTCAGTCCCGGCAGCATCTGTCCGAACTCGGTTTCCAACGGCGTCGCGACGGTCGACGCCATCGTCTCCGGGCTGGCGCCGGGATACTGCGCGGTGACGGTGAGGGTGGGGAACTGCACATTCGGCAGCGGCGCCACCGGCAGGAGCGGGTAGGCGACCAAGCCGGCGAGGAAGATCGCCGCCGTCAACAGGGAGGTCGCGATCGGCCGCGTTATAAAGGGGGACGAAACGCTCATCGATGTGCACCCGCTTCGGTCAAGGACGACATGTCAGCCTGCCGAGGGCTGTTGGCTGGCAGATGCCGAGGCCTTCGACGTATCCGTCGGATTGACCCGGACACCTGGCGCGAGGCGCGATTGCCCGGTGACGACGATGGTCTCGTTGCCGGACAAGCCGGCGGTGACGACGGCGCGGCCATTGTCCTGGTAGCCGACCTGCACGGCCTTCGGCGTGACGGTATGGTCTGGATTGACCAGGTAGACGAACAAGCCGTCCGGACCATGCTCCAGGGCAAGCATCGGCACTGTCGCGACATGATGCAGCACATCGACCTCGACGCGGGCATTGACGAACTGCCCCGGCCAGAGATGGTTGTCACCGTTGTCGAACACCGCCTTCAACGAGATGGTGCCCGTACTCGTGTCGATCGTATTGTTCGGGGTCGTCAGCACGCCCTTGGCGAGCTCACTCGAATCATCCGTGTTGGTCACGATGACGGGCACGGTGCCACGGCCACGGGCGTCTTGCACATGGACCAGGTCAGCCTCGGGCAAGGTGAACACGACCGAGATCGGATGATCCTGGGTGATGGAGATAATGCCCGTCTGGGTGCCGACCTCGATCAGATTGCCGACATCGACCTGGTATAGGCTGACCCGTCCGTCGAACGGCGCCTGGATCACGCAGTTGCTCAGGTTGATCTGCGCCGTCTCGATGGCGGCAGCATCCGCCGCAATGGCGGCCGTTTGCTTGCTGACCGTGGCTTGCTGGTCGTCCACCTGCTGGACCGGAGCGAACTGGCTGCGGGCCAGCGACTGATACCGCTTGAGGTCGAGTTGCGCGCCTTGGAGTGTGGCCTCGTCCTCTTTCTTCTGCGCCATCGCCTGGTCCAGGGCCGCCTGGTATGGCCGCGGATCGATCTCGGCGACGATATCCCCCTTATGCACCTCCTGGCCTTCACGGGCAGGCAGGCCAATGAGGATGCCGTTCACCTGCGCCTTGATCTCCACGACGTTCAACGCCTGGACCGTTCCCAATCCATTGAGGTAGACGGGAACGTCCTGTAACCGCGTCGGCTCCGTCGTAACAGGCACCAGGGAGGGAGGCGCCGGATCCGCCGCATGCGCCGGCCGGAGACTAGGCCCGGCCCACCAGGCAAGGCCCGCGATCGGGACGAGTGAGATCAACACCCATTTCAGGCCAGGCTTCATCGCGATCGTCCTTCACGCGTGCGGGATCACTTGGACCTCGCGGGACCCAATTGGATTGTCCTGCTAACTGGAGGGTGAACCATTGGGTTGCCGTGACAGCGTGTTGCATAATGTCACAGCTCCGCCACCTCGATCAGCCGGAGCGTCCCCGGACTTTCACGCGGATCAGCGCGGCGAGGAGTTCCAGCGTCGGCATCGGCGTGCCGGTCAGTTTCGCCAGTTGCAGCGGAACGTTGTAGAGCGCGTCGACCTCCATCGGCCGACCCGCCATCAAATCCTGCAGGATGCTGGGCCGGTGCCCGAGCGCCATGTTGATCGACACGATGCGTTCCACGTCCAGCACCGTGTCGCGGCCCAGCGCCCGGATCAGCGCCGCAGCCTCCGCCACGACGCGGCGCGACGTCTCGATCAACGCTGCTTCCTCGTGCGTTGCGCGCACCGGCGTCTCCGTCAGCACGCACATCGGCCCGGCGCTCAGGTTGAAGGCGAGTTTTTCCCAGATGCGGTCGCGGATTTGCGTCTCGACCGTAACCGGCAAATCCGCGGCCAGAAGCGCCTGCTCCAGGAGGCGGATGCCCGGCGTCGTCACCCCGTCCGGGGCGCCGAGCACGGTGGCGCGGGATTTCGGGCTCATCACCCGGATGACGCCGGCTTCGGGCACGGAGCTCGCGGGCCAGGCAATGCCGCCGACGGTGCGGCGCGGACCGATGGCCCGCCAGATCACATCATCCGGATCCAGCAGCGGCAGCCGCTGGCCGTCCATCGCGCCGCCGTGACCGTGGAAATACCACCAGGGCACGCCGTTGGTCAGGAACGCCACGGGGGTGTCGTCCCGCAGCAGCGGACCCATCATGCCCGCGACCTGCGGCAGCGACGGCGCCTTCACCGCCACCAGCACGCCATCCTGCACGCCCAGCGCGGCGGGATCGTCGCTGGCATGCACGGGCACGGTGAAGCGCTCGTCAGTCGCCTCCACCGTCAAGCCGTTCTTCTGGATGGCGCGCAGGTGGGCGCCGCGCGCCACGACCGACACGTCGATGCCGGCGCGCGCCAGGTAGCCCGCGATGAAACCGCCGATCGCGCCGGCGCCGTAAACGCATATTTTCACGCGGCCAATCTCCTCATCTCATGCAGGGTCAGGCGCGGGCGGTGGCGAGGCCGGCCGTGCCGGGGATGGCGGCCAGGGGGCGTTGTGGATGCACGAACAGCCACAGCACTGCCCCCGCCCCCCCGGCGAGCGCAATGCCCAGCAGCGCACCGGTCCAGCCGCCCGTCCATTCCACCAGGTACGCCATCACGACCGGCCCCACGAACCCGGCGGAGTTGCCCCAGCAATTGGCCCAGCCGGACACCACGCCCGTGGCGTTGCGGCCAAGGTCTTGCGTGGCCGACCAGATCGAGACTTGCGCCAGCCCGATCGCGCCCAGCGATACGCACAGCAGGATCATCATGACCACGACGTCAGGCGCGCGCGACGCCAGGATCAGCGCGCCGGCGCTGATGATGAACCCAGCCATGGCCGCCGGCACCCGCGCCATCCACACCGACCCCGTGGCGCGCAGCACCCGGTCCGCCAGCCAGCCTGCCACGAACACCATCACGAACAGCGCGACCCAGGGCATGGACGCGTAGATACCCATCTCCTTCAGCGACATGTGCCGTTCGCTGACCAGGTAGGTCGGCAGCCACGTGGTGTAGAAGCTCTGCACTAGCACCAGGAAGAAATACTGCATCCCGACCGCCCAGAACTGGAACGAACCCAGGCACCGCCAGAAGGCGCCGTCCGTGCCCAGGGCCGAGTCGCGGTCCTGCCCGGCGGTGATGAAATCCGCCTCGCCCCGTGTCATGGCGGGATGCGTCGCCGGGTCGTCGCGGAACCAGGTCCACCACAGGATGCCGAGCGCCACGCCCAGCAGGCCGAAGCCGTAGAACGCCCAGCGCCAGCCGAAGCTGCCGATGACCAGCGTGGTGATCGGCGCGGCCACGATGGGGCCGAGATACAGGGCGCCCAGCAGTACCGAATTGCCTTGCGAGCGTTCCTGCCGCGGAAACCAGCGGCGTAGCGCCATGACGCAGGCCGGCCAGTCCGCCGCCTGCCCGGCGCCAAGCAGTGCGCGGATGCCCACGAACGACACCATGTTGAAGCCGAGCGGGGTTGCGATGGTCAACGCCGACCACAGCAAATTGGCCCAGGCCAGCGCCCGGCGCGGACCGAATTTCTGCGCCAGCCATCCGGCGGGAACCTGCAGCGCGGCGTAGGTCCAGGAGAAGCTGGTGAGGATCAGTGACATCTGCACCAGGGTGAAGCCGTATTCATGCTGGATGGTCGGCGCGGCCACCACCAGCGCGGTCCGGTCCAGCGACATCACGAAGGTGATCGGCCCGATCAGCCCGAACACCATCCACCACCGCACCCTGCCAGCCGGTCCCCTCATGGATCCATATCCCCGCTTACGCCGGCGGGCAGCTTGCGGCGGGTCTTAGGCGGTAGGCAAGCAGGTTGATACGGATCAAGCGGCCAAATAGCGCAGGATCGCCGCCGCCAGGGCCTGCACGTCGGCAATGCGCACGCGTTCGTCGGCGCCATGGACGCGGCAGTCCGGCCGGATCGCGCCGCCCAGCAGGATCTCCCGCCCGTCTTCCGGCCGCCGGCTGCGCTGCACCCAGCCCATGTCGGAGGAGGAGGTGGAGCCGTAGGCCCGCGCCGCGCCGGCCGCCCAGCCGAAGCTGTCGGCCATCGCCGCGGCCCAGCGGGGCCAGTGCGGCCCGGTATCGGCGCCGCTGACCGCGGCCAGGTGGCCGGTCACGTGCAACTGCCAGCGCGTGCCAGGCGGCGCCGCGGCGGCGATGGTGTCGCTGATTTCGGCCAGCACCGCCGCGTCATCCTCCTCCGGCGCGTAGCGGCGGTTCAGCGCCACCGTGCAATGGTCCGGCACGCTGTTCGCCTTGACGCCCGCCTGGGCCACGGTCAGCGCCAGGATCGGGCGGAGCGGCCGCCCGTCGGCGGCGGTCATGGCGGAGTGCCGCGCCTGCACCACCGGCTTCAGGGCCAGGAGCGCCGCCAGGATCGGCACCGCGCGTTCCAGCGCGTTGTCGCCGGAGCCGTGCTGCCCGGCGTGGCCAGCCTTGCCTTCGATGTCCAGTCGCAACTCCAGCGACCCGAACGACCCGCTCCACAGCCGCGGCGCCGCCCCGCCATCGAGGCAGAGCAGATGCGCCGGCACCTCCCCCGCCTCCGCCAGGAAGCGGATGCCGGGATAGGCGCCGCCTTCCTCATCCGTGCAGAGCAGCACGCGCGGGGCGTAGCGCAGCACCACGCCGTGCTCCACCGCCACCTGCATCGCGAGCGCGAGTGCCGCGATCGAGGCCTTCATGTCGGCGGCGCCCCGACCCAGCACCCACTCGCCCTGCCGGGTGGCGGCGAAGGGCGGGTCGGACCAGCCATCGCCGGCGGGCACGACATCCATATGGGCGTAGATGCCGATCGGTTCGGCGCCGGGCACCGCAAGGTCCGCCACCAGGTTCACGCGCGGCCCGGCCGCCCCGGCGCCGGGCACGTCCCACAGGGCCTGCGGCACGTCCACCGTGCGGCAGCGGAACCCGAGCTTGCTCAGCCGGCCGGTGGCCCACGCCACCAGCGCCGGATAGTTGCGGCCCGGCGGGTAGGAGGTGTCGACCGCCAGCACCGCCGCCAGATCCGCCAGCACCACCGCCTCGCTGGCAGCGATGGCGCGGAGGGCGGCGTTCAGGCGACCCCGCAGATGTCGAGGATGGTCAGCATGTTGATGCGAACCATGTCCAGGTAGTCGGCGATGTCCACCCGCTCATCCGGCATGGTGTTGTAGCGGCCGCCCGGGCCGCACACGATGCCCTCCATGCCGGCCCGGTGCAGCAGATGGCTGGCATCCGTGCCGTAGAAGCCGGGCCCGGGGATGGCGCCGGTCGGCTGCGGCTCACCCCGGACCGCCTGGTAGGCGGCGTTGACCACCTGCACGATGCGGGCGTCGCGCGGCACCTCGAAGGGCGGCATGGACGGGCGGAGCGCGTTGTCGCGCGGGATCAGCACCGCCTTCAGCCCGGGATGCCGCGCCTCCGCCTCGCGCAGCACGCGGCGCAGATCGTCCATCACGCCGTCCCGCGTCTGCCCCGGCGCATAGCGGGCGGAGCCTTTCAGCCGCGCGAAATCCGCCACCTGCGGCGCCCGCCACTCGTGCAGCTCCTGCCCCAGGGCGGCATGCAGCACGCCGACATGGCCGCGGTTGATGGAGCGGTGTTCGTCGCTCAGCGCGCCGGAGAAGGTCATGCCGTTGATGATCGGCACCAGCTCGCAAGCGATCGACAAGGCATCCACCGCCTGCTCGCGCTTCGACAAATGGCGCGTGTCGCCCGTCAGTTCGATCGTAAAGGCGCCGCCGCCGGCGTGCATGGTCAGCGCCTGCAGGTCGGTGGGCTCGGCATTGACGAAGTAATCCGCCCGCACGCCCTGGTCGATGAACGCCACCGTGCCGACGCCACCCTGCAACTCCCCGATGACGAAGGTCAGCACCACGTCGCCGCGCAGCTGCACCCCGGCGTCGACCAGGGTTTTGACGGCGCAGAAATACGCGGCGTCCCCGGCCTTCATGTTGGAGACGCCGATGCCGTAGATGAAGCTGTGGTCGATCTTTCCGGCCCAGGGATCGACGGTCCATCCCTCGGTCGCCGGGTTGGTGTCGACATGGCCGTTGAACAGCAGGCTATGGCCGCCGCCCGCGCCTTTCAGCCGGCCGATGGCGTTGATGCGGCTACCCTCCACCGGCGCCTCGTCCGCCTGCAGTCCGATGGCGCGCATCTGCTGCACCATGAACCGGACCAGCTCCTTCTCGCCCTCGGTCTCCGTGTAGCTCTTGTGCTGCACCATGCGGGCCAGGAAGCCCAGGCAGGCGGCCTCGTCGATGCGGGTCAGAAGTGCGGCGCGGTCCATGCTCTGCTCCTAGATGGTCTTCAGGCTCCGGCCGGGGTGGGCACCGCGTCAAGCAGCGCCCGGGTGTAGGCGTGGGCGCCGAGGGCGGCGACGTCCGACAGCTCCACCATCTCGCCACGGTACATCACGGCGACGCGGTGGGCGATCTGGCGAACCAGGTTCAGGTCGTGCGTGATGAAGATGTAGCCGGTGCCGTGCCGGGTGCGGAGCTCCAGCAGCAGGCGGACGATCTGCGCCTGCACCGACACGTCCAGGGCAGAGGTGATCTCGTCGCAGATCACCAGGCGCGGCCGGGCGGCGAAGGCGCGCGCGATCGCCACGCGCTGCTTTTCGCCACCGGAGAGCTGGTGCGGGTAGCGGACGGCGAACTCGGGCGGCAACTGCATCTCGGCCAGCAGCGCCGCGATGGCGCCGGGGCCTGCGCCGCCATACAGCGCCAAGGGGCGCGACAGGATCTCGGAAACCCGATGGCGCGGGTTCAGCGACGCGTCGGGGTGCTGGAAGATTATCTGCACCGCCTGCCGGTAGCTGCGGCCCATATCGCGGATTCCCCGCAGCGTCCGGCCGCCTTGCGCCAGCGTCCCGGTGAACGGGGCGAGCCCAACCAGCGCGCGGGCGATGGTTGACTTGCCGGAGCCGGATTCGCCGACGATGCCCAGGATTTCCCCTTCGCGCAGGGTGAAGCCGATACCCCGCACCCCCGCGCCGGTCTTGTCGTAGCGCACCGTCACTGCGGCGGCCTGCAACGCCGCCTTCCCGTGGGCTGGCTGGTCGGACACCAGGCGGATGTCGGGTCGCGGGACGCTCGCCACCAGCCGGCGGGTATACTCCTCCCGCGGGGCGGAGAACACGCGCCGCGCCGGGTCGTTCTCGACGATCGTGCCGCGATGGATCACCGCCACCTGGTCCGCCACGCGCGACACCAGGGCCAGGTCGTGCGAAATATACAGCGCGGCGACCCCCGTCTCCGCCTGCAAGGTGGCGAACAGCTCCAGGATTTGCCGCGCGGTGATCACGTCCAGCGCCGTGGTCGGCTCGTCCAGCAGCAGGCATTCCGGCTCGGCCGCGAAGGCGGCGGCAATCACCACGCGCTGCTTCTCACCGCCGGACGCCTCGTGCGGGTAGCGCCGCATCATCGCCGCCGCGTCGCGCAGCCCGACGCGGCCCAGCATGGCCTCTGCCCGGTCCCGCGCCTCGGCGCCGTGCAGGCCCTTGTGGCGGCGCAGCACCTCCGTCACGTGGCCGCCCAAGCTCAGCGTCGGGTTCAGCGAGGCGCTGGGGTCCTGGAACACCATGCCGATCCGGGCGCCGCGCACCCGGCGCATCGCGGCGGCGGACAGGGTGCGGAGGTCCTGCCCCAGCAGGCGGATGGCACCCCCGCCCTCCCGTGCGCCGCGCGGCAGGTGGCGCATGATGGCGTACGCGAGGGAGGTCTTGCCCGATCCCGACTCGCCCACCAGCCCGAGCACGCCGCCGCGCGGCACGTCCAGCCGGATGTCGGCCAGGGCGCGCACCGCGGCGCCGCGCCCGGTATAGGCCAGGCTGTAGCCTTCGACGGACAGGACGGCGCTCATCCCCGCGGGTTGAGCGCGTCGCGCAGGCCGTCGCCGAACAGGTTGAAGGCGATGGCCACCAGCGCGATGGCCAGGCCGGGCGAGACCATGATCCACGGGTTGCGGAACAGGTACGGCCGCGCCTCCGCCACCATCAGCCCCCATTCGGCGGAGGGCGGCTGCGCGCCCAAGCCCAGGAAGCTGAGCGTGGCCAGCGCCATGACGGCGAAGGCGACGCGGATGGTCGCCTCCACGATGATCGGGCCGACCACATTGGGCAGCATCTCCCGCAGCACGATCGTGGCCCGGCCTTCGCCGCGGGCGATGGCGGCGGCGACGTAATCCTGCCGCCGCACGCCCAGCGCCACGGAGCGGGCGACCCGCGCCATGCCGGGCGCGAAGGCGATGCCGACCGCCAGTAGCGCGTTCACGCCGCTGGCGCCCAGCACGGTGACGATCAGCAGCGTGAACAGCAGGTGCGGCACCGCCATGACCGCGTCGACCAGCCGCATCAGCGCCTCGTCCGCCCAGCCCCCCAGGAACGCCGAGGCGGTGCCCAGCACCACGCCGAGGGCGGAGCCGAGGGCGGTGGCGGACAGCGCGAGCACGAGGGTGGTGCGGGCGCCGACCAGCACGCGGCTGAAGATGTCGCGGCCGAACTGGTCCGTGCCGAGCCAGTGCATCGCGCCAGGGTCGGCGAAACGGCTGCGGATGTTCATCGCCTCCGTGCTGTAGGGCGCCAGCGACGGCCCGGCGACCGCCACCAGCAGCGCCAGCAGGATGATGACGCCGCCCACTAAGCCCTGCGGCGTGCGCCACACGTCACGCATAGCGGATGCGCTTGTCCAGCGCGGCGTAGGCCAGGTCGGCCAGCAGGTTCGCGATGGCGTAGGTGGCCGCCATGATCAACGCGCCCGCCTGGATCGACGGCAGGTCGCGTTGCTGGATCGCCACGATCAACGCGCGGCCGATGCCGGGAAAGGCGAAAATCTCCTCCACCACGATGATGCCGCCCAGCAGGTAGCCGATATCGAGCGCCACCACGGTGATCGCCGGCAGCAGCGCGTTGCGCAGGGCGTGCCGCAGCAGCACGCGCGCCGGCGACAGCCCCTTCATCCGCGCGGCCCGCACATAGTCGGTGCCCAGCACGTCGATCAGTTCGGAGCGCAGCATGCGCGTGACATGGGCGACCAGGATGACCGACACGGTCAGCACCGGCAGCACCAGATGCGCCAGCCCGTCCCACAGGTTTTCGGTCAGCGGGACATAGCCGGTCGCCGGAAGCAGGCCGAAGCTCGGGTTGCCCAGCGTGATCAGCACCAGGGTGGCGGTGACGAATTCCGGCAACGACACGCCGAGGTAGGACCCGAGGCCGACTGCCATATCCACCGCCCGGCCGCGCCGCAACGCCGCCGCAACGCCGGCCGGCACCGACACCGCCAGCATCACGGCCAGCGACAGAGCGGCCAGCAGAAGCGACCGGCCGAGGGCCGTGAACATCACGTCGCCCACGGGCTGCCCGGTGTCGATGGACGTGCCGAAATCGCCCCGCAGCACGCCGCCGATCCAATGCAGGTATTGCTGCCAGACCGGCAGGTTCAGCCCGAGGCGGAGGCGCACGGCCACCAGTTGTGCCGGGGTCGCATCCTCGCCCAATAGCATCACGGCGGGGTCGGCGGGCAGCACCTGGGTGATGCCGAACACCAGGATGGACACCGCCAGCAGCGTGAACGCGATCGTGCCCAGCCGCCGGGCCAAGAACCGGAACGACATCGCGGTGCTATCCCCGGCGCGGCGCAGCCCCGGTCAAGGAGACGTCTTCCAGCCGGAACACCGTGCTGCGCGGATGTAGGGTAAAGCCCTCGACATAGTCGCGGGTGGCGGCCAGCAGGTCGAAGAAGGTGGGGATCAGGGTCGGGACCTGGTCATACATCAGTTGCTGTGCCTGGCCGTAGAGCTGACGGCGCTGCGCATCGTCGGCGGTTTGCCGGGCGGCGGCGACCAGCCGGTCGAACTCCGCGTTGTTCCATTTCGACTCGTTCCATGGCGAAGAGCTGGTATACAGCAGGGAGAAGATGGCATCCATCGTCGCCTGCATGTTGTACAGCCCGACATAGAACGGGCCTTTCAGCCAAACCTGGTCGAGGAAGGTGGCGTGCGCCATCGTCTGCACGGTGATGTTGAACCCGGCCGGCTTGGCCATCTCCCGCAGCGCGATGCCCAACGCGGTCCGCGTGCTCGGCTGGTCGGAGGCGACGAGCGTCACGCTCAGCCCGTTCGGATAGCCGGCAGCGGCCAGCAGGCTCTTGGCTTGGGCGATGTCATCCAGCTTGGGCGGCAGCTTGTCGTAGAAGCGGTACGCCGCGTTGGCCGGTACGTCGACGCCCACCGTGCCGAAGCCTTCCGCCACCAGGTCCAGCATTCCCGGGCGGTCGATGCTGAGCGACAGGGCCTTCCGCACCCGGGCGTCGTCGAACGGCTTCTGGTTGCAGCCCATGATAACGTTGAGGAATTGACCGGACGGCGTGCGCAACGCCTTGATGCCGGTCGCCGATTGCAGCCGCTCAAAGCTCGTCGGTTCGACGAACAGCATGAGGTCGGTGTCGCCCGCGATCTGCGCGGAGGTGCGGGCCGTCGGGTCCGGGTAAACGAGCACCTCGACGCGGTCCAGCAGGGGGCGGTCCGGGCGGTAGTAGGCCGGGTTCCGCGCGACGGCTGTCATGCGTGACGGCTCGTACGAGACCAGCTTGAACGGTCCCGTGCCCACCGCCTCCCGATCAAGCCGGGCGGCGCCGGATGCCAGCACCGCGGCCGGCACGATCTTGGCGTTGGTGTAGGCGACCGCCACGGGAAGGTCGGCATACGGCCCCGTCAACTTGAAGCGGACGGTGTGGTCGTCCAGCGCCGTCACCGAATCGATCGGGCCGACATTGCTGCGGCCCGGCGAGCCCGTGGCCGGGTCGAGGATGGCCTGGAACGTCGCCACCACGTCGCGCGCGGTCAGGGCCGAGCCATCATGGAAGGTGACGTTGGGCCGCAACGTGAAGACCCATTCCGTCAGGGCGGCATCGGGGGTCCAGGACAGTGCCAGGTCTGGCAGCGCCGCCATGTCCGGCCCGAGCCGGGTCAAGCCGCTGTAGAGCAGTTCTCCCAGCAGGTATTCCGGGCCGACCCGGTGCAGCAGCGGATTGAGCTTGGCCGCCGCCTGGTCGACACTGACCCGGAGCGTGCCGCCGCGGCGGCCTTGCGCACGGGCAGGCCTGGACAGCCCGGCGGCGGCAACGGCCCCGCCCGCAAGCACATCGCGCCGCGCAAATGTCCTGGCCATCTGGTCCTCCGCCACCCGACGCGATGCTGCGCGAGCAAGGTGGCGATGTCGAGAGGCGGTGGCCCTATGTCAGACGCCGTCGGGCCTCGTCGGCAAATCCAAGCACCCGCAATGCGGCACAGGCAGCGCCGTAGCCATTGTCGATGTTCACGGTGACGATGCCCGGCGCACAACTCGCCAGGATGGCGTTCAGCGCCGCATGCCCGCCGGCCGCCACGCCGTACCCCACCGAGGTGGGCACCGCGATCACCACGCCTGCCACCAGGCCGCCGATCACGCTGGGCAGCGCCGCATCCATGCCCGCTGCGACGATCACCACGGGCATCGCCCGCAACTCCTCCACCCGGCGCAGCAAGCGCCACAGCCCGGCTACTCCCACGTCGGCGATCAGCTCGGCCCGGCGTCCCTGGAACGCCAAGGTCCGCACCGCCTCCAGCGCCACCGGGACGTCCGACGTCCCGGCCGTCACGACGGCGACCTGCGCCCCGCCCGTGCTCAGTTGCGGAGCCCCGAAGAACGCGGTTTGCGATACGGCATCGTAGTCCAACGCATCCTGCTGGGCCGCGGGCAATGCCGCGAACCGCTCCGGCGCCAACCGCGTCAGCAGCATCGGCGCGCGCAGGCTCGCCAGAATGGCCGCGATCTGCGCGGGCGACTTTCCGGCGCAGAACATCGCCTCGCCGAACCCAAGGCGCGATACCCGCGCCTCGTCGAGTACGAACTCGGCCTCGTTCACGCCGAGGCTCCAAGGAACGCGCTGCCGTTGCGGTAGGGCGCGAACTCAACCGATGTCGGCACGCCGGCACGCTGCGCGAGCGCCTGCAGTTCCGCCTGCAATGCGGTTTGCATGGGCCGGCTCCGCGCCAGCGCGGCTTCGTCCAACTCGATCACCAGCGCCTTCGCCCGCACCCGGCAGCGCACGGTTTGCGGCGACAGCCACGCCCCGACCAATGTCTCGGCCTGGTGCACCATCGCCAGCACCGCCGCCTCGATGCGGATGCAGGTCTCCACACGGCTGGACAGGCACGGCGCCGCCGGAAGCTCCGACAAGGCGCCGAGTCCCAATTCCAGTGCCAACGCCCGCACGGTCCGCTTATCGATGTCAGCCTCCACGAACGGGTGGCGCACCGCGTGGTCGCGTGCCGCCAGCAGCCCCGGCCGGTATTCCCCAAGATCGTCGAGGTTGGTACCGGATACGATCTGGTGTGTCGTGCGCTTCGCCACCGCTCCGTACAGGTTGGTTTTGCAGAAGAAGCATCGATTGACCGGGTTGGCGCGATACGCCGGGTCCGCGAACTCGCCGGCGTCGAAGATGTCCAGGCGCCAGCCTTCTGCCGCCGCCAGCGCTTGGGTCCGCGCGGTCGCCTCCATCGGGACCGCGGGAGAGGTGGCGTGATGCATCGTCACCGCACCCGGCAAGAAGCGATGCGCCGCGGTCGCCAAGGTGAGGCTGTCGATGCCGCCGCTCACCGCCACGGCGATGCGACCACTCGTCGCCAGCGCGGCGTGCAGCCGATCACACGGGCTCATCGATTTTCGGCTCCCTGGTCGTGGATCGCCGTCGCCGCCTGACGCTCGGCCTGCTGCCTTACATGGATGCGGGCGGCGTGGCTGGCGATGTCGCGCAGGTGGTCGGACTCCGCCTTGCCGGTGAGCATACCGTCCGGCCGCTCCACCAGCTTTGTCGTAATGGGATGGCCGTCCACCTCGCTGCGGGCGAACCGCCGGGCCAGCGCCCGGCCCTGCACGAGATGGGTGCGCAGGCCGATCGTGGTGGTTTCCTGGAAACAAAGGCGCACGACATAGTCAAGCATGTCGGGCCGGGCGAGGACCTGCACGTGCACCGCTAGGCGGGATTTCTTGCCAAAGGCCGGCATTTGCACCACGTCGTGCACCCCCGCCGCCGCACGCACGCGGTCAAGCCCCAGCGCCAGGTCTTCCCCCGACTGGTCATCCACCTCGAAACTAACCACCGCGAGTTCCCGATGCCCGACTGCCGCCGCCGCGTCCGTGTCGAACACCAATGCGCGCAGGCAGTTGCTGATCCCCGGCAGCCGCCTGGCGCCGAAGCCGTAGCCGGACTGGCGCAGCGTGCCGCACGTTGCGACTGCCGTGTGGCAGCCGAGGTAGCGCAGGATCGCAGCCCCGGTCGGCGTCACCCGTTCACCGCCGATCCCGTCATCGTGCAAGATGAAGCCTTCCAGCAGGAGCGCGGTGGCCGGGGCGGGGACCGGCATGAGCCCGTGGGCGGTGCGCACCGTGCCCCCGCCGACCGGCATGGCGGCGACGGTCCACTGCGCCGGCCCGATCGCCGCGATCACAGAAGCTGCCGCCACGATGTCGGCGATGGAATCGACTGCCCCCACCTCATGGAACGCGACCGCGCCGGGCGGCACGCCGTGCACGCGCCCCTCGGCAGCCGCCAACTCCGCGAAGATGCCGATGGCATGGTCCCGCACGGCAGGTGCGAGGCCGGAGTCCACCAGCGCAAGACGGATATCGCTCCAGTGGCGGTGGTGGTGGCCATGCTCCGCCGCGGTTTCGTCGACCACGAAGCGCGACCCGGTCAGGACCCCGTCATCATGGGCCACAACCCGGCATGGTGTCCCGGCCAGCATTTGGGCAGCAGCGATCGCCGCGTCCCGATGTTCCGGGAAGGCGTCGAGCAGGCAGGCGACGAACATGTCACCTGCCGCGCCGCCCAAAGGATGAAGATGGATATGCCGCATGACGCCTCGTTGGCAGGAGTTCGGTGCTGTAACGCCCAACGCCGCCCTTCGGTGTGAGCCCCTACTCCATCGTTGGCGCCAGTTCCTGCACGGACTCAACGTCCTCGCCGAGCCAGGCCGAGTTCTTCGCCGTCCCGTCGAAGGTGGAGCTCGTCTTGAACAGCTCGTACTTGCCTTCGAGCGCATAGGGGCGGCTTCGCGACAGCAACTCGGCCACGGCCGCCTTGTCCATCGGCTTGAAGGTCCGCGTCGCCGCGAACGCCTGGTCCAGGTCGTGTTGGTTCTCGATGCCGGTGATCACGACCGACGTCGGCAGGTTCAGCGAGTAATGCAGGTATTCCAGCGGCTGGATCGGCGCATGGCTTTTCAGCAGCACGCTGTCCGCGAACGTCTTCATAGCCAGCACCGCGATGCCCTGCTCCACCAGATAGGGCAACACCAAATGGGCGAAGCTGCGGAAATGCGCGTCCATCACGTTCAACGGCATCTGCACGGCGTCGAGCTGGAAGCCGCGCTCCGCCGCCACCGCCAGCATTTGCAGGTGGATGCGCGGATCCTTATGCCCGGTGAACCCGATATAGCGCAGCTTGCCGGCCTGCTTCGCCTCGACGAACGCCTCCATGGCGCCCCCCTCCGCGAACACCCGGTCCGGGTCGTCGTAGCGCAGGATTTCGTGGTGCTGCACCAGGTCTATGCGGTCGGTCCGCAGGCGCTTCAGCGAGGTGTCGATCTGGTCGGCTGCCTCCTTCTTGGTCCGTCCGTCCATCTTGGACATCAGGAACACGCGGTCGCGATATCCGCCCTGGTCCAGCGCCACGCCCATCCGCAGCTCCGACCGGCCCTTATTGTAGTCCCAGCAATTATCCATGAAGTTGATGCCGCGATCGACGCCCTGCTGGATCAGCCGTGTCGCCTCGGCGTCGCTCACCGCCGTCTTGCCCAGGTGAAACCCGCCCATGCCGATGGCGGAGATCATCTCCTGCGTGCGGCCGAACCGGCGGTACAGCATGTCACCCCGTCGCTCTCCCGGGTCCGTCACGAACGGGAGGTTGGCCGGGTCGTCAATCCGGCTGGCCGGCAAGGCCGTGCGCGTTATACCGGCATCCGGGGCGGCGCTGTCGTGCTGCATGAATGGGTTCCTGTCATGGAAGTTGAGTTCGTCCTCTCACATAAGAACGCAGCCGCTTGCGGCTTGGTGCAACCGGACGGCAATCTCCTGGCGGTCATGTCCCATCGCGGACGCGTGAGCGCTTGATGGCAGGCAACCCTGGTTCAGCAACGCAGTTAAGCCAGCGACGGGAGACATTCTGTGCCGCACGAGAAGACGAAGTCGGATAACGATACCAGTACCGCCCGGTCGGCCAAGGCGCGAAAGGCCGAGGAGATCCAGCAGGCCGGGAGTGCAAAAGCAGGGGCCGGTCATCCTGACGTTCCTGAAGGCGGCAAGGCGGAGACGCCGGTGCAATCCAAAGGCCACCCGATGCCGGCAGCGTCAACAGCGGCGCTGGACGGCAACATTGTACCCGGCGTCAGTTCAGCGATAGCCGGGAAGGCGGAAAAGGAAGCAGCCGCAAAGAAGGCTGAACTCACGAAAGAGCAGCACGGGCGCGGGCACCGCAAGGCGGAGTGACCGGTGCGGCCGCAATCACCACTCGTCCGCTACGCCGGCATCACGTGAGGCTGTTCGGCGCCTTTCTAGGAAACACCTATGCCCGTTTTCGATCGTACAAAGTTCATCAGTGCGTTGGCCGGTTCGACAGCGTTCACGACCGCTCAGGGCGCTGCGCTGGCTGACGCATTGGTGGCATCGCTGCAAGACGCGGTAGTGCCCGGTGAAAGTCGCGACGTGCCGCCGCTACGCGGCGCCCCCGCTGACCTCTCATAGCAACCCGCAGGTCTCCTATGCCTTCAGGGCAGTACGGCCAGCGTCTGTCAGGTGCACCCGTTCATCATCGGCACTTCGCAACAAGCCGAGATTGATGAGCTTCGGCAGCAAAAGCGCGCCGACCGGGCCGTGCCGGGCGGCAAACTCAGCCTTGGTGGGACCGCCCTTCACGCTGTGCACGTATTCAAGCACGCGATGTTCGGTGATGTTCATCAGACAACCTAACAAATGATCCTTCATGAGTCACGTGCGCCGCACCAATCGGTCCGTCGCTGCGTTCTCGTCTATACGGGACCACCTGCTCCCATCCATTGGGACAGACGCGTCCTGCCAGTTTGGCAAAGGATTTCGGTATGGACGACATCAAGAAGGCTGCCTCCTCCCACCATGAGGATGCCGCGCACCATTTCGAGCTCGCGGCCAAGATGCACCGCGATGCGGCGAAGCAATGCAATTCTGGCAATTACCAAAAAGCACAAAGCCTGTCGGTGTCTGCTGCAGAGGCAGAGGGGATCGCCAACCGCCTCGCGATGGAGGCGGTGAACCTATACCGCCACCATGACGACGAGGTCGCCGAACACAAAGCCGAAGCCGCCTCGGAACAGGCCGCCCGCGATGCGAAGCACGAGGCAAGAGCCGCAAAGGAATAGGTGGGTTCGAGGAGGCTCATCCGCGCGCTAGAACGCTGGCATCGGCGACCACAGCCGCTCCTCATCCGTGAACACGCGGCTGCGGGTCTGGAAGCGGACGCTCTCCGGCGCCCCCGGTGAAACTTCGGAGCCGCGTCCCCGCACGACCTTCGATCAACCGGCCTTCTGGAGTGCTCCTGCGCAGGCGGGTCACCACACCGTGTGATGCTGCCAAAGGAAGCGGGCTGCTTCAGGTCAAGCTGAAAAGGCGCGCTAAACGCGAGAGGTTTTGGCTGAGCCTGCCGCCACTGCGAGCCGCGCCAGAGCGGGAAGCGAGGCCGCGCCGGTCCTGTGCATGATGGAAGCCCGGTGGTTCTCCACAGTGCGCTGGCTGATGCCGAGATCGGCGGCAATGATCTTGCTGGGTTGGCCAGCCAGCACCAGGGCCATGATCTCCCTTTGCCGAGGCGTCAGCCCGGCCATTTGGGTCGCCGCCGCCTCGTGCCACGCCGCGCGCTTCGCCGTGTCGTGCGAGCGTTCCAGCGCGCGGGCGACGCTCGCCAGCAAGCCCGCGCGGTCCACAGGCTTCTCGATGAAGTCGGAGGCGCCGGCTTTCATGGCGCGGATGGCCATCGGCACGTCGCTTTGTCCGGTGATGACGATCGCCGGCACCGCATGGCCCGAAGCGCGCAGTTGCTCCAGCAGGTCGATACCGCTCATGCCCGGCAGCGCCGCATCGATGAGCAGGCACGCGGCGCCATCGGGCCGGAAGGCCTCGAGGAACGCCTCGCTGCTGGGGAAACCCGCGACGGCCCGGCCGTCGCTTTGCAGCACCTCCATGATCGCGCTGCGGACGCCGTCGTCGTCATCCACCACGAGGATCTTGGGCTGTCCCTCCAGCGGGGGCGCCAGCACGCGCGTGATCGCGGCTCGCAGGTCGGGGAGGCCGACCGGCTTGCTCAACACCGCGCATCCCCCAAGCGTCACGGCGCGCAGCGTGGCGCTGGAGATGTCCCCGGTCAGGATGATCACCGGCAGGGCCCGGCCGGCTGCCGCCCGGATCCCGACCACCAACTGCAGACCATTCGGGCCGTTCGGCAGGTTGTAATCGGCCAGGACCAGGTCCGGCATACTGCGCGCCACGCAGGTCATGGCTTGCGGGCCGTCCGCCGCCGTCACGACCTGGTGGCCCTGGCTGCGGAGCAGCTCTGCGAGCATCTCGCACAAATCGGGGTCATCCTCCACGACCAGGATGCTGACCGCGGCATCTTCCCCGACACTCTCCGGATGGATCGCAGGCGAACGCGATGGCTCGGTCGGGGCAAGCCGCGGCAGCTCGACCGAGAAGCCGGAGCCGTGGCCAAAGCGGGACAGAACCCGGACGGGATGGTCCAGCAGGGTTCCAAGCTGCTTGACGATGGACAAACCCAGCCCGAGGCCGCGGCTGCGTTGCCGGGCTGGGTTCCCCACCTGGTAGTATTCTTCAAAGATCGTCGCGAGGTCTGTATCCTTTATGCCGATGCCGGTATCCCAGACCTCCACGGTGAGCATGCCGCCGCGCCTGCGGCAGCCGAGCAGGACACGGCCTTCCTGCGTGTATTTGATGGCGTTGGTCAGGAGGTTGCGGAGCATCTGCTCCAGCAGCTTCGGATCGCTCCGCACGTGCTGCGTACAGGGGACGACGCGAAGCTGAACGCCCTTCGCCTCGGCATGGTAGGCGAACTCGCCGCGCAACCGTTCCAGCAGGGCGTCGATGGCGAAGACCGAGAGGGCCGGCTGCACCGCGCCTGCCTCGATCTCGTTGATGTCGAGCAAGGTATCGAGCATCCCCGTCACCGTGCTCAGCGTGGTGTTCTGCCGGGCGACGAGGCCGCGCGCCTTCTCGCCCGTGACCGCCTCGGCGAGCAGGGCTTGCAGCAAGGCGAGCGTTTGCAGCGGCTGGCGCAGGTCGTGGCTGGCGGCGGCCAGGAAGCGCGACTTCGCAGCGTTCGCCGCTTCCGCCTCCATCTTGGCAGCCTCCAGCGCCCGGCCGGCGGCCTTGCGGCCCGTGATGTCGGTGAAGGTGATCACCACACCCTCCACCCGTCCGCCGCCGGTGCGATAGGGGAGGATGCGGCGGCGGAACCACGTGCCGTCCGCCGCCTCAATCTCGCGCTCCAGCGGCTCCAGCCGGTCCTGCACCGCGGCCATGTCGCCGGCCAGCGCGCCGTCTGGCACCAGCGCCGCGAAATCCGTCAGCTTGCGGCCCACGTCGGCCGGGATGATGGCGAACAGCGCGTTGATGGCGGGGGTGAAGAAGCGGATGCGGCCGTCCAGATCGAGGAACAGGGTGGCGACGTTGGTGCTGTACAACACATTCTGCAGGTCGTCGGAGGTGGTGCGCTGGCGTTCCAGCGTCTCCTGCAACTGGCTGTTCACTGCGGTCAGCTCTTCGTTGAGCGACTGCAGTTCCTCCTTGGAGGCGACGATCTCCTCGTTGGTGGACTGGTATTCCTCGTTGACGGACAACGCCTCCTCGTTGATGGCGCGCTGCTCCTCGGCCGACAGCTCCAGGTCCCGCACCGTCCCCTGCAGCTCCGCCCGGGTCGCGTCCAGCTCGCGCTCCAGCTCGGCCACGCGCGCCATTTGGGCCGGCAGCAGCGGAACACCCTCGCGGCGTTCGGGCTGGTCCACGTCCAGGAAGCAGACCAGCAGCATCTGCTTGCCGGCTTCCACGACCGGGTGCACAGCCAGGTTGAACGTCCGCCTGCCGTCCTCGCCGATCACCAGGCCGCGCTCCAGCACGCGGGCCTTGCCGTCCCGCGCCGCCTGCAACGCTGCCCGCAGCTTGCCGCGCAATCCTGGCCGCGCCATCGCCAGCAGGTCCTGGCTCACCAGACCCGGCGGCAGACGTAGGTAGCGGTCCACCGGCCCGAGCGAGAACAGCACGGTGTTCGCCGCGTCGATCAGGACGGAGGCGTGGGCATAGGCGTCCGTCACCAGGCGACGCCCGAGTTCGGCCAGGGCAGCCGGGCGGACAGACGCTGCGGGTGGACCAGCCGGCCGTATCCGCCATTCCTCGCCGGGCCGGACCAGGGCAATGCCCTGCTGCCGTACGCTCTGCCCGGGCTTGCCCGACGCGGTATGCCCGACGCGCCGGTAGATGCGCTCGCCCTTCGCCACGGCCTCGAACCGGCCTTCTGCCCCCAAGGGATTTTTGGCCGATCCGAGCAGCAGGATGCCCCCGTCGCGCAAGGCGAAATGGAACGCCTGGATCACCTGCGTTTGGGCATCCGGACCCAGGTAAATGAGCAGGTTGCGGCAGGACACCATGTCGAGGCGGGAGAACGGCGGATCGGCCAGCAAATCCTGCACCGTGAACACGATGGCGGCGCGCAGGTCAGGCGCCGCACGCCACCCGGCATCCTCGCGCACGAAGAACCGCGCCAGGCGCTCTGGCGAGACGACCTCCTCGATCGCGGCGGGGTAGGCGCCGTCACGGGCAGCCGTAATCGCCTCGGCATTCACGTCGGACGCGAACACCTGCAGCTTGATCGGACGCCCAGCCGCCTGGATCTGCTCCTGGAACAGCACTGCCAAGGAGTAGGTTTCCTCGCCCGTGCTGCACCCGGCAACCCAGACGCGCAATGGCCGGCCGACTTGGTGGGCTGCCACCAGCTCCGGGATGGTCGTCCGCTCCAACGTATCGAACACGGCCCGGTCGCGGAAGAAGCTGGTGACGTGGATCAGCAGGTCGCCTGCCAACGCGTCCAGTTCAGCGCGGTCCGCCCGCAGCATGGCATGATAGCCGGGCATGTCGGTGGATCGCAGGCCGGCCAACGCAATGCGCCGGGCAATCCGGCGCCCCAGGGTGCCGGATTTATACAGGCCGAAATCGTGTCCCGTCGCGACCCGCAGCAGTTCGAGGATGTCAGACATGCCTTTGACATCCAGTTCGGACGCGCGCGCAGCATCCGCTTCGCGCCCTGCCGGACCGGCAGCCGCAATCCGATAGGCGGACAGAGCGCCCGGTATGGCAGCGAGCGGCAGCACGATGTCCGCCATGCCGGTGTCGATCGCACTACGGGGCATGCCGTCATAGCCTGCCTCAACCGGATCCTGCACCGCAACGACGCCGCCATGCGACTTGATGGAGCGCAGGCCGTCGGTGCCGTCCGTCCCGGTGCCGGACATCACGACGCAGCCGGCGCGGGCGCCATAGTGCTGGGCGAGCGAATGAAGCAGGAAGTCGAACGGCATGCGGGCGCCATGGCGAGCCGTTGGCGCCGTCAGGTGCAACACGCCCTCGCCGACGGACAGGTAGGTCCCCGGCGGTATCACGTAGAGGGTATCGGGTGTGAGCGGCGCGCCCTCCGTGGCCTCGCAGACGGTGAGCGCGGTGTGCGGCGCCAGCAGGGCCGCCAACATGCTGCCGCCGCTGGGGTCGAGGTGCTGGACAAGGATCAGCGCGATCCCGCTAACCGCCGGCCAGGCCTTCATGAGCAGGGTGGCCGCTTCAAGCCCACCGGCGGATGCGCCGACGCCGATAACGGCCAAGTTCGACGATCGAGGCGGGTGCTCAGCCGGCGACCGGGGCGGTTGGGACAAGACCTCAGACATGGCGGCTTTCGGGTGCTGTTGAGGCTCGGGAATTGAACGTAGCACATCCGCAGGGTACTCGGTACCTAATCCTTCCGGCATCGGGCCATAAGTAGTTTCCGCCCCTACCGACCTTTGACTGATCCCGATATCGATGCAGCATGGCACGGTTGAACCCAGATGAGCGCGCTTCACCGATCCAGTCGGCGGCTATCTTCCGCCTGGTCTACTCCTGGACCCAGCCCTTGCCATCAAAGCCGCCGACCCGGCCACCCACCCTGCTTCAGCAGGAGATCAATGCCTGGGTCAACGAGGGCGGCCGCGGCGACGATCAAGGCCCATGAGGCGGTTCCGCATCCTGCTGGTCGAGGATGATGCCGTCATCAGCGCCCTTGTCGCCGACATTCTCAACGAGTTGGGACATGACGTTTGCGGAACGGCCAGGACGGAGCTTGAAGCCGTCGAAGCGGCCGCGCGGCAGACCCCCGACCTCATGATCGTCGACGCGTATTTGAAGGTCGGCAGCGGCGTAGCCGCCATGGATGCAATACTTCGGCGCGGCGCAATGCCCCATATCTTCATGACCGGGGGCTCGCGGCAGATCATTCCCCCGCAAGCAACCGTGCTGTTCAAGCCGTTCGGCACGGCTGGTCTGACGGCGGCGCTGGATCGTGTTGCCGGGCAGATGGCAGCAGCCTTGGGAGACCCCGCTCATGCCAAGCCGTGACGTTTTCGCCCTCGACCGGGCCGGTTTCAACGGCTTCCTGTTTGCCCCGATCGGGACGGAGGCGGATGGATCGTGCCTGACCGTGCTGTCCGCGCTGGCGCGGCTCGGCGAAGATCCTTGGGCGAAGGCGGCGCTATGGGCGCGGATGCCCAAGGCGGTTGCAAGCGAGGCGCTGACCGCCACTATCACGCAGATGCCGGTGACACCCGCGGACCAACTGGCCGCGGCGCACACGGCGGCGCGGCTGGTTCAGCTCCTATCTCCGGCCGCGAGTGCAGCGCAGCAGCCAGGCTTCTCCAGGCCGCAGCCGAACCCCAAATGGGCCACGGTGCTGGTTATCCTTGCCTGCATGATCGTCCTGGTTGGCGGCGCGATCCTGGTGTCCCGGCACGTCACGGGGACGGACAGTCCACTGCCGGAGTTGGCAGCCGCGCCGGCTTCGCGTTAGCCACACCGGGCCCCATGCGGCGCGGAACGTGCCCCTACCTGCCCGTCTGAGTAGATTCCGATCCTCCCCTGCCCCTGGCCCGACAGCGTAGGTTCCATTCCGCTGGCGCCACGCGAGGGCGGCGCCCGGCACAGGAGAAGCCGATGGCCCAGGATCATGAGTTGCAACAGGCGGTGCTCACGGAGTCGGCATGGCAGCCGGGCGTGATGGACGTGACCGACGACATCACCGAGAGCTGAACGCCGATGCAAGCCGCCTGTCCAACGCTGTTGGTCAACTTGGAACTGGGGCAGTCCAACGCAGGACTCCTGCACGTGGCCAGCAGCCTCGCCAAACGTCTTGGCGCGGCCGTTATCGGGGTCGCGGCGGGGCAGCCGATGCAACTTGATATGTCCGGCACCTGCTACGTGCCGCCGGACATCTTCGATCAGCAGCGCGCCGAGACGGAGGCGGAAATGAGCGGCGTCGAAGCCGAGTTCCGCGGTGCGTTTGATGGCGCAGCCGCCGAGTGGCGTTCCTCGATGTCATACGCGCCACCCTCCGACTACATCGTGGACCAAGCGCGGCACGCGGATTTGCTGATGACCGGCATGCCGGGCCATGAACCGGCCGATCCCACACGGGCCGCGGCTGGCGACTTGGTGATGCAATGCGGCCGGCCGGTGCTGCTCGTGCCTCAAGCGCCAGCGACCCCGTCGCTCGACCACGTGATGGTGGCTTGGAAGGATACGCGGGAAGCCCGCCGGGCCGCGTTGGACGCCTTGCCGTTGCTGGCATGCGCCACGCACGTCACCCTCGTGGAGATCGCGGCTGGTGAGGACATGGCGGCCGCCCGGCAACGCTTGGCGGACGTTTCGCGCTGGCTGGCCGCACACGGCATCACTGCCGAGGTGGTGACGGCCGCATCCTTGGACGACGACGCGGCGCAACTCGACTCGCTCGCCCGCAGTTCTGGCGCCAACCTCATCGTCGCTGGCGCCTATGGACACAGCCGTCTGCGGGAGTGGGCGTTCGGCGGCGTGACCCGCACCCTGCTTCGGCGCGGCGATTGCTGTGCGATGCTGTCCCACTGAGTGGCGGGAGGCCGTCTTCGCTCCGGCCTATGTTTCGGCGGGTAGTTTATCAGCCAAACCGCGCCGATCTAGCTGAAATTGCTCGAACACCTTGAAAGCAGGTCTCCATGCGCATCGCCCAAATCGCCCCGCTGCACGAGGCGGTGCCGCCGCTCCTGTATGGCGGCACGGAGCGGGTGGTGTCGTTCCTCACAGAGGAGTTGGTCGCGCTGGGCCATGACGTCACACTGTTCGCCAGCGGTGATTCGCGGACAAGCGCCACGCTGGCCCCAGCCTGGCCCCGCGCGTTGCGGCTGGATCCAACGATCCGGGACACGACGGCGCCGCACATGCTGATGATGGAGCAGGTCCGACGGCGCGCGGCAGAGTTCGACATCCTGCATTTCCACGTGGACTATTGGCCGTTCAGCCTGTTCACCCGGCAAGCCACCCCGTTCCTGACGACGTTGCATGGCCGGCTCGACCTGCCGGAAATCCGTCCGATGTTCGACGGGTTTCCTGCGGCAGCCCTCGTCAGTATCTCGGACAGTCAGCGCGAGGGCTTGCCCGGCTTGGGTTACGTCGGGACGGTGCACCATGGCTTGCCCGGCGGCCTGCTGTCGCCGGTCGCTGGCGTGATCCCGAGCTATCTCGCCTTCCTCGGCCGCATTGCGCCCGAGAAAGGCCCCGATCGCGCCATCCGCATTGCCCGCGCGGCTGGCATCCCGCTCAAGATCGCGGCCAAGGTCAGCGATGCCGACAAACCGTGGTTCGACGCAGTCATCCGCCCGATGGCTGCCGGCGGCGGGGTCGAGTTGGTGGGCGAAATCTCCGATGCGCAGAAACCCGCATTCCTGTCGGGGGCAGTCGGGCTACTGATGCCGGTGGACTGGCCGGAGCCGTTCGGCTTGGCCATGATCGAGGCCATGGCGTGCGGCACGCCCGTGGTGGCCTTCGACCGGGGTTCCATCCCAGAAATCGTCGATGACGGCGTGACCGGCTTCGTCGTGCAGGACGAGGCAGGCGCGGTCGCCGCAATCCGCCGCCTTCGGCGCCTGTCCAGGGCCTTGGTCCGCAAGCGCTTTGGGGAACGCTTCACGGCCAGGCGCATGGCTGAGGATTATGTGGGTATCTACCAGGCCCTGGCTGCCGGCCGCTACGCGGAGCCCATTGCGGCTACGTCTCTTGGATCGTCCGGTTAGTGAAGCGGGCATTGCCAAGCCCCGTGCCGATGGTCATGACGCCCCAATGATCGACGTCCCGCATGAAGGGAACCTCGCTGAGCCCCTGCACCACCGCGTCGTTATGCATCAAGACCGTGACCTCGTGCCCGCCGATCGCCGGAATGGCGTCGCGCAGCCGCTGGGGCACGTTGAAGCTTTTGTGCTGCCAATCTCCCGGGAGGTTATGGCCGCCTTTCTCGATCGAGCCATCGTCCCGGATCAAGCCGGGACAGCCGATGCCGATGAACGGCGCAAGTCGAAGCCCGCGCTTGCTTGCGCGCTTGACCGACGCCTGAAGCATACGGATCATCCGATCGACCGCGGCCTCCCGGCTGGGCTCATCGTCCGCATGCCGCCATAGTTGAGTCTTCTCGACCTTGCTTCGTGACAAATCCGCCGCTTTGGCTTGCTGCAGTTCGACGATGCCGACCCGGATGTTCGAGCCGCCGATATCGACCGCCAGGATGCTGTCGTGACCTGAGAAGACCCAGGAGGGTGCGAGATGGATGCACCCGATCAAGCCCGCCTCATCGGGGTCATGTCGGATCGGCGTCAGCTCGACATCGTGGCTCGCGTCCTTCAGGAGCACCGCCGTGCGGCCGATTGCAAGTTCGCCAACACGGCTGGCACGCAAACCCCCGCCTACCACGATCCGCTGCGTTCCCCGCCAACCCGGCAGGCGAAGGATCCGGCGGATCACCGTGGCAAACTCCTGGGCAAAATCCTCGATGGCGCCCAACACGACGCCAGCCGCCACTGGATCGCCCTCCGAAATCAGCCGATCAAGCTTCTTCTTGCTGATGTCAGCGCTTGGCACGTCGCCGATCGGATCGCCATCGACCTTTTCCACCCGCTCACGGCTGTCTGCCAGGATGGCGCGGAAGGCCCGCCCACTCGCACGGTCGCCGATGAAACCTTCCTTGTCCTGCAACTCGGCATTGTAGGTGTCGATGTGAACGGCGGTGAGGCGTCCGGCGCCATGACCGGCGAGGCCGAAGGTCGTTGCTGCGGCTTCATTCGCCATGGATCGGCCCTGCGCTGATTATGGGGTGCTTAAGCGGCTGTGAGCGAGAAACACCGCATCACCCGGGTTGGGTTCATGACGATGTGGCAATGCAAGGCCAAGGACATGTCGCGTAGCAGATGGCCTGCCCTCTGGCAAGTGAATCGCGCCACCGTCTTCGTCGGCCGTCCTTCTATATATTTCCTTTATGAAGAACGCGTGCGATTTATATGCGATCTTTATGCAGGTCTTCAGTCGAAGGGGCAAAAAGCTACCTTGGGTTCCTTGCGAATGACGTTCCAGGACTATGTTGCCACGCTATCTGCTTGGGCGAGCCGGCCGTTTCGTGGTTCCGGCCACGGTCATGCTGAGCTTCGTCTCGTTCTGGCGCGCCGCCGCGATCGTGCTCAGCGATCTCGGCTCGTCCGCCTACTATGTCGGCGGGATCGCCGAGACCAAGATCGGCAAAGCAGCCCCGTGGTTCGTGCTCGGCATCATGCTCTTCTCGTACGCTGTCCGCGCGGTCTACGTCGAGAGCTGCAGCATGTTCACCCTTGGCGGCGTGTACCGCGTTGTGCGGGAGGCGATGGAGCACGACGGCGGCCAAACTCTCGGTCAGCGCGCTGATGTTCGACTACGTACTCAGCGGCCCGGTCAGCGCGGTGCGCCGGGATCAGGACCACGTGCCCTTCACCGCTGCAATGCCGGCTGCTGGGTGGAACCACTCTGCGGTTGATAGGTGTTCTGCGGTTGGCCGCCGGGTTGCTGCGGGGCGCCGTTCACCGGCTGCGCCGGGCGACGCTTGGAGAAGCATCCCATCTCGTAACATCCCAGGAGTGCCACGGCACCGACGCCGATCGCAACCTTCGTTCCCGTCGACATCCCGGTCGGGGCGGGTGCCGGTTGAGCAGAGGGCTGCGCCGCGCTCCCGGCCGCCCCCACCGTGACGGAGACGCGCTGTGCCTGGCCGGGACCGCCATTTGCCGGGATGTAGTCCACGCTCATCGCAGTGCCCGGCTGGAGGGAACCGACATAGGCGGCGAACACCGCCAGGCTGGGGAACACCCGGCCGTCCACGGCGATGATCTGGTCGCCGGGGGCGAAGCCAGCCTGCGCGCCAGGCGAACCCCGTCGCACCTGCTTCACGCGGATGATGTCGAACGTCATCCCGTCATCGGTAATCTGCTGCGCCCGCTCGATGTCCATGCCGAGCGAGCCCCGGTTGCGTGGCAATGCCGCGGCGTCCTGCGGCGACAGCAACTGGTATCCCATCTGGTTTTCCGCTCGCGCTGGACCCGGCGTGAAGGGCGCCGCGAACAGGCATGCCGCGATGAAGCAAGCGGCCGCACGGTTGATCCTGCCAGGGGCATCGCCACGCGGCCGCCAAGCACGCGCTGCATGGACCACGCGGTCGAGTCCGTTCTCGTGAACCATCATGTACCCCTTCAATTGAATTACGTCGATACGTCAGAATTTCCTGGTGTAGGCAGTCGCCGCCCCCACCGTGCTATCGCTCTTGGTTCCGGCTCGCCGCGATCTCGGCCGCAAATTTTTCAACCATCATCGTCAAAGCGCGTCCAGCCTCAGCCGCGGATCGGGTCGAGAGTTGGGATCGGGCGGTGTCCTCGGTCGGCTCCGCTTCAGCTTGAAGGGCTGCCAAAGCCTTCAGCACGATTGCCCGGTCGTCCTCAGGCAGCAGGGCAACGGTCAAACCGAGAATGCCGGTCATCAGCTTCACCCCGGCTGCCACTTCTATGACGAGAGTTTCGAGATCGTTCATGTCCGCCGCGCTCGGTTATGTGCTTATAGCGAATGCCGCTCCGCCCGGTTCCGCTACGACGTCCGTGATAAAATGCCGCCCAGCGGCGCCGTGTGCCTGAAAGCCAAGCCCAGGAGGAAAGGACAGTGGCCGCCGCTTCCCGCCGATTGTGGAGGCCGCGGGTTTCCCGCGATCCCTCACGGTCGGCGGTTACGACGATTCCTGCGGCGCGGCTTAATCACAGGACCCCTTTGCTGGCGCTGTCGCGCAGGGCTTCCATCAGCGCGAGATCGTCGTAGCGCCCCAGGGTCAGGGCCGCCGCATAATCCGGGCGCTCGGTGTCGGCGATGAAGGCAGCGCACAACGCACCCGTGGCCGTGGCGGCCATGGTCCCGAAGCCGGACAACGCGCCCGCCATGAAAGCGCCCGGCGTCCGCATCGGACCGATCAGGGGCCAGTTCTCGGGCGTCATTGCGTAGTAGCCGCCATAATGGTGGGCACCCCGGGGCAGGCGGCCGATATAGGCGGCCAGCGCCGGGCTCAGGCGGCTGGCGGCGCGCAGCACCAATTCGGGGAAATTGGGATCAATCGGCGGGGGGCCGGCCGGGTCACTGGCAGCGGTGTTGTATGCCCAGCCCAGCTTGATCCAGCGTCCCCCTTCCCCGCCTTCCGGCCGTCGGTGGACCCCGCCGGGCATCGGGCGCAGCAGCAACGCGGCCTGGGGGTCGGCGGCCAGCTCCTCCCGCTCCTCCTCGGTCCAGGGCAGGTCCTGGCCGTCCAGGTCGATCGTGAACGGGAGCGTGCGGGGGATCGCGCCGTCCCGGTCCTCGAACGCGATCTTCTGCTGGTAGACGCAGGTGACGGGCAGTTGCTCGCCCAGCAGGCCCGCGACCTGCGCGAAGAACGGCCCCGCGGCGTTCACCAGCCGGTCCGCCCGCAACGCGGCGGCGCCGCCAGCCTCCTCCAGATGAAGCGTGAACGGCGCCGGCCCGGTGATGCCCACGACCCTGGCCCGGCGCAGTTGGCCGCCGGCGGCGCGGATCGCGTCCAGCATGTACTGACCAAGCTGCTGGCCGCTGATGTCCCCGGCCCGGCGGATATGGACCACCGTGCCGACGTCCGGCGCCAGGCTGGGGAAATGCGACCGGATCAGGCCGCGGTCCATCAGGACGTCCACGCCGTCCGGTGCGGCGTGCCAGTCGGCCGACGTGGCGGGCTGGTAGACGCTGCCGGCGCCCCGGTGCAGCCGGATACGGCCAGCCTCACCGCCGCCATAGCCACGGTGCAGTTCGGCGAGCAACTCGTCCGGCTGATTCTGCCGGGTCGCCAGCGCATAGCCCCGGCGGGTCATCTGGATGCGGTTGCCGCTGGCTTGGGCGATCTCCTCCAGCAGGCCGATCGCGTGGTCGGTGTAGGCCGTCATCACCGGGTGCGGCCACCAGTTGCGGTAGTTCTCGCCCGATTGGGCGGAGGTGAGCGCCATGGGGTCGCCGGGATCGAGCAGCACGATGTCCCGCAGGCCGTGCCGGACCACGAGGTAGTAGGCGACGGCGATGCCGATGTTGCCGGCGCCGATGATCGCGATATCCGTCGTGTCCGTGGCAGCCGCCATCCTGTCCCCGCTCAACCGCGATGCTGGCGCCAAGTGCGCTTAAATGTATCCGTTTTGCATGAATTGCATACATGAACAAGCGTGATACGGTGCCGCTGTCTGATAAAGGGGGTGGCAGCCATGGCTGAAATCAACGGGCTTGCCGGTGCGGCAAGCGGCGGCACCACCGCGGCGTTGGCGGCGGCGCTGCGGACGGAGATCGCCGATGGGCGGCTCGCGCCCGGGTCCGCCTTGCGGCAGGACGATTTGGCGGGGCGCTTCGGCACCAGCCGCATTCCCGTGCGCGAGGCGCTCCGCCTGCTGGAGGCCGAGGGGCTCGTCACCTACCCGCCCAACCGCGGCGCCATCGTCGCCGTGGTGTCGCCGCAGGAGATCCAGGAGATGCTGGAGGTCCGCATCGCGTTGGAGTGCCATGCGCTGCGCATGGCCGTGCCGCTCGCCGCCGGGTCGGACATCGACGACATGCGGCGCATCCTGCATGCCTATGACGCGGCGCCGGATGCCGGCGCCTGGTCCGCGATGAACTGGCAATTCCACTGGGCGCTCTACCTGCCCTGCGAATGCCGGCGCCTGCTGGACGCGATCGAGCGGAATTTCAAGCAGTTCAGCAGTGCCGCCAGGATGCAAATCTCCGCCCTGTCCGGAAAGGAACGGCCGCAACGTGAGCATTGGAAGCTGCTGACCCTGGTCGAGAACGGTAAGGCCGACCAGGCTGCCGCCCTCCTGGCCGACCACATCCGGGATACGCAACGCTCCATCCGCGCGAAGCTGCGATGACGCCGGACCGGCGCGCCGGATGCTGGCGGGAAACCGGACCAGCCAATCAGCGCTTGTATCCAATTCACAGGCATTGCATCCTTAATCGTCCGCGGACCGGCACCGCGGCGGGAGCAATCGCCATGGCTGCACTCCGGCGCCGTCAGTTCATCGACCATGGCATGGCGGCTCCCTCCCGCCGTTTTCTGCTCGCCGCTGGCGCCGCCACGATGGCGATCGCCGCGCTCCCGCGGCCGTCGCGCGCGGACGGGCGGGCACTGCGGCTGGGGCTGTCGGGCGCGATCAGTTCGGTCGACCCGCATTTCGCGGTGCTGAGCTCCAACAACTCGCTATCGCTGCATTTCTTCGACCCGCTGGTCAGCCTGGACGTGACGTTCCGGCCGCAGCCCGCGTTGGCGTTGTCCTGGGCCCCCGTCGAGCCCACGGTGTGGGAGTTCCGGCTGCGGCCCGGCGTGCGTTTCAACGACGGCTCGGCGTTCGGCGCCGAGGACGTGGTCGCGTCCTTCGCGCGGGCGCCCAACGTGCCGAACAGCCCCTCCTCCTTTCGGACCTACACCAGCGCCATCCAACGGGTCGAGGCGGTCGATGCGATGACGGTGCGGATCCACACCAACCGCCCGGATCCGACGCTGCCGGCCGAGGTGGCCGAGATCATGATCATCCCGCGCGCGCTGCGGAATGCCGCCACGGCCGATTTCAACGCCGGGCCGGCCATGATCGGGACCGGCCCGTACCGGATGACGGAGTACCAGCCCGGCAACAGTGTCGGCATGGTCCCGAACCCGAGTTACTGGGGCAGGCCGCAGCCATGGTCGCGGGTCGCCGTCCGCATCGTCACCAGCAACCCGAGCCGCACGGCCGGCTTGCTGGCCGGCGATTTGGACCTGATCGACTATGTCGGCCCATCGGACGTCCCGGCGCTGAAGGCGTCAAGCCGGGTGCGGGTGGCGGGCGTCACCTCGATCCGGGTCATCTTCATCATGCTGGACCAAGGCAACGACGTGTCGCCCGACATCAGCGGGCACGATGGACGGCCGCTCGACCGCAATCCGCTGAAGGACCAGCGCGTCCGGCTGGCGCTCTCCCTCGCGATCAACCGCACCGCGATCACGGAGCGCCTGATGAGCGGCCAGGCCGTGCCCGCCGGGCAGATCCTTTCGGGCCCCCTGGTCGGGGTGTCCCCCCGGATCGCGGTTCCGCCCTTCGATCCTGCGAAGTCCAAGCAGTTGCTGGCGGAAGCCGGCTACCCGGACGGCTTCCGCATCGTCATCCGCGGTCCGAACGACCGCTACCTGAACGACGCCGACACGGTGCAGGCGGTGGCGCAGATGTTCAGCCGCATCGGCCTGGACGCAAGGGTGGAGGTTGCGCCCTGGGTCGCGTTCCGGCCGCTGATCGGCGCGTCGAACTTCAGTGCCGCGCTGTTCGGCTGGGCGTCCAACGTCGGTGAGACCGGGCTGTCGCTGAACGCCCTGCTCGGCACCCAGGACGCCAAGATCGGCCGGGGCCTCCCCAATGGCGGCCGCTACTCGAACCCGAAATTCGATGCCCTGGTCGCGGAGGCGAGTACGACGCTGGACACGGCTGCCCGGGGCGCCTTGCTGGACCAGGCGATCGAACTGGCGATGGCCGAGGTCGCGCTGATCCCGCTGTTCTTCCCGATCGCGACCTGGGGCTACCAGAGCGACATGGTCTTCGCGCCCAACCCGAACGAGTACACCACGGCCATGCAGGCAAGCCCGGCGTGAGCATCACCGCCCCGCCGGCAGGCACGAAGCCGGGCAGGCCTGCCCGGCGGCTCCGACCGCGGGCGATGATCGTGGCGCCGCAGCCCGAGGCGGTCGAGGCTGGGATCGACATGTTGCGCGACGGCGGCAACGCGCTGGACGCCGTGGTCGCATGCGCCTTGGCGCAGGGCGTGGTCGATCCGATGATGTGCGGCCTGGGCGGCTTCGGCGTGCTGCAGGTCTTCGATCCGGGCAGCGGCGCGCACTTCATCCTCGACGGCTTGTCGACCGCGCCGCTCGCCGCGCGGGAGGGTCTTTGGGCCGACCAGTTCGAACGCGAATGTCCCGATGGCTTCGGCTTCGTCGTGAGGGACAACGTCAATGAGATGGGCCACGCCGCGGTGACGACGCCGGGCCTGTTGCGGGTGCTGTCCCAGGCACATGCCCAACTGGGCCGGCTCGCCTGGGAGACGTTGGCGAGGCCGGCGGTGTCGCTGGCCGCGCAGGGCTGGACGGTGCGGCCGCACGTCGCGGCGATGTTCCGTTTCGATGAGTCCGCGAACGGCCGGCCGCCCTATCCGAAGAAGCTGGCGCTGACCGCCGATGGCGCGCGGCTTTACCTGCGGGCCGACGGAAGCCCTAAGCAGGCTGGCGACCTGGTCGTGAACCCGGACCTGGCCGACACGCTTCGGCTCGTCGCCCGCGAGGGAGCGGAGAGCCTGTACGCGGGCGAACTCGCGCGGCGCGTTGCCGACGACATGCAGCGGCATGGCGGCCTGCTGACCGCCGAGGACCTGGCCCGGTTGCAGCCGGAACGCCGGGAGCCGCTTCGCGTGGGCTACCGCGGCTACGACATCGCCGTCCCGCCGCCGCCCGCCGGCGGGGTGATGGTCGCGGAGATGCTGCGCATACTGGAGCGGTTCGACCTGACAGCCTTGGCCTACAACTCGGCCGAATACATCCGGGTGGCGTCCGAGGCGATGAAGTTCGCGGCGCGCGACAAGGACCGTCATATCGGCGACCCACGCTTCACCCCGCCGCCGTTGGACCGGCTCCTGTCGGATTCATACGCGGATGCGTGCGCCGAGGCCATCCGCGCTGGCGACAAACTCGCATTGCCGCGCGTCCGCGGCGGCCCGAAGGATACCACGACGGTCTCCTGCGTAGATGCCGACGGCCTGGTCGTCTCGCTCACGCACACGCTCGGCACGTCCTCCGGCGTGATAGTGCCGGGCACTGGCTTCATGCTGAACGGCGGGATGAACGCCTTCGACCCGCGGCCGGGACGGGCGGGCTCCATCGCACCCGGCAAGCGCCGCTTCTCCACCATGTGCCCCACCGTCGTGCTGGCCGATGGACGCGCCGTGGCGACTCTCGGCGCGCCGGGCGGCGCTTGGATCCCGGTTGCACTGACGCAAGTGCTGGTCAACCTGCTGGATTGGGGCATGGGAATCAGCGAGGCGATCAGCAGTCCAAGATTTTCGGCGACGCGCGATACGCTGGACGTCTCGAACAGGATCGGCCTGCGGGCGCAGCGCGAGCTTGAGGGCGTCGGCTACCACGTTCGCCGCTCGCCCTTAGGCTATCCCTTCGCCGGGGTGCACGGGATCACGATGTTCGACGGCGTGCTTGAAGGCGGCGCCGACCCGCAGCGAGACGGCTATGCCGCCGGGCTCTGACCTGGGCAGCACGCGGCGCAACGAAGGAGGGCGCAAGCCATGACGGCATATCTGTTTCGGGATGGACGAGTTCTGGATACCCGCGCCGGCGTGTTGCGCGACGATCTGGAGGTGCTGGTCGATGGCGGCGAGGTAAAGGAGGTGTCGGACCGCCCGATCCAGCCGGGCTCGGCCGAGGTCGTCGGGCTTGGCGGGCGGACGCTGATGCCCGGGCTGATCGACAACCACATCCACATGTACTATTTCCTGAGCCGGTCGTTCAGCATGGCGTCGGTGTCCACCACCTACTCGGCGGCCATGGCGACCTACACGTTGCGCGGCATGCTGATGCGCGGCTTCACGACGGTCCGCGACATGGGCGGCGGCGACCAGGGCATGAAGGATGCGGGCAAGGCGGGATTTGTCGAGACGCCGCGCCTGTTCGTCGCGGGACGCTCGATCAGCCAGACCGGCGGGCATGGCGACTTCCGATCGCGGGTGGATTTCGCCGAGAGCAACGATGTCTGCTGCACAGGTGCGGACTTGATGAGCATCGTCGCCGACGGCGTCCCCGCCGTCATACGCGCGGTGCGCAGCGAACTCCGCAAGGGTGCCGACCAAATAAAGCTGATGCTGAGCGGCGGCGTGGCGTCCCCCAACGATCCGCTGGAGAGCGTCCAGTTCACGACCGACGAGATCGCCGCGGCGGTGGACGAGGCGACGCGGTGGGGCGTGTACGTCTCAGGCCACGCCTATTCCAACGAGTCGATCGTGCGTGCCGTAAGGCACGGCGTGCGCACCATTGAGCACGGCAATTTCATCGAGCGTGACGGCGCCGAACTGATGCTGGAGAAGGGAGCGTTCCTGTCGCCCACCCTGATCACCTACGAGATGACGAAGAAGCTCGGCGCATCGTCCGGGAAGACGGAGGACTCCCTGCGCAAGAACGAGATCGTGCATGCCGCCGGGCTGCGGTCGATCGATCTTTGCCGGTCCGTGGGTGTGCCGATCGGCTACGGCACCGACCTGATGACCTATACCCAGCAGTATCAAACCGACGGCCTGGCGGTACAGGCGCAGGTCCAGACCAAGTCGGAGGTGCTGCGTTCGGCAACGCTGGTGAACGCGCAGATGCTCCGGCAGGAGGGTAAGCTCGGTGAGATCGTTCCTGGCGCCTTCGCAGACTTGCTTGTCGTCGAGGGCAATCCACTCGACGATCTAGGCGTGTTCCAGGGAGACGGGGGACGGCTCGCGGCCATCATGAAAGATGGGCGTTTTGTGAAGCGCGAAGTACGGTAACACTGGATCACACCGTCGGTCTCACCGGCGACGCGCTTCCCCAGCCGACATGTTGACGTCGTAGCCTGACTGACGCAACGTCGCCGACAACAAAAACCGGCGGCAACCATGCGCCGGGACGGGAGACGGTCATGTCCGCCACACTTGAGGCTGCGACGATGCGTAGCGTCTTTCGGCGGACCATCCCGCTGATCTTCGCGATGATGTTTTTCAATTATCTTGACCGGATCAATATCGGCTTCGCGGCATTGGAGATGAATAAGCAGCTCGGCTTCGACCCGGCTGTGTTCGGCTTCGCCGGCAGCATCTTCTTCTTCGGCTACATGCTGCTGGAGGTGCCAAGCAACCTGCTGCTGCACCGCATCGGCGCGCGCCGCTGGATCGCCCGCATCCTCATCACCTGGGGCGCCGTGGCCGCCGTTACCGCCTTCGTGTGGAACGATTGGAGCTTCTACGCGCTCCGCTTCGCGTTGGGCGTGATGGAGGCGGGGTTCCTGCCCGGCATCGCCGTCTATCTCACATTGTGGTTTCCGGAGCGGTATCGTGCCCGCGCCGTGGGCGGCTACATCATCGCCGGGTCGTTTTCGGCCGTGCTCGGCGGGCCGATTTCGACCGTGCTCATGACCTATGTCAACGGACCGCTCGGCCTGCAGGGCTGGCAGTGGATGTTCCTGCTGGAAGGCGTTCCGGCCATGGTGCTGGGCCTGCTGACGCTGCGGCTGCTGACGGAGCAGCCCGCGCAGGCTAGGTGGCTTCAACCAGATCAGAAGCTGTGGCTGGAAACCACCCTCGCCGGGGAACGGGCCGCGTTTGGGGAAGCCAGGCATCCCTCGCTGCTGCAGATCGTGGGCGATGCCCGGGTGTGGAGCCTGGCCTGCCTGTTCGGCTGCGCGCTGGTGGGAGTTTACGGCTTGTTCCTCTGGCTGCCGCAGATCGTGAAGAGCCTGGGCAATCTCAGCAACATCGAAGTGGGCTTCCTCTCGGCGATGCCACCGCTGGCGGGCGTGGTGGGGACGATCCTGATCAGCCGCAGCTCCGACCGTATGGGCGACCGCAAGAACCACCTCGCTTTCGTCTACGGTATGAGCGCGCTGGCCATTGCCGGCAGCGCTTATGCTCCGTCGCCGGTGATCGCCTACCTGCTGCTGTGCCTGACGGGGTTGTTCATATACGCCGGCAATCCGTTGTTCTGGAGCTTGGCGGCCTCGTTCCGCACCGGCGCGGCGGGAGCGGCGACCATCGCGCTGATCAACACCATCGCGCAGTTCGGCGGCCTCATCGGGCCATGGAGCATCGGGCTGGTGCGCAGCTACACCGGGGATTTCCACTACGCCCTGCTGACGATCGCCGGCTTCCTGGTCATCTCCGTCGTCATCGCCCTGCTGATGCGGGTAACGCCGCCGGAGCCGCTCGCCAGTCTGCCATCGGCTGCCGAAGCCCCTCGCCCTTTGTGAAAGCCAAGTTTTCCATGATCATCGACATCCACGGCCACTACACGACCTCCCCGTCAGAGCACGAGGCCTGGCGCACCGCGCAGGTCGAGGCCGTGCAGGCGGGCGCCCCCGTGCCGCCCCGCCCGACGATCACCGACGCCCAAATCCGCACCAGCATCGAGGCCGGGCAGCTCCGCGTCCAGCGCGAACGCGGCACCGACCTCACCATCTTCTCGCCGCGCGCCGCCGGCATGGGCCATCATCTGTCCACGGCAGCGGCCAACGCCGTTTGGTCGCGCGAATGCAACGACCTCATCCACCGGGCCTGCACGCTGTTCCCGCGCAACTTCGTGGGCGTCTGCCAGTTGCCGCAGGCGCCTGGCGTCGCACCTGCCAACTGCATCCCGGAGCTGCGGCGCTGCGTGGAGCAGCTCGGCTTCGTCGGATGCAACCTCAACCCCGACCCATCCGGCGGCTACTGGACCGACCCGCCGCTGACCGACCGGTGGTGGTACCCGGTCTACGAAGCTCTGGTGGCGCTCGACGTGCCGGCGATGATCCACGTTTCGTCATCCTGCAACCCGAACTTCCACGGGACGGGGGCGCACTACATCAACGGCGACACCTCGGCCTTCATGCAGTTGCTGACGGCGGACCTGTTCGCCGATTTCCCGACGCTCCGCTTCATCATCCCGCATGGCGGCGGGGCCGTGCCGTACCACTGGGGCCGCTATCGGGGCCTGGCGCAGGACATGGGCAAGCCGCTGTTGCGCGACCACCTGCTGCACAATGTGTTCTTCGACACCTGCGTCTACCACCAACCCGGCGCCGAACTGCTGGCCAAGGTCATCCCGGTCGAGAACATCCTGTTCGCGTCGGAGACGATCGGCGCTGTCCAGGGGATCGACCCGGAGACAGGCCACCACTACGACGACACAAAGCGCTATATCGACGCCATCCCTTGGCTGTCCGAGGCCGACCGCCAGAAGATCTACGAGGGCAACGCGCATGCGGTCTACCCGCGCCTTGCCAAGCAACTCGCCGTTCAAGCGGCGCATTGAAGGAGTAACACTGCGCATGAATCCCCCAGGCTGGCGCCGCAATCCCTCCGCCCCCTCTGCCGACCCAGCCCTGCTGGACGCGCTGCGCGGGCTCGCGACCTCACTGATCAGCGACAACATGGCACGCGTTACCGGCGCCGTGGGGCTGACGCCATATCACCGGGCAAAGCCGATGGCCGGCACCGCTGTGACCGTGCGCACCCGCGGCGGCGACAACCTCACCATTCATCGCGCCTTCGACTTCTGCCGGCCGGGCGACGTTCTGGTGATCGACGGCGCCGGCGACCTAGGCCAAGCGTTGATGGGTGAGATCATGGCCAGCTACGCCGAAAGCCTCGGGGTGGCCGGGCTGGTGATCGACGGGGCGATCCGGGACGTGGGATCGATCCGCGCGAAGGATTTTCCTGTCTATGCCCGCGGCGTCACCCATCGCGGCCCATACAAGAACGGGCCCGGCGAGATCAACGTGCCGGTCAGCGTCGGCGGCATGGTGGTACACCCTGGCGACATCGTCGTCGGCGACGAGGACGGGGTGGTGGCCATCGCGCCGTCGGACGCTGCGGAGGTGATGCAAGCCGCCCGGCGACAGGGCGAGAAGGAAGCGGAAAGCCTGCGTGCGATCGCGGCCGGCAGGTTCGACCGTGCCTGGGTCAAGCCGCACGAGGCGAAGATGATGGGCGGCTAGCCCCAGCCGGCCTTGTGCGTGGGCAGACAGGCTGCCATGCCGGGGGCATGGCCGTCGGAGAGTGACCATGCTGACCCTGATCAAAGACATGGTCGACGAGCGTTCGAACAGCCTGCGCGTGCGCCTCCTCTGCATTTATGGCCTGCTCATCCTGGCGAACCTGGTTGCCTGGGGATGGGCGCTGCTGGTGTTCCATGAGCAGCCCGTATTCCTCGGCACGGCGCTGCTGGCCTACGGGTTCGGCCTGCGTCATGCCGTCGACGCCGACCACATCGCGGCCATCGACAACGTCACGCGCAAGCTGATGCAGCAGGGCAAGCGGCCCGTCAGCGTCGGGTTCTTCTTCGCATTGGGTCATTGCACCGTGGTGATCTTGGCCGCCGCGGGCGTGGCTGCTACCGCAACGCTGCTGAGCAGCCATTTCGATCAGTTCAAAAGCATTGGCGGAGTGGTCGGCACCCTTGTCTCGGCGCTGTTCCTGTTCGTCATCGCCGCTGCCAACCTGCTCATCCTCCGCTCGGTCTGGCGCACGTACCGGCATGTTCGGAATGGCGGGGACTACGTGGATGCCGATTTTGACATCCTGCTCAACAGCCGCGGCCTGCTGGCACGCCTGTTCCGTCCGCTGTTCGGCCTGGTCACGACAAGCTGGCACATGTTCCCGCTCGGCTTCCTGTTCGGCCTGGGCTTCGATACGGCGACGGAGGTGGCGGTACTCGGCATCTCCGCCACCCAGGCGGCGCGGGGTGTGTCAATCTGGTCGATCATGGTGTTCCCCGCGCTGTTCGCAGCGGGCATGTCGCTGATCGACACGACGGACGGCGTGTTGATGCTTGGGGCCTACGATTGGGCGTTCGTGAAGCCGATCCGCAAGCTGTACTACAACCTGACGATCACCCTCGTCTCGGTCGTCGTGGCCGTCCTGATCGGCGGGATTGAGGCA
>CBDAQM010000003.1:0-842500 GCA_965199095.1 Acetobacteraceae bacterium
CGCCGTTTTCGGCCACGGCCTGCCCGGCGGCGCGCAGCCGGGTGGGCAGCGCCAAGTCCAGCCGGTGGCCGCGGTCGTCCAGCCGCTGCCGCGCCGCGCCGGCCAGGGAGGCGATGTCCGGCAGGCGCGCCGCCGCCGCCGCCACGACCATCCGCCGCTCCCCGCCCATGCGGGCCACCGCCGCGATCATGCGGGCGCCGCATTGCTGCACGCCGGCCAGTAGCTCCAGCCGCACCGGCACCGCCATCTCCGCCGCCGCGGTCGGCGTGGGGGCGCGGCGGTCGGCGGCCAGGTCGATCAAGGTGTTGTCCGTCTCGTGTCCCACGGCCGAGATCAGCGGGATGGAGCAGGCCGCCGCGGCGCGCACCACCGCCTCGTCGTTGAAGGCCATCAGGTCTTCCAGGCTGCCGCCGCCCCGTGCCACGATCAGCACGTCCGGCCGGGCCACCCCGTCCTGCGGCAGGGCGCAGAACCCGGCGATGGCGGCGGCGATCTTCTCCGCCGCGCCCTCCCCCTGCACCGGCACCGGCCACAGCAGGATGGGGCGGGCGAACCGCCGCGCGATGGTGGTCTGGATGTCGTGCAGCACCGCCCCCTGGGCGGACGTCACCACGCCGACCAGCGCCGGCAGGTACGGCAGCGGCCGTTTGCGTTCGAACAGCCCCTCGGCCGCCAGCTTCACCCGCAGCGCCTCGATCCGCGCCAGCATCGCCCCGGCGCCCGCATACTCCAGCCGCTCGATGATAAGCTGGTACTGGCTCTTGTCGCCCCAGGCGGAGATGCGGCCGGTGGCGATCACCTCCACCCCGTCCTCCGGCTTCAACCCGACGCTGCGCGCCGCCGTCTTCCAGATGATGCCGCGCAGGGTGCCGCCCTCATCCTTCAGGCAGAGATAGGTGTGGCCGGAGCTGTAGCGCTTGACCTCCACCAACTCGCCGCGCACGCGGACCCGGCCGAACGCGCCCTCCAGCGTGCGTTTCACCGCCCCGGCGATCTCGCTGACGGAGTATTCCGGAACGTTGCCGGGGGTCTGCGTGTCCATGCGGCAAACCTATGCTAGGCGTGGCCCGCGACCAAGGAGGCTTGAGATGCGCGTGCTGCTGATCGGATCGGGCGGGCGGGAGCATGCGCTCGCCTGGGCGCTGGCCGCCTCGCCCTTGCTGACGAAGCTGTTCGTGGCGCCGGGCAATCCGGGCATCGCGGCCCTGGCGGAGCTGGTGCCGATCGGGGTGGCGGACATCGCCGCCCTGGTGCGCTTCGCGCAGGAGAACGCGGTCGACCTGGTGTTCCCCGGGCCGGAGGGGCCGCTGGTCGCCGGCATCACGGACGCGATGGAGGCCGCCGGCATCGATTGCTGCGGCCCCAGCGCGGCCGCAGCCCAGTTGGAGGGCAGCAAGGCCTTCACCAAGGAGCTCGCGGACGCGGCCGGCATCCCGACCGCGCGGTGGGAGCGCTTCACCGACGCCGCGGAGGCGCGCGACTTCGCCAGCCGGCGCGGCGCCCCCATCGTGGTGAAGGCGGACGGGCTGGCCGGCGGCAAGGGCGTCGTGGTGGCGCAGAGCGAGGCGGAGGCGGACGCCGCGATCGCCCGCTTCATCGCCGACGGCCCCGTGATCATCGAGGAATGCCTGAGCGGCCCGGAGGTGAGCCTGTTCGCACTGTGCGACGGCACGGACGCCGTGTTCCTCGGCACCGCCCGGGACCACAAGCGGGTGGGCGACGGGGATACCGGCCCGAACACCGGCGGGATGGGCGCCGTGTCGCCGGCGCCCGATTTCGACCCGGCGCCCGCCATGGACCGGATCATCCGCCCGGTCCTGGCCGAGATGGTGCGTCGCGGCGCCCCGTTCCGCGGCGTGCTGTATGCCGGGCTGATGCTGACGGAGGCGGGCGCCTCGCTGATCGAATTCAACGTCCGCTTCGGCGATCCGGAGTGCCAGGCGCTGATGGCCCGCCTGCAAAGTGACCTGCTGCCGGCGCTGCTCGCCGCCTGCCAGGGCGAGTTGGGGGATTTCACCCTGCGCTTCCGCGATGACGCCGCCTGCGCGGTGGTCATGGCGGCCAACGGCTACCCGGATGCGCCGGAAAGCGGCAGCGTCATCGCCGGGCTGGACCATGCGGCCGCAGTGCCCGGCGCGCTGGTGTTCCATGCCGGCACGGCGCTGCACGGCGAGCAGGTGGTGGCCTCCGGCGGCCGGGTGCTCACGGTCTGCGGCACCGGCCCGGATGCCGCGAGCGCCCGCGCCGCCGCCTATGAAGCGGTGGCGAAGGTGCAATGGGACGGCGGCTTCTGCCGTCGCGACATCGGGGCGTGAAGCAGCCTGGTGGCGCACACGCGACGATGCCATGGCGGCAGTGCGACGGCTGACCCGCCGCGGACGATACGCGGCGGCCCGCGTTCTTTATTAGGCCGGTCCTAACGAAGGGACGCGGCCGCTGCGGGCCTAGGGCAGGCTGCGTCTTCAGCGTCGCATTTCATAAAACCGCAATGGAGCGATGGCCAGGACGCGACGTTTGCCGATCTCCCTCGGGGTCCGCTCATGCTCATTCACGTCACGCCCTCCTCCATCGCCATCTTCGCCATGCTGATCGGATGCCTCATACTGGTGCTGGCGTTCGAGGCGACGAACGGGTTCCACGACACGTCCAACGCGGTTGCGACCGTGATCTACACCAACTCGCTGAAGCCGGTTTACGCGGTGGTGTGGTCGGGGCTGATGAACTTCGCCGGGGTGCTGATCGGCGGCATCGCGGTCGCCTACGCGTTGGTCGAAATTTTGCCGCCGGATGTGCTGACGCCGCCTGACGGAGCGCCTGCCGTACCGATGCTGGTCTCGCTCTTTGCCTCGGCGTTGTTGTGGAACGTGCTGACCTGGGCCTTCGGGATCCCGAACAGTTCGTCGCATTGCATCATCGGCGCCTTGATCGGCGTTGCCGCGAGCGACGCCATTCTCCGATCGCGTTCGCTGAGCCAGGGAGTCGATTGGCAGCAGATCATCACGGTCCTGGAAGCACTGGCGATCTCTCCGGTGCTGGGCCTGGTCGGCGCCGGCGGTCTCTACGCCATCTTGCGGCTGGTGGTGCGGCGCGGGCATCTGTTTGAGCCGCCGGAGGAGGGCAAGCCGCCGGTCTGGTGGCTGCGCGGCCTGCTTGTGCTGACGTGCACGTCCGTGAGTTTCTCGCACGGCACCAATGACGGGCAAAAGAGCATCGGGCTCATCATGCTCACGATCATCGGTCTCATGCCCGCCACCTACGCGCTGAACCCGCAAGTCCCGGACCAACTCCAACAACTGAGCAGCCATGCGGCCGAGGCGATCCCGCTCATCCAGCGCTATGGCGACGACCAGAAGGAGGAGTCGCTGAAGGCCGCGATGGCGCTGCAACAGGCTGGTCCTGGCGTGGCGAACATCGCGTCGCAGCAGGGAGGAGGATCAGCGACGGCGACGAAGGCGCAAATCCGCGGTGACGTGTACGACGTCCTGAGCGAACTCCACCATGCGCGGGAGGCCAGCGACATCACTGCGAGCGACAAGGCGAAGGCGTCCGCGCTGAGCAAGGCGATGGGACCGCCGGTGCAATATGCGCCAGTCTGGGTCCGGATGCTCAGCGCGCTCTGCCTCGGGGTTGGGACGATGGTCGGCTACAAGCGCGTCGTCCGCACCCTGGGGGAGCGGCTGGGCAAACAGCACATGACGCCGGGCCAGGGTGCGAGTGCGGAACTGGTCGGCTCAGTGCTGATCGGCACGGCCGGGTTCACCGGCCTGCCCGTCAGCACGACCCACATCATCACGTCGGGCATCGCCGGGACGATGATCGCCGGCGGCCAGGGCGTTCAAGCGGGCATGCTGGTCCGGATCGTGCTGGCCTGGGTGTTCACGCTGCCGGTCACGATGCTGCTGGCGGGCGGGCTGTTCTACATCCTCGACAACCCGAACTTCTGATGCATGCGCCCGTGTGTGCATGGTGGGCGGCCTTCTCGTGGTTCTCAGCCCGGCGGTGGTCTCCGGCGCACTTCGCAACTCATCATCACGGGTCGAAGCGCGTCACCGTGCGGGATTGCAGGTCGATCGTGACGCTGTCGTCCGGCGTCTTCGCAGCGGCGCCATCACTGGCCGGATGGTATTCGATGCGGAGTTGGCTTTCGGTCACGATGATCCGGAGGTAGCCGTAATCCTGGTCGTCGTAGCTCTCCAGCACCACCTGGTCCTGCGTCTTCTTCGCCTCCTGGATCGTCGCCGGCACGCGCAGCGGACCGGTGGCCTTGCGCGTCAGCTTCGCCAGGCCGTGCCCACCGCCGCCAGCGATCAAGTACGGGATTTCGGCGTCGTCATGCAGCCGGGTGAAGCGCTGATAGTTGTGCGCGTGGGCGGACAGCACGGCATGCGGCCAAACGCCGGCCTCGTCGCACAGCGCGTCGATCTGCGCCAGCATCTCCGAGCTCCAGCCATGCTTCGAACCGGCCGTGTAGGCCGGATGATGGTGGGCGATGATCAGCGCGCCCGTCCATGCCTCGGATTTCACCCGGGCCAGCGCGGCCCTGAGGTAGTCGAGCTGGCTGTCCCCAAGCTCAGGGAACGCGCCGTCCTGGGAGGAGATGACGCCCGGGTCCTCCAGCGTGTTGCTGTACAGTGCGAGGATGCGGACGAACGGCGCTTCGAAGGTGAAGAACACGCCGGGCTGGATTTGCGCGGTGCGGGACAGGCCACCCGCCTGGGGCGCGATGCGGAACTGGTCCGCACAGAAATTGTCCAGGAACGCGGCGAGCGTCGGTGTGCTGGTGCCGGGCCGGATCATCCCGTCATGGTTGCCCGCCAACGCCACGATCGGCGCGGGATAGTTGCGGTAGGGGTCGTAGAACTGGTCGTAGTAGTACGCGGCTTCGCCGAAATTGTAGATCACGTCGCCGAGGTGGAAATAGAACAGCGGACGGTCGGCCGCATCCGCCTCGTCGAAATCGGACACCATCTTGTCGGCAACGAGGTTCTGCGGGTCTGGACCCCGCGTGTTGCCCGTGTCGCCAACCGAATGGAACACCAGCCGCCCGGCCTTGGTGGCTGCATCCACCGCGCGCTTCCCCTCGGCGCCGAGGATGTCGGCCAACTGCAACACCGGCTCCGGCAGGCCCCGTGGCGGCGGAAACGGCAGCGGCTGCAGCGCATGTCGGGCGTTCAGCGCATCCAGCGTCTTATAGGCCGCATTGTCCGATGGGTGTTTCACCTCGAACGCGACCGGGTCCACCGTCGCTTCCGGCTGGCTGAAGGATGGCTGCCCGACACCATGCGACCGGGTGTTGTCGACCGGAGCCATCGGGTCCGTCGGAACGCTATACGGGGCAGTACCGTCCCGTGGCGAACGCTCGCCGAGAGTCGGCTTGGTGTCCTTCGCCGTCCGGCGCGATGGTTTGCGTGTCATGCTGCGATGTTCGGCCGGGTCGCGCGCGCGTCCCAGTGAAGCTTTTGGGTCACGGGATCACAGACGGAGCCGTCGCTGATTTCAGCGCGAAAGTCGCGGCTGGGCGGGACACCGCGCGGCATGTCCTCGGCCTTCGCGTCGCACCGGCAAAGCCCCTGCCAGGCCGTCAGCCCGTGGCATCGCGCGGGAGGCAGCCGCGCGCCTCAAGCTCCGCTCGGAGGATTTTCTTGGTGATCTTGCCGTAGGCGGATTTCGGCAGCTCATCCCAAAAGAACACGCGCTTGGGCAATTTGTAGCGGGCGACCTTGTCCTCCATCCAGCCAAGAAGTTCCGCCTCGGCAAGCGCCGCCCCTGGCCGCAGCACGACGGCGGCGACGCCGACCTCGCCCCATACCGGGTCGGGGATTCCGACGATGGCGGCCTCCTTCACGGCCGGATGGGTCAATATCTTCTCCTCCGCCTCACGCGGATACACGTTGGAGCCGCCGGAAATGTACATGTCCGATTCGCGCCCGGTGATGAACAGGAACCCCTCGGCATCGAGGTAGCCAAGATCGCCCGTGCGGAACCAGCCGTTGCGGAACGCCTTCGCGTTGGCTGCCGGGTTGTTGTAGTAGCCGGCGAACACCGCCAGGCCGCAGACGCAGATCTCGCCGGTCTCACCGACGGCAAGCGCACGGCCTTCGCTGTCCTGGATGGAGAGCTGCATGGCCGTCCGCTCAAACCCGCAGGTGCCGATCCGGCTGGTCGGGCCGTCCTCGCTATCGTGCAGGGCGGGTGGCAGCACGGTGATGTTGCCGGTGACTTCACCCAGGCCGAAATACTGCACCAGCACCGGCCCCAAAATCCGCAACGCGTGCTTCTGGTCCTCCCGGTACATCGGCGCGCCGGCATAGATCACCGTCCGGAGGGAGGAATGGTCGTAGCGGTGCACCGCCGGGTGTTCCGTCAGCAGCTTCACGATGGTCGGCACGGTGAACATGTTGGTGACGCGCCACCGCTCCACGAGCGACCAGGCTTCCTCCGGGTCGAACCGCTCCCGGCCCGGGATCACCGTCTTGACCGCCCGCGCGACCTGGACAAGCTGATGGATGCCCGCGCCGTGCGAGAGCGGCGCCACGCAGAGCGAGGCGTCGGCGGCGGTCATGCCGGGCATCAGGTCGCAGAGATGGTTGGTGACGACGAACCCCATTTGCCCATGGGTCAGCACGGCGGCCTTCGGACGGCCGGTGGTGCCGGAGGTAAAGAAGAACCAGCACGGGTCGTCATGCTCCACGTCGGCCATGTCGGGCGACGCGCCATGGCACGCGGCCACCAGCGTGTCATAGTCTTCGCCGAACGCGGCGTCCCCGATGGCGATGCGGCAGGTCATGCCGGGCAGGATCTGCGTGATCGACAGGGCATGGTCGGGGAAGTCGCGGCCGCAGATCATCGCCGTGGCGCCGCTCGCCTCCGCCAGATAGGCAATCTCCGCCGGGGTTTGACGGAAATTCGCCGGGACCCAGACGGCGCCGATGCGGAAGCAGGCGAACATCGACTCGAACATCTGGTTGCAGTTCTTCGACTGGACCAGCACGCGGTCACCCTTGGTCACGCCGCGATGCAGCAGCGCTGCGGCGAAGGCGTCCACCCGGCGATCAAGCTCCGACCAGGTCCAGGTGGCGTCACCCCACACGAAGCCGAGTTCCCCGCCATGGCGCCGGGCCGCCTGGCGCAAGACATGCGACAGGTTCATCACGCGCTTGCTGCACGGGATCACGCCCCCCTTCGGCGCCTCAGCCGCGGTTGGTCCTGAATGGGGCAATTCGCCTGGCATTGTTATGTCCTGTTCACTCATCCGCCCTTGCTGCCGCGTCAGCCTTGTGCACTGCAACAATACTGGGGCTAGGGCTGTTTCCGCAATGCATTGGCCTTGCTTTACATCGGCATCAGCTTTGGATTATCACAAACCCAAGTCAAGAACAGGCCCGCACCGGTCCTCACCATGGACCTGGATGGGGGTGCTGCCGCGTGATGAAGGCGGGGCGCGGCCGCCCAAGGGGCGTCAAGATCCCGGCAATGCCAGATGAGGAAAGCGTCCCATGTCGACCGTGTCCCGCCGTCGCCTTCTTGCCACCGCGTCTGCCTTGCCGATCGTCGCCATCGGCGCGCGCCGCGCCCGTGCGGCGGATTTCTCCTACAAGCTGGCCACCAACCTGCCGCTCACCCATCCCATGAACATCCGCTTGCGGGAGGCTGCGGCCCGTATCAAGGCGGCGACCGGCGGACAGTTGGACATCTCGCTGTTCCCGAACAGCGAACTCGGCACCGACACGGACATGCTCAGCCAGGTGCGCGCGGGTGCTTTGGAGTTCTTCACCCTGTCGGGGTTGATCCTGTCCACGCTGGTCCCGGTTGCGGCCATCAATGGCGTAGGATTTGCCTTCAAGACGGCCGACCAGGCGCTTGCCGCGATGGACGGCCCACTCGGCGCCTTGGTGCGTGCCGACATTGCCAAACGCGGGCTGATGGCGTTCGAGAAGATCTTCGACAGCGGGTTCCGCCAGATCACCACCGGCACCAAGCCGGTCGTCGCCCCGGCGGATCTGGCCAACCTCAAGATCCGTGTGCCCGCCGCTGCGTTATGGACATCCATGTTCCGCGACTTCGGCGCCTCGCCGACGACGATCAATTTCAGCGAGGTGTATTCGGCGCTCCAGACAAAGATCGCCGACGCGGAGGAAAACCCGCTTTCGGTGATCGATGCGGCAAAACTCTACGAAGTGCAGAAATACTGCTCGCTGACCAACCATATGTGGGACGGCTTTTGGCTGCTGGCCAACCCACGGGCGTTTCGGCAACTCTCGCCTGACATGCAAGCGGCCGCGAACCGCGAGTTCAGCCGTGCCACGATGGAAGCGCGCGCGGACGTGGCGACGCTGAACGCGGGCCTGCAAACCGGCCTGGCTGCCAAAGGCATGCAGTTCAACACGGTCGACCCCAACCTGTTCCGCGATGCCCTGCGCAAGGCCGGGTTCTACGCGGAGTGGAAGGGCAAGTTCGGTGATGAAGCGTGGAAGACGCTGGAGGCGTCCGTTGGTGAACTCGCTTAGCCTCTGGTCACGAACGAACGCTGCTCTGTCGGTCGATTGCTTGCGGGCAGATCCTTGAAGTAGGGCGGAAAGCGCAGCGTCTTCCGCCACCCAATGCCACGACCGGCGCCGCGATTAGCGTGCCGGCGCAGCGGCAGGGGGGCGGCACTGGAAGGTGGCGTCGAACTGGGTTGGCCAATACCGCGACCGCGGATCGCCGTCGGGGCGGAGGTCGAGCACGACCAGCGCGCGTCCCTGTTGCTGGCAAAACCCCGTCGCCTCGGCCAGCACCACGCGCTGCGCCTCGGGGCCGCCGCCGGCCGCCTCCGCCCGCAGCTCCGACAGGACGTAGGTGTCTGGCCCGATCGGCACGATCCCGGAGCTGAGGGCGCAGCCTGCCACGGCCATGGCGCCCAACATGATCAGCGGCAGCGTCCGCACGGCGTACTCCTCCAGATGGCCAGATGGTTCTACGCCTGGGGTCGCGCTTGTTCCAGGACGCCGATCATGCGGCGGTCGGCGACCCGGCGGGTGAAGCGGGTCGCGTCCAGATGCTCCAGCAGCGGGACGCAGAATTTGCGCGAGATCCCCAGCACGGCGCCGATCTCGCCCAACAGCAGGCCGGGCGGCTGCGACAAGGGGAGGCGGAGCATCTGCTTGGCCGCCTCCACTGCGTCGCGGTGGAACACGATGTCGCGTTTCTGCACCGCGTCGGTGGTGCGCACGGCCACCCCGTCGCGGATCAGGCGGTTGAGCAGCCGGTGCGCCTGCGGGGTCGGCGCCAACTCGGCCGGCGCCGGCGGCGATAACCCGCCGCGGCGGAGCAACCCGGCAAGCTGCGCCGCAGCCGCAGCCTCCTGCTCCGCCGCTTCCTGTTCCCGATCCGCACGCCGGAGCTGCACCGTGCCGCCTGCGCGCCGCACCAGGCCGCTTGCCTCAAGCTGGCCGAGCGCCGCCTCCAGCACCGCCTCGCCCGTGCCGGGCAGCAGGGCCGCGAGCCGCCCGCGCCCCAGCGCGCCGCCGGCGCCGCCGAGTACGCCGGGCAAGGTGCGGACCGTGTCCTCGAGCTTGGTGCGAAGGACGACCGAGCGACCGATCACGCTTACGGCCGGGTCGCCCGCAAGCAGGGGGGCGGCCCGCGCCGGCGCCACGCCGGCCAGGTGCGACGCCCGCGCCAGCGTCATCCCGGCAGCGCCCGCCGCGGTCACGGCCCGGTGCAGGATCGCCGCTGGTTCGGCCGTGGCCAAAGCGGCCAACCCGGCGTAGCCCGCGGCGTCGTGCCGCCGCAGGCGGATGGCGGCAGGGTCGATGACCCGGCCCCCGGCGACTGTCTGGGCTGGCGAGGGGCGGCGCAGGATGAAGCGCTCGCGGGCCGGAACCGCCAGCGGCTCCGCGCAGCGGAGTTGGGCGATGCAGGAACGGCCGGGCTGCAGCGTCTCGCGATCCAGCAGGCGCAGGCGGACCTGCAGTTCCGCCGTGCCCACCAGCAGGCTGAGCCGGGCGCCGTTCTCCAGCACCGGCGCGTCCTCCACCGCCTGGAGCCAGGTGCTGAGCCACTCGGACGGGTGCAGCAGGCCACGGGGACAGATCGCGGCGCCGCGCGGGAGCTGCGCCGGTTCGACGTCGCGCAGGTTCGCCGCCACGCGCTGGCCCGGCGTCGCCACCGCCACCCGCGCGCCGTTGACCTGAAGGCCGCGCAGCCGCAACGGCCGGTCGCCGGGGACCAGCGCGGCCTCGTCGCTGACGGCCAGCCGACCGCGCCGCAGCGTGCCGGTCACCACCGTGCCGTGCCCGGTGATGCTGAACGCCCGGTCGACCGGCAGGTAGAAGAAGCCATCGTCCGGCGTCGTGGCGGTGTCCTGCACGGCCGCCGCCAACGCCGCGCGCAAGACGTCCAGGCCCTGCCCGGTCGCGGCGGAGGTGACCACGCTGGCGGTGACGGTCATCCCCAAGCGGCGGACCAGGGTTGACGCGGCCTCCGCCGTCTCGGCCGCCCGGGGATCGAGGTCGGCCTTGCTCACGGCGACGATGACGCGCGGGACGCCGAGCAGGGCGGCGATGTCCAGGTGCTCCCGGGTTTGCGGCTTGATGCCCTCGTTGGCGGCGACCACCAGCAGCGCCGCCGCCATGCCGGTCGCACCCGACACCATGGTGCGGACGAACCGCTCGTGGCCCGGCATGTCGATCAGGTCGATCGTGCCGCCGGGAATGGCGAGGTGGGCGAACCCCAGCGTGATCGAGATACCCCGCCGCTTCTCCTCGGCCAGGCGATCGGTGTCCATTCCGGTCAGCGCCCGCACCAGGGCGGTCTTGCCGTGGTCGACATGGCCGATCACGCCCACCACCAGCCTCATGGCACGCCCAGGACGGTCTTGCACGGGACCGGCCGATGTCTCGACATTGTGCGTCGATGCGGGCTGCAAGATGTGTTTTGAACCTCGGTGGCCATGAACTTGGCTGCGCCCCGATCGTTTGCTCGGGGAGGTTGCGGGAGAGCGGATATGGGTATTTTGCGGCGTAGCCTATCCGACCGGATTTCCGGCTTCATGGCGGACTGGTCGCTGCCGCGCCAGTTGGCAGGCCAGGATCCGTTGCGCAAGGCCGCCGAAAGCGCCACCTCGCGCGCCCTGCGCCCCCGGCTGGAGGAAGCCGACACGGTCGGGACCAGCATCTGCCCGTTCTGCGCCGTGGGCTGCGGCCAACTCGTCTACGCCAAGAACGGCAAGCCGATCCATATCGAGGGCGACCCCCGCAGCCCGGTCAACCAGGGAACCCTCTGCCCCAAGGGCGCCAGCACGCTTGGCGTCCTGCTGTCGCCGCAGCGCATCACGACGGTGCTGCACCGTTCGCCGAACGCGACCACGTGGGAGGAAAAGCCGCTGGACTGGGCGATGGAGCGGATCGCGCAGCTCACCAAGGAGGCGCGCGACGACACCTTCGTGGAGGCGCTGCCGGACGGCCGCACCGTCAACCACACGATGGGCCTGGGATCGCTGGGTGGCGCCACGCTGGACAACGAGGAAAACTACCTCATCAAGAAGCTGTTCGGCGGCGGCCTCGGCATGGTCAACATCGAGAACCAAGCCCGCATCTGACACTCCTCCTCGGTGCCCAGTCTGGGCACCTCCTTCGGTCGCGGCGCCGCCACCATGTCCCTGTGGGACCTGGAGAACGCGGACTCCATCCTCGTGATGGGCTCGAACATGGCCGAAAACCACCCGATTGCCTTCCGCTTCGTGGTGGAGGCGCAGCGGCGCGGCGCGGTGGTGATGCATGTCGACCCGCGGTTCACCCGCACCTCCGCATTGGCGAACATCCACGCGCCGATCCGCGCCGGGTCGGACATCGCGTTCCTCGGCGGCATCATCCGCTACATCCTGGAGCACGATCTGTGGTTCCGCGAATTCGTGCTCGCCTACACCAACATCGCCCACATCATCGAAGACGGCTTTGAGGACCCGGAGCAGAATGACGGGCTGTTCTCCGGCTTCGACCGCGACACGGCGTCCTACAAGGAGGACACCTGGCAGTACAAGGGCAAGACGGTTCCCTCGCCGGTGTCCGAGCATCGGGTGCAGACGCAGGAACAGGGGGACGGCGGCGACTTCGAGTCGATGACGCAAAGCCCGCCGCCGACCGACCTGACGCTGCAGCATCCGCATTGCGTCTACCAGATCATGCGCCGGCATTACGCCCGCTACACGCCGGAGATGGTGGAGCGCGTCACAGGCTGTCCGCAGGCCACGTTCCTGGCCATCGCGGAGACGATGACCAAGAACTCCGGCCGGGAGCGGACGGGCGCCATCTGCTACGCCGTCGGCTGGACGCACCATACCGTCGGGGTGCAGATCATCCGCGCCGCGGCGATCATCCAGGGCTTGCTGGGCAATGTCGGCCGGCCCGGCGGCGGCATCATGGCGCTGCGCGGCCATGCCAGCATCCAAGGCAGCACCGACATCCCGACGCTGTACAACATGCTGCCGACCTATCTGCCGCAGCCCAACGTGTTCCACGACCACGGCACGCTGGCCGACTACCTGAAGACGGAGACACCCACCACCGGCTGGTGGAACAACATGCCGAAATACGTCGTCAGCCTGCTCAAAGCCTGGTACGGGCCGGCGGCGCGCGCGGACACCGAATGGGGCTACCAGTTCCTGCCGAAGCTCACCGGGGACGCATCGCAGCAACCGATGACCATGGCCATGGATGAGGGCGTGGTGAAGGGCCAGTTCATCCTGGGCCAGAACCCGGTGGTAGGCGCCGTCAACTCCGAACTGGTCGAACACGGCCTGTCCAAGCTGAACTGGCTGGTGGTGCGCGACTTCGCCATGACGGAAACGGCGAATTTCTGGCAGAAGGGCCGGCTGGTGCAGCGTGGCGAAGCGACGCCGGAGCAGATCGGCACGGAAGTGTTCTTCCTCCCGGTCGCGCTGTCGGCCGAGAAAGACGGCACCGTGACCAACACCAGCCGCCTGGTGCAGTGGCACGACGCCGTGCTGGACGCGCCGGGCGACAGCCGCTCCGACCTCTGGTTCATCTACCAATTGGGCAAGCGCCTGAAGCAGCTTTACGCCGGCAGCAGCCTGCAGCGGGATGCAGCGATCCAGGCGCTGACCTGGCAGTATCCGGAGCGGGATGCGCGCGGCGAGATCGAGGCCGAGGCGGTGCTGCGCGAGATCAACGGCTACACGGTTGCCGACCGCAAGCCCGTGGCGAAATACCAGGATCTGAAGGATGACGGCAGCACGGCCTGCGGCGGCTGGATGTATTGCGGCATCACCCCGCGCGACGGCCACAACATGGCCCGCTCCCGCAGGCCGGACATCGCCGGGGATAACGGCGCACATCACGGCTGGGCCTTCGCCTGGCCGTCGAACCGGCGGACGCTGTACAACCGTGCCTCCGCCGACCCGGCGGGCAAGCCGTGGTCCGAGCGCAAGAAGATGATCTGGTGGGATGAAGCAGGCGGCACGTGGACCGGGACCGACGTGCCCGACTTCCTGCCGACGATGCGCCCCGATTACCGTCCGGACTGGAGCAAGCGGCCGCGCGGCATGGACGCTCTGGGGGGCGACGCGCCGTTCATCATGGAGGCGGACGGCAAGTGCCAGCTGTTCGCGCCCTCGGGCCTGAAGGACGGCCCGCTGCCGACACATTACGAACCGGTGGAGAGCGCGGTGCGCAACCCGCTCTATGCCGAACAGCACAACCCGACCGCCAAGCTCTGGGTGCGTCCGGGCAACGAGCTGCATGCCGCGGCAGACCCCGCCTACCCCTACGTGTTCACCACGTATCGGCTGACCGAGTTGCATTGCGGCGGCGTGATGAGCCGCGTCGCGCCGCATACCGCCGAGTTGCAGCCCGAGGCCTTCGTGGAAATCGCGCCGGAGTTGGCGGCCGAGCTCGGCATCAGCCATCTCGGCTGGGCCGTGCTGTCCACCAAGCGCGGCGAGGTGGAGGCCCGCGCCATGGTGACGGAGCGCATGCGGCCGCTGCGGATCGACGGCCGCATTGTCCACCAGGTCGGCATGCCTTGGGTGTTCGGCTGGGAGGGCTACACGCGCGGCGACATCGCCAACGCGCTGCTCGCGATCACCGGCGACGCCAACACCAGCATCCACAGCACCAAGGCGATCACCTGCGCCCTGCGCCCCGGGCGCTTGAAGCCGGTCGATCCGGCCGGACCCTCCGGCAGAGAGCAGGGTGAGGGCCGCCCAGTTCCAGCCACTCCCACCGCGCTGGCCGCGATCGACCAAGCGCTGGCCGAACGGCCGCATAAGGAAGGCCACACGTTCTCCGAAGCCACCAGGCATCTCTGCGCCCTCCGCGACGCCCTGATTCAGGCACAGGCCGGCCAACCAGCAGGGGACGCCGGGCGGCAGCAGCTCGAACACCTCAACGCCGTGATCAGTGTGGTCCTGGCCGGCCATTTCCCGCTCGGCGCCGTTCCGTGGGAGGCGTTGGAGCTGGCGCGCGGCTGGCTTGCCGAGATCGCCGCACGCCCGGCCGCCTGGTAGATCAATGCCATGAAACCGATCCTATCGAGAGGACGTCGTAGGGTGGGCTTTAGCCCACCACGGCCGCCTACGGCGCCGCCTCGAAGCGGTGGGCTGAAGCCCACCCTACGAAGGGCTTGCGTCAGGCGGCGGGATAGGAGCCGTTTCATGAAGACGCTGTCCTAGGCGATGGCACGCCGTGACACGATGACGGGCATCGTCACCATCGTGCAGGAGGGACGGTTTCAGTTGACCGACGACGCCGGCGTCTCGCATTTCTTCCTGCTCAGCCCGCACGCAGCGGCCGAGCCGGCGCAACTGACCGCCTTGCAGCAGCGTCAAGCCCGCATCAGCGTTCGCTACACGCCGGCCGCGAACCTGATCGGCAACGTCGCGCACCGCATCACCACCCGCTAAGGACACGCCATGCACACGAGCCCACGGGTACGGGAGCAGACCGGCTCGCAGTTCGGCGGCCTCATCGCCAACGAATCGGAACTGACGGCCCATGTGCTGATTGAGCCGGGCAAGTCCTACGGCTTCTTCACCGACACGACCGTCTGCATCGGCTGCAAGGCCTGCGAGGTCGCCTGCAAGGAATGGAACAACCTGCCGGCGGACAATATCGGCCTGACCGGGCAGAGCTACGACAACACCGGCTCGCTCTCCGCCAACTCGTGGCGCCACGTGGCGTTCATCGAGCAAAGCGGGTGCGGCGTACGGACGGACGAGCAAACCCCGTTCCAAAGCGGCTGGCTGATGATGAGCGACGTGTGCAAGCACTGCCACAACGCGCCGTGCCTGGAGGCCTGCCCCACCGGATCCCTGTTCAAGACCGAGTTCGACACCGTCGTCGTGCAGCAGGATATCTGCAACGGCTGCGGCTATTGCGTGCCGGCCTGCCCGTTCGGCGTGATCGACGTGAACACGCTGGACGGCAAGGCGCATAAATGCACGCTGTGCTACGACCGGTTGAAGGGCGGGCTGGAACCGGCCTGCGCCAAATCATGCCCGACCGATTCCATCCAGTTCGGCGAGGTGTCGGACCTGCAGGACCGCGCCCGCCAGCGGGTCGAGCAGTTGCACGCGGTCGGCGTGGACAAAGCCTACCTGTATGGCGTGCCGGACTCACCCGGCGCCACTGGCGGCCTCGGCCACCTCAACGCGTTTTTCCTGCTGACCGAGCGGCCGGAGGTCTACAACCTGCCCGCCGCCCCGACGCGCGCCGCCACCCGGGTGCGGCCGTCCCTGGTGTCTGGCCTCGCCACCGTCGCCGCCCTGGCCTTGGGCGCGTTCGCCCTGTTCGCGCGGCAGGACCGGGCCTGATGCCGGGCGAGGCGACGACGCCGCGGCAGCCAGATGAGACACCGATCCGTCCTGCCAACGCGCATGACACGATAGCCGGGCGCGAAGGTTGGGACGGTCCGACCTATTACGGCCGCTCGCAATTGAAACACGCGCCGTTCGGGAACTGGGTGGTCGGCGGCTACATCTTCCTCGCCGGCCTGTCGGGCAGTGCGTCGCTGATTTCCGCCATCGCACGGCAGGGGCTCGGCCGCCACGCCGACCCGACCGCCCGGCGCGGACGCTACCTCTCCCTGCTGGCGCCGACGCTCGGCTCCGCACTGCTGGTATGGGATCTGCACACGCCCAAACGCTTCTACAACATGCTGCGCATCGCCAAGGCAACCTCGCCGATGTCGATCGGCACGTGGATCCTGATGGCGTTCAGCGGCTTCGCGGGGGTCAGCGCCGTCGCGCAGTTCGTGTCCGACCGCACCCGCCGGTTCGGCTGGTTGCGCGGCCTGGCACGCGTGAGCCATCTGCCGGCGGCCCTGGCAGGGGCTGGATTGTCGACCTACACCGCCGCCCTGCTCTCCGCGACGAGCACGCCGCTATGGGCCGCGGCGCCGCGCTCGCTCGCCGTGCGGTTCGGCGCCTCCTCCGTGGTGACGGGCGCCGCTTCCCTGTCGCTCGGCGAGCGTGCCCCGGCCACCCGGCGCACGCTGGACGCGATCATGCTGGCGGCGCTGGCCGCGGAACTTGCCGCAGCCAATACGTCGCACACCACCTACCGACGGAAGGGCGTGGACGCCGCGCTGGCGAGCGAGTGGGGCGCGGTCGAGACGATCGGCGCGACCCTGCTCGGCAACATCCTGCCCCTCGGGCTGCTGGCATTGGCTGGCCCGGGCGGCCGGCGACCGAGCCGGACTGCCACGGCCGCGGCGCTGGCTGCGCTCGCGGGCGGCCTGTTGCTCCGCGTCTCCATGATGTCCGCCGGCGACATCTCCGCCGCCGACCCGAATGTCAGCCTGCGCTTTGCCCAACCGGAAAACCTGCCCCGCTGACTGTGCCCGCCGCAAGACGATGACACGCTATCGGCACGGTATCTGAACGCCGGGTCTTCTGCGGCGCTGCAACATGGGGTTAGACTTCCCGCCCATGACCTCAGCGCGCTTGGCCGTCGATATCGGCGGCACCTTCACCGACCTCGCCCTCGAACGGGACGGCCGCCGTTTCACCGCCAAAACGCTGACGACCTCCGACGCGCCGGAACAGGGCGTGCTGACCGGCGTGGCGGCCATCCTGCGCGATGCCGGGCTCGCCCCCGGCGACGTGTCGATCCTGGTGCACGGCACGACCCTGGCGACCAACGCGATCATCGAGCGGAAGGGCGCCGTCACCGCCCTGGTGACCACCCAGGGCTTCCGCGACGTGCTGGCGATGGGCAATGAGAGCCGCTACGACCAGTATGACCTGCAAATCCGCCTGCCGGAGCCGCTGGTGCCCCGCTACCTGCGCCTGACGGTGCCCGAGCGGGTGGATGCCGATGGCCGCGTGCTGCTGCCGCTGGACGAGGCAGCGGTGCGGGCGCTGGTCCCGGTGTTGCAGGAGAACGGGGTCAAATCCGTGGCCGTCGGCTTCCTGCACGCCTTCACCAACGGCGTGCACGAGCACCGGGCGGGCGCCATCCTGGAAGCCGCGGGCTTTCCGGTCACCCTGTCCTGCGAGGTGTCGCCGGAAATGCGCGAGTGGGAGCGGTTCTCCACCGCCGCGGCCAACGCCTATGTGCAGCCGCTGATGCAGGGCTACCTCCGCCGCCTGCAAGCCGGGCTGGGCGAGATGGGGCTCGTGGCGCCCGTCTTCCTCATGCTGTCGGGTGGCGGGCTGACCACGGTGGACACCGCCTGCCGCTTCCCGATCCGGCTGGTGGAAAGCGGGCCGGCGGGCGGCGCGATCTTCTCCGCCGCCATCGCGCGCGCCGCCGGGCTGGACCGGGTGCTGTCGTTCGACATGGGCGGCACCACGGCCAAGATCTGCCTGATCGACGACGGCGCGCCGCAAACCGCCCGCACGTTTGAGGTGGCGCGGATCGGCCGGTTCAAGAAAGGCTCCGGCCTACCGCTGCGCATCCCGGTGATCGAGATGGTGGAGATCGGCGCCGGCGGCGGCAGCCTGGCGCATGTGGACGCGCTGGGCCGCATCGCGGTCGGGCCGGAATCGGCCGGCGCCATGCCCGGCCCCGCCTGCTATGGCCGCGGCGGCACGCAGCCCGCCGTGACGGACGCGAACCTGGTGCTGGGCCGCTACGACCCGGCGCGGTTCGCCGGCGGCACCATGGCGCTGGACGCAGCGGCGTCCCGCCAGGCGCTGCACCATGCCGTGGGCGCCCAGCTCGGCATCGAGGCCGGGGAGGCGGCGGGCGGCGTGGTGGAGATGGTGGACGAGACCATGGCCAACGCCGCGCGCATCCACGCGATCGAAAGCGGCAAGGCGTTCGCCGACCGCACCGTGATCGCCTTCGGCGGCGGCGGCCCGGTGCATGCCTGCCGTGTGGCGGAAAAGATCGGCGCCAGCCGCATCATGGTGCCGCCCGGCGCGGGCGTCGGCAGCGCCATCGGCTTCCTGCGCGCGCCCGTGGGCTATGAGGTGGTGCGCAGCCTGTACCAGCGGCTGGGCCGCTTCGACGCCGCGGCGGTGAACGCGTTGCTGGAGGACATGACGCGGGAGGCGATGGTGGTGGTGGATGCCGGCCGCTTCGGCGCCCCGGTGCGCACCGTGCGGACCGCGTTCATGCGCTATGTCGGCCAGGGCCATGAAATCCCGGTCCGCCTGTCCGACCGGGCGTTGCAGGCGGCGGACGCCGCCGACATCCGCGCCAGCTTCGACGCGGAATACGCCCGGTTCTACGACCGCCCGGTCCCCGGCTCCGACGTGGAGGTGATGAGCTTCGCCGTCGCCGTCGCGACCGAGACGCTGCTCCATGACGAGCCTGCGCCCCCCACCCGCGCCGCCGCCCCACCGCGCAGCCAGGCCGTGCGCGACCCGGTGACCGGCGAGTTGGCGGACTGGCCGGTGCACGACCGCACCGCCCTGCCGCCCGGCAGCACCGTGCACGGCCCGGCGATCATCGCGGAGGACGAGACCTCCACCCTGGTCGGCGCGCTGTGGACCGCCGGCATCGACGACCACGGCATCATTGTCCTGACCCGGGAGACCGCAGCATGACCTCCGCCCTCGCCTACGGCATCATGTGGAACCGCCTGATCGCGGTGGTGGAGGAGCAGGCGCAGACCATGATCCGCACCGCCTTCTCCACCACGGTGCGGGAATCGGGCGACCTTTCGGCCGGCATCTTCGACCTGCAGGGGCGCATGCTGGCGCAGGCGGTCACGGGCACGCCGGGCCACGTGAACTCCATGATGGAGAGCGTGGGCCACTTCCTGAAGCGGTTCCCGGCGGCGACGATGAAGCCCGGCGACCACTACATCACCAACGACCCGTGGCTCGGCACCGGGCATCTGCACGATTTGACGGTGGTGTCGCCCGCCTTCCACGCCGGGCGGATCGTCGGCCTGTTCGCCAACACGGCGCACGTGATCGACATCGGCGGACTGGGCATGGGGCCGGAGGCGCGCAGCGTGTTCGAGGAAGGGATGTACATCCCGATTATCAAATGCTTCGCGGAGGGCGTGGCCAACGAAACGTTCTTCGACATCCTGCGCGCCGGCACCCGCCTGCCGGTGGAGCTGGAGGGCGACGTCTACTCGCTCTGCGCCTGCAACGACGCCGGCATCCGCCGCCTGGTGGAGATGATGGCGGAGTTCCGCATGGACGGGCTGGACGACCTGGCGGAGCATATCTTCGACGCCAGCCGCCGCGCCACCGTGGCCGCCATCGCCGCCCTGCCGCCGGGCACCTACCGGGCGGAGATCGGCAGCGACGGCTATGAGGCGCCGGTGACGCTGCAGGCCGCGATGACGGTGGGCGCCGACACGATCACGGTGGATTTCGACGGCACCTCCGGCCTGTCCACCCGCGGCATCAACGTGCCGGCCGCCTATACCCGCGCCTACACCGCGTTCGGCATCAAGGTGGTGGTGGCGCCGGACATTCCGAACAACACCGCCTCGCTGGAGCCGTTCCGCTGCGTCATCCCTGCCGGCTGCATCCTGAACGCGCCGCGGCCCTACCCGGTGGCAGTGCGCCACGTGATGGGCCATTTGCTGCCGGATTTGGTGATGGGCTGCCTGCACCAGGCTGTGCCGGACCGGGTGGCGGCGGAGGGCGCGTCCTGCCTATGGAACCCACCTTTGCGCGGCGGCGGCGCGGTGTCCGGCCAGGGGCGGCCCAACCGCCCGGTGCTGCCGGATTTCGAAGTGATCACCTTCAACAGCGGCGGCACCGGCGCTCGCCCGGCGCAGGACGGGCTGGACGCCACCGCCTTCCCCTCCGGCGTGCGCACCATGCCGGTGGAGGCGACGGAGGCGGTGGCCCCGATCGTGATCTGGCGCAAGGAGCTGCGGCCCGGTAGCGGCGGTGCCGGGCGCACGCGCGGCGGGCTGGGCCAGACCATGGAGATCGCCGGGCGCGACGATTTGGAGTTCGCCTGCAACGCCATCTTCGACCGCGTCGCCAACGCGCCGCGCGGCCGCGACGGCGGCGGCGACGGCGCGGCCGGCCAGGTGATGCTGAAATCGGGCGTCACGCTGCGGCCGAAGGGCTTCCAGGTCATCCCGGATGGCGACCGCCTGGTGCTGGAGCTGCCCGGCGGCGGCGGCATGGGCGACCCCCGGATGCGCGACCGCGCCCTGGTGGCGCGCGACCTGCGCGACGGGCTGATCACCGCCGAGCAGGCGCGGGAGGAGTACGGCTACACGAAGAGCGCGATCGTTTCAGCTTGACTGCAACACTTCTCCCTCTCCCGCTGGCGGGAGAGGGTCGGGGTGAGGGTGGTGCCGCCCGCTAGAACGAGAACTTACAACCACCTTCCCTGTTGGCTCGGCCACCCTCACCCTGCCTCGAGTGCCTGGCATAGGTCTTGCGTCGGCTACCGCGCCGCCAAGGCTGGTTCGATGAGGGGGGATGGGACATGAAGAAGGCATTGTCGGCCGCGCTGCTGGCCGTTTCGCTGGCGCTCGCCGGCACGGCGCAGGCGGCGCCGAAGACCACCGTCTCCGTCTCGATCTTCGCGCAGGATATTGGCACGCTCGACCCGGATTTCGCTGCCGGCACGCAGGACCGCGTGCCCGTCGCCTGGATCTTCAACGCGCTGACCCGGTTCAAGCCGGGCACGATCGACCCCAAGACGCTCGAGCCGGATCTGGCGCAAAGCTGGGAGGAAAGCCCGGATGGCAAGGTGTGGACGTTCCACCTCCGCCACGGTGTGCAGTTCCACGGCGGCTATGGCGAGATGACCGCCGACGACGTGGTGTTCAGCTATACCAAGGCGGCCAACGCCGCGACCTCCGCCTTCGCCGCCGACTACGCGCAGTTCCAATCGGTCGAGGCGGTGGACCCCTACACCGTCAAGATCACGCTGAAGCAACCGGTGCCGAGCCTGCTCGGCCTGGTGGCGAACTACTCGGGCGGGTTCATCCTGTCCAAGAAGGCCTATGCCGAACGCGGCGACGGCTTCAAGCGGGCGCCGATCGGCACCGGGCCGTTCATGTTCAAATCCGTCGCGCCCAGCCAGTCGCTGGAACTCGTCGCCAATGATGCGTATTTCCGCGGCAAGCCGAAGATCACCGCGATCAGCTACCGGTTCATGCCGTCCAACGCCTAGCGCGACCTGGCGTTCGAGAACGGGGAGATCGACCTCGGCGACGGCACGCAGGACCAGAAATGGGTGGCGCGGATGAAGGCCGTGCCGCACGTGGTGACCGACGTGATGGACCCGGCGGAGCTGTCCCAGATCTACCTGAACATCACCTCCAAGCCGCTGGACGACATCCGGGTGCGCCAGGCCATCGCCTACGGCATCAACCGGGCGGAAATCCTGCGCTGGCGCGGCGCCGACGTGGCGCGGGAGCCGAAGAGCGTGATCCCCAGCGGCTATCTGGGTTTCACCGCCGATAACGGCCTGCTGCCCTACGACCCGGCCAAGGCCAAGCAGTTGCTGGCAGAAGCCGGCTACAAGGACGGCGTCACCGTCAAGATGGTGATGACGCAGGAGCCGAACAGCCTGGCGCTGATGCAGGTCGTGCAGGCCCAGCTCAAGCGCGTCGGCATCAACGTCGACATGAACGTGGTGGAGCACGCGACCTACCACCAGATGATTAGGCAGGACCTCAGCCCCATGTCGTTCTACGCCGCCGCGCGCTTCCCGGTGGCGGATGTCTACCTGACGCAGTTCTTCTCCTCCCGCAGCATCGTGCTGGGGCCGACCGCGGTGACCAATTTCAGCCACTGCAACGTCGCCGACGCCGAGATCGATGCCGCCCGCTCCGAGGTCGACCTCGCCAAGCAGGCGCAGGATTGGGCGCAGGCGCAGCGCAAGATCATCGCCGCCGTGTGCGCCGTGCCGCTGGTGGAGACGTTGCAGGTCTGGGCGCATCACGACGATTTCGACTTCGGCTTCCCCATGACGGGCTCGATGTCGCTCGGCCCGATGCTGACGGAGGCGTCCGGCTTCAAGTGACGCCGGCGCCGCCTTGATCGTCTACGTCCTGCGCCGCGTGCTGGCCGCCGTACCGACCCTTCTGGCCGTGCTCACGCTGGTCTTCGTCATCGTGCGCATCGTGCCCGGCGACCCGGCGATGGCCATATTGGGCGACCAGGCGACGCCCAGCGCCATCGCGGCCCTGCACGTGCGGCTCGGGCTCGACCGGCCGATCTGGTCGCAATACCTGGCATTCCTGGGCCAGGCGCTGCAGGGCAATTTCGGCCGCAGCATGGTCACCGGCCGAACCGTGCTGGGGGAGGTCGCGGCCGTGCTGCCCTACACGCTGGACCTGGCCGTCGCCTCCGTCCTGGTCGGCACCGCGATCGGCGTGCCGGCCGGGGTGTATGCCGCCGTCTACCGCAACCGCCTGATCGATTTCGCCGTGCGGATCGGCTCCCTCATTGGGCTGTCCTTGCCGGTGTTCGTGTCGGGCATCTTCCTCCTGCTGCTGTTCGGCCTGCACTGGCGGCTGTTCCCCGTGATCGGAGACGCCGACCTGAACAACCCGATCGACCGGCTATACAAACTGGTGCTCCCGGCCGTGACGCTCGGGACCGTGATGGGCGCCTACATCACCCGGGTCACACGCTCCACCATGCTACGCGTGCTGCGGGAGGATTATATCCGCACGGCGCGGGCGAAGGGCGTGCCGTGGCGCCGAGTCGTGTGGGGGCACGGGCTGCGCAACGCGTCGCTGCCGATCGTCACGATCGTGGGGCTGTACGTGGGCATCCTGATCGGCAACTCCGTGCTGACGGAGATCGTGTTCAGCCGGCCCGGCCTGGGCCGCATCATCGTGGGCGCGCTGAACCAGCGGGACTACACCATGCTGCAAGGCCTGATGGTGATCTACTGCTTCCTGATCGTGGTGGTGAACCTGCTGACGGACCTCACCTACGGCCTGCTCGACCCGCGGATACGCGCCGCTTGAGCCATGTGCGCGCAGTGCTGCGATGGATCGCCGGGCATCCCACGACCAGCATCGGCCTGCTGCTGTGCGCCCTGATCGTGCTCGCCGCGGCCGGGGCGCCGATCCTGTCGCCCGCCGATCCGACCGAGCAGAACATCGTGGACCAGTTGGCGCCGCCGGGCGCAGAGTATCCGCTCGGCGCCGACAATTTCGGCCGCGACGTGCTGTCCCGCCTGCTGTGGGGCGCGCGGTTCTCGCTGCTGGTGTCCTTCCTCTCGGTCGCCTCCGCCATGCTGGTGGGCGGCACGATCGGCCTGGTCGCCGGCTATGTCGGCGGGCGCACCGATGTGTTCGTGATGCAGGTGATGGACGTGCTGCTGTCGTTCCCCAGCCTGATCCTGGGGCTGATCGTGGTGGCGCTGATCGGACCATCGCTGTCGTCCCTGGTGTTCGCCATCGCGCTGACCGCCGTGGCCCCCTTCGCCCGGGTCGCGCGCGCCCCCGTGCTCAGCCTGCGCGGCCGCGCCTATGTGGAGGCGGGGCGGGCGCTCGGCTTCGGCCATGTCCGCATCCTGTTCGTCCACATCCTGCCGAACATGATCTCGGAGGTGCTGGTGCTGGCGACGCTGTGGATGGCCGACGCCGTGCGGACGGAGGCGGCGCTGTCCTTCCTCGGCCTGGGCATCAAGCCGCCCGCGCCGAGCTGGGGCAGCATGCTGCGGGACGGGTTCGACAACATCCTGGATGCGCCCTGGCTGTCGATCTTCCCCGGCGTGGCGATCCTGCTGCTGGTGCTCGGGCTCAACATGGTGGGGGACGGCCTGCGCGACGCGGGCGACCCGACCCTGGGCGGCCTGTGACCGCCCTGCTGCAGATCAGCGGGCTGGCCAAGCACTTCACCGTCCGGCGCGGCTTCCCGCGGCCGGTCACGACCGTGATCCGGGCGGTCGACGGCGTGACGCTCAGCGTGCAGGCCGGCGAGGCGTTCGGCCTGGTGGGGGAGAGCGGCTGCGGCAAGTCGACCACGGCGCGGCTGGCGCTGCGCCTGATGCAACCCACCGGCGGGTCGGTCCGCTTCGCCGGTGAGGACGTGCTGGCGGCACGCGGGGCCGCACTGCTGCGCCTGCGCCGCCGCATGCAGATCGTGTTCCAGGACCCGTTCTCCTCGCTCAACCCCCGCCGCACCGTTGGCCAAACCTTGGCGGAGCCGCTGCGCGTGCACCGGGTCGCCACCGGCGCCGCGGCCCGCGCGCGCACGGCCGCCCTGCTGGAGGAGGTCGGGCTGGACCCGTCGGCGCTCGGCCGCTACCCGCACCAGTTCAGCGGCGGCCAGCGCCAGCGCATCGGCATCGCCCGCGCCTTGGTGCTGGAGCCCGAGTTCCTGGTGGCGGACGAACCGGTCTCCGCCCTGGACGTGTCCGTGCAGGCGCAAATCCTGACGCTGCTGAAGGCGCTGCAGGCACGGCGCGGTTTGGGCTTCCTGTTCGTCAGCCACGACCTGGCCGTGATCCGCTGGTTCTGCGCCCGCGTGGCCGTGATGTATCTGGGCCGCATCGTCGAGCAGGGCCCGGTGGCGGAGCTGTTCGAACGGCCGCGCCATCCCTACACCCGCATGCTGTGCGACGCCTCGCCGATCCCCGACCCGGCGCAACGCGGCACGCTGCCGCGCGTGGTGGGGGAGATCGCCTCCGCCGCCTCGCCGCCGCCGGGCTGCCATTTCCACCCACGCTGTCCCGCGGCGACGGAGATCTGCCGCCAGGACTATCCCGGCTGGACCGGCACGACGGAGCGCGGCTTCGCCTGCCATCATCCGCTGGATGTAGACCCGGCTTGACACGAGGGCGCCGAGAGCTAGCGTCGCACACCATGCAAATTTCCGACGCCGTCAAGCGCCTGTCGCAGTCCCAGCGTGCGAAAAAAGTCGTGCGCCCTGCCGCGGACCAGGTCATTTCGCTCGCGAGCGGCGATCCGGATTTCCGCACCCCCGACTACATCGTCGATGCCGCGTTGCAGGCGATCGCGGACGGCCAGACGCATTATGCGCCGCCTATGGGGCTGCCCGCGTTGCGCGCGGTGATCGCCGGCGATTTGTCGCGATTGGGCGGCGGCACGTTCACCGCCGATGACGTGCTGGTCACCAACGGCGCGTCGTCCGGCATCTACGCCGCCATGGTCGCGACGCTGAACCCGGGTGACGAGGTGCTGCTGCACGACCCGACCTACTCGCTATACTGCGACGTGGCGCTGTCGCTGGGCGCCGTTCCGGTGTTCGTGCCGTGGACGCCGGCCCTGCGCCTCGATCTTGACGCGCTGGAACGGGCGGTGACGCCGCGTACGCGCATGTTCGTGCTGAACAACCCGGTGAACCCGACCGGGATCACCCTCACGCCGGCGGAGATGCAGGCGGTCGCGGCGTTCGTCATCCGCCACGACCTGATCGTGCTGTCCGACGAAGCCTATGACCACCTGGTGTTCGACGGCCGGCCGATGGTGTCGGTGGCAAGCTTCGCGGACCTGGCGGACCGGGCGATCATCGTCAACACCTGCTCCAAGACCTTCGCGATGACCGGGTGGCGGGTGGGCTACGCCGCGGCGCGCGCGGGCATGATCAAGCCGGTGGGCGTGATCCACCGCACGGCGGTGAACAACATCAACTCCATCGCGCAGCACGCGGCCGTGGCGGCCTACAGCATCCGGACAGGCTGGCAGGCGGATATGCTGGCGGACTACACGCATCGGCGGGACGTGATGTGCGAGATGGTCAACGCCATGCCCGGGCTGCATTGCGAGAAGCCGGAGGGCGCGTTCTACGTGTTCGTCCACGTTGATGCGAAGCTGAACGCGGAGGCGCTGACCGAACATTGCCTGCACCACGGCGTCGCCGTGCGGAGCGGCACCGAGTTCGGGCCGCGCGGCGAGGGCTTCATCCGGCTGACCTTCGCGGGCAGCGTGGCGAGCTTCAAACCCGGGCTGGAGCGGCTGCACACGGCGATGAAGGCGCTGGACAACCAGACCACCGCGGCCTGACGGCAGGTTGGTTCAAAAAGCCCTCTCCCCCTGGGAGAGGGTTGGGTGAGGGCTAAGTGCACGGTGATGCGCGTCGGATCGTGCCCTAACACTCCGCCAGCATCTCGCGCAGCGTGCCGCCCTGGTATTCCGTCCGGAACCGGCCGCGGCGTTGCAGCTCCGGCACCAGCAGGTCCACGACCGCCTGCAAATCGGCCATCACCGCGATCGACTGGCCGATCATGAACCCGCCCCGGCTGCCCGTCGCCTCGAACGCGGCCTCCAGGTGGTTGGCGATCTGCGCCGGGGTGCCGGCGACCGTGTTCTCATACTGCGTGGCGGCAAGCAGCCCGTGCTCGAAGAACTCGGCGCGGGTGATGGTGCTGTCCTCGCCCAACTTCATCGCGAGCTTGCCAACCAGGCCCATGGGGGAGGCGTTGGTCGCGGCGATCGCATCCCGCAGCTCCCGCAAGGTGAAGCTCGCCGGCAGGGTCGAGAGGTCGTACCCGGCATGGTACGACAGGTAGACGCCGACCGCCTCGGGCGGCAGCGTGGTCAACAGCAGGTTGCGATAGCTCTGCGCCTCGCGCTCCGTCTCGCGGCAGGCCAGCGGCGTTTGCCACAGCACGCCCACCGTGTCCGGGTCGCGCCCCGCCTCCACCAGCGCCGCGTCCAGGCTGACCCGCTGCTTCACCTGCTGCGCCAGCGGCATGTCCGCGCCGAAGACGTGGTCGGCGATGGCGGCCGAGGCGCGAATGCCGCGCGGCGAGCCGCCGGCCTGGATGATCACCGGCCGGCCCTGCGGCGAGGGCGGCGTGTTCAGCGGCCCCTGCACTTTGAAGAAGCGGCCGTCATGCACCATGTCGTGCACCTTCGCCGGGTCGGCGACGCGGCCGGTGGCGCGGTCCCAGACCATGGCGTCGGCCTCGGTCGAATCCCACAGCCGGTGGCAGACCGCGACGAACTCCTCCATCCGGTCGTAGCGGCTGCCATGCTCCATCAGCTCGTCGAAACCGAAATTGGCCGCGTCGGACCGGCGGGTGGAGGTGACCAGGTTCATGGCGATGCGCCCGCCGGTCAGATGATCCAGCGAGGTCATCAGCCGGGCCATGTAGTACGGGTGCATGAAGGTCGAGGAATAGGTCAGCCCTAACCCGATATGCTTGGTCACGCGCGCCGCCGCGATCATCACCGGGTTCATGTCGACGCGCGGATACATCACGCCCCAGGTGACGGCGGCGTCGCGTGAGCCGCCCCAGGTGTCCGGCACGCCGGTGCCGTCGCCGGAGAACAGCATGTCCAGCAGACCCCGCTCCGCCAGGCGCGCCGCGTCCTCGTAGAGCGTCACGTCCGGAAACACGCGGTCCTCCCACGAGCCTGGAAGATGCCAGCGCCCGTTCATATGCGTGTAGGACAGGTTGAACGCGAGGTGCATCCGGCGCGGCCTGCCCGCGTCAGGCATCGGCCACCAGGTGGTTGTTGTCCGCCGTCCAGGTCGCCATCACGCGCGCGCCGAGCGACAGCTCGGCCGGCGCACGCTCCCCCGCGCGGTTCTGGTGAAAGGCGAGCAGCTCCTCGCCGCCATCCAGCCGCAGGTATAGATGCGTCAGGGCGCCGCGATAGATCACCTGTTCGACGGTGGCGTGCGTGCTGTTGGGCGCCGGCCCGGCGTCGTGCGCCAACGGTTCGACGCGGATCGCCTCCGGCCGCAACGCCAGCAGCACCGGGCCGGCCGCGTCGCTGCCGGGCACGGTCACCCGGGCGCCGCCCCGCAGCGCCACGATGGCGGCGTCGCCGTCCCGGCCATCGACGGTGCCGGGCAGGAAGTTGGACGCGCCGATGAACCCGGCCACGAAGCGCGACACCGGGCGGGCATAGATCTCCTGCGGGGCGCCCACCTGCTCCAGCCGGCCGGCGCGCATGATGACGATCCGGTCCGCCAGCGTCAGCGCTTCCTCCTGGTCATGCGTGACGATGACGGTGGTGATGCCCAGGCGCTGCTGCAGCGTGCGCAGTTCCACCTGCATGCTCTCGCGCAGGCCCTTGTCCAGCGCGCCCAGCGGCTCGTCCAGCAGCAGCACCGACGGTTCGATCACCAGCGCGCGCGCCAGCGCCACGCGCTGCTGCTGGCCGCCGGACAGGGCGGCGGGCAAGCGGTCCGCCAGGTGCCCGAGCTGCACCAGCGCCAGCGCGTCCTGCACGCGCCGGGCGGTCTCGGCCCGGCTGACCCGGCGCATCTCCAGCCCGAACGCCACGTTCTGCCCGACGCTGAGATGCGGGAACAGCGCGTAGTTCTGGAACAGCATGCCGATGTTGCGCTTGTGCACCGGCAGCCGCGCGACGGAGCGGCCGCCGATCAGGATATCGCCCTCGCTCGGCTCGATCAGCCCGGCGATCATCCGCAGCGTGGTGGTCTTGCCGCACCCGCTCGGCCCCAGCAGGGCCACCATCTCCCCCGCCTTGATCCGCAGCGTGATGCGGTCGACCGCGAGGGCTTGGCCGTAGCGCTTCGTCAGGCTGGACAGCGCCAGGTCGGCGGCGTGCGTCTGCATGGGTTCAGCTACCGAACACCTGGTTGTATTTCTCGACCAGGGCGCCGCGCTTCGGGTTGATGAACGACCAGTCGATCGTCATCAGCTTCATCTCGTCCATCCGCGCCTCCGGATAGGCGACCAGCTTTGCGGTTTCGGCATTCAGCGTCACGCCCTGCACGGTGGGGGCGGCGAACGTCGCCTCGGACAGGGCTTTCTGGATCCCGGGGTCCAGCATGCGGTCGGCGAAGGCGGCGGCCAGGTCGGGTTCCGGGGCGTTTTTCACCACCGTCACCGTGTTGACGCCGCCGAACACGCCCTCCTTGGGCGCGGACATCGCCACCGGCGCCTTCTTCATCGCGTACGGCAGGATGGTCTTGGAGAAATCCGGGCCGCCGATATCGGCCTGCCCCTGCGCCACCTGCAGCACGGCGGTGACGTTGTTTTCGTAGATCGTCTGCACGTTGGGCTTCAACGCCGCCATCTTGTCCCAGCCCTGGTCCACCAGGTACTGCGCATCGTGGAACGACTTGCCGGTGGCGAGCGCGGTGGCGGCCACCAGCATCTGGATGCTTTGCGTCTGCTTCGGCGTGATCAGCATGAAGCGGCCCTTGTATTTCGGGTCCCACAGCAGCTCCCAGCTCGGGATGCCGCTGACCGCCTGCGTGTTGTAGAACGGCGACACCACCGACACGGCGAAGGCGGCGCCATACCCGTCATTCAGCACGAAGCGCGGGATCACCTTCGCCAGGTTCGGCATCTTGTCGCGCGGCAGCGGCGCGATCAGCTCCTCCTCCTTGGCGACGGGGACGCCGACGTCGTCCATGAACATCACGCTGTAGGTCGGGTTGGCCTTCTGCGTGCGCAGGAGGGCGATCTGGCCGAGCGTCACGTTCTCCGTCTGGTACACCTTGCAGCCGAAATCCGACTCGAATTTCGGGATCACGCTGCGGCGGATGAACTCGCCCTGCGGCCCGGTATAGGTGCCGACATTGATCGCCTTGCCCTCCGCCCAGCCGTTGCGGATGAGGACGGCGGGCGCGGCCAATCCGGCGCCGAGTGCGGTCAAGGCGCGGCGGCGGCTCAAGTGCAAGGCCATCATGCGTCTCCGTTCAAATGCCCATGGCCCGGCGCAGCCCGACCAGTTTCTCCAGCGCCACCACCGCGGCGGCGCCCACCAGGATCATCAGGCTGGCCATGGCGGCGATCGACGGGTCGAACACGCGCTGCATGTCCTGGAACAGCAGGATCGGCAGCGGCACCGCCCGCGCATCGGCCAGCCACATGGAAATCGGGTAGTTGTCCAGCGACACCATGAAGGCGAACAGCGCCCCGGCCGCGACGCCGGGCGCGATCTGCGGAATGGTGACGCGGCGGAAGGTGCGCCAGCGGTCGGCCCCCAGGGTGCGCGCCGCCTCCTCCAGCGACGTGTCAACCAGTTGCAGGCTGGCGGACACCGTCCGCACCACATAGGGCAGCGTCACCAGCGTATGGCCCAGGAACAGGTTCAGCGCCGCCTGCTGCATGTCCATCGCCGAATAGAACTGCAACAACGCCAACCCGGTGATCAGCACGGGAAACACCAGCGGCGACAGCAGCAAGCCCTGCAGCACGGCCGCGCCCGGCAGCCCCGACCGCTCCAGCGCGAAGGCCGCGGGCAAGCCGAGCGCCACGGAGGCCGCGGTCGCCGCCAGCGCCAGCCCGATGCTGAACGAGGCGGCGGACAGGAAATCCGGATCCGACAGCACCTGCGCATACCAGTCCAGGCTGAAGCCCTGCGGCGGGAAGCTCGCGAACGGACCGTCCGAGAAGGAGATGGCGATCGCCACCAGCAGCGGCGCCATGACGAAGACCATGATGGCGGCCGTCATGCCATAGACCAGCACCGCCGTGCCGCCCGACAGCCGCGCCCCCATCTACGCCGCGGCCGACCGGCGCCGGCGCGACGCCATCCGCCGTTGCAGCGCGTAGACGCAGGCGCCGTTCACCGCGAAGGTCACCACCACCATCACCACCGCGATGGCGGAGGAGAGCGGCCAGTCGTAGACCGTCACCACCTGCTGCTCCAGCAGGTTGCCGAGCATCTGCGCGTAGTTCCCGCCTAAGATCGCCGGCGTCACGTAGGAGGCTGCGGTCAGCGAGAACACGATCGTCAGCCCCGCGGCCAGGCCGGGGATGCTGAGCGGAACGGTGATGCGCCAGAACACCCGCCAGGCCGGCGCCCCCAGCGTCCGCGCTGCCTCCTCCAGGGACGGGTTGATGCGCGCCAGCGAGGATGCCAGCGGCAGCACCATCAGCGGCAGGAAGACGTGCAGCGACCCGATGACGACGGCGGTCTCGGAATACATCACGTGCAGGACCGCCGGGCCGAAGCCGATCGCGTGCAGCAGCCAGTTCACCACCCCGGCGTTGCCGTTCGCCAGCACCAACTGCCAGCCATAGGTCCGCACCACGATGCTGACGACGAGCGGCGCCACCAGGATCAGCGTCACGCCGCGGCCGACCGCGGGGGAGCCGCGCACGATCACCAGCGCCACGGGAAAGCCCAGCAGGACGGACAGCCCGGCCGTCCACAGGCTGATGCGCAGGGTGATGAGGAAGACGTGGAAATACAGCGGCGTGCCGAACAGATGCACGTAATGCGCGAGGGTGAACGGCAGCCCGACGACGCCGTTCGGCGGCTGCGTCAGCACGCTGTAGGAGAACAGCACGGCAGCCGGGATGATGAAGAAGACCAGCAGGAATATCAGCGCCGGCGCCACCATCAACAGCCCGCCGCCCCAGCCGCGCGGCAGCCCGGCGAACCTCGCCGAAGATGCGCGCGGCAGGACGAGGGACGCGACGGTGTTCGTGGCCAAGCGGCACAGTCTCCCGTTTGCGCCGTGCCGGATCACCGGAGCAGCGGTAGAAGAGCGTGCAGCAAGGACTATGCCAACGTCTGCAAATCTCCCTCTCCTGCCAGCGCGAGAGGGTTCGTAGGGACCTCCTGCGAAGCGCGGTCTGCCTGCGTTGGGACCAACGCAGGCGCGGGTTGCACACGCCTGGGGCCGATCGCGGTCCCGGCGCACTGCATCGCAGCATTTTGCCCTTGTCAGCCCGGCCGACACCGCGGACAGTTCCCGCAACAGGAGCTTCCGCCCGCGATGCCAGCCGCCGTCCGCCTTGCCGTCGACATAGGCGGCACCTTCACCGACATTGTGCTCGACCGCGGCGGCGAGCTGCTCACCACCAAGGTGCTGACCACGTCGGACGCGCCGGAGCGCGCGGTGATCGCGGGCACGCAGGCGATCCTGCAACAGGCGGACATGCCGGCCGCCGCGCTGGACCTGGTCATCCACGGCACGACGCTGGCGACCAACGCGCTGATCGAGCGCAAGGGCGCGCGCACCGCGCTCATCACCACGCGCGGCTTCCGCGATTCGCTGGAAATCGCCTACGAGCACCGGTTCGAGCAGTACGGCCTCTACATGGAACGCCCCATCCCCTTGGTGGAGCGCGATTTGCGGCTGGAGGTGCCGGAACGCCTGGCCGCCGATGGCGCCGTGCTGCTGGCGCTGGACGAGGACGCGGTGCGCGCCCTGGCGCCGGTGTTGCAGGCGCATGCGATCGAGGCGGTGGCGATCTGCTTCCTGCACGCCTACGTCAACCCGGCGCATGAGGAGCGGGCGCGCGCGATCCTCGCGGCGGCGCTGCCGGACATCGCCATCTCCATCTCCGCCGAGGTGTGCCGCGAAATCCGCGAATACGAACGCACCTCCACCACCGTCGCCAACGCCTACGTGCTGCCGCTGATGGCGCGCTACCTGGACCGCATGCGGTCGGGCCTCGCGACGCTGGGGGCGGACTGCCCGTTGCTGCTGATGATGTCGTCGGGGGGCATCACCACGGTGGACACGGCGCGGCGCTTCCCGGTGCGGCTGGTGGAAAGCGGGCCGGCCGGGGGCGCGATCCTGGCCCGCCACGTCGCGGCGCGGAACGGCATCACCCGCGCCATCGCCTTCGACATGGGCGGCACCACCGCGAAGCTCACCCTGATCGACGACTACACGCCGCAGCAATCCCGCCATTTCGAGATCGCCCGCGCCTACCGCTTCGTGCGCGGCAGCGGCATCCCGGTGCGCATCCCGGTGATCGACATGGTGGAGATCGGCGCCGGCGGCGGCTCCATCGCGCGCGTGGACCTGCTGCGCCGCATCGCCGTGGGGCCGGACAGCGCCGGGTCCGACCCCGGCCCCGCCTGCTACGGCCGCGGCGGCACGCAGGCGACGGTGACGGATGCGGACGTCGCCCTGGGCCGCATCGACCCGGCGCGCTTCGCCGGCGGCAAGGTCGCGCTGGACGGCGTCCGCGCGCACGCGGCCGTGCTGGCCTCGGTCGGCGACACGCTGAGCATGGCGGCGGAGGAGGCGGCGCGCGGCATCGCCGAGATCGTGGACGAGACGATGGCCAGCGCGGCCCGCGTCCACGCCGTGGAGAACGGCAAGGACACCGCCGGGCGCACGCTAATCGCGTTCGGCGGCGCGGCCCCGCTGCATGCCGTGCGCCTGGCGCAGAAGCTGGGCATACGCCGCGTGCTGGTGCCGGCGGATGCCGGCGTCGGCTCCGCCCTGGGGTTCCTGCACGCGCCGATCGGCTACGAGGTCGTGCGCACCCGGCTGGTGCAGGTCTCCACCATGGACACCGCCGCCATCGACGCGCTGTTTACGGAAATGCGGGCGGAAGCGGAGGCCGTGGTGCGGCTCGGCGCGCCCTCCGCCGTGCTGGAGGAAATCCGCACCGGCTTTATGCGCTACCGCGGCCAGGGCCACGAGGTCGCCGTCACCCTGCCCGCCAGCGGCGGCATCGACCCCGCCGCGCTGCGGGTCGCGTTCGACGAGACCTATGAACGGCTCTATGGCCGGGTGATCCCGGGCCTGGAGATCGAGGCGTTGACCTGGATCCTGTCCCTGTCGGAGGTGCATGCCCTGCCGCCGCCGGGCCAGGCCCTGCCGGACGTGCCGCCGGGCGCGGCCACCGGCAGCCAGCGCGTCATCGACCCGGCGACCGGGCGCGCCGCCCTGGCGGCCACCTACGCCCGCGCCGCCTTGCCCCACGGCGCCCGGCTGGCCGGGCCGGCGGTAGTGCTGGAGGACGGCACCTCCACCATCGTGCCGCCGGGCTTCACCGCGAAGCTCGGCCCCGCCGGCGAGTTGTTGATCGAGGACGCGGCATGATGTCCGAAGTCGAGATGCAGATCATGTGGAACCGCCTGCTGTCGGTGGTGGAGGAGCAGGGGCAGACCCTGGTCCGCACCGCCTTCAGCACCTCCGCGCGGGAGGCGGGGGACATTTCGGCCGGCGTGTTCGACCTGCAGGGCCGCATGCTGGCGCAGGCGGTGACGGGAACGCCCGGCCACATCAACACCATGGCGCTGTCCGTCGGGCATTTCCTGGCGGAGTTCCCGGTGGCCAATTGGCAGGAGGGCGACGTCTACGTCACCAACGACCCGTGGAAGGGCACCGGGCATCTGTATGACCTGGTGGTCGTCTCGCCCACCTTCCTCGACGGCCGCATGGTCGCGATCTTCGCCTGCACCTCCCACCTTGTGGACATGGGCGGCGTGGGGCAGACGCCGGAGGGCCGGCAGATCTGGCACGAGGGCCTGTTCATCCCGCTGATGAAGCTGGCCAGCGCCGGCGTCATGAACGAGGATTTGCTGCGCATCATCCGCGCCAACGTGCGCGAGCCGGTGCAGGTGATCGGGGACGTCTATGCGCTGACCGCCTGCAACGACATCGGCAGCCGCCGCCTGGTGGAGATGATGCGCGAGTTCCGGCTGACCGAGATCGAGACGCTGGGCGAGATGATCATCAGCCGCAGCCGCCGCGCCATGGCGGAGGCGATCGGCAAGCTGCCGCAGGGCTCCTGGCAGGCGACGATGCGGATCGACGGCTACGAGGCGCCGATCGACCTGGTGGCGCGCGTGACGATCGGCGCCGACACGATCGACGTGGATTGGTCCGGGACATCAGGCATGTCGTCCTACGCGATCAACTGCCCGCTTTGCTACACCGAGGCCTACACCACCTTCGGCGTGAACTGCGTGGTGGCGCCGCACGTGCCGAACAATGCTGGCACGCTGGCGGCGGTGCGCGTGACGGCGCCGCCGGGCTGCATCGTCAACGCGACCCACCCGGCGGCGGTGTATTCCCGCGCCTCCATGGGCCACATGCTGCCGGACGTGGTGTATGGCTGCCTGGACCAGGCCATGCCGGGCCGCGTGCCGGCGGAGGGCACGTCCAACCTGTGGACGCTGAAATTCGTCGCCGGCCACGGGCTGACCTCGGTTGGCGAGGGCAAAGGCAGTTCCTTCATGGTGATGAGCTTCCATTCCGGCGGCGCCGGCGCGCGGCCGCAGCAGGACGGGCTGTCCGCCACCCCGTTCCCCAGCGGCGTCCGCAACGTGCCGGTGGAGGTGACGGAGGCGATCACGCCCCTGGTCGTCTGGCGCAAGGAGCTGCGGCAGGATTCCGGCGGCGCCGGGCGGCAGCGCGGCGGGCTGGGGCAGACCATGGAGGTCGGCAGCCGCGAGGACGCCGCGTTCGGCCTGTTCGCCGGGTTCGAGCGGGTGAAGTTCCCGGCCCGCGGCCGGGACGGCGGCGGCAGCGGCGCGCTGGGCAGCGTGGCGCTGACATCCGGGGCGGTGCTGAAGCCCAAGGGATTGCAGGTGATCCCCGCCGGCGACCGCGTGGTGATCGAGATGCCGGGCGGCGGCGGGTTGGGGGCGGCCAGCGAGCGCGACAAGCAGGCGGTGGCGCGCGACGTCCGGCTCGGCTACCTCAGCGAAGCCGCCGCGCTGCGGGATTATGGCTGGACGCCGCCATGAGCGACGGCACCCACTGGCTGGGGATCGATATCGGCGGCACCTTCACCGATTTGGTGCTGCACGAGGCCGCCACGGGCGCCAGCGCGGCGCTTAAGGTGCTGACCACCCATGGGGATCCGCAACGCGCCGTGCTGCGCGCCGTGCGGCAGATGCTGGACCAGGCGGGGCTGCCGGCCTCCGCGATCGGCCGCGTGGTGCACGCCACCACCCTGTTCACCAACGCGCTGATCGAACGTCGCGGCGCCCCCACCGGGCTGCTCACCACCGCCGGGTTCCGCGACACGCTGGAGATCGGGCGGGAGCGCAAATACGATCTGTATGACATCGCCATCGAGAACCCGGCCCCGCTGGTCCCGCGCGCCTGGCGGCTGGACGTGGCGGAGCGGATCGGCGCGCAGGGCGAAATCATCACGCCGCTGGACCTGGAGGATGTGCGGGCCAAGCTGGCGGTGTTGCAGGCGGCGGGCGTCACCTCCGTGGCGATCATGTTCCTGCATTCCTACGCCGACCCGGCGCATGAGAAGGCCGCCGCCGCCGCCATCGCGGACTGGGCGCCCGGGCTGTACGTGACGCCGTCGCACGAGGTCGTGCCCGAGATGCGGGAATACGACCGCGTCTCCACCACCGTGGCCAGCGCCTACATCAAGCCGCTGGCCGCGCGCTACCTGCAGGGCCTGGCGGACGAACTGGCCGCAATCGGCGTCACCGCCCCGTTGCTGCTGATGCTGTCCAATGGCGGGCTGACGCATACCGCGGAGGTGATCCGCAACCCGGTCCAGATGTTGGAATCCGGCCCGGCGGCCGGCGCCTTGGCCGCCGCGTTCTTCGGCGGGCGGGACGGGCATCGCCAATTGCTCGGCTTCGACATGGGCGGCACCACCGCCAAGCTCAGCCTGGTGGAGGAGGGCGAGCCGCTGATCGCCTACGGGTTCGAGGCCGGGCGGCAGAAGCGCTTCATGGAGGGCAGCGGCCTGCCGATCCGCATCTCCACCGTCGAACTGATCGAGATCGGGGCGGGCGGCGGCTCCATCGCGCGGGCCGATACGCTCGGTTTGCTGAAGGTGGGTCCGGACAGCGCCGGGTCGCAACCGGGGCCCGCGTGCTACGGCCAAGGCGGCGCGCAGCCGACGGTGACGGACGCGAACCTGGTGCTCGGCTACCTGAACGCCGACTACTTCGCCGGCGGCACCATCGCCATCGACCTGCCGGCGGCGCGGGCGGCGATCGGGGCCTTGGCGGACCGGCTGGGGCTGACGCCGGAGCAGACGGCGTCCGGCATCCACACGCTGGTGAACGAGACGATGGCGAGCGCCGCCCGCGTCCACATCGCCGAGCACGGCCGCGACCCGCGCAGCTTTGCCCTGCTGATGACGGGCGGCGGCGGCCCGGTGCACGGCTACGGCGTGGCCAAGCGCCTGGGCATCTTGCGGCTGATCTGCCCGCCCGCGCCCGGCGTCGCCTCCGCCTGGGGGCTGCTGGTGGCGCCGGCCCGGGTGGACCGGGTGCGGACGATCGACTTCTCGGTTCCGTCCAGCGCGCTCGCAGGACTGGAGCAGGTGTTCACCGAGCTTGAAGCCGATGCGCGGGCGGTTGTGACGGGGACCGGCGGCGGCGCGCCGACCGTGCAGCGACTGGCGGATGGCCGCTATGTCGGCCAGGGCTTCGCGCTGGTGGTGCCGCTGCCGCCCGGCCCCTACGAAACGGACGCGGCCCGCGCCGCGCTGACCGCTTCGTTCGAGGTGGAATACCGCCGCAAATTCGCCCGCTCCCCGCCGGACGTGGCGCTGGAGTTCATCGCCGCCCGCGTGTCCGTCCGCACCGCCGCACATGAGGGCGCCATTGCCGGCCCGGCAGCGGGCAAAGGCGCGGCGGAAGCGGTAAAAGCACGCCGTGCCGCCTGGTTCGACGGCGGCTTCGTCGACACGCCGGTGCTCGACCGCATGCGCTTGGGCGCCGGGGACCGCTTCACCGGGCCAGCGCTGGTCGAGGATCCCGGGTCGACCCTCGTGGTCGGACCGGGCGCGCGATGCGAGGTAACGGGCAGCGGGTCGATCCTGATCGAGATCGCCAACTAGTGGCTCTGCACAGAGGTTCTGACCGGTTGCCTAACGTCTAAAATCGGCCCCTCACTCGTCTTCGACGTTCTTTGTTCTGAGAATGACCGCTGGAAAGCGGACCGTAGCTCTTGGACGGGAGCTGCCGACATGGAGCCGTGCCAGACGCTATTTCAACGGCAGGAAAAGGTCGACGACCGCCTGATGCTCCGGCACTTCCGGGAAGAAGGTGAGGCGCTGGCAGTAGAGCGGGAAGTCCCTTGCTTCCTCGCCACTCGCCGGAAGCCAGTCCCGATACAGGTAGAACGCGGCGGGCTCCAGATTGTCGGTGTTTCCGACGACCCGCAGAACTGCGCAACGGCCACCGGGGATAACGCCTGCCTCAATCCGCTCGTCACTTGCTTCGATCGGCCAGTCGATACCGACGCAAAGGTCCATGCGGTAATCAGCCGGTGACGTTGCGCGCGGGTCCGAGTGGAAGATGTTGAAGGTCGCGGTGACCTTTCGCGTCAGGCCGGTTGCCTTGCGCCAGGCGATGAACCGCTGGATCGTGGCGCCGATTGTCGACGGGTCGCCCCGATGCTCCATGATCGCAACCGGCGTGGGAAGTACATCTCGGACCGTCACATCGTCGGCGGTGAAGGTCTTCTGCATCAGCTTGCTCCTTGCAATGTCGAGAGGCCGGAAGGCCGCAAGCCACGGCTCCCAGTCGGGAGACTTCCGGAACGCGGAGGGTGACTGCCCGAATCGTTGTCGGAAGGCGCGGGCGAAGGCATCTGGCGCCTCATACCCGGCATCCATCGCTATGTCGGTAACGCTGTCGTCGTGACTGTAGGCTAGCCGGTACGACGCGCGCTTCATGCGGGCGAGCTGGACATAGTGATGCACGGACAACCCGAAGGTTGCTGTGAACTGCCTGTGGAAATGATACTTCGAGAAGGCCGCGACGCCGCTTGTCGCTTCCAGGTCCAGATCGTCATCGAGATGCTGGTCTATGTGATCCAGCACACGTTGCATCCGGGCATGATAGCGTTGCAGCGCCGCCGTCATCGTCCTGTCCTCCGTAGCAAGACCCCAGCTACGGTCCGCAGACACGACGCGCTCGACCGATCTTGCGGTTTACAAGGATCAATGTCGGCCATCGTCGCTTGGAGTTGGCGCCGGCCTTTGCCGGTAGCGGATAGAGTCTCTCTACGGAAGCAGCCAACTCGTCAAAATCTCTGTGCCGAGGTTAGCCCGCATTTCTCACAAGAATGAGGTGCACCGGGCCTCTGAATAGGCGAAAGTTCTTCTGCAACAAAGCCTTACTCCGACGCAGAGGATGATCCCGGTGCTGACAGACTGTAGCCCAACCCTGTTCGAGTTTGCACCTGTCGAACGCCGGTCCGTGGTGGCCGCGTTCGATGGTGGGCGCATCACCTCCGATGCTGGCGCGGTCCTGCTCGGTGCAGCGGATCGTGCGATCCGGCTGACCCGGCGCATGGCAGCCTGCTTCACCGACACGCGCAATCCATTGTTCATCGAGCACGAGGTGCAGACCCTGGTCTTGCAGCGCGTCGTCGGCATAGCGCTCGGCTACGAAGACCTCAACGACCACGACCAGCTCCGCCACGATCCAGTCATGGCAACCCTCGCCGGCAAGCTCACCGCCCGGCGGCGCCGCGGCTGCGCCCCGCTGGCCGGCAAGTCCACGCTGAACCGCCTCGAACTCAGCCGCGCCGAACCCACCCGCTACCACAAGCTCGCGGCCAGCACGGCCAAGCTCGAACGCCTGTTCGTCAACCTGTTCCTTGACGCCCACGCGCAGCCGCCCGAGCAGATCATCCTGGACCTCGACGCCACCGACGACCCGCTGCACGGCCATCAGGAGGGCCGGTTCTTCCACGGCTACTATGATTGCCACTGCTACCTGCCGCTCTACGTGTTCTGCGGGCGTCATCTGCTGGTGGCCAAGCTGCGTCGCTCCGACCTCGACGCATCGGCAGGGGCCGTGGAGGAGATCGAGCGTGTTGTCGCCCAAATCCGCACGCGATGGCCGCACACGCGCGTTGTGTTGCGTGCCGATAGCGGCTTCGCCCGTGATGCGCTGATGAGCTGGTGCGAGGCCAACCATGTGGATTTCCTGTTCGGCCTGGCCCGCAACCCGCGCCTGTCGGCGCAGATCGAGGCGCAGATGGCCGAAGCCCGCGCCGACGCCGAGACGACCGGCAAGGCTGCCCGCCGCTTCCGCGATTTCACCTGGTCCACGCACGACAGCTGGGCGCAGGAGCGCCGGGTGGTGGGCAAGGCGGAGTGGATCCCAGGGTCCGACACGGCCGGCGATAAGGCCAATCCGCGCTTCGTCGTGACTTCGCTCAACCCCCGCGAGGCCGACGCGCAGCACCTCTACGAAACGATCTACTGCGCCCGCGGCGAAATGGAGAACCGTATCAAGGAATGCCAGCTCGACCTCTTCGCCGACCGCACGTCGGCCCACACCATGCAGGCCAACCAGCTGCGGCTGTGGTTCGCGTCCGCGGCCTATGTGCTGCTGTGTGCCCTCAGACGCATCGGGCTTGAGGGCACCGTGTTCGCGACCGCCACGTGCGGGACGATCCGGCTCAAGCTGCTGAAGATCGGCGCGCTGGTGCGGACCAGCGTGCGCCGGGTGAAGATCGCCATGGCGTCGGCCTGCCCCTCGCAAAACGAATGGGGGCTGGCCTATGCCGCCCTGCAAAGAGCGTTCGACTGACCGCCACGAACCAGACACCGCAAAGCGCCACCACCCCGATCAGCACTGCTCCAGCGGTGATCGCACCACCGCGCCCGCTCAACACGCTCAACACACTCAAAATGACACGGCGACACCCGGAACCAAGGCCACAACCGACGCTGAGCACCCGAGACGACGCTCAGCGATGGCACTGTGAGAAATGCGGGTTAGCGGATGAGATCTCACGCTGTCCCGCGATGCCCGGTTTCTGTTGAACCTGGTCGAGGGTGCCGGCGAGGCCGGGATGGTGTTCTGTGACCTCCCGACCATGCAAGCGGGGCCAATGAGCAAGTTCATGCTTACGCAGGCAGCAACGGCCAGATTGGTTTGCGGATCGAGGCCGGCACTGTGCTCGCGGACCTGCACATGGCAGGATCACCGACATGCCACCCCGCCCGTCAACGTCGAGAAGCTGTTGCCCTCCCTCCAGCAGGCCGCACTGGCGGCCCGCCACGCCGCCACGCCATGACGCTTTGGCATCCGCGAGCGCACCTCGGTGCAGGCCATAGGCAACGGCTTCAGAGTCCGGCAGGGCTGGACGAACCGGAGCATCCAATGAACGACGACGACCGCAAGGTTCGCAACGAACTCACGCTGCTGCAATCGACCGCCGCCAGCGCGGCCACCTGGACCAGCCTCGATGCAAGCGGGCGGCTACGCTACAACCAGCTCGCCCGCCGGTTCAGCGACGAGATCTGGGCCCGCTACCAGGCCGGTGACCTGTCGGCCGCCAACGCCGCCAAGCTGGCCCAGGAATCGCGCAACGAGATCATGCTGATCATCCGCGCCCGGTCCAACCCGTATGGCCATGCCCGCGCCGTAGCCCTCAAGCAGCGCGGCCTGACTCTCGAGCAGCTGATGGACAAATACGCCCGCTCCACGTTCAAGCGCAGCTTCTACGAGCTGCAGCCGGGCGAGCAGGGCACGGTCTACGAGGCGGTCATCAGCGCCGCCGGGCGGCCCAACGCCGCCATCAACGCCCAGGCCCGGCTGCTGGGACGGCTGAGCCGTGGGCTGTGGGTGGTGACGGTCATCGCCATCGTATGGGACGTGAGCCAGTCCCGCAACAAGGTCGAGACCGCCATCCGCGACGTGACCGACGCTGCGGTCGGCGTGCTGGGCTCGATCGCGGCGGGGGCGGTCGCCGGACTGGCGTTCGGTCCCGTGGGCGCCGTCATCGGCGGCCTGGTCGGCGGCTTGCTGGGCGGCCTGCTGTCGGACAGCGTGATCAGCTGGTTCGAGACCCACCCGTTAACGCCGGAACAGAGCGACGCGATGCTGCGGTCCATGTTGTGATGCGTCCGGCGGACGAGTTCACGCTGGACGCATCGGGTGCCGAGCGGACGGGGCAGGCGGTGCTACTGCGGCGGGGCGCCCGGATCGGCAGCGTGCCCGCCTCGCAGATCGACGCCCAGTTCGCCGCGTCTGGCGGGCATTTGGTTCTGCTGTCGTACGGCGACTTGTTCAGCGCGCTGGAGACCATCCTGTTCGTGGGTCCGGACGGTGCGATCCGAGACCGGGTCACCCTGGGCCATGCGACAGAGCAAGGGCTGATCACCGAGATACGGCCCGAGGGCGACGACGCAGTCAGCTTCGCCTTTCCCGGCGACGAGCGCCGGCGGGTGCGGGTGGCTCGGCGGCGGGAGTGGTTCGGCTTGCGGAAACGCTGGCTGCAGGTGGACTGATGGAGCCGAGTGCCAATACCGGTTGAATCCTCATCCCGGCACCTACAGCTCGGGCGTGTCGGGAACCCGGGGCGGACTGTCCCAATCGTCCCAGAGGGCGTCCGGCGGCGGGCCGGCCAGCTGCGCTTCGCCCTGGTCAACTATCGTCGTAGGAGGGCCGCACGTGAGCACGAGCTTCGGCCAATCCCGTCGAAGCCGCAGGATCGCCTGCCACGGTGTCCAGTCGACGGATGTGAGCGCGCCAGCCGCGACACGACTGCCAAAGCCCGGCCAGCATCGGGTGAGACTGCCGACGACGACGTCGCTGGCGCGCCGGACGCTGGCGGTAGAACCTCACCAGGGTTCTCGGGAGCGATCGGGTCAGACACGGGCTGCCTCGCTTGCCAACCATCCAAAAACCTTCCCGGTCGCCCTTCCCTGCCCTATGATCCGGAGATGGACAGCGTCACCCTGCCTCCGGACCTGGAGCAATTCGCGGCTGAGGCGGTCGCGTCTGGCCGCTTCCGAGACCGCGACGAACTCGTCCGCACTGGGTCGATTTGGTACGGCGCCGAGTTGGGATGCACCTTCAGCTTCCAGTCATCCGCGAACGCTTAACTGCCGAATGGGACAAACCATGGACCCTGTCACGATTGAGATCATGTGGACCCGGCTGGTGTCCATCGTGGATGAGGCGGCGAAGGTGATCGCGCGCACCGCCTTCTCCACCCTGTCAAACGACGCCAACGATTATGCCTGCGTGCTGACGGACGCGGCCGGGGCGTCGCTGGCGCAGAACACGTATGGCATCCCCTCCTTCATCGCGACGCTGCCGGCCACCGTCCGCCACGTGCTGGCGGAGTTCGGGGCGGACACGATGCAGGACGGCGACGTGTTCATGACCAACGACCCGTGGATCGGCACCGGCCACCTGCCGGATGTCTGCCTGATCAAGCCGCTGTTCCAGGACGGCCAGTTGGTCGCCTTCGCCGCCACCACGTCGCACGTGCCGGATATCGGCGGCCAGGTCCGATCCATCGCGCCGCGCGAGATCTATGAGGAAGGGTTGCACATCCCACCCGTGCTGTTCCTGCGCGCCGGCACGCCCGACCCGTTGCTGATGAAGCTGATCCGGCTGAACGTGCGCACCCCCGACCAGACCATGGGCGACGTCTGGGCGCAGTTGGCCGCGTTGGAGGTGATGCAGGCGCGGCTGGCCCAGCTCATGGCCGAGTATGCGCTGCCCGACCTCACGGCGCTCGCGGCCGAAATCTACGACCGCAGCGAACGCGCCATGCGGGCCGCCATCGCGACGGTGCCGGAGGGCGTCTACCGCTACTCCATGCAGACGGACGGCATGCCCGGCATGGCCGCGCCGTTCACCCTGGCCGTGACGCTGACGGTGCAGGGTGGCTGCATCGATGCAGACTATGCCGGCACCACGGCGCAGCAGCCCTGCGCCATCAACTGCCCGCTGACCTACACCTACGCGATGACCGCCTATGCCGTGCGGTGCGCGCTGCTGCCGGACCTGCCGAACAACGAGGGCATGTTCCGCCCCGTCCGCATCACGGCGCCGGAGAAGACGTTGCTGAACCCGCTATTCCCCGCGGCGGTGGGTGGCCGCGCGGCGACCGGGCATTACGTGCCGGTGCTGGTGTTCGGCGCGCTGCACCAGGCGATCCCGGGCCGCGTCATGGCCGCACCCGGCTCGCCGCTGTGGAACATGACGCTGATCGGGGAGGATCGCGGCCGCCGCTATGCCTGCGTGCTGTTCTTCAACGGCGGGCTCGGCGGCCGGCCCGGCAGCGACGGCGTGAACTGCCTGTCCTGGCCGAGCAACATCTCCACCACGCCGGTCGAGGTGGCCGAGCGCGCTGCCCCGGTGCTGATCCGCTACAAGCGCCTGTGCCCCGGCTCCGGCGGCGACGGCACGTTCCGCGGCGGGTTAGGGCAGGAGGCGCTGGTGGAGCTGCGTGGGGAGGCCGGCAGCTCGGCCTTCTTCATGACGGAGCGCACCAGCATCGCCGCACCCGGCCTGGGCGGCGGCGCGCCGGGCGGCCTCGGGGCCGTTGTGATCGACGGCGAGCCCGCCAACGCCCGCATCCCGCACCATCTGCGGCAGGGGTCGACGGTGCTGATCCGCACGCCGGGCGGCGGGGGCTACGGCCCGGCGGCGGCGCGTGCCGGCAACCTGCGCGAGACCGACGCGGCGCAGGGTTACGACAGCGAGGGACTGTAATTTGGTCGTCGGCGTGCGTTCCCCGCCTAATCGTTGACGGAGAGCACCATGATCGGGTCGGCGATCTTCTCCGGCGCGATCTCCTCGGCCAGTGGCAGGACCGCGGTGCCGATGGCGAAGAACTCGATGACATGGGTCTGCCAACCATGGCTCCCCTCGTGGATGTCCACGCCGACCACGCCCTCCGCCTTGGCCGTCGCCGCCTCGATCTGCATGCGTTCGATGGCGATTTCCCGCGCCTCGTACATGGCGGAGGTGAAGTTCTCCAGCTCCACGTTGCGGCCGGCCGTGCCGATCCCGGCCAGCATGCCGCGATGCGCCACGTGATACACGCAACTTCCCATTACCATCTCGACCGGGCGATAGCCGGAGTGCAGCAGCGACCAGAAATCCTGCCCCGACAGGTCGGAGGTGAACGGCCCGCCGTCATGGGCGCGGAACCCCTTGTGCCCGTCGCCGTGCACCACGCCGGTGCCGATGGCGATGAACTCGAGCAACTGCTCGTCCCATTCCAGGCGCTTGATGGTGAGCTTCACGCCCACGATGCCGTCCGCCCCCATGGCCGTGGCTTCGGCCCGCATGCGCGACATCGCCAACTCGCGGGCGTGGTACATCGCCTTCGACAGCACATCGAGTTCCTGGTTGCGGTTCCAACTGCCGTACTGGATGCCCACGTGGTAGACGCAGGTGCCGACGCACAGGCCGATCGGCTCGAACCCGGCCTTGCGCACCAGCAGGAACTCGTTGACCGAGAAGTCCGACGTGAAGACGCCGCTGGAATGTGCCGAGCTGCGCAGGCCTTTCAGGCGTTCCCGGGCCTGTGTCGGCATGTCGGTGGGCATGTCAGACTCCTCCTTCTTGGTCGTTCGATGCATAGGATTGATGATGCGGCCGCGTTCCCTTCAGCGGCGTGGCCCCGGCATGCATATCGACCACCATCCTGATGTCATGCGCGAAGGGTTGGCCGGGCCGGGCGTCGACCGTGGTGGCGATGACGATGTGGCGGCCGAGATAGCGTTTCGGCTGGTTTTCAGCGCCCTCGAACTCGAACATCTGGCTGAAATTGACATGGGCCAGCACGCCGTTTCCCTGGGGCCGGGCGCTCTTGCGCAGTTCGGCGTGGGCGTGCTGCCGCACGGTTTCCCAAAATTGGCTGAGCGTGGTCGATTCGGTGTTGCCCATCCAGGTTTGCCGCGCGCTGCCGCGCCAATCAGTGAGCCACTGGTATTGCGCGCCGATGGCGATCCCCGTTGGGACGACATCTGCCTCAAGCAGCTTGACGAATTCCAGCGCGGGCACGGTGGCGACGACGGGGTCGGGGCTGGGCGGCAGCCCCTCCACGAACACGGCGGTGCCAAGCAGCGTGAAGTCCATGCTGTCCTCGACCGCCAAGGGGATGGTGCGCATCTTCACGTCCAGGATCGCATTCGCCCCGGCGGCCTTGGCTTCCTCGCGCAGGCGGCGCAACGCGGTCTCCCAGCCCTGTGCATGCCCCTGGGTCCAGGACCAGCCGTAATGCAGCCAACACGTGGCCGAGACGGCGGCGACCGGCTTCAGCCCGTGCGACCGGGCGATCATCAGTTCGGCCGGGGTGAGCGTCGCCGTCCAAGGCAAACGGCCGTTGCGCGCGCTCTCCAGCCGGTCCCGCGTGCCGGCGGGAACGGCGCCGCGCCGCAAACTGCCCTGGATGTCGGCAAGCCGCTGCGCGTTGGCAGCCTGGAGCGCCTGCGATTCCGGGCTGGGCGACTTGAACAGGTCGAACAGGCTCATGTCATTCCGCCATGAAGTTGGTCAGCGACTGGCTCAGCGCGCGGGCGTGGTCGCTGGCCTGCTTCGTTTCGTCCGCCAGCCGCGCGAACCATTCCGCCGGCGGCAGGCTGCGGGTGTTGAGCGAGATGCCGCGCACCACCAGCGCGATGCTGGCCTTCAGCCTCCCGCCCTCGATGTCGAGGCGGTAGCGGCTGTCGCCGAGTTCGACGGTGACGCCGGTGATCTTCGCCGCGCGGGCGAAGAAGCCCTTGCTCTCGTGCAGGGTGACCTGGTCGGGCAGCGCCTCCTGCAGCCGCAGGGCGAAGGCGCGCAGATTGCTCTCCGCGTCCGAGGTGAAGCGCCGCAGCCAGGCGGCCTGCGTGTCGAAATCGACCTGCGCGCTCACGCTTCGACTGCGTGGCGGTTCACGCCCTGCATCCCCGTCACCAGGCGGTCGCGGATGGCGGCGAGCTTGGCCTCCCGCTCGCGGTCGCCGCTGGCGACCTCGCGTTCGATGTCGATCACTTCGTGCATGGTACGGATCGTCTCGTCGGCCACCTGCGCCAGCACGTCCAGGTTGCGCTGGTCGCCGCCCAGGCTGCGGGCGGCCGAGGTGGCGGCGTCATGCGCGCCCTTGGACGCCAGCAGGGTGATCTGCCGCGCCGCCTCGTCCAGCCGCTCCGCCTCGTCCGCCGCGCGGCGGATATCCACCTGCACGACCGCCTGCGAGGCGACGGCCATCAGACGCGGGATGACCACCAGCATGCCGTTGGAAATCTTCATCAGCCGGGTTTCGGCGGCCTGCTTGTTCTGGCCTATGATCGGGATCAGCAAGGCGGAGCCGACCAGGTTCTCGCGCATCTCCGCCACCTTGCCGCGGAAATTGGCCAGGGCGCTGCGGAATTGCAGCACGTCGGCGGCGTCCGCCGGGTCGCTGGTGCGAACGGCGTTCTGCCGCAGCGCCTCCAGCTCCTCCTGGCCGCGGTCCAGCGCCAGTTGCCCGGCCGCGATCTCGATCTTCAGGCCGTGCAGGCTGGTGCGGATGGCCGCCGCCTGCTGGTCCAGCAGCTCGATCGAAACGGCGAGGTCGGCCTTGGTGCGGCGCGCCTTGGCCTGTTCGCCGTCCATCAGCTCGAGGAACTTCTTGCGGCTCTCGGTAAAGCCCTTGAACGCGGAATGGGCGTCCGCCGCCACGCCCATGACCCGGCCGATGATGCCTTTGCGGGCGGGCGGCTGGCCGTTCGTGGCCTCCGCCTGCAGATCCTCGATCCGCAGGATCTTGACGCCGTCGATCACGGCGGCGGCGATGCGGCCGACCTCCCCGGCGTCACCCAGCCGCACCCCGGTCAGCAACTGGCGCGATGCCTGGGCGATGTTGGCCAGCACGCCGTCGCCATGCGCCAGCAGCGTGGCGCTTTGGCGGAAGTCGATGCGGGCGGCGGATTGCTGCGCCGCGGCCAGTTCCTCCGGCTTCAGGCTGGCGATGTCCACCAGCCGGGCGGGCGGCGGCTCCGGCAGCAGCCGCGGGTCAGCCGGGACCAGCGCCGTCTGCGCCGGCTCCGCAGTGACGGGCGCGGGGTCGAAACTGTCGAATTGCGAGAGGTCGAGCGGCGCGTCCGACTTGGTCTCTGGCATGCGTGCTGTCTCCCCAGCTATCCAGCGTCTCCCCGTTCGCATCTTCGTCGCTAATCGCAAGACGGACAAGCGCCGACGTGATCTCCCCCCGAGAGGCTATAAACTACACGCCCAGGCTCATCGCCTTGATCGGCGGCTGCACGTCCGGCGGCAGGGGGCAGACATAGGGGGTGGCGCGCGTGCGCTCCGCCAGGTCGGCCTTGGCGCGGGCGATCAAGGCCGGGTCCTGGATGGCGTCCACCGCGGTGCCGGCCATGACCTTAGCGACGTGCACCAGGCCCTTATGGGCGGCCGGGCTCTTGCCCTGGGCGGTCAACTGCCACGCGTGGAACGGCGTGCCGATGGCGCAGGTGGCGCCGCGGGCCTGCACGGTGGGCACCACCCAACTGACATCGCCCACATCCGTGCTGCCGTTGCCGCCGCGGTTCCTGGACCCCAGCGGTGCGATGAAATCGCAGAGCGGCGCGTCGAAGCGCGGCGCCATGCCGAACCGCTCGAAGGCGGAGGCGATCTCGGCGGTGCTGAACGTCGTGCGGATTTCTTCCGCGAACGCCCGGTCGGCATCGTCCCAGACCGGCGGGCCCAGGCGCTGGAAGTTGTCGTCCATCAGCTTCTCCAGCGGGTCGTTGCCGAGCAGGTTGCTGACGGCGCTCACCACCTGCGTCGTCACGCTGGTCTGCGTCATCAGCGCCGCCCCGTCCGCCACCGCGCGGACGCGCTGCACCAGCGGCGTGAGGTGCGCCAGGTTCGCGGCGCGGATCAGGTAGCGCACCTTGGCCCGCGCCTGCACCACGTTCGGCGCGATGCCGCCCGCGTCGAGATAGGCGTAGTGCACGCGCGACGTGCTGGGCATGTGCTCGCGCAGGTAGTTCACGCCGACGCTCATCAGCTCCACCGCATCCAGCGCGCTGCGGCCGAGATGCGGGGCGGCGGCGGCGTGGCTGGCGCGCCCGGTGAAGGTGAAGTCGATCCGGGTGTTGGCCAGGCTGACCGGCTTGTTCACGCCGGACACGCTGGCGGGATGCCAGGAGATGGCGATGTCCACGTCCGAAAACGCCCCGGCGCGGACCATGAAGCCCTTCGCGGCGCCGCCCTCCTCCGCCGGGCAGCCGTAATAGCGCACGCGCCCCTGGATGCCCTGCGCCGCCAGCCACTCCTTCACGGAGGACGCAGCGAGCATGGCGGCGGCGCCGAGCAGGTTGTGCCCGCAGCCATGGCCGGCGCCGCCCTGGCCCTCGACTGGCCTGGGTTCGGCGATCCCGGCCTGCTGGCTGAGCCCGGGCAGGGCGTCGTACTCGCCCAGGATGGCGATCACCGGCCCGCCCTCCCCGGCCTCGGCCATGACGGCGGTGGGGATGCCCGCGACGTCGCGCGTGATGCGGAACCCCTCGGTCTCCAGCATGGCGAGGTGCTCGGCGACGCTGCGGTGCTCGCCGTAGGCGAGCTCCGGCATCTCCCAGACCCGGTCCGACAGCGCGATATACTCGTCGCGCTTGCCCTCGACGATCTGCCAGATTTGCTCGCTGTTCTGCATGACGTGCCTCGCTCTCTCCGCCCGGGTTAGCACCCGGGCTCGCCTGCGGCTAGATTCCGCCGGGCGGGGCCGCATGTGTCTGGCACGAAATCTGCTGGCGTCACGGGCAGGGGGCATGATGCCGATGGTGGGTCGACGAGGCGCCTTAATGGGTCTGGCGTTGGCCGTGGCCGCTGTCACGCGCCCGGCGGCGGCGAAGGACACGCTGGTGATCGGCGTGGCGCAGTTCCCGGCCAGCCTCCACCCCTATATCGGCGCCCAGACCGTCCAGGGCTATGCCCTCGGCTTCGCCCTGCGCCGGATCACCGCCTACGACATCGAGGGCAAGGTCGCCTGCCTGCTGTGCACGGAGGTGCCGTCGCTGCAGAACGGCCTCGCCAAGCTGGAGGACCAGCCCGACGGCAGCAAGGGGCTGGCGGTGACGATCAAGCTGAAGCCGGGCCTGCGATGGGGCGACGGCGTCCCGGTGACCGCGCGCGACATCCTGTTCACGTGGAAGGTCGGCAGCGACCCGAATGCCGGGTTCGCCAACTCCCATCCCTGGACGCGCGCCACGTCCGTGGACGTCGTGGATGACAGCACGGCGGTGCTGCACCTGGCGCGGACGTTCACCTCCTACGCGCTGTGGGACGACCTGCTGTCGGAGCACGTGGACGGCCCGGTGTACGAGGCGGCGAAGGCGCCGGGCGACTACATCAACCACACCGTCTACAACCGCGACCCGCTGAACCCGGGGCTGTGGAACGGACCCTTCCTGGTCACCGACTACCACTCCAATGACAGCGTCGGGTTCCAGCCGAACCCGTATTGGCCGGGCGCCAAGCCGGGGCTGAAGCGGATCACCCTTCGGCTGCTGGAGAACACGGCGTCGTTGCAGGCGAACCTGCTGTCCGGCGACGTCGACATGACGCCCTCCGGCATCGGGCTGTCGATCGACCAGGCCGTCTCGCTGGAAAAGACCGACAGCGACCGCTTCCGCTTCATCTACCAGCCGGCGTTGAGCTACGAGCATATCGAGCCGAACCTCGCCAACCCGATCCTGCAGGATGAGCGGGTGCGGGAGGCGCTGCTGCGCGGCGTCGACGTGAAGGCCATCGTGGACCGGCTGTTCGCCGGCCATGCCGACCTGGCCCGCACCTTCATCAACGGCCTGGACAGCCATTACGACGCGGATCTGCCGCTGTATGGCTACGACCCGGCGCGGGCCCGGGCGCTGCTGGAGCAGGCAGGTTGGATGCCCGGCCCGGACGGCATCCGCCGCAACGCCGCCGGCGAGCGGCTGAGCCTTGAATTCTCCAGCATTTCCGGCAACCGGGTCCGCGAGTTGACGGAGCAGGTGATGCAGAGCCAGTGGAAGGCGGTCGGCATCGAGGTCTCGATCAAGAACCAGCCGTCCCGCACCTTCTTCGGCCAGTTGCTGAAGCATCGGGAGTTCACCGGCCTGATCGAGTACGCCTGGACGGGCGAGATCGACCTGCCGCCGATCCGCCTCACGACGCCGTACATCCCGACCGCGGCGAACAACTGGGGCGGCCAGAACTATGGCGGCGTCAGCGACCCGGCGCTCGATACCGCGGTGGACGCCGCGCAATACGAACTCGACCCCGTCAAGCAGCAGGCGCTGTGGACGGAGATGCAGCGGATCTACACGACCAAGCTGCTCTCCCTGCCGCTGTATTTCCGCATCGACCCGGAGATCGTGCCCGCTTGGCTGGCGGGGTTCGAGGCGACGGGGAAGCAGACCTCCGTCACCTACTGGTCGGAGAACTGGCGGCCGCGCTGACGGGTGTCAGAACACGGCGACGCAGATGATGCCGGCCACCATGAGCGCCGCGCCGATCAGGCGGCCGATCCCCGCCGGGTGCTGCTTGAATCCCACCAGGCCGAAATGGTCGAGCGCGATCGACGTGATCACCGCGGCCGTCACGGTGAGGCCGGTGAACAGGCCGGAGCCCAATTGGCCCGGCGCCACCAGCATGGACAGGATGTAGATCGCGCTGATCGCGCCGCCGATCCAGCCCCACCAGGGCACCTGGCGGATTTGTTGGGCCGCCGGAAAGGCGCCGCCCAGCACGACCGCGCCCACGGCGAGGAACAGGATGGAGATCAGCGAGAACAGGATCGACGCCCACCAGGGTCCGCCCAGCGTCTGCGTGAGCTTGGTGTTGGACCCGGCCTCGACGGAGGTAAGCGCCCCGGCCACAGCCACGAAGACGTAGAGGAGTGCTTTCACGTGCGCGCAACGCGGGCCGGCTGCGTAAGTTCAAGTGGGTCGTGAGAGCTCAGGTGTGCGGCGCTGTCGTACTCGGCCAAACTCCCTCTCCCGCTGGCGGGAGAGGGTTCGTACGGCTCTATTGCCGAATGCAGCCACTGCACAGGACGAGCGCTCGACAGCCCCGGCCTAACTCTGCACAAGCTGAGGCCGCGTCACAGGGAGTCCATGACATGCGCCTCACGCTGAGCCTCGCCGTTTGCCTGGGGGTCGCGACCTCCGCCTCCGCCGGCGTGCTGGACGACGCCCGCAGCGCCGGCGTGTTGCGCGTGGGCACGCCGGGCGACTACGCCCCGTTCAGCCTGCGCCAGCCGGACGGCAGCTATCGCGGGGCGGACGTGACGGAGGCCGAACGACTCGCCAAGCACCTGAACCTGCGCGTCCAATGGGTGCCCACGGCCTGGGGCAAGCTGGCCGACGACACCAAGGCGGGCAAGTTCGACATCGCCGTGGGCGGCATCTCCATCACGCCGGCGCGGCAGGAATGGGCGGATTTCTCGACCGTGCTGGTGAGCGACGGCAAGCGGCCGGTGGTGCGCTGCGCCGACAAGGACAAATACGCCACGCTCGCCGCGATCGACCAGCCGGGCGTGCGGGTGGTGGAGAACCCCGGCGGCAGCAATGAGGCCTTCGCCAAGGCCAACCTGTCGCACGCGGCGGTCACGATCTTCCCGGACAACACGGCCATCGCCAACGAGATCATCGCGGGCCGCGAGGACGTCATGGTGACGGACGGGGTGGAGGTGGACCACGACGCCCTGGTGCATCCGGAGCTCTGCGCCGCCGCGGTGGCGGCGCCGTTCACCCACTTCCAAAACGCGTTCCTGCTGCAGAAGGACCCGGCGTTGCAGCAGGCGGTCGACGCCTTCCTGGAGGCGGACATCAAATCGGGCGCCTGGCCCGCCACGCTGACCGAGGCGGAGAAGCAGCCCTAACAAGAAACAGCGGCGTGAAGGCACCCATACCGAGGCCGCAGCCGGCAAGGCTTCATCCGCGGCGGGTCGGCCGTTGCCGGTGGCAACTAGTACAGCGTTTTCATGAAACGACTCCTATCCCGCCGCCTGACGCAGGCCCTTCGTAGGGTGGGCTTTAGCCCACCGCTTCGAGGCGACGCCGTAGGAGGCCGTGGTGGGCTAAAGCCCACCCTACGACGTCCTCTCGATAGGGTCGGGTCATGGAATCGATCTAACAAGAAACAGCGGCGTGAAGGCACCCCTACCAAGGCCGCAGCCGGCAAGGTTTCATCCGCGGCGGGTCGGCCGTTGCCGGTGGCAACTAGTACAGCGTTTTCATGAAACGACTCCTATCCCGCCGCCTGACGCAGGCCCTTCGTAGGGTGGGCTTTAGCCCACCGCTTCGAGACGGCGCCGTAGGAGGCCGTGGTGGGCTAAAGCCCACCCTACGACGTCCTCTCGACAGGGTCGGTTCACGGAATCGATCTAACAAGAAACAACGGCGTGAAGGCACCCTTACCGAGGCCGCAGCCGGCAAGGTTTCATCCGCGGCGGGTCGGCCGTTGCCGGTGGCAACTAGTACAGCGTTTTCATGAAACGACTCCTACCCCGCCGCCTGACGCAGGCCCTTCGTAGGGTTGGCTTTAGCCCACCGCTTCGAGACGGCGCCGTAGGAGGCCGTGGTGGGCTAAAGCCCACCCTACGACGTCCTCTCGATAGGGTCGGTTCACGGAATCGATCTAACAAGAAACAACGGCGTGAAGGCACCCATACCGAGGCCGCAGCCGGCAAGGTTTCATCCGCGGCGGGTCGGCCGTTGCCGGTGGCAACTAGTACAGGGTTTTCATGAAACAACTCCTATCCCGCCGCCTGACGCAGGCCCTTCGTAGGATGGGCTTTAGCCCACCGCTTCGAGGCGACGCCGTAGGAGGCCGTGGTGGGCTAAAGCTCACCCTACGACGTCCTCTCGACAGGGTCGGTTCATGGAATCGATCTACTAGGCGCACTCAGCCGGCGGCCCTGAGCGCCGCCGCCCGGCGGTGGCTGTAGGCGGCGTAGACCACAGCACCGAGCACGAACCACCCCCCGAGCCGCAGCCAGGTTTGCCAGGGCAGGAACACCATCAGCAGCAGGCAGGTGGCGATCCCCAGCAATGGAACCGCCGCACCGCCCGGCACGCGGAACGGCCGAGGCCGCTCCGGCTCCCGCCAGCGCAGGACCAGCATGCCGCCGCACACGATGGCGAAGGCGAGCAGCGTGCCCACCGAGGTCATCCGGCTCAACGCCTCCACCGGCACGAAGCCGGCCAGCGCGCCCGTCAGCACCATCATCACCGCGTGGGCGGCCCACGGGGTATGCCGGGTCCGGTGCAACTGGCCGAAAAAACCGGGCAGCATGCCGTCCCGTGCCATGGCGAACATCACGCGTCCCTGCCCCAGCAGCCCAACCAGGATGACGGAGGTGAAGCCGAGGATGATGCCGAGCTTGACCGTCACCTGCAGCCAGACGAACGGCGTGCGTTCGATCGCGGTCGCCACCGGCGCCGCATCCCCATGCATCTGCTTGTAGTTCACCATCCCGGTGAGCACGACCGCGAACGCCACGTACAGCACGGTGCAGATCGCCAGCGAGCCGAGGATGCCGATCGGGACGGTACGCTGCGGCCGCGTCGCCTCCGCCGCCGTCGTGCTGACCGCGTCGAAGCCGAGATAGGCGAAGAACACCACCCCTGCCCCGCGCAGGATGCCCGACCAGCCGAATGCGCCGAACCGCCCGGTGTTGTCGGGGATGAAGGGGTGGTAATTGGCGGCCTGCACGTAGAACGCGCCCAGGCCGATCACCGTCAGTACGATGGCCACCTTCACCACCACGATGACGGCGTTCACCCGCGCCGACTCGCTCACCCCGCCGATCAGCAGGAGCGAAATCGCGACGATGATCACCGCCGCCGGCAGGTTCACCAGGCCGCCGGCGGCGGGGGCGGCGGTCATCCAGTGCGGCAGGTCCAACCCCCAGCCGTGCAGCAGAGATTGCACGTAGCTGGACCAGGACACCGCCACCGTGCCCGCACCCACGGCATATTCCAGCAGCAGGTCCCAGCCGATGATCCACCCCACCACCTCGCCCAAGGCCGCGTAGGCGTAGGCGTAGGCCGACCCTGCCGACGGGATCATCCCGGCCAACTCGCTGTAGCACAGCCCGGTGAAGGCGCAGCCGGCCGCGGCGATGACGAAGCTGATAACAACCGCCGGGCCGGCATAGTCCGCCGCGGCGATGCCGGTCAGCGAGAACAGCCCGGCGCCGATGATCGCCCCGATCCCGAGGCTGACGAGGTTCGCCGGCCCCAGCGTCCGCCGCAAGCCGGTTTCGGCGTCGTCCCCGATCGGTTTGCGTTCGAACAGACGCCCGATCACGCCAGCCACGTGCCGTCCCGTGCGTGCGGCGCGGAGCGGGCGGTCTGTATCAGCGTGCGCATGTGGCGCACCACCGCGGGCAGGCCGTCCAGGATCGCCTGGCCGATGATGAAATGCCCGATATTGAGCTCCACCACCTCCGGAAAGGCGGCGACGGCCTGGACGTTGGCGTAGCTCAGCCCGTGGCCGGCATGGCATTCCAGCCCCAGCGCGGTCGTCGCCGCAGCGGCCCGGCGCAGACGGTCGAGTTCCCCGGGCCGGCCCTCGGCATAGGCGCCGGTATGGAGTTCCACGATGTCGGCCTGCAATTCAGCCGCCGCCTGCAACTGGCGCTGGTCGGGATCGACGAACAGCGACACCCGGATGCCGGCGGCGCGCAGGGCGGCGACGATCGGGCGCAACGTCGCCATCTGTCCGGCGGCGTCCAGCCCGCCCTCGGTCGTGACCTCCGCCCGGCGTTCCGGCACGATGCAGGCGGCATGGGGGCGCACGCGCAGCGCATTGGCCACCATCTCCTCCGTCGCGGCCATTTCCAGGTTCAGCGGCTTGCTGATGGCGGCCCGCAGCCGGTCGATGTCGGCGTCGCGGATGTGGCGGCGATCCTCCCGCAGATGCGCGGTGATGCCGTCCGCCCCGGCCTCGATCGCGGCCAAGGCGGCGTCCACCGGATCCGGGTGCGCGCCGCCGCGCGCGTTGCGCACCGTGGCCACGTGGTCGATGTTGACGCCCAACCGGATCATGCCGCCCTCCGCTCCGCCAACTCTGCCGCCAGACGCAACGCCGCGATCAGGCTGCCTGGGTCCGCCACACCCTGCCCGGCGATCCCGAACGCGGTGCCGTGATCCGGCGAGGTGCGGATGATCGGCAGCCCCAGCGTCACGTTCACCCCGCCCGCCATGTCCAGCGTCTTCAACGGGATCAGCGCCTGGTCGTGGTACATGCAAATTGCCGCGTCGTAGCCGGGCCGCGCCGCCTCGGTAAACATCGTGTCGGGCGGGTACGGCCCGGTCGCGTCGATCCCCTCCGCCTGCAAGGCCGCGACCGCCGGGGCGATGATGAGGGTCTCCTCCGTTCCCATCGCCCCCTGCTCGCCCGCATGCGGGTTCAGCCCGGCAACCGCCAGCCGCGGCGCCGCGATGCCGAAATCGCGCCGCAGCGCCGCCGCCGTGGCGCGGGCGGTGGCAAGGATGGCCGCGGTTGTCACCCCCTCCAACGCCTGGCGCAGGGAGACGTGGATCGTGACCGGCACCACCCGCAAGTGCGGGCAGGCCAGCATCATCACCGGGCTGCCACCCGTCAGCGCGCCCAGGAACTCGGTATGGCCGGGATGCGGGAAGCCGGCGGCATACAGCACCGCCTTGCTGATCGGGTTGGTGACGACCGCGCCCCCCAGGCCATCCTGCACCAGCCGCACCGCGCGTTCGATGCTGGCGATCACGGCGGGGGCGTTGGCCGGGTCCGGCCGCCCCGGCCGGGCGATCTCCGGCAGGTCGAGCGGCAGCACCGGCAAGGCCGAGTCGAACACGTCGGCGACCTGCTCCGGCGATTTGATCACCGCCATCGGCACATCCAGCGCGCCGATCCAGAACGGGTCGGCAATGATGGCGAACCGCGGGCCGGCGCCGGCCAAGGCGCGCCACGCCTTGGCCGCGATCTCCCCGCCGATGCCGGCCGGGTCACCCATCGTCAGCAGCAGGGGTTTGGCGCACATGGCGGCACCCAAACACATAAGCCGCGCTGTGCAAACCACCGTCGGCATCCCCATATCACCTGCGAAATCAGCAGAGAGTGATTTGCCATGGCCGAACGCCCCCGCTTCTTCGATGACCTCGCCGGCGTGGCCGGGGGGGCGTTCTCTGCCCTGACCGGCTTGCGGGACGAGGCGGAAGCCACCATCCGCGCCCGCCTGGACGAAGCGATCCGCAAGCTGGACCTCGTCCGGCGGGAGGAGTTGGAGGCGGTGGAGCAGATGGCGGCGAACGCCCGCGCCGGGCAGGAGCTGGCGGAGGCGCGGTTGGCCGCGCTGGAGGCCAAGGTCGCCGCCCTCGAATCGCTCTCCGTGCCACCCAGCGACGTTGAGCGTGCGGAGCCCGATTTCCCCGACCCGAACGGGATATGACGCAGCCGCAGCAACCGGGCTTGCAGCAAGGGTTTGTCGCCCGGTAGTCTGACGACGCATCGAGTCGAGGCGTCAATAGCCTGACTCCGATCAGTGTCCGGCCTTCCTCCAGATGGGAGACCCCATGATGCCGACCGTCCACTCCGCAGTGACAAACGACCATGCCGCCAATCCGCTCGACGCGCTCGAACGCATCGTGGGGAACAATGACTGGGCTTTCGACCGCCGCAGCGAGGGCGAGATGGCCGCCGAGGCGCCCGGCAAATGGTGCGATTACGGCCTGTATTTCTCCTGGTCGCGCGAGATCAGCGCCATGCACTTCACCTGCGCCTTCGACCTGAAGGTGCCGGCAGGACGGCGCGGCGCGCTGTACGAGTTGATGGCGCTGGCCAACGAGAAGCTCTGGATCGGGCATTTCGGCATGGACAGCGATGACGGCATGCCGCTGTTCCGCCACTCCGTGCTGTTGCGGGGCGCGCGCGGCGCCTCGGCGGAAAGCCTGGAGGACATGGTGGATATCGCCATTACCGAGTGCGAGCGGTTCTACCCGGCGTTCCAATTCGTGTTGTGGGGCGGCAAGACGCCGTCCGATGCCCTGGCCGCCGCCATGCTGGAGTGCGTGGGCGAAGCGTGACCCCGTCCGTCCTGCTGCTCGGCGGCGGGAAGATGGGCGGCGCCATGCTGGCGGGATGGCGCCGTGCTGGGTTGGGGCCGAGCTACGTGGTCGACCCCGGGCCATCCGCGGCGTCCTTGCAGGGGGATGGCGTCACCGTGGCGGCAGACGCCGCTGCGATCCCAGCCGATTTCCGCCCGGATGCCGTGGTGCTGGCGGTGAAGCCGCAGGTGGCGGACGCAGCGGTGCCGCCGATTGCCGAGTTCGCCCGGGATGCCCTCGTCATCTCCATCATGGCCGGGCGAACCAGCGCCTCGATCGCCCGGCTGACGGGGGCGGCCGCGGTCGTGCGCGCCATGCCCAACACGCCTGCTTCGATCGGGCAAGGCTTCACGGCCCTGTTCGCCAGCCCGGCCGTGTCCGCCAAGCAGCACGAGCTATGCCAATCCCTCATGGAGGCGGTGGGCGAAGCGGCCTGGGTCGCCGACGAACGGCAGATCGACGCCATCACCGCGGTGTCCGGCAGCGGTCCCGCCTATGTCTTCCTGCTGGCGGAGCTGTTGGAGGCGGCGGCGATCGAACAAGGCCTGCCGGCGGAGTTGGCCCGGCGGCTGGCGCGGCGCACCGTGTCCGGCTCCGGCGCATTGCTGGGCGCCAACACGCAGGACGCGTCCGTGATGCGCCGGGCGGTCACCAGCCCGGCCGGCACGACGGAGCGGGCCTTGGCCGTGCTCATGGCGGCGGATGCCTGGCCGGCCTTGGTCAGCCGGGCGGTCGCCGCTGCAACGGCACGCTCGCGCGAGTTGTCGGCGTGATCGCGCCGGGCGGGCTGGCAATCGGGCCGCAACAAACTACCTGACGGACATGGACGACAATGAATTCGACGCGGGGCTGGTCGCCGCCGCCTTCACCTTGGCCGCCGAAACGGGGTGGCCCGGGCTGAGCATCGTGGAGGCCGCGCGCCGTGCGGACCTGCCGCTGGATCGCGCGCGCACACGGTTCCCGGGGCCTGCCGCCGTGCTGTACCGGTTCGGCGTGCTGGCCGATGCCGCGGCGCTGGCGGAGCCTGTGCCCGAAGCCACCCCGCGTGAACGCATCTTCGACTTGCTGATGCGGCGGTTCGACGTGCTGCAGCAGCATCGGGCCGGGATGCTCGCGTTGCTGAAGGCGCTGCCGCTCAACCCGGCGCTGGCATTGGGATTGGCGGGCGCCACGCTGCGCAGCATGGCGTGGATGCTGGAAACCGCCGGCCTGCCCGCCGCCGGCCTTCGCGGCCTGGTGCGGTCCAATGCGCTGGTTGGGGTGTGGCTCTACGCGTTGCGGGCCTGGAAGGACGACGAATCCGCCGACCTCAGCGGGACGATGGCCGCCCTGGACCGGGCGCTCGACCAGTCAGACCGGTTGTTTGACATGTTGGCGCCAAAGACTGGCTCGGCGGGCGATGACGGGATGGAGGGCGTGGTCGACGTGCCGGACGATGCGGATCGTGCGGCGGACGAACGTGGGCAGATCAACCCGCCACCGCCGCCCGCGGCCGATCCGCCTGCCTCGCCGGTTTAGCAAATGGTGTTGACCGCGCCGTAGCCCGGCACCACGTTCGTTTTGCCAAGCTCGGCAGGGGCGCTGCCTAGAACAAAAAGGATGCGGCGATGTCTGATGATCCGGCCAAGAATTTCTCCGATGCGACTCATGCTGGGATGGACGCAGCCAGGCTTGCCGGTGAGAAGGCGACCAGCATGGGCGCCAATGCGATCACCGAATTCCAGCGCATGTTCTCGGAGATGAAGATGCCAGTGGTCCCCGACATGGAAGCGCTGATGTCCGCCCATCGTCGGAACCTGGAAACGCTGTCCGCTGCGAACCGGGTTGCGCTTGAAGGCGCCCAGGCCGTGGCCCGCCGCAACATGGAAATCATGCAGCAGACCATGTCCGAACTGACTGAGGGAATGCGTCAGTTCAGCTCCGGTGAGCCGCCCCAGGCGCGCGCCGTGCGCCAGGCCGACATGCTCAAGGGCGCGTATGAGCGGGCCGTGGCGAACATGCAGGAGATCGGCGACCTGATCCAGCGGTCCAACGGAGAAGCGCTCGAGCTGCTGAACAAGCGCTTTGTCGAGGCGGTCGACGAGGTCAAGACGCTCGTGGCCAAGGGCCAGGGAAGCGTTTAGCGGCGTCTCGGTGAAAGCCCTCTCCCTCTGGGAGAGGGTTGCGTGAGGGCCGATTGCACGGTCCTGCGCGTGGAACCCTCACCCCGGCCCTCTGCCAGAGGGAGAACAACAGCCTCTACAGCGGCAGCCTGATCCGTGCCCGCAACCCGCCCATGGCGCTTTGTTCCAGCAGGATGTCGCCCCCGTGGGCGCGCACGATGTCACGGGCGATGGTCAGGCCGAGGCCGGTGCCGCCGCCGCCCGTCTCGAACGGGCGGAACACGCTCTCCCGGCGGTCCGGCGGGATCCCCGGGCCATCATCGTCCACCAGCACCTCCACGTTGCGGTCGCGCGGCGCAGCGGTGAGCGCAACGCGCTGGGCGTGGCGCCGGGCGTTGTCGACCAGGTTGGTCATGGCCCGCCGCAAAGCCTCCGGCCGGAGCAAAATGGTCAGGCCGCTCGGCGCCTCCAGCGACACATCCGCACCCGCCCGGCGCGCGCCGGCCGCGACGTCGTGCAGCATGGCGGTCAGGTCGACCGGCCGGGCCTGCTCCATCCCCTCCCCGCGCGCGAAGGAGAGGTAGCCGCCGATCATGCGCTCCATCTCCTCCACGTCGCCGGTCATGTCGGCAACGTCGCACCGCTCGCCCTCGCCGACCGGCAGCATGGCCAGCGCCAGGCGCAGCCGGGTCAACGGCGTGCGCAGGTCATGCGATACCCCGGCCAGCATCTCGGTCCGCTGCGTCAGGAAGCGGCTGATCCGGGCCTGCATCCGGTTGAACGCCGCCGCTGCCTGCCGCACTTCGGAGGCGCCCTCCAGCTTGATCAGGCCATGGTCCCGCCCCATGCCGAACGCCTCGGCCGCCCCGGCGAGGCGTCGGATCGCCCGCACCTGGTTGCGCATGAACAGCGCAGCGATGCCGAACAGCAGCAGGGCGGAGCCGGCCAGCCACAGCACGAACAGGTATAGCGTGGAGGTGTAGAGCCGCTTGCGCGGCGCCTGCACGTGCAGCACGCCGCCCGCGAGTTGCACGTGGATGTCGACGTTGCGCGGGTCGCTCGTCCAATCCATGGTATAGGGCACGCGCAGCTTGTCGTTCAGCGCCGCCGCCAGATCGTCGTCCATCGGGCCAAGCTGGTTGATCCAGGGCTTCGGCTCGATCACCTCGCCGGGCACGAAGCGCATCGGCACCTCCAACTGCATCAGCGCGGAGTAGATGATCCAGTCGCGGTTCTCGTCACCGGGGAAGCGGTGCATCAGCTCGATCGTCTGCGCCACCTCCCCGGCGATGGCGAAGGCCAGCCGGCGGGACGTGACATCGAGGTAGCCGCCATAGAACACGGTGAAGGCCACGGCCTGCAGCAGGATCAGCGGCAGCAGGATGATCAGCAGGCTGCGGCCAAGCAGGGAACGCGGCAGCATCCGCTTGACGCCGAGGCGCATCCGCATCGTCAGGCGCCGGGCTTCAGCACGTAGCCGCGGCCTCGGACGGTGTGGAGGAAGCGCGGCTCCCGCGGGTCGGCCTCGATCTTGCGCCGCAGCCGCGTCACCTGCACGTCGATGGCCCGCTCCCCCGCTTCATCCATGCCGAGCGACTGCCCGATGGCTTCGCGGGAGAACACGTCGCCGGGGCTGCGCGCCAGCAGGGCCAGCAGCGCCGCCTCGCTCCCGGTCAGGTGGATCACGCCGTCAGGACCCGCCAACTCGCTGCGCGCAACGTCGAAGGTGAGGCCGCCAAGCTGCACCTCGCCCACCGGCTCCACCATCGCGACCCGGCGCAGCATGGCCCGGATGCGCAGGACGAGCTCGTAGGGATCGAACGGCTTGCCCAAATAGTCGTCTGCGCCGGCTTCGAACCCGGCGATCCGGTCCTCCGGCGCGCCGCGCGCGGTCAGCAGCAGGACGGGCACGTCGGATTTTTCCCGCCGCATCGACTCCGTCAGGTCGAGGCCGGTCTCGCCGGGCATGCTCACGTCCAGCACCAGCAGGTCCGGCTGGACCGACCGCATCTTCGCCCGCGCATCCGCCGCGGTTTCCGCCATGGTGACGCGGAACCCGTTTTCCGACAGGTAGCGGTGCAACAGCCGGCGCAGACGGTCGTCATCGTCCACGACCAGCACATGGGGCTGCACGTTCATCCGCGTGCGACCTTGTCGAGGTAGCTGCGGGCCGACGGGTCCATGATGGCGCGCATCACCCGCCCGAAACCCTCCACCGACGCACCCCCTGCCTCGCGATACGCGGCCGCCAAGCGTTGCCGCTGGTGTTCGAACAGCCGCCGCTCCAGCGCCTGGCCCTCGGCCGTGAGCGTCAGCAGGCGCTGTCGGCGATCCTGCCGTCCAGGGGCCTGCGCGACGTAGTTCCGTTCCATCAACTCGGTCAGCACCCGCGCCAGGCTTTGCTTGGTAATGCGCAGGATGGCCAGCAGATCGCCCACCGTCATACCCGGGTTGCGGCCGATGAAGTGCAGCGCCCGGTGATGCGCCCGGCCGAGGCCGAGTTCCTCCAGGATGACATCGGCCGCGCCGGTGAAATCACGATAGGCAAAGAACAGCAAATCCTGCGCCAGCCGCATCTGCTCCTCCCGCAGGAACAGCAGGGCGGCCCCCGCTTGCGGCATGCCGGACCGCGCAACGGGACGATCGGCTTTCACGGCGGACATGGCTGGTGTTCGCTCCGGTTGGGACAGGTTTCTTGACGTTTTGACATTACTTTCATAGCGTCGGCCAAGTTACAGCAATAATCTTACGTGGATGCCGGGCAATGACACTTATTCCTTTCGACGATCGGGACGGCTTCATCTGGTGGGATGGCGAGCTGGTTCCATGGCGCGACGCCAAGCTGCATGTCCTGTCCCATGGGCTGCACTATGCCAGCGGCGTGTTCGAAGGCGAGAGGGCATATGCGGGCAACATCTTCATGCTGCGCGCGCATACCGAGCGGCTGATCCAGTCCGGTCGCCTGCTGGGCTTCGAAATCCCCTGGACGGCGGAGCAGATCGACGCGGCGTGCCAGCAGGTGGTTGCCGCCAACGGGCTGGTCGACGCCTATGTCCGCCCGATCGCCTGGCGCGGGTCGGAGCAGATGTCGGTCGCCGCCCCGCAGGCAACGATCCATCTTGCCATCGCCTGCTGGGCCTGGCCCAACCTGTTCGGCGACGACCGCATGAAGGGGGTCCGCCTCGGCTTTGCGGAATGGCGCCGACCGCCGCCGAACACCGCGCCGACCGCGTCCAAGGCCGCCGGGCTCTACATGATCGGCACGCTGGCGAAGCACCGGGCCGCGGAGGAGGGCTGGGACGACGCGCTGATGTATGATTGGCGCGGGCAAGTGGCCGAGGGCACCGGCGCCAATATCTGCTTCGTGTTCGACGGCGAAGTGCATACCCCGACACCGGATTGCTTCCTGGACAGCATAACCCGGCGCGCCGTCACGGCGCTGGCCCGCAAACACCAGATCAAGGTGGTCGAGCGCGCCATCATGCCGGACGAACTCTCGAAGGCGACCGAGGTATTCCTGGTCGGCACGGCGGCCGAGGTCACGCCCGTGCGCCAGATCGGGCCGCACAGCTACGTGCCGGACCGCATTACCCATGCATTGCTGAACGATTATGGGACGCTGGTGCGCCGCTCGCCCGCAGAGGTGGCCGCGGTGGTCGGGTAATCCAGCTTCACGGGATGGCGGACCAGGTTTCGCCATCCCAGGCCAGCGAAGAGGGGCGGCAACAACACCAGCCATGCGATCCGCGCCCCGTAGCGGTCGTGCGGACCGGACAGCGCCCCGGTGGCAAACCCGTTGGCGGCCACCCCGATCAAAGCCATGATCGCCAGCCCGGCAAGGGCGGGGTTGCGCCGCCACACCAGCGGAACCAGCACGACGGTGCCAACGGCGCCCAGGCAAAGCAGCAGCATATGGACGGGAAGCAACGGCGCCACGATCCCGGGCAGCGTTCCGGCCACTTGGCGGCTGCGCAGGAAGCGCTGCATCTCCGCCGCCGGGAAATACGTGCGGAGCAACAGGCCGACCGTGGCGACCAGGTATTGCGGCCCCAACACATCCCCCACCGCCACGCGGCCAAGTTGCCGCAGCGTGTTCGCCACCGCGTGCTCCAACACATCCGCCGGGGCATACCGCAAGGTGGCCGCGACGATGCGCGACGCCTCGGGCGCCACCAGGGTGGGGCCGGACTCGCCACCCCAGACCGGCCCGTCGGGCGCCCAAAGGAAGGCGTCGCTGTCCATCGGCAGGCGGTCGGACCAGGCACAGAGCCGGTAGCCGGCGGCGGGACAGACGCTGTGGAGGTAGTCGGCCGCCGGGCCATCGGCCTGAAGCCGGGCCAGTGCGAACACCGATCCGTAGGGCGACACGCCCAGCACGCCGTTGCCCACCAGGTTGCTGCCGAGCAGCCAGGCCAAGGCCGCAGCCAGCGGCACGGCGCATGGGAGCAGGCGGCGCCAACGGAGCACCGCCACCGGAACCAGGCATCCCGCCGCCAACACCAGATGGGCGAGGTGGGCAGCAATCGCGACCGCCGCCAGCAGCCCGACCGCCAGCATGGTTGCCCTGCCAAAGCGGCCCCATCCCAGCACGAACAGGCAGAGCACGACGATCGGGGCGAACACGTCCGGCATGACCAGCGGCACGAACCAGGGCAGCGCGCTCCCGGCCGCCAACACGATACAGAGTGCAAAATGGCGCCAGGCGCTTGCCGTGCCGACCACCCGCCCCACCAGCCACAGCATGACGCTGGCAGCCAGCGCTTGCCCGGCCACGACGCCCCACAGCGAGACACTGCCATGCAGCAGCAGGATCAGCGGTCCGTAAACCCAGGGCTTGTCCCACCCCATGGTCGGCGCGAGCCCCATGTCGGCGAGTCCGGCCGTGTCGCTGAAAACCAGGGGGTAGCCGTTGACGAAAGCGGGCCATGACAGCAGCGCCGCCCCGATGAGGACCGCTGTGCCCGGCCCGGCGCGCGACAACGTCACCAGCGGGACGCAGCCTCGTCGTCGGCCTGCCGGGCTTCGACCCAGCGCACCCTGCCGTCGACGAACTGCTCCTGCTTCCAAAACGGCGCCGACGTCTTCAGCCAGTCGATCAGGAAGGCCGTCGCATCCAGCGCCGCCTGCCGGTGCGCCGCCGCGGTCAAGACGAGCACGATCCCGTCGCCAGGAACCAACCGTCCGACCCGGTGCAGGACACAGCAGCCCAGCAGCGACCAGCGGCGGACCGCCTGCCCGGCGATCGAGGCCAGTGCGGCCTCCGTCATGCCCGGGTAATGCTCCAGGGTGAGCGATCGCAGCGGGTGCGCCGGATCGTCCCGCACCACGCCGACGAAGCTGCCGATGCCTCCGATATCGGTCCGCCCGGCGGTGAGCAGGGTCAACTCGGCGTTGACGTCGAATGCGGCGGCCTGCACGCGGATGGTGGGCGTCACCCGCCAGTGACCGGGGGGAAAAACGCCACCTCGTCGCCAGCCGACACCGGTGTGGAGGGCGGCGCGAAGACCTGGTTCACGGCAGCGCGGACGGTGGCAAGCTCGGCGAAGGCGGCATGCCCCATGGCGTCGCGGGCGCGCAGCCATGCGGCAAGCTCCCCAACCGTCGCGATGCCGGGGGGCAGAGTCAGACTCTCTTCACCCCGGCCCATGCGCTCGCGCAGCCAGGCGAAATACAAGACGCGAAGCATGACTGACCACCCTTAGATCGTTGTCTCGTCGTCGCCGTAGGGCGGGCCGTCCACCCCAACGCGACGCTGCTTCAAGCACTGCACCGCGCCACCGGGGAAGGCTCACGTCGTGGGTCGCGGTGCAATCCTCCAGGCGGATTGCACCCTACCCCGGAAATTTGAGCACGCTACGGTCGCGTGGGCACGGTCTGGACGCTGCCATCGGGGCCGATAAGCGTGCTGGTCCCGTTTCCGTTCGGCACCAGGATGCCGCTCCCACCCGGCGTTGGCGAGTTGAGCTGGCGATAGCTGCGGCCCGTGCCACGTCCGGTCACGTCCACGGAGGGGCCGTTGCGCGTGTTCACCGTCGGCGAAGCGATCCCCGAGGGCGGCGCCGGCGGGATTTGCGGCGGCGGCAGACCGCGATCCGCGTTGTTGGCCCGGTTGACCGGGTTGGCAGAGCTTCCTTGCGGGCTTGCGGCGCCCCGCCGGATCTCGTCGGACTGTTGCTTCTCCAAATCCTGCAACGTCGGATCCGGCCGGACGTCGGTGGGCCACACGTTCCCCGGTTCCGGCAAGAGCGGTTGCACCGTCACGTGCTCCCCACGCATGACAAGGAAGGTCTCGCTGCTGCCGGCAGGGGCGTTGGGGATGGCCCCCCAATGCTGCGTCGTATGATCAAAGAAAACGCCGAGACCCGTACAACCGGACAGAAGCCCCGCGAGCAGAATTAACAGGCTTGGCAGGGCATAACGCCGCATGAAGGGGAGGCTCCTCAGACGGCCGAGCGGCCGGACCGCGGGACTTTGCCCGCTACCGGCGAACTGCTCAAGGTTTCGCGATGATGCCCTGCACAAAAGCCAGGTGCCTGTGGCAATCGCGACAGCCGGCTCTGTTTTGAGCGGCAGCTTTGTCGGCGTGCGACGCACTTATTTGCCGACGCTGCCTAAGGCCCGTTCTCTCGCACCGCCCTCTGGCCGGCGCCGATCTGGGCCTGCCGCAGGCTGGAGCGGAGGTAGTCCCAGCCCGTGACCAGCGTCAGCAAAGCTGCCACCCACAACATGACCTCCCCGATCAGCGCGACGGGCAGGTTCAGATGCAACAGCGCGCCCACATCGTCGCCGGCCAACAGCGTGCCCAGCGCCCCCATCTGGAAACCGGTCTTCCATTTCGCCAGCCGCGTCACCGGAAGGCCGATCCGCAGGCCGGCGAGGTATTCGCGCAGCCCGCTGACCAGGATTTCGCGCAGCAGGATGACGATCGCCGGATACAGCGCGCCATCCGGGAAGCGGCCTTGACCGGCCAGCAAGATCAAGGTCGCGCCCACCAGCAGCTTGTCGGCGATGGGATCCAGCATGCGGCCGAGTTCGGATTGCTGGCGCCGGGTGCGCGCCAGATGGCCGTCCAGCCAGTCGGTCACCCCCGCCGCCGCGAACAGGATCGTCGCGAGCAAATCCCCCACCGGGCTGTGCAAGGCGACGCAGCCGATCAGCACCGGGATGGCCAGGATGCGCGACAAGGTCAGCAGGTTGGGCAGGTCGGTCAGCATTGCCGGCAGCCTAGGCTGTTCACGCGCTCCTGTCAGTCGGGGACTGATGGTTTGCCGGCATGCCGTCCGCCTCAGCTACATTTGGACCAGCCGCATTGCAGGCATGTCAGGCAGCCTGCTTCCTTCAGCAGGCCGGGCTGGCTGCATTTTGGGCACATCGGTCCCAGCGGCAGGGCCTTGGCGGTCGCGGCGACGTCCGCCTTGCCCATCGGCTTGTCCTTGGCGGGCATGAACCCGGTCTCGATCATGTGTCGCTCGATGATGTCGCCGATCGCGGCCACCAGGGACGGCACGTATTGGCCGTTGCTCCACTGGCCGCCGCGCGGGTCGAAGACCTGCTTCAGCTCCTCCGCCACGAAAGCCACTTCGCCGCCGCGGCGGAATACGGCGCTGATCATCCGGGTGAGCGCCACGACCCAGGCATAATGTTCCAGGTTCTTGGAATTGACGAAGATCTCGAACGGGGTGTGACGGCCGCCGATTTCGACGTCGTTGATGGTGACGTATATCGCGTGCTCGCTGTCCGGCCAGCGCAGCTTGTAGGTGGCGCCGCTGAGCTTCTCCGACCGTTGCGCCAGTTCGATCACGGTCTGCGCGGTGGGCTTCGGCGCCTCCGCCGGCTTTACCTCCAGCACCGAACCGGTGATCGCGTTGGGGCGGTAGGTCGTGCAGCCTTTGCAGCCGCTGCGATATGCGTCGAGGTAGACTTCCTGGAAATCCTCGAAGCTGATGCTTTCCGGCACGTTCACGGTCTTGGAGATCGCGCTGTCGACATGGCGCTGCACCGCCGCCTGCATGCGGACGTGCTCGGCGGGCGTCAAATCCTGCGCCGTCACGAAATGGTCCGGCAGCGCCGCCGCCTCGCCGAACTGCGCCCGGAAGCGGCGCAACGCGTAGTCGGAGACCTCCTCCTCCACGCGGGTGCCGTCCGGCTGCAGCACCTTGCGGGTGTAGGCGAGGGCGAACACCGGTTCGATCCCGCTGGACACGTTGTCCGCCACCAGGGAAATCGTCCCCGTGGGCGCCACTGAGGTGAGCAGGGCGTTGCGGATGCCATGCTCCGCGATCAGCTCGCGCAAATCCGCGTCCAACTCGCGGACCGTCTGGCCCGCGAGGTACGGGTCGCGGTCGAACAGCGGAAAGGCGCCTTTCTCCGCCGCCAGCAGGGCGGAAGTGCGATAGGCCGCCCGGTTGATGCGCCGGGCCCAGTCGCCGGCCAGCTCCGCCGCCTCGCAGCTTCCGTAGCGGATGCCGACCATCATCAAGGCATCGGCCAGCCCGGTCATGCCCAGCCCGATGCGGCGCTTGGCCACGGCTTCCTGCCGCTGTTCCTCCAGCGGGAAGCCGGACACGTCGATCGTGTTGTCCATCATGCGGATGGCGACCGCGACCAGGCCGTCCAACTGCGCCTCATCCATCCGCGCCTGCGGCGTGAAAGGATGCTGCACCAGCCGCGCCAGGTTGATCGAGCCCAGCAGGCAGGCGCCATAGGGCGGCAGCGGCTGCTCGGCACAAGGATTGGTGGAGCGGATGGTCTCGCAATAGTACAGGTTGTTGCGGTCGTTGATGCGGTCGATGAACAGCACGCCGGGTTCGGCATAGTCGTATGTGGCCTGGGTGATGCTGTCGAACAGCGCGCGGGCGCGCAGCGTCTTGTAGACGCGGCCGCCGAACACCAGCGGCCAATCGCCATCGGCATCCACCGCCGCCATGAACGGATCGGTGGCCAGGACGGACAAGTTGAAGTTGCGCAGCCGCCCGGCCTGGCGCTTGGCGGCGATGAAATCCTCGATATCCGGGTGGTCGCAACGCATCGTCGCCATCATGGCGCCGCGCCGCGCGCCGGCGGACATGATGGTGCGGCACATCGCATCCCACACATCCATGAAGGACAGCGGACCGGAGGCATCCGCCCCCACGCCGCGCACGGGGGCGCCCTTCGGCCGCAGGGACGAGAAGTCGTAGCCGATGCCGCCGCCCTGCTGCATGGTCAGCGCCGCTTCGCGCAGATGGGCGAAGATGCTGGCCAGGTCGTCCGCGATGTCGCCCATGACGAAGCAGTTGAACAGCGTCACCCGGCGGTCCGTACCCGCCCCGGACAAGATCCGCCCCGCCGGGAGGAAGCGGAACTCCTGCAGCGCCTCGTAGAACGGTTGTTCCCACAGCTCCGGCTGCCGCTCGGCCGCGGCGAGGGCGCGTGCGACCCGACGCCAGCTGTCTTCGATCGTGAGGTCGACCGGGCTGCCGTCGGCGGTTTTCAGCCGGTATTTCGCATCCCAGATCTGCTTGGAGATCGGTGCGATGTGGTCGGCAACCGAGACGATGTGCATATCCATGGATCTATCCTCACTCCAAACCAATGCCCCGTCTGTCAGCCGGCAACAAGCCGTTGCGGCTGGCGGCGCGTGGCAGCGGTCTACCAACCCCCAGACTGCAAGGTGCGGCCGAGTCTTGGGAAGCCTGGTTCGTGCAAGGACGCGGAATTGCCGTACTCGTGTGCGTCAGCGCCGGGGCGCGACGCCGAAATGGTCCTCCACGATGCGGATGTTGCGCAGGTTGGCCTTCAGCGCCATGTCGAACAGGTCGCCCAGAACAGGGACGGAGCCGCCGGCCACCTCCAACACGACGTTGCCGACCATCCGCCAGAGCTTGTGGTTGGGCACGCCCATCGCATGGGCCTGCTGCACGATGTAGAGCGACACCAGGCCCAGCACGGCGTCACCCGCGCCCGGAGCCAGGCCGATCACGCTGTTCAGCCCGAAGCGGAACCCCGTTCCCGGAATGCGGAACGCCGCATCCACCAGCCAGGCCAGCCGCCGCATCCGCGCCAGCCGGGTGGCGACATCGGTCCCGCGATCATAGGTGTAGACGCTCGCCGGCATGTCCCTGGTCCTTCCGCAACGACAGCCATCTGATACGGCGCGGCCGACGGATCAAGGTTCACACGGGAAGGGCGCGGATCCGTCGCATCAGCCAGATCCCGAGCGCCGAGGCCGCGATGAACAGGAGGGCGGCGAGCACAAGCTGCGCACTGCGGTCGACCCGCACCCCGCCGCCCAGCATGGCGAACACGATCGTCTGCGGCAGGTAGCCGATCGCCGACGCCAGCAGGAACGGCGCAAGGGCCACCGCCGACACCCCCGCCAACAGGTTCAGCAGGATGTTGCTTCCCATCGGCAGCAACCGCAGCGTCAGCGTCGCGTCGAACGGGTAGCGGCTGAGTTGCTGGTCCAGCCGCGCCAGCCGGCCGGTGATGCGCCGCGACACCCAGGCCCGGGCGACGAGCCGCGCCCACAGGAAATCCGCCAGGCACCCGCCGAGCTCCGCCAGCATCGCCAGCAGGCAGCCGGCCCAGGTGCCGAAGCCCAGCCCGGCGGCGTACGCCACCACCTGCCGCGGTATGCCGACCGCACAGGCGAGCGTGCCCACCAGCACGAAGACCGCCGGGCCAGCCTCCGCCGGGGTGTCCAACGCGGCCCGGCCCCAGCCGCTGCGAAGCGCCAAACCGGCCGCGAGCAACCCGCACAGCAGCAGCGCCGGCTTCCACAACACGCGGCAGCCTTGGATGAGGCGCTTCAGGGCGCCCGCCCCGAACCGGGCTCATCGGGTGCGTCCACGATGGGCCGGCTGCCGCGGCGTTGCAGCCAATACACCCCGGCCAGGTCGAAGATGCCGACCCAGAGCCGGTCCAACGTCCCGTATTTGGAACTGCCGCTGACCCTCGGGCGATGGTTGACCGGCACCGATTCGACGCGGCCGCCAGCCCGGATGAACAAGGCCGGCAGGTAGCGGTGCATGTGGTCGAACTGCGGCAGGTCCAGGAAGGCGTCGCGGCGGAACAGCTTCAGCCCGCAGCCGGTGTCAGGGGTGGCGTCACCCAGCAGCCGCGCCCGGATGCCGTTCGCCAAGCGGGAGGCGATGCGCTTGGCCCGCGTGTCGCGCCGGGTCACACGGTGGCCCGCCGTCAGCACCAGCCCGGTGGCGGCCTGCGCCCGGGCGAGCAAGGCGGGGATGTCCGCCGGGTCGTTCTGGCCGTCGCCGTCCAGCGTCGCGATCCATACGCCGCGTGCCGCCCGCACGCCGGTGGTGATGGCCGCACTCTGTCCGCAACTCCGCCGGTGACGCCGCACCACCAGCGGCGCCGTCGGCTGCGCGTCGGCCAGCCGCCGGGGGGTGTCGTCCGTGCTGCCATCGTCCACGTAGACGATCTCGTGCGGGACCGCCGCCAGCGCGGCCTCGATTTCCGCGATCAAACCCGCGATATTCGGGCCTTCGTTGCGGACGGGAACGACTACCGACAATATACAAGGGGTCTGGGTCATCGGGCCGCGGGCAGGTAGCACCCGCGCGAACGTGCCGGCAAGCCGCCCGGGGGGCGGCGGCGTGGCGAAGCGGGGTGGGGTGCGGAATGCCGTTCGATCTGGATGCCGGCCGCAAGCGATTGGAAACGCCGCGGGAGCGTTTGGACCGCCTGATGGTGTCCGGCTGGCTGTTCACCATTTGCGCGATGACGCTGGTGATGATCGTGCTGGGCGGCGCGACCCGGCTGACCGGGTCGGGCCTGTCCATCATGGAATGGGCGCCGCTATCGGGCGTGCTGCCGCCGTGGTCGGACGCGGAATGGCGGCGGCTGTTCGCGCTGTACCAGCAAATTCCGCAGTACCAGTTGGTGAACGAGGGTTTCGGGCTGGCCGGGTTCAAGCACATCTTCTGGCTTGAATGGACCCATCGGCTCTGGGGCCGGCTGATCGGGGTGGTGTTCCTGGTGCCGCTGATCGTGCTGGGGCTGCGGGGCGCGATCCGGCGGGGGTTATGGCTGCGGTTGATCGGCTTTTTCATGTTGGGCGGCCTGCAGGGCGCCGTCGGCTGGTTCATGGTGGCGTCCGGCTTTGCGGCGGACAGCACGGCGGTGTCGGCCTACCGGCTGGTGGCGCACCTTGTGCTGGCCTTGGCGCTGTACGTGGCAATCCTTTGGACCGCGCTCGGGGTGCTGCGGCCCGGCGAGGCGCGGATGGTGACCAGCCCGGCGTTCCGTTGGCTGAGCAGTGCGTGCGCGGTGTTGCTGCCGCTGACGATCGTGGCAGGCGGCTTCGTCGCCGGCCTGCATGCCGGGCTGATCTACAACACTTTCCCCCTCATGGGCGACGGGCTGGCGCCGCCGGATTACGCGGCCATGCACCCCTTCCTACGCAACCTGACGGAAAACGTGGCGGCCGTGCAGTTCGACCACCGCCTCCTGGCGACGGGCACGGCGTTGCTGGTGCTGGCAACCGTGTTCGTGGGGTTCCGCGCCGCCTTGCCGCGCGTGGTGCGCCGAACCGCGTTGGTCCTGGCCGCTGCGGTGCTGGTACAGTATAGCTTGGGCGTTGCGACCCTGCTGGGTATGGTGCCGGTCGGGCTTGCGACGGCGCATCAGGCCGTGGCCGTTTTGCTGCTGACTGCCTTGACCGTGACCATCCATTTCGATCGTCGGCTGTCCTGACGGTCCACCACCCATCTTGTCGGATCGGATTTGCCATGAGTGCTGCACTCTCGCCCCTCGCCGAGACGGACCGCCTGTTCTTTGAGCGGGATGACGCCGCATTGGACCGGGGCGCCGCCGAGCGCATCGTGACGGAGGCGTTGGCCGGTTGCGACGACGGCGAGCTGTTCCTGGAATACCGCGAGAGCGAGCAGATCTCGCTGGATGACGGCCGCATCCGCCATGCCGGCTTCGAAAGCGGGTCGGGCTTCGGCCTGCGCGCCATCCTCGGCGAGGAAACCGGCTACGCCCATGCCGGGGAGATGTCCGAGCCGGCGTTGCGCCGGGCGGCGGCCACGGTGTCGGCCGTGCGCGGCGGCGCCGGCGGGGTCGCGGCCGAGCCGCCGCGCGCCAGCAACGCCCGCCTGTATGGCGACGTGAACCCGCTGGGCGAGATGGAGTTCGGCGCCCGCACCGCGATCCTGGCCGAGATCGACGCCTATGCCCGCGCCAAGGATCCGCGGGTCAAGCAGGTGATGGCGACCATGTATGGGGAATGGCAGGCGGTGCAGGTGATGCGCGCCGATGGCCGCCGTGTGGCGGATTTGCGCCCGCTGGTGCGGCTGAACGTCTCCGTCGTGGTGGAGCAGGACGGCCGGCGCGAAACCGGCGGCTACGGCACGGGCGGCCGGTTCGGCTATGGCCGCCTGCTCACCGCCGAGACCTGGCGCGCCAGCGTGGACGAGGCGCTGCGGCAGGCACTGATGAACCTGGACAGCCGTCCTGCCCCGGCGGGCGAGATGGAGGTCGTGCTCGGCTCCGGCTGGCCCGGCATCCTGCTGCACGAGGCGATCGGGCACGGGCTGGAGGGTGACTTCAACCGCAAGAAGACCTCCGCCTTCTCCGGCCTGGTCGGGCAGCGCATCGCCTCGCCGGGTGTCACGGTCGTGGATGACGGGACGATCCCCGACCGCCGCGGCAGCCTGACGGTGGATGACGAGGGCACGCCCTCCGGCCGGATGGTGATGATCGAGGATGGCATCCTGAAGGGCTTCATCCAGGACCGGCTGAACGCCCGGCTGATGGGGATGGCGCCCACGGGTAACGGCCGCCGCCAGTCCTACGCCCATGCGCCGATGCCGCGGATGACCAACACCGTGATGATGGCCGGCCCCTACGCGCCGGAGGAGATGATCCGCTCCGTCAAACGCGGCCTGTATGCGGTCAATTTCGGCGGCGGCTCGGTAGACATCACCTCCGGCAAGTTCGTGTTCTCGGCCAGCGAGGCCTACCTGATCGAGGACGGCAAGGTGACCGCCCCGGTCAAGGGCGCAACCTTGATCGGCAACGGTCCGGACGCATTGACGAAGGTGACGATGGTCGGCAACGACCTGGCGCTGGACGCCGGGATCGGCACCTGCGGCAAGAACGGACAAGGCGTGCCGGTGGGCGTGGGACAGCCGACGCTGAAGCTGTCCGGGCTGACGATCGGTGGCACGGCGTGACGGGCGCGCCGCGGCGCTGGTCAAAAATTTCGGCGGCGGTAACTTTTCCGATGGATCTTTCCCGCCGAATCACGTTGGTATCGCAATGATGACACATCGAACTCTGACGGCCTGGTTGGTCTGCACTGCCGTGGGGCTGTCGCTTGCAGCCGGGGCACGTGCGCAGGAAGCCTGCCCGGTCGAGAAAGCGCCGGCCGTCGCCGTTCCTGCAACGAAAAAGGAAATGCGCCGCAACCGCGAAGTGCTGATTGTGGCGCTTGGCTCGTCGAGCACGGAGGGCTGGCGCGCCACGTCGCCTTCCAACACCTTCCCGGCCCGGCTTCAGGCGGATTTATCGAAGGCTTACCCGTCGAGCCATCTTGCCGTGATCAACCGCGGCATCGGCGGCCAGGATGCGCTGGAGGAAGTCGCGCGGCTCGACAGCGACGCAATCGCGTTGCACCCGGACCTGGTGATCTGGCAGGTCGGCGCCAACGGGGCGATGGCCCATTCCGACCCAGATGTCTTCCGCAAGCTCGTCTCGACCGGGATTGAGCGGCTGAAGGCGGTTGGGATTGACGTTGTTCTGATGGACAACCAACGCTCGCCGATGATCCTGGCCTCGCCGGGGCATTTGGAGCTGGAGCGGATTTTGGCCGAGTTGGCGGTGAAATACGACGTCTCGTTGTTCTCGCGCGGGGCGCTGATGGATGGCTGGAAGCGGGATGGCGAGGATTACAGCCACTTCCTCTCCGACGACAGCGTCCACATGAACGACCTCGGCTACCGCTGCCTCGGCGACGCGTTGGCTGCGTCGATTGAAGACGGCCTGAACCGACCCGACCAGCCGGATGCGGTCGTGACGAAGAACATGGTGGCAAGCTCCACCACCATGCACGCCTCCAAGTAGCGGCCGGCAACTCGGCGTAGGGTGCAATCCGCTTGGAGGATTGCACCATCCTGTGACACGAGGCGCGCTTGCGGCATGGTGTAAGGCTTGAAGGGCATGGTGCCCTAAGCCGCATTTCTCACAAGAATGAGGTGCACCGGGCCTCTGAATAGGCGAAAGTTCTTCTGCAACAAAGCCTTACTCCGACGCAGAGGATGATCCCGGTGCTGACAGACTGTAGCCCAACCCTGTTCGAGTTTGCACCTGTCGAACGCCGGTCCGTGGTGGCCGCGTTCGATGGTGGGCGCATCACCTCCGATGCTGGCGCGGTCCTGCTCGGTGCAGCGGATCGTGCGATCCGGCTGACCCGGCGCATGGCAGCCTGCTTCACCGACACGCGCAATCCATTGTTCATCGAGCACGAGGTGCAGACCCTGGTCTTGCAGCGCGTCGTCGGCATAGCGCTCGGCTACGAAGACCTCAACGACCACGACCAGCTCCGCCACGATCCAGTCATGGCAACCCTCGCCGGCAAGCTCACCGCCCGGCGGCGCCGCGGCTGCGCCCCGCTGGCCGGCAAGTCCACGCTGAACCGCCTCGAACTCAGCCGCGCCGAACCCACCCGCTACCACAAGCTCGCGGCCAGCACGGCCAAGCTCGAACGCCTGTTCGTCGACCTGTTCCTTGACGCCCACGCGCAGCCGCCCGAGCAGATCATCCTGGACCTCGACGCCACCGACGACCCGCTGCACGGCCATCAGGAGGGCCGGTTCTTCCACGGCTACTATGATTGCCACTGCTACCTGCCGCTCTACGTGTTCTGCGGGCGTCATCTGCTGGTGGCCAAGCTGCGTCGCTCCGACCTCGACGCATCGGCAGGGGCCGTGGAGGAGATCGAGCGTGTTGTCGCCCAAATCCGCACGCGATGGCCGCACACGCGGGTTGTGTTGCGTGCCGATAGCGGCTTCGCCCGTGATGGGCTGATGACCTGGTGCGAGGCCAACCATGTGGATTTCCTGTTCGGCCTGGCCCGCAACCCGCGCCTGTCGGCGCAGATCGAGGCGCAGATGGCCGAAGCCCGCGCCGACGCCGAGACGACCGGCAAGGCGGCCCGCCGCTTCCGCGATTTCACCTGGTCCACGCACGACAGCTGGTCGCAGGAGCGCCGGGTGGTGGGCAAGGCGGAGTGGATCCCAGGGACCGACACGGCCGGCGATAAGGCCAATCCGCGCTTCGTCGTGACTTCGCTCAACCCCCGCGAGGCCGAGGCGCAGCACCTCTACGAAGCGATCTACTGCGCCCGCGGCGAGATGGAGAACCGTATCAAGGAATGCCAGCTCGACCTCTTCGCCGACCGCACGTCGGCCCACACCATGCAGGCCAACCAGCTGCGGCTGTGGTTCGCGTCCGCGGCCTATGTGCTGCTGTGCGCCCTCAGACGCATCGGGCTTGAGGGCACCGCGTTGGCGACCGCCACGTGCGGGACGATCCGGCTCAAGCTGCTGAAGATCGGCGCGCTGGTGCGGACCAGCGTGCGCCGGGTGAAGATCGCCATGGCGTCGGCCTGCCCCTCGCAAAACGAATGGGGGCTGGCCTATGCCGCCCTGCAAAGAGCGTTCGACTGACCGCCACGAACCAGACACCGCAAAGCGCCACCACCCCGATCAGCACTGCTCCAGCGGTGATCGCACCACCGCGCCCGCTCAACACGCTCAACACACTCAAAATGACACGGCGACACCCGGAACCAAGGCCACAACCGACGCTGAGCACCCGAGACGACGCTCAGCGATGGCACTGTGAGAAATGCGGGCTAAGCCTGGCAGAGGTTTAATCGGCGTAAGCCTGTGGAAGGGCAGCGGAGGGGAGGGCCACATGCACGATCTCGCGCGGCGGACCCTCACCCCGGCCCGCTCCCAGAGGGAGAGGGAAAAGCACTGCGGGCGACCTGAACGATCGGGCTAATTGAAGTAGCGCAGGGCGAGCCCGATCACCGCGCCGTCGGGGCCGACGGTGAACGCAGCGTCGTTGAACGATGGCGGTCCGAAGCGCATACGGGCGTTGTTGGAGAATCCCATCCCCTCGGTCGGCATGCCGAAGAAGTTGCGGTCGATCTTCCCATTGTCGTTCTCGTCATGGAACGCCTGCGCCGCGTAAATCCCCGGTGGCACGCCCGCGATCCGCAACGTCACCGCGCCAGACGCCGCCGGCACGCGGCCGTGATAACGGCAGGTCTCCTGCAAAAACGTGGCGCGGTCGCAGAGCGCCAGCAGCACGTGCCCGGCATTTGACCGCACGCCCGACACCGTCACGACAACGACGCCCGGTTCAGCCTTTGCGGCCGTGGCAAGGGCCGCCAGCAGCAGCGCAACAACCGCCACCCTCATTGCGCCGGATAGGCCCGGCCACGCCAGACCGCTGGCCGGCCGCGCAACGACCGCACGACCGCCGCCCACTGCACCACCAGCAATGCCACGATCCCGATCGGATGCAGGACCGCGCTGACTTCAGGCTGCCGGAACCGGACGGCCAGCACCAGCCGCAGCCCGATGCCGAGCACCAGCGCCGCCATGGCCGGGGTGCTGGGCGCCGTCACCATCAGGATCGCAGGGAGCACCTGGCCGCCGCCCAAAATCACCGTCCAGACCACCAGCGGCGCCGGCCGCGCCATGCCCTCGGTCGCGTTCTTGCCCAGGCCGGCCCAAAGCTCCGCCGCCGAGCGATACATGCGGCAGCGCGCGATTTCGGTTGCGTCGAACAAATCCGTCATCTGCCCGGCGCGGCGAAACGCCCGCGGCAACGTCAGCCCGTCATGCAGCGACGCCCGGATCGCGGCATGCCCGCCCGCTTGCTCGTAGGCCGGCCGCCGGGCGATGAACAACTGGCCGCAGCCGGCGCCGAACGCCTCGGAGCAGGACCGGCGCATTCCCGTCATCGGCAGGAAGCCAAGCAGCAGGAAATGGATGAGCGGCAGTAACAATTGTTCGGACCACGTCCGCACCACCTGCTGCGGAAAGCCGCTGGCGAGGCCCGCCGGGCTGCGCTCCATGAACCCGGCCATGCGGACCAGCGCGTCCGGCGCCAAACGCACGTCGGCATCGGTGAACACCAGCAGGTCATGCCGGGCTGCCTGCGCCAGGACGGCGCAGGCGTGCTGCTTGCCGGACCATCCGGCCGGCAGCGGCGGCCCGCCGATCACCCGCAGCCGTGGATCCGAAATCCCCGCCAGGATCGCCGCCGTTCCATCGGTCGAGCCATCGTCCAGCACGACCAACTCGAACGTGACGCCGGTATTCGCCAGCACGGCGGCGACCGCGTCGCCGATATTGTCCTCCTCGTTGCGGGCCGGAATGAGGACGGACACTGCATGTGCCTGCGCGGCAGCGCGCGGCATGCCGAGTTGGCGCAGGTTGAACAGCGCCAGCATGAAAGGGCCGGCGGCAAGCAGCAACGCGACGATGCCGGCGATCATGTCTCGCTCTCATGGCTTGGGTCGAACTGCCGGCCGGCGATGGTGGCCCGCAGCCGCCGCCAATAATCATACAGGCCGCCGACGCCAACGGCGCCGCGCAGCAGCGGTGTGAACAGGGCCGGGTTCCGCGTGACGGACTCGGCCGCCAGCGCATCCATCGTTGCGGTCAGCGCCGTTTCCAGCCGTTGCGTCCACTCTGCCACGCTGCCTTCACGGCTGCTGTAAAGCGGGGCGCCAAATCGCAGCAAGACTTCCGGCTTGCTTTCATTCCAGAACGGGTAATCCAAGGCCAATGGCAGGATGGTGACGCCGGGCAGGCGGCGGGTCAGGTGCGCCAGGCCGGGGCGCAAGGTGACGGGACGGACACGGACATCGGTGAAAGCGCCTTCCGCCGTGATCCACAGCATCGCGCCGGGCCGCGCAAGCACCGCGTTGCAGGTGCGCAGGAACTGGACGCCGCCGCGGGGATCATCCTGTGCCACCCCGAACACGCCCATGCGCTCCAGCAATCCATATTTGCCCAGCGCCGCCTGATCCATCGGGCCGTAGCCGGAGCGGCCGCGGAACAGCATGTCGCACAGCAGGATGTAGACCGTCGGGTCCCACCAGGACGGATGGTTCGAATACACGATCAACGGACCGTTGGCCGGAACCGCCGGCTGACCTGTGCGGGAGATGCGGAGCGCGTGGAAGCGCCGGCCGACATACCACCGCAGGTAGAAAGCAAACAGGCGGAACAGGACAGTCGACCGGCGACCAAGACGACGCTCGACAGGCGTGGGCTCCGCTATGTCAGCGCCCGGCAAGACACCTCTCCCGGTGGAGTGACGTCTTGTCCTTCCCCTGCCCCGGAACGAGCATCGTCACGCGCTGAGCGGGGCGGCGTTGGACGTTCGGTCGCGATCCAGGCTGTCGGCCGCGATCCAGCCCGACATCAGGACCATGGGCATGCCGGGTCCGGGATGCGCGGCGCCCCCCGCCAGGTACAGCCCCGCCAGGTCGCGCGAGCGGTTGCCCGGCTTGAACGCACCCAGGAACTTGCCGTGGCTGGCCAGGCCATAGATGGCGCCGTTCAGCACGCGATACCGCTCGTGGATGTCGGCCGGGGTCAAGGTGCGTTCCACGACGATACGGCTTTCCAGGTCGGGCATGCCGGCGCAGCGGGCCAGTTTCTCCAGGATCACCTTGCGATAGGCCGGCAGCATGGCCGTCCAATCATGATGCGGCCGCAGATACGGCGTGTGCACCAGGACATACAGCGCCTCGCCGCCCGGGGGCGCCACGCCGGACTCGGTGCGGGCGGGCGCGGCAATGTAGCAGGTGGGGTCGGGCGCCGGCTCACCCTTGTTGTAGATCCAGTCGAACTCCTCCTCCGGGTTGCGGGAGAAGACGAAGCCATGGTGCAGCAAATGGTCGTAGGCGCGGTCGAGGCCGAGGTATAGCACCACGCCCGAACAAGCCGGCTCCCGCTTCCAGCGTTTGTTGAACGAAGCGGCAGGCTTGCCGCCGACCAGCTCGCGGTAGGTCCTCACGCTGTCCATGTTGGACACCAGCGCGGACAGCGCCACCGTCTCCCCGGCCTCCGTCTCCACGGCGGTCACCGCGCCACGGTCGGACACGATGCGGCGGATCCCGGTCGACAGGCGCGTCTCCACGCCCAACTCGTCGGCCAGCTTGGCCAGGGCGAGCGGGACCGCGCGGGTGCCGCCCATGGGGTACCACACGCCGCCATCCGTCTGCATGTGTCCGATCGAACACAGCACGGCCGGCGAGTTGTACGGCGACGAGCCGACATACTGGACGAAATGGTCGAGCATCTGCGCGACCCGGCCATCCGGCACCTTCTTGCGGATCTGCCGCGCGACGGAGCTGCCCATCTTCAGGCTCATCACGTCCTTCAGCGTCTCCAGGTCCATGTTCTTCTTGAAGTCCATGGTGTCCCAAAGGTCCTCGACCGAGCGCCAGAAGAAGAATTTCTGGCTGACGTCGTGCAGCCCCTCGCTCATGCGCAGGAAGTCGCGGTAGCCCTGCGAATTGCCGGGGCTGTGCGCGTCCAAATTGGCGGCCATCCGCTCGGTGTCCTCGGTCAGGTCGAGGATGGAGCCGTCGTCGAAGAAGCAGCGCCATTGCGGGTCCAGCCGGCGCAGGTCGAGCGCCTGGTCCAAGTCGCGCCCGGCCTCCGCGAAGATGCGGCGCAGCACCGCCGGCACGGTCAGGATCGTGGGGCCCATGTCGAAGCGGTAGCCGCCTTCCTCCAACTGGGCAGCCTTGCCGCCGACCCAGTCGTTCTTCTCGAACAGGACGACGCGGTGGCCGCGCGCCGCCAGGGTGCAGGCCGCCGCCAGGCCGCCCAGGCCGCCGCCGACCACGCCGACGGGATCCAACTGGCTCATACTGCCTCCGCGATCGCGGGTTCGTAGGTGGGCGCCGCCATCAGCGACGGCTGCCAATGCGCCGTAAGCCCCAGATCATCCGCCATCAGGCGGCTGGTGATGCGCGCGCTCTCGAAAATCACCGGCAAGCCGCTGCCGGGATGCGTGCCGCCGCCGACCAGGTAGACGCCGTCCAGATCCTCGAACCGGTTATGCGGCCGGCGGTGCAGCATCTGCTGCAAGGTATGCGAGAGGTTGAAGGTGGCGCCGCGGAACACGCTGAGGTCGACCTCCCAATCGGTGGGCGTCAGCACTTTCTCGAACACGATCCGCTGCTCGATGTCGTGGACGCCGAGCCGCTCGAGCTGCCGCAGCGCCAGTGCGCGGTAGCCCGCCTGCTCCGCCGCCCAATCGATCCCGCCGCCCACGCGGTTCCCGACGGGGACCAGGACGTACAGCGTGCTATGGCCGGGCGGCGCCAGCGCCGGGTCCGTCACGCAGGCGTTCTGGACGTAGATCGACGGGTTGTCCGGCGGCACCAGACCGTCCTCGATCTGCTCGACATTGCGGCGGTAGTCCTTGGACAGGAAGATCGTGTGGTGCGACAGCTCTGGCAGATCGCCCTTTATGCCGAGGTAGAGCATGAAGGTGGAGCAGGAGAATTTCTTCTTCGCCAGCTTGCGGTCCGTCCAGCGCCGGCGCAGGTGGTCCGGCACCAGGCGGGACATGGCGTGGGCGAAATCCGCATTGAGGACCAGCGCGTCGAAGCGCTGGGGCCCTGCCTCGGTCCGCACGCCGGTGGCGCGGCGGCCCTGGAACAGGATTTCCTGCACCGGTTCGCTCATGCGGAAGCTGACACCCATGTCGCGGGCGATCCGCTCCATCGCCGTCATCACCGCCCCGCAGCCGCCGCGGGGGTGATACACGCCGAACTCGTATTCCATGAACGACAGGATGGTGAACAGGCTTGGGCAGCGGAACGGCGACATGCCCAGGTATTTGGCCTGGAACGAGAACGCCAGCCGCACCCGCTCATCGCTGAAATAGGTCGCGAGGTCGCCGTCCACCGTTCGGTGCGGCCGCATCAGCCGCAACGACTTCAGCAGCTCCAGCCGGAACAGGTCGCGCGGGCTGTTGAAGGGCGATTCCAGGATCGGCCGGAAGGCGGCGAGCTTGGCGCGGTTGTCCGCGAAGAACCGCGGCAGAGCGGCTGCATCCGCGGGGGCGAAGCGTGCCACCTCCCGCGCCAGGCGCTCCATGTCGCTGGTGGCCTGGATTTCACCCCCGGCCTCGAACACCAGGCGGTATTGCGGATCCAACCGGATCAGTTCGACCTCGTCCTCCAGGGTGCGGCCGCAGGCGGCGAAGATGTCCTGCAGCACGCGGGGATACAGGAAGAAGGTCGGTCCTGTGTCGAACCGGAACGTGCCAGCCGCGCTCGGCGCCCGCATCGTGGCGGACCGGCCGCCAACCTTGTCGTGATGCTCGAAGACCGTCACCGCGGCGCCGGCTTGCGCCAGCAGCATGGCGGCCGCCAGACCGCCGGGCCCAGCGCCGACGATTCCTATCTTTTGCTGCGAACCGGGCCGGCTCAACCCAACCGCCTCCCGGATTGCCACACAGCGCGGGAGGGGGCGGGAATGATGGACATGGGCGAAACCTTACCTTCAAACCGGACGGTCGGACTAGCCGCCACGCACGTGGGGTGCCGACTGCTCTTGTCACCCAGCCATGCAGGCGCATTCTACTGGCCGACCTGCGGAGCTTGCCGATGCCAGATACCAGCCGAGACGCCGCATTGCACGCTGCCATCCTGGCCGCGGTGGACTCGCAAGTGGGCGACGGCGTCGCGATGCTGCAGGACCTGGTACGCCAACGCTCCCTCCTCGGCCAGGAGCACGGCGCGTTGGACGCGATGGCGGCGGCCTACGAGCGGCTTGGCCTGGCGCCGCGCCGGGTGCCGGTCGATCCGGACGCGTTGGCTGGCATGCCCGGCTTTTCGCCGCCGCTGATCTCGTATGCCGGGCGGGAGAATGTGGTGGCGGAGCACAGGCCGGCCACGGGGGGCGGCCTGTCGCTGATGCTGCAGGGCCATGTGGACGTCGTGCCAGAAGGCGCCGCCGACCTATGGACGACGCCCCCGTTCGAACCGGCCATCCGCGACGGCCGCCTGTACGGCCGCGGCGCGGGGGACATGAAAGCGGGCCTGGTTAGCATCGTGATGGCGCTGCATGCCCTGCGGGAGGCCGGGGTGCAGCCGGCGGCCCCGGTGCAACTGGCCGCCGTCATCGAGGAAGAGTGTACCGGCAACGGCGCCCTCGCGGTCATGCACGCGCTGCCGATCCCGGATGCGGCCATCATCCCCGAACCAGGCCCCGGCTTTCCCGCGCTGTACGTGGCGGAGGTCGGCGTCGTGTGGGCCTGGGTGACCGTGACCGGCCGCCCGGCCCACGTGCGCGAAGCCCATGCCGGCGTCAGCGCGATCCAGGCCGCGGGCCTGGTGGCGGAGGCGTTCGCCGCCTACGAGGCGGAGGCCAACCGGGCGGAGCGGCGTCACCCGGCCTTCGCCGCCGACAACCACCCGATCAACGTCAATATCGGCACGATCGAAGGTGGCGAATGGAACAGCTCCGTCGCCACGCGCGCCCGGCTCGGCGTGCGGGTTGGCGTAATGCCGGGCCAGTCCTGCCTCGCGGTCAAGGCGGAGATCGAGGCGCTGGTGGCGCGGACGGCAGCGGATGCGCGGCTCCGCGGCGCCACGCTGACGGTGGAGTTCAAGGGCTTCATGGCCGATGGCTGCCTGTTCCCGGCGGAACAGCCGGTGGCGCGGCTCGTCGCGGCCCAGCACGCCGCCGTCTACGGCGAGACACTGCGGCACTACACCGCCACCGGGTTGACGGACGCGCGGCACTACGTGCTGGCCGGCGGCACGCAGGCGACCTGCTACGGGCCGGACGCGCAGAACATCCACGCCATCGACGAAAGCGTCGGGCTGGACTGCATCACCCGCACGACGAAGGTGCTGGCCCTCACCATCGCCGCCTGGTGCGGGCTGGAGCGCCTGCCGTCCCGCTGAACCCGGCCTCGCCGCTCGCCCGGCTGCTGCACGCTCCGGTCCGGCCCGGCGTGGTGCGATGGATCGGCCTGCGGCCGGCCCGGCGGCAGCCGATGCTCGCGGTGCCGCGCGCAACGCTGCAACCGGGGGGCGGGCTGGTCGGCGACCGCTGGCAAGGCTCGCCCAGCGGGGGACGCCAGGTGACGCTGCTGGCGGAGGAGCATCTGCTGGCGATCGCGCGCTTCCTGGGACGCGAGGCCATCGCGCCGGAGGAGCTGCGCCGCAACGTGCTGGTGGCAGGCATCAACCTGCTGGCCTTGAAGGGCCATCACATCCGCCTGGGCACGGCGGTCATTGAGGTGACGGGCGAGTGCCACCCCTGCTCGCGCATGGAGGACGCGTTCGGACCTGGCGGCTACAACGCCGTGCGCGGCCATGGCGGCGTGACGGCGCGGGTGCTGGTTGCGGGTGACGCCGCCCTCGGCGACGCCGTCGAACGGCTGGATTAAGCGGTCAGTCCTGTTCGGCCAGCAACAGCGCCAGGGCTTCGTCCGGCCCGGACAGGATTTCGACCATGCGCACGCGTTCGGCCAACCCCAGCCCGGTCCGCGCGTCGCGGAACCGTTGCGAGACGGTTTGGACGAGGGCATCGTAGTGCTCGCCGCTGCCGAGCTTGCGTCCCGCAGTCTCCAAGCGACGAAGGTCACGGGCCGCGTGCTCCAACTGAGCGAGCGTTTGGTCGTCGCAGTCGATCTCCATGACGACGCTCGCCTGCTCCAGCGCCGTCGTGACCACGCGCTCAAACCGGCGGCGGCAGAGGACGTCGGCCTCCTGGCGGATTTGCTCCAGCCGACGCCGCCGCTCCGGGCTGACCGGCGCGCCGTCGTCCAGGCCCGAAAGCAGGGCGGCAACGCGCGCGGCCTCCATCGCCGCCTCGGTCGCATCGGTCGAACCATCACCACTCAACGCCTGCAGATTGGCCAGTGTGTGGTCGATCGCGCGGTCTGCCGCCGGGCGGCGGGACGGGCCGGCGCTTTCCGACGCGATGGCGAGCACCCGGGCCGGCACAGGCAGGCGGGCCAGCAGGATGGCGACCATGGTAGCAAGGGCGAGCCCGCCCGGCGGCTCCGTGCGGGACAGCAGGTCGCGGATGGCGGCATCGGACGGGATCGCCTCGGACGCCGCCAACTCCTCGATCTTCGTCGCTTGCCGAAGCACGGCGCTCACGACCGCAGCAAGCTCGGCAAAGTCACCGGCCACCAGGCCGGACGCCTGGGTCCAGTTCGGCGGCGCCGCCATCTGCGCCAGCGCGGCGGCGGCGGCGGGCCATAGCTTCGCCCCCAGCGCAGCAATCGCCTGCCGGTCGTCGGGCGTGATCCGGCATGCACTTGGCTCCAGCGACTGGCTGAGCGCCGGCAGCGCCGCCTGCACGACGAGGCCGATCGGCGCCAGGATCGTCCGCGGCAGCCCAACCTCACCGCGCCGCCACCGTCCGCCCGGCAGGATCACAGGATCCAGCGGACTGAACAGCAGCCGGGTCCACCCGAACGGCCGCGTGGGCCGAAGCTGGGCCAGCCGGGCGCGCAGCGGCGCGATCAGCGAATCCGCCGCGCCGCGCTCCGGCATGTCATCGACCATCGCCACGACCCGGGTGATCTGCGCGTCGCGGGCCTGCGCCAGCCCGGCCACGACCTCGCGGACATTCGGGTCAGCAGGGGGGCTGTTACCGATCATGCCGCTGCGATCAAGGCTTCGTTGCGGGCGATCAGGTCCTGCACGTGAAGCCCGGTGCGCCAATCCTCGAACCCGTTTACCAAGCGGAACGTGCGCCGGGGCGTCTCGACCTCCACGTGGAAGCCGACCCACTCGCCGGCCTCCCGGGGGATGGTCGGCAGCATGGCGGCGATCTCGCTCAGCGCGGCGCGGCGATCGGCGATCTTGGTGGAAAGCGCCCAAAGGCGGCAGATCCGATCCCATCCGTCCATCAGCCACTCGGTGCGGGCAAGTTGGCGGCTGACGCCGCCTGGATTTCTACGCCACTCGACCAGCAGGTCGAGGAGGTTGTCTACCATCCCGCGGGAGTGCGCCAGCGTCTGCTCGACGCAAGTCAGCGTCATGTCGGCCGTGTTGACCACCATCTGGGCCAGGCCTTGCGCCTGATCGTCCGCCACAGGCAGGTTCAAGATTTCCTGCCGCGTCAGCTTCAGCATGGCGATGGCGTGGGGCAGGCGCGCCCGCGACGCCCGCGGACCGACCCCGATCGGGTTGAACAGCGTCGCCAACTCGCCGAAGCTGGTCGCGATCATGTCGTTGTCCTGCCGGATCAGCGGGGAGATGATGGCGATCACCCGCTTGGCGCGGATTTCGAGTTGCACCGGATCCTCTTCCTCCGGGGCGACGCTTGCGCTGCCCGGCGGCTCGGCCTGTTGCACCACCCGCAGCAGGAGCTCGAACTTGGTGAAAATCCGGCTTTCTGCGTCCGCCGTGATGGCGGCGGCAGCGGCGGCGACGGCGCCGCGCCCGGCCAGGCCCCTGGCCGCAATGTCGCGTGCGGCGTCGCGGATCGTCGCAGGCGTCACGCTCCGGACGGCGGCGATGCGTTCGGTCAGTTGGATGTCGTGGACGGTGGGGCGGCAGATGCTGCGCAGCCCGGTCCAAGGCAGGATATACTCGCCGCGGCCGCCCGAGGGATTGGGCACGATCAGCTCCAGCCCCGGCCGCTCGGCCGGCCGCACCCGTGCGCCAGCCAGCATGGGGGTCGTGAACGGAACGCTCGCGCCTCTCTCAAGGAAGGTCGTTGGCGCGTAGCTTGGGTTGGAGGATCGCTGGACCACGTCCGCACAGTGCGGCAACCACGTTAACAGCCCGTTAGAGCGCTTTCGGCTGACCAGAAAGGCCAGCGCGCTTTAACCGATGTCGGGGCCTGGTGGATCGTCCATGGTCGGGCGGCCGGTGCGGAAGCGCCAGTGGTGCCACAGCAGCCGCGCCGCAATGGCGCGGTGCGGCGCCCAGGCGGCGGCCAGCGCCCGCAGGGCGACCGGGGTCGGCCGCGCGGGCATATGCTTGAGGTCCGCCACGGAGGCGGCGAGCGCCAAGTCCCCGGCGGGAAAGACGTCCATGCGGGCGAGCGCGAACAGGAGGTAGATTTCCGCGGTCCACCGTCCCATGCCGCGGATCGCGGACAGTGCCGCCACCGCATCCTCATCCGGCATCGCCGCCAGCGTGTCGGCATGCAGACGGCCCTCCGCAAAGGCCTGCGCCAGGGCGCGGGCATGCAGCACCTTCGGGCGCGACAACCCGACGCCGCGGAGCGTGTCGTCGTCCAGGCCCAGCAGCCCCGCCGGAACAAGGGCGCCCGGCGTGGCAGCGAGGCGCCGCCAGATCGCCGCGGCGGCGCCGTTGCTGATCTGCTGCCCCACGATGGCCTGCAACAGGCCGGGAAAGCCGGCCGCCCGCGTGCGCCAGGCCAGCGGCCCGGCCGCGTCCTCGATCCCGGCGAAATCCGAATCGCGGCGGATAAGCGCCGCAATGGCGGCGCGGGCGTGGTCTGGGACGGTCACACGTGCAGGTTAAGCGGGCGTCTGCGTTTTGGGCCAGCGGCGATGCAGCCAAAGCCAGCATTCCGGCTGTTGCCTGATCCAACCCTCCACCACGCCGTTCATCGCCGCCGTCATGGCGTGGACGTCGGCGGCCCGGTCCCCCGTGTTGGGATGCTGCATCGGCGGCTCGCAGATCACCCGGAAGCGGGCGGGGCCGAGCCGCACGACATGGATCGGGATGACCGGACAGCGGAACCGCAAGGCAAACTGCGCCACGGCAGGCGTCGTCATGGCAAGGTGGCCGAAGAAGGGGACGGCGATGCCTTCGTTCAGCTTCTGGTCGACCAACATCCCCAGCAATCCGCCGCTGCGCAGATGCTTCAACGCCGCCTTGGCCCCTTGGGCGCCCTTGGCGAACATGGGAACATGGTAGCCAACGGCATCGTCGCGCATGGCCTGGATCGCCCGGTCGGCCCCGGCGTTCGAGGCGCGGCGATAGAACCAGGAGACATCCAGGCCAAGCGAGGCGGCGACGGGAAAACCGATCTCCCAATTGGCGAGATGACCCGAAAACAGGATGGCGGGGCCATCGCGGGCGCCAAGCTGGCGCAACGTGCTATCGTCGCTGCACTCCCACCCGGGGCCGGATGCCGTGCGGCGCAACTTCGCCAAATGCGGCAGTTCGGCCGCCGTCCGGCCCAAATTCTCCCAACTTCCACGCACGATCTTGCGGTGCGACGCCACGCTCAGTTCCGGCATGGCGAAGGAGAGGTTGCGCATGGCCACCCGAGACGCCGGCAAATGCGGCCCGACCAGCCTCGCCACCCAGCCGCCGAGGTTGGACGCAGTCACCGGGCCGAGCATGCGGAGCACGCGGATGCAGCAGCGGATGGCGAGGGCCTGGCTGCCGCCCTTCCGGCCGGCGATGCCCGGCTGTGCCGCGCCCACCGCAGCTTCGGGCCCGTCCGCCGCCGGGGACGTGAGGGAATGGCGTGAAACGGAGGTCATGGAGGCCTTGTCAGCGACGCCGCAGCCGGGCGATCGCGGACTGTCTTAACATAGGATGGGGGTGCTGGGGAGCATTGTCGCCGTGCAACGCGGCCCTGCTTGCTCGCTTGGAGCAGACAGCAGCATGGGGATAGCCTGATGTCCGACCCGTTCGACCTCGCCCGCTTCGTCAAAGCGCAGGATCCCGTGATCGCCCGCGTGCAGGACGAGTTGCGGGCCGGGCAGAAGCGGAGCCACTGGATGTGGTTCGTGTTTCCGCAACTGGCCGGCCTCGGGCACAGCGCGATGGCGCAGCGCTATGCCATCGCATCGCGCGAGGAGGCGGAGGCGTATCTGGCACACCCGGTCCTCGGCCCTCGCCTGCTCGCGTGCACCACGCTGGTGAACGGGGTGGCCGGCCGCTCCGTTCACCAGATCTTTGGCAGCCCGGACGACCTGAAGTTCCACTCGTCGATGACGCTCTTCGCCACCGTCACGCCGGGCGCCTCGGTCTTCCAGGATGCGCTGGACCGCTGCTTCGGCGGCCTGGCCGATGCCGCGACGCGCAACGGCCTGGCGCGCTTGGCGGCGGCGGCCGGGCCGGGGCTGCCATAGCGGTCGGCTTGGTTGCGTGGCCATGAGTGAGGGGCTACCAACCGCGACGCTGAAGGGGCTGCATCGAGATTGGGACGGAGTTGAAGGTGAGTGCCACGCTCCCTGGGCCGCCGCGCCGCTGGCAGGTGGCGGCGCTGGACCTGCGCGACGGGCTGTCGATGTATCGCCTGCCGCTCACCCTGGGCTGGCTGGACATCAAGCTGCGCTATCGCGGTTCGTGGCTGGGTCCGTTCTGGCTGACCATCTCGACCGGGATCATGATCCTTTCGATGGGCGTGCTTTATGCCGAGCTGTTCCATTTGGACGTCCGGCACTACCTGCCCTATCTCGGCCTGTCGCTGATCCTGTGGAACGCGCTGAGTTCCATGACGATCGAGGCCTGTGCCTGCTTCACCACGGCCGAAGGGACCATCCGCTCCCTACGCATGCCGTTCACGATCCACGCGCTGCGCACGCTGGTGCGCAACGTGCTGGTGTCGGCGCACAACGCCGTGGTGATCGTGCTGGTGTTCCTGTATTTCGACCAGTGGCCGGACCAGCATGCGCTGATCGCGCTGGCGGGCTTGGCGGTGTGGCTGCTGGACGGCATCGCCGCCTGCCTGCTGCTGGGCAGCTTCTGCGCCCGCTTCCGCGACGTGCAGCCGATCGTGGGCAGCATCATGCAGGTGGCGTTCTTCATCACGCCGATCATCTGGCAGCCGGAGACGCTGGGCCCGCGGATCGTCTACCTGGTGGCCAACCCGTTCTATCCCTTGCTCGCGATCGTGCGCGACCCGCTGCTGAACCACGCGCCGGGCGGGCTGATCTGGACGACGGCGCTGGGCTGGAGCGGCCTGCTGTGGGTGGCGACCTGGGTGCTGTTCGTGCGGGTGCGGGGCCGGCTGGCGTTCTGGGTCTGAGCATGGGGTCTTCCATCCTTGTCGACCGCCTCTCGCTGGACTTCCCGATCTATCACGGCGACGCGCGCAGCCTGAAGAAGCTCATGCTGTCGACGGCGTCCGGCCGGTTCGGGCAGGATACCCAGAAGCGGGTGGTGGTGCAGGCGCTGCGCGACATCAGCTTTTCCCTCGCGCCCGGCGACAAGCTGGCGCTGGTGGGCAGCAACGGCGCCGGCAAGACGACGCTGCTGCGCTGCCTGGCCGGGATCTACGAACCCAATGTCGGCCGGGTGAGCACGCGGGGGCGGCTCAGCGCGTTGCTGGACGTGAGCCTGGGGATGAACCCGGACATGACGGGGCGGGAGAACATCCTGCTGCGCGGCCGCTACCTGGGCATCGACCGCGCCGCGATCACCCGCATGCAGGACGACGTGGCGAGCTTTACCGAGCTGGGCGAGTTCCTGGAGCTGCCGGTCAAGCTCTACAGCTCCGGCATGTCGCTGCGCCTGGCCTTCGCGATGGCGACGTCGTCGCGCCCGGACATCCTGCTGATGGATGAGTGGCTGCTGGCGGGCGACGCCAAGTTCGTCGAAAAGGCGCATGCCCGCATCGAGGCGTTCGTGAGCGGCGCCGACATCGTGGTGATGTCCACCCACAACGACAGCATCGTGCGCCAATGGGCCACCCGCGTGCTGTACCTGGACCAGGGCCGCATCGTCCGCGACGGACCCGCCAACGAGGTGCTCGACGAATACCTCAGCAAAACCACCGAGGCGGAAGCCGTTTAACGCTCCCGTCGCAGCCAGCAACGCGCCGCAGAAGATCACCGACCCCGAACCAACTCAACAGCCTGGTGGATCACGGCTTGACGATCGAGGGGCTCGCCAAGGCGCGGACGGAACGGGTCGGGACGAGCACACCTGATGGCGAGGCAGAGGCCGCCATGCGCGCGCCGTTCTCGGCTCGTGTTTCGCGGACTGCCAGCGCCCGCGCAATCGCCTCAACCGGCCGTGGCGTGAACGGCACGACACTCAATCTTGCCTCCACGGCGTCGATTGATATACAATCTGGTCTTGCACCAAACGTTGGACGATATGCAGTCTGGATGCGCTACACATTCGATCCCAACAAGGCCGCATCGAACTTCGTCAAGCACAGCGTGGCCTTCGACGTAGTCGAAGGGTTCGAATGGGAGACGGCGCTGGTGCGAGCGACGCTGAATCACGACACTTCCGAGCCAAGGCTCTTTGCGCTCGGTCTGGTCGGCGAACAGCTCTACGCCGTAGCCTATTCCATTGAGACGGCGAGTGTGCGGATCATCAGCATGCGCCGGGCAAACAACCGGGAGATCAAGCGATATGAAGCCGGCAATTAGGCGGAACACCCCAGAGGAAGACGCCGCGATCCAGCGCGGCATCGCCGAGGACCCGGACATTCCAGAATGGAGCGACGCTGATTTTGCTGCGGCCAAGCCAGCGGCCGAGATGATCCCGCCCGAGGTGTATGCGTCACTGATCCGGCGTCGTGGTCCGCAGAAGGCGCCGAAGAAGGAATTGGTGGCAATCCGCCTGGACCGCGACGTGGCGGAGCACCTGCGTGGCACAGGGCGCGGCTGGCAGGGGCGGCTGAACGAGACGCTGCGCAAACTCGTTCTCGGCGGATAGCTCACCCGTTTCGTGCAGATCCTTGAGCGCGGGGCTTGGCAGCGCACCAGCGAGCCAATCATGGTCAGCCGCGACGGTGTCCTAAACGAAGGCCAGTCTTTGTTATATAGCGCTCACCGCTTGGAGAACTGGTAGGACCGGCGCGCCTTGGCCTTGCCGTACTTCTTCCGCTCGACCACGCGGCTGTCGCGGGTCAGGAAGCCGGCGAGTTTCAGGATGCCGCGCAGATCAGGCTCGTAATAAGTCAGCGCCCGGCTGATCCCGTGGCGCAACGCGCCCGCCTGCCCGGACAGGCCGCCACCGTTCACCGTGCAGAACACGTCAAACTGGTTGTAGCGGTCGGCGATCAGGAAGGGCTGGGTGATCAGCATGCGCAGCACGGGCCGGGCGAAATACGCCGTCACCGTCTTGCCGTTGACGTTGATGTCGCCCTTGCCGGGCTTGATCCAGACCCGGGCAATCGCGTTCTTGCGGCGGCCGGTGGCGTAGGACCGGCCGAGCGCGTCCCGCTTCGGCTCGACCCGGATTGCGGCCATCGGCGCCGATGTCGGCACCGCGCCGGTCACGGCGAAATCCTTGAGGTCGGCGAGCGTGCCCGTCCGCGTGTCAGTGGTGTCGGACATCAGAGCCTCGTGTTCTTGCGGTTGAGTGCGGCCACGTCCAGCTTCTGCGGCTGCTGGCCTTCATGCTTGTGCTCGGGACCGGCGTAGACGAACAGGTGCTTCATCTGCGCGCGCTGCAATGGGCCGCGGGTGATCATCCGCTCCACCGCCTTCTCGATCACGCGCTCCGGATGCCGCCCGGTCAGGATTTGCCGCACGGAGCGGCCCTTGATGCCGCCGGGGAAACCGGTGTGGTAGTAGAACACCGACTGATCCGCCTTGTTGCCGGTCACCCGCACCTTGTCGGCATTCACCACGACGATGTTGTCGCCGCAATCGACATGCGGGGTGAATTGCGGCTTGTGCTTGCCGCGCAGCCGCTGCGCGATGATCGACGCCAGCCGGCCCAGCACCAAACCATCCGCGTCGATCAGCGTCCAGTTCTTGGTGACGTCTGCAGGCCGCAGCGAGAGGGTCGTCTTCATCGGTCGAGTTCCGTCAGCATCAGGGCACGCTGTATCGGCGCGGATGCGGAGGGAGTCAAGGGATTGCCTATGTGGTATGATATTACCACAGGGTTTTCGGCGTTGCGGGCGGCCGTATGATGCGGCCGCATGAGGATCCATATCATCGGTGCGTCGGGGCGGTCCGGCGTGGCGCTTTGCCGCTCCCTGGCGGCCGACGGCGTCGCGTACGTCCCGGTCGTGCGCAACCCCGCGAAGTGGCGGGCGGCGGGGCTGGCGGCAGAACCGGCCACCGCCGACCTGCGCCATCGCCGGGCGTTGCGCCGCGCGTTGAAGGACGCGGATGTCGTGGTGTCGTGCGCCCATGCCCGGTACACACCCGTCATCCTGGACGCGGCGCCCGATACGGTGCGGCACTTCGTGCTACTCGGCAGCACCCGGAAGTTCACCCGCTGGCCGGACGACCACGCAAGCGGCGTGTTGGCCGGGGAGGCGGCGTTCCGCGCGTCCTCCCGCGTTGGGGTGATGCTGCACCCGACGATGATCTATGGCGCGGAGGGCGAGGATAACGTGCAGCGCCTCGCCCGCATGCTGCAACGGCTTCCCGTCGTGCCGCTCCCGGCTGGCGGCCGCGCCCTGGTGCGGCCGATCCACCAGGACGACGTCACGCGCTGCCTGCGCGCGGCGATCGACGCGGCGTGGTACCGGCCGGAAACCATGGTCCTGGCGGGGGCGGACCGGGTCAGCTACGCGGAGTTCGTGCGTGCGGTGGCGCGCGCCGCCGGGCTGCCGCCGCCGCGCATCGTGACGCTGCCGGCCCGGCTGCTGCGGCTGGCCGCGCCGCTGACGCGGCTGGTGCCCGGCATCCCCACGATCCGCCGCGCGGAAGTGCAACGCCTGCTGGAAGACAAGAGTTGGGGGATCGACCCGATGCGGCGCCAGCTCGGCATCGTGCCCGCCGGCCTGGCAGAGGGCCTCGCCCGCACCTTTGCAGGTCATCCGGCGGGCGTTAAGGCCTAGCTAGCCGACCTGCAAGCCCAATATGCCACGTGGCTGAGCCGGACAACCTGCGGGACAGCTCCACGGCCGAGGCGCTGCAGAGCATCTGTGACCTCGACCTCGGCGAACTTCAGGCCATCGAACCACCATGTGGGTTCGGCCGCGACTGACAAATCTCCACAGAGCAGAGGGGTCAGTTTTGCAGGCCGACAGGTGGTCAATTTTCGATGCCGATTGACAGTCGTCGCCTCATCCGGCTCATCGGAGCCTTCGGTATTGAACAGGAACACGTGTCCTGCCGTGTCCGGCGCGTCACTGATGCAGAACAGTGCGCCACCCGGGTCGATGGCGAAGGGAACCAGCGTGTCCGGCAGAAAGCCAAGATCGACGCGAGCCTGCTTGAATGTCTCCTCGAACTCGCCGGCACCAGGGCGCATGGCAAGGAACTCGTGCAGTTCGAAGGCCTGACCGTCCGGCGCACGGAAGGCGGCGTTCTCCAATTGGCCGCCGTTGTACTCGGCGTAATGCTCCCGTAGCGCCTGCGGCAGGCTTTGGCCGATCTCGGCCTCCACCTCGTCGGTCAAGCCGGGCCCGGCGTCAACCACTTCGTTATCTTCGTAGGACATTCCCCAGCGCTCCTGGTAGAGGTCAAGCGGTCCGTTCCGGCTAATGTCGAGGGCCGGATGGGAATAGGATTATCCGATTAGGACGGGCTTGGATGGGACAGGCTGCAGCATCGTATCGAGCGTCGTCGCCTAGGCTGTAGGCTGGGAAAAGCGGTGCACCCACTTGGCCGCCGCTTCGGGGGCACTCTGCGTATTCGGCACGTAAAACAGGCCTTCCCGGCCGTAGCTGTCGAAGATCAGCGGGTCGACCAATTGCGCGACCTTGCGGTATGCGTCGGGAACGATGCGCAAATTCACGTCGCCGAACTCTGGCTGCGGTCCTGCCTGCAGGATGATGCCTCCATCATACACGCGAATGGTGCAAGCAGGCTCGACGGCTGCCCTGACAGTGGAGAGGCCGCCCAGCATGCTGACGAAGCGGTCATGCAAGACGGTCAGCCAGTTCATGCCTTTGATCTTCGCGCGCTCGCTGCCGAACGCAAGTGAGACGTTGGTCGGGTCGACGTATTCCAGACCTGGCACCATTTGCAGCAACGGGAACAGCAACCGCCCATCCGACGCGATCGACTCGGTCCGCACGCCCGGGCCTGCCAGACCGAAGTCGGGTCGCATTATCGTGGCCCATTGCGTGACCAGGTCGATCATCGGCCGGAAATGGTCTTGCTTGGCCCAGCGGAACGGCGCGCTGGCTTCGATGAATGAATAACGCTCCATCTTGTACTTGTTCATGCCCAGCGTTGCAGCCTCATAGCTGCTGACATCGCCTTTTTTGAAGGCCAAGATGACCGGCGAAAAGGAGAGGTCAGGCATATCTGTCGGGGTCCGTGTTCTCGCATCCTCACTCAAGTCGGGAAGCTGGTGGTTTTTGATCTCGATTATGGACCGCTCCCCGCCAGCGACGTAATGCGTGATCTCGTCTCGGAAGATGCCGAAGTAGTAATCCATGGCCTTCGCGGCTCGCAGCCGGACGTCCAACGTGTGGCCATCGGGATAGTACATCTCCGTCACCATGCACGCCCTGCCAGCGATCTTCCCACTCGTCGGCCGAGTCACTGGATAGTCATCCAGGATCTCGTAAGTCTCGCCACTGGCCTTGCGCTGTATCACATCGGCAAAGAGCTCGCTCAGTTCGTCCGTCACGCCACACTCCTTTTGTAATCAGGCCATGCCAGGTTCGAGTCCCCCAGGCATTGGTCCCATGTCTTCAACCGGAGCTCCCCTGAGTAGCAGTAACATGATGAGTCCCAGGACCGCGAGACCAAGGGCTTCCAGGAGGGTCTTCTTATTGCCCTCGTCATCTGAACAATGGTGGCAACGGTCCTCGACAATGAATTCGTCGAATGTCGCATGATTCTTGGCCGCGATCTCTCGGTAGTCGTCAAGCCGATCCGGGTCCTTCGAAGCCAAAGGTGTGTCTCCAGGGAATTTCAGATCGTATAGCGTCTCGATCTTCCCATTCTGCACGTAGGCCAGGTCCAATCGGCGCGAGTTCGGGCGGATGTAGTTCGATGTCGGCAGGTCCTGGTTTGGCGGGTTAGCGGTGATCATGCTCCACTTGTTGCTCCGGTCGAACGGAACCTCCCGCCACAGGCTCGGGTTCACCCCCCGCTTGGGGTAGCCGGCCTTGTAGAATGCGCTCGTCACCGCCTTGTTCACGCAGGTCTGATACTGCTCCCCGCTCGCGAGCTTTCCGCGCAGGGCGTTCAGGCACAGGCACGCGATCGCGCAGATCACCGCGTCCTTGTTCGCGTCCTTGAGGTCGATGCTCGTGGTCGCCGCCGATCGAGACCGTGTTGCCTCGGTTGAGCAGCATCTTGTCCGTCTGGCGGCAGACTAGACGGCCCTGCATGAACACGTTCGGTGACCACGATAGCCACGTCGCGCGATCCATGTTCACGCCCGAGATCACGCCGCCGCCAACCCCCGGCTCGTCACCGATGGAGGTGGCGTATTCCGAGCCGAGAACCGAGATCATGTTGCCGCCGTCGGCGCTGACAGTCGTGGTCCCGTTCGCCAGGGTACTGGAAAAGGCGACGTTCGTGTAAGGCACCGGCTCCGATGGGCTTTTGCAAACGTCTGGCAGGGTCGATCGCACCCAGCCGCCAGAGCCTTTATGGCTGAGCGTCAGCTTGTTGATCTTGATGGTGACCGTCATTCTCAGCGATCCGCCCGAGCCAACAGCGCGGCGCAGCGTAGCCCGGTGTTGCGCGAGCTTGCCGTGAGCATCGCAACTTCTCCGCCGGGCTTGGCCGTTCCCGGCGATAGCGCCAGTGCCAGCAGAACGAGACCGGCCGCCGCGCCGCTGAACCCCATCTGGATCATTTCGCGCCCATTGCTGTCGCGGAGGCGGGGCGCGAGCAAAACCGGCTCCTGCGTCTCGGCGAGGCCGACCAACCCATCTGGCCGGATAGCGAAGGAAGCGCGCACGGGGATCACCCAGTGCTCGGCGCCGCCCTGATCGCGGACGAAATAGCCCTGGGCCGCAAACGGCGTGTGGTTTGCCACGCTCCACATTGGTGGATCAGTTCAGGTCGATGAATGCGGCGTCCAGGCTGATGTTCTCGTCCGCCACCTGGATGATCCGCGTGCCGTGAAGGCGGATGGTGCCGTCCTCGGCGAGCCGGATGGTGGACAGGCCGTTGCGTATGACCAAGTCCCCGGTTGCGGCGTCGCGTTGCACCAGGCGCGCGAGTTCGATCAGTTTGTCCCAGTCGGCATCGAACGAGAGCGGGACGATCGGCGTGGACTCTGCGGCCATGGTGTGATCGATCCTTGTGGCCCCGACGCCCCTTGCGACCCCGCGTGCCGCATCAGCTAATAGTTTTCCCATTATTTGTCAAAATTACGCGAAGGGACATTTCCCGCTTGGCACCCTGAGAGATCGTATTGGTTGCGACTAAGCCGAAGAGACCGCCAGTCCGAACGAGCGCGAACGCTCGACGAAAGAAGTGGGCGCATAGGTCTCCTTTACCGTGACTTGGTTGCATTGCGGCATGCAGGGCGGCGAATTACCAGGGCGATAGTTGGCGAGCGGTGTCGTTCCGACGGACGTTCCTTTTTCGACCGCCTCGGATTGGCCAGAATTGTTGCAGATTGTCGACACGAAAGTTCGTCCTGAACGACTTAACTAGGGCACTCAGGCCGCAGCGAGCCGGAGCGGCTCCCCGGCATCGTCACGGCTCAGATCGGCCAGCAGGTCGCGGAGTTTGCTGCGCGGCAGGTCGCCCAACGGGGGTTGAAGCTGCACGACGTCGCCATCGGCCTCGGTGATGCGCACGGCCACGCTGTGAAATCCATCGCCAAGCCGCAGCGTGCCCGCGGACCCAAGTGCGGCGTCAAAGCCCGGCGCAAAGCTGGCGGCCACTTCGGAGGTGAACACGGCCCGCCCAGTCCGCACCACGCCCTCCACCTCCAGCACCGCCGGGACCGTGACAGGCGCGTGGCGGGTAAACTCACCGGCCTTGATCGCGCCGATGAATTGCAGGAAGGCGGACACCTCGGCACTCAGATCGGCGCCGTTGCGCGACAGCTTGCCGGCTTCGTCGCCGATCGCCTGCAGATAGCCGGCGCCTTCGCGCGCCAGGCCGCCGATCTCGGCCAGGCTTTGCCCGACATTGGCCGCGTTGGTCGAGATTTCCCACACGCTGCACCACATGCTGGTCGATGCCGCCTCCTGCGATGCCACAGCGCGGGCGATCGAGGCGCTGAGGCGATGGACCTCCTGCGCCGAGCTGTCGATGGTGGTGATCGACGCACGCGCCGCAGCGGTGGTGGAGACGATGCTGGCAATCCGCTCCTGCACCATCTTCGCCTCTTGCGCGCTGCGCTGCGCGAGCAAGCGGACCTCGTTGGCAACCACGGCGAAGCCCGCGCCCGCCGGGCCGGCCCGCGCTGCCTCGATCGCGGCATTCAGGGCCAGCATCTTCGTCTCACTCGCGACCGAGCCGATGATGGCGACGACGGCGGCGATCTCCTCGGCGACGCTGTCCAGCGTATGCATCTGCACGCTGGCCGCCTGCGTCTCTTCCAGTGCGGCCTTGGCGCGCAGCTCGGACTGCGCCGCCTCCTCACGAATGCCGACGATCGCCTCGCTCAGCGCCTTGGACGCGGTGCTCGCTTCGGCAATCCGGGCCACCACCTGGTCGATCTCCTGGCTCATATCCTGCTCGCGCGCCAGCAGGGCGTCGGCATCGGTCAGCAAGCCGGCAGCCTTCTGCATCATCCCGACCGACGAGTCGGCGACGATCTTGAACACCCCGGCCATGCTGCGGCCGAAACGCTGCACGAAGGCATCGATCTGCGCCTGGTGGCGATCGTCGGCCGCATGCGCTTCGGCCTGCCGGTCCATCAGGTGCCGGTTTTCGGCCAGGCTGGCGGAGATCGCCGCCTGCATGATCCCCAAGGCCCGCAGCAAATCCGCCGTCTCGTTGTGTCCCTTCGGCTTGATGATGGTGGCGCGGTCTCCCGCCGCGATGGCCTGCGCGATCCGGACCGCCGTCCGTAGCTGCGGCAGGATGGCGCGGCTGAGCACCACCGTCACCAAAAGCGCGGCGGCCATTGAGATGCTGATGGCGGTCCAGGTGTGGCGTTCCGTGTCTACGAGCACATCACCGACCGAGCGGCGCAGGCGGAAGCCGTCCGCCGCGTAGATCTCCACGGCGGTGTCGAAATCGTCCTCGGCGGCGGCGATCGCAGCGGCGCGTGCAGCGCCACTGAGTGTTGCGAGATGCGTCAACGCCGCATGCAGCGCGGTGGTCGCTTGCTTTCCGGAGGGCGACATGGCGCGGGCTTCCGCGACCGCGATGTTGTCCGCGGCGTCGTGCAAACGCTCCGTGGCCTGCGCATCCGGCAAGTTGGCCGCCACCAGGAGGTCGTTCTGCGCCGACCGGGTATAGCTCATCGCCAGAAAGGCGTCGTCATACAGCCGCAAGCTTAGGGAGCCGAGCTGCTGTTCCGCCGAGCGGCTGTAAAGCCCCAGGCCGACCGTCATCAGCATGAGCGCCAGGCAGCCCAGCAGGATTTTTACTCGTATCGACACAGGGATTGTCCAGAAGGGGAGGTCTCCGAATCGTCAGGCGGGCGGCTAGTCGACGGTCACAGCCAGGTGCATGCGTGGATGGATGCCGCACTGGACATCGAACGTCCCGGCGACAGGGAACTTGGCGTTCACGATGTCGCCGGGCGCCTGCTCGACACTCTCGAACGAGAAGCCAGGCGTCTTGACGAAGATTTCGTGATCGAAGGCGTCTTCGTTGGTGAAGGCGATGGTGTCCCCGCGCTTGATGTGGAGCTCCGCCACGTTGAACGCACGATGGGCCTGCACCACGATGGCGATTCCGGCGGCCGCGACGCGCAGCCACGGCGCACCCAAGGCCAATCCTAAGCCGGCAAGGCCGAGGCAGGCCAGGGTGGTGCGTCGAGTCACCGCGACACCACGTCCCGCTGCATCGGGGCCAGCAAGGCGATGACGCGGTTCTGCGTGTGGTAGGATACTCCGACGGCTGCCATGGAGTCCTGGAGATCTTCCGCCAAGGCATTGAACATCGCCTGGTTCACCTCCAGCCCGCGATGGGCGGCGGCCATGCCGCGCCCCTTATATTCGCACGGGCCGCCGGTGATCTGGCAGAGTTGGGCGGACAGCATTTTCTTGAAGCGGTCCATGTTGGTTTCTGCAAACGTCTTGTTCACCCGTGGATCGGCCAGGAAGCGAGCCGTCGCGTCCTCGACCAGGCGGTCGATCCCGGCCCGGCCGCCCATATCGTCGTACAACGCCGCCTGCGCCCGTGGGGCGGCGGCCAGCAGCATGGCAACGAATGCGAGACCTCCCAACCAACGCGACATAGGAGACACCTTTCGATACTAGAAACCAGCCTGCAGAGATACGTAGACGCCATTCTGGTCTTTCTGCCCGGCGACTTCGCCCAAGCCGACATAGGCGACGGTGGTGGACAGGTTCTTGGTGAAGAAATAGGCGGCGAACACGTCCACCGCCGGTCCTTCGTGCGAAAAGCGCAGGTTGTCGGGCTTGGTGCGGATTTCCGCGCCTAAAGCCAGGTTCCGGGTCACGAGGTAGGCGGCCGACCCCTCGAATTCGAAGCTGTAGCCGCCCATGCGGTCGCCGCCGAACCCAAGCAGGCCGAACTGGTTGGCCTTCGTCAGCCGGACCGTCGCGTCCACCAACAGGCTCTGCGCCAGGAACAGCTTGGTCGCGGCGACGTAGAAATCCACACCCTTGTCGGATTTGGCGCCGATGGCGTGCAACACCGCCTGGTTGCCGGTCGCCTTGAACTCCGTCCCGGCCGCCACTTGCGGCAGCCAACTATCCTGGTCGTAGACGGCATCGCCGAGCAGGCGGACCTTGATCCCGAGGATGTCCTCGTTGAAGGCGTAGCCATTACCGATCCCCAGCTTGCCGCCGGTCGAACCGGTGTCCAGATATTCATGTGCGTAGGACAGCTCCACCCGGTCATACAGCCCGACCGCGGCGCCCCCGCTGCCGAGCGAGAAATCCGGCAGCCGGACATAGGTGCCGTGCACATTGCCCCCCACGGCGTCGCGGGTGCCATAGCCGGTGATGAGCGCCCAGGGGACCAGCCCGCCGCCACCCGCGCCTTCAAGCTCGCTGACACCCGACGTGGCGAGCAGGCGTCCGCTTTCGAATGTCTGGCCCAGCGCCTGCCCGGCGAAGCCGGCAAGGCAGGCTGACAGAGCGAGGAATTGGAGGACGCGGCGCATACGCCATCGTGGTGAATCGGCGTGAAAACACCGTTAACCACAGGGCCGGGCACGCCGCGACGTTAGGATGGCGTTATGGAAGCCTGGAACGACTAGGCTCTAGCGCCCGCGGGACAATCGTCCTTCATACCATTGCACCAGGCGGGTCAATGGAAACAGCAGGGCGAAATAGATCAGCGCGACGGTGGTATAGACTTCCAGCGGCCGGAAGGTGTCACCGGTGATCAGCGTTCCCTGGTAGAGCAAGTCCGGAACCGCGATGGTCGACACCAGGGACGTGTTCTTGAGCTGGATGATCGACTGGTTGAGGAAGGGCGGCACCATGCGCCGCACCGCCTGCGGCAGCACGACCAGGCGCATGACGTGCCAGGGCCGCAAGCCCATGGCCCGAGCCGCATCCCACTGCCCCCGTTCGATGGATTCGATGCCGCCGCGGAAGATCTCCGCATAGAACGCGGCCGTGTACAGCGAGAGCACCAGCGTCGCCGCCACCACGGCGGGGATTTGGATGTTCACGATGATCGGCAGCGCATAGTAGAACCAGATGATCTGCACCAGCAACGGCGTGCAGCGGAACACCTCGATCAAGGCCACCAGCGGGATGTTGACCAGGCGGGATTTCGACAGCCGGCCCAGCCCGATCAGCAAGCCGAGCAGCAGGCCCAACAGCACCGTGCCGATGGTATAGGCGACCGTCACCTCCACCCCCACGACGAAGAGGTGGGTGTAGCGGAGCAGGAAGCCGAAGCTCCATTGATAGCCCATCAGGCCACCGCGGTCAGAATGTGAGCCCCGGCGGCAGGCTGTCGCGCTTGACGCCGCTCAGCGCCAGGCCGTCCAGCAGATATTCCCGCACCTGCCCGGTGCCGCGGTTGAAGTCGATCCAGGCGTTCATGACTTCCTGGAAGCGCGTGTCCGGTTCGCGCCGGACGCCGAAATTGCTCGGCAGGGCGACCACCGGGCCGCTCAGCAGGTAGTACGTGCCGATGGTCGGGTTCTTGGCCAGCACGGACAGGCCGATCATCGCCGCCAGGACGATGGCGTCGGCGCGGCCGGATTGGAAGAACAGCGTCGCCTCGTCCGGGCTCTTCAGCGCAGTGATCTGCGCGTTCGGGCAGTAGCGCCGGGCCGCGACCTCGTGCAGGGAGCCGAGGTCGCAGGCGATGCGGATGTCGGGCTTGTTCAGGTCGTCCCAGGTCTTGGGGCTGAAGCCCGCCTTCGCGATGCAGCCGAACGGGTGGATGATGAAGGGGTGGGTGAACCCGATCGCCAGCGCCCGCTGCGGCGTGGGGTTCAGGGCAAAGGCGAGGTCGACCTTGTTGGCCTGCAAGTCCAGCACGGAGGAGGCATAGGTGCCCTCCACATACTCGACCTGCGCGTCGAACACCTTGGCGATGTCGGCCGCCATCTCGACGCAGGCGCCTTTCCAGGTGCCGCTGGGCAGGTCCTTGACGAAATAGGGCGCCGCGCCCGGCAGGGCCGAGATGCGCAGCGTCTTGGTCCGCTGCACCCGGTCCAGCGTGCTTTCGACACCCTGCGCCCGCGCCTCGCCGATCAGGGCGGCGGCGGGGATCAGGCCAGTGGCGGCGGCCAGGCCGCGTCGGGTCAGGCGATTCATACGCAGGATCTCCCTTCAATAGGTGTCAAGAGCACGGCTGTCCTCTTGCGGGGCAGTGCCCCGCGCTACAGTCCAAGATACGCCCGGCGCACGCCGTCATCCGCCGCAATGGCGTCCGCCTGCCCCGACATCACGACGCGCCCAGTCTGGAGCACATAGGCGCGGTCGGCCAGCGCCAATGCCTCGCCCAGCCGCTGCTCCACCAGCAGCACGGTCACGCCGAGCTCGGTGCGGATACGCGCCACGGCGGCCAGGATGTCGTCCACCAGCTTGGGCGCGATGCCTTGACTCGGCTCGTCCAGCATCAGCAGGCGCGGCTGCGTCATCAGCGCGCGGCCGATCGCCAGCATCTGCTGCTCGCCGCCGGACAGCGTCTCCGCCCGTTGCGCCAGCCGCTCCTTCAGGCGGGGGAACAGGGTGAAGACCGTGTCCAGCGGCTTGAACCGGTCTGCCTCGCCACGCCGTGCATAGGCGCCGAGGCGGAGGTTGTCCTCCACGTTCAGCCGAGGGAACAGCCGGCGCCCCTCCGGCACCAGGCCGATCCCCATGCGGGTGATGCGGTGCGCCGGCACGCGGGCGAGCGGATGCCCGTCGAAGGTGATGGCGCCGCCGGTGGTCACCTGGCCGGAAATGGCGCGCAGCAGGGTGCTCTTGCCCGCGCCGTTGGCGCCGACCACGGCCACGATCTCGCCGCGCGCGACCTCCAGCGAGACGCCTTGCAGCGCCTTCAGCCCCTTATAGGCGGCGGAGACGTCCTGCAGCCGGAGGATCGGGTCAGCCGGCATATTTGTCGCCGAGATAGGCGCGGATCACCGCCGGGTCGCGCACGAGGTCCTTGGGCAGGCCTTGCGTCAGCACCCGGCCCAGATTCAGCACGACGGCGCGGTCGATCAGCGGCAGCAGGATCTCCATCACGTGCTCGACCATGATCACGGTGACGCCCTTGTCGCGCACGTCGCGGATCAACTGCACGCCGGATTGCGCCTCCGTGGGGGTCAGCCCGGTGAGCATCTCGTCCAGCAATAGGATACGCGGGCGGGTGGCGAGCGCGCGGGCGATCTCCAGCCGGCGCTTCTCCGGCGGGGTCAGCGCGTGCGCCGGGTGGTCGGCACGCGCGGCCAGGCCGGTCACGCCCAGCACCCGGTCCGCTTCCGCCATCGCATCGCGGGCGCGGTTGGTGCGGCTGAACGCGCCCACCATCACGTTCTCCCGCACCGTCATGCTGTCGAAGGAGCGGACGACCTGGAAGGTGCGGGCGATGCCGGCGCGGGCGCAGGCAAGCGGCCCGGCGCCGGAGATGCGGCGGCCGTCCAGGCGGATTTCGCCCTTGTCCGGGGCGACCTCGCCGGAGATGGAGTTGAACAGGCTGGTCTTGCCCGCCCCGTTCGGCCCGATCAACCCCAGGATTTCGCCCGCCGCCACGTCGAAGCTGATGTCCAAATTGGCCGCCACGCCGCCGAACGACTTGCTGACGTCCTGGACCTCAAGAAGGGGCGGCATCGGCGCCCCCGGCCTGCTTGCGGATGCCCAGCAGGCTGACCAGCCCGGTCGGCCGCGCCAGCGCCACCACGACGATGAGGCCGCCATAGATCATCAGGTCGACCCCGCCGGCGCCGCCCATGTAGGACCGCGTCACCTCGCTGGTCGGGATCAGCACGATGGCGCCGACCAGCGGCCCCCACAGCGTGCCGACGCCGCCCAGCACCGCCGGCAGCGCGATCAGGATGGAGAAGGAGGAGGCGAGCACGCTGTCCGGGTCGATATAGCCGACATATTGCGCGTAGATCGCGCCGCCCATGGCGGTGAAGAAGCCGCTGATGCCGGCCGCCGCCATCTTGGACGGGAACACCCGCACCGCCAGGGAGCGCGCGGCCGTCACGTCGTCGCGCACGGCGCGCCAGGAATAGCCCCAGCGCGAGCCCTCGATCACCCAAGCCACGATCCAGGTGATCGCGGCGAAGGCGAGGGTGACGTAGTGGAACGGCAGCTTCGAGGTGCGGAATTGCAGCGCCGCCCAGTCCTGGCCGTGGAACGGGACATAGACGCCGGTCGCGGCGCCCACGAAGTTCCAGTTGAGGAACAGCAGGTAGCCGATTTCCCCCACCACCACGGTGGCGATGGCGTAGTAGTGCCCCGACAGGCGGAAGCACGGCCAGCCCACCACCAGCGCCACCCCCGCCCCGACGATCCCGGCGGCGAACATGCCGATGGTGGGGGGGATGCCGGCATCGACGAACAGCAGGGTGGAGACGTAGGCGCCGACGCCGAAATACAGCCCGTGCCCGAGCGAGATTTGGCCGCAATACCCACCCAGGATGTTCCAGGCCTGCGACAGCCCGGCGTAGAGGATCGTCAGGATGATCAGGTTCTGCGTGTAGACGTCCCGGATCGGCAACGGCAGCACGGCCAGGACGGCGAGGACCACGGCGCCGACGATGAGTTCGGTGCGGCGGCGGCGGGTGATGCTGTTCATGGGTGTGCACCACCCTCACCCCGCCCCTCTCCCAGAGGGAGAGGGAGAAGCAAAAAGCCCTCTCCCTCTGGGAGAGGGTTGGGTGAGGGCCACGCAGCCAAGAACCCGCCCATCATATCTTCCCGAACAACCCGCGGGGCCGCACCATCAGCACCAGCAGGTAGATCGCGAACATCCCCACCTGCTTCAGCGACGGCTCCAGCACCTGGGCGGTCACCGCCTCCACCTCGCCGATCAGCACGCCGGCGACCAGCGCGCCCGTCATGCTGCCGAACCCGCCCAGCGCCACCGTGACGTAGGCGATCAATGCGAAGTTCGCGCCAACCGTGGGTGATACGTAATAGAACGTGGCCAGCATGGTGCCGGCGACGCCGACCGTGGCGGCGCCCAGCCCCCAGCCCAGCGCGAAGATGCGGTTGCGGTCGATGCCGATCAGCGCCACCGCGTCCCGGTCCTCCCGCGTCGCCTCCAGCGCGCGGCCGAATTCGGTGCGGCTGATGCCCAGCAAAGCGGCGAATGCCACCAGGCACACCACACTGGAGGCAAGCTGCGGCAGCGGCACGTACACGCCGGCTATGTCGACGGTGCGGTCGCCCAGCCAGGACGTGCCGATGCTGCGGAAATCGCCACCGAAGGCGAGTTGCGCCGCCCCGCGGATGAAAATCCCCAAGCCGAAGGTGACGAAGATCTGCACCATGCCGCGGTTGAACTGCACGCCCAGCGCCCGGGCGATCAACCCGCGATAGATCAGCACGCCCACCACGAACAAGCCCACCGCCACCACCGGCAACAGGATCAGCGGGTCCAGCCCGGTGGCGGCGTTCAGCAGCACCGTCGCGTACATGGCGAGCATCAGCAGCTCGCCATGGGCGAAGTTCACGATGTCCATCAGGCCGAAGATCAGGCTCAACCCGGCGGCCACCAACGCGTAGATCAGCCCCATCAGCAGGCCGCTGAGCGCCACCTGCACAAGGGTGTCCACCGTCATGCCGCTTGCCCCGACGCGGGATGGCTACTTGCCGACATTCCAGATCGGTGCCTGCACCGCCACGTCGAACGGGTAGATCGTGTGGTAGGCGCCGTCCGTGATCTGCTGGATGACGGGCGTCGCCTCGGTGTTCTGCCCGGTGCTGTCGAACTTGACGCCCTGCCATGGCATGATCGTCTGGTTGCCCGGGATGTCCGTCTTGGTCAGCGCCACCCGGATGTCCTCCGGCTTGGTGGAGCCTGCGCGGTCGATCGCGTCCGCCAGGGTCTGCACCGCGACGATCTGGCGGGAGGTGTTGTCGTTCAAATCCTTGTTCGCCTTCGCCCGGAACAGCGCGTTCACGGCCGGGATCGCCGGGCGCGACTTGACCGCGTCCAACGCGAAGGACGACCGGCTCATCACCCCGTTCGCCAAGGGACCGACGGCGGTGAGGAAGGATTGCTCGGCAAATCCCGCGGACTGCGCCATGATCGTCGGGTGATAACCGATCTCGTTATCCGACCGCATCAGCAGGATGGCGTCCGAGGTGTAGGAGGACGGCATCACCACATCCGCATTGGCCGATTTCAGCCGCTCCGCCTCCGCCGAGAGCGACGGGGAGTTGGCGCGGTATTTGATGTCCGCGGCCACGGTGATCCCGGCCGCGGCGGCCATCTTCTTCTGCACGTTGGAGCTGTCGGTGCCGAAGATGCTGTCTTCGTAGAACAGCGCGACCGACTTGACCGGATGGCCGGTCTTCTCGCCCATCGCCTTGTAGAAGTCGAACATGGCGGCGGTGAACATCTCGTCCTGCGGGCTGGTGCGGAAGAACCATTTCAGCCCGCGCTGGCTCAGCGAGGGGGAGGAGTTGTCCATCGCCAAATAGGGAACTTCGTAGCGCTCGGCGACCTGGCTGATGGTGGCGCCGGTGGCGCTGGTGTAGCTGCCGATCAACGCCACCACGTGGTCCTGCGTGATCAGCCGCTCCGCCTCGGCACGGGCCTTCTGCGGGTCGTTCTGGTGGTCGGCGAAGATGACCTTGATGTGGTCGCCATGCATGTGCGGCAACCCGCCGCCCTGGCCGAGCAGCATGGGGATGGGCGGGTGCTCGGTATTGATGATGTCGCTCATCGTGGCGACGGCCGCCTGGGCGTCGGCGCCAATCTGCGCGGCGTTGCCGCTGAGCGGGTAGATCGCCCCGATGAGGATATCCTCCGCATGGGCGGTGGAGAGGCCGGCGGCAAACAGGGCCATTGCGACCCAAAAACGCTTCATCGAGGTGATCCCTGGCAATTGATGCAGGAGCAAAGCACGTCACGTGCCAGCTTGCACGGGCGCGCCGGGGACGACATTGCCACTATGGTGGGCAACTCGCCGGCGCCGTGGCATCCGTCGTGAACCGCAGCAGGCAGGCCGCGAAACGGCGGCTGAAGGGGTCGCCCGCGCCACCAAAATGCCCGCTCAGTCCGGAGGGGCGGTCGATCAGCAGCAATGCCCCCAGTTTCGGCCGCAACCGCTCCATCAGGCGCACCCGTGTGTCGCCATCGGACATGAACGGGTCGCCGGTGAACTGGGCGAAGGCGACGCGCGTGCGGGACGGCTGCGCCTCCGCCACCAGGGCGCGAAGGTCGTCGTCCTGCGCCGTCAAATTGGGGCTCGCCCCGGAGCCATGGGCCGCCGGGGCCTCGGCGATCACCACGTCCGCCAGCCCGGGCGTGTCCAGGATTTGCAAGGAGGTCCAACCGCCGCGGGATTGGCCGCCCGCCACGACCAGGCGGTATCCGGCACGCCGCATCATGGCCAGCCCGTCCCGCAGCCAGCCGGCGGCGCGGACCGGGTTGTCCACCAGCGGGGCACGGTCGAACCGCACGATGTCGAAGCCGGCATCGTTGAACAGCCGGAGGAATGGCGGCGGCTGAAGCCCCCGGGAGTCAACCGCGCCGAAGCTGCCATGCGACCAGACGACCACCCCGAGGGCGGCGGGCGGCCCATGCCAGAGGAACCGTTCATCCGGGATGAAGCCGTAATTGATCGTGTCGACGAAGGCGGCCGGCGGCGCTGGCGGTCGCCACTCCCGGCCCGGCCAGACGATCGCCAGATCCTCGGCATAGGGGCGACAGCCTGTGCCGCCATGCTCGACGCACAGCGCGATGGCGCGCGCGCGGGCAGCCTCCAGCGATTGGCCGCCCGAATACCACCCGATCCGCCCGTTCGTGCCGACGGCCGCCACCCGTGGCGTGTTGGCCAGCAGGAACTCCGCATACAGCGCGCGTCCGGCCGCATCCAGGCCCGGCACAGCCGCCGCGTCGAGCAGCGGCTGCGCCCGAGCGGCGAGCGAGACCAGGAGGAAACCGAGCACCCAGCCAAACTTCATTCGCTTGCCGCCCCACGGCTTCGGGTCTATGCGCGAACCCTGGTATTCCGGAGGTCTAGCCATGCCCGCGCGCGATGTGAAGAAGGTTGTGCTTGCCTATTCCGGCGGCCTCGACACCAGCGTCATCCTCCGCTGGCTGCAAACCACCTATGGCTGCGAGGTCGTCACCTTCACCGCCGACCTCGGCCAGGGCGAGGAGCTGGAGCCGGCGCGGCGCAAAGCGGAGTTGTTCGGCGTCAAGCAGATCTTCGTCGACGATTTGCGCGAGGAGTTCGTGCGCGACTTCGTCTTCCCCATGTTCCGCGCCAACGCGCTGTATGAGGGGCAGTACCTGCTCGGCACCTCCATCGCGCGGCCGCTGATCGCCCAGCGGCAAATCCAGATCGCCGAAGAAGTCGGCGCCGACGCGGTGGCCCACGGCGCCACGGGCAAAGGCAACGACCAGGTCCGGTTCGAAATCGCCTATTACGCGCTGAAGCCGGACGTGACCGTGATCGCGCCGTGGCGGGAGTGGAATTTGACCAGCCGCACCAAGCTGCTGGAGTTCGCCGAGCAGAACCAGATCCCGATCGCGCGCGACAAGCGCGGGGACGCACCTTTCTCCGTCGACGCCAACCTCCTGCACAGCAGCAGCGAGGGCAAGGTGCTGGAGGACCCGGCGGAAGAAGCGCCGGAGCTGGTCTACCAGCGCACCATCCGGCCGGAGGACGCGCCGGACCAAGCCACCGTCATCAGCATGGATTTCGAACGCGGCGACCCGGTGGCGATCGACGATGTGCGCCTGTCGCCCGCCGCCCTGCTGACCCGGCTGAACGAGTTGGGCAAGGCGAACGGCATCGGGCGGCTGGACCTGGTGGAAAACCGCTTCGTCGGCATGAAGTCGCGCGGGGTGTACGAGACGCCGGGCGGCACCATCCTGCTGCAGGCGCATCGCGGCATCGAGAGCATCACGCTGGACCGCGAAGCCGCGCATCTGAAGGACAGCCTGATGCCGCGCTACGCCGAGCTGATCTACAACGGCTTCTGGTTCAGCCCGGAACGCCGCATGCTGCAAGCCGCGATCGATGAGAGCCAACGCAGCGTCAGCGGCCGCGTGCGGCTGAAGCTCTACAAGGGCAATGTGAGCGTGATCGGGCGGGAGAGCCCGAACAGCCTATACTCCGCACGGGTCGTGACGTTCGAGGACGACCAGGGCGCCTACAACCAGGTGGACGCGCAGGGTTTCATCAAGCTGCAAGCGCTGCGGCTGCGGCTTGGGGCGGCGGTGGGACGCAAGGGTGGGACGCTGTAAGGGACAGACTTAGGTGCCGCCTTACTAATACGGCGTTTTTCAAAGAGCAACGCCAGTGCCGACAAACCTCATCGGGTGGCACGATGGTGCGTTGCCAAAGCGCAACGCACCCTACGAGGCTGGAGCAATTGAGTTCTAACCTAATAAGCTCTCTCCTCGCGGGTGAGGACACTAGTAGGGTGGGCTTCAGCCCACCGCTTTGAGGCGGCGCCGTAGAGGCCATGGTGGGCTAAAGCCCACCCTACGACTTCCTCTCGATAGGGTCGGCTTCATGGAAGCGATCTACTTGCCCCGTCACGGACTGGAAACGCCGCGTGATGAAGGCAGTGCGGCGGCGACGCCGATCTTGCGTCGCGGCGACCTCTCGCGGAGCGGCTTTTTTGACGTCCGAACCGGCGGCGGTTCGGCGGCCCGGTCCGGACTGTGGAGGGCGAGGCGCGGGGTCTCGCGCGGTACGGGTTTGCGGAACAGCGATGGCGCGCGATCCATCCGTAAGGATGCTGACGACAAGACCTCGAACATCCCGACCTCATGGGAGAAATGCGGATTGTAGAACGGGTCAGCCTCGATCAATGCGGACCATCGGTCCATCATGCATTGGTTCTCACCGTAGAAGCGCGGCAGGTTATGGGCTGCAAGGTCGTTGCCGCGGCTGATGCTTTCATGGTGGTGCAGGACCACGGCGGGCGTCATGACGATCCGGTAGCCTGCCCGCCCGACGCGCAAGCAAAGGTCGACGTCGTTGAAGGCGACGGCGAGATGCGCCTCGTCGAACATCCCGACGTCCCGGAACACGTCCGCCCGGCACAGCATGCAGGCCGCCGTCACCGCGGACATCTCCTGCGCGCAGACCGCCCGGTTGGCGTAGCCCCGCGTATCCTTCGGCAGCATGCGAAAGGCATGGCTCGCGACCCCGCCCACACCCAGCACCACGCCGGCATGCTGCACGGCGTCGTTGGGATACAGCAACTTGACGCCGACGATCGCGACATGCGGGTCCGCCAGCGCCTCGTTGACCATCAGGCGCAGCCAATCGGCCTGCTGGATCTGCACGTCGTTGTTGAGGAACAGAAGGAACTCGCACTCCATCTGCTGCGCAGCCCGGTTGTTGATACGGGCGAAATTGAACTCCTCCTCCATCCGCATAACGCAGATCCGGTCATTCGACGCGACCTCCGAAAGCCAGGCGCGCGTTTCGATCGCGGTGGACCAATTGTCGATCAGCACGATCCGGTAGTTGTCATACGCAGTCGCGGACAGGATGCTGTCGACGCATACCCGCGTCAGCTCCACCTGGTCCTTGAACGGGATCAGGATCACGACCTCAGGTTCGGAGCGGAAGCCCCACCGCACGTCGTACACCGTTGAGCCGTAGACCGCGTCGATCACCGCGGGCAGGCCGCGCCGTTCCAGATGATCGGCAACCGCCTGTTTGCCCGCGTCGACCGCATAGGCTTTGGCGGATGCGGTCGTCGCGGTGGATGCTGCCGTCTTCCGCCAGTGATAGAGCAGCTCCGGCACATGATGGATGGCGGCGGCGGGCAGCGTTTCCGACAGGCGCAGCACGAGGTCATGGTCCTGCGCGCCGTCATAGCGCGCGTCCAACGGACCTGCCGCCCGCAGCGCCTCGGCCTCGACCAGCAACAAGTGGCAAACGTAGTTGTTGGTCAAGGCAAGGCGGTAGTTCCAATCCGGCTTCAGATGCGGCTCGGAGAAGTAGCCGTGTTGATCGACCTTGTCCTCGTCGGAGTACAGCATTTTCGCGCCGGTGTTGCGCGCAGCGAGCAGCATGACCTCCAGCGCGACGTCGACCAGGAGGTCATCGTGATCGAACAGGGCCACCCATTCGCCCGTGGCCGCGGCGATGCCGGTGTTGGTGGCCGCACTGATACCCTGGTTCTTCTTGTGCGACACGGCGCGGATGCGCGGCTCCGCGGCACAGAGGGAGCGGATCACCTCCGTCAGCGGCGCGGAGCGGCTGCCGTCGTCGACGATGATCAGCTCCCATTCGGGCCAGGTTTGCCGCTGGACGCTTTGCACGGCCGCGGCGAAGTCAGCCAGGCCGGGCTGGTAGACGGGGCAGACGATGGAAACCTTGGGCGGTGCCGGTCCCAGCAGCTCAGCATAGCGCGCCGTGCGGCGTGCCGCGATCACCCGGGCCCGCAGGGCCTCGTAATAGCCGGTGGCCCACCGATGATATGTCGCAATCGTATCCTCGTCGGCGGCCACCAATTGGCGGAGTTGGTCTTTCAGCGCATAGACCTGCGTGCACAGCGCCTCAACCTTGGCATACATGTCGAACAGCCGGTCGGCGTTGTCCTGGATGAGCACGCGACCGCGGAACGGACTGCCCTGCAACGGGACGTCTTCCGGCACGGCGTGGACGTCGACCTCGAAGACTTGCCCGTCGCGGAGCCGAGCCGGAACGGCGTATAAGAAGCCGCATCGCGGCTCGCAGCCATGCGCCTCGACCACGTCGGGCCGCTCGCCGTCCGCCTTCACGCGGGCAAGCGTGATGCCTTGGTGCCTGACCTCGAGCGTGACGCCACCGGTGCGCGCCTGCGTCCGTTTATCGATGCGGAACACCCAGCCGCGGACCACGTTGCCGAAAATCCCGTCGACCATGCCCTGGATGAGGGTCGGATGGTACCGCACGGGCAGCTCGGCCTGCATGTCGGGCCCGTGGGTGAGCACCTCGCCCGAGCGGAACCGGATGCTGATGCGGTGAAGCAGGCCATCCAAGGCAAGGTCCGGAAGGGCAAAGCGGAAGCCGAGCCGCGTGCCGGGGATGTTCAGCGCGTTCAGGTCTGACCGCGGCTCCGTGCAGGTGAACGACCCGACGACTTGGTCGTCCACGAGCAAGACGAGCGACGCTGGCGCCCCCAACTGGGTGAGGTCGGCCGCCCAGCCTGAAATGATCATGTCGTCGACGGCGTCCACGTGGCCGCGGCGCCGATCAGTTTTTAGGAAATCGGGCAGCATCGATGTCTTTCCGAAAACACGGCCAGGCGAACACCTGCCTGCCGCTGATCAATCGGCAAACTGCACCGCGCACCCGTCGGCAACAAGGTTGCCTGGACGGGCGCAAGCCGGCCGCGGGGGACGCGTGTCGCGCGTCGTAGTTGCAAACATCAAGATATCCTTATATAGCGCCGGGGAATTCCAGCCAGGAGCCCGCCGATGCCCGACGTCTCAATGCCGACCGACTACAAGGTCAAGGATTTCTCCCTCGCTGGCTGGGGCCGCAAGGAGATCTCCATGGCGGAAGACGAGATGCCCGGCCTGATGGCGATCCGCGCGGAATACGGCGCCAGCCAGCCGCTGAAGGGCGCGCGCATCGCCGGCTGCCTGCACATGACCATCCAAACCGCCGTGCTGATCGAGACGCTGACCGCGCTGGGCGCCACCGTGCGCTGGTCGTCCTGCAACATCTTCTCGACCCAGGACCATGCGGCCGCCGGCGTCGCCGCGGCAGGCACCCCGGTGTTCGCCTGGAAGGGCATGAACGAGGAAGAGTTCTGGTGGTGCATAGAGCAGACGGTGCGCGGGCCGGACGGCTGGACGCCGAACATGATCCTGGACGATGGCGGCGACCTGACCGTGCTGATGCACGACAAGTACCCCGAGATGCTGAAGGACGTGAAGGGCATCTCCGAGGAGACCACCACCGGCGTGCACCGCCTGTGGGAAATGGCGAAGGCCGGCAAGCTGCTGGTGCCCGCCATCAACGTCAATGACAGCGTCACCAAGTCCAAGTTCGACAACCTCTATGGCTGCCGCGAGAGCCTGGTGGACGCGATCCGCCGCGGCACCGACGTGATGCTCGCCGGCAAGGTCGCCGTGGTCGCCGGGTTCGGCGACGTGGGCAAGGGCTCCGCCGCCAGCCTGCGCCAGGGCGGCTGCCGCGTGCTGGTGACGGAGGTCGACCCGATTTGCGCGCTGCAGGCCGCGATGGAGGGCTACGAGGTCGTCACCATGGAGAAGGCGGCGCCGCGCGGCGACATCTTCGTCACCGCCACCGGCAACGTCGACGTCATCACCATCGACGACATGCGCGCCATGAAGCACCGCGCCATCGTGTGCAACATCGGGCATTTCGATAGCGAGATCCAGATCGAGGCGCTGCGCAACTACACCTGGGACAACGTCAAGCCGCAGGTGGACGAGGTCGTGTTCCCCGACGGCAAGCGGCTGATCGTGCTCAGCGAGGGCCGGCTGGTGAACCTCGGCAACGCGACCGGGCACCCGTCCTTCGTGATGAGCGCCTCGTTCAGCAACCAGGTGTTGGCGCAGTTGGAGCTGTGGGGCGCCCCGGCCGGCAAGTATGAGCGCAAGGTCTACACCCTGCCCAAGCATTTGGACGAAAAGGTCGCCGCCCTGCACCTGGCCAAGGTCGGCGCGGAGTTGACCAAGCTGTCGCCGAAGCAGGCCGAGTATATCGGCGCGCCCGTTTCCGGCCCGTTCAAGCACGACCTCTACCGCTATTGATCACCAGTGGCTGCGGGGCGCCCCCGCAGCCACTGCCGCTTAGCCGCCGTAACGGGCAAGGGCTTTCTTTTTCCCGTTCGGCGGATACCCCGCGAACCGCCTCGCGTTGCCCGCTGCGACATCGCGAGGACGCGTGGCATGCAGACGGTCCCACAGACGCAAACGGTTCGCCGCCTCCTGGCCCAAGGCCTGCCGGACTCGGCGGTCGCGGACCTGCTGTTCCTTGAGGATTGGGAGCGTGATCCGGTCCCGGCGCTGGCTGCGGTCCGCCGGGTCGGCCAAATCCGCCGGGCGCAGCCCGGCCTTGCCGCGGCGATCCGCAGCGAGCTGGATGACCGCCACAGGCCCAGCAAATGTCATAGCAACGACACACGCATCCCGGCGCCGGTTCGTTAAAGCCCGGCGCACGAGCGGTTGCGGGGGCGGCATGTCGGATCTCACGCTGAACAATGGATTGGCGGGGGCGAACGCGCCTCGCCCGCAAATGGACCAGAAGCCGCATGCAGCGGGCGCTATCGCGTTCATCGGCGTGCTGGTCGCCGGGCTGCTGTTCGCTGCCTACAGCATTGCAACCGACATGGCCGATGTGGGCGAGCACAACGTAGCCACCGGCGCCTTGGTGCTGCTCGGCCTCGCCTTGGTGATCGCCTTGGGGTTTGAGTTCGTCAACGGCTTCCACGACACCGCCAACGCCGTGGCGACGGTGATCTACACCCACAGCCTGCCGCCCTTGGTGGCGGTCGTCTGGTCCGGCACGTTCAACCTGTTGGGCGTGCTGTGGTCCAGCGGCGCCGTCGCATTCACGGTCGTGACGCTGCTGCCGGTGGAGCTGATCCTCCAGGCCGGCAGCACCGCCGGCTACGCCATGATCTTTGCGCTGCTGATCGCCGCGATCATCTGGAACCTGGGGACCTGGGCGTTCGGCATTCCGAACAGCTCCTCTCACGCGCTGATCGGATCCATCATCGGGGTGGGCCTGGCCAACCAGTTGATGGCGCCGGCGGGCGCCGCCACGTCCGGCGTCGAATGGGGCCAGGCGGTTGGCGTGCTGGAATCCTTGCTGTTCAGCCCGATCATCGGCTTCATCCTGTCGGCCCTGCTGCTGCTGGGCATGAAGAAGCTGGTGCACAACAGGGCGCTGTATGCCGCACCGCAAGGCAACAATCCGCCGCCGCCGCTGATCCGCGGCCTGCTCGTGCTCACCTGCACCGGCGTGTCGTTTTTCCACGGCAGCAACGATGGGCAGAAGGGCATGGGGCTGATCATGCTGATCCTGATCGGCGCGGCCCCCACCGCCTATGCGTTGAACCGCGCGATGCCGGACAGCACCACCCCGATGTTCCTGCAGGCGACGCAGGATGGGCAATCGGTTCTGCAGGCCCATGCCTCGGGCGCGACCCCCCCGGCCGACGCCGCTGCGGCCCGTGCGACGGTGGGCGACGCACTGAAAGCAAAGGACGTGAACAAGCCCGCCGTCTATGCCGCGCTCGCCATGCTGACCAACGATATCGGCCAGCAGGTCAAGAACTACGGCGCCATCAAGGCCATCCCGGCCGCCGTCACGCAGAACGTGCGCAACGACATGTACCTCGCTTCGGACGCGGTGCGGGTGATGGGCGCCAAGCCGCCGGGCTTCAGCGTCGACGAGCAGAAGAAGCTGGGCTCGCTGCAATCCTCGCTGAACAGCGGCACCCGCTACATCCCCCTCTGGGTGAAGATATCGGTGGCCATCGCGCTTGGCCTGGGCACGATGGTGGGGTGGAAGCGCATTGTCGTCACGGTCGGCGAGAAGATCGGCAAGACCCATTTGACCTACGCCCAGGGCGCGTCGGCGGAGATCGTGGCGATGGCGACCATCGGGCTGGCAGATGGCTTCGGCCTGCCGGTTTCCACCACGCATGTGCTGTCCAGCGGCGTGGCGGGCACGATGGCGGCCAACGGCTCCGGCCTACAATGGGGCACGCTGAAGAGCATGGCGCTCGCCTGGGTGCTCACCCTGCCAGCGGCGATGGCGATCTCCGGTTCGCTCTACGTGATCTTCCGCCAGCTCTTCTGACCGGCCAGCTCTCCCACCCGCTCTGATCCTACAAAGCGATCGTTTCAGGTTGACGGCCCGTGCTTCTCCCTCGGGGGCATAGGGTTTTCGCAGGTCAAACCTGAAGCGGTCAGCCTCTAGACTAAAGGGCCTCTTGAGACCAGCGGGATCGGATCAAGCCTTCTTCGCGTTCCAGAAGATCGGAAACGGGCTGTCCAGCACGCCCGTCACGTTCTCGCGCAACGCCGCCGGCTGGAAGAACTGGCCCAGCGGGATATATGGCACTTCCTGCCAGACCGCGGCCTGGATCGCATCGGTCGCCTTCTTCTGCGCCGCGGCGTCCGGCGCGTTGAACCAGTCGGTGCGCAACTGCTCGATCAGCGGACTGGTCGGCCAGCCGAACCAGGCGTCCTGGCCGCTGCCGATGATCGGGTAGTGGCCGCCCGGATCGGCCGTGTTCAGGCCCTCCCACCCGGTGCAGAAGACGCTCCAGCCACCCTTATCCACCGGCTCCTTGCTCGCACGGCGCTGCACCACCGTGCCCCAGTCGCTGGGCTGATAATCCACCGTCACCCCCAGCCGCATCAGCAGGTCGCGCGCGACCTGGCAGAACGCCTCCAACTGCGGATAGTCGGTGGGCGAGATGATCACGACCGGCTCGCCCTTGTAGCCGGCTTCCTGCACCAGCGTCTTCGCGGCGGCGAAATCGCGCGGACCGGTCAGCGCATCCATGCCGACGCTGGACGCCGCCGGGGAGCCGGGCGTGAACACGCCGACATCGGTGCGGTACAGGCTGGTGTCGTCGCCATACGCCGCCTGCATGAAGTCCTTCTGGTTCGCCACCTTCAGCACGGCCTGCCGCATCTTGACGTTGTCGAAGGGCGGATGCAGCTCGTTGAAGCGGATGATCTCGATGCTGCCGATGCTGGTCATCGGCTTGATGACGACACCGCGGGCCCGGCGAAGCTGCGGCAACAAATCCGCGATCGGCGTCTGCCACCAATCCTGCTCCCCCGTCTGGATCGCGGCGGCCGAGGTCGCTGGGTCGGTGATGATGGTCCATTCGATGCGGTCGAAATTCGCCACCTTACCGCCCGCCGTGAAATCCGGCTTCTCCTGCCGGGGCACGTAGTCAGCGAACCGGGCATAGGCGGCGAGCGCGCCGGGCCTCCACTCGTCGCGCAGGAAGCGGAACGGGCCGGAGCCGGTAAAGTCGGTGATCTGGGTGAATGCGTCCGTCTTCGCCACGCGCTCCGGCATGATGAAGCACACGTTTGCGGCCGGCTTGGCCAGCGCCGCCACCAGCAGGGGGAAGGGCCGCTTCAGCTTGACCGTGAAGCTGCGATCGTCCTTCGCCGCCATGCTGTCGAGCTGGGCCGCCAGCCGCTGGCCGAACCCGTCCCGCTTGGTCCAGCGGGCGATGGACGCCACGCAGTCCGCGCTACGCACCGGCTCCCCGTCATGGAACTTCAGGCCCTCGCGCAGGCGGAAGCTCCAGGTGAGCTTGTCGTCCGACAGCTCGAACCCCTCGCACATCTGCGGCTTGGCCGTCAGCTTGCCGTCCACACCGAACAGCGTGTCGTAGATCAGGAACCCGTGGTTGCGGGCGACCGTCGTCGTGGTCCAAATCGGGTCCGGGTTGGCGAGGTTGCCTTCCGGGATGAACTTCAGCGTCCGGGCCGCAGCCCCCTGCGCCAAGGAGGGCCGGGGCAGCGCGCCCAGCAATGCGGAGCCGGCAGCCCCTGCCAGAACATCCCGGCGCTTCATGGCGTCAGTGGTCCTTCAGGATTTGGCTGAGGAACAGCTTCAACCGGTCGGTCTGCGGGTTGTCGAACAGGTCGCGCGGCGGCCCGGCCTCCACCACTTCGCCGCGGTCCATGAACACCACCCGGTCGGCGACCTTCTTGGCGAAGCCCATCTCGTGCGTCACGCACACCATGGTCATGCCCGTCTCGGCCAGGCCGATCATGGTGTCCAGCACCTCCTTGATCATCTCGGGGTCCAGCGCCGAGGTGGGTTCGTCAAACAGCATGATCTTCGGTTTCATGCACAGCGCCCTTGCAATCGCCACGCGCTGCTGCTGGCCGCCCGAGAGCTGGCCGGGATACTTCTTCGCCTGCTCTGGAATCTTGACCCGGCGCAGATAGCTCATCGCCAGCTCCTCCGCCTCGGCCTTCGGCATCTTGCGCACCCAGATCGGCGCCAGCGTGCAGTTCTCCAGGATCGTCAGATGCGGGAACAGGTTGAAGGACTGGAACACCATCCCGACCTCACGCCGGATCGTGTCCAGCGCGCGCAGATCGTCCGTCAGCTCCGTGCCGTCGACGAGGATCCGGCCTTCCTGATGGCTCTCCAGCCGGTTGATGCAGCGGATCATGGTGGATTTGCCGGAGCCGGAGGGCCCGCACACCACCACCTTCTCCTTCTGTCCCACCGTCAGGGAAACGTTGCGCAGCACGTGCATCGCGCCGTACCACTTGTTCACCTTGTCCAGCACGATCGCCGGGGCCGCGTTGGACAGCTTGGTCGGCGTCGTCATCGTCATCGCGGCACTCATCGGGACATCCCCCTCTTACCGGTTGCGGGCGCGGGCGAACTCACGCTCCAGCCCGCGCGAGTAGCGGGCCATGGTGTAGCAGAACACGAAGTAGACCGCGGCCAGCGCCAAATAGACCTCGGTCGAGTAGCCGGCCCAGGCGGGCTCGCTGATGGCAATTTTGCCGGCGGAGAGCAGGTCGAACAGGCCGATGATCAGCACCAGGCTGGTATCCTTGAAGAAGCCGATGAAGGTGTTCACCAGCGGCGGGATCACCAGGCGCAGCGCCTGCGGCAGCACGATGAAGCCGGTCTTCTTCCAGTAGGACAGGCCGAGCGCATCCGCCGCCTCGTACTGTCCCTTCGGCAGCGCCTGCAACCCGCCGCGCACCACCTCCGCCAGATAGGCCGCCGCGAACAGGATGATCGCGACCTGCGCCCGCAACAGCTTGTCGACGTTGATGCCGTCCGGCAGGAACAGCGGGAACATCACGCTGGCCATGAACAGCAAGGTGATCAGCGGCACACCGCGGATCAGCTCCACATACAGCACGCACAACGCCTTGACCGCCGGCAGCTTGGTGGAGCGGCGGCCCAGCGCCACTCCGATCGACAGCGGGAAGGCGAAGGCGGCGCCGAAGGTGGCGAGGATCAGCGTCAACGGCAGCCCGCCCCACTGGTCCTGCGGCACGAAGTCCAGGCCCAGGATGCCGCCCCACATCAGGATGCCGATCGCGGTCAGGGTGACGATCCAGACCAGCAGCAACTCCTTCCGCCAGGACCGACGCCAGGCAGACAGCGCATACAGGCCGATGAACAGCACGATGACCAGGGCCGGGCGCCATTGCAGGTCATAGGGGAAACGGCCGAACAGGATGAACCGGTATTTCTCGTGCAGCACCGCCCAGCAGGCGCCGACGCCCTTCGCGTCGCGGCAGGCCGTGGTGTCCGGGCCGTTGGCGCCGTCGGGCACGGTCCAGACGGCGTGAACGACCGCCCAGTCGAAGAAATTCACGACCCAGTAGACGATCAGCACGCCGAACACGATCGTGGCGACCGCGGACGGCCAGGAGCCGAAGAGGTTGGTGCGCAGCCAGGCCAGCGGGCCATGCACCGTGGCCGGCGGCCGGTCGCGCGCGACCGAGGGGATGGCCGCGGCGCCGGCGATGGCGGGGACTGGATCGACATCCGTGGTGGCGAGTTGGCTCATCTCAGCGCTCCACCAGCGCGATGCGGGCGTTGTACCAGTTCATGAACAGGCTGATCGAAAGGCTGATCACCAGGAACACCGCCATCAGCAGCGCGATTCCTTCCACCGCCTGGCCCGTCTGGTTCAGCGTCGTCTGGTCGATCGACACCACGTCCTGGTAGCCGATCGCCACCGCGAGCGAGCTGTTCTTCGTCAGGTTCAGGAACTGGCTCGTCATCGGCGGAACGACCACGCGCAACGCCTGCGGCAGGACGATGCGCCGCAGCACCGCGCTCGGCCGCAGCCCGAGCGCCCCAGCGGCCTCCCACTGGCCCTGCGGCACCGCCTGGATGCCGGAGCGCACGATCTCCGCAATGTAGGAGGCGGTGTAGACGACCAGGCCCAGCGTCAGCGCGCAGTATTCCGGGCTGATCGTGCCGCCGCCGGTGAAGTTGAAGCCGCCCTTGACGGGCATGTCCAAGTGGAACGGCGCCCCCAGCACGGCCCAGATGAACAGCGGGAAGACGACCAGCAGAGCGATCGCCACCGGCCACGTCCTGGGCCGCACGCCGGTCTCCGCCTGCTTCTTGGCGGCGGCGCCCGACCACGCGATCACGCCGATCAACCCGACCAGGAAGGCCGCCAGCGCCCAGCTATGCGCCGTCTGCCAATCCAGCAGCGGCACCTTGATGCCGCGGTTGGAAAAGAACACGCCCGGCAGCACCGCGAACGCGTTGCGCACGCTCGGCAGCGTCTGCAGCAACCCGTACCAGAACAGCAATTGCAGCAGCAATGGGATGTCGCGCACGAACTCGACGTACAGCGCCGCCAGGCGGGAGATCAGCCAGTTCTTCGACAGCCGGGCGATGCCCAGCACCGTGCCCCAGATCGTGGCCAGCACGATGCCGATGATCGCGACCTTCAGCGTGTTGATGATGCCGATCAGCAACGCATCGCCATAGGTGCTCGTCGCCGGGTCGTAGGGGATGCTGTGCTCGCCGATCGGGATGCCGGCGGTGCGCGCCAGGAAGGCGAAGCCGGTCGCGATGTTCCGGGCAGCCAGGTTGCGGTTCGTGTTGCGCACGAGGTAGGCGACGATGGCGACCAGGATGGCCACCACCACCACCTGCCAGACGATGCTGCGGAACTTCGGGTCGGACCAGGACAGGCGCATGCGCTGCTTGGGCGCGGGCCGGGCGGACGTCAGGCGAGGGTCGAGTACGGCGCCGGACATGGCTGTCTGTGTTCCTTCACGTGCTTCGATCATGCCGCGCATAGCTGTCATACTGCGACGGCATTGCACCCTGCAACGACGTCATGCCCGCCGCAAAACGAAAATGCCGTCCCCAGGACGGGGACGGCATTCGGAAAGGGCAGACTGCCCAGGAAATCAGCGGCCAGGCTGCGCAAGATAGTCCGTGCTTTAAACGATCAGGCTCTAGCGGATCGGCGGCGCGTATTGCAGGCCGCCCTTGGTCCACAGGTTGTTGATCCCGCGCGGCACCGCCATCACGGTGATGTTGCGGTCCCAAATCTCACCGTAATTGCCCACCTGCTTGATGACGTTGTAGGCCCATTTGTTGTCGATCCCCAGCGCCCTGCCCATGTCGCCCTCCAGGCCCAGCAGGCGGCGGATTTCCGGGTTGGTGCTGGTCAGGAAGCTGTCGACGTTCTTGCTGGTGACGCCGTCTTCCTCGGCCGTCAGCGTCGCGAACTGCGTCCACTTCACGATGTCGAACCATTTGTCGTCGCCCTTGCGGACCATCGGCCCGAGCGGCTCCTTGCTGATGATCTCCGGCAACAAGGTCAGGTCGCTCGCCTTGGCGCCCTGCTGGAAGCGGAACGCGGCCAGCGCCGAACTGTCGGTCGAATAGGCGTCGCAACGGCCGGACATGAACGCGTTCTGGATTTCGCTGAGGTCCTGGATCTCGACCGGCGTGAACTTCAGGTTGTTGTTGCGGAAGTAGTCGTTGATCGCGAGCTCCGTGCTGGTGCCGGGCTGCACGCAGACGGTGGCGCCGTCCAGCTCCTTGGCGGATTTCACGTTCGCGGCGGTCTTCACCAGGAAGCCGGTGCCGTCATAGTAGTTCACGCCGGCGAATTCGAGACCGAGGCTGGCTTCGCGGCCCAGCGTCCACGTCGTCTCGCGGATCAGCACGTCGATCTCGCCGGATTGCAGGGCGGTGAAGCGGGTGATCGTCGTCGTCGGCACGAACCGCACCTTGCTGGCGTCGCCCAGGACCGCCGCGGCCACCGTGCGGCAGCCATCGGCGTCGATGCCGCGGATGACGCCCTGGCTGTCCGCCAGCGAGAAGCCGGCCACCCCCGGGGAGACGCCGCACACCAGCATGCCGCGCGCCTTGATCGCGTCGAGCGTTGCCGACCCGGACCCTTGCGCCCGCGCACCGACCGTCGCAGCAACCAGGCCGGCGGCCAGCGCGACTGCGCCGATCACTTTCATTGCCATCATGAACCTTTCCCACAGCGCAGGGCAGCCCTGCACGACGGCCGGACATCGCCGTGATCGCAACGAGAGTCAATGCCTCAACGCGCTTGCCGGTGCGCCACGGCTTCGCCATCTGTCGGGGTGATGTTGCACCTGATGAAACTCTGCGTCGGCGTGCGCGATCCGGCTGAGCTGCGCACGTACCAGGCCGGGCGCTTGGCCGCCGGCCTACCGGTCCAGCACCTCACCCGCCACCTGCCCCGCCGCGCGCCCGAGCTGCTGGAGGCCGGGTCGCTCTACTGGGTGATCGACGGCACGATGCTGGTGCGGCAGCGCATCACCGCCATCACGCCGGCAACGCGGCACGATGGCAGCGCCTGCGCCGCGATCGGGCTGGACCCGGCGGTGGTGCCGGTCTGCGGCCGCCCTGTGAAGGCGTTCCAGGGCTGGCGCTATTTGCGGGGCGAGGATGCGCCGGAGGATGTGGCGGCCGGCTCCGACGAGGCAGGATTGCCGCACGGCCTGGCGCAGCGGCTGCGCGAGCTGTGCCTGCTATAACCGGCGCGGCGGACGCGCCGGGCGCGGGGCGTTCGCCGCCAACAGCGTGAGCAGCGCCGCGAGGATGTCGCCCGGTGACGGGGGGCAGCCGCGCACCAGCAGATCGACCGGCACGGCCATCCCCACCCCGCCATGCACGGCGTAGCTGCCCTTGAACACGCCGCCATCCACCGCGCAGTCGCCCACCGCGACCACCCATTTCGGCTCCGGCATCGCGGTGTAGGATTGCGCCAGCGCCTCCTGCAAATTGGCGGTGAGCGGCCCGGTCGCCAGCAGGACGTCCGCCTGCCGCGGCGACCCCACGAAACGGAGCCCGAAGCGTTCGAGGTCGTAGACCAGGCCGGTGAGCGCCGTCAGTTCCCGCTCGCAGCCGCCGCACCCGCCGGTCGGCACGTGGAATACGGCCAGGCTGCGGCCCAGCCGGACCTGCGCGGCGGCATCCAGCCGGGCGGTCAGGGCAGCGACACCCTCCGCCGGCGGCACGGGCGCCGGGTCCGTCAGGCGCGTCATAGGTCCATCCCCGACCGCGCACAGGCGAAGGACCGGTCGATCAACGGCAGGTCGTCCAGCAAGGCCCCGATGGACGCAGCTTCCTGCACGGGCCAGAGCCGCCAGCTCGGGTCGGCGCAGAACGCGCTGGCGATCAGCCCGCCATCCAGCCGCAGCCAGTGCCACACCGCCCCGCGCGGGCTTTCCGCCACCGCCAGCCCCTCGCCACTGCCATTCGGCAGCGTCTGGCTGACGGGGCCGGGCGGCAGGGAGGCGAGCCAATCCCGCATCAGGTCCAGGCTCACTGCAATCTCCAGCAATCGCAGGTGCAGCCGCGCCGCCGCATCCCCGCCCGGCAGCGTGGGCGGCGTCACGGCCGGATAGGGGGCATAGCCCGGGCTTTGCCGGGCATCCACCAAGACACCGGCCGCTCGCCCTACGATGCCCGGCGGCACGAAGGCCTCCGCGACTGTGGCTGGCGCCTTGCCGACCCCGGCGCCGAGTCCACCCAGCGAGAAGGAGGGCATCTCCCGGGCCAGCGCGGACGCCGCCGTCTGCAGGGCGGCGGCGCCTTCCGGCGCAATATCCGTCGCCAGGCCACCGGGCACGACGCAATCCATCATCATGCGGTGGCCGAAGGCCTGGGCCGCCGCCCGGAGCATCTGCTCACGCTGCCAGCCCAGCCGGCCGCAAAGCCGCGGCATCGCCCCGCACGCTGCTGCGAGGTCGCCCAGATGGGTGGCGATCCGCTCGGCCTCCGCCATGACCCCGCGCAGCATGATGGCGCGCGGGGGCGCCTCGACACCCAAGGCTGCCTCCGCCGCGCCGGCGAAGGCCACGCCGTTGGCGACCGTCGCGTCGGCGGACAGGCGCGCCGCGAACCGGGCGGCCGCGCGTGGCGACTTGCCGCGCATCAGCAGCAGGATGCCTTTATGGGCATAGCCCAGCCGCGCCTCCATCGCCGCAACCACCTCGCCCTCCGCATGGATGCGGTAATGCACCGGCTCCGCCGGGTGGCCGAGCACCGGCCCGACCGGGATCTGCATCAGCTCGCCCGCCGGGCGGAACGCGTATTCGGTGGCCCCGCTGGCCGGTCCGTGCCGGGCGGAGAGCGGCTGGGTGACGCTCCAGCGCCCGTGGTCCAGCCATGGGCGCGCGTCCAGGCCGCCCTGCGCCCGGTGGCCCCATAGATCATGCACCATCCGCTCAGGCAGGGCGGCAGCCGGAAAGCGTGGCGACAGGGCCGGATACTCGCCATCCCGCACCGCCGTCGACGCAAGCAGGATTTGCCCGGCGCCCCCGCTGGCGAACAGCGCGTAGATCGCGGCCGTGTCGGCCCAGAGCGCCAGCAGAACTAGGCCGTCCGGGGCGAGCGCCAGCCATTGCTCGGCCGGCAGGACATAGCGCGGCCAGGGCCGGCACGGCACCAGCGGGGATGCCCGGATCAGGTCGGCGCTGCTCATCGTGCCGCCGCCGCGATGCCCTGCAGCCAGGCCGCGATGGCCGGCGGCATGGTCCAGGCCCCGACCAAGGCCAGGCCCACCCCGATCCAGCCCAGCCGGGCGTCCTGGCCGGTCGGCGGCAGGCGGCGCAACGCCAGCGCCGCAACGCCGAACAGGCTGCATCCCAGGATCGTGGCCAAGACCGCGCTCCATCCCGCCGCGTCCATCACAAGGGCAAAGCCGCTCGCGAACACACCAAGGGGCGGGAGCCCCGCCAAAGCGGCCAGTCCAACCCGTGATCCAGTCGCCGCCGCGCTCAGCGCGAGGCAGCCGAGCGTCAGATGCAGCAAGGCGGCGTCCGTCGCCGCGGCGCCGCCGGTGCCGAAGCCGACCAGCACCGCCCCGAACACCGCGATCAAGCACGCCGCCACCGTCCCGCCGCGTTCCCGCAGGCACAGCAGCGCAGTCCCCAGGCCAGCCAGCCCCACCGTGAGCAGCAGGCCACCCGGGGCGATGGCGTGGCCGCTGCCGTCCAGCACGCCGCGCAACCGCAGCGCCACCACCAGCCAAACGCCGCCGAGCGGTCCGGCAAGCATCGCCAGCCCGCGCGGCAGGATCGCCCCGCTCCACATGGCCCAAATCGGCGTCAGGCCGCACGACACTCCCAAGCCCAGCATCATCAGGCCGTATCCGGCGCTCAGGGCCATGCCGTTCGCACCAGCCCCGAGGTCCGACAGCGCGCTCCAGCGCAAGGCCGACCAGCCAGGCCCGATGGCCGGCGCCGTGCCGACATACAGCAGCACCGTGCCGAACACGGCCAACCCGGCGCCGGTCGCGGCGGCGGCCAGCAGGGGACCCGGCGCCGCCAGCCGGAGGCAGAACACGGCGGCGACGCCAGCCCCGCCCGCCGCGATGGCCGTGAGTCCGGCGCCGTCGGACAGCAGCGCCAGGCTGACCAGGCCGACCAGCAGGGCCAACGGAGCCGGACTTGCCTCCAACCCGTTGGCCATCAGCCAGGCGAAGCCGGTCAGCACCATCACGTGCACGACCAGCGGGTCCGGCAGCAGCCACCCGCCCAGGCTGCTCCCGGTCCAAGGCATACTGACGGCGAGCGCCAGGTAAAGCACGGCACAGCCGAGCGACAGGGCCCGGACGCCGCGCACCCACGGGACGAGCGCCGCCAGCGCCAGAGGCAGCACGATGCAGAGCCCGCCGATCACCGGCGCACCCAGACCAGGCGGCTGCCATCCTTGATGATCACCACCGCCAAGCCGGCCAGCGCCACCGTCAAGACCGGCCGCAGCGGCAGCCCCGGAACGACGATCATGCCCAGGACGACGCCGTTCAGCAGGGAAAGCACGCCGTACGGCCCCGTGCTTGCCGCTGCCCCCAACAGGCCCAGCAACACGATGGCGAGCGGCACCCCCAACCCGTCCGACGGGGCGCTTGCCGTCGCCAGCACCACCAGCAGCAAGGCCGCGCACAGCGTCACCACCGGGAAAGCGGCACGCCACGCGATCACGGGCCGGTTGAGCCACAGCACCAGAGCCTGCAACACCAGGATCCCCGTCACCGCCGAAAGCGTCCAATCGGACTGGAGCCCGGCCTGGCACAGCGCCACCAGCCCGATGACCAGAAGCTGGGCAGCATAGGAGGCCGCCCGCAACCGCTGGCTCGCCACGATGGCGAATGACAGCAGGAGGGCCGACAACTCCAACAGCCGGGCCAGGTCCAACACTCCGGCCATCATGTCAGGCCCTGGCCGGCAAACAGGAACAGCACGGCCAGCAGGCCCAGCAGCACGGCGGCGCCCATCAACGGACCCACCGCCACCTGCCCGGCCCGGTGCAACGCCGGCCCGGCCACGGCGCAGGCGACGCCCAGCACGGCCAGTTTCACGACCCAGGCGGCCAACCCGACCAGCCAGTCCAGCGGGCCGGAACCGGCCAGCGCGATGCCGCCCGGCAGCAGCAACGCCGCCACCAGCGACAGCCACACCACCCGGCGCAAGGCCATCGCGGCCTCCGCCGCTGCTTCGTGCCAGCCAGATGCCTCGGCGAAGCCCGTGTTGCCCTCGGCCTCGGCCGCGACCACCACGCCGGCCAATCCGGCGACCGCCAGCAGCAGCGGCACGCCCGGAACCAACGCCTCGTGCAGGGAGGCGACCGATGCATCCAAATTGGTCGTTCCGGTCAACAGCGCGACGGTGAACACGACCAGCAAAACGGCGGGCTCGGCCAGCGCGCCGAGCCGGATGCTCCGCAGGGCGGCCAAGCCGGCCGGGCCAGTCCCCGCATCGATCGCGGCCAAAGCGAGGATCCCGCGCGCCAGCCCCAGCAACCCGGCGATCACGACCAAGTCGGCCATGGGCGCGGTGGCCATTCCCAAGGCAAAGCTGGGCACCAGCAGGGCTGCCACGGCGATGGCGGCCAGTGCGACGGCTGGCGCCCAGGGCAGGAGGGCGGAGGTCCCTTCCGCCACCACCGGGCGCTTGCGCAGCAAGCGGCGCCAATCGTGCCAAGGCTGCAAGACCGGCGGCCCGACATGCCCGGCCAAACGCGCCCTTGCCCAAGGCATCATACCGGCGAGCAGCAGCGCCATCCCCGCCATGACGGCCGCATGCAACAGCAGCGCCACCACGCCGGCGACGATCATGCCGGGCCGAACACGGCCAGCGCCAGCAGCAGCAGGACAGCCAGCGCGAGGATCGCGGCCGAGGCGGGACGTCGCAGCCCGCCGGGCGGCCATGTCGCCTCGATGTGCAGCCGCAGCCGAGGCAAGGCTGGGAGCGTGACGGACTGGCTCGGCAGGCCCGTCGCGAGCGCCGCCGCCGTCACCTGCGTCGCCGGGTCGCCGAACGGCATCCAGGCGGGTGGCGCGGCGAACCCGTCCTCCCAGGCGGGAACCAATTGGGAGGATGGCAGCCGGCCGCGCCGCGCCAGGATGGCGACCACGCCCAATGCCGCCGCGATCAGCACGGCGGCGGCCCAGGGCAGGTAGCCCGGTGAATCGACCTGGGTCCGCAGCCCCAGCCAATCCCCCTGGCCATCCAGCCCGGCGGAGGTCACGATCCGCTGGGCAGACCGTGTCAGCCGCAACGCCACGCCCGGGAACAGGCCGAGCAGGACGCAGAGCGCCGTAAGGCCCAGGATCGTCCAACGCTGCGCCACCCCGGCATCTTCCGCCGCGGCGGCACGCGGTGTGCGCGGCCGTCCCAGGAACGCCACCCCGCCCAACCGGATGGCCGCAAGGGCGCCGAACCCGGCCGACAGGCCGAACACGCCGACAACCGCGACGACCACCAATTGCAGCGACAGCCCGCCGATCCGCGGCACGGCGAACAAGGCCTGCAGCACCATCCAGGCACTTGCGAACCCGGCGCTCATCGGCGCCAGCGCCAGGCTGAGCCCGCAGACCAGCATGCCCACGGCCACCACCGGCATGCGCCCCGCCAAGCCGCCCAGCCGGTCCAAGGTCTGGCTGCCGGCGCCGGACGCGGCCGCGTCCGTCACCACCCCGGCGAGGCTGGCGAAGACCGCGTGGTTGAGCGCGTGCAGCATGGCCCCGCCAAGCGCCAACGTGGCCAGCGGCAACATGTCCGCACCGCGCGCCGCCTCCGCCACGCCCAGCCCTGCCAGCATCCAGCCGGCATGCTGTGTGGCTATTCCCGCCAGGATCCCGGCAAAACTCGACGCCCGCACCGCCCGCATGACGCCGATCCCGGCAGAGGCGGCGGCCGCCAGCAGGACGGGCAGGCCCCACCAGCCCGGCGTCACCGGGCCGCACAAATCCGCCAGCACGCGCGTGGCGAGGTAGAGCCCGACCGCCGGGGCCAGCGCCCGAAGCGGCATGCCGGCCGTCTCCAGCGCCAGGAACGGCCGGTGCCAGGGCGCCCAGCCGACCAGGGGCGCCACGCCCAGCAGCGTCAGGGCAAGGACGGCAGCAGAGCGCGCTCCGTCAGGCGGGGCGGCACGGATGAGCGCGAAGGTGGGACCCGGGCCGGCCGACAGCACGATGAACGCGCCGGACAGCAGGAACACGCCGGCCAGTGCCGCCAGCCGCGGCTGCCACCCGCAACACACCAGCGCGAAGACGGAGACGCCCAGGATGGCGACCCGCACGTCGCCGGCCAGCACGACCAGCAGCACCGCGGCTAGGAACCCCGGCAAGGCGCCTGATGCGGGTTGGCCAAGCTGGCCGCAGGCGGCGACCAGCCCGGCGAACGCCGCCAGCAGCACGAAGAACGCGCTTAGCGGATCAACCACCAGGCCGCTGCCGAGCAATTGCGATTGGCCGCCCGCGAAGACCAGCCCGAGCGCCAGAACGATCGCAAAGCCGCACAGCCCGGCCGTGGCCGGGGCGATGCCGCGGGGCGGCAGGATCGGCGCTGCGACGGCCGTCAACCCGAGGACGAACAACACCCCCACGAGGATCGGCAGGCCGAGCAGCGCCACCATCACAGCATCTCGAGCGGCTGGCGGCTCCGGGGTGGTGCGAAGGCGTCGTCGATCGCGGCCAGGTCGGCCGCCGACAGGTCCAGCCCGGCCGCCGCGGCATTCGCCCGGACGTGGTCCAGGTCGGAGGCTTTCGGAATGCTGATGATGCCGGGCAACCGGGCCGACCAGGCGATGGCGATCTGCGCCGGGCTCGCGCCATGCCGCGCGGCGATGTGCGCCAGCACGGGGTGGCGGAGCAGCGCACCTGCCTGGCCGACCGGGGAATAGGCCATGATCGGGAGGTGGCGTTCGGCACACCAGGGGATCAGGTCGAACTCGATCCCCCGCGCCTCGGGGTTGTACAGCACCTGGTTGGCCGCCATGGCGCCGTCGCCGAGCTCCGCCAGATCGTCCACGTCGAAGTTCGACACGCCCCAGCGCAGGATTTTCCCCGCCTCGACCAGGCGGCCGAACGCCTCGACCGTTTCGCTCAGCGCCGTGCCGCCGCGCCAGTGCAGCAAATAGAGGTCCAGCCGGTCGGTCCCGAGCCGCTGCAGGCTCGCATCGCAGCTTCGCTCCATCGCGCGACGCGTGGCGTTCTGCGGATAGACCTTGCTGACCAGGAACACGTCGTCGCGACGCCCGGCGATCGCCTGGCCAACGACCCGCTCCGACCCGCCATCGCCATACATCTCGGCGGTGTCGATCAGGGTCATGCCGAGGTCGAGGCCCAGACGCAGCGCATCCGCCTCCGCGCCGGGCGGCCGATGCCCCTCGCCCATGCGCCACGTCCCCTGCCCGATCACCGGGACGGTCGCGCCATCGGGAAGGCGCACCGTCCTCATGCCGCGAAACCCATAGCGGTGCGCAGCAGGGCGGGCAGTTCGGCCAGGGAGCGGATCAGCACCGCCCCCGTCGCGCGCAGCGCCGGGTCGTCGCCATGCGGGGCGAGTCCAATGCAGGCCATGCCGGCCGCCCGCGCGGCTTGCGCCCCGGGGACGCTGTCCTCCACCACGAGGCATGCGCCGGGCGGGATCCCCTCGGCCGCCGCGGCGTGCAGGAACACGTCGGGCGCCGGCTTGCCCCGCGCCACGTCGCGCGCGGAGTGCAGCCGCCCGGCGACCAGCTCCACCATCGCAACGCGCTCGAACTTCGCCGCCATTTCCTCGTGCGAGGAGTTGGAGGCGATCCGGTACGGCAGCCCCAGCGCCGTCGTGGCCCGCAAGGCATCGTGGGCGCCGGGCATCGCAGCCACCTCCGCGGCCAGCAGGGCGATCAAGCGGTCGCGCAACCCGTCCACCCATCCGTCCGGCACCGGATGGCCGAGCTTCGGCTCGATCACCGCGGGAATGTCGGACAGGCGGCGGCCCACGAACAAGGCGCAGCTTTCCTCCGTCGTCATCGGCAAGCCGAGCGCCGTCACCTCCTGCGCGACCAGGCGGTTGGACGGGCCCTCGCTGTCGACGAGCACGCCGTCGCAATCGAAGATCACCAGGCGCAGCGGCAGCGGCGTCACGCGGCGGCCTCCGCCATCGGCTGCTCCGCCCGGGCATGCGGGCAGTCACGGTGGTCGCGCGGGCAGGTGCGCCCGCCGACCCAACTGCACAGCCCCGGGCCGCGCGCCCGGCTGCCGCGCACCAGCTCCGCAAGGCTCTGGATGAACGCCGGGTCGGAGTTCTGCGCCGGCACCCTGAAATAGCCCGGCACCCCTTTGGCGACGGCGAGGTCGCGGTATTCCACATCCAGTTCGACCAGCGTCTCGGAATGCTCGGACACGAAGGCGATCGGCACCACCAGGACGGCCACCTTGTCATCGGCGGCCTGGTCGATCGCGTGCTCCGTGCTGGGGTCCAGCCATTTCTGCGGCGTGGCGCGCGATTGATAGCAGATCGTCCAGTCCAGGCCCGGGATGTCCAAGGCCCGCACCGTGGCGGCGACCGTCCGCTCGATCTGGAACTGGTAGGGATCGCCCCGCTTGACGATCGTTTCCGGCAGGCCGTGGGCCGAGAACAAGACCCGCAGTTTCGTCCGGCCCGCCAGCGCCAGCAACGCCGCGTCATAGGCGCGGCGCACCCCGGCGGCCGTGGCGGCGACGTAGCCCGGATCGGCGTGGTAGCAGCACAGCGTGGTCACCGGCGCCACCAGGTTGGCCTGCGCCGCGGCCTCCCGCCAGGCGGTCAGCGACGAGCCGGTCGTGGTGGTGGAATAGTGCGGATACAGCGGCAGCAGCACGATTTCGTCCGGATGCCAGTCCCGCACCTCCCGCGCCACGGCGTCGCTGAACGGGTGCCAGTAGCGCATCGCCACGAAGCACTTGACGTCGAACTCGGGCAGCGCCGCCTCCAGCGCCCGCGCCTGCTCGTTGGTCAGGCCGAGCAACGGCGAGCCGCCGCCGAGGATCTGGTAGTTCGCGGTGGCAGCCTTGGTGCGGGCATAGGCGATGATCCGGGCCAACAACGGGCGCACGAAGAACGGCACGCGCAGGATCGCGGGGTCACGGAACAAATTGACCAGAAAGGGCCGCACCGATGCCGGCCGGTCCGGGCCACCGAGGTTGAACAGCACGACGGCGAGACGGGTTTTCTGCATGGCGGCAGACGTGGCGGGGCCCAGGGCGGCGTCAAGCACGGCGAACCAGCTCCATCAGTTGCACCACGTGCTCAATCGGCGTCTCCGGCACGATGCCGTGGCCCAGGTTGAAGATGGCGGGCCGACCGCGCCAGGCCGCCAGCACCGGTTTCACCGCATCCGCGAGCGCGGCGCCGCCGGCGACGAGCGCCAGCGGGTCGAGGTTGCCTTGCACCGCGACGCCGGATGGCACGGCGGCGGCCGCCCAGGCCGGATCGATCGACGTATCGATCCCGACCGCCTGCACGCCCGTTGCCGTGGCGTATTCACCCAGCAGCGCCCCTGCCAGGCGGGGGAACCCGATCACCGGCACATCCGGATGCGCCGCCCGCAATGCGGCCACAATGCGCCGCGTCGGCTCGATCACGAAGCGGCGGAACTGCGCGGCCGGCAACACGCCCGCCCAGGAATCGAACAGCATCACCGTGTCCGCCCCGGCCGCGACCTGCGCCAGCAGATAGGCCATGGTCTGCTCCACCAGCAGCGCCAGCAGTGCGTCGAACAGGGCCGGATCCCGATACGCGAGCAGGCGGAGCGCCGGGAACTCCTTGGAGCCGCGGCCCTCCACCATGTAGCAGGCGACCGTCCATGGACTGCCGGCAAACCCGATCAGCGCCGTCTCCGCCGGCAGTTCCGCGCGGATGCGGGTGATCGCCTGCATCACCGGGGCCACGACCGTCGGCACGCGTCCGGCGTCCAGCTTGGCGAAACCGGCGCTGTCGCGGATCGGCGCCAGCAGTGGGCCCTCCCCCTCGGCATAGCGCAAATCCTGCCCCAGCGCGTAGGGCAGCAGCAGGATGTCGCAGAACAGGATGGCGGCGTCGAAGCCGAAGCGACGGATTGGCTGCAACGTCACTTCGGTCGCCAGCGCTGGGGTGAGGCACAGATCCAGGAAGCTGCCCGCCTTGGCCCGCAGCGCGCGGTATTCGGGCAAATACCGCCCCGCCTGCCGCATCAGCCAGACGGGAGGCGGCCAGACGGGGTCGCCCGCCAGGGCACGGAGCAGGGAGGAGGTCACACCCCATCTACAGTCAAACAAAGAGTCTTAGATAGATGGGAGTAGACAGATGTACCCTGTGGATGACGGGGTATCTTATCCGTCCCAGCCCGCCCGGCAACTCATCCACAGCAGCGTCGTCCGCCAAGACGTTGAGTCCGCGGCCGGCTGCTGTGTTCTCCCGTTCTGCACAGGCCGGGCGGTGAAAGCATCCCGCCGGGATGACGGCGCACGCTTTATCCCCGCTGGTTTTTCCGCCCGCGACGATGACCCCTGGCGGTACGAGTTATCCCCGCTATCCTCGCACCCATGGCGACAGAACGGCTCAACCTGCACCTGGTCTCCGACGCGACGGGGGAGACGCTGAACTCGATCGCCCGGGCAACCGTGTCGCAGTTCGAGCACGTTTCCATCCTGTACCATCGCTGGAGCCTGATCCGCACCCGCTTCCAGTTGCACCGGGTGCTGGAGGGGATCGAGGCGGAGCCGGGTCCGATCCTGTCCACGCTGCTGGATAGCGGCTTGCGGGAGGAACTGTCCCGCGTCGCGGACCGGTTGGGCCTGCCCGTGGTCAACGTGCTCGACCCGGTGCTGGGCATGCTGCAGGAGGAGATCGGCGAAAAGGCGGCCTCCCGTCCGGGGCGGCAATACGTGCTGGATGCGGATTATTTCCGTCGCATCGACGCGATGCATTTCGTGCTGGCGCATGACGACGGCCAGGCGCAGGCCGGCATTGCCGAGGCGGACGTGATCCTGGTCGGCGTGTCCCGCTCCTCCAAGACGCCGACCTCGTTCTATTTGGCCAACCGGGGTGTGAAGGCCGCGAACGTGCCGCTGGTGCCCGGTTTGCCGGACCCGCCCGGCCTGGCGGAACCGCGCTGCCCGGTGGTCGGGTTGACGCTGGACCCGCCGGCGCTGATCGAAATCCGCCGCCACCGCCTGCGCATGATCGCCCATGGCGGCCCGATGCGGCAGGACAGCAGCGACTACATCGACCAGGATTCGGTGAAGGACGAGCTGCTCTGGGCGCGCCGCATGTGCAACCGCCGTGGCTGGCCGGTGATCGACGTGACCCGCCGCTCGATCGAGGAGACGGCGGCGACGGTCCTGCAGTTGATGGAGTCCTGGCACAACCGCCGCCAAGGCGCCCCAACGTGACCGCCATGTCTGCACCGCTTCACAACCACGGGTGAGGTCGTTGCAGGTACCGGCCAGAGGTCGCCGAATTCGTGCAAGCGCAGGCCAACGCGACCAACCGCAGCGTGACCAACTTCATCGAAACCCTGCTGTTGCGGGAAAAGAGCCGCTTTGAGGGATCCAGAGGGCAACAAGTTCCACGTGGTCCATCGCGGCGATGCGCCTCAAGCGTAGCGCGTGATCGAGAGGTCATCATGTTCAATGTCCGGCTTGGTCCCGGACACCAAATCCGCCAGCACCCGGGCCGAGCCGCAGGACATTGTCCAGCCGAGCGTGCCGTGGCCGGTGTTCAGCCACAGATTCGGCACCCGTGTCGGCCCGATGATCGGCGTGCCATCGGGGGTCATCGGCCGCAAACCCGTCCAGAAGCTGGCTTTCTTCACGTCGCCGCCCTTGGGAAAGAGGTTGCTCACCGAGTAGGCGAGCGTCGCCCGGCGCGGCTCCGACAAGATGGCGCTGAACCCGGCCAACTCCGCCGTGCCGCCCACGCGGATACGGTCGCCCAGGCGGGTGATCGCGACCTTGTAGGTCTCGTCCATGACCGTCGACACCGGCGCCCCCGCCTCCGACTCGATCGGGACGGTAATCGAATAGCCCTTGACCGGGTAGACCGGGATGTCGATGCCGAGCGGGCCCAGCAAGTCCCGCGAATAGCTGCCGAGGGCCACGACAAGCTGGTCCACCTTGTGCCGGGCGCCGCCAGCCACGACGGCCGTGACCCGGCCGCCCTCCTGCTCCACCCGCTCGACAGCGACGCCATACTGGAACGTCACACCCTGCTCCGCCGCCAGGGCCGCAAGGCGCTGGGTGAACTGGTGGGCGTCCCCCGTCTCGTCGCCGGGAAGCTGGAGGCCACCGAGGAACTGGCCCTGCGCATGGGCCAGCGCCGGCTCCACCGCGATGCAGCCGGCGCGGTCCAGCACCGCGTAGCGGACGCCGCCCTCGTCCAGTACCGCCGTATCCTCCGCCACGTGGTCCAACTGCTTCTGCGTGCGGAACAGTTGCAGTGTGCCTTTCTGCCGGTCGTCGTACCGCAAGCCGGTCTCCGCCCGCAGCGCCAGCAGGCAATCCCGCGAATACTCCGCCAGCCGCACCATGCGGGCCTTGTTCACGTGGTAGGCGGCCTCGGTGCAGTTGCGCAGCATCAGCGCCATCCAGCGCCACATGAACGGGTCCAGCAGCGGGCGGATCACCAGCGGGCGGTGCGTCATCATCATCCACTTGATCGCCTTCAGCGGGACGCCCGGCCCAGCCCATGGTGCGGAGTAGCCCGGCGACACCTGCCCGGCATTGGCGAAGCTGGTTTCCATGCCCGCCGCCGGCTGACGGTCCAGCACCGTGACCTCATGGCCGGCCTGGCGCAGGTAATAGGCGGTGGTGGTGCCGACTACGCCGGCGCCGAGCACGAGAATTTTCATCAAGCGGTTCCTTCGGGCAGTCCGGTGGCAGGGCTGGTCTGCCCCATGATAGGGCTGTCGCGCCAGATTGCCGTCTTGCCCGCGCAGTGGCAGCCTGTCGCGAAAGGGGAGATGGGGCACATGGCCGTCAACAAGCAATTTGACACCGCAAAGGATGCCTTGGCAGGGCTGCTGCACGACGGGATGACCATCATGTCCGGCGGCTTCGGCCTGTGCGGCATCCCCTCCGTGCTGATCGAGGCCATCCGGGATTCGGGGGTCAAGGACCTGACGGTGATCTCCAACAATGCGGGCGTGGATGATGCCGGGCTGGGACTGTTGCTGGTCACGCGGCAAATCCGCAAGATGATCAGCTCCTATGTCGGGGAGAACGCGACCTTCGCCCGGCAATACCTCGCCGGCGAGTTGGAGATCGAGTTCAACCCGCAAGGCACGCTGGCCGAGCGCATCCGGGCCGGCGGCGCGGGCATCCCGGCCTTCTACACCGCGACCGGGGCCGGCACGCAGATCGCGGAGGGCAAGGATGTCCGCCGGTTCGGCGGCCGGGACTATATCATGGAAACCGGGTTGGTGGCGGACCTCGCCGTCATCCATGCCTGGAAGGGCGACCCGGAGGGCAACCTCGTCTACCGGATGACCGCCCGCAACTTCAACCCGGTCATGGCCACCGCCGGCAAGGTGACGGTCGCGCAGGTGGAGGAGATGGTGGAGTTGGGCGCACTGGACGGCGACCACATCGTGACGCCGGGCATCTTCGTGCAGCGCATGGTGGCCGTGCCCGGCGTGGAAAAACGCATCGAGCAGCGCACGATCCGCAAGCGCGCGGCATAAGGGAGAAGCAGCATGGCATGGACCCGCGACCAGATGGCCGCCCGCGCCGCCCGCGAATTGCAGGACGGATTCTACGTCAACCTCGGCATCGGCATCCCGACCCTGGTGGCCAACCACATCCCCGACGGCGTGTCGATCCAGTTGCAGAGCGAGAACGGCATGCTTGGGATGGGGCCCTTCCCGTTTGAGGGGGAGGAGGACGCCGACCTGATCAACGCCGGCAAGCAGACGGTGACCAAGCTGCCGACCACCTCCTTCTTCGACAGCGCGCAGTCCTTCGGCATGGTGCGCGGCGGGCATATCGCGCTGTCCATCCTGGGGGCGTTGCAGGTGGCCGAAAACGGCGACCTGGCGAACTGGATGATCCCGGGCAAGATGGTGAAGGGGATGGGCGGCGCCATGGACTTGGTCGCCGGCGTGCGCCGCGTCGTCGTGCTGATGGAGCATGCCGCGAAGGATGGCACGCCCAAGATCCTGAAGGCGTGCACCCTGCCGCTGACCGGCGCGGGCGTAGTGAACCTGATCGTATCGGACCTGGCGGTGTTCGACGTCGCCCGCCCCGGCCTGACCCTGGTGGACAAGGCGCCGGATGTGAGCGTCGATGAAATCCGCGCCAAGACCGAGGCCGAGTTCACCGTCCACCCCGCCCTGGCGCATTGATGACGGGTTGATGTCGGCCCGCCAGGGGGCTAAGACCCCGCCTACCGCCGCGCGGATGGGGCCATAGCTCAGTTGGTAGAGCGCCTGAATGGCATTCAGGAGGTCAGGGGTTCGACTCCCCTTGGCTCCACCAGCGCGAAATCAATGGGTTATCAGCCAGATCGTTGCGCTGTCGTCGGTTGAGGCTTAGGGCTGCGGACCCGGGCGAGATCCAGCCCTTCAAGGGGCGCGGCGGCGTTGTCGTGTGTGCTTGACGCCTGCCCGTTCCTCCCTCATATTGCGGACATGTCCGAGGGGTTGTCCCCGGCCGGTTGAGGGATTGCCCCGATGAGCGACACACCTGCCGACTACACCGACCGCCTGAACCTCCGCGAACAGATCGTCCGTATCGACCGCGCCATTGCCGAAACGCAGAAGTTCCAGGCGGAGGCGGCCAAGTTCCGCCGCGACCGGTTCCTTGCCCCGATCCTGGCCGCTGGCGCCCTGGGCGGCTTCGTGGCGGCCCTCTTGCCGCTGATCCTGCGAAGCTGGGGGATCCATTGACCCCCACCCGCCTGCGCGACTGCCTTACCCTGCTACGCTGGTCGCAGCGGGGCTTGGCGGAGGCGCTGGGCTGCGATGACCGGCTCGTGCGCCGCTGGGCATCGGGAGACGCCAGCATCGCCCCGGACGTGGCTGAATGGCTGGAGCGGGCAGCAGCGTTCCATGCGGCGAACCCCGCGCCGACAGAGTGGAAGCGGCGGGCGGCTTAGCGCCAGCCCATCAAGCAGCGTGGCGGTGTTGCCGTTTGGTCTGGCCGCCAGCCTGAGCCGACAACTCGAAGTGCTTTGGCCTGGCTGATTTCCCTGGTAGCCGGAAGCGGTGCAATGACGAGCGACTTCACGCGTGCTACACACCAACAAGTTGCAGAGAGAACAGGTCGCCAATGTTGATGCTTCTGGTCATCGTTCTGATCGTCGTGGCGTTCGGCGGCTTCGGCCATAGCGGCTATCGGCGAGGCTATTATGGCGGATACGCAGGTCCGCGGAGCGGTGGCTTGGGCGGTGGGCTAGTCGGCGTCGTCTTAGTCCTCCTGGTGCTTTACCTCCTGTTTGGAGGCGGTGGCAGCTTCTTATCCCCCTCGACCGTCGGTCGCTGACAGGCACAGTGAGCGGTGCGCTCACCACCCCTGACACCAGTTGCGAGCCGGTCGGTCATCGTCGGCATCAGCCGAGGCATATGCAGAAGGTAGCTGAAGGAAGATGGGAGTCGAGAGTGGTTGTGCCAGCCGCTAGACTTCACACTGCTTAAGCGGCTCTGCCGAGCATGACCTGAACGTCTGCCATGCTCGGTCGTGAAGCAGGCGTGCTGGCGATGCACTCAGCTTTGATACGGTGCAGCGGATCACGGTCGTCCACGTCGTCGCAGCGGTCCAGCAACTCGCCGAGCAGTATGCCCCAAGCCAGAACCTCCGTCCGCTGCAGCGCCATACCCGGCGCAGCGGCCGGCAGAAAGGAAGCGGCGCCGAAGTCACTCAGGACGGCGTCGCCAGCATCGCCATCCCAGAGAACGTTGTGGGCGTACAGGTCACCGTGAAGGACGCCACGCTCGTGTAGATGGGCAGCGGCATCGGCAATGCTTCTTGCCACCCGCAGGGCAATGGCTCGGCTGAAGCGGATTGCCGGGTCGTAAACGTCCCGGCTGCAACTCGCCAGGCTGGGCGGCCCGGCTAGAGCGTGCCAGCCAACGGGAAGACGTGGCATCAACATGCCCTGCGCCTGGTCTGGATGGCCAACCACCTGACCGAAAGCGCCCAGCAGATGTGGGTGGTCTCCGGCGGTCAGGCATGCCGCGATCTCGCTTGCTGGCAGGCCGTCGCTGGTCATCGAACCCTTGAACAGCTTCAGCGCCACACGCCGCTGGCTGGTGCCGGTGTGCCATTGGACGTCGTAGACCCGGCCCGAGGCGCCCTCGCCCAGTAACTGGCCAGGACTTAGCTCGCTCCAATCGACTGTCACGCAATCGGGCGTGCGCAGGGACCTGTCCAGCGGGTTGCCTGCCCAGGCCAGCCAGGCGAGCCGTGGTAACTCGGTCAGCCAGGGCGGTAAGGCCTCGAAGCGGTTGGCGCTCAGGCGGAGCAGCTCGAGGTTCGGCGTACCCTGAAGGGTGACCGGCAGAGCCGCCAAATTGTTCCCCGACAGCATGAGCTTCTGCAGCAACGGGCGACGACCGATCGCCTCCGGCAGCGCCGTCAGGTGATTGTCGGTCACGGTCAGCCAGCGCAACCTGGGCGGCAATGCCTCGCCTGGTATCTCGCGCAGACCGGTTCGGCGAAAGCCCACTTGGCTCAGCGTTGGGCAGTCGCCAAGCGCTGGTGGCAGCCGGTCAAACCGATTGCCGGAGCAGAACAGGACACGGAGCTTGTGGAGGCGGCCCATGTCCTCGGGCAGGCGATCGAGACTGTTGCCGCTGAGGTCGAGCACCTCCAGCGTATCGGCCAGCCCGAAGACCTCGCGCGGGAACTCCGTCAGTCCAGCCCCTAGCCGTAGCTCGGTTACGCCAGCCAAATCACCCCGCCGCAAGGCGTTCAAGTTCGTGCTCATGAAGGTCGCTGCCATATTGCCAGCCGGCGCGCCGGGAGCTGCATCCGCTCTGTCAATGCCCGAAGATCACAGATCATGCCAAGGGTTGGTCGAAGGTAATGGTGCGGCGTCCCACGCGCGCTTGGCACTCCAGGCCTCCAGCCGCGGCGCGCCCATGCGCGCTCGACTAATCATGCCCGGGCATCGGGGTGCGCTGCATTTCTATGGCGATCTCTAGCGCCGAGACAGCATCGGCCGCCATGCCTTCGGTTCGCAGGGACCCGATCGGAACGACAGCACGCCCCGTGCAGTTCTGGAAGTCTCGGCTGCCAATATCCCATACCAACGCCAGCCCCCCGGCGGTCGCGTCGAGAAATGGCCGCAGTGCAATAGGGTTGGTTGCTGGAGCCCGTTGGACCCAATCCCGGCACCACTGCGACCCGTCCTGGTAGTTCATTGCGAATAGCTGCCATAACCGTGAGGACTTGAGGTCGTATTCAATCGGCCGTCCTTTCTCCTCGCGATCGGCGTCACCTGTCAGGGCTGGCGGCAGCACCGTTGTCCAGTCGACCAACGCTCCGGTCCGGAGATCGAAGGTCACGCCAGACTGGTGAAGCACAAAGCTGCTTACGCTGCCGTCGTAGAAAGGGTCGCCATCGGTCACAGCGAAGCTGAGGTAACGCGGGCCGTGCATCACCACTTTGATCCAGCGCGAGACCTTCCCCTGTCCAACACGGGCCCGCCAACCGGTCCCGAACCGGAGGTAGTGCTGGCGCCCCAACTCGTCCCAGGATTGCAGCAAGGCGTTGATACGTTCTTCCGCTTCGCCGGTAGGATTCTCGATGCGTGGAAAGGACGCGTAGCTGCTGGCGACCGGTGGCATCTGACTCAGCATCACTGAGCCATCGAAGGCTGGACCTGGCGCGGCAGCGGCCACTAGCGTCGCCGCCAACAGAAAACCGACCCTTGCCGTCTTCAATGACCGCCAATCTGCTTGAGCAACGCGCCAACCAACCGGTCCACCAGCGCCCGCTCCCGCTTTTAACGTATCGATCATCGCCGTGATCGATCTTGCCGCCCTGACGATCAAAACACCTACAATTCGATCCGTGATCACGGGAATCCCTCGAATACGGCCGGTTCTACGGAAACGATGTGCTCGTCGCAAAACATCGCAGACGTCTTGAACTCACCGTACGAAGCTACGTGCGGGATCGGAGTCGTTCTTCCAAACCGCTGTCGTCGTCACTCCTCCGGCACCCGCCACGAACCGGGCACGTGCACCGTTTCGTAGCCGAAGCCAGCGTGTTCGGCGGAAAACAGAACCAGCCGCTCGAGCGCGTGCAGCAGGGTTCCGTCAGGGGCTACGGGCTCGGCGGGGAAGTCCTCCCACTCCCAGCCCAGGTCGACGAGCGGGCGGAGCGCCGCGGGCCTCGCCCAGAACATCGTCCCCTTAGGGAATTCGAAATGTGGCGGCAGCGGATGCTGCAGCGCCAGCCGGTCCGCCAGGCTGTCGGCAACGGTCCGGTTCAGGTCCCAGTGATTGAGGTTGGGATCCTCGGGGAAGATCAGGCCCAGCCGGTCATCGACGGCGAAGGCTGCGGCGATGCCGTCCATCGTCGGGACATCGTTGCCGACCAGGTGATCCCATAGGAAATCGCGCCAGTTGTCGCCCATGGCGCCGACTTGGTGCGGTGACCGTTTGCCGTGCACATGGCCAACGATGTCGTAGCCCTCGAACTCCGAAAAATGCATCAGCAGCGGGCCGATGTCCCGGCCGCGGTTCGGCACCACGACAACCGTGGCCGACTTGTTCCGCGCCTTCAGTATGTCCTTAATTTCGGCCGCCTTTGGCTCGCTGGTCGTCGTGATGAACAGCGTGGCTGGCGACGCATTGCCTTTCAGCCGCTGCAGCAGCTCTTGCAGCAAATCGGGATAATGGAAATGGGCATGCAGGATGATGCGCAGCCCGGCGATATGGGGACAACCCGGCTGATGCGCCTCGATCACCCTGTGCTTCCACGGTCCATCCGGCATGCCAGTGCGGAGGTAATGCGCCAGCGGGTCCTCGCCGGTCGCCTCGTCGTAAGCCTGGCACTGCGCCACATAGCAGAGCGGGTGGAAGCCCGGCATCGGCCGGCGCTGTGGCGGGCCGGGATGCTGCCGGCCTCGCGGCCTGCCGTGTTGGGAGGCCGCCAGGTAGTCCATGACGACATCGTCCTGCTCGCCCGGCCTGCTCTCCCGCCCCAGGTAGAACGCGGCGTTGAGCGCCTTGGCACGGGATATCCGCCTGAAATCACGCATGAGCTGAGGTTGCAGCAACGGCGTCAGCACGCGCCGTTTCAGGTGGCGTCCAACCACTCGATACGGCTTGGTCAGTCGCCAGGAGGTCGAATTGCGGACGTCGTCAAGCTGGAGCCGCAGCTTGTACGCCCGGTGCGTCATGGCGTCGAGTTGCTGGCGCAGGGCGGCGCTGTCGTGGCTGAGGCTGGAGATCTGCGCCCGCTGGGAGCCGGTATCCTCCAGCAGCGCCACGACGGCCTGATGGGTATCGTCCAGCGCCTGATGCGCCGCCTTCAGGCTTGCCCGTGAAGCCTCGGCGGCGTCGCCTTGCCGCGCGATCTCGTGCTGCAGCCGGGCATTCTCCGCTTGCGTCAGTTGCATGCCGTGGCTCAGGCGATCGAACCCGCGTGCCGTGCGCGCCCTGTCGTCGACTGCGATCCATCGCTCGCCCAATTCGGCCAGGCGCTGACGGAGCGTCGCCGCGACCGCAGGCGGCAAGTTCGCCAGCATGGCAACGAAATCCGGCACGTCTGCGCCGGGCGCCAGCACGCCGAGGCCGTGGCTGTGCTGGAACTCGAAGGACGGATGCTGCTGGCGGATTTCATGCCAAAACCGCCAGGCTCCGGAGCCTGGCTCGTGAAGCGCCGTGTCATGCAACAGCACGACGCCGCGCTCCGACAGCTTCGGGAGCCAGGCCTGGAACTCGGCCTGCGCCGCCACATCGCTATGCGGCCCGGCGATATGCAGGAGGTCGATTGATCCGTCGGCGAACAGGCCGAGCGCCGACCCCGAGGAGGTCCTTAGCAGCCTGGCGAAGGACGCGTAGTTCTGCTGCACGAAGGCGCTGACGTCATCAAAGACGCTTTCGTCGCCCTGCCACGTGTCCACGGCGTAGCAGAGCGTCGCAAGTCCGTTCCGTCGGACGGCGTTGCAGAACGCCGCAAAGGACACGCCGTGCTGGGTGCCGAGCTCCACCACCCGGCGCGGCTCCAGCTCGTGCACCAGCCAATGGGCGAACGGCACATGCCCCCACCACGAACTTGGCGAGCCGACGCGGTCAGGCGGCAGCAGCACATCGGCGAGCCCTGTGGTCAGGGCCGCGATGGTGGGATGCCGTGGCCTTGCCCAAGATTGCTGCAACATTTCAGTCATGTCAGCCGCTGTTACAACAGCGCGCCGGCTGGCGTCCACCAAAGGCAACCACCCGGAGCTGTCTGCCACGACCTGGCCGTGCCGGCGGCGGGCTTGGTTGCGTGGCTATGAGTGAGGGGCTACCAACCGCGACGCTGAAGGGGCTGCATTGAGATTGGGACGGAGTTGAAGGTGAGTGCCACGCTCCCTGGGCCGCCGCGCCGCTGGCAGGTGGCGGCGCTGGACCTGCGCGACGGGCTGTCGATGTATCGCCTGCCGCTCACCCTGGGCTGGCTGGACATCAAGCTGCGCTACCGCGGTTCGTGGCTGGGTCCGTTCTGGCTGACCATTTCGACCGGGATCATGATCCTTTCGATGGGTGTGCTGTATGCCGAGCTGTTCCATTTGGACGTCCGGCACTACCTGCCCTATCTCGGCCTGTCGCTGATCCTGTGGAACGCGCTGAGTTCCATGACGATCGAGGCCTGTGCCTGCTTCACCACGGCCGAAGGGACCATCCGCTCGCTGCGCATGCCGTTCACGATCCACGCGCTGCGCACGCTGGTGCGCAACGTGCTGGTGTCGGCGCACAACGCCGTGGTGATCGTGCTGGTGTTCCTGTATTTCGACCAGTGGCCGGACCAGCATGCGCTGATCGCGCTGGCGGGCTTGGCGGTGTGGCTGCTGGACGGCATCGCCGCCTGCCTGCTGCTGGGCAGCTTCTGCGCCCGCTTCCGCGACGTGCAGCCGATCGTGGGCAGCATCATGCAGGTGGCGTTCTTCATCACGCCGATCATCTGGCAGCCGGAGACGCTGGGCCCGCGGATCGTCTACCTGGTGGCCAACCCGTTCTATCCCTTGCTCGCGATCGTGCGCGACCCGCTGCTGAACCACGCGCCGGGCGGGCTGATCTGGACGACGGCGCTGGGCTGGAGCGGCCTGCTGTGGGTGGCGACCTGGGTGCTGTTCGTGCGGGTGCGGGGCCGGCTGGCGTTCTGGGTCTGAGCATGGGGTCTTCCATCCTTGTCGACCGCCTCTCGCTGGACTTCCCGATCTATCACGGCGACGCGCGCAGCCTGAAGAAGCTCATGCTGTCGACGGCGTCCGGCCGGTTCGGGCAGGATACCCAGAAGCGGGTGGTGGTGCAGGCGCTGCGCGACATCAGCTTTTCCCTCGCGCCCGGCGACAAGCTGGCGCTGGTGGGCAGCAACGGCGCCGGCAAGACGACGCTGCTGCGCTGCCTGGCCGGGATCTACGAACCCAATGTCGGCCGGGTGAGCACGCGGGGGCGGCTCAGCGCGCTGCTGGACGTGAGCCTGGGGATGAACCCGGACATGACGGGGCGGGAGAACATCCTGCTGCGCGGCCGCTACCTGGGCATCGACCGCGCCGCGATCGCCCGCATGCAGGACGACGTGGCGAGCTTTACCGAGCTGGGCGAGTTCCTGGAGCTGCCGGTCAAGCTCTACAGCTCCGGCATGTCGCTGCGCCTGGCCTTCGCGATGGCGACGTCGTCGCGCCCGGACATCCTGCTGATGGATGAGTGGCTGCTGGCGGGCGACGCCAAGTTCGTCGAAAAGGCGCATGCCCGCATCGAGGCGTTCGTGAGCGGCGCCGACATCGTGGTGATGTCCACCCACAACGACAGCATCGTGCGCCAATGGGCCACCCGCGTGCTGTATCTGGACCAGGGCCGCATCGTCCGCGACGGACCCGCCAACGAAGTCCTCGACGAATACCTCAGCAAAACCACTGAAACCGTCTAGCAAGCGTAGCCCGTTATTCGCGCAGCGAATGCGGGATCACGGGGATCGACGGATCTCAGCGTGTGCGTCCCCGTATGAGCCCAAGGCTCATACGGGCTACCGCTGCCCAGACCAGCCTAACGCTCCCGCCGCAGGGCGCTTTCGTGCCAGCGATGCAGCAGCGCCCAGGACAGCAGGCTGGTCAGCGCGTAGATCACGATGCCGCTGAGCGATAACAGGACGAGCGCCGCATACATGCGCGGGATATCGAGCCGGTAGCCGCTTTCCAGGATGCGGTAGGCCAACCCGGTGCCGGCGGTGGCGGTACCGGCCGCGAACTCCGCCACCACTGCGCCGATCAGGCTCAGCCCGCCGGCGATGCGCAACCCGGCCAGGAAATACGGCAGGGCGGCGGGCAACCGCAGGTGCCACAGCACTTGGCCGCGCCGGGCACGGTAGAGCTGCATCAGGTCCAGCATGTCGTGGTCGACCGAGTTCAGCCCCAGCGTGGTGTTGGACAGGATGGGGAAGAACGCCACCAGCCAGGCGCAGATCAGCAAGGCGAGCTGCGTGTCCCGCACGTAGATCAGGATCAGCGGCGCGATCGCCACGATCGGGGTGACCTGCAGGATTACGGCATAGGGGAACAGGCTCGCCTCCACCCAGCGCGACTGCGCGAACAGGATGGCGAGCCCGCCGCCGCCCAGCACCGCCGCGGCCAGTGCCATCCCCGTGACCTCCAACGTCACGAGCAGGGAGCCGGACAGGGTGCCCCAATCCTGCACGAGTTTCACGGCGATGCTGATGGGGCCGGGCAGGATGTAGGGCGGGATGGCTTCGATCCGCACCAGCGCCTCCCACCCGCCCAGCACGGCCAGGCCGACGAGAGCCGGCAGCAGGCCGAGCAGCAGGCGGCTACGCATGCATCGCCGTCTTCAGCGCCGCCGACACCGTGCGGCAATCCGCGATATAGCCGGGTGCGGTGCGATACGCCTCGGTGCGGGCGAGCGGCGGCGCCACCGGAAGGTCGGCCACCACCCGGCCGGGCCGCGGCGCCATCACCACGATGCGGCTGGACAGGTAGACCGACTCGTAGACGCTGTGGGTGACGAACACGATGGTGAGCCGCTGCGACTCCCAAAGCTGCAGCAGGTCGTCGTTCAGTTGGCCCCGCGTGATCTCATCCAGCGCGGCGAAGGGTTCGTCCATCAGCAGCAGGTCCGGTTCGGTCGCGATGGCGCGGGCGATGGACACGCGCATCTTCATCCCGCCGGAGAGTTGCCGCGGATACGCACGCTCGAACCCGCGCAGTCCGACCCGGGCGAGCGCATCCGCCACGCGCGGTTCCGCGTCCCGCCGCGCCACCCCGCCGAGTTGCAGCGGCAGGCGGACATTGCCCCACACCGTGCGCCACGGCATCAAGGTCGGCTCCTGAAAGACGAAGCCGAGCCGGGCGGCGCCGCGCTGGACGCTGCCGGCGCTGGGTTCGGCCAGCCCGGCAGCCAGTCGCAGGGCAGTGGACTTGCCGCAGCCTGATGGCCCCAGCAGGCTGACGAACTCGCCCCGGCGGATGTCCAGGTCCAGCCCGTGCAGCGCCACCGTGCCGCTGGAAAACGCCTTGCCCACGCCGCGCAGGCGCAGCAGCGGCTCAGCGGACAGGTTCAGGGCTTGGCGGCCATGCCGTATTTCGCGTCCACGAACTGCAGCGTGTACGCCTTGTGGTAGTCGAGGTCGGGTTTGTACAGCCCCGCCTGCACCATGGTGTCGAAGAAGCCTTTCCACCGCGCATCCGTCATCGCGCCGATGCCGAGGGTGAGGCTGTCGCCGGAGTCGACGATGCCGTAATCGCGCATGACCTTGACCGAGTTGTCCAGCACGTCCTGGGTGATGTCCGGGTTGTCCTTGCGGATCAGGGCGTCGCCGGGCGCCGGATCCTCCATATAGCTGCGCCAGCCCTCGATCGAGGCTTCGACGAAGGCGCGCACCACGTCCGGATGGTCCTGGACCATGCGGCTGCGGGCCAGGATCACGGTCGAATAACCGTCATAGCCGGCATCCGCCAGCAGGTTGACCACGGGCTTAATCCCGCTCGCCTTCTCGATCTGGTAGGGTTCGGAGGAGACGAAGCCTATCTCAATCGCGGTCTTGTCCGCCAGGAAGGGCGCTACGGAGAAGTTGTATGGGCGGATCTGATCGTCGGTGAAGCCATACTTCGCCTTCAGGAACAGCCAGGATCCGGTGCGGTTGGCAGCCGAGATCATGATCGGGCGGCCCTTCATGGCCGCGATCGTGTCCGCCCCGGTGCCAGGATGCGACACCAGCACCTCCGGGTCCTTCTGGAAGAACGCGGCGACGGCGACCACGGGGATGCCCTGCTCCGCCATCGCCATCGCGGCGAAGCTGCCGGAGGAGAGTTGGAAGTCGACCAGCCCGGCGGCCACCTGTTGCGGCGGGTTGGTCTGCGGGCCGCCCATCCGGATCGTCACGTCCAGCCCATGCGCCTTGTAGTAGCCCTTTGCCAAGGCTTGGTAGAAGCCGCCGTGCTCGGCCTCCGCCAGCCAGTCAGTCCCGAAGACGATCTTCGTCTGGGCCAGCGCCGGGCTGGCGAAGGCGGCCAAGGCGCTGGCAAGCAAGATGCGGCGGCGCAACGGCATGCGGTCTCCTCCGTGAGGGCGTCACCCAAGCGTAGGCGAGATCACGGCCGCGGTCACGTGTCCGAGATCGGGGGAGCGAGGCGCCTGCCGGCTGGTCCATGCATCATCGCCGACCGCCGAAGCCCCCGCCATCAAAGCCGCCGCCGCGGAACCCGCGCCCGCCAAAGCCATCACGAAACCCGCCGCGGAAGCCGTATCCGTCCCGGAAGCCGTAAAAACCGCCCCCAAAGAAGCCAAAGCCGCCGTAGTCGCCATAGAGCCAGGGAAAGGTGTCGCCAAAGCCGTAGTAAACCGGATAGGCCGGGTAGAACCCGTAATAGACCGGCCGGACCGGCGCGAGCGGCTGCACGACGTCGCCATGCATCGTCATGCAGCGCAGGTACACCATGCCCGGCGTGATCTGCATCGTCTGTGTCCCCGGCGGCGCGCCGCCCTGCACTTGCCCATTCGCCGGCGCTTGGGCGCTGGCCTGGGCCTGCGTGTTCGTCGGCGGGGGCGCCTGGTAGGGCGACGGGATGGTGATCGCCGGGCCTGTAGGGGGCGCCGCATCCGCGGCGGCGCGGCAGGTCCCATCATCCGCCTGGAACTGCGGTACCGTCTTGCCTGGACCCGGCAGCGCCACCAGGGGCGGCGGCGGGGGCGGAATCGGCGGCGGCAGCGTGCAACCGGCCGCTCCCATCAGCAACGCCACACTCCCAACGCGAAGTAATTTTTGCATCATCGTGTCCTTCCCGAGCGGATCGGATGTCCACTGGGACCCATCATTGGCAAGTTTCAAAACGTGACATCGGCGTGAGCGTTGCACTTTATGATGGCATCTTCACGTCTCGCTAAGCCAATTCGATCGAAGATAGCGACGCTTAACCATTTCGGGAGGTAAAATGAGCATCAGTGCGTATGGGTCCTCTTTGAGTATTCCACCGTATCCCGGGTCCGCACGGAGCGCCGACGTCAAGTCTGCTGTCCGTGAGATCAACCGCAACGACCTAACCAGACCACCGTCCACGACGCGGGCGGACTCCATCGGCTCCAGCACGGGCGCCTCCAGCACGGGCGTTCCAAGCACCGGCCTGCTGAATACCGTCGTCTAGGACCAGACGACCCTGGATTTCTGATCGAGCGCATCAGCATGAGGCACCAAAACTGGCGCCCGGCTTGGCCGCTTCAAACCACGACCCCAATCATTTCGGCTTGGCTACGCAGGTGTAGCTGCGCGAACCCGTCAGCGTTGCCGCACCGGTGACTTTGTTCACCTGGCCGGTCGGGCACGTCCCGTCGTCGACCAATACTGATTTTCCAGAATCCAGCGCGCCGCCGCCGGGCTCGGCCGACAAGATGGTGGGACCGCCACATCCCGCCAGCGATCCTAGTGCGATGGACAGCAAAATCGTTCGCACTGTCATAGAGCGCCACTCCTCGGTCCTGTGCCGGCTATCGGTCTAGCTGCCACGAACCGGGAAGCCAATCCGTTCCAGCCGGCGGCCTTGAGCGTGTGAAGCGATCTCTGTGATGCATCTATTTGCCGCCCATGCAGTTCCCCCCAGGCATTTCGATGGATCCTTCATGGCCCTGACCCGCCGTACCCTCCTGGCTCTCAGCGGCGCATGTGCCGCAGCGGGATGTTCGCCGCTGCAAATCCTGAACGATCTCGCCCCAGCCCGTCTGGCGGCGAACGGCGTTCCGTATGGCGACGGACCGCGCCGCAGCTTGGATGTTTACGTGCCGGGCGGGGGTGGCGGGCCCTTCCCGGTCCTGGTCTTCCTGTACGGCGGCGATTGGGACAGCGGCAATCGGGCGATGTATCGCTTCCTGGGGGGCGCCTTTGCCCAGCAGGGCTTCGTCACCGTGGTGCCGGACTATCGCCTGTTTCCCGAAACGCGGTTCCCCGGCTTCTTGCAAGACAACGCCGCCGCGCTGCGCTGGACGCGGGATACGATCGGCCAATATGGCGGCGCATCCGGCCCCATCTTCCTGATGGGCCATTCCGCCGGCGCCTACAACGCCGCCATGCTGGCGCTGGACGCGCAATGGCTCGCCGCCGTGGGCATGCGTCGGACCGATTTGCGCGGCACGATGGCGCTGGCCGGTCCGTATGATTTCCTCCCGCTCGATACGGACGAGTTGCGGGCGATCTTCGGCCCGCCGGACCAGTTGGCGCGGACCCAGCCCATCAATTTCGTCGATGGCAAGGCGGCGCCGATGCTGCTCCTGGCCGGCAGCACGGACACGACGGTCAATCCCGCCAACACCTTGCGGCTGGCCGCCCGTATCCAGCAGGCCGGCGGCTCCGTGCAGGACCGCATTTATCCCGGCGTGCAGCACGAGGAGATCGTCGGCGCGATCGGCGAGCCGTTCCGCTTCATCGCGCCCACGCTGCGGGATTGCGTCGCCTTCATGGGCGGCGGGCCGGTGACGCGGGGCTAGCGAAACTCCAGCCGCCGTTCCTCCGCGATGGTCAGTGCCGCCTCCATCATCAGCCGCGGCAGGCGCGCCAGGCTGAACCGCCGCCTTGGCCGGAACCGGCGGGGCCGCGCACGCTCGCCCCCCAGGCTGCGGACCAGCTCGTCCACGGAGGTCAGGCCGTCGACCAGCCCCAACTCGCGTCCCCGCGCGCCGAGACAATAGCTGCCGTCGAACACCGCCGGGTCTGCCGACAGGCGGGCGCCCCGCCGCTCCCGCACCCAGGTTTTGAACCGCTCATGGATATCGGTCATCAGCGCCTGGACGAAGGCGACATCCTCGGCACGCTCCGGGCGGAACGGGTCCAGCCGTGCCTTGTTCTCCCCGGCAGTGTACAGTCGACGATCCACGCCGTAGCGGGCGATAAGCTGCTCGAAGCCAAAACCGCCGCCGACCACCCCGATGGAGCCCACGATGCTCATCGCGCTGGCATGGATTTCGTCCGCCGCGCAGGCCAGCCAGTAGCCGCCGGAGGCGCCTGCCTCCCCGATCACGGCATGGACCTGCGCGGCCTTCTGCTCCGCCCGGCGGCGGATCAGCCCGGCGATCAGCTCGGACTGCACCGGTGAGCCGCCGGGGCTGTCGATGTCCAGGATGACCGCCCCACCCTTGCGGACGGCGGCGAAGGCGCGCTCCACCAGCGGGCCGGCGGAGCGGATGTTGAGCGCACCCTCCCGTCCGGCGATCAGCCCATGCAGTTCGATGACGGGAATGCGGGCGCGCCGCCAGGGGAAGAGGTTCATGCCCTTTAGGAAGGGCGGGCGGGACGGTTTGGCAAGCAGCCCTATGGTTCGTGCTGCGCCGCGTCCAACGCCCGGGTCCAGGCGCCGGACGCGACCTGCCCCGCCCACCATGCGTCGACGGCCGCGACGAACGCCGGGTCGCGCGGCAGCATGTAGGCTTTTTCCAGCCGGGTGAACGGCGCGGGCACGTTGGTGGCGCACAGCTCCTTGTGCAGCAGGGCCTGGTGGTCGACCTCGATCCCGTCGGTCACCATCACGTCTTGCCGCCCGGCCACGATCTCGTCGAACACGCTGACATTGTTGGCATGGACCGTGAGCTTGGCGTGCGGAAAGTGGCTGCGGGCGAAATCCTCGTTGGAAGCGCCGGGATTGACGACGACACGCACGTCCGGCTGGTCGATGGCGGCGATGGAGATGAAGCGGTCCTTGTCGGCGCAACGGGCGATGGGGCGCTTGCCGTCGACGAGGGTTGCCGTGGAGAAGGCGGCGATCTTTTCCCGCGCGGGCAGGATGGTGACGCCGCCCACGGCGATGTCGAACTTGTCGGCGGCGAAATCGTCGTCCAGCTTTGCCCAGACGGTGGGCACGAACTGGATCTTCACGCCCAGCTGGTCCGCAAGCTGGCGCGCCATGACGATGTCCGCACCGCGATAGCTGCCATCCGGATCACGGAACGCGAACGGCTTGTAGTCGCCTGTCGTGCCGACGCGAAGCACGCCGGCGGCCCGCACGGCTGCAAGGTCGGCGGCTCTGACAGGCAGGGCGGCGGCTGCAACCATGGCAACGACCAGGCCAATTTTCGTCACTGCGATCTCCGCCTATTGTGCTGAATCAACCGGATACCGGACATCTGGGTCAACCGTGCCAAACAAGCAACAGTGTTGGATATTTAGCGCAGTGTAATTGCCAATGTTGCGATGCAGGCATACTGAAGCCGTGGACAAACCCCCGTTGTTCCATAGGAGTCTCCTGTCGATGCGCAAACTTGCGATGCTCAGCACGGCCTTGCTTTGCCTAGGGTCCATGAACCCGTCTTTTGCCCAGCCGGGTAATAGCGCGCCGCAGCCTGGCCTGCCTCCTGGCGCCGGCGTGGGCGCCGCGAACGCACAGCCTCCCCTGCGGACCGGCAACGTGGCCACGACGCCAACGGGGATGCAGCCGGCGCCGATGGCCTCAGGCGCTCCCACAGCCTCGGAGACCCCGGTCGCAACGCCCTCGCGGCGGGTGATCCGTCGTCGCCGCCGCGCTGCCCGCCGCCGCGCTGTGCATCATGCACGGGCCGCAGCACCGGCGACGACGTCCGCGCCGCAATAACGGCCATCTTCACCTCGCGTCGGCTAGAACGGCGTCCGGAGCCCCGGGCGCCGTTTTCTTTGGCCGATCACCGAGTGCGGCCGGCCCGCAAAGTCTGGCACCTAAGCCTCTGTTTTGAGAGGCAGCTTTGTCGGCGTGCCGACGCAGTTATTTGCCGACGCCGCCTAACCTAACCCGCATTTCTCACAGTGCCATCGCTGAGCGTCGTCTCGGGTGCTCAGCGTCGGTTGTGGCCTTGGTTCCGGGTGTCGCCGTGTCATTTTGAGTGTGTTGAGCGTGTTGAGCGGGCGCGGTGGTGCGATCACCGCTGGAGCAGTGCTGATCGGGGTGGTGGCGCTTTGCGGTGTCTGGTTCGTGGCGGTCAGTCGAACGCTCTTTGCAGGGCGGCATAGGCCAGCCCCCATTCGTTTTGCGAGGGGCAGGCCGACGCCATGGCGATCTTCACCCGGCGCACGCTGGTCCGCACCAGCGCGCCGATCTTCAGCAGCTTGAGCCGGATCGTCCCGCACGTGGCGGTCGCGAACACGGTGCCCTCAAGCCCGATGCGTCTGAGGGCACACAGCAGCACATAGGCCGCGGACGCGAACCACAGCCGCAGCTGGTTGGCCTGCATGGTGTGGGCCGACGTGCGGTCGGCGAAGAGGTCGAGCTGGCATTCCTTGATACGGTTCTCCATTTCGCCGCGGGCGCAGTAGATCGTTTCGTAGAGGTGCTGCGCGTCGGCCTCGCGGGGGTTGAGCGAAGTCACGACGAAGCGCGGATTGGCCTTATCGCCGGCCGTGTCGGACCCTGGGATCCACTCCGCCTTGCCCACCACCCGGCGCTCCTGCGCCCAGCTGTCGTGCGTGGACCAGGTGAAATCGCGGAAGCGGCGGGCAGCCTTGCCGGTCGTCTCGGCGTCGGCGCGGGCTTCGGCCATCTGCGCCTCGATCTGCGCCGACAGGCGCGGGTTGCGGGCCAGGCCGAACAGGAAATCCACATGGTTGGCCTCGCACCAGCTCATCAGCGCATCACGGGCGAAGCCGCTATCGGCACGCAACACAACGCGCGTGTGCGGCCATCGCGTGCGGATTTGGGCGACAACACGCTCGATCTCCTCCACGGCCCCTGCCGATGCGTCGAGGTCGGAGCGACGCAGCTTGGCCACCAGCAGATGACGCCCGCAGAACACGTAGAGCGGCAGGTAGCAGTGGCAATCATAGTAGCCGTGGAAGAACCGGCCCTCCTGATGGCCGTGCAGCGGGTCGTCGGTGGCGTCGAGGTCCAGGATGATCTGCTCGGGCGGCTGCGCGTGGGCGTCAAGGAACAGGTTGACGAACAGGCGTTCGAGCTTGGCCGTGCTGGCCGCGAGCTTGTGGTAGCGGGTGGGTTCGGCGCGGCTGAGTTCGAGGCGGTTCAGCGTGGACTTGCCGGCCAGCGGGGCGCAGCCGCGGCGCCGCCGGGCGGTGAGCTTGCCGGCGAGGGTTGCCATGACTGGATCGTGGCGGAGCTGGTCGTGGTCGTTGAGGTCTTCGTAGCCGAGCGCTATGCCGACGACGCGCTGCAAGACCAGGGTCTGCACCTCGTGCTCGATGAACAATGGATTGCGCGTGTCGGTGAAGCAGGCTGCCATGCGCCGGGTCAGCCGGATCGCACGATCCGCTGCACCGAGCAGGACCGCGCCAGCATCGGAGGTGATGCGCCCACCATCGAACGCGGCCACCACGGACCGGCGTTCGACAGGTGCAAACTCGAACAGGGTTGGGCTACAGTCTGTCAGCACCGGGATCATCCTCTGCGTCGGAGTAAGGCTTTGTTGCAGAAGAACTTTCGCCTATTCAGAGGCCCGGTGCACCTCATTCTTGTGAGAAATGCGGGCTAAAGCAGGCTCGCGGTGGAAGACGATCTGGCCTTTGCCGGCCCGCTTTGCTGCGTACAGCGCCGTGTCCGCCTTGTTCAGCACGAGGTCGAGCTGCCGGTCGTCCTCCGGCCATGCGGCGCCGCCCAGGCTCAGCCCGATCACGGTCGTTGCCCCCTCGATGTCATAGGGCTCGGTGACGCGGGACCATAACCGCCGGCCAGTTTCCAATGCCAGTTGGTCGCCGAGCCCGAGTGGCGCGTGAAGCACGACCACAAATTCGTCGCCGCCGATCCGGGCCACGGCATCGCGCGACCGGACGGAGGATTGCAGGCGCCGGCCAACTTCCTGCAGCAGGATATCGCCGGCCGCGTGACCCTTCGTGTCGTTGACTTGCTTGAAGCCGTCGAGGTCTCCCACCAGGACCAGCAGACCCGATGGTTCCGTCCGCGCCTGCGCCAGCGCCGAAGACAGCCAGCTTTGCAGCCCGGACCGGTTCAACAGGCCCGTCAGCGGATCGTGCTGGGTGGCGCTCTCCAACTCGTCCAGCTTCACCTGCTTGGAGGTGAGCGTGGCAACCATGGCCCGCAATGACGCGGACAGCATCTCGACCTCGGTCGAACCGTAAAGGATGGGAAGCTCCACGGCCTCGCCCCGGCGGAGGCAGTCGGCGGCGGCGGCGATCTGGCGCAACGGCCGCGTGATCAGCCCTGCGATCACCCAGCCAAGGATCGCAACCAGCAGCGACAGGCCCAACCCAGCGGCGACGATGGCAAGCCGCAGCGCCTGCGCCGGAGCAAACGCCGTGTCCTCCGCCTCCCTCACGAGGACGGTCCAACGCATCGGGATGCTTCCGGGCCCGGTGAATTGTCGCTCACCCGCAGCGAAGTTCACGCCGACGATGTAGGATTTGCCGTCTGGCCAGACATCGCTGGACCAGCCGTAAATCCCCACCCGGGCCCGGCTGACATCCGGCAGCACAAGCCGTCGCCCCACCATCTCGGGCGGCCCGATCAGCACCGTGTCGTAGCTCGACACGACGACGACCTGCCGATGCGACTTGCCATCCTCGTCCAGCGTCACGAGTGAGCTGATGCTGTCGCGCATCCACTCCCAGCTCAACTGGGCCACGATCATGCCGACGGCGCTCCCGTCAGCCGAGCGGATGGGACTGCTGATGTTGATGTGCCGTTGCCGCTCAACCGGCGGCTGGTCCGTCTCGCCCGGCCGGACGATGTGGAGCGGGTCGCTTTGACTGTTGGGGCGGCCGCGGAGCTGGTCCCGCAGGTCATACAGCGAATTGATGTCGCCGCCCGCCAGTGCGCCGTCTGTGGCGGCGACGACGTTGCCCTGCAAGTCCGTCACGGCCAGCCAGAGGAAGTCAGGGTCGCTGCGGCGTAGGCTGTCCAGCAATGCCTGGACCGCCCCCTGGTCCTGCAGGTTGCGCATCGGATCCAGCGCACCGAGCAAGGCGAGGTCCCGCGAACGGTCGGCCATTTCCTGGTTCAGGCGGTCCGCGATCCGCTGGGCGTCCACGGCGAGGGATTGGCCGACGCGTTCGCGGAGTTGATCGATCGAATGCTGTCCGACGACGCCGCCGAACAGGCCGGCCACGATGAAGACCAGCGGAGCAAGCACGCAGGCGAACCGCGTCCGCAGGCTCACGCGCGGGAAGAATCGTCTCATGCTGCGAATGTCCGCGGTGTCGCACACGCGTGGTCGGTGTCACCCGTGCCGCTGGGCAAGTTTCAGCTCCCGATTATGCCGTTGCGGTATCGAAGATTCGGCATCTTACCGCAAGCAAGCATAATGGGCTATGCCAGCCCCCATATCCGCGAAACATAAGCGCGAGCGCGTTGGTTCGAGCGGTCACGTCGCCGGAATGCCCTATCAGGGGCCGAACGCGGCCTGCCGGGTGGCGGCGAGGCGGTTGATAAGCAGCCCGGACCATCCCGAGCTAAGGCAGCGTCGGCAAATAGAACGCCGCCGCCCGGCCCACTCAGGACGATTGAACGTCACTGAGTGAGGCAACGATGGCATGTCGGAGCGAGCAGGCGTGGCGACCTTCACCGGGTGCGTTGTCGGACACCCCACCCGCCGGCGCCTTCTGGTATCAAGCCGTGGTGAAAATCTGGGTCGGGGCGATCGCGACGACGTCTTCTTCGGCGGAAAAGCTCGGTTCGCCCGAGGAGGGGTCGCGCATCATGTAGCCCCGGCCCCAAACCGTGCCGATCAAGTTGCCGGCGCCCGCCGTCGCCAGCTTCTTGCGCAGCTTGCAGATGAACACGTCGATGATCTTCATCTCGGGTTCATCCATGCCGCCGTAGAGATGGTTGAGGAATGCCTCCTTCGTCAGCACCATCCCCTTGCGCAGGACCAGAAGCTCCAGGATCGAATACTCTTTGCCGGTCAGGTGAACCGGCTTGCCGCTGACCATCACTTCGCGGCTGTCAAGGTTCAACTGAAGCGATCCCACGCGGAGCGTGGGTTGGCTGTATCCTTTGCTCCGCCGCACCACGGCCTGCATCCGCGCAACCAGTTCCGCCTTGTCGAAGGGCTTGGAGATGAAATCGTCCGCACCCATGCCGAACCCCTTCACCTTCGCACCGGGCCGCGACAGGCCGGACAGGATCAGGACCGGCGTCTCCATGCGGGCGGCGCGCATGCGGCGGACAACCTCATACCCCTCCATGTCCGGCAGCATCAGATCCAGCACGACGATGTCGTAATCGTAGTGCTTCACCAGTTCGAGCGCTTCTTCACCTGTGTCGGTCGTGTCCACGATCAAACCACCCGACCTCAACGTCATGGTGATGCCGCGAGCGGCCGTCACATCATCCTCTACAAGTAGAACACGCACTGGTTGCACTCCGGTATGCCTGCGGACAGAATACCACCTAGACGTGTATAATGCTACCAAATTTTCACCTTTGGCGTGTAGAAAGATGGCGCAAGGCTTAGCGCCGCCGGGAGATCCGCACCTTCCCCTAGGTCTAGGATCATAAATGGAGCTTTTTTGAGTTAATGCGACACGTCGGGTTGGTTGATCGGCTTGAGGGGGCATGCTCCGCCCTGGCGAAGATTACCTCAGCCAGCGCGCAAGGCCGCGTGGCCGCCGTATCCGGCCTGTCCGTCGAAATCGTCGGACTCGGCGCCCTACTGAGCGTGGGGGACCGCGTCGTCCTAGCCTCACGCGACGGGCGGGATGTGACGGCCGAGATCCTTGGCTTCCGCGGCGCGGCCGCGCGCGCCATGGCGTTCTCCGCCCTCGATGGCATCGGACCCGGCAGCCTGGCCCGTGTCGCCGTACACGCCGGCCTGCCCGGCGCCACCGGGTCCATGCTGGCGCCGTGTGACGGCTGGCTGGGGCGGGTGATCGACCCGCTTGGCAACCCGATCGACGGCCGTGGCGTGCTGCCACGCGGCGATTGCGGGCTTCCGGTAAGGGCCGGCCCGCCGGACGCCACCAGCCGGGCACGGCTGGGCGATCGGCTCGACCTCGGCGTGACCGCGCTGAACGTTTTCACCACCTGCCGCTCGGGGCAGCGTCTCGGGCTGTTCGCCGGCTCCGGCGTCGGCAAGTCGACCTTGTTGTCCATGCTCGCCCGCAACACCGCCTGTGACGTCGCCGTGCTGGCGTTGGTCGGCGAACGCGGACGCGAGGTGCGGGAGTTCCTGGAGGACGACCTTGGCCCCGAGGGCCTGGCGCGCTCCGTCGTCGTCACCGCCACCTCCGACACCCCGCCGCTGCTGCGGCGGGAAGCCGCCTATGCCGCCATGACGGTGGCCGAGCACTTCCGCGACCAGGGCAAGTCGGTGCTCCTGCTGATGGACAGCGTCACCCGGTTCTGCCTGGCCTTGCGCGAGATCGGCCTGTCCGTCGGCGAGCCCCCGGCGACCCGCGGCTACCCGCCCAGCGTGTTCGCCGAACTGCCGCGCCTGCTGGAACGCGCCGGCCCCGGACCGGAGCGGGAGGGTGGCGCCGGGCAAATCACGGCCCTGTTCACCGTCCTGGTCGAAGGCGACGACCATAACGAGCCGATCGCGGACGCCGTCCGCGGCATCCTGGACGGCCACGTGGTGCTCGACCGGCGCATCGGCGAGACCGGGCGTTACCCGGCGGTCGACGTGCTGCGCTCGCTGTCCCGCTCGGTCCCCGGCTGCCTGCAGCCGTCCGAGCGCGAGGCCGTCCGCCGCGCCCGCGCCCTGCTCGCCACCTATGCCGAGGTGGCCGACCTGGTGCGGCTCGGCGCCTACAAGCCGGGGGCCGATCCGGCGGTCGACGAGGCGGTGAGGCTGGCGCCGCGCATCGAACGCGCGTTGCACCAGGACCGCACGAAGGCCAGCAGCCTTGCCGAGAGTTTCGCCGCCCTGGCCGCCGCAATGGAGGGACCCGCCCATGTCTGACCCGCTCGCAACCGTGCTGCGCATCCGCCGCATCACCGTGGATGACGCCAAACGCGAACTGGCGTCCCTGCTGCAAGCCGAGGACGCCGCCCAGCGGGAGGCTGACGCGGCGGATGCGCTGATCGCGCAGGAGGGCCGCGCCGCGGCCACGTTGGCCGGCGGCGATGATGTGGTGGAGGCGTATGCTGCCTGGCTGCCGGTGGGCCGCGCCAAAGCCGTCGCGGCCCGCGCCGCCTACGACAAGCTGCGCTGCGACGTATCCGTGGCGCGGGCTGCATTGACGGTCGCGCGCGCCGCCGCCGAGGTGGCGCAGCAACTCCTGACCACCCGGGCGGACGAGCGCGCGCTGCAGGCTGAGCGCCGCAGCCAGGCCGTGATGGACGAGGTCGCCACGCGCCGCGCCTTCTACGGGTAAGGCAGCGTCGGCAAATAAGTGCGTCGGCACGCCGACAAAGCTGCCGCTCAAAACAAGCCCTAAGCAATTCTGCAGGGGCCTTGAACGCCGTTACGCAGCGAGGATATCGAGGGGGAGGGAAACGCCTCGGGGAGGCTCAACGTGAACGTGACGCTCAGGCCGCTGGAACACCCGTTGCAGACCGCGATCCCGTCTGGCTACATGACCGGGTTCGGCAACGGGTTTGAAACCGAGGCGCTGCCCGGCGCCCTTCCCGTCGGCCGCAATTCACCGCAGCGCTGTCCCTACGGGCTGTATGCCGAGCAGATCAGCGGCTCGCCGTTCACCGCCCCCCGCGCCACCAACGAGCGGAGCTGGCTGTATCGCATCCGCCCGACCGTGCAGCATTGGGGCCGGTTCACCAAGGCGGATGCCAGGCTGTGGCGGACGGCGCCCTGCACCGAGCATGAGATGCCGATCGCGCCGCTGCGTTGGAGCCCCATCCCGCTGCCGGGCGAGCGGCTTTCGTTCATCGAGGGCATCCGCACCATCACCACTGCGGGCGATGCGGGCAGCCACACCGGGATGGCGGCGCATGTCTACCTCGCCACCCGCTCCATGCAGGACGAGTATTTCTACAACGCCGACGGCGAGATGCTGGTCGTCCTGCAACAGGGCGCGCTGCATGTGCGCACGGAGTTCGGCGTGATCGACGCCCGGCCCGGCGAGGTCGTCGTCATCCCGCGCGGCGTGAAGATCAGCGTCGACCTGCCGGACGGCCCGGCCCGGGGCTATATCTGCGAGAACTACGGCGGCGCGCTGGCCCTGCCGGAACGGGGCCCGATCGGGGCGAACTGCCTGGCGAACCCGCGCGACTTCCAAATTCCCCACGCGGCGTATGAGGACCGCGACGCAGCGTCGGTGATGCTGGTGAAATGGGGCGGCTCGCTCTGGACGACGCAGTTGGCGCACAGCCCGCTGGACGTGGTGGCGTGGCACGGCAATTACGCGCCCTACAAATACGACCTACGGCGGTTCTCGCCGGTCGGGCCGGTGCTGTTCGACCACGCGGATCCGTCCATCTTCACCGTGATGACCTCCCCGTCGGAGACGCCGGGGACGGCCAACATCGACTTCGTGATTTTCCCGGACCGCTGGCTGGTGGCGGAGCACACGTTCCGGCCGCCCTGGTACCACCTGAACGTCATGAGCGAGTTCATGGGGCTGATATATGGCGTATACGACGCCAAGACCGGCGGCGGCTTCGCGCCCGGCGGCATCAGCCTGCACAACTCCATGCTGCCGCACGGGCCGGACCGGGCCGCGTTCGAAGCCGCCAGCACGGCGGAGCTGAAGCCGCACAAGCTGGAGGGCACGTTGGCGTTCATGTTCGAAAGCCGGTTCCCGCAGCGCGTGACCGCCTACGCCGCGGGCCTCACCGAACTGCAGCAGGACTACATGGCTTGTTGGGGCGACCTGAAGAAGCACTTCGACCCGATGCGGCCGTAGCTCAGGCCGCGAGGGTAGGAGGTGCCAAAGGCGGCGGACATAGCGTAGGTCGTGTCCTAACTTCACCGATTGCGAGCGCCTTCGCTTGACAATCAGGCTCCGATTACCGCTGTGACGGCACTGCGCACTGCAGTGAGGCGCTTGGCGGCGAGTGAGCCGCCCTTGTTGTAAGCGTCAACCACCTTGCCGAATGCGGCGGCCTGTTCGGTCACGGAGCGTCCAAGCGCCGACCTGACGAAATCATCCGAGCCTGCGAGCATCCAATACAGGTCGCCATCACTCGCCACCGCGAACCTGCCATTGGCCTCGGCCAGTACGTAGCAGGAGCCGAGGCAGATATCCTTTGTTACCGCTTGCAACGTTTCGGCTCCGATCGCGAAACGGTGGACGGCGATCTGTTGTTGCTCGGCAGACCATGGTATCTCGACCGACCAGCCGGCTGAAAATCCAGCCGCGGAGCAAGCGCGTGCAAGCCTGATCGCCGCCTCGCCTTCCAGTTCGTCTTCAACGCCCACGCAGACCCAACGCAACGTGCGGAGCGCCGCTGGGCGAAACACCGGCGGCACTGCAACGACGAGTTCTTGGGCAATTTTCGCGAGTGCTGGAATTTCGGTGGGTGGCGCAACTCGGGGGGCTTCAGCGGGATTAAACATGGGTACCCTGTTTGGATGCGGCCAAAAAGCTGCCGCCGCCAGCCTATCACCCAAGGCTGTGGGCTTTCGGCTACAGCAGGACCGCCTCGGCCTGCCGCACGGTTTCGGCCGGCACCAAGCCCCAGCTTCGGGCAATCCGCCAGATGGAGGGAACACCGGCGTCCAGCACATAGGGCATCGCCTGGCCCACGCCGCGGTCGCCAGCCGCATGCGGGTCGACCGGGACGCCATGGGCCAGGCCGTGGACCGTGTAGGTCTCCACCCGGACCGTCCCGCGAGCGTCCCGCCAGGCGCGGTGCGCCATGCCATCCACCTCATCATCGATGGCGCTGCCGTCGGACAGGCCATGCACGTCGCACCACTGCCGGGCGTGTGCCACCGCGTTGCCGAGCGAGACGGTGGTGTCCGCGTCGCCGTGCCAGATCGACACGACGGGTTTCCGTTGCGGCAAGGGGCTCGCCCGCCGCACCAGATCGCCCCATTGCTGGCCGGGACGCGACGGGCAGTGCCGCATCGCGGCCAGCGCCTCCGACACCGTTGCGGCGCAGTGATATGGCAGCCCGGCGATGATGGCGCCGGCCGCGAACACGTCCGGATAGGTCGCCAGCAGCGCCGACGTCATCGCCCCGCCGGCGGACAGCCCGGTGACGAAGACCCGCGCCGGGTCATTGCGGTGATCGGCCTGCATGCGTGCGACCATGCTGCGGATCGACGCCACTTCCCCGGCGCCGCGGGTGATGTCGCCAGGCTCGAACCAGTTGAAGCAGGTGTTCGCGTTGTTGGCGCGGACCTGTTCGGGGAACAGCAGGGCGAAGCTGTGCCGTTCCGCCAGCGTGCACCAGCCCGTCCCGGTGGCGAACCCGGCTGCGCTCTGCGTGCAGCCATGCAGCACCACGACCAAAGGCGCACCCGGCGGCAGACCCTGCGGCACGAAGCGCAGCATGCGGAGCGCGCCCGGATTGTCGCCGAACGCCGCAACCTCCTCCAGCATGCCGGTCGCGGCAGGCTGCGGCAGCGTGGAGACAAGCGTTCTCCAGTCCCGCCGCATCTTCGTAAGACCGGCCAAGTTCATGCGGAGCTGCGACAGACCGGGGATATCCATTGGATCAACATGGTGCACCGCAGCATAGCGCACAACCACCCCGTTTGGCATCCTTCGGCCGCGGCCGATGCCGAGAACCGGCTGGCCCGCGATCCCCGCTGCGCGCATGGTGGCCGCCATGGCACAATCGCAGGTCGCAGCGTCCTTCCGAAGTTGGTCCCTTCACGGTGCGGGCAAGCTGCCAGGCATCCTGCTCTGCCTTGCCGTGACTTTGGCCGCGCGAGTGTTGGAGCAGGCGGAAACCGCGGTGTTCGGCCGCGCCTGGCTGGAGGCGCTGGTGCTCGCCATCCTGGTCGGGACCGCCGTGCGCAGCGCCTGGACGCCGGGCCGGGTGTGGCACGCCGGCATCGGCTTCAGCGCCAAGATGCTGCTGGAGATCGCGGTCGTGCTGCTGGGCCTCTCGATCAGCGTGGCGACGGTGGAGGCGATCGGCGGCCCCTTGCTGGCCGGGATCGCCGGCGTGGTCGTGGTGGCGATCTTCGCCAGCTTCGGCATCGGGCGCTTGCTGGGGCTGCCGGCCCGTATGGCGATCCTGGTGGCGTGCGGCAACTCCATCTGCGGCAACTCCGCCATCGCCGCCGTCGCGCCGGTGATCGGCGCCGATGCGCGCGATGTCGCATCCTCCATCGCGTTCACGGCGGTGTTGGGCGTCGCGGTGGTGATCCTGTTGCCGTTGGCCGCGCCGCTGCTGGGATTGAACGACCTGCGCTACGGCGTGCTGGCCGGCCTCACCGTCTACGCGGTCCCGCAGGTGCTGGCGGCGACGGCGCCGGCGGGCGCGGTCGCGGTGCAGATGGGAACGGTGGTCAAGCTGGTGCGGGTCCTGATGCTGGGGCCGGTGGTGCTGGCGCTGTCCCTGGGCGGGTCACGCCTGCGGGAGGGTGGCAAGGCCGGCAAGCGGCCGGCGCTGCACAAGCTCATTCCTTGGTTCATCATCGGGTTCATCCTGCTGGCGGCGCTGCGCTCGCTGGGCGTGGTGCCGGGTGCGGTGCTGGCGCCGGTCGCGGCGGCGGCGAACTTGCTGACGGTGATCGCCATGGCCGCACTCGGCCTCGGCGTGGACGTGGCGGTCGTCGCCCGCGCCGGCGCCCGCGTCACGGCCGCGGTCACCCTGTCTTTGATCGTGCTAATGTTGATCAGCCTGGCATTGATCCGGCTGGCCGGCGTCGGTTAGCTGCAACCACGAGCCGGAGGCACGCCATGGAAACCGGGATGATCGTCCATCGTCGCTCACCGTTGAACGCGGAACCAACCGCGGACCGCCTCATCGCCAGTTTCCGGACAGCGCAACCCTGCTTCTACATCCGCAACCACGGCGACGTGCCGATGGCGGGTCCGGAGGACCGGCTGCGCGTCGACGACCTGGTCAGTTCCACCCTGAACCTGTCCATCGATGAGTTGCGCGAGCGTTTCACTCCGCACACCGTCACGGCCACGCTGCAATGCGCGGGCAATCGCCGGGCGGACATGCAGTCGGTGGGCTCAACGACGGGCGATCCCTGGGAGTTGGGCGCGATCGGCACGGCCGACTGGACAGGCGCGCGCCTGGCGGAGGTGCTGGACGCCGCCGGGATGCAAGGCGATGCGCGGCACGTCGCGTTCCATTGCCGGGACATCGTGACGGAGGATGGGCAGACCTTTCCGTATGCGGTGTCGATCCCGCTCCACAAGGCGATGGAGCCGGACGTCCTGCTGGCGTGGGCCATGAATGCCGAACCGCTGACACAGGAACACGGCGCCCCCCTGCGGACGGTCGTGCCGGGCTATGCCGGCGTGCGCAGCGCCAAATGGCTGACCAAGGTCAGTGTGACGGACTCCCCGGTGGACTGTCCGATGCAGCAAAGCGCCTACAAATTGTTCCCGGCCGACGTGACGGCGGAGACGGTGGACTGGAGCGCTGGCATGACCATCAACGCCATGCCGCTGAACAGCGCCATCTGCACCCCGGCGCCGGGACGGGTCGCCGCCGGACGCGTCGTGCTCCAGGGCTGGGCGTTCGCCTCCGCCAGGACGGTGAGCCGGGTGGACGTCTCCGCCGACGGTGGCGCCTGCTGGCGCCAGGCCAGCCTGGACCATCCGGCCGATGCCCCCTGGGCCTGGACCCTGTGGCAGGCGGCATTCGACCTGGCGCCGGGCGAGCATGAGTTGGTGGTGCGCGCCTGGGACGATGCCGGGCAGACGCAGCCCTCCGGCCTGGCGGACACGTGGAACTTCAAAGGCTATCTCTGCACCGCATGGCATCGCGTGCGCGTGGTGGCAGGATGACCGCAACTGTTTTCGTCCTTGTACCGTAACCTGTCGGTATGGGAGATCGATATGCGCACCTTGATTGCCACGATAGTGCTGTTCGCCTGCCTGTCCGGCCCGGTCTGGGCCGACGACGCCCCCGTCTCGGCGGATGACCAGGCGGCCATCCGCACCGTCATCACCAACCAGATCACGGCCTTCCAGCATGATGACGCTGCCGGGGCTTTCGGCTATGCAGCGCCGTCAACCCAGGGTGTCTTCGGCACGCCCGAGACGTTCATGGACATGGTGAAGCGGGGCTATGCCCCGGTTTACCGGCCGCATTCGGTTCAATTCGCCACGATCGACCAGGGCGATCAGGGCATCATCCAGAACGTGGAACTTATCGGGCCGGATGGCCTCCCCTATACCGCGCGGTATACCATGGAGCACGAGGCCGACGGATCCTGGCGGATCGTCGCCTGCGAGATAGTGCAAAGCCGGCGCCTCGGCGCCTGACGGAGGAACGATGCCCGGAGCGACCGCATGAACGTCCGCGTGGCTCCCGCCGAGTTGCAGCCGCCGATGGCGATCAGCCCGGCAAAGCTACTGGTCCTGCCGGTGCTGCTGGCGATCAGCTTCTCGCACCTGCTGAACGACCTGATCCAGTCGCTCATCCCTGCGATCTACCCGCTGCTGAAGGCGAGTTACGGCCTCAGCTTCGGCCAAATCGGCCTGCTGACGCTGACGTTCCAGATCACCGCGTCCCTGCTGCAGCCGATCGTCGGCAGCTTCACGGACCGGCGGCCGATGCCGTTCTCGCTGCCGGTGGGAATGGGATTCACGCTGCTCGGGCTGCTTCTGCTGTCGCAAGCGCATAGCTTCGCGATGCTGCTGCTGGCGGCGGGCCTGGTGGGGATGGGCTCGTCGGTGTTCCATCCCGAATCGTCGCGCGTGGCGCGCATGGCATCCGGCGGGCGGCATGGCCTGGCGCAATCCGTGTTCCAGGTGGGGGGCAATGCCGGGCAGGCCATCGGGCCGCTGGCGGCGGCGTTCGTCATCATGCCGCGCGGCCAGGGCAGCGTCGCCATCTTCGCCATGGTGGCGCTGTTGGGCATCGCGATCCTGTATGGCGTCGGCCGCTGGTATGCCGCCACGGTGCGGTTCCGTAGCCGTATGAAGCAGGCCAGCGTAGCGGCTTCCACCCTGCCGCACCGCAAGGTCGTGCTGGCAGTCTGCGTGCTGCTGGTGCTGATCTTCTCGAAGTATTTCTACACGGCCAGCCTGGCCAGCTACTACACTTTCTACCTCATCGACCGCTTCCACGTCCCGGTGCAGCAGGCGCAGGTATTCCTGTTCGTCTATCTCGGCGCCTTCGCGACCGGAACGCTGGTGGGTGGACCGATCGGTGACTGGATCGGCCGTAAATACGTGATCTGGGTGTCGATCCTGGGAGTCCTGCCGTTCACCCTCGCCATGCCCTATGCAAACCTGTTTTGGACGGTGGCGCTGACGATCCCGATCGGGCTGGTGCTGTCCTCCGCATTCTCCGCCATCCTGGTCTATGCGCAGGAACTCATGCCCGGCCGCGTCGGGACCGTATCCGGCCTGTTCTTCGGCTTCGCCTTCGGCATGGGTGGCTTGGGCGCCGCCGTGCTGGGCCAGGCGGCGGACCATATCGGGATCATCGCCGTGTACCGGATTTGCGCCTTCCTGCCTGCCATCGGGCTGCTGACAGCATTCCTGCCCAACATCGAAAGGCCACGCCATGCCGTTTGACGAGACCGGCGGCCGTGCCCCCGGCCGCAACGTGCTGGGTGGGCGGCTGCAAAGCTGTTCCAGCGAGCCGCTGACCGGGTTCTACCGCAACGGGTGCTGCAGCACGGGGCCGGAGGATGTCGGCAGCCATACCGTCTGCGCGGTGATGACGGCCGAGTTCCTCCGCTTCAGCAAGGATCAGGGCAATGACCTGTCCACGCCGCGGCCGGAGTTCGGCTTTCCTGGCCTGCAGCCGGGCGACCGCTGGTGCCTCTGCGCGCCGCGCTGGCAGGAGGCGCTACGCGCCGAGTGTGCGCCGCTCGTGACGTTGGAGGCGACGGAGGAAGCCGCGCTGGAGCACTGCACCCTAGAGGATTTGGAGCGGCACGCGGCGCAATGCTGACGGGGTGCCTCGACTTGCACCGACCGCGTTGATCTCGACCTTTCGGTGGGCTGAAGCCCACCCTACTTCGCAACGTTTTCAACATAGTAGGGGGGGCTTCAGCCCACCTTCGTATGGGCGTCAACGCGGTCGGTATGAGTCGCCGCTACGGATACAGCGCCTCCGACGTCCAACCCGTGCCCACGCTCGTGTAGACCCGGCGGTCGTGCAGGCGGAACGGCATGTCCTGCCAGAACTCCATCGCGGTCGGCTGCACGCGATAGCCTGACCAATGCGGCGGCCGCGGCACGCTGTCACCGGGATAGCGGGCGTCATACTCGGCCAGCCGGCGCTCCAACTCCGCCCGGCTCGGAAGCGGTCGCGACTGGTCGGAGGCGAGTGCACCCAGGCGGGAAATCCGGGCGCGGCTGGCGAAATACGCATCCGCCTCGGCCGCCGTCACCGGCTCGGCCGGGCCCTCCACGCGGACCTGGCGGCGCAGGCTCTTCCAATGGAATAGCAGCGCCACGTGCGGGTTGCTGGCCAACTCGCCGCCCTTGCGGCTCAGCCAATTGGTGTAGAACACGAACCCGGCGGCATCCACGTCCTTCAGCAGCACCATCCGCACCGAGGGGTGGCCGTCCGGTGTGCTCGTGGCCAAGGCCATGGCGTTGGGGTCGTTCGGCTCGGTGGCCGTCGCCTCCGCCAGCCAATCCTGGAACAGCCGGACCGGGTCATCCACCAGGGGGACCGGGCGGGATGGGGCGGGGGAATGCGTGTCTGGCATGGCGTACCCTTTCTGCCTTCCGAGTGTGGGGCGGGCGTGCGGCTTCGCCAAGCCGGGCCTTCCCTTGCCACCCGGCCTGTGTCACCACGGCCGGTGCTTGGGTGCGTCGCCGGGCGGTCGGGTCTGTTACCAATACTCTCTGTCTGGCGCCGAGTTGTGCAACGCCCAAGGAGGATCGCCATGCCGGACACCAACGTGCTTGCCCAGCCGGTAACCGGGAACCTGCTGGCGGGGAAGCGCGGCCTGGTGATGGGCGTGGCGAACGACCGGTCCGTCGCCTGGGGCATTGCCGCCGCCTGTGCGGCGCAGGGGGCGGAACTGGCCTTTACGTATCAAGGGGACGCCTTGGGCAAGCGCGTCCGGCCGCTCGCGGAAGGCCTCGGCAGCAAGCTGGTGCTGCCCTGCGACGTGGCGAGCGACGCCAGCATGGACGCGGCATTCGAACAGATTCGGGCAGAATGGGGCGAACTGGACTTCCTGGTCCACTCGATCGGCTGGGCGGACAAGGCGTTCCTGCGCGGAAAGTATATGGACACGCCGCGGGAGGCGTTCCTGACCGCGTTGGATATCTCCTGCTACTCCTTCACGGCGGTCTGCGCGCGGGCCGTGCCGATGATGAAGCCTGGCGGCGCGCTGCTGACCATGACGTATCTCGGCGCCGAACGGGTGATGCCGCATTACAACGTGATGGGCGTGGCCAAGGCGGCGCTGGAGGCGTCGGTGCGCTACCTGGCAGCCGACCTTGGTGGCCTCGGCATCCGCGTCAACGCGATCAGCGCCGGGCCGATCAAGACGCTGGCCGCCAGCGGGATCGGCGATTTCCGCTACATCCTGCGCTGGAACCAATACAACTCCCCCCTCGAGCGCAACACCACGATCGAGGAGGTGGGCGGCGCCGCGCTGTACCTGCTGTCGAACCTGTCCTCCGGCGTGACGGGCGAGGTGCACCATGTCGACAGCGGCTATCACACGGTGGGGATGAAGAACCCCACCGCGCCCGACATCACCGTCGCCCCGTCCGAGTGAACCCGGCGGCGTGAGCCACAACAGCTTCGGCCACCTGTTCCGCGTCACCACCTGGGGTGAAAGCCACGGGGTGGCGATCGGCTGCGTGGTGGATGGCTGCCCGCCGCTGCTGCCGCTGACCGAGGCGGACATCCAGCCCTTCCTGGATCGCCGGCGTCCCGGCCAGTCCCGCTACACCACACAGCGGCAGGAGCCGGACACGGTCCGCATCCTGTCCGGCACGTTCGAGGGCCGGACCACCGGCACGCCGATCGCGCTGCAGATCGACAATGTGGACCAGCGCTCCCGCGACTACAGCGAAATTGCCGAGCGCTTCCGCCCGGGCCATGCGGACCTCACCTATCAGGTGAAATACGGCATCCGCGACTATCGCGGCGGGGGCCGGTCCTCGGCGCGGGAGACGGCGATGCGGGTGGCCGCCGGCGCCATCGCGCGGCGGGTGCTGGAGGGCGTCACGATCCGCGGCGCGCTGGTCCAGATGGGCGCGCAGGCGGTGGACCGCGGCCGCTGGGACTGGGACGCGGTGGAGCACAACCCGTTCTTCTGCCCCGACCCGGTCGTGGCGGCGCAGTGGGAGGAGCAACTGGCCGGCGTGCGCAAGCGCGGCTCCTCGGTCGGCGCGGTGATCGAGGTCGTGGCCGAAGGCGTGCCGCCTGGCCTGGGCGCCCCGCTTTACGCCAAGCTGGATGCCGAAATCGCCGCCGCGCTGATGGGCATCAACGCGGTCAAGGGCGTGGAGATCGGCGAGGGGTTCGCCGCCGCGGCGCTGCATGGCGAGGAGAACGCCGACCCGATGCACATGGCCGATGGCCAGGTGAGGTTCGGCGCCAACCATGCCGGCGGCATCCTGGGCGGCATTTCCACCGGGCAGCCGATCGTCGCGCGGTTCGCGGTGAAGCCGACGAGTTCCATCCTAGCGGCAATACCGTCCATCGACCGCCATGGCCAGGAGGTCGATGTCGCAACACGCGGCCGACATGACCCCTGCGTCGGCATCCGGGCCGTACCGGTGGGGGAGGCGATGCTGGCCTGCGTCCTGGCAGACCATCTGCTCCGCCATCGGGCGCAGACTCCTCCTGTGTCCGAGAAGGCGCATCGGCCCCAGAACTGAGCGGCGGTAACGATCATGTGTGTGGGGCGTGGTTCATAAGCACACTAACCTTCATGCCCATGAGTGATCCGAACGTGCAGGTTGATTGCGCAGCCCTCGCTTCCTTCGTCGAAGGCTTCGGGTCGCAAGAATGGGCCGACCGTATTTCGGCCCTTGAACGGGAGGCTGCGAAGCCCACCCGGCAAGGCCGGGCGTTGCAGCAACGCCATATCATCGAACTGACGATCGACCGCTGGCGCAAGCCGGGCCGCAACCGCCCGCCGAGCCCTGGGGAAGTCTGCATCACGCGGCTTGCCACTGATGCCAGCCGCTTGTTCGAAGAATTGCCGAGCCGCAGCCGCGACCGGCTGCGCACCCGCCTGCGACGGGCGGCGGAGGCCGACAACACGTTGATTTCGCCGTTCCACCTGCTTCGCACCGCGGCCCTGCAACGCGGACGCGGCTTCGATGTGGAGTTCGCCGGGCTGCAGGATGACGCGAACTTCGACCTGCTGATCCACCGGGACGGGCAAGAGGCCGAGATCGCCTGCGACGTGGTCTCCGCCGAGGATGGGCGGGGCGTCCATCGCGGCGCATGGTCCAATCTTTGCGACCGCGTGGACCCCGACTTGCAGACGTGGTTGGCCAGTCATCCCGGCCGCTATTTGCTGAAGATGACGCTGCCGCAGGGCCTGAAGGATCTGCCGGAAGGTGACGCGCTCGCCGTGCTGCACGGCCGCATCACCACGATGCTGTCCACCATGCGCCGGGCCGATCATGACGAGGCGGCCGTGCTGCGGCTGGACCCGCTGATGCTGGCCGCGGCGCAGGCGAACGAGTTGGGCTTGATGCCACAGCTCCGCAACGAGTTCGGACCCGAGGCGCATCTGGCGGTCATGACGGCCAAGCGCAGCATGATGGTGCTGGCCGCCCGCGCCGGGCAGGAGAACGAGGTCGCGGTCGCGGTACGGCGTCGGATGGCCCAGATCGCCCCGGCGCGGCTGACCGGTAGCCGGCCCGGCATCCTGGCGATGTTCATCGAAGATACCGACCGGACAGAATGGCGGCTGTTGCGCGAGCGGATGGATTTGGAGGGCGAGACCCGCCAGTTCATGACCGATCCCGGTGCACGCCCCGTGGTGGCGGTGACCTGCGCGTCCCGGTTGGAGATGTTCGGCATGGCCGTGCCGGACGCGGCGCCTGACGGTGAGTTCCGGTTCCGCAACCCCTCCCATCCCGCCGCAAAGGTGCCGGCCCTCGCCCCTGCCGTGACGTCTTCGATCTGACATCGTCGTGAACGAAGCGTGACGGCCTTCTTGCGGCCACGTTAGTTGGCATAGTGTTCTATGTTGCGATGCAGTGGAGCGGACGATGGACCATGCCGATTACGACCGGAAGCTGGAGGAGCTGGACCGGTTGTTGAACGACCCGGACAGCAAGATGGAGCCGGAGAAGGTCTGGTCGTTGCTGGCGGAAATCTCGTCCCAGGATCTCGCGGCCGCTGAGCCGGCAACTGCGTAGAGCCCGTAAACCTCCCTATGGGAAAGGGCTTCTATCTTCAATGAGTTCTCAACCCAATACGTAAGAGGGGCAAAAGTGTGGGTAAGCCTCATTTTTTCCTTGCGCCGATTCGCCGCCGTCGAGTCTTTGCATCATGTGCCGCCACCCTCCACCCTTTCGACGCTGAGCCGTCCAGATCTTGAAGCTCTGCTGGTCGAACTGTACGGCGAGGTAGCTGCGCTGAAGCAGGCCGTGGCTGAACTGCGCGAAGAGAACGCGCGGTTGAAAGGCCTCAAAGGCCGCCCGACCATTAAACCGAGCGGCATGGACAAAGGCGCCGCGCCAATCAAACCCGCCAAGGATGAGAAGCGTCCTGCCCGAGGTAAGGTCACCCCACGGGTCCACGTCGAAGACGAAGTGATCCAGGTCGAAATCCCGGCCGGCTCGATTTTCAAAGGCCATGAGCCTTTTCTGGTCCAGGACCTTGTGATTTCAGCCAAGGCGACCTGTTACCTGCGAGAACGCTGGATAACGCCGGACGGCCGGACGATCCTGGCGCCCTTGCCGCAGGGTATCCAAGGCCATTTTGGCCCGGAATTGCGTAGGTTCGTGCTGGTGCAATATCATCAGGGTCAGTCGACGATGCCCCGGCTGCTCGCCCTGTTGCGATCGGTGGGGATTTCGATCTCCAAGCGGCAGTTGGTTCGACTGTTGAATGAGAACCACGAGGCGTTTCTCGCCGAAGCCCAGGATGTTCTGCGCGCAGGGTTAGAGACATCGTCATGGGTCAGCGTGGACGACACCGGCGCGCGCCACGCCGGCAAGAACGGCTTCTGCACGCAGATCGGCAATGAGTGGTTCACCTGGTTCCGCACCCGTTCCTCGAAAAGCCGGCTAAATTTCCTCGACCTGCTGCGCGCCGGACATACCGATTACGTGCTCAATGATGCGGCTTACGCCTATATGCGCGAGCATGGCTTGCCGGCCGCGTCGATCACCCTTCTGGCGACGGGGCCACAGACGTGGTTTGCTGATGAGGCCGCGTGGCTGGCGCATCTCGACCAGCTCGGCTTGTCCGGGTTGAAGGTCACGCCGGACCCAGTTCAGGTCGCCACCGAAGCGACGTTGTGGGGTAGCGTTCAGGCGCATGAATTTCTGTGCGACGCAGTGATCCTGAGTGATGACGCCGGGCAGTTCAACGTCAGTCGGCACGCGCTGTGCTGGGTACACGCCGAACGGCTGGTGCATAAGCTGGACACCTTCAACGACGAGCATCGCGCCGCCCAGACGCGGGTTCGTGGCAAGATTTGGGACTTTTACGCCGACCTCAAGGCCTACCAACTGAAGCCGAACAATCGGCGGGCTCGGGCGTTACGGGCCCGCTTCGACCGCATTTTCCTCGGCCGCACCGGATTCGTGACGCTGGACCGCCTGCTTGCGCGGCTGCACGCCAATAAGGCCGAACTGTTGATGGTGCTGGAACGGCCGCAAATTCCGCTCCACACCAACGGGTCAGAAAACGACATCCGCTGTCACGTCACACGACGCAAGATCAGCGCCGGAACTCGCAGCGAGGTCGGACGGGATTGCCGCGACGCGTTCCTGAGCCTGGCCAAGACATGCGACAAACTGGGTATCGCCGTCTGGGACTATCTGGGCAGCAGGCTCAAAGTGGTGGGGGCAGCGATCATTAAACCGCTCGACCACTACGTCAGAGCGCAATGCCGACCCGCCTGACAGGCCGACACGCAAACTGCTCTCGGCTACCCATTCATCTCGGGCGTTCGCAGCAATCAGTACAGGCGTGCCCACACTTTTGCCCCTCTTACCCCAATACGAGTTGCACCCGCTCACCGGCGAAGCGGACCCGGCTGAAGGAAATGGGGTGGCCTTGTGGGTCCACGTCCACGCTGTCGACCGCCAGGATTGCCTCCCGCTTGGGCTGACGCAGCAGGCTGGCTTCCCGTTCGGTCGGCAGCGCGGCGACGATGCGGGTCGAGTGGCGCAGGTAATCCGATAAACCAAACCGCTCCAGCACCGCCGTGGTGGAGCGTAGTTCGCGATAGGCCGCCGCCAGCCCCGGGAAACGGGACGCAGGGAAATAGCTGGAGGCCAGGCTGATCGGGACGCCATCGGCACGCCCAAGCGTTTGCAGCATGGTGACGGCAGCGCCAGGCGCCAACGCCAGCGCCTCCGCCACGAAATCCGGCGCCGGCTGCTTCAGCGCGTCCAGCAGGTCGTGGCTGGCAAGACGGTTCTGCTGTTGCAGGTTGGCCGTAAACCGCGTGCGCTCGGAGATCGGGTATTGGATAAGTGCGTCTTCCACGAAGGTGCCTAACCCGCGCCGGATACGCACGACGCCTTTTTCCGCCAGCGTCGCCAGGGCGCGCCGGGCGGTATGGCGGTGGACGCCGAACTGCGCCGCCACCTCCGCCTCTGCCGGCAAGCGTGCGCCTGGTTGCAGCGCTCCGCTTTGGATGTCCCGTGTCAACGCGAGCTCGATCTGGTGCCACATCGGCACCGGGCTTTCCCGGTTTACCTGCATCCCGCACCTCTACGCGCATGTGACAATTTGACGTATGAACGACATCACCCCTAGATGTCTAGACGTCTGCTTGATACATGAGCGCGCGGTGGAAGGATGGGGCCGATGGAGGATCGCAGCGACCGGCAGACTTGGATGGCGGTGCTCGCCCGGGCGAGCACCAGGGAGATCGACGCCTTGCTCGCGGATTGCGCCACGCTGCCGTCCTACACCGTGCTGCGCGGTCCCGAGACCGGGCTGGTGATGACCCGGGGCCGCACGGGGGGTGGCGGCGCGCCGTTCCACCTGGGAGAGATGACGGTCTCGCGTTGCACCGTCCGCACCCAGGCTGGCTTCACCGGGCACGCCTATGTCGCGGGGCGGGATTTGCATCAGGCCGAACTCGCCGCGCTGCTCGACGGCGTTCTGCAGGACCCGGCGCGGCAGGATGTGCAGCACGCCGTGATAGCGCCGCTCGCGGAGATGCAGGCGCAGCGCCGGGCAGCCATCGCCGCGAAGGCCGCTGCCACGCGGGTCCAGTTCTTCACCATGGCGACCATGCGATGACCAGCGCCGATCGCCGCGGCGTCGACCTCCCTGGCTTCGCCCAGCCAGTGGCCGACGCGCAATCCTGCTTCCGTGCCGTGTTGGACGCCATGTCGCACCCGGGCCGCATCGTCCCTGCAGGCGAGGGATTGCGAGCGCCGCCCCCGCTCGCGCCCGCCACGGCCGCCGTCTTGCTGACCCTTGCCGATGCGGAGACGCCGGTCTGGCTTGATGCGGAGGCCGCACCCGCGACGGACTGGCTCCGCTTCCACTGCGGCAGCACGCTGGCGGAGGCCGGGGTCGCCACATTCGCGGTGTGCCTGCGCCTGCGGCCTCTTACGTCGTTTGATTGGGGCAGCCATGACGGGCCGGAAACCAGCGCCACCGTGATCCTGCAACTTGCCGGCTTCGAGGCCGGCCCGCGCCTGCGCCTCAGCGGTCCCGGGCTCCGGCAGCCGGAGACGGTCCGCCTCGGCCTGCCGGAGGGCTTCGTCGCGGACTGGCGGGCCAACCATGCCGCCTTCCCGCGCGGCGTGGACATGGTGCTGTGCGCGGGCACGCAGCTTGCCGCGCTGCCCCGCAGCCTGTCGATCGAGGTGGCCTGACATGGCGTATGTCGCAGTCAAAGGCGGCGAGCAGGCGATCGCCAACGCCCATGCCTGGCTCGCGGAGCAGCGCCGCGGCGACCCGGCGGTGCCGGAACTCGGCACCGACCAGATCGACGCCCAGCTTGGCCGCGCCGTGGACCGGGTGATGGCGGAGGGGTCGATCTACGACCGGGGCCTCGCCGCCCTCGCCATCAAGCAGGCGCAGGGGGATTTGGTCGAAGCCGCCTTCCTGCTCCGCGCCTACCGCACCACCCTGCCGCGCTTCGCCACCAGCCTGCCCGTGGAGACGGCCGCGATGGAGGTCGCCCGCCGCATCTCCGCCATCTACAAGGATTTGCCCGGCGGCCAGGTGCTGGGCCCGACCTACGACTACACGCACCGGCTGCTGGACTTCGCCCTGGCTGCCGGCGGCGCGGCGCCTGCGGCCGCGATGGCGGATACGCCGGCCGAGCGGCTCGCCCCGGTCAGCAGCATCCTGCAGGCCGAGGGGCTGATCGAGGGTGATGGCGGGGCCGGGCATGCGGTGGATTTGACCCGCGAACCGCTGGCCTTCCCCGCCGAGCGGGCCACGCGCTTGCAGGCGCTGTCGCGGGCCGACGAGGGGTTCCTGCTGGCGCTCGGCTACTCCACCCAGCGCGGCTATGGCAGCAACCACCCGTTCGTGGGCGAAATCCGCGTCGGCGCCGTGGCGGTGGCGCTGGAGCCGCCGGAACTCGGCTTCGCCATCGATATCGGCGACATCACCGTCACCGAATGCCAGATGGTCAACCAGTTCGCCGGGTCGAAGACCGAGCCGCCGCAATTCACCCGCGGCTACGGCCTGTGCTTCGGCCACTCGGAACGCAAGGCGATGGCGATGTCCCTGGTCGACCGCGCGATGCGCGCGGAGGAGCTGGGGGAGGACCGCACCGCCCCGGCGCAGGACGTCGAGTTCGTGATGTACCATTGCGACAACGTGGAGGCGAACGGCTTCGTCGAGCACCTGAAGCTGCCGCACTACGTCGATTTCCAAAGCGAGCTGGAGACGATCCGCCGCATGCGGGCGGAGGCGGCGATGGCGGAGGCGGCAGAATGAACGGCTACAACTTCGCCTATCTGGACGAGCAGACCAAGCGGATGATCCGCCGCGCCATCCTCAAGGGTGTGGCGATCCCCGGGCATCAGGTGCCGTTCGGCAGCCGGGAGATGCCGCTGCCCTATGGCTGGGGCACCGGCGGCATCCAGGTGACCGCGTCCGTGCTCGGCCAGTCGGACGTGCTGAAGGTGATCGACCAGGGTGCGGACGACACCACCAACGCCGTGTCGATCCGCGCCTTCTTCGCCCGCACCGCCGGGGTGCAGACGACGACGCATACCGGCGCCGCCACCGTGATCCAGACCCGGCACCGCGTGCCGGAGCAGGCGCTGCGGGAGGGCCAGATCCTGGTCTACCAGGTGCCGCAGCCGGAGCCGCTCTACGCGCTGGAGCACAGCCGGGCGGAAACGCGGCGGATGCACGGGCTGGCCGAGTACGGGCTGATGCACGTCAAGCTGTACGAGGACATCGCGCGCTACGGCCACATCTCCATCGCCTACAGCTACCCGGTGATGGTGAACGGGCGCTACCTGATGTCGCCCAGCCCGATCCCCGCCTTCGACAACCCGAAGCTGAACATGATGCCGGCCTTGCAGCTGTTCGGCGCCGGGCGGGAGAAGCGGATCTACGCCATCCCGCCCTACACCGCCGTCCGCTCGCTGGATTTCGACGACCATCCGTTCCGCCTGACCCGGGCGCCGCATTGCTGCGCGCTGTGCGGCTGCGCCACCAGCTACCTCGACGAGGTGGTCACGGACGACCGCGGCGGCCGCATGTTCGTCTGCTCCGACACCGATTGGTGCGAGCAGAACCGCACCCGCCAGAAGGAGGCCGCGGAATGAGGCTGCTTGCCGCAAACGGGCTGGACCTGCGGTTCGGTGCGATCCAGGCCTTGGACGGGGTGGAGGCCGAGTTGTGGCCGGGCGAGGTGCTGGCGGTGGTGGGCGAGTCCGGCTCCGGCAAGACCACGCTGCTGAACGTGCTGTCCGGCGCTGCCCGGCCGGACCGTGGCGTCGTCACCTACACGGACCCGGCGGGCGAGGCGCACGACCTGTACGACATGCCGCCGCCGGTGCTGCGGGCGCTGCATCGCTCCGACTGGGGGTTCGTGCGGCAGGACCCGCGGACCGCGCTGCGCATGGGCGTCACGGCAGGCGGCAACGTGGGGGAGCGGCTGATGGCGTCCGGCATGCGCCATTACGGCGACATCCGCGCCACCGCGCTCGATTGGCTGCGCCAGGTGGAGATCGATGCCGACCGCATCGACGACCTGCCCCGGACCTTCTCCGGCGGCATGCTGCAACGCCTGCAGATCGCCCGCACGCTGGTGACCCATCCGCGGCTGGTCTTCATGGACGAGCCGACGGGCGGGCTGGACGTGTCCGTGCAGGCGCGCCTGCTGGATCTGATCCGCGGGCTGGTTGCCCGGCTGGGCCTCGCGGTGGTGCTGGTGACGCATGACATCGCCGTCGCGCGGCTGCTGGCCGGGCGCATCATGGTGATGCAGCGCGGCCGGGTGGTGGAGGCCGGGCTGACCGACCAGGTGCTGGACGATCCGCAGCACGCCTATACGCAGTTGCTCGTCAGCTCGGTGCTGCAGGCATGACCGCCTGCGTTCTCCGGACCGAGGGGCTGGGCAAGCGCTTCACCTTGCACCTGCAAGGCGGCTTGGAGCTGCCCGTGCTGAGCGGTGTCGGATTGACCCTGCACGAGGGCGAGTGCGTGGCGCTGCACGGGCCATCCGGCGCCGGCAAGTCGACGCTGATGCGCAGCATCTATGCGAACTATCGGGCCAGCGCCGGCAGGGTCCTGGTGCGGCATGACGGCGCCATGGTGGACATCGCGGCCGCCGATCCCCGCACGGTGCTGGAGGTGCGCCGGCGGACGCTCGGCTATGTCAGCCAGTTCCTCCGCGTGGTGCCGCGTGTCTCGGCGCTGGGGATCGTGGCGGAGGCGGCGCCCGCCCGCGAGGATGCCATGGCGGTGGCGCGGGCTTTGCTGACGCGGTTCAACCTGCCGGAGCGGCTGCACGGGCTGCCACCCGCCACCTTCTCCGGCGGCGAGCAGCAGCGGGTGAACCTCTCCCGCGGCTTCGCCGGCGGCCATCCGATCCTGCTCTTGGACGAACCCACCGCCTCGCTGGACGCCGCCAACCGCGACATCGTCATCGGCGTCATCCAGGAGGCAAAGGCGAACGGCACCGCCATCCTCGGCATCTTCCACGACGCCGAAGTGCGCAAGGCCGTCGCCGACCGGCTGTTCGACGTCGCGTAACGGCGTACCGCCCGTGTTACGACCCACTAAATATGCAACGCCCGGCCCTCGACGGCCAACGCCGCTTCCTTGACGGCTTCGTTGAGGGTGGGGTGGGCGTGGCAGGTGCGGGCGACGTCCTCGCTGCTGGCGCCGAACTCCATCGCGGTGGCGATCTCGGCGATCAGCGTCCCGGCGTCGGGGCCGATGATATGCGCGCCTAGGATTTCGTCCGTGGTCTTGTCGGCCAGGATTTTCACGAAGCCGTCCGTAGCGCCCATGGCACGGGCGCGGCCGTTGGCGGTAAAGGGGAATTTGCCGACATTGTAGGCGCGTCCTTCCGCCTTCAACATCTCCTCCGTGGCGCCGATCGAGGCGACTTCCGGCCAGGTGTACACCACGCCGGGGATGACCGCGTAGTTCACGTGACCCGCCTGCCCGGCGAGGATCTCGGCCAAGGCGACGCCTTCCTCCTCCGCTTTGTGGGCCAGCATCGGGCCGGTCACGACGTCGCCGATGGCGTAGATGCCGGGCACGTTGGTGGCGTAATGCGCGTCGATCTTCACCCGCTTGCGGTCGTCCAGTTCGACACCCGCCTCCTCCAGCCCCAACCCCTCATAGAATGGGCGGCGGCCGATCGCGACCAGCACCACGTCCGCAGCCAACGTCTCCGCCGCGCCACCGGCCGCAGGCTCCAGGGTCAGCGTCACGCCCGACCCGGTTTTTTCGGCGCCGGTCACCTTGGTCTTGAGCCGGAACTTGATGCCTTGCTTGCCGAGCACGCGTTCGAACGTCTTGCCGATCTCGCCGTCCATGCCGGGGACCAGGCGGTCCAGGAACTCCACCACCGTCACCTCGGCGCCCAGTCGGCGCCAGACGCTGCCCAGCTCCAGCCCGATATAGCCGCCGCCGATCACCACCATGTGGCCGGGCACGCGGTCCAGCTCCAACCCGCCGGTCGATGTGACGATCGTCTTCTCATCGACCTCGACACCCGGGAGCGGGATGCTCTCGCTGCCGCTGGCGATGACGATGGATTTCGTCTCATACTCCGTGCCATCGACCGCGACCCGGCCGGGCCCGGCAATGCGGCCTGCGCCCTTCAGCCAGGTCACCTTATTCTTCTTGAACAGGAATTCGACGCCCTTGACGTTGGCGGTGACGACCTCGCCCTTGCGCGCCTGCATCCGGGCAAGGTCGAGCTTCACGCTCTCGACGATGACACCATGGTCCTTGAAGCTGTGCGTTGCTTCCTCGAAATTCTCCGAGGATTGCAGCAGCGCCTTGGACGGGATGCAGCCGATGTTCAGGCACGTGCCGCCGAGCGTCGCGCGCTTCTCCACGCAGCCGACCTTCAACCCCGACTGCGCCGCCCGCAGCGCGCAGACATAGCCGCCTGGCCCAGCGCCGATGATGATGACGTCGAAGGACTCGCTCATGGTGTCTCCTACCCTCGTCTCCCTCTCCCTCTGGGAGGGTCGGGGTGGGGGCTAAGCGGAATGAAGTGCTGGGAAGTTGGGGTGGGTGGGACCCTCACCCAACCCTCTCCCAGAAGGAGAGGGCTTTTACAGCAGTGGAGGTGGGCGTTAGAGGCCGAGCAGCAGGCGGCGGGGGTCTTCCACGCCTTCCTTCACGCGGACCAGGAAGCTGACTGCTTCCTTCCCGTCCACGATCCGGTGGTCGTAGCTGACGGCCAGATACATCATCGGGCGGATTTCGACTTTACCGCCCACCGCGACCGGACGCTCCTGAATCTTATGCATGCCCAGGATCGCGGATTGCGGCGGATTGAGGATCGGCGTGCTCATTAGCGAGCCATACACGCCGCCATTGGTGATGGAGAAGCTGCCGCCGGTGAGTTCATCGAGCTTCAAGGCGCCATCGCGGGCCCGGCGGCCGAAATCGCCGATCGCCCGCTCAATCTGCGCCAGGCTCATCGCATCGGCGTCGCGGACGACCGGCACGACCAGGCCGTTCGACCCACCGACCGCGATGCCCATGTGGACGTAGTTCTTGTAGACGATCTCGTCGCCGTCGATCTCGGCATTGACGGCGGGAAATTCCTTCAGCGCCGCCACGCAGGCGCGCACGAAGATCCCCATGAAGCCGAGCCGCGTGCCGCCATGCTTCTTCTCGAACGCGTCGCGGTATTCCGCCCGCAACGCCATGGCCGCCGACATGTCCACCTCGTTGAAGGTGGTCAGCATGGCGGCGGTGTTCTGCGCTTCCTTCAGCCGCGACGCGATGGTGCGACGCAGCCGCGTCATTTTCACCCGCTCCTCGCGGGCTGCCTCCGCACCCGGGCCCCGGGAGGATGGCGGAGCAGCCACGGGCGCCGGGGCCGGACGGCTCATGAAGGCCAGCACGTCGCCCTTGGTGATCCGGCCGTCCTTGCCAGTCCCGGCGCCAACCTGTTCGGCCGAGATGCTGTTCTCCTCCATCCGCTTGGCCGCGGACGGCATCGGGGCATGCGTCGCGATATCCGCCGGCGGGGTTGCCGGGCGCGCCACCGGGCCGGTTGGTGCGGCAGGCGGGGTGACGCCGGGCGGCGGCGGCTTGGCGGGCGAGGAGGCAGAGGCCGGGGTGCTCGGCGGCTTGGCCGGGGCGGCGGCAGCGCCCCCGCCCTCCTCGATGGTGCCAAGCAAGGCGCCGACTTCGACCTCCGCGCCTTCTTCAGCGACCAGGGCGCCCAGGGTGCCGGCGGAGGGCGCGTTCACCTCCACCGTCACCTTGTCGGTCTCCAGCTCGACCAATGCTTCGTCGGCCGCAACCTTCTCCCCGGCTTTCTTCAGCCAGCGCGCCACCGTGGCGGTGGTGACGCTTTCGCCCAACGTGGGGACCTTGATATCGGCGGCCATAACGATTCCTTGGTTAAACTCAGGCCAACGTGAGCGCTCGGGCGACCAAGGCCGCCTGCTGCGCGGCATGCACTTTTGCCAACCCGGTCGCCGGGCTGGCCGCGGCATCGCGGCCAACATAGCCGGGCCGGGCGCAGCCATGCCCCATCGTCACCAGCGTCTGCTCGATCTTGCGGTCGACGAAGCTCCAGGCGCCCATGTTCTCGGGCTCCTCCTGGCACCAGACGATCTCCGCGCCCGGGTAGGCAGACAGCACGATGGCGAGCGATTTGGTCGGGAAGGGGTAGATCTGCTCCATGCGAACCAGCGCCACATCCTGCACGCCCTTCTCCCGACGCTCGGCAAGCAGGTCGTAATACACCTTCCCGGAGCACAGCACGACCCGCTTGACCAACTCGGACGGGCCGATCGCGTCGACCTCTGGGATGACGTGTTGGAAGTGGCTGTCGCCGGTGAACTCCGCCACGGGGGACACCGCCAGCTTGTGCCGCAGCAGGCTCTTCGGCGTCATGATCACCAGCGGCTTGCGGAAGTTCCGCTTCAACTGCCGGCGCAGCGCATGGAAGTAGTTGGCGGGGGTGGTGATGTTCGCCACCGTCATGTTCCGCTCGGCGCAAAGCTGCAAATACCGCTCCAGCCGGGCGGAGGAATGCTCCGGCCCCTGCCCCTCATAGCCATGCGGCAGCAGCAGTGTCAGGCCCGACATGCGCAGCCACTTCGTCTCGCCGCTGGCGAGGAACTGGTCGATGATGACCTGGGCGCCGTTGGCAAAATCGCCGAACTGCGCCTCCCACAGCACCAGGACCGTCGGGTCCGCCAGGGTGTAGCCGTATTCGAAGCCCAGCACGCCCTGCTCGGACAGCAGGGAGTTGAAGATGTCGATCTTCGCCTGGCCGTCAGCGATGTTGTTCAGCGGCACATATTCGTTGGCGTTGGTCTGGTCCACCAGCACGGCATGGCGCTGGCTGAACGTGCCGCGCTGGCAATCCTCGCCAGATAGGCGGACGCGGTTGCCGTCCAGCAGCAGCCCGCCGAAGGCCAGCGCCTCGCCGGTGGCCCAGTCGATCCCTTCGCCCTTCTCGAACGCCGCGCGCTTGGCTTCAAGCTGGCGGACGATCTTCGGGTTGGCGTCGAACCCCTCTGGCACGGTCGTGAGCGCCTTGCCGATCTGCCCCAGGGCCTCCGCCGTCAGCGCCGTCGCCTCCTCGGACCGTTCGTCCTCCTGGTCCGCCTGCTTCAGGCCGGACCAGCGCCCTTCCAGCCAGTCGGCCTTGTTCGGCTTGTAGCTTTGCGCCGCCTTGTAGCTTTCTTCCAGCGTGGCGGTGAACTCGTCCCACATGGCCTTGGCCTCCGCCTCGGGCACGATCCCCTCGGCGGCGAGCTTTTCGGCATACAGCGTGCGGGTCGTCTTCGTGTCGCGGATCGCGCGGTACATGATCGGCTGGGTGAAGGCCGGCTCATCCGTCTCGTTGTGGCCGTGGCGACGGTAGCAGACGATGTCCAGCACGAAGTCGGTCGCGAACTCGTCGCGGAACTCTGCCGCCAGGCGGGAGCAGAACAGCACCGCTTCCGGATTGTCGCCGTTCACGTGCAGGATCGGCGCCTGCACCGACTTCGCGACGTCCGTGCAATACAGGCCGGAATAGGCATGGGCCGGCACTGTGGTGAAGCCGATCTGGTTGTTGACCACCAGGTGGATGGTTCCGCCGGTGCGATAGCCGATCAGCTTGCTCATCGCCAGCGTCTCGTAGACCAGGCCCTGCCCGGCGAACGCGGCGTCGCCGTGCATCAGGATGCCCATGACGCTCCGCCGGGTCTTGGTGTCGCCCGCCGCATCCTGCCGGGCGCGCACCTTGCCCACCACGACGGGGTCGACCGCCTCCAGGTGGGACGGGTTGGGCTGCAGCGAGATATGGACCGCGTGACCCCCCGCCTCGATATCCGTGCTGGTGCCGAGGTGGTATTTCACGTCGCCCGACCCCTGCACGTCATCCGGCTTCGGGCTGGCGCCGCCGAACTCGCTGAACAGGGCGGTGAACGGCTTGCGCACCACGTTGACCAGCGTGTTCAGCCGGCCGCGGTGCGGCATGCCGATCGCAACCTCCACCACGCCGGCCTTGGCCGCCGTTTCGATCATGGCGTGGAGCGCCGGGATGGTGACCTCGCCACCCTCCAGCCCGAAGCGCTTGGTGCCGACATAGCGCTTCTGGCAGAACGCTTCAAAGCCCTCGGCCTCGGTCAACTGGCGCAACAGCGTCTTCTTGGCATCCACGTCGATCTTGCTGGACCAGGGCGCCCCCTCGATGCGCTTCTGCAGCCAGTCCTTCTGCTCCGGATCCTGGATGTGCATGTACTCGACGCCGATCGGGCCGCAATATGTCTCGCGCAGCACCGCCAGGATTTCCCGGGGCGTCGCCGTTTCGCGACCCAGGACGTTGTCGATGAAGACCAGGCGGTCCATGTCCGCCTCGGTGAAGCCGTAGGTCGCCGGGTCCAGCTCCGCATGCGGCTTCGGGACCGTCAGGCCGAGCGGATCGAGCTTCGCCTCCAGATGGCCGCGCACCCGGTAGACGCGGATCATCATGAGCGCACGCAGGCTGTCGAGCGTGGCCGCGCGCACCTGCTCCGCGGACAGGCCGGCTGGGGCGGCCGCCTTGCCGGGCTTGGCTGCTGGCTTCGATGGCTCCGGCTCATCGATCTGAAACAGCCGGGGCGCCCAGGACGCCCCGGATGCGTCGGTCAGCACCGCCCGGGCTTCGTCGTTCAGCGCGCCGAACAATTCAGCAAAGCTGGGATCAACGCTGTTCGGCCGCTCCGCCCAACGGGCATACAAATCCGCGATGAAGGCGGCGTTCGCGCCACTGAATGCCGTCGCTAGGATGTCGACGCCTGCCACTTCCCAACTTCCTTTTCCAACACACCCACCGGCTTAGGTAGGCAACGACTCGATGGCCCTACAGGCAAAATGCACGACGCATAGCAGAATTGCGTGGTCAGTGGCCCCGACCCAGAAGATAACCAAAAGCCGTCCCGAGGGCGCCGAACACGGCAGCAACTGCGAGCGCCCACTGGATGATCACTTTCTGGGGGTCTAAGCGCCAGTCCTGCTTCGACTTGAGAGCTTGAGCTTGCTTGAGGTCGATGTCTGCCTTCATCTGTTCCATCCGCAGTTCAAACTCTAGGGCTTCCTGGTCCGCTGTCAGCGGCATGACCGCACCTCGATAGCGACGGACTCAGCCTCCCAGCGCCTTTACCATGGTGCTGCCCAACGCGGATGGGCTGTCTGATATATGGATGCCCGCGATCCGCATTGCCTCGAATTTCGCAGCCGCCGTGTCGCGGCCGCCGCTGATGACGGCGCCGGCATGGCCCATCCGCCGGCCCGGCGGTGCGGTGGAGCCGGCGATGAAGCCCACCACGGGTTTGCCGCTCTTCTCCCGTGCCAGGAACTCGGCTGCGTCGATCTCGCTGGCGCCGCCGATCTCACCGATCATGATGATGCTCTCGGTCTCCGGATCGGCCAGGAACATCTCCAGCACCTCGATGAAGTCGGTGCCCTTCACCGGGTCGCCGCCGATCCCGACGCAACTGCTCTGCCCCAGGCCGGCCGCCGTGGTCTGCGCCACCGCCTCGTAGGTCAGCGTGCCGGAGCGGCTGACGATCCCCACCTTGCCGCGGCGATGGATGTGGCCCGGCATGATGCCGATCTTGCAGGCCTCGGGGGTGATGACGCCCGGGCAGTTCGGCCCGATCAGCCGGCTTTTGGACGCGGACAGCGCGCGCTTGACGCGGATCATGTCCTGCACCGGGATGCCTTCGGTGATGCACACGATCAACGGGATTTCCGCGTCGATCGCCTCCAGGATCGCGTCGGCGGCGAAGGGCGGCGGCACGTAGATCGCGGTCGCGTTGGCCCCCGTCTTCTCCACCGCCTCATACACCGTGTCGAACACCGGCAGGTCCAAATGCAGCGAGCCGCCTTTGCCCGGCGTCACCCCGCCCATGACCTTGGTGCCGTAGGCGATCGCCTGCTCCGAGTGGAACGTACCCTGCGCCCCGGTGAAGCCCTGGGTGATGACCTTCGTGTTGGCGTCGACCAGGACGGCCATTATGCGGCTTCCTTCACGGCCTGCACCACCTTGGCGGCGGCGTCGGCCAAATTGTCGGCCGAGATGATCGGCAGGCCGGACTTGGCCATGATCTCCTTGCCCAAGGCCACGTTGGTGCCCTCCAGCCGCACCACCAGCGGCACGTCCAGCGACACCTCCCGCGCGGCGGCCACCACGCCCTCCGCGATGACGTCGCAGCGCATGATGCCGCCGAAGATGTTGACCAGGATGCCCTCCACGTTCGGGTCGGACAGGATGATCTTGAAAGCCGCCGTCACCCGCTCCCGGGTGGCGCCGCCGCCCACGTCCAGGAAGTTCGCCGGGGAGGAGCCATACAGCTTGATGATGTCCATCGTGGCCATCGCCAGCCCGGCGCCGTTCACCATGCAGCCGATCACGCCGTCCAGCGCCACGTAGTTGAGGCTATGCTTGGCGGCCTCCAGCTCCTTCGGGTCTTCCTCCGCCTCGTCGCGCAGCTTCTCCAGCTCCGGATGGCGGAACAGCGCGTTGTCGTCGAAGCTGACCTTGGCGTCCAGCGCCACGATCTCGCCCGCGCCGGTCACCACCAGCGGGTTGATCTCCACGGTCTCGCAGTCCAGCGCGGTGAACGCCTTGTACATGGCCATCACGAACTTGCCGAAGGTGGCGACCTGTTTGCCTTCCAGCCCCAGGCTGAAGGCCAGGCGCCGCGTGTGGAACCCGGAAATGCCGGAGGCCGGGTCGATCGCCACGCGCAGGATCTTCTCGGGGTGGTGCTCGGCCACCTCCTCGATCTCCATGCCGCCCTCTGTCGACGCCATGACCGTGATGCGGGAGGTGGCGCGGTCCACCAACAGGGACAGGTACAGCTCCCGCTTGATGTCGCAGCCGGCCTCCACGTAGACGCGGCGCACCTTGCGGCCGGCCGGACCAGTCTGCTTGGTGATCAGCGTGTGCCCAAGCATGGCGGCAGCCGCTTCCCGGGCCTCCGCGGTGGACTTGGCGAGGCGGACGCCGCCCTTGCCCTCCGGCGCATCCTGGAACCGCCCGGCGCCGCGGCCGCCGGCGTGGATTTGGCTCTTCACCACGTAGACCGGGCCCGGCAGCTTGGCGGCGGCAGCCTCCGCCTCCTCGGGCGTCCAGGCAACGTGGCCGTCCAGCACGGCCACGCCGTAGCCCTTCAGCAATTCCTTGCCCTGGTACTCGTGGATGTTCATCGGGTCAGCCCACCAGCTTCTTGCACGCGTCGAGCAGCTCGCGGACGGAGGCGCAGCTCTTCTCGAACGCGGCCTGCTCCTCCGGATTGAGCGTGATCTCCACGATGCGCTCCACGCCGCCGGCGCCGATCACCACGGGCACGCCGACATACAAGTCGCTTACGCCATACTGGCCGGTCAGCATCGCGGCGCAGGGCAGCACGCGCTTCTTGTCGTGCAGGTAGCTTTCCGCCATCGCGATGGCGGACGCCGCCGGGGCGTAGAAGGCGCTGCCCTTTTCCAGCAGCTTGACGATCTCGCCGCCGCCATTGGCCGTGCGCGCCACGATGGCGTCGATCTTCTCCTGGGTGGTCCATCCCATCTTCACCAAATCGGGCACCGGGATGCCGGCGACGGTGGAATACCGGGTCAGCGGGACCATCGTGTCGCCGTGGCCGCCCAGCACGAAGGCGGTGACGTCCTCGACCGAGACGTTGAACTCGTGCGCCAGGAACAGCCGGAAGCGGGAGCTGTCCAGGACGCCCGCCATGCCCACCACCTTGTTGGCGGGCAGGCCGGATTTCTGCTGCATCACCCAGACCATGGCGTCCAGCGGGTTGGTGATAACGATGACGAACGCGTCCGGGCAGTGCGTCTTGATGCCGTCCGCCACCTGGGCGATCACCCCGGCGTTCTTCGCCACCAGGTCGTCGCGGGACATGCCGGGTTGGCGCGGGAAGCCCGCGGTCACGATCACCACGTCGGAGCCGGCGATCGCGCTGTAGTCGCTGCTGCCGACCATGTGGCTGTCGAAGCTGTCGACCGGGCCGGACTGCATGATGTCCAGCGCCTTGCCCGCGGCCACGCCGCCGAACACGTCGAACAGGGCGACGTCCCCCAGCTCCTTCAGCCCGATCAGATGGGCCAGGGTGCCGCCGATATTGCCAGCGCCGATGAGCGCGATCTTGTTCCGAGCCATGGAAATCCTTCCGGGAGAGCGCGTGAGACGACCCGCCAGGGCGGCCGGCCGTCCGGAAGGCAGCCGTGCCTACCCCATCCAACCCAGTGGAGCAAGCTGTGAGGCTGGAAAGAACTCTACTGCGACGGCCATCCGACGCGTGCTCGTGCCCAGTCTCCGGGGATCGCCCGCCTTATGTCAGATGTTGCAGCGCGATCCAGTCGTCGGATTGCATTTCCTCCAGCCGGGATGCGGTCCGTTCGAACGCCTTGGCGCCCTCCCCGCGTTGGTAGAGCTGGTCCGGCAATGCGTCGGCGGAGGCGAGCAGCTTCACCCGGTGTTCATACAGCGCATCCACCAGGGTGATGAAGCGGCGTGCTTCGTCGTAATTGTCCGGCCCCAGCCGCGGCACCCCGTCCAGCACCACCGCCTCGTAATGGGTGGCGATGGCCAGGTAGTCGCCCGGCCCCAAAGGCTGGCCGCACAGCGCGGCGAAGTCGAACCGCGCCACGCCGTCGGCCGCCAACGGCACCCGCAAGGTGCGGCCGGCGACGGTGAGCCGCTGCGCCTTGGGTGTGGCGCCGTTCGCCAGCGCGGTAAAGGCCCGGTCCAGCGCCGCGTCCGCCCGGCCATCCGCCGGGACATGCCAGGTCGGCAGCCCGCGCAACCGCTGCCGCCGGAAATCGCGGCCGCCGTCTAGCACCAGCACGTCCAGATGCTGCTTGATCAGCGCGATGAACGGCAGGAACGCGTCCCGGCCGGGTTTGCCGCGGAACAGGTCGTCGGGCAGGATGTTGGAGGTCGCGACCACGACGACCGCGCGCTCGAACAAGGCCGCGAACAGCCGGCCCAGGATCATGGCGTCCACGATGTCGTTGACCTGGAACTCGTCGAAGCACAGCAGGGCGGCGCGGGCGGCAATATCGTCCGCCAAGGGCGGCACCGGGTCGGCGCCGCCGGGATTGGCCTGCTTCCAGGCGAACACCCGCGCATGCACATCCTGCATGAAGGCGTGGAAGTGGATGCGCTGCTTGCGCGCCACCTGGGCCTCCGCGAAGAACAAATCCATCAGCATGGATTTGCCGCGGCCAACCTCGCCGACGAGGTAAAGGCCGCTCGGCCCGGACGGCGCCTCATCCACCGCGCGGCGCCGCAGCAACCGGCCAATGAACCCGGCGCGGCCCGCGTGCGGCGGCGGGTCGTAGCCGCGCAGCTTTACCCAAAGGTCCTGCAGCCGCTCGGCGGCGACGGCCTGCGCCGGGTCGGTTTGCAGCGCCCCATCGGCCAGGCGGCGGCGATACGCCGGCAGCGGCCCGGCGGACGGAGGAATGGCGTTCATGGGGCAGTGCGATTAGCCCGGTCCCGCACCGAGTTCAATGAATCGCGAGGTCATCAACCTTTCTCGTGAGTTAAGCATTGTTGTTCGTGTAGGCTGCCAGCCAGAGGTGATAAGCTATGCGTCCGACTTTGATTGCCGCCCTGTTCGCGTTCGCCGCCGTCGCCGCCCAGGCCACGCCAGGTCCGGCGGCCCAGCAAAGCTGTATCGCCGTGGGCCGCGGCGCCTCCCGCGTGGCGGCCTTCGTCGCTAACCCGGCAGATTGCTGCACCGGCCGCATGCAGTGCGCGCAGTTCCTGTCCACCACCACGGTCGTCCGCCCGGCGCATGACGAACACACCTGACCCGCATTGCTACGCTTGAACCGACAAGGTCCGGCGATCTAGACAGGACGGCATGGACACCATGCCGATGACGCAGACCTTGCTGGACTACGCGGCCCTGCAGGCAGTCCCGGTCGCGTCCGACCCGTTCACCCATGTCGTCGTGCCGCATTTCGTGCCGCCAGCTTCCCTGGCGCGCATCCAGGCAGATTTGGCGGCCATGTCCAGTGGCGGCTCCTACCCCCCCGGCGCCGTGCGGCTCGGCCCGGCCGCGGCGTCCCTGGTCGGTGAGATGGAGGGGCCGGTGTTCCGCGACGCGATCGCCGCAAAATTCGGGCTGGACCTCACCGACGCCCCGGTGATGCTCACCCTGCGCGGCCGCACGCGGGAGAAGGACGGCCGCATCCACACCGATTCCGTGGCCAAGCGCGTCACCGTCCTGCTCTACCTCAACCCGCAGACCGAGGCATGGGCCAAGCAGGAGGGGTGCCTGCGGCTGCTGCGCAGCGCCACCGACCTGGAGGACTACGCCGTCGAGGTGCCCCCGGTGAACGGCACGCTGCTGGTGTTCCCTAACGGGCCGACCACCTGGCACGGGCACCGCACCTTCGTCGGGCAGCGCCACGCCATCCAGCTCAACTACATGACGAATGACAATCGTGCCCGCAGCGAGCTGCGGCGGCACCGCCTGTCCGCCTTCATGAAGCGCTTCGGCGCCTAGTAGATCGATTCTATGACACCGACCCTATCGAGAGGACGTCGTAGGGTGGGCTTTAGCCCACCACGGCCTCCTACGGCGCCGCCTCGAAGCGGTGGGCTGAAGCCTACCCTACGGGATAGGAGTCGTTTCATGAAAACGTTGTATTAGGCCGCGTATGACGCTGGTGAACTGGCTGCTGGCACTTGTCGCGGCGTCCCTGTGGATCGGCGTGTTCACCTGGTATTTCTGGCGGGACGTGAAACGGTCATGGAAGACACGGAACGACAAGTGGTTCCGCAGCAACTAGGCCTGCCCTAAGCTGGCCCAAACACCCGCATGATCCTGGACGAGCGCACCTACGCCATCCACCCGGCGCATGTCACGGAGTACCTCGACCTCTACGTGGCCGAGGGCATGGCGCTGCAGCTCAGCCATCTCGGCGACCTGGTCGGCTGGTTCACCACCGATGCCGGCGTGGTGAACGAGGTCGTGCACATGTGGCGCTACGCCGACATGGGGGACCGGGAGCGGCGGCGCGCGGCGATGGAGGCCGATCCGCGCTGGCAGGCGTTCCGCGCCCGCACGTCAGGCTTCGTGCAGTCGATGCGCAGCCGCATCCTGCGGCCGACCGCCTTCTCGCCCATGCGCTAAGTCCGGAGATCGTAGGCGATGCCTTACTCCCGTACCTGGCTGCTCGTTGCGGGCCTGCTGCCTGTGGCGTCGGCCGCGCTTGCCGCCGCGACGCCGGACATCCCCGTGCTGGTTCCCGTCACCGGGTTCCTGGCGGCGGAGGGCGCCAGCCAACGCAACGGCGCCCTGCTGGCGCTGCGCAACCCACCCGCCGGGGTGCAGCCGCATTTCGCCGTGACCGATACCGGCACGTCGCCGGAAGGCGCGGTCAATGCGCTGGAGCGTGCCGCCTCGGACGACACGGCGACGGCGGTGGTGGCGTCCATGCTGGGCACGCAGATGCTCGCCATGCTGCCGATCGCGCTGGAGCACAAAGTGCCGCTGATCACGATTTCTGGCACGGCGGACATCACCCGCCAAGGTAATCCCTACGTCTTCCGCTTCTTCCCGGCGGACAGCGTGGTCAAGGGCGCACAGGTGCGCTACGCGATCGACACCGACCACATCCGCAAGCCGGCGGTGATCGCGCAAACGACGGCCTACGGGCAAAGCGGCCAGGCCGAAATCCTGAAGGCGCTGGCGGCTGCGGGCATCGTGCCGGTGTTCCAGGACGCACTGGACGTCTCGGTCAGGGACATGCAGCCGGTGCTGGCGAGGGCGAAGGCGGCCGGGGCGGACTCGTTGCTGCTGCAACTGCATGCCGGGCCCACGGCGCTGCTGCTGAAGGCGGCGGCGGCGATGGATCTCGACCTGCCGATCGTCGCCGGCTCCGGCCTGGCGCAGCCGGCCACGACGGCCTTGCTGGACCCGGCGGAGATCAAGGGCGTATGCGCCGAAACCGGCTCCTCCCCGGTGTCGGCCGAGACGCCGGGCATGAGGGATTTCCTAACCCGCTACCACGCCGCGTTCAACAGCGACCCGGACGGGTTCGCGGTGGCGCAATACGACGCGACGATGATGGTGCTGGAGGCTGTGGCGCACGGGGCGACGGACGCTGCGTCGGTCACCAGGGCCTTGTCGACCGAGAGGTATCCTGGGCTGGCGATGACGTACAAATCCGACGGGCACGGCGACATGGCGCATTCCGCCGTGATCATCTGCTTCGATGGCACGTCCCGCACGCCGATCGTGGTCAAGCATTACGACTTCCCAGGCTGAGCGGCAGCGAGATGCACGTCCAAACCCTCTCCCTCTGGGAGAGGGCAGGGTAAGGGTCTTCCAGATGCTGAAGGATGATCCTAATTCTGTTTGTCTTCCTTCCGAAGCACCCTCACTCCAACTCTCGCCCAGAGAGAGAGGGGGGTCCTCGGCAGCCGACAGCGTGCCATGATCGCGCTGCAACTCCTGGTGCAGGTCCTCTCCTTGGGCGCCGCCTATGCGCTGGTCGCGCTCGGGTTCGTCCTTGTCCTCAACGCCACGGGCGCGGTCAACTTCGCGCAGGGGGATCTCGTCATGGCCGGCGGCTTCGTGGCCGTCCTGCTCGGCGATGCGCTGCACCTGCCTGGCCTGGTGCTGCTGCCGCTGCTGGTCCTGATCATGGGCGGGATCGGCGTGGTCGTGGCGTTCACCGCCTACCTGCCGCTGCGCCGGCGCCCGGCGGAGGCGGTGTTCATCAGCACCATCGCCGTCGGCATCATCCTGCAGCAAGGCGCCAACCGGCTGTTCGGCGCCGAACCCCTTGCCGCGCCGGCGCTGCTCGGCGGCGGCCGGTTGCGGATCGGCGGCGTGGCGGCCAGCGTGCAGTCACTCGCGATCATCGGCGTGGCGGCGGTGCTGATCCTGGCGCTCCACCTCCTGTTCATGCACACCCAACTGGGCCGCCGCCTGCGCGCCACGGCGCAGGACCGCGAGGTCGCGATGGCCATCGGCATCCCGGTGGATGCGATGATCGTCGGCGCCTTCGCGCTCGGGGCGGCGTTGGCGGGCGCCGCCGGGCTGCTGCTGGCCAATGCGTTCTTCGTCACGCCGACCGCCGGGTCCGATTACATCCTGAAGGCCTATGTCGCGGTGGTGATCGGCGGCTGGGGCAGCCTTGCCGGTGCGGTGGCCGGCGCGATGCTGATCGCCGCCTTCGACGTGCTGTATCCCAGCCTGCCCTTGCTCATCCCGCCTTTGGCTGGACTGCCGGACACGCTGTTTTCGCAGACGACGTCCGCCATCGTGCTGGATGTCGTCGCGTTGCTCATCCTGGTGGCGCGGCCGCAGGGATTGTTTGGTGAGGCAGTGGGCCACCGCCCGTGAGGCGATGGGAGACGCCGCTGGCCCGCGCCGGCGTCGCCCTGCCGTTGTCGCTGCTGGCGCTGGGCTACGCCGTGCTGGTGCTGCCGCACGCCTCCGGCTACGCGATGCGGGTGTTGGCCGAGGCCGGCTGCTACGCCCTGCTGGCGACCGGATACAGCATCATCTTCGGCCAGGCCGGTGCGCTGTCGCTGGCGCAGGGCACGTTCATGGGCCTCGGCGCCTATGTCTCGGGCATCCTGGCGACGCGCTGCGGCATCCCGTTCGACCTGGCCCTGCCGGCCAGCATCGGGCTGCCGGTGCTGCTGGCGCTGCTGGTGGGCACCCCGGTGCTGCGCTTGCAGACGCACTACTTCGCGCTGGCGACATTGCTGGTCGGCCAGGTCGCGCTGCTGGCGGCCACGCAGTGGCAAAGCGTCACCGGCGGCGCCAACGGCATTGGCGGCGTGCCGCCCCCGTCACTGCTCGGCCATGCGCTGACCGGCCGCCCGGCCGTGCTGATGGTCTGGACGCTGGTGGCGCTGGGCGCGGCGCTGGCATGGCGTGCCACGCGCGGCCGTGCCGGCGACGCGTTCGCATTGCTGCGGGCGCACCCGGTGGCGGCGCGCGCGGTCGGCATCGACACGGCGAAGCTGCGCCTGGCCGCCTTCGTGGCGAGCGCGGGCTATGCCGGGCTGGCCGGGTCGCTCTATGTGCACGTGATCGGCGTCCTGTCGCCGGACGTGCTGGGCTTTCCCGTCATGGTGACGTGCCTGACGATCGCCGTGGTCGGCAGCCGGCTGCGGGTGGCGGGTGCGGTGGCGGGCGCGGTGCTGATCATCGAGCTGCCGGAATGGGCGCGGTTCCTGCGCGAGGACGATCTGCTTGCCTTCGGCTGCATCCTGCTGCTGGTCGTGGTGGCCATCCCCGGCGGGCTGACCGAGGCGGCGGACGGCCTGCTCGGCCGGATCTGGCGCGCACCGCCGTCTGCGCTGCCGGTCGCGAGGCCGTTTACCGTGACCCTGCCGCCCTGCGACGACGGCCCCTTGCTGCAAGTCACCGGGCTGCGGCGCAGCTTCGGCGGCGTGCGGGCGCTGGACGACGTGTCGTTCGAGTTGCAACCCGGTGAGGTCGTGGGCGTGATCGGCCCGAACGGGTCCGGCAAGACGACGCTGCTCAACGCCATGACCGGCATCTTCCCGCCGCAGGCCGGCAGCGTGACGCTGGCCGGGGTGGAGCTCGTCGGGCGCGCGCCGCATGTGATCGCCCGGCGCGGCATCGCCCGCACCTTCCAGATGGCGGCCCTGGCGCCGGAGCTGTCGGTGCTGGCCAACGTCGCACTTGGCGGACGCCGGCAGCACCAGGCGGAGGAAGCCATGGCGCTGCTCGACCGCATGGGGGTGGCGGCGTATGCGGCCGTGCTGGCCGGCGCCTTGCCGCCGGGGGTGGCGCGCCGGGTGGAGGTGGCCCGCGCGCTCGCCACCCGGCCAAGCCTGCTGTTGCTGGACGAGCCGGCGGCCGGCTTGAACGGGACGGAGCAGGCCGACCTGGCGCAGCGCCTGCGCCAGGTCGCCGCGGACGGCATCGCGTTGCTGGTGATCGAGCACAACATGCCGTTCCTGGCGCCGCTGGTGGACCGCATGATCTGCCTGGATGGCGGCTGCCTGATCGCCGCCGGCACGCCGCAGGCGGTGCAGGCGGACCCGAGCGTGATCGAGGCCTATCTCGGCACGCCGGCATGACCGCGCCCCTCCTGTCGGTGGAAAGCCTGGCGGTGCGCTACGGCGCCGTCACCGCGCTGCACGGCGTCAGCCTCCACGTGGCGCCGGGCGAGGCGGTGGCACTGCTGGGCGCCAACGGCGCGGGCAAATCCAGCCTGATGAAAGCCATCATCGGGCTACTCCGCCCGGCGGCGGGGCGCATCCTGTTCGACGGCCAGACGCTGGACGCGGTGCGGGCGCACCGTCGCGCCCGGCTCGGCATCGGCTACTGCCCGGAGGGACGCCGCATCTTCCCCGGCCTGACGGTGCAGGAGAATTTATACGTCGCCTGCTGGGGCAACGCCCGCATCCGCGCGCAGCGGACCGCCGCCGCCTTCGCGCTGTTCCCGGCATTGGCGGAGCGGCGGCGGACGCTTGCCTGGCAACTCTCCGGCGGGCAGCAGCAGATGCTGGCGATCGGGCGCTCGCTGATGGACGCGCCGCGCCTGCTGCTGCTGGACGAACCCTCGCTGGGCCTGTCGCCGCGGCTGACGGAGGAGGTGCTGGGCCGCATCCCCGCCATCGCCGCCGGCGGCGCCGCCATCCTGCTGGCCGAGCAGAACGCGGCGACGGCCCTGCGCGTGTGCACGCGCGCGGTGGTGCTGAAGCTCGGGCGGATTACGGCCGAGGGTCCCGCCGCCGAACTCGCCGCCCGGGACGACGTGCGGGCCGCCTTTCTCGGTGGCTAATGCGAGATCCCTCCCTCTCCCGCTGGCGGGAGAGGGTTCGTCCGCTCAGGCGGCCATCCTGTGCAGCGCGCAGAGCTTGTTGCCGTCGGGATCGCGAAGATAGGCGAGGTAAACCCTGCCGGAGCTTGCTTGGCGTATGCCGGGCGGGTCCTCCACCGACATGCCCCCGTTCTCGACGCCCGCCTTGTGCCAGGCCTCCGCTTCCTCGGGGCTTTCGGCGGCGAAGCCGATGGTGCCGCCGTTCGCGCCACAAGCCGGCTTGCCGTCGATCGGCGTGCCGACCATCAGCCGGCCGCCGCGATGGGCGTAGATCAGGCGCCCCTTGGCGTCCTGCATCCCGGGGCTCCCGCCCATGGCGGCGACCAGGGCATCATAGAACCGCTTCGACCGCGCGATGTCGTTGCTGCCGATCATGACATGGCTGAACATGGTTTTTCCTTTCAATGCTTGCGACGTCAGGCGGGACGGACGTTCCACGGATAGGGCGCCACGCCCTGCAGCACCCCGGTGATGCTGCTCCGGAACGCCGTCTTGCTGAAATTGATGCCGAGCGGCACCGTCGCCACCTCGCTCATCGCCAGGCGCGAGATCTCGGCCGCAATCCGCTTCTGCGACGCCGCGTCCGGCGCCGCCAGCCAGTCCTGCGTCAACTCCTCCGCCTTGTCGCTGGACCACCAGCCGAACCAGCCGTTCTTGCCCTGGCCGCGCACCAGCGCGGAGGTGGCGGGCGAGGCATATCCGCCGGAGGAGCCATAGGTGTGGAACACGCTCCAGCCGCCCTTCTCCACCGGTTCCATGCTCGTCCGGCGCTGCACGACCGTGCCCCAATCCATCGATTGCAGGTCCACGTTGAAGCCCATCTTCTGCATCAGGTCCGCCGTCACCAGGCACAGCGGCTCGACGGACGGGTAGTCGCTCGGGCTGAGCAGGACGACGCGCTGCCCGGCATAGGCGCTGGCCTTCAGCGCCGCCTGCGCCGCCTTCAGGTCGCCCTTCATCAGCGTGCCGTCATCGTCCGTCTCGTAGACGGTGCCGCACGGGAACTCACTGCGGCAGGTCCGCCACAGCGAGTGGTCGTCGCCGAAGGTCGCACGCATGTAGTCCTCCTGGTTGACGCCCAGCAGGACGGCCCGGCGGATCGCCACGTCGTTGAACGGCGGCTGCAGGCAGTTCATCCGCATCAGCGATTCGTTGCCCTGCGGGTTGGACACCATCAGGCGGATGTCATGGTCGGAGGCCAGGGTCGGCAGCAGGTCGCTCAGCGGCTGTTCCCACCAATCGACCTCGCCATTGTGCAGCGCGGCGCCTGCGGTCGCCGGGTCGGTAATGATCGACCATTCCACCCGCTGGAAATGCGCGACCTTGCCGCCGGTCGCCCAATCCGGCGCTTCCGGCCGCGGGACGTAGCCGTCGAACTTCTCGTACACGACGCGGCTGCCGGAGTTGTACTCCCGGGGCAGGAAGCGGTATGGGCCGGAGCCGACCATCTCCGTCACCTGCGTCATGGCATCGGTCTTGGCCAGGCGCTCCGGCATGATGACGGCGATTGAGCTATCCGGCTTGCCCAGCCCGGTCGCCAGCAGCGGGAACGGCCGCGTCAGCTTCAACTCGATCGTGCGGTCGTCCGGCGTGTTCCAGCCCTCCACCACCTTGGAGATCAACTGGCCGAACGGGTCCCGCTTGCCCCAGCGCTGGAGGCTGGCGATGCAGTCCACCGACCGGACCGGGCTGCCGTCATGGAAGCTCAGCCCTTCCCGCAGCCGGATGCGCCAGGTGCGGCCGTCGGCGGCGATTTCGTGCCCCTCCGCCATCTGCGGCCGCGGCTGGCCGTCCGCGGGGTTGGAGTAGAGCGTGTCGAACACGTAATAGGCATGGTTGCCGGTGACGATGGCGGTGGTGAACACCGGGTCCAGCGCGGTGAGGTTCGCCTGCGGGACGAAGCGCAGCGTCGACACCTTCGCCGGCTGCGCGATGGCGGGCGTCGCCAGCAGGGAGGCGGCGGCGGTCTTCAACAGGGTGCGGCGGCGCATGGCGCGTTCTCCATTCCGGTCAGTCGGATCCAGTGCGGGGCAGGCTATGCCCGTTCGACGCCCCAGAACAGGACGTTGCCGCATTGCACGAAGTTCTTCAGCGAGGTCCGGAACGCCCAGGGCTGCTTCCATTGGCCCAGCGGCAGGAAAGGCGGGTTCGCCAGCGCCTCCACCTGCATGGCGCGGCACGCCGCCTGCTGCGCGGTAAGGTCCGGTGCGGCAAACCACTGGTCGTGCAGCGCCGTCATCGCCGGGTTGTCGTACCATCCCAGCCATCCCTTGCGCCCGATCGCCTGCAGCGGGAACGAGCTGCCGGGATTGGAAACGGACAGGCCGGCCCAGGTGGTGCAGAACGCGTTCCACCCGCCCTGCGCCGGCGGATCCTGTTTCACCCGGCGCGCCACCAGCGTGCCCCAGTCCGACACCTGGAAGTCCACGTTCAGGCCCAACTGGCCCCACAAGCTCTGCGTCACTTGGGAGATGGCCATCAGCGCCGGCATGTCGGAGGCGGCCATGAAGGTGATCTTTTCGCCATTGTATCCGGCGGCCTTGATGGCTGCCTGCGCCGCCTTCAGGTCCTTCACCGAGCCCACCTGGTCGAGCCCGACCTTGCTGGCCAGGGGCGAACCGTCGACGAAGAAACCCACCGGCGCCACGCCCAGGTCGGCCTGGTCGCCGACGGCCGCCTGCACGCAGTCCTGCTGGCTGGTGGCGGCCAGGATGGCGCGCAGCACCGCCGGTTTGTCGAACGGCGGATACAGATGGTTGACGACCACCATCGCCAGCCAGCCCAGCTTGTCGTAGGTCGCGACCTCCACGCCGCGCATTTTCTTCAGGCTGCCGACCAGGTCGATCAGCGGTTGTTCGATCCAGTCGACCTCGTCGCGCTGGAGCGCCGCGGCGGCGGTCGCCGGATCCGGCTGCACGATCCACTCCACGCGGTCGAACTTGACGACCTTGCCGCCGGCGAACCATTGCGGCGCCTCCGGCCGGGGCACGTAGCCGTCGAACTTGGCGTAGGCGGCGAAATTGCCCGGATCCCACTCCTTCGGCAGGAAGCGGAACGGGCCGCTGCCGGTGTAATCCGTCACCATCGTGTTGGGGGAGGTCTTGGCCACCCGCTCCGGCATCACGAAGCAGCCGGTGGCGCCCAGGGCGAACAGCATCTGCCGGAACGGCGTCTTCAGCCGGATGCGGAACGTCTTGTCCCCGGTCGGCGCCATCTCGTTCATTTGGGCGAGAAGCTGGGAGCCGAAGGCGTTGCGTTGCGCCCAGCGGTTGATGGACGTGGTGCAGTCGATGCCGCGGACCGGATCACCGTCATGGAACACCAGGCCGTCGCGCAGGGTGAAGTCCCAGGTCAGCCCGTCATCGGACACGGTTTGCCCGGCGCACATCTGTGGCTGCGGCTGCAAGGCGTCGTCGATGCCGTACAGCGTGTCCCACACCATGTAGCCGTGGTTGGTCGCGACGGTGGCCGTGGTCCAGATCGGGTCGGGGTTAGCGAGGTTGGCCTGCGGGACGAAGCGCAACGTCTTCGCCCCCTGCGCCAGGGCCGGCCGGGCGAGCGACCCCGCCGCGGCGATGGCAAGGCTACTCCCGAGCAAACTCCGTCGCCGCATGCCCCAGCCTCCTGCTTCCCGATGCAAGGCAGCATGGCACGATCTGCCAGGCTCGGAAGCACCCTATTTGGCAATGCGGAATCAGCCATGTAACGTCAGCCCATGATGGGACAGACACGGCCGTGACGGGTTCGATGCCGCTGATGTCCTTCCGCTGATGATAGGCGCCCGCGCCGGCCTGGTGGTCCTCACCGCCTTGCTCGCGTCCGGCTGTGCCCGGCCGGGCTACTATGCCGAACCCTATGATGGCGCCGTGCCGTACGATGGCACCGATCCAGCCGCTGAATCCCGCGCCGCCCGCTTTGCTCCGCGGCGGTTCTATCCCCCGCCCGGGCCGCCATCCGATCCGTGGCGGCCGTACATCCAGGAAGCCGCGTCCCGCTTCCGGGTGCCCGAACAATGGGTGCGCGCCGTCATGCGGCAGGAATCGGGGGGCCGGGAACAGGCGGTCTCCTCGGCCGGCGCCATGGGCCTGATGCAGATCATCCCGTCGACCTATGAGACGCTGCGCTCGCGCTACAGCCTGGGCAGCGATCCGTTCGACCCGCACGACAACGTCCTGGCCGGCGCCGCCTATATCCGGGAGATGTATGACCGCTACGGCGCCCCCGGCTTCCTCGCGGCCTACAACGCCGGGCCGCAGCGGCTGGACCAATACCTCGCGGGCAGCAGCCCCTTGCCGGACGAGACGGTGAACTACCTGTCGGCGATCACCCCCAATCTCGGGACCGCCGTGGCGTTCTCCGGGCCGCTGGCGGTCTACGCCGCCGGGCAGACGGGGGCGACACCGGTCTCGGCGCCGAGCGTCGCCAGCCTGGCCTCCGGATGCGACCCGAACGCCGCCTACGATCCCGACCGGCCCTGCGCGCCGCTGGAACGCACGGCGTTCGTGTCCGCCCCGGTGTCGCAGGCCAGCCTGCCGCGGCCGCCGGGGCAAGGCGGCTGCGACCCGGATGCCGCGTATGACCCCGACCGGCCCTGCGGGCCATCGCCGGGGCAAGGCCCGTCCGTATCGGCGCTGTACCGGCCTCCCCCGCGCATGGCGCCAAGCTTGCCGACAGGCGGGGCGGCCGCGCCGTTCCAACGCCCGGCCGGCGGCGCTTGGGCCATCCAGGTGGGTGCGTTCAGCACCGCCGCCCTGGCCCGCGCGGTGGCGGAAGGCGCCCGGTCGGAGGCTGCGGACCTGCTGCACGACGCCGCGGTCGCGCTGCCGCCGACCTCGCCCTTCGGCGGCTCCGTCCTGTATCGCGCCCGGCTCATCAACCTTTCGGCCGCGGCCGCCGCATCGGCGTGCCAGCGGCTCAACCAGCGGCAACTCCCCTGCGTCGTCGTGCAGCCGGCCGGGATTTGACCAAGCGGCACGCACTCGCAGCCCTGCTGGGGCTCGCAGGCTGCGCCCCCGTGCTGCCGCCGCGCGCGTTCGATGGCGGCACGCCCGAGATGCGTCCGGAGCGGTTCTTCAACGGCGCCACGGCGTCAACCGGCGTGCTGGAAGATCGGTCGGGCGCCCCGACCCAGCGGTTCCAGGTCGTGGGCTCCGGCGCCGTGCAGCCGGACGGACGCTTCCGCCTGGACCAAACCGTCACCTTCGACGGGGCGTCGCCCGAGCAACGACACTGGATCGTGCAGCGTGTCGACCCGCACCGCTACACCGCGTCGCTGACAGATGCGGCGGGTGTGGTCACGGCGGAGGCCTATGGCAATTTGTTCCATCTCCGCTATCCGATGAAGACGCCGTTCGGCGGCGAGATGGAACAGTGGCTTTACCTACAACCGGATGACCACACCGTCGTGAACGAGGCGACGGTCCGCGTGCTGGGCATCGTCGTGGCCCATCTGTCCGAGCGCATCACCCGCGAGGCGCCACCCTCACCGTAGCGCGTGGATTCGCCTGATGATGTCGCTGGGGGCATAGGGCTTTCGGACGAGGATCTCGTGCTTGTCCCCCGGATGAAGTTTATTCAGCGCATCCGGCTGGCCCGTGGTGAAGATGACCGGCACGTTCGGCAGCCGCTGGCGAACATACTCCGCCAGATCCACGCCGCTTCGCAGGCCCGGCATGTGGACATCTGTGACCAGGATGCTCAGCGGCGGGTCGATCGTTTCCAGCAAAACGATGGCTTGATCTCCAGTTTCCGCCTCGCGGACCACGAACCCCGCTTCTTCTAGCTCCTCCACCAGGATCAAACGGATAAGGGGATCGTCCTCGACAACCATAATGCACATCGGCTGACTCTGCCCTCCTTCCGGGGAGCGCTCCCGCACCGGCGAAAACTTGCTATCAGAAGAGTCATACGATGAGTTCGTTGCCCCTGGTCACGGGGTCGCTACTTTATTGGTTTCGCCGGCCGGAGATATTGGGACTGAACATGAGGAACCGTCGATGAGAGGCTCGCCGCAAGGATCAGACCTGGACCCGGCAGATCTGCATCACCATACCGGCGGAGGTCGCAACATCGTGTCCACCGGGCAAGGCAATGGCGGGCACGATATCTTCTTCGCGGCCGTGCAGATGAGCCGGATGCCGATGATCCTGTCCGACCCGCACCAGGACGATTGCCCGATCATCTTCTGCAACCGAGCGTTCGAGAAGCTGACCGGCTACAAGCAGGACGATATACTGGGGTCTAATTGCCGCTTCCTTCAGGGGCCCGACACCGACCCGGCGGCCGTCGACCGTATCCGCACTGCCATTGCGAAGCGGGAGGACATCCACGAGGAATTGTTCAACTACCGCAAGGACGGCACCGGGTTCTGGAACGCGCTCTTCGTGAGCCCGGTGTTCGGCAGTGCGGGGGAGCTGCTTTACTTCTTCGCCAGCCAGCTTGACGTCACACGGCGTCACGAGGCGGAGGCGGTGTTGCAGCAGGCGCAGCGGCTGGAAACGCTGGGCTCCATGGCCTCCGGCGTGGCGCATGAGTTCAACAACCTGATGACGGTCGTGCTCGGCAGCCTGGCCCAGCTTGAGCGCGGGATGGCGGAGGGAGGCCGCGACCGGCAGCGGCTCGACCGGGCGAAATGGGCGGCGACCCAGGCGGGGCGGCTGACCCAGCAGATGCTGTCATTCGCGCGGCGGCAGTTCCACGACAACCAGGTCATCGACTTGAACAGGTTGCTGGCCGATTTCGACGGCATCCTGAGCCAGATGGCCGGTGGCGGCGTGGTGGTCTCGCTGGAGCTGTCGCCGGAGGCGCTGATGGTGGAACTCGATTCGAGCCACATGGAAATGGCGTTGCTGAACCTGGTGCGCAACGCCGCGGACGCGATGCCGGACGGCGGCCCCGTCGTGATCCGCACCAGCCGGACCCAAGCAGGCGGCAAGCCGATGGCGCTGGTGGTCGTGCAGGACCGCGGCACCGGCATGCCGCGCGAGGTCCTGCAACGCGCGACCGAGCCGTTCTTCACCACCAAGCCCAAGGGAGCGGGAACGGGGCTGGGCCTGTCCATGGTCAACGGCTTCGCCGCCCAATCCGGCGGGTCGATGGCCATCGCGTCCGAGCCGGACCAGGGGACCACGATCACTCTCGGCTTCCCGCTCCGGTCCGCCGAGTGATCGGCCGGGCGCCGGCTTACCCAGCGAGCATGTCCCGCACCATCGGTATCACCACCCGGCCATAGAGCTCGATCCCTTGCAGCAGCCTGTCATGCGGGAGTGGGCCGGCGCTGTATTTCAGGTCGAACCGGGACAGGTTCAGCGCCCGGGCGGTCGCGGCGATCTTGCGCGCGACGGTTTCCGGTGAGCCGACATACAGCGATCCCCGCTCCGCCTCCGCATCGAACTCCGCGCGCTGCATGGGCGGCCAGCCCCGGTCCGCCCCGATGCGGTCCCGCATCCGCTTGAAATCCGGCCACAACGTTTCGCGCGCCTGCTCGTCGGTCTCGGCGACGTAGCCGGGCGAGTGGCAGCCGACCGGCCGCATGGGTTTTCCCATCTGCGCGAACGCCCGGTGGTACAGGTCCACGTAGGGTGCGAACCGCTTCGGGTCGCCGCCGATGATGGCGAGCATCATCGGCATGTCGTGCCGCGCGGCACGGACGACTGACTCCGGGCTGCCGCCGACGCCGACCCAGGTCTTCAGCGTCCCGGCCTCGACCGTCGGGAACACGTGCTGGTCGACCAGCGGCGGCCGGGTGCTGCCCTGCCACGTCACGCCGTCCTGCCGGATCAGCTTGGCGAACAGGTCGAGCTTGTCCTCGAACAGCTCCTCGTACTGCGACAGTTCGTAGCCGAACAGTGGGAAGGATTCGGTGAACGAGCCGCGCCCGAGGATGACCTCGGCCCGGCCGTTCGATACCGCGTCCAGCGTGGCGAAGCGCTGGAAGATACGGATCGGGTCGTCCGAACTCAGCACGGTCACGGCCGAGCCCAGGCGGATGCGCGCCGTGCGCGCCGCGATGGCGGCGAGCACGATCTCGGGGGCGGAGACGGCGAAGTCCGCCCGGTGGTGCTCGCCCACGCCGAAGAAGTCGATGCCGACGGCGTCGGCGAGCACCGCCTCGTCCACGACGTTGCGGACCACCTGCGCGTGGGACAGCAGCTCACCGTCCGGTCCGCTCGTGACGTCGCCGAACGTATCGAGGCCGAGTTCAAGCGGCTGAGTCATGTGATGCTCCGGGTTCGTCGCGAAACACCCATGTGGTGGCTCTCACGCAGGTTCGCCCGTTATACCGTCACTGGGCGCGCTGCACCCAAAACTGGTACATGCCCGTGAAGCAGGTCGGGTTTTCCGCCTCGAACTGGTCCCACAGCATCAGGTCGGTGGTCTGCGCCTGGGCGCCGAACCGTGCGAGGAAGCGTTGCCGGGTCGCGGTGTCGACGTCGAAGCCGAGGAAGCGCAGATGCAGCCGCGGCAGGATGCCGGCGATGTCCGGGAGAGCCAGCCGATGTTCCTGCACGTGGAAGATCAGGTCGCGGCAGGAACTCAGCGAGAAGAAGTCGGAGCTTTCGGTCACATGCCGGGCCAGTGCGCCGGCTGGCAACGCGGCCAGCGCCTTGCGGGCGCGCCGGATACCGTCTGCCGTGGGCTGGAACCCTTCTGCGGCGATCAGCGCACGGGCGGCCGCGACATGCTCGCGCCCGCGCGCGCTGTAGAGCCCGATCCGCATGAGGCCGCCCGGCTTCACCAGGCCGGCGAGGATCCGCCAGCCTTCGAACGGGTCGTGCAAATGGTGCAGGACGCCGCTGGCCTCGACCAAATCGAAGCGGCGTGGCAACGCGGCGAGCTGCAGGATGTCGGCCTGGGCATACTCGATGCCGGGTTGGCCGATCTCCTTGGTTTTCCGCGCTGCGTGACCGATGCTGGCCAGGCTTAAATCCACGGCAAGGATACGCGCCTCCGGAAACCGCCGTGCCGTGGTGATCGGATGCTGCCCGGTGCCGCAGCCGGCCACCAGGATCGCGGGGCTGTCACCGGCCGGACCCTGGCCCTGCGCGGCCGGGAACTGGCGCCGCACGAAGGCATGCAGGCTGGTCGCTTCAACGAGGCTCGGCACGACCCAGCGCGGGTAGGGGTTTTCCTCGTACTGCTCGCGCACGGCCGTCGACACCCCGGCGCTGATGCTGGTCAGCCGCGGCATCGACGATTGCAGCGCGCCCTCCTCCGCAGGCTCCGACACCTGTTGCCGGATCAGCGCCGCGACGGCCTCCGGCCACTCCCGCTCTTGCAGGTGCGGTGCTCCGGGAATGGCGCCAAGCGGCTCATAGCACGCGCAGGTCGCCAGCCGATGCGGCGAGAGGGACGACCCCGTTGCCAAGGCGGCGGCGATGTCGGCCTTCAGGCGCTGGACGGTGGCAGCCTCTTCGGGTCTGACGGCAAAGACGTATTCGTTGATGAAGCACTGGCGGGCGAGGGCGCATCGCAACTCCAGATGCGCGCCCGCCTCGGTCTCGAGCAGGGCCGTCCGCACGGCCGTGAGACGGTCTTCCAACTGTGGGTCGGTCACCGGGGCGGATATCAACTGGGCCTGCAGCAGGGTGTTGCCGCCGAGGCCAGCGAAATCCATTCCGCTGGGAGGCTGGGTGAGTCCCGGGTCGAGACGCAGGAGGTGCGAGGCGGCGCGGGACAGGTCGGCCGGGCGGCTCCACCCTTCGGCAAAGGCGCGGACCAGCAGGCCACGCAGGCCCGCCGGCTCCGCCGCCAGTGCGGCGTCGCGGGCGGCCTGGACCAGCCAGCGCTTCATCCTGGGGGTCGCCCGGCGTTCGATCCCGCGCATGGCCGCATCCAGCGCCGCCCTGGCATCGCCCCCGGCCAGGAGGATTTGCACGAGGTTGTCCTGCGCCTCGGCAAAGCCCGGCTGCAACGCGATGGCGCGTGCGTAGCAACCGGCGGCCGTGCGGACATCGCCAGACCGGGCCGCTGCGTTGCCGAGGTTGTAGGTGGTGGTCGCCAGCCGAGCTCTGACGTCCGCCAAGTTGGGCTGTAGCGCGAGAGCCTGCTCATAGAGCTGGGCGGCCTGGGGCAGGCGGCCCGCCGCGTGGTGCTCCGTCGCCGCGGCGACCAGCGCGGCCAACGCCGCGGGCGCCCCCGCCTGTCCCTTGCGATCGTTGCTGCGCCGCTGCTGCCTGTTCATGTCACGGCATCAGCCCCGGCCGCCAAGCTTTGGTCAGGACCGGGCTGTGGCCCGTCTTCGTCCAGCCGATCATTGTCGAACGCGCTCTCCTTCCGCCGAACATGCCTGAACCGCCCTTGGTCGTGCCACAGTTTCGCTTGGCGCGACCCGGCGGCCCTGTCTATCACAGCAGGCATGAGCCCCTGGGACGCATCGGTCGCGGTCAACGACGCCACCCCAACCGGTTTAGCTCAGTTGCGGGCCGCGAACGTTGAACTCCGCGCCATGCCTTGGCCATCCCCGTTCAATCGGACGACACATGACCTTCGGCTGGGCGACGCACGCACGCTCGACGGGATCGAGGACGAGTCGGTGCACCTCGTCGTGACATCTCCGCCGTACTGGACCTTGAAGGAATACCCGCCGCACGAACGGCAATTGGGGGCGATCGAAAGCTATGACCACTTCCTCGCCGAGCTTGATCGGGCCTGGGCCGAATGCACCCGCGTCTTGGTTCCTGGCGGGCGGATTTGCTGTGTGGTCGGCGATATCTGCATGCCGAGGAAGAAAAACGGACGGCACCACGTCATGCCGCTGCACGCCGACATACAGGTCCGAGCAAGACGTTTGAGCCTGGACTGCCTGACGCCCATCCTGTGGCACAAGATCGCCAACGGCGTAACCGAAGCACAGGGCAATGGCGCGGGTTTCTATGGAAAACCCTACCAACCGGGTGCAGTGGTCAAGAACGACGTCGAGTATATCCTGTTCCTTCGCAAGGGCGGCCATTACCGCAAGCCGGCGCCCATGCAGAAAGCCCTCTCCATGCTGACGAAGCCCGAGATGCAGGCGTGGTGGCGCTCGATCTGGACTGACATCAGGGGCGCCTCAACCCGGTCGGGCCATCCGGCGCCGTTTCCTGTCGAACTTGCCGAGCGGTTGATACGGATGTTCTCGTTCGCCGGCGACACAGTCCTTGACCCTTTCGTGGGAACCGGCAGCACGACGCTGGCGGCAATCGCCGCGGGCCGGAACTCCATCGGCACCGATATCGATCCGGGCTATTTGACGATCGCGCGAGACCGGGTGGTGCAGGCCCTCTCAACAGAAAAGTTACAGGGGGCAACGCAAGCCGTCCTGGTCCAGTGACAATCAACCTTGCGGACGCCATTGATGACCTGCTTACCCGGCGGATACAGGATTCAGGCCGGCTCAACAAACTTGCGACCTTCTGCATAGAAGAATTTGCCAGGCACGGCCTACAGGGCGTCCGCGGCGGGCGGGCTGACGAAGTCGGGATCCGCGGCTTCGGCCGCCAAAAAGACTGGGATCTGGCGTTTGTGCTGGCCGATAAGCCCCGCCTCCTGGTGTCGCTGAAATCGATCCTGAAGAATTTGGCCGGAACGGTTCCCAACCGGCTGGATGATCTCATGGGCGAAGCGGCCAACGTCCAGCAGCTTCAGCCGGAAGTCGTGATCGGCTACGTTGTGATTATTGATGTTGCCGAGGATCGGCTCCGTAAAGACGGACTTACCTGGAGCGATCACTTCGAGAACAACTTGCGCCGCATCGCGGTGCGGAAAGCGCCATTGTGGAACCAGGGCTTGATCGAAGGGATTTGGCTTATCCGGATCGACAGTCAAAAACCAGCAACAGAGCGCATCCTGAATGCTGTCGACATGGATGCGAAAGGGACAGGTTTCTTTTCTGCCCTCCTGTCCGAACTCTATCTCCGTGAGCCCATCCTGCGCCCGGCCGGAGCGCCACCTCTCAACAGCGAAGGCGCCCGCTGAGCCGGGCCTGGGTCTGGGCCGCGCGTTCGCGCAGCGCGTCCCACCGCTTCGCCGCGATGTCCGCGGCCGGAGTCAGCCACGAGCCGCCAACCGCGACCACGTTGGGCTGGGCCAGCCAGTCGGCGGCGTTGTCCTCCGTGATGCCGCCGGTGGGGCAGAACCGGGCCTGCGGGAACGGGCCGGCCAAGGCACGCAACCCCATGATGCCGCCCGCCGTCGTAGCGGGAAAGAACTTCACCGTGTCGAACCCGCGGACCATCGCCTCCATCAACTCGGACGCGGTGGCGACGCCGGGCAGGAACGGGATGGTGGCCTCGGCCGCGGCGTCCAGCAGGGCCGGCGTCGCGCCTGGGCTGAGCGCGAATTTCGCCCCGATCTCGACCGCCCGCCGCATGTCCTGCGGCGTCAGCACCGTGCCAATTCCGACCACCGCGTCCGGCACGGCGCGGATGATCGCCTCCGCCCCGGCCAGGCCGGCCGGCGTGCGCAGGGTGATTTCCAGCAGGCGCACCCCGCCCTCCACCAGGGCGCGCGCCAGCGGAACGGCGTCGTCCACCTGGTTGATGGTGATGACGGGAATGACCTGGCCCAGCGCCAGCAGGGCGGCAAGCTGGTCGGGTTTGGAATCGAGGCTCATGAAACGGCGTCCTTCACGATCGTCATGGCAGTGCGCGGAATGATGGCGCCGGGATGGCCGACAACCAGGCCGGCCAGGTCATGGCCGGCGCTTGCGGCCGCGCTGGGGGGCTCACCGCGAAGCCGGCTTGCCAGGTAGGCGGCGGCGAAGCTGTCGCCCGCGGCGGTGGTGTCCACTACCCGGCTGACCGGCGCCGCCTGCACCAGGCGGTCGCCGCCGCCATGGACCACGCGGGAGGCGGGATGAGCCAGCTTCAGCACGATTTCCGTCCCCGGGGCATGCTGCATAAGCGCCGCCTCGCCCCCGTCCGGGTCCAGCAGCGCAAGGTCTTCGGTTGACGCCAGCACGATGTCGGCCAGCCCATACATGCGGGCGTATAGCGCGCGGGCAGCCGCGCGGTCTGGCCAACCGCGCGGGCGGAAATTGGTGTCGAACACCACCCACGCGCCGCGGGCCCGCGCATCCGCCAGCGCCCGGAACAACAAATCCCGTCCCGCAGCGTCGTAGATCGACAGCGTGATGCCGGAGAGATAGAGCGCATCGAACACCCCGAGCGCGGCCGGGTCGAAATGCTGGAACAGGTGGCGGGCCGCCGCGCTGTCCCGCCAGTACAGGAAGCGCCGTTCGCCGGCCGGGTCGGTCTGGATGATGTAAAGCCCCGGCAACCGGCCCGGCAGCCGGTGCACCAGCCCGGTGCCGATGCCCTCGGCCTGCCAATGGGCGAGCATCTCGTCGCTCCAGGCATCATCCCCCAGGGCGGTCACGTAGTCCACGGAGACCCCCAGCCGCGCGAGGTACACGGCGGTGTTCAGCGTGTCGCCGCCGTGGCTGCGGCTCAGCAGGCCGTCCGGCCGCTCCCGCAACTCCACCATGCACTCGCCGATGCACGCGACGCGCGGCGCCGCGGTCAGGGAGTCCGGCATGCTGGTCTCCCATCCCGGCCGGGACGCAACGATGCCTGCATCACGCCTCCTCCCCCGCCTTGCGTATCACATGCCAAGATAGGCGGCCTTCAGCTTCGGATCCTCGATGAGGGTGGCGGCGTCGCCCGACACAGCGACCCGGCCATTCTCCATCACGTAGGCGCGGCTGGCGACCCCCAGCGATTGCAGCACGTTCTGTTCCACCAGCAGGATCGACAGCCCGTCGGCATGCAGGCGGCGGATCAGCGCGAACAGCTCGTCCGTCAGCAGCGGCGACAAGCCGAGCGAGGGTTCGTCCAGGATCAGCAGCTTCGGCTGGCTCATCAGCCCGCGGCCGATCGCCACCATCTGCTGCTCCCCGCCGCTCATCAGCCCGACCCGCTGGGTCAGCCGCTCGCGCAGCCGCGGGAAGGTTTGCAGCACGTAGTCCATGCGCCGTGCCCGGTCCACCCGGCCGCGCAGATAGCATCCCAGTTGCAGGTTCTCGCGCACCGATAGGGTCGGGAAAATCTTGCGGCCCTCCGGGACGTGGATCAGCCCGGACATCACGATCTCCGCCGGGTCGGCCGCCGTGATGTCCTGCCCGTCGAACAGCACGCGGCCGGCGCGGGCCCGCAACAGGCCCGACAGCGTGCGGTTCAGCGTGGTCTTGCCCACGCCGTTGGCGCCGAGCAGCGCCACGACCTCGCCCGCCGCCACCTGCAATCCCATCCCGTGCAGGATCTGGAACGCGCCGTAGCCGGCGACCAGCCCGCTCGCGTCAAGAAGCACGCGCCATCCTCGCGGCCGCGCCGTGCCCCAGATAGGCCTCGATCACCTTCGGGTCGGTGGCGATGGCGTGCGGCGTGCCCGACGCGATCAGCGCGCCCTGCGCCAGCACGTGGACCTCGTCCGCCAGGGCCGCGACGGCCTGCATGATGTGTTCGATCAGCAGGATGGTGACGCCGCCATCCCGCACGTCGCGGATCAGCGCCACGATCTCGTTGATCTCGGACGGGTTCAGCCCGGCCATCACCTCGTCCAGCAGCAGCAGGCGCGGCTCGGTCGCCAGGGCGCGCGCCACCTCCAGTCGCTTGCGCCCGGCGACGGTCAACGCGCCGGCCGGGCGGTCCAGCATGGGGCCGAGCCCCAGCCGGGCGCCGATCTCCCGCGCCTTCGCCTCGGCGTCGCGTGGGCGACGATGGCGCAGGAAGGCGCCGACGCGGATGTTGTGGGCGACGGACAGCCCGGCGAAGGGCTGCGTCACCTGGAACGTCCGCACCATGCCCAGTGCCGCGATCCGCTCGGCCGGCCAGCGGGTGATGTCGGCGCCGTCGAAATGCACGCTGCCCGATGTCGGCGGCACGAAGCCCGCGATCATGGCGAAAATGGTGGTCTTGCCCGCGCCGTTCGGGCCGAGCAGGGCGGTGATCGCACCCCGTTTGGCCGTGAACGACACCGACCGCACGGCCTGCAAACCGCCGAACCGGACGGACAGGGCGCGGATGTCAAGCAGTGCGGAGCCTCGCGATGCCGCCGGGCAGGAAGGCGAGGATCAGCAGCAGCACGACTCCGTAGAGCATCGGCGCGAAGCCCGGCACGTTGATCCAGATGCGGCTGGTGTCCGCCACCAGGTGCAGCGCCACGGCGCCCACGATCGGACCCAGCACGGTGCCGGCGCCGCCGATCATGGCGACCAGCAGCATCTCCACGCTGCGGTCCGCCCCGAAGGCGATGTCTGGGTCGATGTAGAGGTAGGTCTGCGTGTAGAGCACGCCGCCCAGCGCCGTCAGGCTGCCGGACAGCGCCAGCGCCAGGATTTTCGTCCGCAGCACCTTCACGCCCAAAGCGCGCGCCGCGTCCTCGTTCTCGCGCACCGCAATCAACTGCGCGCCGAAGCGGCTGCTGGTGAGCCAACTGGCCGCGCCGAGCGTCAGCAGCACCAACCCCAGCGCCAGCCCGTACGAGACCCGGCGGTCGGCGAACTGGAAGTTGGCCACGCCGATCCGCAGCGGCACCAGCAGGCCGAGCCCGGCATGGGTGTAGTCCAGGCTGTTGGCCAGGATGCGGAACGCCTCCGCGATGGCGAGCGTCGCCAGCGCGAAATAGCTGCCGCGCAGCCCGGCGCGGAACGAGGCCCAGCCGATCGCCGCGCCCACCGCGCCGCCCAGCACGGCGCCCAGCGGCAGGCCGAACCAGGGGTTCACCCCGTAGCGGGTTTGCAGGATCGCCGCGCCATAGGCGCCGACCCCGAAGAAGACGACATGGCCGAAACTCGTCAGCCCGCCGAACCCGCCGATGAGGTTCCAGGCCTGCCCCAGCGCCGCCGAGATCGCCGTCAGCATGGCGATGTCCACCAGGAACTGGGAGTGCAGGGCGAACGGGACCAGGGCGGCGACGGCGAGCAGGGCGGCGACCGCACGCCTCACGCCTTGGCCCCGAACAGGCCGGTCGGGCGCAACAGCAGGACTGCGACGAAGACGAGCGGGACGCAGATCGGCCCCAGGCTTTCGCCCAAATAGAGGCCGCCGACCGACTCGGTCACGCCGATCAGCAGGCCGCCCACCACCGCGCCCGGAAAGCTGCCCATGCCGCCCAGCACCACGATGGTGAAGGCGAGCAGGACGAACACGTTGCCCACGCCGGGATTGACGTAGAAGGTCGGCAGCAATAGGCAGGCCGCGGCGCCCAGGCAGGCCACGCCGATCGCGTAGGCCAGCGCGAACATGCGCTGCGGCCGGATGCCCACCAACCGGGCGCCCTCCGGCTCCTTCGCGACGGCGCGGATGGCGCGCCCGGTATCGGTCAGCGCCATGAACGCCCACAGCACCCCGCCCAGCGCGATGGCGAAGCCGAAGGAGATGAGCTTGGCCGTGGGCACCAGCACCACGCCGAAATCGACCATGCTGAAGGAGTACGGCGTGTCCACCGTGCGGGTGTCGCCGGTGAACACCACCAGCGCCAGATTGTCCAGCACGACCGAAATGCCGAGCGTGGCCAACAGGATGGTCCGGTCGTCCCCGCGGGAGACGCGGCCGATCACCCCGGCGTAGAGCAGCCAGCCCACCCCGAACATGACCGTCACCACCAGCGGCAGCGCGACATACGGGTCGAGCCCGATCCGGTCCGCCAGCAGCCAGGCGCCGAACATCGCCACCATGAGCAGGGAGCCATGGGCGAAGTTCACGATATGCAGCACGCCGTAGATCAGCGTCAGCCCCAGCGCCAGCAGGGCGTACACGCCGCCGGTGAGCAGCCCGTTGATCACCGATGGCAGGAGCAGGGCGAGCAAGGACGCGCTAGGGTTTCGGCCGCGGGAACACGGCGACTGCGTCGGCAAACGCCTCGGGGTAGACGACGTGGATGTCGCCCTTCTGGATCTGCTGCGCCGTCGCGTGCGCGTTCACGTTCTGGCCGTCCACCATCTTGGTCGGCCCGTAGGTGAGCAGGCTGTCGCCGAACGTGCTGGCCGCCAGCGCGTCAATGACCTTCTGCTTGTCCGTGCTGCCCGACCGCTCGATCGCGTCGGCCAGGAAGCGCACCGCGAAATAGCCGAACAGCAACTCGTAGCTGAACAGGACGCCCTTGTCCTCGAACTCCTTGCGGAAGGCCGGCGCCTTCGGTGAGTGGGGATTATACCAATGGTTGAAGTCGATGATGTCGTCGGACACCGTCGGCTGGTCCTTGGCGAAGCGCAGGTTGAAGCCGCCGCCCGCGATCGAGAAGATGCCGACCAGGTTGACTTTCTGCTGCACCAGGGTTCGGGCGAGCAGGACGTATTCGTTGGTGTAGTCGGCCGGGATCACCAGGTCGGGGCTCGCCGCCTTGATGCGCAGGACCACGTTGCTGAAGTCCCGCGTGGGTGTGGCGTGCGGGATCGCCTCCAGCAGCTTGATGCCGATGCCGGGGAGTTCCGCCGCCAGCAGCTTGGCCAGGCCGGTGCCGAACTCGCCATCCTCATGCACGACGATCGCGGTCTTGGCGGGCGAACCCGCCTTCTTGTTGATCGCGTCCAGCGCCGCGATGGCGTCCTTGCTCGTGGTGGTGGCATTGGGGAACAGGCGGAACACGTTCTTCAGCCCGCGGGTGGTGATCGAGTCGGCCAGGCCGCTGTCGATGCAGAACGGCAGGTTGTATTTCGCCGCCTCCTGCGTGGCCGCCAGCGCAATGGGGCTGGCGTAGCAGCCGGTGAACCCGGCCACGCCCTGCTCCGCCATCTGGTCGACCAGCCCGGCGCCGATATCCGGGCGTCCCTGGGCGTCGCCGAGCACAGCCTCGACCTTGGCGCCGCCCAGCGACGTGATGCCGCCAGCGGCATTAAGGTCGTCGATCGCCGCCTGGCCGCCTGTGCGGCATAGCGATCCGCCATAGGCCAGCGCACCGGTGACCGGGTGGATCAGCCCGATCTTCACCGTGGCCGGTTGCGCGCGCAGCACCGCTGGCATCGCGAGCGCCGCGACCCCTGCCCCGATGGCGGAGCGGCGTGTGAAGCTGTGTGTCACCGATTAAACCCCCAAGCCTGGTTGTCGCGACGCATCGTTTGCGTGTCGCAGCGTTCGCGGCGCACAAAGATGCATGCCTGCCGATTATGCAAGGACGTTTCTGAAACGCCTTGGGCAACCCGGCCTGTTTTAGGACTTCGTTCGCCGTGTGGCGGCTCTTGATGTTGACCAGGACTGGAAAGTTCCGATCACTGATCGGCTGTAATAAACCGGGTGTCGTCCGTCCCTCACCCAGGAACAGTTTGCTTTCGACAGTAGCTGGTGCAGATCCCTATCGTAGGTGTCCGCCATCTATACTGCGCAGCACGCCTCGACTTGATCAGAGATCAACTCGAACGTCACATGGCGTCTATCCATCTCTGGCATATTGAGCGTAAGCAACTCTGGAATGAGTTGCCGTAAATTCTCTACAAGCTGCTCGTGGGTTTCGGCTTCCGACACCAGACCGATCACGTCGTCGCTCTCAGCCCACCATGCTAGGGCCTCGCGATCCCAGTGCGCTTTAACGATGAAGTTTGGCATGGCACATAGTATGACGCACAGTGAGTCACTTTAAATCGTTCTATATGGACCGCTGTCCTACCCATCGGCGGGTTGCGCGCCGTCATAGCCTTCGATCACCACGACATCAGCGGTGGAGACGTCGGCGCGCAGGGCGATGGCCTTGGCGTATTCGGGCGAGCGGTAGCAGGCGAGCGCCGTCGCGTAATCCTTGAACTCGATGACCACGCGGCGGGACCGGGCGTGTCCCTCCATCGTGTCCGAAGCGCCGCCGCGCACCAGGAAGCGACCGCCATACTTGCGCAATGCGACGGCGTTCTCCCGCATGTAAGCCTGGTAGGCGTCGGGATCGCTCACGTCGACCAGCGCGATCCAATAGCCCATCGCCACGCTCCGCTGCTACCGGCCGTACACGGCGTCCGGCAGCCACATGGCGATGCCGGGCACGAAGGACAGGATCACCACGCCGAGCGCCATCAGCGCCACGAAGGGCAGCGTGCCGCGGATGATCGGCCCCAAGCCGATATCGGGCGCAATCCGGTTGATGACGAAGATGTTGAGCCCGACCGGCGGGTGGATCAGCCCCATTTCCATCACCACCGCCATCACCACGCCGAACCAAACCAGGTCGAACCCGGCGGCGCGCAGCGGCGGCAGGATGATCGGCGCCGTCATCAGGATGATGGAGACTGGCGGCAGGAAGAAGCCGAGCACCACCACCATCACCAGGATCGCCGCCAGCAGCAGCCAGCGCGAGAGGTGCAGCCCGACGATCCAGCCCGCTGCGCCCTGGCTGATGTGCAGGTAGCTCATGACGTAGCTGTACAGCAGGCTCATGCCGATGATCATCAGCAGCATGCCGCTCTCCCCCAACGTGCCGGCGAAGATCGGCGTCAGGTCGCGCAGCCGCCACGCGCCGTAGATCAGCGCGATCAGCAACAAGGCCAACACGGCGCCGAGCCCCGCCGTCTCCGATGGCGTGGCGATGCCGCCGTACAGCGCCACCATCACGCCGGTCAGCAGCAGCAGGAACGGCAACACGCGGGGCAGCGCCAGGAAGCGGTCCCGCATGGAATAGGTGTCGGCGCGGAGGATTTCGCTGCGCGGGCCGCCGGCATCGGCCAGCCTGCCGGCCCGCGCGTATTCCAGCCGCCAATTCACCACCGCCCAGCTCGCGAACAGCAGCACCAGCAGCACGCCGGGGCCGAGCCCGGCCAGGAACAGGCGGCCCAGCGATTGCTCGGACGCCACGGCGTACAGGATCAGCACGATGGAGGGCGGCAGCAGGATGCCGAGCGTGCCGCCCGCCGCCACCAACCCGGCGGCGAAGCCCGGCGAATAGCCGCGCCGCCGCATCTCCGGGATGCCGGAGGAGCCGATGGCCGAGCAGGTCGCCGGGCTGGACCCGGCCATGGCCGCGAACAGCCCGCAGGCCAGCACCACGGCCACCCCCAACCCGCCGGGCACCCGGTGCAGCCAGGTATGTAGGGCGTCGTACAAATCCTTGCCGGCGCGCGACTTGCCGATCGCCGCGCCCTTCAGGATGAACAGCGGGATGGTCAGCAAGGTGATCGAGGCGAGTTCCTCGTACACGTTCTCCGCGATGGTATCGACGGAGGCCGCCGGCATGAACAGCATCATGAAGATGGTCGCCACGCCGCCCAGCGCGAAGGCGATGGGAATGCCGGAGAACAGCGCCAGCAGCGTGGCGCCGCCATACAGCATCCCCAGCGTGCCGGTGCCCATGCTAGGCCAAGTGGGCCGGCATGGCGTCCGTATGCCGGCTGCCGAGCACTTGCAGCAGCAACTGCACCGCCAGCAACGCCATCCCCAGCGTCATGCAGCCATACGGGATCCACAGCGGCGGCCCCCAGGCGGAGGGCGTGGTCTGCCCTTCCTCCCACGCTTCCACCAGCAACTCCCAGCTTTTCCAGGCGAAGAACGCGACGAACACGAAGGAGCAGGCATCCGCCAGCAACCGCCTCGCCCGGTCCACCGCCGGGGGCAACACATGGGCCAGCGCGTCGATGCCGACATGGCCGCGCCGGGCCTGCGTCCAGGCGGCGGAGCCGAAGGTGGCGCCGATCAGCAGGAAGGTGGACAACTCGTCCTGCCAGTCGCTGGGAATGCTCAGGAAGTAGCGCCCGATCACCTCCCAGGTCAGCACCGCACCGGCCACGGCGATGGCGAGGGCGGACAGCACGGCCAACACGCCGTTCAGCCCGGTGACCAGAGACTGCACCAGCCCCAGCAGGCCGGAGCGTGGAACGTCCGCGACGACGGCCGGGAGCGTGACGCTCACGCCACCGCCTCGGCCAGCTTCAGCAGGTTGGCGCAGGCGGCGTTGCGGGCGGCGTAGTCCTTCCAGGCGGTGTCCTGCGCGACCGCCTTCCATTTGGCGATGTCGTCGGCGGTCATATCGGACACTTTCACGCCCGCCTTGCTATAAATGTCGACCAGGGCCTGGTCATCCGCCTTCGCTGCGTCCAGCGCGAATGGCTCCTGCGCCAGCCCCACCTCGGTGATCGCTTTCTGCTGGTCCGGCGTCAGGCTGTCATAGACGATCTTGGACATCAGCAGCGGCTCGAACATGAACCAGAACGAGCCGCCGCGCGCGGAGGTGACGTTCTTCGCGATCTCCTGCAGGCGGAAGCTGATCAGGCTGGTGGAGGAGGTGACGGCGGCGTCCAACGACCCGGTCTGCATCGCGGCGTAGGTTTCGTCCGACGTGACGGAGCTGATGATGCCGCCCGCTGCCTTGAGCATGAGGTCCATCTCGCGGGAGCCGCCGCGGATTTTCAGGCCCTTGGTGTCGTCCGGCTTCACCACCGCGCCAGCCCGCGAGGCCACGCCGCCGCCCTGCCACACCCAGGTGATGATCTTGACGCCGCGCTTGTCCAGCAGCGCCTCCAGCTCCTGCCCGATCGGCGCCGTCTTCCAGGCGAGGCCCTGGGCGTAGCTGGTGACGAGGCAGGGCATGAGGCCGACATTGACCTCCGGCACCTCGCCCCCGGCATAGGCGAGCGGGTACAGCGTGAAATCCAGCACGCCGCGCCGCATGGCGGAAAACTGCGCCACCGTCTTCATCATGGATGAGCCGGGATAGATCTCGAACGCCAGGGAGCCGCCGGTCTTCTCCTGCACGGCGGCGGCGAAGCGGCGCACCATGCGGTCGCGGAAATCCCCCTGGTCGATGGTGCCGCCGGGAAATTGATGGCTGATTTTCAACACGCGCGCGTCGGCGGCCCGCGCAAGCCGGCTGCGAAGCAGCGCGGGCGCGGCGATCACCCCGAGGGCGGTGCGGCGGGAGATGAGCATGGGGGACGGTCCTCAATGTGCTTTAACACTTAACGGTACCGTATCCGTTTACTTGGGGAGCAACAAGCGCCGTCGTCAGAAGCAGTCGGTGCGGCCACGCGCCACGCAGTCCTGGCGGGCGATCCAGCCCTGGACAACGGGGAACAACCAGACCGCCAGCAGCACGGCTGCGACGATCGCCGCCAGGATCAACACCGGGACGAGGCGGGATTGCGGCGGGGTCTGGTCGGACATGGCGAGCAGCTAACACGGCGAACGGCACGTGCGAAGCACGACAGTGGACGGGCAGAAGCCGTGGGCGGCGGGAGCCCGCTGCGCCGCGCGTCCATAAAGGACCGGAACGCCTCCGGACCCTCGTCCAACACCTGCATGGTGCGTTTCGATGTCGGCGAGGAAGACATTATTGTCCTGCTTGTGGCCGCTTTTGGATCGTTGAATGCGCAGCCAGTGAAGCAGCACTCACGGCTGAACAGGCCGTGGGCGGATGGACTCCTACAGCATTCGTTTGAGAAAGGCGGCCACCAGTTCGTAAGCCCGGGCGCGGTCTTCCGGCCGGATGAAGCCGTGGCCGGCGTAGGTGAAGGTCTCGAACTGCACCGTCCGTCCCCGGTCCCGCAGCGCCGTGACGATCTGTTCGCTTTCCCGATACGGCACGCGCGGGTCACGGGTGCCGTGCAGCACCAGCAGGGGCGCGGTGATCGCGGCTGCCTGCTTGATCGGCGAGATGCGGGCGAACAGGGCGGCGTCGCGCACCGGGTCGCCATACTCGCGGGCGCGATGGCTGCGGCGCCACGGGCCGGTTTCCGCCAGCAGCGTGGTGAAATCGGCGATACCGTAATAGTCGATCGCGGCCCGCCACAGCGACGGGTACTCCCCGATCGCCGCAAGCACCATGTAGCCGCCATAGGACTGCCCCATGATGCCGATCCGGGCCGGGTCCAGGCCGGGCTGCGCCGACAGCCAGGCATGCGCGGCGGCGAGGTCGCGGACGCTGTCCAGCCGGGCGCCGACGTCGTCGCTGGCCGTGGCGGCGCGGCCGTAGCCGGTGCTGCCGCGCACGTTCGGCATCAGCACCGCGTAACCCTGGGCCAGCAGCATCTGCATGTCGGCGCGGAAATTGGCCCGCGCTTGCTGCGCCGGCCCGCCATGGACCCACACCACCACCGGCCACCCCGCGTCCGGCGCCGCCCCGGCCGGCCGGGCAAACCAGCCCGGCGTCGCCCGGCCGTCGAAGCTGGGCCACTCCACCAACTCGAACGTCCGCAGGCCCTCGGGCGCTTCCGGCACGTAGACGGGCCGGGCCGCGCGCGTGCCGGCATCGACCAGGTAAATCCCCGGCGGCGTGGTGGGGCCGCTGGCTGACACCGCCAGCAGGCTGCCATCCGGCGACCATGCCAACTCGCCCACTACGCCGACAGGCAGCCCGGTGACCACGGCCCGCTCGCCCTGCGCCGGGCCGAGCCGGAGGACGCCGTAGCCGCGGTCGTTCTCCACCGTGGCCAGCAGCGCGTCGCCGGGCGACAGCGACCACGCCTCCATATCGCGGCCCGGCGCGGCGTGGAGGGGCGTGACGGCGCCGCTCTCCGCGTCAATGCGGCACGGGGCCAGGAACGCGCCGCCGCCATCCGACAGGCCCAGCAGCTCGCCAGCCTTGGTCCAGCGGGCCGATTTGAACGCCATGGGCCGGGCATGCGGGATCGGCCGCACCGATCCGTCGGCCAGGCGCAACACCAGCAGGACCTGGTCGCCTTCCGCTTCGTCGGCCACCAGCAGCAGGCGGTCGCCGTCCGGGTGCCAGGCTGCGACGGCCAACTGGTGCGTGCCCAAATGGATGCGCCGCGCCGGTCCGTCGACGCTGCGCACCAGGATGTCGAAATGCGCGGCGTCCCGGTCATTGGCGGCGTAGGCGAACTGCGTCCCGTCCGGCGACCACGCCCCGAACTCATGGTTCGCCAGCGGAGCGCTGGTCAGCGCCACGGCTGCGCCGCCATCGTAGAGCCAGAGTTGCTGGCACTCATCACCGCCGGCGTCGATACCGAACAGCATCCGTTCGTCGGCCGGCGCGCGGCGGAAGAACCCGGTTTTCTCCCCCGTCTCCAGCAGCCCGTGCGCGTCGCTGCCGTCCAGCGCCATCGCCCAGAGCTGCGGCGTCCCGGCGCCGCGCAGGTGGTACAGCACCCTCCCGTCGCAGGAGAAGGCGGGGGCGGCGGCAGCGCCGGTTGCGGCATAACGGAGGGTCATGAACCCATCCTCCGCGCCTGGCGTTGTCGCGCAAGAGGCCATGTTGACGGTCCCTGATGGTTGAAGACTGGCGAGAAAGCACTAGAACAAAACTGCAACCGTGGGTGCCCGATGGAGCTGCTGCAGAAACTCGAAATCCTGGCCGACGCGGCGAAATACGACGCCTCCTGCGCGTCCAGCGGCACGGAGAAGCGCAGCTCTGCCGGGCAAAAGGATGGTGTCGGCTCGACCGAAGGCATGGGCATCTGCCACGCCTATGCGCCGGATGGCCGCTGCATCTCCCTGCTGAAGATCCTGCTGACCAATTCCTGCGTCTACGATTGCCTGTATTGCATCAACCGCCGCTCCTCCAACGTGCGCCGCGCCCGCTTCACGGTGGAGGAGGTCGTCACCCTCACGCTCGGCTTCTATCGCCGCAACTGCATCGAGGGGCTGTTCCTGTCCTCCGGCATCATCAGCAACCCGGACTACACCATGGAGCAGGTCGTCCGCGTCGCCCGCACCCTGCGGGACGAGCATGGCTTCCGCGGCTACATCCACCTCAAGACCATCCCGGATGCCGACCCGGCGCTGCTGGCGGAGGCCGGGCGCTACGCCGACCGCCTGTCCATCAACGTGGAATTGCCGTCGGAGAGCAGCCTCGCCGCCCTGGCGCCGGAAAAGAACCTGCCCGGCATCCGCCGCTCGATGGGCCGGATGCGGCTGCGCATCGACGAGGCGAAAGCGGAGCGGAAAGGCCCGCGCTTTGCCCCCGCCGGGCAGAGCACACAGGTGATCGTGGGTGCGGACCGCAGCTCCGACCGCGACATCCTGGCGATGAGCACCAACCTGTACGGCGCCTATGGGCTGCGCCGGGTGTACTACTCCGCGTTCAGCCCGATCCCGGACGCCTCGGCCAGCCTGCCGCCCGACCATGCGCCGCTGGTGCGCGAACACCGGCTGTACCAGGCCGACTGGCTGATGCGGTTCTACGGCTTCTCCGCGCCGGAGTTGGAGACGGACGCGGCGGGCAACCTCGATTTGTCAGTCGACCCGAAACTATCCTGGGCGCTGGCGCATCGCGAGCACTTCCCCGTCGACGTGAACACCGCCCCGAAGGAGATGCTGCTGCGCATCCCCGGCATCGGCGTGAAATCCGTCAACGCCATCCTGCGTGCCCGGCGTCATCGCCGGCTGCGCATGGAGGATTTGGCGCGGCTGCGGCTGCCGCTGGCGAAGATCAGCGCCTTCGTCGCCGCGGCCGGGCATCTGGGCGGCGCCGGGCTGGACAGTGAGCGGCTGCGCCAACGCCTGGTCCCCGCGCCGGTGCAGGCCGATTTGTTCGGATGAGCCACAGCGTCGTCCTGCCGCACGAGGTGGATTGGGGCGGCTGGCGCGATGCGGCGCGGCGGCTCGCGATGGCGGCGGTGCCGCCCGAAGACGTGGTGTGGTCCGTCCGGGCGCCTGACGATCTGTTCGCCGACGAGTCGGACGAACCAGCCACGCCGGGCCCGGCCGGCACGTTCAACGTGCCCCGCAGCCTGGTGGAGCTGGCGCAGACCGTCATCCAGGCGAGGGACCCGGCGCGGTTCGCCCTGCTCTACCGCCTGCTCTGGCGCGCCCATGGCGGGGAGCGGCACGTGCTGGAGCAGGTGACCGACCCGGAGGTGCAGCGGGCGCAGCGCCTGGCGCAGGCGGTGCGCCGCGACACACACAAGATGCGCGCCTTCGTCCGCTTCCGCGAAGTGGGGGAGCCGGAGGGCACGCGCTATGTCGCCTGGTTTGAGCCTGAGCATTACATCCTGGAAGCCAACGCCGCGTTCTTCGTGCGGCGCTTTGCGACCATGGTCTGGTCGATCCTGACGCCCTACCGCAGCGCCCATTGGAATGGCGAGGCGCTGAGCTTCACCGCCGGCGCAGCGCGGTCCGACATCCCGGACGACGACCGGCTGGAGGCGTATTGGCGCGCCTATTTCAGCAGCATCTTCAACCCGGCGCGGCTGAAGATCAACGCCATGACGTCCGAAATGCCGCGTAAATATTGGCGCAACCTGCCGGAGGCCGCTGTTATCCCGGAGCTGATCCGCGGCGCCGCCGCGCGCGTCGCAACCATGGTGGAGACGCCCGTGATCTCACCCCCGAAGGCCGCCCGCGCGCCCACGCCGCCGCCGACCCTGGACCACTTGCCGGACACGCCGCTGCGCCAGGCGGCGGTGCAGGCGGCCGAGTGCCGCGCCTGCAAGCTGTGGGAGCCGGCGACCCAGACCGTGTTCGGCGAGGGGCCTGCGGACGCGCGGCTGATGTTCGTGGGCGAGCAGCCGGGCGACCAGGAGGACCTGGCGGGCCGGCCCTTCGTTGGCCCGGCCGGGCAAATCTTCAACGCGGCGCTGGCGGAGGCGGGGATCGACCGCACGACGGCCTACGTCACCAATGCGGTGAAGCACTTCAAGTTCGAGCCTCGCGGCAAACGGCGTATCCACGCCAAGCCGGACGCGGACGACATCCAGGCTTGCAAATTCTGGCTGGACCTGGAGCGGCGGGAGGTGAAGCCGGCCATCACTGTGCTGCTCGGCGCGTCCGCCGCCCGCGCCGTGCTGGGCCGCGCCGTCACCATCTCGCGCGAACGCAGCCGCCCCATCCCGCTGGACGGCAACAGCCAGGCGCTGGTGACGGTGCATCCCTCTTACCTGCTGCGGCTGCCGGACGAGGAGAGCAAGCGCCGCGAATACGCCGCCTTCGTCGCCGATCTACGACAGGCTGCGGCGCTGCTTGCGGCGTAGGTGCCAATGGACGTCTGCGACCAGAACCCTCTCCCGCCTGCGGGAGAGGGAGATCCTCGGCCGCAAACGCATCAGCGCGGGGAGAGCACCATGATCATCTGACGGTTTTCCATGCGGGGCATCTGCTCCACCTTGGTTTTCTCGTCCATGTCGCCGCGGATGCGCTCCAGCACCTTGATGCCGATGTCCTGGTGCGCCATTTCGCGCCCGCGGAAGCGAAGCGTCACCTTCACCTTGTCGCCCTCGTCGATAAAGCTGTTCATCGCCCGCAGCTTCACCTGATAGTCGTTCTCGTCGATGTTGGGGCGGACCTTGACCTCCTTGATCTCGACGACTTTCTGCTTCTTCTTGGCTTCGTTCTTCTTCTTCTGCGATTCGTATTTGTATTTGCCGTAATCGAGGATTTTAACGACGGGTGGGTCCGCGTTCGGGCTGATCTCGAGCAGGTCAAGCCCAACGGCCATGGCCCGGAGCATCGCGTCCCGCGCGCTCATCACACCTTGCATCTCACCCTCAGCGTCGATCAGGCGGACTTGCGCGCTGCGGATATCCTCGTTGACGCGGGGGCCGTCGCGGCTGGGCGCGGCGGCGGTCATGGGGCCTCTAGCTATTGTGTTCTCCTGTCACTGTTTCGATCACTCCGTTGCGTGGCCGGGTAGACCGGGCAATATCGGGCGGCGTGGCCTCTTGGGCAAGAGCGTCCAGCGCCTCGGCAAGCGAAAGAACCTCCTGCGCCTGGCCGCCGAGCCGTCGCAGCGCCACCGTGCCGCCCTCCGCCTCCTTGCGGCCGACCACCGCGATGAGCGGGATGTGCTGCAGGCTGTGCTCGCGGATCTTGGCGTTGATCTTCTCGTTGCGCGTATCCGTCACCACCGAAAGCCCGCGGGCCCGGAACGCCGCCGCCACCGTCTCGGCATACGGCTCGGCATCCGTGACGATGGACGCGACGACCAGTTGCACCGGCGCCAGCCACAGCGGGAAGCGGCCGGCAAATTGCTCGATCAGGATGCCGAGGAACCGCTCGAAGCTGCCCAGGATCGCCCGGTGCAGCATGACCGGCCGCTGGCGGGAGCTGTCATCCGCGATGTAGCTGGCGTCCAGCCGGTCCGGGAGCACGTAGTCCACCTGCAAGGTGCCGCACTGCCAATCCCGCCCGATCGCGTCGCGCAGCACGAACTCCAGCTTCGGGCCGTAGAAGGCGCCTTCGCCGGGATTGAGCTCGTACTCCACCCCGGCCAGGGCGCAGGCCTCGCGCAGCGCCGCCTCGGCCTGGTCCCAGGTGGCGTCGTCGCCGGCGCGCTCGGCCGGGCGGTCGGCGAATTTCACGCGGAAGCTGGCGAAGCCAAAATCGCGGTAGACCGAGGCGAGCAGCTCCACGAACCGAGCGGTTTCCGGCGCGATCTGGTCCGGCGTGCAGAAGATATGCGCGTCGTCCTGGGTGAAGCCGCGCACCCGCATGATGCCGTGCAGCGCGCCCGACGGCTCGTAGCGGTGGCAGGCGCCGAACTCCGCCATGCGCAGCGGCAGCTCGCGGTAGGAGCGCAGGCCGTGGTTGAAGATCTGCACGTGGCAGGGGCAGTTCATCGGCTTCAGCGCCAGCGTGCGCTTCTCGTCCTCCACCTGGGCCACGAACATGTGCTCGCGGTACTTGTCCCAATGGCCGGAGCGTTCCCATAGCACCCGGTCCACCAGTTGCGGCGTCTTCACCTCCACATACCCGGCGTCATCCTGCCGGCGGCGCATGTAGCTCTCGGCCGTGCGGTACAGCCGCCAGCCCTTTGGGTGCCAGAAGATCGAGCCGGCAGCTTCCTCCTGGATGTGGAACAAATCCATCTCGCGGCCGAGCCGCCGGTGGTCGCGCCGCTCCGCCTCCTCGAGTTGGAGCAGATAGGCGTCCAGTTCCTTCTGGTCGCGCCAGGCCGTGCCGTAGATGCGCGTCAGCATCGCGTTGCGATGGTCGCCGCGCCAATACGCCCCGGCGACCTTCTGCAGCTTGAACGCCGTGCCGACATCGCCGGTGCCGCGCATATGCGGCCCGCGGCACAGATCGATCCAGTCGCCCTGTTTGTACAGGGTGATGGTCTCGCTCGCCGGCAGGTCGCGGATCAGCTCCGCCTTGTAGCGCTCGCCGCGGGCCTCGAAGAAGGCGATGGCCGCGTCGCGGTCCCACACTTCGCGCTCGAACGGCGCGTCGCGGGCCACGATCTCGCGCATCCGGGCCTCGATGGCGGGGAAGTCCTCGGGCGTGAACGGCTCGTTGCGGGCGAAATCGTAGTAGAAGCCGTTCTCGATCGACGGGCCGATGGTGACCTGCGTGCCCGGGTAGAGCGACTGCACCGCCTCCGCCAGGACATGGGCGGTGTCGTGCCGGATCATGCCGAGCGTGTCCGGGTCCTTGCGCGTGACGAACACGATGGCGGCGTCGTGTTCGATGCTGCGCGACAGGTCGACCAAATCCCCGTCCAGCTTCATGGCGAGCGCGGCGCGGGCCAGCCCCGGCCCGATCGCCGCCGCCACCGCGGTGCCCGTGACCGGCCCGTCGAAGCGGCGCACGGAACCGTCGGGCAGGGTGATGGCAGGCATGTCAGAGCACTTCCAAATGGGTAAGGGCTTGTGAATGGACCTGCGGGAGGGCGGCTGCAACCCGTTCCACCGGCAGGTCTGCCAGGTCCGCCGCGGCCAGGACGGTCACACGGCCGCGCGGGGCGGTGAGGGCCGGGTTGCTGTCGTCGGAGAACAGCGCGAGCGTCGGGATGCCGAGTGCGGCGGCCAAATGGGTGGGGCCGGTGTCGTTGCCGACCGCGACGGAGGCCCGGGCCAAGAGGCTGCCGAGTTGCAGCAGGCTGGTGCGGCCGGTGAGGTCGATGGCAGTGGGGCAGGCGACGCGGATGACCGCGGCGTAGGTGGCGGCTTCGTGGCCGCCGACAATGACGGGGGTTTGGCCGCGTGCGGCGATGATGTGCGAAAGTTCGCCGAACCGCTCCGCCGGCCAGCGTTTGCGCGGCCGATGGGCCGCTGCGCCTGGGACGAGCACCGCGTACTCCTCTCCCGCTCCTTCTGGGAGAGGGTCTTCCCAGCGCTGTGTCGGCGCGGCCTGTGGCAGGCCCTCACCCTGCCCTCTCCCAGAGGGAGAGGGTTTGCTGCTGTGGCGGAAGGTGCGGAGCCAATCCAACTCCGGCGCGGGGAACTGCGTCACGCCGGCCATCTGCAACTGCTCGCGTTGCCGTTCCACCGTGTGCATCCGGTCGCGCGCCGGGTTGGCATGGGGCAGCGAACAACCCGCCGCGATGCCGGACCACTCCGGCCGTCCGGCCAGGCGGAAATACCAGCCGGACCGGCTCGATGTCTGCAGGTCATAGACCCGATCGAACCCGCGCAGCGCACCGCGTAGCCGCAACAGCGCGGCCAGGTTCCACGGCGGTGGCCGTGTGTCCACGACCACCCGGTCGAACCAGGGCGCGGCTGCCGCCAGTTCAACGAAGGGCGGCGTGGTCAGCAGGGTGATCTCAGCGTCTGGGTGCTGCGCCCGAATGGCCGCGAAGGGGCCGAAGGCGAGCACGACATCACCCAGCGCGCCCAGCTTGATGACGAGCATGCGGCTCACGCCACCAACTCGCGGTACACCTCCAGCGTCGCCTGCTGCATGGCCGCCGTCGTATAGTGGGCACATACGCTGTTGCGCGCCCGCACGCCCAGTGCCTCCCGCTCCGCCTGGGTCAGCCGCAGGATCTCGTCGATGGCGCGCGCCAGCGCCGCCGGGTCGGACGGGCTGACGCGCCAGCCGGTCACCCGGTGCTCCACCGTCTCCGCCGTGCCGCCGGCGTCGCTGACCACGACGGGGCGGCCCATCGCCTGCGCCTCGATCACGGTGCGGCCGAACGGCTCCGGCTCGATCGACGGGTTGGCCACCACGTCGGCCAGCATCAGCGCCGCCGGCATGTCCTCGCAATGCCCGACCAGGTGCACGCGCTCGGCGACGCCAAGCGCCTCCGCCCGGGCGATCAGCTCACGGCGGAAGCGGGCGCGGCCCTGCTCGGCGCCGACCAGGACGAGGCCGACGTCCCGCCGCTCCAGCCGGGCCAGCGCCTCCAGCATGACGACCTGGCCCTTCCAGCGGGTCAGCCGGGCCGGCAGCACGATGGTGGGCGCGCCGGGCCGCAGCCGCCACTCCTGCGTGAGCCGGGCGAGCCGTTCGCTGCCGACCGCCGCCGGGTCGAACACCGCCGTGTCCACGCCGCGCGGGATCACCCGCAGCCGCGCCGGGTCCACCTGGTGGCGGGCTTTCAGCCGGGCGGCGACGAACTGGCTGATCGCGATGATGCGCTCACCCCGCGCCATGATCGCGTTGTAGCGGCGCTTGCCGGGCGCGTTCTCCTTGTAGACGCCGTGCCAGGTGGTCACGAACCGCGCCCCGGTGCGGCGGCAGGCGAGCCACGCCGACCAGGCGGGCGCGCGGGACCGGGCGTGCACGATGTCCACGTCGGCGGCGCGGATCAGGAACGCCAGCCGCGCGGCGTTGCGCCAAATCTGCGCCGGATTCTTCGACGCGAGGTTCATTTCGATATGGGTGCCGCCCGCGCGCTCGACCGCCGGGACCAGCCGCCCCCCGGCGCTGGCCACCAGGGCGGAACCGCCGGCGCGCACGATCGCCTGGACCATCTCCACGGTGCCGCGCTCCACCCCGCCAGTTTCCAGCGAGGGCAGGACTTGCAATACGGTCAGCGCGAGGTCGTCGGTCATGCGGGACGCGCTATACCACCACCATTGAAGATGCGGGAGGGGGCGGATGGAACGGGGTCGTATCGATAACGGTGGTGGCGTGGCATTGGCGTGGCAACGCCTGCCGGGCCGCGCGCCCTGCGTGGTGTTCCTGCCCGGCTTCCGCAGCGACATGACAGGCGACAAGGCGACGGCGCTGGCCGCGCTGTGCCAGGTGCGCGGCCAGGCGCTGCTGCTGTTCGACTATTCCGGCCATGGCACCAGCGGCGGCGCGTTCACCGACGGCACGATCGGCCGCTGGACCGCCGACGCGTTGGCCGCGATCGACGGGCTGACGGCGGGCAAGCTGGTGCTGGTCGGCTCCTCGATGGGCGGCTGGATTGGGCTGCTCGCCGCCCTGGCGCGGCCGGACCGGGTCGCCGGCTTCGTCGGCGTGGCGGCGGCGCCGGATTTCACCGAGGCGTTGATGTGGGACACGATGTTGCCCGCCGAACGCGCCACGCTGGCGCGGGACGGGGTGCTGCACGTGCCGAGCCCGTATGGCGAGCCGACCCCCATCACCCGCACGCTGATCGAGGAAGGGCGCAGCCACCTGCTGCTCGGCGGCCCGATCGCGCTGGACTGCCCGGTGCGGCTGCTGCACGGCCAGGAGGATGCCGACGTGCCATGGGAGATGTCGGTGCGGCTGGCCCGGCAGATCACGGCCGTAGATGTGCAGATCCTGCTGGTGAAGGACGCGGCGCACCGGATGTCGCGGCCCGGCGACCTGGCGCTGCTACGGTCCGCCCTGCTGCCGCTGCTCGGCGGCGAGGATGGCGCGTAAACCTTCGCGATAGCTGGGGTAGGTCCAGCGGCGGCCCAGCGCCTGCTGCGTCTGTTGACTGCGGACCCGGCGGTCATCGGCCCAGAAGGACCGCGCCATCGCGCTCATCATCGCTTCGGCCTCGGCGAAGGGGATCAGCGGCGGCGGCGGCTTGCCCAGCAGGCGGGCGGCCTCGGCAATCACGTCGGCGCTGGCGGCGGGCTCGTCGTCGGCGCCGTTCAGCACCCTTGGGCCGGGCGGCAGGTCCTGGCCGATCGCCGCCAGCAGGGCGCCGGCGATGTCGTCGCGGTGGATGCGGCCGAATTGGTGGCCGGGCTTGTCCACCCGGCGGGCTCGGCCGGCGCGGACATCGTCCAGCACGGAGCGGCCGGGCCCGTAAATGCCGGCGAGGCGGAACAAATCCACCGCCGCGTCCGGCCGCGCGGTGGTCCAGGCGCGCTCGGCCGCAACCCGGCGCTGGCCGCGCGGGCTGGACGGCGCCGGCTGCGTCGTTTCGTCCACCCATCCCCCGCCGCGGTCGCCGTAGACCCCCGTGGTCGAGAGGTAGCCGATCCAGCGCAGCGCGGGCGCGGTGGCGATGGCGCCGCCGTGCCGGGCGAGCACCGGGTCCCCCGCCTCATCCGGGGCCGCGGTCGCCACCAGGTGGGTGGCGGTCGCCAGCGCCGCCGCCGGATCGTCGAACGGCGCCAGCATCACGCCGGGCGGCGGGGCCGCGCCGCCCTGCCGCGTGACCACCGTGACGGGGAGGGAGGCCGCGGCCGCGGCCCGGGCCAAGGCGGCGCCGGTATAGCCGAGACCGAAGATGACGAGCCGCATGGCCGCTGTTCCCCTCAGTTGCCCGGCGCACCGGGTGGCGGATAGACTAGCATCATCATGAAGCAACGTGCGGCGGTGGCGATCGTGGCGGGGGTCCTGCTGCTCCTTGTGGCAGGCGGCGCCGCATGGGAGCTCAAAGGCTCCGAACCGGTTGCGTCCGACGATGACGATGCGGGCGAGCTGCTGCCCATCCCCCCGGTGCCGCCGCGGATCGCGGAGGGTGCGGATTACGAGAAATGCATGGCCATGCTGGGCAGCGACCCGGAGGGCGCCAACGCCTTCGCCGATGCGTGGCAGGCCACCGGAGGCGGCGAGGGCGCGGCGCATTGCCTGGCGCTGGCGCAGGTGCAGTTGGGCGACGTGCAGACCGGGGCCGAGATGCTGGAGAAGTTGGCCGCCAGCAGCAAGGCGCCAGCCGTCGCGCGGGCGACGGTGTATGGCCAGGCGGACCAGGCCTGGCTGATGGCCGGCGACCCGTCCCGGGCATTGGGCGCGGCGACGCTGGCGCTGATCCTGTCGCCGGACGACCCGGATTTGCTGATCGACCGCTCGGTCGCGTCCGCCACGCTGGGGCATTACGAGGACGCGGTGGACGATTTGAGCCACGCGTTGGAACTGGACCCGAAGCGGCCGGACGCGCTGGTGCTGCGGGCGGCGGCCTGGCGGCACGAGGGGCATCTGGACCTGGCGCAGGACGACGTGGACCGTGCCCTGGCGCGCGACCCCGACAACCCGGAGGCCTATCTGGAGCGCGGCATCCTGCGCCAACGCCGCGGCGACCGCGCGGGCGCGCATAAGGACTGGGTGCAGGCGGAAGCGCTCGCCCCCGATTCGGCGACAAGCGACCTGGCGGAGCAGAACCTGGCCTTGCTGGAGGCCGGGCCGGACCGCCGCTAGGGGAGCCCGCGCGGTGGAGCCTTCCGCACCAAGCGGCTGTTCAAACGGCATAAACTATGTTGGGATCGTATCAATATGCCCAACGTCTCATCCCGCCTGATGCTTGCCCTGGTGCTGCCGAGTTTGGCGGCCTGCGCCCCGGACGCGCTGGCGCCGACCGCAGCAAACCTAACCCACGCCCGGTTCGAACCCGCGCCCTTGCCGTCCGTGATCCTCGTGCGACGCGGCAGTGCGGGCGGTGCGCTGGAGATCCCCATTCCGGACAAGGCCCCGCCGGACACCGGAGCGGTGCCGGTGAGCAGCAGCCCGGCGCGCGGGTCGGTGGTGACGGGGTTGAAGGAGAGTTTTTAGGGACCGCTGGCGATGAGGTTCAGCCGGTTACCACAGTGCCGGGTGCAATCCATGTCCGACCTCCGTGGCCTCTTTCCCAGAATTGACGGAACGGCGCGAGTCGACGAGTCTTAATGAGCTTGATACGAACCAAGGGGGATCATCATGTCACGGATCAGGATTGCGGTATTAGGCGAGGGCCAGCATCCTAACGAGCGAATGGTGGCGGTCACAACGGCTGATGGTTCGCGTGAAAACGTCATGGTGGATCGTCGCTCAATCGACAACGATACAATTGATGTGGGTTACCCGGTCGCCAGTGAAGCCGACCGATACCTCATCGAGCTTCCGCGCGAAACAACCACCGGCCAATGGCGCGTCTGGGTAAAGCAAGATGACGTGCTGGAGGGTGTGCCTGCGTGATCCTCACGGATCGAGAGATTAAGTTGGCTCTTGAGCAAAGAACGCTTATCATCGACCCGCGTCCGTTAGACGTAGCCTTTGCATCCTCAAGACTCCCCTCATTCTTGACTCTACGGCTACTTTGACCGTGGCTACCGTGACTCTGAGCGAGCCCGATTTTTGTTGAAGGTTCCTGCCGCGATTCGACGGCCTGCAGTCGGTCGGCCGGCCCGCCCGGGAACCGATGTAGCGCGGCGACTTGTAGCCTGGGTTACCCCCTTGGAATCATGACAGAAAATGTGAGGGGATGGCTGAGCTTTGCATCAACAAGCGTCGACTTAACTCTCGATCCGGTTGTCAGCGAATTTCTTGAAAAGAACACTGATCGGCATTTCGATCCGGGTAGGCCCGGATACCCTCTCAGCGAAGTCCTTAGAGAGGAAACGAAGCGGATCGATATCACAGCTTTCCAACGATACGAGCTTGTCCCTAACAAGCTCATCCTTGCCTGGACGTCAGAGTATGTCGACCTGCGTAAGTCGCCTCGCCTCGCAGCCCGAGTTGAGGGTAAAAGTTCTCTTGGTAGGCTTGGCCTAAGCGTCCATATCACTGCACCGACAATACATGCCGGGTTCGAAGGCCAGATCCAGTTGGAGATAATCAATCACGGCCCTATCCCGATACGCCTGAGGCAAGGCATGCGGATATGCCAGTTGATCTTTGAGCAGACGCTGGGCACTCCGGAGAAAGCCTACAGAGGCCAATTTGCGGGACAATCAAGCAAGTTGCTACCGTCGTAACACAGGGTCGTCTTAACGTGCCCGGTTGCAACAGTCCGGCTCCGCTTGGCACCGGCCATTCCTGCATCCAATGTCTAACCATTCTGCGGGTATTGAGCCTTAGCCAAGCATCTCTCGACCTATGGTCATCGTCGAGCATCTGCCGACTGTATCCCGGGACGCCATGCGCCAGCAGCGTCTCATGATAAAGGTCGAGCAACGCCTGCTCCGTTGCACGTCGACGCTCCAGTTCGACCCGAGAACATGCCGAGCCGTGGATCATCCCAGAAGGTGGCGTGCAGGTGTCCCCACCGCTCCACGATGCTGCGACACGAAAGATAGGCAGGTGGCAGCGGGTGTTCCGTGGCGATGACCGCACCCGTCCCGAGGGCACCAGCCTAACGGAGCACCCTTGTGAGGCGGTCGCTTGATGCGACGTCTGATGGAGCGGACTATCGGTCCTCCTGCTGGTACCGCCTATCCCATCCCCGTCGCCACGTGGCACCGAACAAGATGCCCCGGCGCGGCGTCCAGCAACCGTTGCGGCTGCTCGCAGCCCGGTCGCGCCGCCGGGCAGCGGGGTTGGAAGCGGCAACCCGGGGGCATGGCGGTCAGCGGCGGCACGCGGCCCGGGATGGCGGCGAGGTCGGCGGTGGGGCGGTCCATGCGCGGGATCGCCGCGAACAGGGCGCTGGTATACGGATGGGCCGGGCGGGCGAAGATCGCGGCGACCGGCGCCTGCTCGACGATCTGCCCGGCGTACATGATCGCCACCCGGTCGGTGATCTGCGCCACCACGCCGAGGTTGTGGGTGATGAACAGCATCGCCATGCCGTGCCGCGCCTTCAAATCGGCCAGCAAGCCCAGCACCTGCGCCTGGATCGTCACGTCCAGCGCCGTGGTCGGCTCATCCGCCAGCAGCACCGCCGGGTTGCACGCCACGGCGAGCGCGATCATCACCCGCTGCCGCATGCCGCCGCTGAACTGGTGTGGGTAATCGCCGTAGCGCTGGGAGGCGGAGGGGATTTTCACCTCGTCCAACACCGCGATGGCGGCCTGCCGCGCCGCCTTGCGTGACAGCCCGCGATGCACCAACAGGCTTTCCGCCACCTGCGCGCCGATCGGCATGACGGGGTTCAGCCCGGTCATCGGGTCCTGAAACACCATCGCCACGGTGTCCCCGCGCAGCCGCTCCAACTGTCTGCGCGAGCAGGACACCACATCCACCCCGCCGACCCGGGCCGATCCGGACACGCGGGCCGCCCGCTCCGGCAGCAGGCCCATGATCGACAGCGCTGTGACCGACTTGCCGCAGCCGCTCTCCCCCACCAGCGCCAACGTCTCGCCCTCGGCAAGGTCGAACGAGACGCCGTCGACTGCCGGGCGCCACGCGCCGCCCAGCCGGAATTCGGTCCGTAGCGTGTCGAGCGCGAGCGCCGGCCCGCTCACCCGTGCAGCGTGACTGGCTGCGCCGGGCCGTTCCATCCGTCGAAGCGCGCCAGTGTGAACGCGTCGAGCGGGACGGAGGGCGGCCGTTTGTGGACGAAGTCGCACATGATCTTGCCCGTCAGCGGGCCGAGGCAGAAGCCGTGGCCGGAGAAGCCCATCGCGACCGCCAGGCCCTCCACCGGGCCGGGCGTGTCCAGCACCGGCAGCGCGTCCGGCGTCTGATCGATCAGCCCGGCCCAGAAGCTTTCGATGCGGCAGTCGCGGAACGCCGGCACCAGCTCCCCGAACACGCTGAGCGCGTGGTGCAGGGACTGCATCGTCGGCTGGATGGAGGGGGTCGCGCCCTCCAACACCTGGCCGTGCCACGGCTCGTGCCCGCCGCCGGCGCGGAACTTGCCGTTGTACTCCTGCCGGCCGCTGCCATTGGCGTAGCCGGTGCCCACCACCTGCTCCAGGATGGGGTCGAGCGGGGCGGAGTTGACCATCGTCACCATCATCACCTCCATGGGGACGCGCAGGCCCAGCGGCGCCAGCAACTCGTTCCCGTAGATGCCTGCCGCCAGCACCACCGCGGCGGTGGGGATGCGCCCCTTCTCCGTCAGCACCGCCTGCACGCGGCCGCCCGGCGCCTCGATCGCGGTGACCCGCTCACCGAAGCGCAGCACCGCGCCGGCCCGCTCCGCCGCCCGCACGAAGGCGGCGACGCTGGCCTTCGGGTCCGCCTGGCCGTCGGTCGGGCACAGCGACGCAAGCACCACCGCTTCCGACAGCGCCGGCGCCGCGGCCCGGATGTCGCGCCCCTCCAGCCGGATCATCTCCAGCCCGGCGGCGCCCTGTTCGGCGATCAGTTGCTCGATGAGCGCGGCCTCGCCGGCGTCGCGGGCGCAGCGCAGATTGCCGCGCTGGCGGTAATGGGTGGGGCTGTCGAGCCGCTCGGCCAGGCTTTCCCACAGTTTCACCGCCTGGATCGCCAGCGGCAGCTCGGCCGGGTGGCGGCCGGACTGCCGCACGCCCGCGAGCGTCCATCCCGACGCCATGGCCGCCGGCGCGTATCGGTCGATCAGCGCCACGCGCAACCCGCTGGTCGCGATCTCCAGCGCGGCGGCGGCGCCGCTGATGCCGGCCCCGATAATGACAACGTCAAAGGCGGTCTCTGTCATGGTCCGGTCCGGCAATCCGTCAGCGTGGTGAAGCCATCGCGGGCAGCGTGGCAGTCAATATCCGGACTTGCAACGTGCAAGGACCGATGCACGCGCCGGCGTCAGCCCCGGGCGGTCGCCACCGCGGAGGCGAGCGCCGCGCGGAGGGTGGCGGCGTCGTTGCCGGGCGTCACCAGGTGGAACCCCTGCGCCAGCCGCATGCGCGCCGCGCCCCCGTCCGAGCAGAAGATGCCGGCGATCAGCCCGGCCGCCACCGTGTCCTGCCGGATGCGCTCCACGGCCGCCATCACCTCCGGATGGTCGTGCTCCGCCTTCGGCGCATGGCCCAGTTCGATGGCCAGGTCGTTGGGACCGACATAGATCCCGTCCAGGCCCGGCGTCGCCAGGATCGCCGCCAGATTGGCCAACGCCTCCCGCGTTTCGATCATGCCGAACACCAGGATTTCCTCGTTCGCGCGCTGGAAGTAGTCGGGGCCGCCATACAACAGCCCGCGCGACGGGCCGAACGAGCGCCGCCCGGCCGGCGGGTAGCGGCATGCCGACACCAGCGCCGCGGCATCCGCCGCCGAGGAGATCATCGGGCAGATCACCCCATAGGCGCCCGCATCCAGCAGCCGCATGATGCCGGGGGCGTCCACGCTGGGCGGGCGGACCAGCGGCACCGCGCGGGTGGTGCTGATGGCCTGCAGCATGGCGACGGCCTCGGCAAAGCCCATCATGCCGTGCTGCATGTCCACGGTGGCGGCGTCGAAATCCTGATGCGCCACCACCTCCGCCGCATAGGCCGACGGGATGGACAGCCAGGCATTCACCATCGGCTTGCCGGCGCGGTGCAGGGTCCGCAGGGTGTTTGGGCGCATGGTGGGCTCCTTGTTGGTCAGGCGGCGAACCGCGACAGGTCGAACGGGCCGGACGCGGCCGTCGCGATCCCGGTGGCCCGGGTCGCCAACAGCTCCCCCACCGCGGCGGAATGCTTGAAGCCGTGGCCGGAACAGGCGGAGGCGACGAGGATGCGGCGGCGGCCGGGCAGATGGTCCACCACGAAGCCGTTATCCGGCGTGACCGTATAAAGGCAAACGGCGGCGCGCTGCCGCTCTGCCGTGATCCCGCGCAGGCGGCCGGCAACATGCTGGCTGAGCATCGCGTTCGATTCGGCGGCCGACACCGTGCGGTCGACCGCGTCCGGGTCCACCGCGCCGGCATATTGCTCGGTGGCGACCTTCACCGCCGTGGTTCCTGGCAGCGCGGGGAAGCCGTAGAAATACTCCGCCTCCGCATGGCCGTGCATCCAGATGAACACCGGGAACCGGCCTGGTGCGTAGTCCTGCGGCGCCTCGGCGGTGAACCAGTGCAGCGTCTGCCGGTAGACCGCCGCCACGTCCCGCAGCGATCCGTCGGCGAGCTCCGGCAGCCATGGCCCGGCCGTCAGGATGGCGCGGCCGGCATGGATGGTGCGGCGCCGGGTGCGGACCACCACCCCGCCTGGATCCTCGGTGACGGACTCCACCGCCTCGCCGCCATGCACGGTGGCGCCGCGCGCCTGCGCCAGTTGCAATTGCACGGCGATGCACCGCTCGGGGAACACAAGTCCGGCGCTCGGCTCGAAACAGGCCATCTCGTCACCGCGCAACCGGAATTGCGGAAAGCGTGCGGCGATGGCGTCTGCGTCCATGACCTCGTGCGGGATGCCGTGTTCGACCGCGACGGCGATGGTGCGGCGCACGAAGTCGTCCTTGCCGTGATGGCTGGGCAGGCCGTCCCGCGGACCCATGATCAGGCCGCCGCATTGCAGGAACAGGCTTTCGCCGCTGTCCGCCTCCAACTCCCGCCAGATCGCGTGGCTGCGGCGCACCAGCGGGGCGTAGGCGCTGCCTTCCCCCACGGCCAGGCGGGTGATGCGGCTCTCGCCATGGCTGGATCCTTGGTCGTGCGGCGGGTGGAACCGGTCGAGGCCCACGGCGCGCACGCCGGCCACGGCCAGCCGGTGCAACGCCGCGCTGCCGACCGCGCCAAGCCCGACCACCACCACGTCTGCCGTCTCCGTCATGGCGACCGACCCCTTTCCATGGCGGGCATGACCTATACGGTGCGGCGGAAACCGCAACCCGGGAGATTCGCGTCATGGCCAACGAACAGCTCGATGGCATCGACCCCGCCACCTACGCGCCCTACGCCGACCCGCGCGACTACATCACCAGTTGGACGGACCGGATTTGGATCGCCCGCGGCCTCGGCCATCTGCGGGACCATTACGCGCCGGAGGTGAAGGTCCACACCGCCTATGGCGAAACATACGGGTTCGACCACGTCATGCTCAATTCCATCCAGCGCATGTCGGCGTTCCATAACCGCGGCGGCGGGCATGACGACGTGGTGTGGGAGCAGCGCGGCCGCGACGGCTTCATCAGCAGCCATCGCGTGCTGAACAACGCCACCCATAATGGATATTGGACATACGGGCCGCCGACCGGGAAGCAGTGGGTGAACCGCGGCACGGCGTATTGCCTGGTGCGCGGCGGCAAGGTGGTGGAGGAGTGGGTGATGCGGGACGAGTTCGCCGTCCTGCAGGACCTCGGCCTGGACCCGTTCGCGGTGGCCGCGCAGTTGGCGCGGTCCTCCCCTGTGCTGGGCCAGGCGGTGGCGACGCAGGCGAGCGGCGCCTTCGCCGGGCGCTACGCCGATCCGGTCCGGGTCGGCATGTCCGGTGAGCGCCCGCACCGCCATGACGCCGAATGCCACATGGTGGCGGAGCTGTTCGAGCGCGCGTGGAACGGCCGCTACATGGACGAGGTGACGCGGTTCTGCGCCGACACGGTCGCCATCCAGTCGGTGCGGCTGCGCCGGGCGATGGGCATCGCGCCATACCAGAATGAATTGATCGATTTGTTGGCGGCGTTCCCCGACGGGCAGGTGGAAATCCGCGATTTCAGCACCCACGCCTCGCCCGATCTGGGGCTGCGCGTGGCCGCGATCTGGCTGCTGCGCGGCAGCTATTGCGGCGTGCCGGCCTATGGCCCGGTGAACCGCGCGCCCGTGTCCATCCTCGGCTCGTCGCATTTCGAGTTCCGGCGCGGCAAGATCATCCGCGAATGGCGGATGTACGACGAGATCGCCGTAATTGCGCAAATCCTGCGCGCGGACATGGCATCGTAATCTTCCCGCAAGGCTATTCCGCCGCGACGCGCTGTTCCACCATCTCCGCCGCGCGGGCGAGGTCGACCGACAGCAGGCGGGACACCCCGCGTTCCTGCATCGTCACGCCGTACAGCCGGTCCATCCGCGCCATCGTCAGGTGATGGTGAGTCACCACCAGGAAACGGGTTCCCGTCTCCTTCACCATCTCGCCCAGCAGGCTGCAGAACCGCTCGACATTCGCGTCGTCGAGCGGCGCGTCCACCTCGTCCAGCACGCAGACGGGCGCCGGGTTGCAGCGGAACACCGCGAAGATCAGCGACAGCGCCGTCAGCGCCTGCTCCCCGCCGGACAGCAGGGACAGCGTCGCCAGCTTCTTGCCCGGCGGCTGCGCGTAGATCTCCAATCCCGCCTGCAATGGATCGTCCGAGCCGACCAGGGCGAGGTGTGCCCGGCCACCGCCGAACATGCGGGCGAACAGCGCCTGGAAATGCCGGTCCACCTCGGCGAAGACCTGGCCCAGCCGCTCCCGCCCCTCGCGGTTGATGTGGCCGATCGAACCGCGGAGCTTGGCGATGGCGGTGCCCAGCTCCTCCTTCTCGCCCGTGATGCCGGCGATGCGGCCCTCCATCTCCTCCACCTCGGTCGCGGCGCGGAGGTTGACCGGACCCATCTCCTCGCGCTCACGGCTCAGGCGGTCGAGCCGGCGGCGGGCGCGCTCCTCCGCTTCGGGGGACAGGTCGGCGGGCGGCGGCGGCAGGGTCGGGTTCGCGCCCAGCCGCTCCAGGATACGTTCCGCCACCGTGCCCCAGGCGTGGTCCGCCTGGCTGGCGGCGGCTTCGCTGCGCACCAGTGCTTCGCGGGCGGCGGCCAGCGCCGTCTCCATGCTGCGCGCGGCTGCAGCGGCCTTGCTGTCCGCGGCGACGGCCTCGTTCAAGCTGGCGGCCGCGCGGCGGTGGTCGGCTTCGGCGGCTTGCAGCGCCTCGGCGGCTTCCATGGCCCGGGCGGCGATGGCGGCCGGGCCGTCCTGCAGCTTGGCCTGTTCCGCGTCGGCTTCCGCGGCCCGGGCGCGCAAATCCACCACCCGGCTGTCCGCCCCGGATGCGCGCAGCGCCCAATCCGCCGCCTCGGCCTGGATGGCGTGCATCCGCGTCCCGCGCGCCGCGGCCTCGCGGGTGCGGTTCTGCAACTCGGCCGCCGCCGCCGTCTCGCGGGACCGTGCCGCGGCCAGCCCGGCGCGGGCGCGCTCCACGGTTTGCCGCAGCATCGTGAGGTGTGGCAGCGTCGCCCGTTCCGCCTGGACCGCGGCGAGCGCGGCCACCGCCTCCGCCGCTTCGGGCGCCAGCCGGCCCATCTGTTCGTCGAGCGCCGTCAGCTTGGCCCGCGCCGTGTCCGCCTGCGCGGCCAGCCGGGTGCTGTCCGTCCTGCCCCGCTCCCACCGCTGCTCCGCCTCGCGCCGGGCCAGGCGGGCTGCGGCATCGCTGGCGGCGGCCGCCTTGTCGGCGAGGTCGGCGGCTTGGCGGCCCGCGGCGGCCTCGGCGGCTTCGGCCTTGCTGTCCGCCAACCGGGCGCGCAATCCGTTCAGCCGGTTGCGCTGTTGCAGGCGGACCGTGGCCGCCGTGGGCGTGCCGCCGCGAATGGTATAGCCATCCCAGCGCCATACGGCGCCCGCCCGCGACACCAGCGTTTGCCCTGGCGTCAAATGCGGCTGCTTGGCATCGCCCGCGTCATCCGTGTCGACCAGGCCGATCCCGCCGAGCGCACGGCGCAGCGCGGCCGGTCCCGTCACCAGATCGGCCAGCGGCGTCGCGGGGAGCGGGGCTGATGGAAGGTCCGGCAACGCGCGCCAATGCCGCGCGGCCGACGGATCGGCGGAGCCGCCCAGTTCCTCGCCCAGCACGGCGCCGAGCGCTGCTTCCAGCCCGGCGGGCACCGTCAGCGCATCCACCATCGGCGGCCACCGCTCGCCATCCTTGACGCCCAATACCTCAGCCAAGGCCGTCGTCTCGGCGGACAGCTTGGCAAGCGCCGCCGCTGCCGCACCATCCCGCTGCCGCGCCTGGGAAGCGGCCTCCGCCGCGGCGCTCCGCCCGCGCTCGGCCTCGTCCTGCGCCTGCCGGGCTTGGCCGAACTCTGCCTCCGCCCGGACGGCGAGCGCGGCGGCCTCCGCCACGCGCGCCGGGTCCACCTGGGTCATGGCCACGCGGTCACGGTCGCCGCGCAGTTGCGCCACCTGTCCGGACAGGCGGCGCGCCCGCGCCTCCGCCTGTGCCAGCGATTGGGCCAGCGCCTGGCTGGTGGCGGTCAGTTCTGCCGCACGTTCGGTCGCGGCATTGGCCGCCGCCTCCGCATCCCGCGCCGCGTCGCGCGCTGCGGCCAACTCGGCCTCTGCGGCGGCGATCCGCTCCGTCGACCCGGCATCGGCCTCGCGCAGTACGGCATCCTCGGCCGCCAGCCGCGCGGCAGCGGCGTCGGAATCAGCCTTCACCCGCTCGGCATGCTGCAAGTCGCGCCTGGCCTGGGTCTGGCGCGCCGCCGCTGCCGCCAGGGCGTCGCGGGCGCGGGCGGTTTCCGCCGCGACCTGTTCGCGCACCACGCGCCGCCGCTCCAGCGCGGTGCGGGTTTCTGCTTCCACGGCGCGCAGCGGAGCGACCGCCTCCGCCGCCACCGCGGCCTGCCGGGTGGCGCCGGCAACCGCCTCCGCCGCCTGGGTTACGGTGGCCTGGGCCGCAGCGAACGCCGCCGCCGCCGTAACCCGGGCTGCGTCCACCCGGGCCTTGGCCAGCGCCAGCAACTCGGCCTCGGCCTCTTTCACCGTGGTGGACAGGGTGCGCCAGCGATTGGCCTGCCGCATTTGCTTCTGCAAGCCGGCCAGTTGGCTATCCAACTGCGTCCGCAAATCCTCCGCACGCTCCAGGTTGGCCTCCGCCGCGCGCAGCTTCAGCTCCGCCTCGTGCCGCCTGGCATGCAGGCCGGTGATCCCGGCCGCTTCCTCCAGCACCGCGCGGCGTTCGTCCGGCCGGGCGTTGATGATGGTGCCGACGCGCCCCTGGCTCACCATCGCGGAGGAACGGGCGCCGCTCGCCAGGTCGGCGAACAGGGTTTGCACGTCCCGCGCCCGCACCTCCCGCCCGTTGACGCGGAAGGCGCTACCGGCGCCACGCTCGATTTTGCGGCTGATCTGCAGTTCCGCCGCTTCGTGGAACGGCGGGGGCGCGGCGCCCACCGCTTCCTCCAGCGTCAGCACCACTTCGGCCAGGTTGCGGCTCGGGCGGCCGGCGGTGCCGGCGAAGATCACGTCGTCCATTTCGCCGCCGCGCAGCGACCGGGCGCTGCTTTCCCCCATCGCCCAGCGCAGCGCCTCCACCACGTTTGACTTGCCGCAGCCATTGGGGCCGACCACGCCGGTCAGCCCGGGCATGATCTCCACCGTCTGCGGCTCGGCGAAGCTCTTGAAGCCGGCGATCCGCAAGCGGCTGAAGGCGACGGGCAAGGGGTCAGCTCGCCGTGGACACGAATTTCGCGATCGCATCGTACGGCTGCTCGCCGGCGTGCGGTTTTTCGTTGATGATGAAGGTCGGCGTGCTGTCGATGCTGTATTTGTCGACCCCGCCCTGCTGCTCGTTCAGGATGGCCGTGCGCAGCCCGGCGTCGGCCACCGTGCTGTCAAACACGGACCGCGGCATGCCAGCCAGCGCCGCGCGCTTGAACAGCTCCTCGGTGGGGTTCACGTCGCGCGCGAAGGCCCACCGGTCCTGGCTGGCGAGCAAGGTGGACACGAAGGCCTCATACCGCTCCGGCGGCAGGGCGCGGGCCACCATGGCCGCGGTCAGCGCCACTTGGTCCAGCGGGAAATCGCGGTAGATGAACCGCACCTTGCCGCTGTCGATCAGCTTCGCTTTCACCTCGGGGAACACGCCCTGGCTCCAGGCGGCGCAATGGGTGCAGGTGAGGGAAAACCACTCCTGCATCGTGACCGGCGCGCTGGGATTGCCAAGGATCCGGTCCGCCATGCGGGGATCTGCGTCGGCAGCCCGCGCCAGCGTGGGGGCGGCGGCAAGTGCGGCGGACGTGGCGAGGAGGTGGCGTCGGGAGAGGAGCATCGGGACCTCTTACAGGGATGTGCCGAGTCGGCTTCCGCCTTCTAGCACAGCAGGAAACCACGCCCGCAATGTGGCGTCCCTGCGATCGTCCCGTCGCCTGCGGGATGGCCGTCCGTCCGGCCATCCCGCTTCTCAGCCTACAGCCCGCTCTTCACGTCGTTGGCGCCGCGTGTCACGGCCGCACCGGTAGCGGACACGTCGCGGCCAGCACCGGCAGTGGTGTTGCAGCCGCTCAACATCAGCCCGGTCGCCATGACTGCGGCAAGCGCCAGCAGGCTTAGGGCCTTGTTGCGCACCTGCGGCATCGAAAGCGTGGTGGATCGATTTGGATTTGACTTGGTCATCATGTTTGTTCCCAGCATTACAGTATCGCGAACGTTCTGGAACAAACCCGGTTGCAATGGCCTTCAGTGCGGCGGGGCGCCCGGCTGCAAGTCCCCGCGCGCCCGGGCGAAGGCTTCCAAAGCTCCGCAGCTCGCCGCGATCCGCTCCACTGCGGGAAGCGGTCCGACATCCAGTTGGAACACCCGCACCCCGGCGAGGCAACTCATCAGGCAGAGGTCGGCGAAGGTCGGGCTGTCGCCGTGGCAGAACCGGCCGGTTCCGGCTTCGGTGTTCAGCCGCGTTTCCATCGTCCGCAGCCCAGCGCCGAACCATTGCGTCTGCCACGCCCGCCACTGCGCCGCATCGAATCCTGCCTGTTCCATGAGGTAGCTGCGGATGCGCGGCACGATCAACGGATGGCTGTCGCAGGCGATCGCGCCGGCCAGGGAGCGCACCCGCGCCCGGCCGCGCGCATCGGCCGGCAGCAACGCCGGAGTCGGATGCAGCTCCTCCAGATACTCCAGGATCGCCAGCGACTGCGTCAGCGGCGGCAGCCCGTCCTCGATCAGCGCCGGCACGGCGCCTTGCGGATTGACGGCGCGGAACCCTGCCGCGTCCTGCTCCCCGGCATCGAGGTCGATCGGAAGTTCGTGGAACGGGAGGCCCTTGAGGTTCAGGGCCACCCGAACCCGGTAGGTCGCGGCCGACCGCCAGAAGCCATAGAGCTCGATCATTGGGCCGCCCGGTTCTCGATCAGCTCCCCCACCACGGCCGGGTCCGCCAGGGTGGAGGTGTCGCCCAGGCCCTCCGTCTCGTTGGCGGCGATCTTGCGCAGGATGCGGCGCATGATCTTGCCGGACCGCGTCTTGGGCAGGCCCGGCGCCCATTGGATCGCATCCGGGGAGGCGATCGGACCGATCTCCCGCCGCACCCAGGCCACCAGCTCCTTGCGCAGCTCCTCGCTCGGCGACACCCCCGTCTTCAAGGTGACGTAGGCGTAGATGCCTTGCCCCTTGATCTCGTGCGGGAAGCCGACCACGGCCGCTTCCGCCACCTTCGGGTGCGACACCAGGGCGGACTCCACCTCGGCCGTGCCCATCCGGTGGCCGGAGACGTTGATCACGTCGTCGACCCGGCCGGTGATCCACCAATAGCCGTCGGCATCCCGCCGCGCGCCGTCGCCGGTGAAGTATTTGCCCGGGAAGGTGGTGAAATAGGTCTGCACGAAGCGGTCATGGTCGCCATACAGCGTGCGCATCTGGCCGGGCCAGCTATCGGCGATGCAGAGGTTGCCCTCGACCGCGCCCTCCAGTTCCTTGCCCTCCGCATCCACCAGCACCGGCATCACGCCGGGTAGCGGCAGGGTGGCCGAGCCCGGCTTCAGCGCGGTGGCGCCAGGCAGCGGGCTGATCAGGATGCCGCCGGTCTCCGTCTGCCACCAGGTGTCGACGATGGGGCAGCGTTGGTCGCCCACGACGCGGTAATACCATAGCCAGGCCTCCGGGTTGATCGGCTCCCCCACGCTGCCCAGGATGCGCAGGCTGGCGCGGCTGGTGGCCTTCACCGGGCCGTCGCCGTCCCGCATCAGGGCGCGGATCGCGGTGGGCGCGGTGTAGAAGATGTTGACCTTGTGCTTGTCCACCACCTGCCAGAACCGCGAGGCGTCCGGGTAGCTGGGGATGCCCTCGAACATCAGCGTGGTGGCGCCGTTCGCCAGCGGGCCATACACGATATAGGTGTGCCCGGTCACCCAGCCGACATCGGCCGTGCACCAGTAGACTTCGCCCGGCCGGTAGTCGAACACCAGCTCATGCGTGAAGCTGGCCCAGACCATGTAGCCGCCGGTCGTGTGCAGGACCCCCTTCGGCTTGCCCGTGCTGCCGGAGGTATAGAGGATGAACAGCGGGTCCTCCGCCCCCATCGGCTCCGGCGCGCAGGTCGGCGCCGCCGCTTCCGTCACGGCGGCATAGTCGTGGTCGCGCCCCTCCTGCATCGCCACGGCGGCGCCGGTGACGGCCACGACCAGCACGTCCTTGATGGTCGGGCAGCTTGTCAGCGCCGCGTCCACGTTCGCCTTCAGCGGCACGGTGCGGCCACCGCGCCGCCCCTCATCGGCGGTGATCAGCAGGGTGGAGCCGCAATCCTGGATGCGGTTGGCCAGGCTGTCCGGGGAGAAGCCGGCGAACACCACGGCGTGCACCGCCCCCACCCGGGCGCAGGCCAGCATGGCCACCGCCGCCTCCACCACCATGGGCAGGTAGATCGTCACCCGGTCGCCGCGTTGGATCCCCCGCTCCCGCAGCACGTTGGCCAGGCGGCAGACCTGTTCGTGCAGCTCACGGTAGGTGACGCGCTTGCTCTGGGCGGGGTCATCGCCCTCCCAGATGATCGCCACCTGGTTGCCCCGCATCTTGAGGTGGGCGTCGAGGCAGGCGGCCGAGGCGTTCAACTGCCCGTCCTCGAACCATTTGATGGCGACGTCGCCTTCGAAGCTGGTGTTCTTGATCACGGTGGGCTGGCGGATCCAGGGGATCCGCGCCGCCTCGGCCGCCCAGAAATGCTCCGGGTCGCGCGCGGCGTGGTTCACCATCAGCCGGTATTTCTCGCCGTTGACATGGGCGGAGGCAGCGGCGTCGGGCTTGACGTGGAACAGCGGGGGCTCGGACATGGTTGTTCTTCCCTTTGCGCGCAGGCTACAGTCGCTGGCCTAACGCTTGAAGCCCCCCAATTTGCAGATATGGCCCCACTCCGCCGCGGTGACCGGGCCGACCGACAGGCGGGAGTAGCGGACCAGCGCCATGTCGGCCAGCGCCGGGTCGGCCTTGATCGCGGCGAGCGTCACCGGCGTGGCGAACGGCCCGACGGCCTTCATGTCCACGCAGACCCATTTGTCGTCCGTCGGGTCGGGGTAGCCCTCGCGGACCACCTCCACCACGCCGACGATCTCCTTGCCGATGTTGGAGTGGTAGAAGAAGGCGTGGTCGCCCTTGCGCATGGCGGCCAGGTTTTTCTTGGCCTGGTGGCTGCGCACGCCGGTCCACGGCTCCACCCCGTTGGCGACCTGCTGGTCCCAACCGAACGAATCGGGCTCCGACTTGACCAGCCAGTAGGCCATCAGAGCGCCACGCCGTCTTTGAACACCGCGCGGAAGCCGTGGATCGTCGTGCTGGCGAACAGCCCGGCCTGCGCATACGGGTCGTTGGACGCGAACATCGCCGCCGCCGTGTGGTCCGCCGCTTCGACCACCAGTATGGAGCCGCAGGGTTGCCCGGCATCGTCCAGCATCGGGCCACCATAGGCGACGCCTTTGCCCGCAAGGTAGGCCAAGTGGTCCGGCCGCGTGGTCATGCGCAGCGCGAGGCTGTCCGGCTTGTCGAGGCAGGTGATGGCAAACAGCATGGTGGACCTCCATCCCGGGGAATGAGTTTGGCGCCAGTCTAAACCTTATGTCATGCGCGCCCGGTGGGGAACCGCGCGGCTTCTCTCGCTCGCGCCGCTCGTGTTATATTGGCGGCGTGGACGCCACCGCCCTCCTTCCTCCGCGCACTGGCCGGGGCTTGCACTGGTTCGCCAATCCCGGGCGGTTCCTTCGCCTGGCGGCTGCGGTCCAGCCATGGCTGACGGTGTCGGCCCTGCTGGTGACGGCGGCCGGGCTGTACTGGGGCCTGTTCGTGGCCCCTGCCGACTGGCAGCAGGGCGATGTGGTGCGCATCATCTACATCCATGTGCCGTTCGCCTGGCTGGCCTCGCTCGGCTATGTCGGGCTGGCGCTGGCCTCGGTCGCCTCCATCATCTGGCGTCACCCGCTGGCCGATCTGGCCGCGGCGGAGATCGGGCCGGTGGGCGCGGCGTTCACCGGGCTGTGCCTGGCGACGGGCAGCCTGTGGGGCCGGCCGACCTGGGGCGCCTGGTGGGTGTGGGACGCGCGGCTGACCTCGGTTCTGGTGCTGTTCTTCCTCTATTTGGGCCATATCGCGCTCGTTCGCGCGTTCGATGACCCGCAGCGCGGCTATCGCGCCGGGGCGATCCTGGCCCTGGTGGGCGTGGTCAACCTGCCGATCATCAAGTTTTCCGTCGATTGGTGGAACACGCTGCACCAGCCGGCCACCATCACGCTGTTCGGGGCGCCGACCATGGCGCTGAGCATGCTGTGGCCGCTGCTGGTCTGCACAATCGGCTACACGCTGGTGTTCGCGGCCCTCGTGGTGGGGCGGATTCGGGCAGCGGTGATGGAGCGCCGCATCCGCAGCCTGCTGCTGGCGCGGAGCGAGGCGGCATGAACCATGCGGGCTTCATCGCCGCCGCCTATGCGCTGGCGATCCTGGTGCCGGGTGGCTTCGCCGTGGCGACGGCGCTGCGGCTGCACTCCGCCCGTCGGCGCCTCGCCGCCATCGACCCGCGGGCGTCGCGATGACGCGCAAGCGCCGGCGCATGGCGGTGCTGCTGGCCTGCGGGCTGGGGCTCGGCTCGGCCACGGCGCTGTCGCTGATGGCGTTCAGCAACGACATGGTGTTCTTCGTGGCGCCGTCCGACCTGGCGGAGAAGGGTTCGCCCGGGCGCTCCCTGCGGCTCGGCGGGTTGGTGGAGGCGGGGTCGGTGCACCTGGTGTCCGAGGATGGGCAGCCGGTGGCGCGGTTCCGCGTGACGGACGGGCGCGCCAGCGTGGAGGTGGCGTATCGCGGCATCCTGCCGGATTTGTTCCGCGAGGGGCAGGGCGTGGTCACGCTGGGCGTGCTGCGGCCGGACGGGACGTTCCGCGCCAGCGAGGTCCTGGCGAAGCATGACGAGACCTACATGCCCAAGGATGTCGCGGACGCGCTGAAGAAAGCCGGCATGTGGGACCCGACCAAGGGGCCGCCGCCGCCCGCTTCGACGTGGAACACGCTGGCGACGAGGACGGCGGGGTGATGCGTATCGAGGGTGCGCGCGCATGATCCCGGAACTCGGCCATTTCGCCTTGGCCCTGGCCTGCGCGCTGGCCTTCGCCCAGGCCATCCTGCCGATCCTGGGCGCGCATCGCCGCGACCATCGGCTGATCGCGGCCGCGCCCGGCCTCGCCTGCGGGCAGTTGCTGGCCCTGGCGACCTCGGCCGGTTGCCTGGTCTGGTCCAACGTGGTGGACGATTTCTCCGTGCTCAACGTGGCGGAGAACAGCAACAGCATGAAGCCGCTGCTGTACAAGATCACCGGAAGCTGGGGCAACCACGAGGGCTCCATCATCCTGTGGGCGCTGATCCTGGCGCTGTGCGGCGGCGCCGTGGCGGGCTTCGGCCGCAACCTGCCGGGCGCGCTGCGGGCGCGGGTGATCGGCGTGCTCGGCGCCACCTCCGCCGGGTTCCTGCTGTTCTCGCTGCTGACCTCCAACCCGTTCGTGCGGCTGTTCCCCGCCCCGATCGACGGTCGGGACATGAACCCGCTGCTGCAGGACCCCGGCCTCGCCTTCCACCCGCCCATGCTCTACGCCGGCTATGTCGGGTTCGCCGTGCCGTTCGCCTTCGCCATCGCGGCGCTGCTGGAAGGGCGGGTGGACGCGTCCTGGGGCCGCTGGGTGCGGCCGTGGACGCTCGCCTCCTGGTGTCTGCTCACCGGCGGGATTTCGCTCGGCTCCTGGTGGGCGTATTACGAGCTTGGCTGGGGCGGCTACTGGTTCTGGGATCCGGTGGAAAACGCCTCCCTGCTGCCGTGGCTGACCGGGACCGCGCTGCTGCATTCCGCCATCGTGGTGGAAAAGCGGGAGGCGCTGAAGATTTGGACCGTGCTGCTGGCGATCGGCACCTTCTCGCTCAGCCTGTCCGGCACGTTCCTGGTCCGCTCCGGCATCCTCAACTCCGTGCACGCCTTCGCCAACGACCCGGCGCGCGGCGTGTTCATCCTCGGTTTGCTGGGCCTGGTGATCGGCAGCAGCCTGCTGCTGTTCGCCCTGCGTGCGCCGACGCTGACGGCGGGCGGCGTGTTCGCGCCGGTGTCGCGCGAGGGGGCGCTGGTGCTGAACAACGTGCTGCTGTGCTCGATCGCGGCGGTGGTGATCACGGGCACGATGTATCCGCTGTTCAGCGACCTGATCCTGCACGACAAGCTCAGCGTGGGCGCGCCGTTCTTCAACGCGACGGTGCTGCCGCTGGCCGTGCCGGTGTTCGTGGCCATGGCAATCGGCCCGGTGATGCCTTGGAAACGGGCGGCGCTTGCCCCGGCGCTGATGCGCATTTGGTGGGCGGCGCTGGTGGCCGTCATCGTCGGACTGATGGCCCTGACCAAGCTGCCCGTGCTGCCAGCCCTGGCGTTCGGCGGGGCGGCCTGGCTGATCGTGGGCGCCGCCGCCGACATCGTGGAGCGCATCCGCCTGTTCCGCCTGCCGGCCGGCAACAGCCTGGCGCGGCTGCGCGGCCTGCCCATCGCCGCGTTCGGTGCGGCGCTGGCCCATGCCGGCATGGGCGTCACCGTGGCGGGGATCGCCGGCATGTCGCTGGCCACCGAGCGGGTGGTGCTGGTGCATCCCGGCGAGCATGTGCAGGCGGCGGGCATGGAGTGGGTGCTGGACTCGCTGACGAATGCCGAGGGCCCCAATTACAGCGAGCGGGTGGCCAACCTGCGGGTGATCCGCCCCGGCCATCCGGACCTCGCGATGCATCCGTCGCGCCGGACCTTCCCCGTGCAGGGCATCACCACCACCGAGGCGGCGATCCACACCACTGGCTTCGCCGACATCTACGCCGTGCTGGGGGAGGAGCGGGATGGCGCCGCGGTGATGCGCCTGCACTACAACCCGCTCGCGCCGTGGATCTGGCTTGGCGGCCTGGTGATGGCCATCGGCGGCGGCCTGTCCCTGGCGGACCGGCGGCTGCGCGTCGGCGCCCCGGCGCGCAAGGCCGCCGCCATCGGCGTGTCGGCCTGATGGATCGCCGGCAACTGCTGCTGGCGGCCCCGCTCGGCGTGGCCGTGCTGGGCGGGGCGGCGTTCTGGTCGATGCTGCGCGGCATGCAGGCCGGCACCTTCGACCCGCGTGGCGTGCCGAGCCCGATCACCGGCAAGCCCGTCCCCGCCTTCGACCTGCCGGCGCAGGCGCCGGGCCGCGGCTTCGGCAGCGCGGATCTGGCGGCGGGCAAGCCGGTGCTGCTGAACTTCTTCGCCTCCTGGTGCGTGCCGTGCGTGGAGGAAGTGCCGGCGCTGATGGCGCTGGCCAAGGCCGGGCTGCCGATCTGGGCCATCGCCTACAAGGACCCGGCGGACAAGGCGGCGCAGTTCGTGCAGCGCCACGGCGACCCTTACCAGCGGATCGCGCGGGACGAACCTGGCCGCGTCGCGATCGATTTCGGCCTGTCCGGCGTGCCCGAGAGCTTCCTGGTAGACGGCGCCGGCGTGGTGCGCTGGCACTGGCCCGGCCCGCTGGACGCCGAGGTGATCCAGGACAGGTTGCAGCCGGCATGGCGCGCGCTGGGCTGAGCCCGGCCGGGCTACTTGCCGGTTTGCTGCTGCTCGCCGGCCCTGCGCTCGCGATCAGCGACCCGGCGGAGATGCTGCCCAACCCGGCGCAGGAGGCGCATGCCGAGCAGATCGGCCGGCAACTCCGCTGCCTGGTGTGCCAGAACGAGAGCATCGAGGATTCTGGCGCCCCGCTGGCGCATGACCTGCGCGCCATCGTGCGCCAGCGCGTCGCGGCCGGGGACAACGACGCGCAGATCACCGCCTGGATGGTCGCCCGCTACGGCGACTTCGTGCGGCTGCGGCCGCCCTTCAACGCGGTGACGGCGCTGCTGTGGCTCTCGCCCGTGCTGGCGCTCGCGGTCGGTGCGACGCTGTTGGTGTTCGGCCGCCGCAGCCGCCCGGCGCCCCCAGCCCCGCTCTCCGCGGCGGAACAGGCGCGCGTGGCGGAGCTGACCCGCCCGTGATCTGGCTGGCCGCCGCGGTGCTGGCGCTGTGTACGCTGGCGCCGGCCGGATGGGCGCTGCGCCGCCGGGTGCAGGTGCGCGGGCGCAACGAGGCCGCGGTGGCGCTGTATCGCGCGCAGATCGTCGAACTGGACCGGGAGGCGGCGGAGGGCCGCATCGCCGCCGCCGACCACGCGACCGCGATGCTGGAGCTGCAACGCCGCCTGCTCGCCGCGTCCGAGGCTGCGGATGCGGCGAGCCCGGCGCCGGAACGGGCGCCGTTGCTGCTGGGCCTCGTGCTCGTTCCGTTACTGGCGTTCGGGCTGTATTTGATCGGCGGCCGGCCGGACTTGCCCGCGCAGCCGCTCAAGGCCCGCATGGCCGCGGCAGAGGCGCGCATGGCGCAGGCCGACGGCGCCATTGCCCAGTTGCGCGCGGCGCTGACGACGGTCGACCCGCACTCGAAGGAGGCGCTGGAAGGCGAGTTGATGCTCGGCAACGTGGAAGCGAGCGAAGGCCGGTTCGCCGATGCGGCCGAGGCCTGGCGCAAGGCCCTGGCGCTGCGGTTCGACCCGACGCTGGCGGCGATGGTGGCGGATGCGACGAGCCGAGCGGAAGGCCGGATCAGCCCGGCCTCGGCGGCCCTATTCCGTCAGGCGCTTGCCGCCGCCCCGCCCGACGCCCCGTGGCGCAGCCAGGTGGAGCAGCAACTGGCCAATGCCGCCGCGTTGTCAAATGGCGCTGCGACCCCCAATTAGCTCCAATGGACGACACACCCGACCCGAAGCCCGCCACCCCCGCGCCGAAGCCGCCGGTGGAGAAGGAATATGGCGGCCCGGCCGGACCGGAACCCACGCGCTACGGCGACTGGGAACAGAAAGGCCGCTGCACCGATTTCTGAGCTATCGCGGCGTGCGGTCGAGCATCATCCACTTGCCGTCAGCTTCCCCCAGCCGGAACCCGTACTGCGCATAGAGTCCGTGCGCATCCGTGGTCGTCAGCGTCCAATGATAAACTGTGGCAAGCTCCGGATGCGACAGGATGGCTGCGACCAGGGCCTTGCCCAGGCCCAACCCGCGCGACGCCGGGTGGATGAAGACGTCGCCGAGATGTGCCCGAAAGGTGTAATCCGTCAGCAGCCGGGCGAACCCCAACTGTGATCCGTCCGCGGCGTAGACCCCGAAGCAGAGGCAATTGGCCCAGCTCCGCTCCGTCAACTCAGGCGCGCGGCCGATCGCCCAGTAAGCGTTCGCGAGGGATTGATGCACGAACGCCATGTCGAGGCGACCGCGCTCGTCGCTGACCACGTGGCCGTTCGGCAACTCGACGACATGGGTCACGCTTGTGGCGCCCGCCGGGCAATCGACGCCGCCACCGTGTTTTCCAGCAGGCAGGCGATCGTCATCGGTCCGACGCCGCCGGGCACGGGGGTGATCGCCGCGGCAACCGCCGCGCATTCCTGATACGCGACGTCCCCGGCGAGCCGCCCGTCCGCCAGGCGGTTGATGCCGACGTCGATCACGATGGCGCCCGGCATCAGCCAATCGCCCCGCACCAGCTCCGGCCGGCCCACCGCCGCGACCACGATCTCCGCCCGGCGGCACTCGGCTGCCAACTCCCGCGTGCGGGAATGCGCCACCGTCACGGTCGCATCGGCCGCCGTCAGCATCAGCGCCACGGGGCGGCCCACCAGCGCCGAGCGGCCGACCACCACCACCCGCGCGCCCGCCAGCCCTGGCCGCGCCGCTGCCAACAGCACCATCACGCCGCGCGGCGTGCACGGCGCCAAGGCCGCGCCATCCGGTCGGTCCAGCGACAGCACGGGAGCGCCCGCAGCGAGCCGCCCGGCATTCACGGTGGTGAGGCCGTCCACGTCCTTGGCCGGATCCAGCGCCGCGATGATGGCGTTGGCATCTAGCTGCGGCGGCAACGGCAATTGCACCAGGATGCCATCCACGGCGGTGTCGGCATTGAGCCGCGCGACCACGGCCAACACCTCGCCCTGGCTGCTGCTGGCCGGCAGCCGGACCGTCTGCACGGCCAGGCCCGCCGACTGCGCCGCGCGGTCCTTGTTGCGGACGTAGACGGCGCTCGCCGGGTCGTCGCCCACCAGCACCACGGCCAGGCCCGGCTGGAACGCCAGCCCGGCCACCCGGGCGGCCACCCGATCCCGCAGCAGCGCCGCCTGCGCCTTGCCGTCGATCACCTGTGCGGACAAGGCCGGCCTAATAGAACAGCGGCTGCAGGCCGCCGAGCACCACCGCCTGATACACCCGGCCAAGCACGTTGCGCAGCACCCAGATCAGCAGCAGCAGCACCAGCGGGCTCAGGTCGATGCCGCCGAAGCTGGGCAGCACGTTGCGGATGCGGCGCAGCGCCGGCTCCGTGATGCGGTACAGGAAGTCGGAGATGGTCCAGACCAGCCGGTTGCGCGTGTCCACCACGCCGAAGGCAATAAGGTTGCTCATGACCGCCGCCAGAATCACGACCCACCAGTACAGGTCGAGGATCTGGTCGAGCACCTCAAACAAAATCGTGACCAAACGACACACCCCCAACGCGGCGGCGGAACTTACCGCCACGCCTTGCCCTTCGCAACGTGATGGCAACGGACATACGAAGATTGCCGCCGTTGACGCCGGGCGGATCGGCCTGCACGCTGTCAGCGTGATCCACCCCGGGCGCAGCTATGGTTGAGACGCTGCTGGTGGCATTGGGCGGCGCATTGGGCAGCGTGGGCCGCTACTGGATCGGGCTATGGGCCCTGCCGATCAGCCGCGGCCTGCCCTGGGGCACCGTCGCCATCAACATCGCCGGGTCGTTCGCCATCAGCTTCTTCGGCACGCTGACGCTCGGCAACGGCCGCCATCCGCTACCGGAAACCGCACGGCTGTTCTTCATGGTGGGGGTGTGCGGCGGCTTCACCACGTTTTCCTCGTTCAGCCTGCAGACCTTGGATCTGCTGCGCGGCGGCGCTGCGCTGCGGGCGCTGATCAACGTCGCCGTCTCCGTGCTGCTCTGCCTGGGCGCCGTGGCGCTCGGCCATGCCGTCGCATCGCATCTGAACGGCGGCGCCCGGCAAATCACCCAGACCGCCGTCGAGGAGGAAACCGGCTAAGGGCTTGTTCGACATCGATCGAGTCGATTGGCGGCGTCGAACCAGCGGCTACAGCTTCAGGACACGCCCGCTCGCCGCGACGCCCAGCAGCAGGGCGGACACCATCAGGAACGCCGCCGACAGGTTGGTGGCGCGGGCCACGAACCCGATGGCCGCCGGCCCGGCGATGATGCCCAGGTAGCCGAGCGTCGCGATCGCCGGCACGGCCAAATGGTCCGGCATCACGACCTGCCGCCCCACGGTGGTATAAAGCACCGGCACGATGTTGGAGCAGCCGATGCCGAGCAGCGCATATCCAGCGATGCCCGCCCACCACAGGGGAACGGCGACGGTCAAGGCCAGGCCCCCCGCGGCGCATAGGCCGCCCAGCGCCACCACACGCCCGCCGCCGACCCGCCGGACGATGACGTCGCCGGTCAGCCGCCCCGTCGTCATGGTCAACGCGAACGCCGCGTAGCCAAGCCCGGCATAGGCCGGCGCCACACCACGCTGCGCCACCAGGAAAACGGCGCTCCAATCCAGCACGGAGCCCTCGGCCAGGAACAGCACGAAGCACAGGGCGCCGATGAACAGCACGATCCCGCGCGGGATCGCGAAGGCCGGCCCGGCCGCCGCGCCGCCATAGGGCAGCAAGTGCGGCATCGCCACGACAGCCGCGCCGGCGATGCCGAGCACGACGCAGAAGGTTGCGCCGAGCGGCGACGCGCCGACGCTGAGCAGTGCGCTGACACCGCCGGCGCCGACGATGCCGCCAAGGCTGAACATGCCGTGGAAGCCCGACATCATCGGCCGGCGGCTCGCGCGCTCCACGATGATGGCCTGTATGTTCATGACGCAATCGATCGCTCCGACCCCGATGCCGAAGAGGAGCAAGCTGGCGGCCAGCACCGGCAAAGTCGCCCCGGCCGCCAGCATCGGCAGTGTCAGGCAGACCACCCCACAGGCGCAGAGCAGCACGCGGCGGCAGCCGAACCGCATCGCGAGCGCCCCGGCGGAGGGCATGGCGATGATCGACCCGGCGCCCATGCACAGCAGCAGCAATCCCAGCGTGCCGTCCGTGAGCCCGGCCCGGAGTTTGGCAAGCGGGACGAGCGGCGCCCAGGCCGCCACCCCGAAGCCGGCGATGAAAAAGGCGATCCGGGTCGCATGCTGTTCCCGGCGGCCAGGCAAGCTCTGCGTGATCACGCGATCAGGAGTCATCGGCGGCCTTGATGGAGGGATGGCACATGTTCTGGCGGAGCCGAGTGCGGCGGGCTACCGTCACAAGCCTGGCCCAAGCGGCGGGATGCGACGTGCGGCGGTGGAGGGATATACGATGCAAATGACCGGTGGCGCCACTGTCGTCCCTCGCCCGGCCATCCCTAAGCCCCACGCCTGAATCGTCGGGGGCGGCAGAACATGGAGCGCGTCTTCTCAAAGCTTGCGCTGTGGACGGGCGTGCAACTCGGCAAGCCCTACACCTTCGCGGCGGCCTGCCTGATCGTCATGGTCTGGGGGATCAGCGGACCGTTGTTCGGCTATTCCGACACCTGGCAGTTGGTCATCAATACGGGGACGACGATCATCACCTTCTTGATGGTGTTCCTGCTCCAGCATACGCAAAACCGCGACACGCGGGTGATCCAGTTGAAGCTGGATGAGTTGATCCGGGCGAACGACAATGCGCGGGACGCGCTACTCGGCCTGGAAAACCTGACCGACGAAGACATGCGGCGGATCCAGGCGAATTTTTCCGCGCTCGCCAAGCTGGGTGACATCCCGGCAGAGTTGGAAGGCGTCCACGAAGACCTGCAGACAGCGCGAAAAGTTTTCCAGCACGCTCAGGACCGCATCAATCACGTCGTTGGACGAAAAGCTCGATCCAAGCAGAAGGACTGATGCGGTCGGACGTCGAACGGGCGGCTTGCCGGCCGCCCGTTCCAGTCAGCCTTGCGAGGGCGTCTTGCCGTTATACTCGTTCGACAAATCCTGCAGGGTGGCGAGGTTGGTTTGCACCGCAGGAAGCTGGGCCTCGACTTGCGTGCGCAGGGCGCCGTCCTTGGTCGATGCGTCCTCCTGCTGCATCGCCGTAACCGCCCGCTTGTGCATGGCCAACTCATCCGCGACGAATTGATGGTCGAATGCCGGTCCGCTCAGGCTGCTCAACTTCTGGAGTTCTGCGGCGTCAGCCTGCGGCAGGTTGCTGGATGGCTTCACGCCCTCAACGTCCAAGGCCGACTTCAAGCCCGGGGTGAACGCGGCCGCCTGCGCCATCAACGTGCTGGCTAGGGTCTGCACCCGCGCATCGGAGGCCTTCGACACCGCCAGCTTGCCTGCCTGGTTGTCGAGTTGGATCAGCTCATAGGCGGTATTTGCATATTGGGCATCGGGCTGGCCCATCGATCCACTTGACCGAATCTGCGCTTCCATCGTCGTGCATCCGGCGGTCACCAACGGCATTGCCAGCCAAAGCAAGACTGCTTTATTGTTCATGACTATGACCCTTTCTAACTGATTGTCATTCCGTTTCGGCTCCTGCCGTGAATGATATTGCTCAGAAGGTGGAAGGGTTTCGGTCAATTGTGAATGTTTCGCACATGTTCCTGTCACGCTTGTGTGACAGCGCTGCGGCTACTCCGGTCTGGCAACCCGGGCTGGGCGGACCAGCAGCAGGCCACCCAGCAGGGTGCCGACGCCGCAGAGGCCGATGATCCAGCCCATCGCCCATGGCGTACCGCTGGCGAACCATCCAACCATGGCGGCGGTGATGACGCCGCTGCCGTAATGCGCGGCGCCGACCAGGGCCGATGCCGCGCCGGCCTTGTGCGGGAACGCGGCCAACGCCCCGGCGACCGAGTTGGCCACGATGAACCCGAGCATGGAGACATAGCAGAACAACGGTATGACCAGCCCGGCCAAACCGCCCCAGCCAAACCGCGCATCCACCGCCAGGGCGACGCCGGCGGCGGCAGCGACGAATGTGCCGATGCGGAACAGCCGGTCTGGTCCCAGCCGCATGACAAGCCGGGCGTTCACCAGGTTGGCGGCCATCATGCCGGTGATGTTGAGACCGAACAGCAAGCCGTAGGCTTGCGGCGGGACGTGGTAGAAATTGATGTAGGCGAACGGCGTTCCGGCCAAATACGCATAGATGCCGCCATAGAAGAAGCCGCCGGCGACCGCGTACCCCAGCAGGCGGCCATGCCGCGCCAGGACGACGTACCCGGTCAACGCCTCTCCCAACCGCTGGGAGCTGCGGCGCTGCTTCGGCAGCGTTTCCGGCAAGGCCAGCAGGCCGGCCAAGGCCAGCACACCCATGCCGACGAGGACCCAGAAAATCGCCTGCCAGGACCAGAGGGCCAGCACCTGCCCGCCCAGGATCGGGCCCAGCAACGGGGCGACGCCCATCACCAGCATCAGCGTGGACAGCATCTGCGCCGACCGCTCACGCGCATACAAATCCCGCACCATGGCGCGCGCCAACACCGGGCCGGCACAGGCGCCGAGCGCCTGGATCACCCGCCATCCCACCATCTGCCAGACCGTGCCGGAGAGCGCACAGCCGGCCGAGCCGATCACGAACAACACCACCCCCGCCGCGATCGGCCCGCGGCGCCCATACCGGTCGCTGATCGGTCCCCACAGCAACTGTCCGACGCTGAAGCCGACTAGGAACGCGGACAACGTCATCTGGACGTTCCCGCTCCCCGTGTGGAAGGCCAGGCCGAGTGTTGGCAGCGCGGGCAGGTACATGTCCGTCGAGATCGACGCGAACGCCATCAAGGCGCTGAGGATCAGGAGGAGGCGGAGACGTCCGGCGCGGCTTGCAGTTGCCGCGACAGCGGGCACAGCGGAAGCAGACATGACGGGACTATGTCACTCGATGCTGCAATGCACAATAACATTCTCATTCATGCGTCTGCAGGGCTGTGTGCGGCAAAATGCGCGCGGCCGGCCGGCCCACGGACAACTCCGCGCGAACCGCGCTGAAGCACTAGCCGCCGGCCGCCGGCTCAGTCAGGTTGCGCTCCCATGACGCCGCATGCCACCCACCCCGTGTCCCCGGGCCACGAACGCGAATGCCCGGATTGCGGATTGTTCCAGCGCGTTCCGCCCTTGCCGGTGAACGCGAAGGCGACCTGCCTGCGCTGCGAGGCGACGTTGCAGCGGATCCGGCCTGATTGGGCCAATCGCGCCCTCGCCCTGACCCTGAGCGCCGTCGTGCTGTATTTCGTGGCGATCCTGGCGCCGTTCCTGTCGGTCGACATCGTGGGCCAGCAACGCAACACCACGATGCTGTCGCTGCCGGCGGCCTATTGGGCCAGAGGCGCGTGGGAGCTGGCGATCATCGTCATGCTCACCGCCATCATCGCGCCGCTGGCCAAGATCAGCGTGATGCTGGCCGTGCTGCTGGGCCTGCGCATCGCCAATCCCCCGCGCATCCTGCCGCAGGTCTTCAAATGGTACCACCGTATCGGCCCCTGGGCGATGGTGGAGGTCTTCCTGTTGGGGGTTTTCGTCGCCTTCACCCGGCTGGGCGCCATCGCGACCGTCAGCACGGGGGTGGCGCTCTACGCGGTCATCGCGCTGATGCTGGTGATGGTGGCGGCCGACTATTACCTGGACCCGGAAGGCATCTGGCACGTGATGGAGGCGCGTGGCCTGGTGCCGCCACCGCGGCCGGGCCCTGGCGTGCGACTCGGCTGCGACGCCTGTGGCCGGGTCAATTATGGCCAGGAGGGGGACCGCTGTACGTGCTGCGGCAGCAGGGTGCGGGCCCGCAAACGCAACAGCCTGGCAAACACCTGGGCGCTGGTTGCGGCCTCCGTGCTGCTTTACATCCCCGCCAACGTCTACCCGGTGCTGACATTGACCCGGCTCGGCGCCGGCGCCCCGTCCACGATCCTCGGGGGCGCGCAGGAGTTGCTCCAGGGTGGGATGTGGCCGCTGGCGCTGCTGGTGTTCGTCGCCAGCATCATGGTGCCGCTGCTGAAACTGGTAAGCCTGGCGTTTATGCTGGTCACCGCGCAGCGCGGCTCCGCCTGGCGGCTGCATGACCGCACCACCTTGTACCGGCTGGTCGATTTGGTCGGCCGCTGGTCCATGATCGACATTTTCATGCTCGCCACCCTGGCCGGCCTGGTGCAGGCGGGCGCCATCGCGTCGATCCAGCCGGGGTTCGGCGCGATCTGCTTCGGCACGGTCGTGGTCTTGACGATGATGGCGGTATCGTGCTTCGACCCCCGCGTGATGTGGGATGCTGCCGAGGCCCGTGCGCGGGCAGAGAGTGCCAGCCCCGCTCCGATCCCCCGACCTAAGCGTCAGGCCCGCCCACCGGCCGAGCCGAGAGCCGTATGAGCGATCAAATTCCGCCCAACCCTGCCGACGCCGCCCCACCGCAACCGACACCGTATAGCCCGCCTGAGGCGCACGTCCGGCGTAAATCGGGCTTCTCGCTGGTTTGGATCCTGCCCATCGTCGCCGCCGTCATCGGCGCGTACCTGGCGTTCACCACCCTGTCGCAGCGTGGGCGGGAGGTCGTTATCACCTTCCAGACCGCCGACGGGCTGACCGCCGGGCAAACGAAGGTCCGGCACAAGGCCGTCGATCTTGGCACGGTGACCGGCATCCGCCTCGCGCCCGACATGAGCCACGTGATCGTGACGATCCGCATGGCGCGGGAGGCTGATCCCTACCTGACCGACAGGGCCCGTTTCTGGGTCGTCCGGCCACGCCTGTCCGCCAGCAACATCTCCGGCCTGGAGACCCTGATCTCCGGCGGCTATATCGAGATGGATCCTGGCACCACGAAGGGCGGCGCGGTGAAGACCGACTTCACCGGGCTGGAAAACCCGCCCGGCGTCCGGTCGGACGAGCCCGGCACGACCTTCACGCTGCAAACTCCCCGGATCGGGTCGCTCGGCAGCGGATCGCCGGTGTTCTACCGCGACATCGTGGTGGGCGAGGTGCTGGGCTACAAGCTGCCGGAGGGCAACGGGCCGATCACCGTCAACATCTTCGTCCGGTCGCCGTACGACAAATGGGTGCGCAACGCCACCCGGTTCTGGAACGCGTCGGGGCTGGAGGTGCAACTGGGCGGCACCGGCATCCATGTCGAGCTGGAGTCGATCCAGGCCGTGCTGTCCGGCGGCGTGGCCTTCAGCACGCCCGAGGACGACCGCGATTCACCGAGCGCCAAAGGTGACACGACGTTCCCGCTTTATAACGACGAGACGGCTGCGGACGCCGCCGGATACAAGCGGCGCATCCCCTACGTCCTGTATTTCCAAAGCTCGACCTCCGGGCTCGGCGTGGGATCGCCGGTGCAGCTTTACGGCATCACCGTCGGCAACGTGACGGATGTCCGGCTGGAACTGGACCCGGCCAACGCCACCGCGCGGGTGCGCGTCGCCATCGAAGTACAGCCGGAGCGGCTGAGCGCGGTCGGCAGCGACATGGGTGATGACCCGGGGGCCGTGACCCAGCGGCTGGTGGACCATGGCCTGCGGGCCGGATTGTCGACCATCAGCTACATCACCGGGTCGCTCGCGGTGTCGTTCGAGTTCGTGCAGGGCCAGCCCCCCGTGAAGATTACCCGCGAAGGCAACGTCATCGTGCTGCCGACGCAGGGCGGCGGCCTGGGCGGCATCACCACGGCGCTGACGCAAACGCTGAACCAGATCGGCCAGATCCCCTTCGCCGCCATCGGCGCGAACGCCAACGGCGCCCTTGCGGCATTGAACAGCCTGGTCGGAAGCCAGGAGCTGAAGGCTGCGGTCAATTCCCTGGCTGGCACGCTGGCGGACGTGCAGGGCCTGGTGCGGCGGACGGATGCGGGCCTCTCGCCGCTGATGCGCCGCCTGCCGGAGGTCAGCAACGACCTGCAGCAGACGCTGGAACACGCCAACCGGCTGGTCGGCTCGGTCGACGCGGGTTACGGGGCGAACTCGCAGTTCTCCCGTGACCTGGAGCGGCTGATGGCGCAGTTGAACGACGGCGTCCGCTCCATCCGGTTGCTGGCGGACTTCCTGGACCGCCATCCTGAAGCGCTGATCCGCGGCCGCGCCAACACAGGGGCCGATCGATGAGGCGGCGCGTTCTGCTGCTGGCGCCACTGGCTGCGGCGCTGGCACGCTGCGCCTCCCCCGATCCTGCGATCTACACGTTGCGGGCGGTGCCCGGCGCGGCCCAGGGCGGCGGACCCGTCGCCGTGAAGATCGCCCGGCCGGGCCTCGCCGGCTACCTGGACCGGTCGGAGATCGTGCGCGACAGCTCCGTCTCGCGGCTGACGCTGAATGGCGGCGAGCGCTGGGGCGAGCCCTTGGGCGACATGGTGGGCCGGGTGCTCGCCCTCGACCTGGCGCAACGGCTCCCCGGCAGCAGCGTGTTCACCGAGGCGGGGACGATCTCGGTCGACCCAAGCGCCACCGTCGAGTTGGACATCCAGCGCTTTGACCTGGATCAAGGCGGGTCCGTCATCCTGCTGGTGCAGGTCGCCGTGGAGCAGGGGCTGAGCCACGACCCGGCCTCCACCCGGTCGCTCCGCCTGGAGGTGTCCCCCGCCAGCAAGGCCACGCCGGACGTCGTCGCGGCGATGAGCCAGGCGCTGGGGCAGTTGGCGGACGCCGTCGCCACCATGCTGCACCAGGTCCCGCCGACCCCGCTCCCGGACGCACCGCCGCTGGGCTCGCGACGGCGGCGCTAGTGAACAAGTCTGCGCTCTCGGCATAGGCGGCGTCGTCATCGGGGAAGGTCGGGTTGGGCTTGGCATTGTCGGTGCCTCGCCCTTCGTCGGGGAGATCACGACCACGGGCAACCCGACGGACGTGATGTGCTGGATCGTGGCGGCCGGGGGCGGTGGCGGCCGCCATCTTGGCTTTCGGCCGCCGCGCGGCTATTGCGGTGCCATGTCAAAGAAATTCATCACCGACGTGATCCAGCGCTCCACCGACATGACCGGGGTCGCATGTTCGCAACTCGCCGCAGAGATCATCGCCGCGATCAAGAGCGAAATCGTCACCGCCGGGCGCTTCAGCCTGCCGGACTTCGGGTCGTTCACCGTCCGCGAAACCCCGAAGCGCACGGCGCTGAATCCGAAGACCGGTGAGAAGGTCGCGGTCAAGGCCGGCGCGACGGTCCGGTTCAAGGCATCGCCGGCATTGCGGGTGGACGCATTGTCCGGGCTGAAAAAGGCGCGGCGCAAGAAGGCGAAGGCGTAGCCTTCAGGCGCGCCTCAACCCGGCTCGACCGCGACGATGCGGTAGAGCATTTCGTCGCCATCCAGTCGGGAGACTTGCACGATCTCCCCCGGGCGGATGATCTGCGCGGCGAAGCTGTAGAGCGGATCGTCCTCGCCGCCGAGGTCGCGCAACGCCCAGCCTTCCTCGATCTTCACCAGCTCGCCCGTCCGGTCCGAATGTCCAGGACGCTCCCGGGACGTGGCCCAGGGCGTCGTCCCGGTCTCCCAGGCCGCAACGTCTAAATAGCCCGGCGCCGTCAATGCGACATGGAGGTGCATGCGGTCCTCCAGATTCCCGTCGGGGAAGCCCGGCCCCTGGGCGAGCACCATCGTCACGTTCACCATCGACCCACCTCATCGCGACCATCACCGGTAACGCCGCCATCCGGCCCGGCGTTGCCCGCCGTCAGATCGCGACGCGAACCCCCAGTTCGACCACCCGGTCGCTCGGGATGCGGAAGAACACGGTGGCGGGGACGGCGTTGCGCACCATGACGAGGAACAGCCAAAGCCGCCACAGCGGCAGCTTCGGCACCAAGGCCCGGACCAGCACCTCGCGTCCCAGGAAATAGCTCGCCTGCATGGGATCGTAGTCGATGCCCTGGTTGACCAGATCCTCGAGCGCGCGGGGAATGTTCGGGCTTTCCATGAAGCCGTAATGCAGGATCACGCGGTGGATGCCGGGCGCCAGCTCCGTCACCCTCGTGCGGTCTTCAGGCTTCACCTCCGGCACGTCCAGGTTCGTGACGGTGACGAACAGGACTTTTTCGTGCAGCACCTTGTTGTGCTTTAGGTTGTGCAGCAGCGCGGCCGGCACGTAGTCGGGCGTCCCGGTCAGGAACACCCCCATGCCGGGCACCCGCAACGTCCGCGATTGCGGCAACCGCTTGAGGAAGGAGGCCAGCGGCAGGCTGTCCTGCTTCCAGCGCGCGAGCATCAAATCCCGGCCGCGCTTCCAGGACGTCATCAGCGCCATCAGGAACAGGCCGATCACCAGCGGGACCCAGCCGCCTTCCGGAACCTTGAGCAGGTTGGCGGCGAAGAACACGGTATCGACCAGGAAGAACGCGCCGAACACGCCGACCGCCGCCGCGCGCGACCAGCCGAAGCGGCGGCGGAACGCGAAGGCCGCCAGGATGCAGGTGCAGATGAACGTCCCGGTGACGGCGATGCCGTAGGCGGCGGTCAGCGCGTCGCTGCTGCGGAAGGCCAGCACCAGCAGCAGCACGCCCACGAACAGGGCCGTGTTCACCTGCGGCACGTAGATCTGCCCTTCCTCCGTGTTGCTGGTATGGGTCACGGTCATGCGCGGCAGGAAGTTCATCTGCATGCATTGCCGTGCGATGGAATACGCGCCGGAGATCAGCGCCTGGCTTGCGATGACGGTGGCGGCGGTGGCGAGCACGACGAGCGGCAGGCGCAGCGCGGACGGCGCCATCCGGAAGAACGGGTTGGCGATGGCGCTGGGGTGGTTGAGGATCAGGGCGCCCTGGCCGAAATAGTTCAGCACCAGGCAGGGCAACACGTAGCCCATCCAGGCCCGGCGGATCGGGGCGGCGCCGAAATGCCCCATATCGGCGTACAGCGCCTCCGCCCCCGTCACCGCGAGCACGACGGAGCCGAGGGCGACGAAGGCCAGCCAGCCATGGCGCAGGCAGAACACCACCAGGTAATATGGCGACAGGGCCAGCAGCACGTGCGGCGTCACCATGATCTGCTGGATGCCCATGATGCCGAGGACGGCGAACCACAGCGCCATCACCGGGCCGAACACCCGGCCCACCTTGCCGGTGCCGCGATACTGCACCGCGAACAGCCCCACGATGACGGCGCAGGAGATCGGCACGACATAGCTCTGCAAATCCGGGGCGGACACCTCCAGCCCCTCCACCGCGGACAGGACGGACACGGCGGGCGTGATGATGCCGTCGCCAAAGAACAGGCAGGCGCCGATGATGCCCACCATGGTGAGCACCGCCCGCCCCCGCCCGTCCGCCGCCACGCGCTGCGCCAGCGCCATCAGGGCCAGGATCCCGCCCTCGCCCTTGTTGTCGGCGCGCATGACGAGCACGACGTATTTCAGGGTGACGATGACGATCAGCGCCCAGAAGATCAGCGAGAGGATGCCCAAGACCTCGAACTCGGCCACCCCCTGGGAGGTGAAATGGTCCAAGCTGGCCTTGAACGCGTAGAGCGGGCTGGTGCCGATATCGCCGTAGACGACGCCGAGCACGGCGAGCAGGGCGCTCATCCGGACGGGGGTCCGCACGCCGCTGTGGGCACTGACAGCCACGCTCATTCAACGACTCCGATTGGCCTGCAAGGTGCCGCGATAGGCTGGCCGGCCCGGCACTGCGGGAGCCGGTATGCGGCAGCTAAGCCTGACGTTGCAGGATGTTTCAAGCAGGCCCGGCGTCACGTCGGCTGCGGGCGGCTGCCGAAAATGGCCGTCCCCACGCGCACATGGGTGGCGCCACAGCGGATGGCGGCCTGGTAGTCGTTCGACATCCCCATTGAAACCACGCCCAGCCCATGTTTTGCCGCCCGGTCCGCCAGCCATGCGAAATGGGGCGTCGGGTCGCCTTCTGCGGGGGGGATGCACATCAATCCTGCGACACGGGCGCCGAACCGCGCCTGGCAGTCCCGGATGAACCCGTCGGCCTCCGCCTTCGCGATGCCGGCTTTCTGCGGTTCCTCGCCGACGTTCACCTGGATCAACAGGCTGGGGAGCGTCTGGCCCCGCGCTTGCGCCGCGGCCAGGGCGTCGGCCAGGCGGGGCCGGTCCAGCGTCTCGATCACGTCGGCGACGGCAAGCGCATCGCGGAGTTTGTTGGTTTGCAACGGGCCGATGAGGTGCAGGCGCAAGCCTGCGTGATCCTGGCGCAGTGGGGGGAATTTCCCCGCGGCTTCCTGCACGCGGTTTTCTCCGAACACGAGTTGCCCGGCTGCCAGCGCCTCCGCCACGGCGTCGGCGCCATGGGTCTTCGACACGGCCACCAACGTCACGTCAGCCGGGCTACGGCCTGCCGCGGCGGCGGCGTCCGCGATCATCTCGCGAACGTGAAACAAGCGGTCGCGCACGGACGGGGCACTGGTCATCGCAACAAAACTCCATCTTCCAGGTCATGTCAGGCGGGTTTGGCCTGTTCCGCCACGTCGCGGAGGGCCGGTCGGCGTCTTTGTGGCGTTGTGGCCACAGTGTTTCGCAATTGCCATGGCAAGCCTCACCAAGCGATTGCGGGAAAGTGAACGGCACCGCAATACTCTCGACAGGTCTGGCTGCCCCCGCCCTCCCAGGCACGCATCGTTCCGCAAGGATCCATGCGTGATCGGGACCGGGGCGGGGCCTGCAACTGCGCCGGAACGTCCGGCAACATGAGGAGGTTTAAATGCGCAAGCTCCTGCTGGCCACTGTGGCCGCACTGGGCGCCTCGATCGCGGTGTCGGGTTATGCCGACGCCCAGATCGTTGACGATACTGACGGCCAGGCTTTCCCAACGCCGGGCACGGTGACCGTTCGGCTGAACGGTCGGTTCCGGTTCTACGCCGACACTTTCGAACTCAGCCCCGGCAAGTCCACTCTCGCGGCAGCTCCGGCATCATCTGCCTCCACGGGCGCTGCGACGATCGCGACCAACACGACGAACGCCGGCATCAACAAGCTGACCAATTACGGCTTTAACGACTACGTCCGCCTGTATCCCGGGTTCGACGGCGTCGCCGCCAATGGCCTGAAATACGGCGCCTCGATCGAACTCCGGACCGACGTCAACGTCCCGGCCGGCGGCGGCGTGTTCGGTTCGCCGAGCGGGCAGGACGGCAAGGATTACCCCTATGTCCGTCGTGAGTTCGGCTATCTCGGCACGGACCGCTTCGGCACCCTGCGCCTCGGCGCATCCGATGCGCCTACCAGCCTGTACCTGACGGGTAACTTCGAAAACTTCAACGACGGCGGCTTGGACGGTGACGTACCGTTCTTCTTGCCCGGCAACTATACCGTCTCGTTCCCGTTCGGCGACCAGGGCGCGCTGTACACCACCATCAAGGCGGTCTACCTCTCGCCGCAATTCTACGGCGTCGATTTCGGCCTGTCGTTTGAGCCGAGCACGGCCGCCCCCGGTGGCGACACCTCTGGCTGCGGCGCCGCCGCGGTCGGGCAATTCAACGCGGGTGGTAACAGCGTTGCTGCTGCGGGTTGTAACGACCTTTCCTCCACTTCGACGAACGACGTGCAGCGCCGCAAGGACACCTACGAAGCCCTCGTGCGGTATCGTGGCACGTTCGGCCCGATCGGCATTGCTGCGACGGCCTCCTACGACGGATCGGGCCGGGTGCAGGATTCCGGCGTGATCGGATCAACCACGAACCCGAAGCACTTGGCGCTTGAGGATTTGAGCGTCGGCGACTTCGGCTTGGTCCTGACGTATGGCGGCCTGTCCTTCGGCGGCAACTATCAGTTCGGCCGTTACCAGACGACCAGCCAGAGCGGGTTTGGCGGTCTGATCGCCAAAGGCCAGCCGAACGCGTCCGCCATGATCGTTGGCGCCAGTTATACGATCGGCCCGGTGATCGTCGGCGCCCATTACCTGCGGTCCTTCAACCAAGGCGACCAGCAGACGGCGACGAACCGGACCATCTTCGGTGCGGCGTTGCCAGCCGGCAGCGTGCTGGGCGGGCAGCGGTTCGAAACGGGCGTCGGCTACGGCGGCACGTATTCGCTGGCGCCCGGCATCTCGATCTTCCTGTCCGGCATCTGGCAGGAGCGTCGTCAGACTGGCTACAACTTCATCACTGGCGCCTCCAACAACGCGCTGAACAACAAGATCACGTCGTCCATCTACGCGATCGGCACATCCTTCGCCTGGTAAACACCGCCTGCGACGGAGCTAAAGGCGGGCGGCAGAGCAATCTGCCGCCCGTTTTCGTTGGAATGCCGCGATCGAAGTTCTTGGCGGAGGCGGGCACACGGGGTAGACAGGGGGCTCTTGCGCCAGAGTGGCATTTCATCGCAGGCGGTCCATGTCCCAGCGTCCTCGCTTTCGTCTCCTCCCGCTCCTGGCCATGACCGCGCTCACGGCATGCGGCAACGGCGACAACCCGAACGTCCGGCCGGTGGCGGAGACCGAGTACAACGACCCCCGCTTCCAGGACCGCGGCAAGATGGGCGGCGACCAGGGGCTGGTCTTCGGCGTGGGCAAGGGCACAGGCGGCAGCCGTGACCAGGATGGCGCGGCGCTCGGGGTGAACGCCTATCTGTGGCGGGGCGCGCTAGACACGCTCGCCTTCATGCCGCTGGCCTCGGCGGACCCGTTTGGCGGGGTCATCATCACCGACTGGTATCAGCCGCCGAGTTCGCCTGGCGAGCGGTTCAAGGCGACGGCCTATATCCTCGGCCGGCAGTTGCGGGCGGACGGAGTCCGCGTCGCGATCTTCCGTCAGGTGCAGCAGAATGGCCAGTGGACAGACGCGGCGGTGAGCCAGACGACCACCGGCGAGATCGAGAACAAGGTGTTGGCGCGGGCGCGCGAACTGCGGGCGCAAACCGCCAGCCAGTGACGCCAGCCGCCACGCCCCCATGGGTGTGAGCCAGAATGCAAGTCCAAACCACTCAAACCGTTGCGGAGCGTGCAACGGGCTATGATTTCGCCGCCATCGAAGCGCGATGGCAGCAGCGCTGGGATGAGTCCGGCGCCTTCCGCGTGGCCGACGTGCCGGTTCATGGCAGGCCGAAATACTACGTCCTCGAGATGTTCCCCTATCCCAGCGGGAACATCCATATGGGGCATGTCCGCAACTACACGCTGGGCGATGTCGTCGCCCGCTACAAACGCGCCTGCGGCTACGACGTGCTGCATCCCATGGGGTGGGATGCGTTCGGCTTGCCGGCGGAGAACGCCGCCCGCGAGCGGAAGGTACACCCGGCCGAATGGACCTGGCGGAACATCGCGGCCATGCGTGCGGAATTCAAGCGCATGGGCCTGTCGATCGACTGGTCGCGGGAGTTCGCGACCTGTGATCCGTCGTATTATGGGCAGCAGCAGAAGCTGTTCCTCCGCTTTCTGCGCAGCGGGCTGGTCGACCGGCGGCTAAGCTGGGTCAACTGGGACCCGGTCGACGAGACCGTGCTGGCGAACGAGCAAGTGGTGGACGGCCGTGGCTGGCGGTCCGGCGCGCCGGTCGAGAAGCGCCAGCTTGCGCAATGGTTCTTCCGGATCACCAAATTCGCCCCCGCCCTGCTGGACGCATTGCCCAGCCTGGACCGGTGGCCGGACCGGGTCCGCGCCATGCAGGCCAAATGGATCGGCCGCAGCGAGGGCGCCCGGGTCCGCTTCGCGCTGGATCAAGCGATGGGTGCGTTGGCCGAGGTCGAGGTCTACACCACCCGTCCCGACACGTTGTTCGGGATGTCGTTCCTGGCAGTGGCCCCCGAACACCCGCTTGCCGCGGCCATCGCCGCCGCTGACCCGGCGGCGGCCGCCTTCATCGCGGAATGCCGCGCGCTGGGGACGAGCGAGGCCGCGATTGAGGGGGCGGAGAAGCGCGGCTACGACACCGGGTTGCGCGTGCGTCATCCGTTTGCCGACCGCACGGCGCCGGTCTGGATCGCCAACTTCGTCCTGATGGAATACGGCACGGGCGCGATCTTCGGCTGCCCGTGCGGCGACCAGCGCGACCTGGATTTCGCGCGCAAATACGGCCTGCCCGTGATCCCCGTGGTGCTGCCGCCGGGCGACGATGCCGGGTCGTTTTCCATTGGCGCGAAGGCGTATGACGGACCCGGCGAGATGATCAACTCCGCCTTCCTGGACGGGATGCCCAACACGCAGGCGTTGACCGAAATCATCCGGCGGCTGGCCGAAACTGGCCAAGGCAGCGGCGTCACGAACTGGCGCATGCGCGATTGGGGCGTCAGCCGGCAACGCTATTGGGGCTGCCCGATCCCGGTCGTGCATTGCCCAAGCTGTGGCGTCGTGCCGGTGCCGGAGGCCGATCTGCCGGTGACGCTGCCCGAGGATGTCCGCTTTGACCAGCCCGGCAACCCGCTGGACCGTCATGACGCCTGGCGGGTTGTCCCCTGTCCACGATGCGGCGGGCGGGCGGAACGCGAGACCGACACGTTGGATACGTTCGTCGACAGCTCCTGGTATTTTGCCCGGTTCTGCAGTCCGCATGCCGAAGACCCGGTCACGCCGGCGGCAGCGGCCCATTGGCTTCCGGTCGACCAGTATGTCGGCGGCATCGACCATGCGATCCTGCATCTGCTCTACGCCCGGTTTTTCACCCGGGCGATGCATGGGGCCGACCTGGTCCAAGTGGACGAGCCGTTTGCCGGGCTGTTCACGCAAGGCATGGTAACGCATGAAAGCTACCGCGCCGAAGACGGGCGCTGGCTTTACCCGTCGGAGGTGGAGCGTCGATCGGACGGCTCCGTCGTGGAGGCTGCGACGGGGGGCGTGGTCACTGTCACCGCGATCGACAAGATGTCCAAGTCGCGTCGCAACACGATCGACCCGCAGGAGATCATCGGGCGCTATGGCGCCGATACGGCGCGGTGGTTCGTGCTGTCCGACAATCCGCCGGACCGCGACATGGAGTGGACGGAAACCGGCATCGCCGGGGCCCACCGCTTCACGCAGCGCGTGTACCGGCTGAGTGAAGCGATCATCGCGCAGCCGCATGACGCCGCCGTGCCACCGGCGTCAACCCCGCTGACGCGCATGGTTCATCGCACCGTCGCCGCGGTCACGACGGCGTTGGACCAGTTCGCGTTCAACGTCGCCGTAGCGCGCTTGTATGAATTGCTGAGCGCGGTCGTGGATGCGCAACGCAGCGCCGCCGATGCGGCCGCCGTCAGCGAAGTGCGCCAGGCGTTCGACGTGTTTGCACGGTTGGCGGCGCCCATGCTGCCGCATCTGGCAAGCGAGATCCTGTCCCGGCTGCACCCGGAGGCGCCCGGTTTACCCGACCTCACCTGGCCGCATGCCGATCCGGCCTTGCTGACGGAAACCATGATGACGATCGCCGTGCAAATCGCCGGCAAATTGCGGGGCACGATCGCGGTGCCCGTCGATACCCCTGATGCGGTGGTGCTGGAGCAGGCAGCCGCGGAGGAGAACGTGGCGCGGCTGCTGTCTGGCAAGACCATCGTGAAGCAGATTTATGTGCCCGGCCGCATCGTGAACTTCGTGATAGGCGGTGCGGCGTGACGGCGGGCGTCAGCCGCGTGCTGGCACGGCGCGCTGTTCTGCTGGCGGCGAGCGGCGCTGTGGCAAGCTGCGGCTTCCATCCCGTCTACGCGGTGCGCGGAGCCTCCAGCCCGGCGCGGCATGAGTTGGGCCTGATCGATGTCGGCATCATCCCGGACCGTTCCGGGCAGTTGCTGCGGCAGGCCTTGCAGCAGCAACTGACGAACTCGGGCGAATCGCTGGCGAAGCGCTACGAGTTGTCGGTGACCTTCGGCATTGCCTCCGACAACGTCGGCACCCAGCAGGATACCTCCTTCACGCGCACCCGACAGACGGGCCTCGCCTCCTGGTCGCTCAAGATGCTGGACACGTCGAGCACGCTGGTCACCAGCGGCACCGCCCGGGCGCTCGACGGGGTCAACATCATCGACCAGCAGTTTTTCGAAGCCGACCTCGCCAGTGAGGCAGCGCAACGGCGCATTGCCGAGGCGATCGCCGGCCAGATCACGCTCCAGCTTGCCTCTTACTTCTCGCGGCATGCCGCGACCGGGTAGGCGATGAAGGTCGCCGCGCACCAGGCTGCGAAAATCCTGCAGGACTCGGCCGCGTTCGCCGGCATCCTGCTCTACGGAGAGGATGTTGGCCGGGTGCGCGCTCATGCGACGGCTGCCACCAGGGCCGTGCTTGGGGCGGCGGCCGCGGATCCGTTCCGCTACAGCGCCTTGACGCGCGAGGAACATGGCCGGCTGCGTGAAGAGGTCACCAGCCTATCCCTGGGCGGCGGGCGCCGGGTTATTCGCGTGCAGGAGGCGACGGACGCACTGGCCGCCGTCCTCGACAGTTTGGCGAAGCACCGGGCCGATGCGCTCGTGATCTGCGAAGCGGCGACTCTGACGCCACGCTCCAAGCTGCGGATGATGGCGGAGAAGCATCCCCATTGGGCGGCAATCGCCTGCTATGCCGAGAGCGGGACTGCGGTATCGGGCGACATCATGCGGGTGGTGAGCGAGGCGGGCTTGTCGATCGAGCCGGGCGCGTTGGCCGCCTTGACGAATGAGCTTGCCGGAGATTCGGGACGACGGCGGAGCGAATTGGAGAAGCTCTGCCTGTACGCCGCCGGGGCAGGCGTCGTCACGCTCGACATGGCGCTCGCCTGTTGCTCCGCAAGTTTGGATGCCACGATCGGAGCTGCGGTCTCAGCCGCGCTGTCGGGGCAGGCGGGGCAATGCGACGCCTTGATGGAGGAACTCCGGCAGGAGGGTGCAAGCGGGCCGGGCCTGCTCGCGGTGTTGGCCAGCCAGGTTCACCGGGTGCTGAAAGTGCGCTTGCTCATGGAGAGCGGCCAGGGCTTGGATGAGGCATGCCGGGCGCTTCAGCCGCCGGTTTTCCCGCGCCAGATGCCCGGGTTCCAGCAGGAGGTGCAACGCTGGACGGTGTCCCGGTTGGAATCGCTTGGCCGCGCCATCCACGATGCCGACCTCGCCTGCAAACGCGGCGGATCACCGGACTTTGCCATTGCAGGACGTTTGCTGGGGGCGGTGGCAGGGCGGGCGGTCAGGACGTGACCGACGAACGCGCAATCAGGTCCGGCCGAGTCTGGCGATGATATGGTCGAGTTGGTCGAGTGTTTGGTAGCGCAGGCTGACGGTGCCACCCCGTCCGTTGAAGCTGATCGCGACGCTCAAGCCCAGTCGTTCGGCGAGGTCCGCTTCCACAGCCCGGAGGTCGGCCGTGCTGTCCGACTGAGGCCGGTGTGTCTGTGATGGCTGGGCGGGCAGCGGCCTGGCGGTGGACAGCGCCTCGGCTTGCCGGACGGACAGTCCGTTGGCGATCATCTGTTCCGCGGCCCGGCTCGGGTCCGGGCAGGCCAACGCGGCGCGCGCGTGCCCGGCGCTGAGGCTGCCTGCCCGGACATGTTCGATCACGTCGCCGGGCAGGCTGAGCAGCCGCAGCAGATTGGCCACGTGACTTCGCGATTTCCCGATCGCGGCGCCAAGCTCCTCTTGGGTGAGGCCGAAATCCTCGATGAGGCGGCGGAATCCTTCGGCCTCTTCGATCGGGTTTAGATCCTTGCGTTGCAGGTTCTCCACCAGGGCGGCGGCGCTGACATCGGTGTCACCCATGTCGCGGATGAAGCATGGCACGGTGGCCACGCCCGCCAGCCTTGCCGCCCGCCAACGCCGCTCCCCGGCAATGATCTGGAAATGTCCAGCCTGGTTGGGGTTGGGCCGCACCAGGATCGGCTGCAGAACACCCTGGGTGCGGATCGATGCCGCCAGCTCGCGTAGGTCATCGTCGCTGATGCGCGCGCGCGGTTGGAACGGGTTCGGGGTCAGCAAATCCGTATCCAACACGCCGACCGACGAGGCGGACATGGCGGCTGACGGCGCATCGCCCAACAGCGCCGCCAATCCGCGGCCGAGTCGGGGCGCCGCTGGCTTCATGCGTCGACCATGGCCGAGGACCGGATCGAAAAGCGGCTGCACATTTCCTGCGCCATCCTGGCATAGGCCAGTGCGCCGAGGGATTTGGGATCATAGAGCATGACTGGCTTGCCGTGGCTCGGCGCCTCGGACACCCGGACGCTGCGCGGGATGACTGTCTGGTACACGCGCGTCCCGAAGAAGCTTCGTGCGTCTGCCGCGACCAGTTCGGACAGGTTGTTGCGGCGGTCGTACATGGTGAGGACGATCCCGTCGATCACCGCCCTTGGGTTGAACGCCGCGCGGACGCGGTCGACGGTTTGGGCGAGCTGGCTGAGTCCTTCCAGGGCGAAGAACTCGCACTGCAACGGGACAAGAACCGAGGTCGCGGCCACGAGGCCGTTGAGGGTCAGCAAGCCAAGGCTGGGCGGGCAGTCAATTAGGATGACGGCGAAATCGTGGGGCTGGTCCAGCGCGCGCCGCAGGCAGAACTCCCGCTCAGGCAGGCTGACCAACTCGATTTCCGCGCCCGCGAGGTCTGGCTCGGCTGGCATGATCGACAAATTGTCTGCTTGGCTGGTTCGAATACAGGCGGACAAAGGCGTACGAAGCGTGATGCTGCTGTAGCAGCCCGGCTGCCGATCCGACCGGGCGATGTCCAACCCGGTGGAGGCATTGCCCTGCGGGTCGAGATCGACAATCAAGACGCGCAATCCGGACATGGCGAGGGCCGTGCCGAGGTTGAGCGCGGTGGTGGTTTTACCAACCCCGCCTTTCTGGTTCGCAACAGCGATGATATGCGGCCCGGCGCCGCCTCGAGAAGCATTCACGCAAGGGTCTTACGCCAGCAAAGAGACCTTGACGAGGGTCGAGGGCGGGCGGGATGTCATAAGCAACTCTATCCGTGCGGATGATGTGTGGCCAAGCGCCTCGATGTCCGTTTTAGCCGCCGGACCTTTCAGGAAGAGAGCGCAGCCATCCGGCGTCAGGAAAGGCATCGCCAGGCTGATCAAGCTGGAGACCGACGCCAGGGCGCGCGCCGTGACGCAGGCAGCCGGCGCGATGGTGGTGCCTTCGATGCGCGCCGCATGAACACGTCCCTGCAAGCCAAGGTCGGCCATGGCTGTCGTCAGGAAGGCGGCCTTGCGCCGATCCGCCTCGATCAAGTCGATCGCGACACCTGTTTCGATCGCCAGCGGGATAGCCGGGAAGCCTTGCCCAGACCCTAGATCGATCAACCGGTCCAACTGCGGCGGCAGATGGGGAACGATGCAGAGACAATCCTTGATCAGCTCGGTCAGTGCTGGTCGTGAGCTTCGCGCCGCCGACGTCAAGTTGAGCGTGGCGCCCCAACGCTGCAACAACTCGATGTAGCGGCTGATCTGTGTTTCACGTGAAACACTCACGACACCCTCCGCGGCAAGCGCGGTGGAGCGGGTGAAGGGAATCGAACCCTCGTATGCAGCTTGGGAAGCTGCCGTTCTACCATTGAACTACACCCGCGACGGCGACCTTCTGGCTTATAGAAACTACACGTTGACGGTGCAACCGGTGATGACTAATCTGCTGCCACCTCGTGATTTGTCCGGCTGGATTGCGGCGAGGCTAAATAAGCGCGCTAAAGAAGCCTTGTCGACGACTGGATCAAAGTCGTCGCTGGGCTTCCACGGCTGGTTCGTGACGTCTTGCTGCTGAGGCAGTTGAAACGTTGGAGAGGCTGCCGGTCATGGACTCACATCATCGCATCGCAACCCGTCTCGTGCAGGCCGGGGTCCACCGCACGCAGTATGGTGAGACTGCCGAAGCACTGTTCCTAACCTCCGGCTTCACCTACCCGACTGCCGAGGACGCCGAAGCGGCCTTTGACGGGTCGAAGCCGCATTATCAGTATTCCCGCTTCGGCAATCCCACGGTGACGATGCTGGAAGAGCGACTGGCCGCGGTCGAGGGCGCGGAGGCGTGCCGTGTCACGGCAACGGGAATGGCGGCAATCCACGCGGCGATGTTGAGCCACCTCAAGGCCGGCGACCGCGTCGTCGCATCGCGCGCCCTGTTCGGGTCGTGCCACTGGATCGTCTCAACCCTCCTGCCGCGCTACGGCATTGAGGCCGAGTTCGTCGATGGCGGCGATCTACGCCAGTGGCGGACGGCGTTTGAGCGGCCGGCGACGATGGTGCTCCTGGAAAGCCCATCCAACCCGATGTTGGACGTGATCGATGTCCGCGCGGTGTGCGAGTTGGCACACAAGGCAGGGGCGCTCGTCATCGTGGACAATGTCTTTGCCACGCCATTGCTGCAGCAGCCGCTGCAGCTGGGGGCCGATATCGTCGTTTACTCCTGCACAAAGCACATTGATGGCCAAGGCCGCGTCCTGGGCGGTGCGGTGCTCGGCAGCCGCGCCTGGATCGAGGGAACCCTGCAGCCCTTCATCCGCAACACCGGGCCGAGCCTGTCCCCCTTCAACGCATGGTTGCTGTTGAAAGGGCTGGAGACTCTCAGCTTGCGTGTCGAAGCCGGATGCAACCGGGCGGCGACGGTCGCCGACTTCCTCGCGCAACAGCCACAGATCAGCCGTGTGCTGTACCCGGCACGCGCCGACCACCCGCAGCATGCCCTTGCCATGTCCCAGATGACAGCGGGTGGAACCATCGTGACGTTCGATCTGGCGGGCGGAAAGCAAGCCGCATTCGCATTCATGAACGCGCTGCACATCATCGCCATCAGCAACAATCTGGGCGATTCGAAGTCCCTGGCGACGCATCCGGCGACGACCACCCACATGCGGATCGGCGCGACGGAGCGGGCGCGGCTTGGCATCACCGATGGCGTCGTTCGACTCTCCGTCGGGCTAGAGGATGCGGCGGATTTGTGCGCCGACCTGGCCCATGGGCTGGCGGCCATTGCCACGCATGATGTTCGCCGCCAGGCCGCCGAGTGATGCCTGATGACTACCAGGCGACAACCCGGTCGATCCGGGTCGCCGTGCAACCGTTCTATCTGGAAGACCAGTCAGAGCCCGACGAAGGACGCTTCGTGTGGGCATACCGCGTCCGCATCCACAACAATGGCGCCGAAGCCGTGCAGTTGATGAGCCGGACGTGGCACATTACATACGGACGCGGCCACATGATGACTGTGGAAGGACAAGGCGTCGTCGGCGACCAACCGGTGATCGAACCGAATGAATGCTTCGAATACACCTCCGGCACGCCGCTCGAAACGCCAACCGGGTTCATGCAAGGGCTTTACCACATGGTGGCCAGCAGTTCGGGTGAAAGCTTCGACGTTGTCATCCCAACATTCAGCCTCGACTCGCCGCACACCGGTGGCCGGGTGCATTGATGCCCCCTCATGGCGTATAGACGTTACCTGGTAGAACCCAGTGTGCGCCTGGCTGGTTCATAGCGCATTGAGATACCGTTGCTAGTTTGCAACCTTACCCTTTGATGGTGTGCCCATATATTCCGCTGCGGATTTCAGGATCGAACGACTTGGACACTCAGGCCACGCTCTCCATGCCAACCCAAGCGGAAGCAGAGGCGGCGGTTCGCACATTGCTCCGATGGGCCGGCGATGATCCTGCGCGGGAGGGGCTGCTGGATACCCCGGCCCGTGTCGCACGGTCTTACCGTGAGTTGTTTGCCGGCTATGGCGTCGATGCAGCGGCCTTGCTGGAACGGACGTTCGAAGAAGTCGACGGGTATGACGAGATCATCCTCCTGCGCGACATCCGCCTGGAAAGCTATTGCGAGCATCACATGGTGCCGATTATCGGCAAGGCGCATGTCGCATACCTGCCGGACAGACGGATCGTGGGTATCAGCAAACTGGCCCGGGTTGTCGACGCCTATAGCAAGCGGCTCCAGATCCAAGAGAAGATGACGGTGCAAATCGCCAACACCATCAACGACGTGTTGCGCCCCAAAGGCGTGGCGGTCGTGATCGAGGCCGGCCATCAATGCATGACGACCCGCGGTGTCCACAAGCCAGGTGTCGGGATGGTGACCAGCAGCATGTTGGGCGCCTTCCGCACGAATCCAGCGACCCGGCGCGAGGTGTTGTCCATGATCGGCAACCGCGCGCCGACGGAACTTGGCGGCTGAGTTGACCGGCGTCGCCCGGCTTGTGCTGGCAAGCGTCGCGTGTGTGGCGTTGTCCATCAGCGCGAATGCAGCCGAAAGCACACCCGTCAAGACAAGCCGGGTTGTCGCGACCCTGGTGACGGATACCGACTCCGTCGAGCCGGGTGTGCCGTTCCAGGCGGGCCTTAATCTGCAGATGTCGCCTGGCTGGCACACGTACTGGCAAAATCCAGGCGACGCCGGCGTTGCGCCGGAGCTTGCCTTCGAGCTGCCGCCGGGCAGTAGCGCTGGGCCGGTCGCGTGGCCCGCGCCAGAACGGGTGGCGGAAGGCGACTTGACGACCTTTTCCTATCGCGACGGCGTGCTGCTGCCGGTCCGCATCATGCCCGGCGCAATGTCGTTCCAATCGGGGTCGTTGCCCGTGACGCTTCATGCGTCCTGGCTCGTGTGCCGGGACATCTGCGTGCCGGAGGAAGGCGATTTCAACGTCACCTTGCAGCGGGGCACGCCGTCGCCCTCCAACCAGGCTGCCTTGTTCGCGACAACGGCCGCCCGTGTTCCCATCGCCGCACCATTTCAATCCAGGATTGCGCCCGACGGCACGCTGACCCTATCAGGGGCCGGATTGCCCGGCGGGATCACCAAGGCGGAGTTCTTTCCGTCCAACAAGGGCGACGTCGAAACCGCAGGCTCGCAGGTGCCCGTCCGCCACGGCGATGATGTCACCTTGCACCTTGCGCTGGGGCCGTCCCATCCGGCCGACACGCCGCTAGACGGCGTCCTGACGCTGACCGCTGGTGGCAGCGCCAGATCCTTCGTGCTGGCGGCAACTCCGGGCCCGGCAGCAACGGCCGCACCGTCCCAACCGCTGCATCTGCTGTTGTTGGCCGCGCTTGCCGGGGGCTTGCTCCTGAACCTCATGCCATGCGTGTTCCCGGTGCTGGCGATGAAGGCGATGGCGCTGGCCCGGCTCTCCGCGGCGGACCGCCGCACGATCCGCGTGGAGGCCGGCAGCTACACGGCGGGTGTTATTGTCGCCTTCACGCTGCTCGGCGCAACTCTGCTTGCATTCCGCAGCGCCGGCGCGGCGGTGGGGTGGGGCTTCCAGCTCCAATCGCCGACCGTTGTGACCGTGATTACCTGGCTGCTGTTCGCAACCGGGTTGAACATGTCCGGCGTGTTTTCCATCGGCGAGCAGATGGCGGGCACGGGGCAAACCTTGGCTGCAAAGCGCGGCCACGCCGGCAGCTTTTTCACCGGCTTGCTCGCCGTCGTCGTCGCCACGCCGTGCACCGCGGCGTTCATGGGGGTTGCCTTGGCGGGGGCTCTCGCCGCCCCGGCGCAACTCGCGCTGTTGGTCTTTGCCACGATGGGGTTGGGGCTGGCCCTGCCTTACGGGGTCATCGCCGCGCTGCCGCGGCTGGCATTGCTCCTGCCACGCCCCGGCCGCTGGATGGCCACCCTCCGCCAGGCCCTGGCCTTCCCGATGTATGGCGCCTCCGCCTGGCTCGTCTGGGTGGTGAGCCAGCAAACCGGCCCGACCGGCGTCCTGCGGGCCGCTGCCGGGCTCGTGGGGGTTGGATTTGCAGCCTGGGCGCTCGGCATAGCGCAGGCAAGCGCCGGCGCCGGACGCAGCATCGGCTATGCCGCCGTGCTGGCCGGCTGCCTGTCCAGCGCCGCTCTTCTCACCGTTCAAACCGGGACCTCGGCGGAGCCGAGTGAGCCGTTTACCCCCGCGCGGCTCGCCGAACTGCAGAGTGAGGGACGCCCGGTTTTCGTGAACATGACTGCCGCCTGGTGCCTGTCCTGCCTCCTGAACGAGCGTATCGCGCTCTCCCCCGCTGCCGTCCGCGACGCGTTCAACCGCGCCCATGTTGCCTACCTAAAGGGGGATTGGACCCGGATGGACCCGACCATCTCGGCGTTCCTGCGCGACCATGATCGGGACGGTGTGCCGCTCTACGTGTTCTACGCGCCCGGCCGCGCCCCCGTCATCCTGCCGCAACTGCTCAGCGAAGGTGCTGTGCTGGCGCAGATTGCCAAGCTGCAGAGCTGACCCGTCCTGCGAAAGCCCGGTTTTCCTACCGCCGCAAGGCCGGCGCAGGCAGCGGGGTCGGCGGCGATAGATCCTCCGACTGAACCGGCGGTGGCGGGGGTGCGCTGCCGGCGGTTCCCTGCAACCAGTCACGCAACGAGCGCTTCACCTGGTATTCGAACTCCACGTTCATGTCGTTCATCATCTGAATCGTGAAGTTGTACAGCACTGTCCGCGAGTCCTCCCCCGTGTCGGTGCTGGTCCGCCGCCGCGCCACGCGTGCCTCTGCGAAACCGGACCGATCAGCGCCTGCCCCGGCATACACGTCCAGATGCACCGCCAGCAGGCCGTCGATCCCGCCCTCACTCCGCTGCAGGCTGGCCTGGTCGATCACGAACACCGCCCGCCCGGCGCTGCCTGCTGCCACCAGACGGTCATTGGCCATCTGCTTCAGCGCATCACTCGGTCGAAGCGGCGAAATTTGCTCCACCGAATTGCCAGTCGCCGGGGGGGAACGGTCGTCGATTTCCACGCTGGCGACGTTCAGCCGGATCGGCGTGAGGAAGCTGTAGCTGGGCAGGGGGAAGCTCTGCGGCGTGCCCTCATCCTCGCAGGCGGCGGCAAGCAGCGGCAGCATCAGGACGAACCGGCGCGCAATCATGCTTTCTCCTTCGGCCTGGACGGCGATGCACCCTGCCATGCGTGGCGTCCTCGTCAATCCGTAGACGAATTGCCGCGCACCTCCTCCCGGTCGAACCGGAAGTCCAGGTTGCAGAACTCGCAGGTCATGATGATGTCGCCGCCCACGGCCATGTGGTCCAGATCGTCGGAACCAAACCCCTCCAAAATGCCCGCCAAGCGCGACCGCGAGCATCGGCACCCATAGGCGAGTGCGCGCGGACGGTCCGCCGCCACCCCCTCGGCGCTGAACAACCGCCAAACAAGCTGCTCTGCCGGCAGGGCATCGTCCAGCAACTCCGCCTCCGTCACCGTGGCGGCGAGGATCGTCGCCGCGCGCCAGGCCTCGTCCGCATCCGGGGCGCTGATCGCCTCGATCCCGCCTTCCGAGGCGACGCGCTCCAGGATCAAGGCGGAGGCCCGCCAGCCAGCCTCTGTTTTCGCGCACGCCAAGTGCAGCGCGCACTGCAACTGCTCGCTCGTCGCGAAGTAGTGCAGCGCCATGTCGGCCAGCCCTTCACCCTCGATCGCCACGATCCCTTGGTGCCGTTCGCGCTCCGGACCTTGGTCGACGGTGAAGGCGAGGTAGCCTTTGCCAAGCAGGGTCGCGGCCGACGGGTCAGCCCCCGCCTCGAGCACCAGCGCCAGCTTCTCCGGCTCCGCCCTGGCATAGCCGCGCAGCGCCCCCGCCTGGGTGCAGTCCGCCAGCAGCATCGGCACCGGGCCGTCGCCCTTCGCTTGCAGGCTGAAGGAGCCCTGGAACTTCAGCGCCGCCGCTAACGCCGCTGCTAGCGCCAGCGCTTCGCCGGACAGCTTGGTGACCGCCGGCGGATTGTCGTGCCGCCCCAGTAGCGCGTCCGCCAGCGGGCCAAGCCGGACGAGGCGACCTCGGACCGGACGTCCTGGCAGGTGGAAGGGGGTGATGCCGCGCGGCACGACGATATCGGGCACGTCCGGTCGGGTGGCGTCGAGAAAGGCTGGCATGGCGCTCATACGCAGAAGATAGGTCGGCCAGCCGGCCCGCACCACCGCGGAACCATCATCGCGGCAGGTTCGTTACTGGCGCCGGACGATAAGGAAGGCCAGCATGGAAACGAACGACACCGCGAAACTCTGGGACCTCATCAAGACCGTCGAAATCGCGATGCTGGTCACGGAAGATGGGGATCACCTTCGCAGCAGGCCGATGGCCATGTCCCAGAAGGATTTCGACGGCACCTTGTGGTTCTTCACCCGCGCGAGTTCGCACAAGGTGACAGAGGTCCAGCACGATCAGCGCGTAAACCTCTCCTTTGCCCATCCCGGAAAGCAGGATTACGTCTCGGTCTCCGGCCATGCCAGCCTGGTCCGCGACCGGGCGGCCGTTGAGGAGCATTGGTCCGAGTCAGTGCGCACGTGGTTCCCGCAAGGCAAGGATGATCCCGAGATCGCCCTGCTGAAGGTGACGGTGCAGCAAGCGGAGTATTGGGACGCACCATCGTCGACGATGCTGCACGCCTACGGCTACCTAAAAGCCGTTACGACGGGGAGTTCCCCGCAGCCGGGCGGCCATGGCACGGTCAAGCTCTGATCCGCTGATCCTCGTCAGGTTGCCTGGCTGAGTTCGGCCTCCAAAGCCTGCAATGCACGGTCGAGCGCCGCCGGGTCGTCGATGAAGTCCGCAGCGGCGCGGACGGCGACGGTCCGGCATCGGTCATGCCCGGCGTCGCTGTCCACGGCGCCGCGGACACCTGCCAGGCAGTCGAGGTAGGCATCCCGTATCTCGGTGACCGCCGCGCCGAGCGGGGCAAAGATGGCCTTTGCCTTTGCCTCGACCCAGCCTGGCGTGGCTGGCGTTTCCTCCGTCAACGACGACCGGCTCATCGGAGGGCGCCGAGCGCCCAAGCCAGGACCCCCTTCTGGGCATGCAGCCGGTTTTCCGCGCCGTCCCAAACAACGGATTGCGGCCCGTCGATCACCTCTTCGGTGACCTCCTCGCCCCGATGTGCCGGCAGGCAATGCATGAACAACGCGTCGGGCGCCGCGCCTTGCATCAGCCGGCTATCGACGCGGTAGGGCGCCAGCATGTTGTGCCGCTGCGCGTTGGGGTCGTCCGCCATGCTGACCCAGGTATCGGTCACGACACACCGGACGCCGGCCACGGCGGTGTCAGGATCACTGCCGACGGTGATGTCGGCGCCTTCCGCGCGGGCCCAGGCCACCAACGCCGCCGGTGGCGCCAACTCGGTTGGGCAGGCGATCCGGAGCACGAACCCGAACCGCACCGCCGCCTCGATCCAGGAACAGGCGACATTGTTGCCGTCCCCGACCCATGCCACGACCTGCCCGGCGACCGGCCCGCGGTGTTCCTCAAACGTCATGATGTCGGCCATGATCTGACAAGGATGGCTCTTGTTCGTGAGGCCGTTGATGACCGGCACGGTGGCGTGCGCCGCCAACTCCGCCAGCTTCGCTGCGTCGTCCGTCCGCAGCATGATGGCGTCGACGTAGCGGGACATCACGCGGGCGGTGTCGGCCACCGTCTCCCCGCGGCCGAGTTGCATGTCGCTGCCCTGCAGGACGACCACATCGCCCCCAAGCTGGCGCATCGCCAACTCGAACGAGACGCGGGTGCGCGTGGACGGCTTCTCGAAGATCATCGCGAGGGTTCGCCCGGTCAGCGGACGGGAGGACGGCCCTCCCGCCTGCTTGAACCCTCGCGAGACGTCCAGCATCTGCCGCAGGACCGCCGGTTCGAAATCCTTGATGTCCAGGAAATGGCGCGGCGCGCTCGCGTTCAGTTCAAACCCGTCATCGGGCCGCAATTTGCGGGCGGCGCTGCTCATTTCGCGGCGACCTGCGTGACGGACGGCCGGCACCGCCGCGCGCCGCGACGGACCATGGACACGGCGGTTGCGATATCCTCATCGGTCACCACCAATGGCGGCACCAGGCGCACGACGTTGTCGCCGGCGCCGACCGTCAGCAGCCCTTCGGCGGTGAACGCGTTCTGCACCTCGGTATTCGGCACCCGGCACTTCAGCCCCAGGATGAGCCCGGCCCCGCGGACGTCGGAGAAGACCTCCGGCTCGTCCCGCACGACGCTCTCCAACTCGCGCCAAAGCTGCCGTCCCTTCCGGTCCACCTCGGCCAGGAAACCGGGGGCGAGCATCACGTCCAGCACGGCATTTGCGGCAGCGCAGGCCAGCGGGTTGCCGCCGAACGTCGTGCCATGGGTGCCGGGAACCAGGTATCGCGCCACGGCCTCCTTCGCCAGCACCGCCCCCATCGGGAAGCCGCCGGCGATGCCCTTGGCGGTGGACATCACGTCGGGCTCGATGCCGGCCCACTCATGGGCAAACAGCTTGCCGGTGCGGCCCATGCCGCATTGCACCTCATCCAGGCCGAGCAGCAGGCCGTACTCGTCGCAGGTGGCGCGAAGCTCGCGCAGGAAACGCAGCGAGGCCGGGCGGACGCCGCCCTCGCCTTGCACCGGTTCCACCAGGATGCCGGCCGTCTCGGGGCCGATGGCGTCCCGCACCGCGTTCATGTTCTCGAACGGGACATGGTCGAAGCCCTCGACCGCCGGGCCGAAGCCCTGGAGGTATTTCGCGTTGCCGGTCGCCGACAACATGGCGAGCGTGCGGCCATGGAACGCGCCGTCGAAGCAGATGATGCGGAACCGCTCGCCCCGCCCGGTATCGGCCATGGCGCGGCGCATCATCTTCACCATGCCCTCGTTCGCCTCGGCGCCCGAGTTGCAGAAGAACACGCTGTCCGCGAACGTCGCCGCCACCAGTCGCGCGGACAGCCGCTCGGCCCCCGGCACCCGGTAGAGGTTGGAGACGTGCATCACGCGGCCTGCCTGTTCGGCGATGGCGGCCACCAGATGCGGGTTGTTGTGGCCCAGCGAGGAGGTTGCGATGCCTGCCCCGAAATCCAGGAATCGTCGCCCGTCGCCCGTGTACAGCCAGGCGCCCTCGCCCCGCTCGAAAGCGAGGTCGGCGCGGTTGTAGGTGGGCATCAGGGCGGCAATCATGATGAAGGGTTCACCTCAGTGTTCCCCATGCGCCGGCCGCGACCCTTCGTGGCCAGTCGCGCGGGGGAAGGCGGCAGCATGAAACGCCTCCAAGTCTGAAGTCAAACACTTAGGCAGCGTCGGCAAATTAGTGCGTCGGCACGCCGGCAAAGCTGCCGCTCAAAACAAAGGCCCTTAGGCTTGTTCGACACTTATAGCCTCGGTTGGTCGCTGTGCGGCTGACAGCGCACGCGCCGTGGCCGGCCGGGTCATGTTCCGGTTTGCCGGGACGCGTGGCAAACTCCCCGGATGCGCTCGCCCCCGACGCCAGGGCCTCCTCCGGATGAGGCTGCTTTGCGCCAACTCGCACTCACCTACCTTGCCCGTTACAGCGCCACGCAAGCCGGCCTCCTGCATGTGCTCACGCGCCGGGTTCAGCGCTGGGCATTCGCGGCGCAGGCATCCTCGCAGACAGTGGCGGACTGCCTCCGCAGCGCACGTGCGGTGGTGGTGCAACTCGCCGCGATCGGCGCGGTGGACGATGCCGCGTTTGCGGCAGGGCGCGCCCGGTCGCTGCATCGCGCCGGCCGCTCGCGGCGCGCCATTGCCGCGCATCTGCAGGCGAAGGGCGTGCCGGCCGCCTTGGCCGAGCTGCCGGACGACCCTGAGTCCGAGCTGATGGCGGCGCTGCTCTATGCCGGGCGACGTCGGATGGGTCCGTTCCGCGCAGAGCCTGACGCCAGCCAGCGCTTGCGCGACTTGGCCCGGTTCGCCCGCGCCGGGTTCAGCGCAGAGGTGGCCCACCGGGCCCTGGACCTGCCGCGGGAGCAAGCTGAAACGCTGCTTCTGGCAGCGCGGCGGGGCTGACCTGGGAAATCGGCCACACTGTCACACTTTTGTCGCTACGACATGCAAATTTGTTCTTCCAGATAGAAGACGCGCCGGTTCCATGATGTTAGCGTAATCATAGTGTCCGATATCGGGCTTCTGGAGGAGAGTTAGGGCAATGAATTTCCGCTTCCTGGGGTTTGTCCCCGCCTTCGCGTTGCTGGCCGCAGGGACAGTACACGCCGCGACCCCGGCGCCGAGTGGGGCTGCCGGATCAAACGCGTATCCCGCTCCGCTGCCATCCGGGCAGGTTCAGGTGGCCGCGCCAACCGGCCGCGACACGGGCAACATGGCGCTGCCGCAGGGCAACGGCGTGCGACAGGGTGCACCGACCACCCGCGACAGCGGCAACATGACGGCGCCGGTGCCCAGCGGCGGCTTTACGTCGACGCCCACACCCACACCGCGGCTCACCCGGCGCCGGCGTGCCCGGTCCAGCGTCGCAGCCAGCACCGCCATGCCTGCGGCGGGGACACCTGCGGCTGCGCCGCCCACAGCCAGCGACTTGGCGGCTGCCCGCGCACTTGAAACCGCGCCTTCGTCCGCTCCCGTGCCGTACACCGACTTTACGGCGCCGGCGGCGCCTGCCAGGGCGCGTCGCACCGCGGTCATGCACAAGGCCGCGGCTCATCCGGCCAAGAAGGCCGCGCCGGCGGCAGCCGCTCCAGCCGCAGCGGCCCCCGCGCCAGCGAAGTAGTTCCGCACAGCACCGGACATCAAATCCTTATTCCTCCACGTTGATGTCCGGTGTAAGCTGCCCCCGATCACGAAATTGGGAGCATAGATGAATGGCTGCGGGAGGAAGGTGTGTTTGCCTTCTGGCCCTTGTTGCTCTGTCAGCCTGCGCCAATGGCGGCCCGCATGAGGTCGGTTCGGCTGGCTCCAGGGCCGCTTCCGTCGAATGCGCGCCCTATGCAAGGGAAGTGACCGGGCTCCAGCTCTACGGCGACGCTGCCTCCTGGTGGGACAGCGCCGCCGGACGCTACCAGCGAAGTTCAGAGCCGGCGCCCGGGGCCGTGCTGGTGTTCCGCCGCAGCGCCCGTTTGCCGTCCGGCCATGTCTCCGTCGTCACCCGCCTCACCTCCCGGCGGGAGGTGCTGGTGACCCAGGCCAATTGGGTCCACGGCCGCATCGCCCGCAATGAGCCGGTGGTGGACGTCTCCCCCGGCAACGACTGGTCCGCCGTCCGCGTCTGGTGGGAGCCGGCGGGGCAGCTCGGCACCACGACCTACCCGACCTTTGGCTTCATCGCTCCGGCCCAACGATCGCAATCGGATGTCGTGGCGGAGAACGGAGGGCAGCCCTGACCCTTTTGGCGGGCAGTTTTATCAGCCAGGCCGTTCCGGTCTGGCGGAAACTGCTCTAGGTCTGTGTCTTGGCCGCCTCATCGGCCCAACGCTGCCGGACCCCGCCCAATGATCGACTATCGCGACACCGTGTTTCTGCCCTCCACCCCGTTCCCGATGCGCGGCGACCTGCCGAAGCGCGAGCCGGAGATCCTGGCCCGGTGGGACCGGATGGGGCTGTGGCAGCGCAGCCGCGCCGCTGCCGCCGGCCGGCCGAGCTTCGTGCTGCATGACGGGCCGATCTATTCCAACGGCCACCTCCATATCGGCCACGCGCTCAACCGCATCCTGAAGGACGTGGTCATGCGGGCGCACCGCATGGCCGGGTTCGACGCCGACTTCATCCCCGGCTGGGACACGCATGGCCTGCCGATCGAGTGGAAGGTGGAGGAGGAATACCGCCGCACCGGCCGCGACAAGGACGCCGTGCCGGTGCTGGATTTCCGCGCCGAGTGCCGCACCTATTCGCAAGGCTGGCTGGACATCCAGGCCGCGGAGTTCAAGCGGCTGGGCGTCACCGGCGACTGGGCCGGCCGTTACGCCACCATGGACTTCCCGGCGGAAGCGGCGATTGCCGGGGAGATCGGCAAGTTCCTGCTCAACGGCTCGCTGTATCGCGGCCTGCGCCCGGTGATGTGGTCCACGGTCGAGAAGACGGCGCTGGCCGAGGCGGAGATCGAATATCACGACCACACCAGCGACACGGTGTGGGTGCGCTTCCCGATCCTGGCCGGCCCGCTGGCGGGCACCTCCGCGGTGATCTGGACCACCACGCCGTGGACCATGCCGGGCAACCGCGCCCTGGCGGCGGGCGCGGCCATCGACTACGCCCAGCTGCGGGTCGACAGCGTGGCGGAGGGCTCGCTCGCCCGGCCCGGCGAGACGATCCTGGTGGCGCTCGACCTGGTGGGCGCCGTCTGCACCGCGCTGGGCATCGCGACCCACCACGTGCTGCAGGTGGTGCACGGCGCCGACCTGGCGGGAACGGTCTGCGCCCATCCGCTGCGCGGCCAGGGCTACGAGCATGACGCGCCGATTCTCTTGGGCAATTTCGTGACCACCGAGCAGGGCTCGGGTCTGGTCCACATGGCGCCAGCCCATGGCGAGGAGGATTTCGCCCTTTGCCGAGATCACGACATTCCCGTGCCGGAGAGCGTAGGCGAGGACGGGCGCTACCTGCCTGCCGTGCCGCTGTTTGCCGGAACTCATGTGTTCAAGGCCGCCGGCCCGGTCGGCGCCGCGCTTGAAGCGGCCGGCGGCCTGATCGGCCGCGGGACGCTGCGGCATTCCTATCCGCATTCCTGGCGGTCCAAAGCGCCGCTGATCTACCGCGCCACCCCGCAATGGTTCATCCGCATGGACGGACCGGAGGATATCCGCGGCCGGGCGATGAACGCGATTTCAGAGACGTTGTTCATCCCGTGGCAAGGCCGCAACCGCATCGGCTCCATGGTGGCGGGGCGGCCGGATTGGTGCATCAGCCGCCAACGCGCCTGGGGCGTGCCGATCCCCGTCTTCGTCGACCGCAGCACCGGCGAGCCGCTGCGCGACCCGGCCGTGGTCGCCCGCGTGGTCGAGGCGTTCCGGACGGAGGGCGCCGACGCCTGGTATGCCTCCCCACCCGCCCGCTTCCTCGGCGAAGGCCGTGACCCTGCCGGGTTCGAGCAGGTGACGGACATCGTCGACGTGTGGTTCGAGAGCGGCTCGACCCACGGCTTCGCGCTGCAGGACCGCGGCAAGCCCTGGCCGGCCGATTTGTACCTGGAGGGCTCCGACCAGCATCGCGGCTGGTTCCAGTCCTCCCTGCTGGAGGCGATCGGCACCCGCGGCGCCGCGCCGTTCAAGGCCGTGCTGACGCACGGCTTCGTGCTGGACGAGAACGGCCGCAAGATGAGCAAGTCGCTCGGCAACGTCACCGCGCCGCAGCAGGTGACGGACAAGATGGGGGCGGACATCCTGCGGCTGTGGGTCATGACATCCGACACCACCGAGGATTTGCGTATCGGACCGGAGATCCTGAAGCAACAGGCCGAGCTGTACCGCCGCCTGCGCAACACGCTGCGCTGGCTGCTCGGCTCGCTCGCCGGGTGGAGCGAGGTGGAGCGCGTGCCGCTCGCCGACATGCCGGAGCTGGAGCGGTGGGTGCTGCACCGCCTGTCCGAGTTCGATGCACGGTTGCGCCAGGCGCTGCAGACGCATGACTGGACCGGGATCTACCCGGATTTGCACGCCTTCTGCGCCGCCGACCTGTCCGCGTTCTATTTCGACGTCCGCAAGGACGCGCTGTACTGCGACCGTCCGGACGACGCCAAGCGCCGGGCCGCGCGGACCGTGCTGGACACGCTGCATCGCTGCCTGACGGCGTGGCTCGCCCCCGTCCTGGTGTTCACGGCGGAGGAGGCCTGGGGCGCGCGCTTCCCCGCGGAGGATGACAGCATCCATCTCCAGTCGCTGCCCACGATCCCGGCCGAATGGCATGACCCGGCGCTGGCGCTCCGCATGGCCCAACGGCGCGACCAGCGCGGCCTGGTCACCACGGCGCTGGAGGCAGCCCGGCGGGACGGCACGATCGGCGCCTCCCTGCAGGCAATGGTGAGCCTGCCGGAGCCCGTGTTCACCCTGCTCGATGCGGCAGGCTGGGCGGAGTTCGCGATCGTCAGCCGCGCTACGCCGGGCGAGGCGCTGGCGGTCGGCAAGGCGCCCGGCGACAAATGCGCCCGGTGCTGGAAGGTGCTGCCCGAAGTCGGCAGCCAGGCCGCCCACCCGACGCTGTGCCTGCGCTGCGCCGACGCCGTCGAAAGCGGGCTCGTCGGCCAGCCGCGTATCGCCGCGTGACGCGCAACCGGCTGACCGGGCTCGGCGTGGTCGCGCTGCTGCTGGTCTTCGTGGCGGACCAGGCGAGCAAGACGTGGATCCTGCAAGGCCTCAGGCTGCCGCAACTGGGCCGGGTCGACCTGCTGCCGGTGCTGAGCCTCACGATGGTGTGGAACCAGGGCGTGACCTTCGGCCTGTTCAAGGCGGATGACGCCTGGGGGTCGCTGCTGCTGGTGGCGATCGCCGTCGCCATCGTGGTGGCGCTGGCCATCTGGCTGCGGCGGGCGGAAACGCGGCTGGTCGCGGTGTCGCTGGGCGCGATCGCCGGCGGCGCGGCGGGCAACGTGCTCGACCGGCTGCGCTTCGGCGCGGTGGTCGACTTCATCCATTTCCACGTCGGCGGCTGGAGCTGGTACGTCTTCAACGTCGCCGACGCCGCTATCGTCTGCGGCGTGGCGGCGCTGGTCCTGGACGGGTTGCGGCCAAAGTCGCCGCACGCCGATGAGCGGCTTGCAGGCCCGGGCTCTGCGGAGCTATGACCCGTGCCATGAGATACTCTCGTGCATTGGCAGGTTGCGCGCCGGGCATGGCATTGGCCGCCAGCCTGGTTTTGGCCGGGTGCAGCGGGGATGAACTGTCCCGCAATATCGGCTTGACCCGCGACGCTCCGGATGAGTTCACCGTCACCACCCGCGCCCCATTATCCATGCCGCCGGATTTCTCGCTGCGGCCCCCCCGCCCCGGCGCATCGCGTCCGCAGGAACTGTCGGAGCGGCAGCAGGCGGAAGCGGCCTTGTCGCCGACCACCGCCCTGACAGGCGCGCCCGCTGGCACCTCGCCTGGGCAGCAGGCGCTGGTCGCCGCCGCCGGTCCGGCTGCGCCGCGGGACATCCGCAACGAGGTGGACGCCGATGCACAGATCGACTCCACCGGCCGCTCCTTCACCGACCGGCTGATGTTCTGGAAGCCGACGCCGCCTGCCGGCACCGCGGTGGACCCGGCCAAGGAAAGCCAGCGGCTGCGGCAGAACGCGGCCCTGGGCGAGGCGGAGAGCACGGGTGACACGCCGATCATCCAGCGGCGCCACCAAGGCATCCTCGACTCGCTGTTCTAGCGCCATGGCCCGGGCGACCCGCGTCGGAGCGGCCTTGCTTGCCTGGCTGGCCATCGCCGCCGGCGCCGCCGCGCAAGCCCCGGCCGATCCGCCCTGGGTGGCCGACGTGGTCGGCCATTATGCCGGCAAGATCCGCAATGCGGGCGAAATCCAGTGCCATACCACCGATTTCACCCTCAAGGACGGCCACCTGGTCGGCCACTACCATATCGAGGATGCCGATCCGTTCGACGGCGACATGACCGACTTCGTGGCGGAGGCCGAGAATGCCGGCACCTTCACCTGGCGGGACCGCTACGGCGTGGGGCGGGAGTTCGTGGTCTTCAGCCCCGACCATACCAGCTTCACCGGGGCGTGGGGGCTGGATGCGGTCGATCCACACAACACGGTGTGGGGCATGCGGAGCGGCACAGCCGGCTGCGCCGGCGCGGTGTCCTGACGCCGGACGCGATCCGCCAACCGGGCCTGCGTCCCGCCGAGGGCAGCATCGGCAATGGCTGCGGCGCCGGTAAAGCTGCCGCTCAAACCAAGACTGGGCAAAAGGCGCGTCTGGCTCGGCGTCGTCGAATTCCTGCCCAGCCTTTGCCCCTGATCGGCTAACCTGCCGCCATGGAGTCGCTCCCCCTCCGGCCTGGACCGCCCTCTGTCGCAATCCTGCGCCGTCTGCCCGACGCGCTGGTGGACCGGATCGCCGCCGGCGAGGTGATCGAGCGTCCGGCCGCCGCCGCCAAGGAATTGGTGGAGAACGCGATCGACGCCGGCGCCGGCCGCATCACCGTCGTGATCGAACGCGGCGGCATCGACCGGATCGAGGTCATCGACGACGGCGCCGGCATGCCGCCCGACGCGCTCGCCTTGGCGGTGCAGCGCCATTGCACCTCCAAGCTCGCGGACGACCACCTCATCCGCATCACCACGCTGGGTTTCCGGGGCGAGGCGCTGCCCTCGATCGGCGCGGCGGCGCGGCTGCACATCACCTCCCGTCCGCCTGGCGCGCCGCACGCCCACCGCATCCGGGTGGAGGGCGGGGTCGCCGGCGACGTGGCCCCGGCGGCCGGCCCGGTCGGCACGCAGGTGCTGGTGTCGGATTTGTTCTTCGCCACGCCGGCCCGCCGCAACTTCCTCAAATCCCCGCGGGTCGAGGCCGAGCATACCGAGGCCGCCATCCGCCGCCTCGCCTTCGCCGCCCCGCAAATCGCCATGCGGCTGGTCAGCGATGGGCGGGTCGTGTTCGACCTGCCGGCGCAGGAGGACGCCGCCCGCGCCGCGGCGCTGCTGGGCGCCGGCGAGTTGCTGGCGGTGGACGGCGCCCGGGATGGTCTGCGGCTGCGCGGCCACGCCGCCGGGCCGGCGGTCAGCCGGGTCACCGCCGCCGGGCAGTCTCTGGTGGTCAATGGCAGGCCGGTGACCGACCCCGTGCTGCGGACCGCCGTGCGCGTGGCGTACCGCGACGTGATCGCCGCCGGCCGCCATGCGGTGGTGGCGCTCGTCCTGACCGTGCCGCCGGAGGAAGTGGACGTGAACGTGCATCCCGCCAAGACCGAACTGCGCTTCCGCGACCCCGATGCGGTGCGGGGCTTGGTGATCGGCACCCTGCGCCGCAGCCTGGCAGGGGGCGCCGGCGCGGCCCCGCGCTTCGCCAGCTTCCGCCCGGGCACGCCGCGCCCGGCCTTGCGGCTGGTGTCGCCGCAGCCCGCCGCGTCGCCGGCGCCGCCATCCTCCGGCTTTGCCGAGCCCACCCTGCCCTTCGCGCCCGCCGCCCGCGTCAACCCGCCGCCGGAGCAGCCCTCGCCGCATCCGCTCGGCGCGGCGGTGGCGCAGGTGCTGGACACCTACGTGATCGCGGTGGCGGGCGATGGCAGCCTGGTGCTGGTCGACCAGCACGCCGCCCATGAACGCCTGACGCATGAGGCGCTGGCTGCGCAGCTCCACGCCGGCGGGGTTCAGGCCCAGCCGCTGTTGCTGCCCGCCGTGGTGGACCTGCCGCCCGCCGCCGTCGCGCGGCTGCTGCAGCATGCCGCGGCGCTGCTGTCGCTTGGCCTGGAGTTGGAGGCGTTCGGCCCCGGCGCCGTGCTGGTGCGCGCACTGCCCGCGGTGCTGTCCGCCGGCGGCGCGCCCGACCCGGCGCCGCTGCTGCGCGACCTGGTGGACGAACTCGCCGAGTGCGGCGAGGCCACGGCGCTGGACGCGCTGCTGGACGCGGCCATCGCCCGGATGGCCTGCCACGGCAGCGTGCGCGCCGGCCGCCGGCTGAACCCGGCCGAGATGAACGCCCTGCTGCGCCAGATGGAGGCCACGCCCCGCGCCGCCACCTGCTCGCATGGCCGGCCGACGGTGCTGAAGCTCAGCCGGGCCGAGATCGAAACCCTGTTCGGGCGGCGCTGATATGCGGCAAGCCTGCCACACGCTGACGGTCGCCACCGCCGGGCAGGGCCTGGTGCCGGTCACCCGCGCGGTCGAGGCTTGGGTCGCCGAGCAGGGCATCGCCACCGGGCTGCTGACGCTGTTCATCCGCCACACCTCCGCCTCCCTGCTGATCCAGGAGAATGCCGACCCCACGGTGCGCGCCGATCTGGAGGCGTTCTTCAAATGGCTGGCGCCGGAGGATGTCGGCTACCGGCACAGCGCCGAAGGCCCGGACGACATGCCGGCGCATATCCGCAGCGCCCTGTCGCAGACGCAGCTTTCGATCCCGGTGGCGGAGGGACGGCTGGTGCTCGGCACCTGGCAGGGATTGTATGTGTGGGAACACCGCAGGGCCGCGCATCGGCGCGAGGTCGCGTTGCACCTGTTGGGCGCGTAGCAGGGCGGCGACTGTGGCTCTAGGTGCAACTGAAATGATACACCGGTTTGCCCAATCGAGCGCCCTCACGTCTCTCTCTGGTTGCCATTGTCACGGATCCTTACCATGACGGGCGAGTTCTCACAGGAGAGACGTGCCGTGGATCAGGCGACGTTGCCATCCGCCGGGCGAGGCCGGGCTCTCCACTATGACGGACGGCTTGGCGAGCTTTACGGCATCTTCTTGAGGCGCGTGTAATACCGAACGCCTTGAACATTGCCCCTCGTATCAGGGCGTAGACCGCCGAGCGCGCCTCATGTCACAAGGTGAGGGTGCAATCCTCCAGGCGGATTGCACCCTGCGCCGACGAACCTGCCGTAGGGCGGCTGGTCAGACCGAGTAGTACATCTCGAACTCGACCGGGTGCGGTGTGTGTTCGAAGCGGTAAACCTCGGCCCATTTCAGTTCGATATAGCTTTCGATCTGGTCGACGGAGAACACGTCGCCGGCGAGCAGGAAGTCATGATCGGCCGCCAACGCGCCCAGCGCTTCCCGCAATGAGCCGCAGACCGTCGGGATGCCCTTCAGCTCCTCCGGCGGCAGGTCATACAGATCCTTGTCCATCGGGTCGCCGGGGTGGATCTTGTTGCGGATGCCGTCCAGCCCGGCCATCAGCAGCGCCGAATAGGCCAGATAGGGGTTGGCGGACGGGTCGGGGAACCGCACCTCGACCCGCTTGGCCTTCGGGCTGGTGGTGTACGGGATGCGGCAGGAGGCGGAGCGGTTGCGCGCCGAATAGGCCAGCAGCACCGGCGCCTCGAAGCCCGGGATCAGCCGCTTGTAGCTGTTGGTGCTGGGGTTGGTGAACGCGTTCAGCGCCTTGGCGTGCTTGATGATCCCGCCGATATAATAGAGGCAGGTTTCCGACAGGTCGGCATAGCCGTTGCCGGCGAACAGCGGCTTGCCGTCCTTCCACAATGACTGGTGGGTGTGCATTCCGGTGCCGTTGTCGCCGTAGATCGGCTTCGGCATGAACGTCGCGGTCTTGCCGTAGCTGTGGGCCACGTTGTGGACGCAGTATTTGTAGATCTGCATCTCGTCGGCCATCTTGGTCAGCGTCGCGAAGCGCGTGCCCAGCTCGTGCTGCGACTGCGCCACCTCGTGGTGGTGCTTCTCGATCACCAGCCCCATCTCGCCCATGGTGGACAGCATTTCGGCGCGCAAATCGCTCTCGCTGTCGACCGGCGGGACAGGGAAGTAGCCGCCCTTGACCACCGGGCGGTGGCCCATGTTGCCCTCGGGATAGTCCTTCAGGTTGGAGCCCGGGCCCTCGATGCTCTCGATCGCGTATTGGCCGAAATTCCCGCCGGTGCCGAAGCGGACGCTGTCGAAGATGAAGAATTCGGCCTCGGCCCCGGTCACGATGGTGTCGGCGATGCCGGTGGACTTCAGGTAGGCTTCGGCCAGCTTGGCGGTGGCGCGCGGGTCGCGGGCGTAATACTGCCCGGTGCTCGGCTCGATGATGTCGCAGAACAGGATCAGCGAGGGCTTGGCGGCGAACGGGTCCAGCACCGCGGTCGCGCAGTCCGGCAGCAGGATCATGTCGCTCTCGTTGATCGCCTTCCACCCGGCGATGGACGAGCCGTCGAACATGAAGCCGTTGGTCAGGCTGTCCTCGTCCACGGTCGAGATGTGCTGCGCCGTGTGCTGCCACTTCCCGCGCGGGTCGGTGAAGCGCAGGTCGACGTATTCGACCGAGTGTTCCTGGATCATGCCCAGGACCTTCGACGACGCACTCGCCACCGGCGCCAGCGGTGCCGATACCTTCTTTGCCATTCCGCCTAGTCTCCTTGAAAGAATGCCGCCTGTCGCGGCCGGTTAGATTGCCTCGTTCCCGCGCTCGCCGGTGCGGATCCGGACGACTTCCTCGATATTGCTGACGAAGATCTTGCCGTCTCCGATCCGCCCCGTCCGCGCCGCGGCCACGATGGCCTCGACGGCGCGCTCCACGACGTCGTCGTCACAAACGACCTCGATCTTCACCTTCGGCAGGAAGTCCACGACGTATTCCGCACCGCGATACAGTTCCGTATGCCCCTTCTGGCGGCCGAAGCCCTTGGCCTCCACCACCGTGATGCCTTGCAGCCCGACCTCGTGCAGCGCGTCCTTCACCTCATCCAGCTTGAACGGCTTGATGACCGCCTCGATCTTCTTCACCTCGTCTCCCCCGAATTGAGGCCGCCGCAAACCGCGGTGCGGTGACGCGGCAAAGTTGCATGCGCCGTGCCAGCGGGCAATCCGGCTGCGACACGGTTTGCGCCGTTTCCCCCTCTTGATTGAATGCCGGGCCGGGCGGCGGCATAGTGGCCGGATGCCCGCGCGATGAGGAGTGCCGCCAAGTGAAGCCTGCCAACGACCTGCTGTCCGGGATCGGCACCACCATCTTCACCGTGATGTCGGCGCTGGCCGTGCAGCATGGCGCCATCAACCTGGGGCAGGGCTTCCCGGATAGCGACGGCCCGCCGGACGTGCTGGCCGCAGCGGCCGCCGCCCTGGCCGACGGCCGCAACCAATACCCGCCGCTGACCGGCGTGCCGGAGCTTCGGCAGGCGGTGGCGACGGCGAACGCGCGGTTCTACGGCCTGGACGTGGACCCGGTGAGCGAGGTGGTGGTCACCTCGGGCGCCACCGAGGCAATCATCGCCAGCCTGATGGCCCTGTTGAACCCGGGCGACGAGGTCGTGCTGATCGAGCCGCTATACGACACCTACCTGCCCATCGTGCGCATGCTGGGGGCGGTGCCCCGCCTGGTCCGCCTGCAGCCGCCGAAATGGGAGCTGCCGCGCGCCGAACTGGCCGCCGCCTTCGGGCCGAAGACGAAGGCGATCCTGCTCAACACCCCGATGAACCCGACCTCCAAGGTGTTCACCGGGGCGGAACTGGCCTTCATCGCCGACCTCCTGGTGAAGCACGACGCCTACGCGGTGTGCGACGAGGTGTATGAGCACCTGACCTATGACGGGTGGCGCCACATCCCGCTGATGACGCTGCCGGGCCTGCGGGACCGCTGCCTGCGCATCGGCAGCGCCGGCAAGACATTCAGCCTGACGGGATGGAAGGTCGGCTACATCACCGCCCCGGCGCCGCTGGCCATGCTGGCCGCGCGGGCGCACCAGAACCTCACCTTCACCACGCCGCCCAACCTGCAACGCGCCGTGGCGGTCGGGCTGGCCAAGGACGACGCCTATTTCGCCGGCCTGTCGGGCGCGCTGGAGGCCAAGCGGGACCGCCTGGCCGCCGGGCTGGCCGCCCTGGGGATGAGTGTGCTGCCGAGCCAGGGCAGCTATTTCGTGTCGGTCGACTACAGCCCACTGGGCTTCGCCGGCGACGATGTCGCGTTCTGCCGCCACATCACGGCAGAGGCGCGGGTGACGGCCATCCCGCTGAGCGCCTTCTACGACGCCGCGGGCGGGCCGCCGCCGGGCCATTATGCACGGTTCGCCTTCTGCAAGGCGGATACCGTGTTGGATGAGGCGGTGGCCCGGCTGCGCCAGCACTTCGCTGGACGGCGCGGCACGCGGCTGACTGCCGCGGGTTGATCGTCGCCGTTGCTGGTAGCCTTACGAATTGTTGTGCAAAATGGCCGTGCATCGTATATGAAAAATCACTCCCGGCAGTAAGCGTTCGACCCGGTGATCCATCTGACGCCGAGCCCGGGGGTTCCACCGTTGATAGGCGATAATGGCAACGGCAATACTCGTCGATGCGGCATTCTTCTTGCGTCGCATGCCGAAGATTTGGCCGGACTTTAACAAGTCCTCGCCTGAGGTTGCCAAGAAGCTTTACGAAGTTTCGCTCGCTCATTTAAGCCAATCTGTGGCGGGCAAAACATTGCGGCGTGATCTATACCGCGTCTTCGTGTACGACTGTCCACCGCTGGAAAAGAAAGCCCATCGCCCCGTTACCAAGACGGCCATCGACTTCGCGCGAACGCCTGAAGCAGCCTTTCGCAAATCGCTGCATGCTGAATTGGTAAAGCTGCGTAAAGTCGCTTTAAGGCTGGGTCGCCTGAGCGATCATTCAGATTGGCGGATCCATCCTCAGGCGGTGAAGGATCTGCTATCAGGCAAGCGGGTTGTCTCAACCCTGACAGACAAGGACTTTCTATACGACGTGAAGCAGAAAGGGGTCGATATCCGGATCGGGATCGACATTTGCTCGTTGACGCTCAAGCGACAGGTTGACCAAATAGTCCTCATATCAGGTGATGCCGATTTCGTCCCGGCTGCCAAGCTGGCACGCCGTGAAGGTGTGGATTTCATCCTCGACCCAATGTGGAGCGTGATCGGATTGGACTTGACGGAGCACATCGATGGTCTTCGATCAACTTGCCCGCGTCCAGCCGGCACATCAGCCGAGTTGATGCAGACGGTCGCCAAAGCCGCAATCCTGACTACAGACCCGGCGAGTTGACCCCCCCCGCTGCCTGATAAGCAGATCGATACGACGCTGTTGACGACGGTGGCTTGACGGCGGTAACTCCGCGGCCTGGTGGCGGACGTAGCTCAGTTGGTAGAGCGCCGGTTTGTGGTACCGGTTGTCGCGGGTTCGATCCCCGTCGTTCGCCCCAGCTTTGCCACCCCTGGAGAACGACGCGCGCTTACGCCGCCGGCCGGACCCGTTCGCTCTCCGTCCGCAATTGCCCGCATGCCGCCAGGATGTCGCGCCCGCGCGGCGTGCGGACCGGGCTGGAGAACCCGGCGTCCATGACGATGGTGGCGAACCGGTCCAACTGCTCCCGCGTGCTCGGCTGATAGGCACTGCCGGGCCAGGGATTGAACGGGATCAAATTCACCTTCGCCGGGATGCCGGCAATCAGCCGCACCAGGCCGCGCGCATCCGCCTCGCTGTCGTTGATGCCCCGCAGCATCACGTATTCGAACGTGATGCGGCGGGAGTTGGAGGCCCCGGGATAGCGCCGGCACGCCGCCATAAGCTCCGCAATCGGGTATTTGCGGTTCAGCGGCACGATCTCATCCCGCAGATCGTCCCGCACCGCGTGCAGCGACACGGCAAGGTTGACGCCCAGCTCCTCACCGCAGCGGTCCATCATCGGCACCACGCCCGAGGTGGACAGGGTGATGCGCCGGCGGGACAGGCCGATGCCCTCCCCGTCCATCACGATCTGCATCGCCCGCGCGACGTTCTCGTAGTTGTACAGCGGCTCGCCCATGCCCATCAGCACGATGGTGGACAGCAACCGCGGCGTCTCGCCGCGCGGCGAGGGCCATTCGCCATAGGCGTCCCGCGCGGCCATGAACTGGCCCACGATCTCGGCCGCGCCCAAATTGCGCACCAGCCGCTGCGTGCCGGTGTGGCAGAACCGGCAGGACAGGGTGCAGCCCACCTGGGAGGAAATGCAGACCGCGCCGCGATCCTCCTGCCGGTCCGGGATGTAGACCGTCTCGGCCTCCTGCCCGTCGCGGAAGCGGAACAGCCATTTGCGGGTGCCGTCCGTGCTGGTCTGCTCGGCGGCGGCGCCGGGCCGGCCGATGACGAAGCGCTCCGCCAGCTTGGCCTGCAACGGCCGCGCGATGGACGACATGGCGGCGAAGTCGGTGGCGCCCTGGTGATAGATCCAATGCCAAAGCTGCTTGGCGCGGAACGGCTTCTCGCCGATGGCGGCGAGTTCCTCGATCAGATCCGCCCGCGACAGGCCCACCAATTCCCGCCGTCCGTCCGGCAGCGCGACCGGCGGCGGGGAGAACAGCGCCGACTTCGCAAGGATGCGGTCGCGCTCACTCTCGGTCAGGGTGGCGGACATCAGCCCTTGCCGGGGCAGGCTTTGTTGATGGCGGCGTAGGCGGGCGAAAAGCCGCGCAGGTCGAAGCTGTCGGTGACCGGCGTGTTGCGCGGGCCCGGCGACTTGGCGATGGCCGTGCGCCCGCGCTCGAACGCGCCCACCACCGCATGCCCGTCACGCGCAAAGGCGGAGCGTTGGCTGGTGTAGAACGGCAGGTTGGTGCTTTCCACCTGCATCACGACCTCCGCATTGGCGGCGTAGGCGAAGCCGGCGCTGATCGCCACGGCGTCCCGCGCACTGCCCGGGCGTTGCGTCACCGTCAGCACGACGTCGCCGCGGCCCGGCAGCGGCGGGCTGGAGGATGCGGCGCGGGTGAAGGCATAGCAGACGGTCTGCCCCCCCTCCTGGTGGGTGGCGGCGGTCCAGTTTTCGAATTTGCCGATCGCACGCGGGGCTGCGGGCGACGTGTGCGTGGCCGCCGTCCGGGTCGGCGGATGGACGGGTCGCGTCTGTGCCAAGGCAGGCGCGGCGGCCAGCAGGGCTGGAAGGCAGAACAGGATGGATCGCATGGCGCACAAATACGGCGACGGCTGGCCGGGAACAAGCGTCGAGCGTTTCCAGACGGCGTCACCCTGGCGAGCCTGATGCGCCCGCGATAGGTGTACCGCATGACGGACGCGACCGACTCCCGGCTGGCAGCGCAGTACGAGGCCTACCCCTACCCGGCGCGCGACCCGGCGGACGAGGCGCGCCGCCTGGTGATCGGCAGCCCCAGCCACCTGCGCGAGATCGACCATTGGGTGTTCGCAGCCTCGCGTCCGGCCTCGCATCCGCTGCGGGCGCTGGTGGCGGGCGGCGGCACCGGGGACGGCGCGATCATGCTGGCGCAGCAACTGGCGACGTTCGGCCGGCCCGGGCAGGTGACCTATCTGGACCGGTCCGCGGCCGCGATGGCGGTCGCCAAGGGCCGTGCGGCGGCGCGCGGGCTCGACCTGGCGTGGCACGAAGGCTCGCTGCTCGACCTGCCCGGGTCAGGGTTGGGTCCGTTCGACTACATCGATTGCTGCGGCGTGCTGCACCACCTGCCGGACCCCGCGGCCGGGTTGCAGGCGCTGCTGTCGGTGCTGGCGCCGGGCGGCGGGCTCGGGCTGATGGTGTATGCGCCGCATGGCCGCACCGGCGTCTACATGGTGCAGGAGGCGCTGCGGCTGCTGGCGCCGGAGGCGGAGCCGCCCGCCGCCCGGCTGGACACGGCGCGCCGGGTCATGCGGCATCTGCCCGACTCCGCCTGGCTGCGCCGCAACACCCTGTTCTCGGACCACCTGACGGGTGGCGACGCCGGGCTGTACGACCTGCTGCTGAACCCGCGCGACCGCGCCTACGACGTCCCGGCCCTGCATGCCCTGCTGTCGGCGGCCGGGCTGCACATCACCTGCTGGATGGAGCCGCTGCGCTATGACCCGGCGATCTACCTGCCGGACGCGAAGCTGCGCGCCCGCGCCGCCGCCTTGGACCCGGTCAGGCGCGCCGCGTTGGCGGAGGCATTGTGCGGCAACATGAGCACCCATGTGGTCTACGCCGTCCGCACCGAGGACGCGCGGCCCGCGCCGGATGGCTGCGACCCGGCCGCCGTTCCTGTGATGCGCGAAATGCCGGGCGCCGAACTTGCCAAGCATATCCGTCCGGACGGCACGCTACCGTTCCTGTTCGACGGGTTGCGCGTGCCGATCCCGTTGCCGTCCTTGGCCGCCGCCATCCTGCGCCTGGTGGACGGCGAACGCAGCGTCGGCGCCATCGGGGCAGCGCTCTCCGGCCGCGTGGCGCCAGACGCGTTCGCCCGCGCGTGGCGGGAGACGTTCGGCCCGCTCTCGGCGCTCAATCGCGTGCTGCTGGCGCCGCCGCCCTGACCGGCTCCCGCCCGCCGACGATTATCATCTTCGGCGCCGCCGTGCTGCCCGGCGGGCGGCCCAGCCGGACCATGCAGGCGCGGGTCGACGCCGCGTTCCGCTGTGGCGGGCCGGACGCGCATTACATGCCCACCGGCGCGGTCGGCCGCCACGGCCCCTCCGAGGCGAGCATCATGGCGGCGGCGTTGCAGGCAAGCGGCGTCGCAGCCGACCACATCCAGTTGGAGGAAACCGGCACCGACACGCTATCCTCGGCACTTGCCTGCGCGCGCCTGCTGGGCGGGTGGGCCGGGCCGGTGCGGCTGGCCAGCAGCGGCTACCACCAGCCGCGCTGCATGATGCTGCTGCGGATGGCGGGCGTCCGCGCCAGGCCATGCGCGCCGCCGCCGGCCGGACCTTGGGTGTGGTACTGGCGGCTGCGCGAGGGCGCGGCGCTGCCCTATGACGCAGTGGTCATGGGCCTGCGGCTGCTCGCCGGTGTTTTAGTCCGATCTTAAGGCAGCTCGGGTGGTATGCCCGTCATGCCTGTGATCCGAGTTCTCGCCCTGTGCCTGCTCCTCCTCGTGCCGGCGCATGCCGCGCTTGCCATGAAGTTCGCCTACTACCCGGCGGATCATGCGGGGGGAGCCGGCCTGCTTGCCGCGTCGGGCGAGGTCAAGTTGGGCGACGATGAGCGGCTGCGCGCTGCGCTGCATGCCCTTCCGGCTGGCACACGCCTGGCCGGTCTCTCGCTCGACAGCCCGGGTGGAGACTTGGAGGAAGGACTGCGACTGGCAGACAGCGTCCGCACCGCGCAGTTGGCGACCGTGGTGGGCCAAGGCGCGAAATGCGCGTCGGCCTGTTTCATCGTGTTCGCCGCCGGGTCGCATTTGTTTGCCAGCACGACGGCGCTGGTCGGCGTGCACAGCGCCTCCTATGGCGGGACGGACACGCCGGACGCGCAAGCCGCGACGGTGAAGATGGCGCGGCGCCTGGCCGATTATGGCGTGCCCGATGCGATCCTGGGCAAGCTCGTCACGGCGCATCCCAGCCAGATCTGGTGGCTGAACCGCAGCGACCTCGACAGCATGCGCGTGGACTTCAACGCGCCCAAGGCGGCGGCGCTGCCCGTGAGCCTTCCCGCGCCGTCCGCCTCCGTGCCTGCCGCGCCGACGCCGCAGGCCATCAAGCCTGGCTTCAAAGTCGAAGCCGCCGCACGGGGCTTCCAGCTCGCCCCGCCCGCAAGCGGCTTCAGGGTTTGGCGGCCGGGACAATCCCCATAGGCGACGTGCTGGCAGGCGCTGCCAGGGCGATGGCAACCAGGATCGGGTGATCGACAAGGTCCAGCGTCACCGCTGTCTGCCCGGCCGCCACCTGGATCGCCGTCGCGGCGCGGAGCGGGTCGAAGACCTGCATCGTCCCCGCGGCTTGCTGCAGCGTCAGCGTGACGGGAACCGGCGGCGCGGTCACGGCGTGGCTGCTCTGCGAGTCCCAGGTCCAGAACGGGACCTCATTCCACAGGGCGAGGACGAACATGCCGTCCGCCCGCTGCAACAGGACGCTGTTCGCGGTCGCTGGCAGCCCCGTGACCTCATAGTCCAGCCGGCCCTTGCTGGCGGCGTTCACCGGGCTCGGCGCTTTTGCCGCCAGGATGGCGGTAAGGTTATGCAGGGCCGTCGCCGCCGGTTTCGGCGCATGGTCGAAGCGGAACAGGCCGTAATGCATGAACGTCTCGGCATCGGCGAAGTCCGGCTTCTGGTCGAGCAACTCGTAGACATAGGTGCGGCCGACGCCCTGCACGAAGGCGTCGAAATAGGTGGTCAGGATGCTCTTCGCCTGCGTCGCCTCGTCGACGCCCAGATAGGTGTCGGCTTCCCACCAGGCTTTGCCGCGGGGCCAGTCCAGCGGCAGGCTGAAATTGCCGATCTCGGTGATGACCATGGGATACGGGCCGGCGATCGCATAAGCCTCGGCAAAGCCGCGCGGGATCCAGCCGCCGGGCGGCAGCCCGTTATGCGAGTATGGATGCTGGTTGGCCTCATCCGCGCGGCCGGCAAGCGACGCCTGCTGCGGCCCACCCGTGAGGTCGTAGACCTGGACCCCGCGCAGGCCAGGGTTGGCGTGCACCGCAGTATAGAGGTCGCGCTGGCTGGCCAACGCCGCCGGCACCCCCGTCAGCGTCTTGTAGGACGCCACCGGCCAGTTGTTGATCTCGTTCGGCCCTTCGACGGCGACGATGCTGTGCGGCATCGCCTTCCGCAGGATGTCGAGCATGGCCAGGTTGGTCTCGATGAACGATGGACCCGGTGCGGCCTGCGGCTGATGGCTGACCACCAGGTCGAACTTCGCCCCGGCATTGGCCAGGGTGACGTAGTCGGCCAGGCTCGCCGTGTCCGGCCCCCAATGGTCGACGATGCCTTCCCGCACATGGGTGATGCCGAGATACCGCAAGTCCCGCGCGACCAGCCGTGTGTCGGCATAGGCGCCGTCCTTGTAGGCGATATGCGTGTTGACGCCGAGCGTGTCGAGGAAGGCCGCGGCGCTGACGGCGCTGCGTGGTTCCGCCTGCGCCACGCCGCGGAGCGACAGCAGCGCGACAGCCGCCGCAATCCAGATGACACGCCCCACCGGCCTCTCCCCCGCCTGCACCGGCCGCATCATAGCGCAGCTCCGGGCTGCGCCACGAAAGGCAGGCGGCGGCAAACCAGCAGCAGCCCGGCGAGGTCTTCGGGGTCGGTCACGCCGTCATGCAGCACCAGGGGCGGGGCGCGGCGCAAGCCGAGCGGCATGAACACGCGGTTATACCACCACATCGCCCGCCGATGCTGGTGGCGCAGGAACCACATCCCCAGGTCGAGCAACCGCGAGGACCGCGGCCGCATGCCGGCCCCGGCGCTCCGTTCCACCGTGAAGCCATGGGCGGCGAGCAAGGCCAGCAAGGCCGCCGGGTCGTAGCGCCGATGATGGCCGACCGCCGCGTCGAAGGCGGTCCAAGCCGCCTGGTGCAACGGCACCGACAGCAACAGCACCGCCCCCGGCGCGGCCACGCGCGACAGTTCCGCGAAGGCGGCGGCGTCATCGGCCACGTGCTCCACGATATCCAGCGCGCTCACCACATCGAACGAGGCGTCCGCCAGCGGCAGCGCAGTGATCAACCCGGCCACCGACCTGCCGCGAACCGCACGCAAGGGGCGCAGCGCCGGCAGGCTGATATCGATGAACACGGTTCCCGGGATCGGCAGCCGGGGCCGCAGCCCGGCGCCGACCTCCAGGCACCGCGTGCCGGGCCGGCAGAGCGATGTGACCAGCGGCCAGGTGTTGAACCGCTCCGGCCCGATCAGCCGGGCATCGCCCCATAGCGTATCGTAAAAGGCCCGGTTGACGGCGAGCAGGGGATCGCCGGTCAGGCTTCCTGCCACTCGTCGCCGCGTCGGGTGACCCGGCCCTCCCGCTCCAGCTTCATCAGATGCGCCAGGACGTTGCGCTCGGCCGCCATCTTCAGGATCGGGTCGATCTTGGAGTAGAGCGCGTCGACCAGCCCGTTCGTGCTGCGCGGGCCCTCCAGCAGGGCGCGGGCGATGGCCTGCTCCCGGGCGATCCGGTGCTCCAACAGCGCCGCGACATAGGGGTGCGGGTCGGGCATCGGCGGCCCGTGGCCGGGCAGGTAGAGCGTATCCGATGGGCGATCCAGCAATCGCCGCAGGCTGGTGAAATACGCCCCCATGTCGCCGCCGGGCGGGCTGACGACACTGGACGACCAGCTCATCACGTGGTCGGCGCTGAACAGGATCCCGTCTGGCCGGGCAAAGCACACATGGTCCGCGGCATGGCCCGGCGTGAACACCGCCTGCATCCCCGCCACCACGTCCCCATCGTGGATCGGGAAATCCGGCGTGAAGCTCTCGGTGTCGCTGCGGTGCCAGCCGTGCACCGGCAGCCCGGTCTCCGCCTTCAGCCCGGCCACCGCGCCCAAATGGTCGCGATGCGTGTGGCTGAGCAGGATGCGCACGATCGGACCCGGCGACAGGCGCAGGATGTCTGCCACGTGGGCCGGCTGGTCCGGACCGGGGTCCAGCACGGTGACGCCGTCCGCATCCTCGATCAGGTAGGTGTTGGTGCCATGATAGGTCATGCGGCCCGGGTTGTCCGCGACGATGCGGCTGATCCCTGGGCGCACCGGATGCAGCACGCCACGCTCCGGCGCAGGCTCGGTCATGAAGGCCAAGCTCATTCTCCGGCTTCGGCAGTCATGCAGACGGCGCCGCTCGCGTCGCGGGTGCGCAGGCGGTGGCCGTCGGGCGTCTTCCACGCCTCCACCTGCAGCGGCGTGCCGGCGAAGGCCGGGCGGCGGCCGCGGAAGGCGAAATGCCGCAGCGGCGCCAGCTCGGCGGCCAGCATCGCCATCCACGTGGCCTGCAACGGCCCGTGCACGATCAGTCCGGGGTAACCTTCCACCTGGCGCACGTAATCCGCGTCGTAATGGATGCGGTGGCCGTTCCCGGTCAGCGCCGAATAGCGGAACAGCAGCACCGCATCCGGATGCACCTCGCGCGCCGCCGCGGCGGCGATCGGCGTCGCCGGGTCGCCGGGCTTCACGGCCTCGCCCTCCGCACCGCGGTAGACGATGTCCTGCTCCTCGGTGATCGCCGGGCCGGCGGGGCCGGCGATGTCGTGCCGCACGGTGACGAAGACCAGCCGGCCGGAGCCGCCTGCCTTCTCCGTCACGGCGAGGATCGTGCTGGTGCGCGTCGCCACCTCGCCCACATGCAGCGGCGCGTGGAAGCGGACCCGCCCGCCCGCCCACATCCGGCGCGGCAGGTCGTGGACGGGGGGCAGGAAGCCGCCGCGCTTCGGGTGGCCGTCGGGCCCCAATTGGCTGGCCGGCGCCCAGTCCGCGAACAGCATCCAGTGCCAGAGCGGCGGCAGCACCCGGTGTGGCGGCGCAACCTCCAGCGTGGCGGCCAGGCCTTGCACCAGATGCGGCCAGACCGTGTCGGTCCGGGTTTCGCTGCGGCCGACAAAGTCGTCGTACTGGCTCATTGCGGGGCTGCCACCGTCGCGTCGGGCGCCGGGGCGGCCGGGCGCGGCCGCGGGCGTGGCGGCGCCGCCGGTGCGGGCGACAGCAGGCGCAGCTCCACCGCGTTGCCCATCGCCAGGTAGCCGGCGCGGTTCGGATGCAGCTTGTCGCCCGGGCCCCCCGCGGTGGACGGCGGCACGAAATCCGGCCGCAACTCACCGGTTTGCGGGTCCACCGTCGCGGCGTCGAAGTCGATCACGGCGTCGAACAGGCCGGGCTTGCGGATCATGTCGTTTAGCGCGTGGCGGCGGTTGTCGGTGTCGGCCGAGCCATAGCCGGGAAGGTTGCTGCCGCGGCTGCTGGTGAGCGTGCCGGCCATCACCTTGGCGCCCTTGATCTTGGCCCGGAGGCGGTCGATCACGCTGCGCATTGCGTTGGCGACGTTGCCGGGCGGGGCGTTGGCGGCGCCGAGGTCGTTGATGCCCTCCAGCCAGATCACGTCGGTGACGCCGGACAGGCCCAGCACGTCGCGGTCCAGCCGCGCTGCCGCCGACGGCCCACCGGCAAACGGCTTGCTGGCGCTGTAATCCGGCGGCCCCAGGACCTGGTTGCCGCCGATTCCCGCGTTGACGACCGACACACGCTGCCCCGCCATGGCGTGCAGGCGGCGGGACAGCACGTCCGTCCAGCGGTCATCGCCGTTCAGGGTGGAGGCGGTGCCGTCCGTGATGCTGTCGCCCAGGCAAACCACCACGCGCGTGTCGCCCGGCAGCATCGCGTCCGCCGCGTCGAGGAAGTACCAGGAGGTGGTGCTGGTGGGATAGGCGCTGTCATCCTCCAGCTCGCCGATCGCGCCCGCGTCCGGCGCGGTCACGTAGGACGTCGTCATCGCCTTGGCGTGCCAGGTCATCGGCCCGCTATCGCCGGGGATGTGGAACGTCACCGCCAGCTTGCGGCCCGCGATGTCCGGCGCCGCCGGGTCGTGCACGAAGGGCAGGATGACCGCGTCCGACCAGATCAGGGCGCCCGGCGCCACCGTCACCGTCTTCTTGCCGGCGAAGGTCACTGGGCGGTTGGTGCCGGGCGTCACCGCCGCGCCGCTCATCTGCAGCCCGGCGAACACCGTGTCGAACGTCACCGGCTTGGCGCCGAACGCATTGGAGAACCGGAACCGCATCTGCCGCGACCACACATCCGGCTTGATGATCAGGCGGAAGCTCTGTTCGTGGGAGCCGCTGTCCGGGTGGGGAAAGGCGAAGGACAGGTCCGGCTGCGCGGAGGGGTTGCCCGACGGGTACGGCCCCTGGTCCGACCCGGCCCACACGGTTGACCAATGCTGCGCCAGGGCCGGGTGGGCAAGCAGCGCAAATGCCGCGGCGAGCAGCAATCGTGTCGGTCTTCGCATGGAGGGCTCCGCAAGGCGGCGGAGAGTGTCACCAGGGCCGCCTTTGCTCAAGGCCCGGTCGGGTCGAGCCTGGGACATCGAGCCATGTGGCTGATTGTGGAGCCTGCGCAGGTCGGCTCTTGTTTTGAGCGGCAGCTTCGTCGGCGTGCCGACGCTGCCTTGGCTACGTTTCACCCGTCATATCGATGCGGAAACCTTATTATATATCTGACGTAATCGGGCTTTACGGACGAAGCGGGAAGCGGCCTTGGCGATCATACATATCCCATCGCGCCTATGGCGCGAGATGTTCTCCATCAAGCGCAGCGGCTCCCCCAGCATACGCGCGCTGGCGGTCGCCGCGCTGGGCATGGGGCTGCCCGTCACGGTAGGCCTGATGCTGGGGCAGAGGCAGACGGGTTTTACCATGGGGCTCGGCGCAACCCTTCTGGCGGCTTCGCCGAACGGCTCCGTAGGGCGGGCAGGATCGCCATTCGCCCTCGCGGCGATGAAACTTCTGCCAGCGCTGTTCGCGGTCGTAGCTGCCACGATCATTGCCGACATGCCGTTCCGCGACCTTGCAATAATTGGGCTCGCGGTCGCAGCCGGCCTGTTGTCGGGCTACAGCCGGCCGGTCGCGGGTACGGCGATCCGCTTCATCGTCTATCTCGTACTCAGCACGGGAGTCCTAAACGGCGCCTCTGCCCACCACGGCGCCACAGCGCTGGTCTTCGGGTTGGGGGCGCTATGGAACATGATCCTCCGCAGCCTTCTGATGGGCGGCCGAGACAGCGACTATGCCGGGCCGCATGATATGCGGCGCGCGCCCACGAGTGCACAGCGACGCGCCCACTTCCGCAAATCCCTGCGAAGCCTTGGCGCATGGCAGTTCCCGCTCCGGTTAGCGCTGGGTTTCGGCGTCGCCAGCGGCCTGCACCATCTCTGGCCGAGCCATCACTTCTACTGGACGCTGCTGACCGTCGCGCTCCTGACCCAACGTCCAGTCGAGCATGTGCCGGTGAAGACGGTGCAGCGCTTAGCGGGCACAGTGGGCGGCGTTGCGCTCGCCGGTGCGATCTTGGCCAGCCTGTCGTCCCCGCCCGCCCTCGGCATCGCGGCCGGACTGCTGGCGACGTTGTTGCCGCTGACCCGCGCCCGAAGCTACCTCCTCTATTCGATTGTCGTCACGCCACTGATCCTGCTGGTGCTCGACATCGATAGACCGATCGAGCCCGCGCTGCTGACAGACCGGTTGATCGCCACCCTGGCGGGGGGCATCATCGTCATAACGCTAAACGTCCTCTTGGATCACCTGCTTGCCGCCGAAGCACGCGGCCGAAGCGGGAGCGGTGTGCCTTAACGTTCCAGGGCGAAACGCCAAGCATTGGAACGGCCGGGAAGGGTTGGACGCGACCATCGACCAACAGGCGTCAAGCGTCTGATGCCGTCACCATCGATGTCGTGCCCAGCCGGGTGATCGTCAGGGACGGTCCAGCTACGCCGCCAGCCGCCGCACCACCGCCTCCGTGAACGCGGCCGTGTTCGCCGTGCCGCCGAGGTCGCCGGTGCGGATGCCGTCCTGGTTCAGCACTGCCGACACCGCCGCCTCCAGCCGACGCTTTTCCTGCGCCAGGCCGACATGCTCCAGCATCAGCGCCGCCGCCAGCAGCAGCGAGGTGGGGTTGGCGATCCCCTTGCCTGCGATATCAGGGGCGGAGCCGTGCACGGCCTCGAAGATCGCGGCCGTGGTGCCGATATTGGCGCCGGGCGCCATGCCCAGGCCGCCGACCAGCCCGGCCGCCTCGTCCGACAGGATGTCGCCGAACAGATTGGTGGTCACGATCACGTCGAACTGCCACGGGTTGAGCACGAGCTGCATGGCGCAGGCGTCGACGATCCGGTCGTCGAGCACTACCCGGCCCTCGTATTCCTTCGCCATCGTGCGCGCCTCCTCGAGGAACAACCCGGTCAGCGCCTTCAGCACGTTGGCCTTGTGCACCGCCGTCACCTTCTTGCGGCCGTTGCGGACGGCGTATTCGAACGCGTAGCGCAGGATGCGCTGCGCCCCGGCCCGCGTGTTGATGCCGGAGGAGATGGCGACGCCGTGGTCGTCGTCACCCACTGGGATGTAGTGCTCGAACGCGACGTAGAAGCCTTCCAGGTTCTCGCGCACGATCACCAGGTCGATGTCGTCGTAGCGGCCGCCCGGGATCAGCGTGCGGGCCGGGCGGACGTTGGCGTAGAGGTGGAATTCCTCACGCAGCCGCACGTTGACGGAGCGGAACCCGCCGCCGATGGGGGTGGTGAGCGGGCCCTTCAGCGCCAGTCGGGTGCGGCGGATGCTGTCCAGCGTAGCTTGCGGCAGCGGGTCGCCGGCCAGCGCCATCGCCTCCAACCCGCCGGGCTGGCGGTCCCACGCGAACGGGGCGCCCAGCGCGTCCAGCACCGTGACGGTCGCCTGCACAACCTCCGGACCAATGCCGTCGCCTGCAATCAAAGTTGCTTCGATCATCCTGCCATCTCCCGGTGCCGCTTCGCGCCTGCAGCATACGGCGCTTCGCCCGCCACGCCAAAGTCATGCTGCATGGATGGACGGCGCGCCGACTCCACCGCACACTCCGTCGCACGAAAACAGGGGCACTCGTCATGGCGATTAAACCGGTTGACCCGTTCGACTGCATCGTGTTCGGCGCGACGGGGGACTTGACCCTGCGCAAGCTGCTGCCTGCCCTGTACTACCGCTTGCGCGACGGGCAAATCCCGGACAATGCGCGGATCATCGGCGCCGCCCGTTCGGACTTCGACGACGAGAGCTTCCGCGAACGCGCGCGCGACGCGATCGGCAAGCACGTGGTGAAGGCGGATTTGAACCCGGCGTTGGCCGACACCTTCGCCGGGCTGATCCACTACGCCCGCGGCGATGCCGCGACGGAAGGCGGGCTGGCGGCGCTGTCGGACATCCTCGGCCAGGAACCGGACCGCATCCGCGTGTTCTACCTGGCCACCTCGCCGGACCTGTATGGCCCGATCTGCAAGAACCTACGGGCCGCCGGGCTGGTGACACCCAACAGCCGCGTCGTGCTGGAGAAGCCGATCGGGCACGACCTGGCCTCCGCCCGGGAGATCAACGACGTGGTGGGCGAGGTGTTCACCGAGGCGCAGACCTTCCGCATCGACCATTACCTCGGCAAGGAGACGGTGCAGAACCTGCTGGCGCTGCGCTTCGCCAACGTGGTGTTCGAGCGGCTGTGGAACGCCGACGTCATCGACCACGTGCAGATCACCGTCGGCGAGACGGTGGGGGTGGAGGGGCGAGGCGACTATTACGACCACTCCGGCGCGCTGCGCGACATGGTGCAGAACCACCTGATGCAGTTGCTCTGCCTGCTCGCGATGGAGCCGCCGACCAGCCTGGAGGCGGACGCCGTCCGCGACGAGAAGCTGAAGGTGCTGCGCTCGTTGAAGCCGATCCCGCAGCACGAGGTGGCGCACGTCACCGTCCGCGGGCAGTACAGCCAGGGTGCGGTGGAGGGCAAGGCGGTGCCGGGCTACCTGTCCGACCTGGGTGAAGGCCGCAGCAGCCGCACCGAGACGTTCGTGGCGCTGAAGGCGGAAATCCAGAACTGGCGCTGGCAGAACGTCCCGTTCTACCTGCGCAGCGGCAAGCGGCTGCCGCAGAAGGTCAGCGAGATCGTGGTGCAGTTCCGCGACGCGCCGTTCAACGTGTTCAGCCGCGAAGCCGCCAACCTGCAGCCCAACAAGCTGATCATCCGGCTGCAGCCGGAGGAAGGCATGAAGCTGGAGCTGATGACCAAGAGCCCCGAACCCGGCGGCCTGCATCTCAGCCCGACGCAGTTGGACATCAGTTTCGAAAAAGCCTTCGCGACGCGCTACCCGGATGCCTACGAGCGGCTGCTGATGGACAGCGTGCGCGGCAACCCGACCCTGTTCATGCGGCGGGACGAGGTGGAGGCGGCCTGGAGTTGGGTTGAGCCGATCATCGAGGCTTGGAAAGAGACCCGCGAGCCGCCGCGGCTCTACCCGGCGGGGAGTTGGGGACCCAGCTCCGCCATCGCGCTGATCGAGCGTGACGGCCGGACCTGGTACGAGGAGATCGGCTGACGCCCGCACAGCCGGGCGAGGACGCTGTGTCCCGGATGCCACAGCTTACGCTACAATGACACGGTCATGGCCCGTGAAGTGGGATCGTCGGCTGCGCAGCCTCGGGTCGTGGTATGCGGCATTGGGAACACAGAGATGCTGATTTGCCGCAACACCGGCGCCTCAACTCGACCGGGCGTTGACGGATCGTTTAGATTATCACGTTTCTGTGAGCTACAATCGCCGTGCTCGTGTCCGGAGTGGGTAACGCTCGATGCCTGATGATCCAGCCGCCAAGACCGCCGACATCATCCCGTTCCGCCGGCCTGACAACCATTTCACCACGGCGGACCGTATCGCACTGGCGCATCTGGAAGCCCGCGACCACAGCGTCCGGCTCGCCATCCATAAGCGGCGGCATGATGATCCGCCGGAGATCGGCGAGTTCGCCAGCATCTATCCTGCCAATGGGCGGTGGGCGACCTGGGGTGCTGTCCGGCAAGGCCGGGCGATCAGCGTTTGGCGGTCTCGCGACGGTCGCGACATCGGCAAGTTCGCCACGATGAGTGAGGCGCTGGAGGCTGTTACGGGTTCGGCCCACTCCCTGCGGTGTTGACCCGGCTGGCCGTTGATTGCGCCTGCGCAGCCGGCGCATCCCGGTTGCGGGTTTGCGGCTCCGGCCGCCAATCCCGGAAGAACGCGTAGCCGATCTCGCCCGCAAGCAGGATCAGGTCGCGCTGCAACGCGTCGAGGAACGCGTTCAGCCCATCGTTGATCAACTGGCTGGCCGAGTTGGACGACAGCGCGGCCCGCACCTCCTCGATCCGTTCCAGCGCCGCCACGGTGCCGCGCAGGTTGTAGCGGCTGCGCAACTGCATCAGGTGCCATTCCACCTGGCTAACGCAGAGCGACACGCTGCGCGGGAAGGACCGGTCCGACAGCAGGAAGGTGACGACGTCAGCGGCCTCAAACCCGGCGGGCGCGACCCGGCGGAACGCGTGGTAGCCCGCGGCCGCCCGCAACACGCCGCTCCATTGCGTCAGCTCCGCCAGGCGTCGTTCTTCGCCGCCGCGCAGGTGCAGCAGGTGGTACTTGATGTCCAACAGCCGGGTCGTCTGGTCCGCCCGTTCGATCAGCCGGCCGAGCATGTAGAAATTCCAGCCCTGGTCGCGGAAGAACGTGCCTTCGGTGATGCCGGTATGCGCCTGCACGCCCTCCTTCAGGCGGGCGCACAGCCGGGTCAGGTGGTCGCCGGTGAGCTGGTCCGGCTCGATCGCCATGACGTCGCGGTGGAACACGTTCATCTGCATCCACATTTCGGTGCTGATGAGCGGGCGCAACGTGCGGGCGTTGGTCCGCGCCGCCTCCATGGACGCGGGGACGGAGGTGTGGTTGGTGCGGTCCAGCAGGTAGAACTGCTTGATCCCCTCCGGATCCAGGGTGCCGCCGGTGTCCCGGTATCGCGCGGCATCGGCGTTGATGCGGAGCAGGGCGCTCCAGGCCTCGTCTTCGCGGCCCGGGCTTTCGAAAGTCTGCGTCACGTCGATCAGCCGGGCGAGGTTCTCCACCCGCTCCAGGTAGCGGGCCATCCAGAACAGCCCCTCGGCATAGCGTGCCAGCAGGACGGTGTCGTTGCGGATGCCGCTCATGGGTCGGCCAGCACCCAGGTGTCCTTCGACCCGCCACCCTGGGAGGAGTTCACGATCAGGCTGCCCTCCTTCATGGCGACGCGCGACAGCCCGCCGGGCAGCACCCAGGTATCGCGGCCGGTGATGGCGAACGGGCGCAGGTCCAGGTGGCGCGGCCGCAACCCGCTGGGCGTCAGCGTCGGGGCGACGGACAGGTCGATCAGCGGCTGGCTGATCCAGTTCGCCGGGTCCGCCAGCAGGGCCGCCCTGGCGGCGTCCAGCTCCGCCACGCTCGCCCGCGGGCCGATGGTGATGCCGTAGCCGCCGGACTCGCCCACCGGTTTGACCACCAGGGAGGCGAGGTTGGCCAGGGTGAAGGCCAGCCCGTCCGGTTCGCCGCAGATATGCGTTTCGACATTGGGCAGGATCGCGTCTTCCCCCAGGTAGAAGCGGATGATGCGCGGCATGTAGGCGTACACCGCCTTGTCGTCGGCGACGCCGGTCCCGACCGCGTTGGCCAGCGTCACGTTGCCGGCCCGCCAGGCGCCGATCAGCCCCGCGACGCCCAGCATGCTGTCCGGCCGGAACACCGTCGGGTCCAGGAACTCGTCGCTGATGCGGCGATAGATCGTGTGCACGGGACGCAGGCCGCCGGTCGTGCGCATGAACACGCGGTCGGCCTCGACCAGCAGGTCCGCCCCCTCCACCAGCGGCACGCCCATCTCGCGCGCCAGGAACACGTGCTCGAAATAGGCGGAGTTGTAGATGCCCGGCGACAGCAGGACGATCTGCGGGTCGGCAACGTTCTCGGGCGCGATCTCCCCCATCGCGGCCCGCAGGCGGCGGCCGTAATCGTCCACCGGGTGCAGCAGCATGCCTGCCATCAGGTCCGGGAAGGTGCGGCGCATGAGGTGCCGGTTCTCCACCACGTAGGACACGCCGGACGGGGTGCGGGCATTGTCCTCCAGCACGCAGAACGTGCCATGGCGGTCGCGGACGATGTCGATGCCGCAGATATGGACATAGGTGCCGAAGCGGATCGGGAAGCCCTCCATCTCCGGCCGGTAGTTCGGGTTGCCCAGCACCAAGGCGCGCGGCACCACGCCTTCGCGGAGGATGCGCTGCTCGTGGTAGATGTCGTGCAGGAAGCTGTTCAGCGCTCGCACCCGCTGCTTCACGCCGGCTTCTAGGTGCTTCCACTCGGCTGACGTGATGATCCGGGGCACGCAGTCGAACGGCAGGATGCGATCGATCGCCTCCGCCTCGGAATAGACGGTGAAGGTGATGCCGAGGTTGATGAGGTCGTGTTCGGCCCCAGCCGCCCGGGTCCGCAGGATGTCGAGCCCGATTGAGGAGACACGGTCGCGGATGCGGCCGATCGCCCCGCCATCGCCGGCCCGCGCTGTCAGTTCGCAGAAATAACGCCCCGGATCATAGCTGGCGAACGGGTCGGAGGGGGATGTCATCGCGTCATGATGGTCGAGGCTCCACGGCGGCGCAATGCAAGCCGTAGGCCTAAACAGGACTGCGGCAATGCTGCCACAGCGGAAGGACATAGCTCACGAGTTCGCGATTTTCTGTTGTCTGCCCGTGCAATAGAGGCTTTACCTCAGATCACGCTTTATCTGGCGTAGCATCACAACCTCGTTTCTGCCTGGAGACACCCCATGCGTATCCTGTTTTCGAGCCTGGTGGCAGCGGGGCTGCTAACCAGCCAGATGGCCTCCGCCGAGAGTTGTGCCCGTCCGGCGGACAAGACCGCCTTCGACGTGGCCGGGCTGAAGAGCCATTTGATGGTGACTGCGATCACCTGTGAGGCGACGGAGCGCTACAACGCCTTCATCGCCCGCTACCGGCCGAATTTGCTGGCCGAGGAAAAGGTGCTGACGGCATATTTCAGCCGGACCTACGGCAAGCGGGCGCAGGCCCAGCACGACGACTACATCACGTCGCTGGCGAACAGCCAGTCGCAGGACGGGCTGAAATCCGGCACGTCGTTTTGTGACCAGAACATCTCCATGTTCGACGACGTCATGAAACTGAGCGGCGGCAGCGAGTTGACGGATTACGCGTCCGGCCGGCCCATGGCCCAGCCGATCGTGTTGATCGCCTGCACCACCCCGGATCGCGCCAGCCACGCCCGTATCCGCCAGGCCAGCGCCGTGACCACGAGCAAAATCCGCACGCCTTGACCGCGGCCGTTCCAACCTTTAGGGCCTGAACGCTTCAAGCTGATCTGCAGAAGCCCTCTCTGTGTTGGCAGGGAGGGTTGGGGGTCACCTGCACGGTCGCATCGGACCCTTACCCTGCCCCCCGACGCCATTCAGTTTGGCTCTCTCACATGCCGCCTGCTGGCTTAAGGATGGGCGTCTTTGCGCCCATTCATGAGTGTCGCAGGTGGCCGCGCCCTCAAGACAGGTTTGCGCCTGGGCCGCAGCTCAGCGGAGGATGATCGCGACGCGGCGGTTTTGCGGCTCGCGCACGCCGGGTGCGGTCGGGACGAGCGGGCGTGTGTCGCCAAAGGCCTGGATGTCGATCGCCGTGCGCGAGACGCCGTCGCGGACCAGTTCGGCGGCCACCGTCTGCGCCCGCCGGAGCGACAGGCGCTGGTTGTACGCGGGCGTGCCGGAGCTGTCGGCGTTGCCCTGCACCTCGATCCGGGTCGTCTGCACCCGGGTACTGGCCTGCGCCGCCTCGGCGACGATCTGCCGCGCCCGGTCGGTCAGGTCGGCCCGGTCCCAATCGAAGAACACCAGGTATGTCCGGGCTGGCGTGACGGCCGGCGGCTGCGGCGCTGCCGCGGGGGCCGGCGCGGCCGGCGGTGCGGTGTCGAAGGCGTAGCGGACACCAAGCAGCAGGCTATGGTTGTAGTCGCTGTTCAGGTTGAAATTGCCCCGCCCGGCATGCACCGGCCCTGCCCCGGCCTGCACCGCGACGTTGTCCTCGGCATGAAAGGAGGGTGCATCCAGGATGCCGTAGAACCGGTACTCCGCCGTCAGTGATAGCCCCGGAACTGCCGCCAGCGGGAAGGACAGGCCGAAGATCCCCTGATAGGCGAAGTTCCCGGACCATCCATTGGCTGCCAGCCGGATTGGGCCGGGTACACCATAGGAATGGATCGCGTTCAACTGCGTGTCGGCGAAGCCGGCGCCGAGACCGAAATACGGATACAGCCAGTTCAAGCCGATATCGAGGTCGAACAGCGCGTTGACCATCCCGCCATAGCTGAACTGGTCGCCACCGGACGCCGTGGGGCCAACGGCGGCGGTGAAGCCGTTGATCTGCCGCACGCGGTTGTGTCGGACGTCGCCTTCGACTTCCAGGCGCAGGCCGTTGCCGAAGCCCCAGCCGACGCTGCCCACGCCCACCCCGCCGATATCGGTGGCGAGATCCTTGGCGCGCAGGCCGAGCCCAGGAGAGGCGAGCACACGCTCCTGCTGGAGGTAATTGCCGCCCGCCCCGGCGCCGATATACAGGCCCTCGATCGGTTGGGCGAGCGCGAGGCTCGGCGCGGCCAGGATCGTTGCTGCCAGCAGCGGGGTACGAAGCCAAGTCATAGCCACTCTCCTAGTGCGTTGGCACCGATGGATACTGTCTTACACCGATACTGCAAGGAGGCCGGCCAGATAACTGGGCCGGCTTCGTTTGGGTCCGCGTCTCATGCTGCTCTTGCAAAGCGCGACCCTCATCCCGCACACGACGTCGCAGCCGCTGGCCGGTGGGGTGCGAAGGCCAACTCACCCGTCGATTCGCCGCAGTGTCACGGGTCGCTGCACGACATCGGGGCTGCGGCTAGCGGACGCAAACGGACCGGGACGGGCGCGGCCAGAAGCGCGTTGCGGAGCTTCATACCTCTCTCCTCATGACCAATCAGCATCCGTCGGCAGACAACCGCATCGCATCTGGATTCGGCGACGGCACAGTATCACTGGATATGCCCAGCGGGAGAGCAACGCGGCTAATTCCTGACCTCTGTGATCTCGGGGCAACATAAGCTGCGCATCCAGGCAACAGTGCCTGCGAGCCGTGACGCCCCGTCAGAGGATCGTGCCGCTGAAGGGCGGCAGATAATCTGCCGCCTCAAACTCAATCACCCAAAGATCGGGATCAAACCCGACCTGGCGCGACACGTAAGCGTCCGCCGTCGCCTCATCAACCGGGTGCGCCCCGGTGGCCCGCATCCACGCAGCCTCCCCTTCGCCAGCCCGCACCTGCGACAGCACGACCAGCCCCTCGCGACCCCGCAGGATGACCAGGATGCCGCCCGCATCGGCATCGCCGCTGCGGATGACGACGCCGGGCCGTGCGGCGCCCGACCCCAGGCGCAACGCCATCTGCACCCACAGCTTCGCCTTGACCCTCGGTTCTGCCACGACGCGCGCCCGCTACACGGTCAGCACGGTCGATCCCGTGGTGCGCCGTGCCTCCAGGTCGGCATGGGCGCGCGCTGCCTCGCGCAATGGATAGGTCTGCCCGATGACGATCTTGACCGTGCCCGACGCCACCACCGACATCAGGTCTGCCGCCGTCTTCTCCAAATCCTCCCGCGTCGCCACGAAGGCGCCCAGCGACGGCCGGGTCAGGAAGTAGGAGCCGCGGGCGAGGATGTTCGGGTCGATCGGCGGGACCGCGCCGGATGACTGGCCGAACAGCACGAGGATGCCGAGCGGGCGCAGGCAGTCCAGCGACTTGAAGAAGGTGTCGCGTCCGATGCTGTCGTAGACGACGGGCAGGCCCTTGCCACCCGTCAGCTCTTTCGCGACCGCCACGAAATCCGCCTCGCTGGTCACCACCGGGTGGGTGCAGCCATGCGCCCGCGCAAGCTCCGCCTTCTCGCGGGAGGATACGGTGCCGATCACGGTGGCGCCCAAGGACGACGCCCATTGGCACAGGATCAGGCCGATCCCGCCGGCCGCCGCGTGGATCAGGATCGTGTCGCCAGCCTGCACGCGGTAGGTGCGGCGGATGAGGTATTGCACCGTCATGCCCTGCAGCATCATCGCCGCGGCGGTCTGGTCCGTCACGCCGTCCGGCAGCCTCACCAGCCGGTCGGCCGCGATCACCCGGCGTTCGGCATAGGCGCCGAGCACGCCGGCATAGGCCACGCGGTCGCCCACCGCCACCTGCGTCACGCCGGGCCCCACCGCCTCAACCACGCCGGCGGCTTCGGAGCCGGGGACGAAGGGCATGGTCTGAGGATACAATCCGGTGCGCTGATAGACGTCGATGAAGTTCAGCCCGACCGCGGTGTGGCGCAGCAGGACCTGGCCCTGGCCTGGTTCGGGAAGGTCGTACTCTTCCCAGACCAACTCCTCCGGTCCGCCGTGGCGGTGCTGCCGAATGCCGGATGTCCTCATCGCGTCCTCCAAGGTGTCGTTGGCCAGGTGTCGTTGGGGCGAGAGGGTGGGGGCCGCTCCCCGCGGCGTCAACGGGCCGACAGGGACTGGCACACCGCGCGTGCCTCCGCCAATGCCCGGTCGACCCAGGGGCCAGCGGCCGCCACAGCAGGGGCAAGGTCGAACGCCGCGGACAACTCGATGCCCGATTGCACCACCGCCGGGCGGCGGGCGAGCACCGACTGCAGCGTGTCGCCGCCGCGGCGCAGTTCGGCCGCGGCGTCTTCCACCAGGTCATGCGCGGCGTCACGCCCCAGGCTGTCCGCCAGACGGGCTGCCGCCGCGTCGGCGAACAGCAGGCCTTTGGTGATGTCGATGTTGGCCCGCATGCGGCCGCCGTCGACCTCCAGCCCGTGCGCCAGGCCCCGCGCCTCGTGCAGCGCGCCGGAGGCCAGGCCGAACAGGCTCGGCAGTGCGTGCCATTCCGCGTGCCACAATCCGGCCGGCCGTTCATGCGCGGCCGCCATGGCCGTGAGCAGGGTTGCGGCATGCCCGGGTGCGGCGGCATGGGCGGCCAGGATCACGGTGGAGCAGACCGGGTTGCGCTTGTGCGGCATCGCGGAGGAGCCGCCGCGGCCGGCAACGAACGGCTCCGCCACCTCCGCCACTTCGGTGGAGGCGAGGTGGGCGACATCGGTCGCCATCTTGGCCAACGCGCCGACGAGTTGCGCCAGCCAACTGCCGGCCTCCGCCATCCGGGCCCGGCGCACGTGCCAGGCCAGCGGGGTCGTGCCGAGCCCCAGCTCCCGCGCGAACGCCTCCAGCACCGCCGGGCCGTGCGGGCCGAGCCCCGCCAGGGTGCCAACCGGCCCGGCCAGCGACGCGACCAGCAGCCGGTCGCGCAGGCGGGGCAACCCGGCCGCGACCTCCGCGATGCCGGCCAGCCAGACCGCCACCTTGTAGCCGAAGGTGAGCGGCGCGGCGTGCTGGCCATAGGTGCGGCCGACGCAGGGCGTGTCGCGATCGGTTTGCGCCAGGCTGCACAGGCCATCCAAGATGCCCACGAGTTCGCCCGCGACGAGGTTCAGCCCATCGCGCATCTGCAGCACCAGGGCCGTGTCCAGGATGTCCTGGGTAGTGGCGCCCTTATGGAAGCCGCGCTCCAGCTCTGGCGGCAACTGCGCCTGCACGGCCTTGACGAAGGGGATGGTCGGAACGCCGGCGACCGCCGTCCTGCGGCCGAGCGCCGCCGCATCCAACCCGCCTGCCGCCGCGACCGCGTCCGCCAGGGCGGCAGGAACCAGGCCGAGCGATGCCTCCGCCCGCGCCAGCGCGGCCTCGGCGGCCAGCATCGCCGCCAGCCGCGCCTCGTCGGAGAAGCAGGCCCGCATCGCCTCCGTCGCGAACAGCGGGCCGAGCAGTTGGGAGTCGAGGGCGGAAAATGTCATTCGCGTGCTTCGCTGCAACAGGCCGGGCACGCAACCTCGCCGGCCCGGTGCATGGAGGCAAGTCCGGCCGTCTCGTCTCAGGAGGACAGTACGGCTATGCACGAGGCCATGGCGCCCGCTTCCCTCCCCTCGGCCGGTGGCACGCTCGCGGCCGTGCGCGCCCGGCATCCCCTGGTGCACTGCCTGACGAGCCCAGTTGCAGCCAACCTCACGGCAAACGCCCTGCTCTGCCTCGGCGCGTCCCCGTTGATGGCGGAGGCGGTGGCGGAGATGGAGGCCGTGGCGGCCGACGTGCTGCTGGTCAATTTGGGCATGCTGACGGCGGCGCGGTTGGAGGCTGCCCAGGTGGCGGTGAAGGCGGCGGCGCGGATCGGCCGCCCCTGGGTGTTGGACCCGGTGGCAGCGGGAGCGATCCCGGCGCGCACCCACGCCGCGCGAGCATTGCTGGCGGCCCAGCCGCGCCTGATCAAGGGCAACGCGTCCGAAATCCTGGCAATGGCCGGCGTCGGGGCGGGTGGCCGCGGGACGGACGCGACCCATACGGCGGCGGCGGCGCTGGACCCGGCAAGCCGCCTGGCGCGCGACACCGGGTCCGTCATCGCCATCACCGGGGCGGTGGACTGGGTGACGGACGGCGCCCGCACGGCCTCGGTGCCCCGCGGGCACCCGCTGATGGCGCAGGTGAGCGGCATGGGTTGCGTCGCCGGCGCGCTCGCCGCCGCTTGCCTGGCGGTCGAGCCGGACGGGCTGCTGGCGACCCGGCACGCGCTCACCTTGCTGGGCGTCGCCGGGGAAATCGCAGCGGGCCGGGCAACCGGGCCGGGGTCGTTCGTGCCGGCGATCCTGGATGCGCTCTCCGCCCTCGACCCGGATATGGACTGCTTACGGGTGTAGCGCTGCTATTCGCCAGCCGCGACCATCGCGGGCGGCAGGGTGGACGGATCTTCCTCAATCTCGCCGTTCAGCGCCAGGCGCAGGCGGTCGCGGTCCAGCTCGCCTTCCATGGCGGCCAGGACAACCGTGGCGACTGCGTTGCCGATCAGGTTCACCAGGGCCCGCGCCTCGCTCATGAAGCGGTCGATGCCCAGGATCAGCGCCATGCCGGCCAAGGGGATCGACGGCACCACGCCCAGCGTCGCCACCAGGGCGATGAAGCCAGCGCCGGTGACGCCGCCGGCGCCCTTGGAGGTGAGGATCGCCACGCCGAACAGGGCAAGCTGCTGCTCGATGCTCAGCGGCGTGTTGGTCGCCTGCGCCACGAACAGCGCCGCCAGGGTCATGTAGATACTGGTGCCGTCGGTGTTGAAGACGTAGCCGGTTGGCACCACGAGTCCCACGACGGGGCGCGAGCAACCAGCCCGCTCCAGCTTCTCCATCAGCGAGGGCAGCGCCGGGTCGGAGGAGGAGGTGCCGAGCGTCAGCAGGATTTCCGCCTTAATGTAGTTCAGCAGCTTGAAGACGTTGAACCCGGCGATGGCGGAGATGATCCCCAGGATGACCACCACAAAGATGACGCTGGTCAGGTAGAACACGCCGACCAGCTTCAGCAGCGGTCCCAGCGCCCAGATGCCGTATTTACCGACCGTGAACGCCATCGCACCGAACGCGCCGATGGGAGCAAGGCGCATCAGCAGGTTCACCACGGCGAACACCACCCCCGTAGCGCTGTCGATCGCCTGGCGCATCGGCGCCGCCCGCTCGCCCAGGACCGACAGGGCATAGCCGAACAGGATCGACACCAGCACCACCGGCAGGATGTCGCCCTTGGCGAAGGCGTCGAAGAAGGTGTTGGGGATGATGTTGAGCAGGAAGTCGGCGATGCTTTGGTGCTGCGCGGCGCCCGCGTACTGGGCGATGGCCTTGCCGTCCAGCTTGGCCGGGTCGGCGTTGAAGCCGGCGCCCGGCTGCAGGATGTTGCCGACCGCCATGCCGAGGAACAGGGCGAAGGTGGACACGATCTCGAAGTAGAGCAGCGCCTTGCCGCCGACGCGGCCGACTTTTTTCATGCTGCCCATGGAGGAGATGCCGGACACCACGGTGCAGAACACGACCAGCGCGATCATCATCTTGATGAGTTTGATGAAGCCGTCGCCAAACGGCTTCATCTCGACCGCGAAGTCGGGGAAGAAGTTACCGACGATGATCGCCAGGACAATGCCGACCAGCACCTGCGCGTACAGGGAGCGGTAAAATGGCGTCTTCGCCGTTGGCAGCATCGTGCCGTAAGCCATGGCCCTTTTCCTCCGGTCTTTTGGATGGCCCGTGTCGAGCGTCGCTTGGCTGTGGCCTATAGCGGGATCAGGGCGCGGTCGAAACTACTTTGTTCGCCGGCTATTGGATGGGCAGCACCGCCTCGGTGACCTGGGCCTCTTGTTGCCGGACGTGCTAGGGTGTCGACATGAACGTGGCCCTACGCAAGCCAATGACGCTGCAGCAGTTCCTCGCCTGGGAGGAACGGCAGGAGCAGCGCTACGAGTTCAACGGGTATGCGCCGGTTGCCATGGCGGGCGGGACAGCCGCGCATGCCGCCATCCAACGCAACCTCATCATGGCGCTCGGCACCCGGCTACAGGGCAAGTCCTGCAAGCCTTTTGGCAGCGACCTTAAAATCGAGGTTGCCGGCCGCATCCGCTATCCTGAAGCCTTTGTCGTGTGTGCGCCCGTGGCACCCCGGGCAACCATTGTCAGAGACCCCGTGGTTATCTTTGAGGTGCTGAGCGACGGCACTGCCCATGACGACCTCGTCGTCAAGAACGCGGAATATCGCGCGACACCGTCCGTGCAGCGCTACGTCATCCTGCAACAGACCCATGCCGGCGCCACCGTGTTCAGCCGCAAGGGTGAGGATTGGGTGACTGACATCATCGCGGCGGACGGGACGCTGCATATGCCGGAGATCGGCTTGGCCATTCCACTTCCCGACATCTACGCCGAGATCGACCTCGCCGGAGACGTCGCCGACCCTGTTTGAGGCTACGGGATCGGCCAGGACCGTTGCCTCGCGATTTCAGGATGATCGCGACGCGGCGGTTCTGCGTCTCCCGCACGCCGGGCGCGGTGGGGACCAGCGGTTGCGTGTCGCCGAATGCCTGTATGTCAATGGCGGTCGCGGCCGACCCGGCTAAAGCCGGTCCAACGCGTAACGAACCTCGCAATACTCCGACGAGACGGTGAGATCCAAATGGCGCCCGCTGATCTGGCCCTCGATCGTGCCGCGTCCGTCGCCGCCGTGGACGCTGCCGTCCGGCCCGACGATCGCGGCCAGCGCGTAGGATGCCGTTGAACCTCGGTAGTTGAGCGACAGGGCGTTGCCCTCGATCGTCACGATGCGCGCGCCGCTGCGGGGGCAGCCGCGGATGGTGGCGCGGGTCAGCCGCGCGATCCCGCGGTAGCGCCCGTCAATCCCCTCCGGCGCGGCCGGTCCGGGCGCAGCGGCCTGCTGTTGCGCGGCCGGCGCCGCACAACCTGCCAGCGCTGCCGCCATGACCAAGGCGGCCCATCTGGTACGCGGCAGGCGGTTCAGCCCACGATCTCGGCATCAGTGAAGAAGAATGCGATCTCCTGCTTCGCGGCCTCCGGCGAGTCGGAGCCATGGACGCTGTTCGCCTCGATGTCCTCGGCAAACAACGCCCGGATCGTGCCGGCCTCGGCCTTCTTCGGGTCGGTGGCGCCCATCGTCTTGCGGTTGAGCGCGATGGCGTCCTCGCCCTCCAGCACCTGCACGACGACGGGACCGGAGGTCATGAAGCGGACCAGCCCGGCGAAAAACGGCCGCTCCTTGTGCACGCCGTAGAACTCCTCCGCCTGCTGCTTGGTCATGTGGATGCGCTTCTGCGCGACCACGTGCAGGCCGGCGGCTTCCAGCGTGGCCAACACCTTGCCGGTGATGTTCCGCCGCGTGGCGTCGGGCTTGATGATGGAAAACGTGCGCTCGAGCGCCATGTCAGCCTGCCTTGGTTCGATCGACAGGGCGTTTAACCCGTGAGCGGAGGGCCGGCAAGCTCGGAACCGCGTGGCGGCCGGCCACGTTGGACGGCCGGACGGGCAGGAGTGCGGCGCATGGCGGACCGGGCAGGCGACAGCATCTTGGGCGGGCTGATCCGTGGCGCCATTGCGGGCGCCGCCGGGGTCTGGGCGCTGCACGAGGTCGACAAATACCTCGCGGCCCGCGAAAGCCAGGCGACGCGCGACGCCACCGTCGCGGCCAGGCCGGACGGGCTGGACCCGGCGCATGTCGTTGCCGATCGCGTCACCAAGGCTGCTGGAATGGAGCTGCGGAACCCCGAGCAAAACACGCTCGGCCTGGGCGTGAAATACGCGATCGGCATCATTCCCGCCGCCCTCCTCGGCGCGCTGCGTGACCGGCTGGGCTGGCTTACGGCCGGCCGGGGCTTTGCGTTCGGCGTGACGAGTTGGGCGATCGAGGATGAGTGGGCGGCGGCGCGCCTCGGTCTAGCCGCCGCGCCGACCCGCTATCCGTGGCAGACACATGGGCGCGGCTTCATCGTCCACGTGGTCTACGGCCTTACGGTCGACGCGGTGCTCCGCGTCCTGAAAGGTCCGCCGCGATAGCGCGCCCGACGCGGGCCTGTCGTCGGGCGTCGCCGTCTTCCGCGATCAGTTCACCCTTTCAACGTGGGCGCTATGGCGGTCCATCGTGAAATGGGCGATCGCCGTGCCGTCAGCCGTGGCGAGGGCGAAGGTCACCTGGTCCGGCTGTTCCGTGACCTCCGTCACCTTCCACGTGTGATTGCCGTTGAACAGAAGGAACGCCTCGGCGATCTTCTGCACGTCAGGGCCGGACAGCGCGCGGTCCTGCGCCGGGTAGATCAGCGCGAACTGCCGCATGCGGCGCATCATCCCGCCCATGAACCGCATGCGCCCTTCCATCGGGCCATGCCCCTCCCCCATCATCGGGCGGTGCATACCCGGACCCGGGCCTGCCATGCCCGGCGGAGGAGCAGGCGGCGCGCCTTGGGCGTCGGCCTGGCTGACGCCGACGGCCACCCCGGTCCCGATCAGGGTCGCGGCGGCGAGGGCAACGAGAGTGGTCTTGCGCATGCTGTGTGTTCCGGCCTGTGTCTTGGGTCTGATCTTGACGCCACCAACGCGTCAGCAGCGCGGCGAAATGCAACCAATTGCAACGACGTCTCCCTCCCGCGAGAGGGCGGCTCTATGGTGATGCCATGGAAACAATGCCGCACATCCTCGTGGTGGATGACGACCGCGAAATCCGCGACCTACTTGCCCGTTTCCTCGAGCGCCACCGCTTCCGCGTCACCGCCGTGCGTGATGGACGCGAAGCCCGCCGCGCCTGGCCGATCGGGCATTTCCAACTCGTCGTGCTGGACCTGATGCTGCCCGGGGAAAGCGGGCTGGACCTGGCGCGCTGGATGCGCTCGCAAGGCGACGTCCCGATCGTGATGCTGACCGCCATGGGGGAGGAGACCGACCGAATCATCGGCCTGGAACTGGGGGCGGACGATTACGTGCCCAAGCCGTTCAACCCGCGCGAGCTGCTGGCCCGCATGCGCGCGGTGCTGCGCCGCACGGCGGATAGCAGCGGACGCCGGGCGGACGACGTGGCCGCGCTGCGCTTCGCCGGCTGGACGCTGGAGCCGGCGCGCCGCCGCCTGCTCAACCCTGACGGGGTGGAGGTGCCGCTGACCGGCGGCGAGTATGACTTGCTGGTGGCGCTGGTGGAGCGGGCGAACCGGGTGCTGACGCGCGACATGCTGCTGGACCTGCTGCGCGGCCGCCAGGCCGGACCGTTCGACCGGGCGATCGACGTGGCCATCAGCCGGCTGCGTCGCAAGCTGGAGGATGACGGCCGCCAGGCGCAGTTGATCAAGACCGTGCGCGGCGGCGGCTATGTCCTGGCGGCGGACGTCCAGCGGGCGTGATGCGGCGGATGGGGCGATGGCTATGGCCGCATAGCCTCGACAACCGGACCGCGCTCGTCCTGCTCATCGGGCTGGTGCTGGTGCAGGCCGGCGGCTTGCTGATCTACACGCTGGACCGCCTCGACCTGCAACGCCTGGCGGCGGCGCAATCGCTGGGATTGCGGGTCAGCAGCCTGTATCGCTCGGTGGTCACGGCCGCCCCGGAGGAGCGTCAGGCCGGGCTTCGCGCCTACGACGAATCGTCGGATTTCACCGCCACGCTCGACGCTGGCCCGGCAACCAGCGACTTGGAGCCAGCGCCCCCGCCGGTGGCGCGCGCCCTGCGGATCAGCATGCAATTCGCCCCGATCCCGCCCGGGCTGCGATGGCGGGAGCTGCAGGTCCGCGGCGTCCCGTGGGAACGGTCGCTGTTGGTCAGCATGCGCTTGCCGACGGGCGAATGGCTGAACGTCCACGTCACGCTGCATCGCTTCCTGTTCCTCTGGTCACAGACCTTCCTCATCCCCTTCATCCTGATGACGCTGGCGGCGGCGGCCCTGGTGATCTGGGCGGTGCGCCAGTTCAGCGCCCCGATGCGGGAGTTGGCGGCGGCGGCGGAGCGGCTGGGGATGGACGTGAACGCGCCGCCCCTGCCCGAGCGCGGCACGGCGGAGGCGGTGAAGGCCGCGCAAGCCTTCAACATCATGGCCGAACGCATCCGCCGCTTCGTGCGCGACCGGACGTTCCTGCTGACCGCGATCGGCCACGACCTGCGCACGCCGATCACCCGGCTGAAGCTGCGCGCGGAATGGATGGAGGACGAGGAGCAGCAGCGGAAGATGCTGGGCGATTTGGACGAGCTGGAGGGCATGGTCGCCGCCACGCTCGCCTTCGGCCGCGACGACGCGACGGCGGAGGCGCCGACCCCGCTCGACCTCGCGGAGCTGCTGCGCACCGTCCTTGACGAGGCGGCCGACGCCCATCCAGACGTGGCCGAGCAGATCGACTTCAAGGGACCGCTGCACCAGGTGGTGCGGGCCCGGGCGGTGGCCATCAAGCGGGCGCTGACCAATCTGGTGGTGAATGCGGTGAAATACGGCGATTCCGTCCGGGTCAGCCTGCTGCCGCCGCAGGACGGCGTCGTGACGGTGCTGGTGGAGGATGACGGGCCGGGTATCCCGGTTTCCGAACTGGACCGGGTGTTCGAACCGTTCCACCGGCTGGAGCCGAGCCGCAACCGGGAAACCGGCGGCTCCGGGCTTGGGCTGCCGATCGCCCGCAACATCCTGCGCGGCCATGGCGGCGACGTGGTGCTGTCCAACCGCCCGTCGGGCGGCCTGAAGGCGCTGGTCACCCTGCCGGTGTGACGTGCGCCTGCCGGGCACGATTGCCCGGCAGGCGCGTTGAGGCAGCATAGGAGGAAACCATGGACGTTCCCTTGACCGCGCGCGACGACCACGCCGAGATCCGCGAAGAAGTCCGCAAGCTCTGTGCCCGCTTTCCCGGCGAATACTGGCGCAAGCTGGATGAAGTGCGCGGCTATCCGACCGAGTTCGTGACCGCGCTGACGGAAAGCGGCTATCTGTCGGTGCTGATCCCCGAGGCATATGGCGGCTCCGGCCTGGGCCTGTCGGCGGCGGCGGCCATCCTGGAGACGGTTCAGGCGGAGGGCTGCAACGGCGCCGCCTGCCACGCCCAGATGTACACCATGGGCACCATCCTGCGGCACGGGTCGGAGGCGCAGAAGCAGCGCTACCTGCCCAAGATCGCCACGGGCGAGCTCCGCCTGCAGGCGTTCGGCGTGACGGAGCCGGGCAGCGGCACGGACACGACGGCCCTGCGCACGACGGCGCGGCGCACCAACGAGGGTTACGTGGTGAACGGCCAGAAGATCTGGACCAGCCGGGCCGAACACTCCGACCTCATGCTGCTGCTGGCCCGGACCACGCCGCGCGACCAGGTGGCGAAGAAGACGGAGGGGTTGTCGACCTTCATCGTCGACATGAAGGCGGTCACCGGCCTCACCATCCGGCCGATCCGCACGATGATGAACCACAACTCATGCGAGGTCTTCTTCGACGACATGCCGATCCCGGCCGACGCGCTGCTCGGCGAGGAAGGCCGCGGCTTCCGCTACATCCTGGACGGCATGAACGCCGAGCGCCTGCTGATCGCCGCGGAGTGCATCGGCGACGCCAAGTGGTTCACCGCCAGGTCCACCGCCTATGCCAACGACCGCAAGGTGTTCGGCCGCCCCATCGGGCAGAACCAGGGCATCCAGTTCCCGATCGCGCGGGCCTACGCCCAGATGCGTGCCGCCGAGTTGCTGGTGCGCGACGGGTTGGAGCGGTTCGAGGCGGGGCTGCCCTGCGGCGAGCAGGCGAACATGGCGAAGATGCTCGCCGCCGAGGCGAGTTGGGCCGCCGGCGAAGCCTGTATCCAGACGCATGGCGGGTTCGGCTTTGCCGAGGAGTACGACGTGGAACGCAAGTTCCGGGAGACGCGGTTGTACCAGGTGGCGCCGATCAGCACCAACCTCATCCTGTCCTACCTCGCCGAGCACGTGCTCGGCCTGCCCCGCTCGTATTGATGCGGGCGGCGATTTCGCCGGGCGTTAGTGGCCCCTGATGTAGCGGATGATGTCGACGAAGGCCGGCACGGAAATCGGGATCACCAGCAGGCTCAACGCGATGAAGACGATGCCGACGCAGAGTGCGTTGTCCGATATCGGCACTCGCTTTGGTTCCTGGCGCTCCGGCGGGAATCCAGCGCTGTCAAATGGCATCTTCAGCCTCCCTCTGTTCTGACCTCGTGCGCACTGTATAGCAGGGGACGGGATAAGGGCAGCACTCTGCTGTGACACCAAAGCGAGCGTTTGCGCGTCGGTGGCGCACCCTCGTTTTACCGCGCACCGGGATGTTGGCGCCTTGACTGTTTCGCAAGTAATGCGCCTGGCGCTCCCAGAATTTGATCAACATCAGGGATGAGCGTTGGCCGGCCCGGCTTGATCGCGTTGCGTATGGCTGTAAATAGGCTGGCAGGAACCAGAGGTCTCGTTACGGTATGACATACTTGCGGTTGAAGTTCGTTGGTTTGTCCGCCTTGGTGTTTGTCCAGGGCTGTGCGATGACTCCGCTTGGACCAACAGTGCAAGTCCTTCCCGCGCCGGGTAAGCCGTTCGATGCGTTCGTGCAGGACCGGAATGTCTGCACCAGCTACGCGGCGAATGTCGTGCAGGGACAGGCGCAGCTCGCCAACGAGCAGGCAGTGGGCGGGGCGGTGCTGGGGACCGTCCTCGGCGCAGGGTTGGGCGCCGCGGTCGGCCGCGGCCGGGGCGCCGCGGTGGGCGCTGCCAGCGGCGCGGCTCTCGGCACGGGGATTGGCGCCTCCAGCTCAAACTACGCGCAGGGCGGCATCCAAGGCCAGTACAACGACGCCTTCGTGCAGTGCATGGTGTCGAAGGGCAACCAATTGCCACCCCCGCCGACGGTTATCGTCCAGCCCGCCCCGTATGTCGTGGCGCCATATGCCGTGCCGGTTTACCCCTACTAACGCTGTCCCCTGGGAACAACGCCGGCCTTTCAGAGGTCGGCGGCAGCCTTGGCCGGTTGTTCCTACGGGTGCCGCAACTCCAATCCTTGCGGTCGGATAAGCCTGTCAGGCGTTGCGACGAAGCCCTGTAGCCGGTCGACTGCCGTGAACCGCGCCGCCTTTCCCATCGGCATGAACAGCGGCAAGGTGCCTGCGCCCGTGGAGAAAGCCGGCCCGATGATCCGCGTTCTGCTGTCCGCCCTGCTGATCTGCACCACGCTCGCCCGCACCAGCCTCGCCCAGGAGCTTCGCATCGGCGTGCAGGCTCCGTTCGGACTTGATCCGGATTTCCTGTTCCTCGGCCCCAACATGGCCGCCGCCCGGCAAATCTTCGACAGCCTGGTCGGGCGGGACGCCGATGCGCGGTGGACGCCGTCGCTGGCCACGAGCTGGCGGCAGCTCGATCCGCTGACCTGGGAGTTCAAGCTACGGCACGGCGTCACCTTCCAGGACGGCTCGCCCTTCACGGCGGCGGACGTCGTGGCCACCTTCGCCCGCATCCCGGCGCTGCCGAACAACCCGAGCCCGTACACGCCGAACTTGCGCACGATCGTCCGCACGGAGGTGGTCGATCCCTTCACGCTGCGCATCCACACGGACCGGCCAAACCCGACCCTGCCGGGCCAATTCACCAACATCTTCATCCTGCCCGCGCATTTGGCGGGCGAACCGGCCGAAGGCTCCTCCAGCCGGGTCGCGGTCGGCACCGGGCCGTACCGGGTGGTGGCGTTCCGCTACGGCGACGACATGACGTTGCAGCGCAACGACAGCTATTGGGGGCCGAAGCCCGCCTATGCCCGGGTGGTGGTGAAAGTCATCTCCAACGACGCGACGCGGGAGGCGGCGTTGCTGGCCGGCGACATCGACCTGATGGAGAACGTGCCGCCGGACGACGTGGCGCGGCTGAAGGCCGACCCGGCGCTGCACGTGTTCGCGCGGCCGGCGGACCGGGTGGTGTTCCTGGAGCCGAACACCGGGGCGGACACGCTGCCGTTGCTGCAGGACAAGGCGGGCAAGATGCTGCCCGCCAACCCGCTGCGCGACCTGCGGGTCCGGCAGGCGATCTCCACCGCGATCGACCGCACGGCGCTGGTCAACCGCGTGCTGTCGGGGCAAGGCGTGCCGACCATGCAGGTCGTGCCGGAAGGGTTCACCGGCTGGAGCGCCGGCGTCGCCGTGCCCAAGGGGGATGCCGCCGGCGCCCACACGCTGCTGGCGGAGGCGGGGTATCCGGACGGCTTCCGCATGACGCTCGCCTGCACCAACGACCGCTACATCTACGACAGCCGCATCTGCCAGACCGTGGCGCAGATGCTGACGCGCGGCGGCATCACGACCGCGGTGGATGTCCAGCCCGGCGCCACGTTCATGAGCCGCACCCGGGCCGACAAGAACCAGATGCCGCTGCTGCTCTACGCCATCTCGCTGTCGTCGCTGCACGATGCGGCCTACATACTGGGCCTGGTGGCGCATTCCCGCGACGAGGCCCTGGGCTTTGGCGACGGCAACCGCGGCAGCTTCTCCGACCCCGCGCTGGACAAGATCATCGAGGCCGCGATCGTCCGCTCCGACCCGGGCCGCGAGGCCGCCTTGCAGGAGGCCGACCGGGCGACGGTCGCGCGCCTCGGCATGATCCCGCTCTACACCGAGTTCACCATCGCCGCCGCCCGCGCCGGCATCAGCTACACGCCCCGCATGGACCAGCAGATGGTCGCGCAAGGGGCCAACCCGGAAGGCAAGCCATGAGCACCGCCCGCCCCACGCTGTACGGCACACGGCACGCGATTTCCGCCGGGCACTATCTGGCGACTGCGGCTGGGTTCGCCGTCCTGGAGGCTGGCGGCAACGCCATCGACGCGGGCTGCGCCGCCGGTATCGCGCTGGGCGTGCTGCTGCCGGACCTGGTCAACGTGGCGGGCGTGGCGCCGATCATGATCCGCCTGGCCGACGGCACACTGGAAACGATCGCCGGGCTGGGACATTGGCCGAAGCGCCTGCCGCCGGACGTGTTCAAGGCGGCGGGCAAGATCCCCGACGGCGTGCTCCGCACCGTGATCCCCGCGGCGCCCGACGCCTGGATCACCGCGCTGGAGCGGCATGGCACCCTGCGCTTCGCCGATATCGCCGCCGCCGCGATCAAGTGCGCGGGCGAGGGATTCGCCGTCAACCCGCTGCTGACGCACACGATCACCCTGCAGCGCGCGTCCTACGAGCGCTATCCCAGCAACGCCGCGATCTTCCTGCCCGGCGGCCGGGTGCCGCAGCCCGGCGAGCGGTTCGTCCAGTCCGACCTGGCCCGCACGCTAACCTACATGGCGGACCAGGACCGCGCCGCGCCTGACCGCGCCGCAGGGCTGCGCGCCGCCCACGATGCGTTCTACCGCGGCGACATCGCGCGGCAGATCGTGGCGTTCCACGAGGCGGAGGGTGGCTACCTCCGCATGGACGATCTGGCGGAGTACCGCTCCCGGATCGAGCCGGCGGTGGTGCGCCAGTGGCGCGGCCACCAGGTCGCGGTGTGCGGGCCGTGGTGCCAGGGGCCCACTTTGCTGGAGGCTCTGCTGCTGCTGGAGCAGGCCGGGATCGACGGCCTGGCGCACAACTCCGCGGTGTACCTGCACCGGCTGACGGAATGCATCAACCTGGCGATGGCGGACCGCGAGCGCTTCTTCGGCGACCCTGCCTTCGTCGATGTCCCGCTCGACCATCTGCTGGCGCCGGATACGATCGCGCGCCGCGCCGCCCTGGTCCGCGCCGGCGCGGCCTTCGGGGCTATGCCGGCGGCGGCGGACGGTCCGCTGCCCCGCCCGGCCCCCAGCCTGCGCGAGATGCCGAAGGTCGAGGCGGATACCAGCTATGTCTGCGCGGTGGATCGCTGGGGCAATGCGTTCAGTGCGACGCCCTCGGACGGGTCGTGGAACGCGCCGGTCATCCCCGGCCTGGGCATCATCCCGTCTAACCGCGGCTCGCAGAGCCGGCCGGACCCGGATCATCCGGCAGGTGTCGGCCCGGGCAAGCGGCCGCGGCTGACGCCCAACCCGGCGATGGCGATCCTGGCGGATGGCGGCGTGATGCCGTTCGGCACGCCCGGCGGCGACGTGCAAATCCAGGCGATGCTGCAAGTCCTGCTGAACGTGCTGCATTTCGGCATGGAGGTGCAGGACGCGATCGAGGCGCCGCGCGTGGCCAGCTACTCCTTCCCATCCTCCTTCGCGCCGTTCGAGTATTTCCCGGGGCGGCTCGCCGTAGAATCCCGCGTCCCGGCGGAGGTGCGCGGGCAGTTGGCCGAGTGGGGCCACACGGTCACGGACTGGCCGGACGTGACGTGGCTGGCCGGTTGCGTGGAGGTCATCCGCACCGACCCGGCCACCGGCCTGCTGGCCGCCGGCGCGGACCCCCGACGCCCCGCCTACGCGATGGTGAGCTGAGTCAGAGGTGTCCGTTGAAAGCCCTCGGGGAGGGAGAGCGCTGATCCGAAGCGACTCTGCCCAGAGGCACGACACCCGTAGTGCTGCGTGAGTCGTCGGTGGGATGGTGCAATGCTTGAAGGAGCATTGCACCCTACTGAAACCAAGCCTCAGTGCGTGAAACGGACGTCCTGCCAAAGCGACTCTGCCCAGCGGCGTAGGGTGCAATCCACCTAAGGATTGCACCACGACACCCGTGGTGCTGCGTGAGTCGTCGGTGGGATGGTGCAATGCTTGAAGGAGCATTGCACCCTACTGAAACCAAGCCTCAGTGTGTGAAACGGACGTCCTGCCAAAGCGACTCTGCCCAGCGGCGTAGGGTGCAATCCGCTTGGAGGATTGCACCACGACACCCGTGATGTGAGAGTCGTCGGTGGGATGGTGCAATGCTTGAAGGAGCATTCCACCCTACTGAAACCAAGCCTCAGTGCGTGAAACGGACGTCCTGCCAAAGCGACGCTGCCCAGCGGCGTAGGGTGTAATCCGCTTGGAGGATTGCACCACGACACCCGTGATGTGAGAGTCGTCGGTGGGATGGTGCAATGCTTGAAGGAGCATTCCACCCTACTGAAACCAAGCCTCAGTGCGTGAAACGGACGTCCTGCCAAAGCGACGCTGCCCAGCGGCGTAGGGTGTAATCCGCTTGGAGGATTGCACCACGACACCCGTGATGTGAGAGTCGTCGGTGGGATGGTGCAATGCTTGAAGGAGCATTACACCCTACTGAAACCAAGCCTCAGTGCTGGAAGCGGACGTCCTGCAATCGCAGCAGGCCGTCCGCGAGCAGGGTGAACCCCTCCACCCGGCGTGACACGCCCTGGATGTTCCGGGTGGTCCAGAGATAGATGACCGGCAAATCCTTGCTTACCTGCTGCCACACCTGCGCGTAGAGCGCCCGGCGGGCATCGACGTCGCTCGCCACCCGCGCCTGGTCCAGCAGGCCGTCGACCGCCGGGTTGCTGTAATGCGCCACGTTCAGCGCGCCGCCGGTGTGCAGGAAGCTCCAAGAATTGCTGTCGGTGTCCAGCAGGCCGGACCAGCCGCCCAGCGTCGCCTGGTAGTCGCCCCCGTTCACCGCGGCGATCACGGCGCCGAACTCCCGCGTGTCGACATGGACGTCGAACCCGGCCTCCGCCGCCATGGCCTGGATCACCTCGCCGGCCTGCACCGCCTGCGGGGTGTTGTAAACCACGAGGTCGACGGGCAGCGGCGTCGTAACGCCGGCGTCCTTCAGCAGCGCCTTGGCGCGCGGCACGTCCCGCTTCGGGATGGGCAGCGCCGGGTCATAGAGCGGGCTGATGGGGGAGGTCGCTTGGGCGTTCGGCGTGTAGGCCCCGCCATAGACGACGGCGTTCAACGCGTCCCGGTCCAGCGACAATTCAAAGGCGAGGCGGACGCGCGGGTCCTGGCCCAGCGGGTTGTTCGCACGTGCCCCGTTGGCGACGTTCACGGTGACCGCGCCGTAGCCGAGACCCGGGACGGAGACGATGGCCAGCTTGGGGTCGTGCGCCACGGCGTCCACGTCCAACGGCGCCACTTCGGCCAGGTCCAGCGCGCCGGCCTGGAGGTTGGCCTTGCGGATGCTGCTGTCGGGGATGACCTGGTAGGTCACGCGGTCGAGATGGATGCGGCCGGCATCCCAGTAGCCGGGGAATCGCTGCAGCGTCACGTGGTCCTGCGCGACCCGCTCGACGAAGCGGAACGGGCCGGCGCAGACCGGGTGCAGGCCGAAATCCTTGCCCGCCGCCTCGGCCGCCTTCGGCGCCACCATCATGCCGGACCGGTCGGTCAGCGCCGCGATGAAGGGCGAGAACGGCTGCTTCATCACCACGCGCACCGTCATCGGGTCCGCGACCTCGGCATGGTCCATCGCCCCCACTTCGCTGCGGCGGTAGCTGCCGGGGGCGGTCAGGTCACGTTGCAGCGTGTAGACCACGGCCGCTGCGTCCAGCGGTTCGCCGTCCTGGAACGTCACGTTGGGCCGGATGTGGATCAGCAGGGTCTTGCTGTCGGTCCATTCGTAGCCGGTGGCGAGCACCGGGACGATATTCAGCTTGGCGTCGAAGTCGAACAGCTTGTCGCAGATCGCCGTCATGACGACGGTGCCGACATAGGTGCGCGAAAACGTCGGGTCCAGGATGTCGGGGTCGTCACGCATGCCGATGCGCAGCGTGTCGCTCGGTTGCGCGTGGGCAGCGCCAAGGGACAGGACGCCCAGGCAGGCAAGGACGGAACAGCGGTTCATCGGCACTCTCGGCGTTGCAGCCCGGCGATGCAAGGCATGTACCGGGTCGGCGGCCGGTCAGGCAGCGTCCGCCCTGGCATCGAACACCTGGCGTGCGGCCTCGATCTTGGTGTGGTGGGTGCGGGCCCACTGGCTCAGCATTTCCACCGGTTGCCACAGCGACAGGCCCAACTCGGTCAATGCGTAGTCCACCCGGGGCGGGTTGCTGGGCGTGACCGTGCGCGTCACCAGCCCGTCGCGTTCCAGGCCGCGCAGCGTTAGGGTGAGCATGCGTTGCGAAATGCCGCCGACCATGCGCTTGACCTCGTTGAACCGGCGTGGACCGCCGCCAAGCAAGGCCACGATCAGCACGCTCCATTTGTCGCCGACCCGCACCAGGATGTTGCTGACGGCCCGGCAGTCCTCACTGTCCCGGTGAAGCGGCCGGGCGGTTACAGCCATGTGCCCTAGTGTGGTCATTGTGCCTCCTTGTGGTCTGCCTTCAGGGTATTTCATAGAGCCTTAGTTACAAACCAGAACTGACAAAGGATATCTGTCATGAAGCTGCTTCACGTCGACTCCAGCATTCTCGGCGCCAACTCGGTCAGCCGGGCGATCTCCGCCGCCGTGGTCAAGCGGCTGCGGGCGACGAACAGCGATATGGAGGTGACGTACCGCGACCTGGTGACCGCGCCGGTGTCGCATCTGAGCGGAGCCTACCTGGCCGGGCAGAAGCCCGACGTGCAGCATGATCAGGCGCTGCAGGAGGATTTGACGCTCGGCGGCGCCGCACTGGCGGAGTTCCTGGCCGCTGACATCGTCGTGGTCGGCGCGCCGATGTACAACTTCACCGTGCCGAGCCAGCTCAAGGCCTGGATCGACCGGGTCTTGGTCGCGGGCAAGACGTTCCACTATACCGAGACCGGGCCAAAGGGGCTGGCCGGCGGCAAGCGGGTCATCCTGGCGCTGTCCCGCGGCGGCTTCTACGGTCCCGGCGCCCCAGCAGCCGCCTACGAGCACCAGGAGAGCTACCTGCAATCCGTGTTCGGCTTCATGGGGATCACAGACATCACGGCGATCGTGGCCGAAGGCGTGGCGACCGGGCCGGAACAGCGGCAGAAGGCGTTGGACGCCGCCTTGTCCCAGGCAGCGGCGCTTTAGGTCTAAGGCAGCGTCCGCAAATTAGTGCGTCGGCACGCCGACAAAGCTGCCGCTCAAAACAAGCGGCCCAATGTCCAGCCCCTGAACCGCCTACCAAGTTCAGGGGCCAGCAGGCCCGGGTGGCACATTACCGGAGCGGGACAGCCAAGTCCCTGATGAGCGGCGCCGTCGCTGGGCGGACGCCGCGCCACCACGTGAATGCCTCGGCCGCCTGCTCCACCAGCATGCCGACGCCATCCGCCAGTCTGGCCGCACCCGCACGCTGCGCCAGGCGCAGGAAAGGCGTCAGCCCCCGGCCGTAGGCGAGGTCGTACGCCAGGCATCCCGGAGCGAAATTGCCCGGCCCCACACCTGGCAGGGCGTCGTACAGGCTGGCGGACGTGGCGTTGACGACCATGTCGAAGCCGCCCATCGCGGCGAGCGCGTCATAGCCCAGCGCGGCCACCGCGCCGTAGGCCGCAAACTCCCGTGCCAGGCGCTCGCCTGTCTCGACGGTGCGGTTGGCGATCACGAGGCACGCGGGACGCTGCCCCAGGAAGGGGAGCATGGCGCCGCGGACGCTGCCACCCGCGCCCAACATCAGCACGCGCCGCCCGGCGACCGCACGGCCGAGATTGCGCTGGATGTCGTTGAGCAGCCCAATCCCGTCGAAATTATCCGCGACCACCCGGTCGCCCTCAAACTTCATCGCGTTCACGGCGCCAGCAAGCCTCGCGGGCTCGCGCAACTCGGTCGCGTAGGCGAAGGCATCCAGCTTGAACGGCGTGGTGACGTTCAGCCCGCGGCCGCCGGCCGACCGGAACGCGTCCACCGCCGCCGCGAAGCCGCCGGCCGTGCCCTCGATCGCGCCGTACTCAAGCGACTGGCCGGTCGCGGCGGCGAAGGCCCGGTGGATCAGCGGCGATTTCGTGTGCCCGATCGGGTTGCCGATGACGGCGTAGCGATCGGTCATGCTGCGACGCGTGTCGGCCAGGATCATGGATCGGCCGGCGACCCCAGCATATCCCGCCGCTGGCGCAAGGCGGCGCGCCGGAACGGCCAATCCACCACCTCCCCGGCGAACAGCGCCCACCACACGATCACTGGCTGCAAGGCCAGCCGAGGGCCATGATACCACCAGGTGAGTTGCACCTCGCCCGGGGGCAGCCCCTCGAACGCGTGCTTGATGTTGGCCGGGAAGACGCAGACCGCGTAGAGGGCGAGCGCCACGCCGGCCGCGCGACGCAACGGGCGCGTCAGCAACCCTGCTGCGCCAGCCAGTTCGCACAGGCCGGTGCCGAGGATCACGTCCCGCGGGAACGGCACCCAGCCCGGCGTGATCATCAGGAACGGGCCAGGCGTCGCCACGTGGAACAGCCCCGCAGCAAAGTAGACCGCCGCCAGCGAATACCGGACGGCCGCGCGGCCCTTGACGACGCCAGCGGTCAAAACTCGCCTCCAGAATGCCGCATACCAACTCCGCGGCTTGCCAACGCCGGACGGCGCCGGAGCGTGCTACGCGCAACGCCGTGGACGATCAATCCCACGGCCGGCAGCCCACCGCGAGCAGGCTGTTTTAACTCGGTCCAGGCTGTGCTAGCCCCAGGGCCGGGCCGGGTTAGCTCAGTTGGTAGAGCGCTTGATTTGTAATCAAGATGTCGCGGGTTCGATTCCTGCACCCGGCATCATCACGCCCAAGGTTGCTGGGTGTGGCGGCCGAGCGCGCGGTCGAGATAGGTTGCAGCGCTGATCAGGCTCAGATGCGTGAGCGCCTGGGGATAGTTGCCAAGATGGCGGCCGGTGGGCGACAACTCCTCCGCATACAAACCCACCGGCCCGGCGTAGCCCAGCAGCTTCTCGAACAGCAGCCGCGCCTTCGCCACGTCGCCGGCCCTGGCCAGGCATTCCACATACCAGAACGAGCAGGCGAGGAACGCACCCTCCTGCCCCGGCAGGCCGTCGAGCGCCCGGTCCTGCCGGCACCGGCGATACACCAGCGCGTCCACCACGAGGTGCTTCTCGATCGACGCCATCGTGCCCAGCCAGCGCGGATCGCGCGGCGTGATGAACCGCACCAGCGGCATCAGCAGCATCGAACCGTCCGGCGTCTCCGCCTCCGGATGCTGCACGAAGCTGTTGAGGGCTGGCCGCCAATAGTCCGAGTGGATCGAGTCGTAGATTTCCAGCCGCAACGCGTTCCAATTCGGCAGCGGCCCCGGCAGCGAGCGCTTCATCGCCAGCCGGATGGCGCGATCCACCGCCACCCAGCACATCAGCCGGGAGTGCAGGAAGTGCTTCGGCTCGCCCCGTCCCTCCCAAATCCCCAAATCCGGGCGGCGCCAGTTCTGCCCGATCCAGTCCACCAGGTGACGGATGCTGGTCCATCCATCGTGCGACATGGCGGCGCCGTATTTGTTGGCGAGGTACACCGCGTCCATCAGCTCGCCATAGATGTCGAGCTGGAACTGCGTCGACGCGCCGTTGCCGATGCGGACGGGCGTCGACCCGGCGTAACCCTCCAGGTCCAGCACCGTCTCCGGCAGGTGGTTTTCCCCGGCCAAGGAGTATGCGACGCGCAACTGGTCCCCGGCGGCGGACGCTTCGGCGCGCCGGGCGATCCACTCGATGAAATCCTTCGCCTCGTTCCGCAAACCCAGGCGGATGAAGGCATACATGGCGAACGATCCGTCCCGGATCCAAACGAAGCGGTAGTCCCAGTTGCGCTCGCCGCCCAGTTGCTCCGGCAGGCCGAATGTCGCGGCGGCAACGGGGGCGCCATGCACGCGGGAGGTGAGCAGCTTCAGCGCCAGGGCGGAGCGGGTCACCAGCTCGCGCCAGCGGCCCTGGTAATCCGATTGGCTGGCCCAGTCCCGCCACCACTCCACGGTTTCGGTGTAGACGCGCTCCGCGACCGCGACGGCAGGCTCGGCGCCGTGCGCGGCCGGGTCGATGTCCAGCACGAAGGTGGCGCTTTGGCCGGTCGCGAGCTCGAATTGGGCATGCAGCTCCCCGTCGCGGGCGTCCAGCGGCACGCTGGCGGTCAGGCGCAGCACGGGGCCGGCGCCCTGCGGGCGGAACACGCCCCCGGGCTCCAGCGCGTGCGGGGTGCGGGCGTAGTCGAACCGGGGCGCGCACACCATCGCCATGGTGAACACGCCGCGGATGACGCGGATGTGGCGCTGAAGGCGCTGCGGTCCGTCGCCCGCGACCGGCATCAGGTCGATGAGTTCGGCCATGCCGTCTTCTGCCGTGAAGCGGGTGAGCAGGACGTTGGTGTCGGGCACGTACATCTGCGCCGTCTTCGCGTCCTCGTCGGTGGGCGCGATGCGGAACGTGCCGGCCCCGGGGTCGAGCAGGCTGGCGAAGATCGCCGGGCTGTCGAAATCGGGGGCGCAGAAGAAATCGATCGTGCCATCCCGCGCCACCAGCGCTGCGGTGCGCAGGTCGCCGATGACGCCGTGGTGCTCGATCAGGATGGGTTCAGCGGGTGTCGTGTCGGGCATGGCCACCATATGGACGGTGGTTTGAAACGGGCTAGATCACGCCATGCTGGCAGGGATGGCCGGCGCAATCTGACTGGATTGGCCCTCGGGCAATGTCTCTATAAAAGCCCTCGTACCTCGTCACACAACCGCAGCAGGCCTTGCACCTCTGTTTCCGACAGGCTTGCCGCTGCCGTGTGATCCGTAGCCAAATTCACTCGCATTGAAAGAGCAGATAAACACTGCTCAACCAATCTGTCAGGCAAGATGCCCTTGAAGCCCATATCAATGAAGAGGCTTCTATCACCTTTCTCGCTGAGCGCGGCGTTGTTCTTTCTCCATAAATCGCGCGCCATCTGCACTAGGATCGTCACGAGGTAAATGTAAGCGACATCGAACAGCCGGTTACTGGTTGCGGCGTGCACTTTATCCAGCAGGATCTGATAGTTTTTCTCGGACGCCGCTCCGTCCGCACGCTCGTCCTTGATCACAACCAGTTCGAAGCGCCAGTCTGGATGAACTGAGATGCGCTCGGCGATGCCGACGATGTCATTCGATCCTTTGAGGGAGGCGTGCCGCTTGATCTTGATGACGACGTTGTCTGACAAGCTGCGCGCGACGATGTCCGGCGCTGCGCCATGCATGAAATCCGGCAGACGATCGGGGCCGGGATTTTCCTGCACGTCATAACCGAGCGACTTGTATCGGCTCGCAAGCCTCTTCTGGGCTGCAAGTTCCGTCGGGTAGTTTGTTTGTGGCATCACCCAAGTTCCTCGGGTTCAGTGCTGATCCAGACGCGGATGTGCAGGAACTCGCTGCCGTTTTAAAACGCGACGGCAAGAGGCAGGGCCATATGTCGTATGGTGAACCTGCCGTTAATGTTCCGCCAGTTGGACATCAAGTCCTTTATCTGCCTGTCGTTGGCGTAAACAAGACCCTGAAGCGCATCCTGGATCGGCTTCACCAGGTTGTCCCGGTCCGCAATCCTTCGTTCCGAGTAGTGCGTGACACGCAGCGCGACATCTTCGCGAAACGAGGCTCGGTCTCAATCCAGGCAGCCCGAGCAGCCTCACGCACCGTCGACTTCCATTGCTGAAGCAGGAGGCGGTTTTCGGCCTGTGCCGAGACTGGCCGGCCGGAGACGCAAAACTCGAAATCCGGTCGTCGAATATCATCAGGTCGGTGACGGTTGATATCCTTGCGCGCCATCGATGTGGTGGCTAAGCCCTCGACTTCAAAAGTCAAATGGCACATGGCTTTGAGGCAGGTCTATGGAACTCTTGCCATGTGGGTACATCCTTCACCACATCCGGTTTCGGCCGAGTGCTGGCCTTCTTTGAGGAAGGCTGTAGATTACCGCTCCGCCATCTCCGTCACAGATCAGACCCTCTGCGGCGGGACATCAGGTCACATCACCTGGCCGCTACAGGCTCCGCGGACTAATTACCCGGCATGAGCCTGCTGATCATCGAAGACGCCTCCCTGCGCATGGCCGGCCGCCCGTTGCTCGATCATGCCACCTTGCGGGTGGATGCCGGCCGCCGCATCGGGCTGGTGGGCCGCAACGGCGCGGGCAAATCCACCCTGTTGCGGGCCATCGCCGGGGAGCTGGCGCTGGATGGCGGCGCCATCCACCTGGCCGCCGGCGCCCGCATGGCGCAGGTCCGGCAGGAGGCGCCGTCCGGCCCGGCCACCCTGCTGGACACGGTGCTGCAAGGCGATCCGGAGCGTCTCGCGCTGCTGGCGGAGGCGGAGATGGCCCCGGCCGCACGGCTGGCGGAAATCCACGAGCGCCTGCGCACCATCGGCGCCGACGCCGCACCCTCCCGCGCGGCCGCCATCCTCGCCGGGCTCGGCTTCGACACCGCCGCGCAACGCCGCGCCGTGGCCGAGTTCAGCGGCGGCTGGCGCATGCGGGTGGCGCTGGCGACGGCGCTGTTCGCCGCCCCCGACCTGCTGCTGCTGGACGAGCCGACCAACCATCTGGACCTGGAGGCCACCATGTGGCTGGAGGGCTGGATCGCCCGGTTCCCCGGCGCCTGCCTGATCGTCAGCCACGACCGCGGGCTGCTGGACCGCGCCGTCGAGGCGATCGCCCATCTGGACCAGCGCCGCCTGTCGCTGACGCCGGGCGGCTATACCGAGTTCATCCGCATCCGCACCGAGCAGGCGATGCAGCAGGCCCGCGCCGCCGAACGCATCGCCGCACAGCGCGCCCATATGCAGGCTTTCGTGGACCGGTTCCGCGCCAAGGCCACCAAGGCGCGGCAGGCGCAATCCCGGCTCAAGGCGCTGGAGCGGCTGCCGGTCATCGACAGCGTGATCGAGGACAGCGCCACCCGCTTCGCCTTCCCCGAGCCGGTCATGCTGTCGCCGCCCATCCTGCAACTGGACCGGGTCGACGCCGGGTATGACGGCCGCGTGGTGCTGCGCGGGGTCAACCTGCGCGTCGACATGGAGGACCGCATCGCGCTGCTGGGCGCCAACGGCAACGGCAAGAGCACGCTGGCCAAGCTGCTGGCCGGCCGAATGGAGCCCTTGGCCGGGGAGATCCGACGCAACCCGAAGCTGCGCGTCGGCTATTTCGCCCAGCACCAGGCGGAGGAACTGGTCGCGGGCGAGACGCCGGTCGACCACATGGCGCGCGCCATGCCCCGCGCGCTGCCGCCGGCGGTGCGGGCGCAACTGGCCCGGTTCGGCCTGGACGCCGACCGCGCCGAAACGCCGACCGCCCAACTGTCCGGCGGCGAGCGGGCGCGGCTGCTGCTGGCGCTGGCCACCCGCGACGCGCCGCAGATGCTGATCCTGGACGAGCCGACCAACCACCTGGATATCGACGCCCGTGACGCGCTGGTCCGCGCGCTGGCCGAGTTCGGCGGCGCGGTGCTGCTGATCACCCACGACCCGCATCTGGTGGAGTTGGTCGCGGACCGGCTGTGGCTGGTGGCGGACGGGTCCGCCAAACCCTATGACGGCGACCTGGACGATTACCGCGGCCTGCTGACCGAGCGTGCGCGCCCGCTGCGGACCGAAGCGCCGACCCGGCGCGACGACCGGCGCGACCGGGCGCAGGCCCGCGTGCAGTCGGCGCCGCTGCGCAAGCAGGCCCGCGACGCGGAGGCGGCCGTGGCGCGGCTGTCGGCGGAGCGGGCCAGGCTGGAGGCGCGGCTGGCCGATCCCGCGCTCTACGCACCCGGCCGCGCCGCCGATGTCACCGCCGCCAACACGCGGCTGGCCGCCCTCGCACGCGAAACGGACGCCGCGGAGATGGCGTGGCTGGAAGCGGAGGAGGCGCTGGACCAGGCGTCCTGACGCGACACGTTGCCGTCAGACGAGCAACACGTTGCCGTCAGACGAGCAACACGTTGCCGTCGGACGTCACCCGTATAGGATGGCGGACATGGTCCTCGCTTTCCGCCTCCGCAGCATCGAAGTCCCTTGCTCGGCCGTCGCGAGCCAGCACGCCGGATGAACCAGGCGCCGAACCCTGGGGCGCTGCCGCACTTCGCCGTGGAGGTGACGCCGCCGGATATCTCCCGCTGGGTGGCGGGCAACACTGGCGTGCCGGGCTTCACCACGCTGGACTCCGGCCGCCCCGGCCCGCATGTCGCAGCGGTCGCGCTCGTGCACGGCAATGAACTGGCCGGGGCGATCGTGCTGAACCAACTCCTGTGCGCCGGCCTCGTCCCCGCCCTGGGCCGGCTGACGCTGGGCTTCGCCAACCTGGCTGCCTTCGACCGCTTCGACCCGGCGCAACCCACGGCCTCCCGCTTCGTGGATGAGGATTTGAACCGGCTGTGGGACCCGGCCATCCTGGACGGGCCGCGGCGATCGGTCGAGTTGGACCGCGCTCGCGCCATGCGGCCGCTGATCGACCAGGTGGATGTGCTGCTGGACATCCACTCCATGCTCTGGCCGTCCGAGCCGCTGATCCTGAGCGGTCCCGCCGCGAAAGGCCGCGCCTTGGGGCGGTCGGTCGGCGTGCCGGGCCTGGTGATTGCGGATGTCGGGCATGTCAGCGGCCCGCGGCTGATCGACTATCACCGGTTCACCGGCCCCGGCCCGGCCGCCGCCATCCTGGTCGAAGCCGGCCAGCATTGGGAGCGCCAGGCGGTCGACTGCGCCCGGCAATGCCTGGACGGCTTGCTCCATTGCACCGGCATCCAGCCGGGCGCCAGGCCGGCGTCGGCCAGCAAGGTCGCGGAGGTGACGGTCGCGGTGACGGCGGCGACCGCCGCGTTCGCCTTCGTCCAGGATTTCCGCGGCGGCCAGGTCATCCCGCAGCGGAACACGCTGATCGCCCTGGATGGGACGGCCGAAATCCGCACGCCGTACGACGATTGCATGCTGGTGATGCCCAGCCTGCGCCCAAGCCGCGGCCACACCGCCGTGCGTTTGGCCCGGTTCGTGTGACCGCCCTACCCTGGGCTCGCCGCCGCACCCATCATAATGAGGCGAAGTAAAGGAGTGGCGCCATGCCGCTGAGCCAGCCCGTCGCCGACCGCGAGAAGATCCACACCCGCCAGATCGAGTTGAACGGTTATAGCCGGGATGACGGCCTGTACGACATCGAGGCGCGCATGACCGACACCAAGAGCTACGGCTTCGCCACCGACGACCGTCCCAGGATGGAGCCGGGTGAGCCGCTGCACGGCATGTCCATGCGGATGACCGTGAGCGAGGACATGGTGATCGTCGGGTTCGAGGCGGCGACCGATTACAGCCCCTATCGCATCTGCCCCGAGATCGCGCCCAACTATGCCAAGCTGGTCGGCCTGCGGATCGGCCCCGGCTTCCTGCGCGCCGCGGCGGAACGGGTCGGCGGAACGCATGGCTGCACCCATCTGCGCGAGTTGTTGCAGCCGATGGCGACGGTGGCGATCCAGACGCTGTACCCGGTGCGCGCCAAGCGGGAGCGCGAGGCGCCGGGGCAGCGGCCACCATTGCTCAACACATGCTACGCCTACCGCGCCGACAGCCCGGTGGTGCAGCGGAAATGGCCGGATTATTTCGTCGGCGCGGTGGAACCGGCGGCTGCCGAACGCGGATGAACGGGGCCTCCGACTTCGTCGTCGTGGGCGGCGGCACCGCCGGCTGCATCGTCGCGGCGCGGCTGTCGGAGGATCCGTCCGTGCGGGTGACCCTGCTGGAGGCCGGGCCGCCGGATCGCGACATCTGGATCCATATCCCGGCCGGCTATGCCCGGCTGTCGAAGTCGCGGCGCTATGATTGGGGCTACGCCACGGAGCCGGAGCCCGAACTGAACGGCCGCAGCATCGCCTGGCCGCGCGGCAGGGTGCTGGGCGGGTCCGGCTCGGTCAACGGGCTCGTGTTCCTGCGCGGCTCGCCGCACGATTACGACCGCTGGGCGCAGGCCGGCGCGCGCGGCTGGGCGTGGGAGGACGTGCTGCCCGTGTTCCGCCGGCTGGAGGATTGGCAGGGCCCGCCCGGCGACACGCGCGGGACCGGCGGCCCGGTGCCGGTCAGCGAGCCGCGTTCCTTGTCGGTCGGCGCGGCGGCGTTCATCGCCTCCTGCCAGGCGGCGGGCTTCCCGCTGCACCGCGACGTCAATGACGGCCCGATCGAAGGCGCGTCCCCCGTGCAGATGAACGTGCGGAACGGCCGCCGCATCAGCACCGCCCGGGCCTACCTGCATCCCGCGCGCAACCGGCCGAACTTGCGGGTCGTCACCGGCGCCGCGGCCCGGCGCGTGCTGGTCGAGGACGGCCGCGCCACGGGGGTCGAGGTCGACAGCCAAGCGGGCCGGCAGGTCTTCGCCGCGGCGCGCGAGGTGGTGCTGTGCGGCGGCGCCATTGCCTCGCCGCACCTGCTGCTGCTGTCCGGGATCGGGGATGGCGCGGCGTTGCAGGCCCTGGGGATTGCGCCGGTGCTGCACCGGCCTGCCGTCGGGCAGAACCTGCAGGACCATTTGATCGCGCGGCTGAGCTACCGGACGAAACCGGCCGGGACGCTGAATGAGATCACCGCCCGCCGGCTGCACATGGCGGCGATGGCGCTGCATTATGCTGTCAGGCGCAGGGGCCAGATGGCGGTCGGCGCCACGGAGGCGACACTGTTCGCCCGCGCCACGCCGGGCGCGGAGGAGGCGGAGCTGCAGTACCAGTTCATCAATTTCAGCCTGGCGCCGGAGGGCGGCTATGTGCTGCCGACCCATCCGGGCGTGATGATCAACTGGAACCAATGCCGCCCCGACAGCCGCGGCGCCGTCACCCTGCGCAGCCCCGACCCGGCGGACCGCCCGGTGATCCAGGCCAATTACCTGAGCGCCCCGGCCGACCAGCATGCCATGGTGGCGGGCGCCCGCATCGGCCAGCGGATCGCCCGCACCGCCCCGTTCGCCGATCTGGTGCAGGAGGAGTTGCAGCCCCCGCCCGGCTGCGACAGCGACGAGGCCCTGCTGGCCTTCATCCGGCAGACCGCCAGCACCGTGTACCACCCGAGCGGCACCTGCCGCATGGGCAGCGACGAGGCCGCCGTGCTTGACCCGGCGTTGCGGCTGCGGGGGCTGCGCGGCCTGCGGGTGGTCGACGCGTCGGCCATGCCGCTGGTCCCGTCCACCAACATCCAGCCCGCCGTGATGATGCTGGCGGAGCGTGCCGCGGGCTTCATGCGGGCGGCTTGACCCGGTATGGTATTTGCTGAGGTTCCGTCGCCCACGCAGCATCCGCGCGGCGGACAATCGGAGAGTGCCAGCCCATGTTGATCGTCGCCGGCGACGCCATCCTGATCGACCCCGCGAAGGGCCAGGTCCAACACGATGCGGCCGTGCTGGTCGAGGGCGGCCGGATCGCCGGGATCGGCCCGCTTGCGACGCTGCGGGACGCGCATCCCGGTGCGGAGGTGCTGGGGGGCGCCGGCAAGCTCGTCATGCCGGGCTTGATCGACGCCCATAGCCATGGCCGCGGCCTGTCGCCGATCCAGAAGGGCGTGCCCTATGACTTCCTGGAGAACGCCTTTCTCGACTGGTCGTCGATGGTCTACCTGCCGAACGATCTGTGTGCCGCGCTCAGCGCCGTGCGCCACCTGCGCATGGGGTGCACGGCGATCCACCACACCGGGTGGAACGACGAAGGCCCTAACGCCCTGGCGGAGGCGCGGCGCGCCATCGGCGCCTATGCCGCGTGCGGGATACGGCTTGCCTACTCGCCGGCGGTGCGCAACCGCAACCGCTTCGTCCCCGACGAACCCGGCTTCCTCGCGACCCTGCCGGACGATTTGGCGGATTTCATCCGTCCGACCCTGACGTACGACGCCGAAGCGATCGAGCACGGCTATTTCGACCAGTTCGAGGCGTTGCGCGAGGAGTACGAGGCGGGGCCCGGCGGCATGGCGCGGGTGCTGCTGGCCCCGTCCTGGGCGCATGGCACCACGGAGCATTTCCTGGCCCGCGTGCGGGACCGGGCGCAGCAGCTCGACGGCCTGCCCATCCACATCCACACCTTGCAGACGCCGCACCAGCGCGCCTTCGGGATCAAGGCGTTCGGCAAATCCCTGGTGGCCTTCCTGGACGATCTGGGCCTGCTCGCGCCGAACCTGACGCTCGGCCACGCCGTCTGGCTCAGCGAGACCGACATCGCGTCCATGGCGGCGGCGGGCGCCGGCATCACGCATCACGCCAGTTGCAACCTGCACGTCCGCAACGGCATCGCCCCGGTCTGGCACATGATGCAGGCCGGGGTGCGGGTGGCCCTGGGGCTCGACGACAAGAGCCTCAACGACGACGACGATCCGTTCCAGGAGCTCCGACTCGCCTCCGTGCTGCACCGCCTGCCGGGGTTCGACCTGGCGGAGGACAAGGTGCAGCCGGCCACCGCCTGGCTGGCGACGGGGACAACGAACGCCGCCATCGCCATCGGCCACGCCGGGGAGCTCGGCACGCTGGCGCCGGGCCAGTTGGCCGATTTGGTGGTGCTGGACACCGCGGAGATGCTGGCGGACCCGTGGACCACGCCCGACCTGCCGCTGCCGGACCTGATCCTGTCGCGGGCCAAGGGCAGCCATGTGCGCGACGTTGTGGTCAACGGCCGCGTGGTCGTGCGGGACCGCTGCATCACGACGATCGACGAGGACGCGCTGAACCGCGACGTGCGCGACTTCGTGCAGCGGCGCCGCGGCGCCGCGCCCGATCCCGTCAAGGTCGAACGGATGCGCGCGCTGCGGCCATACGTCCATGCCTGGCAGGCCGATATCCTCCGCCACCTGGACGTGACGGAGCCGTTCTATCTGCTGAACGGACGCCGCTGATGCGCCGGCGCATGCTGCTGGCGGGGGCGGCGGCGGGCCTGGCGATCCGGCCTGCCGCCGCCGGCCCGCTCGACACCGTCAAGGCGGCCGGCGTGCTGCGGATCGCCACCACGGGGGCCAACAAGCCCTACACCTTCGCCGATCCGGATGGGCAGCTCCAGGGTTACGACATCGACTGGGGCCGCGCGATCGCGGAGGGGCTGGGCGTCCGCGCCGGCTTCATCCGCCTGGATTGGCGCAGCATCCTGCCGGGCCTGATCGCCCACCAGTTCGACTGCGCCATGTCGGCGGTGCGCGTGACGCCGGAGCGGGCGGCGGTGTTCGACTTTTCGGAGCCGTATGGGACCGACGACGTCACCATCGCGGTGCCGGCCAGCAACACGACCGTGAAGGGCATCGACGACCTGGCGGGCATGACCGTGGCGACGGCCGCGGGCTCGGTGCAGGACCAGTTCGCCCGCGACAACGCCCATGCCGGCCAGTTGCGCCGCCTGCCGGGCCTGCCGGAGGTGATGTTGTCCGTCCAGGCGGGCCAGGCCCAGGCCGGCGTGGTCGGGCGTGGCGGCGCCGCGGCCTTCATCCAGGAAACGCATGCCCCGCTGCGCCTGGTCGGCAGCTATGTCGGGGGTGACCTGGCCGCCGTGTTCCCCAAGAACAGCCCGGAGTTGGTGGCGGCCGTGAACGCGGTCATCACGGCCCGCCGGGCCGACGGCACGGCGGCCGCGATCTTCAAGCGCTGGTTCGGCGCGGCGTGAGCCGGATCGAGGCGGTCGACGCGTTCTTCCTGGAACGCCCGGCCGACGCGGCGAACCCGCGCGCCGAGCATTGCTTCCTGCTCCGCCTGGTCACGGAAGACGGCCTGGTGGGCTGGGGCGAGGGGCATGGCAGCCCGTTCATGATGCGCGCCGCCGTGCAGGCGCCTGTCACCCATGTCAGCGCGCAGGGCCTGGCGCATATCCTGCGCGGCGCCGATGCGGGCGACATCCGGGCGCTGCGGCGCCGGCTGGACCGGGGGACGCAATGGGTGGGGCGCGACGGGGTGGTGGCCCAAGCGGTCGCGGCCGCCGAACTGGCCTTGTGGGATTTGGCGGGGCATCGCGCCGGGCTGCCCGTCGCCCATTTGCTGACGCCACGGCCGGCGGCATCCGTGCGTGCATATGCCAGCGGCAAGGTGCGCGCCACGCCGGAGGCGACCTTTGCCCGGCTGGCGCAGGAGCGGGCGCTGGGGTTCGACGCCTTCAAGATCGGCTGGCCACCCTTCGGCGCCGACGAAGCCGCCGACATCGCGTTCCTGGACGCAGCCCGGGAGGCGATCGGCACGCTCGACCTGATGGTCGACGCGGCGCAGGCCTGGGACCTCGCCACCGCCCAGGACCGGGTGCGGCGTTTCGCCCCCCACCATCTGACGTGGGTTGAGGAGCCGCTCGACCGGGACGATCTGGCGGGACAGGCGACCTTGCGCGCGACCGGCGCGGTCCCGATCGCGGCCGGTGAGGGCGAATGCAGCGTGCGTGGCTTGCGGACGCTGTTGGAGCAGGGCTGCGTCGACGTGCTGCAGCCGGATGTCACGCGCTGCGGGCTTCTCGCGGCGTTCGAAGCGGGTCAGCAGGCGCTGCACGCCGGGCTGCGGGTTGCCAGCCACTCCTTCACCACCGGCTTGAACGTGGCTGCCCATCTGCACATGCTGGCGGCTTTGCCGCAGCGCGAGGGGGTTACGGAGCCTCTGCTAGAGTGGCCGGTGCAACCGCTCGCCGCCTGGCGCGACCTGTTCCCCGGCGCACCGACGGCCACGGCAGGCCGCGTCGCCGTGCCGGAGTCCGCAGGATGGGGCTTGGTTCCGGACAGCCAGGCGCTGGAACGGCTGACCGTCCCGGGTTGATCGTCCCGCCCGTCAGGCGTCCGGTTGCGCCCAGTCGACCATGGCCTGCATCAGTTCGATCTGCCGCAGCTTGACCTGGCCGGACCGTAACTCGAACAGCCGGTCGCGGCGGATTTGCTGCAGGGTGCGGTTGATGTGCACGACGCTGAGGCCGAGCGCATCCGCCAGCACTTCCTGCGTGATGGGAACGGCAAAGCCGTCATCCACGACCTGGCCCACGCGGCCCAGCCGGCTGCGGAACTCCAGCATTAGGTGGACCACCCGCTCATAGGCGGTTTGCCGGCCCAGCCGCACGACGTGGTCCCGCATCCGCACGTCCTCGGCATGCGCCATGTGCTGGAGCGCCGCCGCCACGCCCGGCAAGCTGGAGGAGCCAGCCTCCGCCGCAGGAAGCAGCAGCCTGGCATCCGCGGTCACCACCGGCGTCAACGCCAAGGCCGTCTGTGCGGCAGGCAGGTTGTTGCGAAACACCGAGCCGACGAAGTCACCCGGCAGCACGAAGCTCACGATCTGCCGCCGGCCGTCCCCCAGCAGCCGCTGGTAGCACGCCCAGCCTGACAGCAGCACCTGTGGCGTCTGCGTCCGACCCTCCAGGCACAGCTCCGTCTGGGCGGGGAAGCTCCGGCCGCCTGCTGCGACGTCGCGGAGGAGATCGAGTTCATCCGACGACATCGGGCCGATGCTGGACATACGCATTGCCAGCGGGTTGCCGGACTCAGGCGCCTCGACTTGCTTGGGGAGCGACCACATCATGCGGCCGCCGGCGCCGGGACATGCCGGCCGGTGAGCTGCAGCACGCTGTGCGTCAATGGGCCGATCTCCATTGGCTTCCTGAGCCGCGGGAAGCGATGGTACGGTTTCGGCAACATCGCACCGTCATAGCCCGTGACGAATGCAACTGGGATGCCCCGCTTCACCAAGGTGTCCACCAGCGGAAATACCGCCTCACCGTGGAGGTCGACGTTCAAAAGCGCCATATCGTGTTGGTGCTCCACCAAATCAGCAGCCAGCTTCATCGTGCCTACCGGGCCAAGGACAGTAGCGCCCAAAGCGCACAGGGCCTGGGCCAACTCCGCCGCCACGAGATAATGGTCTTCCACAAGGACAATCCGCAGACCATCCAGCGGCAGCGTGGCCCGGATCATACAACGGATCCCAAGCTTCGTCCCCGCCGGTCATTGGCGGCCATCGGCAGTCTGATCTGGCAGCTCACACCGCCAGGGTTAAAGCGAAGTATGGTCGTTGCACCCAGTTCATAGGGCAGCCCCTGCTCGATCAACTCGCGTCCAAATCCGCGGCGGGTTGGGTTAAGATCGGTGATCGGCACGCCGGTCTCGTGCCAATCGATGGTCAGGCACTCTTTTGCACCATCAGTGCCGGGTTCGCAGGGTTCAACCCGCCAACACACGTCGATTTTCCCTGATGGGACCGACAGACCACCGTATTTCACCGCATTTGTTGTAAGTTCGTGCAAGGCAAGCCCAATCGTCCCGGCCATCTTCTCAGGCAACGCAACATTCGGACCTGTCACGTTGGTCTGGTTGGCGTTTTGCCCACCATGGGCAGCAAGTTCTTCAATCACAAGTTCGTCCAACATCACCTGCTGCTCTGGCGTCCGGGCAGCCGCTGTCTGGCTGCGGGCGAGTGCGTCGATGCGGCCGGCAAAATGGTCGGCGAAATTGTCCAAATCCGCGCTGGACTTCACAGTCCGGATCAAGAGGGAGCGGACGAACGCAAGGATGTTCTTAACACGGTGCTGCAATTCGGCGAGCATGAGGCTCTGCCGCGCTTCTGCCTGGCGCCGCAGGTCGATATCCGTGCAGGAGCCAAACCAGCGGAGCACCAGGCCCGCCTCATTGAACTGCGGCGTCACGCGCAAGAGAAACCAGTGCGAGGCGCCGTCAGCGCGTCGCAGGCGGATTTCATGCTCCACCACCACCCCGGCATCCGCCCCTGCCTGCCACACGCGGCCCGCCGCAGCCAGGTCATCGGGATGGATCGCCGCCAGCCAGCCGAACCCAAGCGCCTGGCCCTCCGTCATGCCGGTGAAGGCGTAGAAAGGCGGGTTGACGTAGTCCAATCCGCCTTCCTGGCAGGCAATGAACAGGAAGGCCGGCACGCTGGCGGCCATACGGTGCAACCGGTCGTCGCTCTCCCGACGCGCCTGGTTGGCCTGGTGCGCCACGCTGACATCGATGAAGGCAAGCACCACCCCGGCCATCGTCTCATTCACCAGGCGGTATGGCAACACCCGGACCAGGTAGCGCCGCATTCCCTGCAGGCTGTCGACCTCGCGCTCCGTCGTGTCATGCGTCCGCAACACGTGCTGGATATCGGCTGCCAATTCCGGGTAGGCCACGTGCGCTGCGATGTCCGTCAGCGGCCGGCCCCGGTCCTGGTCAATCAGGCGGAACACCTCCCGCATCGCTGGGGTGAAGCTGCGGATGCGCAGGGCGCCGTCCAGGAACACGATCGCGATCTGGGTGCCCTGCAACATGTGGCGCACGTCCGAATTCGCCTGGTCAAGCTGGGCGACCCGGGCCTGAAGCTCCTCGTTGGCGGATCGCAGCGCCTCGCTGGTGGCCCCAAGCTCCTCGTTGGAGGTTTCCAACTCTTCGGTGGAGGTCTGATACTCCTCGTTGCTGAACGCCAGCTCCTCCGTCGCAGCTTGCAACTCCCCTTTGACGCGGTGCAGATCCGAGGTCAGGCGGCCGACCTGCCCGCGCTCGTTGAGCGGTGGCGCGCCGGGTTCCACTCCGCCGTCTTGGAACAGCACCATCAACCGGCGGCCTGCCGCACCAGACGGCGGCAGCGGTTCGACCGCCACGGCCAGGCGCTGCACGCCGTCCCGCGCATGCACGATCAACCCGGCAGCGCGCCGCGCCAGCCCCGTCGCCCGGCTCCATTGCAGGAGCTGCCGTATTTCACCCGCGATTTCCGGCGCCACCAGGCTCGGGAGGTGGAGCGTGGTCGCACCGGCCGGATCCAGGAACGGCGCGGTCCCGCGTGAAAACAGCACGACGTCGTCCGCCTCGTCCACCACGACGTAGATGGGACCATACCCGGCGGCGATGCGCTCGGCTTGCACCGTCAAATCGTCGACGGGAGCGTGGCTTGCCGGCCCCTGCAGTGCTGACACGTGACGCCTCGCCTACGGTGAGACCGTCGCGTCGACGGCCGTGCCCGTAATGATAACTGACAATGAAGGCGCCTGTGGAGCACAAGCTCGCGATGGTTGCATCCCAACCCTCTCGCAGAGGGGAGGGCCTCTTTCAGATCTGACGTTTACGGCCAGGCGTCAGACGACGCCCTTGTCCCGAAACGCCGCGAACTCGGCCTCCGACAGGCCCAATCGTTCCACCAGCACGGCCTGGGTATGCTCCCCCAGCAGGGGCGGCGGCAGGCGGTAGGCGACGGGGGTCTCGCTCAGGCGGACCGGGTTGGCGATCACCTTCACCCCATCCGGCGTGGCGGCGTGCGGCATGTGCACGACCACGCCGCGGGCCTGCGCTTGCGGGTCGGCGAACACCTGCGCCAGCGTGTTGATCGGGCCGCACCCCACCTTCAGCGCCTCCAACCGGTCGATCCACCAGCCCGTCGGATGCTGCTGCATCAAGGGCGTCAGCGTGTCCGTCACCAGGGCGCGGTTCGCCACCCGCGCGGCGTTGGTGGCGAAGCGCGGATCGTCCAGCAGGTGCGCCAGGCCGAACGCCTCGCAAAACCGCTTGAACGTCGGTTCGTTGGCGATCGACAGCACCATGAACCCGTCGGCCGTCGGGAACACCTGGTAGGGCACGATGTTGGGATGCTGGTTGCCCAGCCGCGCCGGGTTCTCGCCGGTCGCCAGGTAGTTCATGCCCTGGTTCGCCAGCCACGCGATATGGGTGTCCAGCATGCCGATGTCGATCTGCTGCCCCTGCCCGGTCGCATCGCGATGGCGCAGCGCGGCCAGCACGCCGATGCAGCCATACAACCCGGCGAAGGTGTCCGCCACCGACACACCCACCTTCTGCGGCAGCCCGTCCGGCTCCCCGGTCAGGCTCATCACGCCGCCCATGGCCTGGATCAGGCTGTCATAGCCGGGCCGCGGCGCATACGGCCCGGTCTGGCCGAACCCGGTGATGGAGCAGTACACCAGCCGGGGAAACTTGGCGTGGAGCTGTTCGTAGCCCAGGCCGTATTTCGCCAGCGCGCCGACCTTGAAGTTCTCCACCAGGATGTCGCATTGCGCGATCAGCCGCAGCGCCAGATCCTGCCCCTCGGGCGAGGCGATATCCAGCGTGACGGAGCGCTTGTTGCGGTTGACCCCGACGAAATAGGCGCTTTCCTGCGTGCCGGGCATGACGGGGGGCGTGAAGGAGCGCGTGTCGTCGCCGCTGCCGGGCTTCTCGATCTTGATCACGTCGGCGCCCAGATCGCCCAGCATCTGCACGCAGGTCGGACCGGCCAACACCCGCGTCAGGTCGAACACCGTTACCCCATGCAGGGGTCCCACAGCCTGGTCCACTCCATTCCTCCCCTGCTTGCCCGGCCGGCGTGCCGGGGCCATTGTCATGTCCGGCTTACAAGCAGACTGCCCCGGGAGGCAAACCGATGCTGGACCGTCCGCACCCCTCCGCCGAGGCGCCGACTCTCGACGAACGCGCCCTCGCCCGCATCCTGTCCGGGCAGCACCTCATCGGTGGCCGTTTCGTGCCGTCGCGCTCGGGCAAGACCTTCGCCGTGGTCAATCCCGCGACGGGCGAGGAAATCGGCCGTGCCGCCGAGGGCGAGGCCGCCGACGTGGCCGACGCGGTGGAGACAGCGGACGCCGCGCAGAAGGCCTGGGCCAAGATGCCGTCCCGCAAGCGCGGCGCCCTGGTCGGCCAATGCGCCGCCCTGCTGCGCGAGCATGTGGAGGAACTGGCCCGGCTGATCGCGCTGGAAACCGGCAAGGCGCTGCGCACGGAAAGCCGGGTCGAAGCCAACACCATCGCCGACATCTTCGAATTCTTCGGCGGGCTGGGCGGCGAGCTGAAGGGCGAGACGGTGCCTTTCGCCCCCAACGTGCTGTCCGTCACGGTGCGGGAGCCGCTGGGCGTGGTGGGCGCCATCATCCCCTGGAACGTGCCGATGCTGCTGATGGCGCTGAAGGTCGCCCCCGCGCTGGTGGCCGGCAACACCGTGGTGGTGAAGTCGGCCGAGGAAGCGCCGCTGACCGTGCTGCGGGTGTGCGAGCTGGTGAACCGCATCCTGCCCGCCGGCTGCTACAACATGCTGTCCGGCTTCGGCCCGGAGTGCGGCGGCCCGCTGGTCGCCCACCCGAAGGTCCGCAAGGTCACGTTCACCGGCAGCGTCGAGGTCGGGCGCATCGTGTCCAAGGCCGCGGCGGAAAAGCTGATCCCGGTGACGTTGGAGCTGGGTGGCAAGTCACCCATGCTGGTGTTCGCCGATTGCGACTTCGAGCGTACGGTGGCGGGCGCGCTCACCTCCATGCGCTTCACCCGCCAGGGGCAAAGCTGCACCGCCGCCAGCCGCATCTACGTCGAGCGCCCGATCTTTCAACGCTTCGTCGACGCGATGGCGGAGAAGGTGGACGCCATGGTGATGGGCGATCCGCTGGACGAGAAGACCGACATCGGCACCATCATTAGCACGGAGCAGTTCGGCAAGGTCCAGCGCTACATCGAGCAAGGCAAGGCCACGGCGGGCGCGGAGGGCCGCGCCTGCTCCGCCATGCCGGCCGACCCGGCGCTGAAGAAGGGCCTGTTCATCCAGCCGCACATCTTCACCAACCTTCCCGATGACAGCCCGCTGGTTCAGGAAGAGATTTTCGGTCCCGTGACCTGCATCTTCCCGTTCGACGAACCGGAGGAGGTGTTGGCCAACGCAAACGGTACCGAGTACGGCCTTGCCGCGTCCGTCTGGACGAACAATCTAAAGATCGGGCTGGACTTGGCGCATCGGCTGGAGGCGGGTCTGGTCCAGATCAACCAGAATTTGGTCGTCCAGGCCAATTTGTCCTACGGCGGCGTCAAAAGTAGCGGCCTGGGCAAGGAAGCCAGCCTTGAAGCGATGTTGGAGCATTTCATGCACAAGAAGACCATCATGGTGAATTACGGGTAGCATGGCGAAGGAGTGGGACATCCCGTCCGAGCTGCAGCCCGATCCGGCTGATTACAGCTTCGACCTCGACCAGGTGTTGAACGCGGTGGTCGGCCTGCGCGCCAGCGCCCCGTCCGACGCCTTCACCGCGGCCGCCCTCGGGACGGAGCGCGAAGGGTCCGGCGTGGTGATCGGCGATGACGGGTTGCTGCTGACCATGGGGTATCTGATCACGGAGGCGGAGACGGTCTGGATCACCTCCGCCGATGGCCGCGCCACGCCGGGCCACGCGCTCGCCTTCGATGGCGAGACGGGGTTCGGGCTGGTGCAGCCGCTGGGCAAGTTGAACCTGCCGAAGCTGGAACTGGGTGAAAGCGCGTCGGTCAAGCTGGGCGATTCCGTGCTGTTCGCCTCGGCCGGCGGCCGTCGCCGGGCGATCGAGACGAAGGTAGTCGGCCGGCAGGAATTTGCCGGCTATTGGGAGTACCTGCTGGACGAAGCGATCTTCACCGCCCCGGCGCATCCGTTCTGGGGCGGCGGGGCGTTGATCAGCTCGGAGGGCAAGCTGCTCGGCGTGGGTTCGCTGATCCTGCAGCAGGGCGACGGCAAGGGCCGGCGTCACGACATGAACATGATCGTCCCGATCGACATGCTGTCCCCCGTGCTCAGCGATCTGCGCCGCTATGGCCAGGTGAACCGTCCGGCCCGCCCCTGGCTCGGCGTGTACGCGATGGAGGATGACGAGACGGTGGTGATCGGTGGCCTGGCGGATGGCGGCCCGGCGGACCGCGCCGGCCTGCGCACTGGGGACCACGTGCTGTCGGTGGAGGATGAGGAAGTGACCGACCTGGCCGGGCTGTGGCGCGGGGTCTGGGCATGCGGTCCCGCGGGGTCCAAGGTGACGCTGATGGTGCGTCGCGACGAGCGCCAGCTTCCCGTCCAGATCGCAACGGTCGACCGCCGCTCGCTGCTGAAATCCCCCCGGATGCACTGACCGCCCGCGGGCGGACCGCTGACAGGATCACGCCATGACGAAGATCGCCGTACTGGATGACTACCAGGGCGTGGCGCTGGCCATGGCTGACTGGTCCACCGTGCAGGCGCGGGCGGAGGTCGCAATCTTCCGCGACCACGTCGCCGCGCCCGACGCGTTGGTGCGGCGGCTCCTGCCATTCGACGCCATCTGCGTGATGCGGGAGCGTACGCCCTTGCCGCGGACCATCCTCGAACGCTTGCCGAACCTGAAGTTCATCGGCTCCAACGGCGTGCGCAATGCGTCGATCGACGTCGCGGCGGCGAAGGACCTTGGTATCGCCGTCAGCAGCACGGGCTACACCTCCCACGCGGCGATGGAGCTCACCTGGGCGCTGATCCATGCCGCCGCCCGGCACATCCCGGCTGAAGTCGCCTCCTTTCACCAGGGAGGATGGCAGGTCGGGGTCGGGGGTGATCTGAAGGGCAGCACGCTGGGGATCATGGGTCTGGGCAAGATCGGCCAGGCCATCGCCCGGGTTGGGCATGCGTTCGAGATGAACGTGATCGCCTGGAGCCAGAACCTCACGGCCGAGACCGCGGCAGCGGCCAACGTCCGATTGGTGGACAAGCCGACCTTGCTGCGCGAGTCGGACTACCTGACGCTGCACCTGGTCTTGTCGCACCGCAGCCGCGGCATCGTGGGGGCGGGCGACCTCGCCCAGATGAAGCCGACGGCGTGGCTGGTGAACACCTCCCGCGGGCCGCTGGTGGATGAGGCGGCGCTGGTTGACGCGCTGGAACGGCGCGCGATCGCCGGCGCGGCGCTGGATGTGTTCGACACGGAGCCGCTGCCGCCCGACCACAAGCTCCGCAGCCTGCAGAATGTCGTCGCGTCCTGCCATATAGGCTTCGTTACGACAAAGACTTATGAGATATTCTTCAGGGACACGGTGGAGAACTTGCTCGCTTGGATGGATGGTGCGCCAATCCGGGTGATGTGACGGCGGCCAGGGCACGGCCCTGTCCAACGCGGCGCATGGCCCTGCCGGCGCTCGCCGCGCTGTTGATGGGGGCGGCGCAACCTTCGCCGGTCCAGCTTCGCGCGCTGGATCAGCAGCGCGCCGCCGAACTGGCCAATGTCCGCGCGGCGGAGGCCCGGCAGGGCCAGGCGGAAGCCGAGGCGAAGCGCCTGGCGCAGGAGCGCGTGGCCACGGCCGCCGCGCTGCGCACGCTGGAGGAGGCGACCGGCGATGCGGCCACCACGATGAGCGACCTGGCGCGTCGCCGGGCGGAGGCTGAAGCCCGCCTGCAGGCCCGCGCCGCCGAACTGGGTCCGCTGCTGCCGCTGATCGAGCGCCTGTCGCTCTACCCGGCGGAAACCTTGCTGGCGGTGCCTGGCGGCCCTGAATCATCGCTGACCGGCCTGCTGGTGCTGAAGGGGATGGCCCGCCAGTTGGAGACGGATGCCGAGGCGGTGCGCGTGGAACAGGCGGAGGTCGCGCGGCTGACCGAGGCCATGACCCAGCAGGGCCGCCGCCTGTCCGACGCCCAATCCGCGCAGGCGGTGCAGGCCGCCGCGCTGGACCGCCAGATCATGGACGCCCAGGCGCGCGGTAAGCAGGCGGAGGACGCCGCCGCCGCCGCCGCCCAGCGCGCCGCCGACCAGGCCGGGCAGGCGCAGACGCTGCGGGCGGCGCTCACGCAACTGGACGTGTCACGGCGGCAGGACGAGGCCCGCGCCCGTGCGGACGCCGCCTTGGCCGACCGCCAGCGCCAAGAGGCCGCCGCCGCGGAAGCCCGGCGCCGCCAGACGGCCCTGGCCCAGCCGGCCGGCCCGGGCCTGGACCAGGCGCGGGGGCAGTTGGGCGCCCCGGTCGCCGGCAATGTGGTGAAGGCGTTTGGCGAGCCGGGAGATGCCGGCGCCACCACCGGCATCTCCTACGCCGTTCCGCCGGCAGCCCGGGTGTCCGCGCCATGCGATGGCAAGGTCGTGTTTGCCGGGCCCTTCCGCTCCTTTGGGCAGTTGATGATCCTGGATTGCGGCGGCGGCTACCATTTCGTCCTGGCCGGGCTGGATCGGCTGGACGTGGCCGTGGGACGCCCGGTCCAACGGGGCGAACCCGTCGGCGTGATGCCATCCTGGGACCCGCGCGCCCCGGCAAACCGCCCGTTGCTCTATTTGGAGCTACGGCAGCAGGGTCTACCCATTAATCCTGCGCCATTTTTACGTGGACGCTCGTGACGGTAGCAGAAAACGCCTCTATGTGCGAGGGTGAAGGCTGTGTTCCGCGCCAGACGGGCGCGCCGAGGGGATAAGGCATGAAGTTCCGGTCCGGGCTTTTCGTAGGCGCTGCGTTTCTCGCGGGCGTTGCCGTTGGCCCGGCCACCGGCCTGGTGACCGGCGGCGCGTCCTGGCCGATCAACGCGGCGCTGGCGCAGGATGCCGGCAAGTCCAGCACCTACAACCTGCTCCGCCTGTTCGGCGACGTGTTCGACCGCATCCGGGCCGAGTATGTCGAGCCGGTCAACGACCGGGACCTGATCGAGAACGCCATCAACGGCATGCTGACGGGGCTTGACCCCCATAGCTCCTACATGAACGCGAAGGCGTTCCGCGACATGCAGGTGCAGACCCATGGCGAGTTCGGCGGCCTGGGGCTGGAAGTGACGCAGGAGAACGGGATCATCAAGGTGGTCTCCCCCATCGACGACACGCCCGCCTCCCGCGCCGGGATCAAGCCGGGCGACCTGATCACCACGATCGACAAGACGACGGTCCAGGGGCTGTCGCTGAACGACGCGGTCGACAAGATGCGCGGGCCGCCCAACAGCCCCATCCACCTCGTCATCAAGCGCGAGAACGTGGATAAGCCGATTGAGCTGACGCTGAACCGCGAGGTCATCCACATCCAGGTGGTGAAAAGCCATTTGGAGGGCGATATCGGCTATGTCCGGCTGACGCAGTTCAACGAGCAGACGGATAGCGGCTTGCGGGCCGCGGTCGCGAAGTTCCGCCAGCAGCTCGGCGACAAGCTGAAGGGCATCGTGCTGGACCTGCGCAACAATCCGGGTGGCTTGCTCGACCAGGCAGTGAGCGTGTCGGACGATTTCCTGGACCAGGGTGAGATCGTGTCCACCCGCGCCCGCCATCCGGAGGACAGCCAGCGCTGGAACGCCAAGCCCGGCGACATCACCGGCGGCCTGCCGCTGGTCGTGCTGACCAATGGCGGCAGCGCCTCGGCCAGCGAGATCGTGGCCGGCGCGTTGCAGGACCATCAGCGCGCGATCATCCTGGGAGAGCGGACGTTCGGCAAGGGATCGGTGCAAACCGTGATCCCACTGCCGGGCAACGGCGCGATGCGGCTGACGACGGCGCGCTACTACACGCCGTCCGGCCGGTCGATCCAGGGCTTGGGCATCACGCCAGACATCCCGGTGGCGGAAAGCCGGACAGAGCCGGCGCATTTCGGCCCGGAACGCGAAGCCGACCTCAACCATGTGCTGACCAACGAGGGCGGGACCCCCGCCTCCTCGGCGCCGGCCCCGCGGACCGACTTGCCACCGATTGCCAGTTCCATCCCGAAGGTGCCGCCGGAGAACTGGCCTGCCTTTGATCCGACCAAGCCGGACACGGACTTCCAGTTGCAGCAGGGCTTGATCGTGGTGCGCGCGATGGCCACCCAGCAGCAACGGCACGCCGACCGATAGCCTTCGACCGGGTCGTGGCCCGGCTCCGGGCAGCAGGGCGGACCGGCTTCGGCTGGCGCACGCTCGCCATCGCGTGGGCCGCGACAGTCGCCGTTTTGGGGACCGGGGCCGGCGTTCTTCAATGGCTCGGCCCGCCATCCTCCCAGCGGACGCCGGCGCCGGCGCCGGCGAGCGTCCCGCCGGGATCGGCCAACCGCCAGACCGCCGAGCCGCATCGGCTGGAAGCATCGGCGCCGCGGCCCAATACGCCCCCCGGCACGATCCCTGCGCCTGACCCGGCCCTTCTGGAGCCGGCGCCCGACTTCCACGGCGCCCAACTGCCCCGCATCGCCCCGGACGGGCGCATGTCGATGCGCGTCTACGCCCGCCCGTTCGACGCCTCCGACAAACGCCCGCGGGTCGCCATGCTGGTCACCGGGTTCGGCCTGTCGGACGCGGACAGCCGCAGCGCCATCGCCGCCCTGCCGCCGGCCGTGTCGATCGGCGTGTCGCCCTACAGCCACGACCCGGATCCGCTGCTGGCCGCAACGCGGGCCCGGGGCCACGAGTATTTCGTCACCCTGCCGATGGAGAGCCAGGGCTATCCGCTGAACAATTCCGGCGTGCACGCGCTGATGACCGGCGTCGACCCGGGCGACAACGACCGCAACCTGGAATGGGTGCTGTCCCGCATGCAAGGCGAAGTCGGCCTGACCGGCGCGTCCGACGGGCTCCGGGGCGAGCGCTTTGCCGCAGCGCCGGGCGCCATCGGGCCCGTGGTCAAGCAATTGGCCGATCGTGGGCTGATGTACGTCGACCCAAGACCCGGCGTGACGCCGGGCCAACCCTCCCTCGCCGGGCCGGTCGTCACCGTCACGGTGGTTGTGGACGACGCGCCGGATGCGGCGGATATCGATGCGCAACTACAAGAGTTGGAGCGGCGGGCGAGGGATGGTGACCGTGTGGTGGGCCTTGCCGGGCGGGTGCGGCCGGTGACGATCGAACGCATCGCGGACTGGGCCCGTGGACTGGACGGACGCGGCATGACGCTCGTTCCCGTCAGCGCCTTCCTGCGAAAGAGTGCCGGACCATGAGCGAGCTTCCGTACCGTCCCAATGTCGGCGCCGTCCTGTTCAACGCAGCCGGGCAGGTGTTCGTCGCGCGGCGCGCCGACCTGCCGAACGCGGAGGGCGCGCCGGGCGGCTGGCAGCTTCCCCAGGGCGGCATCGACCCGGATGAGGAGCCGGGGGGCGCCGTGTTGCGCGAGCTGCAGGAGGAAATCGGCACCGCCGACGCCACCATCATCGGCGAACACCCGGAGTGGCTGACCTACGACTTGCCCCCGCATCTGATCGGCCGCGCGCTCGGCGGACGGTATCGCGGTCAGCGCCAGCGCTGGTTCGCCCTGCGGTTCCACGGCCAGGACGCCGACATCCGGCTGGATCTGGACCCGCATCCGGAGTTCGACGCCTGGCGCTGGACGGCGCTGGCCGACCTGCCCGGCCTGGCGACGCCCTTCAAGCGCGAGATTTACCAGGTGCTGGCGGTGTCGTTCGCCCGGTTCGCGGCGCCGGGCTGATCAGCGGGATGCCGCCGTCGTCGCAAGGGGGACGGGTGTGGCGCTACGGCTGCCGTTGAACTCCGAATAGGCGCGGGTGAACTCCGCCCCCAGCAGGAAGATTTGCGAAGTGTAGTACACCCACAGCAGCACGATCGCGAGCGCACCGGCCGCGCCGAAGCTGTTCGCCACGGCGGTGCTGCCGATGTAGATCCCGATCGCGGTCTTGCCGACCTCGAACAGCAGCGCGGTGACGACGGCGCCGGTCCCAACATCCCGCCAATGCAACTGGCGGTCCGGCAGGATTTTGTAGATGGCGGCGAACAGTAAGGTGATGAGCCCGAACGAGATCAGGAAGTTCAGCACCCGGATGAAGATCGCGGCGGCCGGCAGCATGCCGCCGAGATAGGTCTGCACCACCGTGATGGCGGCGCTCACCACCAGGCTGACCATCATTAGGAACCCGAGTGCGGCCACCAGCCCCAGGCTCGTGGCCCTCGCCTTCACCAGCCGGCCGACGGTGGTGCCCTGCGGCTCCGCCCGCCAGATGGCGTTCAACGCCGACTGCATTTCCCCGAACACGCCGCTGGCGGTGATCAGCAGGGTGATGAACCCGATGACGGTGGCCAGCGTGCCGGACTTGCTCTGCCAGGCGCTTCGCACCATGCCCTGCACGGCCACGGCGGCGTCGTGCCCCATCAGCCCCTGGATTTGCCGCGCCAGTGCGCCCTGCGCAGCCTCCTCGCCGAACGCCACGCCGGCGATGGCGACGATGATCACCAGCATGGGGGCGAGGGAAAACACCGTGTAATAGGCGATGGCGGCGCCCCTGCTGAGCGCATTGTCCTCAATGTAGCCGTTGACGGTGGCCTTGATCAGGGTCCAGGTGTTGGCCAGCATGGATTTGTCCGTTGCTTCGGTTCAGCAACGGCTGACATGTCGGGCAGGTTGCAGGGGGCACGGGCTTGGTCCAGTTCAAGAGCACTGCGAACTACATCGTGTCCCGTGATCTTGAAGTGGCGGTCAATGCGGCCGTCGCTTTGCAGCGCCCGCTGCTGATCAAGGGCGAGCCCGGCACCGGCAAGACCGTGCTGGCCCAGGAAGTCGCCAAGGCGTTCGGCCGCGACCTGATCGAGTGGCACATCAAATCCACCACCAAGGCGCAGCAGGGGCTCTACGAATACGATGCTGTCTCCCGCCTGCGGGACAGCCAGTTGGGCGATGCACGGGTTGCCGATATCGGCAACTACATCGTCCGCGGCAAGCTATGGGATGCGTTCGAGGCGGATGAGCCGGCGGTCGTGCTGATCGACGAGATCGACAAGGCCGACATCGAGTTCCCCAACGACCTGCTGCTCGAACTCGACCGTATGCAGTTCCACGTCTACGAGACGCAGAAGACCGTGTCGGCCCGGCATCGCCCGGTGGTGATCATCACCTCCAACAACGAGAAGGAGTTGCCGGACGCGTTCCTGCGGCGCTGCTTCTTCCACTACATCCGCTTCCCCGACCGCGAGACGATGGACCGCATCGTGGAGGCGCATTACCCCGGGCTGCGGCAGGATTTGGCGCGGGAGGCGCTGAACGTGTTCTTCCAAATCCGCGACGTCCCCGGCCTCAAGAAGAAGCCGGCCACCAGCGAATTGCTGGACTGGCTGAAGCTGCTGATGATCGAGGACATGCCCGCCGAGGCGCTCCGCTCGCGCGAGGCCCATGTCGTCATCCCGCCGCTGCATGGCGCATTGTTGAAGAACGAGCAGGACGTGCATTTGTTTGAGCGACTGGCGTTTCTTAACCGACGGGGCGGGTAGGCCCTCAGCCCGTCCGCTCCGCCAACGCCCACGCCGCCTCCGCCAAGGCGCGGAACTTGGTGCCGATGGTCAGCGCCCGGGCATCCGCCGCGTTGCCGTCCAGCGCCCGCCGGTAGACCCCCGCCGCAATGGCGGCCCAACGGAACAGCGAGAATACGACGAAAAAATCCAGGTCAGGCACGCCAGCCCGGCCCGTGCGCTGGCAATACGCTGCAACATACGCAGCCTCGGACGGGATGCCCGGCGCATCCGCCCCCACCAGCCCCTCCATCGCCACCGGCAAACGCCACGGGATGCAGTTGTACGCCAGGTCCGCAAGCGGGTGGCCGATCGTCGACAGCTCCCAATCCAGCACGGCCACCACGCGCGGCTCGGTCGGGTGGAAGATCAAATTGCCCAGCCGGAAATCGCCATGTGCGATCGAACTCTCGTCTTCGGCCGGCGTGTGGGCGGGCAGCCAAGCCATCAACCGCTCCATCTCCGGCACGTCGCCGGCGTCGGAGGCGAGATACTGCTTGCTCCAGCGGTCGATCTGCCGGGCGACATAGGCCTGGGGCCGGCCGAACCCGGTGAGCCCGGCGGCCTGCCAGTCCACGCCGTGCAGCGCTGCCATGACGCGGTTCATGTCGTCGTACATGGCGGCCCGGTCAGTGGGCGCGATGCCGGCCAGGGTGCGGTCGGCGAAGATGCGGCCGGGCACGTGGTCCATGACGTAGAACATCGTGCCGATCACGTCCGCGTCGCGGCACAGCAGCCGCATGGGGGCGACGGGCACGGCGCTGCCAGCCAGGGCGGACTGCACCGTGAACTCCCGGTCCACCGCGTGGGCGGAGGGCAGCAGCGTGCCCGGCGGCTTCTTGCGCAGCACGTAGTCGGCGCCGGCCGTGTGCAGGTGAAAGGTCGGGTTGGACTGCCCGCCCTGGAACTGCCGCACCGCCAGCGGCCCGGCGAAGCCCGGCAGGTTGGCCGCGAGGTAGGCGGCCAGGCGGTCTTCGTGAAAGCGATGGTTGGGCAGGGTTGGGACGAGCACAGGCGCCCCGGTCGAAAAGCCCTCTCCCTCTGGGAGAGGGTTGGGTGAGGGTGCAGCGGTCATCGTTCTTCTTCACGATTATAGGCGCCGCCCTCACCCCGGCCCTCTCCCAAAGGGCCCAAAGGGAGAGGGAGAAGCAAACTGAGAGCGAGACGATAACGCGTCATTCCAATGCCGCGCCGCCAATGGTGACGCCACCGTCAATCACGAAGGTCTGCCCGGTGGTGAAGCTGCCGGCGGGGCTGGCCAGGAAGATCGCGGCGCCGGCGATCTCGTCCGGTTCGCCGATGCGGGGCAGCGGGCTGTCCTTCACCCGCTTGGCCAGGACGGCCGGGTCCTCCCACAGCGCGCGGGCGAAATCCGTCTTCACCAGGCCGGGCGCGATGCAGTTGGCGCGGACGTTCCGCCCGCCCCACTCCACCGCCAGGTTGCGCACCAACGCCGTGTCCGCGGCCTTGGAGATGCCATATGCGCCCAGGGTCGGCGTGCCGCGGAGGCCGGCGATGGAGGAGATCACGATGATCGCCCCGCCGCCGCGCGCCGCCATCTGCGGCAGCACCATGTTGCACAGCCAGAAATTGGACCGGACGTTCGACCCCATGATCCTGTCGAACGCCTCATCCGGGCAGTTGATCGAGGGGCCAAAATACGGATTTACCGCCGCGTTGCACACCAGGATGTCGACCCCGCCCCAATGCGCGACCGTGTCGTCCACCAGCGCCTGCAACTGGTCCTTGTGGCCGATATTGGCCGGCAGCACGAGCGCCTCGCCCCCCTGCGCCTTGATGCCGGCCGCCACCGCCTCGCACGCATCCGCCTTGCGGCTGGAGACGACGACCTTGGCGCCATGCTCTGCCATCCGCTCGGCGATGGCGCGGCCGATCCCCTTGGAGCTGCCGGTGATCAGCGCGACCTTGCCGGTGAGGTCGAACAGGCCGCCCATCATTCGGGCGCCAGGTTGGGCCGCACCGGCTTGTACTTGGCCAGTTCCAGCCGCGCGAGCTGGTGCCGGTGCACCTCGTCCGGGCCGTCCACGATGCGCATGGTGCGGGCGTTGGCATACATCTTGGCCAGGCCGAAATCGTTGGACACGCCGCCGGCGCCGTGCATCTGCATCGCCCAGTCCAGCACCTGGCACGCCATGTTGGGCACCGACACCTTGATCTCGGCGATCTCCCGCCGGGCGGCCTTGTTGCCCACCGTGTCCATCTTCCAGGCGGCATGCAGCACCAGCAGGCGGCATTGGTCGATCATGATGCGGCTGTTGGCGATGCGCTCCATTGTGACGCCCTGGTCTGCCAGCGGCTTGCCGAACGGGTGCCGGGCCAGCGAGCGGGTGCACATCATCTCCAACGCGCGCTCCGCCAGGCCGATGGTGCGCATGCAGTGATGGATGCGTCCCGGCCCGAGGCGGCCCTGGGCGATCTCAAACCCGCGGCCCTCGCCCAGCACGATGTTGGCGGCGGGCACCCGCACGTCCTCGAAGCTGATTTCGGCGTGGCCGTGCGGCGCGTCGTCGAACCCGAACACCGGCAGCATGCGGTGGATGGTGACACCCGGCGTGGTGCGCGGCACCAGGATCATGGATTGCTGGCGGTGCTTGTCCATGTTCGCCGGGTCGCTCTTGCCCATGACGATGAACACGGCGCAGCGCGGGTCCCCGGCGCCGGACGACCACCATTTCCGGCCGTTGATGACGTATTCGTCGCCCTGGCGTTCAATCCGCGTCTCGATGTTGGTCGCGTCGGAGGAGGCGACGGCCGGCTCCGTCATGCAGAAGGCAGAGCGGATGTCCCCCTCCAGCAGCGGCGCCAGCCACCGCGTCTTCTGCGCCTCCGTCCCATACAGCTCCAGCGTCTCCATGTTGCCGGTATCGGGGGCGGAGCAGTTGAACACCTCGCTGGCCCATTGCACGCGGCCCATGATCTCCGACAGCGGCGCGTAGTCCAGGTTGCTGAGGCCGAAGCCGCGCTTGCTGTGGGCGAGGAACAGGTTCCACAGCCCCTCCGCCTTGGCGGCCTTCTTCAGCTCCTCCACCACCGGCACGGGCTGCCAGCGGTCGGCCGCGGCGGCGAGTTGCGCGCTGTAGGTCTCCTCGTTGGGGTAGACATGGGCGTCCATGAACGCCTGCAGCCGGGCGCGGAGGGCCTGCACCTTCTCCGAGAACTCGAATTCCATGGCAGCCCCTCCTGGACGGACCGTCGTTTAGCCGCGATACCGCCACGAAGATTGGACTGTGGCAAGCAAGCGAACTGGTATGCAACACTCCGCGTTGCTACAGCCGGATCCGCCCGGTGATCCGGCCGAGGAGTACGATCCTGCTTCACACCCTGTCAGAATGGCTGAGCCTGCACGCGCATGCGCCGGTCGTCCAGGGCATCCTGATCCTGCTCGGCACCTTCGTGTTGGAAGATGCGGCCACCATCCTGGCCGCCATGGACGTGCAGGTGGGCAAGGTCCCGCTCGCCGTGGCGATGATCTCGCTGTATCTCGGCATCGTTTTCGGTGATCTGGGATTGTACGGACTGGGCCGCCTGGCGGTGGCCACACCTTGGGCGCGCCGCTGGGCGCCCCCGGACCGGTTTTCCCGCAGCCGGGACTGGCTGCAGGGGCATGTTTTCACCGCCGTGTTCGTAAGCCGCTTCCTGCCCGGCGCCAGGCTGCCGACCTACACGGCCTGCGGCTATTTCCACGCCGACTTCAAGCGCTTCACCCTCGCGGCGATCGTCGCCACGCTGATTTGGACGACGATGCTGTTCAGCGTCTCCCTGCGGCTGGGCGAGTACATGGTGCAATACCTCGGCGCCTGGCGCTGGGTCGGGATGGCCGGCTTCGCGCTGACGGTGGTGCTGGCAGGGCGGATCGTCGCCCGTTTCCAAGGGGCCGAGCCATGACGGACACAGCGCTTTCGGTCGGCCGCACGGCGCTGGCGCGGGACCGCGTGATCTCGCCGTTCGAGTTCTGGCCGGGATGGCTGTTCTACACCCCGGTGGTGCTGCAATGGATTTGGCTGGGCTTGCGCTACGGCGACATGAGCCTGCCAACCGCGGCCAACCCGACGATCGAGACGGGCGGGCTGTGCGGGGAAAGCAAGTCGTCCATCCTCGACATGGCTGGCCCGGCGGCGAGGGCCTGGATCGCGCCCTACGTCACGCTCCGCGCCGGCTTGGACGATGTCGCCAGCGTAGCGGAGGCGAGCGGCTTCGCGTGGCCGATGGTGGTCAAGCCCGACATCGGCTGCAACGGCACAGGCGTCCTCCTGGTGGCTGACCAGGCTGCGCTGGCCTCCGCCGTGGCGGCGTTCCCGGCCGGGACGCGGCTGCTGTTGCAGCGCTATGTGGCAGGCCCTGGGGAGGCGGGCCTCTTCTACATTCGCTACCCTCACGAGACGACCGGCCGGATCACCTCCGTCACGGTCAAGCACCAGCCCGTGGTGGTGGGAGACGGCCGCTCAACCCTGGAGGCATTGATCCGCGCCGACCCGCGGGCCGGCCTGGTGCCACAGCTGTACCTGCCGCGTCTGGCGCACCGCCTTGCGGATGTCCCGGCGGCGGGCGCCACGGTTCCCCTCGTCTTCGCCGGCAACCACTGCAAAGGGTCGGTGTTCCTTGACGGTGCGGACCGCATCACCCCGGCGCTGAGCCGGCAGATCGACCAGATCGCCCGCGACATCCCGGGCTTCCATTTCGGCCGGATCGACGTGCGGTATGGCTCGGAGGCGGCGCTGCGCCGCGGACAGGACTTCTCCATCATCGAGGTGAACGGCGTCGGCTCGGAGGCGACCCATATCTGGGACGCCCGCTGCACCTTGCGCGACGCCTATAACTCCCAGTTCATGCATTACCGTGCCGCGTGGGAGATCGGGCGCGCCAACCGCGCGGCCGGACATCGGCCCAGCGGGCTGCGCGCGCTTTACCAGGCGTGGCGGAACCAGACGCGACTGATGGCGTCCTACCCGACCAACGATTAGCGCGGTCGTGCCAGGTTGACCTGCGAAAGCCCTTCCCGTTAAGGCTGACGGCTAAAGTTCCTACGGCGTCAACCACCGACGGCCGCATCGACGCGTGTGCGAGGATAGCATGACCATGGGACGCGACTGATGGGAGACTTCACCGAGGACATGCGGTCCCGCCTGCCGTCGGGGATGGTCCTGCCCGAGCCGTTCGCTGCGTTGTTCGACTGGATCGAGCGGCGCGGCCTGCTCCATCCGAGCGAAGCGGTCAAGGGCGACCGGTTCGGCAGCCTCCAACCGCTGGGAGACCCGCCCTACCAGGGGACCGTGCTGCTGTTCCGGGTCGAGACGCAGGAGCAGGCCACTCGGACCGCGCGCTGGCTGGGCCGCAACGTCGACGGTCCCGCCATCGCGCGCCGGCTGGTGCCCTTTGCCCGCGTGGGCGGCGACGGCTCTGAAGCTGCGTTCTGGATCGATGATGCCGGTGCGCAGCGCATTGTCCACCTCGGTTCAGAAGGCCGCGCCTGCGTGCTGGGCCAGACCCCGCTCGACTTCTTGCGCCTGTGCGCCATCGGCTATGAAGCGATCAGCGAGGACATGATGGAAGCGCCCGACCGGCCGCCGGGCCCGGACTGCACGCCGAACAAGCCGTTCGTGGACTGGCTTACCTCAACCTATGGCGTCACGATCCCGGCGACAGCGTCGGAGATCATCGGTACACCGCCGCCTGTCTTCGGCCCGACCGATAGGCCCGACCCATTTTGGCGTTGGACACGCGCGAACTCGGGGAACTGAACCGTCGAACGCATTCGAGGGCGGCTATGAGGTCCGGCGGCTGCGTCGGCGCTGCGGTCCACTCATGGCTCACTGGCGAGTCCCGCATCGCCCAAGCGCGATACGGGCTACACACTCCGGACGGAACTGAGTTGAGATCCTCGTCGACGTGCGTCCGGGCTTGTCTTGTTGGTCCATGATCGTCCGGGTCGGGGACGAACGCAGCCGTCTAGCTTTGCCGCGAAACAGGCCCTAAGACGCATAAGCGTGTGGACACTGCCGCCCGACGCCGCTGGATACCTGAAGGGGTAAAGGGGATGACCATCCCCTTTCGGGTGCAGGGCAGCGCCCTGCTAACCGGCCGGCCGCAGCACGCGTTGCAGGAACGCCTGGGTGCGGGCGTGGGCGGGGTGGCGCAGCACGGTGGCGGGCGGCCCCTGTTCGACGATGACGCCGCCAGCCATGAACACGATCTCGTCGGCGATCTCGGCAGCGAATCCCATTTCGTGCGTGACGACCAGCATCGTCATGCCGGCTTCGGCCAGGCGGCGGATCACGCCCATCACCTCCCCCACCAGCTCCGGGTCGAGCGCGCTGGTCGGCTCGTCGAACAGCATCAGCTTCGGCTGCATGGCCAGCGACCGGGCGATCGCGACGCGCTGCTGCTGGCCGCCGGACAGTTGCCGCGGCAAGTGGTCGGCGTGGTCCGCCAGCCCGACCTCATCCAGCAGCGCCATGCCCCGCGCCAGCGCCTCAGCCCGGCGCAGCCCGTGGACGGCCATTGGCGCCTCCATCACGTTCTCGATCGCCGTCATGTGGGCGAACAGGTGGAACTGCTGGAACACCATGCCGATGGCGCTGCGCTGACGCCGCAGTCGCCGAACGGGAAGCGGCACCGCGCCGGCGTGGCCCTGCCGCATGCCGATCCGCTCGCCATCGAGCCACACCTCACCCGCGTCGGGCACTTCCAGGAAGTTCACGCAGCGCAGCAGCGTCGTCTTGCCGGAGCCGCTGCCGCCGATCAGCACCACGACTCGGCTGCGATCCACGTCCAGGGTGATGCCGCTGAGGACGGGACGGCTGCCGAACTGCTTGCTGACGTTCACCAGTCGGAGGATCGGGCCGGCCTGCATGGGCGGATGCTATGGACGCGGCCGGACCGGGTCAAACGCCGTGGGGCTTGATTTCAGCGCCGTGCTGGCCGTGTGGCCGGCCCTGGCGCAGGGCGCGGGATTGACGCTGCTGCTGACGGGCGCCGTGCTGGCGCTGGCCACGCCCTGCGCGATGGCGGTGGCGCTGGGCCGGCAGGGACGGTGGCGTTCGCTCAGCCGCGCGCTGGCCGTGGTGAGTTGGGTGGTGCGCGGCATCCCGCCGCTGTTGCTGCTGCTGATCGTGTTCTTCTTGCCGCCGGATTACGGCATCAGCCTGCCGCCCTTCGCCTCCGCCGTCGCCGGGCTGGCGCTCTACATGACGTTCATCTTTGGCGAGGTGTTTCGCGCCGGGCTGATCGCGATCGACCGCGGCCAGTACCAGGCCGCCGATGCGCTGGGCCTGTCGCCATGGCGGGTGTTCCGCCGCATCGTCCTGCCGCAGATGCTGCCGGTGGTGCTGCCCTCCACCGTGTCGCACGCCAGCTCGCTGCTGAAGAACACCTCGCTCGCCACCGTGGTGGCGGTGCGGGAGCTGACGTCGGTCGGCAAGAGCCTGATGGCCATCACGTTCCGGCCGCTGGAGACGCTGATCGTGGTGGGGCTGGTCTATGCCGGCTTCAGCGCGGTGCTGCTGCTGCTGCAGGGCTGGCTGGAACGGCGCTGGGCCCGGCGCTGATGGACTGGCCGCAATTGCGGGAATATGCCCCGGGCCTGGCACGCGGACTCGGGCTGACGCTGGGCCTGGCCGCCCTGGTGCTGGTGGTGGTCATCCCGGTCGCCTTCCTGGTGGCGTTGTGCCGGCAGCAGCGCGTGCCCGTGCTGGCGCCGTTGCTGCGCGCCTATGTCGAGACATTCCGGGCCGTGCCGGCGCTGCTGGTGCTGTATTTCACCTTCTACGGCCTGCCGGGCTTAGGCTTCGCCTTGCAGCCATTTCCCGCGGCGGCGCTGGGCATGATGCTGACCAGCGTCGCCTATGTCAGCGAGGATTTCCGCGCCAGCCTGGCCAGCATCCCGCTGGCGCAGTGGGAGGCTGCGCACGCGCTGGGGCTCAGCCGCCGCCGCATCCTGCGGCGCATCGTTCTGCCGCAGGCCCTTCCGGTCCTGCTGCCGCCGGTCATGGCGAACGTGCTGGTGACGATCAAGGCGACCGCCACGGCATCGCTGGTGGGCGTGCCGGAACTCACTGGCGCCTCCGTCAGCGCCATGTCGCTGACATTCTCCGCCACCGATTTCCTGGTGACGGCGGCGGTGCTGTACCTGGCGATCTCCGCTGCCGTCGCTGGGGTGCAGGCCGCGGCGGAAGGGTGGCTGCGCCGACGATTCGGGCCGGCTGCGACCGTCGCGCGCCGCCGCCGCGTGCTGGCCTACGCCCAACCGGAGCCGTAGCGCCGGTCGACCTCCGCCGCTGCCGCCGCGGCGGGGACCGGGTCGAGCACCGCTTCGGCCCGCAATCCACCGGGCACCCGGCTCTCCAACGCTTCCTCGTCGATGTAGCGCTGCAGGTTGGCGACCGAGACGCGGGCGTCATGCGGCATCTGCTTGAAGCCGAAATAATGGCTGGCCATGAAATGATCGGTGACGCCGGGCGGAAATCCTAGGCCCTCATCCGTGACGTATTTGCGCACGATGGCCATCGCCCCGCCGTACTGCGCCTCGTCCCGCAGGAAGCGGTAGCCGCGGATCATGGCGCGCAGGAAGGCGCCGAGCCGGTCGGCCTGCGCCGCCGCGAAGCCGCGCGTGGTGACGATGGTCCGCTGCGGGTAGTCCGCCGGGTACTCCTGCATAAAGTCGAACAGCACGGCGTAGGACGCGGCCAGGATGTGCGGCGCCTCCGCGTGCAGCAGCATGCGGGCATCCGCCTCGCCGCGCTGGAACACCGGCAGGGCGTTCTTGAAAAGCGGATAGGGCGCGTTCGGCACGACCGTGACATCGCGGTCCGGGTCGATGCCGCGACGCCGCAGCAGGATGCGCAGCGGGTGCCAATCGACGCCGCTGCCCTGCTCGACCACGTGGATGCGCTTGCCGCGCAGATCCTCCACGGAACGGAGCGTGGGCACGCCGGCCAGCACCTGGCCGACCCCGTTCGCCATGGCGCCGACGATCACCAAGGGGCCGCCGGCCAGGTGGTCGTGCAGCACCTTGGCGGGCGAGATGTCCAGGCCGATGTCGATCCGCCCCTCCCGCAGGGCGGCCACCGTCCGGTCATCCTCGCCACTGGCGGCGACCGTGACGTCCGCAAGCCCTTCGGCGGCGAACCAGCCATGCTCGACCGCCACGAACGGGGCCGCCCGGTGGTCGAAATGCCGGTGCCCGGCGGACAGGCGGAGCGGTTCGGCCATGCAACTCTCCCGTATTCAGCGGCATGTGCATTGCTTACCTGGTCCACACACAATGCTGGAGGCTTGACGATGCGGTGCTTGGGTCTGGCGGTCGCACTCTGCGCAACATGGTCCGCTGCCGCGCTGGCGCAGCCCGACGCGGTGGACGCCGCCATGGGCCAGATCAACGTCGTGGTGGATTTTTACCCCAAGCCGTGGCCGATGCACAACCTGGTCAAGTCCGGAACCCTCACGGTGACGGTCACGGGGGAGGCGCCGCCGGGCGACTTCGTGGACCCGAAGACCGGCGAATTGTCCGGCTTCGTCCACGACCTCTACCTCAAGATCGGCGTCGACCTCGGCCTCCCGGTCGAGTTCGTGAAGCTCCCCTTCGTGAGCTCCCTGCCCGGGCTGAAGGCCAACCGGTTCGACATGGCCTGCGCCTCCGCGGCCTGGACGACGGCGCGCCTCGCCTCCGACGACTTCATCATGTCCAGCCCGATCGCCGTCAGCGGATTGCTGGCGCTGACGACCAAGTCGTCCGGCATCACTGGCTGGGGCGGTCTGGACGGCAAGCGCCTGGGCGGCGTGCAGGGGGAAATCTACCTGCAGGACGCCAAGCGGTTGTTGCCAAAATTGGGCAGCGTGACGGAGTTCCCCGGCGCGCCGGACATGGTGCTGGCCTTGCAGAACGGGCAGGTGGATGCGGTCGTCACCAACTCGACGATCGTGCGCTTCATCCTGCAAACCGTGCCGGACAAATCCGACCTCGTGGTGATCGGGCCGGCAAAGGCGGTCTATCCCGGCGGCCTCTGCATCAACCCGCGGGAGCCGGACCTGGTCAAAGCGGTGAACGTATTGCTGGGCAATTACCGGGCCGACGGGACGCTCAAGGCCATCTACGCGAAATACGGCGTCCCGACGAGCATCGTCGATCAGTTGAAGTCCATCGGCTACTGACGACCCGCGACCCGAGCCCTAAGCCTTTGTTTTGAGCGGCAGCTTTGTCGGCGTGCCGAGGCACTTATTTGCCGACGCTGCCTTACGCAGCGCCCTAAGCTGGGGTAGACGGAGGCCGGCGAAACGTTTGGGAGAAATCTCATGCCGGATTTCAAGGCCATACCCCGGCCCGAGCCGGGATTATCGGCAACGCTCGCCAGGCGGGCCGGTGCTGCGACGACAGCCCTGAGTGCCGCGAGCGGCGCCCCCACCCCACTGCCCGTCGGCAAACTGGAGCACGCGGCATGAGCCTGGACATCAAGGCGCTGGTCGCCAAGCTGAACCGCACGTGTCGGGCGGCGCTGGAACAGGCGGCGTCGGACTGCGTGCGCCAGCACCATTTCGCCGTGGAGTTGGAGCACGTGCTCGCCTGCCTGCTGGCCGCACCCGGCACGGAGTTCGGGATCGTCCTGGCGCAGTACGATGTCGATCCGGGGCTCGTCTCGTCGCAGCTTGCCGCCTTCCTGGCGGGGCTCAAGCAGGGCAACACCCGCACGCCGGCGCTCTCGCCCCGCATCCTGGAAGTGATCGAGGCGGCTTGGCTGATCAGCTCGGTGCAGCTCGGCAGTACGCTCGTCGGGTCGGGGGCGCTGCTGTTCGCCATGCTGGACCAGGACGCCGCCCGCGGAGCGCTGGTGGAGTCCTGCCCGGCGCTGGTCCGCATCCCGCGTGCGGCGTTGCGGTCCGATCTGAAGCAGTTGGTCGCCGGGTCGGCCGAATCCGCCCAGCCCGCGCCGGTGCCGAAATCCGGGCCGGCTGCGCCAGCGGCCGCACCCGGCCAGGCCGGGGCGGACAGCGCCCTGGCCCGCTTCACCCAGGACATGACGGCCAGCGCGCGGGCCGGCCGCATCGACCCGATCCTGGGGCGGGACGACGAAATCCGCCAGGTGATCGACATCCTGATCCGCCGCCGCCAGAACAACCCGATCCTCACGGGGGAGGCGGGGGTCGGCAAGACGGCCGTCGTGGAAGGGCTGGCGCTGCGGATCGCCGCGGGCGACGTGCCGCCGCCGTTGCAGGAGGTGACGCTCCGCCTGCTGGACCTGGCCCTGCTGCAAGCCGGCGCCGGGCTGAAAGGCGAGTTCGAGGAGCGGCTGAAATCCGTCATCGCCGAGGTCGCGGCCTCCGCCAAGCCGGTCATCCTGTTCATCGACGAGGCCCACACGATGATCGGCGCCGGCGGCGCGGCCGGCCAGGGCGACGCCGCCAACCTGCTGAAGCCGGCGCTGGCGCGTGGCGAATTGCGGACCATCGCGGCCACCACCTGGGCGGAATACAAGCGCTACTTCGAGAAGGATCCGGCCCTCGCCCGCCGCTTCCAGGTGGTCAAGGTGGGGGAGCCGGACGAGGCCACGGCCGAGCTGATGCTGCGCGGCCTGGCCAGCCGGCTGGAGGACCACCACAAGGTGCGCATCCTGGACGAGGCGGTGTCGGCGGCCGTCCGCCTGTCGCACCGCTACATCACCGGGCGGCAATTGCCGGACAAGGCGATCAGCGTGCTGGACACCGCCTGCGCCCGCGTCGCGGTGGGGATGGCCACCGCCCCGGCCGCCATAGAGGATGCCCGGCTGCGCGTCAGCACCGCCGAAGCCGAGATCGCCCGGCTGGACCGCGAGGAGCGCACCGGCCGCGACCACGCCGCGCGGCTGGACCACCTGCGCGCGGTGGTGGCGGAGGGTGGGGTTGAGCTCGAAACGCTCCAACAGCGCTGGGACGCCGAGCGTGCCTTGGCCGCCACCATCGGCGAACGGCTCGCGGCCTTGGAGCGCCCGGCTGAGACGGCGCAGGACCCGGCGGAGCGGGCCGAGGCGGTTGCCGCGCTGCGGGCGGAACTGGGCGAACTCGGCTCCGGCAGCGGTGGCGCGATGGTGCCGGTGTGGGTGGACGGCGAGACCGTGGCGCAGGTGATCGCCGGCTGGACCGGCATCCCGGTCGGCCGGCTGGCGCAGGACGAGATCAGCGCCATCCGCTCGCTTCAGGCGCGGATGGGGGAACGGCTGGTCGGGCAGGACCAGGCGCTGGCCGCCATCGCGCGGCGCATCCAGATCTACCATGCCGGCCTGGCGGAGGTGGGAAAGCCCGTCGGCGTGTTCCTGCTCGCCGGGCCCAGCGGCGTGGGCAAGACGGAGACGGCGCTGACCCTGGCCGAGCTGATGTATGGCGGCGAGCGGGCGCTGGTCGTCATCAACATGTCCGAGTTCCAGGAGGCGCACACCGTGGCGCTGCTGAAGGGCGCGCCGCCGGGCTATGTGGGGTACGGCACCGGCGGCATCCTGACGGAGGCGGTCCGGCGCCAGCCCTACTCCGTCGTGCTGCTGGACGAGGTGGAGAAGGCGCATCCCGACGTGCTGGAGATGTTCTACCAGGTGTTCGACAAGGGCCACATGGAGGACGCGGAGGGCACCGCGGTGGATTTCCGCAACTGCCTGTTCCTGCTGACCAGCAATTTGGGCACGGAGGAGCTGATGCGGCTCTGCTCCGGCCCGCTGCGCCCGGAACTGGATGAGGCGCAGGCCGTGTTGCGCCCGGCGCTGCTGCGGCGGCTGAAGCCGGCCCTGCTGGGGCGCATGACGGTGATCCCGTACTATCCCGTGTCCGACGACGTGCTGCGCGCCATCGTCGGCATGAAGCTGGACCGGCTGCGGCGGCGGCTGGAGGCGCAGCACGGCGCGGCCATGCAGTTCGGCCCGGAACTGGCCGGCACGATCGCCGCCCGCTGCACCGAGGTCGATAGCGGCGCGCGCAACATCGACCAGATCCTGACCGGAAGCCTGCTGCCCGGCCTGGCGGAGCTGGTGCTGTCCCGCATGGCGGAGAACCAGCCCTTCACCGCCGTGACGGTCGGGCATGACGGCGCCAGCTTCACCTACGCCTTCGAGCCGGCGGAGGTGGCCCCGGCCTGATGTCGGCGTCCCCGCAACAGGATGAGCTGACCAAGATCACCACCACGCTCGGCGCGGGCGCGTTGATCATCGACGATCTGGAGGGCGAGGAAGGCCTTTCCACCCTGTTCCACTACCGCCTCCGCGTCACCAGCCCGGCGGAGGACACGGATGTCGGCTCTCTCGTCGCGACGGAGGCCACGGTCAGCGTGCAGGGCGGCGACTACCAACGGCGCTGGATCCACGGCGTCATCACCCGGGTGCAGATGCTGTCGGTGGAGCCGCTCACCAAATGGGTGCACTGGGCGATCGAGTTGCGGCCCCGCCTCAGCCTGCTCGGCCTGGGGGCGGATAGCCGGATCTTCCAGAACCAGAGCGTGCCGGACATTGTCTCCGCCGTGCTGACGGCCCAGGGGGTGACGGCGGTGGAAAAGTCGCTGACCGGCACCTACAGCGCGCGCGAGTATTGCGTGCAGTACCGCGAAACCCACCTGGACTTCATCCGCCGCCTGCTGGAGAGCGAAGGCATCTTCTTTTTCTTCAAGCACGCGGACGGGGCGCACACCCTGGTGCTGGGCGACGACTCCGACGCCCATCCGGACGTCCCGAACACGCCGACGCTGCGGTTCCGCGCCAACGTCGCCTACAAGGTAGACGAAGACGACATCATCTCCGACGTGGCGATGGAGCAGCGCATCGTCAGCGGCGCCTACGGGGTCAACAACTTCAAGTTCGAGACGCCGTCCACCCCGCTCTACAGCAAGGTCACCGGCGTGCAGACCGCGCTGGAGGTGAACGACTACCCCGCCCCGCACGCCACCACCGACGTCGGCGAGGCCATCGCCCGCCGCCGGCTGGAGGCGCTGGAGGTGGATGCAAAACTGCTGTCCGGCAGCGGCATGCTGCGCAACCTGATCGCCGGCTACAAATTCACCCTCTCCGAGCACGCCAAGACGGCGTTGAACGGCGCCTATGTCGTGCGCTCCCTGGCCGTGCGGGCCCGGCGCGGCGAGTACAACGCCAGCTTCACCGCCTTTCCCGCCAGCGTGCCGTTCCGCCCGCCACTGCTGATCCGGCCGCCGCTGATCGCCTCCACCCAGACCGCGATGGTGGTCGGCAAGCAGGGGGAGGAGCAGTGGCTGGATAGCTATGGCCGGGTGAAGGTGCAGTTTCACTGGGACCGGGTCGGCAGCTCGGACGAGAACAGCTCCTGCTGGGTGCGGGTGGCGCAGGGGCTGGCGGGCAAGGGCTGGGGCGCGGTGTTCCTGCCCCGCATCGGGCACGAGGTCGTGGTGTCGTTCCTGGAGGGCGACCCCGACCAGCCGCTGATCACGGGCGCGGTCTACAACGCCACCACCACGCCGCCCTACGCCCTGCCGACGGAGCAGACCAAGAGCACGATCATGTCGCAAAGCACCAAGAACGGTGCGGGCAAGTCCAACGAGCTCCGGTTCGAGGACAAGCTGGACAGCGAGGAGTTCTATGCCCACGCGCAGAAGGACATGCTAGTCGTGGTGGAGAACGACGAAACCCGCACGATCAAGCACAACCAGGCCGAAACGATCACCAACGACGCCACGCTGACCGTGAACCACGACAACACCATCACGGTGAAGAACAACCGGTCCCGCACCGTCAGCCAGGGCAACGACACGCTGGCGGTGTCGCAGGGCACGCGGTCCGTGACCGTGCAGGGCAACGAGACGCACACCAACCACGCCAACTTTACCCAGTCCGTGGACGGCAACCATAAGCTGACGGTGACCGGGGACCTGACGATCGAGGTAACCGGCGCGCTGAGCATCAAGGCCGCGTCGATTACGATGCAGTCGACGAGCGGCAATGTCGGGCTGCAATCGGCCTTGGCGTTCAAGGCGGAATCAGGGACCACCTTCGATCTGAAGTCTGGCATTGCCATGACCCTTTCGTCTAACCTGACCATGGACCTGAAGGCCCAGGCGAGTTGGAGCGCGCAGGGGCTCACGGCCGCACTGAAGGGCGACACCATGGCGGAGGCGAGCGGAGGGGCGATGCTGAAGCTGTCCGGCGCCATCGTGAAGATCAATTAGTAGATCGACTCCATGAAACCGACCCTAACGAGCGGACGTCGTAGGGTGGGCTTTAGCCCACCATGGCCTCCTACGTCGCCGCCTCGAAGCGGTGGGCTGAAGCCCACCCTACGAAGGGCCGGCGTCAGGCGGCGCGCTAGAAGTCGTTTCATGAAAACGCTGTACTAGGCGCGCCCATGGATGGCTCGCCCACCCGGCCGGCGAAGGCGGCACCGGATGCCGTAGCGGCTCCCCCGGCCCTGCCGGAAGCGGCCAACCCGAGCGCTGACGGCCAGCCGCCGCTGGACGGCACGGCGACCGTGTTGGACGAACGCGGCGCCCGGCGGCTGAGCGCCGACTACGCCGGCGGCGTGCTGCATGGCGAGATGGTGGGTTACGGCCCGGAAGGCGGCGTCAGCCAGCGGGCGGAGTTCGCCGGCGGCCGGCCGCACGGGCTGACCCGCCTCTACGAGGCTGGCGACCTGGTGCAAACCATCCCGTTCCACGAGGGTGTGCGGCACGGCACCGTCGTGTGCTACCACCGTGGCAGCATCACCGCCCAGTTGCCATTCGTCGCCGGGGTCCAGCACGGCGAGGCGACGTTCCACGGCAGCAACGAGGCAGTGGCGGCGCGGCTGCCCTACCAGAACGGCCAGTTGCATGGGACGGCCCGGTATTTCGACCCGGCCGGCCGCCTCCTGCGGGAGGCCCACTACGCCCGTGGCGACCTGAACGGCGACAGCCTGAGCTACTATCCGAACGGCCAAATCAGCGAGCGCAGTTTCTACGTCACGGGCAAGTTGGAGGGCGAACAACTCGCCTATTTCCCGAACGGGCGGCTGATGCGCCGCGCGCTGTTCCGCGCCGGCAATCCGGTCGGTCCGGCGGCCGTGTATGACCCGGCCGGCCGCGCCGTGCCGGACATGCCCGCGCCGCCGCCGGCAGGCCCGAGGCGGCCCGCCCCGGCGCCCGCCGCGCGCTTCTGAACGGCATGCTGCCGCAGCGCCCCGTCGCCGCATGCTAGGCTCGTTGCGCACCCGCATCTTCGTCATCCTGGTGGCGCCCGTGCTGCTGGCGACGACGCTTGCGGCGGTTGCCTCCTTCGATTTCCTGCAGCGCTCCTTCTCCAGCCTGCTGCAGCAGCGCATGACGGTGCTGGCGGACGACATCGGCTCCCTGGCGGAGGAGAACGACACGCTGGGGCAGAGCCTGGCCAGCTTCACCCCCTTGCAGCGCCGCCTGGAAGTGGAGAAATCCCGCAACCCCGACGTGGCGGCGATCGCGGTGCTCAACGGCGGCGGCGCCGTGGTGTTCGACACCGACCGGCCCGTGATCGGCAGCCACGCCCCGGAGGACTGGCTGCCGGGGACGGGCCTCGGCACCCAGGTCTGGAGCCAGTCGGCGGCTGACGGCCTGATCATCGCCTCGCCGATCATCAACAGCTTCGGCCGTCCGATCGGGGCCGTCGTGGTCCGCGTGTCGAACGCGCTGGTGGGGTTCCGCAAGGCCGAGGCGTTCCGCATGGTGGGGCTGGCCGGCGTCGGTTTCCTGCTGCTGGCTGCGGTCGCCGCCTTCCTCGCCGCCGGGCCGCTCGCACGCATGATCCGCGCTGGGATGGCGGACGCCGTGCGGGAGATCGACCAGGCCGGCCGCAGGGCCGCGGGAGCGGTCGATGACGGCACGGCGATGCCCGGGACGGGATTGCTGGCCCGGCTGCTGCCGCTGCTGCACCCGCTGGAAGAGGCGGAGCGGACGTTGCGGCAGATCGACGAGGGTGCTTAGCCCGGTGCGCCCGATCCTGCCCCCTGGGTTCGGCCGCACCCTGCTGCTGGTGGCTGCCGGGCTGTCGCTGCTGCCCTGCCTGGCCATCTTGGTGACGACCATCGGCGCCTATGACGGGCAGTTGCAGCCGGAGGCGGTGCGCGGCTTGCAAGCGGTCGGCCGCACCGTGGCCCTGCCGCTGGAGCGTGCCTTCGCAATCGGCATCCCGTTTGCGCAACTGCGCGGCGTGGACAGTTTCCTGGACGCGGTGCTGTCGGACAACCCGGCCGTGCAGCAGATCGCGATTGATCCGGCGCCGGGCAGCGCGGCCGCGGGCTACCGCCGCACGGCGCCAGGGGAGGCAGGCGGATGGAGCGTGCAGGTGCCGGTGGCGCCGGCGGGCCGCGCGATGGCGACCGTCACGCTGACGGAGCAGGCCAGCGTGACTGAGGCGGTCTACCGCACCATCGTCCGCGACCTGCTGGTGGCCGCGGTGGTGGCGCTCGTCGCGGGCGCGTTGCTGACACGCTGCCTGGTCGGCGTGCTCCTGGCCGCCCCGGCGGAGATGGCGGAGCAGGTCCTGGCCGGCGCCATGGCGGGCGACCTGTCGCGGGTCGCTGCCCACGCATCGGCCGGTGGGGAGATCGGCGCCTTGCTGGCGACGGTGAACCGGCTGGTCCGCCAGCTTTCCGATCGGGTGGAGGAGCTGTTGATCTACGCCCGCGAGGTGCGGGTCGTCGCCGCCGGCGGGGCGGCGGCGGGGCGGGTGGAGCAACTGTCCAACGGCGTCCAGCGGCGGTTCCGGCTGAGCCCGGCAATGGTCAGCCTGCAGCCCGCTTTCAGCGCGCCGTTGGCCGGGTTCGCCGGCCTGGTCGCCATGACCGCCCTTGTCTTGCAGGTTCCGGCATTGAGCCGGCTGGCGTTCGGCCTGGGCGGGGCAGGGCGGTTCAGCGTCGTGGTCGGGATCCTCCTCGCGGCGCTCGTGCCCGGTGGCTTCTGGGCCGCCGCCGTAAAGAAGGCCGGGCGTCGGTTGACGCTGCTGCTGGCGCTCGCCATGGCCTTGCTGCCGCAGGCGGCATCGTTCGTCCTGCCGCCCGGGGCGGGGCGGGGATGGGCGGGCGCCGTGCTCGGCGCGGTGCTTCCTTTGGCGGCCGTCGCCGGGCTGACCGGCATGGTGCGGATGGGCGCCGGCCGCGCAGGCGCCGACCGGTCGTTGTTGCAGGCCACGATCCCGGGGCTCGCCTGTGGCTGCGGCCTGATCGGGCTGATCCCGTATGACGGCGTCATCGGCGGGCTGTCGGCATGCCTGACCGTGCTGACGTTCCTGTTGCTGCTGTCGGCGCCGCCTGCCGACGGTGGGTCGGCCGCCCTGGACCTCGCCAGGCTGGTCCGTGCGCTCGGCCAGCGGCGGGTCGCGTTGTCCGCCGGCCTGGAGGCGCTGGCCGCCTTGTCGCTGTTCGGCATCGCCGCCGCGATCCTGCCGGAGGAGAGTGCCGTCGGACTCGGGGCTGAGAGCCTGTCGCGGTGGGCGCAACTGACGTTCTACGCCGCCGCCGCCATGCTGGGCCATTCCGCCCTGTCTGACTGGCGGGATGGCGGTTCGCGGCCCGGGCCACGGCTGTATCCCGCGGCGGTCGCGACCGCCGCCCTGCTGCTCGCCGCCCTCCTGGTGGCGCCGCAGACGTCGAGCCTGGTGCCGCTCGGGCTGTTGACGGGATGCACCAACAGCTGGGCGCAGTCGAACGCCCGGCGCGCTGTCGCGGGGCTCGGCCGCCACGCGGCGGCGCTGCCGCGTGTGGCAGGCTTTGCCGGCGCCGCGGCCGGCTTACTTGCCGGGGCGCTGCTCTCCGTCGAGGGGGCGCTCGCCTGGCTCGGTGCGGTTCCCGCCGCCGCCGTCATCGTCGCTGCGATCACCGTGGCCCGTGGCGTGGGGACCGGGGGCCGAAATGGGCGCTGATCCGGCAGCGCTGCGGGTGGCTGCACCGGCCCGCCTTGCCACGGCGGCGCGGCCGGCGCCGCGCCTGCGTCCGTTGCGATGGGGTGCGGTCACGTTGCCGACCCGCCTTGCCGTGGCGGTTATAGCGGCCATCGCTGTCCTGGCACTGGCCGCGGTGCTGATGGCGCTGCAACTGTCTGCGGCCGGCCAGGCCCAGGTGGCGGAGGTGACGCTGCGCACGCAGGTCCAGATGTTGGCCAAGGTGCTGGACCGTCAGGGCGACGCCGCCCTCGCGCAGGCCCGGCGCATCGCGGCAAGCACGGCCGTGGTCGCCGGCTTGCGTGCGGCGGACCAGCCGCATCTGGCGGCGGCGTTGGCGGCAGCAGCCGAGACGGACGCCACGATCATCTCGCTGGAAGTCCTGAACGCCCAAGGACGGGAGCTTGCCCGCGCCATCCATGGACCGGGAGACGTGGCGGCAGCGGATGCGGATGCCGTCAGCCAGGTGCTGGAGCACGGCGGCAGCGCGACCGGGCCGGCGCAGGTGCAAGGCGGCGGGTTCGCCTTGCAGGCGATCGTGCCCATCCAGGCCGGCAGCGGGCCGGACGGCAGCGCGGCCGCGCTGGTGGCCACCACGTCGCTGTCCAGCGCGCTGGCGGAAATTGCCGCCAGTACCGGCACCGAAGTCGTGCTCCTGAACGAGGACGGACAGGTCGTCGCCGGCACGGCGTCGCTGCTGCCCGGCGGCACGCCGTCCGTGCAGGACGGGGCGATCGGGATGCACCTGCTCCGTACCGGCGACCGGACGCTGCAGGTCAGCGCGGTGCCGCTGCTGAACGGCAGCGGCGGACGGCTGGGGACGGAGGTGCAGGTGCGCGACGTGACCGACGCCGACGGTGAGCGCCGGTTCGTCGCCGTGCTGGCCCTTTTCGGCGGCGCATCGCTGGTGTTGGTCCTGGGATCGGCGCTGCTGTGGTTCATCGGCGCCAACCTGCGCCCTCTGGTCGGGGTGGCGGCCAGCCTGGACGTGTTGAACCGCGGCGGCGTCGACATCGAACTGGCAGGGGAAGACCGCACGGACGAGGTGGGGGCGATCGCCCGCGCCGTGCGCCAGTTGCGCGACCGCAACCGCGACCTGGCCCGGCAGCGCGCCCGGCAGGAGCGGGCGCGGCGCCGGCAACAGCGCTTCATCGCGCAGCAGATGGCGGCGATGGGGGATGCGCTGGACGTGGGCACCCGGGACGAACTGCTCGCCAATACCGGGGAGGACCCGGCCGCCGACGGCGACGACCTCGGCATCCTCGCGGCGGGCTTCCGGGTGATGAGCCAGCAGGCGATCACGCAGCACGCCCGCATGGACGCCCTGGTGGCGGAGTTGCGGGACGCGCTGAACGCCCGCACCGAACTGATCGGGTTGCAGCAACAATTCCAGATCGCGACCACGATGCAGGCGGACATGCTGCCCCAGGCGCTGCCGCCCCGGCCCGACATCCAGGCCCGCGGCGGCCTGTTGCCGGCGCGGGAGTTCGGCGGCGACTTCTACGACTTCTTCCCGCTTGGCCCCGGCCAGGTCGGCGTGTTCCTCGGCAACGCGCGGGGCGGCGGGCTGCGCGGCGCATTCCTGACCCTGACCGCGCGCACCCTGCTGAAGGCCGTCATGATCTGCGGGCTCGGTCCGGCGGCAGCGATGAGCCGGGTCAACACGCTGCTGGCGGCGGAACCGGTCAGCAGCACGCCCGTGACCGCACTCGTCGCCGTGCTCGACTCGAACACCTCCCGCCTCGTCTGTTGCCGCGCCGATTACCCCGAGCCGTTGGTGCTGCGGCGGCTGGGCGACGTCTCGCTCCTGCGCTTGCCGGACAACCCGCCGCTCGGCCAAGGCCCGGCGAGTTACCGCGAGCAGGTGATCGAACTCGCGCCGCGCACGACGGTCCTGCTGCATAGCCCCGGTTGCGCGGCGGCCGGCAGCGGCCGGTTGCAAGCCGGGTTGCAGGCCTGCAACGACCCGGGCGCGGAGGCTGTATTGAACACCGCCATGTCGGTCGTATCGCATGGGGAGGGCGCACCCGATCGGGATGCAAGCTGCGTGGTTCTGCGCTATGTTTCGCCAGCGGGCTGACTGTGGCTGCGTCGCCTACGATTGGGGGTGAGTGATGTCGACGGCGAGCATGTTCGTGGTCAGTGGCAAGAAGCTCACCGGCGAGCTGGAGAAGGCGATCCAGGCTGCCTTGAAGAACAAGCGGTTCGTGGTGGCGTTGGACCAGGACGAGGTCGCCGACGGCAAGATCACCAATCCCGTTGCGGTCGAGAAGAAGGTGGCGCGTGAGTTGGTCAAGGTCGCGCCGGGCCTGGAACATGCGCAGAAACTCGTGTTCAAGCCGACGATGAAGCTGCCCGGCGCCGTCAAGCTGATGGTGGAGACGGATACGGAGCGGGCGGTGCCATGCCAGTTGGAGTTGCAGGCGCCGGTCCCGAAGGCCAAGGCGGCGATGGGCAAGCACGTCATCGACCCGCTCTATGGCAAAGCCAAGTTCGACGATCTGTTGGACATCCGCCATTGCCGGGCGACGCTCGATTTCAGCGTCCGGCATGCGTCGCCGGGCCGCATCGCCGACGAGTGCCAGCGCGCCTTGGCCGCATTTGAAACCCGCGCCGTGGGCGAGATCGAGGACGCGATCAGCAAGACCGTCGGCAGGCTGAGTGCCGGGCTGCAGAGCAAGGGCAGCAAGGGCATGGGCTGGAAGGACGCCAAGAAGCTGGTGGAGTTGCTGAACAAGGACGTGCAGCGGGTCATCAACAGCCTGGCGGACCAAGGCAATGCCGAGTTGGCGAAGCTGATGAAAGCCCGTCTTCCCGGGGCCGAAGCCGCATGCACCGTCGTCGCCATGTTCAGCAAGTTCGACATCATGGGCCACGTGCATTTCCCGGGCGGCAACAAGCCGCTGGTCAGCGAAACCAGCATCGACAAGCTGGCGGACGCCGTGGCCGATCTGGACAAGTCCGCCAAGGCGGTCGACGTGGCGACCGACCAGTTGGAGGCAGCCGCCGATGCGTTTTGCCTGGCGCACCGCACGCAGGCCAAGGCGTTGAAGCAACCGAAGGAGCCTGCGGACGACCGTTCCGGCCGGGGTATGGAGCCGCCGCTGGCGAAGGATGCCGCACGGGCGATCGCGGATTCCGTCGGCCCGAAACTGCAGGGGCAGATCGAGGTCCTTCGCAAGCAGCTTGCCACCACCGTCAAGCTGCTGGACCAGCAGGTTGCGCATGCCGACGACCTCGTCGATGCCGTGGGCAAGATGCGCAAGCTGCTGGAGAAGGAGAAGCTGGACGGCAAGCCCGACGACGCCGTGAAGGCCCACAAGCAGGTCACTAGCCGGCTGGACGAATTCCGCAAATACGCCGAAACGTTCGCCGCCAACCTGAAGGAGCGCCGTTCGCTGTGCGCGACGCTGGAACTGCGCAGCCAGGCGCCGCGCTGCTTCGAGCCGGAGAGCGAGAAGAAAATCCAGGACGCGGCCACCGCTTTGCAGGACAAGCCGCTCGGCTTCTACACCAAGAAGATGATCGCGATGTTCGACAAGGCGACCGATCCGCTGAAGCAATGAGGGCGGACCGGTCCATGCGGATCGCGCTGTGCGCCAAGCTCGACCTGTTCGGGGCGCTCGCGCTCAACCTGCTGCTGCCGCGGCTGGCCGGGCACGATGTGGCGCTGTTCTTTTCGAACAAGACGCGGCCGGACGAGGGCCAGGTGGCGGAGCTGCAGTTGCTGCAGTTGCTGGAGCGCGACCTGCCGCTGCACGTGCTGTTTCCCTTGCTGGCGGCCCAGCCGGCCGGCGGGTTCGGCACTTTCAATCACTTGACCCAGCGCTTCGGCTGCCCGGCGCGGGTGATCACCGATCTGCGCCGCGCCGGGGGCGGGGGTGAGATCGCGGCGTTCCGGCCGGATTTGGTGCTGTCGATCCGCTTCAGCTTGATCTTCCCGCAATGGCTGATCGAACTCCCGTCGCTCGGCATCATCAACGTCCATCCCGGCCGCCTGCCGGCCTATGGCGGCCTGTTCGCGCCATTCCGCCAGATGCTGCATGGCGAGACGGTGCTGGGATGCACGGTGCATTTCGTCGATGGCGGCATCGACACCGGGCCGATCCTGTCCGTCGAGGACGTCGCGTTGGCCCCGGCGCGGTCCATGCTGTGGCACGCCCAACAACTCTACACCGCGGGCGCTGTGCGGCTGGCCGGATTCGTCGACCGGATCGCCTCCGGTGAAACGCTGCAAGCCGAACCGCAGCGGACGGAGGAGCGCGGCTATTACCGCTTCCCGACAGCAGCCGAGTTCACCGCATTCGCTGCGGCGGGACACCGTCTCGTGACGCCGGAGGATTACCTGGGCGTGCTCGGCCTGTTCATGCCCGTGGCACGGTCGTGAGCCAGGTCCTGCGACGACGGTCCGTCCTGCGCGCCGCGGCCGGCGCCGGTTTGCTGGCCACGCCGGCTTTGGTGCGCGCCGAGACCGGCCGCAAACGCATCTACATGATGCTCTACCGCGGCTGGGAGGATGCCTGCGACGGCTTCCGCGACTATTTGCGGGCGCAGGGTCTTGCCGCCGACTTCATCATCCGCAGCGCGGACCAGACCGTCGCCAAGGTCGCCGACATGGTGGCCGAAGCCAAGTCCATGCAGCCGGACCTGGTCTATATCTGGGGCACGGGCACCGCGATCGCGGCACTCGGCCCGTGGGACCGGCCTGACCCGGCGCGCAACATCACGGACATCCCGGCGGTGTTCAACATCGTCATCGACCCCGTCGGCAACGGCATCGTGCGCAGCCTGGAGCACACCGGTCGCAACGCCACAGGGACGACCTACGTGGCGCCGATCCTGGTGCAGTTGCGGACGATGGCAAGCTACAAGCCGTTCAAGCGCATCGGCATCGTCTACAACCCGCAGGAACAGAACTCCGTGCAGACGGTCGCGAGCCTGCGGGCCGCCCTGCCGGAGCTCGGCGGCGAGTTGGTGGACAGGCCGGTGGCGCTGGACACGGCCGGGGCGCCGGACCCCAGCTCCATCCCCGACAAGCTGCGCGAGTTGGTGGCGGCGGGCTGCGACTGGCTGTACATCGCGCCGGACACCTTCCTGCTGCTGCACCGGGCGCTGCTGACCCAAACGGCCGTCAGCCTCCGCTTGCCCAGCTTCGCCCCCACCGAGCTGTATATCCGGGACGGCGACGCCCTGTTCGGCCTGGTGTGCCGCTACTACAATATCGGCCAATTCACCGGGTTGAAGGCCGAACAGATCCTGCGCGGCGGGAAGCCCGCCGACAGCATCCCGGTGGAGACGCTCGGCCGCTTCAACCTGCTGGGCAATATGCGTGCGGCGAAGGCGCTGGAGCTTTATCCGCCGCTTTCCATGCTGCGCGTCTTGGAGACGGTGTAGTGGGCTGCGGGCGAATCGCGTCCATCCTGTCCGCCGCTGCGCTCGCGCTGTGCGCCGGTTTTGCCATGCATCCTGTCGCGGCCCAGACGGAGGGATCGGCCGATTGTGGTGCGGCGGTCGACGCCGCCGAGCGGCGCTACGGCATTCCGCCCGGGCTGCTGGCCGCGATGGCGCGGGTGGAAAGCGGGCGCCCGGGTCCGGACGGCGTGTCACCCTGGCCCTGGACGACGAACGTGAACGGCCGGGGTCGTTTTTACGCCAGCAAGGCAGAGGCGGTGGCCGAGGTCCGGCGCATGCAGGACGGCGGCCAGGTGTTCATCGACGTCGGCTGCCTCCAGGTCGATCTCGGCCACCATCCGTCCGCCTTCGCCACGTTGGAGGAGGCGTTCGACCCCACGGCCAATGCCGATTACGCCGCCCGCTACCTGTTGCTGCTGGCGACGCGGTTCGCGGCTGGCGACTGGATGGTCGCCGCCGGGTTCTACAACACGATGACGGAGGGCAAGGCGGACAGCTACCGGGCCGAAGTCTCCGCCGCCTTGGGCGGCCGCGCCGTGGCATCGGCCGCCCCGCTGCCTCGCCCGGCCGCCCAGCCGGTCGTCGCGCGTGCTGGAACGGCACCGGAAGATTGGTTGGCAGTCGTCGCCGGGGCGGAGCGCCATGCCTGGCGGCAGCCGCAGCCGCTTTCAACCGGGTCGGCCATGGCCCTCGCCTCAGCGTTCAGCGGGTTGCTGAAGGGCGATCCGCGGCGGCCCGGTTCGCAGTAGCCGCGATCAGGCCGCGCGTATTCCGTAACTGCGCGCCAGGGTTCCCCGCAGCCGGCCGATCACGGCGAAGGCGAGGCGTTGCAGCCCCACGAACAGCATGACGACCACCATGAACAGCAGCAGCTTCGGGCCGACCCCGTGGAGTTGGTCGGCCTTGCGCAGCGTGACCGTCACGGCCTCCACCACCCCGATCGCGGCTGCCTGGCTGGAGGAGGTCACCATCACGAAGAAGGCGCGCAGCACGTTCGGCAGGAACAGCAGCGCGCTGCCCACCGCACCCCGGCGCCATTGGCGCATCGCCTCCAGCCCATTGTCGGCGACGTAGGCGGTGGCGAAGACGGCCTGTGACAGCACGATCACCACCAGGCCGCTGAACGGCACGGTCACGCCGAACAGCTCCCACTCGTTCGGCACCACATTGGCCAGGAAGAACATCACCACGAAGGTCGGCATGGCCCAGAGCAGCGCCACCACGGCGGCCGCCACGATCCCGGCCAGGCCGCCCCGCAGCCGGGCCAGCACCAGCGGCACGCTGGCCACGCAGCCGACGAGCAGCGCAAGGCTGGCGATCTCGAAATTGACCGCCATGCCGCGCAGCAAGTCGGGCGCGAAATCCGCGAGCCAGTCGATCACGTGACGCGCAAGGATCGTTGCAGCCAGCGCCGCAGCCCGAGGCAAAGCGCCATCACTGCCAGCACCAGGCCCAGATAGGACAGCAGCAGCACGGTGTACAGCGTGATCCGCTCGTTCGAAAAGGAGGAGATGTCGGTCAAGGCGCTCAGCAGTTCCGGTGCGCCGATCATGCTGGCGGCGGCACTGCCCTTGCAGGCATTGATCAGGAAGGACGTGATCTGTGTGGAGGACCGGCTGGCCAGCAGCCGCGCCCCAGGGGCCAAGCCCCCCCGCTCGCGCCGCAACTCCTCGTGGATCTCGGCGATCGACTGCCCGGCGTAGCTGCCGTTGAACAGCCCCAGCACGAGGATGGCCACGACCAGCGCCACGGAGAGCGAGTACTGCACCAGCGCCGTCGCGGCGGTGAACCCGACGAAAAGCAGCAGCACGATCGGCGAGGATTGCAGCGTGACGGTGACCATCCGCGCCACGCTGCGCAGCACCCGGTGCTTGGACCACAGCGCGGCGGCGAATCCGAAGGCGAAGGCGGTGGTGCAGGCCATCGCGCCGGCCACCAGGATGACGGTATAGAGCAGGCCGTCGGTGAACAGGCCGAATGCGACCACCGTCTTGAACATCGGGAAGGTGACTTGCAGCCCGGTATGCTCGTGGATCCAGCCCTCCAGCCGGTCCGTGGCATTGGCGAACGGCAGGCGCGCCAGGCTGCTGTCGACCGCGGGGATCAGGCAGGTCGGGTCGGTCAGGGTGGTTTGGCAGGCCGAGCTGCGCCACAGCGCCGCCTGCTGTTCCAGGAAATCGAGCCGGACGCCATTGCGTCGGGCCAGGGCTAGGAAGGTGCCGTCCTCGTGGTATTGCCGGCTCAACAGAGAGAGCGCCGCCGCCAGTCGGGTCGACCCCTGGGCAGCGACGGCCATGCCCCAGGGCACCGTGCTGAAGCCGAGCTTCACGTCGTAGCGGGCCGCGAAGCTGGGCTGGGCCAGGTAGGCGGCGAAGAAGCTGTCGTCCTGCGCCACGAGTTGGCAGGCGCCATCCTGCAACTCTTCGATCAGCCGGCTCGGACGGTCGAACAGCAGCAGCCGGACGTTGTGGGCCACCAGTTCGGTGTTGGAGTTGTTGCCCACCGTGACGCAGACGGTTGCGCCGGCAAGCCCGGCCCAGGAGGAAATCGGCGTCGAGCGGGGGCCCACTACAACCGTTTCGGACGCATAATAGTGCGGACGGATGAACAAGGCCTGCGCGTCGCGTTGGACCGTGTGGCCCATCGTGGCGATCACCAAATCCACCTTGTTTTCGCCCAGCATCGCGATTCGGTTGGCGGGGCTGACGGGCAAGAGGTCGAGTGCGACGCCGAGCCGGGCCGCGATCTGCCGTGCCAGGTCGATCTCGTAGCCGGCGTAGACACCGTCCGACCGGGTGCCGAACTTCGGGTAGTCGGTGCGGACCCCGACGCGGAGCCGACCCTCGCACAGGACGCGCTCCAGATCGTCCTTGTCGTCGGCGCAGGGGGGCGTGGCGTCGGCCCGGGCCCGCGCCAGCAACTCGTCCAACGCGGTTGCGGTACGCGAGGGCTCGGCCTGGACCGGGGTGACGGCGGCGCAGAGCAGGGCGAGCAGCAGAACGACGGCTCGCAAGGTTATGCGACAGGCGGCCAGCACAGCTCGATCACGTGGACGTCTCCGAACAGGTAGGGTCCGAACTGATGCAGGCATGTTCCGGCATGGGTTTGCCGGGCATGCGCGGACAGCCTTGCGGCCTTGGCAGGCGGGATGTGGACGGCCGTCGTGCAAACGACCCTGAGCTGTACACCCGCCGCCGCGGCAAGGCGCTGCGTCGCCGAGAGGCCGGCGAAGGCATTGTGGGTCATCAACGCGCGTCCATGCGGCACCGCGAGGTGGCTGGGCAAGTGCTGGAGAAAGCGGTCCAACAGCAATCGCCCGTCTGGGCCGCCATAGCTCCATGTCTTGAAACGGTCCGGCGTGTCGGGACTGTCCATGGGGAATTGCGGCAAGTTGGCGACGATCAGGTCGAAGGTCCGCCCGGTCACGGGGGCCCACATGTCGCCGCAATGGATATCGTGCGCGGCGCCCAGGCCCGTCAGGAGGCTGCGCGCCGTCCTCACGGCAGCTTCCTCCACGTCGACGCCGGTCACGGTTGCCGCGCCAGACAAGACCGCTGCGGCGAGCACCGCTCCGCTCCCCGTGCCGATCTCCAACACGGACGCGGCCGGTTTGGCCAGCATCGCGTCCCTTAGGGCGCCGATCAGCAAACCGGTATATTCGGACGGAACAAATGCTCGCTCGTGCGTCGGACGGGCAGGATCACTGGCGTTGTTCGCGACCGTCGATGACGACATTGGACCGGCCCCTTATTGCCTCATCAACGGCGATGCTGGCCGATCTTCGTGCCCGGTTTTCACACGCCTTACCTTGCCGCGAGCGACCCATTCTGTCCAGATAGGCTCGGCAAGTAGGGACATAGGACGTCGGGGTGCAAGTGCAGGGTGGAGCATGGGTATGATGCTCGGCGGCGGACGTCGCCGGGTGCGCTGGGGACGCTACATGGTCCCCGTCCTGATCGTGGCAGTCATCGGCTGGGTTGCCGTCTCAGCCATTCCGCCGAACATGATCACGATTGAGACCGGGCCGGTCGGCGGCGGCTATTACGATGACGCCGTCAAGTACCAGGCCGTTCTGCGGCAACATGGCATCAAGACGGTCATCGTTCCGAAGGCGGACAGCCTGGCCCTGATCGCGGACGTCCAGAACGACCGGTCCGGGACGCGGGTCGGCTTCGCCGCCCAGGATGTCAAGCCGGACGACGTGCCCGATGTTTCATCGGCCGGCCGGGTGGAAATCCAACCGCTCTTCACCTTCGTCCAGCGCCGGTTGGCGCCGCTGGATGGCATGCGCGCGTTGCGAGGCCACAGCATCGTCCTGCCACCCGAGCACAGCGCCACGTCCGAGGCTGCGCTGAAGCTGTTGAGCCTGTTCGACATCGACGGCAGCAACAGCAAGATCACCATGATGCCGCTGAACGAGGCGGTTGCGGCGTTGCAAGCCGGCTCCTTCGACGCGGGCATGTTCCTGCTCTCGGCCGATAACGGTTTTATCAAGACGATGGCCATGACGCCGACGCTGTCGCTGGTCGACGACCATCACACCCTGGCCGAAAGCCGCCGCATGCCCTTCCTGCAGCCGGTCGTGCTGCCCCGCGGCATCTACAGCCTGGCCGACGACCTGCCGCCGGACGATATCGGCTTGGTGGGCGCCCCGGTCGACGTGGTGGTGAGGAACAACATCAATCCCGCGCTCGGCTACGCGCTACTGGGCGCGATGGCCAAGGTGCATCGCGGTGCGACCCTGGTCAGCACTGCGGGCGCGTTCCCAACCCCGTCGGGCAGCGCGTTGCCGACGCTGCCGATCGCCGCCGGGTATTACCGGAACGGCATACCCTGGGTCTATCGCGAGTTGCCGCCGCCTGTCGCCGTGTTCGTCGACCGCAACCTTGCCTTCGTGCTGACCCTGCTTGTCCTCACGCAGGTTTATCTCGGGTCCAAATGGATTTACGAACTCGGCTACTTCTCCGCCGACCAAGTGGCGCTGCTTGTGCTGCTCTGGATCTACCGCAGTTCGGCGCGACGCAAGAAGCTATCGGACCGGCGGTTGCGCCTGGTGCAAGGGATCGAGCGGATGCTGTTACGCCAGACCAACAAGCAACGGCGGGACACGCTCATCGCGCGGATCAGGACGATTTCCGAGCAGAGTTCACCTTGACGCCAGCGCGTCAGCCGAATTTCTGGGCGAGTACTTTTGCCTCTTTGGCGAAGGACTGGACCTCCGTAAGCACTTTCCCGATGACCGTGTCCGATCTCTCAGCAACGCTTTCCCACTCGAGCGCCGCGTTCGTGGCGTTGTGAAGTTGCTTGCTGTAGTGGTTGAACGTGTCGGTGATGGCCTTCTCCTGGGCCTTCAGCTTGGAAAGCCCAGCCATCATGCCTCGACAGGGCTGGAAGACTGCATCGTTCCATTGCTTGGAGGCGCTGGCCGGCCGCTGTCCTTCCTTCTTGGCGAAGTCGGCCATCGTGACCGCCTGCACCTTGCCAGCCGAAACAACAATGCCCTTCCATGTCTCCTTGTCGACGATCTTGAGAAAGTCGGCGAGTTTCTGCCGCACGGCCGGTATCTCGGCAGCGATCAACGGCACCATGGTTTTCATCGTCACGTCGTCCACCTTCTTGCCGTAGCTGGTGGCCGCGGAGACGACGGATTGGGCATAGGCCGTCGTGGATTTGGGCACGACCTTACTGTTGCCGAACTCCTCCGCCGCCGCCTTGGCGGCAGCGCCAGCCGCCTTCACAGCCTTGGACAGGGCTTCGACTTGCGTGATGAACGCCTTCGCCTTGTCCTCGGCTTGGGACTTCCAGCTTTCGGTCGTCATACCGAGGATGATTTGCCCATCGACTGGGAAATTGGGCTTCGCCAGGAAGGCCACCACCTTGGCCTTGGTGTCTGCGACCGCGTCCAGCGCGTTCCCGACACCCGTGAAGCCCTTCATTTTGGCGATGACGCCTTTATTCTTTTTCCAGCCCTCCGGGGTCAGCTCCTTGGGAAGGTCGAAATCCTTGGCAGTGATCATTGGTTGACCCCTCTAGACCATAAGGCTGGCGACATCGGTCCGGTTGTCCGCCGAGCGCTGGTTGCGGACGATGCCAAACGATTAGGACCGAAACCTTGGTGGCGTCAACACTCGTTGCGGTTTGGTAGAGAAGCTCGACTACCCCGCGGCGGCAGGGCGTCTTGCCAGACGGCTTCGATTGGACCGCCAAGGTTTCGCCTGGCCAAGGCTGTGCCGTTGGCTACTTCCGGGCGGAAAGCCTGGCCTCGTGCTGAAGTCAGCGCAGTCAGTGGCCCGCTGTCCGAACGCGGAGACCGACGCTGCCAATGCCGATCGCGCGGACCTGCACCTGTCGGAGTAAGCCGGGCGGCAACCCAGTCGCCGACCGGTCTCAGCCCGCGCCGAGTTCGTGCATTCGGGCCGTGATCGTCTGATTGTCATTCAGCACCTCCAACCCGTCTGGTTTCGTTCCATACTCCTGCGCCGCGATTGCGTATTTGTCGGCGAAGCGTTGGATGTTGTCGCGCAGGGTCTTGTCCATCTTCGGCGGCAGGTAGATCGCTTTAGCGTCCTTGGCCATGTCGAAGCCGCCATAGAGATGAACCTCGAAATCCAGTTTCGTAGCGACCGCCGTCGTGCCGGACTTCGCGTTCATCACCATGGCGTCGAGGTAGCGGGTGTTCGCGGTATGGCCCAGCATGTCATAGACCATCATCAGCAGGTCCTTGCGCTGCGTGGCGGCGATGGCTGCGCTGCCCCGGATGGCGAAGGCGATGCGGGACCGTACCTCATCCCGCAAGAGGAAATGCGCGCTGCCATAATAGTTCTTGCCGTAGGACTCGCCGAACTCGTCCGGGTTCACCGCTCCGATTGCGCCGCCCTTCAGCTTGTCGAAGTTGACGTTGGCGGCGCCGAAGACCTGCTGGTCCTCGAACGCCATCTCGTCGCCGCGGGCCTCCCTGGCGTCCTTGTCGCGGCGCCAACGCATGTAGTTGTCGCCCCGCTCCTGCCAACCACCGCGCTGGCCGCCGGTGATGGCGGCGCTGCCGGTCTTCTTGGTATCGCGGCCGAGCAGGTCCTGCGCCGACATCTCGCCGCGGCTGAAGACGACTTCCGACACGTAGGTGTTGCCGAAGGCCGGGCCATCGTTGACCGGCGCCTCGAACAAGGCCTTAAACGAGAAGGTGATGGTGATCGGCACCGTCTTCAGCGTGGCAAAGACCGTGTCCAACAGCTTGCGGGCGCCGGCGGCGTCCGTGCCATAGCGTGCGGCCATGGACGTGTAGACATACTCCTCGACCGACTGCCCTTTCTCGGCCAGGTAGGCCTGCTTGTCCTCCTCATCCGCCCGCTGCAGCAGGCGCAGATGGGCGTGCTGGCGCGAGTTGAGCGCGCCGCGCTTGGCCTCCGCCGCTTGCTGCATAGCTTTGTCCAGCATCTTTTCGTTGGCCTCCATCTGGTCGAGCAGGTCGTGCACCTGCTGCTCCAATGCCATCGCGGCCGGCGAGCCGCGCTCCGCCTCTGATGCGGTGCGCAGCGCCTTGACAGTCTCGTCGAAGGACTTCTCCAGCTCGAACCGCTTGGCGCGTGGCTCCGCCAATAGGTCTTCCAAAACGCCGGGCTTGCGGAATTCCTGTCCGACACCGGGGGCGGGGATGTAGGGACGGTCGTCCCCCGGTGCGGCGTCGCTGCGGCGCGGGTCCTTCAGCTTGGCGGCGCCTGCCCGCAGTTCGTCCGGGGTGATGGCGCCCAGCGGGCTGGGACCGTCGGCTGCCTCGGCCGGTTCATTGTCCTTGCGCGGGACGCGGGTCGGACGCGGCGGTTCCGGATTGTCCCAGGCGGCCAGGTAGGGCGCCAACTGGTCCAGGACCGACAGGGAGGCCGGCACCCGCAGCGTGGCGCCGACCGGCAGCGGTTTGCCGTCCGCCAATCCAGCCACCATCAACGGGTCGCCAGCGCCGCCGGTGCCGTTCGGCTGATAGACCACCTTGTTCAATTCGCGCAGCTTTGCCACGGCCTCCTTCGGCGGCATGCCTGGCAGGACGGCGGCGGCCACGCTCGCCAGCGTGTCGCCTTTCTTCACCGTGTGGACCTGCTGCCCGGACACCACCATCGCCAGGGAATCGCCGCCGGGCGCGCTGGTCCAAATCGGCTGATCCCGCATCGACATGGCGTTTTCGGACTTGGTGGTCATCTGGACCAGGTCTCTCGCCTGTTTCTCGCTCAACTCCCCGGTGACGTTGTCCAGGGCGAAGTTCTGTTCCTTGCCATTCGTCTTGTCTTTCTTCAGCATGCCGGCTTGGACTTCGGAGTAGGACTGGCTGCCCAACTCGATCTCCGCCTGCTGCCGCAGCAGATCGAACATGGCGGACGGCGTTTGCCCGCCTATCTCCGCCATGTCGCGGATGCGCTGCACGGCGTCGTCCGGCCGGATCTTGCCAGTGAGCAGCTTCATCAACGGGTCGTCCGCCACCAACGCCTTGGCCAGGTCGACGGCCTCGGTCGCGTCCCCCTTTGCCTGGAGAGATGCCGCGTTGGCCGGGCCGGCTATCCCGGCCGCGATATCGTCGCCGAACTCCGTCAGCGCCATGTCCGCCAGTCGGCCGCGCACGTACGGGTCGGTGACGACGTTGGTGCTGACCTTTCCATCCTTGCCCGTGGTGGGCACCGTCATGTTCGTCGTCATCTCTTTGACCACGACCTTCACGGTGGCGGCCAGGCGCATGGCGTCGTTCTTCTGCTTGTTGCCCGGCACCGCCTCGTCGCGGACGAAATGCTCGTCATACGCGGTCAGCCGCGCCTTGACGTGGTCCATGGGCGTGCGGCCCATGGCGTCCTTGGCGGTGGAGGCCAACGGGGCGGCGAACCGGCCGATCGCCGCCACAGTGGCCACCATGTCGCGGGTGGCGGCACGGGCGGTGCCTGGCACGGCGGGCTTGGCCGCCTCCGCCTTGGTGGTCGCGAGCAAGGTTGTGGCCGAGGTTTGGACTAGCCCCAGCGTCGTCAGCACGGTCGCGCCGTCATAGGGTTGCCCTCGAACCTGCTGCGCCAGCACGTCGACCTGCTGGCGCAGCCCGTCCATCTGGGTCTGGATGGTCTTCGCGGCTGCGGCGTCGGCCACGTCGCGCCGCACCGTGCGGATTTCGTCCAACAGCTTGCCCACCGCAACAGTCTTGGCGTTCGCCTCCGAGACCGCCTTGTCCTTGGCCGCGACCGCCTCCCTGACTTGCTGCTCCACGGCCTGCTGCGTGGCCATCGCGTCGTCCCGCACGGTCCGCATCGCGACCCAGGCCTCGGCAGGCTTCGCCGCGCCCGCCTGCTTCTGCGTGGCGATCCGTCTCTCCACGCCAGCGATCCGCGTGTCCAAATCCTTACGAATCTGCAGCGTGTCGGGGAGCTGCTTCGCCATAGCCTTCGCTGTGTCCAGGAAGGTGGATGCCTCCCCCACCCGAGCGCCGAGCTTGGCCGTCAGCTTGGCCTTGGATAGGAACTTGGCCTTGAATGCTTCTTTGTCCATCGTCGGATCTTCCCTTGCCGGCGGTCCGGTGAGAACCTGGCCTGAAAGGCCAGGCCGCTTGCGTCAGACTTCCCGCAGCCGTATCAAATAACTGAGCGCCCCGGCAACAGGGGGTGTATTTGGCGCGAGGTGACGCATGGCAGCTATGGATCCAGGCCTGGTCGCACGGTTCATCCGGGCCGCCAAGCAGGACGACCCTATCCCGTTCGCCTTCGGCGCCGGCGCCAGTCCGGAGCAATCCTGCCTGCTGGTCGACAAGAGCAAGCCGGTCGGCACCCTGTTGACGACGGCCAAGCGCGAGGCCGGCAAGGCGTTCGGTGGCACGGTGTATTGCCAGGGCTCGGACGTGACGTTCCACAGCGATGACGCGCCGTCCAACGCCACCAAGGCGATCAGCGATTGGTTCAAGGCCAACAAGCTGAGCCTGAAGCCCACCGTGTCCGCCGCGCCCGTCGCGGAGGAAGACGACGAAGACGTTGAGGAAGGGCCAGCCCTGTTCGCCCAGGCCCAGGTGGAGAAGGGATTGCGCCGGGCGCGCAAAAAACCGGTCAATTTTGCCTTCGCGTTGGGCCGCAAGCCGGAGGATAGCCTGCTGGCCATCCACGTGCGCAAGAAGCCCGAGCAGCTCGCGATGCTGGCGCGCAAGGAAAGCGGCAGCGCCCGCGGCGGGTTCGGCACGCTATCGGCGGATGGCGCCAAGCTGGCAGAGTTCCACTGCGAGCGCGACCCACCGCCCGGCATGCGCAAGCACCTGCGGATGCTGTTCCGCGGCTGGGGCCTCAAGACCAAGGTCAAGATCTTCGGACCGGACGGCGAGTTCGTCGAGGCGGGCGATGAGGAGGACGACGAGGACGCCGCCCCCGCCGCGGCGACCGATGCGCCATCGGCTGACGACGCCGCGCTGGCCGGGCTGCGGCAGCGCTTGCAAGCGGTATTCGCCGACCTGAAGCAACTGGCCAAGAGCGACCCGGCGCGGGGCGATGCCGCCCGCAGCGGCTACAGCGCATGCGAAGCGGCGATCAAGGCTGGCGATGCGGCCGAGGCCGGACGGCAGATGGATGCGTTGGACCGGCTACTGGCCGCGGCCGGCAGCGCCCCGCCCGGCGACGGCGCCACGGACGCGCTGAAGGCCGAGCTGGCACGGCTCATGCCCGGCTTGAAGGAGGCCGCCAAGCTGCCGGACCGCACCGCCCCGGTGCGCGAGCAATGGCGCCTTGCCGATACCGCGATCAAGGGCGGCGACGCCCGCGGCGCCGAGGCCGCGATGGTGCAACTGCGCGAACTGGCCCGGCTGCCGGCTGGCGAGGCCGGGTTGGCCGCGGCGCTAGCGGCCTGGGCCAAGCGCCGCGCCGAGTACCGGGATGCGAGCGAGTTGGTGGACCGCCAGATCGCCGCGCTCCAGGCAGTGCTGCGGCAGAGCGACGACGAGGATTTGGAGGAGATCGCGGAAGCCGGGCTGAACGCGGTGACCGGCAATTTCCGCGTCTCGATGATGGCCGCCATGGCGGAGGTGGACGCCGCGTCCGGCCCCGCCTTCCGCACCGCCGCGGCCAAAGCCATGCGCAACATCGAGGCGTTCCAGGACCATATCGGCTCGGACGAGCGGGTCGAGGCGGTGGACGAGAACCCGTTCGGCGTCACGGTGTCGATCCGTGAGACGCTGGGCGGCGCGTTGTCAGGCCTGCGCGACGCGCTGGCCCTGGCGGCCTGAGGCGCGAGCGGGAGGGAATCGTCATGGGCCGGTCGAGCGAGTTCAACCTCAAAGGCCGATTCGAGAAGGTGAAGGACGCGGTTGACGAGCTCGACACCTGGGTCCGACCTTGAGTCGCGTCAGAGCCCGATAGCAGCGCAGGCCCGGGCGGACGAGCAAGGTTATCGGCAGTCCCTGGCGACGGCGCGAAGTGCCATGTCCGTTGGAACCAAGCAGCAGCAGCAACAGACGTTCGAGTCGCTGGAAGCGGTGAAGAAGGCGGCGCGGATCACGCTGAAGACCACGCGGATCGCGGCCAAGAAGACGCCCTTCACCGCCGCCCCGTCCGGCAGCGGCAACCCGGTCAATGTCTACATCTCCGACATCCCGGGTTTCGGCGATCTGGGCAAGACTGCCCTGCCCTCCCTGGCTGGCAAGACGCAGCAGGATGCGATGATCGAGGCCGTGGCTGGCAAGATGCAGGCCGGTAAGACGAAGTTCGACTCGCTGATGACCATGCCGGACGACGATTTCGCCAGCCACGAGCGGGAATGGCGATCGGTCGACGGCCGCGACGATTGTTCCTGCCCGCGGAATCCCGCACCGTAGCGCTTCTTTGCTCGGCGCCGCATTGTGGGTCATGGGCATCTTGGGAGGTCGACTGGCTAGGCGAACCTGGAAGTGGGCTGCGTCTACAGTCGCCCAGAGTTAGAAAGTGCACTGATCACGTCGGACTGCCGAGATGAATGACATTCGAAGAGCGCTCGCTCGGTAGGCTCAAACGTGGCTCCGGGACGCCGCCAGCCTAAGCCGCTGATCCCGACCGTGGTGCTCGAGACTCGTGAGTTGCCGACCGGGTGCGACTCACGTTGCAGGCGATCCTGGTCTCCGCAGAAGACGGCGGCGTCACAGGCTGCTACCCTCGCTGGTACAAAATCAATGAGTTATTAGAATGGAGAGAGTCAGGAATCGGCCGGTCTTACATGAGCAAGCTCGGCCGCTGAACCCGGCCGCAACGAAGCCCGATCCGCGGCCGGCAACGGCGACCCGGCACGAGAAGCTGCAGGCGGCGCTGATCGAAGCCGCGGAACAGACCATTGCAGCCGACGGGTTGGGGGGGCTTCGGGCACGGGTCTTGGCTGATAAGGTGGGATGCTCGGTCGGCGCGATCTACACGATCTTCCCCGACCTCGACGGCATCATCCTGGCCGTCAACGCCCGCACCCTGGCGGACATCGACGCAGCCCTGCGCAAGATCAATCCCAGGGCAAGCCCGATCGAGCATCTGGTGCACCTCGCTGCCACCTACCTGGACTACGCCGTGCAACACCGCGCCCGATGGGATGCCTTGTTCCAGCATACGATGAGCGCCGGGCAGAGTGCCCCCGCGTGGTATGCCGGCGAACAGCAGGCCGCCTTCTCCCATGTCGAGGCGCCGCTCGCCCGGCTATGCCCGGCCCTGGCCGAACCGGACTGCGCCTTGCTGGCGCGCAGCCTGTTCGCTTCGGTGCACGGAATGGTCGCCCTCGGCCTGGATGAGAAAGTGGCGGCCATGCCGCTGCCCGTCCTGCATGAGCAGGTCGCCAAGGTGGTCACCGCAACAGCCAGGGGACTGCAAGCAATTTCCACGTAGCTGCAGCGGCGACGCTGTTTGCACCCCCTTGCTTGTGCATGGCAGGGCTGCGTAGAGTTGTTTATGCATTCGAATGCGCGAAAGGGAAGCTGACATGGAGGGTGCCGGTCGTGACGGGCCTGCAGGCGGGCAGCCGATCCTGGAAGCGCGCAGCATCGTTAAGCGGTTCGGCCATGTGGAGGCGCTGCGTGGCGCCGACTTTGCCGCCTATCCGGGGCAAGTCACGGCGCTGATCGGCGACAACGGCGCCGGCAAGAGCACCCTGGTGAAAATCCTGTCGGGGGTGAACAAGGCGACTTCGGGCGAAATCTTCGTCGCCGGCAAGCCGGTCACCTTCAACTCCCCGGCGGAGGCGCATGCCGCCGGGATCGAGACCGTCTACCAGGACCTGTCGGTCGCGCAGGACCTGACGCCGGCGGCCAACATGTTCATGGGACGGGAGAAGCTGCGGCCGGGATTGCTCGGGAAGCTCGGCTTCCTGGACAACGCGGCGATGCGGCAGGAAAGCCAGGTTGCGTTCCGCCGGCTGAAGGTCGCGCTGAAGGACATGGACACGCCGATCGCCAGCCTGTCGGGTGGCCAGCGGCAGAGCGTCGCGATCTGCCGCTCCATCATGTGGGCCCGCAGCGTGGTTTTCATGGATGAGCCGACGGCGGCACTTGGCGTGCTGCAGACCGGCCGCACGCTGGAGCTGATCCGCCGCATCCGGGACACGGGGATCGCCGTCGTGCTGATCAGCCATAACATGCGCGACGTGCTGCAGGTCGCCGACAGCGTGGAGGTGTTGCGGCTCGGCCGGCGCATCACCCGGCTACGCAACGACGGCCTGTCCGTGCAGGATTTGGTCGGCGCCATGACCGGCGCGCTGGATGCAACGGAGGAAGCGGCATGACGCAGGACGTGATAGGCAGCACCTCCAGCCCGGATTTCACCGCGGAGGCGCCGTTGCTGGCGCCGCCGGGCGTCAACAAGCGGATGGGTGCGATTGTCAGCTCGTCGCCGTTCTACATGCTGGTGATCCTGGTCGTGATGTGCGGCTTCTTCACGGTCATGCGGCCCAACACCTTCGCCAGCGTGTTCAACATCCGCAACATCTTCCTCGACGCATCCACGCTGCTGATCCTGTCCATAGGCATGACCTACGTGATGATCGCAGGTGGCTTTGATCTCTCGATTGGTTCCGTCCTAGTGTTCGCGGGCGTGGCGGCGGCCAAGACGATGGAGGCGCTGGGCACCGACAATTTTGGCACGGTGCTGATCGGGACGGTGGTGGCGCTGCTCGCGGGCATGGCCTGGGGCCTGTTCAACGGCTTCTGCATCTCCCGCCTGCGGGTGTCGGCGCTGATTACAACGCTTGGCACGATGGGTTCGGCCTTAGGTGTCTCCTACCTGGTCACGGATGGCAACGACATCCGCACCGTGCCGAACACGCTCATCGCGATCGGCACCGGCAGCATCTTCGGCATTCCCAACCTGGTGGCGATCACTGCCGTGTTGACCGTGCTCGGCATGGTGAGCCTGCACATGACGCGCTACGGGCGGCACACCTTTCTGGTTGGCTCGAACCCGGAGGCGTCGCGCCGGGCGGGCATCAATGTCGGCAACCACCTGCTGTCGCTCTATATGCTGAGCGGCCTGCTGGCCGGTGTCGCAGCCATGCTGTCGCTGGGACGCTTCTCCACGACGACGCTGGAGGGCCATGGCACCGACCCGTTGGAGGCGATCACGGCGGTGGTGCTCGGCGGCACCAGCCTTTCGGGCGGCACCGGCACCGTGATCGGCACGGTGATCGGCGTGTTCATCCCCGCGGTGCTGGCCAATGGCTTCATCATCATGGGCGTGGAGCCGTTCTGGCAGATGGTCGTGATCGGGTTCGTGGTGATCGCCGCCGTCTATGCCGACCAGTTGAAGCGGCGTGGCCGCGACCGTAGCTGATCTTTTTCCCGGGGAATACGACCATGCGCCTAATGCTGACCACCGCCCTTTCGCTCTCGCTCGCCTTGGCCGCCACCGCGGCTTCGGCCGCGCCGAAGCGCATCACCTACATCATGGGGCTGACGGGCAACCCGTTCTACACCACGGTCGGCTGCGGTGCGATGGAAGAGGCCAAGACGCTCGGCGGCGTCGACCTCGACATCCAAGGCCCGACGCAATACCAGCCGGCGTTGCAGATGCGCGTCCTGGATGCGGTGATCGCCGCCAGGCCGGAGGGGATCATGTTCGTCTCCACCGATCCGGTCGCGTTGAACCCGACGCTGCTGCAAGCCAAGGCGCAAGGCATCAAAATCATTTCGATCGACGGCGACTTGAAGGACATGGACATCGCCCTGTCCAACATCCAGTCGGATAATTCCGAAGGTGGTGCAGAGGCCGCGAAGGCGCTGGCGTCGGCGATCGACGACAAGGGCACGGTGATGGCGCTGGAGAACTCGCCGGCTGCCGTCGTCTCCCAGCAGCGGCTGCAGGGATTCGAGACCGAGATCAAGAAGCATCCGGGGATCACCTATCTCGGCGTGCAGTTCAGCGCCAACCAGACGGCCAAGGCGGCGTCACTCGTCACCTCGACCGTAGCGGCGCACCCGGACCTCAACGGCATCTTCACCATCACCACCAACAACACAGAGGGCGCTGCGACCGGCGTGCGTGAGGCCGGGGGGATCGGCAAGATCAAGATCGTCGGCTTCGACACGTCCGACCCGATCGTGCAGGACATCAAGGAGGGGATCGTGACCGCCGACGTGGTGCAGTATCCGTATAAAGTCGGTCAGGTCGGCCTGCAGATGATGGTGAACGCGCTGGATGGCAAGCCGATCGAGCGGGAGGTGCACACGCCATTCGTGATCGCGACCAAGGCCAATATCGACACGCCGGAAGTGCAGCAATACATCTACAAGACCAAGTGTAACTAAGACATCGGCTGCGCCAAGTGGATGAGCCGGCGCATGAGGGGACGATCGGCCGATCGCCCCCGGGGAAAGGCGTGGGCTGCCCTCTGCGCGATCGTTCTCGCCCTCGGCACAGCCGCACCCGCACATGCCGGGCGGGTGATTTGGGCCTGGGAACGGCCGGAGACGCTGGAGGCGCTGCCGCCCGACATCGGCATCGCTGCCGTAGTCGGCTTCATCCGCCTGCGTGGCGAAGCGATTGTCGTGGCACGCGGCCGACGCTTCCCGCTGATCGTCGGCGCCGGCCGGCCTGCCCCGATCGGTGTCGTCCACATCGAGGTTGACGAAACGGAGCCGCTCAAATGGACAGACCGGCTGCGCACCCAGGTGACCGCAGCCACGCTGTCTTTCCATCCGGATACCGCACGGTCCAGGTTGACATGGAAGTGCGGGAGAGCCAGCGCGGCGCCTTGCTGGAGCTGCTCGCGGGAGTGCGCGCCGGCCTTCCGCAAACCACCCTGTCCATGACCGCGCTCGCCTCCTGGTGCGAAACGGAGCACTGGCTGGGCGACGCGCCGGTGGACGAGATCGTGCCGATGCTGTTCCGCATGGGCCGCACCGGCAGTCGATTGCGCGGGAAGCTCGCGGCCGGCGGCGACTTCAACGAGCCACGCTGTCGTTCGGCCGTCGGCATCTCGGTCGACTCACCGGTCAGCGTTCCAATCGGCCGCCGACTCTATATTTTCAACCCGCGTGCGTGGGATGCAGCCTCGCTTTCGGTGATCGAGAGGTAGTTTATGAAGGCATTTCTCCGCGGGTGCAGCCTGGCCGTGCTGGTCGCCACGGTGGGGTTCCCAGCGGCCGCGTCCACCGATGGGCCGGGTGCCAACTGGGCGCTCAACGAGTTCGGTGGCACCCCAGCCGAGCGGCAGATGCTCTATAGCGGGACCCCCGGCGTGGTCCTGGCCACATCCCCGGCGAGCCTGCTGTTCATCGCGTGGCGCCGGCTGCACGGCCAGACGGTGTCCACGGAAGCGGGCGAAGCGTTGTCGGTGCCTTGCTGCCGTGGATGGACCAGCGGTTCGTCCGACGCTGTCATCGCGTGGCTCGCTGCGCGCGAGGCCATCCCCGGAACCCCGCCGCACGACCCCTACATCGAGACGGAGCGGCCCGGGCCGAACTACACCAGCGCCCCGAACTGCCTGGACGATGCGTTCCGCAACGCGACCGCCACGTTGCAGGCCCGCTCCCAAAGCTACGGGACCGATTCACCGGCACTCCGGGCGTGGGTGGACGCGCAGGACGCGGTGTTCACCGCCTGCTCCAAGTCGGTGCAAAGCCTGCCGCCCCTGCCGGACGACGCACCGGCTTGGCTGCAGGCCGACAACCGCTATCAGGCGGCAGCCCTGTTGTTCTACAATGGGGACTTTACCGCGGCAGCCGCTGCGTTTACCGCCATCGCGCAGGATGCCGCCTCACCCTGGCACGCCATTGCGCCTTACCTGCGCGTGCGTGCGCTGTTGCGGCAAGCACTCGCCTCCAAGTTGAAGCAGGATTTCGCTGCAGCGCAAGACGCCGCAACAGCCTTCGCCCCGAACGCGCCGCTCCACCTGGCGGCGACCCAACTCGGGTCCATGGCGCAGCTTCATGCCGCCCGGCGGCGGCGGCGACTCGCCTGCTCGGAGCCCTGCAGGCCGACAACCTGACCGCCCAGGCTGCCCCGGACTTCAAGGATCTGCAGGCACTGCCCGGCAGCGGCGCCGCGCCGGATGTGTTGGATTGGCTTAGCACGTTCAAAACCGGCGCAGCCGAGCCGCCCGTGCCGCTGGATGACCATGGCAGCGCGCTGGACCAGGCGCGGGCGGCGGACGCACGGCGTGTGGCGTCGCTGGCCCATGCGCGGGAACGCTACGCCGCGGCCCATGACCCGGCGTGGCTGATAGCCATCCTGGCCCTCATGCAACCGGATGACGTGGCGGGTGACGGCAGTGTCATCGCGGATGCCGCATCCGCGGACGCGAAAGCGCCGTCCTTCCTGACGCTGCTGTATCACCGCATCCGGCTGACCATCGGCACGGCCGACCCCGCCGCTGTGCGGACGACGCTGGACATGGTGTTGGCGCGCGACGACCTGACGGCGACGACGCGAAACCTCTTCCTTGCCGAACGGCTGCAAGTCGCGACGAACCTCGGCGAGGTCGCAGGCTATGCGATGCGGCGGCCTGAGTGCACCAAGCGGAGCGACGGCTGCACCAACCAGAGCTGGGGCTATGAGGGAGTGGGATCGGGCCTGTTTAATGCCGAAGGTGACGCTGCCACGATCGGCCTAGGGGACGATGCGCGCTACCTGATCGATCGAATGGCGCTATCGACCCGGATGGCGCTGTCCGCGGACGCCACGCTCCCCGCCCCGATCCGAATGGACATCGCGTTGACCAGCTTCGCGCGGGCAGTCCTATTGAATGATGATACGGCCATCGACAGGATGGCCGTCGCTTTGCAGACATTGCTGCCCGCCCTGGCCACGGAGTTCGGCGCGATCCCGAAATCGGCGAAAGGGGCCGATAAGCTGTTCGCCGAGTATCTGATTTTCGCGAAAATCCCTGGATTGCGGACGGACCTCGTGGATTACGTTCGGCCGACGGGCAACGTGGCCGATTTCTTGGGCGCCTGGCCGAACTGGGTGGTTTTGCCGCGGCCAGACCCGGACAGCATTCCTCCGGCGCCGGTGCTCTACGACAACGCTGGCTACCAGGTGGTGGACGTCCCCGCCGGCACGGACCTCGGCGACGGGCATCGCCGCGTGCCCGACGTGGTCTGCGACGGCATGTGCGGCGCCGGCGGCTTCGTTCCCCAACAACCTGCCTTCCTGGCTGATACGGGGATCAAGGCGACGGCGGAACGTCGCTTCCTTCCGCCGCCGGGCAAGTACGGGGACGTGGGACCCGCCGCCGCCGGCGCCCGGATCGAGGCGTTCCCGAGCCAGGATCCCAGTCATCCCGCCAAGACGCAGGCGCCGCCGCCGGGTGCGACTTTCGTCTGGGAGTTCATCCTAGACTATGCAGCCAGGCACCCGCAGGACCCACGGGTGCCCGAGGCGCTGCATTGGCTGATCCATGTCGGCCACTACGGGCAAAGCCACGACCATTCCGGCCGCCGCGCATTCCTGTTGCTGAAAAGCCGTTATCCAAACAGCGCCTGGGCCAAGCAAAACCCGTTCTACTACGACTAAGGGCTTGTTCGACATCAATCGCGTCGATTGTTGGCGTCAAACGAGCCCTGAGTCTTTGTTCTGAACGGCAGCTTTGCCGGCGTGCCGACGCAGTTATTTGCCGACGCTGGTTGGGTTTGCTACGGCACCGGTGCTATACCGCCCGGTCACGCCGCTGCCAGCCGCTGGTGCGGACCGGAGGCGTTGGGCCGGCCGCGTATGCCGGCCGGCATCAGGTCGCCATGCGCGTCGATGAGTTCGTCGGTCATGGCGCGGATGTCCTTCAGCGTCAGGACGCTGGCGGCGTGGCGGTCGAGCATGGCGGCGCGGTAGACTGCCTCCCGGTCGCCCTCCAGCGCCGCCCGCACCGTCAGATCCTGCACGAAGACGTGGGGCGCACAATGCGCCACCAGTTCGGGCGGCAGCGGGCCGACATGCAGCGGGCGCAGGCCGTTATGGTCCACCACCACCGGAACCTCGACACAGCAGCCTTCGGGCAGGTTCTGGACCAACTGCGTGTTGGCGACGTTGCCGTAGATCATCGCCAGCTTGCCGGTCACTTCCGCCTGGATGATGACGGCGCCGTACTCGACGCTGCGCTCCAGGTCGAAGCTTTCGCCCGCCAGCAGCGCGCGCCTGGTTTCCGCGTAGCGCGCCAGGTTGCGTTCGCTGCGGCGGATGTAGTCGTCGACCGGCACGTCGAACGCGGCGATCTGGTCGTCGCGGCGCAGGAAATACGGCGTGTACTCGGCAGTATGCTCGCTCGACTCGCTGACGAAGCGGCCGAGTTGATACATCAGCTCGAAACGGACCTTGTCCTTGGCATAGATCGCCGGGTCCCGCCCGGCCTCGAACAGCGCCGGGTAGGCGTCCTTGCCGTCGATCATCAGGCGGTTGAACCAGGTCATGTGGTTGATGCCGGCGCAGTCGTAGGACAGGCGCGAGACGTCGACGCCCAAATAGCCGGCCAGCTCCATGGAGGTGTTCTGGATGTTATGGCACAGGCCCACGACGCGCTGCTTCGGGAAGGCGCGGTAGACCGCCCAGGTCAGGATGCTCATCGGGTTGGTGTAGTTCAGCAGCAGCGCGTCGGGGCAGACCGCCTGCATGTCCGTCACCAAATCCACCATGAACGGGATGGTGCGCAAGCCGCGGAAGATGCCGCCGATGCCGACGGTGTCGGCGATGGTCTGCTTCAACCCGTATTTGGTGGGGATGCGGAAATCGACCAGCGTCGACTCGTGCATCCCGATCTGGACCATGTTGATGACGTAATGCGCCCCGGCCACGCAGGCGCGGCGGTCGGCATGTTCCTCCACCACGGCCGGCGCCTTGAACTGCGCCGCGGTCCAGCGCGCCATCATGCCCGCCGTTTCCAACCGCTCGGCATCGATGTCGTGCAGCGCGATGGTGCAGTCCGCCAGCTCCGGCAGGCTGAGGATGTCGGTCAGCAACTTCTTGACGAACACGACGCTGCCCGCGCCGATCATGGCGATCTTGATCATGAGGATTGTCCTTCTGGATAGTTCACTTCAGCCCCGTGCTGGCGATGCCTTGGATCAGGTAGCGCTGGAACAGCAGGAACACGGCCACCATCGGCACGAGCGCGATCAGCGCCAGCGCCATGACCTGGCCCCATTCGGGGTTGACCTCGCCACGCACCAGGTTGAGCCCGAGCGGCAGCGTGTAGTTCGCCTGGTCGGTCAGCACCACCAGGGGCCAGGCGAAATCGTTCCAGCGCCACATGAAGGTGAAGATCACCAGCACGGCGATCACCGGGCGCGAGAGCGGCAGCACGATGCGCAGGAAAATACTAAGCTCCCCGGCGCCGTCCAGCCGCGCCGCCTCCAGCAGCTCATCGGGGATGCTGACCATGAACTGGCGCACCATGAAGATGCCGAACGCCTCCGCCGCGCGGGGCAGGATGACGCCCCAATCGGTGTTCAGCAGGCCGAGCCAGGACGTGATCAGGAACTCCGGCACCAGGATGACCTGGATCGGGATCATCAAGGTGCCCAGGATGGCGAAGAACAAGAGGTCGCGGCCGGGAAAGCGGAACTTGGCGAAGGTGTAGCCCGCCAGCAGGTTGACGAACACGGTGATGACCACGCTGATCACCGCGATCACCAGGGAGTTCGTCAGCCACTGCAGCACCGGGTAACGCGCCCAAAGGGCCACGAGGTTGCCGGCCGTCACCTCGGACGGGAGGAGCGTCACCAGCGCCTGGAAGATCTCCGCGCGCGGCCGGATCGCGGTGGCGGCCATCCAGTAGATCGGGAAAAGCATGACCAGGGCGCCGGCCACCACAGCCAGCCAGATCGCGGCGGCCCCGGCCTGGCGCGGCGCGGGATTGGCGGCGGCGCTCACAGGACGGCCTCCGACTGCCGGGTGGCGCGCCATTGCACGATGGTGAACACCAGGATCAGGACATACAGCGCGACGCCCATGGCGCTGGCGTACCCCATCTCCGACGTGACGAAGGCGGCGTTGAAGATGTACTGCACCATCATGGTGGTGGAGAAGCCGGGGCCGCCGCCCGTCATCACGTAGACCAGGTCGAACACCTGGAAGGAGTTGATGATGTCCAGGATCAGCAGCAGGAAGCTCGCCGGGGCTATCATGGGCAGGGTGATGTGGCGGAACTGGCTGAGCACGCCGGCCCCGTCGATTGATGCGGCTTCGAAATAGCTGCGCGGGATGGATTGCAGCGCCGCGAGGTAGACCACCATGTTGAACCCGATGCGTACCCACAGCGTCGCGATCGCCAGCGAAGGCAGCGCCCATTGCGGCCGCGACAGCCAGGGGATGCGGCCGATGCCCAGATGCACGAGCAGCGCGTTGATGACGCCGTAATTATCGTTGAACAGCCAGGCCGCGATGGTGCCGGTGGCGACGGCCGACACCACCACCGGCAGGAAATAGACGCTGCGCACGATCAGCCGCCCGGGAAACCGCCGGTTCAGCGCGACCGCCAGCAGCAGCCCGAGCGCCATGCTGGTCGGCACCGTGGCCAGCGCATACAGCCCGGTGTTGAGCAGCGCGCGCCAGAACAATGGATCGCGCAGCAGCCGGGCGTAGTTGTGCAGGCCGAGCCATTCTGGATCGCCGATCAGGCTCCAGTCATGCAAGCTGATGTAGACGGCATAGAGCAGCGGCAGGAAGCTGAAGGCGGTGAACAGCACGAGGTTCGGCGCGATGAACAGATAGGGCGCCAGCCCCTGCGGCGACACCGTGCGGAACCGGCGCGCCCGGCGCCGCGCTGCCATGCGCGGCACCGGTGCTGCCGCGGCCACGGATGACGCGGCCATCACGCGTCCAGCACGGCCTGGGTCCGTTCATCAATCGCCTGGGCGGTGGTGCCGGCGTCCTGGCCGGAGGTGAAGGCCAGGTCGAGTTGGTCTGCCAGCGCGGCGTTGATCTTACTGAAGACCGGTAGGGTGACGGTCTTGACCAGTTGCTCCGGGATGGTGGTGGCTTGCTCGTTGAACACCTTCATCGCGTCAGGCCGCAGGGAATAAGGCAAATCCTGCGACATGAGGGATTTCCTCACCGGGAGGAACTGCGCCTGGCTGGCGAAGTCGCGCATGTTCGCCTCGTCGGCCATGAACTGCACGAAATCGGCCGCGATGTCCGGGTGCTTGCAGTCGCGCGACACCGCCAGGCAGTTGCCGCCCAGGTCGGACGCCGTGGCCACGTCGCGCGGCATGAACGTCACGCCCCATGGCGCCTTCATGTTCTTGTTGAGGAACGGGATCTGCCAATCCCCCGCCATCAGGAGACCCACGGTGCCGTTGGCGAACAGGTTCTGTGGCTGCTCGCCGCTCTTGATCGCGGTGGAGGGCGGGACCAGGCCCTCGGTGAACCAGGACTGGGTCCAGGCGACGGTCTCAACGCCGGCCTTGCTCGCGGCCTGGGCCTTGCTGAGGTCCGCGTCCAGCAGGGAGCCGCCGTGCTGCTCCAGGAAGGGCAGCCATCGGAAGGCTGCGTTCTGCCATGCCATCGCCATGCCGTACGGCGCGCCCGCCTTCGCCTTCACGTCGCGGGCAATCTGGACTAGTTCCTGCCAGGACCAACTCTTCGCGAGGCTCGCCGGCGGCTCGACCCCGATCGCGCGCATCATGTCGGCGTTGTAGTACATCGCGATCGTGTCGGTGTGGTGCGGGATGGCATAGGGTCTGCCTTTGTAGCTCACCGCTTCCCAGAAGGCTGGACCGAAATCATCCGCGTAGCCGCTCGGCAGGAACTTGCTGAGGTCGATCACGGCCCGCGCGCTGGCGTAGCGGCCGACGAGTTGATACTGGACCCGGAATACGTCCGGCCCCTGCCGCCCCGCCAGCCTGGTGTCGACCTGCTGGTAGCTCTGCATCACGCTGCCGCTCACGTCGACGCGGATAGTAATGTTGGGGTGCAGCGCGGTGTAGCGGGCGGCGACGGCCTTGAACGCGTCCTCCTCCGCCTGCGCGCCCCACACCACCATGTTGAGCATGACCGGCGTCTGCGCCCGGCCGCGCCGGGCCCCCAGCACGACGCCGCCCGCCCCGCCGAGCAGGGTGCGCCGCCCGAGCCGCGCCAGTTCCAATGTCTTGTCCATGTTCCAAATCCCCCCGTCTTGTTTGTTTTTGCCTTGTCTAACCCGCCATCCGCGCTCCACAGGATTGCCGCACGACGAGCCCCACCGGCAGCACCTGCCGTCCACCCCCCGTCGTCACCCCTTCGATCTGGTCCAGCACCGCGGTGATGGCCAGCCGGCCCTGTTCTGCCCGCGGGTGGTCCACCGTCGTCAGCGCCGGCCTGCTGAACGCGCCCAGATCCGTGCCGTCGAAGCCGATGATGGCCACGTCCTCCGGCACGCGCAGACCCATCGCGTCCAGCGCGTGCAAGGCGCCGATCGCCATGTGATCGTTGAACATGAAGATCGCGGTCGGCCGCTGCCCCGCCTGCATCACCCGGCGGACCGCGGCCGCACCGCCGCCGAAGCTGTTCTCCGCCGCGACCACGTGCCCGGCATCGAGCCCCGCCTCCTCCATGGCGCGGCGGAATCCGTGCAGCCGCTCGTTGGCGCGCGGGTCGTCCAGCCGTTCGTCGGTGACGTGCGCAATCCGGCGGTGGCCGAGGCCGATCAGGTGCCGGGTGGCGAGCAGGCCGCCCTGCTCGAGGTCCACGCTGACGCACGGGATGTCGCCGGCGCCATGGCCCTGCAACAGCACGCAGGCCACGCCGCGCCGGCGCAACTGCCCGATCTGCCGGCTGGCCGCGGCGGACGCGCGATGCAGCACCAGCCCGTCGGACACGCCGCTGTCCATCCGCTCCAGCAAGCTGATTTCTACGGAATCCGTGCGCGCCGTGACGACGTTGACGACGTAGCCCCGTGCCTGCGCCACCGGCTCGGCCGCGGCCACCAACTCCGCGAGGTAGCGGTTGCCGAGGTCGCCGGTGACGAAGGTGATGATGTTGGTGCGTTGCCGCCGCAGGCTGCGCGCCGCGTGGTTCGGGCTATAGCCGAGCGTCTCAGCAGCCTGGCGAACCCGAAGCTGTGTCGCCTCGGCGAACCCGTGCCGCGTCCCGGCACCGCTGAGCACCAGCGAGACGGCGCTGGGCGAGACGCCGGCCAGTTGCGCCACGTCCCGGCTCGTCACCATTCGTCCATAGGCGGCGGCTGTCGACGTGGACACGAGGCGTTCGCTCTTATGTTTATTTGCCTAACACGATTTAGGCACGCCGTACTCGGCGGCGTCAACCGGATTTCTTGCCCTTATCAGAAGGCGGCATAATAACCTTCGCCAAGTGATGGTCTAAAGCCCCAGTGCGTCCGGATGGCCACGGCGGCGCGCTCGGCGGTGGCTGGCGCGTTGCAGAGCGCGCCGGGAGACCGGCAAGAAGTTTGTGGTGGAAGTCCACTGCGATGAAGGGGTAGCGACCCACGTCGGCCCTGAGCCGCGTCTGGCTATGGCGTCGGGCAGTCCGGCGACGAAACCAGAAGGACGGCACGCTGTGGTGCTGCACGCCGTACTCCGAAACAACAACGGCATCCCATCGCGGGTCGCCCTTTGGCTGCAACGCAGTTGGCCACGAGCAGCCGGAGAAGAGTGACGCTATTGTGAGCCAAGCGGACGCAGCATGGCCAGCGGGCGCCCGCTGTAGCGATAAGGTGGTGCTGTTCGCGCAGCAGCGTGGGATCCAGGTCCTGAGTGCCGTGGCTGAACGTGGCTGCCGCGGCCATCACCACGGTCGCGTAGAGGTATAACCGTGAATACGCGACCTCTCTACCGTTTGGGTCCGGCGCGCCGTTGGCTTGGACGATCCCCGATCTGGAAGCGCTCCGCTAAGCAAACGAGCTCGGCCGTCTCACGGGCCAATGTATGGCTCGCGGCTGTGCTCTGCTCGACCATCGCGGCGTTCTGTTGGGTCACTTGGTCCATCTGGTTCACGGCGCGGTTCACCTCGGCCAAGCCGGCCGATTGCTCCGCGGCGGAAGCGGCGATGGTGGACACGGCCACGTTCACTTCCTCAATCTGGCAGGCGATGGTCGTCAACGCCTTGCCCGTTTCATCGACCAGAGCCACGCCCGTCTCGACCTGTTGCGCGGAAGCCGAGATGAGCGTCTTGATCTCCCGCGCCGCTCCAGCCGAGCGCTGGGCCAGTGCGCGGACTTCGCTTGCCACGACTGCGAATCCCCGCCCGGCATCGCCGGCGCGCGCCGCCTCGACCCCAGCGTTCAACGCTAGCAAGTTAGTCTGGAACGCGATCTCGTCGATCACGCCGATAATTTGGCCAATCTGCTCCGAGGATTGCTTGATGCCACCCATCGCAGCAACTGCGCCGCGGACCACCTCACCCGAGCGCTCGGCCTCGGCGTGCGTCTTCGCAACTACGTCGCGCGCCATCTTCGCACCTTCCGCCGTTTTGCCGACGGTGGACGTGATCTCCCTCAGAGCGGCCGCGGTTTCCTCCAGCGTTGCTGCCTGCTGCTCCGTCCGGCGACTCAGATCGTCGGCGGCCTGCGCGATCTCCTCCGTGCCGGACCGCAGCGCTTCGGTGTTGCCGGCAATGCCACGGACCATGTCGTGCATCTGGGTCATCGCCACATTGAAATCCACTCGTAGACGCTCGTACTCTGGTGGAAATTCAGTTTCGATCCGGTAGGTCAGGTCACCCTCTGCCAGCCGTTTGAGCGCTGCGGCTAGCACCGCGACCACGCTTGCTTGCGCTTTTTCCTGGTCTGCGTGGGCCATCTCGTTCTGTCGCCGCTCGGCTTCCACCATCTGTCGGTCGGCGGCCGCTTCCGCTTCGGCGCGGAGTTTGTCGCCAGCAGCCTTCTTGAACACCTCGATCGCCTGCGCCACGCGGCCGATCTGATCCACGCGCGAAAGGCTCGGGACCGCGAGTTGCAATTCGCCACTCGCGATGCGCCGGGTCACGGAAGCGAGCTTGTTCAGCGGGCTGATGCTCCTGTGCAGCAACCACGCCCGGATCATGAGGAGGACCAGTACGACCGGGATCGCGGCCAGTACGGCTTCTCGAACCACGTTGGCTTGCACGTCGTCCAGTTCGGCCGCGGGCAGGCCGGTAAACAACATGCCGACAATAGTGCCGTCGTCGCTGCGGATCGGTTTGTATATGGTCAGATAACCATGCCCGAGGATGATCGCCGAGCCTTTGTAGATGGCGCCCTTCTTAAGCACGGTCTCCTCGATGGCAGCATTGTTCAGCTTGGTGCCGACGGCGCGGCTGCCATCTGGCTGGCGAATGCTAGTGACGATTCGTTCGTCGCCGTTGAAGATGGTTGCTTCACCCCCAGCGCCCTTGGCAGCGGCGTCCACGATATCGCCACGCCCGGCGATGGGCGCATCCCCCAGCCGCAACTGCCCACCCTCATGAGACCATTTAGTGCCGAGCGGCGCCAGGTATGCCTCAAGCAAGGCCACGCTGGTATCGAGGTTGCGCTGCATCTGACGCTCGAGCGCCTGCCGGCTGACTTGCAACGTCCATAGCTGGACGGCGGCAACTGCGATGATAATCGCGAGCATCGATGGGATTAGGATTTGCCAAAAAAGGCTGAGGTGTCGACCCCATAGACGATGAAGCACGCGGCACCTCTCGTTACTGAGAAGAAACTATCTTCCCCAGGTTACTGGACTATTAACGCCAGGACCGGTCCGTAGGTGTAGGCGCTCGTAGACGCGTGCAATTACCGAGCCTCGTATCAACTCCTAGGGTCCTGATTGACGGTGGGGCGAGCCAGCAACCAATTGATCGTGGTATCGATCACGCCGAAGGTGTGGGCCGCGTCCGCAACTGTCTCCGTTGCATTCTGGATATCGTCACTGCTGCGGCTTGCGGGGCAAGGAGAGAGCAGGAGGGCGGCCAAACCGCTTCCCCTTCGGCGGGCCTGGTCAGGCTGGCGCCGTACTACAGACCCGGGGTACGCTGCCCAGTTCGCCTCCGGTAGCAGTATCGGCCTAGCACCTTCTGCAAGCAGCCTGGCACTGGACTATAACTGCCGGGTCAAGTGTGCGGCCGCTTCCGATGAAGCCGCCACCTGGGTCAGCACCAGGGCGCGGCTATAGGCGCCATTATTCAGGCCGTTCACGTCCGCGCCGAGCTCCGCGGCGCTTGGGGCGCGCCCGAGCCCTTGCTGGTAGAGGTTGGTCACGTAATCGGCGTTGCTCTGCCCGGCATGGGCGGCCACGAACTGCGGCGTCATGACCACCTGCTGCGCCAACTGGATCAACGTCAGCCCGTTGCCCTGCAGCTCGGCGGTCGAGAACTGTGCCCCGGCAACGTCCGGGTCCGCTCCGAAGGCGGCCTCGTACGTTTGGTAAACCAGTTCCGCGGCGGGTTGCTCGACATAGACATGGGCTGTCGACGGGGCGAGATAGGCCTTTGCCTCGGTCGAGTTGGCGATGCCCGCCAGCACAGTGCCCCGTGTCGTTCCGCCCGTCAGCAGCGCCGTGTAGTTGCCGAGATCCGCAGCCGACGGCGCCCGTCCCAGGAAACCTTGGAACAACGTCGTGACGAACTGGGTAGGGCTGAGCGAGGCGAACTGCGCCTGGCCGGCCGGGGTGAGCAGGAAATCGTCCGCCACCTGCGCCTGGCTGGCCCCGGACAGGAGCGACTGGTCGGCAACGCTGATGCCGCCAGGGTCTGGCACACCGCCGAACAAGCCCTGGTACACCCGCGCCAGGAATGCCTCATTTGTATCCGGCCCGGTGCTGAGCGCCCCGTCCAGCAGCTGCACCTCCTCAGTGCCCGATATGAACTGCAGGTTGTAGCCCTGGCCCAGCAGCGTCGCGACATCGAGCGAGCTGAGGTCCACCGTAGCCACCCCATTCACCGGGGGAGGCAGCGCGTATTCCTTCGTTGCCGGCGTCGCCTGGGCAACCGTGCCGGAGCCGGTACTGCCGGAGCCCGCCGTGCCGGATCCAACCACGCCGGACGGGGCCGAGCTTATCACCGTTATCCCGGAATTGGTCGTTCCTGAATTTATCAGTCCTGAACTCGTGGTTCCCGAACTCGTCGTGCCTGAGCTCGTCGTGCCTGAACTCGTCGAGCCCGAACTCGTCGAGCCCGAACTCGTCGAGCCCGAACTCGTCGTCACCGGGCTTGTCGTTCCAGAGCCTGCCGAGCCAGAACTCGTCGTCCCGGCGCTGCCGGTTGTCCCGGAACCCGTCAAGCCCGATAGCGGCAAGTTGGCGCCGGGCGGGCCCGAGGCCGTGATGAGAGTGCCGGAGCCAGTGGAGGGAGAATTATCCATCGCGGTGAGCACGCTGTCCGAAGACGCCGCGAAGGTGAAGCCGGTGTAGTCGCCCGTGAGTTGCTGCGTGTAGACTTCCGTGCCGCCGCCCCTCACCGTGAGGACATTCGATGCGTTGACGGAAACAGTGGCGCTGACGGGCAAGGCGATGGACAGGAGGTCGATCTCGGCGCCGTTCTGCAGCGCCGTTCCGTTGCCGACGCCGCCGCTGAACAGGTATTGGATTGCGCCGCTGCCGATGTTGGCCCCGAACGAGGTGCCGCCAGATTCGACGATCTGCACCCCGCCGGCGGCAATCACGCTGCCGTTTTCCGTCCCGTCGATCGTATCGGTGGCGCCAGCTTCGATCAACAGGCCCGCGGCGGAGCCCGCATTGTCGATTTCTGTACCGCTGCCGAAGGTGGTGCCGACATCCGTGCCGCCCGACAGGACGGCGACCTCGCTTGGGAACACCGCGTCCCCGCTATTGACCCCGAAGAACGGGAAGCCGCCGCTGACAGACCCGCCGCTGATCACACCGCCAGGCAAGACCAGCGCCTGTGACCCACCGTCAATCTGCGGATCGACGGCGCTGGTCGGGTCGTAGTCAAAGCCGGAAAACAGATGGTAGATGACGACCCCGGTGGTGGCGACCGTCCCGCCGACGTTCACCGTGCCCGCCTGAACCGTGCCGGGCTCGACGGCCAGGAGGCTGCCGTTTTCGAGCAGGGTGCCGCTGGCGGAGCCGGCGAACAGGCCCACGATCCCGCCGCTGGTGGCCACCGCGTTGTCCGACACGCCGCCGACCACACCGAGCGCCCCGCCGCCCAGCACCGTCGTATTTTCGGCCACCGCGTCCGGACTGAACAGCAGTCCCGCGAAGCCGCCTGAACTGACGACGGAGCCGGACAAGGTCCCGTCGAAGATCGCGCCAAGCGCGCCGCCGCTGCTCACCTGCGTCGCGCTGGCGACGCCGCCGGAGAACACGCCGAACAAGCCGCCGGCCTGCACCGACCCGCTCACCGCGGCGCCGCCGGACTCCACGTCGGCAAACCCGCCGGCGTAGACCACGGTCCCCGCGGCGGTGCCGTGGTCCAGCACGGTCTGTTCGCCGCCGCTCGCAAGCACGGTTCCGGTCGCCAGCCCGCCCGACAACACGTATTGGGTGGCGCCGCTGCCGATCACCGCGCCGGATTGGCTGGGCCCGACCACGACGTAGCCGGTGCCCGGAATGAAGTCGACCACCCCGGTCGACACCGCAATGCCGCCGCTCAGCACCGTCCCGCTGGCCGTCCCGTCCAGCAACAGCAGCAGCCCGCCGCTATCCACCGTGGTGTCGGTGGCAAGGAAGCCGCTGGACACCACCTCCACGGCCCCGCTGTTGATCACGGTGCCGACGGCGCTCCCGGCATAGCCGGTCATGGGGATGAAGCCATCGCGCAGGTTCAGCGTCGCGCCGGGCAGCAGCGTGGTGCCGCTGAGCAGGCCGCCGCCGTCCACGATCAGGGCACCTCCGCTTTGCACCGTCGCCGCCTCGACGGTCCCGCTGAAGACGCTCACGATGCCGCCCGCCCCCACCAGCGTCGCGGTCGCCGTGGCGCCTTGGTCCACGGTCTGGAGGCCGCCGCTCAGCACTTGCGTGTCGACCGTGCTGCCTTCGTAGGCGATCTGCTGACCGCCGGCCGAGATTACCGTGCCATCGGCCACGCCGCCGCTGACCAGGGTTTGTGTGCCGCCGCTGCTGACGACCGTGCCGGTGGCGAGGCCCCCGGCGACCTGCTCCGTGCCGCCGGCCCGCACGACCGTGCCGCTCGTGGTTCCGCTGTTATCGAGGGTGAAGGTGCCGCCGCTCAACACGAGAGAGGACACGTTGCCGCTAAACACCAAGCCGCTGCCCCCAGCCAGCAGCGTGGCCGAAGTGGCGGAGCCGTACACAGCGAGGCTCCCACCAGCACTCACCGTAATATCGTTGGCCGCGCCCTGCCTTACTTCCAGGGAGGCGCCGCTGTCGACGACGAGGCCGTCCGCAGTTCCCCCGCTGACGATGGTCGCGTCGCCGGCCTGGACTGTCACGGCAGAGGCGCCGCCGGCGGAAAATACGTCCAGGATCCCGCCGTCGACCACCGTGCCGCTGACGCTGCCGCCATACACATCCTGGGCGGCCCCGGACAGCAAGATAGCGCCGCTGACGGTGCCTCCTGGCAGAACGTATTCAGTGGCACCCGAGCCCAGCGTGGCCGGGCCGGCGGTGGCGCCAAGGGTCGTCACGCTGGCGCCTTGCTCAAGCACCACCCCGGGGGAGATCACCGCGCCTCCCTCCGCGACCGTGCCGGTCACGTTGGAGCCCGGCAGTGCGACCAGCGCGCCGCCGCTGGACACTACCGTGCCGGACAGGGTGGCGGACGGGAGGGCGAGCAGGACGCCGCCGGGTTGGACGGTGGCGCCGATGATCGAGCCGCCATAGGACGCGATGGCCGCCGCGCCACCATCGACGGTCAAGCCACTGGCGGAGGCATCCCGGTTGACCTGTTCGAGGCCGCTGCTCCCGACGGTCCCGTTCTCGTCGGTGGCGCCCGCGCTCAGCAGCGCCATGCCGCCAGCCAGCACGGCCGTGCCGGAGGTGACGGCGTCGCTGTCCAGGACGCCGCCGGCCCTGATCTGCGTCGCGGATGCCGTCGCGCTGTCGAACAGCCTCAGCGTACCGCCATTGACGGCGGTGCCCGAGGCACTGGCGGCCGCGCCGCTGAGGATGACCTCGCCGCCGGTCTCGACGGCGGCGTTCGTGACCGATCCGGACCCGACCTGGACCAGGCCGCTTGTCAGCACGGTGGCCCCGGATAGCATGCCGCCTCGCAGGATCACCTGGCCGCTCAGGCCGGACACCCCGCTGACCACCGTGCCGCTGGCCACGCCGCCGCTGAACACCGACTGGGTGGCGCCGGCGCCGATCGCGGCGCCGGTCGCCGTGCCGCTGTTCAACACGTACTCCGTGCTGCCCGAGCCAAACGAGGCCGCCCCGGCGCTGGCGCCGAGCAGCACGACCCCGGACCCGGCCACCAGCGCGGCCAACCCGGTGGAGACGACGGTGCCGTTGTCCACCACCGGGCTTATGACGCTACCGTTCGCGAGTTGCAGCACGACGCTGCCGCTGAGCAGCGTTGGATCGGACAGCTCGTTGCGGCCGGACAGGACCACGCCGCCACCGCTGCTGACGACCGTGTCAACCGCCTCGCCGCTTACCAGCGTCTCCACCCCGCCGGCCTCCACGACGGTGCCTGACGCGACGCCTGGCAAAAAAGACACCCCGACCTGCTGCTCACCGCCGCTGCCGATCACTGCGCCGGTGGCGTTGTTGACCACCTGTAGGCCACCGTCGAACACAGTGGTCGAGACGCTGTCATTGGCGTTGTACTCGGTGCCGCCTGCGAACACTTGCGTGCCGGACACCGTCCCCAGATCGATCGTGCCGCCGCTGAGCACGGTGCCGATGGCCGTGCCGAAGTTCTCGATCTGCCCCGACGCCAGGACGGTGACGCCGACGAGGGTGCCGGAGAACACCGAGGCGGATCCGAACGCCTCGACCCGGCCGCCGGACACGGTGCCCCCTGACAGGTTGAGCATGGCGGCGCCGGCGGCGGACGAGCCGCTCAGCACCGGGTTGACCGCCGTGCCGCGGATCACGTTGAGCGAGCCGCCCGCCTCGACGAGGGTGTTCGTGGCGACCCCGCCCGCGGACACGGTCTCGATGTCGCCGCCGCTCAGCGTCAGGCCGGTCGTGCTCGAAGTGGCCTGGGCGCTGCCGATCTTCGTCGTGGTCATGTCGTTACCTCGTTCGCGGGCCGGTCGGGAGCGGCATCGGGGAAGCCGGGGACCCGGCGGATGGCGGCGACCACCTGCTGGGTGGTGATCAGGCGGGTGCATTCGAACTGCCGTGGCGTGTCCGCGTGCCGTGGGCACCAGAGATAGTCGTGATGGTCGAACCGGTGGCGCACGTCGTTCCAGCAGGAATTGCAGGCGTGCCAGTTGATGACCCGGTAGGGCGTCGTGAACTCGTTGGTCGGGTGGGTGAAGCCGCTGATCAGCACCACCGGGCAGCCTGCCGCCCAGGCGAGCCAGGACAGGCCGCTGGACAATCCGATGAACAACCGGGCGTGGCGCAGCCAGCGGGCGCGTTCGGCAAGCGGCCGGTCCCCCGTCTCGTCCTGCACGCCGTGCGGAATCTGGTTCCACACCAGCCCGGCGCCGTGCACCGGCTTCTGGTCGATGCAGACCACGCGGTAGCCGGCCGCCTTGAGGAAGGCCACGACCTCCCGCCAGCCATGCGGGTTGGCCCAGTGCTTGGCATGGGTGCTGGCCTGGACGGCGATGCAGACGTAGGGTTCGGGGATCGGCGGACCGGGGTCGGGGAAGGCGATGCGCGGCGCCTGCTCCGCCGGGTCGACGCCCAGGATGTAGCCGGCGGTGCGGTGCAGCCCGACCTGGCGGAAATCGGTGGGCTGCCAGACGTTCTCCGCGTCGTCGAAGAACAGGCCCAGCGAGTAGGTGGCGTAGAAGCTCTCGGCGAGTCCACGTTCGACCAGCTCCTCGTGGGTGACGAGGCGGATATGCGGGTAGGCGTCACGCAACAGCGGGATGATCAGGCCGGACAGCGCACAGGTCAGGCGGCAGCCATGCAGCTCGGCCAAGCGAGCGGCGTAGGGGAACCAGGCCAGGATGTCGCCCAGCGTCCCGACTGGGAACTGGATCAGCACCTCGCGGCCGCGCGCGTCGTAGTCGTGGGTCAGCACCGTCTCATCGCCCTGCCAGACTTCGATCCGGAACCGCACGAACCAGCGCTTGGCGCTGCGCACCGCGGCGCCGCGGTTTTCGCTGTGGAACAGCATGTTGCCGGTGTCACGGTCGTGCAGGCGCACGCGCCAGCCCGCGTCGCCCTCGGGGACGGGAGGCAGCACGACACGGGCGCCCATGTTGAAGTCGAAGCGCACCCCGCGCGGGCCGGCCTGGGTCGGCTGTTCGGCGCCGGGCGGGTAGGCGGACTTGGCGGCGGCCTGCTGCACGCTCGCGCCATGCGACGACGCCGGTTGAACCTGCGCGGGGTCGTGCTTGCGCGATGGCGCGAACGTCGTTCCGTCCATCAGGTGCGGGACCTTGCCCGCGGCCGAGACCGAACGCGACACGAAACAACACCGGATCGAGGAGAGGCCAAGCGTCTTTCAGGCACGGCTAAAGTTCCGATTTGATTTTCAGCCAAAACCGTCTAGCGGGAGCAGCACGCAGGCGCGTCATTCAAATGCATGAGCACCGGCGATAAACCGTTCGTGGCAGCAAAACCAAGGAAGGTGACGAAAGCGCTGGCAGCGTGCAGGATGCGGGAGATATCACCGCGTGACGAAAGGCCGGTAGCGTGGCTCAGGAGTCTCCCGTCCCGTTCGGATACGACCATATGCACGACGCGCTCGCGGCGTTGCGCACCAAGCGGCTCTTTTTCATCGGCGGCGCGCCCAAATCCGGCACGACCTGGCTGCAATTGCTGCTCGACGCCCACCCCGAGATCAGCTGCCGCGGCGAAGGCCACATGGTGAACCATCTCGGCCCGCTGCTGGTGAATGCGACGAACGCGCACAACGCCTTCGTGGCCGGCAAGAACGCCAGCCTGTTCCCTGGCCTGCCCGGGCATCCGCTGCTGACCGAAGCGGACCTGCTCTATCTCTTGGGCTCGACGATCGGCCTCATGCTGCTGCGACCGGAAAAAGCCGCGCGTGCCCTGGTCGTCGGCGAGAAGACGCCGAACAACATCACGCATTTTTCCCTGCTGCACCGCCTGTTCCCCAATGCGGTGCTCGTGCACCTGGTGCGGGACGGGCGGGACTGTGCGACGTCTGCCTGGTTCCATCGGTTGAGGCTGAATCCGGCCGAGCTGTCGGCAGCCTACAGCTCGATGGCGGAATACCTGCCGCACGCGGCGGAAGCCTGGATCCAGGTGGTCCAGACCGGTCTCGACTTCGCCGCCACCCACCCGCAAAGCTGTGTAACGATCCGCTACGAGGACTTGAGCCGCGCGCCCGAGGCGACACTGGGTACGCTGTTGAGCGTGCTTGGCGCATCCACGCAAGATGACGTCATCCGCACCTGCTGTGCCGCCGCAGAGTTCCGCGCCCTGAGTGGCGGTCGCCGGCCCGGCGAGGAGGATAGGATGTCGTTCTTCCGACAAGGCACAGTCGGCAATTGGCACCAGCACTTCGACCAGGCCTCGGACGCGATCTTTCAAGCGAAGGCTGGGGTTTGGCTTTCCCGACTTGGTTATTTAGCTGCGCGCCATTAGAGCGTCTTCAGGTAGACTGGAAACAGCCGCGATCTTGGATGTAATTGGCGCGTTCGCTTGGTGCAGAGGCACGGGTCCGACAGTAAGGAACAAACCGAATGTCTCGCCTTCCTTCAAGCACCGGAATTACCCTTGGCCGGAAGGCGGCCCAGACGCCGCTGAACACCCAGCAGATTGTCGGGTTCTGGGCGGCCTGGTTCGGATGGATGCTGGACGGCATGGACTTCGTCATCTACGCCGCCGGCAAAAATGATATCAGACGGACTGAGGACCACTCACGGCGCAAGGCTTTCAGTCACGCATGCGACCAAAGAACAGGCACTTAAATGCAGCGCCGCTACGCAACTACGGACGTGTTCACCGCCGAGCCCCTGACCGGCAATCCCGTCGCGGTCGTGCTCGACGCCATGGGGTTGACCGCGGCGCAGATGCAGAGCCTTGCCCCTGAGTTCAACTACATCGAGACAACTTTCGTCCTGCCCCCAGTCGACTCCCGGCACACTGCGCAAGTGCGCATCTTCACGCCCGACCGCGAGGTGCCCTTTGCAGGCCATCCAAACATCGGTACTGCCTTCCTGCTCGCCCGGGAGCGGATCATGGCCGGTGGTGCGGCCCCCGAGCGTTTCGTCTTCGAGGAAGTTGCAGGCCTGGTTCCAGTTGAGCTTTTATACGAGCGCAGCGTCGTCGTCGGGGCCGACCTCCTCTCGCCGCAGCCCCTGCTGCGATACGCGAAGATCGATGCGGAACGGGCGGGGGCTTGTCTCGGCCTAGCGGCCGAGGACGTACGAACGGACGCTCACGCGCCGCAAGTGGTTTCGGTAGGGCTGCCTTTCCTGGTCCTCGAACTTGCGTCGCGCGAAGCACTACGACGGGCACGGCCCGACCGGCACGCTTACGACAGCCTTTTCCCGCTCGATGGCGCGCGCTCCATCTACGCCTACACTCGCGATGGCGGAGAGGACGGAGCGGGGCATGGCTATGACCTGCACTCGCGCATGTTCACCTGGCGCCTGGTCGAGGATCCCGCCACCGGCAGCGCCACTGCGGCAGTCACGGCACTTCTCGCGGAACTACGCGGCTCGGAGGTGCAGCTTCGCGTGCGCCAGGGCGAGGATATGGGGCGCCCGAGCACGCTGCTGACGCGCAGCGTCGCCGAGAACGGGTTGATCAAGGCGCGTGTCGGCGGACGATGCGCCGCCATATTCAGCGGCACGTTTGATTTGTTCTAAAGCCTGATCGTTTCAGGTTGACCTGCAACGGCCCTCTCCCTCTGACCGTCAGCGGGAGAGGGTTGGACGGAACTGGGAGGGCCAAATGCACGGTCTCGCGCATCGGACCCTCACCCCGGCCGTCCCCAGGGGGAGAGGGAGAAGCTCTGCCGTCAACCTGAATGCGACGCCCGCACCGTGCATCTCTGTCCCACGGCCTGCCCCGGATCGAAACGAACTCGTCACCCGCCGTCGGCGCGCGGGCGGCCAGCGCCCACGCGACCGCTGATGGGTTTGTTCCTGCGACCGAGCTTTGTCTGTATTCTGGCGCCGATTGTACCCTTCGGCCGGGCTGCTTGGATACAGCCTCACAACAATGATGTATCGTTAGCAATGTCAATCCAAACAGAGCCTCCTCGTCAGGAGATCGTCGTGGTGACTGGTGCTTCAACCGGCATCGGCGCGGCCACCGCCCGCGAGCTTGCCAGGCGTGGCTTCCACGTCCTCGCCGGCGTGCGCCGAGGCATCGACGCCGACAGGCTGCGGGCCACGAATCTCGAGCCGGTCATGCTCGACATCACCAACGAGGCCGAGGTCGCCGCGCTCGTGAAGCACCTAACCGACGATCCGGAGCGACGCCCCCTTCGCGCCCTCATCAACAATGCAGGCATCGGGGTCAATGCGCCCGTAGAAGCGCTGTCGCTCTCCGAGTGGCGCCGGCTGTTCGATGTCAACCTCTTCGGGCATATCGCAATGATTCAGGCGCTGTTGCCCGCACTCATCGAGAGCCTCGGGGCCGTCGTCAATATCTCCTCGGTCGGCGGCAAGGTGGCGATGGCGACCTACGGACCCTACGCAGGCTCGAAATTCGCTCTCGAAGCGGTCAGCGATTCGTTGCGCCGAGAGGTTGAGCCGCTCGGAGTGAAGGTGATCGTTGTCGAACCGGGCGCAGTCACGACCGACATGCTTGGCGGGGTTGCTGTCACCGGCGAGCGAATCGCCCGTGGCATGACCACCGCGCAGCGTGGCCGCTACGCTGCGCTCATGCATGCGGTCATCTCGCAAGCCCAGGCGGCTTTCCCCAAGGGGGTGGCTGCTGAGCAAGTAGGTCGTGTCATCGCGGACGCCATCACCAGCAAGCAGCCCCATACCCGCTACACGGTCGGCCGCGACGCGGCGATGATCGTGCGTCTCGCCAGGTTCCTCCCAGATCGAGTGCTCGACGCCCTTCTTGCCCACAGCCTTAAGGCGCATGCCCCCAAAGCTCTTCCACGGCCGTGAGCGCGCAGCGTCCGGCGCCCCTGGCTCAGTCCAGTGGAGCGGACAGCATGCTCCCGCTTGCGGATGCTTGGCGCGCAATCTCGAACCCGTCATCCTCCGTGAGTAGCGCCAATGCGGGAGCGTCTATCCTGACGGGAAACCGCTTCGCTGCATGTGACAGAGGCTAGCAGAAGGATCGTGCCATCGCCCAAGAACCAAGTGCGATGCTGACCAGTCCACTCTATCCGAAACCGGGACGAGCTGCCTCGTCTAGGCGATGCTAGCCACCCCGCGAAGCCGAGGGCCAGGCCGAAAACCCGCCACTTGTGAAACGGCTTGCTAGGACGGCTTCATAGCCAGGATGCGGGACAGGTCGACAGACCGTTGCGAGAGCGGCGCAGCCGCTACCATGACGTCCACTAGGATTTGGCATTCGGCTCTGCCGGTCGCCAAAACCTCACGGAACGAGGCAATGCGCGACATGGACCCTGCTTGGTCCTTGGCCATAGGAGCCGTTCTTTGCAAACGCTGCATTAGTCCTGCCGCTGCTTGGGAACTGTAGCGATCCAGGCGTGCGGATCGTTGGTCGTCCCGTATTGGATCGCGGTGATCGCGTCATGCAGCCGCTGCGTCAGCCCGCCGATGGCGCCGCCGTTGATGGTCATGCGGTGGTCGCCGTAGCCGAGTTCGCCGACCGGCGAGATGACGGCGGCGGTGCCGGTGCCCCACATCTCCACCAGCTTGCCCTGCCGGTGTGCCTCAACGACCTCATGGATGGAGATCGCGCGCTGTTCCGCCGGCACGCCCCAATCCCGCAGCAATTGCAGGACGGAGTCGCGGGTGACGCCTTCCAGGATGGTCCCATTGGTCAGCGGCGGGGTCACCACGGTGTCGCCGAGCCGCAGCATGATGTTCATCGTCCCCACCTCGTCGAGGAACTCCCGCTGGCGGCCGTCCAGCCACAAGACCTGGGTGTAGCCCTGCTTCTCCGCCTCGCGCGCCGCATACAGGCTGGCGGCGTAGTTGCCCGCGGTCTTGGCCGCGCCGAGTCCCCCCGGCACCGCGCGCACATGCTGGTCCGTGGCGAGGATCTTTACCGGGTTGAGCCCCTCCCTGTAGTAGGCCCCGACCGGGCTGAGGATGACGTAATAGAGGTAGCTGTGGGACGGGTGGACCCCGAGGAAGGTCTCCGTGGCAATGACCGTCGGGCGGATGTAGAGCGCCGTGCCGCGCTTGGACGGCACCCAATCCTGGTCCAGCCCGACCAGCGCCTTGAACGATTGCTCCACCAGCGCCGGGTCCAAGGGCGGGATGCAGAGCAGGTCGCAGGACCGGTTCAGCCGCGCGGCGTGCTTGTCGCCCCGGAAGATGCGGACCTGGCCGTCTGCGCCGCGGAAGGCCTTCAGCCCGTCGAACACCGCCTGCGCGTAGTGCAGCACGCAACACGCCGGGTCCATGGTGAACGGCGCGTAGGGAACGATCCGCGGGTCGTGCCAACCCAGGTCCTGGTCGTACTCCATCATGAACATGTGGTCGGTGAACTCCTCGCCGAAGCGGAGGCTGTCATCCGCCGGGCGGGGCTTGGGCTGGGTGGTCCGCGTCACCGGGAAGCTGTGCATGGGCGTCTCCAAGACGTCTCGGAATTCAATTTCTGCGGTCCCGCATCGCTTTGGGGCAGCTCTCGAGCCTCAACGCAGGCGTGTACCGTCGCCACATTGGCCCCACGGCGCGCGTGCGGCAATCGCGGGATGGTCATAGCAGGCAACGGCGTCCTGCACCGGCTGACCCGGCGCACACCGCCCGGGTGCGGATGTGGTCAAGCCTGGCGCCACCCAGTCCGTCCATATAGGCGGGCGCTGCGTCGGCATCATGGACGGGACACTGACACGGCCGGATTGATGGCAGCCTTACGGCGCGGCTTTCGGCGCATCAGACACGACGATTTGCCACAAATCGCTTCCTTCACTGATCTGGGCAATCTGATATCGGATCCGCCGCGGGGTCGCGCCGGCCTGTACATCGGCATCGCAATCCCATTCGGCGAGATCGCCGACCTGGAAATGCCCTCTCACCTGGATGTTTGCCAGGGCCAGGCTGCGGCCGGGCACCATCTTCTCCAACGCTCCGACCAGGGTGTGGACCGCGGCGTCGTCGCTGCACCGCGGCACCGGGCCGTTGCCGCGGATGGTCAGGCCATTCCAGGACGCGTTGCTGGTAAGCGGCGGGACTGGTGCGGCAGTCGACGTGCTGGTCGGGCGTGGCGACGGCGCTTGCCCTGGACGCCCGAAATAGAAGGCCAGCGCCACGACGCAAAAAACCGCGATGCCTGCCGTGGCAAGGATGAGGCGGGTATGTTTCATGGCCACCGAACGCGGACGTGGCTGGCGGGATGCAAAGCTGTGCTTACAACCTGGGGCCTCGGCGCGGGCGCCCGGCGCCAGCACGGTCTTCATCGGCAGGCGCTGGACGATCTTAGGGCTTGTTCGACATCAATCAATCGATTGGCCGCGTCGAACAAGTAAGAGGGGCAAAAGTGTGGGCACGCCTGTACTGATTGCTGCGAACGCCCGAGATGAATGGGTAGCCGAGAGCAGTTTGCGTGTCGGCCTGTCAGGCGGGTCGGCATTGCGCTCTGACGTAGTGGTCGAGCGGTTTAATGATCGCTGCCCCCACCACTTTGAGCCTGCTGCCCAGATAGTCCCAGACGGCGATACCCAGTTTGTCGCATGTCTTGGCCAGGCTCAGGAACGCGTCGCGGCAATCCCGTCCGACCTCGCTGCGAGTTCCGGCGCTGATCTTGCGTCGTGTGACGTGACAGCGGATGTCGTTTTCTGACCCGTTGGTGTGGAGCGGAATTTGCGGCCGTTCCAGCACCATCAACAGTTCGGCCTTATTGGCGTGCAGCCGCGCAAGCAGGCGGTCCAGCGTCACGAATCCGGTGCGGCCGAGGAAAATGCGGTCGAAGCGGGCCCGTAACGCCCGAGCCCGCCGATTGTTCGGCTTCAGTTGGTAGGCCTTGAGGTCGGCGTAAAAGTCCCAAATCTTGCCACGAACCCGCGTCTGGGCGGCGCGATGCTCGTCGTTGAAGGTGTCCAGCTTATGCACCAGCCGTTCGGCGTGTACCCAGCACAGCGCGTGCCGACTGACGTTGAACTGCCCGGCGTCATCACTCAGGATCACTGCGTCGCACAGAAATTCATGCGCCTGAACGCTACCCCACAACGTCGCTTCGGTGGCGACCTGAACTGGGTCCGGCGTGACCTTCAACCCGGACAAGCCGAGCTGGTCGAGATGCGCCAGCCACGCGGCCTCATCAGCAAACCACGTCTGTGGCCCCGTCGCCAGAAGGGTGATCGACGCGGCCGGCAAGCCATGCTCGCGCATATAGGCGTAAGCCGCATCATTGAGCACGTAATCGGTATGTCCGGCGCGCAGCAGGTCGAGGAAATTTAGCCGGCTTTTCGAGGAACGGGTGCGGAACCAGGTGAACCACTCATTGCCGATCTGCGTGCAGAAGCCGTTCTTGCCGGCGTGGCGCGCGCCGGTGTCGTCCACGCTGACCCATGACGATGTCTCTAACCCTGCGCGCAGAACATCCTGGGCTTCGGCGAGAAACGCCTCGTGGTTCTCATTCAACAGTCGAACCAACTGCCGCTTGGAGATCGAAATCCCCACCGATCGCAACAGGGCGAGCAGCCGGGGCATCGTCGACTGACCCTGATGATATTGCACCAGCACGAACCTACGCAATTCCGGGCCAAAATGGCCTTGGATACCCTGCGGCAAGGGCGCCAGGATCGTCCGGCCGTCCGGCGTTATCCAGCGTTCTCGCAGGTAACAGGTCGCCTTGGCTGAAATCACAAGGTCCTGGACCAGAAAAGGCTCATGGCCTTTGAAAATCGAGCCGGCCGGGATTTCGACCTGGATCACTTCGTCTTCGACGTGGACCCGTGGGGTGACCTTACCTCGGGCAGGACGCTTCTCATCCTTGGCGGGTTTGATTGGCGCGGCGCCTTTGTCCATGCCGCTCGGTTTAATGGTCGGGCGGCCTTTGAGGCCTTTCAACCGCGCGTTCTCTTCGCGCAGTTCAGCCACGGCCTGCTTCAGCGCAGCTACCTCGCCGTACAGTTCGACCAGCAGAGCTTCAAGATCTGGACGGCTCAGCGTCGAAAGGGTGGAGGGTGGCGGCACATGATGCAAAGACTCGACGGCGGCGAATCGGCGCAAGGAAAAAATGAGGCTTACCCACACTTTTGCCCCTCTTACTCGAACAAGCCCTAAGCCTTTGTTTTGAGCGGCAGCTTTGTCGGCTTGCCGACGCACTTATTTGCCGACGCTGCCTTAGTGAAGTTGCCCGACGCATTGTTGGGCTGGATCGAGCCGAATTCGGAGCCGGGAGCCGGCGGCACGCTGTCGACGATGCCGCTCAAATCGATGAAGCCGGCGGACAGCCCCTGGACGAGCCGCAGGCCGTACAGCAGCGTCAGGTTGGAGGAGAGCGGGATGCAAAGCGTGCTGGCGCAGCAGAGCGCGATGGCGAACAGCAGCCAGCAGCGGATGGAGACGGTGAGGCGGCAGAGAAAAACTGGCGCCGTGCGGGGGACGCCAGGTTCGTCCAGCCGTTGTGATACTATGGGCCGTCGGGTCGAAAGGGGCGTTGCATGACATCATTCCACGGCAAGCCACCGGGCGGCAGCGCCGGCGAGATGTCGCGCCGCACCGAACGCCTGCGGCCCGCCATCGCGCTGCGTCCGGCCCAGGTCGCCCAGGCGCGGCGCCTCCGGCGGTCGGGGGCCGAGCCGGCGCAGATCGCCGAGTCCCTCGGCGTCGCCACCGAGGAGATCGAGAAGGCGTTGGTGCAGATGCGCTCGCCGCGGCCGGAGACGACCCGCGGCACCCTCAACGTCACGCTGGCCGCCCACAAGGTGTTCCTGCAGGAGCGGATCGGCAACGAACCGCTGTGGCAGACCGTGGACAGGGTCGTCGACGAATTGCTGCGGCTACGCGCTGAGAAAGCCGGCCCCCCCGCCCGCGCCGAACGGCGGAGCACAGGCGCGAAGGCGCAGGCGGCCCAGCTCTCGCTGCTCTCAACGCTCTGACCCGCTGATACTGCGTGCATGCCAACATCGCCGCATGCTGGACATCCGCGCGGAGGCGCTCCGCCATGGTGAAGGCGCCGACTTGGTCCGTGTTCGGCAGCAGAATGGCAAATTCTTCGTCGCCAAACCGCACCACGAAGTCGCCTGGCCGACGGAGATAGGATGGTAGCCAGCAAGCGCTGGCAGGCAGGCGAGACGTATTTACAACGCCCGTGGGTGTCGAGATGGATGACGTCCGTGCTGTCATCAGCGAGCATGCGGTACTGTCGTTCTCTCTGGCGAAGGACAAATGCTTTGTGCTCATAACGACGGAACAGCACGATCAGCCGCCAGCCCAGCACGTCCAACAGCGCAGAGATGACGAGCGAGATCGTCACCGAGATGAGCACATCGCTGCGCCATCCCTTCAGAAGGTCGTCCTCCGACAGCGTTACGAAAACCGCCAGCGGATAGTCATCGACCTTCCGGTAGCTGGTGAGCCGGACCTTGCCGTCCCACAGGCGAGATGTTGCGCAACGTGCCGCCTGAACCATGCTCGCGATAGGCCCACCATCGACAGCCCGAGGCCGGATTCTTTGCCGAACACCTTGGTCGTGAAGAACGGATCGAACGCTTTCGCCCTCGTTGCCTCAGCCATGCCGCTAACAACACCTTCGTTGCATAATGCGTGTTTACGGCGCAACGGCGCGGGTCCACCACGAAGCTAGGCGTCGGCGGCCGTATCAAAACGTCCCGCCAACTCCTTCGCGAGCGCCGCTTCGGTCAGCAATGTCATGCCGGCCAGCCGGATGGATGCCACCTTGCCCGCCTTGTTGCGCACGCGTCGCACCGGCTCGCCAAAGCTGGCGAAGGCGCCGGCCTGCGCGATGCGCGCCTCGTCCGCGCCCGTCACCTCCAGCTCCGGGACTTTCAGCAGCGGCTTGGGCAGGCCGGGTGCGGCGACGAGCACGCGGTCGCCGGCCGGCACGAAGTCGTTGGCGCCCCACACGCTCCACCACCGGCCGGACCATGCGGCCGTCGCCTCCGTCGGCGGCCCGGCATCCGCCATGCGCTTGAGGATGTGCAGCACGCCGTCCAGCCAGCCATTCGGCGACCCATCCGCGGCGTTCGTGAGGATGCAGACGGTGATATCCTGCGCGGGCACCATGGCCGTCGTGGTGATGGTGCCGGGAAAGCCGCCGCTATGGCCGAACCACTCCCATCCCTCGGCAGCGCCACGGATGATGCCAAGCCCGTAGCTCCGCTCCAGGGCGGAGAAAGGATCATTCCATTGCGGCCGCGTCATCTCCCGGCGGCTGGCGGCAGACAGGATGCTCCGCTCGGCACTGGGAGCCAACTGGGCGAACCACTTGGCGAGGTCCGCCGCCGTGCTGATGAACCCGGTGGCCGCGGCCAGCGCGAAGGTCGACTGGTCGCTCGGGATCACCACGCGGCGGCCCAGCACGACTTTCGTGCTGTGCCCGCTCGCGAGCTTCGCGCGCCGCGGCAACGGGACATCCGGCAGCGTCTCCGACAACCCGGCCGGCGTGACGATCTCGCGCTGCACCCAGGCGCCATACGGCTCGCCGGTGATGGCTTCGATCACCAGGCCGGCGAGCGCGAACCCGTGGTTGGAGTATTTCAGCCGGCTTCCCGCATTGATGCTCGGCGGCAGCGCCAGATCGGCGCGGATTGCCGCGGCGTCCGAGAACGGCGCCCGGCATGCCCAATAGGCGCTGTCGAGCCCGTCGCGGAAAATTCCCGCGGTGTGCGACAGCAACTGCGCGATCGTGGCGGAAGCGATGTCGGGATGCAGGCCCGGCACGTACTGGCCGGCGGTATCGTCCAGCTTCAGCCGGCCCTGCTCGCGCAGCTTCATGATCGCGGCGGCGGTGAAGGACTTGGAATGGGACGCCACGCGGAACCGGTGCCGCGGCGTCAGCTTCGCGCCCGTGCCAAGGTCGGCATGGCCGTAGGCGCTCTCGTGCACGATCGTGCCGCGATACGCGATGGCGATGACGCAGCCCGGCTGCTCCGACACCCGCATCTGGTAGCCGATCCAATGCGGAACATAGGTCAGCGCCGGCGCCAGCCAGGCGGGTTGCGTGCTCATCAGGTCCGAATGCTCCCTTCTGTTCCGCCTGCGTGCCAAGCTGTGCCCGGCGCTGTCAATCCGCGGCACAGCGCGCTACTGAGGCACGCCGGGTCTTGAACATCTTTGACGGAGCAGCCGCTATCGTGAGGTTCGGGCGTCTTGCCCTGGTCCTGCCGCTCAGCGCCGTCCCGTGGGCGGCCGGCCGGGCGCAGCAGCCCGCCGACCCTCTCTATCACGTACGCTACGACACCTATGGCTGCGTCAATCCCCGCGCCGCGCTTGCCATAACAAACGAGCAGGATCCGCGGCACGACGATCCGGGCTGGGTGGAGTTCGTCGTCAATGACGGGCATTGCACGCCGATCACGCCGCAAAGTCCTTGGCGCATGGTGTCGCATCAGGGCGAGCTCGCCCTGATGAGCTACGCGGGGACGACAGGCCCGCCCGGCTCCTTCTACATGCGGTTCGACCAGCTTGCAGAACTTGCCCCCTCGATCCCGTTTGCTGCGCCGGCCAATCCGGGCGGCAACCCGCCGGCCGCGCACCGGTTTGCCGCAGCCAGACCCAACCCGCCGCTGTCGCACCTGCTGGCGTCTCTCCGCACGACCGCCACGAGCGCGGCGCCCATGGACGAGGGGCTCACCGGACCGGCCGGCTATGCCTCCGCGGCGCTGATCGTCGCGGCGTGCCTGGCCCGATGGAACCGTCGGATGGTCGCGCGGCGGCGCGGGCGCCGGGCGCTGCAACGCTGGACCGGGGGGTTCTCCTAAGGCAGCGTGGGCAAATAAGTGCGTCGGCACGCCGACAAAGCTGCCTCTCAAAACAGAGGCTTAGCGTTGGTTGGTCGCCCGATGCCAGACGAAATCGCTGACGTTCATGCCCATGCTGCGCTCCGGGTGCTGCGGTCGGGTTGTGCCGCTGTGTTAGATCGCGCGATCGGCAGCCCACGTTTCTTGCGCGGACGAAAGAAGTCGCTCCAATCCCTGTTCCGCGCGGAGCGCCCGGCTATCCCGGCCCGGATCCAGCCTCGCCGGCAAGATCGGGGTCCGCAGCCGCGACTCTGGCCCCGATCAGCGCGCCGTAGTCTTGCGGGGTCATGCCGCGCGGCTCCGGCCCGCGGATCGACACGGCGCGGCGGCGGCGAAGCACCTTCACGTTGTTGCGGCTACCGTCGCGGACCGGCAGCGCAGCGTCCGGTTTGAGGAAGAAGTTGGTGGTGAGCGGGCTGTCACCGACGACGCTGCCATACTCGACGCTTGACCACGGTACAAGCGGGTCAGCCAGGCCCGGGCAGCGGAAGCCTTCCTCCGTGATCACCAGGAAGGGCGTGGCCCGGTGGAAGAAGCGGGGCAGCGTCACGAGCACCAGGCCGCCGCCGATCACGAAGAACATCAGCCCCAGCAGCCATGCCGCCCAGTAGGAAATACCCGTGATCACCAGCAGCGGCAGGATCACGGCGCCGGCGACGAAAAAGACGCCGCCGAGCGCCAGGAAGCGTTTGACCGGCCGCATGTCGTCCAGGATGGCGATCTCGCCTGTTTCGGCGGCACTTGGCCTTGTCGGCGACGGTACGATGTCAGCCATGGCGTCCCGCGCTATAGCCTCGCTGCGGCGGCATCGCCGGTTCCTCTCACGCTGGTGGCCGGAACTGGAATGTGGCCGCACGAAGCTGAAAAAGGAAGAACCATGTCGAACATGACCCGATGGATGCGCAGCGGCCTGGTGGCCGTGGCGCTGGCTGCTGGATCGACGGCCGCCGCTGCAGGCGATCCGCCTACCGACGTCTCCATCGACCTGTCCCAGAGCTTCGGCACGCGCTCGCCCTGGCGGTTCACCGCCTCCCCCGGGCCTGCCATCAAGGATCCCTTCGGACTGGGTGACGATCAGGTGCCGGGCGTGCTCACCCTTTGCCTCCGGACGCCGTCCACACCGTGCGATCCGCAGCTCCGCAGCCAGCTTCGTGCCCCATCGCCGGACGATTTTTTTTCCGAACCGCACTACCTGAACCAGGCGCAGGTGGTGCATCCAAATGGCGAGGCCGGGCGGCCGATCCTGTTGGTGCAGACGGCAAGCCTCCACGCCGGAGATGGAGACCAGGTCGTGCTGGAACAGGCGCTTGCCTACGACAAAGGTCCAGACCGCTTCCGGCGGATCTATCAACATGTCACGGGAGCAAACAACAACCAGGAGGTCCGCTACATCGACGCCGGGCCACTGCGGGGGGACATCATCGCGGTGGATCCGACCGAGACCGCCCCGTTTGGCTTTTGGGTCTCGGTGAATGCGCTTGCTGCGAACTACACCTACAAAGAGGTTCTGCGTTATCGCAGCGCAACCCATTATGCGGACGGTAATCCTTTGGCCGTGATCGACTCGGAGATGCCGACAATCCAGCTACGCCTGGGCGTGTGGAAGCCTGGATTACCTTTGCCGCTTCCTGCCAGCCCATGCCCGAAGCCGCACATGATCCAGAAGGAATTATGGTGCAACTAATCACCCAGGGAGAGTGGGACCCGCCGGGGCGGGTCCCATAGGCGTCAGGCTTCGTGGTCTGCTGCGCTGGTCAACGCTTCGCCGAGCGCTTTGACCTTCTCGGCGTTCTTGCTGTCGCTCTTGCCCGCGATCGTCACGGTTTCCTTGCCCAGCTTGAGCACCAGCTTCTTCACCGCCTCGCCGTCGATCGGATCGGCGTGAAGGTGCTTCTTCAGGCTTTCGAGGTCGCGGATGATCGTCTTGACGCCGGTCGCCTCGACCTTCTCCAGCGTGGCCTCCCACCCCTCAATGTTCTTGACGGCGGCGGAGATCGTGAAGCTCTTCACCCCGTCCTTGATGTGCTTGATGGTGGCGTCGAATTGCGGCATCGGTGTTGTCCTTTGATTGTCGGCGCGGCTTGCGCCCGGTTCATTGGGTTTCGCGGTCGAAATCGCTACGCGGCTTTCTTGCCGACATAGGCGTGCACGAAGCTGGGAAGGTGGCTGCCGAGCCAATCCCCCATCTCCTGTTCCTCCCGCATCGATTGCTCCAGCACTTGGGCGTCGTCATTGGCGCCAACCGCCTGTGCCAGGGTGATCAGCACCTTGTAGGAGCCGATCTCGTACGCCTTGTAGCCGACCGCGGCGAGCACGTCCTTCAGGACCTCGTCGGGCGCCACGGCATGCGCGAACCCGGCGACGGTCGCGACCGTGCCGGACACTGCCTCCTTGGCGATGGAGGCGCTGGAGCCATGCTTGGCGAGCAGCTTGTCCAGCCGGGCGGCCTGCTCGGTCGATTGCTGCCGCTCCTTCACCATTTGCGCGTGCAACTCCGGATAGGGCTCCATCCGGCTCAACTCGTTCTTCACTGTCCCGATGGCCTGTGTTTCCACGGCATGCTGGTTGCGCAGGCCGGTCAGGTACACCTCCATCGCAGCGCTCGATCCACTCATACGTCACTCCGTTGTTGAGAGTGCGTGCAACGTCGGTTCGGCGAGGGAGATGCGGGACGCGCGATCAGGATAGATTGCACTTGCGGGACGACGACTCGGAAGCATATGTCGCCGCTTGCCGAGCCTCCGCCGGAATAATCAGCCGAACTTCGCCCGGAGCTCGTCGACTTGCTCCGGACTTAGGTGGCGGACCCGGTGGCCTTGCAGCATCAGGAACAGCCTTGCGGTTTCCTCCAGCTCCTCCATCGCGGCCGATGCCGCGGCCAGCGTGGCGCCAGCGACGACGGGGCCGTGGTTGGCCAGCAGCACCGCGTGGTGTTTGCCTACCAACGGGCGCACCGCCTCCGCCAGGCGCGTGTCGCCGGGCGGGAAATAGGGCACGAGCGGCAGGCGGCCGATGCGCATGACGTAATAGGCCGTGATCGGCGGCAGCACGTCGTGCGGGTCGACATCGGCCATGCACGACACGGCGACGGAATGGGTGGAATGCAGATGCACCACCGCGCCTGACCCTGGCCGGCCCTGATACATCACCTGGTGCAGGAAGCCTTCCTTGGTCGGCGGATCGCCGGAGACCAGCGCCCCGCGCTCGTCCAGCAAGGAAAGCCGGGCCGGGTCCAACTCCCCCAGCGAGGCATTGGTCGGCGTCATCAGCCAACCGCCATCCTGCAGCCGGACGCTGATGTTGCCGGACGACCCGAAGGTCAGCCCGCGGGAGAAGATGCTGGCGCCCAGCCGGCAGATCGCCTCCCGGGCGGCAGCCTCCGTCATGCCGGGCATGCGATGCCCCTCGGCTTGGTATCCACGCTCTCACCCGGCATCATGGGGAAGAAGCTTAGCGCAGTCCGGTAGCCGGTGCACAGCCTCAGCGCGCTGCCCCGAACCCCGGCAGAGGACAGTCGTCCTCTGCACACCTGGTTCGGGGCCGCAGTCTGTGGCGCCTTTTAGTAGTCCATGTCACCCATGCCGCCCATGCCGCCGCCCTGCGGAGGCAGGGACTGGGCACGCTTCTCCGGACGCTCGGCCACCATGGCTTCGGTGGTGATGAGCAGCCCGGCGACCGAGGCGGCGTTCTGCAAGGCGACGCGGATCACCTTGGTCGGGTCGATGATCCCGGCCGCGATCAGGTCCTTGTATTCGCCGGTCTGCGCGTCGAAGCCGAAGCCGTAGGAAGAGTTCTCCAGCACCTTGCCGCCCACCACCGCGCCATCCTCGCCGGCGTTCTCGGCGATCTGGCGCAGCGGCGTCTGAACCGCCTTGCGCACCATCTCGATGCCGAACTTCTGGTCGCGGTTTTCCGGGTTCAACGTCGCCAGGACAAGGCTGGCGCGGGCCAGGGCGACGCCGCCGCCGGGCACGATGCCTTCCTCGACCGCGGCACGGGTCGCGTGCAACGCGTCGTCCACGCGGTCCTTGCGCTCCTTCACCTCGACCTCGGTGCTGCCGCCGACGCGGATCACCGCGACGCCGCCCGCGAGCTTGGCCAGACGCTCCTGCAGCTTCTCCTTGTCGTAGTCGGAGGTGGTTTCCTCCACCTGCGCCTTGATCTGCTCGCAGCGGCCCTTGATCTGCTCGTCCGTGCCCATGCCGTCGATGACGGTGGTGTTCTCCTTCTCGATCAGCACACGCTTGGCCTGGCCCAGCATGTCCAGCGTGACGCTTTCCAGCTTGATGCCGAGATCTTCGGAGATCACCTGGCCGCCGGTCAGGATCGCGATGTCTTCCAGCATCGCCTTGCGGCGGTCGCCGAAGCCGGGCGCCTTCACGGCGGCGACCTTCAGCCCGCCACGCAGCTTGTTCACCACGAGGGTCGCGAGCGCCTCGCCCTCGATGTCCTCGGCGATGATGAGCAGCGGACGCGCGGACTGCACGACGGCTTCCAGCAACGGCAGCAGCACTTGCAGGCCCGACAGCTTCTTCTCGTGGATCAGGATGTACGGGTTGTCGAGGTCGACCGTCATCTTCTCCGCGTTGGTGATGAAGTAGGGCGACAAATAGCCGCGGTCGAACTGCATGCCCTCCACGACTTCCAGCTCGGTATCGATGCCCTTGGCCTCTTCGACGGTGATGACACCCTCGTTGCCGACCTTCTGCATGGCTTCCGCGATCATGCGGCCGATCTCGGCCTCACCATTGGCGGAGATGGTGCCGACCTGCGCCGTCTCGGCCTGGGTGGTGATGGTCTTGCTGCGCTTGGCCAGCTCCTCGACCAATGCGGCCACCGCCTTGTCCACGCCGCGCTTCAGGTCCATCGGCGCCATGCCGGCGGCGACGGCCTTGCCGCCCTCGCGCACGATCGCCTGCGCCAGCACGATCGCCGACGTCGTGCCGTCACCGGCGATGTCGTTGGTCTTGCTGGCGACTTCGCGCACCATCTGCGCGCCCATGTTCTCGAACTTCTCCGCCAGTTCGATCTCCTTGGCGACGCTGACGCCGTCCTTGGTGATCCGCGGTGCGCCATAGCTCTTGTCGATGACGACGTTGCGGCCCTTCGGCCCCAGCGTCACCTTCACCGCATCGGCCAGGATATCGACGCCGCGCAGCATGCGGGCGCGGGCGTCTTCGCCGAAGCGAACGTCTTTGGCTGCCATGTGATTGTTTCCTTTAGGGTTCGTTATGCGGCTTTGGAAAGCGCGGGTGCGCCTTCGATGACGCCGAGCAGGTCGCTCTCCTTCATGATCAGGAGCTCCTCCCCGTCCAGCTTGACCTCGGTGCCGGACCATTTGCCGAACAGCACGCGGTCGCCGGCCTTCACGGCGAGCGGCACGATGGCGCCCTGTTCGTTGCGCGCGCCGGTGCCGGCGGCGACGATCTCGCCCTCCATGGGCTTCTCTTTGACGGTGTCGGGGATGATGATGCCCCCGGCCGACTTCTCCAGCGGGGTGATCCGGCGGACCACGACCCGGTCGTGCAAGGGACGGAACTTCATATTGGCGGCTCCAAACAGGATAGCGGCGGCGCTGCGAGACGGCAGGTGCGCCTGAGGCCGTATCCAGTGATAGGGTCTTAGCACTCTTATGATAGGAGTGCTAATCCTGTTCGCGTTATCGATCTCATGACCGCGCGACGTCGTCCGCTGCCGACTTGGGTCCACATAGGGTGGATCTGTCGCAAACAAAATGTGGCGTGACGAACGGTGTGATTTTATCCACATTGCGTGGCGTGCCGATACCTGAACAAGCCAGTGAGTTGAAGATCATGGCCGGCCTGCGGTTAAAGGCCGCGCGCCTTGTGCTGGGCGTGGATCGGCAGGACGTGATGGCGCACGTCCTCGGTGTGCAACCCTCGGCCTACAACAACTGGGAAAAAGGCCTTCGCCTGCCGGACGTCGCGGCGATGGTCCGGCTGCTGAACCAGTCCGGCGTCAGCCTCGACTGGATTTTCGCCGGGGAGTTGCGGTCGATGCCGTTCGATCTGGCGTCGCGACTGCAGGGACAGGCTGCCGAACTCGGCGCTGCGGTCGCGGCCCCGGCCAGCCTGGCGCCGAACCACTTGACAGGCCGACGGCAGATGATCGTTCAACGCAAGCCGCTGCCCCACCAACTCCACGAACGGCAGAGCCCTTTCAACAAGTAATCCACCTTTCGTGGATTAGGCTTGACTCTGCTTCCACAAAACGTGGATCATCCTCTCGTCCTCTTAGAAGGCAGACGCATGCGCCGCCATCCGACGCCGATCACCGATGCGCTGAAGACGCTTGGTGCTGACCTTGCTGCGCGTGCCAAAAATTCTGATTTGCCTGGCCCGGTTGAGTTGCAGCGCACGGCGGCGCATCTCCGCGCGCTCGCCCGGCGGACGGCGCCGCTCGAGCGCTTTCACGCCGAGCTTGTCGCGGAAGCCGCCGAGGAGGAATTGCGGCAGGCGGATGCGGCCACAGGATTGGCGGGTGAAAAGATTATCCCGCGATAGCCGGGCGCCTTCTGACATACCAGCGTCCTGCCAATCATCCGGCTTCCGTCCGATGATGCCACCGTGTAGCCCTGGCGGTGCGAGAACAGGGGGATTGGCGAAATGACCTGGTCTATTTTGGTGCGGGACGCCGGGACGGGCGGGCTTGGCGCGGCGGTGGCGTCGAGGTTCTTTGCCGTGGGCGCCCTGTGCATCCATGTCGAAGGCGGCGTTGCAGCGCTCGCCACCCAGGCGATGGTCAACCCGATGTATGCCGTGGACGCCCTGCCCCGCCTGCGGGCGGGTGGCGACCCGGCCGTGGTGCTGGGCGACCTGGTGGCGCCGGACCCCGGCGGGTCGCAGCGCCAACTGCACATCCTGGACGCGAAGGGCCGCATCGCGCAGCACACCGGCGCCGATTGCGTCACCTGGGCCGGGCATGTCGGCGGGCAGGATGTCTCCGTCGCCGGCAACATGCTGGTCGGTCCGGCCGTGGTGGCGGCGACGATGCAGGCATACCTGTCCGCCACCGGGTCGATGGCGGAGCGGCTGCTGATGGCGATGGAGGCTGGTGAGGCGGCAGGCGGGGACAAGCGCGGCAAGCAGTCGGCCGCGCTGAAGCTCTGCACCGCCGACCCCTATCCCGACCTGGATATCCGCGCCGACGACCATCCCGATCCGTTGGCGGAGCTGCGTCGCCTGCACCGCGCCAGCCTGGAGCGGTTTGCCGTGTTCCGCCGCTTCCTCGCCGGGCGCGACAGCCGCTTCGGCACGATCGACCGCGCGGTGATCAACGCCGCCTGCGACGCGGAAGGGCTGCCGCGATGATCCGCCTGCTCGCCGCCATGCTGATGCTGGCGTCGGTCCACCAAGCTGCCGCGCAGACCCTGCGCATCGGCTTGCGGGAAGACCCGGACATCCTGGACCCGACGCTCGGCTCCTCCTATGTCGGGCGGATCGTCTACGCGGCGATGTGCGACAAGCTGTTCGACATCGACGCGCACCTCAACATCGTGCCGCAACTCGCGACCGGCTATGATTGGGCGGACCCGAGCCACCTGGTGCTGCACCTCCGCAGCGGCGTGACCTTCCACGACGGCGAGCCGTTCGACGCGGAGGCCGTGAAGTACAAGCTGACGCGCGACCTCACGATCAAGGGCAGCATGCGGGCCGGGGAGATCAACGCCATCCAGGGCATCACCGTGCGCGACCCGATGACGGTGGAGCTGGCGCTGAAATCCCCCTCCGCCAGCCTGCTGGCGCAGTTGACCGACCGCGCGGGCATCATGATCGCGCCGAAGGCTGCAGAGGCGGCGGGCGACCAGTTCGGCCTGCACCCGGTATGCGCCGGGCCCTTCATGTTCGACAGCCGGGTGGCGCAGGACCGCATCGTGCTGAAGCGATTCCCCGGATACTGGAACAAGGACGCAATCCACTTCGACCAGGTGATCTACCTGCCGCAACCCAATGGCGCCGTCCGATTGGCCAATTTACAGGCGGGGGCGGTGGATCTGGTGGAATACATCGCGCCCACCGATGTCGAGACCGTGCGGCATGACCCGAAGCTGAAGCTCGCGGTCGGTGATTCGCTGAGCTACCAGGGCATCACCATCAACACCGGGAACGGCCCGGCGGCGAACACCACGATCGGGCAGAACGCGCTGGTGCGCCAGGCCTTCGAGCTGGCGATCGACCGCAAGGCGATCATCGACGTCGTGTATGACGGGCTGTTCACCCCCACGGTGCAGGCCAATGTGCCGTCCTCGCCTTATTATGTGGCCGATATCCAGCCGCCGGCCCGCGACGTGGCCAAGGCCAAGGCGCTGTTGCAGCAGGCCGGCGTTCCGCTGCCCGTACCGGTGACGCTGGTGGCGTCGAACAGCCCGGATTTGCAGCAGGCCGATGAAGTCATCCAGTCGATGGCGCAGGAGGCCGGGTTCGCCGTGACGCTGCAATCGACGGAGTTCGCCGCCTCCTTGCAGGCCGCCTATCGCGGGGATTTTAACGCCTACAACATCGCCTGGTCCGGCCGGATCGACCCGGACGGCAATCTATGGCCTTTCCTGCACACGACCGGCACGTTCAATTACGGCCATTACGACAGCCCGGCGATGGACGATCTGCTGGACCGGGCGCGGCTGACGCCGGATGTCGCGGCGCGCCAGGGGCTCTACCGCCAAGTCCTGGAGTTGGAGCGCAAGGACTTGCCGCTGATCTACCTGTGGACGCCGAAGAACGTGGTCGGCATGCGCAAGGAGGTGACGGGCTTCACGCAAGTGCCCGACGGGCTGATCCGGCTGCAGAACGTCAAGCTGGCGCCGTAGCGCTTCGAAGGAGTCGCAGAACGACCTGTCCAGGAGTGCACGTTCGCGCGCCGGTGGTGTAGGCAGTTTGGGGCCTTACTGCTATACATGGACCATGAACTGGACCAATTGCCCCATCATCGAACAGTCTCCTGATAAGATGTCTGGTGCGCCCGTGCTGCGTCATAGCCGCATGCGACCGCAGGACATCATCTCCAACCAGGGGATGGGTGCCGAGTGGATTGCCGAGGCCCATAACCTGCCGATTGAAGATGTGCGGACGGTGCTGGCGTTCTACGAGCGGCACCGCGATGAACTGCCGGCCGAATACATCTCGCCAGAGCGCCGGAACGCGATGCTGAGTGCGCCTGCTCTTTGACCACAACGTTCCTGCACCTCTCCGCCGCCTGCTAACCCGATGCGAGATCAAGCTGGCCGGTGAATTGGGTTGGCACGAGTTGGCGAACGGCGATCTCCTGGTGGCAGCTCAACAGGCTGGCTTTGATGTGCTTATCACTGCCGACCAGAACATCCGCTACCAGCAGAACCTCGCCGACCGCCGGATCGCGCTGGTCGTGTTGTCAACCAATTCTTGGCCGGACCTCGAGCCGCATGTCGTGACGATCCAACAGGCCATCGACCGCGCGGGGCAGGAAGGTTACATCGAACTCAACCTTCCTCGTCGGCAACTTCTTCGGCGTCCGCCTCCGATGCAGGAGCGCTGAGAGATTTCATCGTAAAGCAGAGAGTGATCTCGTGCAGCGCTTTCAAAGAGCGACTCAAATCCCACACACGCAGCACCTATCGTTGGCCGGTGTGCTGCTAAGGGCAGCCATCCAACGATTCGGAGCAGCTTCATGGGATTGCTGCAACTAGAGCACGATCGTTTCAGGTTGAGCTGCAAAAGCCCTCTCCCTCTGGGAGAGGGTCGGGTGAGGGCTAAATCCACGGTCTCGCGCGTCGGACCCTCACCCCGGCCCTCTCCCAAAAGGAGAGCGAGAAGCATTGCCGTCAACCTGAAACGATCGCCCTCTAGAACGGCAGCGTTAGCGTGCCGCGGCGGACCAGACGGTTCTCCGCCGACCAAACGGCAGGCTGGTAGGCGGCGAGGGCGTCTCCGGCTTCCAGCTTAAACAGCCAGCCCAGGCGTTCCCGGGCCAACCGCCCAGAGTCGGCCAGCAGCGCGGATTGGCTGCGGCGTAGATTGTAGCCGGGGTAAAGCAGCCACTCGCCCTGGTGGCTCACCGCCCAGAGGTCGGCCTCGATGAGGGCGTCCGGTGAGGAGATCACGTCGAACGCGTCCGCACCCGGCTGCAGCTTCATTCCGTTGCCGCCGAACAGGCTCGTGAAGCGGCGGAACGCGTCGGCAGAGACGAGCGCGCGTCCCGCTTGCTGCGTGATATCTTCAACGCTGGCCGGTTCGGCGCGGAGGATCGACGGCGGCGGCGGATCGGTGGAGGGCAGGGCAACCTCAACCGGGTCGGGCAGAGTCGCGCGGGCAGCCTGGTGCTCCAGCGTCCGGATGCGCGAGGCGAGCAATTGCAGCCTGGTGTCCGCCTCATCGCGGAGTTTGCGGATGCTGGGGCGCAACGCGAAGACGGCGATCAGCACGGATGCAACTCCGGTGCACAACGCTGTCACGGCCAGGATGAGGATCATCCCGAAGCCACCCGGCCTGTCAGGCCCGCACCGACCGCGGGTCGGTGGCGAGGCGGTGCACGAATTGCCGCAGCAGCACGATGAAGGGCGGCTCCAGCGCGGAGGTGTCCGCCGCCGGGCCGCCGGGCAGGCGCTCCTGCTGCGCCGTGCGCAGGGCCTGCGTCATGTCCGCATTGGCCAGCCCGGTCATGTCCCCCAGGGCCGAGGCGGAAAGGGCGGAGCGTATCCGCAGCTCGGGCAAGCGGGCTTCGAACCGGCGGAACTCGGCCGGGTCCTCGATCCGCCAGACCTGCCCGGCATCCAGCGCGGAGAGCAGCGTTGTGGCCGGCGCATCCGCACCGCCGAGGCGGATGGCTTCGCCCAGCATGGGTTCGCTGGCGACGCCGCCCTGAAGCGCGCGGTTGTCCCGCACCAGGCCGAACGCCACCTCCTGCTTCGGCGCCTGCGAGAACACCAACCGGGCGCGGGGCATCGTGCCGCCAGTGGCCGCGGTGAAGAAGGTGAGCAGCAGGGCCTGCTCCTCCGCGGAGCGCAGCAGCGTGCGGTAGATCAGCGAGGCGCGGCCGCCGAGGCAAACAGACATCGACGTGTTGGTGCGCGCCTGGATCTCGCCAGCCTCGGCAAGCTGGCGCACCGTCCGGCCGACATAGTCGAACAGGCCGGCCAACCCGGCCAACGCCACGGCGCGCAGCCGCTCGGCATCCGCCATGCCGGCCAGCGTCGGCAGCACCTGGTCGAAGGCTTCGGCGAAGGCGGCGCTGTTGACCAGCAATTCGACGCCCAGCGTCCGCTTCTCCGGCAAGGCCTGGGCCGCCGGCGGCAACGCGTTCAGCAAGGCGGTGAGCTCCGGCCGGCCCTGCGCCAGTTGGCCGAGGATGGCCGGGCTCTCCCGCAGGTGCTCGATGAGCAAGTGGCGGCCCGCGAGTTGGAAGGACCCGCGCCAGGCCAGGCGCTCCGTGCCCGTCGTCGACTGGCTTTGCACGATCGCCACATCCGTGGTCTGCCCGCCGATGTCGAAGGTGACCAGGCCTTCCGTGGGCGGCGTTTCCAGGCGATGGATGAAATACTGCGCGGTCGCCACGGACTCCGTTTGGAACGCCGGTTCCGGCGGGCTGGGCGCCCCCGGCGCCGCCACGATCCGAAAGCCGCCCAGCACCGCGTTGCGCGCGGCGCCCTGGAAGCTCAGCACTTGCTGCTGGCGGAACGCCTCGGGGAAGGAGAAGCGGAACGACACCTGGCCGGGCTCGATCCCGCGCGCGGCCGTCTCGGCCAGGGCCATGATCACGACCTGCGTCAGGAACAACTCGACGCGCTGGCGGGACGCCTGGTCGTCGCCCCATTTTAGGTTCGCGAACAAATCGTCGGTGTCGGTGACGCGTTCGAGCGCCGCCTTCCGCCGCTGCGCGAAATAGATCAGCGTGTCGCGGAACGGCGCGCGCTGGCCGTCGCCACCCGGCAGCATGCGGTCGCGCAGGATGGTCTGGAACGGCACGTCGATCGGGGTGACGGGCAAGAGTTCCCGATCCAGTTCGTCGCGGCTCTGCTCCGCCACGCGGTAGGCCAGGATGTGCCGCGGCTGCAACCGCAGCGGCTCCGCCGTCTGCGAACCGATCTGGACGTAGACGGCAGTGTTGGTGGTGCCGAAATCAATGCCGACCTTGGCCACGCCGCCGCCAGACCCGGCCATCGCCAATGCCGGCTCCGGCAGCAGCAGCAGGCCGGCCAGACGCGGCGCGCCCGTGCGGCGGTCCTGCAGCACGGCGGCCTCGGCGGCGCCGGGCAGCACGTACAGCGCCCGCGCCGCCTGGCGGTCCTGGCGGAACCAGGTGGTGTCCGTCAAAGCGGCCACGTCGCCGCCCAACAGCGCCCGCGCCGCGGCGACGGCGCTGAAGCCGTCCGCCGTGCCGGACAGGCTGCGCGCCAGGCCCTGCAGAGAGGCGAACCCTGCCGTGACGAACTGGATGCCCGGCGTGGCGCCGGAATAGCCCAAATGCAGGCGCCACCAATCGGCGCGGAAATCCGGCCAGACCGAGAGGGTGAAGGGCGGCTCGCTGCCGTCCTCATCCTTGTAGTGGCGGGCCAGCGTCACCTCGGCCCCGTTCGCCAGCGGCAGGCGGAGGTGCACGGTGACGCCGCCGGCGCTGGCGGGCGACAGGCGGCAGGCCCGCGCCAGGTCGGTGCGGCTGAGCAGGGCGAGCACGAACGGCGACAGCGGCAGCAGATGGCCTCGGGCGCCGGGCGAATGCTGATCAAAGCCCTGTTCGCCCTCGATCCCGTCGGTGCGATACAGCTTGGGCAGGAACAGCTCGGCGGCTTCCGCCACCAAATAGCCTGCTGCCTGCGCCTCCTGCCTGATCTTGGCGATCGTCTCCGGCCGCTCCTGCACCATGCGCAGGGAAAAGCGGTCCCATACGCGGATTTCGCCCGCAGGACGGCCCATCTGCTCGCTGAGGTCGAGGTCGAGCAGGATCACGCCGCGCAGCGCGGACGGCCCCAGGTCGGGCCGCAGCCGCAGCAAGCAGTCGGACATGCCGCCCTGCTCGCGTCCCGCCATGCCGACGCGGTCGCGGCCGCGAAGGGCGCGGAACACGGGGTGGGAGGGCAGGCCCAACGCCGTCGGCTCAGCCTCGAAGCGCGCGGCGGGGATGGCGGCGGCGCCTTCGCTCGCGCCGGCCAGGTAGGCGCGGGCATGGCCCAGCAGGGCCCGCACGTCGCGGCCACGGTCCCGCTCCGCCTCGAGGTCGGCGCAAAGCGTCTGCAGGCAGCGCGCCAGCACCGCCCGCTCCTCCCGCGACAAATCGGCCACCAGCAGCGGGTCCTGGAACCGGCCGTCCTGCATCCACGGCACCGGGGGCCGCTCGCCGCCGAAATCCAGCAGGGAGCGGCTGGGCGCCAGCAGCGTCAATGGCTGCGCCAGGGCGATCAATTGACGGCCGACCCGCACCAGCCCCACCTCCTCCAGCCGGCCGCCGTCCAGCAAGGCGCATTGCGGCGTCAGCCGGGCGAGCAGGGCGGCCCAGGGGCTCCCGCCCGGACGCGGCGCGACGGAGACGACCTCCGACGTCAGGTCCGGCGTGCGGTAGGCGCCCAAGGCGAAGCAGGCGAGCAGCCCGCGCCATTCGGCCACCGCCCGCTGATGCAGCGGATGCCGGTCCGCCTCCAGCGCGTTGTGGAACACGGTAAGCTGCGCCCACACATCCGGCACGGACACGATGTCGCCGGTGGATTGGGCAAGCTGCGTGCCGGTGTTCAGGCCCTGGGCGATGACCTGCAACGGGTCGGCGGACCCCAGCGCGTGCCACGTGCCCGCCTTCGGCAGCGGCGGCACGCGGTGCGCATCGTGCAACGGCGGCAACATGGGTCGGATCGTGCTGGCCATGTCAGGCTCTCCCGCTCCAGCCATCGTGGCAGGCGGCGCGCAGGGTAGCGAGCCCCAGCCCCAGCCCGGCGCTGCCGGACGGCACCGGCCCGTAGGTCAGGCGGGCGAACACCTCCGTCAGCGTGGGGCCGCGATTGGGCGGGACCATCCTGGCGAAGGCGGCATTGCCGAGACCGCTGGCGAGCCGGACGTCGTCGACGGCGGGGGAGGGCCAGTCCCGCGCCAACACGCCATCATCGACCAGCGCCAACGAGCGGTTGTCCCCGGCGCCGCCGCGGTTCAGCGCCACGAACCATTGCAGCAGGGCGTCGCAGGCCCTGCTGGTCAGCGCGACCGCCCGCTGCGCCGTATCGTGGCCCATCGGGATGGCGCCGTCGCCGGCCAGCAGGCGGCGGAACCACGCCTCGCGCCGGTTTGACCGCCACCGCTCGCCACCCAAGGCCGGGCCGTACTGGTCCCGCCAGGCCACCGCCAGGCGCAGCGTGGCCGCGACCTCCGCCCGCAGCGCCGCCGGGCCGCCAGGACCACCGAACGGCATGTCGTCCCACCCGACCGTGGCGCCGACCCCGGTGCCGGCGGCCACTGTTTGGCCGCCACCCTCCGGCCGGGTGCGCAGGAAATCGACCGCCGCGAGCGCCGCGGCAAACTCGGGCAGCAGCGGCGGGTTGGCCTGCTGTGAGCCGCCATCCGAATACGCGCGCAACGGGATCAACGGATCGTTGCCCATCACGTACAGCCGGTCGAACACGCGCTCGGCGCGGAAAAGCTGGGCGTAGTATTCCAACGCGCCCCGCGCCTGCATCATGAAGGCCGCCGAGTCCGGCCGGATGGCCGGCCCGGCGCCCGGTGGTGGCGTCGGAAAGGAGAAATACGGCAGCAGCAGCGCGCCGCCGAGCCGGACCTGGCCGTTCAGGTTGCGCCGCTTGATCTCCGTCCGCAGCAGCCGCGCCACGGTGGGAAAGCCCGACGCCCCGGTGCCGCCGAAGATCGACGCCACTAGGAACACCCGCACCTCGCCGCCATGCCCGGCGGATTGCAGCGCGCCCAGCAGGTCCCGCCACACCGCCGAGTCCGGCGTGACGCCTTGCAGCGTGAGCGCGGCGCCGAGCGCCGGGCGCTGCCGGAAGCCCTCGTCGAGCTGCAGCCGCCGCTCCTCGTCGGTGAACAGGGCCTGCACCAGCGCTTGCTCCGCCGGGGGCAGCGCCGGGTAGCCGATGGAGTTCGACAGCGAGGCGGAGGACCGTTCCTCCGGCGCCCAGGCCCAGCCGGCCGCGGGCTTCTCCAGCCGCATGCCCAGCATGGGGGAGGCGCCGAGGTCGATTTCACCAGGCGCGCGCAGGATCGACCGCAGTTCGGCGTAGTCCGACAGCGCGCGGATCGCCCGGGCGGAATTGCCGTTGGAGCGGTCCTGGTCGAGCAGCCCAACCCACGCCGCCTCCGGACCCAGGCCGCAGGTCGCCAGCCGGATGAACGCCTCGACGCATTTGGCGCCGCTGCCGCCGACGCCGAGCACGAAGTCGGTGGTCACGCCCGCCCCACCAGGATGCTGCCGCCGGGCACCGCGGGGCGTATCATGCGCTCCGTCCCGACCAGGCAGAGCACCCAGAACACGACCGCCGCGCCGAGCGCCACCGCGGCGGCCATCCGGTTCGCGAACAGTTCGTCGATGGAGTCGACGGCGCCGAGCACCCGGAACGCGATCACGAGGTAAGCGGCGGCAGCCGCCAGCACCGCCAACACCCCCCAGTAAACCAGCCGCCATCCCCGCGCGACCTGCCCGGGCCCGGTCGGCCGGATCGCGACCGCCAGGGCAAGCCACGCGATGAAGGCGACCAGTGCGGCGAGGCCGCCGGCCCCGAGGGTGAGTTGCAGGCTGTGGCGCAGTTCCGGAACGTAGCCTGCCATCAACTCCGGCAGCTTGTAGTCCTGCCGCAGCATGGTGTCCGCCAGCACGGCGCCGTCCAGCAAACCCGGCACCAGCCAGGCGAGCGCCAGAACCACGCAGCCGAGCACGAACGCCCAGACGGGCGGCAGCACCCGCCTCACCGCCCGGCCACCTGGAAGGCGAGCAGCGCCTCCGCCACCGGCTGCGGCGTCAGTTGCTCTCGGACCAGCCCCTCCAGCATGGCGACGATCTCCCGCAGGTTGAGCGTGCGGAACAGCTTCGGGCGGCTGGCGACGAAATCCTCCGCGTCGCGCGCTTCCAGGTTCCAGGCGCGCACCCAGGCGGTTTGCAACGGGCTGTCGGACAGGCCAGCCGTGACGAGTCGGGCCTGGAGCACGAACGTCAAGCCCGGCGTGACCCGCGCCATCGCGGCGCCACCCACCACCAGCATGGGCGCGTCGTCCCCCGGATTGGTCACGAGTTGCGTCAGCCGCGCCAGGCTCTTGATCTCGATCCAATGGGCCGGGCAGGCGCGGCCGTCGCTGCCCGGCGGTTCGGCCCAAACCTGCTCGGCCACGTCGAACCGGTCGGGCAACAGCGCCGGGCCGTTGGCGAGCGTTTCCAGCGACACAGGCGCGGCCGCGCTGCCGCCAGGCCCGCTTAATCGGACGCGCGACACGCCTGCCGGGAGTTCGGGCGCGATCGAGGGGGCGGCCGCCGCCTTGTCCCGCGGCGTCAGTGTCAGCGGGACCAGGCCGGGCCGGAGCGGCGTGTGCGTGAACAGCGTGGCGTGCCAGCGCGGCTGCCCGTCGCGGGGCGGCGGCAAGGGCGCCAGCAGCTCCACGTCCAGGCGGCTGATGAACGCCGCCAGCGCGGCCCCGGGTCCGCAGCCGAGGATGTAGAACGGCCGCTCGGTGGCGTCCTTGTAGGGCTTGGCGCCGGGGATGTCGTAGACCGTGCCGAAGAAGCCGGACCGGATGCCGATCAGCGCGATGCTGCGGCCGCTATCCAGGATGTGGGCCAACGGGTTGCGGATGGCCGCGCTGTCGCCGAACACATCCGCACCGCTGAGGAACAAATCGGTGAGCAGCAGGCTGACCTCACCGGGCGGAACGGCGTCCATCCGGGCCAGCGCATCCTGGATCCGGCTGTCCTGGTCCGCGTAGAACCGCGGGTCGACGGCGCGCGACAGCTCGGCCGCGGGCAGCGGGCGGATGGTGCTGCCGAAGGCGAACAGGGCAGTCCGGTCGGCGATGGCGGCGCCGAGCTGCGGCAGGCTGAGAACCACGTCGTGAAAGACGCGCGGTTCGCCAGGGCCGGCAGGCGGGGTGGTGCGGGGCCGCGCCACATAGCCGGCCATGCTGCCGGATACGTCGAGGAAGACGCTGACCGCGGGGACGTGCGGCGTTGCCGCGGCGCTTGGCGCTGGTGCGGCCGTGGCCGCGTCGACGCCCGGCGGCAGGCACGCCGCGCCGGCGCGGCCGGCCAAGAGCGAGAATGATGCGGCAAGGGCGAGTTGACCGGCCAGCCTGCGAGGCAAACGTTGCGCCAGTGATGGCTGGTAACTCACGTTGGGAGCGTTAGCATCGAACATCCTTTGTTCCAAGGGTCGGCAGGGCGGAGAACCGTCGATGTATGAGTTCGTCGATCCCCAGGGCGAACGCGTGACGGTTCGCAGCGTCCGCACGCTGGGCGCGCTGCTGGCCAGCGGGCAGATAAACGCGCAGACCCGGTTCCGCAGGGCGGACGGGTCTGAGTTCGGGGCCGCGGCCGATCATGCGGAGCTTCGCACGATCGCTGCCGGGCTCGGGGTCGACTGGGCGGCCGAGCGGGTGCAGCCGGCGCCCGAAGCCGCCCCAGCAGCGCCCGAACCCGATCCGGCGCCAGCGCCGATCGCTGCCCCGCCGAAGCGGCGCGTAGAGGGCAGCGTTCCCGCGACGCCCATCACGCCGCCGTCGCAGCCGGCCATCCTGGCGCCGCTGCCGTGGGCGACGGTCGAACCAGCGCGCCGCCGGGCCTTGCCGGCTGTGCTGGACGGGGCGCGCCGGACTGGGCTGGTGCTGGCCTGTTATGGCGGGACCGTGCTCGGCGGCGTCGCCGTGAGCCTCCTGGTGGAGGGCCTGCTTAACAACCGGGCGATGGGGACCGTCAGCATGGTTGGGGGCGCCGGGGGCTGGGCCTGGTGCGTTGCCCACACCCGCCCCTTCCGCCGCCAGCTCTTCACCCGGTGGGAGCTGACGGCGGGCTCCCTACTGTTCCTGCTGGCGTCATGGGGCCTTGCCGGCACGGCGGGATTGGTGGTTGCCGTGCCGTCCTGCGCCGTCCTGCTCACCCATCAGGACGCCGCCGCCGCGGTCTAGCGCTCCCGCCCAGTGAAAACCGCCGGACGCTTCTCCAGGAAGGCCTTCACGCCTTCGGCAAAGTCTGGTCCCCTCCCGGCGGCACGCTGCGACTCGCGTTCCAGGTCGAGTTGCTGGTCCAGCGTGTTGACCGCCGAACTCGCGAACATCCGCTTCATCAGCGCCAGGGCCGCCGTCGGTTGCGTCGCCAGATGTGCGGCCAGCGACTCCGCTTCCGTCATCAGCCGCTCGTCGTCCACGACCTGCCAGATCATGCCCCACGCCGCCGCCTGGTCCGCGGCGACCGCGCCGCCCAGCATGGCCATGCCGCGCGCCCGGGCGTCGCCGGCCAGGTGCGGCAGCAGCCAGGTGCCGCCGGCGTCCGGCACCAGGCCGATCTTGATGAAGGCCTGGATGAACCGGGCCGCGCGCCCCGCCAGCACGATGTCACACGCCAGCGCCAGGTTCGCCCCGGCCCCGGCGGCAACGCCGTTCACGGCGCACACCACCGGCATCCGCAGACCTCGGATGCGCCGGATCAGCGGGTTGAACGTGCGCTCCAGCACGTCCCCCAGGTCGCTGCCCAGCGTGCTCGCCAGATCGGCCCCGGCGCAGAACCCGCGGCCTGCGCCGGTCAGCAACAGCGCGCGGCACTCCGCATCCGCCTCCGCCGCGTCGATCGCCGCCCGCAAGGCGTCATGCAGCGCGTCGTCAAACACGTTCAGCTTGTCTGGCCGGTTCAGCGACAAGGTGCGGAAGCCGGGCCGCCGTTCGACCAACACCAACTCGGACATACCGCGTTCCCCGTTCTTATGGGGCGAGTTCAAGCCGCCTTGGCAGGTTCGTCAATCGCCTCGCCCAGCCGCCGGCTGAGGAAGGCGGTGACGGCGACCTCCTCCGCGGTCAGCCCGGTCTTGTGGCTGTCCAGCACGGCGTCGGCCCGCTGCTTCAGTCCTTCCAACAGGCTGCCATCCAGGTAGCCGTCAAAGATCGCCGGGTGGATGTAGCATTTGCGGCAGACGGAGGGCGTGTTGCCCAGCAGCCCGGCCACCGCCTCCACCGCATGCACCACGTTCTTCTTGTTCTTGGCCGCCGTATCATACTGCTCCAGCTCGCGCAGCGCGATCGCGGCCAGGTTGGTCGCGGCCCAGGTGCGGAAGTCCTTGGCGGTGATGTCCTCGCCGGTGATCTCGTGCAAATACGCGTTGACGTCGTCCGAGCCGATGGCGTGGCGCTCGCCGGCATCGTCGATGAATTGGAACAGATGCTGCCCCGGCAGGTCACGGCACCGCTTGACGATGGCGGCGAGCCGGCGGTCCTGCAGGTTCACGTGATGCTCGATGCCGTGCTTGCCGCGGAAGTCGAACTTGATGCGGCTGCCCTCCACCCTGGCGTGCCGGTTGCGCAGCGTGGTCAGGCCGAAGCTCTTGTTGTCGCGCGCGTATTCCTCGTTGCCGACCCGGGCCAGCGTCTTCTCCAGCAGCCGCACCACGGCGGCCAGCACGCGGCGCCGGGTCAAGCCGTGGGTGCCCAGATCGTGGTCCACGCGGGCGCGGATGGTCGGCAGGACCCGCCCGAACAACAGCATGCGGGTGTATTTCGCCTCGTCGCGCACCATCCGCCACCGCGGGTGGTAGCGGTACTGCTTGCGCCCGCGCGCATCCCGGCCGGTGGCCTGCAGATGGCCGTCCGGGTCGCGGCAGATCCACACGTCGCGATAGGCCGGCGGTACCGCCAGCTTGCGAATGCGGGCGATCTCCGCCTCGTCCGTGATCAGGCTGCCGTTGGGCAGGTGATACTCGAACCCGTCCTTGCCCTCGACGCGGGCGATGCCGGGCTTGCGGTCGGTGACGTAGTGCAGCTTCGCGGCCTTGGCGGCCTGCTTGGCTTCATCGACGTCCTGGCTGGCGGTCTGGGTCGTGGCGGCCTCCGCGAATCGGGGGTAGGGGGACCAAACCGCTGTTCCGCCGCCAAGTTGCAGGAGATACCATGCACGCCAAGCTTCGTGACACGACGCTGTTCTTCGATGTCGAGGGCGCGGGCCTGGTGCCGGACGGCCCGGCCATGCGGCAGCGGCCGGTGGCGATGGTCATCCATGGCGGCCCCGGCGGCGACCATAGCGGATTCAAGCCCGCCATGTCGCCGCTCGCCGACACGATGCAGCTCGTCTATTTCGACCATCGCGGGCAGGGCCGCTCCGCCGCCGGCGACCCGGCGCGCTACACGCTGGACGAGAACGTCGCCGACATGGAGGCGCTGCGCCAGCAGCTCGGCCTCGGCCCGGTGGTGAGCATCGGCACCAGCTATGGCGGGATGGTCGCGATGGCGCATGCGGCGCGTCACCCGGGCGCGGTCGCCAAGCTGATCCTGGTGGTCACAGCCGCGCATGCCGGCTTCGTCGCCCGGGCCGAGCAGTTCATCCGCGAGCGGGGCACGCCTGACCAGCAGCGCGTGTGCCAGCGGCTCTGGGCCGGCACGTTCCAGACGGCGGAGCAGATGGCGGAGTACTACGCTGTCATGGGCCCGCTGTACAGCCGCCGCTACGACCCGGCGGCGGCCGCGGCCACGCGGGGCCGCGCGACCTACGCGCCGGAGCCGCTGAACCGCGCCTTCGGGCCGGGCGGCGTGTTGCGGGGGTTCGATCTGCGGGCGGAAATCGCCGGGATCACCGTGCCGACGCTGGTCCTGGCCGGGCAGCACGACTGGATTTGCCCGCCGGACTTCTCGGAGGAGATCCATCGCCTGATCCCCGGTTCGCAGCTCCGGGTGTTCCAGGACAGCAGCCATTCCATTCGGGCGGACGAGCCGGACGCGTTGAACGCCGCCATCCGCGCGTTCGTCACGGCATAGCCACCCGCGTCCGCCGGGCCATGCCGCGCAGCAGGACGGGCCAGCGTTGCGCCGCCGCAACCGCCAGCGCGCGCACCGCCGGCGAGCGGGTGAGGCGATAGGCACGCTGCGCCAGCCGCACCGGCGGTCCGGCGTCGCGGCGCAGCGCCTGGTGGTATTGCGCCGCGTCCTGCCCCGCCAACACGGCCTGGGCGGCAAGTTTCGCGCTGTGCAGGGCGATCGCCATGCCGTCGCCGCAGAAGGACGGGATGACCGCCGCCTGGTCGCCCAGCCGGTACACGCCGGAGTGGTCCGGCCCCTGGTGCACGAAGCCGTAGGGCACGCGATAGATGGTGAGCGGCCGGTCCCAGGCCGGGCTGGCCGCATCCAAGCGCCGGGCGAGGTGGCTGTCCTCTTGCGCCAGCGCTGCCAGCAAGGCCGGCCAGTCCGCATCGTAGCGGCTGCGGGGGACCAGCAGGCAGAGGTTCGCGACCCCGTCCTCCACCATCTGCAGCCCGGCATAGCCGCCGTCGAACAGCACAATCTCCACGTGCCCGGCCAGCGCCGCCTGCTGGGCCGGGCGCAGGCGCACATGCAGCTTGAAGCCGATCAGGTCCTCGGGCGGCCTGCCGGGCGATCGCGGCAGGCCGCGAAGGTCGTGCTTGCCGGTCGCCAGCAGCAGGGTCGGCGCCGCACACGCACCCTCATCCGTCTGCACCAGGCCCGGCTCCGCCGAGCGCACCCGGATGCCCCGGTGCACCTCCGCCCCCAGGGCGCCGGCGCGTTGCAGCAGCGCCTCGTCCAGCACCAGGCGGGACAGGCTGGCGGCCGGGAACGGCAGGCGGCTCTCGGCCACGCGGCCGCGATGGACCAGCCGCATGGCATGGATCGGCACGGCGCCCAGCGCCGCCACGTCCACGCCGAGCCCCGCGATCTCGGCCAGCGCCTCGCCGCTGATGAATTCGCCGCAAATCTTGTGGGCCGCCGCCTTCTCCCGCTCCAGCAGCACCAAGTGGCGTCCAGCCCGCGCCAGCCGGCATGCGGCGGCCGCGCCGGCCAGTCCGCCGCCGGCGATCACGACGGGGCTCAGCGCAGGCGGCCGACGCAAAGGCGGAACGGGAACACCCACCGCACCCTGCCGGGCACGCCCGCCGTCGCGAGCAGACGCTGCCACTCCGCCCGGCGGAACGCCCGCGCGATCGACACCGCCCCGTCATGCTGCACGAAACGGTGCCAACGCATGGTCCGCGCCAGCAGCCGGAAGCCGTGCAACGGGATCGCGTGGCGATGCAGATCGTTGATGAACCAGCCATGCCGCGCATGCCGCTCCATCCATTGCAGGAACGCCACCACCTCGTCGTCGCTCAGATGGTGCGTGAACAGCGAACTGACGATGTAGTCGGGCGCCGGATACGGGATTGTCGTCAGCACGTTCCCGGTCGTCAGCTCCAGCCGCAACCCGGGTGAGGCGGCGCGGGCTGCCCGGGCCGCGCCTGGGTTCATGTCCACGCCGCCCAGCACGACCGGCCGCCCGCGCCGGCGCGCCCAGCGCGCGATGGTGCGCAGCATGTCGCCGTGGCCGAACGCGACGTCGTAGACCGAGATCGCCTCCCCCTTGCCGCGGCGGCGCATCGCCTGGTCCAGCCACGCCAGGGTGGGGCGCCGCGCCAGCGTCACCGTGTTCACCCGCGCCAGGTCGTGCAGGCAGGCGGCGTAGTCGGCGGCGTCCGTGCAGTCGGTGTCCATCAGCTCGGCCGCCTGGCTGCGGCGGGCCAGGGTCATGCCCGGCGGAACCGGAACGTCTCGGCGCACAGGCCGGGGCCGAACGCCATCGCGATGCCGGATTTAGGGCCGGCCGTGCCGCGGATCATGCGGTCCAGGATGAACATGATGGTGGCGGAGGACATGTTGCCGAACTCCCGCAGCACGTCGCGCGACCAGTCCAGCGCGCCCGGCGGCAGCCGCAAGCCCTGCTCCACCCCGTCCAGCACGGTGCGCCCGCCGGCATGGATCGCCCAGAGATCGAAGTCCTGCGTCGCTTGGCCGCGCAGCAAGCCGCCCAAATCCCCCCGCTCCAACTCGCCGCGCAGGGTGGTGGCGATGCGGCCGGGCACCTTGCCGGACAGCGACATGTCGAAGCCCTGGTCGCCGATGCGCCAGGTGATGAGGTCGGCCGAGTCCGCCAAGGCGGCGGAGCGGAAATCGAGCATGCCGACACCTTCCTCCGCCGCGGTCACCAGCGCGGCGCTGGCGCCGTCCCCGAACAGCATGAAGGACAGCACCGTCTCCAGATCGGCGGTTTCCTGCAGATGCAGGGTGCAAAGCTCCAAATTCACGACCAGCACGCGCGCCGACGGCTCGGAGCGGACGATGTGGTAGGCGCTGCGCAACGCCGTCACCCCGGCGTAGCACCCCATGAAGCCGACCAGCGTGCGCTCGATGCTGGGGGACATGCCCAGCCGCGCCGCCAGCATCTGGTCCAGCCCGGGGGCGGTGAACCCGGTGCAGGACGCGACGACGATGTGGGTGAAGCGCGCCGGATCTTTCCCGAGCGCCATCACCGCCCGGGTCGCCAGCTCAATCGCGTCCTGTTCGTACCGCGCCATGCGCGCCGCCGTGGCGGGGAACTGGCCGCGATTGAAGAAACCCTCCGCATCGACCTGCACGGCGCCGGACAGCCCAGGCTGCAACACGGAATAGCGATGCTCGATGGCGCAGCGTTCGGCCATCCGGTCGAACACCGCGACCGCCTTCTCGTCCCGCAACAGGGTGCGGGCGAAGGCCACGAAGGCGGCGTGCACGTCGTGCGGCGGGACGGCGGTGCCGATCCGGTTGATATGCGGGATGACGGTCATGCGCAGCGCCGGGCGACCAGGACCGCGTTCAGGCCGCCGAAGGCGAAGGCGTTCGACATGGCGACGTCGATATCGGCGCTGCGGGCCTCGTTCGGCACGCAATCCAGGTCGCATTCCGGATCGGGCGTGGTGAAGCCGCAGGTGGGCGGCAAGACGCCGTCGCGCAGCGCCATGGCGACGGCGATCAGTTCCAGCGCGCCGCCCGCCGTCATGCAATGGCCGATCATGGATTTGGTGGACGACACCGGCACCCGGTCCAGCCCGCGGCCGAACACGCTGCGCAGCGCCGCCGTCTCCGTCCGGTCGTTCAGTCGGGTGCCGGTGCCGTGGGCGTTGACGTAGCCCACCTGCTCCGCCGTGCAGTCCGCATCGGCCAGCGCCGCCTGCATCGCCCGCGCGGCGCCCGCGGCGCTCGGCGCGATGATGTCGGCGCCATCCGCCCCCATGCCGAAGCCCGCGACCTCCATCAGCGCGGCGCCGCCCCGGGCCGCCGCATGCTCGGCCGCCTCCAGCACCAGCACGCCGGCGCCCTCCCCGATGACCAGGCCGGACCGGTCGCGCGAGAACGGGCGGCAGGCGCTGGGGCTCAGCACCCGCAGCGCCTCCCACCCCTTCATGAAGCCCGGCACGATCGAGGCATCGCTGCCGCCGGCGACCGCGACGTCCACCATGCCGGAGCGGACCATGTGCATCGCCTGCCCGATCGCATGGTTGGCGGAGGCGCAGGCGCTGGCCACGCAGAAGCACGGACCGCGGATGCCGAACTCTATGGAGATGTGGCTGGCCGGCGCGTTCGGCATGATCCGCGGGACGGTGAACGGATGCACGCGCGGCAGATGCCGGCCATAGAATTCGTCATACACCGCATCGAAGGTCTGCTGCCCGCTGCCGGTGCCCAGGATGATGGCCGCCTTCGCCACCGCCTCCGCCGGCACGGCGGCCTGCGCCAACGCCTCTCGCGCCGCGATCAGGGCGAGTTGCGAGACCCGGTCCAGCATGGCCAACCGTTTGGCAGGGAAATGGTCGGCCGGATGCAAGCCGCGGATTTCCGCCGCGATCCGGGCCGACAGCCGGGTGGTGGGGATGTTGGTGATCGGGCCGATCCCGACCCGGCCCGCGCGAAGCGACGCCATGAACGCCGGGACGTCATGCCCCGTCGCGCAGACGGCTCCCATGCCGGTGACCACCACCCGGCGGCGTTCGGTCAAATGGCGGGCTCGCGGTCGATCGTCGCCAGCACGTGGTAGACCAGTTCACCCACCGTCTCGAACTCCGCGCCGCTGCGGTCGGAGATGACGGGGATTTCGACATGGAACCGGCTTTCGATGGCGAAGATGGCCTGGACCATGTCCAACGACGCGATATCCAGGGCCGCGATCGTCGCAGAGGGCAGCAACCGGTCCCGCTCGACGCCGGTTTCCTTCGCCACGATCGTGAGGATGTCCGCCACGCGTGGATCGTCTGAGGCCCAACCGGCCACTGTGCCTGTCGTCACGTCCCGGCCTCCACAGGTGATAACCTAGATGGCGCGGACCGTCTTAGCGGCAAGCTGGTGGTATTTCTATGGCAGGGGGAACCCGGCCGTAGCCAGCCTGTTGGTTGCCATACCGAGTTGTGGAGCACGGACAATGGACGAAAATGAGATCGAAGGCGCCGCCAAGAACATCGGTGGCACTGTCAAGAGCACGTTCGGGGACGTGACGGGAGACAGCAAGACGCAGGCATCCGGGGCTGTCGACCAGATGGTCGGGACGGCGCAGAAGGCCTACGGCAAGATCAAGGACCAAGCCGGCGGCGCCGGAAGCGCCTTCGTCGACCAGTTGGACGAGGCGAGCGCCTTCCTTGGTGATACAGTTGCCGAACGGCCTCTGACCTCGCTGCTGGTCGCCGGTGCGGTCGGGTATGTCTTTGCGATGCTGATGCGCCGTTAGAATCGGCTAATGAGGCCCCTTTTCCTGCGGGAAAGGGGCCTGTTCCTGTTTGCCTGACGTCTTGCGCACGTCGCCAACCGATGGCTCATTGCGGTTTTTGCAGGAGCCGCATCCTATGGCTAAACATGCCGTCGTCGAACCTGCCCCGGTGCCGGCTGGATCCCAATGGCTTGGTCCCCGCACCCTAGCGATCGACATCGGTGGAACGCGGCTGAAGGCTGGGATTCTCGATCCGGCTGGGTTGATGGTCACTGGGCCAAACCGTGTCGATACCCCCAACCCGCGCACGCCAGCAGATGTCGTAAAATGCCTGGTCGACCTCGTGAGCGGCCTCGGCCATTTCGATCGCATTTCTGTCGGCTTTCCCGGTGTCGTTCGAGGCGGCCGGACGTTGACGGCGCCGAACCTCGGAACAGAGGCCTGGCATGGCTATGCCCTTGGTGCTGAACTGTCCAAGCGCTTGGACAAACCCACGCGTGTGCTGAACGACGCCAGCGTGCAAGGGCTGGGTGTCATCAGCGATGTCGGTCTGGAATGCGTCATCACCCTTGGCACCGGGTTCGGCTTCGCCCTCTTCCAGGATGGTATTCTGGCGCCACACCTGGAGATCGGACAGCATCCCATCGCCAAGGACAAGACATACGACCTTTATCTGGGCAATGCTGCGCTGCACAAAATCGGGCCGGCGAAATGGAACAAGCGTCTGCTCAAGGCCATCGGCTATCTGGACACCTTGGTGACGTACGATACGTTGCTGATCGGCGGCGGCAATGCCCAGGTCATCAATTTTGCATTGCCCGCCAATGCCAGGATCGTATCCAACTCGGCCGGCATCACCGGCGGCGTCCGGCTGTGGGGACCGAACATGGCGGAGGCTTTCCCGGACGAAGGCGTCCTGCACCGGGCCCCGCCGCGCGGCGTCACACCGGCGCCGGAACTGCCCTAGCAACGCCGAGATAGGTGTCTACCACCCGCTCGTCGGCAGCCAAACCGGCGCTCGGCCCCTGCAAGGTGATCCGCCCGTTCTCCAGGACATAGCCGTAATCGGACACTTGCAGCGCCGCGCGGGCGTTCTGCTCCACCAGCAAGATGGCGCAGGACCGCGCACGCAGGTCGGCGATGATGGTGAAGATTTCACGGACGATCAGCGGCGCCAGGCCCAGGCTCGGTTCGTCCAACATCAGGAGGTCCGGCCGGCCCATCAGCGCGCGGCCCATCGCCAGCATCTGCCGCTCCCCGCCGGACAGCGTGGCCGCCCGTTGCGCCCGGCGCTCGCGCAGGCGGGGGAACAACGCGAATACCTCGTCCAACTGTCGCCGGCTTGCCGCAGCGCCATCGCGACGGAAGCGGAAGCCGCCCAGGCGGAGGTTGTCCTCCACCGACAAGGAGGGGAACAGCTCCCGCTTTTCCGGCACCAGCGACATGCCGGCCCGCACCCGCGCCTCCACCGGCATGCGGCCGATGTCGCGCCCGCAAAAGCGGAGGCTGCCACGGCTGGGATGCACACCCATGACGGCGTTCAGCAGCGTGGTCTTGCCGGCGCCGTTCGGGCCGATCACCGTGATGATCTGCGCCTTGCCGACCTGGAGTGCGACGTCGTGCAGCACGGCGGCCGCGCCGTAGCTCACCTGCAGGCCGGCTGCCTCCAGGATCATGCGACGCTGCCCAGATAGGCTTCGATCACCGCCGGGTCGCGCCCGATGGCGGCGGCCGGCCCCTCCGCCAGCTTGGCGCCGAAATTCATCACCACCAGCCGGTCGGTCAAGTTCATCACGAAGTCCATATCGTGCTCCACCAGCAGCACGGTGACGCCCTGGCTGCGCAGAACCCGCAGCAGCGCCGCAAGCTCCTGCTTCTCGGCGTGGCGCAGCCCGGCGGCAGGCTCGTCCAGCAGCAGCAGCACCGGGTCCAGGCAGAGGGCGCGGGCGATCTCCACCACGCGCTGCTGGCCCAGCGCCAGGCTGCGCGCCGGCTCGGCCGCCATGGCCGCCAGGCCCACGCGGGCGAGTTGGCGGTGCGCCTCGGCGAACAGGCGCGCTTCCTCCCCCCGATCAAGCCGCAGCATGGCGCGGATGGCGCCGGCGCGGCCACGCAGATGGGCGCCCAACGCCACGTTCTCCAGCACGGACATGCCGCCCACCAGCTTCACGTGCTGGAAGGACCGGGCGATGCCCAGCCGCGCGATCCCGGGCCCGCCGCGCTTGGCCAGGGACGTGCCGAGGAAGCGGACAGACCCGGCGGTCGGCGCCGCCACGCCGGTGAGCAGGTCGAACGTCGTGCTCTTGCCCGCACCGTTGGGCCCGATCAGCCCGACGATCTCCCCGGCGCGCAGATCCAGCGACAGGTCCGACACGGCCACGAGGCCGCCGAACACCTTGCGCAGCCCGGCCGCTTGCAACACGGGCGTGCCAGGATCGGGCAAACTGCGCCGCGGCAGGGGGTCGCCCCCGCCGGGCGGCGCGATGCGCGTATGGCGGAATCGGTCGGCAAGCAGTGGCCATAGCCCGGCGGGGGCCGTTTGCAGCACCAGGATCAGCAACATGCCGAACACGATGGTCTCGTAGTTCCCCTGGCTGCCCAGCAGCAGCGGCAGGATGTCCTGCAACCGGTCGTTCAACACCGTCAGCAGCAGCGCGCCCAGCACGGCGCCGGGCAGCCGGGCGATGCCGCCCACCACGGCGGTCAGCAGGTATTCGATACCCTGGTTGATGCCGAACGGGGACGGGCTGACGGAGCGCTGCATATGCGCGTACAGCCAGCCTGCCAGCCCCGCCAGCACCGCCGCATAGGCGAAGGCGAGCATCCGGATACCACCGAGCCCCACCCCGAACGAGGACGCGGCGCCCGCCCCGCCGCGAAGCGCCCGGATCGCTCGGCCCACCCGGCTGTCGAGCAGGTTGCGGGTCAGCAGCAGAGCGATGGCGACCGCGATCCAGACGACCGGGAAGTAGGATCGGCTGTCCAGCAGCACCGAGCTGCCCACCTGCAGCGGCGGAATGCCGGAAATCCCGTCATTGCGGCCCAGCACGTCCAGATTGCCGAACAGGTAGAAGAAGGCGACGCTCCACGCGATGGTGCCCAGCGCCAGGTAATGCCCGGACAACCGCAGCGTCACCGCCCCGATGACCAGCGACGCCAGCCCGCTTGCGGCCAGCGCCACGGGCAGGGAGAGCCAAGGCGACCACCCGGCCTGTGTCGTCAGCAGGGCGGTCGCGTAGGCGCCGAACCCCATGAACGTCGCCTGCCCGAAGGACGTGATGCCAGCCATGCCCGTCAGCACGACGATGCCGATGGCGACAACGGCGGAGATCCCGGCGTAGTCGGCGAGGGTCAGCCAGTAGGACGGCACGCCCGGCGCCAGTGGCACGCAGAGCCAGAGCAGCAGGAGGACCAAGGGCAGGAACCGGTTCATGCGATCTGCATTCCCCTCTCCCAGAGGGCAGGGTTATCACAGGTGGCAAACCTCCCTCTCCCGCCAGCGGGAGAGCGTTCGTACGGCCCTGCTGGCAAATGCAATTGCGCTTCGCAAAGGGACAGGGCCTTGAGCCAAATGGCCGGCCGCCTCACTCCTCGTCCTCCGTGACCGGGCTGCGCAGGGAGCGGACGAGCAGGACGGGGAGGATGACGGTGAAGACGATCACCTCCTTGAACGGGCTGGCCCAGAAGGCGGAGAAGCTTTCCACCACGCCGACCAGGATCGCGGCCAGCGCAGCGAGCGGGTAGCTGACCATCCCGCCGACGATGGCGGCGACGAAGCCCTTCAAACCGATCAGGAAGCCGCTGTCGTAATAGACAGTCGTCAGCGGGGCCACCAACACGCCGCTCACCGCGCCGATCACCCCGGCCAGCCCGAAGGCGATTTGGCCCGAAAGCCCAGGGGCGATGCCGACCAGCCGGGCGCCCAGCCGGTTGACCGCGGTCGCATGCAGCGCCTTGCCGAACAGCGTGAAGTCGAAGAACGCGAACAGCCCGGCCATGATGGCCACGGTGCTGGCGACCACCCACACCGCCTGCCCCTGGATCGTCACCGGCCCCAGTGAGAGCACCGCGTCGGAGAACCCGGTGGCGCGAAACCCCTCGGGCCCGAACAGCACCAATCCCAGCCCCAGCAACGCCAGGTGCGCGCCGACCGCCGCGATCAGCAAAGTCAGCACGGAGGCTTCGGCCAGCGGTTGGAACGCCACCCGGTAGAGGTACGGCGCCATCGGCGCCACGATCAGCACGGTGAGCGCCGCCTCGCCGGCGACCCCGATCTGGCGCCCCGCGAGCAGGAGCGTCGTCCCGACCACCACGGCGGGCAGGAGCACGGTGCCTGCCAGCAACCGCAAAACGCCGCCCCGGCTGGCCTGGTGCCGCATCTCCCACAGGCCCGCCGCGCAGGCCGCCAACCCCAAGACGGCCAGCAGCCAGATGCTGCCGGGCAGCTTGCCCGCATCCAGCGCGGCGTAGGTCAGCGCGCCATACGCCACCAGCTCGCCCTGCGGGATCAGGATCACGCGGGTGACCGAGAACACCAGCACGAGCGAGAGCGCCAGCAGGGCGTAGAGGGCGCCATTGACGATGCCGTCCTGCACCAGGATCAGCGCGATGTCCGCGTCCATGATCGCGGCCGGCTAACCCGCATTTCTCACAAGAATGAGGTGCACCGGGCCTCTGAATAGGCGAAAGTTCTTCTGCAACAAAGCCTTACTCCGACGCAGAGGATGATCCCGGTGCTGACAGACTGTAGCCCAACCCTGTTCGAGTTTGCACCTGTCGAACGCCGGTCCGTGGTGGCCGCGTTCGATGGTGGGCGCATCACCTCCGATGCTGGCGCGGTCCTGCTCGGTGCAGCGGATCGTGCGATCCGGCTGACCCGGCGCATGGCAGCCTGCTTCACCGACACGCGCAATCCATTGTTCATCGAGCACGAGGTGCAGACCCTGGTCTTGCAGCGCGTCGTCGGCATAGCGCTCGGCTACGAAGACCTCAACGACCACGACCAGCTCCGCCACGATCCAGTCATGGCAACCCTCGCCGGCAAGCTCACCGCCCGGCGGCGCCGCGGCTGCGCCCCGCTGGCCGGCAAGTCCACGCTGAACCGCCTCGAACTCAGCCGCGCCGAACCCACCCGCTACCACAAGCTCGCGGCCAGCACGGCCAAGCTCGAACGCCTGTTCGTCAACCTGTTCCTTGACGCCCACGCGCAGCCGCCCGAGCAGATCATCCTGGACCTCGACGCCACCGACGACCCGCTGCACGGCCATCAGGAGGGCCGGTTCTTCCACGGCTACTATGATTGCCACTGCTACCTGCCGCTCTACGTGTTCTGCGGGCGTCATCTGCTGGTGGCCAAGCTGCGTCGCTCCGACCTCGACGCATCGGCAGGGGCCGTGGAGGAGATCGAGCGTGTTGTCGCCCAAATCCGCACGCGATGGCCGCACACGCGCGTTGTGTTGCGTGCCGATAGCGGCTTCGCCCGTGATGCGCTGATGAGCTGGTGCGAGGCCAACCATGTGGATTTCCTGTTCGGCCTGGCCCGCAACCCGCGCCTGTCGGCGCAGATCGAGGCGCAGATGGCCGAAGCCCGCGCCGACGCCGAGACGACCGGCAAGGCTGCCCGCCGCTTCCGCGATTTCACCTGGTCCACGCACGACAGCTGGGCGCAGGAGCGCCGGGTGGTGGGCAAGGCGGAGTGGATCCCAGGGTCCGACACGGCCGGCGATAAGGCCAATCCGCGCTTCGTCGTGACTTCGCTCAACCCCCGCGAGGCCGACGCGCAGCACCTCTACGAAACGATCTACTGCGCCCGCGGCGAAATGGAGAACCGTATCAAGGAATGCCAGCTCGACCTCTTCGCCGACCGCACGTCGGCCCACACCATGCAGGCCAACCAGCTGCGGCTGTGGTTCGCGTCCGCGGCCTATGTGCTGCTGTGTGCCCTCAGACGCATCGGGCTTGAGGGCACCGTGTTCGCGACCGCCACGTGCGGGACGATCCGGCTCAAGCTGCTGAAGATCGGCGCGCTGGTGCGGACCAGCGTGCGCCGGGTGAAGATCGCCATGGCGTCGGCCTGCCCCTCGCAAAACGAATGGGGGCTGGCCTATGCCGCCCTGCAAAGAGCGTTCGACTGACCGCCACGAACCAGACACCGCAAAGCGCCACCACCCCGATCAGCACTGCTCCAGCGGTGATCGCACCACCGCGCCCGCTCAACACGCTCAACACACTCAAAATGACACGGCGACACCCGGAACCAAGGCCACAACCGACGCTGAGCACCCGAGACGACGCTCAGCGATGGCACTGTGAGAAATGCGGGCTAAATCATCAGGGCAGGAGCTTCCAGCCGCCGTCCTTGATCGTCACCATGACCCGGGCCCGCGTGTCGAACCCGTTATGGTCGGTGGGCGTCATGTCCATTACGCCCTGCGTCACCACCAGCTCGTGCGCCCCCTCGATCGCGTCGCGCAAGGCCGACCGGAATTCTGGCGTGCCGGGCTTCGCGGCCTTCAGCGCGACCGGGATCGCGTATTCCAGGATCAGCCCGGCGTCGTAGGCATGGGCCGCGAAGGTGGAGATGCTGCCGGCGCCGTTCTCAGCCTCGTAGTCGTGGGTGAAGGCCATGCCGACCGCCTTGGTCGGCGCACCGTCCGGCAACTGGCTCGCCACCAGCACCGGGCCAGTCGGCAGGATGGTGCCCTCCACGTCCTTGCCGCCGACGCGGATGAAGTCGAGGTTGGCCACGCCATGCGTCTGATAGTACGCGCCGGTGTAGCCGCGCTCGTGCAGCGCCGTCTGCGGCAGCGCGGCCGGCGTGCCCGAGCCTGCGATCAGCACCGCATCCGGCCTGGACGCCATCACCTTCAGCACCTGCCCGGTGACGCTGGTGTCGGTGCGGGCAAACCGCTCCACGTCGGTGATCTTGATGTTCTTGGCGGCCATGGCGCGCTGCGTTTCCGTCAGCCAGCCATCGCCATAGGCGTCGTTGAAGCCGATGAACGCCATCGACTTCACGCCGCGCGCCGCCATGGTGCTGGCCACCGCGTCCGCCATCAGGCTGTCGTTCTGCGGCGTCTTGAACACCCAGTGCCGCACCGCGTCCATCGGCGCGATGATCTGCAGCGAGGCCGCCAGCGAGATCATGGGGATTTTCTGCTCCGCGGCCACGTTGATCATCGCCAGCGACGCCGGCGTGACCGACGAGCCGATGATCACGTCCGCCCCGTCCTCGATCATCTTGCGCATGTTGGACACGGCGCGGGTGGTGTCGGATCCGTCGTCCAGCACCGTGTACTCGACCGCGTCGCCGCCGATCTGCTTGGGCAGCAGGTTGATGCTGTTGCGTTCGGGGATGCCGAGCGAGGCGGCCGGCCCGGTCATCGAGAGCGTGACGCCGACATGGACGGTGTCGGCCCAGGCGGCAGCCGGCATGGCCGCGACTGCACCGGCCATCAAGGCTGCTCGAAGATGTCGGACCACTCTGCCCCCTCTGGAAGGCTCACGCGCCTCCGCTGCATTTGCTTGCGCGCAGTGCTAGGGCGCGCCCTGGGGAGTGTCAACGCGAACGGCCTCATTGCCGCCTTGTGGCCGTGCAACCTGGACCCGGCACGAGGGACGGACTATCCCGCCCCGGTTGCGACGCCCTGACCCCGACCGGGGCTGTGGCCCAGGGGGGTGAAGCCGACCGTGTCCGTCCAGAGCTTTCTTGCCAGCGTCGTGGAGCATTGCGTCCGCCGCGCCGGGCTCGTCGTCCTCATCGGGATCGTGTTGGGCGCGGGTGCGGCGGGCCTGGCGGTCCACGACCTCGGCATTTCCACCGACACGGATGCGCTGTTCGCCCGTTCGCTGCCGTGGCGTCAGCACAAGATCGCGTTCGACCAGGCGTTCCCGCAGTTCCGCGACCAGATCGTGGCCGTGATCGACGCGCAAGTGCCGGAGGAGGCGGAGGCGACGGCCGCCGGGCTGGCCCGCGCCATGGCCGCCGACACCGCCCATATCCGCACGGTGACGCGGCCGGACGCGTCACCGTATTTCAGCGCCAACGCGTTCCTGTTCCTCTCGCAGGACGAACTGAGCGCCTTGCTGGACCGCACGATCGACGCGCAGCCTTTCCTCGGGCAGTTGGTGGCCGACCCCAGCGCCCGCGGGTTGTTCGCCGCCCTGTCGCTGATTGGGGTGGGGGTCGAACGCGGGCAGGCCGACCTGGCCGGGTTCGCCGCCCCGCTGCGCGCCTTCCACGCGGCGCTCGCCTCCGTGCTGGCCGGGTCGCCGCAGCCTTTGTCCTGGCAGAGGCTGCTGGGCGGATCGCTGACGGACAAGGCCGGTCCGTACCGCTTCGTGCTGATCCAACCGAAGCTGGATTACAGCGCCCTGGAACCAGGGGGCGCCGCCACCGCGGCCTTGCGCGCGGCCGCCGCCAAGCTGGAGTTCGTGGCCGATGGCCGGGCGCGCGTCCGGGTGACCGGCAGCGTGCCGCTGGCCGATGAGGAGTTCGCGACCGTGGCGCAGGGGGCGCTCGCGGGGCTGGTCGGCAGCCTGGTCCTGATCACGATCTGGCTGTTCCTGGCCGTGCGCTCCTGGCGGCTGATCGTGCCGATCCTGCTGACGCTTGTGCTGGGATTGCTGTTGACGACCGGGTTCGCCGCGCTGGCGGTCGGCACGCTGAACCTGATCTCCATCGCCTTCGCCGTGCTGTTCGTCGGCATCGCGGTGGATTTCTCCATCCAGTTCAGCGTGCGGTTCCGCGAGATGCGGTTGGGGCGGCCGGAGGTTGGCGCGGCCTTGGCGGAGACGGCGCGGCGGGCGGGGGTGCAGGTGCTGATCGCCGCCAGCGCCACCGCCGCCGGGTTCGTCGCCTTCGTTCCCACCTCGTTCAGCGGCGTGGCGCAATTGGGCCTGATCGCCGGGGTGGGAATGGTGTTCGCCTTCGCCTGCACGCTGAGCTTCCTGCCGGCCGCGCTGGCGCTGTTCCGGCCGCGGCCGGAACTGGCGGAGGTCGGGTTCACCCGGCTGCAGCCGCTTGACGCGGCGATCGTGCGGCACCGCCGGGTGCTGCTGGCGCTGTTCGGGGTGTTGGCGGCGGCGGGGGCGGTGGGCCTGGGCTTCCTGCGGTTCGACGCCGACCCGCTGCATACCAAGGACCCCACCACCGAGGCCATGGTCACGCTGCGCGACCTGATGGCCAACCCGATCACCAGCCCGTACAGCATCGACGCGCTGGAGCCGGACCTGGCGCAGGCCGTGGCGGTGGCGCAACGCGCGCGGGCCCTGCCGTTGGTGGCCGACGCGCTCACCATCGACAGCCTGGTGCCCGGCGACCAGGCCGCCAAGCTCGCGCTGGTCGCCGATGCCGCCAACATCCTGGCGCCGACCCTGGCGAACCGCACGGCCCCGGCGACGGTGACCGCGGCGGATTTGCGCCTGGCGGCGCAGACTGCGGCGACCGGATTGACGCGGGCCACCGCGAAGCTGCCGCCCGACTCGCCACTGGCGCAGGTCGCGGCGGATTTGCGCGCGTTGCAGTCGTCCCCGGACGCGACGCTGCTCGCCGCCAACCAGGCGCTGGTCCGCTTCCTGCCGGAGCAACTCGACGCGCTGCGCCTGGCGCTGGCGGCGCAACCGGTGACGCTGCAATCAATCCCGCCGTCGATCGCACGGGATTGGCTGCTGCCGGACGGCCGGGCGCGGGTGCAGATCACGCCGAAGCCGGCGGCCAGCGGCGGCCCGGGGTTGAACCGCTTCGTGGACCAGGTGAGCGTCGCAGTGCCGGAGGCCGGCGGCTCCGCAGTGACGATCATCGCCACGGCGCGCACCATCATTTCGGCCTTCCGCGACGCGGCCATCGGGGCGATCCTGATGATCGCGGTGATCCTGTTCGCCTTCCTGCGGCGGGCGCTGGACGTGGCGTTGGTGCTGGCGCCCTTGCTGCTGTCGGCGTTGATGACGGTGGTGGTGTGCCTTGCCGCGAACCTGCCGCTGAACTTCGCCAACATCATCGCCCTGCCCTTGCTGTTGGGTGTGGGCGTGTCGTTCAACATCTATTTCGTGATGAACTGGCGGGCTGGCGAACACTCCCGCCTGTCATCGGCCACGGCGCGCGCGGTGATCTTCTCGGCGCTGACGACCGGCACGGCGTTCGGCTCGCTCGCGCTGTCCCGCCATCCCGGCACGGCCAGCATGGGCGACCTGCTGCTGATCAGCCTGGCCTGCACGCTGGTGGCGACGCTGATCTTCGTGCCGGCGCTGCTGGCATCCCTCCGCCCGCCGGCCCCCGCAGCCTAAAGGCCCGCCCCCTCTGGAAGCACATATGCCCTCTCCCTCTGGGAGAGGGTTGGGTGAGGGCCAAATGGCACGGTCATGCGGATCAGACCCTCACCCCGACCCTCTCCCAGAGGGAGAGGGAGAAAGAATAAAGCGGCGGCTACGTGTTCATCGCGTCGAAGAAGTCCTGGTTGGTCTTGCTGTATTTCAGCTTGTCCAGCAGGAAATCCATCGAGTCGGTCGTGCCCATCGGGTTCAGGATGCGGCGTAGCACCCACATCTTCGACAACATGCCGCGCTCCACCAACAGCTCTTCCTTGCGGGTGCCGCTCTTGGTGATGTCGATGGCGGGGAAGGTGCGCTTGTCCGACAGCTTGCGGTCCAGGATGATCTCGCTGTTGCCGGTGCCCTTGAACTCTTCGAAGATCACCTCGTCCATGCGGCTGCCGGTGTCGATCAGCGCGGTGGCGATGATGGTCAGCGAGCCGCCTTCCTCAATGTTGCGGGCGGCGCCGAAGAACCGCTTCGGCCGCTGCAGCGCATTGGCGTCCACGCCGCCGGTCAGCACCTTGCCGCTGGACGGGACGACCGTGTTGTAGGCGCGGGCCAGCCGGGTGATGCTGTCCAGCAGGATCACCACGTCCCGCTTGTGCTCGACCAGGCGCTTGGCCTTCTCCAGCACCATCTCCGTCACCTGGACATGCCGGGTCGCCGGCTCATCGAAGGTGGAGGCGACCACCTCGCCCTTCACCGACCGCGACATGTCGGTCACCTCCTCCGGCCGCTCGTCGATCAGCAGCACGATGAGGAAGACTTCGGGATGGTTCTCGGCGATGGCGGTGGCCATGTTCTGCAGCATCACCGTCTTGCCCGTGCGCGGCGGCGCCACGATCAGCGCGCGCTGGCCCATGCCGATGGGCGAGATCAGGTCGATCACCCGGGGTGTCAGGTCCTTGCCCGGCCCTTTCGCGACGGACTGGAAGTTCTCCACCTCCATCTTCAGGCGGCGATCCGGGTAGAGCGGGGTGAGGTTGTCGAAGTTGATCCGGTGCTTGACGGCGTCCGGCGGCTCGAAGTTGATGGTGTTCGGCTTCAGCAGCGCGAAATATCGTTCACCGTCCTTCGGCGCGCGGATTTGCCCCTCGACGCTGTCGCCGGTGCGCAGACCGAACCGGCGCACCTGGCTGGGGCTGATATAGATGTCGTCCGGTCCTGGGAGATAGTTCGCCTGGGCGCTGCGGAGGAAGCCGAACCCATCTGAAAGGATTTCGAGCGTGCCTTCGCCATGGATGGCCTGCTCGTTATCCGCCAGGTTTTTCAGTATGGCGAACATCATGTCCTGCTTGCGCAGGCTGGACGCGTTCTCGATCTGCAGCGATTCGGCGAAGGATAGCAGATCGGACGGAGATTTTGCCTTGAGTTCGGCAAGATGCATCGGGGGAGCCTCGGGGAGGATGGGTTCAGCAAGACGGCGACAGCCAGTTGAGGGTTCGCCAGGCGGCCAGAAACCGTGAGGGCCGACGAACCAGGCTGGTTTACGGAAGGATGCCGGGCCAGGACCTGCCCGCATCATGAGCAGAGGTAGGCACGGTTGTCGGGAGCAGTCAATAACGGGCTTGCAGCTTCATCCGGCTGACCGAAGACAGGTCGGAACGTCCGCTACCTCGCCTCAAGTTTCCGCCATTCACGGCCTGTTGATAAAACTGCGACATTCCTGCAACAGGCTGTGGCGCTTTTAGCTCGTCGGGGTAATGTCCGTTGTCTGCTGGTCGGAGATATTCTACGCCTTGGCCAGAAGACGAGGATCATACCAATGCGGTTACGCACGATACTAATGGTGACGGCGGCTACAAGCTTCGCAGTTGTGGGCTTGCCGCTTGTGGCATCCGCTCAGCCAGTCGACGGCCTGTATGTCGGCGCTGGCGCTGGCGGCAACATCCTGCAGACGGAGGCGGTGAATCGTTCGCGCGGTCCGCTGAACTTCGGTCACGGCAGCGACTACAAGTTCGACGCCGGCCCGATCGTGATCGGCAGCGTCGGCTATGGCCTGGGCAACGGCCTCCGGCTGGAATTGCAGGGCGCGTACTACGACAACAAGATCACCCGCCTGAAGAATGGCGGTGCGACGATTCCCGGCGCCGGCGGCCTGCTGCAGACCAGCAGCGGCGGCACCGAGTATAAGGAAGGCGTGTTCGGGAACGTCCTGTATGACATTCCGCTGAACTCGTTCGGCCTCAACGCGCCTGTGTTCCCGTATGTCGGCCTCGGCGCGGGCTATGTCCACGACCAGTTCAGCAACGGTCACGTTGCGGAACTCGGCATCACGTCGCGCGGCCCGGTCCAGTACCTGCGCAATACCGGACAGAACGACAACCTGGGTGTGCAGGGCATCGTCGGTATCTCCTACCCGGTTGACGCCCTCGTCCCCGGCCTGGCGTTCACCGCCGAATATCGCTACATGGATGAGCCGCTGAGCCGCACCTACAAGGAGCAGTATTATCAGCGCGGGCTGAAGATCGGCACGTCGCAGAAGATCAGCGACGACCAGAACCAGAGCTTCCTGCTTGGTGTCCGTTACGCCTTCAACACGCCGACGCCTGCTCCGATGCAGCCGCCGCAGGCTCCGACGCCGATGCAGCAGCCGGCCCGCACCTACCTGGTGTTCTTCGACTGGGACCGTGCGGACCTGACGGATCGCGCCCGTCAGATCGTGTCTGAGGCGGCACAGGCCAGCACCCGCGTGCAGTACACGCGGATCGAAGTGCAGGGCAACGCCGACCGCTCCGGCACGCCGGCCTACAACCAGCGCCTGTCGCTGCGTCGTGCGCAGACCGTTGCCGCCGAACTGGTGCGTGACGGTGTGCCCCGCACGGCCATCGACATCCAGGCCTTCGGTGACACGCGTCCGCTGGTGCCGACCGCACCGGGCGTGCGCGAGCCGCAGAACCGCCGCGTGGCGATCATCCTGCGCTAACCGCCTAAGCCTTCGCGACCAAGCAAGCCGGTCAGGTCCTCCTGACCGGCTTGTCTGTTTTTGGCGCAGGATTCGGGGACGTCAGGTCCGACGGACGTTCGTAAACAGGATCAAGCCCGTCAGCATGTGGCCCAAATCGGATCTGTAGGCGGTCGGCTGATCATAGGACCCGAGCGGCAGGAACGGCACGTCCTCCCAGGCCTGCTGCTGGATCCGGCGGCATAGGGCAAGCTGTTGCGCCGGATCGTCGCTGGCGAGCCACTGGTCCCGCAGGGCCTCCAGCTTTGGCGCCGTCGGCCAACCATTATACGCCGCGTCCCCATTGCCGCGGAGCAGGTTGTTGTTCGCCGGCGTGCTCGCATCGATGCCGCCGGTGAACGATGCGAACATGCTCCACCCGCCCTTGTCCAACGGCTGCCGGCTGACGGAACGCTGCACCACCGTCCCCCAATCAGCGGCGACTTGGTCCACGTTCATGCCGATCTTGCGCAGCATGTCGGCGCCGACCTCGGCGATGGCGTTGATGCGCGGCACGTCCGTCACGGAGAGGTAGACGACTTTCTCGCCTTTGTAGCCGGCCGCCGCCAACTCACGCTTGATGGCGGCCGGGTCGTGCTTGCCCGCCAGCACCGCCATCCCCGCGTCATTTGCCATCGCCGAGTGGGCGCCGAACACGCCGCATGTGTCGTCGAACGTGCTGTTGGCGCCGACGACCGCCTGCATGAACTCCGTTTGGTCGACCGCTTTCAGCACGGCTCGGCGGATCGCGGCGTTGTCGAACGGCGGGAACAATTGGTTGAAGCGCAGGTATCCCACCAGGCCGCTGGTTTCCGCGACCTGCAAGGTGATGCCCTTCGTGGCCCGCAGGCTGGGCACCAAGTCCATCAGCGGCTGCTCCACCCAATCGACCTCGCCCGCTTGCAGCGCCGCCACCTGGGTGGCCGGCTCCGGCGTGGTCAGCCACTCCACCCGACCGAAATAGGCGACTCGCGGCCCGGCGCAGAAGGACGGCGTGCCCTGGTTGCGCGGCTTGTACTGGTCAAACCGCGCGTAGACGTTGCGCGAACCCGGCACGCGCTCGGCCGCCAGGTAGCGGAACGGCCCGCTGCCGACGATCTCCGGCACCTGTGCGGTCGCCGGCGTCCGCGCCAGCCGCTCCGGCATGATGGCGGCCATGGTGTTGGTCGGGTGCGCCAACGCATCGGGCAGCAGGTCGAACCGGCGCTTCAGCCGGAACCGCACGGTCTTGTCATCCGGCGCCGTCAGCTCGTCGGTGGCCGCCAGCAAAGCCTGGCCGAACGCGTCCCGCGAGCCCCAGCGGTTGATGCTCGCCACCACGTCCCGGCCCAGCACGGGCGTTCCGTCGTGGAACATCAGCCCGTCGCGAAGCGTAAGCGTCCAGGTTCTGCCATCCGCTTCGACCGCATGGCCCTCGACCATCTGCGGCTGCGCCACGCCGGCCGCGTCCAACGCGTAGAGGGTGTCGAACACCATCATGACGTGGTTGCGGGTGACGAAGGCGTTGGTCGCCGGGTCGAGCAAGGCGAGGTCGGCGTACGGGATGAATTTCAGCGTCGTTGCGGCTTGGGCCCGAACCAGCGCGGGGGCAGCAAGCAGGGCTGCACCCCCGGCAAGGAGTTGACGTCGACGCATCGGGTTGTCTCCACCTGAACCAAGCTGCAAGCGCAAGAAGCGTGCCGCTGGTTCAGGTGGTCAGCCTTTGTGGATCGGGTCGATCCAGGCGACCGACTCCGGCTTCTCGACCGGCTCGATGTCGAGGTTGACGACGACGGCCTCGTTGTCGCTGCGGACCAGCACGCACTCCAGCGTCTCGTCGGTGCTGGCGTTGATCTCCTGGTGGGGAACGTAGGGCGGGATGAAGATGAAGTCGCCGGGCCCTGCCTCCGCGACGTATTCCAGCGCCTCGCCCCACCGCATCCGGGCGCGCCCGCGGACGACGTAGATCACGCTTTCCAGCGCGCCGTGGTGGTGGGCGCCGGTTTTGGCGTCCGGATGGATGTGGACCGTCCCGGCCCAGATACGCTGTGCGCCAACCCGGGCGAAGTTGATGGCGGCGGCCCGGTTCATGCCAGGGGTCTGCGCCGTGTTGGTGTCCAGGCTGTCGCCGGGGATCACCCGCACGCCGTTGTCTCGCCAGTCGGTCATTGCCTTGCCTCCGAGCTGTTTTCTGACCTGCAGGGTAGCGGCAAACCGGGCGGGATGACAGGCAGCCATGGCGGGCGTAGCGTACGCCGATCAAAGGAGGAACCAGCCGATGAGCGCAGCAATGCAGACGCCCGCCTTGAAGATCGTCCGTTCGGTCCGCGACAGTGTGACCCCGGCGGAGTGGGACGCACGGGTCCAACTGGCCGCGGCATACCGCCTGACCGAAATGTACGGCATGACGGAGATGACGGCGAACCACATCTCCTGCCGGGTGCCGGGCGAGGAGGGGCACTTCCTCATCAATCCCTACGGCATGCTGTACGAGGAGATCACGGCCTCCAGCCTGCTGAAGATCGACCTGGACGGCAACATCCTGTTCAACGCAACGGAGTTGGGCGTGAACCGTGCCGGGTTCGTGATCCATAGCGCAATCCACGCCGCCCGGCACGACGTGGATTGCGTCGCCCATACCCACACGCCGGCCGGCATGGCGGTGTCGGCCATGGAATGCGGCATGCTGCCGATCGCGCAAACCACGATGCGCTTCCTGCACGTCGCATACCATGATTTCGAGGGGATCGCCGACGACGAGGGCGAGCGCGAGCGGCTGGTCGCCGACCTTGGCGAAGACGACGCGATGGTCCTGCGCAACCACGGCCTGCTGGTCTGCGGCCGCTCGGTGGGCGAGGCCTTCAACCTGCTGTGGCGGATGGAGCGGTCGTGCCAAACCCAGGTGATGGCGCTGTCGGCCAACACGAAGCTGGTGTTTCCGCCCACCGAGGTGTCGGAAAAGACCTACGAGAAGATGTCTTCACGCCGCGAGCGTAGGCCCGGCGAGATCAAGGTCGTCTCCGCCTGGCCGGCCCTGCTGCGCAAGCTGGACCGAACCGACCCGTCCTACAAGGAATAGCGCAGCGGGCGTGCCCATCCCCTTCGACGTCACGGCCCAGGGCCCGCTGCACGGCATGCGGGTCCTGGACCTTTCGCGCCTGGTCGCCGGCAACATGCTGTCGCTGCAACTGGGCGATTTCGGCGCCGAGGTGATCAAGGTCGAGCCGCCGGAGGGCGACCCGCTGCGCGCCTGGCGCGATGGCGGCGAGCAGTTGTTCTGGAAGACCTACAGCCGCAACAAGATGTCCATCGTGCTGAACCTGCGCCAACCCGCCGCGATGGACGCCTTGTTGCGCCTGGTCGACGCGGCCGACGTGTTCATCGAGAACTACCGGCCCGGCACGCTGGAGGCGATGGGCCTCGCGCCGGACACGCTGCTGGCGCGCAATCCGCGCCTGGTGGTGGTCCGCATCTCCGGCTTCGGCCAGACCGGGCCCTATGCCAGCCAGCCCGGCTTCGGCACACTGGTGGAGGCGATGAGCGGCTTCGCCGACCGCACCGGCTTTCCGGACCGCGAGCCGGTGCTGCCGCCGCTGGCATTGGCCGACATGATTGCCGGGCTGTCCGGCGCGATGGCGGTGGTGACGGCGCTACTGGCCCGCGAGCGCGGCGCGGCCGGCCAGGTGATCGACCTGTCATTGCTGGAGCCGATCTTCTCCACCCTGGGTCCAGAGGCGGCGATCTACCAGCGCACCGGCAAGGTCAAGCAGCGCGTGGGCAACGGCTCCAACACCTCCGCGCCGCGCAACATCTATCGCTGCGCCGATGGCGGCTACGTCGCGCTGTCCGGCTCCACCCAGGCGATGGCCAAGCGGGTGTTCGAGGTGATTGGCCAGCCCGGCATGATCGAGGATCCGCGCTTCCGCACCAACTCCGACCGGGTCAAGCACCGCCCGCTGGTGGATGCGGCGGTGGGCGGCTGGTTTGCGGACCGCTCGCGGGATGAAGCGTTGGCCGGCATGCAGGCGGCTGGCGTCACCGCCGGGCCGGTCTACAACATCGGCGACGCGGTGGCCGACCCGCATTTCCAGCAGCGGCAGGTGCTGGTGGATGTCGAGGACCCGGAACTGGGTAGCCTTCCCGTCCACAACATCGTGCCGCGCCTGTCCGGCACGCCCGGCGTGTGGCGGCGTCCGGCGCCCACGCTGGGCGAGCATACGGACGAGGTGCTGGCATCCGCCGGGCTGGACGCGGCTGCCGTGGCGGCGTTGCGGGCGGAGGGTGGCTGCGCGTGATCCGCTCCCTGCTCTACGTCCCCGCCAACGCCAGCCGCTTCGTCGGCCGCGCGCATGAGCGCGGTGCGGATGCGGTGATCCTGGACCTGGAGGACGCGGTGGCGCCCGCCGAGAAACCTGCGGCGCGAGCGGCCCTGGCCGAGGCGGTGCCCGCGGTGGGCCGCGGCGGCGCGACCGTGTTCGTCCGGATCAACAGCGCCGCCGGGCTGATGGATGCGGATGCCGAGGCGGCGTGCCGCGCCGGGGCGGCCGGGTTGATGGTGCCGAAGGTGCAGTCGCCGGAGGCGTTGCTGCGACTCGGCGCAGACTTGGCCGCGGTGGAGGCGGAGATCGGCCGCGCGCCCATGCGCCTGGTTCCGCTGCTGGAAGATCCCGGCGCCATCCTGGATGCCCGCCAGATCGCCAGCGCCAGTCCGCGTGTGCTGGCGCTCGTGACGGGCGGCGAGGATTTGGCCACCGAGATGGACGCGGACCCCTCGCCCGAAATGCTGCGGCTGCCGAAGCTGCTGGTCCACCTGGCGGCGAAGGCGGCCGGCGTGCTGTCGTTCGGCCTGTTGCGCTCCATCGCCGACTATCGCGACACCGCCGCCATCGCGGCCAGCGCGCGGGAGGCGCGCTCGCTCGGGTTCGACGGCGCGTCCTGCGTGCACCCGGCGGTCGTGCCCATCCTCAACGACGCCTTCGCCCCGGCGCCCGCCGCGCTGGACCGCGCGCACCGCCTGGTGGCGGCGTTCGAGCAAGCGGAACGCGAAGGCCGGGGCGCGTTCAGCTTTGAGGGCGAGATGGTGGATCTGCCCATCGTCGCCCGTGCCCGCCGGCTGATCGCCCGCGCCCGCTGACAGGAACCGCCATGCCCGACACCGCACCCCGACATCCCGCCCCGCGTTCCCTGCTGTTCGTACCGGCGACCAGCCCGCGCCGGGTCGAAAAGGCGTTCGCCAGCATCGCCGACGGCGTGATCGTGGATTTGGAGGACGCGGTCGCGCTGGCCGAGAAGGACGCGGCGCGGCAGCAGGCGGCGGAGCTGCTGCGCACACGGCGTGCCGGCCTGACCTTCCTTCGCGTCAATGCCGTCTCGACGCCATTCTGCTACGACGACCTGCTCGCCGCCGCCGCCGCCGCGCTGGACGGCATCGTGCTGCCGAAGGCGGAGTCCGCGGCAGACATCGCCATGGTCGATTGGTTGCTGGCGCAGTTGGAGGCCAAGGCCGGCAAGCCGGCCGGCAGCATCGAGCTCATGCCGATCATCGAAACGGCGAAGGGCCTGGCCGCCGCGGCACAGATCGCCACCGCCTCCAAACGCCTGCGCCGGCTGGCGTTCGGCGCGGTCGACCTGGCGCTCGACATGGATGTGGACCTGTCCGACGACGCCGGCGCCATGGCGCATGCCCGCTTCGCCCTTTCGCTGGCGTCGCGACAGGCGGGGCTGGAGGGTCCGCTGGACACGGTGTTCGTGGACATCAACGACCCGGACGGGCTGCGCGCCTCCACCCTGCGGGCGCGCCGGATGGGCTTCGGCGGCAAGGCGTGCATCCACCCGACGCAGCTCGAGATCGTCAACGCCGTGTTCACCCCCAGCGAGGCCGAACTTGCCCGCGCGCAGGAGATCGTGACGGCGTTCGATCAGGCGGAGCAAGCCGGGCTGGCGGCGGTGTCCGTCGGCGGCATGATGGTGGATTACCCGGTGGTATTGAAGGCGCGCCGCACCCTGGCCGTGGGGCGCAGCCGGTGACGCCGGCGCCACACCCCTTCCAGCCGGATCAGCCGTGTCCCTTGGACGGGCTGCGGGTGCTGGATTTCTCCCGCCTGGTGGCCGGCAACATGCTGACGCTGCAGCTTGCCGATTTCGGCGCCGAGGTGATCAAGCTGGAGCCCGACTCCGGCGACCCGCTGCGCCACTGGCGGGAAGACGGTGTCGCCGCCTATTGGAAGGTCTACGGCCGCAACAAGAAGAGCATCCGGCTCGACCTGCGCAGCGCGGATGGCAAGGCGCTGCTTGCCCGGCTGATCCCGACCGCCGACGTGCTGGTCGAAAGCTTCCGCCCCGGCAGCATGGAGGCGGCAGGGTTCGGGCCGGACCAGGTGGCGGCGCTGAACCCCCGCCTGGTGTTCGTGCGGGTGTCCGGGTTCGGTCAAACCGGCCCCTACGCGCAACGCCCCGGCTTCGGCAGCCTGGTGGAGGCGATGAGCGGCTTCGCGGCCAAGAACGGCTTCGCGGACAAGCCGCCGGCGCTCCCCAACCTGGCGTTGGCGGACATGGTGGCCGGCATCCAAGGCGCCTTCGCGGTGATGGTGGCGCTGCGCGAGGCAGAGCGGCCGGGCGGCCGCGGCCAGGTGATCGACCTCTCCCTGCTGGAGCCGCTGCACGCCACGCTCGGGCCGGACGCGGCGGCCTGGCGGATCACCGGGCGCATCCCGCCGCGGTCGGGCAACCGCGCCTCCATCACCGCGCCGCGCAACATCTACGCCACGTCCGACGGCGGCTGGGTGGCGCTGTCCGCCTCCACCCAGGCGATGACGGAGCGGCTGTTCCGCGCCATTGGCCGGCCGGAGCTGATCGACGACCCGCGCTTCCGCACCAACTCGGACCGGCTGGCGCATGTGGGGGAGGTCGACGCCATCATCGGCGACTTCGTGGGCCAACGGACGCTGGCGGAGAACCTGGCGTTCTTCGGCGCGGCGGAAACCACGGTCGGCCCGGTGTATGACGCCGCCGGGTTCGAGAGCGACCCGCACGTGCAGGGCCGCGGCGTCCTGGTGGAGATGGCGGACGCGGAACTCGGCAGCATCCCGATGCACGCCGTGGTCCCGCGCCTGTCCGGCACGCCGGGCGCGCTCCGCCGCGCGGCCCCGGCGCTGGGCGAGCATGAGGCGGAGATCCTGGGGGCGCTGGACGGTCTCTCTCTGCCAGAGGGAGAGGGTTTTTAGCGGGCGGTAGATTGCCATAGCCCGCTGCCATGGGCTTTATGCCGCAAACGAGGAGACGGACGATGTCGCTACCTATCACCCGGAAGCAATTCCTGTTCGGCGCCGCCGCGGCGGCCGCCGGAACGTTCGCCATCCTTCCAGCCCGGGCCGCACGGCGGTCGGTGATCCGCTTCGGGCTTGATCTCACCACCGACCACCCGACCACGGTGAACGCCACGGCGGCGGCGAAGAAGATCAAGGACGCCTCCAACGGCGAGGTGGAGGTGCAGATCTTCCCGAACAGCCAGTTGGGTGACGACACGCACATGCTGTCCAACCTGCGGTCCGGCGCGATGCAGATGATGGCGATCGGCGACAACATCCTGGCCACGCTGGTGCCCACGGCCGCGATCGACAATATCGGCTTCGCCTTCAAATCGGCGGACCTGGCCTGGAAGGCGCTGGACGGCAGCGTCGGCGACCTCGTACGGGCCGATATCGCGAAGACCGGGCTGCACCCGATGACGCGGATTTGGGACGAGGGCTTCCGCGAAGTCACCTCCGGCACCAGGCCGATCAAGACCGTGGCCGATTTGCAGGGCTTCAAGATCCGCGTGCCGCCGAGCCCGATCTCGCTGTCGCTGTTCCAGTCCCTGGGCGCCTCCCCGGTGACGATCAACGCGTCCGAACTCTACACCTCGCTGCAGACCAAGGTGGCGGACGGGCAGGAAAACCCGCTGGGCAACATCCAGACGATGAAGCTGGACCAGGTGCAGAAATACTGCTCGCTCACCAACCACATGTGGGTGGGGTACTGGCTGCTGGTGAACGGGCCGTTCTGGTCCGGCCTGCCGCCGGAGCACCAGAAGATCGTCGCCGACACGTTCGACGCGCAGGCGCTGGAGCAGCGGGCGGCCAACCAGAAACTCGATGCCTCGCTGGAGGACGTGCTGAAGCAGCAGGGTATGGAGTTCATCCAAATAGACGTGTCGCCCTTTCGGGCGAAGCTCACCTCCGCCGGCTTCTACAAGACCTGGCAGGACAAGTTCGGCGCCCCGCTCTGGTCCGCGTTGGAGGGTGTGACAGGCCCACTCGCCTGAGCATCGCGATGTCCGGTCCTGCCGTCCTCCGGGCCGTGGACCGGATCGTCGACCTGGTGACGCAGACCGCCGCCGCCGCGCTGGTGGTGGTGGAGGTCGGCATCCTGTTCGCCGGGGTGGTGGCGCGCTACGTGTTCGACAGCCCGCTGGTCTGGGTGGGAGAGCTCGGGGCCATCCTGTTCCTGTGGCTGGTCAGCCTGGGCGCCGTGATCGCGCTGCGCCGCAGCGAGCACATGCGGATGACCGTCATCGTCGCGCGCATGGGGCCGCGGGCGCGGCGCTTGGCCGCCTGCTTTTCCGCCCTGCTGGTGGTGGGCGTGACACTTGGGCTGATCCTGCCGGGGCTGTCCTACGCGTCGCAGCAGGCGGCGATCCTGACGCCGGTGATGCAGCTTCCGGGATCATGGGAAATCGACGGCCAATTGGTGGCGCTGGTGCTGCTGCTCTACGTGGCGCTGCGCCAACTCCTAAGCGGCGTGAGTTGGGTGGAGTTGGCGGCGGTGGTCGTGGTCACGCTGGCGGTCTGCGCCGTGCTGTGGAGCCTTCAAAATACGTTCGACAACATCGGCAATGCCAGCCTGCTGGTGTTCTTCATCGGCATCGTCGGGGTCTGCATCTTCCTGGGCGTGCCGATCGCCTTCAGCTTCGCGACCGCGACCTTCGGCTACATGTACTTTACCACCTCCATCCCGCTCTCGGTGATCATCAGCCAGATGGACCAGGGCATGTCCTCGATCGAATTGCTGGCGGTGCCGATGTTCGTGGTGCTGGGATTGCTGCTGGAAATGACCGGCGTCGCCCGCGCCATGGTGGAGTTCCTGGCCGCGTTGGTCGGCCATCGCCGCGGCGGCCTGTCCTACGTGCTGATCGCGGCGATGTACCTGATCTCCGGCATCTCCGGCTCCAAGGCGGCGGACCAGGCCGCGGTCGCGCCGGTGCTGTTGCCGGAGATGCGGCGGCGCGGCATGGCGCCGGGCGAGCTGGCGGCCCAGCTCGCGGCCTCCGCCGCCATGTCGGAAACCATCCCGCCCAGCCTGGTGCTGATCATCGTGGGCGCAGTGACCGGCGTCTCGATCTCCGCCCTGTTCACCGGCGGGCTGCTGCCGGCGGGGATCGCCGCCGTCGGGTTGGCCGCGCTGGTGTTCTTCCGCAGCCGCGGCGACCGGCCGGTCGGCGAGCAGGCGGCGGCGCGCGTCGTGGCGCGGCTGTTCGTGGTGGCCATTCCGGCGCTGGCCCTGCCCTTCGTCATCCGCTACGCCGTGCTGGCCGGCGTCACCACGGCGACGGAGGTGGCGACGGTCGGCGTGGTGTATTCGGTCGTGGTCGGCATCCTGGTCTACCGCTGCTTCGATTGGCGGCGGCTGGTGCCCATCCTGGTGGAGACGGCGGCGCTGTCGGGCGCCATCCTGCTGATCATCGGGACGGCGAGCGCAATGGCCTGGGCGCTGACGCAGGCCGGCTTCGCCCAGACGCTGACCGACCTGATGACGGGGTTGCCCGGCGGCCGGGCCGGGTTCCTGGCGATCTCCATCGTGGTGTTCATCGTGCTCGGCAGCGTGCTGGAGGGGCTGCCCGCGATGGTGCTGTTCGGGCCGCTGCTGTTCCCGGTGGCGCAGCAGCTCGGCATCCACCAGGTGCAATACGCTATCGTGGCGATCCTCGCCATGGGGATCGGCCTGTTCTCGCCGCCCTTCGGCGTTGGCTTCTACCAGACCTGCCTGATCGGCAAGGTGTCCAGCGACGAGGCGTTCGCGCGGATTTGGCCCTATATGGCCGTATTGCTCGTGGCGCTGGTGATCGTGGCGGCAGTACCGTGGTTCTCCACCGGGTTTCTGCTGTGACAGGCGGCCCGCTCTCGGGCAGAGAAGCGGGTCGCTCAGGAGGCCATGGAATGCCGCGGGATGTCATCGTCTGTGGCGCCGGGATCGTCGGCGTGTCGATCGCGGTGCATCTTCGCAAGCGCGGGCTGGACGTCGTGCTGGTGGACCGGCAGGCGCCCGGCGAGGGAACATCCTTCGGCAATGCCGGGCTGATACAGCGGGAGGCGGTGTTTCCCAGTCCGTTTCCCCGCGCCACGGCGGAGTTGCGGCGGATCGCGCGCAACCGATCGATCGACGCGGTGTACCAGATGCCGGCGCTGCCGGGGCTTGCCCCGCCGCTGCTGCGATACTGGCGCAACTCGCACCCGGCGCGCTATCGCCGCGCGGTGCAGGGCCATGCCCAACTGATCGCCACCTGCATCGATGAGCACCTGGCGCTGGCGCGGGAGGCTGAGGCGACCGGGCTGCTGCGCCCGATCGGGTATCTCAGCCTGTTCGGCACCGCAGCCAAGCTCGAAACGGCGCTCGCCAAGGCGGAGGCCGCACGCCGCGAGTTCGATGTGCAGTTCAACACGCTTGACGCCGCCGCCCTGGCCGCGGCCGAGCCGCATCTGCTGGCGGAAAAGGCCGGCGCGATCCACTGGACCGACCCGCTCTCGGTCAGCGACCCAAATGGCCTCACGGTGGCCTATGCCCGGCTGTTCACACAACTCGGCGGCACGCTGGCGGTCGGCGACGCCGCCAGCCTCACGCGGCGTTCGTCCGGATGGGGTATCGAGACCGCGCATGGACCGGTGGAGGCTGCGGCGGCCGTGGTGGCGCTCGGTTATGCCTCCGACAGGCTGACCAAGCGGTTCGGCTACGCGCCGCCGCTCTTTGGCAAGCGCGGCTACCACATGCATTACGGCCTGCGCGGCAACGCCGTGGTGAACCACCCGATACAGGACACTGACAGCGGCTTCATGCTGGTGCCGATGCGCTACGGCATCCGGCTGACGACGGGGGCGGAGTTCGCCACCCGGGACGCGGCCGCAACGCCCGTGCAGTTGGAGCGTGCGGAGCCCGTGGCGCGCGGGCTGCTGCCGCTGGCAGACCGCGTGGATGGCACGCCATGGATGGGGGTGCGGCCTTGCACGCCGGACATGCTGCCGATCATCGGCAGGGCGCCGGGGCAGGAAGGGCTGTGGTATTGCTTCGGCCACGCCCACCAGGGCCTGACCTTGGGTCCGAGTTCGGGTCGGCTGGTCGCGGACCTCATGACGGGAGCGCAGCCGTTCGTGGACCCAGCGCCGTACTGTCCAGACCGGTTCCACTAATTGGCGGCGACACCGGGCGCTGTTCCGCCGGATCATCGTCGTGCGGAAAACCTCAGGGTTGCGCAAGATTCTCTGAGGCGGAGCGGGCAGCATTCGGCTCATCGAATGAGATGGACGAAAGCGCCGTCTTACTCTAGCCAAGAGTAGTGAACAGGCAGCTAGAGATGATGGTCCGCTGCCTGGTAAGGCAGGCTTGCATTCGCCTCGACCACGCTCAACTCCGTCGAACCAGACCCGATGAGGCGCCATGTTCAACAGCCAAGCTTGGTATCCGCATGTCCATTAGACGCCGGCGGCCGCTCAATCGGCTGGCGACGCGTGGGGCGGCCCTGCTGTCGCCGTTGGCTCTGGGTGCATGCCAGCCTGGGGTGCTCAATCCGGAAGGGGCAGTCGGGGTTGCGGAGAAGTCGATCCTGCTCGACTCCTCGGCAATCATGCTGGCGATCGTCGGTCCCACGATCCTGGCCACGCTGGCATTCGCCTGGTGGTTCCGCGCGTCCAACGCCCGCGCGAAGCATCTGCCGGATTGGAGCTATTCCGGCCGCATCGAATTGATCGTCTGGGGGATCCCGACGCTCACCATCATGCTGCTGGGCGGGGTGACGTGGGTTGGATCGCACGAGCTTGACCCGGCCAAGCCGCTGGTGTCGGACGCCAAGCCGCTCGAAATCCAGGGCGTGTCGCTCGATTGGAAGTGGCTGTTCATCTATCCCGGACAGCACATCGCAAGCGTGAACCAGTTGATGGTCCCGGCCAATGTGCCGCTGCATTTCTCCCTCACCTCCGCCAGCGTGATGAACGCCTTCTTCGTCCCGCAACTGGGAAGCATGATCTACACGATGAACGGCATGGCGACGCAGTTGAACCTGATCGCCGACAAGCCTGGCACGTTCCGAGGCATTTCGTCGCATTTCAGCGGCGACGGCTTTCCGCACATGCATTTCGCCGTGCAGGCCATGCCGCAGGACCAGTTCGCCGCCTGGGTTAGTTCCGCCCAACACGCCGGCCGGACGCTGGATCCCGGCAGCTACGGTCAGCTTGCCCAGCAAGGCACGGTCGCGCCGTTCACCTACGGCAACGCCGACCCGACGCTGTTCCAGAACATCGTGTCGCAACAGATTGCGCCGGCCGGGGGACCAACAGAAGGCACCCCCAGTGTCGACGTCCATAGTGGAAAGTCCCAGTAGCATGCTCGGCAAGCTGACGTGGTCGGCCATTCCGTTTGATCAGCCAATCCCGCTGGCGGCCGCGGCCATGGTGGGTCTGGTGCTGGTCGGCGTGCTTGGATGGGTCGTGGTCAAGGGGCATCTGCCCTATCTCTGGCGCGAGTGGATCACCAGCGTCGATCACAAGCGCATCGGCGCGATGTACACGCTGCTCGCATTGGTGATGCTGCTGCGCGGGTTCACCGATGCGATCATGATGCGGCTGCAGCAATCCCTGGCCTACCGGTCGGACGGCTATCTCCCGCCTGAACATTACGACCAGATCTTTTCGGCGCACGGCACGCTGATGATCTTCTTCGTGGCGATGCCGTTCCTGATCGGCCTGATGAACTTCGTCATCCCGTTGCAACTTGGCGCGCGCGACGTTGCGTTCCCGACGCTGAACTCCGTGAGCTTCTGGCTGACGGCGACGGGCGCGTTGCTGGTCAATTTGTCGCTGGTCGTGGGTGAGTTCGCACGCACGGGCTGGCTGCCCTACCCCCCCCTGTCGGAACTTGCTTACTCGCCGGGGGTGGGGGTCGACTATTACCTATGGGCGCTGCAGATTTCCGGCGTCGGCACGCTGCTGACCGGCGTGAACTTCGTCACCACGATCCTGAAAATCCATTCGCCCGGCATGACCTATATGCGCATGCCGATGTTCTGCTGGACATCGCTGGCGTCGAGCCTGCTGATGGTTGCCGCGTTCCCGATCCTGACCGCAACGCTCGCGATGCTGACGCTGGATCGTTACCTCGGCTTCCACTTCTTCACGAATGATGGCGGCGGCAACGTGATGATGTTCATGAACCTCATCTGGGCCTGGGGCCATCCTGAGGTTTACATCCTGATCCTGCCGGCCTTCGGCGTGTTTTCCGAAGTCGTGTCAACCTTCTCGCGGCGGCCGCTCTTCGGCTACCGCTCGATGGTGACGGCGACGATGGTGATCTTCGTGCTCGCCTTCACGGTATGGTTGCACCACTTCTTCACCATGGGGGCAGGGGGCGATGTGAACGCGATCTTCGGGATCACCTCGATGATCATCGCGGTGCCCACCGGCGTGAAAATCTTCAACTGGCTCTTCACGCTGTATGGCGGCCGGATCGTCTACTCCACGCCGCTGCTGTTCGCGATCGGCTTCATGATCACGTTCGTGATCGGCGGCGCAACCGGCGTGCTGCTCGCGGTGCCGCCGGCGGATTTCGTGCTGCACAACAGCCTGTTCCTGGTGGCGCATTTCCACAACGTCATCATTGGCGGCGTGCTGTTCGGCGCGTTCGCCGGCTACAACTACTGGTTCCCGAAAGCGATGGGCTTCCGGCTGCACGAAGGCTTGGGCAAGGCGTCCTTCTGGTGCTGGTTTGTCGGGTTCTACATCGCGTTCATGCCGCTCTACGTGCTCGGGCTGATGGGCATGACGCGGCGGATGCAGCAATATGACGTCGCGGCGTGGCGGCCCTGGCTGCTGGTCGCCGGCGTGGGCGCCCTCGTTATCCTGGCAGGGATCCTGCTTCAGGTCGCGCAGCTTGTCGTCAGCATCAAGCAGCGGGACTCATTGCGGGACGTGACGGGCGATCCGTGGGACGGCCGCTCGCTGGAATGGGCGACGTCGTCTCCGCCACCGGCCTTCAACTTCGCCATCCTGCCGAAGGTCGAGGGGGAGGAGCCTTATTGGGGCATCAAGCAGCGCGCCCGTGAGCAATCGCATCCGAGCGAGGAGCCTGAATACGAGGCGATCGAAGTTCCGCGCAACAGTGCGACCGGGTTCATGTGCGCCTTCTTCGCGACCTTCATGGGATTCGCGATGATCTGGCATATCTGGTGGATGGTCGGCGCCGCCGGGTTGGGGGCGTTCGCGACCTTCGTGGTGTTCGCCTGGCGCGACCGGACCGAGGAAGTGGTTCCGCGTGAGGAAGTCGCCCGGATCGACCAGGCCAATCTCCGCGCCCGCCGCCAGGCATTTGCACGCACGGCCGTCCCGGTATGAGCAGCGCTGTCGCCGACCAGAAAGACCCGTATCGCCTTGGCCGGGGCAAGTCGGGGGAACGCCAGCATCTGGCCGAGCATGCCGAACGGGACCTCGCGTCCAAGCGGATCATCGTCGGCTACGGGTTCTGGATTTTCCTGCTGAGCGACATCGTCATGTTCTCGGCCTTCTTCGCGACCTTCGCGGTGCTGTCCGGGGCCACGGCGGGTGGCCCATCGGGCAAAGACCTGTTCGATCTTACCAACGTCGCGATCGAGACGGCAGCGCTTCTGGCGTCCAGCTTCACGTGCGGGGTGGCCAGCATCGGCGCGGCGCGGCGGCAATACCTGGTTTTCTATGGCGGGATGGCCGCGACATTCGTGTTTGGCGCCATCTTCCTGTTCCTGGAACTCCGCGAGTTCACCGGCCTAGTGGGACAGGGGGCCGGACCGCAGCGTAGCGCCTTCCTGTCCTCGTTCTTCACCCTGGTGGGGTGTCATGGGCTGCACGTCACCGCCGGCCTGCTTTGGCTGCTCACCATGATGGCGCAGGTCTTCGCCAAGGGGTTCCGGGCGGATATCCTGCGTCGGGTGCTGTGTTTCAGCCTGTTCTGGCACGCGCTGGATATTATCTGGGTCGCGCTGTTCTCCGTGGTCTACCTGATAGGAGCTGGCCAATGAGCGATGCCCACCCCATGGAAGACCGCAACACGGCAGACCGCGCCCCCGGCGACGAGCTCCTGCACGGCGACGAGCCCTCGGAGGGGTATTCAGGCTATTTGATCGGCCTGGGGTTGGCCGTCCTGCTGACGTGTATCTCGTTCTTCGTGGCCGGGACGCACCTGGTCTGGGCTCCAAGCATCCCGGTGGCGATTTGCGTGCTCGCCATCGCGCAGATGGGCGTGCACCTGGTTTTCTTCCTGCACATAACCGCCGGGCCGGACAGCACGAACAACGTCATGGCGCTTGCCTTCGGCGTGTTGATCGTCATGTTGCTGGTAGGTGGATCGCTGTTCATCATGACCCACCTCAACAACAACATGATGCCGATGAATCAGATCATGCAGATGCAGCGGTGACGCCGGGGCGGAGGCTGCCTTCCTGACGGATCTGCTTGGCCGCTCGTGTCTCGCGCACAAACTCGGCCCGGCGTTGCGCCAGCTCTTCCGGCGCTAGGCGCTCGGCATTGGCGTAGTCCAGTTTCCATGTCGCGTCATCGGCCCAGCGCTGTGGGTTTTGCACCGTGGTCCGCGGCCCCGGCGCTGCCTCCAGGATCCGCAACGCGAGCTCAAGCGTCGCGGCTTGCGAGGCAGGGTCGAACGGCTTGCCCGCGCTGTTGCCGAGCGGGACGTCGCTGAAGCAGAAGCGCGGCACCCCGCAATACTCCACGATGTCCTTGGCCGCGCCCATGATGACCGTCGGTATGCCGCCCTGCTCCAGGGCGCGGGCCACTAGGCTGACGGTCTGGTGGCACACCGGGCAGTTCGGCACCAGCACCACTGCATCCACCTGATCGTCGCGGCAACGGCTGAGAATGTCCGGCGCATCGGTTTGCAGGGTGACCCGTTGGCTGCGGTTTGTTGGAGCGCCGTGCAGCCGTGACGCCACGCGGCCAATCCGCCCGGCCGCTGCCGCGTCGCGCAGCGCCGCCAAGGGATTATAAATCCGCTGATCCTCTGCCGTCGTGTGCTGCCGGTCATAGGCGACGTGCGAGATCCGGAGATCCGGGTCGTGATCCGTCGGCCTGGAATAGACGCTGTAGAATTTCGCTGACCCATTATAGCTGGCGCGGGGGCCCTGGTCCCCCTTTGCCGGGTCGAACGGCGCGGCCGTCGTCACCAGGGCAACGCAGGACCGGGCCAGCGGCTTGGAGAGGCTGCTGAACGGCACGTCCGCGAAGGAGGCCCAGCGATAGGGCGTCTCGTAGCCCAAGGCAGCGTAGTAGCTGCGGGTGCGAAGCATGTAGGGCACGGGCTGGTCGTACTCTGGCGAGAAGCCAAGCGGCAGGGCGTTGGACAGCGGCATTGTCAGGCTCCGACGACGCGACGGCTTCCATATAGGCGCTGAATCGATGTCGCGGGCATGCCCCGTCGTGCATCCGAACCGTGGCTTCGCCCGATTATCACTGTACGACCACGACGACGCGGAGGAAGCAGGACGATGACAAGGCTCATGGCGCCCAACGGCAGCAAGATCGTTGCGACGCTGGAGGTGATCCGCGGCGAAGCGCTGCTGGAGGGCGTGACCAGGGACGAAAACGGGACCATCGCGGCGCGCTATCTCGGTCAGACAAGCTATGACTGGGAAGGTCAAACCACCGTCAAGCGTCAGCCAGACGGCGGCGGTGCTTTGGAGACGGTGTATCTGGACGGAACCGGTCAGGAGTGGCTGGAGAGTCAACTCGTCCCTATGCCGGACTGGCAGGCGGATGACGCGGTCGCGGCGGTCCCATCGATGACGCAGATGCGGCGGTTTCGCTAAACCCCTGTCGCTCTGACGCCGCGACTGCGATGGTTAGGCATGACGGAAACGCTCGACGTCCTCGGCGTGTTCTTCACGCCCTACGCCTGGCTCGGACACATTCTGATTGGCGCCGGCATCCAGGCCGTCGTGGCCGTGCCGCTGCATCTGCTTGGCGTGCGGGCGGCCTGGTGGATCGGCGCCGCCGTGTCCGCCGGGTTCTGGTGGGGGCGCAAGAAGGTCGAGTACGAGTTTGCGCTGAAGGCATTGGCCGGGCTGCGCACGCTGGGGCCGTTCTGGTGGCGGGGCTGGATGCCGTGGGATTGGGGCGCCAAGGCCGCGTGGGAGTTTTTGGCCCCCACCTTGGCGGCGATCCTGCTGGCCATGCTGATGGACCGCCGGCGGCAGGCTCGGCGCGCCACGGGACGGCGGTGACCTGATCGACCAGGGTCAGTCCGGCCCTGATACTTCTCGTGCACGGTTGTCCTCGATTAACAGGAACCGTGTGCCGACCGCCTCGACGAAGCTGCGGTCATGCGACACCAGGGCGCAGGTGGCGCCGTGGGCGAGCAGCTCCGCCTCCAGCATCTCCTGTCCGGCGATGTCGACATGGTTGGTCGGTTCGTCCAGCAGGTAGAAATTCGGTTCCGCCAGCCGCAGCGCCAAGAGGCCAAGCCGCGCCTTCTGGCCTGGCGAGAGCTGGCCGATCAAGCGCCCTTGGGCCTCCACGCTGAACCCCGCCCCCGCAAGCAAGCCTGTTGCGCGGGCGTCGCCGATGCCCGGCCGGCCGGAGACGAATCGATGCGGCGTCCGCGCGTCCGGCAAATGGGCCATGGCCTGGTCGGCATAGCCAAGAACGACGCTGGGGCTGACCTGCACGCCGGCAACCGACTCCTCCGTCGCCCGGCGCAGCAACGCGACGAATTGCGATTTGCCGACGCCGTTGCGCCCCAGCACCACCATGCGGTCGCCCTGCCGGAGATCCAGTTCGTCGATATGAAACAGCATCCGCCCATCCGGCGCACGCACCATCACGTTACGGAACGCCGCCAGGATTTTGGCATGGCTGCCACGGCTGGAAAGCCGAATCTCGCCGCTGCGTTCCGCATGGGCCGGACGCAGCGCCTGCTCCAGCCGCTCCGCCCGGTCGCGGAGTTGCATGGATTTCTTCTGCAGCAAGTCGCTTCCGCTGTTGACGCCGATGTTGCGCAACGCCCCGGCGTGGCGGCGCAGACGATCAACCTCCTTCACGTCCTTGAGGTGCTTCCTGTCCTGGGCCGCGTCATCCTCGGCGAGCAAGTGCCGGGCGCGCGAGTAGGGATGCGCGTAGATACGGCTGACGTCCGGACGCAGGAACAGGGTCCGGGTCGTGCAGGTGTCAAGGAACCGCCGGTCGTGGCTGGCGACCAGCATGGGCGTGCGGGCCGCCGGGCCGTTGATCCAGCCTTCCAGCAGGGCGATCTTATCGCCGTCCAGGTGGTTGGTCGGCTCGTCCAACAGCAAGGCGTCCGGCTGGGTGACCCACACCCGCGCCAGCAACGCCAGGCGCTGCCAGCCGCCACTGAGCGCGCCCAGCGGACGGTCGCGCAGAGCGTCCGGCGTGTCGAACTCGTCCAGCACCATGCCGACCCGCCAGCCCTCGCTGTCCCGCTCGCCGGGCGGCAAGGCCCGGCGCACCGCCTCGTGCAGGCTCAGGCCGAGCAGGGTCTGTGGCAGGTCCTGTTCCACGTAGCCGACCCGCCGGCCGCGGGACAGGGTGATCGTGCCCGAATCAGGCTCCGCCAGCCCAGCGATGCAGCGCAGCAAGGTGGATTTGCCGCCGCCATTCCCCGCGATGAGGCCGACCCGGTCGCCAGGGCCGAAGGTGAAGGTGATGCCTTGGAACAAAACCCGCGGCGTTGCGACGCCGAAATCCTGCAAGCTGATGAGTGCCATGTCCGTACCCGGTTCGGCCCTCGCCGCGCGCAACGAAGGTCGGATGCAACAAGGGCAGTCCAGGACAGAAGCAGGATGGCTTCAGGCGGGGCTGCCCTGCGACGACTTATCGCAGGGCGGGGACAGGGCCACGGGGATGCCGCTGGTTATAGTCGTGCATGCGGCCCTCCTGCGGCCCGGGTTTGCTCGGCACCGACCGTAGCGGCCGATGCAGCCGAATGGCAAGCCGCCGAGTCTGCCTCACCCCGCGAGAGCCCGGAGGATGGATGGCGCCGGTGCGGCAATCGCGCGCAAAGTGGCAGCCAGCGCGACCGCGGAGGCCAGACCATACGCGTTAGCATAAGTGCACACGGCAGAATCAAGACCTCGCGCAGGCCGCCGTTCTGCCCCATCTATCCGGCCCGATCCCCCCACCCGCCCTACTGCCCGATCGTTGACCCAAGGGTTGAATGCCCCTAAAGCCTCGCGTTCTGACCGGTCGGGGCGTGGCGCAGCCTGGTAGCGCGCCTGTTTTGGGTACAGGAGGCCCCCGGTTCGAGTCCGGGCGCCCCGACCACTTCAAAGCCCAGTTACGGTTCGCGGCCCATGAGATACTCATACAACGCTTTGCCATGGTCGGACCGGCCGAGCATCTGCTCGTTGTCCTCGTAGATCAGGACATCGGCATGGTCGAGGTCGCGTGACCGCACCGCCTCGTGGAACGGCTGTTCCTCCTGGTCGCCGTCTTCCCAGGTCAACACGAAGTTATGCCAGTATTCATATTCCTTCACGTCCGGCTGGCAGCGCTGCCGGCTCAGGAAATCGCCGATCGCATGGGCGAAGCTGCCGCCCACCATCACCACGTTCAGCGGCGTGCAGAGCACGTCGTCGGAGGGCGGCGTCAGGTCGACTTCGGGTGTCGGATCCTGCGTCGGCATCCAGAGCAGGTTCATCAGCACGGCGAGGTCGATGTCGGCCCCGGATGGCTTCGGTGCGTACTCCCAGGTGAACGCCAGCGGCGACAGCGTCCTGTCCTGACGCAACGTGCTCAATTCCGCCGCCACCGCCTGCCCGGCGAGCGTGCCGCCGACCGTGTTCCAATGCGTGCCATCCTGGGGATATAGCGCAAAGGGATAGCGGCCATGGGCGGCGGTGAGCGTGGCTGTCGTGTCGACCACATGCACGCCGGCGGCCTTCACCAGTCCGATCCAGGCTGGAACCAGCCCAGTCTGGTCTTGCCGCGCCGCCGGGCACGGCATGCCCGGCGGCATGAACGATGGATACTGACCCACTTTTGACGGCGTCACGACATAGAGGAAGGTCTGGCCGCGCCGCTCCACGGCATCTTGCATCTCCCGGATGCGCTGCGCCCAGACCCGCGCACCGGGCAAGAAGCGCGCAAGGGTCCGGCTGCAGTAATCATCGGTGTAGACTTGTTCGAGCAGTTCGTGATGCGTCCCGACCACGATGGACGGGATCGCGGAGAAATCCAGCAGCGAATACTCGACCTGGTTCCTAAGCCGGACGGCAAATTCGAAGATCGGCACGCGTGGGCCAACCTGCAGGGCGTATGCGGCCTGGAACGAACCGTCCAGGAACGATCGCGGTGTAAGCCGCTGCTTCTCCGTCTTCTCGGTCACGCCCTTCAGCGCCGCGAATAACGGGTAGCTCCAGAACCGGATGCCGTTCATGTGCGCGACGCTGCCGACGACCATGTTGAAGATCAGCATCGCGGCGCACAGGCAAAACACAGTGGCGCCCAGGGCTGTTGGGATGCCGCGGAGCAGTCCCTTCACGATGCCCATGTCAAAACCTGAAATACAGGAACGGCTTGAACGGCTCGGCGAGCGCCTTCGCCAGCGCGAACACGAACAGGATCGACACCACCATTTCAATCGTGAAGCGTCCCGCCGGGTTGCCGGTCAGCCACATGGCCGCCCGATCATAGCCCGGGGTCCGGGGCAGGAACGAAATGAGCGCCGCCGCGCCCGTCGCGGCAAGCATTGGCGTCGTGCGCCAGACGGTGGCGGGTGCGGCGAAGGCGCTGAAGCGCGTCATGACGGCGAAGAAATGCCCGGCTTGGGGCAGCGTTGACGCCCGGAACACGGTCCACCCGACGACGGTGATGAGAAACGTCACCGCATTGGCGGCCCAGCGCGGCATGCGGTCCAAAATCCGCAGCAGGAACAGCCGGTCAGCCACCAGGAACAAGCCGTTATAGGCGCCCCACACCACGTAGGTCCACGCAGCGCCATGCCACAGCCCACTCGCCAGGAAGCACACCCACAGATTGGCGTAACGCCGCGCGGGGGCAACGCGGTTGCCGCCCAAGGGAATGTAGAGATACTCGCGGATCCAGGTGGAGAGCGAGATGTGCCAGCGGCGCCAGAACTCGGTGATGCTGCAAGAAATATAAGGCATGTTGAAATTCTCGTTCAGCCGGAAGCCGAACATCCTGGCCAGGCCGATCGCCATGTCCGAATAGGCGCTGAAGTCGATGTAGATCTGGAATGTGAAGAACATCACGCCCCACCAGGCATCGGTAAAGCTCAGCCGGCCCATATCGGCGGAAAAGATCGCATCCGCGCCGCCCGCCAAGGTATCGGCCAGTAGCGTCTTCTTGACAACGCCGAGCATGAACCGGCGGAAGCCCGTGGCGAGGTCGCCCCGCCGGACCCGGCCAGCGGCGATGATCTGCGCCTCTAGCTCATGGTATTTGATGATCGGGCCGGCAAGCAGCTTGGGAAACAGGAAGACATACAGCAGGTATCGGGCAAGGCTGGGCGCCGGGTTGCTGCGCCCGCGGTAGATATCCACCAGATAGGTGATCTTCTCGAACACGATGAACGACACGCCGATCGGCAGCGCGATATGGCCGACATGCCAAGGGTGCAGCCCGGCGCGGACCAGCAGGACGTCCAGGTTGTCGACGGCGAACCCGGTGTATTTGTAGTAGACCAGCATCCCGATGTTGAGCACCACCCCAAGGGTGACCCAAAGCGGACTTCGTCCACCATCGGGGCCGATCCGGATTCGCTTCGACATGAGGTACTCGGCCCAGCAGGTAGCCAAGACCACCGGGACGAAAAGTGGCTCGCTCCAGACATAGAAGAATATGCTGGCCGACAGCAGCACCGCCGCACGCAGGCCGGCCCGACGCTGCACCGCGAGGAAGGCCGTCAGGACGATCGGGAAAAACAGGAAGAGGAAAAGCGGTTCGTAAAACAGCATCAGCGGGATCGTGACGCCCGACCGTCTGTAGAACTCGGCACGATGTCCGTCAGACCCCAACCGCGGCTTTGAACCATGTAGCGGTCAGGCGGATCGGAGTAAACTCCGACACAGCGCAGCATCCGGGCCGGGGCCATGCCCGACCCGGACTCTGCCCGTGTTACATGACGACGCCGCTGGTGATGTTGCCGTTGAAGCCGTTCGGCAGGAACCCGCCTTTGCCCTTGCCGCCCACCGTCACGATGTTGACGACCTGCGCCGTCGTGCGCCGGAACGCCAGGCCATTCGGGTCCGTCGGAGAGATGTTGAGGAACCCGTTGGAGGGGATCAGCACGCCGACATCATCCACCGTGTTCGACGCCGTGCTGCGCAGATTGGCGATGGCCTGCGTTTGGAACGGCACGACACCGCCGATCTGGCCCAGCACGGTGCGGATCATTCCGCCGTGGTAGCCTTCGATCGCGAGGATCGAAGCCGCTGCGCTCAGATAGGTCTTGTTCTGGATCAAGGCAGCCGCACCGGCATAGGCCGTCACGCCGACATCCTCGAAGATGAAGGCGCCCAGGAAGAAGCTGGTCTGATCGCCGAACGGGTTGAACTGCGCGGTCGGCGAGGTGATCCCGGCCGCCACCGCTGCGGCCTGGAACCCGCCCGCCAAGTCGATCAACGGGCGCGCCACGGCGGCCGAACCCAGCGCCGAGCGCAGGAACCGCACATGGGCCTGCTCGTCGACGGCGAGGTTGGCAGCGTATTGCGCATACACCGCCGTGGTGAACGGCACCGGCGACCCGCCGTTTACGCCGCCGAGCGCGCCGGTTCCGGTGATGTCCGTGTTGGCCAGGCCGGCTCCTGTCACGGCGCGGAGGTAGAATTCGGCTTCGATGTATTCCAGGTTCAGGGCGAAGTTCAGGATGTCCACGTCGGACACAGTCTGCGCCTTCGCCGGCCCACTCACGAGGGCCGCCCCGACCGGGCCCATGCCGGCGAGGAAGGCGGTTGCAACCTTGCTAAACCCGGCGCGCCGCGAAGGCTCGGCGACCGGTTGTTCCATCGTCGCGTCAGGGGAAGGCGCGTCAGCCAAAAGAATGTCGTCCACGTAAATCTCCGAAGGGATCGGGCGCCGCGTTATCATGGGCCCGGTATGTTGACGTGCTGCTGGTGGCGATCAGGCGATCCGGCCGTTGAGCCCGTTGGGGAAGAAACCGCCGCTATGGTTGGCGCCGTTGCCATTCTCCACGACGTTGATCACCTGCGTCGCCGTCCGCTGGAAGGCGAGCGCGTTCGCGTCACGGGCAGAGATTTGCGCGAAGCCGTTCTGCGGGTTCAGGATACCGATGGCCGAAAAGGCGCCAGTCTCGACGCTCTGGGCGTTCGCGATCGCCTGCGACTGGAATGGTACCAGCGACGCGCGATTGGTGTCGGCGGTGAGCCCGATCCCGGCGGCATTCTGCGTCAGCAGGGTGCGGATGGCGCCCGCGTGGTATGCCTCCACGGCAAGGATGCTGGCGGCCGCGCTCAGCACGGCGGGGCTGCTGATCAGGGCGGCCGCACCGGTATAGGCCGTGACCCCGACCTCGGTGAGGGTGAATGCGCCCAGGAAGAAGCTGACCTCGTCCGCAAACGGGTTGAAGATAGTGCCCGGCGCGATCGCCCCGGACGCCAGCGCCGCAGCCTGGAAGGCGCCGGCCAGGTCGATCAAGGGCCGGGCGACGGCAGCCGAGCCAAGCTGGCTGCGGATGAAGTTGATGTGGCCCTGCTCGTCCACCGCAATCTTCAGGCCGACCTCAAAGAACACCTGGTTCTGGAACGGCACCAGCGTGCCGCCATTGACGCCGCCGAGCATGCCGGTGCCGGTGACAAGATTGTTCGCCAGACCCACCCCCGTGGTGCCGCGGGTGTAATATTCGCCCTCCAGGTATTCGAGGTTGAGCGCGAAATTCAGGATGTCGGCGTCGGTGATGGCGGCCTGTGCATATGCCTTCTTGCCAATCAGCACCTCTCCCACCGGCCCCATCATGCCGAGGAAGGCGACGGACGCGGCGCTGATGCCGGCCTTGCCAATCAGGTTGCGCCGGTCGATGCCAGGCTTCGGGGTGTCAGTCTCACGGCTTTGTATGCTCACCGGACGCTCCTCTATCGGGACGGGGCCAACGGCACTTCGCCGGGCCCGCATCCTCTTCGGGGGCTATGTCCTTCAGGGCGTTACGGCTGGCTTGCTCATTTGTTAGCTATCAAAATATTGTGCTTATCAAATCGGCCGGTTTCTGGCCGCGGCCAGAATCGTACGCCGACCATGTGGCACGTCTGCCACATGGCCGGCATACGACTGCCTGTCAGACGACGCCGCTCGTGATGTTGCCGTTGAAGCCGTTCGGCAAGAAACCGCCTTTGCCCTGGCCGCCCACCGTCACGATATTGACCACCTGCGCGGTCGTGCGCCGATACGCCAGCGCATTCGCATCGACGGGCGCGATGTCGATGAAGCCGGTCCTCGGATCCAGCACGCCAACATCCGTGACGGCCTTGGACGCCGTGCTGCGCAGGTTGGCGATCGCCTGCGTGTTGAACGGCACGGAGCCCCCAACCTGTCCCAGAACGGTACGGATCAAGCCGGCATGATAGCCCTCGATGGCCAAGATGCTCGCTGCCGCAGCCAGATAGGTCTTGTTCTGAATGAGCGCGGCCGCACCGGCATAGGCCGTGACACCCACGTCTTCGAAAATGAACGCGCCTTGGAAGAAGCTGATCTGGTCGCCGAACGGGTTGAACTGCACGTTCGCCGTGGTCACGCCCGCTGCAACCGCCGCCGCCTGGAAGCCGCCGGCCAGGTCGACCAGCGGGCGCGCCACCGCGGCGGACCCCAGCGCCGAGCGGAGGAACCGCACGTGCGACAGCTCATCGACGGCGATGTTCTGGGCATATTGGGCGTAGAGCGCGTTCGTGAACGGCACCTGGGAGCCGCCGTTCACGCCGCCCAACGTGCCGGTGCCCGTGATGTCCGCGTTGGTGAGTCCGGAGCCCGTGGCCGCTCGCAAGTAGAACTCCGCCTCGACGTATTCGAGGTTGAGGGCGAAGTTCAGGATGTCGACGTCGGACACGGTTTGCGCCTTCGCCGGACTGCTGCTGACGATGGCGGCGCCGACCGGGCCGAGTGCGGCAAGGAAGGCGACGGTGGCCTTGCTGATGCCGCGGCGCGATTTGCCGGTGTTGGAAAGTTCCGGCCCATGGGCGTCGGCGGATGCGGCGTCGGTGTCTGCGATGACTGGTTGGACCTGGTCCAATTGGATAATCCTTTGCTGGCCTGGCCGCCGTTCGGGCGGCCTCGGCGCGATTGCTGGGGGCGCCGCTTAGGCGATGTTGCCGTTCAGTCCGTTGGGGAAGAATCCGCCCTTGTGGCTGGCGCCCGACCCGTTTTCGACGATGTTGATCACCTGCGTCGTGGTGCGGCGATAAGCCAGGGCGTTGCCGTCCCGGGCTGAGATCTGGAACGTTCCAGTCGCCGGGTTGACGATGCCGATGGCGGTCAGCGCCCCGCTTGCCTGGCTTTGCAGGTTGGCGATGGCTTGTGTGATGAACGGCAGCGCCGACCCTTGGGCGATGTCGGTTTGCGACCCGGTCCCGGCTGCGGTTTGCGTCAGCAATCCGCGGATCGCACCCGAGTGATAGGCTTCGACGGCCAGGATGCTTGCCGCGGCGCTGAGATAGGCCGGGTTCGCGATCAGGGCAGCGGCGCCGGCATAGGCGGTCACGCCAACCTCCTCCAGCGCGAGGGCGCCGATCATGAAGTTGACCTCGTTCGCGAACGGGTTGAACGGCGCCGCCGCTGTGGCGACCCCGGCGGCGACTGCCGCGCCCTGGAAGCCGCCTGCCAGGTCAATCAACGGACGTGCGACCGCGGCCGATCCCAGCGCCGACTTCAGGAACGCGACATGCGATTGCTCGTCCGTGGCGATCTTGGTGGCGATCTGGGCGAACACGGGGGTGTTAAACGGCACCAGCGTGCCGCCATTGACGCCGCCCAGCGTGCCGGTGCCGTTCGCCAGGTTGTTGGCGAGGCCCACACCCGCAACGCCGCGGATGTAATACTCGGCCTCCAGGTATTCGAGGTTCAGTGCAAAGTTCAGGATGTCCAGGTCCGTGATGGCGACCTGTGCATGGGCGCGCTTTCCGATCAGGATTTCACCGATCGGTCCCATCGTGCTGAGGAATGTCGTTGCGGCGGCAGCAATGCCGGCTTTGGAGATAAGGCTTCGGCGACTTGTCCCATCGTCACCGTCTGCTCGCGTGGTGTTGCCGCTGTTCTGCACATAACCCTCCATGTCATAAACGGCTGCACACCACTGGGGGGCATGCAGCCCGTCGGAGGAGTTACTTTTTGATAATGATTTTGGATGCGGCAGCGACCACTAAATGAACAACTGTCACAAGACGGATAGATAAAGCGCCGTGATCCAAGCGCCCGCGGCAAGGAACGGTCCGAATGCGATGACCGTCGAAAGACTGCCGCGCCGCGCCGCCAGCCGGGCCGCACCGAACAGCAGCCCGGCCACTGCGGCAATCAGCAAGGTGGAGGACATGCCCTGCAGGCCGACCCAGGCCCCGATGGCGGCGATGAGCTTGGCGTCCCCCTCACCCAGGCCGGCGCGGCCCCGCACCAGGCGGTACGTTGCGGCAACCAGGCGGAACAAGGTGTAGCCCAGCGCCGAGGCGACGGCGTGGTCCATCAGGGAGGCCGCGTCCAGCCACGCCGTCGCCATCAATCCCACCAGCAGCAGCGGCAGCGTCAGAGCATCAGGCAGGCGGAAATGCCGCGCGTCGATCCACGCCAGGGCGAGCAAGGCCCAGCCAAACAGGCTGGTTGCCCAGAGATCAAGTCCGGATGCGCCGCTTTGCGCGGCCCACCCGGCCAGTGCAGTCGCCGCAAGCTCGATGTAGAGATGCTCGGGTGCGATCCGGGCGCCGCATCCGGCGCATCGGCCACGGAGCCACAGATAGCTGATGACCGGCGCCAACTCGGCCGGTCCCAACACCCGCCCGCAGTGTTCGCAAGCCGAGCGTGCGATGGCGACGGGGCGGCCCACGGGAAGACGCCGCACGAGCACGCCCACCACGCTGCCGGCGAATGGCCCGGCGGCCACCGGCCAGACCCATGACGGCAGCGCCGCACCGATAATCCCCATGGCGCCGCATTGGCAGGCGACGTGCGCGAGCACAAGATAGGGCGTATGGACATCCCCGTATCGCACACGGACATCGCCGCCACCCCGGGTGCCGGGGCGGACGCCGTCGCCGGGCTGCTGCAGGCCGCGGGGCGGTGCGACGCCCGCACCCTGGAGCGCGGCCGGCGTGTCGCAGCCGAAAGCGGGCAGCGCCTGGACCGCGTCCTGATCCAGCTTGGCCTGGTCAGTGAGCGCGAACTGGCCGCCTGCTACGCCGAGCTGCTCGGCTGCGCCGTCGCCGTGCCGGAGCGCTATCCGGCCGAGCCCTTGTTCACGGACCGGCTGACGGCGCGCTTCCTCCGCCATGCCCGCGCCATGCCGGTCGATGCCGCGGCGGACAGCGTCGTCGTCGCCCTGGCCGACCCGCTGGACAGCTTCACCCCGGCCGCCATCGCCGCCGCGATCGGACGCCCGGTCCAGATCGAAGTCGCGGTGCCGATCGAGCTGGAGGCCGCCTTCAACCGCCTCTACCCCGATCAATCCGCCGCCACCCCGGCGGTGGTCGAGGACGGCGAGGCCGAGGCCAGCGAGGACGATGCCGACCGGCTGAAGGACCTCGCCAGCGAGGCCCCGGTGATCCGCCTGGTCAACCAGCTCATCGCCCGCGCGGTGGAGACGCAGGCCTCCGACATCCACATCGAACCGTTCGAGGACCGCCTGCGCGTCCGCTACCGCAACGACGGCGTGCTGCGGGAGGCGGAGAGCCCGCCTGCCAGCATGACGCCGGCCATCGTGTCGCGGCTGAAGATCATGGCCCGGCTGGACATCGCCGAGCGCCGCCTGCCGCAGGACGGCCGCATCAAGCTGGCGGTGCGCGGGCACGAGGTGGATTTCCGCGTCTCCACCATTCCGTCGCTGCACGGCGAGACGGTGGTGCTGCGCGTGCTGGACCGCAGCGCGGTGGTGTTCGACTACGCCCGGCTCGGGCTGCCGCCGGCGATCGTGCAGCGGCTGGAGGAGGCGTTCGCCCTGCCGAACGGCATCGTGCTCGTCACCGGGCCGACCGGCAGCGGCAAGACCACGACGCTCTACACCGGGCTGACCCACCTGAACGCCATCACGCGCAAGGTCGTCACGGTGGAGGATCCGATCGAATACCAGCTTTCCGGCATCAACCAGATCCAGGTGAAGCCGCAGATCGGGCTGAGCTTTGCGACGCTGCTGCGGTCCATCCTGCGGCAGGATCCGGACGTCATCATGGTGGGCGAGATCCGCGACCTGGAAACGGCGCAGATCGCCGTGCAGGCGGCGCTGACCGGGCACCTCGTGCTGTCCACGCTGCACACCAACTCCGCCGCGGAGACGATCACCCGGCTGCGCGACATGGGGCTGGAGGATTACCTGCTGACGGCGGTGCTGCGCGGCGTGCTGGCGCAACGGCTGGTCCGCTGCCTGTGCCGGGAGTGCCGGGTGGCCGCACCGGCGCCGGCGGAGATGGTGCGCCGCTTCGGGCTGGATCGCCGCTCCGGCTCCGCCACGCCCATGCTGTGGCATCCCGTGGGTTGCCCGGCCTGCCGCGGCGCCGGGTTCCGCGGCCGGCAGGCGATCGTCGAATTCCTGCATCCGAGCCCGGCGATCGAACGGCTGATCTTCAGCCGGGCCGATGGGGCGGAGATCGAGCGGGAGGCCGTGGCCGGCGGCATGGTGACCATGTTCGAGGCCGGCATCACCGCGGCGCTGGCCGGCGAGACCACGATCGAAGAGGTCGTCCGCAGCATCCGGGCCGAGGCCTGATGCCGGCCTTCCGCTACACCGCCATCGACCCGGCGGGCGCCGTCACCCGGGGAGAGATGGAGGCGCCCGACCAGGCCGCGGTGATCGCCCGCATCCAGCACCAGGGCAACATCCCGGTCCGCGCCGACCCGGCGGGCGGCATGCGCTGGCTGGACCTGTTGCAACGCGACATTGGCCGCGGCGCAGCGCTCCACCGGGGCGAGCTGACGAATACCATCCGTGAGTTGTCGATCATGCTCGGCGCCGGGCAGGACCTCGACCGCGCGCTCCGCTTCATGGTGGAGATGGCGCCGAACGCCCGGACCGTCACCGTGCTGGAGGGCGTGCGGGACGCGGTGCGGGACGGCAGCCCGCTCGCGGTCGCGATGGGCCGGCAGCCGCGCAGCTTCCCCCGCCTGCTGATCGGCATGGTCCGCGCCGGGGAGGCCGGCGGCACGCTGGCGCCGACGCTGGACCGGCTGGCGCTGCTGCTGGAGCGACAACGCAGCCTGACCAGCACGGTGCGCTCCGCGATGATCTATCCCGGCCTTCTGGTGGTGGCCTCGGTCGGCTCCATCGTGCTGCTGCTGACCCAGGTGCTGCCGCAATTCGTGCCGCTGTTCCAGCAAAACGGGGTGGCGCTGCCGTGGTCGACGCAATTGCTGATCGACATGGGCGCAGCGGTGTCGGGCTACGGCCTCTACGCCCTCGCGCTGATCGTGGCGCTGCTGCTGCTGGCCCGCGCCGCGCTCCGCCGGCCCGCCACGCGGGTCGCGGTGGACCGCTTCGTGCTGCGGCTTCCCGTCATCGGCGGGCTGCTGCGCGAGGTGGTGGCCGCCCGCTTCACCCGCACGCTCGGCACGCTGCTGGTCAACGGCGTGCCGCTGATCGCCGCCCTCGGCATCGTGCGGGATGCGGTCGGCAACACGGCGGCCGCGCGGGCGATCGACGCCACCATCACGCGGGCGCGCGGCGGCGGCGGGTTGGCCCGCCCGCTCGGCGAGCACGGCCTGATGCCCAAGCGGACCATTCACCTGCTCCGCCTGGGGGAAGAAACCGCGCAGCTCGGCCCCATGGCGCTGAGTGCCGCCGACATCCACGAGGAGCGGACGCGGCTTGGCGTGCAGCGGCTGGTGGGCCTGCTGGTCCCCGCCATCACCATCGTGATGGGCGCTGCGATCGCCGGGATCGTGGTGTCCCTGCTGCTCGCCATGCTGAGCCTGAACGATTTGGCGCAGTAGCGATGGCCCGCGAGGACGGTTTCACCCTGCTGGAGATGCTGGTGGTGGTCGCCATCCTGGGCATCGTCGGCACCATCGTGCTCGGCCGCGGCCCGGCGCACAGCGCCCGGCAGGACGTGCGGGCCGCAACTGCCATCCTGTCCGGCGCGCTCCGCCTCGCCCGCAGCCAGGCCATCGCGACCGACCGCCCGGTGCTGTTCGTTCTGGACCCGGTGAGCCATCGCTGGCAGGTGGGCCAGGCGGTCCCGTCGCAACTGCCCGGCACGCTGGCGCTGGCGGCGCCGCAGCGCGGCATCGTGTTCTCCCCGGAAGGCGGCTCCAGCGGCGGCGCCATCGCGGTGGCGAGCGGCACGGTGCGGGCCATGGTCGGCGTGGACTGGCTCACCGGCCGGGTCAGCGTCACCGATGGGTCGTGATCAGGTGCGCCCCCACTCCCCTGTCAAACCCTCTCCCTCCGCGACGCAAAGCCTCGCAGGTCGGACCTTTGCTCGATCAGGTGGGTAGCCCGGTCGCCTCGTGCACTGCCGCCAGGGCGTACGATCAGGACGGCGTCTATGCAATGAACCGGATGCCTGAGCTCGGGCGGCCGGAATACGTTCGCCTCGCGTAACCGCAAATCGAACGGCGAGCTGGGCTGCCAGTACCCGCCGGGAGATCTATGCAACACAGTCCTGCAACGTTGCAGAGTGGGTTAGGCAGGACGCCTCAGCTCATCCGCCATGGCCTGCCAATACAGCTTGCGGTGGCCGTCGTCGTCCAAGGGTAGGCCGCGATGTTCCAGGCCATCCTGGCGCTTCACGAACGGGTTGGACGCCAGCCAGGAATATCTATCCTCCAGCCCCCAGGTGATGAAGGTCTTGATGCCGCCATCGATCGCGGCGTCGACGAACGCCTTCACCCGGTCCGCCACCAGCTTGTCGCGGGCAGGGAAACCGTCTGGGATCTTCCAATGCTCGCGGACATCCATCTCCGTCACGACCAACTCGACCCCTTCATTGCCGAGCAGGCGGCAGAACTGGGTGAAATAAGGGCCGGAGAATGGCTGCACCATTTGCAGATGGCCCTGCAGCCCGACAGCATCCAGGGGGACGTTTGCCTTGCGCAGGCTGCGCACGAGGTTGAGCAGGCGACGGCGTTTTTCCAGATGGTGCGGGGCTGATTCCTCGGTGCCGTATTCGTTCAGCGCCACGCGGACATTGTGGTCACGCTCCTTCGCGATGCGCAGGGCCATGGGGATGTAATCCGGGCCGAGCGCACGCAGCCAGGGCGAATCCCGCAGATCGCCCGGGGTGGTCTGCGGCGTATCGCTGCCGGACGGGTCGGCCACGACCTCGTTCACCACGTCCCAGTCGTGGATGGATCCTTGGGTATGCGCCAGGACGCGGGTGATGTGGGTGTCCATCACGGTATGGGCACGGTCCGCACCCTCGGCCAGGGCGGTGACGAGCCAGCTTGGCATGTCCAGGTGCCAAACCAGGGCGTGGCCACGCACCGGCCGGCTGCGCAGGCGGGCCCAGTTCAGCAGGCCATCAAGCGGCGCGAAGTTGAAGCTGCCTTCCTTCGGCTGCAGGATGCCCCATTTCGTCTCGTAATCCGGCATCAGCAGGCCGCATTCCACGTTGACCGCCGCTGCGAAGGCCGGGTCGGTGGTCAGCAGGTTGGACTGGACGGCCGCGCCGTACACCCGGCCATGCGCCGCCGCGATCGCACCCAGCCCCGGTCCGGTCTGCGGAATGGCCGGGGGTGCGGAGGCCGGCGTGGTCGGAAGCGGGGAGCTCGGCAGCGGCACGTCCGACACGCGCCGGGCCGGCGTCACGGCCGCGCGCGATGGGACCGACCAAAGGCCCATGCCGGCCAGCGTGGCGGCCACAACCTCCCGACGGCGGGCCAGTCGGCTGCCGGGCTGGGGCGGTTTGACGATCATCGCCCGCTCGGCGACCAATGGCGGCGCGCTGGGCCGCACAGGGCCGGCAGAGGGGAGTTCGTCACAACCATGATCGTCGACATGCGCGTCTATACCACCCGTCCGGGAAAGCTGGCTGCCTTCGTGGGGCTATATCGGGATTATGCCTGGCCGTTGCAGCAGAAATACCTCGGTCGCTGCCTGGGCTGGTACACGGTGGCGGAGGGCCCGCTCAACCAGGTCGTGCACCTCTGGGCCTATGACAGCATGGCGGACCGCGAAACCCGCCGCAGCACGATGGCGGCCGACCCGGCTTGGATGGACTACGTGAAGCGTTCCGAGGAGGCCGGCTTCCTGGTCGCGCAGGAAAACCGCTTCCTGAAGCCAACCGAGTTCTCGCCGGCCTAACGGTCACCGCCGAGGGTTCGGCAAGGGTGATGGTGACCGTGCCGTCACCATCCGGCGCGGGCGGCCTGCAGGAACGCCGCGATGCGCACCGGGTCCTTCACGCCGGGTGCGGTCTCCACCCCCGAGCTCACGTCCACCGCCGGGGCATGGGTGATGGCGGCCGCTTCGGCCACGTTGCCTGGGGTGAGGCCGCCGGCCAGCAGCCAAGGTCCAGGCGGCTGCCAGCCGGCCAGGATCGACCAGTCGAACGCGACCGCATTGCCGCCGGGGCGGGTGGCGCCGGCCGGCGGTTTGGCGTCGAGCAACAGGGCATCGCCGTCCAGCGCCGTCGGCAAGTCGGACCGGCCGTGAACGCCGACCGCGCGCCAGACCGGCCGCCCGAACGCCGCGCGCAACGCCGCCACGCGGGCCGCCGGGGCAACAAGCTGCAGCACGTCGAGGTCGACGGCGTCGAGCGCTTCGGCGACCTGGCTGTCGCTGGGATCGACGAACAGGCCGACATGCAACGCTGGGCCGGTGGCCAGGGCGGCAGCGCGGCCAGGCGTGATGAAGCGCGGCGACGGCGGAAAGAACACGAAGCCGATATAGTCGGCCGTCGCCGCCGCCTCATACGTCTCGGCGGTGGAGATACCGCAGATTTTGACCTTGGGGCGACCAGCGGCGGGCGACATTATTGCTCCTCCGGCGGCAGCGGGCTGCACGCGACGGCGGTGGAGCGGGCCAGCAGGACCATCCGGCGCGCGGCGATCCCCGCGCCCGCCATTTCCCCCAGCGCGTGGGTCAGTAGCGGGTTGGACAGCAGCGCATGGGCGGCGGCGTTGATCGCGGCCTCCGACCCGGCCACCAGCCCGGCTGCCAGCACGCTGCGCCGCAGCAGCCCCAGCGTCCCCAGCAAGCCGGGCCGCATGCCATGCAATGCGGCGACCTGCCGCACCAGGCGAAGGCCCCGCCATGCGACCAGCAACACCGCCAGCGCCGGCGCAGGGGTCGCCGCGATCCCGGCCGCCATCTGGAACGCGGCGGTGCGGCCCAGCGCGTCCGACCGGGCCCGCAAGGCCTTGCTCGGTCCGTTGCGCAGCAGCGCGATGATCGCGTCCGGGTCGTTCGCGGCATCGATCGCCGGGACCAGCGTCGCCGCCTCCGGCAAGGTGGCGGCCCAACGGCGCGCGGCGGCGTGGATACGCCCGGCCTCGCCGCTGCCGAGCGCCGCACGCAGCCGGTCCACCCGCGCCAGGGTCATCAATCCCCGCAACTCGCGCCACAGGGCGGCAACCACCAATCCGAATCCCGCCACCGCCACAGCCAGCGTCAGCCAGCCCAGCCAGGCCGCGCGGTCGAACTGCGCCGCGACGAAATCCCCGGTTTCCAGCGCCGCCAGGCCCACCACCAGCACGCTGACCCCCGCCAGCGCCAGCGCCGCGCCGCCGGACCGGGGCGCCGGGTCGACCAGCGCCTCCGCGACCGGCATCTCCGGCTCCAGCCGCGGGGCGGCGGCGTCCTCGATCACCACGCGGGGGCCGGACGGCCTCACAGCAGATCATCCAGCAGGAAGGTGAGCAGCGCGTCCAATTCGATATGCGGCACGCCCGCGCGCCCGGCGCCCGGCAGCCGGGTCGGCTCGAAGGATGGCAGGTCGAAGAACTCGCCGGCCCAGAAGGCGTCGTCCGGCGGAGCGTCCGGCACCTCCCCGGGGTAGGACAGGCCGACGCCCTGTCCGGCGATCCGCCCGCGCACCGCCGACACGGCGCGCCCGTCCAGACGCATGGTCGCGTCCTCCGTGCAGCGGATCGCGCTGACGGCGAAATGCCGTGTCGTCACGTCCCCACCCGCCGGGGCCAGCGCCGCGATCAGGGCGCGCAAATTGCCGCGCTGGCGGCTGGCCACGTGGTCCGCCTTGGTCGCGGCATAGGCCACGCGGCGGATCACCGGTGGCGGCCATTGCAGGCTCAGCAGCGCCCGCATCGCGTCCGCCATGGAGGACCGCCAGCGCAGCGCACCCGCCGCCGCCGCCAGCGCCGCTTGCGCGTCGGCAAAGCTGTCGCGCCCGGCGTGCAGCGCCGTCAGCAAATCCGCCAGCACCACCATACGATCCATGTGACCAAACAGGGGCGAGACCAAACCCTCCCGCACGGAAGCGCGGTAAGCATCATACCGCTCGGCCAGCAACCCGGCGAGCCCGCCACGGCCCCGCCAGGGGAAAAACCCGATCCAGGGCGGATCCGCGCCAGGCGCCGGCATCAGGAAACGGCCGGGTTGCAGGAACACCATCCCATCCTCATCCCGCAGGCGGTGCAGCGCGGTGCGGTATAGCCGATGGCCCGTGGCGGCCAACGCCTCGTCCCGCGCCGCCGACGCGGACAGCCCGGCGGTGAACTGGAGGAAGGGTTTCGCCGCCGCCAGGCCATCCAGCCGCCGCAGCATCGCGTCCGAGAAGGCGGCGAAATCCATGGTCGTCAGCGGCAGGTCGAGCAGCCACTCCCCGGGATAGTCCAGCAACTCCAGCCGCAGCACGCGCGCCGGCAGGGAGGCAGCCAGGCCGGACCGCGGTACGCTCAGCTCCAGCGCCAGCAACGACACGGCGCCCGTGCGGGCCGGCCACGCCGGTGGGTCCGCCGCCAGGGCCTGCAGGTGGGCCATCTCGTCAAACCGCGGGATCGCAGCCGCCCCGGCCGGCGCCAGGCGCACGCCCAGCCGACGGCCCCCCAACCGCGCCGCCAAGGCCGGCAGGACGGGCAGGCCGGCCCCGAACGCCAGCAAATTGGCGGCGAGCGAGGTGACGAACGCGGTCTTGCCGGCCCGCGCCAGGCCGGTGACGCCGATCCGGACGGTGCCGCCGACCAGGTCCGTGAGCGACGGGATCAGTCGCGTTGGATCAGCTCGATCTTGTAGCCGTCCGGGTCTTCCACGAAGGCGATGATGGTGGTGCCGTGCTGCACCGGCCCGGCCGGCCGCGTCACCTTGCCGCCGCCGGCGCGCACTGTTTCGCAGGCTGCCGCCACGTCCGGCACGCCCACGGCCAAGTGGCCGAAACCAGAGCCGATCTCATAGGGCGTCTTCTGGTCCCAGTTATAGGTGAGCTCGATCTCCGCCTGATCTGGATTGCTCGCGTAGCCGACGAAGCACAGCGTGTAGCGGCCGCCGGGCACCTCGCGGCGGCGCAGCTCCGTCATGCCCATCAGCTTGCTGTAGAACTCGACGGATTTGTCGAGGTCCATCACGCGGATCATCGTGTGAAGGTAACGGCTCATGCCTCATCTCCCGTCTGTGGGTCCAGGCCGAGCAGGAACAGCCCGGCCGCATCTGCCCGGGCCATGCAGGCGGCCCGGTCGGTAAACAACGTTCCCCCCGCCTCGAACGCAATCCCGCGCAGGCCGGCGGCAGCGGCGACGTCGATTGTGCGGGGTCCGATGGTGGGCAAGTCGGCGCGCCTATCTTGGCCCGGTTTCACCAGTTTGACCAGCACGCCGCCCGGTCCCGGGCGGCTCAGTCCGGCGGCCCGCGTGACCATGGCGTCGGTGCCTTCGATCGCCTCCACCGCCAGGACGATGCCCTGCTGGACGACGCAGCCTTGCCCGACATCCACCTGGCCCAACGCCCGCACCACGGCCACCGCGCGTGCGATGTCCGCCATGGCGTCCGCATCCGGCACGGCCCGGCTCAGCAGGCCGCGCGGCCCGACCGCCTCGGTCAGGATTTCGTGGGCGCCCAGGACGCGGAAGCCCTCTTCGCCCAGCACGCGGACGATGGCCGCGAGGAAGCCGTCATCGCCGGTGAACGCCGCGCGGCCGATGCGGGCCAGCAGGCGCGCGCCCTCGGCATCCGGGCGCAGGTGCAGCAGCGACGGCCGTCCCACCGGTCCGACCAGGACGATGTCGCGGCATCCGTTCGACCGCAGGAGCTGGATCGTGCGGCCGGCGGCGCCCAGCCGGGCGGCAGCGTGCGGGAATGGCGCAATGACGGCTGGATCGGCGTAGCCGTCCAACGCGACGATGAAGACAGGGCGGCCTGCGGCGGTCGCCGCCTCCGCCACACGGCCGGGCAGGGGTCCGCCCCCGGCGATGATGCCGAGGGTGCTACCCTCACCCTGTCCTCTCTCAGAGGGAGAGGAATTTTCCGCTCCCTCTCCCTCTGGGAGAGGGGAGGGGTGAGGGTCCCGCGTCACAGCCAGACGCCCGTCAACCTTCCTCCTCCGCCACCAGCGCCGTGCGGATCAATCCCCGCTTGCTGGGGGCGCTGGCGAAATCCAGCATCTCCACCACGAACGGCTCATCGGCATAGTGCAGCCGCACTGTGGCCAGGCGCTGCGCAAACACGCCGTCGCCGCCGAACAGGGTGCGGAAGGCGGTGCGGATCACGTGCAGCCGGGCCTTGTCCACGCCACGGCGACGCAACCCGATGACGTTCAGCCCGGCCAACCGGGCGCGGTTGCCGATCACGCTGCCGAACGGCACGACATCCGCCTCCACGCCGGACACGCCGCCCACCATGGCGGCGCGGCCGATGCGGACGAATTGGTGCAGGGCAGCGGCGCCCCCGATCACCGCGCCGTCGCCGATCTCGACATGGCCGCCCATGACCACGTTGTTGGCGATGATCACCCCGTCGCCCAGCACGCAATCATGCGCCACATGCACCACCGCCATCAGCAGGCAGTCCGCCCCCACCCGCGTCACACCCGTGCCCGTGACCGTGCCGCGATGGATCGTGCAATGCTCGCGGATTTGCGTGCGCGGGCCGATCTCGCACCGTGTCGGCTCGCCCTTGTACTTGAGGTCCTGCGGCGGCAGCCCCACCGTGCAGAACGGATACAGGGTTGCGCCGGCGCCGATCGTGCTGTGCCCATCCACCACGACATGGCTGACCAGGGTTGCACCCTCGGCGATGACGACATCGGGGCCGATCGTGCACCAGGGGCCAACCGTCACATCGGGCGCGATGTCTGCGCCTTCTGCAACGATCGCAGTCGGATGAATGGTCAATGCCGGGCGGCCCGGCGGGCGATGGGCAGCATCAATCGATCCTTGAAGGCGGAGGAACCATGCGACGGCATCGTCTCGCGCGCCAAGACAAGCATTGTTTCGTTGCCGTTACTCAGTGGGAGGCAGACGATCCATGATCATGGCGGCGAACGTCGCTTCCGCCACGGACACGCCGTCCACCGTACCTGTGCCGTGAAACTTCCAAACATTGGCGCGGCGACGTTCCTTCACCACCAGCAGCCGCAACTGGTCCCCCGGCACCACGGGCCGGCGGAACTTGGCGCTTTCGATCGTCATGAAATACACCAGCTTGCCGGCTGCATCCTCACCCAGCGTTTCCACCACCAGGACCGCTGCCGTCTGGGCCATGCTCTCGATGATCAGCACGCCGGGCATGACGGGATGGGCGGGAAAATGGCCCTGGAAGAAATGCTCGTTGACGGACACGTTCTTCACGCCGACGGCCGAGTGGTCCAGCGTCACGTCGACCACCCGGTCGATCATCAGCATGGGATAGCGGTGCGGGATCGCGTGCATGATCCGCTCGATATCGAGCGAGTGGTAGGTGACGGGCGGCCGCTCGCTATCCACGGTCACGAATCCCCGCGGTCGGATTTGCGGCGTGCTGCCAATTTCCGCAGCACGGCGACATTGCGGAAGAATTCGCGCACCGGCATCGCCGGCGCCCCCAGCACGTCCGCGCCCGCTTCGACATCCCGCATGACGCCGGACTGCGCGCCGATCCTCGCCTTCGCCCCGATCCGGAGATGCCCGATGAGGCCCGCCTGCGCCGCTACCACCACGAAGTCCTCTAATACGGTGGAACCCGAAATTCCCGCCTGCGACACGACGATGCAACAGCGCCCGAGGCGCACGTTGTGCCCGATCTGCACCAGGTTGTCGAGGCGGGAGCCCGCGCCGATCACCGTGTCCTGGGTGGACCCGCGGTCGACCGTGCTGTTGGCCCCGACCTCGACGTCGTCCTCCAACCGCACGCGGCCCAGTTGCGGCACCGTAACGAAGCCGGACGGTCCCACCGCGAAGCCGAAGCCTTCCTGGCCGATGCGTGCGCCCGTGTAGACATAGACCCGTGCACCCAGGATCGCGTGGCTGACGGACGCAAGCGGGCCGATGCGGCAATGCGGCCCCATGGTCACGCCCGCGCCGATGACCGCGCCCGGCCCGATCCGGCACCAGGGTCCGATGTCCGCGTCGGCCCCGATCACCGCGAGCGGCCCGATTTCAGCCGAGGGGTCGATATGGGCCGACGGGTCGACGATGGCGGCCGGATGAACGCCCGGAACGACCGGCGGCGGCGGGTGGAACAGCGCCGCCACGTTCGCCCAACCCATATAGGGCTCGGCTGTCACGATCGCCGTCGCCGTCGCCGGCACACGCTCAGCCATGGTGGGATGCACGATCACGGCACCTGCACGGGTCGCCTCCAGCAACGGGGCATATTGCCTGTTGTCCAGGAAGCTGACGTGCTCGGGCCCAGCAAGTTGCAGCGGCGCCACGCCGCTCAGCAGGACGGCGCTGTCCGACGTGCCGCCTGCCGCGGCGGCCACCGCGGCGACGGTATGGGGACCCGTGTTAAGAAAGAACCGCGGGTCGCCTGCGCCAGCCGCGGTCACGCCTGGGTTAGCGCCGGGCGGCCGGCGTGGTGGTCGGCGCGGAGGCCGGCGTCGGCACGGGCGTCGTGGCGCTGGACTGCGCTTGCGCCTGCGCCAATGGCGACACGCCATCAGGCGGGATGTTGACCGACGGCATCACCTTGTTCATCTGCTGCGTCACCTCGTCGGTGATGTCGAATTCGTTGATGTTCAGCGCCACCTGCGCCCGGTGCAGCACCAGGTTCATCCCGCGGCTTTCCGCCACCTGACGGATGACGCCGATCAACGTGCGCTCGATCTGGCTGAGCGAATACTGCGCCGTCTCTTGGATGATGCGGTTACGATCGCGGAAACTCTGTTGTGAGTTGGTGATCCGCTCCTGCAGCTCCCGTTCCTTTTGGCGCACCTGGTCCGGCGGCAAGGTGGCGCGCTGCGCCGCCAATTGCTGCTGTAGGTCCCGCCACACCGCCTGCTCCTTCTGCGCATCCTCATTCAGCTTGGCCCGGCGCTCGCTGATCACCTTCTCGACCTGCTGCGACGCGGTTGCCGCACGCATGATCTCCGGCACGCCAAGCACTCCGATGACCGCGGCCGGTGGCGAGGCCCCCTTCGGCAGCGGCGGCAAATCCGGCACGGGAACGTTCGGCAGGTTTGCCACGGCGTCATCGGACGTGCCGCCGCCGGTTGCGGTATTGTCCGGCACAACCGGCATGCCGCTCTGGATTTGGACTGGCGGCGGCGGCGGCAATGGCTGTTGCTGCACCGGGGCGGCCGGGCGCGGCGCCGGGCGGGGGGCAGGCGCCGGCGTGGCGGCGCGTGGCGCAGATTGCTGCGGAGGGATGAAATAGCCTTGGGCTTCAGCCTGACCGGCGCCGGCAAGCAGGGTTGCAGCGGCAAACAGGACCACTCGGCGGATGGACGGGCGGTGGGTCATCATAGTGTTCAATTTAGAACCTCGTGCCAAAACCGAACCGGAAGAACTGGGTCTGGTCATACTTCTGTTTCACCACCGCCTGGGCCAGGTCGATGTTGATCAAGCCGAACGGCGTACGCCAGGATATCCCTACGCCGGTGCCCACGCGCGGCGAAAGGTCATTCGCACCCTCAATCTTCTGCGTCACGCCGCCCTGGATGGGCAGCGAAAACACGTTGCGTGCGAACAGCGCGCCGGACGAGCTCGCCCCGCTCAACCCGCCCACGTCGACGAACGCGCGGCCCGATATGCCAAGGTCCGACGAAATGGGCAATGGGAAGCGCAATTCCGTCGTTTGCGTATAGAGGAAGCGGCCGCCCACGCTGTCCGCGCCGAAGATCACGCCACCCGCCTGGACGGATTGGGAGTGCGGGCCGGCGCCGCCCGACTGGAAGCCGCGCAAATTGTCGCCGCCGAGGAAGAAGCGGTCGATGATGTCCTCGCGGTGGTTGCCGATCGGGGTGAGGTACCCCGCGCCACCGGAGATTGCGACCACCCAGTCGCTGTCGCCCGTATAACGCTCCAACGGGATGTAGCCGGAGCCGTCGAGCTTGTTGCGGACGAAATGCGCCGTGCCGCCGAGGCCGGCGACGTCCAACCCGTAGTTCACGACGTAGCCGCTATGCGGATCCGTCCGGCTGTCGCGATAATCCAGCGTCAGCGTCTGTCCGACCTGGGACAGCAGCGTCCCGCCGGCCTCGTTCTGGATGTAGAGGCTTGCATCCGTCTCGACGTCGTAGACGTTCCGGTCGACCACGGAGTAGGAATAGGCCTGCCGCAGGTGGTCGTTGATCTCGTAGCCGAGGCGCAGCGTGGCGCCGGTCCGCCGTTCGTTGTAGTTTGCGACCGACTGGTTGTTGTTCTCGACATGGAACACGTCGATGCCTGCGACCAGGTTCTGGTCGAGGAAATAGGGATCGGTGGCCGAGAAGTTGATTTCCGACCGCTTCTGCGCCAGCACGCCCGACAGGCTCGCGTCGATGCCGGTGCCCACCAGGTTCTTTTCCCGCAGCCCGGCGCTGAGCAACGCACCCGCATCTGTCGAGAAACCGCCGCCCAGGCTCAACTCGCCCGTCGCCTTCTCGTCCACCGCGACGGTCACGACGGCCTTGTCGTTGGCGCTGCCGGGCGCTTCGGTGATGTTGACGGTGTTGAAGTAGCCCAGGTCGTTCAACCGCTGGCGGGACCGGCGAACCGCGGCGGCGTTGAACGCGTCGCCCTCCGCCAGTTGCAACTCGCGGCGGATGACCTTGTCCTTCGTTCGCGTATTGCCTTGGATGTCGATCCGCTCGACGAAGATGCGCGGTCCTTCGCTCACATCGAAGACAAGGTCGACCGTGTGGTTCTCAGTATTGCGGGCGATGCGGGGGCGCACCAGGACGAAGTTGTAGCCGCGCGCCTGTGCGGCGGCCTCCAGCGCGGTGACGGACCGTTCGACCGCTTCACCGTCGTATACTTCCCCCTTCTCTTGCTCCACGAACGGGAGCAGATCCTTGCCGTTCAGGTTCGGCAGTTTCGATTCGATGCCGATGGAGCCGACCGTGTATTGCTGACCCTCGCTCAACGTGAAGGTCACGAAGAACGCGGATCTGTCCGGAGACAGCTCCGCCGTGGCGTCCTTCACCGCGAAGTCGGCGTATCCGTTCTTGAGGTAGAAGCGGCGCAGCAACTCCTTGTCGTAGTCGATACGCGCGGGGTCGTAGGTGTCGCTGTTCGACAGGAAGCGGTAGAATGCCTCCTCGCGGGAGCTGACGACCTCACGCAGGCGGCTTTCGCCGAAGGCATGGTTGCCGACGAAGCTGATCCGGCTGATCAAGGTCGAGGAACCTTCATTGATCTCGAACACGACGTTGACGCGGTTCTGATCCAGGCGGATGATCTTCGGCTCGACCGTGGTGCCGAAGCGTCCCCGCTTGGCATAGGCGTCCAGGATCTTCTGCCGGTCAGACTGCGCCAGTTCCGGCGTGAACACCGCACGGGGGCGCAGTTCCAACAACGGCAGCAGGGTCGCGTCCACGATCTTGTGGTTGCCGTCGAACAGGATGCGGTTGACGATCGGGTTTTCCACGACCTTGACGTTCAGGACGCTGCCGTCGCGGGTGATGGAGACGTCCCTGAACAGGCCGGTGGCGTAAAGTGTCTTCAAGCTGCGGTCGACGCGGTCCGCGTCATAGGCATCGCCGGGCGCCACCAGCATGTAGGACAGGATCGTCCCGTCCTCGATCCGCTGGTTGCCGGTGACCCGTATGGCGGAAATCGTGCCCCCCGGTTGAACAGGACGCGTTTGGGAACGAGTGGCGGCTCGCCGCGTTGTCGTGACACGGCGGGTCTGCGCTTGCGCCGGGACGTAGGGTCCGACCGGTAGGCTGGCGAGACACGCTGTAGCGAGAAGTATCAGGCGTATACGGGACAACGGCTTTAATCCCCCGGGGACGGGCGCTTGTAGGCAGACATTGCCCGGTCGCCAAGACCGTCGCACCACCGACTCGCAATCCGTGGCACCATAGCCACGGCCTTAACGGTACGCCATCGCTCTTACGCAAGCGGGATAATACCGGCCCATAACCCGCTCAACCGACAAGCCCGGCAACCCAGCGGAACAGCCCGAAGCTGGTGAGGTCGTTCCACGTTACGAACAAGAAAATGCAGGCGATCAGCGCCAACCCAGCCCGGAAACCGTATTCCTGCGCGCGCTGCGGCAGCGGGCGGCCGCGGATCGCCTCCAACGCGTAGAACACCAGGTGGCCGCCATCCAGGATCGGGATCGGGAACAGGTTGATCAATCCTAGGTTGACCGACAGCAGGGCGATGAACGACACGAGGCTGCCGATGCCGTTCTGCGCCACCTGGCCGGAAAGCTGCGCGATCTTCAGCGGCCCACCCAAGCCGGATGCGCCGCGCTGGCCCGTGATGATCTGCCAAACCCCGACCAGGGTCTGCACCGAAACGTCCCAGACATGGCCCACGCCATCCACGACGGCGCCCACCGGGCCGACGGGGCGCAAAGCACCGGCGATCCCCAGGATGCCAAGCTTGCCGCCGCCACCGTCATCGACGGAGGCGGGCACCACGGCCAGCGTTTCCGAAGCGCCGGCCCGCAGGATTTCGACCTGCAAGGGCTTGCCGGCGCTGACCGACACGATCCGGACGATATCCTCGAAATTGTCGATCTTGCGATTGTTGATCTCGACGATACGGTCGCCCGCTTTGATCCCTGCGCTCGCCGCTGCCGAACCGGTCATCACCTGCTGGACCACCGGGTCGCCGGGTTCCCCCTGGATGCCGAACATCACGCTGAACAGCACGGCGGCCAGCAGGAAATTGGCGATCGGCCCGGCAGCCACCACGATCGCGCGCGACAGCACGGGTTTCTCGTGGAACGTCCGCCCCGTCTGCCAGGCAGCCCGGACCTCCGGCGGGACATCCTCCGGCCGCTCCTGCCCATGCAGCTTCACGTAGCCGCCAAGCGGCAGCCAGCAAAGCCGCCATTCGGTGCCCGCGCGGTCGGTCCAACGCGCGAACGGCGTCCCGAAGCCGATGGAGAACGCTTCCACGTGGATGCCGCGCCAACGGGCTGCGAGGTAGTGCCCCATCTCGTGGATGAACACGAGCACCCCGAGCACGACGAGGAAGGAGACGATCGTTCGGACGGCGTCAGGCAAGAAAGTCATGCTAGTATCCTACGCTGCTGGCCGGGCGCTGTCGCCTGAAACAAGCTCGGCGGCGTATCGCCGTCCCATCTGGTCCAGCGCCATCACCTCGTCCAATGATCCGGCCGGCGGCGCACCCATCCGGTCCAGCACCGCCTCCACGATCCCGGCGATCGACAGGAAGCCGATGCGCCGCCCGAGAAATGCCTCAACGGCCACCTCGTTGGCCGCGTTGAGGATTGTGGCGGCGCCGCCACCGGCACGCAAGGCGTTCCGCGCCAGGCGCAACGCCGGGAACCGCACGACGTCGGGCTCGGCAAACTCCAGCCGGCCGAGCTTCGCCAGGTCAAGCCGCGGGGAAGTGGTGGGCAGGCGCTCCGGCCAGGCCAGGGTATGGGCGATTGGAATGCGCATGTCCGGGCTGCCGAGCTGCGCCAGCACGCTGCCATCGTGGTAGCACACCATCCCATGCACGACGGATTGCGGATGGATCAGGATGTCGACCTGCGTCTCCGCCAATCCAAACAGCCGTGCCGCCTCGATCAGCTCCAGGCCCTTGTTGAACATGGTGGCCGAGTCGATGCTGATCTTGCTGCCCATCGACCAGACCGGATGGCGCAACGCGGCCTCGGGGGTGGCGGCCTGCATCTCCGCGGTGCTGGCGGTGCGGAACGGGCCGCCGGATGCCGTCAACACGATGCGTTCGACCGCGCGGCCGTTCTGCTCCGCCATGGCCTGGAAGATCGCGTTGTGTTCGGAATCCACCGGCAGCAGCGTCGCCCCCGCGTCGCGCACGGCCTGGAGCATGATCTCCCCGGCGCAGATCAGGGCTTCCTTGTTGGCGAAGGCGATGGCACCGCCGCGGCGGATTGCCGCCAGGGTCGAGGGCAGCCCCGCCGCCCCGGTGATCGCGGCCATCGTCCAGTCCACGGGGATCGCGGCGGCTTGCGTCACCGCCTCCGGGCCAGCCGCGACACGAACCGGGTGGCCGGACAGCGCCTGCTTCAGCGCCGCGAATTCTCCGGGGTCGCCGATCACGGCCAGTTCGGCGCCAAGCGCCACCGCCTGCTGCGCCAGCACCGCGACGTTGCGGCCCCCGGTCAGGCAGCGGACCTGGTAGCGATCCCGGTTCGCCAGCAGGAGGTCGACGGTGCTGCACCCGACGCTGCCGGTGCTGCCGAGGATGCTCACGCTCCTCATGGCGACCCCAACCCCGCCTTGGACACCGCGATCGCCAGGCCGGCGAGCAGCGCCGCCGCCATCAAGCCGTCCAGGCGGTCCAGCAGGCCGCCATGGCCGGGGATCAGCCGCCCCGAATCCTTCACCTGGTAGCGGCGCTTCAGCGCGCTTTCGCCCAGATCGCCCAGTTGCGACGCAACCCCGAGGCACGCCGCACCCAGCGCGGCCCAGACGCTCAATCCCGCTATCACGATTCCTCCCGCCATCGCCGCCGCCAACCCACCGGCCGCTCCGCTCCAGGTCTTACCCGGGGAGATGGACGGCGCCAAACGCGGACCGCCGAGCAGGCGGCCCGCGGCGTAGGCGCCGATATCGCTGCACCAGACCACGACGAGCACGAAGAACATGCCGCGCGCGCCGAACCCGGACCGGACCGCCCACAGCGCCGCCAGGGCCGCCGCGGCATACAGGATGCCCAGCGTCATCGGCAGGGCGCGGCGCCGGCACATCACGCCCCATTCCCACACCACGCCCGCGAACCCGACCAGCAGCAGGACGGCCAGGGCGGCCCCGCCGAACCAGGCGCAGGCGAGCACGACCGGGGCCAACACCGCAGCCGACAGCACCCGCAGCCGCAGATCCGCCCAGCGGGCCGCCTTCGCCCGCTCAGCCAGGGCGGGCCCCGAACCGCCGTTCGCGGCGGCTGAACTCCGCCAGGGCGGCGTTGAACTCGGACGGCCCGAAATCCGGCCACAGCACGTCGGTGAACACCAGCTCCGCATAGGCCGACTGCCACAGCAGGAAGTTGCTCAGCCGGTGCTCGCCGCTGGTGCGCACCACCAGATCCGGGTCCGGCATTCCGGCGGTGGAGAGCAGCCCGGCAAAGATGCTTTCATCAAGCTGTTCCGGGTCCAGCGTGCCGTTCCGCACCGCCATGGCGGCGCGCCGGGCGGCCAGGACGATCTCCGACCTGGCGCCGTAGGAGAGTGCGACATTGAGGTTCAGGCGGCTGTTGTCAGCCGTTTCCCGCTCCGCCCGGTCCAGGTCGGCGCAGATATCGGCGTCGAACCGGGTGCGGTCGCCGATGATCCGGATGCGGACGCCCTCCGCCTTCAACTCCGCCAGCTCCTGGCGGATGTAGTGGCGCAGCAACCCCGTCAGATCCAGGACCTCGGTCCGCGGGCGGCTCCAATTCTCGCTGCTGAAGGCGTACAGCGTCAGCCAGCCGATGCGGGCGCGGATCGCCGCCTCGATCGCGCGGCGCACCGCCTGCGCCCCGGCGCGGTGCCCCGCCACGCGCGGCAGGCCACGCGCGGCCGCCCAGCGTCCATTGCCGTCCATGATGATGGCGACGTGGACGGGAAGGCCGGGCTCGGACGTCTCCAGCGCGAGACGGCTTGGCTGCACGTTCACCCGGATCCCCGCTCCATCGGCAGCCCCATGTCCCAGCGATCGCCCGGCTAAACCTGCTTGATTTCCCGTTCCTTGTCGACGAGCGCGTCATCCACGCGCTTGATGTACTGGTCGGTGAGCTTCTGGACCTCGTCGGACCAGGTCTTCGCCTCGTCCTCGCCGATCTCGTGCTTCTTCTCGGCGGCCTTGATCTGCTCCATGCCGTCGCGCCGCACGCCGCGGACCGCAACCCGTGCGCCCTCGCCATAGCGTCCGGCCGCCTTCGCCAGCTCCACCCGGCGCTCGGCGGTCAGTTGCGGGATCGGCACCCGCACCACCTGCCCGTCCGCCGACGGGTTCAGCCCCAGCCCGGAATCGCGGATCGCCCGCTCCACCGCGCCGACCATCGACTTGTCCCAAACCTGGACGGTGATCATGCGGGCTTCCGGGACGCCGATGGTGCCCACCTGCGTGATGGGCATCTCGGTCCCGTACGCTTCGACCTTCACCGGCTCCAGCAACGCCGGGCTGGCGCGGCCCGTGCGCAGGCCGGCGAAATCGCGGCGCATCGTTTCCAGCGCGCCGTCCATGCGGCGGGTCAGGTCTGTCTTGAGAACGGTCAGGTCGGCCGGCACGGTTGCACCTCGTAGGACGTCGCCCGTCGTCTTAGGGCAGGATCAGTCAGACCGGAACGGTCTGGCAGATAAAACTGCTTGCCAAAGCATATGTTTAGAGCGCGCTGACCGCTTCGGTCAGCCTAAAAGCGCTCTAAGGCTTTTCGATGATAGTGGTGAAGCGGCCTTCGCCCCGCATCACCTTCGCGAATGCACCGGCCGCATGGATGTTGAAGATCGTGATGGGCAGGCCGTTCTCCCGCGCCACGCTGATCGCGGCGGCGTCCATCACCGCCAGGTCGCGGGCGAGCACGTCGTGGTAGGTGAGCTCCTCATAGCGGTCGGCCGTCGGGTCCTTGCGCGGATCGGCGGAGTACACGCCATCCACCTGGGTGCCTTTCAGCAGCATGCTGCACCCCATCTCCACCGCGCGCAGCGCGGCCGCCGTGTCGGTGGTGAAGAACGGGTTGCCGGTCCCGGCCGCGAAGATCACCACGCGCCCCTTTTCCATGTGCCGCATGGCGCGGCGGCGGATATACGGCTCGCACACGCTGGCCATCGGGATGGCGGATTGCACCCGCGTGGCGACGCCGATCTTTTCCAGCGCGTTCTGCACGCCGAGCGCGTTCATCACGGTGGCGATCATGCCCATGTAGTCGGCCTGCGCCCGGTCCATGCCGCGCGCCGCGGCTGAAACCCCGCGGAAGATGTTGCCCCCGCCGATCACCAGGCAGACCTGGTGCCCCAGGGCGACCACGTCGCCCACATCCGTTGCAATCCGCAGCAGGGTGTCGCCGTCCAGGCCGTACTCCCGGGTTCCCATCAGCGCCTCCCCGGACACTTTCAGGAGCACTCGCTTGCGGGACGTCTCAACAGTCATGGCGTTCCCTCAAAATCAGTGCCCCCATGGCCGCGGCACCCTAGAGTTTAGGGTCGAACGTCACAAGCGTGTCGAAGAAGCCCGGCGGCTACACGTATTGCACCAGCCAGATGCCCAGGACGAGCATCACCGCAGAGCCGGCCAGCAGCCATGGCAGCCGCCGGTCGATGAAGCGCCTGGCGGGATCGCCGAACAGCTTGAGCAGGATCGCCCACAGGAAGAACCGGGCGCCGCGGGTCACGGCGCTTGCCGCGACGAAGGTGGCGAAGTTGAACTGGGCGGCGCCGGACGCGATGGTGATGATCTTGTAGGGGATCGGCAGCAGCCCCTTGATCAGGATGATCCATAGGCCGACCTGGGCGAACCGCGCCTGGAACGCCGCGTAGGCTGCCTCATAATGGTACAGCGCCAGCAGCGGCCGGGCGACCTGGTTGAACAGCGCATAGCCGATCAGGTAGCCGAGCATCCCGCCCAGCACGCTGGCCACCGTCGTGATCAGGGCGTAGCGCAACGCCCGGTCCGGCCGGGCCAACGCCATGGGCACCAGCAGCGCGTCCGGTGGGATGGGAAAGAAGCTGCTTTCGGCAAACGCCACCGCGGCCAGCCACACCGGCGCGAACGGGCTGGCGGCGAGCAGCAGCACGCGCTGGTACAGGCGGCGGATCATGGCGACCCATGCCACGCGACGGGAACGGCATCAACGGCTGGCCGCGATCCAGACCGGGGGATAGGGTGGGCCAGGTAAAGCTCCGAGGTTCCGAATGCGCCGTGCTGCCCTGCTGCCTGCCCTGTTTCTCTTGACTGGCGTCCTGGCGACCAGCGCGTGTTTCGCGCAGGCATCGCGGCGCCGCGAGCCGGAAGCGCGTGCGCCGGTTGCAGCGCCGGGCGGCCCACCGCATGCCTGGCTGTTCGGCGTGTGGACGGGTGGATTGTTCCCGGTGCTGGACGGGATGACCGCACAGGACTGCAAGATGGAGCCGACCGTCGTGTTCGCGCGTGATCAGGTAAACCATGCCTCGCTCCTCGGCACCGCGATCGTCCAGCGTGTGATCGAGACGGTGCGCACCACGCCCGCGGGCGCCGAGTTCCGCTTCACGCCCGACGCCGACGCCGATGCCGGCTTTGGCTGCGAGGATGCGAACGTCCTGCATGTGACCCGTGAGAATGACCACGCCATCTCATTCCCGCATTGCACCGCGTTCCCCTATCCGCTGGAGCGCTGTCCCAGGGCGTAGCGACGGGCCTGTCCGGGCGACCATGCGGACGTCACGGCAGCTATTCCGTGGCCTGCCTTGCGCAGGCCCGGCAAACACCCTCACCATCATGGCGGAGGCGCGCGCATGACCCATACCGTTTTCATCGATGGCGAGGCTGGCACCACGGGGCTGGGCATCCGCGAGCGCCTGCGTGACATGCCCGGCGTCACCATCCGCTCCATCGACCCGGCGCGCCGCAAGGACCCTTCCGCCCGGCAGGCGATGATGGCGCAGGTCGACCTCGCCATCCTCTGCCTGCATGACGAGGCGGCGCGGGAATCGGCCGCCCTCGCCGCCGCCCTCGGCCGCGACGCGCCGAAGCTGCTGGACGCCAGCACCGCCCACCGGGTCGACCCCGACTGGGTGTACGGCGTGCCGGAGCTGGAGGCCGGGCAGGCCGAACGGATCGCCTGCGCGCACCGGGTGGCCAATCCCGGCTGCTATCCCACCGGCGCCATCACCCTGCTGCGCCCCCTGGTCGCCGCCGGGTTGCTGCCCGCCGACTACCCCGTCTGCGTCAACGCCGTCAGCGGCTATTCCGGCGGGGGCCGCAGCATGATTGAGGCGCATGAGGCGGGTGGCGGCCCGGCCTTCGAACTCTACGCCCTGGGGATGGAGCACAAGCACGTCCCCGAGCTGCAGCGTTACGCCCTGCTGACACGGCGTCCCATCTTCGTGCCGTCGGTCGGCCATTTCCGCCAGGGCATGCTGGTGTCCGTGCCGCTGCATCTGGACATGCTGCCGGGCCGCCCCTCCGCGCTGGACCTGGCCGACACGCTGGCCCGTTATTACCGCCACGCCCCCGCCATCCGCGTCCTGCCGCCGCAGCCCGGCGGCAAGCTGGAGCCCGAGGCGCTGAACGACACCGACGGGATGGAACTGCGGGTGTTCGGCTATCCCGGTCACGACCACGCCGTGCTGGTGGCGCGGCTGGACAATCTGGGCAAGGGCGCGTCCGGCGCGGCGGTCCAGAACATGCGGTTGATGCTCGGCCTGGATGCGGTGCGGGAGGTCGAGCTTGCCTGAGCACGGGCCGCTCTGGGCGTTGGACGGCGTGGCGCCGCAGGTGGCGGCCGATGCGTGGGTGGCGCCGACGGCCGCCGTCATCGGCGACGTGGTCCTGGGCGCCGGCGTCGGCATCTGGTGGCACTGCGTGCTGCGCGGCGACACCAACCACATCCGCGTCGGCGACGGCACCAACATCCAGGACGGCAGCATCGTCCACGTGAGCGCCGGGACGTTCCCCTGCCTGATCGGGCGCGACGTCACGGTCGGGCATGCCTGCATCGTGCACGCCTGCACGCTGGAGGACCGCGCCTTCGTCGGCATGGGCGCCACGGTGCTGGACGGCGCCACAATCCGGGAGGGCGGGATGCTGGCGGCAGGCGGCCTGCTGACCCCGGGCAAGACCATCGGCCCGAACGAGCTCTGGGCCGGCAGCCCCGCCCGCCTGATGCGGGTGATGTCGGCGGAGGAGCGCGCCGGATGGGATCGGACGGCGGTCCACTACGTGGCGCTGGGCCAACGCTTCCGCTCGGGCTTGACCCCGGTCCCGTGAGCCGCCATGTCGCCGCCCTGCTGCTGGCCGGCTGCATCGCCGCTTGCAGTCCCGTGCCGCCACCGCCGGACACGGCGCAATTGCCGCCCGGCGTATTCGGGCCCCAGGACCAGGACATCCCGGCGGCGCAATATGCGCAAAACGCGTTCTCGGACGCCGCCCGCACCTACGGCGATCCCGCCGCCGGTGCGGAGGCGGTACTGGCGCTGGATTACCTCGCCGGCGAGGTGAACACGAACCCGCGCTGGAGCAGTGTCAGCGTGGCCACGAAGGCGGAGCTACTGCAGGCGCGTCAGGACACGCGGGCCGCCGCCGGGATCGCACCAAACGCACCCTCCCAGCTCGTCGTCAACAGCTTGCTTGCGGCCCGTAACGACCTGACGGCCGGCAACCCGGACGCCGCCGCGGCGGCACTCAACAACCCGGCGTTCCCCGGCGGCGGACAGGCGGCGGTCAAGGCGCTGGCGAACCTGCCCTACATCCAGACCGCCAACGTCGCCACCATCCACGCGGCCAACGAAATGGATTCACCCGGCGAAGGCGACAGCGCCCCATTCCAGCCCTGACACGACTTTCTTTTGAGCGGCAGCTTTGTCGGCGTGCCGACGCACTAATTTGCCGACGCTGCCTTACCGCTCGCCCTCATCCGGGTCGGCTTCCACCTCGATCTCGTCCGGGATCGCGTCGGCGTCGTCCTCCAGGTCGGACGCGTCTTCGATCACATCCTCCTCCGCCTCGTCCTCCACGGCCTCGACCTCGACATCCGCGTCGTCGGCCACCGGCGGCTTCTTCGGGCGCTTGTCCTCCGTCACGTTGCCGCCGCCTCGACGGGTGCGCGGGATGTCCGCCGGTTGCTCGGTGCCGCATTTCGGACAGACAGCGGGGGCGCGCTGCAGATCGTAGAACCGGGCGCCGCAGGCCACGCAGACTCGCTTTGTTCCGAGTTCGGGCTTCGGCATGCAGCGGCACTCCTTCGCAGTCCGACGCAAACCGCCAGAGGGCGCGCCCCATGCCATCGTCTTGCCGCCGTGTCAAACCGGCACCTGTTCAAACATCCCCACCCCTGCTAAGCGCCCGGGCCGATGGCCCCTGTTCAGCCCCTGACCGCCCGACGCGCGACCGCACCGCTGGCTGGTCGCATTTCGGTGCCGGGCGACAAGTCGATCAGCCACCGGGCGCTGATGTTCGCCGCGCTGGCGGTGGGCGAGACCCGGATCGACGGCTTGCTGGAAGGCGAGGACGTGCTGCGCACCGCCGCCGCCCTGCGCGCGCTGGGGGCAAGCGTGCAGCACGACGGCGCGGTCTGGCGGGTGGCCGGCCGCGGCGTGGCCGGCCTGGCGGAACCGGCCGACATACTCGACATGGGCAATTCCGGCACCGCCGCGCGGCTGCTGACGGGGATGCTGGCCAGCCACGACCTGTTCGCGGTGATGACCGGGGATGCCAGCCTGCGCCGCCGCCCGATGCAGCGGGTGACGGCACCGCTGACGCTGTGCGGCGCGCAGTTTTACGCCCGCGCGGGCGGGCGGCTGCCGCTGGCGATCCAGGGCGCGCAGGACGCCATGCCGATCCACTACCGCGTCCCGGTCGCCTCCGCGCAGGTGAAGTCCGCCATCCTGCTGGCCGGGCTGAACGCGCCCGGCCGCACCGTGGTGGAGGAGGCGGCGGCCACCCGCGACCATACCGAGGCGATGCTGCGCCATTTCGGCGCCGAGGTGACGGTGGAGCTGGACGGCGCCGGCCGCGTGATCACGCTGGCGGGCCAGCCGGAGCTGCGGGCGCGGGACGTGACGGTGCCGGGTGACCCGTCCTCCGCCGCCTTCCCGCTGGCGGCGGCGCTGCTGGCGCCGGGCTCGGCAGTGACCGTGGCCGGGGTGGGGCTGAACCCGCTGCGCACCGGGTTGTTCGCGACCCTGCTGGAGATGGGGGCCGACCTGACGGTGGCCGCCGAGCGCGTGGCAGGCGGCGAGACGGTGGGCGACGTGACGGTCCGGCACGGCCTGCTCCGCGGCGTGGACGTGCCGCCGGGGCGTGCGCCGGCCATGATCGACGAGTATCCCATCCTCGCTGTCATCGCCGCCTTCGCCCAGGGGACGACGCGGATGCGCGGCCTGGCGGAGCTGCGCGTGAAGGAGAGCGACCGGCTGGCCGCCACCGCCGCGATGCTGCAGGCGGCGGGTGCGACCGTCGCCATCAAGGGCGACGATTTGCTGGTGGAGGGCGCTGCCGCCTTGCCCGGCGGCTGCACGGTGGCCACCCACATGGACCACCGGCTGGCGATGAGCGCCCTGGTGATGGGCCTGGGCACGCAGCAGCCGGTCGCGGTGGATGACGCGGCGTTTATCGAGACGAGCTTTCCCGGTTTCGCCGCCCTGATGCGCGGCCTGGGCGGGGACATCGCGTGATCATCGCGATTGACGGACCCGCCGCGGCCGGCAAGGGCACCCTGGCGCGGCGCCTGGCGCGGGAACTCGGCCTGCCCTATCTGGACACCGGCCTGCTGTACCGCGCCGTCGGCCGCCGCGTGCTGAACGCCGGTGCGGACCCGGCGAACCCCGCGGCGGCGCAGGCTGAGGCGGAGGCGCTGCGCCCGGACGATTTGGACCGGGCGGATCTGCGCGGCCCGGACGCCGACCAGGCGGCAAGCCTGGTTGCAACGGTGCCGGCGGTGCGGGCGGCCTTGCTGGCGTTCCAGCGCGGCTTCGCCACCACGGGCGGCGCGGTGTTGGACGGCCGCGACATCGGCACCGTCATCTTCCCCGACGCCGACGTGAAGCTGTTCGTGACCGCCAGCGTGGCGGCCCGCGCCGAGCGCCGGTGGCGCGAGCACCATGCCGCGTCGCTGGAGGCGGTCACGGCGGATTTGCAGGCGCGCGACACGCAGGACGCCAGCCGCTCCACCGCGCCGCTGCGCCCGGCGCCGGACGCCACCGTGCTCGACACCACGGCCATGGACCCCGACCAGGCCTTCGCCGCCGCGCTGGCCGCGATCGGAGTACGGCTTTGCCACCACAAACCCTCTCCCGCCGGCGGAAGAGGGCAGGGTGAGGGTGGCCACACGTCAGAGTAACCACCCGTGATCGTTGCGTTATGCGGGCCGCGCCACCGTCACCCCGGCCCTCTCCCGCCAGCGGGAGAGGGAACAACACTGCGTTCACCCTGACGGACTAGATCGCAATCCGCCCGGTGCAGCCGCATGCCGTCCAGGAAGACGTCGAGCAGGCGGTGGACGTTGTCCTGCCAACCCGGCTTCTCATGGATGTAGCACAAGCCCACCAGCGTCCGCAGCAGGTCCTCCGGTCCGATATCATCCCGGATCGCGCCGGCGGCCACGGCGCAGGACAGTAAAGCAGCCAGCGCCTGCGTCAGGCGGTCGATCGAGTACACGGTCAGCGGGGAGCTCGATTGCATCGCCACTGCCAACGCCGAGGACATGCCCTTCTTGGTGGCGATGAACTCGACATTGGCGTGCAGCCATCGGCGCAACGCCGGCAGCGGCGCCGCATCCGCCGCCAGCCGTTCGGCCAACGCCACGAGCTGTTCCACCTCGCGGCGATACACGGCCTCGAACAACGCCTCGCGCGTCGGGAAATGCCGGTACAGCGTGCCGATGCCGAGTTCGGCCTGCCTGGCGACGGCCTCCAGGCTGACATCGGAGCCGCCGACGCTGAACACCGTCTTGGCGGCTTCCAGCAGGCGCTCGCGGTTGCGGGCGACGTCGGCCCGGGGCTTCCTCGGCCTGCTCTGAAGGGGGCCGGCCATCGTTGCGAACTCGCCCCTGTTGAAAACGGAGGCAACCTCCGTATAATACGGTTGTGGCAGCATCGAAGCACGACAGCAATCGCAGCGCGCCGTGTCTGTCACCCAATCCCTGATCGGAGCACTTCATGAGCCTGTCAATCAGCCTCACCGTGAACGGCGTCGAACGGACCATCGCACTCGACGATCCCCGGGTGACCCTGCTGGACCTGCTGCGCGAGCGGCTGGACCTCACGGGCGCCAAGAAGGGCTGCGACCGCGGCCAATGCGGCGCCTGCACCGTCCTGGTCGACGGACGCCGGGTGAATTCCTGCCTCGCCCTGGCGCTGAGCCATGACGGCGCCGACATCCTGACTATCGAGGGCCTTGCCCGCGGTGACCAGCTTCATCCCGTGCAGGCCGCCTTCATCGCGCATGACGGGTTCCAATGCGGCTTCTGCACGCCGGGCCAGATCATGAGCGCCATCGGGATGATGCGCGAAGGCCAGGCCGGTGACGACCCGGAGCGGGTGCGCGAGGCGATGAGCGGCAATCTGTGCCGCTGCGGCGCCTATATCGGCATCACCGAGGCCGCGCTGGACGCGCAGCGCAGGCTTGCCGAGGGTGAGCAGAAGGTGGCGGCATGAACCGCTTCGAATACGTGCGGCCCGGCACGGTCGCCGACGCCGTCGCAGCCGGCGCCGTGCCCGGCGCCGCGTTCCTGGCCGCGGGCACCAACCTGCTCGACCTGATGAAGGGCGGCGTCGCGCGTCCGGCCCAGCTCGTCGACATCAGCCGCCTGCCGGGGCTCAATCACATCGAGCACTCTGATGACGGGAGCGTCCGGATCGGCGCGCTCGTCCGCAACGCCGACCTGGCGCATGACACTGCATTCGCGCGGCGCTTCCCGGCGGTGGCGGAGGCGCTGCTCTCGGGCGCCTCGGCCCAGTTGCGCAACGCCGCCACGGTCGGCGGCAACCTGCTGCAACGCACCCGATGCGCGTATTTCTATGACGTGGCCAGCGCCTGCAACAAGCGCGCACCTGGCGCCGGGTGCGATGCAGCGGGCGGCGAGAACCGCCTGCACGCCATCCTGGGTTGGAGCAAGCATTGCATCGCCACCAACCCATCAGATTTCTGCGTGCCGCTCGTGGCGCTCGACGCGTCGGTCGAGATCGAGGGTGCCTCGGGCCGGCGGAGCGTCCCGCTCGAAGCCTTCCATCTCCTCCCCGGGGACACGCCCGAACGGGAGACGGTGCTGGCGCCCGGCGAGTTGATCACGGCCGTGCACCTGCCGGCCGGAGCCGCCGGTTTCGCCCCGCATGCCCGCTATCTGAAAATCCGCGAGCGGACCTCCTACGCCTTCGCGGTCGTCTCCGCCGCCGCGGCGCTGCGGCTGGACCAGGGCACGATCGCAGAGGCCAGGATCGCCCTCGGTGGCGTGTCCATGAAGCCGTGGCGGGCGCGCGAGGCGGAGGCGGCGCTGGTCGGCGCCCGCCCCGATGCAGCAGCGTTCCGCCGGGCTGCCGACGCCGCCCTCGCCGGGGCGACGCCGTCCGGCGACAACGGCTTCAAGATCGAGCTCGCTCGCCGCATCGTCGTCCGCGCGCTCACCATGGCGGCGGCGGGCACGCCCGACCGGGTGGCCGCGCTGCCAGCCTCGCCCTTCGCCCCCCTGTCGGGAGCCAGCGCCCATGTCTGAACTCACGCTCACGCAAGCCCCTGCGCATGTCCGGATGGGATCCAGCGTCGGGCAATCGCTGACCCGGCGCGAGGGCGCGCTGAAGACCACCGGGGCAGCCCGCTTCGCCGCCGACAACCACCCTCCGGGCATGCTCTACGCCGTGCTGGCGGTCAGCACGATCGCCCGTGGCCGGGTCGTCAGCCTGGATGTGGCGGCGGCGGAGGCGCATCCCGGCGTGGTGACGGTGATGACGCCGGCCAATGCGCCGAAGCTGGCGCTGGATCCGGACGAGAAGAGCAACCCCTTCATGTTCCGGCTCGACCTGCTGCAGAACGATCAGGTGCGCTACGCCAACCAGTCGATCGCCGTCGTGGTCGCCGAGACGTTGGAAGCGGCCACGGAAGGCGCCGCCCTGCTCGCCCCCCGCTACGAGGTGGCGCCCGCGCGCACCGGCCTCGATTCGGCGGACAGCTTTACACCGCCTGCCGTGGGCGCCGGCAGCCCGGCCGCCGAACACCACGGCGATGTCGAAGCGGGGATGGCGTCGGCCGCGCTGCGCGTGGAGGCCGTCTATGAAACGCCCGCGCAATACCATAACGCGATGGAGCCGCACGCCATCGTCGCGGCCTGGAGCGGCGACACGCTGACCATCGACACGCCGAGCCAGGGGATGGCCATGGCGCAGGCGCGCATCGCCGGGCTGTTCGGCATCGCGCCGGAGGCCATCCACATCCGCAGCCCGTTCCTGGGCGGCGGTTTCGGCTCGAAGGGCCTGGTGTCCGGGCCCCAGGTGCTCGGCATCATGGCCGCCAAGCTCACCGGCCGGCCCGTGAAGCTGGTCCTGCGGCGGGAGCAGATGTACGGCCCGGTCGGGCATCGCGCGCCCACCCGGCAGACCATGCGGCTGGGCGCCGACGCGGCGGGGGCGCTGACCGCGCTCAGCCACCATGCCAAGACCGCGACCAGCACGTTCGATGATTTTATCGAGCCGGCGGCCAACGCATCGCACGCGCTGTATGCCAGCCCGGCGATCGCGACCTCGCACGAGGTGGTCCGCATCGACACGGGGACGCCGCTGTTCATGCGCGCGCCCGGTGAGGCGCCCGGCAGCGCCGCACTGGAAAGCGCGATCGACGAGATGGCGCAGGCTTGCGCCATGGACCCTCTCGCGTTCCGGCTGAAGAACTACGCCGAGACGGAGCCGATGAGCGGCAAGCCGTTCTCCTCCAAGGCGTTGCGCCAGTGCTACCAGCAGGGCGCCGAGCGGTTCGGCTGGGCCGGGCGTCCCCTGGCGCCGCGGCAGATGCGCGACGAGGCGGGCATGCTGGTGGGGTGGGGCATGGGAACCGCAGTGTTCCCCGCGCTGATGTTCCAGGGCCACGCCCGCGCCTTGCTGCGCGACGACGGCACTGGCGTGGTGGAAACCGGCGCCCACGACATGGGCCAGGGCGCCTGGACCGCGCTGGCCCAGATCGCGGCCGACGCGCTCGGCCTGGACCTGGAGCAGATCGAGTTCCGGTCCGGCACGTCCGACCTGCCGGACGCGGGAATCGCCGGCGGGTCGGCGCACACCGCCACCGTCAGCGTCGCGATCGACCAGGCCGGCGCCGACGTGATCGCGAAGCTGGCGGACCTCGCCACGGGGGACGAGCGGTCCCCGCTGTTCGGCGCCGGCAATGCCGGCGTCGTCGCGCGCGGTGGTCGGCTGCACCGCCGCGATGACGAGGGCCGCAGCGAGAGCTACGCGGACATCCTCGCCCGCGCCGGCAAGCCGGAGCTCGAAGGGCGGGGCACCGGGGCGGCCGACCCGGTCGCGCAATCCGCCTACGCCATGCACGCGCACGGCGCGGTGTTCGCGGAGGTCAAGGTCGATCCGGATTTCGGCCAGGTGCGCGTGAGCCGGCTGGTAGGTGCGTTCGCGGCCGGCACCGTCGTCAACCCGCGCCTGGTCCGCAGCCAGTATTACGGCGGCATGATCTGGGGCGTGTCGTTCGCCCTGCACGAGCACGCGGTGATGGACAAGCGGTCCGGCCGGCTGATGAATCCGAACCTGGCCGAATACCACATCCCGGTGAACGCGGACGTGCCGTCGATCGAAGCCATCATCGTGGAGGAGCGGGACGAGCACGTGAATTCGCTCGGCATCAAGGGCGTGGGCGAGATCGGGATCACCGGCACGGCCGGCGCCATTGCCAACGCCATCTGGCACGCGACGGGAACGCGGGTGCGGACATTCCCGATCACGCTCGATCGGCTGATGGCAAGCTGACGACGGGGGCGCTGAACGCGGGCGTTAGAGGGCGATTGTTTTAGGGTGTGGGCAGTGCTTCTCCCTCTCGCTCTGGGAGAGGGTCGGGGTGAGGGTGCTGCCCGCGCGCGTTGTCGAGCAGACTGGCCCCTCACCCAACCCTCTCCCAGAGGGAGAGGGCTTTTGCATGTCGACCTCCAACGATCGCGCGCTGAGAGTCACGGCCGGGCGGCTTCGCCCCATACCGGGTCCTTCAGTCGGACGACGAACGCGGCATGGGCCACCAGCTCCGCGGCACTCGGCACGATCAGGCGCGGCACCCGGGACGCGATGGCCTGGTAGACGATGGTCGGCATCGCCTGCGCGCCCTCCGTGGCCAGGGACAGGCCACGCTGCCGGCCCCCCGTGAGTTCGATGTAGACCTCCGCCAGCAGGCGGCAGTCCAGCAGGGCGTTGTGGCTGGTGCGCTCCGACAGGTCGATGCCGAAGCGGCGGCACAGCGCATCCAGGCTGTTCGGCAGCCCCGGGAAGCGGGCACGTGCGATCTCCAGCGTGTCGACCTTGCGGGACAGATGGATGGATGGGCGGCCTGCCCGCGCCAGTTCCGCGTTCAGGAAGTTGAAGTCGAACGTCGCATTATGCGCCACCAGCGGATCGTCGCCGATGAACGCCAGCAACTCGTCCGCGATGGCGGCAAAGCGCGGCTTGCCCTGCAGGTCGGCCCGGGTGAGGCCGTGGACGCGGGTCGCGTCGGGGTCGATGTCGCGCTCCGGGTCGACCAGGCGGTGGAACGTCACACCGGTCGGCAGGTCGCGGACCAGTTCCAACGCCGCGATCTCGATCAGCCGGTCCCCCGTCAGCGGGTCCAGCCCGGTGGTCTCGGTGTCGAACAGGATGGAGCGGCTCATGCCCGCAGCGACCGGATCAGGCGGCGCAGCGGGCGCAGCGCGGCGTGGCGCGACAGGCCGGTGCGGATGACGAGGTCGGCGCGGCTGCGCTTCTGCGAATCGGGCATTTGTCGCGCGATGATAGCGGCGGCCTGCGCATCCGTCATGCCGCGGCGGCGGCGCACCCGAGCCACCTGGACCGAGCGCGGGGCCGACACCACGACGACGAGGTCGACCCGCTTTTCGCCCCCGGTCTCCAGCAGCAGCGGGACGTCCAGCACCGCCGCCGGGGCGCGGCGGCGCCGGGCACCGGCGAGGAAGCTGCGTTCCTCCGCCCGCACCAGGGGGTGGATGATCGCCTCCAGCCGCCGGATCGCCGCGTCGTCCCCCAGCACGGCGGCGCGCAGGCGGCCGCGGTCCAGCACGCCATCAACCACGGTGCCGGGAAAGGCCGCCGCGATCGCGGGCAGGGCGGCGCCGCCGGGCGATTGCAACCGGTGCACCGCGGCGTCGGCGTCGAACACCGGGATGCGGGCACGGCGGAACGCCTTGGCGGCGGTGGACTTTCCCATGCCGATCCCGCCCGTCAGGCCGATGATTTTCATCGAGGGGCGCAGCACGGTGCCATGGCGTCACAGACCACGACCGGCTGCATCCGGCAAGCATCCGGCTTGCATTCCGGCCGCTCCGGCGGCACGTCATGCGCACCTCAAGCAGGCGGCCCACGATGAATGCATTGCAGCGCCGGTTCGACACCGCCCTGGCCGCCTGCACGGAGGCGGCGGCCCTCGCCACCCGGATGCAGACGCCGCCCGGCGCCAGCACCGGAACGCTGAAAGGCGCGCAGGATTGGCTGACGGAGGCCGACGGCGCGGTGGAGCGGTTCCTGTCCGACGCGATGGCGGCGGCGTTCCCGGAGGACGGGTTCCAGGGCGAGGAAGCCGGCGCGGCCCGGCAGGGCGCGCTGCGCTGGGTGGTGGACCCGATCGACGGCACCAGCAACTACGCGCGCGGCGCCACGCGTTGGTGCGTGTCGCTCGGCCTGTTGGAGGGGCGGACTCCGCTGCTGGGCGTGCTGGTGGCGCCGGGCCTGGGGGAGACCTACGCCGCCTGCGCCGGGCAGGGCGCCACGCTGAACGGCGCGCCGATCCGCGCCGCCGCCACCGCGGCGTTGTCGCGCGCCATCGTGGAATGCGGCTGGTCGCCCCGCGTGCCCACCCCGGACTACCTGGCCATGTGCACACGGGTGATGGCCACCGGGTCGATGCTGCGGGCCGGCGGCTCCGGCGCTCTCGGGCTGGCGGAGGTCGCGTCCGGACGGATCGACGGCTATGTCGAGCGGCATATCAATGTGTGGGACGTGGCGGCGGCGCTCGCCGTGCTGGCCGAGGCGGGGGCCGTCACCAGCGATTTCCTGGGCGGGGACGGCCTGGTGGGCGGCAACCCGATCCTGGCCGCCGCACCTGGCGTGGCAGCGGCGTTGCGGGCCGCGGCCGATCTTCCCGGGTAACGGCGTGCGTGGTTTAACGGCCCGATGACCCCAGACGAGTTCCGCCGCTACGGCCATCAGGTCATCGACTGGCTGGCGGATTACCAGGCCGGCTTGGCGGACCGTCCCGTCCAGGCCGTGACCGCGCCCGGTGAGGTCGCCGCCGCCCTGCCCGCCGCGCCGCCCGACCATCCCGAGCCGTTCGGCGACGTGCTGGCCGACCTCGACCGCGTCGTGCTGCCGGGCCTGTCGTTGTTTCAGCACCCGCGCTTCTTCGGCTATTTCCCGGCCAATGCCGAGCCGGCGGGCATCCTGGGCGACCTCGTCAGCACCGGGCTCGGCGTGCTGGGCCTGTCCTGGCAATCCTCCCCGGCGCTCACCGAAATCGAGGATGTGACCACCGGCTGGGTGCGCCAGATGGTCGGCCTGTCGGAGGCGTGGCGCGGCGTCATCCAGGACACCGCCTCCACCTCCACGCTGGTGGCGCTGATCTCGGCGCGGGAGCGGACCACCGGCTACGCGCTCACCCGCGGCGGCTTGCAGGCGGAGGCAAAACCGCTGGCGATCTACGTGTCGGCGCAGAGCCATTCCTCCGTGGACAAGGCGGCGCTGCTGGCCGGGTTCGGCCGCGACAACCTTCGGCTGGTGCCCTGCGACGGCGACTACGCGATGCGGCCGGACGCGTTCGTCGCGATGGTGGCGGCCGACCTGGCAGCGGGCGTCGTGCCCTGCGCCATCGTCGCCACCACCGGCACCACGGCGACCACTGCGATCGACCCGGTGCGCGGCCTGGCCGATATCGCCAGGCGCCACGGCATCTGGCTGCACGTGGACGCCGCCATGGCGGGCAGCGCCATGATCCTGCCGGAATGCCGCGCGCTGTGGGACGGGGTGGAGGACGCGGACAGCCTGGTGCTGAACCCGCATAAATGGCTCGGCGTGCCGTTCGACTGCTCGTTGTACTATGTGCGGGATGCCGAGCACCTGGTGCGGGTCATGTCCACCAACCCGTCCTTCCTGCAATCGTCGGTGGACGGCCAGGTGCGCAACCTGCGGGACTGGGGCATCCCGCTGGGCCGCCGCTTCCGCGCGCTGAAGCTGTGGTTCACCATCCGCGAGCAGGGCGTGGCGGGCTTGCAGGCCAGGCTGCGGCGGGACATGGCCAACGCCCGCGCGCTGGCGGCTTCGGTGGCGGCGACGCCGGGCTGGCGCGTGATCGCCCCCGTCGTGCTGCAGACCGTCTGCATCGTGCATGAACCGCCTGGCCTGGCGGCGGAGGCGTTGGACGCCCATACCCGCGCCTGGGCGGAGGCGGTGAACCGCTCCGGCGGCGCCTTCCTGACGCCGGCGGTGGTGGACGGGCGCTGGATGGTCCGCGTCTCCATCGGCGGGCTGGCGACGGAAGCGGCGGACGTGGAGGCAACGTGGCGCCTCATCCGCTCCATGGCAGAAACCGGTTGATTTTGAAGGCCTTACTGTTGACGCTCCGGCGACCCTCTGGCAGCGTCGACCTCATGAGACGGAACACGCCATGACCAAATCGGAGCTGATTGCCGAGCTTGCGGCAGCCAACCCCCATCTGCTGGGACGCGACGTGGAGACCATCGTCGGCACGATTTTCGACGAGATCACGGCGGCCCTGGCGCGTGGGGAACGGGTCGAGCTGCGGGGGTTTGGCGCTTTCACGGTGAAGAAGCGGGATGCCCGCACCGGCCGCAACCCGCGCACCGGGGAGGCTGTGCCCGTGGACGAAAAGGCGGTGCCGTTCTTCAAGGCCGGCAAGGAATTGCGGGAACGGGTGAACCGCGGCGGCAAGCCGTCCCGCGCGGCGCGCGAGCGGGTGGTCGCCTAGCATGCTGGGGATCATCTTCGCCTTGCCGTTCATCCTGGTGCTGATCGTGTTCGCCCTGTCCAACGCGGCCACCGTGCCGCTGGGCCTATGGCCGACCGACCTATCGGTGGACGTGCCGCTGTCGCTCGCCGTGCTGGGGGCGGGGGCGATCTTCTTCGTGCTGGGCGCGATCGTGGTGGGCATCGGCTCGCTGGGCCAGCGCCGCCGGGCCCGCCGGGCGGAAAGCCGCGTCCGCGTGCTGGAGCGGGAGTTGGAGGCCCTGCGGGTCCGCCCGGTGATCGGCCCGGGCACGGCGATCCGCACGATCGACGGCTAATTAGCGAATCCTTGCGTCCGAGCGCGCGGCTTGCTTGTGTTGATCCACAAGGAAGAGGTTGGGCAAGAATTCGCTGCGGCGAGTGAGAGGCGCCTCTTGGCGCCGTCCGGCGTGGGTTTTGAGCTGCGAAGCGCAGCGACCATCGGGGTCGTCAGCATCGGAGCGCGGAAAACATGCGTCGGATGACCGACGCTGTAGAGTTCTTGCCCAGCCTCGTAGCCGCCACACCAAGGACGCCCATCATGCCGATCCGCAAGCTGCTCCTGCCCCTGACCGGCACCACAGCCGGCGAAGCCGCGATCGCCACCGCCTTGCTCGTCGCCCGGCAGTTCAACGCCCACATCCTGGCCCTGCACGTCCGCGCCGACAGCCGGGACGTGGCGCCGCTGGCCGGGGAGGGACTCTCCGGCGCCATGATCCAGGAGATGATGCAGGCCACTGAGAAGGAGAGCGGCGAGCGGTCATCCGCCGTGCGCGACCTGTTCGATCGCGCCCTGGGCGGCGCCGGCATCCGCATGGAGCATCCCACCGCGCAGGCCGACCATCCCAGCGCCTCCTTCGCCACCACGGTCGGACGGGAGGAGGACGTCGTGGCGCAGCAGGCCCGGCTGGCCGACCTCACAGTCGTGCCGCATCCCGAATCCGGCGACGACGTGTCGTCCTCCGACGCGCTGCATGCCGTGCTGTTCGACAGCGGTCGCCCGGTGATGATTGCGCCGCATCGCGTGCCCGCAACGCTGGGCACCCGCGTGGCCGTGGCGTGGAACGGCACGGGCGAAGGGGCTGCCGCGGTGCAGGCCGCCCTGCCCTGGCTGCGCACGGCCCAGGCCGTGCGGATTCTGTCCTCCGACGACTACCAGCGCAACGGCCCCCCTGCGCGCGACCTTGCCGCCTACCTGGCATTGCACGGGGTCCACCCGGAAATGGCGACGTTCCGCCCGCTGGACCGGGAGGTGGGCGCCGGCATGCTGGCGGCGGCACGCGAGTTCGGCGCCGACCTGCTGACGATGGGGGCGTACTCCCATTCGCGCCTGCGTCAGCTCATCCTTGGCGGCGTCACCCGGCACGTGCTGGAAAAAGCCGACCTCCCGGTGCTGATGAACCGTTGAGGCGGTTAGCCCCCCACGACCGGCAGCCCGGCTACGGCGCGGCCGACGGAGTTCTGCGGGTTGGAGGGCGCCTCGTGCTCCTGCGCCTCCAGGCGGGACACGCATCCATCGGCTCCCGTGATGACGTCGCGCCAATCCCGCGGCAGGGTGTCCAGGCTGCCGAGCAGGCATTGGTCATAATAGGCGAATTCCCGCCCGGCCCCGCAGCCGAAGGAGGGGCGGTCGGCGGCGGCGGCGGTCAGCACGATGCGGTTCGGCTGCGCCATCGGCGGCGCGGCGAAGCCGCCCGTGTAGCAGGCCGACACGATCGCCACCGTCGGGGCTGAGCCGCAGCCGGCCTGCAGCGCCGTGTCCAGATCCCCCGGCGACAGGAACTCGGTGCGCGGGGCCAGGTAGACGCCGGGGCCGTGCGCCCCGTGCGAGGTGATGAACACCAGGCAGGCTTGCCCGGGCGCCGGGTTCATCGTCGCCACCGCATCCAGCACCCGCGCGCGGGTTGCGACCTGCACGTGCGGCTCCGCCAAGACATCGCCCGCGGCGCTGAAGCGGTGTATGGCGTCCGCCGGGACGCCCGCGCGCCGCAGCCGTTCGGCCATGCCGGCGGTCGCGTTGTCGAAGACCGGGATGGAGCCATCCCCCGCCACCAGCACCGCCACCCAGCCCTGCTGGGCGTGAACGGATGGAGCCGCCGCCTGCCGCGACCCAGCGCATCCGGCAAGCAAAAGCAGGAGGAGGAGCGCAGCCCTCATGCGGGCAGGCGGTGCAGCGTCGTGCGGCGCATGATGGTGTCCTCCAGCTCTGTCGTCGTTGGCACGTCGTAGGCGGCAAACGCGTCCAAATCCGCCGGCAGGTAGGCCCGGCCAGGATCGGCAATCCACACCTCCGCCTGCCCCGCCATGCGGCGCAGCCACGGCAGGATGTGGTTGGTCATCGGGGCTTCGTAACACACGTCGCCGCACAGGATCAGGTCCCAGCGGCAGAGACTGTTCACAAAATCGCCGTGAACCGCCTCGACCACGACGCCGTTGGCGGCCGCGTTCAGCCGGGTGGCGGCGGTGGCCAACGGGTCGATCTCAGCCGCCTCGACACGCGCGGCCCCCACCATCGCGCAGGCAATGGCGGCCAACCCGCCACCGGCGGCGAAATCCAGCACCCGGCGGCCCCTCGCGCAGGCCGGATGATCCAGCACGTGCCGCGCCATGGCCTGGCTGCCGGGCCAGGCGAACGCCCAGAACGGTGGCTCGATGTTGTGGCGGGCGAGGAACTGCTCCGTCGCCTGCCAGATGGGTGTGATCTCGGTGGCCAGGTGCAGCACGATTTCCGGCACCAGGGGGGCGCGGGCGAGCGTCGTGTGGGCGGCAACGAAGCACTCGCTCACAAGCGGCCGAGCAGGATCGCCGCCGCGACGGCCAGCCCGACCTCGCGGTTCAGGCGGAACAGGCGGAGGCAGCACGCGGGATCGTGGATGTCGATGCGGATCGCCTGCCACAGCAACAGCGCCGCCGGCAGCGGCAGGGCGAGGTAGAACCAGATCGACAGCCCGGCCAGCCAGCCCGCCAGCGCCAACGCCGCCACCGTGGCGGCGTAGCAGGCGAGGAGGAACGGCCGGGTGTGCTGGCCCAGCAGGCGCGCCGTGGAACGGATCCCGGCCAGCGCGTCATCCTCGCGGTCCTGGTGGGCGTAAACGGTGTCGAACCCCAAATCCCACAGGATGGCGGCGGCATACAGCACGGCCCAGCGCCAATCGATCCGCCCGGCGCCCGCCGCGTATCCCATCGGGGCGCCGAACCCGAAGGTGAAGCCCATCACCAGTTGCGGCCACCACGTCACGCGCTTGGCCAGCGGGTAGAGGCCGACCAACAGCAGCGATGCCACCCCCAGCGCCCAGCACAGCGGCGGCAGTTGCAGCAGCACCAGCAATCCCACCACCAGCAACACCGCCAGCAGCGTGGCGGCCTGCCACATCCGCAGCGCGCCCGAGGCGAGCGGGCGCGCGGCCGTGCGCGCCACCAGCCGGTCCAGGTCGCGGTCCCACATGTCGTTGACGACGCAGCCGGCGCCGCGCATCACCAGGCTGCCAAGCGCGAACAACGCCACGAACCACACCGTCCGGCCCAGCGGCGCCCCAGCCAGCAGCAATCCCCACAGGCCCGGCAGGAACAGCAGCCAAGCCCCGATCGGCCGGTCCAGCCGCAGCAGCAGCACGTAGGGCCGCCAGGCCACCGGCAGGCGGGCAACCCAGCCGCCGCTCATGATATCGGTATGCGTGCTGTTCATGCCCGTTCCAAGCGGCCAGAACGGTCGCCCCATGGCGATGCGGACTCAACCAGGAGCCCGCCTTGACGTTGCCTGCCGCAATGTATCATGCCTGGTGACAACCTAGCCGGAAAGCCGCGTCCCCGCATGTCCAACCCGTCCGACGCTGACGAGACGCCGATCGCCTCGGTCCAACAACTCGTCGACCATCTTGCCGCCGGCGGCAAGCCGAAGGAGCAATGGCGTATCGGAACCGAGCACGAAAAGTTTGGCTTCCGCACCGCCGACTTCGCCTCGCCACCCTACGCGCCAGGCGGCATCCGCGCCATGCTGGACGGGCTGTCCACGCCGGAGTGGCAGGAAATCCCCGATGCCGGTCTGCCGATCGGCCTGAAGGGCATGGGCAGCCGGTCCGGCGCGTCCATCTCGCTGGAGCCTGGCGGCCAGTTTGAGCTGTCGGGCGCGCCGCTCCGCACCCTGCATGACACCAAGGCCGAGCTGGAGGAGCATTGCGCCACCGTGTCCGCTTTGGGCAGGTCGCTCGGGATCGGCTTCGCACCGCTCGGCTACCATCCGACGCTGACGCGGGAGCAGGCGGAATGGATGCCCAAGAGCCGCTACGCCATCATGCGCCGCTACATGCAGCGCACCGGCTCCATGGGATTGGACATGATGCTGCGCACCTGCACGGTGCAGGTGAACCTGGACTACGCGGACGAGGCCGACATGCGGCGCAAGCTGGTGGTCGCGCTGGCGCTGCAGCCGCTGGCCACGGCGCTGTTCGCCAACTCGCCGTTCAAGGAGGGCAAGTTGAACGGCCTGCTGTGCAACCGTGCCCATGTCTGGACGGATGTCGACGCGGACCGCACCGGCATGCCTGCGATGATGTTCGACGAGGATTTCGGCTTCGAGCGGTTCACCCACTGGCTGCTCGATATGCCGATGTACTTCATCCAGCGCGATGGCCGCTACATCGACCTTGCCGGGTGTTCGTTCCGCACGTTCATGGCCGGGCGATTGGACGCCGCGGAGGGGCATGTCGCGACCGTGGGGGATTTCGCCGACCACGTGACCACGGCGTTCACCGATGTGCGGCTGAAACGGTTCCTCGAAATGCGCGGCGCCGATGCCGGCAGCCCGGCGATGATGGTGGCCATGGCGGCCTTCTGGGTCGGGCTGCTGTACGACGCAGCCGCCTTGGACGCGGCGCATGCGCTGGTACGGTCGCATCCGGCGGACGCGTTCACGGCGCTCCGCCCGCAAATCCCCGCCTTGGCGATGGCGACGCCCTGGGCAGGCGGCACGCTGCGCGACCTCGCCAAGGAGGTCCTGGCAATCTCCGTGCAAGGCCTGAAGGCGCGGGCCGGCATGGCAGGCGGGGATGAGAGCAGCTACCTCGACCTATTGCACGTGATCGCCGCCGGCGGTCCGACGCAGGCGGAAGCCTGGCGTGAGCGTTACCGCACCGTATGGAACGGCGACGTCACGCGGATTTTCGAGGAGGCTGCGATTTAGGCCCCATGATTCTGTCGCGCCGAACTGGAACCGAAACGGCTTCGTTGCGCTAAACACGCTGCATCGCACAGGGAGAGTTTGCGCATGGCGAAGGAGTCCGGTCCCAGTGTCGTCGTGCTCGCGGCACTCGCCGCCATTGGCCTTCTCAGTGCGACATACGGCCGCAAAACCGTGGCCGAAGCCGCCGGATCGTCCCCGCATGACATCACCCCCGGGGCCGGCAAGCGCGCGGTCGCCAAGAGCGATGCCGGCCGCGACGCGACCACCCCGATGCAAATCCCCGCCCGCGGCTGGTGGGCGGTCGCCAAGCGGGTGGTCGCCGGGTTCAACGACGACCGGCTGATGACGGAAGCGGCGGGCGTCACCTTCTACACCCTCCTTGCGATCTTCCCGGCCGTCGCGACCCTGGTCTCGCTCTATGGCCTATTCGCCGACCCAACCAGGGTCAACGACCAGCTCCAATCGATGCAGGGCGTGGTCCCGGGCGGCGGGATCGACATCATCGCGGCGCAGGTGAAATCGCTCACGGCCAATGGCCGGCAGGCGCTTGGCTTCGGTGTGGTGATCGGGCTGCTCACCTCGCTATGGAGCTCCAACCAAGGCATCAAAGGTTTGTTCGATGCGCTGAATGTCGTCTACCATGAGAAGGAAAAGCGCAGCTTCATCTGGCGGACGATCATCACCCTGGGTTTCACCCTGGGCGCCATCGTGTTCATCCTGCTCGCCATGGGTTCGGTCGTGGTCGTGCCGATCATTTTGACCTTCTTCGGATTTGGCGACTGGGCAAGCACCCTCATCGCCGGCGCCCGCTGGCCGATGCTGATGGTCATCTTGGCGCTGTTCCTGGCGGTGATCTACCGCTTCGGGCCCAGCCGAACGCAGGCGCGGTGGCAGTGGGTCAGTTGGGGCAGCGCTTTCGCCACCGTCACCTGGCTGGCCGCCTCGTTCGCCTTTTCCTACTACGTCGCCCATTTCGGCAGCTACAACAAGACGTATGGCTCGCTCGGTGCGGCGATCGGCTTTATCACCTGGATCTGGATTTCCACCATGATCGTGCTCATGGGCGGCGAATTGAACGCCGAGCTGGAGCAGCAGACCCATTTCGACACCACGATCGGCGAGCCGAAACCGATCGGCAGCCGTGGCGCCTACAAGGCCGACGTGAAGACCTGACCGGCTACGCCGCGGCCGCCGGCAGCCCTTCGCCCCGCACGCCACGAAGCAGGGCGACGACGCGGCCGAGCGTCTCGCGCATGTCGCGCCGCGTGACCACCATGTCGATGATGCCGTGGGCGTGGAGGTATTCGGCGCGTTGGAAGCCTCCCGGCAGGGTTTCCCGTACGGTCTGCTCGATCACGCGGGCGCCGGCGAAGCCGATCAGCGCTTCGGGCTCGGCAATCTGGATGTCCCCCAGCATGGCGAAGGAGGCGGTGACGCCGCCAGTCGTCGGGTCCGTCAGCACGGTGATGAATGGCAACTGAGCGTCCTTCACCATCTGCGTTGCGATCGTCGTGCGCGGCATCTGCATCAGGCTGACGGCGCCCTCCTGCATGCGCGCGCCGCCCGAGGCGGTGAAGATCACCAGGGCGGCGTCCTGCAACACCGCAAGACGGGCCGCCGTGACGATCCCCTCCCCCACCGCCGCCCCCATGGAGCCGGCCATGAACTCGAACGCCATCGCCGCGACGACCATGGGCTGGCCGCCCACCAGGCCGTGCGCCACCACGATGGCGTCCTCCAGCCCGGTTTTCTCCCGCGCATCGCGCAGGCGGTCCGCATAGCGCTTCTGGTCGCGGAATTTCAGCGGGTCCGCCGGGACTTTCGGCAGCTCGATCCGGGTGAACGTGCCGCCGTCGAACGTCCAGGCAAGCCGCTCCAGCGCGGTCGGACGCATGTGGTGGCTGCACTGCGGACAGACTTTGAGGTTCGCGTCGAGGTCCTTGTGGAAGATCATCTGCTGGCACGCCGGGCATTGCCGCCACAGGTTTTCCGGCACGTCGCGGCTTTCCTGACCCAGCCAGGAGCGGATTTTCGGACGGACGACCTCGGTCAGCCAACTCATCGGCAAAGCCCTTCAGATTGGCGGTATGATGCGCCAACTTCACCGTTTTCAGAAGGGGTTGCGATGCCACCAGGATCCGCGGCAGCCGAGCTGACGTTCCGGCAACAGGATTTCCAAATCCGCAACGCTTTCGCAACCCCGGTCGTGCTGGCTGCGGTGGAGGAGCAGGACATGCTGAATGGGCAGTTGCTACCCCTGATCCTGGAGCGGGCGGCTGCTTCGTCCGGCGTGGTGCGAAGCAATGTGGGCGGATGGCAATCCACGGACGACTTCGCCGAATGGTCGGGCGCCGCCGGGGCGCAGCTCATCCGGGCGGCGGTGACGTTGGCAAACAGCGTCACCGCGCTCCAGGGTGAGGCGGCGTTGGCGCGCGTGGCGGTGGATTGGACGATCAACGCATGGGCCAACGTCAACAACGATGGCCACGGCAACGCGGCGCATCACCATCCCGGCTGCTTCTGGTCCTGCGTCTACTGGGTGCAGACCGGTGCGCCCGGCGAGGGAGGCGAGTTCGAGATCCAGGATCCCCGCGGCATCCTGCCGGGCTTCGTCGCCCCGAACCTGCGCTATGCGCTGCCCGGCTGCCTCAGCGCCGGCGGGTCCGATTTCATCACGCCCGTGGCGGGAACGCTGCTGCTGTTTCCGTCCTGGTTGGTCCATGCCGTGCGCCCATTCCGCGGCACCCAGCCCCGCGTGTCCGTGGCGATCAACCTGGCGCCTTAAAGCGGGATTGTTTGAGGCTGACGGCAGTGTTCCTCCCTTTCCCTCGGGGTGAGGGTCCGACGCGCAGGACCTTGGACTTGGCCCTCACCCACCCTCTCCCAGAGGGAGAGGGTTTTTGAGATCACGCGCCGTAGACGGTCCGCACTGGCAAGGCCGCCGCGACCGCGGGGTCGAGCAGCGTGGCAAGCTCCCCGGCATGCTGGTAGCCGGGCATCACCGTCTTGAGGGTGGCATCCTGGGACGTCGCGGGATGGAAATACAATTCGCTCACACCAGGCGGCAGCATCGGAGCGAGGCGCAGCAGGCGGTCCGCCGTCATCTGACCGGTCCAGCGGATGCCGAACACATGGTCGTTCGTCTGCAGCCCGGCGCGGCGGGCCTGCCGCCGCAACAGCGCGGACCATCGGTACAACGCCCGTCCGCCGAGGCCGACATCGTCCCCCAGCGCCGCCATCACCGCTGGCGGCTCCGCCGGGATGCGGAGGGCGGGCAGGCCGTGACGGCGCCCTTCCTCAATCAGCATCCGCCCGACCGTCGGGTGCAGATGCATGTGCTTGTGGGCGTTTGCGTGGTCCAGCCGCAACCCTGTCCGCGCGAAGGCGGCGAACTGGGCGGCGATCTCTGCCCTCAATTGACGCCGCACTCGGGGATCGAAGAAATAGCGGACGCCGAGGCCAAGCTGGTCCGAGGGGAAGCCCGGGGTGATCGCACGCCCGACAAGGAGGCGAGGGATGCGGTACGGGTCCAGCACGGCCGGACCTTCAATCACCACGAGGTGCAAACCAACCCGTAGGTCTGGCATGCGGCGCGCCCGCTCCACCGCGTCGGCCGCTTCTGGTCCCGCGACCATCAGGCTGGCCGTGCTCAGGATGCCGTGGCGATGCGCCTGCTCGACCGCCTCGTTGACCGCGCGGGACAGCCCGAAATCGTCCGCCGAGATGATGACCCGGCGGTCGGCCGCACTGCTCAGGCGGCCTTGTTCCGGTCGCGCATGAATTGGAAGAACTCCACGCCCTCCCGCAGCCGTCGCTTCATCATTTGCGGGCTGCGGACCATTTCCCCCACGATGGAGGCGATCTTCGGAGCGCGGAAGTAGAACCGCTTGTAGAACACCTCGACGCTGTCGAAGATCTCACCATGGGTGAGCACGCCGGGATAGTTGAGCGGCGCGATCTGGATGCCCGTCTCGTCGATCAACTCGGCATGGTCCTCGCTCAACCAGCCATTCTCCAGCGCCTGCTTGTGCAGGAACGTGCCGGGATACGGTGCGGCGAGGGAGACTTGCAGGGTGTGCGGGTTGATTTCGGTGGCGAACTTGATGGTCTGCTCGATCGTCTCCTTCGTCTCGCCGGGCAGGCCCAGGATGAAGGTGCCGTGGATCTTGATCCCCAACTCGTGGCAGTCGCGGGTGAACCGCTTCGCCACGTCGATCAGCATGCCTTTCTTGATGTTGTGCAGGATTTGCTGGTTGCCGCTCTCATACCCCACCAGCAGCAGCCGCAAACCATTGTCCTTCAGCACCTTCAGCGTCTCGCGCGGTACGTTCGCCTTCGCGTTGCAGGACCAGGTGACGCCGAGCCTGCCCAGTTCGCGCGCGATCGCCTCGGCGCGGGGGAGGTCGTCGGTGAAGGTGTCGTCGTCGAAGAAAAACTCGCGCACTTGCGGGAACATCTTCTGCGCGGCGGCGATCTCCGCGGCCACATGGGCAGGGCTGCGCGTGCGGTAGCGATGGCCCCCCACCGTCTGCGGCCACAGGCAGAAGGTGCAGCGCGATTTGCAGCCTCGCCCGGTGTAGATCGAAATATACGGGTGCAGCAGGTAGCCGATGAAGTAATCCTCGATCCGCAGATCCCGCTTATACACGTCGGTTACGAACGGCAGCGAATCCATGTTCTCGATCATGGCGCGGTCCTTGTTGTGGACCACGCTGCCTGCGGCATCACGGTAGGAGATGCCGTCCACGTCCTTGAGCGCCCGTCCCTCGGCGATCTCCTGGATGGTGAAATCGAACTCGTTGCGGGCGACGAAGTCGATGCAGGCGCCGCCGTTCAGGCTTTCGGCCGGCTGGACTGCGACTTTGGCGCCCACGAAGCCGATCGTCAGGGAAGGCTTGGCCTCCTTCAACGCCTGCGCCACCTTCACGTCGGACGCGAAGGAGGGGGTGGAGGTATGCACCACCACCATGTCGCTGTCCTTCGCCGCCGCGAGCACCGGATCCATGCCAAGGCCCGCCGGCGGTGCGTCGATCAGCTTGCTGCCCTCCACCAAGGCGGCAGGCTGGGCCAGCCAGGTTGGATACCAGAAGGAGCGGATTTCACGTTTGGCCTGGTAGCGGGATCCGGCGCCGCCGTCGAACCCACCAAAGGACGGGGGTTGCAGGAACAACGTCTTCATCATGTCTCTATCCTTTGCCCGCCACCAGGCGCGGGGGCGAGATATGGAGAATGTGTCCCCGCCAGGCAACTTGGTTGCCGCCGTAACTGGCGAGGATCACGGCGACCGACATCAGGTCGCGCACCGGCAGCAGCCAGACCGACACGGCGATCGGCAAGCCCAAGATCGCGTTGACCGCCAGCATGGCCGCATACCGCACCATCCAGGCCATGGCGAACAGCATCAGCGTCCAAGGCTGGAACCCGGACAACACCATGGCAAGCCCGGACCAGAAAAGCGGATATTGCAGGGATGACAGGCCGAACCCGACCGGCGCCAGCGACTGGATGGTGCGGCCCCAGCGCAACTCATGCGCGAACAAGTGCGAGACGTGCCGTTCCGGCACCGTCGTCTCCGGCATCGTGGAGGCCAAGGCCACGCTCTGGCCCCGGGCCGTCACCAGACGGCCGAGCACGGCGTCGTCGGCCAAGTGGTGCACCAGGGCGTGCAGCCCGCCAATGCCTTCCAGCATGTCCCGCCGCAGCGCCATGGTGGCGCCCAGGCAATCCTGCCGGCCCAGCAGACGCGCCAGCAACGCGCCCGGCAGGAAGCTGTGGTTGATCTGCACCGCGCCCAGCCGGGCCGCCACGGTCCGCGTCGCCTGCAGCCCGGTGTAGAGGGTCGTCACCAGGCCGACGCCCGGCCGCTCCAGCTCGGCAACCAGGTCGCACAGGTATCCGGCGGGGGCGTGGATGTCGCTGTCGGCAATCACGATCAGGTCATGCGCCGCATGCGGATACATGTTGATCAGGTTGCTGACCTTGCGATTGATGCCGTGCTGGGCCGGATCGACGACGACAGCGATGTCGATGTGGGGAAAGCGGGCGCGAAGCCGGCGCAGGACATGCAATGCCGGGTCAGAGGCATCGTGCAAGCCGAAGACGATCTGGAAATCAGGATAGTCCTGGTTGCAAAAAGAGGCGAGCGCCTCCTCCAACAGCGGTTCGTCGCCGTGCAAGGGCTTCAAGATGGTGATCGGCGGCTGCCGGCTGTTTGACCGGCCATGACGGCGGCTGTGGCGGCGGACGACCCACCAACCCATCACGGCCTGCAGCAACCCGGCAAGCGTTACGACTGCGGCCAGGCCAGCCAAATACAGCGTCAAAGACGGCATCGATATCACGGAACGCCAGCGCTGCCGGAAAGGTCTGTCACCTTCTTGCGCAGGCTGGCCAGGAGCGCCATCGGGCCGCCGCTTTCCAGCATGCCCCGGAAGTCGGACCGCTGCACCGCCACCCGGCTGATCGAACCGTCCAACAACACGTCCACGGCACGCCAGCCGGCAGCGCCCTGCCGCATGACGTAGTCGATACGGGCGGGATCACCCTGTTTGGGCGTTATGTGCGTGGCGACGACCTGCTCGGCGCCGACGCTGCGGGTCTCGGGATCGATCTCGAAGCGCTCGCCACTGAAGGAGGAGAAGTTGCTGACGTAGCTGGCGACCGTGAAGCGCAGGAATTGCGCCTCAAGCTCCTGCTGCTGCTCCGGGGTAAAGGTCCGCCAGCGGGGTCCGACTGATGTCTGGAGGATCGTGTCCAGGTCAAACGTGTTCTGCACGATCGGGCTCAGCGTCGCATAACGCTGGGCGAAGGGCGTGGCCTTGCCGTCATGCATGATCTGCAACAGGCCGTCATCCAAGGCGGCCACCGGGGCAGCCGCCGCGGAGTCGGCAGCATGTGCTGAGGTTGCAAGCAGCAACGTGCCCAGCAGGGCGATGATCCGCATCATAGGCCCGACGCCTTCCTGGTAGTCCGCAGCCCGATCGCCTCGACCACGGTGCGTACGATGTCCTTTGCGGTGAGGCCGGCCTCGATGATTTGGGCGGCGGGGGTGTTGTGGTCGATGAAGCGGTCGGGCAGCACCATCGGGCGGATCTTCAGCCCGCCATCCAGCAGCCCGGCCCAGGCCAGGTGCTGCATCACGGCCGAACCAAACCCGCCGACCGACCCGTCCTCGATCGTCACCAGCACCGCGTGCTCCCGCGCCAGGCGCTCCAGCAGCGCCGTGTCCAGCGGCTTGGCGAAGCGCGCATCCGCCACCGTCGTGGGCAGCCCGCGCGCCGCCAACTCGTCCGCCGCCACCAGCGCCTCCGCCAGGCGCGGACCCAGGCTCAGGATCGCCACCTCGGCGCCCCTTGCCTCGCGCACGATGCGGCCGCGGCCGATCGGCAGGGGCGTGCCGCGGGCCGGCAAGGCCAGCCCGGTGCCCTCGCCGCGCGGGTATCGCACCGCGGACGGCCCGGCATCATACGCCGCCTGCGTCGCCACCATGTGCACCAGCTCCACCTCATCGGACGGCGCCATCAGCACCAGGCCGGGCAGGCAGCCCAGGAACGCCAGGTCGAAGCTGCCGGCATGCGTGGCGCCATCCGCCCCCACCAGCCCGGCCCGGTCCAGCCCGAACCGCACCGGCAGGCCCTGGATCGCCACGTCGTGCACCACCTGGTCGTAGGCCCGCTGCAGGAACGTGCTGTAGATGGCGCAGAACGGCACCATCCCCTCCGTCGCCATGCCCGCCGCGAACGTCACCGCATGCTGCTCGGCGATCCCCACGTCGAAGCAGCGCTCCGGAAAGCGCTTGGCGAACCGGTCCAGCCCGGTGCCGGACGGCATCGCCGCGGTGATCGCCACCACCCGCGGGTTGGCCTCCGCCTCCGCGATCAGCGCGTCGGCGAACACCCGCGTGTAGCTGGGCGGGCCGGGCGGCGCCTTCACCTGCTCGCCGGTCACCACGTTGAAGCGGCTGACGGCGTGCAGCTTGTCCGCACTCGCCTCCGCCGGGGCGTAGCCGCGGCCCTTCTGCGTGATCGCGTGCACCAGGATCGGGCCGCTCTCCTCCGCGTCGCGCACGTTGCGCAGCACCGGCAGCAGGTGGTCCAGGTTGTGGCCGTCGATCGGGCCCAGATAGTAGAAGCCCAGCTCCTCGAACAGCGTGCCGCCGGTCAGGATGCCGCGGGCGTATTCCTCCGCCCGCTTGGCCGTCTTGGCCACGCCGGACGGGAAGCGCCGCGCCATGCGGGCGGCCAGGTCGCGCAGGTTGAGGTAGGAGTTGCTGCTCAGCAGCCGGGTCAAATAGGCGCTCATCGCGCCGACCGGCGGGGCGATCGACATCTCGTTGTCGTTCAGCACCACCACCAGCCGCGCCTTCATGGCGCCGGCATTGTTCATCGCCTCGTAGGCCATCCCGGCGCTCATCGCGCCGTCGCCGATCACCGCGATGACGGTGCGCGGCTGGCCCAGCAGCTCGGACGCCACGGCCATGCCCAGCCCGGCGGAGATCGAGGTGGAGGAGTGCGCGGCGCCGAACGGGTCATACTCGCTCTCGGAGCGGCGGGTGAAGCCGGACAGGCCGCCGGGTTGGCGCAGGGTGCGGATGCGGTCGCGCCGGCCGGTGATGATCTTGTGCGGGTAGCATTGGTGGCCCACGTCCCAGATCACCCGGTCGGAGGGCGTGTCGAACACGGCGTGCAGCGCGACCGTCAGCTCCACCACGCCCAGGCTGGCGCCCAGATGCCCACCCGTGGTGCTCACCGCGTCGATCGTCTCCGCCCGCAACTCGTCCGCCAGTTGGCGCAACTGCTCGCCCGACAGGTTGCGCAGGTCCGACGGGAACCGGACACGGTCCAGCAGCGGGGTCGCGGGGCGGGGCGGCAGCATCGGCGCGTTCACCTCAATACCCCCGCGATACGACGTAGCTGGCCAGGTCGCGCAACCGCGCGGCGCGGGCGCCGAACATATCAAGGTGGGAGGCAGCCTCATCGCTCAGCGAGCGGGCATGGGCAGTCGCCTGTTCCAGGCCGAGCAGGGCGACGAGCGTCGCCTTCCCGGCCGCGGCGTCCTTGCCTGCGGTTTTCCCGATCGCGCTGGTGTCGCCGGCGGCATCCAGCACATCATCGGCAATCTGGAACGCAGCACCCAGGTCACGGCCGTAGGCGGCGATCTGCGCCTGGGCGGTGGCGCTTGCCCGCCCCAGGATGGCGCCCGCCTCGGCACTGTATTGGATAAGCCGGCCGGTCTTCAGCGCCTGCATGCGGGCCACCTCGGCGACCCCGAGCATCCGGCCTTCGGCAGCCATGTCGATCATCTGGCCCCCCGCCATGCCCCGCGCCCCGCTCGCTGCGCCCAACGCCGCGACAAGCTCACATCGCGCAAGCGGGTCGGGATGGGTCGCGGCCTGTGCCAGCACCTCAAACGCCTGCGCCTGCAAAGCGTCGCCGGCTAAAATGGCGGTGGCCTCGTCAAACGCGCGATGGGTGCTCGGCTGGCCGCGCCGCAGGTCATCGTCATCCATCGCCGGCAGGTCGTCATGCACCAGAGAATAGGCGTGCAACATCTCCACCGAGGCGGCGACCCGCGCAGCCTGCGCCTGCGGCACATCGAACAGCCCGGCGATCTCCAGCACAAGAAAGCCACGCAGCCGCTTTCCGCCGTTGAGGCTGGCGTAGCGCATGGCTTCGATCAGCCGGCCCTCCGCACCGGTGGGCTGCCCGAGCAAGGACTCCAACGCCGCCTCGGTAATCCGGGCGGCCTTGGCCATCGCCGCCGACAATGCATCGGCGTTGGAACGCAAGAGCGAATCAGCCGACATCCATGACCCTGACCACAGACACGCCCCTCCGGAAAGCGTGGAATCGAACCCTCCAGAAGGAAGGGCCGGGGAGGCATACGTCTCTCAAAGAAGCACCGCCACTTCGCCTTATGCAAGATGTGGAGGGGTCTGACGCATAAACATGCGTCTCCCGCGCAACATATTCCCAGACATGTGGTGCGCCTTTGCCACGGCTGATTGCTCTGGTCTGACGCAGATGGCAAGATACCGGGTGTTGATGACGATGCAACCAAGACATTCGTGGCGCAGCGACAGCCCGGCTCCGGTGGCAATCCGTTGGCCATGCACCGGTCCCGGAACCACTAACTTTCCCAGGACTTTGCATTGGACGAGGAAATAGCCGACACCTGGCAGGTGCGAGGAGCCAGGCCCTTGGCAAAGGAGATTGAGGTCGATGTCGGTTCCCTTACAGCAGGTCCTCCGGGTTGGGGCCTATGTCGTCAAGCAGCACCTCACCGGGCGCAAGCGCTATCCTTTGGTGCTGATGCTGGAGCCGCTGTTCCGGTGCAACCTGGCTTGCTCCGGCTGCGGCAAGATCGATTACCCGGCTGAAATCCTGAACCAGCGCCTGTCGGTGGCCGACTCCTTGGCGGCGGTGGACGAGTGCGGCGCCCCCGTGGTGGCGATCGCCGGTGGCGAGCCGCTGTTGCACAAGGAAATGCCGGAGATCGTCGCGAAGATCCTGGAGCGGAAGAAGTTCGTGTATCTTTGCACGAACGCCTTGCTGCTCGAAAAGAAGATGGATCAGTTCAAGCCGAATCCTTTCTTCTCCTGGGACGTGCACCTGGACGGCGACAAGGACATGCACGACCACGCCGTCAGCCAGGAAGGCGTCTACGACCGCGCCATTTCGGCCATCCGCATGGCGAAGGAGCGCGGGTTCCGCCTGTCCATCAACTGCACGCTGTTCGACGGCGCCAAGGCGGAGCGGGTGGCGAAGTTCTTCGACGACGTGATGGCGATGGGCGTGGACGGGATCATGACCTCGCCGGGTTACGCGTACGAGCGGGCGCCCGACCAGGCGCACTTCCTATCCCGCCAGAAGACCAAGCAGTTGTTCCGCGACATCCTCACCCGCGGCAAGGGCAAGGGCTGGAAGTTCACCCAATCCCCGCTTTTCATGAACTTCCTCGCCGGCAACGAGAGCTATCACTGCACGCCATGGGGCAAGCCTACCCGCAACGTGTTCGGCTGGCAGCGCCCCTGCTACCTGCTGGGCGAGGGGTATGCCAAGACCTTCACCGAGCTGATGGAGACGACGGAGTGGGACAAATACGGCACCGGCAACTACGAGAAATGCGCCGACTGCATGGTCCATTCCGGCTATGAGGCCACTGCGGTGGTCGATGCGGTGAAGAGCCCGCTGAAGACACTGACCGTCGCACTGCGTGGTCCACGTCTCAGCGGTCCGATGGCGCCGGAGATCAAGCTGGACCACCAACGCCCGGCCGAATACAGCTTCAGCAAGCATGTGCAGGACAAAATGGCGGAAATCCGCCACAAGCCGAAGGCGGCGGAAGTGGCCGACGCGGATTAGCACCTCGTTTGAACGATGACGCCTAACTGGCCGTGCGTTTCCGGGCCGCCGCCAGCACACAGAGGATTTCGAACAGCATCGCCGCGCCGTGTACCGCGGTGATGCCGCCGACATCGAACGGCGGCGACACCTCCACCACGTCGCCGCCGACAAAGTTCAAGCCCGTTAGGCCCCGAACCAGCCGCAGCGCGTCCAGCATCGTGACGCCGCCGGGCTCCGGCGTGCCGGTGCCGGGCGCGTAGATCGGGTCGAGGCTGTCGACATCGAAGGACAGGTAGGTCGGGCCGTCGCCCGCCACACGCACGGCCTCCTCCACGGCCCACCGCCAGCCGCGGTCCTGGAACTCCTCGATCGGCATGACCCGCATGCCGCTGGCTTCGCTGAAGCCCCAGAGGCCGCCCGGCACGTTGCTATGCCCGCGGATGCCGATTTGGATCACCCGCTTCGGGTCCAGCACACCCTCGTCGACCGCCCGGCGGAACGGCGTGCCATGATGGTAGCGCGAGCCCATATACTCGTCGCCGGTGTCGGCATGCGCGTCGATATGCACCATGCCGACCGGCCGCGCTGCCCCCACGGCCCGCAGGATGGGCAACGTCATGGAGTGGTCGCCGCCGACCGACAGCGGCACAACACCGGCCGACACGACCCGGCGATAGAACGCCTCGATCTCGCCGAGCGCGGGTTCCAGCGCGTATGGCTGCTCGATCCAGCAATCCCCCAGGTCGCGGACGCGCAGGCCATCGAACGGCTGCACCCCGGTCGCGGTGTTGATCCTCCGAGACAAGGTGGATTGGTTGCGCACCTCGCGCGGGCCGTGCCGGGCGCCAGGTCGGTTCGTGACGCCGCCATCGAACGGCACGCCGATGACGCCGATATCGACCCGCGCCAGATCCTGCTCGGCGGGCGCGCGGAAGAAGGTGGCAATGCCGGAGAAACGCGGCTGCACCTGCGGGTCGGCCATCTCGTGATATCGCGTGGTCTGCTTGATCGGCACGGCGTCCTCCTTAATCAAGCGGACCGATCGCGGCCACCTTCACCAACAGCGCCAGCCGGGCCTGGCTGGTTTCGCGTCCCAGGGCGATCAACCCGGGGACTTGTCCCGGATGGCTGGCAAGCGAGCGTAGCAGGGCGGCCGGGCGGATGCGTCCCTGCGCATCCAGCGCCGTCATCGCGGCTGGCGGCAGGTCGCGGCCGGCCGGGTCGCAGACGGCCCGCAGCACCGCGAAGGGCAGGCCGTGCCGTGCTGCGATCTCGGCCACGGCCCCGCTTTCCAGATCCACGGCGAGGGCGCCGCAGGCCTGCCACGCCTGTCGTTTGGCCATCTGCGTCGCGATGATGCCCGTGGCCGCCAGCATCCAGCCTGCCGCCAGCCCGAGCCGGGCCGACAGGGCAGCGTCGGCGGTCCATCGGGCTCTAGCCTCATCGACCACGCCCTCAGGCACGATAATCGTGCCGGCGGCCAGATCGGGCGACAGCCCGCCCGCCAGGCCGAAGCTGATCAACCCACTGACGCCGCGGTCGACCAGCCGCGACGCGGCCACGGCTGCACCCCGGGCGCCCCCGCCGCCGACAGCCACGTCGCAGCCCAGGCCACGCGCCAGCCGCGCCTCGGCCGCCAGGCCCACCACGATGCCGAGCACGCCTAAAAGCCGAAGGCGACCCGGCGGCTGTTGCTCTCCAAGAGGTTGCGATACCGTGCCAAGGCCAACAAGGGGAAGAACAGGCGGTAGCCGTGATATCGCAGGTAGAACACGCGGGGAAAGCCGACGGCGGTGTAGGGCAGCTCGTCCCACTCGCCATCCGGACGTTGCGTCTGGCGCAAATAGTCGACGCCGCGCGCCACCGCAGGGCTGTTGACCTCGCCGGCCGCCATCAACCCGAGCAACGCCCACGCGGTCTGCGACGGCGTGCTTTCCCGATACCGCCCGGGCGGTGCGTTGGCATAGCTCTCCTCGTCCTCGCCCCACCCGCCATCCTTGCGCTGGTTCGAGAGAAGCCAGGTGACGGCGCGCTGAATCGCCGGATCGTCATGCGGCAGCCCGACGGCGTTCAGCGCACATAGCGTGGACCACGTGCCATAGATGTAGTTTGTGCCCCAACGGCCGAACCAACTCCCGTCCACCTCCTGCTCGTGCCTGATATAGGCCAGGGCGCGGGCCATGACCGGATCCTGCGCCGTGTGGCCAAGCTGGGCCAGGAACGACACGCAGCGCGCCGTTACGTCCACCGTCGGCGGGTCGAGCAAGGCGCCGTGGTCGGCGAACGGGATGTGGTTGAGGAACTGGTAGTCGTTATCGACATCGAAGGCGCCCCAGCCGCCGTTGCGGCTTTGCATGCCGATGACCCAGTGGCGCGCCCGCTCAATGGCGTCGGCATAGCCCGGCTCGCCGGTCCGGTGCAGCAGCATGGCGACAACAGCGGTGTCGTCCACGTCCGGGTAATGCGGGTTCTCGTACTGGAACGCCCACCCACCCGGCGCAAGGTTGGGGCGCGAGACGGACCAATCCCCGCGCACCGTGGTGACCTGGCGCTCGGCCAGCCAGTCGCATGCGGCTTGAACGGCCTGTGACGGCTCCCCATCGGCTTCCGCGACCGCGTGTCCCGCCAGGCCGGTATCCCAGATCGGCGACAGGCAGGGCTGGCAGTAGGTGCGGTCCGGCTTCATCACCAGCAGCTTGCGCACGGCGCCCCAGGCCGTGGCGGCATGCGGATGGTCCGCGGGGAAGCCCAAGGCGTCGAACATCATGACGCTGTTGGCCATGGCGGGGTAGATCGCGCCCAACCCGTCCTCGCCGTTCAGCCGCTCGACCGTGAAGGCGACCGCGGAGTCGATGGCCCGGCGCCGCGGCGCCTCCGGGAACAGCGGGACGAGTGGACGCAGCAGCCGATCCAACGTGCGGAACACCGGGCCCCAGGCCGAGCGGTATGGGCCACGGAACCAATCCCGCACGGTGTCCGGGGGGGCGCGGAACAGTTCCGCCACGCCGATTCGCTTCGGATTGCGCGCCTGCGGACGCAGCGCCATCAGCACCAACAGCGGCACGATGACCGTCCGCGACCAGTAGGACACTTTGGACAGGTGGAAGAAGAACCAGCGTGGCAGGTGGATGATCTCCACCGGCATCACGGGCGTCGCGCGCCAGGGCACTTGGCCGAACAGCGCCAATTGCACGCGGCAGAACACGTTGCTCCGCTCCGCCCCGCCCAGTTGCAGGATACGGGCGCGCGCCAGCGCCATGTGCGGCTGGTCGGGCGAGTCGCCGATGGCCTTCAGCGCGAAATACGCCTTCACGCTGACGGAAAGGTCGGACGCTCCATTATGGAACAGCGGCCAGCCGCCATCCGGATTTTGGATGCCGCGCAGGTACACGCCGATTCGCGCTTCCAGGTCCGGGTCGATGCGGTCCAGGTAATGTTCCAGCAGCACATATTCCGCCGGAATGGTCGCATCCGCCTCCAACTCGAACAGCCAATGGCCGTCCCGTGCCTGCCGGGCGAGCAATGCGGCCTGAGCAGCGTCGATGGCGGTTTGGAGGGCGTCTGGTTCGGTGCGGATCAGCGTTTCGCTTGGCATCATCCATCCAGGCTCATGGCGGCGGTTTTCAGCGCCGCCGCCGCAGTTTCACCGGACCTGATGGCGCCCTCGATGGTTGCAGGCAGGCCAGTGTCGGTCCAATCGCCGGCCATGGCGAGGTTCGCTAGGCCGACACGCACGCCGGGTCGCTTCCTGTTCTCCGTTGGAGTGGCAGCAAAGGTTGCACGCTTCTCCTTTACGACACGCCAGGCCGGCATGGGTTGCCCAATACCCAACGCCGCACATAATTCCGGCCACACTGTTGCAGCCAAGTCACTCGCGGCACGATCGACGAGGCGGTTGGCCGCGCTGATGGTGACGGACACCACGCCCGGTTTCACGAACACCCATTCGGCCGTCCCGCCAAGCAGTCCGACGAAGCCGGCCGGCCCCGGCGGCACGTCCAGCCGGTAATGCAGGTTGACGATCGACTCGAACGCCTCCGGCGCGGGGAGGCCCGGCAACAGGGTCTGCGCCACCGGCGCCGGCACCGCGAGCACGACCGTCTCGCCGCGCCCGAGCGGGATCGGTCCGTCCACCGTCCTGATCGCCTCGACCGTCGTGCCGCTCACGGCCAGGGCGGCGACGCGGCGACCAAGTTGCACCTGCACGCCCGCACGCTGCAAGGCCGTGACCGCCGGGTCGATGAAACTGGCGGAGAGGCCCTCACGCGGGAAGCCGGGGATGCAGGCACTGCCGCCGCGCGCCAGGGTCTCCCGCATGACGGCGGCCATCAGCCCGGCGCTGCCGGACGCGGGGGCAGTGTTCAGCGCTGCGATGACGAGCGGCTCGATCAGCCGGTCGTTCAGCAGGCCGGGCGGCATGACATCCGCCACGGTCGCGTCCGGCCCCGCGCGCAGCAATCGCAGCAGCCCGGCGTAGTCGCGGAGGCGGGCGCCGGGCACGTTCCGGCCTGGCGCCAGCACCCACCAGGGCAGCCGCCCCGCATTCGGCCGCACCGTCCAGCCGCGGCGGGTCGCGAGGTCGAAGAACGGGAACATCGCGCGGGATGGCCCGGCCACGGTGCCTTCCGCCCCCACCCGGCGCAGGAAGCGGGCGATGCTGCGGTTGCCGGACAGCCAAAGATGGTTGCCGTTGTCGATGCGGCAGCCGAGTTCCTTGTCGAAATAGGACCGGCAGCGGCCCCCGGCGGCCGGCCCCGCCTCGTACACCGTGACGGCGTGGCCGCCATCGACACAGGCCAGTGCCGCCGCGAGCCCGGCCATGCCCGCGCCGATAATATGAACCCGGCTCACAGGAGGTGGCGCAGCGCGATCGACAGTTTGCGCCATTTCGGCACGCGGACGGGGTGATGCAGATCGTGCCAGCCGCGCGCCTCCAACCGGTCCAGCAAGGCGGAATACGTCGCCCCCATCAGCCGGGCCGGCCGCATCGCGCGCTGGTCGCACCCCGTCATCGCGGCGTCCGCTAGCTGGAACCGCCGCCGCGCCTCGGCCAGCACGCGGTCGCACACCACGGGCAGCCGCGGCGAGGCGAGTGCGGCGGCGGGGTTGTGCGGAACCCCGGCCTCGTCCAACCACTCGCGCGGCAGATACAGCCGGTCGCGCGCCGCGTCCTCGGCCAAATCGCGCAGGATGTTGGTCAATTGCAAGGCGCGGCCGAGCGAGAACGCCACCTCGTCCGCGCGCGGCGACGGGTCGCCGAACGCACGAACCGACAGGCGGCCGACCGCCGCGGCCACCCGGTCGCAGTACAGGTCGAGCGTGGCGAAATCCGGCGCGGTGATCAGGGTTTCCGCGTCCATCTGCATGCCGTCGATCACGTCCAGGAAGTCCCGCTGCCTCAACTCATAGCGCGGCACGGCAGCCGCCAGCACGCGTGTGACCGGGTCGCGGGTTTGCCCGGCATAGACGGCTGCCACGGCGTCGCGCCATGCCTGCAACCCGGCTTGCTTGGCCTGCATCGGTGCCGGCTCGTCCGCCACATCGTCCACCAGGCGGCAGAAGGCATAGATCGCATACATCGCGGCGCGCCGGTCGCGCGGGAGGATGCGCATGCCGCGGTAAAACGAGGTGCCGGCGGCCTTGACGATGGTTTCCACGGCGGACAAATCCGCCGCATCCGCCCCCAGCGCCGTCACCGCAGCCATGGCAGGGCCTGCACCACGCTGCCCACCACGTCGCTGCGGCGTAGCTTGACCCGGGCCGCCAGCGGGTCGTGCCGCCGCAGCCGCCGCGTCAGCCGCTTCGCCAGGCCGACGATGACGGCCGTTTCCACCCGCAGACGGCGGTCGCGAACCTGGCGGGGCAGGGCGGCGCCCTGGCGGTTCAACCGGCTGGTTTCGTCCAGCAGCCGGTCCAGCACCTGGCGAAACCCGGCGGAGGCCGACGGTGCGCGGACTGCATCCACCTCCAACCCCACCGCGGCCAGCATGTCCAGCGGGACGTAGCAGCGATCCAGTGTTTCCAGGTCGCCGGCGCAATCCTGCAAATGGTTCAACACCTGCAACGCGGCGCACAACGCGTCGGAGGGCGGGTAGGTGTCCGCCCGCTCGCCATGCAGGTCCAGCACATGCCGACCGACCGGCATGGCGGAATAGCGGCAGTAATCCAGCAACTCCTCCCAACTGGCGTAACGCAGCTTGGTCGCGTCCTGCCGGAAGGCGCGGAGCAACTCCAGCGAATGCTGCGGCGTCACCCCCGTTTCCGCCAGGCTGCCGCGCAGCCGCGTGGCGCTGGGGGAGCCGTCCGCAGCCTCCCCGGTCAGCACCCGGCCCATCACGTCGAGCCGGGCGACCTTGTCCGCCGCGGACAGGGTCGCACTGTCGGCTATGTCGTCGGCCTGCCGGGCGAAGTCGTAGAACGCATGGACGTGCGGGCGCAGCGCCGGCCGGATCAGGCGGGACCCGACCGGGAAGTTCTCGTCCCCCTTGCCCTTGCCGGACGGCGTCTCGACCGAGGCGCTCACGTGCCGGCCTCCCCGTAGGAGCGCCGCTTCCACACCACGCCGCGGCCACGATGGTGGTCGACCGCCGAGCCGATGGTCGCCGCCATGTAGAACGCCGCCACCAGCGGCAGCGCCAAGGCCCAGAGCGGGGACTGGCGGAAGCGCCGCAGGGTCGGCAGGTAGCTGGCCATGGCGCCCAGCCAGGCGGCCAGCCCCATCCATCGCGCGACCCCGCTGCCGAACAGGGCGAGCAACGGTGGCGCCAGCCACACCAGTGCCAGCCCGGCGATCGTGCCAAGCAGGATCAGCGGGGAGAAGCGCAACTGCACATAGGCGGTGCGCGCGACCATCCGCCACACATCGGCCGCCGCCGGGTAGGGCCGGATGGAGCGCGCCAACTGGCTATGCCCCAGCCAGATGCGGCCGCCGCGCTTGATCGCGCGGGCCATCGCCACGTCGTCGATCAGCTTGCCGCGGATCGCCTCGATGCCGCCCACCCGCGCCAGGGCGGCCCGGCGGACCAGGATTGTGCCACCCGCCGCCGCGGCCGTGCCGTTCAGCGGGTCGTTCACCCGGGCGAAGGGGTAAAGCAGTTGGAAGAAGAAGACGAAGGCGGGCACCAGCGCACGCTCCGCCAGGCTGGCGCAGTTCAGCTCCACCATTTCCGACACCAGGTCGAGCCCGGCGGCTTCGAGCTTCGCCACCAGCGTGGCGACATGCGCCGGGTCGTGCACGATATCGGCGTCGCAGAGCAGGACCAGCGGGGCCGTGCCGCGGCCGACCCCCTGCGCCACCGCCCACAGCTTGCCGCTCCACCCTGCAGGCCGCGGCCCACCCTCGACCACCAGCAACCGGTCATCGGCCAGGCGCCGGGCAATGTCCCCGGTGCCATCGCTGCTGCGGTCGTCGACGAGGATGATGCGGAGGGCGCCGGAGTAAGTTTGCGCCAGGAGCGATCGGAGGCAGCGCTCGATGCTCTCCGCCTCGTCGCGGGCGGGGATCACGATATCGACTGCAGGCGCGGTTTCCGGGCGGGTGGGTGACAGGCGTGGTCCCGCGGACCAGAACCGGCCATGTCCGACGAGCAGGTAGATCCAAGCCGCCAAGGCCAGCAGCGCCACAGCACTCATTGGGGCACTCGGCCCTCTGCGCGGAACCAGGCGACGGCGTCGGCCACCGCCTCGCGGGCCGGACGGTAGCTGTAGCCAAGTTCGGCCTGCGCCTTGGCCGAGGAGAAGAACATCTTCTTCTTCGCCATCGCCAGGATATCGCGGGTGACGATCGGCTCGATCCCCGCCACCTTCGCCACCCCCTCGCTCGCCAGCGCCAAGGGATACAGGGCGGCATGCGGCAGCTTGATCCGCGGCGGCTTGCGGCCGGCGACCTCCGCCACGAGCGTGAGCAGGCTTTGCATCCCCATGTCCTCGCCACCGAGGATGTAGCACTCGCCGGCGCGCCCGCGCTCCAGCGCGAGCACATGGCCTTGCGCCACGTCGTCCACGTGCACGACGTTCAGCCCGGTGTCGACATAGGCGGGCATGCGGCCGGCGGCGGTGTCGGCGATCATCTTGCCGGTCGGCGTCGGCTTGATGTCGCGCGGCCCGACAGGCGCGCTGGGATTGACGATGACGACGGGAACGCCGTCCCGCGCGAGGGCCAGGACGGCCTGCTCGGCCAGGTATTTGGAGCGTTTATAGGTGCCGATGACCTTGGCCAGGCTGTTCGGCGTCGTCTCGTCACCCGGCGTGCCGTCCCCGATCAGCCCAAGTGCCGCCACGCTGCTGCAATACACCATCCGCTCCACGCCGGCCGCCTGGGCGGAGAGCAGCAGGGCGCGCGTGCCGTCGACGTTCGCCCGGTTCATCGCCTCAGGGTCGGGCACCCACAGGCGGTAGTCGGCCGCCACGTGCACGACGTAGCGGCAGCCGGCGACCGCCCGCTCCAGCGAGGCTGGGTCCTTCAGGTCGCCGACCGCCAACTCGGCCGGCAAGCCTGCGATGTTGCCGCGGTCGCTGTTCTCCCGCACCAGCAGGCGAAGGGCATGGCCCCGCACCAGGAGCGCCCGCGCCACGGCGGAGCCGACGAAGCCGGTGGCGCCAGTGACAAGGGTGGGACCAGGATGCAGCACGCCGGAGGGCTAGCGCAGCCGAGCGCGCGGGTCCAGGCTCCACCCGCCGATGCATCCGCCGCCGTATCACACGGCGCGCAGCCTCAATAGTAATAATGCGGATGCGGCCGGTAGTATCCGTAGCGTGGGCCATAGCCGGGGAAAATCACGCAGCCGGACAGCGCGGCTGCCATCACCAATGCTCCGGCGACTTTCAGGCACCGGGCGAACGAACGCTTGGTCATGCGAAGTCTCCTCTGGATGCGACGGGAGGTGGCGACGCCACTGAAACCTTGCTGCGTCGTATCGTTGAAAAATGTAACGGCGGCACTCCGGCGGAACCCGCGATCAAGCCGGCACCGCCCCCTGATTCGTCGTCGCAACAGCGTTTTTCCAGTGCAAAGCGGCGGAGCGCTGCTTACCATTCGTTAAGAAGTTTTAACCTGGGACGACGATGGCCTCGCAGGATGAGGGTATCAGCGCGCTTGAACGGCGATGAACGTCCCGGACCGGGACGAGCAGCAGCGTCTTCGCATGTTGCAGCAGTCCGGCTTGTTCGACGGCGCTTGGTTCCTGGCGCGCAACAGCGACCTGGCAGGCACCGGGACAGGCGCCCTGCTCCACTGGCATCGCTACGGCTGGCGGGAGGGCCGGTGGCCGAATCCCTATTTCAACCCGACGTACTACCGGGAGCGTAATCCAGAGTGCAGGGGCGACCCGCTCCTGCACTACATCGAAGGGGGAGAGGCCAGAGGCCGCAAGCCAATCCTGCATTTCGACCCCGCCTGGTATCGGCGGCAGCACATCGTGCCATCCCGCGAGTCCCCGCTGGCACACTTCCTCAGCCGACGCTTGACGGGCCTCGTCAGCCCAATTCCCGAGTTCGACAGCGCGCATTACCTCCGCCAAAACCCGGACGTGGCGTCGGCCGGCATGGATCCGATGGAGCATTACCTCGCGACCGGGTTTAGAGAGGGCCGCTCGCCTTTCTTCGGATTCGATCCGCGCCGCTGGGGTGGCGCTGCGCTTGACCCAAACCCGCTACTCGGCCTGCTGCGGTGGCGGGAGCAGTCTGGGCTGGATGCAAGCGTACCAAACATCCCGGACGAGGTCCGCCGCAACAGCCGCCGCAATGCGGGGTTTGAGGACGTGGCGCCGCTGCCGCCCGGCCTTGTCCCGCAGGCCAAGCTGCTCGCCTACTACTTGCCGCAATACCATCGGGTGGCGGAGAACGACGCCTGGTGGGGCCCCGGCTTCACAGAATGGACCAACCTTGGCAGGGCGCTGCCCCGTTTCGCCGGGCACTACCAACCGCGGACACCTGGATTGCTGGGGCATTACCGGCTGGATGGGTCCGAGACGTTGCGGCAGCAGATCGCGCTGGCAAAGGGTGCGGGGCTGCACGGCTTCGTCTTCTACTTCTACTGGTTCAATCAACGCCGCCTGCTGAAAAGTGCTATCCTTTACAATCGTCTGCTGACATTTTCCCGCTCATTCGAATACCGCCTGCGGATGCCTGGGCTTCAACGGGGCTTCAAAGCCTTAGCATGAACGAAGTTGTCTAGTTCGGCCCTTCAGCTATTGAGTGCTGGCTACCAGACTAGCTCTTCCCGACGGCGACCGATCGGCCGGTAGGAATTGGTTGTTGATTATCTGGTATGGTACAGGCCCACCTACCTTTATAAACGGTGCAGAGTCTGTCAGATGCCTACTACCCGCAGCTTGCAAGAGGTCGTGCTGGCGCTGCATTTTGAGCAACCTGCTCCATTAACCCTCCTCGATGTGGCAGCATGGGTGGCCGAGTTTGGTGGCCCTCGACACACAAGCTATGCCGAACTCCCGTCGCTTCCACCGGCGCAGATACCGCTGTTGGGTCAGCCGACCGGGCAGGTGGGTATTCAGTTAATTGGCGCTGACGGGGGAGGCATACTTCCGCGACTTCGGTTTAACGGGCCGGATCAATCCACTTTGTGCGTCATTCAACAAGATCGTTTAGCTTTCGGGTGGCAGAGACAAGCGCCTGTTGGGGAAAAGGACACTTATCCTGGATACGAAGCACTGAGGGAGCGATGGTCGGTAGACACCAAGCATTTCTGTGAGTGGATCTCAGACCGGCTCGATCATAACATGCGCTTCAGGCTTGTAGAGCTGTCATATAATAACGCATTTCCTCTGCTGATTGAGGGAGGAACACGCAAGCTTTCAGATGTAGTCAAGTTCTTCACACCGATTGGCCGCGGTGTGACTAGTTTCAACGCAACGTGGACCGAACACCTGGACCCACCAGCCAGCGGCTACGTACAGGCCATTGTAGGTATCGGCACTGCTCCGCCCGCCTTACCCGTGATCGGGGTAAACTTCTTCGGCCTTGGAGCGCTTAGCTCAGTTGATGACCAATTGGTCGAATCTGCCATGCAAGGTGCTGACAAACTTCACGGGCGTATCTTAGATATGCGGAAAGCCACGATTCACACTGAGGCGTAAGATGCTTCCAACGCTACCGCCCACGGTCCATCTGCAAGAGGCCGCTTTTTGGACGCACCTCTCCGTGCTTAGCGTTGGCAGGCCTGCGCAAGTGTCTCGCGCGTCTATGGGACCGCAGCGGGGTAGTGCCGGTCAGACGTTTCAGCTGCCAGTAGAGAACGGCTGGTCGACCGGGCACTTAGATCAGGTTGCTTGGAAGAGCGCCGTCAGCGCGGCTATTAGCGATTTGAAAACACTTAAAGGTGGATGGGACGGCCCTGGGTCGTTGTCCATTTCGACAAGCGTTTTGTTCCGCGCGGAGTCTCTGATCCAGGCCGCGCTTAAAGGTCGCCCCCGCGCGGCTGCGCCCTACATCGTTCCTGTTGGGGACGGGAGCGTGCAGATCGAGTGGCACGAACGAAATGCCGAAATGGAGTTGGCAATCGACTCCGACGGTGATGTGTATCTTTGGGGACGAAATCACGCTGCGGGGCACGAGTTTGAGGGCGAGGGTGATGACGCGCTTGCTCTATTTTCTCGTTGGGCGCCCAGGTTGGCTACGGAGGGTGACGATGGCCGTCATGTTCCGTACTCGGGCACGTTTGCCGACCTTATTGAAGCATGAACTGCGTTTCATAAGGACACTGCAAGCACCACAACAGGTGGTGTTCGATAAGAAGTCGCAGAGATACCGGGTCTCATCCGCTGCATTCGGTGGATCGTCTCGTAATGGTGGTCTATCCGGCGAGTTGGAAGAAGTCATCGTGGCTGATGGTTTAGCCGTTACTATCATGTATCCTTCGGTCTCCCGTGCCGTTGGCGCAGTGACCATACGCGTGCGAGATGCCCTACAACACGGCCTCAGCGCGAGCCACGATCCGGTCAAAACGAATTGGTATCATGGCGAGATCAAGGGCGACCTGAAAAGGTATCGTCAGAAGCTTAGGGACGTGTCTGTAGAACTCGTCGAGATAGATCAGAAAGCAGCAGCCCGCTTTGACACTGAACGTGGTCGGGTTAGCCCGACCACGTTGTAGCGACAACAGGACTTCCGAAGCCGCTGGAAATCAACACCTCGCCCACTGCTCCGCCCGCCTCAACACGTGGTAGACTATCCGTACCTCCTTGATCGCGAAGCTGGCAAACACCTCCCGCACTTCGGGCCGATCGTTCAACGACAGCACCACCAACCGCACGGAGGAGCCACTGCCAATGACCCCGACCCGAACCCGCGATTACCACTGATCAGGATCATCCTCCGCCGCTAGGGAGCGACGCGTCACCAAAGGCATCCACCCTGCGCATGCGTCGGCATCGGGAGCGCCGGAAGGCAGCGGCCATGCGCCAGGATGCCGGGACCGTCCGTGTGTTCTTCGATCTCATCCCAGGCGGGATCGCCATTCTGACCGAGATGGGATGGCTCGCCGCGTCCGAGCGCGACAACGTCGACGCGGTGCAGAGGGCGTTTGAGGGTTTCGTGAACCGCGCAGCAGTGGTTGGCATCCATTCGGAAAAGCCGCCCCCGTCGCCCCCGATAGACCCTTCCGACCCCGAGTGGCTGCGAAGCTGATGGCCGGTGTCGGGAGGCAGTCTCATGGCTGAACTCAACGAGCACATAGGCGCAATGGTGGACGCCTTCGCCGAGCACCTGGTCATGGAGGACGTCGCCGCATACCTCCGCCGAGACCGTCTGTGCGCCGCGCTGACCGACGCCGCGTTGGCCGACTTGTGGTGTCTAGCTTCCGCGCCTGGCTGCCCGAGCGCACCGACGAGGCAGCGCTCACTCGATACAGCGACGCCGGCGCCGAACTGCACCTGCGGGGCGCTGGCCGACCCTTTGACGCCGTGCGGGCAGAGATGGACGCGGCACGCGCCCAGATGCGTGACGGGGACGACGATTCTAACGACGGCCTCCGGGACAAGCTGCGCGCCTTCGTCAAGTCCATGAACGACCAGCCGAATTGACGGAGATGCTGGTAGGAAGGTCGCAGCCTAGGTTATGTTGGATCAGCACTGGAGCCGCCATGTCCGCCGACCTGTTCACCGCCGATCTGGCCGTAAGCATCTGCGACCGGATCGCGTCCGGGGAAAGCCTGCGATCGATCTGCCGCGCCGAGGGCATGCCGTCCGAGGTAACCGTCCGCCGCTGGGCCACCGACGACCGCGATGGGTTAGGGCCTCGTTTGCCGCCGCCCGAGCCGAGCAGGCTCATGCCCTGTATGACGAGATACTGGACACTGCCCGCGCCGGCGGTGATGCGTCCATGATCCGGGCCAAGGTTGACGCCCTCAAGTGGGCGGCCGCCCGGATGGCGCCGAAGACCTATGGGGACAAGACCGAGGTCGAGCATCGCGGCGGGCTGACGCTAGAGCAGTTGGTCATAGACGCCACCGCAAAGCGTCAGGGCTCTGACGAAGCAGCGGCGGAGATCTGATCCTCGCCTCGCGCGCACGCGCGCGGAACGTTCAGAATTGGGATTGTGAGCCGCCGCCGGAAGTCGCCGATGTGCGTCACTCGGCCGCCGACAAGCGGCAATCATAGCGACCGAAAATGGGAACCTCACCGAACCGCGCCATCTGCTCGCTCTCCACGCTCTCGGCCGTGTCGTGGCACATCGCGATGAGGCGGAACATGAATTGGCTGCTGAACCGGACGACTGCTTGGAGGGAGCCTAACTCGGGCGTGTAGCCCCACCTGTAGACGAATTGCTTAGCCAGAGATCGTTTCGCCCTGGTCGGGATGGCAAGCCACGGCGCGAATTTCAACGCAGCGTCCAGAGGCCCGCCGTCCATTTTCGCCTCGTTCTGGCTGATGTGGACGACGTACATGACGCCATCCAGGATTTTGCCCGTGTGCAGGTAGTAAAGTGCCTTGCCTAACTTGATGACGAACCGCTCGATCGCGGCGCGGCTCAGAGGTCCGATGTTCAGCGTTCCCACGCCATCACGACGCATCTCGTCGCCGAGGGTGCCATATTTCTCCCGCAGGATACGCTTGTGCAGGTTTCGCCCGATATCCTTCCATTCCTGCACCAACTGAGGACTGTTGTTAACCGTGCCGGTCAGCATTTTCATCCATTGGCGGCCACGCTCAAGTGGCATCTCCGTTTGCGGCTCAATGCAGACGAGGACGGACAGCGCCTGTTCATCCAACCGCGCGCCGCTGTTACAGGGCTGGCAGGCGGGGAACTCGTACCCCTCGGGCCCATGCTTGCCTGCAAAAAAACAACGCGGCGGACAATGGTCAACCGTTGTGGCGGGATTGCCGCAGTAGATGCATTTTGGGTGCCGAAGTAGGAACTCCGCCGTCTTTGAAATCTTCGCCTTGGCCTCGCCCATGGAGACAAAGTGATAGCGGTGCCATCGCCGTTCCAGAGGACGCCGTTCGGACGCCTGACCGCCTCCACACTCAGTTGGCGCCTGCGATAGCTTGGCTATGACCACAAGCACGTGACGCGCCTGCCGCCGCTGCTGCTGCGCCGACCCCGATCGAAGCAATGATGGCTCTGCGGCGAAACTTGGCTTTTAGAGGCTGACCCGGAACGTACATGGAATGGCAACCTGAGTCTTCTCAATCGGTTGCGCGCTGCGCACGTCGCTGGGGTTTGGCGAGGCCAAGGAGGAGACAGAGGCGGTTGCGTGATTTCAGCGGCTGCGATTCTCTCGTGTTTGCGAAGACAACGAAGAGAGCCACATGGCCTGGACTGAAATCACGCGCCCACAGTATCAGCGCGATCATTTGCGCTACGCAAGCGACGCCACCGAGGACGAGTGGAAGGTGATCGCACCGCATCTGCCGCCGCCGGCCGACTGCGGGCGCACGCGCGAGACCGACCTGCGCGAGGTGGTCAACGCCATATTCTATATCGCGCAGACCGGCTGCCAGTGGCGCCTCCTGCCGAAGGACCTACCCCCCTACACCACGGTGCAGCGGTATTTCTACGCGTGGCGCGACAGCGGTGTGTGGCAGACGATCAATCATGTGCTGCTGATGGACGTCCGCGAAGCCGCCGGGCGAGAGGCAAGCCCGACCGCCGGCGTGATTGACAGCCAATCGGTCAAGACGACCGAGTCTGGCGGACCACGGGGCTACGCGGCCGAGAAGATGATCAAGGGCCGCAAGCGGCACATTCTAACGGACACCATCGGCCTGCCGATCGCGATGATCGTGCATCCGGCGAACGTGCAGGATCGTGATGGTGCGCCCGCTCTGCTGAAGGGCGCGCGCTGTCTGGTGCCCTGGCTGCGCCACGTGTTCGCCGATGGTGGTTATGCCGGCGACAAGCTGAAGAACGCGCTGAAGGGCCATGGCGATTGGACGATCGAGATCGTCAAGCGGTCAGATGTGGCCAAGGGCTTTGTTCTGTTGCCGCGCCGCTGGGTGGTGGAGCGCACCCTTGCTTGGCTGAACCGCAACCGTCGGCTGGCCAAAGATGTCGAAAGGACAATCGAGAGCGCTGCTGCTTGGCTCTATATCGCCAGCGTCAAGCTGATGTCGCGCCGGCTGGCGGTAGCGTGATGCCTCACTCCCAGCACCATGGATATGGCGTTGCAGAGCCGATTCGAGTCAGACACTTAGGCCGCGCTGCTCGACTTTGGTGTAGTTGGCATACGATTTGGCAACCGCGCCGACATAGACGATGATTACCGCCGCACTGCCGCGTTCTCCATTGCCAGGTTCAGGCTGCCTTCTTCTCCTTCGGCTGCGCCGCCTCCCAGGCTTCCAGCACGTCCACCATGTCGCCCAGGTCCATTAGCGTCGTCGTGACGCCAGCCGCCATAGCCGGGCTGCGCCGGATCGTGGAGTGGACCCGGGCGAAGTTGTAGTGCCTACCCACCCATCCGCTTGAGCAACGCGCTAACCACCCGGTCCACCAACGCCCGCTCCTGCTGGTCGGCAGCCGCCTGTTGCGCGAACCCGAACAGCGGCAGAATGAACAGAGCTATAACCGGCACAGTCACCGCCGCAGAGGCAGCCTTCCTCGAAGCGCCTCTCACCGGGCGCATATCTGATCCAAAGTGGTGTCGTTCACCCAGCACGCCGGGTCCGTTTGGCTACGGATATATCTCCCGGCCATGCTGATGTTCCGCGTCCCGAGGTTCACGAACCCGGATGCCTTCCCAGGCTCGTCCATGTTCAGGATGTAGAGCGGCTTGCCAGGTGCCGAGAGTTCAAAGCTGCCATCTTTGTCTGTCGATTTGAAGTCGCAGGCATAGGTGCCATCGTCGGTGGTTGTGCAGCGGGCTGGTCGAGCCTGAGCTGCGGACGAGCAGGCTAACGTGATTGCCCCGACTGCGGCCATCTGGCGGATGACGCGGACCATCAACGATGGTCCATTCTGTTCAGCAGTGCCTCTAATGCCCGATCCACCGCCGCCTGCTCGTCAATCGGCGCCCGTCGGCTGAATTCGAACAGCGGCAAGGGTGCTGGCACGACCGCCTTGTGGAAGGTGGCCTTGGGCCGGAACTGACGCCCGAACGCGATCAGCGGGTCCAACGGCGGTGGTGTTGTCGGACGCCGCTCAGCCCGGCTGATGCGCCACTCGGCCGGTGTGGGCTGGCTGACGGGCTTGGCCAAGCTCCGAGGAGCTACGGCTGACTGAACAGCCTGTATTGCCTCCTCCCGCGTCGCCTCAAACCATTCGTTCCTGACGCACGACCGCGCCAGCAGCCGATGCGCTCGACGTTCGATCGCGTGCGCATCCTCGAACGGCACGGCGACAGCCAGGTGCAGGAATAGGTCGAACGGGCAGGCGGTCTGGAGGGTGGCGAGGCGCTGCTTCGGGTCGGTGGCGATGCCGACCTTCTGGAGGCCGATCGGCGGGCCGATGACGTACACGTAGCGGTTCGGCGGGGTAGGACGGCAGGTCATCTAGTGGATGCACACAGAAGTGAGTTCCCAGCTAGCTCTTCGCCTTGTCGCCTCGGCTCTGGTCGATTGTCCGTCGCATCATCTCTCGCAAGGCGTCGCTTCTTGTCCGCAGCCGGTTGGTGAACTGCCAATCGTCTAATTCCTTTGCCTCGTCCGGGGTCAGGAGCAGCGGCACGCGCACGATTCGTTTCTCATCGGCCATGCCGTCTTCCATACGTGGAATGTGCCCGAAACGCCATAAACATAGCAAGCACATAATACGCTTGACACGTCTAAGCACATTATGTGCTTAATGTGCCTGTTATCGATTGGCCAGTCCGATGCGCACCTACACCTATCAGTCCACCAATCCCCTCGCCCGCACCAACCCGCTGCGCTCAATCCCCCTGATCCGCTCCGCCTCGCACATCCTGGGCTGGACCGAGATGGAGAAGGCGACGTTCATCCTGGAACGCGACCACTCGGCCGTCGTGGCGCTAGAGCAGCGCTATGCGAACGCCTGCGCCTCCCCGGGAGCTGCCAACCGCATCCGCGGCCCGATGCGTCGTCACTGGCAGGGCAAGACCTTCCGCAGCATCAACAGCGCCCGTGCGCAGCTTCGGGCGGCTCGTGTGGCGACGGTGGCCGCCGAGCTCGCCATGCTCCAGTTCGCCCCGGCGGTGGCAGCGTGATGGCCGCCCTCCCCGCAGACGCCGTCCTCCACGACATCGGTTTTGACGACTACGGCCGCCGCATGCTCGTGGTGCCGACGCGGGCCATGTATCCGATGCTGCGGCAGAAGGCGTTGCAGGTCGGTCGCATCGCTCGTCGGGCGGCTCGCCAACGCATGGACGAATACATCTGCGAGAATACGAACGCGGCCCGCTATCGGCTGGTGCGGGCGGCGATCGCGGCGAGGGTGGCGCCATGACCCGCGCCATGCAGGTAGTCGCCGCCCGTCCCCTGTCACTCCTTGCCGGCGCTGTAGCGGAGCCCGTCGACCCGGCCGCCGAAACCGAGGAGGCATATGGCAACCGTCAGATGGCTGCTTACGGCGTCGAACCGTCGCACTGGGCCACTGACGCCCTGCAAGACGCCCGCAACCACCTTGCCGCATCCATGGCCTACCCGGAACATGCGACGCGGATTGGTGCGGAACTGGCGCGCCGATCGCCTGATGCCGCCTTGCTCGCCCTCTGTGCCCGTCTGACCGAGATGCAGGCGGCATGGCAGCGGCTCTACGACGCCACGTCGGACGAACAAGAGATTACCACCGCCGCAGATCGCGCCTGGCAGCAATACAGCGACGACGTCTGGCCGCGCACGGCGCTCCAGCCGCGTGGGAGCAACACCCCGGACGTGCCGGCGCTGCTAATGACCCTGAAGGCGACAACCCGCGAGGGTCTGGCCGCCAAGGCTGCAGCGATCCTCGCCCTGGATGCCGCGACTTCCTACTGCGACCTACGCGATGACAGCCTGGAACTGTGCATGTCGCTCGTGCGCGACGCCGCCGGTTCGGCATTCCGTCCGCTGGGCGCCGAAGCCGCGCAGCCCGCACTCCAATTGCGCCAGCCCATTCCGGGCTGACGCCATCCGCGCCGGGCGGCTCCCGGCTTCAAGACGGCGACGGCAGGGTGTCTCACCACCCCACCGCGCCTGACCCTGACCAGGTGAGATCACCACCATGTCCGAGGCTATTCGCACCACTACCACATTGCCGTCAGCGCCCACGATCCCGGACGAAGACGCATACGTCGCCTCCACCCTCCTGGCGCCACCGGTGCCGCATCCCGATGCCGATCTCATCGCCGCGTGCGCCGCGCACCTGCGCCTCCACCGGGCCTTCGGCGTCTACGTCCGTTCGCTCCCGAACGGCATCACGGATGACGACCCGGCTCGGGTGCTGCTGGAGACCACGCCAGCCCTGACGGAGCAGATTGTCGCCTCGCGTCCGGTAACGCCGGAAGGCCAGGTGGCCCGGCTCAAGTGCGCGGCGTTCCACTACCGCCTGGCCCATCCGGCCTGCGCGGATCGGCCCGACGCTCCGGCGGAGGAACGCTTCGTGGCTGCCGCGCTCCGCGACTTCGCGTATGCAGAATGGGGGGACGCATCGTGAGCCGCCGCACCCTCGCGCGGGCGCCGCACCAGCACCAGGCGCCACCCGTGTCCACCGCCACCCGGCGGGATCTGTTCGGGTCCATGGGCGCCCTCCTGCTGCTAACGGCGGCCGAGGCTGGACCCGCCAAAGCCACCGAACTGGACGGCGAGCTCCTGGCCCTGTGCGACGAGGCTGTGGCGCTCCACCAGGAAACCGTGGCTGCCGCGGACGCGATCGACGCGGCCAATCTGCCGTTCAGCAGCCGGAAAGGCCGAGCAGCCTGGGAGGCAGTATATGTCCGCTCGGCCACTTGGCGCGAACTGTGCGAGCAGATTGCCGCCCTGCCTGCCCGCACGCCCGAAGGACTTGTTGGCAAGGCACGCGTGCTGCGCGGGGTGGTTGCGCTGGAGGAGCCGATGGTGGCGTCTCTCTGCCGGGATCTGCTGGGGAGGGTCGGCGCATGATCCCATCTTCGCTTGAGGCGCAATTCATCCGCGCTCGTGTCGCCGTGGAGGTGACGCTGCACCAGCCGCTCGCCCGCAATCGGGTCAACGTCATCACCGGCAAATTGGTCGGCACGATGATGGCCCGCGGCAAGGTCCACCACTACCGCGTGTCGGTGGGCGAGGGCGTGATCTACCTCGCGCCTCCGTCCTGGCTGGTGGGCGATCCGCCCTTGACGGAACGTCAGGAAAAACAGGCGGCGCTTGAAGCCTTGGTCGCCCGCCACATGCAGGAGATCATCGCTGCGCATCAGACCTTGAATGCTACGACGTCAGGGGACGTCGCATGAGCAACACCCGGAGGGGCTTTCTGGCCCTGATCGGCGGCGCTGGCGCCGTCACCGGCTCCGTCCTGGTCCGCAAGGCCGCGGCGGCACCGACGCTGATCCTGCCGCCCGAGTTTACGTCTAGCAACGCCTCTGCTGCTCCGGCGTCGCCCAGCCCTGCGGAGACGGATGCGATCCACGCCGTCAAAGCCGGGCTGTCGCACGCCATGTTCCTGGACTGGCTGGAGGGCGGCCTGCGCTTGGTCGAGGACTGCAAGCCGGGCGGCGGCATCTTCGGTGCTTATTGGCGGGAGGCCGAGCAGGGGCAGATACCGGCACCGCCCAGGCGCATTGTGGGGGAAGGCGGCCGAACGGAACACGAGCAAGCCTATGCCATGCAGTGCCTTGACCAGCTGAAGGGTTCGCTCAACCGGCAGATTGCTTGGTCGAAGGCGCTGCCGATCCGGCAGGGAGGTAAGGCATGAACCGCCGCAACCTGCTGACGGCTGCCGCGGCAAGCGTGATGCTGCCTGGTGCCGTGATGGCCGCAGGTATCTCCGTAACGGGGATGCCTTCGGGCCGTCCCGACGCGGAGCTACTTACCGCCTGCGGCGAGTTCCTGCGCCTCCAGCGTGAGTTCGAAGCCTACTGCACCGGGCTGCCCGGCGACATGGAGGATGACGATCCGGCTTGGGCGATGCTGGACCCTCTGCCGGGCCTAGTTGAGCAGATTGTGACTTTGCGCGCCACGACAGCCGAAGGGCACTTGGCCAGGGCCAGATGCCGGGCCTTTCCTTGGCTGCCGCAGGCGCGGGCATGCCAGGACGATCCGGAGGCGGCGGCAGAGGACCGGTTCATGGCGGCTGAGTTGCGAGACTTGGTAGCCATGGAGTGTGGTGCAGCAGTCACGCGACCACCTGCCGCGCAAACTCCGGTTCGCCATCCCGACGCCGATCTGCTTGCGGCGTGCGCGGCTTTCCAGCGTGCGGATGCAGACCAAGCCGCGTCCAATGCCAAGCCCGGCTGGGACGAGGACGAGATCGACGCTATCATCGCGCGGTGGTATCGCGGCCTGGACGCCATGTTGGCGGCGCCCGACCCGCAGACGGCGGAAGGGTGCGCTGCTCTAGCCAGCGCTGCCCGGGCAGCCCTGATGGCCCATGCCAGTGGGCAGGGCAGTGGCAACTTCGCGGAGACCGCCAGCAAGGAGGAGCGGTTGGCGGTGAAGGCGCTGGAGGCGGGGAGCGCAGTGTCATGAGGCCGCCCGGTTCTATCCTCGCCCGCCTCGTCCATGGGAATGGCGCCAGGTCGACGGCGCGCTGGTGTTCTACACCTTCCGTCGGCTGATCCTGGATACCGGCGCGGCTGTGGCTGCCGACCAAGAGAAGGCCGAGGCGACGGCCGACTTGATCCAGTGGTGGTCCGAACGGGATGCGAGGATGCCCTGAGCGGCCTACGCCTCCAGGTAACACATCTTCCGGGCTGTCAACGAACCATGCTGCGCACCTGGAAAATGGTCGTCCCCCCGTTACTCCAAAATCCAGCAACATGGATTCAAAGCCGGGAATCACATTTTCCAGAGAAGCCCTCCCTTTGGGGTAACGCAGATCCCCGCGTGGGGGATCACATTATCCGCTTTCAATCCCGTCGAAGGATCACCGCCGCCACGGTCTCCCGCACGCTGTCCCCCATCGTGGACATGCTGTCCCAAAAATTCCGGCCGCACAGTTCGTCAGCCAGCCAGCAGAAGTCTGCGGCGGCCAAAACGGCATACAAGGCGAGGACTTCGCCCGATGATGCCACACCAGCAAAACGCCTGGCGGCATCGACCAAGTGGCCCTCCCGAGCATTGAAGTCGACCATCGTCTCCGTGTAGTCACGCCAGCCCGTGACGTCGGATATGTCCACGCCGAGACGCTTGCAGACGCTGCCACCGAAACCGTTGCGGAACGCGGCAAAGTCGGGGGTCGATACGGTCGCCATAGTGCTTCTCTCGATCAAGGCGGCCGCGTTCGGCATGATGACCACTAGCGCATTGTCCACGGATTTGCGGCCAACCCACCAGTAGAGACACTGCAGGCTGAGCCCGTCCACAATCTTTTCGACATCTTCTGCAGATTCTTTCCTGCCTGTTTTGCCAGCGTCGGGGTGACCATCGTGGACGGGCATGCCGCTCCAGAGAAAACACATGAGGAAGATTACCGACCGCGTTCATCACGCGAGTGCCGTGCTGTCGCTGGGGTTACGAACCCCTTTCTGGCGACGACGAACGCGATCAGGTCGTCGATGTCATCAGCGACATCCTCCACCTGTGCGATGCCAAAGGATGGAAGGTCGCGCCGATCTCGGCGACGGCCGCCATGCACCACGACGCCGAAGTGGAAGAAGAGGCCGCGGCCCGCGCACGTAGGAGCCGGCGGCACTGCCCCGGCCAGCGCGAGGCACGCAACAACCTGTTTGTGCGAAATGGGGCACACGTGGCGCCATGAGCATTACCCGGGCCGATCGCGCCCGCCTACAGATCTATCTCCGCAGGATGCTGCGCAATCCCGACGTGCGCTTAACGCGCCTGCGCGGTCTAAAGGTGCCGTGCATCTCCGCATCGGTGACGACGTACTCGGCACGGTTGATCAGGTGGACGAGGAGGGCGAGCGATCCTGGGCGGTCACGATTGTCGTGCTGGCGGAGGATTTGGAATGAGGCCCTTAACTATGACGAAGGCTCAAGGGGCAGGGGCTTCCACCCCACAATTACCCTTGCCGGTGACCGGCTAATAAATACCTGAAGACCTTCGAAGCATGCTACATACGCCGGCTATGGCGTTAACAAACACGGAAGACCGTCCCTTCATTGTCGCCATTGGCGCTTCTGGGTCAGAGGGGCTTGATGATATCGGGGTGCTACTTCACTCACTGTGGCAACCCTGCTCCGCTATACTAATGGTCGTGCTACATCGCCCAAGCGATAAGGTGAGCCATTTGTGCAACGTTCTCAGCGCAGTATCTAAAATACCGATCGTTGTCGCCAGTGAAGCGGAACACATGCTCCCTGGTACTTGTTACATCGGTGAGCCAGATGGGCATCTTACACTCGTCTCTCGCAACTCTGCTCATCTAGTACCTGGGGCAGGCGGGAGATTGCGAGGTAAGACCATCGACACTCTTTTTCATTCCATCGCCGCACATAACGGCCGTCGAAGCATAGGTGTGATCCTCTCCGGCTCTCTCGATGATGGCTCCCGTGGGCTGGCGGCGATCCATGCGGCTCACGGAATTACCATGGTCCTTGAACCTGGTGGAAAACCGCATGGGATGCAGCAAAGTGCGATCGACTACGATGGGCCAATTAGCTTCATCGGCTCGGCCAAGGAGATCGCGGATAAAATCGGCGAGGTGGTCCAGTCATCCGAACTGGATTGAGGAGGATGCGGCGAAGGGACTTCATCTGAGTAGATTCCGAAACTGGCGGAAAGCAGGCTGAAAGCGGCAGGCTCCAATTCGGATGAACTGCCACTGCTTAGCCCAATCCAGGTGAGCGACCGTTAAGTTTTGGCGTAAGGAATTTACGTTCCACAATGCATCGGCCTACAGCATTAGACCTTGCGTTAGCGAACACCCCTGCGGCTGAGGCTGACAGTCGAGCTGTGGCGGAGGCTGCTAAACCGCCAAATTGCACACAGCTCAACTTGGTAGCGCGTCGGCACGGCGCTAGGCTTGACGGCTCGGCGGGGATGCCGGACCGTTCCGGCAGCAATAGCACCGGACCCCACCAATGCGCGCCACCACCTTTTCTACCTTCGCCCTGATCGCCTTTGCCGGCGCTTCACACGCTCAAAGCACGCCTTAGACGCGACCCGCCGCTTCTGCGCCGTCAGGACCAGCAGCCGCTGCTGGTGGCGGCCCCGGACAGGTTTGGGTCAACACCTCCAGCAAGGTCTACCACTGCCAAGGTGACAGGTACTACGGCACCACAAAACGTGGTCAGTATATGTCTGAGGCCGCAGCTAGAGCCGCCGGCGACCACCCGGACCATGGAAAAGCCTGTTCCTGAGTTCGCATCTCGCATCCACATCATGTTGATGCGTCGCCCTGGTAAGCCGAGACTAACAACGAAAATTTCTGCGCGTTCCTTACACATGCGTTGGTGTGACTGGTTAGGATGTCATACCAACCAAGGGTCAGGAGCTTAGACATGCAGTCGCCCAGTCAAATCCTTGATGTCCACGCTCAGCATGAGCCTCATGGGAGACCCCTATTAGACGGCATCACGGTGCATGCCGGACCCCATCGCAGGCTTGGTCGATTCTTCCTTGCGGCTGGCGCGGCAATGGCGCGCACCGGCGTCTCGGTCCAGATCAATGAGGGTTTTGAGACCTTTGCAGATGCTGTTCAGTTGGGCGGCTCAACACGGAGCACGCTTCCCCCAATATTTGATCCGGAGCAAAGCGACATCGAGAAGGGATTCTGGCTTTCGGCGCACAACGATGCCGGCGAAATCGTCGCGACACATGCTGCGCGCCTCATCACTGTTGGGCCGACCGGTTTGGCCGAGCATATGAGAGAGCTGCAACTTCACTACCGCGACCCCCTACGCCACACTATGGCTGGAGCAGCTTGCTACGTTACGGGCGAGGCTGCCGCGATTGCCCGAGATATCGTCGGCCGCGTGTCTTTCTGTGGAGGGATGTGGTGCCGCAAAGATTTTCGCGGCACTGGCATGGTCCACATCATGACCAAGATTGTCCGCTACTTGGCATTGACCCGATGGGACACTGGACATACTTTCTCGCTATTTCGGGCGAACCTTGAACAGATGGGCATTCTTGACAAGTATGGCTCCTTCGCCTTCGTTCCAGGAGTTGCTTTGCGCAAATCCTACACTGGCGATGTTGATCTATACTTCGCATGGATGGATCGCGCGATGATGGAGACTGATCTTGAGCGCTACACTGACGAGTGGCTGGGGAAGATGACGCGCGCTGCGGCTGTCGACGAGACGTAGGAGCTACCGCGGCCGTGCCAGGGTAGGAGTAGTCGTTCGTGCCTGACGCGGAGCGGCCGCGCGTCAGGCATTCTTATGGTCACCTCAATCATCTCCAGGACTGGCTTCTCGTGGAACGCGGCATTGAGGGTGCAATCGTCCACCCATCTGCCGTAAGCGCGGTCTGGATAGTCTTCAACGCGCTTGCCTTCGAGGCTTGAGCCGGATGCGATTATCTGCGAGTAGCCGCGCCCCAAGCTCTCGAAGGTGGTGAAGCTGCCGTGGACCCTCGTTGTCGTGTGTCGATCCGCGGCCGCGGAAAGCAGCGCGCCTTCGGATTTCGCCGTTACTCGCCCGCGAGAACGCTGCCAGTGGCCAAAACGCGCGGCGCATTCGGCGAGCCTTGGCTCAGAGCCGAGGCGGTCCAGTGAGAGGGTTTGCCGAAAATACTGCGGTCGTCTCCGGCCCGGGCAAGCATCTTGGTCAAAGAGAATTGCTATAGCATCATCGAAGTCCGATGAATGCTGTAAATACGGAGGATCCTCCACGTACTCTATCGTCACACGGTGGCACTGGGAATGGATTAAAAGCTCGCTCACCCTGAATATTGTAGGCTTGTTTAACTCACCTGGCCGGAAGGCGACGTAAGCCTGACTGCCTTGCTTGGACAACCGAAATCGCGCATGTCCAAGGTTGCGGACCAGATAAGAGGAGAGATCCACCCTGGAGCCGAGGGTGTTATGGTGAGCGTGGAGTTCAACCGAGCCGGCCGTCCATACTGTCCCCGCCTCGTCGACGAGTACGTCAAACTCCGCCATTTAGAACCTCCGGTTTTCCGCAGGCGTTATTATTTACCAAATGTTACATTGCAAAATCGTGACGGTGGAGGTCAACTCAAAAGTACGACGGCATCGGGTGCCTGCTGGCGGTGGGGCTTAGGGTCTGAAACAAAACAGTTGCTTCATGATGGACGAGGGCGCGGCGTGATGGTGTAGTTCCATTCGCCATGAAATTCCGCCTGGCTTAGGTTGAGGGCAGCCATGTCGGCGTCGGAAACCTTGATGCCTTTCTCATAGTCGTTCTCGTCCAAGCGGCATTGCACGCTCAGGCCCGTTTTGGTCGTAGTATTGGCAATGAGTTGGATGATGACTTCATGCGTCACCAGCGGCTTGCCGCGCCAGTTCTGCGTGATAAATGCGAATAGGCGGTGCTCGATGCGGTTCCACTTGCTTGTGCCCGGTGGCAAATGCGCCACCGTGATCGACAGCCCGGTTTCATCGGCTAGCTTCTGCAACTCGACTTTCCACAGGCGCACCCGCGCGCCATTGCTGCCGCCGCAATCCGCCGTGATCAGGATTTCCTGCGCGGCGTGGTAGCGTGCGTGTCCCAACTCATTCCACCAGCGCCGGATACTTTCCACGGCGAAGGCGGCCGTGTCGCTGGTGATGCCTAGATTGATCCAGCCCGTGTTGGCAGCGATGTCGTAGACGCCATAGGGCGCCACCTTGCCCAGTTCGGGGATGATGAAATCATGCACCCGCACCGGCTCCGGCTGGCCGCAAGGCCGTAACTCGCGTCCGCCATTCTTGAAGTCGCCCACAAGCTCCTTCTTCTTTGTGTCGACCGAGATGGCGGGCTGGGAAGCCGTCTGGAATGCACCGATCAGCGCGTTGATATGCTCGAACTGCGCATTGCGGTCCGGATGGCTCGTGCCTTCACGCGTCTTGCGGTTCGCCTGCAAGCTGAAACCCAAACGGCGCAGCAGACGCCCGACCAGCTTCTGACTGGCGGTGAAACCTCGCTCGGCCAACGCCGCGGCAAGGTGACGCTGGCTCTTGCTGACCCACAACAGCGCAGACTGCGGGTCGCCGCGGATGGCCGATTGCACGAGATCAGATAGAGCGTCGAGCAGCCCAGGTTCAGTGTCGATCTTCTGCCTTCGGCCACCGCCAGGACGACGAACGCGAAGCAACGTCGGCGCCTCGTTGTCCCGCAATTCGGCAAGGCCGCGGCCAATCGTGCTGCGCGCAAGGCCTGTCGCCGCCGCCACCGCCGTCACACCGCCCCGGCCCGCCGCGCGCGCTTCACTGGCCGCAAAAAGCCGCCGCGCCCGCTCGTTCAAATGGGGTGCAAGCACCTCGAACCGCGCCCTAATCCCTACCGTATCGATCATCACGCAAGGCTAGTACGCCTCACAAGCCGATTCCTAGCCCGATTCGGCTATTTCGCCTCAGACCCTTAGGGCGGAGGTGGCGGACTAAGGCGCTCGGTAACTCGCATCCAAGGCCGCGTCATGGGCAAGTGGATGTGGAAGTTGGAGATGACTGAACTCACAGTGGCCACAGGCTTGGGATGTAAGCCGCAAGATAAGAGGGGCGATCAATTCGCTGAGTTTCCAATTCTTGTAGAAAAAAGTCGGAGTTCATCAAGAGGGACGTCCACTCCAACTGAGAATGCTCCCGCGTGAGTAGTTCCATTAATCGCCGCAGTTCGACCGCTCTGCGATGGGTGGCATTCGACTCGACACGATGGATGGCATTGTCCCATGAGCGATGACGACAAGCTTCAGTTTTCGAAGCCGAACTGCGTGAGGTTGGTTTCTGGGTTGCCGTTCCATCGCTCCCAGCCCGCCTTCCCAGCCGCAGCGGTATGACCTGGTAGGACGGGGTGCTGCCGATCAACAGCTTACGGCTCGGCGAACCTCTGGCAGCAGTTCTGACACAATGGTTTATAGATGTAATCTCTGGCTCCTGGACCAACGCGCTGCACTGTAAGGAATCTCGTTACCTTCCTACCTCTGACCGCCAAATGTCCCGCAACTGCCCCTTCCGCACAGTCCCAGGTTTCCTTGTCCGGAGACACCATTCGCTGATCAGTGAATAGGACCTCCAGGTCCACTACCTGCTGATTCCGACCGCTGCGGTTCCTCAGGATCACTGTCCCATCGTCTAATCGCTCAAACAAGTGGTGACCCGAGCCAGAGATACCTGCGTCCGCATACGAAGGCGCCCCGCCAAAGAACGGAACGGCCACTGCCTTGCCGATTGCGGGCGCCGGGACATTGCCAGCAACTATCTCATTGATAATGTTGGAAACCCTCTGTTGTTTTAAGCTTTCAACCCGTCGTGCCTCTACTGCCTTGGCTTGCGCAGCCTCCGCCTCCTCCCTTCGCTTCCTGTCATTGCCGTCTTGCGTTCTCTGCGCATGGTCGCGTTCGGCTTCTTCCTGCTGCTTGGTAGTATCGAGCTCTGTACCGTAGAACTTTAAGTTATTGTGGACGAGTACTAGATCGTAAATAGCGTCCTTGTAACGGTCAAAGGTGGCCTCGGTCTGAGCAAAGATCGCGTCGGGCCCCTTCTTTTCAAGGCTCCGCTTAATTTCCTCTAGATATCCTATAATGGCTCCGTATTCTTGAAAGTTCCTGAACATCGTATTCTCCACGATGGCTTCCTTTACATATTGTTCTCGAAGGGTCGTCATCTGATCCTCGACCCTGTCAATAAACGACAATATGTCGGACACTTTCTGTTTGTTAGTAAAGCCTTTAATCGTCTTGATCGTCTTCCCGCGTTCACCTTCTAGCTTCTGAAGATGCTTGACAAAGGCCTGCTTGAACGCATACTCGGCTTGCTTTTGCTTATTGTCGCTCATGGTGCCTCCATCCCACATGCGCACGCATCCCCGCGAGCGCTGCATGTTAATCGGTACAACCTGCCAGGCGTTTTGGCGCAAAGGCCTGACTTCATACTTGTCGCGAGCGTGCACGGGATAGGCAATGAAAGCCATCTCTGGTTTGCGGCGTCCGGTTCAGTGGCGTCCTGCGCAGCGTGTTGGTATGGACGACTGATGTAAAGGCGGTCCGGGACTCTCATCGCCCCGATCAGCGCCGGGTGCTGCTGTCCATCATTGAGGGACTCAAGGCGGAGCGGCGCACCGCGAAGAAGGGAAGGACAGGATGAAGGACAGCAAGCAGGGTAGCGCGTTGGCGGACGAGCTGATCGCCTCCATGCGCGAAGGCGTGGAAATCCTGGCAGGGCGACAGGCGCCGAGCCGGTTCTGCCCAGCGCCGGCCAAAGTGGACGTGCGCGCGATCCGCACCGGCCTGGGCCTGAGCCAGACAGCTGTCGCAAGCCGGTTCGGGTTCTCGCCCGGCACGGTGCGTGTGGGAGCAAGGCAGGCGGTAACCCGAGGCCGCGGCGCGCATTCTGCCGCTGGTGATTGCCAGCAAACCGGAAGTCGTAGACGTGGTGCTGGGGGCGACGATGCCGCAGGCGGCATGAACAAGCTGCGAAGTTGCCTCTTCGCTGCATGCTTGGCTCTGGCCGGCACAGTTTGGCAGGCGCACGCGGCGGAGACGTGCCTAAAACCGGAACCCCTTCCGGTAACGGTCGATGGAGTGATGGCCACGTTTACGGGCAATTCGATGAACTTTAGCACTCAGTGGGCGAGAGCGCATCCGCGGTATGTTGCGCTAGACCGTCCAGTCACGATGCGGAGCTTGCAGCCGGGGGAGCATTGTGGCGCGATCACGCGATCTGCCAGACCAGATGAAATGTGGAACTTTCCAAATGGGGCGCGAGTTCGGGTCGAAATGCTGCCCCTTGAAGGCGATAACGTCTACAGATCCAGAGTGGTCTGCGCCCTGAATGGTTCGGAGTGCGTGGCGTCGCCTCCGGCGCAATGAAGGTGATAACGGGCCAGGACGATGATTTTCACCTCGGAACATTGCTTCGGATCATTGAGCGCAATCCGGTGATGCTGCAGCAGGCGGTGGAGGATGCGTAAATGACGTGCCCCTCGTCCAAAGCCGCCGTAAGATGCTTGTTGTTGCAATAGCTGTCGCTGGGACGGCGCTAAACTTCGGTGACACTGACGGCGATGCATTAGGCAGGTGGACATGTGGGTGAAGATTGTGGGTGCCTTCGCGGCATTACTAGCGTCCTCGGCGCCGGTGTCGGCGCTCCAACTTCAGTCCGATCCTGGCGACGAAGGCAAGTACGTCATAGTCGCGCGTGGACCGATCGTTGCTGGCGACGCTGACAGGTTGCGATCCTTCATCGTTTCAAATGCAGCTAAGGGCGCGCTCCTCGGTTTCGCTTTCGATAGCCCCGGCGGCAGCCTGTTGGAGGGAGAGGCTGTTGCCAATGTCGTTCAGACTACTGGTGCCGTCGTCCTCATTCCAGAAAACGCAACCTGCGCGTCCGCGTGTTTCCTCATCCTCGCGGCGGCCCGGGTGAAACTGGCTGACGTTACGGCATTAATTGGCGTTCACAGCGCATCGGAAGGATCGGTCGAAACGGCAAATTCGATGGCCATGACGACAGCCATGGCTCGCGACGCATCGGCCTATGGCGTGCCAGCGAGTATCATAGGCCGAATGGTCACGACAGAACCAGCACGGGTGGCGTGGCTGACGCCACCAGAGCTAGTCGCCATGGGCGTCCGGATTCTCAATCAATCTGCCGTAACGTCTACACCTGCGCCGACGCAACCGCCTGCCTACATCCCCCCTACTGCGTCGTTAGCGCCAGCCGCACCAGGAACGCCCATGGCATCGGCGGCGCCCACAAGTACGTCCTTTCTCCAGGGCAAGGCGGATCGGAGGGCTTGGGAAGAGTGGTTCGCCAGCCTGAGCGTGGATGCAAGAGCTGGCGCCCAGTTCTGGGCGTCGCAGCGCAGCCTCGCTCATCCGGTGTCATGCCAATCAAGCGCATTGGACGCCGAATGGCTTGCAGCGTGCGTTTCGGCGCAACAGAGGCTTGCCCCCTCTGACGTGCGCCGCCGGCAGGAGCCGGACTATCGGTCGGGATGGAACGCCTTCTGAGGCTTCCCAGCAAAGCACAATTGTCCGCCTACTACGCCGCCAGCGCCGCTTCCACCACCTCCGGCGCCCGTTCGATCACCTGCAGCAGCGTCGCCGCCATTCGAGTGGGATGGCATCGACCTTGTTCCCAGGCTCGCACCGTCATCACACCGATACCGAACCGGGCCGCGAAATCCACCTGCGTCAGCCCCAGGCCAGCCCGCACCACATCACCGTCCACCGTTACCCCCCTCACGTGTGCGCAACACGCCATCAGCCGACAGGTTCGCCAACATGCCTTGCAGCCTGTTAAGCACGGCCGGCCGACCCGCCGGCACTGGCCGCAATAACAGCACTCGCGCCACCTCGGGATTGAGCACGGCCGCCGACAGCACCCTGTCCACGTTCGCTTGCCCGGCCGCGCGAGCCCGTGCCACCATGATGTGCTTTGGTGCCCGGGGTGCCATCCGTGACGTCGGGAAGGTCATGGGTCTGACCGAGGACGTCACCGGGATGCTCGCCTCCCAGGTGCGGTGCTGGCCCGCGTTGGCGGCGGAGATCGTGGCGGGATGCCAGTCGAGTGGAGCATCCAGGTAACACTCACGGCATCCACCCGTCGCCATCAGACGGCTTAAAGCCATGCACACATCTACTGCCAGGTGTGATCCCACCGCAGTCGCACGGCTGGGGGTGGGACATAGTGGCTTGCACAATCGCACCAGTGATGAATCTCACGCATGCCCACCGCCTAACAGCGGCGACACAGCCACCAAAATCTCATTGATAGCATCCTCATTGCCAGCGTGGATGCGCACTGAAGCGCCGTCCAGCGTCATAACCAGGTACGGAAGCGCGTCCGGCGCAAGTGCCAGCCCTCTAAGGGCCGTGGCGGCGTTGTCGTTGGCTGGAGTCCGCCGTAGGGTAGCCCAAGGTTGGGTGCCAGCTTAATCGCCCTGACCGTTCGCGCCGCATGATCCGTCCATGCCCAGGAGGCTCGCGTTCGTCCTCTTCGGAACACCTGGACGTGCGTCTATGTCGAGGGCTTGTAGACGGCCGTTCCGGGCGTCACGCTTCGGGCTGGATTGAGACCTCGCCGTGATAGAACGATCGGCGTGGAGGCAGGATCGCTCTGTTCGGCGGCATGGCCGTATCAACTTCAAGCCTTTCAAATCTTAATACTTCGTTGGTGGTAGGTCATTCATGACAAGCATTACTCTCCAGGGCCAGTCTTTAGCCAAAGCATTACTAGCTGAAAGCGGTAACTACAGCACCAACGTCTCTGTCAGGAAGTGTCAGGATATAGTAGAGCAACTCTTTGGTTTTGCATTGACTGGCCTGAGCGTGCATGAGATTTTTGAGAATGTCTTGATGGTGCATCTCGGTGATGTGGACGGCACGGCATTCGTCAGATATCTCTTCTCGACCGACTTTCTAAGTTCGTCTCTAGAGGCTGCATCGGCGAAGGCTCGCGCAGACGCCTCGGATACGAGGCGTTTAGGCCCGCCGCGCCAGCCACCGCCCATTGACCCCGGCGATGGATGGCCACATGAACCCGGTATGGAAGCCCGGGTAGCTGCTCTGGAAGCCGGCATGAAGGACGTTCGGGTAGTTCTGGCGCGCATGGAGCCGCTGCTGATCCGCATTGACGAACGCACCAACCATCTCGCGACCAAAGCGGAACTTGCCACAAAGGCGACCAAGGCGACCGTTTGGGCAATGGGCTTCACCGTCGCCGGATTGTTCGTGGCCGCGCTGGCTGCTGGCGCAGTATATATGCCCTACTTGGCCACGCTGCTGCGCCGGGCCGCCGCCTGACCATGCGCCGCCTCGCCTTCGCCCTCTCGATGCTGCCACACCAGCGATAGGAGCCGACATGGCCGGCATGTTGCAAATCCTGACCTACCTTCTGGCCTTCTACCTTGTCGTTAAGGCTGTCGGAATTTTGCAGATCGGCTTGGCTTCATCGCGCAATGACAGAACAGCACCCATCATGGTTGGCGTGATCACACTGATCTTCTGCATTGCGGGAGCTATCGTCTTCGTTCGCATGCAGAACGAGCAGGCGGTTGCGCTTGCTCAGATGATGCCGACTAGGTAGTCGGCTTTGTGGTCAAGCTCGTAGTGCCGGCGCCACCCTGAACTCCCGTATGCTGGTGTTGGTCGTATGCCTGGCGGAGGTCGTCAAGCGTGCCGTGGATGCCGTTCAAGTCGCGCACCTGACCAGACAGCAGCAAGTCACCATCGACCCGCAGCAGCCCATGCACCTCAACTGCGCCGTCCGTCAGGCGCAGGCTCACACCGCTGGAATGCATGACGGTGAACTCGCCGGGCACGAGGGGCACGCCGGCCGTCGCCTTATAGGGCACGATCTGACCAACGGGCTGCTGCGTCGAGTGGACCGACCCGAGCACCACCCCGTGTTCGATGTCGCCCATGTCCGGTGCCACAAATACCTGCGTTCCTGGAAGCGGAAGGCAGACGGCCGTCCAGTTCGCGCCTGCCGCCACTTGCGCGACCGGCAGCCAGCCAGATACGGCGTCGTCGGCTTCGTCGTAGGAAACCTTGACCAGCGCGTTCACCGGGTCGACGGATTTCACCAAGGCGTGACGAGGCTGCCCCATTTGAGAAAGCATCGAAGACACGATATTTTTGATCGCGTTGCGCAACTCTGCCACTTCGCTCAATCACCATTTCCTCCAATTAGGTTCGGACTAACCCGAGTGTCTGCGCCGGTTGTCCCGGTGCTTGTGCCGCCCAGCGCCTTGGCGATGGTGCCGGCGGTGAACGTGCCAACCTTCTGCTTGTCGAGGATGATGTTGCCTTGCATCTGGATGGGCGTGCCATCTACGTTGAACCCATCGGCCGGCGTGAACGTGCTAGATTGAGGCAGCGCCCGTGAGGCTGCGGCACTGGCGTGGGAAGCGGCCAACTGCCGCGCTTTTTCCTTTTCTCCGTATAGCGGATCACGGCCGGCGTCCACGGCCGCAGCAACACCAGCCGCCAGCACTGCACCAGGCAGTGTGAAGGACGCCCCCGCTCCCGCTGCAATTGCTCCGCCGACGCTCCGGCCGGCGCCAGCTACCCCAAGCAACCGAAGCGCCGGACCGAAAACGAGGATGGCGGTAGAGAGCGCTCCTAGGCCAGTAGCAATGGCCCCTAGGCCCGCCCCGGCATCGAAGGCAATCCTGGCGAAGTTGGGATTATCGTGCGCCCACTGGCCCAACTTATTCAGGCCAGCCGTTGCGGCGTCCAGCACCTTCATAGCGTCACCCATGCCGGCCTGCCCCAACTCGGTGGCCAGGTTCGTCATTGCCGCGTTGAACTGTATCACCTTCGCCGCCGGGTCGACCGCCGCCATGTGTTCAGCCATGTCAGGGCGAGTGTTCCGAATGTTCTGCTGTTCCTTGAGGATCGACGGCATGTCCTTCAGCAGATCGGCGAAAATGCCGGCGATTGTGGACCGCTGGGACGCCTTCATCAGCGCCTTGATCTGCGCCTCGGTGCCGTGAATGCCGGCTGCCTCCATTCGCTTCTGCGCCTCGGCGAGGTAGAGTTGCGGATCGTGGCTCATCAGGGGCAGGTCGTAGATAGCATCCTCGTGGACCTTCATCTTGCCGCCGACCATGCGCCCATTTCGACCACGATGGGCGCCGACGCGGGTTAGACCGCCAGGACCAGCAAGGCCGATCTCCATCAAGGCCCCCATGCTTTTGTCGGTGAGCTTGCCTCCCTCAAACACTTGGGCCATCGACATTAGCGCCGTGCCGGTCCGCTGACCGCCCAGCGCCTGCATAATCCCGGGCAGCTTCTCGTAAGTGAACTCGTCCGATAGCGTCATACCAGCAACCCGGGCTTGCTTGGCAAACCCGAGGTAATCGGAAGGCGTCACCCGCATGTTTGTGGCGACGGCTGCCCTCTCCATCGCCTTCAGCCGCTGCATGCCCAGTTCTGGATTGATTTCTCGGACTGTGTGGCCTTGCGCGTCGGTGTGCTCGTCGATCATGCCGCCCATGATTTCGAGCGCCTTCGCGGCAGCGTAACTCTGGTCGCCCGTCCCGCCAGACCGCTTGTTCAGCGCCTCAAACAGCGTCGTCATCCGGGCGAACTCGGGAAGCAGCTTCTGGGCCTCGCCCAGATCGCCGAAGACGTTTTTGAGGTCCAACACGCCAGCAAGGTTCTCGCCAACCGTAGTGCCCGGCGCAGACTGCGTGGTAGCGCGGGCAACCCCAAGCGCGGCCTGCACCTGTTCCGGCGTGAGCCGCATGTCTGCCGCCAGCACGTCCGTGGTGCGTGCCACGTCGATCGCGGGCGTCAGCGCGTAGCGGACGCCGCCGATCAGCGCGCCTCCAATAATGCCGGCGCCCATGCCGCCCATCATGATGTTGTGCTCGGAGAACCGTCCGCCGCCATGGCCGCTGCTTGACGCGCCACTGCTGCGCGAGGCCCGCCCGGATTGCTCCATCGCCTTGGCGCTGGCCTGCATCGCCCGCGCGGTCTCACTGGCATACTCGGCATTGCTGCGAAGGGTGCGGGTCAGGCCAGCGCCAGCACTCTCAGCGGCCTTCATCGCCTCCGCCATGCGATCCAGGCCCGCCATAGACGAACCGTCCGCGCGCAGATTGCGGCCCAGGCGTGACAGCGCGGTTGAGGTCTCTTTTACAAGAACATTGAACCTGTCGAAGTCTGCTATCAGCTTGTCGAGAACGCTCCCGACGTTTGTAGCCATTTCCAACTTGACGCCAACGGCGTAGGTTTCCAACATGATGTCCGATCTACCCCGTGACGCTTGGTTGATTGCCCGCCACACCGGCTACAATGCCGGCCCGGAGCCGACTTGGCGCACGGCGAGCTTCGGTGCCAAGGTCGCGGCCTTGGCTGTCCTGGCGATGTTCGGCAGCTTGGCCGCCTTCCTGTCCATTCCGGTGGCAGCGCTGATATCCAGCCTGCTGCACGGCTAAGGCTTCCACGGAGGCTGTTTGCCGGCCAGGGCATGGCCTACGGCGGCCCCGATCGCATTTGCCGCCTCCTCGCCCTTCCTGTGCAGCGCGGAGGATAGGAATGGACGGGGGGGCACTCGGGACGTGCCGACTTCCATGTAGACACCTACCTCATCCGGCGTGCCGATGATGGCGGTATTCTCGTGCACCTGGTGGCCGATCGTGGCGCGCAGTTCGCCCGTCGTCAGCAGAGGGTCCGTGCCTGACACCCGGCCCGTCTGACCCTTGGCGGCCTTGCGTTCGACCGTGCTGTCTGCCAGCGCGGGCCAGCCGGCATACTCTGTGCCGATCATCGCCTTCGCCTCGTGCTCAACGAGGCTGGCGGCGTGGTCGAGACCGTGATGCATTGCCTCTGGCAGGCTGGCCTTGATCCGCAGCAGCTTTTCCTGGAAGGCGTCGAGCGTCAGCGATCCCAAGAACTATCTCTCTTCCCAGCGCATGTTTCCCCAATCGAAAGTGCCGCCCTCGATCTCGCCGGCCGCCACTATCATTGCGAACCGGCGAGTGACGCTTGAATTTATGGCGACGTTCCAGGGCACGCCGATCTTCAGCAGTCGCATGAGCTGCCGCATATCGCCGTGCCTGCTCAGTTTTTTACCTGATCCGCCGTCGCGGGAGCGCTGCCGTCAGCGTCATCTTCGTCTTTGACCAACAGGTCGAGGGCCTTCACGACCGCGGCGTAGCCCTCCGACCCGACACGTCCGACCCAATTTCGGATGATTTGCTTCTTGATGAAGGGCGGGCTGGGCATCCCATCAATCGACCGCACGCACGCAACGATGGTGGCATACTGCATCCATCGGGCGTTCTGCGAGTTTTCGGCGCCGGCAGCTTCGATCAGGTCAAACTCTTCCATCATGTTGAGCCGGCGGATGACGAGCGTCCGGCCTTTGGCGTCAGTAACGGTGTGCGCTTCGGACCCGACCGCCTCTGTCGTCGTCTCGCTCATACCTGCTTCTCCGTTCCATTCTCAACCTGTGGCCAAATCTCCGCGTAGACCGCGCGCATCAGCGCGATGGCGTTCTCCACCGTCGCCGGCCGCGTGTGATCGGCCGCGATCAGCCCAGCCGCCAGTGTCGCCGCCACGATCTCCCGCTGGCCCTGGCGCGTGGGAGGAGCCGGCGGCTTATAGGACGGGATGTGGCCAGTCACTCGCGGCGGAACGGTGTGCGGTTGCCCTCGCTGCTCCGTGCCGAGCTTATGCACGTCGATCATCTTCGCTTCCCCCTAAACTGCGTCGTGACCGCGGCCGCGCCGCGGGTGATCGTGATGGTCCGACGTGTTGGTTCATCGCGACCGCGCTACCCCTTTGCCAGTAAGCACATCGCCCAACTGCGGCACCGCCAGCACCCCGTCCGCCTCGGCCATCGGATCCGCCGTCCATGCCGCCAGCAGCTTGGTCCAGGGCTCGGCCGCCGCCTTCGTCTGCGCCGTCGTCACGACGATGCTGGGCGGCCGGACGTAGCCAGCCGGGCGGATCATCGCCATGCCAGTCGCAACGCCGTCACGGAAGGCGTCCAGGCCGAAAGTCGGCAACTCAACCTTCACTTCGTCCGAGGCATAGGAACCGCGGTAGCCGCCGCGATCCCGCACAATCGTCCCCAGGCCCATTAAAGGCAGCAGGGCGGCGCGAGTGGCCTCTGCCTGCCGCTGATACCCCGCTGCCAGTCCGTCAGCGTGCTCGATCAGAGCGTCCAACACGTAGCCCCGATGCCGCCGCTCCAGCCCGGACACCATCGCTCTGGCTGCGTCGATCTCGGCCTCCAGCGCGTCCATGGCGGCCCGTGCCACCTCCGCCTGGTGACGATCGCCGGTCAGCTTCGTCTCAAGCTGCTCGCGCTCGAAACTACGAGCGTCCGCCTTGCTGATTTTACTGGCGCCAGCCTTGATCCAGGCCAAGTGTGCCAGCGTGTCCCGCTCCACCAAAGCACGCAGCGTCTCCTCGGTCACCACGGGCACGCCCATCTGTTCGAGGTAGGCTGTGCGGGCATCCTCCAGCGCCGCCATCTGGTCGACCGTCTGGATCTGCCAGGCAGCAAACCGAGCCAGCAAAGCGCGTTTGGATGGCAGTCCGTCTACGTTGATGCCGAGGTCGGCCGCGGATGGTGGGTTGCCGACAGCCGGGTTGATCGGCTCCGGTGCATCATCCGCCGACTCGTCTGGTCCGTCCGGTGCACGCAGGTCGGTGTCTCCGTCATCTGGTGCGATAGGCTGTGGGGCTGTGCTCATACGTCACTCCTGATCAAGAACTGGTCCGTTGCGCCTGGCCTCTGCCGCGCTGCCATTGCTGCGGGGTTGGTAAGGCTGCCCCAGACATACTGAACGCCTTGCCAGGCCGGGGGCGCGGCGGCCATCAGCAACGCGCCGCAGACCGCGTTCGCCACGTCGTCATGGCCACCGGGGGGGTGGTCGATGCTGTCCCGGCCACCACGGGCCGTCCGGCGTTCAAGGTCGCATAGCTGCTTGCCGAGCCGGGGCAGGTCCAGCAGTTCGACCTGATGGCTGTTCAGCGCCGGCAACACGTCACGGTAGATGTCAGATTTGGGCCGGTCGGATAGATCGTAGGTGATGCCGGCCTTGCGGAACGGCTCGCGGGCAAACTCACCAGCGTAACGGTCCCCTGTAACCCGGGACACGCCATAGGACTTCAGCAGCGCGACGAAGTCAGCCACCACCGCCTCAGGGCTGAACGGCGCTTTCACCTCCCGAATCACGTCCAGCACGGCAAGGCTGACCTCTCGGTGCGCAATCGCCAGCGTCATGCTGTCGCTGCTGCCGCCGGACGGATCGACAAACGCCATATAGACGGTGTCCTCGATCGGGGGCAGTTCATGCCGATCTGGGGCAGTGCAGGCGTCCACCACTTCACGCGCCACGAACGCGGCTACGTCATTGCGGAACTCGGCGCCATATTCAGCCGCGGCACTGGCCGGATCATCTTGGTATGCCTGCTCGATGATGCCGGGATCGATCTGCGGGTTCATCTCCGCCGTGGTGCCGCGCCACACCAGCATGCGAGCGCCATCCCGGCCCCAACTCTCGCGGTGCGCCTGCCACAAGGCCCCCTTCTTGGCGTAGGGGCTGGACGCGATCAGCAGCATGGCGCCCGGGATGTTGGACAGGCCGGGCCGCAAGGCCGCGAGGATTTCCAGATCAGGGTTGGCACTGTCCTCGCTGCGCCAGAACGCCACCTCATCGCAGAGGGCAGCGGCCAAGCTGTATCCCCGCGTCACCCGGAAGCTGGCCGTGTGGATTTCGATCACCACGCCGTTGGACAAGGTGAGGCTGTCCGCCGTCTCGCCGTTGATCATCGGCGCCAGCGCTTCAGTGTTCGCCATCAAGCCTTGCACGAACCGGAAGATGGACCGGGCCTGCTTCCGATCGGCGGCGATGATGGCGATGGTGGCAACCTCGCCCGGCGCCAGAAACGGCTCGTAGTCGGGGATGACGGCAAGGAAGGTGGCGATCAGCGCCAGCATCCGGCTCTTGCCACCACGGCGGCCGCAGATCAGGGCGGCTTCCTTGAATGGGGCAGCCGGCGGCGTCTGACGGCCGGTGTGGTGCTCAAACACGGTGACCTGCTCAGTCGTCATCGGCAGGCCGAACAGCGCGCGCAGAAAGACCTTCCATGTGTCCCACGTGTCGCCGCGAAAATGACGGGCGAACAGATCTGGGCTGTCGAGGGCGTCCGCGATGTTCAAGCGGCTGCTCGGCCAGTGTTGGCGGCATGGTCGGCCACCACGTCTTTCAGGCTACGTGGCCGCTCAGCCTCACCCTTCATGCCCAGATGGCGCATCAGGCGGGTCAGGGCGCCGGTCCACGCCAGGTAGGCGTTGCTGTCGTGTTGCGTGAACGCCTCACCCTCGGCCTGCTTCACGTCCAGCAATGCCACTTGCAGAGACAGCCACACGGCCCGCTCGATCATGATGCGCTGGGTCGCAGATGGCTTGCCGCCAACGTGCGCCATCAGCTCGGCACGGCGGGCGGCCATGAACTTCGCTTCGCGGGTGCGGTGATCGAGCTTCGCGAGTGCGGGAGGACGGGAATACGGTTTGAGGCGCGGCATAAGCGCAGCATAAAAGAGGTTCCAGTTCGCCTCTATGCTTATGGTGTGCTCTATCAGTGACTTAGGTGTGCCCTGCGTCAAACGTGGCCGAACAACCCGGAACGCCCATGGACAGTTGACGGGAGGAACTGATGCTGTATCTTTCTGGACAACGAACGTAGTCGAGAAGAGACACAGCCATAATGGACGGCAAATTTGTCAGCTATCTCCGTGTCAGCACAGCGAAGCAGGGCAATAGCGGCCTCGGCATCGAAGCGCAGCGGGCGGCGGTCCTCGACTATCTAAACGGTGGTGCCTGGACGCTGTCAGATGAATTTGTGGAGATAGAAAGTGGCAAGGTGAATACCCGGCCTAAGCTGGAAGCGGCCTTCGCTCGGTGCAAGCTGACAGGAGCCACGCTGGTGATTGCCAAGCTGGACAGGCTGTCGCGGGATGCCGCCTTTCTAATCGGGCTAGAGCGTGCCGGGGTGAACTTCGTCGCAGCCGACATGCCGAACGCGAACCGGTTGACGATCGGCATTATGGCGTTAGTTGCGCAAGAGGAGCGTGAAGCAATCTCCCGTCGCACGAGAGATGCCCTCGCTGCTGCCAAGGTGCGGCGCCAGACGCAAGGGTTGCCTCCCCTTGGCGGGTTCCGCGGTGGACCAAAGGTGGACACGGCTGCCGGCCGGGCTGCTATCGCCCAGAAGGCGGAAGCGTATGCGACCCGCGTCCGGCCAACGGTGGCGAAGATGCGGGATGACGGCATGAGCCTCCGCCAAATTGCTACGGCGTTGACTGCCGACGGGATCAAGACCCCACGGGGTGGACTGTGGACGGCTGCCGCGGTGTCCAAGCTGCTGCCCTGACGTGACGGCCAGGAAGCCAGATGCCGCAATCCGGCTCGCTATCCTCGGTAAACGCACCGGTCCGCGCTCAAGGCGGCGCCTGACCGTGGAGGCATGTAAATGCGGGCAGGCTCTTTGTTTGCTTGGGGGCGGGTGATCGCGCCCACGCCATGCGTGGATTGCGCCAGATGCCGGGGTTTGTACAGTGGGAACAGTGGGAACAGTGTTTCAGCCGACTCACGGTCCCAGAACCTGTGTTCTGGGTAGCCGCTTCGGCCAAATGTCCTCGCGTAGGCCCGCGGAGTAGCTGAAAGACTGTGCCGACTGTTCCCACTGTACCCGTTGGGCACCGAGCATCAATCGACCACCTTTACGATGAAGCTCTGCGCGCGTCTTTTGCTGGGCGTTGAGTCGTCCTGTTGTTTGCGAACCAGCTTCAGCGTCTTGCCCTCGAATTCGATGGGCGTGTCGAGCATGAATCCCAACCGGCGGCCGATCTTCATGGCGCTGAGGTCTGCGACTCCGCCGTGCTGCTTGAAGAACGCCTTGGCCCGCTCGGCCTTGGGCTCCTCGCCACCCTGCGGGTGCTCAATCATCTTCAGCACGTCGGCGGCCGTGAAGTAGCTGGTCGGCCATACGTCGTGCAGCACGTCCAGCACGTCGCCGAGACTGGCAGCCTCCTCGTCCTCACCCTCCACGTCCCGGAAGATGGTGCCGAAGTCGATCAGGCTGGCGGTGAGATCGTTGATCTCATGGTGCTCGGCTTCCACCATGCACGCGGCGGCGTGCTCGATAGCGGAGCCAACCAGGTGCCACCAGGCCTTGAACCGCGTCTTGAGTAGCTTTGGTTCGCGCAGTTGCGGGTTGCCGAGCAGGATGATGTAGAGCGCCCGCAGTATCTTGCCGCGGTTGTCGATGGTGTAGGTAACCGGGTCGGAGTGCGTGAACTTCCGGTTTTCCGGATCGGCCCGCTCGATGTCCAGCCGGGCCACCAAGCTGCGCGATGCGAGGTCGCCTTTCGGCCCGATGTTGTTGCCAGTAAAGGACAGCACGGTGAACGCCTGCACAGTCATGGTGGCCGACTGGCCGAGAATGCGGTCGGAGTAGGTCTCGGCAGTCAGGATTTTCTCGACGGTCGGACACGCAATGGTGGTGCCCAGCGGGATGTTGTCGAACACCATGGCAGCGAGCCCTTCGGACAGGTAGGCCACCAGGGCCTTCCGCCGCTCCTCTTCGTTGAAGGACCAGGCCGCGGCGGGTGGCTTCTTCCCCGTTACGGCGAGGATCACCATCATGAGCGCGGTGGTCTTCCCGCCGCCCCGCTTGCCGGCCGTGACGAAGAACGCCGGCCGCTCGGGGAGTAGCACCCGCTCTAGGATGGTCAGCGCCAGTCCGATCAGCACGCATTTACCAGTGAAGCTGGTCGCGACGTCGCACAGCCAGTCATTCACAAGATAGTCGAGCGCGCGGGCCACCTGCGCGTCCGTCGGCTTCGTGATGTCGCCGACCAGTCGAAGCAGCGGCGGCGGTATGCGAAACACCAGCTTGCGCGGACGGTCGATGCCTTGCTGGGCCAGCATGCGTCCGTCCGAGAGAACCAAAGGTGCGGTGACCACGCCACCGACCTTGGGGAGCGCGCTCGCCCGATAGGCCATGAAGTGGTCGACGAAACCCTGCGGCAGCGCCACGGATCGCGGGAGCGACTTCTCGGACCCGGGTGTCTCGAACTCGATGTAGCGCTCGATCTCGTGCGCGAGGCTGAAGCGATCGTGCCGGGACAACAGCGGCATCTCCGGTGCCGGGAGGCGGGTGGTGCTCTTCGTCTCCGCCTGGTTGGCACCGATTGAGTTCAGCTCGTGCATCAGCATGGGTGGCCGGGCGCGCACCTCCACGGGGTTACCGTCCATGTCGCGCATCGGCGGCTCGACCTCGTCGACCTCGCACATCACCTCGTCCACCGACCGGATTACCGGGAGGCGCTCGGCATCGGGAGCCGGGGCCGGCAGCAGCACGCGGCCGGTCATGCGGGTGCCATTTGCCCGGTCGCGGGCCTCCCCAGCCTCGGCTCGCGCTTGCTCGGCTCGGGCGGCCTTGATCTTGGCACCGATCGGTCTCAGGCCGACCTTTGCCAGCTTGCTGGCGATGTCCCGCAGCCGATGCTCCTCATCGGGGGCGACGTCGGCCTGTAGCAGAAGCCTGACGAACACTTCGACCGCTTCGGCGGGGTCGGCCGCAAAAATCGCGGCCTCGACCGCCGCGGCGTCATGCTTCAACTCGTAGGCGATGCGACCATGGGCGAAGCTGTTGATCCAGAGCGATCCATCGGCCCGCTGCATGATCTTGGCCTTGCACCGCCCGTAAGCGACGCCCTCCAGCGGGTCCGCCAGCGTGGCACCGACGAACCGGACGGGTTCCGCCAGCGCGTCGCCGACCGTGCACCCGGCCATATCGGCCACGTCAAACAGAAGTTCGACAGACGGCAACAGGACGCCACCGCACTGGCGATCAGCCATCCTCTCGGCGAGAGCGGGGCTGATCCCGGTCCGAGCCGCGATCCTAGCGCCGTGCTCCTTCACGAACACCTGGCGGGCTGTGGCCACTCCGGGTGAGATGCGATGGCGGTCGGCTGCCTTTAGCTCGTTCACCTTCGAGCCCTCGACGGTCGTCAGGGACCGGCAGACGGCCGCGGAGTCGAGCGGCTCGCCCTCGGTCGGTGCCGGCGCACGGAGGACAGCGTCCTGCACCAACGGCTCCAGCAGGATCGGGGCACCCTCGAACACCAACCGCTCGGCCGCAAACACCATGCGGTCCACAATGGATCGCTCCAGGAACTGCCCACCGGCGCCGACCATCATCCAGCCCAGCCCGGCAAGCCAGCACCGATCGTGCAGCGCCTTCAGGAAGCGCTCGGCATCACTGCCGTCCTGGATTAGGACGAAGATATGCACCCCGTCAGAGCCGGGCACCGTCTCGCCCGTGTCGCGTCTAGCGATGCCGGAGCTGGTGGAGCACCGGATTACCCGGGCGGTAAACTCCAAGTCCGGGGCGACCGTCAGAAGCGCAGACCAGAACCCACCCAGAGCCTTAATCCGTTCGGCTACCTTCTCGGGCATGCCTTTGGTGTCGTAATCGAGCAGAACCATGGACGGCACGTTGGGCGAGTAACCAATATGGCCCGCCGTGCGGGAGATGATGCTGGGATCTGCGGTGCCGTTCATTTCCGACAGGCGTCTCACCGTGGTGATCTCGACCGTGTCGGGCAAGTTCGGGCGGAGGGCGCCAAGGGCGATGGCTTGGTCTGACCGGAGGTTGCCAATCAGGCGGGAGAACTCCGTCACGCTGCTGAGGCGGACGCGGGAGGCCGAGCCCCGGCTCATGACGCACGCGGACCCGTCGCTGATCAGTTTGCCGTCCGGTGACAGGCTGATCCGTTTGGTCAATGGCCCCGTGGCGCTGGTGAGGCCAGTTATCTCAATCATGCGGGCACCACCCTGCGCTGCATCAAGGCCGCGATGGCCAGGGCGCTCTCCAGGTGGAACCGGACCGATAGGATCGGCTCGGGACGCTGAGCCAGCAACAGGAGAGCGACGCCGGCCCAGATGTATTCCAGCGTCTCGTTCTGGATCCGCTCCGGGATGGCCTCGGCCATTGCATCGTTGGCGAGAACCCAGACGCGCGTGATCTCCGCGCCCGGCACCCGGCGGACGACAGCGCGGTGTTCGCAATCGGCGATCGTCGTGAGGCTCAGGTCCCGCCGGCTGCGATGAAGGCTTCGTCCGCTGCCCGCGTAAACAGCACCGGGGAAGCGCATCATGGAATCGCCTCCGGATGCGCCGCGCGGAGTGCGTCGACTACGGCGGCAGAGAACCGTTCACGGACCTGCTTGGAGGCGAACTCCACCACCGGCGAGTAGCGGATCTTCCCATTGGCGTCCTTCAGAGCGATGCCATCACGGTCGATCATTGGCTTGGAGGGTGGACTGGCCCACGCTCCCCGCTCCCCGCTCAGGATCGTTACGTCCACAAGGATTAGGCCCGATGGCATCTCGATTTTGGCGAAGCCCAGGAGAGAGCCCTTGCGCATGGGCCGCCAATCGCGGATTTGTACGACGGCGCTCATTGCACTTCCTCTCTCGTCAGAGGTAGCGGGTGCACACCCGGCGCAGTCGGGCGCTTGAACACGGCGGCGATCTGATGCGGCGCGTTCTGCACCACGCCTGCCCAGCCCATCAGGTGCTCACTGGACGTCTCGACCAGGAGGACGCGCCCCCACTGGATCGCCATGACAACCGCGCGAGAGTAATCATCGGCCGTCCCGCCGGTCCCATGCACCAGGGCCGCGCTCGCCCAGTACAGCAGCTTGCGCGTAGCGACCCATCCAGTCGGGCCGGTGCTGGCGTAATCGTCGTCGCCGATCAGCACGACACTCGCCCTGCCGGTGCGGTCGAGGCGCTTGAGGGGCGGCGTGCCGTCCCGGACCACCTCGCAAAGGGAGATGACCCCCATCTGCGCCGCCCGGTAGAGCGGCACCTTAAAGGCGTACTGCGTCTGCGACAGGTGCGCGATGATGCGTGCGAACTGGTCCTGGGTGGAGACCTCGGCATAGGCGGGGCTGGTCATGACGACACCCCGGCACGAAGGTCTTCGGCCTGGCGACTGAGAAATTCTGCCCGAGCCACGTGACCGAGCTGGAGCTCGATGTCGGCGGCTCGGTCGAGTCGGACTGGGTCCGCGGCGCGATCCCAGTAGCCCTGCCTGGATGAGCGGTGATGGTAGGCCTTGTTGGGGAAGTCGGACGGCATAGGCACCTCCAGAGGGAGGCGCAGGAGACGCTTGCAGAGCGGAGAGTGCGCGGCTATCTTTCGGGTGCTGAGGCCGACTGCCGAGAACGATTTCCACCCCTGCGCCTTGCCCGCGCGGGGGTTTTTCGTTCTAAGCAGCCTTCGCCGGGCGGAACGTCGCGGCGGGCAGGCTGGCCAGGTAAGCCCGTATGGACTCCACCAGCACGAGCGTGCGGCTACCGGCCTTCACGGCGCGCAGATTACCGTTGGCGAGCTCGCGGTAGACCGCGCTGCGGCTCATGCCGCTGAAGGTGACCGCCTCTGCGATCGGAACGGCGAGGGGATCAATGCGAGTCGGCTGCATCGGGGACATCTCCACACGGCGCGGGACAATCCGCTGCACCGGTGGACAGACCCTGGCTGCTGCCTAAGTGGCGAGGAATGATAACAATGTTGAGGAACTAGAGTGTTATCATCACAAACCCCGGGCTTGGTTTTGCAACTGTCCTACCGCCAGTCGTCCCAGGTCTTACCCTGGGCTGCTAAATCCATCGAGAACAAGCGCCATTCTTCAAGATTTCTTCCGGTCGCGTTCTGGATTGATCGGCCAAGCGAAGGATTGATGCTCTCCACGCGGTCATGATGCCGCCCTAACCAGGCGGCTAGTGCCGCACGGGTAGGAGCCTTGCTGCTTGCATCGACAAATCCGCGTCGAGTTAGAACAGAATAAACGAGTCCAACAAACCTAGATTGAGCGACAAGACTGAAGACACCAAGGTCCAGAGACTTCCAGATCGTGAATGTGTCACGGGCAATGACTAGAGATACAGGATGCCAAGGCTGACGAGGAGCAGTTGGAGGCGTCCACTCATCAAATACCACTTCCGCAATAGTTGAGATTGGCCATTGGCTTAGAAGCTCTCGAAGTGAAAGGAGCCATTGCCTCACTTCACGATTGTTTTCGACGTTGGTTGAGGTGGCCGCGGTGCGAACGCCGGTTTCAAGGGTCTGAAGAGCCGAAAGTATGGGGGTCGACTTGCGATTAGGTTTGTCTCTCTTGTCTGATGGAGCGGGGATGGAATTCCAACGGGCAGCAACAACAACGAGCACCGGCCGCACCGGGATCGAGTGTTTGCCTAACGGTCCGGCAAACCACTTCGACAGTATGTCTGCCGACAGTGGTTCGGAGTTGGTTTGCTTCAAGGCTCTGTAATTAGCACGGTTCATATGGCCGTTCGCCATCGACCACGATGTTTACGGCCACAAAGATAAGCTTACCTGTTGAAGGTCGTTCCGCCAGACAGTGCGTCCGCAAAAACGACAGGTTAACAGGCGTGCAGGCTACGTTGGCCGTCGTGCTTGATGAAACGGCAGACGCGTTAGCCGTCACGTAGCTTCTGAGACTGACTTCGTATTGCTGCTCCGAGAACTCGGAGGCATTCGAAACCTCGCCTCCGGCAGCCCCGCCAAATACCCTCGGATACTGTCCACCATCACCAGCGTCCGCGAGCCCTGCTTCACGGCTCGGAGCCGTCCGGCGCCCAGTTCGCGATAGATCGCAGACCGGCTCATGCCGCTGATCTGGCTGGCTTTGGGGATAGGAACCGCAATCGGCTCGATGCTGTAGATGTGCGTGGACATCAGTCTTCTCCTGAGCGCCGACCACGCTGGCGCCGTATGAAAATCGTGACCGATGGATCCGCAAAGGACGAAGGAAAATCGACATTACAAATTGTTCATGCCGGGACAGCACGGATCGGCACCACGACGGCCCCGCCTGCAACGATCCCGTCGAGCGCATCTGCCAGCCGTTGAAGCGCAACGGCCACCTGGGGCCGATACCGCGACCGATTATAGATTGATGCAACCCTGGACTTGATGACGACGTGGTTCAGAGCCGCCTCGACGATCTCCGGCGTCTCGCCCATGTCGCCCAGCATGGTAGCCCCTGTCCGGCGGAGGTCGTGCCGGGTCCAGCCGGATGTGCCGCTCGCCTCCATGATGACCTTTGTGGCGCGGTCCCAGTTGGTCAGGTGGCCGCCCGTCCGGCTTCCGAATACCAACGCCCCTGAACCTCGCTGCGGCAGGCTGCGTAGAAGCGCGTCAGCTTGGGCGGAGAGTGGCACTATATGCTCGAACCCGTTCTTGGATGCTCCGGCCGGGATGCGCCATGTTCCCGCCTGGAGGTCTACGTCGCGCCATCGCGCCCCACAGACTTCCTCCCGCCGGGCCAGGGTCAGCAGCATGAACCGGAGTGCTGCGGCATAGGGTCGGTCCGACGCCGATAGGGCCGGGAGCAGCTTTCCGAGCTCCTCCCGTGTTACGACCCGGTCCCGCTCGCTCTTTGCGGCCGGAACGCGAACCTCAAGCAGCGACGCATCCGCCAGGTATGTACGCCCAGCCGCCCATTTGAGCACCGGCCGCAAGCCGTTTACGGCACCCGACGCCTGCTGAGGCGAGGGATAGCTGTCCGCCGTGATCTGGAGATCCTGACGGGTGATGGCCGGGATCGGCTGATGGAGGTGGTCCTTGAACACCATCTCGACCCTGCGCCGCGTCTCCGGCCAGCTCTTCAGCTTGCTGGCGACCTTTGTGGTGTAGAGCTTGATCAACGCATCGAGCGTGCCGACGCCCGCCTTCGCCTCGCGACCGATCGCCCGGGTGCGCTTGGCTTCCGCGATGGGATCGGCGCCGCCCCGCACCTTGACACGCATGTCTCGGGCAGCGTCGCGGGCCACGGCCAAGCCGTCCTTCGGCCAGTCCCCGACCTGGAAGCGTCGCATCCGGCCGAACTTGTCTCGGCAAGCCAGCACCCAAGTGCCGCGGCCCGCGGTCCCGGCACGGAAGCGCAAGCCGGGTAGCCCCTCGTCGGACAACTCCACCCGTTTGCCTTCGTCCCGCTCCCGCAGCGCTCGGGCGATTGCCTTGTCAGTAAGCCGGACAGGCATGGTCGTCACCCCCTGCAGAATCCTGGGGCTTCAAAGGGGCTTCAGAGAAACCGGAACAAAGGTGGACGTTGCGGGACAGCATGAGACAGAAGTTATCGGTTTTTCCCGCCCCTATTGCAAGCCCGATCAGTAGGTTGCCTGCCAGCCAGGGATAGCCTTGGACGGCCGGGGACTCTGGCCCGCCATGATGAACCGATGTTCTACTTCTATTGGTTCAACCGTCGCCGCCTGCTGGACGCGCCGCTGGAGGCCCTGCTCGGCGATCCCAGCCTCGACATGCCGTTCTGCCTGATGTGGGCGAACGAGAATTGGACCCGTCGGTGGGATGGTTCGGACGACCAGGTCCTACTCAGCCAGGACTATCAGGCGGCAGACGAGTGCGCCCTGGTGGACGAGTTTGCCCGGCACTTCCGCGATGGGCGCTACATCCGGCTTGGCGGCCGGCCGGTGCTGATGGTCTACCGGGCCAGCCTTATCCCAGATGCCGCCGCAACAGTGACGCGGTGGCGCGACCTGTTCCAGACCGCTCACGGCGAAAATCCGGTCTTCGTCATGGCGCAGAGTTTTGGCGACGCGGACCCCCGCGCCTACGGCATGGACGTCGCCGTTGAGTTCCCACCGCACAAGCTGACGGCGCACGTGCCGATGATCACCGACACCCTCCAGGTGCTCGACCAAGCATTCGACGCCGAGGTGTACGACTACGCAGCGGTCGCAGCCGCATCAGTGGCGGAACCTGCGCCTGACTACCCGCTCATCAAGACCGCCGTGCCGGGCTGGGACAACGATCCCCGCCGCCAGGGCGCCGGCACCGTCCTGCACGGCGCCACGCCCGCGCTGTACCAGGCTTGGCTGGCCACGCTGATCCGCCAGGCCCAGGCCAATCGGATCGAAGGCGATGCCATCGTCTGCATCAACGCCTGGAATGAATGGGCGGAGGGCGCCACGCTGGAGCCGGACGTGCATTGGGGCGCCGCCTTCCTGAACGCGACCGGGCGTGCCGTTTCCGGCTTGCCCCTGCCAGGTATACGGAAGCGTCTGCTGCTGATCGGTCACGACGCGCTCGCGCATGGCGCACAGTTGTTGCTACTGCGGATCGGCCGGACCCTACGGTCCGTGCATGGTGTCGAAATCGCCTTCGTTCTCCTCGGGGGCGGGATACTGGAGGCGGATTACCAGTCAACCGCACCGACGACGGTTGTGGCGGGCCAGCAGGAGTTGGATCGGCTGATCTCATCGGTAAGGGGATGCGACGCCGCCATCGTCAGCAGCGCTGCCAGTGCAGGGGCGATCCCGTCCTTGCAGCGTCAAGGCATCCGCTCCGTGTTGCTGGTGCACGAGTTGCCGCGCCTGTTGCAGGAGAAGGGCTTGGCCGCGGTGCTGCGGACGGGGCTCAGCATCGCAGACACTGTGGTGTTCCCTGCCGCGTTGGTGCGCGACCGCTGCTGTGAGGCAACCGGCGGAAAGCCCTGCCATGCCGTGGTGTTGCCCCAGGGGATCGACGCGCCTGCCTCTGTCACGGCGGCGCAACGGGACGCCGTCCGGGCCGAACTGGGTGTGGCGCCTGGCACGGTGCTGATGCTTGGCATGGGATATGCCGATTTGCGGAAGGGGTTCGACCTCTTCCTCCAGGTTTGGCGTTCGACGCGGACGACGCAGCCCGGCGTCCATTTCGCCTGGGCTGGCGGGATTGATCCCGTCACCGAAACCTACCTGCGGGATGAAACCGCCGCGGCGGAGGCTACCGGGTCATTCCGCTTCCTGGGCCTGCGAAACGACCCGGCGCGACTGATGGCGGCGGCGGATGTCTTCCTGCTCACCTCTCGGGAAGACCCGCTGCCGTCCGTGGCGCTGGAAGCGATGGCGGCCGGCACCCCGGTGATCGCATTCGATGGCACCGGCGGGGTACCGGACTTGCTGGTGCGGTTCAAGGCTGGCGGCAGCGTGGCCTTGGGCGACGCGGCCGCCATGGGCCACGCCGCCCTTCAGGCGGCAGCCGACGTCACACCTGCCCGGCGCCGCGCGCTGTCCCGCGCGACCCGGGCGGCGTTCCGCTTCACCGACTACACGACGCGGCTGCTGACCCTGGCCCGTCCGGAGTTGCTCCCCGTCTCCATCGTGGTGCCGAACTGCGATTACAGCCGCTTCCTGGAAGCGCGGCTTGCCTCCATCTTCGCCCAGACCTACCCGGTGGCGGAGGTGATCGTGCTGGACGACGCGTCCACGGACGACAGCGTTGCCGTGGCGCAGCGCACCGCGCAGGCATGGGGCCGGCACATCCGGCTGGAACGGCAGCGCCGCCGCTCCGGCTCCGTGTTCGCGCAGTGGCGCCGGGCGGCGGAAATGGCGACGGGCGAGTGGCTGTGGATTGCCGAGGCGGATGATGGCGCCGAACCGGGATTGCTGGCGGCCCTGGTCGCTGCGGCGGGGCAAGCACGCGATCCCGCTTTTGCGTTTTGCGATAGCTGCGCGATCGACCAGGCCGGGAAGACGCTTTGGCCCGACCATAAAAGCTACTACGGCCCGTCGGTCCTGGCAGACGACGCCGTGTTCGATGGGGCGGCTTTCTTGCGCAGCTACATGGCCGAGCGGAACCTGATCCTGAATGTCAGCGCCGTGTTGTGGCGCCGGACGGCACTGCTCGCCGCCCTGCGCCGCTGCAAGGCCGAGCTGCAGCAGTTTCGCGTCGCCGGCGACTGGCGCATCTACGCCGAGGTGTTGGCGAAACAGGGAGCGCAGGTCGCCTACGTCGCCAAACCGCTGAACCAGCATCGGCGCCACCCGGCGAGCGTCACCGCCCAAGTGAGCGCCAGGCGGCATTCGGCGGAGATCGCGCGCGTGCAGGATGTCGTCGGCCGGCTGGTCGGGTCGGACGCCGCGTTGCGACGGCGGCAGCAGCAATACCGGCGGAGCCTGTCCAGCAGCCGGCCTGAGCAGCGCGGTTGATACCGGGCCGGCCGTCTGCCAATTTGCCGAAGTGCTGGTTTGGAATGGTTGATGCGCGTTCTGTTGACTGGCGGCTGCGGTTTCATCGGGTCTGCCGTCGTCCGACATTTGATCCGCCGCCGTGACGCAAGCGTCATCAACGTGGACAAGATGTCCTATGCCGCCTCGGAAGACGCGTTGGAGGAGGCGCGCGGCCACGCCCGGCATACCCTGGTCCGCGCCGACATCACGGACGCCGTCGCCATGCGGGAGGTGTTCGCCACTCACCAGCCGGATGCGGTGATGCATCTGGCGGCGGAGACGCATGTCGACCGCTCGATCGACGGGCCCGGCCCGTTCGTGCAGACCAACGTCGTCGGCACCTTCGTGCTGCTGGAGGCGGCGCGGAGCTACTGGGCAGGCTTGGATGCGACGCGGCGCGCCGCCTTCCGCTTTCACCACGTGTCGACCGACGAGGTGTTCGGCGCATTGGAGGCGGGTGACCCGCCCTTCACGGAGGCCACGCCGTACGATCCGCGCAGTCCCTATTCGGCGAGCAAGGCGGCGTCCGACCATTTGGTGCGTGCCTGGTGGCACACCTATGGCCTGCCAACCTTCGTCACCAACACCACGAACAATTACGGTCCCTGGCAATTCCCGGAAAAGCTTATTCCGCTGGTGACGCTGAATGCGCTGGAAGGCAAGCCGTTGCCGGTCTACGGCGACGGGTCCAACCAGCGCGACTGGCTGTTCGTGGATGACCATGCCGAGGCGCTGGTGCTGGCGCTGGAGCGGGCCGAACCCGGCGCAACCTTGGCGATCGGGGCGCAGCAGCCGCGCAGCAACCTCCAGGTCGTCAAAGCCATTTGCGCGGCGCTGGACCGCTTGCAGCCGGACCCGGCGGGTCCGCGGGAACGGCTGGTCCATTTCGTGACGGACCGGCCCGGCCATGATTTCCGCTACGAGATCGACCCCGCCCGCGCGCAGGCGGCGCTGGACTGGCGGGCGCCGCACGATTTCGACCGCGGGCTGCAACGCACCGTCGAATGGTACGTCAACAACCGCGCCTGGTGGGAGCGCATCCGCGCCGGGCACTATGCCGGGCAGCGACTGGGAACTTCCGCGCCGGCGCAGCCGGTTGCTAAGCCGTGAAAGGCATCTTGCTCGCCGGCGGCTCCGGCACCCGGCTGCACCCGATGACCCTGGCGGCCAGCAAGCAATTGCTGCCTGTGTATGACAAGCCGATGGCGTACTATCCGCTCTCGGTGCTGATGCTGGCGGGCATCCAGGACATCCTGATCATCTCGACCCCCACCGACCTGCCGAACTTCCGGCGCCTTCTGGGGGACGGCTCGCATCTGGGCTGCCGCTTCTCCTACGCGGAGCAGCCTTCGCCGGACGGGCTGGCCCAGGCGTTCCTGATCGGAGCCGACTGGCTGGCAGGCGACGCCTGCGCGTTGGTGCTGGGTGACAACATGATCTTCGGCGACCATCTCAGCCTCACCCTGCAGGCGACGGCAAAGCGGCAGACCGGCGCCACGGTATTCGCCTATCAGGTTCGCGATCCGGAGCGCTATGGCGTGGTGGCGTTCGACGAGTCCGGACGCGCCACCAGCATCGTCGAGAAGCCGACCACGCCGCAGTCGAACTGGGCGGTTATCGGGCTGTATTTCTACGATCGGCATGTCACCGAACTCGCCCGCCAGGTTCGTCCCTCTGCGCGGGGCGAGTTGGAGATCACCGACCTCAACCGGCTCTATTTGGAGGCAGGCGACCTGACGGTGGAGCGGCTCGGCCGCGGCTGCGCCTGGCTGGACGCCGGCACGCCGGACAGCCTGTTGCAGGCGTCGACCTTCGTGCAGACCATCCAATCCCGCCAGGGCATGCTGGTCGGCTGCCCGGAGGAGGTGGCGTACCGCATGGGCTTCATCGACGCGCCAGCCCTGCGCGAGCGGGCCAACGCCCTGCGCAAGACGGAGCTGGGCCGCGTCCTGCTGGACATCGCCGACGGGGTGCATTCATGAAGTTCGAACGCCTGGCAATCCCGGACGTGTTGCTGTTCAGCCCGGCGCGGCATGGCGACGCCCGCGGGTTCTTTTCGGAGACATGGACCGCCCGGGCGATGCAGGAGGCAGGCATCGACCTGGCTTTCGTGCAGGACAACCACAGCATGTCGCAGGCACCCGGCGTGCTGCGCGGCCTGCATTGCCAATTGGACCCGCATGCCCAGGGCAAGCTGGTGCGCGTCGTCAAGGGCGCCGTGTGGGATGTGGCGGTGGACGCGCGGCACGGCTCACCCAGCTTCGGCCGGCACGTCGCGGCGGAGCTGAGCGCTGCCAATTGGCAGCAGCTTTGGATCCCGCCGGGCTTCCTGCACGGCTTCGTCACGCTCGAGCCGGATACCGAATTCGTCTACAAAACGACCGGGTATTACGACAAAACCTCCGAGCGCGCGGTGATCTGGAACGATCCGGACCTGGCGATCCCCTGGCCGGTGCCGGTAGACGAGGTGCAGTTGTCGGACAAGGATAAGGTGGCGCCGGGTTGGGCCGAGATGACCAACTGGTTCCACATATGATCCTGGTCACGGGGGGCGCGGGCCAGGTCGCGACGGAACTGGCCGCGCGCGCCGGCAGCCGCGTCACACGGGTCGGACGGCCGGAGTTCGACTTCGACCGGCCGGATACGATCGCCGCGACGTTCGACCGCGTCCGGCCCAGCCTGGTGGTCAACGCGGCGGCCTGGACCGCGGTCGACGCAGCGGAGAAGGAGGAAGCGGCCGCCCTGCGCGCCAACCGCGACGGGCCGGCCGAGTTGGCCCGGCTTTGCGCCGGCGCCGGCATCCCGCTGATCCATATCTCGACCGACTACGTGTTCGACGGGCTGAAAGGCGCCCCGTATGTCGAGGACGACCCCACCTCGCCGACCGGCGTGTACGGCAGCAGCAAGCTGGCCGGGGAACAGGCGGTGCTGGCGTATGACCGGGCCGTGGTGCTCCGGACGTCCTGGGTCTATGCGGCGGTGGGCAAGAACTTCGTCCGCACCATGCTGGGCGCGGCGCAGAAGACCAACCTGCTGAAGGTCGTGGCCGACCAGCAAGGCTGCCCGACCCAGGCAGGCGACCTCGCCGACGCCATCATCGCCGTTGTGGACCGGGTCGAGGCCGGTTGGCGGCCGGACTATGCCGGCATCTTCAACGCCGCCGGCGCCGGAAGCACCACGTGGCACGGCCTGGCGGTCGCAACGTTCGAGGAAGCGGCGCGGCATGGCCGCCCGATGCCGATCGTCACCCCGATCGCCACGGCCGACTGGCCGACGCCTGCCAAGCGGCCGCCGGACTCCCGGCTGGACTGCACGAAGCTCGCCCGCGTGTTCGACGTGCGCCTCCCGCCATGGCGGCCGACGCTTGCCCGCACCGTGGACACCATCCTCACGGCCTGAACCCGCACGCCGCCAGCGCGTCCAGCATGTGCGGCGGCGGCGGCGCGGTCGCCTGCAACGGCGGGTCCAGTGGCAGGGCGATGGCGCGGGCCAGCAGATGCAGCCGGCCGCCACCGCTGCCATAGACCGGATCGCCCAGCACCGGGCAGCCAAGGGAAGCGCAATGCACGCGGATTTGGTGGGTGCGCCCTGTGAGGGGATGCAGTTCCAGCCAGGACAGGCCCGCCACCCGGCCGCGAACCAGCCACTCGGTGGCGCAAACCGGTCCCGCGGCATCGGCGACCATGCGCCAGCCTGCCGGGCTGGACCGTTTGGTCAGCGCCAGGTCGACCCGCCCGGACTCAGCGGACGGTCCGCCTTGGACCACGGCCCAGTAGGTTTTCCTCGCCTGCCCGCTGCTGAACGCGGCTTGCGCCGCATGCAGGGCGGCGCGGCGAAGTGCGACCACCAGGCAGCCGGCGGTGTCGGCGTCCAAGCGATGGGCAAGCCACGGCCCGTCACGGCGTCGGGACAGGGCGGGGAACCAGTCCTCTACACTCGGGCCCCCTTGCGGCCCCGCATGCACGGCCAAGCCCGGCGGTTTGTTCAGGACGGCAAAACGTTGGTCCTGGAAGAGGAGGTCAGGCGGGGACATGCGCCACCAGCGCCTGGACGCGGTCCAGCAGCCGGTCACGCGCTGGCGGCATCGGCCGATGCTGGCTGCCGAAGGCGTCCCGCGCAAGGAAGTGGCCGGTCAGTTCCAGGCCCTGCGCCCAACCCGCCGGATCCCCCTCACCCTCCTGCACGAAGGCTGGCAGCGGCAGCAGCCGTTCTTTCCAGGGCCCGGCCGCCGCGTCGCACACCGCGCGTCCGGTCCGGGGCGACACCCAGGCGAGGTTCTCCGTCGCCCCTGTCACCGCGCAGCGGCCGAGGTCCAGGCCGTATCCCAGTTCCGCCAGGACCGCCAATTCCCATCGCACCAGATCGGCCAGCACGGCCGGGCCGGCCGACAGCCGCGTGATCAGCGCGAGCAAGCCGGCGAAGACGACCGGATGCGCCTCCCGCTCGGTCAGCGCACCCTCCGCCACCGCGCAGGCGCTGGACAGCACGGCGAGCGCCAGGGCGTCGTCCATCGCCAGCGCGGCGCCGGGATGCACGAGCTCCGCCGTGAACGACCCCAACTGATCCGCCAGCCGCCCGACCCAGCGGGCATCCACCAGATTGCCGGTCTGCCACACGCCCGCCTTCGCGCGCGACGCGCCGCCGCGGGCAAGGCCGCGATGGGCGCCGTGCTCCTCCGTCAGCAGGGTCGCCAGCGCATCCCCTTCCCCGAACGGGCGGACACCCAGCACGATGGCGGGGGCTTCCCACTCCATGGCGGCGTCTAGCCTGGGTCCTCCAGGCCGATGGCGCGCAGCCTGGCGCCTTCCTCATCCCAGCCCGCCCGCTCCTTGACGTTGAGGAACAGGTGCACCGGCCGCTCCAGCAATGCGCCGAGCTGCTGGCGCGCCCGGGCGCCGATGTCGCGCACCCGGGCGCCGCCGCCGCCGATCAGGATCGCCTTGTGGCCCGGCCGGGTGACGTAGATGGTGACGTCGATCCGGACCGAGCCGTCCTTCCGCTCCGTGAAGCTTTCGGTTTCCACGGTCGTGGCGTAAGGCACCTCCTCGTGCGTTTGCAGGAATATCTGTTCCCGCACCAATTCGGCGGCCAGCAGCCGGTCCGGCAGGTCGGTGAGGTCGTCCGGCGGGTAGAGGTATGGGCCGGCCGGCATGGCCGCCGCCAGCCGGTCCATCAGCACATCCGCGCCGTCGCCGGTGGCCGCGCTGACCATGAACGTCTCCTCGAACGCGGTTAAATCGTTCAGGGTTGCGATCAGCGGCAGCAGGGCTGCCGGCGTCACCAAATCCACCTTGTTGAGCACCAGCCAGGTCCGGCCGCCCCGCTGCGCCAGGCGGGTGGCGATGTCGCGCACCGCGTCGCGCGCGCCGGCCTTCGCATCGACCAGCAGCAGGCTCACATCCGCCTCCTCGGCGCCGGTCCAGGCGGCGTTCACCATGGCGCGGTCCAGCTTGCGCTTCGGCGTGAAGATGCCGGGCGTGTCGACCAGCAGGATCTGCGTCTCCGCCCGCATCAGGATACCCAGCACGCGGAAGCGCGTGGTCTGCGCCTTGGGGCTGACGATGGACAGCTTGGCGCCGGTCATCCGGTTCAGCAGCGTGGACTTGCCGGCGTTCGGCGCGCCGACCAGGGCGGCGAACCCGCATCGCGTGATCATGTGCGGCGGCTCCTCATGCCTGAAGCTGCTGCAGCAGGGCGGCGGCGGCATCCCGTTCCGCCACTTGCTTCGTGGCGGCGGTGCCGGTTCCGGTACGGCCCAGCGCCGACACCGAAACGGTGAACTCGAAGGCATGGGCCGGGCCGGTACGCGACAGCTCGACGAACGGCGGCAGCGCCTCGCCGCGCGCTTCCAGCCATTCCTTCAGGTCGGATTTGGGATGCTTCGGCGGTTTGGCCTGGGCGTCGATGGCGCCGCCCCAGGCCTCGCGCACCAGGCGCCGCGCCGCCTCCAGCCCGCCATCCAGATAGACCGCGCCGAGCAACGCCTCCGTCGCATCCGCCACCACGGCGACGCCGCGGCCGACGCCGGCCCGCGCCTCGTTCGGCGCCACGATCAGCCGCTCGGAGATGCCGAGTTCCGCGCCGATGGCGGCAAGCTGCGGTTCGGCCACCAGGTCGGCATGACGCCGGGCCAGCAGGCCCTCCGGCTCGTTGGGGAAGCGCTCCGCCAGCCATTCGGCCATCAACAGGCCCAACACGCGGTCGCCGACGAATTCAAGCCGCTCGTTAGATCGCACAGTGCTGGCGCGGCCCGCGGTGCGGGGAACGGCGGAGCGGTGGGTCAGCGCCTCGCGCAGCAGGTCTGGGCGACGGAAGACATGGCCGAACGCCGTGTCCGTCACTGGATCCCGGTCAGGATGCGTCCCCAGCGGATTTCGAGCGGCCATTCCCATATCTGCCACCACGGGGCCGTCGCGTCGATGGAGAAGAAGATGAACTCCGCGCGGCCCACGAGGTTCTCGACCGGCAGAAAGCCGACGCCGCGCCCGTCCATGAACCGGCTGTCTAGGCTGTTGTCGCGGTTGTCGCCCATGGCGAACAAATCGCCCGCCGGCACCACGTATTCCGGCGTGTTGTTCTGGAAGCCGTCATCGCCCATCTTGGCGATCAGGTGGCTGGTGCCGCCATCCGGGAGCGTCTCGGTATACTCCCGCTCGGCGATTGACGCGCCGTTCTCATCCGTTGCCAGAATCTCGCCCATGGGCCGCCGCGTGGCCGGCGTTCCGTTCACGTAAAGAATGCCGGCGCGCACCTGGATGCGGTCGCCCGGCAGGCCGACGATGCGCTTGATGTAGTCGGCGTAGTCATCGTGCATGTTCTTGAACACGACCACGTCGCCGCGCTTCGGCAGGCTGCCGAAGATGCGTCCGGAAAACAGGTCGGGCGAGAACGGCATGGAGTACCGGGAATAGCCGTAGCTGAATTTGGACACGAACAGGTAGTCGCCGACCAGCAGGGTCGGGATCATCGACCCGGACGGGATGTTGAACGGTTCGAACGCGACTGTGCGGATGACGACGGCGATCAGCCCGGCGTAGACGATGGTCTTTATGTTATCGAGCCAGCCGCCCGATTTCGCTTTAGCCATGAAGATGCGGCGGTCCGGTAAAATGCGCCCGGATGAAGCCGATGGGGGTGGGGTCTGTCAAGCAAGCGCCGCGATTGACAGGGCGCTGCAGACGGGCATTTAGGCGCACAGACACGGTTCAGGACCAAAATGATGCATGCGCGTGCGCGATACCGCCTCCTGCTGTGCGGATTGACCCTCGCCTCGGCGCTGACGCTCGGCGCTTCGGCGAGGGCGCAGATGGGCAGCGTCAACAACCCGCCGCCGCAGCGCCTGTTCAACTTCAACGACACGCCCACGCCGCGCAATGACGGGCTGGGCACGATGGCGGAGCGCCGCCGGGCACTGGCAAGGGCCAAGGCGCGCCGTCCCGTGCACCGCACAAACCCCTAGGCTTACACTCGGCGAGCCCGCGGCATCCGCCGGGTCCATACGGCTCGGGCTAGCGAACCCCGGCGTAACCAATCCCGCATTGGTGCTCGCCGGCAAGTGGTGGCCGACTTTCCGACCGTCTATACCCCGCTCGACCTTTGAGTCTCCCCGCCATATCATGCACATCTTCGTACACATCCGGATAGAGCAGACCGCCTGCCGTCGTAAGGAGTGCCTTCATGCCTCGATCTACTGCCGCCCGGGTGACCCGTCGACCGACGAACGTCACGCTGCCGGTCGACCTGCTCACCCAGGCGCGCGCGCTCGGCTTGAACGTCTCCCAGGCATGCGAACGGGGCCTCAAGGCCGAGATCGCCAAGAGCAGGGCCGCGCAGTGGCTGGAGGACAATAGCGATGCCCTGGCGTCGTCGAATGACTATGTCGAGCGGAACGGACTGCCGCTTTTGGATTTCCGCCAGTTCTGATGAGCCGCTTCGATGTTTATTCGACCCCAGGTCGCAGTAGAACCGGCTATGTGCTCGATGTGCAGGCCGATCTTCTGCAGGGTCTGAGCACCCGTGTCGTCGTACCTCTACTCCCCCCGGATGCTGCGCCGAAGCCCGCGAAAAGCCTGAACCCGGCGTTCGAGATCGACGGCCACCCCCATCTTATGCTGACGCAATTCATTGCCGCCGTGCCGGCGAAAGACCTCCGCAAACCCGTGCTTTCCCTGGATGCACGCAGCGACGACATCATGCGCGCGCTTGACATGCTCTTGACCGGGTTCTGAGCCTGCCCGGCTGCACTGACGCCGCCGTGCGTTGGAACGAGCGAGGTCCGTCACCCCCGGGGGCGCCGTGCAAACCTTCAAGCTTTATAGCCGGGTCAGTACAACAGGGACCTCCTGGGTCCCCAGGCCGTGCGGCACTGGTTCAGCCAGCGCGTCCGGCCAGAGCCAGCCAGGCCCGAAAAGATCCCGCATTTGCGCCGGCGGGCAGTCGAAAGGCGGCCCGTCTTCCTTTCCGGTTTGCATGAACAGGATGAACAGGCGGCCGCCCGGCCGCAGCCAGCCATGCAGGCGCGCCACGTAGGCGGGCAGCACGGCGGGCGGCAAGGCGCAGAGGCAGGTCTGGTCGTAGATGGCGTCGAACGGCGAGGGCGCGGTCCATTCCAGCAGATCGGCCTCGTGCACCTGCCCGCTCAGCGACGCCGCTTGCAGCCGGACCCGCTGCACCGCCACTGCGGACGGCGCCGAATCCACCACTGTGATGTCGAACCCGTCCCGCGCCAGGGCCAGCGGCTCCCCGCTCCGCCCCGCGCCGGGCAGCAGGACGCGGCAGGGCGCCAGCGTGCCCGCAGCCCGCCAGACGGAAAACGCCGGGTGCAGGGTCGGCCGCTCCCATGGCGTGCGCTCGGCACGGAAGCGGGCCTCCCAATCCAGCGCCACGGTCGACCCGCTCATGCCGGGTCGCCGGAGATCATCACCTGGGCGAAGGCATACGGGTGCTCATCGGTCAGCGTCAGGTGGATGGTGGCGACCTGGCCCGTGGGTGTGATCTCCCGCAGGCGTGCAGCGGCGCCGCCGGTCAGCCGCAGCGTAGGCTGGCCGCCGGGCAGGTTCACCACGCCCATGTCGGAGTGGAACACGCCGCGGCGGAACCCGGTGCCGAGCGCCTTGGCACAGGCTTCCTTCGCCGCAAACCGCTTCGCATACGTGCCGGGCTGGATGCGGACGTGACGCCGGGCGGCGCGCGCCCGCTCCGCCTCGGTGAACACGCGGAGCAAGAACCGGTCGCCGAACCGCGCCATCACCCGCTCGATCCGCCTGATGTCGCAGAGGTCGGCGCCGGTGCCCAGGATCATGCGCGCGCCCGCTCCACCTGGGTGATGCCCTGGGCGGCCCGCAGCCCGGCGATCACCATGGACAGATGGCGCAGGTCGCGCACCTCCACATCGACCAGGATCTCGAAGAAATCCTGCTGCCGGTTGACGATCTTCAGGTTGGTGACCGCGCCCTCATGCTTGGAGATGGCGTTGGTCAGGCTGGCGAGCATGGCCGGCTCGTTCCCGGCGATCACGCTGATGCGGCCGGTATGCATGCCGCTGGCCAGGCCATCCCCCTCCCAGCCGATATCCAGGAAGCGCTCCGGCGTCGCGGCGAAGCTTTCCAGCGTCTGGCAATTCTTGGCGTGGACGGTCACACCCTTGCCCGTGGTCACGATGCCGACGATCGGGTCGCCCGGCAGCGGGTGGCAGCAGCCGGCGTAGTTCACCACCATGTTCGGCAGCAGGCCGGAGATGGCCGAACTGCCGCCCGCCGGACGGCTGGGCGCCCGCGAGGGCATATGCGGCAGCATGCGCGGCGCGCGCGGCGCCTGCCGCAGCTCCGGATAGGCCGCGTGCACCACATCCTTCGGCCCGATATTGCCGTTGCCCACCGCGACGTAGAGGTCGTCCAGCGCGGCGCATTTCAGCAGCTTCAGCGTCGAGTCCAGCACCTTTTCCGACCCGTCCACGCCGTCCTGCCGGAACGCCTTGGCCAGTGCCGACCGCCCGGCATCCAAGTGCTGCTGGCGCTGCTGCAACGCCATGTGGCGCCGGATACGGGCGCGCGCCTTGCCGGTAACGGCAAACCGCTCCCACGCCGGCGAAGGCGAGCCGCCCCTGGCGGTCATGATCTCCACCTGGTCGCCGTTCTGCAGTTCTGTCCGCAGCGGCAGCAGGCGGCCGTTGATCTTCGCGCCGACGCAGGTGTCACCCACCTGGCTGTGCACGGCGTAGGCGAAATCGATCGGCGTGGCGCCACGCGGCAACTGGATCAACTGACCCTTGGGCGTGAAGCAGAACACCTTATCCTGGTATAATTCCAGCTTGGTGTTCTCGAGGAAGTCCTCGCCGGAGGCGGAATTGTCAAGGATTTCCAGCAGGTCGCGCACCCACGGGAAATCCTGCGCATCGGCCGGGCCGGCCACGCCGAGCTTGTAGCCCCAATGCGCCGCCACCCCGTTATCGGCCACGCGCTGCATGTCGGCCGTGCGGATCTGCACCTCGATCTTCTGGTTGCGGGGATGCGGCAGGGTGACGCCGGTGTGCAGGCTTTGATAGCCGTTGGATTTCGGCGTCGAGATGTAGTCCTTGAAGCGCCCGGGGATCACCGGATAGTTCGCGTGCACAGCGCCCAGCGCCACGTAGCAATCCGCCCGTGTCGGCACGACCATGCGGAACGCCATGATGTCGGACAACTGCTCAAACGCGATGTTGCGCCGCTGCATCTTCTCCCAAATCGAATACGGGCTCTTTTCCCGCCCGCTGACATCGACGGTCTCCGCGCCGGCGTCGAGGCCGAGCCGGGTCAGCTCGGCGCGCACCTCCTCGATGATGTCGGCGCCCTGGCCGCGCAGGAAGTTCAACCGCGCCTGGATGGTGTCGAACGCTTCCTTCTCCAATTGGGCGAAGGCGAGGTTCTGCAGCTCCGTCTTGACGGCATCCATGCCGATGCGCTCGGCCAAGGGCGCGTAAATCTCCATCGTCTCGCGGGCGATGCGCTGCCGCCGCTCCGTCGAGGCGACGAAATGCAGGGTGCGCATGTTGTGCAGCCGGTCGGCCAGCTTCACCAGCAGGACGCGGATATCCTGGCTCATCGCCAGCACCAGCTTGCGGAAGTTCTCGGCCTGCTTGTCGCGGCCGGTCTTCAGCTCCAGCTTGGTCAGCTTGGTGACGCCGTCCACCAGCCCGGCGACCGATTTGCCGAAGCGCTGCTCGATATCGGCCAGCTTGACCCCGGTGTCCTCCACCGTGTCGTGCAGCAGCGCCGTGACGATGCTGCCGGTGTCCAGGCGGTAGCCGGCCAGGATGTCGGCCACCGCGACGGGATGGGTGATGTAGGGGTCGCCGTTGTCGCGCCGCTGGTCGCCATGCGCCTGCATGGCCATCACGTAGGCGGCGTCGATCAGGCTGGTATCGGCCTTCGGGTCGTAGGAAAGCACACGCTCCGTCAGCTCGAACTGGCGGATGATGCCGGAGCGCGCAGGCCGGGCCGTGTCCAGCCCATCCGGCGCGCGCACAGGGTCGGTGGCGTTATGCCTGTCCATGCACCCCTGTGCTCGGCATCAGCGGCGGCGTCCGCCCAGTTCAGCCTCGATCGCGGCCTCCAAATCCTCGGGCGACATGTCTTCCACGGGGAGGCTGGCGGCTTCCTCGTCGGCGGACACGTCCTGCAGGCCGAAGATGTTCTGGTCGGTCGGGATGAGGTCGAGCACCTCCTCGTCGGCCGGCTCCGGCTCCGGCGCGCGGGACAGGGACTTGATCAAATCCTGCTCCAGCTTCGGCAGGCCGATCGTCTCCTCGGCGATTTCGCGCAGCGCGACCACCGGGTTCTTGTCGTCGTCGCGGGGGACCGTCAGCTCCTCGCCACGGCTGAGGTTGCGGGCGCGCTGGGCCGCGAACAGGACCAGTTCGAAGCGGTTGGGAACGCGCTGAACGCAATCCTCGACAGTCACGCGTGCCATCGGGCAGTCTCCGGGAGGGGAAGAGGTTAGACATCCCTAGTTAGGGACCGCCAGCCCGTCTCGCAAGTGCGAAGAGGGCGCCGGGCGCACGCCCTGGTCCGGCAGCGCCGCCAGCAGGTCCCGCGCCGTGCGGTTCAGCACGGGATGCCGCCAGTCGGGCGCCACGTCCAGCAATGGGGCAAGCACGAAGGCGCGCTCGTGCATCCTGGGATGCGGAATCACCGGGTCCGGCGCGGCGCGCACCAGGCTGCCCATCGCGATGATGTCGAGGTCGAGCGTGCGTGCGGCGTTCGGCGCGGCGCGGTGGCGGCCATGCCGCGCCTCGAGTGCCTGCAACGCCGCGAGCAGGATCGCCGGATCGGCCGCACCCTCCAGCCGCGCCACGCCATTGATGTACAAGGGCTGGCCAGACGGCGGCATCGGCACGGTCTCGAACCAGCGGGAGAGCGCGATGCATCGCAATCCCGCCACGCCGTCCAGCGCGGCCGCCGCGCGGCAGCAGGTTTGCAGCGGCGTCAGCCCGCCCTCCCCCGCCAAGTTCGCGCCGAGCGCCACCAGGATCATCGGCTTTTCGACCTTTCTGCCCGCCGCCGCACACTCTACACTCGGCGACCTGGCCTTATTTCCGCATTGCACAACGACGTGTCCACCAAAGGAATTTCATTCGTGCTCTTTCTTCCGAACGAACGGACGGCGCTGTTTATCGACGGGGCAAATCTTTACTCTGCCTCCCGCAACCTCGGGTTCGACGTCGACTACCGCAACATGCTCGAATTCTTCCGCGCCAAGACCAACATCATCCGGGCCTACTACTACTCCGCCATCCTCGAAACCGAGGAATACTCGCCGCTGAAGCCGCTGACGGATTGGCTGGCCTATAACGGCTACACCCTCATCACCAAGCCGGCGCGGGAGTTCACCGACGCCGCGGGCCGCCGCCGGGTGAAGGGCAACATGGACGTCGAGCTGGCGGTCGATATGCTGGAGCTGGCGCCGAAACTGGACCACGTCGTGCTGTTCAGCGGCGACAGCGATTTCCGCCGCCTGGTGGAGTCCGTGCAGCGCCTGGGGGTCCGCGTTTCCGTGGTGTCGACGGTGCGGAGCAGCCCGCCCATGGTCGGTGACGAGCTGCGCCGCCAGGCCGACCAGTTCATCGAACTGGCGGACATCGCGGCCGGCTTCACCCGGCGTCAAACCGAGCCGCGGCCCCGTCCATCCCGCGCCGAAACGTACAGCGAGCCGACCGACGCTTGACCGGCATGCCGGCGACCCCCTCGCCTGACTGTCCGCTCTGCCCCCGCCTGGTCGAATACCGGCTGGCCAACCGGGCCGAGCATCCGGAGTGGTTCAACGCCCCGGTGCCGAGCTTCGGCAGCACGCAGGCCCGGTTGCTGGTGGTGGGCATGGCGCCGGGCGTGCGGGGGGCCAACCGCACCGGCCGGCCCTTCACCGGGGACCATGCCGGTGTCCTGCTATACCAGACGCTGCTCCAGTTCGGCTTCGCGACTGGCGAATACCGGGCCGACCCGGCGGATGGGCTGGCGCTGCAGGATTGCCGCATCGTCAACGCCGTCCGCTGCGTGCCGCCGGCCAACCTGCCCGTCCCGGCGGAGGTGAAAAGCTGTAACCAGTTCCTCGCCGCGGAACTGGCCGCGATGCCGCAGTTGCGCGTGATCCTGGTGCTGGGTTGGCTGGCCCATGCGGCCGTCCTGCGCGCACTGGGCCTGCGGCAGGCCCTGTTCAAGTTCCGTCACGGGGACTTCCATGCGCTGGACGGGCAGCGGCACCTGGCCGACAGCTACCACGTGTCCCGCTACAACACGAACACCGGGCGGCTGACGGAGGCGATGTTCCACGCCGTCGTCGCCGAAGCCAAGCAGCGGATCGGACAGGGTTGAGCCGTGGACGAAGACCGCATCTGCGGCGTCAACGCCGTCGCCGCGCTGTTCGCGCGCCGGCCGGGGGCAGCCAAGCGGCTGTTCTACACCCCGGCATCCAAGGAACAGGCCGGCCCGTTCTGCGCCCTCATGGCCCGCCTGCGCCGGCCGTACCGGGTGCTGGAGGAGGCGGAGATCACCAAAGTTGCCGGCTCCGTCCATCATGGCGGCATCGTCGCGGTGGCCGAGCCGCGCCATGTCGGCATCATCGATTTCGTCCGGCCGCCGCGTTTCCCACTGCTGGTCATCCTGGACGGGGTGAGCAACCCGCATAATCTGGGCGCGATCGCCCGCAGCGCCGCCTTCTTCGGCGCGGGCGGGCTGCTGTTCCACGAGATACCCGGACAGGCGATGCCGTCGGACGCCGCCTACCGCACGGCCGAAGGCGGGCTGGAATACCTGGAGCTGCACAAGACGCGGAACCTGCGCAAGGCGCTGGCCGCGCTGGAGCCGCATTACCGCACCGTCGCTGCCACGCTGACGCCGGACGCGATGCCGCTGCAGACCCTGCCGCGCGACCGCCCGGTGGCCTTGGTGCTCGGCAACGAGGAGCGCGGCGTGTCGTTCGACGCTCTGGAGGGTTGCCGCCGCCGGGTTCGGATCATCGGTCCGGGCAAGGTGCAGAGCCTGAACGTCGCCCAAGCCGCTGCGGTGCTGCTGGCCGCGCTGGCCGATCCGACGATTTAGCGTGCTATCACTCAGCTTGAGTTACAAAGAGCCCTCTCCCTCTGGGAGAGGGTTGGGTGAGGGAGATGTCAAACCGTTGCGACGCGACGCCGCCGGGCGATCATCGCGTCCAGGCTGAACGCGCCGCCGCCGAAGGCGACCGCATACAGCATCCCGCCGGCAATCCCGACATTCTTGATGAAGTGGATCTCCATGTTGCGGTCGGCGAAATTGCTGTGGAAGATCACCGCCGTCACGATGCACCAGGCCGCCAGGACCAGCGCGGAGGGGCGCGTGAACAGTCCCAGCAGCAGCGCCAGGCCGACACCGAACTCGATGAACACAGCCGTGGCGTAGGCCAGTTCCGGCACCGGCAGGCCCGCCTTGGCGATGGCGGCCTGCGTCGCGGACGCCGCCATCAACTTGCCGAAGCCGCCCCAGACGAATAACGCGCTGAGCAGGATGCGGCCCAGCAGGGTGACCATCTCGGACATGAACAACTCCCTCCCATTGCTACGCGCGGCCGCACGCATCCGCGACCGTAGCACACCGCGCCCCAACCACGCCGCCGTCCTGCTGGCCGCGCCCGCAGCGTCGTCTATCTCCTGTCTTCCACATGAACCGAGAGCAGTCTAGCATCGCAACATGGACGACGCTGACGATGTGGAGCGGGGTGAGGCTGATGCAGCCGCCGGCCGTACAGTCGCCATTGCCCAGATCGTCGACGACTTGCGGGCAAGCCTACAGCCTTACCATTCCACCCGTTATTGCGGCGGTATTCTTCGATACGGCTGATTTGCCACGCTGAGCATAGTCTGGGATGCGAATGTCTACGTCTTGTTTTGAGCGGCAGCTTTGTCGGCGTGCCGACGCACTTATTTGCCGACGCTGCCTTACAACAGGCGTGGCCTCGTGCCTATGACCGGCGGCACGCATCCGCGACGGTGGCACCCACCGCACCCACCAGCATCACCGCCGCCATCGGCCGCGCCGTCCCATCCGTCAACACCCCGATCAGCGAACCGCTGACCGCCGCGAACAGGAACTGGACCGTCCCCATCAGGGCGGAGGCGCTGCCGGCGTGGCTGGCGTGGCGCGATAGGGCGCCCACCGCCGTGTTCGGCATGATGAAGCCCAGCGTGCTCATCCCCAGGAAGATCGGCACGAACACGCTGGCCACGCCGAAGCCGCCGGCAAAGGCGAGCCCGGTCAGCAGCAGATTGGCCGCGAGGTAAAGCCGCACCGCCACCCGTAGCACGCGGGACGCCCCGAAGCGGCGGAGCAGGAAGGGGTTGAACTGGGCGCCGAAGATGAACCCGGCCGCGCATAGTCCGAACAGGACGCCGTACACCGGCGGTGACAGCCCATAAAGCTGGATGTAGACCGGCGGCGACCCGCCCAAATAGGCGAACATGCTGAACATGACGCAGGAGCCGATAGTCATGTACAAAAAGAACGTCCGCTCCCGCAGCACACCGCCGTAACGGGACACCAGGCCCGCCACGCCCAGCCGCACGCGGCGCGCCGGCGTCAGCGTCTCCGGCAGGAGCTGCCACACCATGGCCAGCGACACCAGGCCGTGCACGGCGGCGAACCAGAAGATGACGTGCCAGGTGGCGACGCTCAGCATCAGGCCGCCGAGCGTGGGCGCCAGGATCGGCGCCACCCCCATCACCAGCATGAGCTGCGACATCAGCCGGGCCGCGGCATGCCCGTCGGCGAGGTCCCGCACGATGGCGCGCGGCAGCACCATGCTGGCGGACCCGCCGAACGCCGCCACCGCGCGCAGCACCGTCAGGATGGTCAGGCTGGGCGCCAACGCACACCCGGCCGACGCCAAGGTGTAAAGCGCCAGCCCGGCGATCAGCGGCGCGCGGCGTCCATACCGGTCCGCCATGGTGCCCTGCGCGATCTGCCCTACCGCAAGCCCGGCGAACCAACTGGCCAGCGTGATCTGCGCCGTGCCCTCCGGCGCGCCGTAGCTGGCTTCGATGGCAGGGAAGGCCGGCAGGTACATGTCGGTCGACAGCGGACCCACCGCCGTCAGGAACCCCAGCAGCGGCGCCAACCAGCGGGAGCTCGCCTGCATCGTGAGCGTCGACACGCCTCAGGGCGCTTGCGTGCTGACAGCCTGCGTCGTTCGGATCGGGTCCGGCGCCGGGCCCTTGATCCACACGGAGGGCGGCTGCGCCTGGGCGTTGCCGTAGATCGAGCAGAACGCCACGTCCGCCGCATCCCGCCCGGCGCCGATCCGCACCAGCCCGTCCAGCGCCGCCATCCGCGTCGGGTCGAACAGATACCAGGCCCCGCCGCCGGGCCCGAGCAGGAACGCCTCGAACACGGCGTGGAAATCCGGCGGGGAAAGCTGCCAGGCATAGGCGCTGATGTAGCGCGCCGGAATGCCGACCGCGCGGCACAGCGTGATCGCCAGGTGCGCGAAGTCCCGGCACACGCCGGCGCGGTCGCCCAACGTGTCGTACGCGCTGGTCAGCGCGTCCGAGGCGCCGGCCTGGTAGTCGACGTTGTCGCGGATCCAGTTGCAGATCGCCGTCACCCGCTGGTGCCCGGCCGGCGCTTGCCCGAACTGGCGGTTGGCGAAGCGGCTCAGCCGGTCGGATTGGCAGTAGCGGCTGGCGTTCAGGTAAGGCAGCACGTCCATCGGCAGCGACCCGCCGGCGATCTCCGTCACGTCGGTCGGGTCCAGCATCAGCGGGTCGAGGCCCACGCTCGCCTCGTAATCGATCTGGAACTCGCCCGGCGGCACCAGGAAGCGGATGAAGCGGTTGCCGCTTTCCAGCGCATCGAACCGGTCGGGTTCACCCAGGTCAGGGCTGGTGGTCAGCCGCTCGGCCAGGATGCGCTGCCGGGGCATGCGCACGGCCTCCAGGTTGAAGACGAAGGGCGTGCGGGCCGTCACTTTGTACCGCAGCGTGCAGCCGATGGTGAAGTCCATACTCATCCCGTCCGACGATCCCCGTGTTTAGACCGGCGGGTCGCATGCGGAAAGGGATGGCGCCTCAGGGTGGATGTCCGCCGAACCTGCATTACGGACCAATTGCCCCCCGACATACACATCCGGGTTGCGCCCCCGAGCACCCTAATGAGCACCGCTGGCAGCAGGTAGCAGCGCCACACAGATGTTAACCCTGTGATTGACATCTGTCTGACAAGTTGCCAATTTGTCTGACATACAATGGGGAAAGGTCATGCCGTCCGCTCCAAACGTCGACCGGGTTATCGCAGCCGCCAGAGACGAGGGTCTGATCTCGCCTTCGGACAAGGACGCCAGAGTCTCGGGGCGGGTCCACCGGACCTTGTTGGAGGCGGCAAAGAAGCGGGCTGGACTGACCTCCGAGACTGCTTTGATCGAGTACGCGCTCGCCAAGGTCGCCATCGAAGACGATTTCGGAGATTACTTCGCCCGGTTGCGCGGGAGCGTGAGCAAGGACGTAGATCTTGAGTTTTGATCTGGATAGCGTATTGCGAAGATTGAAGCCGTCCAGATCAACCGGTTCCTTGATTCGGCGCGCTCCCGCAACCCTCCCTTTCATCGATGACCACCTCCGGCCCGGACCTGAACTGCTATTGGATACGACGGTCTATATCGATGGCCTGCAAGATCGCTCGCCACGGGAGATCGACCACCTCATGGGAATGCGGATTTGCAACCATTCCGCGGTTTGCCTGGCGGAGCTCACGCACGCTTTCGGACGCCTGGACCCGAACCATCCCGAAACGGAGAACGCACTCGACAAGTGCAGGCAGACCGTCAGCGGCATTCGGTCCCATCGACTGCGCGAACCCAGCCATTAGTCTGGGGGACCGCAGGCGTCCTTGCCGGGTTGACCTTCCGCTTGGGCGGCTACGTGAAAGGACAGGAACGCAAGCTGTTGAACGATGCTCTTGTCTTCCTTCAGGCAATGGAGCACGGCCATACGGTGCTTACACGAAATACCGGTGACTTTGATATCCTGAACCAGATAGTTCCTGATGGCCGCATCCTGTTGTACAAATCGCCACAAGAGGCAGACGCTTAAAACCCATTAGGGTCCGCCAACTTAGCGTTTCCCAAAATAAGTTCGCCACAGAAAGAGTGATTACGCAACTGACCCAAGCTGGGCGGAAAGTGCATGACAATAAATGGCTGGCTGAACATCGCGTTGGCTTACGACCTATCGCGGACATTCGCAGCAACGATCCAAATCATGGTGCGGACCGCAACCTTGCCTGTAGGGTGCAATGCGCTTTGGCATTGCACCACCGCCTCTACCCCACGACGGTCTGAACGGCAAATCGTCTAGCCGGTGAAGCTTAGGACGTTGGCAGCGTTGGTCCTTCGGTGTTGCAATGCCAAAGCGCATTTCACCCTAAGTTTGCTTGCTGGAGCGGCAAACTGGCTGCACTCAAGCTTTTTGCGGTCTGTGGCGCTTGGGCTGTATCCGGCCGATTGGCCGATGCAGAACGCCGGCCCGAGCGAGACCGGTGAGCAATGACAGGGAGTGACGGTGGGCTTGAAGCCCACCCTACCTTGCTTTGCTGGCTGAACATCGCGCCGGCTTACGACCCAACGCGGACTCTTATGCGTTCGGCTGTGAAGGTCCGCTCGCAAGGTAGCAGCGGCCCCTCGGCCTGGTGCATAAATCAAGGTTTCTGAACGACCAGCTCTGGCAGGTGCCAATGCGGCAGGCCCGAAGGGCAGGGGCGTCTACAAAGGTCGGAAGGCCACGGCGCCGGTCGAGCGCATCCGTCAGATGCAGGCGCAGGGCATGGGACCGACCGCCATCGCGAAGGAGTTGGGCCTGAGCCGGATGCAGGTCTACCGGCTGACGCGGGGCGAGGCCGAACAAGCGAGTGCGTGATGCCGCCCGCCCGCGCACCTTCATGGCCGCACGTCGGCCGTGGGCCTTGCTGTCCATGCCGTCGTGCGGATCACGCCCACGGTTCACAATGGCGGCCGGCCACCTGTCTCGTTCAACCCTGGGGCACAGGACTAGATCGTGCTGCATACGTCCGCTATTCTGCGGGCGGGTGGAGGAATTATTTCATGCGCGACCCAGTGGCGTTCATTGTAGGTCTGATAGGTTTTAACATCTTGCTGGCTACCCCGGCCTTGGCGTGCCAGGGCACAACCACGGTGTTGGATGATAAATTTTCTTCGATAGACCCAGCTTGGGCAAACTTGTCTACTTATAACGGCAAAATCGAGAGTGGACACTTGATTCTTGATGTCCCCGCCCAAGTGCCACCGGCAGATTATGTAACTCATGTGTTCAATCAATCAGATATTTATACTGATGTAAATGTGTGCGTTAATTTTTCATTTGACGCCACTCAAGCACCCAACAGTACGTCATTTGGCATTGTATTCTGGGGTCTGGATGATAATTCATATTACAACTTCGAGGTTTCGCCGACCGGATCCTTTTCAGTTTTTAGGAAAGTAGGAGACACTAGATATTTATATCCAATACCTTGGACAGCGACTCCTTTGGCGAAGAAAGAACTCAATCAGAGTCAAGAGATAGAAATAAATATGAAGCAAAATACCGCAGAACTTTTTTTAAATGGTAGTAAAATCGCTGACTTTAAAGGAAATATGCCGAGTGGTGGTGGTGAAATTGGAATGTGGTATGGGCTACCAAGTTCGGGCGGCAGAATAAGTGTGAGTGAATTTTTAGTAAAAAAATAGATCGGATCAGTTCTAAAAAATTCCTCTTGACGCTTGCGGATCAGTGCCGATTTCGAATAGCTTTATTTTGACCGATCGTTTTCCATAATCGACCGAACCACTCTCGCCATAGTGAGATCGGCCTAACTTCCAATTCTTGGAGTACCCAGGAGTCTCCGCCGAGAAGCGGAATGCCGCGCTCGTCGTGAGACACCCCCTGCACAATGCGGTACGTTACTTGCTTACTACCGCCCCTGACTGAGACAATGTTACCCTGGGTCTTAGGAAGGTCGACAGACGTCTTCAGGCGCGCTGATGCCTTGTTGCGGGCCATATCGACGATGATCAAATCGATGTGTTCGGGCGAATGTGCCATGGTCACGACCCTACGCGGCGCGTCATATGGAGCTATCGTAATGGTCGAAGCGGCCCAACTTCCCGCAAAAGCGGGCGCGGGCCAGACTGATCCGCGTCCGCCATCACGATTGCGACACGCCCCCAACTTGTCCATTGGTATGGTCGCACTCGGTCCAGCGAAACTCAAGAGGTGCAGAAATCAGGACTTTTGCACCGTCCTGACATCCGAACGCGATCATGTGGTTGGACGGTGCAGAACTCCGGTGCGAAAGTCCGATCATGAACCGGCTAGCGGACGTTTGCCTGCCGTCACTGTAGCGGCGGCTCTCCACCAAACTGCGACATCTCGCCGCCAGTTAGAAGGGATATCAGTCCTCGTCGTCGTTGGTCCGCCGCACCAGGATCTCGCGCTTGCCCACGTGGTTGGCGGGGGTGATGATACCCTCCTTCTCCATCTGCTCGATCAGCTTGGCGGCGCGGTTGTAGCCGATCGACAGATGCCGCTGGATGAACGACGTGCTGGCCTTGCCCTCGCGCGCCACCACCGCGACGGCCTGGTCGAACAGCGACTTCTCCCCGTCGCTCCCCCCGGCGATCCCGCTCATGGCGGAGCTTTCCTCCTCGTCCGGCGCCTCCGTCACCTCGTCCAGGTAGGCGGGTTCGCCCTGCTCGCGCAGGAAGGCGACGACGTCCTCCACCTCCTTGTCGGAGACGAACGGGCCGTGCACGCGGCCGATGCGCCCGCCGCCCTGCATGTACAGCATGTCGCCCTGGCCCAGCAGTTGCTCTGCCCCCTGCTCGCCCAGGATGGTGCGGCTGTCGAACTTGCTGATCACGGTGAAGGAGATGCGGGTCGGGAAGTTGGCCTTGATGGTGCCGGTGATCACGTCGACGGAGGGGCGCTGCGTCGCCATCACCACGTGGATGCCGGCGGCGCGCGCCATCTGCGCCAGGCGCTGCACCGCGGCCTCGATCTCCTTGCCGGCAACCATCATCAAATCCGCCATCTCGTCGATCACCACCACAAGGAAGGGCAGCTTCTCCAGGGCGAGCGGGTGTTCCTCGAAGATCGGCTTGCCCGTCTCCGCGTCGAAGCCGGTCTGCACCCGCCGGGTCACCACCTCGCCGCGGGCGCTCGCCTCCTCCACCCGCTCGTTGTAGCCGCCGACGTTGCGCACGCCGAGTTGGCTCATCGCGCGGTAGCGGCGCTCCATCTCCCGCACGGTCCATTTCAGCGCGGTGACGGCCTTCGCGGGCTCGGTCACCACGGGGGCCATCAGATGCGGGATGCCGTCATACACCGACAGCTCCAGCATCTTCGGGTCGATCAGGATCAGCCGGCACTGGTCGGGGCTGAGCCGATACAGCAGGCTCAGGATCATCGCGTTGATGCCGACCGACTTGCCGGAGCCGGTGGTGCCGGCCACCAGCAAGTGGGGCATGCGGGCCAGGTCGGCCAGGATCGGCTCGCCGCCGATATCCTTGCCCAAGGCCAGCGCCAGCCGGCCGGGATGCTTCTCCCACGCGTCCGAGCCGAGCAGCTCGGACAGGAACACCGTCTCCCGCTTGGCGTTCGGCACCTCAATGCCGATCACGTTGCGGCCGGGCACGGTGGCGATGCGCACGGCGGTGACGGACATGGAGCGTGCCACGTCGTCCGCCAGCCCGATCACCCGGGCGGAGCGGATGCCGGGCGCCGGCTCCAGCTCGTAGAGGGTGACGACCGGACCGGGCCGGATGTCCCGGATCGTGCCCTGGACGCCGTACTCGTCCAGCACGGATTCCAGCAGCCGGGCATTGGCTTGCAGCGATTCCTCGGTCGGACCCGAGTTGGCGCGCGGCGGGGCGGCCTTCAGCAAGGCCAGCGGCGGCATGCGCCACTGGCCCGGCGTGGCGTCCGCCAGCGGCAGGCTTGGCTGGTGCGCCGGCGCCGTCTTGCGCACGGGCAGGCTGATGCGGGCGCGCGGCGCCGGCGCGGCAGGCGGTTCCGGCTCGGCGACCTCGGTGGTGGCGAGGCGGGGCGCGGGACGCGGCCGCAATGCCGGTTCGACGGGCTGCTGCCTGGGGAATGGTTCTTCCTGCGGCACGCGGCGGAGGCGGCGAAACGGCGCAAAGAGACGCGGCAGCAACCCGGCGGCCCGCCGCCCCTGCGCGATCGATCCGCCTGCAACGCGGCCGGCGGCGCGCCACTCGCCCGCGGACAGCCCGAACGCGCCCCAGGACAGCAGCCCGCCGAGCGCCACGCCGACCAGCAGGGCGATGCCGGCGCCGAGCGGACCGAGCGCGCCCTGCGCATAGGACGCGACGGACTGCACCAACACCTGGCCGATCGCCCCGCCGGGCCCCGCCTCCGCCGGCCAGGGCGCTGTGCCGGGGAAGGCGGCAGCCAGCGCCGCCAGCACCGGCAGCGCGCCCAACGTGCTGGCCAGGCGGGCGGCGAAGCTGCCGAGCCCGCGGTGGGAGGCGATGCGCCACGCCCATGCCAGCGCCACCAGGCCCGGCAGCGCCGCGGCGATGCCGAAGCTCTGCAGCAGCAGATCCGCCGCCATCGCCCCGGCCGGCCCGGCCAGGTTCGTCGGCGGCCGGGACGTGGCGGTGTTCAGCGACGGGTCGAGCGGATTGTAGCAGGCCAGCGCCACCAGCAACGCCACGCCCCCCAGTCCGAGCGCCAAGCCGCCCAGCTCCGCCAGCCGGCGGCTGATCAGCGTGCGAATGGCAGGGGAGGCGAGCAGACGTGCCGGAGCAGCGGCGGACATGCGTCAGGAAGTCCTCGGCTAGTTCATGCGAGGTGAGAGCTATAGCGGGGAAACCGCCGGGCCAGAATGGAAAAAGCGAGCCGAGGCACAAACCCCGCGCGAAAAACCCTCTCCCACAGGGAGAGGGCTTGTTGAGGTGCGGGGCTAGCTGATCGACTCGCCGTGCAGGACGATGTCGAGGCCCTCCATTTCCTGGTCGCGGGTGACGCGCAGTCCGATCACGGCGTCGATGATCTTGAGCAGCACGAAGGAGATCACACCGCTCCAGACCAGGGTGATGATCACCGCCTCCGCCTGCTTGACGAGCTGATCCATCCCGCCCACCACGCCGCCCGGGCTGGCGTCGGTGGCCGAGAGCGGGCCGTAGGCGAATACGCCGGTCAGCAGCGCCCCCACGATCCCGCCGATCCCGTGCACGCCCCAGGTGTCCAGGCTGTCGTCGTAGCCCAGCATGTGCTTCAGCCCCGTCGCGGACCAGAAGCAGACCACGCCCGCCACCACGCCGATGATCAACGCCGGGCCGGGGAGCACGAAGCCGCTGGCCGGGGTGATCGCCACCAGACCGGCCACCGCGCCGGAGATGATGCCCAGCACGGACGGCTTGCCCTTGGTCACCCACTCCGCGAACATCCAGCCAAGGGCGGCGGCCGCCGTCGCGATCTGCGTCGCCGTCATCGCCATGCCCGCCCGCCCGTTGGCGCCCACCGCCGACCCGGCGTTGAACCCGAACCAGCCGACCCACAGCAGGGATGCCCCGATCATCGCGTAGGTCAGGTTGAACGGGGACATGTTGTCGTGCCCGTAGCCCACCCGCTTGCCGAGCACGAGCGCGCAGACCAGCCCGGCCACGCCGGCGTTGATGTGCACCACCGTGCCGCCGGCGAAGTCGATGGCGCCGATCGTGGTGCCGACAATGCCGGTGGCGCTCCACACCACATGGGCGATCGGGCAGTACACCACCAGCGACCACAGCACCATGAACACGCACATCGCGCTGAACTTCATCCGGTCAGCGAACGCGCCGGCGATCAGCGCGGGCGTGATGATCGCGAAGGTCATCTGGTACATCATGTACACGGTCTCGGGAATCGTGAACACGGTCGGGTTGTCGGAGCCCGCGCCTAGCGTGAATGGCGTGTCGACGCCCTTCGTGATGTGGTCCGCAATGCCGTTCAGGAAGAAGCGGCTGAAGTCACCGATATAGGGCGCGGTCACGCCGGTGCCGTTGGTGAAGGCCAGGCTGTAGCCGGCGACCATCCAAACGATCGTCACCAGGCAGCACACGGCGAAGGACTGCATCAACGTCGCGAGGACGTTCTTCTTGCGCACCATGCCGGCGTAGAACAGCGCCAGGCCGGGGATCGTCATCATCAGCACCAGCGCGGTGCTGGCCAGCATCCACGCGGTGTCGCCCGTGTCGATGCCGGGTGTCGGCGTGGCCGGGGCGGCGGCGGTCGCCGGCGCTGCGGCAGTCTGTGCCCATGCGGCGCCCGCGATCAGCAGGGTGGACAGCCCGGCAGCCGGGGCAAGGAGGCGCTTCATTCGTGTCAAATCCTTCATAGTGCTTCGGCATCAACCTCGCCGGTGCGGATACGCACGGCGCGTTCGAGGTCCAGGACGAAGATCTTGCCGTCACCGATCTTCCCGGTTTGGCCGGATTTCATGATCGCCTCGACGACCTGTTCCGACAGGTCGTCCGACACCGCGACCTCGATTTTAACTTTTGGCAAAAAATTGACGTGGTATTCCGCGCCGCGGTATATCTCCGTCTGTCCCTTCTGCCGGCCGAAGCCCTTGACCTCGGACACCGTCAAGCCTTGCACGCCGAGGGGCGTGAGCGCCTCGCGCACATCGTCCAGCTTGAAGGGTTTGATGATCGCCATGATGAGCTTCATCGTCGTTCTCGCTTACCTGTTCGACGCCGGGGCTCTGCTCGTGACCGACGTTACGCCCCTGCGCTAAACAAGAAGCGTGCCGCCCCCATTTGTCGCAGCGGGCGGGTTCTCCTGATCCGCTGACGTTGGTTTAGGCACCGGGCCGGGCCACATGCCGCACGGGCAGGCGCGGTTGGATGCCTAAAGAACAGGCAGATGGAGGATGGTATTGCTGGACGCCGATGTCTGCGTCGTGGGGGCCGGCCCGGTCGGGGCCGCCTTGGCCTGCAGCCTGGCGGCGCAGGGCGTCCGGGTCGCGGTGGTGGACCGGGCCGCGCTGCCACCGATGGAGCACCCGGCCTTCGACGGCCGCGCCTACGCCATCGCCGCCGGGTCGCGCCAGATGCTGGAGGAGGCGGGCGTCTGGGCGCGGCTGCCCTTCGTTCCCTGCCCCATCCTGGACATCCGCGTGTCCGACGGGCGGACCGGCCGCCCGGCTTCCCCGCTGTTCCTGCATTTCGACCATGTCGAGGCCGGCGCTGGCCCGTTCGGCTGGATGGTGGAGGCGCGCAGCCTGCGCGTGGCGCTGAACGCGCAATTGCACGCGCTGGGCGGCGGGCTGGTGTTTGCGCCGGCGGAGGCGGTGGTGACCCGGTCGGCGGACCGGGCGGAGGTGCAGGTGGTCGGCGGCCCCACCATACGGTGCCGGCTGGTGGTGGCGGCGGAGGGGCGGGAATCGCCGCTGCGGACCCAGGCCGGCATCGCCGTCTCGCGCCTGGCCTACCGGCAGAACGGCATCGTCACGGCGGTCGCGCATGACCGGCCGCATGGCGGAACGGCGCTCGAGCACTTCCTGCCCGCCGGGCCCTTCGCCCAATTGCCGATGACAGGGACCGAAGATGCGCCGAACCTGTCGGCGGTGGTATGGACCGAGCGGTCGGCGCTGGCGCCCCGGATGATGGCGCTGGATGACGCGGCGTTCGGGCGGGAGATCGCGCGCCGCCTGGGCAGCCATTTGGGGGCGGTGCGGCCGGTCGGGCGACGCTGGCTGTATAAGCTCTCGGCGTTGCATGCCCACCGCTACACTGCCGAGCGGCTCGTCCTGGTGGGGGACGCGGCGCACGGCATCCACCCGATCGCGGGCCAGGGCCTGAACCTTGGGCTGCGCGACGTGATAGCGCTGGCCGGTTTGGTGCGGGATGCGGTGGGGGTGGGCAAGGATCCCGGCAGCCCGGCCTTGCTGGCCCGCTACCAGGCCATCCGCCGCCCGGCCAACCTGCTGATGCTTGGGGCGACCCACGCGCTGGACCGGCTGTTCTCCACCGATAACCCGGCGGTCCGGATCGCCCGTGACGTGGGTATTGCCGGGGTGGGGCGTATGCTGCCGCTGAAGCGCCTGTTCATGCGGCAAGCCATGGGTGCGTGAACGCCCCAGGTGGCCCGGTCAGCGATTAACCGTCGGGCGGTTAACATGGCTATTGCATTGCACAACAATGATCTTTCGGCACGCCCTTGTCGGATCGGCACACGAGAGCTAGGTGACAGAGGTCGGGAAACGGGGACGGACCATGGCGCTCGCAGCCGAAAAGACCAAGCGCGGCAAACTGACCAACAGCCCGGAGCTGTCGCGGGAGGCGCTGCTGAAGGCCTATGGCGACATGCTGCTCATCCGCCGGTTTGAGGAGAAGGCCGGGCAACTGTATGGCATGGGTCTCATTGGCGGCTTCTGCCATTTGTATATCGGGCAGGAGGCGGTCGTCGTCGGCGTGCAAGGCGCGTTGAAGGAGGGCGACCAAGTCATCACTTCCTACCGCGACCATGGCCACATGCTGGCGACGGGCATGGAGCCGCGTGGCGTCATGGCGGAGCTGACAGGGCGGTCGGGCGGCTATTCCAAGGGCAAAGGCGGCTCCATGCACATGTTCAGCAAGGAGAAGCAGTTCTACGGCGGCCACGGCATCGTGGGCGCCCAGGTGAGCCTGGGGACCGGGCTCGCCTTCTCCGACTGGTACCGGCAGAGCGACAATGTCTGCGTCACCTATTTCGGCGACGGCGCGGCCAACCAGGGCCAGGTGTTCGAAAGCTTCAACCTGGCGGCGCTGATGAAGCTGCCCTGCATCTACGTGATCGAGAACAACAAATACGGCATGGGCACCAGCGTCGAGCGGGCCACCGCCTCGCGCGACCTGTCGAAGAACGGCTCGCCCTGGGCGATGGCCAGCGCCCAGGTGGACGGCATGGACGTGGCGGCGGTGCGGCAGGCGGCGGAGGCGGCGGTGGCGCATTGCCGGGCGGGCAACGGGCCGTACCTGTTGGAGATGAAGACCTATCGCTACCGCGGCCACTCCATGTCCGACCCGGGCAAGTACCGCACGCGCGAGGAAATCCAGAAGATGCGCGGCGAGCGCGATTGCATCGAGCAGGCGCAGCTTATCCTCACCGAGATGGGCGTGGGCGAGGACGCGCTGAAGCAGATCGACACCGATGTGAAGAGCCGGATCAACGACGCGGCCGAGTTCGCGCAGTCCAGCCCGGAACCGGACGAGCGGGAACTCTGGACCGACATCCTGGTGGAGGGCTGAGCCCGGTGTCGACCCAGGTGCTGATGCCTGCGCTGTCCCCGACCATGACGGAGGGCAAGCTCGCCCGCTGGCTGAAGAAGGTGGGGGAGGACGTGCGCGCCGGCGACGTGATCGCCGAGATCGAGACCGACAAGGCCACCATGGAGGTGGAGGCGGTGGACGAAGGCACGCTGTCCCAAATCCTGGTGGAGGAAGGCACGGAGGGCGTCGCCGTCAACACGCCGATCGCCGTGCTGGGTGATGGTGCGGCAGAGACCGCCACGCCGCCCGCGGCCGAAGCCCCGCAGAAGCTGGAGCCGAAGCGTCCGGCGGAGACGGTCGCGGCCGCCGCGCCGGCGGCAGCGTCGGCCGCGCCGGAGCAGGATTGGGGCGCCACAACCCCGATCACGGTCCGCGAGGCCCTGCGCGACGCGATGGCGCTGGAGATGCGGCGGGACAAGGACGTCTTCCTGTTGGGCGAAGAGGTCGCGCAGTATCAGGGCGCCTACAAGATCAGCCAGGGATTGCTGGACGAGTTCGGACCGCGCCGCATCATCGACACGCCCATCACCGAGCACGGCTTCACCGGCATGGCGGTGGGTGCGGCGATGAGCGGGCTGAAGCCGATTGTCGAGTTCATGACGTTCAACTTCGCCATGCAGGCGATCGACCAGATCGTGAACTCGGCGGCCAAGACGCTCTATATGTCCGGCGGCCAGATGGGCTGCCCGATCGTGTTCCGCGGCCCGAACGGCGCCGCCAGCCGCGTCGCCGCGCAGCACAGCCAGTGCTACGCCAGCTGGTACGCCCACGTGCCCGGCCTGAAGGTGGTCGCCCCCTGGAGCAGCGCGGATGCCAAAGGGCTGCTGCGCTCCGCCATCCGCGATCCCAACCCGGTGATCGTGCTGGAGAACGAAATCCTCTACGGGCAGAGCTTCGACTGCCCGACGGCTGACGACTTCACCGTGCCAATCGGCAAGGCGAAGGTCGAACGGGTGGGCAAGGACGTCACCATCGTCGCCTTTTCCATCATGGTGGGGGTGGCGCTGAAGGCGGCGGAGGCGCTGGCCGAGCAGGGCATCGACGCGGAGGTGATCAATTTGCGGTCGCTGCGCCCGCTGGACACCGCGACCATCGTCGAGAGCGTGAAGAAGACCAACCGCGTGGTGAGCGTGGAGGAGGGCTGGCCCTTCGCCGGCATCGGCGCCGAGATCGCCATGCAGGTGATCGAGCATTGTTTCGACTGGCTGGATGCGCCGCCGATGCGGGTGAACGGTCTCGACGTGCCGCTGCCCTACGCCGCCAATCTGGAGAAGCTGGCGCTGCCGCAGCCGGACTGGGTGGTCGACGCCGTGCGGAAGATCGTCTGATGGCCACCAACATCCTGATGCCGGCGCTGTCCCCCACCATGACGGAGGGCACGTTGGCGCGCTGGCTGAAGAAGGAGGGCGACACCGTCACCGCCGGGGACGTGATCGCCGAGATCGAGACCGACAAGGCCACCATGGAGGTGGAGGCGGTGGATGAGGGCGTGCTGGGCAAGATCCTGGTGGCCGATGGCACCGCCGGGGTGCAGGTGAACGCGCCGATCGCGATCCTGGTGGAGGCGGGCGAGTCGGTCCCGTCCGAGGCGAAGCCCGCCTCCGCCGCAGCGCCCGCGCAGCCCGCTCCGCAGACGGCCGACAGCGCGCCAAAGCCACCTGCCGCCGCGCCGGCGCCCATGGCGAACGGGCATGACAAGGGAACGCGGATTTTCGCCTCGCCCTTGGCCCGGCGCATGGCGGAGCAGGCTGGCCTTGCCCTGGACGGCATCAAGGGCAGCGGACCGAACGGCCGCATCATCAAGGCCGATATCGAGGCCGCGCGCACCGCCGGTCCGGCGCCGGCGCCGAAACCAGTTGCTGCACTCAACCCGGTTCCTGCGGCCGCACCGCCTGCAACGCCAACGCCGGCCCCGCGCCCGGTCGTGATCGCCGGCGCCCACACGCTCGTGCCGCACACCAACATGCGCAAGGTGATCGCCCGGCGGCTGAGCGAGTCCAAGCAGACCGTCCCGCATTTTTACGTCACCGCCGACATCGACATCGACGCCCTGATGACGCTGCGCGCCGACCTGAATGCGAAATCCCCGAAGGATGGCCCCACCGCGTTTAAGCTGTCGGTCAACGACCTGGTGATCAAGGCGACGGCCGCCGCGCTGCGCCGCGTTCCCACCGCCAACGCCAGTTGGACCGAGGACGGCGTGGCGATGTACGACGACGTGGATATCAGCGTCGCCGTGGCCACGGATGGCGGCCTGATCACGCCGATCATCCGCCGGGCGGACCAGAAGGGCGTCGCCACCATCAGCAACGAAATGAAGGATCTGGCCGCCCGCGCCCGCGCCGGCAAGCTGAAGCCCGAGGAGTTCCAAGGCGGCGGGTTCTCCATCTCCAACCTCGGCATGTACGGCGTGAAGTCGTTCTCGGCGATCATCAACCCGCCCCAGGGCGGCATCCTGGCCGTCGGGGCCGGTGAGAAGCGGCCGGTGGTGAAGGACGGCGCCATCGTCGCCGCCACGGTGATGACCTGCACGCTATCCGTCGACCACCGCGTGATCGACGGCGCGGTCGCCGCAGAATGGATGGCCGCGTTCAAGGCGATCGTGCAGGACCCGCTGAGCCTGATGCTTTAGGGCGCACCCTCACCCAACCCTCTCCCAGAGGGAGAGGGCTTTATGATCTCCCTCTCCCTCTGGGAGAGGGCCGGGGTGAGGGTCTCCCCGCCCTTCAAGGAGACACCCGAATGCCTGACCAATTCGACCTGATCGTCATCGGCGGTGGCCCGGGGGGCTATGTCGCCGCCATCCGCGCGGCGCAGCTCGGCATGAAGACCGCCGTGGTGGAGCGGGAGCATCTGGGCGGCATCTGCCTCAACTGGGGCTGCATCCCCACCAAGGCGCTGCTGCGATCCAGCGAGATCAACCACCTGCTGCACAACCTGCCGGAGTTCGGCTTCGCCGCCGACAACATCCGCTTCGACCTGCCGGCCGTGGTGAAGCGCTCGCGCGGGGTGGCCAAGCAGCTTGCCTCCGGCGTCGGGCACCTCCTGAAGAAGAACAAGGTCACGGTGGTGATGGGCAGCGGCAAGCTGGCCGGCAAGGACACGGTGGCGGTCGGCGACCAGACGCTCACCGCGCCGCACATCATCCTGGCCACCGGCGCCCGCGCACGGCAGCTTCCCGGGCTGGAGGCGGACGGCAAGCTGATCTGGTCCTACCGCGAGGCGATGGTGCCCCCGTCGATGCCAAAATCCCTGCTGGTGATCGGCTCCGGCGCGATCGGCATCGAGTTCGCCTCCTTCTTCCGCAACATGGGCGCCGAGGTGACGGTGGTCGAAGTGCTGGACCGGGTGCTGCCGGTGGAGGATGCCGAAATCAGCGCCTTCGCCCGCAAGGCGTTCGAGAAGCAGGGCATGAAGATCATCACCGGCGCCAAGGTCACCGGCGCGAAGAAAGGCGCCGACAGCATCACCGCCACGATCGAGGCCGGCGGCCAGACGCAGGAGATCACGGTGGACCGCATCATCTCCGCCGCCGGCATCGTCGGCAATGTCGAGGGTTTGGGCCTGGAGGGCACCAAGGTGGTGGTCGAGCGCACCCATATCGTGATCGACGAGTTCTGCCGCACCGGCGAACCCGGCGTCTACGCGATCGGCGACATCGCCGGCGCCCCGTGGCTCGCCCACAAGGCCAGCCATGAAGGCGTGATCTGCGTGGAGAAGATCGCCGGGCTGAACGACGTGCAGCCGATCGATTGGAGCAACATCCCCGGCTGCACCTATTGCCGGCCGCAGATCGCCAGCGTGGGGCTGACGGAGGCGCGGGCGAGGGAAACCGGGCACGAGGTCCGCGTCGGCCGCTTCCCCTTCATCGGCAACGGCAAGGCGATCGCGATGGGCGAGCCCGAGGGCATGGCGAAGGTGGTGTTCGACGCCGGGACGGGCGAGTTGCTGGGCGCGCATCTATGCGGCGCCGAGGTGACGGAGATGATCCAGGGCTACGCCATCGCCCGCACGCTGGAGACGACGGAGACCGACCTGATGCACACCGTCTTCCCCCACCCGACAGTCAGCGAGACGATGCATGAGGCGGTGCTGGATGCGTACGGCCGAGCGATCCATTTCTAAAACCCGGTCGCTTCCGCCTATAAAAGCCCTCTCCCTTTGGGAGAGGGTTGGGTGAGGGTCAAGTGCTCGGTCCTGCGCGTTGGGCCCTCACCCCGGCCCTCTCCCAGAAGGAGAGGGAGGCGTACCGCCGTCATCCCGCAAAGAATGGGCTCTCCAGTTCGCGTCCTTCAAGGAAGCGCCGCGATCTTCGCCGCATACGGCTCCAGCCGCGTGCCGTCGGACACGAGTGTCTGCGCGCGCTGCATGGCTTGGTGGGCGAGGCCGTATTCCTTATAGGCCAGCAGGAGCTCCAGGTAGAAAACGTGCGCCCCGGCCTGCGTCGATCCTTCCTCCACCGATTGCCTCGCGTATTCAATCGCGCCAGCCTTGTCGCCGATGCGGCGGCGGATGTTGGACAGCACGCGGAGGGTTGCAACATTGCGGTTCAGCCGCAGGCTCGCCTGGGCGGCGGCCTCGGCGGCCTCATAGTTCTGGCGTTCGAAATGGAAGTTTGCGACGCGGAGGTGCCCTGCGGTGTTGTTCGGCCAAGCGACGTTGAACTGCTCCGCCCAGTGCAGCGCCAGGTCCGGCCGTCCTTGCTCCTGATACAGCTCGAACAGCGCCTTGCAGCGGGCCGCGGAACTGCCGAGCAGCAGCAATTGCCAGGTGCCCGGCTGGGTGTTTTCGGATGTCCCCGCGGTCACCACCTCGATCGCCGCCGGCAACTGCGTGTAGGGCACAACGACGATCCCGTTGCCCAGCAGGTTTTCGATGCTGTGACTCGACATCCTGCCCTGAGTGAGGAACACCAGCGGGTCGTTATAGGCGCGCCGCGTCCTGGTGTTCACCTCGGAGAGTATTTTGAGCAGCGAAAAACTCGTATCCTCGGTTTCAAGGGTCGGATTGATGCAGATGGCCATCAGGCGCGCCGAACCCTTCTCCACATGGGCGTCGATCGAGTGATGCGTCGCCGCGACCTTCGACCAACCAACGGCTGCGAAATAGGCGTTGGTGTAGTTGGAGAACGTCCTGGAATTCATGTTCGTTGGCCAGCGCAAGTCAGTCACCCGTCGCGCCCGGCGGCGGAGGCGGAGCGCGAGGGCGGCCAGCATCACGGCCGCCACGGCAACCACCAGGATGGTGGTGACATCCATGGGCATCAGGATACGGGCCGGGCCGGGCGAACCATGATGGGCTCCATCGCTGCGGCCGGCCTGGACCGGACCCTGCCTCGTGACGTCGTTATCTCTGCCCCCCATGGCTGACCAGCAAGCCATCCACGGCCTGCCGCGGACGCCATCGCAGTTGCTGCAAACGGCCGACACGCCAGTCGACGAGGCGATCTCACGCTACGTCGCCGCGACGGGGCGGGGCGGCGATGGTGGCCGGCTTACCCGTCATTTGCAACGGTTGGAAGCCGAATCGATCGAGATCATGCGGGAGGTGGTGGCAGAGTTCCGCAACCCGGTCTTCCTCTACTCGATCGGTAAGGATTCGACCGTGATGCTGCACATCGCGCGCAAGGCGTTCTTTCCGGCGCCGCCGCCATTCCCCTTCCTGCATATCGCCACCACCTGGGATTTCCGCGAGATGATCCTGTTTCGCGACTGCATCGCGGCGCAACTCGGGCTCGACCTGCGGGTGCACACGAACGCGGACGGCCTGGCGCGGGGCATCAACCCGGTCGCCTCCGGCCCGACGCTGCATGCGCAGGTGATGAGCACGGAAGGATTGAAGCAGGCGCTGGACAAGTGGCACTTCGACGCGGCCTTCGGAGGCGCCCGGCGGGACGAGGAAAGAAGCCGGGCGAAGGAGCGGGTGTTTTCCTTCCGCACCGCGCAGCATAGCTGGGACCCGCGCAGCCAACGGCCGGAACTTTGGAACCTTTACAACACCCGCGTGGCGCCCGGCGAGTCGATCCGCGTGTTCCCGCTGTCGAACTGGACTGAGTTCGACATCTGGTCCTATCTCGCCGCCGAGCAAATCCCGGTCGTCCCGCTGTATTTCGCCAAGGCCCGGCCAGTGGTGCGGCGGCACAATGCCCTGATCCTCGTCGATGACGACCGCCTGCCGCTGGAGGCGGGGGAAACACCGGAGCTGCTGCGGGTCCGTTTCCGCACGCTCGGCTGCTATCCGCTGACCGCCGCCATCCAGTCAGATGCGACCAACATGGATGAGATCATGGCGGAAATGCTGACGTCGCGGCAGTCGGAGCGGCAGGGCCGCCTGATCGACCATGACGAAGCGGCGTCGATGGAGCGCAAGAAGCGCGAAGGGTATTTCTAGTGCCCGCCGCGGCAAAGGATCTGCTCCGCTTCATCACCTGCGGCTCCGTGGATGACGGCAAGTCGACGTTGATCGGCCGCCTGCTCTATGAATCGAAGCAGATCTTCGACGACCAACTCGCCGCCGTCGAACGCGACAGCCGCCGTCACGGCACGACGGGCGCCGATGCCGACCTGGCGCTCCTCGTCGACGGGTTGGAGGCGGAGCGCGAGCAGGGCATCACGATCGACGTCGCCTACCGCTTCTTCTCCACCGCACGGCGCGCCTTCATCGTCGCCGACACGCCGGGACACGAACAGCACACCCGCAACATGGCGACCGGGGCGTCCACCGCCGACCTCGCGGTCATCCTGGTGGATGCACGTAAGGGCCTCCTAAGCCAGACGAAACGCCACAGCATCATCTGCTCGATGCTCGGCATCCAGTCGGTCGTGCTCGCCGTCAACAAGATGGACCTGGTCGATTTCGATAAAGCCGTATTCGAGCGCATTGCCGCCGAGTACGCCGGCTTTGCCAGGGACTTAGGACTCACCTTTGTCATGCCGGTCCCGCTGTCCGCCCGGTTCGGCGACAACGTGACGTCTGCCTCGGTGAGGCTGCGTTGGTTCAGCGGGCCGACCCTGTTGCAGCATCTGGAAACCGTCGAAGCCGCGAGGCATGCAGACAGCAAACCGTTCCGCTTCCCCGTGCAATGGGTCAACCGGCCCGATGCGACGTTCCGCGGCCTTTGCGGCACGGTGGCGTCCGGTTCCATCGCCGTTCGCGACCCTGTCGTGGTCGCGGGTTCGGGCGCCACGACGACCATCGCCCGCATCGTCACCTTCGATGGCGAGCGCGCCCGCGCGTCCGCGGGCGACGCCGTGACCCTGGTGCTCAGCGACGAGGTGGATGCGGCGCGCGGCGACGTGCTGGCCCACCCGGCGCACCGGCCGGAGGTAACGGACCAGTTCGCCGTCCAGGTGCTGTGGATGAGCGACGCGCCGATGCTGCAAGGACGATCCTATTTGATGCGGACCGGCACGGCGACGCTGCCGGCCAGCATCACCGCCCTGAAGCACAAGATCGACGTCAACACGCTGGAGCAACGGGGCGGCCGGACGCTGGCGCTCAACGAGATCGCGGTCTGCAACCTGGCGACGTCCCAGCCGGTCGCCTTCGACCCTTATACCGAGAATCGGCGGACCGGCGCCTTCATCCTGATCGACCGCGCCACCAACGCGACGGCCGCTGCTGGCATGATCGCCTTCGGGTTGCGCCGCGCGACGAACATCCATCGGCAGCATCACTCCGTCGACAAGGCGGCGCGGGCGAGGCTGGGCGGTCACCCGGGGCGCATTCTGTGGTTCACGGGCCTGCCCGGTTCCGGCAAATCAACCATCGCGGATTTGGTGGAGAAATCCCTGCATGCGCAGGGTGTGCGCACCATGCTGCTCGACGGCGACAACTTGCGGCACGGGCTCAACCGCGACCTGGGATTCACCGACGCCGACCGGGTGGAGAACATCCGGCGTGTCGGCGAGGTCGCCAAGCTGTTCGTCGAAGCGGGCCTGGTCGTGCTGTGCTGCTTCATCTCCCCGTTTGAGGCGGAGCGGGCGCTGGTCCGCGGGATGGTCCAGCCGGGCGAGTTCCTTGAAATCTTCGTCGATACGTCGCTGGAGGAGTGCATCCGGCGCGACCCGAAAGGCCTGTACGCGAAGGCGAGGGCTGGCGCGCTCAAGAACTTCACCGGGATCGACAGCCCCTACGAGCGGCCGGCCGCGCCCGACCTGTTGATCGACGGGCAAGCGGAGGCAGCGATTGCCGCGAGTGCGCGGATCGTGAGGTGGCTGGACGCACTCTGAAACGGTTGGAGGCGAATTTTACGTCCAGACCGCCCCTGGCGATTTCATCAGGCCGCCCGACATCCCGGCCGATGAATGATACCAACCTTCATGATGGCCGGCCCACGGTGGTCTGCCTGCATTTCCTCGGTGGCAGCGCGCGGAGTTGGGGTGCTGTTGTCGAACGTGTCGGAACGGTGGCGCGCTGCATCCAGGTCGACTTGGCCGGGTTTGGTGCGGCCGCGGCGACGCCGGGTTATGCGGTGACGGACATGGCCGATGCCGTGACGGACATCGTCCGGCAGGGGAAGCCAGCTCGATGGCTGCTGGCCGGGCATAGCATGGGGGCCAAAATCGCCAGCCTGCTGGCGCGGCGCGCGGCGGACGGCGATGCGGCGCTGGCCGGGTTATCGGGGCTGGTCCTGCTGGCTGGTTCGCCGCCCGGCCCTGAACCCATGGCGGAGGAGCGCCGGCAGGCGATGCTGGGCTGGTTCCAGGGCACGGCGGAGGACAGCCGGCGCGAAGCGGACAGCTTTATCCGGGCGTCCGTCAGCACGCCGCTGGCGGCGGCGGTCCACCAGCAGGCGGTCGACGACGTGCTGCGGACGAACCCGGCCGCCTGGCGTGCCTGGCTGCAAAGCGGCAGCCGGGAGGACTGGTCCAGCCAGATCGGCGTGCTGGATGTGCCGACGCTGATCGTGGCGGGGGCCGATGATGCCGACCTCGGGCCTGATATGCAGCTTCTGTTGGCAGAGCGGCACTTCACGCAGGCACGCCTGGTGACGCTGCCGGACGCCAGCCACCTCCTGCCGATGGAGTGGCCCGACCGCGTGGCGGACCTGATCGTCAGCCATGTCGAGGCAGTCGGCCTGGCAGCTCCCATTGGCCCGGCCTATCGTCGGCTGATCAACTCGGACCGGGTCAGCCGAACAACGCGGGAGCTGCTGCTTGCCCGGGCTGCTCTGGACGACCCCGGCTATCGGCCCGCCGCCTTGGCGCCGGACCAGTTGACCAATTTACGGGCCGTGCTGGCGCGTGTGCTGCCGCAGACAGGCGTCGGGATCGACCTGGCGGCCCGGGTCGATGCCCAGCTTGCAGCCGGCCAGGGTGATGGCTGGCGCTGCGCCGACCTACCCGCGGATGCCGACGCATATCGCGCCGGACTGCGCACGTTGGACGCGACGACCGGGCAGCCGTTCCACAGCTTGCCCGGTGAGCGCCAGGACGCGCTGCTGACCCAGGTGGCGGACGGGAGTTCGCCGGCCACTGGGCCGGGGCTGCTGGACGCCAACCAGATGCGGTTGTGGTTCGCGGATGTGCGGGCCGATGCCGTGCGGCTCTACGTCGCCCATCCCGCCACGTTGGCCCGCATGGGCTACAGCGGCATCGGCTACGGCGGCGATGGCGAGCCGAAGGCCGGCTTCCACCGCATTGGCGCCGGGGAACGGGAGGCGTGGGAGCCGGACGCGTTGACATCATGAATTTGGCAGGGATGAAAACCTACCAGCCCAGCGACGTCGTCGATGCCGTGGTCATCGGCACCGGCGCTGGCGGCTCGCCGCTGCTGGCCCGGCTGGCCAAGGCCGGGCTCAGCGTGGTGGCGCTGGAAAGCGGCAAGAACTGGAACGCCGAGCAGTTTGCGGCGGACGAACTTGAAGCCGGGATTTACTGGATGGGCGAACGGCTGAGCGCCGGCGAGGCGCCCCAGGCGTTCGGCCCCAACACCAGCGGCACGGGCATCGGCGGCTCGACACTGCACTGGGGCGCCTTCGTCCCCCGCGCCGACCCGCGGGACCTGCGCCTATTTACGGAATGCGGGAAGGGCCAGGACTGGCCGCTGTGCTACGAGGATCTGGCGCCGTATTACGAGGAGGTGGAGGCGTTCATCGGCGTCTCCGGCCCGCCATCGTACCCGTGGGACCCGGCGCGCCGCTATAAGCTGCCGCCTGTGCCGCGCAATGCCTCCGCCCAGATGATGGCGCGCGGGTGCGAGGCGTTGGGCATCCGGCACTGCGATGCGCCCGCCGCGGTGCTGTCCCATCCGATGCAGCAAGCCGGCGGTCCGTTCCGCCATGCCTGCCTCAACTGCGGCTACTGCCACCAGGGCTGCCGCGTCGGCGCCAAGACCAGCATGGACGTGACATACCTGCCGCAGGCGGTCGCATCGGGGGCGGAAATCCGGCCGGGCTGCATGGTGCATGATCTCGAGCAGGACGCCGCCGGGCACATCTCCGCCGTCGTCTACCGGCATGACGGGGTCGACCAGCGGCAGCGCTGCCGTGCGGTGTTCCTCTGCGCCGGCGCGGTTGAGACGCCGCGGCTGCTGCTGCATTTGGGGCTTGCCAATTCCAGCGGACAGGTTGGCCGGAACTACATGGCGCACGTCGCCACCCAGGTCTGGGGCACGTTTGGGCCGGAGATGCGGTGCTACAAGGGTTATCCTTCGTCGCTGATCACGGAAGACATGGTGCGCGCGAAGCAGGCCGGATTTGAGGCCGGGTACCTGGTGCAGAGCCTGGGCGTCGTGCCGGTGACATGGGCCAACGGGGTTGCCCGGGCGCGCGGCCTGTGGGGCAAGGCCCTGGTCGACGCCATCCACGGCTACAATCACGTGGCCGGGTTGGGGATCAACGGTGAGTGCCTGCCCCAGCCTGGCAACGTCCTCAGCCTGTCGGATGAGGTGGACGAGTTCGGGGTGCCGAAAGCGCGCATTCAATTCAGCTACGGCCCGAACGAGCGGGCCATCGACGCCCATGCCATCAGCCTGATGACCGCGATTTGGCAGGCGGCGGGCGCGAGCGACATCTGGTCCATGCAGCGCTCCGCCCACACGATCGGCACGTGCCGCATGGGCCACGACCGGGAACAGGCAGTGGTGGACGGGTTTGGCCGCAGCTACGACGTGCCGAACCTGTGGATTTGCGATAATTCCGTGTTCCCCAGTTCGCTGGCCGCCAACCCGGCCCTGACGATCATGGCGTTAAGCCTGCGGACGGCGGACGCCTTTCTTCCAACCTAGCGAAAGCCTCCGTCGCACCGCGATCCCGCATTTGCTGCGCCGACACGGGCTATGCTGCCAGTTGTCACCAACGCGCGGCTGCCGCAGAACATGCCGACCATGCCAGTCCTGACGTTGCACAACAGCCTGTCCCGCGGGCGCGAACCGCTCGTCCCGATCGATCCGTCGCACATCCGGATGTATGCCTGCGGGCCGACGGTGTACGACCGCGCCCATATCGGCAACGCGCGGCCGGAGGTGGTGAACGACGTCCTGGTGCGGCTGCTGCGCCATCTCTACCCGCGCGTCACCTACGTCCGCAACATCACCGACGTGGACGACAAGATCAACGCCCGCGCCGCCGCCAGCGGACGCACCATCGCCGAGGTGACGGAGCGCACCCTCGCCGATTTCCACACCGACCTGGCCGCGCTGGGCGTGGTCCCGCCGGACGTGGAACCCCGCGCCACCGCGCACATCGCCGAGATGATCACGCTGATCGAGCGGCTGATCGCCTCCGGCCATGCCTATGCCGCCGAACACCACGCCCTGTTCGCGGTGGCCAGCTACCCCGAATACGGCCGCCTGTCCGGCCGCAGCCCGGACGAGTTGTTGGCCGGCGCCCGCATAGACGTTGCGCCGTTCAAGCGCGATCCCGGCGATTTCGTGCTGTGGAAACCGTCCACCCCCGACCAGCCGGGCTGGGACAGCCCCTGGGGGCGCGGCCGGCCCGGCTGGCATATCGAGTGCAGCGCGATGGCGATGCGCTATCTGGGCGCGAGCTTCGACATCCATGCCGGCGGGGCGGATTTGCTGTTCCCGCATCATGAGAACGAGCGGGCGCAATCCTGCTGCGCGTTCCCCGGCAGCAGCTTCGCACGGATTTGGATCCATAACGGCATGGTGCGGGTCGACGGGCAGAAGATGTCGAAATCGCTCGGCAACTTCACCACCATCCGCGACGTGCTGGACCGCGCACCGGGCGAGGTGGCGCGGCTGCTGCTGTTGCGCACGCAGTATCGCGCCCCGCTGGATTTCACCGCCCAGGCGCTGGACGAAAGCCGGCGGGAGCTGGACCGGTTCTACCGCGCGTTGGGCGACGGCCCGGTCGAAGCGGTGGCGCCCCCGGATGACATCGTGGACGCGCTGTGCGACGACCTCAACACGCCGCTGGCGCTCGTCCACCTGCACAAACTCGCCGACGCGGCGCTGGCCGGCGGCAAGGCAGAGGCCGCCCAATTGCAGGCGGGGGCCGCCATGCTCGGCCTGCTCGGCAACAGCGCGGCGGCGTGGTTCCGGCAGGGGGTGGACGCCGCCGCGGTGGAGGCGGCGATTGCCGACCGGCTCGCCGCGCGCCAGGCGCGGGATTTCGCGAGGGCGGACGCCATCCGCGCCAACCTGGCAGCACGGGGCGTGGTGCTGGAGGACGGGCCCGGCGGCACCACCTGGCGCACGACGCACCCGGCGCCGTGACCGGGCGGGACGGCGGGGCGCCGCTGGAACCGATCCAAGGCAGCCCGGCCGTCATCCTGGTCCGCCCGCAACTGGCCGACAACATCGGCAGCGTGGCGCGGGCGATGGGCAATGGCGGCTTGTTCCACCTCCGCCTGGTGGCGCCGCGGGACGGCTGGCCGCAGGAACGGGCGTGGCGCATGGCGTCGGGCGCCGACCGCATCCTCGACAGCGCGACGGTTCACGACACGGTGGCGGACGCCGTGGCGGATTTGCAGCGGGTGTTCGCGACCTGCCCGCGCCCGCGCCACATCGTCAAGCCGGTGATGACCGCCCGCGCCGCCGCGGACGCGGTGCACGAGGCGGCGGGGCGCGGGCTGCGCTGCGGCATCCTGTTCGGCCCCGAACGCGCCGGCCTGGACAACGACGACATGGCGGAGGCCGACACGCTGGTGCGTTTCTCGCTGAACCCAGAGTTCATGTCGCTCAACCTGGCCCAAGCGGTGATGGTGATGGCGTATGAATGGTGGACCGCCCGAGACGACACGCCGGGCCGGGTGCTGATGACCAACGAAACCATCGTCGCCAGCAAGGGCGCCCTGGATGGGGTGTTGGAGCACCTGATCGCCGAACTCGACGCCTGCGGCTTCCTGCGCAACCAGCCGAAACGCGCAGGCATGGTGCGCAACATCCGCCACCTGTTCCAGCGCGGCGAGATCACGGAGCAGGAGGTCCGCACCCTGCACGGCATCGTCGCGGAGCTGTCGCGCGGGCGGATGCAGCGGGGACGCCAGGAGGAGCCTTCCCCGGGGGACGGACTGAGAGCGCAGGCGCCTAGGCCATGATCGGTCGAGGTTGGTGGCAGTGCTTTCTCCCTCTCCCAGAGGCAGAGGGCTTTGTCAGTCAACCTGAAACGATCGTGCTTTTGGCTCCGGTCAGGATCGCTCCGGCGTCAAAATGCGGTCGTCCGGCGTCGGCTGCCCGGCGGATGCGGCGGCAAGGTCCGCCATGATGCGGTCGGCGATCGGGACGCGGTAATGCACCGGGTCCCAGTAATTCGCCCGGTCGGAGGTGATCGGGCTCGGGATCAGGAAATCCGCCACCACCGTGTTCGGCACGGAGGCCGCGATAGCAGCCACGCGGGCCTTGCAGGCCGCCCAGGTGGCGGCGAAGTCGCTGCCGGCGGCGCCCTGCTGCGACACGTGACCCGGCGTGAAGAACAGGATCTTGCGGGTGCTGCCGGGCAGCGCCCGCAACGCCCCGGCCAGCAGCGGCAAGGCCGGCAGCACCCGGTCCGCCGATCCGGCCGGCAGGTTCGGCGGCACGCCCCAGCGGGCGAAGGCCGCAGCGACGCGCGCCGGGTCGTAGGCGGATTCGGGCGGCACGAAGCTCGTGTAGCCATCCAGGCCATAGCGGCTCCGCTTGAAGCCCAGCATCACCCAAAGCTGGCTGGCGGCTTCCTGCACCGCGTAGAGGTTGAACACCTGGCCATAGCCGCTCCAGCGCGAGCGGCGATACATCCAGTCGGGGAACGGGCGGCCGGTGGTCCGCTCCGGCGCCTCGGCGCACCAGACATTGTCCAGCCCGATGATGACGCTGCGCGCCGCCGGGTGGGTCTGCGTGAACAGTGCCAGCATGCGGCTCTGCTCCCAGGCGGTGGCGGCGTTCATCGCGAGGTTGACGAACCGGCCGCCGAGCAGCCCGTCCAGCACCGCCGGCCGCAGCAGGCGCGAGGAGGAGGAGCCGATGATGGCCGAGTCGAACGCCGGCGCGCTGGCCAGCGCCGGCATTGAGAAGCGGGCGTTGGTGGACACCGGCACCCGCGGCAGCGGCAGGGACAGCGGCAGCATGCCCCAGGGATCGATGACGATGATGAACAGGTAGACGAATGCCAACAGGCCGAGCGCCGAGCCCGCGAACCAGCCGAGGCAGCGCCGCCATGGATCAGAATTGGAAATAGATGAACTCGTTCGGCACGCGCCCGCCCACCAGCAGCAGCAGGAACACCAGCACGGCCCCGGCCGGCATCATCAGCCAGCGCACCGGGCGCAGCCAGGTCAGCGCCAGATACTGGCTGGTGGGCATCAGCAGCACGATGGCGACCGCCGCCGCGACGACCGCCGCGTTGTCCACGTGCAGGTGGCCGACGCCCCCCCGCCCGACCAGGCCGGCGGCCATGCGGGACGCGGTGGCGAAATCCGGCGCGCGGAACAGCACCCAGCCGGCCAGCACGAACAGGGTCGTCAGCAGCCAGCCCGCCAGGCGCGGCATGCGCAGCCCGGCGCGGTCCCACGCGCCGTTGGCCGCCAGGGCCAGCCCGTGCAGCCCGCCCCACGCCACGAAGGTCCAGGCCGCGCCGTGCCACAATCCGCCCAGCAGCATGGTCGCCACCACATTCACCGCCTGACGGCCCGGGCCAGCCCGGTTGCCGCCCAGCGGGATGTAGACGTAGTCCCGCAGGAAGCGGGACAATGTGATGTGCCAACGCCGCCAGAACTCCCGGATGGAGGCGGCGCGGTAGGGCGCCGCGAAGTTCAGCGGCAGCCGGAAGCCGAACATCAGCGCCAGCCCGATCGCCATGTCGGAATAGCCGGAGAAGTCGAAGTAGATTTGCAGCATGTAGGTGCCGGCGGCGGCCCAGGCTTCCGCCAGGCTGGGATGCGCGCCGGCGGCCACCCGGGCATAGATCGGGTCGCACACCAGCGCCACCGTATCGGCGACCGCCGCCTTCTTCGCCAGGCCGATCAAGAACAGGGCCGTGCCGCGCGCCAGGTTCTCCCACACCGCCGGGCGGCGCGGATCGAGCGCGAATTGCGGGATGATCTCGTTATGGCGCACCAGCGGCCCGGCGATCAGTTGCGGGAAGAAGGTGACGAAGGCCGCGAACTCCAGCAGGCCATACACGTGCCGGTCGCCGCGGCGCAGATCCACCAGGTAGCTGATCTTCTGGAAGGTGAAGAAGGAGATGCCGAGCGGCAGCACGATGCCCCAGGCCGGATGGGTCGTGCCCAGCAAGGCCGCCACCGTGCCGGCGGCGAAGTCGGCATATTTGCACACGGCCAGCACGGCCAGGTTCATCGCGACCCCGCCCACCAGCCACGCATCCCACCGCCAGCGCCCGTAAGCCCGCACCACCAGCCAGTTCGCCAGCGTCAGCCCCACCAGCAGCGGCACGAACCGCACATCCCACCAGCCGTAGAACACCAGCGACGCCGCCACCATGACCGCCTGCCGGACCACCCGGCGCTCCGCGGCCAGGTAGTACAGCCCCAGAACGCACGGCAGGAAGCCGAGGATGAACAGCTGGGAGTTGAACAGCATCGCCCGCCTATGCCGCGCGGGTCACGGGCTGTCCAGGGTCCCAAACGCCTAGGCTCAGGCGAGCACGGCAGGATGCAAATTCCTTGGAACTCCTCGTGCCCGCATAGGAACTGTTCCTTTGGCGGTCAGGAATCGACTCCGGCAGTATGTTGCCCAGCCGTCGATTCGAAGAAAATACTCGCTGTCAATGAGCCGCACGACTAGCGGTATCGCTGTAAGGCAGAGTTTGTCGATGTAGGGTATCAAGACGTTGGAGGGCAAGAAGCTCTACGCCCTGCGCAAACAAACCCCGGAGCCGGTGCCTCCTAATACAGCATTTCCATGAAACGACTCCTATGCCGCCGCCTGACACAGGCCCGTCGTAGGGTGGGCTTCAGCCCACCTCTTCGAGGTGCCGTAGGAGACCATGGTGGGCTAAAGCCCCATGTGCGTTAAGATAGGGTTGACTCGACGCGAATCGGCATGATTCTGGGTGCAGATGCAGCCAGCATCTCATGTTATCGACAGTTTCCCTGAGCTTCTAGCGCGCTTGCCCCCGGGATTGGATCTAGATGCGCTGGCGATATCGAGCCGAGCCATCGAGCGTCCGCGCAAGGTGTGCGATGGGGCGAGCCTGTTGCGGTTGGCTTTGGCGCGCGGTCCAGGCGGGCTATCGCTCAATCAAACGGCAGCGTGGGCGTCGATGAGCGGCTTGGCCCAGCTCAGCGATCCCGCGGTCAAATACCGCTTGGACAAGGCAGTCGATTTCCTGAAAGCCATCATGGAACAACAGCTTGCTGCCCGGACGGGCAGCGCTGTCATCCGGTGGCCAGGACGCAGCCTGCGCATTGTCGATGGCACCAACATCTCGCAGCAGGCAAGCCTTGGCACCGACTGGCGGGTGCATGCCGGGTTCGACCTCGCCACCGGCGGCTTTTTCCACCTGGAACTGACCGACAACCGCGGCGCCGAGTCGCTGGCGCGCGGCGCGCCCGTGGCTGGCGAAGTGCGCATCGCCGATCGCAACTATGCCAACGCTGGCGCCCTGCATCGTCTTTGCCAGCAAGCCGAGCGCGTTGACTTCATCGTGCGGGCACGATGGAAGTCGTTCGCGTTGCGCACTCCCGCTGGTGCGCCCTTCACCCTCATCGAGCACCTCAGCGCCCTCGACCCCGCCACACAGACGAGCGAGGTGCTGGTGCACGCGGCCGTCGACAAGACGACGCATGTGCCACTGCGCCTGATCATCCAGCGCCGACCACCTGAACAGATCGAGAAGACCCAGCACCATCTTCGCAAAGCAGCCTTGCGTAAGCAGAAGAAACTCGACCCCCGGACGCTTGTGGCCGCACAATTCCTCATCCTTGCGACCTCATTGCCCGCCGAAACCTACCCGGCGAGCGAAATACTTATCGTCTATAGACTACGATGGCAGATCGAACTCGCCTTCAAGCGATTGAAGTCGCTGCTGCACATCGACCAATTGCCCACACGCACCACCAGCGCTTCCCGAAGTTGGCTCTACGCTCACCTCATCCTGGCTCTCTTATGCGACGACATGAACCAGGATTTCCTGGAATCTTCCCCCTCAGGACCTTGCCGAGATCGACTGCACACCCTCGCCATGGCGCATCCATAAAACAGCAGCCTTGCTGCTGCTCATGGCAGTCCTTGGAACCCTACCACTCGATCGCATGCTCAAGTCGAGCGCCCATCTCCATCGGCAACTCGCACACCAGCCACGAAAACGAAAACCAGACGTGATCTATCCCGTCAAACCACTATCTTAACGCACATGGGGCTAAAGCCCACCCTACGACGTCCTCTCGATAGGGTCGGTTCATGGAATCGATCTAACAAGAAACAGCGGCGTGAAGGCACCCATACCGAGGCCGCAGCCGGCAAGGCTTCATCCGCGGCGGGTCGGCCGTTGCCGGTGGCAACTAGTACAGCGTTTTCATGAAACGACTCCTATCCCCGCCGCCTGACGCAGGCCCTTCGTAGGGCGGGCTTTAGCCCCATGTGCGTTAAGATAGGGTTGACTCGACGCGAATCGGCATGATTCTGGGTGCAGATGCAGCCAGCATCTCATGTTATCGACAGTTTCCCTGAGCTTCTAGCGCGCTTGCCCCCGGGATTGGATCTAGATGCGCTGGCGATATCGAGCCGAGCCATCGAGCGTCCGCGCAAGGTGTGCGATGGGGCGAGCCTGTTGCGGTTGGCTTTGGCGCGCGGTCCAGGCGGGCTATCGCTCAATCAAACGGCAGCGTGGGCGTCGATGAGCGGCTTGGCCCAGCTCAGCGATCCCGCGGTCAAATACCGCTTGGACAAGGCAGTCGATTCCTGAAAGCCATCATGGAACAACAGCTTGCTGCCCGGACGGGCAGCGCTGTCATCCGGTGGCCAGGACGCAGCCTGCGCATTGTCGATGGCACCAACATCTCGCAGCAGGCAAGCCTTGGCACCGACTGGCGGGTGCATGCCGGGTTCGACCTCGCCACCGGCGGCTTTTTCCACCTGGAACTGACCGACAACCGCGGCGCCGAGTCGCTGGCGCGCGGCGCGCCCGTGGCTGGCGAAGTGCGCATCGCCGATCGCAACTATGCCAACGCTGGCGCCCTGCATCGTCTTTGCCAGCAAGCCGAGCGCGTTGACTTCATCGTGCGGGCACGATGGAAGTCGTTCGCGTTGCGCACTCCCGCTGGTGCGCCCTTCACCCTCATCGAGCACCTCAGCGCCCTCGACCCCGCCACACAGACGAGCGAGGTGCTGGTGCACGCGGCCGTCGACAAGACGACGCATGTGCCACTGCGCCTGATCATCCAGCGCCGACCACCTGAACAGATCGAGAAGACCCAGCACCATCTTCGCAAAGCAGCCTTGCGTAAGCAGAAGAAACTCGACCCCCGGACGCTTGTGGCCGCACAATTCCTCATCCTTGCGACCTCATTGCCCGCCGAAACCTACCCGGCGAGCGAAATACTTATCGTCTATAGACTACGATGGCAGATCGAACTCGCCTTCAAGCGATTGAAGTCGCTGCTGCACATCGACCAATTGCCCACACGCACCACCAGCGCTTCCCGAAGTTGGCTCTACGCTCACCTCATCCTGGCTCTCTTATGCGACGACATGAACCAGGATTTCCTGGAATCTTCCCCCTCAGGACCTTGCCGAGATCGACTGCACACCCTCGCCATGGCGCATCCATAAAACAGCAGCCTTGCTGCTGCTCATGGCAGTCCTTGGAACCCTACCACTCGATCGCATGCTCAAGTCGAGCGCCCATCTCCATCGGCAACTCGCACACCAGCCACGAAAACGAAAACCAGACGTGATCTATCCCGTCAAACCACTATCTTAACGCACATGGCTCACGAATCCCCTCATTTTTAGCTGTCCCTGACCTAGCCTCGATTCGCGGGAGTTTTGTAGAGATTTCGGCTCGATTGAGGCCGGGAGCGTCGACGTGGGCAAAGCGGGTGAGCGGTTTCGTTTGGGTGAAGTGCGCTCGTTTTTGGGCAAACTGTATGGGCCGGACCTGCACGCCAAGCGGATTGATTCCTTGGCCGACGCGACGCTTGGGGTGATGGCGGCAGCCTCGCTCGCGGTGGCGCTGATCGGCCAAGCGCTGGCCCAGGCTCGCGGCCTAGTGACCAAGCACGCGGTCAAGCAGGTGGACCGGCTGCTCAGCAACAACGGCATCGACGTCTGGGACAGCTTTGTCCGCTGGGTGCCCCATCAGATGAGTGGGCGTAAGGAAGCCTTGGTGGCAATGGACTGGACCGATTTCGACCACGATAGCCAGTCCACCCTGGTATTGAGCCTGGTGAGCGGTCATGGCCGCGCCGCCCCGTTGCTGTGGCTGAGTGTCTGGAAGGATGAGATTGCCAGCCGGCGCAACGACTACGAGGATGCCTGCCTACGCCGCCTGGCCGAACTCGTGCCGCCAGAATGCCGGGTGACGATCTTGGCCGACCGCGGCTTCGGCGACCAGAAGCTGTTCGCGTTCCTGGAGGAACTCGGGTTTGGCTATGTCATCCGCTTTCGCGGCAACATCCACGTCACTGCCGAGGACGGCCAAACCAAGCCAGCGGCCGAATGGGTGGGCAAAGGCGGCCGGGCACGCAAACTGCGCCATGCCCGGGTGACGGCAAAGGGCCGGCTGGTCGGGGCCGTGGTGTGCGTTCATGCCAAGGGCATGAAAGAACCCTGGTGCCTGGCCGCAAGCGATCCGGACGCGATGGCTGCGGTGCTGGTCAACCACTATGCCAAGCGCTGGACGATCGAGCCACAGTTCCGCGACACCAAGGATCTACGGTTTGGCATGGGACTGTCGGCCACTCGTATCGGCGAACCCACGCGGCGTGACCGGCTGCTGCTGGTCAGCGCGTTTGCCACCGCGCTGCTCACCCTACTCGGTGCGGTCGGTGAGAGCCTTGGAATGGACCGGCTGTTGAAATCCAACACCAGCAAGACCCGTACCCACTCGTTGTTCCGACAGGGGTGCATGCTCTACGATCTCATTCCCACCATGCCAGAGCACAGGCTTGTACCGTTGATCGAAAACTTCGCCAAAGCCATCTTAAACGCCGGTCTGTTCATGCAAAAATTTGCGGTTACGAAATGAGGGGATGGCTGAGCGCACATGGGGCTTTAGCCCACCCTACGACTTCCTCTCCATAGAATCGGTTTCTTGCAATCGATGTACTAGTTGTAATCGACGTGCAGCCAACCTTCGACATGTGGGAGCGGCGGGCAAGCGTCGGAACAAGGCGAACGCAGGAGCCTGACCGACTCAGCAGCGCATTGGTTGGGCTATTCCTGGACTACCAGCTCGCTGAGACCAATGGCATACCTCATCCCGCTTTGCGAAACATGATACTGGGCGAGGTGCCCAGGTGATAGCACAACTCACGACGACATGACTGCACCCGGGCGGTTCAGGGCCGATGGCGGACCGGGCGTGACCGCCCTCCGGACCATTCAAGCTTGTCATAACAATGTCATTTCTTTCGTACAAACCTCCGCAGCCCACCGCGGTTAGGGGTCGTGTCACCACGATCTACAAGGGACCGTGGCGGACTCAAGTCATATAATCGAGGAGAGTGCCGTATGTCACCGACATCCCGGACGATGACCCTTATGCTTGCCACTGCACTGGCCGGCGCCACCACCCTGGCCGCGGGCGCGCAGGCGCAGGAGACCCGAATCCTCGAAACCGGCTCGAGCCTGCTGTATCCGCTGTTCAACCTCTGGGTGCCCGACTACACCAAGACCCATCACGTCGAGATCACCACGCAGAGCACCGGCAGTGGCACGGGCATATCGCAGGCGGTGTCCGGCCTGGCGCAGATCGGCGCGTCCGACGCCTATCTCAGCGACGCGATCCACAAGCAGAACGCCACGATGTTGAACATCCCGCTGGCGATCTCCAGTCAGATGGTGAACTACAATCTGCCGGGCATGGGCTCCGAACATCTGAAGCTGAGCGGCCCGGTGTTGGCCGGCATTTACCAGGGCAAAATCACCAAGTGGGATGACGCAGAGATCGCCAAGCTGAACCCGGGGGTGAAGCTGCCGAGCAACACCATCATCCCAATCCACCGGACCGACGGCAGCGGCGACACGTTCATCTTCACGCAATTCCTGTCCGACAGCACGCCGGATTGGAAGAGCGGCCTGGCTTACGGCACCACCATCAGTTGGCCCACTGTGCAGGGTGGCATCGGCGCCGAAGGCAACCAAGGCATGGTGAACGCTCTGCAGCAGAACCAATACTCGATCGCCTATATCGGCATCAGCTACAAGAGCGCGGTCGACCAGGACAAGCTGGGCGAGGCCGAGTTGGAGAACAAAGCCGGCAAGTTCGTGCTGCCGACCAACAGCACAGTGCAGGCCGCCGCTGCCGCAATGGGCTCCAACACCCCGGCCGACGAGAGCGTCAGCCTGATTTTCCAGCCCGGCGACGAGTCCTACCCCATCATCAACTACGAATATGCCATCGTGAACAGCAAGATGAGCGAGCCGCAGGCGCGCGAAGTGCGGGACTTCCTCAGTTGGTCGTTGAAGACCGATGGCGGCAATGCGGAGAAATACATGGACAAGGTGAACTTCATCGCCCTGCCCCCGGCGGTGCGGGCGCTGAGCGAGAAGCAAGTTGCCGAGATCGGCAAGCAATAACGATTGGCATGGAGGGTGTCCCGCTCGCCGGGGCACCCTCTGTTCCGGGATGAAACGCATCGCCACATTCCGAACCGCCACTGCGATCCTGGGCGGCTCGGTGCCCGCCAGCGTGATGGCGGTCGTTCTGTTCCTGGCGATCTATGCCTGGCCCGCCATCCAGTTCAACGGCTTTGGCTTTGCGTTCCACAACACCTGGAACCTTGGCAGCCTGTACGCCGACCCGGTAACCCGCGATGGCGTCAGCGTGCTGCCGGGCGCGCAGTATGGCATCCTGTTCCTAATTGCCGGTACGCTGCTCAGCACTGTCATTGCCATGGTTGTGGCTGTTCCCGTCGGGGTGGGAGCGGCGATCTTCCTGGCCGAAATAATCCCAGCCGGGCTACGGCTTTGGATTTCCCTTATGGTCGAGTTGCTGGCGGCAATCCCGAGCGTCGTGTTCGGGCTGTGGGGCTACGCCGTGCTGATCCCGTTCCTGGGCCACACCATATTCCCCTTGATGACCGCCACAATCGGCTGGATCCCATGGTTCGGCGGTCCGTCCGGGAGCGGTTACGGGCTGCTAACCGCTGGGCTGGTGCTATCGTTGATGATCGTGCCGCTGATTACGGCAACCCTGCGGGATGCGATCGCCGCCCAATCTCCCGCAATCCGGGAGGCTGCCGCCTCGCTCGGCGCCAGCCGGTTCGAGACAGTGAGCACGGTGATCATGCCGGGATTAAGGCCCGTGCTGATCGGGTCGTGCATCCTCGCAGTCGGCCGGGCGCTGGGGGAGACGATGGCGGTGCTGATGGTCAGCGGCAATGCGCTGAACACCTTGCCGAACTCGATCTACGCGCCCGTCTCAACCATGGCGGCCTTCATCGCCTCCCAACTTGACAGTGCATTGCAGGACCCAACCGGGTTTGCGGTGCGCGCCCTAGCGGAGATCGCGCTCGTGCTGTTCCTCATCTCCATCGGCGTGAATACGGTGGCGAGGATGCTGCTGTCGCGCTCTATGCATGTCCGCCGGCCGAGAACCTAGCACGTGAGCGTTGCAGAAGGGGGCGGCTCCCTTGCCGGCCGGTCATCCCCGCCCGCTCGCACACGCGACCGCACGCTCGACGAGCGCCGTCGCGTAAAGTCGCTGCTGGGCTGGGTGTTCTGTGGTGGCGCGCTGGCCTTGCTCTGCACCTGCATGGTGCTGATCATCGGCATGATCGCCGTGCGGGGTCTCGGCGCTCTGCATTGGAGCACCCTAACTCAGGTGACGCAGGGGACGGGCGGAGGGTTGCTCAATGCCATCGAGGGCACGGCCGTTCTGGCGGTCGGGACTCTGGTGTTGACGGTACCGTTCGGCCTGGCGGCAGGGATCTACGCGTCGGAGTTCAAGCAGTCGCGCTGGGCGCAGATCATCCGGTTCCTATCCGACGTGCTGGCCGGAGTGCCCTCGATCGTGCTCGGCTATTTTGGCTATGTGACCATGGTGGAGTGGCTGGGGTGGCATTTTTCTGTCGCTGCCGCGAGCATCACGCTCGCGATCATCTGCCTCCCTTACGTTGCCCGCACCACCGAGATCGCGCTCGGCGAGGTCTCGCAGGAGTTACGCGAGGCCGCCTACGCCATGGGAGCAAGTGCGGGCACGGTGACGATGCGCGTCTGCATGCGGGTTGCGACGCCCGGCGTCCTGACTGGCGTGTTGCTTGCGCTATCGATCTCGGTGGGCGAGACCGCACCGCTGCTATACACAGCGGGGTGGTCTGACTACACCTGGAACGGCCGCTTTACCCAGTCGCCGATCGGATACCTAACCTATGCGGTATGGGCCTTCATCAACGAGCCCTTCGCTGAGGCGCATGCACTCGCCTATGCCGCGGCGTTCTTCGTGACGGGGTTCGTCCTTGTGCTGAGCGTGGCGTCTCGCCTGGTTCTGGCGCGGCGATCGCGCAAGGGCTAGCGCCCGGGTCGGCATATTTCGATCATGAGGATGGGCATCAATCCTTGTGGACGATGAAGTCCACCTCTGCCTCCTGGTAGTTTGTTCGATGCGCCCGATTGGGTCGGGCCATTCGCGTGACGCCTTCGGCAGCCGTCAGCGCGGAGGGAGACGTGCTGTGTCGTCCTGTGGCGGGAGCATGCGGTTGAGCAGCCCATCGCGCCGCACCGCCACATGCCAGGCGGTGGCAAATACGTGCAGCGCTACCAGCGCGTAGATCCCCCATTGTCCGAACAGGTGGAGAGTCTTGGCGGCATCATCCAGGCTCTTGTTCTCTGGCAGCGCAGGAAGGTTGAACAGCCCGAAATAGGATACCGGCTTGCCGCTGGCCGACTGCAAGTAGCCGCTGACCGGCATCAGCAGCAGCAAGACATAGAGCAGCCAATGGGTGACCCGCCCGACCAATTCCATCGCTTGGGACGTACCGCCGGGCAGCGGCGGCGGAGGGTTCATGGCACGCCAGGCAAGCCGAATAGCCACAACGGCAAAGATCGTGACGCCCAGCGATCTATGTATGACGAACAGCCAGGATCGCTCTGGGCCTATCGGCAAGGAGACCACCACCCAGGCTACCGGCAAGACTGCTAGGATCAGCAGCGCAGTGAGCCAATGCAGCGCCTGCGCCGTCAGGGTATAGCGGGGGCCTGCTTGGTTCATGGACTGTGCTTGATGGTGTCCTCAGGTCTCATGAAGGGCCTTAGGTGTAGCGGGGCGCAACCATTGGCACCATGGCTCGCAATCAACGACGCCCTAAAATAAATTCGGAATCTTCGCCGCGTGATGATGTATAAAGGCTTTCGTATGAGGTCGGCGCGAGACCTGCGCGATCGTCCAACGGAACCTTCATCATGCCCAAACCCACGTAGAATGCCGCCATCACCCACAGTAGCTGGGCCCCCAACAAACCGGCGCCCGGCCATGATGGTCGCCCACGTTGTGGAATGCGAGGTCCACTCGGTATGCTGGGGGCAATGAGGCGGTGGGCTGGGCTGACGCTGTTCCTGCTCAGTGTCGTGCCTCCGGCGCAAGCTGGCGGGCGGACGCTTCATGACGCGATTGCCGAAGCCTGGTCGAGGGAACCTGGTCGCGCCAATTTTCAGGCCCGTCAAGCCACGGCGGACGCGAACTATCGGGCTGGCGCCGCCCTCGTGCCGAACGCGCCGACGGCAACAGGCAGCTACGTCAACGACAGGATTGCCGGCAGCAATTACAACTACATAACCTCCCAGGTGGAAGTCAGCACGCCGGTGTGGTTGCCTGGCGAGGGGACAGCAACCCAGCATGCGGCGCAGGCCGACGCAACGGCGGCGTCGGCCAGTGCCGAGGCGGCGCATCTCGACGTGGCGAAACAGGTCATCAGCCTCGTCGCGAATGCCAGGTTGGCGGCTGACGCGCGCGACGTGGCGGCCCGTCAACTGATGATCGACCAAACCCTCGGCCGGGACCTGCAACGCCAGGTGTCCGTGGGGGAAACCGCGCAAAGCGACCAGCTCGCTGCAGATGCCGAGACGGCGAGTGCAACCATTCGCCTGAACGACGCCCAAGCGCAGCTCGAGGCAGCGCTGATCCAACTTGTGGCCGTCACCGGCTCCCGTGAGCTGCCGTCGCTCAGCGTCGCCGCTTCGCCGGCGAACACCGGAGCGGACGCGATCGCCGGCAACCCACGGCTTGCGGCAGCGGAGCAGGCGGTGACGGCGGCGCGAGCGCGAGCGCGGTTGGTCGACATACAGGATCGAGACGACCCCGAGATCGGCCTCGAAGGCATCAACGAAAAACAGCCGGGCACACGATGGGACACGCGTTTCGGCGTCACGTTCACATTCCACTTCGCAACGGAGGCTCGCAACGCACCGCGCCGGGCCGAAGCAGAACAGGCCGTCACCCAGGCGACCGTGCAGGCGGCCCTGATCCGCAGGGAGCTGATCGCGGCGCTCCAACTCGCGGAGGCAGCCAAGGACAATGCGGCGCGCACGGTTCAGGCTGCTGAGCGTGGGGCAACCGCGCTCGACCGCCGCCGCGTGCAGATCGAGCAGGCCTGGCGCCTGGGCGAGATGCCGTTCATCGAGTTCCTGCGCGCCAACGTGCAGGCGCTCGATGCCGATCTGGCACGCAGGAAGGCTCGGACCAGCCTGCAGCTTGCACAGGTGCAGCTCGCCGTCGCTGCCGGTGTGATCCCGTGAAGCAAGCCCGCTGTTTGCCCTGGCAAGTCGCGGCTGCGCTGCTGCTCGCAGGCCCTGCCATGGCCGCCGATCAGCCCGGCCTCGTGCACATGAGTGCGGAGCAGCAGAAAACCGTCAGCCTGCATCTGGCAACTGCCGAGCGCCGCCCGATCAGTGAGCCGGTGCGCGTGACGGGAAACGTGACCTACGAAGCGAGCCATGTCGCCATCCTGCGGCCATTCGGCGAGGCCCGGTTGACCCGCGTCATGGTCGAACCCGGGGACGTCGCGGCCGCCGGGCAAGTGGTCGCCGAGCTTGAGATGCCAAGCCTGCTCACGGCCGAGCAGGATCTCCTCGCCGGGCAAGCCTCCTTGAAGGAGGCGAATGCTGCCGTGGCCGTGGCCCGCGCCTCATTGGCCCGCGCCAACACGCTGGTCAAGGGCGGGTCGTTCGCCCAGGCCGAGGCCGACCGGCGGCGTTTGGTGCTGGCGCAGGCCGAGGCAAGCAAGGAGGTGGCATCCGCCAGGGAGGCTGCCCTGCGGACGGCAGTATCCAGGCTCGGCCCACTCGGCACGCCAGGCATGGCGGCCCTGCGATCGCCACTTTCCGGCATCGTCGTCAGCGTGGACGCGACCTCGGGCGAGGTGGTCGAGGGCGGGCGCAGTCTGATCACCGTTGCCGATCTCTCGACAGTCCTCGTGCTCGCCAATGTGCCGGAACGCAGTGCTGGCGAGGTGGCGGTCAATGACCCGGTGCAGATCAGCCTGCCCGAGGCAAGCCGGGTCTGGCATGGCCGCGTCGCCACTCTGGCCGCGGCGCTCGACCCACAGGCTCGCACGCTCCCGGTGCGCATTCCGGTCGCCAACCCGGATGGCGCCCTGCGCGTCGGCATGTTTGCGGACGTGACGATCACCAGCATGCGTGGTCGGGACGCCGTGACGGTGCCCAGCTCGGCGGTGCAACTCGTGGGGGACAAGCACGTCGTCTTCACCCCGGCCGGGGGCGACGGTTTCCAGAGTCACGACGTCCAGCTCGGTGTCCAGCAATCCGAGTGGGATGAGATCCTGGGTGGCGCGATCAAACCCGGCGCGCCGGTGGTCACCGACGGCAGTTTCGATTTAAAGGCGCTGCTGCAGAAATCGATGCTCGGCGGAGGCTGACCGGGTGAAGCGTTTCTTTGCCGCCATCGTGGCGCAGCGGTGGCTGGTGATCGTCCTGGCTGCGGCACTGGTGGCAGGCGGCTGGTTCAACCTGCAGCAGCTCGCCATCGACGCGGTTCCGGACATCTCGCCAAAGCAGGTGATGATCCTGACCGAAGCGACCGGGCTGGGTCCGCTGGAGGTGGAGCGTCTCGTCACTATCCCGATCGAGATGCAAATGACGGGCTTGCCGTTGCTGACGGACGTGCGCTCTACGTCCCGCTTCGGCCTGTCGGCCGTTTACGTGACCTTCGATGACAGCGCGGACGTGCAGGTCGCCCGGGGGCAAGTGTTCGAGCAGTTGCAGCAGGCCAAGGACGCCATGCCGCCCGGCGTCGGCACGCCGCAGGAGGCGCCGTTCGCGACTGGGCTCGGAGAAATCCTGGAATTCGAGCTGCGCGGGCCCGGCTACACGCCGATGCAACTCTACCAAGCGTTGCAGTACAAGATCGTGCCCCAGCTCCGGCTGGTCCCGGGCATCGTGGCGGTGGACGTTTATGGCGGCGACCTGCCGACTTACGACGTGCAGGTGGATCCCGACCGGCTCCGAGCCGTGGGGCTCAGCCTAAGCGACGTTTTTGCCGCCATCCAAGCCAACAACGTTGCCCGCGGCGGCGCCTCGATCGAGCGCCACGACGAGCAGCAGATCGTCCGCGGCCTGGCTCTGGCGGGCAGCAATGCCGACATCGCGTCCATCGTGCTCAAAGCGGCCGTGGGCGGCGTGCCAGTGACGGTGGGCGATGTCGGAACCGTCACCATGGCGCCCAAAGCCCGGCTCGGCGCAGTGACGCATGATGGCGCCGGTGAGACCATCCAGGGTGTCGCCGACATGCAGTATGGCCTGAATGCCAGCGGCGTGCTCGGCCCGCTCAAGGCGAAGATGGCCGAGGTGCAGAAAACCCTGCCGCCCGGCATGGAAATGGTGCCGTTCTACGACCGTTCGGACCTGATCCACCGCGCCATCGACACGGTCACGCACAACCTGGTCGAGGGCGCCTTGTTGGTCATCGGCATCCTGCTGCTCATGTTGGGCGGGATCCGCGCTGGGCTGATCGTGGCGGCCGTGATCCCGGCATCCATGATGATTGCCTTCGCGGGCATGCGCGCCTTCGGCATCTCCGGCAACCTGATGAGCCTCGGCGCCATCGACTTCGGCCTCATCGTGGACGGCGCCGTAGTGCTGGTCGAGAACGTGCTGCGACGGCAGTCGGAAGCGGGCGAAGGAGAGACAGCGCCCGCGCGGATCGTGCCCGGGGCTGCGGCCGAGGTAGCCCGGCCGGTCGCCTTCTCGGTCGCCATCATCCTGATGATCTACCTGCCGGTGCTGACCCTGCAAAGCGTGGAGGGCAAGACGTTCCGGCCGATGGCGGAAACGGTGATGATCGCGCTCGCCGGGGCACTGTTCGTGACCATGCTGGCCGTCCCCGCACTGGCCGCCGCCTTCCTGAGCAGCAAGCCCGCCAGGGGCGACACGTTCCTGGTCCGTTGGGCACGGCGCAGCTACACGCCCGTGCTGGACCGCGCGATGAAGCACCCCTGGCTGACAGCAGGGTTGGCGGCGGCCCTGTTCGCCGGGTCGGTGTTCCTGGCGACGCGGCTTGGCGGCGAGTTCATCCCGCAACTGTCGGAAGGGGCGATCGTCGTCACGTCCAACAAGTTGCCGTCCATCAACCTCGATGCGTCGCTGCAGACCGTCACCGAGATCGAGCGCGTCATCCGCAGCTTTCCGGACGTCCAGACGGTGGTTTCGCAGACCGGGAGCGCCGCCACGCCCACCGATCCCATGGGCGTGGAGAGCACCGACACCTACGTGATCCTCAAGCCGCAAGGCCAGTGGACGACGGCGAGCACGCAGCAGGCTATCCGCGACGCCATCGAGAAGAAGGTCAAGGCCGCCGTTCCTGGCCCGGATTTCGAGTTCTCGCAACCGATCGAGATGCGCATGGACGACCTGCTGCAGGGCGTGCGCACGCCGGTCTCGCTGACCTTCTACGGCGAGGACCTCGCAACACTGACGAAGCTGGCCGACCAGGCCGAAGCTGTGATCGGCAAGATCAAGGGTGCAGGCGATGTGCAGGCGCAACCGCTGGGCGGGTTGCCCGCGCTCACCATCCGCATCGACCGCGCCCGCCTCGCGCGCTTCGGCATCAACGCGCAGGACGCGCTGGCTGTGGTGGCAGCGATCGGCGGCAGCCAAGTCGGCATGGTGTACGGCCCGGGCAATGACGAGACGCCGATCCAGGTCCGCATTCCGCCCGAGATGCGGGCGGACATGCAGCGGATCCGCGCCTTGCCGGTCGGGCTTGGCAATGGCGGTTCGGTCACGCTCGCCGACGTCGCGGACATCTCGGTGGCAGACGGGCCCTCACAGGTGCTGCGCGACAAGCTCGAACGCAAGATCGATGTCGAGATCGATGTCCAAGGCCGGGATGTCCAGAGTTTCGTCACCGAAGCGCAGAAAGCCGTGGCGGAAGGGATCAAACTACCGCCGGATTACACGATGGAATGGGGCGGGCAGTTTCAGAACCTGCGGAGTGCCACGGCGCGGCTGAGCCTCGTCGTGCCTGGCGTGCTGGCGATCGTCGCGTTGATGCTGTTCATCAATTTCGGCAGCCTTAGGCTGATGGCGCTCATCCTGCTGAACATTCCGATGGCGGCGACGGGCGGGATCGTGGCCCTGACACTGCGGGGAATGCCGTTCAGCGTGACGGCCGCCATCGGCTTCATCTCGACCTTCGGCATCGCGATCCTGGATGGCACGGTTCTGGTGAGCTACATCGAGGAAGAGCGTGCGTCCGGCGCCGCCCCGGCGAAGGCCGCACGGGACGCGGCGGAGAAGCGGCTGCGCCCTGTCCTGACCACGGCGCTGGTGGCGTCGATCGGGTTCGTGCCCATGGCAGTCTCGACCAGCGCGGGAGCCGAGGTGCAACGCCCGCTCGCCACCGTCGTGATCGGAGGCCTGATCACCGCGACCTTCCTTACCCTGCTTGTGCTGCCGTCGCTGTACCCGCGCATCGTCGGCGCGCGGTCGGCTTCCTCGAGCAGCCCGGGCGATGGCGCCGCCAAAGCGGCAGCACCATCTGACCCAGAGCCGGATGCGCCAAGTCCGCCATCCTAGCGCGCCTAAGCATGGGTGGAGAATTGCGATGCCGTTCCCGACTGGCCCGGCCGCTTCCGGGTCCTGACGAAACTGGAAGGTGCCTTCTGGCGGCGGCGTAGCGGGAGGAGTTCAATGTCGGAGCTGACGTAGGCTGGCAAGCTCAGACGGGCTGTTTCCTGCCTGGCAACACCGGGTGCTTCTCCGCCGACAATCCATCGAGCAACGCCTGGTCGATGTCGAGGTGGGAACGGACGAGTTCCGGCGGTGTCAGCTTCATCCACTGGTTTAGCGACAGATCGGCGTAACGGTCGCTGCGGAACACCTCAAGGAAGCGAAGTGGCGCAAAGCCGGTGTTTTCAATGTAGTGCCCCATCGCAAAGGGGACATAACCGACATCGCCGCCTTGATAGTCGAAAGTTCGCGATTTAGCTTCGGAGCCGAACACCGTCATTCGACCTGTACCCTCGAGATAATATTGCCACTCGTCTCCATTCGGATGCCAGTGCAGCTCTCGCAGACCGCCAGGCTCGAGTTCAATCAGTGCGGCGGAAATCCTCTTGGACGCTGGAAACAGCCGTGTATCGGTGATGCGGACCGTGCCGCCGGGCATGCGCATCGGGTCTTGCGCCGTCATGCGGTGAGCAAAGCTCTGCGGCACGGGGCCGGCACCGGACATGCTATCCTGTTGAAACGAAGCGGGCGCGGCCGCAGGGAAGATGTATTTCTCTTTCGTCGGTAGCTGCGCCAACGCGCTTTCGTTGACGCCAAAATTCTTGGCCAACACGTCCTTCGGCGTATGAGCCAGCCAGTCGGTGATGAGGAACGTGGAGTCTTCGGAGAAGGCACCATCGTCGAACACCAGAAGGAATTCGACGCCGTCGATCTCCCCCGCAAGACCCTGGATAGAATGCGGAATACCGCCGGGGAAATACCAGAGATCGCCCTCGCCGACATCGGCGATGAAGGTGTGGCCGTCCTGGTCGATCGCAGTGATACGAGCCTGGCCCTTGATCACGTAAGACCATTCGGCCTCCTTGTGCCAGTGCATCTCGCGCGCAACGTTGGTCTTCAACCGCATGTTGACGCCTGCCATCTCTGTGGAGATGGGGAGTTCGCGGACCGTGGTTTGCCGGGCCCAGCCGCCCTCCTCAAGCCGCATACGGCTGTCGGTGAACGACCATTTCAGGTTGGGCATGGTGCCGTGATCGGTTTTCGGCGGAATGGTTGTGAACGGCTCCTCACCCTGCCGGGGCTCGTTAGTCACGAGCAAGGCCAGGCATGCCAATCGCGGACACGCCTGCGCCCACCCATAGTGCGACCCCAGGCTGCGGCAAGGCTGCCTGCCAGGATGACGCCCGCGACGGCCGCCGGTATGCTGCCGAACCAGATGCCAATCCGCCATGATCCCTCCCCTACGGCAGCATGCCTCATCGCCACCCTGCTGTTCGCCCCGCTGGGCGCGCGGGCGCAAACGCAGCCTGCGCCCAGCCACGTGCAGGATGACGCCTATCCGGTCTGGCCGACCGATGGTTGCAGCTTCTGGGAGAACCAGGGTGTCCTGCTGTTCTTCCAGCCTGGCAGCGCCGTGCCGCTGGGCCAGGACCGCGCCAACGCCCTGCTGGACCAAATCGCCGCCGGCTGGCGGGAGGATCGCGGCTTCGTGCTGATCGAGGGCCACCGCGGCACGCTGGAGACGCGCGGCCCGACATCGGCGGGCATCCCGCCCGTCGACCTGCAACGCGCGGATGCCGTGCGGGACGGCCTGGTCGCCCGGGGTATTCCAGCCTCCCTGATCTGGATCAAGCCGTTGGGCGCAACCAAGCCGCTCGCGCCCGGTGCCACGGCGGAGCAGGACGACAGGCAGAACCGGCGTGCCGTGGTGTTCAACACGCGCCGCGGCGAGTCCTGTTTGGCGCAGCGGCGCCACCTGCGAATGGCATGGTTCCGCACCCATTGCATGCCGGTCCTGCCAGCGGCGTCCGACACCGTCGCCGCCAGTTGCGCCCGCGCGCTGGATGAGGTGGAGCAGGGGGATTGATCCGGCGCCCCTTGGCCGCCTCGCGCAACACCCTGGCCATGCTGGGTAGCGTGCAGGGATCATGGATCGACATCGCCCGGAGCGGTCCCGACACGGGTCTGTCAGCCCACTCGTCCTCCGACCTGCAGGATGCGCCGCGATGCTACGGCTGGGATGGCCCGGCGGCCAAGCTGTCGATGCGCCCGTGCTGAGGCCGGCCCTCACGGCGCTTCTGGTTGCCACGTTGTCCGGGTCGGCGGCGATGGCCGCCGCCGCGCCCTGCGGCATGATCGGGGCCAGCTACGTGTCGTGGCCGCCGCAACCTGGCCCGGTCTACCGCATGAAAACCGCGTTGTTGCCGCCGGGCGCGGACGGCTCGGCCGTGCTGACGCAGTGGCGGTTCCGCGCCGTCGACCCGCATAGTGGCGTGACCCTCGGAACCCTCAACATGATGTATGGCTGCAGCAACGGGCGCGGTCCCTGCGCTACGTGGCCAGCCAGCCATAGCCGGACTGATGGCGGGTACTACTCGACCGTGTTGCAACTCGCGCGGGACTTCTCGCCCGCGCGGGGCAACGAGGCGCCGTACGCCATCATTCTGGCCGATGTCGGGCAGCAGGATTGGGAGTTCGCCGCGACGGATCTCGCCGCCGACCTGGTTCTGCCCGTCGGCCGACATGTTGTGCCGGACTTGCAGAACCGCGTGGTGTGGTTGCGGCGCAGTTGCGGGACGGCAACGCCTTGATGGCTTCGGAGTACAGCCGACGGACCACGTCGCTGGCCGACACCAGCCCAAGCGATCCCGGAATCCGATGATTAGGCCTTACCTATGGTCCGTCGTCGCGATGGTGCCGTTCGCGGCTGGGCCGGCGGTTGGCGGTACGACCAATCCGCAGACCGCCGCCGCCGCCAGGGCAGGCGGTTGCCCGGTCCCGGATGGGGCGTTGGACCAGATGGACCTACAGCCTTGGCCCGGCACACGTCACGCGATCGGCGGCCCTGATCCCGGCGCTGGCGAGATGGTGGTGGCGACCTTGAGCGGAGATGCCACAGGCAAAACCCTGGGTGACCTCTGCGTGGCGCTGGTGCGTGTGCCCGCGACACAAGCCGGGCCGATCCAGCGCTTGGCCGGCCTGCGGGACAGCACCCCGCTGAACCCTCCCAGCGAAGTCGATCCGGTGACCACGGTGGGGATCGCCATCGATACGGTGCCCTACCGCTTCGCGCCTGGGGAGGTCGCGGTCGGGGTGCGCGCGGGGGGCGGCTTCCACTCCACCTCCACCAATGCCGTCTGGACCACGCTCTACCTGTTGCGCCGCCAGGGCAGCGTGCTATCGCCGATTTTTGAGGCAGAGACGCAAACGGTGGATGGCGGTCCGGAACGCAAGCTGCGCTTTGCCGCCACCATCACGCGCGGCGCCTACGACCTGCTGCTCGGGCGCCGGCGCTATGTATGGAACGGCTCGCACTACGTCGCCATGCGGCGCTGACATCGGCTGGATCGCCCACCTGCGGGCTTGCTACGAGCGCATCAATGGCACCCAGCTGCTACGGCACCCTGATCCGCTACCAAGCCCTGAACATCATCGTGATGTCGAGTGCCATGTTGTCCGGCATTTGGCCGATGGTCCGCGGCTCAACGCCAAGCCGTCGTCGCCACGGATCCTGGCCGCTATGTTCTCCAGGATCATCTCGCGCTTCTGCTTGTCCGACCATGACCAAGGAAACACCCCGCTATTCCATGCAGGAGGTCAGGGTTTGCTTCCGCTCGCTACGCTGAGCTCGACCATTGAGCTCCCGCTCCGTCGTTGTGTAATCAAACTCCTCTGCCCGCAAAGGACAACGGACCGACGAGCGTGGTCCGCCGTCGGCCCGTAATAGGACTGCTAGTTGAGTCCCTCGTGCTTCATCGCTTTCTGGACTGAGGGGAGCGTCATCATGCGCTCGCGGAACGCGACCAGGGGCGGGGGTGGTTCGACATTGAACTTCTTCGCCCAGAGCAGCATGACGAACAGGTAGAAGTCGGCCACGCCAACGGTGGAGCCAAACAGGTAATCGCCTTTCATGCTGTCGGCCAAATACCCCATGCGTTTAACGATCATCTCGCCAGCTTTTGCCTTGTCACTCTCACCTGCTCCCGCGAAGAAGGGTTTGAAGCTCTTGTGGATCTCGGTCGAGATGAACGCGAGCGCTTCTAGCAAATGCGTGTGTCCCATCGGCCCCGACGGCGGCGCGAGCTTGCTATCCTGATGCGCGATCCAGTCCAGGATCGCGATGTTCTCGGTGAGCGTCTCACCCGAATCAAGCGTCAGCGCCGGTACGTAGCCCTTCGGATTAATCATTGAGAAATCAACGCCGGCCTCCGTGCGCTTGGCCTTGAGATCGACCTTTTCATGATCGAAGGTCAGACCCGCCTCGTGCAGCGCGATGTGGTCGGCCAAGCTGCAAGCGCCTGGTGCATAATAAAGCTTCATCGTCGTTCTCCATGTGGCGTTGTGCCAACGCGCGGCAGTCGGTTCAGTCGCGTAATCCCGCTGCGATACCTGATCAGCGGCGATATAGGAGGCCGGACTTTATAGTTGCATTTGGGCAGTGCCTGGACGGCGCTTGCGGTGCATCGTCGCGTAGTCGCAAACTGAACGCTAAACTCGACAAGCTGGTCGGGTGCGTTCAGGCATTACGGGCCGAAACGGTCGAACGGGGCCGCCCGGTGGGGCTCAGCTTCACCTTTACACAGGCGGTGGCTGAAGTTTGCTACGACGGGGCACGCCTATGCATGGCGCTCTGACTGTGGCGGCCCAATCCCGCATAGTAAATCCAACTCATGAAGGCCCCGGTTGCGGCGAGCGCCAGAGTCACCGCCATCGGCCGCGCCGTGCCGTCCGCAGCCATGCTCATGACGAAGGTGACGATCGTGCTGAAGGTGAACTCCACCGCTGACCCGATCGCCGCCGCGGCTCCCGCCGTCTTCCCGAACGGCTCCATCGCCGTCAAGAACGCCGGCGCCATGATCAGCCCCAGGCAGACGAACATGAACAGGGTGAGCGCCGCCAGCGGCCACAGCGCCGTCAACCCGCCCAGCACCAGCCCGGCGAACGCACACCCGCCCAGGCAGAGCGCCAGCGTCCCGGCGCCGATCAGGCGGCGCGCGCCAAATCGTCGCATCATCATCGCGTTGGTCTGGCTGGTGCCGATCACGCAGATCGCGTGCAAGGCGAACAGCATGCCGAACTGGGTCGGCGTGATCCCGTGCAGCGTCACGAACAGGAATGGCGCCCCCGCGATGAATGCGAACAGCACCGCTTGCGCGCACATCGCGATCATGATCGGCGCCATGAACTGACGGGTGCTTAGCAGCCGGGCATAGGTCATCAGGGTGCCCAGCAAGCGCAATGGCACGCGCTGCGGCCGCGGCAGCGTCTCCGGCAACTGCGTGGCCACCATGACCCACACCGCCACGCAGATGACGATCAGCACGGCGAAGATCATGCGCCACGACGTGTATTCCACCAGTAGTCCACCGAACACCGGCGCCAGGATCGGCGAGATGCTGAGCGCGCCCAGCGCCAGCGAAAGTAGCCGGGCCGCATCAGGCCCGGTATGCTGGTCACGAATCACTGCCATTGGCACCACCGCGGTCGCGGCCGCACCTAAACCCTGTACGAACCGCGCCGCGATCAGCGCGTCGATCGACGGTGCGAAGGCCGCCAGCACGCTGGCCGCGATGAACAGCGCCAGCCCGGCAAAGATCGGCCGCCGCCGTCCGATCGCGTCCGACACTGGGCCATAGATGACCTGGCCGATCGCTAACGCGCCAAAGAAGCTCGTCATGCTGAGCTGCACCGTACCAGGATTGGTGTGCAGGTCCCGCGCGATGGCTGCGAAGCCGGGAATGTACATGTCGATGGCGAAGGCGCCGACCGCGATCAGCAGCCCCAACACGACGGCCCGGCGGTATATGGAAACTGGCATGCGCGGGCTTACGCCTGCCGTGCTATCTTGGCCAAGCGCCGTCCGGCAAGTGCCTGGGTCGCCGACAGCCAGCCGGTTAAAAGGCGGCATCCGCGGGGCTTCGTGGTCGATTCCCGGCCGGAGCTTCGGGACGGCGCCCCGTCAGCAGCGACAGCAGTTTGATCTCGCCTGTGCCGCTGGGCTTTGCGGGATCTCATCTTCGCGAGGAATGGCCTGCGAGGTGCCCGCCGAAGCCGCGTTGACGACGCCTGCCTCCACGGACCCTACACCGACCACGAGCTGTTCTTCCAGGCGGTGGCCGGACGGCTTGCGGCTCTCGGCCAAGGCGTCGACGCCGCGGACGCACCCGGGTCCTGATCGGCGCCGAGCAGCGCCCCGGGCCCTACGCCGCCTCCGCCACCACGACGCGGCGGCGGGACGTGGCCCCGAGGGGCAGCGCGGCATAGACGTCCTTCACCGCCTCCGTGATGGTCAGCCCGGCGAACTGCGGGACCAGCCGGCGGCCCGCCTGCTCGAACATGCGGGCGCTGCGCAGCACTAGGCGATGCCCGGACGGCGGGACATACAGCACGCCGTCGCGCCGTTCCACCCGGAACAGGCTGCCGGTCAGCAGGCGGGACATCTCGCCGCCCGAATACGGTGCGCCCTGGCCGAACGGCGTGCTGTCGGCATGCGCCCACAACCCGGCGCGGTTTGCCGCCACCACCAGCAGCCGCCCGTCATCCTTCAACACGCGCCAGACCTCGCGCAGCATGCGCCGGGCGCTCTCCGGGTTCTCCAGCGCATGCACCACCAGGACGCGGTCGAGCGACAGGTCGCCGAACGGCAGCGAGTCGGACAGGACGGCGCAGGACCGGCTCGGACCGCTCTCCGGCCAAGCCGCGGCCACGCCGGGACAGGCCGACAGGCATCGTGCCGAACTGTCCCGCCACACCGGCAAATACGGCGCGGCATGGCCCAGGCCCAACACCGTCTGCCCCGACACATCGGGCCAAATCTGGCTCAGCCGCTCCCGGACAAGGCGCATCGCGACCTTGCCCTGCGGCGTGGCGTAGAACTCGGCGGCGGAGGGACGGTTGGAAGCCATCGCGACCGGTATAGCACGGTTGCTGCGCCGTCGCAGGGGGCGGTCAGTTCAAACGCGTCCGCAATTCCTCCATCGCGGTGCGCACCCGGGTCGCGGCCTCGCCCTCCGGCACCAGCGCCAGGAAGCGCCCAAAGCAGCGCAAGGTGGCGCCGACATGGTCCAGCCGTTGGTTCACCATGGCGGCCTCCCGCCAGAGCGAGGCATGATCCGGGGCGATCCGCAGCATGTCCTCGATGACCGCAAGGCCCCCCGCCAGATCCCCAGTATCCATGCGGCGGAGCTTGAGGTTGTTCTGCAAGCGCAGCAGCACGGCCCGGGCGCCCATCGGCTGCAGCAATCCCGGGCGAAGCTCCGCCTTGGCGCCTTCCACCCGCTTGATCAGGCCGCGCAGCGCCCTGGCGTCCATCGGCTGTCCGCCTTCGAACACGTCGAGCACCAATTGCCCGCCGCCGCCGGGCAGCGCGATCATGAAGTGGCCTGGGAAGTCGATGCCGAAGGCGTCCCAACCGGCGGCACGGGCGCAATGCAGCCAGAGGATGCCGAGCGCCACCGGCAGGCCCTGCCGACGCTCAATCACGCGGATCAGGTTGGCATTGGCAGGATCGTCATAGGCTTCAAGCGCACCGCCGTAGCGCCAGCGCCCGGCCATCAGCCCGGCCAGCGCGCCGGCGCGGATGGCCGGATCATCGTCCGTCCGGTCCGCCGCGAGCGTCACCGCGTCGCGTGCGAGGTCCGACAGATGCGCCCGCGCCGCCAGCCAGTCAGCGTCGGGGGCATCGATCCGCGCCAGTTGTAGGGCGGCGTCGGCTAGGTCCAGTTCGCTATCCGGCAACTGCCCGATGGCATCCAGGGCAAGCCGGGCCTGGTCGATCGCATCACTCACGCGGCTGGCGTCTCCTCCATCGCGGGCTCCGCAGCACGCGCCGCCGGCTCCGGCACGTAGAGCGTGGCGCCGCTGTTGCGGAACTCGTCGCTTTTCTGCTCCAGCCCGGCCAGCCGCTCCGCATCGGCGCGGATGTCCTGGCTGATCTTCATGGAGCAGAACTTCGGCCCGCACATGGAGCAGAAATGCGCCACCTTGTGCGCGTCCTTCGGCAGCGTCTCGTCATGGAACTGGCGCGCCGTGTCCGGGTCCAGGCCGAGGTTGAACTGGTCCTGCCAGCGGAAGTCGAACCGTGCCCGGCTGATCGCATCATCGCGAAGCTGGGCGGCCGGATGGCCCTTCGCGAGGTCGGCCGCATGGGCGGCGATGCGGTAGGTGATCACCCCCGTCTTCACGTCGTCGCGGTTTGGCAGGCCCAGATGCTCCTTGGGCGTAACATAGCAAAGCACGGAGGTGCCGAACCAGCCGATCATCGCCGCGCCGATGGCCGAGGTGATGTGGTCGTAGCCCGGCGCAATATCCGTCGTGAGCGGCCCGAGCGTGTAGAACGGCGCCTCGCCGCACACGGCGAGCTGCTTCTCCATGTTGACCTTGATCTTGTGCATCGGCACGTGGCCGGGGCCCTCGATCATCACCTGGCATCCCTTGTCCCAGGCGATCTTGGTCAGCTCGCCCAGCGTTTCCAGCTCGGCAAACTGCGCCGCGTCGTTGGCGTCCGCGATGCAGCCGGGACGCAGGCCGTCCCCCAGCGAGAACGACACGTCATACTTGCGCATGATGTCGCAGATGTCGCCGAAATGCTCGTAGAGGAAGCTTTCGCGGTGATGCGCCAGGCACCAGCGCGCCATGATGGAGCCGCCGCGGCTGACGATCCCGGTGACGCGCTTGGCCGTCAGCGGGACGTAGGCCAGGCGGACGCCGGCATGGATAGTGAAATAGTCGACTCCTTGCTCCGCCTGCTCAATCAGCGTGTCGCGGAATACCTCCCAATCCAGCTTGTCGGCGTCGCCGCCCACCTTCTCCAGCGCCTGGTAGATGGGGACGGTGCCGATCGGGACCGGGCTGTTACGCATGATCCAGCCGCGGATGTTGTGGATGTTGCGGCCGGTCGACAGGTCCATGACCGTGTCCGCGCCCCAGCGGATCGCCCAGACCAGCTTTTCCACCTCCTCGGCGGCGGAGGAGGTGACGGCGGAGTTGCCGATATTTGCGTTGATCTTCACCAGGAAGTTGCGGCCGAGGATGGTCGGCTCCAACTCCGGATGGTTGATGTTGGCGGGGATGATGGCGCGGCCGCGGGCCACCTCGTCGCGGACGAACGCTGGCGTGATGAAGGCGGGGATCGCGGCGCCGAAATCCTCACCGTCCGCGCGGCGCGCCTCGGCGCCCTCCGCCATCGCGGCGCGGCCCAAATTCTCGCGGTGGGCGACGTAGATCATTTCCTCGGTGATGATCCCGGCGCGGGCGAATTCCAGTTGCGTGACCGGTTGTCCCGGCTGCCCGGCGAGCACAGCCGGCGCGGCCGGGCATTCCGGGACAGGGCGGTCGGTGTGGCCGTTATCCTCCGGCTTCAGTGCACGCGCCACCGGGGCCACGAAGCCGCGGCTTCCCAGCCAGTCCTCCCGCACACGCGGTAGGCCGCCGGCGAGGTCGATCGCGACGTTGTCGTCGGTGTAGGGGCCGGATGTGTCATACAGCCGAACTGGCGGCTCCGCCGCACTGCGGTCGAGCGGCACTTCCCGAAACGGCACCGCGATGCCGGCATGGCCCGGCGGCGTGCTGTATACCTTGTGGGAGCCGGCGATGGCTCCGGTCGTGACGGCATTCGGCTTCTGGTGATAGGTCATTCGCGCTTCCTCCCCGGCAGGAGGAATGGACCGCATGATTGCGTCTACCCATTCCTACGCCGGCATGATCCGGATCAGGTCGAGGGTCCCCGTGCTGCGACAGGCCATAAGCCCGCCGCGTAACGGTATCTCAGCCCCATGCGGGGCTCCCCTTGGTATCGGAAGCGTCGGCTGCCAGGGCGCGGTTGTCAACCGTCGCCCTGGCGCTTGTCTCAACCGTGAACGGCTTTGCGCGGCGCCTCACCGGCTGCACTGCTCGGCTTGCGAACCGGCGCGTGTGCTTCCGACATGATGGCGCGCATGTCCCGCAGGAACGCCGCGCCCTTCAGCGTGCGTTGCACCAGCACGCTGCGGCGGTCCGCCGGATCGACCTTGCGACGCGCCAGGTCCAACTCGCCGAGCCGGTCGAGCGCGCGGGTGATGGCCGGCTTGGACACGTTCAATTCGGCTGCCAAGCCGCGTACCGTATGTGCGCCATCCTCCAAGTAGCAGGTGAGGAAGACACCCAGTTGTCGGGCGGAGAGATCTGGTCCGTCGCGCCGGACCAGGGCTACTATCGTGTCCCTGAGGATGCCAACAAGTTGATCGGCCGAAGACGTCGTCGCCATGACACTTGAATCCTTTTCATCTCCATGCGCTGGCATCCCAGCGGCCGGTGGGAGGAATTTGTATATAAAACCGGCTCCATAGGCGGGTTCGGGCTTATCGAAGCTGACACCGCATATGTCATACAGCTAGTAACCGTCTCAACGGAATAAGTTTAATCCCGTTTACGTTACTAGGCAGACTCGTTTACGGCCGCGGCATTAACGATTGTCCAGATCGCGTGAAACGCAGCCCGGATGGCCTGTGCTTCGCCACCTTCTGGATGACCCGGAACAGTGGAGTCAGACCAGGCATAAGTATCAAAATGCACCCAGGGCGTCGGACGTTTCACAAACCGTTGCAGAAACAATGCAGCAACAATCGCGCCGGCAAATGGCTTGGCGGCGACATTGTTAAGGTCGGCGACCCGGCTTGATAGCCAGGGGTCATACCCCGGCCAAAGCGGCAAGCGCCACAGCGGGTCGTTGGTTGCGCTGCCGGCGTCCAGCATCGCTTGGGCCACGCGGTCATCGTTGCAGAACATGGCCGGCAAGTCCGGGCCCAGCGCCACGCGCGCCGCGCCTGTCAGCGTCGCCGCGTCGATCAGGATGGCCGGATCTTCGTCCGACGCCTCCGCCAGCAGGTCACATAGCACCAGCCGGCCTTCGGCGTCGGTGTTGCCCACTTCGACAGACAGGCCCCGCCGCGTCGCCAGCACGTCCGACGGCCGCATCGCCCGGCCCGACACGCTGTTCTCCACGCAGCCCAGCCGCACCACCAGGCGCACCGGCAGGTCGGCGGCCATGATCATCCGGGCGAGGCCCAGCATGATGGCGGCGCCGCCCATGTCCTTCTTCATGCGCAACATGCCGGACGCGGGCTTGAGGTCGTAGCCGCCCGTGTCGAAGCAAACCCCCTTGCCGCACAGCGCCACAAGCGGCGCGTCGGCGGCTGCGGCGCTGCCCTGCCAGCGGAAGGACGCGACCGCCGGCGGCCGGTCGGACCCGGCGCCCACCGCCGCGATGGCCGGATAGTCGCGCGCCAACTCCGCGCCGGCCACGATGCTGGTCGCGGCGCCGAAGCGTCCACCCAGCTCCACCGCCGCTGCGGCCAGTTCCGCCGGGCCGAGGCGGTCCGGCGGCGTGTTGATCAGGTCGCGCACGAGCCAGATGGCCTGTGCCGCTTCGGTCGCACGGCCGCGGGCTGCCGCAAGCGTGGCGCAGGGCCGGGCCGGCTTGAACTGGGTAAACTGGTAGGCGCCCAGGCAGAAGCCGAGCGTCGCATCCTCCGTCGCGAAATCCCCGGGCTCGGCCCGCCAGGCCACGGCCGGCAGGCCGAACGGAAGTGCGCCGAAGAGATGCGGATCCCGGCTTTCCCCCAAGCCGAACACCGCCCCGGAGACGCCATCCCCGCCCGGCAGCAACCGGATGTCCCCCGCAGCCGCGGCAAACCCGCTTGCCCGGAGGAAGGCCGCGTGCGGGGAGGCCTGAAGGAAAGCGGCCAAACCGGCGGGACGCAGCGCATGCACGGGAAGGGCGACCGCCTCGGGCGGGGCAAGGCAGTCGAGGTCGCGGTCGAACATCGCCGCCTTCTCGCGCAAGCCGGCGCGTCTGACAAGCGTGGGCGATCGGGGGGGCGATCCGGGGGGCGTGCGCTTGCATTTGCCGGCGACAGGCCCAACCATCCGTCCATGTCCGGCTTCCCCTCGCGCGTGAAGGCCGTGCTCGGGCCGACCAACACGGGCAAGACCCACCTCGCGATCGAACGTCTGCTCGCGCATTCGTCCGGCATCATCGGCTTCCCGCTCCGCCTGCTGGCGCGCGAGAATTATGACCGGATGGTGGCGCAGAAAGGCGCCAAGCACGTGGCGCTGATCACCGGCGAGGAAAAGATCGTGCCGCCGGAAGCACGGTACTTCGCCTGCACGGTGGAGGCGATGCCGCTGGACCGCGCGGCGGAGTTCGTCGCGGTGGATGAAATCCAGCTTTGTGCCGACCCGGACCGCGGGCACATCTTTACCGACCGCCTGCTGCACGCTCGCGGCCTGGTGGAGACGATGTTCCTGGGCGCCGAAACCATCCGCCCGCTGCTGCAACGGCTGGTGCCGCAGGCGGAGGTGACGACGCGCCCGCGGCTGTCCCAGCTCAGCTTCACCGGACCGGAGAAGCTGGTGCGCCTGCCGCCGCGCAGCGCCGTGGTCGCCTTCTCCGCCGACGAGGTCTACGCCATCGCGGAGCTGATCCGCCGCCGGCGCGGCGGGTGCGCCGTGGTGATGGGCCGCCTGTCGCCCCGCACGCGCAACGCGCAGGTGGCGCTATACCAGGCGAAGGAGGTCGACTTCCTGGTCGCGACGGATGCGATCGGCATGGGCCTGAACATGGACGTCGACCACGTCGCCTTCGCCCGGCTGGGCAAGTTCGACGGCCACCGTCCCCGCCGCCTGACCGCCAGCGAGGTGGCGCAGATCGCCGGCCGGGCCGGGCGCGGGATGCGCGACGGCACGTTTGGCACCACCGGCGGCTGCGCCCCGATCGACGCCGAGTTGGCGGAGGCGGTGCAGGACCACCGGTTCGACCCGCTGGAGCAACTCGCCTGGCGCAACAGCACGCTGGATTTCAGCCATGTCGACGGCCTGCTTGCCAGCCTGCAGGCGCCGCCGCCGCGCGCCGGGCTGATGCGCGGGCGCGATGCGTCGGACCTGGCGACGCTCTCCACCCTGGCGCGGGAGGTCGCGGTGCGCGACCTGGCGACCAGCCGTCGGATGGTGCGCGCGCTGTGGGATGCCTGCCAGATCCCAGATTTCCGCAAGCTGGCCGATGACAGCCATGCCCGTTTCTGCGCCCGGGTGTTCGACCACATCGCCCGCCAGGGGCATTTGCCGGGCGACTGGCTGGACGGCCAGGTGGCGCTGCTGGACCGCGTCGACGGCGACATCGACACGCTGATGCAGCGCCTGTCCGGCGTGCGGGTGTGGTCCTACATCGCGGCGCGGCCCGGCTGGGTGCGCGACGCCGCCGGCCTGCAGGACCGCGCCCGCGCCGTCGAGGACAAGCTGTCGGATGCGCTGCACGAGAAGCTGACGGCCCGCTTCGTCGACCGCCGCTCCACCCTGCTGATCCGGCGGCTGGAAAACACCGAGGGCGAAAGCCTGCTCTCCGCCGTCACGCCCCGGGGCGAAGTGGTGGTGGAAGGCCACTCCGTCGGTCATGTCGAGGGATTCGGCTTCCTGCCCGACCCGGCGGCGGTGGGCGAGGAGAAGCGCCTGGTGCTGCGCGCCGCCCGCCGCGCCCTGCGGCAGGAGATGCCGCGCCGGGTGGACGCGGCCACGCTGGAGCCGGATGCCGCCTTCACCCTGGCGCCGGACGGGCGGATCGGCTGGGGTGGCGGCCCGGTCGCGCGGCTGCGGCCGGGTGCGAGCCTGCTGCGCCCGCTGGTGGAGGTGCTGGACAGCGAATATCTGGACGGCGCCCAGCGCGAACGCGTCCGCGTCCGGCTGCAAGCCTTCATCACCGCGACCGTCGAGGCCGAACTCGGCCCCCTGCTGCGCTTGTCGGAGGCTGGGGATCCGGCCTTGCGCGGCGCCCTGCACCAGTTGGGGGAGGCAGGCGGCGTGGCGCCGTCCGTGCGGCTGCCGCCGCCGGAGCGGACGCGGCTGAAGGCGCTGGGCGTGCGCGCCGGCCGCTTCGGCCTGTTCCACCCGGCGGCGTTGAAGCCGCGGGCCATGGCGTTGCGCGGCCTGCTCTGGGCCGTGTCGCGCCGGACGACCACCCCCGCCATGCCGGCAGCCGGCTTGGTGTCGCTGCCGCATCCGCCGGACTGGCCGGCCGGGTTTGCCGCCGCCATGGGCTGGTTCGACTCGGGCCCCCTCCTGCTCCGGCTTGACGTGGCGGAGCGGATCGCCGCGGAACTCGCCTACGCCACCCGCCGCGGCGCCACGGCCTTGCCGCCGAACCTCGCCTCGCGCCTGTCGATCCGGGCGGAACTGCTGCCCGCCGTGTTGCGCGCCCTGGGCGCCCGGGTGGTGCCCGCCGCGACGCTGGCGCCCGACGCGTTTGGTCCGCCTGCCCCGCCCATGCTCGCCGCAGGGGCCGGCCGCGCCGCGGACCGGGCGCGGCGCATGCCGCCCCCGGTCCCTGTCCGGTCTGACGGGCCGTTCGCCGCCCTGGCCGCGCTGCGCAGCCATCCTTGAACGACATCGAGGACCGCACCTGGCAACGCCTGGACAAATGGTTGTGGTGCGCCCGTTTCATGAAAATCCGCGCCGGCTGCGCCCGCTGGGTGGCGGACGGCAGCGTGCGGATCAACCGCCAGCCGACCGACAAGCCGCATGCCCGCCTGCGCTGCGGCGATGTGCTGACGCTGCGGCTGCGCGACGACGTCCGGGTGGTGCGCGTCCTGGCGCTGGCCACCCGCCGCGGGCCGCCGGCAGAAGCCCGCACGCTGTACGAGGAGGTGGCGGAGCCTGCTTGCGTGGGGGATGAAACGGCGGCATACCCGCCCACCTAACAGCCGGTATCGATCGTAGGAGCGAGGGCGATGACCTACGTGGTCACCGAGAACTGCATCCGCTGCAAATATATGGACTGCGTCGAGGTGTGCCCCGTCGATTGCTTCTACGTGGGTGAAAACATGCTGATGATCCACCCCGACGAGTGCATCGATTGCGGCGTGTGCGAGCCTGAGTGCCCGGCGGAAGCGATCGTGCCCGACAGCGACGACCGTGCCGCCGCCTGGGCGGAGCAGAACCGGGTGTTCGCCGCGCAATGGCCGAACATCACGCGCAAAGGCGTGCCGCCGGCCGATGCCGATGAGTGGAAGGACAAGCCCGGCAAGGCTGCCTTCTTCTCGCAGGAGCCCGGGAAAGCCTGACGCGAGCGGGCTAAAACTCGCTGACGTTTGCCCCGAATCGTGGTATGCCTGTTGGTACGGGGTGATGCCGTAAGCGAGTACCCCGTTCCATGAACAGCGGTCTGACCCTGCGATATCGCGAAGCCGGGCCGCTTGGCATCGAAGGGCTGGCAATGGCGCAGGCAGGTTCCCCCAGGTCACGCAAGGCTGCGCAAGCTGACAGCACTCCGGCCCCGCCGAAGGGCGCCGGAAAGAAGATGGAGTTGAGCACCATAGACACGATCGAACATCCTACCCGACCGAAAGCAGCGGCGGAGCAGGACATTGAGGAAGTCTCCGTCGTCGAGGAGCCGGTCGATTTGGAGGAGTTGTCCGGGCTGGACGGCGCCGCATTGCCCTTGGAAGAGTCCGGCGATCTGGCCGCGTCGGCGACTGCGCTGACCGAAGACGACATCGAAGCCGTGGTGGGCGAGGACCTGGACGCCGAGGCGGATGTCCTGCCCGCTGACACGGAGGAGGAGGAAGAAGACGAGGTCCTTGCCCCGACCTCCAACCGGGTGGCGCCGCGTATGCCCGGCCACATGCCGGGGGTGCCGAACCGCCCGATCATGCATGCCCGCATGCCGGCGAAGGCGGAAATCTTCCACGAGGGCGACCACGTGGTCTACCCCACCCACGGCGTGGGCAAGGTCGAGCGTATCGCGACCGAGGAGATCGCCGGCCATAAGCTGGAGCTGATTCACATCACCTTCGAAGAGAACCGGATGACCTTGCGGGTCCCGGTCACCAAGGCGCGCTCCGCCGGGCTGCGCAAGCTGGCGACCCGCAAGATGTTTGACGAGGCGATGGCGGTCCTAAAGGGCCGGGCGCGCATCAAGCGGACGATGTGGTCACGCCGGGCGCAGGAATATGAGGCGAAGATCAACAGCGGCGACCCAATCGCGATCGCCGAGGTGGTGCGCGATCTGCACCGCAACGCCGGCCAGCCGGACCAGAGCTTCAGCGAACGGCAGATCTACGAAGCCGCCATGGACCGCCTGGCCGCCGAACTGGCGGCGCTGGACGGCACCGACAAGCCCACCGCCGTGACCAAGCTCGGGGACTTCCTAAAGACGGTGTAAACACTCTGTCTCGTACCAAACCCTCTCCCTATGGGAGAGGACTGATCAACCGGTTGATCGAGGTTCGAGCCTAGGCGACATGCTCGTCGGTCCATAGAAGACCGGACCGGGGTAGATGACGTAGATACACGAGGACCTGCGCATAACTGATCGATGATTACAGGCTCTCTTATTATGGATCATTTATAGATTTGGAATGATAGGAAATTGCTCAACCAAGTTGCTAAACGAATCGGCCTTCCAAATCGTCAGACTTCGTTCATTTGCATCATAGTCGCTATCATTTTCGTCGAAAGTCCGTCGTCCTTCGACGGCCGGGTTAGCAAAACCATTTAACAAAATACCGAGATTCAAAAACATGTAACTGCCAACGGCGTATCGCACGCCATTATTATCAATTTGCAACTGCCTAACAACATCGTGTAAGTCTCCCTCAAATACGTTGAGGTTCTTATAAAAAACATTTGCAATAAATGGCCGAGTATCGATCGAACAAACCTTTTCATCTATGTAGGTTATGAACGGTAGATTTAATGACCGGCTCTCGCTAAACGATGATCTATCTTCCTGAATAGTTTGTCGAACCGGGCCGAGCGGGTCCAAAATGGTGGCCACTTGGGAAGGCGACATACCTATTGTGACTGGGCCGAGCCCAGTCAGGGGGTGTACTTCCCAGTTAATTTAATCTCCTCCCCAATGCTACTTTACGAATCGGGCATCTGTCGGGCATCGAGCGTAAGCGTGCCGCCGGCCGTGGGCTGGCTGACCCGCACCCACACCGTTTGCGTCTCCCCCTTCGCCTGGCGGTGCCAGGAAAGCGCAGCTTCGCGCTGCCGTAGCCGTCGGTGTGGGCCACGCGGTGAGGGTGGTGTTGCCCGCTTGTATCGCCCTGCTGCCATATGCGAGTGCCCGGCCCGACGGGAGAGGGATGTGTAAATGCTGGGGTGGCGCTAGATCGCGCCCTGGACCCATGCCTTCAACTGGCTCTTCGGCAATGCGCCGACCTTGGTGTCGGTCGGTATGCCGTTCTTGAACAGGATCAGCGTCGGGATGCCGCGCACGGCGTAGTTCGTCGGCGTCATCGGATTGTCGTCGATGTTCACCTTGGCGACCGTCACCTTGCCCTTCAACTCGGCCGCGATCTCTTCCAGCGCCGGGCCGATCATCTTGCAGGGGCCGCACCATTCCGCCCAGAAATCCACCAGCACGGGGCCCTCTGCCTCCAGCACATCCGTCTTGAACGTCTGGTCGCTGACGGCAATCGTGTTCGCGCTCATGCAAAGCCTCCTGCGTGTCGGATAGGAAAGGTGGGCGTTCTTCCGGGCTGGATCAAGCTGGCGCGGGAGCATGGGAGGCCAGCAACGCGTCCGGCAGCGTCATGACAGCGGCCGAGCGGGTCCAGACCAGGTGGCACTCGACGGGGCGGCCGGGAAAGATCGCCGCCGCGACTGCCCAGTAGGCCGCCATCTGGCGCAGGTAGAGCACCGGCGTATCTTCCACCCGGCCGGGCGCGTCGCGGTTGGTCTTGTAGTCGGCCAGCACCACGCGGTCCGGCAGCACGGCCATGCGGTCGACGATCCCGGACACGACCGAGCCGCCCACCAGTCCCGAGAGCGGCTGCTCCGCCCGGCCGTGGGGGCCGAACAGCGGCGCCAGGGCTGGGTGCGCGATGATGGCCATGATCTCGGCCACGACGGCCGGCTCGCCCGCGGCCTGCACGTATCGCGCGATGGCGTCGGCCCGCGCTTCGGGCGGCAAGGCCGGCGCGTGTTGCAGGATGCTGTGGATCAGGCTGCCGCGCGCCAACGCGCCGCCCTCTCCCGTATGGGGGGACGCTGCGTGCGGGACCGGGCCGAGCCAGGCGTCGGTCGGGCGGCTTGGCGCCAGCGGGCTCGGCCGTGCCGGCTCGGTCGGGCTCGCCTTCGGCAGCCAGTCGGGTGGGCCACCGACCCAATCCGGCAAGTTCGGGACGGCGGCCGGCCGGGTCGCGGCAGCCGGACGCGGCGGGGCGGTCTGCGCCGTCTCATGCACCAGCGTCGCGCCGTCCCAGGGCTCGCCGACATCGGCCAGCGTGTGCTCCGCCGCGTTCAGCGCCAGCATGCCGCGCCGCACCGCGCCGTACCAGCTTTCCTCCGGCGCCGGGTGCCGGGTTTGCCAGCCGCACACCAGCAGCCGGTCCTCCGCCCGGGTCAGCGCCACATACAGCAGGCGGTTGTATTCCTCCATCCGGGCCTGCCGCGCCGCGGCGCGCAGCCGGTCCACCGCGGCGCAGCGCAGCTCCGCCCGCGGCGACCACAGCGGGCAGCCCGCCGCCCACACCAGCCCGCCGCCCTCCGGCGGAAGCGAGGCGGTGTCCGGCAGGATGACCACCGGCGCCTGCAAGCCCTTGGCGCCGTGCACCGTCATGACGCGGACGGAGCGCCCGGCCTCCTCCGCCTGGCGCTTCACCTCCGCGCCGGATTGCCGCAGCCAATGCACGAAGCCCTGCAACGAGGGCGGATGCGCCGCCGCATGCGCCATCGCGGCGCCGAGCAGCTCGTCCAGCGGTTCGGCCGCTTCCGGCCCCAGGCGGCGCAACAGCCGCGCCCGGCTGCCCAGCGGCCCCAGCGCCTCCACCAGCAGGGCGTGCGGCGTGACGTAATCCACCCGGGCCAGCAGCGCCTCGACGAAGGCGGCGGCCCGGGCCCATTGCGGCCGTTCGCCGCGGCGGCGGCGCAGCGCCGACCACAGCGACCCCTCGCGCCCGATCGCCAGCGCCATCAGATCGTCGTCGGCCAGTTCGCCGAGCGGGCTGGTCAGGACGCAAGCGAGCGACAGGTCATCCTCCGGCAGCAACAGCGTGTCGCACAAGGCGAGCAGGTCCTGCACTGCCGGCTGGTCGGTCAGGTACAGCCGGTCAAGCCCGGCCACCGCCACGCCCAGCCCCTTCAGCCGCCGCACCAGGGCGCGGGCGAAATCGTCGCGGCGTCGCACCAGCACCAGGATGTCGCCGGCCTGCACCGCCCGCCCGCAGCTGGGCAGCATCGTGACCCCGACCTGCGCCGCGATCCAGCGGGCCAGCGCCTCCGCCAGGCGCTGCGGCGCGGTGGTGAGGCCGTGGTTGCGGTCGGCCACGGCCCAGGGTTCGGGCGCCTCGTGCGGCGGCGGCGGCACGAGCGGCCACAACTCCACCCTTCCCGCCTGGCCGGCCCGGTGCGCCTCGTGCCGCAGGGTCTCGCCGGGCGGCACCACCCCGGCGGCGGCGACCGGGTCGGCGAACACGTGGTCCACCAGGGCCAGCACGGCGGCGGTGGAGCGGAACGACACGTCCAGCACGGTGTCGCGGAACACCTCGCCGGCCGCCGTCACGCTCCGCCGCATCCGGCCGCGCCAGTCGTCGAACCCCGCCGGGTCGGCGCCCTGGAACGAGTAGATCGACTGCTTGCGGTCGCCCACCGCGAACACCGTGCGGGGCTTGCCCTCCGCCGGCTGGGCGAAGAACTCGGCGGTGAGCGCGCCGGCGATCGCCCATTGCTCGGGCGCGGTGTCCTGCACCTCGTCCAGCAGCAGATGATCCAGGCCGCCATCCAGCTTGAACAGCACCCAGGCCGTCCCGGGGTCCAGCAGCAGGGCGGAACTGCGGGTGATCAGGTCGTCGTAGTCCAGCAGCCCGGCCCGCTGCTTCCGCCGCTCAAACCCGGCGAGCACGGGGGCGGCCAGCGTCAGCAGCGCGTCGGTGGCGGCGGCGACCTTCAGCGCGCGGCGGTCATCCTCGACCGCGGCGGCCCGCTCCGCCTCGGCCACGCAGGCAGCGGCCAGCGCCGGGTCGGACTTGGCCCATTTGCTCTTGCAGAACCCGCCGGGCTTGCGGGGGGCGCCATCCTTGGTGAGCAGCAGCGCCAGCCATTCGTCCCAATGCTCCGCCCGCAGCGCCGGGGACAGGCCGAGCCAGCCCGCCATGCGGCCGGCAAGTTCCTGCTCGCTGGCGGAGCCGTGGGCCTGGAGTTGGGCGATGACGTCGCGCAGCGCCCCGTCCGGCCATTCCACCCCCGCGCGCACCAGCGCCGCATCGTCGCCGGACACGCCTGCCGCGCGTTGCAGCCGCCTCAGCCGCGCCGGGCCGGGCAACAGCAGCAGCGGACGCAGCGCCGCTGCCTTGGGCCGCAGCTCCGACACCAGCCGGCCGAAGCCGAGGTCGCTGACCAGCCCGGCGATGGTGGCGAGCGCCGCCGGGTCGGCATCCGCCATCGCGTCCTCCCGCGCCCCGTTCAGCTCCGCATGGCCGTCCGCGTCCTCCAGCAGGCGGAAATGCGGCGCCAGCGACGCCTCCAGCGGGAAGCGACGGAGCAGGGATTGGCAGAAGGCGTGGATGGTGCTGATCCGCATGCCGCCGGGCAGGTCCAGCACCCGGGCGAACAGTCCTTGGGCGCGGCTGATCACGTCGGCGCCCGGGGTGATGCCCAGTTCCTTCAACTGCTCGATCAGCCGGTCCTCGGGCAGCGTGACCCATTCGCCCAGGATGCGTTGCAGCCGCAGCGCCATTTCCGCCGCCGCCGCCTTGGTGAAGGTCAGGCACAGGATGCGGGACGGCTCGGCGTCGTCCAGCATCAGGCGCAGCAGCCGGTCGATCAGCAGCTTCGTCTTGCCCGACCCGGCGGACGCCGCGACGAAGGCGGACACGCGGGGGGCCGAAGCCTCCCGTTGCAGATTGGCCGCGCGGGCCGAGGCGGTGGGCGGGATCGCGTTCATTCCCCCTCCTCCAGCGCGGCCCATTCCGCCACCCGGGCAAGCTGGGTGTAGTCGGAGAAGCGCGGCGCCTGCCCAGGGTGCGGCTGCGACAGATAGGGATGGTCCGGGTTGTCGAACGCGGCCACCAGCGCCGCCAGCCGGTCACGGGCGGTGGCCACCGTGGCGCCGATCGCGTCGGCATCCTGCCGGAACAGGCTGGTGATCTCGCCGGGCACGAAGCCGCCGGTCAGATGCCAGTAGGTCAGCTCGCGCGCCGGCCCCACCAAGGGCGCGCCGAACGCGCCGTCGGCGGCCATCGCGGCCTCCAGCAGCAATTGCGGCGCCAGGCCCGCCTGCACGTCGCGGGCGGAGGGTGGCGTGCCGGTCTTGTAGTCCAGGATCGCGATGCCGCCATCCGCAAGCCGCTCCATCCGGTCGGCGCGCCCGTTCAGCGTGAACGGCAGCGCCGAGGGCACTGCCCAGCGTCCCTGGACCTCGGAGGCGATATGCGCCAGCCCTGCGCCCAGCCGCCGGTCCCGCTCGGCCTCCGCCAGCCAGGCCGCGATACGCCGCAGCCGCGGGCGCCACCAGGCCGCCAAGGCTGGACGCAGCGCCTGTGCGTCGAGCGCGTTGTCCATCGCCCTAGCCAGCCGGTGTTCCGCGTCGGGCGGGAAGCTGGTGCCGACCTCGCGCAGGAAGCCATGCACCGCGGCATGCACGACGGAGCCGTAATCCGCCGCATCCGCCGGTTCCTCCAGCATGGGCAGCGCTTTCAGCCCCAGGATGCGGCGGGCATAGATCGCGTAGGGATCGCGCAGCCAGGTCTCGACCTCCGTCACCTGCAACACGCGCGGGCGGTGTTCCAGCGCCGGGCGCGGCGCGGGTGGCGTCCGGCGCGGCGGCGCCCCCTCCGGCTGGTCCAGCATGCGGGCCCACAGCGCGGCGGGGTGGTCCGGCAGCGACTGGCCCGCGCCGCGCAGCATCGCGTCCAGCCGTTGCAGCCAGCGCGCCGGCACGGCCGGGGCGCCGTCGCGCCGCAACGGGCAGGAGAACACGACCTCCGGCGCGGCACAGGCGGTCATCAGCCAATCATGCGCGGCCTGACCCACCGCCTCTTCCGGCGAGGGCAGCCCGGCGGCGACGCGCATCGGCCGGCTCATCCACGGGCCAGGGTCGGACGCAGCGGGCCACACGCCCTCCGCCAGGCCGCCCAGCACCAGCAGGTCGGCGCGTTGCAGCCGCGCCTCCAGCAGGCCCCAGATGAACACGCGCGGATGCTCCACCCCGTCGCGGCCCCGCAGGGCACGGCGGCTGCGCACCGCCACGCCTGCCAAGGCAGCATCCAGCAGGCCCGGCAGCGTATCCGGCGCTTGCGGCGGCAGCACCGCGAGCGCGGGCAACAGCTCCCCCAGCAACGCGGCGAGCGCCTGGCCGTCCTCCCCGGACCACAGGCGGCGCGATCCGGGTTCGTCGGGCGTGGCCGCCAGCGCCTCCGCTGCGGCGAGGAGTGCGGCCAGCGCACCGGCCGCTGCCGCTGCCGCACTGGCGGCGAGGGCGAGCAGGGGCGCGAGGCAGGCTTCCACCTGGTCCACGAAGGCGCGGGTCGCGTCCGACCGGATGGCGAGGCGCAGGCCGTCCAGGCCGGGCGCAGGGGCGGGGCCGCGCAAGGCCTCCCGCTCCAGCCGGCGGGCGCCGGCGCGGCATGCGGCGGGCGGCAGCCCCGCCGCGGCGAGGGGATGCTTCAACAGGGCCAGCAGCGGCACCGGCCGCAGCGCCTCCGCCACCGCCTGGGCCAGCAGGCGCAGGAACACGGCAGGCGGGGTGGCGGCCAAGGGCTCCCCCGCGCTGTCGTCGGCGACGATGCCGAACCGGCCCAGCTCTACGGCCACCCGGCCGGCCAGGTCGCGGTCCGGCGTGACCAGCGCGGCGCGGTGGTCCGGCGCCTCCAACGCGCCGCGCAGGATCAGCGCGATGGCCAGCGCCTCCTCCTGCTGGTCCGCCGGGGTGAGGCGGGACAGGCCGCTCGGCGTGTCTGGCAAGGGATCCCGCCAGGTCTTGAGCGCCGTGGCGGGCAGCAGGGCGCGGTGCAGCAAAGCCGTGCGCGCCGACGGTGCAGCGGCCGGTGCTGCGTGACGCTGCACATCACCCCGCGTGGCGCCCAGCCGGATGAGCAGGCGCTGGAGGCCGGATTGCGGGTGGCTGTCCTCCAGCGCGTCCCATGCCGCCTCCGGCAGGTCCAAATCCAGCCCGGGCAGCAAGACCTGCCCGCGCGGCAGCCCGGCCACGACGCGCAGCAGCCGCGCCACGGCGGGAATGCCGCCCGTCGACCCGGCGGCGAGCACCCGGGTGGCGGGCGGGGTTTGGGCCCATGCCTGGGCCTGCGCATCCAGCAGCTTCACCTGGCGCGCCGCCGGGTTCATCAGCCCGGCCGCCTCCAGGAAGGCCGGCCAGGCGCGCGTGACGATGCGCAGGAACTCCAGCGTGATGCCCCAATGGGCCGCGTAATCCTCCGCCGCCAGGCCCGGCAGCACGGTGGCGAGGTCGATCTCCGCCCGTTCCGCCTCATCCATCAGCGCGGCCAGCTCCACCGCCAGCGGCCAGGCGTGGTCGGCGGTCACGGGGGCGCCGAAGCGGCCGTCCAGCGCCATCACCAGCCGCGTCAGATGCGCCAGCCGCAGCGGCGCCGGGATGGCCGGGCGCAGGTCCAGCGCACCCGCCAGGGCCAAGGGGGCTTCGTCCAGCGCGCCCAGCGCCGCGATGCGCGGCAGCAGCAGCGGGCGGCCCTGGGTCCGCGCCAGGAACGCCTCCGCCAGCGCCCGGGCGGCGCGGCGGGTCGGCAGCAGGATCAGCCCGTCCGCCACCGCGAGCGGGTCGTCCCCCGCCTGGTCCAGCCAATCGGCCGCCACCGCGTCCAGGAACGCGCCGTGCGGGGCGATGGTGGACAGCGTCACCGCGTTTCGCCGGTCTCGTTCGCGTGCAGCGCCACCTCCGCGTCGGACAAATCCTGCGGGCGGGACAGGTGGAACCAGAGGCCGTCATGCACCATGGCGCGCAGCCGCCCGGCGGCGATCGCCCGGTCCCACATCGCGTTCACGCTGAACGGCGCGGCCGGCGGGTCGGCGAACAGGGCCGGCGTGGCGAGCTGCATCCCGGCATAGAGGTATGGCGCCACCTCCCGCTCCCGCCGGCGTCGTACGGCGCCCCAGGGGTCGACGGAGAAATCCCCCCGTCCGACCTCCCCATGCACCTGGAACGTGCGGTGGACCAGAAGCAGCGCGTCCAGCGAAGCGGGATCAAACGCGCCGTGGAGCCGTTGCAGCGTGGGGGACGGGCCATCCAGCCAGAAGCTGTCGCCGTTGACCACATAGAACGCCGCATCGCGCAGCGCACCGCTGGCCAGCGCCGCCGCCACGGCGCCACCCGTATCCAGCAAGGTCGGCTCCCGCTGCAGGATGACCTCCGGCCCGGCGCTGCGGCGCTGAAGGTGGCGCTGCACCAAATCGGCCTGCCAGTGCGTGTTCACCACGACGCGGGCCACGCCCGCGGCGTGCAGCCGGTCCAGCGCGTGGTCCAGCAAGGTACGGCCGCCCAGCGGCAGCAGCGGCTTGGCAGTCCGCTCGGTCAGCGGGCGCATGCGGGTGCCGAGGCCCGCCGCCAGCACCATCGCCTGCGCGATCATCCGCGACGGTTACCCAAGCCGGTCGGCCCAGCCCATCAGCAGGGCCGTCCGCGCGCCGTCCTCCGCCGGTTCCAGCACGACGGACAAGGCGTCCCTGGGCCGCAGCACGCCCAGCCGGTCCGCCCACTCCACGACGACGATGCCTTCCCGCGCCTCGTCCCAGCCAAGCTCCATCACGCCGCCGGGGCCGTCCAGCCGCCAGAGGTCGAAATGGCAGATCGGACCGCGGCTGGTGTCGTATTCCTGCACCAGCGTGTAGGACGGGCTCGGCACTTCAAGCGCGGGGTCGCGGGCGGCGGCGCGGATCAGGGCGCGGGCCAGGGCGGACTTGCCGGCCCCAAGCGGCCCGTCCAGCAGCACGGCGTCACCCGGCTGGACCGCCGCGGCGATGCGCTCTCCCAGGGCCTCGGTCGCGCGGAGGTCGGGCAGGAACAGGCGGATCGCCGTTTCGGTCGCAGACATGGGTGCTATCTAGCCGGGCTTGCCGGGGCCTGCCAGCGTCCAGTGCTTGCGCCCGGGAAAAGCGGCGCTAGGTTCCGGCACATGGGTGAGATCATCGAGACGGACGTGGCCATCGTCGGTGCGGGGCCGGTGGGTCTGTTCGCTGCGTTCGAATGCGGCATGCTGAAGCTGCGGGCGACCCTGATCGACGCCTTGGCGGAGGTGGGCGGACAATGCTCCGCGCTGTATCCGGAGAAGCCCATCTACGACATCCCCGCGCATCCGGCGATCGCCGCCGGCCACCTGATCGCGCAGTTGGAACAACAGATCGCCCCGTTCGCGCCGCCCCGCCTGCTGGGCCGCCGGGTCGAGCGGCTGGAGGGCGGGCCCGGCGCCTTCACGCTCGGCACCGACCAGGGGGACACGGTGCATGCCCGCGCCGTGCTGCTGGCGGCCGGGGCCGGGGCGTTCGGCCCCAACCGGCCGCCGCTGGACGGGCTGGATGCGTTCGAACAGGGCGGCGCGGTGCAGTACCTGGTTCGCCGCCGCGCCGATTTCGCCGGCAAGCGGGTGGTGATCGCCGGCGGCGGCGACAGCGCGGTGGATTGGGCGCTGTCCCTGAAGGACGTTGCCGCCAAAGTTTACGTCGTCCATCGCCGTGCCAAGTTCCGCGCCGCGCCCGATACGGCGGCCCAACTGGAGGCGGCGGCGGCGAGGGGCGAGCTGGAGCTGGTCATTCCCTACCAACTGCACGGGCTGCACGGGGAGGGCGGCGCGCTGACCGGCGTGGAGGTGGCGCATATCGACGGATCCACCAAAATCCTGCAGGCGGACCGGCTGCTGCCGTTCTTCGGCCTTTCCATGGACCTCGGCCCAGTTGCCGGCTGGGGGCTGGACCTGGAACGCCACCACGTGCAGGTCGACCCGTCCACCTGCCAGACCAGCGTGCCGGGCGTGTTCGCGATCGGCGATGTGGTGACCTATGCCGGCAAGCTGAAGCTGATCCTGCAGGGCTTCAGCGAGGCGGCCGTCGCCGCCCACGCCATCTACCCGCTCGTGCATCCCAACCAGGCGCTGCATTTCGAATACTCAACCAGCAAGGGCGTCCCCGCCTGAGCGCCCGCTGGGAGTGGTGAAAATTAACCGCAGACTTCCCATGTTCCCGCCAACCGGCCCGCAGGAGACAGCATGATCCGACTAGACGACGAGCCCGAGACCCCCGACCAGCCCGACGTGCCGGAGCCGTTGGGGCCGGACACGAAGGAGCCGGGCGACAACCGCACGCTCAACTCGCCGATCAACGAGCTGGAAAGCCGGCTGTTCCGCCAGCGCAAGGTGCTGGTGTTCGGCGCGATCAACGACAAGGTCGCCCGCGACGTGACCGGCCGCCTGCTGGCGCTGGCCAGCGAGGGCAGCGACCCGATCGACGTCTACATCAACTCGCCGGGCGGCCACGTGGAAAGCGGCGACACCATCCACGACATGATCCGTTTCGTGGATGCGGAGCTGACGGTGCGGGTGATCGGCACCGGCTGGGTGGCCAGCGCCGGCGCGCTGATCTTCATCGCCGGGCGCAAGGAGAACCGGCTCTGCCTGCCGAACACGCGCTTCCTGCTGCACCAGCCGATGGGCGGCGTGCGCGGCCCGGCGACCGATATCGACATCGAGGCGCGCGAGATCATCAAGATGCGCGAGCGCATCAACCGCCTGATCGCGCGCGAAACCGGCCAGACCTACGAGCGGGTCGCCACCGACACCGACCGCAACTATTGGATGAGCGCGGAGGAAGCGATCACCTACGGGCTCGTCAGCCGCGTGGTGAACAGCGCCAAGGAGTTCTGATCCCGTCCAGCTACGCGGGATCGACCGGTGCGGGCGGGCAACCGCCCGCCTCGATCGCCGCGCCAGCGTCCAGGCACAGATCCTCCCGATAGCGGCGGCTGACCAGTTGCACGCCGCAGGGCACGGCGCCGACTAGGCCGGTCGACACGGTCAAGCCCGGCAGGCCGAGGATCGGCAGTGCCACTTGCGGCATCTGCGCCTCCCACACCGCCTGGAACGCCGCTGCACCCTGCAAATCCTGCCCGTCAGGAAAGGGCAGTTCGGCCGAGACCGGCAGCAACACCACCGGCGTATGGTCCAGGAAGTGCTGCCAGAGCCGCAGGATCGTGGCCCGGCGCGTGAGGATGGCCGTGAAGCTGGCGTAATCCACCGTGCGCGCGACGGCCTCGTGCTGCGCCAGGACGTTGATGGCGCCGGGATCGCACTCCGCCGCGGCCGCCGCCACCTGGGCGTCATAGCGGTCGCCGAGCCAGAGCCGGGTTTGCATGGCGGCCGCCTCACGCAGGGGCGGCAAGGTGTCCACCTCGTCCACGGTCCAGCCGGCGTTGCGCAGCCGGGCGGCGGCATCCTGCAACGCGGCCGCCACTTCCGGCGCCGTCGCCAGCCCGTCCGGCCGCACGCATAGCGCGGCCCGGCGCGGCGCGGGCGGCCCGTCCAAGGGGGCGGGCACGAACCATGGGTCGCGCGGGTCCGCCACCGCCAGCGCGGTCAATCCTAGTCGCAGGTCGGCGATGCTGCGGGCGATCGGCCCGGACACCGCGGTGAGCTGCGGGCCGATCGTCCGTTCCGGCGCCGAGGCGTTGTACGCCGCCACCCGGCCCGGCGTCGGCCGCAGCCCATGCACGCCGCAGGCATAGGCCGGATAGCGGATCGACCCGGCGATATCCGTGCCGTGCGCCAGGTGGCCGATTCCCGCCGCAATCGCCGCCGCCGCCCCGCCGGAGGAGCCGCCCGGCGTGCGCGACGGGTCACGCGGGTTCTTCGTGTCGCCGTGCAGCAGGTTGGTGGTGAACCAGCGATAGGAGAAGGCGGGCGTGTTGGTCCGCCCCAGGATCAACGCCCCGGCGCGGCGGAGATTGTCCACCACCGGGCTGCTGCTGGACGCGATCATGTCCTTCTGCGCGCGCAGCCCGTTGGTGGTGGCGTAGCCCGCCTGGTCCGTGTTGACCTTGATGGTGATGGGCACGCCAGCGAGCACGCCCGGCGCGTCGCCGTGCGCCAGGGCGGCATCCACGGCGTCGGCCTGCGCCAAGGTATCCTCCGGCCGATGGTCCACCACGGCGTTGATCCGCGGGTTGACGGCGTCCAGCCGCGCCAACCCGGCCAACGCCGCCTCCCGCGCGGACACCTCGCGATTACGGATGCGGGCAGCAAGTTCGGTCGCCGTCAGGCGCCAGAGGTCGGACATCGGGTCGCCCTTCATGGTCGTGGAGTCGAACCAGATTAACGCAAAACGGTGCAGGGCGGAAAAGCGCAGCGTCATCCGCCTCTTCGGCCGGTAAACAAGGTTCTATTTATACCCCGCGGTAGGGACGGCCTAAGCCGCGCGACCGCCTTGGCCCCCGCCCGCCGGTTTGCGTCAGCCGCCCTCGCCGCCTAGTTTCGGCCTGGGATCACGGGTAAACCGCATGGCGTTGCGTGGACATATCGACGGGCTGGACCGCTCCCACGTGCATGGCTGGGCGCAGGATGATGAGCAGCCTGGCACGCCGGTGAGCCTGACGGTGCAGATCGACGCGCTGCCTCCGCTTCGCGTGCTTGCCAACACGTACCGCGAAGATTTGGAGCGTAACGGCATCGGCGACGGCCGGCACGGCTTCTCCGTCACGCTCGCGGACCTGTCACCCTTGGCGGCCCACGTGCTGCACATCCGGCGCGAGCATGACGGCGCACCGCTTCCCGGCAGCCCGGTGGACATCCCCGCCGTGCTGACCTTCGACGCCAAGTGCATGGACGACGTCGCCCGCGCGCTGGTGGACGGGGTGGATGAGGCGGAACTCCTGCTGCGGGCAGGGTTCCTGGCGCAGCAGGTGGACCGCCTGCTGCAGGCTTGCGCGGACAAGCGGGCGAACCGGCCGCACCACATGGCGCAGCAGCATTTCCGCGCCCGCTGGTCCGGCCGCAAGCCGGCGCCCGGCATGGAGGCCGCACCCCGGGTGCTGGTGATCGACGACCGCTACCCGACGCCCACGCGCGACGCCGGGTCGCAGGCTATCGTGTCGCACATGCTCTCCTTGCAGCGGCTGGGATTCGCCGTGGTGTTCGCCGCGGCGGATTTGTCGGGTGCGGATGACGGGGCGGGGCTGGCGGCGCTGGGCATTGCCTGCCGCTGCCGGCCCTGGGTGGCGACGCTGGAGGAGGTGTTGCAGCGCGAGGCGCACGGCTTCGCGGCGGTCTACGTCCACCGCATCGGCAACACGCGCTACCTCTCGCTGATCCGCCACTACCAGCCCCGCGCCCGCCTGATCTACAGCGTTGCCGATCTGCACCACTTGCGCCTGGCGCGCCAGGCGGCGGTCGAGCAGCGTCCGGAGCTACTGGACGCCAGCCGCCGCGTCCGCGCGGCGGAGCTGTCGGCGATCCAGCATGCCGACAGCGTGATTACGCATTCCAGCTTCGAGGCGGGCTTGATGAAACAGGATGTTCCGAATGCGAACATCCACGTCGTGCCGTGGTCGCTGAAGGCGCAACCGACCAAGGCCCGCTTCGACCAGCGGCGAGGCCTGGCCTTCATCGGCAACTATGCCCATGCCCCGAACCTGGATGCCGCGCTATGGCTGGTGCAGGACGTCATGCCGGCCGTGCACCAGATCAACCCAGCCATCGAATGCCTGCTGGCCGGCAGCAACATGCCGGATGTCCTGCGGCAAATCGTCGGACCCGGCGTGCAGGCCCTGGGCTATGTCGACGATCTCGCCGGCCTGTTCAACCGGCTGCGCCTGACGGTGGCGCCGCTGACCTATGGGGCGGGCGTGAAGGGCAAAGTGTACGAGAGCATGGCGGCCGGCGTCCCCTGCGCCTGCACCGAGGTCGCAGCCGAAGGCATGGACCTGCCCGGCATCCTGCAATCGATCGTGGCGAGGGATGCCACGTCCTTGGCCGCCGTCATCGCCAGGTTGCATGACGATGCCGCGCTCAACGCGGAATGCCGCTCCGTAGGGCTGGCCTATGTGAGGAGTTCCCTATCCGAAAGCCGCATCGACGGGCTGATGCGCGGCGCGGCGCTGGCGAAGCAAGCCAACCCGGGCCCGGCGGGGCCGCGCGGCGTCCAGGCCTGACGGCCTCAGCCTGGCCCGGCTACGAACACCTGGTTGGTGGCCCAGGATATCCAGACATGCCGCCCGCTCAGCCAGTCCGCACCCAGCAGCATGCCGATGCTTCGCAGCGTGTGGATCGGGGCGACAACCAGGTCGGCCGGCGAGGCTGGTAGCGTGCCGACCTGCATGGCGGCGAAGTGCTGGTTGCGGGCGGCCACGCGCCCGGTCCCGAAGCCGCGGGCCGAGTCCCCGCCGCCGGCTGCCAGGCCCAGGGCCAGCATGCCGGGCAAGGTGATGACGGTGTTGGCCGCCCCACTATCCAGCTCCGCCTCCAGCGGCGTGCCGCCAACCCGCACCGGCAGCGCCAGGATGTTGCGCACCGGCCGCCAGGCGGCGAGCGCCTGGTACTGCCCCGTCCAAGGCAGGAAGCGCCCGCTGCACCCGGCCACGTCGAACAGGGTCAGCGTGGCGGCGGCGGGGTCGACATCGACATCGAAGGCGGACAGGAAGTCCTCGCCGAGCAACCCGGCGATCGGCCGGCCTTCGATCGCGTCCGGGATCGGCCCCACGACGATGGAGTTGTCCTCGGCCACCGTATGCCGTCGCAAGGCGACGCCACCCAAGGAGAAGGATTGCGGACGGCCCAACCGGCGGCGATCCCGGCCGCCGACACCCTGGATATCCGTGCTGACCCATTCATCGCGCGCGACATGCAGGCGGTCCGCCGCGGCAAGGCCGATCACGCTGCGTTCCGCCCCCGTGTCGACCACGAAATCCGCCGGTGTGCCGTTGATGACCGCCGTCACCAGGAGGAGCCCGCCCGCCCGCTCGATCGGGACCTGGGCGCGCTGCTGCACCCGGCAGGCCGCGAAGGCCGGGCTGGCCAGCAGGACGCCGAGTGCAAGGAACCAACCCGCCCGCCGCATCGAAAACCCCCTCTCGTGTCCTGCCGCTACGGCGCCGTTGTCCCACGGTCGATGAAGGCCTGCCAAACCGCGTCCGGCTGCCAGATCGCATCGAGGTCGGCGCGCGCCCGGCCCGCATCCATGCCAAGCACATGATGCCGGTAGCGGTAGAAGAAGGCCGAGACCCGGTAGTTCGCGATGCAATGGACATGCACCGGGACCGGCGGGGCATCCGCCATGGCCGTCTGGAAGGCGGCGAAGTCGCTCTCCGTCGGGTTCTGGAAGTCAACCGGGATATGGACGTAGGTCATGCCGAGCGCGGCCACGCTCGCCGCCTCGTCGGGCAAGGCCTTCTCGTGGCTGTGCAGCGCCAGGTTGATCACGCGACGCACGCCCAGCGCCGCAAGGTCCGATATCTGGGCTTCGGTCGGCTGGCCGGACGTGGTGGTCCGGTCATCGAGCCGGCGCCAATGATAGATGAAGTCAGGATCGCCCATGGATGTCGCTCGCCGCTGAAAGGGTTTTCGCCACCTCCGCCCGCAGCGCCGGCAGCACATCGGTCACGAACCAGGGGTTGCGCTTCTCCCACACGCCCGTCCGCCAGGAGGGATGCGGCAGCGGGAAGTAGCGCGGCAGGTGGTCGCGCCAGGCGCGGACCCGTTCGGTCATCGCGCCGCGGCCCAGCGCGTCGACCTGGGCGTAGCTGCCGACCAGCAGCGTCAGGCGGAGTTGCGGCATCAGTCCCAGCAGGCGGGGCCGCCACAGCCGGGCGCATTCCGGGCGTGGCGGGGCGTCGCCGCCATTGGGCAGGCGGCCGGGATAGCACAAGCCCATCGGCAGGATCGCCACTTTCGCGCCGTCATAGAACTCCTCCGCCGTCAGCCCCAGCCAGGAGCGCAGCCGCTTGCCGCTCTCGTCGGTCCAGGGCGTGCCGCTGGCATGCACCTTGGTGCCGGGCGCCTGGCTGGCGATCAGCAGCCGCGCCGTGGTCGACACGCGCAGGATGGGGCGCGGCCCCAGCGGCAGGGTGTCGGCGCAGGCGGTACAGGCGCGGGCCGCGGCGGCCGCACGCGCCAACGTGTCGATGTCGAATCCGTCAGGCAAGCCCGTACTCCACCTCTGGCGTGTAGACCGCGCCGTCCTTGCCCAGGCGGGAGGAGAACAGGGTGAAATGCTCCACCGCCACCGGGTCGGCCCGCAACAGATTATGCGCCTGCACCCATTCCGCCAGCTTTCCCGGCGGCGCGTTGTCCAGCCGCGCGACGGTGACATGGGGGGTGAAGCGCCGCCGCTCCGGCTCAAACCCGACGCGCTGCACCGCCGTTTCGATCTTCGCCTGCAGGTGATCAAGCTGCGGGTTGCGCTCCACCCCCGCCCACAGCGCCTGCGGCCGCCCGGCCTTCTCGAACACACCCACCCCGCTCAGATGCAGGGCGAAGCCGCGGCCGCGCAGGGCCGCCAGCGCACCGTCCAGCTCCTCCGCGCGGTGGCCCGGCATCTCGCCCAGGAAGCGCAGGGTCAGGTGGTAGTTCTCGGGCGGCAGCCAGCGCGCGCCGGGCAGGCCGGTGGCCAGGCGGGTCAGCCGCGTTCGCGCCTCCTGCGGGAGCTCCAGGGCGACGAACAGCCTCACGACGCGTCCGGCACCTCGCGCAACAGCGCCTCGACCAGCGGCTTGATGTGGGCGACCACGATCTTCACGCCCGCCGGGTTGGGGTGGATATGGTCGGCCTGGTTCAGCGCCGGGTCGCCGGCCACCCCGGCCAGGAAGAACGGGTCGTACAGCAGGCCGGGCCGCTTGCCCAACCGGGCGAACACGGCTTGGAACTCCGCGCTGAACGGGGCGCCCAAATTGGGCGGCGCTTCCATGCCGGAGAGCAGGGCCGGGATATGCTGCTGGGCCAGCGTGTCCAGGATCGCGGTGAGGTTCGCCTCCGTCTCCTTCGGGTCGGTGCCGCGCAGCCCGTCATTGCCGCCCAGCTCCACCAGCACCGCATCCGGCTTGTCCGCCAGCGCCCAATCCAGGCGGGAGCGGCCCCCGGCGGTTGTGTCGCCGGACACGCCGCCGTCCAGGATTTGCACGTCGAACCCGTCGGCCTTCAGCGCCAGGCCCAACTGCGCCTGGAACGCGTCGGGCACGGCCAGCCCGTAGCCGGCGGCCAGCGAGTCGCCGAACACCAGCAGCTTGATCGGGCGCGCCAGAGCCACGCCGGGCGCCAACAGCAATGTTAACGCTAACGCCACCCTCGCCGAAAAGCGCCCGAGGCCATATGGAGACGCCATGGACACGATTCTGCCTCCTGCCGCCGCCGCACCCCTCGTCCGGGCGCGCGACCTTCGCCTGACGGTGCCCGCGGCGGCCGGGCCGGTCAACATCCTCGCCGGGATCGACCTGGATGTGGGGGCGGGGGAGGCGGTTGGCATCGTCGGGCCCTCCGGCTCCGGCAAGACCAGCCTGCTGATGGTGCTGGCCGGGCTGGAACGGGCGACCGGCGGCAGCGTCCGCGTGGCCGGCCACGACCTGACGGCGCTGGGCGAGGACGCGCTGGCCCGCTTCCGCCGCGACGCGGTGGGCATCGTGTTCCAGGCGTTCCACCTCATCCCGACCATGACGGCGTTGGAGAACGTGTCGATCCCGCTGGAGCTGGCCGGCCGCGCCGACGCGGAGGCCCGCGCCGCCGCCAGCCTGCGCGCGGTCGGGCTGGGGCACCGGCTGACCCACCTGCCAGGGCAGCTCTCCGGCGGCGAGCAGCAGCGCGTGGCGCTGGCCCGCGCCTTCGCGCCGCAGCCGCGCCTGCTGCTGGCGGACGAGCCGACCGGCAACCTGGACGCCGCCACCGGGCGCAGCGTGATGGACCTGCTGTTCGGCATGCAGGCGGAGCACGGCACCACCCTGCTGCTGATCACCCACGACGCCGCCCTGGCGGCCCGCTGCGACCGCCAGGTGCGCATCGCCGACGGCCGGGTGGCCGAGGCCCAGGCCGCCGGAAGCGACGGCGCACTGGCATGAGGCTCGCGTGGCGCCTGGCCCTGCGCGACCTTCGCGGCGGCCTGCGCGGCATCCGCGTGGTGCTGGCCTGCCTGGCGCTCGGCGTGGCCGCGATCGCCGCCGTGGGCAGCCTGCGCGCGGCGGTGGACCAAGGCCTGGCCGAGAACGGCCAAACGCTGCTGGGCGGCGATTTGTCGATCGACGGCGGGGCGCAGCCCTTGCCGGATGCGCTGCGGACCTGGCTGCAAGCCCGCGGCGACCGCATCTCCGCCATCGTGACCATGCGCTCGCTGCTGGTCGCGCCGTCGGGCGAGCGGCAGTTGATCGACCTGAAGGCGGTGGACGCCGCCTACCCGCTGGTCGGCGCGGTGGCGCTTGACCCGGCGATCCCGCTGGCAGCCGCGCTGAACGGCGGCGTGGTGGCGGATCCGCTGGTGCTGGAGCGGCTGAACCTGCACGCCGGCGACACCGTCCGCATCGGCCAGGCGCAGTTCGTGCTGCGCGCGGCGCTGACCAGCGAGCCGGACCACGCCAACGGCCTGGCGATCCTCGGGCCGCGCGTGCTGATCCGCGACACGGCGCTGCCAGCGACCGGCCTGGTGCAGACGGGTTCGCTGCTGGGCTATGATTGGCGCGTGCTGCTGCCGCCGGGCAGCGACCCGGCGGCGACCATCACGGCCTTGCGGGACGCCTTTCCCAACAGCGGCTGGCGCGTCCGCGACACGTCGCAGGCCGCACCCGGCGTCAACCGGGCGGTGGACCAGACGAGCCTGTTCCTGACCCTGGTCGGGCTCTGCTCCCTCCTGGTCGGCGGCATCGGCGTGGCGACCGGGGTGCGGGCCTGGATGGAGGCGCGGGCGCGCACGGTGGCGACGCTGCGCTGCCTGGGCGCACCGGGGCGGCTGATCCTGCTGGTGTTCCTGGTTCAGGTGGGCCTGCTCTGCCTCGCCGGGGTGCTGGTCGGGGTGGCGGCCGGCGCTGCCATCCCGGTGCTGGGACTGGCGCTGTTCGGCGACCTGCTGCCGGTGCCGGCCGCCGTCGGCGTCTACCCTGCGCCGCTCGCCCTGGCCGCGCTGTACGGGGTGCTGACGGCGGGGGCGTTCGCGTTGTGGCCGCTGGCGCGGGCGGCGCAAATCCCCGGCGCCGCGCTGTTCCGGGACGCGCTGATGCCGACCGGACGCGGGGTGCCGACACCGGTTTGGCTGGCCAACGCGGCGTTGGTCGTGCTGCTGGTGGCGATCATCGTCGGCACCGCCGATAACCGCGGGTTCGCGCTATGGTTCTGCGGCAGCGCCGCCGCCACGCTGCTGCTGTTCCGCGGCGGTGCGACCGTGCTGATGGCGGCCGCCCGGCGGATGCGCCTGCGCCGGTCCGTCTCGCTGCGGCTGGGCGTCGCCAACCTGCACCGCCCGGCGAGCCCGGCGCCGCTGCTGCTGGTGGCGCTCGGCCTCGGGCTCGCGACCCTGGCATCGGTGGCGCTGATCCAGGGCAATATCCGCCAGCAGTTGCTGGGCACTGTGCCGGAGGCCGCGCCCTCCTTCTTCTTCATCGACATCCAGAACGAGCAGCTTGCGAAGTTCGAGCAGATCGTCCACGGCGTGCCCGGCACGGTCGACCTGCACCAGGTGCCCAGCATGCGCGCCCGGGTGATTGCGATAAAGGGCGTCCCGGTCGACCAGGTGCATGTCGCGCCCGGCAGCGAGTGGGCGCTGCGCGGCGACCGTGGCCTGACCTACTCGGCGGAGGTGCCGCGCGGCTCCATCGTCGTGGCCGGCAAGTGGTGGCCAGCCGACTACCAGGGGCCGCCGCTGGTGTCGCTGGACGCGGACATCGCCGCCGGCTGGGGCGTGGGGGTCGGGGACACCATCCGGGTGAACGTGCTGGGCCGCGACCTGGACCTGAAGATCGCCAATCTGCGCGCCATCCAATGGCGCCAGCTCGCCATCAACTTCGTGCTGGTCGCCTCCCCCGGGTTGCTGGAGCACGCGCCGCACATGCACATCGCCACCGTGCGCGAGCCGGCGGCCGAGGACGCCACGCTGCTGCGTGCCGTGACGGACGCGCTGCCCAACGTCACCGGCATCCGGGTGGCGGACATCCTGCAATCCGTCGCCGATCTGGTCGGCAAACTCGCCGCGGCGCTGGCGGCGACCGGCTCCGTCACGCTGGCCTCCGGCGCGCTGGTGCTGGCGGGCGCGGTGGCGGCGGGGCAGCGGCGGCGGGTGGCGGAGGCGGTGGTACTGAAGACGCTGGGGGCAACCCGGGCGCAAATCCGCGCCGCGTGGCTGACCGAGTTCGGCGCGATCGGTGCGACCGCGGGGGTCATCGCCGCTGCGATCGGCACACTGGCGAGTTGGGGGGTCGTGCATTTCCTGCTCCACGCGCCATGGTCGTTCCTGCCCGGCATCCTGGCGCTCACCATCGGCGGCTGCGTCGTGCTGATGCTCGGGTTCGGCTATGCCGGAACGGCCGCCGCCTTGCGGGTGCGTCCGGCGCCGTATCTTCGCAACGAATAGCGCGGCGCTGGGGAACTAAGCCCCAGCCACGGCGTGATCAGCCCATAGGCGGGAGATCAGAGTCATGGGCATCTTGGACGAAATCGTTGGCGGGCTTGCGGGCAATGCCGGCGGCGGATCGGGCATGCAGGGCATGCTGATGAATATGCTGGGCGGCAACCAGCAGCAGGGTGGCATGCAGCCGCAAGGCGCCCAGGGAACGGGCGGCATGCCGGGCGGCCTGGGCGGGCTGATGGCCAGTTTCGAACAGGCCGGTTTGGGACATGTGATGCAATCCTGGGTGGGCAACGGCGCCAACCTGCCGGTCTCGCCCGAGCAGCTCCAAGGCGTGCTCGGGCCGCAGCAGGTGCAAACCATGGCCAGCCAATCCGGCATGGCCGCGCCGGATTTCCTGTCGCAGCTTGCCCAGCATCTGCCCCATGCCGTCAATTCGATGACGCCCAATGGCCAGCTTCCTCAAGAAGGCGGCATGTCGGTCTGACCGGCCGCGTCACGATCGTCACCGGCGGGGGCTCCGGCATCGGGGCCGCCCTGTGCCGCCGGCTTGCCGCGCCAGGTGAGCGGCTGGTGGTCCACACCGGCAGCCAGCGGGCGAAGGCGGAGGCCGTGGCGGACACGCTCCGAGCTTCTGGGGCGGAGGCGGTGGTCAGCGTCGCGTCCTTCTCCGACCCGGCACGTGCGGTCCAGGTGGTGGAGGCCGCGACAACTGCTTGGGGTCGGGTTGACGCCGTCGTCCATCTCGCCGGCTTCGCAGACCGCCGTCCAATCGGGACGCTCGATGGTCCGGGGTTTGAGGCCAGCATGAACGCGAATGTCACCGCGTTCTTCCACCTGGTCACCGCTGCCTTGCCGCTGCTTCGGCACAGCGCATCGGCCCGTGTCGTGGCTGGCGGCTCCTTCCTCGCACACAGTATGCGGTTCGGTGCGGATATGCTGTTCCCCGCGACCTCCGCCAGTAAGGCTGCCCTGGCGGCGTTGGTGCGTTCGCTGGCAATGCAGGTGGCGCCGGACGGCATCACGGTGAACTGCGTGGCGCCAGGCTTCATCGCCAAGGACGCCGGACAGCATACTGTTTTAGACGAATCTGCGCGGGCCCGGGTGGCGGCCTTGGTGCCGGTCGGCCGGTTCGGGCGGCCCGAGGAAGTGGCGGCGACCATCGCGTTCCTGTTGCAACCGGACGCCGCCTACATCACCGGGCAGGTCATCCACGTGGATGGCGGCATTACGTTGTAGCTGGCCGCTGCCTGGTCCCCATTGATTCAGCGCTCGGTAAGCATTCCCTGCGATTGTGCCGCCGCGACCAAAATGGGAGAGCGCCGTGGTTGAGCGGATGCCGGAGTTGCTGCCGGATGTAACGCCGCCTGTGATCTTTGGCACGGCGGAGCTGACGCATCGGGCTTTCGCCGGGGAAACACCGGACCAGCTCCTGCAGCGGATCGAGCGGCCATCCGCCACGTTGCAGGACGCGGCGGCGTACGCGCTGGATTGTTCGACCGTGCACCAACTGGCCTTCCAGGCGCCACACGCCCTGGCGCTTCAGGCGGAGGCCCTGGCGATCTGCCAGGTGTATCGCGTTGCCGGATGCTACTCCGCAGAGGCGCCGCGCCCGATCCGCTTGCTGGCCGTGATGGAGCCTGGGGATCTGATGACGAACACCCCGCTCGACTTCATCACCCGCTCGCTCAACGTCCGCTTGGACCTGCTGTATCTGCTGCCGGGGCAGCCGATGCCGCCTTCGATCCCGGACCACGACATCGCTTATATCGGCGGCGGCGACATCGCGGCGCCGGCCGCGCTGGAGCGGCGGGCGAGTCTTTTCCAGGCCTGGCCCCGCCCGGTGTTGAACGACCCGGTGCGGGTGAGCCAACTCGCCCGGGCAGAGTTGGCGCGGACCCTGGCCGACGCTGCGGGGGTGTGCAGCCCGCGTTGCGGGATGCTGTCGCGCCAGCAGATGGTGGCCGGGGTTGAGCTCAGCTATCCCGTCCTGATCCGGCCCGTCGGCTCTCATGCCGGGATGAACCTGACGAAAGCGCATAATGCCGGGGATATCGCCGACTACCTCCAATTGGTGGCGGCGCCGGCCTACTACCTCACGCAGTTCGAAGATTATCGCAGCGCCGATGGGATGTTCCGCAAGTATCGGATCGCGTTTATCGACCGCAAGCCGTTTTTATGCCATATGGGCGTATCGTCGAATTGGATGATCCATTATCTCAACGCCGGCATGACCGGCAACGAAGATAAGCGCCTGGATGAGGCTCAGGCTATGGCGGACTTCGACGCGGGCTTCGCAGCGCGCCATTGCCACGGCTTCGATGTTTTGAATGACCGGATTGGGCTGGATTACTTCACCATCGACTGCGCGGAGACTCGTGACGGTCGACTTCTCGTGTTTGAGGCGGATGCAGAGGCGATCATCCACATGATGGATCCGCCCGACTTGTTCCCCTACAAACCGCCGCAGATGGCGCGGGTGTTTGAAGCGTTTGGGCAGATGCTGCACAGTCACGCGAGCGGGGGCGAACCAGACATCGCCCTCGCCGCGTGACACTCCCCAATCAGTAACCGCCGCTGTAGACGGGCTGCGGGGCACCGTAGACTGGCCCTGGTGCATAGTAGGCAGCAGGCGGCACCGCATATCCATAGGATGACGCCGGGATGCCGTTCGACCGGACCTGCGCCTCGTTCAAACGGTCGACCTGGGAGTCGCCGGTGTTGTTACCGGCGTCAACCCGGGGGTCGATGTTCGCGTAAGGGTGCGCCGCGTCCGCAGCTTTTGCCGCCAGGGGCGCAGCCAGAACCAACGCGCCAGCCATAAGAGTTACGACCTTCATCTTCGACTCCATTGATGTTGTCGAGACGGATCAACGCCTCGACCCGGCGCCGGATGCCAAACCCTCGAATGACAAAAACTTCACCGCGGCGTTGGTGGACGCGTAAGTTGCTGACCCCCATCATTGCTCCGCTTCGTTGCAGAAAGGGGTTCGCATGAGAATTCTGACCATTGCCGGGCTCTGTGCTGGCCTGGCTGTTGCACCCTTGGCGGCCCAGGCAGCCGACCTGGTACTGTATGACGCGGCCGGGCACCCGGTTGCGACGTTGGTCCCAATGCAGGCAGCGCTGCTGCCAGATCAGGATGTTGGTTTGCCGCTGGCCGGCTTATTCGCCCAACAGGATGTGCTGCTGCAGCGGATGATGAGCGACATGCAGGCGCTGCAAACCGGGGCAATCTCGGGGCTTAACCCCGCTGATGTCGCCCCGGGAATGACGGTCGTGATGTCAAGCGTCAGTGACGGTCGCAGCGCATGCAGCCGAACAGTCTCCTATCAGATGCGGCCAGGTGCGACGCCTGTTGTCCAGGTCAGCCAGACTGGCGATGGGTGTGGCGGCGCGGCCGCCCCGGCGGTGACGCCCCGCGACACGACACCTGTTGCCGAGCCGGCGATCCCCACGGTGCGCCCACATCCTGGACCGCGGCTGTACCAGATCGACTACCGCCATCCAGTGACCGCGCGGCCGCCCACTCACGGCTGATCCTGTGTACGCGGTCTGCGGTCAGAAACGTAGCCGAGAGTCAAGCTCAGCTTGACACCGTCGTCAGGCGGGCTTGCTCCGGGGCATCGGGCCGTCGCGGCGGACACCGTGCCAGGCCAGGACCGTGTCGACGATGAAGGCGGTGAGCGAGGCGATGGTGAAGCCCAGCGCCGAGCCGAACACCCAGAGCAAGAGCTGGCTGTCCTCGTTGTCGCGCAGGGTCACCAGGAACAACGCGAAACAGGAGGCGCAGGTGCTGGCGCCGGCCAGCCCGGCGAACACCACCGAAAGGTCCAGCGCCAGCCGCCGGCGGCTCAGCCGGACCAGGTGCCGGTCCAGGCCGTCCACGGTGTCCGGATCATTGCTGGCCCGGAGCAGTTCCGTCAGGTGCTCCACGTGGTCGGAGACGCGGACGAGCCGCGTATTGAACACGTTCAGCAGCGTGGCGATGCCCGATAGCAGGAAGATCGGCGCCAACGACGTTTGGATGATGTGGAAGGCGCCGCCCGACGCCGCCGTCGCGAGGCCACCCATCTACGCCTGCGCAACCCGCAGCCGCTCGGCCGCGCGCGACCGGCCCATCAGCGGCAGCAGCCCGCGCATCTCCGGCCCGCGTTCCTCCCCGGTCAGCGCCAGGCGAAGCGGATGGAACAGGGTGCGGCCCTTGCGGCCGGTGGCGGCCTTCAACGCGTCCGTCCAATGCATCCACACATCGGCGGTCCACGGTTCGAGTGGCAGGGTTGCCAGGGCCTCGCGCAGGAAGTCGCCGTCGCCTTCGGCCAGCGGGGGCACGATGTGGCCGGCGACTACGTCCCACCAGCCGCGCGCCTCCACCAGCACGTCCAGATTGCCGCGGACCACCTCCCAGAACGCAGGGGTGGCGCCGGGCGGCAGCCGGTCGCGCACGGCCTCGAACGCCAGGCCGTGCAGCACCCGGCGGTTCAGCGCCAGCAACTGCCGGATGTCGAACCGGGGCGAGGAGCGGGAGTAGCGGCCGAGGTCGAACTCGGCCGCGAGCTGCGGCAACTCGCACGGCACCGGGTCGTCCGACGTGCCGAGGCGGGCCAGGTAGGCGGTGACGGCGGTGGGCTCCACGCCATCCTGCCGCAAGCCGCGCAGCGAGAGTGCGCCAGTCCGCTTCGACAGCTTGCCGCCGTCGTCGCCGACCAGCAGCGGCAGGTGGGCGAAGGCGATCGCGGCGGGATCACCGCCCAGCGCCGCCCAGATGTCGAGTTGCACCGCGGTGTTGGTCACGTGGTCCTCGCCGCGGACGATGTGGGTGATGCCCGTGGCAAGGTCGTCCACCACGGAGGTGAAGGTGTAGAGCGGCGTGCCGTCGGCGCGCACCAGCACCGGGTCGGACAGGGTCGCCAGCCGCACCTGCTTGTCGCCCAGCACCATGTCGCGCCACGCGGTGGCGCCGTCGGACAGGCGGAACCGCCAATAGGGTGTCTTGCCGCCGGCCTCCGCCGCCGCCCGCTGCTCGGGCGTGAGTTTCAGCATCGCGCGGTCGTAGACGGGGGGTAGGCGCCGACGCAGCCGCTGGTCCCGCTTGGCCTGCAGCTCCGCCTCGCTTTCGAAGCAGGGATACAGCCGGCCGGCCGCCTCCAAGCGCCGGGCCGCGGCTTCGTATTCGGGGAGGCGGTCGGACTGGCGGAACGTCTCGTCCCAATCGAGGCCGAGCCACTGCAGGTCCTGCTCGATGGCGGCGGCATGTTCCGGGCGGTTGCGCGCCGTGTCCGTGTCGTCCAAGCGCAGCAGGAACGAGCCGCCGTGATTCCGCGCCATCAGATAGTTGGCCAGCGCGGCGCGAACATTGCCGACATGCAGCAGCCCGGTGGGGGAAGGGGCGAAGCGGAGTTTCATGCACACAGGTCATAGCGGGAGTTGCGCGGGCACTCCACCGGTCGCTACGGCGCTGTCAGGTCGACCTTGAACCACTTCATCGACAGGGCCTTGGTGGTGCCGTCGGCCTTCGCCGCCTGGATGGCGGTGGTGAACATCATCTTCAGCTCCGGATCGGTCTTGCGCAGTCCGACCCCGGCGCCAAGCCCGATCGGGCCGCCGCGCACCAGCGGGCCGGCCATGACGGCCACGTCCCCACCGGGTGCGGCCAGGCTGGCGGCCAGCGTGGCCTGGCTGCCGCAGATGACGTCGATTCGGCCGGCCTGGATATCGAGGTCCTCCTCCTGCGTGGTCTTGTAGGTGCGGATCTCGGCCGCGACGTCCTTCAGGTAGGTGTTGGCGACGTCGGACTGGATGGTGCTGACCTGCACGCCGATGATCTTGCCCTTCAGCGCCTGCCGCAGCGGCTCCAGCGTCTTCATCGCGGCCGCCGGGTCATCGAGGTTCACCGTCTGCCCGGTCATCGGCAGCGTGCCGCCGGCATCCTTGCTGATGACGAAGGTGGTCGGGCTGCTGACATAGGGGCCGGCGAAGTCGATCACCTCCTTGCGCTTGGGGGTGATGCTCATCCCGGACATGATGGCGTCGTATTTCCCGGCTTGGAGGCCAGGGATGATGCCGTCCCAATCCTGCGCGACGATGTCGCATTTCACCTTCATCCGGTCGCACAGCGCGTGGGCGTAGTCGATCTCGAACCCGATCAGCGATCCGTCCGGCGCATGCATGTTGTAGGGCGGGAACGCGCCTTCGGTCGCGATGGTGATGTGGGTCCAATCCTTGGCCTGCGCCGCTGGAGCAAGGGCCAGGAGGAGGGCGGCGAAGGCTGCGGCAAGACGGGTCACGATGGTTGGTCCTCGGGTGGATCGTTGCGAGCATGGCGCGATTTTGCCGCGCTGTCATGCGGTGCGCGTGTCGGGTATGCTGCGCTATGCGATGAAGTCGCGTCGCATCAGGGTGACCGGGAGCTTCGCCGGGCGATGAATGACCTCCGCCACCCTCCAGCCTGCCCTGAGATACACGCGCTCAGCCGTGTTCGTGTATAACCAGGCCGTATTGATGGCTGCGGCCCGGCAAGCCTCATCGAACGCCGCCAAGAGGTGGTCGACATATCCCCGCCCACCGCCGTTCGGGGATCATGAACACGCCTGCCAGCCATGGCGTGAGGTTTGGCCGGACATCGAGGTCGTTCCTCGCCAGGGTTACCGTCCCGATCGGGACATCATCCGCCAGCAGGATCAGCGTCTGCGGCGGCCCGAGCGTCGCGGTGCATTCGGCATAGAGGGCGTGGGTTTCGTCCCAGGACCGTCCCCGCGTCTTCCACCATTCATGCCACAGCCAGTCTGCGATGACAGGCAAAAGGTCGGGCCGCTTCGCCACGGTGGCAATCTCGAAACGCTCGGCGGCCGCTCGCTCCGTCATGCCCTTGCGGAAGCCGCTTGTTCGAGGCGTCGGTCGAGCGTGACAAGCTCTGCATTCAGCGTCCGTGCAAGCCAAAGATAACTGGCGTCATAGGCGGTCAGTCCCGACGCCATGGCGAGAACCACCACGTCATCGAGTGAAACGGCACTGAGCACGATTGGCAAGCTGTTCCGGGTGAACAACTGCCGCCGATACTGTTCCGCCGCGGCCGGATCCCGTCGGCTTCGCTTCCAGCAAATATTAGCAAGCTCGAAGTCGATTAGGGCAGGTGCGGCAAGTTCGACACCGTCAAGGGCGTCGATGATACGGGCGCGATCAGGCTCAGCAAAGCAGATGGCCGCGATTGCTGACGCGTCGACAACCTTAACGGTCACGATCTTCGCGGATCATGTTTACCGACGAAGGCGAAATTGGCCCGATGCGTTCCGCAAGCTCAGCAACCTCCCTCACCGTCATGACGCGAACGGGCAGGTCTGTCCGTGCAGCCTCCTCCAGGATCGACATGAGCTCGCCTTGAAGCGAACGATGGTGTCGCATGGCCCGGTCACGCAATACCGCGACAATGTGGTCGGGCGCATTCTTTATCGACAGGGTGACTGGCATCGCCGGCTCCACATTGGCTCCGATTTGGAGCCTATCGCGCCCTCAACACCTCTGCAACGACGTGCTACAGGCTGGCCGTGCTGTCCTCGGAGGAGCGCCGTCCGTGAAATCCGCCATCGTCGTCTTTCCTGGCACGAACCGCGAGCGTGACGTGGCGATCGCCCTGCAGCGAACAACTGGCCGGCGTCCTGCCACCCTCTGGCACCGCGAAACGGCGTTGCCGCCGGGCACCGACCTGGTGATCCTCCCCGGCGGGTTCTCCCATGGCGACTATCTCCGCTGCGGCGCCATGGCGGCCCACTCGCCGATCATGCCGGCGATCCACGCCTTCGCGGCGGGCGGCGGCCACGTGCTTGGCATCTGCAACGGGTTCCAGATCCTGACGGAGGCGCAGTTGCTCCCGGGCGCCCTGCTGCGCAATGCGGCGCTGCGTTTCCTGTCGCGCGACTGCCATTTGCGGGTGGAGCGGGCGGGCACCGCCTTCACCCTCCACTACCAGGCCGGACAGGTGTTCCGCGCCCCGATGGCGCATGGCGACGGCAACTACACGGCCGACGACGCGGTGCTCGACCAGCTGGAGGGCGAGGGCCGCGTCGCCTTCCGCTACGTCACGCCGGAGGGGGAGGTCGCGCCCGGCGCCAACCCGAACGGCTCCGCCCGGGCCATCGCCGGGGTGTACAGCGCCAACCACCGCGTGCTGGGCCTGATGCCCCACCCGGAGGATCTGGTGGACCCGCTGATGGGCGGCACGGACGGCGCCCCGCTGTTCGCCGGGCTGGTCGAGGCGTTGGCCGCGTGACGCGCGACGTCAACCAGGCGCTGGCCCAGGAATTCGGCCTCAGCGCCGACGAATATGCGCGGATCCTGGCGATCATGGGGCGCACGCCCAGCCTGACCGAACTCGGCATCTTCTCCGTCATGTGGTCGGAGCATTGCTCGTATAAATCCTCCCGCGTGTGGCTGAAGACGCTGCCGACCACGGCGCCCTGGGTCATCCACGGCCCCGGCGAGAACGCGGGCGTGGTCGATATCGGCGAGGGCCTGGCTGCGATCTTCAAGATGGAGTCGCACAACCACCCCTCCTTCATTGAGCCGTACCAGGGGGCGGCCACCGGCGTCGGCGGCATCCTGCGCGACGTGTTCACCATGGGGGCGCGGCCGGTCGCCAACCTCAATGCCCTGCGTTTCGGCAGTCCGGACCACCCGGCGACGAAGCGCGTGGTGGACGGCGTCGTGCGCGGCATCGGCGGCTACGGCAATTGCGTCGGCGTGCCGACCGTGGGCGGCGAGGTGAACTTCCACCCCGCCTATAACGGCAACCCGTTGGTCAACGCGATGACCGTGGGGATCGCGCCGCGCGACCGCATCTTCCTGTCGGCCGCGGCCGGCGTGGGCAACCCGGTGGTGTATGTCGGCAGCCGCACCGGGCGGGACGGCATCCACGGCGCCACCATGGCCTCCACCGGGTTCGGCGCCGACAGCGAGAGCAAGCGCCCCACGGTGCAGGTCGGCGATCCGTTCACCGAGAAGCTGCTGATCGAAGCGTGCCTGGAACTGATGGCGACGGACGCCATCGTCGCGATCCAGGACATGGGGGCGGCCGGACTCACCTCCTCCGCGGTGGAGATGGCGGGCAAGGGCGGCGTCGGCATCCTGCTCGACCTGGACGCCGTGCCGCAGCGCGAGACGGGGATGACCGCCTACGAGATGATGCTGTCCGAAAGCCAGGAGCGCATGCTGATGGTGCTGCGCCCCGACCGGCAGGACATGGCGCGGGCGATCTTCGAGAAATGGGAGCTGGATTTCGCCGTCATCGGCCACCTGACCGACACCGGCCGGATCGTCATCACGCATAACGGCGCGGTGGCGGCGGACATCCCGCTCGATCCGCTGGCGGAGCAGGCCCCGCTCTACCACCGTCCGACGCAGGACACCCCCCCGCCGTCGCCCTTGGAGGCGGTTGCGAGCCCGATGAGCGTGATCGACGCGCTGGTGACGCTGATCGGCTGCCCCGATCTGTGTTCCCGCGCCTGGGTGTGGGACCAGTACGACAGCACCATCGGCGGCCAGACCGCCAAGCGGCCCGGCGCGGCCGACGCGGCGATCGTGCGGGTCGAGGACCATGCGCTGGCCCTGGCGCTCACCACCGACTGCACGCCGCGCTACTGCGCCGCCGACCCGCGCATGGGCGGCATGCAGGCGGTGGCGGAAGCCTGGCGCAACATCACCGCGACGGGGGCCACGCCGCTGGCCGTGACCGACAACATGAATTTCGGCAATCCGGAGAAGCCCCTCGTCATGGGCCAGTTCGCCGCCGCGATCGCCGGGATGGCCGCCGCCTGCACCGCGCTCGACTTCCCGGTCGTCAGCGGCAATGTCAGCCTGTACAACGAGACGGACGGCGCGCCGATCCTGCCCACCCCCGCGATCGGCGGCCTGGGCGTGATCGCGGACGCCGCCCGCGCAGTGGGCCTGGCCTTGCAGCCGGGGCTGGAGCTGGTGGTGGTGGGACGTACCGAGGGCCTGCTCGGCCAGTCACTGTGGCTGCGGGAGATCGCCGGGCTGGAGCAGGGGCCGCCGCCGCCGGTTGATTTGGCGGCGGAGCGCCGAAACGGGGATTTCGTCCGGGCGCAGATCGCCGCCGGGCACGTCGCCGCCTGCCACGATGCGTCCGATGGCGGCCTGCTGGTCGCGGTGGCGGAGATGGCGTTGGCCGGGAACATCGGCGTGCACTTGGCCGGGCTGCCGCGCGGCAGCGACGTCCATGCCTGGTGGTTCGGCGAGGACCAGTCCCGCTACGTCCTGGCGGTGTCCGATGCGGCGGCGCTGATGCTGGCGGCGGACGCGGCGGACGTGCCGGTGCAGCGGCTGGGTGCGGCCATGGGCGACCGCATCACCCTGGCGGATGGCAGCTTCACCACCCTTGCGGCGCTGCGGGCGGCGCACGAGCGGTTCTTCCCCGCCTGGATGGGCCAGGTTTGACACGGCATCCAGGCCCCACCATATCATCGTGCAACCGCGAGAGTGCTGACCATGGCCATGGCCGCCAGTGAGATCGAGGCAATGATTCGTGCCGCGCTGCCGGACGCACGCGTGACGGTCGAGGATCTGGCGGGGGACGGCGACCATTACGCCGCCACCGTCACGAGCGAGATGTTTCGCGGCCTGTCGCGGGTGAAGCAGCATCAACTGGTCTACGCCGCCCTGCGCGGCCGCATGGGCGGTGAGCTTCATGCGCTTGCCCTACAAACCTCTGCCCCCTGAACTGGAGACAACGATGAGTGACACGATGGTCGCCGACCGCATCAAGAAGGACATCACCGACAACCGCGTGATGCTGTTCATGAAGGGCAACGCCCTGTTCCCGCAATGCGGCTTCTCCGCCCGGGTCGTCCAGATCCTGAGCCACATGGGTGTGCCGTTCCAGACCGCGAACGTATTGGAAGACGCGGCGCTGCGCGACGGGATCAAGGCGTTTTCGCAATGGCCGACCATCCCGCAGCTTTACGTCGACGGCGAGTTCGTCGGCGGCTGCGACATCGTGACGGAGATGTTCCAGTCGGGCGAGTTGGAGAGCCTGATGAAGGAGAAGGGCGTGCCGCATCAGGCCGCCGCCTAAGCCCGCGCCAACCCAGTCTGGCGGTGACGGGTTCGCCGGGTTTCGCCCGGCGGCCTTCGCCTTCTTCCGCGAACTGGCTGCGAACCAGACGAAAGCCTGGTTCGAGGACCATCGCGCGGTTTACGAGCGAGAGGTGCGGCAGCCCTGCATGGCGCTGGTGGAGGCGGTCACCGCGGAGTTCGCCCGCCGCGACCTGCCCCTGACCGGCGACCCGAAACGGTCGCTGTTCCGCATTAACCGGGACGTTCGGTTCAGCAAGGATAAATCGCCCTACAAGATCCATGCGGGCGTCGTATGGATGCGGCCGGGCTTCAAGAAAGAAAGCGCCGGGGTGGCCTACCTCCATGTGGCGGACGAGGCATGTTTCTTCGGCGGTGGGTTCTGGGAGGTCGAGCGGCGGCAACTGGACGCGATCCGTGAGGACATCCGCAGCAATCCAGCCGCGTTCACCGCGACGCTCGACGCTGCGGCCGTGGCGGGGCTGGTGCTCGACACGGGCGACAGCATGACCCGGCTGCCGCGCGGGTTCGAGGATGTCAGCGACCCGGCCATCCTGCCCGCCATGAAGGCGCGCCGCCTTGTGGTCAAAGCCCCGTTGCTGAAGCGCGACGTGGGCTCAGCCACCTTGGTAGCGCGTGTCGTCGCCGCGACGGAGGCGATGCTGCCGTTCCTCCACTTCGGCTGGGATGCCGTTGCGGAGGCGGGGCCGCCGCCCGACTGGAGCTTGCTGGACCACGTTAGATGACCGCGCTTTTGGCAACAGAATCGAGAGGTGCTCCCATGTCCTACGACTTCGACCTGTTCGTCATCGGCGGCGGCTCCGGCGGCGTGCGCTGCGCCCGCATCGCCGCGGGCCACGGCGCGCGGGTCGGGGTGGCGGAGAGCACGCATTGGGGCGGCACCTGCGTCAATGTCGGCTGCGTGCCGAAGAAGCTGATGGTCATGGCGGCCGATTACGGCATGGCCGCCGCGGACAGCCACGGCTTCGGCTGGGACACGCAGCGCGGCAGCCATGACTGGGCCGCCTTCATCGCCGCCAAGGATGCCGAGATCGCCCGGCTGAACGGCATCTACGTCAAGCTGCTGACCGGCGCCGGCTGCACCATCTTCGATGCCCGGGCGAGTTTCATCGACGCGCACACGCTGGATGTCGGCGGCCAGCGCATCACGGCCGAACGGATCGTCATCGCGGTCGGCGGCTATCCGCTGCGGCCTTCGATCCCGGGCTGCGAGTTGGGCATCGTGTCCGACGACGCATTCCACCTGAAGGCGCTGCCGAAGCGGATCATGCTGGTGGGGGCCGGCTACATCGCAGTGGAGTTCGCGGGCATCTTCGCCGGCCTCGGCGCGGAGGTGGAACTGGTCTGCCGGCCGCCTTTGCCGCTGCGCGGATTCGACCACGACCTGCGGGCGGCGCTGGCCGAGGCGCTGGCGGCGCAGGGGATCAAGCTGCATTGCGGCACGTCGCCCGCCAAGGTCGAGCGGGACGGCGACGGGTATAAAATCCACCTGATGGACGGCACGGTGCGTGACACCGACCTGGTGTTCTGGGCGGTCGGCCGCCGGCCCAACACGCGCGGCCTGGGGTTGGAGGCGGCCGGGGTGACGGCGACCGATAGCGGCGCTGTGGTGGTGAATGCCGACCATCAGACGAGCCAGCCGCATATCTACGCCATCGGCGACGTGTCCAACCACATGAACCTCACCCCGGTGGCGATCGCCGAGGGCCACATGCTGGCGGACAGGCTGTTCGGTCCGCAGCATCGCACCTGGAACTTCGACGCGGTCGCCACCGCCGTGTTCAGCCACCCGCCGATGGCGACGGCCGGCCTGACGGAGGAGGACGCCGCCGCGCGCTTCCCCGTCGATATCTACGTGACCCGCTTCACGCCGATGCGCCACACGATGACCGGCCGCCAGGTCCGCACGCTTATGAAGCTGGTGGTGGAGCAGTCGACGCAGCGAGTGGTGGGCGCCCATATGCTGGGGGATGATGCGGCGGAGATGATGCAAGGCATTGCCGTGGCGATGAACGCGGGCGCCACCAAGGCCGATTTCGACCGCACGATCGGCATCCATCCGACGTCGGCGGAGGAATGGGTGACGATGCGCACACGGACGCGGGAGGCTGGCGTGGAGGCGAAAGCGGCGGAGTAGTGCAATGACCACCCCCCGCGCTTCTATGGCTGCCAACGCCGTTTTGGTGGATAAGCGGCGTGAGGAGATATGCTTATGCGCACCTGGTCGCCTGACTCATGGCGCAACCAACCAATCCGCCAAAGCCCAGCCTATCCGGACACCATGGCGCTTGCTGCCGTGGAGGCGCGGATCAAGCAGTATCCGCCCCTGGTCTTCGCCGGGGAAGCGCGGCGGCTGAAGGCTGCCTTGGCGCTTGCCGCCGAGGGCAAGGCGTTCGTCCTGCAAGGCGGCGACTGCGCGGAAAGCTTCGGCGACTTCACCGCCAACATCATCCGCGACACGTTCCGCGTGCTGCTGCAAATGGCGGTCGTGCTGACGTTCGGGGCGAGCGTTCCCGTGGTGAAGCTGGGCCGCATGGCCGGGCAGTTCGCCAAGCCACGCTCGACCGACACCGAAACGGTGGACGACGTGACGCTGCCCAGCTATCGCGGCGACATCATCAACGGCCCCGCCTTCACCGCGGCGGACCGCCTGCCCGACCCGGCGCGGATGGAGACCGGCTACTTCCAGTCTGCCGGCACGCTGAACCTGCTGCGTGCCTTCGCCTCCGGCGGCTATGCCGATTTGCACGAGGTGCACCGCTGGAACCTGTCCTTCGCCGCCCGCTCGCCCCTCGCCAGCCGCTACGGGCAACTGGCGGAGCGCATCGACGAGACCCTGCGCTTCATGGCGGCCTGCGGCGTCACCAGCGCCACCACGCCGCAAATCCGCGAGACCGATTTCTACACGAGCCACGAGGCGCTGCTGCTGCCCTACGAGCAGGCGCTCACCCGGGTCGATTCCACCAGCGGGGAGTGGTACGCCTGCTCGGCGCATTTCCTATGGATCGGCGACCGCACCCGCCAGCCGGACGGTGCCCACGTGGAGTTCCTGCGCGGCGTGCGCAACCCGATCGGCATCAAGGTCGGCCCGACCACGCCCACGGCCGAGCTGCTCCGCCTGATCGAGACGCTGAACCCCAGGGACGAGCCCGGCCGCATCACCCTGATCAGCCGCATGGGCGCCGAACAGGTCGGCGAAAAGCTGCCGCCGCTGCTGCGCGCCGTGCAGGCGGAGGGGCGCCGGGTGCTGTGGCTGTGCGACCCGATGCACGGCAACACGACCAGCACGGCCGCCAAGGTGAAGACCCGCTCCTTCGACGCCATCCTGAAGGAGGTGCGCGGCTTCTTCGACGTCCATGCGGCGGAAGCCAGTTGGGCCGGCGGCGTGCATGTCGAAATGACCGGCCGCGAGGTGACGGAATGCGTCGGCGGCGCGCATCGCCTGACCGAGGCCGATCTGAGCGACCGCTACGAGACGTTCTGCGACCCGAGGCTGAATGCCGAGCAGTCGCTGGAACTCGCTTTCCTGGTCGCCGAGGAGCTGAAGGCCCGCCGCCTGCCGTCCCCCGCTGCGGCCGCGGCGGCCCAGTAACGCGCTGAGGTTTGATGATGACCCTGTCCGACGACATCGAAAGCCGCACGGATGCATATTTCAACCGCACGCGGGAGATCGTCGCTAAGTTTGGCGACAAGCGCGTCACCTATGCGCTGTTCTTGCGCCGCCCGGTGATCTCCGCACCGCGCCTGATGGTGGACTGGCTGCGCGCCGTGGCGGCGGAGCAAGGCTTCGCCGTGGAGCTGAACGTCACACATCCGGAGGGAAGCTGGGTCGGCGCCGGGGAGCCGCTGGTCTACATCACCGGGTCGTTCCAGCACCTGTCGAACTGCGAGACGCTGCTGCTGCAGAAGCTGGGCCCGGCCTGCGTCGCCGCCCACAACGCCTACCAGATGTGCAGCGCCCTGCCGCGCGTCGGCTTCCTGGCGATGGACGCCCGGCACTGTGCGGGGGCCGAGATGCAGGACATGATGGGCTACGCCGCGGGCGTCGGCAGCCGGGCCGCCCGGAACGAAGGCGCCCGCGGGTTCATCGGCACCGCGACGGAACTGACGGCGCATTGGTTCGGCCAGCCGCACGGGGCCGGCACGATGCCGCACGCCCTGATCGGCTATGCCGGCTCCACAGTGCGAGCGGCGGAGCTGTTCGCCGAAACCTTCCCGGGCGAGCCGCTGACGGTGCTGACCGACTATTTCGGCCGCGAGATCACCGACGGCCTGGCGGTCTGCCGCCGGTTTGCCGAGCTTGCGGCGGCCGGCCTGCTCTCCGTCCGGTTGGACACGCATGGCGGCCGCTTCCTGGAAGGGCTCGACCCTGGTGAAAGCTACGCCGTGCTGGAACGGCAATCGCCCGGCGCCATCCGCCGCTATCGCAGTGAGACGGAGCTGCGCTACCTGGTCGGGTCCGGCGTTTCGGCGGCGGCGATCTGGCGGATGCGGGAAGCGCTGGACCAGGCGGGATTTCCGAAGGTGCGCATCGTCGTGTCGTCCGGCTTCAACGTCGAAAAGTGCCGGGTGATGGCGGACTGCCAGGCGCCGATCGACGTGGTGGGCACCGGCAGCTACATCCCCGACCATTGGGCCGAAACGTACGCCACGGCCGATATCGTCGAGTACGATGGCGATGCGCGGGTCAAGGTCGGGCGGGAGTTCTTGTTGCGCCGGAATGGGGCACGCAAGCGCGGCGGCGTTGATTCGGGAACGGCCGCCCCGTAGCGTCGTGGGATGAGCGATCGTGCGTGCGACACCCTCACCCTGACCCTCTCCCAGAGGGAGAGGGCTTGTTGAGCGACCTGTTTGCCCCCGCGGGTGGTTGGCGCGTGCGAATTTTGGATCTCTCGGGCGCGTCCGACGACAAGGTGGTGGAGGAGGTCGGCGGCTTTCCCAGCTTGATGCAGGCCAACGCCTTCGCCCGCGCCTATGTGCGGGACAGTGTCGAGCGGTGTCGCGGCCCCGGCCTGTCGGCGCGCGAGGTGTTGGACGCCTGGTTCGCGTTCGGCGAGGACGCGGAGATCGTCGACAATCCCCAGGGCGCATGGCGCAGCGCCGCCGAGTTGGCGGCGTTCGGGGAACGCCCGGCCAGCGAGGAAGAACGGGATTGGCGCGCGCTTGATCCTCGCCGCGCCGAGGAAGAGGAAGACGAAGACGCGTGATCGCGGCCTTCACCCCGCTCGGGTTCGGCCCACAGGGTTGGGGGGCGGCGCTGCTGACGGCGACGGCGATGACGCTGGCGGTCTCGGTCTGCGCATTTGCCGCCGGGCTCGTCTTCGGCACGCTGGGCGCGGCGGCGAAGCTGGCGGGCGGCCCGGCGTGGCGCGGCGTCGCCGCCGCCTACACGACCGTGCTGCGGGGCATCCCCGATTTGCTGGTGATCTACCTGTTCTATTTCGGCGGCGCGACGGTGCTCACGCAGGTCGCTGCGTGGCTGGGCGGCACTGGGTTCTTCGGGCTCAACGGCTTCATGGTGGGCGTGCTGGCGGTCGGCATCGTGTCGGGCGCCTACCAGACGGAGGTGTTGCGCGGCGCCTACCAGGCCATCTCGCGCGGTGAGGTCGAGGCCGCGCGGGTGGCTGGCATGGGGCGCATTCTGATGCTGCGGCGGATCACCGGGCCGCTTGCCCTGCGCACGGCGCTGCCGGGCATGGGGAATGTCTGGCAGATGGTCCTGAAGGAATCGGCGCTGATCTCCGTCACCGGGCTGGTGGACCTGATGCGCCAGACGGAGGTCGCGGCCGGGTCCACGCGGCTGCCCTTCGTGTTCTACGCCGCCGCCGCCGGCCTCTACCTCGTCCTGACCAGCGCCTCCGCCGCGCTGTTCCGCGGGGCGGAGCGGGGCAGCCGGCGCGGGGCGGCGCCGGCCTGATGGACTTCCTGCTCGACACGTTGCGCCGCCTGCTGGCCGGCGTGCCGCTGACGCTGCAATTGGCGGCCTGCTCGCTGGCGCTGGGTGGGCTGCTGGCCTTGGCGCTGGCCCTGCTCGGCCGGTGGAACCGGGTCGCCGGACTGGTGACGCGGGGCTACATCTTCGTCTTCCGCGGCTCCCCGCTGCTGGTGCAGATCTTCCTGGTGTATTACGGGCTCGGCCAGTTCCCGGCGCTGCGGCAAAGCATCCTGTGGCCGTTCCTGCGCCAGCCCTGGTGGTGCGCCCTGCTCGCCTTGTCGCTCAACACGGCCGCCTACGGGGCGGAGGTCATCCGCGGCGGCCTGCTGGCGGTGCCGAAGGGGCAGGTCGAGGCGGGGCGCGTCTGCGGCATGTCCACGCCGGGGCTGTATCGCCGGGTGATCCTGCCGCTGGCGCTGCGCCAGGCGCTGCCCGCCTACGGCAACGAGATCATCATCATGGTGAAGTCGACCTCCCTGGCCAGCGTCATCACCCTGATGGAGGTGACGGGCATCGCCAAGGGCATCATCAGCGAGACGTTCCGCGCCCTGCCGGTCTTCGCCTGCGCCGCGGCGATCTACCTCGCGATCAACTTCGCCATCGCCGGCGCGGTGCGGCTGCTGGAGCGGCGGCTGGCGGTGGCGTCATGACCGACGCCGCAGTCGCCGTAAAGGACCTGGAAAAGCGCTACGGCGCCCTGGCCGTGATCCGCGGCGTCTCGCTGGAAGCGCGGACGGGCGAGGTGATTTCCATCATCGGCGCCTCCGGCTCGGGCAAGAGCACGCTGCTGCGCTGCATCCCGTTGCTGGAAGTGCCGGAGGCGGGCGAGGTCGGCGTCGCCGGGGAATGGCTGCGCTGGCGGCGGCGTGGCGCCGGGCGGGCGCCGGCGGAGCGCGCGCAGGTGGCCCGGCTGCGCGCCCGGCTGGGCTTCGTGTTCCAGTCGTTCAACCTGTGGTCCCACATGACGGTGCTCGGCAACGTCATCGAGGCGCCGGTCCACGTCCAAGGCCGCCCGCGCGCCGAGGCGGTCGCGGAGGCGGAGGCGTTGTTGGCCAAGGTGGGGCTGGCGGAGAAGCGGGACGCCTATCCGGCGCAACTCTCCGGCGGCCAGCAGCAGCGCGTCGCCATCGCCCGCGCCCTGGCCATGCGCCCGGCGGCCCTGTTGCTGGACGAACCGACCAGCGCGCTCGACCCAGAATTGGTCGGGGAGGTGCTGCGAGTGATCCGCGCCCTGGCGGAGGAAGGCCGCACCATGCTGATCGTGACGCATGAGATGGGTTTTGCCCGCGATGTCTCGACCCGGGCCGTCTTCCTGCACCAGGGCCGCATCGAGGAAGAGGGGCCGCCCACCCAGGTCTTCACCGACCCGGTGAGCGACCGCTGCCGCCAGTTCGTCACCAGCCATTTACGACGGTGACGCTGAGTTCCCATGCGGCAGCAGGGGATGCAAGTAGTAAGACAATATAACATTCTCCTTGTGGTATAAAGAATGTATATAGTTTTAACGCTATACTCCTGTTCGAGCGTCACTTGCGTGGGTTTATGTGGCCTTCGATCTTGCTAAATTTATCCAGGCGATGCTTACTGACGCCGTGCCTATGCGCAATCAGACAGCAAACACATGAGTAAGATTTTCGGCGCAGCGATGATCGCTGCGGCCGGGCTTGCCGTCGCTGCTGGGCCGGCGCTCGCATTGCAGACGTTGGTGACCCAGGTGGACAAGAACACCGACGGCTTACCCCTTCAGGTATCCAGCGGCGTCGGATGGCAGTGTCCACACGCTGATGCGTCTTAGGGCCTGTTTCGGAGTAAAGCTAGACGGCTGCGTTCGTCCCCGACCCGGACGATCATGGACCAACAAGACAAGCCCGGGCGCACGTTGACGAGGTTCTCAACTCAGTTCCGTCCGGAGTGTGTAGCCCGTATCGCGCTTGGGCGATGCGGGACTCGCCAGTTAAGTCCGTGCCGAACTCGGCTGCACCGCCCCCGCCACGCTGACCTTGGATGCCTCCGCCGGAAGTCCCGCATGCCCAAGCGCATGCGGGCGACGATGGCTTTCGCCCGAAACCAGCATAAGATGCATGGCAGTCGCATAAATAGAATATAGAAAGCCAGTATCCTGAGTTGCGAGATTTCAAACTAACTTCGGCGCACGACTCACATTAGTTGACAACCTCGTGATCGTATTTAAGCGCGATCTAACTACCAACTGTCCTGATCCAAGATGGTTCGAAATCACCGCGTATCACCTTTGGAGAGTATGCTACCCACACATTTGAGTCTATGTCTAGATAAAGCCTATCTTTTGTTAGGCTATAATTCGATAAGGTGCCTTCTTCGTCTCTTTGTATCACAAGAACACTGTGTACTGTACCTTCAATCTCGATACTGGCAGTGCCAACTTGTTTGAGGCAAGTATGCCAACTTAGGGGCATTCCATTGAATGTATATTTCTTATTAGAAGGATCATAGCAATAGCTTTTGCCGTCTCCCGAGAACACACCAATAAAGGCCATTGTTACGTCCCCCGGGGGCGAATCCGTTGGGATGGATAGAAAGCCAGCAATCAGATCGTACGCTTTCTCTCCAACGGTCTGCCTACAGATCATCGAATTGGTCGGAATGCTCCCGTGCCAGACTGCTACAATTGGCTTCGTCCGCCCTTCAACGATAGTGGTGGTCTTCGTTCCCTCAGCAGGGCACGCGAAAGCAACTTTGAGGGGAGACCCAGTAATGTCCACGTGCGGTTGTGAGGCACAACTCGGTAAAAACGCGAGTAAGGGGATTACCATGCAACAGCACGCTGCTTCCCGCACGTGTAGGGACAAGGTAGTCTTTCTCATTAGCCGTTCCTGACACTGACCAATGCGACAATCGTATCAGCCCACATTCATAGAGGCAACGCTATGCTGCCAATTACCTCGGCATACCCACTCACGAGCGTAGCCCAGCCGGGCCGGTAACTCCCATTTAGCGCTCTGTCAAAAATCAAGGCTTTCGGAAACGCCAGCGTGGTTCTGGATCAAAGGTTTAGGAGTTTCTAAAGTTACAACTGAATGTCCGCTACCCGCCAAATCCAGCCATTGTAACATCAGTCACACAGCCTTAAGGAGGTAGCCTGTGTGCACTTCCGTCACCCTCCCGAGTCAGAGGACGCCTGTCCTTTGCTAGAGCGCGGGGCAACGCCCTGCCTGCTTCCTCCAGCAACCGGCTACACCTCCAGCGGCTCGCGCGACGGCGTGCACGACACGGCGATTACCAGCCCGGCATCGCCGATGGTGTGGCGGTATTCGTAGCGCACCGGCAGGTACATCGCGTCGCCGGGCTTGAACATGCGTTCCCGCCCGTCCGAGAGATCAACCTGACGGGACCAGCCATGCAGGCAGAACAGCACCACCTCGTGCACGCCGTCGCCGCGCACGATGGTTTCGAAGAACGGCATGTAGGTGGTGATGTGGAACGAGAACGAGGCGCCCTGGTGCCGCTGGGTGATCAGGCGGTGGCTGAACTCCTTGTTCTCGTGAACCCAGACGCGCTCCACGTCCTCCTGCCGGCTCCACATGATCTTGTCGCCCATCGCGGGTGCTCCTTCGCTGTCAGGGGGTGATGTACCAGGTCTCGCTGCTGCCGCCGTCCACCAGCAGCATGTGCCCGGTGACGTAGGCGGCGTCGGCGGAGGCCAAATAGACCACGGCGCGCGCCACGTCCGCCGGGGCGCCGACGCGGCGCAGCGGGATGCGGGCGGCCTGCCGCACGAGGTTCGGCTCGTCGGCCTCCCAGCCGCTGTCGGGCTCGCGGATCGGCCCGGGGCTGACGCCGTTGACGCGGATGCCGTACTCCGCCCATTCCAGCGCCATCTGCTTGGTCAGCGACACCACGGCGGCCTTGCTCGGCCCGTACGCGCCGGCCCAGGGATAGCTGCGATGCGCCGAGGCGCCGGCGATGGTGACGATGGCGCCGCCCCCGGCGGCCCGCATGGCGCGCGCGGCCGCCGTCGCGGCCAGGAACGCGCCCCGCAGGTTGACGGTGACGACGCGGTCCCAATCCGCCGGGTCAAGCTCCAGCAGCGGGGCGCGGCCACGCTCGCCGGCATTGGCCACCAGCAGGTCCAGCCGACCCCAGGCCGCCGTCACCGCCGCCACCATGGCGTCGGCGGAGGCAGGGTCGGTGCAATCCGCCTGAATACAGAGCGCGCGGCGCCCGGCCTGCCGCACCGCGTCGGCGGTTTCCTCCGCGCGGGTGCGGTCGGCGTGGTAGGCGATGGCCACGTCCGCCCCCTCGGCCGCCAATTCCAGGCTGATCGCCCGGCCGATGCCGCGGCCGCCGCCCGTCACCAGGGCGGTGGTGCCCGCCAGCCTCGCGCTCATGCGGCGCGGAACCGCTGCGGGCTGAGCGGGGCGAGGTCCAAATCCGGCACGCCGCCATCCAGCACCAGCCCGGCGACGATGCGGCCGACCGCGGGCGCCAGCATGAAGCCGTGGCCGGACAGCCCGTTGGCGCACAGGAAGCCCTGGACCTCCGGCACGCTGCCGATGATCCCGACATGGTCGGGCGACATTTCGACGAGGCCGGCCCAGGCGTTGTCCACCCGCACGCCCGCCAGCTTCGGCACCCGGTGCGCCGCGGCGCGCAGCACGTCCGGCAGGAACTGCCAGTCGACATCGACGTGTTCGCCGGTGGCGTCCGGCTGGCGCATGCCCAGCAGCATGCCCTCACCTTCCTGCGCCAGGAACAGCGTGGTGGCCGGCTCCACCAGCACCGGGCGGCCCGGCGTGAGCCCCGCAACGGGCGCGGTGACGAACTGGTGCATCCGCACCGGGTGCACGGGCAGGTCCACCCCGGCCATGTGCCCCACCGCCGCCGCGTCCGGCCCGCCGGCATTGACCACCCAATCGGCGGCCAGGCTGTCGCCGCCGGCCACCACGCCCGTGACGCGGCCGTTGACGATCGACATTGCCGTCACCGGACAGCCCTCACGGATGTCCACGCCCCGGTCACGCAGCGCGCGGGCCAGCCCGGCCACGGCGCCCAGCGGATGGGCGCGTCCGTCCGTCGGGCAGTAGCTGCCGGCCAGAACGCCCTCCAACTCCACCTCCGGCGCCAGCGCTGCGATCCCCGCCGGGTCGAGCATGCGGCTCGGCACCCCGCACGCGGCTTGCAGGGCGACGTTGCGCTCGGCATCCGCCACCAGGCCGGGCGTCGTCAGCAAATAGAGGTAGCCGACCTGGCGGAAGTTCATGGCCGCGTTGAACCGGGCGTCGAATCCTTCCCAGAAGGCGACCGACTCCCGCGCCATGCGGATTTCGGTCTCCCGGGCGAATTGCTGCCGGATGCCGCCCGACGCCCGCCCGGTGGAGCCCGCCCCCGCCGTGGCGCGCTCGCACACCACGATGTCGCGGCAGCCGCGCTCCAGCAGGCGCCAGGCCGAGCACAGCCCGACGATACCGCCGCCCACCACCACCACGCGCGGTGCGGCGGTCATGCGGCGCGGACCGCCTGCAGCCGGGAATGCGGGTCAAGCGGCGTGGTGTCCAAATCGACCTCCCGATAGGCCTGCACCGCCGCCAGCGCGGCCGGCGACTCGGCCAGCCAAAAATCGCGGACCAGGCCCGAGATCAAGCGCTGGATGCCGTATTTCATCCCGGTCAGCGAGGCGCCGGAGTAGCCGACGCTGGCTGTCGCGCTGTAGGTGAAGTTGTGGATGTTGGCCAGGAAGGGCGCCGTCCCCGGCTCGCGTTCCTGGAACGACAGATCCGGGTTGAGGTAGGGGAATTGCGCCACGATCGGGTTCTCCTCGCCCGGCGGCGGCGTGAAGCGGTCCTGCCACAGCGCGATGTGGTCGGCGAAACCGGCCAGTTCCGGCCGCAGCCGCACGTCGATGGTGTAGCCGGTGCCCAGCACGAGGAAGTCGTAGCGCCCGACGCTGCCGTCGCTGGCGGTCAGCACCACCTCGTCGCCCTCCATCTCGGCGGCGGACCAGGTGGTGCCGCCGCGGAGCCGATAGTTGCGGAAGGCGGCGCAGCGGTTGATGCCGTCCTGCGTCGGCGGGCCGCTGCGCAGGAACAGGATGCGCATCCAGCGCCAGCGCGCCAGGTCGTCCATCGAGGCGAAGTGGCGGAGGAAGCCGGCCTTTTCCATCCAGCGCGCCGGGTTGACGGTGGGGATATCCGCCCGGCGCATGAACTGCGTCACGCTCGCCGCGCCCGCCTCCAGCAAGGCGGCCGAGGTATCGAAGGCGGACGCGCCGGCGCCCAGCACGGCGACCCGGCGGCCGCGATGGGCCGCCACGTCGAATGCCCAATTCGTATGCGCGAAGCGGTCGCTCGGCAGGCAACCCAGGTCAAGGTCGGGCAGGCGCCAGCCGCCATTGCCCTCGATCCCGGTCGCCAGCACCACCTTGCGCGCCAGGAGGGCGGCGGGACCGTCGGGGCCCTGGACGTGGACGCGAAGCAGGTCGCCGACGGGCTCGATCCGTTGCGCTTCGGTCCGATGGCGGACGGGCAGGTCAAGCTCCGTGCGATACCAGTCGAGGTATTCCTGCCAGGCTTCCCGGGGGTACTTGCCCAGCGCATCCCAGGCGGCGTCGCCGAAACGGGCGCGGTAATAGGCCTGCGGCGTCAGCGATGGCACGCCCAAATCCGGCCCGGTGACGTGCTTGGGGGACCGGAAGGTCAGCATGCGGGCGTAGGTTTTCCAGGGACCCTCGCGCCCAGGCTCGGCACGGTCCAGCACCAGGACGTTGCACACCCGCTCCCGCCGCAGGCCGAATGACAAAGCCAGGCCGCCCTGCCCGGCGCCGATGACCAGCACGTCCCATACATGCTCGCCCGCCGGGCCGGTGCGGGGCGTGACCCAGTCGAGCAAGGGATAATCGAGCAATGCCAACTCGGTACGCACCCGGTCGGCCAGGGCGGCGAGCCGGGCGGCGGCGTCCGGCAGGTCGGGCACGTCCAGCCCGGCGCGCGGGTCCAGCCAGGAGAGCGCCGTGCGTTCGACTGGGGTGTCGCCAGGCGGCGGCGGGGGGAGGCTGTCGTTCATTTCTGCGTCCAAATGCGTGCAAATCCTGCGCCATGGCGCTGAACTTGCAAGACCGTGCCCGACACTGACTGAAAGGGCGACCATGACGATTGCGCGACGTGTGCTCCTGGGTTCCGCGGCTGCCACCTTCGCCATCGGCCGCAGCCGGGCGGCCGAGCCGCTGTTGATCGCCGTCGCCACGCCGATGACCGGCAGTTCCGGCGCCATGGGGGTGAGCGGGAACCGCGGGGCGGAGATCGCGACCGCGGAGATAAACGCGGCCGGCGGCATCGGCGGGCGGCCGGTCCGGTTCGAAGTGTTCGACGATCGCGGCACGCCGCGGGACGCCGCCACCGTCGCCCAGCGCATCGTCGATGACGGGGACAAGTATTTCGCCGTATGCGGCCACGTGAACAGCTCCGCCACGCTGGCCGCGATGCCGATCTATTCCGATGCCGGCACCCCGGTGCTGTGCCCGTCCTCTTCCAACCCGTCGATCACGGAGCAGGGCTGGAAGGATTTCATCCGCCTGACCGGCCGCGACGATTACGGTGCGCAGGAATATTCCGGCTTCATGATCAACAACCTGAAGAAGCGCAAGCTCGGCATCTTCTTCGTCGACAACGATTTCGGCCGCGGCCTGCGCAACGAGATCGTCAAGGCCGTGGACGTGCTGCACGGCCAGATCGCCGCCGAAGGCACCTTCACCCCCAATGTCGACCGCGACTTCCAGCCGGTCATCACGCAGATGAAATCCGCCGGCGTCGATGGATTGATGCTGATGACGGAATATACCGAGGGCGGGCTGTTCCTGGCGCAGGCCAAGGATCTCGGCTTCACCGGGATCCCGGTCGTGGGTCCAGACTCGAACCTATACGACAAGTATATCGAATTGTCGCTCGGCGCGGCGGAGGGCACGTATGTCCTGGCCGCCTACGACCCCTACGCAAACAATCCGACGACCCGCACCTTCGTTGACAACTACCAGAAGCAGTATGGCGGGCTGGCCTCCCAGGTCGCCGTGTTCACGCACGACATCTTCTGGATCATCAAGGATGCGGTCGACAGCCACGGCGCCAAGCGGGACACGCTGATCGATACCGTCAAGGGGATGAATTTCAATGGCGTAGGCGGCGCCTATGCCTGGACCGCCAAGGGCGACACCAAGAACCGGACGCATTTCGTGCTGCAGGTGCAGGGCAAGCGCTTCGTGTCCACCGGCATCAAGATCGACGAGACCGGGCTTGAGGTGTTGAGGAAGTCGTGATGGACCCAGCCTACCTGGCGGCGCAGCTGGTCAACGGGCTGGCCATCGGCAGCGTGTACGCGCTGATCGGCGTCGGCTACAGCATGGTCTACACCATCCTCTACCTCATCAACTTCGCTCATGGCGACGTGATCATGTTCGGCACCATGAGCGCGCTGGCACTGCTCACGCTCGGCGTGCCGGTCTGGATCGCGCTGGTCGCGGGCTGCCTGGTGGGCGCGGTGCTGGGCCTGGTGGTGGAGCGGGTGGCTTACCGCCCGGTGCGCAACGCGCCGCGGACCGTTCCCATGATCAGCGCGTTGGGCGCCGGGCTGGTGATCAGTTCGATCGCCCAGGGGTTCTGGGGGGCGGATGTGCTGAGCTTCCCGCAGCTCATCCCCCGCGGCAGCATCCAGATGGCCGGGCTGGCGCTGCCGATCCAGCCGTTGGTCATCCTGGCAGTGGCGTTGGTGCTGGTGGCGGTTGGCTCGGCTGTGCTGGAGCTGACGCGCTGGGGCCGGGCGACACGGTGCGTCTGCCAGGACATGGTGGCGGCGGAGTTGATGGGCATCCCCGTCAACCGGCTGGTTCCCGCGGTATACGCCGTGGGCGGGTTGATCGGAGTGGCCGGCTGCACGCTGTTCGCGATGTATTTCAACGCCGTCTGGGTGCAGATGGGGCAATTGGCGACGACCAAGGCGTGGGCGGCGGCCATGCTGGGGGGCGTGGGCAATTTCTACGGCGCCTTCGTGGGCGGCCTGCTGCTGGGCGTGGCGGAGGCGCTGGCCGTGGTCATGTTCGGCTCGCTGTTCAAGGACGGGGCCAGCCTGGCGATCATCGTCGCCGTGCTGCTGCTGCGCCCCAACGGCCTGTTCGGAACCCCAACGGTGATGCGGTCCTGACGTGGTGCGCAGTGCCCTGCTGCTGCTTCTCACGGCGGCGGTCATCGTGGCCGTGCCGCATGTCGTGACCAGCCGCTATTGGCTGCACGTGGTCAACCTGTCGCTCATCTACGTGCCGCTTGCCATCGGCGCCAACGTGATTACGGGCTATTGCGGCATGGTCTCGATGGGGCAGGCGGCGTTTTTCGGCATCGGCGCCTACACCTCCGCATTGCTGACTATGCGGCTGGGCGTGCCGTGGCTGGCAGCCTTCGCGGCGGCTGGGCTGGTGGCGGGAACCGCGGGCGCGTTGCTGGCGCTGCCGTGCCTGCGCGTCCGCAGCGACTTCCTCAGCCTGATCACCATCGCCTTCAACCAGATGTTCCTGGTGGTGGCCAATGCCTGGTTCGCGCTGACGCGGGGGCCGATGGGCTTGCCGCAGGTGCCGCGGATCCAAATCCTCGGCTGGACGGCGCAGACCGAGGGCCAGATCTTCACGGTCACCGCCACGGTGGCGGCACTGTGCGCCGTGGCGGCGACGCGGCTGGCGGGCAGCCCGGTGGGCCGCAGTTGGGAGATGATCCGCGACGACGAGGTGGCGGCCCGCGCCCTGGGGGTCAACGTGGTGCGCGGCAAGCTCGCGGCGTTCGCGGTTGGCTGCACGCTGGCCGGGCTGGCCGGCAGCCTGTTGGCCCATACGCTGCGGCTGGTGGTGCCGGACTCCTTCCTGCTCGACGAAAGCCTGCTGATCATGCAGATGGCCATCCTCGGCGGCTTGGCCAGCGTGCCGGGTTCGGTGCTCGGCGCCTTCCTGATGATGGGATTGCCGGAGGCGCTGCGCTCCAGCAACCCCTGGCTGCTGACCTACCGGCCCGGCATTTTCGGCGCGCTGCTGGTGGCCGCGATGATCTGGCGGCCGCAGGGCCTGCTGGGCGCGCGCCGGGTCGCGCCGCCCTTGCTGCGCGGGATCAGCGACGCGCTGCGCCGCACGCTGCGGCTGGCGCCGAGGCCCTCCACGCCGTGATCCTGGAGGCGCGGGCCGTGTCGAGGCAGTTCGGTGGCGTCGCGGCGCTGGACCGGGTGAGCCTGGGCGTCCGAGAGGGCGAGATCCTCGGCATCATGGGGCCGAACGGCAGCGGCAAGACGACGCTGTTCAACGTGCTGACCGGCCTGCTGCGCCCCTCCGATGGGGAGGTGCTGATCGACGGCCGATCCGCCCGCGGCCGTGCCCCGCACCGGATCGCGCGCATGGGGATCGCCCGCACGTTCCAGAACCTGCGGCTGTTCCCCGGCATGACCACGACGGAAAACGTGCTGTGCGGCGCCCATGCGCGGGAGGATGTGTCGGTCCTGGGGAACCTGCTGCCCCGGCCCGGACGCGCCGCCGCCGCGGCTGCCGAGCGTCGCCAGGCCGAGGATTTGCTGCGCGAGGTGGGGCTCGGCGACCGCATCGGCGTCTATGCCTCGGCCCTGTCCTACGGGCAGACCAAGCGGCTGGAACTCGCCCGCGCGCTGAACACGCAGCCGCGCGTGCTGCTGCTGGACGAGCCGACCGCGGGGATGAACGACGCGCAGGCCGCCGTGCTGCTGGGGCTGGTGCGGCGGTTGCAGCGCGCCCGCGGCCTGACGCTGGTGGTGATCGAGCACAACGTGCCCGCCCTGGTCTGGCTGGCGGACCGGATCGCCGTGCTGGACAGCGGCCGGGTGCTGGTGGACACCACGCCGGCGGCCGCAGCGGCGGACAAGCGGGTGATCGAGGCTTACCTGGGCCGCGACGCGGTGCCGGCGTGACGGCGCTGCTGGAGGTCGCCGGGCTGGAAGCCGGCTATGGCCGTCGCACTGTGCTGCACCACCTGTCGCTCCGCCTGCATGCCGGCGAGGCCATCGCGCTGATCGGCCATAACGGCACGGGCAAGAGCACGCTGCTGCGCTGCATCTCGGGCCAGCTCGTGCCGTCCGCGGGCAGCATCCGGCTGGAGGGCACGGTCGTCAGCGGGATGGCGCCGGACCGCATCGTGCGGCTGGGCATCGTGCAGGTGCCGGCGGGACGGCGCGTATTCCCCCGCCTGTCGGTGCGCGAGAACCTGGAGGCCGGCGCCTTCACCCGGCGCGACCGGGCCGGCATCGCCCAGCAGATCGCCGAGTTGATGCAGCGTTTCCCTGTGCTGGGGACCAAGCAACGGCTGCACGCCGGGATCCTGAGCGGGGGCGAGCAGCAATTGCTGGCCATCGCCCGCGGGCTGATGGCGCGTCCGCGCGTGCTGATGGTGGACGAGCCGTCGCTGGGCCTGTCCCCCGTGATGGTGGACCAGGTATTCGATGCGTTGGGGATGCTGGTGCGCGACGGCATGGCGCTGGTGCTGGCCGAGCAGAACGTGCGCAAGGCGTTGCAGGTGACGCAGCGCGCCTACGTGCTGGCGCAGGGCCGGGTGTCCGCCGAGGGCGCCAGCTCCCGGCTGCTGGATGACGCGCATGTGCGGGAATCGTATCTGGGCCTGGGCCAGGCCGCGGCGTTCGGCGCCCTGGTCGATGCGGCGGAGGCGTCGTAGGTCCGATGGCAGACGGCGCAGGCCGACGTGGGTACGACGTGGCGGTAGTGGGCGGCGGCATCATCGGCGCCGCCACGGCCTATTACCTCGCCCGGCTGGGCGCCAAGACCGCGCTGGTGGAACGCGGCGGCTTCGGCACGGAGGCCTCCGGCCGCAACGCCGGCACGCTGAACCTCATCAACGACCGCGCCACCCGGTTTGACGGCCTGCCGTTCCGGATACGCTCGATCGAGCGGTGGCGGCATTTGTCCGCGGAGTTGGAATTCGACCTCGGCGTCGATCTCGCCAAGGGCACGCTGCTGGTGGCCGAGCTAGAAGCCGAGCTGCCACGGCTGCGCGAGCTGATGGCCGGCCACCAGGCGCACGGCATCCCCATCGACTGGCTCCAAGGCGCGGCGCTGCGGGATTTCGCGCCATACCTCGCGCATGACGTTGCGGCGGCCATTTTCTGCCCCGTCGGCGGGCTCGCCGACCCGCGGCAGGCCGGCCACGCCTTCGCCCAGGCGGCATCGCGGCACGGCGCCGCATTGCTGCGCGGGCGGGCGGTGACAGCCATCCGGACGCTGCCCGGCGGCGGCTATGGCTGCGACACGCAAGACGGCGCGGTGACCGCCGATGCGGTGGTGATCGCCGCCGGTCCGTGGAGTGCCGCCCTGCTGCAGCCGCTCGGCGTGACGCTGCCGATCCGGGTGCGCTACTTCCAGGCAGCCGCCACCGGTCCGGTCGCGCCGTTCATCCACCATGGCTTGCGCCGGGTGGCAGGCATGCTGACGCTGAAGCAGAACAGCGCCGGCGTTTGTATCCTCGGCGGCGGCTGGACCGGCACCAGCGCGTTCCCTTTGCATGGCGAGGTGTGTGCGGACGCGCTCGCCGGCAACCGTGCGGTGGCGGCCAGGCTGGTGCCGGCGTTCGCCGACCTGGCCATCGAGCGGAGTTGGGCCGGCTATGACGGCTCCAGCCTGGATGGGCAACCGATCTTGGACGAGGTGCCTGGCTGGCCCGGCGTGTTCGTCTCGACCGGGGCCAACACGGGGTTTTCCGATGGCCCGGTGCTGGGCGAGTTGAGCGCGCACCGGGTGCTCGGCCTTGCCGCCGGCGATGACGTCGGCGCCTTTGCGCTACGCCGCTTCCATCACGAGTCATCGTTGTGATTGCTGAGAAAGAATAAGCCATCGAGTAGAGCACGATCGTTTCAGACTGACGTCAGTGCTTCTCCCTCTCCTTCTGGGAGAGGGCCGGGGTGGGGGGGCCCAAGGCGCCGGACCGTGCCCTTGGCCCTCACCCAACCCTCTTCCAGAGGGAGAGGGCTTTTGAAGGTCCGCTTCATAGCTGCTCATCCATTCACCGCGCGCAGCAACGTGGACAGGTCCAGCCGGCGCAGGCTGGACACTGCCACGTCATCCACCAGGTCGGCGAACAGGGTGCGCTTCTCGGCCAGGATCTCCGCGATCCGTTGCTCGATCGTCCCCGGGCACAGATAGGCGTAGGCCCGAACCGGGCGATGCTGGCCGATGCGGTGGGCGCGGTCCTCGGCCTGCGCCTCCACCGCCGGGTTCCACCAGCGGTCGAAATGCACCACCGCCGAGGCGGCCGTGAGGTTGAGGCCCACGCCACCCGCGCGCAGCGACAGGACCATCACCTTGCGGGCCGGGTCGCGCTGGAACGCCGTTATCGCCTGCTCGCGGGCCGTGGCCGTCAAGCCACCCCGGAGCAGCACCGGACGATACGGCGCCAAGTGATGCGCCAGCATGGCTGCGCCGAACGGCTCCGCCACGAACTGGCTGAACACCAGCGTCTTCTCGCCGCCCGCAACCAGCCCGGCCACGCGCCGAAGCAGGTCGTCGCGCTTGGCGGACGCGCCTGTCTGCGGGCAAGCGTTGCAGATCTGCTTGAGGCGCAGGATCAACTCCAACACGTGGGCGATGGTGACGTGGGTCCCCAGCGAGCGCAGCCAAACCCGCCCCTCACCCTCGGCCTGGTCATAAGCGGCGCGCTGCACCGGGCCGAGCGTGATGTCGACCTGCACCCCCGTCTTGGCCGGCAAGTCCGGCAGCACCTCGGCGCGGCGGCGGCGCAGCTGCACTTCGCCCAGCGTGCGCCGCAAGCCCGCCATCATCTCGCGCCGATCCAGCCGACCGGGCACGACGAAGTCCAGGATGGAGGCGGCGTCGTCGGCGCAGTTCTCTACCGGCGTGCCGGTCAGCGCCCAGGATCGCCGGCGCTGCAAGCCTTTCAGCATGGCAGACACCTCGGTGTGCTTGTTCTTGATCCGCTGGGCTTCGTCCGCCACCACCACATCCCACACCCGGCGGGCCGGCCCGAACGGGCCGGGCAGCGGGCGATCGCGGCACAGCACCTCGTAGCCGACCAGATGGACCTGCGCGCGCGACTGCCAGCGCCCGATCCGGTGATCGAGCGGTCCGGCCACCGTCGCCAGCGACAGCTCCGGCGCCCAGGCGCGAAGCTGCTGGCGCCATTGCAGCAGCACGCCCACCGGCGCCACGATCAGGGCGGAGTCAACCTTGCCCAGTCGCACCAGGATGCGGAGCGCCGCAATCGCCTGGATGGTCTTGCCAAGCCCCATCTCGTCGGCCAGCAGCACCGCGTCGGCGGCGAGCAGGCGGGCGATGCCAGTGAGTTGGAACTCGTGCAACGCGGCTCGCCAAGGCAGCCCGAGGCGATCCACCGTGGCGAGCTGCGTCATCTCAGGAGTCGTCATCCGCCGGCGGCGGCGCCTCGTCCAAATCCGCCGTTTCCGCGTAATTGGAGCCGATCAGCGTCACCTTCGTGTCCGTGTCGCGGCCCTGCAGCCGCAGCATGTCCCATTGCGTAATCCAACCGCGGACGTGGTGGCGCATGGTGCGGTTGGCGCGCCGCTCCCCCACAGGCAGGACAGGCGCCGGCCAGTCATACGCGGCGCCATAGCTGCGGCGCAGGACATCGACGTAGCGGTGAAGGTCCGCGTCCGCCGGCGGGGTCAGCACGGGTGCGGCCTCGATCGCGCGCATGGCGGCCAGCGCCAACTCCGCGAGGTCCGGCGTGCCTTTCAGGCGCAGACGCTCCGGCAGCTTTTCGTCGTCCTGCCGGGTGTTGATGACTTCGGAGGCGAAATCGTCGGTGATCCCAGCCGCGACGAACAGGCCGGGCAGGTGCGGCGCCGCGCCCAGCGCCAGCCAGCGCGCCAGTTCCGCATAGGCGCGGGCCCGCTGTAGCGGCGAGTAGCGGCCGATCAGCTCCACCTCGTCGATCAGCACGCACCAGCCGGCGAACCCGGCGGCGCGGAACAGCAGCGGCACAAAGCGCTCGCGCTGCAATGCCAGCGTCGTCTCGGTGATGCGCGCCAGATCGAACATGCCGCGCGCGCCGGTCTGCGTCAGCGCCTGGCGCAGCGCCGTGCCGGGCAGCTTGCCACCGGCCAGGAACGTCTCAATCCGGCGCACCAGGTCCGGCGGGACTTGCCGCCGCAGCAGATGCAGGATGGCCGCGAAGATGGGGACGAACCCGGACTCGGGCGCGCTGATCACAGCCTCCAGCGCTTCCAGCGCGGGCGGCCGGCGTTGCAGCTCCGTCAGCGCCACGGCGAGCGCGTCGTCGGCATGGCCGGGCACGACGGTGTCGCGCAAGGCGGCGGAGAACACCAGCAGCGGGGCGGAAAGCGGCGTCTCCTTGCTGATCGTGACGTGGCTGGTAACGAAATTCTGCCGCAACGACAGCTCACGCAAGAAGGCGAGCAGGTGCGACTTGCCCGTGCCGAAGCCGCCCGCGAACAGCACGCCGGGCGCGCGCTTGCCGTCCCGGACCAGTCCCAGCCCGGCCTCGAACCGCTCCTCGATCGCGTCCTCGACGCTGCCCAGCAGCGTCACCGCCGCCCGGTTGGGCACGCCGGCGCGCAGCGCCTCGATCGCGGTCCGCAGCGCCAGCCGTTCGGCCGGGCTCACGCCGCGATCCGCACGAGCGGCGCCAGCGGGTTGTCGCGGCCTTGCGGGCGCACGTCGTCCCAGATGCGCATCTGCAATGCCGTATACTGGCTCAGCGAGCGCTTCGGGTCATCGCTGAGGAAGGCGTCGTCGGCCAGCGCGGCCACGAACAGGCCCGGGAAATGCTCGATATCGTCGATCAGTTGGCGCAGCACCTCGTAGCAGTCCATCACCGCGGCCGGCGTGTAGACCAGCCCCTCCGTGACGGCCCGGCGGTCGCGATGCAACTGGCGGATGTCGATCAGCAGCAGCGAGCCGGCGCCGCCGCACAGCCGCACCCAGTGGCAAAGCGACATCAGCACGGCACGGGCGTTCTGCCGGCCGATGCGGCGGCCGATCTGCGCCTGCTTCACCTGGCCCAACGTGCGCAAGGTGCCTTGCAGCCAGCTCATGACAGCGTCGGAGAGGACGGCCGCCTCGCCGGACAGGCGCGCATCCAACAGGGCGATCATCGCGTAGCGGAAATCCAGCGTCAGCCGCGGCTCCTCCCACACCTCACGGCTGAGCGCCTGCATCAGCTCGCGGCGCAGCAGGTGCGTGGCCACGCCGTTCGCCTCGGCCAGTTCCGGCAACAGCACGGGCTGCCCGGGCCTCGGCCAGGCATAGCCCGCCGTCGCGACCATCGCCTCCAGCCGCGCCTGCAACAGGCGGTCCCATGGCAGGGACGCGGCAAGGGCGAAGACCACGGTTTGCAGCATGTGCAGCCGGGTGGCGGCGACATCCAGCGTCACCACGTGCAATCCGCCCGCCTCGGCCCGGCGCCGCAGGCCCTCGCCGACCCGCGCGAGCGTATCGGCCTCCGCCACGGCGAAGCGCACGGCGCCGCCGCCTGCCGGCACGAAGCTGGTGAGGTATTCGCGCCCGATCACGTCGAGCCAGGACGCCAAATCCACCGCCATGGCGGTCAGCCAACACCGCGGAAGGCGATGCCGACATAGACGTGCTCCGCTCCCGTCTCGTCGTAGACGGTGAGGCGGGACTTGCCCTTGCTGCCGGTCGAGGCGGGCAGGCTGAACCGGTGGCCGCTGCGGGTGCGCGTGTCGGGCGCGCGGTCCAGCCGCAACACGTCCACGGCGAACGCCTCGCGCGGGTATTCCGCCGCCGCGCCGGGCCGCAGGGTCAGCAGGTCGTAGATGTCCAACAGCGGAACCACGGCGCCGGGCTTTGGCTCGTCGCCGCGGCCGTCGTCGGGGGCGAGGTGGGTCGCCGCCCGGAACAGGGTGTTCAGGAAGGCGACGGGGTTGAACGCGGCACTGTCCTGCGCCTTCTTCAGCAGCCCGGTCAGCACGCCGGGCCGCAACTGCCGCTCCAGCTTGCGGCCCAGGCGGATGGCGGGGACGGACGGCTCCAGCTTCAGCAGCAGCGGGAAGGCGGTGATGCGGCCGTCCCGCTCCACCAGGACGAGCGATTTGGTTTGTGCCGCCGCCTGCAGCTCCGTCAGGTAGGACCCGTCGGCGAAGGCCGCCTCCGCATCGTATTCGAAGCTGCGGCTGGCCGCCGTCAGGGCCGCCGACAGCGGCTCCGTATGGCCCGGCAACTGCTCCAGCCGGCGCGGCAGCCCGGCCAGCACGCCGGCCGCCGCTTGCCGCCGGAGTTGCCGCACGGCGGAGACGACGGCCGAGGCATGGCGCTCGGCATCCGCAAGTGCGGTGTCAAGCCGGGTCAGTTCTTCATCAAGCTGGTTCGGCATGTGTTTGTCCGCGCGCGACGTGTCTCACGACAATACCGCAACGCGTGGAGTCGCAAACCGACGAACGCAGATCTCTTTCAGGGCGATGCAGAGGTCGGGAATTTGGCCCTGACCAGTCAGAGGAGTGTCGTGACACAAGGCACATGCCGTTGCCGGTGGCAATTAGACGCTATTTATTTAGTCTAACCCGAGCAACTCGAAGGTGATTGCGAGGCCGCCCGCAAATACTGGATCAGCTCAGGTCAGCTCCACAGGTGGCGCCAGCAGTTGATGAGCTTACCGGGCCCGTCGTCACCCCCGCGCCGAAGCAGTTTGCTGCTGTTGAATGGCAGTGCGGAGAGGAGCGGACTTATTGCCAACCATCATCGAATTACAGGTAACGAGTCAGGTTTTGTCATCTGCTCGCTGTGACAGCATGAAATGTGGCACCAGGCTGTTCTTGATTGTGTCCCGAATTACCTCTAGCAAGGCATCGACCGCCGGATTTGGCATCCGAGCCGAATAGGCTGTGCAAATTTGAAAAGGCTCGAGCTTTGGCTCAGACGTGTGAGCGACAACTCTGCCGCTGCGCAGTTCGGGCTCGACAGCGCAAAGTGGCAGGATGCTTAGCGCTACGCCGGCAGTGACAAGCCGGATCAGCGTCGCCATATCATTGCATCTATTTTGTACCGGCGGAGACGCTCCTGCGGCGTCAAACCAGTCCAGAATTGTCCGGCTGAGAGGAGACGTCGGCGGCAATGTCGCCACCCGACGTCCATGCAGAATGGTCGGAGTAAGATATGCCGGGATACCAAGGCATGCCGCCGAGAGCCAAGCGATCTCATACGTCGCCAGCGGCTCAACACGCACGCTTCGCCGGAGATCGCCGCCGAGCAGCACGGCGATGTCGAGCGTGTCGGCGTTCATTGCAGCCGCCAGTGTGTTGCTGTCGGAGATAGTCACGTCGATAATGAGGTTCGAGAAACGGCGCTCAATTTCTGCCAACACCGCCGGGAGAAAGGCGAGCGCGAAAGTGTTCGACGCGCCGAGCCGCAAGGTGCCCTGGGCGGCTTCACCCGACTGGAGTTGGCGGTCCATTTCCTTGAGAGTCGTCAGGGATCGCTCGACGTAGTGCAGCATCGTGGAGCCACTTTGGGTAAGCCGCAGTTGCCCGGGCCCTCGCTTGAACAAGGCAAGCCCGATAGCCGCTTCCAGGTCTCGGATGCGCAACGACACTGTTGGCTGGGTAACGCCGAGTTCCTTAGCTGCCAAATGGAAAGAGCCGAAGCGGACGATCGCGGAGAACGCATCGAGTTGGGCCAGGGTGTAGCGCTTCATAGGAGATTCTTATCAGATTGCCCATGAACTCCTAATTGGACGCGTACCCACCTGCCCCCTAAGTTAGGACCTGACATAGATGGCGATGGGATGATGGCTCCGAAAGAGAGCGGAAAAGGCAGGGTAGCTGAGTCAATCGGCCATATTAGCGGTGTCGACTGCCACGCCCATGTCATGCGAATCAATGCGCCGCTCGAACCAGGCCGGCACTCCGCCCCAGCGCGGGACGTTCACGTGGACGAGTTCCTTGCCTTGCTTGACCGGCACGGCCTGTCGCATGGTGTGCTGACGCAACCGAGCTTCTACGGTACGGACAACTCCATCCTCCTTGAAGCGCTTGCGCGATTTCCCAACCGGCTGCGTGGGACGGCGGTCGTCGGCGAAGACATCACCGATGCAGCGCTGACGGACCTTCGCGACGCCAATGTCGTCGGCGTGCGGCTGAATTGGATAAGGCGTTCGAGCTTACCTGATACTGGGTCTGTTGCTTTCCAGCGTTTCCTGACACGTGTGGCCACGGCTGGGCTGCACGTGGAGATTTACCTCGAAGGCCCGCTTCTGGCCGACGTGCTTCCGCGTCTACGCGCGAGCGGTGCGCGCATCGTCGTCGACCATTTCGGCTCGCCCGACCCGCAGAAGCGTCTCGCATGCCCGGGCTTCCACGCGGTCCTCGCCGGCGTCTCGGCGGGAGATACCTGGGTGAAGCTCTCGGCACCGTATCGTCTCGGCGGAGCGGATCCCTTGCCCTACGTTGACGCTCTGCTAACGGCTGGAGGTGGGCGGCAACTGCTCTGGGCGAGCGACTGGCCCTGGATTTCGCACGAGAGGGGGCAGGATTACCAGGCCTGTCTCGACGCATTCGCGAAGTGGATTCCAGATGAGGCGCAGCGACAGGTGATTCTGTCCGAATCCCCCCGGGAAGTCATGGGCTTGTCGGGCCACTCATAGCAGGCTGTTTGCTCGAAGAAACGAAGAAACAAGACTAAGGAGGCGGACATGTCACAAACCGGCGCCTATCAAGGCACGCCCAAGACGTCACTCAATCTGCAGGGCCGTCTGGATCGGCTGCCGCCATCACGGTTCATGCTGATCAGCATGATACTGATCAGTCTGGGGGTGTTTTGGGACACCTACCTGCTCTACTCGATCGGGCCACTCTCCTTCCAATTTGTCACCTCCAAGGGCAACCAAGCGCTTGCGACGCAGATTCCGACCGCGCTGTTCCTGGGCACGTTCATCGGCGCGCTGACGCTGGGGCGTGTCGCAGACAAGATCGGGCGCGGCAAAGCCTTCAGCCTGAACCTCGCCATCCTGGCGGTTGGTTCTACTGCCGCCGCAGTCAGCCCGGTGGGGCCGGTTCTGCTCCTTTCCATCTTCATCGCAGGTATCGGCACCGGCGCGGAAATTCCACTTTCCGTCACCTACATGCAGGAGATCGCGCCATCGGCGAGCCGTGGACGCATGAGCTCGCTCATGCTGACCTTCGGTTTCTTCGGCGGCACCACGGGCGGCCTGGTTGCCTTTTGGCTCAGCCGAGCCACCAACCTCTCCATTCCCGGGTTCAGCATTTCCCTTATGGTCGCTGCTGCTGGCGCGACCATTTCCATCTTCCTGCGGTTGATGGTGCCTGAGTCGCCGCGCTGGCTCGAGCGTGCGGGAAGACGAGACAAGGCGGAAGCGGCCATGACGCGCATCGAGCGCGCAGTCATGCGCGAACGCGGCTTGCCTAACCTGCCAGTGCCGCAACAGAATGTCGCAGTCGAGACCGCGCAGGGAGAGCGTCCGAGCACATTGGTGCTGTTCCGCCGTGCCTATCTGCGGCGCACCCTGAGCGCCTGGATCATCGAGCTCTTCACCGGCTTCGGATCATACGGGTTCACAACCTTCGTGCCGATCATTCTTTACGCCCGCGGATACACTTTGGTGCACGCGGTTGGCTACACGGCACTGATCCAGCTTTCCTATCCGATTGGTACGTATCTCTCTTCATTCGTGACAGATCGTTTCCCGCGGAAATGGGGCATCGCCGGATTCTTTTTCCTGAATACTCTTGCCGGGCTCGGCTTCTACTTTTCAGCCTCTCCTGTCTTGATCGTCGTATTCGGATTCTTGAGCGAAATGCTGATCTTCATGGATGGCCCGCTGCTTCACACCTACGAAGCGGAAATCTACCCGACCAGCCTGCGTGGCCGGGGGTCGGCCACGGCTTTCTCGGTAAGCAGGCTCGGCGGCTTTCTAGCGCCCGTCGTGGCAGGCGCGGTCGTGGCCCATTTCGGCGCTAACGCCGCGGCGCCCTACCTGATCACCATGGCGGCCGGAAGCTGGCTCGTATGCGCGATCGTCGCGGCTATACTTGCAGTCGACACCAGTGCCGCCAGCCTGGAGCAGCTGGAGCGTCGTGCATTGGCAGCGGATTGATGAGGACGCACAAGCGTCTCCCAGCGGAGGGAGACTTTCCATCAGAGGTCTTTGCGGTTGAGAGGAACAGGAAAGTAGCATAAGGCTGTTCAGAAGTCCCATGCGGAAGTAGGATTCCTGAGTGGCCTGAGACCGCCGTTCATGACAGTCTCGGGTAGCGAGAAGTCGTACGCCGAGGAAGTTGAGATGGCGCCAGATAAGCGTGAAGAGGTGGTTGCCGATGTCCATGGGCGATCCACAGCTCCCACAGTATCGTCGCCCCGTTTGCGATTATCGCGCCCAAGCCGAGGCGCATAGGTTGAACCGCAGCCGCCCAGCGCCGGGTCAGTCTTCAACTTCGCAACGCCGCGTTGTAGGTCGTCAGCTTAGACTAAATGTGGCCTCATTGCGTCTCCATCTCCCTCTGGCAGAAGTCGGGGAGGGGCGCGATCCGCATGACCGCGCCCGTCCCCTCTCCAGGGGGAGATGGCTTTGTAAGTCAACCTGAACAATCGCACGTCATGTGTAGGCTTGCCCAGGTCCTTTTCGGCGCGCCAGCCTAATGCCCCACCAGGTCGTAGCGGTCCGCGTTCATGACCTTGTTCCAAGCCGCCACGAAGTCCTTGACGAACTTCTGCTGGGATCCCGCGCAGCCATAGACCTCGGCCAGGGCGCGCAGTTGCGAGTGCGAGCCGAAGATGAGGTCGACCCGGCTCGCGGTCCACTTCACGTCCTTGGTCTTGCGGTCGCGGCCCTCGTACGCGTTCTCGGAGGCCGTGGGCATCCATTCCGTGCCCATGTTGAGCAGGTTGACGAAGAAGTCGTTCGTCAAAACGCCCGGACGATCGGTGAAAACGCCATGCTTGGATCCGTTTGAATTGCCCCCCAGCACCCGCAAACCGCCCACCAGCACCGTCATCTCCGGCGCGCTCAGCCGCAGCAACTCGGCCTTGTCGACCAGCGCCTCCTCAGGCGCCATGAACTGCGCGCCCTCATAGTGGTTGCGGAAGCCATCGGCTGTGGGCTCCAGCGGCGCGAACGACACGGCGTCGGTCTGCTCCTGCGAGGCGTCCATGCGGCCGGGCGTGAACGGCACCTTGAGGTCGCTCCCGGCTTGCTTCGCCGCCTGCTCGACCGCGGCGCACCCGCCGAGCACAATCAGGTCCGCGAGGGATACCTTCTTCCCGCCGGCCGCCGACGCGTTGAACGAGTGCTGCACCGCTCCAAGTTGCTGCAGCACCTGCGCCAATCCGGCCGGGTTGTTCACCGCCCAATCCTTCTGCGGCGCCAGCCGGATGCGCGCGCCGTTGGCGCCGCCGCGCTTGTCCGAGAACCGGAACGTCGAGGCCGACGCCCAGGCGGTGGAGACAAGCTGCGACACCGAGAGCCCGGTGGCGAGGATCTGCGCCTTGAGCGCCTCGACCTCCTGCTCGCCGATCAGCGGATGATCCACGGCGGGGATCGGATCCTGCCAGATCAGCGTTTCCTTGGGGACCAGCGGGCCGATATAGCGCTGGATCGGCCCCATGTCGCGATGCGTGAGCTTGAACCACGCACGGGCGAAGGCGTCCGCGAACTGGTCCGGATGCTCGTAGAACCGCCGCGAGATTTTCTCATAGGCCGGGTCCATCCGCAGCGCGAGGTCCGAGGTCAGCATGGTCGGCAGGCGCTTCTTCGACGGATCGTGCGCGTCCGGGATGTCGGCCGCGGCGTCTTTCGCCTGCCACTGGAAGGCGCCGGCCGGGCTCTTGGTCAGCTCCCACTCGAACTTGAACAGGTTGTCGAAATAGTGGTTGCTCCACCGGGTCGGCGTCTGTGACCAGGTGACCTCCAGGCCGGCCGTGATCGCGTCCGCGCCGACACCGGTGCCGTGCTTGCTGCGCCAGCCGAGGCCCATGTCCTCGATCGCGCCACCCTCCGGCTCCGGGCCGACGAAGGACGGGTCGCCCGCGCCATGGGTCTTGCCGAAGGTGTGGCCGCCGGCGATCAGGGCGACGGTTTCCTCGTCGTTCATCGCCATGCGCGCGAAGGTCTCGCGGATGTCGTGTGCTGAGCCGAGTGGATCCGGCTTGCTGTTGGGACCTTCCGGATTGACGTAGATCAGGCCCATCTGCACTGCGCCGAGCTTACTCTCCAGTTGGCGCTCGCCGCTGTAGCGCTCATCGCCCAGCCATGTTCCCTCGGGGCCCCAGTAAAGCTCCTCAGGCTCCCACGTGTCGGCGCGGCCGCCGGCGAAGCCGAAGGTCTTGAAGCCCATCGATTCCAGGGCGACGTTGCCGACCAGGACGAAGAGGTCGGCCCAGGACAGCTTGTCGCCGTATTTCTGCTTGATCGGCCACAGCAGCCGTCGCGCCTTGTCCAGGTTCGCGTTGTCCGGCCAACTGTTCAGCGGCGCAAACCGCTGCTGTCCGCCCCCGGCGCCGCCGCGGCCGTCGGTGGTGCGATAGGTGCCCGCGCTGTGCCACGCCAGGCGGATGAACAGGCCGCCGTAATGGCCGAAATCGGCCGGCCACCATTCCTGCGAATCGGTCATCAAGGCATGCAGGTCTTGGATGACGGCGTTCAGGTCGAGCGTCTTGAACGCCTCGGCGTAGTCGAACGCCTCGCCCATCGGGTTGGCCCGCGGCGAATGCTGGCTCAGCGTGTCGAGGCTGAGGTGCTCCGGCCACCAGTCCCGGTTGCCCCGGCGCGAACCGCCCCGCCGTGTGGGGGTGGCCCCGTGCGCGACCGGGCACTGGCCGGACATCTTCTCGTCGGTCATACCATCCATGGTGTTTCTCCTGTTGGTGGCTTGTTCCGTTTCGCCGGCGACGCTGGTCATGGCCGCACGGCGGGATTGCGCTCACTCGTATCAGCGTCGCGGACTGTAGCGCCGGCGGAGGCCGTTGGGAAATTCATTGGCGACGAGACGTTGATTGGTTTGATCGATCAATCGCGGTGGTCAGACCCGGTGCACGCCGCGCGGCAGATGGTCACCCAGCGTCTGCGCCAGCAGGTGGATGTCCTGCAGCCGGGGATAGCTGCGGCGCCAGGCCAGGCCGATGCGCCGCCCGACGCCGGGTTCCAGCGGCCGCACCGCGACCGCCCGGGCGCGGGCTTCGCTGCACGCCATCGCCGGCAGCAGCGTGCTCCCCAGCCCGGTCGCCACCATCTGCAGGATGGTCTCCAGGCTGGTGGCGCGGAAATCCTCCTCCACCTCGCGTTGGGTCGTGCCGCACACCGCCAAAGCCTGTTCGCGCAGGCAATGGCCCTCGGTCAGCAGCAACAGGTGCTGCCCGCGTAGCTCGTCCTCCGTCATGATGTTCGTGGCGGCGGGATGGCGGCCCTTCGGCTCGGCGAACCAGAACGGCTCATCGAACAGGGCAAGCGTGTCCAGCCGGTCGTCGGACACGGGCAGCGCCACCAGCGCGGCGTCGAGGCGGTGCGAACCAAGCCGTTCCAGCAAGGGAGCGGTCAGGTCCTCGCGCACCGCCAGCCGCAGCTCGGGATAGTTTTTCTTCAGCGCCGGCACGAGCCAGGGCAAGAGGTAGGGTCCGAGGGTCGGGATCACGCCGAGGCTGAACGCGCCTGCCAGTGGCCCGGATATATGGCGTCCGACGCCGACGATGGCTTCGACATCGGCCAAGATTTGACGCGCGCGTCGTGCGATATCGGCGCCGATGGCCGTCACGCTCACCGACTGCGTGGTGCGCTCGAACAGCGTGACGCCAAGCTGCTTCTCCAGCTTCTTGATTTGCGTGCTGAGGGTGGATTGCCCGATATCGCATGCAGCGGCGGCGCGGCCGAAATGACCGTGGTCGGCCAGGGCGACGACGTAGCGCAGATCTTGTAATGTCATTCGAGTCAGTCCTTGGGCTCCATTGAAGCCGTGGTTTGAGGCGACATTGGCGCAAGCGCCGGCTGCGTTCATGCAGCCAACAAGCTGCTCCTGGACGTCCAGGGCCCTGGATGCGTGTCAGTTTTGCGACCAGTTCCAGTAGACATAGGAGATGATCTTGACTCAAGATACGGCAACTGCAACGGCTCATCCCGCAAGCTGATCAATGTGACTGGGGGTTCAATCTTGGCTCGCATGTGCTCCTGCGGAAGTACGGTCCCTTTCCATCCGATGCGACATTTGGCCCCTCCCCATCGCTATCTGATGCAGTTGACGCCTGGGAAAGCGGTGCTTCGTGACATCCCTGTCTATGTGAACGGATAAGACACGGTTTTCGCGATTTCGTCTTTGACGTGGTGGTCAATGTATCGGCAATGAATTCAATCTGGCGTTTCTCCGACCTCAACCCTGAGCCGCTAGAAATTAAGAAAACATACGGTGCGATTAGGCGCCACGACGTGCCGCTACTTCCTGGCGGCATCATCGCTGTCGAATGTACGGAGAACACGACAGGGCGCATGTACCAGCCAAGCTCCTCGACGGATCCTTATGTCCGCCCGCACCTGGAGTGGGAACTATCGGCGCAAACCCTGACTGGGTCGATGGCGCGTTCAGCAACAGCAACGCTTGCTTCGACCAACCCGCAATGGAATGGTCTTGTCAGCGTCACGACGAGGGAAAGCGGCAAGATCCTCGGCTTCGGCGTCGAGGCGGCACAGACGGGGCAAGTCAACCGGCAGGGCCGTTTGACAACCAATACGCTGCAGCAACAGACAATGGTGACGACGCCCTCCCAAATCGTCAGCGGTTGCGAGCTGCATCGCGTTATAGGACGCCCGGACTTATCAATGAACATGTCCGGCAGTGCGTCCAGCCCGGGATGAGATTGTTGGCCGCCATATTGATCCTTTCGACGACGGCACTTGCGGCCCCGATCCCGCGCTGGGCGTTGGGGCGCTGGGTCGCCATCAGCACGGTCGAGCCAGCAGAGTTCCGCGGCTTCGGCGAACACTACCTTGCCCTGATCCCGGAGGAGCTTTCCCAGACGCAGCTTAAGATCCTGCCGAACTACTTGGCAGCGTCGGATTCTCCTTACAATCTTCGGTTTACCTGGGGGCTCGGGGTTCGTGCGGAGCTGAGTTACGTTCCGCTCGCAAAGGCATTCGACGGCGTCGAGGAGCCTTACGTCTACGGTCGTAAATTGACTTACGACCCGGATGCGAGAGTCCTCATGGCAGCGCTTTCGATTGATACATGCGCTGAGAACGGTGACTACTTTGAGCCGCAGGAGAGTGTTCCACTCTACAAATTTGCCACTCTTCGTCCGCACTGCACTGATTACAGCCTGTTCCAGTTCCCCGATAAAGATCACATAGCCATGTGGCGCAAGGAATCATGGGGCACGAACCGTGGCCTGGTGATCTTCGAGCGTGTGCCTGAACCGTTCAGCGGCGATCCGACAAGGCCCTGAGGCGCGCCCCCCAGGCCGTGCTTGCACGCATGGCGGACTTCCACTAGCGAGAAGGCCTGACTCATACGGCGGACGGCGGTGCCAACTCGCCATCGGCGCCGGATCGGTCCTTGGGGCGGGAGTTGGCGATGCGCATCAGGCTCGACAACGCGGCAGCAGCCTGCCTTGCTCTCGTGGCCGTTCTCGCGCTGATGCCCGTTGCCGTTGGGGCGGCTCCGCCGTTTCGTGTGGTCGCGTTCGCCGGGGCCTCCAATCTGGCGATTTGGGTCGGCCAGGATCATGGCTTCTTTGCCCGCCGCGGCTTGGACGTCCGGCGGGAGCAGGTGCAGCAGGACCGCGCCCGGCTGATCGCGTTTACCGGCGGCTTCCATGACAGCGTCGCCTGGCTGACCGACCCGGCCCAGCATAGCGCCGTCGTCGCCCTGCTCGTGAAACACATGCCCAGCCTATCGCCGGAGGCTGCGGAGAAAGCCTCCGCAGCGCTGCTGGACCCTGTATCGGGGATATACCGCGACCTGCATATCAGCCGCGCGGGCCTGCAGACTGTGCTGGCGCTGCGGTCGAAATATGGGGTTCCTCATAAGGAGCTGACTAACCCGGACCGCTACGTGGACCGGTCGATCGCCGAAGCCGCGCTTGCCGCGCCATGATGCAAGCCGCGCCTGCCCCCTTCCCACAACGCTCAGACCAAAGAGGACCAACATGCTGTCACGCCTGATGCTTTGCCTGCTTGCCAGTTCCGCCCTGGCCACTGCCGCCCGGGCGGCGGATCCGGCGCCGATCCGCATCACCGTCATCGCAGACCTGGATGACGACGTGTACGACGCCAGGTCCGGCCGCGGCGGCGTGGACGCCACCCGCATGGCCGTCGCCGATTTCGGCGGCTCGGTGCTCGGCCGGCCCGTCATGGTCGACGCGCTGAACGACCACAACAAGCCGGCCGAAGCGCCCGGCCTGGCGACACAGGCCTATGATGCGGGCGCCGACCTGCTGATGGACGTGCAGAACTCCCCCATCGCGCTGGCCGTCAGCAAGGTTGCGACGGCGCGGCGCAAGATCGCGATCAGCACCGGCTCGGCCATCCCAGCGCTTACCCGCGCGGCATGCAGCCGCTACGTCTACCATTATTCGTTCGACGGAACAGCGATCGAGACGGCGACGGCCAACTATCTCTCCGCGCAACCCAACGGCAAGCGTTGGGTCATGGTCGCCGAGGATGCCGGCTTCGGCCGCGGCGCCATCGCCACGTTCACCCCTGCCATCACCGCTCATGGCGGCGAGGTGGTGAAGTCCTTCATCGTGCCTCCCGCCACCACGGACTACTCGCCTGTCATGGCGGAGGTCCGCGGCCTTTCCCCGGATGTGGTGGCGATGTTCGGTGACGGCGCCCGGGGGGACACGGCCGTTGCAGGCGCCGTGAAGGCCGGGCTGAGTGCGCAAATCACGACCGCCCTGCTGTACATTTCGGACGTGGACCGGGTGAAAGACGGCTATGCCGGCGTGGTGGCCGCCGTGCCGTGGTATTGGGGCCTGGACGCGGCCTCTCGTGCTTGGGCCGACCGGTTTGCCGCCAGCCACAACGGGCAACGGCCGACGGAGGCGCAGGCTGCCGACTACTCGGCGACCACGCAGTGGCTGACCGCGGTGCGTACGGCCGGCACCACGGACGCAGACGCCGTCATCCGCACGTTGGATGGTCACACGTTCAATGACATGTTCGCCCATGACGGTGAATTCCGCGCCAGCGACCATGCCGTCATCCACGACCTCTACATCGTCAAGGTCAAGCCGCCGGCCCAAGTGACGGAGCCGCATGCCTGGTTCGACGTGCTCGCCACGGTTCCGGCCGCCACCGCGTTCCCAGCCACCAGCGATTGCAAGATGCCGCAATAGGGCTGGCCTTCCGACCGGCCGACGGCGAACTGGTGGGTTGCTAGTAGGGTGGGCTTCAGCCCACCGCTTCGAGGGGGCGCCGTAGGAGGCCGTGGTGGGCTAAAGCCCACCCTACGGCTTCCTCTCGATAGGGTCGGTTTCATGGAATCGATCTACGAGGCGCCGAACAGATCACGCCAAGCGGGTGGCTGCGTGCCAGGCGATGCCGTCGCCGCGTGCACACCACGGGCGATCGCGCGCGCCGTCACCCGGGCGGCTTCGTGGCATAAGGCCACGAAGTCCGCGACGGGCGCGTCAAGCGGGCGGCGGCCGGTACTGGCGGCGAACAGCGTGTCGCCATCCATCGGCAGGTGCGCCGGCAGCACGGCGCGGGCCAGGCCGTCATGCGCGGCGATCGCCAGCCGGTATGCCTGCGCCTTGGTCAGCACGGCGTCCGTCGCGATGACGCCGATCGTGGTGCCGGGCGTCGCCATCCCCTTGGTGCGCAGCGACGTGTCGATGGCGGCGGGCCAGCCCAGGCCGCCGAACTCGTCCCCCACTTCGAACGGCGCGGCCCAGAAATGCGGGCCCGCGCCGATCAGCGCGCTGCCGATGGCGTTCACCGCGACCAGCGCGGCAACGGTGTGGCCGGCCTGCGTCACGGCGCTGGCCGAGCCGACACCGCCCTTGGCGGTCGCGGTGGTGGCGCCAGCGCCCGCGCCAACGCTGCCGAGCGCAAAGCCGCCGGCCGCTGCGGCCCGTGCGGCGGCGTAGCCCAGGTCGCGATAGGGCGGAAAGCGGCCCCACGCCTTGTTGCCGCTGCTGTTCAGGTCCATCAGGATCGCCTGCGGCACGATCGGGATGCGGGCGTTGCCCACGGCGAAGCCCCGCCCGGCTTCGCGCAGGGCGGCCTGGACGCCGCCAGCGGCATCCAGCCCGAAGGCGGAGCCGCCGGACAGCACCAGCGCGTCCACTGCCGCCACACTCATCCCGGGGTCGAGCAGCGCGGTGTCGCGCCCACCCGGCGCGCCGCCCAGCACCAGGCCCGAGGCCACGGCAGGCGCCTCGAACACCACGGCGGTGACGCCCGAGCCAAGCGCCAAATCCGTCGCGTGCCCGACCAGGACGCCGGGGACGTCGCACAACAGGTTCAAGCGGGGGGCGCTTGCCGCCGTCCCGGCTGTCAACGGCCGCACTGCCCTGTTGCCATGGTCTATGCCTTTGCGAGTTTACCCCGGGTCGCGCGATGGTCTTCAATGCGGGCCTTGGAAGCGCGACCGAGTCCGCTACCCCGGCAAAAGCCCTCTGCCTTTGGGAGAGGAAGCATCATCGACGTCCAGCAGCAACCGCGCCAGGCGGTCGAACTCCGCGATTTCGAGCGTTTCGGCCCGGCGGTCCGGCGCGATCCCAGCGCGGTCCAGCAGCGCCTCGCCCCCAAGGGCGCGCAACGAACCGCGTAGCATCTTGCGCCGCTGTCCGAACGCCGCCGCGGTCAGCCGCTCCATGGTGGCGAACAGGACGGCGGAGGGTTGCTCCGGATGCGGCCGGAACCCGACGACGGCGGACACGACCTTGGGCGGCGGCCAGAACGCGGCGGGCGGGATGCGGGTGAGGATCGACGCGGTTCCCGTCCATTGCGCCAGCACGGCCAGCCGGCCATACGCGGCGCTGCCCGGCGGGGCGCAAATCCGCTCCGCCACCTCAAGCTGGAACATGAGCGTCAGCCGCTCCCATAATCCAGCCTGCCGCAGCCAGCCGACCAGGAGCGGCGTGGCGACGTTGTAAGGCAGGTTCGCCACGACCACGCGGGGCGCGGGCAGCAGCGCCGCCAAGTCCAGCCCCACCGCATCCGACGCGATGACGCGCAGACGGGTCTGGCACACCGCAAGCTCCTCCATGGCGGCGACCGCACGCGGATCGACCTCGACCACCGTGACGCCGAGGGCGGGGCTGGCCAACAGCGCGCGGGTCAGCCCGCCGGGACCGGGGCCGACCTCCACCACGTGCCGCCCGGCCAGGTCGCCCGCGAGACCGGCGATTTTCGCGGTGAGATGGAGGTCGAGCAGGAAGTGCTGCCCCAGCGACCGCCGCGCGTCCAGCCCGTGGCGGGCGATGACATCGCGCAAGACGCCCGGCGGGGCGGCGACCGTCACCCCCGCAGGTCGATGATCGCCCGGCGGCGCAGGTCGCGCACCAACTGGCGGGACACAAGCTCCACCCGCTCGTTGAGCAGACGGTTGCTGATCTCCTCCTTGCTGCTCTCGGCCAGGTTCTTTTGGGCGCTGGAGCAGACCATGATCAAAGCAACCCCGTCAGTGGACACGAGCGGCCGGCTGGCTTGGTTGGGCGACAGCCCGCTCAGCAGCGCGTGCATCGGACCGGCCTGCGTCTCCAGCCGGATTTCGCCAGGGTCGGCCGGGCGGGAGGCGCCCGCCGCCTTGTTCGCCGCCTCCATGCCGTCGCAACTGTGCACGGTCTTCTCGATCCCCTGGGCCGTGATCAGTTGCTTCTTCTGCTGCTCAGTCGGATTACTGGCGTCGAGCGGCGTGCTGAAGGGCAGGAAGACCTGGCGGACCGACAGGACGGTCGCCAGGTCGCGACCCACCTCCCGCTTACCGCGCAGCGTCACGATGGAAATGCCGCCCGGCACGTTGATCGGGTTGCTGATCGCGCCATCCGGCATTTCGCGCAACACGGCGACGACCTGCGGATCAAGTTGGTTCAGGTGGATCCAGCCGAGGTCGCCGCCTTGCAAGGCCGTCTGACTCTGGCTGAACTGCGCCGCGACGACCGAGAACTGCGCGCCGGACCGAAGCTCGCTGATGACCGTGTCGGCGAACCGCGCGGTGTCGGCTGCCTTGGTCGGGTCGTTGATCGGCAGGAAGATCTCGCCCACGCGATACTCGGTCTGCCCGGCCTCGGCCTTTTGCCGGGCTTGCGCGGCGGCGATGTCGGCCTCGCTGATCTCGGCCCGCGGCCCCAGCTCATCCCGCAACACGCGCGTCCAGCCGATTTGCACCCGCGTCTGGTCGATCAGCGTGCGCAGGGCCACACCTTCCGCCCCGAGCTTCGCACGCAGGGCGCCGGCCGGCATGCCGTTGCGCTGCTCGATCCCGGCGATCGCATCGGCGATCTCCTTGTCGGAGACGATGATCTTACGCTTCTGCTCTTCCTGCAGCCGCAGCCGTTCATCGATCAGTTGCTGGGTGACCTGCGGGCGCAGCCGGGCCAGGACATCCGGCGTCAGCGGCAGGCCGGTCGACAGGGCAAACAGCCGCCCGCGCGCGTCCACGTCGCCCTGGCTGATGACGTCGCCGTTGACCACCGCGACGATCCGTTCGCTGGGGCTTGTCGCACTGGCCGGCGTGACATTGCTCGGCGGGACTGATGGCGTCGGGCGCGTGGTCGTGGCCGCGTCTGCCGCCCCGCCAAGGCAGAGCACGGTCGACAGCAGGCTGGCGGAGGCAAGCAGGCGCATGGCGATGGTTCCGTTGCTGGACAGGCGTTCGGCGGGTCGCGGCGTGTGCCGGTGGCGCCTGCGCATCGGTGTAACAACCGCGCCGGCCGCGGGAAACAAATTTCGCTCAGCCATGGAAGCCGAACTGCCCGACGGTCTTAAGCGTGATCTCGAACAAGATCGTGGTTCCGCCGCTGTCGTTGTTGATCGAAGTATAACGGCGATAGAAGTTCACGTCGAAGATAAAGCATTCGTCCTCGTACGTGGCATGGGCACCGACGCCCACCATCTTGCCGAGTGTCAGGTCGCGGCGGACAAAGCCGTTGACCTTGTAAGGGCCATATTGGCTGCTTGCGCCCAACGTGACCTCATCCCGGGGCACGAAAAAGCTGGCGGGATATTGGGCGGGCGCCAAGCTGGCCGGCGACTGGTCGAACAGGAAATAGGGGTTGGTCGACGAGTAGAGGTAGCCGAGGCTGGGGCGGAACAGGGGCGTCCCGGCCGATGCCACGGCGTCGACGAAGCGGATGTTGCCGCTGCGCGGGTCGACCCGCGTCCGTCCCGTGAGGTCGAGCCAACTGGCCGGGGTAATCGTCGCGCGGGCGACCACGTCGGAGACGTGCTTGTTCAATCCGGACAGCGGCGGCAGGCTGTCATCCACGTGTTCGCGGTAGGACTGCCCGATCAGGGTGTCGATGTTCGTGCTCCCCACCGTCCACGCCGTATGCAGCCCGACATTGGCGCGCAGGCCGCCCTCGAACCGGTCGATGCCGGGGAAGCGATTGATCGAGAACAGGTTTGCGTCGGTGAACTCGAAATCCAGCGCGTCCTCGTTCGGGATGTTCCGGTTCAGGAAGGCGCCGGCATTCGGTGCTGCGATCACTTGCACAATCGGCTCGATGATCTGCGTGCCGCTGGCGCCGCCATCCCGCATGAACGGCCAGCGCATTTCCGCGGCGACCGTGGGCTGGGCGCGTGCCGTGGTCACGTTGTCCACCGTGCCGTAGGTGGGTTGCTGGTTCAGGTCGGTCGCCTCGTAGGCGGCGACGTCGGTATGGATGGTGATCTTGTACTGCTCACCCAAATCGCCGGAAAACGGGCGCTGCCAATCCAGGCTGGCGCCCGCCCGCTGGGTGTTGGTGCCCTGCTCGCGCACGACGTTGAAATCCGTGGTGTCGAACCGGAACCGCCCGCCCAGCGGATCTTCCTCGGAAAAGAAGCTGTATTCGTAGCGCGGCAGCACGTAGGGCAGCTTGGCCTGCGAGATGGTGGTGGCGAGCCCCTGATAGGCGATGGCGTCCAGCTTGGTGTAGACGCCGACGCCGAAGCCTTCGATGGAGCCGGTGCTGGTCAGCACGCTGTTGTAGTCCTGCACCCGGAAGTCGCGCAGGTAGTCGGTCGAGCTGGCGCGGTTGATGTTGAAGCCGTAGCGCCAGGTGTCGTCATAGGCGAAATTGCCCTTGGCGAACACGTAGCCTTGCGCCTGCCCCTGGTCGAACGCGGTCCCGGCCTCCACCCGGAGCGTGCCGTTGTTGAAGCGGCGGCGGTATTCGACGCCAAGGCCTTCGCCCGAGCCGCTCGTGATTTCCGGCGTCAGCGTCAGGTCCTGGTTCGGGTCGATCGCCCAAAAATACGGCGTGGCCAGGAACGCGCCGATATGGCTGCTTGCGCCGAAGGACGGCACCAGGAACCCGCTGGCCCGCCGCACGGACGGATCCGGGTGGGACAGGTAGGGCAGGTAGGCCACCGGCACGCCGAACATGTCGATGGTGGCGTCGTGATACTCGATGCGGTGGTTTTCCAGGTCCTGCGTCGCCGTGAGGGCCTGGATCTGCCACAGCGGCGGTTTGGACGGGTCCGTGGCGCAGAGGTTGCAGGTGGTATAGACGGCATGGGTCAACTCGTTGATCTTGCCGTCGGTGCGCCGGGCGCCGTTGGCCGCCAGCTTGCCGTTCTCCGCCAGCAGCGCCCGCATGTCCTTCAGCACGCCTTCGCGCATGCCCTGCGTCAGCTCCGCGTAATCGGCGAACAGCACCTGGCCGTCCGGCTCCACGATGACGACGTTGCCGCTGGCGGCCGCGACGTTGGTGTTGCGGTCGAACGTGATCTTGTCGGCACGCAGCACGTGGTCGTTCTGCCACGCCTCGACATGGCCGGAGGCGGTGACGATGCCCGTCGCCCGGTCGTATTCGAAATTATCCGCGGTGAACGCGACCGGCTGGTTGCGGTCCAGCGGCGTGGTGTTCTTGCTGCCGCCGCCGGCCGCGGCGCCGAACTGCGCCTGCGCAGGCTGCGCGGCCGCGACGGTCCCCAGCATGGCCGCGACGACGAGCGGCCGCTTCATCCAGGCGTCGATCCTGCGTCCGCGCGCCATTAGCCATCCTCAAGATGCAGCAGCAATGCGACGGCGAGCATCATGCCGGCGAGGGCCGGGGCCCAGGCCGCCAACATCGCGGGCAAGGTGCCGGACTGGCCGAACTCCTCCGTCACCTTCGAGACGACGAACAGCAGGAACCCGGCCGTGACGCCGCTGCCGATCATCTGCGCCACGCCGCCACGCCGCGTCGGCCGCATGGAGAAGCCGGCAGCCACCAGCGTCATCGTGGCGGCGAGCAACGGCAAGGCCAGCAGCGTCTGGAAATGCAGCCGGTGGCGGATGGCGGAGAAGCCGGAGCGTTCCAGCAACCGGATGAAATCCGGCAGGGCCCAGACGGAGAGCGTGTCAGGCGAGGCGAAGCTTTCCTGCACCCGTTCCACCGTGAGGTCGGTGGGCAGCCGCATCGTGCCGGCGTCGCCCGGCAGGTGGCCCGGCGTCATCGTGCGGGCGTTCGACAGCACCCATGCGCCCCGGGTCAGCCGGGCGCTGGTCGCCTCCACGCGGGACAGTTCCCGATCGTCGGCGCTCAACCGGAACACGCTGACGTCCCCGGTGCGCAACTGTCCGTTCGACATGGACACGTCACGGGCGTTGAGGATGGCGACGCCGCCCGGCGCAAGCTCATGGTCCGCCTGGCGCAGCCAAAGCTGACCGCCGGTCAGCGCCAGCGGGCCACCAGCGGTGCGCAGGTAAATATTGTCCAGCGTCTCCGCCCGCGCCAGCATCACGGAGGAGAGCGGGCTGACCACCGCCGTGGCGACCGCCCCGATCAGCAGGGCGCACGCCACGGGTCCGGCGAGGAACTGCCAGGCGGATACCCCGGCGGCGCGCGCCACCACCAGTTCGGACGACCGGGTCAGCCGCCAGAACGCCACGATCCCGCCCAGCAGCACGGCGAAGGCCAGGATTTGCATGGCAATGTAGGGCAGGCGCAGCGCCGCGATCTGCAGGACCAGGCCGAATGTCGCGTCCGGCTTGGTGGCGGAGCGCCGCAGCAGCTCGATGAAGTCGAACAGCGACACCAGCCCGGACAGTCCCGCCAGCATCGCCAGCACGGCGGCGGTGAACTGGCGGGCGACGTAGAGCGAAAGCGTGGCGGCGATCGTCATCCCGCGCTGGCCGCCCGGTAGCCGCCGATCGTGGGGGTAAACTGCGGCAGGAACAGCAGCCATACGCAGAGCAGCCCGGGGCCGGCCGCCGCCAGCCAGACCAGCGGCATCAACACCGTCGAGCGGGCGGCCAAATTCGCCACGGCGAGTTGCAGGGCCAGCAGCGCCACCACGCTCAGCACCGCCGTCAAGGGCCGCACCACGTTGCCGTGCCGCTTGAACGTCCCGGTCAGCACCGACAGCAGCGCCACCATCGCAAAGGAGGCCGCGGTCAGCGGGGCGGAAAGCCGCCGGGCCGCCTCCACCAGGAATTTACCGGCGTCGCGGGCGTTCAACGCGCTGGTTTCGGGGTGCAGCAGCTCCTGCATCGACATCTCGTTCACGTCGCGGTAGCGCACGTCGTCGCCCTTGCTGGTCTGCGTCAGGTCGATGCTGTTCTGCTGGAACGTCAGCACGTTGAGCCGCCCGGTCTGGCGATCAATCTCCTCGCGGGAGCCGTTTTCCAGCAGCACCGCCGGCCCGTTCGGGCCTTCGACCAGGCGGCCGCGCTCGGCCAGGATGGTCGCCTGGCTGTTCTTCTGCCGAGAGTCCTCCACCAGGATGCCGCGCAGCGTGCCGTCCACGTCGCGGGACCGGACGTAGACGGTCATGTCGTCCGAAACCGGGGTGAACACGCCCTCCTGCAGCAGGAAGGCGGCGATGCGGTTGCGGATTTCAAACTGGTATTCACGGAACGCGGCATAGCTGCTGGGCACGACAGCCAGGTTCAGGATGTAGCACGCGATGACGGAGACCAGCGCCAGCGCCAGCGCCGGCCGCGCCAACGCCAGCGGGGACATGCCGGCCGCGCGCATGACGGTCAGTTCCCGGTCGCCGGCAAGCCGGCCGTACACGAACAAGACGACCACGAAGGTGGTGATGGGCAGGATAACGGCGACGAAGTTCGGGATGAGCAGCCCGGTGAGTTGCAGGAACACCCAGAGCGAAAGGCCGCGATTGACCACCAACTCCACGAACCGGAGTGACTGGGTCAGCCAGATCAACGCCACGAGCGCGCTGGTCGCCGCCACAAGGGCGGTGAAAAGTTGGCGGAAAACGTAGCGATCCAAGCGGGTTACGACGGGGCGCGGCATGAGGGTGACTGTCATGGTCCTGGCTAGGGCGGCGCACCTTAGCCCCGCGGCCCGCGCCGTTAAAGCCGTGACATCGCCTTGGTAACATTCCGGTGTGCGGGTGTTGCACCCTACTCGATGTGGACGACCACCCCGGGGACCGGTGGACGGCGCGGGAGCACGAAGGCAAGCAGGCAGGTCGTCGCCATCAGGGCTGCGCTACAACTCAGCGCCGTGCGCAGGGCGCGCTGGTAGTCCAGCCCGGTCGTGCCGTTCCCCAGGACCGTGAAGAACAGCCCCATGATCAGGGCCACGCCAAGGGCGAAGCCCACCTGCTGCACCATGGTGAACACGCCGGACGCGGCGCCGGCCTCCTGCGGCGGGATGCGGCTGCTGCCCACCACGGACGCGATCAGCGTCGGCAGCGCAAGGCCCTGGCCGAGGCCGAACATCACCAGCACGGGCCACAGCGCCCACAATTTCGGGGGTGCGCTGGGGGCGGCGGCTGTCAGCGCCACGATGGCGAGCAGCCCGGCGGTCTGCAACCCCGTGCCGAGGCTGATGGTGAGCGGCCCGATGCGTCGCGCCAACTGGGACGAGCGGAGCGTGCCGGCGACGAATCCGATGCCGAAGGCCAGGAACACCAGCCCGGCGGCCAGCGGGGAGTAGCCGAAGCCCTGTTGCAGGAAGATCGTCAGCCCCATGAAGAAGCCGGCCAACGAGGAAAAAAACGTCAGCGCCATGATCAGCCCGATCGAGAACGCCGGGTCGCGGAACAGCCGCATGTTCACCAGCGGCGCACGGCCGCGGCTTTGCACGACCCACTCATAGAGGGCGAACCCAGCCATCGCCGGGAGCGCGGCCGCCAGGCAACCGATGCTCCAGGCCGGCCAGCCGAGCTCGCGCCCCTCCACCAGCGGATAGACCAGCAGGACCAGGCTCAGCGTGACCAGCAGCATGCCGCCGATGTCCAGGGTAGGCCGGCCGGCCGCGCGCGACTCGCGCAGCGTGCGGGCGGCGAAGACCAGGGCGACCGCGCCGACCGGGACGTTCACCAGAAAGATCGGCCGCCATCCCAGCCCCGCGATGTCCGCCTGGACGAGCGCCCCGCCGATCAACTGCGCCAGGATGGAGGCCAGGCCCAGCGTGGTGCCGAAGAACCCGATCGCCCGCGCCCGTTCGTTGGCCGGGAAGGTAACGCGGATCATCGCCAGCACCTGCGGGTTCATCACCGCCGCCGTGAGGCCTTGCAGCAGCCTGGACGCGATCAGCATCGCCGGGTTGACCGCCAGGCCGCAGAAGGCGGAGGCGAGGGTGAACCCCACCATGCCCAGGATGAACATCCGCTTGCGCCCGAACAGGTCGCCGAGCCGCCCGCCCGTCACCAGCAGGATCGCGAAGGCGACGCCGTAGCCGGCCACCACCAGCTCCAAATCCGCGGGGCGCGCCCCGAGCTCCGCGTGAATGGCGGGCAGGGCGACGTTGACCACGAAGAAGTCAAACGCGGGCAGGAACGCGCCGGTGAGCAGGATCACCAACGCCGCCCACCGTTTTGGGTCCGGGGCCTCCTCCCCGCTTTCCTCCGGCGCCAAGGCCGGGCGTTCGGACGGCACACCGGGCGGGAGGACGCGCAGCGAGGCCGCGGTCTGTGTGGGCGTATCGATTGTCACTGCTGAAGGATCCACCGTAAGCCGGATGCTGGGCGAGGCGCCGTATCACCCGCGTAGGTGGAGCAATTGCGGCACGGCAGCAATGCCGGCCGGGTCGAGCCAGAGTTGCAGGCGGCCGGTTTCCGATTGAACGTAAAGCCATGGACGAACAGGCGGATACGCGGGCGCTGCTGCACAGGCTCACCGGGGCTGAGCCGATCGAGACGCAGATCTCGGCCGTGTTCGTCGGCCATGACACGGTCTACAAGCTGAAGCGCGCCGTGCAACTCGTCTTCCTGGATTTCCGGACGGTGGCGGCGCGGCGCCATTTCCTCGAACGCGAGCTGGCGCTGAATGGCCCGTCCGCACCGGGGCTGTATCGCGACGTGGTGGCGGTGACGAAGGGACCGCATGGCCTGGAACTGGACGGCCCGGGTGAGGCCGTCGACCACGTCCTGCGCATGGCCCGTGTCCCGCAGGGGGATTTCCTGTTGGAGCAGGCGGCCCATGGCCTGTCCGACCGGCTGCTGGACACGCTGGGCGACATGGTCGCCGCCGACCATGCGCGGCGCGAGCCCGTCGCCGACCACGATCCCGGGCATCCCGGCCGCAACGCGCGCGACAATGCAAGGAGCGCCCTGGCGGCCGGCCTGCCGCGGGACAAGGTCGCGGCATGGCTGCCCGAGGCGCACCGGGTCTTGGACGCCACGACGGATTTGCTCGCGGCCCGGGCGGCCGCCGGGTTGGTCCGGCGTGCCCATGGCGACCTGCATCTGGGCAATATCTGCCTGTGGCGCGGCGAGCCCGTGCCGTTCGACGCGCTGGAGTTCGACGAGGCCATGGCCACGATCGACCTCGCCTATGACCTGGCCTTCCTGTTGATGGATTTGGACTGCCGCGTGGGCCGGGCGGCCGCCAACCGCGTGCTGAACCGCTATGTCGCGCGGACCGGCGATGCGGCGCTGGTGCGGCTGCTGCCGGGCTTCCTGTCGCGGCGCGCCATGGTGCGGGCCCATGTCACGGGCGACATCGGTTACCTCGATGCCGCACTGGACTACCTGCGGCCCGGCCCGGCCCGGGTAGTGGCGATCGGTGGCTTGCCGGGCACCGGTAAAACCACCCTGGCCCGCGCCTTGGCCCCGGCCCTGGGGGCAGCGCCCGGCGCGCTGATCCTGCGCAGCGACGAAATCCGCAAACGCCTGCACGGCGCCGCACCGGAGCAGCGGCTTGGGCGCGCGGCCTACGCTGAAGAGGCCAGCGCGCGGGTCGATGCCGTCCTGCTTGGCCAGCTTCGCGATGCGGCCGGCCACAGCGTCATCCTGGACGCGAGCTTCACGTCGCCGGAGCTCCGCCAGGCGGTGGAGCAGGCGGCTCGCCCATTCACCGGCCTGTGGCTGGAGGCCCCGATCCCGGAGCTGGAACGCCGGATCAGCGGTCGCGTCGGCGATGCGTCGGACGCCACACTCGGCACGCTGCACCGGATGGCCGCCCTCGATTGCGGCGAGATCGGCTGGCGCCGGGTGCCGGCCGACGACCATGTGGTGGAACGCTGCCGCGCCATCCTGCAACCCGACGGGTAGCCCTTAGAGGCTGGGCAAGAATTCGCAGTAGAGTTCTTGCCCGGCTCTTAGCCGAACACTGTCGGCCAGGCGGCCTGGAGCGCCAGGTCCGCGTCTTCCAGCGTCGTGGTCAGGCCGAGCGCGTCCAGGCTGGTGACGCCGTGTTCCCGGATGCCGCAGGGCACGATGCCGCCGAAATGCCCGAGATCGGGCGAGACGTTCAAGGCGATGCCGTGCCAACTCACCCACCGCGTCACCCGGACGCCGATGGCGGCGATCTTGCACTCGCCCCGGCCGTCCACCACCCAGATGCCCACCCGGCCGGGCCGGCGTTCCCCCCGCACGTTCAACTGGTCCAATGCCGTGATCACCCACTCCTCCAGCCCCCACACCAAGGCCCGCACGTCCCGCGCCGCTACCCGGCCATGCGCCCGCGTCAGGTCGAGCATGACGTAGGCGGTGCGCTGGCCCGGCCCGTGATAGGTCCATTGGCCGCCCCGCCCGGCATGGTAGGTCGGCAAGCCCGCCGGGTTCGCGAGGTCCCCCGGCAGGGCGCTGGTGCCGGCGGTGTAGAGCGGCGGGTGCTCCAGCAGCCACACCGTCTCCGCCGCCTCCCCGGCGCGGATGGCGGCAGCCTGCGCCTGCATCGCCGCCAGGGCGGCCTCATAGGGCACCAGCCCGTCGGACACGCGCCAGGCCGGTCCGGTTGAAAGCATCACGGTCATCCGCTATAGCCGGGCACCACGGTGCGGTCGTGGCGAAATGGTAGACGCGCAAGCTTGAGGTGCTTGTGGGGGAAACCCTGTGGAAGTTCGAGTCTTCTCGACCGCATTCTCTTGCCTCGACTGGTCCTGCCCGGCTTGCATCGCTTCCGAGTCCGTCGGTAACTGACGGACAGCGATAAGGCAGATGGCAATGGACGAGGACTTCCGGAAGGCGGCGCTGGACTATCACCGTTTGCCGCGGCCCGGGAAGCTGGAGGTCGCACCCACCAAGCGGATGGCCACCCAGCGCGACCTGGCCCTGGCCTATTCGCCCGGCGTGGCCGCCGCATGCGAGGAAATCAAGGCCAATCCGCTTACCGCGTTCGACTACACCGCCCGCGGCAACCTGGTGGGCGTGGTGTCCAACGGCACGGCCGTGCTCGGCCTGGGCAATATCGGCGCGCTGGCGGGCAAGCCGGTCATGGAGGGCAAGGCCGTGCTCTTCAAGAAATTCGCCGGCATCGACTGCTTCGACATCGAGGTGGATGCGCAGGATCCGGAGCGCTTCATCGAGGTCGTGGCCGCGCTGGAGCCGACCTTCGGCGCCATCAACCTGGAAGACATCAAGGCGCCGGAATGCTTCGCGATCGAGCAGCGGCTGCGCGACCGCATGTCCATCCCGGTGTTCCATGACGACCAGCACGGCACGGCCATCATCGTCGCCGCGGCGGTGCGCAACGGGTTGGAACTGCAGGGCAAGAAGCTGGATGAGGTGCGGGTCGTCACGTCCGGCGCGGGCGCCGCGGCCCTGGCCTGCATCGACCTGCTCTGCGCCATGGGGCTGAAGCCGGCGAACGTCACGCTGACGGACATCAAGGGCGTGATCTACGCCGGGCGCGACCCGGACATGCTGCCCAACATGGCGAACTACGCCAACGAGACCAATGCGCGCACCCTGGCGGAGGCGCTGCCCGGCGCGGACATCTTCCTGGGCCTGTCCGCCCCCCGCGTGCTGAAGGCGGAGTGGCTGCCCCTGCTGGCAGACAAGCCGCTGATCCTGGCGCTCGCCAATCCGGAGCCGGAAATCCTGCCGGAGGCAGTGCGGGCCGCCCGGCCGGACGCCATCGTCGCCACCGGCCGCAGCGACTACCCGAACCAGGTCAACAACGTCCTCTGCTTCCCGTTCATCTTCCGCGGCGCCCTGGATGTCGGCGCCACCACCATCAACGAGGAGATGAAGCTCGCCTGCGTGGAGGCCATCGCCGTGCTGGCCCGCGTTGAGGCGAGCGAGGTGGTGGCCGCGGCCTATGGCGGCGCCGCCCCGGTGTTCGGCCCGGACTACATCATCCCAAAGCCGTTCGATCCCCGTCTGATCCTGCAGATCGCCCCGGCCGTGGCGGCAAGCGCGATGCGGACGGGGGTGGCCACCCGGCCGATCGAGGATTTCGACGCGTATCGCCACGGGCTGGAGGTGTTCGTCTACCGTTCCGGCCAGTTGATGCGCCCGATCTTCGAGGCTGCCCGCAAATCGCCCCGCCGCATCGTCTATGCCGAGGGCGAGGACGAGCGGGTGCTGCGCGCCGTGCAGACCGTCGTGGATGACGGCATCGCCCAGCCCATCCTGCTCGGCCGCCGCGGGATCATCGCCGCCCGCGTGGCGGAGATGGGGCTGCGGCTGAACCTGGACGAAAGTGTCCGCGTGTTGGACCCGGCGGTCGACCGCACCGTGTTCGACCCGCTGGTCGCGCAATACCAGATGCTGGTCGGCCGCCGCGGCGTACCGCCCGATGCGGCGGCCCGGCGCATGCGCAACCGGGCGACCGTCGTGGCGGCCATGCTGCTGCACGCCGGGATCGCGGACGCGGCCATCATCGGCGGCTCCGGCGATTGGACCCGCCACCTGACCTACGCGCTGCCGGTGATCCCGAAGCGGTCCACGGTGTCGCGCATCTACGCGCTGTCGGCGCTGATCCTGAACAACGGCGCGCTGTTCTTTTGCGACACCCACGTCACGATCGAGCCGACGGCCGAGGAAATGGCGGAGATGACGCTGATGGCGGCCGAGGTGGTGAAGAGCTTTGGCATCACCCCCAAGGCGGCGCTGTTGTCCCATTCCTCCTTCGGCGGCGGCAACTCGGTCTCCGCCCGCAAGATGCGGCGCGCCCTGGGGCTGATCCGCGACCAGGCGCCGGAGCTGGAGGTGGACGGCGAAATGCATGCCGATGCGGCGCTGAGCGAGGCCATCCGCGACCGCGCCGTGCCGGACAGCCGCCTGTCAGGGACGGCCAATTTGCTGGTCATGCCCGGGCTGGACGCGGCCAACATCGCCTTCAACCTGCTGAAGGCGAGCAGCGACGGCCTGCCGGTCGGCCCGATCCTGCTGGGGATGAGCCGGCCGATCCACGTGCTGGTTCCCAGCGTCACGGCGCGGGGTATCGTCAACATCAGCGCCATCGCCGCGACGGAGGCGCTGAGTTCCGCCTGAGGCTGCGCGCATTACGTCTATTTAAGGTCTCTTGCTGACGGTGCGGGCTCGTGCAACCAATCGAATCCTGGAGGGGCCTCCGCCCCGAACCAAGATCGATTTCCTGGGATTGTTAATGAAACCGCTGCGAAAGGCCGTCCTTCCCGTCGCGGGCCTCGGGACCCGCTTCCTCCCCGCGACCAAGGCGACGGCCAAGGAAATGCTGCCCGTCGTCGACAAGCCGTTGATCCAGTATGCGGTCGAGGAAGCGCGCGCCGCCGGGATCGAACAATTCTGCATGGTGACCGGCCGGGGCAAGATCGGGCTGGTGGAACATTTCGACATCGCGTTCGAGCTGGAGGCCACGCTGCGGGAACGCGGCAAGACCGACGTGCTGCAGATGCTGAACGAGCAGGCGCTGCCGCCGGGTTCGATCGCCTCGGTGCGGCAGCAGGTGCCCCTCGGCCTGGGCCACGCGATCTGGTGCGCCCGATCCTTCATCGGGGAGGATCCGTTCGCGATCCTGCTGCCGGACGACCTGGTGCTGAGCAAGACACCTTGCCTGCAACAGCTTGCCGAGGCCTACCAGCAGACCGGCGGCAACGTCGTGGCGGTGACGGAAGTGCCGCGCGAGCAGACCAACCGCTACGGCATCCTGGACATCGCCAACGATGACGGCCGCCTGGTGGAGGTGCGGGGCCTGGTGGAGAAGCCGGACCCGAAGGATGCGCCGTCCAACCTGTCCATCATCGGCCGCTACGTGCTGATGCCGCAGGTGGTCCAGTACCTGGCCAAGATGGAGCGCGGCGCCGGCAACGAGGTGCAGCTCACCGACGCGATGGCCAAAATGATCGGCAACACCCCGTTCCACGGCCTGCGCTACGAGGGCGAGCGCTTCGACTGCGGCGACAAAGTTGGATTCCTGGAGGCGCAGATCGCTTTCGCGTTGCAGCGTCCTGATTTAAGTGAGGCCGTGCGCAAATTTTTGGTCAAGTATCGCTGATGCCAATGAGCTTCCGACACGATTTCGACCCGACCTCGCTGCGGGAATATGACATCCGCGGGGTGGTGGGCCGCACCCTGCACCCGGCGGACGCCTTCGCGATCGGCCGGTGCTTCGGCACCATCGTGGCGCGCGGCGGCGGCAAGACCGTGGCAGTGGGGTATGACGGCCGGCTGTCTTCCCCTTCGCTGGAGCCGGAACTCGTGCGCGGGCTGATGGCCAGCGGGATGGAGGTCCTGCGGGTCGGCCTCTGCCCCACGCCGATGCTGTACTATACCGCGACGACGATGGAGACGGCGGGCGCCGTGATGGTGACGGGCAGCCACAACCCGCCCGACTATAACGGCTTCAAGATGATGCTGGGCCGCAAGCCGTTCTTCGGCCCGCAAATCCAGCAGATCGGCACGCTGGCTGCCGCCGGTGACGTGGTGGCGGAGGAAACCGGGTCTTCGCGCGACGTCGACGTGATGGCGGAGTACATCACCCGGCTGATCAGCGACTGGGATGGCGGCGACCGCATCCTCAACGTCGTGTGGGACAACGGCAACGGCGCCGCGGGCGAGGTGTTGCAGCGGCTGGTGCGCACGCTGCCTGGCAAGCACACGGTGCTGAACGGCGAAATCGACGGCACTTTCCCCGCCCACCATCCCGACCCTACGGTGCCCAAGAACTTGGAACAGCTCATCGCCGCGGTGAAGGAGCACGAGGCCGATCTCGGCATCGCGTTCGACGGGGACGCGGACCGCATCGGCGTGGTGGACGACAGCGGCGCCATGCTGTTCGGCGACCAGTTGCTGGTGGTCCTGGCGCGCGACGTGCTGAAAAGCTACCCGAAGGGCACGATCATCGCCGACGTGAAGGCGAGCCAGGTGCTGTTCGACGAAGTGGGCAAGGCGGGCGGCACGCCGCTGATGTGGAAGACCGGGCACTCGCTGATCAAGGCGAAGATGGCGGAGACCGGGTCGCCATTGGCGGGCGAGATGAGCGGGCACGTGTTCTTCGCCGACCGCTGGTATGGGTTCGACGACGCGCTGTATGCCGCCGTGCGCCTGTTGGGCATCGTGGCGCGCATGCCTGAGCGGCTGTCGGCGGTCCGCGCCGCGATGCCGCAGGTGATCAACACGCCGGAATTGCGGTTCGACTGTCCGGACACCCGCAAGTTCGGCGTCATCCAGGAAGTGGCTGCCCGTCTGAAGCAGGAGGGCGCCACCGTGGCCGACATCGACGGCGTCCGCGTGGCGACCGCGGATGGCTGGTGGCTGCTTCGCGCCTCCAACACCCAGGCGGTGCTGGTGGCGCGGTGCGAAGCGACCAGCGAGGCCGGGCTGGACCGGTTGAAGGCGGCGTTGTCAGCCCAGTTGGCGACCTCCGGCCTCGCCGCCCCGGATTTTTCCGGCGCCAACGCCGGGCATTGACCCCCCGAGAGCCGTGGAGACCAAACAAGCCCTCTCCCTCTGGGAGAGGGGTGGGTAAGGGTCCAGCGCCGCGAACAATCGTGCCATGAGCCCTCATCCCAATCCTCTGCCAAAGCGAGAGGGAGCCATCGACCGGCGCTTGATCGTCGCGTTGGATGTTGACACGCCCGATGAGGCCCGCCGCCTTGTGGACGCCCTGGACGGCGCCGTCCGCTTCTTCAAACTCGGCTACTGGTTGCTGTTCCAGCCCGGCGCCAGCGAGCTGATCGACGACCTCGTGCGCGACGGGCGCGAGCTGTTCCTCGACACCAAGATGTACGACATCGCCGAGACGGTGCGGCACGGAGTCGCCTCGGTCGCCCAACGGGGCGCCCGGTTCGTCACCGTGCATGGCGACCCGCACATCCTGGCCGCCGCCGTCGACGGGGCCGCCGGGTCGCCGCTGGGCGTGCTGGCCGTCACCGTGCTGACCAGCCTGGACGATGCCGACCTTCAGGCGATGGGCTACGCGGCCGGGCTGCCCGAACTGCTGGCCCGGCGCGTGCGGGATGCCGCGCAGGCGGGCTGCGCCGGCGTGATCGCCTCCGCGGCCGACGACCTGGACGCCCTGCGCGCGGTCGCCGGACGCGACCTTCTGGTGGTGACGCCTGGCATCCGCATGCCAACCGACGATCCGGGCGACCAGCGCCGCACCGCCACGCCGGGTGACGCGATTGCCCGCGGCGCCGACTACTTGGTGGTGGGCCGCCCGATCATCCGGGCGGCATCGCCGCTCGACGCGGCGCGGCGGGTGCTGGACGACATGGCGGCCGGGCAGGCTAGGCGCGCATCCGGCGGGCCAGGTTCTCCCCGATCATCACGCAGGTGAAGTGCAGGTTGGCGCGGCAATCCGTCGGCATCACCGAGGCATCCGCCACGCGCAGCCCGCCCACGCCACGCACCCGCAGCTCCGGGTCGACCACGCCGCGCGGATCCTCATGCGCGGACATGGCGCAGGTTCCGGCGGCGTGCTGGCTGTCGCCGACTTCGGCCAGCAGCAGGGCGTTCAACGCCTCCGCAGGCAAGGCAGCCGCCTCGGAGGGCGTGAGGTCGGTCTCTCCGATCCGGACCCGCTGGCTGATCGCCGCGAGGGTCGGGTGCGACGCCAGCACTGCCAGCCGCGCCACCGCGTCGCGCATCCGCAGCAGGTCACGCTCGTCGTCCAGCAGGTTCTCGTCCACCGCCGGATTGTCGTGCGGGTCGGCGGAGGCAAGCCGCACCGAACCGCGGGAAAACGCCTCGAAGATCGAGGCGCCGAGCGCGCCGTTCGGGGCAGGACCCGGCCCGGTGAACAGGCGGTGGTTGTAGCCGATCAAAATCATGTCGCGGAACCCGCCGCCGCCAAGGCCGCTGCTATAGGTCACGCAGCAATTGGTGTGCCGGGCGTCCGGATGCTGCGCGCGGTGCTGCGGCAGCAGTTCCAGCGTGGTGCGGATCATCGGATGGTCCATGAAGTGGCGGCCGACCGAAGGGTGGTCGTGCAGCACCGTCACGCCGAGCGCCGCCAAGTCGGCGGCCGGCCCGATGCCGGAGCGCATCAGGATCGCCGGGCTGTGGACGGCCCCGGCGCACAGCACGACCTCCCGCCCGGCCACATCCTGCCACGCGCCGCCGCCGAAGCTGACCCGCACACCGGTGCAGCTTTTGCCGTCGAACAAGGCCCGGTCGACCAGCGCTTCGCCTCGGATGTCGAGGTTGGCGCGGCCGCGCGCCGGCTCCAAATAGGCGTCGTTGGTGGTCACGCGCTGCCCGCCGCGCGTGTTGGTGGGATAGCAGGAGACGCCCTCGGCGGCCGGGTCGTTCAGGTTGGGGTTCCAGGGGTAGCCGCAGCCCAGCGCCGCCTGGTGCAGCGCCCGGTCGACCGCGCCCCATTCCGCCAGCGGCGCGCGATGCACGGGCAGGGGGTGTCCGTTTCCGGCGCCGAAATCCGCGTCGTCCTCGATGGCGGTGAATAGCGGCAACACGTCGTCCGCCGCCCACCCTTCGCACCCAAGCTCGGCCCAGCCGTCGAACGCCTCCGCCACGCCGCGGATCGCGATCTGCGCGTTCACGGCCGAACTGCCGCCGAGCGCCTTGCCGCGCCAGTAATACCGCGGCGCCTGCGCGGCGGAGCGGCGGGTCAGCAGCTCCGGCCATTGCCAATCGGCCTGCAGCGCCGGGTCATACATGAAGGGGATGATGTTGCGGCTGCGCAGCGCAGGCGGTGCGTCCGCGCTGCGCCAGTCCCGCCCGGCCTCCAGCAGCAGCACCCGGCGGGAGGGATCCTCCGACAACCGCGCCGCGAGGGTGGCGCCGGCCGACCCGGCCCCGACCACGATGACGTCGTACAGGTCAGGCGGCATCCTTGACCCCAGCCACCATCGCCGCGGCCGTGGCGCCCCGCACCCGGGCGATGTCGTCCTGGTATTTCAGCAGCACGCCCAGCGTGGCGTCGACCGCCTCGGGCGTGAGTTCGACGCGGTCCATATGCGCCAGGGCGCGCGACCAATCGATCGTCTCCGCCACGCCCGGCAGCTTGAACAGCTCGGCCCCGCGCAGTTGCTGAACGAACGCTACCACCTGGGCGGACAGACGCTCCGGCAGGCCCGGTGCGCGGGCGCGCAGGATGGCGCGCTCCCGCTGGGCGTCGGGGTAGTCGACCCATTGATACAGGCAGCGGCGGCGGATCGCGTCATGCACCTCGCGCGTGCGGTTGGACGTCAGCACCACGACCGGTGGCGTCGCGGCCTTGATGGTGCCGTATTCCGGCACGGTGATCTGGAAATCGGCCAGCAGCTCCAGCAGGAAGGCCTCGAACGGCTCGTCCGCCCGGTCCAGCTCGTCGATGAGTAGCACGGCGGGCGGCAGGTCCGGGTCGATGGCGGAGAGCAGGGGGCGGGCTTGCAGGTATTCGCGGGCATAGATGTCCCGCGCGACCGCCGCCGTGTTGCCCTGCGCCTCCGCCAACCGGATCGCCAGCAACTGCCGGGCGCGGTCCCATTCATAGGCCGCGGCCGACAGATCCATCCCGTCATAGCATTGCAGCCGCACCAGCCGCCGGCCCAACCCGGCGGCCAGCACCCGGGCGATCTCGGTCTTGCCGGTGCCGGGCTCACCCTCCAGGAACAGCGGCCGCGCCATGGCGAGCGCCAGGTGCACCGTGGTCGCCAGCGCACGGTCGGCCACGTAGCCTTGGCCCTGCAGCAGCGCCGCCGTGTCGTCGACCGTGGCTGGCAGTGGCGTCAAAAAACGTAGCTTCCGAAGATCAGCACGAAGATCGCCAGGAACAACACGCTGCCGATCCAGAACACCAGCGGGTACCCGTACGGCTCCTTCGGGATCATCGCCAGCATGTTGATCATGGCGGGCGCCTGCGAGCCGGCCGGGGTCGTGAGGGCGGCGATGCCGCCGGTCAGCATGCCGTCCGCGGCCAACTCGCGCGGGGCGGACACCTCGGCGCTGAAGCGGTCGAAGAACTGGTCCGCCATCTGCTTGGCCGTGGCGTCGATCAGCCGGGCGCCGAGTTGGGCGATCTTGCCGCCAACCTGTGCCTTCACCTCGTACTGCAGCAGGGTGAACTGCCCGTCATCGGACAGGTGGACCGTGGCGCCCCCGTTGGCGAAGCCCGCCACCCCGCCCTGGCCCTCCCCAGCGATGCGGTACGAGGTGGGCGGGTTGAGGTCCAGCAACTGCACCTTGCCCGTGAACTGGGCCGCGATCGGCCCGATCTTGACGCCCGCCGTCGCCTTCATGTCCGTGTCGGAGGTCTTTTCCAGCGTCTTGCAGCCGGGAATCGCCGCCTTCAGCACGGCTGGGTCGTTCAGCGCGTCCCATACTTTCTGGCGGGGTGCGGGGATGCGCCGTTCGCCGGTCATGTCCATTGGTCAATATCCTCCACTCGGTGGACGCAATGTCCGACATGGCGGAGACGCGCGCAACCGGGCGCCGGTTTCGGATGCATCGCGTTGATTGCCGCTGGCCTTGCTGCGCATTATCTCGGGCTGAAAGGGAGACCCGCCATGACCTACCTCGTTGCCGCCGACCTGCCTCGGGAGCCCGCCGGCGACCGGTTGCGGGCGCTGCTGGCCCGACCAGGCATCCTGCGCATGCCCGGCGCGCATAACGGAATGGCAGCCTTGCAGGCGAAGCAGGCGGGGTTCGAGGCGCTCTATCTCTCTGGCGCCGCGATGACGGCGTCGATGGGGCTGCCGGATTTGGGCGTGATCACGGTGGACGAGGTCTGCTTCTTCATCCGGCAAATCACCCGCTCCGCCATGCTGCCGCTGCTGGTGGATGGCGACACCGGGTATGGCGAGGCGCTGAACTGCATGCACATGGTGCGGTCCTTCGAGGATGCCGGGGCGGCGGCCGTGCATATCGAGGACCAGTTGCTGCCGAAGAAGTGCGGCCACCTCAACGACAAGAAGCTAGCGGATCCGCGCGACATGGCGGCCAAGGTCGCCGCCTGCGCCAAGGCGCGCCGCCACCTGATGGTGCTGGCGCGCACCGACGCCGCCGCCAGCGAGGGGATCGACGGCGCCGTCGCCCGCGCCAAGCTGTTCGTCGAAGCCGGGGCCGACGCGATCTTCCCGGAGGCGCTGCACGACGCCGAGATGTTCCGCGCATTCGCCCGCCGCATGCCCGGCGTCCCGCTGCTGGCCAACATGACCGAATTCGGCCGCACCCCGTTCTTCACCGCCGCCGAATTCGAGGAGATGGGCTACAAGATGGTGATCTGGCCGGTGAGTTCGCTGCGGGTCGCGTCCAAGGCGCAGGAGACGCTGTACGCCGCCATCGCCAAGGACGGCGGCACGCAGAACAAGATCGACGCGATGCAGACCCGCAAGGAGCTGTACGCCACGATCGACTACCACGGCTACGAACGGCTGGACGCCTCCTTGGTCGCGACGGTGACGCCGGAGGGCATGCCGCAGCGGGGGTGAAAGCGGTCACCAGCACGGGCGGCATCCCGTCCCCGGCCAGCACCACGCCGACCGAGGAGGCGGAGGGATCGCCCAATTGGCGGCGCACGCTCGTGGTCATGATCGGGATCCAACTGGGCATGAACATGGGCTTCACCGTGCTCAGCCCGATCATGCCGTTGTTCCTGCCGGTCCTGGGCGTGCACGACGCGTCCGGCATCGCGCTGTGGGCCGGGGTGCTCGCGTCCGTCACGCCGTTCATCGCCGCCTTCGTCTCGCCGTTCTGGGGGCGGGTGGCGGATCGGCGGGGGCGCAAGCTGATGGTGCTGCGCTCCTGCTTCGCCATCTGCCTCTTCGTGGCGTTGATGAGCGTCACGCAGACGACATGGCAGTTGCTGGCCCTGCGCGCGCTGATGGGGGCGTTCGCCGGGTTCAACGCCGCCAGCATCACCCTGATCGCCAGCCAGGTGCCGGCGCGGCGGATCGGCTATGCGCTGGGCTGGCTCAGCACCGGGCAACTGGTCGGCACGCTGGTCGGGCCGCTGGCCGGCGGCGCCATCGCGGACCTGACGGGCAGCGCGCGCATGCCCTTCGTCTTCACCGCGTTCGTCTGCCTGGTGTGCGGGCTGTGCGTGGTGCGCCTGGTGCAGGAAAGCTACCAGCCGCCAAAGGCCGGCGGCGGCGCGCTGTCGCCGATGAAAAGCTTCGCCATCCTGGCGCGCTCGCCTGGGCTGCTGCCGCTGTTCGTGGTGCTGCTGCTGGCCCAGTTCGGCGTGCAGGCGGTGCAGCCGGTGGTGACGCTGTATGTCGAGCACCTGACCGGGCCGCGGGCGGACCTCGCGACGCTGGGCGGCATCGCGTTCTCCATCACCGGCGTGGCGGACTTGATCGCCTCGCCCTTCCTCGGCCGGCGCAGCGACGTGATCGGCTATCGCCGGGTGCTGATGATCTGCCTGGCGGGGGCGGCCATCGCCAGCGCCCCGCAGGCCTTCGTGCCGAACTACTGGAGCTTCGTCGCCGCCCGGTTCGGGCTCGGGCTGTTCGTCGGCGGCATCCTGCCCACGGCCAATGCGCTGGTCGGGCGGCTGGCGGCGTCCGGCGACCGCGGGCTGGTCTACGGCATCACGGCGTCGGCGATGTTCATGGGCGGCTCGCTCGGGCCGCTGTCCGGCGGCGTCATCGCGGCGACCATCGGCCTCAACTGGGTGTTCCTTGTGACCGCCGCGCTGTTGGCGGCCAACCTCGTCTGGGTCTTCATGAAGGTGCCTGAGATCCGGTCATAGCACGGCTCACCCGCAGCATCGCCGTGTTCGCCGCCACCGCGATGACCACGATCACCAGCACGACCGCGGTGCTGAGCGCCACGTTGTGCTGCGCCAGCCCGCTCACCAGCAGGAAGCCCAGGCCGCGTTGGGAGCTGAACATCTCCCCGATCAGCACCCCCAGCAGGCTCAAGGAAAAGCCGAGCCGCAGCCCGGCCATGATCTGCGGCAGGCAGGCGGGCAGCAGAACCCACCGCATGGTCTGCCCCGGCGACAGGCGCAGCGCGCGGGCGGTGCGCGGCAGGGTCGGCGGCAGCGTCTTGATCGCGGCCATGGTGAACAGCGTCACCGGCACCAGCCCGTGCATGACGCCGAACGCCACCTTGGCGCCCATGCCCAGGCCGAACAGCAGCAGCACCACCGGATACAGCGTAACCTTCGGAATGGTGTAGAACCCTGCCAGCACCGGCTCCATCACGTCGCCGGAAAACCGGCGCAGCCCCAGCACCAGGCCCAGCAGCAGCCCGATCACGGCGGACAACGCGAAGGCCAGCAGGAAGGCGGAGAGCGTCGCCCAGAGCTGGCCCCAGAACCCGGCGGTCAGCAGCAACTGCCCGGCATAGCCGAACGTCACCGCCGGGCCGGTGATCGCCACGCCCGCCGTCCAACTGCCCACCGCCTGCCAGAGCAGCAGCAGCACGACGGCCAGCAACACCAGGTCCAGGACGCGACCGCGCCGTGGGACGGGCGCCGTCGTGATGGTCGCACCGCTCATTGCCGCGAGCGGCGGCGCAGCATCCGGCCCTCCCAGGCGTAGAGGATGCCGTTGGCGGCCACCGACACCAGCAGCACGAACAGCATCAGCCCGTACATCGTCCGGGTGTCGAAGCTCTGATACGCGAAGGAGATCGCGTAGCCCAACCCGCTGCCGGACAGGATGAACTCCCCGGCGATCACCCCGATCAGCGCGTAGCTGAGCGCCAGCTTCAGGCCGCCGAACAGCGCCGGCAGCGCGGCGGGCAGCACGATGGCGGTGAAGCTGTGCACCGGGCCCAACCGCTGCACCCGCGCCACCCGGCGCAGCACCGGCGGCACGTTGTCCAGGCCGGCCAGGGTGCTGATCATCATCGCGGGCGCCGCCGATGCGACGCCGAGCACCACCAGCGGCGCCATGCTCAGCCCCAGCAGCGCCACCAGCAGCGGGTAGAACACGAAGGTCGGCACCGAGTAATAGGACGCCAGCAGCGGATCGACCGCGCGCCGCACCCGCGGGGCCGCGTGCAGCAGGGCGCCCAGGGCGGTGCCGCCGGCGACGGCGACGGCCCAGGCCAGGCCCACCGTCGTGAAGGTTTGCAGCATCGGCGCCGTGGCATCGCCGGACGACAGCTCCGCCAGCATCGCCGCCACCATGGCGCTGGGCGACAGCAGGGCCTGCGGGTCGATCCAGCCGGCCCGGCACGCACCCTCCAGCAGCAGCACCAGGCCGGCGAGCAGCGCCACCCGGACCAGCAGGGCCGCCCGCGTGCGGCTCATGCCACGCGGCCCATCGTGCGCATCGATTCGGCGCGCAGCGAGGTCCAAAGCCGGGCCGTCAGCGTGCCGAAATGCGGGTCGGACACGACGCGGCTGTCGCGGTTGCGCGGCCACCCGGTGGTCACCAGGTCAATGAAGGTGCCGGGCCGGGCGGACATCACGCCCACCCGGTCCGACAGCATCGCCGCCTCGTCCAGTGCGTGGGTGATCAGCAGCACCGTGGCGCCGGTCTCGCGCCACAGCCGCAGCAGCTCGTCCCCCATCAGCAGCCGGGTTTGCTGGTCCAGCGCGCCGAACGGCTCGTCCAGCAGGATCAGCCGCGGCTGCTGCACCAGCGTGCGGGCGATGCACACGCGCTGCCGCATGCCGCCCGAGAGTTGCGCCGGGTAATGGCCGGCGAACTGCGCCAGCCCCATGAAGCCCACGGCATGGTCGACCCGGCGGTTGATCTCGGTGCGCGGCAGGCCGGAGCGGCGCAGGCCGAAGGCGACGTTGTCGCGCACCGTCAGCCAGGCGAAGCTCGAATCCTCCTGGAACACCACGCCCACGCCGTCTGGCACCTCGCCGCGCACCGGCTTGCCTTCGAAGGCGACGGTGCCCTCGCTCGGCACCCCGAGGCCGGACAGCACGTCCAGCAAGGTGGACTTGCCGCAGCCGGACGGGCCGACGACGGAGAAGAACTCGCCCGGCGCCAGATCCAAATCGATCGGGCCGAGCGCATGGATTGGCGTCCTGCCGCCGTAGCGCCGGGTCACGCCGGCGAGGCTGGCATGGGCGGCGTCCATATCGGGCGGCGGCGCGCCGTTCCGGCCGTCGGGGGGAGGCGCGGCCATGTCAGCGCGCGGCGCGCTGGTCCGGCGGCAGGAAGGACGGGTCGATGATCTTGGTCCAGTCCGGCGCTTCCTTGAGCTGGCCGGTGATCTGCAGTCCCTCGACCATGTGGTTCATCCCCTCGTAGTCGAACCGCCCGTCGCTCCAGTAATCATCCGCCACCAGCTCCTTCATGTGGTCGCGGAACAGCGTCGCATTGGGGTTGTTGTAGGCGCGGGCCAGGATATCGGCCGCCTCGTCCGGATGGCTGCGCAGATAGTCCAGACCCTCCTTGCGGGCCGCGATGATGCCGCGGATCACCTCGGGGTGGGTGTGGGCGTATTCGACGGTGGTGACGCAGACGGTCTGCATCATGCGCGGGGACATGACGTCCTTCACCCAGAACACCGGCCGGATCAGCGTCGGGTTCTGCGCCAGGAACAGCGAGTCGACGAAGCCCGCATCCACCGCACCGCTGGTGATCGCGGACAAATTGGCGCCCAGGTCGCCGGCCGGCACCAAATGGACCTGCTGCGCCGTCATGCCGTTGGCCTTCAGCGCCATGAGGATGATCATGTCGGAGACGGAGTTGGGCGCGGTATAGGCGATCCGCTTGCCCACCAAGTCCTTGATCCCGTGCAGCGGCGAGTTGAGTTTCACAGCCCACATCTGGTCGGCGACGCTTTGGGTGCCGGCGGACACGATGACCAGCTTCTGCCCGGCATTGATCGCCTCCACCGCGGCGGCGAGCGAGACCTCGCCGAACGGGATGTCGCCGGCGACGGTGTTGCGCACCGCCGTGCCGCCGCCGGGCGCGGTGAGGATGCCGGTGATGTCGACGCCGTGCTGCTTGAAGAAACCCTTGTCCATCGCGACGGCGTAGGGCGCGCCGTAGAACTGCCCGCCCCAATGGGTCACGGTGATGGTGTCGGCCCGGCTGGGAAGCGCGCTGGCCGCCAGGCCGGCCACGGTCAGAATGGCGGTGGCCAGAACACGCCGCCCGATTGCTCGAAACGTCATCTCAGATCCCTCCCCGGCGCCGTTGAGTGCCGCCGTTGCGCGAACGCTAACATAATGCCTGGCAGAGCGGAACTGTTTGTGTTGCTGCTGCGGCCGGATGCCGTCAGGCCCGGGCGTCGCTGTTGCCGTGCCGGCGCTCGAACGCGTGGACGGCGGCGAAGCCCATCAGCGCGTTCATCTCGGCGAACGGCAGCAGCGCCGCCGGACCGCCGGTGCCGATGCCCGCCTGCTGGATTTGGCCATAGGCTGCCTTCAAGGCCGCGGCCGCGGCAAGGAAGCCGGTGGCCGGGAACAGCGCGATGGAGAACCCCATCGCCGCCAGGTCGGCGGTGCCGAGATAGGGCGTGCGCCCACCCTCCACCATGTTGGCCAGCAACAGCGCGCCTTTGAAGGTTTCCGCCACACGGCGCAATTCCTCCAGGGATTCCGGGCTTTCGATGAACAGCACGTCGGCGCCCGCTTCAAGGAAAGCCTCGCCGCGCCGCAGCGCCTCATCCAGCCCGTGGGCATAGCGGGCGTCGGTGCGGGCCACGATCAGGAAATCCCGGCTCGGCCGCGCCTCCACCGCCACCTGGATCTTCTGCACGGCGTCGGCCATCGGGATGACGCGGCGATACTCGGTATGGCCGCATTTCTTCGGGAATTCCTGATCTTCGAGCTGGATGGCCGCCGCCCCCGCCGCCGCATAGCCGCGCACGGTGCGGTCGACGTTCAGCAGGCCGCCATACCCCGTGTCGCCATCCGCCAGGAACGGCGCCGACACCGCGCCGGCGATGCAGCGGACCCGGTCCAGCATCTCGGTATAGCTCGCGGTGCCCGCGTCCGGGGCGCCCAGCGCGGAGGCGACGCTGCCGTAGCCCGTCATATACAGCGCCTCGAACCCGAGGCTGTCGGCGACCCGGGCGGAGATGCCGTCGAACACGCCGGGCAATGCCAGGCAGCGACCTGGGGACAACAGCTCGCGCAGCGTTCTTGACTCGGCCATGGGACGTCCTCCTGCTTTGGCGTCCACCATGCCGGGGACGGCCGCGACAGCCAAGCCATCGCGGCGCCGCAAGCCTCAGACGCGGCTGAGTTGAGCCTCGTCCAACACGCGTTCGTGGTTGTCCAAGGCGTTCTTCACCCGGTATTGGCAAATCTGGCCGGTCACCGGCATCGTGCGGACGATCGTGTAGATTCCTGCACGGGCATTGATGTTGCCCCGGTCCGGCATGACCGACACGCGATCACCGGCGGCAAATTTGTGACTGATCATGCTGTCCTCGCTCCTGAGCGGCTGCCGAAGGAGCAGCCTGCTATCGGTTGACTTTGCACGCTACGCCGTTTTCCACGCCATTCCATCAAAATCATTCTGCCATGGGCGGCATTCATCCCGCCGATCCCTTGTGGCCCATCACTTTATAGGCAGGTTCGGCTCATTGCCGTCCCGCCGCACGATCGGCGGCACGAAGAGCGGGGCCGTATCCCACGGAAACAGGATCCAGGTTTCCTGCGGCACCTCCGTCACGAAGGTGTCGGCCAGGCCGCGCGCGGCTGGCTTGGCGTAGAGGCAGGCAAAATGCGCCTGTGGCAGCAACCCGCGGACCAGCCGCGCGGTGGCGCCGCGGTCCACCAGGTCGTCGACGATCAGGAAGCCCGCGCCGTCCCCGGCGGCGCTGGGCGGCTTCAGCAGGACCGGCTCGCCCCGCGCCTCCTCGTCATAGGCGGCGACCGACACCGTCTCCACGACGCGGCACTCCAACTCCCGCGCCACGATCGCCGCCGGGATCATGCCGCCGCGGGTGATCGCCACGATGCCGCGCCACGGGCCCAGCGGGGCCAGCGCGGTGGCCAGGGCACGCGCGTCCCGGTGCAACTGGTCCCACGTGACCGTCGCGTAGGCCCTCGTCGTCAGAACAGCCGTCCGCCGTTCGGCACCTTCAAGTCGGGCCGTACCAGCACGACGTCCCCGTTCTCGTCCGGCATCCCCAGCGTCAGCACCTCGGACGGGAAGCCGGCGATCCGGCGCGGCGGGAAGTTCACCACGGCGCAGACCTGGCGCCCGATCAACTGGTCCGCCGCGTAATGCACCGTGATCTGCGCGGAGGAGTTCTTCACCCCGATCTCGGCCCCGAAATCGATCCGCAGCTTGAAGGCCGGCTTGCGCGCCTCCGGAAAGGGTTGCGCGTCGATGATGGTGCCGACGCGGATATCCAGCCGGTCGAAATCCTCGGGGGTGGCTTGCTCGGTCATGCCGGCGATCATGCCTGATGCGCGCTGGTTGCCAAGCGGGGAGCAGCGTGGGAGCAATTCGGCATGCGCGATTTCCATCTGCCGGGGCGTTCCCCGGTCTACGCCACCCACGCCATGGCCGCCACCTCGATGCCGGCGGCCACGCTCACCGCGCTGGACGTGCTGCGCGCCGGGGGCAACGCGCTGGATGCGGCGGTGGCCGCGGTGGCGGTGCTGGGCGTGATCGAACCGCAATCCACCGGCATTGGCGGCGACACTTTCTGCCTGTGGAAGCAGCCGGGCAAGCCGGTGGTCGCCCTGAACGGCTCCGGCCGTGCGCCGGCCGCGGCGACGATCGACTGGTTCGAATCGCAGGGCATCACCGCCATCGACGAGACCGGGCCGCATTCCGTCACCATCCCCGGCGCGGTCGGCGCGTGGGAGATGCTGCTGGCGGCGCACGGCGCCAAGGGGCTGGACGAGTTGCTGCAACCCGCGATCCGCTTTGCCTCGGAGGGCTGGCCGGTGCATCACCGCGTCGCCTCCGACTGGCAGATCGCGTCCGACAAGCTGCGCAAGAACCGCACGGAGGCGTTCCTGCCCAATGGCAGCGCGCCCAAGCCCGGCGACATGTTCCGTCAGCCCGGCTTGGCCCAGACCCTGCGTACGATCGCCAAGCACGGTGCGCGCGGCTTCTACGAGGGCGCCGTCGCGGCGGACATGGTGGCCACGCTGCGCACCCGCGGCGGCCTGCACACGGAGGAAGATTTCGCCGCCGGCCGCAGCGCCGCGCAGTTCGTCGACCCCATCCACACCGCCTGGCGCGGCTACGACGTCTGGCAATGCCCACCCAACGGCTCCGGCCTGATGGTGCTGATGCTGCTTGGCATCCTGGAGGGGTTCGACGCCACGTCCGACCCGTTGTCCCCCGAGCGCCTGCACCGCCATGTCGAGGCGGCGCGGCTGGTCTACCGCGACCGCGACGCCTTCATCGCCGACCCGGCGCAGGCGGACGTGCCCATCGCCCGGCTGATGGACCCCCCCTACCTCGCCGGGCTGCGCGGCCTGATCGACCCGGACCGCGCCCTGCCGACCCTGCCGCGCGCCGGGGAGGCGGTGCTGCCGCCGCATCGTGACACGGTCTACCTCTGCGTGGTGGACCAGGACGGCAATGTCTGTTCCTTCATCAACTCGCTGTTCAAGAGCTTCGGCTCCGGCATCCTGGCGGAGCAGTCCGGCGTGATGCTGCAGAACCGCGGCGCCGGCTTCGTCGTGCAGCGCGGCCACCCGAACTGCATCGCGCCGAACAAGCGCCCGATGCACACCATCATCCCCGGCATGCTGACCAAGGACGGCGAGGCGGTGATGCCGTTCGGCGTGATGGGCGGCCATTTCCAGCCGATGGGACAAAGCTGGTTCCTCGGCAACCTGCTGGAATACGGGCTGGACATCCAGCAGGCGCTCGATCTGCCGCGCCTGTTCCCCTCCGGCGGCAAGCTGGAGGTGGAGCGCGGCATCCCGCGGGCCACGGTCGACCTCCTCGCCGCCATGGGCCACACGCCCACCGGGGTCGAACGGCCGCATGGCGGCGGGCAGGCGATCTGGATCGACCGCGCCCGCGGCACCCTTGTGGGCGGGTCGGACCCGCGCAAGGACGGCATGGCGCTGGGGTATTGAGGATGGAGCCGTGTGACCTTCCCGCCGTCGAAGCGCGCCGGCTGATCGGCCGCCGCGCGCTGTCGCCCGTGGAGCTGCTTGAAAGCTGCATCACCCGCATCGAGGCGATCGAGCCGGCGGTCAACGCCATGCCCGCGCGCGACGTCGCCGCCGCCCGCGCGGCAGCGGCGAAGGCGGAGCAGGCGGTGATGGCGGGCGAGGATTTGCCGTTGCTGCACGGCCTGCCGCTCGGCGTGAAGGATCTGAACGCCGCCGCCGGGCTACCCTTCACCCGCGGCAGCCCGATCTTCCGCGACACGGTGGCGCCGGCGGATGAGCGGATGGTGGCCGACCTGCGCCGCGCCGGCGCGATCGTGCTGGGCAAGACCAACGTCCCGGAGTTCGGCGCCGGGGCCAACACGCGCAACGCGGTGTGGGGCGCCACGGGCAACGCGTTCGATCCGACGCGCTCGGCCGCTGGCTCCTCGGGTGGGTCTGCGGTGGCGCTGGCCTGCGGCATGGTCCCGCTCGCCACCGGCTCGGACACGGGCGGCAGCCTGCGCAACCCGGCGGCATTCAACGGCGTCGTCGGCTTCCGCCCGTCGCCCGGCGTGGTGCCGAGCGAGATGCGCGGCCATGGCTGGATGCCGCTTGGGTCGAACGGCCCCATGGCGCGCACGGTGCCGGACACGATGCTGCTGATGGCGGCGATGGCGGTGCACGACCCGCGCGACCCGTATTCCAGCCCCGCCGACCCGACCGCCTTCTACCCGCCGGCGCCCGTGGACCTGGCGTCGCTGCGGGTGGCGGTCACGCCGGATTTCGGCTTCGCGCCGGTGGAGCAGACGGTGGTGGCGGCCTTCACGGAAAAAACCGCGCTGTTCCGCCGCCTGTTCGGCCGGGCGGAGGACGCAACGCCCGACTGCACCGGCGCGGACGCGGCGTTCGCCGTGCTACGGGCCGTGGCGTTCCTGGGCAGCCATTTGGAGAAGGTGCAATCACGCCCCGCGGATGTCGGCCCCAACGTGATCGCGAATGTCGAGGAAGGGCTGCGCTACACCGCCGCCGACGTAGCCCGCGCCCTGACCTTGCAAACGGCGATGCAGCGGCGTTGGCACGAGTTCTTCACCCGCTTCGACGTGGTGCTGGCCCCGGCGATCAGCATCAGCCCGCGCCCTTGGTCGGAGCTGTATCCCGCGCAGATCGATGGCCGCGTGCTGGACAGCTACTACCATTGGCTGGCGCTCGCCTATGCCGGCACGCTGGCCGGCCATCCCTGCCTGTCGTTGCCCGTGGGGGTGGATTCGCGGGGCATGCCGTTCGGCCTCCAGCTCGTCGGCCGCCGCGGCGGCGACGCCGCGTTGCTGGCCGCTGCTGCGGCCCTGGAGGCCGCGTTGGCGGACGACCCCCGCACCGCCCGCCCGCTGCCGGACCTGGCCCGGCTGCGCACCGCCCCTCCGATCGCGACGATGCCGGGGTTTCTCGGGTTCGATTAAGCGTCACGGCGGCTCGGCCGATCCAATGCATTCTTGCTGATGAAGATCAGCCTGCGCCGGAACGCCGACGGGCTCTCCACCGTCAAGACTGCCTTGAGGGACTCAAGCCCACCGGCAAAGAACGCCTTCTTCAAGGGCCGGCCATGGTGCTCGGCCCAGGCGGGCACAGCGATGGCGTATGTCATCGCAAGGTGCTCCGCCACGGCAGCAAGGTAGGCATCTTTCACATCGTCAAGCAGCAGCGGTTCTTCCGCGATCGCCAGGCAACGGCTTTGAGCACCGGAGTAGAATTCGTCCAAGAACTCCCGCAACGCCGGATCAAACGGCTGCGCGACAGCCGCCGCCCGGCGGGAGACTTCGAGCAGGGTGGAGGGCCGGGATAGGAGTTCCGTCATTTCAAAGTTCCCCGCGTTCGGTTTGCCAGATAGGGAGGCAAACACTACTCCTTCAGCATCTGGCGCCGGCGCATCACGGGGAGGTCCACCCGCGCCGCCCGTTCCTTTTCCGTCATGCCCAGCCAGAGTTGCAGCAGCCCGATGACCATGCGGGTCGGGCGCGCCAGATCCAGCGCCAAGGCCTCCTCGATCCCGTACCAGCGCAGCCCTTCCAACTCACCCGACCCGGCCAGCGTGCCCCGCACCGCCCCCGCGTCCACCACGAAGAACCGCGCGTTGAAGCGCACCGGTTGGTCCGGCGGCGTGATCGCCCGGCCCAGATAGTCGAACCCGGCCAGGTGAGGCGGCGCGCCCAGGCTCAGCCCGGTCTCCTCCTCCAACTCGCGCGCGGCGGCCACCCCCAGCGCGTGGGCGAGGCGCGGCTTGCAGCTTTTCTGCACCATGGCCAGCACATGCGCCGGCATGGGCGACGCCACTTGCGCCGTCGCGTCCGCCCGGTCCACCGAGCCGCCCGGGAACACCAGGCGGTTCGGCATGAAGCGGTGGCCGGCGCCGCGCAGGCCCATCAGCATCGTCGGCGACGTGCCATGTCGCAGCACGATCAGGCTGGCGGCATGCCGCGCCCGGATGGCGGCGGCGCGGGGCGTGGTCATGGCAAGGTCCGACAAACGGCCTGTTCCTTCGTGCGCGATGTGCGGGGATGGCGACGCAATCGCCATGCCGACCGCCTGCATACTCTCGCCGGGGCGAGGATTGAACCCGCGTGGCCGCCAGCCCGTTGCAGCGTCCGAACAGGAGAGCGCGCATGGCCAAGATCCGACACCTCAACCCCCACGACCCGCTGCCGGAAGGCGGCCATTGCGTGACCGTGCTGCGCCGGTTTGATGAGGACGACCCGCACAGGCTTGTGGTGGAGATCACGCTGACCCATGGCCGGGGCCTGCCGGAACGCACGCATCCCACCGCCCCTGGCGGCGGGCCGATGACGCTGGAGGATGCGGTCGCCGCAGCGTGCCGGGTCGCGGACGAGGAGGGGATCGACCTGGTGACGGTGGTCGACCGCACCGCTGGGCCGCGGGAGCACGACATCCAGCAGCATGGCGGCGACCACAGCGTCCACATGGAGCGCCTGGACGACGATGACCTGGAGGAAGGCGAGCCAGGGCCCGATATGCGGCGTTCCTGATCAGGCTCGCGCGTGCGGTGCAGGTCGCCTCCGGCGGTCTGTGCCTGGCGGCATCCGTACTCTGGTCGCTACCGCTGCTGGCAGCCGGCTTGGTCGCGCTGCTGCGTTATGGCTTCGGCAGCCTGTTCCTAGTCGGTGAAAGCGTCGCTTCCGTGCTGCTCCGCTCGACCGGGGCGGACATTGCGGGCACGGTACACCGGCTGCAGGCGAGTCCGCTGCGCAACGCTGCGGAGGCCGGCATCGGCCTGCTGCTTGCAACCGCGTCAGCAGGGCTCACCCTGCGTGCGCCAGCCATTGCGGCCCTGTTGGCCGCCGGGTCTGCGATCGAGGCGTGGTGGTATGGCATGCCGGTGATTTCCATCGTTCTCACGGCGCCCATCTGTGTCGGGATCGCCGGCGGAATCGCAGCGCTCCGGGGTTGACGCCGGCGCCACCAGGCCTCATCTGCCGCATACCGGACCGCAGCAGTCCAATTAATCTCAACCCATCGGATGCCATGTTCAGGCTCTCCAAACTCACGGATTACGCGGTCGTGGTGCTGATCCGTCTCGCAGCGGTGGAGGGGGTGCAAACCTCGCCCGGAGTCTCCCAGGCGACCGGGGTGCCGGAACCGACGGTGGGCAAGGTGCTGAAGGCGCTGGCCGCCTCCGGCCTGGTCGCGTCGCAGCGGGGTGCGCGGGGCGGCTACCGGCTGATGCGTCCACTGGGGGCGATCGCGGTGGCGGACGTGATCACCGCGATCGACGGTCCCATCGCGATGACGGCGTGCGTCGAAGGCTCGGGCGCCTCCTGCGAAGCATCCTGCACCTGCCCGGTGCGCGGCCGCTGGGACGCCGTGAACGATGCGGTGCGGGAGGCTCTGACGGCGATCACCCTGGCCGACATGGCGCCCGCGGCGCGACCATTCCCTGCCTCGCTATCCCTTTCCCTCTCCGCCGAATAGGACGCTCGCTTATGGCAGCAGTCGCCGAAACCCTCGACACCGTCCAGTCCCTGACGCAGTCCGGCTACAAGTGGGGATTTGAGACCGACATCGAGATGGACGTCGCCCCCAAGGGGCTGAGCACGGACACCATCCGCATGATCTCAGCCCGCAAGGAGGAGCCGGAGTGGCTGCTCGCCTGGCGGTTGAAGGCCTATGCGGCCTGGCTGGAGATGGAGGAGCCTGATTGGGCGAAGGTCGGCTATCCGCCGATCGACTACCAGGACATCCATTACTACGCGGCGCCGAAGAAGAAGGACGGCCCGCGCTCACTGGACGAGGTCGATCCGGAGTTGCTGAAGACCTACGCCAAGCTCGGCATCCCGTTGAAGGAGCAGGCATTGCTCGCGGGCGTCGTCGGCGTAGGCGATGACGACGCGCCAAGCGGCCGCAACATCGCGGTCGACGCGGTGTTCGACAGCGTCTCCGTCGCGACGACCTTCCGCAAGAGCCTGTACGAGGCCGGGGTGATCTTCTGCCCGATTTCCGAGGCGGTGCACGACCATCCCGACCTGGTGCGGCAGTATCTGGGCAGCGTCGTTCCGGCGGGCGACAACTACTTCGCCGCGCTGAACAGCGCGGTGTTCACCGACGGGTCGTTCGTGTTCATCCCGAAGGGCGTGCGCTGCCCGATGGAGTTGTCGACGTATTTCCGCATCAATGCGAAGAACACCGGCCAGTTCGAGCGGACACTGATCATCGCCGAGGAAGGCGCCAGCGTCTCCTACCTGGAGGGGTGCACCGCGCCGCAGCGCGACGAGAACCAGTTGCACGCAGCCGTGGTCGAACTGGTCGCGCTGGACGATGCGTCGATCAAGTATAGCACGGTGCAGAACTGGTATCCGGGCGACGCCAACGGCAAAGGCGGCATCTACAACTTCGTCACCAAGCGCGCGGCCTGCCGCGGCGCCCGCAGCAAAGTAAGCTGGACGCAGGTGGAGACCGGGTCGGCGATCACCTGGAAGTACCCGTCCTGCATCCTGCAGGGCGAGGACAGCGTGGGGGAGTTCTACTCCGTTGCGCTGACCAACAACCGCCAGCAGGCCGATACCGGCACGAAGATGATCCATATCGGCAAGGGCAGCCGCTCGACCATCGTTAGCAAGGGGATCAGCGCCGGGCGGTCGGACAACACCTATCGCGGGCTGGTGCGCATCCTGCCGAAGGCGCATGGCGCGCGGAACTTCACCCAGTGCGACAGCCTGCTGATCGGCGACCAATGCGGCGCGCACACCGTGCCGTATATCGAGAGCCGCAACGCGACGGCGCAGGTCGAGCACGAGGCGACCACCAGCAAGATCAACGACGACCAGTTGTTCTACTGCCGCCAGCGCGGGCTGAGCCAGGAAGACGCGGTCGGTCTGATCGTGAATGGGTTCTGCAAGGACGTGCTGAAGGAACTGCCGATGGAGTTCGCGGTAGAAGCGCAGAAGCTGCTGGCCATCAGCCTGGAGGGTTCGGTCGGCTGATGCTCGAGATCAAGCAACTCTCCGCCACGCTGGAGGACGGCAAGGTCATCCTGAACGGCGTGGACCTGACGGTGCCGACCGGCGAGGTCCATGCCATCATGGGGCCCAATGGGTCCGGCAAGTCCACCCTGTCCTACGTGCTGTCCGGCCGCGCCGGCTATGTGGTGACGGGCGGGTCTGCGACGTTCGACGGGCAGGATCTGCTGGCCATGGAGCCGGAGGCCCGCGCGGCCGCCGGGCTGTTCCTGGCCTTCCAATATCCGGTCGAGCTGCCCGGCGTCGGCAACGCCAACTTCCTGCGCACTGCCTACAACGCCCAGGCCCGGGCGCGGGGCGAGCCGGAACTGGACGCCGTGAAGTTCCTGCGCGTGGCGCGCGAGGCGATGAAGCGCCTGGCGATGCCGGACGACATGCTGAAGCGCAACGTCAATGTCGGCTTCAGCGGTGGCGAGAAGAAGCGCAACGAAGTGCTGCAGATGGCGGTGCTGAAGCCAAGGCTGGCGATCCTGGACGAAACGGATAGCGGCCTGGACATCGACGCGCTGAAGATCGTGGCGGACGGCGTAAACGCGCTGCGTGGGCCGGGCTTCTCGGCCCTGGTGATCACGCATTACCAGCGCCTGCTGGACTACATCGTGCCCGATCATGTGCACGTGTTGTCGGCTGGCCGGATCATCCGCTCCGGCGGCCCGGAATTGGCGAAGGAATTGGAAGCCACCGGCTACGCCCCGATGGTCGCCGACGCCGCATGAGCGCGTCCCTACGATCTGGCGCCGACAGTTTCCTTGCCCGCTACGAGGGGCTGCGTGCGCGGCTGCCCGGCGATCCCGGCGTGCGGGATGCCGCTGCGGCGGCGTTCCGGGCGGCTGGCCTGCCCAGCGTCCGCAACGAAGCCTGGAAATACACCAGCCTGCGCTCCTTGGCGGACGGCGAGTTCCGCGAGCCGCTCACGTCTGTCGAGGGCGGTGCCTTGCCTGCGATTCCCGCGATCGAGGGGCCCCGCCTGGTCTTCGTCGATGGCCGGCTGCGCGAGGACCTGTCTACCCCGCCGGACACGCTCCACGTCGGCCGCTTCGCCGACACACCCCATTTCGGCGCGTCGCCCCGGCCGGAGCAGGAGCCGGTGGTGGCGCTCAACACCATGCTGGCGGAGGACGGGGCGATCCTGTCCGTGGCGGCGGGCGTGGATGCCGGCACGCTGGTCCTGGTCAGCCTCGCCGCCGAGACGACGGGGCGGTCGGTCGCCTTCCACCCGCGCCACGCCATCCGCTTGGCGGAGGGTGCCCGGCTGGCCGTGGTCGAGCTGTCCCTGGGCCGCGGGCGCTACCTGCACAACCCGGTGTTCGAGATCGACGTCGCCGCCAACGCGACGCTCACCCATATCCGCCTGCAGGACGAGGCGCCGGAGGCATTTCACCTCGCGACCATCTACGCGGCGGTGGCGGCCGGCGGGTTCTACGACGCATTCACGCTGACGCTCGGCGGCCGGGTGGCGCGGGGCGAGTGCCATGCCCGGCTCACCGGCCCCGGCGCCACGGTGCACCTGAACGCGGCGCAGATGCTGGGCGGCAACCAGATCGGCGACATCACCACGGTCGTGGTGCACGACGCGCCGAATTGCAGCAGCCGCCAGACGGTGAAGAACGTGCTCACCGACCGGGCGCGCGGCGTGTTCCAGGGCCGGATCGAGGTCGAGCGGGTGGCGCAGAAGACCGACGGCTACCAGATGAGCCAGGCCTTGCTGCTGTCGCCGGAGGCGGAGATCGATTGCAAGCCGGAATTGCAGATCTACGCCGACGATGTGAAGTGCAGCCATGGCGCCACGATCGGGGAGTTGGATGACGACCAGTTGTTCTACCTTCGCGCTCGCGGTATTCCGCAACAGGAGGCCCGCTCCATGCTGATCCGCGCCTTCCTGGACGACGCGCTGGAAGCGGTGAGCCACGCGCCCGCCCGCGCCTTGCTGGAGCAGGCGATCGACGGCTGGTGGCGTCGCCAGGCGGTGGCGGCATGACGATGATCCGCCCTGCTCCGCTGGACGTCGAGCGCATCCGTACCGAGTTCCCCATCCTGTCGGAGCGGGTGCACGGCAAGCCGCTGGTGTTCCTGGACAGCGCCGCCTCCGCCATGAAGCCCGACGTGGTCATCGATGCGATGGCCGACACGATGCGCACGCAATACGCCAACGTGCATCGCGGTCTGCACTGGATGAGCGAGCGCACGACGGACGCGTATGAATCGACCCGGGATGCCGTGGCGCGGCTGCTGAACGCGCCCTCCCGGGACGAGATCGTGTTTGCCAAGAACAGCACCGAGGCGATCAACCTGCTGGCGCACAGCTATGGCAGCCTGATGCAGCCCGGCCAGGCGGTGCTGATCACCGAGATGGAGCACCACGCCAACATCGTGCCCTGGCAGATGCTGCGCGACCGCAGCGGGATCGAGTTGCGGGTGGCGCGGGTGACCGATGCCGGCGAACTGGACTGGACGGACTTCGAAGCCAAGCTCGCAGACGGCCGCGTGGGCTTGGTCGCGATGACGCACATGTCCAACGTGCTGGGCACCTACACCCCGGCTGCGCGGATCGCGGCCGCGGCGCATGAAGCGGGCGCCAAGGTGCTGTTCGACGGCAGCCAGGCGGTGGTGCATCGCCGGATTGACGTTCAGGCGCTGGATGCGGATTTCTACGTCTTCACCGGGCACAAGCTGTATGGCCCGACCGGCATAGGCGTGCTGTGGGGCCGGATGGCGTTGCTGGAGGCGATGCCCCCCTTCATGGGTGGCGGCGACATGATCGGCAGCGTCAGCTTCGAGCACTCGACTTGGGCACGGGTGCCGCACAAATTCGAGGCCGGCACGCCCCCGATCGTGGAGGCGATCGGGCTGAAGCGTGCGATCGAGTGGGTCGAGGCGGTGGGTTACGACGCGATCTCCGCCCATGAGGCGGCGTTGACCGACCATGCCCTGGCCCGGCTGGCCGACATCAAGGGGCTGCGCGTGATCGGCCAAGCGCAGGACCGGGGCGGTGTGGTGTCCTTCACCCTGGAGGGCGCGCATGCCCATGACGTCGCGACCCTGCTGGACCGCAACGGCGTTGCGGTGCGGGCGGGCAACCACTGTGCCGAGCCTTTGATGCGTCGCCTGGGCGTGGACAGCACCGCCCGGGCGAGTTTCGGCGTGTATACCACGCCGGGCGAGATCGACGTGCTGGCCGACACGCTGGAGCGCGTGCGGGCGTTCTTCGCATGAGCGAGGCTGCGTTCGACGTGGGTGAGCTTTATCAGCAGGTGATCCTGGACCGGGGCCGCCACCCCCGGCACCAGGCACGGCTCGACCCCTATGACCATGCCGCCAAGGGTGACAACCCGATGTGCGGCGACCGGGTCGAGGTGCGCGTGCGCATGGCGGATGGCTGCATCGCCCAGGCGGCGTTCGAAGCGCGGGGCTGCGCGATCAGCATCGCGTCCGCCGACCTGATGGCGGAGGCCGTGGCCGGGCGAACGCCCGACGCCGTACAGGATTTGGCCGAACGCTTCCGCGCGCTAGTCCGCACCGGCGCCTGCCCGGATTGCGCTCCTGACATGGAGACCCTGCGGCCCTTGGCAGGCGTGCATGAGTTCAAGTCGCGGCTGAAATGCGCCACATTGCCGTGGGACGCGCTGCTGGCCGCGCTGGAGGACGCCGATCATGACTGACATCCATGCCGCCTGGACGCCCGAGGGTTCGGCCGAACCGGTGCCGACCGAGGACGCGATCATCAACGCGATCGGCACGGTCTACGACCCCGAAATCCCGGTGAACATCTACGAACTCGGCCTGGTCTACGCGATTGAGATTTCCGACGAAGGCCGCGTCAAGGTGGAGATGACGCTGACCGCGCCCGGCTGCCCCTCCGCCCAGGAATTGCCGATCCAGGCGCGCGAGGCCATCATGGCGGTGCCCGGCGTGACCGAGTGCGAGGTCGAGACGGTGTGGGACCCGCCCTGGGATCCGAGCCGGATGACCGAGGAAGCCCGCCTGTCATTGAACATGTTCTGACGCGTCACGATTTAGGATTCACCATGAGTGCAACCCAGACCACCGCGAAGCCCCGCCGCGCCCTGCCGCCGTTGATGACGATGTCGGACGCGGCTGCCGACCGCTTGGCGAAACTCTACAGCGGCGCGCAGAAGGGCATGCTGTTGCGCATCGACGTGAGCACAAAAGGCTGCTCCGGCATGTCGTACCGCATGGACTGGGTAGTGGAGCCGGGCCCTGGGGACGAAATCGTCACGGACCATGGCTTGACGGTGCTCGTAGACCGGAAGGCAAGCCTGTTCCTGATCGGCACAATGATGGACTACCAGGTGAAGGACCTATCTGCCGGTTTTACCTTCGTGAACCCGAACGAGAAGGGCCGCTGCGGCTGTGGCGAGAGCTTCCACGTCTGAGCCGTGATGTGTAGTTGGGCCACGACTGATCTTTGGGCTGCACGATCATCGTAGTTCCGTATCGGCGCAGGATCATGGGTTGCCTGCCGAAGCCAGGAACATGAATGTAACTCGGCCATCCTCGTTGACATGGGCAGCGGTCTCGCTGCCGCTTCCCGTCAGATCAAGATACCTGACCTCATTGCGGTCGGGTATTCGGAAGGTGTCCATTGCTTTCGGCGCTGTGTTCCCGCGGCGCAGTCGCTACGAAGATCGGACTTACACTGAATTACTAAGATGAACGGAAAGCCATGGTTACCAGGGATTAGCATGCTTGCTAATTAGGATGGTCCTTGAACACGATCTGTCCAGCCGCCACCGAGCGCCATGTAAAGCGTCACCAAGTTCTGCGCTTGGGAAAGGTTGAGGGAGACGAGTGTAAGTTGCGCTGAGAACAGTGAGTTCTGCGCGATGAGCACGTTGAGATAGGTGTCTGCCCCGGCATCCGACCGCATCTTTGATACATCATAGTAGGTCTGATCGGCATGGACGAGCTTCTTCTCTGCGTCTACCTGGCGCGTATAGGTCGCCCGTCCGGCCAGCGCGTCCGAGACGTCGTGGAACGCCGACTGGATGGATTTCTCATAATTTGCGATCTCGATTCGTCTTTGGACTTTGGCGTAGTCGAGATTGGCAAAGTTTACTCCGGCGTCGAAAATTGGCACGCTGACTTGCGGTTCGAACAGCCAGGACGCCGTCCCGGCGCCGAACAACTTCGTCAGGCCGCCACTAGCCGTGCCGCCGCTACCGGTCAGCGTGACAGACGGGAAGAACGCCGCCCTCGCAGCGCCGATGTTCGCGTTGGCGGCCAGTAAGGTGTGCTCAGCGGCGCGAATGTCCGGGCGGCGCTGCAGTAGATCCGAAGGCAACCCGGCGGGTAAGGCTGGGAACGCTGGCTCCGCCCCCAGTCCGCTCTCCGCCATCATGCGTGTCTGCAACGCGTCCGGCAGCGTGGTTCCAACCAGCAGTACCAATTGATCGAGATCCTGCGCCACCTGCCTGGTATATTGCTCAACGCTTGCCTCGGCGGTGCGCAGAGTTGACTCTGCCTGCGCCACCGTGAGCAGTGTTCCGGTCCCTTGGGCTAGTTGCAGTTTGTAAAGGTCATATGATTGCTGCTGCGCCTTTGCCGTCAACTGCGACACACGCAAAGCGTCACGATCGGCAAGCCACGCCAGATATTCTGACGCGACCGATGCCACCAGGCTAATCAGCGTGCTCTTTTGCGTCTCAGCCAGGCTGAAATATTGCTCTTGCGCCTGCTTGCTCAGACTGCGGATGCGGCCGAACAGATCCAATTCATATGAGACAGCGCTCAGCCCCAGACTATAGGCATTTAGATGCAGAGCCGTGGGCGTTCCCTCCTCGCCTGGCGCCTCCCGCGCGAAGTCGCCACTGCCAAGCGCATCGATCGTCGGGAACAGCGCGGCATGCTGGACCTCGTACTGCGCGTAAGAGGCGGCGACGTTTTGCGCGGCAACCCGCAAGTCGCGGTTATTTTCCAGTGCCAAAGCGATCAGGTCCTGCATCACCGGGTCGATGAAGAAGTCGCGCCAGCCCAAATCGGCAGCCGCCACGCTGCCGGACACGGCGCCCGCACCGGTGAAGGCCGGGCCGGCCGGGTAACGATCCGCCACGGGCAAGCCGGGGCGCAGGTAATCCGGGATCAGGCTGCAGCCAGTCAGTGCCATCAGCAGGGTCGAAGCCAGGATGAGGTTGCGCATGATCTAAGCCTTCACCGCGGCCCGCGCCGGGGTATCGTCGTGCTTCACCGTTGGCTTGACCCGGAACAGCCTGAGCACGGTTACGAAGAACACGGGGACGAAGAAGATCGCCAGGATGGTGGCCGTGACCATGCCGCCCACCACCGCCGTGCCGATCGCGGTTCGCGCCGCAGCGCCCGCACCGCTCGCGATCGCCAGCGGGAACACGCCGCAGACGAAGGCCAAGGAGGTCATTAGGATCGGCCTCAGCCGTTCCCGGGCCGCCTGGAGAGCCGCGTCGCGCAGGGTGGCGCCTTCCTCATAGAACTCCTTGGCGAATTCCACGATCAAGATGGCGTTCTTCACCGCCAGTCCCACCGTCGTCAGCAGGCCCACCTGGAAATACACGTCATTGTCCAAGCCGCGGATTGAGGTCGCGATTACCGCGCCAAGCACACCCAGTGGCGCCACCAACAGCACTGCGATCGGGATCGCCCAGCTTTCATACAACGCCGCCAGGCAGAACAGGATGACGACGCCAGAGATGCTGAACAACGCCGTCGTTTGCGATCCCGCCTGCACCTCCTCGAAGCTCAGCCCGGTCCACTCATAGCCGATGCCCGCCGGCAGCTTGGCTGCCATCTCCTGCATCGCGGCGATCGCCGAGCCAGTGCTGCCGCCGGGTCCAGGGGCACCCAGGATCTCGTACGAGGTGGAGCCGTTATAGTTCTGCACATTCTGCGCCCCGACCAGCCACTTGCCGGTCGCTATGGCGGAGAATGGCACCAGCCCGTTGTTGCTGTTGCGCAGGTACCATTTGTCGAGATCGTCCGGCAGCATGCGGGCATAGTCCTCGCCTTGGACATAGACCTGCTTGACCCGGCCGCCGCGCAGGAATTGGTTGACGTAGATCGACCCCAGCGCTCCCTCGATGAAGGTGTTGATGTCAGCCGTCGTCACGCCGAACGCATTAGCCTTCGCATGATCGATGACCAGATTGTATTGCGACGCGTCCTCGATCCCGTTCGGCCGCACCGCCATCACCCTCGGGTCTCTCGCGGCCATCCCAAGCAATTGGTTGCGCGCGGCAAGCAGCTTGTCATGGCCCACATTGCCCCGATCGACCAGTTCCATGTCGAAGCCGGACGCGTTGCCCAGCTCCAGCACCGCAGGCGGCTGGAAGGTCAAGATCAGTGCGTCCCGCGTGCCCGCGAAATGCTGCGTCACCCGGGCCGCGACCGCAGCACCGGACTGCGAGGCCAAGGGCCGGTCCGCCCAGGGCTTGAGGCTGATCACCAGGAAGCCGGCATTCTGCCCCTGTCCGGCAAAGTTAAAGCCGACGACCGACAGCGCTGTGGCGACGTTGGCCTTTTCCGCTGTGAGCAGATAGTCGATCACACGCTCGTTCACCGCATCAGTCTGCTCCGCGGTGCTGCCTGGCGGCAGGGTCGTTTGACCGAACACCAGCGCCTGGTCTTCATCGGGCAAAAAGCCCGTCGGCAGCTTGGTGAAGAAGAACACCATCGTCCCGGCAATAATGACGAAGGCCAGCATCGACCAGACCGAGCCGCTGATCATGCGGCCAACGCCGCCGCTGTAGCGCTTGTTGGTCCAGTTGAAGCCCTTGTTGAACCAGCCGAACGGGCCACGGAGCTGGCTGTGCCCCTCCTTCTTCGGCTTCAAAAGGCTTGCGCACAAAGCCGGCGTCAGGATCAGCGCCACCAGCACCGACAGCACCATCGCCGAGACGATGGTCACCGAAAACTGTCGGTAGATCACGCCCGTCGAACCGCTCAGGAACGCCATCGGCAGGAACACCGCGGACAGCACCAGCGCGATGCCGACCAGCGCGCCGGAAATCTGCGTCATTGATTTCCGGGTGGCGTCGCGCGGAGAGAGCTTGTCCTCCTCCATCACACGCTCAACATTTTCCACCACGACGATCGCGTCGTCCACCAGCAGGCCAACCGCGAGCACCATCGCCAGCATGGTGAGCGTGTTGATCGTGTAGCCCAGCACCGCCAGCACGCCGAACGTGCCCAGCAGCACCACCGGCACGGCAATGGTCGGGATCAAGGTGGCGCGGAAATTCTGCAGGAAAATGTACATCACGACGAAGACGAGGACGATCGCCTCGATCAACGTCTTGACCACTTCGGTGATGGACAGGGTGATAAACGGCTCGGTGTCGAGTGGGTAGACGATTTGCAGGCCCGCCGGGAAGTAGGGCTGCAACGCCGCCAGTTCAGCGCGAACGGCGGATTCCGTCGCCAGTTGGTTGGCCCCGGCCGCGAGCTTCAACGCGATCGCTGCGGCGGGCGCATGGTTGATCTTGGCGGTCGGCGAATAGACCTGCGCGCCGAGCTCAACGCGGGCGACATCCTTCAGCAAGACCTGGGAACCGTTGAGGTTCACCTTCAGCAGGATGTTCTCGAACTGCTCCGGGGTCTCGTACCGGGTCGGGCCGATGATCGTGGCGTCCAGGCGCTGCCCCTTGGTCGCGGGCAGGCCGCCTATTTCGCCGGACGAGACCTGGATGTTCTCCGCGCTGATCGCACTGGTCACGTCGCCGACCGTCAGCGCGTATTTGTAGAGCTTGGCAGGGTCGAGCCAAATCCGCATCGCGTATTCGGAGCCAAACAGCGTGTAGTCGCCGACGCCGGAGACCCGGCTGAGTGAGTCCTGCACGTTGGATGCGACGTAGTCGGCGATGTCCTGCGCGTTCATGCTGCCATCGGCCGAGATGAAACCGATGACCACCATGAAATTCTTGGTGGCCTTGGTGACCCGGATACCCTGCTGGGTGACTTCCGTCGGCAGCACCGCTTCGGCCAAGGACAGCTTATTCTGCACCTGCACCTGGGCGATGTTGACGTCCGTGCCCTGCTTGAACGTCGCATCAATCTCCATCGCACCACTCGATTGGGTGGTGGAGGAGATGTATTCCAGGCCGTCCAGGCCGTTCAATTGCTGCTGGATGGGGCGCACCACGGTGTCTGCCACCGTCTGTGCGGACGCGCCGGGATACGTCACCGTGATCGAGATCTGCGGCGCCGCGATGGATGGATATTGCGCGATTGGCAGTTGGAAGATCTCCACGCCGCCGATGAGCATGAGGATGAGGCCGATGACCCAAGCGAAGATCGGCCGGTCGATGAAGAAGGCGGACATTTCGGGCGCGCCTACTTCGCTTGCCCAGGGGCCGGCGCGGGCGCCGGGTCAGCCTTGACCTCGGTGGCGTGCACCTCCGCGCCCGGCCGCACCTTCTGCAATCCGTCAACGATGACCTTGTCGCCCGGCGCCAGTCCACCGGTCACGACCCAGTTGTCGCCGATCGCACGGCTGGTCTGGATGATCTTCAGCGCCGCCTTGTTGTCCTTGTCGACCACCAGCACCGTCGCGTCGCCATGGGTGTTGTGGGACACCCCGACTTGCGGCACCAGCAATGCCTGGTCATCGGTGCCTTCCTGCAGTTCCGCCCGGACGAACAGGCCCGGCAGCAGCAGGTGGTCGGGGTTCGGGAAGATGGCCCGCACGACCACGGTGCCGGTGGCCTGATCGACCGTCACCTCAGAGAATTGCAGCGTGCCTGGGACCGGGTATTTGGCTCCGTTCTCCAGGACCAAAGTAACCTTGGCCTGGTTCGGACCGGTTTGCTGGATCTTGCCCGCCGCAAGCTCCTGCCGTAACCGCAGCAGCGTCGTCGCCGGCTGGGGGACGTCGACATAGATCGGGTCGAGTTGCGTCACCGTTGCCAGCACCGTTGTCTGGCCGGCGGTCACCAGCGCGCCCGGCGTGACTGCTGATCGCCCGATACGTCCGCTTATGGGTGCGTTCACCTTGGTGTAGGTCAGATTGATCTTGGCTTGTTCAATCGCCGCCTGAGCGGTGCCGATCGTCGCGACTGCTTCGCCTGTGGCAGCCACAGCGTCATCGTAGTCCTGCCGGCTCACGGCCTGGGCGGCCGCGAGCGGCTTGTAACGAGCGCTCTTGGCCCGTGCGGTCACGAGCGCAGCCTGGTCATAGGCCAGCGTCGCAAGGGCGCTGTCATAGGTCGCCTGATAGGTCGCCGGGTCGATCTGGTATAACGGATCGCCCACCTTCACCTCCGCACCTTCGACGAAGATGCGCTTCAGAATAAGGCCGTTGACCTGCGGGCGGACATCCGCGGTGAGGAAGGCGGTGGTGCGTCCGGGCAGTTCAGTCGTGAGTGTGACCGGCTGCGCCTTGAGCGTGACGACGCCGACCTCCGCCGCCGGTGGCGCCCCCGGCGCGGCCGCAGGCTTGCGGTCGCACCCGGCCAACGACATGGCGGCGATCAATAACGGCGGCACAGCAGCGCGGAATGGTTTGGCCATAGGAGTCGTCCATCAGCGTGAAGAGGAAGCAGACTTTGCCGAGCGCGATGATGAGTGACGGGAGGAACGTCGCTGCGTCGGCGCGGAGTTAGGGGAAACCTTGACGAAAGCTCTTTCCAGTAGTGACAGTTGGGCAGCTATCCGCTGCAAATGTTCCTCACGCTGGAATTTAAGTATGAGAACGGGATCCCAGGCGCTGATCATACAATCGAATAACGCCGAGATGGCTTCGCTAGGGTTATCATGATCAAGCCGGCCTGCATCGATCGCATCCCGCAACACGGATTCGGCAGCGCGTCGCAAAAAGGCGTGGAAGTCCTCTACGAACTTCCAACGGTTCTTCTTTTCGAGTGCCTGAAGCTGCAGGATGTCCTTCTCATTGCCCAACTTGTCATGCAGGTGTCGCGCGGTACTGATGAAAATCACGGCAAGTCGCGCCCAATCGCCTGAAGTTTTGCTAATCGCGTCCGCAATGTCCTGCTGCAGCGTGATCAGTTCATGTGTGCCAACCGCTTCTAAAATGGCGTCGCGAGACGGGAAAAAGTTATAGAGGTTCGGGGATGACATCCTCAGCTCGCGCGCGATGTCCGCCATGCTGGTCTTGACGGGACCATAGCGCATGAAAAGGCCCTTCGCGGCCGCTAAGATCGCTTCCCGTGTCTCGTCCTTCGTTGTCGCCATCGAGCCTCCAACGCCTGACGATATACATAAACATTCAGGATTCAGTGTCAAGTTCGCTGTGGAGTTAACTTGCCCTACGGCTCACGCCCGGGTCGCTTCTCGGCGGACTCAAACGCAGGCTCAAACGCGGCGTGTTCCACGCCATCGTTGCCCTGCAAGCCGCCATCAACCGCTTCGTCATCGCCGCGGTCAGGCGCGGGCGACAATCCTACTGACCGCGAGGTAGATCACGCCACGACTCGGTCGATGCCGGCGCGGACGTGGCAACGGAGCCGTAACGGAGTTCGCCGTGCTCACGGCAGATGCGAGCGGCGGCCTGATCGGATTCGGAGCCCCGCAGATGTTGTAAGCGGCGGTAGCTGCGGATGTCAGCGCTTCCAAAACTTCAGGCGGCCGATCCCAGCCTTTGCGGCGGGTTCCACCTCGGGCGGCGGCTCTTCCGCTGCCTTCGTCGCCGGCTCATCCTCGGCAAAGGGGTCCGCAAAGGGTTCGGCTGGTTCCTCAGCGAATGGGTCGGGCACAGCCTCGGTGGATCCGGTAGGCTCCTCGGCGAACGGATCGGCCACTGGCGCCGGATCATCCTCTGCGAACGGATCGTACGCCGGGGTCGCCGCGTCCGTCACGGCGTCTTCGGCGAACGGATCGGCCGCTGGCTCAGCATCGTCGGCGAACGGGTCGGCCGCCGGCTCGGCATCGTCGGCGAACGGATCGCTGGAGGCGACAGGCTCCTCCCCGGCGGCGAACGGGTCATCGGATGCCGCGGCATTGGCCGTTGCCGCCGCCATGCCGGACGCAAGCTCGGCCCGAAGCTGCTCCACATCCATCTGCAGCCGCGCCACCGTCGTTTCCAGCGCCGTCACCTTGGCCCGCACCTGCTCGCGTTCCTTCGCCGCCTCGGCTATGTTGGTGTCCAGCCCTGCCTTCGCCGCTTCAAGCGCCGCAAGCATCGGCTGCACGTAGCCCTCCAGCGCGCCATATTGCAGCTTCAACGTCTCGATCGTGTCGGCGGCGTCGTCCATGTCGCGGATGGTGGGGCTGGGCTGCGGGGCCGGCGGGGTTTGCGGCTCCTCGGCCGGGCGGCGGGGCGGCAGCTCGGCCAGCGGGTCCTCGCTGAGCCATTTCGACACCAGGATGTAGGGGACGTTGAGGTTCTCGGAGATCCGGCGGTAGCTCCAGCCTTTGTCGCGCAGCTTTTCCGCCGCCCGGCGCCGGTCCGCCTGGGCCAGCAGCCCCGCGCTCGCGGCACTGACAGCCGTGCTTGTGTCTGCGCCGTCGACCGACACGACGGAGGCCACGTTGATCGACTCCGTGTTCTGGCCGTCCCCGTCGCTGGTCATTCCGCGATCTCTCCGCGGCGGCGCGGCCGTCCGCACCGTCCCGGCGCGCACCATCCCTTCCCGCGGCAAAGCTGGCAAGCCGGACCGCCCGGCATGCTTGCACCGCCGGACAGCCTCCCGTAACGAAGTCCGGGCTGTTGCTCAGCCCTGCTGAGAGCGAGGAGGGGATTGCATGATCCGGAGCAGGACGGCGCGGCGGCGGGTTTCGGCGCCTTGACCATCCAAGTCGTCTCCGGCGCGATGACCGCCTGCAGCTTCGGCATGGCGCCGGGCAGCCTGCTCGTGCTGCCGACCAATCGCGCCATGTGCGGCGAGATGCCGGCCGCGACGATCATGGACAACATCCCCATGATGAACATCGTCCCGTTCGGGATGTGCAGCAGCCCGAGCAATCCGACCGTCATCGCCGCGACGGCCGCCGCGTCGGGCGTGCTGACGCCGATGCCGTGCGTGCCGGCCACGGTCGAGCCCTGGGTCGGCGGCGTCCCGACCGTCCTGGTGGGGTCGCTGCCCGCCTTGACCAATAGCTGCCAGCTCATGTGCCTTTGGTCCGGCGTCATCACGGTGACGATGCCGGGCCAGTTCCAAGCGCTGCCCGGATAGGCGCCGGCCGCAGTCCGGTTCAGCGCGGGCCGCCATCGCACACGCGGAGCAGGAGGTTGCGCGCCTCCACCAATTGGCGGAGACGGTCGCTGTCCGGCAGCACCCCGGTATCCGGGTGGAACAGCGGCGCCAGCGTGCGGAAGCGCTGCGCCAGGGCATCGCGCTCGACCGGCATGTCGCCGGGCAGGCCGAGCGCGTAGGCAGCCTGCGCGGCGGTGCGGACGCCCCGCGCCAGGGGACGGAACGCGACCTGCTGCAACGCCAGCGTCAGCCGTCGCGTGGCCTCCCGCGCTTCTTCCAGCGCCCGCAGCTCGCCGGCCGGGCGCAGCCGCAGTTCGACCGGGTCTTCGACCGCCACGGCCAGGGCCAGCAGGCGGCGGATCGCCGCGGCGTCCAGCGCAGCCGTCAGCCGCACCTGGATCGTGGGTTGCCGGCGCACCTTCCGCACCTGGCCGTCGCGTCCGGTCTGCTGCACCAGTTCGACGTGCCCGGGGCCGGGGTCCGGCAGGTCGATGTGGCCGGACGGGCCAACCAGCACCAGCGCCGCCCGAGCCAAGGCGCTGGGGCTGACGCCGCGGCGGGCGGCGGCGCGCAAGATCGTCTCGCGGAACGCCCGTGAGCAGGGTACGGCAAACGACCGGCTGCGTGCCCGCCGTCTCTCGACCAAGGTTCCGTCCAGCACTCGAATCCTCCCCAGCCCGACGCATGGCGAATCGTTTCACATAGCTGACGGGCTAGCCCTGTACAATGGGCAATGCTATGGGGACTGCGGAGAAACCCCCTCCCTCGGGAGGGTAAGACAGTCATGGAAAGGGGGATATGCGCTTCAATCGCCTGCAAGGCTCCGCCCTGGCGGTCTGCGTGGTGGCTCTGGCGCTTGTTTGCTTCGGCGGCGGATTCTTCGCGGCGGTTTATCTCGGAGAGCTTGATCCATCGACCGCGACAAACGTGACGAAGGCGGCCGTCGGCCAGTCCGAATACATCGCCCGCGCCCGCACTGGCCTGCTGTCCCGGGGCGAGCAGATGGCGCGCAGGCCAGTCTTCGCGGTCTCCACCTTCGCCGCCCGGCCCGTGCAGGCGTTCTTCAAGACGGTTCCGGGGGCGTTGCGGCCGGTCAGCCCGCAACTGGCGTTGGAGCAGGCGCTGCGTGCCCAGACATCGCAAGCCGACATCGCCGTTGCCGGCGCGGCGCGCCAAACGGCCAGCGGCCTGCAGTCCGCCATCACGCCCGGGGAGAGCGCGCCGGCTACTGCGTCCGGCGCCGCAGCGGCGAACCCGGCCTCCGCGTCGAACACCGCCCCAGCCGCCTCGGCGGCGGCCAAGCCGGCCGCGGCCCCGGACATCCCCATGCGTACGCTTCCAGCCGTTTCCATCGTGCCAGGCACGGTCTACGCGGTGGAACTCGCGAGCTTTCTGCAGCCGGATGCGGCCCGGCAGTTCGCCGTCGCGCTGCAGGACCGCAAACTGCCGGTCAGCATCGTGGTGCAGAAGGACGCCGGCGGCCGCGACTGGCAGCGCGTCCGCCTTGGCCCGTTCCCCACCCAGGAACAGGCTGCCCGGCAAGTGGCGGCCCTGCAGGCGGACGACCTGCCCGGCGTCATCGTCGAGGAACCTGCGGTCAGCGCCGCATCCTGATGACGCCGCCGGGAATGCGGTTGCTGTCGCCCGCGACGCTGCTTCTCGCCGCGATGGTCTCAGGATGCGGATTGTTCTCGGCATCCGTTCCTGTAAGGTCGATTAGTTTCGACGTGTCTGCGGAGGCGAACGGCAATGCCCCTATCCCCGTTGACCTCGTGCTGACCAGCTCCAAAGACGTCAACACGACCGTCATGGGGCTGACCGCGGCGGAGTGGTTCAAGCGGAAGGCGCAGTTGATGCGGGACGCGCCGGACACGCTGCGGGTCGAGAGTTTCGAACTGGTCCCCGGCAGCATTATCGAGCCGCGCCGGGTGAAACGAGACCCGACACCGACCGGCGCCGTGTTGTTCGCCAACTACCAGACCCCCGGCGACCATCGCGAGCGCCTGACCGAGCAGGAACACGTGTCCGTCGTGCTCGGTCCCCGCGACATGACCGTCCGGCCATGACGGTGCCGGTGGAGGTGCCCGACGCGGTGCAGTGGCACGAGGGCATGATGCTAGCGCCGCAGCACTTCCAGCAGCAGGCGTTGCGGCATGAGCGGGCGTTGCAGTTCCACCTGCTGGCGGGCCTGCCGTTCCACTGGGGATTGCTAAGCATGTTGCTGGACCGCGTCGCCCTGGTGACGGGAACGGTGCGCGTGCTGGAGCTGGATGCGGTGATGCCAGATGGGGCCATCGTGCGCCATCGGCCCGGCGCCGGCGCCGACCTGGATCTGGACCTGACGTCGCTGGCGGAGGCGGCGGCGGACGTCGCGGTGACCATCCACCTGGCCGTCCCCGCGGCCAAGCCCAGCGGCGTCTCGGCCCCGGGCGACCTGCCGCGCTACCGCTCCGTCGAAGGCCCCGCCGTGCCGGACGAGGCGACCGGCGACAACGACATCCGCATCCCGCGGCTGCAGCCCCGCCTGTCGCTGATCGCCACCGTCGGCCCGACGCAGAAGCCGCCGCAGAAATACACGACCATGCCGATCGCCGAGCTGGCGTTCCAGAACGACGCCTTCGTGCTGACGGACTACGAGCCTCCCAGCCTGACCGTCCCGGAGGAAAGCGTGCTGGGCCGGCTATGCGCCGACCTCGCCCGCCGGGCGCGGGAGAAGGCGCTGTTCCTGCTCGACCAGATCGGCAGCGCCGATGGCGCGCAGACCGCCAACGTGCGGGACGCCCGCGCGGAAATCCAGGGGCTGGTGACGAACCTGCCGCAGCTCGAAGCCCTGTTGGCGACCGGGTCGGCCCATCCGTTGAGCGTCTACCTGGTGCTGTGCGGCATGGTCGGCAGCATGGCCGCCTCCGGCACCGGCACGCTGCCGCCGGTGTTGGGGCGCTACGACCACAACAACTGCCGTCCGGCCTTCGCCGAAATCCGCGACTACATGATGCGGTCGCTGGAACGGGTGCGCGAGAGCGTGTCCAGCATCGCCTTCCAGATCGACAACGACCGGTTCAGCCTGACGATGCAGGCCGCCTGGCTGGAGCGTGCGCTGGTGGTCGCCGTGCGGCCATCCGTCTCGATGACGGAGCAGGACCTGATCACCTGGATGCGCGGCAGCCTGATCGCATCGCGCAGCAAGATCGAGACGCTGTGGGAGATGCGGGTGATGGGCGCTGGGCGGCGTCCGATCGATGGCCGGCCCGACCTGGACATCGCCCGCAGCCGGGGTGCGGTGCTGTTCGAGATCGATACCGACGGCGACCTGATCCTGCCGGACGAGCCGCTGGACATCTGGAACGCGGACGGCCGCGGCGGCCGACGCCGGCCGCTGGAGATCGTCCTGTACTACAGCGTGGCCGGCGAACATGGTCCCGCGCCGGGCCGGACCATGACACCCTTCGGTGCGCCATGATCGGCGGGGGACATCATCCGGAGAACCAGTCTTTCGCCCTGGTTCCGTTCTTCGTGGAATTCCATGCCGAGCTGCTGCGGCTGAAGCGCATCGCCACGCAGGCGAACGCCCCAGGCCTGCTCGACCCCGCGCCGGACGCCGATCCGGACTACATGGTGCGCCGCCTGCAATCCCTGCTCGAGAGCCAGTCGGTGCTGGCGGGCCGGCGGGCGAGCAGCGTCGCGATGGAGCACGTGCGGGACGCGCAGTACGTGATGGCGGCGTTGGCCGACGAGACGTTCCTGTATGGCATGGACTGGCGGGGCCGCACCGCCTGGCGGGAGAGCGTCCTCGAATTCCGGCTGTTCGGCACCCGCAACGCCGGGGAACAGATCTTCGCGTCGATCGAGGAACTCCTGCGGTTGCAGGACCGCCGGCAAGCCGAGTTGGCGCCCATCTATATCCTGGCGCTCAGCCTGGGTTTCCGCGGCCGGTTCCGGGCGGCGCCCGACCGTGGGATCGCTGCCGTCAAGGGATACTCCCGCCGGCTGTTCGAGTTCGCCTTTGAGCGTCCCGTCGACTTGCAGGCCCCGGACCAGGTCCTGGCGGCCGGCGCATACGGGCCGCCGCTGGTAGGCCCGGCCCACCGCCATCGCCTGCTGCGGCCGACCTGGCCGCTGGCGCTGGCGGGCGTCGCCGTCGCCTTCCTGCTGGTGTCGGAGGTGACGTGGCTGGTCATGGCCGCCCCGTTGGGCGGGGCTGCCAGCCGCGTCATGGCGGCCGCCGCGCCTGCCAACCCGCCGCTTCTGCTGTTCGGCAAGTAGTCGGGCGTGTTCGCCAGCGCCGCCGCATTCCTGTCCGAGCACCAGGTGTTGGTGCTCCTGGTGCTGGCGCTGCTCGCGGTGCTGGCGATCATCGGCGTCGTGGTGGTCCTGCGCCGCGGCAGCGCCGGGACACCGGCAGCCATCCCGCAGGACGAGCCGGCGGCGGAGCCCGCGCCGGACGCGGCCGACCGGTTGCCGGCCGCGTCCTGGCGGGAAACCCAGCGCGGGTTCCGCCGCGGCCTGCGCATCTATCGCCAGCAGGTCGCCGGGTCGCGCGACATGACCCTGGCCCCCTGGTACGTGGTGCTCGGGGCGGAAGGCGCCGGCAAGACCACGCTGCTGGCGGGCCTGGACGGGATCAGGGATGCCGAAGCACCGGCGACGCCGGGGGCGAGCTGCGGCTGGCGGTTCTTCGACGACGCGGTGGTGCTGGACGTGGCGGGCCGCGCCGTGCTGCGCGCCGATGGCGGCAGGCCGGGCAACGGCGCATGGCGGTCCTTCCTGTCGGCCCTGCGCCGCGCCCGCCCGGCCTATCCGGCCGATGCGATAGTGCTCGTGCTGCCGGCCACCGGGCTGGTCGATGCCTCGGGCGCGCCGCTGGCCGCCGCCGCCAATGCCGCCCGGATCCTGTCGGACAAGTTGTGGCAGGCGCAACGCGTGCTCGGGTTGACCCTGCCGGTCTACGTCGTGGTCACCAAATGCGACCTGATCCCCAGCTTCCACACCTTCACGGGCGTGCTGCCACCGCGGATGCGCGACAGCATCTTCGGCTGGACCAACCCGCAGCCGCTGGACATGGCGTATCGGACGGAGTGGGTCGACGCGGCGTTCAACGGCCTGCGGGCCGACCTGCTGCGGACCGAGGTGGAGCTGTTCGCCGAGGACCCGCATCCCGACGTCGCCGACGAGCTGTTCCGCTTCCCAGGCCAGTTCAGCCTGTTGAAGGAGCCGCTGCGCGCGCAACTCGACATCATCTTCCGCCGGACCGCCTTCCAGGAAGCGTTGATGCTGCGCGGCATCTACTTCACCGGCACCGTTGCATCCGCGGCCGAGGAGAGTTGGTCCGGCGCTGCCGCTGCCAGCCCGGTCGGGTTCGACCTGGCCCTGCCCAGCTATGCCGCCACCGCGCTCAGCAGCAGCCCGGTGATCGACGAGGCCGGCCAGCCCACGCCGCCGGGCTCGGACGCCCAGGTCGCGTTCAGCCGCGACCTCTTCGCCACGCGGATCTTCAAGGAGCGCAACCTCGCCCGTCTCAGCAGCCGCTACCGGTTCGAGCGGGACCGGGTTGAGCTCGCCTGGCAGATCGGCACGGCCTGTGCGGCGCTGGTGGCGGTCGTGCTGTTCATCGCCGGCGTCTCCGGCGCCGAGGGGCTGCGTGACGGCTTCCTGCCGGCCTTGTCGCGCGTGCCGGCGCTGATCCGCGCCGCAAGCGGGACCGCCGGCCAGGCCGACGCGGTGGAGGATTTGCAACGCTCCTACTCCCGCATGGACGAGGAGTGGCGCGACCCGCCGTGGCCGCCATCGCTCATCAGCGGGCTGGAACGGCGCGTCGCGACCGCCCTGTCGGTCGGCTATAACCGGATTGTCATGGGCGAGGTACGGCAGGTTTTGGTCCGTCGCCTGGCCGCCCTGGGCGCGGATGCCAGCAGCCCGGCCACGGCCGACGACTCCGAACTCGGCGGGCTGCGCGACTTCCTGGGGCAGGCCGTGCTGCTGGAGCGCTATGCCGGCGTGTTCAACGCGGTGGCCGGCACGCCGGACCTGACCGGCGTGCCGGAGATGGTGAAGTGGACGACAGGCGTGGATTTGTCGCCGGAGTTCATGCGCCGGGCGGCAACGCTGGGCTTCACCCAGGCGCCCAGCGACCGGATCTTGGGCGGCGCGTCGCTGGACGCCGTGTTGCGGCCGATCAGTTTGGCGGATTATCGCCCCCGCGTCTCCGCCCAGTTGGAGCGGTTGATGACCGACTTCATCGACCGGATGGGCGCCGGCAGCGACAGCATGGGCCAGTTGCGCGACGTCGGTCTGTCCATCGATGCGGCGGCCCGGCAGGACGCGGCCGCTGCGACCGGGTCGGCGTGGGAGGCGGTGCTTCGCGGCTTGCGCTCCGTCGGCACGGGCTTCAGCGCATCGGACAAGGTCGTGCTGCGCAACGGCGTCGATTTCGGTCCCGACCTGCAGCCGTTGCTGGACTTGATCGGCAACTCCGCCCTGTTTGGCCCGGACACGCGGGCCCGGTTGGCGGCCCGCCTGCGCACCGCCGTCAAAAACGCGCAACCCCAATACCAGCCGATCGACTCCGCGATCGGCAACCTCGCCACCGTTGACATGGCGCGTAACCAGGTCGTCCTGTCCGGTGTCGCGCAATCGCTGCAATCGGCCTTGCAGGGCTTGTTCGCCCACGGCTTCATGGCAGCCCAGCCGCAGGATCCGGGAACCGCGCTGGGCGTCGGCGCCACCCGGTGGGACGTGACGCGGCTGGAGGCTGCCTCGGCGCTGGCGGACGATTTCGCCCTGTTCCGGGTGCGCGAACTGCAATCCTTTCCGCGGGTGCTGCAACCCAGCATCCTGGCTGCGGCCCAGCGGCGGTTGCGCGACAACCTGCTCGTGCGGGTGAGGGACGCCCAAACCCCGATCGCGTTCGGCACTTCGGACCTGCAAGGCACCGTGCGGGCGGAGATCAGCGCGGCATCGGTGCTGAACAACATCGCGCGCAGCCTGGCGGAGGCCAACATGCCGGCCGACGCGGCCGCTGTCAGCGCGGCACTCGGCAGCAGCGCCGCTTCGCTGATGGTGCAGGTGGATAACGCGCTGGAGGCGGGCCAGTATTTCAGCGTGGGCCGGGCGCGGCCGGGACTGTGGGACAATGGCCGGCTGGACGTGGCCGGCTTGTTCGGCGTGCCGACGCTGGGTGCGGTGGGCGACCTGATGACGGACCAGCGGCAGGCCGTCACCAGCCTGATCCGCGATGATGCCCGGCCGCTGCTCGCCATCATCGCCGCCAATCCTGCCGGCCGCGCTATCCAGCCGGCGCTGGTCGTCAAGTGGACGCGCTTGTCCAACGATGTCGGGCGTCCGGAAGATAACCGGCCGGACAGCGCGGCCAACCGTCTGGTGGCGTTCGTCCGTGCCGAGTTGCCGGACGTCGATCTCAGCACCTGTAGGGCGAGCATGGCGAAGACGATCGCGGGCGCCGCCACGGACTGGTTCTCCAGCCGGCTGGTCTCCATCGCGCAGGCCGTCGCGGCCAGTTGCAACGAGGTGCTGGGGCAGCAGGCCAGCACCGGCTACCGCGCCGTCGCCGCATCGTTCAACCAGTTGCTCGCCGGGCGGTACCCGTTCAGCGCGCTGGAGGATCGTACCGCCCGTCCGGCCTCGCCGACGGAGCTCGGCGAGTTCTTCCAGGTCTTTGACCGGGAAGCGCCCGGCATCCTGTCGGCGTATCAGGCGCGGGGCGTGTTGGATGAGGCGTCGCTTCGCATCGCCGACTTCATGGCGCAGATGGCCCGGGTGCGGGCGTTCACGGCCTCCCTGATCCCGGGACCGGACAACGGGGCGCCTTCGCTGAAGGTGGATGCGGCGTTCCGCGCCCACGGCCCGGCCGAGCGCGGATCGCGGGAGATCATCGACTGGCAGTTCCAAATCGGCCTGGATCGCAGCACCAACTTCCAGCCGGCGACCCTGACCTGGCGGCCCGGCGATCCCGTGGAGATGAAGCTGCGTTGGGCCAAGGACGGCTTCGTGCGGCCGGTGGAGGCGCCGGGCGGCGTGGTGGATGCGGCGGACCGGAGCGTCACCTACCGCATGGACGGGCCGTGGGCGCTGATTGCGCTGATGCAGCGCTTCGGCGTGGGGCCGGCCTTGACCGGAACGCAACTCGGCTTCGATGCGGTGGTGCGCAACACCGCGCCTAACCCGGCGCTGAAGCAAGCGGGGTCCGGGCCCGACCTGCTGGATGGCAGCACCCCGGCGGTCCAGGCCCGCGTCTACGTCGATATCGGTGTCTCGGCTGCGTCCCGCACCGGCCCCGACGGCAAGCCGCTCCCGGAAGGACGATTGCAGATGCCTGATTTCCCGGTGGTGGCGCCGCCCGATAGCCTGCCCACCTATTCCTACGCCCCGGGACGGCGTCGGCCGTGACCCCGGACGATCAGGACCTGTTTGCGCCGCCGGATCCGTTGCTGCTTGCGATCCCGGGGGCCGGCGGTGGGGCTGGCGAGGATTTGCGCTACGACCCGGTATTCGACCGGATCCAGGAACACCGGCGGGAAGACGACACCACGACGCCGCAGGGCATCTGGACGACGAAGGTCAAGCGGGCCGACTGGGCTGCGGTGCGCGCCGAAGCCGAGGCCGTGCTGCGAACGCGCAGCAAGGATTTGCAGGTGGCGGCCTGGCTGCTGGAGGCGTGGCTGCACCTCGACGGGATGGCCGGGCTGACCCGCGGGCTGCGCCTGCTCACCTCGCTCAGCCTGCAATTCTGGCCGGTGCTGCATCCCGGCACAGCCGACGACGATCCGGAGGTGAGGCTGGCGCCGTTCTTCTGGCTGGAAGCCAAGCTGCCGGCCCGGATCGCGACGGTGCCGTTGACGGTGGATGAGGGCAGCGACGCACCGGCGTTGTCTTGGCAGGACTTCCAGGCTGCGCAACGGCTGGAGCAAATTGCCGCGACGGCGAAGGCGGACCACGACCAGGCGGTGGCCGCCGGCGTGCCGACGCTGGCGCGCTTCGATGCGGCCGTCCGGGCCACGCCGGACGCGATGTTTGCGCGGCTCGGCGCCGACATCGCCGCCGCCGGGGATTCGTTGCAGGCACTCGGCGCCACGCTCGACCAGCTTTGCGGGCCGGACTCGCCGAGCTTCTCCGGGATCGAGCGCACGATCGACCTGCTGGCGCATTTCGTCCGCCGCACGCTCACCGAGCGGGGCCTGAGCCCGCCGCCGGCTCCGCCCCCGCCGGCCGCCGCCTACCCGGCCGAGCGTGCCGTGCCGCCGGCCGAAAGCCCGACCGTGATCATGCCGTCCCGCTCCGCCGCCGGGCCGATCGCCTCGCGCGACCAGGCCTACCGGCTGCTTGCCGAAGTGGCCGACTACCTGTCGCGGGCCGAACCACATAGTCCGACCCCCTACCTGCTGCGCCGGGCGATCAGTTGGGGCCGGATGAGCCTGCCGGAATTGCTGCAGGAGTTGATGGAGGATGATGGCGGACGGCGAACTGTACAAAAGTTGCTTCGGATGCCGGAAGAGTAGCCTCTTGTCAGGGCTCGCATCTTTCCAACGCGAACCGTTGCCGCTAAAGAAGGACTAGGTGAGCCGCACTCCAAGGAGGCTAACATGAGCGAAAGCACTCAAAAGAAGCTTGATCGTGTGCGGCGTCCGCGCGTGCAGATCACCTACGATGTCGAGACCGGCGGCGCGACCGAAATGAAGGAGTTGCCGTTCGTGGTTGGCGTCATGGCCGACCTGTCCGGCAAGCCCGCGACGCCGCTGCCGAAGCTGAAGGACCGCAAGTTCGTCGAAATCGACCGTGACAACTTCAATGACGTGATGGCGTCGACCGCGCCCCGGCTCGCCTACCAGGTCCCGAATACGCTGCAAGGCGATGGCAGCCATTTGAACGTGGCGTTGCAGTTCCAGGAACTGGACGATTTCGATCCGGCCAACGTCATCAAGCAGATCGGACCGCTGGCAAAGCTGTATGAGGCCCGCCGCCGGTTGAGCGACTTGCTGACCAAGCTCGACGGCAATGACGAGCTGGATGCGCTGCTGTCGGACGTGATCGCAAGCACCGAGCAGCAGGACGAGTTGCGTCGGGAACTGGGCACCGAGGCTTCGCCCGAGACGTCTAAGCTGGAAAGCGAGTAAGCATCATGGCCCGCACCCCCAGAACGCCGGATTCGAGCGGACAAGAGGAGAGCACCGTGGCGACTCAGGCCGGTCATTCGGCGGAGACGTCCGTCACGGCGGTGTCCGCGCTGGACCGCATCATCCATGAGGGTCGGATGGTGGTGGACGATAGTCAGGCGCCGTATGCACGCGGGTTGCTGGCGGAGTTCGTCAACCAGGTGGTCGAGCAGGGCGACACCACGGCGGGGAGCGTGGTCGATTCGATCAACCTGCGCATCTCCCAGATCGATGAACTGATCACCGAGCAGATGAACGCCGTGATCCACGCGCCGGAGTTCAAGAAGCTTGAGGCGAGTTGGCGCGGCCTGTCATACCTCGTGCAGAGTACCGAGACGAGCACGCGGTTGAAGCTGCGGGTGCTGAACACGTCGAAGGCCGATTTGCTGCGCGACCTGGAAAAGGCCGTCGAGTTCGACCAGAGCGCCCTGTTCAAGATGGTCTATGAGGAAGAGTACGGCACGTTCGGCGGCGCGCCGTATGGCCTGCTGGTCGGCGATTACGAGTTCGGTCGCCACCCGCAGGATATCGGGCTGCTGGAGAAGCTGTCCAACGTCGCCGCGGCTGCCCACGCGCCGTTCATCTCCGCCGCCTCGCCGAAGATGTTCGGGCTGGAGAGCCTGACGGAGCTGACGGCGCCCCGCGACCTCGCGAAGATCTTCGAGACGGCGGACATGGCGAAGTGGCGGTCGTTCCGCAACTCCGAGGATTCGCGCTACGTGGCTTTGGCCTTGCCGCATATGCTGCTGCGCCTGCCGTATGGCCCGGAGACCAAGCCGGTCGACGGCATGAACTTCGTTGAAAGCGTGACGGGCAACGACCATTCCAAATACCTGTGGGGAAACGCCGCCTGGGCGCTTGCCGCGCGCATCACCGACGCCTTCGCGAAGCATTCCTGGTGCGCCGCCATCCGCGGCGTGGAGGGTGGCGGCAAGGTCGAGGGCCTGCCGACACACAGCTTCCAGTCCGATGAGGGTGACATCGCGCTGAAATGCCCGACCGAGATCGCCATCACCGACCGGCGCGAGAAGGAGCTGAGCGACCTCGGCTTCATCTCGCTCGTGCACTGCAAGAACACCGACTATGCCGCGTTCTTCGGCGGGCAGACCGCAAACAAGCCGAAGGTGTACGACACCAACGAGGCGAATGCGAATGCCCGCATCTCTGCCGTCCTGCCGTACGTGCTCGCGTCGTCGCGGTTCGCGCACTACATCAAGGTGATGATGCGCGACAAGATCGGCAGCTTCATGAGCCGGGCCAATGTCGACGTCTATCTCAACAACTGGATGTCGAACTACATCCTGCTATCGGACGAAGGCTCCCAGAACGAGAAGGCGCGTTTTCCGCTGCGCGATGGCCGGGTTGATGTGACGGAGGTGCCGGGGCGTCCCGGTTCGTACCGCGCCACGGTGTTCCTGCGGCCGCATTTCCAGTTGGAGGAGCTGTCGGCCTCCATCCGCCTCGTGGCGGACCTCCCGGCTGCGGCGGGTTAGCCTCGACACCACTCCGACGTCATCTTAGCAGAAGGTAGCAGCATGGCTGACATAATCTTGGACCTGCCGGGCATCGTTGGCGAAAGCCCGTTCGACGGGGTCTACAAGACAAAAATCCCGGTGCAGAGTATGTCGCTCAACGCGACGCAGGAGATGGACACCTCCCGCTCGCAAACGCGCACGATCCACACGGTGAACGTCGAGGATTTGTCGATCACGCGCCTCTACGACCTGTCGTCCACGCCGATCCTGGACGCTTTGATTTCGGGCAAGTCGTTCCCGACCTCGTCCATCTACGTGCTGAAGGCCTTGGGCGTGGACAACAAGGGCTTCGACTGGTTCGTCAAGATTGACCTGGAAGACACGCTGATCGGCTCGGTGAACACCAGCTTCAGCGACAGCGAGATTACCGAAGAAATCACGCTTAACTTCACGAAGCTGACGATCAACTATCGCCAGCAGGTCCAGACCGGCGCCATCAAGGGCAGCAACACGACCAATTACGACCGCTTTAGTGGCAAGAAGATCGCCTAACCAGGCGGAGCTGCTTGGCCGATCCGCGGGTCGTCAAGGGGGCCACCGCGCCCCTGTTCGACAGACTGGTAGACCTCTCGCCCGCGGCCGTGGTGGAACTGGACGTGTTCCGCCACATGTCGGAGGAAGATCTGAAAGCGTCCATCCTGCGCGAGGTGGAGCGGATCATTTCCACCAAGCGTCCTGTCAGGATCGAGGATGCGCTGCGTGAAACGTCGCTTACCGTGTTGGACTACGGCGTGCCCGACGCTACCGGATTGTCCCCGTACGACACGTTCGCGCGCCGCCGCTATGGTCGTGCGATTGAGTTGGCCATCAAGGCGTTCGAGCCGCGGCTGCACAACCCCGCCGTCCGGGTCGAGCTTCGCAAGGACGGTCCGGCCAGCTTGGACATCGCTGTCTCCGGCACGATCCGGGCGGGGCGCTACGTGGAGGATGTCTGGTTCCCCATCCACATCGACGCCGAAGCGTTCGGTCGCCAATCCTAGCCGCCCAGATTTCGGCGCCTAGGGCGCACGGCCGTGGCGTCCGATGAACTGCTGGATTATTACCAGCGCGAGCTGACCTATCTTCGCAAGGCCGGGCTCGAATTCGCCCGCTCGTACCCCAAGGTTGCCCGCCGGCTCGAACTCGGTCCGGACCAAAGCGAGGACCCCAATGTCGAGCGCCTGATCGAGGCGTTCGCCTTCCTGACCGGGCGGTTGCAACGCAACCTTGAAGCCGAGGTGCCGCGGCTGTCGGCCTCGCTGCTCGGCCTGGTGCAGCCTCACCTGGTCAACCCGGTCCCCGCTTTGTCGGTCGCCCGGTTCGACATCGACCCCGAGCAGGGCAAGCTCAGCACCGGCTTCCTGCTGCCCCGCACGACGCAGCTCTTCGCCCGTACCGAGAGCGACGTGATCTGCCGTTTCCGCACCTGCTACGATCTGACGCTGTGGCCGCTTCGCATCAGTGAGGCGCTGGTGGAGTCGGTCGATCCGTACGACTTCCTCGACACCAGCGACGCGGCGGCGGTGCTCCGCATCCGGCTGGACGCGCTGGATGCACCGTTCGGCGAACTGCCGATCCAGCGCCTGCGGCTCTATTTGGACGGCGACGCGGCGCAGGCGAATGCATTGCACGAGTTGCTGCTGTCCGGCGTGCAGCGGGTCGTGTTCCTCGGCCCCGGCGGGGACCGCCGCACCGTCGCGGCGGAGGCGGCGTTGCACCCCGTCGGGTTCGAAGCCGACGAGGCGGTCCTGCCGCATCCCGGCCACGCCCACCAAGCCTATCGGCTGATGCACGAGTATTTCTGCTTCCCCGAGAAGTTCCGCTTCATCGACCTCGCCATCCCGCCGGGGCTGGCCCGCGGCAAAACGCTGGACGTGCTGCTGCTGCTCTCGGTGCTGCCGCGCCAGCGCCTCTCGATCAGCCCGGGCAGCTTCGCGCTGGGCTGCACGCCCGTGGCGAACCTGTTCACCAAGGTGGCCGAGCCGATCCGCGTGCAGAACCGGCAGACCGAATATCGCGTGGTCGGGGACTACCGGCGGGAGCGGACCACGGAGGTGCATAGCGTCACCGCCGTCACCGGCCTGAACGTCGAGACCGGGCAGGTGCTGGAGTACCGGCCCTTCTTCTCGTTCAATCACGCTGCCTCGCTCGATGGCGCCAAGGCGTTCTGGACCCTCCACCGCGACCTGACCGGCCGGCCGGATCTGCCGGGCACGGATTTGATGATCGGCTTCCTGGACCTGAATGCGCAGCCCGCGCTGCCGCCCACCCAGACCGTGACGGTCGAGACGCTCTGCACCAACCGCACCCTGGCGGAGCAGGTGCCGGCCGGCGCCCGGCTGCGGATCGAGCGGGAGGCGCCGCTGGCGCGCATCGTGCTGCTGCAGAAGCCCACCCCGCCCCGGGCGCCCCCGACCGGCGGCGAGACCCTGTGGCGGTTGGTGTCGCACCTGTCGCTGAACTACCTGTCGTTGCAGGACGGGGCGGAAGGCCTGAACGCCTTGCGCGAAATCCTGCGGCTGCACGCCCCCGCGGGCGACGCGGCGGCGGAGCAGCAGGTGCAGGGCTTGCGCAGCCTGTCCTGCCGCCCGGGCCTGCACCGCATTGGCACCGATGCCTGGCGCGGTTTCTGCCGGGGGATCGAGGTGACGGCGGAGTTGGATGAACGGCGTTTCGTCGGCGGCAATCCCCTGTTGTTCGCCGCCGTGCTCGACCGGTTCCTGGGCATGTATACCAGCCTCAACTCGTTCACCCGGCTCAAGGTGGTGTCCTCACAGCGGAGCGGAACATGGAAGGTATGGCCACCCCGGTCGGGCACCCGGCCGGTCCTCTAGCCGACGCCTTGTTCGACGAGGGGTTCGACTTCGACTTCTTCCAGGCGGTCGCGTTGCTGCACGCCCTGCAGTCGGAGGCCGCGCCGGTCGGGCAAGCCGCCGAGCCCGCAGCAGAACCCGTGCGCTTCCGCTCCCGCGTTGGGCTGGATTTTCCACCCGGCGACGTGCAGCGGATCGACCCGCCGGTGGCTGGCGGCAAAGCCGCCACGATGCTGGTCAATTTCATGGGCCTGGCCGGCGTTCACGGACCGCTGCCGGCGGTGGTGACGGAAGTCGTGATGGAGCGGATGCAGCGGAAGGACCATGCCTTCCGCGCTTTCCTGGACCTGTTCAACCACCGCCTGCTGTCCCTGCAATACCGCGTCCGGGCGGAGCACCGGCCCGGCCTGGCGCAGCTGCCCCCGCCGGACAGCCGCCTGGCGCGCTACCTGTTCGCCCTGATCGGCCTCGGCACCCCACGCTTGCAGGGCCGCCTGGGCACCGAGGACCGGCGGCTGCTGGGCCATGCCGCGGTGCTGGCCGGCCGGATCCGCAGCCAGTCCGGGCTGGAAAGCCTGATCGCCGACCAGTTCGGCGTGCCGGCCACCATCCACCCGTTCTACGGGCGCTGGCTGCCGATCCCGCCGGAGGAGGTGACCGTGCTGGGCCGCCACGGCCGCAACCGCGAGCTCGGGCGCACCGCGACCGCGGGCAGCCGGATGTGGGACCAGCAAAGCCTGTTCCTGATCGTGCTGGGCCCGTTGTCGCTCGCCGATTTCCTTGCTTTCCTGCCCGTCAACGACCGCTTCGCACCGTTGGCGGCCATCGTGCGCTTCTACGCTGGGGACGAATTCGATTTTGAGGTGGAGCTGAAGTTGCGGTCCGACGACATCCCCCAAGCCACGCTGAGCACCGGGAGCGGCGCATTGCTGGGTTGGACGAGCTGGCTCGGCAGGAATCGCTCCGACCGCGGCGCATCGGGCACGATCCGCCTGTCAACCGCCGTCACGTCAGCCATACTGAAGCCAGCGGCATGAGCCTGGACATCAAGGCGCTGGTCGCCAAGCTGAACCGCACGTGCCGGGCGGCGCTGAAACGGGCGGCGTCGGACTGCGTGGCCACCGCCGCCATAGAGGACAGGCTGCGCGTCAGCACCGCCGAAGCCGAGATCGCCCGCCTGGCTGGGTTCAAGCAGCGGCAATGCGGCCGGGCGCCACGCCTATTTCCCGTCGATCAGGTCTTTGATCCGGCTTGCCAGCGCTTCCATCGCGAACGGCTTGGTCAACACATGCATGCCGGGATCAAGGTGGCCGTGGTTGAGCACGGCGTTCTCGGCGTAACCCGTGATGAACAGGACTTTCAGCTCCGGTCGCGTCGTCCGCGCCGCATCAGCGACCTGTCGGCCGTTTACGCCGCCGGGCAGCCCCACATCCGTCACCAGGAGGTCAATCTGCACGTCGGACCGTAAAATCTTCAGGCCGGTGACGCCGTCGGACGCCTCGATGGCGGTATAGCCCAAATCTTCCAGCACCTCCGTCACCAGCATGCGTACGGTCGGCTCGTCATCCACCACCAGCACGGTTTCGTCCCGCCCGGCCCGTGGCGCCTGGGCCAGGTCGGCGGCGACCTGCGCCTCTTCGGCAGCGCCCTGGTGCCTGGGTAGATAAAGGCAGACCATCGTGCCCTTTCCCACTTCGGAGTAGATGCGGGCCTGGCCGCCGGATTGCCGGGCAAAACCGTAGATCATCGAAAGACCCAGCCCGGTTCCCTGGCCCAGCGGCTTGGTGGTGAAGAAGGGGTCGAAGGCGCGTTTGATCACATCCGGCGCCATGCCCGTGCCGTTGTCGCTGACGCGCAGCGTGACGTACTGGCCCGGCGACAGATCACGTTCCGCCGCCGCCGTCTCATCCAGCCATGTGTTCCCTGTTTCGATGATCAGCGTGCCGCCGCGGGGCATGGCGTCGCGGGCGTTGATGCACAGGTTCAGTAACGCGTTTTCAAGCTGGCTCGGGTCGACCAAGGTGCTCCAGAGCCCGCCGGCCGCCACCGTCTCGACGGTGATGCCCGGCCCGACCGTGCGGCGCACCAACTCCTCCATGCCAGCCACCAGCCGGTTCATGTCGGTTGGCTTCGGGTCAAGTGTTTGCTGGCGTGAAAACGCCAGCAGCCGATGCGTCAGCGACGCGGCGCGCTTGGCCGCGCCCTGCGCCGCGTTGATGTAACGCTCGACGTCTTTGACGCGGCCCTGGGCGACGCGGGTCTGCAGCAACTCCAAGCTGCCGGTGATCCCGGTCAGAAGGTTGTTGAAGTCGTGCGCCAGCCCGCCGGTGAGCTGGCCCACGGCCTCCATCTTCTGGCTTTGGCGCAAGCGGTCCTCGGTTTGCTGCAGCGCCTCTTCCCGCGCCTTGTCGGTGGTGACGTCGCGGCCGACGGCGTTGATCAGGTCCTCGCCCGGCACCGCTGTCCAGGCGATCCACCGGTAGCCGCCGTCCTTGTGCCGGTATCGGTTCTCGAAACGCCGGAGCGTCGATCCCGCCGCGAGGCGGCTGGCGCCGGCGACGGCCCGGTCAAGGTCATCGGGATGGATCAGGTCAAACAGGCTGTGTCCGACCAAATCGCCCTCCTGCCACCCAAGCACGGCGGTCCACGCCGGATTGACGGCCGCCACCATCCCGTCGAACCGCGCCACCAGCATGATGTCGGTCGAAAGCTGCCACATGCGGTTGCGGTCCGCCGTCCGCTCCGCGACCTGCCGCTCCAGCGAGGCCGCCAACTGCCGCAGGCTGTCCTCCGCTCGCCGCCGCTCGATGGCGGCGCGGACCCGCTCGGCGACGTTGCGGACGAAGCCGACCTTCTCGGCAGTCCAGATCCGGGGATATGCGCTCAGGACGAAAAACCATGCCACAAGCTCGCCGTGCTCGATCAGCGGCAGATTGATGAAAGCGCGAGCTGAATGGGCCTCCAAGGCGGGCGCACTGGCCGCCGTGCGGGGATCAAGCCGGACGTCATTGATGACGACGGCGTCACCCCTGCGCAAATCGTCGATGTAGGTGCCGTAGTCCTGCATCCTGTGCGGCCCGGCGATGCTGGCGACGCCGGGCGCAGCCCAGTCGCGCTCGATGTCCACCGAGTCGCCACCGTGGCTCACCGTGGCGAACCCTGTGCCACTGACGTCCATGGCGTTCCCGACGATCTCGGCCGCGATGGCCGCCATGTCGTCGGTGCTTTCGACATCCCGCAACCGGTCGCTCAGTTCCAGCAGCGCCGCGCGCCGCAACCCGGCCTTGCGCATCTCCCGCAGGTCACGGGCGACGATGCCATATCCGGTGACGCCGCCTTGGTCGTCCCGGATCGGGAAGATGTTGTACTCGACAGGGATTTCGGCGGCCGTGCCGAAGTCGCGGAAACGCAGCGTACCTTCCCAGGAGCCATGCTGCTGCACGGCGGGCAGCACGATGCCCGTGAGGACAAGCTGGTCCTCGGCCGTGAAATACTCGGGGAGTTTGGCTGCCTGCGCTGCCTGGCCATCCGGCAGGCCGACCAGCCGCAGCCCGGCCGGATTGACGAAGATCACCCTGCCATCCGGCGCCGCGGCGCTGACGAAGTCCGTCGACTGCTCCACCAGCGCCGCCAGCCGCAAGGCCGCCAAATGCTGCTGATCGGCCTCGGCGCGCGCCGCCTCCCGGCTGGCCGCGACCTCTGCGTGCCGGACGAGCAGCCGCCGCAGTTCGAGTTGCGCGATGACCTGGCGGGCTAGGGCTTCCAGGCTGCTGGTCTGGCGTTCGGTCAAGCCCGCCGGACGCGGCTCGGTATCGATCACGCACAGCGTGCCGATCGGGACGCCTTCGGAGGTGCAGAGCAGCGCGCCGGCATAGAACCGGATGAAAGGCTCGGCCGTGACCAGGGTGTTGTGCTTCGTCCGCTCGTCCTGGGTCAGGTCTGGGATGACGAGCGTGCCTCCCTGGTCCAGCGCATGGGCGCAGACGGACTGGCTCAACGGGGTTTCGCAGGCGGCGAGGCCGACCCGGGCCTTGAACCATTGCCGGTCACTCGCAACGAGGCTGACGAGGGAGACCGGCGTCTCGCAGATCTGCGACGCCAACAGGACGATGTCGTCGAAGCCGCGCTCTGCCGGCGTATCCAGGATATCGAACTGCTTCAGCAGGAGGTCGCGCGCATGGCCCTTCACGAAAGGGTCTTGGTCGCCCGGCGCACCGCCGTCACGCTCCATCAGCAAGCGACGGGCAGCGCGCACCAAGTCGCTCGGGCGATGTCTCGGGCGTATTTGGCAACCATCGGAGCAAGCTAACATGTGCCAGACAGGGTGTCGCCCTTGCAACCCTTGCGACGCAGCCCCTCGCCCGGTTGGCCTCGTTCAACCCCGCTGTTTGCGGCTCGGCATCTCGTCCGCAGCCACCAGCGCGCCCGCTATGGCCACCATGCGGCGCCCCTGGTGGCGGGCAGCGTCCAGATCCTCCGGCCGGGGCGGCCGGTTCTCGGCGCCGACGATGCTGGACGCACCATAGGGCGACCCTGCCTCCAACATCGCCTCGTCCGTGTAGCCGGTCGGGACGATCACCATGCCGAGATGGGCCATCGGCGCGTAGAGCGACAGCGTCACCACCTCGCTTCCGCCATGCGGCCACGAGGCGACGGCAAACGCACCGCCAACCTTGCCGGCCAAGGCGCCGCGCTTCCATTGCGGGCCGAGCTGGTCGAGATAGGCCTTCAACTCGGTCGCCATGGCGCCGAAGTAGCACGGCGTGCCGAACAGGATGGCGTCGGCCCATTCCGCGTCTTCCAGCGTCGGCGCCTCATACAATTCGTTCTGCCGCGTCGCCTCGACCAGCCAGCCCTTCGTTTTCGCCATGACAGAATCGTCCACCACCTCCCGAGCGCGGCGGAGGCGGACCGTGGCGCCCCCGTCACGCGCGCCCTCCGCAGCCGCCTTGGCCAGCGTCTCGACCGAGCCGGAGCGGGAGTAGAACACGATCAGCAGGCGGGTGGGATCGGACAAACGGGCCATCCTGGGTTACCGAGACCTGCAAGTGATGCCGCGGCGCCATTCGGGAAGGTGCGGCATCGGAACAGCGCTGCCGGCCGGGCGTTGCCTGAGCCTCAAGCTCGGATGCCGCTCCATGAACTGGGTCACAGTATTGCGCAACGCGGCCGTCTCGGGGAGCTGTGCCGCGCTCACCTCCTCAGCGATGCTGGCTTTGGCGGCGCGGGCAGAGGGCAAGGCGGCGCTGCAGCCACTCAACGCCACCAGCCACTGGCTGAACGGCGACCGTGCGGGGTCGTACCAGCGGGCGGACCTGGCCCACACGGCAGTCGGCTACGCGACGCACCATGCGGCCACGATCTTCTGGGCCGGCTTTTTCCAGGCATGGCTTGCGTCACGCCGCCCGGTCGGTCCCCTGCCGCTGCTGCGGGACGCGCTGGTCCTCTCCGCCATCGCCGCCGCCGTCGATTACGGCGCCACGCCCAAGCGTTTCACCCCGGGATGGGAGTTCGTGCTCACCAAACGATCCATGGCCACGGCCTATGCTGCGATGGCGGTCGGTCTGGCCGCCGGCGCCCTCATCACGCAACCATCCAGGTCACGGACACGCGGCTAGCTGGCGCTATGGCCGATGCAGCGCCTGCGCGATGGAGGTCTGCCAGCCAGCCCATTTGCGGGCGCGCTCGGCCTCCGGCAGCGCCGGGCTGAAACGCCGCTCCAGCGCCCAGCGCGCCTGGAACTCCGCTGGCTCCGGATAGATGCCAGCGTCCAGGCCGGCGAGGTAGCCGGCGCCGAGCGCCGTCGTCTCCAGGCAATGCGGGCGGTCAACGCCGAGGCCGATCATGTCGGCCAGGAACTGCATGGTCCAGTCGCTCGCGGTCATGCCGCCATCCACCCGCAGGACGATCTCGCCCGACAGGCCGGCATCCCGCAGCATGGCCTCCAGCAAGTCGCGCGTCTGGTAGGCGACCGATTCCAGCACCGCCCGCGCCAGTTCATTGCGCGTGGTGCCGCGCGTCATGCCGGTCAGCATGGCGCGGGCATGGCTGTCCCAATGCGGTGCGCCCAGGCCGGTGAAGGCGGGCACCAGGTACACCTGCTGCGCCGTGTCGGCCCGCGCGGCCAGGCCGTCCATGTCCGCGGCATCGCGGATCAGCCCCAGCCCGTCACGCAGCCATTGCACGCCTGTGCCGGCCGAAAAGATCGCGCCCTCAATCGCGTAGGTCCGCTTGCCGCCGCGTTGCAAGGCAATCGTGGTCAGCATGCCGTGGCTGGACGGAACTGGCTGGTCGCCGACATGGAGCAGCACGAAGGCGCCGGTGCCGTAGGTCGCCTTCACCATACCCGGCGACAGGCAGGCCTGGCCGACCAGGGCCGCCTGCTGGTCCCCGGCGACGCCGCGGATCGCGACCTCGCCACCCAACAGCGCTGTCGTGCCGAATAGCCCGGCGCTGTCACGGATATCCGGCATCATGCTGGCGGGAATGCCGAACAGACGCAGCAAGTTCGGATCCCATTGCCCCGTGTTGATGTCGCAAAGCAACGTGCGCGATGCGTTGGTGGCGTCGGTCGCGTGCACGGCGCCGCCGGTCAGCCGCCACAGCAGGAAGCTGTCGACGGTGCCGAACGCCAGTTCGCCGGCCTCCGCACGCGCCCGCGCGCCCGCGACAGTGTCGAGCAGCCAGCCGATCTTGGTCGCGGAGAAGTAGGGATCCAGCCGTAGGCCAGTGCGCTGGTTGACGAGCCGGTCGTGGCCCGCCGCAGATAATGCTTCGCACGCCCCGACGGTGCGGCGATCCTGCCAAACGATGGCGTTGCCGATCGCACGGCCGGTCCGGCGGTCCCACACCACCGTAGTTTCGCGCTGGTTGGCGATGCCGATCGCGGCGATGGACCGCGCCTCCAGGCCGGCGCCTGCAACCGCATCCCGCGCCGTCGCCGCAGCGCTGCGCCATAAATCCTCCGGGTCGTGTTCGACCCAGCCGGGCTGGGGATAATGCTGCGCGAACTCGGCCTGGGCGCGTGAGACGACGGCCATGTCCGGGCCGAACACCATGGACCGGGTCGAGGTGGTTCCTTGGTCGATGACCAGCACATATGGCTTCATTCAACGAACCTCGCCAGGTTCCAGGATCACGCCGCTACAACGTGGGAGGGGAGGTTAGCCGTCCTCACTTTCCGGAATGATCGAGACCTTGCCGTCCCGTTCGATGACGGCATACCGAACCTGCTCCAGCCGCATCAAACCCTTCTGGCGCGCCGCGGCCATGATGTCGCTTTCGAGGATGCGCAGTCCGCGCATGCGGTCCTGGTGCCACTCGCCCTTTTCGAACACGATGACCGGCGTGCCGTCGACGAGGCGGCCGAACCAAGAAAAATGCCGCTTGAGGGCAGAGACCGTGACGTGCATCAGCCCGATGGAGAACACCACGCTGACAGCGGCGACCATCGAATGGTCATCGGCCAGCACGGCAGCCATTAGCGCCCCGCCGAACAGGAACAGCACGACGATGTCGAACGGCGCCATCATGCTCGCCATACGCCGTCCAATCAGGCGCACCGCGAGCAGCAACACGAGGTAGGCAACGGCAGCCCTGATAATGACGCTCATGGCACGACAAACTGTGTCCAACGTTGTGGCGGATGGCCCTCCAGCCGGGCGATCAACTCGTTGGGTCCCAGCGAGACGGGTTGGACCATGAACCTGACCTCGGCGCCGCGCGTGTCCGGCGGGATGGCAATCGTCAGGATCATCCCGTCGGCGACTTCCTTCACCACCACCGGCTCCGGCAAAATACGCTGCAGCCCCATTGGTTCCACGATGTTCGTGCCGACAAAGACGCTGACGGTGGGGTCGGGCGACAGATTATCCAGGTGCAGGGTTATTTGCGTTCCTGTCTGCGCCCGGGCGATCGGCTCGAAATCGACCGATAACCCGGTGCCAGGCGAGGATTCCGTGCGATGGCTGAAAGGTCCGCGACCCAGCAATCCGGCGAGCCCGGCCGCGGCGAAGAGGACCATGATCCATCGTCCGATTTGCTCCGCTCGGACCCACTTCCGCTCGAAGGGCTGGTCGAAGCCAACTTCCAGCTCCTCATTGACGCGGTCGGCGCCTTGGATGTCAGGCACCTGTCACGCCGGCGGTGGGATCGCCACCGTCGTCCCGCGCCTCACCGTGCGCGTTCACTTTTGGGCTGGTTCTGATCGCCGCTGACGATGGTTTGGTCGTTCTTAACGTTCTCGGGCTTCGTTGGCCCCGATTTGTCAGGATTGCCCGGCTTCGTCGGCCGTGCTCCACCTGGGTCAATGCCTTCGATCGGGTCGTTCCCAGTAGTACGGGCAGACTCTGTCATGGGGGTAAACTCTCTGCTTGCCGATCAGGTGGCCGGGAAGACCCGGCCACCCACTCTCAGCGTGACTTCTTGTAGAGCTTGCCGGCGATTTCGAACATCTCTTCCGGCGCGTAGTTGGGGGCAAAGGCGCCGTAGTTCCCGAGCAGTTCTGGGATGCGGCCGCCTTCTGGATGCCCGTCGACGACTTCCAGCTCGCCCGGCGGATCACCGGGCAGCGCCACCTCGCCGTTGCCCCAAATGCCGGAGGCTTCCTTGTAGTCATCCGGGCTGAAGCGATAGAGCCGGCGATGGCTGCCCTCGTTCAGGTATTTCTGGCACTCGGGGATCTTGTCCAGGTTGATGTTGGGGGTCGGCAGCATCTGCTCGATCGCGACGCCGGTCAGCTTCTTCAGCGCCAGCGCGTAGGCGTGTGCGTGGACGGATCCGCGCACCAGCAAGTAGCCGCAGACTTCGCGACCCGTCGGCTCCTTCATGGTCTCGTAGACGCGCAGCTTGTGGATGCGGGCGCCGCATTCGAGGTGGAAATTGTGCAGCAGGTCGATGATCACGTTGCCCGTCGTGGTCACCATGTCGGTGTTCCAGGACAGGCCATTGCTGTTCACCGGTGTGGCGCCGCCGCCGTTGGACAGAAAAGCCCCAGGAAGCGCGGTGTCCTGCATGGCATGGAACGGCGCCTTCGACACGTCGACCCCAGACGTGGGATCGCCAGGACCGTTGTTGAGCATCGCGATGCCGGTGCTGACCAACTCGACATGGCCGAGTTCCTCCGCGAAGATAGCCGACACGAGGCTATAGAACGGCCGCAACTGAGACTTGTTACGGAAGTTGAAGCTCTGGAACATGTAGTTCCCGAGAGTCGACATCTCGCCATATTTGCCGCCGAGCAACTCTTGCAGGGCCGCCGCCGCATCAGGGCTCGGCCGCTTCGGCTCCGGCAACTCTGCCTGTAATCTATCAATGCGCATAAACATGTGTTATAATCCTCGTAGGCTGTGCGATTACACAGCCTGACCTACGGGATTTCAGGCGATGAGTTCCCCGCGGCGTGGAGCTTCGGGAGCAACTGCCCGTGCGCCGCCAGTTCCGCCTGCAGCCACCCGATGAACACCGCCAGCGGGCCGCGCCTGGTATTCCGTGGGAAGACCAGACGATGGCCGATGTAGCTGGGGTCGACCGCCCCGCCGTCCAGCGGACGGACCAGGCGCCCGGCGGCGAGCTCGCGTTCCGCCAGCAGCATGCTCTCCAGGGCGACGCCCAGCCCGTCCGCCGCCGCGGCGATGGCGAGGAAGCTCCGGTCGAAGCGGGCCCGGCGGGTCGCCGGCGCTGCCAGGCCATTGGCGGCGAACCAGTCGGCCCAGCGCAACGTCTTGTTGTCGCTTTCGATCAGCGGCGCCGCCAGCAGATCTTCCGCGCGGGCGAAGCGCGCGGCCATGCCGGGAGTGCAGAGCGGCGTCACCACCTCCTCCCCAAGCGGGATGACCTCCAATCCGGTTTGCCGCGGCAGGCCGTAGATGATGTCGGCATCGAACTCGTCGGCGGCGAACCGCGAGTAATCCGTCCCGGCGGCGAGCCGTAACTCCAGGCTGGGGTGCTTGGCCACCAGGGACGGCAGGCGCGGCCCCAGCCATTGGGCGGCGAAAGACGGCGCGCAGTGCAGACGGAACAGTTGCGGCCCACGGGACGACACGGCGGCCACGCCCCGCGTCAACTCGGCGAAGCCGCGCTCCAGATGGGTCATCAGCGTCTCGCCCTCGGCCGACAGCCGCATCGGCCGCCCGTCCCGCACGAACAGGGATACGCCCAACTCACGCTCCAACCGCCGCACGGCATGGCTGACGGCGGAGGGCGAGATGTGCAGCTCCGCCGCGGCCTGTCGGAAGGACCGGCAGCGGGACGCAGCCTCGAACGCCCGCAGCGCAGGCAGATGCAGCGGTAACATGGGAGCCAAGATGACTCCGAGTCACCTGCCGATGCAAAGTTTGCGTTTGCACCCGCCTCTCCGTCGCGACAGGCTGCGTCCAACGAATATGGGAGGGAGCATGTTGCTCTCGGACAAGGTCGCTGTCATCAGCGGCGCGGCGAGCAAGCGCGGCATCGGCCTGGCAACCGCCCGGCTGTTCGCCGCCCATGGGGCGCGGATCGCCATCCTGGACCTCGACCAGTCGGCAGGCCGTGCGGCCGCCGAGTCGCTGGGCGAGGGCCACCGCTTCTATGTTTGCGACGTGACGGACCGCCAAGCCTGTGAGACTGCGTTCGAGCGGGTCGAGGCGGAACTGGGCCCGGCCGACATCCTGGTCAACAACGCCGGCATCACCCAACCGCTGAAGATCATGGACATCGAGGCGGCGCATTGGGACGCCGTGCTCGACGTGAACCTGCGCGGCACGCTGCATCTCAGCCAGGCTGCGATCCCCCGCATGCGGGCGCGGCGGCGCGGCAGCATCGCCTGCCTGTCCAGCGTGTCGGCGCAGCGCGGCGGCGGCATCTTCGGCGGCCCGCACTACTCCGCCGCCAAGGCCGGCATATTGGGCCTGGCCAAGGCGATGGCGCGCGAGTTGGGGCCGGACGGCATCCGGGTCAACTGCGTGACGCCGGGGCTGATCCAGACGGACATCACCGGCGGCCGGCTGACCCCCGAGATGAAGATCGAAATCGCGGCCACCATCCCGCTGGCCCGGCTGGGCGAGGCGGATGACGTGGCGGGCGCCCTGCTGTTCCTGGCGTCGGACCTGTCGTCTTACATCACCGGGGCCGTGATTGACGTGAACGGAGGCATGCTGATCCATGGCTGAGCGCGCACGCCGCAACACCTCCAGCGCCTTGCTGCGGGAGAAGGCGAAGATGATCCGCCGCGAAACGGTGAAGCTCACCGATATCTGCGGCAGCGGCCATTACGGCAGCGCCTTCTCCATGGCGGAGCTGGTGGCCGCACTGTATTACGAATTCATGCATGTCCGCCCGGACGAGCCGCAATGGGCGGACCGCGACCGCTTCACCATGGGCAAGGGCCACGCCGCGATCGGGCTCTACCCCGTACTGGCCGACCTCGGCTTCTTCGGCTGGGACGATCTGTACACCTATACGCGGTTAGGCTCGCCCTACGGTGACCATCCGGACATGCGTAAGGTGAAGGGGGCGGATTTCTCCTCCGGCTCCATCGGCCACAATTTGTCGGTCAGCTGCGGCATGGCGCTGGGCCTGCGACACCAGGGCTCCCCCGCACGGGTGGTGTGCATGATGGGCGATGGCGAGCAGGCCGAGGGCCAGGTGTGGGAGGCGGCGATGAGCGCCGCGCATTTCAAGCTGCCGAACCTGTTGGGCATCGTCGACATCAACGTCGTCGGCAGCGACGGCGTGGTCGGCGAGACGATGAACAACGAGCCGCTGCACGACAAGTGGCGCGCCTTCGGCTGGGATGTCCGCCGCATCGACGGCCATGACCTGGCAGCGGTCAGCGATGCCCTGGATTGGGGGCTGAACGCGCCGCGCAGCGGCCCGGCGGTCATCCTGGCCGACACGGTGGCCGGCCGCGGCGTCGGCTTCATGGAGCATACTTGGCAGTGGCATCTCGGCTTCCTCGGGCCCGAGGACCGCGACCGCGCCTTGGCCGAGATCGAGGCGGGAGAGATCGGATGAGCGGCGCCTACGAAGCCCTCCGCAACCCGGCGGTCGACATGTCGGAGTCGACGGTCAAGCCCGGCATGGACGCCAAATCCTGGGACATGGTCGGCAGCCTGAACCTGTCGCTGCAACTTCCGACCGGCGAAGTGCTGCTGAAGCTGGCGGAGGCCGGGCGGGACGACATCGTGGTCTGCACCGCGGATCTGGGACGCCCGACCCAGGTGATCAATTTCGGCCGCCGCTACCCGGAGCGCTACTTCAATTTCGGCATCGCCGAACGCAACATGATCGGCGCGGCCGCCGGGCTGGCGACCACGGGGCTGTTGCCCGTGATCTCCAACTACAGCTTCTTCCTGGCGCTGATGGGGGCGGAGAACATCCGCAACGACATTGCCTATCCCAACCTGCGCGTCCGGATGGTCGGCACGCATAGCGGCATCGCGATGGGCTTCTACGGCACGTCGCACCATTGCAACGAGGATATCGGCCTGCTGCGCGCCATCCCGAACTTGACGGTCATGGCGCCCTGCGACGCCAACGCCATCCGGGCGGCCCTGACGGACACGATCGACCATGACGGCCCCATCTACTTCCGCGTCGGCCGCGGGCGGGAGGCGCCGGTCTACGACGCGCCGCCCGCCTGGCGCATCGGCGGCAGCACGACGCTGCGTGAAGGCCGGCACGCCACCGTCTTCGCCATCGGCAACCTGGTCAAGGCCAGCCTGGACGCGCGCGACATCCTGGCGTCGGAGGGGATCGATTTGGGGGTGGTGGACTGCTACTCGGTCCGCCCGATCGACGAGGCGCCGATCCTGCAGGCGGCACGCACGCAGGGGATCCTCTTCTCGGCGGAGGAGCATAACGTGACCAGCGGCTTCGGCTCCGCCGTGGCGGAGGTGCTGGCGTCGCATGGCGCGGGCGCGCGGCTGGTGCGCATCGGCATGCCGGACCAATACTCGCTGCTGGGGCCGCCCACGCATCTCTACCGGCATTACGGGCTGGATGGCGAAGGTGTCGCGACTGTGGTGCGGAGTGCGTTGAAGGCGTAGAAGCAGACCGCACGCACCCGGAACGAGGTGCGGCGACGTTGGGGGAAACACAGGACCATGACGCAGACCACCATCCCGCTTGTCAGCCGTCGGACGGTCTTGGCTGGCGCCGCGGCGTTGCCGCTCGTCGCACTGCGCACGCGGCCGGCCCACGCCGCGGAGTTTGAATTCAAGCTGGCGACCGGGCAATCGCCGACCAACCCGATCAACACCCGCCTGCAGGAGGCGATCGACAGGATCAAGGCCTCGACCGGCGGCCGGGTGCAGATGACGCTGTTCCCGAACAACCAGCTCGGCTCCGACACCGACCAGATTTCGCAGCTCCGCGCCGGCGGCATCGACTTCCTCAACGTCGCCGGCTCCGTGCTGTCCACGCTGGTGCCCGCGGCCGCGCTGGTGAATGTGGGCTTCGCCTTCACCGGCTACGACCAGGTCTACCAGGCCGTAGACGGCGCGCTGGGCAAGTATATCGAGGCGCAGGTCGACAAGGCCGGGATCCTGCTGGTCGCCCCGCTGGGCGACAACGGGTTCCGCCAGATCACCACCGGCGACAAGGTGATCAAGGCGCCAGGCGACCTCAACGGCTTCCACATCCGCGTCCCCGTCTCGCCGATCTTCACCTCCCTATTCCAGGCCCTGGGCGCCGCGCCGACCTCGATCAATTTCAACGAGGTGTACACCGCGCTGCAAACCAAGCTGGTGGGCGGGCAGGAGAACGGGCTGGTGACGATCGACACCGCCAAGCTGTACGAGGTGCAGAAATACTGCGCCGAGACCAGCCATATCTGGGACAGCTTCTGCGTGCTGGCGAACCGCCGCAGCCTTGGCAAGCTGCCGAAGGACGTCGCCGACACCGTGCGCGCTGCCTTTGCGCAGTCGATCCACGACCAGCGCGCCGACGAGAAGCGGCTCGACGCCAACCTGAAGGGCGAGCTGGAAGGCAAGGGTATGACCTTCGTGGAAGTGGACAAGCCCGCCTTCCAGGCCGCCCTGCGCAAGACCAGCTTCTACAGCGACTGGAAAGCCAAGTTCGGCGATGAGGGTTGGTCGGCCTTGCAGGCCGTATCCGGTCAACTCGCCTGAGCGCCGAGGGACACGTCGCGGGGGTCGGACCATTGGTCCGCGCCTCGCCGCTCCGCGGCTTTGCCGCGGTCCAGCGCGGATTCGCCCTGTTGGTTGAAATACCAACCGTGCTGCTGCTGGTGGCGGAGGTGGTGATCCTGCTCGCGGGTGTCATCAGCCGGTATGTCCTGCGGTCGCCGCTGATCTGGTCGGACGAACTGGCCTCCATCCTGTTCCTCTGGCTTGCGATGTTCGGCGCTGCCGTGGCGCTGCAGCGCACCAGCCATATGCGACTGAGCTACGTCGTGGACCGGTTGCCCCCGCTTCCCCGTGCCGTGGCGGAGGCGCTGGCGGTCGGCATGCCGCTGCTGTTCGTGGCGCTGCTGATCAGCCCGGCGTGGGACTACGCCGACGACCAATCCTTCATCGAGACGCCGGCGCTCGGCTGGTCCGGCCTGGTGCGGGCCCTGGCGATGCCGGTCGGGTTCGCGCTCATCGGACTGTCCGGCCTGGTGCAGCTCTCGCGGTTTCCGGTGAAGGCCGTGGGACTGGCCGTGGCGGTGTTGGCGGCGCTGGCCGGCATCTTGTTCCTCGCCGCGCCCGCGCTGCATGCCATCGGCAATTGGAACCTGCTGGCGTTCTTCGTCCTGCTGCTCGGGGCGGCCGTCATCGCCGGCATGCCGATCGCGTTCGGCTTCGCCATGGCCACCGTCGCCTACCTGCTGGTGACGACCTCCACCCCGCTGTCGATCGTGATCGGCCGGATGGACGAGGGCATGAGCTCCCTGATCTTGCTGGCCGTGCCGTTGTTCGTCCTGCTCGGCCAATTGATGGAAATGACCGGCATGGCGCGCGTGCTGGTCAATTTCCTGGCGGCGCTGGTGGGCCATGTCCGGGGCGGCCTGTCCTATGTGCTGATCGGGGCCATCCTGCTCGTCTCCGGGATCAGCGGGTCCAAGACCGCCGACATGGCGGCGGTGGCGCCGGTGCTGTTCCCGGAGATGAAGCGGCGCGGCGCCAACGAGGGCGAGTTGATCGCCCTGCTCGCCGCCTCCGGTGCGATGAGCGAGACGATCCCGCCCTCCATCGTGCTGATCGTGATCGGCTCGGTCACCAGCGTGTCGATCGCCGGGCTGTTCACCGCCGGGTTGCTGCCCGGCCTGTTCCTGGCGGTGGTGCTGGCGCTGATGGCCCGCCACTCCGCCGGGCGGGAAAATCTGCAGGGCGTGAAGCGGGCACCGGGCCGCGTGGTCTGGCGCAGCTTCGTCATTGCGATCCCGGCGCTGCTGCTGCCCTTCGTCATCCGCGGCGCCGTGGTGGAGGGCGTGGCGACGGCGACCGAGGTTTCCACCATAGGCGTCGCCTATACCGTGGTGGTCGGCCTGCTGGTCTACCGCCAGTTCGATTGGCGCCGGGTGTATCCGATGCTGGTGGAAACGGCGACGCTGTCGGGCGCCATCCTGCTCATCATCGGCGGGGCCACGGCGATGGCCTGGGCGCTGACGCAGAGCGGGTTCTCCACCGCCCTGGCCGGCGCCATGAGCCATTTGCCCGGCGGCCAATGGAGTTTCCTCGGCATCTCCATCCTGGTGTTCGCGGTGCTGGGCAGCGTGTTGGAAGGCATCCCGGCGATGGTGCTGTTCGGCCCGCTGCTGTTCCCCGTCGCCAAGGAGCTCGGCGTCAACGAGTTGCACTACGCCGTGGTGGTGATCCTGGCCATGGGGATCGGGCTGTTCGCACCGCCGTTCGGCCTGGGCTACTACGCCGCCTGCATCATCGGCCGCGTCCCGGCAGAGGTCGGGTTGCGGCGGATTTGGCCCTATCTAGGCGCGTTGGCCGTGGGGCTGGTGATCATCGCCGCCATGCCGTGGATGTCGACCGGCCTGGTGGCCAAACCATGAGGGAGCACGCTGCATGAACCTTTCAACCCTGCTCGCGCAGCGCGTGGCCGGCGGTCGCACGGTTCGCGTCGGCCTGATCGGCGCCGGCAAGTTCGGCTCCATGATCCTGTCCCAGATGCCGCGCATCAGCGGCATGCACGTGGTGGGGATCGCCGATCTCGACCCCGGCAAGGCCCGGGCGGCCTTGGACCGCGTCGGCTGGCCCAGGGAGAGCTATGACGCACGCAGCTTGGACGCGGCGGCGCGGACCGGCGCCACCTGCGTGCTGGACGATGCGATGGCGTTGGCCGCCAGCCCGCATATCGACTGCATCATCGAGGCGACCGGCCACCCCATCGCCGGCATCCGCCATGCCGCCGCGGCGATCGACGGCGGCAAGCATGTCGTGATGGTCAATGTCGAGGCGGACGTGCTGTGCGGCCCGCTGCTGGCGGCGCGCGCCCGGGCGCGCGGCCTGGTCTACAGCATGGCCTACGGCGACCAGCCGGCGCTGATCTGTGAATTGGTGGACTGGGCGCGGTCTTGCGGGTTTGAAATCACCGCCGCGGGCAAGGGCATGAACTTCGAACCGCGCTACCGCTACTCCACGCCGAATACGGTGTGGGGCTTCTTTGGCTGGGATGAGGAGACGGTCGCCAAGGGCGATTTCAACCCGAAGATGTACAACTCCTTCACCGACGGGACCAAGGCGGCCATCGAAATGGCGGCCGTGGCCAACGGCACCGGGCTCGACTGTCCGGATGACGGGCTGGCCTTCCCGCCTGCCGGCCTGCACGACCTGGCCCGGGTGTTCCGCCCCGCCGCGGATGGCGGCCGGATGGCACGCAGCGGGCTGGTCGACATCGCCGCCAGCCAGGAGCCGGACGGCCGCGAGGTGCACGACAACATCCGCTACGGCGTGTTCGTCACCTTCAAGGCGCATAACGAGTACACGCGTGGCTGTTTCGCCCAGTATGGCCTGCTGACCGACCCGTCCGGCTGGTATGCCTCCATGTGGCGGCCGTTCCACATGATCGGGCTGGAGGCCAGCGTCAGCGTGCTGTCTGCCGTGTTGCGCGGCGAACCGACCGGGTCGTCCAAGGCGTTCCGCGGCGATGCGGTGGCGACGGCGAAGCGCGACCTCAAGCAGGGCGAGATGCTGGATGGGGAGGGTGGCTACGCCGTCTGGGCCAACGCGATCCCGGCCAGCCGGAGCCTCGCCATGCGCGCCCTGCCGATCGGCCTGGCCCACCACGTCAAGCTGAAACGCTCCGTCGCCCGCGACACCATCGTCAGCTTCGACGACGTGGAGTTAGAACAGGATTTGGACGTGGTCAGCCTGCGCCGCGAGATGGAACGCAGCGCGGCCGTTTGATCGGCAAGGCATTGTGGCGTGGCGCCGCTGCAGCAGGGTTTGAAGATGCGTCTATTGCCGGTTGCATCTGTAGGCAAGATGTTATACTTATAGAAAACTTCGTAGTTAGAGGTCGTCATGCACACAGCCACGCTCCGTCAAGTCGGCGGCTCCGTCATGCTGGCGATACCGCCGGCTTTCCTGGATCAGTTGCGCCTTTCGGCCAGGGCGTCCGTAGGTATCACGGTCGTAGATGGCCGCATCGTCGTGGATCCTGCTGGCGCCCGGCCAAGATATACCTTTGCCGAACTGGCTGCGCAGTGCGACCCGGAAGCGGTCATGCCCCACCAGGCGGTCACCGTCGATGCAGAGTGGACCAACGGCGTGGCGGCCGGCGAGGAATTGGTCTGAGTGCAGCGCGGCGAAATCTGGGTCGTGCCGCTGGACCCGGTCAGCGGCCACGAGCAGGGCGGCAAGCGTCATGTCGTGGTCGCGTCGAGCACCGAGTTCAACAAGCTAGTCGGCACGCCGGTCGTGCTACCCATCACCGGCGGCGGTGACTACGCCCGCATCAAGGGCTTTGCTGTCAGCCTGAGCGGCCTCAGCTTGGCCACCCAGGGCGTGGTTCGCTGCGACCAGCCACGCACGCTCGACCTGAAGGCACGCGGCGCCCGGTCAACCAAGGAGGTGATCCCGCTTGCCGTTATGGACGACATCTGCGCCCGGGTAGCGACCATCTTCGAGTAACATTTGCGCCGGCGTTCAAAGCCTTCACCGGACAAGGCGTTCCTTGCCGACACAGGCGGCACTCCACCCCTTCATCAAAGATGCGAATCAGTCGCATTTTCCTTGCGTCTGAGAGTCATTCGCAATAAGACCGCCGCAACATCGTTGCAGGAGCGGTCGTGCCGTCATCAAGCGTAAAGTTGCAGGTCAAGCTCTGCCTGGTCGCGGCCGTGGCGGCCACCGCCGCCGGCGGGATGCGCGTCAGCCCGGCGCATGCTTCCCCGCCGCCGCTCTCCGTGCCGGTCACCGACACGAATGCCGAGAACGGCTTGCAGGGGTCGAGCAGCCTGCTCGGCGACCTCCAGCGCACCAACTTCCTGCTCGGCGACCTGTTCGGGCTGCGCAGCGCCCTCAGCCCGTACGGCATCACCATCGCCCTGCAGGAAACCAGCGAGGTGCTGGGCAACGTGACTGGCGGCATCCAGCGCGGCGCGGATTACGACGGGCTGACCCAGGCGGTGCTGCAACTGGATACCCAGCGCGCCTTCGGCTGGCATGGCGGGTTGTTCAACATCAGCGCCCTGCAAATCCACGGCCGCAATCTCAGCGCCGACAACCTCGCCACGCTGCAGACCGCCAGCGGGATCGAGGCAGACCGGGCAACCCGGCTTTGGGAATTTTGGTATCAGCAGAAATTCCTGGAGGACGACCGGCTGGACATCAAGATCGGGGAACAAAGCCTGGACCAGGAGTTCATCGTCAGCCCGAACGCCCTGTATTTCGTCAACACCAGCTTCGGCTGGCCCATCGTCCCGTCCTTCGATCTGCCCGGCGGCGGCCCGGCCTACCCGCTCGCGGCCCCCGGCATCCGGTTCCGCTACCGGCCGATCAACCCGCTCGCCATCCTGCTGGGCGTCTACAGCGGCAGCCCGGCCTCCCGCAATGACGGCGATCCCCAGAAGGTGAACTCGACCGGTGCGCAGTTCCCGCTCAATCGCGGGCCCTTGGTGTTCGCCGAACTGCAATACACCTACCCGTCCCTCGGCAGCTTGGAGGAGCCAGGAGCGGGCGCTCCGCTCGGCCATACCTACAAGCTGGGGGCATGGTTCGACGCCGAATCGTTCAACGATCTGCGGTTCGACAACACCGGGCAGCCGCTTGCGTCGCCGAATAGCACGGGATTGCCGCGCCGGCATTACGGCAACTACTCGATCTACGCGGTGGCCGACCAGATGGTCTGGCGCAACAACCAGAACCCGAACGAATCCGTCAGCGTGTTCGGCCGCGCCATGGGCACGCCGCAGGGCGACCGCAACCTGGTGGATTACGGCTTCGACGGCGGCGTCGTCTGGCACGACCCGGTGCGCAACCGGCCGGACGACACGGTGGCGCTCGGCTTCGGCTACGCCCATGTCAGCAACCGGGTGGCGGCGTCGGAACGGGATGCCGTGCTGCTGAACGCCGTCGACCCGACGGTGTACAACGCCATCCAAAGCAGCGAGACGTTCGTCGAAGCGACGTACCAGTACCAGGTCCATCCCTGGTGGCAGATCCAGCCCGACGCGCAGTACGTGTTCAAGCCAGGGGCCGGGCTGCAAAACCCCGTGGAGCCCACCCAGCGCATCAAGAATGAGCTGATCCTGGGTGTCCGCACCAACGTGCTGTTTTAAGGAGGAGACACGCGATGCCGATCCCCCGGTCGTACCGTCTACACGCCGCCACGGCGCTGGCGTGCCTTGCCGCCCTTGCCGGTCACGCGCGCGCCGAACCGCGCGGCTTCCTGGAGACGGTGCGTCATCACGCCACCCTGTCCTCCACCGTGCCGGACAATGGTGACGTCAATCCGTATGCGGTGGTCGTGGCGCCCGTCACGGCCGGCAAGGTGACGAAGGACGACGTGCTCGTCGACAACTTCAACAACATCTCCAACCTGCAAGGCACCGGCACCACCATCGTCGGCTACCGGCCGGACACGCGGCAGAGCTACCTGTTCGCCCGGCTGCCGCAGAGCCTGCCGCAATGCCCCGGCGGTGTCGGGCTGACCACCGCGATGACGATGCTGAAGACCGGCTGGGTGATCGTCGGCAGCACCCCGAGCACGGATGGCACGACGGCCACCAAGGGCAATGGCTGCATGCTCGTGCTCGACCCGCAGGGCAAGCTTGTGGCGGTTTGGTCCGGCCCGACCATCAACGACCCGTGGGGCAACATGGCGGTGATCGACAACGGCGCCTCCGCGACACTGTTCATCAGCATGGCTGGGTTTGACCTGCCCCCGCCCACCACGCTTGATCCGAAAACCGGGCTCCCGGTCGTCATGCACAAGGCAACGGTGCTGCGGCTGGAGATCACGATCCCGGACGGCAAACCGCCCGTGCTGGTGAGCCAGTTCGTGATCGGCAGCGGTTTCGGCAACCGTGCCGATTACGACAACTTCCTGCTCGGCCCGACCGGGCTGGCCCTTGCGCCCGACAACACGCTGTACGTGACGGACGGGTTGGACAACGTGATCACCGCGATCCCGAACGCCACCACCCGGACGGACAGCGCCGGGACGGGCCGCGTGGTGACGCAGGACGGGCTGCTCTCGTGGCCGCTGGCGATGACCTGGTCGCCGGAGGGGCACCTGCTCGTCTGCAACGGCAAGGACGGCCGGCTGGTGGAGGTTGACCCGGTAGCCGGCAAGCAGGTCTATGCGCAGTGGATCAACAATGACCAGGCGCAGTCTCCGCCGGGCAACGGCGATTTGTTCGGGATTGCGATGACGCCGGACAACAAGGGCTTCTATTACGTGATGGATGACGTGAACACGCTGATGCGGGGCAGCCGTTGAAACGCTGTCCCTTCAGCACCCGCCGGGGGGTGTTGGGGGCAGCGTTCGGCCTGGCCGGCGCCCTTGGGGCCGCCCGCGTCGCTGCTGCGGAGGCGCCGCCGCTGACCAAGACGGCCGGGCTGCCGCAGGACCGCCTGTTGCCGTTCCACGGCGCCCACCAGAACGGCATCGTGACCCCGATCCAGGCGCACACCTACGTCGCCGCCTTCGACGTCACGGCCACCAAGGCCGGCGACCTCGCAGCCCTCATGCGGGTCTGGACCGATGCCGCGGCAAGGCTGACCCAGGGGCTGCCCGTGGGCAACGGCAGCGACGCCCCCGACGCACCGCCGTCGGATTCAGGCGAGGTGCTCGGCCTGCCGCCGAGCCGGCTGACGCTGACCTTCGGCTTCGGGCCCAGCCTGTTCAGCAAGGATGGCGAGGACCGCTTCGGCCTGGCAGGGCGCCGCCCGGCGGCGTTCGTCGACCTGCCGCGCTTCGTCGGCGACCAGTTGGTGCCGGAGCGTACCGGCGGCGACCTGTCCGTGCAGGCGTGCGGCGACGATCCGCAGGCGGTGATGCATGCCGTGCGGCAACTGGCGCGGCTGGCCAACGGCGTGGCTGCCATCCGCTGGGTCCAATCCGGCTTCTTGCCCGGCTACGACCCGGCGGTTACCCCGCGCAACCTGATGGGGTTCAAGGACGGCACCGCCAACGTCGCCGTGTCCGACCCGGCGGCGCTGGACCAATTGGTCTGGGTCGGGGACGAAGGCGGCGCCTGGATGAAGGGCGGGAGCTACGCCGTCATCCGCCCGATCCGCATCGCGCTGGAACATTGGGACCGGATGAAGCTCGCCTTCCAGGAGCAGACGGTTGGCCGCCACAAGGCGTCGGGCGCGCCGATCGGCGCCACGGGCGAGTTCGCGGCGGCCGATTTCGACGCCAGCGACGAGGACGGCAACCCGCTGATCGCCGAGAACGCCCATATGCGCCTGGCCGCGCCCGTGAACAACGACGGTGCGCAGATCCTGCGGCGGGGCTACGCCTACGACAACGGCGTCAGCCTGATCGCGGAGCGCTGGCCGCCGTGGCGCCACGCGATGGAGATGGACGCGGGACTGCTGTTCATCTGTTATCAGCGCGATCCAAGCAGCGGCTTCATCAAGATTTTCGACCGGATGTCGAAGTTCGACATGCTGAACCAGTTCGTCACCCATGTCGGGGGCGGGCTATTCGCGTGCCCTGGCGGGGTACAGGAAGGCCGCTGCCTCGCGCAGGATTTGTTCGAGGCCGCTTGAAGTCTCTAGCAATGTTGAGCATGCCCACTACCTGTGGTGAGCGGCGGGCCGGGCGGTGGATTGTTCCCGGTCCATATCTAAAAGCAATGCCAAGTGGGTTTTTGATGAGGGTCATGAGGGCTCATGAGTCGTTGGCGAACCCTGTCGGTTCAAACCGCCAGGCGATGCCGCATGTCCGTTCCGCCACCATCACGAGCATCGAGGTCGCATCCAGCGTCATCGCCCGTGCGTGACGCGTCCGGGCCGGTGACCGTCGTCGCCATTCCGGCCCGCGACGAGGCGGCGTGCATCGTCGCATGTCTGGAGGCGTTGAACGGTCAGCTCGATGCCAGGCTCGACCACATCGTGCTGTTCGCCAATAATTGTTCCGACGGGACGGCCGCGCTGGCGCGGAGCGTCAGGCTTCATACCGGGACATCGCTGCATGTCCTGGAAGAAAGCCTGCCACCGCGGGTGGCGAGCGCCGGCATGGCACGGCGGCGCGCCATGGCTGCGGCCGCAACGTTGGCTGGCCCGGACGGCGTCCTGCTCACGACGGATGCAGATGGCCAGGTTGATCCGGACTGGCTTGCGGGCAATCTCGCCGCGATCGCCAACGGCGCCCAGGCCGTGGCCGGCTGGGTGGAACTGCATCCCATCGACTGGGGCAACATCCCGGCGAAGCTGCACGAGGACGATGCCCGGGAATGCGCCTACGACAAACTATGCGATGAAATCCATGCCAGGTTCGACCCAGATCCATACGATCCCATGCCGCGCCACACCCAACACTCTGGCGCCAGCCTTGCAGTAACGGCCTCTGCCTATGCGCGATGCGGCGGCATTCCCGCCGTTGCTTCCGGCGAAGACCGTGCGTTCATCGCGGCCCTGCGCAGGGTGGACGCGCGCATCCGCCACGCGCCCGAGGTTCATGCCGTCGTCTCCGGCAGGATCGTCGGACGTGCCGGCGGCGGGATGGCGGATACCATTCGGCGGCGCATCGAACGACCTGACGACATGCTGGATGACCGCCTTGAGCCCGCGGCCGACTGCGCCCGGCGTGCCTCCTTCCGGGCAGCTTTGCGACAGGCTTATACCCAGCCTGGTATGGATGTGGGCCCGCTTGCCCGGAAACTGGGTGTCCCGGAGCATTGGCTGGCATCGTCGCGGCGCTCCGCGTTTTTCGGCCAGGCATGGGAGGCGGTGGAGAACGCCGCGCGCGTCCTGCGACGCCGCCGGGTTGCGGTTGCCGAACTGCCGCAGCAGATGGCCGCCGCCGAACGCATCTTGCGCACGGTGACGGATGCTGACGGCACGCGGCGGCCGACGACGAACACGGTCGGGGATGAAGTCGGCTGATCCTGTCAACGCAATCGTTAGATCGCGGCGCGCAATCGGATGGCCTGCCCGCACGTTCCCATGGAACCGTAACAGCGAAGGACGCAAAGCATGCCCGCTCCCGACAGCCTGAAGGAACTCTACGCCGACGAGATGAAGGATTTGTGGTCCGCCAACGAGCAGATGTCGCGCGCGCTGACGACACTGTCCGGCAAGGCCCATGATCCGAAGCTCAAGCAGTTCCTGTCCGAGTCGATCCAAGGCATCAGCCGGCATAACGAGATGGTCAAGTCCCTCATTGCCGAGGCTGGCGGTGAGGTCCAGCCGGAGCATTGCAAGGGCATGGAGGGGCTGGTGAAGGAGGCGCTCAAGCACGGCGTCAAGGAAGCGCCCGAGGACGGCGACCTGGAGGACATCACCCTCATCGCCCAGTATCAGCGCATGTCGCATTATGGCATCGCCGGGTTCGGGTCGGCTGCGGCCTATGCCCGCGCGCTCGGCATGAAGGAGCATGAGACCAAGCTGAAATCCATCGTGTCCGACATCTACAAGTCCGATGAGGTCGGCAGCCACATGAGCGAGAAAGCGGCAAAGCTCGCCGCCAAGCACCAGAAGGCAGCTTAGCGACTAGCCTCCCAGGCTTTTACGGCGGCGTAGGCCGCACGGAAGCGGGTCTGGCGCTCGGCATAGGCCGACGCCAGGCCCGGCTCCGGATCGACCGTCTCAGCAATGGCCGGAGCCCGGCACACGACCGACCGCCCCTCGCCAGTCGCCGCCATCCGCCCAAGCCGTGCCGCCCCCAGGGCGGCGCCATGCTCCCCCGAAGACGGCCGCGACAGCGGAATGTCCAACGCAGACGCAAGGATCGCGAGCCAAGTTCGCGATCGTGACCCGCCGCCTGTCACCACCGCGCCTTTCAAGACCGTGCCAGCGCCCCTCAACGCGTCCAGACCATCGCGGATGGTGAAGGCGACGCCCTCCAACACCGCTTGTGTCAGGCTGCGTCGGTCGGTCGCGTTGTCGAGCCCGATGAATGCGCCGCGCACCGACGCATCGTTATGCGGCGTACGCTCGCCCGACAGATATGGCAGGAACAGCGCCGGGGACGGCCGGGCAGGGGCCGGGCCGACCTCCTCCACCAGGGACGCTGCCGATTGGCCCGCCGCGGCTGCCCACCAATCCAGGCTGCCGGCGGCGGAAAGATGCACGGCCATTTGGTGCCAGGTGTCGGGCAAGGCGTGGCAAAAAGCATGCACCGCCTGGGCCGGGTTGGGCCGGAAGCGATCCGTGGTGGCGAACAATACCCCCGACGTGCCCAGCGACAGGAAGGCGTCACCGGGCCGGATGATCCCCAGCCCGACGGCACTGGCGGCGTTGTCACCGGCGCCACCGGCGATGACCGGAGCAGCCGCCATGCCCCAGCGCGCGGCCAAAGCCGGCAGCAAGCGCCCGGCGGGATCGCTACCCTCCACCAGCCGCGGCATCTGGCTCAGCTCCAGCCCGGTGGCGGCCAGCGCTGCCTCCGACCAGGCGCGCCGGCCTACATCCAGCCACAGCGTGCCGGACGCGTCCGACATGTCCTCCACCGCCTCCCCGCACAGCCGCAGCCGCAGATAGGCCTTGGGCAGCAGGACGAGCCGGGTCGCCGCGAACACCGCCGGCTCGTGCCGCCGGACCCAGGCGAGCTTCGGGGCGGTGAAACCCGGCATGGCGATGTTGCCCGTGACGTTCCGCAAGGCGGGCCAGTCTGCCTCGAGCGCGGTGCACTCGGCGGCGGCGCGGCCGTCATTCCACAGCATGGCCGGACGCAGCACCGCGTGGTCAGCCCCCAGCAGCACCGCGCCGTGCATCTGCCCGGACAGACCGATGCCCGACGTGGCGGCCAAGGCGCCGGCCGCCTGCGTCTTCAGCGCGTCCACGGCCTGGAGCGTGGCGTTCCACCATGCCGCCGGATCCTGCTCCGACCAGGCCGGCTGGGGCCGCTGCACCGTCAGCGGGACCGACGCCTCGGCCAACACGGTGTCCGCCGCGTCGACCAGGACGGCCTTGACCGACGACGTGCCAAGATCGATGCCGAGATAGGATGTGCCTGCCATGGGAGACCTCGCGTGGGGGGCCGAGCGTGCCGCAGTGCTAGCCGGCGGGCCGGGTGCGGAACAGTGTGGGCCAGTCGGCGGGTTCTCCGCCGCAGCGGTCCTGCAAGGCGTAGGCCGAGGGCTGGAACGCGTGTCCGTCGAACGTCCACTGCGCCAACGCTCCGCAATCCCCGATGCCGCGGGCCTTGGCGAACTCCGACAACACCGCTGTCGCGGGATCGTAGGCCGCGCTCGTCACCAGGTCGGCATCGCTGTCCCGGTCCGGCTTCGTGGCGCCAGGTGGGATCGGCAGGCGCACCAGCCGGGCGTCCCTGGGGGCTGTGCGTGGCACGCTAAAGGCCAGGCTGCTGCCCTGGTAAGCGCCTTGGATGCAGACCAGCAGCACCACGGCGTCGCTCGCCGTCAGCGGCTGGGCATCGTCGCCGTCCGAAATGTCGGCGACGTCCGTGTCACAGTCATGCGCCTTCAGCGCAGCACCCTGGGCCCGGCGTATCACGGCCGCCAACGCCTTGCCATTTGCCAGCGGCGGCGGCGCGGCGGCGGCATGCACGACGGGCACGGCCGGGGCAGGCGGCACGGACGCGTCCCCCTGCGGGCCAGGCCGGGCCAACGCGGCAGTGGTGTCGAGCCGGCCCTGCACATCGTCGAACAGCAGCAGCGTGGCAGCCAGGCCCGCGAGCGAAATCCGGGCGCTGCTGCCTGGCAGCGACAAGGCCATGCCGGAGCCATCCCGCATGTGTTGCAGTAACGCCAGGGCTGGTGCGCCTGATAACGTCGCAACCCTGCTGTCGCCCGTTCCCTCGGTGGCCCATGGCAGCGGCCCCGTGACCGGGTGGCCGTCGATGGACACCGCCGTCGGGATGCCGGGGTGCTCTCCGGCGACCGCCACGCTGGGCATTGCGGCGCCCCCAGCGTCCCGTGTCACCGTCAAGGTAATGCCGTTCTGGGCGTCGGCCGCATCACTGTTTCCGTCCGGGGTGGCGTGGGCGGTGCACGTGCGGACGTTGTCGCATGCGGCGACCCAATCCCCGAACTCCTTGTAGACGGGCACTGGCGCGGGGCCGGCCGCAGCAAGGGCGAGCAGGCCGGCCAACAAGAGGACGGTGCGCGTCGCCGTATGGCACTTGGTCCTGGTGGTCATAGCGCATCCCTCCTGATGATCCCGTTGCTCGGGACGCCCGAACTTCCGCCGCGCGATGCGTTATCGGTGCGGCGGCGTCACCGATCAAGCAGAGGGATTGCAGATGTCTGACCTTGGCCTCCTGCCGGAGTCGACCGCCGTCATCACAGGGGGTGCGTCCGGGATCGGCCTGGCGGCGGCGATGCGCTTCGCGGCCATGGGCCTGAACCTGTGCCTGGCCGATCTCGACCAGGAGCGGCTGGACCAGGCGATGCGGGATGTCCTCGCCGCCAATCCCCGCGCGGCCGACCGGATCATGACCGCCGTCACCGACGTAAGCCGCGAGGAGGATGTCCAGGCGCTCGATGCCGCCGTCCGCGCCCGCTTCGGCGGCGCCGACCTGCTGATGAACAATGCCGGCATCCAACCCGGAAGTTCGCTGTTCGGCCCCGCAGAGTCCTGGCAGCGCGTCATCGGCGTCAACCTGTGGGGCGTCATCCATGGCAGCCGCGTGTTCGGCCCGGGCATGGTCGCGCGCGGCCGGCCGGGCTTCATCATCAACACCGGATCGAAGCAGGGCATCACCACGCCGCCGGGCGACCCGGCCTACAACGTCGCCAAATCAGGCGTGAAGGCGCTTACCGAGGCGTTGCAGCACGAGCTCCGGAACATCCCTGGTTGCCGCATCACCGCCCACCTGTTCATCCCCGGCTTCGTGTTCACGCCGCTGACCTCAAAGGGCAGGACCACGAAGCCGGATGCGGCCTGGACCCCGGCGCAGACGGTGGATTTCATGCTGGAACACCTTGCGGCCGGGGATTTCTACATCCTCTGCCCGGACAACGACGTCGCCCGCGCAGTGGACGAACGCCGCATCCTCTGGGCCGCCGGCGACATCGTTGAAAACCGCCCGCCTTTGTCGCGCTGGCACCCGGAATACGAATCTGCCTTCAAGCGGTTTTCCGGTGCGTAGCGGCCACTGCGGCAAGCCTACTACTTCGAACCCTTTTGTGGATGTGCGCACCGCCGTGACACATCACATTGCGACAATGCTTCCCGATCCACGCCAGCGCCCGGTCTACATCAGCAGCGAGATCTATCGCGGTTCGACCTATGGGCCGAAGCACCCGTTGGCGATCCCGCGCGTCTCCACCGTCACCGACCTTGTGCGCGCCATGGGCTGGCTGGACGAGGCGGTCTTCGTGGCCGCGCCGCTCGCCAGCGTGGCGGCCGTCACCCGCTTCCATGACCCCGACTACGTGGCCGCCCTGCGCCGGGCGGAGGAGACGCAGACCGTCAGCGAGGCGGACCGCGCCCGCTATCGCATCGGCGCCGAAGGCAACCCGGTCTACCGGGAGATTTACCGTCGCCCGATGACCTCGGCCGGCGGCGTCATGTTGGCGGCGCGGCTGACGCTGCCCGGCGGCATCGTCTACTGCCCCGGCGGCGGCACGCATCATGGCCGGCCGGACCGCGCATCCGGCTTCTGCTACTTGAACGACCCGGTTCTGGGTATCCTCACCTGGCTGGATGCCGGGTTGCAGCGCGTGGTCTACCTGGACATCGACGCGCATCACGGCGATGGCGTGCAGGACGCGTTCGCCGAGGACGACCGGGTGCTGACGCTGAGCGTGCACGAGGCCGGGCGCTGGCCGCATACCGGCCTGGCGGAGGATCGCGCTGGCGGCGCGGCACGTAATTTCCCCGTCCCGCAAGGCTTCAACGACAGCGAAATGCGCGTTCTGTTGACGGAGGCCATCCTGCCGCTGATCCACGCGCATCGGCCGGACGCGATCTTCCTGCAATGCGGCGCCGACGCGCTGGAGGAGGATCCGCTTGCCCGCCTGTCGCTGTCTAACAACGCGCATTGGGCGGTGGTGGACGCCATGCGCGGCCTGGCGCCGCGGCTGATCGTGACGGGCGGCGGCGGTTACAACCCGTACACGGTGGGGCGGTGCTGGGCCGGCGTGTGGGCGACCCTAAACGGCATCGCCATCCCCGACCGCACGTCCCCCGCGGCGGAAGCCCTGCTGCGGAGCCTGGTCTACAACCGGGCTGCCGGGCGCAACCCGCCGGAGCATTGGTTCACCACCTTGCGCGACAGCTCGCGGGAGGGCACGGTCCGGCCCGAAATCCGGCACCTCGTCGCCGGCGCATTGCAAGAGGCCGTTTCCGCATGAACCGTCGCGTGCTGCTGACCTTCCTCATGCTGCTGCCGGCGATGGCATGCGCGCAGACCGACACGACGAAGGCGCAGCCGGAGCTGCCGAAGGAGAAGCTGGTCATCGTGACGCGCGACGGGCAGCGCCACGACTTCAACGTCGAGATGGCGTTGACGCCGGACCAGCAGGAAGTCGGCCTGATGTTCCGCCCCAGCGTGCCCGCCGATGGTGGCATGCTGTTCGACTGGGGTGCGCCGCGCGACATTGCGATGTGGATGCGCAACACGGTGGCGCCGCTGGACATGGTGTTCATCAACCAGGACGGCACGATCCGCCGCATCGCCGAAAACACGACACCGCAGAGCCTGGCGACGATCCCAGCCGGCGGCCCGGTCCGCGCCGCGTTGGAGTTGGCCGCCGGCACCGCCGCCCGCCTGCACATCCGCGTTGGGGACAAGGTTGAGCAACGCATCTTCAACAACGCGTCGTGACAAACGGGATTGGGCGCTGCCTTGTCGCAGGAGGGAAGGCAGCATCACTGGTCGGCGTCTCGGTGGGCCCCGCGATGTGACGCCGAGTTCATGACAGCTCAACCGCTGTTGAGCCGGTCGATTAGTGTCTGTCTACGAACAAACACTGTTGTGTCAGTCGATCGGTTTGCGGGAAGATGGTACAATCCATCATCCCTATGATGGACAAGACTTTGCTCTAGGCCGGTCGCTCAGCCCACACACGGCCCGGCGTCACGATGCCGTATTTTAAGGAATGGTCTCATCCACAAGGCCAAGCCGGACCTTGATTCGGTCCACGTCAAAAGCCACGCGATCCAGGCGACGAGACAAAGAGGCATACTGCGCTTCCAAGAAGCCCAGTCGCTCCTTGATCTCGAGTAAGTCGGCTTTGAATTCGACCTTTATTTCGGTCACATCGGCGCGGATCGCCCGCAGCAACGTGAGAACCAGGTTGTCAGGTGCGTCGCTCATGATGCGATCATGCCATCCGGCTTGCCGGTCGACAACGTAAACGTGCGTGCTCGGGCCTGGACAACTCGAAAATAGCTGAACGGGCGGCGGTAAGGGCTTGTTCGACAATTATCGCTATGAGTTTCGGTGTCGAACAAGCCCTAAGCCTTTGTTTTGAGCGGCAGCTTTGTCGGCGTGCCTACGCACTTATTTGCCGACGCTGCCTAAGCTGTCCTGGCTCCGCGAAAACCCTGGCATAGCATCAAGCAGGCTTGGCAGCGCAGGCGTGGCATGGTGCAGTGCCGGCAACCTCTCTGCCGCGAGAGGACTGGGACGGGGACGAATTGCATGCAGTTTGGTTGGTACGGGATGGCTGTCGGGGCGTTGTGCGGGATGCTGGGAAACGCCTGCGCCGCGGCGACCGTCGATACGACGGGGCCGCTCACCATCCAGTCCGAAGGCAGTTTTTTCGTCGGCGGCACGGTGCATCACGCCGAGGCGCTGAGCGGGCAGGATACCGGGCCAGCGGTCACCCGCGCCGGCGACATCACCACGGGCCAGATGTACGTGCAGTATCAGGTGCCGGTGGCGCCCCGGCACCTCCCCGTCGTGATGATCCACGGCGGCGGCCTGAGCGGCCAGGCCTATGAAACGACGCCGGACGGCCGCATGGGCTGGAGTCAGTATTTCCTGCGCGCGGGCCGGCCAGTCTACGTGATCGACCAGGCGGGACGCGCCCGCTCCGGCTTCGACGGCAGCGGCTACAACGCGGCAAGGCTCGGCCAGCAGCCGGCGAAGGACGACCCGCCGATCCAGATCATCGGCCATCAATATGCCTGGACCTGGTTCCGCATCGGGCCGGAGTTCGGCAAGCCGTTCGCCGACACGCAGTTCCCCGTGAGGGCGATCGACAATTTCTACAAGATGTGGATCCCGGACCTGAACGCGGCGCTGCCCGCGGACAACCCGTCCTATGCCGACCTCGCGGCGCTCGGCCACCAACTTGGCGGCGCCGTGCTCATGGGGCACTCGGAATCGTTCATGTTCCCGGAGCGGGCTGCGCTGGACGATCCGTCCGCCGTGAAGGGGATCATCAGCCTGGAAAGCGGCTACGCCTGCGCCACCAGCTTCACGCCGGAGCAGCGGACGACGCTTGCCCACATCCCGATCCTGATCGTCTTTTCCGACCACCATGCCGACGCGCCGGAGCCGTTCGGGTCGCGCTGGACCACTTCGATGCAGCAATGCCGCGACTTCGCCGACACGATCCGGCAGGCGGGCGGGGACGTCACGTTCATGCACCTGCCGGAGATGGGGATCCACGGCAACACCCATATGTTCATGCTGGACAAGAACAATTTGGAAATCGCCGACCTGCTGCTTGGGTGGATCGACGCGCATGTGGAGCACAAGGCGCCGTAGCTGCCCTGGCCCAAGCCGGCGCACTGAGGTATTGCCGCCTATCATGCCCAGCAGCAACGACATCCGCGCCACCTTCCTCGACTTCTTCACCCGCAACGGCCACACCGCCGTGCCGTCCTCCCCCCTCGTGCCGCGCAACGACCCCACCCTGCTGTTCACCAATAGCGGGATGGTGCAGTTCAAGAACGTGTTCACCGGGGCGGAGAAACGGCCCTACACCCGCGCCACCACGGCGCAGAAATGCGTCCGCGCCGGCGGCAAACACAACGATTTGGACAATGTCGGCTACACCGCCCGGCATCACACCTTCTTCGAGATGCTGGGGAATTTCTCATTTGGCGACTATTTCAAGCCGCTGGCGATTGAGCATGCCTGGACGCTGCTGACGCGCGACTTCGCCCTGCCGAAAGAAAAGCTGCTCGTCACCGTGTATTCCGAGGATGACGAGGCGGCCACGCTGTGGAAGCGCATCGCCGGGCTGGGCGACGACCGCATCATCCGCATCCCGACCTCCGACAATTTCTGGCGCATGGGGGATACCGGGCCATGCGGCCCGTGCTCGGAAATCTTCTACGACCATGGCGACACCATCCCGGGCGGCCCGCCCGGCAGCCCGGACGAGGATGGCGACCGCTTCATCGAGATCTGGAACCTGGTGTTCATGCAGTTCGAGGAGGGGCCGCCCGGCGTGCGCGCGCCGCTGCCCCGGCCCTCGATCGACACCGGGATGGGCATGGAGCGGTTCGCCGCCATCCTGCAGGGCGTCCACGACAACTACGACACGGACACGTTCCGCGCCCTCATCCAGGCCAGCTCGGACGCCACCGGTCAGGCGCCGGATGGGCCGTTCCGCGCCAGCCACCGGGTGGTGGCGGACCACCTGCGCTCCACCTCGTTCCTGATCGCGGAGGGGGTGCTGCCGTCCAACGAGGGCCGCGGCTACGTGCTGCGCCGGATCATGCGCCGGGCGATGCGCCACTTGCACATGATGGGCGCGCGGGAGCCGACGATGTGGCGGCTGGTGCCCGTGCTGGTGCGGCAGATGGGCGCCGCCTACCCCGAACTGCCGCAGACCGAGGCGCTCATCACGGAGACGCTGCGGCTGGAGGAGACGCGGTTCAAGGCGATGCTGGAGCGCGGGCTGCACTTGCTGGCCGACGAGGTCACCAAGCTGGGCGAGGCGCAGGCGCTGCCCGGCGACGTCGCCTTCCGCCTGTACGACACGTATGGCTTCCCGCTGGACCTCACGCAGGATGCGCTGCGGGAACAGGGCCGGTCCGTAGATGTCAGCGGCTTCGACACCGCAATGGCGGAGCAGCGCACGCGCGCCCGCGCCGCCTGGGCCGGGACGGGCGACGCCGCCGCCGAGCGGGTGTGGTTCGAGCAGCGCGAGGCGGTGGGCGCCACCGAGTTCCAGGGCTACACGACCGAGAAGGCTGAGGCGCAGGTGACCGGGCTGGTGATCGGCGGCATGGCGGTGCAGCGGGCGGAGACCGGCGACAAGGTTGCCGTGCTGCTGAACCAGACGCCGTTCTACGCGGAAAGCGGCGGCCAGGTTGGCGATTCCGGCGCCATCACCGGCCCCGGCGGCTTGCGCATCACGATCAGCGACACGCAGAAACGGGCCGGCGACGTGTTCGCCCATTTGGGCGTGGTCGAGGCCGGGGCGGTGGCGGTCGGCGATGCGGTCGTGGCCCAGGTGGACCATGCCCGCCGGGCGGCGATCCGCGCCCATCACAGCGCCACGCATCTGCTGCATGAGGCGCTGCGTCGCCGCCTGGGCACCCACGTCATGCAGAAGGGCAGCCTGAACGCCCCCGACCGGCTGCGCTTCGACGTGAGCCAGCCGACCCCGATCGCCACGGCCGATTTGAAGGCGGTGGAGGCGGAGGTGAACGCCCGTATCCGCGAGAACGCCGCCGTCACCACCCGGCTGATGACGCCGGAGGCGGCGGTGGCGGAGGGTGCGATGGCGCTGTTCGGCGAGAAATACGGCGACGAGGTGCGGGTGGTCGCGATGGGCGAGGGCGACGAGGGCCGCCCGGCCTACTCGATCGAGTTGTGCGGCGGCACCCATGTGCGGCGCACGGGTGATATCGGGCTGTTCCGCCTGCTCGGCGAAGGCGCCGTCAGCGCCGGCGTGCGCCGGATCGAGGCGGTCACTGGGGAGGCGGCCCTGCTGCAGGTGGCGGAGTCCGAGCGTCGCATGGAGGAACTGGCCGGGCTGCTGAAGGCCAACCCGGCGGAAATCGGCGCCCGCGTCGCGACCCTGATCGAGGATCGCAAGCGACTGGAGAAGCAGGTCAGCGAGTTGCAGCGCAAGCTGGCGACCGGCAGCGGCGCGCCCGAGCTGGAGGAGATCGCCGGCATCCGGCTCGCCGCCCGCAATGTGGGCGAGGTGCCGGGCAAGGAGCTGCGCAGCCTGGTGGACGCGATCGCCGAGCAGGTGGGCAGCGGCGTGGTGGCGCTCGTCTCGACGGCGGATGGCAAGGCGAGCGTGGCGGTCGGCGTGTCGCCCGACCTGGTGAAGCGGGTCAGCGCGGTGGATTTGGTGCGCGCGGCCAGCGCGGCGGTCGGCGGCAAGGGCGGTGGCGGCCGGCCGGACATGGCGCAGGCCGGCGGCGCGGATGCCGAGCGGGCGGATGATGCGCTGGAGGCGATTAGGGGTGTGCTGAGGACGGTTTGACCGCCGCCTTTACACCAATCGCCCTGATCTTTCCGAGAGGAGACCGCTACGGTGCCAAAGCCGCTGACAATCTACTTGGTCCGCCATGGTGAGTCCGAGGCGAACCTGGACAAGACGGTAAACGAAAGGGTCGCCGACCACCGGGTGGCGCTCTCGGACGCAGGCCATCGCCAGGCCGTCGACGCCGGGATGCTGCTGGCGCGCTACCTTGACCAAGCCGGTGCCTCACGCGGTGCCATCAAGGCGTATTGCAGCCCCTATCTGCGGACCCGTGAGACTTGGTCGGGTTTGAAGACCGGACTGGTCACGCAGGCGGGCCTCACGAGCGCGGAGGCGGGTGGATATGCCGGCCTCACAGCCGTGGAATCGATCCATCTGCGCGAGTTGGAGTACGGCCTATTCGACGGAATCCCCAACGACCGGCTGGCCGACGAGTTCCCACGGGAGTTCAAGCACTACGAGAAGCAGATGAAATGCGAGGGCGAGTTCTACGCCCGCATGCCCTGCGGCGAATCCCGCTGCGACGTGGCGCAGCGCGTCCACCAATTCTTTGGCACGCTCTTACGCGACCATGAGCGCCACGGGGTCGGCACCGCGATCATCGTCAGCCACGGCGTGACGCTGAGGGCGTTCGCGATGATGTGGCTGAACCTGCCCGTCGAATGGATGGAGGCGGAACGCAATCCGGGCAACTGCTCGATCAGGACCATCGTGGATGGCGGCTGGCACCCCGAGACCAAGGACGGCTACGTCCATCGTGGGCACAAGCCGGCACGACGGAATAAGCAATCGGATCGTGAGGCGGGGAGCGTGCAATGACGCACGCTGCTTGAGAGGCTGCAGCCACCTAGTACAGCGCTTTCAAGAAACGACTCCTACCCGCCACCTGACGCAGGCCCTTAGTAGGGTGGGCTTCAGCCCACCGCTTCAAGGCGGCGCCGTAGGAGGCCGTGGTGGGTTAAAGCCCACCCTACGGCTTCTGAGCCACCCAGCTTGAAACCGTAACGCCCTCATGGGCCTACCACACCAGCGCAACATGCCCGCCTGGACGCGTCATACGTCCACTTCCTCCACCGCCAAGTTCTTCGCATGCTCTTGGATGAAGCGGAATCGCAGTTCGGGTTTGCGCCCCATCAGGCTTTCCACCAACTCGCTCGTCTCCGCACGCCGCTCCGGTGCGGCCACCACCTTCAGCAGGGTGCGCTTGCCCGGGTCCATCGTGGTGTCGCGCAAGGCCGCGGGCGGCATCTCGCCCAACCCCTTGAACCGGCTGACGTCGATTTTCACCCCCGCCTTGAACGTCTTCGCCAGCCGCTCCCGGTCCGCATCGTCCATCGCGTAGACGGAGCGGGCGCCCTGCGTCATGCGGAACAGCGGCGGCTGGGCGAGGTAGACGTGGCCCTCCCGCATCAGCTCCGGCAATTCACGATAGAAGAACGTCATCAGCAGGCTGGCGATATGCGCGCCGTCCACGTCGGCGTCGGTCATGATCACGATGCGGCCGTAGCGCAGCTTCTTGATGTCGAACCGGTCTCCCACGCCGCAGCCCAGCGCCTCGATCAGGTCCCGCAGCTCCTGGTTCTGCCGCAGCTTGTCGACAGTGGCGCTGGCGACATTGAGGATTTTTCCGCGCAACGGCAGCACCGCCTGCGTCTCGCGACGCCTTGCCTGCTTGGCGGAGCCGCCGGCGCTGTCGCCCTCCACCAGGAACAACTCGGTCTCCGCCATGATCTCACTGGTGCAATCGGCTAGCTTGCCCGGCAGGCGCAGCCGCTTGGTGGCGGTCTTGCGAGCGACGTCCTTGTTTTCCCGCCGGCGCAACCGTTCCTCGGCGCGTTCGATCAACGCGGTCAGCAGGTTGTCGGCCTGTTGCGGGTTTCCGGCCAGCCAATGGTCGAACCGGTCGCGCATCGCCGTTTCCACCAGCCGCGTCGCGTCGCCGCTGGTCAGCTTCTCCTTGGTCTGGCCCTGGAATTGCGGGTCGCGCACGAAGGCGGACAGCTTGCCGGCCATGCTGCCCGTCACGTCTTCGCCGGTGACCTGCGCGGCGCGGCGGTTGCTGCGCTGCTCGCCCCAGGCGCGGATGCCCTTCAACAGGGCGGCGCGAAACCCGGCCTCGTGCGTGCCGCCCAACGGCGTCGGCACGGTGTTGCAATAGGAGTGCAGGAACCCGTCGCCGCTTTCCAGCCAAGTGACCGCCCACTCCGCCCGGCCGCCGGACCGCCCGTCATCGCGCACCGGCAGGTCGGCCTCGCCGGCCCAGATCTCCGGCACTGTCATCGCCGCGTCGCCGATATCCTCTGCCAGGCTGTCCCGCAGGCCGCCGGGGAAATGCAGCAGCGCCTCCGCCGGCACATCGCTGCGTCCTTTCAGCACGGCAGGCTCGCAGGCCCAGCGGATCTGCACGCCGCGGAAGAGGTAGGCCTTGGAACGGCAGAGTCGGTAGAGCCGCGCCGGGTTGAACTCCAGCGCACCGAAGATCTCCGGATCCGGCTTGAACCGGATCAGCGTGCCGCGCCGGTTCTGCACGGCCCCGGCATTGACCAGTTTGGTGATGGGTTTGCCACGGGCATAGCGTTGCCGCCAGAGAATGCGGTCCCGCGCCACCTCCACCTCCAGCGACTCGCTCAGCGCGTTCACCACCGAGCTGCCAACGCCGTGCAAGCCGCCGGATGTGGCGTAGGCCTCGCCGCCGAACTTGCCGCCTGAATGCAGCGTGGTGAGGATGACTTCAAGTGCACTCAGCGACTTGAATTTAGGGTGCGGGTCGACCGGGATGCCGCGCCCATTGTCGCGGACGCTTAACCAGTTTCCGGCTTGAAGCGTCACCTCGATGGCGGTCGCATGGCCCGCGACGGCTTCGTCCATCGCGTTGTCGAGGATTTCGGCGGCAAGGTGGTGCAGCGCGTTGTCGTCTGTACCACCGATATACATGCCCGGGCGGCGCCGCACCGGCTCCAAGCCTTCGAGAACTTCGATGTCTTTGGCAGAATATTCGTCGCGCCCACGCCCAGCCTTGGCGGAGCCGAAGAGGTCGTTCATGCTGTGTTCCCGTATCTCCCCCGCACGCTAAGCGCCCGGGGGAGGGGAATGCAAGACCTACTGGTGTGTCGGAAAGCTCGCGCTTGGCGACTGCTCCTGCGTGTGCGCTTCCAGGAACCAAAGCTGCTTGTCGATCCCGCGAGAGACCTCGGTGAAGATGTCCGCGGTATCCGGGTCGCCAGCCTCATCCACTTCGTCGATATTGGCGCGGATGGCGTTCGCGACCGTGGCATAGCGGTCGATCAGGGCGTGGATGTGGTCGCTCACCTGGTAGATATCGACCGGATACGGCTCCAAGGCCGTCTTCTTGCCCACTTCCTGCAGCGTGCCGTGAGCAGTGCCGCCCAACTGGGTAATGCGCTCGGCCATGGTGTCGACGAACTCGTCCTGCTCCTCACGGAACTTGTCCAGCATCAGGTGCACGCCGATGAATTGCGGCCCCTTCAGGTTCCAATGCGCCTGCTTGGTGATCAGCGACATGTCGATCGAGTCGGCCAGGCGCGCCTGCAGCAACTCGATCGACACCGCCTTGGCGTTTTGGTTGTTCCGCGTGGCGTGCATGTGGACCCCACCCGCCGTCTGGTCGGACGGCATCGGCTTCTCTCTCGCCATCGTACTCTCCTCGGTGTTGGATTGCGCCCCTAACGCGTCATGCCGGGTGTCGTTGCGTGTCGGTCAGCCCCGGGCGCGATGGATGTCGTGGGTCACGATGCCCCCGTCGCCGGCCGGCATTTCCAGCCAATGACGCCGGCCGAGCGTCGCCTGGGTGTCGCGCAGCCCGGCGGCCCAATGGTCCCGCATGGACGATTTGCTGAAGTCGTAATCCTTCGCCTGCCCCTCATGCGCCGCTTGCTGGTAGACCAATTGCAGAATGTTGATGGACGGCAGCATGGCCAGGCGGACCTTCAGCGCCCGCTCCTCCTCCGAAAGCTGATCGTCCGGCAGTTTCTCCAGTAGCCGCTTGATCTGCAGCCGTTGCGCATGCGCCTGCCGGTAGTAATCCGTCGTCAGCCGCGTGCGGGAGGAATATTGGATGTCCTTCGCCCGGCCCAGCGCCTCCGCCATGTCACGCGGCACCGGGCCGCGGGCGCTGAACAGGTCAACCTGGAACACCAGCGCGTTCTCGCCATCGATGTGGTCCAGCAGGTGCTGCAGCGGCGTGTTGGACACGATGCCGCCGTCCCAGAACTGCTCGCCCGCGATCGTCTCCATCGGCAGCGCCGGCGGCAGGGCGCCGCTGGCCATGATGTGCTCGGGCTGGATCGTCGTGCTGGCGTTGTCGAAATAGGCGAAGTTCCCGGTCGCCACGTTCACCGCACCCACGGCGAACCGGATGGCGCCGTTGTTGATCAGGTCGAAATCCACCAGCCGCACCAGCGTCTCGCGCAAAGGCGTGCTGTCGTAATAGGCCGTCGCACCCGGGGCCCCGCGTGGCTGCAGCCAGGGCGAGGGGAGGGTGGGCTGGAACAGGCCGGGCTGCCCCAAGGTCATCGTCATGAACGACGACCAGAGATTATGGATCTTGCGCGGAGTGTCGCCGTCCGGAAGGAAGCCCCAGACCGGCCGGAGCGTCACGCTGCGCCAGAAATCCTCCAGCGCTTCCAACCGGCGGTCGGGCGGGTTCCCGGCGATGAGGGCGGCGTTCACGCTGCCGATCGACACGCCGGCCAACCAGTCCGGCGCCAGGCCCGCCTCATGCAGCCCTTGGTAGACTCCGGCCTGATAGGCGCCCAGCGCGCCGCCGCCTTGCAGCAACAGGCCCACACGGTCGCAACGCTCGGGGCGCCAGGGCCTGGGATTGCCATGGGACAGTGGGCCGGCGTCCATGCGGTGATCTCCCTCTTGCGACAGCTTATCTGAGCACGGGCGCGTGCCTTGCCATACTGTTGCGATCCGCCATGATCCGCCCGCACGGGAAGGGGGAACGCAGATGGGCCTAAAAGGCAAGGTGGCGCTGGTGACCGGGTCGACCAGCGGGATCGGCCTCGGCATCGCCCGGGCGCTCGCCGCCGACGGCGCCGACATCATGATGAACGGCTTCGGCGACCCGGCCGCGATCGAGGCGCTGCGGGCCGGCCTCGCCGCCGAGCATGGCGTGCGGGTGCTGCACGATGGCGCCGATGTGAGCCGGGCCGCGCCCGTCGCGGCCATGGTCGCGCGGGTCGAGGCCGAATTGGGCCGGTTGGACATCCTGGTCAACAATGCAGGCATCCAGCACGTGGCCCCGATTGCCGACTTCCCGGCCGAACGCTGGGACGCGATCATCGCGATCAACCTGTCGAGCGCGTTCCACGCGATGCAGGCGGCGATCCCGG
>CBDAQM010000003.1:847500-959652 GCA_965199095.1 Acetobacteraceae bacterium
TATCATCATCTGAATACATAGGGTGATGAGGCGAACCCGGGGAACTGAAACATCTCAGTACCTGGAGGAATAGACATCAACAGAGATTCTGCGAGTAGTGGCGAGCGAAAGTGGAACAGGCCAGTGGTGTGGTTGGGCTAAGCTGAACGGTCTGGAAAGGCCGGCCGGAGCGGGTGATAGCCCCGTAGGCGTAAATACGATCACATCCTTGAGTAGGGCGGGGCACGTGAAACCCTGTCTGAACGTGGGGGGACCACCCTCCAAGCCTAAATACTCCCTGGTGACCGATAGTGAACAAGTACCGTGAGGGAAAGGTGAAAAGCACCCCGAGAGGGGAGTGAAAGAGACCTGAAACCGGATGCCTACAAGCAGTCGGAGCGGATTGTTCCGTGACGGCGTACCTTTTGTATAATGGGTCAGCGAGTTTCTGTTGGCAGCGAGCTTAAGCCGTTAGGTGTAGGCGCAGCGAAAGCGAGTCTGAATAGGGCGTTGAGTTGCCGGCAGAAGACCCGAAACCGAGTGATCTAGCCATGGCCAGGCTGAAGGTGGGGTAACACCCACTGGAGGGCCGGACCCACGCCTGTTGAAAAAGTCGGGGATGAGCTGTGGCTAGGGGTGAAAGGCCAATCAAACTCGGAGATAGCTGGTTCTCCGCGAAATCTATTGAGGTAGATCGTCGTGTGTTTACCGCGGGGGGTAGAGCACTGGATGGGCTAGGGGTCCCCAAAGGATTACCAAACCTAACCAAACTCCGAATACCCGTGAGTATAGCGCGGCAGACAGACAGTGGGTGCTAAGGTCCATTGTCGAGAGGGAAACAGCCCAGACCACCAGCTAAGGTCCCCAAATCGTGGCTAAGTGGGAAAGGATGTGAGGATTCCAAAACAACCAGGAGGTTGGCTTAGAAGCAGCCATCCTTTAAAGAAAGCGTAATAGCTCACTGGTCTAATAGAAACCTTGCGCCGAAGATGTAACGGGGCTCAAGCCACGTACCGAAGCTGTGGGGTTAGACGCTAGTCGTTAGTCTTTAGTCGTTAGATAAGGCAGGGGTTCGATGTCGCGGGATGTTTGGGAGCTGGACGTGTTTCGTCGGGCTTATCAACTCTCGCTTGAGGTGCATCGGGCAAGCCAAGGGTTTCCCAAGAACGAGCAGTATGGTGGGCTTGCCGACCAGTTGCGGCGGAGTTCGAAGTCGGTCTGCGCCCTCCTCGCGGAGGGCTCCGGCCGGCAACTGGGCTCCGATGTCGAGTTCAGGCGCTATGTCGTGATGGCGTCCGGCTCGCTCGAAGAAACCAAGCTGTGGTGCCGCTACGCCGTCGATTTACGCTACATCGACACTGCCCAGGCGCAGACCTGGCCAAGAGTGCAGCGAGATCGGCCGGATGCTGGGCGGCCTCCACAAGCACCTCTCCTCTCTAACGACTAACGACTAACGCCTAGCGACTGACCGGTAGCGGAGCGTTCCGTAAGCCTGTGAAGGGCAAGGGGTGACCCTGCCTGGAGGTATCGGAAGTGCGAATGCTGACATGAGTAGCGACAAACAGTGTGAGAAACACTGTCGCCGAAAGTCCAAGGGTTCCTGCGCAAGGTTAATCCGCGCAGGGTGAGCCGGCCCCTAAGGCGAGGGCGAAAGCCGTAGTCGATGGGAACCAGTTGAATATTACTGGGCCTGCTGGAAGTGACGTATGCAAGATGTTGTCAGGGCTTACTGGATTGTCCTGGCTTTTTGCGCATACCGGGAAATAGCTCCAGCGTATAGACCGTACCCGAAACCGACACAGGTGGACTGGTAGAGCATACCAAGGCGCTTGGGAGAACCATGCCGAAGGAACTAGGCAAATTGCTCGCGTAACTTCGGGATAAGCGAGACCCGTCTGTGGGCAACCATGGGCGGGTGGCACAAAGCAGGGGGTAGCGACTGTTTAGTAAAAACACAGGGCTGTGCGAAGTCGAGAGACGACGTATACGGTCTGACGCCTGCCCGGTGCCGGAAGGTTAAGAGGAGGTGTGCAAGCACTGAATTGAAGCCCCGGTAAACGGCGGCCGTAACTATAACGGTCCTAAGGTAGCGAAATTCCTTGTCGGGTAAGTTCCGACCTGCACGAATGGCGTAACGACTTCCCCACTGTCTCCGGCATGGGCTCAGCGAAATTGAATTCCCCGTGAAGATGCGGGGTACCCGCGGTCAGACGGAAAGACCCTATGAACCTTTACTGCAGCTTTGCAGTGGCCTCAGGGGAGAGCTGTGTAGGATAGGCGGGAGGCATCGAAGCATGGGCGCTAGCTTGTGTGGAGCCACCCTTGAAATACCGCCCTGATCTCTTCTGATGTCTAACCGCGTCCGGTCAGCCCGGACCGGGACCCTGCATGGCAGGCAGTTTGACTGGGGCGGTCGCCTCCCAAAGTGTAACGGAGGCGCGCGATGGTGGGCTCAGGCCGGTCGGACATCGGCTGCTGAGTGCAATGGCATAAGCCCGCCTGACTGCGAGAGCGACAGTTCGAGCAGAGACGAAAGTCGGCCATAGTGATCCGGTGGTCCCGCGTGGAAGGGCCATCGCTCAACGGATAAAAGGTACTCTAGGGATAACAGGCTGATCTCCCCCAAGAGTCCACATCGACGGGGAGGTTTGGCACCTCGATGTCGGCTCATCACATCCTGGGGCTGGAGCAGGTCCCAAGGGTTCGGCTGTTCGCCGATTAAAGTGGTACGTGAGCTGGGTTTAGAACGTCGTGAGACAGTTCGGTCCCTATCTGCCGTGGGTGTTGGAGACTTGAGAGGATCTGTCCCTAGTACGAGAGGACCGGGATGGACGCACCTCTGGTGAACCGGTTGTCGCGCCAGCGGCACGGCCGGGTAGCTATGTGCGGACGGGATAACCGCTGAAAGCATCTAAGCGGGAAACCCACCTCAAAACCAGGTCTCCCCATAGGGCCGTGGTAGACCACCACGTCGATAGGCCAGATGTGAAAGTGCGGCAACGCATGCAGCTAACTGGTCCTAATCGCCCAATAGGCTCCATACACCACCATGCACAGCAATCATCGCCGATAACACAGCCGCCAGGTCTCAGGCATCACTCGTCAGAAACCAACACACCAACGCTCAGCACACACAAACACCACACCAGAACCCAAGTCCACACCAGGCCCACAGTCACCTGTCTGACAACTGAAGACCGATGACTGACAACCGAAGCCCGGTGGTTGGACGACCTGGTGGCCATGGCGGGGGGCCTACACCCGATCCCATCCCGAACTCGGACGTGAAAACCCCCAGCGCCTATGATACTGCAGCTCAAGCTGCGGGAAAGTCGGTCGCCGCCAGGTCTTCCAACCACCACCACCACCACCAACAAACAAACACACACACACACTACCAACGCGGGGTGGAGCAGCCCGGTAGCTCGTCAGGCTCATAACCTGAAGGTCACAGGTTCAAATCCTGTCCCCGCAACCCAACAATCAACCAACCAGATAAGCCTGGCGCCCAAACAGGGCGGCCAGTGAGATCGTGTCAAGCGCCAGATCCTCTTACATTCGGAGATCTAGCCTTCCTTCACTCGGCCAATCGAGCCGATTGTCGGGGAACGAAGACCGCGTCAACCACGGCGTTGATGGCATCGCCATCCGGCTCTGCCAACCGCCGCACCAGGATGTCGACCGCGATCCGGGCCATCTGCACTGACGGTTGCTGCATGGTGGTAAGTTCATAGCCGGGCCGACCTCCCTCGGCCACATCGTCGAACCCAACCACCGAGACATCCCGCGGCACGCTGAGGCCGAGTTGGAAGCGGCAGGCATCCATCACCCCCATGGCGAGTTGGTCGTTCGTGCAAAACACGGCGCTGGGTTGGCCGATGGCGGCGACGTGCTGAAGCAAGCCATGCCGTCCGCCGGCATAGGAGAAGTCGGTATCTATCACCGGCACCTCGTGGATGCCCCGACAGGCGAGCGCCTGGGCGAAGCCGTCCCGGCGCAGCCGGCTGACAGGCGCGTCCGGTGGGCCGGCCACGCAGAGGAAATTCCGGTGCCCAGCAGCGACGAGCCGCACGGCGATCTCCGCCGCCGCCGCCTCGTGGTTGGAGGTCACGCCATCGACGGCGATCCGGCGCGAGTGGCGGTTATACAGCACCAACGGCACCCCGCGCCACTGGATGTCGCGCACCGCGTCGTCGGCCAGCAGCACGCAGGAGATCAGCCCCGCCACCGGGTATTCCAGGACACCGCGCAGATCGGCGATCCCGGCCGCGTCGCTCTCCACCGTGATCAGCAGCAACTGTTTGCCCGCTGCTGCCAGGCTTTCACCCAGTGCGTAGACCACGTCCGGATTGCCGCGCAGGGTGTAGTTGGTCGCCACAACACCCACCAGGTTGGAGCGCCGGGTGATCAGGCTGCGGGCCAGCGCGTTCGGCAGGTAGCCAAGCCGGTTTGCCACGCTGGTCACCCGCGCACGCGTCGCCGGCGAAATATGGCTGCCGGGTTGGAAGCAGCGTGACACCGTGGATTGCGCCACCCCCGACTCCCTCGCCACGTCGTAGGAGGTGGCGCGCCATGCCGTGGGGCGAGGTGACATAAGCTCCCCCTAGCCTTGAACGGGGCATCAGCAAAGAGGCTGCCCGAAACCTCTGTCGTCAAACGCGACGGGAGATCAGGCTCCAGTTTGTCGGGTGACGGCTGCCCGAAGTAATATCGGACCGCACCGGGGGACGCAATGACGTGAGACTTGAGGCATGCCTATCTGTTTTGGGGCTGCTCATGATCGCGGGCAGCGCCATGGCGGCGTCGCCACCCGATCCGCCTGCCGATCCCGCCGCTGTCATCGAAGACGCTGCGCCGCTGCAGGTCGACATCCACGGGCATCATTACGCGCTCGACGCGCTGGTGGTGCGGCGGCCGGGCACGGAGCGGCTCCCCGTCGCACTCATCACCCACGGCAACGTCGATGGCGACCCGCGCAGCGCGGGGATGCAGTGGCTGCAAGGTTGGGCGCACGACCTGGCCAATCGTGGCTGGCTCGCCGTCGCCGTCATGCGGCGAGGCTACGGCCGGTCGGAGGGCGACGCCTTCGACGACGCAGGCTCCTGCGCGCTCCCGGATGTGGGGCGCTATTTGGACGCAAACGCCGACGATCTGGCGGCCGCGCTGCAAACGGTCGCGCTCCGGCCGGATGCCGACATGGACCACGTCATCGCGATCGGCGATTCCGCCGGCGGGGCCGAGGTCCTGGCGCTCGCGGCCCGCAACGCGCCGCATTTGTCTGCCGTCGTCAACGTCTCCGGCGGTCTTGGCCGGAGAGAGGCGCCGTTTCATCCGGAGCCGGGATGCGGCGCCTACGACGCGGACCTGGTGTGGAATTTTGCGCGCTTCGGCAGCACTGCGCGCATGCCGACACTCTGGCTGTATGCCGAGAACGACAGTTGGTTCAGGCCCGGCTTGGTCGCCCGGATGCGGGCCGCGTATACCGGCGCTGGCGGCCATGCCCAACTCACCCTGTTGCCGCCCTTCGGCGCGGATGGTCACACCCTGTTCTACGCCGAGGGCGGGCGGCAAATCCTGCTTCCCGTGCTGGACCGCTTTCTGCGGGCGCATGGGTTGCCGAGTTGGGACCGGGCCAGTTTCGCGCCTTTGCTCGCCCGCTTGTCGCACGCCGACTGGTGGGCTTTCGAAAGCTACTTGAACTCGCAACCATCTGAAAAGGCTGTGGCGTTCGGGCCGCATGGCGGGGTGTATTGGCAGCAAGGCAGCCCCAGCCTGGAGGACGCCAAACAGAAAGCGCTGGCATACTGCCGCAAGCAGGCCAAAGCCGAATGCCGCCTCGTGGCCGAGGATTACGACCTCGTGCCCATGGCCGCCACAAGCGAGCACCCGGCGATGTCACCACCGTGATCAACCGGGACGCGCCACGACTCCGGTAGCCGGGGCTGACCTACGATTAGGCAGCGCGGGTTTGCACCTCGTAAGGCAGCAGGTCCAACCGGGCGACGTAGCCGCAATGGTCCAGCGCGGTGCCGGCGGCGTGGGCGGCGGCCACGATGTCCTTGCTCCACTCCGGATGCTTCTTGTGATCGCCCGCGGTGACGACGGCGATCTCGGCAGCAACCTCGCCGACCGACGCGATCGTCCGCCACGTGTCGGCCGGGACGGAGTAGACCTCCTGCGATTCGGCCCGCACCGGCGCCTCGCCCTCCAACGTCACCTCGATGGCGCCGGCGAACACCAGCAGCACCTGCTTCTCCGCCAGCTTGAACGCACCGACGCGCTGGCCCGGCTCAATCCGCAGCCACTCGACGGAGAAGCCGTGCGGATTGCCGATCGGCGCCGCCTGTTCAAGGTCCTGGCTCATGCCATGCCCGAGTACCGGCGCCAGGGCGGCCGCGTGGCCCGGCAGCACGCTGTCCAGCAGGGCACGGCTGGAATAGGCCCGCTCATCCTTCGTGACCACGCGGCGGCGCATGGCCGCGACGTCGAAGCGGCGCAGGCTGTGGATGGTGGCGCTGTCCAGCGGGGAGACCAATTCGTCGTCAGCAGGCTTGACCGCACCCGCCTCCGTGTCGACGAGCTTGCTGTCCTTGGTCAGGAACAGGCCGTGCTCGGCCGCATGGCGCAGGATGGACGGGTGCCAGATGATGCCGCCCGTGTCGTCGCCGCCCAGCGCGGTGAAGATCCAGCCAGGGTCGTTGCCGACATTGCTGAAGCCGCGGAAGATCCAGGTGGGAATGCTGACCACATCGCCGGCCTTTCCGATGATCTCGCCATCCTTGCCCTCCGCGCCCCAGCGGAACACCCAGGTGCCGCTGTAGATCATGAACACTTCGGCGGTGTAGTGGACGTGCAGGTTGTTCGTCGTGCCGGGCGGCATCGCCGCGCAGCCCAGGCTGAACCCGTGCGGCTCCGTGATATTGACCACCTGGTCCGCCGACTGCGTCACCCCCGCGCCGATCAGGGAGTAGTTCTCCTTCTCGGTCGAGCCCGGCATCTTGCAGTCGATGAAGGCGAGTTTGCAGGCGACCATGTCATTGCGCCGGATCAGCCGAGGGCTCGCGCTCATCACCATCTCCTACCTTGAGCAAAACTGCGGGCTATTATAGCCTGCATTCGAATGCATAGAAAGCTGAAAGCTGTCATGGAACCGCTGCAGCCCGCCGCCTACGCACCTTATCGTGATCCGCGCGACTACATTCTGACGTGGACGGATGTCATCTGGGTAGACCGAGCCATCGGCCGCCTGGCGGAGCACTACGCGCCCGACGTGAAGGTCCACACCGCCTATGGCGAGACCTACGGGTTCGACACGGTCATCGCCAACTCCGTGCAGAAATTCTCCGCCGCGCCAGATGCTGGCGCCGGGATGGGCGAGGATGTGGTGTGGGAACAGCGCGGCGCCGGGGGGTTCATCAGCTCCCACCGCTTGCTTAAGATCGGCACGCAGACGGGGTTTTCCAGCTACGGCCCGCCCAGCGGGTTGGGCTTCGTGTCCCGCAGCATCGCGCATTGCCTGGTGCAGGATAACCGCGTCACCGAGGAGTGGGTGGTGCGGGACGAGTTCGCCGTCCTCCGGGCGTTGCAACTGGAGCCGGAGGCCATCGCCGCCGCCCTGGCCCGGCGTAGCCCGGTGACCAACCGCAGGCTGACCGCCGGGCCGGATGGCGGCGCCTTCGCCGGGCGCATCGCGGACCCGGGCCGCCACGGCGTGTCCGGCGCCCGGCCGCCGCGTCATGCCGAGGCCTGCGCGCTCATTGCCGGCTATTTCGCCGAGCTGTGGAACGGCCGCCGGTTCGACCTGACGTCCCGCTACGTGCACGAGCGGATCGTGTGCCACACGGTGCGGATGCGGCGGGTGCAGAACCTGACGCCGTACCAGTTGGACATCATCGACCTGCTGGCCACCGTCCCGGACGGCCAGGTGGAACTCCGCGACCTGGTGGTCAACGAATCGGCCGAACTCGGCACCCGCGTGGCCGCCGTGTGGGTGCTGCGCGGTACATACTCTGGCGTGCCGACCTACGGCCCGGTCACCGATAGCCCGGTCCACGTGCTGGGCATCTCGCATTTCGAGCTGCACGAGGGCCGTATCCTGCGGGAATGGCGGCTGTTCGACGAACTGGCCGTGCTGGCGCAGATCATGGCGGCCCGCTCGGCGGAGAGCCCCTAAAGCCAAGCCCACCTGACGGGTGTCCGCCTTATGGCCGCAGCTCCGTCGCCACCGAGGCGAGCGGCAGCGTGCCGTATAGATGGGGAAACGGGTCTTGGTCCGGCTCGCTGCGTTCCCACTCGATGCGGCCCAGCACGGCGGCGGGGTCGAACCGCAGCACGGCAAGCCCGGTTTGCCCTGCGAAGTGCCGGGTCAGCACGAACTCCAACTGTGCCTCCGTGCAACAGTGCAGGAAGGGTACCCCGCGCAAGGCGCCATTCGCCGCGGCCACGGCGGCGGGCGTGGTCACGTGGCAAAGCAGCCGGTCTGGATGATCCATGCGTTGCGTCCCTCAGGTCGCACTCCTATGCAGCGGGACATGGACCCTGACAACGCCATCCAAATCCGCACCTACACGGGCGCCGCCATGGTGGAGGCCCACGCCGCGTTCCAGTCCCTCCATGTCGAGGTGTTCCGCGACTGGCCCTACCTCTACGCCGGCAACCCGCATGAGAAGCCGTACATCACGAGCTACCTCGCGCATCCCCGGGCGGCCTTGTTCCTCGCCAGCCATGACGGGGCGCCAATCGGCGCGGCCACCTGCCTGCCGCTGGGGGATGAGAGTGCAAACGTGCAGGCGCCGTTCCGCGCCCGCGGCTGGGATGTCCGGCGCTTCTTCTACTTCGGCGAGGGCGTGGTGCTCGCCGCCTGGCGCGGCAAGGGGCTCGGCGTGCGGTTCTTCGAGTTGCGGGAATCCCATGCCCGCGCGGTGTCGACGGCGGATTATGCCGTGTTCTGCTCCGTCCGGCGTCCCGCCGACCACGCGCTGCGCCCGGCGGAGCCGCACACCAACGATGCGTTCTGGCGCCGCCGCGGCTACGTGCCGCTGGCGGGCGTGTCCTGCATCATGACTTGGCCGGACATCGGCGAGGCGGAGCCGTCGCAGCATACGCTGGATTTCTGGATCAAGTCGCTGAACGGCGTGCCACTTCCATGCGACTAGGGCTGCTGCAGTACCGCGTCGGGCGCTATGCGGACTTTGCCGCGTGGGAGGCGGCGTTCGCCGGCCGGGTGGCGGAGGCGGCGGCGCACGGGGCGGACCTGATCGTCTTGCCCGAATATGCCAGCATGGACGCGATTGCCGCCCCCTTGCCGGACCTTGCGGCCGAATTGGCGGCCGCCTGCACCCAGCACGACGCTGTTCTGGCGGCGATGCGCCGGGCGACGGCCCGGTCCGGCGTTTGGCTGCTGGGCGGCTCCCTGCCCGTTCGCCGGGGCGACGGGACCGTCGTCAACCACGCCCCCCTGGTCGCCCCGGACGGCCGCGTCGCGTTCCAGGACAAGCACCGCACCACCCGGTTCGAGGCGGAGCTGTGGGGCGTGGCGCCGGGCGCGCCCCCGGCGGTGTTCGAGACCCCGTGGGGCCGCATCGGGGTGTGCATCTGCTACGACCTGGAGCACCCGCCCTTGGCGCGCGCCCAGGTCGAGGCCGGGGCCTGGCTGGTGCTGGCGCCGACCGACACCGATACGCTGGCCGGGTTCAACCGCGTGCGCCTCGCCGCCCGAGCCTGCGCCATGGCGAACCAGTGCTACGTGGCGGTGGCGACCACCGTGGGAGACGCGCCGTGGCTGGCTGCCCTGGATGCCAATCGTGGCTATGCGGCCGTGTTCGGCCCGGTGGATCGCGGCTTCCCCGATGACGGCGTCGTCGCCCGCAGCGTCATGGACGAACCGGGCTGGCTGTATGCGGAGCTGGACCCCGCGGCGATCGCGTCCGTCCGCCGCCAGGGCGCCGTGCTGAACCACCGCGACTACCCTGCGCCGCCGCCGCCCTGTCCGGTCGCCTCTTGCCGCTGATCTACCTCGTGGCGGGGGAGGCGAGTGGCGACGTCCTGGGCAGCCGGTTGATGGCGGCGTTGCGCACCGCCCGACCGGATGTGAGCTTCGCCGGCGTCGCGGGGCCGCGCATGCTGGGCGAGGGGATGCAGAGCCTGTTTCCCATCGAGGATCTGGCCGTAATGGGGCTGGTGGAAATCCTGCCGCGGCTGCGCACGCTACGCCGCCGCATGCTCTCCGTGGTGGACGACATCGCGGCCCGCCGCCCGGCCGTGGTCGTCACCGTGGATTCGCCGGGCTTCGGGCTGCACGTGCTGCGCCGGGTCGCGCCGCTCGGGGTCAAGCGGGTGCAATATGTGGCGCCCCAGGTCTGGGCCTGGCGCGAACACCGGGTGAAGCGGTTCCCCGGCTTGTGGGACGAGCTGCTGTGCCTGCTGCCGTTCGAGCAGGCGTATTTCGCCCGCCACGGACTGGCCGCCCGCTTCACCGGCCATCCGGTCGTGCAATCCGGCGCCGACCAGGGCGATGCCGCCCGGTTCCGCCAGCGTCACGGCTTGGCGGACGATGCCACCGTGCTGGTGCTGATGCCCGGCAGCCGCCGCAGCGAGGCGCCGCGCCTGCTGCCCGTCTTCGCCCGCACCGTCGCCCTGCTGGCTGCCGAAATCCCGGGCATCACGCCCGTCATCCCCGTGTCGCACGCCGTGGCGGCGCTGGTGCACCAGGCCGCCGCCACCTGGCCGGTGCGGCCGGTGATCGTCACGGAGCTGGACGACAAGCACGACGCCTATGCCGCGGCGTCCGCAGCGCTGACGAAATCCGGCACGTCGACGCTGGAACTGGCGCTGGCCGGGGTGCCGATGGCCGTGACCTACCGGGTGAACGCCGTCTCCGCCGTCATGGCCCGGCGCATGATCCGCGTGCCCCACGTGGCTATGGTGAACCTGCTGGCCGGCCGGGCGGCGGTGCCGGAACTGCTGCAAGCCGACTGCAACCCCGAGACGCTGTGCGCCACCGTGCTGTCGCTGCTGCGCGACCCGGCGAAGGCGGCGGCGCAGCGCGAGACGTTCAAGACGGTGATCCACAGCCTGCGCCCACCGGAGGGCACCCCCTCCGAGATGGCGGCGCGCGCCGTGCTGGCGCTGCTTTCCGCACAGGTTGAAACAACCAATCCAGATTGACGACCAGCCTGCGCCGATGCGCTGCTGCGCCATCATGAGACGGAGCGTGCGATGACTGGCAGCCCAACAGCGAACCACATCCTGCATGAGATTTGGACCACGCTGGGCGGCAACGCGGCACTGCCTGCCAGCGTCCGCTTTATCGACGGCGACAGCCTGCCCGCCGCCTTCGCCGTGTCGGACCTTGCCGCCGCCAGCATCGCCGCGGCGGCCCTGGGCGCTGCGGAATATGCCGGGTCGTCCACGGTGACGGTCGACCGGCGGCTCGCGTCATTGTGGTTCGGCTGGTCGTTCCAGCCGGACGGATGGACGGCGCCCGCACCCTGGGATCCCGTCGCCGGCAACTACCAGACGGCCGATGGCTGGATCCGCCTGCATACCAATGCGCCGCATCATCTGGCCGCAGCCCTGTCCGTGCTCGACGCCCCGCCGGAGCCGGACGCCGTGGCCGCGTCCGTGCGCCGCTGGTCCGCCGACGCGCTGGAGGCCAGGATCGTCGCAGCCGGCGGATGTGCCGCCACGATGCGCCCCATGGCGGCCTGGGCGTCCCATCCGCAAGGCCGGGCAGTCGCCGCTGAACCGCTGGTCTGGTGCGAACGCACCGGTGCTGCCCCGACGATCCCTACCGATATCGACCCTGCCCGCCCGCTGGCCGGGCTGCGCGTGCTGGACCTAACCCGCGTCTTCGCCGGCCCGGTTTGCACGCGGGTGCTCGCCGGCCTTGGCGCCGACGTGCTGCGCATCGACCCGCCGAGTTGGGACGAGCCGGGCGTCGTCCCGGAGATGACGTTGGGCAAGCGGTGCGCCCGGCTGGATGCGGGCACGCCGGGTGGCCGCGCGCATCTGGCCAGCCTGCTGCGCGAGGCCGACGTGTTCGTGCATGGCTACCGGCCCGGCGCGCTGGACCGGATCGGCCTGGGCCAAGCCGGTCGGGCACGCTTGCGGCCCGGCCTGGTCGACGTGTCGCTCGATGCCTATGGCTGGACCGGGCCGTGGTCCGGACGACGCGGCTTCGACAGCCTGGTGCAGATGAGCAGCGGCATTGCCGAAGAAGGCATGCGGCGGTTCGGCACGTCCCGTCCGACGCCGTTGCCGGTGCAGGCGCTGGACCATGCCGCGGGCTACATCATGGCCGCCGCTGCGCTGCGCGGCCTGGTGGAGCGCCGCTCCGGGCATGGCTGGACTGCCCGCACGTCGCTGGCCCGTGTTGCCGCCTTGCTCGCCGCGACGGCTGGCGACCGCGATCTCGATGGCAGGCTGGGCAAACCGGATGCGGCGGATTTCGCCGATGCTCCGGAGCACACGGCGTGGGGACCGCTCCGCCGGCTGCGCCCGGCCATGGCGATCGGCGGCGCCCCGATGCGCTGGGACCGCCCGGCTTGCCCGCTTGGCAGTGCGGCGCCGCGCTGGTCGGACTAGCGGATATGCCAGATGGCCATGCCGGAGAGCGGCCGGTCATCGTGGTCCTGGCCGGGGGCCGGGCCACGCGGATGGGCGGCGCGGACAAGGCGCTGCGGCCGTTCGGGGGGACGACCTTGCTCGACCACGTGCTGGACCGGGTGGCGGGGCAGCGAGCTCGCGGCATCGTGCTGAGCGCGAACGGCGACCCGGCGCGCTTCGCCCGGTTCGGCCTGCCCGTGCTGCCCGACACCGTCCCCGGCCATCCCGGACCGCTGGCCGGCGTGCTGGCCGGCATGGCGTGGGCGGGCGCGCAGGCGCCGGGCGCGTCCGACATCGTGACGGTCCCGACGGACTGCCCCTTCCTCCCGCTGGACCTCGTGGACCGGCTGTTGGCGGCGCGGCAGGCGGCGGGGGCGGACATGGCCTGCGCCGCGTCCGCGGGCCGGACGCATCCGGTCGCGGCGTTGTGGCCGGTCCGGCTCGCCCCAGCGCTCCGTCACGCCCTGGTCGAGGAGCATCTGCACCAGCTCGGCCGCTGGATGGCGCGGTATCGCCTGGCAAATGCCGAGTTTGCGGCGGACCCGGTCGACGCGTTCTTCAACGTCAACACACCGGAGGAGCTGGCGTCCGCAGAGGCCGTGCTCAGCCGCCGGAACGTGTGATCGCGGCGATGGGCATTGCGTGCTCGCACACGAAGGCGGCGACGGCGTCGATCCCGTCCAGCGGCAGGACCGGCACCGTCAGGCGCAGCGCCACGTCGCTGGCGACGCCCACCACCTGCGGATCGTCCGGCTGAAGCAGGGGCTTGCCGACGGATGGCCGGAACACCTCGATCTTCGTGATGTCCGCCGACTTGAAGCCCTCGACGAGCACGAGGTCGACGGGGCTGAGATGGCCCAGCAGCTCATGCAGCGACGGCTGCCCGGCATCGCGCAACTCGTGCATCAGCGCCCAACGCCGGGACGAGCTGACCAGCACCTCGGTCGCACCGGCAAGACGATGGGTGTGGCTGTCCTTGCCGGGGCGGTCGATGTCGAACTCATGGTGCGCGTGCTTCAGGGTGGAAACGCGTAGTCCCTGTGCGATGAGCGCCGGGATCAATCGGGCGAGCAGGGTCGTTTTGCCCGCCCCGCTCCATCCGACAAAGCCGATCACCCGCATCGTGTGCTCCTTGGCCCCATCCAATGCCATTCGCTGACCTTTGTGGTCCGGCGAAAAAGCGCTCTAAACGGACGCATGCTCATCCGCCCAGCCCTGCCCAGCGATGCTGCTGCCATCTGGTCCATCATCGGCCCGACGATCCGCGCCGGCGAGACCTACACGCTTGAGCGCGACATGAGTGAGCCGGAGGCTTTGGCCTATTGGATGGGCGCGGACAAGGAAACCTTCGTCGCGGAAGCAGGCGGCGCGGTGCTGGGCACCTACTACATCCGCGCCAACCAGGCCGGCGGCGGTAAGCATATTTGCAACTGCGGCTACATGACCGGCGCGGCTGCGACGGGGCGCGGGGTGGCGCGAGCCATGTGCGAGCACTCGCTGGACCACGCCCGGTCGCGCGGCTTTCGCGGCATGCAGTTCAACTTCGTGGTCAGCACGAATGTCCGTGCCGTGGGGCTCTGGCAATCCCTCGGCTTCGCGATCGTGGGGCGCCTGCCCGCCGCTTTCGAGCACCCGGCGCACGGCGCCGTCGACGCCCTGGTGATGTTCCGTCCGTTGTAGGGCGCATCTAAATCGCGACACGCTTGATCAGCGGCATCGAGGGCTTCTATGAACAAACTGGGCGATCAATGCGTTCGACCGCCTGGCCCACGAGGATCCGCATTGACCCGCATCTGGTTCTGGAAACAGCCCGCATGACCGAGTGGACGATCGCCTTGGAGGCCGATCCCTCCGCATCGATCCGGACGGCCATTCTCGCCCCGCTGATGGCGCACAACGCGGCACAGGCCGGGGATGACGGTTTCACCCGCATGGCCATCACCGTGTGCGGGCCAGACCGTGATATCGTGGGCGGGCTATACGGCTATGTCGTGTATCGCTACCTGTTTGTTGAGCTACTGGCGCTTGGCCCGGCGCGCAGCCTGGGGCTGGGCCGCCAGGTCATGGCGCTGGCCGAGGCGGAAGCTCGCCGCCGCGACTGCATCGGCATCTGGCTCGATACCTACAGCTTCCAGGCGCCGGGCTTCTACGCCAAGCTGGGGTTCGAGGAGTTCGGCCGCATTTCCGACTTCCCGCCCGGCCACGACCGCATTTTCTTGCTGAAGCGACTGGACTAAGGACCTGGGCTAAACCAGCCGCTATTAAGGTAGACTCGTCCGATGGAGGCTCCAACCCGCTCGGAGGGTTGCAGCATCACCCCTGTGACGTAAGGCGCGCTCGGCGGCGTGGTGCAATGCTTTAAGGGCATTGCACCCTACACCGTGAGACAAGCGACCTCGCCGCGTCAGCCGCGCAATGTCAGCAGCCGCGTCTCCCCGATGCCGAGCGTGGTGAAATCCGGAACTCCCGTGGCGGCCAGGGCGCGCGGCGGGGCATCGATCGGCTCGTCGGTGAGTTGGAAGGTGCCGAAATGCATGCCGATGGACTGCCGCGCGCCCAGGTCGCGATGCGCCTGCGCCGCCTCGGCCGGGTTCATGTGGACGGGCGCCATCAGCCAGCGCGGCTCGTAGGCGCCGATCGGCAGCAACGCCAAGTCTGGTGCGCCCAGTCGGGCCTGGATGTCCCGCCAATGCGGACCCGCCCCGGAGTCGCCGGCGAACAGCAGATGGCCGTCATTCCATTGGAGGTCGAAGCCGCACCACAACGTGCGATTGCCGTCCAGGAAGCCGCGCCGGGAGAAATGCCGCGCCGGTGTCGCGGTGACCCGTGCGGGCCCGACGGCCACGCTGTCCCACCAATCCAGCGCATCCACCTGGGCGAAGCCGGCCTGGTGCAGGATCGCCGCGTTCCCGGCACTGGTGACGGCGCGCCGCGCGCCCTTTGCCGCCAGGCGGCGCAGCGAGGGGATGTCCATGTGGTCGTAATGGTTGTGCGACACGAGAACCAGGTCGACCGGGGGCAACGCATCCAGGGCCAGACCGGGCGGATGGGCGCGGCGCGGACCAGCCCACGCGACGGGAGAACACCGCTCGCTGAACACGGGGTCCGTCAACACGACGAGGCCGTCCAGCCGGATCAGGAAGCTGGCATGGCCGATGAACGTGAGCGCCACAGTGCCTGGCGGCACGCTGTCGGGTGGCGGCGGATATTGCGGCAGCGGGGGCTGCGGACCCCAGCGTTTGCTGCCGCTTTCCAGCCGCCAGCGGACCACCTGGACCAGGCCCCGCCGGTCCGGCTGTTCACCATCCAGCAGTGGGTTGAAGTAATGGCGGCCGTCGAAATGGTCCGAGGCTTGTGCTGTCACGGCTTGACCGGGTCGGCCCGGACGTCCGTGCCCGTGGCGTCGGGCGTGAAATGCATGGTTACGTCCGCCTGTTTGGAACAGGCAACCAATGTCCACACCTCCGTCCACGGAAGCGGCGGGCTGCCCGGCGTCGGGAGCGTGCCAGCCGGGCGGCCGTCCAGGCCGACGAACCGCGTGTTCAGCACGCCGCCCTGCTCGCAGCCCGGCGGCATCTCGCCCATGCCGGCGGCGGCATATTGCACGCTGTCCTGCTGCAATTGCGGGTCGGTAATCGTGGTGCCGGGCAGCAGCGGCTTGGTTTGCAACGTTCCGTCAGGCTGGACCGTTGTCAGCACGTTGAGCAACCGGGTGGTCCCGCAGCCGGCTTCCTGGATCGTCTCCTTCCAGGCGCCAGCGACCGCGCGACCGGCCGTGTTGGATTGGATCGGCGCCAGGATGCCGACCTCGCCAGTCGTGGTGTAGTTTGCGGTAGGGCAGGCCGGCATGCCCGGGCCATCAACCGCGTGCGCGGCCCGGAGCAGGTCCGTGCGGTGACTGGGCAGCGCCAGTAACGGCAGCAATGCGGCAGGGATTGGCGGGACGGAGGCTGGCTCGGCAGCGTGGCCAGCGCAGAGCGGGAGGATCACCAGCGCCGCAACCATCAGAAGGCAACCTGACCGCATTCGTGTTCCCCAGCGCGCCAGCATCAATCCTGGCCGATGTGCAAACGCCCGACGACTTTCAAGGGGCTCCGCTTGCGGGAGTTTCGTCTGGCAGCCTTCATCCGCTGCGATCAAGGCGATCACGTCAAGCCAACTCGCATTCCTCCGCCGGCATACGCACCAAGCTGGCGGTCAGGTCGTTCAACGCATCGCGCAGAGCGCCGAGCTCACCCTGCGACAATCCGGTTCGGCAGACCACGTGCGCCTGGGCCTTCAACAGGTCATCCTGCAACGCCCGGCCTTTTTCGCTCAGCCGGTTGTCGATCACCCGCTCATCCTCTGGGCGCCGGGTCCGTTCGATCATCCCGGTGGCGTGCAAACGCTTCAGCATCGGCGTCAACGTGCCGGCATCCAGCTTCAAGGCGCGCGCCAACTCCCCGGATGTCATGCTCGGACGCTGCAGCAGCGTCACCAGAACGAGATATTGCGGATAGGTGAGCCCGAGCTCGCCCAGCGGGCCGCGGTAGCTGCGGGTGATCGCGTTGGTCGCGGCGTAGAGCGCGAAGCAGAGCTGGTTTTCGAGCCAAAGCGGTTCGTGGTCCGGCATGATCCTAGTCCTTCCAGCCTGAAGGCGAGCACCGATCGGGCGCTACCACACTCTGAGTTATCCCTTGCAGTCGGGATTCATTGGTAGAAACGCCTCAGCAGCCGAAATCGTCTGCACTGGGGCGTAATAATCCCACGCTTGCTTGCTCTCCGCCGGCGTTTTCACGCGATAGAGCGTCACGTCGTACAGGAGCCGCCCGTCCGCCCGCAGGGTTGCGGGATGGCCGAAATAATCCACCGGCGCTGCCCGCATGGCCTTGTTCACGGCAACCGCCTCGACCGTCCCGGTCTGTTTCACCGCCTGGAGGTAGTGCAGCACGGCCGCGTAGACGCTCGCCTGTTCCTTCGTCGGCATGGCATGCATGACCGCCATGAACCGGTGGGCGAAGGCGCGGGACTCGTCGGACTGGTCCCAATAGAAGCCGGAGGTCAGCTCCAAGCCCTGCACGGTGTCCAGCCCGAGCGCGTGGATGTCCGTCAAGTAGATCAGGAAGCCCCCCAGCGTCGGCTTGCCGTTCACGCCCAGGCCGAACTCGTGCGCCTGCTTGATCAGGTTCACCAGGTCGCCGCCGACCGAGGCGAAGGCGACCACGTCGGCGCCGGAGGCCTGGGCCTGCAGGATTTGGGAGGAATAATCGGTGGCGCCGATGGCGTGCTTCGCGTCGCCGATCACCGTGCCGCCGCCCGCCGTCACGATGGACGTCGCGTCCCGCTGCAGCGCCGTCCCGAAGGCCATGTCGACCGTGATGAAGAACCAACTCTTGCCGCCATGCTCCAGCAGGGCGCGGGCCGTCCCCGTCGTCAACGCATGCGTGTCGTCCGCCCAGTGGCTGCTGATGGGGGAGCAGAGCTTGGAGGTGAACTCACTGATCGCGGCGCCGGCGATCATGACGGTGCGGCCCTTGTCGCGGGCAAGCTGCTGGACCGCCAGCGCGACCGGGGTGACGGGCAGGTCCACCACTGCGCCAACCCCGTCCGTATCAAACCAGCGGCGGGCGATGGTGGAGGCGACGTCCGGCTTGTTCAGCGTGTCGCCGTGCACGATCTCGATCGGATGGCCGTCGATGCTGCCGCCGGCATCCGCCGCCGCCAGGCGCGCTGCTGCGACCGACCCAAGTCCGCCTGAGTCGGCGTAGGGTCCGGTTTCGTCCGACAGGACGCCGACCCGGATCGTCGCCGGCAACTGCGCCAGCGCCGGGGCAGCGGCCGCGCAGAGCAGGAGGCATTGCAGCAGCAGGTGCTTCATCGACGTTTCCCGAGTTAGCCGTGACCGGCGGTCGCGTGCGAGACGTCCACACTAGACTGCGCCAACGCGGCTGCCGAGCCCATCCGTCCACTGCCGGATTGACAGCGCGCCAGCATGGTGAATGGCATGCCCGCATGCCCATGACCGTCACCTTTGTTAAGCCCGCCTTACTCATCGCCACGGCTGTCCTGCGCAAGTCCGTGGCATGACGCCGGGCCGCGCCCGCGCGATGGCCCTGGTGGTGGCCGCCGCGTTCTTCATGGAATACCTGGACGGCACCGTCATCGCGACGGCCCTGCCGGCCATGGCCCGCGATTTCGGCCATCCGGTGGTCGAGCTGTCGGTCGGCATCAGCGCCTACCTGCTGGCGCTGGCCGTGTTCATCCCGCTCAGCGGCTGGGTCGCGGACCGGTTCGGCACCCGCGACGTGTTCACCGCCGCCATCGCCGTGTTCACCGGCGCCTCCATGCTGTGCGGGGCGTGCGATGGGCTGTGGAGCTTCGTCGCGGCGCGCGTGCTGCAGGGATTGGGCGGGGCGATGATGGTGCCGGTCGGCCGCCTCGCGGTGCTGCGGACGACGGAGAAATCGGCGTTGGTTGCAGCCATCGCGCTGCTCACCTGGCCAGCGCTGGCCGCCCCGGTGCTGGGGCCGCCGGTGGGCGGGCTGCTGACCACCTACGCCTCTTGGCGCTGGATCTTCTTCCTTAACGTGCCGCTCGGGTTGGCCGCCATGGCGCTCTCCCTGACGCTGATGCCGAACCTGCGCGAGGACCGGCGGCGGCGCTTCGACCGCGCTGGGTTCGCGCTCAGCGGACTCTCCCTCTGCCTCCTGATGGAAGGCATGGAGTTGGTCAGCGGGGACGGCCCCGGCTGGACCGCGCCGTTGCTGCTGCTGGCCGGTGTGGCGCTGGGGCTGGCGGCGATCCACCATGGCCTGCGGACGGCGGAGCCGCTGCTGGACCTGACGGTGATGCGCATCCCCGCCTTCCGCGTGGTGGTGACCGGCGGCACGGTGTTCCGCGTCACCATCGGCACCGTGCCCTTCCTGCTGCCGCTGCTGTTCCAGATCGGCTTCGGCTTGGACGCGTTCCAGTCGGGGATGCTGGTGCTGGCCACCTTCCTGGGCAATATCGGCATGAAGCCGTTCACCACCGGGATCATGCGGCGCTGGGGGTTCCGCGACACCGCAGTGGGCGCGGGGGTGCTCGCCAGCCTGACGATGCTGCTCTGCGCCGTGATCACCCCCGCGACGCCGCTGCCGGTCATGCTGGTGATCCTGTTCACCAGCGGGCTCACCCGCTCCATGCAGTTCACCGTGCTGAACACGCTGGGCTTCGCGGACATCCCGCCGCCGCGCATGAGCGGCGCGTCCACCCTGGCCAGCGTGGCGCAGCAGATGTCGCTCGGCATGGGCGTGGCGCTGGGCGCGGCGATGCTGCACCTGGTGACGCTGCGTCATGGCGGCCCGCCGGACCTGGCCGATTTCCACCTGGTGTTCGTCGGCGTCGCCGTGCTGATGCTGGCCGGCCTGCCGCCCTTCATCCGGCTGCCGCGCGCCGTGGGGGCGGAGGTGAGCGGCCACCGTCCGGCGTGACGCCCTCAGGCCGGGCGGCGGCCTTTCAGCGCCGCACCGAGCGTCCCGTCATCCAGCACGTCCAGCGCACCGCCGATCGGCACGCCGTGGCCGACGCGGGACACGGCGACGCCCGTGGGGTGCAGCCGCTCCGCCAGCCAATGCGCGGTGCTGGCGCCCTCGACGGTGGCGCCGAGGGCGAGGATCACTTCCTCCACGCCACCCGCCGCCACGCGGGCCAGCAGCGGGCGCAGGTTGAGGTCCTCCGGCCCGACGCCGCCCAGCGCGGACAATGTCCCGCCAAGCACGTGGTAGAGCCCGCGATGCACCCCGGCCCGCTCCAGCGCCCACAGGTCGCCGACCCCCTCCACCACGCAGACCAGCGTGCGGTCCCGCCCGGCGTCGGTGCAGATGGCGCAGGGGTCGCGGCTGTCGAGGTTGCCGCACTGGCTGCATGGCCCGACCGCCGCCGCCGCCTCCGTCAGCGCAGCCGCGAGGGGAAGCATGCGGGTTTGCGGCTGCAGCAACAGGCGCAGCACGGCGCGGCGGGCGCTGCGCGGCCCGAATCCGGGCAGTTTGGCGAGCAGCCCGATCAGGCGGTCGATTTCCGGCGAGTTCACGGTCGGCTTCTACACCGGCGCTATCCGCTGGACGAGGGGAGCGGGCCAGCAACTCTTTGCCTGCTGTCGACTTATTGGACGACACATTGATGGTATGGTCATGTCACTTCGCAGCAATCTGTTGCTTGCCACCCTTGCCTGCGGCCTGGCCGCCTGCTCGAATTCTTCAACGCCGCCAAGCTCTTTTTCGCCTGCAGTGAGGTCCGGTAGCGGTATCTCGTCCGCTGGATCGTCGGGTATGTCAGGCGGCGCAGGCGGAGCGGCACCGGGCACCGGGTCGGTGTCAACCACCCGCGCCCCGTAGCTCGCTGTTTCTCTACACTGAGAAATACTTCGCCCGCGGGTTCAGCACCACGATCGCACTGGTGCTTTGCTCCGGGTGAAGTTGCCACTCATCGCTGATCTCCACGCCGATTCGCTCCGCACCCAGCAGCGACAGCAATGGAGCCTGGTCCTCCAGCTTGGGGCAGGCGGGATAGCCGAAGCTGTAGCGGCTGCCGCGATAGGACTGCGCCAGCATCTTTTCCATGTCGCGGTCGTCCTCCGCCGCGAAGCCGCATTCGGCGCGGATGCGCTTGTGGGTGTACTCCGCCATCGCCTCCGCCAGCTCCACCGACAGGCCGTGCAGATACAGATAGTCCTGGTAGCGATTGTCCTCGAACCATAGCCGGGCGGTGTCGGAGGCTTTCTGCCCGACGGTGACGACCTGCAAGCCGATCACGTCGCGCTCAGCATCGTCCACGTCGCGGAAGAAGTCGGCGATGCACTCGCCATCGTCCTTCGGCTGGCGTGGCAGGGTGAAGCGGGCGCGCTCCGTCGTGCCGTCCTCGTCGAACACGATGAGGTCGTTGCCCTGGCCGGCGGCCTTCCAGTAGCCGTAGATCGCCTGCGGCCGCAGGATCGCCTCGGTTTCGCACAGCGCGAACATGCGCTTCATGATCGGCCGCAGCTCCTGCTTGGCCCAGCCGAGGAAATCCTCCAGCGTGCGCCCCTGCTTGCGGAAGCCCCATTGGAATTGGTACAGGCTCCGCTCGTTCAGGAAGGGCAGCACCGCCTTGGGCGTGCTCTCCAGCACCCGGGCGCCCCAGAACGGCGGTTGCGCCACGGGCACGTCCTTCGTCAGGCGCTGCCGACGCTCCCGCACCAGCGCCACGTCGACCGGGCGGAACGCCGCCTTGTCCGCCTGCCCCAGCGTGCGGCTGGTGTTGCGCGCCTTGCCGACGCGCTTGGCTTGGATGGCGGCGAGGTAGTCGTCGAAGCCGTTCCCCGTCACCCGGTCCATCAAATGCAGCCCGTCGAACGCGTCGCGGGCATAGGCGACCCGGCCACCGGCATAGGCCCGCACGCAATCGTCCTCGACATAGTTGCGGGTCAGCGCCGCGCCGCCCAGCATCACGGGGATGTCCAGGCCCTGCCGCGTCATTTCCTCCAAATTCTCGCGCATCACGACGGTGGATTTCACCAGCAGGCCGGACATGCCAATGGCATGGGCGCGGTGCTCCTTCGCGGCGGCGACCATGTCGGCCAGCGGCACCTTGATGCCGAGGTTCACAACGCGGTAGCCGTTATTGGTCAGGATGATGTCGACCAGGTTCTTGCCGATGTCGTGCACGTCCCCCTTCACGGTGGCGAGCACGATGGTGCCTTTCTCCTGGCCCTCCACCCGTTCCATATGCGGCTCCAGATGCGCCACCGCGGCCTTCATGGTTTCGGCGGATTGCAGCACGAAAGGGAGCTGCATCTTGCCGGCGCCGAACAGCTCGCCCACCACCTTCATGCCGTCCAGCAGGATTTCGTTGATGATGGTCAGCGGCGGCAGCGTCTTCAGCGCCTCGTCCAACTCGTCGCCCAGCCCCTTGCGGTCGCCGTCGACGATGCGGTCCTTCAGCCGGCCCTCCACCGTCTCGGCGCGCACCTTCTTGGTGGCGTCGGCCAGCTTACGGTCGGCGAAGATTTCCAGCAGCTTCTGCAGCGGGTCGTAGCCCTCGCGGCGGCGGTCGAAGATCAGGTCCTCGCACACCTGCACCTCTTCCGGCGCGATCAAATGCAGCGGCCGGATCTTGGACACGTGGACGATCGCGCCGGTCATCCCGGCCTTCACCGCATGGTCCAGGAACACGCTGTTCAGCACCGCGCGCGCCGCGGCGTTCAACCCGAAGGAGATGTTGGACAGGCCCAGGATGATCTGGATGTCCGGATAAGCCTGGCTGATCGCAGCGATGCCTTCCAGCGTCCATTGCCCCAGCTTGCGGTCGTCCTCGTTGCCGGTGGCGATGGTGAAGGTCAGCGGGTCGATCAGCAGGTCGCTCTGCGGCAGCCCGTGCTTGTCGCAGGCGAACTCCACCAGGCGCTTGGCGACCGCGAGCTTCTCCTCCGGCTTCTTCGCCATGCCGGTCTCGTCGATGGTCAGCGCGATGACGGCGGTGCCGAACTTCTTGGCCAGCACCAGGCGGTCGGTGGCGGCCTGCTCGCCATCCTCGAAGTTGATCGAGTTGATGATCGGCTTGCCGCCATGCAGCTTCAGCGCGGCCTCGATCACGTTGGTCTCGGTGCTGTCGATCACCAGCGGGGCGTTCACGCTGGAGGTGAAGCGGGTGATGACCTCGTTCATCTCGAACACCTCGTCGCGGCCGACGAAGGCGGTGCAGACGTCCAGGCTGTTGGACCCTTCCCCCACCTGCTCACGCCCGACGGAGACGCAGCCGTCCCAATCGCCCTTCTCCTGCAGCTCGCGCCATTTCTTGGAGCCGTTGGCGTTGCAGCGCTCGCCGATGGAGAAATAGCTGTTCTCCTGTCGCAGCGGCGTCTGGCCATACAGGCTGGCGACCGAGGGCACCCAATGGTGGCTGCGCGCCACCGGCGTCGGGCGATGGTCGCCGTGGCGGCGCAGCATCGCGTCCAGCCCGGCGATATGCTCGATGGACGTGCCGCAGCAGCCGCCCACCAGGTTCAGGCCGTCCTCCAGGACGAAACGTTCCACCCAGCTCGCCATCTCCGGCGCACCGAGCGGGTAATGGGTCGCGCCGTTCACCAGCTCGGGCAACCCGGCATTGGGCTGGATGGACAGCAGGCCGGGCCAGTTGGCGGCCAGCCAGCGCACGTGCTCGCTCATTTCCTGCGGGCCGGTGGCGCAGTTCAGCCCCATCAGCGGCACGTCCAGCGCGTGGATCACGGTCGCGGCGGCGGCGATGTCCGGGCCGACCAGCAAGGTGCCGGTGGTCTCCACCGTGACCTGCACGAAGATCGGCGTGTCTGTGCCCGCCGCGGCGCGGGCGACCTTGGCGCCGTTGACCGCGGCCTTGATCTGCAACGTGTCCTGGCACGTCTCGATCAGGATCGCGTCGACCCCGCCATCGATCAGCCCGGCGCATTGCTGGGCCAGCGCCGCCTCCAGCGGGTCGTACGCGATGTTGCCCAGCGAAGGCAGCTTGGTGCCCGGCCCGACGGAGCCCACCACCCAGCGATGCCGCCCATCGCCGAAGCTGTCGGCCGCCTCGCGCGCCAGTTCCCCCGCGACCTTGTTGATCTCGTGCGTGCGGTCCTGCAGGTCGAACTCGGCCAAGGTGATCGGGCTGCCGCCGAAGCTGTTGGTCTCCACCATGTCGGCGCCGGCGGCGAAATAGCCGCGATGGATCTCCCGCACCATCTCCGGCCGCGAGAGGTTCAGCACCTCGGTGCAGTTCTCGCGGTTCCAGTAATCCTTCTCGACATCCAGGGTCAGCGCCTGCACGCGGCTGCCCATGCCGCCGTCGCACAGCAGCACGCGGTCGCGCAGGGCGTCGAGCAGGTGGGGACGGGTCATGCGAATTCCTTCAGGGTCGGCGCGAGATGCGGGGCGGCAGCAGACATGGGCACGGCCGGCCACAGGCGCACGGGCAGCGGGCCGGCCACGGTGGAAGGTGCGCCTGGATCAAGCCCGGCGTTGCGCATCAGCCTTTCCACGGCAGCGTCGTCGAAACCGGGCCAGCGATGCGCCAGCCGCTCCATCAATTCGGTGCGGCCGTGCTGCAACAGATCCACGACCAGCAACAGGCCGCCGGGGCGCAGCACCCGCGCGGCCTCGGCCAAGGCGGCGGCCGGGTCCTCGGCATAATGCAGCACCATCTGGAGCACCACCGTGTCGAACGCGCCGTCCGGCAGCGGCAGCCGGTACATATCGGCCTGGCGCACCGCGCAATGGGCAAGGTCTGGCTTCGACAGGCGGGACCGCGCCAGCGCCAGCATCGCCCGGCTGGCGTCGATCCCCAGGCCGCGCTCCAGCTTCGGCGCCAGCCGCTCCAGCAGCCGCCCGGTGCCGGTGCCGATGTCCAGCAGCCGGCCGGGCCGGCCGCCGACCGCCGCCAGCACCGCGTGCTCGATCGCGTCAACGGGAAGGGCCAGCGCATGCGCCTCGTCCCAGTCGGCGCCCTGCTTGCGGAAGCTCTCGGAGGCGATGCGCGCACGCTCCGCCAGCACGCGGGCGGCCTGGCGGCGGTCTGCCTCCAGCACCGGGTCGTCGCTGGGCAGGCGCGTCAGCAGGTCGCGGGTGAGGCCCGGGCCGGGCGGCAGGGTGAACCACACATTGGCGCCCTCGCGCACCCGCTCCATCACGCCCGCCTCCACCAGCAACCGCAGATGGCGGGACAGGCGGGGCTGCGACTGGCCGAGGATCTCGGTGAACTCCATCACGCAGAACGCGCCCCGCGCCGCCAGGGCGAGCAGGCGCAGCCGAGTTGGCTCGGCACAGGCGCGAAGGGCGAGCAGAAGGGCATCCATGTGGCTTGATATGACATAAAGATATCCTTATGTCTAGCTGACATGACGCTGTTCATCGATGCACGCATTCCGGTCGTGTTCGACGCCGTGCCGGGCGAGCACGACGCCGTGCTCGTCCCGAAGGGCGCGGCCGCTCACCCGCTCGGCTGCGCCTGCTGCCTCGCCCGCTCCCCGGACGCGGCCGGGCTGGACCGGCTGTTCCTGGACCGGGTGCGCGGCACGGCCCCGTGGTTCACCCGCGTCGTGGTCACCGCCGACGACGCGGGCCTGCGCGAGGCGATCCTGACCGATCCGGTGCTGTCGGCGCGCTTTCGACTCGGCTGATCAGGTCAGGCGGATGTCGTAGAACTGCGGAAACCCGCTGCGCATGCCGGTCACGCCGCGCCGGAATGCCGTCGTCGCGTATTCGACGCCCAAGGGCAGGTAGGGCGCATCCTGCCAGAATTGCAGTTGCAGCGCCACGCACGCCGCCTTCTGCCCGGCCAGGTCCGAAGCCGCGAACCAGGCGTCGCGCGCTTCCTCCAGCTTCGGCGCGGTCGGCCAGCCGAACCACGCCTTGTCGCCGTTGCCGCGGATGCCGAGCTGGCCTGCCGGGTCGAAATTGTTGGTGCCGTTGAGGAAGGTGACGAAGGCCGACCAGCCCCCCTTGTCGATCGGATTGCGGCTCGCCCGGCGCTGCACCAGCGTGCCCCAGTCGATCGATTGCAGGTCGACGTTCAGCCCCACCCGGGTCATCACATCCGCCGCCACGATGCCCAGCGGGTTGGTGCCGGGATAGTTGGCGGGCGTCATCAACACCACCCGCTCCCCGCCATAGCCGGCCTCCTTGATCGCGCGGCGGACGCGGTCCAGGTCGCGCGGGCTGGTCAAGACCTCGATCCCCGCCTCGTTGGCCATGGGCGTGCCGGGGCTGAACACGCCCACGCGGTCCTTCCACAGCGTGCGGTCGTCGCCGGCGACGGCGGTCATGAACTCGGCCTGGTCGACCGCGCCCAGCAGCGCGCGGCGGATGGCCGGGTTGTCGAACGGCGGGTAGAGCGAGTTGAACCGCAGGATGCCGATGCCGCCCCCGGGGTCGAGCTGGCGGGAGGCCATGTCTTTCCCGCGCCGCAGCAACGGCAACTGGTCGGGCGTGATCTCCTGCCACCAATCCACCTCCCCGCCCATCAGGGCGGCGAGCGAGGTCGCCGGGTCCGGGATTACGTGCCACTCTACCCGGTCGACATGCGCGACCTTCGGCCCGGCGGTGAAGCTGGCCGAGCCGTCCGGCCGCGGGACATAGCCGGCGAATTTCTTGTACACGACCTGCGAGCCGGACACGTGCTCGTCGGCCGCGAAGGTGAACGGGCCGCTGCCCACCATCTCCGTCACCTGCTTGTTCGGGTCGGTGACGGCCAGGCGCTCCGGCATGATGGCGGGCATGATCGTGCCGCTCTTGCCCAGCGCGTTCGGCAGCAGCGGGAACGGGTGGTGCAGCCGGAACTCCACCACCTGGTCGGACGCGACGCGCAACTCCGCCGTCGCATCCATCAGCGCTCGGCCGAACGCATCCCGCGCGGCGAACCGCCGGACGCTGGGCACCACGTCCTGCGCCCGCACCGGTTCGCCGTCATGGAAGCGCAGGCCCTCGCGCAGCGTCAGCCGCCAGAGCGTGCCGTCCTCCTCGACGGTGTGGCCGGCCACCATCTGCGGCTCCATGGCGAAGGCGTCGTTCTGGCCGTACAGCGTGTCGAATACGAGGTAGCCGTGGTTGCGCGTGACGGTCGCCGTGGTCCAGATCGGGTCGACGATGGTGACGTCGGCTTCGGGGATGAACCGCACCGTGCGGGCGTCGGCGCCGCGGCTGATGCGTGGTGCGGCCAGCGCCGCCGCGGCTGACGTGAGCAGGGTGCGACGCTTCATCTTCTGGCTCCTCTCGCGTGACCGGCCGTATCGCAGGCAGTATGACACGGCGGCGCGGGTCATGCATGGTGGCTGGCATGGCCGCCCACCCTCCCGCCTTTGGCCGGACCCCGCCGATGCTGCCCTCCCAGGATTGAGCATGCACCAGATCTACGTCGATTTCCTCAACGGCCCCGACATCGCGGCGCTGAACCTCACCAACGAGGACATCCTTGGCGCGATCGAGGGCAGCCTCGCCGCGCAGGGCCGCGGCGAGACCGTGATCGAGCCGCGCATGCACCTGAAGCCGGACAAGGACCGGCACGGCCACTTCAACGTGCTGCGCGGCGCCATCGGCGGCGACGTGCAGCGCGCCGGCGTGAAGGTGGTCAGCGACTTCGTCTACAATTACGAGCGCGGGCTGCCGTCCGAAATGGCGATCCTGACGCTGTTCGACCCGGAAACCGGCATGCCGCGCGCCATCCTGGACGCGGGCGGCATCACCGACATGCGCACCGGCGCGGTGACCGCGATCGGCGCCAAATACCTGGCGCGCAAGGACGCCAAGGTGCTGGGCCATATCGGCGCGCGCGGCACGGCCTATTGGAACGTCCGGCTGCTGGACAGCCTGTTCCAGTTCGACGAAATCCGCGTCCACTCCAAGCGCCCGGACAGCCAGCGCGCCTTTGCCGCAACGCTGGAGCGGGACCTCGGCAAGCCGGTGATCGAATGCACCAACTGGCAGGACGTGGTGGTCGGCGCCGACATCGTGGTGGAGGCGTCGCGCCTGCTGGCGCCCGAGCCGCTGCTGAAGACGGAATGGATCAAGCCCGGTGCGCTGGTCATGCCCTACGGCACGATGAGCGCGCTGGAGCTGTCGCTGACCGACATCATGTCCAAGCTAGTGGTGGATGACTGGGGCCAGGTGGGCGCCGGGCCATACGGCGCCCTGCGCCAGCACGTGAACGCGGGCAAACTGACCCGCGAGACGCTGCATGCCGAGATGGGCGAGATCGTCGCCGGGCTGAAGCCCGGCCGCGAGACGGAGGACGAGACGATCCTGTTCTGGCATCGCGGCCTGTCGCTGTCGGACATCGCGCTCGGCCATGCGATGCTGGAAAAAGGCAAGCGCATGGGGATCGGCCAACGCCTGCGGTTCGCCTGATGCGCACTGCCAGCCTGCCGATGTACGTATTCCCCGCGCTGGCGGCGGCGCACCAGGCGTTGTGGTCCGCGCTGCGCACCGCGTCGGGCATCCGCAGCCTGCCGGCCGAGTTGGACGTGTCGCAGCGGCCGGTGCCGGAGGCGATCGGGCCGGACATCGCGTTCACCCAAGTCTGCGGCTTCCCGCTGTTCCGGCGCTTCCGCGGCCAGGGCGTGATGCTGGGGACGCCGTGCTATGACCTGGACGGGTGCGAGGGCGCGACGCACCGCGCCGCCTTCCTGGTGCGGGCGGAGGACGGGTCGCCGGATTTAGCCGCCCTGCGCGGCCGGGTGTTCGGCTGCAACAGCATCGACTCGAACACGGGCATGAACCTGCCCCGGCTGTCGCTGGCGCGGCTGGCCGGGGGCGCCCCGTTGTTTTCCCGCGTCGTCTGGACGGGGGGACACGTCCCGAGCATGCGCCTGCTGGCTTGCGGCGAGATCGACCTGTGTTCGGTGGATTGTGTGACCTGGGGCCTCGCCCGGCGTCACCTGCCGGACCTCACCGGCCGCCTGCGCGTGCTGGACTGGACCGCCCCCAGCCCGTGCCTGCCGTTCGTCACCTCCGCGGCGACCGATCCGGCCGAGGTCGCGCTGCTACGGGGCGCCTTGCGGACTGTGTTCGCGGACGCGGCGCTGCGGCCGATCTTGGCGGCGCTGCACCTGGTGGGCCTCGTCCAAGCGGGTGACGCTGAGTACGGTGTGCTCCGTCGCTACGAAGACGAGGCGGCGGCGCTGGGTTACCCTGAGGTAAGCTGATCCCGCTGACGCAACGCCTGATTGTTTTTGGGAGCATATGAGATCACCGGTTCAACCAAGCTCTGTTGGACGTCACCACTGGGGCAGCAATCTCGCTTTCCCGCCAGCGGGAGAGGTAGGGCGAAATGCGATCGCTCGTCCCCCTCGGAGAGAAAGAAGCACACAGCATGAGGCCGGCGCCGCTCGGCCTGATGCTGGCGCCGGCCTGCCTGGTGCTGCTGGTGTTTTTCGGCGCGTTCGGGCGCTTCATCGCCGACAGCTTCCTGCACCAAGTCCCCGGCACGGCGATGATGGCCGGGCCGTCATCCCTGGCCAACTACGCAGCCGTCCTGCAATCCCCCTTGGCGCGGCGCGTGTTCGTGGACACGCTGCGCCTGTCGCTGGAAATCACGGTGCTGACGGCGCTGGCTGGCTACCCTTTGGCCTATTTGCTCGCGCGGTCGCCCAGCCGGCGCACGCGGCACTTGATCCTGTCGGTGCTGACGGTGACGTTCTTCGCCGGCGGCATCACGCGCGCCTATGCCTGGCTGATCCTGCTGGGCAATAACGGCCCGATCAACCGCGGGCTCCGCAACCTGGGGCTGCAAGCGCTGCCGCTGTTGAACTACGAGCCCGGGGTGGTGATCAGCCTGGTGCATTTCGTCCTGCCGTTCTTCGTGTTGACCCTGTTCGGCGCCATCAACGCGGTGCCGCCAGCGCTGGAGGAGGCGGCCCGCAACCTCGGCAGCGGACGGTGGCAGGCTTTCGCGCGCGTCACCTTCCCGCTCAGTTTTCCCGGGCTGGTCAGCGCCATGCTGCTGAGCTTCACGATCACGCTCAGCTCGTTCCTGTTTCCCCTGCTGCTCGGCGGCGGCCGGGTGCAGATGGTGGCGAACCTGATCTACGACAAAATGCAAAGCAGCTTCGACATGCCGGCCGCCGCCGCGATGTCCGTGCTGTTCCTGGTGCTGTCCCTGCTGCCGCTGCTGGCCATCGGACTGATTCGTGGCGCGCTGACATCGCGGGAAGGTGGCGTGTGACGCTGGCCGGCGCAGCCGACCGGGCACGGCCGTACGGGCTCGCCATCAGGCTGGCCGCCGCGGCGACGGGCGTGTTCCTGGCGCTGCCGGTGGTGGTGATCGTGTATTCCGCGTTCAACCCCAGCGGCCTCGTCACCTTCCCGCCGCCCAGCCTGACGGTGCGCTGGTTCGTCAGCTTCTTCGCCTCGTCCAGCTTCCGCCCGGCGTTGGAGAACAGCGTCGCCATCGCGGCGCTGGTCACGCCGGCGACCTTGATCGTTGCCGTGCCGACCGCCATCGCCTTGGTGCGGCGGCGGTTCCGCGGGCGCGGGATCCTGAACGCCATGGTGCTGTCGCCGCTGGTGATCCCCGGGGTGGTCAGCGGCGTGGCGTTCCTGAACCTGTTCACGGCACTCGGCCTTGCCAGCGGATTCTGGCGCATCGTGGTCGCGATGGTGTGCTTCACCTTGCCCTTCGCTGTGCGGGCGCTGGTCGCGACCCTGCACGGGCTGGACCCATCCTTGGAGGAGGCGGCGCGCAATTTGGGCGGGCGGGCGTGGCAGGCCTTCTGGTCCGTCACGCTGCCGCAATTGCGGCCGGGGCTGCTGGCCGGTGCGCTGTTCGTGTTCGTCGAGGCGATCGACAATTTCTCCATCGCCGTGTTCCTGACTGACCTGCGCACGACCACGCTGCCGGTGGCGGCCTACGGCTATATCCGCGACTTCGACGACCCGACGGTCGCGGCGCTGGCCACCGTGCTGATCGGGCAAAGCCTGGTGCTGCTGTTCGTCGTCACCCGCTTCATCGGCATGGACCGCTTCCTCGACCTGCGGCAATGACAGCGCGCCGGCTGGCGCCGGCAGGGGAGCGGCATGGCCAAGCGCGTGGAGTCCGGATCGGGGTTCGGGTGGCGGATCGATGCGTCGCCCAGCAATGCGGACCTCGCCTATGGCCGGCTCCGCCAGGCGATCGTCGCCGGGCAGTTCGCGCCGGGGCAGCGGCTGACGGAGGTCGGCATCGCGACCCTGCTGGGCGTCAGCCGGACGCCCGTGCGCGAGTCGTTCCTGCGGCTGGAGGCCGACGGGCTGCTGCGCTCTGGCTCCGGCGGGATCGAAGTGGTGGACCCGCGCGGCGAGGCCGCCGACATATTCCTGCTGCGCGAGGCCGTGGAGGGCTGTGCCGCCAGGTTGGCGGCCATTCGGGCGACGGAGGCGGAGATCGAGGAGATCGTCGGGTTGGCGGCACGCACCGGCCAGGTCGATCCGGCCGAGCTATCGGCCCGCGCGTTGCTGAACGAGCAGTTCCACCTCGCCATCGCCGCGGCGGCGCACGCGCCGCGGATCGAGCGGCTGATCCGGGACTATCGCTCGCTATTCGCGACGCCGGAGCAGCTCCGACACCTTCCGGACGAACACACCAGGCGCTTGCTGTCCGAACATGACGGCATTGCCAGGGCGATCGCCGACCGGCAGCCGGGATTGGCGGAGCAGCGGATCCGCGACCATCTCCGCGCCTTCCACCCCGTGGGGTTGGCGCCGGAGGAGGCGTGAGGCAGCTACCGCCGGGCGGTGCGCCGCAGCACGGGCCGGCGCACCGGCGGGTGGACGACATGGCGGGCATCGCTGATGGAAGCAGGGGTGCTGCGGGCGATCGGCAGCTCCGCATCCTTGCAGACGTCGTCGTCGCCGGTGCCGAACTGAATGGTCGGTATCAACGCCGCCGGCGGGAATAGCACCCCTAGCCCGACAGCCGCACCGGCGCGCAGGGCGAGCGGACCGACCTCGGGGCGGATGCTCGGGCTCTTGAGCTTGCCCGTGATGTCGATCGGTGTTTGCAGCGACCCGACCGAGAAGTGCTTAGACTTGGTGTCGAGCTTGTAGTCGATCGTCTCATTGCCCAGGTTGACGTCTCCAGTGCCCTGGACCCGCGCCTCGCTCGTATCGAGGACAAGCGTTCTGGTCTGCATGATGCCGCGATTCAACGCGAAATTGGCGGCGAAGCATTGCAGGTCCGCCCGCTGCGGAATGCCCAGGGCGGAGAGCAGGGCGTTGCCGAACTCCAGCCCGGCGACGTCGACCAGCAAGGCGCTCAGGTTGCCCCCGGACATGCCGAGCTCCAACCCGCCATCGCCGTGGGCCAGCAGGGACGCCATGGAGTTGCCGGTGGAGTCCAGCCGGGCGCTGCCGCTCATTGAGCCGGCGCCCTGCACGAGATGGGTGGCGGCGAGGAGGCGCGCGAGGTCGACGCGCTTGAAGGACACGGTGGCGTCGGCCTTCACGTCCCTGCCTTCCGGCGTAAGATCGGTCGTCAGCTCGATCTGGCCGGTCCCGACGCCGAACGACAGCGGGTTCAGCACGACGCGGCCATCCGTGATGGCGAGGTCGGCGACGATGTTGTCGAGCGGGACCGAGCGGCCTTCGATGTGGGCACCGCGATACGTCAGCTTGACGTCGGCGGCGTTCAGCTTCGGCAGGTTGATCGGGGTGTCGGGAAACAGGTTGCTGCTCGCTTCGGTGTGGGCCAGTTCGGCCTTCTGCTGCGGGCTCTGGCTGGTCTCGCCCTTCCGGCCGGGCGTCGCGCCGATGAAGCCGCCGAGATCGGCCAGTTCGACGCGGCGGGAAAACAAATTGGCGTCGACGAAGGGCCGAACCCGGGTCGGGTCCACCGAGATATCGCCGTTCAGGTCGCTATCGCCCAGGCGTCCGGTGAACCCGGTGAAGCGGACCTTTTTATCGGCATAATCCAGGTTCCCGGCGATGGAATAGGCCGGAGTCTGCGGGATCGGCACGCCGGTGAGGGGTGTCAGCAGCGCCATGTCCGGCCCGGTGAACTGCAGCTTCAGGTTGGCGCCGGCGAAGTTCAGCGGGTTCTGCACGCTGCCCGTCAGCGACACCCGCGTCGGCCCATTCGCAACGCGTAGGTCGATCGGGTAGGGCTGGGACGTATCCCGTAGTGACAGCAAGGCGCCGCCGATCAGCTCCCCGGTGATCGGTTGCGCCGCATACGTGCCCTTTGCCTGCACCACGATCTGCCCGGCGTTCGAGCCATTGTCGCCGGCCGCCGCGCCGGGCCGGGTCGCGACGTCCAGGTTGAAATCGGCCTTCAGCTTGGCGAGGGCGACGTGGGCGTGGCCGTCGTTGATCACGACCTGCCCGATCTTCGGCCCGGCATTCGGGTCCGGCTTCGCGTCGGAGGAACTGCTGCTGGCCGGGGCCGGCCAGTTGGATTGGCCCTTGGCGTCCTGTTCCGCGTCGACCACCGGGTGGTCCACCGTGATCTGCGGGATCACGATCTCGCGGGTACGGATATAGGCCATGACATCCGCCGTGACGGACAGCTTGTCGATGGTCGCGAAAGGCTTGTCGGTGGGATACCCGTCGGCGCTCGCGACCTGCACCCCGTCCAGCGTCACCACGGTGGTGCGGCCGAGCGCCACGCGCAGGTGCTGCGCCGTCACCTTTCGCCCGAGCGCCGCGCTGGCCTGCCGGTCCACGATGGGGAGGAACCAGTCCCAATCCCACAACGCAACGACTGCGACCACGGCTACGACGAAGGTGCCCAGCACGTACGCCCAGATGTGGCGGCGACGCTTTGGTGGGGAAGGAGTGTCGCTCGACATCCCACCCGAACGTGCCATGGCGTGGGCAGTTGCAGGCGGCGTCGCCGCCGCGCATGGTGCCGCGACGTGAGGGAGAGACGGTTTTGATCTACGAAATGCGCGTCTATCACTGCGTGCCGGGCCGGCTGCCGGCGTTGCTGAAGCGGTTCGAGACGGTCACGCTGGGCATCTGGCAGCGCCACGGCATCCGTCAGGCCGGTTTCTGGACCACGCTGGTGGGCGGGTCCAACCAGTCGCTTACCTACATGCTTGCCTGGGAAAGCCTCGCCGAGCGGGAGCAGAAATGGACCGCGTTCCAGTCCGACCCCGAATGGATCGCCAAGCGCGCGGAGACGGAGAAGGACGGCGCCATCGTCGCCAACATTGTCAACGAGTTCCTGACCCCGACGAAGTTCTCCAGCGTGCTCTGACGGCTGCAGCCCATCGGGGATAAGACGCGGTGGCGCTGTTCGAACTGATCCTGGTGCTGCTGCTGACCGGGGCGGTGCTGACCGTCCTGGCGCAACGCGTGGGCGCTCCCTACCCGGCGTTCCTTGCGGTGGCAGGGGCGGCGTTGGCGCTGATGCCGTCGAGCGTCCATGCCACGCTGGACCCGGATCTGGCGCTGGCCTTGTTCGTCGCCCCCACCCTGATGGACGCGGCCTTCGACGCCTCGCCACGGGACTTGCGGGCCGCTTGGCTGCCGGTCGGCAGCCTGGCGCTGATCGCCGTGGCGATTACGGTGGCCGCGGTCGCCTGCGTGGCGCGGTGGCTGGCGCCGGGCATGCCCTGGCCGGTCGCCATCGTGCTGGGCGCGGTAGTGGCGCCGCCTGACGCCTCCGCCGCAACGGCGGTGCTGCGGGCCCTGTCGCCGCCGCACCGCGTCATGGTGATCCTGGAGGGCGAAAGCATGCTGAACGACGCCAGCGCGCTGCTGATCTACCGGGTGGCGTTGGGGGCAGTGGCGGGGGGCGCCTTCTCGCTCTGGTCGGCCGGCTGGCTGCTGGTGCTGACCTGCATCGGCGGGGCGGTGTTCGGGGTTGTCGCCGCGCGGCTGTACATGCTGGTGGTGCGGCCGGCGCACGACATCGCGGTCTCCGTGGTGACGCAGTTCGTCGGCACCTTCGCGGTCTGGATCGCGGCGGAGCGGCTGGGGCTGTCCGCGGTGATCACCACTGTGGCCTACGCCACCACCATCGCGCGCCTGGCGCCCGGCCGGCTGGGGGCGGAGCACCGGCGCGCCTCCTACGCCGTGTGGGAGGTCGCCGTCTTCGTACTGAACGCGCTGGCCTTCATCCTGATCGGCCTGCAGCTTCGCGGCGTGCTGGACCGGATGGATGGGCACGCCGCCGCCACGGCCGCCTTCGCGGGCGCGGTGCTGCTGACCGTGGTGGTCGTGCGGATCGCCTGGGTGATGGGCTTCACGGGCCTGCTGCGCCGGTTCGGCCGCCCCGGCAGCCTGCGGCCGCCGGTGGCCGGCTCCTGGGTGGTGGCGTGGTGCGGCATGCGCGGCATCGTCACCCTGGCGACGGCATTGGCGCTGCCGGTTGGGCAGGACGGGGCGCCGGCCTTCCCCTACCGTGACCTGGTGATCGCGGCCGCCTTCGCGGTGGTGCTGGGGACGCTGGTGGTCCAAGGGCTCACCCTGGCGCCGTTGATGCGCTGGCTGCATTTGGCTGATGACGGCGCGGTGGTGCGGGAGCTGCATCTGGCCCGCGAGCAGGCGGCGGAGGCGGCGCTCGGCCTGCTGCGGTCGACGCCCGGCGCCCCGGCCTCGGCCCTGGTGGCGGAGCACGAGGCCGCCGGCAGCCAGGCCGACCGCCACAGCCTGACGCTCCAGGTGATCGCGGCCAAGCGGTCCCGCCTGATCGAGTTGCGGCGCAGCCTGGTGATCGGCGACCACGCGTTCCACCAGTTGGAGGAGGAGCTGGATTGGGCGGAGGGGCACACGCTGCGACGGCTGCGCTCCGCCGGGTGACGAACCGGGGCGGCAGGGGCTAGGCTGCATCGCCATGTTCACCAACTTCGTCCTTTCGCTCCGGCAGGCCGGCGTGCCGGCCTCGATCACCGAGTACCTGGCGTTGCTGGGGGCGATGCAGGCGGGTGTCGCCGACTACAGCGTGGAGGATTTCTACTTCCTCAGCCGCGCCGCGCTGGTGAAGGATGAACGGCATCTGGACCGCTTCGACCGGGTGTTCGCCACCTGCTTCAAGGGCTTGGACAGCGCGGGCGCAGCCGCTGCAGACGGCGTTGCCGCCGAGATCCCGGAGGAATGGTTGCGGCGGCTGGCCGAGAAGCTGCTCACCAAGGAGGAGCAGGCGCAGATCCAGGCGATCGGCGGCTTCGACAAGCTGATGCAGACTTTGCGCGACCGGCTGGCCGAGCAGAAAGGCCGGCACCAGGGCGGCTCCAAGTGGATCGGCACGGCGGGTACTTCGCCCTTCGGCGCCTACGGCTACAACCCCGAGGGCGTGCGGATCGGCCAGGACCAAAGCCGGCATCGCCGGGCGGTGAAGGTGTGGGACAAGCGCGAGTTCCGCGACCTCGATGACACGCTGGAACTCGGCACCCGCAACATGAAGGTGGCGCTGCGCCGCCTGCGCCGCTTCGCCCGCACCGGCGTGCCGACCGAGTTGGATTTGCCCGGCACCATCCAGGCCACCGCGTCCAACGCCGGCACGCTGGACCTGCGCATGCAGGCGGAGCGGCGCAACACGGTGCGCGTGCTGCTGTTCCTGGATATCGGCGGCAGCATGGACGACCACGTGCGGGTGTCCGCCGAGCTGTTCTCCGCCGCGCGCAGCGAGTTCAAGCACCTCGCGTTCTTCTACTTCCGCAACTGCCCGTACGAGCGGCTATGGACCGACAACCGCCGCCGCGCCGAGAGTTCGGTCTCGACCGCGGAGGTGCTGCGCACCTACGGCGCCGACTACCGCGCGGTGTTCGTCGGCGACGCGACGATGAGCCCGTACGAGATCGCCATGAAGGGCGGCAGCGTGGAGCATTGGAACGAGGAGCCGGGCAGCATTTGGCTCACCCGCATGACGTCGCATTGGCGCCGCGCCGCCTGGCTCAACCCGTCGCCGCAGCCCGATTGGGGCTACACGCAGTCGATCGGGATGGTCCACACGCTGATGGAGCGCCGGATGTTCCCGCTGACGGTCGCGGGGTTGGACGGGATGGCGCGGGAACTGACGCGATAGCCCCTGGTGTGTGCGGTGTGACGAGCGTCATCCCGTAGACGGCTTGCACAGTTATCCATAACACACGTGGATCAACGGCACGGCTGGTAGTTCAGCGAAGCACAGTGACCGAGGTTGCGACACTCGCACAACGGGCTTGAGGCGTCCGCCCACACGGGTCAGCAACTGCGTCGACAGGGACCGGAGCCGCTGCCATGCTCCGACCGGGTGTTGACGGACGGAGGGTGGATTGTCGCAGAGGCAGATGGCACTGGGCGCATTCCTGCCAGGCGGCGGCGTTCATGGCGCCGGCTGGCGGCTACCAGAGGTTGATGTTGAGAGCTCCGCCAGCTTTTCGGCCTATGCCCGTGTGGCGCAGATGCTGGAGAAGGGTTGCTTCGACACGCTGTTCATGAACGACGGCGTCGGCACCAATGACATCGAGAAGCACGCGCTGGAGCGCAACACACAGGCGATGCGATGGGATCCGCTGACCTTGCTCCCGGCGCTCGCCGTCGTGACGCACCGGATCGGACTGACAGCGACCGCAAACACCACATACAACGAGCCCTATACCTTGGCCCGGCGCTTCGCCTCGCTCGATCAGATCAGCGCCGGGCGGGCAGGGTGGAACCTTGTCACGTCGCTGGGAGGGGGCGAGAACTTCAACCGCGACAGCCACGTCGCCCATCCTGACCGCTACAGCCGGGCGGAGGAGTTCGTCGACGTCGTGACCGGCCTTTGGGATAGCTGGGAAGACGACGCGGCGGTGAAGGACAAGACCACCGGGATTTGGGTCGACGCGGATAAGATGCACCTGATCAACCATCGGGGCCCGCATTTCACCGTGCGCGGGCCGCTGAACGCAGCGCGGCCGGTGCAGGGCTATCCCGTGATCGCGCAGGCCGGCGCCTCGGACGCTGGGCGGGACTTGGCGGCGCGGACCGGGGAGTTGATCTTCACCGCCGCGCAGACGATCGAGGAAGGGCTGGAGTTCACGCGCGACATCACCGCCCGCGCCGCCCGGCATGGCCGCGCCCGCGACCTGTTCCGCGTGCTGCCCGGCGTCTCCGTGGTGACGGCGCCGACCGAGGCGGAAGCCTTCGCCAAATACGACCGCCTGTACGACATCAGGGAAGCTGGGCCGCGTTTGGCCGCAATGTCGAAATTCGCCAGCCTCGGGATCGACCTGTCCGCCTGTCCGCTGGACGAGACGGTGCCGCTGCCGGACGTCATCCCGGAGACAAACACCCATCGCAGCCGGCAGAAGCTGGTGGTCGACCTGATCCGGCGCGAGAACCCGACCGTCCGGCAGCTTTTCCGCAAGCTGACCGCGGGTGGCCACCGGGTGCTGACGGGCACGCCGCAGCAGGTGGCGGATGATTTCGAGGCATGGTTTTCCCAAGGCGCCGCGGACGGGTTCAACATCATGTTCCCGGAGCTGCTCGGCAGCGTGGCGGACTTCGTCCGGATGGTCGTGCCGGAGCTGCAGCGGCGCGGCTTGTTCCGCACGCAGTACGAGGGCGCCACGCTGCGCGACCATCTGCGTCTGCCGCGGCCGGAGAACCGCTTCGCGGTGCACCGCCGCGCCTCCGCGTGACCTTGGCACGATGAATGGAGCCAGCCCGATGATGCAGACCTCTCCCCGCCGTCCGCCGGCGATCACGTTGGTGCCGCGCGACGGCAACAAGCCGCGCTACGAACTGCCCGAGCCGCTGCCGCCGCAGGCCGAGCGGCTGCACCGGCGGCAGCGCCTGGCCGCCGCCTTCCGCCTGTTCGGCCGCTATGGCTACGAGGTTGGCCTGGCCGGGCATTTCAGCGCGCGGGACCCGATCCTGACCGACCATTTCTGGGTGAACCCGATGGGCATGGCGTTCGCCCATATCCGCGCCTCCGACCTGCTGCTGGTGAGCCCGGCGGGTGAGGTGGTGGAGGGTGACGGGTTGGTGAACCTGTCCGGCGTGCCGTACCACGACCAAGTGCAGCAGGCGCGGCCGGAGGTCGTGGGTATTGCCCACGCGCATTCGTTCAACGCAAAGATCTGGTCGGCCTTCGGCCGCACGCTGGACCCGATCACGGCCGACGCGGCGGTGCTGTATGGCGACCAGGTGCTGTTCCAGCCGCGGCGGCCGACGGATCGGAGCGTGGAGGACGGACGCCACGTGGTCGCGCGCCAGGTGGTGGAGACGCTGGGCGACCGCAACATCCTGATCTGGCAAAATCACGGATTGTGGACCGTGGGGGCCACCGTCGAGGCCGCTGCCTGGCGGTTCATCGCGTTCGAGGACGCGGCGCGCGGCCAGTTGCTGGCGGAATCCGCCGGGCAGCCCATCGTGCCGCAGACGCAAGTGCCGCGCGCGGAGGGCCGGCTGCGGCGCGAAGTCTCCGCCTGGCTCAGCTTCCTGCCGCTATGGGACCGGATCGTGCGCGAGGAACCCGATTTGCTGGAGTAGCTCGCTTTGCTGGACTTGTTCCCGCACCCGGGTCTATGTCGGTCGGATACTCGCATGGTGTAGTGAGATGTCGGTGACACAGCAGGCAGTCCGACCGTCCGTTTGTCCCCATGACTGCCCCAGCACCTGCGCCCTGGACGTCGAAATCCTGGGGGATGGCAGGATCGGTGCGGTCCGGGGGGCTGACAACCCCTACACGGCCGGGGTCATCTGCAACAAGGTGACCCGCTATGCCGAGCGGATCCATCATCCGGACCGGCTGCTGTACCCCATGCTGCGGACGGGGCCGAAGGGCAGCGGCGCGTTCCGCCGCATCGGCTGGGACGAGGCACTGGACCGGATCGTCGACCGCTTTACCGATGTCGCACAGCGATATGGCAGCGAAGCCGTTTGGCCCTATAGCTCGGCCGGCACGATGGGGCTGGTGAACCGCGACGGCATCTTCCGGCTGCGCCACGCCATGCGCTGGTCCGGCCGCAAGGGCACGATCTGCAGCGCCATCGCGTCCGCCGGATGGGTCGCTGGCTGCGGCCGCATCAGCGGCGCCGACTCGCGCGAGATGGCCGTCGCCGACCTGAACGTGATGTGGGGCACCAACCCCGTCTCCACCCAGGTCAACGTCATGGCGCATGTGAGCCGCGCGCGGAAGGAGCGCGGGGCCAAGCTGGTCGTGATCGACCCCTATCGCACCGGCACCGCCGCGGCGGCGGACATGCACCTGGCGCCGCGCCCGGGCACCGACGCCGCGCTGGCCTGCGCCGTCATGCACTGCGCCTTCCGCGACGGTCACGCCGACCGCGCCTACATGGCCGAGTACACCGACGACCCGGCGGCGCTGGAGGCGCACCTGGCCACGCGCGGACCGGGCTGGGCGGCTGGCATCACCGGGCTGACGGTGCAGGAGATCGAGGCGTTCGCGACACTCTACAACGCGACGCCGCGGGCTTATATCCGCGCCGGGTTCGGCTTCACCCGCGGCCGCAACGGCGCCGCCTCCATGCACGCGGTCAGTTGCCTGCCGGCCGTCACCGGCAAGTGGCGGCACGAGGGCGGCGGCGCGCTGTGGGCCAACAAGGGCATCTATGCCTGGGACAAGTCGCTGATCGAAGGCACCGCCTTGCGTGACCCGAGCATCCGCGAACTGGACATGAGCCGGATCGCCAGCATACTGACGGGGGATGCCGACGCGCTGATGGGCGGCGGCCCGGTGCATGCCCTGCTGGTGCAGAGCGGCAACCCGGCCTCGGTCTGCCCGGACAGCAACCGCGTCCGGCAAGGGCTGATGCGCGACGACCTGTTCACCGTCGTCCATGAGCAGTTCATCACCGAGACGGCGCGCTACGCCGACATCCTGCTGCCGGCGACCATGTTCCTGGAGCACGACGACGTCTACCAGGCCGGCGGCCACAGCCACATCCAGATCGGCCTGAAGGTGATCGAGCCGCCGGGCGAGGCGCGGTCCAACCACGACCTGGTCTGCCTGCTGGGCCAGCGGTTCGGGCTGGACCAGCCGTCTTTCAGCATGTCCGGCCTGGAACTGGCGGATGCGACCCTGCGGGCGTCCGGCTACCCGCCGGCGGCGGAGCTTGCCGCCCGGCGCTGGCTGGACGTGCAGTTTCCGTTCGAGCAGGCCCATTTCCTGGACGGGTTCGCCCATGCCGATCGGAAATTCCACTTCCGGGCGGATTGGCGGGCGCTGGGCGACACGGAGGGCAAGCTGCCGCCGCTGCCGGACTGGGCGCCGCTGATCGACGGCGCGACGGCGGACCGGCCGATGCGCCTGGTTGCCGCACCCGCCCGGCAATTCCTCAACTCCACCTTCACCGAGACGCCCACGGCGCGGAAGCGCGGCGGCCGGCCGGAGGCGCTGATCTGCCCGGAAGACGGCGCGGCGTTCGGCATCGCGGACGGCATGCCCATACGCATCGGCAACGGGCGCGGCCAGGTGGTGCTGCACGCGCGCCATGCACCGGGCCAGCCGTCCGGCACCGTGGTGGTCGAGAGCATCTGGCCGGCGGAAAGCTTCGGCGGCCTGCAACACGGCATCAACGTGCTGACCAGCGACGAGCCTGCCTTGCCAGCGGGTGGCGCGGTGTTCCACGATACCGCCGTCTGGATGCGCGCCGAGGCGGTGTAGCGCACCACGATCAGCCTGACATAGACCCGGCTTGACGCCGTCGGATCAGGTCAACGGCGCAGCACTGTGCCGTGGGGCGATGCTTGCGCGTCCTCGCCTCGTTGGGTACGCAGGACGACTTACTGAAGGATCAGGCAATGGATGAGACATGCCGGGTTGGCATCGATGGCTTCAACCTGGCCATGCAGCGCGGCACCGGCATTGCGACCTATGCAAGGGGCCTGGCGCATTGCCTGGGGCAGCTTGGGCACAAGGTTGACATCGTCTACGGGCTCAACCTTCCTGCCAAGGCCGATGCCGTGCAACGGGAGGTCGAGTTCTTCGATCAACTCAGCACCGAACGCCCGCCGCGGACGCCTAAATATCCGGGTTTGCCTTGGTTTCAGCAGATGGCCAAGGTCGCTCTCGGTCTGCACGGGACTGAGATACCAATCAGCGGCCGTGTCGTCGCTGATGATCGGGGAACGCGGCTGCCCCACCACGACCGCATCCTGAATGCGCCAAACCTGTTCTGGCTTACCAACCGTTACTTCCGTAATTTCGGCCGGTTCGTTACCCTTCATTTGCCCGATCCTCCGGCCGTCATGCACTGGACCTATCCGCTGCCAATCCGGCTCGCCGGGGCGCTGAACATCTACACCATCCACGACATGGTGCCGCTGCGCCTTCCGCACATGACGCTCGACCACAAGCCGACCCATTACCGTCTGCTGCAGGCATGCCTCCGTTTCGGCGACCACATCTGCACGGTGTCGGAAGCAAGCCGGAACGACATCATGGCTTTCTTCCCGTCGTTGCCGCCAGAGCGGATCACCAACACCTACCAGGCGGTGACGCCACCGGCCAAACAGCTCAGCGCCGCCGAAGTGGACCAGATCGTGCGCGGCGCCTTCGGCCTGGAGCCGGGTGGCTATTTGCTTTTCTTCGGTTCGATCGAGCCGAAGAAGAATGTCGGCCGCTTGCTGGAGGGCTTCCTCTCGACAGACATCGCAATGCCGTTGGTGATGATCGGCGCCCGCGCCTGGAAGTCGGAGGCGGAGCTGAGCCTGCTGAAGCACCGGCCCGCTGATGACGCGCGGGTGCGGCAGCTTGAATATGTCAGCGCGGATGTCCTGGTGACGCTGATCCGCGGCGCGCGCGCGGTGGTGTTCCCGTCCTTGTACGAAGGGTTCGGCCTACCCATGCTGGAGGCGATGATGCTCGGCACCCCGGTGCTGACATCGCGAGAGGGATCCCTGGCCGAAGTGGGCGGCGATGCCGCGCTGTATATCGACGCCTATGACCCGCGCAGCATCGCGGCCGGGTTGACAAAGATCGCGCAGGATTCCGATTTATGCGCCGACCTCACGCGGCGGGGGATGCTGCGGGCGCAGGCGTTTGACATGGCCCATTATGAAGACCGCGTTCGCGCCATGTATGCACGGCTCACGAGGGCGACGTAGCTGCGGCTTTCCAGCGAAGCAAAGCTCGATTGGTTATGAGGTAAGACCGGCGGATCATGGCCATGAAGTCCTTTTACGACACGCTGACTGTACCTCTCACGCTTGCAAGGAAGCAGCGCGACCGAAAGCACCTTCCGCTGCGGCGTGCCGCCGACCGGGCGCGTGACAGGAAGAATTGGCCCGAAGCGATTCAGCTCTACGAGCGCTACCTGGCGCTCGTTCCGAGAGAAGGGTCGAGTTGGGTGCAGCTTGGTCACGTGCGGAAGGAGAATGGTCAATACAATGACGCCGAGACAGCCTACCTGACTGCTCAAGCATTGATGCCGCGCAATGCTGACCTCTTCCTCCAACTCGGCCACCTCTTCAAGCTGCAGGGCCGCAGGCATGATGCTGTCGCGAGTTACGCTGCATCGTTGAAATTGGCGCCAAGCGCTGATGCCTATGCGGAGTTGATCGGCCTTCATGAGATAGCCATTGCGAACAACGCCATCAAGGCGAGCGAGACGAAGTTAGCGCCCGCCATCTACTTACAGGTCAACGACCTACTTTCTTACCTCGAAGACCACAAGACAGTATCTGGTATACAACGGGTACAACTTGGGATCATCGAGCACGTCATCGATCTGCAAGAAGGTAGCGGCAAGACGCAGTATCGGTTCGTCTGCGGCGGATCGCGCGGTAAGCAGTTGTTCCTTGTCGACACGCAGAACCTAAGAGCCATAGCGTCCTGCCTCTCCAGTGCCCACGTGGATCACGGTCATCTGCGTCGACTTGTCATGACAGCGCGATCGGGCACGATTTCGCTCTCGCTGGGCCAGGGCGACACGTTTGTCGTGCTTGGCGCATACTGGAACCATGGTGGCGTGACCGAGTTGCTGCGCTCGCTCAAGGCTACGGGCGTGAAAATAGGCATATACTTCCACGATGTCATTCCGGTTAGCCACCCGGAGTTCTTCGACGACTTGTTGACCGCGGAGTTCACGCAGTCCTTGGTTGAGGTGATAAACTTCATTGATTTCGGCCTGGCGGTGTCAGATTTCACGCGGGATGAAGTCGCACGGTTCGTTCATAAAAACCGCGGAATGCCCATCCCGCTGCAGACAATTCCTCTCGCGCACGGCCTTGCGGTGCGTCCATCCAAGCAGGCTTCAGAAGAAGAGTCGTGGCCGGAACGTCTCACCGGCTTTCAGGGCAAACGATTTGTTGTTTTCGTCAGCACCATCGAGCCGCGAAAAAACCATCGTTACTTGTTCGAGATCTGGAAGGCGTTGATCGACGAGGGGGTCGATGTGCCTCTCCTGATCTTCATTGGCCGACAAGGATGGCGCGTCGACGACCTGATAAGCCAGTTGAAAACGACCGCGTATCTCGACGGCCGGATCGTGACCCTGCACGATCTCTCCGACGGTGAACTGGCCTGGCTTTACCGGCACTGCTTGTTCACGACGTTCCCGAGCCTGGTTGAAGGCTGGGGCCTGCCGATCGGGGAAAGTCTGAGCTTCGGCAAGCTGTGCGTCGCGAGCAACACCTCCGCCATGCCGGAGGTGGGGGGGGCAATGGTGGAGTACGTCGACCCGCTCAACGCGCGAGCCGCGATCGATACGTTCCGGCGGCTGATCGGCAACCCGGAGGAGGTGTCAGCCTGGGAGGCGCGGATCAAAGCCACCTTCCAACAACGCGATTGGTCGGCCGTGTCGCGGCATTTCCTCGACACGCTGTCCCGCACGATCGCCGAACTTCCTGCCGCGGAAGGTGTGTTCGTGCCGGAGTTGACGTCCGGCGAAGTGTTCGAGGCCGGGCGGCAGCGCCGAGTTTCCGGCGACAAATGGTCCCATTTGAAACAACTCCAGCGCAACCTGATCTTCCAGGAATACTGGAGCCCGGCGACGGACTGCGGAATGCACATGGCGGGATCAGAGGGCAAAATCATCTTCAGGGCCCAAACCGGCGCAAGCCGCGTTGTCGTCCTTTTGCGGCTTGGCATGGATGAGCCGCTCGCGCGTTGCAGGATCACTGCCGAGTCGAACGATGCCGCAGCGTTGCAGCTTGTCCTGTATGGAGACAGCGAGTTGGCAGCTCGCCTTTTTGCGCATCCGGAGGATGACGGCTGCATCCGCATCCGCTTGCGTGTGGAGAGGAACGATGCATCCCAAGACGCCGGCGCAAAGCCCGCTGCGGTTGTCGTGCGAAGCGTCGGCTATGCGGCAGCCGATGATCCACTGCAATGGACACACCTGCTGGAAAACGCCCTGAAGATCAACGATGGCGCAAGTGGCGTCGCCAACTCGCGTTAAAGGGCGGCCAACTGCGTGGCGGCGAGTGGGGGCCGAGCATCGAGGAACATCCAAAGCCGGAGCCGAAATCAACCAGCGCACTGAAACAGCCTGGGCCATGGCCCGGGCCGCTCACTCCCCCTGGAGGCGCCGCTTTGCTAGCTCGCCTGAGCCAACGGCGGAGTCTGCTGGTGCTGGATCACCCGCCACGAATCATGCTCGAGGCGGCGGTAGACCGTCGTGCAACGCGCCTCATAGGCCTGCTCGCCCTCCCGTTCCGCGCGCGCCAGGTAGGCAATCACGATCAGTCCCTCCTGCGGCCGCGCGACCTTGCGGTCCGTCAGCGTCACGCTGGTCCAGCGCGGCGTGCTGGACACGGCCTCCGCTGCCTGCCCCCCGGTCACGATGAAAGGCTTGGCCGGCAACACCATGAGGCACTGCTCGTCGATCGTGGCGCGATAGTTCTCCGGATCACCGGTCCAAAGACCTTCCTCCGAGCCCCAAATCCGCTCGTCCTCCATCCACGCCTCCCTTGCTTCGTCACGCCTACAATGCGGCAGGCGACAAATCGTTCGCCGCGTGCAAAGCGCGAGGTATCCCATAACGCCACCCCTTGACCTGGAGGACCGGACCATGAGCCAAACCGCGACCAGCCAACTCACGCAACGCGGCGAGGCGTTGTACGACTATGGCAAGACGATCCTGTACGCGAGCCGTATGGATCCCCGTTTTCCGTTCTGCCTCTACGTTCCGCCGGATATGCACGAACCAGGGCCGACGCCCCACTTGGTCGTGTGCATGCACGGCACCGGCCGCAACGTCGCTGAAAACCGCGACTGGTTCGCGGAGTTCGGCCGCTGGAACCGCTGCATCATCCTGGCCCCCCTGTTTCCGGCCGGCGTGCTCGGTGATCGTGATCGGGACGGCTACAAATACATCATCGAGGGCGACATCCGTTACGACCGCATCCTGCTCGGCATGGTGGCGGAGGTCGAGGCGCTGTACGGGTTGCGCTTTCCCCGTTTCGCCCTGTGGGGCTTTTCTGGTGGCGGGCACTTCACCCACCGTTTCCTGTTGCTGCATCCGGACCGGCTCTGGGCGGCCTGCATCGGCGCCCCCGGATCGGTCACGCAGATCGATCCAGACCGGGATTGGTGGGTTGGCACGCGGGACATGGAGCGCCTGTTCGGCATCGCCCTGGACCTCCCCACCCTGCGGAAGGTTGCGGTGCACATGATCGTCGGCGGCGCCGACCGCGAGACGTGGGAGATCACGCACGAACCCGGCGCCCGGCGCTACATGGAGGGCGGCAACGATGCGGGTGCGACCCGGCCAGATCGGCTGGAAACGCTGCGCCGCAATTTCGTGGCGCACGGTATCGACGCGCAGATCGAAATCGTGCCCGGCGTGTCCCACGACGCAGCGCGGGTCGTGCCCCGGGTGCAGACCTTCTTTGCCCGCGTGCTCGGAAAAATCCGGGCGTGACCGCCGCAACCAACGGATTCGGCCATCAGCCCCCGCCTGCAGTCTGGCAAGTCCAGCGATGATTGGCAGGCCGGCGAACGCGCACCATATGGCAGGCGTCGGCATGCAACACCTGCATGCGGCTGAAGGCGCTCGGGTAACAACGGAGGATACGCGATGACGACGGAACGTGCCGTTCTGGCAGGTGGCTGCTTCTGGGGCATGCAGGACTTGATCCGCCGATATCCCGGCGTACTCTCGACGCGGGTCGGCTACAGCGGTGGTGAGGTACGCAACGCGACGTATCGCAATCATGGCAACCATGCCGAGGCGATCGAGATCATGTTCGACCCATCGAAGCTCAGCTACCGTACGTTGCTGGAGTTCTTCTTCCAAATCCATGATCCCAGCACGCCCAACCGGCAGGGTAACGATCGCGGCCCCAGCTATCGCTCGGCGATCTTCTACACCAGTGACGAGCAGCGAAAGGTGGCCGAGGACACCGTCGCCGACGTCGATGCATCCCGCATTTGGCCCGGTAAGGTGGTCACCGACATCGCTCCTGTGGGTGATTTCTGGGAGGCGGAACCGGAACACCAGGATTATCTGGAGCGGGTTCCGCATGGTTACACCTGCCATTTCGTCCGCCCAAATTGGAAGCTGCCGCGCCGGGCCGACGCTGCCTGAAGCTTCAAACAGCCGCAGGGTGTGTCTGCGACTTAGGGCTTGTTCGACATTGATCGACTCGATTGCGGCGTCGAACAAGCCCTAAGCCTTTGTTTCGAGCGGCAGCTTTGTCGGCGTGCCGACGCACTAATTTGCCGACGCTGCCTTACATGCGAGGAGAACCATTGATGGCGAACGGACGGATGGCGCAGGCACCGGGTTTCTACAGGTTCAAGGTTGGTGAGTTCGAGGCAATCGCGCTGCATGACGGCGTGTTCAGCCGCGATCGCCCAGCCGGATTCGTGCCAAACGTTCCCGACGACGAGGTCGGCGAGGCGTTCGCGGCGGCGGGGATGCCGCGTGACAAGCTGACGATCACAGTGACCGCGCTCGCGATCCGGACGGACAGCGGCGTCGTGCTGATCGATACCGGGCTCGGGGAGAGCGGGCTTCCGGGGACCGGCGCGCTGATGGCGAATTTGGGCGCGGCTGGCATTGCGGCGGACGATGTTGGCACGGTGATCATCAGCCACTTCCACGGCGACCATATTGGCGGGCTACGGCGCAAGGACGGCGCACTCGCCTTCCCGAACGCGGAGATCATGGTGCCAGAGCCGGAGTGGCGCTTCTGGATGGATGACGGCGTGGCGAGCACGGCGCCGGACGCGATCAAGGGGAACGCTGCGACCTGCCACACCATGTTCGACCCGATCGCCAAGCAGGTGCGCCGCTATCAATGGGGCGAGGAAGTGCTGCCAGGTTTCACGGCGGTAAAGGCGAACGGGCATACGCCCGGCATGTCAGCGATGCAGATCGTGTCGGGCGACGAGGCGATGATGTTCGTTGCCGACATCACCAACAACCCGCTGATCTTCGCCCGTCACCCGGAGTGGCAGGCGATGTTCGACATGGATCCGCAGCAAACGATCACCACGCGCAAGGCGCTGCTGGACCGCGCCGCTGCCGACCACCTGCGGCTGTCATTCTTCCACGCCCCGTTTCCCGCCACGGGTTTCATCGTGAAAAACGGTGCAGGATACGAGTATCTTCCGGCGCTTTGGACGGCATGACCATTGGCGTGATCACTTAGGGCTTGTTCGACACTGATCGAATCGATCGCGGCGTCGAACAAGTAAGAGGGGCAAAAGTGTGGGTAAGCCTCATTTTTTCCTTGCGCCGATTCGCCGCCGTCGAGTCTTTGCATCATGTGCCGCCACCCTCCACCCTTTCGACGCTGAGCCGTCCAGATCTTGAAGCTCTGCTGGTCGAACTGTACGGCGAGGTAGCTGCGCTGAAGCAGGCCGTGGCTGAACTGCGCGAAGAGAACGCGCGGTTGAAAGGCCTCAAAGGCCGCCCGACCATTAAACCGAGCGGCATGGACAAAGGCGCCGCGCCAATCAAACCCGCCAAGGATGAGAAGCGTCCTGCCCGAGGTAAGGTCACCCCACGGGTCCACGTCGAAGACGAAGTGATCCAGGTCGAAATCCCGGCCGGCTCGATTTTCAAAGGCCATGAGCCTTTTCTGGTCCAGGACCTTGTGATTTCAGCCAAGGCGACCTGTTACCTGCGAGAACGCTGGATAACGCCGGACGGCCGGACGATCCTGGCGCCCTTGCCGCAGGGTATCCAAGGCCATTTTGGCCCGGAATTGCGTAGGTTCGTGCTGGTGCAATATCATCAGGGTCAGTCGACGATGCCCCGGCTGCTCGCCCTGTTGCGATCGGTGGGGATTTCGATCTCCAAGCGGCAGTTGGTTCGACTGTTGAATGAGAACCACGAGGCGTTTCTCGCCGAAGCCCAGGATGTTCTGCGCGCAGGGTTAGAGACATCGTCATGGGTCAGCGTGGACGACACCGGCGCGCGCCACGCCGGCAAGAACGGCTTCTGCACGCAGATCGGCAATGAGTGGTTCACCTGGTTCCGCACCCGTTCCTCGAAAAGCCGGCTAAATTTCCTCGACCTGCTGCGCGCCGGACATACCGATTACGTGCTCAATGATGCGGCTTACGCCTATATGCGCGAGCATGGCTTGCCGGCCGCGTCGATCACCCTTCTGGCGACGGGGCCACAGACGTGGTTTGCTGATGAGGCCGCGTGGCTGGCGCATCTCGACCAGCTCGGCTTGTCCGGGTTGAAGGTCACGCCGGACCCAGTTCAGGTCGCCACCGAAGCGACGTTGTGGGGTAGCGTTCAGGCGCATGAATTTCTGTGCGACGCAGTGATCCTGAGTGATGACGCCGGGCAGTTCAACGTCAGTCGGCACGCGCTGTGCTGGGTACACGCCGAACGGCTGGTGCATAAGCTGGACACCTTCAACGACGAGCATCGCGCCGCCCAGACGCGGGTTCGTGGCAAGATTTGGGACTTTTACGCCGACCTCAAGGCCTACCAACTGAAGCCGAACAATCGGCGGGCTCGGGCGTTACGGGCCCGCTTCGACCGCATTTTCCTCGGCCGCACCGGATTCGTGACGCTGGACCGCCTGCTTGCGCGGCTGCACGCCAATAAGGCCGAACTGTTGATGGTGCTGGAACGGCCGCAAATTCCGCTCCACACCAACGGGTCAGAAAACGACATCCGCTGTCACGTCACACGACGCAAGATCAGCGCCGGAACTCGCAGCGAGGTCGGACGGGATTGCCGCGACGCGTTCCTGAGCCTGGCCAAGACATGCGACAAACTGGGTATCGCCGTCTGGGACTATCTGGGCAGCAGGCTCAAAGTGGTGGGGGCAGCGATCATTAAACCGCTCGACCACTACGTCAGAGCGCAATGCCGACCCGCCTGACAGGCCGACACGCAAACTGCTCTCGGCTACCCATTCATCTCGGGCGTTCGCAGCAATCAGTACAGGCGTGCCCACACTTTTGCCCCTCTTACTCGAACAAGCCCTAAGCCTTTGTTTGAGCGGCAGCTTTGCCGGCGTGCCGACGCACTAATTTGCCGACGCTGCTTTAGGTTCGGCCTCAGCCGGGAATACGATCCAGGTATTGCTGGACGAAGTCGCATCCCACCCCGGCGATATAGGCGTCGATCAGGCGCCGGGTGAGCGGGCCGGCGCCGGTCCAGGGCTCGCCGCCGACGGGGGCGCCGTTGAAGCTGCGCACCGGCAGGACGCACAGGCTGGTCGAGGTCAGGAACATCTCGTCCGCCGTCTCGGCGTCGAACAGGTCGATGTCGCCCTCGGCGCAGGAAATATCCAGCTTCGCTGCAAGGTCGATCACCATCTGGCGGCTCACGCCCGGCAGCACGTAACGCTGCTTCGGCGTGCGGAGCGCTCCGTTTTCGACCACGAAGATGTTGCTGCCCTGCGCTTCGGCGAGGTTGCCGTTCTCGTCCAGCAGCAGCGGCCAGGCGCCGGGCCGGGCGGCCTGAATCGGCTGCGCGGCGACGATCATGTTGAGGTAGTTGTTCATCTTGGCGCGCGGGCTGAGCATGCTGGGCGCGGTCCGCCGCATGGTCGTGGTCATCACCTCCGCCCCGTCCCTGAACTGGGTGGCACGCGCCGCCAGCGGCAGCGGCGTCACGTCGATGACGAGGTTGGGGCCAGTATGCTCCCATCCCTCGTCGCCCACCGCGTCCACGCCGCGGCTGATGCGCTGGCAGACCCACCAATCGCCGTGCGATGCGCGCAGATGCTCGTTGCGGGCGACCACCTCCTCGCTCGCCTGGATCATCTCGGCAGGCGAGAGGCCCGGATCGATCCGGATGTAGCGGAGCGAGCGGTAGAAGCGGTCGATATGCTCCTTCAGCCGGAATACGGCGCCGTTGAACGTGCGCGTCATGTCGAACGCGCCATCGCCGGACTTCCAGCTCCGGTCGCGATACGGGATCAGCACCTGTCCTTCCGGCACGACTCGACCGTTGAACCAGGCTACCCGCGTGTTCGCCAGCATCGCCGCCTCCATTTCGCCACGCTGTTATATAGCCGCATGACGCGTCCCGCGCGAAGGGTCTGTCCGCCGTCGCGTAACGATCCGCCCCGGGCTGCGTCGGCGCGCGTGCCGGGCTGCCTTGCCCTCGTCTGGAAATGTCACATACTGCCAGGAGCCAAGGGTCCGAGGGTGGAGTAATAACGTGACGACGCACCTTCGGTCCTGTCGGCAGTCTGCAGCGGATGCTGGACGGGCACCTGGCAGCCGGGCCGTCGTCGCGACGATCCTCGGCAACGCGCTTGAAGTGTTCGACTTCACGGTCTACGCCCTGTTTGCGGTCCAGATCGGTGCAGCGTTCTTCCCCACGGCATCGGCGTTCGGCCAATTGATGCTGTCGGTCGGGACCTTCGGGGTCGGGTTCGTTGCACGCCCGCTCGGCTCGCTGATCATCGGCGCGTATGCCGACCGGGTCGGCCGCAAAGCCGCGCTGACACTGACGATCTTGATGATGGCGCTGGGCACCGGGCTGCTCGGGTGCACGCCGGGCTATGCCACGATCGGCCTCGCGGCGCCGCTCTTGGTCGTCCTGTCCCGCCTGCTGCAAGGCTTCTCGGCCGGCGGCGAGATCGGGGCGGCGACGACCTACCTCATTGAGATGGCGCCCCCAGGCCGCCGCGGGCTGTATGGCAGTTGGCAGAGCGCCAGCCAGGGTATGGCGATCCTGGCCGGCGGCCTGGTCGGATACATATCGTCGCTGCTGTTGACGCCGGCCCAACTGGCGGAGTGGGGCTGGCGCATCCCTTTCCTGCTCGGCCTGCTGATCGCGCCCGTCGGATTCTACATCCGCAGCCAGCTTGCGGACACGCTGGACCCCGGCAGTGCCGACGCGCGGTCGCGCGCCGTGCTCGCCCGGCTGTTGGGGGAATACCGCAGGGAGCTGCTGCTGGCCACCGCCTGCATCATCGGCCCGACCATCTCGGTCTATATCGTCTCAACCTACATGACCACCTACGCGCTCACGGTGCTCAAGCTCCCGCCCTCGGTGGCGCTGCTCGCCGGGCTGGTGGCGGGGCTGACCGCGGTGGCCGGGGGGCTGTTCGGCGGCTATCTCTCGGATCGGGTCGGCCGCAAGCCGCTGACGGTCATCCCGCAGGCGCTGATCGTGCTGGCGATCTACCCGGCCTTCCTGCTGGTGACGCAACTGCGCACCGGCACGGCCTTGATGGCCATGATCGCCGTCCTGACGCTGCTGCGTTCGCCGAGCAGCGCCGTGGTCATCGTGCAGGTCGCCGAGTGCTTCCCGAAGGAGGTCCGGACCACCGGCCTGTCCATCGCCTACGCGGTCGCCGTCACTGTGTTCGGCGGCACGGCGCAGGTCGTCGTCACGTGGCTGCTCCATACGACCGGCAACCCGATGTCGCCTGCCTGGTACCTGATCGCGGCGAATGCGGTCTCGCTGCTGGCCCTGATCCTGCTCAAGCCACGGCCGCAAGCGGATTTGGTCGTGCGGCACCCTTCCATCCCGGACTGGAGCGAACAACGATGAAGATCGACCTGGATGCGATCGCGTCCTACACCGAAGAGCTGACCGCCATCCGCCGCGATATCCACCGCCATCCGGAGCTCGGCCTGGAGGAAGTCCGCACGTCCCGACTGGTGGCCGACACGTTGCGGTCCTGGGGGATCGACGCCGATGTCGGCCTGGCGCGAACCGGCGTGGTCGCGACGGTGACCGGGCGCCGCCCGGGCCAGCGGGCGATCGCCTTGCGGGCCGACATGGACGCGCTGCCGCTGGAGGAAAAGACGGGGCTGCCCTACGCTTCGGAAACGCCCGGCTGCATGCACGCCTGCGGCCATGACGGGCACACGGCCATGTTGCTCGGCGCCGCCCGCTACTTGAAGCAGCACCCGGATTTCGCGGGCACGGTGCACCTCATCTTCCAGCCCGGCGAGGAGGGGCAGGGCGGCGGCCGCATCATGGTGGAGGAGGGGTTGTTCGACCGCTTCCCCTGCGACGCCGTGTACGGCCTGCACAACAAGCCGGGTTTCGAGGTCGGCACCTTCGCCACCCGGCCCGGCCCGATGCTCGCCGCCGCCGACCGGTGGGTCGCCACCTTCCGCGGCACCGGCGGCCATGGCGGCTCGGCGCCGCATCTCGGCACCGACCCGACCATCCCGCTCGCCCATTTCATCCTCGGGGTGCAGGGTATCATCGGGCGCAACGTGCCCGCGCTGCAGACGGCCGTGCTGTCGATCGGGCACATCCTGGCCGGGCAGACCGGGGCAGGCAACGTGATGCCGTCGCAGGTGGTCGTCGAAGGCACCGCCCGCAGCTACCTGCCCGCGATCCGCGACCTGCTGGAACGCCGCTTGGGTGAACTGGCACGCTGCTTTGCCGAGGCGCAGGGCTGCGAGGGCACGGTGGTCTACCAGCGCAACTACCCGCCGCTGGTCAACGCGGCGGACCAGGTGGATGTGGCGGTGAAGGTGGCGCGCGGCATCGTCGGCCACGACGCGGTGGACGACGCAATGACGCCGATCACCGCGGGGGAGGATCTGTCGTTCATGCTGGAGAAGAAGCCCGGCATGATGATGATGATCGGCAACGGCGCCGGCATCAATGGACGCTTCCACAATGTCCACACCCCACACTACGACTTCAACGACGCCATCCTGCCCCTCGGGGTGCGCTACTGGGTGAGCCTGGTGGCGGAGGAACTCGGCAGCTAGCGAGGCAGCGTTCGCCACCAGCGAGTTTGAATCGCGCACACGCAGCGTCGTGGTGAGGCAGGGACGCTTGTCGTTTTCGCCGGGCGTGGTAGGAGCGGGTATGTCCTCGCGGCGACGCCATCCCTGGCTCCCGGCCAACGTTCTGAGCCTGCTGTTGGCGCTGCTGGCGCTCACCAGCCAGGTGGCGTTGGGTGCGGTCGTGCTGCCGGACGAAGCGGCGGCGCGGGAACAGTCGGTCGCAACGCTGGATGCGTTGAGCATCATCTGCGACTCCTCACCCGCCACGGCGCCAGATCAGCCGCCGCCGCATCATCGGCACAATCCGGACTGCGCGCTTTGCCCGCTCACCACGGCGTTGGCCATGCCCGCAGTGATCCTTGCGTCGGGGCCGGACCTGCCGCCGCCAACACGCCGCGTGGGTGACGCGGCAGCGTTGCCGCCGCCAGCACGTGGGCCGCCCGCCCAACCGTGCCACACCCCGCCTTCGCGAGGTCCGCCCATCCTAAGCTGAGAATGTTTCGCGCCGTCGGTCGTATGACCGCCGGCTTTGCTGCATTTTTCGCCAAGGATCATCCCCCATGCGCACCACGCGCTTCGCCGGCCTGTTGGCGGCGACTTCCTCGCTTGCCATCCATGCCGCTCCCGCCACGGCCCACGTCATTGCCGGCGCCCGTGTCTTCCCCGTCACCCTTACCTTCGACGATCCCGGCGTGTCCGATGAGGCGTCGCTGCCGGCGCTGACCTATGAGCGCAGCGGATCCAATGGCGGCACGGGACCCTCGCACTCGGTCGGCCTCGGCTACGAGTACGACAAGACGATCACCCCGACCACGGCGCTGATCCTGAATGGCGGCTACGACATCAACCAGGTGAACGGGTCCAAAACCCAGACCGGATATGACAACCTCGTCGTCACCGGGAAATGGCAGGCCTACACCAACGCAGCCCATGAATTCGTCGTCTCGCTCGGCATCCAGCGCGAGATCGGCGGCACTGCGACCACGCATGACGGCGGCGACCGCTATGGCTCGACCGCGCCGACGGCGTATTTCGGCAAGGGGTTCGGGGATTTGCCGATCGGGCTGCTCCGTCCCTTGGCCATCACGGGGGAGCTCAGCTTCACGGTCGCGGACAAGAAGCTCAAGAGCGTCCAGGTGGCCGATCCGGATAGCGGGCTGATCTCCACCCAGTTCAACAACGGCAACAACAACGCCTGGAACGGCGGCCTGTCGTTGCAATACAGCATCCCCTATCTGCAATCGCAGGTGAAGGATCTCGGCCTGCCCAGCTTCATCGGGAACCTGGTCCCGGTGGTGGAGCTGACCTGGTCCTCACCAGCCGGTTCCCCGAGCACCCAGGGAACCACGTGGACCGTGGCGCCCGGCGTCATCTACCTGGCGCAATGGGGGGAGATCGGCGCCGAGGCCTTGATCCCGGCCAACAAGGCCGCCGGGACCAATGTCGGGGCGGCGGTGCTGGTCCACTTCTTCTTCGACGATCTGTTCCCGACCTCCATCGGCAAGCCGATCTTCGAATGAGGCTCTTCGCAGCCGCGCTCGCCGCCACGCTTCCCGCTGCGGCGTGCCTTGCTCAACAGACAGCCCCCGTGGCGGCGCAGGATGCCTGGGCGCGGGCAACGACGCCGGGCGTCTCATCAGGTGGCGTCTACGTGACCTTGACCAGCCCAGGCGGCGACAGGCTGGTCGCCGCCTCCAGCCCGAGCGCCGCGACAGCGGACCTGCATGAAATGCGCATGGAGGGAAACATCATGCGCATGCGGCCGGTGCCAGGCGGCCTCGACCTTCCGCCGGGCAAAGCGGTTTCGCTCACGCCGCGCGGCTACCACATCATGCTGGAGGGATTGAAGGCGCCGTTGCGGCAGGGCTCGGTCGTGCCGGTGCATCTCGTCTTCCAGAAAGCGCCACCGATCGACATCGAGGCTTCGGTGCAGTCGGTCGGCGCCCCCGGGCCAGCGGCTCCGCAGGCCAGTCAGCCCGCGAAGCGCGACATGAGCATGACCAAATGACGGCCTGGCGCTCCGTTCCTCACCGCGTTTTCCCACAACTGAAAGGGCTTACCCCATGACGCGTCACCTTCTCTGCCTCACCGTTGCCGGCCTGGCGCTCTGCGGCGGGCAGGCTTCGGCCCATGCCTTCCTCAAGACCGCGACCCCCGCGGTCGGCAGCACCGTGCAGCAGCCGCCAACCCAGGTGGTGATCAACTTCACCGAGGGCGTCGAGCCCAATTTCAGCACCATCACGGTGCAAGATGCATCGGGTGCAGAGGTCGCGGCCGGGGACGTCCATCTCGCCGGTGACAACACGCACCTCGCCGTCGGGCTGAAGCCGTTGCAGGCCGGGACCTACAAGGTGGTCTGGCACGCAACGGCGGTCGACACCCACAAGACGGAGGGCAACTTCACCTTCACGGTCAAGCAGTAGCAGGGGCAGGGCGGTGATGCCGGCATTCGACATCGACGGCGGGATCCTCCTGGCGCTGACGCGTGGCGTCGCTGTCGCCGCCCTGCTTTCAGTCTTCGGGTCCCTGGTGTTCCGCGCCTTCGTGGCCAGCCGGGTGTTCAACCAAATGCCGGCGGAGCTGGTCGCCTCCGTCAAGCACCGCCTCCTGCGGCTGACGCAATCCGGCCTGGTCGTCGCCGTACTCGGCCTCCTCGCTTGGCTGCTGGCGCAGACGGCCGACATGGCCAGCGCCACATCCTTGCGGCAGGCGATAACGGCGCTGCCGACCGTGCTGCGGAGCACGGATTTCGGCCACCTCATCGCATTGCAACTTGTGGCCGTGCTTGCCGTGGCCGCCGTTATCGGCCGGCGGGATGGTGTCGTGCGGCAGCGCGTGGCGCTCGGGATCGCCACGGTGGCGCTCGGGCTCCAGGCGGGTCACAGCCACGCGGCGTCGATGTATCCGGGGCCAAGCCTCCTCCTCGGGTCCGTGGTGGTGCACCTGTTCGGTGCAGGGGCCTGGCTGGGCGGCTTGCTGCCTTTGCTGCTGGTGGTCCGGGATGCCCCCGCCCAAGCCGGCGCCTTGGCGGCGCGCTGGTTCTCACCCCTCGGCAAGCTGTGCCTGGTAGCGCTCACCGCTTCGGCGCTGTTCCAGGGTTGGGTCCTCATCGCGAGCATCCCGGGCCTCGTTGGAACCGCCTATGGCTGGATGGCGCTGGTCAAGCTGGCGCTGTTCGGCGTCCTGTTCGCCTTCGCCCTCGTCAACCGCTACCGCTTTGCCCCGGCGCTGCTGCACGACGACCCGGTTGCCGCCAAACGCGTGCTGATCGGCAGCATTGCCGTGCAAACCGGGTTCGGCCTGGCCATCGTGGCCGCCGCCTCCGTGCTGAGCAACCTGGCGCCGGCGATGCACGAGCAGCCGGTTTGGCCATTCCCGGATTTGTTCACCCTCGACACGGTCAACGAGGATCCGGATTTCCGCAACGAGGTGCTCAGCGCCGTACTCGCCCTCGCCGGGGCAGCCGTGCTGCTGGTCATCGCGGCCCTCATCCGCCGCCGCATCCGCTGGGCTGCCGTGGCCGCGGCAGCGGTGATCGCGTGGTTCGCCGTACCGCATCTCGACCTGCTATTCGTCCCGGCCTATCCGACCAGCTTCTATCATTCCCCCACCGAGTTTGCCGCAACGTCGATCGTGCAGGGCGCGGCGCTGTTCCCCACGGATTGCGCCATGTGTCATGGTGCGGACGGACGTGGCGACGGCCCCGCCGCAAAGGGCCTGTCGGTACCGCCCGCGGACCTGACCGCCGCGCATCTTTGGATGCACAGCGACGGCGAATTGTTCTGGTGGCTGACGCACGGCATCGAGGCGCCGGAGGGCGGTCTGGCCATGCCCGCCTTCGGAACGATCCTGTCGGACGACGATCGTTGGCGCCTGATCGACTACATCCGCGCCCATAACGCGGGCGTGGAGTTCCACACCAATGGCGCCTGGACACCGCCGATCCAGGCGCCGGGCTTGCAAGCCCAGTGTGCGGATGGCCGAACCGTCTCGCTCGCCGACCTGCGGGGCGGCTTCGTGCGCCTGGTGATCGGCGCGGCGCCCGCCGCAACCGCGCCGGGCATCACGACCATCCTCGTCACCACCGACCCGGCGGCACATGCCGCGGCCGGCATCTGCATCGCCAGCGATGAGGGCTTGCCTAACGCCTACGCGATCGTCTCCGGCCTCACCCCAGCCGAATTGCCGGGGACGGAGTTCCTGATCGATGGCGACGGCTGGCTGCGCGCGGTGCAGCGCCCGACGGCGGCGCCAGGTTGGAACGACCCGAAGACCTTGGCGGCCGACGTGCAGCAATTCGCCGCCCACCCGATCGCTGCCAGTGCAGGAGCAAGCCATGCCCATATGCAGATGTAAGCCCCCGGTGTGCGAGGCACGGCCGATCCCAGCAGGACGCAGTGCTCATGCCCAATTCCCGTCATAGGCGCGGCGTGTCACCAACGCCCGCCCGCCAAGGCCTGCTCACCGTGCTTGCCGGCGGTGGCGCGTTGTTGCTGCTGACCGCCGGGTATTTGTGGATGTTGGGCGGCGCCGCACCGTCTCGGCCGACGGTGATCGGCGGCCCGTTCACGTTGACGGCGACGAATGGCGCGACTGTGACGGACGCCAGTTTTCGCGGCCGCTATGTGCTGATCTATTTCGGCTACACCAATTGCCAGGATGTCTGCCCCACGACGCTGGCCGCCGTCGCTGATGCGCTGGACGTGCTCGGCCCGAAGGCCACCCGTATCCAGCCGGTCTTCGTGACCGTCGACCCGCAACGCGACACGCCGGACATCCTGGGCCACTTCACCGCCCTTTTCACGCCGCGCCTGGTCGGGCTGACGGGAACGCAGGGCCAGATCCGGCAGATGCAGCAGCACTACCGCGTCAGCAGTATCGTCCATCCAGGCTCCGGCCCCATGGGTTACACGGTCGACCACAGCTCGGTCCTGTACCTGATCGGCCCCGACGGACGCTACCTGGCGCCGATCCGCGCCGATGAAAGCGGATCGGACATGGCCAGCGACATCGCCCGGCATCTGTCGTGACATCACACGCTTCGTTGGAGAGACTCCTATGACTCGGCCGCCGCCCCTGACACGCCGAAGCGCCCTCGCCCTTGGCCTGGCCGCCCCACTGGCTGGAGGCATTGCGGACGCCAGGGCGCAAGCCGCCCCCCTGGTGATCACGGATGCCCTGGGCCGCAGGATCACGCTCAAAGCGCCGGCTGAACGCATCGTGCTCGGCTTCAACTACGAGGAATACACCGCCATCGCCGGGCCGGCCGGGTGGGACCGCGTTGTCGGCTTCGGCCGCACGATGTGGACCGATTGGCGGCCGTCCAGCTTCAGGCGCTACCTGGTGCCGATCCCGCGCCTGGCGAACCTGCCGGATGTCGGCACCACCGACGACAACAGCTTCAGCCTGGAGAAGGTGCTGGCGTTGCGGCCGGACCTGGTCATCCTGGCCGAATGGTCGTTCCAGAGCTTGGGCGACCAGGTGCGGCAGCTCGAAGCCCTGGGCATCCCGGTGCTGGTGATCGACTACAATGCGGAAATCCCGGCGCGGCACGTCGCCAGCACGCTCGCCATGGGACAGGCCACCGGGAATGAGGACCGGGCGAGTCGATTGGCGTCGCTTTACACCGACAAGCTGGCCGACATCCAACGCCGGGCAAGCCAGTCCGGCGTCCATCCCAAGGTCTACGTGGAGCTGGGACAAGGCGGCGCCGGCGTGGTCGGCAACACCTATTGGCAAAGCATGTGGGGCCGCCTGCTGGACTTGGTCGGCGCGGACAACATCGCCGCCGGGCACATCGCCAAAGCCTGGGGACCGCTCAGCCCCGAGTTCGTGCTGGCGGCGAACCCGGACGCGATCTTCATTGCCGGTTCGTCATGGCTGAACCAGCCCAATGCCGTGCTGACCGGCTACGACACGTCGGTCGACGTCACCCGGGCCCGCCTGGCGCCCTACGCGCAGCGGCCGGGCTGGCCCGGGCTGACCGCGATCCGCCAGGGCCAACTGCACGCGATCGAGCACGGTTTGTGCCGCGCGTTGTTCGACTACACGGCGATGTACTACATTGCGAAGCAGATCTACCCGGCGCAGTTCGCCGACATCGACCCGGTGGACGAGTTGCGCCGCTACCACGAGGCCTACCTCCCGGTGACCTTCGAAGGCACCTGGATGGCCCGGCTCACGCCATCCGCCACGTGACCGCGGACCCAGCTCTTGCCTGGCGCGTGCAGGAGGCCCGGCGGGGCGGCGCGCTTCTGCTGGGGCTGGTTGTCCTGGCGGTTTGCTTCGCGGTGGACGTGGCCACCGGCCCGGCCCTGCTGCCGTTGGGCCAGGTCGTCCGGACCCTGGTCGGTCTGACGGCCGACCCGATGGTCAACGCCATCGTCCACGGGCTGCGGCTGCCGATCGCGCTGATGGCCGTGCTGGTGGGGGCGGCGCTGGGCGTGTCGGGCGCGGTCATGCAGACGGTGCTGAACAACCCGCTGGCGAGCAGCTACACGCTCGGCATCTCGGCCGGCGCAGGGTTCGGCGCCGCCTTGGCCATCCTGGTCGGCGCCAGCCTGCCGCTGCCGGAGGGCTGGGCCGTCCCGCTCAGCGCCTTCCTCTTCGCCGGGTTGGCCTGCGCCCTGGTGGCCGGCGCGGGCCGGATCCGTGGGGCGACGCCGGAGCTGTTGGTGCTCGCGGGCATCGCGTGCCTGTTCCTGTTCCAGGCGCTGCAATCCCTGCTGCAATTCCTCGCCTCGCCGGAAGCCTTGCAGCAGATCGTGTTCTGGCTGTTCGGCAGCCTGACGCGGGCCAGCCTCCCCAAGGTGGCGGTCGTGGCCGCCGTGCTGGCCGTGGTCCTGCCGCTCGTGCTGCGGGACGCCTGGCGGCTGACCGCGCTGCAGATGGGCGATGAGCGGGCGCGGGCCCTGGGCGTGCGGGTGGATGGATTGCGGCTGCGGGCGCTGGTGGCCGTCTCCCTCCTGACCGGTGCGGCCGTGGCGTTCGTCGGCACGATCGGCTTCATCGGCCTGGTGGCGCCGCATGTCGCGCGCATGCTGGTGGGGGCGGACCAGCGGCACATGCTGCCGGCGTCCGCGCTGTTCGGGGCGGTTCTGCTCTCCGCCGCCTCCATCGTCAGCAAGCTGCTGGTGCCGGGCACGGTGTTCCCGGTCGGCATCATCACCGCGCTGATCGGCGTGCCGTTCTTCGCCTGGCTGCTGCTGTCGGCTGGCCGGGCGCGATGAGGCTGCAGGCGTCCGGGGTCGAACTGCGATACGGCAGCCGGACCGCCGTGCAGGGGCTCGACCTCATCGCCGAACCGGGACAGGTGCTGGCGATCCTGGGGGCCAACGGCTCCGGCAAGTCAACGCTGCTGCGCGGCCTGGCGGGGCTGCTGCCCTGCCGCGGCGCCTTGCACTGGGACGGCGCTGCACCCGTGCCCGGCGCCATTGGCTACATGCCGCAGGACAATGTCATCCGCGCCGGGTTGAGCGCGTTCGAGGTGGTGCTGCTCGGCCGCCTGCGCTCGCTCACCTTCCGCGTGGGCGCCGCCGACCTCGACGCGGCGCGGGCCGCGATGGCCGAACTCGGGATCGAGCGGCTGTCGGCGCAACGCATCGGCGAGTTGAGCGGCGGCCAACGCCAACTCGTCTTCATGGCGCAGGTGCTGGCGAGCAACCCGCGCGCGCTGCTGCTGGATGAGCCGACCAGCGCGTTGGACATCGCCCACCAGCTCCACGTTCTGGACGTGCTGCGGGACGCGACGGTGCGGCGCGGGCTGACCACCATCGCCGTGCTGCACGACCTCAACGCCGCCGCACGGTTCGCCGACCGCATCGCGCTGATGCATGCCGGCCGGCTGCTCGCCGTCGGCACGCCGGCGGAGGTGCTGGTCTGTTCGTTGCTGCTTCAGGCCTTCAGCGTGGACGTGTCGGTTCAGCCTGGGCCGGATGGCTATCCGGTCATCGTGCCGTTGCGCAACGCTGCGGCTGTATCATGGTGATCGCCCTAACATTTGCACCAACGCCGATGAGTGGGTCTTTATAGCGACTGACAAGAAACAGCGGCGTGAAGGCACCCCGACCGAGGCCGCAGCCGGCAAGGTTTCATCCGCGGCGGGTCGGCCGTTGCCGGTGGCAACTTGTACAGCGTTTCCTTGAAACGACTCCTATGCCGCCGCCTGACGCAGGCCGTCGTAGGGTGGGCTTCAGCCCCAGGGGAATCGGGTGAAGCTTTCATGCGGTAATAAGGCTTGCGAGGAAGTCATCGTCCCACCCGGCGGCCTTCCGCCTTCCGCGCATTGATTGCTTGCCTACGGGTCTTTTCAGCAGATTGAGGGCGATGTGCTTTATGGTGGTGAAATTGGCGGGCGCATGATGGGTTCGCACACGGCACTCGTCGTCGCGAAAGACCATGTCCATGACCCAATGCAGGCTGTTCTCTATCGCCCAATGACTACGCACGACCGGCCCTAGAAGGTGCGCCAAGATCACCAGCGAGGTGATGTAATAACGAGTCTCCTGCTCGACTTTTCCGCTGATCTCGCGCGTGCTTTCGACCATGACGACCGCCTTCAGGCCGGGCCAGCGATGGCGCTCTTGTAGCCAGGCTACGTCGTGGATGACGGTGGTGGTGCGGGTTTCGATACGACCGTGATCGCCATCGATCGTCGTATCTTGGCTGATTGTGGTGTCGGTGAAACCGCGGGCCTTTTGCTCGCGGGCAAACAATTCGACGTCTTCACGCAGCGAGCCTTGGTTGCCTTTCAACGCGAGAACGTAATCAGCCTTCTTGTCCATGACCTTTTGCGCGATGTCGCGCTGGCACCCCATGGCATCGATGGTGATGATCGCTCCTTCGATGACCAGCATGTCGAGCAGCTTCGGTATAGCGATGATCTCGTTTGACTTTTCTGCCACTTTGACCTGCCCGAGCACGAGGCGCTGGCGTGCGGCGAAGGCCGAGACCATATGGATGGAAGCCTTCGCATCGCCTTTTTTGCCGGATCGGCGCGCCGTCTTGCCATCAATCGCGATCACTCCCGCCGGCACGCCGGTCACAGCCGCGACCCAGGCGACGAAGCAGGCTTGGAACTGCTCGGCGTCCAGCGTGGCTAGGATGTCGCCCAGATGATCGTGGGCCGGCGTGCCGTCCTTGAACGGGCGAAAGCGGCGAAGCAGCGCAAGCTTTTTGACCCCAAACAGAGCGATCTCGGTGAAGCACTCGGCGCCGGCGAGCACCGCGAGTAGACACAACAGCAGGATCTCATCGAGCGGGTAGCTAATCTTGCCAGGCTGGCGAGGGTCCTGGAGGTGTTTGAAATGGCTCAAAAAGACAACCGTTTCGTCGAATACTCCATCGTCCGTCGCCGCGCCGCTCATGTCCGTCCCCGTCCACCGAATCGAGGATTGTCATAGATTCAGCACTTTGACAGTTTGTCACGCATTCCTTCACCCGATTGCCCTGGCTTCAGCCCACCTCTTCAAGGCGCCGTAGGAGACTATGGTGGGCTAAAGCCGACCCTACGACGGCCTCTCCATAGGGTCGGTCTCATAGAATCGATCGACTGGCGCTAGTCGCTAACCAAGCTGGATGTTCCAGAACACTGGCAGGCCGTTCAGCACGCCGGTGACGGATTTGCGGAACGCCGTCGACGGAAGCTGCTGGCCCAGCGGGATGTAGGGCACGTCCTGGAACGCCTGCACCTGCATCTTCGCCGCGATCGCCTGCTGCGCCGCCAAGTCGGGGGCGGTGAACCATTCGGCGCGCAATGCTTCCAACACCGGGCTGCTCGGCCAGCCGGGGCCGGCGGCTTTGCCGTTGCCGCGCAGGAAAGCGTGGCCGGCGGGGGTGAACTGGTCCAGCCCGCTCCAGTAAGTGTGATAGACGCTCCAGCCGCCGGACTCCACCGGGTCCATCTTCGCCCGGCGCTGCACGATCGTGCCCCAGTCGCTCACCTGGTAGTCGACGTTCAGCCCCATGCGCTTGAGCAAATCCTGCCCCACATCGGACAGAGCCTTGGAGGAGGCGATGTCGCTCGCCCCCAGCACCACCACCCGCTCGCCCTTGTAGCCGGACGCGGCGACGGCGGCCTTGATCTTCGCCATGTCGCGCGGCGCCGTCAGCACGGACATGCCGGCGTCCGTGGCCAGCGGCGTGCCCGGGCAGAACACGCCCACGCCGTCACGCCAGTTGGCCGGGTCGTCCCCGGCGACCGCCTGCATGAAATCGGCCTGCACCACGGCGCCCAGCACCGCCCGGCGCAGCGCCGGGTTGTCGAACGGCGGCTGCAAATGGTTCATCCGCAAAGTGCCGATCAGGCCTGTCGGATCGTTCTGGCGAACCACGATGTCGGGGCGTTTGCGCAGGGCCGGCAGCAGGTCGGCATCGGGCACCCACCACCAATCCACCTCGTTGCGTTGGATGGCGGACAGCACGGTGCTGGGATCGGGGATGATGTGCCATTCGACCCGGTCCAAATGGACGACCTTCGGACCCGCCGTCCAATCTGGCGTGCCGTCCGGGCGCGGCACGTAGCCGGCGAATTTCTCATACACCATCAGCGAGCCAGGCACCCGCTCATCCGCCTTGAAGCGGAACGGGCCGCTGCCGACCATCTCCGTCACCTGCTTGTAGGGGTCGGTCAGGGCCAGCCGCTCCGGCATGATGGCGCACATGGAGGGCGGGGTCTTGCCCAGCGCGTCCGGCAGTAGCGGGAACGGCGCCTTCAGGCGGAATTGGATGGTCTTGTCGTCTACTCCCGTGATCTCGTCCGCGGCGGCCATCAGCGCCTGGCCGAACGGGTCCCGCGCGCCCCAGCGCTTGATGCTGGCCGCGCAATCCCGCGCCAGCACCGGCGTGCCATCGTGGAAGCGCAGGCCGTCGCGCAGGGTGATGCGCCAGGTCTTGCCGCCATCCTCCTGCACCGCGCCAGCCGCCATCTGCGGCGACACGGCGTAGCTTCTGTCCATCCCGTACAGTGTGTCGAACACCAAATAGGCGTGGTCGCGGGTGGGATAGGTGGTGGTCCACACCGGGTCCAGCACGGCCACGTCCGTTTGCGGCACGAAGCGCAGCACGGTCTGCCCGGCCGCCCGGCCGAGATTGGGGGCGGCAAGGCTGGCGGCGGAGGCGGCAAGGAACTGGCGTCGCTTCATGGCGGGATGTTGCACGGCGGCATCCCGCGGGAGAAGCGCTATCTCACCGAGGCGACCCGCAGTGCGTTCGTGGTGCCCGGCTGGCCGAACGGCACCCCGGCTGCGACCACGACGGTGTCGCCATGCACGGCGAACCCTTCGCTGCGCGCGAGCCGGGTGGCGCGGCTGACCGTCTCCGTCATGCTGTGCGTCTCAGGCGAGACGATCGCGTGCACGCCCCACACCACGGCGAGGCGCCGGGCCGTCTGCTGCGCCGTGGTCAGGCCCAGCACCGGGCAGTCCGGCCGCGTCCGCGCCACGCGCAGCGCGGTGGAGCCGGACATCGTGTAGGTCGCGATCGCCTTGGCGCCGACCGTCTTGGCGATCTGCCGCGCAGCGTCGGCGATGGCGTCCGCGACCGTGCGTTCGGGCGGCGGCCGGCCGGTTTCGCACAGGTCGCGCCAGCCCGGGTCCCGTTCCACCCGGTCGATGATGCGGTCCATCATGTTCACCGCCTCGTAAGGATACTGCCCGGCAGCCGTTTCCGCGCTCAGCATCACCGCGTCCGCGCCGTCGAACACGGCGGTCGCCACGTCGGAGGCTTCGGCCCGGGTCGGGGAGGGGGCGCTGATCATGCTCTCCAGCATCTGCGTCGCCACCACCACCGGCAAGCCGCGCTGCCGGGCGGCGCGGACGATGCGTTTCTGCGCCAGCGGCACCTCCTCCGGCGGCAGTTCCACGCCAAGATCGCCGCGCGCCACCATCACGGCGTCGGACAGCGCCAGGATGCCATCCAGATTGTCCAGCGCCTGCGGCTTCTCCAGCTTGGTCATGATCCAGGCGCGGCCATCCGCGATCGCCCGCGCCTCCGCCACGTCCTCCGGCCGCTGCACGAAGGACAGGCCGATATAGTCCACCCCGTGCGCCAGGGCGAAGCGCAGGTCCTCATGGTCCTTCTTCGTCAGGGCGGGGATCGGCAGCACCACGTCCGGCACGTTGACGCCCTTGCGGTCCGACAGGGTGCCGCCGGTGACGACCTCGCACTCCAGGTGATCGTCGCGCTTGTGGCTGATGCGTAGCCGCAGCTTGCCGTCGTCCAGCAGCAGCGTGGTGCCGATGCCGGCGGCGGCCATGATCTCCGGGTGAGGCAGTTGCACCCGCCGGCTGTCACCGGGCACGGGCGAGAGGTCCAGGCGGAAGCTTTGCCCGGTCTGCAGCGTGACGCGCCCGGCCTGGAACAGGCCCACCCGCAGCTTCGGCCCTTGCACGTCCGCCAGGATGCCGATCGGGCGCCCGGTCTCCAGCTCCAGCGCGCGGATGCTGGCGATGTTGGCGGCATGGCCCTCATGCGTGCCGTGGCTGAAGTTGAGCCGGAACACGTCCGCCCCGCCGCGGAACAGCCGCCCCATCACCTCTGGCGAGGAACTGGCTGGGCCGAGCGTGGCGACGATCTTCGTGCGCCGGCGGCGCCGCAGCTTGCTTTGGGCCATGGGCAATGCTCCGTCAGGTGACTAGGATCGCACGCAAATCGTTCACGTTGGTCAGGGTGGGGCCGGTGCGGACCAAATCCCCCACCGCGTCGAACAGGCTGTAGCTGTCATGCGCGTGCAGGCAGGCGGCGGGATTGATGCCGGTCGCCAGCGCGCGCTGCAAGCTGGTGGGGGTGACAAGCGCGCCGGCCGCGTCCTCCGTGCCGTCGATCCCGTCGGTGTCGCCGGCGAGCGCCCAGATGCCGTGCGCCCCCTGCAGCGCCACGGCCAGGCTGAGCAGGAACTCCATGTTGCGGCCGCCCCGGCCGGCCGGGGCGCGGATCGTGACCGTGGCCTCCCCGCCCGACAGCAGCATGCAGGGGGCGGGCAGGGGATGGCCGTGGCTGCGCACGCTGCGGGCGATGCCGGCCATGACGATGCCGAGTTCGCGGCTTTCGCCTTCCAGCGCGTCACCCAGGATCAGCGGCGTGACGCCGGCCTGCCGGGCCGTGTGCGCGGCGGCGGCCAGGGCCATGGCCGGCGTCGCGATCATGCGGATGTCGGCGGGGCCGTGGGCCGGCGGCAGGTTGTCTTCGCCCGCCAGCAGCGCGGCGGCGGCCGGCGGCAATGCCACGCCGAACTGTGCGACCATCGCCCGGACCGCCGCGCGCGCGGGGGCGCCCGGCACGGTGGGGCCGCTGGCGATGACCGCCGGGTCGTCGCCGGGGACGTCGGAGATCACCAGCGTCACCACCCGCGCCGGTGCGGCGGCGGCGGCCAGGCGCCCGGCCTTGATCGCGGACAGGTGCTTGCGCACCGCGTTCATCACCCCGATCGGCGCGCCGGAGGCCAGCAGCGCGGCGTTCACCGCCTGCTTGTCGGCCAGGGTCAGGCCCGGGCCCGGCAGCGCGGCCAAGGCCGAGCCGCCGCCGGACACCAGCGCCAGCACCAAGTCGTCCGCCCCGAGTCCCGCGACCGTGGCCAGCAGGGCGCGGGCGCCGGCCTCGCTGGCCGCATCCGGCACGGGGTGGGCGGCCTCCAGCACGCGGATGCGCCGGGTGGGGACGGCGTGGCCGTAGCGGGTGACGACCGTGCCCTGCATTGGCACGTCCGGCCACGCGGCTTCCAGGGCGGCCGCCATGGTTGCGGCCGACTTCCCGACGCCCACCACGATGCAGCGCCCGGCGGGCTTCGGCGGCAGATGCGCGGCCAGCACGGCCGCCGGGTCGGCGGCGCGCACTGCAGCGTCGAACACTCCGCGCAGCAGGCCGCGTGCCGTGTTGTCGTTCCATCCCATGCCCGCCAGTATGGCGTAGGCCATACCGAGCCGCCATATGCGCCCGGAGGAGGACCCACGATGACCCCGATCGACCCTGCCACCCGCACCGAACTCGAAGCCGCCGCCTTCCGCCGGCTGACGGAGCATTTGCGCGAACGCGCGGACGTGCAGAACATCGACCTGATGAACCTGGCCGGGTTCTGCCGCAATTGCCTCAGCCGCTGGTATCGCGAGGCCGCCGAGTCCCGGGACGTGATCCTGACCGACCCGGAAGCGCGGGAGATCGTCTACGGCATGCCCTACAAGGACTGGCAGGCGAAGCACCAGCGCCCCGCCACCTCCGAGCAGCAGACAGCGTTCAACCAGTCCGTCCAGGGCGGCTGATCGAGCGATGCCGTTGCCACCGGCTGATCTCCCTTGCCTTCTGGGGGAGGGTCGGGATGAGGGGTGCAGGCCGGAGATGACCCGGGCGGACGGCATGTCCGGGCGGGCGGTGTTCGCCGCCATGTCGGCGTTGCTGGTGGGGATCGGCTTTGCCCGCTTCGCCTATGCGCCGCTGCTGCCGGTGCTGATCGCGCGGGGATGGTTCGCGCCGGGTGCGGCGGCCTATCTGGGGGCGGCCAACCTGCTGGGCTACCTGCTGGGTGCACTGGCGGCGCGCCGGATTGCCGCATGGTTCCAGGTTCCTGCCGTGGTGCGGACGGCCATGTTGGCGTCGGCCCTCTCGCTGGCGGCCTGCTGCGCGCCGTTGCCGTTCCTCTGGTTCTTCACCTGGCGGCTGCTGGCGGGCTTCACCGGCGGCGTGCTGATGATCCTGGCGCCGTCCTGCGTGCTCGCGCAGGTCCCGCCCGGCCGGCGCGGCCTGGCCAGCGGGCTGATCATGACCGGGGTGGGGCTCGGCATCGCCGCCTCCGGCACGCTGGTGCCGCTGTTGCTGCAATCCGGGCTGCCCGCCGCATGGCTGGGCTTGGGCGCGATCGCCCTCGTGCTGACGCTGGTCTCCTGGCGAGCTTGGCCAGAGGGGGCGGTGGCCGCCATCGTGCCCGCTGGCGGCGTGCCGGCGCGCTTCGGCCTGGTGTCGGCCAGTTACGGGATGTGCGCCGTCGCGATGGTGCCGCACATGGTGTTCCTGGCCGATTTCGTGGCGCGCGGGCTCGGCCGCGGCATCGGCGCCGGTGCGCTGGCATGGGTGTTGTACGGGGTCGGCGCGTTGGGCGGCGCCGTGATCGGCGGCCGCATGTCGGACCGGATCGGCGCGGCGGCGACCTTCCGCGTCATCATCGCAGCGGACGCGGCGACGATCGCCGTGCTGCTCTGGACGTCCGACCCGGTGGCGATCGCCGCGTCGATCGTCGTCGCGGGCATGATGGCGCCGGGGATCAGCGCCGTCACGCTGGGCCGCGTCGGCCAGTTGGCGGGCGGCGACCCGGCCACGCGGCAGCGCGGCTGGACGCAGGCGACGGTGGCCTGGGCGATTGGACAGGCGGCCGGCGCGTATGGCATGGCGTGGCTGTACAGTGCGGCCGGGGGCTATGCGATGCTGTTCGCCAGCGCCCTCGCCGCCCTGGCCGTCGCCGCGGTGATCGAGGCTGTGTTGGCCCTGCAGCCCGCGCGCCCCGTCGCCGCGTGACCTGCGACGCGGTGGCTGCCAACGGAGGGGAATGACGGCATGGATGTTCGCGCAGCGGTGGCATTCGGGGCGGGGCAGAAGCTCAGCATCGAGACGGTCCAGCTCGACGGCCCGCGCGAGGGCGAGGTGCTGGTCGAGATCAAGGCCACCGGCATCTGCCACACCGACAAATACACCCTGTCCGGCGCCGACCCGGAGGGGTTGTTCCCCGCCATCCTCGGCCATGAGGGCGCGGGCGTCGTGGTGGATGTCGGCCCCGGCGTGCGCAGCCTGGCCAAGGGCGACCACGTCATCCCGCTCTACACGCCGGAATGCCGGGAATGCGACTACTGCCTCAGCCGCAAGACCAATCTGTGCCAGAAAATCCGGGTGACGCAGGGGCGCGGCCTGATGCCGGACGGCACCAGCCGCTTCTCCTTCAAGGGCAAGCCGCTGCTGCACTACATGGGCACGTCGACCTTCGCGAACTACACCGTGGTGCCGGAGATCGCGCTGGCGAAAATCCGGCCGGACGCGCCGTTCGACAAGGTCTGCTATATAGGCTGCGGCGTCACCACCGGGATTGGCGCGGTGATCTTCACCGCCAAGGTGCAGCCCGGCGACACCGTGGTGGTGTTCGGCCTCGGCGGCATTGGGCTGAACGTGATCCAGGGCGCGCGGCTGGCCGGGGCCGACATGATCGTGGGCGTGGACCTGAACCCGGCGCGCGAGGAACTGGCGCGCAAGTTCGGGCTGACCCATTTCGTCAACCCGAAGGAGGTCGCGGGCGACATCGTTCCGCATTTGGTCGAGCTGACCAAGGGCGGCGCCGACCACAGCTTCGAATGCGTCGGCAACACGACGCTGATGCGGCAGGCGCTGGAATGCGCGCATAAGGGCTGGGGCAAGTCGACCATCATCGGCGTCGCCGCCGCCGGGCAGGAGATCAGCACCCGGCCGTTCCAACTTGTCACCGGGCGCGTCTGGCAGGGCAGCGCCTTCGGCGGCGCGCGGGGCCGCACGGACGTGCCGCGGATCGTCGACTGGTACATGGAGGGCAAGATCAACATCGACGACCTGATCACGCACATCCTGCCGCTCGACCGCATCAATGACGGCTTCGACCTGATGACGTCCGGCGAAAGCATCCGCAGCGTCGTGGTATATTAGAACGGGTGTCTCTCCCTCTGGGAGGGCTATCGCCTATGGCAACTCTCCCTCTCCCGCTGGCGGGAGAGGGTCGGGGTGAGGGTGGCGCTGCCCGCTGAAAACGAGCACTTACACCACCGTATCTGTTGGCTCGGCCACCCTCACCTCGCGCGCCCGCTACTCACGCCTTGTCAACGGGTCATGACCCCAGTTCATCAACGATTTGCGCCAACGCGTCTCCGTCACGTCGCCATCGGGCCGCTGCTTCATATGCCGGTGCACGTAGCCCACGACCTTGCGCATGGCGGCGTAATCGTCCTCGGTGAGGTCGGCCCGCTTCTTGGCGCGCAGTGAGAGTATGCGGCGGCCCATCTCGTGACCGACTGCTTCGTGATCTCCAGGCTGTGTCACCTTGTCGCCTTCATGGGTCATGCCGACACCTCGGCTGTCAGGAGTTTCCAGCCAGGAGCGCAGCGCCGCCGGGGCCATGTTCACGACCGACTTGAAATCCTGGGCAATGGTGCGCCGTTCATCAGCGTCCATGTCAGCCATGGGCCTGCAACGCCGCCTCCAACTGCGCCTTCCTCATCCGGGAGCGTCCGGCGATCCCCTTGTGCGCCGCTTGCGCCAGCAAATCTGCCCGGGTGGGGCCGTGGCCGGTCTCGCGATCCTTGGCCGTCTTGGCAGCCACATCCTTGGGCTGGGCAGAAAACTGCTTGCCCTTCGCCGTATCCGCCCGCTTCTTGGCAGTGGTGCGCTTGTATTCATCCTGGCTCAAATGCTCTCGTGCCTGTTTCGGCAGGTAACGCTCGCCGGTCTTGCCACTCTCGGCCCCCGATTTCGTGCCCCAGTCTTCCTTGGTCCACTGCGCCAGGTGGTTGTCGGAGGATTTGGCACCTTTGTAACCGCCACCTTCTTTTTTGTACTCCTGCGTCGCCAACTGCGCCTTGCGGGCCGACCACTGCTTGGGCTTACCGCCCTTGTCGCCGTTGGCGACTTCGGTCTTCACCTTGTCCCAAAGCTCCGGATCGGTCTTTTCCGCTGTCTTCGCCATGTCTGCCTCCGCGGCAGCGAACGTGTCGCTCGGCGGATGGTTCACCTGGCGGCGCCGTGTCGCACTTTGCTGCGGCCAGTGTCGATCAGTTTGTGAACGAACCTTTACCATCGACGACCGGTTCATTAACATAGGACACCGCAGAAGAAGGTGATGGCGCATGGGACGGCCGCTCAATCCTGGTGACACTCGACCGGCGCAAATATACAAGATCATCTATCACAGTAACATTGCAATTGATGGTGGGCCGGACACCATCATGAGCCATGTCAAAGACATCCTGGAGTGGTCGCGCTCCTGGAATTCGGAACATGGCATCACCGGGGCTCTGATGCTGAACAACGACAATTTCTCGCAAGTCCTGGAGGGGCCGGCCCATGCCGTGAAGAGCTTGTTCGGCCACATCGTTTGCGACCGCCGCCATCGCAACGTGGAATTGCTGCAAGCCGACTACTTCAAGGAGCGTGATTTCGGGAGCTGGACGATGGCGTTCGCCGGCTCACCCGGTGAAGCCGACATCAAGATGGCCTCGACCCACAAACCCCGCGACGTCACCTTGGGCGAGGGCGCCAGCAGCGTGATCAACCTGCTTCGTTGGCTGCTGGACGAGCAACGGGTGACCGTTGCCATCCGCTAAACCGTCCTTTGGATACGGTCCACCTGTCAGCGGGCGGAGCATCTGCCGGACAATCGGGCCCATACCGACGCCGAGGCCGTGATCTTCACGTCGGCCAAGCGAAGCACGAGCTCCTGGCCATCCAGGCCGAGCTGGGCGTGCACGGTGGCGATCGGCGCGCCATCCGCGACATAGGCGTCGTCCACCGTCAAGCTGGCGACGTCGAGCGGCAATCGGCTGAGCTCCGCGATCAACTGCTTCGGCCAAGGCCAGCGCCCCAGATAAAACCCGTCCCTCAGGCAACTGCCCGGCGGCGCCAAGGCGGCGAGCCCCTGCATCCAAGCCGCCTGGTAGAGGTAACGCCACTCCCCGTTCACCTGGGCGTACAGAGAGGGAGCCTCCGATACGCCGTTCGGGAACACCAGGAGCGGCCCGGCCGGGCTGGCAACCTGGGCAGGTATCTCAGAGGGCTGCCCCGCCCTTGCCAAGACCATGCGCCAGCCGCCCGCCGCATCGGGGGCGAAAAGGTCGATGGTGGCGCCCACCATCGGGTCCGAGGCGACCGCGGTCTGGTCGATGCTACCCGCCGAGCCGACGAACCGTCCCGCAGTCTGGTAGCGCAGCGCGCCATGGCTGCCGGGCACCTCTCCGCTCGTCTGGACCGTGCAGGACGCGTAGGGTACTTGGTAAACGCAGCCATGCGCAAGGTCGTCCGGGCCGGGCCGTTTCGCCAGCGCCGCACGCCAGAACTCGGCCTGCCGCCGCAGGGCGGCCGCCCGCTCCGGCGCTGACACGCGGTCGGACGCGCCGCTGCCGTCCACCACCCGGTCTTCGCTCCATTGCTGTTGCTGCTGGAGGATGAGGTCAGGGGCCGCGGTAATGGCCAGGAGCGCCTGCATCGCGCCGTTCAAGGCCGTTTCGCCCGGCGCGGTTGCCGGGTCGGCCGCGAGCTTGGCCTCGTAAGCGGCGGACTGCTCGGCTGCGGTCGCGCGCGGGCGGCTGTCGTATACTACCTTCGCCACCAGCAGGAGGACGATCAGGGCCAGTATCCACGGCCAGCGGCGGCGCTTCATCCGCAACCATGGGACAGGGCGCGGGCGCGGATCCGGCGCCACGCGGCCGCGTCGCAGGCGACAACGATGAGGGCGATCACCTGCAGCACTGTTCCGCCGGCGGCTGCCCCCGGGCTGCCGCGCAACGCCGCCATGACGCACACAAAAATTGCGCCGCCGAACGCAATGCAAGACTGCAGCACTGCCAACGCAAGAAAGGCGGCGGCGCGCCGCCCGGGTGAACGCCGGCTCTGATATTGGCCCCTAGCAAACAGCACAGGTTCTGCGACGCTTACCAGGAGCAATGTGCCTATTCCAAGGCGAAGCCCGCCATCGCTTAGGTCCGCCATGACGGCGACGGTCGCGAAAACCGCCGACATGACCATGATGGTCGCGAGGAGTGGGCCGATGAACCAGAGTTGGATCGAACGCAGTTGCGGATCGATGTCAGGCAAGGCGTCCGGCGGTTTATAGCCATCCGCATACAGCGCCGGGGACGCCCTGCCGAAGGGAAGGCTGCTGCGGCGCAGCGCAGCGAACCCGGCAAGCGACAGGAGGACGGTGTAGCCCAGGATGCCTCCCATCAGCAGATAAGAGACCGCGTCGTCCCCCTGCAGGCCGGCATTGTAGACCAGGGCGGCCAGCGCCACGACCGGCCAGAGCAGGAGAAACGCCCAGAGCGACAGCATGGTCCAGCGCGCATAGGCCTGCACCGGCGCACCCCAGATGCCGAAGCCCAGCGCGATCAGCCAGAACGTCCCGCTCCGCCGGGGATCGCCGCTCACCAGCAGGATCGTCCAGGCCGCGATCGCCCCCAGCGAGGCCAGCACGGCAAACTGCATCGCCCATTTCGCCGCCGCTTCGTTGCGCAGGCCGTTGCGCCGCTGCGGCCAGGTGGCACGTTCGTTCAAGCTGGCCGCCATCAGCGCACTCCGTCGTCAACATTCACGATTTGGCGGCCGCTAGATAACATGCTGGCGGAATGAAACATAAGCATCGCCATCCCCCGCTAACGCCTCCCGCACCACCGGCCGAGGACCGAAGCTGGGCAGCCCGCAAGGCGGCCCTGCAGCGGGACAAGGCGGCAGGATGGGCGATGCTGGGGGCGATGTTCTCCTGGATGGCCGCCTTGTGCGGCTGGGTCGCCGTGGTCATCCCGTCGGGCGGCAACGTCCGCTTCAACCCGCTTTTCTGGCTGCTGGCGCTGCCTCTCCTGCCTTGGATCTGGGGTCTGCAGTCCATGGCGCCTTGGGCCGTCAACACGGTGTGGTTGGCCCTTCTCCTGGCCCCCTGCCTGTCGCTGGCCGCGCTCCTGGTTGCGCCGGCCACCCGGGACGCCGCCCTGCTGGGGAGTGGTATGTCGCCGCTCGATACGCCGGGCGCCATGCTGATCGTCCTGGCGGTCACGACGATGCTGGCGCTGGCCGGGGCGGCGGCGCTGCGGCGGTCCAGCCTGCCGGGCGGGACCCGCCCGGTGACCTATCTCCCGGCCGACACACCGCCGCCGGGTCCGCGGCCGCTGCCCGGCGATGCGACCGCGGCGCTGATGCTGGGCTCGGTGACGATCAGCGCCACGTTGATGAACGGCTTCTTCTTCGCCCTTACGGCCATGTTGGAGCCGGTCGGGCCTGCGGGGCCTGTTGGATGGTGGCCCGTCGCGGTCGTCGCCGCCTTCGTGCTCACGGCTGGCGTCTTTGCGTTCCGTGGTTCCTTCCGCCTGGTGCGTCGCCGCAAGGGCGCGGCCGGTGATCTCCGGGCGGGCTGGTGGATCGGGATGGTGGGCGCGGTGCTGTGGCTTGCCGCACTCTGGGCCTGGCCGACGATCCTCCAGGGCAAGCTCGCGTTCAGTGCCTTCATGATCCCGCTTGCCCTGGCTGCAGCCTGGTGCGGCCGGCGGGCGTTGCGCGCCTTGCCGACCATGATGGCCGGCGACCCCGGTCCGTAAGCCGTTACGACACCAGCTTCACCGGCCCGTTCATGCCGGGCCAATCGGAGTAGCCGACGCTGTTGCCGCCATACCAGTATTGCTTCGGGGCTTCGGCGAGCGGCGCGCCGGTGCGCATGCGGGACACCAGGTCCGGATTGGCGATGAAGGGCCGGCCGAAGCTGATCAGGTCCGCATTGCCCGCCGCAAGCGTCTGCTCGGCCAAATCCTTCCCGTAGTTGTTGTTGGCGATGTAGGCGCCGGAAAAAAGCGTCCGCAACGCCGGGTAGTCGATCCCGTTGGGATCGCGGCTCATTTGCGTCACGCCCTCGATATCGTGGACGTAGACCAGGCCGAACCGGGACAGTTCTTTGAGGTAGGCGCTGTAGGTCGCCATCGGGTCGCTGTCGAGCGGCGTCTCACCGGGCGAGGTGGTGCCGGGCGAGATGCGGATGCCCACGCGTTGCCCGCCGCCCCAGACGCCGGTCACCGCCTCCACCACTTCCAACGGGAAGCGGAGCCGGTTCTCCAATGCGCCGCCATACTGGTCGGTGCGATGGTTGGTGCTGTCGCGGATGAATTGCTCCAGCAGGTAGTTGTTGGCGGAGTGGATTTCCACGCCGTCGAACCCGGCCTGCTTCGCGCACCCGGCGGCATGGCGGTAATCGGCGACGATGCCGGCGATCTCCTGCGTCTCCAGCGCGCGGGGCGTCACGTGGTCCTGCAGTCCGGCATTGGTGAACGCCTGGCCCGCAGGTTTGATGGCGGACGGCGCGACCGGCAAAGCCCCGCCTTGCAGGCTCGGGTGGGAGATGCGTCCGGTGTGCCAGAGCTGCAGCACCATCCGGCCGCCCTGCGCGTGGACGGCCTGGGTGACGCGCTGCCAGGCGGCGACGTGCGCCGGCGTCCAGATCCCCGGGGTGAGGGCGTAGCCGCGCGCCTGGGCGGAAATGTTGGTCGCCTCCGACACGATGAGACCCGCGGTGGCCCGTTGCGCGTAGTACTCGGCCGCGAAATCCGGCAGCACGCCATCATCGCTGGAGCGGCTGCGGGTCAGCGGCGCCATCACGATACGATTCGCAAGCGGCATGTCGCCCAGGACGTAGGGTTCGAACAACGAAGGTATGGACATGTGACGTGCCACCTAATGATGGAGGGCGGAGCGACGGACTCGTGCAAGGCAGAACTTTCGATAACCAGGGCGCACCGCGATCACGAAGCGGCCGACGGTTCACGCCGCCCTAATGCTCCAGCCGGGCCGTGAGCCAGGTGATCGCGTCGTATTGCAGCTTGCCGATCTGGTCGGTGGTCAGCCCGGTATAGCCGTGGTCGCCGTCATAGGGCACCAGTTCGACGGGCACGTGATGCGCCATCAGCGCGGCGACCAGTTGCTGCGAGGCGCCGAACGGCACCACGCGGTCGCCCTGGCCGTGGATGATGTAGACCGGGGCGCTATGGGACGTGACGGACGGGATCGGCGAAGCCGTCAGCAAATCCGCTGGCGGCGGCGTGGGCGTGCCGAACATCGCGTCGATCGAGCCAATGCCGTACGTGCCCATGCCCGGCAAATCCATCGGGCCGAACTGATCCACCACCGCCTTCACGTTGGGGCGTTGGTTCGGATACAGCCCGGCCTCGTCGCCGGGCACGATCTGCGGCAGTTCGCCCAGGAAGACCGCCAGTTGCGCGCCGGAAGAGTCGCCGACTGCGCCGAAGCGAGCGGTGTCGATGCCGAACTCGGCAGCATGGGCCCGCAGGAAGCGGACGGCCAGTTGCGCATCCACCAGTTGTGCCGGCCAGCGCGTGTCCGGCAGCGTCTTGTCAGCCAGGCGGTAGTCGATGTTCAACACCACGACGCCCTTGGAGGCGAGCACGTTGGCGAAATAGTCGTTGCCGTGGCGGCTGCCGCTGACCCAGCCGCCGCCATGGATGACGACGACAGCAGGGCGGCGGGTTTTCGGCGTGGCCGGCAAATAGAGGTCGCCTTGCTCGGCGGGAAGCGGGCCATAGGCGATGTCGGGCCGCATCTGGACGGGATCGGGCTGCGCCAGGGCAGGGCCTGCCCATGCGGCCAGCGCCAGGCCCGCCATCCCCACGAATTGCCGGGGCCGGCAGAGGGCGATATACGCGCGGCAGGCGAAGCCTCTCATACGGGACATTACCCATGCGGTTCACTGTCGACCGTCTCGACCACATCGTGGTGAATTGCAAGGATGTCGAGATTACGGCGTCCTGGTACCAGCGCGTGCTGGGCATGGAGCGGGAGGAGTTCGGCGACGGCAGCCGCACCGCGCTGAAGTTCGGCGGCCAGAAGCTGAACTTGCGCCCCCACGACGCGGACACCCGGTCCTGGATGACCGGCGTCAACGACCGGCCCGGCAGCGTCGATGCCTGCTTCATCACCGCCGTGGGACCGCAGCAGGTGGTCGACCACCTGCATGACTGCGGGATCGGGGTGGAGGCCGGGCCGGTGGCGAAGACCGGCGCGCTGGGGCCGATCCAGTCGGTGTATTGCCGCGACCCCGATGGCAATTTGATCGAGATCAGCTCCTATCTCCCAGCCTGACCCGTTTGCTTTCGACCTCCCGCCCGGGCTGATCGCGCAACAGCCGGCGCGCCCGCGGGAGGCGGCGCGGCTGCTGGTTGTGGGCGACGCGCTGCTGGATCGCTCGGTGGCGGACCTGCCGGCGCTGCTGTCGCCGGGCGACTTGCTGGTGGCCAACGACACGCGGGTGATCCCGGCGCAGCTTACCGCGCATCGCGGGGCGGCGCGCATCGGCCTGACCCTGGATCGCCCGCTGCCGGACGGCAGTTGGCACGCGCTGGCCCGCAACGCGCGGCGGCTGGCGGTGGGCGACGTGCTGGGGCTGGACGGGACGGAAATGCGGGCCGAGGTGTTGGCGCGCGACGAAGGCGACGTGACGCTGCGGTTCGACCAGTCGGGCGCGGCCTTTGCCGAGGCGCTGCGCCGGGCGGGGGCGTTGGCGTTGCCGCCGTATATCGCGCGGCCGTCCGGCCCCACCGCGGCGGATGCCGAGGACTACCAGACGGTGTTCGCCCGCGCCGAAGGGGCGGTCGCGGCGCCGACCGCCGGGCTGCATTTCACCCCGGGTTTGCTGGCGGCGTTGGCGGCGGCCGGGGTGCAGCGGACCACGGTGACGCTGCACGTGGGCGCCGGCACCTTCCTGCCCATGCGCGCCGACCCGGACGCGCACCGCATGCACCCGGAACGCGGGGAGGTGACGCCAGAGGCGGCGGCGGCGATCCGCAACGCCGGCCGGGTCGTGGCGGTGGGCACCACCACGCTGCGCCTGCTGGAGAGCGCGGCCAGCGAGGACGGGGTGCAGCCGTTCAGCGGCGAAACCGCCCTCTTCATCCGCCCCGGCTTCCGCTTCCGCGCCGTGCATCGGCTGATGACGAACTTCCATCTGCCGCGCTCCACCCTGTTCATGCTGGTCTGCGCATTCGCCGGGCAGGAGCGCATGCGGGCGGCCTACGCCCACGCGATCGGCGCCGGATACCGCTTCTACTCCTACGGCGATTCCAGCCTGCTCGCTCCCGCTCCCTCTCCTTCTGGGAGAGGGTTGGGGTGAGGGTCCGCGCGAAGACGCTGGCGTGGTCTGGAGTTCGACGCTCGCCCCACCCTCTTCCAGAGGGAGAGGACTTGTGACGCTGTCGTGGCTGCGTGTCGCCCAAGACGGCCCCGCCCGGGCCGGCGTGTTGCAGACCGCGCATGGCGACGTGCCTACCCCCGTGTTCATGCCGGTCGGCACCGCCGGCACGGTGAAGGCAATGACCGCCGATGCCGTCCGTGCCACCGGGGCCAGGCTGGTGCTGGGCAACACCTACCACCTCATGCTGCGGCCCGGCGCCGCGCGGGTGGCGGCCTTGGGCGGGCTGCACCGGTTCATGGACTGGCCCGGCCCCATCCTGACCGATTCCGGCGGCTTCCAGGTCATGTCCCTGGCGGCGCTGCGCAAGATGGATGAGCAGGGCGTGACCTTCCGCTCCCATCTGGATGGCTCGGCGCACCGGTTGACGCCCGAAAGTTCGACCGCGATCCAGGACCAGTTGGACGCCACCATCACCATGGCGTTCGACGAATGCACGCCGTTCCCCGCGACGGACGCGCAGGCCGAGGCATCGATGGCGCTGTCGATGCGCTGGGCGGCGCGGTCGCGCGCGGCGTTCCGTCCCCGGCCTGGCTACGGCCAGTTCGGCATCGTGCAGGGCGGCGTGTTCCCGCATCTGCGCACCGCCTCGGTGCAGGCGCTGCTGCCGCTCGGCTTCGAGGGGTTCGCCGTCGGCGGCCTGGCGGTGGGCGAAGGCCAGGCGGCGATGTTCACCGTGCTGGACGCAACCGTCCCGCAACTGCCGTCCGACCGGCCGCGCTACCTGATGGGGGTGGGCACGCCGGACGACCTGCTGGGCGCGGTGACACGCGGCGTGGACATGTTCGACTGCGTGCTGCCGACCCGGGCCGGCCGCACCGCCCGCGCCTACACCAGCCGGGGCGTGCTGAACCTGCGCAATGCCCGGCATGCGGATGACGGCGGGGCGCTTGACCCCGCATGCGGCTGCCTCGCCTGCACGCGGCATAGCCGGGCCTATCTGCACCACCTGTTCCGCGCCGACGAGATGCTGGGCCCGATGCTGCTGACAATGCATAACCTCACATACTATGCGGACCTGATGGCGGGGCTGCGGGCCGCCATCCTGGATGGCCGCTTGGCCGAGCAGAGCGCAGCGGTCCGCGTAGGCTGGAATGGCGGCGCGCCGGACCACATGTCAGGCGCATGAGTGAAATTGACGACCAGCGCGGCGCCCCGCCGCCCTATGCCGGGCTGACGCAGCTTGGCCATGCGACGCCGGCGCCGACATCGCCCGAGCAGGCGGTGCTGGAGCGGGTGCCCAGCCCGCATGCCGGCAAGGATTACGTCGTGCGCTTCACCGTGCCGGAGTTCACCTCGCTTTGCCCGCTGACCGGGCAGCCGGATTTCGCCCATATCGTGATCGACTACATCCCCGGCGAGTGGCTGGTGGAAAGCAAGTCGCTGAAGCTGTTCCTGGGCAGTTTCCGCAACCACGGCGCGTTTCACGAGGCGTGCACGATGATGGTGGCCGACCGGCTGGTGCGCCTGCTGTCGCCGCGCTGGCTGCGGATCGGCGCCTATTGGTATCCGCGCGGCGGTATCCCGATCGACGTGTTCTGGCAGACCGGCGCGCCCCCCGCCGGGGCGTGGGTGCCGGACCAGGGCGTGCCACCTTACCGCGGGAGGGGCTGATTCGTGTGCTATATTGCTCCATATCGGACAGCCTGATGAGGCGCGCGAACAGGAAGATGAGATCATGAGCGAGTTCGTAATCGACGAGGTGGATCGGCTTAAGCTTCGGCAGATCATCGCCGACATTGACCAGAAGCGCGCTGATGCCGAGAGGAAGCGCCAGGAGATGCGGTTGGCGCCGATCACCTTGGCTTTGTCCGGGGCGACGGCCGGTGCGGCCTTCTTTGCGGCGGGCGCGGCGTTTTACAAACTGCTGAGCTGACGACGAAGCCGCACGGACATGCGAGTGAGCCGATCGGGTCTCATGCCGACACGATAGAAGACCCGAAGCCGCTCATCCGCGCCAAGGCCCTCGCCCTCGGCTTCGACGCCGTCGGCTTCGCCCCCGCGTCGCTCGGCCCGGAGGCGCGGGAGCGCTTGGGCGCGTTCATCGCCGCCGGGCAGCATGGCGAGATGGGGTGGCTGGCGGACCGCATGGACCAGCGCAGCCATCCGCAGGCGCTGTGGGCCGAAGCGCGCAGCGTCGTCGCCTTAGGATTGAGCTACGCCCCGGCCGACGACCCGCTGGCCGTGACACAACGGCCGGATCGCGGCGCTATCTCCGTCTATGCCCGCCACCGGGACTACCACGACGTCATGAAGGGCATGCTGAAGCACCTGGCGCAGTTCATCGCCAGCCGCTTCGGCCCGGCCGTGAAGGTCTTCGTGGACACCGCGCCCGTGATGGAAAAGCCGCTGGCCGCCGCGGCCGGGCTCGGCTGGCAGGGCAAGCACACCAACCTCGTCTCCCGCGCCGAAGGGTCCTGGCTGTTCCTGGGTGAAATCTACACCACGCTGGACCTGCCGCCGGATGCCCCGCATGCCGACCGCTGCGGAACCTGCACGCGGTGCCAGGCTGCCTGCCCCACGGATGCGTTTCCGGCGCCGTATCGGCTGGATGCGACCCGCTGCATCTCCTATCTCACGATCGAGCATCGCGGTCCCATTCCGTTGGCGCTGCGGCCGTTGATGGGCAATCGGATTTACGGCTGCGACGACTGCCTCGCCGTCTGCCCGTGGAACCGCTTCGCCCAGGCCTCGCGCCACGCCAAATTGCGTGCGCGACCGGACTTGGCGGCGCCGGCACTCGGCGAGTTGGCGGCGCTGGACGATGCCGGTTTCCGCACGCTGTTCAGCGGCTCCCCGGTCAAGCGGATCGGGCGCGACCGATTCGTGCGCAACGTCGCCATCGCCATCGGCAATTCCGCTGACCCGGCGTTGCGCCCGGCCGCCGCGGTGCTGGCCGACGACGCGGATGCAGTGGTGGCCGAGGCCGGCGCCTGGGCCGCAGCGCGCCTGGCGTGACGCTGGAGAAACGCAGCGTCACGCTGGCCGGCCACCGCACCTCGGTCGCGCTGGAGCCGGAGTTCTGGGCTGCCCTTGCCGCCATCGCCGAAGGCCGGGGCCAGACGCTCGCCGGGCTGGTGGCCGCCGTGGATGCGGCACGCCAGCCGGCGCAACCCCTTGCCTCGGCCTTAAGGGTCTTCGCGCTTTCTTCGAGGGCTTAACGTTTCAGCAAATATGGTTCGGCATCGTCGTGACATCGGCCACAAACGGCCGCGCAGGAGCAAAAGCAATGCCGAGCCTTCAGACCGCCAAGCCCATCCCCGTCAGCCCGCTGATCCTCGCCGACCGCCTGATTTCCTTGGCGCAGGATGCCGACCGGGCCGGCTACTCCGAGTCTGCCACCCGCCTTCTCGGCCTCGCCTACGCCGTGTTCGACGAGCAGCCACGCGCCCGGAACTGACCTAACGCTCGGCCAACCACCGGGCCAGGCCGGCAAGCTCAGGCGAACGACTGGGCGCTGCCACTGGACCGATCAGGCGCAGGCCGATCACAGGTGCCGTCTCCAGCGCGGGCTGCAAGGCCAGATGGACGTCGATCGCCTCTTCCGGCAAGTCAACGCTGCCGGTCGCGGCGATCGACCCTGACGGCAGCGTCACGGCGCCGCGCCCGAGCGTGATGGTTCCGTGCGACAGCGTGCCGTCTGCTTCAAGCCGGGTGAACGGCGTGACGCCGCTGCGCAACGCCTCCGCGACCGCGGATTGTGCTGCCGCCGCATCGGGCGAATTGCCCGTCGCCACCACCGAGCGCAACGAACTGACCACACGCCCAGCATCCAACCCGGTCACCGCTCCGTCCTGGATCGTGAGTTGCACCGGTCCGGCCAAGTTCGCCAGCATGCCCGCCGGGCTGTATCCGCTGCTGAACAATTTGGCGCCGGCATCAAGGTGACCTGCTACGACGTCCACCGGCGTTCCATACAACGGACCGTCAATCGCGACGTCCGCCAGCTTGCCGGTCAAGGTCCATCGCGGCGGGGAGGCATCTTCTAGGCCGATCCGCGCCGTCACCATGCCACCTGCCACACGGGCGGTGAACCCGTCGACATGGATGGCGCCGTTCGCGATCGCGACCGTCGCCGCGGCGGCGTCGGCGAAGGGGGACAGGCCCCAAAGCAGGTGGGCGGCCCGCACCGACAGCTTCGCGTCCGCCGCATGAAGCATCGTGAGGGTCCAGGGATCGTTCGATCTTAGCCCGACCGAAGGCAGCGGCAGCGTCTCCGCAGCGATCGTCCCCGTCAGCACCGGATGGTCCGATGCCAAGGCCGTCACAGCCAGCTCGCCCGATGCCCGCAGCGACCCGGCGGACATCTCCGCCCCGGACAGGGCCGCCCGGTCCGGCGTGATGTCCGCCGTGGCTTGGAAGGAGAGCGACCCGTCGCCCAGCCAACCAGCCGTATCGCCCAGGCCGAGAGCGTAGAGCAGCCGCGGCGAGCCTGGATGGTGCAGCGAGACGGCGCCCTTCCAGTGCCGGCCCGGCAGGTCCAGCGTGCCGTCCACCTGCGCGCGCGCGTCCGACAACGCCGCGGCGGCCGTGATGCCCAGGGCGTTCGGCAGGCCGCTGGCCACCAGCCTTAGCGTGACGGGCCCATGAAATAGCGGACGGACCTGCTCCCATCCTGCGGGAAGGCTGCCCGTCAGGATTTCGGCATGTCCCAGTGCGACGTCCAGTCGTCCGTCCCTGATCTGTCCGGCGGCCGAGAGAGTTCCGACCAGGTTGAGCGAGACATCCTGTCCGGTCAGCGTCGCCTGGTGGATGTCCACCGCGCCGCCACGGCAGTGGGCGTCGAGGACCAGGCGATCAAAACCGGCGCCATGCCAGGTCGGGGCGCTTGCCGCGATCGTCACGTCAGCGTCGAAGCCAGCGACGAGGCGCGGAAGGCTGGTCAATCGCTGCGCTGCTTCCGCCAATCCGCTCGGCGCTTGGGGTATCCAGCGGTCCAATGCCGGACTGGTCAGTTGCAGCTTGGCTGCAAGGGCCGGCCGGCTGCCGCCCCGCACCATGACATCGCCGGTGACCGGCATGCCGTCCGCATCTGCGGAGAGGTTGGTCAGCATGATGCTGTTCGCGCCGGCCGTTACCGTGGCGGTGGCATGCACGGCCTGCACGGCGCCCTGCGGCACGGCGTCGATCAACGCGGGCATGCGGGGGCGCAGCCACGCCAGCGTTTGCCGCACGTCCGGCGCGGCCAACCGTGCGTCGCCGGCAAAGCTGGCGTCGGCCAGCCGCCCCGACACATGCAGGCTCGCACTGCCGGGCAATTCGGCATCCGCCTCGCGCAAGGTGACGCCGTCGGGCCCGATGTCGAACCCGGTGCGCAGGTGCCGCAAGACGCCCCCCGCCAAGTCCGCCGCGTCGGCCGACAAGTCGATCCCCGTGGGCAAGGCCAGCGTCCGGCCACGCAGCAGCGGTGGCAGCCAGGCGCCCAGATCCAGCCGGCTGGTCGCGAGCGCCGCGTCCAACCGCAACGCCGGCAGCAGCCGCACCGCCACCGCGCCGCGGGCCGGGGAGCCGCCGATGGTCAACTCCAGATCGTCCGCAACCACGAGCCCGCTGCCGGCGCGGACCTGCCCATCCGCCTGCCACGCCTGGCTCGGCGCCGGCAGCAGCAGCGACAAGTCGGGGCCGCGGCCGGAGATGCGCCCGGCGAGCGTGCCATCGGCCGCGATCTGTCCCGACAGCGTGCCCCCGGTGCCGACGGCGGTGCCCTGGCCGTCCAGCGTGACCTCAACGGTCGCCGACCCGTCGGTTCCAGCCCGGCCGAGCCGCCCTGTCATGTGCCACGACCGCCCCATGACGGAGGCGAGGCCGACGGCGGACAAATCGCCGGTCGCACGGTCTACCCGCAATTCCCCCTCGATGGCCGTGAATTGCAGGCCGCCGACTGCCAGCGTGCCGTCTTCGACCCGGGCATGCAGCCCGGCCGGGGCGGCAAGCCTGCGCGACACCATCGTCGTCAATGGCCACGGCAAGCGCATATGGGCGTCCCGCAACGCCAGGTCCTGCGGTTCGATGTGGCCGGCCAGCAGCGCGCCAAGTGCAACCCGCAGCCGGAGCTGTGACGCGGTGGCGCTGGCGCCGTCGCCGGTGTCGGCCAGGGTCACGTCGCCCGCCACCAGCGTCGCCTCCGGCAGCAAGGACAGCCGGATCGGCCCGGCGATCCGCACCGGGCGGCCAAGTCCCGCGGAGGCGACCGCCTCCACCGTGGCCCGGTACTGGCCCCAATCCAGGAAGCGCGGCCCGAACCACGCCGCCGCCACCGTCGCGCCGACCGACAGGGCCAGGAGCACGGCCAGCACTCGCAGCCGCTGCATCCGGCTGGGCGGCGGCCCGGCGAACGCCCGTCGCCGCCGCGTGTATGTCGAGCGGCGGTGACGCCCGGTGCTGCTCATCCCGACCGGCGCGTTCCCCAGCCGCCACCGCCCGGCGTCGCCACCGCGAACACATCGCCTGCCGCCATATCCGCAATGGTGGTGCCGCTCAGCCGTTCGTGCGTGCCGTCCGCACGCTCCACCCATTGCTCGCCGGGCAGGCCGGGCGCACCGCCGGCCATGCCGAACGGCCCCTCCGTCCGGCGGGAGGCCACGATGACCGCCTGCATCGGCGCCAGGAACCGGATGCGCCGCAGGGAGCCGTCGCCGCCAGTCCACTCGCCAGCGCCGCCGGAGCCGCGGCGGATGCTGAACTCCTCCAGCCGCACCGGGTAGCGCAGTTCCAGCACTTCCGGGTCGGTCATGCGGGTGTTGGTCATGTGGGTCTGGATCGCCGAAGCGCCGTCGAACCCCGGGCCAGCGCCGCCACCGCCGCAGATCGTCTCGTAGTATTGGGTGGTGGCGTTGCCGAACAGGAAGTTGTTCATGGTCGCCTGGCTGCACGCCATCGCGCCCAGCGCGCCGAGCAGCGCGTTGCACACCGCCTGGCTCACCTCGGTATTGCCGGCCACCACCGCCGCACCTGGTTCGGGCGAAAGGAAGCTGCCGGGTGGGATGACGATATGCAGCGGCGCCAGGCAGCCATCGTTCAGCGGGATGTCGGTCCCCACCAGGCAGCGGAAGGCATACAGCACGGCGGCGCGGGTGACGGCGGGCGGCGCGTTGAAATTGTCGCCGCGTTGCGGACCGGTGCCGGTGAAATCGACCGTGGCGCTGCGCTCCGCCGCGTCCACCGTCACCGCCACGCGCAGCGGCGAGCCGTCATCCATCGTGTAGGCGAACGACCCGCTCGGCAGCTTGGCCAGCACGCGGCGCACGCTTTCCTCGGCATTGTCCATGACGTGGCGCATGTAGGCGGCCACGGTGTCCCAGCCGTAGCGCCCCACCACGCGGGTCAATTCCTGCACCCCGCGCTCGTTGGCGGCGACCTGCGCCTTGATGTCGGCGACGTTCACGTCCGGCGAGCGGGCCGGGTAGCGCGCGGCGGCCAGCAGGGCGCGGAACTCCGCCTCGCGGAATTGCCCGGCGTCCACCAGCAGGAAGTCGTCGATGACGACGCCCTCCTCCTCCAGCGTGTGGGAGGCGGGGGGCGTCGAGCCCGGGGTGATGCCGCCGATATCGGCGTGGTGGCCGCGGGAGCCGACGAAGAAACGGATCGCCGTGCCCGCGGCGTCGAACACCGGGGTGATCACGGTCACGTCCGGCAGATGCGTGCCGCCGTTATACGGGTTGTTCAGCGCCACCACGTCGCCCGGCCGCAGCGTGGCGCCGCGGTGGCGCAGCACGGTGCGCACGCTCTCGCCCATGGCGCCGAGATGCACCGGCACATGCGGCGCGTTGGCGACCAGGCGGCCCTCCGCGTCGAAGATGGCGCAGGAAAAATCCCACCGTTCCTTGATGTTCACCGACAGCGAGGTGTTGGCCAGCACGATGCCGGTCTGCTCGGCGACGTTGGTGAACAAATTGTTGAACAGCTCCAGCAGCACCGGGTCGGGCTGGCCGGTGGCGCCCGCATTCTCCCGCCCGCGCGGCGTCGTGCGATGCAGCAGCAGGTGGTTGCGCGCGGTCACCTCCGCGGTCCAGCCGGGCTCGACGACGGTGGTGGCGTTGGCCTCGCGGATCAGCGCCGGGCCGGCGATGCGATCGCCGGCGAGCAGGGCCGTGCGCTCGAACACCGGGGCGGCATGCTCCGCCCCGCCGGTCCAGATGGCGACGGTATCCAGCGGGCTCGGCGCCCCGTCGCCGCGCGCCGCCAGCGCGGGTTCAACGACACGCTCGCCGGGCGCGGTGGCCTCGACGGCGACGGCTTCCGCGATCAGCGTGCGGTCCGGCGTGGCGAAGCCGAAGCGGGTGCGGTGGGCGGCGGTGAAGGCGTCGCGCACGGCGGGGCCGAGCGGCACTTCCAGCGCCGCCTGCGTCCCGGCGTAGCGGAGATGCACCCGGCGTTCGATATGCACGCAGGCGGGGTCGGCCCCCTGGTCGACCAGCGCGGCCGTCGCCTCCGCCGCGAGCCGGTCGGCCAGGGCGTGCAGCGGGGCGAGATCCGCCAGTTCCACCTCCACCGCCTGCTCGCGCAACACCGCCTGGTCGGCCAGGCCCATGCCGTAGGCGGACAGCACCCCGGCGAACGGGTGGATGAACACGGTGTCCATGCCCAACTCGTCCGCCACCAGGCAGGCGTGCTGCCCGCCGGCGCCGCCGAAGCATTGCAGGGCGAAGCGGGCGGCGTCGTGGCCCTTTTCCAGCGACACCTGCTTGATGGCGTTGGCCATGTTGGCGACGGCGATGCGCAGGAAGCCCTCCGCCACCGCGCGCCCATCCTGGCCCGGCAGCAGCGCCGCGAAATGCTCCCGCACGATCGCGGCGTCGAGCGGCTGGTCCGCGCCGGGCCCGAAGATGGCGGGGAAATGCGCCGGCTGGACCTTGCCCACCATCACATTGGCGTCCGTGACGGTGAGCGGGCCGCCGCGGCGGTAGCTCGCCGGGCCCGGGTTCGCCCCGGCGCTGTCCGGGCCGACGCGGTAGCGCGACCCGTCATAATGCAGGATGGAGCCGCCGCCCGCTGCCACGGTGTTGATCGCCATCATCGGCGCGCGGATGCGCACCCCGGCCACGGCGGTCTCGAACGCCCGCTCGAACGCGCCGTCATACAGCGCCACGTCGGTCGAGGTGCCGCCCATGTCGAAGCCGATGATGCGCTGGATGCCGGCGGCCTCCGCCGTGCGCGCCGCGCCGACGATGCCGCCGGCCGGGCCGGAGAGGATCGCGTCCTTGCCGCCGAACGCGGCCGCATCGGCCAGCCCGCCATTGGACTGCATGAAATACAGCTTCACGCCGGGCAACTCGGCCGCGACCTGGTCCACGTAGCGGCGCAGGATCGGCGACAGGTAAGCGTCCACCACGGTCGTGTCGCCGCGCGGCACCAGGCGGAGCAGCGGGCTGACGGCGTGGCTGGCGGAGATTTGGGTGAAACCGGCGCCGCGCGCCAACTCGGCGAGGCGCCGTTCGTGCGCGGGATATTTCCAGGCGTGCAGCAGCACGATGGCGCAGGCGCGGATGCCGTCCGCCACGGCAGCGGCGAAGGCGGTGCGTGCGGCCGCCTCGTCCAGCGTCTCGATTGCGGCGCCATGCACGTCCACCCGGCCGCCGATTTCCACCACCCGCTCGTGCAGCAGGGTGGGCAGGCGCACCTCCAGGTCGAACAGGCGGGGCCGCGCCTGGTTGCCGATGCGCAACGCGTCGGCAAAGCCGCGGCCGACCACCAGCAGCGTCCGCTCGCCGCGCCGCTCCAGCAGCGCGTTGGTGGCGACTGTGGTGCCCATCTTCACCGCGTCGATCGTGCCGGGCGGGATGGGTGCCGTGGCATCCAGCCCCAGCACGCCGCGGATCCCGGCCACCGCCGCGTCCCGGTAGCGTTCCGGATTCTCGCTGAGCAGCTTGTGCGCGGACAGGCCGCCTGTTGGGTCGCGGGCGACGATATCGGTGAATGTGCCCCCGCGATCGATCCAGAACTGCCAGCCCGCCATCCATGCTCCCCTGCGCCAGCTTCACATGACGGCAGCGGCCCGGCGGACGCAAGACTTTGGCGGGAAGATACGGGCTGAACCGCCTCTTCGTGCCGGCGGTGCGTCTGTGATAGGCTGTCCGGCATGGGATATTGGGGAAAGCTGATCGGCGGCGCCGCCGGGCTGATGATGGGCGGCCCGTTCGGGGCTGTGATGGGGGCGGCGCTCGGGCACGCGGCTGACCAGGGGGCGATCCCCCGCATGCGGCTGCCGGGCGGGTTCGGGCTGAACCAGGCGCGGCTCGCCGCCATGCTGGGTGGGCGCGAGCAGTTGTTCGCCGTGGGCGTGGTGGTGCTGTCCGCCAAGCTCGCCAAGTGCGACGGCGCGGTGGTGCGCGAGGAGATCGACGCGTTCAAGCGCCAGTTCCGCATCCCGCCGGAATCGGTGCGCGACGTGGGTCGCATGTTCGACGCCGCGCGCGACAGCAGCGAAGGGTTCGAGGCGTATGCCGCGCAGCTCGGCGATGCCTTCGCCGACACGCAGGGCGTGCTGGAGGACGTGCTGGCGGCGCTGTTCGCCATCGCCCGTGCCGACAAGCCGGTGAACGGGCGGGAGCTGGATTTCCTGCAGCGCGTGCATGCCCGCTTCGGGCTCGGCCCGCTGGCGTGGGACCGCGCCCGCGGCGCGGCGCCGCGCTTCCGGCCGGAGCCGACGGATGACGCCTATGCCGTGCTGGGCGTGGCGCGGACTGCGACAGATGATGAGGTCCGCGCCGCGTGGAAGGCGCTGGTGCGGGCCAATCACCCGGACAGCCTCGCTTCGCGCGGGGTGCCGAAAGAGTTCATCGCCAGCGCCACGGACAAGGTGGCGGGCATCAATGCGGCCTGGGACCGGATCAAGCGCGAACGCGGGCTGTGAGGCGGCAGGCGGGCAAACGCGCCGCCGCTGGACCAGCGTGCTAGACTGCGTCGTCCCATCGGGAGAGCGGTGATGAGCGTTGCACTGCAGGATGCAATGACGTCGGCAGAGTTCCTCGCGTGGGAGGAACGGCAGGAACTTCGCTACGAGTTCGATGGAGTTCGGCCCGTTGCAATGACTGGCGGACGCGAGGCGCACGAGGACATCGTCGCCAACTTGATCACGGCGCTGCGGAGCCGGCTGCGGGGCCGTGACTGCCGGGCATATGCGTCGAACATGAAGGTGTTCGTGGACGGCTCGTACCGCTACCCTGATGCCGTAATCGTCTGTGGTCCGCGTGACCCGAGGCGCATCGTCGCCGTTGATCCGGTAGTGGTGTTCGAGGTCATCAGCGAGTCGACGGAAGATACCGACCGAATCGCCAAAGCGCTGGAATACCGCAATACGCCCTCCATCCAGCGCTACGTCATCCTCCAGCAGACGCAGGTCGGCGCGACCGTTTTCACCCGCGACGACGGCGATTGGGCCGCCCGGGTGCAGGGTCGCGGTTCACTGCTCCTGCTGCCGGAAGCAGGCATTGAGGTGCCGCTGGATGAGTTGTACGACGGGCTGGGGTTCGAACCACACGGGCAATGCGTATGAGCATCGCGTTACGCAGCGGCATGACGATGGCGGAGTTCCTCGCTTGGGAGGAACGGCAGGAGCTCCGCTACGAATTCGACGGCGTCCAGGCGCATGCGATGACGGGCGGCTCGCTCAATCATGCCGCCATCCAGGTGATGTTGATCACAGCCTTGGCGAACCGGCTGCGCGGGTCGCCGTGCCGGGTGTTTGGCAGCCACTTGAAGATGTCTGTCACCGGGTCGATCCGGTATCCTGATGCCATGGTCCTCTGCACCACGCAGGATGGCAAGGCGACGGTCGTCAATGATCCGGTCGTCGTGTTCGAGATCGTCAGCCCCTCGACGGAACGGGTGGACCGCATCGTGAAAAGCGGGGAGTACCGCAACACGCCGTCGATCCAGGCCTACGTCATGCTGCAGCAGGATTTCGTCGGCGCGATGGTGTTTCGGCGCGCTGGCGACATCTGGGTCGCCGACACCTATGGTCCTGGGACGACCCTGCCGCTCCCCGTCATCGGGATCGAGCTGGCTTTAGACGAGCTTTACGAGGGTCTCGACCTTCCAACTTGACGCGCGGCATCCCGGCGCGCACATCCCGCCCGGTCAGGTGGCTGGACGGCCGCTGCGTCCTGCGTGCAGGGGGTGGAGGAAAGTCCGGGCTCCACGGGAAGACGGTGCCGGCTAACGGCCGGCGGGGGTAACCCCAGGGATAGTGCCACAGAAAACAAACTGCCCGCGCGGCTATGCGGGTGAGGGTGAAACGGGGCGGTAAGAGCGCACCGCGCCCCTGGCGACAGGGGCGGCAGGGTAAACCCCACCGGGAGCAAGACCGAATAGGGATGGCCGGCGGCATCGGCGCAAGCCGATGGACGCGGGGGCATTCCCGCCCCGCCATCCGGGTTGGTCGCGCGAGGCACGCGGCAACGCGTGTCCCAGAGGAATGGCCGTCCATCGCGGACACGGCGAGGACAGAACCCGGCTTATAGGCCACCTGACACAATTGGAACTAGAACAAACAGTGAAAGTCAGTCATTAACAGTTCCCTACAAGCCGTTTCTGTGTCTTCTTGGTAACTAAGCCGTGAAAACGAAGACAAACCAGATCCGCGCAAGTAACACCGCACTGATCCCTTTGACGCCCATATTTGCCCATGATATCCCATGCCATCCCATCAGCAGGGGCGGTTTGGGCGGACTCGGCCGCACCAACCACAGGTCGAGGGAGTTGCCGGGACGCGATGAGCCATTTCCTGGGAACGCACCAGAACCGGTTGGACGCAAAGGGGCGGGTCTCCGTCCCGGCGCCGTTCCGTGCGGCGCTGCGCTCCGGGGATGGGGAGGCTGCGGCGACCGTCATCCTGCGTCCGTCGCATAAATTCCCCTGCATCGAGGCGTGGCCCGCGCCGAAATTCGACGCCCTGGCCAGTTCCCTCGGCAAGCTCAACCAGTTCAGCGACGCGCACGAGGATCTGTCGGCCGCCCTGTACGCCGATGCCTTCCCTGTCGAGGCGGACAAGGAGGGGCGTATCCTACTCCCCACCGAGCTGGTCGAGCATGCGGGCCTCAGCAACCAAGTCTCCTTCATGGGAATGGGCGACACCTTCCAGATATGGGAGCCGGCTGCCGGCGCCCGCCGCCGGGCCGAGGCGCGCAGCGGCGCCAAGCTGCGTGAGCTCAGCCTGCCGGGGGCTGCGGCATGACCCATATTCCTGTCATGCTGCCCGAAATGCTGGAGGCCGTGGCTGTGCGGGCCGGCGGCGCGTATCTGGACGCGACCTTCGGCGGCGGCGGCTATGCCAGCGCCATCCTGGGGGCGGCGGACTGCACGCTCTGGGCGATCGACCGCGATCCCGACGCCATCGCGCGCGGTGCGGCGTTGGCGGCGCGTTTCCCGGGCCGGCTGCATCTGCTGCAGGGGTCGTTCGGCGACCTGCTGGCGCTGCTCGCGGCGCAGGGCGTGACGCGGCTGGATGGCGTCGTGATGGATCTTGGCCTGTCGTCCTTCCAGATCGATGATCCCGCGCGTGGCTTCTCCTTCCGGGCCGACGGGCCGCTCGACATGCGGATGGGGCGGACGGGCGTGACGGCCGCGGATTTGGTCGCGACCCTGCCCGAAGCCGAGTTGGCCGACACGCTCTACCAGTTCGGGGAGGAGCGGCTGTCCCGCCGCATCGCCCGCGCCATCGTGCAGGCGCGCGCCGAGGCGCCGGTCGCCACCACGGGGCAACTCGCCGCAATCATCCGCCGTGTCGTGCCGAAGGATGCCTCCGGCATCGACCCGGCGACGCGGTCCTTCCAGGCGCTGCGCATCCGGGTCAACGACGAGCTGGAGCAGATCGAGCATGCCCTGGCGCAGGCGGCGGGATTGCTGGGCCCGGGCGGACGCTTGGTCGTCGTGTCATTTCATTCAGGTGAGGACCGACTCGTGAAGCGGTTTATGACGGAGGCCGCCGGGCGACTGCCCGCACCGTCACGCCACGATCCCCGGGGGTTGGCCCGCCGGCCCGATGCCGCGTTCCATCTCCTATCCAGCCGTGCCCGCCGCCCAACCGATGCCGAAATCGCCCGCAATCCTCGTGCCCGCAGCGCCCGCCTACGGGCCCTTGAACGCCGAACGGAGCCAACGCCATGATCCGGCCCCTCACGTGCCTCTCCCTGATCGCAGCGCTCGGCGCCGGGCTGTACCTATATCAAGAAAAGCACCGGGCGCAGATGCTCGACCGCGACATCACCCGCACGGTGAAGCAGGCGGAGCAGGCGCGGGACCGGATCGGCCTGCTGAAGGCCGAGTGGGCGCTGCTGAACGAGCCTGACCGGCTGGCCGGCCTAGCTGCGCAGCACCTTCAACTGCAAGCGCTGCAGCCGACCCAGTTCGTGCGGCTGGAAGATTTGCGCAGCCGGTTGCCGGCGGTTTCCGCAGCGCCCCCGCCCGTCGCGCCGGCGCCGATGGATCAGCCAGTGGCCGCGGCGACGCCGGCGCAGCCGACCAGCGTCCAGGTTGCGGCGCTCCCGGCCCCGCTTCCTGCCCTTGCTGCACCGGCCATACGCTCCGTGATGGCCGCCGCAGTCACGAAGCCCCTGCTGCCGCAGCCGTCCGCGCCGGTTATCCCGGTTCCTGCGGCGCCGCGCCCGGCTGCCCCCCGCGCGCAGCTTGCGGCGGCCAAGCCGCATGAGGCGGAGCCGGCCGTCCGCGCGGCGGAGCCTTTGGCCCGCGTGGCGGAGCCTCTGGCCCGCGTGGCGGAGCCGCCGGTCCACGCCGTGGAGCCGGTGCGCCATCCGCTGTTTGCCCCAATGATGCCGGCCTACGCGCCGACGCCGGTCGTGGTCCACGCACCCACGGTGCAGACCGCCAGCGCCATGGCGCCGCAGCCCTCCAGCTTCGTGGGCTCGGCCCTTGGCATGAGCCGCACGGTTCTGGCGGACCCCGTGCCAGTCGCGTCGGCCTCGGCGCTGGGATACGCCTCCGGGCGATGAACGCGCCGCCCCCCTCAGACGCGCCGCCGCCGCCGGCTCCGCGGCGGGGTGCGCCGCGCAATGGCGCGACGCCGCTGGTGGAGAACGTGCGGGTCACTGCGCCCGACCTCAAGCGCCGGGCGGCGCTGGAAAAAACCCGCTCCCGCCTGCTGATCGCGGCCGGCGGGTTCATGCTGCTGTTCGGGGCCGTCGTGGCGAAGCTGGCGAGTGCGACCATCATCTTCCCGATGCTGCCGAAGCTGCCGGCCGAGGTGGCGGTGGTGCCGGACCCGGCGGCGATGGCCGCGGCGGACGCAAATCCGGACGCCCCCATGCCCGGCACCGCCACCGCCGCGCACGGGCCGCGCGCCATGATCACCGACCGCAACGGGCAAATCCTGGCGATCTCGCTGCCCACCGCCGGCCTCTACGCCAACCCCAAGGAGATGATCGACCCGGCGGATGTCGCGCACAAGCTGAAGGGTGTGCTGCCCCGCCTGGACGAGGACGTGGTCCGCGCGCGCCTGATGTCCGCCAAGCAGTTCGTCTACCTGGCGCGGCAGATCACGCCGAACGAGCAGTTGGCGCTCAACGCGCTCGGCATCCCCGGCGTCTACTTCCAGGCCGGCGAGCGACGCCGCTACCCGCAGGGCCGGGTGGCGGCGCAGGTGCTGGGCGGGGTGGACGTGGACGGCCACGGCATCGCCGGGGTGGAGCGGTTCTTCAACGACCGGCTGCGCGACGATCCGGAGCCGCTCCGCCTGTCCATCGACGTGCGCGTCCAGGCCGCGTTGCGCGACGAACTCGCCAAGTCGATGGACGAGTTCACCGCCATCGGCGGCTGCGGCATCGTCATGGACGTCCGCACCGGCGAAGTGATCGCCATGGTCAGCCTACCGGATTACGACGCCAACCATGCCGCGCAGGCCACCCCGGAGGAGCGGTTCAACCGCGCCGTCACCGGCATGTACGAGCCCGGCAGCACCTTCAAGCTGCAGACCGCCGGGATGGCGTTGGACAGCGGGGCGGTGCAGCTCTGGAACTCGTTCGACGCCGCGCACGACATCCATATCGGCCGCTTCACCATCACCGACTTCGAGGGCAAGAAGCGCTTCCTGGAAGTGCCGGAGGTGCTGGCCTATTCCTCCAACCTCGGCGCCGCGCATATCGCGCAGGCCGTCGGGTCGGAGCGGCAGCGGGCCTGGCTCGGCAACATGGGCATGTTCGAGCGCATCGGCGTGGAACTGCCCGAGGCCGGGCGGCCGATCTTCCCCTCCGTGGCCAATTGGGGCGAGGCGGCGAACCTGACCGTCGGCTTCGGCCACGGCATCGCGGTTAGCCCGTTGCATGTCGTGCGCGGCACTGCGGCGCTGGCCAATGGCGGCGTCGTCCTGCGCCCGACCCTGCTGGCGCAGGAGCCAGGCTCCGCCCCGCGGGAGGGCGTGCGGGTGATGCAGCAGCAGACCAGCGACACGATCCGCAAGCTGATGCGCCTGGTGGTGACCGACGGCTACGGCAAGCCGGCCGACATCCCCGGCTACTATGTCGGCGGCAAGACCGGCACGGCCGAAAAGGTCGGCGGCCACGGCTATAAGAAGCACACCAACGTCAGCGCGTTCATGAGCGTGTTCCCGATGAACGCACCGCGCTACGCCGTCTACTTCATGCTGGACGAGCCGCACGGCAACAAGAGCACGGGCGGCTACTCGACCGCCGGCGCGGTGAGCGCGCCGGCGGCTGGGCGGGTGATCGCGAAGATCGCCCCGATGCTGGGCCTGCTGCCGGATACCGCGGACATGCCGGCCATCACCGCCGCGCTGAGCATCCCGCTGCAACCGGGCCGCGGCTACGTGTCGCATTGGACCGGGCCGCTGGACTTCGTGCCGCCCTCCACCCCGCTCGCTTCGCAAACCGGCCCCGTGGCCGGCTCGGCGCCGCAACCGACCGTCCAGCCGGCCCGCAGCGGGGAGCCGACGCTGCCTGCCTCCGCCGGGCCGCGCCCGCAACCGGCGCTGCGCACGCAGGAGCAGTTGCGTCACGAGGCCAGCCTCGGCACCCAAGTTGCTGCTCACTGACATGCTGCGCGCCGTGGACATCGCCCGTGCCGGCTTGCCGCCCGTGCCCGTGACCGGCGTCACCGCCGATAGCCGCGCGGTCGCGCCGGGCTTCCTGTTCGCGGCACTTCCGGGCGCCAAGCTGGATGGCCGCCGCTTCATCGCCGACGCGGTGGCGCGGGGGGCGGCGGCGGTGCTGGCGCCGCTGGGAACGGAGTGGCCGCCCGGCGTGCCGCCGCGCCCGCTGATCCAGGATGCGGAGCCGCGCCGCCTGCTCGCCCGCCTGGCCGCGGTGCAGGCGGGGGCGCAGCCGGAGACCATCGTCGCCGTCACCGGGACCAACGGGAAAACCAGCACGGCCGAGTTCCTGCGTCAGATCGCCGGGCACAGCCGGCCGGCGGCCAGCCTTGGGACGCTCGGCGTGATCGCGCCCGGCCGGCCCGGCGGCAGCGGGTTGACCACGCCTGACCCGGTGAGCCTGGCGCAGACCCTCGCATCGCTGGCCAAGGAGGGCGTCCGGTTTGCGGCGCTGGAGGCGTCGTCGCATGGGCTGGAGCAGTGCCGGCTGGACGGCGTGCGCCTGGCCGGGGCGGGGTTCACCAACCTCACGCGCGACCATCTGGACTATCACGGCACGATGGAGAGCTACCGCGCGGCCAAGCTGCGGCTGTTCGACGTGCTGCTGCCGCCCGGCGCACCTGTCATCGCCAGCACGGCGCTGGACGACGACACCATCGCCGCCCTGCGGTCGGTGGCGGCAAGCCGGCGGCTGGCCCTGCGCTTCGTGGGCGAGGATGGCGACGCCATCCGCCTGCTCCGCGCCGTGCCGTATGCTGGCGGCCAGCATTTGGACGTGGTGGTCGGCGGGGCGCGGCGCAGCCTGGACCTGCCGCTGCCGGGCCGCTTCCAGGCGGACAACGCGCTCCTGGCCGCAGCACTGGCCGATGCGGTCGGCGTGCCGGATGCGCTGGACCGGCTGTCCGCGCTGTCGGGGGTGCGGGGCCGCATGGAACTGGCGGCGACCCTGCCCAACGGTGCGGCCGTCTACGTCGATTACGCACACACGCCGGATGCGCTGGACCGGCTGCTGGCGGCGCTGCGCCCCCATACCGCCGGGCGGCTCCACGTGGTGTTCGGCGCCGGCGGCGACCGCGACCCGGGCAAGCGCCCGCTGATGGGCGCCGTCGTGCACCGGATGGCCGACTTGGCCATCGTGACCGACGACAATCCGCGCAGCGAGGACCCCACCGCCATTCGCGCCGCCGTGCTGGCCGCGGCGCCGCACGCGCGGGAGATCGGCGACCGGGCCGCCGCGATCGCCGCGGCGCTGAACGATCTGCAAGCCGGCGACGTGCTCGCGGTGGCCGGCAAGGGGCACGAGCAAGGCCAGACGATCGGCGGCACGACCCTGCCGTTCGACGACGTGGCGACGGTGCGCCGCCTGGTGGGCGCCGCAGCATGATGTGGCCCGCCGACGATCTGGCCGCCGCGACCATGGGCGCCTTCCGCAGCCCGTTCGACGCGTCGGGCGTGTCGATCGACACCCGCACCTTGCAGCCCGGCGACGTGTTCGTGGCCTTGGCTGGCGAGCACGGCGATGGCCACGCGCACGTGGCGGATGCGCTGGCCAAGGGTGCCGCCGGCGCGGTGGTCCAGCACGACCTGCCCGGCGCCACGCTGCTGGTGCATGACACGCTGGAGGCGCTGTGGGGCCTGGGCCGCTACGCCCGGGCGCGGTTCAAGGGGCGGATGGTCGCGGTCACCGGCAGCGTCGGCAAGACCACCACGAAGGAGATGCTGCGCACCGTGCTGTCGGCGGCCGGCAAGACGCACGCGGCCCCCGCCTCCTACAACAACCAGTGGGGCGTGCCGCTCACGCTGGCGCGGCTGCCGGCGGACGCGGCGTTCTGCGTGGCGGAGTTGGGCACCAACCATCCCGGCGAGATCGGCCCGCTGTCCCACCTGGTGCGGCCCGACGTGGCCGTGGTCACCGCGGTCGAGGCCGCGCATATCGGCCATTTCGGCAGCATCGAGGCGATCGCGCAGGAGAAGAGCGCCATCGGTGACGGCCTGCCGCCGGACGGTATTGCGGTGCTGCCGGCGGATTGCCACATGCTCGGCCGCCTCGCTGTGCGCGCCGGGCGGACCGACACGTTCGGCCTGGCGCAGATCGTGGCGCTGCAACCGGACCAGGACGGCACGGACGTGACCGCGCAGGTCGGCCAAGGCACGGTACAGTTCCGGGTGAACGCGCCGGGCATGCACATGGTGCTGAACGCGCTGGCGGCGCTGACGGCGGCCAGCGTGCTGGGCGTGGACGGGGCGGCCGCGATCGCGGGTTTCCGGCCCGGCGCCGGGCGCGGGCTGCGGCGAGACCTGCCCAGCGGCATCCGCCTCTTGGATGAGAGCTACAATGCCAACGGCGCCTCCGTCCACGCCGCGCTCGCGGTGCTGCGGTCCTTGCCCGGGCGTCGCGTCGCCGTGTTGGGCGACATGCTGGAACTGGGATCGCATGGCCCGGCGGAACACGTGGCGCTCGCCCCCGCGGTCAGCCAGTCCGCCGACCTGCTGTTCAGTTGCGGTCCCCTGATGAAGCTGCTGTTCGACGCCGTCCCGGCGGCGCTGCGGGGCGCCCACGCCACCGACAGCACGGCGCTCGCGCCGCTGGTGAAGGCGGGGGCACAGGCCGGGGACGCGATCCTGGTGAAGGGCAGCCTGGGCAGCCGCATGGCGGCCGTCGTCCGCGCGCTGGAAGGCGCCGGGTGATGCTGCTCCTGTTCACCCGCTCCTATGCCGACCAGGTCTCGGTGTTCAACCTGTTTCGGTACATCACCTTCCGCGCCGGGGCGGCGTGCCTGACGGCGCTGGTGATCGCCTTCGTGCTCGGGCCGTTCGTGATCCGCTGGCTGAAATCCGTGCAGCGCGGGGGCCAGCCGATCCGCCTGGACGGCCCGGAGCGCCACCTGATCGAGAAGAAGGGCACGCCCACCATGGGCGGCATGCTGATGCTGCTCGCGGTCGCGTTCTCCGTGCTGATCTGGGGCAATTTGGCCAATGGCTATGTCTGGGCCGTCGTGTTCGTCACCTTCGGCTACGGGGCGGTCGGCTTCGTTGACGATTTCCTCAAGCTGTCCCGCCGCAACACCAAGGGCGTGTCCGCCCGCGGCAAGCTGGTGGCGCAGCTAGTGATCGGGCTGATCGCCGCGGCGTGGATGAGCTATCTGACGCGCGGTCCCCTGGCCACCGGGCTCACCATCCCGGTGTTCAAGGAGGTGCTGATCCCGTTCAGCTACGCCTTCCCGCTGGTCGGTATGCTGGTGATGCTGGGCGCGTCCAATGCGGTGAACCTGACGGACGGGCTGGACGGGCTGGCGATCGTGCCGACCATCATCGCCTGCGCCGTGTTCGCGCTGATCGCCTACCTGGTGGGCAACCGAGTGTTCGCGGACTACCTCCAGCTTAACCCGGTGCCCGGCGTGGGCGAGCTGATGGTGTTCCTGGCGGCGTTGATCGGCGCCGGGCTCGGTTTCCTGTGGTTCAACGCGCCCCCGGCGGCGGTGTTCATGGGCGATACCGGCAGCCTGGCGCTTGGCGGGGCGTTGGGCGCGGTAGCGGTGGCCACCAAGCACGAAATCGTGCTGGCGATCGTGGGCGGATTGTTCGTGGTGGAGACGGTGTCCGTCATCATCCAGGTGTTCTGGTTCAAGCGCACCGGCCGGCGCGTGTTCCTGATGGCGCCGCTGCACCACCATTTCGAGAAGAAGGGCTGGGCGGAGCCGACCATCGTGATCCGGTTCTGGATCGTCTCGATGATTCTGGCGCTAGTCGGCCTTGCCACGTTGAAAATCCGATGACGGGCTGGCCGAACGACCTGTTCGCCGGGCGACGGTTCGCCGTGATGGGGCTGGGCGCCAACGGCCTGCCGGCCGCGCGCACGCTCGCCGCGATGGGTGCGGCGGTGGTGGCGTGGGATGACAAGGCGTTGCCGGATCTCCCTGAAGTAAGTCTCCCTCTCCCTCTGGGAGAGGGCCGGGGTGAGGGTGCCGCCAATGCCTCGGAGCTTGCGCCACCCTCACCCAACCCTCTCCCAGAGGGAGAGGGCTTGCTGGGGCGGAGGGGATCGCTCGAGTTCCGTGACCCGACGCCCGACATCGCCAGCTTCGACGCGCTGGTGCTCTCGCCGGGCATCCCGCACCGCCTGCCGACGCCCCACCCCGTCGCGGCGGCGGCCATCGCCAAGGGCGTGCCGGTGTGGAGCGACGCGGAACTGCTGTACCAGGCTGTCCGCGCCACCGGCTCGCGCGCGCGCTTCATCGGCGTGACGGGCACGAACGGGAAATCCACCACCACGGCGCTGATCGCGCACATCCTGGCGCTGGCCGGCCGCCGGGTTGCGGCCGGCGGCAATCTTGGCCCGGCAGCGCTGGCACTGTCACCCCTGGACCACAACGGGTTGTACGTTTTGGAAATGTCTTCCTACATGTTGGAGCGACTCGGATCGTTGCGGTTCGATGCCGCCGTCATGCTGAACCTGACCTCTGATCACCTTGACCGCCATGGCGACATGGCCGGTTATGCCGCCGCCAAGCGGGCGATCTTCGACCGTCAGGGCTTCGGCGACCTCGCAGTGGTCGGCATCGACGACGCGGCCAGCCGCGCCATGGCGGCGGACCGCGGCGCCATCACGGTGTCCGGCGCGCATCCGGCCGATCTCTGGTGCGACCGCGGCACGCTCCGCGACGCCAGCGGCCCGATCCTGGACATGGCGCAGGCGGCGGCGCTGCCCTTCGCCCACAACGCGCAGAACGCCGCCGCTGCCGCCGCCGTGGCGCTGCATCTGGGTGTCGACCGCGCGACCCTGGCCGAGGGCATAAGCAGCTTCCCGGGCCTGCCGCACCGCCAGCAGCATGTGGCGACGGTGGACGGGGTGCGTTACGTCGACGACAGCAAGGCGACCAATGCCGACGCGGCGGCCTGCGCCCTGGGCTGCTACGACCGCATCGTCTGGATCGCCGGCGGCATCAGCAAGGCCGGCGGCATCGCCCCCCTGACCGGGTATTTCCCGCGCATCGCCCACGCGCTGCTGATCGGCCGCGATGGCCCCGCGCTGGCCGCCGAGTTGGGTGACGTGCCGCACGAACTGGCCGGCACGCTGGAGGCCGCCGTGCCTGCCGCCCGGGCCGCCGCGGCGCGGACCGGCGCCGGGATCGTGCTGCTCTCCCCGGCCTGCGCCTCGTTCGACCAGTTCAGCGGCTTCGAAGCGCGCGGCCGGCGTTTTGCCGAGCTTGCCAGGGCGCTCGCCTGATGCCCGCCCTGTCCCGCGCCGATACCTCCCTGCTCGGCCGCTGGTGGTGGACGATCGACCGGCTGACCTTGCTGGCCATCGCGGTGCTGATCGGGTTCGGCTACGTGATGATGCTGGCGGCGAGCCCGGCGGTGGCCGAACGCATCCATGTCAGCCGCGACAGCTTCATCCTCAAGCAGGTGTTCTTCCTGATGGCCGCCGCTGCGGTGGTGGTCAGCGTGTCCTTGCTGTCGCCCAAGGGCGTGCGGCGGCTGGCCCTGGCCGGCTGCGTCGTGGCGCTGGCGCTGACCGCGATGACGCTGGTGGCGGGGGTGGAGATCAAGGGCGCGCGCCGCTGGATCGCACTGCCCGGCCTGTCGCTGCAGCCGAGCGAGTTCCTCAAGCCGTGCTTCGCCGTCGTCGCGGCCTGGCTGCTGGCGGAGGGCCGGCGCACCCGTGGCTTCCCCGGCATGGCGATCGCCTTCGCCGTGTTCGGGCTGATCCTGCTGCTGCTGAAAAGCCAGCCGGATATCGGCATGCTGGCGGTGGTGACGGCGGTGTTCTTCGCCCAGCTCTTCGTCAGCGGGATGAACCTGTTCTTCGTCGGGGTCGCGGCGGCTGCCATCGCCGCATCCGGGGTCGGCGCCTACGCCTTCTTCCCGCACGTGCGCAGCCGGGTCAGCCGCTTCCTGGACCCGGCCGTTGGCGACTCCTACCAGGTGAACACCGCGCTGGAGGCGTTCGGCAATGGCGGCCTGCTGGGGCGCGGCCCCGGCGAGGGACGGGTGAAGGACATCCTGCCCGACGCGCACGCCGACTTCGTCTACGCCGTGGTGGGGGAGGAGTTCGGCATGGTGGTCTGCATGCTCGTGCTCTGCCTGTTCGCCTTCATCGTGATGCGCGGCCTGCTGCGCCTGCTGGCGGAGCACGACGAGTTCGTCATCCTCGCCTCCTCCGGGCTGGTCACCAGCTTCGGCTTGCAGGCGTTCGTGAACATGGCCAGTTCGCTGCACCTGATCCCGACCAAGGGGATGACGTTACCGTTCGTGAGCTATGGCGGATCCTCCGTGCTGGCGGTGGCGCTCGGCATGGGGATGCTGCTGGCGCTGACGCGCCGACGGCACCATGGCGACGTGCCATGAGGGGCCCTGCGGTGAAACCGATCGTCATTGCGGCCGGCGGAACGGGGGGCCATTTCTTCCCGGCGGAGGCGCTGGCGTCCGAGTTGGCCGGTCGCGGCCACCGCGTGGCGCTGATGACGGATGCCCGCGCCGCGGCCAAGCTGCCCGAGGGCTTCCAAGGGCGCGAGGTCTATGTCCTGCGCGGCGCCGGCGTCGCCGGGCGCGGGATACGCCGGCAGGCCGCCGCACTCGCCGGGCTGGCGGTCGGCGCCGTCCAGGCGCGGTCCATCCTGGGCAAGCTCGACCCGGCGGCGATCGTGGGGTTCGGCGGCTATCCGGTGATCGCCCCCGTGCTGGCCAGCCGCACGCTGCGCCGCCGGCCGCCGGTGATCCTGCACGACCAGAACGCGGTGCTGGGCACGGCCAACCGCAGCATGGCCCGCCATGCGAGCGCCCTCGCGCTGAGCTTCGACACGGTGTTGCGCGTGCCGCCCGGCGTGGCCACCGTCGTGACGGGCAACCCCATCCGCCCGGACTTCGCCCAGGCCACCCGGTCGGCCGCCCCGGGCCTGAGGTTGCTGGTGCTGGGCGGCTCGCTCGGCGCGCGCGTGTTCAGCGACGTGGTGCCGGCCGCGCTGGCGCTGCTGCCGGCCGGGTTGCGCCAGGACTTGCAGGTGACGCAGCAATGCCGGGCGGAGGACATCGACCGCGTGCGGGACGCCTATGCGGGCTGCGGTGTGTCCGCCGAGCTCGCCACCTTCGTGACCGGCGTGCCGCAACGCATGGCGGACGCCACGCTGTTCATCGGCCGCGCCGGCGGCTCGACCGTGGCGGAATTGGCGGCATCCGGCACGCCCGCCATCCTGGTGCCGCTGCCGATCGCCGTGAACGATGAGCAGGGCGCCAACGCGCAGGCACTGGCGGATGTCGGCGCCGCCTGGATCGTGCGGCAGCCGGAGCTGACGGCCGAGGCGCTCAGCCAGCGCCTGGCGATGGTGCTGGCGGACGGGCCGGCGCTGGCTGCGGCGGGCGCGGCGGCGCGCCGCATCGCCCATCCCGATGCCGCGGCCCGGCTGGCGGACCTCGTGCTCCGTCATGCGAGGGTTTCGGCATGAGGGCGCTCCCGCTCGGCATCGGCACGATCCATTTCGTCGGCATCGGCGGCATCGGCATGTCCGGCATCGCCGAGGTGCTGCACAACCTCGGCTACTCCGTGCAGGGCAGCGACATCGCCGACAGCGCCAATGTGCGCCGGCTGCGCGAGAGCGGCATTCCCGTGGCGATCGGGCATGAGGCGGCCAACCTGGGCACGGCGCAGGTCGTCGTCACCTCCACCGCCGTCAAGCGCGACAACCCGGAGGTGGTGGCCGCCCGCGCCCGGCTGGTCCCGGTGGTGCGGCGGGCGGAGATGCTGGCCGAGCTGATGCGGCTGCGCTGGGCCATCGCCATCGGCGGCACCCACGGCAAGACCACCACGACCTCCATGGTCGCCTCCGTGCTGGAGGCGGCGCATCTGGACCCGACCGTGATCAACGGCGGCATCATCAACGCCTACGGCTCCAACACCCGGTTGGGCGAGGGCGATTGGATGGTGGTGGAGGCGGATGAGAGCGACGGCTCCTTCCTGCGCCTGCCGGCGGTGATCGCCGTGGTCACCAACATGGACGCCGAGCATTTGGACCATTGGGGCAGCCCTGAGGCGATGACCGCTGGCTACGACCAGTTCGTCAGCAACATCCCGTTCTACGGCTTCGCCGTGCTGTGCATCGACCACCCGGCGGTGCAGCAGATGATCCCGCGCCTGTCGGACCGCCGGGTCATCACCTACGGCTTCAGCCCGCAGGCGGACGTGCGGGCGGAGCGCGTGATCTCCGACCGGATGGGCGCCACGTTCGAGGTGATGGTGACGGACCGGGTGGCGAACCGGACCCGCCGCATGGGGCCGTTCCGCCTGCCGATGCTGGGGCAGCACAACGTGTCCAACTCGCTGGCCGCGATCGCCATCGGCGTGGAGATGGAGATCGACGAGGCGACGCTGAAGAGCGCCATCCTCAGCTTCAAGGGCGTCAAGCGGCGCTTCACCAAGACCGGCGAGTCCGGCGGCATCACCGTGATCGACGATTACGGGCACCACCCGGTGGAGATCATGGCCGTGCTGAAAGCGGCGCGGCAGGCCGGCGCGCGGGACGTGATCGCGGTGGTGCAGCCGCATCGCTACACACGGCTGCAATCGCTGTTCGCGGAGTTCTGCACCTGCCTGAACGACGCCGGCACGGTGATCGTGGCGGACGTGTATGCGGCTGGCGAGGCGGCCATACCAGGCGTCACGCGCGATGCGCTGGTGGACGGGCTGCGCGCCAACGGCCACCGCAGCGTGGTGCCGCTGCCCGGGCCGGAACACCTGGCGGAGATGATCCACGCGATCGCCAAGTCGGGCGACATGGTGGTGTGCCTGGGTGCGGGCAACATCACCGTCTGGGCTGCGGCGCTGCCGGAGCAGTTGGCGGCGCTGCAGGGCGGCGCGAGGCGGTCGGCATGATGGTGCGTGAGGGTGGCGTCAACCCATGATGGCCCTCCCAAACTCGCCGCATCTGCTGCAACGCCTTCCCGCGCTGGCCGGCCGGGTGCAGGCGAATGCGCCGTTGGGGGCGTTCACCTGGTTCCGCGTCGGCGGCGCGGCGGAGGTGCTGGTGCGTCCGGCCGATGCCGATGACCTCGCCACCCTGCTGCACGACCTGCCGGTCGATGCGCCGCTGACGGTGATCGGCGCGGCCTCCAACCTCATCGTGCGGGATGGCGGCGTCACCGGCGTGGTGGTGCGGCTTGCCCGCGGCTTCGGCGACATCACGGTCGAACGGGACGGGGTGGTCGCAGGGGCGGCCGCGCTGGATGCCACCGTGGCGGAACACGCGGCGGCCGCCGCGCTCGCCGGGTTGGAATTCCTGTCCGGCATTCCCGGCTCCGTCGGCGGCGCGGTCGCCATGAACGCGGGTGCATACGGGGGCGACGTGGCAGGCTGCCTGGATTGGGTGGAGATCGTCAGCTCCGGCGGGTTGACGCGCCTGCCGGCGCCGGCGCTGCATTTCGCCTATCGCCATGCCGGCCTGCCACCCGGCGCCGTCGTGGTGCGCGCCCGGTTCCGCGCCACGCCCGGCGACCCGGCGATCATTGCCTCCAGCATGGCCACCATCCGCGCCAGCCGGGAGGCGACGCAGCCGGTCCGCGCCCGCACCGGCGGCTCCACCTTCCGCAACCCGCCGGACATGAAGGCGTGGGAGCTGATCGACTCTGCCGGCTGCCGCGGGCTGCGGCGGGGCGGCGCGCAGGTGAGCGAGAAGCACTGCAACTTCCTGCTCAACACCGGCGGCGCCACCGCCGCCGACCTGGAGGGGCTGGGCGAGGAGGTCCGCCGCCGGGTGCATGCCGCCAGCGGCGTTACGCTCGATTGGGAGATCAAGCGAATCGGCATCCCGGCCGGCCGACCGGAGGTGGTGGCATGAAGACGGTGGCCGTGCTGTACGGCGGCGTGTCGGCCGAGCGGGAGGTCAGCCTCGCCAGCGGCGCCGAAGTCATCGCGGCCTTGCGGCAGGCCGGGTTCGACGTGCGGCCGGTGGAGGTCGACGGCGATCTCCGCACCCTCGTCACGGCGCTGACCCCGGCGCCCGACGTCGTGTTCAACGCCTTGCACGGCCGGTTCGGCGAGGATGGCAGCCTCCAGGGCGTGCTGGATTGGCTGGGCATCCCCTACACCCATTCCGGCGTCCGCGCCTCGGCCCTCGCCATGGACAAGCAGGCGGCGAAGGCCCTGTTCGTCGCGGCCGGGCTGCCGGTGGCGGCCGGGCGGGTCATGCCCGTCGCCGAACTGGCGGAAGCGGACCCGATGCCGCTGCCCTACGTGGTGAAGCCGGTGAACGAAGGCTCCTCCGTGGGGGTCGAGATCATGCGGCAGGGCGGCAACCGCCGGGCCGAGGTCGCCGCCGCCTGGCGCTTCGGCGCGGAGGCGCTGGTCGAGGAATACATTCCTGGCCGCGAATTGACCGTGGCGGTGTTGGACGACCATGCCCTCACCGTTACGGATATCACCCCGGCGCATGGCTTCTACGATTACGAGGCGAAATACGCTGTTGGCGGCAGCGCCCACGCCTTGCCGGCGCAGGTGCATCCGGAGATTTGGGCAAAGGCGATGGACATCGCCCTGCGCGCCCACAGGGCGCTCGGTTGCCGCGGCGCCACGCGGTCGGATTTGCGCTACGACGACACCGCTGGGGAGCCGGGGCGGCTGGTGCTGCTGGAGGTGAACACCCAGCCGGGCCTGACGCCGACCTCGCTGCTGCCGGAGCAGGCGGCGCATCTCGGCATGTCCTTCCCCGCCTTGTGCACCTGGATGGTGGAGCACGCCGCATGCCGCGTGTGACCCGGTCCCGCCAGGAACTGCCGCAGCCGCGCGACGTATTGCGCCGCCCCTCCGGGCTGAAGCTGCTGTTGCGGCGGCAGAGGCGGTTCCTGCGGCCAGCCGTGTGGGGGCTCGGCGGGTTTGGTTTGGTGATGGTGGCCATCCTGCTGGTCCACTCCGCGCAGCCCGGCGGGATCGTGGCCCGGCTGCGCGACGCCATCGCGTCGGCCGCCAACATGCGGGTGCAGAAGATCGTGGTGGAGGGGCGCAGCAACACGCCGGACGTGCTGCTCAACGCGGCGCTCGGCGTGCATGTGGGCGACTCGATGCTCGGCTTCTCGCTGCAGGGCGCCCGGCAGCGGATCGAAACGCTGTCCTGGGTCGAGAGTGCGGCGGTGGAGCGGCGGTTGCCCGGCACGCTGGTGGTGAACCTGGTGGAGCGGCGGCCCTACGCCATCTGGCAGAACCAGGGCAAGTTCGTGCTGATCGACCGCGACGGCGAGGTGGTGGCCAACGAGGACGTGGCTGCCTTCGGTGACCTACCGCTGGTCGTCGGCCCCGGCGCACCGCAGGCCGCGACGAAGCTGCTGGAGGCGCTGGCCGCGCAGCCGGCGCTGAAATCCCGCCTGGTGGCGGCCGTCCGCGTGGGTGAGCGCCGCTGGAACCTGCGGATGAAGAACGGCGCCGACGTGCTGCTGCCGGAGGGCGCCGAACTGCCCGCCATCGCCAAGCTGGCGGAGTTGCAGACCAGCGAGTCCCTGCTGGACCGTCCGCTGGCCGTGGTGGACATGCGGCTGCCCGACCGTTTGGTGGTGCGGCCGCAGGGCGCGCAGCCGCCGGCCGCCGCCACGGCGACAGGCAAAAAGGCGTGAACGACATGTCCCGCCGCCCCGCGCTGCCGCCGCCGATGCCGGCTGACCCGCCGCCGCGGAGCCGGGCGCTGCGGGCCGGCCCGTTCGGGGTGCTGGATATTGGGACCAACAAGGTGGTGTGCCTGATCGGCCGTACCGAGGGCGATGGCTCGCTCCGCGTGCTGGGCATGGGCTGGCAGCGCGGCCGCGGCGTGCGCGGCGGCGGCATCACCGATTTGGAGGAGGCGGAGCGCGCCATCCGCGGCGCCGTGGCGCAGGCGGAGGACATGAGCGACCACCGGCTCCGCTCCGTCACCGTGAACCTGACGTGCGGGCAGCCCGAAAGCCGGCTGTTCAACGTGCAATGGCCGGTCGGCGGCCGCCCGGTGACGGAGGCGGACATCCGCCGCGTGGTGCAGGAGGGGCGCGCCCGCGCCATCAGCGAGGGGCGCGAGACCATCCACGCCCTGCCGCTCACCTTCAGCGTCGACGAGACGCCGGGCGTGGCCGACCCGCGCGGCCACCATTGCGAGGCGCTGACGGCCCGGCTGCACGTGATCGACGCGCTGTCCATGGCGCTGCGCAATTTGGGCGCCACCGCGGCGCGGGCGGAGCTGGACATTGCCGAGCTGGTGTCCGCCCCGATGGCCGCCGGCATGTCCACCCTGGTGGAGGATGAGCGGGAACTGGGCGCCACGGTGATCGACATGGGCGCCGGCACCACGGGGATGGCGGTGTTCTCCGAAGGGCAGTTGCTGCACACCGCGCAGCTTCCGGTCGGCGGCCAGCACGTGACCAACGACATCGCCCGGCTGCTGTCGACCACCGTCACCGCGGCGGAGCGGATCAAGACGCTCAACGGCTCCGCCCAGGGCAGCCCGGACGACGAGCGCGAGATGCTGACCGTGCCCATGGTGGGCGAGGACGACCACGCCCATGCCCGCTACCCGCGTTCCATGGTCGTCTCCATCATCAAGCCGCGGCTGGAGGAGACGTTCGAGCTGGTGCGCGACCGGCTGGAGGGTGCAGGGCTCGGCCGCGCCGCCGGCACCCGCGTCGTGCTGACCGGCGGCGCCAGCCAACTGGTCGGCGCGCGGGAGATGGCGGGCCGCATCCTGGGCCGCCAGGTTCGGCTGGGCCGGCCCGATATCCGCATCCTGCGCGGCCTGCCCGACTCGGCGACGGGGCCTGGCTTCGCCGTGTCCGCCGGGTTGCTGCTGTGGGCGTCCGGCGAGGGCCGCAGCCTCAGCGACCTCGACCTCGGGGTCGAGGATCGTCCGGCGGGCCTGGTCCGTCGCATCGTCAGTTTCCTGCGGGACCGGGTGTGATGACCCCCGGACCGCGCCCTTACACCCCCATCAACGGAGGAAAGCCATGACCCTCAACCTGACCGTGCCACAGCAGCTTCACACCGATTTCACGCCGAAGATCACCGTCATCGGCGTGGGCGGCGGCGGCACCAATGCCGTCGACAACATGATCGCGCTGAACCTGCAGGGCGTCGACTTCGTGGTCGCCAACACGGACGCGCAGCAGCTCATGCACAGCCGGGCCGACCGCCGCATCCAGCTTGGGCCACATCTGACGCAGGGCCTGGGCGCCGGCGCCAAGCCCGAGATCGGTCGCGCCGCGGCGGAGGAGGCGAGCGAGGAGCTGGCCCGCCACCTGGAAGGCACCCACATGGTGTTCATCACCGCCGGCATGGGCGGCGGCACTGGCACCGGCGCCGCCCCGGTGATCGCCCGCATGGCGCGCGAGCGCGGCGTGCTGACGGTGGGCGTGGTGACCAAGCCCTTCACCTTCGAGGGTGGTCGCCGGGCGAAATCCGCCGAGGCCGGTATCTCCGAGCTGCAAAGCTACGTCGACACGCTGATCGTGATCCCGAACCAGAACCTGTTCCGCCTCGCCAACGAGCGCACAGGCTGGAAGGAAGCGTTCAAGATGGCCGACCACGTGCTCTACATGGGCGTGCGCGGCGTGACCGACCTGATGATGGCGCCGGGCCTGGTAAACCTGGACTTTGCCGACATCCGCACCGTGATGGCGGAGATGGGCAAGGCCATGATGGGCACCGGCGAGGCGGAGGGCGAGAACCGCGCCATCCGCGCCGCCGAGGCCGCGATCAGCAACCCGCTGCTGGAAGACACCTCCATGTCCGGCGCGCGCGGCCTGCTGATCAACATCACGGGCGGGGAGGACATGACCCTGTTCGAGGTGGACCAGGCCGCCAACCGCATCCGCGAGGAAGTGGCGGACGACGCCAACATCATCTTCGGCTCCGCCGTGGATGACAATCTGTCCGGCCGCGTCCGCGTCTCCGTGGTGGCGACCGGGATCGACACCGTGCAGGCGGTCGAGGCACAGCGGCCTCGCTTGGTCGCCGTGGGCGGTGGCGCCGCGGTGGCCCAGCCGATGCCGGTGATGCAACCGGTCAGCATGCAGGTGGCGCCGGCGATGCCGACCCCCTCCCTGCAGCCGCAGGTCGCCATGCCGATGTCGTTGCCGCAGCAGGGCCAGGCTCCGGTCAGCCTGATGGGGGCGCCCACGGTGCCGCAGGCTGCCGCGGCGCCGGATGCCGAGCCGGCCAGTTACGCGCCGGTAGAGGCACAGCAGGCCGCCCGGCCACGCCCCGCCGCCGCGCCGCAGCAGCCCACCCGTCCATTCGTGCCGCCGCGCGCCGGGCTGTTCACCGAGGCGCAGCCCAGCGCCCCCGCCCAGCCCGTGCAGGCCCCGCCGCCGCCACGCAACAGCCTGTTCGGGATCGTCACCGGGGCGATACGGGGGCGTGGCGCCGCCGCGCCCGCGCCTGAGCCGCAACGGGCGGAACCGTCGTTGAACGGCCATGCGGAAGGCGCGGCGTCCGTTCGGCCAGCGCAGACGGACGAAATGGGATTGGACATCCCGGCATTCCTGCGTCGCCAGTCTTCGTAGTGAGGCAGGAGAAATTCTTTTAAAACCAGTTGGTTGTCCAGAAATACTCGGCAACAATCATTGACTTGGCGAGACCGGGGGCAAGCCATAGTTTGCCCCTGGGCTGCTATGTAGCAAGTCCGTGAACAGACCGTTTTGAGCTCCGGCTCTTGCGAGGCGCGCGTATGGATGGACTTCCCGCCAACTTCGTTACGGCCACACGCACACGGCAGCGCACGCTGGCTGCGCCGATCGGTTGCGTGGGCGTTGGGCTCCACACCGGCGCCCGCATCCGGCTGGAACTGCAGCCCGCGCCCGCTGGCACGGGGATCGTGTTTCATCGGACCGATATCGGGGCCGACATCCCGGCGCGGTTCGACTACGTCAGCGACACGCGCCTGTGCACCGTGCTGTGCGACCCGGCGTGTCCGGATGTCCGCGTCGGCACGGTCGAGCATCTGATGGCGGCGCTGGCCGCCTGCGGTGTCGACAACGCTGTCGTGGCCTTGGACGGCCCGGAGGTTCCGGTGCTCGACGGCTCCTCCGCGCCATTCGTCTTCCTGATCGATTGTGCCGGCACGGTGGAGCAGGACGCCCAGATCCGCGTGCTGGAGGTGTTGCGCCCCGTCCGGGTCGCCGCTGGCGAGGCGTTTGCCGAGTTGCGTCCCGCAACCGCCGGCGGGTTGGAAGTGGCGGTGTCGATCGAATTTTCCGCGGCGGTGATCGGACAGCAGGCACTCACCCTCTCGCTCACGGAGGCCGCGTTCCGGAGCGAACTGGCGGCTGCGCGGACCTTTACCTTCGCGGAGGACATCGCCGGGCTGCAAGCCGCCGGGCTGGCGCGCGGTGGAAACCTGAAGAACGCGCTTGTCGTGGACGGTGACCGGGTGCTGAACCCCGGGGGTCTGCAGTCGCCTGACGAGTTCGTTCGCCATAAGATGCTGGACGCGGTGGGGGACCTTGCTTTGGCGGGTGCGCCGATCAAGGCCCGCTTCATCGCCCATCGTCCCGGCCACGCGCTCAACAACCAATTGCTGCAAGCCCTGTTTGCCGACCGGTCCGCCTGGACCTGGACCGATGCGCCCAGCTTTGCCGGTTGGGGTGCGGTGCCGTTCGCGGCTGCGGCTGCCCCGGTCTGATCACAGGCCACACGGATACGGATCAGGGGCTAAAAGCGCGATTGGTGGCCATACGGCGCTTCGCTTCCCGCAAAGCCGTCGGTATAAGGCGCTGCAGTTCGGGAAACCTGGTGCCATGATACGATCCGCTCGTCTCCTGCCATGTGTTGCGATCGCCGCGCTGTTGGGTGGCTGCGAAACGCTCAAGAGCATCGAGCCGTGGAACGGCGATCCGAAGACCATCGCCGCGGAGGCGCAGGAGAAGGCCAAGCTCGACCCGGCGAACACACCGGTGGAACAGCTTTATAACAACGGCGTGGACGCGCTGAACTCAAAGCGCTACGGCGTAGCATCCACCCAGTTCGACGATGTCGAGCAGTACTATCCGTACTCATCCTGGGCAGTGAACGCGCAGTTGATGCACGGCTACGCCGAGTATCTGCAGAACCATTACAGCGACGCCATTGCCGTGCTGGACCGGT
>CBDAQM010000004.1:0-867872 GCA_965199095.1 Acetobacteraceae bacterium
GGCTGTGGGCGTGCGGCCGGCGGCTCCGGACTCTCGCGCCGTGCAACCGGACCGACGCTGCTCTCTCCCACCCGGGGCAGCGACAGCGCCGCCTGCGCGGAGGCTGGCAGCGGCGAGGCGATGGCGGCCCGCGCGGGTGCGACTGCTTGCAGTGGCGGCGCCGCGTCCACCGGCCTGGCGACCGGCGCCTCCGGTGCAGCCGCTTGCACCGCCTGCACCAGCGCCCGCGCCGCCGGCACGGCCACGCGGCCGGGCTCTGCCACGGCAGGGGCCGCGCCGGCGGGGCGGTCGGCCTGCGGCTTGGCCGGACTTGGCTTGCGAACAGGACGGCTGACGGCGTCGCCCCTGCCGGGCAGCTCGCCCGCTGCGGGCGACTGCTTCACCGCGCGGTCCATCGCCGCCATGGCCGTGTTCAGCCGTTCCATTGCGGCGGCCGCCTGGCCGATGCCCGGCGCCGTCGCGGCCACGCTGTCCAGCGCCCCCGCCAGCGCCTTCGCCCCGGCATTGGCCTGCGCCAGCCCGCCGTCCAGCCGCCTCAACCCGGGGATCAGCGCCTCGATCCCGGCCGCCAAATCGCCGCCGAGCACCAGCTCGACGCCGATACGATAGGCTTCAATCATGACCATGCTCCTTCGGCGTCTCGCCCGTCAGGGCAGCCAGGACCGGCGTCACGAACGCGGCCGCCGCGCCCTCCGCCGCACGGAACCCGCCGATGCCGAGGAAGGAGCGCTGCGGCAGCCGGCCCATCCCTGTTCCTGCGCCACCGCCACGTCGCCGATGTTGCGGAATGCGTCGCCGGGCCGGCCGCTGCCGACGATCGCGTCCGCCACGCCCACGACGGCCCGTCCGGTCTCCTCGACTATCCCCGTGACGCTGTCGCGCAGCGCCCCGGTGGCGAGTTCCGGCGCATCCGCCGCGAAGCCGTGCCGCGCGCGCGCCGCCTGGGTCGCGGCCTGCAAGGGCGCACGCGCCGGGAACGGCCCGGTGTCGCCAGCCTCGGCCTCTCCCAGCGTCGCGACCACCTCGGTGCATACGACGTCCACGGCAGCCTGGCGCCCCTGTTGCTGGGCCGCCGCCACCCGGGCCCGCCAGCCCGGGCAGGAACGCGATGAACGCGCCCAGCCCGTCGAACTCAGGCATCAGGCGCCTCCCAGAGATGATGGTCCCAGTCGTAGCGCTCGCCGCGCATTTCGCGGATCGCCACGCAATAGGCGCGCAGCTTCCACAGCGGCAGCTTCATCGCCGCCTCGAACGGCACCCCGTTCTGCGTCAGGAACAGCGTGTCGCGCAGCACGGGGTGCCGGCTCAGTTTTTTGCCTGCTCGGCCTCCTTCGCCGGGCTGCTGCTGGCCATGTAGGCGCTCAGCGCCGCCACCCCGTCATTGCCCAACTGCCGCGCCACCGCGTACAACTGGTCCTTGTCCTGCGGGAACGGCACCGGCATCCCGTCGATCTCATCCACCAGCAGGTACAGCCCCGCCAGCCGCATGAAGCCCACATTGGCGGAGGCATCGCCCGCCGCCTCCGCCAGCATCAGCGCGAAGCTGGGGTCCACCACCCGCAGCTTGATCCGCCGCCCGGCGGCGTCGGTGATCTCCTCCGCCATCAAGACACCTTGCGCCGCGTGGGCGAGAAGCCGGACAGCTTCTGCTTCACCGTCTGGTCGCCGGTGAACGTCCCCGTATCCACCTTCACGCTGCCGGCCGTGAACGAGTAGGTGGACGTGCTGCCGTCATTCTCCTTCACGTACTGCGTGATGGTGCACAGCGGCAGCGTGCCGCCGTTCCAGAACGACGCCTCGATCGCGGAGGCGAGGTCGTCCAACTGCCGGTTGCCGCGGTCGCAGCCCAGCTCCCAAGTCCAGCCATCGGGCAGTTCCGCCTCGATCGGCGGGCTGTTGAGCGGCTCCGACCGCGTCTTCTTGTAGACCGGCGCGGAGCGGAACAGCGTGCCCAGCGGCGGCGTGACGTTGCCGAACCCCGCGACGGAAATGACCATGTTGCCGTCGCGGCCCACGGTGAAGGTGCCGGTTGCAGACATCTACGCGCCCCCTTTCAGAACGACGATGGCGTGGTGAGGCCGGATGCCTGCGCCACGGCGGATTGGGAGGTGACGACGCTGGCGGCGGCCTGCAGATTGACCAGGAACTTCTCGTTGATGCCCTCGATCGTCACCGCGTCGTCCGACTGCACGTAGCCCAGCGCCGTGCGCTGCTGCGGGTTGTTCGACGCATCGCACTTCACGGAGTAGGGCAGGGACCCGTCGCCGTTCAGCGCCAGGTAGCCGGCGTTCAGCAGGTTCTGCAGGAAGCCGATCTGCGTCGCCCGGATGTTGCTGAACAGCGTCGGCGTGATCGGCTGCCCGACATACACGCCCATCCCGGCCAGCAGCGTGGCGGCGATGTAGTTGTTCATCCGCGTGTAGCTGTCGGATTGCGCGGCCCCGATCGTGGCGTTGCTGTTGTGCCCGGTGCGGCAGGTCCAGATCGGCACCGCCGCGGCCCCCGGATTGGTGATCACGTCCCAGCCGCCCGCCACCAGCGAGGCCAGCTCCGCCGCGCTGTAGGTGCCGGTGGACGCGCCGCTGTTGAGCCCGCTGCGTTGCGAGGCGACGATGCCGAACAACTGCTTGTTCAGCGTCGCCTGGTTCGGCGCGCTGGCGCCGAGCTGCCCCAGCACGAAGCCGAGCGGGGAGACCAGGCGCAGCACGCCGTTCACCGGGTCCGTCCACCACAGCCAGTCGCCGAACATCATCTTCAGCCACGAGCTGCGCGCGCCGGAGCTCATCAGCGTGGCGACCGCATTGGCGATGGTGTCGCCGGACGGCCCGGTATCGACCATGTAGGCGCCTTCGGAAATACCGAACGCCGCCTGCGCCGACCAGGCCGCGCTCGTGGCGCAGTCCGCCAGGCCGATCGCGCCGCAGCCCTGGCCGCGCAGCGAATACAGCCCCGTGCGGGCCGCGCCGGCGCCGTCCACGCCCACCAGCGTCGTCGCAGTCACCCCCGCTGCGCCGTCCATGCCGGCCGTGCTCGTCGTCCCGGCGCCGCCGGCCGCCAGCGGGTAGCTTTGCAGCGTCGGCGCCCCCGTCGCCGCAGCGCCCGACGCGATCAGGATTTTCGACGCAGGGGTCCCGTTCGGCTGGCCGCTGTTGATCGCGCCGGCGATGGCCGTCCAACTGCCCGGCGTGATGTTGTCGAACACCTCCGACACCAGCCCCGGGCAGGAGATCGTGACCTTCACGCCCGTCCCGCTGCTCGCCCCCGCGAAGGTCACCGTGATCGAGTTGCCCAGCGACCCCGTGTAGAACGCCGTCAGCGTGATGCCGCCGGTGATCGTCAGCGAGGCCGCGACATCCGTGCCGTCCGTCACCCGGACGCAGCGGAAATTGGCCGCACCCTGCTGCTGCGCGATGGTGAGCGTGGTGCCCATGTCATAGCGCCGCGCCTGGATCGGCCCAAACAGGCTGGCATATTGCCCATAGGAACCCACCACCACCGCATTGTTGACGGCGCCCCAGACCGCGGTGCCGACGAGGCCGACCACGTTGCTGGGCACGCCGTTGAGGGAGGTGATCTGCGGCGGAATGATCTGCACGTAGAGATCCGGCACCGTCAGCGCGGTCGTGTTCAGCACGCCGTATTGCGAGATCGGCATTGCGCCTCCTTGAGATGATGAAGCTACAAAGCCCTCTCCCTTTGGGCTACCGTTGTCGGGTAAGTGCGAATCGACTTTCCAAGTTGTGCGCGAGTGATTGGCCTCACGAATCCCCTCATTTTTAGCTGTCCCTGACCTAGCCTCGATTCGCGGGAGTTTTGTAGAGATTCGGTTCGATTGAGGCCGGGAGCGTCGACGTGGGCAAAGCGGGTGAGCGGTTTTGTTTGGGTGAAGTGCGCTCGTTTTTGGGCAAACTGTATGGGCCGGACCTGCACGCCAAGCGGATTGATTCCTTGGCCGACGCGACGCTTGGGGTGATGGCGGCAGCCTCGCTCGCGGTGGCGCTGATCGGCCAAGCGCTGGCCCAGGCGCGCGGCCTAGTGACCAAGCACGCGGTCAAGCAGGTGGACCGGCTGCTCAGCAACAACGGCATCGACGTCTGGGACAGCTTTGTCCGCTGGGTGCCCCATCAGATGAGTGGGCGTAAGGAAGCCTTGGTGGCAATGGACTGGACCGATTTCGACCACGATAGCCAGTCCACCCTGGTATTGAGCCTGGTGAGCGGTCATGGCCGCGCCGCCCCGTTGCTGTGGCTGAGTGTCTGGAAGGATGAGATTGCCAGCCGGCGCAACGACTACGAGGATGCCTGCCTACGCCGCCTGGCCGAACGCGTACTGCCAGAATGCCGGGTGACGATCTTGGCCGACCGCGGCTTCGGCGACCAGAAGCTGTTCGCGTTCCTGGAGGAACTCGGGTTTGGCTATGTCATCCGCTTTCGCGGCAACATCCACGTCACTGCCGAGGACGGCCAAACCAAGCCAGCGGCCGAATGGGTGGGCAAAGGCGGCCGGGCACACAAACTGCGCCATGCCCGGGTGACGGCAAAGGGCCGGCTGGTCGGGGCCGTGGTGTGCGTTCATGCCAAGGGCATGAAAGAACCCTGGTGCCTGGCTGCAAGCGATCCGGACGCGATGGCTGCGGTGCTGGTCAACCACTATGCCAAGCGCTGGACGATCGAGCCACAGTTCCGCGACACCAAGGATCTACGGTTTGGCATGGGACTGTCGGCCACTCGTATCGGCGAACCCACGCGGCGTGACCGGCTGCTGCTGGTCAGCGCGTTTGCCACCGCGCTGCTCACCCTACTCGGTGCGGTCGGTGAGAGCCTTGGAATGGACCGGCTGTTGAAATCCAACACCAGCAAGACCCGTACCCACTCGTTGTTCCGACAGGGGTGCATGCTCTACGATCTCATTCCCACCATGCCAGAGCACAGGCTTGTACCGCTGATCGAAAACTTCGCCGAAGCCATCTTAAACGCCGGTCTGTTCATGCAAAAATTTGCGGTTACGAAATGAGGGGATGGCTGAGGTGATTGGCAGGTAGCCGGGTCATAGTTTGGGGTGGCGGTATAGAGCCAGTTGCTTTGGTCTCGAGCTTCAGATTCGCTGCCATCTAGGCAACTCAGGATCCGATTCGCATGGCGCAGTTCCAACTCGGCCGGTTCGGTGACCGCCGTTTGGCGGCAACCGGTGACTGCCTGCTGGCGGCCATGGAGAAGCAGCAGACCATGTGCCTGCACGCGCTGGCCGACAGCCGGGAGGAGGTGCTTCGCTATGGCGCATTCCTCGATAACGAGGCGGTCACCCGCTACGAAATGCTGGTCCGCACCGGCCAACTGACCGCCCAGCGCGCGGCTGGCCGCCAGGTTCTGGTGGTGTCCGACACCTCGGAGCACAACTATGCCGGCCATACCGGGAGCAAACGCGGCTTTGGCACTGTTGGCAACGGCACGGATATAGGTGTGTTGATCCATCCGGTGCTGGCGCTGGATGCTGGGACGGGCGGTATCCTCGGGCTGGTCGGCGCCGAGGTGATCAATCGTGCGCCGGGGACGGTTGGGGATCACAAGCTGCGGGATGCCGACGACAAGGAGTCGCGCCGCTGGCTGGCCGGGGTGGAGATGGCGGGCGATGTCCTCGCCGACGCGGCGCAGATCACCATGGTGGAGGACCGCGAAGGCGACATCTACGACCAGTTCGCCCGCCGTCCGCACAACGTGCACTTGCTGGTGCGCGCCGCACGCGACCGCTCGGTCGGCGTTGGGAGATTGTTCGAGACTTGCGCGACCTGGTCGGAGGTGACGCGCTACTCGATCACCGTCCCGGCCAAACGCAGCGGCAAAGGCCAACGCGCCGAGCGGACGGCGGTGGTCGCGGTGCGGTTTGGTGAGGTGACGGTGCGCCGGCCGGCGTTGGCCAGCAAGCAGTTGGCGGAAAGCCTGACGCTGCGGGTGGTCGATGTCCGTGAGATCGATCAGCCGCCTGACGTGGCGGACCGCGTGCATTGGTGTCTTCTGACGACCCACGCTGTGACCACAGCGGCCGACGCGCTCCGGGTGGTGCGCTGGTATCGTCTGCGCTGGACCATCGAACAGGTGTTCCGCACGATGAAGACGGACGGCGTGGACGTGGAAACCTCTCAGATCACCACGCCGAACAGCCTGTTGAAGCTGGTAACGGTGGCGCTGATCGCCGCGGTGCGGATCATGCAACTGGTGATCGGGCGTGACGGCAAGACAGAGCAGCCGTTGACGGACGTGATCGCCGATCCAGTGCAGCTTCCGGCTCTCGTGGCCATCAACAAGACGCTGGAGGGGCGGACCGAAAAGTTGAAAAACCCGTTCGACCCCAGCTCGCTCGCATGGTTTTCCTGGATAGCCTCCCGCCTGGGCGGCTGGTCTGGCTATACCTCAAAGGGATACAGACCAGCCGGCCCAAAAACTATGGCCCGCGGCCTCAAAAGGCTAAACGCCATGGTCGACGGCTGGCTTCTAGCAAATCGTTCCGCACTTACCCGACTCCCGTAGCCCTTTGGGAGAGGGTAGGGTGAGGGCCAAGTGCAAGGTCATGCGCGTCGGACCCTCACCCCGGCCTCTCCCAGAGGGGGAGGCAGACGCTATGCGCTTTATCCCGTCTGCGCGGACGTCTCCTCCGGCGCCGCAACGCGGGCGACGTGCTCGCCCATTTCGCGCTCCAGCGTCGCGATCGTCTCCGGGTCAGTGATGCGGTCGCCGCGGCTATACTCGCCGAACGCGTGCCGCACGATCAGGTGGTAACCCATGGTTCATCCCCTCAGATGTTTGCTCACCGTCAATGCGTGACGCTCCCAACCGGAGCGGCATTCAAGCTCAGCGTGCCGAACACCATCTCCGGCACGCTCATCAGCGCGGTGGTGCCGTATTCCACGGTGTAGAGCAGGTCGCGCCGCCACAGATTGGCCCGGCTCGGCACGTCATCGACCCGCGTGCTGTGGTATCGCAGCCGCCCGGCGGAGCCATCCGCCAGCGCCAGGAACTCCGTGTTCGACAACGCCTGGTCGATCGCCGAAGCAATGGCAGTGCGCGCATCCGGCGTTGGCGCGAGCACCGCGACGGTGAAGCCTTGCTCCTGCCGCCGCAACTCGCTGACTGCCGCAGCGTAGCCATGAACCACCGCCAGCGGGGTTCCCCCCGTCGCCGGCAGCGTCAGCGTCGCGCCGCTGGCGGTTGCCCCTGGAACCTGCTGCGCCAAGGCCGCCGCCACGCTGCCCGGCGTGTCGCCCGCCAGCGTGGCGTAGGTGTATCCTTGCCCCATCACCTGCACGCCGACGATGCTGCCCGCACCGCCCGCTCCGGAGAAACTCGCCACGTTGCCGCTCATGCTCACGGCCAGGCCCGGCACGGCCTGAGCGGCGGCAGGCTGCCAGGCGGTGCTGTAGCGCGTGGTGTTGCGCGACATCTTCTCCACCAGGCTGACCGTGACGTTCACCACCCCGGCGGCCAGGTCCACGTTCAGCGCCTCGGGGTTTGGCTCGCCGCGGATGATGCGGCAGGCCGTGCCGCCGGGCGGCGGCGCAGCGGCTCCGTTCGGGTAGACAGCCGCCGCGGCGGCCGCGACGAGCGCCACCTCCACGTCGCTTTCATCCGCCATGCCCGGCCCCCCTCATGTCATCGACAGCACGGCGCCGATCCGCCACCCGAGGCTGGATGCTTCGGCGGCGACCGTCCTGTAACGCCGTCCTTGTTCGTCATAGATGACGTCGCCGTTCAGCAGGACGACGCCGGGCCACATCGGCAACCGGATGTCCAGCCGGGCCATCTCCACATCCCCCGGTAGCTCCACGGGGCTGCGCCCACCGCGCCCGGCGGTGCCCAGATAGGCCGGCCACGCCGTCAGCAAAGGCACTTCCTGCGCCGCGACGTCGCCGCTATAGCCGCTCTGCCCGCCGAACACGCTGGAGGCCGCCGGGCGCTTGAACGTGAGCACGTGGTTGCAGACGATCCCGGTGATCGGCAGCATCGGATCCTGGGTCACCACCGCCAGCGTGCCGAGCGGCCCGCCCACCAGGTAGTCGCCGACCGCCGTCTGCGTGCCGTCCACGTACAGGAACCGCTCCGGTTTCTCCCAACTCGGCGCCGTATCGAAGCTGCCGAACCGCACGCTCGCCGCCACCGGCAGCGCCGCGTTCAGCGGCGTGCCGGACACGGGGTTGCTCGGCCCCAACGGACGGAACTGCTGGTATGGAAATCCCAGCACGGCGGCACAGGCCGCCATGCCGGACCAGATCGCGCGTTCGATCACCTGTGCTGACATCGGCCCCTCTCAGATGACGATTGGGCAGCCCTGGCCGCCGTGCTCCGGCCCCGGCGGCACGCCGACGAACGCGCAGAGCCGCGCGCGCCACGTGTCGAACAGCGCCGCCCGGTCCGTGACCTCCGCCTTGTTGTGCGTCCACGGCCCGGCGGAGTCCGTCGTCAGGTTGGCGCCCGCCGCCACCACCGCGGTTTCCAGCGCCCGCAGGTTGGTGAGGTACGTGGTCTGCACCACCGCCACTTCGGCCGGCGACATGTTGTTCAGCCGGTATTCCAGCAGGCCGTAGGCCTGGAAGAACCGCCATCCCTGGAAACCGCTGGCCCCGGCGCCATAGGCCGGGTACCAGCAGAACCGCCGGACATCCACCTTGTCCGCCTCGACGAAACTGCCGGGCGTCTCGCTATAGGCGTCCGGCCCGGTCGTCGGGGTGGTCACGTCGCTCATGCCCGCCACTCCAAGAGCGAGGCATCATGGATGCCGCGCAACGTCACGATCAGCGCCGCGTCGCGCACCTCGCCGCGCGGCACCGTGACCAGTTGCTCGCGATGCCAGACGTCGAACGCCCGCAACGCCACCAGGCGCGGGGATGCCGGCTGTTCCCCGGCCGTCGCATGCGCGGCCCGCGCCGCGCGGCGCATCAGCCGGCGTGCTCGATCATCACCGCGCGCTTGTAGCTGGCGTTTGTCGCGGTCGGGATCGTGGTCGCGTTCGTCGTCGTGTCGGAGGGGCAGCAGAACCCGCCGATCCAATACCAGGACTGCGCGATGATCTGCTGCAACCGGTCCAGCGGCTCGCGCGTGACCATCACGATGCCGTCGACCAAGTTGACGATCGCATCCTTCGGCGCCACGTCGTTGGCGGTCATGCCGGCGAAGTCGCCCTCCACCAGCGCGCCCTTGCCGCAGATGATCGGGCGACGGACATTCAGCCCGGCGATCGTCGGATGCGGCTGCACATAGGCTTCCGTGGTCGGCATGAACCGCAACCCGAGGAAGTCGTTGACCATCCCCGACTTGAACACCTGGTTCGCCGAAGTGGCGCCTTGGAAAAGCTGGCGGAAGTCGTTGTCGGCGAACAACTGCCGGGCGCTGATCGGATCCAGGTAGCAGTTGAACACCCCCTGCATCTCCGGCACGGCGTTGACCCGCAGCGACGCCACCGCATCCAGCAGCGTCGACATGGTTAGCGTATCGGTCGCCTGGATTTGCGACGTGTTGGTGCGCGCGTTCGGCCGCTTGATGACGGAGGCATTGGCCGCCTGCACCGTGTTGCCCGCCGTCCCGTCGGACACGCTGACATTGCCGCTGAAGCTGAGCACGCCGGAAAGCCCACCCGGCGTGGTGCTGACGTTGGTGGCGTCGACGGCCACCGACGCGCAGCTATACGAATCCGCGCCGACCGTCACCGTCAGCGTCGTGCCGCTCGCGCCCACCGGCGTTGCGACGCCGTTGACGAACACGACCTGGAACCCGCGCACGTCGTCCACCGCCACCGCGCTGGACGGCGACCCCAACGTCACCCGTACCCGCGTGTTGCCGCCGAAATACGGGCCGAACAGCGCGTTGCGCGCCAACTCATCCAGCGACCGCGCCGCCTGCTCGCCATTGGAATACGCGTTTTGCAGGAACTGCGACGCAATCCCCACCCGCGAGGTGACCATGTTGAGGTCCATCGTCGACGCGTAGTGGTTGATCGAGATCGTGTACTGCTCGACACCCCAGTTCCCCGGCGTGAGCCCGTTATCCAGGTTGGTGTTGGTGCTCGGCGCCAACGGCGTCGTCACCGACGGCTTCAGCCCGGCGCGCGTGCGCGTCAGCGTCTCGCCGATCCCGATCGCGAACTGCTCCCGGTCGGCGATCATGCGGTAGCCGAGGCGGGAGGCGAGCGCCTGTTGAAACTCGCGCTCCAGGAAGCCCTGCTGGATGATCTCCTGCAAGGCGACCGGAAAGTTCTGAATGCCCATGACTGTCCTTCACGATGAGTGTTGCGGCGGCGCCTAGAACCGGATGAGCCGGGCGCGCTCCGCCCGCCACTCTGCCTCCGTCATCTCGGTCGCCCGCTTGCCCGTGGCGGGCGGTGCGTTGGGCGGCGACGCCGTGCTGGACGAACTGCCCTTGTCCGCGGCCGTCTGCTTGAACGCCCAGGGTTTGGCCGCCTTCAGCGCTTCGATCGCCTGCTCGGCCCCGACCACCTCGCCCGCCTCGTCCAGCCGCACGCCGGACGTGCCGAGGTCGACCAGCTTCAGCACGTCCGGATCCACGATTCCGGCCGACATGGCGTGCGCCTTCAGCCCGGCGCGCATCAGCCGTTCGTTGCCGGCCCGCGCAGCCGTCTGGGCCTCGGCCAGCCGGCGTTCCGCCTCGGCCCGTGCGGCGTTGGCGGCGGTCAGCGCGGTTTCCGTGTCCTGGGCCCGGCCACGATAGAACGCCGCGGCCTCGCCGGCCCATTCCAGCCGGGGCTCGATCCGTTGCCCCGGCAGCCGCGCCGGATCACCGTTCGGAAGCGACGTGTCACTCATAAGTTTCTCCTAAGTAACTGAGGAAGACCAAGTGCTCGATCACCTATCGCGACCCATCCTGCGCGATCTCCGCCAACTCGCTGTCCACATCGGCCAGGTCGTAGCTCTCGCCGATCGTCTGCACCGCCGTGCGGCGCGACATCACGCCGCCCTTGACCAGCGTCGTGACCGCCACCGCCTCCGCCTGCTTGTCCTCGTAGGTCGGATGGAAGAAGGGCGGCCAGACCAGCGCGAGCCCGGCCGGATCCAGCGCCGTCTGCGGCTCCTCCCCGCAAACCACGCCGCCCTTGATCTTGCGCGACGCCAGGCACACCAGCCGCAACAGCGGGATGAGCCCGCCATCCCCGTAACTCATCCGCAAGCGGGAGGTCAGCCAGATCAACGGCTGCTTCATCAACTCCATCGCCCGCCCGGATTGCGCGCTGCCCAGCTTGTCCCGGTCGCTGGCGTCGCCGTGCATCGCGCCCATGGCGTATTTGTGCAGGTGGGTGACGTAGTTGGTGACCGCATCGGCCGCCGATCCGCTGATCTCCAGCAGCTTGGCGTCGCCATCACCGCCCACGATCAGGGCCGACGCCGCGCCGCCGATCCGGGTCGGCGCCTCCATCGGCCCGGCCGGCTCCTTGATCAGCAAGGTCGGGTCGCTGCTGTATTTCAGCCCGCGCCCGCCTTGCGAAAGCTGGTAGTCCGCCTCGATCTCGGTGTTCAGCCCGCCGGCGAACGTGCTGGCGCCGTCGATCGCGTCGCCACCGGGCAGGTTGCGAATCCACACCATCGGCACCACGCCCAGCCCGTGCACCGCACTGCGCGCCGCGTCGCGTTGCGGCGCCTGTCCCTGCGCCGTGGTCGGCCACGGCCGGAACCAGGTTTCCTCCGCGCCATCCCATTGCCGTTGGAACCAGAACAGGTCGACATCGTCCGCCAACCCGCGATAGCCGGAGGCGACCAGGTCGGCCCGCCGCACCTTGCGCTTCTCCACCACCCGCAGCAGCGCGCGCGGCGACGCCGGATCCCAGTGCGGCGTCAGATAGGCGGTGGGGAACACGTCGAAATACGGCCGGTTCGCCAGCACCCGGAACAGGATCGCGACGGACCCGACGCTGCCGGCCGTCGCCGCCTCCGCCATCGTGCCGGCGAGCTGCGTCGCGTCGATCAACGCTTTCAGCGCCGCGATCGTAGGGCTTTCCTTGCCATCCCGGCTCGGCGCCGAGGGGCACGGCCAGCGTCCTTGGCCGAACAGCATCGACACGCTGTCATCCACCACCGTGCGGCACCATCCGGTGCGTACCGTCGGCCGCCGCCGGTCCAGCGGGATGTAGTCGCCGCCCGGTGTCCGTTCGACGCTGAACGGCGTCTCGATATGGTCGTACTGCTCGCCGGCCAGCACCCGCCCCAGCGCCAGGATGCGGGCGCAGCGCGGCGGGTAGTCGGTATCCCTGATCTGCATGCTGTCCTGCAGCGCATTCCAATCCATCCCGCGCCTCCTTGGCCGGTTGCCCGTGTTGCTCCGGTCCGCCGCTCACCGCCCGATCAGCGACGTCGCCATCGTCCGCGCCGGCTTGGCGGCGTAGCGTCCGAACAGGTAATATCCGGTGGCGTCCACCGCGTGGTCGAAGCCGCCGTCCTTGTCCGGCTCGTTCGTGCCGGCGCGGTAGCTCAGCCGCTCATACGCCTCGATCGACTTGGCGCAGGCCGGGTCCACGAACGCCCGGCGCGTGCCATCCGCCGCGTAGAATCGCGCGTTCGTCACGTTGTGCCGGTCCCGCACCAGCGGGTGCGTCGCCATCGCCATGACCCGGAACCCGCGCGAGCGCAGGATGCCGATGTCGGTGCGCCCCATCGCGCTGGTCCGCCGCTGTGCGCCCGCCGGGTCGGGATACACGCTGACATGGCTGAGCGCCCCGCCCTGCCCATACCGCCGCTGCAGCTCGTCGCACATCTCGTCCGTGTTGCTGCCCGGCAGCATGACCTCGCCCACCTGGCGGTCGATGCCATCGTTGTGTTGCCAGACCCTCGCCGTCATCGGGTTGACGTTGAAGTCCATCCCGACATGCAGCTCCTCCCGCGGCACGTAGGGGCAGGGCCGCACATTCTCCGCCCGGTTGAACGCGTAGATCACGCGGCCGGCGTAATCCTCGAACCCGGCCTCGTACTCCTGCCGGAACTCGCGCGGACCCATGTTGCGCTTGGCGTCCTGGATTTCCTCGACCGGCACATTCCCGCCCTGCCGCGTGGTGAACGTCCAGGACTTCCAGCCGAACGCCAACGTCCCGTCCTTATGCACCGCGCCGGGCTGGCCGAGCAGGAACTTCTGGTAGAAATCGTTGCGGCCCTTCGGGGTGCCGATGAACAGCGCATGGCCCTGCGCCGTCGACAGCATCGGCCGGATCGTCTCCGTCCAGGCCTCCGGCTTCGCATCGGCCCATTCGTCGCCAAGGAAGAACCAAAGCCCGGAGCCGCGCAAATTATCGTAATTGTCCAGCCCGACGATGCGGATCACGTGGCCCGACAGCAGGGTGATGGCGCAATCCGTCTCGATCGGCTTGCCGGCGATCCAGCGGGCCGGGATGGCGCGCTTCAGCCGGCGCCAGAACACCCGCTTGCCCTGCTTGAAGGTCGGCGCACCATACCAGATTTCGTTGTCGGGATGGATGTTCTGCCGCACCGCCTCACGCGCGGCACGCCGCACCTCCTCCACCCCCAGGAAGGTTTTGCCAAACCGCCGTCCGCACGGGGCGGTGCGGAACCGCGCCTCCGCCGTCCACCCCGCGCGGTAGATCTCGGCCTGCTGCCGTGTCAGCTTGGCACGGGCGGCCTCGGTGACGGGCATCGCACCTCCCTCATGTGACCCGTCAAAACGCGTTGAAGCCGGAGCTCGCCATCCAGGCCTGGAAGCTCGCCGACATCTGCACGTTCATCAGATAGCTCGGATGGATCTCCTCCAGGCTCGCGGTCTGGTAGATCGAGAACGTGCTGCCCGAGGCAGGAGCCGAGGGCAGGTTCACCGCACCGCCATTGCACGTGATGACCGTCGCCGTGTTGTCGGCGATCACGCAACTGCCGGCCACGCTGCCGCTCGTCATCTTCAGCACGTAGCCGACCAGCGCATGCGCCGCACTCGCCAGCCCGGTGACGGGCGCGAACGGCAGCGACGTCGCCGTGGGCGTCCCGTTCAGCGTCCCCGTCGCCAGCGCAGTGGGATACACCGGCCAATAGCCGCCGTTCAGCGCCGGCGCACCGGACGCGTTGACTTCACCGATCGCCGCCGACATGTCCCAGTAGCCGTCGATCCAGGGCGTCTTCGTGCCGCCGCTCAGCAGCGGGTTGCCGTTGCCGTCGACCTGCAAGCCGCCGCGCACCCAGGCATTGTAGTTCTGCCGCACCGCCTCGCTGCTGGCGTTGATCGTCTGCCCCGCCAGCGTCAGCATGTTGTCGGTCGATACGCCGTGCGGCGGCATGGTGGTGATGAAGTACTTGTTGCCCCGCAGCTTGCGTGTGCGCCCGATCTGGAGCTGGTTCGCCGCCATCTGCTGCCACGTCTCCCCGGCATCGATGTCGTTCACGCTCAGGTCGCTGATGATGTTGTCGCAATAGTCCAGCGTCCGCATCCGGCCGGCGCCGCCATAATACCCGCTGGAGCCGGCCATGGAGGCGCTATGCGTGCCGCTGACGCTCATGTTGATCGTGTTGTAGCTGCCGGGTGGCGTCGCCAAATCGAACCAGTTCGCCTGGAACGGGCCCTGGTTGTTGTAGGTCCCAGCCGGCTGGATGCCCAGCCCGTAGCCGATGCTGTCGCCGAAGTTGCACAGAGCCGGATTGGCCACGTCGTCGCCCAGGATCAGGTCGGGCCCCGAGATGATCGCCGGAAACGGACCAACCTGTGAGAAACTCGTCGTGGTGACGCCCTGGACCAGGTTCGTGGCCGTTGCCCCGGTCGCCAGGCCGCCAGACGGGACGTAGCTCAAATACGGATACTTCATTCCAGCCGGCGGCGTTTGCCCGGCCACCGTCGCCAGCCCGGCATCGACGAAGGACGCGCCGGGAAACGGCGTCGTTGCCAAATAGGCTTCTCCTCCGCTCGTCGTGGCGCGGTAGATCTTGATCGCGTCGCACCCGACCCAGGCGGTCGAAGCCGTCCACGTCAGGTTCATCGACAACGCCGAGGCCGTGGTGGCCGCCGAGAACTCCGCGCTCGGCCCGCTCTCCGTGTCGGCCTTCTTGCAGGTCAACTCGTAGTAATAGGTCGTGGACGCCGCAAGCGCCCCGCCAGCAACCGCTGTCGCCGTTCCCCCCGTTGGCGGGAACGTCACCCCTGTGGCCGAGCGGATGTAGAAGGTGGTGGCCGCGGGGATGTTGACGTATAGCGGATCGGTGAGCACCAGCCCCGCGGTCGGCTGTACCTCGACCGTGCTGTTGCCATCCTGGGAAAATTGCGGCGGCGAATAGGCGACGCCGTGTTGCGACGTCACCCCCGACGGGTACTCGACCGTAGCCTGGAAGAACACCGGGTTGAAACCCGAAATCTCAGTCCCGCTATTGATCCGCAGGCCGCTATAGCCCAGGGCGATCCGCGACACCGGGCCGAGCGTGGTGCACGGCAAACGTTCGCTCTCACCTGAATAAACCGTACTCGCGTTGCTGGCGAGTGAGAACGCCCAGCTCTTGCAGATGCCCTTGAGTTGGTTTCCCTGCGGATAGACCTTGGCGTTTGGCGCCCTGCCGAACGCATCCGCTGCGACCGCCGGCGGCGATGACACGGGCGGGGTCGCGCCCGCGTGGCTCGACAACGCTGCCATCGCAACACTGCAGGTGAGCAGACGGCGCATCATTTCAGCCCCCAGAATGTCCCGGCTGTCCCTGAACCGAGTGCGACGTTGCTCACAGCAAAAGGCAACGACTGAAACGCCGGGCTTGCGACCAGCCCGAGCGTGATGGTCGAACTGTCAGCCAGCGTGAGCGTGACTTGCCCGGACGCCGTGCAAATGAAGCCGATCGAGCGGAGTGGCGACGTGGCCGTGCCCGGCGTGATGCCGACGACCCCCTGGAAGGCGGCCGAATTGGCATCCAAGACATAGGTCGGGGTGCTGGCCACGCTGCCAGGCGCACCGGCCGCCGGCATTGTCGACACGGGGAATCGCGATTGATCCGACACCGGTCGTGGCAGCCCGAACGGATTGACGGAGCTGTCGCTGGTGTCGATCCAGAACGGCATCTGGCCAACGATGGCGGCCGGCGTTCCGGATGGAAGGCCGAGATTGACGGCATAGTCTTCCTGCGAGGGCGGTATGCCCGCGTATGCTGCAAGCGGCAGCACGGCCGCCAGGATCGCAGCCTGCGGCAATGTCAGACGCATCGATGTGTCTCCAACAATCCAATAGGATGGCAGCCGGACGCCCGCCAGGCTGGATTAATCAGCGACCTTCGGGTCGGTGTCGGCGGCGATTTCGTCAGCCGTGGGCAGGTTGGCCCGGCGTTCCGCGACCGGCGCTTTCTTGGCATGCATGTAGGGCATCAGTGCGGTGGCGATGTCGATGAACAGGGGCAGGGCGCCCGCCCGCAAGGCCCAACGCATGACGCGCAGCAGCCCCTCGCGCGGCTCGATCTCCGCGAGCTGATCATGGGTCAGGTCATCCAGCACGCCTTTGATCGCCGCTTCCATCGCCGCATTCTTGTCGGCCGCTTTGGTCGGGGGGCGCCGGGAACGGCCGCCTGTCTTCCGCACGGCGGCATCGGTCATGGCCTGCTCGTACTCCACAATATCGGTTCAAGCCACCTCTGCTCAACAGCGGACACCATGCCGCCCGTTCAAGCGCAGCGCACAGCAAAAACCCCTGGAACCTCATCAGGTCCCAGGGGTTTGCGGCAGAAGCCTTCCGGCCCAAATCTCGTGATGATAAGAAAGCTTATAGCCGCGTTGGGCCAAGGTCGCAAGAGAAAAACTTAGGAAATCCCGAAGTCAGCCGATGCTGCGGCCGCGGGCATGGTCGACTTCCGTGTAGTGCTCGGCAAGGCGCACCAAGTCGGCAACCACCATCCCCGCAACCATCTTCCGGTCCTGTTGCAGCCGGAGCGCCAGCGCTGCCATCGACTGCCCATCACTCAGGATCGCCCTCATGCGTAAATCGCCCGCCATGCCGATGGCCTCGCGCGCCAGCCGGTAGCTCGTTGCCGCGGCGGCCTGGCGTTCCTGTGCGAACAACCGTACATTGCCGCCCGTGCCCGCCTTCTCAGCATCGAACACCCCATACTCGGCCATCGCGAACGTCTCATACCATCGGTTCGCCGCGAACAACTCGGCCGTTCCGATTTTTCCAGATGCAAGCAGCGCACCCAACGTCCCACGCTCCCGTTGGCCAAGGGCAAGAAGCGCCCGGTTAGCTTGGCTCCCGCGAAGCAGCACGGGCGCGACATCCTGTTTCTCGCTCAAACGAACCTCTCGATGGTTAGGGATGCAACACAGCGGAGCCCACCGATCCCGGCCCTGCCGCAGCGGTCTACCGTCGCCGGCTATGTCGGGGAACAAGTCGGGCCAGCCGTGTGGCCGATCTGCCGGCTACCACAAGGCAGGCGGCCGTCGCAAGGACGGTGCCTGGTGTTAGTCTGAGCCTATGGGGCGGGAACCCGTCCGACCAGGATGATCCTGAACAGCTTTAACCGCGCGTTAGGGGTCCTACGGTAGCATCATACGGCATGATAACTCACCGAAGAGCGGCCGGTAGCAAGGGCGCGTGATGGAATTGTCGTCATCGGAAGAACTGCTCGCGCTTTTCAATATCACGCCCGATGATGTCGGCATCCTGCAGGCGAGTGAAGCGACGATCCGTGCTGTTCTCCCCAACGTCCTGGATGAGATGCACAGGAAGGCAAAAGCAGGCTCCCAACTGACCAACGCGATTAAAGCACCAGAGGTACGCGAACTGCGGTTCAGCTACTGGAACGCCGTGGCGACGGGGGATAACCAGGGCAACCTTATGACGATCGGCAAGGCGCTGGGTGAAGCCTATGGCAAGCACGCCGTGCCGAGCCAGCATTTAATGATCGGCCAATCGACCACGAGGGCTGCGATCATCTACGCCGTAACCGCAGCCGAGAGCCGACGTGCGCCTGGCCGGTTTTGGCGCCGCCGGGCGAAGCGGTTCGACTACCAGCAGCAAGGCCTGTATCGTCACGCATTCAGCAAGATGACGTGGCTGGGTCTCAGCACGATCCTTAATGGCCACAATCAGGCGGAAGCACGCCGCAAGCAGCATGCGTTGGAGGCAATCGAGCAGGGCTTCAGCAGTCAGATCGGAACAGCCTTGGATGCGATGGCCGGTGGCTCCTCTCAACTCGACTCGGCCATGCAATCTCTCGCCGTCTCCGCGGCCCGCTCGCTGGAAAACTCCGCCAAAGCGGCGGATGCGGCCGTGGAGGCAAGCAACACGGTCTCCAGCGCTGCCGGGGGTGCGGCAAACCTTTCAGCAAGCGTGATGGAGATGTCGCATCAAGTGTCCCAATCCGCCGCGCTCGCGACCAAGGCCGTAAATCGGGCAGTTGCAGCTCGCCACCAACGAGACCGTTCTGGCGATCGGCGAGATCCATCAAGCCATCGGCCAGTTGAACGAAGTCTCCGGCCTGATCGACGCCGCCGTCACGACGCAAGGCTGCACCACGCGGGAGATCACGGCGGCGCTGCAACGCGCCACCAGCCGCAATGATGACGTCACCGCCTTGACCGCAACGATCCAAACCGAAAACGCCGTGACCGTCAGCGTCGCCTCGCACTTGACCATGGTGACCGACGGCCTGACCGAGCATACCAACGCGCTCCTCAAGGCGTCGGCCTGTTTCGTCAAGGACGCCAGGGTGCCTGACGGCAACGTCTGGAGCCGAACAGGAAAACACCCAAAGGATGTCTCTTGCCTAACAAATGTGGTTTAGGAACATAAATATCTTAACCACCCTACCTCATCTGGTGTTGCCTTGATGCTGGAACCCCTGATATGGTTAACCTATCATGGGGCATCATCCTACACCGCTTGATCTCGCACTTGCCGAGAACCCTGCCGCCGAGGCTGACAGCCGGGCTGTGGCGGCGGCCGCTACGCCGCCAAGCTGGGTGCAATTGGACGCTGCTGCGCGGCACTATGCCGCTGCGTTCGAAAGAGGGCGGCAGGCGCTGGCAGGTGAGATGAACGTTAACACGGAGCCATCCACCAAGATGCAGCAAGCGTCCGCCGCTTAGCGGCAGGGCCATGGATGTCGGGTGCCGAGGCGCCGGTAACAGCCCGGGCGTAGCATCGCGGTCAACAGCGATGGTTGCGAAGCGCCGCAGATGTGGCGCCCCTGCCTGCCGGGTGGGCGGCGGTCGTGAAGCAGGGTAAGCAGGGGGCATGAACCCGCTTGTCACCGCGACCGACAGCCCTCCAATTCCTGCTGTACAGGGCTGGGGCCGCGCATACGCAGGTGCACAAGGGCCCTTGATCGACCTGTGCCAGGCAGTCCCGGGCCATCCGCCCCATCCCGAGCTGCTGCGCCGTCTGGGCGATGCTGCGGCAGACCCGGTCAACGCCCGCTACGGCTTCATCCACGGGGATACGGCTTTGCGACAGGCCTATGCTGCTGCGACGGGGGTGGAGGCGAACCGTGTCGTCATCACCGCCGGCTGCAACCAGGCGATGTTCGTGTCCATGCTTGCGCTCGTGCCTCGCGGTGCTGCAGTGCTGCTACCGGTGCCTTGGTACTACAACCACAAGATGACGGCCGACATGCTGGGGCTGGAGGCACGTCCGCTCCCCTGTCGCGTTGAGGACGGCTTCCTGCCTGACCCGGATCGTGCTGCGGCCCTGATGGACGGCGTTGCCGCTGTCGTGCTCGTCACGCCGAACAATCCCACCGGAGCCGTCTACCCGCCTGAGTTGGTGGAGCGGTTCGCCGCGTTGTGCCGTGCGCGCGGCGTCCTGCTGCTGCTGGATGAGACTTATCGCGACGTGCTTCCTCCCGGATCTGAAGCTCCCGCACCTGCGGGCGCGGTGCGGCTGTATTCCTTTTCGAAAGCCTACGCCGTGCCGGGGGCGCGCCTAGGCGCCTTGACGTTGCCGGATCCGAGTTGGGCGCCGCAAGTCACCAAAGTGCTGGACTGCATGCATATCTGCCCGCAGCGCCCCGCCCAGGTGGCGATGAGTTGGGCGATCGGCGCACTTGGCGGCTGGCGAGATGCGAACGCGCAAGAGATGGCAGCCCGCGCCGACACCGTCCGCAGCGCCTTCGCCGCCATCCCTCATTGGCGGATCGACTCGCTGGGCGCCTATTTCGCCTATCTGCGTCACCCCTTCGAGGGGCTGGATGCCTGGGCGGTCAGCGAGCACTTGGCGCAGGCGCATGGCGTGATGCTGCTGCCAGCCCCGGCGTTCAACGGCTCGCCTGACCACCTGCGCGTGTCGTTCGCCAACGTGGATCGTGAAGGCATTTGGCGACTGGCCGCTCGGCTGGCGGGCGTCGAACGACCGCTATGAGAATACTTGCCGTCACGCCGCGGGCCTATTTGGGTGGCATATTCCTGAGCCTGCTGCGCGAGGGGCATGACGTTCGGGTCGCAGCGACGGAGCCGCGGGACCATCACGCCTGCATTGGGTTGCTCCCGTTCGTGCCGGACTGGCGGGCGGAGCTGTCCTGGGTCGGGCGCGACGGGATCATTCTCTTTGAGGGCATCGGCCGCGGGGCGGAGCAGGATGCGCTTCGGCGGGAGGGGTATCGCGTCGTCGGCGGCAGCGCCATTGGGGACCGGCTCGAAACCGACCGTGGCTACGGCCAGTCCGTGCTGGCCGAGCTGGGCTTGCCAATCGCGAAGGCCCGGCGCTTCGATACCGCGGTCGAGGCCGAAGCGTTTCTTCGCCGCAACCCCGCGCGCAGCGTGATCAAATACGATGGCGGAGAGCACGCCACCTTCGTCGGCGACCACCCGGCCGGGCTCGACGCCGCTTACATGCTGCGTGAGCAGGGTGGCGGCCCGGTGCTGCTCTCCGAACGGTTGGGCGGTGTGGAGGTCGGCGTCGGCGCCTACTTCGACGGCCGGCAATTCCTCCGTCCTGCCTGCATCGATTTCGAACACAAACGCTTCTTTCCCGGCGATATGGGGGAAATGACCGGCGAGATGGGCACGCTGGCCAGCTACGAGGGCGCTGATCGATTGTTCGAAGCAACGCTGAACCGCGTGGCCCCTATGCTGGCGGCCACCGGGCATGTCGGCTACGTCAACCTGAACCTGATGGTCGACGAGCGGGGTCCAGTGCCGCTGGAGTTCACCTGCCGCATCGGCAATCCCGGCTACGCCGTGTTGGCTGCTCTGCAGCGCGATGGCTGGGGCGACCTGCTGGCGCGTATGGCGGCCGGCGAGGGCGGCGGGTTTGCGACGCTGCCGGGCTGGTCGGTGGCGATCGTGCTGTCGGTGCCGCCGTTCCCGCACGCCCTGGACTACCCGCCCGGCGCCGCTGATCCGCCCCTGTTCTGGCTGGAGCAGCCCGACGCGGTCGAACAGCCGCATTATCATCCTGTCGATGTCCGCGTCGAAGGCAACGAATGGTTGATCCGCCGTCGCTCCGGCCATGCCATGATCGTGACCGGGACCGGGGAAACACCGGCTGCCGCCCGCAGCGCCGCCAACCACCGTGCCGCCAACGTCATCGCACCGGAAATGCGCTGGCGGGCCGACATCGGCGACCGCTACGCCCGGCACGACAAGGCGCGCTTGCAGGCTCTTGGATGGCTGTGAGCGGGCCGGTGGAGGACTGCCTAAATGGCCGAATCTCCGGTCCCGTTGCAGTCAGCCGACTGCTGCTCGGCGGCGGGACCACAGCAACGATCCGGCAAGCGGTGGCGGACGCGGCTGAGCCGGACAACCCCGCCTGGAAAAACCTGGCCGACTTGGTTGAAGGGCGCGATGCAGCACTGGACCGTTTGGCCGCCGAAATCCGGACCACGGGAAGTGACCACACCGCCCTAGGCGGGCTTCCGGGTATCGCCGCGTTCTTCGACCGCGCCGTCAGGCATTCCCCGGAAGCGGGCGTGGCGCTTTACTCGTTGGGTGACCCGGTTCTGCTCCACGCTGCCACGGTGGAGGTGGTGGACTGGCTTGCAAGCCAGGGGTTGGTCCCGCCTCATGCCGACGTGCTGGATGTTGGCTGCGGTACCGGCCGGATTGCAGCCGCCCTGTCACTGCGCTGCCGCACTGTTGTTGGACTGGACGTGTCCCCCGGCATGGTGGCTGAAGCGCAGCGGCGCCACGGCGAGACGGCCAACCTCCGCTTCGCCGTGACCGACGGGCAGACAGTTCCGCCGGGCCCGTTTGACTTGGTGCTTGCCGTAGACAGCATGCCTTACATTCTGCAGGCAGGTGTCGCCGATGCCATGATAGCCGCCGCGGCCGGCGTGCTGCAGCCAAACGGTGCGCTTGCCGTGCTGAACCTCAGCTATGGCCGCACGATGGCCGAGGACGCGGCGGATGCGCAACGCTGGGCGACCGAGACCGGGTTGGTATTGGCGGTTGCCGGCATGCGCCCGTTCAAATTATGGGATGGGGACGCCTGGGTGTGGCGTCGCGCTTGATCCAACCGTCACGACACTTCGTCCAAGCACCCGGCGCGACGACAGTGCCGAACTCATCGTGGTGGAGGGGCATTGACCGGGCGAGTCCAGGCCTACCGACAACGCCGCCACGCTCCTTGAAGGGCTAGCTAGCGGTGGGCCGGCAGCGCCGATCGCGGCGCGGGCCATCCCGACCAGGTCACGCACTGCCTCCGCCGAGGGTGCGCCGGAACAGCGCCAGCATCCACGCCATGCATTGCAGGAACAGGGCCGGGTCGTAGCGCGGTCCCTCGTCGCGCAGGAAGGCATGGGCGCCGTTCACCTCGTGCCACTCGTAGCGGGCGGACACTGCCTCCAGCCGCTGGCGGATCGCCTGCCGGCCGGTGAACGGGACGTGCGGGTCCTGCCGGCCCCAGACGAACAGCGCCTCCGCCTTCAACTCGTCCATCCGGGCCAGGCTGTCATCCGTCTTGCCGGCGCCGAGCGTGTCGGAGTGGATGTCCGTGGCGTAGAAACAGGCGGCGGCGGACACGCCCGGGTCCAGCGCCGCGCGATAGGCCAGGTGGCCGCCGAGGCAGACCCCCGTCGTGCCGAGCCGCCCGGTGCAGGCCGCGTGTTGCCGCAGGAAGCCCAATGCGGCGCGGGCATCGGCGTCGAACGCGGCGACCGGCTTGGTGGTCTTCAGCGCGTTGCCGCGGTCCGTACCGGGTTGGTCGTACTGCAGCACCGTTCCCGGTGGTTCGTACTCGTGGTAAACCTCGGGCACAGCGACGACGTAGCCCTGGCCGGCAACCATGGCGGCCAGGCGACGGATCGGGCTGGTGACCTGGTAGATTTCCGAAAACAACAGGATGCCGGGGAACCGTCCCGGCAGCGCCGGCCGGAACAGGTGCAGCCGCATGGCGCCGTCCGCACCCGCCACGGCCACATCGGCGGTCTCGTCGCTTCTGATGATCATGACGACCCTGATCGCTCCGCCAGCCGGTGGAGTCAAAGGGCTGCAACATCCCCAGCCAAGCGGCGTTGAGAGCCGGTTGAAGATGCATGTAGGAGGCATCCATGGCCACCCAGAGCCCCGCCCAGACCATCGCCGTGGTTCGCACGCAGACGGGCGAGCGCAAGGCCAAGTCGAAGGCAGGCCAATGAAAATCCGGCATCAGCTTGCCGTGACCGGTTTCGTATTGGCGGGTGTGGTCGCCAGCATGTCGGCGCGGGCGCAGCCGGCCCCCGACAGCAGCGGGCCGCAGACCGCCATCCCAGCCCCGGCGACCGGCGGACCGGCGGACGTGCCCGGCGGAAGCGCCCGCAACGGCGTGATCACGCCACCTTCGACGGGCGGCACGACGCCGATCATCCCACCGCCCGTGCAAGGCAGCACCCCAATCATCCCACCACCCGGTTCGGCCCCCAACACCCAGCCGGTTCAACCGAAATAGCGGCTTGACCCCGGGCAAGGCTGCACTCCCGCCCAGGCTTGCTGCAGGGTAGAAGGGCAGATGCGCGTGGGGAGTGAGATGATGGCAGCCAAGTTCCGCTTTCCGATCGATCCCTACATCCTGATGATGGTGGCGACGGTAGCCCTGGCCTCGGTGCTGCCGGCGACGGGAATCGGCGCGGTGATCGCGAATTGGGCGGCCACGGTGGCGATCGGTGTCCTGTTCTTCATGTATGGCGCCAAGCTGTCGCCGCAGGCGGCGCTGACGGGGCTGACGCACTGGCGGCTGCACGGCGTGGTGCTCGCTTGCACGTTCATCCTGTTCCCGGTCATCGGCCTTGCCCTGGGGTTGCTGCCCGGATGGATCCTGCCGCGCCAGCTCTATAACGGCATCCTGTTCCTCTGCGTGCTGCCCTCGACGGTGCAGTCTTCCATAGCATTCACCTCGATCGCGCGGGGCAACGTGGCGGCCGCGCTGTGCAGCGCTTCGGCCTCCAACCTGCTCGGTATCTTCGTAACCCCGCTGCTCGCCGCATCCTTGCTGCACACGCAAAGTGGCGGTTTCTCGTTCGGGGTGCTGCTGGACATCATCACCCAGTTGCTGCTGCCGTTCATGGCCGGCCAGGCGCTCCGCCCCTGGATCAATGGTTGGCTCACGCGGAACAAATCCTCGCTCGGCTTCGTCGACCGGGGCTCAATCCTGCTGGTCATCTACACCGCCTTCAGCGAGGGCGTTGTCAGTGGCGTCTGGCGCCAGTTGGACGTGACGAACCTGGCCGTCTTGGTCGCCGTCTCCCTGGTGGTGCTGTTGCTGGTGCTGGCCATCACCACGATCCTCAGCCGCTACGTCCTCCGCTTTCCAGTCGAGGACGAGATCGTCGTCGTGTTCTGCGGCTCCAAGAAAAGCCTGGCGAGCGGCCTGCCGATGGCCAGCGTCCTGTTCGCCGGGTCCCAGGTCGGATTGATCGTGCTGCCGCTCATGCTCTTCCACCAGTTGCAGTTGATGCTCTGCGCCACGCTGGCGCGGCGGTATGGCGCCCGGGCGACGCGGGTCGTTGGCGGGAGCGTGGCCGGGCCCGACCCCAACTTGACCTCGGCCGCCAAAGTTTGATTGCTGCGCAAGCTGCGGAGTGCCATGCCGGGCATCGCCAACCATGGTGGGGCATCAGACAAGGAGCACCCCATGAATGCGATCACCCCGCTCTCGTTCGAGACCGAGCCGGATCGCTGGGCCGCCATCCGCCAGCGTGACACGCGGGCGGATGGCCGGTTCCTCTACGCGGTGGCGACCACCGGCGTGTATTGCCACCCATCCTGTGCCGCGCGTCCGGCGCGTGTCGAGAACGTCAGCTTCCATGCCGATCGCCGTAGTGCCGAAGCGGCCGGGTTCCGGGCGTGCAAGCGCTGCAAGCCGGACCAGCCGCCCCGGGCAGAGCGGGAGGCAGCCTTGGTCGCCCGCGCCTGCCGCATGATCGAGGCGTCCGAGGAGGAATTGGTGCTTGACCAGCTTGCCGCATCCGCCGGGCTGAGCCCGTTCCACTTTCATCGCATGTTCCGCCGCGTCACCGGCGTCACGCCCAAGGCGTATGCCAGCACCCGCCGGGGACAGCGCGTGCAGTCCCGGCTGCAAGCCGGCGCCAGCGTGACTGAGGCGATGTACGACGCCGGGTTCAACTCCTCCGGCAGGTTCTACGAGGCTGCGGCGGATTTGCTCGGCATGGCGCCGGCCCGCTACCGCGCCGGCGGCGTCGGTGAGGTGATCCGGCATGCGGTTGGCCGGTGCACGCTCGGCGCCATCCTGGTTGCCGCGACTGAACGCGGCGTGTGCGCGATCCTGCTCGGCGACGCGCCGGCTGACCTGGTGGCCGACCTGCAGGCGCGCTTCCCAAAGGCGCAGCATCACCCTGCCGACCCGGCGTTCGACGCCTGGGTGGCGCAGGTGGTGGCCCATGTCGACGCACCTGAGACCGCACTCGGCCTGCCGCTGGATATCAGGGGCACTGCGTTCCAGCGGCGCGTTTGGGCCATCTTACGCGACATCCCGGTGGGCGCCACGCTGAGTTACGCCGAGGTCGCAGCGCGGATGGGCAGCCCGCAGGCGGTCCGTGCGGTGGCCGGCGCCTGTGCGGCCAACCAGATGGCGGTGGCGATTCCCTGCCACCGGGTGGTCGGCTCCAGCGGGGCGCTGTCCGGCTATCGCTGGGGGACGCGGCGTAAACAGGCCCTGCTGGAGCGTGAAGCCTTGGCGGCGGCTACAGCATGTCCTCGTGCCGGCAGTTGAACAGCAATTCCGCGACGGTGGCGTTGTTTGGCAGGTGCAACATCGCCTCCACCAGAACGGCGAGATCCTCCGGCCGGCTCATCTTGTCGCGCGGCATGTTGGTGACGTGCGCCGTCATGTCGGTATCGACGAAGCCCGGGCAGACCGCTGTGGCCCGGATGCCGTGCTCCCAGCCCAGGCGCCGGACCTCCTGGGTCAACGCCATGACGGCGAACTTGCTCATGGCGTAGGACAGGTTCTCGTTGCGGACGCGCTTGCCCGACAGGGAGGAGATGGTGACGACGCGCCCGGCGCCGCTGGCGACGAGATGGGGCCAGGCAGCCCGGATGGCCCGCATGGGCGCCATGCTGTTGACGGTCCAGCAGGCTTCGAACGGCGCGTCATCCGCGTCCAGCAAGCGGCCGCGGGGATTGATCCCGGCCGCGTTGACCAGCGCGTCAACCCGCCCGTATCGCTCGACCGTCGCGGCGACCCACGATGCCGCACCGTCCGGCCCGGCCGCGTCGTATCGCGCGTGTGAGAGGCCAGGATGCTCAGGAAGGCGGCCTGGGTCGCGGACGCCGGCACAGACCAGGCAGCCGGCCGCGAGCAGCCGATCCATAATCGCCCGGCCGATGCCGCGCGTTGCGCCTGAGATCATGACCACGCGGCCGTTTGGGTTCAGCATTGTCCAATCCATTCACCGTTGCAGGGACAATGTTGAACGTGTGGCGTCTCAGCGCCAGCGCTGCGGAACCATACTTGTCGTCCCGGCTTAGATATTGATGGGAAACTTCGCGCTTGCCGAGACAACGAAGGCCCTGGTGGTCGTCCTGGTTGAGGATGAATTCCTGGTAAGGGCACTCATGGCGGACTTGCTTTCGGACGCCGGGTTCGACGTGAGGGAAGCAGGCCATGCCGACGAAGCATTGGCCATCGTGGAGGCCCAGCATGCGAATGTCCGGCTGCTATTCACCGATATCCATATGCCCGGGACCATGGATGGATTAGCGCTGGTCCACCATGTCCACCAGAATTGGCCCAACATAAAGCTGCTGATCGCGTCCGGCAAAGCCCGGATTGAGAGCGACGATTTGCCGCCTGGGTGTCATTTCCTGCCGAAGCCCTACGATCTGCAGGAAACGCTGGACCGTGTGCGGACGATGGCAGTATTGGCGCGTTGATCGAGCGGCCGTAGGACTATGTCGGCTGCCGGTCCGGCGGCAGGGTCGTTTGCGCGGACCATTCGACCAGCCATGAGGCCAATGCACTGGCCGGAAGCGCACGAGCAATCAGGAAGCCCTGGGCGTATTCCACGCCAACGTCCCGCATACGGTTCCACATAGCTTCATTTTCAATGCCCTCGGCGATGATGCTCAGGGAGTTGCTATGGGCGTTGTCGATCGTCCGCTGGAGGTATCGCCGGGCCAGCAAATCCGTCTCGGATCGCAGCACCACCTGCTTGTCCAGCTTCACCATGTTGAACGGCAGGCCGAACAGTTCGATCTGGTTGATCATGTCCGGGCCCATGTCGTCGATCGCGACACGATAGCCGGCGTTGCGCCAGTAATTCACGGCGGTGGCGAGGGCGGGGACGTCGCTGACAGGGCGGCTCTCCGTCAACTCGATTAAGAGGCGATGCACGGGAATCTGAAAGTTGGCGCGCAGGGTATCGATCCTGCTCAGCGCTTCGGGGAACTGCAATACGTCCAGCGGCAGGTTGATGGTGACGAAGAGGTCGTTCTCATCCAGGAACACCGGGTCGATCGCCGCCATGGCGGCCTGCGCCACCGCCTCGGTCAGTCGAAGCGACAGGCCAGCGCGCTCGAGCTGCGGGATGAAGAGGTCGGGGCTGATCGTGCCGTGGTCGGCATGATGCAGCCGGGCCAATGCCTCCATCCCCACAGCGCGGCGATCCTCCAAACGGACGATCGGCTGGAAGCGGCATTCCACATTCCCGGCGCTGAAGGCCAGGGCGATATCGGAGGTCGACAGCGGCGGCGTACCAGCGGCGTCCGGCTTGCTTTGGGGGTGCAATTTTTCAGCCAGGTCTGCGGGGGTCGAAGCGTGGGACACGGTGCGACGGCCAGCGAAGCCTTCCGCAGCGCCAAGCAGGATCAACTCGACCTGCGACCCGGCTTCGCCCGAGGTCACCCCCAGCAAATCGCGGACGTAAGGCCCCGCCGCAGCAGGTTCCATCAACAGGTGGGAAAACAAGTGGGTGGGCCGCACCAGGCGTGTCAGGGCATCTTTCGGGGAGTCGGCCAGTTGCAGCGACTCGCCCGCCGAACGGTCAATCGCCAGCCGCGCCGCGGCCGCCCAGGCTGGATCGCTGGACAGGAGCAGGACCTGCCGGGCGGGAGATTGAGTGGTCGTGAAGCCTAACAAAGCGTGGTCCCACAGTGCCTTTAGTGCTCATGTAACATGAACTTGCCACCATGCTGCCACTCCGTCGAGTGCGACCGTGACAATTGTCAGACATTTTTGCTGGCTGGCCACAGCCGCATCAGCGTGCCGGTCGGACAGCCGGCTTCGCGGCAGCGGGCGCCTGGGCATCCCGCCGCAACCGGTTCTCCCCCAGCAGCAGGAGGATCGGCGCCGCGATGAAGATGGAGGACGATGTCCCCACCACGATGCCGAACAGCATGACCGCCGCGAAGCCCGACAGCGACGAGCCGCCGAACAGTGCGAGCGGCAGGCTGGCCAGGAACACTGTCATCGACGTGCCCAGCGTACGGTTCAGCGTCTCGTTGATGGAGAAGTCGATCAGCTCGCGCAGCTTCATCGTTTTGTATTTGCGCAGGTTTTCCCGCACGCGGTCATACACCACCACCTTGTCGTTGGTGGAATAGCCGATCACCGTCAGGATGGCGGCCACCATCACCAGGTCGAACTGGATGCGGGTGACGACCAGGAATCCCACGACCTTGGTCACGTCCAGCAGCAGCGTCGCCACGGCGCCGACGGCGAACTGCCATTCGAAGCGGAACCAGATATAGACCAGGATCATCAGCAGGCTGATGCCCAGGGCCAGCAGACCGTTGCGGAACAACTCGTCGGAGACGGAGGCGCCGACCGCGTCAGTGCGCTGGATGACCGCGCCCGGCTGCGAGTCCTGCAACGCGCCGCGCACCTGGTCCACGACCTGCTCGGTGCCGGCCTCGGTCGGCTGCCGGTCCAGGCTGATCAGCACGTCCTGCGCGTCGCCGAACCGCTGCAGCCCGGCGGCCGGCACCCCGTGGGCGGCCAGCGCCGCGCGGATCTTGTTGAAGTCCGCCGCGGCTTGGGTGCGGACCTCCATCACAATGCCGCCCTTGAAGTCGATGCCTAGGTTCAGCCCCGGATAAAACGCGACGACCAGCGAAAACACCGACAGGACGGCGGACGTGCCCAGGCCGATGAACCGGCCGCGCATGAAGTGGATGCGGGTGCCGTCGGGGACCATGCGGAACAGCGGGCGGAAGAACATGGGCGGGGTCCTATACCGGCAGCAACGCAGGGCGCCGGGCGCTGTACCAGCGCACCATCATCAGCCGCGCCACGACCGTGGCCGTGAACAGGGTGGTGACGATGCCGACGGTGATGGTGACGGCGAAGCCGCGCACCGGGCCGGAGCCGAACACGAACAGCATCACATGCGCCAGGAAGGCGGTGGCGTTGCTGTCGATGATGGTGCTGTAGGCGCGGCGGAACCCGGCCTCCAGCGCCGCGACCGGCTTGCGGTCCAGCTTCGTCTCCTCCCGGATGCGCTCGTTGATCAGGATGTTGGCGTCCACCGCCATGCCCAGCGTCAGCAGGATGCCGGCCATGCCCGGCAGCGTCAGCGTCGCCTCCAGCAACGAAAGGATGGCCAGCATCATCAGCAGGTTGACCACCAGCGCCACGTTCGCGAACCAGCCGAACAGGCCATAGAACGTGCCCATGAAGCCGACCACCAGCAAGAAGCCGACGCCCAGCGCGATCGCCCCGGCGCGGATGCTGTCGGCCCCCAGCTCCGGCCCGATGGTACGCTCCTCCACCACGGTCAGCGGCGCGGGCAGCGCGCCGGCGCGCAGCAGCAGGGCCAGGTCGGTGGCCGACTGGGCGGTGAACTGGCCGCTGATCTGGCCGCGGCCCCCGGTGATTGGCTCGTTGATGTTGGGCGCGGTCAGGATCTTGTCGTCCAGCACGATGGCGAACGGGTGGTTCACGTTGGCGGTCGTCACCTCGCCGAACCGCCGGGCGCCGGCGCTGTCGAACACGAAGTTCACCACCCAGTCGTTGTTCTGGGAGGACCGGCCGGCGCTCGCGTCCGTCAGGTCGGCGCCGTCCACCTCCACCCGGCGGCGCACCACCAGCTTGCGGTTGGGATCATTCTCCATCGGCAGGATTTCGTCCCCGGGCGGGGCCGGGCGGTTCGGGTCCGCCCCCTCGTCCAGCAGGTGGAAGGTCATCTTGGCGGTGGTGCCGATCAGTTGCTTGATGCGGTTGGGGTCGTCCACGCCGGGCAGTTGCACGACGATGCGGTTGTCGCCCTGCCGGGTGATCTGCGGGTCCAGCACGCCGGTGGCGTCGATGCGGCGTCGCACGATCTCGATGGATTGCTGCACCGCCCCCGTGGCCCGCGCGCGCAACGCGGCCTCATCCAGGGTCAGCCACAGGGCGCCGTCCGGCTGGGTCGACACGTCGAAATCCTGCGTGCCGTCCGGGTTGGCGGCGACCGAGCGCAAGGCGGCGATGGCAGCCTGGCTTTGCGCCGGATCACGCAGCGTGACGTTGACCCTGCTATCGCCCGGAGCCTCCGCCAGGCTGCGATACTTGCCTGCCAAGGCCTGGCGGGCGCGGTCCAGCACGGTGTCCAGCCGCTCCTTGCCGAGCGCCGCCAGGTCCACCTGCAGCAGCAGGTAGGACCCGCCGCGCAAATCGAGGCCCAGGTGCACCGCGCGCCACGGCACCCATGCCGCCGGCTGCGGCAGCACGTTCGGCAGGCAAAGCAGGGCGCCCAAGAGGCATAAGCCGACGATCAGCGAGGTCTTGGCGCGGCCAAAATACAGCATGCGGCCCAGTCACTCCAACAGGCGGACGTCTATGCCGAGCGTCACCCGGCGATGCAAGCCTCCACCGCCCGTGCTATGGCCGCCGCATGAGCGAGACGCAGTTGCGGATGGGCGTTGTGGGCGCCGGGCATTTCGGCCGCTTCCACGCGCTGAAGGTCGCGGCGGCCCCGCGCGCCCACCTGGTGGGGCTGCACGACACGGACATGGCGCGCGCCGCGTCGGTCGGGCGGGAGGCCGGGGGCGCCCCGGCCCTGGCGCTGGACGCGCTGCTGGAGGCCTGCCAGGCGGTGGTGATCGCCGCCCCGGCGGAGGCGCACCATGCCTTGGCGAGCCGCGCGCTGCAGGCCGGATGCCACGTGCTGGTGGAAAAGCCGATCGCCGCGACCCTGGCGCAGGCGGATGCGCTGGCGGCCCTGGCGGCGGAGCGGCGGCTGGTGTTGCAGGTGGGGCACCTGCTGCGCTTTTCGGCCGAACACCGGGCGATCAGCAGCCGCATCACTCGGCCGCTATATATCGAGGCGACGCGGATCGCCCCCTACAAGCCGCGCGGCACGGATGTCTCCGTCATCCTGGACCTGATGATCCACGATCTCGACCTGGTGCTGGCCCTGGTCGACAGCGAGATCAGCAGCGTGGATGCGATGGGCGCCGCCGTGTCTTCCCCGCTGGAGGATATCGCCAACGCCCGGGTGCGGTTCGCCAATGGCTGCGTCGCCACCATCACTGCGAGCCGCATCTCCATCAAGACGGAGCGGCGGATGCGGCTGTTCTCGCAGGAGGGCTACCTGTCGGCGGATTTCGGCGCGCGGGAGCTGGTGATGATCGGGCGCGAGCGGGGCCTGCCGCTGCCCGGCACGGGCGGGTTCAAGCGCGAGGCGATCAGTTGGAAGGAGCACGACGCCATGGCGGCGGAACATGCCAGCTTCGTCGCCGCCTGCCTGGACGGCGCGCCGGTGCTGGTGGACGCCGTGGCCGGCCGCCGGGCGCTGGCGGCGGCGCTCGCGGTGACCGAGTCGATGGCGGCCTCCGCGGCAGTGGTGCGGGCGAGCGGGCTGGTGGTGTGATGCTGCCGCCTCACCGGATTGGCTATTCCAGGTGGACGCGAAGCATGGTGCGCAACTCGTCCAGGATGGCGTCGCGGGGCACGGCCTCGCTTCCCAACACGATCGTGATGCGCATGAGTTGCGGCACGATGACGGCAAGCCGCTCCGGCCGGCCGTGTGGCAAAGGCGGGTCGACCGCCGCAAACATCGCGGCGATCTGCGCCCGCCGACGTGCCCGCACGGCGCGTTTCCACGTGTCGTCACCGGGCACGTCGATCAGGGCGGCGTAGACCGGGTGCTCGGCCAAAAAACCGGCGAGTTCGTCAAACAGGGCATCTGCCACACGCGCAGCCGGCTTGCCGACCATGCGCGCCTGCAGCGTGTCCAGTCGATGGGAGAGCCCATCCGCCAGTTCCGTCAGCACAGCCTGCGCCAGGGCGGATTTGGTGGGAAAGAACAGATAGAGCGAGCCGATTGACGCGCCGGCCTGGGCCGCGATCTCGGTCATGGTGGTGGCCCCGAAGCCCTTCTCCAGGAACAGCGCCGTGGCTGCGCCCTTCAGCCGGGTGACGCGGTCGCGCCCGCGTTGCCGCTGCGGCAACCGGGCGGACGGCAACCCGCTCCTTGCCATTCCTGAGGACATCCTCGTATATCTCTACCTGAGCTTTCCCTCAGCTATAAGCGGGTGCGGCGACGCTTGCACCCCGTGGAGCCGATCGATGTCGCAGAGCGTTCCAGGCCGCCCCGCCAGCTACAAATGGGTCGCGCTGAGCAACACCACGATCGGCATGCTGGCGGCGGCCATGAACACCTCCATCCTGCTGATCAGCCTGCCGGCGGTGTTCCGCGGCATCGGGCTGCGGCCGCTGGATCCAGGCAACATCAACTACCTGCTGTGGGCGATCATTGGCTACATGATCGCGACCGCCGTGCTGGTGGTGGCGTTCGGCCGCCTGGGGGATCAGTTTGGCCGCGCCCGCATGTACAACCTGGGGTTCGCGATCTTCACCGCCGCCTCCGTCGCGCTCAGCCTGTTGCCGGGCCAGGGTGACTTCGCGGCGCAATACCTGATCGCGGTCCGCATCATCCAGGGCGTGGGCGGCGCGCTGATCATGGCGAACTCGACGGCGATCCTGACCGACGCCTTTCCACCGCACCAGCGCGGCATGGCGCTTGGCATCAACGTCGTCGCCGCCATCGGCGGCCAATTCATCGGCCTGCTGGTCGGCGGCCTGTTGGCGGACACGAACTGGCGCCTGGTGTTCTGGGTCAACGTGCCGATCGGGCTGGCCGGCACGATTTGGGCGTTCCTGAAGCTGCGGGATGCGCCGAGCCGGGGGACCACCCATAAGATCGACTGGCTGGGCAATGCCACGTTCGGGATCGGGCTGGTGCTGATCCTGACCGCCATCACCTACGGCATCCAGCCCTACGGCACGCAGACGATGGCATGGACCAGCCCGCTGGTGTTGAGCCTGTTTGCGCTCGGCGTGCTGTCGCTGGTGGGGTTCACGTTCGCGGAGCGGCTGGCGGCGCGGCCGATGCTCGATTTCCGGCTGTTCAGCATCAAGCCGTTCGCGTTCGGCAATCTGGCGAATTTCAGCTCCGCCATCGCGCGCGGCGGGCTGCAATTCATGCTCATCATCTGGCTGCAGGGCATCTGGTTGCCGCTGCACGGCTACTCGTTCGAGGAGACGCCGCTGTGGTCGGCCATCTTCATGCTGCCGCTGACGGTGGGGTTCCTGGTGGCCGGGCCCTTGGCGGGCGTGCTGGCGGACCGGTTCGGCGGCGTGAAGTTCGCGGTGTGCGGGATGCTGCTGGGCGCCGCGAGCTTCATCGCGCTGCTCGAACTGCCGGCCGATTTCTCCTACGTGACGTTCGCGGCGCTGTTGCTCGCCAACGGGCTGGGATCCGGCCTGTTCGTGGCGCCGAACAGCACGCAGATCATGAACGCCGTCCCTGCGAATGAGCGGGGGCAGGCCTCCGGCGTGCGGGCGATCGGCACCAATGCCGGGCAGGTGCTGTCGATCGGCGTGTTCTTCAGCCTGATGCTGGTGGGGCTGGCGGCCACTTTGCCGCAATCCATGGAGGCCGGGTTGCTGGCGCAGCATGTGCCCGCAGCGGTCGCCCGGCAGGTCGCCGCGACGCCGCCGGTGGCGAGCCTGTTCGCGGCGTTCCTCGGCTACAACCCGATGGGGCAGCTTATCCCGGCGAACGTGCTGCATGCGCTGCCGCCCGACAGCGTGGCCGCGCTGACGGGCAAGACGTTTTTCCCAGGATTGATGTCGGCGCCGTTCAAGCACGGGCTGCTGTTCGCGTTTTCCTTCTCCGCGGCCCTCTACGTGATCGCCGCCCTCGCATCCTGGCGCGGCGGCGAGCGCGTCGTGCTGGAGGGGGAGTCCGCGGGACGCCCCGGGCTGGCGACGGGCGCGAAAGGCGCTACTGTCTAGCATCGCCGCGGTGGCCGGCGCCTGGTCATGACGTAGCAAAGGAGAGCCGAATTTGGCGAAATACGAGATCGGGCCGATGCCGACACCCATCAGCGCCGAGATCGTGGCGTTGCTGCAGCAGACCGAGACGGCCACCGTCGGCCATTGGCGCCATTGGGGGTTCTGCGACCGCCGCATCCAGCCGTTGCTGCGCAAGCGCCGGGTCGCCGGCACGGCGGTTACGCTGGCGATCCCCGGGCCGGACAGCACGCTGCTGCACCACGCGCTCGGCCTGTTGCGGCCCGGCGACATCCTGCTGGTCGACCGGTTGGGGGATGACCGTCACGCCTGCTGGGGTGGCGGCGTGACGGTGGCGGCCAAGGCGGCGGGCGCGGCCGCCGGCGTGGTGGACGGGCCGTGCACCGACATGGAGGAGATCGAGGCGTCCGACTTCCCGATGTGGTGCCGCGGCATGGCGCCGATCACCACCCGCGTCTACGATCTCGGCGGGTTGCTGAACCGCCCCATATGCATCGGCGGCGCCGTCGTGATGCCTGGCGACGCGGTGCTGTGCGACGACACCGGCGTGCTGGTGCTGCCACCGTCCGAGGCGGAGGCGGAGGCCCGGCGGGCGATCGATACGCAGGCGAGGGGGATGCAGACGCAGGACAAGGTCGCGGCCGGCGCCAAGCTGGGCGAGCTGAGCGGCGCATCCGGCAAGGTGCTCGCCGCATCCTGACCCGTCATGGGTGAAGCCCGCGGCCTGCTGCCGCGCCCGGCCAAGACAGCCGAGATAATCGGTTGGGCGATAGGTCGAACTGGGGGATACGCTCGACTGGCTGTACGCCGTTCTCAGGGAAGCGTAATCATCTCGGCGCAGTTGGTGCGGCCTGAGAGCAGACAATCCTCAATCGTTGCCTTGTAGCGAAGCACGTGGATCAGTTCCAGGCTCACGACCACAAGCAACAGAAGAACGGCAAGGGCGCCCAAGCTGGCGGTCTGACGGTTTGCACCAGCTTCGTCGTCTTCCACATCAGTCCAGCGTTGAACATGCCGCATCTTTTCCACCGGCGTCCCGTCTTGGTCAGGCCCCGCCGCCTCCCATGTTGTCTTGCCAAGACGCTCCAAATATCGAACGGGGCGGTTCGGTTGGCAAGGTGAATGAATGAGCCGGGCGCGATAGGTGATATGCGGTGCGGCCAAGATACACGCGCTTGCCTGCATGCACCGGATCAGGGAGATTGCCGTCGATATGCGGGGGTGTACGTGCGACGTCTCTTGGCTGCCTGCTGCCTTACCCTCCTGTGCAGTGTTCCAGTCTTGGCTGCGGACCCGCCGCTGGTCAGCCTGGGCATTGGCGGAACGGATGTGCTGAACCAGGGTGCGCGGGCGGCGGGTGATTTCCGCATGGAATACCGCTCCGGCCTCTCCCTGCTGCCGTTTTTCGAGGATTACTTCAAGGTCAAGCCCTGGGCGGGGGTGGAGACGACGACCCGCCAGTCCATCTGGGGCGGCGCCGGCATCCTGGTCGAAATCCCGTTGAGCCAGCACTGGGTGCTGACGCCGAATATTGGCTTCGGCGCCTATGGCCGCGACAACGGCAAGAACCTGGGTTCCGTGTTCGAAGTCCGCTCCACCTTCGAAGGCGGGTATGTGTTCGACAACGGCACCCGCCTGGTGGCCTCGTTCGGCCACACGTCGAATGCGGGGGTGAGCAAGCACAATCCCGGCACGGAACAGGCGGTCATCTCCTTCCAAATCCCCCTATCCAGCCTGACGGGGCGCTGACGCGATGTTGCAGCCACCACCCGCGCAGCCCGGCATGCGCCTGCAAGACGTCGACACGCCGGCCCTGATCCTCGACCTGGATGTGTTCGAGGCCAATCTCGACCGTCTCGCCGCGCTGCTGGCCGGGAGCGGGGTGCGGCTGCGCGCCCACGCCAAGACGCACAAATCGCCGGTGATCGCCCATTTGCAGATCGCCCGCGGCGCCGTCGGCCAGTGTGTGCAGAAGGTGGCAGAGGCGGAGGTGATGGCCTGGGGCGGGGTGCCCGACATCATCGTCACCAACCAGGTCGTCGGCGCGCAGAAGCTCGCGCGGCTGGCCGCGTTGGCGCGGATCACCCGGATCGCGGTGTGCGCCGACGATCCACGGCAGGTTTCGGCGCTGGCGGATGCGGCGGCCGTCGCGGGGGTGCGCCTTCCGGTCCTGGTCGAAATCGACGTGGGGATGGGCCGCTGCGGCACTCAGGCTGGCCCGGACGCCGTGACCTTGGCCAACCAGGTGGCGCGGTCCCGCCATCTCGAATTCCGTGGCTTGCAGGCTTATCACGGCGCCGCCCAGCACATGCGTGCGCCGGGCGAACGGGATGACGCGGTAGGCCAGGCGGCGGTGCTGGTCCGCCGCACGCTGGAACAGCTCCGGCAACAGGGCCTGTCCTGCCCCGTGGTGGGCGGCGCCGGCACTGGCACCTTCGCGTTGGAAGTTGCCAGCGGCGTCTATACCGAGGTCCAATGCGGCTCGTACTGCTTCATGGATGCGGATTACGCCCGCAACGCGGACGCGCCGGGCTTCTCCCAGGCGCTGTTCGTGCTGGCGACGGTGATGAGCACCGCGCAACCCGGCATCGCGGTCGTCGATGCGGGGTTGAAGGCGCTCTCGACCGATAGCGGCATGCCGCTGGTGTGGCAGCGTCCGGAGCTGCGCTATGTCGGGGCATCCGACGAGCACGGGAAGCTCACCTGCGCCCCCGGCGCGCACGCCGAACTGGGCGAGAAGCTGCTGCTGGTGCCCGGCCATTGCGACCCGACAGTGGACCGCTACGACTGGTATGTCGGGGTGCGCAACGGGTCCGTAGAGTGCCTTTGGCCCGTGGCGGCCCGCGGAGCATTCGGCTGAATCGCGTGGCTCGGGCCGCGGCGTTCAAGCGATTCGTCGAGCCCGATCGTCGTCTCCGCCGCACCAAGATAGAGCAGGCCGTCCGTCGTCATCTGCTGCCGCACGGAGGCGAGCACCTTGGCCTTGGTCGCCACGTCGAAATACAGCAGCACGTTGCGGCAGAAGACGATGTCGAACTTGCCGAGCGGCGTCGCATCATCCAGCAAGTTCCATTCGCGGAAGGTGCAGAGCGCGCGAAGCGCGGGTTTCACCACCCAATCCTCGCCCTGCCGGGTAAAATGCTGCAGCAGCCGGTGCACGGAAAGGCCGCGCTGGACTTCATATTGGGTGAAGACGCCGGCTTGCGCCCGGGCGATCGGACCGCGGGCGAGGTCGGTGCCAAGGATTTCCACCTTGTACCGGCTGGTCAAGCCGGCTTCGGCGATCAGCATGGCCACCGAGTAAGCCTCCTGCCCGGTCGCCGCGGCGGCGGACCAGATGCGCAAGCGGCTTCCTGACGGGCGAGTGCTCAGCAGGGCCGGCAATCCGGTCTTGCTCAGATGATCAAACGGCCTGCCGTCGCGGAAAAACAAGGTTTCGTGTGTGGCCATCGCCTCCACCACATCCTGCTCAAGCGCTTCGTCGTGCGCCGCGGTGAGTCGATGTGCCAGCGCATCCAGGTCCGGGATCGAGTCCCGGCGCAGCAGGCCGCCGAGCCGGGACTCCATCAGATAGAGCTTGTCCGGGCCCAGCACCAACCCTGATCGCCGATGCACCAGTTCTGCAAGCACCGTGGCGGCGTTCATCGGACCGATCAGAGCAGGCCGATTTGGGCGAACTTGCCGGTCAGGATCGCTTCGTCGAACGGCTTCATGATGTATTCCTGTGCGCCGCTCTCGATCGCGGACGTCATGGGGCCGATTTCGTTCTCCGTCGTGCAGAAGATCACCATCGGTCCCTCGGCGCCGAACTCCGCCCGCAGCGCCTTCAGGAAGGTAAGGCCGTTCATCACCGGCATGTTCCAGTCCAGCAGCACGCAGCGCGGCAACTCGCGGCGGCAATGGATCAGTGCTTCCAACCCGTTCTCCGCCTCCGCCACGAGGTAGCCGTGCCCCTCCAGGATGCGCCGGGCGACCTTGCGCACGACGCGGCTGTCATCGACCACCAGGCAGGTCGGCAGCGCCTCTGCCGCGCAAACATCCTCGGTCAGTTCATCAATCACGACGCGACGGCCGAGATGGCGAGCAGGCGTGACAGGTCCAGCACGATCATGAGCGCGTTCTCCAACCGAAACAGTCCGGTGCTGTAATTTGTCCAGGCGGCGGGGAGGGTCTGCGGGTTCGGCTCGAAGCGGTTGCTGTCGGGCGAGAGCACCTCGCACACCTGGTCGACCAAGAGGGCGTAGAGTTCCCCGTTGTTCTCGGTCACCACGGCCATGGGCTGCGAGCCCGGCGGTGCGGGCGGGAGTTGCAGGCGGCGGCGCAGGTCGATCGCGGTGACGATCCGGCCGCGCAGGTTGAGGTTGCCCGCGACGTCCGGCGGAGCCAGCGGCACGGGCGAGATCGGCTGTTGCCGCAGTACGTCCCGCACGGCGCTGACCGGAACGCCGCAAAGCTGCCCGGCCACGTTGAGGGTGACATAGACGGTCGGCGCCACCTCGGCCGAAGGACGCAGCTCGCCGGGCAATGCCATACTTGCGCCTGCCATCACGCAGCCTCCCGCTCTTGCCTGTCCAGATGGCGGCGCAGGGCGGAGAGCAGCGCGTCCCGGTCGAACTTGCCCAGGTATTCGCAGAACCCGGCTGCGCCGCCGCGCCGGATGTCCATCGGGTTGAACCGGCCGCTGAGCGCGATCAGCGGTACGTCCATCCAGGCGCCGCCTTCCTTGATCAGCCGGGCAAACTGCAGCCCATCCATGCCCGGCATCTCCACGTCGGACACGATGGCGTCGAACTCCGCAGGCGCCGGGCCGTCACGCAGCGCCAGCGCTTTCACCGCGCTGTCCACGGCGGTGACGTCGTAGCCGGCGGCCGACAGGGTCGGGATCAGGAGCTGGCGGAAGAACGCGCTGTCCTCCACCACCAGCAAGCGCCGCTGCGACGCGTCGGAGGGGGCAGGATTATCGCTGAACCAATCCTGCCAGCCTTGCTTCAGCCAATGTCCGGCGTCGATGATCTCGGTGACGCGGCCTGCGATGATGGCGGTGCCCAGGATGCCTTGGCGGGAGGACGCCAGTTCAATGACGAGCTGGTCCTCCACCACGTCCACGATCTCCTCCACCATCAGCCCGACGGAGCGGCCGCGGTCGGCGAAAACCAGCACCGGCACGTGGTCCGCGACGTTATGCGAGCCGTCCAGCGCCATGAGCGGCATGAGTTGGCCGCGATACTGCGTCACCGCCTGTTCGGACGTGTATTCGATGTCCTCGCGCGAGAAGCTTTCAATCCGGGCGACCAGGCCCAGCGGCATCGCCACCGGGCTGGCGCCCGGGGACAGGCGGACCAGGAGCATGGCGGATTTGTCGCCGGTGCGTTCGGTCACGCCGGCCTGGCAGTCGACCGGCCGCTCCGTCGGGGAGCTGGTGACGGCCGCCTGGCCGATGGCGCGGGCCATGCCGTTCGGGTCCAGGATCATGATGACGCTGCCATCCCCAAGGATGGTGTTGCCGCTGAAGACCTTGATGTGACGCAGCAGGGGAGAGACCGGCTTGACCACGATCTCCTCGGTATCGAACACCTGGTCCACGACCAGCCCCAGCATGGCGCCGCCCAGATTGGCGACCACCACCGTTACCGCTCCGCCATCCCGGTTGTCCTGGATCGCCGCGGTGTCGAGCTGCAGCAGGTCGCGCAGATGCACCAGCGGCAGCAATTGCTCGCGCAGGCGCAGCACCGGGGTGCCATCCACGTGCTCCACCACCAGCGCGCCTTCCTCAACCTGGCCGTTCTCTTCCGCGCGCACCAGTTCGGCAACGCAGATTTGCGGCAGGGCGAAGCGAAGGCCGCCGGCCTCCACGATCAAGGCCGAGATGATCGCCAGCGTCAGCGGGATCCTGACCGTGAAGGTCGTGCCGCGGCCAGCGACGCTGCGGACGTCCACGGAGCCGCCCAGCCGCTCGATATTCGTCTTCACCACATCCATGCCGACGCCGCGCCCGGACACGGCGGTCACTGCCGCGGCGGTGGAAAAACCGGCATGGAAAATGAAGCGCTGGACCTGGCGCTCCGTCATGGTCGCGATTTCGCCGGCGGTGGCCAGGCCCTGGGCCAGGGCGCGGGCGCGGATGCGGTCCGTCGGCAGCCCGGCGCCGTCATCGGCCACTTCGATGACGATCTGCCCGCCCTCGTGGAAGCTGCTGAGCGTGATGGTGCCGAGCGCCGGTTTGCCCGCAGCCAGCCGGTCGGCCGGCGCCTCCAAGCCGTGGTCGGCGCTGTTGCGCACCATGTGGATCAGTGGATCGCGGATCAGTTCCAGGACCTGGCGGTCCAACTCGGTCTCCTTGCCGAGCATGACGAGGTCGATCTGCTTGCCCAACTCGGACGACAGGTCGCGCACGATGCGCGGCAGCTTGTTCCAGGCGCCCAGGATCGGCTGCATGCGGGTTTTCACCACCCCCTCCTGCAGGTCGGAGGTGAGGTGCGACAATCTTTGCAGGGGCGCGGTGAACCGGCTGTCCCCCTCCGTCCTGGCAAGCTGCATGAGCTGGTTGCGGGTGAGCACCAGTTCGCTCACCAGCGTCATCAGGTTCTCCAGCACGCTCACGTCCAGGCGGATCGTGTGCGACTGGCCGGCGCCGGTCTGGGCCGCCGCCACGTCCGGCTCGGGTTCCATCCTGGCATCCGCGGCGAGCGCCTTCGGCGCCTGCTGGTGGTGCTGCATGGCCGCCAGTTCCGCGATCAGCGGCCGGTCGGTTCCGTCGGGTTCCAGGCCCGTCGCGACGATCCCGGCCACGATCATCTTGATACGGTCGAGCGCTTTCAAGACAACGGTGATCAGGCCGGCATCGGCCGGCAGCCTGCCGTCACGAACGTCGGACAGCAGGTCCTCGGCCGCGTGGGCGACGCGTTCCAGCCGGGGCAAAGACAGGAAGCCGCACGTCCCCTTGATGGTGTGGACCATCCGGAATACCAGGGCCAGCATCTCGGGGTCGTCCGGCACGCGCTCCAACTGCAGCAGCGCGTCGTCGAGCGCCGTCAGGCTTTCACCTGTCTCGGCCAGGAAGTCGCTGAGTAACTCGTCCATCCGCTGCGCGCTCCGTCTTGGGCGCAGGTTGGCGCGGAGAGCCGAAGATTGGGTTAATTCCCCGCCAGGAGCAGCGGCGGCGGTGTCTCCGCGTCAGGGTTTGCTGCGGCGATGACCGAGAGCGGGCGGCCGGCTGCCTGCGCCAGCATGACCGCCACGGGTGGTTGCACCGCGCGGGGATTGTCGATCGGCACGCTCGACGGATCGATCAGGGCCATCGCCAGGTCCGGCGGCCATGCGGCGCCCTTGCCCTGGATCGACACCAGGATCCCAGCGTCGGCCGTGGCCAGCGAGACGACCCCGCCGCGCGGCAACGCCTCCACCGCCATCAGCATCAGGTTGAGCAGGCAGCGTGCAACCGGACCATCGAACGGCCCGCGCAGGCCGGTGAGATCCGCGCGCACCCTGGGTGGCAGGCCCGCCGTCAGTTCCGCCAGTTGCGGCACGCTCAGCGGGCCGCAATCCCCGGCCCAGGCGGCGCGGAGCAGCCGGAGCCGGGCGGCCATGGCGATGGCGGTTTCCCTGGCGATCGGCAGGGCGTCCTCGATCGCGGAGGGATCCTCCGCCATCATCTCCAACGCCCCCATCAACGTTCCGAGCGGACTGCTGAGGTCATGGCACAGGCGCGCGCACAGCGCATCGGCGAGCCGCATGGGATCGGACCCGTCATCGGCAGAGCAAGTCCTGTCCATGGTTTCCATCCCGCTGCAGACTTCCAATCCTACATGAGGGCATAGATCGTTAACGCGCCATCAATCCGGGGCTGAATTCGGAGAGTACCGTGACCTACCACTCCCATATCGAGCCGGGACAGCGCGTTCGGCATCCCGGCCAGCCGGATTGGGGCACCGGCCAGGTCCAGTCTGTCGTGGCGGACCGCATCACCGTCAACTTCCCCCATGCCGGCAAGGTCCTGATCAACGCGCGGCTGGTCGGGCTGGAGGTGGTGGAGGCTGCCCCGCGCGACTAATCCAGCAGGGGGCTTGAACCCCCGGGCGCCTCCGCCGACACTAGACGGTATGCTAAAAGGTCTCGTTGTCCATGATTGACCCTCACGGGCGGTCCATCAGCTATCTGCGCGTGTCGGTGACGGATCGCTGTGACCTCCGCTGCGTGTATTGCATGGCGGAAGAGATGACCTTCCTGCCGCGCGCCGACGTGCTGTCCCTGGAGGAGCTTGACCGGTTGTGCGGTGCGTTCGTCGGCCTGGGGGTACGCAAGCTGCGGATCACCGGGGGGGAGCCGCTGGTTCGGCGGGATGTCATGACGCTGTTCCGCTCGCTGGGCGCCCGTATCGGCCACGGGCTCGACGAGTTGACCTTGACCACCAACGGAACGCAGTTGGTGAAGGACGCGCAGGCGTTGTTCGATGCGGGCGTCCGCCGGGTGAATGTCAGCCTGGATACGCTGTCGCCCGAGACGTTCACCCGGGTGACCCGCTGGGGCCGGATCGAGAAGACCCTGGCCGGCATCCGCGCCGCCAAGCAGGCAGGCTTGGCGGTGAAGATCAATGCCGTCGCGCTCAAGGGGATCAACGAAGACGAGTTCGACGACATGCTGGCCTGGTGCGGCCGCGAGGGCTTGGACCTGACGCTGATCGAGACCATGCCGATGGGGGATGTGGCGGACCGGACCGCGCAGTACCTGCCGCTCTCCGTCGTGCGCGCCCGGTTGCGGCGGCGTTGGACCTTGACGGAGACGTCATACCGGACCGGCGGCCCGGCGCGGTATTTCGACGTCGCGGAAACCGGCCGGCGGCTGGGGTTCATCACCCCGATGACCCACAATTTCTGCGAAAGCTGCAACCGCGTGCGGCTGACCTGCACGGGCACCCTGTTCATGTGCCTGGGCCAGGACGATGCGTCCGACCTGCGGGCCGTACTCCGCGGCGGGGCTGACGAGGCCGGGTTGGAGACGGCGATCCGCGAGGCGATCGCCCGCAAGCCGCGCGGGCACGACTTCATCATCGACCGCCGCCGCTCCGCCCCTTCGGTCGGTCGGACAATGAGCCTGACGGGCGGCTGACCGGAGCCGGCAGATAAAAAGGGGCCGGTCCTTGCGGACCGGCCCCTTTGTTGCAACCCTTGCGGGTCTAGTAGAGCGTTTCCATGAAACGACTCCTATGCCGCCGCCTGACGCAGGCACCTCGTAGGGTGGTCTTCAGCCCACCTCTTCGAGGTGCCGTAGGAGACCATGGTGGGCTAAAGCCCACCCTACCACTTCCTCTCCATAGGGTCGGTTTCATGGAATCGATGTACTAGTTGCCACCGGCAACGGCCGACCCGCCGCGGATGAAGCCTTGCCGGCTGCGGCCTCGGTATGGGTGCCTTCACGCCGCTGTTTCTTGTTAGCTGTTCGGCTGCAGGTGATGGGCCAGCGCGAAACGGGCATTCGCCTGCCTGGCAAAGTAGGCATAGGTCGACTGGCCGTAGCTATAGGCGCCGGTTCCGACATCGGCGCCGACTGGGAGCGAGTTCGCGCTCACGACTTCACCTTGCTGGCCATTCGGCGACAGCGCGGCATTGTTCAGGCCGGTCAGGTTGAAGGCCGGGTTCACCGCCGGGTACTGCTCGGACCCGGTATCGGCGACCAGCTTGATCGCGCTGTTGCCGGTTGCACCGTTGCCTTCAGCCGCGAAGGCTGTGGTCGCGAGGCTCAAGGCCGCGACCGTGGCAGCGATGATGATCTTGGTGTTCATAACGTAAGAGTCCTCTTGAAGAGGTCCGCCTCGTGATGGCGGGCCGTGCGGCGGAGCGCAGGACGTCTGCGCCTTCCGTCGAGGCGGCAACCTATTCATTCCTGAACAAGGGGCTACATCGTTCAGGCGACTATCTCTCATAACCGAGACGTATAAGTGAGCCTACTCGCGCCGCAACGCATCGGACAGGCTGGTCGTGCCGCTGCCCCGGGCGGCCGGCCGCGGCTGGTGCGGTCCGGGCGCCCAGCCGGTCATCATGGCCAGCCGGAGAGTCGTGACAGCCCGGCCGTCCCGAGTCGGCAGGGCGGCCAACGCCAGGGGGAACAAGGCGCGAGGCGGGGGCCGCCGATCCCGCAAGGCAACGGCATTGGCCTCCCCCGCGGCGCGGAGCTCGTGCAGCAGGGCCAGCGGGTCGGCGTATAGCAGGGTGAGGGCGTCGCCATCCACCACGGGAAGCTGGTAGCCCGCGCGCTGCAGCAACGCCGCACAATCCGGCAGCCCGGCAAAAGGCGCGACGCGAGGGCTGGCGCCCCCCGTCAGCGTCGCCTCCGCTTCGGTCAGGGCGGACCGGAGTTCATCCAGCGTGCCCAGCGCCGGCAGGCTGGCGAGCAGCAATCCGTCCGGCCGCAGCGCCATGCGGAGCTGGATGAGCGCACCGGGCAGGTCGTTGACCATGTGCAGCGAGAGGTTGGCCACCACGAGGTCGAAACTCTCCGGCGCGAAGGGCAGCCACTCCGCGTCGCCCGCCACCGCGCCGTCCAGCCGCGCCATGGCCGGGGATAGTTCGCAGCTCACCGTCTCGATGCCACGGGCACGCAGCCGCGGCGCCACCACGCCCCGGCCGCCGAGGTCGAGCGCGCGGGTGAAACGCCGCTTGATGTCGTCCAACCGGTCGAGCAGCCGGTCCGCGACCTCCTCCAGCACCGGGGCGACGTGCGCAACGGTCGCCGCTGCGCGGTCGTGGTGGCGGCGAACGGCGCCGCGGTCAAACACCGTTTCGGTCATCGCCCCCAGATGTGCCGACTGCCGGCGCATTGCCAGATGGACGCCGCCGGGATGCATCCGGTAATGCAGGATGATGCTCACCCTGGGGGTCTGCCGCTCGGTCCTGGCGCGCGCCAGTCGTCTCGGGCTGGATGTGCTGCTGCCGCCGCGTTGCCTGACCTGCGACATGGCCGTGGCGGCGCCCGGCCAGATGTGCAGCACCTGCTTCCGCGCCACCGCCTTCGTGACCGAGCCATGCTGCATCCGGTGCGGCACGCCGTTCCGCCATGCGGGACAGGGTGGGCGCGCCATGACCTGCGATGCCTGCCTCCAGCATCCGCCGCCTTGGCGCCAAGGCCGCACGGCGTTGCGGTATGACGACCAGGCGCGGCGCATCATCCTGCCGTTGAAGCACGGCGACCGGGTGGAGCTGGCGTCCGCGCTGGCCGGCCACATGGCGCGGGCCGCTGCGCCGTTGCTGCGGGAGGCCGACCTGCTTGTGCCGGTGCCGTTGCATCGGCGCCGCCTGCTGGCCCGGCGTTACAACCAATCCGCGCTGCTGGCCTTGGCGATGGGCCGGCTGGCCGGCCGCCCGGTGGTGGTGGACGCCCTGGCGCGCACGCGGCCGACGCCGTCGCTGGCGGGAAAGACCCGGCGCGAGCGGGCGGACATCGTGGCCGGTGCGTTCGACGTGCGGCCGCGTCGGCGGGACCGCATCGCCGGCCGCCATGTGCTGCTGGTGGACGACGTGCTGACCACGGGCGCCACCGCGGCAATGTGCACGACCGCCCTGCTGGCAGCCGGCGCGGCGCAGGTCGATTTGGTGGTCGGCGCGCGGGCGCTGTTCGATGACGCCTTGTCATGACCGCCACGGAGCGCCATTGGTGGGGTTGGCGTTGTTCAAGGAGCCTGTCGCCGTGCCGCGTGTCGAGGTCTACACCCAAGCCTGGTGCCCGTATTGCAGCCGGGCCATGAATCTGCTGGCGAAGAAGGGCGTGACGGTCGAGGAGATCGATGCGCCCGGCGGCTCGGCGGAGCGGGCGATGTCGGTCGAGCGGTCAGGCGGACGCAGCTCCGTGCCGCAAATCTTCATCGACGGCCAGCATGTCGGCGGCTGCGACGAGCTGATGGCGCTGGAGCGCGCCGGCAAGCTGGACCCGATGCTGGCCGCCGGATGATCCATTACCAACTCCGCTGCGGCGGCGAGCACGCGTTCGACGGCTGGTTCCGCGACAGCGCCGCCTTCGATGCCCAGGCCAAGGCCGGGTTGTTGAGCTGTCCGGTCTGCGGCGAGGTGTCGGTCCGGCGCGCCCTGATGGCGCCGGTGATCGGCAAGAAGAACACGCCGCCGGTCCAGGTGGAGGCTGCCGTCCCGGCCGCCAAGCCGGAGCCTGGTCCCGCCGCCGTGGCGGGCGGCGCCTTGCCGGACGGGCTGCGGGCCATCCTGCAACGCATGCGGGCGGAGGTGGAGACGCGGTGCGACTATGTCGGTCCCGGCTTCGCCGAAGAGGCGCGGCGCATCCATAACGGGGAAAGCGAAGCGCGCGGGATTTACGGCGAGGCGACGCCGGAAGAGGCCGAGCGCCTGGCCGATGACGGGATCGAAGTCGCGCACATCCCCTGGGTGCCCCGCGCCGACGGCTGACCGTCGGGCCCTCACCCCGACCCTCTCCCGGAGGGAGAGGGAGAAGGACGTTGAACGAGGAAGCTCTAAATCGTGCCGACCGTGCGGATGCGGGCCCGCGGGAAGATTTCCGCCTGCGCCAGCACCGGGGTCGACGGCCGGATTCGCTCCACCACCGCCCGAAGATGCGCCCGTATGCCGCCCGATGACAGCAGCACCGGCATCTCGCCGATCGCCTGCGCCGCGTCGAAGGAGGCGCGCAGCCGCTGCATGAACTCGCCCAGCTTGGACGGCGCCATAGCCAGTTGCCGGTCCTCCGGCGGGCCGACCAGGCTTTCGGCAAACGCCAGCTCCCATTCCGGCGACAGCGTCACCAGGGGGATGTAGCCGGCCGGGCCCGTGTGGCTGTCGCTGATCTGCCGCGCCAGCCGGCCGCGGACATGTGCCACGATCATTCCCGCCGGCCGGGAATGGCCACCGCACGCCTCGGCAATGCCCTCCAGCACGGTGGGCAGGTCGCGGATCGACACCCGCTCCGCCAGCAGCGCCTGCAACACGCGCTGCACCCCGCCAACGCTGATTTGCGATGGGACCAGGTCGGACACGAGCTTCTGCTGCTCCCGCGGGAGCTCATCCAGCAGCTTCTGCGTCTCGGCATAGGACAGCAGCTCGGCCATGCTGTCGCGCACGACCTCGGTGATGTGGGTGGTGAGTACGGAGGGTGGGTCGACCACGGTGCAGCCGCGGGCCATCGCTTCGTCCCGCCGCGCCGGCTCGATCCACATGGCGGGCAGGCCGAAGGTCGGCTCCGTGGTGCGTTCGCCGGGGAAGGGCGGGGTGCCGCCGTTGGGGTCCATCACCAGCACCTGGGTCGGCCGCAACTCGCCGCGCCCGGCCTCGATCTCCTTGATGCGGATTGAATACACGTCGGCGCCCAGTTGCACGTTGTCCTGAATGCGGACGGGGGGCAGCACGAACCCCATCTCGGCGGCGATCGCCCGGCGCAACCCCTTGATCTGCTCCGTCAGCCGGGGTGAGTCGCCGCCGGCCAGCGACAGCAGCCCGTAGCCGAGTTCCAGCCGGATCATGTCCATGCGCAAAGTGTCCGCGATCGGCGGCTCGCCGGAGGGGATGGGGGCGGGGGGCGGGGTGTCGTCGTTGGCTTTGGCGGGCGGGTGCTTCCACCGCATCCAGGCGCCGCCGCCGGCCAGGCCGGACAGCACCAGGAACGGCAGCAGCGGCAAGCCCGGCATCATGCCCAGCACCAGGGCCGCGCCGGACGCCATGGCCAGCGGCTTCGGGCTGCCACCGAGCTGGCGGATCAGGATGATGTCGGCCGCACCGTCCATGCCGCCCTTGGTGACCACGATGCCCGCGGCGGTCGACACCAGCAGCGCCGGGATTTGCGACACCAGGCCGTCGCCGACCGATAGGGTGGTGAAGGTCGCGGCGGCGTCCGCCAAGGGCATGCCATGGCGGATCAACCCGATGGCGAAGCCGCCGAAAATGTTGATGCAGGTGATCAGCAGGCCGGCGATGGCGTCGCCGCGCACGAATTTCGCTGCGCCGTCCATGGCGCCGTAGAAACCGCTCTCCTCCTCCAGCTCCTTGCGCCGGGTGCGGGCTTTCGCCTCGTTGATCAGACCGGATGAGAGGTCGGAGTCGATCGCCATCTGCTTGCCGGGCATCGCGTCCAGGCTGAACCGCGCCGCGACTTCGGCGATGCGGCCCGAGCCCTTGGTGATGACCATGAAGTTCACCACCAGCAGGATCGCGAACAAGATCACGCCGATGACGACGTCCCCGCCCATCAGGAAGCCGCCGAACGCCGCCACCACATGGCCGGCCGCGAGCGGACCCTCGCTACCGTGGCTCAGGATCAGCCGCGTGGTTGCGACGTTGAGCGACAGGCGCAGCAGCGTGGTGAGCAGCAGCAGCGTCGGGAAGGAGGTGAAATCCAGCGGCCGCTTCAGGAACAGCGCGACCATCAGCACGAGCACGGAGGCGGTGATGGAAATCGCCAGGCCCATGTCCAGCAGGACGGTCGGCAGCGGGATCACCAGCACGGCCAGCAGCATGACCATGCCGAAGGCCAGCCCTACGTCGGTGCCGGGGGAGTATTTCTTCGAGAGGGCTTGGAATTGGGCTAGCATTAAAACCCTCTCCCTATGGGAGAGGGCAGGGTGAGGGTGGCGCCCTCACCCCGACCCTCTCCCAGAGGGAGAGGGAGTAGAACGAATGAGGTCGGTCCTGCCATCCTAAGCCGCCATCCCCGGGGGCGTGACTTCGAGGCCGGCGGCGGAGTAGTCGCGCAGTTTGTTTCGCAATGCACGGATCGAGATGCCAAGGATGGTCGCGGCGTGGGTGCGGTTGCCCAGCGTGTGCGTCAGCGTGTGCAGGATCAGGTCCCGCTCCACATCGTCCATCGTGCGGCCCACCAGCCCGGCGACGCCACCGGCCGGCGCTGCGGCTGTGTTGGTTGGTGCGGCAGCGGCCCCGGCCAGTTCCACCGCATCGACCTCCTCACCCACTGAGAGCAGCACGGCGCGATGGATGGTGTTCTCCAGCTCCCGCACGTTGCCGCGCCAGCCATGGCCGGCGAGGCGGCTATGGGCCAGCGCGGAGATCGGCCGCTGCTTCACGCCGTTCACCTCGGCATAATGCCGCGCGTAGTGGTCGGCGAGCGGCGCGATGTCGCCGGGCCGTTCCCGCAGGGCGGGGATGCGGAGGCTCACGACGTTAAGCCGGAAATACAAATCCTCGCGGAACCGGCCCGCCGCGCAATCGGCGAGCAGGTCGCGGTTGCTGGTGGCCAGGATGCGGACGTTCACCCGCACCGGGCCGCTGCCGCCGACGCGGTCGATCTCGCGTTCCTGGATCGCGCGCAGCAGCTTGGCCTGCAGCCGCACGTCCATCTCGCTGATTTCGTCCAGCAGCAGCGTGCCGTTGTCGGCGGCCTCGAACTTGCCGATGCGGCGGGCGGCGGCGCCGCTGAACGCGCCGCGCTCGTGGCCGAACATTTCCGACTCCAGCAGGTTCTCCGGAATCGCGGCGCAGTTCAACGCCACGAACGGGCCGTTGGCGCGGCGCGACTTGCGGTGGATGTGCCGGGCCAGCACCTCCTTGCCGGTGCCGCTTTCCCCGGTGATCAGCACGGAGGCCTCGGCCCCCGCCACCTGCTCCGCCCGGCGCAGGCAGGCCAGCATCGTCGGGTCGCGGGCGATCAGCGTGTGGCTCTCGCCGCTGGCCGCTTCCAGGATCGCGGCGATCAGGTCCGGGTCGGGCGGCAGCGGCAGGAACTCGCGCGCCCCCTCGCGGATGGCGCGCACGGCGGCCGGCGCGTCCGAGTCCATGCCGCACGCCACCACCGGCACCGCCATCCGCTCGGCCGCCAGCGCCCGGACCAGGGCGCCGACGTCGTGGCTGATCTCGCACAGCACGAGGTCCACGCGGGCGTCCTGCCGCAGCCGGGCGAGGGCGGGGTCGATTCCGTCCACCTGCTCCAGCTTGGCGCCGCGGGCGATCGCCATGCGCGCCGCCTTGGCGAGTTCGCCGGACAGCGCCCCAATTAGGAGGACCCTCATGCCACCGTTACTCATGCCGAACCCTCACGAACGGTCTGCCTTCACGATCTCCGTCATCGTCACGCCGAGGCGGTTGTCGTCCACCATCACCACCTCGCCGCGCGCAACCAGGCGGTTGTTGACGTAGATGTCGATCGCCTCGCCCAATTTGCGGTCCAACTCCACCACCGCGCCGCGGCCGAGCTTGAGCAACTGGCTCACCTGCATGGTCGCCTTGCCCAGCACCGCGCTGACGGTGACCGGGATGTCGTAGACCGCCTCCAGGTCGCGTATCGCCCGGGGCGGGGTCGCGCCGCCGTTCGTGTCGGAAAGTTCCACCAGGTCCATTGTGTCAGGCATCTGCGATCTCCTGTTGCAGCAGGCCAAGCGAGGCCAAGGCGTCTTCGACGATGTGCCGGGCTTTTCCGGCGTCGCGGGTCACCGATCCGTCGCGCCAACTGATCCGCGCGTCGCCCGGGGCCACGGCTTCGGTCGGCAGCAGGTGCACACGCTCGGCCAGTTCGAAATCCAACGCGGCGACTTCCGCCTGCATCACGGGCAGCATGTGCGGATGGACGCGGACGACGATCTTCGGCTCGTCGGTCAGGCCGGGCAGCACGGCGCGGGTCAGCGCGCTGAGTTCGGCGGCGCCATGTCGTTCGCACATCGCGGGCAAGCAGGTCACCAGCGTGCTCAACATGCATTTGGCGACGCTTTCCGCGGCCTGCATCGCTGCGTCCCGGGCAGCGCTGCGTCCGTCCGCGATGCCGGTGGCGAGCAGCCCGAGCATGTGGGTGCGCGACGCGGCAAGCCCGCGCTCCGCCTCGGCATGGCCCGCCGCCCGGGCTTCAGCGCGGGCGGCTTCCAGTTCGGCGACCGTGAACGTCGGCTCGATCACTTCGGGCTCAGGAAGCGGCGCCTCCTCGGCCGGAAGGGGGCCTTGACCGTCGTCGTCGAAATCCTCGGCGTAGAGGACGCCGAGCAGGCTGGCGCGTTGGGCGCGGAAATCGGGCGGGGCCATCAATATACCAGCTCCTCATCCTTGCCTTCGCCGATCTCGATCGTGCCGGCGGCGGCGAGTTCCTTGGCGAGGATGACGATGGCGGCCTGGGCATCGTCCACGTCGCGCAGCTTCACCGGTCCCAGGGATTCGATGTCGTCGCGCAGCATCTTGGCGGCGCGTTCCGACAGGTTCTTGAAGAACAGCTCGCGCAGGCCCTCTGACGCGCCCTTCAGCGCCAGCGGCAACTTGTCCTTCTCCACCGCGCGCAGCAGGCCCTGCACCGCAACCGACGATAGCCGCCCGAGGTCGTCGAAGGTGAACATCAGCGCCTTGATCCGGTCCGCCGATTCGCGGTTGCGTTCCTCCAGCGCCGCGACGAAGCGGGTCTCGCTGGCGCGGTCCAGATTGTTGAAGATCTCCGCCATCATCTCGTGCGCGTCGCGGCGGGTCGACCGGGCCAGGTTGGACATGAACTCGGCCCGCAGCGTCCGTTCCACGCCGGCCAGCACGTCCTTCTGCACGCTCTCCATCCGCAACATGCGCATGACCACTTCGATGGAGAAGCTGTCCGGCAACAGGGTCAGCACGCGGGCGGCATGGTCCGGCCGCACCTTCGACAGCACGACGGCGACGGTCTGCGGGTATTCGTTCTTCAGGTAGTTGGCGAGCACCGCCTCGTGCACGTTGCCCAGCTTGTCCCACATGGTGCGGCCGGCCGGGCCGCGGATTTCCTCCATGATCTGCGCCGCACGGTCGCGCGGCAGGGCGCGTTGCAGCAGCCGCTCCGTGCTTTCATAGCTGCCGACGAGATGGCCCATCCCGCCCATGCTCTCACCGAACTCGACGCACAGGCGCTCCACCATTTCGGCGCGCACGCTGCCAAGCTGCGACATGGCGGCCGAGACTTCCTTGATCTCGTCCTCATGCATCATGCCGAACAGGCGTGCGGATTGCTCCTCGCCCAGGGCCAGCATCAGCACCGCCGCCTTCTGCGCGCCGGAGAGGCTACTGTCATCGCTTGCGGAACGCATGGCTCAGGTCGCCTCCTTCACCATCCAGCCGCGCATCACGGCCAGGCTTTCTTCCGGGTGCTTGTCCACCAGCTCGGCGACGTTGCGGAGCGAGGAGGCGCGCAGCGCACCTTCCACGTTGCCGAGCATGACCATGCTCTCGTCCTCCCCTGCGGCGCCGCGCGCGCCGCTGGAACCACCTGGCCCGGCGATGGCCAGTTGCCCGCCTGCCGTGGTGATGGCCTCGCCGTTCGGGCCGGACAAGGTGAGCCCGGCGGCGGCTGCGGCGGCGACGGCCGCTGCGGTGGCGGGGCTGCCGCCATCGGCCAAGGCCGGGGTGTTCGTTGTCAGGCGGATGACCATGGGGCGCAGCACGAAGATCAGCGCCAGCAAGGCCAGGATGGCCAGGATGGCGGTCTGTCCCAGCTTCATGAGGTCGGACTTATCGATCGCTAGGCCGAACAGGGTTGGCTTCGGCGCCTCGACCTGGCTGTCGGGGTCGGCGAAGCGCAGGCTCACCACCTCCACCTTGTCGCCGCGCTTTTCATCAAAGCCGACGGCGCTGCGGGCCAGGGCGGCGATGCGGTTCAGCTCGTCCGGTGTGCGGTCCTGCCAGGTGGTGGCGCCGTCGGCGCCCTTCACGGGAACCTGGTCCACCATCACCGCCAGGCTGACCCGGCTGATCAGCGGCTGGTCGCGCACCAAGGTGCGGACCGTCTTGCCGATCTCGTAATTCGTCGTCTCCTCCGTACGCTGCTCCTGGCTGCCGGCCGGGTTGGCGCCGGCGTCCGCGTTCGGCAGGTTGTTGGCGACGCTGACATTGCCCGGCGCCGTCTCCGTCGTCTTGTTGGAGGAGGTATTGTTCTGCGTCGAACGCTCGACCTTGCTGTCCGGGTCGAACTTCTCCTGGGTTTCGTGGATCTGGTCGTAATTCATCTCGACCGCGGTTTCGACACGCACCCGGCCCGGACCCAGGCTGCGTTCCAGCATGTCTTCCACCGCACGCGACAGGCGCTGTTCGGTCGATATCCGCAGTTCCGCGGCGAACCCGCCCATCGCGCCGGTTTGCGCATCACCGGCGCGGGCCAGCACGTTGCCGCGGCTGTCGATGATGCCGATGTTCTGCGGCCGCAGCCCTGGCACCGCCGACGACACCAGGCTCAGCACCGCCTGGATGCCCTCCGGATCCAACCGGGACGCGCTGCTCATCGTCAGCACGACGCTGGCCTGCGCCTCCTGCCGGTCGCGGGAGAACGGCTCGCGCTTCGGCATCACCAGGTGGACGCGGGCGCCGCGCACGCCTGAAATCATGCGGATGGAGCGCACCAACTCGCCTTCCAGCGCGCGCGTCTGGTTGATCGCCTGCTGGAACTGGCTGGCCGTGAGGCTGTCTCCGCGGTCGAAGATTTCGTAGCCGATGGAGCCGCCGGACGGCAGCCCTTCCTTCGCCAGCAGCAGCCGGGCCCGCGGCACGTCGGAGGCGGGGACGGAGATGCGACTGCCATCGGGTCCGACCTCGTGCGCGATGTGCGCCTTGTCGAGTTGGTCGGCCACCTGGGCGGCTTCGCGCAAATCCATGTCGGCGTAGAGCAGCGCCATGTGGTCGTTGCCGCCGCCGCGCAGCGCCAGGAAGGCCAGGATCAACATCATGGCGCCGGCGACCGCGGCCATCGCGATCAAGCGGCCGACACCGAGTGTCTTGAACCCTTCCAGCAACGCTGCCATGCGATCGAGCCACCTGTCCCGGCGGCGTTTTTGCCGCGGGACGAAATTGCCCTGCCGCGCCTTACCGCCGTCTTAACGGGCGGCAAAAATTGCCGGGCTAACTCCCTGGCGACGCCGCGACCGACTGCACGTTGCTGAAGCCGAGCGACAGCGCGCCGAGCTGCAGCGTAACCGCGCCGTTGGTGTTCTGGACGCCGGTCGCGGTGCCGGTGACGGTGAACGGGACCGCCGCGGTGGTTCCGCCCGAACCCGTCCCTGAGATCGCCACGTTGTAGGCGCCGTCCGGCAACTGCGTGCCGGAACTGTCCTGGCCGTTCCAGGTGAAGGTGTTGGCCCCGGCCTTGGAGGTTTCGGAGACCTGCTGCACCGTCACGCCGGAGCTGTTGGTGATGGTGATGTTCACCGGCTCGGCCGTGTTGGTGTTGAAGTTCAACTGCCCGGCGCCGTTCTGCAACGCGATCTGCGAGCTCTGCACCGTGACCGACTTGCCCACCACGCCCGTGGCCTGGATGACCTCGCTGCCCTGGGTCGCTTGGATGAGGCTGGTTAGGTTGGTGTTGGTGGTGATCTGTTGCTCCACGCTGCTGAACTGCACCAGTTCGGAGGTGAAGCTGTTGCTGTCCATCGGGCTCGACGGATCCTGGTTCTTCAACTGGGTGAGCAGGAGGTTGAGGAAGTCCGTGAAGTTGCTGCTGAGCGACGTCAGCGCATTGGTCGTCGATGAACTGGAGGACGAGCTGGCTGCGGCGCTGCTTGCGGTCGCGCCGGCGCCGGTCGCGGCGGTGGTGGCAGCACTGATGGTACCGGACATGGAAGATGCTCCTTCAGGCGGTAATGTCGACGCCGGCGCGCAGCCAGGCGGGTGACGTGGGGGAGGGGGATACGGTGTCGGCGTAGGGAGTGCGGTCCTGACGGCCGGACCCGCCTTGTTGGCCGCCGCCGCTCGCGAAGCCGCCATTGCCGCTGAAGCCGCCGGCGCCGCGATCGGGCGAGGCGTTGCTGTCCGTGTTCGCGTTGGAGAGCGAGAAGCTGAGCGTCCGACCCTCCTGCGACACGCCCGCGCCGTTCAGCGTGCGATGCAGCGCGTCCTGGTCGGCGATCAGCAGGCGCAGCGTGTCCGGTTTTTCCGCGGCGACATGGACCGTCGACGTGCCGTCCGCTCCGCGGTCGATGCGGACCTGCACCTGGCCGAGCTCGCCGGGGTCGAGGCGGAGCGTCACCGTGCTGCCCGACCCGTTTTGGGTGAGGTGGACCAGCGCGGCCGCCACCTGCCGGATGGGTGTGGCGGGTGACGCGGCGGTCACGGCGGCGGGCGCATCGGCGGCGGGCGCGGCTGCCGTCGCGATGGCGGCTGCGGCGGGTGGTGGGGCCACCGCGAGGGCGGGGATTGTGGCCGGCGCGTCGCCGCTGGACGTCGCACCCGGCGCCGGTTGGATGGTGACCTGCGGCATCGTTGCCGCCGCCGGGATAGGTTGCGCCACGTCTGCCGCGGCAGGGGTTGGAACCGCGCTTGGCGACGGAACGTCGGTGGCCGCACTGCGCGGAACCGGGGAGGTGGCCGGGTGCGCCACCGATGGGCCGGCGCCTGCGCCCGCCGGTACCGTCGGCGGCTGCGTGCCCGTCGGGCCGGGGATTGCAGCGGTCCCGGTGACGGTTCCCTGCGGCAGCCTGGGCTTGCGCAACGCCGGGAGGGCGGTGGCTGACAGCAAGCCGGGCGTGGCCTCCGTCTTGCCGTTGCTGGTGCCGGGCGTCGCTGCAGCCACCGGAGCGAGTTGCGGCAAAGCCGCGCCGGGCGATGTCGCCGGTGCCGCAGGCAACCCAATAGTGGCGGATATTGCCGGCGCGGGTGGAGCCGCCTGGGACGAAGCCGCCGGTGCCGCAGGCAACCCAACGGTGGCGGATACTGCCGGCGCCGGTGGAGCCGCTTGGGACGAAACCGCCTGGGTGGGCGCAGCAGACAAGCCGAACGACGCCACCGAAGCCGGGGCCGGTGCTGGCAGGGCGGGTGCTGGCACGAGCGGTGTTGGCACGGCCGATGCCGGCACAGCCGGTGCCGGCAGGGGCGGTGTGGCTGCATTGCTTGTAGCGCTTGACACGGGCGGAGCAACGGGGTCCGTCGCGACGTCGGCGGCCGGAAGCGCCGTCGGTGAGGCAGTGGCGGCGAGGCTTGCCGACGCACTCGACTGCGATGCCGACGCGGGCAGCGCCTCCACGTCATCGGCCGTGGGGGCGGGGATCGCCGCAGAGGAGGCCGTTGTCGCAGGGGCCGGGATTCTCGCGGCCGGCACGGGTTGCGACGGCGCCGCTGGGGTCTGACCTCCGGCAGAAATACTGGTGGTGACGACGCTGACCGGCGCGGCGCCGGTCCCTTGCGCTGCCGCAGGGGGCGCCGCCGCGGCAAGCGGAAGCGGGATTGCGGCGGCAGTGAGCGTGGCGGCCGGACTCGGCGCTGCGCTGCTTGCGTCCTTGTCCGATACCGGACCGGAGTTGGCCAGGGCTGCGGCAGCATGCGAGGCCTTAGGCACGGCCTTCGTGTTCGCCAGGTTGGGTCCTGCAAGGCCGCCGTTGGCGGGTTGCGGTACTGCCGGTGACGCAATGGCGATGGCGGCCGCCGGAATGGCCTGCGCAGCAGGCGGCTCGGTTTTCAGCGGTGCGATTGCTGGCGTCACCGCGTTCGCCGCCGTATCCAGCAAGGTCGCAAAGCTGTCCCCGCCCGTCGTGGTTTGGCCCGCGACGGGTTGCGGTCCCCCACTCGCGGGAGCGGAGGTTTGGTGGAGCGTCGAAACGGGCGTGGTGCTGCTCATCGGCGCAACAAGGGCAAGTCTCGTGCCACTGCGAAATGCCTTGCGATATCGTGCCCGCCAGGGATGGAGCGGCACTTCTTGCCGGGCGTATCCTGCCGAGTAGGCTCGCCCTGCTTCTTGCTGGGCTGGGTTTTCGCGATGATTTGCCGCCATTCCGGGTAAAACCAGCTTGGCACGGTTCCTGCGGTGGGACGGCGAGATCTACGTCCCGCCCGTCTGGGCATATGAAGGAGGCCTGCCCATGTCGTCGCTTTTTGGCGCGCTCACAACCGCGGTCAGCGGACTATCGTCGCAATCGGCCGCGTTCGGCAATATCAGCGACAACGTCGCGAACAGCCAGACGACCGGCTACAAGCGGACCGACACCAATTTCGAAGATTACCTGACGACCAGCACGCAGACGACGAACGATTCCGGCTTCGTCGCTGCCACGGCGGCCTACCGCAATGATGTCCAGGGGACGATCTCGTCATCCGACAATGCGACCGCGCTGGCGATTTCCGGCGCCGGCTTCTTCCAGGTGACGCAGGCTTCGACCAACACGTCGAACGCCGAAACCCTTGGCACCACGCTCCAGTATACGCGCGACGGCAACTTCACGCCTGACAAGAACGGCTACCTCGTGAACGACGCCGGGGAGGCGTTGAACGGTTGGCTTGCCGATCCAAAGACCGGCATCGTCAACCAGACGACGGTGCAGCCGATCAAGATCAACACCGCGTCCTACCCGCCGCAGGCGACCGGCAACGTCGACCTGTCGGCCAACTTGCCGGCGACGCCCAGCGGAACCACGCCGATCACCTCGCAGGTGAACGTCTATGACTCGAAAGGCACGCTGCACACGCTCGACTTGGCATGGACGCAGAACGGCACGGATGATTGGAGCGTCGCCGTCACGTCGCCCGACTCGACGACGCCCAGCGTCGGCACGGCGGAGGTGCAGTTCGGCGCCACGTCCGGCAATGGCGTCCCGTCCGGAACCGTCGGCAATTTGACCAACACGACAGGCAACGTCACTGGTTCGTCCTTCTCGTCGGGCGGGGCCGCGACGCTGAATCTGGGACTGGATTTCGGCGAGGGAACGCAGAACGTCTCCCTCAACCTCGGCACGTTCGGCGGCAGCAGCGGCCTGACCCAATATGCCGGCACCAGCTACACGCTGAACTCCGTCACGCAGGACGGCATCGCCCCCGGCGCGTATAGCGGCGTCACGACCCAGGCAAACGGCAGCGTCGTCGTGAACTACGATAACGGGAAGTCGCAGACAGTGGCCCAAGTCCCGGTCACCACCTTCGCCAACGCGGATTCGCTGCAGAAGCAGGACGGCCAGGCTTACACCGCCACGGCGCAATCGGGCACCGCGCAGACCAAGGCGGCTTCCACCGGCGGCGCCGGTTCGCTCGTCACCCAATCGCTTGAGGGCTCCAACACCGACATCGCGACCGAGTTCACCAAGCTCATCGTTGCCCAGCAGGCGTATTCCGCCAACACGAAGGTGATCACGACGGCGAACGAGATGTTGCAGGCCACGATCAACATCAAGCAGTAGTGGATTAGGACCCGCCGATGAGCCTCGATCTAGGCCTGACTGCCGCGTCGACCGGGCTGTCGAACATCAACCGCCAGTTGGCGGTGGTGTCGCAGAACGTCGCCAACGCGTCGACGCCGGGCTATGCGCGGGAGGTGGTTGCGGACACCAGCCTGACGGCGGGCGGCGTCGGCTTCGGCGTGCAGACGGGGGTCGCGACGCGGGAAACCGACGTCGCGTTGCAGAACGCGTTGAACGATCAGAACGCGCAGGTGGCGGGGCTGCAGGTCCAATCCAACGCCCTGGCGTCCGTGGATGCGGCCCAGGGTACGACGGGCGCGGGCAACGACCTGTCCAGCCGGTTGGGGGCGCTGACCGACGCCTTCACCACGCTCGCCACCAACCCGTCGAACCAGGCGCAGCAGGCGGCTGTCGTGTCGGCGGCCAGCACCCTGGCGGGCGGGATCCGCGACCAGGCGGCGGCCTATGCGTCCGAGCGGCAACATGCCCAGGACGGACTCGTCAGCGACGTGACGGCGCTGAACACGGCCGTTACCACGATCGGGTCGCTGTCGGACAAGATCATCGCCGCGCAGTCCCGCGGGGAGAGCACGGCGGATCTTGAATCGCAGCGCGACGCCCAGGAACAGACTGCAGCCCAGCTCGGCGGCTTGCGCTTCCTGCCCAACGGCAATGGCGACGTGACGGCAGTGGCCGGCGGGCTCGTCGTCGACACCCATGCGACGACCGGCCCGTTCAGCATCGCGACCGCGTCGCTCGGCGATGGCGCGGCCGGGCCGCCGCTGCTGCTGTCCGGCAATGACGTCACCAGCGCCGTCAGCGGCGGCAGCATCGGCGCCCGGCTGACGCTGCGCGACACGATGCTGCCGCAGGCCCAGGCCGGGCTGGATGAATTCGCACAGACGCTCGCCAGCCGGCTGAACAACCAGGGGCTCAACCTGTTCACCGATGGCGGCGGCAACCCGCCGGCGACGGGCGGCACGCCGGTGCAGGCCGGCTATGTCGGCTTCAGCGGCGTCGTGCAGGTCAACCCGGCGGTTTCGGCCACGCCGAGCCTGGTGCGGGACGGCACCCAGAACGTCGTGGCGGGCACGGGCGGCGCCAGCGCGTTCACCGTGAACCCGGCCGGCGGCCCGGCGGGCAGCACGACGCTGATCAACCGCATCCTGCTGTATGGTTTCGGCGCGCAGGCGCAGGCCGGGACCGACCAGCCGGCGATCAACACCACCGGGCTCGGCACCGCGGGCGCGATCGCGCTGCCCTACGCACCCGGCGCAACGCTGGCCAGCTTCGCCGCCGACCTCGTCGGCACGCAGGCGCAGGCGGCCGGGACGGCGAAGGACACCCTGACCAACGCCACCGCGCTGCAATCGACGCTGCAGACGAAGCTGCAGAGCGAAACGGGCGTCTCGATCGACACGGAGCTCTCGAACATGGTGGTCCTGCAAAACGCCTATGGCGCCAACGCCAAGATCATCACCGCCGCCCAGTCGATGTGGACCACCCTGCTGAGCGCGGTGACACCGTGAGCGGCGCGGTTTCCGGCGCGCTGGGACAGGCGCTTTACGCCACCACGACGGCCAAGTCGCAGCTTGACACGCTCAGCGCGCAGGTTTCCAGCGGGCTGGTGTCGGGCAGCTATGCCGGCCTCGGCGCGGCGGCGCAGACCTCGGTGGATCTGCGGCCGCAGATCGGACACCTGACGGCGCAATCGGCGGCGATCGACGCGGTGACCGGGCAACTCGGCGTCACGCAGTCGGCGCTGACGCAGATCACCAGCATCGCCAGCAACTTCAACGCGCAGCTTGCCAACCTCAACAACGTCACGCCCACGCAGATCGACAGCGTGGCGGCCGACGCGCGGACCGCGCTGCAACAGGTCGCCTCGTTGCTGGACAGCACGTATGGCGGCAATTACGTGTTCGCCGGGACGGACAGCGCGAACCCGCCCGTGCCAAATCCCGACCAAATCCTGTCATCCGGCTTCTACACGCAGATCGGCTCGGCGGTGTCGGCGCTGGCCACCAACGGCGCCGCGGCCACCGCCGCCGGCACCCTGGCCATCGCGTCGTCCGACGCGCCGGGCACCACGCCGTTCTCCGGCCCGCCCGGGCAGCCTGCGACGCTGCAACTGGGCAGCAGCGCCCCGGTGCAGGTGGGCGTGCTGGCGAACGCCAACACGCTGGCCGCCTCAACCGGTACGTCCACCACCGGCTCCTACACGCGCGACATCCTGCGCGGGCTCGCCACGCTGGCGAATTTATCCAGCAGCCAGGCCAACGTCCCTGGGTTCACGAGCCTGGTGGAGGACACGCGGACCAGCCTGTCCGGCGCGATCACCGCCATCGGCAGCGAGGCGGGTGTGCTGGGCGATGCCCAGACATCGCTGAAGGCGGTGCAAACCCAGGATAGCGCTACCAGCACGGTGCTGACGGCGCAGGTATCCTCCGTGGAGGACGTCAACGTGGCGAACGCGATTTCCAGCCTGTCGCAGGTGCAGACCCAGCTCAGCGCCAGCTACAAGCTGATTTCAGAGATCAGCCACATGTCTTTGGTCGATTATCTTTGACCCGTTCATCTTCGTTTAATCCCTGACGTCTATACTTGGGAACAGGCCCACGAAAAGCGTGGGGCATGTTTCAACGTCAGGACCAGCAAGGTAAGAAACCATGTCCCTCAATTCAGTCAATACCAACACCGCCTCCTACGTGGCGCTCCAGTCGCTCAACCAGACCAGCTCCGCCCTGCAAACGGCGCAGAAGCAAATCTCCACCGGCTACCGCGTCGCCGACGCGACGGACGATGGCGGCGCGTTTGCCGTCGCACAGAAGGTCCGTTCCGACGTCAGCGCGCTGACCAGCGTGAACCAGCAGCTCGGCAACGCGCAGGGTCTGGTCACCACGGCGGTCTCCTCGCTGACCAGCATCTCGAACGCGTTCACCAGCGCAAAGGCGCTGCTGGTGAAGATCGCCGACAACAGCATCTCCGCCGACCAGCGCAACCAGTATGTCACGTCGTTCAAGTCGCTGGTGTCGGGTGTGGCCAACGATGTCGATGGGTCCACCTATAACGGGCAGACCCTGCTGGGGGCGGCATCCGGCACAGTCCAAGCCACCGGAAAAACCGTCATCAGCAACGAGTCCGGCGCCACCAGCACGATCAACTCCGAGGATAACAGCGGCACCGCAGCTTCTCTTGCGGCATTGATCGGCGGCACGTTCACCCGTAGCTCCGCTGGTGTCGACACCTTCTCCGGTGCCGGCTTTACCGCAGGCGCTACCGATGCGCAGACCGCGGCCGCCGCTGCCTTGATCACCGGGGCCGGGTTCGATACCGCGCAGACGACGGTGGCGAACCAGCTCAACCAGGCCGGCGCAGACTCGAACTACCTGAACAGCCAGGTCACGTTCAACAGCAACAAGATCGACAGCCTGAACTCGGGCCTCGGCGCGCTGGTGGACGCGGATTTGTCGAAGGAGTCGGCGGTGCTCCAGTCGCTGCAGATCAAGCAGCAGTTGGGCACGCAGGCGCTTTCGATCGCCAACCAGGCTCCGCAGAGCCTACTCAGCCTGTTCAAGTAACCGGCTGATCCGGAGGCGGCGTTACAGCCGCCTCCGGCGCTTGCCCCGCAAGTCTCTCCGCAGGATGCCCTATGTCCAACCTAGTGCTCGAATTACGTCCGGGTGAGGTGATGATCGTGAACGGGGCGCCCATTCGCTTCCGCACGAAATCCCGCCTGGAATTGACCGCACATGCGCGCTTTCTGTTCGGCAAGCAGATCATGCAGCCCGACCAGGCCGACAGCCCGGCGCGCCGCATCTACTTCGCCCTGCAATCCGCCTATATCGGCGTCGATGAGGAACGTCCGCGCGGCCTGGAGTCGGCCCGCACCCTGATCAGCGCCTTCAAGGGGGCGACCTCCTCCGTGCTGGCCCGGGAAATCCTGGACCGCGCCATGGCGGCGGCCGAGGCGGATGACTGCTACGGTGCGCTCAAGCTCGCGCGCCGGATCATCCGGCACGAGGACACCGTGCTCGGGCGCAACCAGGCCGAGCCGGCGCCAACCATGCAAGCCGCGGAGTAGGGGAAGCCGATGTCCGCCTTCATGCAGGCCAGCCGGGCCTACCAGGTCTCCTCCGAGAGCCGCAGCCTGCGCGCGCAGGAGGCCGATATCTTCCATCGTGCCAACGGCGCGCTGCGGACGGCCTTGACCGGCAATGAGATCGACCGGGTGCGCGCCGTGGCGGATAACCGGCGGCTCTGGCTCACCGTACTCGGGCTCGTGCAGGATCCGCATAACCAGTTGCCGGTCCCGGTCCGCGCCTCCCTGCTCTCGGTGGGCCGGTCCGTGCAGCGCGAGATGGACGATCCTTCGCCGGATTTGGACTTCCTGATCGCGGTGAACGAGAACGTCTCCGCCGGGCTGTCCACCCGGTAGGCCATGAGCGGGTCGATCGGCAGCCTCGGCAACCTGGTCCTGTCGCTGTTCAACAGCAGCGACAGCGGGTCCGCCGTGTCGGGCCTGCTTTCCACCATCAATGGCGGCGGTGGCAGCATCAGCAACGTCAATCCCGTGACGGCGCTGCAGACGGCCGAGGCCAACAGCACGAAGGACATCGCGCAGACCGCGGCGGACCCGACCGTCGCGCGCGACATCGCCACGTTCCGCAGCAAGGTCGCCGCCGCCACCAGCCCGGCGCAGTTGCTCAGCGACCCGACGGTGCTGAAGGTGCTGCTGACCGCCAACGGGCTTGGCGATCAGGCGCAATACCCGGCGCTGGCGCAGAAGGCCTTGCTGTCGAACACGACCGACAGCAACTCGCTCGCCGACACGCTGGCCGACAGCACGTGGAAGTCGGTCGCGTCGACCTACGACTTCGCCAACAAGGGCCTGTCGGTAATCCAGAACCCCAAGGTGCTGGACACCCTCGCCAACGGCTATGCCGAGGTCACCTGGCGCAACTCGCTGGACGCCACCACGCCCGGCCTGTCGGAAGCGCTGACCTTCAAGGACGAAGCGTCGACCATTACCTCGGTCGACCAGATCCTGGGCGACTCCACGATGCGCACGGTCGTCACCACCGCGCTGGGCATCCCGGAGCAGATCGCCTTCCAGGATATTGGGGCGCAGGAGCAGGCGATCACCTCCAAGCTGGACATCACCCGGTTCAAGGACCCGAAATTCGTCGAGTCGTTCACCACGCAATACCTGATCGCGGCGGGAAACGCCGCCAACGGCGACAGCAGCTCCGGCAGCAGCCTGGACTCGCTGGCCTATGCGGCGCGCGGCCTGGTGGTCTAAAGCCCACCCTTGACCTGCGGTGCGGGAGGGCGAGGATCGGGGCACCCGTTTCCGGAGGCTCGCCTTGGCCACGCACCGCATTCCCGCCACGCCCCACACTGTGCGCTGGGGCATCTTCGACGCCGCCTTCCCGCCGCTGCTGACCGTGCAGTCCGGCGACACCGTGGTGCTGGAGTGCCTGTCGGGCACGCCGGAGATGCTTCCGCCCGCGAGCCTCGGCTTCACCGTGCCGCCGGCGCTTCAGGCGATCCATGCCGCCAACCCGCCGCGCATGGCCGGGCACCTGCTGACCGGGCCGGTCGCCATCGCCGGCGCCGAGCCGGGCGACACGCTGGAAGTGCGGATCGACGCCATCGAGCTGGGGGCGGATTGGGGCTATTGCGGCTTCCGTCCACTGGCCGGCACGTTGCCGGAGGATTTCCCCGAGCGGTTCGTCAGCCACATCGCCGTGGACCAGGTCCGCCGCATCGGGACGCTGCCCTGGGGGACGGAGCTGGCTCTCTCCCCCTTCTTCGGCGTGATGGGGGTGGCGCCGCCGCCGAATTATGGCGCCATTTCCACCAAGGAGCCGCGCGAGCATGGCGGCAACCTCGACAACAAGGAATTGGGCGCCGGCGCCTCGCTGTTCCTGCCGGTCTGGGTGCCCGGCGCAAACTTCTCCGCCGGGGACGGCCACGGCGTGCAGGGCGACGGCGAGGTGTGCATCAACGCGCTGGAAACCTGCCTGACTGGCACGTTCACCTTCATCCTGCATAAGGCGGAGGCGCTGGCCTATCCGCGCGGGGAGACGGCGACGCACTTCATCAGCATGGGGATGAACGAGGATCTCGACCTCGCGATGAAGCAGGCCCTGCGCCAGATGATCGCCTTCATCTGCGCGCGGACCAATTTGTCGCGGGAGCAGGCTTATGCCTTCTGCTCCCTGGCGGTCGATTTCCGCGTCACGCAGACCGTCAACGGCGAGAAGGGCGTCCACGGCATGCTGCGCAAGGGTTTGCTGTTCTGACAAACGCCTCACAACGCTACCGCTAGTAGGTGGGGCAAAGTTACCCACAACTTTATGTGTGTTGGTGGCTAGTTCTCGTGCCCTCCTGCCGCTACCGTATGTTGCGGTCGAAACAGGGAAGGCCACTAGCCATGGATTGGACGGACGAGGCGATCGACCGGCTCAGGACCCTCTGGGCCGAAGGTGTCTCCACCGCGGAGATTGGCCGCCGGTTGGGCGTATCGAAGAATGCCGTGGTCGGCAAAGCGCACCGCCTACTGCTGGCAGCGCGGCCATCCCCGATCCGCCGCGGGGTCAAGATCAAGGCGCCGCGCCCAGCACCCGTGCGCAGGCTCCTTGGCCCGACGCTGCCCACCATGGCGCCCGCTTCCGTCGAACGGCCGCCGGTTGTGGCGCCGCCGCCACCCCCGCCTGCGCCCAGCCCGGCGCCGGTGTTGCGCGCCGTGCATCGCGCGCCCGGTGGCCGGCTGGTGGCGTGCTGCTGGCCGATCGGCGAGCCAGGCACCCGGTCCTTCCACTTCTGCGACGCGGAGTCGCTGCCGGGCAAGCCGTACTGCGCGACCCATGCCGCCCTGGCCTACGTCAAGGTCAAGGACCGCCGGGAGGAAGCGGCCTAGCGAGTGTGGCGCGCGCGGGTTCGGCCGTGGTTTTCCGCCACATGGCCGGCGAAAACGTGGAGGAGGCCGATCACGATTTCGTTGCAAAATGGTGGCAATCGCCGTAGCGTCTGCTGAGGGCGGCCGGACCGGGCTTCTGACACCCGGACAGTCGTTTCTTGTTGGGCAGGGAATGCGGACATGGTTCTCGGCGTCGTCAAGTGGTTCAATCCGACCAAGGGGTACGGCTTCATCGCGCCGGAGACCGGCGGCAAGGACATTTTCGTGCACATCAGCGCCGTCCAGCGGGCGGGCATGCGCAACCTTAACGAAGGACAGAAAGTCCAATTTGAGGTGGAACAGCAGCAGAATGGCCGTGCTGCCGCAGTGGGTCTTGCTGCGGTCGAATAACTCCGGCCCTTGAACCCGCATCAACTGCCTTGTAGCTAGGCAGGATGACCACCCGACTCAACTCGACTCTGGCCGCACCACGTCGCCAGGCTGCGGCCCTGGATGCCGACGCGGTACGATCGGCTTACAAAAGATGGGCATCCGTCTACGACACGCTGTTCGGCGGCGTGTCCGCCCCCGGCCGCCGTCGCGCGGTCGCCGCCGTCAACGCGCTGCCGGGCCGCGACGTGCTGGAGGTTGGGGTGGGGACCGGCCTGGCGCTGCCGCATTACCTCCCGTCCAAGCGGGTGACCGGCATCGACCTCTCGTTCGAGATGCTGGCCCGGGCCCGGGCCAGGGTGGAGCGGGAGGTTCTGGCCAATGTGGTGTCCCTGCAGGAGCAGGATGCCGAGTCGACCGGATTCGCCGATGGCCAGTTCGACGTCGCGGTGGCGATGTTCGTCGCCTCCGTCGTGCCCAGTCCACGGCGGCTGCTGGCGGAAATGCGCCGGGTGGTGAAGCCGGGTGGCGACCTGCTGTTCGTCAACCATTTTGCCGCGACGGGCGGCCCGCGCCTGGCGGTGGAGCGTGCCATGGCGCCCGCCGGGCGCGCGCTCGGCTGGCATCCCGATTTCAAGACTGAGGCATTGTTGCCACCGGACGACCTCTTGCGTGCGGTCAGCACGCCTGTGCCGCCGCTGGGGCTTTTCACCTTGATCCACCTCCCCAATTAGGCATCGTTGCCGCCCCGACCTTGATCTGCGGCAATGGGTCGGATACGTCCGATAAAGTGACGCGCGTTGGGGGAACATTGGGTCAGATGAAGCAAATCCGGCGGCTGTTGACGCTTCCCGCCCTGGCTGCCGCGTCGCTTGCTGGGCTCGCGCCCGCCTTTGCCCAGACGCCGACGCCGTGGGCGATCGGCATGCAAACGGCCCATAGCCCGGTGGAAAACGGGATCCAAAGCCTGCACACGCTGGTCAACACCCTGATGATCGCCATCGTGATCTTCGTGGCGGCGTTGCTGGTCTATGTCCTGTGGAAGTTCAACAGCAAGCGGCATCCGGTTCCCAGCCGCACCAGCCACAACACCATCTTGGAGGTCGCCTGGACCGTCCTGCCGGTGCTGATCCTGGTCGTCATCGCCATCCCGTCCTTCAAGCTGGTGTATTTCGAGGACCGCATCCGCGATGCGGACATGACGATCAAGGTCACCGGGCATCAATGGTTCTGGGAGTACGACTACCCGGACAGCCAGAACATCGATTTCCAAAGCACCATGATCCCCGATGATGACATCAAGCCCGGTCAGATCCGCCGTTTGTCGGTCGACAACCCGCTCGTCGTGCCAGCCGGGAAGAACATCCGCATCCTGACCACGGGGGCGGACGTGATCCACAGCTTCTTCATCCCGTCGCTGGGCGTGCAGCGCTATGCTATCCCGGGCCGGACGATCGAGACCTGGATGAAGATCGACAAGCCTGGCGACTATTACGGCGAGTGCAACCAGATTTGCGGCATCAATCACAGCCAGATGCCGATCCATGTCCAGGCCGTGACGGACGCGGACTACCAGACCTGGCTGCAGCAGGCGAAGACCAAGTTCGCCAGCGACAATGGTCCTGGCCTCACGCACTATGCGGCTCTCGCGACACAATAATTTCGGCGGCTCAGGAGACTCCGGACGATGTCAGCCACCACCCACGATGAGGCGCATGACGACCACCACGGCCACGCGCCGGGATTCGTGCATCGCTGGCTGTTTTCCACCAACCATAAGGATATCGGCACGCTTTACCTGATCTTCGCCGTGATGGCGGGGATCGTGGGTGGCATCCTGTCCTTGATCATGCGGGCTCAGCTTTCAGCGCCCGGAAACCACATCATCTCGACCGGCCAGCAATGGAACGCGCTGGTCACGGCGCATGGCCTGATCATGATTTTCTTCACGGTCATGCCGGCAATGATCGGCGGGTTCGGCAATTGGTTCGTGCCGCTGATGATCGGTGCGCCTGATATGGCGTTCCCCCGGCTGAACAACATCTCCTTCTGGTTGCTGGTGCCGGCGTTCCTCCTGGTCATGGCGGGGCTGCTGACGGGCGATGGCGCCGGGTCGGGTTGGACCCTGTACACGCCGCTGTCGGCGCAGCAGGACATCTCCATGGACTACACCCTGTTCGCGCTGCATCTGGCGGGTATTTCGTCCCTGTTGGGCGCGATCAACTTCATCACGACTATCTTTAACATGCGCACGCCGGGCATGACGCTGCATAAGATGCCGTTGTTCGTGTGGGCCATGCTGGTGACGGCCTTCCTGCTGCTCCTGGCGATCCCTGTGCTGGCCGGTGCGATCACCATGCTGATCACGGACCGCAACTTCGGCACCGCGTTCTTCGACCCGAAGATGGGCGGCGACCCGGTTCTGTTCCAGCATCTATTCTGGTTCTTCGGCCATCCCGAGGTCTACATCATGATCCTGCCTGGCTTCGGCATGATCAGCCACATCATCTCGACCTTTTCCAGGAAGCCGGTGTTCGGCTACCTTGGCATGGCCTACGCCATGGTGGCGATCGGCGTGGTGGGTTTCGTTGTGTGGGCGCACCACATGTTCGTCTCCGGCATCAGCGTCGACACCCGTGCGTATTTCATGGCGGCGACCATGATCATCGCCGTTCCGACCGGCATCAAGATCTTCTCCTGGATCGCGACCATGTGGGGCGGTTCGATTGAGATGAATACGCCGATGTTGTGGGCAGTGGGGTTCATCTTCCTGTTCACCGTTGGCGGCGTGACCGGGGTGGTGCTCTCCAATGCCGGCATCGACCAGATCCTGCACAACAGCTACTACGTGGTGGCGCACTTCCATTACGTGTTGTCGCTGGGCGCTGTGTTCTCGATCTTCGCCGGGTTCTACTACTGGATCGGCAAGATGAGCGGCCACCAATACCCGGAATTCTGGGGCAAGGTGCATTTCTGGGTGACGTTCGTCGGTGTGAACCTGACCTTCTTCCCAATGCACTTCCTCGGCCTCAACGGCATGCCGCGGCGCTACCCCGACTATCCCAACGCCTTCGCCCGCTGGAATGAGATCGCCTCCTTCGGCTCCTACATCGGCGGCTTCTCGGTGCTGATCTTCCTGTTCGTGCTGTTCAAGACCTTCACGTCGAAGGAACGCCTGGCGGGGAATTACTGGGGTGAGGGCGCCACGACCCTGGAGTGGACAGTAGCGTCCCCGCCGCCGTTCCACACCTTCGAAGAGCTTCCGCGGGTTCGATGAGCGACGCCGCCCTCATTGCTGTCGCCCCGTTCGTCACCGGGGCGGAGTGGCGGGACTGGTTGGCCCTGCTGAAGCCCCGGGTCGTGACACTCGTCGTCGTGACGGGGATCGTCGGGATGCTGGTGGCGCCGGGGCATCTGCACCCGGTTCTGGCCGTGACCACAGTGCTCTGCATCGCCATCGCAGCCGGGGCGTCGGGCGCCATCAACATGTGGTTCGACCGTGACATCGACGCGGTGATGGTGCGTACCCGGTCGCGGCCGATCCCGGCGGGCAAGATCGCCCCCGGTGAGGCGCTGGCCTTCGGGGTGGTGCTCGCCGTCGCCTCGGTCTTGCTGATGGCGCTGGCGACCAACGTGATAGCTGCGGCTTGGTTGGCCTTGTCGATCTGCTTCTACGTATTCGTCTACACGATGTGGCTGAAGCGCCGCACGCCGCAGAATATCGTCATCGGCGGGGCTGCCGGGGCGTTCCCGCCCGTCATCGGCTGGGTGGCTGTCACCGGCCATGCGGCTGCGATGCCGCTGCTGCTGTTCGCGATCATCTTCCTCTGGACACCGCCGCATTTCTGGTCGCTGGCGCTGTATGCCTGCAAGGATTATGGCCGCGCCGGTGTTCCCATGCTGCCGGTGGTGGCGGGGGCACGGCATACAAGGCTGCAAATCCTCCTCTACACGCTTGTCCTCGCCCCGGTCTCACTCCTGCCGTGGCTGCTCGGTTACGCCGGTTCGGTCTACGGCTTGACGGCGGCGGCGCTCGGCCTGGGCTTCATCCTGAGCGCGGTCCTGGTCTGGCGCGACAAGCAGGATGTGTCGGGTGTCAGCCTCACCAACGACGCCCCGGCGCGGGCGGCCTTCCGCTTCTCCCTCGCCTATCTGGCGATCCTGTTCGCGGCGGTCGCAGTCGACCATTTTGTCGGTGGATGACTTCCCACCCCGATTGTCGCCCGCGCAAGCTGCGGAACTGCGTCGGCGGCAGAAGGGGCGCAACATCGCGCTGTTGATTGTCTTGCTCGCGGTGGTGGCGCTGTTCTACGCGATTTCCATCGTCAAGCTCGGCGGGACGTCATGACGCGCAACTCGCTGTTTGGCGCCGGGCTCGGCCTGGTCGTGCTTGGCATGGTGGGCGTATCGTTTGCCTCCGTGCCGCTCTACCGGCTGTTTTGTGCCGTAACCGGCTATAACGGCACGCCCCAGATCGGGCCGGAGGCGCCGGTGGCGGAGGTGTCCCGCTCCATCACCATCGCGATGAACGCCAACACCAGCCCGCAACTGCCCTGGGCCTTCGCCCCCGAGAAGCGCACCGTCACGATGAAGCTGGGCGAGGAGCAACTCGCCTTCTATGACGGCAAGAACCTGTCGGACCATACGATCACCGGGCATGCGCTATACAACGTCACACCCGACGTGGTCGGCCGGTATTTCCACAAGACCGAGTGTTTCTGCTTCACCTCGCAGACCCTTGCCGCCGGCGAGAAGGTCCAGTTCCCCGTCACCTTCTGGGTCGACCCGGCGATCCTGCAGGACCCGGAAACGCGTGATGTGCACACGATTACGCTGTCGTATACCTTCTTCCCCTCTTTGGAGGAGGCAGCCAGGGTTGGCGCCTTGGCGACAGCCGGGCCGCACACCGGCAACACTGGCACGGTCCGCATCCTTGAGCCGGGTGCTGCCGGGGGATGACGCCCGCCGCCGCACGCTCTATCCTGGTCGCAACGTGCCGCTCAACCCGATAGGTCTGTTCCCATGGACACCCACGCCCCTACCGCGCCAATCGTCTCGTCCGGGCTGAAGCAGCCTTACCACCTGGTCAATCCTAGCCCGTGGCCGCTGACTGGCGCCCTCGGCGCCGGGCTGACGGTCGTGGGCATCATCCACGCCGCCCATTACGGCAGCTATCTCTGGCTGGTGCTCGGCCTTGCGGTCGTGCTGGCCACCATGGCCCTGTGGTGGTGGGACGTGCTGTCGGAAAGCCGGACGCCCGGGCTGCACACCGCGGTCGTGCGACTCGGCTTGCGCTACGGCATGACGCTGTTCATCGCCAGCGAAGTCATGTTCTTCGTCGGGTTCTTCTGGGCGTTCTTCCATTTTGCGCTGTTCCCGGAGCATGTGCTGGGTGTCACCGGGCCGGCGGTTTGGCCGCCCGCCGGGATCGAGACGTTCGACCCGTTCAACCTGCCGTTCCTCAACACGATGATCCTGCTGCTGTCGGGCTGCACGGTCACCTGGGCGCACCACGCGCTGATCGAGAATGATCGGCGGCACCTGATCATGGCGCTGGGTATCACGGTCCTGCTGGGCATGTCCTTCACCGGCTTCCAGGTGCTGGAATACTCCGATGCGCCGTTCAAGTTCAGCGGCGGCGGGGTGTATCCCGCGGTGTTCTTCCTCGCCACCGGCTTCCACGGCTTCCACGTCATCGTCGGTACCTGTTTCCTGATCGTGTGCTGGTTCCGCTCGCGCGCCGGGCAGTTCAGCCCGCAGCGGCATTTCGGGTTTGAGGCCGCGGCCTGGTATTGGCATTTCGTCGACGTGGTGTGGCTGTTCCTGTTCGTCGCGGTGTATTGGTGGGGCGCCGGCGTCACGGTCGCGGAGTAGCGTGTCGGGGACCATCCAACCCAGCCTGCTCCGAAGCTCGCTGCTCTGCCGCTGTCCGCGGTGCGGTGAGGCATGTATCTTCACGGGAGTGCTGACCGTGCGGGATCGTTGCCCGGTCTGTGACCTGAATCTGGCTGCCGCCGATACGGGGGATGGCGCCGCCGCGTTCATCATCCTGATCGAAGGCACCGTGCTGGTCGCCTTGGCGTTCTGGGTGGAGTTCCGCTTCAACCCACCGCTCTGGGTCCACGCGGTGCTGTGGCCGGTCCTGGCGATCCCGGGCACCATCATGATGATGCGGCCGATCAAGGCCTTCCTGGTTGCCCAGCAATTCCGCAACCGGCCGGAGGAGATGGGGGCGGAATGACCGCGGCCATCCTCTCCCTGCGGGCGTCGCGCGCCCGCGCGTTGATGGCGCCGGCGGTCACGACGGCGATCATGCTGGCGATCCTGGTTTCGCTCGGCGTATGGCAACTGCACCGCCTGCAGTGGAAGCTCGCCATCCTGGCGGAGATCGACAAGGCGGAGGCGTCGCCGCCGGTCCCACTGCCGGCTCATCCGCTGCCATTCACCAAGGTGAGCGTCATGGGTCGCATCAGGACCGACGTGTCGGCGCTGTACGCGGTCGATGTGCGGGATGTGCCCGGCGGGACGGCGATGGGCGCGCAGTTGATCGAACCGCTGGAGCGGCCGGGCCAGGACCCGATCCTGGTCGACCGCGGCTGGATCCCGGACGGCCAGGCCAACATCCCCGGCGGTGACGTGACGGTCGTCGGCTACATCCGGGCGCCTGCCACCCCCGGCATGTTCAGCCCCGAGGACGATCTGGCCGCCCGGCATTTCTACACGCTGGACCCTGCCAAGATCGGCACGTCGCTTGGCCTGCCGCGCGTGGCGCCTTTCACCCTGGTCGCGCTGGGGAGTGGCGGCATGCCGGAACCCGCGACCGCCCTGCCGCGACCGCCGAACGACCACCTGAATTACGCGCTGACCTGGTTCGGGCTGGCCCTGTCCTTGCTGGTCGTGTTCGGCGCCTATGTGCGCAAGGTCCTCCGCGCATGAATGCCGCCGCCGGCCAGGCCTATGATCGCCTGCAGGACCGCTTCACCCGCATCGCCACCTTGAATGAGGCGTCCGCCGTGCTCGGCTGGGACGCCGCGGCGATGATGCCGGAGGGTGGCGCCGCCGCGCGCGGTGACCAGCTTGCGGTGCTGGCCGGCCTGGCCCACGGGCAACTGACGGCGCCCTCCGTCGCCGACGACCTGGCCGAGGCGGAGGCGCCGTCCGACCCGTGGCGGGACGCCAACCTGCGCCTGATGCGCCACGCCTTCACCCGCGCGACCGCGATACCGTCCGACCTGGTCGAAGCCACCGCCCGCGCCAACGCCGCCTGCGAGACAGTGTGGCGTCAGGCCAGGCGCACCGCCGATTTCGCGCTGGTTGCGCCCTTGTTGGCGGAGGTCGTGCGGCTGACCCGGCACGCCGCCGCAGCGCTGGCGCCGGTGCTGGGCCTGTCGCCCTACGACGCCCTGATGGACGGCTACCAGCCCGGCATCACCGCGGCCGACGTGACGCCGGTCTTCACCCAATACGAGGCGTTCCTGCGCGAGGCGCTGCCGCAGGCGCTGGAGCGGCAGGCGCGTTCCCCGGCGCCACTGCCGTTGCCGGGCCGCTTCCCTGCCGCAACGCAGGAGGCGGTATGCCGCCGCCTGTCGCAACGCGCCGGGCTGGAGTTCACCCACGCTCGGCTGGACCGGTCCACCCACCCGTTTTGCGGCGGCACGCCGACCGATATCCGCATCACGACCCGGTATGACGAGGTCGATCCGGCGCAGGCCATCATGGGCGTGCTGCACGAAACCGGCCATGCCCTCTACGAGCGCGGCCTGCCCACCGCCTACGCGCGCCAGCCCGTGGGGGAGGCCGCCGGGATGGCGGTGCATGAGAGCCAGTCGTTGATCATGGAGATGCAGGCCTGCCGCACCGACGCGTATCTCGCCTGGCTGGGCCCGGAATTGCACGCCGCGTTCGGCGGCGACCCGGCGCCGTACCAGCCGGAGAATTTGGCCCGGCTGTGGCGCCGCGTGCGCCCCGGCTGCATCCGGGTGGATGCGGACGAAATGACCTATCCCGCCCATGTCATCCTCCGCTTCCGGCTGGAGCAGGCGTTGGTGGCGGGGACGCTGGACGTCGCGGACCTGCCAGGCGCCTGGAACGCCGGCATGCGGGATTTGCTGGGCATCATGCCGCCCGACGACGCCCAGGGCTGCCTGCAGGACATCCACTGGTACGATGGCGCGTTCGGCTACTTCCCATCCTACACGCTGGGTGCGATGGCCGCGGCGCAACTGATGGCGGCGGCGCGGCGCGCCAACGCGGACGTCGACGCGGCGCTTGCCCAGGGCGAGCACGCGCCGTTGCTGACGTGGCTGCGCGCCAACGTTCATGGGCAGGGCAGCCGACTGGGCTTCAACCAGTTGCTTCGCGTGGCGACAGGCAAGCCGCTTGATCCCACGGATTTCGAGGCGCATTTGGCAGCCCGTTATCTGTCGTAGCGCCCAGTCGTTGCCGGCCGAAGGCTCAGCAATTATTGAAGGTTGCATCTTCGCATAACGGACAGTCGCCATGGCAAACCTGAACGAGATCAACTCGGATGGCAGCCTCATCAATGAGGGGCTGGACTTCATTGCAAACGTCGCGCCGACTCAGGGTCAAGGGATAAGCCCTGCCACCCAAGCGAGTTACATTGCAGGCAATACCGCGTTCGTCACAGGCGACGAGATTACGTCTGCTTTAATCACGGGCACCGGCTTCACATACGACAGCAACGGGTTCCTACGGGGCGGCGTCATAACCGCGATTGAAGCAGGGTATGACATCTATGGCGGTGCATTTGGTTCTGACACCTACACCAACATCAGCCTGCCGGTGTCATACGCATTGAGCTTGGATAGTATACCGGGAGGTGCGGAGCCGACCGTCCTCGCGGGGAACAACACGATCAACGTGATGGCGCCGACGGCGACGGGATACGGCGGCAATGATACTTTCGATATCGTGAGTGGTGGCCTCGCGGCTGTTCCACAAAACACGACGACCACGAACGTCAATGGCGGTGGCGGCGTTAATACGGCCGATTTTGCGGCACTCCGCTCCATTGTGACGGTGTCTGGCGGTGGCGGGAATGAGACTGTGAGCCAGCCGGTTGGCGTCACCGCCGACCTCGTCTCGATCGACAAGATACAGTTCATCGACGGTTCGATCTATGAAGACAACGCGACACCCGGCGCCCGGGCCGCGCTCGCGTTTGAGGGTATTCTGGGGCGGTTGCCCGACGCGATCAACGCCGGCGGCTACGGCCAAATTGCCGAACAGAGCGACGCGCAGACTGCTGCAAGAGCGCTGCTCGCGACCCCAGAAGGCCAGGCCGACACGGCGAACCTGAGCAATGCGGATTTTGTTACCCGGCTGTATGAGAACATGCTGCACCGTGCCCCCGATGCCGCTGGGGCCGCTGGCTGGCAAGCCGACCTCGATACGGGGCAACTCGATCGTGGCACCGTGGTCGCCTCGTTCGCAGGCTCAAGCGAGGCGCAGCAGGTGAACTCCGCCGCATTCGCCAGTGGCGGCGTGTTCGCTGCCGACCCAGGTTCCGTCGAGGCGCTGCGTGCCTATGAGGTCCTGCTGAACCGCCTGCCCGAGGCAAGCTCGCTGGGCGACGTCACGGCGACGCTCGACAATGGCCTCATCACGCTACAGCAACTGTATTCGGCAATACAGGGTTCCGCGGAGTTCAAGGCGGACGCTTCGACGGGACAAGGCAATCCATACGGCATCACCTCCACGACCTCGTACGCGAGCATCCGGGCGATCGCACTGAGCGATCCGGTGACCTCGCTGATCATGCCACTGGTCACCAGTAACGGTGTCGCTGTCCATAGCTGAGGCCAAGGCGACGGCAACGGAGCGTTAATCCGCCGGCGGCATAGTCGTTGGCGAAATGATCCGCTGTCTTCACTCTTGCGCTGCGGGGATCGTGCGCGCTGTGCCTACCCCGCTGCGCGAGCTGCGTCGGGCGCGGCAGGGTGCGACCGCGGTCGAATTCGCGCTCGTCTCCCTGCCGCTCGTCATGCTCATCATCGGGATCATGTCGTTCGGCTATACCTTCTACCTGCAATTCGCGCTGGACTACTCGCTGCAGCAGGCGGTGCGGCAGGTCCAAATCGGCAAGGTCGCCGGCAGCACGTCGGCCGGGACGTTCATTTCGAACGTGATGTGCCCGATCTTCTCGCAATTCGCGTCCTGCGCCGGGCTCCAGGTGTCCGTGCAACAGGTGTCGGATTACTCGGCCAGCTACTCGACCATCACGAGCACGTCTCAACCGACGGCCTTCTGCACGGGACAACCCGGCACGCTGATGTTCGCCCGCGCGACCTACCAGGCGCCGGTCTGGGCAAGCTTCATGGTGTTCGCCCTGCCACCCAGCCCAGTGTCGACCGGGCAGAACATCGTGTCCGCCGCGGCCTTCGCCAACGAGAACCCGTCCGGCGTGACCACAGTGACGACACCCGGATGCTGAAACTTCTGCGCAGCCGCCGAGCCCTGGCGGGCATCGAGTTCGCGCTCGTGGCGCCGTTCCTGGTGGCGATCCTGCTGGCGGTGGCGGACCTGTCGCGCGCCATCCTCATGATGCGGCGCCTGACCGTCGCCGCGGACGAAACAGCGACCATCGCCTCGACGGAGGCAGTTCAAGCCAACAGCCTGAACATTCTGTCGCCCTACCAGGCCTATGCGGCCACGACGGCGCCGCTGGCGATTTTCCCGACGTGGCTGTCCTCGCAGGCGAGCGTGAACAACAGCTTCTCGGTGACCCTGTCGGAGGTGAATTTCACCGCCAGCAACTGCACGACCTCCTGCACCTACACGGCCCATGTGTCCTGGAGCGTTGCGAACCCCTCCGGACAGGCCGTGCTGCGCGCATGCGGCACGTTGACCTCGGTGCCCAACACGTCACCCAGCAGCCTGACGACGCTGCCGGCCGGGGCGTTCGGGGCGACATCAGTCCTCGTGGCCGACGTGTCGCAGGTGTTCGTTCCGCTCTTCACGTCGGTCTTCGTCGGGAACTTCACCATGCAGCGGACCGCGTACGTCTCGCCACGGGTCAACAACGCCATCACGTTGTCGCCCGGTTTTGTCGGTAAGGCAGCAGTCATCTGCGGGTCGACTTCATGATGAGGCGGCTCCTACGTCGGCTCCGCCGCGACCGCCGCGGGAATGTGGCGATCGTCACCGCGCTGCTCATGATCCCATTGATCGGCATGGCCGGCCTGGCGATTGACATCGGCAGCGCCATGTCGGCGCGCGCAAGCCTGGATGCCGCCGCGGATACCGCGGCCCTTTTGGCCACCACCGTTGCATCCAATGCTTACCTGGCGGGGACTGCGAACCCGACGGGCGTAGCGCAAACCGCCGCCTCCCAGCGCTTCAACGCGCAGGCCGGGACAATCGGCAGCGTCACGGTCGGCACGGTCAACGTGGCCGTCACGCAGTCTGGAACGCAGTTCACTTCCAACGTGACCTACACCGCGCTCTACCAGACGGCGCTGGGGCCGGTGATCGGCGTCAACAGCATCCCGCTCGGCGGCGTGTCGGCGGCAAGCCTGTCGATCAATCCGTATGTCGATATCCAGGTCCTGATGGACGTGTCGGCCTCAATGCTCATCGCGGCGACGCCAACCGACATCGCGAACATGCAGACCTTGACGACGAACTTCAAGGCGACGCCGGGCGAAGTCGTGCCGGACAACGCGGGCGCGGCATGCGCCTTCGCCTGTCATTGGAACACGCTGGGCACCGACTACCTCGGGCTGGCGCAGAAGAACGGCGTGACGCTGCGCATCGACGTGCTGCGCTCGGCAGTGGGCAACTTGATCACCAACATCGCCGCGCTCAACAACCAGGCGGCGTTCCGGCTGGGCCTGACGACCTTTGCAGAGGCGTTCACCCAGATTTATCCGATGAGCTCCAATATTTCCGCGGCGAGCAGCTACCTGCCGTCCATCTCCCCGGACGTCAATCTTTGCACCAGCAATTGTCCGGAGACCTATTTTGCCAGTGCGATGGCGAGCCTGGGCACCATCATCGGCACGTCCGGCAACGGCGCCACCCAGGCCACGTCACAGAAATTCCTGTTCATTGTCAGCGATGGCCTGGTGGATCAGTATACCGGTAGCTCACGGGTGATCGGTCCGATCAACCCCGGCAGTTGCGCCGCGATAAAGGCGCAGGGGGTGCAGATCCTCACGCTCTATACGCCCTACTCCGAACTCCCGAATAACGGGTTCTGGGTACAGAACGTCGCGCAATTCCAGGAGCCCTGGGATTCGGAGCAGCCGCCGCAGCCGGACCTGATCCAGCAGGCGATGTCCGCCTGCGCCACGTCGCCGAACTTTGCCTTCGTCGCCAGCAACTCCGCCCAGATCGATGCGCAGCTTCAGGTGATGTTGGCCACCGTGCTGCAAACCTCGGGGCACTTCACGCAGTAGCGGCGGCTGCCCTGGCAGAATGATCCTGGTGAGAGGACCCTCGCCCTGGCGGCGGTCTGCGCCTAGTATCCACGGATGCGGTATATCTCAACCCGCGGGCAGGCGCCCGCGCGCGACTTCGCCGGGGTGCTGCTGGCCGGGCTGGCCGAGGATGGCGGGCTGTTCGTGCCGGAAAGCTGGCCGAACTGGTCCCATGCCGACCTGCGGGCCTTCCGCGGCCTGCCGTATCCCGAACTCGCCGCCCAGGTGATGCAGCCTTTCGTCGGCGACGCGGTCCCGTTCAGCACGCTGCAGGCGATCTGCCGGGACGCCTATGCCGGGTTCGCCCACCCGGCCGTCGTGCCGATGGTCCAGCTCGACACCGGATTGTGGTCGCTGGAGCTGTTCCACGGGCCGACGCTCGCCTTCAAGGATGTGGCGATGCAGGTGCTGGGCCGCCTGTTCGACCATGTGCTGGCGGCGCGGGGGGAGCGGGTGACCATCGTCGGCGCCACCAGCGGCGACACCGGGTCCGCCGCGATCGAGGCGTGCCGGGACCGCAGCAACGTCGATATCGCCATCCTGTATCCGCATGGCCGCACCAGTGAGGTGCAGCGGCGGCAGATGACGACGGTGAACGCCGCCAACGTCGCCAATATCGCCGTGGACGGCACGTTCGACGATTGCCAGGACCTGGTGAAGGCGATGTTCGCCGACGCGCCGTTCCGCAGCGACCTCCGCCTGTCCGCCGTCAACTCCATCAACTGGGCGCGGATCGCCGCGCAAATCCCCTATTACGTCGCTGCCGCCCTGGCGCTCGGCGCGCCGGAGCGGGAGGTGGCGTTCAGCGTGCCCACGGGCAATTTCGGCAACGTGCTGGCCGCCTGGGCAGCCCGGCGCATGGGGCTGCCGGTGGCGCGGCTGGTGGTGGCCAGCAACCGCAACGACATCCTCACCCGCTTCCTGGCCGGCAACGACATGACCATGGCCCCGGTCGAGCCCAGCCTGTCGCCATCGATGGACATCCAGGTCAGCTCCAACTTCGAGCGCCTGCTGTTCGAATTGCTGGACCGCGACCCGGCGGCGACCGCTTCCGCCATGACCGGGTTCCGCCGCACCGGCCGCATGGACGTGCCGCACGCCGCCTGGCAACGGGCCACCACGCTGATGCACGGCTTCCGCCTGGACGACGAGGGCACGCTCGCGGAGATCCGCCGGCTCGACACCGTGTGCGGCTACCTGGCGGACCCGCATACTGCGATCGGCGTCGCCGCCGCCCGGGCGTTGCCCTGTGCCCACCACCTGCCGACCATCGCCGCGGCCACCGCCCACCCGGCGAAGTTCCCGGAGGCCATGGAACGCGCCACCGGGCGGCGCCCGCCGCTGCCAAAGCACTTGGCCGACCTATATGACAGGCCGGAACGCTTCACCACCGCCCCCAACGACCTCGACGCGATCGAGGCGAAGGTCCGGGCCTTCGCATACAGGAACGCCGCATGAGCATTCGAGTCTCCCGCCTGCCATCCGGGCTGACCGTGGTCACCGAGGCGATGGACCGCGTGGAGACGGTCTCGCTCGGCGCCTATGTCGCGGCGGGGACGCGCAACGAGACGGAGGCGGAGAACGGCGCCAGCCACTTCCTGGAGCACATGGCGTTCAAGGGGACGCAGCGCCGGTCCGCCAGCGCCATCGCCGAAGCGATCGAGGATGTCGGCGGCCACATCAACGCCTACACCGCGCGGGAGCAGACGGCGTATTACGTGAAGCTGCTGAAGGAGGATCTGGCGCTCGGCGCCGACATCATCGGCGACATCCTGACCCATAGCAGCTTCGCCCCGGAGGAGCTGGAGCGGGAGCGCGGCGTGATCCTGCAGGAAATCGGCCAGGCCAACGACACGCCGGACGACATCGTGTTCGACCATTTCCAGGAAACCGCCTATCCGGACCAACCCATGGGCCGCCCGACCCTGGGGCGCGAGGATGGCATCAAGCGCATGGCGCGGGACATGCTGACGGGCTACATGCGCCGCCACTACACCACCGCCAACACCGTGGTCGCCGCGGCAGGGGCGTTGGACCATGACCGCGTGCTGGCCCTGGCGGCGGAGCACTTCGCCGACCTGCCGCAGTCGCCGCCGCCGAAAGCCTTGACCGGCCGGTATCATGGCGGCGAGTTCCGCGAGGGTCGCGATTTGGACCAGGTGCATATCGTCCTGGGCTTTCCCGCAATGGCGTACGACGACCCGGATTTCTACCCGTCCATGCTGCTGTCGACCCTGCTCGGCGGGGGCATGTCGTCCCGCCTGTTCCAGGAAATCCGCGAGCGGCGCGGGCTGGTGTACTCGATCTACTCCTTCACGGCGCCGGCGGTGGATGGCGGCCTGTTCGGCATCTACGCCGGCACCGGGGAGGAGGAAGCTAAAGAGCTGGTCCCCGTGACGCTGGAAGAACTGCGCCGCGTGCAACAGGACGCCAATGAGGACGAGCTGCGGCGGGCGCGCGCCCAGGTGAAGGCCGGGCTGCTGATGTCGCTGGAATCCACCGGCAGCCGGTGCGAGCAATTGGCCCGCCAAATCCAGGTCTTCGGCCGTACCATCCCGGTGGCCGAAACCGTGGCGAAGATCGAGGCAGTGACCTTGCCGGACATCCGCCGCACCGCCGCCCGTATCTTCCGCGCCCGGCCCACCCTGGCGGCGCTCGGCCCGACCGAGCATGTGCCGACGCTGGTTGACATCACCGACAGGCTGGCGGCTTGAGCCGCGTCGGCCCTCACCCAACCCTTTCCCAAGAGGGAGGGGGCTTTTTCCTCCTTTCTCGAGTGGGAGAACACTTTCTTCTCCGCTGGGAGAGGGGCGGGCTGAGGGTCGCGCCACACTTCAGAATCCAGGCTGACGCATGACCCAACTCGACCTGCTCACCGAACTGCTCGACCGCGCCCGGGCGGCCGGGGCCGACACCGCCGAGGCGGCTGTGTCCGGCTCGACCTCGCTCTCGATCTCCCGCCGCCTTGGCCACACCGAGCATCTGGAGCGGTCGGAGCGTCGCGGGCTGGAGCTGACGGTCTTCGTCGGCAAGCGCAGCGCCTCCGTATCGTCCACGGAACTCGCCGCGTCCGGTTTCCCTGCCCTGGCGGAGCGTGCCGTGGCGATGGCGAAGGTGGTGCCTGAGGACCCGTATGGCGGCCTGGCGGAGGAGGCGCGGGGGGTCGACGCGGCCCCGCTGGAACTCGCGGACTCGATCGAACCGACGGTCGAGGCGCTGACGGTGCGAGCGGCCGCCGCCGAGGATGCGGCGCGGGCGGTGCCCGGCATCACCAACTCCGAAGGAGGCGAGGCGGGATTTGGCCGCTACGAATTCCTGCTCGCCACCACCGCCGGGTTCAGCGGCGGGTATGCCCGCACCAGCCACTCGGTCAGCGCCACCGCCTTGGCCGGGGAGGGGACCGGGATGCAGCGGGATTACGATTATCATTCCGCCACCTTCCTGGCCGACCTCGATGACCCGGTGGCGATCGGCCGCAGCGCCGCCCATCGCGCGATCGCGCGGCTGAATCCCTCCCGGCCAGCCACGGCGAAGCTCCCCGTCGTGTTGGACCCGCGTGTCGCCGGCAGCCTGATCGGCCATTTTGCCGGTGCGATCAGCGGCGCCGCGGTGGCCCGAGGCACCTCCTTCCTGAAGGATAGCCGAGGCAAACAGGTCTTCGCGGCCGGCATCCAGATCTGCGACGAGCCCCGCCGGCTGCGTGGCGCGCGGTCCCGCCCGTTCGACGGCGAGGGGATCCCCACCGCAAACTCGCTGCTGGTCGAGGACGGCGTGCTCATGACCTGGCTGCTGGACAGCCGCGCCGCTCGGCAGCTTGGGCTGAAGCCGAAGGGGACGCCCGGCCTCACCAACGCCTACCTGACGGCTGGCAAGCTCAGCCCGGCCGAGCTGATGGCCGATATCACGGAAGGCCTGTACGTAACGGAGTTGATGGGCATGGGCGTGAACGGCCTGACGGGCGATTACAGCCGCGGGGCTGCCGGGTTCATGATCCGCAATGGCGTGCTGGCGGAGCCGGTGGCCGAAATCACCATCGCCGGCAATTTGAAAGACATGTTCCTCAACCTCGTCCCGGCCAATGACCTGCGCTTCCGCCGCGCCGTGGATTCACCGACCGTTCGGATCGACGGCATGACGATGGCCGGGGCCTAGCGTCAGCTCACCAGCAACCGGTTCCGCTCGCCGATCGCCTCCCGCACGGCGTTCAACAACCCCATGCGGCGGATTGGCTTGCGCAACTGCCATAGGTTGTGCGGCAGGGTGGCGCAGGCGGCCTCATTCACCTCGCTGCCGCTGAGGATCAGCATCGGCAGGCCAGGGATTTCTGCCGCGACGCGGGAAAGGAACTCGACTCCGTCCATGTCGGGCATGACATGGTCGGTCAGCACCGCATCGAACGGTTCGCGGTCGTGCAGCCGCATCAAGCCCTCCGCCCCGTTGTTGACGCTGACGACCTCAAACCCGCCGCTGATCAGGATGGCGGATAGCGCCACCAGGACGTCCTGCTTGTCCTCCACCAGCAGCACCCGGCCTGTCCGGCGCCCGATGGTCGCATAGTTGAACTCAACCTCCTCCTCCGCCGGCGTTTCAGGCGCCGCCGCGGGCAACCAAAGCTCCACCGTGGTACCGGGCTGGTCGCGATTGTCCAGGATCCGGATGTCGCCGCCGGATTGATGGCAGAAGCCCTGTGCCGTCGACAGGCCAAGCCCCGCTCCCTTGCCGAAGGCTTTGGTGGTGAAGAACGGCTCGAACGCCTGGCGGCGCGTCGCCTCATCCATGCCGCGGCCGCTGTCGCGGACCGTGAGGATAACGTGGCGTCCCGGCGTGAGGCTGCCGAACAGCCGGTCCTGCGGCCCGGCGTTGCGTCCCTCCAAGTGCAGTGTGCCGCCGTGCGGCATCGCGTCGCGTGCATTCAGCAGCAGGTTTAGCAGGCAGCTTTCGACCTGGGTTGCGTCCACCTGCAGGTCGTCGGTGAACGGCTCCACTGCGATCTTGCATTGTATCGCCGCTTCGAAAATGCGTGAGTCGGCGATCAGCTTGCGCAGGTCGCTCAACAGGAACGTGACGCTGACGCGGCGCGGCTGCAGGACCTGCTGGCGCGAGAAGGTCAGCAGCCGGTGGGTGAGCTTGGCGCCGTTGCTGGCCGCCTTGTGGGCGATGTGGGCGATCTCCTTCGCCTCGGGCTCGGCCAGGTAGTCGGCCGAGATGATCTCCAAGCTCGATATGATGGTCTGCAAGTAGTTGTTGAAGTCGTGCGCCACGCCCGCAGTCAGCCGGCCGACAGCCTCCATCTTCGCGGTGTGTTGCCGTTCCGTCTCGCGTCGCACCTGTTCGAACGTCTCCAGCTCGCGCCGGTCTGCGCGGAGCAGAAGCTGCTGCTGGCGCCGCAAGGCACGCAGCAGCAGCCCCCCGGCGAGCAGCAGGACGAGCACCGTGGCGCTCATCAGCACTGTTTTCACTGTCCAACCAACATAGACTGCGGAAAGCGGTGTCTCGACGGAGAGTAAAAGCGGCAGGTTGCCGATCCGGCTGACGGCGAACAGCGTCGGCCGCCCGGTCCATGGGGAAACGGCGTCAAAGGGCTGCATCTGGGCGCCGCGCAAATAGCCGAAATCCAGCGCCATGACGGCGTCATGCCCCGGCGTATCGTTCGGGAATGGCACGCGATAGAGCATCGTGCCGCTGTCATCCAGCACGCTGACGGCGCTAACCGCAGCCACATCTGGCGTGGAGAGCAGGTGCTGAAAATAGCTGTAGCGGATTGGCGCCAGGACAACGCCGGCAAAGCGGCCGTCGCGGTCGTTCAGCCGGCGGCTGAGGGCAATGGACCATTCATGCGTGCGGCGGCTCTGGTAAGGATGGCTGATGAACAGGCCGTCGACTGTTCGACGCTGATGGACCAGGAAATAGTCCCGGTCCGCCATGACCGGTGCGGGCCCAATGGCCATATCGGACACGCTGATCACGCGGCCGGCTGCATCCAGCACGACCAGCGGGCCGATGCCGCCATCGTCTGCCCCCATATGCGGGGGCGTGGCAAAGGCTGACGCGCTCCGCGGGTCTACACCCGCAGCCACTGCCCCAACCGCAGCTTGCAACGCAGCATCCGCCGTCTCAATCCTATCGGTGATGTCCGAGCCGAGCGTCGTCGCCAGGTTGACGGACGTCGCGGCTGCACCGGACCAAGCGGCGCGGCGTGCATCGATCACGGACCAGCCGACGGCGAGGCTCAGCAGGACGCCGACAATAAGAAAGCCGGCGGCAAATCCCCGGATCGTAAGTGGCGTTGAACGTTGCTCGGTATCCAAGGGACTCAACCTCGAAACGCATGACGCGATTCAGGTCATTGTGACCCACAACTCCTGGTTGTGCAAGGTCTTGTTGCCGTTGCGGTAGCGGCAATGAACCGGCTGACAGGAGAGCGCACGCGCCATCCTGTCAGCCGCGTATATCGTCAGTACCTGCCGGCCTCGGACCGGGTGTACGTTCCAGGGCCGGGACACTCGTGCCGCGTCTCCAAAGAGCGACTCCAAGCCCGCACATGCAGCGACACGGAGCACGTCCACGGAACTGCCTGCATTAGAAGTTGGGGCGGCAATGCCCAAACCGGTCGATATGGAAGCCGCGACCGCAGCCACGGAAAATCGGGCGGTAGTTCGGGACGCAGCGGCCGTATGGCGTGCGGTGGCCCCCAGGCCCGCAGCCACCCTCGACTTGGACGATGCCGCTGGACATCGGCGCGGCCTGCAACACGGGCATGGCCTGTGCCGTTGCGCCAAAGCCGAACGCGGCGACGGCCATCGCAGCCGCCAAAGTCAGGTTTTTCATCACACTACTCCTTCTGGTTCACACGACACCTCCAATTGACCACGGGAACGCGGCGGGATGAAGGCCCAACGGAAACAAAACGTTTCACCCTCGCACGCTCGGCCCCCAGGGCGCCATCGAGCGGATAGGGAGCGGCAGGCGCCCCTGTCTGCGGTGTGCACCCGCGTAGCGGCTGTTCCGGAACAGCGGGACGCCCGGGTCCGGCACGCAGCGGCCAAAGAGCGGCTTATGGTAGCCCGGCCCGCACTCCCAACTCACCGGCAAGATGGCGGGCTGTCCGTGGAGCAGCGGCATGCCGACCGCCAGGACCGCAGCCCGCCTTGCCCATTGCCCCCCGGGAGGGCACGCCATACTCTGTTCACGAATCAACCCGGACCGCAGCCGGGGCAACGCGCGGAAGAGAGCGACAATGCCGGCCATCGCCACGTCGAACGCGCCCTTGTCGCGCCATGCCATGGCGTATGTCCTTGCCGGCGGGCGCGGATCCCGCCTGTATGAGATGACGGACACCAGGGCGAAGCCGGCGGTATATTTCGGCGGCAAATCCCGCATCATCGATTTTGCGCTGTCCAATGCCCTGAACTCCGGTATCCGCCGCATCGGCGTCGCCACGCAGTACAAGGCACATTCGTTGATACGGCACTTACAGCGCGGCTGGAATTTCTTCCGGCCGGAGCGCAACGAGAGCTTCGACATCCTCCCAGCCAGCCAGCGCATCAGCGAAACGGCCTGGTATGCGGGAACCGCCGACGCCGTGTTCCAGAACATCGACATCATCGAGAGTTATGCGCCGCAGCACATCGTCCTGCTCGCCGGCGACCACGTCTACAAGATGGACTACGAGCCGATGCTGCAGCAGCATGTGCAGTCGGGCGCGGACGTGACCATCGGCTGCATCGAGGTGCCGCGGATGGACGCAACCGGCTTCGGCGTCATGCACGTGGATGCCGAGGACCGGCTGATCGCCTTCCTGGAGAAACCCGCCGATCCGCCGGGCATGCCGGACAACCCGGCGGTGGCGCTCGCCTCCATGGGCATATACGTGTTCGAGACCGGTTTCCTGATCGAACAGTTGCGGCGCGATGCGGCGGACCCGCAGTCCGCGCGGGATTTCGGCCGCGACATCATCCCGTATATCGTCAAGCACGGCACCGCGGTCGCCCACCGGTTCTCCCGGTCCTGCGTCCGATCGACCTACGAGTCGGAGACTTATTGGCGCGATGTCGGCACGATCGACGCCTACTGGGCCGCCAATATCGACCTGACGGACGTGGTGCCCGCGCTCGACCTGTATGACAAGGACTGGCCGATCTGGACCTATGGCGAGATCACGCCGCCGGCCAAATTCGTCCATAACGATGACGGGCGCCGGGGCATGGCGGTCGATTCGATGGTGTCCGGGGGGTGCATCGTGTCCGGCAGCCTGATCTGTCGGTCGCTGCTCTGCACTGGCGTGCGGGTCCACAGCTACGGCAGGCTGGAGAGTGCGGTGCTGATGCCGTATGTGGACGTCGGCCGGGGCGCATACCTCAAAGACGTCGTCGTCGACCGCGGCGTGCGGATTCCGGAGGGGTTGGTGGTCGGGGAGGATCCGGCCTTGGACGCGACGCGCTTTCGTCGTTCGCCCAAGGGGGTTTGCCTGATCACCCAGCCGATGATCGATAAACTGACGGATTGAATAAGCCGCATGAGGGTTCTTGCTGCCGCCAGCGAAGTGTTCCCGCTGGTGAAGACCGGCGGCCTGGCCGATGTCATGGGCGCCTTGCCGCGCGCGTTGGCCAAGCAGGGGGTGGAGGTGCGAACCCTCGTGCCCGGTTACCCGGCCGTGATGTCGGCGTTGATCGAGGCGGAACCGGTCTACGCCCTGCCGGGCTTGCATGGCAGCGCCGCGCGCGTCTTGGCAGGCCAGGCCGCCGGGTTGGACCTGTTCGTGCTGGATGCCCCGCATCTGTTCGATCGGCCCGGCAACCCGTATGTCGACGCGAACGGCGCCGACTGGCCCGACAACCCCCAGCGCTTCGCGGCGCTGGCGCGGGTGGCGGCCGATATCGGCCTCGGCTCCGTTCCCGGCTGGGTGCCCGGGGCCGTGCATGCCCATGATTGGCAGACCGGTCTGGCGCCTGCCTACCTTGCCTTGGCAGGCGGCGCCCGGCCGCGCACCGTCATGACCGTCCACAACCTCGCCTTCACCGGGCAGGTGCCGATGTCGCTGTGGCGCGAGTTGGGTCTGCCGCCCGAGGCGCTGGGCACGGACGGCGTGGAGTTTTACCAGTCGATCGGCTTCATGAAGGCCGGGCTGTACTATGCCGACGCGATCACCACCGTCAGTCCGACCTACGCGGCGGAAATCCAGACGCCGGACTTCGGCTGCGGGTTCGACGGGCTGCTGCGGTCCCGCCAGGCGGTGCTGCACGGTATCCTGAACGGGCTGGACGAAACGGTGTGGGACCCCTGGGCCGATCCCGCGATCACCGCCCGGTTCCGCAAGGGACATCTTCGGGGCAAGGCCAAGTGCAAGGCCGCGCTGCGGTCCCGCTTGGGCCTGGCCGCGGACGCATCGGGCCCGCTGTTCGGGATCGTCAGCCGGCTGACGGGGCAGAAGGGCATGGACCTCGTGCTCGACACCCTGCCGACGCTGCTGGCGGGGGGCGGCCAACTGGCCATACTCGGCACCGGGGAGCCTGCGTTCGAGGCGGGGTTCCAGGCGGCCGCTTCGTCCCACCCCGGGCAGGTCGCGGCGATGATCGGCTATGACGAGGCGCTGTCGCATCAGCTCGTCGCCGGGGTGGATGCCTTGCTGGTGCCCAGCCGTTTCGAGCCGTGCGGGCTGACGCAGATGATGGCCATGCGGTATGGCGCCGTCCCGGTCGTCAGCCGGGTGGGTGGGCTGGCCGACTCGGTCATCGACGCCAACGAGGCCGCCCTGCGGGCTGGTGTGGCCACCGGCGTGGTCGCAGACGCGTCCGCCGCCGGTCTGGACCGAGCGCTGCGCCGGACACTGGGCCTCTGGCACAACCAGCCGGCCTGGGCGCAGGCGCAGAAGGCTGGCATGACGGCCGAGTTGGGCTGGGCAGCCTCCGCCGTGCGCTATGCCGAAGTGCTCCGCGGCTGACGCGTGCATGATTTGCGGCTGGCCCGGGCCCGGCGTAGGACACCGCCGGCGTAAGCAGAGCACGATGCAGGAAGACCGATGCCAAACGATATGGAGGTGACCGCGCGTGGGGTCGCCAGTTCTGAGCAATCCCCGGCGGTCAAGCTGCCCGGCAACCTGTCCGAGCAGACGGTCCTGGCCGTCCATCACTGGACCGACCGGCTGTTCAGCCTGACCCTGACGCGCGATCCGACCTTCCGGTTCGAGAACGGCCAGTTCGCCATGATCGGCCTGATGGTGGATGGCAAGCCGATGTTGCGCGCCTACAGCATGGCCAGCCCGAACCACGCCGATACGCTGGAATTCCTCAGCATCAAGGTGCCGGATGGCCCGCTGACTTCCCGCCTGCAGCACGTGAAGGTGGGCGACAAGGTGCTGGTGGGCCGCAAGCCGACTGGCACGCTGCTGCTGGACAATTTGCTGCCGGGCCGCACGCTGTACATGGTGGCGACCGGCACCGGGCTGGCGCCGTTCCTGAGCCTGGTCGCCGATCCGGACCTGTATGACCGGTTCGAACACGTGGTGCTGACCCACACCTGCCGCCGCGCCGGCGAACTGGCCTATGCCGAGCATCTGACCGAACACCTGCCGAACCATGAGTTCCTGGGCGAGGACGTGCGGGCGAAGCTGATCTACTACCCCACGGTCACGCGCGAGCCGTTCCGGCACCAGGGGCGCGTGACCGACCTGATCCTGTCGGGCAAGCTGTTCGCCGATACCGGCCTACCGCCGCTCGACCCGGCGCAGGACCGGGTGATGATCTGCGGCAGCCAGCAGATGCTGGACGACCTCAAGGCGATGCTGCTCCAGCGCGGCTTCACGGAGGGCAACAACAGCCATCCCGGCGCTTTCGTTATTGAAAAGGCATTTGCCGAACGCTGATTGAAGCGGCCGACATCCGTCTTGTGACACAGCGTGTGACCGACGAAGGAGGGTCGCATTGGGGTAATCCCCCAGGAGTGGATGCGGGCCTTATATTCCGCGTCCGTCAATGGGCTACGCTGCCTCCATCTCGGTGTTGACGCGCATCACACCAGCGCTGAAAGCGGTCATGTCGCTGACATGGCCGAGCGATTCGAAACGAACCAGTCGCTTACCCTCGGCGGACCAGAAATCACGAATGGCCTCCTCCAGCTCGCTTTCAAGTTGCTCCGTGGAGCGCGCAACGTGCGAAAACCCTGGGATGTCCGGACTCGTGGCAACCAGCAGGTTACCGTTGCGGTGGCGGGCCACGTTCAGTCTGACCTGTTGGCTGTGAACCTGATTGTCTCGCATGACACAAGCTATGCCCCAAAGCAGGACACTTTCAATGTTCCTCTGGCGCCAGGCCAAAGGTTGTGCATCTGCTACAGCCCGTTGGCCGTCCCTGGCAGTTGGCCGGGCTTGCCGAACAGCCAACCCTGGCCGTACTCGACACCCAGGTCGTTCATCATCTTCGCCTCGTCATCCTGCTCGATCGTTTCGGCGATGACTTTGGCGCCGACGAAATTGGCAAGCTCGATCATTGACAGCAGGAAGCCATGTTCGCGGGCGTTCTGCAGCGCACCGCGGACATACACGCCGTCCAGCTTCACGTAATCGACCCGGAACTCCTTCAGGTAGCGGAAGGCGGCCGAGCCGGCGCCGAAATCGTCGATGCAGACGGGCGTGCCGATTGACCGCAAATCATCGATGAAGGCGGAGGCGGTGGCGATGTCCTCGATATCGGCCGTCTCCGTCAGCTCGATGAGGATCTTCCCGGGTTGCACGGTGCCGCGCAGGGCGTTCATCACGCGCTCCCGGAAGGTGGAGCTCTGCATCGACAGGCCGGACACGTTGACGGCGATGGAAGCGCCCTTGGAGCCTGCCTGCGCCGCGATCCCCTGCTGCATGACCGCCCAGTCGAGCTCCTCCGACAAGCCCACGGCCTCGGCGAACGTCACGAAATCCTGCGTGGTCTGGATGGTGTGGCCGGGTGTGAAGATCGGCCGCAGCAGCGCCTCGTAATGATGAACGCTGCGGTTGCCGAGATGCACGACCGGCTGGAAGGCCAGGCGGAACCGGTTTTCGGCCAAGGCTGCCCGGACGATGCGGGCACGGAGCTGCGCGCTGGCAATGAACTCGGCCAGGCCGTTGGCGAACCCGGCATCCGTCGCGGCCTTCGTGCCGCCATCGGCGAAGCGGGCCAGGGCGAACCGCAGCGCCCGGGCCGCCTGCGGTCCGGTCAGACCATTCCGCTCCAGACCCAAATCGGTGCCGTTCACCTTGGTCCGCGCCGTCGCGGGATGGGCGCGCAGCAGCATTTCCAACTCCGCGGCGATGGTCGCCAAATCCGGAGCGCTATCAGCCAACAGACCGTAGCGGCCGGACGCAATCTCCCCCGCAATGCTCCCGGGGCCGCCCAATCGACCTAGCACGTCCACGATCTCCGTTTGCAGCGCACGTTGAGCTTCGGCGGGTAAACTCTCCCGTGCCGTCGACCAGCCTTGGACTTCCAACAGGCTGACTGCGCCCGCGTCGTCGCCGCGCAGCCGTTGCTCCGCAAGGCGGCCGAACGACGCAGTGTCGGCCGGGGCAGCGTCCGCAGCGGGGGCGGGAAGGGCAGGCAGGCGGCCGATGGTGAAGCAGAGCCGTCCGGCCGCCGAGGGCACGGCCAGGCCGGAGACGACCATCGGCGTGGCCGCGGCGTCCGCCAGCCGCAGCACAAGGGGTGGCAGGCGGCCCCGCAACGCCGTCGTGGAGAGTGCCAGGTCAAGGGCGGCCTTGTCGGCCGCGGCAAACAGCCGGTGCACCGGCCGGCCGGTGAACTGCTCTGGCGCCACGCCGAACCGCGCCTTGAAGGCGCCTGCCGCGAAGCAGATCGTGCCATCGGACGTGGCCTCCACCAGCAAGTCCGCCGCAGCAAAGGCGAAGGCGAGGAAACGGTCTTTCTGGCTTCGACCGGGTTTTCCGGTCTTGTCGGCAAGATGGGCGGACATACAATTCGCCTCAATGATGCGCCAAATTGCCCGGCCCGCCCTTAAACAACAGTAAAGAGGCGGTGGCTCAGCCTTGGCGCGTCATCCGCCGGCGTGTTTTTCGACAAAGGCCTCCGCCGACAGGCCGCGGAAATCCGACATGGCGGTGCGCAGCCGGGCCACGTCCCAATCCCACCAGGCGACCTGCTCGAGTGACTGGATAATCCGCTCGGAGAACCGCAAGCGCAGCACCCGCGCCGGGTTGCCGACCACGATCGACCAGGCCGGGACGTCCTTCGTCACGACGGACCCGGCGCCCGCCACGGCGCCGTTGCCCATGCTGACGCCCGGCAGCACGATGGCGCCATGGCCGATCCAGACGTCGTGTCCCAGGCGGCAGCGGAAGGAACGGCGCCAGTCGAAAAACGCCGGGTCGTCCTCGCCCAGCCCATAGGCGCTGCTGCGATAGGTGAAGTGGTTCATCGCCACCCGCTCGACCGGGTGGTTGCCGGGATTGATGCGGGTATGGGCAGCGATGGAGCAGAACTTTCCGATATCGGTGTAGATGATGTCGCTGTCGTTCACCACGTAGGAGAAATCCCCGAACGAGCACTCCGCCACCTTGGTGCGCGCGCCGACCTCGCAATAGGCGCCGAAGCTGCTGTCGCGGACGCTGGCGGTACGATGGATGTCCGGCTCGGCGCCCAGGTTTTTGGTCGAGCTATCGGGATCCGGCATCAGTTCAGGAACAGCTTGCCCGGGTTCATGATGCCGTGCGGGTCCAGCGCGGCCTTCACCGATTGCATCACCGCCAACACCTCATGCCCCACCTCCTGCTCCAGGAACTCGCGTTTGCCGAGGCCGACGCCGTGTTCGCCGCTGCAGCTTCCCTCCAGCGATAGCGCGCGGGCGACGATCTTGCGGTCCAGCGCCCAGGCGCGGTCCAGCCCGTCCGGCTCCGGCGGGACCAGGATGACGGTGTGGAAATTGCCGTCGCCGACATGGCCCACGATCGGCGCTGACAGGCCGGAGGCCTCGATGTCAGACTTGGCCCCCAGGATCAGGTCGGCCAACCGGCTGATCGGCACGATCGCGTCCGTGGTGACGCCTTTGCAACCGGGGCGGCTGGCGAGCGCCGCCCAGTAGGCATCATGCCGCGCCTGCCACAGCTTGTTGCGCGCGCCAGAGTCCGTGGCCCAGCGGAAGCCGGTGGCGCCGTTGTCGACGGCGATCGCCTGCGCCATCTCCGCCTGTTCCTTGACGCCGGCGGTGGTGCCGTCGAACTCGAAGAACAGCGTTGGGACGGCGGCCAGTCCCTCCAGCTTCGAATAGGCGATGCATGCCGCCATTTGCACGTCGTCCAGCAGCTCCATCCGGGCCACCGGGATGCCGCTGGACAGCACGGTCATCACGGTGTCGAGCGCGCCGGCCAGGGTCTGGAACTGGCAGATTGCGGCGGATTGCGCTTCCGGGATGCCGTGCAGGCGAAGCTGGACCTCCGTCATCACCCCCAGCGTGCCTTCGGATCCGATGAACAGCCGGGTCAGGTCGTAGCCGGTCGCCGCCTTGCGCACCCGGCCGCCGGTCTTCACCACGCGGCCGTCCGGCAGCACGACGGTGAGGCCCAGCACGTTGTCGCGGATCGTGCCGTAGCGCACCGCGTTCGTCCCGCTGGCCCGGGTGGCGCACATGCCGCCGATGGTGCATTCGCTGCCGGGGTCGACGGGGAAGAACAGGCCCTGGTCGCGCAGATGCGCGTTCAACTGCTGGCGCGTGACGCCGGCCTGCACCCGGCAATCCATGTCCGGCCCGTTCACCGCCAGGATCGCGGTCATGCGGCCCAGATCGAGGCTGATGCCGCCGCGGACCGGCGTGACATGCCCCTCCAGCGAGGTGCCGGCGCCGAACGGGACCACCGGGACGCGGTGGGCGTGGCACAGGGCGAGCAGGCGCGACGCTTCCTCCGTCGTCTCGATGAACGCGACGCCGTCTGGCAGGACCGGGGTGTTGGTGTCTTCCCCGTGGCTGTGCTGCTCACGCAATGCCGCATTGGTGGTGATCCTGTCGCCCAGGAACTCCTTGGCGAGCGTCAACACCCCATCGACTGGTCTGGCCATCGTGTTCTCCCGTTGCTGCCAAGGTAATGCGCAGGCGGGGAGACTGCTAGATGCGTGCGTGCACGTTAGCCGAGGCCAAGAAACAGGGCGACAGCGCGGGTCACAGCCAACATCGTGGCGTTGTCCAAATGGCCGATGACCACGCCGATCTTTGCACGGGGTGGGGTCTGCGGCTTGTCCACCATGATCTGTGATCGATGAGCTAACCCGTTCTGGGTCGTGGGCAAAACGTCGACGCGCAACAAGGGCGCATCAATCAGGAAGCTCGTGATTCGGTAAAACCGTAGCCGCATTAAGATGCGCAAAACGATCAGATTGCAGAATGAGCGCAGGACGGGGTTTACCTTGATCGCCCTGCAAAGCCACTGTCACGAGGTCGCCTCGGATCAGCTTACCCAGCCTGTCTTGTCGGATACTTCGAACCAGAGGCGAGTTTCCAGCTCTTCGGTGAAGTCTTCCGACTCTACGATGACCTTTGACTGCCGGGAACACTCCTGATCGACCCCATCAGCACGGGTGTCAGGGAGCAAAATCCGCACGGCGCGCAATTTTGGATGGCTCAAGTGAGCCCCCGGCCGCCGCCCGCCATGTTCCACGCCTGTCTTGGTGTTCGTCATAGCAACCATGTAACGCGGTCAAAGCGTGGTTTCCAGCCTTGCGACACCCCGGAGGTTTGACCGATTCGGACCATCCGCTTAGCCTTTTCACTGGAATTCAATGAGGCGTCCGGGACGATGGCGAAGAACAAGGTCAAGCAACTCTGGCAATCCGGAGGCGCCGCGGTCAACGGCTGGCTGGCCATACCGAACGGGTTTTCCGCGGAAACCATGGCGCACGCGGGCTGGGACAGCGTGACGGTGGACCTGCAGCATGGCGTGCAGGACTACATGTCCATGGTCCAGTGCTTCCAGGCCATGCAGGCCCATCCCGTGCTGCCGATGGTGCGGGTGCCCTGGAACGAGCCCGGCATCGTGGGCAAGGTGCTGGATGCCGGCGCCTACGGCGTGATCTGCCCCATGGTCAACACGGTGGCGGAGGCCAAGGCGTTCGTCTCGTACTGCCGCTATCCCCCGGCGGGCGCCCGGTCCAACGGGCCGATCCGCGCCGGCATCTACGGCGTCAGCACCGGCTACCAGAAGACCGCCAACGAGGAGGTGCTCTGCATCCCCATGATCGAGACGGCGGAGGCGGTGTCGAACCTGGAGGCGATCCTGGACGTGCCCGGCATCGACGCGGTGTATATCGGCCCGTCGGACCTCGGCTTCTCCATGGGGCTGATCCCGGTGCTGGACCGCGAAGAGCCGGAAATCCTGAAGATCTACGAGAAGATCGTCAGCGAAACGGGCAATCGCGGGCTGGCCGCCTGCGTGCATTGCGGCAGCGCCGCCTATGCCAAGCGCGCCATCGGCATGGGGTTCAAGCTCGTCACCGTCAGCAACGACAGCGGCCTGCTGGCGGCGGCGGCCAAGCAGGCGGTCACCGAGGCCCGCGGCAGGTGAGCGCCTTCATCCGCCTGCACGACGGCGACGGGGTGGTGATCGCGCGCAGCACATTGATGCCCGGCGCCGAGATCGCGCCGGGCGTGCGGACCGTCGAACGCATCCCGGCCGGGCACAAGGTGGCCGTGCGGCCGCATGCCGCCGGGGAGGCGGTGCGGCGCTATGGCCAGGTGATCGGCATGGCCACGCAGGACGTCGCCGCCGGGACCCATGTGCACACCCACAATCTCGGCATGGGCGATTACGACCACGACTATGCCTGGGGCGTGGACAGCAAGCCGACGCCGCGAGCGAACCGCGAACGCAGCTTCCTCGGCATCCGCCGCCCGGATGGCCGGGTGGCGACGCGGAACTACATCGGCATCCTCACCAGCGTGAACTGCTCGGCCCACGTCGCCGGGCTGGTGGCGGAACAATTCCGTCGCAACCCGTTCACCGGCGCCGATCCGCTGGCGGAGTTCCCCAACGTCGACGGCGTGGTCGCGCTGACGCACAAGACCGGCTGCGGCATGACGGACGGGGAGCCGCTGCGCCTGCTTCGGCGTACGCTCGGCGGCTATGCAAGGCACGTGAACTTCAGCCACGTCGTGGTGCTGGGGCTGGGCTGCGAGGTCAACCAGCTCGGCTCCATGCTGAGCGAGATCGGCCTGGCGGACCGGGTGCGCAACATGGATATCCAGACCATGGGCGGCACGCGCAAAACGGTCGAGGCCGCCGTCGCCTTCGTTCGCGAGGTGCTGGCGGAGGCCAACGCCCTCCAGCGCGAAGCCTGCCCGGCCAGCGAGCTGACGGTGGCGCTGCAATGCGGCGGCAGCGACGGCTATTCCGGTGTGTCGGCAAACCCGGCGCTGGGCATCGCCAGCGACCTGCTGGTGGCGCAGGGCGGCACGGTGATCCTGTCGGAGACCCCGGAAACCTATGGCGCCGAGCATTTGCTCACCCGCCGCGCCCGCTCGCGCGAGGTGGGCGAGAAGCTGGTGGGCCTGATGCGCTGGTGGGAGGAGTACACCGCCCGCGAAGGGGCCGAGATGAACGCCAACCCGTCGCCCGGCAACAAGGCCGGCGGGTTGACCACCATCCTGGAGAAATCCCTCGGCGCGATGGCGAAGGCCGGCAGCACGGATTTGGTCGAGGTCTACCGCTATGCCGAGCCGGTGACGGCCAAGGGGTTCGTGTTCATGGACACGCCCGGCTACGACCCGGTGGCGGCGACCGGGCAGGTCGCGGGCGGCGCCAACCTGGTCTGCTTCACCACGGGCCGGGGCAGCGTGTTCGGCTGCAAGCCGTCGCCGTCGATCAAGCTGGCAACCAACACGCCGATGTACACGCGGATGGTGGACGACATGGACATCAACTGCGGGACCATCTTGGACGGCGCGGAGACGGTGCAGGAATGCGGCGCGCGCATCTTCGACAGCATGCTGCGCGTCGCGAGCGGCGAACGCTCCAAGAGCGAGCAGTTCGATGCGGGTGGGGCCGAGTTCGCGCCCTGGGTCATCGGCGTCACGATGTGACGGCCGAGTTGGCGCTTCGGCCCCTCGAACCATCCGACGCCGACGGCTTCGCTGCGCTGGTGAAAAGGGCGTTCCAAGCCGTCGATGTCCAACCGCCGGCTTCGGGCGGCCGGCTGACCGGCGACGACGTTCGTGCGCACCTGGCGCTGGGCGGCGGCGTGATCGCGCCGGCCGGTTGCGCCGGCTTGCTGTGGGCGGAGAAGGAGGGCGGCCTCTATGTCAGCCGAGTTGCCGTTGACCCGGCGTGGCAACGGCGGGGCCTGGCCACTGCCATGCTCGCCGCGGCCGAAGCCGAGGCGGTCCGGCGCGGCCTACCACGGCTGTGGCTGTCAACCCGGCTTGCCCTCACGGGAAACAGGCGGCTGTTTGCCCGCTGCGGGTTCCAGGAGGCGACGCGTCACGCGCATCCGGGTTACGACATGCCGACCTTCGTGGACATGACGAAGCCGGTCGGCCGATGTGCGGCCGGTTTGACGTCAGGTCCGGCACTCACCCTCGCATCCCGCGTTGCATGCGAGTAGATCGATTCCATGAAATCGACCCTTATCGAGAGGACGTCGTAGGATGGGCTTCAGCCCACCATGACCTCCTACGGCGCCGCCTCGAAGCGGTGGGCTGAATCCCACCCTACGAAGGGCCTGCGTCAGGCGGCGGGATACGAGTCGTTTCATGAAAACGCTGTGCTAGCCAATCGCAGAGGGTCCGGCCGGTCGTGAAACTTATCAGTTGGAACCTGCTCCGCCTGACCGGCGCCAGCCTGTCGGAAGTGGTTGACCTGATCCACCGGGAAAAGCCGGACATCCTGCTGATGCAGGAGGCGACGCATGACATCGATCCGTTGCCGAAGCGGGTCGGCGGCGACTACGCCCGCGTGCCATTGCCCGGCCGCGTCCACGGTCTGGCGGTGTGGATGCCCGGGACGCTCCCGGCGCACCCGGTGGTGATGCCACTGCCATCGGGCACGCTGGTGCACCGGGTGGCCCAGATCATCGACCTGGGGCCGTTCACCATTGCGAACGTGCACCTGTCGCACGGGCAGTTGCTGAACCGCCGGCAACTCCGGCGGATCGCGGCGCGGCTGCCGCATCATGCGGCCGTCGTCGGGGACTACAATTTGGTGGGGCCGGTGCTGCTGCCGGGTTTCCGCGATGTCGGGCCACGCCGGGCGACGCACCGCATGAGCGACGTGCTGCCGCTTCGCCTGGACCGCTGCGTGGTGCGCGGCCTGAATTGCGAAGACGCGGCCGTGTTGCCGCGTGGCGCGTCCGACCATCGGCCCATCACCATCCGGCTGACCGTTGCCGAGGCCTCAGAGATACGCAAGCATCAGCCGCACCCCCGCGTCCCGTAGCCGGGTCGGCAGCGGGCGGCCGTGGATGTCCTGCTGCGTCAGGGGCTTGCCGCGGCTTTTCTCCATCAGCGCCGTCAACGTGGCGGCGAGCGGACGATTGTAGACCTCGAGGCACAGCTCAAAGTTCAGCCGGAACGACCGCATATCCCAGTTGCTGCTGCCGACCAGGCACCACTCCCCATCGACGACCATGACCTTGGAATGGCGGAACGGCGGCGGGCAGCGCCAGACCCGGCCGCCATCGGCCAGCAACGGGCCAATATTGGCGTGGGTGGCCCAATCCACGAAGCGGTGGTCGCTCTTTTCCGGGATAACCACGTTCACGGCGACCCCGCGGATCGACGCCAGGGACAGCGCCGTCATCAGCCGGTCGTCGGGCAGGAAATACGGCGTCATGACCGAGATGCTGTGCCGCGCGCAGGAGACGGCCTGCAGCACGGCGAATTCGATCTTCTCCACGTCCTCGTCGGGCCCGGAGTCGATCACCCGGGCCAACGCGTCGCCCGTGCCATCGATATCGGGGAACCAGGCGTCGCCGTCCAAATCCTCCTCGGTGGCGAAGGACCAGTCCTGCACGAACGCCTCGGTAAGCTGCGCCGCAACCGGGCCATCGACGCGGAAATGCGTGTCCTGCACCGGTGCCTTCGGCCGAGTCGCCATGACGTTGTCGTCGGAGATGTTCATGCCGCCGGTGAACCCGATGCGCCCGTCAACCACGAGGATTTTCTTGTGGGACCGCAGGTTGAGGAAGGGCATGCGCCAGGGAAGCGGCGAGTGCAGGAACCGGGCGGCGGTGACGCCGCGGCGCTGCAGCTCGTGATAGGCCGCGGAGTGCAGCCAGCCGCCGCCAATGCCGTCGATCAGCACGCGCACGGCGACGCCGCGTCCCTTCGCGTCCGCCAGCGCGGTGATGAAGTGGCCGCCCCATAGGTCATTGTTGAAGATATAGGACGACATGCCGACGCTGTGCTTCGCCCCGGCAATGGCCTCCAGCATGGGGGGATAGCCCTCATCGCCGTCGTGGAAGATCTGGATGCTGTTGCCGGACAGCGCCGGCCGCCCGGTGATCTGCCCGACGCCGTGTTCGAGCGGGTCCAGATGCCCGTCATCGCCGGGGGACCGCCGCTTGGACCGGCTGCCGCTGCGGCGGCTCACCTGCGCGCGGAGGCGGCGGGCGCGGCGCTGCACGCGGTTCACACCGAACAGGAAATACACGATCCCGCCGGTGATCGGCGCGAACCAGGCCAGCCCGATCCAGCCCACCGCGGAGGCGACCTCCCGCTTGCGCAGCAGCACGTGCCAGGAGACGCAGGCGGCGATCAGCAGTCCCAGCGGAAAGATCAAATCCGCGCGGACAAGGTGGAAGGTCAGCCAGAGATCAGTCATGCGGGAGGCTTAGAGCCAAGTTGTTCCAGCACGGCAATACGCCTCCCTCTACCCCTCTGGGAAACAACAGCGCTTCTCCCTCTCCCTCTGGGCTACGGGAGTCGGGTAAGTGCGGAACGATTTGCTAGAAGCCAGCCGTCGACCATGGCGTTTAGCCTTTTGAGGCCGCGGGCCATAGTTTTTGGGCCGGCTGGTCTGTATCCCTTTGAGGTATAGCCAGACCAGCCGCCCAGGCGGGAGGCTATCCAGGAAAACCATGCGAGCGAGCTGGGGTCGAACGGGTTTTTCAACTTTTCGGTCCGCCCCTCCAGCGTCTTGTTGATGGCCACGAGAGCCGGAAGCTGCACTGGATCGGCGATCACGTCCGTCAACGGCTGCTCTGTCTTGCCGTCACGCCCGATCACCAGTTGCATGATCCGCACCGCGGCGATCAGCGCCACCGTTACCAGCTTCAACAGGCTGTTCGGCGTGGTGATCTGAGAGGTTTCCACGTCCACGCCGTCCGTCTTCATCGTGCGGAACACCTGTTCGATGGTCCAGCGCAGACGATACCAGCGCACCACCCGGAGCGCGTCGGCCGCTGTGGTCACAGCGTGGGTCGTCAGAAGACACCAATGCACGCGGTCCGCCACGTCAGGCGGCTGATCGATCTCACGGACATCGACCACCCGCAGCGTCAGGCTTTCCGCCAACTGCTTGCTGGCCAACGCCGGCCGGCGCACCGTCACCTCACCAAACCGCACCGCGACCACCGCCGTCCGCTCGGCGCGTTGGCCTTTGCCGCTGCGTTTGGCCGGGACGGTGATCGAGTAGCGCGTCACCTCCGACCAGGTCGCGCAAGTCTCGAACAATCTCCCAACGCCGACCGAGCGGTCGCGTGCGGCGCGCACCAGCAAGTGCACGTTGTGCGGACGGCGGGCGAACTGGTCGTAGATGTCGCCTTCGCGGTCCTCCACCATGGTGATCTGCGCCGCGTCGGCGAGGACATCGCCCGCCATCTCCACCCCGGCCAGCCAGCGGCGCGACTCCTTGTCGTCGGCATCCCGCAGCTTGTGATCCCCAACCGTCCCCGGCGCACGATTGATCACCTCGGCGCCGACCAGCCCGAGGATACCGCCCGTCCCAGCATCCAGCGCCAGCACCGGATGGATCAACACACCTATATCCGTGCCGTTGCCAACAGTGCCAAAGCCGCGTTTGCTCCCGGTATGGCCGGCATAGTTGTGCTCCGAGGTGTCGGACACCACCAGAACCTGGCGGCCAGCCGCGCGCTGGGCGGTCAGTTGGCCGGTGCGGACCAGCATTTCGTAGCGGGTGACCGCCTCGTTATCGAGGAATGCGCCATAGCGAAGCACCTCCTCCCGGCTGTCGGCCAGCGCGTGCAGGCACATGGTCTGCTGCTTCTCCATGGCCGCCAGCAGGCAGTCACCGGTTGCCGCCAAACGGCGGTCACCGAACCGGCCGAGTTGGAACTGCGCCATGCGAATCGGATCCTGAGTTGCCTAGATGGCAGCGAATCTGAAGCTCGAGACCAAAGCAACTGGCTCTATACCGCCACCCCAAACTATGACCCGGCTACCTGCCAATCACCTCAGCCATCCCCTCATTTCGTAACCGCAAATTTTTGCATGAACAGACCGGCGTTTAAGATGGCTTCGGCGAAGTTTTCGATCAGCGGTACAAGCCTGTGCTCTGGCATGGTGGGAATGAGATCGTAGAGCATGCACCCCTGTCGGAACAACGAGTGGGTACGGGTCTTGCTGGTGTTGGATTTCAACAGCCGGTCCATTCCAAGGCTCTCACCGACCGCACCGAGTAGGGTGAGCAGCGCGGTGGCAAACGCGCTGACCAGCAGCAGCCGGTCACGCCGCGTGGGTTCGCCGATACGAGTGGCCGACAGTCCCATGCCAAACCGTAGATCCTTGGTGTCGCGGAACTGTGGCTCGATCGTCCAGCGCTTGGCATAGTGGTTGACCAGCACCGCAGCCATCGCGTCCGGATCGCTTGCAGCCAGGCACCAGGGTTCTTTCATGCCCTTGGCATGAACGCACACCACGGCCCCGACCAGCCGGCCCTTTGCCGTCACCCGGGCATGGCGCAGTTTGTGTGCCCGGCCGCCTTTGCCCACCCATTCGGCCGCTGGCTTGGTTTGGCCGTCCTCGGCAGTGACGTGGATGTTGCCGCGAAAGCGGATGACATAGCCAAACCCGAGTTCCTCCAGGAACGCGAACAGCTTCTGGTCGCCGAAGCCGCGGTCGGCCAAGATCGTCACCCGGCATTCTGGCAGTACGCGTTCGGCCAGGCGGCGTAGGCAGGCATCCTCGTAGTCGTTGCGCCGGCTGGCAATCTCATCCTTCCAGACACTCAGCCACAGCAACGGGGCGGCGCGGCCATGACCGCTCACCAGGCTCAATACCAGGGTGGACTGGCTATCGTGGTCGAAATCGGTCCAGTCCATTGCCACCAAGGCTTCCTTACGCCCACTCATCTGATGGGGCACCCAGCGGACAAAGCTGTCCCAGACGTCGATGCCGTTGTTGCTGAGCAGCCGGTCCACCTGCTTGACCGCGTGCTTGGTCACTAGGCCGCGCGCCTGGGCCAGCGCTTGGCCGATCAGCGCCACCGCGAGCGAGGCTGCCGCCATCACCCCAAGCGTCGCGTCGGCCAAGGAATCAATCCGCTTGGCGTGCAGGTCCGGCCCATACAGTTTGCCCAAAAACGAGCGCACTTCACCCAAACAAAACCGCTCACCCGCTTTGCCCACGTCGACGCTCCCGGCCTCAATCGAACCGAATCTCTACAAAACTCCCGCGAATCGAGGCTAGGTCAGGGACAGCTAAAAATGAGGGGATTCGTGAGGCCAATCACTCGCGCACAACTTGGAAAGTCGATTCGCACTTACCCGACAACGGTAGCCCTCTGGGAGAGGGCCGGGGTGAGGGTCCGATGCGCGAGACCGAACGGTTCACCCTCTCCCAGAGGGAGAGGGCCTTACAAGCCGATCTATGCTGCGACTAGGCGCTGCTGCTGTTCGCCCAAACCTTCGACACCGGCGCGCATCACCTGCCCGGCCTTCAGGAAGATCGGTTCCGGCTTGACGCCCAGGCCGACGCCGGGCGGCGTTCCCGTCGCGATGATGTCGCCCGGATGCAGGGTGATGAAGTGGCTGACATAGCTGACAAGATGCCGCACGTTGAAGATCATCGTCTTCGTGCTGCCGTTCTGCATCCGCTTGCCATCCACCTCGCACCACAAAGCGAGGTTTTGCGGGTCGGGGATCTCATCCTTCGTCACCATCCATGGGCCGGTCGGGCCGAACGTGTCGCAGCCTTTGCCCTTGTCCCAGGTGCCGCCACGCTCGGACTGGAATTCCCGCTCGCTAACGTCGTTGACCACGCAATAGCCGGCGACGTGGTCCATCGCCTGGTTGTCCGGCACGTAGGATGCCTTGGCGCCGATCACGACACCCAGTTCGACTTCCCAGTCGGTCTTCTTGGAGCCGCGGGGAATCCTCACGTCGTCATTGGGCCCGCTGAAGGCGCCGAGCGACTTCAGGAACACGATCGGCTCCTTCGGGATGGCCGCCCCGGTTTCGGCCGCATGGTCGGCGTAATTCAGCCCGATGCAGACGAAGTTCAACGGCCGCACCACGCAGGGGCCGATCCGTGGGCTCCCCTCCACCTGCGGCAGGCTCATCGGGTCGAGCGCCGCCAGCTTCGCGAGCCCGGCCGGCGACAGGGCCGTGCCGTCAATATCGGCGACATGGGCCGACACGTCGCGCATCGTGCCGTCAGCCGCGAGCATGGCGGGCTTCTCGGCGCCGGGTGCGCCAACTCGGAGCAGCTTCATGGTCGTTTCTCTCCAGCATGACAGTCGGCGCAGACTCGGGCGCCGACGCTTGTTGATCAGCGTATGGCGAGATCGCCTATAGGGTCCAGCCGCCGTCGATCACCATCGCCTGGCCGGTGACGAACCGGGACTCATCGCTGGCAAGGTAGACGGCAAGCGCGGCGATCTCCTCCGGCGTGCCCAGCCGTCCCATGGCCTGCCGTGCGACGAAGGCGCTACGCGCCTGCTCCATTCCACCCGCGGCGGCGGCATTGGCGGCGATGCGGTCGTCGAGGCTGGGGGTTTGCACCGTGCCGGGGCAAATGGCGTTGCAGCGCACGCCGCGCGCCACCGTGTCCGCCGCGACGGACTTGGTCAGCCCGATCACCGCCGCCTTCGTGGTGCCGTAGATGAAGCGGTTGGGTGCGCCCTTGATGGAGGACGCGCCGGACGAGATGTTGATGATCGACCCGCCGCCTTCCGTCAGCATGCCGGGCAGGAAGGCGCGGATGGTGCGGAACATCGACCGCACGTTGAGCGTGAAGGCGAAGTCCCACTCCGCCTCCGTCGCGTCCAGGATGGAGCCCTGGTGCACGAACCCGGCGCAGTTGAACAGCACGTCCACCCGTCCGGCCTCCCTCGCGACGGCGGCGATGTCGGCTGCGTCCGTCGCATCCAGCCGGCGCGTTTGGATACGCTCCCCGGCGAGCTCCGCCAGCTTGGCCTCGTTGAGGTCGGTGGCGATGACGCGGGCGCCCTCGGCCGCGAAGGCCAGGGCGGTGGCGCGGCCGATCCCCTGGGCGGCGGCGGTGACGAAGGCGGTCTTGCCGGCGAGTCGATCCATAAACGGCCTCTATCGTGTCGGTTGAACGCTGAAAACGGCGTCAAACTCAGTGGTTGTGCCGCGACTCTCCGCGGGTCTCGACGATGTCGAGGTAGAGGGTCGCCGGCTCCAGGCAGGCGCCGGTGCCTTGCTGGCCGACCATGGAGCGGTAGATCTCCTCCCAGGGCGTCTTGTTGTCGAGCTTGGGCGGCGTCCAGGCGGCGCGGCGGCTGGCCAGTTCCGCCTCGGGGATCAGCACGTCCACCTTGCGGGTGTTGAGGTCGATGCGGATCGGGTCGCCGGTCCGCAGCAGCGCCAGGCCGCCACCGACCGCTGCCTCCGGCGAAATGTTCAGGATGGATGGGCTGCCGCTGGTGCCGGACTGGCGGCCGTCGCCCATGGTGGGCAGCGCGTCGATGCCACGCTTCAGCAAGGCGGCGGGGGGCTGCATGTTCACCACCTCCGCCCCGCCGGGGTAGCCGATCGGGCCGCAGTTGCGGATGACCAGCAGCGAGTGCTCGTCCACGCCCAGCGCCGGGTCTTCGATGCGGGCGTGGTAATCCTCCGGCCCTTCGAACACCACCGCCTTGCCCTCGAACACGTTGGGATGGTCCGGGTCGGACAGGAAGCGCTGGCGGAACGCCGGGTCGATCACACTGGTCTTCATGACGGCTGACTCGAACAGATTGCCGCTCATCACCACGTAGCCGGCGGCCGGCTTCAGCGGGGCGTCATAGCTGCGGATCACCTCCCGGTCCGGCGCCACGACGGCGGCCAAATCCTCCGCCAGGGTGCGGCCCGTCACGGTCCGCGCCTCGCCGTGCAGCTTGCCTGCGTCCAGCAGCTCCTTCATCACGGCCGGCACGCCGCCGGCGCGGTGGAAGCCCTCGCCCAGGAAGCGGCCGGCGGGTTGGCAGTCCACCAGCAGCGGGATCGCCGCGCCCAGGCGCTGCCAATCGTCGAGCGAGTGCTCCACCCCCATGTGCCGGGCGATGGCCACCATGTGGATCGGGCAGTTGCTGCTGGCGCCCAGCGCCGCGGCGGCCACGACGACGTTCTCGAACGCCTGCCGGGTCATGATGTCGGACGGGCGAAGGTTCTCGTGCACCATCGCCACGATCCGCCGCCCGGTTTCGTAGGCGATCCAGGACCGCTCGCGGTACGGCGCCGGAATGGCCGCGCAGCCCGGCAGTGACATGCCCAGCGCCTCCGCCAGGCTGTTCATGCTGGTGGCCGTGCCCATGGTGTTGCAATGGCCGGGCGAGGGGGCCGAGCTCGCCACCATGTCCATGAACTGGGTGTAGTCGATCTCGCCCTCGGCGAGCAGCTTGCGCGCCTCCCACACGATGGTGCCGGAGCCGGAGAGCCGCCCCTTCCACCAGCCATCCAGCATCGGGCCGCCGGACAGCACGATGGCGGGGATGTTCACGGTGGCGGCACCCATCAGGCAGGCGGGCGTGGTCTTGTCGCACCCGGTGGTCAGCACGACGCCGTCCAGCGGATAGCCGTGCAGCACCTCCACCAGGCCGAGATAGGCGAGGTTGCGGTCCAGCGCCGCGGTCGGGCGCTTCCCCGTCTCCTGGATCGGGTGCATCGGGAACTCCATCGGGATGCCCCCGGCGTCGCGGATGCCGTCCCGCGTGCGCTTGGCCAGTTCGATGTGGTGCCGGTTGCAAGGGGAGAGGTCGTTGCCGGTTTGCGCGATGCCGATGATCGGCTTGCCGCCCTGCAATTCCTCGCGCGTGATGCCGTAATTCATGTAGCGCTCGATATAGAGCGCGGTCATGCCGGGGTCGTGCGGGTCATCAAACCACCGGCGGCTGCGCAGGCGGCGCGGCGCGGCGTTCGCGTGTCCGTTGGCGTGGTCCATCGCAATGCCCCCCAAGCTTTGGGGCGAACCCTCTGCTGCCACCGCTAGGGTGTCAACGCTCGGGCGACTGGTCGGGCCAAACGAAGCGGGGCCGGCGGGAAGGCACGAGCTGAACACCCTCGTAGATATCCTGCATAGGAAGGGTGATGCCGAGATCCGCCAAATCCACGACATCATTCATGTCGCGGATACGCCGATGGGCCCAGTTCTCACCATCGCGACTCCAAACACCCAGATCAACGGCCTGTGGACTCACCAGCAGGATCGTCTGCAGGGTGTCGATCATCTTGAATTCTTCCACCTTGACGAAGTAATCGACGTGCTCGGTGGACCGGGACAGCACTTCAGCAATCAGCCGCGGCCTGTCCGATGTCGCCGCTGCCTCGTCAAAGGGTGGGCAATAGACCGCCACATCGGGGCGCCGAAGCGTCAGCGGCGTGACCACGAGGCCGATATCCGCCCCAAACGGCTCGCATGGGCTGCCGGCGGCACGAAGAGCTGTCTTCAGCGTCCACCGCAAATTTCCAACCACGCGGTCATGCGCGAACGTCGCGCCGGTCATCGCGACGGGGCGACCATCGATGAGTTCGCAGCGAAATTCCTGTGATTCCTGCCAAGCCAGGAATCCGTTGATTGTCATGAGGGGGGCCACAGCTTCGCTCATGCGTGCAACCTACTCCCTGTTTAATCGTGCACGCGATTGTTCAATCATCCTCGGGCCGGATCACGTTCTGCGGGGTGTTGCCGAGCGCCGCGGCCATGGTTTCCGCCGATTTGATGCGGATGTCCCACTCGGCCTCCGGCGTCCAGAACGCGGAATGCGGCGTCACGATCAGGCGGCCGTCCAGCGCCGGGTCGCGGTCGCGGTAGGCGCGCAGCAGCGACGGCAGAGGCTCGACCGGCGGCTCCACCGGCATCACGTCCAGCCCGGCGGCGGCGAGGTGGCCGGAGCGCAGCGCCGCCTCCAGCGCGTCGAAATCCATCGTCGGGCCGCGCGCCGTGTTCACCAGCACCGCACCCGGCGGCATCATGGCGAATTGCGCGGCGCCCAGCATGCCGGCCGTGCTGCGCGTCAGCGGCACGTTGACGGACAGGATGTTGGATTGCACCAGCAGCGCCTCCAGCGTCGCGGCCCGCCCGATGCCCAGCGCCAATTCGCTTCCGTTGGGCAGGTTTGGATCGTAGAACACGACGCGGAAGCCCAGCGCCTTCGCCCGCAGCGCCACCGCCGTGCCGATGCGGCCCAGCCCGACGATGCCGAACACGCGGGTGCCGTAGCGGCGGATCGCCGGGTCGCGGATCACCAGCCAGTCGGCGGCGGGGCTGCGCTGCCGCTCGTGATGGTGGATCAGCCCGCGGCACAGCGCCACGGCCAGGGCGATGGCGTGGTCCGCCACCTCCGTGGTGCCGTAATCGGGCACGTTGCACACCGTCACGCCGCGGCGGGCGGCGGCGGCACGGTCGATGCGGTCATAGCCCACGCCCATCCGCACCACGGCGCGCAGCTTCGGGAAGCGGGCGAAATCCGCCTCGCCCAACCAGTAGCGGAACAGCATCAGGCCGTCCGCCGCCAGGCAGTCCGCGTCCGACAGGTCGGCAACCGAGTCCACGTCGCGCATGATCACGGTGGTGCCGGGCCCGAAGATGCGGCGCTCCTCGGTGTCGTCGGGGTACATCCGCTCGGGGTAGATCACCGTCGTCATGGTCTGCGTCGTCCTCCGGTCGCTGGCGCGATCCTGATGATCTCGCCGCGCTGGCGCAACCCAGTGCGGGCACGGCAAAGCTTGTTGCAATTTATCACTTTTTCATCAATAATCAGACTCTGCGCCGGTCTAATCTCAAGAGGAGGCAAAGCTGCCTGCAGATCCAAGCCAGACGCTCGCGCCGCGGGAGCAGGCTCGGCTTGCCAACATCCTCGCGCGCCTGGCCTCTCCCTACGAGGGGGAGCGGGCTGCCGCCGCCTTGTTGGCGACCGCCTTCATGGAAAAGCACAACCTGTCCTGGTCCGACCTGACCAAGCCGCTCTTCCGCGGCATGACGCAGGCCGCCCCCATGGATAAAACGGTGCGCGAGCGGCGGCACAATCCTGGGAGGGCTTGGGGCGGTTACTGCCGCCGGCACAAGCCCATGGCCGGCCCGCGCTTCACCTGCCTCGCCTGACACACTCGCCATCGCTGGAAATTCCGCTGGACACGCGGCGACCGGGCCCTTAGAACGCGGCTCTCAATCTGGAACGCGGGAGGTTCTGGGCGCAGTCTCGCGCCCATGGAGCCGTTTGCACCGCGGTCCTTGGCGTTTGAAGGAGCCAGGGCGTGGCGAAGAAGGTCGTTGGCTACATAAAGTTGCAGATTCCCGCCGGGAAGGCGAACCCATCGCCGCCGGTCGGCCCGGCGCTCGGCCAACGCGGCCTGAACATCATGCAGTTTTGCAAGGAGTTCAATGCCGTCACCCAGACGATGGAGCCGGGCATGCCGGTTCCCGTGGTGATCACCGCGTTCGGCGACCGCACCTTCACCTTCATCACGAAGACGCCTCCCAACACCTATTTTCTGAAGAAGGCGGCCGGGATCACCAAGGGGACCACGACGCCGGGTAAGGGCGCCATGGTCGGGCGGGTGACGATGACGCAGCTTCGCGAAATCGCCGAGACCAAGATGAAGGACATGAACGCCAACGATGTGGAGGCCGCGGTGCGCATGCTCACCGGCTCCGCCCGCTCGATGGGCCTCAGCGTGGTGGAGGGCTGAGCGATGGCACACGACAAGCGCCTGAACGCCGCCCGCGCCACCATCAACCGCGCAAAGCTGTATGCCTTGCCGGAGGCCATCGCGATCATCCGGGCCAACGCGAAGGCGAAATTCGACGAGACGGTCGAGTTCTCGATGAACCTCGGCATCGACCCGCGTCACGCCGACCAGATGGTCCGCGGCATGGTGTCGCTGCCGAACGGCACCGGCAAGGTGCTGCGCGTCGGCGTGTTCGCCCGCCCGGCGAAGGCGGCCGAGGCGCTGGAGGCCGGGGCCGACGTGGTGGGCGCGGACGATCTGGCCGAGAAGGTGCAGGCCGGGGACATCCAGTTCGACCGCTGCATCGCCACGCCGGACATGATGGCGCTGGTGGGACGGCTGGGTAAGATCCTGGGGCCGCGCGGGCTGATGCCGAACCCAAAGCTCGGCACCGTGACCATGAACGTGAAGGACGCTGTGCTCGCCGCGAAGTCCGGCCAGGTGGAGTTCCGGGCGGAGAAGGCCGGGATCATCCATGCCGGCGTCGGCAAGGCGAGCTTCGACGACGAGAAGCTGGTGCAGAACATCCGCGCCCTGGTCGACGCTGTGCAGAAGGCGAAGCCGACGGGCGCCAAGGGCACCTACCTGCAGAAGGCGGCGCTATCCTCCACCATGGGGCCGGGCATCCGCGTGGACGTGGCCACCCTGGCGAGCTGATGAAATTCGCCGGCTGCCCTTCTGGGGTCGCCGGTGGGCAGGCGGGGCTGTGGCCCTGCCGAACCTGTCCGAGAGTGCACGTACCCGCAAGGGATTAAGGGGCCTTGGCCCGCGCGCAGGAGACGGGAATGCCAGACCCCGATGCGTGATCGGATGATGGCGGTTCCGGCTGGATGGACAGGCGAACCGGGAATGCACGCCTGACACGGCGCATTCCCAGAGGGCAACCTGGTCCCACGCGGTCCAAACGCGCGGGGCCACCGACGGAGAGCGGTATTGGACCGTACGGAGAAGCGGGAGTTCGTCTCCTCCCTCGCCGATGTGTTCGCGAAGACGTCGATGGTGGTCGTCACCCAAAACAAGGGCATGACGGTCGCTGAAGTGACGGTGTTGCGGACGCGGATGCGGGCGGCAGGGGCGACCTTCAGGGTCGCGAAGAACCGGCTGGCCACCCTCGCCTTGGATGGGACCCGATTCGACGGCATCAAGCCCATGCTGAAGGGACCGACCGCGCTTGCGTGGGCGGTCGACCCGGTGGCAGTGGCTAAAGTGGCTGTCGAGTTCGCCAGGACCAACGAGAAGCTCGTGATCATCGGCGGCGCCCTTGGCACCCAAACGCTGAATGCGGATGGGATCAAGGCGTTGGCCGAATTGCCGAGCCTGGATGCGCTGCGCGGGAAGATCCTGGGGCTGCTTGCTGCCCCGGCGACCCGGATCGCGGGCGTGTTGCAGGCGCCGGGCGGGCAACTCGCACGGGTCCTTGGGGCCTATGCCAAAAAGGACGGCGACGCGCCGCCCGAAGGCGCGGAGGCAGCCTGACACCTGTCGTCAACACGCATGCAGCCCACTGCATTGTCATTGGGCTTGCATGGAACCGATCAAACCATCATTTAGGGACGTGATATAATGGCTGACCTGACCAAGATCGTCGACGAGCTTTCCAGCCTGACCGTGCTGGAAGCCGCCGAGTTGAGCAAGCTGCTGGAAGAGAAGTGGGGTGTGTCCGCCGCCGCGCCGGTTGCGGCGGCTGCCCCGGCGGCAGGCGGTGGCGGCGCGGCCGCTGCCCCGGTGGAAGAGCAGACGGAGTTCACCGTCATCCTGACCAAGGCCGGTGAAAAGAAGATCAACGTGATTAAGGAAGTCCGTGCGATCACCGCGCTCGGCCTGAAGGAAGCCAAAGACCTCGTCGAAGGCGCGCCGAAGCCCGTGAAGGAAGGCGTGTCGAAGGATGAGGCTGCGAAGCTGAAGAAGCAACTCGAGGACCAGGGTGCGAGCGTCGAGATCAAGTAACGCGCATCCCCTCTGCGCCGGGCGTCCGCCCGGCAGATGAGGTCCTGATCTGGGGTGGGTGGGAATCGAAGGCGGTTCCCGCCCATCCTCCGTTTTCGGCCACGGCTCGGCCGCATCTACGACTGCCGGCGACACCCCGGCGACGATGGCACGCCGGGCGGTGTCCGGCCAAGAGGCAAGGATTGGCATGAACGCGATCACGAAGTCCTTCACCAGCCAGAAGCGGATCCGCAAGAGCTTCGGCCGCATCCCCGAAGTGGCGCCCATGCCCAACCTGATCGACGTGCAGCGTTCGTCCTACGAGGCGTTCCTGCAGATGAACGTCCTGCCGGACAGCCGGACCAACACCGGCCTGCAGGAAGTGTTCAAATCCGTCTTCCCGATCGATGATTTCGCCGGCCGCGGGCGGCTGGAATTCGTCGATTACGAGCTGGAAGAGCCGAAATACGACGTCGAGGAGTGCATCCAGCGCGGCATGACTTTCGCCGCCCCGCTGAAGGTGACGCTGCGGCTGATCGTGTGGGACCTCGATGAGGATACCGGCGCCAAGTCGATCCGCGACATCAAGGAGCAGCCCGTCTACATGGGCGACATGCCCCTGATGACGGACAACGGCACCTTCATCATCAACGGCACCGAACGCGTGATCGTGAGCCAGATGCATCGCTCGCCCGGCGTGTTCTTCGACCACGACAAGGGCAAGACGCATAGCAGCGGCAAGTTCCTGTTCACCGCGCGCGTCATTCCCTACCGCGGAAGCTGGCTGGATTTTGAGTTCGACAGCAAGGACCTCGTCTACGTCCGGATCGACCGCAAGCGGAAGTTGCCGGTGACCACGCTGCTCTACGCGCTGGACAGCGCTGCGACGGCGGAATTGCGCGCCGCCCGCTTGGCCAAGGGCGAGACGATCGACATCCCTGAGATCCGCGGCATGGACGCGGAGGAGATGCTGGGCTTCTTCTACGGCCAGGTCCCGTTCACCCGCACGGCCAAGGGCTGGGCACGGCCCTTCGACCCCGAGGCCTATCGCGGCATCACCCTGGCCGAGGCGCTGACCGATGCCGACACTGGTGACGAAGTGGCCGCGGCGGGCGCCAAGCTGACGCAACGGACCGCGCGCAAGATCGCCGAGAAGACCAAGACCGTGCTGGTGGGCCGCGCCGACTTGCTTGGCCGGTACGTGGCCATCGACCTGGTGAATGAGGAGACGGGCGAAATCTTCGCCGACGCCGGCGAGGAGTTGGTGGAGTCGCGCCTCGCCGCCATCGAGCAGGCCGGCATCAACACGCTGCCGACGCTTGCGGTCGACCAGTCGAACGGCCCGTGGGTCCGCAACACGCTGGCCGTCGACAAGAATGCCGGCCGCGAGGACGCGCTGACGGACATCTACCGCGTGATCCGCCCCGGCGAGCCGCCGACGCCGGAGACGGCCGAGACGCTGTTCCGCGGCCTGTTCTTCGACGAAAGCCGCTACGACCTGTCCGCCGTCGGCCGCGTGAAGATGAACATGCGGCTGAGCGAGGACGTGCCCGACACCGTCCGCACCCTGCGCAAGGAAGACATCCTGCGCACGGTGAAGATCATGTGCGAGTTGAAGGACGGACGCGGCACGATCGACGACATCGACAATCTCGGCAACCGCCGGGTTCGCTCCGTCGGCGAGCTGATGGAGAACCAGTATCGCGTCGGGCTGCTCCGCATGGAGCGCGCCATCCGCGAGCGCATGGGCTCCGTCGACATCGACACGGTGATGCCGCACGATTTGATCAACGCCAAGCCGGCAGCAGCGGCGGTGCGGGAATTCTTCGGTTCCTCGCAGCTCAGCCAGTTCATGGACCAGACCAACCCGCTGTCGGAAGTGACGCATAAGCGCCGCCTGTCTGCGCTTGGCCCAGGCGGTTTGACGCGGGAGCGCGCGGGGTTCGAGGTGCGCGACGTGCACCCGACGCATTACGGCCGCATCTGCCCGATCGAGACGCCGGAGGGGCCGAATATCGGCCTGATCAACTCGCTGGCGACCTACGCCAAGGTGAACAAATACGGCTTCATCGAGACGCCATACCGCCTGGTGAAGGACGGCACGGTGCAGGATGGCTGGAAATACCTCTCCGCCATGGAGGAGGAGCGGCTCGTCGTGGCGCAGGCCGACGCACCGACCGACGAGTCCGGGCATTTCAGCCAGGAACTCGTCTCCGTCCGCAACCGCGGCGATTTCCGCCTGGTCAAGCCGGAGGATGTGACGGCGGTGGACGTGTCGCCGCGCCAGTTGGTCTCGGTGGCGGCGGCGCTGATCCCGTTCCTGGAGAACGACGACGCCAACCGGGCGCTGATGGGCTCCAACATGCAACGCCAGGCGGTGCCGCTGATCCGCGCCGACGCGCCGCTGGTGGGCACGGGGATGGAGGCGGCGGTCGCCCGCGACTCCGGCGCCACCATTGTGGCCAAGCGGGCCGGCGTGGTGGACCAGATCGATGGCGCCCGAATCGTGGTGCGCGCGTCGGGCGAGGACGGCTCCACCTCCGGCGTCGACATCTACCGGCTGCGCAAATACATGCGCTCCAACCAGTCGACCTGCATCAACCAGCGTCCGCTGGTCCGCGTCGGCGACCGGGTGGCCAACGGCGACATCATCGCCGACGGGCCGAGCACCGAGTTGGGCGAGTTGGCGCTGGGCCGCAACGTGCTGGTCGCGTTCATGCCCTGGAACGGCTACAACTTCGAGGACTCCATCCTCATCAGCGAGCGCATCGCGCGCGACGACGTCTTCACCTCGATCCATATCGAGGAGTTCGAGGTCATGGCCCGCGACACCAAGCTGGGCCAGGAGGAGATCACCCGCGACATCCCGAATGTCGGCGAGGAATCGCTGAAGAACCTGGACGAAGCGGGAATCGTCTACGTCGGCGCCGAGGTGAACCCGGGCGACATCCTGGTCGGCAAGGTCACGCCGAAGGGCGAGAGCCCGATGACGCCGGAGGAGAAGCTGCTCCGCGCCATCTTCGGCGAAAAAGCCTCCGACGTGCGCGACACCTCGCTGAAGCTGCCGCCGGGTGTCACCGGCACGATCGTGGACGTGCGCGTGTTCAGCCGCCGCGGCGTCGACAAGGACGAGCGCGCGATGGCGATCGAGCGTTCCGAGATCGAGCGCCTCGCCAAGGACCGTGACGACGAGCGGGCGATCCAGGAACGGTCGTTCCTGAACCGGCTGCAGGAGAAGCTGATCGGCCACAAGGCGTCCGGCGGGTTCAAGGGCATCAAGGCGGGCACCGAGCTGACCACCGAGATCCTGTCCGAACACTCCCGCGGCTCCTGGCGGAACATCGCCGTCCAGGACGATGCTGTCATGGCCGAGATCGAGACGCTGAAGCGCGAGTTCGATGTCGCCGTGGGCAAGATCACCGCTCGCTTCGACAGCAAGGTCGAGAAGCTGCAGCGCGGCGACGAATTGCCGCCCGGCGTGATGAAGATGGTCAAGGTGTTCGTCGCGGTGAAGCGCAAGCTGCAGCCCGGCGACAAGATGGCCGGCCGCCATGGCAACAAGGGAGTCGTCTCCCGCGTGACGCCGCTGGAGGACATGCCGTTCCTGGAGGATGGCACCCCGGTCGACCTCGTGCTCAACCCGCTCGGCGTGCCGAGCCGGATGAACGTGGGGCAGATCCTGGAAACCCATCTGGGCTGGGCCTGCGCCAATCTCGGCCGCCAGGTGGGCGAGTTGGTGGAGGAATACCGTCGGGACGGGCGGCAGCGGCAGGCGTTGCTGGACCGCCTGAAGGACATCTACGGTCCGCAGGAGTTCGCCGACCAGATCGAGCAGTTGAGCAACGACCAGTTGCTGGAGTTGTGCGACAACCTGAAGAAAGGCATCCCGATCGCGACGCCCGTGTTCGACGGCGCCCGCCAGACCGATATCGAGGGCATGTTGACCCTGGCTGGGCTCAACACCTCCGGCCAGGTCTACCTGACGGACGGCCGCAGCGGCGAGGTGTTCGAGCGCAAGGTGACGGTGGGCTACATCTACATGCTGAAGCTGCACCATTTGGTGGACGACAAGATCCACGCGCGGTCGATCGGGCCATACTCCCTGGTGACGCAGCAGCCCCTAGGCGGCAAGGCGCAGTTCGGCGGCCAGCGCTTCGGCGAGATGGAGGTGTGGGCGCTGGAGGCCTATGGCGCGGCCTACACCTTGCAGGAGATGCTGACGGTGAAGTCGGACGACGTGTCCGGCCGCACCAAGGTCTACGAGGCGATCGTGCGCGAGCAGGACAATTTCGAGGCCGGCATCCCGGAAAGCTTCAACGTGCTCGTCAAGGAACTGAAGAGCCTCGGCCTGAACGTGGATTTGGATAGCGTTGTTTAAGGCGAGGGCTCTGCCCCTCGACCCCGCCAGAGGACGGTCGTCCTCTGGACACCTGCGCACAGGTTTCCAAAGGACGACTGTCCTTTGGCGGGTCCAGGGCGGTGCCCTGGGCTCACGGTTTTCCTCTTCTAGGAGGTCGATATGAATGAACTGATGAAGATCCTCGGCCAAGGCGGCACGGCGGCCACCTTTGACCAAATCAGGATCCAGATGGCCTCCCCGGAGCAAATCCGCTCCTGGTCGTATGGCGAGATCAAGAAGCCGGAGACGATCAACTACCGCACCTTCAAGCCGGAGCGGGACGGGCTGTTCTGCGCCCGCATCTTCGGGCCGATCAAGGATTACGAGTGCCTGTGCGGCAAGTACAAGCGGATGAAGTTCCGCGGCATCATCTGCGAGAAATGCGGCGTGGAGGTCACGCTGCAGAAGGTGCGGCGCGAGCGCATGGGCCACATCGAGTTGGCCTCGCCTGTGGCGCATATCTGGTTCCTCAAGAGCCTGCCCAGCCGGATCGGCCTCATGGTCGACCTCACGCTGAAAGAGCTTGAGAAGATCCTGTATTTCGAGAGCTACGTCGTGCTCGACCCGGGCGCCACCGACCTGAAGATGCACCAGTTGCTGTCCGAAGACATGCTGGAGGCCAAGCAGGACGAGTATGGCGACGACTTCCGCTACGGCATCGGTGCCGAGGCCATCAAGCAGATCCTGATGGGCATCGACATCCAGGCCGACAAGGTCCGCCTGCGCGCCGAGTTGAAGGAGACGACGAGCGAGGCCAAGCGCAAGAAGCTGGTCAAGCGGCTGAAGCTGATCGAGGCGTTTGGCGAGAGCGGCGCGCTGCCGGCCTGGATGATCCTGGACGTTGTCCCGGTGATTCCGCCGGAACTGCGTCCGCTGGTGCCGCTGGACGGAGGACGGTTCGCCACGTCCGACCTGAACGATCTGTATCGCCGGGTGATCAACCGCAACAACCGCCTGAAGCGGCTGATCGAACTGCGCGCGCCGGACATCATCGTGCGCAACGAGAAGCGCATGCTGCAGGAATCCGTGGACGCGCTGTTCGACAACGGCCGCCGCGGCCGGGCGATCACGGGGGCGAACAAGCGCCCGCTGAAGTCGCTGTCCGACATGCTGAAGGGCAAGCAGGGCCGGTTCCGCCAGAACCTGCTCGGCAAGCGCGTCGACTACTCCGGCCGCTCGGTCATCGTGGTGGGGCCGGAGCTGAAGCTGCACCAGTGCGGCCTGCCGAAGAAGATGGCGCTGGAGCTGTTCAAGCCGTTCATCTACTCGAAGCTGGAGAAATACGGCCACGCCACCACCATCAAGGCCGCCAAGCGGATGGTGGAAAAGGAGCGGCCGGAGGTCTGGGACATCCTGGAAGAGGTGATCCGCGAGCACCCGGTGATGCTGAACCGGGCCCCGACCTTGCACCGCCTGGGCATCCAGGCGTTCGAGCCGGTGTTGATCGAAGGCAAGGCGATCCAGCTTCACCCGCTGGTCTGCACCGCCTTCAACGCGGATTTCGACGGCGACCAGATGGCGGTGCACGTGCCGCTGAGCCTGGAGGCGCAGTTGGAAGCGCGCGTGCTGATGATGTCCACCAACAACATCCTCAGCCCGGCCAATGGCAAGCCGATCATCGTGCCCAGCCAGGACATCGTTCTGGGCCTGTACTATCTGAGCCTGGAGACCGCGGCGTTCCGCGAGACCAAGGACCAGGAGACGTCGGCGTTCGGCACCATCGGCGAGATCGAGTTCGCGCTGGCTGCCAAGGCGGTGCACCTGCACGATAAGATCCGCGCCCGGTATGAGACGGTGGATGCCGAGGGCAAGCTCGTCCGCAGCATCGTTGTGACGACGCCGGGCCGTATGCTGATCGCGCAGATCCTGCCGAAGCACGTGAACGTGCCGTTCTCGCTGATCAACCGGCAGTTGACCAAGAAAAACGTCTCCGACGTGATCGACGCTGTGTATCGGCATTGCGGCCAGAAGGAATGCGTGATCTTCGCTGACCGGCTGATGGGGCTGGGCTTCGGCCAGGCGGCCAAGGCCGGGCTGTCCTTCGGCAAGGACGATCTGATTATCCCGGACAACAAGTGGGAGCTGATCGGCAAGACCAAGGACGAGGTGAAGGAGTTCGAGCAGCAATACCAGGACGGGCTGATCACCGCCGGCGAGCGCTACAACAAGGTGGTGGATAGCTGGTCGCGCTGCACGGATGAGGTCGCCGGCGCGATGATGAAGGAGATCAGCAAGCAGGAGGTGGGCAAGCCCACCAACAGCGTGTGGATGATGTCGCATTCCGGCGCCCGTGGCTCGCCGGCGCAGATGCGGCAGTTGGCGGGCATGCGCGGCCTGATGGCCAAGCCGTCCGGCGAGATCATCGAGCAGCCGATCATCGCCAACTTCAAGGAAGGCCTGACGGTGCTGGAGTATTTCAACTCCACCCACGGCGCCCGCAAGGGCCTGGCCGACACCGCGCTGAAGACCGCCAACTCCGGTTACTTGACCCGGCGGCTGGTGGACGTGGCGCAGGACTGCATCATCCACGAGGAGGATTGCGGCACGGAGCGCGGGCTGACGGTGAAGCCCGTCATGGATGGCGGCGAGGTCGTCGCCAGCCTGTCCGAGCGGATCCTGGGGCGCACCACGGCCGAGGACGTGCTGGACCCGGTGTCCGGCAGCATGTTGGTCGCCAACAACACGCTGATCGAGGAAACCCAGGCCGAACTGATCGAGAAGGCCGGCGTGGAGCAGGTGAAAATCCGCTCCGTGTTGACCTGCGAGGCGGCGATCGGCGTGTGCGCCCATTGCTACGGGCGCGACCTCGCCCGCGGCACCCCGGTGAACATCGGGGAGGCGGTGGGCGTGATCGCGGCCCAGTCGATCGGCGAGCCGGGCACGCAGTTGACCATGCGCACCTTCCACATCGGCGGCGCGGCGCAGCGCGGGGCCGAGGTCTCCAACGTGGAGGCCAGCCATGACGGCACCATCGTGGTGAAGAACCGCGTGGTGGTGGAGAACAGCCAGCGCATCCAGGTCGTGATGTCGCGCAACTGCGAGATCGTGCTGGCGGACGACAAGGGCCGCGAGCGCGCCCGCTTCCGCGTGCCGTATGGCGCCCGGCTGCTGTCGGATGACGGGCAGGCGGTCACCCGCGGGCAGAAGCTGGCGGAGTGGGACCCCTACACCCTGCCGATCATCACGGAGCGTGCCGGCACGGTCGAATACCTCGACCTGCTGGATGGTGTGACGCTGATCGAGAAGGTGGACGAGGTCACCGGCCTCACCTCCCGCGTGGTGGTCGACTACAAGCAGATGACCAAGGGCGTCGATCTGCGTCCCCGCTTGCAGTTGAAGGACGAGAAGGGCGAGGTGCTGAAGCTGCCGAACGGCGCGGAGGCACGCTACTTCCTAAACCCGGACTCTATCCTCTCGGTGGATAACGGGGCGGTGGTGCATGCCGGCGACGTGCTGGCCCGCATCCCGCGCGAGGGCAGCAAGACGCGCGACATCACCGGCGGTCTGCCGCGCGTGGCGGAGCTGTTCGAGGCGCGGCGGCCCAAGGACAACGCCGTCATCGCGGAGACGGATGGCCGGGTGGAGTTCGGCAAGGACTACAAGGCGAAGCGCCGCATCATCGTGAAGAACGACGAGACCGGCGAAGAGACCGAGTACCTGATCACCAAGGGCAAGCACGTCTCGGTGCAAGAGGGCGACTTCGTCCGCCGCGGCGACCCGTTGGTCGACGGTCCGCGCGTGCCGCACGACATCCTGAAGGTGCTGGGGGTGGAGGCGCTGTCCGACTACCTGGTCAACGAGATCCAGGACGTCTACCGGCTCCAGGGCGTGAAGATCAACGACAAGCACATCGAGGTGATCGTCCGCCAGATGCTGCAGAAGGTTGAGATCACCGACCCTGGCGACACGACGTTCCTGAGCGGGGAGCAGGTGGACCGGGTCGAGTTCGACACGGAAAACGGCAAGCTGCAGAAGGATGACCGCCTGGCCGTGGCCACGCCGGTGCTGCAGGGCATCACGAAGGCGAGCCTGCAGACCCACAGCTTCATCAGCGCCGCCTCCTTCCAGGAGACGACGCGGGTGCTGACCGAGGCCGCGACGGCGGGCAAGGTCGACACGCTGAACGGGCTGAAGGAAAACGTGATCGTCGGGCGCCTGATCCCGGCGGGCACGGGCAGCGTGATGAACCGGCTGCGCCAGGTGGCGATGAACCGCGACCAGTCCCGCGCGGTGACGGCGGCGGAGACGCCGCAGATCACCGGGCGCCAGGCGGCGGAGTAGGTCGTGAACGGGGGAGCTTCGGCTCCCCCGCCCTCCTCCTTGCTCTCTCTGGAAGTCGGTTGGATGAGGGCATAACGATAGGCTTTTCACGGGGCGAAGACCCGCACGCGACCGTTTGCCACCCGAGCGAGAATTTTGGGTCAGCCAGACGGTTGCGCTTGCCTGAACGGTTTTGGTTTTCCAATCTTTCCAAGATTGCTACGGGACTCCGAGAGGACAAACATGGCCCAGTCGATTGAGATGACTGCGAACCCGTCACAACAGGAACAAGAGGCGCTACTTCGTCGACGGCTGGAGGAAAGCTGTCTGGACATCGAAGCAGGCCGGATTGTGCCGATGGACCCGGTTCTTGATCGACTCCGTGCGATGGCCGAAACCACAAGACAAAAGGCTGCTGGTTCAAATCGCATGAAGTGATTCCGCTATCGCTCGCTGCCGAAGCTGATCTTGATGAACTGGCGCGTTATTACGCAAGACATGGGCGAGACGCTGCCATTGACCGCCTCGTGGTGAACGTGCGGGCTGCGTGCGGCCGATACGAGCAGAGGCGAGGGTCGTTCTACGATGCGCCGCGACCTTACCCCGGTTTAGCCGATCTGGGCCTTCGCTGGACGAAAGAAGGTTCCTATTGGTTTGCCTTCAAAGTGACTGATTTTGGGCCGGTCGTCGCAGGCATCTTCCATGATACGGCTGACATTCCAAGCCGAGTGCCGCGTTAACGGTCCCTCGCGCTTGACTCGCCACCGTCCGCCTCATACAACGCGCCCCTCAGCTAACCTACGGGCTCGCTGACAGTTAGCACCAACGTGTGCGGTACCGCGTTCCCATTGGGGATGCTAAGGCCGGATGCAGGATAGACACCGCGCGGGTGGGCTCGTCCCATGTCGTGCGGATTTTGGTTTGACGGTGGGCAAGGGCCTGCCGGTGGATGAGGAACGAGAGGCCGTATGCCGACCATCAACCAGCTCATCGCGCACGGCCGCGAGCCGGCGCCGAAGCGCAACAAGGTCCCGGCGCTGCAGTCCTGCCCGCAGAAGCGCGGCGTCTGCACGCGCGTCTACACGACCACGCCGAAGAAGCCGAACTCCGCCCTGCGTAAGGTCGCCAAGGTGCGCCTGACCAACGGGTTTGAGGTCGTGAGCTACATCCCCGGCGAAGGCCACAACCTGCAGGAGCACAGCGTCGTGCTGATCCGCGGCGGCCGCGTGAAGGACCTGCCCGGCGTGCGCTACCACATCCTGCGCGGCGTGCTGGACACCCAGGGCATCGCCAAGCGCCGGCAGCGCCGGTCGCTATACGGCGCCAAGCGGCCGAAGTGAGGGCAGGGCGATGAGCAGACGCCGCCGTGCGGTCAAGCGCGACATCCTGCCGGACGCGAAGTTCGGCGACACGGTGATCACGCGCTTCATGAATGCCCTGATGTACGACGGGAAGAAGTCGAACGCCGAAGGCATCGTCTACGGTGCGTTGGACGTGCTGAAGCGTCGCGGCGGCGCTGCTGCTGACCCGGTGCAGATGTTCCACACCGCGCTGGACAACGTGAAGCCGGCCGTGGAAGTGCGGTCCCGCCGGGTCGGCGGCGCCACCTACCAGGTGCCGGTCGAAGTCCGGACGGAGCGTCGGCAGGCCCTGGCGATTCGCTGGCTGATCGACTCGGCCCGCAAGCGCGGCGAGCACACGATGGAGGAGCGGCTCTCCAACGAGTTGAACGATGCCGTGAACAACCGCGGCGCCGCGGTGAAAAAGCGTGAGGATACCCACCGGATGGCTGAGGCGAACAAGGCTTTCAGCCACTACCGCTGGTAGACACCCTAACCACCCCAACTGGACCCACCCCTCATCTAGTTTGATCTTCGGGCGGGGCGACGGAGCAAGACGATGGCCAAGGCGAAATTCGAGCGGAACAAGCCGCACTGCAACATCGGCACGATCGGCCATGTGGACCATGGCAAGACGTCGCTGACGGCTGCGATCACCAAGGTGCTGGCGAAGACAGGCGGTGCGACGTTCACCGCCTACGACCAGATCGACAAGGCGCCAGAGGAGCGGGCGCGCGGCATCACGATCTCGACCGCGCATGTCGAGTATGAAACCGCCAACCGCCACTATGCTCACGTGGATTGCCCCGGCCACGCCGACTACGTGAAGAACATGATCACCGGCGCCGCGCAGATGGACGGCGCGATCTTGGTCGTGTCCGCCGCCGACGGCCCGATGCCGCAGACGCGCGAGCATATCCTGCTGGCCCGCCAGGTCGGCGTGCCGGCGCTGGTCGTGTTCATGAACAAGGTCGACTTGGTGGACGACCCCGAGCTGATCGAGCTGGTGGAGATGGAGGTGCGCGAGCTGCTCTCCTCCTACCAGTTCCCCGGCGACGACATCCCCATCATCAAGGGGTCGGCCGTGATGGCGCTGAACGACAAGAACCCGGAGCAGGGCGAGAACGCCGTGCTGGAGCTGATGGCGGCGGTCGACGCCTACATCCCGCAGCCGGAGCGCGCGATGGACCGCCCGTTCCTGATGCCGGTGGAAGACGTGTTCTCCATCTCCGGCCGCGGCACGGTGGTGACCGGGCGCGTCGAGCGCGGCGTGGTGAACGTCGGCGACGAGGTCGAGATCGTCGGCTTGAAGGCCACGGTGAAGACGATCGTCACCGGCGTGGAGATGTTCCGCAAGCTGCTGGACCGTGGACAGGCGGGTGACAACATCGGTGCCCTGCTGCGCGGCACCAAGCGCGAGGATGTCGAGCGCGGCCAGGTCCTGGCCAAGCCCGGCTCGATCACGCCTCACACGCAGTTCAAGGCCGAGGCCTATATCCTCACCAAGGAAGAGGGTGGCCGCCACACGCCGTTCTTCACCAACTACCGCCCGCAATTCTACTTCCGCACGACGGACGTCACGGGCGTGGTGAAGCTGCCGGAAGGCACTGAGATGGTGATGCCGGGGGACAACGTGTCGATGGACGTGGAGCTAATCGCGCCGATCGCCATGGATGACGGGCTGCGTTTCGCCATCCGCGAGGGTGGGCGGACCGTGGGCGCCGGCGTCGTCGCCAGCATCCAGAAGTAAGGCCCCGCCCGGGCCGCGAACTGAGAAGAAGTCATGGATAGCCAGAACATCCGCATTCGCCTGAAGGCGTACGATCACCGCGTGCTGGACAACAGCACGCGGGAGATCGTGAACACGGCGAAACGCACGGGTGCCCGCGTTCGCGGCCCGATTCCGTTGCCGACGCATATCGAGCGGTTCACCGTGAACCGGTCGCCCCACGTGGACAAGAAGAGCCGCGAGCAGTTCGAGATCCGGACGCATCGTCGCCTTTTGGACATCGTGGAGCCCACGCCGCAAACGGTGGACGCGCTGATGAAGCTCGACCTCGCCAGCGGCGTGGACGTCGAGATCAAGCTGTAGGGACGGGACGATGCGAACCGGCCTGATCGCCAAGAAGCTGGGCATGACCCGGCTGTTCCAAGAAGACGGCACCCACGTGCCCGTCACCGTGCTGCACCTGGACCAGGTGCAGGTGGTCGACGTGCGCACGCCGGAGCGGGACGGCTACACGGCCGTGCAACTCGGCTGGGGCCGCGCCAAGGTCAAGAACGTCACCCAGCCGAACAAGGGTCATTACGCCCGGCTAAAGGTGGAACCGAAGCAGCGCGTGCGCGAGTTCCGCGTGGACGTCGACGCAGTGCTGCAAAGCGGCGACATGTTGTCCGCCGCCCATTTCGTGGTGGGGCAGATGATCGACATCTGCGGCATGACGAAGGGCAAGGGCTTTGCCGGCGGCATGAAGCGCTGGAACTTCCGCGGGCTGGAGGCCAGCCACGGCGTGTCCGTCAGTCACCGGTCGCACGGATCGACCGGCAACCGCCAGGATCCGGGCAAGACCTTCAAGAACAAGAAGATGGCCGGCCATCTCGGCGTCGAGCGCGTCACGACGCTGAACTTGCAGGTGGCGGCGGTGGATGCGGAGAAGGGGCTGCTGATGGTCCGCGGCGCCGTGCCGGGCAGCAAGGGCGAATTCGTGACGGTGCGCGATGCCATCAAGAAGGCGCGCCACGCCGACGCTCCGTTTCCGGCAGGGCTGATGCAGGCGGCGCCGGAGCCGGCGCAGGTGGCTGAGCCGCCGGCGGCCGTCGAGGAGAGCAGCGATGCAAGTTGAGGTAAAAACCCTGGACGGCGGCAGCGCCGGGCAGCACGAGTTGCCGGATGCGATCTTCGCGCAAACCCCACGGACGGACATCATGGCGCGCGTGGTGCATTGGCAGCTCGCCAAGCGCCGGGCCGGCACGCATAGCACCAAGGGCATGGGCGAGGTCTCCGGCACCACGAAGAAGCCGTACAAGCAGAAGGGCACCGGCAACGCCCGGCAGGGCAGCCTGCGGGCGCCGCAGTTCCGCACCGGCGGCCGGGTGCATGGCCCGGTGGTTCGGAACCACGGCTACGATCTGCCGAAGAAGGTGCGTCGCTTGGGCCTGATCAGCGCGTTGTCGCAGAAGCAGGCGGAGGGCAAGCTCGTCGTGCTGGATGCTGCGGTCGGCGGGGACGGCAAGACCAAGTCGCTCAAGGCGAAGCTGGGCGTGCTTGGTTGGACGTCCGTCTTGGTGGTGGATGCCGCGGTGGACCAGGTGTTCCTGCGCGCCGCCGCCAATCTGCACCGCATCGACGTGCTGCCGACCATGGGCGCCAACGTCTACGACATACTGGGCCATGATGTCCTGGCGATCACCACGGCCGGCATCGCTGCGCTGACGGAGCGTCTATCGGCCACGAAGACCGTCGCCGAGGAGGCCGCAGCATGAGTGCCGCGCAGGTGATGGTGGCGCGCAAGAAGGCCGCCACCATGTCCAAGGAGACGATGTTCAACATCATTCGCGCTCCCGTGATCACGGAGAAGGCGACGCTGCTGGGCGACAAGAACCAGGTCGTGTTCCGCGTTGCCTTGGAGGCAACCAAGCCGGAGATCAAGGCCGCGGTCGAGGCGCTGTTCGGCGTCACTGTGCTGGGCGTCAACACGCTGGTGCAGAAGGGCAAGACCAAGCGGTTCCGTGGCCGTCCTGGCGTGCGCTCGGACATGAAGAAGGCGATCGTGCAGTTGACGCCGGGGCAGTCGATCGACTTCTCCGCGCGGGTCGCGTGAGGCGTTAGCGATGGCATTGAAGAGTTACAAACCGGTCACCGCCAGCCTTCGCGGCACCGTGCTGATCGACCGCAGTGAGCTGTGGAAGGGCAAGCCGGTCAAGACGCTGACCGAAGGCAAGCACAAGACCGGCGGCCGCAACAATCATGGCCGCACCACCAGCTTCTTCCGCGGCGGCGGACACAAGCAGTCCTATCGCCACGTCGATTTCAAGCGCCGCAAGTTCGGAGTGATCGGTACGGTGGAACGGCTGGAGTACGACCCGAACCGGTCGGCCTTCATCGCGCTGATCCGCTATGCTGACAGCGAACTGGCATACATCCTCGCGCCGCAGCGGCTGAAGATGGGCGACAGCGTCGTCTCTGGCCCGAAGGTCGATATCAAGCCCGGCAACGCGATGCCGATGGGTGCGATCCCGGTGGGAACGATCATCCACAATATCGAGATGAAGCAAGGCGCGGGCGGCAAGATGGCGCGCGCGGCCGGTACCTTCGCCCAGTTGGTGGGCAAGGACGCCGGGTATGCCCAGATCAAGCTGACGTCCGGCGAGTTGCGCATCGTCCGCGCCGAGTGCATGGCGACGGTGGGCGCGGTGTCCAATCCGGACAACCAGAACCAGTCGATCGGCAAGGCCGGGCGCAACCGCTGGCTGGGCCGGCGTCCGCATAACCGCGGCGTGGTGATGAACCCGATCGACCATCCGCATGGCGGTGGCGAGGGGCGTACGTCCGGCGGGCGGCATCCGGTCACGCCCTGGGGCAAGCCGACCAAGGGCTACAAGACGCGCGAGAACAAGCGGACGGACAAGCTGATCATCCGGCGCCGTCCGAAGGGAAAGCACTGATATGGCACGCTCCGTCTGGAAAGGCCCGTTCGTCGACGGATACCTCCTGGCCAAGGCCGAGGCGTCACGCGCGTCCGGCCGCAACGAGATCATCAAGATCTGGTCGCGCCGCTCGACCATCTTGCCGCAATTCGTCGGCCTCGTGTTCGGCGTCTACAACGGCCACAAATTCCTGCCCGTGCAGGTGAACGAGAACATGGTGGGGCACAAGTTCGGTGAGTTCTCGCCGACGCGGACCTTCAGCAGCCATTCGGCCGACAAGAAGGCGAAGCGGGGATGAGCAAGCCAAAGCACCCACGGATGCTGGCGGAGACGGAGGCTCAGGCGATCCTGAGCAATATCCGGGTGAGCCCGCGTAAACTGAATCTGGTGGCTGGTATGATCCGCAATTTGCCGGCGGGCCAGGCGGTGGCGACGCTGACCTTCAGCAAGCGCCGGATCGCCCAGCAGGTGAAGAAGACGCTGCAAAGCGCCATCGCCAATGCGGAAAACAACCACCAGCTCGACGTTGACCAATTGATCGTGACGCGGGCCGAGGTGGGAAAGTCCATCGTGATGAAGCGCTTCATGGCGCGCGGCCGCGGCAAGTCGTCCCGCATCGAGAAGTTCTTCAGCCACCTGAAGATCGTGGTGGCCGAGCGCCAGGCGCCCGCACCCGAGAAGGAAGCCGCGTAATGGGTCACAAGGTCAACCCGATCGGACTGCGTCTGGGCATCAACCGGACCTGGGACAGCCGCTGGTATGCCGGGTCGGATTATGCGCGCCTGCTGCATGACGACCTGAAGCTGCGGGCGCATCTGCGCAAGCGCCTGTCCGGCGCCGGGGTGTCCCGCGTGGTGATCGAGCGCCCGGCGAAGAAGCCGCGCGTGACGATCTACGCCGCACGGCCCGGCGTGGTCATCGGCAAAAAGGGCCAGGATATCGAGGTGCTCCGCAAGGAGTTGCAAAAGATGACCAAGGTGGAGGTGAACCTCAACCTGGTGGAAATCCGCAAGCCGGAGATCGACGCCGTGCTGGTGGCGGAGAACATCGCCCAGCAGTTGGAACGCCGGGTCGCGTTCCGCCGCGCGATGAAGCGCGCCGTGCAATCGGCGATGCGGCTGGGTGCGCAGGGCATCCGGATCAATTGCGGCGGGCGGCTCGGCGGGGCGGAGATCGCCCGGACCGAGTGGTATCGCGAGGGCCGGGTGCCGTTGCACACGCTGCGCGCGGACATCGATTTCGGCACCGCGACGGCGAAGACCACCTATGGCACGTGCGGCGTCAAAGTGTGGATTTTCAAAGGCGAGATCCTGGTGAACGACCCGGCGGCGCAGGACCGTCGGGCGGCCGAACAGGCGCCGCAGCGTTAAGGACCGACGAGCATGCTTTCCCCTAAGCGGACCAAGTACCGCAAGGCCCATAAGGGCCGTATCCATGGTTTGGCCAAAGGCGGCACGGAGCTCAACTTCGGCGCGTTCGGCTTGAAGGCGCTGGAGCCTGAGCGCGTCACAGCCCGGCAGATCGAGGCGGCGCGGCGCGCCATCACGCGCTCGATGAAGCGTGCCGGTCGCGTGTGGATCCGGATTTTTCCCGACGTCCCCGTGTCCACCAAGCCGGCCGAGGTCCGCATGGGCTCCGGCAAGGGCAGCCCGGAGTTCTGGGTCTGCCGGGTAAAGCCAGGCCGCATCATGTTCGAGATCGACGGCGTGTCGAACGACCTCGCCCGCGCGTCGCTCGCGCTGGGGGCGGCGAAGCTGCCGATCAAGACGAAGTTCATCACGCGGTTGGGGGAGGGCTGAGCATGACCAAGGCAGCCGATATCCGCGCCAAGACGCCGGACGAGTTGGGCAGCATGCTGCTCGATTTGCGCAAGGAGCAGTTCAACCTGCGGTTCCAGCGCGCGACCGGGCAGAATGAGGGCGTTGGCCAAGTCAAGAAGACCCGCCGCGACATCGCGCGCGTGAAAACCATCATGGCGGAGCGCAAGCGTTCCGCCGTCGCGAAGTAGGGGAGGCGGACGATGCCAAGGCGCGTCCTAACCGGACGGGTGACCAGCGACAAGATGGACAAGACCATCACGGTCCTGGTCAGCCGTCGCGTGATGCATCCGTTGTACAAGAAGTTCATCCGGCGCTCGAAGAAATACGCCGCGCATGACGAGACCAATCTCTGCGTCGAAGGCGACGCCGTGCGCATCGTCGAATGTCCGCCGATCAGCAAGCGCAAGACGTGGATGCTGCTGGAGCGGAATGGCGAGCTGGTGGGAGAGATTCCGGCTGACATCGCCGCCGTGGCTGAGGCGCATCACGATGCGCCCGTGCAGGTCTAGGGAGCGGGCAGATGATCCAGGTCGAATCCAATCTCGAGGTCGCCGATAATTCCGGCGCCCGCCGCGTGCAGTGCATCAAGGTGCTCGGCGGCTCCAAGCGGAAGACAGCCTCCGTGGGGGACGTGATCGTCGTGTCGATCAAGGAGGCCATCCCGCGCGGCAAGGTGAAGAAGGGCGACGTCCACCAGGCGGTGATCGTCCGCACGGCCTTTCCGGTGCGCCGCAACGATGGCAGCGCCATTCGGTTCGACAGCAACGCGGCCGTGCTGATCAACAAGCAGCAGGAGCCGATCGGCACCCGTATCTTCGGGCCGGTGGTGCGCGAACTCCGTGGGCGCAAGTTCATGAAGATCATCTCGCTGGCGCCGGAGGTCCTCTGACCATGGCGGCACGGATCAAGAAAGGCGACCAGGTCGTCGTGATCACCGGGGCGGACAAGGGGCGTCGGGGCGAGGTGTTGCAGGTTATGCCGAAGGATGACCGCGCCGTGGTCCGTGGCGTCCGCATCGTCAAGCGCCACACGAAACCGACCCAGATGGGCGCGCCGAGCGGGATCATCGAGAAGGAGGGTCCGATCCATCTTTCCAATCTGATGCTGGTCGACCCCAAGAGCGACAAGCCGACCAAGGTTGGCTTCCGCGTGTTGGACGGGGGCCGCAAGGTCCGCGTGGCGAAGGCCACAGGCGAAGTGATCGAGAGCTGAGATGAGCGAAACCAAGCCCATGGCGCGGCTGCAGCGCCGCTATATCGAGATCGGCCGTCCTGCGTTGCAGGAGCAATTCGGCTACAAGAACCCGATGCAGGTTCCGCGCCTTGAGAAGATCGTGCTCAACATGGGCGTGGGTGAGGCCGCCGGCGACCAGAAGAAGCTGGATGCGGCCGTCGCGGAAATGATGCTGATCAGCGGCCAGAAGCCGGTCAAGACGCTGGCGAAAAAGGCTATCGCAGGGTTCAAGATCCGCGAGGGCCTGGCGATCGGCTGCAAGGTGACGTTGCGCAAGCAGCGCATGTATGAGTTCCTGGACCGTCTGACCACGATTGCCCTGCCGCGGGTGCGCGACTTCCGCGGCATCCCAAGCAACAAGGGTTTCGACGGCAACGGCAATTTCGCCATGGGCGTCAAGGAACAGATCATCTTCCCGGAAATCGCCTACGACAAGATCGACGCGGTGCGCGGCATGGACATCATATTTGTCACGACGGCGAAGACCGATGCGGAGGCCAAGGCCCTTCTGAAAGTGTTCGACGTGCCATTTGCGGGCGAGACCGGCGCACAGGCGAAGGCTGCCTAACGGCGGCCAGCCGCAACAGAGTTTTTGGGAAAACCGCCGGGCAGGGCCTGGCAGGTTCCGAGGAGTGAGTGGACGATGGCGAAAGTCTCCCAGGTCAACCGCAATGCCAAGCGCGAGCGCATGGCGGCGCGCGACAAGAACAAGCGGGCCGCCTTGAAGTCGGTGCTGATGGACCGTGAAGCCCCGGTGGAGGAGCGCTTCGATGCGTCGATGAAGCTGGCGCAACTGCCGCGCAACGGCGCCAAGGTGCGCGTGCGGCTGCGCTGCGCGTTGACCGGCCGGGCGAGGGCGAATTACCGCAAGTTCAAGTTGTGCCGTATCGCGCTGCGTGACCTGGCCAGCACCGGGCAAATCCCGGGCATGGTCAAGGCGAGTTGGTAAGGGAGCGCTGACATGTCGATGTCGGACCCGTTGGGTGACATGCTCACCCGTATCCGCAATGCCCAGCGCGCCCGGCATACTGGCTGCGTCGCCCCGGCATCCAAGCTGCGGGCCAACGTCCTGGATGCGTTGAAGCGCGAGGGCTTCATCCGCGGCTTTTCCGCCGAGGAACTGCGCCCTGGCGTCGGGCAGCTCCGGATTGAGCTGAAGTACAATGAGGGTGAACCAGTGATCAAGGAGATCACCCGCGTGTCCAAGCCAGGGCGCCGCGTGTATTCCAAGATCAAGGAGCTGCCGCGGGTCTATGCGGGATTGGGCGTGTCGATCCTCTCCACGCCCCGCGGTGTGCTGAGCGATGCCGAGGCGCGCGCTGCCAATGTTGGCGGCGAAGTCCTTTGCCGCGTGTTCTAAGGAGGCTGGCATGTCACGGGTAGGCAAATATCCGGTCGAAATCCCGGCTGGTGTGCAATTGGCGATGGCCGGCCGCACCATCACGGCGAAGGGCAAGCTGGGCGAGCTGTCGATGGAGCTGCGCGACAACGTCGCGGTGAAGATCGAGGACGGGAAGTTCTCGGTTGCGCCCGTCGGCGGTGAGCGGACGGCGCGGATGATGTGGGGCACCACGCGGGCGCTGGTCGCCAACATGGTCAAGGGTGTGTCCGCCGGTTACACGAAGACGATGGAGATCCAGGGAACCGGCTTCCGCGCGGCGGTGACGGGGCCGAACCTGGTGATCAACCTCGGCTTCAGCCACGACGTGATCTATCCGGTGCCGCCGGGCATCAAGATCACGACGCCACGGCCGACCGCGATCACCGTCGAGGGCACGGACAAGCGCCTGGTCGGGCAGGTTGCCGCGGAAATCCGCGCCTACCGGCCGCCGGAGCCCTATAAGGGCAAGGGCGTGCGCTACGAGACCGAGACGATCCGCCGGAAGGAAGGCAAGAAGAAATGAGCTCCCCACGCGATCTTCGGGAGCGTCGTCGCGAGCGGCTGCGCTACCAGCTCAAGCAGAAATCGGCCGGGCGGCCGCGGCTGTCGGTGTTCCGGTCGGGCAAGCATATCTACGCCCAGGTCATCGATGACTCGCAGGGCCGCACCTTGGCCGCGGCCGGCAGCTTGGACCCGACTTTACGGGCCGAACTGCGCACCGGCGCCGACAAGGCGGCGGCGGCGGCGGTTGGCAAGCTGGTGGCGGAGCGGGCAGTGGCGGTGGGCGTGACGGCCGTGGTGTTCGACCGCGGGATGTATCTGTATCACGGCCGCGTCAAGGCGCTGGCCGATGCCGCCCGCGAAGGCGGGCTGGCGTTCTGAAGGGCTGAGAAGCAATGGCACGGGAATCCCGGGACGGTAACCGCGGCGGCCGCGAGCGCGACCGCGATGGCGGCGACGACCTGATCGACAAGCTGGTCACGATCAACCGCGTGGCCAAGGTGGTGAAGGGCGGCCGCCGGTTCGCCTTCGCCGCCCTGGTGGTGGTGGGCGACCAGAAGGGCCGCGTCGGCTACGGCGCCGGCAAGGCGCGTGAAGTGCCGGAGGCGATCCGCAAGGCGACCGACCGGGCAAAGCGCACCATGATCCGCGTTCCCATGAAGGAAGGCCGCACGCTGCACCACGACGTGCATGGCGAATACGGCGCCGGGATGGTGGTGCTGCGGGCGGCCGAAGCCGGCACGGGGATCATCGCCGGCGGCCCGATGCGCGCCGTGTTCGAGGCGCTGGGCATCGGTGACGTGGTGGCCAAATCGCTCGGCAGCCGCAATCCGCATAACATGGTGAAGGCCACGTTCGACGGGCTTGCCCGCTGCGCCAGCCCACGCTCGGTCGCCAGCCGCCGCGGCAAGAAGGTCGCCGACATCCTGGGCAAGCGCGACGCGCCCGAGGCGGAGGTCGCCGCCGATGTCTGAGGCAACCCAGACAAAGCGCGTTCGCGTCACGCAGGTCGCATCCGGCCTGGGCCGTAAGCCTGGCCAAATCGAGACGCTGGTCGGATTGGGGCTGAACAAGATGCGGAAGGTCAGCACGCTGGAGGATACTCCGGCGGTGCGCGGCATGATCCGCAAGGTGCATCACCTCGTGCAGGTGGAGGAGCTGTCGTGAAGCTCAATGAACTCCGGGACAATCCCGGCGCCCGGCTGAAGTTCAAGCGGCTTGGCCGGGGCATCGGCTCCGGCAAGGGCAAGACGTCCGGCAAGGGCGTCAAGGGCCAGAAGGCGCGCGAGGGCGTGGCGCTCAACGGGTTCGAGGGTGGTCAGCTCCCGATCTATCGCAGGCTGCCGAAGCGCGGTTTCAAGAACATCTTCCGCAAGGAATATGCGCCGGTGAACCTAGGCACCATCGACAAGGCGATCGTGGCAGGCAAGCTGGAGGCTGGCGCCATCGACGAGGCGGCGTTGGAGAAGGCGGGGCTGGTGCGGCTGGCGAAGGTCGCGGGCGTGCGCCTGCTCGGCCGGGGCGTGATCAACCACGCCATCACCGTCACGGTGTCCGGCGCTTCGGCCTCGGCCAAGGCTGCCGTTGAGGCGGCGGGCGGGTCCGTGACAGCCACGGTCGTGAAGGCTGAGCCGGCGGTAGCCTGAGGCGAGCTCTCCCTATCCCAAAGGGAGATGGCTTTTTTACCGGCTAGCTGAAACGATCGCGCTCCAGCGGCCCGCCGCGGACTCCGAAGGCTTGCACGTGGAACCGTCCAGGCGGCACACTCGTCCTGCGGCCAATCAAGGGGGGATAAACGCATGGCTTCCGCCGCCGAGCAGATGGCTGGCAGCATGAATCTCGGCGCCTTCAGCAAGGCGACCGAACTCAAGAGCCGGATTTGGTTCACCCTGGGCGCGCTGGTGATCTATCGCCTGGGAAGCTACGTGCCGGTGCCCGGCATCGACGCCAGCGTGATGGGCCGCGCCATGGCGGAACAGGGCGGCGGCGTGTTGGGCATGTTCGACATGTTCAGCGGCGGCAATCTCAGCCGTATGACCGTCTTCGCGCTGACCATCATGCCGTATATCAGCGCCTCCATCATCATCCAGTTGATGTCGGCCGCGATCCCCTCGCTCGAGACGCTCAAGAAGGAGGGCGAAAGCGGGCGGAAAAAGCTGAACCAATATACCCGCTACCTCACCGTGCTGATCGCCGTGTTCCAGTCCTACGGCATCGCTGCCGGGTTGGAGGCGTTTCATGACCGTGCCGGGCTGGGCGCCGTGCTTGATCCTGGTTGGTTCTTCCGCCTGTCCTGCGTCGTGACGCTGACGGGCGGCACCATGTTTCTGATGTGGCTGGGGGAGCAGATCACCGCTCGTGGCGTCGGCAACGGCACCAGCCTGATCATCTTTGCCGGCATCGTCGCCAACCTGCCACAGGCGCTGGTGACGTTGCTGGATCTGGGTCGCACCGGCGGCCTGTCGCCGATGTTTATCCTGGGCTTCGTCGTCGCCGTGGCCGCCGTCATCGCCTTCATCGTGTTCATGGAGCGGGCGCAGCGCCGGATCGTCGTGCAATATCCCAAGCGCCAGGTGGGGCAGCGCATGTTCGGTGGCGACTCCACACACATGCCGCTGAAGGTGAACACGGCGGGCGTCATCCCGCCGATCTTCGCCTCCTCCATCCTGCTGATCCCGGCCACCATATCCGGCTTCGGCCAAAGCAATCCGAACTCGGTGCTGGGCTGGCTTGCCTCGCAGTTGGCGCATGGCCAGCCATTGTACCTGGCGCTGTATGCGGGGATGATCATCTTCTTCTCGTATTTCTACACCGCCGTGGTGTTCAACCCGCAGGAGACTGCGGACAATCTCAAGAAATACGGCGGCTTCATTCCCGGCATCCGGCCCGGCAGCAACACGGCGGATTATTTCGACCGCATCCTGACCCGGCTGACGACGATCGGTGCGCTCTATCTGTGCGTCGTGTGCCTGCTGCCGGAAATCCTGATCGCCAACTTCAGGGTGCCGTTCTATTTCGGCGGCACCAGCCTGATGATCATCGTATCCGTGACGATGGATACGGTCACTCAGGTGCAATCGCACCTCCTGGCCCACCAGTATGAGGGGTTGATCCGCAAGTCCCGGGTGAAAGGCCGCGTGAGATGAAGCTGATCCTGCTCGGGCCGCCCGGCGCCGGGAAGGGCACGCAGGCAAAGCGCCTGCAGGAGGCGCACGGCATCGCGCAAATCTCCACCGGTGACATGCTGCGCAGCGAGGTCGCGGCTGACAGCCAGATCGGCAAGCGGGCTGCCGCCGTCATGGCGTCCGGCGCCCTGGTGTCGGACGACATCATCATCGACATGCTGGCCCAGCGTGTCCGCCAGCCGGACTGCGCCGCCGGGTTCATCCTCGACGGGTTCCCGCGCACGGTCGCCCAGGCGGAGGCGCTGGATGACATGCTGGCGGATCTACACCTTGAACTCGACGCCGTGATCGAGCTGAAGGTCGACGATACGGCCCTGATCGAGCGCATTGCGGGCCGGTTTAGTTGCGCCACTTGCGGCGCCAGCTACCACGACACGTTCAAGCCGACCGCCAAGGCGGGCGTTTGCGACGTCTGCGGCTCCACCAACTTCATCCGGCGGCCGGACGACAATCGTGACACGGTGCGGGACCGGCTTGAGGTTTACAACCGGCAGACCATGCCGATCCTCCCGCACTACCGGGCAGCCGGCCGGTTGCACACCGTCGACGGCATGGCCTCCATGGATGAGGTGTCGGCCGCCATTGAGGATGTCCTGCAACATCTGCCGAGCGAGCACGTTCACCTCAATGTGAACGAAGTGCGTTGACTCTGGGTTCATCCGCCCTATAACGACGATCTCTGGCGCAACGGCGACGTTGGCGCCCATATAGCATTATCGGTGGCCCAGCGCGGAAGCGAGCAGGCCGTTTGACGACAACCCGGCGGCACGCTGCGATGGCGCACATGCCGGGGTCGAGCAGGAGACGAGCGTGGCGCGTATAGCCGGTGTGAACATCCCGACCAACAAGCGGGTGACGATCAGCCTTCGTTACATTTACGGCATCGGGCCGACGAAGGCCGCTGGGATCTGCGAGAAGCTCGGCATCCCCGATGATCGCCGGGTCAACCAATTATCCGACGAAGAGGTCCTGAAGATTCGCGAGTTGATTGACCGCGAGTTCCGGGTTGAAGGCGATTTGCGCCGGGAAGTCGCGATGAACATCAAGCGGCTGATGGACCTTGGGTGCTATCGCGGCCTGCGCCACCGGCGCGGCCTGCCGGTGCGCGGCCAGCGCACCCACACCAATGCCCGCACCCGCAAGGGCAAGGCGGTGGCGATCGCCGGCAAGAAGAAAGTCACCAAGTAGCAGTCGGCGCCGCCGAATACTCGTACGAAGGCAGGATTACCTCATGGCGAAAGCCCCCGCGCGTCCCCGTCGCAAGGAGCGCAAGAACATCATCTCCGGCGTGGCGCATGTGAACGCGACGTTCAACAACACGATGGTCACGATCACCGACGCACAGGGCAACACCATTGCCTGGTCATCCGCCGGCATGGGTGGGTTCAAGGGGAGCCGCAAGTCAACGCCGTATGCGGCCCAGGTCGCTGCGGAAGACGCTGGCCGCAAGGCGCGCGAGCACGGCATGGAAACCCTCGAGATCGAGGTGAACGGCCCCGGCTCCGGCCGCGAAAGCGCCTTGCGGGCGCTGCAGACCGTCGGCTTTTCGATCACCCAGATCCGAGACCTGACGCCGATCCCGCATAACGGATGCCGCCCGCGCAAACGCCGTCGCGTCTGAGTTCGGACTGTATTGGATGAAAGGCGGGGCTCGCAGCAATGATGCGGGTCCCGAATTGACATGAGAAACGAGACATCGGTTATGCAGCGCAACTGGCAGTCGCTGATCAAGCCGGAGAAGCTGGAGTTCGAGCCTGGCTCCGACCCGTCGCGCGCCGCGCTGGTCGTGGCCGAGCCGTTGGAACGTGGCTTCGGCATGACGCTTGGCAACGCCATCCGCCGCATCCTGCTTTCCTCGCTGCAGGGCGCCGCGGTGACGGCGGTGCAGATCGACGGCGTGCTGCACGAGTTCAGCACGATCCCCGGCGTGCGGGAAGACGTGACGGACATCGTGCTCAACGTCAAGCAATTGGCGCTGCGCATGCACGGTGAAGGTCCGAAGCGGATGGTGTTGACCGCCACCGGGCCGGGCGAGGTGAAAGCCGGGCAGATCCAGGCCGGTCACGACATCGACATCATGAATCCGGACCTTGTGCTGTGCACGCTCGACGATGGCGTGAAGCTGGGGATGGAGTTCACCGTCAACCTCGGCAAGGGCTACGAACCTGCCAGCAGCAACCGACCGGAGGATGCCCCGATCGGGCTGATCCCGGTGGACAGCATCTACTCCCCGGTCCGCCGCGTGTCGTACCGCGTGGAGCCGACGCGCGTCGGCAACCTGACCAACTACGACAAGCTGCTGCTGTCGGTGGAGACCAACGGCGCCGTGTCGCCGGAGGACGCGGTGGCGCTCGCCGCCCGCATCCTGCAGGACCAGTTGCAATTGTTCATCAACTTCGATGAGCCGCAGCAGCTTCGGGCGGAAGAACACCAGGACGACCTGCCGTTCAATCGCAACCTGCTGCGCAAGGTCGATGAACTGGAACTGTCGGTCCGCTCCGCCAACTGCCTGAAGAACGACAATATCGTCTATATCGGCGACCTCGTGCAGAAATCCGAGCAGGAAATGCTGCGGACGCCGAATTTTGGGCGCAAGTCGCTGAACGAGATCAAGGAAGTCCTGACGAATATGGGCCTGACCCTTGGCATCACCGTTCCAGGCTGGCCGCCAGAGAACATCGAAGACCTGGCCAAGCGCCTGGATGAGCCTTTTTAAGGAACCACGTCAATGCGTCACGGTGTGAGCGGCCGCAAGCTCAGCGTTACGACCAGCCACCGCTTCGCCATGTTCCGCAACATGGCCGTGGCGTTGCTGAAGCACGAACAGATCACCACCACGCTGCCGAAGGCCAAGGAGCTGCGCCCGGTGGCGGAGAAGCTGATCACGCTCGGCAAGCGGGGCGGGTTGCATGCGCGTCGGCAGGCCTATGCGCAACTCCGCGACGAGAAGATCGTCGCCAAGTTGTTCGATTCGTTGGCGACCCGCTACAAGGCGCGCCCGGGCGGCTACACCCGCGTGTTGAAGGCCGGCATGCGCTACGGCGACGCCGCCGATATGGCCGTGATCGAACTGGTGGAGCGCGATCCCGCTGCGAAGGGCCAGGATAGCGGCCCCCGTCCGGACATGGTGGAAGACGAGGCAGCCTGACGCGATGGGAGCAGCCGGTCGCGCAGCGTTCGTCGCCGCGGCCGGGTTCCTGCTGTCCGCGCAGGCGCCTGAAGGCCCAAACCTGCGGCGGACGACGGTGACGGTGGTCGACCATCTGGGCACGGCGCAGCAGGAGGAGACGATCGCCGTCTACTTCGCCGGCGTCCTGGCCGGCACGTTGCATGTCGACAGCAACCATCCGGACGACAGCTTCACCGCCAGCGTGCCGTTGCAGCCGAAACTCGGCTTCACCCTGTGCGGCAAGCTGTTGAAGCGGGAGCCGGGTGGGGAACTGTCGACCCACCCCATCGACAACGGCGGCACACTGGAGGGCTACGCGGGCGCCACGCTGGCGGCGCTGACCTTGGGCGACGTATTGTTCACCCTGGACGACGAAGCGGCGCGTGGGACCTATACGGTGAGCCAGGGACCAGCCTGCACCGCAGCCGTTTCCTGAGGCGTCCGCGTGGCGGTGCCAACGCTGTTCACCGATCAAGTCACCCGACCCTTGGCGGATCGCCTGCGCCCGGCGGAGCTCGCCGATGTCGTGGGCCAAGACCATCTGCTGGCGCCGGATGCGCCGCTGGGCCGTATGGCAGCCGCCCGCACCCTGTCCTCCATGATCCTGTGGGGACCGCCGGGCACGGGTAAGACGACGATCGCCCGGCTGCTGGCGCGGCAGACCGACCTGCATTTCGAGGCCATCAGCGCAATCCAAAGCGGGGTCGCCGATTTGCGCAGGCTGTGGGATGGCGCACGGCGGCGGCGGGAGACCGGGGGCGGCACGCTGCTGTTCTGCGACGAGATCCACCGCTTCAACCGGGCGCAGCAGGACAGCTTCCTGCCCGTCGTGGAGGACGGCACCATCACCCTGGTGGGCGCCACGACGGAGAACCCGTCCTTCGAGCTCAACGGCGCCCTGTTGTCGCGCTGCCAGGTCTTCGTGCTGCACCGCCTGGACGAGGCGGCGCTGGAACAGTTGCTGCAGCGGGCGGAGCGCCATCTGGGGCACGCGCTGCGGCTGGAACCCGATGCGCGGCAGGCGATGGTGGCGATGGCCGGCGGGGATGGACGCTATCTGCTGAACATGGCCGAGCAGGTCGAGGCGCTCGATACGGCGGCGCCCTTGGACATGGCGGGGCTGGCCAGGGTGCTGCAACGGCGCATGGCCGTGCATGACAAGGCCGGCGACGGGCATTACGACCTGCTCAGCGCGTTCCATAAATCCGTGCGGGGATCCGACGTGGATGCCGCGCTGTATTATGCCGCCCGCATGATGGTCGCGGGCGAGGCGCCGGAGACGGTGTTCCGCCGCCTGGTCTGCGCCGCGTCGGAGGATGTCGGGATGGCCGATCCCCAGGCCATGGTTCAGGTGCTGATGGCGTGGGACGCCTATGAGCGTGTCGGCTGGCCGGAGGCGAAGCTGTTCATGGCCCAGGCCATCACCTACGTCGCGACCGCGCCGAAGAGCAACGCCGCCTACTTGGCCTTCGCCCAGGCGCTTGCCGTGGCGGAGCGTACCTCCCACGTGCCGCCCCCGCTCAACATCCTGAACGCGCCGACCGCGTTGATGAAGGAGATGGGGTACCATGCCGGCTACCGCTACGATCACGACGAACCGGAAGCCTATGCCGGGCAGGAGTTTTTCCCCGGAATCCTGGCCGGCCGGGCGGAGGCCGCGTTCTACCGGCCCAACGAACGCGGCTTCGAGCGCGATATCCGCAAGCGGCTGGAGTATTGGGCAAGCCTGAAAACCCGCCGCAGTGGCGATACCTGACCTGAGAGGCCTCATGACCGCACCGATCCTGCTCACCGGCGCATCCGGCGCGCTCGGCCGCCAGCTCACCCGTCATCTGGCGCAGGCCGGATACAACCTGCGGCTGACCGACATCGCCCCCTTTCCGGACGCGCTGCCGCCGGGTGCGAGCTTCACCGCGGCGGACCTGGTCGACGCTGCTGACATCGCCGCCTTGGCGGTGGGATGCCGCACGATCCTGCATTTCGGCGGCGTTTCGGTGGAAAAGCCGTTCGACACGGTGCTCGGCCCCAACATCATCGGGCTCCACAACGTCTACGAGGCGGCGCGGCACGCGAAGGCGCGGGTGGTGTTCGCCTCCTCCAACCACGCGATCGGCTTCCACCTGCGCGCCACCCCGCTCGACGTGGATTGCGCGTTGCGGCCCGATGGTTTCTACGGCCTGTCCAAAGCCTATGGCGAGCTGATGGGCGGCCTGTATTGGGAAAAGCACGCGGTGGAGAGCGTCTCCGTCCGCATCGGCTCGTCTTTCCCTGCCCCGGTGGACGAGCGGATGCTGGCCACATGGCTATCCTACGCCGATCTCGCCCGGCTGATGGTGCGGTGCATCGAAGCCGAGCGGACCGGGTGCTGCGTCGTCTGGGGCAACTCCGCCAACACGCGAAGCTGGTGGTGCGACGACGCGCGGGCGGAGCTGGACTGGGTGCCGCAGGACACGGCGGACATCTTCGCCGACGCGGTGGCGGGCAAGGTGACCGACGACCCCGTGGTCGAGCTGCACCAGGGTGGCGCCTATTGCGCAATGGATTACACGCGCGGCCGGTGATCGAAGACGGCTTCGCCGCCTCCATTCTGCGCTAGGTACAGCGTTTCCATGAAACGACTCCTATGCCGCCGCCTGACGCAGGCGCTTCGTAGGGTGGGCTTCAGCCCACCGCTTCAAGGCGCCGAAGGAGGCCATGGTGGGCTAAAGCCCACCCTACGGCTTCCTCTCGGTAGGGTCGGCTTCATGGAATCGATCTACTAAATCTGCCGCGCAAGCAGCCCGCGGCCCACGACGTTGGCCTGGATCTCCGCCGCGCCCTCGAAGATGTTGAGGATGCGGGCGTCACACAGCACGCGGCTGATATCGTATTCCTGCGCATAGCCGTTGCCGCCGTGGATTTGCACGCCACCGTCGGCATTGCTCCAGGCGACGCGGGCGGCGAGCAGCTTGGCCATCCCGGCCTCGATGTCGCAGCGGTCGCCAGCGTCCTTGGTGCGGGCGGAGAAGTAGGTGATCTCACGCGCGACCACCGTCTCCACCGCCATCAGCGCGAGCTTGTCCGATACGCGGGGGAACCGCATCAGCGCCTTGCCGAACTGCTTGCGCTCGGTGGCGTATCGCAATGCCAGCTCCAACGCCGAGCGCGCCACGCCCACCGCACGCGCCGCGGTCTGGATGCGGGCGCCCTCGAACGTCGCCATCAACTGGCGGAACCCGGCGCCCTCCATCCCGCCCAGCAATCCCTCCGCGTCCACCCGGAAACCGTCGAACGACAGCACGTATTCCTTCATGCCGCGGTAGCCGAGCACCCCGATCTCACTGCCCGACAGGCCGGCATCGGGGAAATCCGACCCCGGCATGCCGCGCGTCTTGGCCGCCAGCAGCATGGACAGGCCGCCATAGCCGGGCGTGTCCGCGTCGGTGCGGGCCAACACCGTCATCAGGTCGCTGCGCGCCGCATGGGTGATCCAGGTCTTAGACCCGGTGACCCGCCAGCTCCCATCCGCCTCCCGCCTTGCCCGCGTCCGCACGGAGGCGAGGTCCGAGCCGGTATCGGGCTCGGTGAACACGGCCGTCGGCAGGATCGCGCCGCTCGCGATGCCCGGCAGCCAACGCTGCTTCTGCGCCGCGGTGCCGTTGGCGCCGATCAACTCGCCCGCGATCTCCGACCGCGTGCCGAGCGACCCGGCGGCGATCCAGCCGCGACTCAGCTCCTCCGACACCACGCACATCGCGAGTTTGCCAAGGCCGAGGCCGCCATATTCCTCGCCGATGCACACGCCGAACACGCCCAGCTCCGCCATCGCGTCGACGATTTCGCCCGGGATCAGCGCGTCGGCCAAGTGCCAGGCATTGGCATGGGGGGCGATGCGCTCATCGGTGAACTGGCGGAACTGGTCGCGCACCATGTCCAGCGTGTCGTCGCCGAGCGCGTCGTCCGGGCGCCATCCATCGCCCAGCAGACTGGCGAGGTCGGCGCGGTTGGCCGGCGTGTTGCCGCCGCGGACGAACCAGCGCACGGCGCCGTTCTGCCGCAGGGTGTCGGCGGCGTCCTCCGCGTCGAAGTCGGCGGGGCGCACCATCTCGTTCTGGCTCATCGGCAGGCCGCCGAGTAGTTGGGCCAGGTACTCGCCGAAGCCGATCCGCAGCACCAGCTCCTCGCCCGCGCCGAGCCGTCCGCTGCCGGCGAGCCTGGCGGCCCAGGCGGCCAGTTGGCTCAGCCCCTCGACCGTGGTCGCCACCCAGGCGAAGCCGTGCACCTGGCGCTGCCGCGTTTCCACCAGGGCGGCGTCCACCTTTCCCTCCGGCGCCACGGCGGCCAGGCAGGCCCGCTGCACATCGCGCAGGTAGGCGCGTGCGGCCTCGACCGCCTCGGCCGCCGTGCTGATGGAATCCAGACGATGCATCTCGTTCATGAGGGTGTCTCCCTTAAGAATGCGCAGTCGCAGCCAGTCCGGCGTCGTGCAGCCGCGCGATCTCGCCCGCTGACAGGCCCAGCAGCTCAGCCAGCACCTGTTCCGTGTCTTGCCCAAGCAGCGGCGCGGACCGCGGTGTGGCGCGGGTTTCGGCGGGCATTGTCGCCAGCGCGCCCGGCGTGAGGTAGCGGCCGCCAGGGTGTTGCACGGCGGCCAGCATGGGGTTGTCGGCGGAGAGCGCCGGGTCGCGCCCGACCGCGTCCGACAGGGTCTGGTAGCGGCTCCAACAGACGCCGCGCGCCTCGAAGGCCGGGATCAGCTCGCCCGCCGTCCTGGCCGCGAACGCCGCGGTGAACAGCGGATACAGCCGGGCGCGATGCTTGAAGCGCAATCCCTCGTTCTGGGCGAAGCTGACGCCCAACTCGGCTTCGAGCGCCGACACTGCCGCTTCCAAGCCGAGGATCGCGACGAGGCCGCCCCATTGCCGGGGCGTGATGGCGACCACCATCAGCCGCTGCCCGTCCGCCGTGGCGAAGTCCCGCCCGAACGCGCCGAACAGGTCATTGCCGAGGCGCGGACGGTCTTGCCGGGTCAACTCCGCGTCCGCCATCATGCCGAGATGGCCCATGCTCGCGACCGCCACGTCCGACAGCGGCAGGCGGATCTCGCGTCCCTCACCTGTTACGCGGCGCGCCCGCTCGGCAGCGATCAGGCTGAACGCCCCGTAGGCGCCGGCCAGCAGGTCCCAGGCGGGCAGCACGTGGTTCACCGGTCCAGGCGCGTCCGGCGCCCCCGTCATCAGCGGAACGCCGACCGCGGCGTTGACGGTGTAGTCCACCGCCTGCCGCCCATCCGCCCAGCCCATGACGCGCAGACAGATCAGGTCGTGGCGAAACGCCTGCAGCCGGTCGTAGCCAAGGAAGCCGGATACCGGGAAGTTGGTCACGAACAGCCCCGCATCCTGGCCCGGCGCGGTGATGATGCGGACCGCCAGTTCGCGGCCCTCCGGGCGGGACAGGTCAAGCGCCACCGACTTCTTGCCCTTGTTCAACCCTTCCCAGTACAGGCTGCGGCCGCCGTCGGGGGCCAGCGGCCAACGGTTATAGTCGGGGCCGCCGCCGATTTGGTCGATGCGGACCACTTCCGCGCCCATTTGCAGCACGTGCAGCGCGCAAGAAGGGGCGGCGATGAACGACGCTGCCTCAACCACGCGCAGGCCATTGAGCAACCCGTACATCAGCGGCGCCAGCGGCCGGGCATGTCTTCTCCCTCGGCAAGCGGCCCGGCGTCCACGATCGCGATCCTCATTGCCCGTTCCCCCGTTGAGTGACGCGCCGGCACCCGATCCAGTTGCGCGCGGCCCGTTATACCTCGTGCAGCGATTTCGTAACACCGCTCCGACTTGCAGGGTGAGTTGCTACAGCGCGCAACCGGGCTGCCCGAACCGCGTCGCCGCCATCGGGGTGCGATCAGTCGAGTATCGCCACCATGCCGTCGCGTTGCGGGTCGGCGCCGCCATCCAGCCTGCCATCAAACAACGCGATCCCGTGGACCCCGGAGAAGGCGTAGCTCAACGCGGACCGCTTGACCGTGTAGCCCATCGCTTCCACCGCGCGTTGCACGCCACGGGGGATGCGGTTGCTGATGTCGATCACGTCGCTGGTCGCCACGAAGCGGGGCGCGCTGATCGCCTCCTGCATGCCCATCCCCCAATCCAGCACGTTCAGGATCACCTGCAGCACGCCCAGCGTGATCCAGGTGCCGCCCGGCGCACCCAGCGTCATCACGGGTTGGCCATCCTTGCTCACGATGGACGGGCACATGGAGGCGAAGCGACGCTTGCCCGGCGCGATCGAACCGGCCCGGCCCGGCCGCGGGTCGAACACGCTCATGCAGCCGTTCAGGATGAAGCCGGTCCCCTGCGGGATCACGCCGGAGGGGATGCCGAGCGAGTGGGTGAGCGAGACGACCAGCCCCTCTGCATCGACGCAGGAGACATGGGTGGTGTCCTTCGGATCACCCTTGGGCGCCTGCAGGCGCGGCACGGACGCCTTTTCGCCCCGGCGGATCGCCGCCGCGCAGGATAGGGCATAGTCCTCCGACAGCAGCCGGTCGAGCGGCGGCGGCACGAAGCGCGGGTCGCTGATATGGGCGTCCTTGTCCCGCGTCGCGAGCTTCATCGCCTCCGCCACCACGCGGATATACTCCGGGGTGTTGTGGCCCAGCGCCACGAGGTCGAACTGCTCCAGGATACGCAGCATCTCCGCCACCATCACGCCGCCGCCGGGCGGCCGGTTGGTCGCCAGCTCGTAGCCGCGGTAGCCGACGCGGATCGGCTCCTGCACCTCCGGCGTGAACGCCGCCAGGTCGGCTTCGGTCAGCAGGCCGCCATGCCGCGCCATGTCGTCGGCGATGCGGCGGGCGAGCGGGCCGCGGTAGAAGCTGTCCGGCCCGTCCTGCGCCAGCAGGCGCAGCGTTTGCGCAAGGTCGGGGTTGCGGATGGTCTCGCCGATCCGCTTGTAGCTGCCGTCCGGGTGCAGGTAGATGCGGCGGCCGTCCGCGGTGACGCCCAGTTTCTCGCCGTAGTTCATGCGGCCGTAGCGGCGCTCGTCCTGGGTGAAGACGGTGTAGTTGTGCGGGCGCACGATCCAGCCGGTCTCGGCCAAGTCGATGGCCGGGCCGAACAGCTCCGCCCAGGGCAAGCGGCCGAGTTGCGCGTGGGCCTGCGCCAGCACCGCAACGATGCCGGGCACGGTGACGGATTGGTGGCCGCATTCGTTGACGAAATCGCGCACGATGAAGCCGAAGCCGTCGGTCGTCTCGCCGACGATGCGGTCGGCCCACATCGTCTCCGTGCAGGCGGCGGGGCAGCCGCCCTGGCCGTCCAGCAGCAGCGTCGCCCCGGTGCGCGGGTCATAGGCGTGCAGCACGCCGTAGCCGCCCAGGCCGGACATCAGCGGGTCCACCACGCCCTGCACCAGGGCCGCGGCCAGCGCGGCGTCGATGGCGTTGCCGCCAGCTCGCAAGGTGACGAGCCCGGCATCGGCCGCCTCCGGCTGGGCTGCCGCCACCATCGCGCGGGCGGGTGGAAGCCGGCGTTGCGGCCGCGGGATGCTCGGTATCGTCATGTCGTGCCCTCCTCGAACGCTGGATGTATGACGTTCTCGCGGCAATCCCGGAACCGTTGATTTGGCGATGTGGTACGCGGGACCCGCGACGCGGTGCAATCGTCTTCGAAGCCGCTGTGACCCACCGCTAAATTCGCGCCCCGGTCTTGCCTAGCCTGCCCCAGCCATGCCTTCAATGCAGGGGAGATAGTCCGGGAGTGCCCTGCTTGTTGAACGCGTTTCCCCCGAGCGAGCGCTACGACCGCGTCCGGCAGGCGGCCGACCCGCGGGCGGTCGCGGTGTTCGAGGACGCGCTGGTGTGGGACATGACGCTGCCCTGGGGCGCGCCCTGGGCCAATTACGACACCGTGCTGGCCCGCTTCGGCAGCGCCGGCATGGGCGTCATCACGCTGACGGTGCAGAACCTGCCCGGCGCCGACATCCGCACCGCGATCAGCTACGTCGCCAAGGTCCGCGCCGACATCGCCAAGCGGGCCGACCGCATGCGCGTCTGCACCAGCGCCGCCGCGATCCGCCAGGCGCGGGCGGACGGCGTGCTGGCGCTGGTGCTGCAGCACCAGGACGGCACGCCGCTGGGCGGCATGGTGGAGATGGTGGAGGTCTACCACGCGCTCGGCGTGCGCTGCATGCTGCCGGTCTATAACGGCAAGAACGCGCTGGGCGACGGCTGCGCCGAACGCACCGACGAGGGGCTGACCCGGTTGGGCCAGTCCGTGGTGCGGGAGATGCTGCGGCTGGGCATCATCGTGGACGCGACGCATGTCGGCGTGCGCTCCAGCCTGGACATGGCGGCGCTGTGCGCGGAGGCGGGCAAGCCGATGATGATCACCCACAGCAACATGCACGCCGTCTACCCGCATTACCGCAACGTGACGGACGAGCAGGTGCGCGCCGCCGCCGCGACCGGGGGTGTGGTCGGCATCAACGGTCTGGGCGAGTTCCTGCCGGACGACGATGCCAGCACCGAGGCCATGTTCCGCCACCTGGACCATCTCGTCACCCTGGTGGGCGCGCGCCATGCCGGGTTCGGCCTGGACTTCCTGGCCGACACGCCGCGCTTCTGGGCCAGCGTGCGGGCGGAGGCGTTCCGCTGGCCGCCGCTGCCGTTCGGCAAAGAACGCGTGGAGACGGCGTTCGCCGGGCCGGAGCAGGCTCTGGAGTTGTGCGACGTGATGGTGCGGCACGGCTGGGACGACGACGCGGTGCGCGGCGTGCTGGGCGAGAACTTCCTGCGCGCCGCCGGTGAAAGCTGGGGCGGATGAGCGAGGAGGCTGGGCAAGGACTCTACTGCGGCGGTCATCCGACGCGTGTTTTCTGCGCTCCGATGCTCACGACCCCTGCGGTCGCTCCGCTTCGGTGCTCAAAAACCCACGCCGGGCGGCGCGAAGAGGCGCCTCTGACTCGCCGCAGCGAATCCTTGCCCAGCCTCGAGGCGGCCCGCAGCCTGACCCGCGACGCCCTGGTCTGGGACAACACCCTGCCTTGGGGACCAAGCTACGCCGATGGCGAGACGCTCGGTCGCTTCCACGCCGCCGGGGTCGACGTGATCAGCCTGTCGGTGATGGGGCCGGAGGCGATGCTGGACGGCGCCATCCGCCAGATCGCCCGCGTCCGCGCCGCCATCCAGGCCCGGCCGGACCGGCTGGTGCTGTGCGGCACGGCGGACGACATCCTCGCGGCCAAGGCCGCCGGCAAGCTCGGCCTGGTGTTCAACCTCCAGGAAACCGACATGCTGGAGGGCAAGCTGGAGATGGTGCAGGCGTATTACGACCTCGGCGTGCGCCACATGCTGCTGGCCTACAACGCGCGCAACCATGTCGGCGACGGCTGTGCGGAATGCAGCGACGGCGGCCTCTCCCGCTGGGGGCTGGAAGTGGTGGCGGAGATGAACCGGGTGGGCATGCTGGTGGACGGCGCCCATACCGGCTATCGCACCACGATGGACGCGATGGCGGCCTGCACGGCGCCGTTCATCTTCTCCCACAGCAACGCGCACGCGGTGTATGGCCATTACCGCAACATCCGGGACGACCAGATCCGCGCCTGCGCCGCGACCGGCGGCGTGGTGGGGCTGAACGGGCTGGGCGAGTTCCTGGACGACGACGCGGCCTCCTCCGCCGCCCTGTTCCGGCATCTGGACCATATGGTCCAACTGGTGGGGGCGGAGCATGTCGGCTTAGGTTTGGACTACGTGCGCGACACCGGGCGGTTCTGGGGCTGGGTGCGGGACAACGCGCATATGTGGCCGCCGGGGCCCCACACACGAACCGGCTCCGCCTTCGCGCAGCCGGAGCAGATCGAGGAGTTGACGGACATGATGCTGCGAGCCGGCTACGACGACGCCGCGGTGCGCGGCATCCTGGGCGCCAACTGGCTGCGGGTGGCCCGGCAGGTGTGGCGGTGAGGCGCCTGCTGCTGGCGGCTGCGCTGCTGGCGCCGCTCGCCGCCCGTGCGCAGGATGCCGACCATCTCACCATCGGGGCACGCGCACCGATCGTGACGCTGGACCCGGCGCTGTCCGGGCTGGGGCCGATGCACGGCTACTACGCCAACATCTACGACAGCCTGATCGGGCTGGACGCGCAGTCCCACCTGATCCCCGGCATCGCGCTGAGCTGGCGCCTGGTGGACGATTTGACCTGGGAGTTCAAGTTGCGACCCGGCGTGAAATGCCATGACGGCAGCACGCTGGACGCTGCCTCGGTGAAGTCCAGCCTGGACCGGCTGCCCACCGTGCCGAACAGCGACAACCTGACGGCGGGCAAGCTGCGCCTGGTGACCAAGCTCGAGATCATCGATCCGCAGACAGTGCGCATGATCACCGCCAAGCCCTACCCGGCGCTGCCCGCGGCGTTGCCGGATTTCCACCTGGTCTGCGCCAGCGTGCCCGCCACGGCGACGACGGCGGAGTTCGACTCCGGCAAGGACGCCATCGGCTCCGGCCCGTATCGCAGCGTGAAGTGGCAGCGCGGCCAGGCCTGGGAGCTGGAGCGGTTCGACGATTACTGGGGCGCGAAGCCGGCCTATGCCCACGTGACGATCCGCGAAATCCCGAACGACGCGGCCCGCCTGGCGTCGTTGCAAGCCGGGGATGTGCAGATGGCCGACTACATCCCGCCGCTGGACGTCAAGCGCCTGTCTAGCCTGCTCGCGCTGGGCGTGTTCCAGACGGAGTCCAACCGTACCGTGTTCCTGGGCTTCGACACGCTGAAGGACCAAACGCCGTTCGCCACCGACAAATCCGGCGCGGTGCTGCCGCATAACCCGTTCCAGGACGAACGCGTGCGGCGCGCCTTCGCGCTGGCGATTTCGACCGACGTGATCGTGAAGCGCGTCATGGACGGGCTGGCGGTGCCGGCCACGCAGGGCGTGCCGAGTCACATCGCCGGCTACGACCCCGCCGTGCCCGCCACGCCGTACCAGCCGGAGCAGGCCAAGAAGCTGCTGGCGGACGCCGGCTACCCGGACGGGTTCAACGTCACCCTACACTGTCCGAACGACCGCTACGTCAACGACGCCGCGACCTGCCAGACGGTGGGCATCCTGCTGTCGCGCATCGGCGTGACCGTCGCGATCGACGCGCAGCCCTCCAGCGTCTACTTCCCCCGGCTGCAGCACCGCGACTACTCGTTCTACCTGCTGGCCTGGGGCAGCAATGGCGGCGACGCGACCTCCTTCCTGCGCGACGTGATGGAGACGCGGGACCCGTCGCGCGGCGTCGGGTCGTGGAACATGGGCCTGTCGATGCCGGACGTGGACAAGGCGATCGACGCGGCCACGCTGACGATGGACGAGGCGGCGCGGAACAAGGACATGGCGGCCGTCATGGCCCTGCTGATCCAGCGGCAGGCCTATATCCCGCTCGACACGCTGCTGGTGATCGCCGCCGCCCGCAAGCCGGTGACATACCAGCCACAGGCGACCGAGGAGCTGATCCTGGCAGCGATCGGGCGTCAGTAGCCGCATGGGCAGCCTGCTGCTGCGGCGGCTTGGCCAGGGGGTGCTCGTCATCCTGGCCCTGTCGCTGATCGCCTTCGTCGGCCTTTATGCCGTCGGCGATCCCACCGCGATCCTGCTGGATCCGCAGTCCACGCCCGAGGACATCGCCCGCTTCCGCGCCGCCATGGGCCTGGACCAGCCGCTTTGGCGCCAATACGCGCTGTTCCTCGTCCACCTGCTGCAGGGCAGTTGGGGCACGTCCTTCGTCTACCACCAGAACGCCATGGACGTGATCCTGCAGCGGCTGCCCGCGACGCTGGAGCTGGCCATCACCGCCATGGTGCTGGCCGTGGTGGTGGGCGTGCCGCTGGGCGTGCTGGCGGGCGCCACGGCGCCGTCGCGGCTGGACCGCTGGCTGATGACCGGGTCGATCTTCGGCTTCAGCCTGCCGACCTTCTGGATCGGGCTGGTGTTGATCGTCCTGTTCGCGGTCGACCTGGGATGGCTGCCCGCCTCCGGCCGCGGCGCCACCGTGGACGTGCTGGGCGTGCGCCTGTCGGTGTTCACCCTGGACGGGCTGAGGCATATCCTACTGCCGGCTTTGAACCTGTCGCTGTTCCCGATGGCGCTGATCCTACGCCTTGCCCGGTCGGGCGTGCGCGAGGCGATGGGCCAGGATTTCGTGCGCTACGCCCGGGCGAAGGGCCTGGCGCCGGGCCGCATCCTGTTCGTCCACGTGCTGAAGCGGGTGGCGATCCCGATCGTGACCGTCTCCGGACTGCAGCTCGGCAACCTGATCGCCTTTTCCGTCGTGACGGAGAGCGTGTTCGCGTGGCCCGGCACCGGCAAGCTCATCATCGACAGCATCAACCAGCTCGACCGTCCCGTGGTGGTCGGCTACCTGATGATCATCGCGCTGCTGTTCGTGGTCATCAACCTGGTGGTCGATCTCGGCTACGCGGCGCTCGACCCGCGCGCGCGCCTGCGCCCGGCGTGAGCGGCGCCGCCCTTCCCGCCGGCCGCGCCATGCTCGGGTTCGCGCGCCGCTACGGTCACGCCCGCCTGGCGCTCGGCGCCATCGTGGTGCTGGCCGCGATCATCGCCGGGGCGGTGTTCGCACCGCTGGTGGCGCCGCAGAACCCCTATGACCTGGCGACGCTCAACCTGCTGGACGGCCAGTTGCCGCCGCTGACGCGCGGGGCAGACGGCTTCCTCTACCTGTTGGGCACCGACGACCAGGGGCGGGACATGCTGTCCGCCATCCTGTACGGGCTGCGCACCAGCCTGCTGGTCGGCTTCGCCGCCACCGCGTTCGCCGCCATCACCGGCACGGTGCTGGGGCTGACCGCGGCGTGGAAAGGTGGCCGGGTCAACGGCGTCATCATGCGGCTGGTGGATTTGCAACTCAGCATTCCGTCCATCCTGGTGGCGCTGACGCTGCTGGCCGTGCTCGGCCGCGGGGTGGACAAGATCATCCTGGCGCTGGCCCTGGTGCAGTGGGCGTATTTCGCCCGCATCGCCCGCAGCAGCGCCCTGGTGGAACGCCAGCGCGACTACGTGGCCGCCGCGCAATGCCTCGGCATCCCCGCCCGTCGCATCCTGTTCGGCCACGTGCTGCCCAACGCGCTGCCGCCGCTCACCGTGGTGGCGGCGGTGGAGGTGGCCAACGCCATCGGGCTGGAGGCGACGCTGTCCTTCCTTGGCGTCGGCTTGCCCGTCACCCGCCCCTCGCTCGGCCTGCTGATCGCCAACGGCTTCCAGTTCCTGCTGAACGGCAATTACTGGATCAGCATCTTCCCCGGCGTGGCCCTGCTGGTGCTGGTGTTCGCCATCAACCTGGTCGGCGACCGCCTGCGCGAACTCCTGGACCCGCGCGGCAACCAGTGAGCGTGCTGGAGGTCGAGGGCCTGACCGTCTGCTTCCCGACCGCCGCGGGGGAGCGTCCCGCCGTGGACGCCGTCTCGTTCACCCTGCAACGCGGCCGCACGCTCGGGCTGGTGGGGGAGAGCGGGTCCGGCAAGACCATGACCGGCTACGCCATCCTGCGCCTGGTGCCGCCGCCGGGCCGCATCGCCGCAGGCCGGGTGCGGCTGAACGGGCAGGAGATGGGCAACCTGTCCGAGCGTGCGATACGGCAGTTGCGCGGCAACCGCATCGCCCTGATCATGCAGGACCCGATGGCCTGCCTGAACGACGTGCTACGCGTCGGCACCCAGATGGTCGAGGCCGTGCAGGCGCATCGCCCCGTGCGCGCCGCCGCCGCCCGCGCCATGGCGCGCGACGCGCTGGGCCGCATGGGCATTCCCTCCCCCGAGGAGCGGCTGGACGCCTACCCGCACGAGTTCTCCGGCGGCATGCGCCAGCGCATCGCCATCGCGACCGCGCTGCTCAACCAGCCGGACGTCATCATCGCCGACGAACCGACCACGGCGCTGGACGTGACGATCCAGGCGCAAATCCTCTCGGAGGTGCAGCGCATCTGCGCGGCGGACGGCACCGCCATGCTCTGGATCACGCATGACCTTTCGGTGGTGGCTGGCTTGGCGGACACGATCGCCGTCATGTATGCGGGCCGCCTCGTGGAGCTCGGGCCGTCCGACGCGGTGATCGCGGCGCCGCTGCACCCCTATGCCGAGGGGCTGCTGGCATCCGTCCCAGCCCGCAACGAGCCGGGTGCGGTGCTGCGGCAAATTCCCGGCGCCATGCCCGGCCTGGCCAGCCTGCCGGAGGGCTGCACCTTCCGTCCGCGCTGCACGCGCGCAGACGCCGCCTGCCTGCCGCCGCCGCCCTTTGCGGAGGTGCGGCCCGGGCGTTGGGCCCGCTGCGTGCATCCGCTGGAGACCGTCGCGTGACCGCGCTGCTGGAGGCGCGCGGCTTGTCGCGCCGCTTCGCCGGGTCGTCGCCCGGGCTGCTGGCCCGGCTGCGGGGTGCGCGCCCGGCCGCGGTGCACGCGGCGGAGGACATCGACTTGGCGGTCGCGCCGCAGGAGGCGCTGGGCCTGGTGGGCGAGAGCGGCTGCGGCAAGAGCACGCTGGGCCGGATGCTCGCGGGCATCCTGCCGCCCTCGGCCGGGGAAATCCGCTGGGCCGGCCAGCTTGTCGCCGGGCTGCGCGGGCCTGACGCACGCGCCTGGACGCTCGGCGTGCAGATGGTGTTCCAGGACCCGCAGGCCTCGCTGAACCCGCGCCGCCGGGTGGTGGACCTGGTGGGGGAGGCGCCGCTGCTGCACGGCATGACGGGGCGGGCGGCGAGGCGCGGCTACGTCGCCGGGTTGCTGGCCGAGGTCGGGCTGGACGCGTCGGCACTCGACCGCCTGCCGCACGAGTTCAGCGGCGGGCAGCGGCAGCGCATCGGCATCGCGCGCGCCCTGGCCGTGCAGCCCACCGTGCTGGTGTGCGACGAGGCGGTCAGCGCGCTGGATGTCTCGGTCCAGGCGCAGGTGATCAACCTGCTGGCCGGGCTGCGCGCCCGCCGCGGCCTGGCGCTGCTGTTCATCGGCCACGACCTGTCCGTGGTGCGCCATTTGTCCGACCGGGTCGCCGTGATGTATCTGGGCCGCATCGTGGAGGAGGCGACGGCCGCGTCCCTGTTCCGCGCCCCCGCCCACCCCTACACCCAGGCGTTGTTGGCGCAGATGCCGCGGCTGGAGGTGGGGCGCAAGCAGTTCGCCGCGCTGGCGGGGGAGTTGCCGTCGCCGCTGCGCCCGCCGCCCGGCTGCGCCTTCCATCCCCGCTGCCCGCACAGCTTCGAGCGCTGCCGGGTGGAGCGCCCGGTGCTGCGCACCGTCGCGCCGGGTCAACGCGCTGCCTGCCACCTTCACGATGCCGCATAGGAGGCGCCTTATGCCAGCGACCCGCCGCCACATCCTTGCCGCCGCCGCGGGCCTGCCGCTGCTCGGCCTGCGAACCGCACGGGCCGCGGCGCGCGAGTCGGGCCACCTGGTCATGGGCATCTCGGCCTGGCCGTCCAGCCTGGCGCCATGGCTGAACGCGGGGACGGTGGCGCAGGACGCGAAGCTGCTGATCTTCCGCGGCCTGCTGGGATACGGTCCGGACGGCCAGATGCGCGGCGAGTTGGCGGAACGCTGGGAGCGGGCGGAGGACGGCGCCTGGGTGTTCCACCTGCGGGACGCGGTGTTCCACAACGGCAATCCGGTCACGTCGGACGACGTGCGCTACAGTATCGAGCAGATGGCCGCCGAGAAGAGCCAGGCGTACATGAAGGGCGAGGTGCAGCGCATCACCCGCATCGACACGCCGGACGCCCGCACCGTGCGGCTGTTTACCCGGGAGCCGTCGGCAGTGCTACCCAACCTGTTCGCGAGCTATTTCGCCGCCATCGTCGCGAAGGGCTCGGTCGACAACAACGCGCCCGGCATCGGCGCCGGGCCGTTCGTGCTGGCCGGGCAGGAGCGCGGCACGTATATCGACCTCAAGGCGTTCGACCGCTATTACCGGCCCGGCCTGCCGAAGCTGCAGACGATCCGCCTTGTCGCCTACGCGGACGAGGATGCACGGGTGTCCGCCCTGAAGTCGGGCGATGTCGACCTCATCGAATACGTGCCGTGGGCCGCGATGGCCGGGCTGCAGGCGGATCCGGCGTTCAAGCTGGAGACGACCGAGGGCCCGTTCATGTACATGTATTTCAACTGCAAGGCCGGGCCGTTCAGCGACGCGCGCGTGCGGCAGGCTGCGGCCATCGCCATCCGGCGGCAGGAGATCGTGCAGGGCGCGTTCTTCGGCCGCGGCCGTGTGCTGGAAAGCCTGCCGTTCGAGCGCGGCAGCCCGTTCTATGACGAGGCGCAATCCCATGGCTGGGCCTACGACCCGGCGCGCGCCAAGGCCCTGCTCGCCGCGGCAGGGCTGGCGAACGGTTTCACCTGCAAGCTGTTGGCGACGTCCACCTATGGCATGATCAAGAGCACGGCCGAGATCATGCAGAGCCATCTCGCGGAGATCGGCATCCAGGCCGAGCTGGTGCTGCCCGATTGGGCGACCCGTATCGCGCTCGGCAACCGCGGCCAATACGACGTCACCGTGAACGGCACGACGAACGAGAGCAACGACCCCGACGGCATGAGCAACTTCATCGGGACCAACCTGCCAGTCAGCTACACCCGGTCCTACGGCTTGTCCTTGCCGGAGCTGGATGCCCTGCTGTCGGAGGGACGCCGCACGTTTGATTTGGCGGATCGCAAGGCGATCTACGCCAAGGTTGAACAGCTCGCGGTCCAGGAGGTGCCGTTGGCCGGGCTGTGCTGGCGGGACCAGGGCTACGCGATGACCAAGGACCTCAGCGGGTTCACCAACATGCCGGGTGCGTTGACCTTCTACTCCGCCGTGACACTCGAATCGGCGGTGTTTTCCTGACAACCGCCGGGCCATTGCGCCTGACACCGCGCGGCCGGGTCCTTCCTGGATGACGGTCCTGAAGACATGCCTGGCGTTGTTCGTGGCGTTCTACCTGCTGCCGATCGGGGTTTCCGCGGCGCGCTACTGGCTGGACGGGACGGGCGCGGGATGGCGGACGGCCGACCGGTCCAGCATCGGCGTCCTGCCCCCAGCCGGCGGCAAGGCGGCGGTGGTCCGCATTTTCGCGGCGCAGACGGTGCGCTGGCGCGGTATCTTCGCCACCCATAGCTGGATCGTCTTCAAGCCCGCCGGCGCCACCGGCTACACGCGATACGACTACACCGCCTGGGGCGACCCGGTCCGCTTGAACGGGTTCGAACCCGACGGCCGCTGGTTCGGCCAGGCGCCGGCCGTGGTGTTCGCCGCCGATGGCGAAGCGGCGGAGGCGATGATCCCCCGCATGCAGGCCGCCATCAGCGACTATGCGTGGCGCAAGCAGGGCGACTATCGCGCTTGGCCCGGCCCCAACTCAAACACCTTCGTGCAGGCGGTGATGGACGGCGTGCCGCAGATCCGCACGGCCCTGCCGCCAACCGCGATCGGCAAAGACTACCCGTATGATGGGCGTTGGCTGCGCTGGACCGCCTCCGGCACCGGCATACGGCTGACCCTGGGCGGCTACGTCGGCGTGACGCTTGCCTGGGTCGAAGGGGTGGAACTCAACATCCTCGGCGGGGTGGCCGGGCTGGACCTGCGCCGCCCGGCGATCAAGCTGCCCGGCTTGGGCCGGTTCGGGATACGCGGTCCGGACGACCCGGCGGTTCCGGGCATGCAGGATGCGGCCGCCAGATAGGGGAGCATGCCGCCGGGTGGTGTCGTCAGTTGGGCGCCATCGATGCAGGAGAGCAAGATCGTTTCAGCGTCACAGCAGTGGTTGTTCCTCTCCCAAAGGGATCCAAAGGGAGAGGGCTTTGCGGCGTCTTGCGCTTGGTCAGAACTCTTCCCAGCCGCCGGTGGATGAGACCACCTTCAGCTTCCGTTTTGCCTCGGGCGCGGTTGGCGCTTGTTTCGACGGACGTCGTGGACGTTCGGCGCCACTCCCGGCCGCCATCGCTGAGTCTCGTTCGTTATCGAGGACCGGCTCCAACTTGAATTGCGCGGTGAGGTTTCGCAGTTCACCCGCCTCGTTTGACAGGGCGTGGCTCGCGGCCGTGGCCTGCTCCACCATGGCGGCGTTCTGTTGCGTCACCTGGTCCATTTGGTTCACCGCGGTGTTGACTTGGTGCAGCCCCGTCGCTTGCTCCTGAGCAGAGGCGGCGATCTCTGTGACGGACACCGTGATCTCCTGGATACGGCCCGCGATCCGGCGGAGGACCGCGCCGGTTTCGCCCACCAGCTTCACGCCTTCGCTGACCTGCAAGCTGCTGCCTTGGATCAGGCCCTTGATCTCCTTTGCGGCTTCCGCAGAACGCTGCGCCAATGCTCTCACCTCGCTGGCCACCACGGCAAAGCCGCGACCGGCATCCCCCGCGCGCGCTGCCTCCACCCCGGCATTCAGCGCCAGGAGGTTGGTCTGGAATGCGATCTCGTCGATCACCCCGATGATCGAGCCGACGCGCCGGGCCGAATCCTCGATGGTGCTCATCGCCTTGACGGTGTTCTGCACCACAGCATCCGACTGGTCCGCATCGGCCTTGGTTGCCGCCACGACCTGCTGCGCCTTCGCGGCTCCTTCCGCCGTGCGGCGAACCGCGGTGGTAATTTCATCCAGGGCTGCCGCGGTTTCCTCAAGGCTGGCGGCTTGCTGCTCCGTCCTGCGGGACAGGTCGTCGGACGCTTGGGCGATTTCGCTGCCGCCGGAGCGGATTGCTTCGGTGCTGCCGACGATGCCGCCAACGACACGGTGCAACTGCTGGACGGCCTGGTTGAAGTCGTTACGGAGGCGCTCGTATTCTGGTGCGAAGGCGGTCGATAGGCTACACGTCAGGTCGCCGGTCGCGAGGCGTGCCAGGTTGGCCGCCAGCCCATCAACCACAAGGGTCTGCTGCTCGGCGGCCAGGCGGCGATCTTCCTCCCGCCGGGCGCGCTCCGCGTCCGCGGTGGCTTGTATCGCCACGGCCTCCTGCTCCAGCCGCTGCTTCTCGATCGCGGCATCACGGAAGACGGTGACGGCGCCCGCCATCTCACCGATCTCGTTGCGTTGCCCGGCGGCGGGTACGCAGATCCCATGGTCGCCGCCAGCCAACGCGCGCATGGCTGCGGTCATCGCGGTGATCGGACGGACGGTGGCGCGGGTGATCAACCAGGCGGCAACCAAGCCGACGACGACACAGAGCACGCCGCTGACCACGGCGAGGTTGCGTGCCCAAACGAGGTCGCTCTCTGCTGCTTTGGTCCAGGTGTCGGACCAATCGACCACATCCTCACGCAACTTTGCATAGGCTTGCAACCGCAGGTTCGACGCCATGGCCACGGCACTGGATTTGGCCATTTCCACCGCTTCTGGACGGGTGTCAGGCGATGCTGCCAGCCTGACAGTCTGATCGAGGTACTCGGTGGTGAAACGCGACGCTGCTACCCTATAGGCGTCAAGAGCGGGCATGAGGTTGGGGGCATCCTTTGAAAGGATGGCTGCAACGGCATTGAGTCGCTCGTCGAATGTCTTCTTCGACGCAACATAGGCTTGCTTGTCACCGTCCGTTGCGGTCACAATACACCGAACGGCGAACAGACGCACCGCAGTGAGCGCGGCGTCCGCCAGGTCGAGATCATCCTGCGCATCATCGGAAACTGAGTTCAGGCGCTCGGTCTCCATCACGTGTATCGTCGTGCGGACGGAAAGCGCAGAACTGAGGGCGACGATAAGCAGGACGGCGCCAAAGCCGATAACCAGTTTCTGATAGAGACGCAAGTTTTCCAACAACTTCACGACGACCATCCTTACCCGGGAAGCGTTTGGTCATACAGCGCGAGTCGTTAATAGCGCGTTAGGGAGCTTCTTCGAAGAAGCGTAGCGGGATCGCAGCTCAGCCGGTCACCCGCGGCGCGCCGAACACCGTCGAGGGCAGGTCGGGAGGATGGTGAAGGAGTGGCGAAGCATTCGTCCCCTGACAGGAGTAGCCGAGCCAGCGGATGGATTTTTGGGGTTCAAGAGAAAGTGAGAGGCAGCACGCGTCAGCGCTTTCAAACACTTTCCAGAATGCAGGAACGACTCCCGTCAAGCAACGTTTCCAGCGCGCCGGACAATCCCGGGGATCAATGAGAGGAGAACCGTGATGACCGATAATTGCGCCGGACAAGCTAAACTGCACGCCGAAGGCAGCGCACGAGACGCTGCGCAGCGGTAGGAAGAGGCTTATGCCCGGGACGCCTCCGGCGCTCGGTCTTCACGACGCGGACACGCCACCATCGGCCGGCGAAATCCAGACGATGGCGTTGCATGTCGAGGACGCAGTGCTATCCAAGCGCGTCCGAAAGACTGTCGTCCGTGCCGCTACGGTGACGTCCACCCGCGACGAACTTGTCGAAGCGGACTTAGCGCACGACCAGATCGTGGTGGAGCGGGTCGCCATCGGGCGGATTGTCGAAGCCGTTCCGCCAGCCCGGCAGGAAGGCGATGTCACGATACTGCCGGTGGTCGAGGAGGAGGTTGTCGTAATCCGTCGCCTCGTCCTGAAGGAGGAAGTGCATCTCCGCCGCGTTCGAACGGTGACGCGCCATTCCGAGACCGTTGAACTCCGCGAACAACACGTGGAGGTCACCCGGACGCCAGTCGATCTAGACTGATGCAATTCGTGTAGGGCTGTAACTGTAACATTGTTATTACGAGGAAGCACCACATGTCTGACGAGACCATCGTTGCCATCTACGACACCCCAGCCCATGCCAATCTCGCCGTTGCCGACCTGAAGGCCGCAGGCGTGCCCGAGTCGGCCATCAGCGTACATGCCGGGGCAGGCGCTACGACCACAACGACGAGCACGACGACACCGGTTCGGGAAGAAGGTTTCTGGGCGAGCCTGTTCGGTGGCCATCCGGACCGCGACACTGCCGTGTACGACCGCAGCCTCGACAGCGGCTCGACCGTTGTCACGGTCAAGACGCCGGAGACGCACATCACGAAAGTCATGGAAATACTGGAGAGCCATAACCCAGTCGACATCGACGACCGTGCGACGAGCTACGGCTTGACTGGGGCGACCACTTCAATGACGACTGGGACTGCCACTTCGATGACCCGGCCGATCGCGCCGACGACGAACACCACGGCTGGTCTTGCCACCGGCAAGTCGGAGTCGCTTCAGCTCTCCGAAGAGAACCTTGCTGTCGGAAAGCGCCTGGTGAACCGCGGCGGCACGCGCATCCACCGCTACGTTGTTGAAACCCCGGTTGAGGAAAGCGTGTCGCTTCACAGTGAGACTGTCACGCTCGAGCGCAACCCGGTCACTGACGGACGTCCCACAGCGGACAGCTTCAGCGACAAGACGATTGAGATGACAGAGTCCGCCGAGGAGGCGGTGGTTTCCAAGACAGCCCGCGTCTACGAGGAAGTCGGTCTCCGCAAGGAAGCGACCGACCGGACCGAGACCGTCCGCGACACCGTCCGCAAGGAAGAGGTCAAGGTCGAGCAGGTCCCTGGCACGACCACAACCACGACGGGCGGCACGCTGCCACTCGGCGCCTCCAAGCCCTGAGCAAAAGGCCCGGAGCGAGATAGCGCTCCGGGCCAACCTCCGAGGCTTTCATGATGTTGGCGATATCAGTAGGGGTCACTGGTTGCCGCCGCGATCGCTCTTCGACATGCAAGTGAGAGGTCGGTTCTCTGGAACTTGAGGCAGAATATCTCCTCCCGTCCTCCCGCTCGACCGGTAGACTGCGGACAGAGACGGGCGTAGTCGCCCGGGCATGCCTTGACCACTGCCGTAACATTTGCCTGTCGCGCGTCTGCGTCTGCTCCCGTCTGGGCGGCTGCTGCCATCCCAGTTCCAGATACCAAGGCCATCGAAACAAACAGGCTTCGCACTTCAAACACCCTCATCTCATATCCAAAAAACAACGTTTAGTACTATAGAATGCAAGTCTTCCTTTTGACGATCTAGCTGTCTTGAACGTCCGTCATCTGCCACATCGTCTGGAGAGGGTGTAGGTCGGCCCCATAACGCCAAATGGAATGGCGCCCGTTCTCGTCGTGGCGGCCGCCTGCGCCACTTCAATGTGATCGGTGCAACTGCTCCTGTTATTCGCGCGTGGATGCAAGCGTGGCGCGTGTGGAGACAGCATGAACAATCCTAAATGGAGCAACCCAGCCCTCAACCGTCGAACGGTTCTAGAGGGTGCGGCGGCAGTGTCCGCCCTGGCCACCTTCGGTGACAGCGGTGTGGCGTTGGCGCAGTCTCACGCGAAAGCACTCGCGCCGGAGACTCTTCACAGCATGCCGGTGACGCTGCACATCAACGGGCAGGATCACACCCTTACGCTCGACACTCGCACCACCTTGTTGGACGCGCTGCGTGAGCACCTGAACCTGACCGGATCCAAGAAGGGCTGCGACCACGGCCAATGCGGCGCCTGCACCGTGCTGCTGAACGGCGCCCGCATCAATTCTTGCCTGTCGCTCGCCGTGATGCATGATGGCGACCAGATCACCACCATCGAGGGCCTGGGCCAGCCGGACAACCTGCATCCGCTGCAAGCCGCCTTCCTGCATCACGACGGCTATCAATGCGGTTACTGCACGCCGGGCCAGATTTGCTCGGCCGCCGGCATGCTGGCCGAGGCCAAGGCAGGCGCTCCCAGTTTCATCACCGCCGATCTGACCACCGCCCCGGCCCTGACCGATGACGAAATCCGCGAGCGGATGAGCGGCAACATCTGTCGCTGCTCCGCCTATCCCAACATTGTCGCCGCCATCCGCGACGTCGCCGGCACCGCAGCATGAGGGGCTTCACCTATCAGCGCGCGACCAGCCCGCAAGACGCAGCTCAGGGCGTGCTGTCCGCGCCGAACGCAACCTTCATCGCCGGCGGCACCAACCTGCTGGACTTGATGAAGCTGCAGGTGACGACCCCGCGCCACATCGTGGACGTCACCCGGCTCGACCTGAAGCGCATCGATCCCACCCCGGCTGGCGGCTTGCGGATCGGCGCCCTCGTCACCAACGCCAACCTCGCCGGTGACCCGCGCATCCGCAAGGATTACGGCGTGCTGAGCCGCGCCTTGTTGTCCGGCGCGACTGGCCAGCTCCGCAACAAGGCCACCACGGGTGGCAATTTGCTGCAGCGTACCCGGTGCTACTACTTCTATGACACGGCGAAAGCCTGCAACAAGCGCGAGCCGGGGTCCGGCTGCGACGCCATCGGCGGCTACAACCGCATTCACGCCATTCTCGGCGCCAGCGACTCCTGCATCGCGACCCACCCGTCGGACATGGCGGTCGCAATGCTGGCGCTCGACGCCACAGTGGAGGCGACCGGCCAGGACGGCGCGACACGCGCCATCCCGATGACGGAGTTCCACCGTCTGCCCGGCGACACGCCCGAGATCGAGACCAACCTCAAGCCCGGCGAACTGATCACCGCCATCATTCTGCCGCCAAAGCTGCCCGGCGTGCACATCTACCGCAAGGTGCGGGACCGGGCATCGTACGCGTTTGCGCTGGTCTCGGTCGCGGCGGTGATCGATGCCGCAGACGGGCGCATCCGCTCGGCCCGGCTGGCGTTCGGCGGCCTGGCCCACAAACCCTGGCGGGTAATCGCGGCGGAACAACATCTGGCTGGCGCGCCGATCAGCGAAGCTAGCTTCACCGCCGCGGCCGACATCGCCTTTGCCGGCGCCCGCGGCTATGGCAGCAACGATTTCAAGGTCCCGCTCGCCCACCGCACCCTGCGTGCCGTGCTGGCCGAAGCAACCCGGGCCTAGGAGCACACCATGATCGTCATGAACGCACCGGTCGGCGCCAACGTGCTGGACTCGGACAACACCGGCCCGGTCGGCAAGCCGCTGGACCGGGTGGACGGTCCGCTCAAGGTCACTGGCACCGCCCGCTATGCGTATGAGGTGCGCGACGCCGGGCCCACCCTGTACGGCTACGCCGTGCTGGCCACGATCGGCAAGGGCCGCATCACCGGCTTCGACAAGGCAGCGGCCGAGCAGTCGCCGGGCGTGGTGAAGGTCCTCACCTACCAGGACTCGCCGCCGCAGGGCAGCGGCAACCACCGGGAAGCCTGCGCCGTGCTGTATTCGGCCGAGGTGGAGCATTACGGCCAGCCCGTTGCCCTCGTGGTCGCCGAAAGCTTCGAGGCGGCGCGGGCTGCCGCCTACCTGGTCCGCGTCGCTTACCAGCAGGACCCGGCGCAGTATTCCATGACCGGCAACGTCGCCGCGGCGAAAAAGCCGGAGCAGTTGCAATCCCCCGCCGACACGCAGGAGGGCGATTTCGCCGGCGCCTTCGCCGCGGCGCCAGTCCAGGTGGACGTCACCTACACGACCCCCGACCAGAGCCACGCGATGATGGAGCCGCATGCCACCATCGCCACCTGGGACGGCGGGAAGCTCACCGTATTCACCTCCAACCAGATGCTGGTGCAGGCGCAGAAGGCGCTCGCCCGCACCTTCAAGATGCAGCCGGAGGATGTCCGGGTGGTCAGCCGCGACATCGGCGGCGGCTTCGGGTCCAAGCTGTGGGTGAACGCGGATGCGACCCTGGCCGCCATCGGCGCGAAGGCGTGCGGCCGCCCGGTGAAGATCGCGCTCACCCGCCAGCAAGTGTTCCACGTCACCACCCATCGGTCGGAAACCATCCAGCGCATCCGCCTGGGCGCCGACAAGGATGGCCGCATGCAGGCGATCGGCCACGACGTGATGTCCTGCAACCTGCCGAGCGAGCAGGACTACGAGGGCGCCGCCAACCAGACCCGCACGCTGTACGCCGGGGCCAACCGGCAAACCCGTCATCGCCTGGTCCCGCTCAGCATTCCCGTCTCGTCCGCCATGCGGGCGCCCGGCGAGGCTGTTGGTTTGCTCGCACTGGAATGCGCGATGGACGAGTTGGCGGAGCAGTTGGGGATGGACCCGATCGAGCTGCGTATCCGCAACGACGCGACGGTCGATCCCACCAACAACGTGCCTTATTCCAGCCGCCACCTCATCGAATGCCTGCGCACGGGCGCCGACAAATTCGGCTGGGCCAGGCGCGGCAAGCCCGGTGAGGTGAAGGATGGCCGCTGGTTCGTCGGCATGGGGGTCGCCGCCGCCACAAGGCAAAACCCGCTGCAGCCCTCCCAGGCCACCATCCGCATCGACCAGGACGGCTTCGCCACCGCCCGCATGGCCATGACCGATATCGGCACCGGCACCTACACGATCATGACGCAAATCGCCGCCGAGATGCTCGGCCTGCCGATGCAGCGCGTGCACGTGGAGATGGGCGACACCAACTACCCGCCTGCCTCGGGCTCCGGCGGCTCGTTCGGCGCGGGCAGTGCCGGGTCGGCGCTGTACGACGCCTGCACCACCCTGCGGAACAGCCTGGCCCAGGTCGCCGGCATCGACCCGACGACCGCCGTGTTCGCCGACGGCGCCGTCCAGGGCGACGGCAAGAGCGTCACGCTGGCGAGCCTGGCTGGGCCGGGCGGGATAGAGGCCAAGGGCGAGATCAAGCCGGGTGACATGAAGACCAAATGGTCCCAGCAATCCTACGGCGCGCATTTCGCCGAGGTTGCGGTCAACATGGACACTGGCGAACCCCGCCTGCGCCGCATGCTCGGCGTCTTCACCGCGGGCCGTATCCTGAACCCAAAAACCGCCCGGTCCCAGGCGATTGGCGGCATGATCTTCGGCGTCGGCGCCGCCCTGGAGGAGGATTTGGTGATGGACGACCGCTACGGCTCATTCGTAAACCACGACTTGGCCGAGTATCACGTCGCGGTCCACGCTGACGTGCCCAACGTGGATGCCATCTTCCTGACCGAGTTCGACGACAAGACCAATCCACTGAAGACGAAGGGTATCGGCGAACTCGGCATCTGCGGCGCCGGCGCATCCCTCGCCAACGCCATCTACAACGCCTGCGGCGTCCGCGTTCGCGACTACCCTGTCACGCTCGACAAGGTGCTGCCGAAACTTCCGGTATCTGCCTGATCGATTGCTGCCTCACCGTGTTCGCTCTGGCTCTCCCACTGCCGTTTGCCATGCACGCCGAGCCGCCACGACAGATCAATCAGTCGGATGTAGCTGTGGGGCTTGGGTATGGCAGCGTCGGGGAACGGGTCCGACGGGGTTTGGAACCTACGTGGATGGCACAGTCGTTCGGATGTGGATCAATGACGCCGCCATAGACGCCAAGTTGCCAACTGCAACGGTTTGGCAGTGTCAGTCGGCGGCGCGAATACACAAACCTGTCAATCGGCACCCGATAGTTATCCCTGTGGCCTGCAATTTTGACCCTACCGATCAGCGAGGCTCTGTCGGTCGCGGCCGAACCCACGTGGTGGTTCGATGGCCTGGAGCTCGTCGAGGTCGAGGTCACAGATGCTCTGCAACGCCTCGGCCGTGGAGCTATCCCGCAGGTTGTCGGGCAATGCGTCCAGCCATGTGGCTACTTGGCTTGCAGTTCCGTCAGTTCGGCGACCGCATCGTGCCAGCGCCGGGCACGGCTACGATGGTCAGCAGGGCGACGTGTTCGGATGGCAGGCTTTCCTGCGGCTCGGGTGTGATGGGCAGGGTTTCGATCCGCGCCCCCGTGCGAGGGGCGGCCGATAAGGCCCGGAAGGACACCGAGGACAAGCTGTTTCGATCCGCGCCCCCGTGCGAGGGGCGGCAGGGCGCGGCGGACTTCGTGGATACGCATGGGCAGGTTTCGATCCGCGCCCCCGTGCGAGGGGCGGCCAGGAACGAAGCCAATCGGATCACTTCCTGGCAGTTTCGATCCGCGCCCCCGTGCGAGGGGCGGCAACCTCTGCGACCTTAAACGAGACCTTTCAAAATGTTTCGATCCGCGCCCCCGTGCGAGGGGCGGCAGCTCCGCCCACGGTAACACAAGCTCCATTATGGTTTCGATCCGCGCCCCCGTGCGAGGGGCGGCGCCCGTTTGCACTCGCGACCGCGGCGCAACTCATGTTGCGATCCGCGCCCCCGTGCGAGGGGCGGCGCGGCGGCACGAGCGCTGGAGCTTGCTGCGATTGTTTCGATCCGCGCCCCCGTGCGAGGGGCGGCGTCGGCGTAGAGGCGGTAAGCCAATTCCAGCGTCGTTTCGATCCGCGCCCCCGTGCGAGGGGCGGCCTTACTCCGAAAGCAGCATCATCTCAACCGGCAGGTTTCGATCCGCGCCCCCGTGCGAGGGGCGGCAGAAGCAGCGCGAGGTGCTCGATCGGATCGAACAGTTTCGATCCGCGCCCCCGTGCGAGGGGCGGCTAGAGCCTTACTAAAAGATGCCGATCTAATAGTAGTTTCAATCCGCGCCCCCGTGCGAGGGGCGGCGAGCGTGGTGGTCACCACGCCGGGGTTGGCGGCGGTGTTTCAATCCGCGCCCCCGTGCGAGGGGCGGCGCCATCCCGGCCGGTACGGTGACGCAGCTCGTTGTTTCAATCCGCGCCCCCGTGCGAGGGGCGGCGCGGGTGGTGTCGGCAGCCACGATCGGCGATGCGCCGTTTCAATCCGCGCCCCCGTGCGAGGGGCGGCGCGGGTGGTGTCGGCAGCCACGATCGGCGATGCGCCGTTTCAATCCGCGCCCCCGTGCGAGGGGCGGCTCACGAACAGCTCTTCGTCCGCGCTTGGGCAGTAGTTTCAATCCGCGCCCCCGTGCGAGGGGCGGCGGGATGGATCGCCGCGTTGTGCTGGTAGCGCCAGTTTCAATCCGCGCCCCCGTGCGAGGGGCGGCGACAAGCGTCAGATCGGGTTGCCGCTGTGAGCGGTGTTTCAATCCGCGCCCCCGTGCGAGGGGCGGCTGTCGAGCGACGAGCCGATTGTGGAATACCGGACACGTTTCAATCCGCGCCCCCGTGCAAGGGGCGGCGCGGTGTTGGGGGTGGGGCGGGCGGGGGGCTGAGGGTTTCAATCCGCGCCCCGTGCGAGGGGCGGCCGCCAAAGATCGCGATGTCAGCCGAGCTGGCTAGGTTTCAATCCGCGCCCCCGTGCGAGGGGCGGCGCACGCGGAAGATGCGGCAGATCTCCTCGACCTGGTTTCAATCCGCGCCCCCGTGCGAGGGGCGGCTGGTTGACTTCTAGCTCTGTGTCTGTAATCATAGCCTTCAATCCGCGCCCCCGTGCGGGGGGCGGCAGCGCGAATGCGCCCTGACCGATTACGTGCACATCGTTTCAATCCGCGCCCCCGTGCGGGGGGCGGCGGCCGGCATCGATACCAAGGCCATGGCGGCCGTGATGTTTCAATCCGCGCCCCCGTGCGGGGGGCGGCAGCCAGCACTGCCGATCCGCGCCCCAACCCCAGACGTTTCAATCCGCGCCCCCGTGCGGGGGGCGGCCCGATCACCTCGCACGCATGCATCAGGTGCTGGATGTTTCAATCCGCGCCCCCGTGCGGGGGGCGGCCTGTCTGCTGCTGTACCGAAACATGCAGCAGGAGTTTCAATCCGCGCCCCCGTGCGGGGGGCGGCCACACTGTGGCGGCACACTTCTGACACACAGCTGTTTCAATCCGCGCCCCCGTGCGGGGGGCGGCCTGCAACGCCCGCGGCGCCTCGCCCGCCCGCTTGTTTCAATCCGCGCCCCCGTGCGGGGGGCGGCAGCCCAAATCGGTCAGTTCGGCCGCGCTGATCGTGTTTCAATCCGCGCCCCCGTGCGGGGGGCGGCGTCTTCCAAGCCGCCCAGGACGTCGTCCACGCTAGGTTTCAATCCGCGCCCCCGTGCGGGGGGCGGCTGCGGCGAGGGCCATCAGCGTCAGGATCACACCCGTTTCAATCCGCGCCCCCGTGCGGGGGGCGGCGGGTTGCCGACACGAGACTGGGAACTGTTCTCTGTTTCAATCCGCGCCCCCGTGCGGGGGGCGGCTCGCCGGAACGCGGGAGCTGGCCAAGGGCCCAAATGTTTCAATCCGCGCCCCCGTGCGGGGGGCGGCGCCCAATACCCACCCGTTCGCTACTCGAGTAATGCGTTTCAATCCGCGCCCCCGTGCGGGGGGCGGCCTGGGCGGACGTGTCACCCTTCATGCGCGGGGCGGTTTCAATCCGCGCCCCCGTGCGGGGGGCGGCATGGTCCACGGTGGTGACCTAGTCAACAACGGCACGTTTCAATCCGCGCCCCCGTGCGGGGGGCGGCATCTTCGCCAACGGTGGTGGCGCAGGCCAAAGCGGTTTCAATCCGCGCCCCCGTGCGGGGGGCGGCCCGCCCGCACAACCATGCTGACTCTGTATCCTTGTTTCAATCCGCGCCCCCGTGCGGGGGGCGGCAACGGTTCGCCATCGGTCCCGACATAGACCTTCTTGTTTCAATCCGCGCCCCCGTGCGGGGGGCGGCGCCAAGTGAGCAGCTTTCGCATTAGCCCCACGGGTTTCAATCCGCGCCCCCGTGCGGGGGGCGGCGCCGTGGAGGACTCAGAGGCGCACAAGAGACAGACCGGGTTTCAATCCGCGCCCCCGTGCGGGGGGCGGCGGAGCCGAAAAGCAAGATCGTGATCCTATTCCAGTTTCAATCCGCGCCCCCGTGCGGGGGGCGGCTACGTGGGCGCAAGGGTAGCCGCCACCCAACCGTGTTTCAATCCGCGCCCCCGTGCGGGGGGCGGCGATCAACCACGATTATGGCCCAGGCCGCAGCGATGTTTCAATCCGCGCCCCCGTGCGGGGGGCGGCATCTGGGAACGCCGGCCTTCAGGCAGCGCAAAGGTTTCAATCCGCGCCCCCGTGCGGGGGGCGGCTCAGGATCGTGCCGGTCGCCGTGTCCGCCCAGGCGTTTCAATCCGCGCCCCCGTGCGGGGGGCGGCTCAGGGGTCGGCAGAGAACGGCGGACAAAAGCATGTTTCAATCCGCGCCCCCGTGCGGGGGGCGGCCTCATGGCAGACGATGACGAGAGCGCGCACGGAGCGGTTTCAATCCGCGCCCCCGTGCGGGGGGCGGCCATTTCGGCATCAGCAATCGGATATGACATCGTGTGTTTCAATCCGCGCCCCCGTGCGGGGGGCGGCCGCCAATGGAAAAGCTGATCTTCGCATCAAATGGTTTCAATCCGCGCCCCCGTGCGGGGGGCGGCGGACATGATGGTGGCGACGTCCGCCGTTCCAGGTTTCAATCCGCGCCCCCGTGCGGGGGGCGGCAAGTTCCGCTCCTGCGCACCTTCGGTCTTGTCGTAGTTTCAATCCGCGCCCCCGTGCGGGGGGCGGCCATGCGTCGTTGTCGTGACGCTTGCTGTCGTCAAGTTTCAATCCGCGCCCCCGTGCGGGGGGCGGCGAGGTTTGGGATGCCGAGGTTGGTGTCGTTGACCGGTTTCAATCCGCGCCCCCGTGCGGGGGGCGGCAGCTACCCCACCGGCATCCCCAGCCCGCTGACAGGTTTCAATCCGCGCCCCCGTGCGGGGGGCGGCCAGGTGGTTCGGCCAAGTTAATGACTGCGCCGGCACGTTTCAATCCGCGCCCCCGTGCGGGGGGCGGCCGGTCGGATTACAGCGTCCATGTCTTCCCATTTGGCGTTTCAATCCGCGCCCCCGTGCGGGGGGCGGCCATGGGAGTGGATGTCTGACCTTCGTGTGGTCAACGTTTCAATCCGCGCCCCCGTGCGGGGGGCGGCCGGAGCGCGCTGAGATACTCGTCACCGCCTGGCGCGTTTCAATCCGCGCCCCCGTGCGGGGGGCGGCGTGAAAACGTCAGAGCGTCAATGTGGCCAACGGTGGTTTCAATCCGCGCCCCCGTGCGGGGGGCGGCACGCTCTGACGTTTTCACCAGCCGCCGGGTGGGCGTTTCAATCCGCGCCCCCGTGCGGGGGGCGGCCTGCGGGATGCCGTTGCGGGCCAGCAGGATCACGGTTTCAATCCGCGCCCCCGTGCGGGGGGCGGCTACCGCAAGCGCCTAGACGCGCTGATTGACGAGATGTTTCAATCCGCGCCCCCGTGCGGGGGGCGGCAATTTGGCAATGTGCTGGATTAGGTCGCTCCCGTTGTTTCAATCCGCGCCCCCGTGCGGGGGGCGGCTGGCGGTGCTGGACGGGTTGCCGGTTCGCAATTGGGTTTCAATCCGCGCCCCCGTGCGGGGGGCGGCCTTGCAGACGTTCCCGCTGCGCTACCTCATCGGCCAGTTTCAATCCGCGCCCCCGTGCGGGGGCGGCTCAAGCTGGCGTCTGACAAGGCCGCCGAAGCGGCTGTTTCAATCCGCGCCCCCGTGCGGGGGGCGGCTGCATCGCTCGGCTGAGCGCGGGAGATGGTGGCGAGTTTCAATCCGCGCCCCCGTGCGGGGGGCGGCTCTTTCGTGCCCGGCTCTCGCGTGTTGTGCGTGGTTTCAATCCGCGCCCCCGTGCGGGGGGCGGCCAGCGACACGGATCAGACTTCGGTTGTCGCCAACGTTTCAATCCGCGCCCCCGTGCGGGGGGCGGCCCGGGCGATCATGGGGTGGGGTCCAGTCGAGCATGTTTCAATCCGCGCCCCCGTGCGGGGGGCGGCGGCCGGGGTTGTAAGGGGCGGGCAACCTTGCACAAAATCGCCCAGCACCGCGAACCCGGCCGCGTGTCGTGTCATCCGTGAGCCTAGGAGAACATCCTCAAGGACGACATAGCTGATAAACCATGACAAAGACCAATCGCGAACCCACCGCCACTTCACCGGACGCTCCCGGTTCGCGCAAGCGGGTGGTGGGGCGCCGATCAACCCATCCGCACCGCATGCTCAACCACGCGCCTAAACAATCATTGGCTGATCGAAATCCAACGCCGGTTTAGCGCCGATATGCTCGACCCGGCGCCGCTCCGCCCGGCCAAGCACATAGAACCGCAGGCTATCCTGCGCCACATCCATCTCGGCGATCAAACGGGCCCGCACCAGCACCCATTGGTCCGGCGCCAGGTCCAGCTCAAACACCGAGAACTGCACGCGCTGCCCGTAATCCAGGCACGCGCGTGCGATCCGGCGCAGGCGTCGCGCACCCCCCGGGGAGGTCACCGCGACATCGTAGCTGACCAGCACCAACACAGCCTATCGCCACACCAGCGCCGGATAGGCATCGAGGTCCCCGCGCAACGTGCGCGCGAGCAGGCTGGCCTGCAAATGGGGCAGCAGCCCCAAAGGCGCACGCTCCTTCAAGAACGGGTGCTCGATCTCCTCCCGCTTGCGCGTCTGCCATGCCGTCAGCACCGCCTTCCGGCTGTCGTCCTTCAGCAGCACGGCGCCGTTCTCCATGATGGTGAAGTCTGCATCCGTCAGCTCCCGCCGGTTCAGCATCGACAAGGCGAGTCGGTCCGCCAGCGGCGCCCGCAGCTCCTCCATCAGGTCAAGCGCCAGGCTGGGGCGGCCTGGGCGCAAACGGTGAAGGAATCCGGCAGCGGGATCCAGCCCCACGCCCTCCAGCGCTCCGCGGCAATCATGCACCAGCAGCGTGTACGTGAAGGAGAGCAGGGCATTCACCGGGTCCATCGGCGGCCTACGGCTGCGCCCGCGGAAGGCGAGCGCCGGGTTTTCAGCACGAAGCGCGTGACCGAACACGCCGAAATACAAGGCGGCGGCCTCGCCCTCGTGCCCGCGCAGACGGTCCAAATCCGTCTCGTGCAGGGCGCGCCGGGCGATGTCGCCCATACGGTCGATCGCAGCGGCAACGGCGGCGGCGGCGGCTTCGTCAAAGCCGGCGCCATGGTCGCGGACGGCGCGTTGCAGCAGGCCGCGCTGGTTGAGCGCCTTCGCCATCACCATGCCGCACGCGATGCGGGTGCAGGCCGGGGCATCGTCCATGACGCGATACTGCGCCCGCCGCAGCAGGACATTGCCCGACACCGGGCCCTCCACCCGCGCAAGGAAGCGGCCGTTCATGCCGAAGAACGCGGTGACGATGCCGGCTTCGGCCAAACTGCCCATCAGCGCCGGCGACAGCGACACCTGCCCGAACACGGCGACGCCGCCAAGCAAGTGCAGGGGCACGCGCAGCTTCTCCGCCCGGTCCACTTCCACCACCACGTTCAGCCCGTCGCGGCGCAAATACGCGCCCTCGGTCTGCACGTAGAGCGTGTTGAGCAGCTTACGCATCAAGCTGCGCGGACAACCATGCGGCGGCGGACCGCGCCGCGCCGGTGGTGCGCGGCCGGCAGATGTCGATCAGCGAGCACCCGTCGCAACGTTTCTTTTCATACGGCAGGCGCGGCGTCTGCCCGGCGTCGAGCAGCGCGCGCGTCCCCGCGGCAACCTGCTCCGTCAACGCCCGCAAGGCCGCGTCGAAGGGGACGACCGTGCGGCGGCGCGGCTGACCGTAGAACAGCGCGCCCTCCGGGATGGTGACGCCAAACATCTCCTCCAGCGCCATGGCCTGGGCGCAAAGCTGCACCTCGTCCGCCCGGTGGGCTTTCGGCCGGCCGCGCTTGTGCTCCACGGGCAAGGGGCGCCAGCCGCCGCGCGCGTCGCGATGCAGCTCCACGACGTCCGCGATCCCCGACACGCCGAGCGCCCGGCACCGCAGCTTCATGCCGGTGACGGTGCGCACGCCGCGGCGTGTCTCGGCCTCCACGGCGTGCACCCGTTCGTGCACGACCTGGCCCTCCGCGGTGGCCACGTTCTCGGCCCAGAGCTGCTCGACATGGATGAGGGCGCATTGCCGGGGGCAGAACAGGTAGTGCTGCAGGGCGGAGAGCGGCACCAGGTCAGCGTCCGCGACCACCATCCGGCTATATCCGCGTTTCGACCGTGATCCCCGCCGGCAGGCCGGCCATGTCCACCGTCACGGCATAGTCGGTGAACTGGCGCGGCGGCCCCTCCCGGCCCGGCGTGGGCGCGACGACCACCCGCCGGGTCAGCGTATGGGCCGGGGCATTGCCCAGGTCGCTGTCATGCTTGAACACGATGAGGCTGCGTGCCGTCATCTCGCCCCGTGCGGCGGCGCGGTCATGGTCGAACATGTTGGCCAGCGACTCCCACAACAGCGCCAGGTCGGCTTCGGAAAAGCCTGTGCCCTTCTTCGCATCGTTGGCCAGCCGGCCGGAGATGAAGCCGTGGGCGCGATACAACCCGTATGGCACGATGTGCTTGCGGCCCATGGTGCGGTCGTTCTGCAGCGCATCCTTCTCGTTGGTGACGGAGGATCGGGTGATGGTGATCTCCATGGGCACGATCGGCTCGGCGCTTTCGGCGAAGGTGATCTGCACCGGGCCGCGGACTTGACCGGCGTTTACCTCGGTGGACATGACGGCGCCGAAGGTTCGGATGTCAAAGAAGTTCTGGCACATCCAGGATGTCACCGCGCGGGCTTGGGCCTCGTCCTTGGGCAATTTCTTGCTTTCCGAGGTCAGTCCCAGCGCCGTGTAGGCCCGGCCATGCGCGCGGTTCAGGACGGCACGCTCCTGCATGTAGATGTCGTAGCCCGGCGCATCGCCGCGCGCCATCGCGACGTAGTTGCGGATTTTGCGTTTCAGCGCCACGTCCGTGACCAGGCCGCGCCCGGTCTCCGGGTCCATGCGGGGCATGTTGCCGGCATCGGGGTCGCCGTTCGGGTTGCCGTTGCGCACGTCGAACAGGAATACAAAATCGTAACGGTTGGCGATCGGCGCCGCTGCGGCGTCAGGCATCTACGCTCTCCTCGGTTTGGTCGGCGACGGACTCGGCGGTGTCCATGTCAGCCGGCACATCCTTCTTGCGGCGGAACACGTCGCGCTGATGGTAATAGCCCAGCGCAAACCGGCCTTGCTCCTCCAGCGGCAAGGTCCGCGGGAAGCTGCCGGCCATGCCGGAGGCGATCTCGGCGATGTGGTCCTCGAACCATTCCGCCAGCGCAGGGCCGATGCGGGTGCGGATCGCCTTGCTGTGGTTGCGGGCGTTGCGGATCAGCGAGGGGAAAACCAACGCCGGGTTGGCGGAGGCGGAGGCGTAAAACCGGTCCCGCACGGTGGCGTTGCGCTGCCCCAAAGCGGCGCGTTGCAGCCGCTCCAGCACGGCGAACAGCCGTCCCAGGCGGTAGGCGGCATTGGTGCTGGTCTGGTCGAGCGACACGGGGACGTCCTCCGGAATTTGTTTCCAGCGATGCAAGCGGGTGAGGCAGGCCTTCAGCAGGGCGACGCGCAGGTCGCTGACCTTCTCCAGCGTGCGGCCGGTGCGCCGGTCTTCCTCGTCCGCATCGGCTCGGATGCGCATGATCGTCTGCGTCAGCAGCGCACGGGGATAGGGCAGGCCGGTCAGGATGGCGCGCATCACCTCGCCGCTGAGATGGGGCGGGATGTTCTCGGCCTTGCGCTGCGGCGCCAGTTCCAGCAGCAGGCGCCAGAGCGACGGGGGCCAGGGATGCGGCTTCGGCTCAAGCATCAGGTCCGCCCAGTGAAGCTGGAAATTCCGGGCGAAGTCGGCGAAGGATTGCTCCACCCAGAACCGCACGGACAGGCGGGCCGCGTTGGGGCTGAGGCCCAGGATGTAAACGCGGGAGGCCGGGTCCATGTCGGGCGCCGCATCGCGGATCGGTTCGCCCTCCTGCATGCGGTGCAGGGTCGCGCGGAGGGCGGCGTTCTCGGTCTTTTCGTCTGCTGCCAGCGCGCCATCGGGGGAGATCACGTCATCCGCGCCCATCAAGGCACGGGTGAGGCCCTCGACGCGATCATGCTCGGCCCAGAACGCCACCGTCGTCTCGCCCAGCATGACGCGGTTACGGTAGTGCGGGCGCCCTTTGGCGGTGACGCCGGATGCCGCCAGCAGGCCGTTCAATGCGGTAGCGTAGGCAAAGGCGGCCGATTCCGACACCGGGGCGTTGTCGCCCTGGCTGTGGCCATATGAACTGAATGCGTCCTCATTAAATGACACGAATGGCGCCAACTTATCGCCTATGCCTTTTATCGGCAGATGCAAGCGCGCGATTGGTGCCCTTTCGCCTGTGACCAGGCACATACCAGACTTGGTATCGCGACCAGATGACTCTGCCAACATTAGCGCACGTGCGGCTGATCGATCAAAAAGAAAGCCGCGTTCTCCATCTAGCCTGAAGGAAATGTTTGTACCAGGCACCTCTTTAGCAAGACTAAAACGTTCCAGTAGGTCAGGTGTCCAGAAGTCAAGGAAAGCTAGTAGCGACAAACAGCCTTCATCTACTGATTCCTTTAGTAAGTTGCGATGCCTGATTTTAAATGCCGCATGTTTTTCGATTGCTTTCCGAGCCAGCTTTTCGGCGGCTGCATGAGATCCTGTCAACTCAGGCCTAGCAACGCCTATTGCGTAGTCCGACGGATCCCAAAATGTTCCTGCCACAATTCGCTCACCCCGACGATCGCTGGGGGCTTGAGGCGCTACCACAGAGCGAGGCCGCCGCTTCTTATCTTCGCTACGTTCGTCGTTTATCGAAATGACCTCTCCGGTTCGGCTCAAAATGAAGCTGAAGCTGATCTGTGCCGGGGCGAAGCCGGGCACGGGCACATCGCCGGTCAGTGCCAAGCGGTCGTAGCGCTGGGCGAGGGATTGCAGGATGGTCATCCGGCCACCGCCGCGTCGTCAAGGGCAGGCACGTCGATCACGCCGTCCACCATGCGGGCGCGAAAGAACCGGGCCTGCTTGCCGGCGGCATAGTCCAGATCCAGCGCCATCCAGCCAAGGTCCCGCTCGCCGAGCAGGCTCGCATGCGGCGGCGGCGGTGGGCCGTCCAGCAGTTCGAAGTCGCAGGCGAACTCGCGCGTGCCGAGATAAGGGTGGTGGAAGTATTGCCCCTTCGCCGCACGGCGCCGCGCCATCTCGATATGCTTCTGCACCGTCTCGCCCGGATCGGCCCGGCCTTTCGCCGTCAGCTCGATGCCGGCTTCGATGACGTATGCGACATCCTTCAGCAGGGTGGCGGCGCGCTGCTGCCGGTCCTCATCCACGAAAAGCTGCAACCCTTCGGTCGACTTGGCCCGCATGGCGGAAGCGGCTTTTCCGGCGGAGATTTTTGAGCCCACTTCATTGCGTCGGATCGATTCGAACCGAATCGGGTTGAGCACGCGCAGCCGCCGGATGCGCCAGACCATCTGCGGCTTCCAGTGGATGGCTTCGAGTATGCCGCGCGCGGCCGAGGGCGTGATCACGTCGTAGCTGACGCGTTCGACCTTCATCTCTGGCCGAGAAAACAGCGCGCGAGGACCAGAGACCTTCAAGCGAACCAAGTCGGCCATGCAACATCGTGGCAATACCAGTTGAAGGACGCAACAACCCCTTGCACACTTTGCTGTTAGCCGACGATCAGCGAGTCTGCCGTCCGAAAGGTGAGGTCAGCCCAATCCAATCCGAACTCGGCCGTGTATAGCTCCAAATTCAACAGAACCACGAACTGGTCGCCCAAATCATCTTGCCGGATCACTTCAGCAACGCGCTGGCTTAGCATCGCCAGGCGCACCTTCCGCGGGACGCCGACCGTATAACGGCCCAGCTTGCGGGCCACCGCGCCTATCCCGCCTCCGTAGCGTAGCCGGTCCACCAATTCCTTGACCTCGCCGGGCCGCTCCTCCTCTTTCGCCACGATCACCGGGACCATCGCGTCGTCGATGAAGCGCATTGCCAGGGCGATGCTCTCGAACGGGAAGTTCATGTCCTTGGCATGCTCGGCGCACAGGTCCAGCACGCCGGGCTGGTCGAGTTCGATTTTCCCTTTCCGGTCATACAGCGTCTCGAAATAATCGCGCATCACCACCGGGCCGAACACATCCTCGCCGGGATATTTGCGCCGCATTTCCGCACCCGTCTCGGCGTGCGCGAGGAGCGGCCGGATTACGCCCCATTCCGGCGACTCGAACACCAGCACCTCGCTATCCGCCGCCGGGCGCCGGCCCTCCCGGTTGCAGCGCCCGGCCGCCTGCGCAATCTGGTCCAGCCCGGCGGACGCGCGCAGCACCAGCGGGAAGTCCAGGTCGACGCCCGCCTCGACCAGGCTCGTCGCGATGACCCGGCATGGCCGGCCGGCCCGCAGGTCGTCGCGGATCTCGGCCAGCACCCGGCGGCGGTGCACGCTGTGCATGCAGGTGGACAGATGCCGCGCGCCGGGTTGGCCAGCAATGGCCCGGAACAAGGCGCGAGCATGGCCGCGCTGGTTGACGATGCACAGCGCTTGCGGACTGGCGCCCAGGCGTTCGGCCAGCGCTGCATCGTCCTGCACCCCGATGTCGCGCACCGTCACCCGGCGCAACGCCCGGAACAGCCCTGCGCCATCGGGCGCCAACTCGCGCGGGGCGCTGAAGCCGCCGGGAAAGCCGCTGCCGTCCGGGCCAGCGGTCAGCGCCGGCTGCGTTGCGGTGCACAGCACGATGGAGGCGCCGTAGTTGCGGGACAGCTCCTTCAGCGCGGTCACGCAGGGCCGCAACAGCGGCAACGGCATCGTCTGCGCCTCGTCCACCACGATCACGCTGCGGGCCAGGTTGTGCAGCTTGCGACACCGGCTCGGGCGGGCGGCGAACAGGCTCTCGAAGAACTGCACCGCCGTCGTCACGATGATGGGTGCGTCCCATTGCTCCATCGCCAGTTTCAGCCGGTCGGGGCCAACCCGGTCGCCGGCCCAGCGACCCTCCGTCGCCATCTCGAAGCCGCTATGGTGTTCCAGCACGGCATCCCCGAACGGCGCCAGCGCCTCCCGGTACACCTGCGCCGTCTGCTCGATGATGGAGGTGAACGGGATCACGACCACGACCCGGTCCAGGCCGTGGCGTCGCGCATGCGCCAGGGCGAAGGCAAGCGAGGTGAGCGTCTTGCCGCCTCCCGTGGGCACCGTCAGGGTGAACACGCCTTGAGGCTCGGCGGCCTTGGCCAGCGCATGGCGGAGCACGCCGCCGCGCAGCGTGTTAACCAGGCTGACAACGGCTGGGCGCCGGGCCATGGCGGCCTGGAGTGCGGTTTCCAACGCCGCGATCGAAGGATGCGCGGCCTGCTCGCTCGCCTCGTGTTCGAAAGCAGCGGCGGCGGTGCGGTCGGCGTCGATCAGGCATGAGAAGACCATCCGAGTCAGGAACGCCAGATGAAAGCCTCGCTCGTGGTCCGGCGCCCGCATGCCGACCGGCCCGGTAACCGCTGCCGGCAATGAGAGGCCATCGTCCCGCGCCGCGTCCTCGACCTTCGGCAGCAGCGCTGCCTTGCCGTCGATCCGGCCTTCGGGATCAAGCAAACCGTCCTTCAGCCCGGCATGGTGGCCGGCGATGCCATGGGCGAGCAAACGCCCCCACGCCGGCGGGAGGTGGCGCATTGCCCAGACCGCGCCCGCGGTCGAATGGTCCACGCGTTTCGCGGCGCCCCGAAGCCGCGCCTGGAAGTCGGCGCTGTATTTACCCAGGTCGTGCAGGCGTCCGGCCAGTGCGGCGAGCTCGCCCGCGCTGAACCGGGCGCCGCGGACGCGTGCAGCTTCCTCGACCTCGGTCAAGTGCCGCGTAAGCGGTTCCCACTCACCTTCGGGACGGCCGCTTTGCGTGTGTGCGTAAAACATGGACCGGTCCAGTGTGCGTCATTTACCCCCGGGAACTAGAGCTGTGACAAGTGTCCTATGCTATAGCAATCGCGTATGTGCGCCGATGGAGATTGCTGATGCCAACGCCTGTCAAAAAAGAGCACCACTTCCAGTTTTTCTACATCATCGCGGCGTTCTTGGTGCTGATGGCGGTGCAGGATTACCTTGCGACCCGGCGTGGTGACGTCCAGACGCTGCCATACAGCCAGTTCCAAGACATGCTGCACAACGGCAAGCTGGATAACCTCGTGGTCGGCCCCACCACCATCGATGGCGCGATAAAAACACCTGATAAGGACAAGCCGTCCCGCTTCACCACCGACCGCGTCGACCCGGCGCTGGCGGATGCGCTGGCTGCGGACCATGTCACCTTTGCGGCCAGTCCGCCGCCGGGCTGGCTGGGCAGCGTGGTGGGCTGGGTGCTGCCGCTCGTGCTGTTCTGGGGCGTCTGGCTGTTCGTCGGCCGCAGGATGGCGTCCGGCATGGGTGGCATGGGCATGGGCGGCCTGATGAACATCGGCCGCAGCCGCGCGCGCATCTACGCCGAGAGCGACACCAGCATCCGCTTCACCGACGTCGCCGGCGCCGACGAAGCCAAGGACGAGTTGATGGAAATCGTCGAGTTCCTCAAGGCGCCGAAGCGCTACGGTCGCCTTGGTGCCCATGTTCCGAAAGGCGTGTTGCTGGTGGGACCGCCGGGCACCGGCAAGACCCTGCTGGCCCGCGCCGTGGCAGGCGAGTCAGGCGTGCCGTTCTTTTCCATCTCCGGCTCGGAGTTCGTGGAGATGATCGTGGGCGTCGGCGCCTCCCGCGTGCGCGACATGTTCAAGGAGGCGCGTGCCAAGGCACCGGCAATCATCTTCATCGACGAGATTGACACGCTGGGCGGCGCACGCACCGGCCCCTCGATGGGCGGGCACGACGAAAAGGAGCAGACGCTCAACCAACTGCTGTCGGAGATGGACGGGTTCGACGCCACCAGCGGCTTGGTGATCATCGGCGCCACGAACCGGCCCGAAGTGCTCGATCCGGCGCTGCTCCGCCCCGGACGGTTCGACCGGCAGGTGCTGGTGGACCGGCCGGACCGCAAGGGCCGCGCGCAAATCCTGGCGATCTACATGGCCAAGATCACCGTCGCGCCGGGCATCCAACCGGACGCCGTGGCGCAACTCACGCCGGGGTTCACCGGGGCAGACCTGGCCAATTTGGTGAACGAGGCGGCCTTGCTCGCGACCCGCCACGACGCGGAAAACGTGACCCTGCTGGATTTCGAAGCCGCGATCGAGCGGCTGGTCGCCGGGTTGGAGAAGCGCAACCGCCTGCTCAACCGGCACGAGCGCGAGATCGTGGCGCATCACGAGATGGGCCACGCGATCGCGGCCATGGCGATGCCGGACGTGGATCCGGTGCACAAGATCTCCATCATCCCGCGCGGCATCGCAGCTTTGGGCTACACGATGCAGCGCCCGCTGGAGGAGCATTTCCTGATGAGCCAGAACGAACTGGTGCATCGCATGGTGGTTCTGCTGTCCGGCCGCGCGGCGGAGCAGTTGGTGTTCGGCGAGGTCTCGACCGGCGCGTCCGACGATCTGGTGAAGACGACGGAGATCGCCCGTAGCATGGTGGTGCGCTTCGGCATGGACCCGGCGTTGGGGCAGGTGGCCTATGAACCGGAGCGTCGGAGCATGCTGCAGACGGGCCGCCCCGACTACCAGCCGCGCACCTACAGCGAAGACACGGCGGCCAGCATCGACGTCGCGGTGCGCACGCTGGTGGAGGGTGCATACCGCCTCTCGCAGCGCATCCTGGGCGTCAATGAGGGCCTGCTGCGCAGCTCGGCGGCCGAGCTGCTGGAACACGAAACGCTGGCGGGTGAGCAGTTGGACGCGATCAGCACGGTCGTGAACCGCTCGGCCGTGGAACCCGCGCTGCTGCCTGCCCCGAAGGCGGCGGAGTAGGACCAGCCGCTATAAGCATTTACCGTTGTATGACCGCGTAAGGTGCAATGCCCTTCAAGCATTGCACCATGCCGCCCAGCACGCCTCATGTCACAGGGGTGCTGGTGCAATCCTCCAAGCGGATTGCACCCTACGCCGATCGGCCAGCAGGTCAGACGCCGGGCTTCTCAATGCCACGCATGAGCCTCGATGACATCGCAGCCTTCATCGCCGTGGCGCGGGAGCGGAGCTTCACCCGTGCAGCCGCCCAGCTTGGCGTGTCGCAATCGGCGTTGAGCCAGACGGTCCGCGGCCTTGAAGCGCGGCTCGGGTTACGCCTGCTCACCCGGACGACGCGAAGCGTTTCACCGACCGAGGCCGGAGAGCGTCTGCTGCTCGCCGCCGGGCAACGGATCGGCGAGATTGAAGCGGAGCTGGCGTCATTGAGTTCGTTGCGTGACAAGCCGTCAGGCACGATCCGGATCACGACACACGATCACGCGGCGCGCGCGGTGCTGCTGCCAGCCTTGGAGAAGCTGCTCCCGGACCATCCGGACATCAGGGTCGAGATCGTCATCGACTATGGCCTGACGGACATCGTCGCCGAACGCTTCGACGCCGGGATCCGGTCGGGCGAGATGGTGGCGAAGGACATGATCGCGGTCCGCATCGGGCCGGACCTCCGCTCGGCGGTGGTGGGCGCGCCGTCTTACTTCGCCGCGCGGCCCAGGCCGAAGGCGCCGCAGGATTTGACGGCGCATAACTGCATCAACCTGCGCCTGCCGACGCATGGCGGCCTGTATACCTGGGAGTTCGGCAAAGGCGCACGCGAGCTGCGGGTCAGGGTCGAAGGGCAGCTCGTGTCCAACAGCAGCGCCGCGATGCTTGACGCAGCCCTGGCTGGCTACGGCCTGGCATACTTGCCGGAGCAGACCGTGCAGGACCATCTCGCGGCCGGCCGGCTGGTGCGCGTGCTTGCCGATTGGTGCCCGCCTTACCCGGGCTACCACCTGTATTACCCCAGCCGCCGGCAAGCCACCCCGGCCTTCGCCCTCTTGATCGAGGCGCTCCGCTACCCATCGACCAGGAAGTAGTGGACACATTCTGACGCTTGGTCCCGCCGAGCTATGGCCGCTTCCGACCTACAGCAGACATTCGCACCGGCCTTTCGCACCGAGTAAGTTGTTGACCAAGCTGGCTCGGGACCGTGGTGCGAAATTCTGAACGTTATGCAACGGGCTGGTTCCCGGTGCGACCATCGGCGCGGAGTAGTATTTGCCCGCTCACTCGAACAAAGTTGTCACACATGAGTCAGAATGAGGTTGTCGTGCCGACGTTTACCTTCGAAGTGCCAACTGGAACTGAAAACATTTTTTACTCATTTGGCGATGAGAACAGCTTTTTCCAATGGATTTATCGATTGAGCGGATATAAGTCCAGCGTTGGCTCAGGTGAATCCCTTCGCATTGACTTCAAGATTACCAAAATGGATCGCGAGACACTGGTTGACCTTATCGCTATATTTCGTCGCTACAACCTTGGCCTCCCTTCGTTATGCTCCCCTGCAAATGCCCAGATGGAGCGTGGTTCGCTTCAGCCGACAAATACTGGCACAAACCTATCTTTGGCGAACGACCAACTGGGGAAGCATAGGGACGTTCTGCCACGGCGGGTGATGCGAAATTCCTGTCTTACGCGAAACCGGAACATTCAATCGGGGCGTCGCTGACTACCTGCGCCGCGTGCTATGGAAGAAACTCTCTATCAAGAGGTCGGCGTGTCACATGGTTCGAACATTTCAGGCAACGCCGCCGCAGCAAGTCACGAGTTGCGCTAACGACACTAAATGGCGAGAGCTGCGTAAGCATATGATGGTTGATTGGACCAGAACACCTGCTTGGCGGGCTAAATCCCTACCTTGGCGGACCAAAGGCACATGGGAGTTACAGCAAAATGCTCCTGACACTCTTCAACCCGTGTTCTTTGGGCAGGAAAGGTGGGATGTAGACTGGTATTATCATTTTAGCTCCTACAACGTCTTCAGCGAGATGGAGTGGGTTGACATAAAGCCGCGCGACACCGCCAACGCCATGTCAATAGACGAAGTGATATCAGCATGTCAGTCAATTGGCCTGGACTGGGAACTACTCGACGGCTTCGTTCGCGTTTTTGGCTATCGCCGCTCACCTCCGTTGGACATACAAGGCGCATAATTCTTGAACTTCGCACCACGCTGAACGTCCGGTTTCCACCACAAGCCGACCTACAGCACCGGTCGTAAGCGTGGGATTTCATCCACTAGGCCCTGCAAAATATCGGCGATCTGGCATTCATGAGATCGGCTTCTAGGTCCATGCGGGTTTGAGCCCCTAATCCGGGGCAAACCGCGTCCCACATGGCAGCCGACACAGTAAGGAGGCCACCATGGAGATCAAGCAAGCCGGCAGCCAGCCCTCTGGCAAGGGACCAGCGGATTGGTTCACCGGAACCGTCCGCATCGACCCGTTGTTCACGGCCCCCGACCCGGCGCGGGTCGGCGGCGCGCTGGTGACGTTCGAGCCGGGTGCGCGCACGGCGTGGCACACGCATCCGCTCGGCCAGACCCTGATCGTGACCGCGGGTTGCGGCTGGGTGCAGCGGGATGGCGGCGCGGTCGAGGAAATCCGGCCGGGCGACGTCGTCTGGTTCGCCCCGGGCGAGAAGCACTGGCATGGCGCATCCGCCACCGCGGCCATGAGCCACATCGCGATCCAGGAGCGGCTCAATGGCTCACCGGTCGACTGGCTGGAGCATGTCGCCGACGCGCAGTACCGCCGCTGATCGTCTGACGGGAGTGACAGCGATGCAGCACCGTACTCTGGGCAGATCCGGGCCGGTCGTCTCGGCCGTCGGCCTGGGCTGCATGGGCATGAACCACCACCGCGGCCCCGCCCCGGACAAGGGCGCCATGGTGGCATTGATCCGGCAGGCGGTCGACCGCGGCGTCACCTTCTTCGACACGGCGGAGGTCTATGGCCCGTTCACCAACGAGGCGTTGGTGGGCGAAGCGCTGCAGCCGTGCCGCAAGCAGGTGGTGATCGCAACGAAGTTCGGTCATGATATCGGTCAAGGCCGGCCCAGCGGCCTCGACAGCCGGCCCGCGCGTATCCGCACCGTCGCCGACGAGTCGCTGAAGCGGCTGCGGACCGACACCATCGACATTCTCTACCAGCATCGTGTCGACCCAGACGTGCCGATCGAGGATGTCGCCGGTACCGTCAAGGACCTGATTGGCCAAGGCAAGGTCCGGCATTTCGGCCTGTGTGAGGCCGGGGCCGAGACCATCCGGCGCGCGCACGCGGTCCAGCCGGTGGCTGCGGTGCAGAGCGAATATTCGCTGTGGTGGCGTGCCCCCGAAGCCTCGGTCTTGCCGGTGTGTGAGGCGCTGGGAATCGGCTTCGTGCCATATAGCCCACTCGGGCGCGGTTACCTGACCGGCACGATCGACGCGACGGCGCGCTTCGGCGGCAACGACAACCGCGCCAGCTTGCCGCGCTTCGCCCCGGAGGCGCTGGCGGCGAACCGCCCCGTCATCGACCTGTTGGAGGCAGTCGGGCGGCAGAAGCAGGCGACGCCGGCGCAGGTGGCCCTGGCTTGGTTGCTGGCCCGCAAGCCGTGGATCGTGCCGATCCCGGGCACCACCAAGCTCCACCGGTTGGAGGAGAACATCGCCGCGGCGGCCATCGAACTCGCGCCGGACGAGGTCGGTCGCATCGACGCCGCCGTCGCGAGCATTACGGTGCAGGGTGACCGCTACCCTCAGTCGGAAGCCGTAAGCACCAGCCGTTAGGCGGCGGCCACGACGCGAACGATGCAACACGCAGGAGCCCAAACCATGCCGCACGTTATCGTCAAGCTCCAGTCGGGGCGATCCAAGGAGCAGAAGGCGAGGATTGCGGAAGAAGTCACCAAGGCCATCATGGCCGGCGCGCACTGTCCGGAGTTGGCGGTGTCGGTCGCAATCGAGGATGTCGAAGCAGCAGATTGGGTCGAGACGGTCTACAAGCCGGACATTCTCGGCAAAGCCGGAACGATCTACAAGCAGCCCGGATACGACCCGCTCTGACCTTGCACGGAGCGTCGCGGCAGCAAGCACCCGCGGCGGCGCTTGGTCGCGAGCGACCATCGGCCAATAAGGACCACCCTAAAGCACGATCGTTTCAGGTTGAGGGCAACGCTTCTCCCTCTCCCTTTGGGCTACCGTTGTCGGGTAAGTGCGAATCGACTTTCCAAGTTGTGCGCGAGTGATTGGCCTCACGAATCCCCTCATTTTTAGCTGTCCCTGACCTAGCCTCGATTCGCGGGAGTTTTGTAGAGATTCGGTTCGATTGAGGCCGGGAGCGTCGACGTGGGCAAAGCGGGTGAGCGGTTTTGTTTGGGTGAAGTGCGCTCGTTTTTGGGCAAACTGTATGGGCCGGACCTGCACGCCAAGCGGATTGATTCCTTGGCCGACGCGACGCTTGGGGTGATGGCGGCAGCCTCGCTCGCGGTGGCGCTGATCGGCCAAGCGCTGGCCCAGGCGCGCGGCCTAGTGACCAAGCACGCGGTCAAGCAGGTGGACCGGCTGCTCAGCAACAACGGCATCGACGTCTGGGACAGCTTTGTCCGCTGGGTGCCCCATCAGATGAGTGGGCGTAAGGAAGCCTTGGTGGCAATGGACTGGACCGATTTCGACCACGATAGCCAGTCCACCCTGGTATTGAGCCTGGTGAGCGGTCATGGCCGCGCCGCCCCGTTGCTGTGGCTGAGTGTCTGGAAGGATGAGATTGCCAGCCGGCGCAACGACTACGAGGATGCCTGCCTACGCCGCCTGGCCGAACGCGTACTGCCAGAATGCCGGGTGACGATCTTGGCCGACCGCGGCTTCGGCGACCAGAAGCTGTTCGCGTTCCTGGAGGAACTCGGGTTTGGCTATGTCATCCGCTTTCGCGGCAACATCCACGTCACTGCCGAGGACGGCCAAACCAAGCCAGCGGCCGAATGGGTGGGCAAAGGCGGCCGGGCACACAAACTGCGCCATGCCCGGGTGACGGCAAAGGGCCGGCTGGTCGGGGCCGTGGTGTGCGTTCATGCCAAGGGCATGAAAGAACCCTGGTGCCTGGCTGCAAGCGATCCGGACGCGATGGCTGCGGTGCTGGTCAACCACTATGCCAAGCGCTGGACGATCGAGCCACAGTTCCGCGACACCAAGGATCTACGGTTTGGCATGGGACTGTCGGCCACTCGTATCGGCGAACCCACGCGGCGTGACCGGCTGCTGCTGGTCAGCGCGTTTGCCACCGCGCTGCTCACCCTACTCGGTGCGGTCGGTGAGAGCCTTGGAATGGACCGGCTGTTGAAATCCAACACCAGCAAGACCCGTACCCACTCGTTGTTCCGACAGGGGTGCATGCTCTACGATCTCATTCCCACCATGCCAGAGCACAGGCTTGTACCGCTGATCGAAAACTTCGCCGAAGCCATCTTAAACGCCGGTCTGTTCATGCAAAAATTTGCGGTTACGAAATGAGGGGATGGCTGAGGTGATTGGCAGGTAGCCGGGTCATAGTTTGGGGTGGCGGTATAGAGCCAGTTGCTTTGGTCTCGAGCTTCAGATTCGCTGCCATCTAGGCAACTCAGGATCCGATTCGCATGGCGCAGTTCCAACTCGGCCGGTTCGGTGACCGCCGTTTGGCGGCAACCGGTGACTGCCTGCTGGCGGCCATGGAGAAGCAGCAGACCATGTGCCTGCACGCGCTGGCCGACAGCCGGGAGGAGGTGCTTCGCTATGGCGCATTCCTCGATAACGAGGCGGTCACCCGCTACGAAATGCTGGTCCGCACCGGCCAACTGACCGCCCAGCGCGCGGCTGGCCGCCAGGTTCTGGTGGTGTCCGACACCTCGGAGCACAACTATGCCGGCCATACCGGGAGCAAACGCGGCTTTGGCACTGTTGGCAACGGCACGGATATAGGTGTGTTGATCCATCCGGTGCTGGCGCTGGATGCTGGGACGGGCGGTATCCTCGGGCTGGTCGGCGCCGAGGTGATCAATCGTGCGCCGGGGACGGTTGGGGATCACAAGCTGCGGGATGCCGACGACAAGGAGTCGCGCCGCTGGCTGGCCGGGGTGGAGATGGCGGGCGATGTCCTCGCCGACGCGGCGCAGATCACCATGGTGGAGGACCGCGAAGGCGACATCTACGACCAGTTCGCCCGCCGTCCGCACAACGTGCACTTGCTGGTGCGCGCCGCACGCGACCGCTCGGTCGGCGTTGGGAGATTGTTCGAGACTTGCGCGACCTGGTCGGAGGTGACGCGCTACTCGATCACCGTCCCGGCCAAACGCAGCGGCAAAGGCCAACGCGCCGAGCGGACGGCGGTGGTCGCGGTGCGGTTTGGTGAGGTGACGGTGCGCCGGCCGGCGTTGGCCAGCAAGCAGTTGGCGGAAAGCCTGACGCTGCGGGTGGTCGATGTCCGTGAGATCGATCAGCCGCCTGACGTGGCGGACCGCGTGCATTGGTGTCTTCTGACGACCCACGCTGTGACCACAGCGGCCGACGCGCTCCGGGTGGTGCGCTGGTATCGTCTGCGCTGGACCATCGAACAGGTGTTCCGCACGATGAAGACGGACGGCGTGGACGTGGAAACCTCTCAGATCACCACGCCGAACAGCCTGTTGAAGCTGGTAACGGTGGCGCTGATCGCCGCGGTGCGGATCATGCAACTGGTGATCGGGCGTGACGGCAAGACAGAGCAGCCGTTGACGGACGTGATCGCCGATCCAGTGCAGCTTCCGGCTCTCGTGGCCATCAACAAGACGCTGGAGGGGCGGACCGAAAAGTTGAAAAACCCGTTCGACCCCAGCTCGCTCGCATGGTTTTCCTGGATAGCCTCCCGCCTGGGCGGCTGGTCTGGCTATACCTCAAAGGGATACAGACCAGCCGGCCCAAAAACTATGGCCCGCGGCCTCAAAAGGCTAAACGCCATGGTCGACGGCTGGCTTCTAGCAAATCGTTCCGCACTTACCCGACTCCCGTAGCCCTTTGGGAGAGGGTCGGGGTGAGGGCTGGACGCGCAGGACCATGCACTTTGCCCTCACCCAACCCTCTCCCAGGGGCAGAGGGCTTTTACAGGCCAACCTGACGCGATCATGCCCTAAGCCGCCTTCACATCGTACATGAGCACCACCCAATCCGCCCGGGCGAACCGGTATCCGGACCGGTTCGCCCGGTAGGCGACGGTTTCCACCTGGTTGTGCACCGGGAACCACAGCGCCGTGTCCATGATGATCTTCTGGGCGTCGGCATAGATGGCGGCGCGCTTGGCCTGGTCCGTCTCCGCCCGGCCCTGGACGAACAGCGCGTCCAGCTTGGGATCGTTCAGATGCATCCAGTTGTATTTGTAGTGGCCCGGCGTCGTGATGTTCACCGCGGCGAACAAATTCTCCAGACACATCGGATCGGCCTGGATCCAGCGCACCGGCAGCATGTCGTAGTCGTTGGCGAAGACGAGCTGTTGGTTGCGGGCGAAGGTGATCGTCTCGACCCGGATGTCAAAGCCGACCCGCTTCAGCCGCGCCTGGATCTCGGTCGCCGTATCCGGCTCCAGCGGGGGCGGCGCGCCGTAGAACGCGCTCAGCCGCTGGCCGTCCTTCACCCGTATGCCGTCCGGCCCCGGCTTCCATCCCGCCTCCTCCAGCAGGGCCGTCGCCGCCGCCTCGTTGGGCGGGTAATATGCCTCCACCCCGCTCCAGTAGTCTGGCGTGGTGGTGGACAGCGGTCCGAAGCTGGCGTCGATCAGGCCGAAGAACAAATTGTCGGCGAGGTCCTTGCGGTCGATCGCCATTGCCAGCGCCCGGCGCACGCGGATGTCCTGGAAGATGCCGCGGCTGCCGTTCAGCTCCACGCCGAACGGGATGCCGGCGGCGTTGCCCACCATGGTCTTGAACGCGCGGTCCTCGCTGTAGCGCTTCAGGTCCAGCACGGGCGTCGCGTCGCAGATATCGATCTCGCCCGCATCCAACGCGGCGACACGGGTGGAGGCGTCGGGCACGAAGCGGTGAACCAGTCGCGCCACCTTGGACGGGCCGGTCTGTGACATGAAGGACGGCGCCCAATTGTATGGCTCAAACCGTTCCATCACCACGCGCTGCCCGGTCTCCCACGACACGAAGCGGAACGGCCCGGCGCCGACCGGCGCGCGGGCGAACCCGTCATTGCCCAGCTTGCGCACCGCGGCCGGCGACACCGGGGCCAGCGTGCCCTCCGCGTAGCTCGCCAGCGCCGCGCCGAATGGCGCCGAGTAGTTGATGCGCACCTGCGACGGGCTGAGCACGTCCGTCCCCGCATACGGGCCCAACTGCGTCACCGCCCCTTCGCTGGCCAGCTTCGGGTCGGCGATGGTGTCGAAGGTGAACTTCACCGCGTCCCCGTCGAACCGCGTGCCATCGTGGAACTGCACGTCCTCGCGCAGCTTCAGCGTCACGCTGCGGCCGTCCGGCGCCACCTCCCATGCGGTCGCCAGGCCGGGGAACAGCTTGTTGGACCCGTCGCTCGCGATCAGCGTGTCGAACACCTGGGCGATGACCTGGTATTCGTGGCGGGAGCTGGTGACGCGCGGATCGTAGGTGCGCGCGCCGTTGTCGTCCTCGCCCCAGGTGATCGTCAGCGGGCCGTCCGCGGCCGCAGCCCGGCGGACCGCCGGGGCCGCGAGCGCGGCGCCCAGGACGGCGCGCCGCGACAAACCCGAACCGATGCTGCCCATGCTACCCCCTACTGAAGCCAGGCCGCGACTATGGGCAGAGGCCGGCGCACGGTGCAATGCAGCCCGGCTTGCAAAGCGCGGCTCGCTGCATAGTGTGGCAGGTGATGGGGAGCTGCCCGATGCACGCACTGACCGGCTATACCGACCGATGGAGCGTGAAGCCGGGCGAGACCATCCAGTTCATGATCAGCAGCGCCGGCGGGGCGTCGTTCACGCTGCGCTTCGCTCGCCATCTCTGCGCCGACCCGAACCCGGCCGGACCGGGATACCGCGAGCAGCCGATGCCGACGCCGCTGGATGGCGGCCATCCCGGGATGGCGCAGCCGGCGTGGCTCGGCAGCTATGGCCTTGCACGGGGGTTGGAGGCCGATCTCTCCGGCGGCCTGACCTTCGCCGCCACCATCTGGCCGACGCTGCCGAGCGGGCGTCAGGGCCTGCTCAGCCTATCGGGCGCGACAGGCCGGATGTCGCTTGGCCTGGATGCGGACGGGACGTTCCTGGAGGTCGTGGGCGCCGACGGCGTCGTCGCGCGGGTGAGCACGGGCGCGCCGATGCTGCCCCGGCGGTGGTACGATGTCGCAGCCGCGATCGGCCCGGACGGCACGCTCAGCCTCGTGCAGCGGCCGCGGCATAGGCTGGGCACGATCCGCGACGCCGGGGCAGCGGCGGGGCAGGGGGCAGCGCCGGCCGCCGCCGTGTGCGACGTACACCTGGCCGTGCTGCCGGGCCGTGAGGGGCACTATAACGGCAAGCTGGAGCGCCCGACGCTGCGCCGCGGCAGCGACCTGCACGCGGCGCTGGCCGCGCTGCACCGGGCGCCCGATCCGGCTGACCCGGCGCTGCTCGCCGGCTGGGATTTCGCGCAGGGCATCGACGGCATGACCGCGGCGGAGATCGGCCCGCACCGGCTGCACGCCGCGTTGCACAACCTGCCCACACGGGCGGTGACGGGGGCCAACTGGACCGGCGCGGTGCATGACTGGAAGGCGGCGCCGGAGCAATACGGCGCCATTCACTTCCACGACGACGACCAGGGCGACCTCGGGTGGCAGCCCAGCGTCGCGCTGCGCGTGCCGGACGATTGGTCCTCCGGCCTCTACAGCGCCCATATCCGCGCCGCCGACGGCGAGGATCGCATCCCCTTCTTCGTCCGCCCGCGTCAGCCGCGCTGCGACACCGTCCTGCTGGCGCCGACCTTCACCTACCAGGTGTATGGCTGCTACGTCCGGCCCGGGCGCGGGGCGGAGATAGCGGACCGTGCCAGGGCCTGGGGCGCGTTGACCGAAACGCCGGACATGAACCCGCACTTCGGCCTGTCCACCTACAACTATCACCGGGATGGATCGGGCGTCGCCATCACCACCCTGCGGCGTCCCATGCTGGATACCCGCCCCTGCCAGATCAGCCTGATGGACCCGGCGCCGGACGGCTCCGGCACCGGGCGCATCTGCGCCGACAGCTACATCCTGGACTGGCTGGACCGCGCTGGGGTCGAATGCGACGTGGTGACCGACCACGATCTGCACGCGGAGGGAGCGGCCTTGCTGGCGCCCTACCGTGTCGTGATCGCGGCGCAGCATCCGGAATACCACTCCGAGCGCATGATGCAGGCGCTGGAGGAATACCTCGGCGGCGGCGGCCGGCTGATGTACCTGGGCGGCAACGGGTTCTACTGGCGGGCGGAACCGTGTGCGGCCGCGCCGCATGCGCTGGAAGTGCGCCGGGCGGAGGGCGGCATCCGCGTCTGGGCCACCGAAGCGGGTGAAAGCTACCACGCGTTCGGTGGCGGCTATGGCGGGTTGTGGCGCCGCATCGGCCGCCCGGCGCATCGCCTGGTGGGCAACGGCTTCTCCGTGCAGGGCCGGCACTTAGGCTTCCCCTACCGCTTCACCGACGCCATCCGCGACCCGCGCGTGGCCTTCATGACGGCGGGGCTGGCGCTGGAACCCGGCATGGCGTTCGGCGACAGCGGCTGCATGGGCGGCGGCGCTGCGGGGTTCGAGCTGGACAGCGCCGACCTGCATTGGGGAACCCCGCCGGACGCGCTGGTCGTGGCCAAGGGCGTGGTGATCCACGCCGATTACGGCCCGGTCAACGAGGACATGCTGGTGATCCGCCACCCGAAGAAGCAGGAGGATTGGTCCTGCGCCGACATGGTGTTCTTTGAGACCGCGGCCGGGGGCGCCGTGTTCTCCGTCGGCTCCATGACCTATGTCGGCAGCCTGCCGCCGGAGGGCTACGCCAACACGCTGGCGCGGCTGACCACCAACGTGCTGCAGCGCTTCCGCGATCCCGCGCCATTCACGGAGGCGGCGGCATCCCCCGCGTGAGGCGCCGGCCTGGAGCCTGGGCGGCATGAGGCGGGCGGCGCGGCAGCTCCTCGGCGTCATCCCGACCCTGTTGCTGACCTGGACGCTGGTCTTCGTCGCGCTCCAGGCCATGCCGGGCGACCCGGTGGCGCTCATGCTCGGCGGCACGCCGACCAGCGAGGCGGTGATCGCCGCCGAGCGCGCCCGGCTCGGCCTCGACCAGCCGGTCGCCGTGCAATATCTGCACTTCCTGCGCGGCGCCCTCGTAGGCGATTTTGGCGAGAGTTTCCGCACCCGGCAGCCGGTGATGGGCATGATCGGCGAGCAACTGCCCTCCACCGTGGCGCTGGCGCTCGGCGGGTTGCTGTTCGGCGTCGTGGTGGGGGTGGCGCTGGGCGTGCTGGCCGGGCTGTTCCCCTATGGCTGGGTGGACACGGTCATCATGACGGCGGCGCTGGCCGGCGTGTCGTTGCCGGGCTTCTGGGTGGCGATGATCCTGATCCAAGTGTTCGCCACCAGCCTGGGCTGGCTGCCGGTGCTGGGATCGGGGCTGCTGGCGCTGATCATGCCCAGCATCTCCGTCGGGTTGTTCCTGGCCGGCGGGCTGTCCCGGCTGGTGCGCTCCTCCATCATTGAGGTGATGGGGCTGGACTACATCCGCACCGCGCGGGCCAAGGGGCTGCCGGAGTGGCGCGTGGTGTGCAAGCACGCGCTGCGCAACGCCGCGATCCCGCCGCTCTCGCTGCTGGGGGTGCAGTTCGCCCTGCTGATCGGCGGCGCCGTGGTGACGGAAACGGTGTTCGCCCGGCCCGGCATCGGCGCCATGCTGGTGCGGGCGGTGCTGGAAAAGGACTATCCCGTCGTGCAAGGCATCACGGTGCTGACCACGGCGGCCTACGTGCTGGTGAACGTGCTGATCGACGCGCTCTACGTCGTGCTCGACCCACGGACGGACCGGGCGTGAGCGACCTGGACCTGGCGTCCGTGCAGCCAGTCGCGACTGCGCCAGTGCGGTCGCGTCGGCGCGGGATGCTGGGCAGCCCGGGCGCGGTGGTCGGCGCGCTGGTGTTGCTGGTGGTGGTGCTCGGCGCGCTGCTGGCGCCGTTGGTCGTGCCCTATGATTGGAACGCCACGGGCGTGTGCCGGCGGCTGGCGCCGCTGTCGCCGCAGCATTGGTTCGGCTGCGACGTGTTCGGCCGCGACCTGTTCAGCCGGGTCGTGTACGGCGGCCGCTATTCGCTGGCGATGGGGTTGTCGACGGTGGCGATCAGCCTGGTGGTGGGCGGGCTGTTCGGCACCGTCATCGGCTATGCACGCGGGCGCACGGACGCGTTCGGCACCCGCGCCATCGACATCATGCTGGGCTTCCCGCCGATCATCCTGGCGATCCTGCTCGTCGCGATCTTCGGGGTCGGCCTGGTCAATGCCGCCATCGCGGTGGGGATCGCCGGCATCCCGCGGTTTGCCCGCGTGGTCCGCGGCGCCACGCTGTCGCTCGCCAGCCGGGACTTTGTGGAGGCGGCGCATGCGTTGGGGGCCAGGCGGGCGCGGGTGGTGCTGCGGCACCTGCTGCCGAACCTGCTGCCAACGATGGTGGTGCTGGCGACGCTGGATTTGGGCAATGCGGTGCTGTTCACGGCGACGCTGTCCTTCCTGGGCCTGGGCGCGCAACCGCCGACGCCGGAATGGGGCGCGATGCTGAACTCCGGCCGCGACTACGTCCGCTATGCGCCCTGGACGATGGTCTTCCCCGGACTGGCGCTGTTCCTGACGGTGCTGGCGGTCAACCTGGTGGGCGACCGGCTGAACCAGGTGTTCGACCCGCGCAGCGCCGCCCGGCGGTAGGTGCGACAGCGCGATCGCTCTTCAAAGCCCTCTCCCTCTGGGAGAGGGTTGGGTGAGGGCGCCAAGTGCACCGCCATGCGCGTCGGACCCTCACCCGCCCTCCAGCGCCATTCAAGGCTGGCCCAGATTCATGTCCCGGGTCAGCGGCACGTGGGTGCGGCCGCAATGCGAGCCGCCGCTGACTTGCAGCGTCGCCCCCGTCGTCCAGGCCGAGCGGTCGGACACGAGGAAGGCGACAGCCTCCGCGATGTCCTGCGGGTCCCCCGTGCGGCCGAGCGGCGTGGCGCGCCACATCGCGTTCAAATAGGGGTGGCGGTCTGGGTCCTCGGCCGTCACCACCTCATCCATCACCAGCCCGGGCAGGACGGTGTTGACGCGGATGCCGTGCTTGCCCAGTTCGGACGCCCAAACCTCCCCCATCATGTTCACCGCCGCCTTCGACGCGCAGTAATGCGAGCCGCCGGGCCGCGCCGAGCGCGATGCGCCGGAGGACAGGTTCACGATGGCGCCCGGCGTGCCGCGCGCGACCCAGCGCCGGGCGACCGCCTGGTTGCACAGCATCACGCCGCGCACGTTGATCGCGAACACCCGCTCCCACTCCGCCAACTCCATGTCGAGCAGCGGGCAGTTCGGGAAGATGCCGGCGGACGCCACGAGTATGTCGAGCGGCCCGACCGCTTCCTCCGCCGCATCCACCATGGCGGATACGGAGCCGGGTTGCGTCACGTCGCCGGGAATGGCGGCAAGCCCGAGATCGCGTCCGGCCTGGTGCAGCTTGTCGCCGGGAAGATCGGTGATGGCCACCGTCGCGCCGTCCCGCGCGAGCGTCGCCGCGATCGCGCGGCCGATGCGGCCGGCGCCCCCCGTCACCAATGCGGCCCGCCCAGCCAGGACACCATCCATGCACGTTCCTCCGCGGCCTGCATTCTTCACGCCATGCCCTGGCGCCGGCAAGCCGGAACTAAACCGAGGAGACGAAGTTGGTTGGGCAACGCGAACGAAGCCGCGCCGGGAAGGGACGATGGCAGGCAAGCTCTCCGCCTATCAATCCAAGCGCGACTTCACCCGGACCGCCGAGCCGCAGGGCGCCGCCACGGTCCAGCCGTCCGGCAAGCTGCGCTTCGTGATCCAGAAACATGACGCGACCCGGCTGCATTACGACCTGCGGCTCGAACTCGACGGCGTGTTCAAGTCCTGGGCGGTCGCCCGTGGCCCGTCGCTCGACCCGCACGACAAGCGCCTGGCCGTCGAGGTGGAGGACCATCCGCTGGAATACGGCGACTTCGAGGGGACTATCCCGAAGGGCCAGTATGGCGGCGGGACCGTGCAGCTTTGGGACCGCGGCACCTGGGCACCGGAGGGCATGACGGCCGAGCAGGGACTGGCGTCCGGCGACCTCAAATTCACCCTGGAGGGTCAGTACCTGCACGGCAGTTGGGTGCTGGTGCGGATGAAAGGCTGGTCCGGCAAGCGGGTGAACTGGCTGCTGATCAAGCATCGCGACGACCATGCCCGCGAAGGCGATGCGGATGCGCTGCTGGCCGGGGACAGCTCCGTCGCGTCCGGCCGGTCCATGGCGGAGATCGCGGCGGGCACAGGGCGCGCGGCCAAGCCTTTCATGGCCGGGACAGCCGCGGCGGCGGTGCCGAAGGATGCGGTGTGGGATTCCTCGGTCGGCCTTGCGCCCAGCCTGCGCGCCGAAGGCAAGACCACGCGCAAGCCGCCCGCCCGCAAGAAGCCCGCCGCCGCCATGCCGGCGTTCATCGAGCCGCAGCTTTGCCACTCCGTCGAGCGTCCGCCCGTCGGCGAGGGCTGGGTGCACGAGATCAAGTTCGACGGCTACCGCGTCCAGGCCCGTATCGAGGGCGGCAGCGCCGTCATCCGCACGCGCAAGGGCCTGGACTGGACCAACCGGTTCGCGGCGGTGGCGCGCGCCTGCGCCGGGCTGCCGGACGCCATCGTCGACGGCGAGATCGTGGCGCTGGACCACAACGGCGCGCCGGATTTCGCGGCGCTGCAAGCCGCGCTGTCGGAGGGGAAGACCGAGCAATTGGTGTTCTTCGCATTCGACCTGCTGCACGCCGGCGGCGAAGACCTACGGGCGCTGCCGTTGCGCGAGCGCAAGGCGCGGCTGAAATCCCTTGTCGCCGACGCACACGAGAAGACAGGATCGCTGCTGCGCTATGTCGACCATTTCGAGACCGGCGGCGATGCCATCCTGCTCTCCGCGTGCCGGCTGTCGCTGGAAGGCATCATCTCCAAGCAGTCTCAGGCGTCCTACCGCTCGGGTCGCAGCGAGAATTGGACCAAGGCGAAATGCCGCTCCGGGCACGAGATGGTCATCGGCGCCTGGGCGGATACCGGCGGCAGGCTGCGCTCCCTGATCGTGGGCGTCCATCGCGGCGACCACTTCATCCATGTGGGCCGGGTCGGCACCGGCTTCAGCGCCCAGGTGGCGGCGAAGCTGCTGCCGAAGCTCAAGGCGGTGGCGGCCAGCAAGAGTCCGTTCACCGGGCCCGGCGCGCCGCGCCCGGCCGCCAACATCCATTGGGTCAAGCCGGACCTGGTGGCGGAGGTGGAGTTCGCCGGATGGACCGATGCCGGCCAGGTGCGGCAGGCCTCGTTCAAGGGCCTGCGCGAGGACAAGCCGGCGGGTGAGGTGGTGGCGGAACAGCCGGCGATTGCTGCTGAAACGGCGATCCCGGCGCCGAAGCCCGACACTGCCCGTAAAACGGGCGGCGCCAGCGTGATGGGTGTCCTGATCTCACGCCCCGACAAGGTCATGTGGCCGCAGGCGGGCGAGGACGGCCGGCCCGTCACCAAGCTGGACCTGGCCCGCTACTACGAGGCGGTCGGACCTTGGCTGCTGAACCACCTGAAAGGCCGCCCGTGCTCCATCATCCGGGCGCCGGACGGGTTCGACGGGCCGACATTCTTCCAGCGCCACGCCATGCCGGGCTCGTCCAATTTGCTGGAGCTGGTCAAGGTGACCGGCGACCACAAACCCTATCTGGAGATCGACCGGGTGGAGGGGCTCGCCGCGGTGGCGCAGACCGCCGCGCTGGAACTGCATCCGTGGAACTGCGAGCCGTTCCACCCGGACATCCCGGGCCGGCTGGTGTTCGACCTGGACCCGGGGCCGGAGGTGCCGTTCACCGCCGTGATCACCGCGGCGAAAGAGGTGCGGGACCGGCTGGCGGCGCTGGGCCTGGTCAGCTTCTGCAAGACCACGGGTGGCAAGGGGCTGCACGTCGTCTCGCCCCTGGTGGGCGCGAAGGACAGCCCGAACTGGGCGGAGACCAAGCTGTTCGCGCAGGCAGTCTGCCGGTCCATGGCCGAGGCCGCGCCGGACCGCTACCTCACCGTCATGGCCAAGAAGCTGCGCATTGGCCGCATCTTCCTAGACTACCTGCGCAACGACCGGCTGTCGACGGCGGTGGCGCCGCTCTCCCCCCGGGCGCGGCCCGGTGCGACCGTGTCCATGCCGCTGACCTGGTCGCAGGTGAAGCCCGGCCTGGACCCGCAACGCTACACCATCCGCACCGTGCCGGGCCTGCTGGCGAAGACGAAGGGGTGGGCGGAATATTGTGAGTCCGAGCGGCCTTTGGCGCCCGCCATCAAGCAATTGACGGCGTCACGCTGAGCCCTGCTTCAGGACGCGGGCTGGGGTGCGCGCCACTCGGTCAGGAAACAGCCGAACGCAAGCACGGGGAGCGCCAGGCCGAACCACGTCGTCAGCGACCAGCCGCCCACCGCATAGCTCCACCCGCCGAGCGCCGACCCGATCGCGCCGCCCATGAAGAAGAACGCCATATACAGCCCGTTGAGGCGGCTGCGGAACTCGGCGCCCAGCGTGAAGATCGCCCGCTGGCCGAGCACGATATGCGCGGTGACGCCGAAATCCAGCAGGATCGCCGACAACACCAGCACGGCCAGGCCCACGGGTGAGCCGGACAGGCTCAGGCGGCTGAGCAGGAACGCGGCGGCGACCGCGGCCATCGCCAGCCCGGTCGCGGGCTTGCTCCACCCGCGGTCGGCGGCGCGGCCGGCGAGCGGGGCGGAGATCGCACCGGCCACGCCGGCGAGGGCGAACAGGGCGATGCCGTTCTGCGACAGGTGGAAGCGCCCGGCCAGCAGCAGCGGTGCGGTCGTCCAGAACAGGCTGAAGGCGCCGAACAGGAAGGCGTGGTAGATGGCGCGGCGTTGCAGGATGGGCGTATGGCGCGCCAGCCGGCCCATCGAGGCCAACAGGGCGGGATAGCTCAGCCCGGCAGGCGGCCGACGCTGCGGCAGGGCGAGCCACAGCACCACCGCCAATCCTGCCATGATCACGGCTGAGACGACGAACACGGCATGCCAGGACATCGCCTCCGCCAGGAAGCTGGCGGCTGGCCGGGCCAGCATGATGCCCAACATCAACCCGCTCATGATGTTGCCGACCACGCGGCCGCGCGTCGCCTCGGGCGCCAGATGCGCGGCATAGGGCACCAGGACCTGCACCGCGACCGAGCCCATGCCGATCACCAGGGCGGAGACCAGGAACGGCGCGGCATGGCTGGACAGGGCCGCGCTGATCAGGGCGAGGATGGCGACGCCTAGTATGGCAAGGACCAGGCTGCGGTTTTCGAACAAATCGCCCAGCGGCACCACCAGCAGCAACCCGGCGCCGTAGCCGATCTGCGTCATGGTCACGATCAGCCCCGCGGCCTGCGGCGACAGGCCGAGTTCGGCGCTGATCGGGCCGACCAGCGGCTGGGCGTAGTAGATGTTGGCGACGATGAGGCCGCACGCCGTCGCCAGCAACAGGGTCAGCCATGCCGGGAGGCCGGCCGCATCCTGCACCACGGCAGGCGGTGAGAGGGTCGGGCTCAGCTTGCATCTCCTTGACAGGGGAAGACGCCGCCGGGCGAACCGCACTGTCCGCATCCCCGCGACGGCGGCGGGATAGCCCGGAACTCGCCGTCAGGCAATGTTGGGGTATCCCGGTAAGGGTCAGCCGGCCGTGGACACTCGCCCGCGGTCGAGTGACATCAGCGCCAAAAATGCACGAGCAGCGGGACCAGCAGGGCCGTCAGCAAACCGTTAAATCCGATGCCGAGTGCCGCGAACGCCGCGGCTGTTTCGTGCAAGGGCGCAACCTGCGCGGCCGCCACGCCGCTCCCAGCCACGCCGGCGGACAGGCCATGCGCGCGCCAGTCGCTGATCCGCATGCGCCGCAGCATGTATTGCCCGGAGACGGCGGCCACGACGCCTCCGAGGATCGCCAAGGCCGCCGTGAGCGCCGGAATGCCGCCAACCTGCTGCGAGATGGCCATGGCGATCGGCGTTGTGACCGCCTTGGACACCATCGACAAGGCCACTGGCTTTGAACCGCCAAGGGCCCACACGATCCCCACGCCGCTGACGATCGAGGTCAGCGAGCCGGCAAGGATCGCCAGGCCCACGCTGTGCAAGTTGGCGAGCACCAGCCGGGCGTTCTTCGCCAGCGGGATGGCGAGCGCGATCGTCACCGGCCCCAGGAGGAAGTTGATGAACTGCGCACCGGAGAAATACGCCTGGTAGGACGTGCCGCTCGCCTCCAGCACGGCCGCCACGCAGACGATGGCGATCAGCACCGGGTTGGCGAACGCCGACCCGCCGCACCAGGCCTGCACTCTCGTGCCAAACAAGTAGCTGGCCAGGGTCAAGACCAGCCACAGCAGCGGCGCGGTCTCGAGCGGCGTCCAGAGATGGGCGATCGACAGGCTCAGCACGGCCGCACCTCCGCATTCGGGCCGGAACCGGCATTCGGCCGGGTCCGGGTGCGCCGGCGATCCGACCAGTGCATCGCGCCATGCATGACCGCCCCGGTGGCGGCGAGGCTGAGCAGGGTGGAGCCGACGACCCCAGCCAGGATCGGCAGCCACTCCTGACGCAACACCAAGACCTGGGCGATCAAGCCGACGCCGGCCGGGACGAACAGCAATCCCATGCAGGAGATCAGCGCCTCCGACGTGGTCGCGAGGGCACGCGGCACCGGCTCTGCCTGCTTGTGCCGGGCGATCAGGATGACGGCCAGGAGAAACATCCCGATCACCGGCCCGGGCACTGGCAGGTCCAATGCATCGCGCAACACCTCGCCGACGAGTTGGCATCCCATGAGGATCGTAATCGCGGACAGCATGCTTGTCTCCCTGGCAGCCACGGCCGTGTTGGCGCCACCGCTGTCGCAGGTGCCCTTTCGCGACGGTGGACGGAACTGCCCGGATGGGAAAGGATTGTTGCGCAAAAGGACAAAGTGGTGGGCATGGACTATTTTGCGGCGATGCAGGCCTTCGTCCGCACGGTCGATCTTGGGAGCTTCTCCAAGGCCGCGGCGGATCTGGACGTGAAGGTCTCGACCGTATCCCGCTATGTCACCGGGCTGGAGGCCGATCTTGGCGCGGCGCTGCTCAACCGCTCGACCCGGCGGCTGCACCTTACCGAGGCCGGACAGACTTTCTATGACCGGGCTGCCCGCATCCTGCTCGACGTGGGGGAGGCGCAGACTGCCACGCGGTCGTTGAACGCGCGTCCGCAGGGGTTGCTGCGGGTGACGGTTCCCAGCGCGTTCGGCCGGCGCCACGTCATGCCGCTGATCAAGGACTTCCTGGCGGCGTATCCGGACATCCGGCTCGACCTTGGCCTCGCTGAAGCGACGTTGGACTTGATCGACGCTGGCGTCGACGTTGCCGTCCGCATCGGCGCCTTGGCCGATTCGAATTTGATCGCGAAGCGCCTGGCCCAGCAGACCATGACGCTTGTGGCGAGCCCGAGCTATCTGAACACCCGGCCTTTCCCCCTGACGCCTGAGGACCTCAACGGGCATGAGTGCCTGGTTTCGAGCCGCAGCGGCATGGAGCGATGGTATTGCCGGCGCCGTGGGCAGCCGGATGCCGAGATGGTCGAGGCCGCGGCCGGCGGACGCTTGCGAAGCAACGACCTGGAAGCGTTGTTGACGGCCGCTCTCGATGGCCTCGGCATCGCCTTGCTGCCGACCTGGCTGTGCAGCGCGGATGTGCGGTGTGCCCGCGTTATGGCGCTGCTGCCCGACTGGGAGTGGACCTTATCCCCCGGTCTGGAGCGGGCGATCTGGGGCGTCTATCCGCCGAAAAAGATCGTCTCGCCGAAGGTAAAGGCGCTGCTGGCGTTCCTTTCCGCGCGGTTCGGTCGGCCGCCGTACTGGGAGGCGGCGGACCAAGGCCGGTAAGCGCCGGGGCTGGTTGCCGGCATTCAGCGATGCAGAGGGCTTGTTCGACGCCGCCAATTGATTCGATTTATGTCGAACAAGCCCTTACGTCACAGGGGTAGGGCGCAATCGTCCAAGCGGATTGCACCCTACATCTGAAACGATCGCGCTAGGCTGCCGACGCGAGGATGAGGCCGGCGACCAGGGCGTCGAGTTGCAGCAGCGTCAACAGGCGTCCGTCGATTTCCACCAACCCGGCGATGTTGGCGATGCCTGCCCCCGCCGCGATCGGCGGCGCCGGCTGCAGCATCTCGTTCGTGCACGTCAGGATGTCGCTCACGCCGTCCACGAGCAGACCCACCACCTGGTCGATCGCCTCCACCACGATGATGACGTTCTGCTTGGTCGTGGCCGTCGCCGACAGGCCAAGCAGCGCCCCTAAATCCACCACCGGCAACATCGCCCCGCGCAGGTTGACCACCCCGCGCGACGTCGATGGTGCATGCGGCAGCGGCGTGGCGGACGTCCAGCCGCGGATTTCCCGAACCGCCATGATGTCGATGCAGAAATACTGCTCGCCGATGTAGAAAGAGATCAGCTCGCGGGGCGGGAGCTTGAGGGAGACAGGATCTGCCATCCTCAAAACTCCTGCCAAGCATCTTGATCCGGCGCCGCCTTGCGCACGGTGTTCCCTGTCACGACCCGCAGAGGCTTGGCGGGCGCGGACGCGCGGCTTGCTTTAGCAGCCGGGGCGGCTTCCCGCACTCTCGCGTTCTCGACGGGGTGCTCCGCCCCGGTCTTGAAGCGCGTGGTCAGCCGCTCGAGCTCGGCCGTGTCCTGGGCCAGGCTATGGCTGGCCGCGGTCGACTGCTCGACCATCGCCGCGTTCTGCTGCGTCACCTGGTCCATCTGGTTGACCGCGGTGTTCACCTGGGCCAGGCCACTTGCCTGTTCCTGGGCGCTGGCCGCGATGTCGCCCACCGCTCCGTTGATCTGCGTGACCTGGCCAAGGATGCGGCCGAGAGCAGCGCCCGTCTCCCGCACGAGCGTCACGCCGCGCCCGACATGGGAGGTGCTGGCGCCGATCAGCCCCTTGATCTCCTTCGCCGCCTCGGCGCTCCGCTGCGCCAGGGCGCGCACCTCGCTGGCAACCACGGCGAAGCCGCGTCCCGCATCCCCGGCCCGTGCCGCTTCCACGCCGGCATTCAACGCCAGCAGGTTGGTCTGGAACGCGATCTCATCGATGACACCGATGATCTGGCCGATCTCCCGCGCCGACTTCTCGATCTCGCTCATCGCGGCCACCGCGTCGCGCACGACGACTTCGCCATGCTCCGCCTCGGTTTTCGCGGCCGCCACCACATTCTGGGCAGCCGTGGTGCCCTCGGCAGTCTTGCGCACCGTCGCCGTGATCTGGTCGAGCGCCGCCGCAGTCTCCTCCAGGCTGGCGGCCTGCTGTTCGGTGCGCCGCGACAGGTCATCGGCTGCCTGGCTGATTTCCCCGGTGCCGGAGCGCAGCGCGCCGGTGTTGGCGATGATCGTGCTGATGACGCCGCGCAACTCGGCCACCGCCGCATTGAAGTCCGTCCGCAACCGTTCGTATTCGGGTGCAAAGGCTTCGGTCATGTCGCAGGTCAGGTCACCAGCCGACAACCGGCGAAGACCGTCCGCCAGGCTCTGGACCACGACGGCCTGCTGATCGGCGATGATCTTGCGCTCCTGCTCGGCGCGTGCACGGTCCTTGTCGGCCGCCTGCCTGTCCGTCTCGGCCTGGGCCTCGAGGCGGTTCTTCTCGAGCCCGGCCTCCTTGAACACCTGCACGGCGCGCGACATTGCGCCGACCTCGTCCTTGCGCTCGGTGCCCGTCACCTCGGAGGTAAGGTCGCCTGCTGCCAGGCGCCCCATCAGCGCGGCGAGGCCCACCAACGGCTTGGACACCCAGGCGCGGATAGCGAAGAAACCACCGACCATGACCACCGCCAGCCCGCTGATGATGATCACGTATGTCAGGGTAATGGTCTGCCGGGTGGAGGCGGCGAGTGCGTTGCTCTGGGACTTGACGGCACTGTCCCGTGCGTTGGTTATAACAGTGAGTTCCGCAGACAGGGGTGCGAAACCAGGGGCACATGTTTCAAGGTACAGGGCTTGCGCTGCAGCAACCGCGACACCGCTCGTCGCGGCGGCCCCGGCCTGGATTGAGGCGGCGCAGGTTGTATCGACTTGCTGCAAGACGCGCTGTTTGATGTCGTTGGTGGCGTTGGCCGAGGCGGGCTCTAACTGTGCCGCGAGATCCATGTATTTGATGAATTTACCGCGGGCCTCACTGAACTCCGCTGTGGCTCTTGCATTGCCGTCCTCCGTAACGGAGAGCTGCAATTCGGCGATCGTCGCCCGCATCGTGCGGACACTGCTTGCGGCGCGGGCGGTTAAGAGTGCTACCGCACCCTCATGCGAAATGGCGCTGCTATAGCCTCGATCGATCGCGCCCATCTTACTGGCTGAAAAGAAGGCGGAGCCGACCGCAAAGGCCCCAAACACGGCCATGACGAGCAAGAACTTACTGATGACGGACACGTGTTTCATAGCCCAGCTCCGATTACCCATCGGTAGGGGATATCACGGGTTTGTTAACATAGCCTTATCTAGGACGTTGTGACTGCGCGCCGGGCTCGACAGCTTGGTTGAGGGTGCAATCCTCAAAGCGGATTGCACCCTACATCTGAAACGATCGCGCTAGGCTGCCGACGCGAGGACGAGGCCGGCGACCAGTGCGTCGAGTTGCAGCAGCGTCAACAGGCGTCCGTCGATTTCCACCAGCCCGGCGATGTTGGCGATGCCTGCCCCCGCCGCGATCGGCGGCGCCGGCTGCAGCATCTCGTTCGTGCACGTCAGGATGTCGCTCACGCCGTCCACGAGCAGACCCACCACCTGCTCGCTCGCCTCCACCACGATGATGACGTTCTGCTTGGTCGTGGCCGTTGCGGACAGGCCAAGCAGCGCCCCCAAATCCACCACCGGCAACATCGCCCCGCGCAGGTTGACCACCCCGCGCGACGTCGATGGTGCATGCGGCAGCGGCGTGGCGGACGTCCAGCCGCGGATTTCCCGAACCGCCATGATGTCGATGCAGAAATACTGCTCGCCGATGTAGAAAGAGATCAGCTCGCGGGGCGGGAGCTTGAGGGAGACAGGATCTGCCATCCTCAAAACTCCTGCCAAGCATCTTGATCCGGCGCCGCCTTGCGCACGGTGTTCCCTGTCACGACCCGCAGAGGCTTGGCGGGCGCGGACGCGCGGCTTGCTTTCGCAGCCGGGGCGGCTTCCCGCACTCTCGCGTTCTCGACGTGGTGCTCCGCCCCGGTCTTGAAGCGCGTGGTCAGCCGTTCCAGCTCGGCCGTGTCCTGGGCCAGGCTATGGCTGGCCGCGGTCGACTGCTCGACCATCGCCGCGTTCTGCTGCGTCACCTGGTCCATCTGGTTGACCGCGGTGTTCACCTGGGCCAGGCCACTTGCCTGTTCCTGGGCGCTGGCCGCGATTTCGCCCACCGCTCCGTTGATCTGCGTGACCTGGCCGAGGATGCGGCCGAGAGCAGCGCCCGTCTCCCGCACGAGCGTCACGCCGCGCCCGACATGGGAGGTGCTGGCGCCGATCAGCCCCTTGATCTCCTTCGCAGCCTCGGCGCTCCGCTGCGCCAGGGCGCGCACCTCGCTGGCGACCACGGCGAAGCCGCGTCCCGCATCCCCGGCCCGTGCCGCTTCCACGCCGGCATTCAACGCCAGCAGGTTGGTCTGGAACGCGATCTCATCGATGACACCGATGATCTGGCCGATCTCCCGCGCCGACTTCTCGATCTCGCTCATCGCGGTCACCGCGTCGCGCACGACGACTTCGCCATGCTCCGCCTCGGTTTTCGCCGACGCCACCACATTCTGGGCAGCCGTTGCGCCCTCGGCAGTCTTGCGCACCGTCGCCGTGATCTGGTCGAGCGCCGCCGCAGTCTCCTCCAGGCTGGCGGCCTGCTGTTCGGTGCGCCGCGACAGGTCATCGGCTGCCTGGCTGATTTCCCCGGTGCCGGAGCGCAGCGCGCCGGTGTTGGCGATGATCGTGCTGATGACGCCGCGCAACTCGGCCACCGCCGCATTGAAGTCCGTCCGCAACCGTTCGTATTCGGGTGCGAAGGCTTCGGTCATGTCGCAGGTCAGGTCACCAGCCGACAACCGGCGAAGACTGTCCGCCAGGCTCTGGACCACGACGGCCTGCTGATCGGCGATGATCTTGCGCTCCTGCTCGGCGCGTGCACGGTCCTTGTCGGCCGCCTGCCTGTCCGTCTCGGCCTGGGCCTCAAGGCGGTTCTTCTCGATGCCGGCCTCCTTGAACACCTGCACGGCGCGCGACATTGCACCGACCTCGTCCTTGCGCTCGGTTCCCGTCACCTCGGAGGCAAGGTCGCCCGCTGCCAGGCGTCCCATCAGGGCCGCAAGCGCCACCAGCGGCTTGGACACCCAGGCGCGGATGGCGAAGAAGCCGCCAGCCATGACGAGCGCCAAGCCACTGATGATGATTACATAGGTCAGGGTGACGGTCTGCCGGGTCGTGGCTTCAAGAGCGTTGCTCTGCGACTTGACGGCATTGTCCCGTGCGGTCGTGACGGCGGAGAGTTCCGCGGAGAGCGGCGGGAAGCCCGGTGCACAATCCTTCATGTACATGGCTTGCGCCGCGGCCACGTCGGCCGGATCAGTCGCTTTGGTGGCGGCCTCGATCGAGGCGTTGCAGGTGGATCCGACCTGCCGCAAGACGCGCTGTTTGATGTCGTTGGTCACGTTGGCCGAGGAAGGCTCAACCTGCACTACGAAATCCATGTATTTGACGAACAGGTCGCGGGCTTCGTCGAACTGCGCCTTGGCCGCGGCATTACCCGCCTCTGTCGTGGAGAGTTCCAACTCGCCGATAGCCGCCCGCATCGCGCGGACGTTGCTCGTGGCGCGGGCGGTTGCGAGGGCCACCGCGCTCTCATGCGAAATCGCGCTGCTATAGCCGTGATCGATCTCATCCATCTTACTGGCTGAAAAGAAGGCCGAGCCGACCGCAAAGACCCCAAACACGGCCATAACGAGCAAGAACTTAATGATAACGGACAAGTGTTTCATAACCAGCTCCGGAGTTTACCAACGGGCAAGAGGTATCATCCGTTGGTTAAAATACCTTTATCCAGGACGTTATGGTTGCGCATCAATCGTCGGCAGCTTGGGTGAGCGTGCGGTGCAGGTGCGTAGCCCGGTATGAGCCTTGCGCTCCATGGGCTTATGCCGCGAAACCTTTGCCGCCCGCGCGCGGTCAGTTCCTGGCCTGGACCGTGGCCGAAACACCCTGCTCCTGCCACCCGAGCCCCAGGCTCTTCTGCAGCGCAATGAAGTCCTGTGTCAGCTCGGCCTGCGCCTGTGCGAGCGCCTGTTCCGCCTGGACCCGTTGCCGCTCGGTATCCAGCGTGTCGATCAGCGTTGCGGTGCCACCCACGTAGCGCTGGCGGGTCAACGCGGCCGCATGGTCGGCTGATGCCAGCACCCGTTGCAAGCCGGCCACGTCCTGCCGCTGGTTGCCATAGCGCGACAAGGCGGTTTCCGCGTCGTTGAGCGCCTTCAGCACGGTGCTGCGATAGTTTGCCACCGCCTCGTCGCGCCCGGCCCGCGCCTGCTCGACGGCGGCGGCGGTGCGCCCGAAATCGAACGGTTTCCACTGCAGGACGGGGGCTGCCACGGCCGCGAACGAGCCGCCGCTGAGGAGCTGCCCGACATCGGTCGACGCGAAGCCGATATTGCCGAGCAGTTCCAGTTTCGGGAAGTAATCCGCCACGTGCTGGCCGATGGTGGCGTTTTCGGCTGCGATCTGCCGCTCGGCGGCGCGGATGTCGGGCCTGCGGCGAAGCAGCGACGCCGGGTCGCCGACGGCCACCCTCTCGGGCGGCGCCGGCAGCGCCGCCGGCTGGCTCAGCGCGGGGTCGAGTTCGCCTGGGGACCGCCCGGTCAGGATCGCCAGTTGGTCGAGCTGCTCATCCACCTGCGCCTGCAACGGCACGATGTCGGTCCGGGTCTGCTCCACCTGTGTGTTCAACCGCTCGACATCCAGCGCCGAGGCCGTGCCCCCGGCCTCCCGCTTCTGCGTCAGCACCAGCACGCGTTCCTGCAGCGCGGTGCTCGCGCGTGACAGCGCGATACGGTGCTGCACGTCGCGCAGGCTCACATAGGCGCGGGCGACATCCGCCGTCAGCGAGACCTGCGCGTCGGCCAGGTCCGCCCGGCGCGCTTCGGCGGAGGCCGCGGCGCTTTCGACGGCCCGGCGCTGGGCGCCGAACAGGTCGATTTCCCAGGTGGCGTCGAAGCCGACGTCGTAGAGGTCCAAATCGTCGGGCAAGGCCGTGGCCGCCCCGCTGCCGGCCGACTGGCTCGCCGCGGCAGAACTGCCGCCCAACAGGCCGCCGGTCAGCAGCCCGGTGCCGCCCTGGGTATGCAAGTAGATCGCGCTGGCGCTGGTGTTCGGCCGGAGATCCGCCTGCTGCGCGTGCAACTGAGCGCGCGCTTCCCGCAGGCGTGCGGTGGCCGCCGCCAGGTCGGGGCTGCCGGCCAGGGCCGCCGCCTCGACCTGGTTCAGTGCGGGATCCTGCAGCGCGGTCCACCATTGCGGCTCGACAGGGCCGGCGGCGACGCGGATGGCGGCGGCGCGCGCGAACGGATGATCGGCGGCGATCACCTGCGGCGGACCCTGGTAGTTCGGGCCAACGGTGCATCCGGCAAGCAGCAGCCAGCTTGTCCAAGCAAGACAGCCGGCGCGTCGCAGGCGCAGCGCCATGTCAGTGCGCGTCCGTCGCTGCGGCGCCGTCGGCGGGCGGCCGTCGAAGCAGGAACACCAGCGGCAGGCTGGCCGTGAGCGCGATGCCAAGCAGCCAGAAGCAGTCCGAATACGTCATGACGAGCGCCTGGATGTGGATCTGCGCGGCGAACTGCCGCAGCGCCTGCTGCTGCGCGTAGCTGGGGTCGGTCCCGGTCTGCAGGAAGTTCGCGGCCATGCCCGCCAACCGCTCCTGCACCAAAGGCGAGTTGGCGTCGACCGTCGCGCGGATGCTGTCGGCATGCAGCTCCACCCGCCGGTCGATGAACACGCCCAGCGCCGCCAAGCCGAGCGAGCCGCCGAGATTGCGCGCCATGTTGTACAGCCCGGCCGCGTCCGCCGCGTCTTCCCGGCTCACGGCGCCGACCGAGGCCTGGTTGAGCGGCATCAGCGCCAGGATCTGACCCACGCCGCGCAGCAATTGCGACCAGACGAACGCGCCGCCGCCGTCCTGCGCCGACAAATGCGTGTCCAGGAAGCAGCTTACGGCGAAGCAGATCAGGCCGCCCATCACCAGCAGACGCATGTTCACCCGGCCAAGCAGGCCCGGCAGGATCGGCATCATCAGAAAGGCCGGGATGCCGGAGATGAACAGCACCCGCCCGGACTGCGCGGCGTTGTAGTCGGCAATGCTGCTCAGGAACTGCGGCAGCACATAGAGGATGCCGTACAGGCCGGAACCGATCGTCACCACGATGATGATCACGCTGGCGTAGCTTCGGTTCAGCAGCAGGCGGAGCTTGATCACCGGCTGCTTGGCCGTTGCCTGCGCGAACATCAGCGTGATGAAGCCCAGCACGCAGAGGACGCTCAGCCAGCGGATCAGGCCCGACTCGAACCAGCGCTCACGCTGGCCTTCCTCCAGCACCACGGTCAGCGCACTCACGAACGCCGTCAGGCCAGCGATGCCGAGCCAGTCGGCGCGCAAGAACAGCTCCGGCTTGGTCTTTTCGTGCGGCAGTCCCAGCAGCAGCAGCGCCACCAGCGCCCCGGCCACTGGCAGGTTAAGGAAGAAGCACCACCGCCAGGTGGCGTTCTCCGTCAGCCAGCCGCCCAGCACCGGCCCCACCAGCGGGCCGAGCAGCACGATCAGGCCGAAGATGGACATGCCCAGCGGCAATTGCCGGTTCGGCAGGCGGGTGCGGATGATGGTCTGCGCCGCCGGGATCAGCGCGCCGCCGGTGAAACCCTGCCCGACGCGTCCCAGGATCATCGCGGGGAGGCTGTGGGAGAAGCCGCACAGCATCGAGAACAGGGTGAAGAACAGCGCGCAGCCAAGCAGCAGGTTGCGCAGCCCCAGCACCCGCGTCAGCCATGCCGTGAGCGGGATGATGACGACTTCGGAAACGAGGTAGCCGGTGGAGATCCAGGTGCCCTCGGTGCCGCTTGCGCCGATCTCGCCCTGGATTTGCGGCAAGGCGGAGTTGACGATGGAGATGTCCAGCGAGGCGATCAGGGCGCCGAGCGCCCCGGCCAGCACCGCGATCCAATCTGCAGCGCTGGCCTTGTCGGACGCGGCGGCCATCACTCCCTGCCCGCGGCGGAGGCCGGCTGATCAGTGTCGATCTCGACGCTGACGGACAGGCCGGGCATCAGCAGCGCGAGCGTCGCCGGGTCGGTCCGCAGGCGCAGCCGCACCGGGACGCGCTGCACGATCTTGGTGAAGTTGCCGGTGGCGTTCTCCGGCGGCAGCAGGGCGAAGTCAGACCCGGTGCCGGGGGCGAAGCTGTCGACCACGGCGTCGAGGATGCGTCCATCGAGTGCGTCGACGGTGACCGAAGCGTGCTGGCCAACCCGCATGCCGCCGATCTGCGTCTCCTTGAAGTTGGCGACGACGTAGATGTCCTGGACCGGCACCAGCGTGAGCATGCGCGTGCCCGGCTGCACGTACTGCCCGATCGCCACGGTGCGGTCGCCGACCCGGCCGGCGATGCTGGCCCGCACCAGCGTGTTGTCGACGTCCAACCCCGCCGCCCGGATGGAGGCGTCGGCGGCGTCCACCTGCGCCTGCGCCTGCTGCACCTGCGCCTCCGCCGTCTTGGCCTGGCGCTGGGCGGCGAGCAGGGCTGCGCTGTCGGCACTGAGCGTTGCATTGGCGCGGTCACGCTGGTTGACCATTTCGGCCAGCTTTTCGTTGGTCTCGGCGCCGCTGGCGGCCAGGCCGCGGTACCGCTCGGCTTGGCGGGCCGCGAAACGGGCGTCGACCTGGTCGCCGGCAAGCTTGGCCTGCGCCTGCTCCACGGAGGCGAGCTGTTGCTGCTGCTGCGCCGCCATGACCGCGACGTCGGCCTGCCGGGCGTCGCGCGTGGCGGTCTGCTGCACCAGGGCGGCCTGGTAGTTCGCGGGATCGATGCGCACCAGCGGCTGGCCGGCGGTCACGGCCTGGTTGTCGGCCACCAGGACCGCGCTCACGTATCCCGAAATCCGCGGCGCCACCGTCACTTGGTCGGCGCGCAGATAGGCGTCGTCCGTGCTTTGCAGGAAGCGGGCGGTGTTCCACCAGTACACCCCGTATGTCACGATCGCAGCCACCACGAGGAGCAGGACGATCCAGGTGATGGGGCGCTTGAGCATCGGGCGCTTCGGCGGAGCGCGATCGAGTGAGGTGGCTTCGGCAACAGGCACGCAGGCGATCCCGGATGTGCTCCGGCGATATGCATGGTGTTGGCCGTCATGTATGTCAATTGGACGACATTCGGTGGTGAGGGAGGTTGGCAGCGATGGAACAGTCGGGACCGCGACGCCGGCCGCCGTCCGGCGGCTACGCCCGGGGCGACGAGAAGCGGGTCAGGATCATCGAGGCGGCGTTGCGCCGCTTCGGCGAGGACGGTTACGAACGCGCCTCCACCCGGCAGATCGCGCAGGACGCCGGCGTCAATCCGCCGGCGCTGCAATACTATTTCGACAGCAAGCGGGGCCTGCATCTCGCCTGTGTCGAGCATCTGGGCCAATGCTTCAGCCTCGCCATGCGCGACGCCTATCTGCGGTCGGGCCAGGTGGGGCGGGATGCGGACGCGGCGGTCGACGCGCTGTGCGACATCATGGATGCGATGGCGGACTATTTGTTCGAGACGGTCGAGGCCGACGGCTGGTCGCGCTTCATCGCGCGCGGCCAGAGCGAGGAGGGCAATGACCCAACCTACAAGATGCTGCGCAACACGGTGGTGGAGGAGCTGCATGGCCACTGCACCCGCCTGGTGGGGCTGATCACCGGCCGGCCTGCTTCGGACACGCAGACGCGGCTGCGCACCTCCGCCATCCTAGGGCAGCTCACGGTCTTCCACCTTGGGCGCAGCATCGCGCTCGAGCAGTTGGGCTGGCCGGATCTGCGCGGGCCGCGGTTGCGCATGCTGAAGGAGATCGTTCGGTCCCAGACACAAGCCGCCCTAAGGTGACACGCGATACCCGGCACTGATCTTGCGTGACCGCCCTCCGAACGGCAGCGAGTAGATCGATGCGGGACGACCGCCAGATGCACCTGATCGCCTTCCTGATGACCGGCCCGACCTGCCATCACCACGGTGCGTGGCGCCACCCGGACTCCGCCGTCGACGACCTGCTCAGCCCCGCCCGCTACGAGCACATCGCCCGGGTGCTGGAGGCGGGCCGGTTCGACGGGCTGTTCTTCGCCGACATCCTCGGCCTGTACGACCTGTATGACGGCAGCTACGCCACCATGGTGGGACGCGGCGGCCAGGTCTGCCTGCTGGACCCGGCGGTGGTGCTGCCGATGATGGCGCGGGTGACCGAACATATCGGCCTGGGGCTCACCTACTCCTCCACGTTCAACCATCCGTACCAGATCGCGCGGATGCTGGGCAGCCTGGACCATTTGAGCGGCGGCCGGGCCGCCTGGAACGTCGTCGCCTCCACGAGCACGCTGGAGGCGCGGAATTTCGGCATGGACGAAATGCCCGGCCGCGCGGACCGCTACGACCGGGCGGACGAGGTCCTGGAAGCGTGCTTCGCGCTGTGGGAGAGTTGGGAGGACGGCGCGCTGCTCGGCGACAAGCAAGCCGGGGCGTTCGCCGACCCGGCGAAGATCCATTATGTCGACTACGCCGGCAAATGGATCCGCACGCGCGGGCCGTTGACCACGCCGCGCAGCCCGCAGGGCCATCCCGTCATCATGCAGGCCGGCAGTTCGGACCGCGGACGCGCGTTCGGCGCGCGCTGGGGCGAGGTGATCTTCACGCTGCAGCACCAGAAGGCGGACATGCAGGCCTTCTACCAGGACTTCAAGGCGCGTGTGGCGGCGCAGGGCCGGGCGCCGGAGGCGTGCGTGGTGCTGCCTTCGATCGACGTGGTGCTCGGCGAGACGGAGGCCATCGCGCGGGAGCGGGCCGAGCACGTCAACAGCCTGGTCGACACGCGGCTCGGCCTGGCGCAGATGTCCGGCCATATCGGGGTCGACCTGGCGAAGTTCGACCCGGACCTGCCGCTGGCCGATTTCGAGAAGGAGGAGGGCTCGCGCGGGTCGTTCGACGTCATCCTGCAAGGCACCAGGGCGGAGGGGCTGACGCTGGGCGAGGCGGCACGGCGTTTCGCCACCAGCGAGTTGTGCCCGCAACTGATCGGCACGGCGGAGATGGTGGCCGACCAGTTGGTGGATTTGTTCGAGGACCATGCCTGCGACGGGTTCGTGCTGACGCCGACCACCTTCCCAGGCATGTTCGAGCAATTCAGCCGCGCCGTGGTGCCGCTGCTGCAACGGCGCGGCGTGTTCCGCACGCACTACACCGGGCGCACGCTGCGCGATCACCTGCGCGCCCGCCGGGATTAGGCGAGCCACGCGGACGCGCCGTCACGGCCAGCGTATGGCACACCGCTTGCTAACTTGGGACATGGTCCGAACCCATCCCGGGTCCGGCTGGGAGGTCTGGCGGCACATGGTCTGGCAACAGGTGGCTACCCCTCTGCATCGCGCGTTGCTGCACGGCTTCGCCGCCGCTTGCCTCGCCGCAACCATGCTGAGTGCGCCGCTTCGCGCGGAAACGCTCGGCCCGGTCACCGACGAGGTGGGGGTCGTCAAGATCCCGAAGGGCCAACCGATCCTGATCGGCGGCCTGCTGGTGTTGTCCGGGCCGGACCTCTCCTTGGGCGTCGATGCATCGCGAGGGGCGGAGATCGCGTTCGACGATCACAAGAACATGCTGGTCGGCCATCCGATCAGGTATCTGCCGGAAGATGGCCAGTGCAGCGTGGAGGGTGGCCAGACCGCGGCCACCCGGCTGGCGGCGAACAAGCAGATCGTGGCCGTGGTCGGCACGACGTGCTCCTCCGAATCGCGCGGCGGGTCGCCGGTGCTGTGGAATGCCGGCATGCCGCAGGCGGACCCGGCGGCCACCGCCCCCGCATTGACCGCCCCCGACCGACCCGTCGGCCTGCAAGGCATCGTCCGGTTCATCTACAACGATCTCAACGCCGCGGCCGCCGCGGTGAAATACGCGCAGAGCATCCACGTGACCAAGGTGGCCACCCTGCACGACGGCAGCCTGTATGCCCAGCAACTGGCCGACGCGTTCGCCACCCAGTTCAAGGCCGCCGGCGGCTCGGTCGTGGCGGCCGAGGCGGTCTCGCCCTCCGATACCGACCTGCGCCCGGTGCTGACGCGCATCGGCACCGCGAAGCCGGAATTGCTGTTCGCGCCCGACTTCACCGGCGTCTCCGCCTATCTCGTGCGCCAGGCGAAGGAGGTGCCGACCATGTCCGGCGTCCCCGTGCTGGGCACCGACGCGGTGCTTGCCCCGGCCTTCCTGGATGCCGCGGGCGACGCGGCCGTCGGCTACCGGCTGACCGGCATCGACAACGACCCGTCGCTGATGGGCTCGCAATATCCCGCCTTCCTGGCGAAGTACAAGGCGAAATACGGCGAGGACCCGATCGCAGGCTTCCATGCCAATGCGTATGATTGCGCGTTGGCGCTGATGACGGCGATCGAGAAGGTGGCCCAGACCGACGCCGCCGGCGACACCTATATCGGCCGCAAGGCGCTGCGCGACGCGTTGATGCACACCACCGACCTGGACGGCCTGACCGGCAAGCTGACCTGCGACCCGTATGGCGATTGCGGCTCCTCCCACTTCGCCGTGTTCGAATACACCAATGCCGACCCCTCGACGTTCAAGATCGGGACCAACCCGAAGAAGGTGTACCCATAGCCCGGCGGCTGCCGGTGCTACGGGACTGGATCCGCCGGGCGACCGCGGTCGACTGGTTCCTCCTCGCCCTGCGGATCGTGGTGGTGGCGGTGGTCGCCACCGGCTTCGTGGCCGGTCTGCTGCACCCGCGCTACGACCGGGCGGAGTGGTTTTCATTCCTTGCCTTCGGCCTGACCATCGGCGCGATCTACGCCCTGATCGCCTTGGGCTACACCATGGTGTACGGCATCCTCCGGATGGTGAATTTCGCCCATGGCGACGTGTTCATGTTCGGCTCCTACGCATCATGCTTCGCGCTGCTTGCCTGCAACCGCGCCGGCCTCCTGGGCCCCGACCCGGCGCTGAGCTTCGCCATCGCCACCGTCGTTTGCATCGCCGTGTCGGCCGGCATCGCGGTGCTGGTGGAGCGCGTCGCCTATCGCCCGTTCCGCCGCGGCCGCTTGCTGGCGCCGCTGATCAGCACGCTTGGCGCCTCCTTCGTGCTTGAATACTCGGCACGCGGCATGTTCGGCGCCCAGAACAAGGCGTTCCCGTCCATGCCGGCGATCGACGGCCTCGTGACCTTCGCCGGGTTCTCGGTGCCGCGGGTGCAGATCGTGGTGGTGGTCGCCGCGGTGCTGACCATGGTGGTGCTGACGCTGATCGTGATGCGGACCAAGATCGGCACCGCCATGCGCGCGGTGGCGGAGGACAAGGACGCCGCCACGCTGATGGGCATCAATGTGGACCGGGTGATCGTGTTCACCTTCGCGCTGGGCGGCGCGCTGGCTGGGATCGCCGGGCTGCTCTACGGCCTGGTGTTCAAGCAGATTTCGTTCTTCATGGGGTTCTTCCTCGGCGTGAAAGGGTTCGGTGCGGCCGTGCTCGGCGGCATCGGCAACATTCCCGGCGCGATGCTGGGCGGCTATGCGCTGGGCCTGGTCGAGAGCCTGGGGCCGGCGGCGTTCCTGGAAGGCCTCGGCGTGCAGTCGCCGTATCAGTTGCGGGACGCGATCGCCTACACGATGCTGGTCATGGTGCTGATCTTCCGCCCGCGCGGCCTGTTGGGCGAGCGGCTGTCCACCGCCCGGGCCTGATGGCCGGCGCGTCGGCCACGGCCCGGCCGCTGGGCTTGCCGGCAGGGTTGCGGCTCGGCGCGGCGACGGCCCTGTCGGTCGCCGCCACCTGCGCCTTCACGGTGCTGGTCGGGTTGTTCGGCCAGTTCAGCAACCGCGCGCTGGTGGTCGGCGTGGTGGATATCGGGCACGCGCTGATGCTGGCCGTGGCGATGGGCGGCGGCGCGGTGATGGCGCGGCGCAGCAGAACCTGGCTGGTGCTGCTCTCCGCCGCGCTTTCGGGGGCGGTCGCGGGCGCGCTGGTGATGGGGCTGGTGTTCGCCGCCAGGGCCGCGAACCTGCGCTGGATGCTGGTCTCGCTCACGCCGGTGACGCTGAACCGCGTCGGCTTCGGCCTGCCGGGCGGGCAGGCGACACTGCTGCTCGCGGCGGCCGGCCTCTGTGCGGCCGGGTTGGGGGCCGCGCTCGTGGTGTGTCCACCGCTGCTGCGCCGGGTGGTGCTGGGCGGGCTGGGCGGCGTGGTCACGGCCGGGCTGCTGCGGGAGCTGATCCGCAGCATCCTGGGCGGCATGGGCGGGGTGGACGAGTGGGGCTTCAACTATGACGGGCTGCTGCCGCCCGGCGCGGCCGCCGCGGCGGCGATCGGCGCGTTGGTGACGGTGCGGCCCGGCGCCGCGGCCTTCGCCCGCCTGCCGACCGGCGTGAAGCTGGCGGCCAAGCTGCTGTGCCTGTGCCTCGTGCTGGCGCTTCCGGCGCTGACCAACGACTTCGTGGCGCAGGTGATGATGCTGGTCTGCCTCTATACGTTGATGGGGCTCGGGCTGAACATCGAGCTGGGCTTGGCGGGCCTGGTCGACCTCGGCTTCGTCGCGTTCTTCGCCGTCGGCGCCTACACGGTCGCCTTGCTGACGGCGGGGCCGTCCGGCGCCGGGGGGCTGCTGCCGTTTTTCGCGGCGCTGCCATTCGCGATCCTGGCCGCGTCCGTGGCCGGGTTCCTGTTCGGGCTGCCGGTGCTGAAGGTGCGCGGGGATTACCTGGCCATCGCCACGCTCGGCCTGGGCGAAATCATCCGCGTGCTGGTCCTGTCCGACATGCTAAAGCCGCTGCTGGGCGGCGCGCAAGGCATCGTGAACCTGCCCAAGCCGGTGCTGTTCGGTATCGTGCTCAGCTCCCCCACGCAGCTTTTCTACATGACGCTCTGCCTGACCGCGGCGGCCGGCTACGTCGCCTGGCGGGTGCAGCATTCCGGCCTCGGCCGCCGCTGGTTGGCCGTGCGGGAGGACGAGGACGTGGCCCAGGCGCTGGGCATCGCACTCGTCCGGGTCAAGCTGTCCGCCTACACCATGGGTGCGGCCTTCGCCGGGCTGGCGGGTGGCATCTTCGCCGGCATGGTCGGCTCCGTCTTCCCGCAGAGTTTTCAACTGCTGGTTTCGGTCAACGTCGTGGCGATCCTGATCGTGGGCGGCATCGGCAGCCTGTCCGGCGTGCTGGTCGGCGCCGCGGCCCTGATCGGCGCGCCCGAGGTGCTGCGGGACCTCGGCGAATACCGTTACCTGATCTACGGCCTGGTGGTGATCGCCGTGGTGCGGCTGAAGCCGGAGGGGCTGAGCCCGAAGGCCATCGCGCATCGGGAGCTGGTATGAGCGCGCTGCTGCTGTCCGCGCGCGACATCACCAAGCGCTACGGCGGCCTGCTGGCGATCGACAGGGTGAGCCTCGCGGTGCCGAAGGGCGCCATCCACGCGGTCATCGGGCCGAACGGCGCCGGCAAGACCACGCTGTTCAACTGCCTCACCTCCTTCGTGCATCCGACGGCCGGCGAGGTCCATCTGGACGGCGTCCGCATCGACGGGCTGCGGCCGGACGTGGTGGCGGGCCATGGCGTTGCGCGCACCTACCAGAACATCCGCCTGTTCCCCGACCTTACCGCGATCGAGAACATCATGGTCGGCGTCGACGCCAAGCGGCCCGAATCCTTGCTCGGCGCGTTGCTGGCCACGCCGGCCCATCGCCGCGGCGTGCGCGACACGGTGGAGCGCGCACGCACGCTGCTGTCGGCCGTGGGCTTGGCCGGCCGCGGGGACCGGCTGGCGCGCCACCTGCCCTACGGGGACCAGCGGCGGCTGGAAATCGCCCGGGCCATGGCGATCGAGCCGCTGCTGTTGCTGCTCGACGAGCCGGCGGCCGGCATGAACCCGGTCGAGAGCCACGCCATGCTGGAGCTGATCCGCACCCTGCGGGACACGCACGGCCTGACCATCCTGTTGATCGAGCACCAGATGCGGGTGGTGATGGGCATCTCCGAGCGGATCACCGTGCTCGACCACGGCGCCGCCATCGCCGAGGGAACACCGGCCGAGATCCGCGCGGACCCGACCGTGATCACCGCCTATCTGGGCGCACGCGCTGCCCGGCACGGCATGGACGCGCTGGAGGCACGCCCCTGAGCGCGCTTTCAGCCACCGACCTGCATGTCAGCTACGGCAACATCCGGGCGCTGCGCGGCGTGTCGCTGACGGTGCCGGAGGGGACGATCTGCGCCGTGGTGGGGGCGAACGGCGCGGGCAAGACCACCATGCTGAACGCCCTCTGCGGCCTGCGCACGCTGACCGGCGGCCGGGTGACGCTGGATGGGCGCGACGTGACGGCGGTGCCGGCGCACGACCTGGTGCCGCTTGGCTTGGTGCAGGTGCCGGAGGGCCGTCGGGTATTCGGCCGCCTCACCGTGCGCGAGAACCTGCGTATGGGCGCGTTCCGGTGCCGCAGCCCGCGCGCGGTGCTGGCGGCCGAGCTGGAGCGCGTGCTCTGCCTGTTTCCCCGCCTGCGGGAACGGCTGACCCAGTTGGCCGGCACGTTGTCCGGCGGCGAGCAGCAGATGCTGGCGATGGGCCGGGCGCTCATGTCGCGTCCGCGCACCCTGCTGATGGACGAGCCGAGCATGGGGCTGGCGCCGCAGGTGGTGGACCAGGTGTTCGAGACCATCCTCGCCATCAACAAGCTCGGCGTGACGGTGCTGCTGGTGGAGCAGAACGCGTTCATGGCGCTGGAGATCGCGCAGAGCGCCTACGTGCTGCAATCGGGCGAGGTGGTCCTGTCCGGCGCCGGGGCAGAGCTGATGGACAGCGACGCGGTGCGCGAGGCATACCTGGGCTGACGGGCGTATTTCTCCGTCTCCCGCTGGCGGTCAGGTGCCGGGAAGGCAGCCGGCGAAGCTTCGGCTGGTCACCGCCTCGGCGGGGATGGCGGCGCCGGCCGTCGCATCGACAAAGCGCCGCGACGCCGGGGCGATGTTGACGGGGCCCACCGCCCACTCGCCGCAATGCGACCGCACCCGGCCGCGGCTGTCCGCCACCTGGTTGTCCCGCATGGTGACCGGACCGGTCGCGTTGTCCACGTTGATGCCGAGCTGCGCCCGCCGGACGGTGTTGCCGACGATCACCCCGCCCGAGGTCGGCGAGTCATACCAGCCCCGCCCGCCGACCCCGAGACCGAAGCCGCACGCATAGGCCGGGCCGCAATCGATTGCATTCCCGGTGATGGCGGTGCCTGCGTAGTCGCCGCTGGTTTGCGGCCAGCCATGCACCAGCAGGCCGGCGAAGGCGCCCGCGCCCGGCGCCGCCGTCTCCTCCAACCGGTTCCCCGCCACCGTGCAGCGCAAGCAGCCGCCGAGCACGAGTTGCACGTCCGTGTTGTCGCGGAAGACATTGCCGCGCACGACGTCGTCGGCGCCGTCGATCAGCGTCAACCCGTCCGCCCACATGTTTGGCCGGTCATGCGTGCCGTTCGACAACACGGCGTTGTCTTCGAAGCGGAACCCGTCCGCACCAGGGTCGACCACGACGGCGCTGTAGCAGGCGACGTCCCGCACCACGCTGTGCGTGATCGTCACCTGCGGCGCGGTGACGGCGATGCCGCCCATCAGCGGCCGGTCTGCGCCGGCGCAGGCGGCGGTGTCATCGCGCTGCGGGTCGGTCTTGCCGCCCTCCACCACCAGATGGTCCAAAGTGCTGCCAGTCCCCGCGACGGTGATGGCGCGCCAGGCCAGGCCGCCCGAGGGCGCCATGCGCAGCACCAGCGTGGCGCATCCCATCGGTGCGTCGCCGCAGCTCGCCGGCCGTCCCGCCGTCGTGAGCGTCACCGGCTGCCGCAGCACCAGCGGCGCCGTGAGCACGAAGCGTTTGGGTGGCAAGGCCAGCATGACGCCGGCGGGCAGCGAATCGAGGCAGTCCTGCAGCACGGCTCCGCCCACGGCGGCGTCGCTGGACACCATGCGGCAGGCCCCGGTATCGGCCAGTTGCTGCCGGACGGCGCAGGCAGCCAATCCCGCCAGCAGCAGCGATGCCTGCAGGCTGAGCTGACGCCGGATCATGCCGCTATTTGGCGGCGGCGATCGCCTTGACGATCACCGCTTCGGCGGCGGCCTTGTCGGCCCAGCCAGTGACCTTCACCCACTTGCCGGGCTCCAGGTCCTTGTAGCGGGTGAAGAAATGCTCGATCGCCTGGCGGGTGATCTCGGGCAAATCCTCGACCGCATGGACGGTCTTGTAGAGCGGGTGGATCTTGTCATGGGGCACGCAGATGATCTTCTCGTCCTGCCCGCTCTCATCCTCCATCTGCAGCATGCCGATCGGCCGGGCGCGGATGACGGCGCCGGGCACGACGTCCGCCGGGGTGAGCACCAGGGCATCCGCCGGATCGCCGTCGTCGGCCAGCGTTCCGGGGATGAAGCCGTAGGCCGCCGGATAGGCCATCGGGGTGAACAGGAAGCGGTCGACGAACAGGGCGCCGCTGTCCTTTTCGACCTCGTATTTCACGGCCGAGCCCTTGGGGATTTCGATCACGACGTTGATGTCGTGCGGCGGCTCCTTGCCGGTGGCGATCTTGGCGACGTCCATGGTGTTCCCCGGGTGTTCGAACTGGCCGGACCCTACCCACCGGGCCGAACCTTGCCAAGGCAGGGTGCGCCGGGGCATGGAATGGCGGCGTGTGCGCCTGTAGCTCAGTTGGTTAGAGCGGGCCGCTCATAACGGCTTGGTCGCAGGTTCGAATCCTGCCGGGCGCATGCGCGAGCGGACCGTCTGACCATAACCTGCTTGACCTTCCGACCCTGGGAAGGCCCATGTCCATCGCCTGGCCGGCGTCAGGCGGCCATGCGGAGGGGATACGATGGACGGCCACCAGCACCACGGACCAGCCTGCGGCGGCGCGCCAGCCCGGCTCACCGCCACCGACCCGGTGTGCGGCATGACGGTCGATCCGGCGGCGGCCAAGCACCGCGCCGAGCATGAGGGCGTAGCCTACGCGTTTTGCTGCGAGGGCTGCCGGGCGAAGTTCGCAGCCGATCCGGCCAAATACCTCGCCCCCAAGCCGGAGGCGGTCCCGGCGGCCCCCGGCGCCACCTACACCTGCCCGATGCATCCGCAGGTCCTGCAGCAGGGACCAGGGGCCTGCCCGTTCTGCGGCATGGCGCTGGAGCCGATGGAGATCACGGCGGAAACGGGCCCGAACCCCGAATTGGCGGATATGACCCGGCGGTTCTGGATCGGCCTGGCCCTGGCCCTGCCCGTCTTCGTCCTGGCGATGGGTGAACACATCCCGGCGCTGCGGATCGGCAGCATCCTGCCGCCGCACGTCTCACTCTGGGTCCAGTTCGCGTTGGCGACCCCGGTCGTGCTGTGGGCGGGGGCGCCGTTCTTCCAGCGCGGCTGGGCCTCGCTCGTCACCCGGCGGCTGAACATGTTCACCCTGATCGCGCTGGGAACCGGCGCCGCCTACCTCGACAGCGTGGTGGCGACGCTGGCGCCGGGGCTGTTCCCCGCCTCCTTCCGCAGCGCGGACGGCGCCGCACCGGCGTATTACGAGGCCGCCGCCGTCATCACGGTGCTGGCGCTGCTGGGCCAGGTGCTGGAGCTGCGGGCGCGGGAGCAGACCGGGCACGCCATCCGCACCTTGCTCAACCTGGCGCCGAAGACGGCATGGCGGCTGCGGGGCGGCGGCGATGAGGAGATCCCGGTGGCGCAGGTCGCCGTCGGGGACCGGCTGCGCGTCCGCCCCGGCGACGGCGTCCCGGTCGACGGCGTCGTGCTGGAGGGCAGCAGCGCCGTGGACGAGTCCATGGTGACGGGGGAGTCCGTGCCCGCCGGCAAGGCGCCGGGCGACACGCTGGTGGGCGGCACGGTCAACGGCACGGGCTCGCTGGTGATGCGGGCGGAGCGGGTCGGGTCGGACACCATGCTGGCCCGGATCGTCGCCATGGTGGCGGAGGCGCAACGAAGCCGTGCGCCGATCCAGCGCCTGGCCGACGCGGTTGCAGGCTGGTTCGTGCCGGCGGTGCTGGCGGCCGCCGTGCTGGCCTTCGCCGGCTGGGCGGTTTGGGGGCCGCCGCCCGCCCTCGCCTACGCGCTGGTCGCAGCCGTGTCGGTGGTCATCATCGCCTGCCCCTGCGCATTGGGGCTGGCGACACCGATGTCCATCGGCGTCGGGGTCGGGAAAGGGGCCGGGCACGGCATCCTCATCCGGTCGGCGGAAGCCCTGGAGCGCATGGCGTCGGTCACGACGCTGGTCGTGGACAAGACCGGCACCCTGACGGAGGGCAAGCCCAAGGTGGTCTCGGTCGTCGGGGCGGAAGGGGCGTCGGAGGCGGATGTGCTGGGGCTGGCGGCCAGCCTGGAACAGTCGAGCGAGCATCCGCTTGCCGCCGCCATCGTCGCCGCGGCGCGCGAGGCTGGGACGCCGCTGATCGAGGCAGCCGGTTTTACCTCCGTCACCGGCAAGGGCGTGGCCGGGCGGGTGGGCGAGCGCCGGGTCGTGCTCGGCAATGCCGCGATGATGGCGGACTCCGGCATCGACCCGGGCAGCCTTGTGGGCGAGGCGGACCGGCGCCGCGCCGGGGGGGCGAGTGCGCTGTTCGTCGCCGTGGATGGCAGGGCAGCCGGCGTCATCGCCATCGCCGACCCGGTGAAGGCCACGACGCCAGCAGCCATGGCCGCGCTGAAGGCCAGCGGTCTGCGCCTCGTGATGCTGACGGGGGACAACGCGATCACCGCAGAGGCCGTGGCGCGCCAACTCGGCATCGACGAAATCCATGCCGGGATGCTGCCGGAGGACAAGCAGCGGATCATCCGCGCGTTGAAGGCGAACGGCGACGTGGTGGCCATGGCAGGCGATGGCGTGAACGACGCGCCGGCCCTTGCGGCGGCCGATGTGGGCATCGCCATGGGCACGGGAACGGAGGTGGCGATCCAAAGCGCCGGGATCACGCTGGTGAAGGGTGACCTGGCGGGCATCGCGCGGTCGTACGCCCTCAGCCGGATGGTGATGCGCAACATCCGGCAGAACCTCGTCTTCGCCTTCGCCTACAATGTGGTCGGCATCCCGGTGGCCGCCGGGGTGCTTTACCCCGTGTTCGGCCTTGTGCTCAGCCCGATGGTCGCCGCGCTGGCGATGTCGCTGAGTTCGGTCTCCGTGATCGCGAACGCGCTGCGGATGCGGGCGGCGCCGCTGCCATGAGCCGCGTTACGACGGGGTCGTGCGTCGCTGTCCTGGCCGTCGTTGCGGTTGCACTGGCGCAGTTGCCGGGCCGCGCGCAGCCATCGGCCGACCCGGACAGCGGCATGATGGCGGCCATGGAAGCGATGTCGCAGACGATGGCGGCGGCGCCGCTGACCGGTGACCCCGACCACGACTTCGTGGCGATGATGATCCCGCATCATCAGGGCGCCATCGCCATGGCGCAGTTTGAGTTGGCCCACGGCAAGGACCCGGCGATGCGCAAGCTGGCGCAAGCGATCATCACGGCCCAGGAGGCGGAAATCGCCGACATGCAGGCGTGGCAGAAGGAGGCCGCAAAGCCCCCGTAACAGCGAAGCACTATGCGCGCCCCAGCATTTTCTTCAGCGTGAATATGACGGCGGCACGTTCGCCGGGATTGAGTTCGCCCATCGTGAGTTCGCTGATGTGATGCGCACGAGGGATCATGCGATGCAGCAGTTCAGCCCCGCTATCGGTCAGCACCACGATGACCTTCCGCCGGTCGTGGGGGTCGGACTGAAATTCGACCAGCTCCCGCTGCTTCAGGCGTTCAATAATGCCGCGGATCGTCGCTTGATCGATGCCGGTGGCCGTTATGATGTCGGTCTGGTTGCTCGGTCCCCGGTCGCGCAACGTGCACAGGGTGACAAACTGGGTCGAGGTGAGCAGATCAACGGCATTGCCCTGGAAAATCGCCAGATGCCGCTGATAGGCCCGGCGCAGCAGATGGCCGATCTGTTCCGAGAAGTCGTACTCCTCCGGGTGGTGAGCCGAACTGGGGGCGCCGGGGTCTGGACGAGCGTCAAGCTCGGCCCGCTTGCGGCTCAGCCCGGCACGCTTTCGAGCGGGGCCACCACCTTGCCGCCCAGCACCACCGGCTGGTTGTCGAGCAGCACGTCGCATTTGCGGAGCGGGATGTCCATGTGACACGGCGTCTTGCGGCTGCCGCCGACCTCGGTGTTGGGGCCGGTGGAGAACAGGAAATTGCCAGCGAAGGCGCGGGCGTCCATGCACATGCCGTCATTGCGGTCGTGCAGTCCCATCGCGGTCCATTGCGCACGGGGTTGCAGCCCCCAGCCGATATGGGAGATGCCGTACACCTCCGGATCCTTGAAATAGGACAGGTAGTCACGGAGGTATTCTGCGTCGAACCCGCCATGGATCGCGGTGACGAACCCGTTCTCCACCTCAAGCGTGATCGGGTCGCGCACGTAGCTTTTGAACGGCAGCAAGATGTCCCCGGTGTCGATCACCAGCTTGCCCTGCGCCGTCCCCTCGTTCGGCCACGAAAACAGGAAGCCGCTCGGCCAGTGGTCCCAGCGCCCTGGCTCGTCGGCGAAGCCGTATTCCGTGACGGCCGGATACTGCCCGAGCGCCGCCGTGAAATCCGTGCCGGCTTCGGAGGTGACGCGGATCGCGGTTGCCGCCTTCAGCGCCGTTTCGGCCGCCAGCACGCGCGTCTTATCCGCCTGGCTTGGGAGCATGCGGGCCAGCACCTCCGGCGGTTCGACCGCCAGAAGGATGCGGGTGCCGGTCTTCAGAATCTGTTCCTGTTCGGGTGAATGCAGCAGCAGCATCGTATCGACGATCAGGTCGGCGCATTCGAGCGCGCGTTGCGCCGCGACGTTCCCAGTCAGCGAGGTGTCGCCGCAATAGGCCGTCATGTCGTTGCCCATCGCCTTCGGGTGGTTGAAGGCCGGCAGCTCCACCCCGAACACCTTGGCGCCGAGCCGGACGGACGCCTCCATGGCGGCTTTCACGATCCGCGCGTTGCTGTAATGGCTTTTCAGCACGGCGACGCTCTGTGTGCTGTCCACCTTGGAGTTTCGCAGCACATGTTCGAACATCATGGTCAGGTCGATGTCGCTGACGGGCATGGTCACGCTCCGGGCCGTGGGGACGATGACGGAGTGTGCACGCTTCATCTGCCCGGCGCGACAGAAAACATGAAGCGCCTGGCAAATCGGCGGCCTTTGCCTCCAGCGTTTATTTAATAGGCATCTCTGTCCGACTCCTTGCCGGCAGCCGAAAAACAAGTCTTGAATAATACCACGTAGGCGCTCTAACTCGGCCAGACCGCGACGGGAACAGCGCCATGGACACCGCCACAGAGATCGCCGTGATCGGCGCTGGCCTCGGCGGCGCCGCCGCGGGCGCCCTGTTGCAGCAGGCCGGGTTCCGCGTGACCGTCTACGAGCAAGCCGACAGCTTCGGCCGCCTGGGGGCAGGCATCCATGTCGGACCGAACGTGATGAAGATATTCCGCCAGCTCGGCCTGGAGACGGCGTTGTCTGAGATTGGCAGCCATCCTGGTTTCTGGTTCAGCCGCGACGGGATCAGCGGTGAATACCTCTCGCGCATCCCGCTCGGTGAGTACGCCGTGAAGACCTATGGCGCGCCCTACGTTACGGTCCATCGTGGCGACATGCATGCGCTGCAGTTGACCGCGCTGCAGCCAGGCACGCTGCGCATGGACAAGCGGCTGGCGGAGGTCGAGGACCGCGGCGCCGACGTGCTGCTGCGCTTCGAGGACGCAAGCACTGCGACCGCCGCGATCGTCGTCGGTGCGGACGGCATCAACTCCCGCCTGCGGGAAACCCTGCTCGGGCCGGAAAGACCGAACTACAGCGGCTGGGTCGGCCACCGGGCGCTGATCGACGCCGGCCGGCTGCACGGCAGGGGGTTCGACGTCGAAGCGTTCGAGGACTGCGTGAAGTGGTGGACCCCGGACCGCCACATCATGGTCTATTACACGACCGGGCGGCGGGACGAGTACTACTACGTCACCGGCGTGCCGCAAGCCGAGTGGGAGGGCGGCGACGCGGCCTTCCTTCCCAGCAGCCGGGCGGAGATGCAGGCGGCCTTTCCGGATTACTGCCCGCTGGTGCACGCGCTGATCGACTCCTCGGAGGAAGTGACCAAGTGGCCGCTGCTCAACCGCAACCCGCTGGAGGTTTGGAGCCAGGGACGCATCGTGCTTCTGGGCGATGCGTGCCACCCGATGAAGCCGCATATGGCCCAGGGCGCCGCCATGGCGATCGAGGACGCGGCCATGCTGATGCGGTGCCTGAAAGAAACCGGGCTGGGGGACTACCGCACGGCCTTCGCCCTGTACGAAGCCAACCGTAGGCAACGCGCCACCCGGGTGCAGGCCGTGTCCAACGCCAACACCTGGCTGCGCACGCAGGAGGATCCGGCCTGGGTGTTCGGTCACGACGTGCTGACCGTCCCGCTCGTCGCGCCCGTGACGGCCTGACCCGCGGTGCAGGGCGTGACGCTGCATGTCAACGGCGTCGCGTTCTGCCTGCCTCTCGCGCCGGCCACCCGGCTGCTCTACGTGCTGCGCAACGACCTGGCGCTGAATGGCCCGAAATTCGGCTGTGGCCTCGGGGAATGCGGCGCCTGCGCCGTGCTGGTGGACGGGCGCGCCGCGCGGTCGTGCTGCATCACCCTGGCGGTGGTCGCCGGGCGGCAGGTGACGACGCTGGAAGGACTGACGGAAAACGGGCGGCCCGGCCGGGTGCAGCGGGCCTTCATTGACGAGCAGGCCGCCCAATGCGGCTACTGCCTCAACGGCATGATCATCGCGACGGAGGCGTTGTTGCGCCGGGTGCCCCATCCGACGGAGGCGCAGATCCGCCGTGAGTTGCAGCACAACCTATGCCGCTGCGGCACGCATATCGAGATCCTGGCGGCGGTACGCCGGGCCGCCGTCGCATGACCCGCAAGGAGCTGCTGGAACAGCCCGGCGTGCTGCTGATCACCCGGCCGCCCATCCCGCATGCCGGGCTGGCGCCGCTTCGGCCCGGCGCCAATCTGGTGGACGAACCCGACATCCTGCTCGCCATCTTCGCGGACGAGCGCGTCACGGGCTTCAGCGGTCATGTGGACCTGGGCACAGGCGTCCGTACCGCGCTGGCGCAGATCGTGGCGGAGGAGCTGGACGTGCCCATCGCCCGGGTGGAGATGGTGTTGGGCGATACCGAAGCCACGCCCGACCAAGGCCCGACCATCGCCAGCGAGACCATCCAGGTGACGGCCGTCGCCCTCCGCCGCGCCGCCGCGCAGGCCCGTGCCCTGCTGCTTGCGGAAGCCGCGACCGTGCTGGACGCGCCGGCCGACAGCGTTGCGGTGGAAGACGGCGTGGTGCAGGGCGCCGGACGCCGGGTCAGCTACGGCACGCTGATCGGCGGCCGGGCGTGGCACGCGACGCTGTCGGACGCGGCCGCACCCAAGGCGCCAGCGGAATACCGTTTGGTGGGCCAGCCGGTGCCGCGGGTGGACATCCCGGCCATGGCGGTCGGCGCCTTCACCTACGTGCATGATCTGCGCGTCCCCGGCATGCTGCACGGCCGCGTCGTCCGGCCGCCCTATCTCGGCCACGACAGCGGGCCGTTCGTTGGGCGCTGCCTGCAGGCGGTGGACGAGCGCTCCGTCGCCGATGTGCCCGGCCTGGTCGCCGTGGTCACGATCGAGGACTTCATCGGCGTGGTGGCCGAGCGGGAGGAGCACGCAGTCCAGGCCATGCGGCAGCTCCGCGTGGTGTGGAAACCGTTCACGGCGGGCGTCGACCTCACGGATGTGGCGGGCGCGCTGCGGCGGCAGGACTCGACCCGGCGGTCCCTGCTGGTGAAGGGCGATGTGGACGCGGCGCTGGCGGGGGCGCAGACCGTGCTGCGGCGCAGCTATGGCTGGCCCTATCAGATGCACGGCTCCATCGGCCCGTCCTGCGCGGTGGCGGACCACGCGCCCGGGCGCTTGCAAGTCTGGTCCGGGACGCAGAACCCGCATCTGCTGCGCAGCGATCTATGCCGCCTGCTGGGCATGGCCGAAACCGAAGTGGAGGTCGTGCGGCTGGAAGCGTCCGGATGCTACGGCCGCAACTGTGCGGATGACGTCGCGGGGGACGCCGCCCTGCTGTCGCGCGCCGTGGGCCGCCCGGTGCGGGTGCAACTGACCCGGGAGCAGGAGCACGCGTGGGAGCCGAAGGGCGCCGCGCAAGTCTCGGACGTTGCCGGCGGGATCGATGCGGCCGGCGACCCGGTGGGCTATGATTTCGTGACCCGCTATCCCTCCAACCTTGCGCCGATGCTGCCGCTGCTGCTGACCGGCGCGGCGCCGGCGGTGGCCGATGTCACGCAGATGGGCGACCGCACCGCCGTGCCGCCCTATGCCTACCCGGCCATGCGGATCGCGGTGGAGGACATGGCGCCGCTGGTGCGTGCGTCCTGGTTCCGCGGCGTGTCCGCCTTGCCCAACAGCTTCGCCCATGAGTGTTTCATCGACGAGCTCGCGACGGCGGCGGGGGTGGACCCGGTGGAGTACCGCCTCCGCTACCTCCCGGATGCACGGGCCGTGGAGCTGGTGCGCGCCGTGGCGGAGCGGGTCGGCTGGGAGGCGCATACCGGGCCGCGTTTGCGCGTGGAGGGGGACATCGCCCGCGGGCAAGGATTCGCCTACGCGGTTTACGTCCACGGCGCCTTCCCCGGCGTCGCCGCGGCCTATGCGGCCTGGGCGGCGGAGGTGGAGGTCAACCGCCGCACCGGCGAGGTGGCCGTCACCCGGGTGACGGTGGGGCACGATGCCGGGCTGATGATCAACCCGGCGGGGGTGCGCCACCAGGTGCATGGCAACGTCATGCAAACCACCAGCCGCACGCTGATGGAGCAGGTGGGTTTCGACGAGCGCGCCCTTGTCACCAGCCAGGAATGGGGCGCCTACCCCATCATGACCTTCCGCGAGGTGCCGGAGGTCGACGTGCTGCTGATGCAGCGGCCGGACCAACCTCCCCTGGGGGTAGGCGAATCTGCGTCGGTGCCCGGGGCGGCGGCGATCGCCAACGCCATCTTTGACGCCACGGGCGTGCGGTTCCGCAGCGCGCCCTTCACCAAGGACGTCATCCTCGCCGGGCTGAGCGCGGCCGGGCCGCCGCCGCGCAAGCGCCGCCGATGGTTTGGCGCTGCCGCGGTGCTGGCCACGGCGGCGGCTGGTCTGGTGGGGTGGCACGGCGCCCTGCCGCGCGCGACGCCGCCGGGTGCGGACGTGTTCAGCCCGGCGCTGGTCGAACGGGGGCGCCTGCTGGCTGCGGCGGGGGATTGCGCGGTGTGCCACACGGCCAGCTATGCGGGTGGCCGGGCGATCCACACGCCGTTCGGCGCCGTCTACGCCGCCAACATCACGCCGGACGTGGCGACGGGTATCGGCAGCTACTCCTTCCCAGCCTTCCAGCGCGCCATGCGGGACGGCATCGCGCGGGATGGGCGCAATCTGTATCCGGCCTTCCCCTACACCGCCTTCAGCAAGATCACGGATGGCGACTTGCTGGCGCTGTATGCCTTCCTGATGGCGCAGCCGGCAGTCTCGGCACGGGCGCCGCCGCCCGAGCTCGCCTTTCCGGCCAATCTCCGTCCGCTGATGGCCGGCTGGAACCTCCTGTTCCATCGCCCCGCGCCGTTCACGCCGGACCCGGCGCGTCCGGCGCTGTGGAACCGCGGCGCCTACCTGGTGGAGGCTGTGGGCCATTGCGGCGCGTGCCACACGCCGCGCAACGCGCTGGGGGCGGAGCGGCGCGGCGCGGCCCTGGCCGGCGGCAGGGTGGAGGGGTGGGATGCGCCGGCGCTGACCGCCGCATCCCTGTCCCCCGTGACGTGGACGGAGCAGGCGCTGTACGACTACCTCCGCACCGGGCATTCGGCGGAGCACGGCGTGGCGGCAGGGCCGATGGCTGCCGTGGTGGCGCAACTGGCCGCGCTGCCGGATGGCGATATCGCCGCGATGGCGCATTACCTGGCGGATGGACGCGCCGCCGCGACCGCGGGGCAGGCGGACACGCTGTCGGATGCATCCTGGCAGGGCCTGGCCGCGGACGCGTCCGAAGGGGCGCGCATCTTCGCCGGCGCGTGCCAATCCTGCCACCATGACGGTTCGGGGCCGCCGGTGTTCGGCGCCCATGTCGCGCTCGCCTTGAACACCAGCCTGCACGCGACACGGCCGGACAACCTGCTGCGCGTGTTGCTGGACGGCATCGAGGTCCCGGCCCGCCCGGCGCTTGGCACCATGCCGCCCTTCCGCGACAGCCTGAATGACAGGCAACTCGCCGAACTGGCCCGCTTCCTCCGCGCCCGCTTCGCGCCAGGCCGCCCGGCCTGGACGGGGCTGGAGCAGTCCGCAGCACGAGTGCGGGCGTCAGGAGAGTGAAGGAAACGCCTATGTCCCAGCGCCGGATGCACCTCGTCGCGTATCTGAAGACGGGCCCCACCGCCCTGCATAATGGCGGCTGGCGGCATCCCGAATCGACGCTGGACGACATCCTGAACCCGGAGCGCTACCAGCACATCGCGCGCGTGCTGGAGGCGGCGAAGTTCGATGGCTGCTTCTTCGCCGACCTGTTCGGCCTCTATGACCTGCATGGCGGCAGCTACGACGCCTATGTGCGCCGGGGCGGGCAAATTTCCTTCCTGGACCCGACGGTGGTGCTGCCGGTGATGGCGGCGGTCACGCGCCATCTCGGGCTGGGGGCGACGCTCTCCACCTCCTTCCACACCGCCTACCATCTCGCCCGCTGGCTGGGCTCGCTGGACGCGATGAGTGGCGGGCGGGTCGCCTGGAACGTCGTCACCTCCGCCACCGACCTCGAGGCGCGCAACGCCGGCATGGAACATCTGCCGCCGCGGGAGGAGCGCTACGACCGCGCCGATGAGGTGCTGGAGGCGTGCTTTGCGCTGTGGAATAGCTGGGACGCGGACGCCTTCGTCAAGGACAAGGAGGCCGGCATCCTGGCGGACCCGGCGAAGGTGCACTACGCCAACTACGAAGGCCGCTGGGTCAAGACGCGCGGCCCGCTGTCCATCCCGCGCAGCGCGCAGGGGCATCCCGTCATCATGCAGGCCGGCGGCTCCGACCGGGGGCGGGAGTTTGCGGCGCGTTGGGCGGAGGTGATTTTCACCGCCCAGAACGGGCTGGAGGACATGCGGGCGTTCTACGACGACATCAAGGCCCGCATGGCCTCGGTCGGCCGCGGTCCGGGCGAGTGCGCGATCCTGCCGGCCATCAGCGTGGTGCTCGGCGAGACGGAGGGGATCGCGCGGGAACGGGCAGCCTATCTCGACAGCTTGATCGACCCGGAGCTGAACCGTGCGTCTACCTCGAGCAACCTGGGCGTGGACATGACGAAGGTGACGGACGAGTCGGCGCTGGCCAAGCTGCAGGGCAACCAGGGCATGAAGGGCTCGGAGGACGTGATCCGGCAGACGATGAAAGCCGAGGGCATCACGCTGTCGCAGGCGGCCGCCAAGCGTGGCGAGGGCAGGCTGGTGGTGGGCACGGCACAGACGGTGGCCGACCATCTGCAGTCCCTCTTCGAAGACGGTGTCTGCGACGGCTTCGTGCTGACGCCGAGCATGTTCCCCGGCATGTTCGAGCAGTTCTGCCGCAGCGTCGTCCCGGAGTTGCAGCGGCGCGGGTTGTTCCGCACGGACTACACCGGCCGCACGCTGCGCGAGAACCTGCAAGGCTGAGAAGCGGATGCAAGGCTCGAAGTTGGCACTTCCAGTCCGGCGCTCCTTGCGCCTAATACTCGTTATGGAAGGAGGCGGCCATTGCGCGTGGGCATCGTTGGCGGTGGGATCGGCGGCCTCACCTTGGCGGCCGCGTTGCACCAACGCGGCATGGAGGTCGCGGTCTTTGAACGGGCCGCCGCATTTGGCGAGGTCGGCGCCGGCATCCAGGTGACACCTAACGCCGTAAAGGTGCTGCGTGCCCTGGGCCTGATGACTGCACTGCAGCGCGTAAGCTTCAAGCCGCAGGCCCTGGTCGGGCGCAATTGGCGTAGCGGCCGCGAGATGTTCCGGACGCCGCTCGCCGGCGAGTGCGAACGGCTCTATGACGCACCGTTCCTGCACGCGCACCGGGCCGACCTGCATCGCCTCCTGGCGGAAGCCATTCCCACGGACGTGGCCCGGTTCGGCAAGCTGTGCACCGGCATCCGGCAATCCGTCGGATCCGCCGTCGCCTGCTTCGCGGACGGGGACGAGTACGAGGCGGACGTGATTGTCGGGGCTGACGGCATCCACTCCGCGATCCGATTGGCGCTGTTCGGCGAGCAGGCGCCGCGCTTCACCGGCCACATGTGCTGGCGCGCCGTCATACCGTTCGATCGTCAGCCGCTGGAGTTCGTCTCGCCCGACAGTTCGTTCTGGATGGGCCCGCAGGGCCATGTCGTCACCTATTACGTACAGGGCGGACGCGCGGTGAACATCGTCGCCGTGTCGGAAACCGCCGAGTGGGTTGCCGAATCATGGAACGCGCCGTCCTCGCGGGGGGAGTTGATGGCCGGCTATGTGGGCTGGAACGAAAAGCTCATTCGCCTGTTCATGCAGGCCGGCACCGTGTTCAAGTGGGGCCTGTTCGACCGCGACCCGATGCCGGCCTGGTCGGTTGGCCGGGCAACGCTGCTGGGGGACGCCGCACATCCGATGCTGCCCTTCCTGTCACAGGGCGCAGCCATGGCGATCGAGGACGGCTACGTGCTTGCCGCCGCGTTGGACGCGCATAAGGCGGCGCCTATGAAAGGCCTGGCGCTGTACGAAGCCCTGCGCCGGCCCCGCACCGCCAGGGTGCAAATGGAATCACGCGAGCGAGGCCGCACCTATCATCTTGCCTCGCCATTGGCCCTGTTGCGGCGCAACGTGGCCTATCGCCTCCGCAGCCTGGTCAACCCGCATAAATCCGGCATCCAAGCCAATTGGGTGTATGACTACGACGCGACCGCCGCTGTCCCGTCCCTGGTTGCGCAAGCAGCCTGAAACCGCCAGGAGTTCGTTGCATGTTCGACAGCCCCATGCCTCCGCTCTGCGTGTCCGACCGCCCGATGGTTGGGCCCGACGCATGACCACAACCACGGACGTTGTCGTGATCGGGCTGGGCGCCGTCGGCAGCGCCACGCTGCACCGGCTCGCCCTGCACGGCGTGGACGCCATCGGCATCGACCGGTTCCACCCGCCGCACGACCGTGGCTCCACCCATGGCGAGACGCGCATCACCCGGCTGTCGATCGCGGAAGGCCCCGCCTACGTACCGCTGGCCCGCCGGTCCCACGCGATCTGGCGCGAGCTGGAGGCAGAGACCGGGGAGACGCTGTTCTCCCAGGTCGGCATGCTGGTGATCGGCGAGGGGGACGGCGCGCCGAGCCACGGGCAGCCCGGTTTTCTCGGCAGCACGCTGGCTGTCGCCACCGCCCACGACATCGCGCACGAGATGCTGGACAGCGCGGAGATCCGGCGGCGCTTTCCGCAATTCCTGGTGCGGGACGAGGAGCGCGGCTTTCTGGAACCCAGCGCGGGCGTGCTGTTCCCGGAACGGTGCGTGGCCCTGCAACTGCGCCTCGCGCAGGAGCGGGGGGCGGTGGTGCGGACCGGGGAGACCGTCGTGTCGATCACGCCCTCCGGCGCCGGCGTGGCCGTGACGACCGACAAAGGACGCATCGAGGCGGGCCGGGTGGTGCTGGCGGCCGGCGCTTGGCTGCCGGGCCTGGCCGGCGGCGTGATGCCGCGCGTGACCAGCGTGCAGCGGCAGACGCTGCTGTGGTTCGACCCCGACGAGCCGGCGCTGTACGACCCGGCGCGCTGCCCGGTGTTCATCTGGATGCATGGCGCGCTGGAGGAGGATTACCTCTACGGCTTCCCCATGCTGCCCGGCACGACTGGCGTGAAGGCGGCGAGCGAGCGCTATGCCGGCCATGTCGACCCCGACCGGGTGGATCGCGAGGTGTCCGCGGCGGAGGCGGACGGCATCTATCACCGCCACGTCGCCGGACGGCTGCGCGGCATCGGCAACCGCCTGCTCAAGGCCGCGACCTGCCTCTATACCGTTACGCCGGATGCCGGGTTCATCATCGACCGGCTCGGCGAGGACGGGCGGGTGCTCGCCGCGTCCTGCTGCTCCGGGCATGGCTTCAAGCATTCCCCGGCCCTCGGCGAAGAACTGGCCCGGCTGGCAACCGACCCGGCCCGCGCGGCCGAACCGAGCTTCGCCCTCGCGCGCTTCGGGTAGGACGGGGTCGTTTCTCCCTCTCCCGCTGGCGGGCGGCGCCTGAGGGTGGCTTATACCAACGTGCGTTGGTCTCGACCCTCTGCTGGGCTGAAGCCCACCCCGACTTTCACAATGTCTTCAACATGGTAGGGTGGGCTTCAGCCCACCTCTTCGTGTCAGCGTCTATGCCGGCTGGTATGACTCCCGCCTGACCCGCCATTTAGGGCGTGATCGTTCCGGTTGGCCGCTGCGATGCTCCCTTCTCCCTCTGGGAGAAGGCTTACCTAGAGGGAGAGGGCCTATTTCCGTGGCCGCGGTGTGGCCTCCGGTAGCGGCAGCGCCGTGGTTGCCTTGACCCGCTCCATGCTCATCCGGCTGCTGACGTTCTTCGGCGCGACGGCGACGATCAGACGTTTGTAGAACGCGTCATAGGCGCGCAAATCGGCGGTGACGACGCGCAGCATGTAGTCGACGTCGCCGGCCATGCGGTGCGCCTCCATCACCTCCGGCATGGCGGACACCGCGGCGGCGAAACGCTCCAGCCAGGCGGGCGAGTGGTCGCCGGCCTCGATGGCGACGAAAGTGGTCAGGCCCAGCCCCACCTGCTCCGGGTTGACCAGGGCCACCCGGCGTTCGATCACGCCCTCCGCCTCCAGCCGTTGGATGCGCTTCCAGCACGGGGTGGCGGACAGCCCCACCTGCTCGGCGAGCTGGGCGATCGACAGGGTGCAATCCTCCTGCAGCAGGGCCAGCAACGTGCGGTCGGTGCGGTCCATCGCCGCCGGCTCAGCCCCGCAGGAACGGGTTGGTCGCGCGCTCCGCCCCGATGGAGGAGCCCGGGCCGTGGCCGCACAGGAACACCATGTCGTCGCCCAACGGCAGCAGCTTGGTCTGGATCGAGGTCATGAGGTCCTGCGTGTTGCAGTATGGGAAATCTGTCCGCCCGACGGAGCCGCGGAACAGCACGTCCCCCACCAGGGCGAACCGCGCCGCCGCGTTGACGAAGACCACGTGGCCCGGCGTGTGCCCCGGGCAATGCAGCACGTCGAACGTCGCACCCCCCAGCTCCACCGTGTCGCCCTCATGCAGCCAGCGGTCCGGCGTGACCGGCCGGGCGTCGGTGATCCCCATGGACTGCCCCTGCGTGGCGAGTCCGTCCAGCAGGAAGCGGTCGCGCTCGTCCGGCCCCTCGATCGGGACGCCGCCCAGCGCCTGCTTCAACTCGGCCGCGCCGGCGGCATGGTCGATATGGCCGTGCGTCAGCACGATCCGCTCCACCGTCACGCCCAACCGCGCGATTTCCGCCAGGATGCGCGGCACCTCGCCGCCCGGGTCGATCACCGCCGCCGTCATGGTGGTCTCGTCCCACAGGATGGAGCAGTTCTGCTGGAACGCGGTGACGGGCAGGACGGCGATCTTCATGCGGTTGGCTCCATAGCGACCACGCCATCGTAGCGGAAAACGCCGATCCGGGGGACCAGCTCTCATCGCTGGTGTTGTGCAGGCTATGACGGCATGGGATGGTGTTGCGACTAACTCGCAATAAGGTGGCCTGCTTGCGCATCTTGCTTCCCTTGCGGACCCGGTCCGTGGCGCTGCTCTGGGGCGGGTTGTCCCTGTCCGCCCTCGGCGACCAGCTCTACGCGGTGGCGCTGGCGTGGACGGCGGTGGACGTGTTCGGCGCGGGGGCCGGGTATCTCAACGCGCTGCAAGCCTTCGTGGCGCTCGTGGCCGTGCTGGGGGTCGGCGCCTGGGCCGACCGGCGGGACCAGCAGCGCAGCATGATCGAGGCTGACCTTGGCCGTGCCTTGATCCTGGCGGCTGTCGTGGTCCTGTGGTCGATCGCCGGCGCGCCGGATGCGGCGGAGCTCATCGTCGCCATCGTGGTGCTTGCGGTGGGGCAGGCGGTGTTCCGGCCGGCGCTCCAGTTCCTGCTGCCAAGCCTGGTGGTCGACGCACGCCAACTGCCGGCCGCCAACGCGTTGCTGGACGCCACCGACCGCAGCGCCCGGTTGGTCGGACCGGGCGTGGTGGCGTTGCTGGCCGGCCTGATCCCGATGGTGCACTTCTTCACCGTCGATGCCGTGAGCTTCCTTTTGTCGGCTGCCGCCTTGCTGCTGATCCGCCGCTCGCACCGCCAGCCGCCCGTCGCCGGCCCCATAATGCGGGAGACGACGTGGCGCAGCGTAAGGCGAGGCATGCATGTCATGATGCAACATCCGCTGATCCGCTTCTACTTCCTGGTTGCCCCCTTGATCAGTGGGGTTTGGTACTCGGCCTTCATCCTGGTTCTGCCGCTGATGCTGGTGGAGTACGGTATCGGCGGGTCCAATGCGGGCGGCCTGAGCGCCTACGGGTTGATCCTGTCATCATACGGGTGCACGAATCTTGCCTCCACGCTGGTGTTCGGCAGCCGCGCGATGTCGTCGCGGCCGCAATTCCAGATGGTCGTGGGCAACGCGTTCACCGGCGCGGGCTTGGTGCTGATGGGGTTCGCGAGCCTGCTTCCCGCCGGGTGGCAACTGCCGGGCTACGCCGCGGCGGCGGCGCTGGGGGCGATCGGCGGTCCCATGAAGGACATCCCGATCGCGGTGCTGCGGCAAACCCGCCTGGCCGCGGCTGATGTCGGCGCCGGCATGCGGGCCTACATGGCCGTCAGCAGCGCCGGGACGTTGGTCGCCATGATCGCGGCGCCGACCCTCGTCCATCTCGTCGGCACGGTCGCCCTGATCGTCCTGGGCGGAGTCGTTTACGTCGGCGTGGGTGTCGCCGGCCTCATGACGCATGCCGATTGGGTCGAGCCTGAGATGGGGCATGCAGCATGAGGCGGCGTTGGGTCAGTCTCGGACGACAGGCAGGTCGCCCGCGCGGATGGTTCCCAGCTGGCTGCTGAAGCTCAGATCCTGGGCGCCGCCCTGCTGCTGCGATACGCCGGTGATGCGGTGGTCGCCGCTGTCGTAGACCGTGACGGCGCCCGCTTGCTCCACCGCGACGCGGCGGCGGTCGGGGAAGCAGGCGTAGCGCATGCCATTCTGCGCGCCGCTCGCGGACGCCCGGCCGAGCCCGGCCGGCCACCATTGGGTTCGATCTTGCGCCGGCATAGGCGCGTCGCCCGCCGAAGGCGGGTTCGCCCCTTGCTTCGCCAGTTCCGTGCACAGGGCGTTGACCTTGTCCTTCAGGGACGTGTTGAACATGTCGCCCACCTGGGTCATGCCGCCGGCGGACCACTGCCCCATGCCGCCCAGCTCGGGGTGGCTGAACTGCGCCTGGCGGCCGCCGCCGCGCTGCAACGCGTCCTGCAGCGCCTGCACCGCAGCCACGCTTACCCCGTGCGACCGGGCCAACCCCTCGATATCGGCCATCAGGAGCGCTCCCCCGCATTGGTCTGCTTTGGCCCTTTGTCCGGCGTACTCGCCGGGGCGGGCGGGCTGCCCGGCAGTTTGGGCGGCTTCGGGTCGCGTGCCTTGTCCTCGTCGGCCATGCGGTTTCTCCTTTCGTCTGAAAATGAGACGCGCTGGGACGTGCCCGGGTTTCGCCAGGGGCGGGACAAGCGGTCCGAACTGCGCTATCCAGGCTGCATGCCCCGGTCTGCCGCCCTGTCCCGAGCCACCAGCGAAACCGACATCCAGGTGTCCCTGGACCTGGACGGGACCGGCGCGTCCGAAGTGTCGACCGGGGTCGGCTTCCTGGACCACATGCTGACGGCGCTCGCCCGCCACGCCCTGTTCGACCTGGCGGTGCGGGCGACCGGCGACCTGCATATCGACGACCACCACACGGTGGAGGATGTCGGCATCGTGTTGGGGCAGGCCTTTGCCGAGGCGATCGACGACAAGCGCGGCATCCGCCGCTACGGCCATGCGGTCGTGCCGATGGACGAGGCGCTGGTCGAGGCCGCAATCGACATTTCCGGCCGCCCGCTGCTGGTCTGGTCCGTCGGCTTCAACGTGCCCACCATCGGAACCATGGATACCGAGCTGTTCGAGGAGTTCTTTCGCGCCTTCGCCCACAACGCCTTCGTCACGCTGCATGTCACTGCGCGGGCTGGACGCAACGGCCACCATATCGCGGAGGGATGTTTCAAGGCGCTGGCACGTGCGCTCCGCATGGCGGCGGAGCCGGACCCGCGTGCCGCCGGGGTGATCCCGTCGACCAAGGGGGCATTGTGAAAACCTTTACCACCCATCTCCACGACAAGAAGCCGTTGGTGCTGGTGCCGGAGGCGTTTTCCTGGGGCGCCCTGTTCTTCGGGCCGATCTGGCTGCTGCGCCACGGCGCCTGGGTTGCCGCCATCCTGGCGCTGATCGCCTTCGTCCTTGCCTGCACGGTGGTCCCGCCCACGCTCCGACCGCTCGCTGCCTTCGGCGTGCTGCTGCTGTGTGGCCTGCTGGGCCAGGACCTGCGCCGCTGGCAGTTGCGGCTGCGGCGGTTTCGCTTGGCGCATGTCGTCGCGGCGCGGAACGAGGATGAGGCGCTGTTCCGCCTGTTGTCCCATCGGGCGGACCTTGTCTCGGCGGCCGCATGATGCAGGTGGCGGTGGTGGATTACGGCAGCGGCAACCTCACCTCGGCGGCCCGCGCCCTGTCCCGCGCCGCGGCCGATGCCGGGATCGCGGCCGAGGTCACGGTCACGGCGGACCCGGCGGTCGTGGCGGCGGCGGACCGGGTGGTGCTGCCGGGGCAGGGCGCCTTCGCCGACTGTGCCGCCGGGCTGGCGGCGGCGCCCGGCATGCGGGAGGCGATCGACCGCTCGGCGGAAGCGGGCCGGCCGTTCCTGGGCATCTGCGTCGGCATGCAGTTGATGGCCGAGCGCGGGCTGGAACACACCGTTACCCCGGGCTTCGGCTGGGTTGCGGGCGACGTGGCGGAGATGGCGGCCCCGGATCTGCGCCTGCCGCAGATGGGCTGGAACGCGCTGGACTTCGTCCCGGGCAGCCACGCGCTGCTCGACGGGCTGGTGCCGGGGGATGACGTGTATTTCGTGCACAGCTACGCCCTTCGCGGCGCCCGCCCCGGCGACGTGCTAGCCACGACGGAGTATGGCGGCCCGGTGCCGGCCATGATCGCGACCGGCAACCGCGCCGGCACCCAGTTCCATGTGGAGAAAAGCCAGGCGGTCGGCCTGCGCATCCTGGCGAACTTCCTGCAATGGCGGCCATGAGCGGGTCAGAGATGCTGTCCATCGCGCTGGAGCCCGCCTTGGCGGTCGAACGTGCGGAGACGCTCGCCGACGACGACCTCCAGGCGCTGTGCGAGGCCGCCGACGCCGCCATCATCGACGGCGGCGGCTTCGGCTGGATCGCGCCGCCCGGCCGCAGCGCGCTGGAAAGCTATTTCCGCGGCCTGATGCTGGTGCCGGAGCGGCAGCTCTTCGTCGGCCGCATGGACGGGATCATCGTTGGCAGCGCGCAGCTTGTGCGGCCCCCCCGCAACAACGAGGCGCAGGCCTTCGCCGCCTCGCTGATGCACAGTTTCGTGGCGCCCTACGCGCGGGGTCACGGCCTGGCGCGGCTGATCACCCGGCGGGTGGAGGATGCGGCCCGGGCGCTCGGTTTTCAAATGCTGAACCTGGACGTGCGGGAGACGCAAACCGCGGCGATCAAGCTGTACGAGGGCTCCGGCTACCAGCGCTGGGGCGAGCATCCGGCCTATGCCCGGGTCGGCGGAAAGATCATCCGCGGTCTGTTCTACTGCAAGAAGCTGCGCGAGGGACGCTCGTAACCTGAGACGGGAAGAGCCCTGATGCCTTTCGTTACCCGTGACGGTGTGCGGCTGTATTGGCGCGTCGACGGCCATCCGGACCGCCCGGCATTGCTGCTGCTGAACTCGCTCGGCACCGACCATGCGCTGTGGGACGGGGTGGTGCGGGTGCTCTCCGGCCGGTTCCGGCTGTTGCGGATGGATACGCGCGGCCATGGCGCCTCCGACTCGCCGCCCGGCGACTACAGCATCGCGGATTTGGCCGCCGATGCGCTGGCGGTGCTGGACGCGGCCGGGGCCGCAAAGGCGGCGGTGGCGGGCGTGTCGCTGGGCGGTATGACGGCGCTGCAGATGGCGGCGACGGCGCCAGGCCGGCTGACGGCCATCGCGGTCTGCAACAGCACGGCGGAGGTCCCGCCGCAGATGTGGCTGGACCGCGCTGCCGCGGTGCGTGCCACCGGGATGGCGCCGCTGATGGACGCCATCCTGGCGCGTTGGTTCCCCGCCGCGGTGCGGGCCGCCAATCCGCCCTACCTCGCCACCGCCCGGGCGATGATGGTGGCGCAGGACCCGCAGGGCTATGCCGGCTGCTGCATGGCGATCGCCCGCCTGGCGGTGAAGCACGCCCTGCCCGGCATCGCGCTGCCGACGCTGGTGGTGGTGGGCTCGCTGGATGAGGCAACGCCCCCCGCCACGGGGGGCGAGCCGATCGCCGCGGCGATCCCAGGCGCCAAGCTGGTGAGCTTGCCGACCGGCCACATCTCGCCGCTGGAACGGCCCGACGCCCTGGCCGCGATCCTGGCGGACTTCCTGACGGCGGATGCGGATGACGCGCTGGCGGCTGGCCGCGCCGCCCTGTTCGACGCGGGCATCGGCAACCGCCGGGCGGTGCTGGGCGACGCCTGGGTGGACCGCGCGCTTGCCAAGCAGGGCGGCTTCGCGTGGGAGTTCCAGCAGTTCATCACCCGCTTCGCCTGGAGCGAGGTGTGGGGCCGCCCCGGCCTGGACCACCGCACCCGGCGCATCATCGTGCTGTCCATCACCATCGCCCTGGGCCGGTGGGAAGAATTCCGCCTGCATACCCGCGCCGCGCTGGAGCAGAACGGGCTGACGGAGGACGAGGTGCGGGAGGTGCTGATCCAATCCGCCATCTACGCCGGCGTCCCCGCCGCCAACACCGCCTTCCACATGGTGGAGGAGATGCTGGCGGAGATGGGGCGGTCGTGAGGCCGGCCCTCACCCATAGGGAGAGGGAGAAGAAAAAGCCCTCTCCCTATGGGAGAGGGTTGGGTGAGGGTGCTACCCATTGCCCCTGACCCTCTATCCCGCCATCGACCTGAAGGACGGCGCCTGCGTCCGCCTCCGCCGCGGCAAGATGGACGAGGCGACCGTCTACTCCGACGATCCCGCCGCCCAGGCGCAAGCCTGGCAGCATGCCGGCTGCCGCTGGCTGCACGTGGTTGACCTCAACGGCGCCTTCGCCGGCCGCGCCGTGAACGCGCCCGCCGTCGCCGCCATCCTGGGCGCGGCGACTGTGCCGGTGCAACTCGGCGGCGGCATCCGCGACCTGGCGGGGGTGGAACATTGGCTCGCGGCAGGCGTGCGCCGGGTGATCCTGGGCAGCGCCGCCGTGCGCGACCCGGCGCTGGTGCGCGAGGCGTGCCGGCGCTTCCCCGGCCAGGTCGTCGTCGGCATCGACGCGCGGGACGGCTTCGTCGCGACGGATGGCTGGGCGGCAACCTCCACCCTGTCTGCCCCCGACCTCGCCGCCCGCTTCGCCGATGCCGGCGTGGCCGCGATCGTCTACACCGATATCGGCCGGGACGGGATGCTCGGCGGCCTCAACCTGCAACAGACCGCGGACCTTGCCACCGCCAGCAGCGTTCCGGTGATCGCCAGCGGCGGCGTCGGCAGCCTGGATGACCTATATGCTTTACGCGCGCTGGGTCACGCCAATATTGAGGGCGTGATCGTCGGCCGCGCCCTGTATGACGGCCGGGTGGACGCGGTGGAGGCGCTGGCGCTGTTGGACGGTTGATCCGGTATGGGCTAGGCGTGGGGCAGGGGAGGAAACAATGCTGAACAGCTTTCGCGGCCTGGATTTCGATCTGGGCGACACGGTCGACGCCCTGCGCGACCAGGTGGCCAGCTTCTCCGCCGACGAGATCGCCCCCCGCGCCGCCGCCATCGACGCCGAGAACGACTTCCCCGCCGACCTCTGGCGCAAATTCGGCGCGTTGGGCGTGCTCGGCATCACCGCTCCGGAGGAGTATGGCGGCGCCGCCATGGGCTACCTGGAGCACTGCGTCGCCATGGAGGAGATCAGCCGCGCCTCGGCCTCCGTTGGCTTGTCCTACGGCGCGCACAGCAACCTCTGCGTCAACCAGATCGCCCGCAACGGCAACGAGGCGCAGAAGCAGCGTTACCTACCGCGCCTGATCAGCGGCGAGCATGTCGGCGCGCTGGCGATGAGCGAGCCCGGCGCCGGGTCCGACGTGGTGGGCATGCGCACCCGGGCGGAGAAGCGCGGCGACCGCTGGGTGCTGAACGGGTCGAAGATGTGGATCACCAACGGCCCCAATGCCGACACGCTGGTGGTGTATGCGAAGACCGATCCCAACGCCGGGTCGCGCGGCATCACCGCCTTCCTGATCGAGAAGGGATCCGCCGGGTTCAGCACGGCGCAGAAGCTGGACAAGCTGGGGATGCGCGGCAGTAACACCTGCGAGCTGGTGTTCCAGGATTGCGAGGTGCCGGAGGAGAACGTGCTGGGCGCCCTCGGCCGCGGCGTGAACGTGCTGATGAGCGGGCTGGATTACGAGCGCGCCGTGCTGGCGGCGGGGCCGATCGGGATCATGCAGGCCTGCCTGGATGTGGTGCTGCCCTACGTGCATGAGCGCAAGCAGTTCGGCCAGCCGATCGGCGAGTTCCAGCTCATGCAGGGCAAGATCGCCGACATGTACACGACGATGAACGCCAGCCGCGCCTATGTGTACGCGGTGGCCAAGGCGTGCGACCGCGGCCAGACCACGCGCAAGGACGCGGCGGGCGCCATCCTGTATGCGGCGGAAAAGGCGACATGGATGGCGCTGGAGGCGATCCAGGCGCTGGGCGGCAACGGCTACATCAACGACTATCCAACCGGCCGGCTGTTGCGCGACGCCAAGCTGTACGAGATCGGCGCCGGCACCAGCGAAATCCGCCGCATGCTGATCGGCCGCGAGCTGTTCGCGGAGACGGCATGACTCCCGCCTGCTTCGATCAAAAAGCCCTCTCCCCTTGGGAGAGGGTTGGGTGAGGGTCGTCCCACGAGAATCGTCCGCCGCGTTGGACCCTCACCCCGACCCTCTCCCAGAAGGAGAGGGAGACACGGAGTGGCATAGTGCCCGTCCTTGAAACCACCCTGGACCTGCGCTCCCCCGACGCACGTGCCAACGCCGCCCACATGGCCGAGTTGGTGGCCGACCTCCGCCTTGTGGCCGCCCGCGTGCGCGAGGGCGGGGGCGAGGCGTCGCGCTATCGCCATGTGTCCCGCGGCAAGCTGCTGCCGCGCGACCGCATCCGCGCCCTGATCGACCCGGCCTCACCCTTCCTGGAGGTCGGGCAGCTCGCGGCGCACGGCCTTTATGGCGGCGAAGTCCCCTCCGCCGGCATCATCACCGGCGTGGGCCGGATCGCCGGGCGCGAGTGCATGGTGGTGGCGAACGACGCGACGGTGAAAGGCGGGTCCTATTACCCGCTGACCGTGAAGAAGCATCTGCGCGCGCAGGAAATCGCGCTGCAGAACCGGCTGCCGTGCCTGTACCTGGTGGATAGTGGCGGCGCCAACCTGCCGAACCAGGATGAGGTGTTCCCCGACCGTGACCATTTCGGCCGCATCTTCTTCAACCAGGCCACCATGTCGTCGCAAGGCATCGCGCAGATCGCCGTGGTCATGGGCTCGTGCACCGCAGGTGGCGCCTACGTCCCTGCCATGTCCGACGAAAGCATCATCGTCCGCAACCAGGGCACGATCTTCCTCGCCGGGCCGCCGCTGGTGAAGGCGGCGACCGGCGAAGTGGTGACGGCGGAGGACTTAGGTGGCGCCGACGTGCACAGCCGCGTCTCCGGCGTGACGGACCACTATGCCGAAAGCGACTCCCACGCGCTCGGCATCGCGCGGCGCATCGTGGCGAGCCTGAACACGGTGAAGCAGCCCGGCGTCGCGCTGCGGGAGCCGGTGGCGCCACGCTACGATCCGCAGGACCTGCATTCGATCATCCCTACCGACACCCGCCACCCGTTCGACGTGCGCGAGGTGATCGCGCGGCTGGTGGACGGCAGCGAGTTCGACGAGTTCAAGCGGCTGTACGGCGCCACGCTGGTGACCGGGTTCGCCCATGTCTGGGGCTACCCGGTCGGCATCGTCGCCAATAACGGCATCCTGTTCAGCGAGTCCGCGCAGAAGGGCGCGCATTTCATCGAACTTTGCGCCCAGCGCGGCATCCCGCTGGTGTTCCTGCAGAACATCACCGGCTTCATGGTCGGCCGCAAATACGAGGCCGGCGGCATCGCCAAGGATGGCGCCAAGATGGTCACCGCGGTCGCTACCGCCGCCGTGCCGAAATTCACCATCGTGATCGGCGGCAGCTTCGGCGCGGGCAATTACGGCATGTGCGGCCGCGCCTATTCGCCGCGCTTCCTTTGGATGTGGCCGAATGCGCGGATCGGCGTGATGGGGGGCGAGCAGGCGGCCTCCGTGCTCGCCACCATCCGGCGTGACGCGATCGAGGCAAAGGGCGGCGCCTGGCCCGCCGCGGAGGAAGACGCGTTCAAGGCGCCGATCCGCGCCCAATACGAGACTCAGGGTCATCCTTATTACTCCTCCGCCCGGCTGTGGGACGACGGCGTGATCGACCCGGCGGACACGCGCCGGGTGCTCGCCCTCGGCCTGTCCGCCAGCCTGAACGCGCCGATCCCGCAAACCCGCTTCGGCCTGTTCCGGATGTGACGGCCATGTTCCGCAAGATCCTGATCGCCAACCGGGGCGAGATCGCCTGCCGCGTGATGTCAACCGCCCGCCGCCTGGGCATCGCCACGGTCGCCGTGTACTCCGACGCGGACGCCTCGGCGCGCCACGTCGCCATGGCCGCCGAGGCATGGCCGATCGGCCCGGCGCCGGCGCGCGACAGCTATCTTCGCGGCGACACGATCCTGGACGTGGCCCGCCGCTCCGGCGCGCAGGCGGTCCATCCGGGCTACGGCTTCCTGTCGGAAAACGCCGAGTTCGCCGAGGCCTGCGCCGCAGCCGGCATCGTGTTCATCGGCCCGCCGGCCAGCGCCATCCGCGCCATGGGCTCCAAGGCGGCGGCGAAGGCGCTGATGGCGGAGGCGGGCGTTCCCCTCGTGCCGGGCTATCATGGCGAGGCGCAGGATCCAACGCTCCTGGCCGCAGAAGCGGCGCGCATCGGCTTCCCGGTGCTGATCAAGGCCAGCGCCGGCGGCGGCGGCAAGGGCATGCGCATCGTGACGGCGGCCGCCGAGTTCACCGCCGCGCTGGAGGGCGCCAAGCGCGAGGCCGCGTCCTCCTTCGGCGACGACCGCGTGCTGGTGGAGCGCTACCTCACCGCGCCGCGCCACATCGAAATCCAGGTGTTTGCCGATACGCACGGCAACGTCGTCTCGTTGTTCGAGCGCGACTGTTCTGTCCAGCGCCGCCACCAGAAGGTGCTGGAGGAGGCGCCGGCCCCCGGCATGGACCTCGACCGCCGCCATGCCATGGGGGAGGCCGCAGTCGCGGCGGCCCGCGCCGTGGGCTACGCCGGCGCGGGAACGGTCGAATTCATCGCCGAGGGCGACGCCTTCTACTTCATGGAGATGAACACCCGCCTCCAGGTGGAGCACCCCGTGACGGAGGCGATCACCGGGCTGGACCTGGTGGAATGGCAGCTTCGTGTGGCGTCCGGCGAGACGCTGCCCGACACAGCGCTTGCCATCAAAGGCCATGCGATCGAAGCGCGCGTCTACGCCGAAGACCCGGCGCGCGACTTCCTGCCTTCGGTCGGCCGCCTGCTGCACCTGCGCCAACCAACCGAGCGGCCCGGCGTGCGCGTGGATACGGGGGTGCGCGAGGGCGACAGCATCACGCCGAACTACGACCCGATGATCGCCAAGCTGATCGTCCACGGCGCCGACCGCGGCGACGCATTGCGCCTGATGTCGGCGGCGCTGGCGGAGTACGAGGTGGTGGGCGTGCAGACCAACCTCGCATTGCTGCGCGCCGTCGTCACCCATCCGGACTTCGCCGCCGGCCGGTTCGACACCGGCTTCATCGGCCACCATCCGGAGGTGCTCTCGCCCATCTCGCCGGAACCGGAGCCCGCCGTCTGGGCCGCTGCTAGCCTCGCCGTGCTGCGGGAGGCGCAGGAGGCGGCCAGGCTTGACGCATCTCGTAGCGGGGACCCGTATTCGCCTTGGGCGGACCTCGATGCCTGGCGGATGAACGGGGACGGGTATCAGGACCTGCATTTCGCCGCCGGCGACGCCCAGGCGACCGTGCGCGCCCATCCCGGCCCCCAAACCGTGCGGCTCGACGCGCCAGACGGCACGATAACCGCCGCGATGGAGCCTGGCAGCGTGATGCTGCGGGTCGACGGGATCGTCCGCCCGGCCCGCGTGGTGCGTCATGGTGGGGACATAACGGTGCTGCTGGCGGGGCAGGGGCACGTGCTGCGCCCCATCGACCCCTTGGCCGCCCCAGGCGGCGAGGCGGCCGGAAGCGACAAGGTCACCGCCCCCATCCCCGCCCGCGTCACGCGCATCCTGGTCGCAGCCGGGGATGGCGTCGCCAAGGGCGCGCCGCTGCTGGTGCTGGAAGCCATGAAGACCGAGATCACCCTCCGCGCCCCAGCCGACGGCGTGGTCGAGTCGGTCCGCGCGACGGTGGGGGAGATGGTCGAGGAAGGCACGCAGTTGGTGACGTTCGCGAGTCTTTGAGGCCGTTAATCCACACTGCGACTCGTGTCGTACTGATTTGCTGCTATGTGTTGGGCATGACCACACTTCTCGATCGCGCAGTTGAGGCTGCACGCGCCCTGCCTCCGGCAACGCAAGATGACATCGCGCGTCTCGTGCTGCGGCTGACCGACCTGGATGAAACGGCGCCCATTGCTCTTACCGCGGAGGAGCGTGCAGCTCTCGTTGTATCGAAGGCCGCTGCCGCGTGTGGCGAGTTCGCCACGGATGAGCAAGTCCGCGCTATTTGGGCAAAACACGCTTTGTGAAACTGCGCTACACTCGGCCAGCGCTTGGCGACCTTGATTTCATCCTTGATGACATCGCTATGCACGCTCCTCAGGGGGCCAAGCGCGTGCAGCGACGAATACAGGTCATCATCGATCTACTGTTAGTGTATCCGCTCATCGGCACCCGCACAGCCGACCCAGCTATCCGGCGGATGACGACGCTGCCTTACCCTTACCTAATTTTCTACCAGCCGACCGACAGTGAGATTATCATCCATGGTGTGCGGCACGCGAAACGTGACCCGATCGGGATGCCTGGCGCGTTGTGAGCGTCGACCAACGGCAACGCCGTTCACGCCACAGCAAGGATTAGGGGACGATCGCGGCTAAAGCGCCAACTGCACCTTCATCGCCCGCCCCTTGTCCCCCGCCAATTCAAACGCGCGGACCGCCTCGGCCAGCGGCACGACCTCCGTCAGCAACGCCGAAACATTGATCGCGCCGGTGGCGAGGAAGCCTACCGCCCACTCGAACTCCTCGTGGAAGCGGAACGTGCCGCGCAGGCTGATCTCCTTGGCGACCAGCATGTTGATGGGCAGCGTCATCTCGCCCCCGCTGATCCCCAGTTGCACGATGACGCCGCCGGGCCGGGTGGCCTCCAGCGCGGCGGCCAGGGCGATGGCGCTGCCGGAGGCTTCGATCACCGTGTCGAAATAGCCCTTGTCCGCCTTGAACCGGCTCAGCGCCTCCGGGTCGGCCCGGGTGTTCAGCGCGGTGTCGGCGCCGATGCGGCGGGCGATCGCCAGGGGGGCGTCGATGATGTCTGTCGCCACCACCTCCTGCGCGCCGGCATGGCGGGCGACCACGATGGCCAGGGCGCCGATCGGGCCGGTGCCGGTCACCAGCACGCGCTTGCCCAGCAGGCTGCCCGCCTGCCGCACCGCATGCAGGCACACGGCGAGCGGCTCGGCGAACGCCGCCGTCTGCAGCGGCACGGTCGGGGGCACCGGCACGGCCTGCGCCTCCGTGCAGACCAGCACTTCGCGGAACCCGCCATGGACGTGCGGCATGCGCATGGCGCTGCCGTAGAACTGCATGTCGAGGCACTGGTTCGCCTGGCCGGCCAGGCAGAACTTGCAGCGGCCGCACGCCTGACTGGGGTTGACCGCCACGCGGTCGCCGGGCCGCACGCGCGTGACCTCCGCACCCACCTGCGTCACCTCGCCGGCGATTTCGTGGCCAAGGATCATCGGGTGCCGAATCCGCACCGTGCCGAAGCCGCCATGCTGGTAGTAGTGCAGGTCGGACCCGCAGATGCCGCCGGCGCGGATGCGGACCATGACGTCGCGCGGGCCGACAGCCTGGACCTCCGCCTCCTCGATGCGCAGGTCGTGGGGGGCGTGGATGATGGCGGCCTTCATGGGCGTGCTCCCGTTTGGCGTTCTGTCCGCAACCGGTAACATGCCGCCTGCCAGGGAGGAACGCCGATGAAGATCACCGCCATCGAGACGTTGCGCACCGCCGAGTTCAGCAACGTGCTATGGGTCCGCGTGCACACCGATGCCGGCGTGGTCGGGCTGGGCGAGACGTTCTACGGCGCCGCCGCGGTCGAGGCGCATCTGCACGACACGCTGGCCGGGCGCCTGCTGGGCCGCAACCCGCTGCATATCGAGGCGCTGCATCGCGAGATGCTGAACCTGCCGATGGCGCAGTCCAGCACCGGGGTGGAATACCGCGCCGCCTCCGCGGTGGACATCGCGCTGTGGGATGCGTTCGGCAAGGTGTGCAACCAACCGGTGCACCAGATGCTGGGCGGGCTCTGCCGGCCGAAGCAGCGCATCTACAATACCTGCGCCGGCTACGGCTACGTCCGGTCGCACAACATCAAGCCCGTCTCCACCTGGAACTTCGACGCGGCGGCCGGCCCGTACGAGGATTTGCAGGGCTTCATGCACCGCGCCGACGCGGTGGCGGAAAGCCTGCTGGAATCCGGCATCTCCGCGATGAAGATCTGGCCGTTCGACCCGGCGGCGATCGAGACTGACGGCCTGTCGATCACCCCGTCGCAGTTGAAGGCGGCGTTGCAGCCATTCGAGAAAATCCGCCGCGCCGTGGGCGACCGGATGGAGATCATGGTCGAGTTCCATTGCCTGTGGAACCTGCCCATGGCGAAGAAGCTGGCCAAATGGCTGGAGCCGTACAGCCCTACCTGGTATGAGGACCCGATCCGCATGAACTCGCCCCAAGCCCTGGCGGAGCTGGCCCGGTCGACCGATGTGTGGATTTGCGCCAGCGAGACGCTGGGCAGCCGCTTTCCCTACAAGGATATGCTGGACCGCGATGCGATAGGGGTGGTGATGGCCGATCTGTGCTGGACCGGCGGGCTGACCGAGGGGCGCAAGATCGCCGCCATGGCGGACACCTACCACCGGCCCTTCGCGCCGCATGATTGCGTGGGCCCGGTCGGGTTCATCGCCGGCATCCACGCCTCGTTCAGCCAGCCCAACACGCTGATCCAGGAGAGCGTGCGCGCCTTCTACACCGGCTGGTACAAGGAACTCGTCACGGTCATGCCAGTGATCCAGGATGGTTATGTTTTGCCTATGGAGGGACCGGGGCTCGGCACGGAATTGCTGCCGGCGGTGTTCGAGCGGCCGGACCTCACCGTCCGCCGGTCGGAGGCGTAGGCGATGACCCTGTTCGATCTCACCGGCCGCACGGCGCTGGTCACCGGCTCCTCCCGCGGCCTGGGCCGCGCCATGGCGGAGGGGCTGGCCGCGGCGGGTGCGGCCATCGTGCTCAACGGGTCCGACCCCGCGCGCCTGCAGGAGGCCGCGGCCGCGATGCGGGCGGCGGGGCACACCGTGCACGAGGCCCGCTTCGACGTGACGGACGAACCGGCCGTGCTGGCGGCGTTCGCGGCGCTGGATGCGCAGGGGATCGCCGTCGACATCCTGGTGAACAATGCCGGCATCCAGTTCCGCAAACCCATGCTGGACCTGGACATGGCGGACTGGCGCCGGGTGATGGAGACCAACCTCACCAGCGCCTTCGTCGTGGGGCGGGAGGCGGCGCGACGCATGGTCCCGCGCGGTCGCGGCAAGATCGTCAATATCGGCTCGCTCACCAGCGACGCCGCCCGCGCCACCGTGGCGCCGTACACGGTGGCGAAGGGCGGCATCAAGATGCTCACCCGCGCCATGACGGCGGAGTGGGCCGCGCACGGGATCCAGGCCAACGCGATCGGCCCCGGCTATATGCTGACCGACATGAACGAGGCGCTGGTCAACGACCCGGCGTTCAACGCCTGGGTGATCGGCCGCACGCCGGCCCGGCGCTGGGGCAAGCCGGACGAACTGATCGGCGCCGTGGTGTTCCTGGCCTCGGCCGCGTCCGACTACGTCAACGGCCAGATCATCTACGTCGATGGCGGCATGCTGGCCGTGCTGTAGTACCAGCGTACGGTGCGATGCTGCTTCGAGCATTGCACCACGCCACCGAGCGAGTCGTACGTCACGAAGCATGGTGCAATCCTCCAAGCGGATTGCACCCTACGCCTGCTGTGGCCGCACTCAGCCGCGGGCGCTGCGTGGGTCCAGCATGTCGCGCAACCCGTCGCCGAACAGGTTGAAGCCGAGCACGGTGAGGAAGATGAACAGGCCCGGGAACAGGCTGTACCACCACCAATCCGGCATGTAGCTGCGGGCGACCGAGACCATCGCGCCCCATTCCGGCGCCGGCGGCTTGGCCCCCAACCCGATGAAGCCGAGCGAGGCAACCGCCAGGATCGCCAGCCCCATATCCATGCTCGCCTTCACGATCAGCGGCGAGATGCAGTTCGGCAGGATGTGGCGCAGCAGGATCCAGCCATGCCCGGCGCCCATGGTGCGCGCGGCCTCGACATAGGGCTCGCTGCGCAGCGTCAGCGCCTTGGCCTCGATCAGCCGGACATAGCCGGGCCACCACACCACCGACAGCGCCAGCACGGCATGCAGCACGCCGGGGCCGAGCGCGGACACGATGGCCAGCGCCAGCACCAGACCGGGCACGGCCAGGAACACGTCCGTCACCCGCATGATCACCGCGCGCGCCATCCCGCCGAGATAGCCGGCGGCAATGCCCAGCGGCACCCCGACCAGGCTGGCGATCCCGGTGATGACCAGCCCGACCCACAGGCTGGTGCGGGCGCCGATCACCACGCGGGACAGGATGTCGTCGCCCATCTCGTCCGTGCCGAACCAATGCGCGGCGGAGGGCGGTTGCAGCCGCTGCGCCAGGTGCATCGCCCCGGTCGCGTCCGCCGGGTCAGGGGCGAGCCACGGCCCCAACAGCGCCAGCAGCAGGAATGCCGCCACCAGCCCCAGCCCGAGCAGGGACGACGCGCTGCCCGACAACGTCCACACCACGAAGCGCAGCCGCCGCAGCCGGGCTGCCCGGCGCAACGGCACGGCCACGCGGATGGCCAGCCCGCTCATGCCGCGCGAGTCCGCGGGTCGAGCCAGCCATAGGCCAGGTCGATCAGCAAATTCGCCACCATGAAGGTGACGCCGACCAGCAGCGTCACCCCCATGACCGGCTTGAAGTCCGACGCGAGCGCCGAGGACACGGCGTACAGCCCGATGCCGGGCCAGTCGAACACCGTCTCCACCAGGAACGAACTGCCCAGCGTCCAGCCGAGGCGCAGCCCCACCATCGCCAGCGTCGGCAGCATCGCGTTCTTCAGCGCCAGCCAGCCGATCACCCGCCACGGCGACACGCCATGCGCCCGCGCGGCGGTGACGTAATCCGCGCCCAGCACCTCGATCATCTCGGCGCGGTTCACCCGCACGATCGCCGCCAGCGACGGCAGCGCCAGCACGAACGCCGGCAGCACCGCGTACTGCAACGCCTCCCAGAACACCGGCCAGTCCCAGGCGAGCAGCGCGTCGAGCAGGATCATGCCCGTGAGCGGCGGCGGCGGCGCGGTGGCGACCGAAAGCTGCCCGCTGGTGGGCAGCCAGCCCAAATCCACGGCGAATACCAGTTGCAGCAGCAGCGCCGCCCAGAACGCCGGCAGCGCCACGCCGGACACCGCCAGCACGCGCACGAGATGGTCGAACGGCCGGTTGCGCCGCACCGCCGCCAGCACGCCCAGCGGCACCCCCACCGCGACGGAGAACGCCATCGACAGCAACACCAACTCCATCGTCGCCGGGAAGTAGCGCTGCAAATCCTCGCCGACCGAGTCGCCAGTCTGCACGGAGCGGCCGAGCTTGCCGTGCAGGATGTCACCCACGTAGCGCACGAACTGCACCGGCAAGGGCTGGTCCAGCCCGTATTCGTGGCGGATCGTCGCCACCATGTCGCGTGTCGCGTCCGGCCCGGCCGCCAGCGCCGCCGGGTCCGACGGCACGACGTTGGACACGACGAAGGTGATCACCACCAGGCCGCACAGCATCAGCGCCAGCAAGGCCAGCCGGGTGGCGAGGAAGCGCAGCACCGTCGCGCGCTACGCCTTCGCGGCGTAGAGCGTGTAGAGGTCCGCCTCCCCGGTCAGCCGAACCGGGCAGTATTCGAAGCCGCGGACATATTGGCGCATCGCCCATTTGCGGTCTTCCTGCATGCCGAAGATGCAGGGTTGCAGATCGACGATGCGCTGCTGGATGGCGGCATACATCGTCATCCGCTTGGCCTGGTCGTTCTCCGACCGCGCGTCTGCGATCATCTTATCAAGTTGCGGGTCGCTGAGCTGGTGCATCGCCCAGAACTGCCCGGCGGCGGTGGACGAGTACTGCGCCGCGATCACGTCGGCATCCGGGCTGACCGGCGTCACGTAGACTGCGACCAGGTCGGACGCGGTGTTCCGGCTTGGCGCCGCGCGCGGTCAGCGTCGGCCAGGGCAGCGCCACGACGTTCACCTTGATGTCCAGCGGCTGCAACGATTCCAGCAGCGCCAGCCCGATCCGCCGCTCCACCTCCAGCCCGGCGACGTAGGTGTAGTCCAGCTCGACGCCGCCTTTCGGCCATTGCGTCTTGGCCAGGTAGGCGCGCGCCTTGTCCACATCCTTGCGCGGCATGTCCGCGATGGCGACATGCCCGGTCATCGCGTTGGGAAACGGGCTGTCCAGCAGCTTGGCCGCGCCGTTCTCGATCTGCAGCAGTGCGTCGTAGTCAAAGGCATAGGCCAGCGCCTTGCGGAAGTTCAGGTCCGCGGTGGGACCCTTCTGCGTGTTCATCTGGATGGTGAACGGCGTCATGCCGGTATCGTCCGTGACGACGATGCCCGGCATCTTGGCCATTTGGTCGTAATCGTCGGGCGTCATCTCCGTCACCATGTCCACCTCGCCCCGCTGCAGCGCCGCCTTGCGCGGAGCGGGCTCGCGGATCACGCGGTAGATGACGCCGGCCGGGCGCTCGGCCGCCGGCATCGGCCAGCCTTTCCAGTAATCCGGCGCCGCGTCCAGCGCCATCACGGCCTGGCCGTCCCACCGCTTGATGCGGAACGGGCCGGACCCGGCGTCCCCGTCGGTGAGGAATTTCTGGCCGTAATCGTCCCCCACCTGGGCGGCCATGACCTGCTTCGGGTTGACGATGAACCACAGCGGGATGAAGGACAGGAACGCGCCGTAGGGCTGCGTCAGCGTGATCCGCACCGTCTGCGGGTCGACCGCCGCGATGCCGGTGGGATCCAGATGCCCCTTCAGCATCCAGGCCACGCCCTTGTTGAGCTTCAACGCCCGCTCGAACGAGAAGCGCACCGCCTCGGCATCCACCTTGTCGCCGTTGTGGAATTTCGCGTTGGCGGCCAGGTGGAAGGTCCAGGTGAGGCCGTCCGGACTGCTGTCCCACCGTTCGGCCAGCCAGGGAACCACTTTCGCGGGATTGCCCACGTATTTGGCCAGCCCGTCATAGATCGCCTGCTGCATCATGCGGGTGGACCAGTCATAGCGCACATGCGGGTCGAGCACAGGCACGGGTTGGCCGCCGGAGAACACCAGCATCGCCCCGTCGCCCACGCGCTCCAGCGCGCCGGCCTGTAGGCCGGGAAGGCTGGCGCCGACCAGTCCCGCGCCGCCGGCTGCCAGGAAGTCCCGACGCTTCATGCCTTGCTCCTTTTCCAAAATTCGCCGGCCTGAGCAGTCGACCTGCGCGATCGAAACTGGATGAGACTACTGCGTTATCGAATCAATCTCGGCAAGCTCTTCCACCGTCAGCTTCCATGCGCCGGCTTCAGTGTTCTGCGCCACCTGCTCCGGCCTCGTTGCGCCGGCGATCACGCTGGCCACGGGGCTGCGGGCCAGCAGCCAACTGAACGCGAGTTCCACCATGGTATGCCCGCGGGCGGCGCAGAAATCCGCCAGCTTTTCGACACGCGGCCAATTCACATCGGTAAGGTACCGGTCGGCAAGACGCTGCGTGCTGGTCAGCCGCGCGCCCTCCGGCATGGTCGCGTTGCGCTGGTATTTCCCGGTCAGCAGTCCGCTGGCCAGCGGGAAATACGGCAATAGGCCGAGCCCAAAACGCTCCGCGGCGGGCAGCAACTCCTTCTCCGCGTCACGCACGAGCAACGACAGCTCATCCTGGCAGGAGATGAAGGGAGTCAGGCGCCTGGTATCGGCAGTCCACATCGCGTCCGCAACCTGCCAGGCGGCGAAGTTGGAACAGCCGATATACCGCACCTTGCCGGCGCGTACCAGGTCGTCCAAGGCGCTCAGCGATTCGTCGAGCGGCGTCTTCGGATCAAACCGGTGCTGCTGGTACAGGTCGATCCAGTCGGTTCGCAGCCGCACTAGGCTGTCCTCCACCGCGCGCACGATGTAGCGGCGGGATGCGCCGGATTTCTGCCCGGCGTCGTCCATCGGCATGCCGAACTTGCTGGCGAGCACGATGTCCTGCCGGCGCGGCCCGAGCACCGCGCCCAGGATTTCCTCCGACGCGCCCTTGTGGCTCGTCCCGATGCCGAGCGCACCGTACACGTCCGCCGTGTCGAACAGCGTGATGCCGGCATCCAGCGCAGCATGGATCACCCTGCGCGACGCCTCCAGGTCGATGCGTCCGCCGAAATTGTTGCAGCCGAGGCCGATGGTGGAGACCTGCAGGCCGGAGCGGCCGAGGGTGCGGTATTCCATGCGATAAAGTCCTTCAGCCGCGGTGGGAGGGCAGGGACGCGATCTCGTTGACCAGTTTGCGGGTCATCGCGTCACCGAAGGTGGAGAAGTCATGCACTTCCAGCACGAAGCTTTCCGTGCCGCCGCTGACGTTCTCCCGATACCAGTTCGTCAGGCCGCCGGGCGGCTGGGTATGGGCGAAGGTATAGGAGACCGGGTGGTCATTGATGATGGCGAGGCCGTTGATGGTGATGTCGGCCTTCACCGCATCGTCCCGCGCGTCGGAGACGGGGCGCCCGGCGTTGTTGGTCCCGTCGCCGCTCACGTCGATCACCTTGCGGGCGTCCCCAAAATGTCCGTCCACCAGCAGCTTCGCCGCCACGTCGACGCCGGCGCTGATGGCGGTGCGGCCGTAGGAGGAGCGGGGGAGTGCGGTCATCGTCGCCGCGAAAGCGCTGGCGGAGGCGGCGTCCGAGATGACGGTCCAATCCATCAGCGTCTGCACGCTCTCCAGATTGGAGAACTCGACATAGGCCACCGCGATGCGCCCATTCGGGCCGCCCTGGATCGCGGCGACCACCTTCGGGTCCTGGAACGCCGCGGCGTAGCCTTTCTTCTCAAGCTGGAATTCGCTGTCGTCGATGGAGCGTGACACGTCTGTCACCAGCACCAGGGCGACGTCGACCGGGGGCGTGGCCGCCCGTGCCGTCGTGGCGAGAGCAAGCAGGGCGGCCAGGATGAGGCGAGGCATCCTGGCCGCCCCGATCAATGGATGATCTCGAGCTGGATGCCGTCCGCCGAGCCAGCGAGCCGTGCGCCCTTGGTCACGTCGTCGATGCGTAATTCGACGCCCTGGCCGTTCTTCAGGAACTGGCCACCCAGGCCGTTGCCGAGCGTCGCTTCGCCGCTGGCCGCCCCATACGTGCCGTTGAAATCTTCCAGCCGGTGCAGGTTGTAGACCCTGCCATGGCCCACGATCCGGCTGAAGCCGACATCGGCCACGGTGACGCCCTTGACGGAGAAGCGATAGCGATGGCCGCCATAGGTCAACGTGCCGTTTCCCCAGGTGTATCCTACCCCGACGGCGGCGCCGCGGGCCTGGATGGTGATGCGGCCGACCACCGGGCCCGGCGCTGCCGGGTCGCGCTGGGCGGAGGCAGGCATGGCAGCCGCGAGACCCGCGGCCAAGGCAAAACCGCCAAGTACGCGGCGGGTGATACTGGTCATCAAAACATACCTTTAGAAAGTTCCAAACAAGCGATAACGCCTGCCACGATGCTACGTTGCGATCCCTGCCGCATCAATGGCTGGCCCAGACGATCCGGTGCAGCCAGGCCACGTCCTTTAGGTCGAAGCTGTGGTCCTTGTGCGCCGGGTTCAAGCTTTTGAGCTCCACGCGGCGGGCGGAGCGGCGGGCCAGTTGCTTGGCCATCACCTCTCCGGCGTTCGTGCGCACCACCACGCGGTCGCCGCGCCGGATCGGCGCGGCCGGGGAGACGATCACGACGTCGCCATCGCGGAACACCGGCTCCATCGACGTGCCGGAGATTTCCAGCGCGTAGGCGTTGAGGTCGCCGATTTCCGGCAGGCTCACCTCGTCCCAACTGCCGCCCACCGGATAGCCGCCATCGTCGAAGAACCCGTCCGACCCGGCCTGCGCCAGCCCGATCAGCGGGATGCGCCGTTGCGGCTGCATCCGCAGGTTGGAAGAGATGGCGCGGGCGCCCGACACCAGGGCCGTGAAGGCTTCCAGGCTCGCGCCGGTGGCGTTCAGCACCTTGGCGAGGCTTTCGGTGCTCGGCCAACGCGCACGGCCATCCGGCATCAGGCGTTTGGAAGGGTTGAACGTGGTCGGATCCAGCCCGGCCGCGCGGGCGAGCCCCGACACGGACAACCCGTTCTCAGCCGCCAAGGTGTCGAGCGCGCGCCAGATATCCTCGTGCTTCACGCGTGTGTCTCTGCTTTCCCGACGGCCTGCGACTCGATGGAGGTGCAGGGTAATGGGAATTAACACCGAAAGCGATAGGAATTAACGCCGATTTTGCTTGCGACGAGGTGAGGTCCTGGGTTTATGTTCCTGTTTAGTTCACGCCGGGATTTCCGATGCTCGCTCTTCGCCGCACACATGACGACGCCCTGACCCGTCCCTTCCGCAGCGCGGAGGAGGCCTGGTTATGGACCATGGCGGTGCTGCTCGCCCGGCGGGATGGGGCTGGCGAGGCGTGGCGGCCGGACGGGCCACCCCGGCCATGCGATCCTGATGACGTGATCCGATGCTTCGATACACTGTATCGACAACGCAGCATCGAATTGCTGCACGTCCGCATCCTCCGCATTTGGGGGGAACGGCAGCGTCCGCCGCATCCGGACCGCCCATGGCAGAACTCCGACTGGCGGCTTTGGCGCCAGGCGCTCGGGCAACTGGAATGGGCGTTGCGCGCCCGCGACGTGGTGCGCTGAGCTTTCGCTCTGCGATAGGATTAAATACCTAACAATAAAGGATCTCCCATGAGCTTCATGCTACGCAGCCTCTCCGTCCTCGCCTACGCCAACGGCTTCACCCTGTGGCATTACAAGACCGGCCAGGATGCGCTGTCCGCCGTCGAGCGCTCCGGCTACTTCGATGATGCGGTCGACATGATGGCAGGGGGGGACATCGTGCTGGTCTCGGCCGCTGATGGCGGCCGGGTCATGTCCGTTGCGTCCGAAGCGGGGCGGGTGACGGCGGAGCCGCTGGTGTGATCAGGCGCGGCGCCGCGCCCGCTTGACGGCTGAAGTGGGGGCGATTTCCACGGCATGCCGTGCGAGCCCCGCCTCCGTCGCCACGAACCGGTGGTCGGGCCGCTCGCATGCGAAGCCGAGCTGCGACAGCCGGGCAAGGCAGGGACCGTCCTTCAACCCGCCGGGCCGGCCCGACGACCCCACCAGCAGCAGCCGGTGCAGGGCGGACCGGCAGCAGGTTTCAAGATAGGGTTCGTCCCACATCCCCGAAGCAATCGGTCAAACCGCGCAGCCTGGCAAGTCCGCCTGGTGCAGGGCGCAGCGCGATGCGGCATAACACCGGCATGACTCCCGCACTCGCCTCCGCCGCCCTGCCGTTGCTGCGCCACGTCGATCCGGAGCGGGCACACCGCCTGGCGCTGCGGGCCTTGCGGCTGGGGCTGGCAGGGCAGGCGAGCGGGCCGGACGACCCGGTGCTCGGCACGTCCTTGCTGGGGCGGCGTCTGTCCAACCCGATCGGGCTGGCCGCCGGGTTCGACAAGGATGCGGTGGCGGCGTGTGCGTTGCTGCGGCTGGGCTTCGGCGCGGTCGAACTGGGCACCGTCACGCCCCGGCCGCAGGCCGGCAATGCCCGGCCGCGCCTGTTCCGGCTGGATCAGGGGGCGGTCATCAACCGCATGGGCTTCAACAATGGCGGCATCGACGCCTTCACGGCGCGGCTGGGGCAGGCGAGGGCGCCTGCCGGCACGTTGCTGGGGGCCAATGTCGGCATCAACAAGGACGGCGCCGACCCGGAGCGGGATTACCCGGCCCTGGTCGCCGCCGTGGCGCCCCATGCCGCCTATGTGGCGCTGAACGTCAGTTCGCCCAACACCGCCGGGCTGCGCGGCCTGCAGGAGGAGGCACGGCTGCGCGCCATCCTGGCCGCCGTCATGGCCTTGCCTGCATGCCCGCCGATCTTCGTGAAGGTCGCGCCCGACCTGGGGCCGGGCGCGCTGGACAGCATCGTGGAGGTCGCGGTGGCGGCGGGGATCGCCGGGCTGATCGTGTCCAACACCACCATCGCCCGTCCGCCCGGCCTGCAAGGGCGTCATGTGGGCGAGGCCGGCGGCCTGTCCGGGCCGCCGCTGATGACACCCGCCACGGCGGTGCTGGCGCAGGCCTGGCGGCTGGCGCGGGGCCGGCTGGTGCTGATCGGCTGCGGCGGCGTGTCCAGCGGGGCCGACGTGCTCGCCAAGCTGCGGGCCGGGGCGCAGCTCGTGCAACTCTATACCGCCTTCGCGGTGCACGGTCCGGCGCTGCTGCCGCGCATCAAGGCGGAGTTGGCGGCGGCGCTGCGCCGCGAAGGGTTCAACAGCGTCGCCGAAGCCGTGGGGACCGCAGCATGATTGCACACAACGGTATGGCCGCGCTGGCGGAGCGCTATGACGGGTTCATCCTTGATCTTTGGGGCGTGATCCATGACGGGGTGAACCCGTATCCCGGCGCGGCCGACTGCCTCGCCCGTCTGCGCGACGCCGGCAAGCGCTGCGTGCTGCTGTCCAACGCTCCGCGCCGCAATTTCGCGGCGGAGGCGATGCTGCGCCGGATGGGCCTGGGGCCGGAGCTGTATTCCGGCGTGCTGACCTCCGGCGAGGCCGTCCACCTGGCGCTGGGGCGGCGCACCGACCCTTGGTTCGCAGCGCTCGGCCGCCGTGTCTGGCACCTGGGGCCGGAGCGCGACCGCAACGTCATCGAGGGGCTGGACCTGGTGCAGGTCGCCACGCCGGGCGAGGCGGAGTTCGTCCTGAACACCGGCCCGGACGACCATCGCGCCCCGACCCACGTCGCCGCGTTCGAGGATTCGCTACAGGACTGTGCCCGCCACGGCCTGCCGATGATCTGCGCCAACCCGGATTTGGAGGTCATCCGCGGCGGCGTGCGGGTGATCTGCGCCGGCGCGTTGGCGGAGCGCTACCAGCAGATGGGCGGCGCCGTCCGCTCGCTGGGTAAGCCGGACCCGGCGATCTACCGACCCGTGCTGGAGATGCTGGGCACGGAAAAGGCCCGCACGCTGGCCGTCGGCGACTCCCTGCGCACCGACATCGCCGGCGCGGCTTCAGCGGGGATCGAGTCCTGCTGGGTGCTGGGCGGCATCCATGGCGAAGCGTTGGGCGAGGACCATGGCGCCGCGATGGCCGAGGCGCAGGCGGCCGGGCTCAGCCCGGTTGCGATCGTGCCCCGCTTCGTCTGGTAGCTCAGGCGTGCCCGGCGACGCCTGACAGCAGCGCCGGGTCGATCCGCAGCGTGGCCAAGGCGCGGCGCCATTTCGTGTCGTGGTCGGCGTCGAACATCAAGTCCAGCGAGGGCGGGGCGGACAGCCAGGCGTTCTGCTGGATTTCCTGGTCCAACTGCCCGGCGCCCCAACTGGCGTAGCCGAGCGCCAGCAATCCCTCGCGCGGCCCTTCCCCGGCCGCGATCGCCTTCAGCACGTCCAGGCTGGCGGTCAGCGCCACTGTCTCGTCCACCTGCAGGCTGCCATCGCCGGTCCAATCCGCGGTGTGCAGCACGAAGCCGCGGGCGCCATCCACCGGGCCGCCATCGCAGAGCGTGATCTGCCGCGCCGGCGGCGTGGGCGCCACGTCCAACTGCTTGAGCAAATCCGCGAAGCTGGGGCTGGCGAGCGGACGGTTGAGCACCAGGCCCATCGCCCCGTCCTCGGTATGGGCGCAGAGATAGATGACGCTGTGGGCGAAGCGCGGGTCCTCCATGGCGGGCATGGCGATCAACAACTGGCCGGTCAGCCGGGCGTCATCCGGCGCTTGCAACGTCTTGGGCATGGGTAGCATCTTGGCTTGGATTTCCGCCGCTGCAATGACCTTTGGCGGCCAAACGCCGTTGAGTGACACGGGGACGGCATGTCGTTAGCCTTCCCGTCAGCAGAATGGGGTCCAAGGTGATGACGATAAAGGTGGGCGATACACTGCCGGAGATGAAGCTGATGATCGCGGGCCCGGACGGCCCGAAGGAGGAAAGCACATCCTCCCTGTTCGGTGGCAAGAAGGTGGTCCTGTTCGCGACCCCGGGCGCCTTCACGCCCACCTGCAGCGCCAAGCACCTCCCCGGTTACATCCAGCACATGGAGGATTTCACCGCGAAGGGCGTCGACTCGGTGGTCTGCCTGTCCGTGAACGACCCCTTCGTCATGGCGGCCTGGGCCAAGGACCAGGGCGTGGACGGCAAGATCGTCATGCTGGCGGACGGCGCTCACGCACTGACCAAAGCGATGGGGCTCGAGCTGGACCTAACGGCGCGCGGCCTGGGTGTCCGCAGCCAGCGCTTCGCCCTGGTGGCGGAGGACAAGAAGCTCACGCACCTGGCCATCGAGGCGCCGGGCGATTTCGACGTCAGCCGGGCGGAGTCGATGTTGGAGCTGGTTTGACGCGTCGTTCCCGAATCAGGACCGGGCTGCCCGGCTCGTGCCGGGCAACTCGGTGATGCGACCGGTTCGGCAGCCGCTGCCTTGCCGTCACGAGACGGATTGCAGCGCGTCGCCGATATGTTGCTGCGCAGACGGGATGTCGTTGCGGCCAAGATCGCGCAACGCGGCGTCGATTGCCTCGATGGGACGCGCCATGTCAGCGGACGACGCGGTCTTCGCCGGGACGGAGCGGTCCAGCAGCCGCGTTTCGGCCATTTCAAGCGATTGCTGTGCCTTGCCGGTCTGATTGTCCCTGAGGCTCTGCTGTGCCGCGCGCAGGTAGCTGCTCGGCCCGGCATCCGCACCCATGGCTGGGGTGGGCAAGGCGGGCGCCACGTCGGACTGCGTGTCCCGGGGAACGAGGTTGCTGGCTTGGTTGCTGGTCGGCTCCGCCGCCAGGGCAGGCGATACGGCCAACGCCAGCGCGGCGGCGGCGGTGAGGAAACGTGTCATCATCGGATCTCCCTTGGTTGTGGATGCAGATAGAACGGGGCACCTGCACGCGGGTGTCGTGTCCCGAGGATTAACTTCATTCCACCGTGCATGAGGCTCGGATGAAGGCGGCCGTAGCGATGGGCCAAAGCGGCGTCAGCAAACGCCTGTGTCGACACGCTGCCGGGCGCTCTTGAAGGTGCCGGTCGGCGCGCGTTCCGGCGCGAAGCTGGCGAAGCCGATCCCCGACACGCCGGAGTAGATGGCCTCCATACCGCCGCGTAGCCGGTAGGTCTCGTGCCAGATGCCGCCGCTGCCGGCATCCTGGGCGAAGCCGCGCCACCAGGCGGCGTGCTGCGGGGCGCGGGTGAACGCCTCCAGGCTGTCGAAATCACGCCAGTATTGCCGGAAGCCCGGGTGCATGAACCCGAACCAGAGGTCCTCGTGCGACAACAATCCATCGGGCGGCTGCCGCTTGATCACACGCAGGCCGCGGCCGATGCGCAGCAGGCTGCGCGCCCCTTTCAGCGTCTTCGCGCGGTAGCCGAGATAGACCACGACGAGGTCGGGGTAGCCGGACAAGTCAACGGAGTGGCGCGGATAGGTCATGGCGGGGCATCCCGGTCGGAGAGGAAGGGTCAGCCGAGGACGGCGTGTTCCGTGGACAGCACGAACTCGCAGGCGTGCAGGTCCAGGAACTCCGCCTCGTCCGGCCGGATGGTTTGCATGTAGCTATCGGCGGTGAACACGGCCTCCAGCCCGGCCAGGTCGTCGAACCACAACTCGGTCATGCCGTCGAACGTCATCGGCGGCAGGCCAGGGATGGCGGCTGCGATTGTATGGCATTGCACATACCGCCGCACGTGCTGCCGTACTTCCGGCAGCGCGCAGAACAGCGGGGCATGCCGCTCCCGATGGTAGGCGACGAACGCGTCGTGGGACAGCGTCGGCTTGCGCCGCAATAGGATGGTGAACTTGATCATGGCGTCTCCTGATCGAAAGCCAGGGTTGAGCATTGACGAGAACTGACGCCGTGCTTACATCGTATACATAGAGGGCGTTGCTTACGATGTCAACATCTGCCGCGAGAAGCTACCATCATGGCGAGTTGCGCACGGCGCTGGTCCAGGCGGCGCTCGACCTCCTGGCGGACGACGGCGCCGAGGCGGTCTCGCTGCGGGCGGTGGCGCGCCGGGCCGGCGTCTCCGCCATGGCGCCCTACCGGCACTATCCCGACAAGGAGGCGCTGCTCGCAGCCGTCGCCGTGCAGGGCTTCGACGGGCTGCGCGACCGGCTGCACGCCGCCGACGACTCCGCTCCGGCAGGCCGGGCGCTGGTGGCGCAGGCCGTGGCCTATGTGGGCTACGCGATCGAGAAGCCGGCGCTGTTCCGGCTCATGTTTGGGCCAAAGCGGCTGGGCGCACACCCGGCGCTCATCGCGGCTGGCGAGTCGGCCTACGCCGTGCTGGCAACGAGGGTGGCGGCAGAGACGGCGGCCGACATCGACCGGGACGCCCGCGCGCTGGGTTGCTGGTCACTGGTCCACGGCCTGGCTTCGCTGTTCCTGGACGGCCGGATCAGCGAAAAGACGGGGGCGCCCGATGACGACGTCACCCGTCGCGTGGCAGAGGCCATGCTGGGGTGGTCCAGACCGCAGCCTGCATAGGTCCTGGCCAGCCAAATAGCGGCGCCGCGTCGAACTCTCGCCCGGCTGCGGGTTTAGCCCGTAGCGCCCCATCACACACCATCCGGAAGCGGAGCATCCATGAGCGAGCCCGGCCCCAAGCCCCATATCGCCTACTGGCATCTCTGGACCGACGACGCCGGGGTGAGCCACCAGCAGCGATGCTTCCTGACGGAGTGGGAGCTGAAGGGCGTGGGGCCGGCCGACCCGCAATGGAACGACAAGCAGCAGCACAGCGAGGCCACCACCGTGTTCACCGTGCAGCCGGTCGGCTGGGTCGGCGAGTGGCACGAGAACCCGGCGCCGCAATGGATCGTCCCGCTATCCGGCCGCTGGTGGGTGGAGGCGATGGACGGCACGCGGGTCGAAATGGGGCCGGGCGAGTTGTCGCTGGGGGAAGACCAGGGCTGCAAGAGGGACGCGCAGGGCCGGCTGGGCCACCGCTCCGGCACGATCGGGGACGCGCCGGCGGTGCTGATGACCGTGCAACTCCATGTCCCGCCGGTGCATCGGCCGGGGCATTTGAGGTAGCGCCGTGCCCGACTGGCTCGCGATCCTGGACCAGCGGTTCCGCGCCTGCGTCCTGCCCAATGCTCCGTTGCTGACGCTGGGGGAGGGCTATGCCTGGCTGGAGGGACCGGTGTGGTTCGCCGATGCCGACCAGTTGCTGGTCAGCGACCTGCCGAACGACCGCATCCTGCGCTGGACTGAGTCGGGCGGCGTGTCCGTGTTCCGCCAGCCGTCCAACTTCGCCAACGGCCACACGCGGGACCGCCAAGGCCGGCTGGTCGGCTGTTCGCATCACGGGCGCTGCATCACGCGCACGGAGTGGGACGGGTCGGTCACGGTGCTGGCCGACCGGTTCGAGGGCAAGCCGCTGAACGGGCCGAACGACGTGGTGGTGGCGTCCGACGGGGCCATCTGGTTCAGCGACCCGTATTACGGCGGCAACACGGATTACGAAGGCGGCAAGCACGAGGCGGAGTTGCCGGCGGCGTTGTACCGCTTGGCGCCCGACGGCACGTTGGCGGTCGCTGCGGACGATTTCGCCGGGCCGAACGGGCTGTGCTTCTCGCCAGACGAACGGCTGCTGTATGTGGCCGAAACAGGCCACCAATTCGACGACGCGGTGCAGCGCTGCATCCGGGTGTTTGACGTGGCGGACGGACGCTTGCGCAACGGCCGCGTGTTCCACACCGTCTCCCCGGGCTACGCCGACGGCATGCGCTGCGATACGGAGGGCCGGGTCTGGAGCAGCGCCGGGGACGGGGTGCATTGCATCGATCCCGATGGCACGCTGATCGGCAAGATCGTCACCCGAGAAACCGTGTCCAACCTGGTCTTCGGTGGCCGCAATCGCTGCCGCCTGTTTCTGTGCTCATCGCATCGCTTGATAGCGACCTATACCAACGTCCGCGGCGCGCAGTGGCCTTGACCGCCCGGCGCCTGCTGCGGGTTGAGCTGACGGTCGCCGATCTGGCGCATACCGAGCGTTTCTACGTCGATGCGCTCGGCTTCGCTGTGACCGGCCGGGACGATGCGGACCCCGCCATCGTGTCGCTCTATGGCGTTGACGGGATCCGGCAGGTCGTCCTGCAGCGCGGTGCGCAGACCCTTCTGTTGCAGGCGTTCCAGCCAGGCGGCCAGCCCTACCCACCGGACGCAACCGCCTGCGACCAAATCTTCCAGCATTGCGCCTTGCCGGTGACGGACATGGCGTCCGCTTATGCCCGGCTCTTGCCCTTCGGCCCGGCCCCGATCAGCAGCGCCGTGCCACAACGTCTGCCGGAGCGGTCGGGTGGCGCCGTCGCGTTCAAGTTCCGCGATCCGGACGGGCATCCGCTGGAACTCATTCAATTCGCGGACGGGCATGCCGGCGGGATCGACCACTCGGCCATCGCCGTGGCGGATGTGGCGCGAAGCATCGCCTTCTACCGCGACCAACTCGGCCTGCGCGTCGCCTCACGCCAGACGAATACCGGGATCGAGCAGGACCGGCTGGACGGGTTGAGCGAGGCGGTCGTGGACGTGGTGACGCTGGCGCCCGAGCAGGCCACGCCGCATCTCGAACTGCTTGGCTACCGCACGCCCACCGGCCGCCTCGCCCCGCCGTCGTGGCCCAGCGACATCGCCGCCACCCGGCTGGTGTTCGAGGTGACGGCGTTACCCGACGCCGCTGCCGTAATGGCGGATGGCACCCGAATGCTGCTGACCCGCGACCCGGACGGGCATCTGCTGGTGCTGATCAAACGAGGCGGGTGAGGCCGCCATACGCCGCCACGGCGGCATCGGCTGTGAGCAAGACCAGCGCCTCCACCGTGGATTGAGCGACGAGAAGGCGGTCGAAAGGGTCCTTGTGGAGCTTCGGCAGGCTGGCGACGGCCACCGCGTGTTGGCCGGTCACCGGCATTTCACCATACCCGTTCTCCAGCAGGCCGCGGCGCAGCAAGCGCGGGTCGACGGTGAAGTCAGGGCGGCCCAACCCGTGCTTGATCGTCACCTCCCAGATGCTGGCCGCACTGAAGGTGAGCTCGTTCACTGGATCGGACACAAATGTGCGGGCGTCGTCAGAGAGCCGGCCGGGCGAGATCGCAGCCCAAAGCAGGAGATGCGTATCGAGCAGGAGCCTCACACAGCATCGCCGGAGAACAGCGCCTCGATCTCCTCTTGTCCCATCGTGTCGAAGTCGTCCGGCACGGTGACATGGCCGAGGAAGCCGAGCCGTGCCTGCGCCGCCGGCGCCTCCAGGCGTGTCACCTTCACGAGCGGCTTGCCCGCTTTCGCGATGATGAAACTTTCCCCGGCCGCCGCCTGATCGAGGAGCCGGGACAGATGCGTCTTGGCTTCATGGATGTTGACGGTCAACATAGCTGCCTCGTAAACTAAACCAATTTAGCCTAGTCTAGTGTCGGCGGCTTTTCAAGCGTCGCCAGACAAATCCCGCCGCAGCCGATCCAACTCTTCCGTGTAGCGGCGCAGCGCGTATTGCTCGGTCAGCAGGCCGATCACCTTGCGGGTGTCGGCGCCGTCCACCACCACCAGCGCGTCCGATTCCGTCGTCTCGAACATCTGCACGGCTTCCTTGATCGTCATCTGCGGCAGCAGCACGTCCTTGGTGTTGTGCAGGATCTCCGACACGCGCGTGACCGTCTCGTCCGTGCCATGTGCTTCCGGCGTCAGCACCAGCCCGGCATAGCGCTCCGACTCGTCCGTCACCACGACGCGGTCCGTCGCCCCCAACGGCACCTGCCGCCGGAACGCGGTGATCGTCGTGTCGGACCGCATGGTGCGCATGTCCCGCCGCATCATGCGCCCCACCGTCAGGTTGCGCACCCAGCCGACATCCACGGCGGACCGGATCGCCTCCCCCCGCAGATGGAAGCGCCAGGTGGCGAAGGAGTAGCCGAAGGTCCGCCGCACCGTGATCGCCGACACGACGGAGGCCGCCAGCACGGCCACCGTCATCGGCAGGCTGCCGGTGCTTTCCAGCGCCAGGAACGACATCGTCAGCGGACCGCCGACGACCGCCACCGCCATGGCGCTCATCCCCACCAGGGCGCACACCACCGGCGGAATCGCCTGCGTCGCGGTCACGGTCGCCAGCCCGGCGGCGAACAGCTTGCCCGTCAGCGCGCCCAGGAACAGCGAGGCGAAGAACAGCCCGCCGCGGAACCCCGACCCGATGGACACCGCCGACGCCACCGACTTCGCCAGGATCAGCAAGGCGAGGTGTGTCGCCGCGTAAGGTGAATCGAGCGTCAGCCGCAGCGCGTCGTGGCCGGAAGACAGGACTTGCGGCGACCACAGCGCCAGGCCGCCCACCACCACGCCGCCCAACATCGGGCGTAGCCAGACGGGCAGGCCGCTGCGTCGGACCCATTCCTCCACCAGCGTCACGCCGCGCATGATGGCGATGCCGCCCAGGGCGCAGACCATGCCCAGCGCCAGCACCGGCAGGTAGTCCACCGGCTCCAGCGCCGAAGGAACGCGGATATCGAACCCCGCCGCGTCCGTGCTGAGCACCCGCGTCACGAACACCGCCACGATCGCCGACACCACCACGGGCGCCAGCGTGGCCAGCGAATAGGTGCCGATGACCAGTTCGAACGCGTAGAACGACCCGGTCAGCGGCGCCTGGAACGCCGCCGCGATGGCGCCCGCCGCGCCGCATCCCACCAGCAGCCGCAAATCGTTGCGCCTCAGGCGGAACGACCGGCCCAGCCGGGACGCCAGGGCGGAACTGATCTGGGTGTAGCCGGCCTCCAGCCCGACCGACGCGCCGACCGCGTTGGAAAGCACCGTCTGCGCCGTCACGAACAGGCTGTCGCTGAGCGACATGCGGCCGCCATGCAGCGCGTTGGCCTCGATCGGGTCGACGGTGCGCCGGTTCCACCAGCGCGCAATCGCCCATCCAGCCAATCCGACCAGCAATCCGCCGACCGTCGGCACCCCGATGGCGCGCCAATGCTCCAACTCCACCGAGCCGGAGAGTCGGTCGCCGCGCTGCAGGTTGAACAGGATTTCGTGGCTTTCCTGCGTCGCCAAGGTCATCAGGTGGACGCACAGCCCGGACCCAAGGCCCACGGCGGCTGCCAGGGTGACCAGCCACAACTCATCGCCGCGAACCAGCGCGCGGAGCGTCTGCGGCGCGTGCAGGACGATGTCGCCCAAGCTGCGACGCATGCGTTGGGGTAGCCGCTCGCTGACGGGCGGCGCCTGGACCGTGGCGGATCCCGCGCCCGCAGACCGCAAGGACATCGGGCTCGCACGCTCCTTCTGCTGAAAAGACCAAAGCCCGGCACTGGCCCGGGCAAGCAAACCCTTCATGGAACCATGCGCCGGCCCATACAATCCACACGGCTTATAAAGTTTATTAAAATCGGCGAAATAAAGCCGGCGTGGCCCAAGGCGGAGCAAGACGGATGGCTGACCAGAAGATCGCAGTCGTAACGGGCGCCACCGCCGGGCTGGGCACATGGGTGGCGTTCGGCCTGGCGCGTGCCGGCTACCACACGATCCTGATCGTCCGCGATGCTGGCCGGGGCGAGGCAGCGCGGCGCTGGATCGCCGAGCGGGCCCGTGGCGCCATGACGGAGTTGGTGATCGCGGACCTCTCCTCCCTGCAGCAGACGCGGCAGGCGGGCGAGGCGATCGCCGCCGCCCATCCGCGCATCGACGTGTTGGTGAACAACGCCGGGCTGATCACCCCGCGGCGGCAGGTGACGGCCGAGGGGCACGAGATGATCCTGGCGGTGAACCACCTGGCCCCGTTCGTCCTGACGGCCGCGCTGGAGCCCTCCCTGCGGGATGGCGCGCCGTCGCGCGTGGTGAATGTCGGCTCCACGGCGTCCGACCGGGCCAACCTGAAGGGGATGGACCTGGAGGGCGCCCGGGCCTGGAACCCATACTCGGCGTATTGCCGCTCCAAGCTCGCCCTGATGTTGGCGACGTTCGAGCGGGCGCGGCGTCTGGCCGGCACGGGCGTTGCGGTCAACGTGGTGCACCCCGGCGTGGTGTCGACAACGCTGGGCAGCGTGCCGGGGCCGATCGGCTGGGGCTGGAACGCGTTCCGCCGCTTCATGATCACGCCGGAACAGGGCGCGGTGACGCCGCTGCACCTGGCGCTGTCGCCGCTCGTCGAGGGTGAAACGGGCCAGTATTGGAAGCGCAGCCGGCCGGCCAAGCCGAACCGCCAGGCGCTCGACCCCGCCTTGGTGCGGCAGGTGTGGCGCGAGACCGAACGGCTGATCGGTTGACGGCCGGGCCGAAGCTGCCGAGATGTGCGGCGACGCCATCCGGAGCCTGCGCATGACCCTGCCGCAAACCATGAGTTTCATCGAGGTGGCGCAGCCCGGCGGCCCCGAGGCCATGCGGCTGGCCACCGGCCCCATCCCGCAGCCGCGCGAGGGCGAGGTGCTGATCCGCGTGGCCGCCGCCGGCGTGAACCGGCCGGACCTGGCGCAGCGCGCCGGCGCATATCCGCCGCCGCCCGGCGCCAACCCGCATTTGGGGCTGGAAGTTGCGGGCGAGGTCGTGGCAGTCGGCCCGGGTGTCACGACCCCGGTCGGCGCCAGGCTGTGCGGCCTGGCCAATGGCGGCGGCTATGCGGAGTATTGCGTGGTCCCGGCCGCCCAATGCCTGCCCTGGCCGAAGGGGTATGACGCCCTGCGCGCGGCCGCCCTGCCGGAGACGTTCTTCACGGTCTGGGCCAATGTGTTCGAGATCGGCCAGCTCACCGCCGGGCAATCCGTGCTGATCCATGGCGGCAGCAGCGGCATCGGCACGACCGCGATCCAACTCGCCAAGGCGTTCGGCGCGCGGGTGTACGCCACGGCCGGCTCCGCCGAGAAATGCGACGCCTGCGTGAAGCTGGGCGCCGATGCCGCGATCAACTACAAGGCGGCGGATTTCGTCGACAGCATCAAGCAATTCACCAACGGCGCCGGCGTGGACGTCGTGCTGGACATGGTGGGCGCGCCCTATGCCCAGAAGAACCTGCGCTGCCTTGCGATGGGCGGGCGGCTGGTGATCATCGCCTTCCTCGGCGGCTCGAAGGTCGAGCAGTTCGACCTGATGACCGTGATGACCCGGCGTCTGACCGTCACCGGCTCCACCATGCGGCCCCGCACGGCGGCGCAGAAAGGCGTCATCGCCGAGGCCCTGCTGTCCAAGGTTTGGCCGAAGCTGGAGGACGGCAGCATTGCTCCGGTGATCCACGGCGTGTTCCCGCTGGCCGAGGTGGCGCAGGCGCACCGGCTGATGGAAACGAGCGGGCATATCGGCAAGATCATGCTGACGCTCTGAGGGATGCAACTCGCACTCCGCGAGGCCGGGCAGGGCAGCCCGGTGGTCCTGCTGCACGGCCTGTTCGGCTCCGCCCGCAATCTCGGCGGCCTGGCGCGGGCGTTGGCGGTGACGCACCGCGTGCTGTCGATGGACCTGCGCAACCACGGCGACAGCCCGCACACGCCCGGCATGGACTACGACACGATGGCGGCGGACGTGGCCGAGACGATGGATGCAGCCGGTCTGGCGGAGGCGGCGGTCCTGGGCCATTCGATGGGCGGCAAGGTCGCCATGCGGCTGGCGCTGTCGACGCCGCACCGCGTGTGCCGGCTGGTGGTGGCCGACATCGCCCCGGTGGCCTACCCGTCGCATTTCGGCGGCTACGCCCGCGCCATGGCGTCGGTGCCGCCGCATCTTTCCCGTACGGCGGCGGACGCGCTGTTGGCGCCCGACGTGCCGGACCCTGCGATCCGCTCTTTCCTGCTGCATAATTTTCGGCCGGGCGAGGGCTGGCGGATCGGCCTGCCGGAGATCATCGACTCCCTGCCGCGGGTGGAGACGTGGGATGATGCGGCGGGCCATTACATTGGGCCAACCTTGTTCGTGACCGGCGCGCGGTCGGACTACGTGCTGCCGGAGTATCGCCCGGCTATCCTGCATTTGTTCCCCGCCGCCCGTTTCGTCGCGATCAAGGACGCCAGCCACTGGCTGCACGCCGAGCAGCCGGGGGCCTTCAACGCGACGGTCGCGGCGTTCCTGGCACGGTCGTCGTAGGGTGGGCTTTTAGCCCACCACGGCCTCCTACGGCGCCGCCTGGAAGCGGTGGGCTGAAGCCCACCCTACGAAGGGCCTGCGTCAGGTGGCGGGATAGGAGTCGTTTCATGAAAACGCCGTACTGGCGTCAGCCGGCGCCGCGTGCCAAGGCCGCACGTCCGATCTGGCCCAAAGCGAGGTCATCCTGCGGCGGCTGGAACAGCCCGGCGCGGGCGTCTCGGAAGTAGCGTTCCAGCGGCAGCCCTTTGGTCAGGCTGAAGCCGCCGGCGACCCGCAGCGCCTTCTCCGTGGCCTCGCAGGCGGCGTTCGTGCACAGGTTTTTCGCCATCCCGATCCGCGGACCCAGGCCCCCCCGCAGCGTCGGATGGTCGACCCAGGCGCGGGCGGTTTCATGCAGCACGGCGCGGGCGGCGGACAACACCGCCTCCATCTCGCCGATCCATTGCACGATATGCGGCTGCTCGGCGATCGGGCGGCCGAGCGACGGCGGCACCCGCTCCCGCGCATACGAGCACGCGGCATCGAGCGCCGCCTGGCCGACGCCGAGATACACCGCCGCGATCGGCAGCGCCCAGCCATTGGTGCCGGGCCGGTTGCGGCCGCCGGCGCCGATCACCACGCGCTCGACGATCCGCTCGTCGGGCACAAACACGCCGTCATAGTACACGTCCCCGTTGCCGCAGCCGCGCAGGCTGAGGCTGCCGTCCCAGGTGTCGACGATGCGCAGCCCGGACGAACCACCTTCCACGATGGCGCTGCACAGCGTGCCCTGCGGCGCGCCTTCCTCCGGCGGCAGCACGGCGGCGGTCACCAGCCAGGTCAGCGCCGGGGCGCCGGTGACGAAAATCTTGTGGCCGTACAATCGCCAGCCACCCTCCGCCCGCTCCGCCCGCATGGACGGCACGCCGCCGCGGGAGATGGAGCCCAGCTCGGGCTCGGTGACGCAGTTGTTCACCATGCCGCCCTCCGCCACCACCCGGCGGGAGATCGCTTCCAGCACATCCTCCGGCCAGGAGCGGCTTTCATAGGCGCGACCCAGCACGCTGATCAGCATCCCCGTGACCAGCGCGGTGGAGGCGTCGCCCCGGGCCAGCACCTCCTGCGCCAGCACCATCTCGAACACATCCGCCCCGCCGCCGCCATAGCTGGCGGGGATCATCAGCCGGTCGTACCCGGCCGCATGCAGCTCCGGGTAGTTCTCGTGCGGGAAGCCGCCGGCCGCGGCGCGCGGGCTGAACCGCGTGGCGAGCTGCTCCGCCATCGACATGATCTCCGCCTGGCGCGGGGTGGGCGCCAGCAGGCCGGGCATATGGGTCACGCTGCGGTTTCCTTTGCGCCGGGGCCGCCCAGATAGGCGTCGCGGATCTTGGGGTTGCGGGCCACGTCCCCGGCCAGGCCCTGGAGGATGATCCGGCCGGTTTGCAGGACGTAGGCGTAATGGGCGATCTGCAAGGCCAGGCTGGCGTTCTGTTCGACCATGAACACCGTCACGCCCTCCTTGTTCACGGTGCCGATCAGGTCCAGCACGCGGTCCACATAGAGTGGCGACAGGCCCATGGTCGGCTCGTCCATGCAGATCAGCCGGGGGCGGCCCATCAGGGCGCGGGCCATCGCGACCATCTGCTGCTCCCCGCCGGACAGCGTGCCGCCGCGGCTGGACAGGCGCTGCCGCACGCGGGGGAACAGCTCCAGCATGCGGTCCAGGTCGCGAGCGATCTCCGCCCGGTCGGTGCGGGCGAAGGCGCCCATCAGCAGGTTCTCCCGCACCGTCATGGCGCCGAACAGCCGCCGCGCCTCCGGCACGCTGCCGATGCCGCGGCGGATCACCTGTGGGGTCGGCAGCCCGGTGATGTCCTGCCCGTCGAAGCGCACGCGGCCGGCGCGGGGCTGCAACAGGCCGAGGATGATTTTCATCGTGGTCGATTTGCCGCTGGCATTGCCGCCCAGCAGGCAGACGACCTGACCGGCGCGGACCTCCAAGGTCAGTCCGAAATGCACCTGCACCGGGCCGTAGAACGTGTCGATGCCATCCAGGGCCAGCAGAGGCGCGGTCATACCGCCTGCTCCCCCATCGCGTGATGGCCGAGATACGCCTCGATCACCACCGGGTCCGCCCGGACCCTGGCAGGCGGCCCCTCCGCGATCACCCGGCCGTCATCCATCGCGACCACCCGGTCGGAGAGCTGCATCACCAGCTCCAGCTTGTGCTCGATCAGCAGGATGCTGTGGCCTTCGGCTTTCAGGCCGCCGATGATGCTGGCCATCTCCGCCGTCTCGCTCTCGTTCATCCCGGCGGTCGGCTCGTCCAGCAGCAGCAGCCGCGGGTGCAACGCCAAGGCGCGGGCGATCTCCACCCGGCGGCGGTTGGCGTAGGACAGCGCGTACGCGGGCTGCTCCAGCCGCGGCGTCAGCCGGTCGCCGAACAGCGCGACGATCCGCTCGACGTCGGCGTTCAGCGCCTGCTCCTCCCGCACGACCGAAGGCGGCCGGACCAGCGCGGCGGCGAGCTCGGCCAGGGCGCCGAGGCCGGGCAGGCGCGGCTTGGCGGCGCGCAGCCGGTGGTGGGCGCCCACCAGCACGTTGTCCCGCACGCTCAGGTTCGCGAACACCCGGCCGTGCTGGAACGTGCGGGCGAGGCCGAGCGCCGCGACACGTTCCGGCGCCCAGCCGGTGATCGCCGTGCCGCCCAGCGTGATGGCGCCGCCATCCGGCACGTCGTGGCCGCTGAGCAGGTTGAACAGCGTGGTCTTCCCCGCGCCGTTCGGCCCGATGATGGAGACGAACTCGCCCGGCGCCACCGCCAGGTCCACGCCCGCCACCGCACGCACGCCGCCGAAGCTGCGTGTGACGCCCCGCGCCGTCAGCAGCGTCATACCGTGCCCAGCACGCCTTGCGGCCGGAACCGGATCAGCACCAGCAGGACGGCGCCGTAGATCAGCATCCGGTATTCCGCCGTGCCGCGGAACACTTCCGGCAGGGCGGTGAGCGCCACCGCGCCCAGGATGGCGCCCAGCAGATTGCCCATGCCGCCCAGGATCACCATCGTGAGCGCGGAGATCGACACGGTGGAGGTGAACGTCTCGTTGTTGATGTAGGAAAACAGATGCGCCGAGATCGCCCCGGCGATCCCGGCGGAGAACCCGCCGACGGCGAAGGCGATGCCCTTGTACCGTTCGAGGCTGATCCCGTAGGCCCGCGCCGCCACGTCGTCGTCGCGGATGGCGCGGAAGGTGCGCCCCAGGTGGGAGCGCAGCACCCGCGCCTGCATCAGCGCCAGCAGGACCAGGACCGCCAGGCAGCACCAGTACGACGCTTGCGGGCTGTCCAGCTCCAGCGTGCCAACCGCGAGTTCCGGGATGTTGGTGACGCCCATCGGCCCGCGCGTCAGGCTTTCCCAGTTCAGGATCACCAGCCCGACGATCTCCCCGATGCCGAGCGTCGCGATGGAGACGTAGTGTGACCGCAGGCGGAAGGCGGGGGCCACCAGCGCCGTGCCGATCAGCGCCGTCAGCACGCCCGCCGCCGGGATGCTGGCCCAGACCGGCCAGCCGGCATCCAGCGCCAGCAGCGCCGAGGCGTAGGCGCCGATCAGCAGCAGCGCCGCATGCCCCAGCGACACCTGGCCCAGCGTGCCCGCCACCAGCGTGAGGCTGATCGCCAGCATGGCGGCCAGCCAGGCATTGGTCAGAACCTGCAGCACGTAGGCGATGTCCGGCGCCAACGGCAGCGCCGCCGCCAGCGCCAGGCAGGCAAGCACCAGCCAGGGCGGCACGCGCAGCACCCGGCTGGGCGCGATGAACGTGCCGGTCAGGGGTTCCGGCGGGGTGCTGCGCGCGCTGGCGAACAGGCCATTGGGACGCAGCACCAGGATCAGCAGCAGCAGGGCGAAGCTGAACAGGTTGCGGTAGGACGATCCGAACAGCGCCACGCCGTAGCTTTCGGTCAGGCCCAGCAGCAGCGAGCCGGCGATCGCGCCGGGCACGTTGCCCATGCCGCCGATCACCTGCGCCACCACGCCCTTCAGCGTGGCCTGGAAGCTCATTCCCGGGTCGATATGGTTGAAATACATTCCGACCAGCAGGCCGGACAAGCCGCCCAGGGCGGAGGCGATGGCGAACACGGTGCGGTTCACCGCGTCGGTGTCCACGCCCATCTGTCGCGCCGCGTCCCGGTCCTGCGCAGTGGCGCGCACCGCCCAGCCCAGCTTGGTGAAGCGCAGGAAGCCGAACAGCACGGCGGCGCTGCCGAGCCCGGTCGCGGCGATCAGCAGATCAAGGGCGCCGATCGTGCCGCCGCCCACGGGGATGCGCCAGTTGGGCAGCGGGGAGGGCAGGGCGCGAGGGTCCGGCGTGAAGATGATCTGCAGCAATTGGTCCAGCACCAGGCTGATGCCGATGGTGGCCAGCAGCGGCGCGATGCGCGGGGCGCCGGCTAGTGGGCGCAGCCCCAGCCGCTCGATCACCACGCCCAGCGCGCCGCACGCGACGACCACGACCAGGGCCGTCAGCGCGAGCGGCAGGTGAAGGTAGGTGAAGCAGGCCCAGCCGACATAGGCGCCGACCGCGTAGACCGAGCCATGGGCGAAGTTGATCAGGTGCGACACGCCGAAGATCAGCGCCAGCCCCACCGCCAGCAGGGCGTAGATGTTGCCGATGATCAGGCCGTTGATGGTGTAGTCCAGCCAGGAGGACACGGTTAGGCGCGGCCTAGCATGCGTGGGCCCTCACCCCGGCCCTCTCCCAGAGGGAGAAGAAAAGCCCCCTTCCCTGGGGACGGAATAAAAGCCCTCTCCCTCTGGGAGAGGGTTGGGTGAGGGCCCGACATCTCTCACCCCGCCGCCGACTTCGCACCGTCCCACAGCGTGAACTTGCCGTCCTTCACCAGCAGCAGCTTGTAGCTGGCGCCGGGCACCCGGCGCGTCACCGGGTCGAAATTCACCTTGCCGTAGATCACGCTCGGCACGTCGTGAATATGCATCAGCCCGGTCTGCATCGCCTCGCGCGTGGTGCCGAACTGGTCGCACAGGGCGGCGAACAGCGTCATCGTGTCGTAGGCCCCGGCGCTGAAGCTGTCGGGTTCCAGGTCGTATTTCGCCCGGTAGCGCTTGACGAAATCCTGCACCTCCGGCCGCGGGTCGCCGGGGAAGAAGGTGGACATGACGTAGTCGCCCTCCACCCCTGAGCCGCCGAGCTCGATGAATTTGGGCGAGTAGTTGGACGTCCCGGCCAGGATCGGCAATTTGAGCCCGCTGTCGCGCGCCTGGCGGCTGATCAGCGCGCCGTCCGCATAGTAGGACAGCAGCACCAGCCCGTCCGCCTTGCTGTCGCGGGCGCGCACCAGGGTGGGGCGGAAATCCTGCTCGGCGGGCAGGTAGGCCTCGGCGGTCGCGACCTCCATGCCCAACCCGGGCGCCGCCTTGACGAAGGCGTCCTTGGCGGTGCGGCCCCAATCCGTGTCCAGGTGCAGCACGGCCGGGCGCTTGAAGCCGAGCTTGGCCGCGAACTCCGCCAGATGCGGCTGCTCGTCCGCCTGGTTGGTGGAGTTGGACCACATATGGTCGCCGCCCTTGGTGAAATCCGGGTGCGAGTTGGTGAAGCCGAACTGCACCAGCTTGGCCCGCTGGTAGATCGGCGACGCCGCCATGGAGGCGGGGGAGGAGAAATCCCCCAGCTCGATGATGATGCTGGGGTCGGCGACGAATTTCTGCGCGACGGCGACGGATTGCCGCGGGTCCGACTGGCTGTCCTCGAACACGTAGCGGATCGGCCGCCCCTTCACGCCGCCGGCGCCGTTGATGCCGTCCAGCGCCAGGTCGAACCCGCGCTTCCACTGCGCGCCGTATTGCGCGTTGGGTCCGGTGAGCGGACCGCTGACGCCGGCGGTGATCGGCGCGTCGGCGGCCCAGGCGGGCAGGGCCGGAAGCGCGGCGGCGGCGGCGAGGAGCGTGCGGCGGCTGAGGGTCATGGCCGGTATCCCAGGTTGCTGCGGTGCAGGAACGCTACGGCAGGCGACGCGGGCGGCACAACTGATTGTTCAGCCCGCGTCCGCCCCCAGCACCGGCTCACCCAGCGTCTGCATCAGCCGGTTGGCGTTGGCGAACATGGCGGTGGCGTGGATCAGGTCGTGGATCTCCGCATCGTCCAGCCCGGCGGCGCGCAACGGCGCCAGGTCGGCCGCCACCATCGCGTCGGGCGAGCGGGTCAGCTTGGCGGCGAAATCCACGATGGCGCGCAGCCGCGGCTCCAGCTTCGTGTCCAGCCCCTCGTCGTAGAGGCGCTGGATGACCTCCGGCTGCTTGGTCAGCTCGGCGAAGCGGCGGGCATGCACGCTGGCGCAGTAGACGCAGCCGTTGATGATGGAGACGACCACCGTCGCGAGTTCCCGGTCCGCCCGGCGCAGCCCGCGCGGCGCGTACATCACGGCGTTGAACAGCGGCGAGCGTTGGTCCAGCGCCGCCACGTCATGCGCCAGGGTCAGGAAATAGGGCGAGGTCCGCGCCTGCGGCGGGCTCTTGTCCAGCGCGGCGAGTTGCGCCGGCGTGGCGGTGGCCGGGTCCACGGTGGGCAGCCAGGCGGCCCACTCGACGGGGTCCAGGGTGAACCGGCTCATGCCGGCTGCGCCAGCAGCGCCAGGGCGGACGCGACCCGAACCTGGTAGGCGACGAAGGCCACGATCTGCGACAGGGTGACGACCTCCATCGGCGAGAGCCCGGCGGTGCTCAGCGCCGCGATGTCGGCGCGGGTGGCCTTGCCCGGGCTGCTGGCCAACAAGGCGGCATGCCGCAGGATGGCCTGGTCGCGCGGCCCGGGGGTGGCGGGAAGGGCGCGGTAATGCGCCGCCAGCGCGGGATGGCCGGACAGCTCGGCGGTATGCCGGGCGGCCAGGACTCGCTCGGACGCGGTGAGGCCCTCTGGCTCCGCGGGCGCCACCATGGCGTCATAGCTACCTTGGGTGTAGCGCACGAAGTCCGGCCGGGCAGCACGGATGGCGGCGACGTTGGAGCCGAGGAGGTCGTCGAGAAGGTCTTTCATGCCGCATTCCACCCCGGTCAGCCGGTCAGGGCAAGGATTGCGTGGTTTGTCCGGGAGAGGCAGCTCCGACCCCAAAAGCCAACATGTCGGTTGCTCCAGCCACGCGATAGTACTAGGGGCCGTCCAGAGCTTAACCGAATGCGGCGAATGTCTGAAGGTGGCGCAGGATCTTGAGGCCGGCGCTCCGCAGCGGACTCTCGCCGATCGCAGCTTCCTGGACATAGGCCGCCGACAGAGCGCGGCTAAACTCTGTCTTCAGCAGCATCCGCTACTCTAAGTGACTGTTTTGAAAGTTTAGAGGCTTCGCTGGCGAGTGATAGCTCGCCAGCGAATCATTCAGTCAGGGTCAATCTCAATCAGTTTTGAGGAAAGGCGAACAATCTCACCATTATGATAAAAGGGCGAAACCGAAACTATCATTGTGCCACTTTCATAAAAGTGAGCATTTTTGATTGTGTTCATGAACTCTGCAGCCTTCTGCTTATCTTGACCTTCGGGTGCTTTCTCTAATCGAGCTAGTGCCTCTTTGACTTGAGCAACGTTTATTTTCCCTTGCGCAAGCACCGTAGTAGCTATAAACGGTATCATACACGTATAGGTCTCTGAGCTTCGATCATATCTTGATGATATGTCCCCAAAGCTATAATCTGATATTGGAAAACTGTGCTGACTTAGTAAACGCTTGTAAATACCAGGTTGGTCAGTTGCATTGCATACTCTGTCTTGCAATGACAAAGCATCATCGTTTTGGTCGTTTTGTTGTCGCTCGGCATCTGAGGGTTGATTGCCCGCATCAACTTTATGAACGTTACTCGTGCTCAGTGTAGTAAGCAGCAGAGCTGCATGAATTAAGTTCATTGCACATTTCGCCTCGCTCGGCCCTGCCAAGAGCCATGCCTCACCACCGGCGCACCTGGCGTCGGGCGGTTGGAAGCGTGGAAGTCGAAGCGACACACGCCCTGCCTATTCCCACAACAGCGAACGAGTTGCCCCGCCCACCGCTGGAACTAGGTTCCGGGTGTTGTATTCAGCAGGCCACCCGACATAGGGGGCCGCTTCGACTTCAATGCGCTTCCACACGCCTCATTGTGGTAGCACACCAGGGCTGAACGCACCAGGGTCGATCATAAGGCTCTGTTATGAAAGACTTTTGTGTTGACAAACCGATTTGAGTGTGCTATAGCCATTCACCATTAGAGGCTCGTTTTCAGCACGCCATGTTCGTGGTATGTTCATTTGTACGACACTGATCTCTGTGATGAGCAATGGGCTCGCGTATCGTCATTTCTGCCGGTTGCCAAAACCGGTGGGCGACCGCGCACGACCGATACCCGGACTGTATGGAATGCGATTACCTATGTGCTGAAGTCAGGCTGCCAGTGGCGCTTGCTGCCTAGGGATTTCCCACCCTGGCAAACCGTATTTGCCTATTTCGCCGAATGGCGACGACGAGGCGTGTATCGCAAAATGAACGCCGCGCTACATCCGCTCGTGCGGGTTAGTGAGGGTAAAGCACCTACACCGACGGCTCTGGTAATAGACACGTCGTCAGTGAAAACCGGCAAATACGCCGCGGCTGACACGCGCGGTTTTGATGGCGGTAAAAAGGTCAAAGGTCGCAAGCGCGTTCTAATCACCGACACACTAGGGTTGATGGTTGACGCCAGCGTGGTGACGGCAAACACGCACGATACCAAAGCCGCCGTTTTCGGCCTGAAGCGGATTTGTAAAAAGCTGAAAAAGGTAGTGGCGAACGTCGAGACCATATTTGCCGACAAGGGCTTTCAGGGCTCGCTGCTGTCCGGCTGGGTGAAAACCAACATCGGCGCGACTATGGAAATTAAGGCCAACCTAACCAAGGCTGGTGGGCCTTTCATTCCAGTCAAAAAGCGCTGGGTAATTGAGCGCAGCTTCTCCTGGCTGTATGATTATCGCCGGCTGACGATAGATCACGAACGGACCGATCGTAATAGCCTGGCTATGGTGCGGCTGGCCTCGATACGGATTCTATTACGACGGTTGCACCCGCCTGCCGAGGCTGGGTGGTAAATCACTATATGAGCATCTCATGCTCAAACCTGTTTCTCGAAAGGCAGATGAATGCCTATTAGTGATGAACTTGCGAACGAATCAGCTTCTTTTGCATTATCATGGGCAATCACCGTTGCCCTTTTGCGTAAAGGGCTACTAACGAAAGACGATGTCGTAAATTCTCTGAAACTTGTTCGTGATATAAAAAGTAAGTCTTCTGTAGTAGATCAGTTGATATTGCTGGTGGAAAAACTTCCACCAGATTTACGATCTCATTAACAAACTCTTCTACCGTAAGTGATATATGCCAATCTATTTTTGGCATACGCAAATCAGGGTTCTCTTTTGAGACGCTGTCGAATTGAACGACATGAGTGATACACATTTTTGTCCTTTTATCGTATGAACGTCGGTCATATATACAATTTACCCTTTAACTAGTTGAAGTTGCTCATCATTTTTAAGCAGTCAGATTACTTTCAAAACAGTCACTAAGCCTATGATGGCGCGCTAGTCCGCTGCGGGCTAGGATGCAGTTCGGGAGGCGTTCATGCTCACGGACGATGAAATTGCTGGGCTTTTTCACGACATGGAGGCGGACCGTGCTGAGCGGAAGCGCAACTTCCAGGCGGCTGCCGACAAGATTCGACAGGCGATTTGCGCTTACGCTAATGACCTCCCCAACCATCGATTGCCGGGATTGGTGTTCATTGGTCAGGAGGACAGCGGAAGCTGCTCCGGGATCAATGTCGACGACGAACTGCTCAAGACCCTGGGTGGCCTTCGCAGCGAGGGTCTAATCCTGCCCTTTCCGGTGATGTCAGTGACCCGGAGGGAGATTGACGGCTGCACGGTTGCGGTCATCGAGGTGTCGCCATCGACCCAGCCACCCGTTCGCTTGGATGGGCGCACCTGGATACGGGTTGGCCCGCGGCGGGCCATAGCGACCGCTGAGGAGGAGCGCCGCCTTACGGAAAAGCAGGTTTGGCAGAACCTGACCTTTGATGCCCGTCCGTGCGCCGACGCCTCCCTTGATGATTTGGACCTGCATCGTTTTGAAACTGAATACGTCCCCTCCGCGACTTCCCCAGAGATCCGGCGAGAGAACGGCCGATCAACGGAGGAGAAGCTGCGCGCGCTACGGCTGATCTCCCGGGACGGACGGCCCACGAACTCAGCCTTGCTTCTCCTGGGCAAGGAACCCCGGGAGTATCTTCCCGGGGCCTACATCCAGTTCCTTCGGTTGGACGGCCAGGAGCTAGTCGACCCCATCCTAGATCAGAAAGAGATCGGCGGGACTGTCCCCGACCAAGTTAGGCAGATCGAAGAGCTCATGCGGTTAAATCTACGCACGCCAACCGTCATCGGTGGAGCGCAGCGCAGAGAACAGCCCGACTATCCTGCCGAAGCATTAGAACAGCTCATCCGGAACGCCTTGCTTCACCGAACTTACGACTCTAGCACCATGCCGGTGAAGGTGTATTGGTACTCCGATCGACTTGAAATCATAAACCCCGGCGGACTTTTCGGCGAAGTCAACCCTGACACGATCTGGCGGAACGTGACTGCCTACCGCAACCCGTTCCTCGCTGAAGGTTTAAAGTCTCTGGGCGTGGTCGAACGGTTCGGCTACGGCCTGATGCAAGCTCGCCGCGCCGTCAAGGCGAACGGCAACCCACCACTCACGACCCAGTTTGAGCCCAACTATACGCTGTTCAGGGTGGAGCCGGCGCGATGAAATCGATCGCCTTCTTCAACAACAAGGGTGGCGTTGGCAAGACCTCGCTGATCTATCACCTCGCATGGATGTACGCCGACTTAGGGCGACGGGTGCTGTTGGCAGACCTTGACCCTCAATCCAATCTCACCGCCATGTGCTTCAAGGACGCTACACTCGAGCACATCTACGAGGCGCACAAGCCGGACACGGTTTTTACGGCGGTAGAGCCGGTCAAGCGCGGTGTGGGCGACCTTCATTTCTTCGATCCTGTGATCGTGACCGACGGTCTTGCGATCATCCCCGGCGATCTGTTGCTCTCGGACTTTGAGGATGAGTTATCCGCGACCTGGCCGCGATGCGTCGATCGCGAAGAGCGAGCTTTCCGCATCACGGCGGCTTTCCACCGGATCATCGAAGACGCCAGTCAACGGCATCAGGCTAACATCGTTCTCATAGACGTGGGTCCGACATTCGGGGCCCTAAACAGGGCTGCCCTTATCGCCGCAGATTATGTTATAATCCCTGTGGCGCCGGACCTCTTCTCCGTTCGAGGCCTCGAAAACGTTGGTGGCCGACTGAAGTCCTGGCGCGAGGAATGGCAGGACCGGCTCAACCGCGCTCCTCAGCTCGACTTCAGCTTGCCAGCGGGTAACATGCGGCCCATTGGCTACGTTGTATCCCGCCACACTGAGTTCGCCGACGGGGTAGTGCGCGCCTTTCAGAAATGGATCGCGAAGATCCCCAGCGCTTACCGCCGGGCGGTGGATAATCCGAGTGTCTCTGACGATGCGCTCTCGTTGGCTCGCCTTAAGGACTACCGCTCGCTGATCGCTATGTCACAAGACGCCCGGAAGCCCATGTTCAAGCTTCGTCCGGGCGACGGGGCGATCGGCGGTCACCAAGGTGCCGTGTCCGCTGCTTATGACGATTTCGAAAAGCTCGCCCGCGCGATCGCGGACAGGATTGAAGAGCCAATCTGAAGGAGTCCAGTTCGTCCGGCCACTGTCGACAGCGTTCCGCTTCAGGAGCACGCCCTTGGCCGTGTGCTCCACGGTCAGGCGGGTTCCGAGTGCCATTGCATGACCGTGATCATGTTATACGAAGGTTAAGGCAGCGTCGGCAAATAAGTGCGTCGGCACGCCGATAAAGCTGCCGCTCAAACAAAGGCTTAGGGCTTGTTCGACGCCGCCAATCGATTCGATTGATGTCGAACAAGCCCTAAGCTTGGCTTTCCGCAATTTAGGCGGCGAGACAGAGCGTCAGAAAGAGTCGATTCAGCAAGCCTGCGGTAATTGTCACGGTCTCACCCTGCCGCCGGGACATGGAGAAATTCGGCGGCGCCCACAGCACACGGCGGACGGCGGCGATCGCGTCGCTGAATGTCGGCTCTTGCTTGCGATACCACGCCACGGTGTTCGGGCGCAGCACAGTTGCGTTGTCGCGCGCCAGGTCATCGGCCCACACGGTGATCAGCGAGAACAGCCCCAGTAATGCTGGGGTCGTCCGCAGGATGGCCAGATCGGACCACTGCCGCTGCGTCTCCACGCCGAGATGGGCGCGCACTTCCTGGAACGTGGTCTCAACGCGCCAGCGTGAGACGAACCAGCCCAGGATGGTCGCCGGTTGCGCATCGAGGTCGGTGCTAAGAAACGCGGCAGGCTCATGTTCGCCGGTTGGGTCGCGAACCAGCACCCAGCGGATCGGCACGGGTGCGGTTCCAGCGTGATACCAAAGCGCTGTGCCAGTCGCGACCAGTAGCTTGCGCTGCTGGGCGTTATACCATTGAGAGACAACCACGCTCGTCCAGACCGTCTTCTTGTTCTTCAGCACCGCATTCAGCTTCGGCAGGGCGCGACCCTTCAACGGCGTGCGGCCGCGTTGACCTGGTCGGCGTTTGGGCGCTGGACGGAACAGGTTGGCGTCCAGCCGCAAGCGCGTGATCATGCAGACATGGCCACGCACAGCAGCCAGTAGATCAAGGGCAGCGAAGCCGGTGTCGCCGACAAAGATCAGACGGCGGTTTGGTAACCAGCGTTTGGTTTGCAGGATCGCCTGGCGTGCCCAGGTCGTTAGGGTCTTGTGGCGCTTGCCGTTGGCTTCGCTCCAGCGCGCGGACGGAGCGAGGACGGTGAGGAATGGCAAGGACCAAGTCCTCCCCGCCCAGGGGATCGGCACTGCGATCATCAGCGACAACCAGCGCAGGCCACTGGTCTTGACGAACTGCCCCTTGGAGGAGCGGACTGGGTCGCGATAGATGCCACGGGCTTTGATGCGTGCGCCCCAGCGGCGCTCGATGGTATCATCAATGCCGATCACCACGTCGCCGTTCGGCAGCAGCCGCTCAATAATATAGAGCAACAACCGCCGCGCGACGGCACGCCCATCCCAACGTGCCCGGCTGAGGACTTCGTGGTAGCGACGGAAGTGCCGGTCATCTGCCAATCCCATGACGCGCAGCACCTGGGTGACGGTGCGCTTGCCGGGCGCCAGCACTGCGCCCGCCACCAGAACCAGCACGCGGTTCCATACCGGGGCGGTGAAGCAGGGGCGGAACACCGCCAGCCAAGTGGCCAGGATCGGTGGAACCAAATGCGAGTCGGGCGCCGGTGCGGCGCCGGGATGGTGCGATGCCATCGCAGTCGTAGAATCGAAGGGGCACCGCGCCGCAAGAGTCCCCGCGAGACATTTGGAAGCCCGGTGAATTACCATCGACCATCATGACCGATCCGATCATTCAGCGTATCGAGAGCTTCCGATGCCGTCGTGGGCAACTGGCCGCCGAACGCCGCAACCGCGGCTACACACTCTATCGCGCCGCCTCAGGGACGCCCGTCGCGCGCCTACGCCCGACCGGGCAGAACGATCGCGTCGAGGTGCTCTACTGGTCGCTTTGGAAGGAGCGCTGGACTAACGCAGGGCCGTTCGGGCGAACCATACTGCCCATCGACGACGCCCTTCAGTTCATCGCGTCAGAGGATATCTTCTGGGCAGCGAGGTAGCCGCAGCGGCAATTCAAAAATGCGGAAAGTCAAGCTAAGGGTTTGAGACAAAACAGCTGCTTCATGATGGACGAGGGCGCGGCGTGATGGTGTAGTTCCATTCGCCATGAAATTCCGCCTGGGTTAGGTTGAGGGCAGCCATGTCGGCGTCGGAAACCTTGATGCCTTTCTCATAGTCGTTCTCGTCCAAGCGGCATTGCACGCTCAGGCCCGTTTTGGTCGTGGTATTGGCAATGAGTTGGATGATGACTTCATGCGTCACCAGCGGCTTGCCGCGCCAGTTCTGCATGATAAATGCGAATAGGCGGTGCTCGATGCGGTTCCACTTGCTTGTGCCCGGTGGCAAATGCGCCACCGTGATCGACAGCCCGGTTTCATCGGCTAGCTTCTGCAACTCGACTTTCCACAGGCGCACCCGCGCGCCATTGCTGCCGCCGCAATCCGCCGTGATCAGGATTTCCTGCGCGGCGTGGTAGCGTGCGTGTCCCAACTCATTCCACCAGCGCCGGATACTTTCCACGGCGAAGGCGGCCGTGTCGCTGGTGATGCCTAGATTGATCCAGCCCGTGTTGGCAGCGATGTCGTAGACGCCATAGGGCGCCACCTTACCCAGTTCGGGGATGATGAAATCATGCACCCGCACCGGCTCCGGCTGGCCGCAAGGCCGTAACTCGCGTCCGCCATTCTTGAAGTCGCCCACAAGCTCCTTCTTCTTTGTGTCGACCGAGATGGCGGGCTGGGAAGCCGTCTGGAATGCACCGATCAGCGCGTTGATATGCTCGAACTGCGCATTGCGGTCCGGATGGCTCGTGCCTTCACGCGTCTTGCGGTTCGCCTGCAAGCTGAAACCCAAACGGCGCAGCAGACGCCCGACCAGCTTCTGACTGGCGGTGAAACCTCGCTCGGCCAACGCCGCGGCAAGGTGACGCTGGCTCTTGCTGACCCACAACAGCGCAGACTGCGGGTCGCCGCGGATGGCCTATTGCACGAGATCAGATAGAGCGTCGAGCAGCCCAGGTTCAGTGTCGATCTTCTGCCTTCGGCCACCGCCAGGACGACGAACGCGAAGCAACGTCGGCGCCTCGTTGTCCCGCAATTCGGCAAGGCCGCGGCCAATCGTGCTGCGCGCAAGGCCTGTCGTCGCCGCCACCGCCGTCACACCGCCCCGGCCCGCCGCGCGCGCTTCACTGGCCGCAAAAAGCCGCCGCGCCCGCTCGTTCAAATGGGGTGCAAGCACCTCGAACCGCGCCCTAATCCCTACCGTATCGATCATCACGCAAGGCTAGTACGCCTCACAAGCCGATGCCTAGCCCGATTCGGCTATTTCGCCTCAGACCCTAAGTGCGAAATTGACCATCAGGATGCAACCTGGCAGCCCCGCATTGACGCCGCACCACCGCGTCGCTTTGATCCGGCCGACCCAACCACGGTGACCTGATGACCTTTCGCGCGGCCCTCGCCCTGCTGCTGGCAACGACCGGACTGGCCTACGCCCAACCCAAGCACGACACGCTCACCATCGGCATCGCGCAATTCCCGTCCTCGCTGCAGCCGGACATCGATCCGGAGGTCGTGCGCGGCTACGTCATGGGCTTCGTGGTCCGCCAGATCACCGCCTTCGACAAGGATTGGCACAACACCTGCCTGCTCTGCACCGAACTCCCCACGCTGCAGAACGGCCTGGCCAAGGTCGAGGACCGGCCGGATGGCAAGAAGGGCATGGCCGTCACCATCAAGCTGAAGCCCGGGCTGCAATGGGGCGACGGACAGCCGGTCACCGCCAGGGACATCGCCTTCACCTGGAAGCTCGCCAGCGACCCGGCCAGCGGGTTTTCCAACAACAATCCCTGGAACCGCGCCACCAGCGTCGACGTGGTGGACGACCAGACGGCGGTGCTGCACCTGGACCGCGTCCGCGCCGACTACAATCAGTGGGACCAGATCCTGCCCGAGCATGTCGAGGGCGCTGTGGTCGCGAAGGACAGTTCGCCCGGCGCCTATATCAACGGCACCAACTACAACCGCGCCCCGATCAACCCAGGGCTGTACGACGGCCCCTACATGATCACCGCCTATGACAGCGGCAACCAGATCGTGCTGGAGCCGAACCCGCATTGGACCGGCGCCAAGCCTGGCTTTCGCCGCATCGTGCTCCGCCATATCGAGAACACGGCCGCCTTGCAGGCCAACCTGCTGTCCGGCGACGTCGACATGGTGGCGGGCGAGGGCATCGGCCTCACCATCGACCAGGCGCTCGCCCTGCAAAAGGCCCATCCCGACCAGTTCCATTACGAGTTCAAGCCGAGCCTGACCTACGAGCACATCGACCTGAAGAAGGAGAACCCGCTGTTGGCCGACATCCGGGTGCGCCGGGCGCTGCTGATGGCGATGGACCGGCAGACCATGGTGGACCGGCTGTTCCAGGGCAAGCAGCCGGTGGCCGCCACCTGGGTCAACCCGCTGAGCCCGAACTACGACCCCGCCATCCCCATCGTCAAATACGACACCGCCGGGGCCAAGGCGCTGCTGAAGGAGGCCGGCTGGACGCCCGGCGCCGATGGCATCTGCCGCAACGCCGCCGGGGAGCGGCTGGCCTTCGAACTCGGCACCACCGCCGGCAACCGCCTGCGCGAGCTGCAGGAGCAGGTGCTGCAATCCAATTGGAAGAACGCCTGCATCGAAGTGACGCTGAAGAACGAGCCCGCCCGCACCCTGTTCGGCGACACGCTGAAGCACCGGACCTATACCGGGATGGAGATGTATGGCTGGAGCAGCGCGGTGACGGAGACGCCGTTCCGCACGCTCGGCTCATCGCAAATTCCGACCGCGGCCAACAACTATGGCGGCGCCAATTACCCCGGGTTCAGCGACCCGAAAATGGATGCCGACATCACGGCCGCCGAGGGCGAGTTGGACCCGGCCAAGCAGAAGGCGATCTGGGCCGACATGCAGGCGATCTATGCCGACCAGGTGCCGGTGCTGCCGCTGTTCTTCCGCGCCGAACCGCACGTGACCCCCGTCTGGCTGCGCGGCTACGAGCCGACCGGGCAGGGCGACGTCAGCTCCTACTGGGCCGAGAACTGGCATCCGGCTTGATCCGGCTCACAGCGCTGTGGCTGGCGCTGCTGTGCGGCGTCGCCACGGCGCAGCCGCACAAGACGCTGGTGATCGGCGTGTCGTCCTTCCCCTCGACGCTGCACCCGGCGATCGACCCGGACGCCATCAAGTTCTACATCCTGGGCTTCGCCGACCACCCGGTGACCGCATTCGATCCGGACCGCCACCTGCGCTGCCTACTGTGCACCGAAATCCCCAGCCTCACGAACGGCGACGTGGCGATGGAGGGCGCGGGCATGGCGGTGACCTGGCATTTCAAGCCGGGCTCGACCTGGGGCGACGGCGCCCCGCTCGGCGCAGCGGACCTCGCCTTCACCGCGCGCGTCGGGCGCGATCCGAACAGCGGCTTCGCCAACACGCAGACCTGGGCGCGGGTCAGCCGGGTGGACGTCATCGACCCGCAGACGGCGGTGATGCACCTGACGGAGCCGAACTACGAGTTCGACGAACTCGCCGAGCTGCTGCCGGCCCATCTGGAGCAGCCCGTGTTCGACGCCGCGCAGACGCCCGGCGAATACATGCAGCGCAGCCTGTACAACCGCGATCCGACCAACCCCGGGCTGTATAACGGCCCCTACCGCATCACCGCCATCGACCAGGGCAGCCAGGTGGTGCTGGAGCGCAACGCGCGTTGGAACGGCGACCGGCCGTATTTCGACCGCATCGTCATCAAGACGATCGGCAACACGGCGGCCTTGCAGGCCAATCTGTTGTCCGGCGACGTGGACATGGTGCCGGGCGAGGGCGTGGGCCTGACGCTGGACCAGGTGCTGGTACTGCAAAGCCAGTATCCGACGCGCTTCACCTACGCCTATAAGCCCAACCTGGCCTATACCCATGTCGACCTGCAACTGGACAATCCCATCCTGTCCGACATCCGGGTGCGCCGGGCGCTGCTGCTGGGGCTGGACCGGCAGAGCATGGTGGACAAGCTGATGGGCGGCCGCGTGCCCGTCGCCAACAGCTTCGTCAACCCACAGGAGACGCAATACACCAGCGATGTCGCGACCTACCCCTACGATCCCGCCAAGGCGCGGGCGCTGCTGGCGGAGGCGGGATGGATGCCGGGCGCGGACGGCATCTGCCGCAACGCCGCCGGGCAGCGGCTGAGCCTGGCGTTCAGCACCAGCACCGGCGTGCGGGCACGCGAGTTGCTTCAGCAGGTGATGCAGAGCCAGTGGCGCACCATCGGCGTGGAGACGACGATCCAGAACGAGCCGCCGCGCACCCTGTTCGGCGAAACGCTGAAGCACCGCAGCTTCACCGGCATGGTGATGTTCGGCTGGCTGAGCTCGGTGGAAAGCTCGCCGCGGCAGACGCTGTCCAGCGGGCAAATCCCGACCGCGGCCAACAATTGGGGCGGCACCAACTACACCGACTTCCGCAATCCGCGCATGGACGCAGACATCGACGCGCTGGAGCGCGAGTTGGATCCGGCCAAGCGCCTGCCGATCTGGGCCGACATCCAGCGCATCTATGCCGACCAACTGCCGGTCTTGCCGCTGTTCTTCGGGTCGGAGGCGCATGTCTGGCCGACCTGGCTGAAGGGCGTGGCGCCGACCGGGCACAACCAGCCCACCACGCTGGAGGCCGAGCATTGGCATGAGTGACGTGCTTGCCGTGGACAACCTGTCGGTCGGCTTCCCGGTCGGCGGCGGCCAGGTCCGTCAGGTCGTGGCGGGCATCGGCTTCGCCGTCCCGGCCGGGCGCACGCTCGGCGTGGTGGGGGAGAGTGGGTGCGGCAAGTCGATGACCGCGCTGGCCGTCATGGGGCTGGTGCCGGCGCCCGGCCGGGTCGCCGGGTCGGTGCGGGTGGAAGGGCGCGAGATGGTGGGCCAGCCGGAAGCGGTGTGGCGCAAGCTGCGCGGCGAGCGGGTGGCGATGGTGTTCCAGGAACCGATGACGGCGCTGAACCCGGTGATGACGGTCGGGCGCCAGATCGCCGAGGTGATGGTGCTGCACCAGGGCCTGTCCTGGCGGCAGGCCGGCGCCCGCGCGGTGGACAGCCTGTCCGATGTCGGCATCACCTCGCCCAAGGAGCGTGCGGCCGCCTATCCGCACCAGCTTTCCGGCGGCATGCGGCAGCGCGCGATGATCGCGATGGCGCTCGCCTGTCGCCCGGCGCTGCTGATCGCGGACGAACCGACCACCGCGCTGGACGTGACGATCCAGGCGCAGATCCTCGACCTGATGCTGGATCTGCAGGACGAGATCGGCATGGCGATCCAGTTCATCAGCCACAACCTGGCCGTGGTGAGCGAGGTCGCGCACGAGATCATCGTGATGTATGCCGGCCGGGTGGTGGAGCGTTCCCCGGCCCAGGCGCTGTTCGCCGAACCCCTGCATCCCTACACGCTGGGGCTGATCGCCACCCTGCCGGACCCTGCGCATCGCGTGGCCGAGCTGCCGGTGATCCCCGGCGGCGTGCCCAACCTGGACAGCAGCTTCGTCGGCTGCCGCTTCGCCGACCGCTGCCCGCGCGGCGACGCCGGCTGCCGCCGGGCGGAGCCGCCGCTGGAGGAACTGGCGCCGGGCCATTGGGTGGCCTGCTTCAAGGCGCGGCAGTGATCGCCTGGCATGCCCGTTATCGCCAGCTTCGACGGCATCACGGTCCGCATGTTCTTCAACGACCATCCGCCCCCGCATTTCCACGTTCAATACGGAGGCGATCGCGCCATTATCACCATCGCTGATGGCGAGATGTTAGCCGGCGCCTTGCCTGTTGCCGTGCAACGCCGAATCGTCGAATGGGGACGCACCAATCAGGCGGCCTTGCTCACCGTTTGGGAGCGGGCACGGCTTGGCCAGCCTCTTGGAGGGATATGATGCCGGGCTTGATGCAAAACGTGATCGTGGATGCGGCGCCGGACCCGGCGACACGAAGCGTGCGCCTGACATGGTCGAACGGCAGCGTCACGCTGGCTGAGTTTGCCGGGCTTGATCATCGGGGCGTCTTCGCGGCGTTCGACGATGCCGCCTTCTTCGGACGTGTCCAGGTCTTGGATGAGGGCCATGTGCTTGCCTGGCCCGGCGACCTGGAGTTCGACGCCGACGCCCTCTGGTTTGAAGCGCATCCGGAGGAAGCGCCCACTGCGGCTATCCTCCCGTCGTGACGCCGCTCGTCAGCCTGGAGGGTATCCAGGTCCATTTCACCGTCAACCGCCGCACCCTGCGCGCGGTGGAACACGTCTCGCTCGACATTGCGGAGGGCGAGACGCTGGCGCTGGTCGGCGAGAGCGGCAGCGGCAAGAGCACGCTGGGCAACGTGGTGGCCGGGTTGCAGGCGCCGAGCGGGGGCACCATGCGCTTCCGCGGCAAGCCGATGGACCGCGCCGTGCGGAAGGAGACGCACAAGGCGATCCAGATCGTGTTCCAGGACCCGTTCGGCGCGCTCGACCCGCGCATGCCGGTGTCCGCCATCATCGCGGAGCCGCTGCGCATCGGCGGCATCGGCACCGCGGCGGAGCGGCAGGCGCGGGCCGCCGAGTTGATCGGGCAGGTGGGGCTGCCGCGCGACGCGCTGAACCGCTACCCGCACGAGTTCTCCGGCGGCCAGCGCCAGCGCATCGCCATCGCCCGCGCCTTGGCGCCTGCCCCCACGCTGATCGTGGCGGACGAGCCGCTCTCCGCCCTCGACGTGTCGATCCAGAGCCAGGTGCTGAACCTGTTCCGCGCCTTGCAGCAGGCGGCGGTGCAGCGGGGTGGGCAGCTCAGTTACTTGTTCATCAGCCACGACCTGGCGGTGGTGAACCACCTCGCCGACCGGGTGGCGGTGCTGTATCTCGGCCGCCTGGTGGAGGTGGCGCCCCGCGCCGCGCTGTTCGACACGCCGTCGCATCCCTACACGCAGGCGTTGTTGCAGGCGGTGCCGCGCATTGGCCGCCGCCGCAGCCGGGCCGCCGCGGTGCGCGGGGAGATGCCGAGCCCGCTCAACCCCCCGCCGGGCTGCGTGTTCCATCCGCGCTGCCCGAAGGTGCAGGCGGTTTGCCGCACCGTGCCGCCGCAGTTGGAGCCGGCGCCAGGACGGCCGGCGCAGCGTGCGGCGTGCCATTTCAAGGAATGAGCATGGCGCCACTGGCCCTTACCCGCCCCTCTTCCAGAGGAAGAGGGAGAAAAACCAAAGCCCTCTCCCTCTGGGAGAGGGTCGGGTGAGGGCAGCGCAATGACCCGCTTCATTCTCCGCCGCTGCGCGCAGGCGCTGATCGTGCTGCTGGTGATGTCGTTCGTCATCTACAGCCTCATCGGCCTCATGCCGGGGGACCCGATCGACGTCATGATCGCGTCCAATCCCGGCGCCACGCCGGACGTGGTGGCGCATCTGCGGGCGATCTACGGCTTGGACCAGCCGATCATGCTGCGCTACTGGCACTGGCTGGTCGCCGCCTTGCAGGGGGATTTCGGCTTCTCCCGCACGCACTCGATGCCGGTGATGGAGGTGCTGGGGCCGGCGCTGCTGCAAACCTGCAAGCTGATGCTGGCCTCCTTCGTGCTGTCGGTGCTGCTGGCCTTCGTCTTCGGCGTCGTCGCGGCGTTGCGGCCGGGCGGCGTGGTGGACGGGCTGGTCAGCCTGTTCGCCTTCGCCGGCATTTCTGTGCCGGTGTTCTGGCTCGCGCTGGTGATGATCCTGGTGTTCGCCGTGCGCCTGCACTGGTTCCCGGCCAGCGGCATCAGCACGGTCGGCGATGGCAGCGTCGGGGACTATTTGCGGCACCTCGTCATGCCGGTGATCACCCTGGCGCTGGCGAGCGCCGGGCAGTTCACCCGCTTCGTCCGCGCCGCCATGATCGAGACGCTGCGCATGGACCATGTCCGCACCGCCCGCGCCAAGGGCGCCGGCGAATGGCGGGTCGTCATGGTGCACGCGCTGCGCAACGCCATGATCCCCGTCGTCACGGTGATGGCGCTCAGCTTCGGCAGCCTGTTCAGCGGCGCGCTGATAACGGAGACGATGTTCGCGCAGCCCGGCATGGGCAAGATGATCTACGACGCCATCCTGGGCAACGACTTCAACCTGGCGCTCACCGGGCTGCTGTTCGCCACGCTGGTGACGCTGTTGAGCAACCTGGCCGCCGACATCGCCTATGGCTGGCTGGACCCGAGGATCAGCCTGTGAGCGCCACCGCGGCCGACCGCGCCGTTTCCCCCTGGACCCTGCGGTGGCGGCGGTTCCGCCGGCACCGGACGGGCATGGCCAGCCTGGTGATCCTGTTCCTGCTGGCCGTGTTCGTGCTGGCGGCCGACCCGGTGGCGCATTGGCTGGGCGTGGACCCGTACGAGACGGATTTGCTGTCCCAGTACAGCCCGCCCTCGGCCCAGCACCCGCTCGGCACCGACGACGCCGGGCGGGACGAGTTGGTCCGCCTGATGCTGGGCGGCCAAATCTCGCTGCTGGTAGGTGTGCTCGCGACCGGGGTGGGCAGCGTGATCGGGCTGTTGGTGGGCGTGGTGGCCGGGTATTTCGGCGGCCGCACCGATTCGCTGCTGATGCGCTTCACCGACGGGGTGATCGCGCTGCCGCTGCTGCCGCTGCTGATCGTGCTGGGGGCGCTGGACCTCACCAAGCTCGGCTTCTCGTCGGAGTTCGCGCATTCCGGCGCGGCCGGGTTCTGGCGGGTGGTGATCATCATCGCGCTGGTGGACTGGACCAGCATCGCCCGGCTGACGCGGGCTGCCACGCTGGCGCTGCGCGAACGCGACTACGTCCGCTCCGCCCGGGCGAGCGGCGGCGGGGCCGCCTATGTCATGGGCGCCCACATCCTGCCCAACGTGGCGACGCCGCTGATCGTGGCGGTGACGCTGACGGTCGGCCGGGTGATCCTGTTCGAGAGCGTGCTCAGCTTCCTCGGCTTCGGCATCGTGGTGCCGACGCCGTCCTGGGGCAACATGCTGAACAATGCCCAGGAGTTGGTGACGACCGCCCCGGCCCTCGCCATCTACCCGGGCTTGCTGATCTTCGTCACCGTGATCGCCGTGAACTTCCTGGGCGACGGGTTACAGCACGCGTTTGATCCGCGCAGCGAGCGGTAGGGCTGGCCAGCAAAAGCCCTCTCCCTCTGGGAGAGGGTTGGGTGAGGGTGAAGCGCACAGTCCTGCGTGTTGGACCCTCACCCCGACCCTTTCCCAGAGGGAGAGGGAGAAGCGTTGCAGTCGATGTGGAACGATCGCGTTTCTAAAGTCAGGCTTTCATCGCCGGGCGTTCGGCCATCCGCGCCTGCCAGGCGGTGAGCGCGGCCAAGGCCGGATCGAGCGGCTGCCCGACTTTGCCGCCGAAATCCAGCACGCAGAACAGCAGGATGTCGGCCAGGGTGTAGCGGCCGCCCACCACATAGCGCCGCCCGGTCATCTGCCCGTCCAGCCATTTGAGCCAGTGCTGCGCCAGGGACTTCAAGCCGGAAGAGGCTTCCGGGATGCAGGGGACGCGGCTCTCGAACATCGTCAGCCCCTCGCCGTACTGAAAGCCGTGCAGCATCGGCTCCATGATGTTGAGGTCGATGCGGCGCATCCACATTCGCGTCTCGGCGCGTTCCACGGCCGTGCTGCCGATCAGCGGCGGGGTGGGGTGCAACTCGTCGAGATACTCGGAGATGGCGGTGACCTCCGTCAGCACGGCGCCGTCGTCCAGTTCCAGCGCCGGCAACTGCCCCATCGGGTTGACCGCGAGGAACGCCGCCTTGCGGTTCTCGCCCTCGCGCAGGTTCACCCGCTGCTTGGGGATGTCCACGCCCTTTTCGGCCAGCACGATCCGGACGATCTGCGGGTTGGGTCCCACGGAGTCATAGAGTTTCATCGCATGTCCCTCCTGTTGCGCCTCAATCCGCCTGCCCATCCCGCACCGCGTGGATGATCGCGGAAAAATCCTGCCCGGCATGATGTTCGGCGAAGCGGCGGTAGATCGCGGCGGCATGGGCGCCCAGCGCGGTCTGCACGCCGGCGGACGCCGCCGCCTCCTGCGCCAGGGTCAAGTCTTTCAGCATCAGCGCCGTCGCGAACCCCGCCGCATAGTCGCGGTTCGCTGGCGAGGCCGGGACCGGGCCGGGCACCGGGCAGTAGCTGGTGAGCGCCCAGCACTGGCCGGACGCCGTGCTGGCGACGTCGAACAGCGCCTGGTGCGACAGGCCGAGCTTTTCCGCCAGCACGAACGCCTCCGACACCGCGATCATGGAGATGCCGAGGATCATGTTGTTGCAGACCTTCGCGGCCTGCCCAGCGCCGGCCTCGCCGCATCGCACGATCCGCTTGCCCATCGCCGCCAGCACCGGCTCCGCCTGGGCGAACGCGGCCTCGCTCCCGCCGGCCATGAAGGTCAGCGTGCCGGCCTGCGCACCGCCGACCCCACCTGACACGGGGGCGTCCACGCTCGGCATCCCGGCCGCGCCGGCGGCGGCGTGGGCGGCCTGCGCCGCCGCGACGTCGATGGTGGAGCAGTCGATGAACAAGGCGCCCGGCGACGCGGCGGGCAGGATGTCGGCGTAGCAGGCGGTCACGTGCTTGCCGGCCGGGAGCATGGTGATGACGATCTCCGCGCCCGCAACGGCCTCCTGCGCCGACGCCGCCAGGTCGAGCCCGAGATCGGTCGCATTGGCCGCCGCAACCGGCGACAGGTCGTAGCCGCGGATGGTGTGGCCCGCACGCAGCAGGTTGGCCGCCATCGGCGCGCCCATGTTGCCCAGCCCGATGAACCCGATGGTCGCCATGGCCGCTCCCCGATCCCGTTTGCCCGGACCCTCGCGGCGCCGCCGGGATACGTCAAGTCAGCGTCGCCGCCGGAGCGGGTTCGTGCAGCGCGAGAATGACATCCCCCGTGTCGATCCCCTGCTGCTTGGCGAGCCGAAGCAGCAGCGTCTCATGCACATCCTGGTGATGAAGCAGGTGGCAGAGCGCCTCGTGGTCCGTCTCCGCCCGCAACTGATCGTGCCGGGATTGCTGCCGTTGCGCGACGGCGATGACGAAGATCAGGATCAACTGGATCACGTTGGAGACGGTCAGCAGGAACACGAACGGGAACGGGTCCAGGCGGGTCCAGATGCCGATCCCTATCCAAAGCAACTGGAGCACGATCGCCGACAGGAGCGCGGCCGGCGCGCCCGTCCAGTCGGAGATCACCCGGCAAATACGTTCCGTCGGCGATAGCTCCGCGGCTTGAAGCTCGTTGGCGTTGCGTGAAGCGGGATGCCTCATCGCCGGCCGCCACCGGCGGACGGGCGGGCCGTGGCGCGTCCGATCGCGCTGCCGGCGCCGGTGATGATGGCGGTCTTGCGGGCCAACCGGCCGCTCATCCGGTCACGCGTCCGACGCAGGAGCCGAAACCCGCGTTGCCGAACCGCGCGGTGAGCGCCACGTCGTCGCCGTCTTCCAGGAACCGCCGCTCTTCGCCGCTTTTCAGCGCCACCGGTTTGCGCCCGCCTTCCGTGATCTCCAGCAGGCTTCCCTGCGAGCCCGGCGCCGCGCCGGAGATGGTGCCGGAGCCGAACAAATCCCCCGGGCGCAGGTCGCAGCCATTGCTGGTGTGGTGGGTCACCATTTGCGCCGCCGTCCAATACAGGTCGCGCGCGTCGCTCCGTGACAGGACTTCCGCGGGATGGTGGTCGGCGCGCATGCGGGCTGTCGAGAGGGATACGGCCAACGCAAGGTTCAACCCACCCTGCGCCTGGTCGTCCGGATCGGAAAGGTAGGCCATCGGCGCCGGGTCGCCCGCAGGGCGGGGCATGGCCGGGCAGCGATAGGGCGCCAGCGCCTCCGGCGTGATGATCCAGGGGCTCACCGTGGTGCAGAAGCTCTTCGCCAGGAACGGACCGAGCGGTTGGTATTCCCACCCCTGGATGTCGCGGGCCGACCAGTCGTTCAGCAGGCAGAAGCCGGCGATGTGATCGGCTGCGGTGTCGATCGTGATCGGCTCGCCAGGCTTGTTCCCGGGCCCAATCCAGATGCCGAGTTCCAGCTCATAGTCCAGGTTGCGGCACGGGCCGAAGCTGGGCTCCGTCTCCTTCGCCGGCTTGCGCTGACCGTTCGGGCGGCGCACCGCGGCGCCGTGGACACGGACGGAGGAGGCGCGGCCGTGATAGGCGATCGGCACGTATTTGTAGTTCGGCATCAGCGGCTGGTCCGGGCGGAACAGCCGGCCGACATTGGTGGCGTGGTGGATGCCGGCGTAGAAATCCGTGTAGTCGCCGATGGCGCAGGGCAAGTGCAGGATGCATTTGGCCCGGTCATGCAGCAGGTCCGGCTGCGCCGGCGCCGAGGCTTCCAGCAGGCGCCAGGCGGCGGTGCGGAGGTCCTGCCGGGCGGAGCGGCCTTCCGCCAGGAACCCGTTCAGCGTCGCCATCGGCGGCAGCAGGCCGGCCGCCGGCAGGTCCAGCACCATGCTGCCGATGGCGATGCCGGGCCGCTTCTGCCCGCCGGCCACGCTGAACATCCCGATCGGCAGGTTCTGCAGCGGAAACTCCCCGGTGTGCGCCGTGGTGACCCAGCTTCGCCGCGCCCGGTCGTGGGTGTCATCCAATGTCATATGACTTTCCTCCAGATGGCGGCCATGTTGCGGCCGCTACTGTAAGGCGTCCAGCACGGCACGTCCGATCCAGGGCCGCGCTCGCGCGTTGCCCTGGCTGTCATAGGTGAAGGCACGATCCATTGGCCGAACCGACTGCGATACTGACGCTGAACGCCGGCTCGTCCTCCATCAAGGCGGCGCTGTTCGCCGGGGCCGATCTGCGCCCGCGGTTCCGCGCGACGGTGGAGGGCGTCGGCGCCGCGCCGCACTTCACCGCGACATCAGCCAGCGGCGACACGCTGGCGGACGAGCGGTGGGACGGCGCGCCCATGCCGCAGGTGATCGCGTTCGCCGAGCATCATCTGGGCGGCAGCACGCTGTCGGCGATCGGCCACCGCATCGTGCATGGCGGCATGCGGACCGGCCCGGCGCGGGTCGACGACGCCCTGCTGGCGGAACTGGCGCGGCTGACCCCGTGGGCGCCCCTGCACCAGCCGCAGAACCTCGCCGCGATCCGCGAAGTGGCGGCGCACCGGCCGGGCCTGCCGCAGGTCGCCTGCTTCGACACCGCCTTCCACCACACGCTGGACCCGCTGGCCGCGCGCTTCCCGATCCCGCGCGCGCTGCATGACGCCGGGCTGCGGCGCTACGGCTTCCACGGCCTGTCCTACGACTTCATCGCCGCCCGGCTGCGGGAGCTGGCGCCTGCGCTGTCGCGGGTGATCGTGGCCCATCTCGGCAGCGGCGCCAGCCTCTGCGCGCTGTCGGAAGGGCGCAGCATCGACACCACCATGGGGCTGACCCCGCTGGACGGCCTGATGATGGGCACGCGCAGCGGCGCGGTCGATCCCGGGCTGGTGCTGGCGCTGCTGCAGGACCGCAGCGCCGAGGACGTGACCGACATCCTCTACCATCAATCCGGCCTGAAAGGCGTCTCCGGCATCGCCGCCGACATGCGCGAGGTGGCGGCGTCCAACCACCCGGCGGCGCGGGAGGCGGTCGCGCTGTTCGCCTTCCGCCTGGCGCGCGAGGCCGGCGGCATGGCGGCCAGCCTCGGCGGCGTCGACGGCCTCGTCTTCACGGGCGGGATCGGCGAGCACGATGCCGCCTTGCGGGCCGCCGTATGCGCCCGGCTCGCCTGGCTGGGCGTGCTGTTGGATCCCGCGGCACGCCCGGCGCCGGGCGGCAGCCTGGTCAGCGCGCATGACAGCCGCGTCGCCGTGTGGGTCATCCCCACCGACGAGGAAGCCGTGATCGCCCGCCAAACATCGGAGATGCTGCCATGAGCCTGACCGAGGAGCGGATCGCCCGCCTCGACCACTATGTCCGCGCGGCGAACTATCTGGGGGCGGCGCAGATCTACCTGCGGGCCAACGCGCACCTGCGCGAAACGCTTCGGCCGGAGCACATCAAGGCGCGGCTGCTCGGCCATTGGGGCACGCAGCCCGGCATCAACCTGCTGTATGCCCATCTCAACCGGCTGATCCAGGACACCGGGCAGGAGACGCTGCTGGTGGTGGGCCCCGGGCACGGCGCCCCCGCCGTGCTGGCCAATCTCTGGCTGGAAGGCACGCTCGGCGACAGCTATCCCGAGTACGCCCGCACGGCGGCCGGAATGGCCGCGTTCGTGCGCGCCTTTTCCTGGCCCGGCGGGCTGCCCAGCCACGTGACCGCGCTGACGCCCGGCGCCATCCACGAGGGCGGCGAGCTCGGCTACGCGCTGGTGCATGCGGCCGGCGCCGTGATGGACAACCCCGGGCTGATGGTGGCCTGCCTGGTGGGCGACGGGGAGGCGGAGACCGGGCCGCTCGCCACGTCGTGGCATTTCCCGAAATTCCTTAACCCGGCGAAGGACGGCCGCGTGCTGCCGGTGCTGCACCTCAACGGCTACAAGCTGTCCGGCCCCACGATCTTCGCCCGCATGGACGATGCCGCGCTGGAGGCGCTGTTCCGCGGCTACGGGCTAACCATGCGCATCGTCGCCGGGGACACGCCCGCCGCGCTGCACCGCCCGATGGCGGAGGCGCTGGACTGGGCGATGACGGCCTTCGCGGCGGCCCAGCACCCGGTGATCGTGCTGCGCACGCCGAAGGGGATGACCGGCCCCAAGATGCTGGACGACAAGGCGATCGAAGGCACGTTCCACAGCCATCAAGTGCCGATCGAAGACCCCAGGGAGAACCCGGAGCACCTTCAGGCCCTGGAGCAGTGGCTGCTTTCCTACGATCCCGCCAGCCTGTTCACCGCGGCCGGGGAGCCGGTTGCGGCCGTGCTGGAGATGCTGCCGCAGCGGGAGCAGCAACTCGGCCGCTGCCGGCATGCCAATGGCGGGGCGCTGAAGCAGGCTTTGGTCCTGCCGGACGCCGGCAAGGGCGCGGTCGCGGTGGCCGCGCCGGGCGTCGTGGAAGCCAGCGGCATGACCGAACTCGGCGGCTGGCTGGCCTCCGTGTTCGAGGCCAATCCGCACAGCTTCCGCCTGTTCTGCCCGGACGAGACCACGTCCAACAAGCTGGCCGGGGTCTACCAGGCCACCCAGCGGGATTGGCAGATGCCGACGGTGCCGACGGACGAGCACCTCGCCATCGACGGCCGGGTGCTGGAGGTGCTGAGCGAGCATCTGTGCGAAGGCTGGCTGGAGGGCTACGTGCTGACCGGTCGCCACGGCATCTTCGCCTGCTACGAGGCGTTCATCGGCATCGTCGACAGCATGGTCTGCCAATACGCCAAGTGGCAGAAGATGGCGCGGGAGGTGCCCTGGCGGCGCCCCATCGCCAGCCTGAACGTGCTGCTGACCTCCCATGTGTGGGAGCAGGACCATAACGGCTACAGCCACCAGGGCCCAACCTTCATCAACACGCTGCTGACCAAGAAATCGGCGGAGATCGGCATCTTCCTGCCGCCGGACGTGAACTGCCTGCTCCACATCGCCACCGCCTGCCTGCGCTCCGAAGGGACGGTGAACCTGATCGTGTCGTCCAAGAAGCCGCAATGGCAGTGGCTGGGCACGGAGGACGCCGCGGCCCATTGCGAACGCGGCGCCTCGGTCTGGCGCTGGGCCTCCTGCGAGGGCACGCCGGACGTCGTGCTGGCTGCGGCCGGGGACGTGCCGACGCGCGAGATGCTCGCCGCCGTGGCGCTGCTGCGCGAGGCCGCGCCCGACCTGGCCGTGCAGGCGGTGAACGTGGTGGATTTGCTGCGATTGGAGACGCCGGACGAACACCCGCGCGGCCTATCCGCCGCGGCCTTCGCCGAGCTGTTCACCGAGGATGCGCCCGTGGTCTTCGCCTTCCACGGTTACCCCATGGTGGTGCACGAACTGCTGCACGGCCGCCCGGCGCCGCATCGCTTCCACGTGCATGGCTACGCGGAGGAGGGCACGACGACCACGCCGTTCGACATGCTGGTGCTGAACCGGATGAGCCGCTTCGACCTGGCGAACGACGCCCTGCGCCGGTGCGGCCGCGACGGCACGCGGTTCGACCGCGACCTGGCCCGGCACCGCGAGTGGATCGCGCAGAACGACAGCGACCTGCCCGACATCAACGACTGGCGCTGGTCGGCCGCTGCGTTGAGGTGAGTTCAAACCTCTCCATAGCGGGACCAGCCGCACCCGCTTTCCACCTTGCCGACAATCAAATTCCTGCGATACAACGGCGCAACGACGACGGTGGCTGAAGGGGCGGGGAATGGCAGGCGGGTCGATCGGTGGTGCCCTCGCCACACTCACGTTCTCCAGCAGCGATAACCTGGCCGCCGCGACCAACGTCGAAAACACCATCCTGGCCGGCATCAACTCTGGCGCGCTCACGCCGGTCCTGTATTCCGGCGCCGCGAACGTTGTGCCGTCGCCGGTGGCCGGCAACGGCGTTGCCGTGTTCAACACGCCGACGCCGCAGCCCGTGTTCGTCACCGCCGGCAATCCCTACGTCATCGTCAATGCCAGCGGCCCGGTTTCGATCCAAGGTGGCGCACCCGGTGTGACGGTGCTGGCCGGCGCGGGCACCCCAGGCGCGCCGTTGAACCTGTCCTTCACCAACATCACGCCGTCCGGCACGGCCCTGGACAACATTGTCGTCACCGGCGGCAACAACTTCATCCAGACGGCGCCGTCCGGCCCCGGCAACTACAACGTGTCGACCGGCTCCGGCAACGACACGGTCAACATCCTGTCCGGCAACAGCACGGTCAACGCCGATACGGGGTTCAACCAGATCAATCTCGGCACGAGTGACAGCCTGGTGAATTCGGTCGGGTTCGACGCCATCAACGGGGTCGCGTCCGGCGGCGGCACGGATACCGTGAACGTGACGACGGGCACCACCTCCGTCACCAGCGGCAGCAGCAACTTCATCGTCAACGACACGTCGCCCAATCCGCTGCTGGTCAATTTGGGCACGGGCGCGGACCTCGTGAACGTGGCGAACGCGGGCCCTGCCACCATCCAGGGGGCTGTCACGACCACGCTGGCGGCAGGGGTCGGCGCCGTGGCGGGCGCGGAGTTCGCAACCGGCGATTTCGTGCTCCTGTCCGGCGGCAGCACGTCAACGGTCGCGGCCGGGATCGCGAACGACACGGTCCAGGCGCTGTCCGGCAACAACCTGATTGCGGCGGGAACCGGCAACGACACGCTGCTGGCCGGCCTCGGCGCCGACACGCTGATCGGGGGTATCGGACCAAACAGCAACACGGCGCTCGTGTCCGGCACCGGACTCGGCACGACCTTCGCGTTCACGCCGGCCCAGTCCGGTGGGTCGGATACGATTCTCGGCCTGAAGTCGACCGACCTCCTGACCTTCAGCGGCTATGGCCCCGACCCGGTGGGCACAGCGACCAGCGTCGGCACCAGCACCATCCTGACGCTGTCGGACGGCACGAAGGTGACGATCACCGGAGCGACGCCGACCGTGCACCAGTTCGCCACCGGGTAGGCAGCGCCAGCTACATGAATGGCCAGGTCCTGCCCCCGAACGGTGGCAGCGTCATCAACGGCTGAAGGAGCGCCCTCGCATGCAGCAGGCCCAGATGCCCGAACCGGTGGTCCCCCCGGGCACGCCCGTCCCCCCACCGGGTTTCCCGCCGATGGATGATCCGTCCGATCCGAACGACGCGCCTATCGACCTACCGCCACCCCCCATGCCGGACCCCGACCTAGACGATCCGCCGCCGCCCATGCAGTTGAGCCAGAGGAAGCCCTCTTCCTCTGCGCGAGGGCTCCTGAAGGCAGCGCCATCACGCGCCAGTCCCTGTTGACCTACTTCGCCAGCGGCAACGCCCCGTTGGTCCAGCCGATCTCGTAGGCAAGCGGGCCGTTCATCACCCGAACCATCGACTTGACCTTCCCTTGGCCGCCGATCACCGCCACCCGCGTCGGCGCGATAACGGTCTGGCACGTCTCGATCGCGGAGTTCGCCCGCACGTGGCCGTGGGCGACGAAATCGTCATAGTCCGCCTGGTTCGTGCAGAAGGCATCGCCAGTTTGCAGAAAAGACGGCACATCGTCGGCATGCGCTGCAAACGGCGCCAAGAACGTCACGAGGGTCAGCGTGGCAGCGGCAAGGAGTCGGAACATGGTCGGGCTTTCAGACGGGCCCGACTGCACCACCACAGCGCGGCCGGATCGTCAAGCCGTCTTCAACCGGCGGAGGCCCGGCGCCGCCGCGGCGACGCTGGAAGTGGGACCGGCTCCTCCGGGCCGCCGAGGGCGGTCACCAGGGCCGCCCGCAGGCTTGCCAGCTTGCGGTCGTTCTCGACCTTCAATCCGAACACGTCCTTGACGTAGAACACGTCGACCGCCCGCACGCCGTAGGTCGTCACATGGGCGGAGGCGATCTGCAAACCCTGCTCGCTGATCGCGGCGGTCACGTCATGCAACAGGCCGGGCCGATCGCGGCCGTTGACCTCGATCACGGTGTGGGTGTGGCTGGCCCGGTTGTCCACCACCACGCGCGGCGGCACGTGGATCGCCCGCATGCGGCGGCCGAGCAGGGCCTCCCCCATGCGGCGGATCTCCGCGGTCAGTTGCAACCGCCCGGACAGCGCCTGCTCCACCAGCACCGAGAGCTTGGCGAGCCGATGCGGCGCATCGAACGCCCCGCCCGCGGCGTCCTGCACCCAAAAGGTGTCGAGCGCCATGCCGTTGGTCAGCGTGTGGATGCGGGCGTCGACGATGGACGCCCCGGCGACCGCGAGCGCCCCGGCGATCTGGCTGAACAGCCCGGCATGGTCGGCGGCGTAGACCGTGATCTCCGTCACGGCGCGGGCCGGCAGCGGCTCCGCCTGCACGGTGAGCGGCGCGCCCGTCGCCCGCGCCTCCCGCACCAGCCGGGCATGGCGCAGATGGGTTTCCGGGTCGAAGCCCAGCCAGTAGCTCGGGTAGCCAAGGCCCAGGAAGTAGCTGCGCTCGGCCTCGCCCCAATCGGCCAATTCGGCCGCGATCGCCTGCTTGGCGCGGGTGACGCGCACGTCGCGCTCCGTCGTGGCCAGGCCGCCGGCCAGGACCTCGGCGACCCGCGCATACAGCTCGCGCAGCAGCGTGGCCTTCCAACCGTTCCACACCCGCGGCGACACGGCCCGCATGTCCGCCACCGTCAGCACGAGCAACAGCTTCAGCCGCTCCGGCGACTGGATGGTTTCGACCACGTCCAGGATGGTCTTCGGGTCGTCGATGTCGCGCTTGAACGCGGTCTGGCTCAGCAGCAGGTGCTGCAGCACCAGCCAGGACACCATCTCCGTCTCTTCCGCCGACAATCCCAGTTGCGGGCCGATGGTCAGCGCCAGGTCGGCGCCCAGTTCCGAATGGTCGCCGCCTCGGCCCTTGGCGATATCATGCAGCAGCGCCGCCAGGTACAGCGACCGGCGGGACTGCAAATCCTCCATCAGGCCGGACGCGATGGGCGCCACGTCCGCCAACTCGCCGCGGTCGAGCGTGTCCAGCACGCGCACCGCCTCGATCGTGTGCTCGTCCACGGTGAACACGTGGTAGGTGTCGAACTGCATCTGGCCCACGATCCGCGCCCAGTCGGGGATGTAGCGCCCGAGGAAGCCGGTCTCGTTCAACACGTGCAGCCATCGCGCGCCGTCCAGCCCGGCGGTCAGCAGGTCCAAGAAGACCGCCGCGGCCTCCGGGTCGCCGCGCAACTCGCTGGCCTGCCGCTCGTGCCGGATCAGGGCGCGGATCGCCAGCGGATGGAGTTGCAGATGCCGGTCCCGCGCCACCTGCAGCAGCCGCAGCATCTGCAACGGCTCGGTATGGAAATCGCGGCCGGGCGCCGCGAGCAGCTTGCCGTCGGCCAGCACGAACCCCTGTTCCAGCAAGGCCGCGTCCGTCTTTTCCTCCAGCGCCGGCGGGCCGAGCGCGGCGCGCACGATCGCCGGCTCCAACACCGCGGTGACGCGCGTCACCTCCCGCGCGGTCAGGAAGTAGTGGCGCATGAAGCGCTCGACGCCGTCCTGGCGGCCGTGCCGGGTGTAGCCCATGCGCGCGCCGATCACCGGCTGCATGTCGAAGGTCAGCCGCTCCTCCGCGCGTCCGGCGACGTAATGCAGGTGGAAGCGCACGGTCCACAAGAAGTCCCAGGACCGCCTTGCATGCTTGGCCTCCCGCTCGACCAGCACGCCGCCGCCGGGGCTGTGCGGGCCGACCAGGTCGCCCATGACGCGGGTGCCGAACACGTAGCGTGTCATCCAGTACAACGTCTGCAGGTCGCGCAGCCCGCCGCGGCCCTCCTTGATGTTCGGCTCCACCAGGAACGGGCTCTCGCCGAAGCGGTGGTGCCGCAGGTCGCGCTCCACCTGCTTGGCGGCGATAAAGCCGGCCGTGTGCAGCGCGCAAGCGGCGGTGAACTGGGTGGTGAAGGCGTGGAACAGCCCGGCATCGCCCGCGACCTGCCGCGCGTCGATCATAGACGTGCGCACCGTCACGTCTGCCTCCGCCTCGGCCAGGCATTCGGCCACCGTGCGCGTGGCGTGCCCGACCTTCAGCCCGAGATCCCAGAGGAAATACAGGCTGAACTCCACCGCCGCCAAAATCCCCGGCGATGCCTGCTCCTGCGTGATGAACAGCAGATCGATGTCGCTGAACGGCGCCAGCATGCCGCGCCCGTAGCCGCCGGTCGCGACCACGGTGAGCGGGCCGGTGGCGCCGACCATCGTGCGGGCATAGTCGTGCAGGGCGGCGATCAGCCCGTCCATCAGCGCAGCCAAGGCACGGGCGCTTTCCCGCCCGGTGCGATGATAGTGCTCGAACTCCTCGCGCACGTGGTGCTGGATGCGCGTCAGATGCCGGCGGAAGATCGCCAGCGCTTCGTCCCGCGGGATCGACCCGGTGGCGCGCCGGGCATCCTCCAACTGGTCGGTCAGCAGCCTTGCAGCGGCGTCAGGCTCGCCGGGCAGCGGGAGGATCGTCAGCATTCAGGCGATGATAGCGCGAGCGATTTCAAATGATAGAGCGCGTCCAGGGCCTCCCGCGGGGAGAGTCGGTCGGGTTCGATCGTGTCCAGCGTGGCGCGGAGGCGATCCTCCGCCGGGGCCGGCGCCGGAAGAGCGGCGAACAGCGGCAGGTCCGGCCCGGTGGCGCTGCTGCGCTCCAGCGACGTGAGCAGGTTGGCGGCGCGGCGCACCGTGGCGGCGGGGATGCCGGCCAGCTTGGCCACGTGCACGCCCCAGGATCGGCCTGCGGCGCCCTCGCCCACCTCATGCAGGAACACGATCTCGTTCTTCCATTCGCGCACGCGCATCGCGTGCGGGCACATTTGCGGCAAGGCCTGCCCGAGGCCGGCAAGTTCATGGAAATGGGTCGCGAACAAGGTCCGGCAGCGGATTTGGGAATGCAGCGCCTCCAGCACGGCCCAGGCGATGGCCAGCCCGTCCAGCGTCGCCGTGCCGCGGCCGATCTCATCCACCACAACCAGGCTGCGCGGGCCGGCCTGGTTGAGGATGGCCGCCGTCTCCGTCATCTCCGTCATGAAGGTGGAGCGTCCGCGCGCCAAGTCGTCCGCCGCGCCGACCCGGCTGAACAGCCGGTCCGCCACGCCGATCCGCGCCGCGGCGGCGGGCACCGGCAGGCCGGCCTGCGCCAGGATCACCATCAGCGCGTTCTGCCGCAGGAAGGTGGATTTTCCGGCCATGTTCGGCCCGGTCAGCAGCAGGACGCGCCGGGCGGGGGACAGGTCGCAATCATTCGGCTGGAACGCCGTGCCGGTGGGCAGCGCCGCCTCCACCACCGGGTGCCGCGCGGCGGTGACGCTGAAGGCGGTGTCCGGCGTGACCACCGGGCGGCGCCAACTGCCGGACTCCGCCAGCCGGGCGCAGCTTTGCAGCACGTCCAGCGTGGCGAGGGCGGCGGCGGCGCGGCGCAGGTGCTGGGCCTGCATCAGCACCTCCGCCACGAGCGCGGCGAAGATCTTCGCCTCCCGCGCAGCGGCCCGCCCGGCGGCTTCGTTGATGCGGCGGTCGAGTTCGGCGAGCTCGGGGTTGGTGAAGCGGGCGGCGTTGGCCATGGATTGGCGCAGGCTCAGATCCGGATGGCTGCGCAGCGCGTCGACGGCGGCGGCCGGCACCTCCATCACGTAGCCGAGTTGGGCGTGGTGACGGATTTTCAGCGCGGCGACGCCGTAGCGCTGGGCGTAGTCCAGTTGCAGCCCGGTGATCACCCGGCGGCTGTCGTCGCGCAGCCGCCGTTCCGCATCCAACTCGCCGTCGAACCCTTCGGCGATCGCGCCGCCATCGTCCAGCCGCAGCGGCGGCGACGCGGCCAGCGCGGCGCCCAACCGCTCGCCCAGCACCGGATCGAGCCAAAGATGACGGCCGAGACGCTCGAGGATCGCCTCTCCCTCTCCCTCTGGGAGAGGGCACTGCGCCTCGGTTGAACTGTCTGTGCCGGCCCTCACCCAACCCTCCCCTCCGCTGACATTCCACGGGCTATCGCCCGCGGAACCTTGGTCATCTCCGCCCAGAGGGAGAGGGCTTTTTGACTCTTGTGCAGGAAGAACCGCCGCCGCCTCCGTCGAAACAGCAATCACCTGGCGGATCGCCAGCAGGTCGCGCGGACCGCCGCGGCCGACGGACAGCCGTCCGAGCGCCCGCGTCGCATCCGGCGCGCCGCGCAGCACCGTCCGCACCTGCGCGCAGGCGGCGGGGTCCGCCAGCAGCCCGGCCCAGCCCTCCTGCCGCGCGGCGATGGCGGCAGGGTCGGTCAGCGGCGCGGACAGCCACGCGGCGAGCATCCTCGCGCCGGGCGCCGTCAATGTGCGGCTCACCGCACCCAGCAGCGTGTGTTCCGTGCTGCCATCGCGCGCGCGGGTGATCTCCAGGCTGGCGCGGGTGGCCGCGTCCATCGCCAGGCTGCCATCGCCGTCGTTGCGGGCGGGCGGCGAGAGCGCGGGCATCTGGCCGGCCTGCGTGGCGCTGACATAGCCCAGCACCAGCGCTGCGGCCATCGCCTCCGCATCGGTGAAGGCGCCGAACCCGTCCAGTGTGGCCGCCTCGAAATGCGCGGCCACCTTCGCGCGCGCCGCCAGCGGTGGGGACGGCAGCATCTCCGGCGCCCGCCGCGGCTCGAACTCCGCCAGCGCGACATCCGCGGGCGCCAGGATTTCCGCCGGGTCCAGCCGGCCGAGCAGCGCCGGCAGGTCCGCCACCGCCTCCGTCTCGAACAGCCCGGTGGAGATGTCGACCCAGGCTGCCCCCAACTCCCGCCCCGCCCGCGCCAGGCCGAGCAGCAAATTGGCGCGACCACCCTCCAGCAGCGACTCCTCCGTCAGCGTGCCGGGCGTCACCAGGCGCACGATCTCCCGCTTCAGGGGCGCTTTGCCGACCCGGGCGGTCGCGGCCTCCATCTGCTCGGCGACTGCCACGCGGAAGCCGCGGCGGATCAATCGCGCCAGGTAGCCGTCCGCGGCATGGATCGGCACGCCGCACATCGGGATCGGCTTGCCCTCGTGCTCGCCGCGGGCGGTCAGCGCGATGCCCAGCGCGGCGGCCGCGAGCTCGGCATCGTCGAAGAACAGCTCGTAGAAATCGCCCATGCGGAAGAACAGCAGCGCGTCCGGCTGCTGTTCCTTGGCGGCGAGCCATTGCGCGATGACGGGTGAGGCAGCCATGGCATTGGCGTTACACTGGCCCCGGTCCGGACGGAAGACGCCACCATGGAGGATCGACTCCGCCGGAGCGCGCCGCCATTGTTGCGACTCTGAGCAGGAGTGACGGTCCCAGGTGTCCAGCGCCGCCAAAACTTCGATCCGGATCAAAGGACGCTCCTTCGTCGCCCTCGTGCTGATGCCGGAATGGCCGACGGAGGATTGGTTGACGGCGCTCGCGGTGCAGATGAAGCGGGCACCGACCTTCTTCGAAGGGCGGCCGGTCATCGTCGACCTTTCGGCGCTGGCTGGCCAGGAGTCGGATCTCGAGGCCCTGGTCGCCGAGTTGGAGCGGCGCGACATCCGCATCATCGGGGTGGAGGGCGCGCCGCCGGGCTGGACGGACAGCGAGATCTGGGGCCGGCCGCCGATCGCCACCAACGGCCGGGCGGACCGCTTCATCGAGGTGGTGGAGGACGCGCCCGACACCCCGGCCGTGCCGGAGCCGACGTCGCTGCTGCTGCGCGGGCCGATCCGCTCCGGTCAGACCGTGTTCTTCGAGCGCGGCGACGTGACCGTGGTCGGCTCCGTCGCGTCGGGTGCGGAAGTCATTGCGGGCGGGTCGGTCCATGTCTATGGCACGTTGCGGGGCCGGGTGATCGCCGGATTCGCCAGCCCGTCGGGGGCAGGGGTGTTCTGCCACCGGATGGAAGCCGAATTGATCGCCATCAACGGCGTCTACAAGGTGGCAGACGACATGCCGGCGATGATGCGGGGCAAGCCGGTGCATGCCGTGCTGGACGGCGACACGATCGTCATGACGGTGATGTCGTAACGCGGAACTGGGTTGGAGGGAGCAGGGGTATGGCGGAGGTGCTGGTCGTAACATCCGGCAAGGGCGGGGTGGGTAAGACGACGTCGACCGCCTCCCTGGGCGTCGCCCTGGCGCAGTCCGGGCAGAAGGTCGTGATCGTCGATTTCGACGTCGGCCTGCGCAACCTGGACCTGATCATGGGCGCGGAACGCCGGGTCGTGTTCGACCTGATCAACGTGGTGCAGGGCGACGCCAAGCTGGCCCAGGCGCTGATCCGCGACAAGCGGGTGGAAACGCTCTCGCTGCTGGCCGCCTCGCAGACCCGCGACAAGGACGCGCTCAGCGAGGAGGGCGTCGAGCGGGTGATCGGCGAATTACGCGAGAAATTCGACTGGGTGATCTGCGACAGCCCGGCGGGCATCGAGAAGGGCGCCGCGCTGGCGATGAAGTTCGCCGACCGCGCCATCGTGGTGACGAACCCCGAAGTCTCCTCCGTGCGCGATTCCGACCGCATCATCGGGCTGCTGGACAGCAAGACCGCCAAGGCGGAACGCGGCGAGCGGATGGAGAAGCAATTGCTGCTGACCCGGTTCGACCCGGTGCGGGCGGAGCGGGGCGACATGCTGAAGACCGACGACGTGCTGGAGATCCTGTCGATCCCGCTGCTGGGCATTATCCCGGACAGCGAGGAGGTGCTGAAGGCCTCCAACCTCGGGTCGCCGGTAACGTTGAGCAGCCCGGCCTCCCCGCCGGCGCGCGCGTATTTCGACGCCGCGAAACGGCTGCGGGGCGAGGCGGTGCCGATGACCGTGCACAGCGACAAGGGCGGTTTGCTGGGCCGGCTGTTCGGGCGGAGGGTGGCATGAGCCTGTTCGGTTTCCTATCGCGGCGCAATTCCGCGCCGGTCGCGCGCGACCGCTTGCAAATCCTGCTGTCGCACGAACGCGCCTTCGTCGGCGGCAACGATCTGGCCGCGACCTTGCAGGAGGAGATCATCCGGGTAATCGCCAAGCACATCGCGATCGACCGCGACAAGGTTAAGGTGAACCTGGAACGCGGCGATTCGGTGTCCACGCTGGAGATCGACGTCGAAATGCCCGAAGACACCGTCCGCGCGGGTCACGGCTAGTTTTGCCGCACCTGTCCTAGAAAGGCTCCCTCTCCCTCTGGGAGAGGGTCGGGGTGAGGGCGCCAACAACACGGGGCGATCTCATCTTGGGCGTCGCCCTCACCCAACCCTCTCCCAGAGGGAGAGGGCTTTTTAAGGAGGGTGTGGGCCCCGGTCGGCGTGGTCAGCCGCCTTTGTCGTCCGTGGTCAGCGCGATCGGGACCCAGCGCAGCCCATCGCTGTTCTGCACCAGCATCAGGACGGTCTTGCGGCTCATCTTGCGGTATTTGTCGACGCGGTCCTGCACGTCCTGCGGGGTCGACACCGTCTCCTGCTGGACCTCCACGACCACGTCACCGGGCTTCAGCCCGCGGGCGGCCGCCGCGCCGTTGTTGGTCACGTCCGTCACCACGACGCCCTTCTGGTCCGCACCGATCGAGTATTTGGTGCGCAGGTCTGCGGTCAGCGTCGCCAGCTTCATGCCGAGGCCGGTGATCGCCATGGCCGTGTCCGCCGGCTTCTTCGCCGGGGCTGGCGTGGTGGCGCTCGCCTGCTGCACATCGTCCGGCAACTCGGCGATGGAGGCTTGCAGCGTCACCTCCTTGCCGTCGCGCCACACCACCACGGGCACCGCCTTGCCGATGTCGGTCTCGGCCACCAGGCGGGGCAGAGTGCGCATTTCCTTCACGTCGACACCGTTGAATTTCAGGATCACGTCGCCGCCGTGGATTTGCGACTTCGCTGCCGGGCCGCCATCCGTCACGCTGGCGACCATGGCGCCGCGCGCCGGGTGCAGGCCCAGGCCATCGGCGATGTCCGGCGTCACCTGCTGGATCTGCACGCCCAGCCAGCCGCGCCTTGCATGGCCGTAGTCGCGCAACTGGGCCACGACCTGCTTGGCCATGTTGGACGGGATCGAGAAGCCGATGCCGATCGATCCGCCGGACGGGGAATAGATGGCGGTGTTGATGCCGATCACCTGGCCGTCCATGTTGAACAGCGGACCGCCCGAGTTGCCGCGGTTGATGGCGGCGTCGGTCTGGATGAAATCGTCATACGGCCCCTGCCGGATGTCCCGGCCGCGTGCGCTGACGATGCCGGCAGTGACGGAGCCGCCCAGCCCGAACGGGTTGCCGATCGCCAGCACCCAGTCGCCGACGCGCGCGGTGTCGCTGTCGGCAAACGGCACCGCCGGCAGCGGCGTGTCGCTGTCGACCTTCAGCAGCGCCACGTCCGTGCGGTCGTCGTGCCCAATCAGCTTAGCCTTCATCGACGTGCCGTCATGCAGCGTGACGGTGATCTCGTCCGCGTTCTCGATCACGTGGTTGTTGGTGACGATGTAGCCGGTCGGATCGATGATGAAGCCGGAGCCGAGCGCCACGCCGTGACGCGGTTCGCTGTCGCCGCCACTGTTGTCGCCATTGTCCTGGCCGCCGCCCGGGGCGCCATGGCGCTCCATGAAGTCATGGAAGAACTGCTCGAACGGGGAGCCCTGGGGGAATTGCGGCGCACCGGGGGTGTCGGGCCGGTCCGCCTTCGCCTGGATCGTCTGCTGGGAGGAGATGTTGACCACTGCCGGCGCAAGCGTCGCCGCCAAATCGGCGAAGCTGTCCGGCGCGTTGCGCGCCTGTGCGGCCGGGATGGCGAACGGCGCCACGGTGGCGGCAGCCGTGAAAAGGACCGGCGAGAGCGCGGTAGCCAGCGCCGCGGCGCGCAAGGTCGTCAAGCGCATGTGGTTCGCATCCCTGTTGATGGACGATGATGCTCACGCAGCAAACCGCGCGGCAAGATATCAGTTAGGCGGACTCGCGAAGTTGAGAACGGCCGAAATCGCCTGCTACTGCGCCGGGACACTTGGCGCCTCCCGCAGCAACTTGAAGAAATCGTCGTCCGTAGAGACGATCATGCGCGACTGGCCGTTCGCCAAGCCGTCGCGATAGGCCTGCAAGGTCCGCCAGATGGTGAAGAATTGCGGGTCGCGGCCATACGCCGCCGCCGTGGTGGCGATGGCCGTCGCCTCCCCCTGGCCGCGCAGGTTGTCCGCCGTCGCCCGGGCATCGGCCAGCAGCACGGTCCGGTCCCGTTCTGCGTCGGCACGGATTTTGGCGGATGCCTCGGCCCCTTCGGCGCGGGCCTGGCTCGCCGCCCGCTGACGCTCGGACTTCATGCGGTTCAGGATGGCCTGCGTGTTGCCCTCCGGCAAATCGGCGCGGCGGATGCGCACGTCCTCGATGGCGACGCCGAAACCGGCCATCTCCTTGTTCACCTGGTCGCGGATCAACGCCATGATGTGGCCGCGATCCGTCGACAGAACGGCGAGCAGCGTCTCGTTGCCCAGCACCCGCCGCAGGGCGGAGGTGACGACGGAGTTCAGCCGGGCGCGGATCGCGTCCTCCTGCGCGCCGACCGCCTGGAAGTATTGCAGCGGATCGGTGATGTGGAACCGGGTGAAGCTGTCCACGATCAGGCGGCGCTGGTCGCTCAGGATCACCTCCTCGCCCGGCGTGGAATAATCCAGCAGCCGGCGGTCGAAGGCGATCACGGTCTGGATGAACGGGATCTTCACGTGCAGCCCGGGTTCCGTGATGATGCTGATCGGCTTGCCGAATTGCGTGATCAGCACCTGCTCCGTCTGTTGCACGGTGAACAGGGCGGAGGATGCGGTGGCGAGCAGCACCAGCACGACGATGCCTGCGGCGATGGCATTGCGCGTCATTGCGGCGTCCCCGGGCTGGTCGCGGGTGCGGGTGGTTTCGGCGCGGCCGCCACCGGATCGCCCAGGTTCAGCAGCGGCAACGGCGCCTTGACGCCGGCATCCAGCACCGTGGTGGGCGTGTGCGAGACGATGGCCTGCATCGTCTCCAGGTACAGGCGGCGCAGCGTCACGTCCTTCGCCACCTGGTAGGCCGCGTACACGCTGTCGAAGCGCTGCGCCTGGCCGGTGGCCTCGGCGATGGCCGCCTGCCGGGCGCCCTCGGCGGTGGCCACGATGGCGGCGGCGTCGCCGCGGGCGCGGGGCACGATGTCGTTGCGGTAGCTTTCCGCCTCGTTGCGCATGCGCTCGGCATCCGTGTTGGCGCGCTGCACGTCGCGGAAGCTTTCGATCACCTCGTCCGGCGGATCGACCTTCTGCAACTGAACCTGGGTGATCTCCACGCCCGTCTTGTAGTCGTCCAGGATGGCCTGCATGCCGGCGCGGACATCCGTCTCGATCTGCGCACGCGCCTCCGTCAGGGCCGGCTGGATCGGCGTGCGGCCGATCACCTCGCGCATCTCGCTTTCCGCCACCTGCTTGACGGTCTCATCGGGGTGCCGGGTGTTGAACAGGTAGCTGCCGGCGTCGCGCACCCGCCAGAACACCGCGAAGTCGATGTCGATGATGTTCTCGTCGCCCGTCAGCATCAGGCTTTCGGCCGGGACGTCCTGGTCGGTGGACGAGGTGTCATTCACCAGCCCACGCGACGTCATCCGCATGCTGGTGTTGGAGGTTGGCGTGAAGCCGACTTCCACCCGGTTGATGCGGGTGACGGACGGGGTCAGCGCGGCCTCGACCGGCCAGGGGATGTGGTAGTTCAGCCCAGGCAGGGAGGTGCGGTTGAACGCGCCGAAGCGTAGCACCACGCCCTGTTCGTCCGGTTGGACACGGTAGAAGCCGGTGGCAAGCCAGACCGCGACGATCAGCAGGGCCAGCAGCAGCAGGCCGCGGCCACCGTGGCGCGACAGGCCGGGCAGGCTGGGGCGTCCGCCGCCGCCGCCGCCTGGAAGCACGCTGCGGAACGCCGCGTTGGCGCGGGCGATCAGTTGGTCGAGGTCGGGCAGGTTGCCCGGGCCGCTCGGCCGCGGGCCGTTGCCCCAAGGGCCGCGGTCCTTGTTGCCGTCCGACCGCGGGCGCTTTCCGTCGCCCGGCGTACCCCACGGCCCGGGTGTCGGGTCGTTGTTGTCGCCAGAATTCCAAGGCATCGCTGCCACGCTCCTCATCGGTTTGCCAGACGGCGTTGGCATCGCTGTATCCGCGCGCCATATCCCCGGGCGCGACCAGGTCCGACACGGGCTGGCGCGCATAATGACGACGCACCAGGGGTTTGCAAGCGCATGGCGGAAACCAAGCCGGGCCCGGAGCTGGAGGCCGCCGTTCGGCAGGCGCTCCACGGCGTTGCGGAGCCGTCGGGCCGTCGGGACATCGTGGCGGCCGGGCTGGTGGACAGCCTCACGGTGCGCAACGGGATGGTGCACCTGGCGCTGCGGGCGGACCGGTCCTCCGCCCCGGCGATGGAAACCGTGCGCGCCAATGCAGAGTCGGTGCTGGCGCGCCTGGCCGGCGTGCTCAACGTCTCGGCGGTGCTGACGGCGCATCGGCCGGAGCCCGCGCCGGTGGCGCCGCAATCGGTGGAGTTGCTGCCCGGCGTGCGGCACATCGTGGCCGTGGCGTCCGGCAAGGGCGGGGTCGGCAAATCGACGACGGCAGTGAACCTGGCCGTGGCCTTGGCGCAGGCCGGGCGCCGCGTCGGCCTGCTGGATGCCGACATCTACGGTCCCAGCCTGCCCACCATGCTGGGCATGCGTGGCAAACCCGCCCTGCGCGGCGAGCGCATGGTGCCGGTGGAGGCGTGGGGGTTGCGGGCCATGTCGATCGGGCTGCTGATCGACCCGGATACGGCGATGGTGTGGCGCGGCCCGATGGTGATGGGGGCGCTGCAGCAATTGCTGGGCCAGGTGGATTGGGGCCCGTTGGACGTGATGGTGCTGGACATGCCGCCCGGCACCGGGGACGCGCAACTGACCATCGCCCAGAAGCTGAAGCTGTCCGGCGCCGTGATCGTGTCCACCCCGCAGGACGTGGCGCTGGCCGACGCCCGGCGCGGCGTGCGGATGTTCGAGAAGACCCAGGTGCCGGTGCTGGGGCTGGTGGAGAACATGAGTTTCTTCTGCTGCCCGGCCTGCGGCCACCGGGCCGAGCTGTTCGGCCATGGCGGCGCCCGGCGCGAGGCGGAGCGGCTGGGGGTCGAGTTCCTCGGCGAAATCCCGCTGCTGCTCGACATCCGGGAGAGCGGCGACGCCGGAACCCCGATCGTGGCGTCCGCGCCGCGGAGCACGGCCGGCGAAGCCTACACCGCGCTGGCGGCCCGGGTGTGGGACAAGCTGGCAACCCCGGTCGCGGCGGGGCCGCGCATCGTCATGGACTGAGCGCTGGCGCCGCTACTCCTCCAGCATGGGCAGCAGAGACAGCACCAGCAGCAGCGCCATGGCCACGTTGAACACGCGGACTCGCCGCGGGTGCGACAAATAGGGTCGCAACACCGTGCCGAAGCCTGCCCAGATGCAGATGCTCGGCGCGTTTACGACGCCCAGCAGCAGGGCGAGGAGCGCGACGCCGCGCGCGAAATCGTCGCGCGGTGCGTAGGTGCTGACGGCGCCCACGACCAAGATCCACGCCTTCGGATTGACCCATTGGAACGCCGCCGCCTGCCAAAAGGTCATCGGCCGGCCACCCGGCAGCTTCGGATCCGCCATCGGCCCGGCCGTCGCGATCTTCCAGGCCAGCCACAGCAGGTACAGCGCACCGGCATAGCGCAGCGCGCCATACAGCCACGGGATCGCGGTGAACGCCTGACCCAGCCCGAAGCCAACCAGCAGGAGCATGACCATGCATCCCAGGCTGATACCCGCGATGTGCGGCACGGTGCGCCGGAAGCCGTAATTCACGCCGGACGCCAGCAGCATCGTGTTGTTCGGCCCCGGCGTGATGGAGCTGACGAATGAAAATCCGGCAAACGCAAGCAGCAGGCCTGGAGTCATGGGGGCGATCCCCGCGTCGCAATGAACTCCCTCTCCCTCTGGGAGAGGGTCGGGGTGAGGGCGGCGCGACCCGGATAAGGGTGCGTTCGCCTACTCAGCACCCTCACCCAACCCTCTCCCAAAGGGAGAGGGCGTAGAAAGCTAGATGGTTGCGTTATCGGGTCAGCGTGTGTAGCGTTATCGTAAGGTGTCATGAAAACAGATAACAGCACCGCTCGCGTTTCGCAACACCTCCGCGACCTCGCGGAGGGGCAGCCGCCTGGCGCGCGCCTGCCATCTGTCCGGGCGTTGATGGCGGCGCTCCGGGTCAGCCCGGTCACGGTCCAGCAGGTGCTGGACCGGCTGGCGCATGAGGGCGTGCTGGAGGCCCGGCCCGGCCAAGGCACGTTCGTCGCCGCCAGGCCGGCCAAGCACGAGCAGCCCGTCGACCTGTCCTGGCAAAGCCTCGCGCTCGGTCCGTCCCGGGCCACGGCAGGTGGGTTGGAAAACCTCTGCCTCGTTCCCGACGACCGCGCCCGGCCGCTGAACGTCGGCTACCTTCCTGCGGCGTTGCAGCCCGGCGCATTGCTCGCCGCCGCGTCGGCCCGGGCGATCCGCCGTCCAGGCGTGTGGGGCCGGATGCCGGCCGAGGGTCTGCCGGCGTTGCGGGCCTGGTTCGCCGCCGCGATGCCGGGTGCGTTCGGCCCGCATGAGGTGACGATCTGCCCCGGCACGCAGGCCGCCAACGCCGCGGCGTTCCGGGCGCTGGCCGCGCCGGGCGATCCGGTGCTGGTGGAAAGCCCGACCTATCTGGGCGCCCTGGCCGCGGCGCAGGCCGCCGGGTTGCGGGTGGTGCCGGTTCCCACGGACAAGGATGGCGTGCGGCCGGAGTTGCTGGCCGAGTCGTTCCATCGGACCGGCGCAAAGCTGTTCTACTGCCAGCCGACCTACGCCAACCCGACCGGCGCGGTGCTGGCGCCGGACCGCCGGGCCGCCGTGCTGGCCGCAACAGCGAAAGCCGGCGCGTTCCTGATCGAGGACGATTGGGCGCGGGACTTCCCGCTCGACGGCAGCGCGCCGCCGCCGCTGGCGCCCGAGGATCCGGGCGGCCACGTCGTCTACGTGCGCTCGCTGACGAAATGCGCGGCGCCGGGCTTGCGCGTGGGCGCGATCTGCGCGCGCGGTGCGGCGCTGCAGCGGCTGCGCGCGGCGCGGCTGGTGGACGACCTCTTCGTGCCGGGCCTGTTGCAGGAGACCGCGCTGCAACTCGTCACCGCGCCAAGCTGGCCGCGGCACCTGCGCACGCTCCAGGCCGCGCTCAAGCTGCGCCGCGACCTGTTGGCGGCCGCATTGCACACATCCCTCGGGGCAGGCTGCCTGCCGCATCTGCCGGCCGGCGGACTGCATCTCTGGGTCGCCTTGCCGGACGGCGTGTCCGACCGGGAGGTCGAGCAATCAGCCGCCGCGCGCGGCATCCTGGTCAGCGCCGGGCATCATTGGCACCCGGCCGAGCCGGCCGCGCCCTTCCTTCGGCTGAGCTTCGCCGCGGTGCAACCGGACTGGATCGATGCGTGCGTGGCCGAACTGGCCGGGATCGTCAGGCGTCCCGATTCACCGTGAAATCGGCCACGTCGTGCAGGCATTGCCGGAAGTCGCTCGGCGGGAACGGTGACAAGGCCCGCTGCGCCTCGTCGGCAAACCAACGGGCGCGGTCCAACGTCGCGCTCAGCGCGCCGCGTTGCTCCATCAGCGTCAGGGCGTGGTCCAAATCCGTGTCGACCTGCTCCGACTGCTCGATCGTGCGGGACCAGAACGCACGCTCCGTCGCACTTCCCGCCTCATAGGCGGCGAGCACCGGCAGGGTGATCTTGCCTTCGCGAAAATCATCCCCGACCGTCTTGCCGAGCGTGACCTGGTCGGCGGCGTAGTCCAGCGCATCGTCCACCAGTTGGAACGCCATGCCGATGTCGTTGCCGTATTTCGCCAGCGCCGCCACCTCGTGCGCCGGCCGCGCCGCGACGATCGCGCCGACCTGGCACGCGGCGGCAAACAGCGCGGCGGTCTTGCCGCCGATGACGTCGAGGTAGCGGTCGACCGAGGTGGAGAGGTCGTTCTGCGTCGTCAACTGCAACACCTCCCCCTCCGCGATCGTGGCCGCGGCGCGCGACAGGATCGCCAGCACCTCCAGGGAGCCGTCGGCCACCATCAACTGGAACGCGCGGGCGAACAGGAAATCGCCGACGAGGACGGAGGATTTGTTGCCGAAGATCGCGTTGGCGCTGGCCAGGCCGCGGCGGAGCACGCTTTCATCCACCACGTCGTCGTGCAGCAGCGTGGCCGTGTGGATGAACTCCACGCAGGCCGCCAACTGCACGTGCCGCCGCCCCGTGTAGCCGCACATGCGCGCGCTGGCCAAGGTCAGCACCGGGCGCAACCGCTTGCCGCCGGCGGCGACGATGTGGGCGGCCAATTGCGGGATGAGTGCGACGGGGCTGTCCATCTGCTGCACGATGGTCTGGTTGCACGCCTGGAGGTCTTCGGCGATCAACGATGACAATCGTGTCAGGACATGGCCGCCGCCGGGAGCGGCCGGGCCGCGAGGCTCGTGTAGCGAAGGGCTGGCGGGGGCGCCCAAACGGAAAACTCCGGTATGGTGTGGTAGGATGTTTGGTGAGCCTGTGCCGGCACCATATCGGCGCGGCCGAAAATCGGTCAAGCGAACCCGCCGAAACACGTTCAGCCGGGAAGTGGCCTATGCACGTCGTCGTGATCACCAATGATCCGGTTCGCCTGAGTTTCCTCGTAGCGCTGCTGGAAGATGCGGGGATCACGGCCGTCATCCTCGACTCCTATGTCAGCGCCATCGAGGGCAGCATCGGCGCCATCCCGCGCCGCCTGGCCGTCTCCGACGACGACGCCCCTGCGGCGCGGCGGGTGTTGCGGGAGGCCGACGAGCTGCGATGAGTTTGGGGCAGCCGGCGTTGACGCTGACGGATGGCACGCTGCTGGGCGGCCGGGTGGTCTACCGGCAGCCGCACGATGGCTACCGCACCGGGATCGAGCCCGTCCTGTTGGCGGCGAGCGTGGCCGCACGGCCAGGTGACCGCGTGCTGGAGGCCGGGACCGGGGCAGGGGCCGCCATGCTCTGCCTGGCATGGCGGCTGCCCGGCGTGGCGGTCGTTGGGGTGGAGCGGGACGCGGCCTTGGCCGGGCTGGCACAGGCCAACGTCGCGGCCAACGGCTTCGCCCATGCCTGCGCGCGGGCGGGGGACATCCTGGACCTGCCGTCCCAGCCGCAGTTCCACCACGCCATCGCCAATCCACCGTGGCACGACGCCGACGGCCCGGCCTCAGCCACGCCAAGGCGGGATTCGGCCAAGCGCGCCACGCCGGGTCTGCTGCCCGCCTGGTGCGCCCGGCTGGCCGGGGCGCTGCGGCCAGGCGGCAGCCTGACCCTGCTGATGCCAGCGTCGTCCATCCGCGCTGCGCTGACGGCGCTCACCGAAGCGGGCTGCGGGGGGGCCAGCCTGTTCCCATTGTGGCCGCGCGCCGGCGAGGCGGCGCGATTGCTGCTGGTGCGGGCAACCAAGGGCGGGCGCGGGCCAGACCGGATGTTGCCGGGGCTGATCCTGCACGAGGGCAGCGGGTTTTCCGCCGCCGCCCGGTCGGTCCTGTGGGAGGGTGCGGCCTTGTGCTGGCGCTGAGCTACCCGCCTGGGCCCGGATTGCGAAGTTCCCAAAGCCGCTCATAGGCGGCGATCAGGCTTTCCATGCTGCGCCGCCGGCCCGTCTGATGCGCCAGGGGCTTGCGTGTCACGATCCTCTCCACCACCCGCAGGAGGTCGCTTGCCACGTCAAGGTCGCCCAGGTCGCAGGCGTGATGAAAGGCCGCCAGGATTTTGTCCGACAGCCTGCGGCCCGGCTGCCGGACCCCACCCTCCGGGCGGTCGCGCGCGACCAGTGCGGATGCCTCGTCCCCCGGCCCTTCCGGCGACGCCGTCGTGTCGCCGTCAGAGACGTCCGGGATCATGTGGCAGCAGACAACCGCCGGGGGGAGACGCTGGTTTTTACTTGATGCATTCGCGGCATATAGCGGTCGGCTCGCCGGTTTGAACAGCAATGCGGGCCGTCACTCTCACGATCCGTTGATGCGCCGGGCTCCGCAACCCGGCGCCGGGCCGCACCTGCGGTTATGCGCTGCCTAGGACGAGCGCACCCGTCGGCTGCTTCTCCTCGAACACGGCGCTGGAAAATGCTTCCTCCCACGTGCCCTGGGTCGAGGCGCGGCTGTATTCGGTCGACCGGTTCTCGAAGAAATTCGCGTGCTCCACGGCGTTGAGCATGTCGTCCAGCCATGGCAGCGGATTGGCCTCGACCAGGTAGAGCGGGTCCAGGCCGAGCTGGATCAGCCGGCGGTCCGCGATATAGCGGATGTAGCGCTTGACCTGTTCCGCACTGAGCCCCTCCACGGAGCCGAGTTCGAAAGCCAGGTCAATGAAGGCGTCCTCATGGTCCACGATGGTGGCGCAGATCTCCACCAGTTCGGCCCGCAACGCCTCGGTCCAGATTTCGGAGTTTTCCTGCACGAAGGTGCGGAACAGGCGGATCACCGAAAGGCAATGCAGCGTCTCGTCGCGCACCGACCAGGACACGATCTGACCCATCCCCTTCATCTTGTTGAAGCGCGGGAAGTTCAGCAGGATGGCGAAGGACGCGAAAAGCTGCAGGCCCTCGGTGAAGGCGCCGAAGGCGGCGAGGGTCTTGGCGATCTCATGCTTGCTGTCCACCCGGAAGCCCTGCATGTAGTCGAATTTGTCCTTCATCTGCTTGTATTTCATGAAGGCCGTGTATTCGAGTTCCGGCATCCCGATGGTGTCAAGCAAATGGCTGTAGGCGGCGATGTGGATCGTCTCGATGTTGCTGAAGGCGGACAGCATCATCAGCACCTCGGTGGGTTTGAACACCTGGCTGTAATGCTTCATGTAGCAATTGTTCACCTCGACATCCGCCTGGGTGAAGAAGCGGAAGATCTGGGTGAGCAGGTTCTGCTCCCCCGCGGTCAGGTTGCGGTGCCAGTCCTTGACGTCGTCCGCCAGCGGAACTTCCTCCGGCAGCCAATGGACGCGCTGCTGGGTCAGCCAGGCTTCGTAGGCCCAAGGATAGCGGAACGGCTTGTAGACCGGATTTTCCGCCAACAGGCTCATCGGCCGGGCGGGTTCGTTGGGGATGATGCTGCCGTCCATAGGGGGGAACGCTTTCGGGTGAGGGGTGAGATGGCGGCCGCTGCTGCGCGATGCCGGGCTGCCAGCCTGGCCTATTGGCAGGCCAGGCATTCCTCGTAGTTGGTGGTTTCCGTGGTCGGGATCGGCGCCGCGGCTTGTAGGATGGCCATCGGCGCCACCGCCTTCTCGCTGACATTGTCCGCGCGCTGGATCGACAGGCTGCGGCAGTAATACAGCGACTTCACGCCGCGCTTCCATGCCAGGAGGTGGATCTGGTGCAGGTCGCGCTTGTGGATGTCGGCTGGCAGGAACAGGTTCACCGACTGGCTCTGGCATACGAAGGGCGTGCGGTCCGCCGCGTGCTCCACGATCCAGCGCTGGTCGAGCTCGAAGGCAGTCTTGAACACTGCCTTCTCATCGTCCGACAGGAAGTCGAGGTGCTGCACGCTCCCCTTGGTCAGCGTGATGGAGGACCAGACCTCATCGCGGTCCATCCCCTTCTTCGCCAGCAGTTGCTGCAAATGGCGGTTGCGCACCGTGAAGGAGCCGGACAGCGTCTTCTGCAGGAACACGTTGGCGGCGATCGGCTCGATCCCCGGGCTGGCGTTGCCGGCGATGATGGAGATGGAGGCGGTGGGCGCGATCGCCAGCTTATGGGAAAACCGCTCCTCCACGCCGTATTCGGCGGCGTCCGGGCAGGCGCCTCGCTCGGCCGCCAGCCGCTGGGACGCGGCATCCGCACCGCTGCGGATGTGCTTGAACATCCGGGTATTCCAGACCTTCGCCATGACGCTCTCGAACGGGACGCCCAGGCTTTGCAGGAAGGAGTGGAAGCCCAGCACCCCCAACCCGACCGAGCGTTCCCGCGCGGCGGCGTATTTCGCCCGCTCCATCTCGTCGGGCGCGCGGTCGATGAAATCCTGCAACACGTTGTCGAGGAAGCGCATAACGTCCTCGATGAAGCGCGGATCGTCCTTCCACTCGAACCACGTCTCCAGGTTCAGCGACGACAGGCAGCACACCGCGGTCCGCTGGCGGCCGTGATGGTCGAGCCCGGTGGGCAAGGTGATCTCGCTGCACAGGTTGGAGGTGCGGACCTCCAGCCCGGCCAGCTTGTGATGCTCCGGCCGGCCGTTGTTCACGTGGTCGGAGAACACGATGTATGGCTCGCCCGTCTCGATCCGAGCGGTAAGGATGCGTATCCAAAGGTTGCGCGCGCTGACCTGCCGCACTGGCGCGCCATCCTTCGGCGACAGCAGCGACCACGCTTCATCCGCCTCCACCGCGCGCATGAACGCGTCCGACACCTGGATGCCGTGGTGCAGGTTGGGCGCCTTGCGGTTTGGGTCACCGCCAGTGGGGCGGCGGATTTCGATGAACTCCTCGACCTCCGGATGGCTGATCGGCAGGTAGACGGCGGCCGAACCGCGCCGCAACGAGCCCTGGCTGATCGCCAGCGTCAGGCTGTCCATCACCCGGATGAACGGGATCACGCCGGAGGTCTTGCCGTTCTGCCCGACTTTCTCGCCGATGGAGCGCAGATTGCCCCAGTAGGAGCCGATACCGCCACCCTTGGAGGCGAGCCAGACATTCTCGTTCCACAGCCCGACGATGCCGTCCAGGCTGTCGGAGGCTTCGTTCAGGAAGCAGGAGATCGGCAGGCCCCGTTTGGTGCCGCCGTTGGATAGCACGGGGGTGGCCGGCATGAACCACAGCCGGCTCATGTAGTCGTAGATGCGTTGGGCGTGGTCGCCGTCGTCGCCGTAATAGCTGGCGACGCGGGCGAACAGATCCTGGTAGCTTTCACCCGGCATAAGGTAGCGGTCGTCCAGCGTCGCCCGGCCGAAATCCGTCAGCAGGGCGTCGCGGGCGCGGTCGACATGGACGGGGAAGCAGCCCGGCATCTGCACGTCGTCGCTGCTCAGCAGGGGCATCGGCTTCGTCATCTCATTCATGCACGCGACTCCACCACCCCGACCGACCGGCACTCACCTTATGTAGAGGAGAAGCGCAGGCCAACCACTATATAATGTAAGGCCGCCAATTTACCTGGCCATGTGGCGCCAGGGTGCGTTACGCGGCGACGGGCAGCGTCCGGTAGAGTTCCGCCTCGAACGCGTCGAGCAGGCGGAGGATGGCGGGGTCGGCAAACGGCAGCACCTGCGCCATCAGCACGCCAGCCACCCCACGTGCGGGGTCGATCCAGTAGTAGCAATTCGCCAGGCCGGCCCAGGCAAGGCTGTTCGCGGCGCGTCCGGCATGGCCCGGCTGGCTGTTGATGACGAACCCGTAGCCCCAGCCTTTCACCATGCCGGGGAAAAATTCCGCGTCGTTCGACATCGGCGGCAGGACGGTCATCAGCCGGCCGACATCCAGCGGGCCGATCTGGTTCCGGCCCATCATGGCCACGGTGTCCGGTCGCAGCAGGGGTGCGCCCCCGCGCAGCAGCATGGCGACGAAGGCCAGGTAGTCCGGCGCGGTGGAGAACAGGCCGCCGCCGCCCGACTCCAACTCGGGCCGGGCCGGGCGGCCGGAACTGCCGGGCCGCACCCCGCCATCCGGCAGGCGATGATGCAGGGTGACGACGCGGTCGCTGTCCGGCCGGCCGAATTGGGTGTCCACCATGCCGAGCGGGCCGCAGATATGCTCGGCGAAATAGGCGCCGAGGGTTTGCCCGCTCACCGCTTCGACCACCTTGCCGGCCCAGTCGATGCCGATGCCGTATTCCCATCGTTCGCCGGGATCGAAGGCGAGCGGCATTTCCAGCGCGACGTTCAGCCCGCTGCCGGAGCCTGCCTTGCCCGTGACCTCGACATAGCGACGCAGGTTGGCATTCCACGTCTCGTAGACGAAGCCCGAGGTGTGGGTGAGCAGGTCGTGCAGCGTCACGTCCCGCCGGGCCGGACGCAGGCGTGGCTGGCCGTCCTCGCCGAACCCCTCCAGGACTTGGAGCCCGGCGAGTTTGGCAACGACCGGCCCGAGCGGCTCATGCAGGCCGATGCGGCCCTGTTCCACCAGTTGCATGGCGGCGACGGAGGTGATCGCCTTGGTCAGGGAGGCGATCCAGAAAATGCTGTCCAGCGTCATCGGGACGTCGCCGCCGAGTTGGCGCGCGCCGAACGCACCTTGGTAGAGCGTGGTGCGCCCGTCCGTGGCCATGGCGACGACACCGGGCACGTCGCCGCAGTCGACGGCACGCCGCAGGATGTCGTCCATGGCGGACGTCATCCGCTGATATGCGCCGGCAGGTCGAGGTGGTTTTCGATCCGGCGCACGCGCTCTTCCAAGTCGGAAATCAGGATGCCGTGGCCTATGACGGACGAGTGGTACTGCGTGATCGTCTGGCGCAGCGTGGTGAATTCTGCCCGCGTCTCGTTGCGAAACGAGGCGAACTCGTTCCGAAAGGTGCCAATTTCCGATTTTACCTCAGCCCGGAGTTGCTGCAATCCATCTTGCAATGACAGCAACGCGGAATCGTGCCGCGACACCGTCTTCGCGACCTCGACGAGGAGGCCGTAGATCGAACCCAGATCGATGCCGTTGCCTTCTGTCATCAAGCCGCCTCTGCCAACCACTCCATCGCTGCGTCCACGCCGCCGCGCGCGTGCGGCACGCCGTTGATCTTGAGGCTCATCTCCACCGCGCCCAACGTGCCCAGCACCATCGGCTCGTTCAAATCGCCCAAATGGCCGATCCGCATCACCTGGCCGCCCAGCTTACCCAGCCCGCCGCCGGTCGACACGTTGAATCGGTCGAGCGCCGTCTTGCGCACCGCATCGGCATTGAAGCCGTCGGGGAACTGGATGGCCGTGACGGAGTCGGACAGGCGGTCGGGCGTGAGGCAAAATAGCTCCGGCCCGCCTTGGTTGCCGGACCAGGTGCGCACGGCGCGGCGCACCGCCTCGGCCAGGCGGTGGTGCCGGGCGACGACGCCGTCCAGGCCCTCCAGTCCCATCAGGCGGATCGATTCCGTCAGGCCGTAGAACATCCCGGTCGGGATCGTGCCCATGAAGGCGTTGAACGACCGCTTGCCCATCTCCGTCCAGTCGAAATAATGCCGCTGCAGCTTCGCCGTCGCGTGCGCCGCCATCGCCTTGTCCGACACCGCCGTGAAGGAAAAGCCGGTCGGCAGCATCAGCCCCTTCTGGCTGCCGCCCACCGCGGCGTCGATGCCCCAGGCGTCGAACCGGAACTCCAGCGACCCGAGCGAGGAGATGGTGTCCACCAGCAGCAGCGCGTCCGACCCGGCCTCGTCGATGGCGGCGCGGACCGATGGCAGGTCCAGCATCATCCCGGTGGCGGTTTCGTTGTGCACGCACAGCACGCCCTTAGCCCCCGGCGCGGCCCTCAGCGCCGCGGTGATAGCAGCGTATTCGACGCCGCGCCGCCAATCCGGCGCCGCCACCACCTTGGTCTGCAGCCCGAACTTCTCCGCCATGGTGGCCCAGCCGGCGCTGAACCAGCCGGTCTCCACGATCAGCACCAGGTCACCCGGCGAGAACAGATTGACCAGGGTCGCTTCCCACGAGCCGTGGCCCGAGGCGGTGTAGAGGAACAGGTTTGCCGTCGTGCGCAGCACGCGCTTCAGCCCGGCGACCGCGTCCGTGAAGACGGCGCCGAACTCGGCGTCCATGAAGTCGATCGTCGGCCGGTCCATCGCGCGCAACACGCTGTCCGGGATGTTCGTCGGGCCCGGATTGGCAAAGAATTGACGGCCTGTCTTGCGTGCCAAAGCCCGTGCTCCCCATTCCACCGCGTCGTTCGCGAAGAAGGCGATTACGGCAAAGCGTTTTCCAGGTCAAAACTCACGTCAAAGCGACTGCGCCCCGCTCAGTGGCTCTCGCATGTCCGGCGCCGTCGAAGACCTCGGCGATGCCAAGTCAGCGGCGCAAGGCCGCGCTGAGCATGGCCACGGCGCCCCAGAGTGGTGCAGAGAGCAGCAAACCCATCGCCACGCCCCGCGCAGTAGCGATGGCGTCTTGCCCGGGCTTCAGCGCCGGGATGGTTTGCAGATGCCACGCGGCGTCGTCTTCCGGCAACATGCTGTCGCCGACCGGGTGCCGCAGCAGCGGTACCAGCGCAGGATGCACCTCCCGCCGATGAGGACGCCGACGTTCGATGGCGACGCCGTTGCGATCTATTGGTTGACCCTTCATGTCCGGCATCCATGCCGCTCCCTGGACGTGCGTCTGCAACCTAGGATGGTGCGACGTTGCCTAACAACGTGTTAATTGGCGATATCACAACAACGTTTGAACGGGAAGGCCATCACAGCCTGGGTGTGGGCACGCCGAGCCGATTTGATGTCTCAACGATCGCATTCCACGTGCCGACCTGCAAGGGAATGCCATCCCGCTGCCGCATCGCCCGGGTCCGCGCCTCCACTTCGCCAGGCGCCAGGACTTCGCCGCCGGCCGTCGCCGGGCGGGAGGATTTCACGTACAACGCATACTCCCGGGCGGTCTCGGCGAACTGCGCGGCGCCGAAATGCCCGGGATCAAGATAGATCGACAGCATGCCGTTGCTGATCCGGCCTCGCTTGCCGCCCGGGATCGGCCCGGACGTGGCGCCGCCCGTGAGGCATCCCGCCAGGATTTCGCACATGAAGGCGATGCCCGAGCCCTTATGGTCACCGAACGCCCGCAAAGCGCCTTTCCCCTCCGCCGAATCGCGCACGGAGGTGCCGGCGATCGGGCCGTACAGCGATTCCGGGTTGGTCGACAGCGTCCCGTCCGGATCAATCAACGCGCCGGGCGGCAACGGCTTGCCGCCGTTCGACGCCACCAGGACCTTGCCTTCCGCAACGGTCGAGGTCGCGAAATCCAGGATCAGCGGGTCGGCCCCCGGCTGCGGCGCGCCCACGCACATGGGATTGGTGGAGAATCGCCGGTTCACCCCGCCGAACGGCGCCACCAACTCCCCACCCGCCACGTTCACGAAATGGATCGAGACCAGGCCCGCTGCGGCCGCCCGCTCCGCCCAGTCGCCGATCCGGCCGATATGGCCGGAGTTGCGCAGGGCGATCACGGCCATGCCGGCGGCCTTCGCCTTGGCGATGCCCATGTCGACCGCCAACGGCCCGATCGTTTGCCCGAAGCCATACCCACCGTCCAGCACGGCGTGGGTCGGGCTTTCCTTCACCACCTCCAGGCTGCGCCCGGCGATGACGGAGCCGTTCTCCAGCCAGAATACGTAGCGCGGCACCCGGATCACGCCGTGGCTGTCATGCCCGGCGAGGTTGGCGCCGATCAGATGGTGGGCGATCCGGTCGCCTTCCTCCTGGCTGGTGCCCGCCTTGGCGAACATCGCGGCGATGAAGGGTCGCAAGGTGGCGACGGGAACGGTGGTGGTCGGCAGGTCGGCCATGACGTCATCCTCGGGCGATTGCCTGCGCGAACGGCCGCCAAAGCTGGTTGTCGGTCGGCAGGATCGTCATATCAGCCACGGTTGCCCGCTGTGGCAAGCCAGCGACGAACACCGCCGCCGCGGCGATGTCCTCCGCTTGCAGCATCAGCGCTCGGTCGGCGGGGGAGGGTGGCACGGGCCGCCGGTCCAGGATGTCCGTCGCCACCTCGCCCGGGTTGATGCAGATCGAGCGGATGCCGTTCACGCCCTCCTCCGCGTTCAGGTGGGCGCTCATCATCGCCACACCCGCTTTGGACGCGCCATAGCCGGGCCCGGACGGCGGGAACACGGTGACGCCCGCCACGGACGCGATGTGGATCAGCGTGCCCGCCCGCTTTGCCCGCATCCCCGGCAGCACCGCCATGGCGCAGAGGAACGGCGCGCGTAAATTCACGTCCAGCATCGTTCCCAGCGTGTCGGCGGGCAGTTCGTGCCAGTGGCGCTGCCTGGCGTTGGCGCCCGCATTGTTGACCAGCACGTCCACGGGGCCGAGCGCGGCCACCACCGCGCCATGCGCCTGCGTGATGCAAGCCGGGTCCGCCAGGTCGGCCGGCACCACGACGGCGGCCTTGCCGATCGCCGCCGCGGTGTCGGCCAGGGCCTCCGCCCGGCGGCCGGTCAACGCCACGCGGGCGCCAGCCCGGGCAAAGGCGATCGCGGTGGCGCGGCCTATGCCGCTGCCAGCGCCGGTGACCCAGACAACCTGCTCCATGGCACGCTCCGATCTTGCTTGCCCAGGCTTGAGCGGCAGCTTTGTCAGCGTGCCGACGCTGCCTTATTTGCCGACGCTGCCTTACTGCAGGCTCACCGCCGTCAGGTCCACGAACCAGCTTTGCACGGGCACGAAGCCCTTGACCCGCTTGCTCATGGCGCGCGGATTGAGGTCGTGCACGATGTAGAGCCACGGCGGATCGTCCACCAGCCGCTCATGCGCCTTCTGATAGGCGGTGGCGATCACGGCCGGGTCGGTCGCCTCCGACAGCGTGGTCATCGCGGCCTCGAACTGGTCGTCCTTCCAATGCTCCCAATTGAACCCGGCCGGCGACCAACTGCTGGCCAGAAAGTAGCGCGCCAGGATGCCTGCGTCAGAGGAGGGCGAACTCACGTTCAGGGCCACGGCGCCCTGCAGCGACGGGCTGTCGGGCGCCTGGCGGCTCGCCGTCAGCAGAACCTGCCACTCCACCACCTCGAACGTCACCTTCACTCCGCAGGCCTGGTCCAGGTTTTCCTGCAGGAACTCGTTCATCGACAGCGGCACCATCTGGCCGCTGCCGCTGTTGCTGATCATCACCTTGAAGGAGAGCGGCTTGCCCGGCCCGAATCCCGCCGCCGCCAGCAGCGCCTTGCCCTTCGCCGGGTCGAAGCCGTAGTGGTTCTCGGGGTGCCCGAAATTCGGGTCGGAGGGTTTCAGCCAGCCGACCGCCGGCTCCGCCGTGCCATTCAACAGGCTCACCAGGCCGTCGCGGTCGACGCAGTAGTTCAGCGCCTGCCGCACCCGCACGTCCCGCAGCGGGCTGTTTTCGCCCAGGCCGTAGAACCACGGCCACACATGCGGGTAGGAGCCGGTGGTGATCACGTAGCCCGCCTGTTTGAGCGACGGGATGCCGTCCGGCGGCGGCACCTCAATCCAGTCCACCTGCCCGGTGCGCAGCGCCGCCAACCGGGTATTCGCCTCCGGAATAGGCAGCAGCAGCACGTGCGCGACCTTCGCCATATGCCCGGCATCCCAATAGCCGTCCCAGCGCGCGAGCGTCACGGATTGCCGCGGCACGACGGTTTCGATGCGGAACGGTCCGGTGCCGGCGGCGGGCAGGGTTGCGACCTTGCCCCAATCATGGCCGGCCTTCTCGAACGAGGCGGGCGAGGTGAAGAGGATATAGACCAGTTGATACGGGAAGTAGGACGCGGGAACCTTGCTGGAAATCGCGACCGTCATGTCGTCCACCTTGCGGTAACTGCCCATGACGGGGACGCGGGCGCGCATCAGCCCCGACCCGGCGGCCTCGAATTGCGGGCTGTCGGTCTTGAAGAACCGGTCCAGGTTCCAGATCACGGCATCCGCATCCAGCTTCGTGCCGTCATGGAACGTGACGCCGGGGCGCAGGTGGAACGTCCAGGTCAGCTTATCGGCCGATTGCTCCCAATGCGTCGCCAGGCCGGCCCGCAGCACTGCCGGCTTGCCGGTCGGCGACAAATCCCACAGCACCAGCCCCTCGAAGATCGGGTAGCCCAGGAAGCGGACGCCCTCGAAGCCGTTGTTCGGCGCCCCGGTGGTGGTCGGCACGTCGGACGCCGTCATCGCGATGCGCAGCGTGTCGTCCGCCGCGCGCGCCGCCCCAAGTCCCGCGGCGGTGGATAGCAACAGCGTGGCAATGAGGCGAATGGCGCGCATCGGCAGCGTCTCCGGTTCTGGTATCGGTCCGGCAAGCAACTCCCGCGCCAAACCGGTGCAGATGCAGGATGGCTTTGCTGGATCGATCCCGCTATGCCTCTGTGCGTCCTTGCCATGGGAAACCGACGATGAGCTTCAGCCAGTTCGAGATCGAGCACGAGCCGGCGCGGACCGCGTTCCTGCCCCAGCTCGGTCGCTATGCCCGGCTGGCGATCTGGTCCGTGATCAACCCCGGGCTGCTGTTTGCCGAAATCCTGGGGGAGCTGCTGGCGCCGCTGCTGCTGCTGGGTGGCATCGTGTGGTGGGCGATCCCGCGCGCCTTGGCGGCGATCACGCTGGAGGGGCCGCCGGCGGATTTGCTGCAGATGGTGCGCAGCCGGGTCCCGCACGACATCTACCTCAACGGCGATTACTACTCGGCCGGCACGCTGATCAGCGACGGATTATGGATGATCGCCCTGGTCGCGGTGTGCCGCACCGCCTCCATCGCAATCACGACGTTGCTGCTGGATCGCCGCTAGAAAAGCGAGGGCGGTCCGGCATAGCATAGCTGCCATGATCTACCATCCGCCGCCGCACATCACCCAGGCCTGGTCCGTCACCAAACCGTCTGCGACTGGCCGCAGGGGCATGGTGGCGTCGCAGTCGCGCGACGCGGCGCTGGCCGGCGTCGCCATCCTGGATGCCGGCGGCAACGCCATCGATGCCGCCGTGGGCACGGCGCTGGCGCTTGCCACCGCGGAGCCGTGGAATTCCGGGTTGGGCGGCATCGGCTTCGCCGTCGTGCATCGCGCCGGCCAGCAGGCAGCGGAGACGGTCGATTTCGGCCCGGTGGCGCCGGCCGGCTTGCGGCCGGACGCGTTCCGCCTGACCGGGCGGGTGACGAAGGATTTGTTTACCTGGCCAGCGGTGGAGGGTGACGCCAACATCCACGGTCCGCTGTCCTTCACCATCCCGTCGGCGGTGGCCGGCTATGCCCATCTGCATGGGCGCTGGGGCGTGCTTCCGCTTTCGGACGTGATCGCCCCGGCGATCGCCCTCGCCAAGCGGGGCCTGCCGCAGGATTGGTTCACCACCCTCAAGATCGCGAACTCCGCCGCGGTGCTGCGGCGCTACGCGGAAAGCGCCGCGATCTACCTGCCGGACGGGCTGCCGCCGGTCGCACCCTACCAGGGTTCGCCGGGGTATTTCCGCCAGGGCCGTCTGTTGGACACGCTGGAGCGGCTCGGGCATGCCGGCCTGCGCGACTTTTACGAGGGCGACGTGGCGGCCACCCTCGCCGCGGATTTCACCGCGGTGGGCAGCCTGATCACGGCCGAGGATTTGCGGCGGTGCGAGGCGCGCATCCTGCCGGCGACGCCGGTGGACTGGCATGGCCGCACCATCCAACTCGCGACCGGGCTGACGGCGGGGCCGACCTTTGCCCGCGTGCTCGACACCATGCGGGACGTGCCCCGCGGCGATGCGCCGGACGCGGCCTGGTTCACCGCGCTCAGCCGGGCGATGAAGTCCGCCTATGCCGAGCGGCTGTCGGGGCTCGGCGAGTCGGAGCCGAAGGCGGCGGAGAGCTGCACCACCCACCTCACCGTCTGCGACGCCGCAGGCACGATGGTGGCGATGACCACGACGCTGCTGTCCTCCATGGGCAGCCGCGTCGTGCTGCCGCAATCCGGCGTGCTGATGAACAACGGCGTGATGTGGTTCGACCCGCGGCCGGGCCAGCCCAACTCCGCCGCGCCCGGCAAGCGGCCGCTGACCAACATGTGCCCGGTGATCGTCAGCGATGGCAGCGGCCCGGTGATCGCCGCCGGGGCGTCCGGCGGGCGTCGCATCATGGCGGCGGTGGCGCAGATGCTGGCCTTCACCCTCGATTTCGGGATGGACCCGGCAGCGGCCGCCCACCATCCACGGATCGACGTGTCGGACCCCGGCAGCGTCAACGCCGATCGCAGGTTGCCACCGGACGTGTTGGACGCGTTGCAGGCGGATGGCCCGGTGGAGGTCGTGGAGCACGGCGTCGTCCCCGTGAACTTCGCCTGCCCGAACCTGATCTACCAGCACGGGGGCCAGCGGACCGGGATCAGCGACGTCATGTCGCCGTGGTCGGCCGCGGTCGCCCAGGCATGAGGGCGGCGCTGCTCGTCCTCCTCATGCTCAGCGGCTGTGCCACGCAGCCCACCCTGGTCATGGTCAATCCGCACAATGGCGCGACGGTCGATTGCGACGTTCCGCTGCCGGATGCGAGTTCCGGCGACTACCTGGTGTCGCGTGCCTGCCTGTCCGCCTGCCAGGCGCATGGGTTCCGCCCGGTGCCAGGCGTGCAGGCCCCCAGTTCCGCCGATGGTATCCCCACCCAATGTATGAACTGACCGAGCCGGCATTGCTGCCGGCCGAAGCGCTGCTGTACCACTATCAGCGCGGCACGATCACCCCGGTCGAAGCGCTGCAATCCGTCATGGAGCGGATCGCGCGCTTCAACCCCGGCATCAACGCCTTCGCCGCGATGAGCCCGGCGGCGCTGGAGGCGGCGGGGCAGAGCGCCATGCGGTGGCGCGCCGGCCGTCCGCTCGGCCTGCTGGACGGCGTGCCTTGCACGGTGAAGGACTTGCTGGACTTGGCCGGTTTTCCGACCCGCCGCGGCAGCCGGCTGACCTCGCCCGAGCCGGTGGCGGACGATGCGCCCGCCGTGCTGGCGCTAAAGAACGCGGGCGCGGTCATCATCGGCAAGACCACGACGACGGAGTATGGCTGGAAGACGCCCGGCGACTGCCCGCTGCACGGCATCACCCGCAATCCCTGGGACACCAGCCGCACGACCGGCGGCTCCTCCAGCGGCGCCGGGGCGGCGGGGGCGGCCTGCTTCGGCCCGCTGCATATCGGCACGGATGCCGGCGGCTCGGTCCGCATCCCGGCGGCCTGGTGCGGCCTGGTCGGGTTGAAGCCGAGTTTCGGCCGCATCCCGCAATGGCCGCTCGGCGCGTTCGCCAACGTCGCCTGCGCCGGGCCGATGACCCGCACGGTGGGCGATTGCGCGCTGATGTTCAGCGTCCTGGCCCAGTTCGACCGGCGCGACCCGTTCTGCCTGCCCGATGACGGGCGGGATTGGCGGGATGGCCTGTCGCAAGGCGTGGCCGGGCTGCGGGTCGGCGTGCTGCGCTATCCCGGGTTCGAGGCGCCGGTCGACGCGGACGGCATCGCCGCGGTGGAGCAGGCCGCGCAGATCCTGGCCGATGCCGGGGCCGAAGTGCAGGAGGCCGCGCCCGATTTGCCGGACATCCGCGCCGTGTTCGGCCGCGTCTGGGGCGTGGCGCTGTCGCGCCTGGTGGGCAGCGTGCCGGAGCAGGATCGCGGCAAGCTGGATCCCGGGCTGCTCGATGTGGCGGCGCAGGAGGGCGGCATGCTGGCCACCGATATGGTCGGGGCGGAGGCAACCCGGATCCAGGCGGCGCACGCGATGGCTCGGCTGCACGCCGAGTACGACCTGGTGCTGACCCCGACGGTGCCGAACGGCCCGCTGCCTGCCGAGGCCGCGACGGTGGACCCGGTGCGGTCGCTGTGGACCGAGTGGGCGCCGTGGACCTTCCTCTACAACCTCAGCCGCCAGCCTGCGATCACCATTCCCATGCCGCCGGGTGAGGACGGGATGCCCCGCTCGGTGCAACTGGCCGGGCCGCTTTACCGCGACGACCTGGTGCTGCGCGGCGCCTGGGCGATCGAACAGGCGGGCGCCTTTGCGCTGGCGCCGTTGGGTGAGGGATGAGTCGGCGTTCCTGAGCGGGGCGGCGACTGTTTGTCGCGTCCGTGTTGCTGATGTACACCCAGGTTCAGCTCCCGATGCAATCCACTCGCGCTCACACCCACTCGCCACGCCGCATCACCGCCTCGCGCCCGCCATCCGGCGCAACGCCGTCCACGTCAACCTCGCCGGAGCCGATCATCCAGTCGATATGGATCAGGCTGGTGTTGGCGCCGCGACGGGCGAGTTCGGCCTCGCTGGCGGTGGTGCCGCCCTCCAGGCAGGTGCGGTAGGCCTGGCCGATGGCGATGTGGCTGGCGGCGTTCTCGTCGTACAGCGTGTTGTAGAACAGCAGCCCGCTGGCCGAAATCGGCGAGGAGTTGGGGACCAGCGCCACTTCGCCCAGCCGCCTTGCGCCGTCATCCGTGTCCAGCACCTTGTGCAGCACCGTCTGACCGCTGCTCGCCGTCGCGTCCACGATGCGCCCGGCCTCGAACCGGACGGCGATGTCCTGGATCAGCGTGCCGCCATAGGATAGCGGCTTGGTGCTGCGGACATGCCCGTCCACGTGGGCCAAATGCGGGGTGGTGAACACCTCCTCGCTCGGGATGTTCGGGTTGCAGACCACGCCATTCTTCGCCCGCTCTGCCCCGCCAAGCCAGAGATGCCCCTCCGACAGCCCGACGCGTAGGTCGGTGCCGGGGCCCTGAAAGTGCAGCGCGTCATAGCGCTTGGCGTTGAGGTGCGTGGTGCGGGCGTGCAAGGTGGCATTGTGCTCGGCCCAGGCCGCCACCGGGTCGGGCTGGTCAATGCGGGAGGCGGCGAAGATCGCGTCCCACAGCTTCGCCACCGCCGCGTCCTGCGGCAGGTCCGGGAACATCAGCGCGGCCCAGGACGGCGTGGCGTAGGACACGATGCTCCAGTTGATGTCGAAATTGGTGATCAGCTCCAGCGCCGGGCGGTAGGCGACGGAGCGGGCGCGGTTGGCGCGCGACACGCGGTCGGGATCCTGCGCGGCCAGCAAGGTGGGGTTGTCGCCGCCAATGGCCAGCCGCGCCGCACCGGAGCGATAGGCCTGCGCCATGCCCTCGAACAGCCAGGCCGGCGCGTAGTCGAACGCGGCGTCCGGGGCGTGCTGGTAGCGCGCGAGCGTGGTCTGCTCGTCCGACAGCAGGGTGGTCACCAGGCTCGCCCCGGCCTTGTAGGCGTGCTCGGTGATGCGGCGCACCAGCGGCACGGCGTCCAGCGGGGCGGTCAGCACCACCTCCTGGCCCGGTGCGAGGCCGAGCCCCACGTGGACGGCGACCTGGCCCAGCAGGTCCAGGCGGGCTTCATGCGTCATTGGAGAGGCCATGGCATCCATCCCTTGCAGGTGTCGGGCGATCAAACGGTGGCGACCGGCGTGGCGGGCGATCCGACGGCGCCCGGCAACCGCAGCGGAGGGGCGGTGAGCAGGAAGCGGTTGCGGCCTTGTGCCCGCAGCCAATCCGCCAACTCCGTCAAATACCACATCTCGCCGAGATAGGCGCCGAGCCGGAACAGGCAATGCGCGTGCAGCGGCAGGGTGGCGCAGACATCCGCCGTGCAGGGCCGGGCCGGCGCCGCCTCCACCGCGTAATTGTCGGAGATCAACGCGACCAGGCCGCTCTCGGTGACCCATTGCAGCAGCCGCTCGTCCCGCCCGTCTAACGCCGCGTTGGTCAGGCGCAGCCGCTCCGCATCAGGTTGCTTCTTCATGTCCAGCAGCATCTGCGCGAAGCCGGTGCGGAGGCACACGAGATCACCGGGCTCCACCACCACCTTGTCCTGCTCCAGCACCCGCATCAGCGCATCGTAGCCGACGATCTCGCCGGAGCGGCCGAAATGCGCCTCCAGGTCGATCATCACGGCGCGGCCCTGGATGCAGGACACCGCCATGTTCTCCACCCCCAGCCGCTGCGCGCCCTGCGGGCCGTCGTAGGGGATCTCCTTCCCGTCGCGGTAGATCACCGGCCCGGCGATGTCGCTGCCGGCGCGGAAGCCGTTGTAGAACACGTCCTCTGGCTTGCCGTCGCCGTCCACGTCGAACATCTGCCCGACATGGGCCAGGGTGTCCCATTGCGTGGAGTATTGCAGCGTCAGCACCACCTGGTCGTCGCACACCACGTCCAGCGCCGTCGGGTCGTAGCAGCGCAGCGGCAGCGCCATGTTGGCCCGGCCCTCCCGCAGGGTGGGGCGGAGCTGCGGCGGCTGGCGGCGCGGGTTGACCACGCTGCCGCCGGGGTAGTCGAGCGGCAGGGACAGGCAGAAGGTGCGGCCCTCCTGCACCTCGGCAATGCCTTGCAGCACTTTCTCGCGCGTCAGCAGGTTGAGCCGCCCGAGCTCGTCGTCCGCCCCCCAATCGCCCCAGGTCGAGCCCGGCGGCCGCCGGGTCCAGCGCTTGGTGTCGGTTGAACTGGCCATCCTGGTGCTCCCCATTGGTTTTGACCAAATCGCTAGCCCCTTGCTGCCACGCTGTCCAACTGGGCATACAGGGCGCATCGACGATGCCTGCCCGGAGAGACGCCATGATCCGCACCACCCTTGCTCTTGCCGTCCTCCTGCTCGCCGGTTGCGACAGCGCGGCGGTCAACCAGACCGCGCACGTGCCGAGCTACCGGCATTCCTTCGTGAACTCCTCCGCCAACTCCGAATACGAGCCGCCGAACAGCATGCCGCGGTAAGCCGGCATCCCCGCGCTTCACGTTTTGTGACCCCGCTACGTTCGGTGTAGCAAAGTAGCCCGTATGAGCTTTGCTCATGCGGGACCACACACGGAGGTCCGTCGCTCGTGGTTCGCTACCGCCGCAATTTCATCCCGGGCGGCACATTCTTCTTCACCGTTGCACTCGCGGATCGCCAGTCTACGCTGCTGGCACGTCGATCGCCAAGCTTCGCCTCGCCTTCCGTGTGGTGCGGAACGAACGCCCGTTTGACATCGATGCGATCGTCATCCTGCCGGATCACCTGCATGCTGTCTTTACTCTTCCTGATGGCGACGCTGACTTCCCACTGCGCTGGAGACGCATCAAAACGGTGTTCACTCAAGCGGTGATTGCGGACGGGGCAACCTTCAAGCGACGCGATGGCGGAGGTCGCACTTTGTGGCAGCGACGGTTCTGGGAGCACACAATCCGCGATACGACTGATTTCAACCGTCATGTGGATTACATCCACTACAACCCAACAAAGCATGGCTACGTGGTAAATCCGCTGGATTGGCCGTATTCCTCGTTGCACCAATTCGTCCGCGACGGGGTTTTGCCGCCTGACTGGGGCAAGGTGGCTGGGGCCGATGGGTTTGGCGAGCCTTCGCGTAGCGCGTGTGGACCTGCCAAGTGCCTGTGATCCCGCATTCGCTGCGCGAATACGGGCTACCTCGCTGTGGCAGCGTAGCCCGTATGAGCTTTTGCTCATGCGGGACCCAACACACACGGAGGTGTGTGGCAGCGTAGCCCGTATGAGCTTTTGCTCATGCGGGACCGCACACACGGAGGTCCGCCGATCGCCCGTGACTACGCCTTAGCTGGCGGACAGGATCAGCGGCAGGGTCAACGCGGCGATGATGGCAAGCTGGGGTGCGTCGGTTTCGCTGAAGCGGTCTCCCGCCGCGGAGATGCTGAGGCTGGCCATGCAGCGTCCCCCGAACATGACCGGCACGTTGACCATCCCGCCGATGCCCAGGCTGAAGATCAACGCGTAATCGAAGAACGTGCGCTCGATGTCGGCAGCGTTGTGGCAGAGATACAGCTCCCCCTCGTCCAGCGTCTTCTTGCCCCAATGCGTGTCCTTCTTCTGCTTGCGCCCGCCCACCGGATAGGCGTCCGGGTGGCTGGAATACAGCCGCTCGACCTCCGAGGTAGCGATCAGGTGGTTCAGCGCGGTGAACAGCCGACGGTCGTACAAACGCAGCAGCAGGGCGTCGATCGCCTGCCAGGCGGCCTGGCGGTCGGCCCGCGCGGTCAGCCGCATGACCTCCGTCACGTCGGTCAGGGTGATGTCAGCCATGGTGATCCTCCTTAGTAGGGTTGTCCTAAGCCTGCTTACCGCTGGCCGCGGAATAACGCGTCACCGGATGGTCGAGTGCCTCCGGCAGCAGGCCGCGGCTGCGATAGCGCATCACCACCAGCAGCGCCGCCGTCACCAGGAATTGCTGCAAGGCGGCGCCCTGCACCGCGCCCAGCCCGGGGATCAGCGGCGTGATGAACCGCGTGCCCTCCAGGAAGATCACGATCACCAGGCCACCCAGCACCGCGCCGCGGTTGTTGTCGATCCCGCCCGACAGCAGCGCCATCATGATGTACAGCGTCAGCAGCGGCACGAAGACGTCCGGCACCACGAAGGAGGTGTAGTGCGCGTACAGCGCCCCGGCCAAGCCCATCGCGGTGCAGCCGATGGCGAAGGCCAGCACCTTGAACGCCAGCACCGGCTTGCCCGCCACCGCCGCCACCTGGTCGTCGTCGCGGATCGCGCGCAGCACCCGCCCGAACGGCGAGTAGCTCAGCCGCTGCGCCAGGAGATAGGCGACGAAGACGATCACCAAGACGAGCGCCAGGTACGCCAGGTTGAACTCGGACGGCGACAGGCTGCTGCGCCAAGGGCCGGGAATGCCGGAAATCCCGTCCGTGCCGTTGGTCAGCCAGGTCTCGTTGCTTGCCGTCACCCGCAGCGACTCCGCAAACCCCAGGGTGACGATGGCCAGGTAGTCGCCGCGCAGCCGCACCGTGATCAGCGCCACCAGCGCGCCGGCAATGCCGCCCGCCACCGCGCCGGCCAGCATGCCCAGGCCGATCGCCACGCCCAGCTTCGTCGTCAGTAGGGCGGAGGTGTAGGCGCCGACCGCGAAGAACCCGACCAGGCCCAAATTGATCAGCCCGGTCATGCCCCAGATCACGTTGAGGCCCAGCGACATCAGCGCGTACAACCCCGCCGTCACGCCCAGCGCCACGATGTAGTTCGTCATGGCCTAATACGCCCGCTGGCCAAGCAGCCCGGACGGCCGCAGGATCAGCACGAGGAGGATCGCGAGGAAGCCCACCACGCTGCGGTAGTTTGGGGTCAGCACCAGCAGGCACAGCTCCTCGCCCACCGACACCGTCAGCGCGCCCAGCACGGCGCCGGGGATGCTGCCCAGCCCGCCCACCACCGACGCCGCGAACACCGACAGGATCACCCGGAACCCGGTCAGCGGATCGATCGTGGTGTCCAGCCCGATCAGCATGCCGCCCAAGCCCGCCAAGCCCATGCCGACGAAGGACACGACGCGCGCGATGCGGGCGGCGTCGATCCCCTTGATGCGGGCGAGCGACGGGTTGTCCGCCACCGCGCGCATCGCCTTGCCGGCGCGGGTGAAGGCGAGAAAGCCGAACACCGCCGCCATGACCACCAGCGAGATCGCCAGGTTCTCGATCTGCTGCGGCCCGACATGCAGCCCGGCGAACCGCCAGTCCCGCGTCACCGGCAGATCGTATTCCCGAAAGTCGTTGCCGAACGCCATGCGCAGCAGGTTTTCCAGCGCGATCGTCAGCGCGATGGAACCGATCGCGGTTGTGGCGAACCCGCTGGCGCGCAGCGGACGCAGTACGAATTCGTCGGTCGCCACGCCCACCAGCCCGGCCGCCAGGAACGCCAGGCCGAGCGACGGCACGATGGACAAGCCTAACACCACGTTTGCGATCCAGCCGGCGAACGCGCCCACCGTCGCGTGCGAGGCAAGGGCGAAGTTGGGGAAGCGCAACACCGCGTAGATCGCACTCAGGCCGATGGCGGGAACCGCCAGGATGGTCCCCGCCATCAGCCCGTTGATCACCAGTTGCGCGACGTCCACCAGCAATCAGACGACTTTCAGGAACGTCAGCGCGCCGTTCTTCACCACCATGTAGCGGAACTTGCAGTCCTGGATGTCGCCGATCGCGGTGAAGTCGCAGGGACCGCTGGCGCCCTCGTAATTCACCTCGCCCCCTTTCGCGAGCACCGCCAGCCCGTCCACCGCGCTGTACACCTTCATCCCGTCCCCTTGGGAGACCCGGCGCACCGTGTCGCGGATCGCCGTTCCGGTCGTCGCCTTCGCCCGGGCGATCGACAGCGCCACCAGGCTCATCCAGTCCACTGCCTGGCTTTCGTACGAATCCGGGCTCGCCTCGCCCAGCAGCTTGACCGCGTTGGCATAGGCCGGGGAGTCGATGTCGGCCGATGGCTGCACGGTGTAGGTGCCCTCCGTCACCTCCTTCGGCAGCGCCTGCACCGACTTGTCGGGCAGTGCGTAGGATTGGGTGAAGCGGCCGCCTTCATAGTCGGCGCGATACAGGTCGCGCAGCAGCACGGCCACGTCGGGCGTGTAGCCGTTGAGGTAGATCATGTCCGGCTTGTCGCGCAGGATCTGGTCGACTTCGGAGCGGTAGCTGGTCTTGTCGGTCTCGTAGATCAGCCCGGCCACCAGGGCGGAGCCGTGCTGGCCCAGCACCTCCTTCACCCGGTCCTGCGTCGGCTGCGCGAAGGGCGACTGGACGGACATGATGGCGACCCGCTTGGCGCCGGTTGCGGCGATGAACTCGGCTTGCTTGGCGCCTTGCAGCGCGGTGTTGGGCTGCGTCCGGATCAGGTAGCCCTGATGCGGCAGCTTGGTGATGCTGTCCGCGCCGGACGTGGTGGTGAGGAACGTCTTGCTTTCCCAGCAGACCGGCGCCACCGCGGTCGTCACGGCGGAGGCCCAGGTGCCCATGATGACGGGCACCTTGTCCACGTCCACCAGCTTGCGCGCGGCGCGCACCGCGGCGTCCGGATTGGTCTGGTCGTCCTCCACCACGAGAGTGATCTTGCGGCCAAGCAGCCCGCCCACGCCGTTGACCTGCTCGGCTACGGCCCGGATCGCCTTCAGAATGCGCGGCCCGTCGACGCCGCCGGCGCCGGTCAGCGGCGTCAGCACGCCGAGCGCCAGCGGCGCCTCCTGCGCGCGCAGGAGGGCGGGCGTGGCCAGGCCCGCCGCGGCGCCGGCCAGTATGGTGCGCCGGGTGGGATGAAGTCGGGTCGTCGTTTCGGTCATGTCAACCTCGTGTTAGGGCTGTTCAATCTTGAACATGTCGCATCATGCTTTATCATGCAGGCCATGATGGGAAAGCGGATTGCAGCGGGCAGAGTGGCCTCTGGCGGCACGGAGCCTGCCAAGCCGGCAATGCGTGGCACGACCGCCGCGGACCTGAACAAGCTCTTCCGCGGCATGGATGCCAAGTTGCAGCGGATCGAGCGGTTGATCGCGAAGACGGAACGGACCCTGGCCCGGAAATAGGCGTCTGCGCTGATGCCGTCCTTCGCTGATATCTGGCGAACCGCCAAGAAGATCGACAGCCTCCTTGAACTCGAAGAGCGGCAAAATAAGAGCCTTGCAGTCTTGGCCGACCGGCTCACGGCCATTGAGCGCCGTATGGACCGTTTGGAGGCGCGTGAAGAGATTGTGGTTGCCAAGGCCGAAGGTGCAGCCCGATCCGCAGCAGCCATCGTCGGCACCGCGTCCGTGGCGGATCTCTCCCGTCGGATTGGAATACTGGAAGAGCGGGCTGCAACAGGGGCCGCAGCGACGCCGAAGAAGCGGCTCAAGCGCGACCCCTAATTTCGGCGCCGGGGCTACCCACCAAGAAAAATCCGCCTGATCTCCGGGTCGGCGGCAAGCGTGCTGGCGGTTCCCGTGGCGCCGGTGCGACCATCCACCAGCACGTAGGCGCGGTCGGAGATCGCCAGCGCCTCATTCGCATTCTGCTCCACCAGCGCCACCGCGAGCCCACCCTGGTTGATCGACTGTATCTGCACGAACAGTTCCTGCGCAGCCTTTGGCGATAGCCCGGCAGACGGCTCGTCCAGCAGCAGCAGCACGGGCGCCACCATCAGCGCCATGCCCATCGCCAGCAACTGCCGCTCCCCGCCCGACAGGGTGCGCGCCGCCTGCCGCCGCTTGCGGCCCAGCACGGGGAAGCGCTGCATGGCGTCCTCCATCCGGCGCGGCACCTGCCTTGGGTCGACATAGCCGCCCATCTCCAGGTTCTCCCGCACCGTCATGGTGGGAAATACGTTGTGCTCCTGCGGGACATAGGCGATGCCGCGCCGGGCCAGCTCCGGCGGCGGCAGCCCGGCGACCGGGCGGTCCTGCAAGGTGATCGACCCCTCGGACGGGGTCAGCAGCCCGGCGATCGACTTCAGCAGCGTGGACTTGCCCGCGCCGTTCGGCCCGATGATGCAGACGATTTCGCCGGGCTCCACGGCGAAATCCAGCCCCTTCAGGATGTGGTCCGCTGCCGAGTAGCCAGCGACGATGCCCGACACGGTCAGGAGACCCAACGCTTGCCCCCCATATAGGCGTCCTGCACGGCGTCATCCGCCGCGACCTGCTCGAAGCTGCCTTCGGTCAGCCGCCGCCCCTCCGCCATGACGATGACGTGGTCGCAGAGCCGGGCGATCATGTCCATCTGATGCTCGATCAGGACGAGCGTGATGCCGTCGGCCACGATCTCCTGCAACCGCTCGCCGATCTCGCGCGACAGGGTGGGGTTCACCCCGGCCAGCGGCTCGTCCAGCAGGATCAGCTTCGGCTCGGTCATCAGGGCGCGGCCGATCTCCAGCAGCTTCTTCTGGCCGCCGGACAGGGCGGCTGCCGGGTTGTCGAGCACGTGGGACAGCCGCAGGCGCTGCGCTATGGCCGCCGCCCGGTCCTGCAGCGCCGCCTCGCGCGCCAGCATCGCGCGGGTGCGCAGCAGGGCGGCCAGCACGCCCTCGCCGGGCTGCGCCGCGCCGTATAGCAGCAGGTTCTCCCGCACGGTCAGCCGGGGGCAGCCGCGGGCGATCTGGAAGGTGCGGACCAGGCCGGCCCGCGTGATCTGGTCCGGCCGCCAGCCGGTGATGTCGACGCCATCGAACAGGATGCGGCCGGTGCTGGGTGGCACGACGCCGGACAGGCAGTTGAACAGCGTGGTCTTGCCCGCGCCGTTCGGCCCGATCAGTCCGGTGATGCCGCCGGCGACGACGCTCAGGTCCACGCCGTTGAGCGCGTGCACGCCGTAGAAGTGGCGGGTGACGTCACGGACCTCCAGCAACGCCATCTCACCCTCCGACGCCCCATGATCCGATCAGCGGGCATCCGGGCCGGTAAGCTAAAGCAGCATCCATGCCACCCTTTTGCCGCGATGGGCCGCAAGGCGGACTGAGGCGAGTCGGCTGTTATACCAACGGGCGTTTGTCTCGACTCTTCGGTGGGCTGAAGCCCACCCTACTTCCACAATGTCTTCAAAAAGGCAAAAAGGTAGGGTGGGCTTCAGCCCACCTCTTCGTGTCAGTGCCATTGCCGGCTGGTATTAGGCTAATAGCCCCTTGCTGCTCCATCCCGAAGGCTGGATGCACCATTCGTCGCCGCCGAGGCGGTGCTGCCGTTGCCTGCCTGGGGCGCATAGACGAAGCCGGGCGGAAGCCCCTCGGCTGGTTCCCCGGCAGATGCGGCGGGGGCGGTGGAGCCGGGCCCGCGCAACAGATCGCACGTCCAGCGCCATCCAGCCTGACGACCCGTCAACAGGCCGCCACGATCATAGTCGCACCGGCACCCGCCTTCGCTCACTTGCCCGTCGAGCGCCGCCGTGCAGCGCGGCAGCATCGGCTGCGTCGCGGCGGCGAAGCCGGTCAGGCAAAGTGCGGCGGTGATGGCGGCGATGCGCGTCATGCCGCGAGTGTGGACGCCACATCTTACCGCCGCGTGAAGGCCCCGGTCAGCCGGGGCGCAGGAAACGCGCGGTCCACTCGTCGTACTCTGCGGCGCGGGTCGCGCTGCGTGTCACCGCGGCCGAGGCCAGGCCGCCGATTTCGCCCGGCGGCACGCCGTCGCGCAACGCCTGCAACGTGTCGTGGATGGCGCGGATGGAGGCCGCGAACGGCTGATGCCCTTGTAGGCTGATCCGCACGCCGGCGGCGGCCAGCGCCGGGCGGTCCCCCAGGGCAGGCGGTGCGCTGCCCAGGATGATCGGCAGGCTGGTGGCGGCGGCCAAGGCGGCCAACTGTCCGGGATCGGTCACGCCGGTGAAGAACAGCGCGTCCGGCCCCAGCGCGGCATAGGCCCGCGCCCGCGCCACCGCATCGTCCAGCCCGGTGACCGCGACGGCGCTGGTGCGCGCCACCACCGCCAGCGCCGGGTCATCGCGCGCGGCCAGTGCGGCGGCGATCTTCCCTGCACCCTCCACGATGGAGAGCAGGGTCGGCTTGACCGTGCCGAACGGTGTCGGCAGGTCCGTGTCCTCGATCGTCAGGGCCGCAACCCCGGCCGCCTCCAGCTCCTGCACCGTGCGCATCACGTTGAGCGCGTTGCCGTAACCGTGGTCCGCATCCACCAGCAGCGGCAGGTCCGCCGCGCGGCAGATGCGGCGGGCTTGCCCGGCGAACTCCGTCAACGTCAGCAGGACGAGATCCGGCGCCCCCAGCACCGCGAGCGAGGCGACCGAGCCCGCGAACATCGCCAGTTCAAACCCGAGCGAGCCTGCGATTCGGGCGGAGATCGCGTCATGCACCGAGGCTGGATGGATGCAGGCTTCGCCCGTCAGCAACTCGCGGAGGCGTTGGCGCATGCGGTGAGCCTTGGTGCCTGCCATCTTTCGACTCCGCCCTGGCTGTTGACGCCGTCATCCTGCAGGCCCGGCCACGCCAAGCAAAAGGGGCGCCATCGGCTGATGGCGCCCCTGCAACCGCGCGGTGGTCGGTGCGGCTCAGTCGGCCGTGCCGGCCGCGATCGTGTCGGCGCTGAAATGGCCGCACCAGTCAGCCGACGACACGACCGGCCACAGGCCAGGCGCGTCGGCGCTGGGCTGCGTCACGGGCGGGTTAAAGCGGCAGAGGCCCTCATCGGCCTGCGGCTTGGCAATGTGGTCATCGAAGAACTTGCACTTGGTGCAGGCGACATCTTGGGTCTGGGCCAGTGACATAACGTGTTCTCCTGATCGGTGACGAAGCAGTACCGGTATGACGCACGATAGGCATTGTTGTTCCCGCAACGCAAATGAAGTTATCACACAGGTCTGCGAATACTTGGCGAATGCGAGTAAGTCGCAGCTTGGTCGCCATTAAGAACGATTTGCATTTGCGTGTCGCGGACCGACGCGACGCCGCCGTGATCCAGCACCCGCAGCGAACGCAGGTGGCACCGGGCGCGTTAGGCTGGGCTGGAGGGTTATACATGCGTTATCTCATGCCTGCGCTCGGCGCCGCGATCGCCTTGGCCGGGGGCGACAAGCTCGCCGGGAACCGGGGCTATGACCGCCTGTTCCAGCATCTTGGCTGGTCGAACGACGCCAAGCTGGCGGCCGCTGCGGCGGAAACACTTGGCGGCGTGCTCATGATGCCGCGCGCAACCCGGCGTCTCGGCGGCGCCCTCGTGGCAATCGCCTCGACAGCGATCCTCGCCAGCGAACTCACCCACCGCGACGCCAAGCTCGCGGCGCCGCGCGGGCTCGTCCTGCTGTCCGGCCTGTTCGCTCTGCTGGCGACCGCGCGCGGGTAGCCGCCGGGCCGTTGTAGCCGAAGGCTTCGGCCGCCGAGAGGGGCAACGATGCGCGTGCTGGTCATCGAGGACGACGCCGCGACTGCCGATTACATCGCGCGCGGCCTGTCCCAGGCGGGCCACGCGACCGAGATCGCCCGGAATGGCAAGGACGGCCTGTTCCTCGCCATGTCCGAGGCGTTCGACGTCATCGTGACCGACCGCATGCTGCCGGCGCCGGACGGGCTGGCCATCATCCGGGCCTTGCGCGCGTCGTCCGTGACGACTCCCGTCCTGGTCCTGACCGCCCTGGGCGAGGTGGAGCGCCGGGTCGAAGGGCTGGACGCCGGCGCGGACGACTACCTCGCCAAGCCGTTCGCGTTCTCGGAGCTGTACGCACGGGTGCGCGCGCTCGCCCGGCGCGGCGCCCCGTCCGAGGCGGAGCAGACCGAGCTGGTGGTCGGCCCGCTGCGCATGGACCTGCTGCGTCGCACGGTGTTGCGGGACGGCGTCGCCATCGAGTTGCTGCCGACGGAATGGCGGCTGCTGGAATACATGATGCGGCACCCGGGCCAGGTCGTCACGCGGACGATGCTGCTGGAGCGCGTGTGGGATTTCGCCTTCGATCCGACGACCAACGTCGTGGACGTCCATGTCAGCCGGTTGCGCCGTAAGCTGGAAGTCCCGAACGGCCCGCCGCTGATCCGCACCGTCAGGGGCGCCGGATACGTGCTTGATGGCCGACCCAGCGCGGCATAGCCCCGTCCGGCGGCTGCTGCACAGCTTCGCCCTCCGCACCGCGCTGGTGTTCGCAGCGGCGGCGCTGTTGCTGTCGCTGCTCGGGGCTGGCTGGGGTTGGATCCGGGCCGAAACCGCGTTGCGGCAGGAGCTGGACCTGCTGCTGGCCGGGGAGGCGGAAGGGCTGATCCGCGACTACCAGGCCATCGGCCCCGACGTCCTGCTGGATGCCGCCCGCGCATCGGCCCGGCGCGACGCGCTGCTGCTCGTCCTCGTGCAAACCGCCGACGGCCAGACCCTCGCCGGCCGCATCGTCGGCGCGCCAGCAGCGTTGCGCGGTTTCACGACGCTGCACGCGCCGGGCGAGCCGCCGCTGCGCGCGTTGGGCGCGCTGCTGCCCGGCGGCATCAACCTCATCGTCGCGGCCCGGCTGTCGGCGGCGGAGGACGCGGCGCGCGCCCTGGCCTGGACCCCGCTTGCCGCCGCGCTGGGGGCGGGGGCGCTGGCCTTGCTGCTGGGCTTCGTGGCGGCGCGCGCGCTGGAACGCCGCCTGGCGTCGGTGTCGGACGTGGCGCGGCTGGTGACGGCGGGCGACCTGTCGCACCGCCTGCCGCAATCCGGCCGCGACGACGAGTTCGACCGGCTGGTGGTGACCGTCAACGGCATGCTGGAGCGGATCGAGGCGCTGATGGCGGTGCAGCGCCAGGTGACGGACGACATCGCCCATGATTTGCGCGGCCCGCTGCAGCGGCTGCGGCAGATGCTGGAAGGGGCGCTGGCGGAGGCTGGCGACGCCTCGGTGCTGACGGCGGCCATCACCGAGCTGGACACGGTGCTGGAGACCTTCGCCGCCCTGCTGCGGATCGCACGGGCCGAGGCGGGCGCCGGCAGCCGGCAGGACGTCGACCTCTCGGCCCTGGTGCAGGCCATCGCCGACGCATACGCCCCGGTGGCCGAGGAAGCCGGCCGGCCGTTCCACATCGACGTTGCCCCCGGGCTGCGCCTGTGGGGCGACCCGGCGCTGCTGCAACGCATGCTGGCGAACCTGCTGGACAATGCGCTGACGCATGGCGCGGGCCGCATCACCGTGTCGCTGCAGTCCGGCCCCGTGCTGGTGGTGGCGGATGCGGGACCGGGCATTCCGCGGGCTGAGCAGGAGGCGGTGTTGCGGCGGTTCGTCCGCCTGGACCGCAGCCGCGGCACCCCCGGCACCGGGCTGGGCCTGGCGCTGGTCAAGGCGGCCGCCCAGGCGCATCACGGCACGGTCGAATTGGACGCGGCCCAGCCTGGCGGGACCGGGCTGGCGGTGCGGGTCACGTTTTCCCCACCGGGGTGATGAAGCGGGTGGTCAGGCCGCCAGGGCGCCGCGCCAATACTCCGCCAGCGCCTCGGCAAGTTCGATCGCGAACGGCGGATGCAGCACGGCGGGCGCGGCATCGTCCGCCAGTCCCGGCGGCGCGGCCTGCCACAGCCCGCGCGTCAACGCGAAACTCCGCATCAGCAGCCGCACGCCGCGTCCGGTGGGCACCCGCAGCGCTTGCTCGACCGCGAGGCCGGCCTGGCCCAGCCGCGCGACGAAGGCGGCCTTGAAGGCGTGGAGTTCGACGGGTGCGATATTTTTCTCCAGCACGCCGTAGCTCAGGCTGTCGAGGCGAAGCAGCTCCGGATGCTGTCCCACATGCGCGACAAAGGCGGCGAGGAAGGCGGCCACCTTGTCGGACCGCCGGCCCCGCGTGCGCAGGAACGTCGTTTCGACCAGATCCAGCGCCTCGTTGCAGGCCTGGAGCAGGAGGGCGAGGAAGATTTCTTCCTTGGTGTGGAAGTACAGATAGACCGTGCCCTTCGCCAGCCCGGCGGCGGCGGCGATGTCGGCGGCGGCGGGCAGGGTCCCGTGGCTGGCATTGAACAGGGTGCGGGCGGCGGCCAGGATCGCCTGCCGCCGTGCCGTCTTATCCGCCGCGTCCAGCGCGTGCCGTGCCATGCGGGCGGCGTCTAGTACAGCGTTTTCATGAAACGACTCCGATCCCGCCACCTGACGCAGGGCTTGGTAGGGTGGGCTTTCAGCCCACCGCTCCGAGGCGGCACCGTAGCAGGCCATGGTGGGCTAAAGCCCACCGTACGACGTCCTCTCGATAGGGTCGGTTTCATGGAAGCGATCGACTAGGTCCTGGATATCCGGTGGGCCATCTTGGCCGAGACGGAGCGGGGCAGCAGGCGCCCGCCGAGGACGATCACCTTGTTGAGGCGCCCCGCCGTCACGCTGGGACGTCCGGCGAACATCGCGTCCAGCCCGATCGCGGCCACGTCCGCCGGCGCCAGGATCGTCCGCATCAGCGGCCCGGTCGGCTTGAAGCCGGCCACGGCGTGGAACTCGGTGTCCATCAGGCCGGGCGCCAGCACGGTGACCGCGACCTTCGGCGCCAGCTCCACGTTGAGCGACTCGCCCAGCGACAGGACATAGGCCTTGGCCGCACCATAGGCGGCGAGCGCGGGCGTCGGCTGGTAGGCTGCGATGCTGGCGACCAGGAGGATGCGCCCGCCTCCGCGCGCCGCCATGCGCTGGGCGAAGCCGTGCGTCAGCTCAGTCACCGTGACGATGTCGAGCTGCAGCATCGCCCGCAGCCGCGCCGGATCCTGGTCGATGAAGGCGCCGCTGAGGCCGAAGGCGGCGTTGTTGACGAGGATCCCGACCTCGATCCCCTGTGCGTCCAGGCGCTGCTGCAAGGCGACGGCGCTGCCGGGCTCGCTCAGGTCCATGGCTTCGACGATGGTCTCGACGCCGTGGTCGTGCTGAAGCTTGGCTGCGAGCTCGCGCATCGGCGCCTCCCGCCGCGCCACCAGCACGAGGTTGCTGCCGCGGCGGGCCAGCGCGGCGGCGAGGGCCACGCCCAACCCGCTGGACGCGCCGGTAACCACCGCCCACTGCCGTTGTGGTTCTGCCACGTTACACCTCTAAATGACTGCTGGTCACATAATATGACCAACGGTCATTTTCAAGATCGCGATGAGGAACGCACCGAAACCCTCTCCCTCTGGGAGAGGGCAGGGTGAGGGTCCGACGCGAAGGACCGTGCACTTGGTCCTCACCCCGGCCCTCCCCCGGAGGGAGAGGGAGATCGGTTTTCACAGGGAGCGGGCGGTCCGCGAAGGCAGCGTCGGTAAATAAGTGCGTCGGCACGCCGACAAAGCTGCCGTCCAAACAAAGGCTAAGGAAGCGCTGTCGTCGCCTTGGCGTGGAGCAGCCGCACCAGCGTCTCATCCCGGTCCGCCACGACCTGCGGCATCGGCAAGCCGGCGACGCGTTCGGCCACCGCGGCGGTAACGCGTTGCACGGTGGCCTCGTCCATGCTGACATGGCCCAACTCGCGCCACATCGCCTCGATCGGCGGCCCCAGATGGGCCAGCGTGTGCGCCATGCCGCCCGGGCCGCCGGTCAGATGCAGGTTGAGGAACGGGCCGAGTAGCGCCCAGCGCAGGCCCGGTCCGTGCGAGATCGCCGCGTCGATGTCCGCCACATCGGCCACGCCCTCGGCCAGCAGGTGGAATGCCTCCTGCCACAGCGCCGCTTGCAGGCGGTTGGCAACGTGGCCGCGCACTTCGCGCTTCAGCCGGATCGGGTGCTTGCCGACCTGGCGGTAGAACGCCATCGCGGTCTCAATCGCGGCGGCCGAGGTGGCGGCGCCGCCCACCACCTCGACCAGCGGGATCAGATGCGGCGGGTTGAACGGATGGCCCAACACGATCCGCTCCGGATGGCGGCAGCCCGCCTGCACGTCGCTGACCTTCAGCGTGGAGGAGGAGGAGGCGATCACCGTGCCGGCCGGCGTCGCCTGGGTCATGGCGGTGAACAGGGCCTGCTTGGCCTCCAACCGCTCGGGGCCGTTTTCCTGGACGAACTCGGCGCCGTCCAGCGCGGCGTCCAACCCGGGGAAGACAAGCAGCCTGGCCGGATCCGCGCCGGGCGCCAGGCCGATCGCCGCCAGCGTGGGCCAATGCGCCGCCACGGAGCGCCGGAGCGTCTCCGCCGCGCCCGGCGCCGGGTCGTAGGCCGCCACGTCCAGCCCATGCGCCAGGAACAGGCTCACCCAGCTTGCGCCGATCAGCCCGGTGCCGATGACGGCGACGCGAGTGACCGGCATCAGCCCAGGCTCCGCTGCTGACCGAGGAACATCCTGTGCGGCATCGTTTCGCCTCCCGCTGTCATTCTCTATGCCTTACGGCAAGTAAACGGCCTGCCCGCGGCAGGGTCAACCAACCGGCGGCGGCGAACGCCGCAAGGCTTGACACGGACGATCCGTCACGAAATCTTGAGACAGAGAATGTGACCGGTCCCATGACCGTCATGACGATGAGTTACGAGGGGGAACGGACATGTCGATCGCGATGTCGCAGCAGGCGGCGATGGACGGCGCTGTCCGCCATCTCGTCACGAATTACAATCCCCGGGGCAACCGCATCGGCTGGCTGATGATGTCATCCATCCTGGTGGAGGCATGGGATCTTTATTCCATCGCGTTCGTGCTGGTCTTCATCCGGGACCAGTATCATCCGGACCCGCTGCTGCTTGGGCTTGCGGCGGCCGGCACGCAGGGCGGGGCGCTGATCGGCGCCATCCTGGGCGGCTGGCTGTCGGACAAGATCGGACGCCGGGTGATGTTCCTGGCGACGATGATCCTGTTCATCGTCCTGGCCCTGCTGCAAGCCTTCGTCACCAGCGTCGGCTGGCTGGTGGTCGTGCGGTTCGCGCTGGGCGTGCCGCTGGGGAGCGATATCTCCAACGGCTACACCTACATCATGGAATCAATGCCGCGGGGCAAGCGGGAGGTCATGGGCAACCGCTGGCAGTTCATGTTCGCGGTGGGCGAGGTGATGACGCTGGCGGTCATCGCGATCTTCCTGCTGGCCAACCTGGACCACGAATTGGTCTGGCGCATCACGCTGGGGCTGGGGGCCGTGCCGGCGCTGATCATCCTGCTGCTGCGTCACAACCTGCCGGAGACGGCGGTGTGGCTGATCCGTCGCGGCCGGTTCCGCGAGGCCAAGCAGGTCTCGCTGCAGATGTATTCCGACAACCTCGACATGCTGCCCAACGACGACGTTGCGGTGCCGAAGCCGCGCCCGACCGCGTTCCTGGCCGACATCCGCCGCGACCCGATCCGCTGGCGGGCGACGCTGTATGGCTGGATTTCCTGCTTTTGCCAGGGCGGGGAGTTCTCGACCTTCGCCTTCTACCTGCCCGTGCTGTTCGTCATGGTCGGCGTGTCGTCGATCCTCGGCATCGACCTCGTGACGATGGCGCTGTACCTGGTGGCGGCGGTCGCCGGATGGGTCGCGCCGCTGCTGACGCCCGTGATTGGGCAGCGCGGCATCGGCATCGCCGGGTTCGGTATCGTGCTCGTGTCGCTGCTGGTCGCGGCCTGGGCGCTGTACACCGGCACGACCTGGATCCTGCCCTACGCTGCGGCGACGATGCTGTGGGGGCATTACTGGGACGCATCCAACGGCATGACGATTTCGACCGTCGTGGCCAAGCCGGAGTATCGCGGCACGGCCAGCGGGTTCGCCTACATGTTCGTCAAGCTGCCATCATTCCTGGCCATCTTCCTGTTCCCGTCGCTGTTTGCCGCCGTGGGCCAGGCCACGGCGACACTGATGGTCGCGATCTTCCCGCTCGCGGGATTGCTGGCCGCGATCTTCATCCTGCCCGAAATCTACGGATTCGACAGCGACTAGCGCGACGTGGCAGCGGGCTTTATACAGGCGGACGCGACGGCGAAGGCCCAGTAAAGAGGCAGCGATCATGCCAGACGACCAGTCCTCCGGCAGCGCGCTGGAGCCCGGTGCGATCCCCGCGGCGGCGTTGTCGCATTGCCGAATCCCGGAGTCGTTGCGTAGCCGCCGCTGGTTCGGCCCGGCTGACCTCCGTTCCTTCGGGCACCGCTCCCGCGCCATGCAGATGGGCTACGCGCCGGAGGAATGGACCGGCAAGCCGGTGATCGCGATCGTCAACACCTGGTCCGACCTGCAGCCCTGCCACAGCCACTTCAAGCAGCGCGTGGACGACGTGAAGCGTGGCGTCCTGATGGCGGGCGGCTTCCCGGTGGAGCTGCCGGCGTTGTCCGTGTCGGAAAGCTTCGTCAAGCCGACCACCATGATGTACCGCAACATGCTGGCGATGGAGACGGAGGAGCTGTTGCGCTCCCACCCCGTCGATGGCGCCGTGCTGATGGGCGGCTGCGACAAGACCACGCCGGGCCTGCTGCTGGGCGCCACCAGCATGAACATCCCGGCGATCTTCCTGCCTGCCGGCCCCATGCTGCGGGGCAATTGGCAGGGCAAGACGCTCGGCAGCGGTAGCGATAGCTGGAAATACTGGGACGAGCTGCGCGCCGGCAAGATCACCGACCAGGATTGGCTCGGCGTGGAGGGCGGGATCGCCCGGTCATACGGCACCTGCATGACCATGGGCACCGCCAGCACGATGACCGCGGTCGCGGAGGCGATCGGCATGGTGTTGCCGGGCGGATCCTCCATCCCTGCCGCCGATGCCGGCCATATCCGGCTCGCCTCCGAGTCGGGGCGCCGCATCGTGGACATGGTGTGGGAGGATTTGACGCCGCAGCGGATCCAGACCAGGGCCGCGTTCGAGAACGCGATCGCAGTGGCGATGGCGATGGCGATGGGCTGCTCCACCAACGCCATCATCCACCTGATCGCGCAGGCGCGCCGCGCCGGGCAGGAGATCGGGTTGGACGATTTCGAGCGCTATAGCCGCCGCGTGCCCGTGATCGGCAACGTCCGCCCCTCTGGCAACACCTATCTCATGGAGGATTTCTTCTACGCCGGCGGCATCCGCGCGCTGATGACCGAAATCCGTGAGCACCTGCACCTGGACTGCATCACCGTCACCGGGCGGACGGTCGCGGAGAACATCGCGGGGGCCAAGGTGTTCAACGCCGACGTGATCCGCCCGACCAGCAACCCGATCTACGGCGAGGGCTCACTGGCGGTGCTGCGCGGCAATTTGGCGCCGTCCGGCTGCGTGATCAAGCCGGCGGCGATGGACCAGCGCTTCCTGCGGCATTCCGGCCCGGCGGTCGTGTTCGACGACTATCCGTCCCTGAAGGCGGCGGTGGATGACGAGGCCTGGGACATCACGGCCGACCACGTGCTGGTGCTGCGCAACGCCGGGCCGCAGGGTGGGCCGGGCATGCCGGAATGGGGCATGCTGCCGATGCCGAAGGCGCTGCTGAAGCAGGGCCATCGCGACATGCTGCGCATGTCCGACGCGCGGATGAGCGGCACCAGCTACGGCGCCTGCATCCTGCACGTGGCGCCCGAGGCCTATATCGGCGGTCCGTTGGCGTTGCTGCGGACCGGCGACATCGTCACCCTGGACGTGGACGCCCGCACGATCCACATGGCGGTGGCGGATGAGGAGCTGGAGCGCCGCCGCGCCGGCTGGACCCCGCCGCCGAAGCGGTTCGAACGCGGCTACGGCCTGATGTTCACCCAGCACATCCAGCAGGCGGATGAGGGTTGCGATTTCGACTTCCTGCGCACCGATTACGGCGCGCCGGTCCCCGAGCCGGTCATCTATTAGGGTTCGCGATGCCACTCAGCACCCAAACGCGCGAGGCCTTGCAGCGTGTCAGCACCGCCACCCTGGCAACCGCGTGGTTCAAGCGCGGCTGAGGTTCGGCGCGGAGCAAACGGCCGATAACCGGATAATGGACGCTCTCACGGCCTACGGCCTCGTGGCCGTCTCCGCCATGCTGGTCACCTACGCGCTCGAGCAACGGAGCGTCTGGTTCATCCTGGCGTTCGCCGGGGCTTGCCTGTTAGGATCGTCCTACGGGTTCCTGCAAGGCGCCTGGCCGTTCGGCGTGGTCGAGGCGATTTGGGCGGTGGTCGCCGCCCGCCGGTTCTGGTCCGTGCGTCCGCCGCCGCTGCGCTGAGGCGCGGCATGCCACCCAGATTAGCCGCTTGCGCCGGAAGTGAGCCGCGCTCAGGACGCGATGCCATCCAGCCCGCGATCCCAGGGCGGGTGATCCCCGAAGCGGCCGACCAGGAAATCCACGAAGCCGCGCACCTTTGGCGACAGGTTGCGGATCGAGGGATACACCGCGAACACCGACAGGCTCTCCAACGACCAGTCCGGCAGCACCCGCACCAGCAGGCCGGCGCGCAAGGCGTCGCCGATGATGAAGGTCGGCTGCAGCGTCACCCCGGCATGCGCCAGCGAGGCCGCGAGCAGGGCGTCGCCGTTATTGGCGACCAGGTTGCCCCGCGGCTTCACCTCGGCCACGCCGGTGCGCCCGCGTAGCCGCCAGGCATGGCCGCCGCGTGTGTAGGCATACAGCAGGCAATTATGATCCCGCAGGTCGTCCGGCCGCCGCGGCGTGCCGGCCCGCGACAGGTAGGTGGGGGAGGCGCAGAGCATCACGTGGCACGGCGCCAGCCGTCGTGCCACCAGGCTGGAATCCGCCAGCCGCCCGATGCGGACCGCCATGTCGTAGCCGTTCTCCACCAGGTCCACCACCTGGTCGTTCAACGCCAGGTCGACGCGGACGCGCGGGTGCAGCGTGCCGAACTCCGCCACCGCGGCGGCCAAATAGCGCACCCCGAACGCCATCGGCGCGTTCAGCCGCAGCGACCCGCGCGGCTCCATCTGCCGGTCGGATGCCGCGGTCTCCGCCTCCTCCACCTGGTCGAGGATGGCGCTGGCGCGGGCATGAAACACCAGCCCGGCCTCGGTCAGGCTCTGCGTGGCGGTGGTGCGGTTGAGCAACCGGGCGCCCAGCCGATCCTCCAGCGCGCGGATGTAGCGCCCCACCATCGCGGGCGTGACGCCGAGATCGTGCGCCGCGGCCGCCTGGCTGCCCCGGTCCACCGTGCGGACGAACGCCGCCATTTCGAGGAAGCGGTCCATCGTTCGATACTCGCGGTTTAGAAGATCGGGAGCAACCCGGTATTTCCGATACCGCCCGACACGCCCATCTCAGTGCCGATGACAAGGACCGACGCCATGGATTCGCCGACGCAGCACACGGAGCATCGTCCGCTCGCCGCCGTGCCGCTGCACGTGGCGGAGGTGGCGCTTGCCGTGCGCGACCTGCAGCGGGTGACGGCGTTCTACCGCGACGTCGTCGGCCTCACCGTCATGCAGGAAGAGCGGGGTTCGACGCGCCTCGGCGCCGGCGGCACGGTGTTGCTCGAGCTGCTGCACCGGCCTAGCGCGCTGCCGGATGACACGGCGGCCGCCGGGCTGTTCCACACGGCGTTCCTGTTGCCTAGCCGGGCGGATTTGGGGCGCTGGCTGGATCATGCCCGCCGCATGGGCGTCACCCTGGAGGGCGCCGCCGACCATCTGGTGAGCGAGGCGGTCTACCTCAGCGACCCCGAGGGCAACGGGGTGGAGATTTACGCCGACCGCGCCGCGTCCACATGGCATTGGGACGGGCCGTCCGAAGCTCCGCAGATCGAGATGGCGAACGCCCGGCTGGACATGCCCGGCCTGCTCGCCTTGGCGACGCCGCGCTGGGCTGGCGCACCGGCTGGCACCCGGATCGGCCACGTGCATCTCCGCGTGGGCGCGGTGCGGCCGGCCGTGGATTTCTACGCCGACACGCTCGGCCTGGCGCTGACGCGGGCCTGGCCGGAGGCGGCGTTCCTGTCGACCGGCCAGTACCACCACCACATCGCCGCCAATGTCTGGCGCAGCCGCGGCGCCGGGCCGCGCGACCCGGCGCGGGCGGGGCTGGCCTGGGTCACGATGGCGGCGGCCGACGACGCCATCCTCGACGCCATCGCCCGGCGCAGCCAGGCCGGCGACCTGTCAGGGACCGGCCTGCGCGACCCCTGGGGCACGCAGATCAAGGTCATCACCATGGATCACAGGAGAGCATCCGCATGAGTTCCACTATGCGTCCCACCGCTTCGCCCGCCAGCATGATCGGGGCCGAGTGGGCGCCCCGCGTGCTCAGCGTCGTGCGCATCGTCACGGCCCTGCTGTTCATGGAGCATGGCATGCAGAAGCTGTTCGGCTTCCCCTCGGCGCCGCTTCATCCTGCGATGTTCTCCCTGCTGTGGTTTGCCGCGATCCTGGAATTTGTCGGCGGCGCGCTGGTGCTGGTCGGGCTGTTCACCCGGCCCGTGGCGTTCCTGCTGTCAGGCGAGATGGCGGTTGCCTATTGGATGGCGCACGCCCCCCACAGCGCGTTCCCCGCGGTCAATGGCGGCGACGCGCCCATCCTGTTCTGCTTCGTGTTCCTGTATCTGGCGGCCGCTGGCGCTGGCCCGTGGAGCCTCGACCGCATGGTCCGGCGGGTCTGATACCAACGCGCGCTGCTCTCGACGCTTCGGTGGGCTGAAGCCCACCCTACTTCGCAGTGTCTTCCGCATGGTAGGGTGGGCTTCAGCCCACCGCTCATGTCGGTATCACGTGGTTCGCCGATCTTTCGACTGGGGCGGATGGTCGCGCGCGGGGATGGGCTGCCGGCCGACCCGCGCGGTGATCCAGCGCCGCACGGGAACATCGTACGCCACGTAGAGGCCGGCGGAAAACAGCACCATCGCAAAGGTGCCGAGGCAGGCAACCAGCAGATGGGCGCCCATCGTGCCGGTCAATCGCCGGCCGACCAGCCCCACCGCGCGGACCAGCGGGTAGTGGGTGGCGTAGAGCGGGTAGGACATGTTGCCGCTCCAGGCCGACAGACTGGAGGCCCGCTCCGCACCGCGGCAATGCGCCGCGCCCAGCACGATGAGGGGAAACACGACGGTGATCGCCACCAGGTCGAACAGCCCGTTCATGCCCTCCGGCACCGCCGGGCAAGCCAGTACGACGCAGAGGAATGCCGCGTAGACCCATTTGCTCACGGGCGGGACCGGCAGCGTGACCCGGGAGAGGACGATGCCGAGCGTGAACGACCAGGCCACGCGCGGAAACCCCAGCAGGAAGTCCGCGGGAATGCTGCCCAGGTTGACGCCGTCCTGCGCCAGCGTCGCCCAGGCGATCGCGATCAGGCTCCCCGCGGCGAACAGGGCGATCAGCCGCGTCGTATGGCGGCTGCGATAGAGCGGGACGCAGCAGAAATTTGCCACCAGCTCGAAGAACAGCGACCAGACCGGGGAGTTCAGCGGAAAGACAGTCGGCTCCAGCGTGGTGTGCCACAGCGTCGGCAGGCACAGGCATCCCATCACCATCGCCACCGCGATGTCCGCCAGATGGTGCGCCAGGGAAAAATCGCCGGGCCGCAGCAGGTCCACGACCGCGGCGATGGCGGTGCCGAACACGACCAGCGGCAGCAGCCGCACGACCCGCAAGACGACGAAGGCGCGGAACGTCATGGCGCCGGACGCCAACCGCTCCCCGTAGGCATGGGCGATGACGAAGCCGCTGAGCACGAAGAAGAAATCCACGCCCAGATAGCCGTGATAGAACAGCGACGGCAGGTCCAGCCGGCTGGAGAAGTGGAACCCCACCACGGCGATGGCCGCCACGCCGCGCAGGAAATCCAGTCCCTGGTAATGCGTTCGTCGTGCCTGCGTGGCGCCGGTCTGGAGGATCATGCGCCGGGCGGTGGCTAGCTGCCGAACTTGGCGAAGACCTGGCGGTCGCGGTTTTCCTGCATCAGCATGCGGAATCCGGGGATCGTTTCCAGCCCGAGGCCACCGGGAATGCCGGACTCCTCGTCCGCCACCACCTTGGCGTAGGACTCGCCGCTCAGCTTCTCCCACTTCCCGGCGGGCTTCTTCGCCTCCACATGCACGACGGTGGCCTTCAGCACCATGCGGACGATCGCCTCCTTGGGGTTGGAGGGCTTGGTCAGGCTGGGATGGCCGGCGATCATGGTCCAGCCGTTCTTCAGCGCCCAGGCGGTCAGCTCGTCCTGCGTCATGCTGCCTTCTTCCGCTTCTGCTTGTTGGGGCGCAGTTGGCCCGGCGCGGCGCCGCCCTTCGCCCGGTCCAGCACGAAGCGCGCGTAATCGTCCATGTCGCCGTCGAACGGGACGATGGTGCCGTCCGCCGCCAGCCACAGCCGGTCCGCCACCAGCTCCATCAGGGAGCGGTCGTGCGTGATGAGGATGACGGCGCCGGCATAGTCGTTCAGCGCGTCCAGCAGCGCCCGGCGGCTGTCGATGTCCAAATGGTTGGTCGGCTCGTCCAGGATCAGCAAATGCGGCGCGGCCATCGCCACCATGTTCAGCAGCAGCCGGGCGCGTTCGCCGCCGGACAGGTGCTCGACCGTGGTGGACTGCTTGTCGAACCCGATGCCGAACTGCGCCAGGCGGGAGCGGTAGGACGTCTCGCTATCCTCCGGCCTGGCGCGGCGCATGATGTCGAGCGGGGTGTCCGCCGGGTCCATCGCCTCGATCTGGTGCTGGTGGAACCAGCCGACCTGGATCCGCCGCTCCCGCTGCATGTGCCCGGCCTGCAAGGCGAGCGCGCCGGCCGCCATCTTGGCGAAGGTGGATTTGCCGGCGCCGTTCACCCCCAGCAAGCCGATGCGGTCATCCACGTCCAGCCGCAGGTTGAGCGCGCGCAGCACCGGGGCGGCGTCGCCATAGCCGATATCCGCCGCCTCCAGCCGCATCAGCGGCGGCGCCAGCGGGCGCGGCGGGGAGGGCAGGATGAAGGGGGACACACGCTCCTCCACGATGGCGGAGATCGGCTCCAGCTTGGCCAGCCGCTTCATGCGGGATTGCGCCTGCGCCGCCTTGCTGGCCTTGGCGCGGAAGCGGTCGACGAAGCTTTGCAGATGCGCCCGCTCCGCCTCCTGCTTGGCGCGGGAGGCGGATTGCAGCCGCGCCTTTTCCGCCCGGCGCTTCTCGAATTCGTCGTAGCCGCCGGTATACAGCTCCAGCTTGCCGTCCTTGATGTGCAGGATGTGGTCGACCGAGTTGTTCAGCAGCTCGCGGTCATGGCTGATGATGAGGGCGGATTTCGGATAGCGCCGCAGCCGCGCCTCCAGCCACATGGCGCCTTCCAGGTCCAGGTAGTTGGTCGGCTCGTCCAGCAGCAGCAGATCCGGCGCGGCGAACAGGGCGGCGGCCAATGCGACACGCATGCGCCAGCCGCCGGAGAACTCGGCCATCGGGCGGGCGAGGTCCGCGGTGGAGAAGCCCAGGCCGGCGAGGATTTCGCCGGCGCGGGCGGGGGCGCGGTCGGCGCCGATCTCCTCCAGCCGGGCATAGATGTCGGCGATGCGCTCGGGCTCGGCAGTTTCCAGTTCGGCGTAGAGCGAATCCCGCTCCTCGTCGGCGGCCAGGATGGTGTCGAGCAGGCTGATTGGGGTGGCCGCATGCTCCTGCGCCACGGCGGCGACGCGGGCGCCGCGGGGCAGGGCGATGTCGCCGCCATCCGGGCCGAGTTCACCCAGGATCAGCTTGAACAGCGTCGACTTGCCGACGCCGTTGCGGCCCACCAGGCCCACCTTCGCGTTGACCGGCAGCAGCACGCTGGCATGGTCGAAGAAGCGGCGACCCCAGGCGTTGAAGACGAGATCGTCGATCTGCAGCATGGCGTGCGGGGTGTCCGGAGAGTGTGCAGCCTACCCTGTAGCGGAGAAATGCTGCGATTGCGAGCATGTGGGTTGATCACGGTCCCATCGTGTCAAGGCAGCCAGACTTCGCTACCTGGTGCGATCGTTGGCGGTGCGGAGGAGCCGTGCAGTCGCTGGATTGTAGCTATAGGCAGTGATTGTTCCGTCCTTTATCCGCTGGATGGCCTCATCAATGACGAACAATGGCGCCAAGAACCACTCTCGCGGCACGATCGGCTGGCCAAACCGGTCTCTAATTTCGATTTCAAGACGTGCTTTGCCAAAGACCCGGTGGATCAGGCCTTCCAGTCTCGTCCTATTGATGTTGTAGAGCTCGTAGGTCGCGACGACTTCGACATCAGCCATAAGAAACGTTGGATCCAGGCGTGCGTTGGCGATCCGGCGCTGAATATCGCCGCCCGTGACCCCGATCTTGTGCAGGACCCCGCGATGGGCAGCGATGTCCGGCTGGTCAGACTTGCTCCGAAGTACATAGACGACGTAATTGCTCACCCCGGTAAGGTTAGTGGTTCTGTGAGCAGTGCGGTGCGGAGTGCGTTGAGCACGGGTGCCCGGTTGGCTTTGGCGGTGCTGACTATGGAGCGGAACGCGGCGTAGGTGTGGGCGCCCCATTCGCAGCGGAAGCCGTTGGTCACCTTGCGGAAGATGACGCTGGGGCGGAGGTTCCGCTCGGAGACGTTGTTCGTGTAGGGCACGGCCCGGTTTGTCATGAAGACGAACAGGTGGCCACGGTTGGCGGCGATGCGCTTGCGCAGCTTGCGGCCCGGCTCCCCCACCGGCACGGCGGCCATGATCCGGTCGAGCCTACGGTCCAGATCGCCATGATATTGCTTCAGGGTGGCGTCTTTCAGCGTGTCGCGTCGTCGGCCGATGGCGATGGCGCGCAGCAGCAAGCGTCTGAATGGCATACTGAAAGCGGTGTCGCCGCACTCGATGCCATACTGTGCATCGCGCAGCAGGTGGGCCAGGCACACCTGCCATTGCACCGCGTGGCCGCGCTGGCTGCCGAGCATGTCGGACACCCAGACCATCGGCTGGACGGCGCCGAACACCTCCTGGACGACGGCCTTGCCGCGGCTGGGTCGGATGACGTGCAGCACGGCCAGTGTGCCGACGAAGACCCACTCCCACCAGGTCTGGCCATTCACCCGGGCGGAGGTTTCATCCGAGGCGACCACCTCGCTGGCCACGACCGCCTGCTGGATGGTCGAGGCGGCCGCCACCAGCGGCTCGCGCGACCGCGCCAACATGTTGCTGATCGCGCCTTCGCTGATGGTTAGCGCGAACATCTCGGCCATCAGGGCGCACAGGCGTTCCAGCCCGATGGCGTGTGCGTAATGCAGATACACCACCAGGGCGGTGATCGATTGGCCGAAGGGCGAGCCGGGCTCCAAGCCCGCAGGTGCGGTGGCGGTGGCACGCTCGCCGCAGCACGTGCAACGGCCGCCGAACAGGCGCACGCGCGTCACGTCGGGCTTGATGGGGGGCAGTTCGATGCGGTCATAGACCTGCTGCGGCGTCTGCTGCCCGGCCGGGAAGCTGGCGGCGCAATGCGGGCAGGCATCGAGGGTGGCGTCGACCACGCGATCAGGGTTGGGTTCCAGCATGCGCCCGACGCCGGGCCGGCCTTTGCGGGGCGGTTTGTCGCCCTTGGCGCGATTGGGCTTTTGGCCTTTGGACGGCGGCATCGAGGAATTGCCGGGGTTCTTCGGCGGCCGTTCATAGGCGGCCAGGCGCTTCTCCAGGTCCGTGATCCGCGCCAATGCCGCTTCCAGCCGCCCGACCAACGGCAACAGCGAGAGGATCAGTTCATCCTTCTCCGCGTGGCTCAGCTTGGCGAGGTCGATACCGGGGGGCACACAGAGCTTGAATCGAGTCGCTCGTGGTCACGTCAACCGTTAACTCTGGCTTGACGGCCCACCCCGATCCAATTCTGGGGCTACCCAGGTGAGCAATTACTGTAGACGTGCGGACGCGGTTATTTGCCAGCGTTGCCTAATCTGTTTTGCTGCGACCAAGCAATGGCGGCATGTGCTCCCGAGACAGCGTGATGACCGAATCTAGAACGCGGCCGTCAAGTCGCCAAGCAGCGACTGACGGGGCGAGCGACAGGCCGCGCAGTGCGGCAAAACCTGGCGATCCAACGAGATATGATCAGGCAATCGCCGAAGCTCGAGCGTATGCTGAGTGCCTGGAGAAGAACGGACTTACAGCCAAGAAGGCGGACTAGCCATAATGCCATGGACCATAGAGAGTTATGTCGGAGTGAACAAAGTCAAGTTTGGAATGAAGCCAAACCAAGTTGCGAGCTTTCTAGGCTTACCGAGCGATGCTGTTCAGAGTGAATCCCTCAGTGTTAGAGAGTTTAGGGGGCTAGAGGATCCCGTTGTCGTCTACTCACAAGATGCCGCAGTTGAGTTCATTTTTTCAAAAGAGACACTGGATCTAGATTTTAGAGGACTACGCGTGTTCCAAGAGACAAACGAGAAAGTCCTAAAACAGCTGCTTCTATGGGATCCCGATTTGGTCGAGAGTAAGGGCGGAAATGTTGTTTCTCGGGTGCTGGGCGTAAGCCTGAGTGGTTTTCAAGATGAAGATGATAGTAACAAATCCTTTGGTGCCTTTAGCCATGGCTTGTGGGATTCACTTCTAGTTGGTGCCCGGCCGGTCAAGTTATGAGTCAGAAAGAAAGGTAATTGCTCACCCCGGTATGGTTAGCGGTTCTGTGAGCAGTGCGGTGCGGAGTGCGTTGAGCACGGGTGCCCGATTGGCTTTGGCGGTGCTGACGATGGAGCGGAACGCGGCGTAGGTGTGGGCGCCCCATTCGCAGCGGAAGCCGTTGGTCACCTTGCGGAAGATGACGCTGGGGCGGAGGTTCCGCTCGGAGACGTTGTTCGTGTAGGGCACGGCCCGGTTTGTCATGAAGACGAACAGGTGACCACGGTTGGCGGCGATGCGCTTGCGCAGCTTGCGGCCCGGCTCCCCCACCGGCACGGCCGCCATGATCCGGTCGAGCCTACGGTCCAGGTCGGCATGATATTGCTTCAGGGTGGCGTCTTTCAGCGTGTCGCGTCGTCGCCCGATGGCGATGGCGCGCAGCAGCAAGCGTCTGAATGGCGTACTGAAAGCGGTGTCGCCGCACTCGATGCCATACTGTGCGTCGCGCAGCAGGTGGGCCAGGCACACCTGCCATTGCACCGCGTGGCTGCGCTGGCTGCCGAGCATGTCGGACACCCAGACCATCGGCTGGACGGCGCCGAACACCTCCTGGACGACGGCCTTGCCGCGGCTGGGGCGGATGACGTGCAGCACGGCCAGTGTGCCGACGAAGACCCACTCCCACCAGGTCTGGCCATTCACCCGGGCGGAGGTTTCATCCGAGGCGACCACCTCGCTGGCCACGACCGCCTGCTGGATGGTCGAGGCGGCCGCCACCAGCGGCTCGCGCGACCGCGCCAACATGTTGCTGATCGCGCCTTCGCTGATGGTTAGCGCGAACATCTCGGCCATCAGGGCGCACAGGCGTTCCAGCCCGATGGCGTGTGCGTAATGCAGATACACCACCAGGGCGGTGATCGATTGGCCGAAGGGCGAGCCGGGCTCCAAGCCCGCAGGTGCGGTGGCGGTGGCGCGCTCGCCGCAGCACGTGCAACGGCCGCCGAACAGGCGCACGCGCGTCACGTCGGGCTTGATGGGGGGTAGTTCGATGCGGTCATAGACCTGCTGCGGCGTCTGCTGCCCGGCCGGGAAGCTGGCGGCGCAATGCGGGCAGGCATCGAGGGTGGCGTCGACCACGCGATCAGGGTTGGGTTCCAGCATGCGCCCGACGCCGGGCCGGCCTTTGCGGGGCGGTTTGTCGCCCTCGGCGCGATTGGGCTTTTGGCCTTTGGACGGCGGCATCGAGGAATTGCCGGGGTTCTTCGGCGGCCGTTCATAGGCGGCCAGGCGCTTCTCCAGGTCCGTGATCCGCGCCAATGCCGCTTCCAGCCGCCCGACCAACGGCAACAGCGAGAGGATCAGTTCATCCTTCTCCGCGTGGCTCAGCTTGGCGAGGTCGATACCGGGGGCACACAGAGCTTGAATCGAGTCGCTCGTGGTCACGTCAACCGTTAACTCTGGCTTGACGGCCCACCCCGATCCAATTCTGGGGCTACCCAGGTGAGCAATTACTAGACGACGCCGCTTGCCTCGTCCCCGTCTTGGGTTTGATCGGCAAAGAGCGGGCCTGCTGAAGGTTCCACAATCCTTCGCCCGGCAACATCTTGCTGCAGCGCCCTTTGGAACGACCGCATGAGCAGGTTGCTCTCGGTTCCATTGTCGAAGATCACGCGGAGCCGGGCGTCAGACTTGCCCTGCTCATTGGTGAAGGGCTCCTCCATCGCCGCGACGTAGGCTTTTTGACCGTCAAGGATGTAGAACCGTCCGGGCGTGATCTCAGACTTGCGCTCGAACCGCTTCGTCTGTCGCCCACCGTTGCTGATGTCGTCCTGGACTTCCGCGAATAAAGGCCTGAAGCGGTCAAAATCCTCACATGTCTGCCGATTGGCGATTTCCTCGGCGGCCCGCTTCTCCGTAGCCGACCGAACATGGCGGAGGTTGGTTATGTCTGCCGGCCCTGCGGTTTCAACGCCGAGTTGAGCCAGAAGCTCGTCGTCGTTGAGATCCTCCGGCACGCTGCCCGGACCCGCCGGATCCCGCGCGAGCAATCCCTGATGGTCGAGGGGTTCAATCAGACGGCGGCACTCGTCCAGGTCGCGGAGGCGATCGAGGCGCACCGCGTACAGCCGCTCGAAGATGTCGCGATCCTCGCCGTGCTGGGGCGCGCGTCCATGCTGCGCTACAAATTGCTGGATCTCCTCGAAGCCCGCGATGACCCGCTCCTCGCGCGGCGTCCGGTTCGATGCGCCCTTGGTCTCGACCTCGACGCCAAGCTCGTCGAGGAGTGCGTCGTCCTCCTCGGTATAATCAGGCACGGGCGGCTTCCGCCTTCAGGCGGGCGAGGTAGGCCACGCCTTCGGCCATGCGCCTTTCCCAGGCGTCCGATGACGTGATCGAGGGCAACCGGCCACGCTCCTGCTTGAATTTGAGGGCGCGCCTTGCAAGGTCCCGCGCCTCCTCCACGGTCAGGCTGACGCGCCTGGCGGCGATCACCGCTTCAACCTGCTTCAGGCTCTCCTGCGTCATCGCTTTGGCAAGGATGGCGTAGGCCTCGCCGAATGGATTGATGCGGTCGATCAGGTCGATATCCAGGTCGCCCACCTGCATCGCAAACTTGCGCACGCCATCGACGAAGGCAGTATTCGGGACCTCACCGTCCGCGGCGCCGCCAGCCGCGATCTCCTTGGCTTTCTGGGTGAGGTTGAGCGCGGCGACGGCGTGCTGGCGAACGGCCTCCTGGTCCTGCTCGTCCAGGTCGGGGTATTTGTCCTTGATGATCTTGCCCATGCGGAGCTGGGTCAGCTCCTCCGGGACCAATTCTTTGTCGAACAATCCCCGCTCGATCGTATTTTTGTCCTGGACGAACGTCGCGATGACCTCGGTCAGGTCTTGCTGGCAGATGCGCTGCGCCTCCTCGCTCTTGGGCGTGACGAGGCCCTTGATCTCGATCTCGAAGCGGCCTTGCTCCTCGCTGAAGCCGACGTTGCAGCGCGCCGGGTCGTAGCCGCCTTCGCCATAGTCGAACCCGGGGGTCGGTCCGCTGGCTGGGTTCTTCGGCTTGAACTCGAACCGCGGCGCAAGCACCTGCTCCATCAGCAGGCTTGCTGCGATCGCCTTCAGCGTGTCGTTGACGGCCTCGGTCACGGCCTCGTTGGCGGCATCCGGCTCGGCGATCAGGTTGGTGAAGCGCGCCCGCTGCTTGCCCGGCGCGTCGCGGGTGGCGCGGCCGATGATCTGCACGATCTCCGTCAGGCTCGACCGGTAGCCGATGGTCAGGGCGTGCTCGCACCAGATCCAGTCGAACCCCTCCTTCGCCATGCCGAGCGCGATGATGATGTCCACGTGATCGCGGTTGTTCTTCTGCGCCGGGTCTTTCAGCGCGGCCGAGACGCGGTCGCGCTTGGCTGGGTCATCCTCCACCAGGTCGGCGATGCGCAGCACGCGGCCGGCCGGGGTGCGTACGAGTTGGAAGCCGGTCCTGGGCTCGCTGCCCTCCCAGCTTCCGAGCGCCTCGAGGATGTGCTCCACCTCCTTGACCTTCTGCTTGGTGCTTTCCCGCGAGTTGACGCTGGGGATGTGGATGATGGTCTTCTCCGCCGGGTCCAGCACCTTCAGCAGGTCATCGGCATACGACCCGGCGTAGAAGAAATAGCCGATGTCGAGCTGCTTCAGGTGCTCGTAGCCGCTGAGCTGCTCGTAATAGGTGTATTTGACCGGGACGAACTTGTTTTCGTCCTCCGGCGCCAGCACGGCTTCGGCGTCGCCGCGGAAGTAGGAGCCGGTCATCGCCACGATGTGCACCCGGTCCCGCGCGATGAGCTGGCCCAATTGGACGCCAAGCCGGTTGTCCGGGTTGGCGGAGACGTGGTGGAACTCGTCCACCGCGATCAGCCGGCCGTCGAACCCGGCGACGCCGAGCTTGTCCACGGCGAAGCGGAACGTGGCGTGGGTGCAGACCAGCACCTGGTCGGCGCTTTGCAGGAACGCCTCGACGGCCTTCACCTTGCCGCCATTGTCGGCGCCCGGCGCGTCGCACAGGTTCCACTTGGGCGCCACGTGCCAGTCCGCCCAGAAACCGTATCGGGTGAGCGGCTCGTCGTGGAAGCTGGCGCCGATCGACCGTTCGGGGACGACGATGATGGCCTGGCGGAGCCCCTGGTTGCGCAGCTTGTCGAGCGCGATGAACATGAGCGCGCGGCTTTTGCCGGAGGCGGGCGGGGATTTGATGAGCAGGTATTGCTCGCCGCGCTTTTCGTAGGCGAGTTCCTGCATGGGGCGCATGCCGAGCGCGTTGGCTTTTGCCGCGCTACCGCGCCCAGCGTAGCGGACGGAGACGGAGGGGATGAGTTTGGTGTCGCCGGTCACGCGCGAGCCTCCGTCTTGTGTTTGCGGGTGGGCGCCTGGCCTGCGGTCATTTGGGTGTAGAGTTCAAACAGCTTTTCGAGGCGTTCCGTGTCGTTGCGGAAGCGGCGGCCGATATAGATGCGTTCGAGCACTTCGTCGTTGCGTTCGTGGGCTTCGCGGAGGTCGGCGGGCATGGTGTCGGGATCGTACAGGTCGGCGATGGTGGCGGGGAAGTGCGCCTCGCGCGCAAGCAGGATGTCCTCGGCGCAGCGGGTAAGGTCGATTTTGTTTTTCTCGGTGAGGGTGGGAACGGGGAAGGTGTTCCAACCGACAGTGTTAGAGTAGCGGAAGTCGGTCTTCAGTTTGCCACAGACGGTAGCGATCCAGACAAGGTGGAGGCGTGAGGCAACCAAAGCCATGCTCCAGATTGAGGCGTCATATATCACGCGACAAAGGTCTGATACGATCGTATCATCATTTGAAAGCCCACAAGGTAAATATGGGCGCCGTTCAGATGAGACCTTTGGAATCTGAATGGCCAATCCACTTCTATGTGGAGCGTAGACGAAACGATGTGGTCTAGTACTAGCGTCGTTCGCCTGTTTACTTCTACCACTGACCCTCAGTTTCCCAACAGCCTCAACCCTCGCTCTGATTTACTCAAATTCTAGAGCATCACTAAGCATTGTATCTTCGATCCAAATACACCACCTCTGTAGCCCATTTATAAACTCTCGTGACCCAGAATATTTCCTGATAAAACGCTCTATACCTGCATATTTACTGAGTCTGGCAATATCGTCTGATGATAGACTGAAGTTTCCTCCATCAGTCGGTTGATTTCCTCCAACCATCTCAGGAATATCTGAGAGAGGATTGTTTCTCTTCTGGACAACAGTTGGAGAAGATGCGACTAGATACGGACCTATAGATGCTACTTCCCTACGTGTCTCCTCGTCGTAGAGAATTTTAGGACCTACGTGAGAGTTACTAATTCCAACAACAATACATGTCACGCCCGCATTGTTTGCAGCATTATTCTTCCACAGGAAGGAGCTATGGGCAAAGGTGATCTCCACGCCAGTTTTGAATATTAAAGGCCACAGCATCGCTACCTGTTCGCCCTGGCAAATAGAGTTAGTCGACACGAAAGCTGACGAGCACCTGGTTGAAAGCATATATTTTGCTGCCAGCCTAAACCAGCAAGCTACGTAGTCTAGATCCTTATACTTTATGCCATCCTTGCTAAACACCCATGATATGTCATCCTTTTGTTCAGCAGTCTGATTCACACTGCCTTGGTAAGGCGGATTTCCACAAATATAAGTTTCCCCGCCTTCGTTTTCGAAATCGATCTGCGCTTGATCGAGAGGAGTATGGAACAGATCTTCCGCATGGTGCCGCACGCCGGTCCCCGTGGGTGGACAGATGCTAAGCCAATCCAGACGCAGAGCATTGCCACACGTAATCCAGTTCTGCGCGTCCAATGGTAGAAACTCTGCTAAAGCCTCTTTTTGCCCGCGATACAGCACGTCGCACTGATACTCGGCAATAATCAACGCGAGGCGCGCGATCTCGGCCGGGAAGTTCCGGAGCTCAATCCCGCGAAAGTTAGTTAGCGGAATGTCAGACCTCCGCCCGGGCTCGCCCCGGCGTATATTGATCTCTGCCTCAACTGCTCGCATTTGCTTGTAAGCGATGACTAGGAAATTGCCGGAGCCGCAGGCCGGGTCGAAGACTCGGATACGCGACATCCGAGCGCGCAGGTTCAGCAGCTTGCGCGCATTGTCCCCCGCCTCCGCCAGCTTCGCCCGTAGGTCATCCAGGAACAGCGGGTTCAGCACCTTCAGGATGTTCGGCACGCTGGTGTAGTGCATGCCGAGTGCGCCACGCTCCTCATCCTCGGCCACCGCCTGGATCATCGAACCGAAAATGTCCGGGTTGATCTTCGTCCAGTCGAGATGGCCGATATGCAGCAGGTAGGAGCGGGCGATGCGGCTGAACCGCGGCGCCTCCGCGCTGCCGGAGAACAGCCCGCCATTCACGTAGGGGAACACATCCGCCCAGGGGCGCAGACCGGACCGTGCGCGCGCCGTGATCGGGGTGTTCATGGCCCGGAACAGTTCGCTGACCACCCAATGCATGTCGGAGGCATCCCTCGCGCTCATCTGCTCGACCGTGGCGGTGAACAGGCCGGCGCCGTGGAAGATATCGGTGTCCTCGGCGAAGAAGCAGAAGATCAGCCGGGCCATGAAGTGGTTCATGTCCGGCCGGCGCGCGGCCGTTCCCCAATCCGGGTTGTCCTTCAGCAGCTCGACATACAGCCGGTTCAGCCGGCTGGTGGCGCGGATGTCGAACGAGCTCTCGCGGACCTGCTTGACGGTGGTGATGCCGGCCAGCGGCAGGAAGAAACCGAAATGGTCGGGAAAGTCGGGATAGCCGCAGGCGACCGTCTCGCCGGTTGCCAAATCCTCCGCTTCAAGCGTCTCGCCGTCGGTCGCAAGCACGAACTTCGCGCGGGCCTTCGCGGTCGCCGGGCTGGCTTTCAGCCCGGCCAGCGTCTGCGTGACCTCGCCCCGGTGTGCCACGGCGATGTGGATGTTGCTGGTTTGCAGCACGCCGCCAAGGTCGGACTTGTTCGACTCGCCTTTGCGCAACCGCCTGAGCGTCGTCTCCCGGTTGCCGAATGCTTGCAGGAACGCGAAAGGGAATTCTGCCGCATCGAACGGCTGTTCGGCGAGGGCAGAAATGGCTTGCTCAATCTCGACAGCGTTCAACGGCCTAGTCCGCCGTCAACGGGGCCAGCACTTCATACGCCAATGCCTTATTCCTCCTGCTCAGACCGGTCGGTGTTGCCGCGAGCTACCGGAAGCTTGATAGGACGGGCGCTTGGCGCCACGCCATCAACGGTGCGATCAGTCCCTGGCCCGTCCACTGGCGCCAACCTACGATGCTTGCCGACCGAACGGGTCTATGAATGCGGCGGCCTGACCGGTATTTTCCTTTATTGCGCATGATCATTCAAGATGGGACAGCCGCTTCTGGGGCCGGCCCGGCGCCGCCAGCCGGATCCATCATGCGTCCCATGAAGAGGATCCGGCCATCCTCGCCCGTCTCGCGGATCAGGTAGAGGAATGGATGGTCCGCCACGAACGGCACTGCCGGGACGGCAGTGGCCGCGGCTGCCTCGGCGCCCGCTTCGTCCACCCGGACGAACGAGCGATGGATGACATCTGCGACGAAGATCAGGTGCGGCGTGATGCCGCGCAGATCGGCAGATGGCTGGAAGGCGCGCCGCATGCCGAGCCGCTCCGCTCCGGTGCTGGAAAACTCACGCCGGGCGGCGCTTGTCGTACGTCTCCCCAGTGGTAGACCGTGCCATGGACGTCCTGCTGCATCTTCTTGCTGTGCTTGCCCGCAACCGCCTCTTGCTGCTGCCGGCTTTTCTGCTTCTCGCCTTCTGTGGCTGGGGCCCATCACCTTGGCGCAGGTGGATGTGGCGGCTGGCGATGGTGGCCTGTGGCTTAGGCATTTTCTTCGGCGCTCCCGTTCTCAGCGACTGGCTGCTCTACCGGGTTGGCCAGACGGCAACGGCCCAAGTCACGGGCACGTATGCAACATGGACGGAAATCAACGACCATGATGTCGTCGGCTACAACGTGCTGATCCGGGTAGCGCCAGACAAACTCGTCGAAAGCCGGTTTGAAGACGATGAGGTGAACGTCTTTCCTCCGGCCGATTTCAATTATCCGCAGCCCAATGAAACGTTTGGCGTGCGGTACGTGCCCGGGTTTCCGCGCGACTTCATCATCCTGACCGACGACGACAGTCCGTGGGCGCGGCGCCAGCGTTGTAATGACGTGTCGCTGCGCCTGACGGCGGCCCAGCAAACATACGACTTTGCGCACGGGGCGATCCCCTATCGACAGCCATATGTCGCGGCGATCGACGCCTACTTGCAGCAGGGCTGCGCCGGCGGCGCTGAGGGCACGGCCTCTTTCCTGAACGACAGGGCGCGCGCGGAAGCTGGCCAGGTCGACCCAGCAGAGTGATCGTGGCTGGCAGGCCGTCTCGGGATCGATGCGGTCAACGGGCTACGCACGACGCCGGTCCCGGCTATCCAGCCCCCAGCGTCTCCAGCGCCGCCCGGCGGTCGAACAGGCGCAGCAGCAGGCGGGCGGCTTGGCCGCGCTCGCTTTCCAGCTTCGGGTCGCGGTCCAGCAGGACGGCGGCGTCCTGGTTGGCCATGCGCAACATGCCGTCCTGCGCCTCCGGGTCGGACAGGCGGAAGCCGGGGAGGCCGGATTGGCGCTTGCCCAGCAGGTCGCCGCCGCCGCGCAGGCGGAAATCCTCGTCGGCGATGGTGAAGCCGTCCTCCGTGTCGCGCAGCAGCATCATGCGCCGCCGCCCGGTCTCCGTCAGGCTGTCCTCGTGCAGCAGCAGGCAGTAGCTTTGCGCCGCCCCGCGGCCCACCCGGCCGCGCAACTGGTGCAACTGCGCCAGGCCGAAGCGGTCGGCGTGCTCCACCACCATCACGCTGGCGCCGGGCACGTCGACCCCGACCTCGATCACCGTGGTGGCCACCAGCAGGCCGGTTTGCCCGGCGGCGAAGGCGGCCAGGGCGGCATCCCGCACTGCGCCGTCCTGCTGGCCGTGCGCCAGCCCGACCCGCGGGCCGAACCGGGTGCGTAGGTCGGCGAACCGCGCCTCCGCGGCGGCCAGGTCGGTCGCCAGGCTTTCCGACACCATGGGGCACACCCAATACACCTGCTCGCCCCGGTCCAGGGCGCGGCCGATGCCCTCGATCACGCTCTCCAGCGTGCCCAGCGAGTGCAGCGTGGTGCGGATGGGCTGCCGCCCGGCGGGTTTGCCGGTCAGGCGGCTGATTTCCATCTCGCCCCATTGTGTCAGCAGCAGGGTGCGCGGGATCGGGGTCGCCGTCATCACCAGCAAATCCGTGCGCTCGCCCTTGCCGCCCAGCAGCAGGCGCTGCTCCACGCCGAAGCGGTGCTGCTCGTCGATCACGGCCAGGCCGAGGTCCTTGAACTCCACCGCCTCCTGGAACAGCGCGTGGGTGCCGACGACGATCGGCAGGCGGCCGTTGTTCAACTGCAGCAGCAGGTTGCGCCGGGCCGCGCCGGTGACCGAGCCGGTGAGCAGGCCGACGGGGCAGGGGGCCAGCCGCTCCAGTGTGCGCAGATGCTGCTTGGCCAGCACCTCGGTGGGCGCCATCAGCGCGGCCTGTGCGCCGGCCTCCACCGCGCCCAGCATGGCCAGCAGCGCCACCAGCGTCTTGCCGGAGCCGACATCGCCCTGCAGCAGCCGCAGCATGCGCCGCGGCGCGGCCATGTCGGCGTCGATCTCCGCCAGCGCCTGCGCCTGGGACGGGGTGGGCGCGAAGCCGAAGCGCCGCAACGCCTCCGCCCGCATTGCCCCGGTGGCAAGCAGGGGGCGGCCGGGACGTCGCTTCTCCCGCGCCTTCATCCAGGCCATGGCGAGCTGGTGCGCCAGCATCTCGTCATAGCCGAGCCGGGCGCGGTGCTGCGGCGTCGGCGGCTCGGCGGGGCATTGCAGGCCGAGCAGCGCGTCCCGGAAGCTGGGCCAGCGTTCCCGCCGCAGCAGCGCCGGGTCGTGCCATTCCGGCAGCTCGGTAACGCGGCTGGCGGCGGCCCGCATGGCGACGCGCAGCTCCCGCATGGAAAGCCGGGCGGTCATGGGCCAGACCGGGTCGACAGGGGGGATGAGCGCTTCGTCCTCGGGCGCCACGGCGTAGGCCGGGTCGCGCATGGACAGGCGGCTGCCGAACGCCTCCACCCGGCCGCTCACCAGGTAGGGCGCGCCGTTGCGTGCCCGCGTCAGGTGGGCGAGGCGGTGCTTGTCCCAGACCGCGATTTCAGCGAAGGCGGTGCCATCGGTGACGCGCACGCGATGCGGATGGGTGGCCTTGCTGGCCGGTTCGTGCCCGGCCACCTCGACGGCCCAGGTGACGACCTGGCCCGCCTGGGAGTCGCGCACCGTGGCCCGGGTGCGGCGGTCGACGAAGCTGTCGGGCAGGTGGAACAGCAGGTCCCGCACCCGCGCCCCGCCGGTCAGCCGCCCCAGCTTCTCCGCGGTCGCCGGGCCGACGCCGCGCAAGTCCGCAACGGGGGCGAGAAGGGGGGAAAGCGGATCGTCCACGGCGGCTCATACCCAGTGACTGGGGGAGTGGCTACAGCGTTTTCATGAAACGACTCCTATCGCGCCGCCTGACGCAGGCCCTTCGTAGGGTGGGCTTCAGCCCACCGCTTCGAGGGGGCGCCGTAGGAGGCCGTGGTGGGCTAAAGCCCCATGTGCGTTAAGATAGGGTTGACTCGACGCGAATCGGCATGATTCTGGGTGCAGATGCAGCCAGCATCTCATGTTATCGACAGTTTCCCTGAGCTTCTAGCGCGCTTGCCCCCGGGATTGGATCTAGATGCGCTGGCGATATCGAGCCGAGCCATCGAGCGTCCGCGCAAGGTGTGCGATGGGGCGAGCCTGTTGCGGTTGGCTTTGGCGCGCGGTCCAGGCGGGCTATCGCTCAATCAAACGGCAGCGTGGGCGTCGATGAGCGGCTTGGCCCAGCTCAGCGATCCCGCGGTCAAATACCGCTTGGACAAGGCAGTCGATTTCCTGAAAGCCATCATGGAACAACAGCTTGCTGCCCGGACGGGCAGCGCTGTCATCCGGTGGCCAGGACGCAGCCTGCGCATTGTCGATGGCACCAACATCTCGCAGCAGGCAAGCCTTGGCACCGACTGGCGGGTGCATGCCGGGTTCGACCTCGCCACCGGCGGCTTTTTCCACCTGGAACTGACCGACAACCGCGGCGCCGAGTCGCTGGCGCGCGGCGCGCCCGTGGCTGGCGAAGTGCGCATCGCCGATCGCAACTATGCCAACGCTGGCGCCCTGCATCGTCTTTGCCAGCAAGCCGAGCGCGTTGACTTCATCGTGCGGGCACGATGGAAGTCGTTCGCGTTGCGCACTCCCGCTGGTGCGCCCTTCACCCTCATCGAGCACCTCAGCGCCCTCGACCCCGCCACACAGACGAGCGAGGTGCTGGTGCACGCGGCCGTCGACAAGACGACGCATGTGCCACTGCGCCTGATCATCCAGCGCCGACCACCTGAACAGATCGAGAAGACCCAGCACCATCTTCGCAAAGCAGCCTTGCGTAAGCAGAAGAAACTCGACCCCCGGACGCTTGTGGCCGCACAATTCCTCATCCTTGCGACCTCATTGCCCGCCGAAACCTACCCGGCGAGCGAAATACTTATCGTCTATAGACTACGATGGCAGATCGAACTCGCCTTCAAGCGATTGAAGTCGCTGCTGCACATCGACCAATTGCCCACACGCACCACCAGCGCTTCCCGAAGTTGGCTCTACGCTCACCTCATCCTGGCTCTCTTATGCGACGACATGAACCAGGATTTCCTGGAATCTTCCCCCTCAGGACCTTGCCGAGATCGACTGCACACCCTCGCCATGGCGCATCCATAAAACAGCAGCCTTGCTGCTGCTCATGGCAGTCCTTGGAACCCTGCCACTCGATCGCATGCTCAAGTCGAGCGCCCATCTCCATCGGCAACTCGCACACCAGCCACGAAAACGAAAACCAGACGTGATCTATCCCGTCAAACCACTATCTTAACGCACATGGGGCTAAAGCCCACCCTACGACTTCCTCTCGATAGGGGCGGTTTCATGGAATCGATCTACTAGAGGTTGGCTCCAGTGGCGGGCGGGCTGCAGGTTCGGGAGGGTCGGCTCAGCGCGGAGATCGGGTCTGCGCGAGTCGACCTGGCACATCAGCTTGGTCATAGAATACCGCCAGGACTGTGACAGGCGTGACGATAGTGTAGGCAAACCAGTATCGGCCTTCTATGATCCATTTTCGTCCTTGACGAGCCAGACCTGGATACGGACGCGGGGCTGGAAGTCCTTCATTTGGACGATGTTCTATCCGATCCAGAGCCCGCAGCACTGCTTTGGACAACGCGATGATTGCTTCTGGCCGGTGCTTCTTCTCATAGTGGGTCCGTAATGCGTCGAGTTGGTCCTCGGCATTCGGGCTGAGCTCGATCAAGCCTTGGTGGCGACGACTGCCTTCCGAGCTTGGTTGGTTTGCAGACGAGCCAGGCTCTCTTGCATCCTGGCGAGCACTGGACCGACTGGAACCGTGCGGCCGGCGGCAAACTCAGCCTCCGCCCGGTCCAGGGCCTCAAGCCATGAGGCTGGTGGTGTGTCGGACGTGTCACTGACCTCATTCATCGCCGGAGACTAGCGCCAGTGGATCATGTGTCAAAGCCTCGCCTCTCATCCGCCTAAGCTTCTCCGCCGTCGCAGGGCAACGCCGCGCAACCCCGAGGCGGTAGCAAGAATTGAGTAGGCCGCGGCGAAATAGCTGGTCGACCGGACGCCAGATCAGATGTCGCGGCTGTAGTCGATGACGCTATAGCCGAGCGAGTGCGCGGTGTTGGCAAGGGCGGCATCCATCGTGATCAACGTCGGACTGATACCGTTCAACGACATGGCGCACAGGTGCAGGATGCAAGCGTCCGTAACACCCAAGCCCTCGAATTCAGCTCGCAGGGCTCCATCGGCGCTGGGGATCGGGATTTCCGTGGCCGACGTGACAAGGACCTTGAACGCGTGCTGGATGGCAGATCGGGCAGGATTGGCGATTTGCCTGCAGAGGCTGGACACCTCTGCCACGATGTGGGGTAGCAGCACGACCTCGTCAAACTGCCCGATAATGCCGACGAGCAAGTCAAAGTCCTCAGTTGAATACTGGTCCAGTCGTTTGTGGCGCCCGATGTAGTCCCTGGAGGCTGAGCCGACGACGAGGAGCACCAAGAGGTTCGCGTCGAGGACGACCACCCCGTTCATTCAGCGGCGTCGGCTTTCACGCGGTTCCGCATGGACAGCACCGTGCCGTCATCCGTCAACGTCAGGACTTTGTAGGAGCGCTTCAGCGGAGAAACTGCCCCAAGGTTCTCAAGGACTTCCTGGGCCCGGGTCCGTGGCGTGTTCCAAGGACGGGAAAAGCCCAACGTGATGATCCAATGGCCGGCCGACTGGATGTGCTCGATTTCTTCTAGGCCGAGATTGGTCACTTGCTCATCGGCATAGATGTCGATGACGTATTTCTTTGCTGCTGCGATTGCTTCCTTGGCATCCATCCCCGCCTCCATGATCACGATATAGTACTATACGATCGGCTTGGGAGCAGGCCAGTGATGTCACCGACCCGCTGACACAATGCGGCAGCGCCGCTATATGCACCCGCAATGACCGAGCCCGATCCGCGACGCCGTCGCATCCTGTTCCGTGCCACCCATCGCGGCACGCAAGAAACCGACCGCTTGATCGGCGGCTACGTCGCGCCCCGGCTGATGGGCTTCAGCGAGCCGGAACTGGACGCGGTCGAGGCCATGATGGACCTGCCGGACCCTGACCTCGCCGACTGGCTGATGGGCCGCGTCCCCATCCCCGACGGCCCGCACGCGCCGTTGCTGCACGCCATGCGCGCCGCCGTGGCCGCCCGATGACCGCGGTCACCATCTACGGCGCGCCGGAGGGCTACGACGCGCTGCTGCTCGCGCGCCGCCGGGCGGAGCATACGGGCAGCGTCCTGCACGCCACGCGCGACGACACCCGCATGGCCCGGCTGCACGAGGCGCTCGCCTTCTTCGCGCCGGAGGTGGAGGTGCTGCGCTTCCCCGCCTGGGACTGCCTGCCCTATGACCGCGTGTCGCCCAACCCGGCCATCGTGTCCGAGCGGATCGCTTGCCTCGCCCGCCTGCTGGAACCGGCCGGGCGGCCGCGCATCGTGCTCACCACCGTCAACGCGCTGGTGCAGCGCGTGCCGCCTCGCGCGGTGTTCCTCGGCGCCAGCCTCACCGTGCGCACCGGCGGCTCGATCACGCCGGAGGCGCTGACCAGCTTCCTGGAGGCGAACGGCTACGGCCGCGCCGACACGGTGATGGAGCCGGGCGAATACGCCCTGCGCGGCGGCATCGTCGACATCTTCCCCGCCGGCGAGCCGGACCCCGTGCGGCTGGATTTGTTCGGCGAGGAGGTGGAGAGCATTCGCCGCTTCGACGCCACCACCCAGCGCTCCACCGACAAACTCGACCGGCTGGAGCTGCGGCCCGTGTCGGAAATCGCGCTGGACCCCGCCAGCATCAGCCGGTTCCGTGAGAGTTGGCGGGAGTTGTTCGGCCAGGACGCGGCCAAGGACCCGATCTACCACTCCATCTCCGACGGCCGCCGCCATCCTGGGATGGAGCATTGGGCGCCGCTGTTCCACGCCACGATGGAAAACCTGCTGGACTACCTGCCGGAGGCCGCCGTCAGCTTCGATTCTCTGTCCAACGACGTCCTGGCGGCGCGGCTGGAGATGATCGCGGACCATTTCGACGCCCGCAAGGCCGTGCCGCGCGACGGCGAGGTACCCTATCGTCCGCTGCCGCCCGGCCGGCTCTATCTGGACCGCACCGAGTGGGATGAGATGCTGTCCATGGGGCCGTTGTTCCAGTTCAGCCCTTATGGCAAGGCGGAGGGCGCCCAGGGCATCGACGCCGGCGGACGGCCCGGCGCGCTGTTCACCCAGGCCGGCACGCACGCCAATAGCGACGTGTTCAAGCAGCTTGCCGACCAGTCCGCCACCTGGGCGCGCGACCGCCGCCGCTGCGTCGTGGCCGCCTGGACCCGCGGCTCGCGCGAGCGCCTCGCCAGCCTGCTGCGCGAGAACGAGCTGAAGACCCATGTCGCGGAAACCTGGCAGAAGGTCCGCGTCGCGCCGCGCGACCACGTCGTGCTGGTCACGCTGGGGGTCGAGCGCGGGTTCGTCGCGGACGATCTGGGCCTGGTGGGCGAGCAGGACCTGCTGGGCGAGCGCATCAGCCGCCCGGCCCGCCGCCGCAAGCGGGCCGACCAGTTTATCGCCGAAGCAACGGAGATCGCGGAGGGCGACCTGGTCGTGCACCAGGACCACGGCATCGGCCGCTACGACGGGCTGGTGACGTTGCAGGTGACCGGTGCGCGGCACGATTGCCTGCGCCTGTTGTACGACGGCGACGACAAGCTGTTCCTACCGGTCGAGAACATCGAGGTGCTGAGCCGCTTCGGCGCCGAGGGCGGGGCCACGCTGGACAAGCTGGGCGGCGCGTCCTGGCAGAACCGCAAGGCACGGATGAAGCAGCGCATCCGCGACATGGCCGGCGAGCTGATCCGCACCGCCGCGGCGCGCCGGGTGCGCGACGCCAGCAGCATGACGCCGCAGGAAGGCGCGTGGGACGAGTTCTGCGCCCGCTTCCCGTTCGCCGAGACGGAGGACCAGGCGCGCGCCATCGCCGACGTGCTGGAGGATCTGGCCGCCGGACGCCCGATGGACCGGCTGATCTGCGGCGATGTGGGGTTCGGCAAGACCGAGGTCGCCCTGCGCGCCGCCTTCGTCGCCGCCATCAGCGGGTCGCAGGTGGCAGTCGTCGTTCCCACCACCCTGCTGGCCCGGCAGCATTTCCGCACCTTCACCCGGCGGTTCGAGGGGCTGCCGGTCAAGGTTGCCCAACTCAGCCGCATGGTCACCGCCAAGGATGCGGCGGAGGCCAAGCGCGGCCTGGCCGATGGCAGCGTCACGATCGTCGTCGGCACCCATGCCCTGCTGGCGAAGGGGATCGAGTTCGCCGATCTCGGCCTGCTGGTGGTGGATGAGGAGCAGCATTTCGGCGTTTCCCACAAGGAGAAGCTGAAGGCGCTGAAAGCCGACGTGCACGTACTGACCCTGTCCGCCACGCCGATCCCGCGCACGCTGCAACTGGCGCTGACCGGCGTGCGGGAGATGAGCCTGATCGCGACCCCGCCGGCCGACCGGCTGGCGGTGCGCACCTTCATCATGCCGTTCGACGGCGTGGTGGTGCGCGAGGCGATCCAGCGCGAGCGGTTCCGCGGCGGCCAGGTGTTCTGCGTCGTGCCGCGCATCGAGGATCTCGGCCGCATGGCGGAGCGGCTGCGCGAGATCGTGCCGGAAGCCCGCATGGTCGAGGCGCATGGCCGCCTGGCGCCGACCGAGCTGGAACGGGTGATGACCGAGTTCGGCGACGGCAAATACGACATCCTGCTCTCCACCAACATCGTGGAAAGCGGGCTGGACATGCCGGCGGTGAACACGCTGCTCATCTACCGGGCGGACATGTTCGGGCTCGGCCAGTTGTATCAGCTCCGCGGTCGGGTGGGGCGCGGCAAGCAGCGGGGTTACGCCTATCTCACCTGGCCGCCGACGCACCGGCTGTCCGCCGCGGCGGAGAAGCGGCTGAACGTGATGCAGACGCTGGACCAGTTGGGCGCCGGCTTCACCCTGGCCTCGCACGACCTGGACATCCGCGGCGCCGGCAACCTGCTGGGCGACGAGCAGAGCGGCCATATCCGCGAAGTCGGCATCGAACTCTACCAGCAGATGCTGGAGGACGCGGTCAACGAGATGCGGGCCGAGCGGGGCCGTCGCAAATCGGAGGACCGGGATTGGACGCCCAATATCTCGCTGGGCCTGCCCGTTCTGATCCCGGAGGGCTATGTCCGCGACCTGCCCGTGCGGCTGGGGCTGTACCGCCGCATCGGCACGCTGGCGTCCGATGGCGAGAGCGAGGCGATGGCGGCCGAGTTGGTGGACCGCTTCGGCCCGTTGCCGGGCGAAGTGGACAACCTGCTGCAGGTGATGGCGCTGAAGCGGGCCTGCCGGGAGGCGGGGGTGGAGAAGCTGGAGGCGGGCCCGAAGGGCATGGTGCTGCAGTTCCGCGGCAACGCGTTCAGCAACCCGGGCGGCCTGGTGGCTTGGTTGGGCACGCAGAAGGGCGGCATCCGGCTGCGTCCGGACCATAAGCTCGCCATCACCCGGGAGATGGCGGTGGAGGACCGGATCAAGACCGCGCGGGAGACCCTGCGCGGCCTGAACCGCATCGCCAACCAGGCCAAGGCGGCCTGACGCGCAGTCTCGGACCAGCCGCTGGTCGCGACTCTACTCCGCGGCGCGGAGGACGCGGCGCGGCGGTTCGTCCCGGAGCGCCGTGCGCGGGACGGCGGTGACGTGGTCGGGCCGCAGTTCGGCCATCGCGTTGCACCCCATGAAGGCCATGGTCTTGTCCAGCTCGTTGCGCAGCAGTTCGATCGCGTGCAGCGCCCCCGCCTCGCCGGCGGCGGCGATGCCGTACAGCACGGGACGCCCGACCAGCACCGCGTCCGCGCCCAGCGCCACCGCCTTCACGATGTCGCTGCCGCGGCGCACGCCGCTGTCCAGCAGCACGGGGCAGCGCCCGGCCACCGCCGCGGCGATCTCGGGCAGCGCCTCAATCGGCGCGATCGAACCGTCCAGGTTGCGGCCGCCATGGTTGGACACGATGATCGCATCCGCACCCTGCTCCACCGCGCGGACGGCGTCTTCGGCCCGTAGAATCCCCTTGATCATCAGCGTGCCGGGCCAGACGTCGCGCAGGCGCGGGATGTCGGCCCAGGTCATGGAGTCGTTCTTCATCGCCAGCTTGGTCGCCGGGTCGCTGGTGATGCTGCGCTGGAACTGCGCCGGGTAGTTCTCGTGCCGCGGCATGCCGGTGGTGCGGATGTATTTGCCCAGCGTGTTGACCACCCAGCCGGGATGCCGCGCCAGGTCCCAGGTGGAGCGCAGCGAGGGGTTGAACGGCACGCTGAAGCCGTTGCGCAGGTTGTACTCGCGGTTCGGCCCGACCGGCGTGTCGACCGTCAGGATCAACGCCTCATAGCCGGCGGCGCGGGCGCGGGCGACCAATTCGTAGGACAGCGCGCGGTCGCGCCACATATAGAGCTGGAACCACAGCCGTCCGCCGGCGGCGCTCGCGACCCGCTCCATCGAGGTGATCGCCGTCGTCGACAGGGCGAACGGCACGCCGGCCCGCGCCGCGGCCTTGGCCAACGCCACCTCCCCCTCGTGCCAGCACAGCCCGGCGGCGCCGGTGGGGGACATGGCCAGCGGCAGGCTGGACGGCTTGCCCAGCAGCTCCACCGCCAGGCTGCGGCGGGACACGTCCACCAGCACCTCCGGCCGCAGGCGCAGGCGGTCGAACCCGGCGCGGTTCTCGCGCAGCGCGATCTCGTCTTCGGTGCCGCGGTCCATGAACTCGAACACGAAGCGCGGCAGGCGCCGCCGCGCGGCCTCCCGCAAATCGGCGACGTTGTGGCAGCGTGCGAGGCGGGTCATGCCGCAGTCTCCTCGGTGGGATGGGGCAGTCCGGAGAAATGCGGGTTCAGCCCCGCCGCGTCCCACGCCAGCCTGACGAGTTGCCGCTTGGAGGACAGCGTCACGAAGGCGGTGCGCAGGCCGGCGCCGCCGAAGCAGAGATTGGTGACGTAGGTGTCGGGCATCGGGATGTGCTCGGCCCGCGTGCCGTCCGCCGACACCCGGGTGATGCCGCCGTCCAGCAGGGTCGCCACGCAGACCGCGCCGTCCGCCTGCACGGCCAGGCTGTCAAAGGCAGCGAGGCCGGGCAGGCCAACCATCAGCCGCCCCTTGCGCCAGCGGCTGTCCGCCGCCCGCACCGTCCCCGCCCCGGTGACCTCGAACGCCCACAGCCGGGCGGTCAGGGTTTCGGCCACGTAGAGCGTCTTGCCGTCCGGGGACAGGCCGATGCCGTTGGGCGTGTCCAGCGGGAAGATCGCCTGGGTGATGTGTGAGCCGTCGGGCCGGGCATAGTACACCGCGCCAAAATCACGGGTGCGGCCGCGCGTCTTGCCGAGGTCGGTGAACCAGAACCCGCCGTCCCGGTCGAACACGATGTCGTTTGGCGAGGATAACGGACGCCCGTCGCACTCGGAATACAGCACGCGCACGGCCCCGGTCGCGGGATCGATGCGCTCGATGCGCCCGGCGACGTAGCTGTCCGAGGCGCCCCAGGGCTGCAGCAGCCCGTCCAGGTCGCGGAACCGCGTGCCGCCGCCGTTGCAGACGTAGACGGCGCCATCCGGCCCGACCGCCAGGCCCGCCGGGCCGCCACCACACTCGGCGAACAGTGTGGCCGTCCCGTCCGGCGCGATGCGGGACACCACGCCGCGGGCGCATTCCGTCACCAGCACTGACCCGTCCGGCCAGGCCACTGGGCCTTCCGCCCATTCCAGGCCGCTGGCCACCACCTGCACCGCCGGCATCGCCCGGCGCCCGGGGATCAGCGCCGCGTCCGTCATGCGGCCTGCCTGCGGTCCGGCGCGAACGGCGCCAAATCCAGCCGTGGCGCCCGCCCGGTGGCGAGGTCGGACACCATCTCCCCCGTTACAGCCGCCAGGGTCATGCCGAGATGCCCATGGCCGTAGGCCAGCAGCACGTTGCCGGCGCGCGGCGCCCGGCCGATGATCGGCCGCCCGTCCGGGGTGGACGGGCGGGAGCCGACCCAGCGGCTGGCGACCCGGGCGGTGGCGCCGGGCAGCATGTCTTCCGCCCCGGCGATGGTGCGCCAGGCGCGGTCGTGGTCCGCCGCGGCGTCGGGGTCGGCGAACTCCGCCATCGCGGTCAGGCGCAGCCCGGTCCGCATCGGCGTCACCGCCACCCGGCGTTCGGCCAGCAGCAGCGGCTGCCGCACGGCCGCGTTGGAGCCTTGCACCATCACGTGGTAGCCGCGCTCCGCCGCCACCGGCACCCGCACGCCCAGCTTGGCTGCGAAACGCTGCGACCAGGCGCCGGCCGACAACACCACCAGGTCCGCCTGGACCAGGTCGCCGGACGCGGTGGCGATGCCGCGTGCGCGGCCGTGTTCGACCAGCAGGCGCTGCGCCGGGGCCTGCATCACCGTGCCGCCGCGCCGTTCGAACAGCGCCACCAAGCGGCGGGTGAGTTCCAGCGGGTCGCGCACGGTGGCGACGTCGGGCAGCAGCACGCCGCCGGCGACCGGGCCGGCCAGGCACGGTTCCAGGGCGCGGGTCTCCTCCGCATCCAGGTCGCGCACGGCGATGCCGAGCCGGCGGCGCAACTCGTAGCCCCACCGCGCGCCGCGCAGCCCCGCCTCCGTGCCGAACACGTGCAGCAGGCCGCTGGGGGTGACGAGGTCGTCGGCGCCCGCATCCCGCAGCAGGGGCGCGTAGGACCGTCCGACCTCCGCCAGCAGAACCGCCATCTTCTCCGCCGTGCGCTCCGCGGTCCGGCGCTCGCCGGCGCGCAGGAAGCTGACGAACCAGGGCAGGTTGCGCGCGACATAACCCCAGCGCACGGCCAGCGGCCCCTGCTTGTCCCGCAACAGGCGCGGCACGGTGCGGGCGATGCCGGGTGCGGCCTGCGGCAGGACGGAGGCGGTGCCGAGATGCCCGGCATTGCCCAGCGAGCACGCCTCCCCGGGACGTCCGCGGTCCAGCAGCGTCACGGCGAACCCGTCACGCTGCAACGCCAGGGCGGAGGCGACGCCGACGATCCCCGCGCCCAGGACCAGCGCGGACCCTGCGGCGGCGCCGGGCGCCGCCGTCACGCCGCCGCAGCGTGCGCGGCGCCGGGCTGGTCCTTCGGGCCGAAGGTCGGCGTGCCCGCGACCGTGGTGCGATACATGATGCGCTCGTAGGTTTCGCCATCGAACGGCGTGGCGCGGTGCAGCAGGCAGCGATTGTCCCAGATCAGGTAATCGTGGTCACGCCAGACATGCACGTAGCGGAACTGCTCCTGCAAGGAATGCGCGAGCAGGTCGGCCAGCAATGTCTGACCCTCGTCGCGCGGCAGTCCGACGATCTCCCAGGCTGCTTTGTTGGCGGTCAGGAACAGCGATCGCCGGCCGGTGTCAGGATGGATGCGGACCAGGGGATGCACCACGTCCGGCGTGCGGGCGGCCTGCTCCGGCGTCAACGGCGGACGCTCCGGGAACATGATCGGCCAGGCCTGCACGCGGCTGTGCAGCACTTCCATCGCGTCGATGCGCTGCTTGGTGGCCGCATCCAGCGCATCGTAAGCGGCGCGCATGTCGGAGAATTCGGTGTCGCCCTTCTCCGGCGGGATTTTGTGGGCGTGCAGCATCGTCAGCGCCGCAGCGGCCTTCAAGTGCTGGAAGTCGGTGTGCCAATGGCGGCCAACCTCCTTCGCGCCGATCGGCTTGCCGTCGCGGATCGCGTTGGAGACGATGAAGATGTCTGGGAAGCCCGGCGGGTTCACGTTAGCCAACTCGCTGGGCACCAGGTCGCCGAAGCGCTTGCTGAACGCGACCTGGTCACCCGGCGACATGGCCGCCTGATCGGGGAACACGATGACGCAGCGATCCAGGATGGCCTGGCGGATCGTTGCAAAGGTGGCGTCGTCGATCGGCTGCGACAGATCAACGCCGAGGATTTCGGCCCCCATCAGGCCTGGGCGGTTCCGGACTTCGACTGCCATGGTTGCCTCCTCGTTGGTGCGCAGCGACGATGGCGCACGGTTGGACGAAATGAGCATCGGCGGCCTTGCATACGAATGCAAGAAATTATTTTGGCGGCAGTGCCGTGCGTGCTTGCACACGCTTGCAACAACCAGCCGGCACGAAAGAATCCCGGAGGGAGAGGGCTTTAACCTGGCGACCGCTCAGGCGGCCTGGTCAAACAGCGCCGGGGCCTCAAGCTCGTCCGCGCGGTGGCACGCGACGGCATGGTCTGGCGCCACCGCGCGCAAGGGCGGCGGCGATGCCCGGCAACGCTCCTGCACATGCGGACAGCGTGCCGCAAAATGGCAGCCGGGCGGCAGCGACAGCGGACTCGGCGGCTCGCCGGGCGCGAGGAAGCGTTTGCGCATGATGGCGCCGTCCTCGCCCCGCGCCACCGCAGCGGCCATCAGCGACCACGTGTAGGGATGATAGGACCGCCCGAACAGCGCGGCCGTCGGCGCCTGTTCCACGATGCGGCCGAGATACATGACGGCCACTGCATCGCAGAGATGCTGCACCACGCCGAGATCGTGGGAAATGAACACCAGCGTCAGGCGCAACTCGCGTTGCAGGCGCGCCAACAGGTTGAGGATCTGCGCCTGGATCGACACATCCAGCGCGGAGACGGGTTCGTCGCACACCAGCAAATCCGGGCCGGGGGCCAGCGCGCGGGCGATCGCCACGCGCTGGCGTTGGCCGCCGGAGAATTGGTGCGGGAACATCCCCGCCGCCTGGGGCGGCAGGCCCACCGCCGCGATCATGGCGGCCGCGCGGACGGTCCGGGCAGACCGGTCGCCCACTTCCAGCAACTCCAGGGGTTCGCGCACCAGCGTGCCGACCCGTCGGCGCGGGTCCAGGGAGGAGAACGGGTCCTGGAACACCATCTGGAAGCGGCGCCGGGCGTCGCGAAGCGCGCGACCGCGCAGGGTCGTCACGTCCTGCCCAGCGACGTGGATGCTGCCCGCGGCCGCCTGCACCAGCCGCATCAGCGCCAACGCCGCCGTCGATTTGCCGGAGCCGCTTTCCCCCACGATGCCGAAGGCGGCGCCTTGCGCCACGCTGAAGCTGATGCCGTTCACCGCATGCACCATCGGGCGCGCCGCGAAGAGCCGGCTCCGGTGGCCGGGGAAGCGGACCGCTAGGTCGCGCACCGTCAGCATGTCGGTCACGCCGGCTTCCAGCAGGCGACGCGGTGCGATGCGCCGGCGCCCGCCAGCGGGGGCGCGGACCGTGCGCACTGCTCGTCCGCCAGCGGGCACCGGGGTGCGAAGCTGCAGCCGGCGCCGCGCTCCCCCGGCGGGGGCACCATGCCCTTGATCTCCGCCAGGGGCGGCGCAGCCACCGCCGCGCGGCCACCCAGCCGGATGTGCGGCACGCATGCCATCAGGCCGCGCGTATAGGGATGCGCCGGGCGGGCGAGCACGTCGGCGGCCCGCCCCTGTTCCACGCAGCGCCCGGCGTACAGCACCGCCACGGCGTCCGCCATCTCCGCCACCGCGCTGAGGTCGTGGGTGATCAGCAGGATCGCCGTGCCCGTCGTGGCCCGCATCTGCCGCAGCAGGTCGAACATCTGCGCCTGCACCGTCACGTCCAGCGCCGTCGTCGGCTCGTCCGCGATCAGCAGGGCCGGGCGGCAGGCGAGCGCCATGGCGATCATCACCCGCTGCCGCATGCCGCCCGACATCTGGTGCGGATAGCCCCGCGCGCGCTGCTCCGGCGCTGGCACCTGCACGGCGCGCAGCAGCGCCACCGCCCGCCGCGCCGCCTCGCGCCGGCCGAGCCCCTCGTGGCGGCGCAGGATCTCGGCGATCTGCTCGCCGATGGTGAACACCGGGTTCAGCGCGGTCATTGGCTCCTGGAAGATCATCGACATCACCGGGCCGCGCAAATCCTGCAACTGGGCAGCCGTCGCGTCCGACAGGGCGCGGCCAGCGACGTGGATGTGGCCCGCCGTCTGCCGCATGCTCTCCGGCAACAGACCCATGACCGACAGCGCCGCCATCGTCTTGCCGCAGCCGGATTCGCCCACCAGCGCCAGGGTCTGGCCGCCCGGCAGGTCTAGATCCAGCCCCTCCAGCACCGGCACGCCGCCGATCTCCACCCGCAGCCCTGTCACCGCCAGCGCGGCCTGCCCGGTCATCGCCGCCGCAGCCGCGGGTCGAGCGCGTCGTTGATGCCGTCGCCCAGCAGGCTGACGGCGAGCACGGCGAGGAAGATCGCGGCGCCGGGGAACGTCACCGCCCACCAGGCGTCCTGCATGTAGCTGCGGTTCTGGCCGAGCATCAGGCCCCAGGTCATGATGTTCGGGTCGCCCAGGCCGAGGAAGCTCAGCCCGCCTTCGAACAGGATGGCTACGCCGATCGCCAGCGTGGCCGCCACGACCAGCGGCGGCAGTGCGTTCGGCAGCACCAGCCGCACCACCAGGTAGCCCGGCGACGCGCCGGCCGCCCGGGTGGAGCGCACGTAATCCATCTCCCGCAGGCGCAGGCATTCGGCCCGGGCGAGCCGCGCCACCCCGGTCCAGGACGCGAGGCCGATCGCCACCGTCTCGATGCCCAGCCGGGCGCCGAAGAGCGAGACCAGCACCATGGCGAACAGCAGCGCCGGCAGCACCTGGAAGAACTCGGTCACCTTCATCAGCGCGCGGTCCACCCAGCCGCCGCACCAGCCGGCAAGCGCCCCCACGCCGGTGCCGATCACGACCGCGATCAACGCCGCCACCAGGCCCACCGCCAGGCTGGCGCGGCCGCCGACCAGCAGCCCGGCCAGCACGTCGCGCCCGAGATAATCCGTGCCCAGCACCGCCTCGCCGCCGGGCGGGCTGAACGGGGCGTCCACGATGTCGAACGGGTCCACGCCGTACCAGGAGGGGCCGGCCAGGCTCGCCGCCACGATGGCTGCCAGCGCCACCAGCCCGAGCAGGCCGGCGGGATTGCGGGCGAACTGCGCCATGACCTGGCGCGCCGGGGAGGCGGCGGCCGTCACCGTGCGGACAGCGTGATGCGAGGGTCCAGCGCGCGGTGCACGGCGTCGGTCACGATGCTGGCCAGCATCACCAGCAGGGCGGAGACCACCAGAACGCCCAGCAGCGTCGGGTAGTCCCGCCGCAGGATCGAGTCGAACACCAGCCGTCCCATGCCGGGCCAGTTGAACACGGTCTCCACCAGCACCGCGCCGGCCAGGACCTCGGAAAACTGCAGGCCGAGCAGCGTCACCACCGGACCCACCGCGTTGCGCAGCGCGTGCTTGTAGACCACCACGCGCTCCGGCAGGCCCTTGGCCCGGGCGGTGCGGATGTAGTCGGCGCGCAGCACGCCCAGCATGGCGGTGCGCGCCTGGCGGCTATATTGCGCCATGAAGACGATGCCGAGCGTGACCGCCGGCAGGACCAGGTGCGCCAGGACGCTCGCGGCGTAGGACCATCCTTGCAGCTCCCGGCTGACATCCACCATCCCGCCGATCGGGAACCAGGGCAACACGGAGGCGAACAGCAGCAGCAGCAGCAGGCCGCTCCAGAACACCGGCACGGCGTAGCCAGTGACCGCGACCAGCGTGACCGCCAGGTTGACCAGGCCGCGCGGGCGCCGGGCTGCGGCGATGCCCAGCAGCAGCCCGGCGCCGGCGGCGAACACCAGGGCGGCGCCCATCAGCAGCGCCGTCGCCGGCAGGCGTTGCAGGATCAACTGCAGCACCGGCTGGTTGAAGTAGAACGAGTAGCCGAGGTCGCCCTGCACCGCGCGCAACAGGTAGCGGCCAAGCTGCACCGGCAGCGGCAGGTCCAGCCCGTAGGCCGCGCGGATGCTGGCCAGCACCTGCGGCGACGCCCCGCCCATCTCCCCCGCGATCACCTGGGCCGGGTCGCCCGGCGCCAAGTGGATCAGCAGGAAGTTCAGCACCATGACCGCCAGCAGCAGCCCGGCCGCGTTGGCGATCCGCGAGAGGAGGCTGAGGAGCAGGCTCAAACCGGTGGCGTGGCCCAGTGCAGCTCGTCCAGCGGCGACATGGCGCCCCAGATGGTGAGCGGGAGACCGGCCAGTCCCTTGTTGGCCGCCGTGTAGTACGGCACCACGTTGATGAAGTGGATCGGCACGTCCTCTACCACCAGCACCTGGAATTGCTGGTACAGCGCCGTCCGCTTGGCCACGTCCGGCTCGGAGGCTGCCTGGTCAAGCAGGGCGTCCACCTTGGGGTTGCGGTAGCTTTGCATGTTGGACCAGACCACGCCCTTGCGGATGTTGCTGGACAGGTAGGTGCGTGCGACGCCGATCACCGGGTCGCCCCAGTTGAACACCTCGTCCATCGTCACGTCGTAGTCGAAGTTGGAGACCCGTTCGGCCCAGGTCGGGAAATCCGGCGCGGCGCGGACTTCGGCGGCGATGCCGATCTTGCGGAGCTGCGGGCGCAGGAACTCGGCCACGTTGCGGCCCTGTTCGGGGTCGCCGGGGTCGTAGTCGATGGTCATCGGGAAGCGCGTGCCGTCGGCGCCGCGCGTGTGACCGGCCTCGTCCAACAGGGCGTTCGCCTTGTCGATGCTGGTGAGGTAGGGCTGCACATCCTTGTTGAAGAAGGGCGAGGTGGGCACGATCGGGCTGATCGCTTCCGCCGCCTTGCCGCCCATCATCACCCTCGTGATGGTCTTGCGGTCCACCGCGTAGGCGATCGCCTGCCGCACCTTCGCGTCGTCGAACGGCTTGCGCGCGCAGTTAAAGGCCAGCCAGTTGATCGGGCCGATGCCGGCATAGCCCTGGTCGGTCACCACCATGTTCGGCAGCTTTTGCGCCCGGTCGATGTTGCGCGTGCCGGAGAGCAGGGGCGCCATATGCACCTCCTGCCGCTCAAGGCCCAGCACCATGACGGTCGGGTCGGTCACGATGCTGATGACGATGCTGTCCAGCATGGGCCGGTTTGGGATGAAGAACTTGTCGAAACGCTCCAGTCGGATGGACTGGCCGCGCACGTATTCGACGAAGCGGAACGGGCCGCTGCCGATCGGCTTCAGGTTGGCCGGGTGGGTCAGGATGTCCTGGCCGTCGCCGTAGACGTGCTTGGGCAGGATCGGCATCAGCGCGGGTGACATCGACAGCAGCAGCGCCGGGTGCGGGTGCTTCAGCTTGATGACGACGGTATGCGGGTCCGGCGTGTCCACCCCGTCCACCGGGGCCAGCATGGTGGTGAACGGGTGGTGCGCCTTGATGACGCCGATGCTGAACGCGACGTCGTCGGACGTGACGGGATGGCCGTCGTGGAACACGGCGTTGTCGACCAGGTGCAGCGTCACGCTCAGCGAATCCGGCGCCACGTCCCAGCTCTTGGCGAGGTAGGGAAGCGGCTTCCAATCCGCGTCGTAGCGCAGTGGGCTGGCGAAGATCTGCGTGCCGGGGATCGCGGTGGCCGAGCCCGACTGGATGGCGCCGTTGAAGTGTCGCGGCTCCTGCCCCATGCCCAACACCATCGACGTCGGCGCCGCGGCACGGGCGCGGCCGGGCGGCAGGGCGAGCAGGGCGGGCGCAGCAGCCAGCAAGGTCCGGCGATCGATCATGGCAAACTCCTTACGGCGGGACATGCAAATGCGGGGCCGAAGCGGCGCAGGCCGTGCCCGCGAACAGGGCGGCGAGCGTGGCGGCGGGCGGCAAGTCCGGTGTGCCGATCAGCACCAGGCCGGGTGCTGCGACCGGCCCAGCCCACGGCGTCAGCGTCCATCGCGCGCCGGCCAGTTGCAGCAGGTGCGGCGCCGCGTCCGGTCCGACCGGGAACAGGCCCTTCGCGCGCAGCACCGACGCGGGCAGGGCCGCCAGCACCCGCCGCAGCGCGCCGTCATCCAGCGGCGGCGGGTCCGCCCAGTGCCAGGTGCGGAAGCCGTGCCCCGGCGTCCCGGCTTCCAACCGGCTGGCCGGGGCGGCGCCGAGCATGAGCAGGCCCGGCAACATGCCATTGGCGAGCTCGACCAGGCGGACCCCAGGGCGCAGCCCGATCAGCGCTGCCCGCGTGGCGGCCTGCGCCGCCGGGCCGGCGAGATCACATTTGCTGAGCGCCACCAGGTCGGCCCGCTGCACCTGGCGCGCCAGCGTGTCCGCCAGCCACGGGTCCGCCAGATGGGTGGGGAACGCCGTGGCGTCCGCCAGCACCAGCACCGCGTCCAGCGCGATGCCCGGCTGCAAGCGCGCCACTTGCGCCAGCCGCCACGGGTCCGCGACCCCGCTCGCCTCGACCACAATGCGGTCGGGCGCCAGGCCGACCATCCGCGCCAGGCTGTCGCTGAGATCCGGCCCGACGGCGCAGCATACGCAGCCATTGGTGAGCTGCAGCACGTCGCCGCCCATTGCCGTGATCAGCGCCGCGTCCACGTTGATGGCGCCGAAATCGTTCACCAGCACGCCGATGCGGTCCGTCGCGTCTTGCAGCAGCCGGTTCAGCGCCGTCGTCTTGCCGGCGCCCAGGAAGCCGCCGAGGATGGTGAGCGGGATGCTCAATTCGGCGTCAGGAACACGTCGCCGCCGCGCACCGTGGCATGCACCCGGATGTCCTTCAGGCGGGCAGGTTCGATGCGCAGCGGATCCTCGTCCAGCACGGCGAAATCGGCGCATTTGCCGACCTCGACGCTGCCGATCATGCCGTCCAGCTTCAGCGTGTAGGCCGCGCCCAGGGTGATCGCGGATAGCGCGTCGGCGACCGGGATGCGCTCGCCCGCGCCCAGCACGCGGCCGGTCGCGGTCTGCCGCATGACGGCGCACCAGGCCGTGAACAGCGGCGCCAACGGCGTGACCGGGGCGTCCGAGTGGATGGCGAAGGGCACGCCCAGGCGCAGCGCCGTGCCGCAGGCATCCATGCGCTCCGCCCGCGACAGGCCCATGGTCTGCGCGATGTGCTCCTCGCCCCAATAATAGATGTGGTTGGCGAACAGGTTGCAGCAGAGGCCGAGCGCCTTGATGCGGCGGAACAGCGCCGGGTCCGGCATCTGGCAGTGCTGCAGCGTGTGGCGGTGGTCCGGCCGCGGATGGGCGACCAGCGCGCGCTCCAGCATCTCGACGGCGGCCTCGCTGGCCTCGTCGCCGTTGGTGTGGATGTGCAATTGCACGCCGGCGGCGTGATAGGCGGCGATGATCGTGCCCAGCTCGCTCGGCGCCACGTACCACAGCCCGTTCGGGGCGCCGTTGTGGTAGCCGGGCCAGCGCAGCCGCGCGGTGAAGCCCTGGATGGAGCCGTCCACCACCAGCTTCACCAGGCCGAAGCGCAGCCGGTCGGTGCTGCGGCTGCGCAGCGCGAGCGCCCGCGCGATGCCTTCCTCCAGCCCGAACATGCGGCCGGCCATCGCGGGCACCACGCGCAGGGGGAAGTCGGCGGCGGCGGTGGCTGCCTCGTAGGTGCCCACCACGTCGTCCGACATGTCGCTGAGCAAATCCGTCGCGGTGGTGACGCCGGCGAGTTGCGCCACCTGGCCGAAGCGCCGCATCGCGTCCAGGTCGACCGTGCGGGACAGCATGTCCGGCGTCACGGCGCGGCGGATGATGCCCATGGCCTCTGGGCCGAGCAGCTCGCCCGTCGGCTCCCCGGCGGCGTCGCGCACTAGGCCATCGAGGTCGGTGTCGCGCGACAGCCCGGCCTGGCGCAGCGCCAGCGTGTTGACGTTCATGATGTGGCCGGAGGCGTGGGTCACCACCACCGGGCGGTCCGTCGCCACGGCGTCGAGGTCGGCCGCCACCATGCGCCGCCCGCCAAAATAGATCGGGTCGAAGCCCCAGGCGGTGACCGGCGCCGCGTTGCCGGTGGCCGGCGGCGTCAAGTGCTGCAGCCGCTCGACCACGGCCTGGATGCTCTTCAGCCCCGGCGCGGTGCTGCCATCCGGCGCGCGGCGGTCGAAGAAGCCGAGATAGGGGTCGCGCCAGGCCGCCCCCTCATGCAGGTGGCTGTGGCCTTCCACGAAGCCGGGCAGCAGGGTCTTGGCGGCGAAGCGATCATCGGTCTCCGTCACGCCGAGGCTCGCCATGGTGGCCGCGTCGCCGACCGCCAGGATGCGCCCATCCCGCACCGCAACGTGGGTGGCGAAGGGCAAGGCGGGGTTCATCGTGACGATGCGTGCGGCCCGGAAAACGCTGATGGCACCAGACATTCCGCACGTCCCCTTGTCGCAACAGTGGCAAAATACGGCTGGTTATAGGTGGCGGAGGCGGTCGAAACCAGGCCGATATATGGCTGGTCCGCCGACGCGACCTGCCAGTCCATTTGCAATCGCCGCAACTCGATCATCGGCAGCGGGGCGGACGCGCTGCTCATTTTCGTGTCCCATCACTGGCCGTCGCGACGCCGTTCTCCGGCTGCTCCTTGGGTGCTTGCTGCAACGCGATCCGCTCCGACGGATGAACCTGCTCGAAGCGGTCGAGGGTACGACACCACACAGCGGCGGCTGGCGAGAGCCAGTTGGTGATGCGGAGCATGGCGTCGTGATGCTTGGGCAAATCCCAAGCAAGGATTGGCTCGTGATGCGCGATCCGGTTGCGCAACAGCCGGATGGGCGTCAGCGGGCCGGACAGGTCCTTGCGCCGCAGGCCTTTGCCGTCGTCGCGGCGGCCGATGCGGTGGAGGTCCGTCTGCCACAGGTTCTCGTAGGGGCTCCCGAGCATGGTGGTCCAGAAACTGAACGTCAGGGCGGCTACGACGCGGCCAGCCGCGGGCTCCTTGCGCTCGCGCGCCAGATCGGCAAGAGCCTCGACTACCTGTTCGCTCTGGTGTGGCACGGCGAGGAAGCCGCGCGCCTCGAACCAGCGTGGCTGGAGCGAAGCGGACAAGACGGCATGAATGCGGTTGCGCAGAGCCACTTCCAGCATCTGCAAGGGCGTGTAGAGTGCCTCGGACAGGCCGGTGTTCAGCGCGTAAAGGTCCAGCGCCCGGGCACGGTCGCCACCCGCCCAAGCCAAGTAGCGGCCGAACCGCTCCAGTGACAGCGCTTCCTCCAGGTGCTCGGCCTCGATCACGAAATCTCTCCGCTACGGACTTGCCGCGGGGCATCAGTTAGATTACCTACATTGTTGTAAACCCCGGTCCCGTCTCTGCCAGGCTATCGGCATGCGGCCGGGGTAAATTATGTCAGGGCTGGCTTTCGGCTCTGCTATGGCGATAGCTCCCGCGTTATTGCCACGGGGGCCGCGTCAGCCCGAGCGTATCGCGAAGGGTGGCGCCGGGGTAGCTGCGGCGGAACCAGCCGCGCGCCTGCAGGATCGGGATCACCAGGTCAACGAAGGCATCGAAGCCGCCCGGAAAATACGCCGGCATGATGTTGAAACCGTCCGCCGCGCCGGTGACGAACCACTCGCCCAGCGTGTCCGCCACCCGCTCCGCCGAGCCGCACAGCACCCAGTGGCCGCGTGCCGCCGCGGTCAGGTTATAGAGGTCGCGCAGCGTCATCGACTCGCGCCGCGCCTTGTTCAGCATGACCCGGCTGAAGCTGTGGTAGGTGTCCGGCAGCGGCAGGTCCGGCACCGGGCCATCCAGCCTATAGCGGCCCATGTCGACGCCGAGCCGGTCCGACAGCATCGCCAGGGCGTTGCTGGAGTCCACGAAGCCCTGCAACTGCGCCAGCGTGGCGAAGGCCTCGCGGTCGGTGCGGCCCACCACGGGCATGACGCCGGGCAGGATTTTCACCGCGTCCGCAGCGCGGCCCAGGGCGGGCAGGCGGGCCTTGAACGCCGTGTAGTGCGCCCGGGCCTCCGCGATGTCCTGCTCGACGGAGAACACCACGTCCGCCGTCGCCGCAGCCAGCGCCTGGCCTGGTTCGGATCCGCCGGCCTGCAGCACCACGGGATGCCCCTGCGGCGCGCGGCCGATGTTGAGCGGCCCGGCGACCTTGAAATGCGGGCCGTCATGGTCGATGCGCCGGACCCGGGCCGGGTCGATGTACTGCCCGGTCGCCCGGTCGGCGAGGATGGCCTCGTCCGCCCAGCCATCCCACAGCCGCTTCACCACGCCGACGAACTCGGCGGCGATCTCATACCGCTTGGCGTGGTCCGGGTGCAGGCGGCCGAAATTGGCAGCGGCGGCCGGGTTGGCGCCGGTGACGGCGTTCCAGGCGGCGCGGCCGTGGCTGATATGGTCCAGCGAGGCGAAGGCCCGCGCGACGGTGAAGGGGTCGCTGTAGGTGGTGGACATGGTCGCCGCCAGGCCGATGTGGCGCGTGGTGGCGGCGACCGCGGCGAGCAGGGTGAGGGGTTCGAGGCGGAGCGTGTAGGACGGGTGGGTCGCCGGGTCGGCGTAGAGGTTGTCGCCCATGAAGATCATGTCGAAGCAGGCGCGCTCGGCAGTGGCGGCGATGCGCTGCACGGCATCGATGTCCTGGAAGCTGTCGACCGCGTCGGGCATGCGCCAGCCCGCGACGTGGCTGCCTGTGCCCAGCAGGAATAGGCCGAGATGCATCTGCCGCACCGCTATTGCCAGAAGACGATCCGCCGTTCCGCCGCCCCGATCAGCCCGAAAAACGCCAGGCTGATGGCCGAGGCGACGAAGATGGCCGACCAGACCTGCACAAAGTCGATCTGCACCACCGCCTGGTAGATGATCCAGCCGAGCCCGCCATAGGCGCCCAGCATCTCGGTGACGATGGCGACGATCAGGCTCCGCACCGTGGCCACGCGCATGCCCGCCGCGATCAGCGGCAGCGCCGTGGGCAGCCGCAGCCGCCACAGTATGGCGAATGGCCCGGCGCCGAAGCTGCGCAGCAAGCCGACGCTGCGGCGGTCCACCCGGTCGAACCCGGCCAGCGCGCTGAGGAACACGGTGAATCCCACCGCCAGCGCCACCATCACCACCTTCGACGACCAGCCGATCCCGAACCACAGCAGCACCAGCGGCGAATAGGCCGCGACCGGCACGGAGTTGATGGCGAGCAAGCCCGGCATCACGCCGCGCCGGGTCCAGGGCAGCACCACCAGCAGCACGGCGAAGGCGACGCCGATCAACGAGCCGATGGCATAGCCGGCCAGCGACTCGGCCAGGGTCACGCCGCCGGCCCGCAGTAGGGCGGCCCGCTGCTCCCACACCGACACCAGGATGTCGCTGAACGCCGGCAGCGTGTAGGCGGGCAGGTGGAAGCCGCGCGCCGCCGCTTCCCACAGCACGACCAGCAGCACGGCGCCGCACAGGCCCCTCGCCGCGCTGCGGCTCACTGCTCCGCACCCCAGAACACCAGGCGCCGCTCCGCCGCGGCCACCGCGGCGTAGAACCCGGTGCCGAGCACCGCCGCGCACAGGATCGCCGCCCACAGGCCCACGACGTTCTCCGCATACATCGCCTGCAGCAGCAACACACCGAGCCCCGTGGTGTCACCGAACCACTCGCCGACGATGGCGCCGACCAGGCTAAGCGACGCGCCCAGCCGCAGCGCCACGAAGATCTGCGGCAAGGCGGTCGGCAATTGCAGGTGCAGCATCAGCCTGCCGCCGCGGGCGCCGAAGCTGCGCAGCAGCGCCACCTGGGCGCGGTCGACGGATTGCAGGCCGAGCAGCGTGTTCACGGTAACCGGGAAGAAGGTCAGGTAGAAGGCGATCACCGCCTTGGCCAGCAGCGTGTTGCCGAACCACAGCACCACCAGCGCGCCGAACGCGATCACCGGGATGGTTTGCGACACCACGAAGATCGGGAACAGCATGTCCCGCAACAGCGGCCAGCGGAAGAACGCCACGCCGTTCAGCACGCCCACTGCAGTGCCGGCGGCGAAACCGGTCAGCGTTTCCTCCGCCGTGCGCACGAAGCCGTCCCAATACGCGCCGGGCGTGGCGGCGACCGCGGCGAGGATGGCGGACAGGCGGGGCAGGTACACCGGGCGGATGCCGAACAGCAGGATCGCCCCGTCCCACACCAGGCCGGCGACCAGCAGGCCGAGCAGCAACCGGCCCAGCGCGGCTGCCGCCCGTAGTCCCGCTGCCTTCACGCCAGGCGGTCGGCCAGGGGAATCGCGTCGAGGAAGCTGCTGTTGTAGGCGGCCGCGAGGTCGACGGGCGTCTTCAGCACCCCGTATTTCAGCAGGAAGTCGCGCGCGGATTTCACGGCGGCGTCGTTGATCCAGAACAGACCATCCGTGCCGCCCTGCCCGGCGACCATCAGCTTGCCCACCTCCTTCAGCATGTAGTCCTGGGCGGCGCGGTCCAGTGTCGGGGCGACCGCCATCACCACGTCCACCCCGGCCTTGGGGTCGCGCAGCGCCTCGCGCCAGCCGCGGATGGAGGCGCGCAGGAAACCCTGCACCAGGGCCGGGTTGTCCTTGATCGTCGCCTCGTTGGTGATCAGCGTGTCACGCGGGAAGGTGATGCCGTAATCCTCCGGCACGAAGCGGCGCAATTTGTCGGCGCCCATGCGGGTCAGCAGCGTGTAGTATTCATTGTACAGCGTGGCGGTCGCGACGTCGGTCTGGCCGTCGATGAACGGCGTCATGCTGACCTGCTGCGGCTGCAGCGTGAAGTCCGACTGTTTGATGCCGGCCTGGGCCAGCATGGCCAGCAGCACGTAGTTGGCGCCGGTGAACCAGGTGGTCACGGTCTTGCCGCGGAAATCCTGCAGCGTTTTCACCGGGCCGTCGGCATGGGACACGAAGACGAAGGGCGTCACCTGGTGCGCGATGCCGACGCAGACCACCGGCAGGCCCTTTTCCCGCGCCGCAAACACGCTGTCGGTTCCGCCGGACAGGCCGAACGTGTCGGCGCCCGTGGCGACCAGGTTTTCCGTCAGCAGGTTGGGGCCGCCGGGATTGATGGTGAGGTCGATGCCCTCGGCCGCGTAGTAGCCGCGCGCCTTTGCCAGGTAGAAGCCGGCGAACTGCGTCTGCGCCAGCCATTTCAGCCGCAGGCTCGCCTTGGTGAGGGTCTGCCCGCGGCTCTTGACCGCCGGGAGCGCGGCCGTGGCCGCGAGGGATGCGAGGAGGCGCCGCCTGTTCATGGTATATGCTCCGGTTCGGGGTTCAGGTTCGCTACGATGGATCGGCCTGGCTTCGGGTCCGATGGTGGCACTGGCATGCTGGCGGCGAAGCTCTTCATGCTCTCTTCCTCGATGGCGTCCAGGATCTCGCGTTTCAGCGCGATGAACTCCGGCGTCAGCACCAGCCCGGCGTCGCGCGGCCGCTTCAGCGCCACCGGGCATTCCAGCTTCACCCGTCCGGGCCGGGCGGTCATGACCAGCACGCGGTCGCCGAGGAAAATCGCCTCGTCCACGTCATGCGTGATGAACAGAATGGTCCGCCTGTGCCGTTCCCATACATCCAGCAGCCAGCGCTGCATGAGGGTGCGGGTGAGGGCGTCCAGCGCCCCGAACGGCTCGTCCAGCAGCATCAGCTCGCGCTCGAACAGGAAGGTTCGCATCAGCGCCACACGCTGCCGCATCCCGCCGGAAAGCTGGTGCGGATACTGGTCCTCGAACCCGGCGAGACCGAACTCCGGCACCAGGCGGCGAGCCCGCTCGCGAGCCGCGCGCCGGGGCGCGCCCTCGATCTCATTGGCCAGGATCGCGTTGTCGATCACGCTGCGCCATGGCAGCAGGAGGTCGCGCTGCGGCATGAAGGCGATCCGGCCCAACAGCTCCGACGCGCGGCAGGCACGGCCCTTGAACCGCATCGTGCCGCCCGCATCCGGCTCCTCCAGCCCGGCGACCATGTTGAACAGCGTGCTCTTGCCGCAGCCGCTCGGTCCCACGACGGTGACGAACTCGCCGGCGGGCACGCACAGCTCCAATCCCCGGAGCGCCACCGTGCGGCCATAGGTCTTGGAGATGCCCCGCATCTCCAAAAGGTCAGGCGGTGCGGGGTCGGATGCCGCGATGGCCACCCAGCGTCCTCGGCTGTTGCACGACATGTTCAGCAAGGGTCATGCCAGGGGGACGTCAGAGTGGCGCGGCGCTTGCCATACCCCGGACCAACGCCGCTGCCGTGTATGCGGAGGTAAGGAGGTTGTGCACAACATGCGCAGTTTGGAAGCACGCCCGGCGACAAACGCACCAGAAACCAGGCAAACCATCATCCTTGATCCGGCCGAGACCCGCGCCAGCCTGGTGCATCGCCGCCTGGAGGCGGAGATCGCCGAAGGCCGCATCGAGCCCGGCGCCAAGCTGGACGAGCAGGAGGTCGCCGAGCGCTTCGGCGTGTCCCGCACCCCGGTGCGCGAAGCCTTCCGCCTGCTCGCGGCCGATGACCTAGTCGAACTGCGCGGGCGGCAGGGCGCCATGGTCCGCGTGATCGGCGTTCACGCGCTGATCGAGATGTTCCAGGTGATGGGAGAGTTGGAGGGCCTCTGCGCCCGCCTGGCCGCGCGCCGCCTGACGCCGCTACAGAAGGCCGAGTTGACCGCGATCCACCAACGGCTGGTCGCCGCCGCAAACCAGGGTGCGGATGTGTTCTACGACGTGAACCAGGACTTCCACGAAGCCATCTACGAAGCGTCCTGCAACGCCTTCCTGGCAGACCAAACCCGGCGGCTGCGCAATCGCGTGGCCGCCTACCGCCGCCGCGTCACGCAGATGCCGACGCGTATCGGCGACACGCTGCGCGAGCACGAGGCGATCATGCAGGCCATCTTCGCCCACGATGCCGACGGGGCGCACGCCGCGATGCGTGCGCACCTGAACCTGCTCGGCGACAATTTGGTGGATTTCATCGCCGCCTTCAACTGAGCGGCCCCTCTGGTATGCAATTTGCCTGGCCGTGTATAACGACCAGCGGAGAACCACCGTGCAACTCGGCCTTACCAACAAGATGGTCCTGATCACCGGGGCCTCCCAGGGCATCGGCCTGGCCTGCGCCAACACATTCGCGGCTGAGGGCTGCCACCTGCATCTCGCCGCCCGCAACGGCGCAGCGATGGAGCAGGCGAAGCGGGAGATCGAGGCGAGGCATGGCGTGCGCGTCACGGTCCACCAGGCCGACCTCTCCAGCACCGCCGCGATGGACGCGCTGGCGCAGGCAGCTTCGGATACCGATATCCTGGTGAACAATGCCGGCGACATCCCTGCGGGCTCGCTGGACATCGTGTCCGACGCGGCGCTTCGGGCCGGCTTCGACCTCAAGGTGTTCGGCTACATCACCCTGACACGCGCCTTTTACCGCCGCATGAAGGGGCGCGACGGGGTCATCGTGAACATCATCGGCAATTCCGGCGAGAACTGGGACGCCAGCTACTACGCCGGCTCCACCGGGAACGCGGCACTGATGTCGTTCACCAAGGCGATCGGCGGCGCCAGCCTGAACGACGGCGTGCGCGTCGTCGGCATCAATCCCGGCCCGGTCGCCACCGCCCGCATGCTGAAGATCATGAAACGCAAGGCCATCGACATGCTGGGCGACGAGGCCCGCTGGGAGGAGCTGTACGACCGCTATCCCGGCAAGCGCCCGGCGTCAGCCGAAGAAGTCGCCGACCTCACCGCCTTCCTCGCCTCGCCCCGCGCCGGCTACATCACAGGGACCATCGTCACCATCGATGGCGGGATTTCCGCCCGCGGCTCGGTGATCTAGACTAACAAGAAACAGCGGCGTGAAGGCACCCATACCAAGGCCGCAGCCGGCAAGGCTTCATCCGCGGCGGGTCGGCCGTTGCCGGTGGCAACTAGTACACCGATTCCATGAAACCGACCCTATGGAGAGGAAGTCGTAGGGTGGGCTTTAGCCCCATGTGCGTTAAGATAGTGGTTTGACGGGATAGATCACGTCTGGTTTTCGTTTTCGTGGCTGGTGTGCGAGTTGCCGATGGAGATGGGCGCTCGACTTGAGCATGCGATCGAGTGGTAGGGTTCCAAGGACTGCCATGAGCAGCAGCAAGGCTGCTGTTTTATGGATGCGCCATGGCGAGGGTGTGCAGTCGATCTCGGCAAGGTCCTGAGGGGGAAGATTCCAGGAAATCCTGGTTCATGTCGTCGCATAAGAGAGCCAGGATGAGGTGAGCGTAGAGCCAACTTCGGGAAGCGCTGGTGGTGCGTGTGGGCAATTGGTCGATGTGCAGCAGCGACTTCAATCGCTTGAAGGCGAGTTCGATCTGCCATCGTAGTCTATAGACGATAAGTATTTCGCTCGCCGGGTAGGTTTCGGCGGGCAATGAGGTCGCAAGGATGAGGAATTGTGCGGCCACAAGCGTCCGGGGGTCGAGTTTCTTCTGCTTACGCAAGGCTGCTTTGCGAAGATGGTGCTGGGTCTTCTCGATCTGTTCAGGTGGTCGGCGCTGGATGATCAGGCGCAGTGGCACATGCGTCGTCTTGTCGACGGCCGCGTGCACCAGCACCTCGCTCGTCTGTGTGGCGGGGTCGAGGGCGCTGAGGTGCTCGATGAGGGTGAAGGGCGCACCAGCGGGAGTGCGCAACGCGAACGACTTCCATCGTGCCCGCACGATGAAGTCAACGCGCTCGGCTTGCTGGCAAAGACGATGCAGGGCGCCAGCGTTGGCATAGTTGCGATCGGCGATGCGCACTTCGCCAGCCACGGGCGCGCCGCGCGCCAGCGACTCGGCGCCGCGGTTGTCGGTCAGTTCCAGGTGGAAAAAGCCGCCGGTGGCGAGGTCGAACCCGGCATGCACCCGCCAGTCGGTGCCAAGGCTTGCCTGCTGCGAGATGTTGGTGCCATCGACAATGCGCAGGCTGCGTCCTGGCCACCGGATGACAGCGCTGCCCGTCCGGGCAGCAAGCTGTTGTTCCATGATGGCTTTCAGGAATCGACTGCCTTGTCCAAGCGGTATTTGACCGCGGGATCGCTGAGCTGGGCCAAGCCGCTCATCGACGCCCACGCTGCCGTTTGATTGAGCGATAGCCCGCCTGGACCGCGCGCCAAAGCCAACCGCAACAGGCTCGCCCCATCGCACACCTTGCGCGGACGCTCGATGGCTCGGCTCGATATCGCCAGCGCATCTAGATCCAATCCCGGGGGCAAGCGCGCTAGAAGCTCAGGGAAACTGTCGATAACATGAGATGCTGGCTGCATCTGCACCCAGAATCATGCCGATTCGCGTCGAGTCAACCCTATCTTAACGCACATGGGGCTAAAGCCCGCCCTACGAAGGGCCTGCGTCAGGCGGCGGGGATAGGAGTCGTTTCATGAAAACGCTGTACTAGTTGCCACCGGCAACGGCCGACCCGCCGCGGATGAAGCCTTGCCGGCTGCGGCCTCGGTATGGGTGCCTTCACGCCGCTGTTTCTTGTTAGATCGATTCCATGAACCGACCCTATCGAGAGGACGTCGTAGGGTGGGCTTTAGCCCCATGTGCGTTAAGATAGTGGTTTGACGGGATAGATCACGTCTGGTTTTCGTTTTCGTGGCTGGTGTGCGAGTTGCCGATGGAGATGGGCGCTCGACTTGAGCATGCGATCGAGTGGTAGGGTTCCAAGGACTGCCATGAGCAGCAGCAAGGCTGCTGTTTTATGGATGCGCCATGGCGAGGGTGTGCAGTCGATCTCGGCAAGGTCCTGAGGGGGAAGATTCCAGGAAATCCTGGTTCATGTCGTCGCATAAGAGAGCCAGGATGAGGTGAGCGTAGAGCCAACTTCGGGAAGCGCTGGTGGTGCGTGTGGGCAATTGGTCGATGTGCAGCAGCGACTTCAATCGCTTGAAGGCGAGTTCGATCTGCCATCGTAGTCTATAGACGATAAGTATTTCGCTCGCCGGGTAGGTTTCGGCGGGCAATGAGGTCGCAAGGATGAGGAATTGTGCGGCCACAAGCGTCCGGGGGTCGAGTTTCTTCTGCTTACGCAAGGCTGCTTTGCGAAGATGGTGCTGGGTCTTCTCGATCTGTTCAGGTGGTCGGCGCTGGATGATCAGGCGCAGTGGCACATGCGTCGTCTTGTCGACGGCCGCGTGCACCAGCACCTCGCTCGTCTGTGTGGCGGGGTCGAGGGCGCTGAGGTGCTCGATGAGGGTGAAGGGCGCACCAGCGGGAGTGCGCAACGCGAACGACTTCCATCGTGCCCGCACGATGAAGTCAACGCGCTCGGCTTGCTGGCAAAGACGATGCAGGGCGCCAGCGTTGGCATAGTTGCGATCGGCGATGCGCACTTCGCCAGCCACGGGCGCGCCGCGCGCCAGCGACTCGGCGCCGCGGTTGTCGGTCAGTTCCAGGTGGAAAAAGCCGCCGGTGGCGAGGTCGAACCCGGCATGCACCCGCCAGTCGGTGCCAAGGCTTGCCTGCTGCGAGATGTTGGTGCCATCGACAATGCGCAGGCTGCGTCCTGGCCACCGGATGACAGCGCTGCCCGTCCGGGCAGCAAGCTGTTGTTCCATGATGGCTTTCAGGAAATCGACTGCCTTGTCCAAGCGGTATTTGACCGCGGGATCGCTGAGCTGGGCCAAGCCGCTCATCGACGCCCACGCTGCCGTTTGATTGAGCGATAGCCCGCCTGGACCGCGCGCCAAAGCCAACCGCAACAGGCTCGCCCCATCGCACACCTTGCGCGGACGCTCGATGGCTCGGCTCGATATCGCCAGCGCATCTAGATCCAATCCCGGGGGCAAGCGCGCTAGAAGCTCAGGGAAACTGTCGATAACATGAGATGCTGGCTGCATCTGCACCCAGAATCATGCCGATTCGCGTCGAGTCAACCCTATCTTAACGCACATGGGGCTTTAGCCCACCATGGTCTCCTACGGCGCCTCAAAGAGGTGGGCTGAAGCCCACCCTACGACGGGCCTGCGTCAGGCGGCGGCATAGGAGTCGTTCCATGGAAACGCTGTACTAGGAGAGGAACATGCACATCACGACGCAGGACGGCCTCCGCCTCTACGCCGAGGAGGTTGGCGCCGGGACGCCGATCCTGTTCATCCACGAGTTCGGCGGCAACCATGGAAGCTGGGAGCCGCAGCTCCGTTATTTCAGCCGCCGCCACCGCTGCATCACCTATGCGGCCCGCGGCTACGCGCCCTCCGACATCCCCGAGGATGTGGCGCAGTACTCCCAGGCCATTGCAGTGGCCGATGCGCTGGCCGTGCTGGACGGGCTGGGCATCGCGCGGGCGCATGTCGTCGGCCTGTCGATGGGCGGCTTCGCCACCCTGCATTTCGGCCTGACCCACCCTGACCGCGCCTTATCGCTGACGGTGGCGGGCGCCGGCTACGGTGCGGAAAAGCAGTTCGAGGCATATTTCCGCGGCGTCTCGCGCGAGGTGGCCGACCGCTTCGAAACCCTCGGCGCCGCCGTCTTCGCCCCGATCTACGCCGAAGGCGCCAGCCGCGTGCAGTTCCAGGCGAAGGACCCGCGCGGCTGGCGCGAGTTCGCCGACCGGCTCGCCACCCATTCCAGCGTCGGCGCGGCGCTCACCATGCGCGGGGTGCAGGCGATGCGCCCGTCGCTGTGGGACCTGAAGGATGGGTTGAAGCGCATGGCCGTGCCGACACTGGTGATCGTCGGCGACGAGGACGACCACTGCCTGCAACCCGGCCTGTTCCTGAAGCGCACCATTCCCGCCTGCGGCCTGGCCGTATTCCCTAAGACCGGGCACACGCTGAACCTGGAGGAGCCGGCGATGTTCAACGCCGTGCTGGCCGAGTTCATCGCCCAGGCCGAGGCCGGCGCCTGGCTGCCGCGTGACCCCCGCGCGCTGCCGGGCCAGGTGATGCGCACGTCGTGAGCCAGGCCCGCATCCTGCTGGCGGTTCCGGTGCCGGGGCTCGCACTTCTTCAAAGGGACGACGCATGACCATCGACATGGCCGACCTGCCCGTGCAGCACCCCGCCGCCCCGGCCAGCGAGGCGGCGGCGCGCGCTCGGTTCTTCAACTCCGGCAATGCCTTCAACATCAAGCTGCCCCCGGTCCCGGCCCGGAGCTTCGACGCGGTATTGGATGCGGCTTTGGCCGCCGCCGGCACCACCGCCGTGTTCGAGTGCGACCAGTCGGATGCGCTGGGCTGCGATTTTGCCGCGACGACGCCGCTGATGTTGGCCCGCTACGCCACGATCCGCGCCGGCGACACGCTCCGGCCGGGCTTCGCGGCCAGCGGCACGATCTGGTACGTGCTGCGGGGCCGCGGCGCCGCGCGCTCCGGCACCGACGGCTTCGCCTGGGGAGAGGGCGACGTGTTGCTGCTGCCGGGCCAAGGGGCGGAGTTGGCGGCGGCGGTGGACGCGCTGCTCTGGGCCGTGGACGATGCGCCGCTGCTGTCGCTGGACGCGGCCCAGCCCGGCCGCCCGGCCCGGGCCGTGCACTACCCGGCGGCCGAGATCGGGCGTCAGTTGGAGCTGCTCGCCGGCACCACCGCCAACGCTGCAACCTCCGGCCTGGCGCTGATCTTTTCCGGTGACGGGCTGGAAGACACCCGCAATATCCTGCCCAAGCTGACGCTGTCGCTGAACACCCTGCCGCCGGGCGAGGCGCAACGGGCGCACCGCCACAATTCCGCGGCGGTGACGCTGGTCGTGCAGGGCAGGGGCTGCCACACCATGCTGGATGGTGACATGTGTCCCTGGCGGCATTGGACGACCCTGGTGACGCCGCCGGGCGTCCCGCACTCCCACCATAATCCTGGGGATGAGCGGGCCTTGTTCCTCATCGTTCAAGATGGCGGCCTGCATTATCATGCCCGCACGATGGGTTTTGCCTTTTTGGAGTAGCCTATCCCCTGGTGGGCTACCCCAGTTTGTTTTTCTCCAGCTTCCGGGCCAGCGTCCGCCGATGCAGCCCGAGCCGGCGGGCGGCTTCGGAGATGTTGAACTCGGTTTCCACGAGCGTCTCGTGGATCCGTTCCCATTCGAGGCTCTTGATCGATGTTGGCCGCTTGCTGAGCGGCGCCGTGCTGTCGCCCTCCTGCCGTTGGAAGGCCTTTTCGATATCGTCGGCGTTGGACGGCTTCGCGAGGTAGTGGCAGGCGCCGAGCTTGATGGCCTCGACGGCTGTCGTGATGCTCGCGAATCCCGTCAGGACCACGATCCTCATGGCGGGATCCGCCCGGTGCAGAACCTTTACGCATTCCAGCCCGGACACGCCGTCAAGTTTTAGGTCCACGACAGCAAATGCGGGAGGGCCGGCGGCCAGCGAGTCGCTCACTTGCGCCAGGCTGGTTTGGACGGAAACGTCATACTCCCGCCGCTCGAACGAACGCCGCAACGCCCGCGCGAAGGCGACATCGTCCTCGACGATCATCAGCTTTGGCTTCGACATCATGCGCCGGCGTCGACGCAGAGTGCGGATAGAGGGATGCGCAATTCCACCAAGGCGCCTCCATCCGGCAGATTGGACGCGAGCAGCCGGCCGCCCAGCTTCCGCATGACGTTGACGACGAGAAAGAGGCCCAGGCCACGGCCCGGATGACCCTTGGTTGACTGATATGGCTTGCCGACATCGGCCAGCATCCCGGCTGAGAAGCCCGGCCCGCTATCCCGGACGGCGATCGACACCGTATCCTGCTGCTGCGTCACCGTGACGCTGATCTCGGCGGATGAGGCTTCCAGGGCATTGTCCAAGACGTTGAACATGACCTGCTTCAGCAACGCGTCGAAGGCGATGACGACATCGCCGGCCAGTCGATTGTCGTAGATAAGCCTCGGTGGATCACGGCTTTGCTCCCAGGCGTCAATTACCCCGTCGCAGAACGCGATCAGTTGGGCCCGTTCGGCCCCCTCGCCGCGCTCCTCGCCGGAGGATCGGAGGATGCCGGACACGATGTCCTTGCATCGCTCCAATTGGGCCTGGATCTCCGCCAGTTCCACGGCCAACTCCGGCTCCGACCGCACGGCTGGCATGTGTTCCCAATCATTCAGTATGACGGAGATGGTCGAAAGGGGCGTGCCAAGCTCATGCGCGGCGCCGGAGGCGAGAAGACCCATCCTGATGATGTGCCCCTCCTCCGCGGATTGCTGCCGCAGCTCCGCCAGGCGCAAATCCTGCTCCCGCAAATTGCCGTTGATCCGGGTGACGAACAGCACCAGCAAGGCTGCGGCTAGCAGGAAGCAGACGAACATGCCGTAAATATGGAGGTTGTCGAACACCGGATGGGCATGATCCGACATCGGCATGGCCAGGCCGATGTCGCGGTAGGACACGATCAGCCCAACATAACACCCGCTGGCGATGGCCACGATCGTCCAGCTCGCCCAAATCCGCAGCAGCACCGCCCCGAGGATCGCCTGCAGCAGGAACAGGGAGACGAACGGATTGGTCGCGCCGCCACTGAGGTAGAGCTGCACGGTCAGCGCCAGCACGTCCAGCAGCAACTCGACCAGGAGTTCGACGTCGCCGACGGCGATCCTGATGCGGGAGCGGGCGATCGTCGCGAGGTTGAGCCCGGCAAGGAAGGCCAGCACGCCAGCCATGGCGCCGAGCGGGAGCCCGATCCTGAACCAAAGCGACGTCAGCGCGATCGCGGCGATCTGGCCGCACACGGCGAACCATCGCAGGTAGACCAGCAGCAGCAGGTTTTTCCGGTTGGTGGTGTCCTGGATGGCAGTTTGCAGCCGAACCACCGCGATCTTCCTGCCCCACCTTGTCCCGCCGAGACGCACCCACAAACCCGACCCGACCAAGCGCCTAGTGTCCTACCCCTGACATGCCTACCAATTTCAGGGACCAGCAGGCTACTGAACACAAAGGGCTAGTGTCCTGGAACTCCACTATGGGATTTCCAAAGCAGGACACTAGACGATCCTTCTGGCAAGTTCCTTGTTGACCGTCAGCGCCACCAGCGTCGCCACCGCCCCCGAGAGCAGGTAGGCCCCCGCCGCCAGCAGCCCGAAATGATAGGCGAGGTAGAGCGCCACCAGCGGCGCAAACCCGGCCCCGAACAGCCAAGCCAGGTCCGAGGTCAGCGCCGCGCCCGTGTAGCGGTGGGACCCCTTGAGATTGGAGTTCACCGCGCCCGAGCACTGGCCGAATGACAGCCCCAGCAGGGCAAATCCGACGACCATGAAGACGATCTCACCGGCCGCCCCGGCATTGAGCAATTGCGGCGCAAACCCGCTGAACACTGCGATCGCCGCAGCGGAGCCACCCAGCAGCGCCCGGCGTCCCACCCGGTCGGCGATCAGCCCGGAGGCGACGGTGGCGCCCAGGCCCACGACAGCGCCGACGATTTCGATCAGCAGGAAGCGGCCGGGTCCTTCGGTGGTGAACAGGAAGACCCAGGAGAGCGGGAACACCGTGACCATGTGGAACAGGGCGAAGCTCGCCAGCGGGGCAAACGCGCCCACCGCGATGGTGCGCCCCTCGGCGCGAAGCGTCGACAGGACGGGGGAGGGTTGCAGCTCGCGGGTGTGGAACAGCCTGGCGTAGCCGGGCGTCGAGACGATCCGCAGCCGGGCAAACAACGCCACCACGTTGATCGCGAAGGCCACAAAGAACGGGTAGCGCCATCCCCATTCCAGGAAGTCCTGCGCCGACAGGATGGTGACGAAATACGCGAACAGCGCGCTCGCCATGATCAATCCCAACGGCGCGCCCAATTGCGGGATCATCGCATACCAGCCGCGACGCGGCTCCGGCGCATTGAGGGCGAGTAGCGAGGCGAGCCCGTCCCACGCCCCGCCCAGCGCCACACCCTGGCCGATCCGGCACGCCGACAACAGGATGACGGCCCAGACGCCAATGGCGGCGCGGCCCGGCAGGAACGCCACGGCCGCGGTGGACCCGCCCAGCAGGAAGAGTGCGATGGTCAGCTTGAGGCTGCGTCCGTGCCGGTGGTCGATCGCCATGAAGATCAGCGACCCGAAGGGACGGGCAATGAAGGCCAGCGCGAAGATGGCGAACGAGAACAGCGTTCCCGTCAGCGGGTCCGAATTGGGAAACACTAGTTTCGGGAACACCAGGACGGACGCGATCGCGTAGACGAAGAAGTCGAAGAACTCCGACGTCCTGCCGATGACCACGCCGATGGCGATCTCGCCCGGCGCCACGTCATGCTCGTGGCTGTTGATCTCCGCTGCACCCCGCTCGATGCTGGTCGGCGACTGTGGTGCGGCGGTCGACATCGGGCGGTTGGCTCCGGCAATGGGTGAGGGCCTCGGCGACGCTGATGCACCAGTTCGGCCGAACGTGCCATTGGACAAAATGTCCAATGGCACGCCGTCGCCGGCCGGATTAGGTGCTGCGCCATGAAAGCTAAGTTCGTCCGCACCAAGGTCACCCCTGCCGCCTGCGGCATCCTGCTGGCGCTGATGCTCAGTGGCTGCAAGGCCGTCGTGCTCGACCCGGCGGGCGACGTCGCCGTGCAGCAGCGCAACCTGGTCTACATCTCCACGGCGCTGATGCTGCTCATCATCATCCCGGTCATGGCCTTGACCGTGTTCTTCGCCTGGCGCTACCGCGCCGCCAACACCGCCGCGCGCTACGAGCCTGACTGGCATCATTCCACCCAGCTTGAACTGGTGATCTGGGCCGCGCCTTTGGCGATCGTGATGTGTCTGGGGGCCGTCACCTGGACGGGCACCCACCTGCTCGACCCCTATCGGCAGATCGGCCAGATATCATCCGGCCGGCCCTTTCAGCAGCAGGACAAGCCGGTGCGCGTGCAGGTCGTGGCGCTCGATTGGAAGTGGCTGTTCATCTATCCGGATCTAGGCATCGCGACCGTGAACGATCTGGCGGCCCCGGTGGACCACCCGATTGATTTCCAGATCACCTCGTCCTCGGTGATGAATTCCTTCTACGTGCCGGCCCTCGCCGGGCAGATCTACGCCATGCCCGGCATGCAGACGCAGTTGCACGCCGTCATCAACAAACCCGGCGACTACCAGGGCATCTCCGCCAACTATAGCGGCGCTGGCTTCTCCGGCATGCATTTCGGCTTCCACGGCCTCAGCGACGGCGACTTCGCCAAATGGGTCGCGCGGGTGAAGGCCGACGGCGGCGCGTTGACCCCGGACGCCTATCTCGCGCTGGAACGGCCGAGCGAGAACGAGCCGGTGCGGCACTATGCCTCCGTCATCCCGACGCTTTACCATGCGATTCTCAACATGTGCGTCGACCAAGGCAAGATGTGCATGGACGACATGATGCGCATTGACGCCAAGGGCGGCCTCGGCCTGGCCAGCGCGCGCAACACGCTGCCGCTCGAATACGACAAATACGCAGCCCGCGGCGCCGTGATGGGGCCGCAGCCAGGCTATGTCGCCTCGATCTGCGCGTTGCCGGACGCTGCCGGCGCCGCCAACAGCCCGGCCCCCGCCGCTGCGAGCCCGCATGACACGGCGGCCTTGATGGGGGCTGGCCTGGCGCCGCCGGGTCTCCTCCGCGGCTCGGCGGCAGGGCCGACCCCGCTTCGGACTGCTTCGGCAGCCCCGCTTCACTCAATCCCGTAGTTCCGCAAAGGCCTATGCTGATGTCACCGACCATGGTGCCCGTGAGCGCTCTCCTCGGCCGCTTCACACTCAACTCGCTTCCGCTGCACGAACCGATCGTGCTGTTCACCTTCGCCGGCGTGGCCACGGGCGGCCTCTTGCTGCTCGGGGCGCTGACCTATTTCCGCGTCTGGGGCTATCTGTGGCGGGAGTGGTTCACCACCGTCGACCACAAGCGCATCGGCATCATGTATGTCATCCTCGGCCTGGTCATGCTGCTGCGCGGGTTTTCCGACGCGATTCTGATGCGGGCGCAGCAATCGCTCTCGTTCGGCAGTTCGCAGGGCTTCCTGCCGGCCGAGCATTACGACCAGATCTTCACCGCCCATGGCGTGATCATGATCTTCTTCGTCGCCATGCCGCTGGTGACCGGGCTGATGAACTTCGTCGTGCCGCTGCAGATCGGCGCGCGCGACGTCTCCTTCCCGTTCTTGAACAATCTCAGCTTCTGGATGACCACGGCCGGCGCCATCATCGTCATGATGTCGTTGTTCGTGGGCGAGTTCGCACGGACCGGCTGGTTGGCCTATCCGCCGCTGTCGGGTATCGGCTACAGCCCCGATGTCGGCGTGGACTACTACATTTGGTCGCTGCAAGTCGCGGGAGTGGGGACCCTGCTCTCCGGCGTGAACCTCATCGTCACAATCGTGAAGATGCGGGCGCCCGGCATGACGATGATGCGCATGCCGATCTTCGTCTGGACCTCGCTCTGCACCAACATCCTGATCGTCGCGGCCTTCCCGGTGCTGACGGCGGTGCTCGGGCTGTTGTCGCTCGACCGGTATCTCGGCACCAACTTCTTCACCAACGATTTCGGCGGCAACCCGATGATGTACGTCAACCTCATCTGGATCTGGGGCCATCCGGAGGTCTACATCCTCATCCTGCCCGCCTTCGGCATCTTCTCCGAGGTTACGGCGACGTTCTGCGGCAAGAAGCTGTTCGGCTATACCTCAATGGTGTACGCGACGGCCGTCATCACGCTGCTGGCCTACGTCGTGTGGCTACACCACTTCTTCACCATGGGCTCCGGCGCCAGCGTGAATTCGTTCTTCGGCATCACGACGATGGTCATCTCCATCCCGACCGGCGCCAAGATCTTCAACTGGCTGTTCACCATGTATCGGGGCCGCATCCGCTTCGAACTGCCGATGATGTGGACGGTGGCGTTCATGCTCACCTTCGTGATCGGCGGCATGACGGGTGTCATGCTGGCGGTGCCGCCGGCCGACTTCATCCTGCACAACAGCCTGTTCCTGGTGGCGCATTTCCACAACGTCATCATCGGCGGCGTGCTGTTCGGCATGTTCGCCGGCATCAACTACTGGTTTCCGAAGGCGTTCGGCGTCCGGCTTGATCCCTTCTGGGGCAAGGTGTCGTTCTGGTTCTGGGTGACCGGCTTCTACGCCGCGTTCATGCCGCTCTACGCCCTCGGCCTGATGGGCGTGACCCGGCGCATGCGCCACTTCGACGACCCGTCGCTGCAAATCTGGTTCATCATCGCCGCCTTCGGCGCTTTGCTGGTGGCTATCGGCATCGGCGCTTCGCTCATGCAGTTCTACGTGACCTTCCGCGATCGCGAGCGGTTGCGGGATAACACCGGCGATCCCTGGGACGGCCGCACGCTGGAATGGTCCACCTCCTCGCCGCCGCCGGCCTACAACTTCGCCTTCACGCCGGTGGTGCATGACGGCGACGCCTGGGCGGACATGAAGCAGCGCGGCTACGTTAGGCCGCTCAGCGGGTTCCGGCCGATCCATATGCCCAGGAACACGGGTACCGGGGTGGTCCTGGCGGGGCTGAGCGCCGCCATCGCGGTCGGTATGATCTGGTACGTCTGGTGGCTGGCGATCCTCGGCTTCATCGCCCTGCTGGCCGTCGCGATCGGCCACACCTTCAACTACAGCCGCGACTTCCACATCCCAGCGGAGGACGTCGTCGCCGAGGAAGCGAAGCGGACCCGCCTGATCTTGGCGGAGGCATAGGCGATGCCTGACATCCCCATGGGTCCATACCAGGCGGCGCCAGACCGCCCGGTCTTCTACCTCGTCGATGAGCATGACCACCCCGAGGGTGGCAGCACCATGCTCGGCTTCTGGATCTATCTGATGAGCGACTGCCTCATCTTTGCGATCCTGTTCGCCGCCTATGGCGTGCTCGGCGGGAATTACGCCGCCGGGCCGTCGCCGAAGGATGTGTTCGAGTTGCCCCTGGTGGCGGTGAACACGTCGATGCTGTTGCTGTCTTCGATCACCTACGGCTTCGCCATGCTGGAGATGAATGAGGACCGCATCGCTGCAACCCAGGCCTGGCTGGCGGTGACGGGGCTGTTCGGCGCCGCCTTCATCGGTATCGAACTCTACGAATTCTCCCACCTGATCGCCGAAGGTGCGACACCGCAACGCAGCGCTTTCCTCTCGGCATTTTTCACGCTGGTCGGGACGCACGGGCTGCACGTGACGATGGGACTCCTCTGGCTCGTCACCTTGATGGCGCAGGTGGGCCGTCATGGCTTCACTGCGGCAAACCGCCGCCGCCTGATGTGCCTCAGCCTGTTCTGGCACTTCCTGGATGTCATCTGGATCGGCGTGTTCACCTTCGTCTACCTGATGGGAATGTTACGATGAGCGCCCACGCAGAACCCCACGCCCAGCACCACGGCGCCGCGCACGCGCATGGCAGCCGGCGGTCGTACCTGACCGGGTTCGGCCTGTCGGTGCTGCTGACGGCGGTTCCGTTCTGGCTGGTCATGAGCGGCGTGCTCGGCAACAACCTGGCCACCGCCCTGATGATCATGGCGCTGGCCGGCGTCCAGATCGTGGTGCACATGGTGTATTTCCTGCACATGGATACCAGGGCCGAGGGCGGCTGGTCGTTCATGGCGCTGCTGTTCACTCTCGTGCTCGTCGTGATCGCGCTCAGCGGCTCGTTGTGGGTGATGTACCACCTCACCACGAATATGATGCCGGTGTCGGCGCACGACATGAGCCAGATGCCGTGACACTCGCGGTGGCTGAGCGGGCCGCCCAGCGTTCGTCCCGCGCGTTCTTGCTGCTGCTTGCGGCGCTGATGCTGTCGACAGCGGCGTTCGTGTCGCTGGGCGTATGGCAGGTGCATCGCCGGACCTGGAAGCTGGACCTCCTCGCCCAGATCGACCAGCGCATCCACGCCGCGCCGGTCGATGCCCCTGGGCCAGCCGAATGGCCGTCGGTCAACGCGGCCAACGATGCCTACCGCCGCGTGCAGGTTCATGGCGTCTTCCTCAACGACCGGGAAGCCGAGGTGCAAGCCCTCACGGAGTTAGGGATGGGCTATTGGGTCATCACACCGCTGAAGACGGACCGGGGCTTCACCGTCCTCGTCAACCGCGGCTTCGTCCCTTCGTCGCTCCGCGACCCGGCGACACGCGCAGACAGCCAAATCCGAACGCCGGCCGAGGTGACCGGCCTGTTGCGCATCACCGAACCGCATGGCGGCTTCCTCCGCAGCAACGACCCGGCTGATAACCTTTGGTATTCCCGTGACGTCGCGGCGATCGCGCTGTCCCGCAACCTGGCCGATGCCGCGCCCTATTTCATCGACGCCGATGCGACGCCGGGCGGCCCCGACACCCCGGTCGGCGGCTTGACGGTGGTGACCCTGCCGAACAATCACCTTGTCTACGCCCTGACATGGTTTTGCCTGGCCGCGCTCTCGATGGGCGCATCCGTGTTCGTCGTCACCGACAAACGGGCGCACCGCCGCCGTTGAGCGCTTCGCCGTCAGACCCTCAAACGACGTGGATCCGGCGCGGGAGGCTGCCCAGCAGGCGGCAGCCGGTATCCGTCACCACGATCGACTCGCTGAGCCCGACGGTGAACACGCCGAACTCCCGCAGGGTGGTCGGGATGTGGAAGCACATGTCCGGCTCCAGCGGGATATCGATGCCGTCAAACAGGCTCAGCACCTGCCACTCGCCCCAATCCGGTGCAAAGCTGATGCCGAGCGAGTAGCCGCTGCGTTTGCCATACCGTTCGGTCATGCCGGCATCGTCGATCACGCGCTGCGCCGCCTGGTGGACCTGGGCACAGGTGACGCCCGGGCGCGCGGCCTGCAGCGCCGCGGCGAGTGCGGCCTCCACCACGGTTTCCAGCGCGCGCGCCAGCGGCGGCGGTTCGCCCAGCCAGGCCGTGCGCATCAGCCCGGTGTGATAGCGGTTGCAGCAGCCCGACATTTCCAGGAACACCGCGTCGCCCTCTGCCAGGCGACGCCGGCGCCACGTGGCGTGCGGCACGCCGGAGCGCGGGCCGGAGGCGACGAGCGGCTCCATTCCCATATACTCCGCGCCGGCGGCGATCGCGGCGCCCATCATCGCGGCGGCCACGTCATTCTCGCTGGCGCCCACCCGAATGGCGTGCAGCCCGGCGGTCACACCGGCATCGGCCTGCCGGCCGCTTTCCTCTAGCGCCGCGATCTCGGCCGCGGACTTGACCCGGCGCAGCCGCTCGACGAGCCCGGTCGCGTCATCGAGGCGCGGCAGCACCGCGGCCAGGCCCTCATAGAAGCCGATCGGCAGGAACCAGCCGCCTTTTTCGATGCCGACCCGCTTGCCGGCCGACCCCATGCGGCGCAGCACCGTCATCAGCACGCCGGCCGGCGCAACGCCGTCGCCGTAGGTCTCGTACTGCTCGACGAAGCTGTTGCGCAGGAAGTTGGTGAGTTCGAGCTGCCGCAGCAGGAAGACCGGTTCGCCGTCCTGCGGCAGGATCAGGCATTGGAACGTGTAGTAACCCGGCGTTTGCTGCCCCGTGAGGTAGAAGATGTTCTCGGGTCCGGTGAACACGGCGCAGTCCAGGCGGCGCTCCGCCATGCCGTGGCGGACGCGGCCGAGCCTGGCGTCATACTCGGCGCGGGTGAAGGCCGAGTCCAAGCCGCGGACGGTCCCGGTCATGCGATGTGCTCGCGGAGCAGGATCCCGGCCGGCGCGTGCCGGGTCAGGCCCAGGCCGGGTCCTGGCGGCAGGTGCAGGCAGCCATCGGCGTAGCGCAGCGTGCCGGCGGGGTCGTCGCGCAGGCCGTCGGCGCCGTAGAGTTCGCGGTGCTCGGCGCCCAGCGCCACGGCGGCGTGGGCGGCGGCCAGCGTGCTGACCGCGCCCTCGTTCATCTGGCCGACCATCAGCGGGATGTGGGCCTCACGCAGCGAGCGGCCGGCCGCCATCAGCCGGTCGAGCCCGCCCAGCTTGGCCAGTTTCAGGTGCGCCATGGCGGCGGCGCGGGTCCGCAGCAGCATGGCCACGGCATCACCGTCCGACAGGCTTTCGTCCAGCATCACCGGCACGGCGGCGTGGCGCGACACGCGGCCGATCGCGTCCCAGTCGCCGGCGGCGATCGGTTGTTCCACGTATTCCAGCCCCAGCCGCGCCAACGCATCCAGGATCGCGGGCGCCTCCGCCTCGGTCCAATGGCCATTGGCGTCCGCGGCCAGGCGCAGGCGGTCGCCAAGCGCGTCGCGCAGCAGGCGGACGCGGCGGAGGTCGTCCGCCACCGGGCCGGCGCCGACCCGCAGCTTGAGGTCGTAGAAGCCGCGCGCTGCATAGGCGCTGGCACGGCGCAGCAGCGTGGCGTCGTCCGAAAGGAACAGGGTCTGGTTGGTCGCAACGGCCGCCGCCCCGCCACCGCCCAGCCAGGCCGAGAGCGGCAGGCCGGCCGCCCGCGCGGCCCCGTCCGCCGCCGCCATCTCGAACAGCATGCGCGCCGGCGCCGGGAGGTCCGGCACATGCCAGCCCGCCGGCTCGCCGCTCCAGTCGCACGTATCGAACGCGTCGACGCACAGGCGGCACAGCGCCTCGGCCGGGATCCCGGTCAGGTATTCGATGTTCAGGCGGGTGGCCCCCATCGCCACTATCCGCCCGTCCTGCGTCACCACCAGCCGCAGCTCGTCCAGGCCCGGCACCGCGCCGGAGCTGGCGGTGTGCAGCACCAGGCCATCCGCGTAGGACAGGGTGACGCGCCGCAGGACGGCATGGCGCGTCACAGCGTCAGCCGGCCGAGGAAACGCGCCACGCGGTCCGGCACGGCGCCGGTGAAGAAATCCTGGCTCGCGCCGGCATGCGTCACGACGCCAGCGTCCATGAACATCACCCGGTCCGCGGCGCGCCGTGCGAACCCCATCTCGTGCGTCACGACGATGCTGGTCATGCCGTCCTCGGCCAGTTCTTGCATGACCTGCAACACCTCCCCGACCGTTTCGGGATCCAGCGCGCTGGTCGGTTCGTCGTACAGCATCAGCGCCGGTTGCATGGCCAGGGCGCGCGCGATCGCAACGCGCTGCTGCTGGCCGCCCGAGAGTTCGTCCGGGAAGGCGTCGCCCTTGTCCGGCAGGTGCACCTTGCCGAGCAGGTCGTGCGCCCGCTCGCGGGCGGCGGCCTGGCTCTCGCCGCCGACCCGGATCGGCGCCAGCGCGATGTTGTCGCGGGCCGAGAGATGCGCGAACAGCTCGAAATTCTGGAACACCATGCCCAGGCGACGCCGCACCGCGTGGGCCGGCCCGCCGGTCAGCCCGGCGACGTCTTGCCCTTCGAACAGGATCCGGCCGGATTGCACCGGCTCCAGCAGGTTCAGGCAGCGCAGCAGCGTGGATTTGCCCGAACCGGACGGCCCCAGCAGCACCAGGCACTCGCCCGGCGCGACGGAGAGGTCCACGCCGCGAAGCACGTCCAGCGCGCCGAAGGATTTCCAGATCGCCTGCGCCGACAGCAGCGCGGTCACCGTGTCCGCGCCACGTCGGCCAGGCCGGGCAGCGCCCCGGGTAGGCGGGCAGGGCGGCCGCGTGACGCCCGGCGGCGTCGCAGCAACGCCCGCTCCAGCAGGAACTGGCCGAGCATCAGCAGCGTGGTCATCGCGAGGTAGTAAATCCCGGCCGCTGACAGCGCCTCGACGTAGCGGAAATTGGCGGACGCGGTCTGGTTGGCGACCAGTAGCAGCTCCTGCACCGCGATCACGGAGACCAGGGCGGACAGCTTGAGCATGCCGATGAACTGGTTGCCGATCGGCGGGATGACGATGCGCAGCGCTTGCGGAAGCACCACCCAGCGCATCACCTGCCAATCCGGCATGCCCAGCGCGCGCGCCGCCAGCCTTTGGCCGCGGCCGACGGCGCGGATGCCGGACCGCATGATCTCCGCCATGTAGGCGCCCTCGTTCAACGCCAGCGCCAGCACGGCGCAGGTGAACCCGGACAGCACGATGCCGAAGCCGGGCAGCACGTTGAACACGAAGATGAGTTGGAACAGCACGGGCGTGCCCCGGAACAGCCAGAGGTAGCCCACCGCCAGCAGCCGCAACAGCCGCCACCGCGCCTCCTGCAGCAGGGCCAGCAGCAGGCCGACCACCATGCCCCAGAACAGCGAGGCAAGGCTGATGGCCAGCGTCATCAGCGCGGCATGGTAGAACGGGGCGCTGAGGACGTAGGTGAGGATAAGCGACGGCGAGACCGACATCAGCGGCTGTTCGCCGTCCGGCCGCCGTGCCTCAGAACATCGACCCGGCGGCCGGCAGGTCGTACTTCTTCAGCAACTTTGCATACGTGCCATCGGTGGCGACCTCATGGACCGCCTTTTCCACGGCGTCGTGCATCGCAGTATCGCCCTTGCGGACGGCGATGCCGATCTGCGTGTCGTTTTCGAAGCTGTCACCGGCGATCTGGAACACGTCCGGCAGCTCCGTCGTGAGCGTAATCGCGCCGGGCGTGGAATCGAACACGGCGTCGGCACGGCCCTGCCGCAACGACAACGCACTGTCCTGCATGGTGGGAAGGGTCAGCACCGTCACCTCCGCCTTGCCGGCGGCCTGGCACTTCGTCGCGTCCTCGCGCGCATACGTCTCCTCGATCCCGCCGAGGGTGACGGCGATGCGATGGCCGCACAGATCGTCGCGCGAGCGGATGCCGAGCGGATTGCCCTTCTTCACCACGATCTGTTCGCCGATCTTCATGTAGGGCACGAAATCGACCGCTTCGGACCGTTTCGGGTTGATGTACATGCCGCTGTTGATGACGTCGATCCGGTGGCCCTGCAGCGCCGGTATCAGCCCGCCGAAATCCATGTTCGTGATCACGGGCGCCAGTCCCATCTTCGCCGCCACAGCGGCCCCGAATTCGATGTCGAAGCCGGTGAACGCGCCGTCCTTCTGGTATTCGAACGGCGCGAACGTCGCCGCCGTGCCGTATGTGAGCTTGCCCGGGGCAATCAGCGCCGGCTGTGCATCGGCCTGTGCAAGGCAGGCGGACGCGGCGAGAGCGACAAGACCAAGGGCGAATCGACGCATGCGAAAGCTCCGCTAAGCGGTTGGAACAGTTATATGCCTGGGTGCGGAACGATACCCGTCAGGCCGGGACGTCCGTTCTTGATGCATGATTGTCACGAACCGTGCAGTCTGTGCAACCTGAGAGCTGAGCGAAACGATCAGTCTTCTTCCTGCCTCGTCCGGGGACCATGGAAGCGGATCACCGGCTTTCCTGCGCCTGGACCGCCGCGTTTCGCTCGAGATGACGGGGCAGGGTGCTCCCCACTTTCAGACTGAGATACTACCAACCGCAACAACCGGCGTCCGGGGATATCAGCCCACTGACTGCCTGATTGCGCCGCGCCGCGGACAAGCCCAGGCTCGGTGAGGATTTGCCAAGGGGTTTTTCATGGGTGATACGCTGCTCGACGCCATTCGGCCCAACCACGCCGCGCTGACCGCCATCCGGCGCGACATCAATGCCCATCCGGAGATGGGGCTGGAGGAGGTGCGGACGGCGGCCCTCGTCGCCGCCAAGCTGCGGGACTGGGGCGTCGAGGTGACGGAGGGCGTGGGTGGCACCGGCGTGGTGGGGACCATCCGCGGCAGGCTGCCGGGCCAGCGGGCGATCGGGTTGCGCGCGGACATGGATGCGCTGGCGATCCACGAGACGACCGGCGCAGCCCACGCATCCACCACGCCCGGCACGATGCACGCCTGCGGCCATGACGGGCACACGACGATGCTGCTGGGCGCGGCGCAGCACCTCGCGGCGACGCGCAATTTCGGCGGGACGGTGCAACTGATCTTCCAGCCGGCGGAGGAGGGTCGCGGCGGCGCCAGGAAGATGCTCGCGGACGGGCTGTTCGAGCGGTTTCCCGTCGAGAGCGTCTATGGCATGCATAACCTCCCGGGGCTCCCCGTCGGGCAGTTCGCCATCCGCACCGGGCCGTTCATGGCCGGCACCTCCGGCTGGCGGGCGACGTTCCATGGCAAGGGCGGGCATGGCGGCGCGGCGCCGCATCTGGCGGCGGACCTCTCGGTCGTCGCGGCGCATTTCGTGCTGGGATTGCAGACCATCGTCGGCCGCAACGTGCCGCCGCTGGAAACGGCGGTGATCTCGGTGGGCCACATCGCCGCCGGCTCCGACCAGGCGGTGAACGTCATGCCGTCGGAGCTGTTGATCTCGGGGACGGCGCGCTGCTTCACCCCGGCCACGCAGGCGATCCTGGACCAGCGGATGGAGGCGCTGGCGCACGGCCTGGCCGCGCTGCACGGCGCCACGGCGACGTTCGGCAACCGCTGGGGCACCATCCCGCTCGTCAACCGGGCGGAGCAGATGGCGGTGGCGGCCGCGGCGGCGCAATCGCTGGTGGGCGACGCGGCCGTGGACACCCAGGCCACGCCGGTGACGGGCGGCGAGGACTTCGCCTTCATGATGGACGTGAAGCCCGGCGCGTTCATCTTCATCGGCAACGGTGTCGGCGAGGATGGCACCGCGCCGGGGCTGCATACCCCGAAATTCGACTTCAATGATGAGGTCATTCCCTTAGGGGCCGCCTATTGGGTGCGGCTGGTCGAGCAGGAACTCAGCCTTGGCTGATCCATCGCCTGACGTGCGGTTGATCCGCCCTGATCTGTAAAGCTGTTCTCCCGCTGGCGGCGCCGGCGGGAGAACAGGAGCGCGAACCCGTCACCCTGGCACGGGCGAAGGTCAGTCCTTGAAAGGGTCGAACTCCCCCTCTCCAGCCATCGCAACGGCGAATGGCCGCAGCGTGTGCCGCACCCCTATGGTGCCGGCATGTTCGGCCAGCACGTCGGGCAGCCGGCGGTAGGCCATCGGGCTCTCGTCCAGGTCGCCGCCCGCCAGCATCACGCCGCGCTCCGTCAGCCAGGCATCCATCTGCGCCCGGGTGAAGGTCCGCTTGGCCGCCATGCGCCCGAACAGCCGCCCGGCGCCGTGCACCGTGGAGTAGAGCGCCGCGGCCGAAGCCGGGCTGTCCACGCCCTCGATGATCACGGCGTCGTCGCCCATGGAGCCGCCGACGAAGCCGCGCTGGCCGGGCCAGGCCGGGGTGGCGCCCTTGCGCACCACCCACAGGTCGCGCCCGCCATGCGTCTCCCGCCAGGCGTAGTTGTGGTGGTTGTGCACCATGTCGGTCACCGCGCCGCCGATGATCCGGCGCACGCGCTCCACCACCCACTCCCGCCCGGCATAGGCATAGCGGCCGGCCAGCTCCATGGCGGCGATGTAGCGGCGCCCCACCTCGCTGTCCTCGTCCACCACGGCGGGCGGCACGTGCATGCCGTCCTTGCCACCCGCCGCCTTCAGGTAGCGGGTGGCCGAGGTATGCCCCAGGCCGCGACTGCCGAAATGCACGCCGATCCAGACGAACCCGGCCTCGTCCACCATCAGGTCGACGTAGTGGTTGCCCGATCCGACCGTGCCCAACTGCGCCGCCGCCTTCTGCCGGTAATCGGCCATGCCGGCCGCATCCCACGCCGCGTCGTCGTCCAGCACGGCATGCTCCGCCCGTTCGGCGTTGGCGCGGCCGACCCCGAACGAGATCACCCGGCGCACATCGCCCAGGATGGCCGCCGCGCGGTCCGCGATGGCGGCGAACGGCGTGTCCAGCCGCACGGCCATGTTGCCGCAGCCGATGTCGAACCCGACGCCGGAGATGCTGATCTGCCGCTCGTAGGCGATCACCCCGCCGACCGGCTGTGCGTAGCCGAGATGCCCGTCGGCGCAGACCACGCCGGCCACCACGTTGCCCACGCCCATGCAGTTGCGCATCTGGCCGAGCGTCCCCGCCTCGTGCGGGCCGAACACGGTCAGCGGCGCATCCTTGTAGGCGTCGGCCTGCGGCGGCAGCTCGACGGCGGCGATGGCGGTATCGGTCCGCTCCGCCCGCGCGGCGTCACGGAAGTTGCACCAGGCCGGCCAGCCGCGTCCGCCCTCCGCCCCCCCTCCACTGCCATTCCATGCGCCATGGCGCATGGAACCTTGGGCAGTTCCGCCCGGACGCGCCACACGCGCGTCTGGGTCGAGGCCGGCGGCGGTCGCCAGCTCACGGGCACGGGCTTCGAAGGCACTTGGGCGTCGCATGATCAGTCTCCAGTCGTCAGGTCTCAGTCGTCAGTCTTGCCACGGATGAAATCCGCGATGGCGGCGGGGGCGGTGGTGTCGAAGCCGACCACGTCCAGCATGCCGGCATCGTCCGGGTCGGCGATGCTGAAGCCGTTGGACACCAGCCCCACCACCACCAGCTTCGCGGCGATGCCGGTCCGCTCGCGGTATTGGCGCAGCGCCTGCACCGGGTGGATCGCCCCGGCCCACGTCTCGCTGTCCGTGTAGACAACGAAGGCGTCGGCCGGGATGCCCCGCTCCAGCGCGTACAGCATCGGCTGGGCGCAGTCGGTCGCGGCGAACGGCAGGCCCGACACAGCACGCACCGCGTCGTCCAGCCGCATCGACGGCGATAGCGGCAGCGGCGTCATCGTCGCCCCGAACCCCACGATGTGGGTCTGGGGCTCGGTCGCCGCCGTCATCAGCGCCATGGCCGCGGACGCCTCGCGCGGGGTCAGCGACGACCCGGCGACGCGCCCCATGCCCATGGAGCCCGACACGTCCAGCGCCAGCAGCATCCGCTTGCCCGCGGGCTCGACGGTCCGGAAGGCGGTGTAGAACGCCGCGTTCAGGGCATCGACCACGGCCTGCACCGGCTCCCACCGCAGGCCGCCGCGGTCCCCCAGGCCCTGCGCGTAGGTGCGCAGCGCCAGCAGGATCGCCAGCGGGTGCAGCCGCGCCTTGGCGATGCGGTCGGCATCGCCGAGGGCGGACAGCACCAGCGGCACCTGGTCGCCCAACGGACGCAGCACGCCCACCGCGGTCAGCTTGGCCAGCGAGCGGACCAGTGCGGTCAGCGGCATGCGCTCGAGCAGCGCCTCCCACACGGCGGCCTCGTTCAGCAGCGCCGTCGGCACCGCCTCCCGCGGCAGGTCGTGCGCGCGGATCAACGCCGCGGCTGCCACCCCGTCGGTCGCCCGGCCAAGCTGGCACGCTGCCCGCACCAGCGCGGGGAGCGCCTCGCCCTCCGTGCTGCGGCACGCCCAGTCCAGCAGCGCCGCCCGCGCCGGGTCGGTCACCGCCGGGTGGGACAGCCGCAGCAGGTCGCGGTGCGACCAGCCGCCGCGCTGGCGATACTTCACCACCTGGTAGGCGAGCCGCTCGACCGGCTGTGCCGCGTACCACGCCGAGACGGCCCGGCGCAGCGCCCGTCCCCAGCCCCGCGCGCCCTCCACGAAGGCGGCGAATTGGAACAGGTGCGTGCCGGTCCGCGCGACACGGGGCAGCGCCGCCAGCGCAGCCCGACGCGTGCCGAGATCCTCGGCCGCGGCGGCGAGCGCCAGGGCGAACAGCGCCGGGTCGTTCTTCGGCGCCCGCCCGCCTTCGCTGACGGCGACGATGCGCGCCACGGCCCGCTCCCCGTCGGCGGCGATGGCGCGCAGCACGGCCTGGGCGTTGTCGCGCGTGAGCGCGGCCTCCCCGGCGTAGTAGCTGCCGCCCTCCGACCCGAGCACGAGGAAGCGGTCCAGCCGCGTCCAATCATCGACCGGAAAGGCGTACCCGCCCGCGCTGTTCGGCACGGCGCCGGGGATCGGCTGGTGCTGCGGCGTTATGGCCGCGGCCCGGCGCGTAAGGATGGAAAGGTAGTTCTTCATGGCCCGCCTCGTGTCGCAAAGGACCGGCGGGCATGGTGGCGGTGAGGGGTTTAACCGGCGGACTTACCCACGGCGGCCTCGATAACCCTCACTCTCCGGCCCGCCGGAGTGATGTCTGGAATGATAGTCATGCCTGTGCCGGCTGATGCCGGGTCAGCAGCCGACCGGATGGGCCGAAGCTGCCGGAGCGCATGCCAGTGCATTGCGGTCGATTCAATCGTGTCACGGCAGCCTCCTTTCCTTACTCGACCGGGCGGTCATGGCATCGCCGACGTCATCTGCTCTACCAACTGAGCTACGACGCCCTGGTGGACATCGACGGGACTCGAACCCGCGCCAGGATAACCGTCGAACTCCGGCCCGCCCGGGCCAACGCACGTTGGGTGGCGCGGACATGTGTTTGCCGAGGGGTATGCCTCTTTCGAGGCAACGCACGCTCTGCACTTTCGTGCCGCCATGCGCTTGGCAGATAACCCTCGAGCTTCGGCCCGCGCCGAATCGTAGGCGGACATGAATGCCTGGTCTGGGGTTTGCTCTTAACAGGAGAACCCAGCCCGATCCGGCCCGCCGCGGCACCGTATGCCGCTGCAGCTCGCGGGGCGTCAACTGAAAACTTTAGAAATCCTCAAGTTTGCTGTAAGCCGTGTCGTGATGATCACCACTGCCCAAATCCGCGCGGGACGTGGCCTGCTGAAATGGACCCAGGCCGCTTTGGCACACCGGGCCGCCATTTCGGCGGTTACTTTGAACATGATCGAGAACGAGGCCGTCCGCCCGCGCGAGACCACCTTGGCGGCGATCAGGCGCGCGCTGGAGGGAGCGGGTGTGCAGATGCTCGAGGAAGACGGGATCGGCGTGGGCGTCCGCTTCGCACCTGAGCATCGGTAGAGCCTAATAAGGCGCGTCCAAAGCTATTTCCCTCTGCCAAGGCAATCGCACTTGGCGGCAGAGTCTCTATAAACCCTCTCCTGCCAGCAACGCCCAGCTCACCGCAGCCCGAGCCGCGCCATCTTCCGGATCAGCCCGACGCGGGATAGGCCGAGCGTCCGCGCCGCTTCGGACTGGTTGCCGCCGGAGGCCGCCAGCGCGTCCGACAGCATCCGGTACTCGATCTCGGCGACGGCGCCGGACAGCGAACCAGCGCCAGGGGGCGACGGCGGCAGGCTCTCGCCGCCCTCGCCAGCGACGAAGCGCAGCAGGGCGGCATCGATGGCGCCGGGCCCGGTCAGCGCCGCCGCCGCCTCCACCATCGCACGCAACTCGCGCACGTTGCCGGGCCAGGGGCGGCTGGAAAGCCAGTGCAGCGCGTCGGCCGCCAGGTTCGCGCTGGACACCCGGCGCAGGAATGCGGTCGCCAGCAGCGCCACATCCTCCGGCCGTTCCGCAAGGGACGGCGTGCGCAACACGATGCCCTTCAGACGATAGAACAAATCCTCGCGGAAGCTGCCCTCGGCCACCATCGCCGCCAGGTCGCGATGGGTCGCGGCGATCACCCGCACATCGGCGCGTTTGGCCGCGCGCCCGCCGACCGGCAGGAACGTGCCCTCCTGCAGGAAGCGCAACAGTTTGACCTGCATCGCCGCCGGCATCTCGCCCACTTCGTCCAGCAGCAGCGTGCCCCGATGCGCCGTCTCGATCAGCCCGGGCTGGTCGCGATGCGCACCCGTGAAGCTGCCCTTCAAATGCCCGAACAACTCGCTTTCCAACAGGCTGGCCGGCAGCGCCCCGCAATGGATGGCGACGAATGGGCCGGCCGCGCGCGGACTGCAGGCGTGCAGCGCCCGTGCAACCAGTTCCTTCCCCGTCCCGGTCGGCCCCAATATCAGCACGCTGACCGCACTTGGCCCCAGTCGCCGCACCATGCTGCGCAGCCGCTGGATCGCGTCCGACCGCCCGATCATGCCCAAATCGTCGGCGGCCGCCTGTTCCCGCATCGCGCGCAACTCGCGGTCGAGCGCCAGCTTGCGCAGCGCCCGGTCGACCACGAAGCGGAGCATGTCGGGATCAATCGGCTTGGCGATGAAGTCCCAGGCCCCGGCATCAGTCGCGCGCAAGGCAATCTCGTGCGCCGAATGTCCGGTCAGCACGATGACCGGCGCCGGCTGGAACGCGGCGATCAGCTCGATGCCTGCCAGCGGGTCCATCCGCGGTGGCATGGACAAGTCCAACAACACCAGGTCGGGTGCGGCGTCGCGGAACCGGACCACGGCTTCGTCGGCCGAGCCCGCCAGGGTCACCTGGTGGCCGAGGCCCGTCAGCCACGCGCCGCCTAGCCGCTGGAACGCCGGCTCGTCATCCACGAGGAGCACGTGGCCCGTGATCATGCCGCCTGGGGCAGGCTGAGCGTGAAGCAGGTCGACCAGCCCGGCCGCTCGGTCAGCCGGATGGCGCCGCCATGGGCCGCCGCGATGCGTGCCACGATCGCCAGCCCCAGCCCGGTGCCGCCCGGACTGCGCGAGACGAAGGGCTCGAACACGCGCTCGCGCAAATCGGCGGGGATGCCGGGCCCGTCGTCGCAGACATGCAGATGGACCTGGCCATCCCGGCACTCCGCCTCCACCACCACGTGGCGGGCGACGGCGCACGCATTGTCGATCAGGTTGCCGACCGCCTGCTCCGCCCGGCCCGGGTCGGCTGCGACAAGCAGTTCGTCCGCCAATCTCACCTCGATTCTGTTTCGGCCGGCCGCGAGCGTGCGGGCGGTGGCTGCGATGTTCATGGGCTCGACGGCGACCGACCAGGGTTTGGCGTAGTCCAGCAGGTCGTCGGCCAGCCGGCTGATGCGGCGGACCTGGTCGCGCACTTCCGCCCTGGTCCCGGCGTCTGCGGTGGCGACCGCCATGCCGATGATGTTGAGCGGGTTGCGGACGTCGTGCGCGACGGTGGCGGCGAGCGCGCCCAACTCGGCCAGCCGGGCCTGCACCTGCCGCTCGCGTTCCTGCCGGGTCAGCGCCACCGCTCGTTCCAGCCGCTGTGCCTCCTCGGTCAACACGGCGCCGAACACCTCCGCCACCCGGCGCGGACCGGGCGGCGCCGCATTCCACCCCGATGCCAGCACCGACTGCCATCCCGCCTGCGTCCGGCGGCAGGCCAGCACCGGCGCGGCCATGCCCGGCGTGGCGTCACCCATGATGACCTGGACGGTGATGGAGAGCCGCCGCGACAGCAGGAACGACGCCCGGCTCGCCAGGTCCGCCGTGTCGGCGGCCTGCGCCAGATTGGCCCGCCAGGCCACCAGATCGTCCGCCGTCACACTGCCACCCGGGTAGACGATGCGCTCTGCGAGCCGCCGCGCCGGGCCGCCGAGCACGACGAAGGCGATGCCGACGGCGGCGGCGGTCGCAAACGGCGTGCCCAGCGCCGGGCCGAGCGGCAGGAGCGGCAAGGCAGCAACCAGCAGGCCGGCCATGCCGACCAGGATCATCCAACCAAGCGCCCGCCGTGCCCAGGCATTGGCCAACAGCAGCTCGTAGCGCAGAATCCCATAGACCAGCAGCACGGGATAGATCGGCAGCCCCAGCAAAGGCCAGGGCGACATCGGCAGGTCGAGCGCCACGATGGCGTAGCCCGACATGCACGCGAGCCCCCATGCGCTGGAGGCCGTGACCGCGGCCAGTTGCCGCCGGGCCAGCCCGGTCCAGGTGACGAGCGCCCGCAGCAGCACCACTTGGCCAGCCCCTGCCAACGCCGCCCAGACAATGCTGGTGCACCATCCCACCGCATTTGGCACGGCGACGTAGCGCAGCCCGGCAAAGGGCTGGTAGCCGCCGGGAAGCAGCACGATCGACAGCAGCATGGCCGCCAGCCCCAGTGCATAGGCGGCAAGGACCCACCTCCGGATGGACAGGCGGGTGAACGCCGCCGCGAAATGGAAGAACACCGCCGAGGTCAGCGCGGCCGTCGCGAGGAGGCTCAGTCCCGCGCGCTCCGCCCCAGGACCGAACCAGGTCGGCAGCTCGTTGCCCGCGATCCAAACCGACACGCCGACGAGGAACAGCACGAGCTGCCGCACGCCCGGCACGCGTTCCGCCCAGCGCCAGAGGACGAGCGCGAGCGCCAGGCTGCCGAACAGCGCGATCGAGAGGGCGATATGGATGGCCATGCGTATACCGATGTTACGGTAAATCGACTGGGCTGTATACGGCGTATACAGCACGCTAGACGCTAAACCAAGCAACATCAATATGTTATCCTAAGGCCAGTGCCTGGCACGCCGGCTGCGACCTCACTCCCGTAAGACAACACGGGAGACATTGGCATGAGAAGCAGCGTGGCGCTGGAGGCGTGGGCCACCGCAGGCCCAAGGGGCAGCGACAAGCCCCCGATCGACATCGCAGCCTTGCTGCACCCGGCCGACTGGGCCCAGCTCCCATCCAGCCTCCGCCGGCGGTTTCGCGCCGGACATGGCCCTGTGACCTACCAGGGCAACCTCACGCTCGACTGTTCGGCCGTGGGCGCGGTGTTCGCCTTCCTGTCGCGTGCGTTCGGCTCGCCGCTCACCGCCTGCCGCGCGGCTGGCCAGCCCGCGACCGTGGACGTGCGCCCGGTGGGCCATGGCATCGCCTGGTCGCGCTACATCGGCGCGCGCTGCGTCCGCTCGGTCAAGTCGGCGGAACCCGGCGGCGCCGTGCTGGAGCGCACGGCGGGCGGGCTCGGCATGGTGCTCGACGTCTCGGTCGCGGCGGACGCGCTGGTCTTCACCAGCCGCCGGTATGTCCTCGCACTCGGCCCATGGCGCCTGCCCATCCCGTCCTTGCTGACGCCCGGACGCTGCCGGGTCGAGCACCGGGCGGTGGATGAGCGCCACTTCCGCTTCACCCTCACGATGGTCCACCCGCTCTGGGGAACGACGTTCCGCCAGACCGGCGTGTTCTGCGACAGCCAGGAGAGCCTGCCATGAACGCCGTGTTCGCGATCCTTTCCGTGCAGGCGCTGATCGGCGCCTTCGACAATTTCTGGCACCATGAGCTGGAGGCGAAGCTGCCGCAGCGCATCTCTGCCCGGTACGAATTGGTGCTGCATGCCTCGCGCGAAGCCATCTACGCCGTGCTGTTCCTGGGGCTCGCCTGGGTGCGCTGGGACGGGATTTGGGCCTGGGTCCTCGCCGGACTGCTCGCCGTCGAGATCGTCATCACGCTGGCCGACTTCATCGAGGAGGATTTGACCCGGCGGCTGCCGAAACTCGAGCGCGTCCTGCACACCATCCTGGCCGTTAGCTACGGCGCCTTCGTGGCCGCGCTGGCGCCGCAAATGCTGGCCTGGGCCGTCGCGCCATCCGGCCTGCCGTTCGACAGCCACGGCTGGGTGTCCCTGTTGTTCAGCCTCTACGCGGCCGGGGTGTTCGCCTGGAGCGTGCGCAACTGGATCGCCGTGATGCGGCTCTACCGCGAAGCCCGTACCGCATTGCCCCCCGTGGCGTCCGCGCCGCCGCACGGCCCGGCCGTGCTGGTGACGGGTGCGACCGGCTTCATCGGCACCGCACTGGTCCGCAGCCTGCTGGCAGACGGCAAGCGGGTCATCATACTGACGCGGGACGCGCGCCGCGCCGCCGCCGGCTTCGGCCCGCGGGTGCTGGCGGTGGAGCAGCTCGACAGCCTTCCGTCCGAAACGCCGGTCGCCGCCATCGTCAATCTCGCCGGCGCCAGCATCCTCGGCGGGCGCTGGTCCTCCCGGCGCAAGCGGCTGCTGCTGAGCAGCCGGGTCGACACGACGAAGCAGCTCAGCGGCTTGATCGGCCGCCTCGACCACTGTCCGGCGGTGCTGGTAAGCGCCTCCGCCGTCGGCTTCTACGGCAGCCGCAACGATGCCGGCGAACTCGATGAGACGGCTCCGGCCCAGCCCGGCCAGTTCCAGTCCGATCTGTGCGCCGTGTGGGAGGCCGAGGCGAAAAGCGTCCGCTGCCTTGGCGTGCGCGTGGTCCGGTTGCGGTTCGGCGGCGTGATCGGGCGCTCCGGCGGTCTCTACCCGCCCTTGGAAGCTGCCAGCCGTCTCGGTTTGGGCGCCGTGCTGGGCAGCGGATGCCAGCCTATGCCCTGGGTGCACCTGGACGACGCCGTGGCGGCGATCCGGTTCGCCATCGACAAGCCGGTGGTCGATGGGCCGGTCAATGTCACAGCGCCCGACCTCGTGTCGCAGGCCGGGTTCGCCGGGGCGATGGCGCAGGCTTGCGGGAGGGTGGTGCGGCTGCGCATTCCGGCCGCGCTGATCCGGGTCCTCGCCGGGGAAGCCGCAACCATCCTGCTCGACGGCCAAGCCGCGGCGCCGCGTTGCCTGCTGGCCGACGGGTTCCGGTTCAGCCACCCGACCCTGGCCGGCGCCCTTGCCGATCTCAGCGTTGCGGAGGCGGGACGGAGGCCGCATCCGCGCACCGGCCGGACATCCGCCGGGGCCGAATGGCCAGCCCGATCCAGCGCGGCCTCATAGCGCGGCTGGCCACCGGCGGAGCGCAGGTTCGCACGCGCCGCCGGTCGTGGGTCCGTTCCATACGCCAGGCGGGACCAACGAGCAGCCAAGGCGGGGGTCGGCCGCGTGCAATCCCCGGTACCGCACGCCCTCAACCTTCTGTTCACACGGCTGCATTAGTAACGGTTGCGGCAGGTGCGAGGGCTGAGCGGATGAGGCGTTGGCTATGGCTAGTGGTCATCGCCGCCAGCCCGGTCGGTCAATGGGGCGCCGGCTTGCCGGGCTTGCTCTGTGGCGCTGCGCTGGCCGCTGCCCTATGCGTCCATCTCGCCCGTCGTTCAGAGGACTTGGTGACGGTGGTCAGCCGGCTTGCGATCGAGAGGACGGCGGTCGAAGTCACCCTGGTAGAAGATGGCCGCTACGTTTGGGCCAACCCGGCCATGTTGCGCAATTTGGGCCTGAGCAGCCTGGCCGAACTCGGGCGCGTGCAGCTCAAGGACATCGCGCCCGAGTTCCAACCGGACGGCACGCGCTCGACGGATTTGATCCGGGTGACCCAGGCCGAAGCTTTCCAGCAGGGCAATAGTCAGTTTGAGTGGATGCGCCAGCGGCGGGATGGCAGCCAATATCCCGTGCTGTCCAGAACGACGCTGGTCGAACTTGGCGGCCGGCGCTACCTCTTCGGCACGCATCGGGACATCACCAGCGTCTTGGCGGCACGGCAAGCCCGGCATGCCGTGATCAGCGACCTCGCGGAGACGATGCAAGGTTCAGTGCTCGGCCTGGCCGAACAGGTGCGCACAGCCGCTGCCGGGCTGACAGGCGACGCCGAGGCGCTACAGGATGCATCCGCGCGATCAATCGAGCAGCTTGACGGCGCCGCGACTGCGGCGAGAGATATGTCAGCCCAACTGGACACCGTGGCGAAAGCCACCGACGAACTCTCGCAGACGGTCGCCACCATCACCACGCATAGTTCCGAAACCGGGGCGATCATTGACGCCGCATTCCAGGAGACCTCGGCCATTGTGCTGATGGCTGAAACCCTGATCGAGGCGGCCGACAGCATCGGCACCATCGTGCAGGTTATCACAGACATATCGCAGCAGACCAAGCTGCTCTCGTTCAACGCAACCATCGAGGCCGCCCGGGCAGGGGAGGCGGGATTGGGCTTCGCTGTCGTCGCCACCGAGGTGAAGGCGCTGGCAAGCCAGACTGCGCATGCGGCCAGGGAGGCGCAAACGCGCATTCAAATGGTACAGGGCGTGGTCAGCACAGTGGGGGACGCGATCAAGCGCGTTGGCGACACCGTCTCACGCGTTCAGCGGAACAATGTGCACGTCGCAAGCCTCATTCAGGACCAGGGTGCGGCGACCGAGCGGATCGTGCAGAGCACCCATCAAATGGAACCGAAGACGTTGGCGGTGGCGCAGACCGTAGCGGCCATCGTCAGCTCCGTAGCAGGCGCTTCGGCGATGGCGGCGCTCGTTGCAGAGCAGGGCAAACACCTCCTGCACCAGAGCGACGGCCTCACGCACGAGGTTAATACGTGCCGATTGAGGATACTGGCCGCCTAGCGTCCTGCCCTTGCGAGCCTGGCGGATTCACTTGTCCGCTCCGGTTTGTCGCAGGCAAGGATCATCGCGCCAAGACGAGTGCTTTGAACAATGCGTCTGCTGCAAGGCGCGCCGGTTCTCTGTCCCATGCAGCCGGACGGGGCACGGAGCGGGCAAGAACATCCGCCAAGAAACATTCCAATGCCGGTTGGCGCGGGATGGTGTCGGCCTCCCAGGCAGCGGCCTTGCAAGGCAACAGGGCCTGCACCGCCGCTTCGACCTCTTTCGGGACGGTCGGGCCCGCGAGCAGGGCTGGCAGGTCCATCGGCGGCGCCGTGCCGCCGTTGCGCAGCCAAAGCAGCGACAAGGCCGGCCGCAGCGCATAGAAGTAGGATTTCAGCCGGATTTCTGTCTCCCCGGCCGACCAGGCGCCGCGGGCCAGACGATCGTAATGGTATGCGAGCGCCGGCACGTGCGCGGCAATGCGGACCAGGTCGTTGAGCGCCATGACGACGGCGGGGTCGCAGCGATACACCACGGGCGAGGCCAGCCACTCGAACGCCACGGCGTTGGATCGCACCATCAGGCCAAGGGCTTTGCGCAGGTCCCAGCCGCCCAGATCCAGCTCCGCGTCGACCGGCCGTTCGATCACGTCGCGGGGCTGCGAAATGCCGAGGTAGTCGGCCAGCGGCCGGATGAAAATGAACCGCACGTCGTAGTCGCTGTCGCGCGACGGGAAGCCCCAGGCCCGGCTGCCCGACTCCACGGCCAACAGGATGCGGACGCCCTCCTCCTGCTCCACCGACGCCAGCGCCGCTTCGACGTGGCGACGGAACGCCGGGTCGATCATCCGCCCAGCACCTGCTGACGATAGGCTTGCAGCACCAGGTCCTCAGCCGCCTCACGGTCGGGTTCCTCGCGCAGGATGGAGCGGGCAGCGGCGGTCTCGACCGCGCGGAGCAGGTGCGCAATCTCATCTGCCACGGCTTCGTAGGGCACTTGGCCGAGCTTGATGTCGAGCAGGTGCCCGGCGCCGGCGAGCGGGAACACCAGCCGCCCGGTGGTGAGCAGCTCGATGGCTTCCTGGCCGACACGGACCGCGTGGGACAGCGCCTTCCAGTCCACGCCGCCGTCCTGCTCGGCCAGCAGGGTGCGGGCGCCATACTCGGCCAGCAGCCGCGCCGCCATCTCCCGCGCTGCCTTGATGCTGGCGTGCAGCGGCACTTTGCGGCCGCATAGTTCGAGGTGGCGCATGTCGCGTCCGCCGCCGACGGGCAGGTCGATCAGGGCAGCATGTGGCGTGCTTTCTGCGAATGTTGTTAGCATGGGTTCGATGACGGCGAGCCGGGCGGTCGTGCCTTGTGCCGCTTCGGCCGCTTCCAGCAACGCCAACGCCTGCCGGGCCGCGGCGGCGCGGGCGCCCTTGCTGCCGTAGCGCTCCGCCTGCAGTCGGCAGTAGCGCAGGAACGGTGTCGCCTGCCGGCTGACCAGGCGCGGCGCCAGGGCCTGCACAGCGCGCCAGAGGGGGTCGGGGGGCGCCGTCATGACGGCATCCGGCGCGAACAGCATTTCAAGGGCAAGCGGCTGGCCGGCCAGCACGAAATCCAGGAAGCGCTGCAGGCTGTAGCGTTCCCGGTCCACGTCGCCGGGCAGGTTGCGCTCGCCCCGCTGTTTCGTCCGCTCCTCCGTCACCGTTGGCCGGGCACGCTGCAACAGGATGTCGCGCGCGGCGGGCAGGGTGACGGCCTTGAGGTCGATATCGGAGGCGGGGGTGGCAGTCCCGTAGAGATGGGAGCCGGCCCGGAGTTCGACCAGGCAGTGGATTGCGGTCGTCATGCAGATCACCAGTCGGGCGGGTCGTTCACGAGGCCCGTGCTCACTATGCCCCATGGACAGCGCTTCAGAATATCAACTGATACCGCGTGCCGGGTCCTGCACCAAGGCGTTGCAAGAGCCCGGCCTCAGTAAGGCTGACCAAAGCGTTTTGCACCGTCCGGCGCACAAGCCCTGTCTGCGCGACGAGGTCGGCGAGCTTGAGGCGACGTTCAGGGGCCGATTTGAAGCAGGCGAGCACTGTGACCGCGCTTTCCGACAGGCGTTGCAAAGCGGCATAGCGGCGGCGCAGAATGGCGATGTCGGCCAAGGCGTGTTCCAGCATCGTCAGGAAAAACGAGGCAAGGCCGTCGAGTTGGTAAAGCCGGGCATCCTCATGGAACCTGCCGCCAGAGGTCTGATGCAACATGGCATAGTAGAGCGGCCGGTGCCGCTCGATCTGGCGGTCGATGGAAATGAACCGGATCACCTGGCTGAAATCGGCGTCATCGCTTTGCATCAACGCCAGTAGGAACAGCGCCCGGCCGAGCCGGCCGTTGCCGTCCTGGAAGGGATGGATCGCCAGGAAGCGGAACGCGAATTCGGTCGCGACCAGAAGCGGCCAGGGATGCTCGCGGATCGTCTGGTTGTACCAGAGCATCAAATCCCGCATCGCCGCTTCGGTCTGTGGGCCAGGCGGGGTCGGGTCGAGCACGACCCGGCGCTCGCCGGTGTCGTGATTGACGGAGACCACCTGGTTCGGGCTGGTCTTGTAGCCGCCGGCATAGAACCGCGCGGCGGGATAGAAACTGAGCAGGGTATGATGCAGGCCGCGCACGGCAGTTTCTGTCAGCGGGAACAGCTCGGCCGCCTGGAGGTAGACGATGCCCAGGACCTCGCGGCAGCCGACGACCTCCTCAACGCTCCGCTCGCGGTCTGTAGAAAACTTGTCCAAGATGGCCGCCTTGGTGGCTTCAAAGGCAGTCACGCGCCCATCCTGCAGGAGGGCCGTATCCACCCAATCGATCTCGGCATCGGTCAGCACAGCGTTTTCAATCCGGGTCGACGCGCCGACGGTGCTGATCAAGGCGCAACGACGCAGCCAGGCCGCCTCGGCATCAGTCAGGCAAGTCAACTCCACGGCGCAACGGGTCACAGCCCCTTGCAGAGTTCTCAGCGCCTTCTCCAGCCTCAGGCTAGGTATGAACGATAACACAAAGGCTCCAGGGGTAATCGCACCCTTTCACACTGGGTCGCACTATAGCAGAAGGTGCGACACGGTGCGATCCTGCGTGTGGGATGCAGTGCTCCTTCAAGCATTGCACCATGCCGCCGAGCGGGCCTCACGTCAGAGCGTGAGGGTGCCACCAGCCAGGTCAGGCTGCGTTTCGCAGCGCCGTTTCGACTGACATGTCCACGGTGGCCGGTTGGAACCCGATCGGGTTCCGCTTCCCGGTCTTGGCGGCAACCTCCTCGGCCAGCCAGCCGGCCAGCACAGCGGGACAGGATTCGCCCAACAGCGCCGCCTTGCGGCGTACGAGGGCGAAGTCGCCCGGCGTGAGCCCGTCCGGCAACGGCCCCGGCGGCCTGGCGCCCAGCACGCGATGGAACGCCCGGGCCGCACGGGCCGCATCGAGGGCGTCAAAGCGCAGCTTCAGCGTAAAGCGGCGGGGCGCCGCGGCGTCCATGCGCTCGGCCAGGTTGGTGGTGCAGACGAAGGGGAGCGGATGCTGCTCCATCCAGGTGAGCATTTCGTCCACCTGGCTCACCTCGAAGGCGCGGGCAGCCGCGCCGCGATCGAACAGCAGCGCCTCCGCCTCATCGATCAGCAACAAAGCGCCCTTCATCCGCGCCTCGGCGAACGCGGCGGCGATCGCCTTTTCGCTGCCGCCAACCCACATCGACAGCAGGTCGGAGGCACGCTTCTGCAGCAGCTTCAGGCCGAGCCGTTCGGCCAGGTAGTGCGCGAAGGCGGTCTTGCCCGTTCCGGGTGGTCCGGACAGGCATAGTGACCACGCCCGTGGCGCTCCCGGCCGGGCCAGACGGGCACACAGCGTTGCCAAATCCTCCGTGCAGACGGTCAGCGCCGGATCGAACGCCGACACGGCGCGCGGCTCGCTCGTCGCGGCCAGGCCCACGGCCTCGGCCACGCCGGCGAGGGCGATCTCCAACTCGGCCAGGCCCCCGCCAACCAGGCGGGCGGCGCGTGCCGACCCGGCCGCGATGCCGGCCGAGACTGGCCAGCGCTCAGCCAGCGCGGCCGCCGTGCCGGGCGGCAGGGTCAACGCCTCACTGGCCAGGATGCGATCCCAGATGACAGTCCGCCGTGCTGCGTCGGGGACCGGCATCTGCACCACCAGCGTCATGCGGCGCAATGTGGCCGGATCCATCCAGCCGATGTCGTTGCAGGTCCACAGCACCGGCACCGCCGCCTGTTCCAGCGTGCGGTTGAGGAACAGCTTGGAGAAGGCACTGCGGCTGGCGCCGAAGGAGCGCGTGGAGTCCAGCACATCCTCGGCCTCGTCCAGCAGCACTGCAGCGTCGCGGCGCTGGCGCAGCAAGGTCAGGCTGAGCCGCAGGGCGGTGCTGCGGGCTCTCCGCGATGGCTCGCTGGCTTGCGCGCCGGCCGCCTCGCCAGCCGCATAGAGGGCCAGGCCAGCGCGGGTGGCGAGCGCCCGGGCGAACTCGGTCTTGCCCGTGCCCGGCGGTCCTGCGAGCAGGATGTGGATGCCGGGCTCGCCCGCCGAAGCGGCGGCGGCAAGCACCCGTGCCGCCAGTGCGCCGGCGGCGCCGAGATGGTCGAACGAACCCCAGGGCAGGCCAGGTTCGCAGGGCTGGCCGATCAGGGCCGCGCGCCACTCGTCCCGCCCGGCGTGAAGGGCGAACATGGCGCCCGACGCTGTCCGGGTGATCGCGAGGATGGAGGAGAAGCTGTCGTCGTCGATATCGTCGTCGTCGAATGAAATCAGCCCGCAGGCGCACAGACGCGAACCGGCTGTGAGACGCGGTCGGACCATTTCGGGATCACGACCGAGCAGCACCGCGACCACGCGAGAGGGATCACGCAGGATCGCCTGCACGGCCGTGGCGAACCGGGCAAGCTGGCGGCCGCGGCGGAGGCGCAGCGCGAGGAGAAGGATATCAAATTCGGTTTCGTCCAACGCGAACTCTTCGGCGGCAAACTGGGCGTTGCGCTCGAACGGTTCGGCGCAGCTTGCGCTCGGCGGCGAGGCGGCGATGGCGCGCTCGAGTTCCTCAGCCGTGCCGCCCGGCGCCGCCGTGCCGAGCATGGTGGCCGCCGCGTCGGCGATCGGCTTCAGCAGCTCTGCCGAAGCCGCACTGCGCAGCGCGTTACGAAGGTAGCGGCCGAGTTCCCGTTCGGCATACGGCGTGTTCATGACAGATGGTCCCTGTGCGTCTCTGGAGGCCTATTCGGCGGAATGGCCGCCTCAGCCCCTCGTGGAACGCGGGACGGGCGGCATGTGCAAAAGCTGTCGTGTTCGAATGCATGCTCGCCCTTTCTGTCCAAATGCTTCTGTGTGCGCCGTGACGCGCAGACCGGCGGGAAAGCCGGGAGCGCGCAGGTAGGCGGCTTGGGGGCGCGAGGTCAATGGGAATCGTCTGAGCTGATCCACCCTGGCCACAGCATTTGCGGATTGCACGATCGCCGTGTGACGCAAGCGCGCTTGGCGGCATGGTGCAATGCTTGAAGGAGCATTGCACCTACACCATGAGACAAAGGTCGATGTTCAAGCGTGAATTTAGGAAGGGACTGGCATGGACTTGAAGCTTCAGGGCCGGACGTGCCTGGTCACGGGCGCCAGCTCCGGCATCGGCCGGGCGACCGCGATCATGCTGGCCGCAGAGGGCGCGCGCGTGGCTGCGACGGCGCGCAGCCTGGCGGCGCTGGACACGTTGCCCGGCGCGATACGGGCGGCAGGCGGCGGCGAGCCGGTTCTGCTCGTCGCCGATCTGAGCCATGACGGCGCGCCCGACCAGCTTGCCGCCGAGGCGCTCCGGCAACTCGGGTCCGTCGACGTGCTGGTCAACAACGCCGGCGGTTCAAGGCCGATGGCGGAGCCGGGCGACGCCGCCGTGTGGGACGAAGCGTTCCGGCTGAATTTCTACGCCGCGCGCCGGCTCGGCGAAGTGTTGATGCCAGCGATGGCGCAGCGGGGTTGGGGCCGGGTCGTCAACGTCACCGGCGCCGTCGTCGCCAAGGCGATGAACGCCGCCGGTCCGGCGAAAGCCGCGCTCGAAAGCTGGTCCAAGGCCGCGGCGGCGGACTATGCGGCCAAGGGGGTCACGGTGAACTGCGTCGCACCCGGACGCCTGAACAGCGCGCAAATCCTCGATCGGCTTTACCCGACGGAGCAGTCACGGCAGGACTACATCGCCCGCAACATCCCCGCCGGCCGCTTCGGTGAGCCGGAGGAGGGCGCTGCGTTGATCGCGTTCCTCGCCTCCGATGGCGCGCGCTACATCACCGGCACGACCATTCCCGTCGATGGCGGCGCGCTCCGCTTCGCTTTCTGATCCAGGAGAACGGTCATGCGGCTTCGATGCCGTGCCTGGCAGGATCGACCCGAGGCAGAACTTCGCTTCCGTGCTGACTGACCTATAGTTGCATGGAACAGCGAAGGAACCATGGACGGTGAATCAAACGGCAAGTCGGATGCAGCCTCCTTCATGATCGGCAGCCCGCTGGTCACCGACGGCGGCTACATGGCCACCGTTGCAGATAGGGCCGGAACGTGCCGGCCAGGCCGGCCTCGTTCTTGAGGTCGCGTTCCGCCGCCGGGTCGGGCGCGCTCACGTGGTGAATGCCGGGTAGGGCGCCAGTGCCGCCGTGTCCCCCCAGCGCGACCGAAGCTGCTCATGCCACCTGCCGACGAGCTCGCCGAGTTCGGGAAGGATGCCGCTCCCCTGCGTCGCTTCGGTCACGACCGCCATAAACCGCAGGATACGGCCGCGGCGGCTGGCGATGCCCCAGCGCGTGTTGTCCGCGAGCGCCGGTTCAAGTTGCCAGGACAGGCTGTCAAACAGCCAAATGGCGGCGATGACGGCGGCCTCCCGCTGGAAGGCAGTGTCGTCCGCGGCCTCCGGCACCATCGGCGCCAAGGCCGAGCGGTACGCGGCATCCAACCGGTCGGCGACGGCCGTGGGCACGGTGCCGGCGCACCAGCAGGTCGGAAAGCCCACGCGCCAGTACGCGGCATCCAGCAGGGCATGGCCCGGCGCCGCGAACTCGAAATCCACCAGCCGCGCGGTGCCATCCTCAGCCAGCAGCACGTTGTCCGGGCACGGGTCGCGGTGGGCCAGGGCAAGCCAGCTCCCCGGCGCCCGCAGCCGGTCCGCCACGCTCGCCATCTCCGCCGCCGGCAACGTGCCGCCGAGCAGCGTTGCGGCCTTTTGCGCGACTCGGTCTATCCACGTGCCGCCCGGCGTCGGCACAAGCGCCGACGGAAACACTTGCTGAACGATGGCGGCATGCTCGTCCCGGCAGCCCAGCGTCGCGGCGTGCAAGCGGGCGAGGGCGGTCGCATAGGCGAGCAGCGCGGCCTCGGCCGCTTCTGCCGAGCCGCGAAGCAGGGGCTCGACCAGCGACGGCAGCCCGGCCCCCGCATCGTCCACGACAAGAACGCCGCGTGGCGCATCCGCGGCAAGCAAAGGCGGCGCCAGGGCCGCCATGCCGGCCCGCACGCGCAGGAGGGAGAGGGCCGCCAGCTCCTTGGCGAACCCGCTGGTCGCATACACGTCCTCGGCCGTCGCGTCGTAGCTGCGGGCCCGGGTTGCCTTGACGATCACCGATCGCGCCGGGCGGCGCCCATCGGCAACCGAAGCCCGCAGGATCAGGTTCCTGCGCTGTTCATCGCCGATGCGCTCCGTCCGGGAAAGGCGGATGCAGCGGCGTTCGGCCGCTGACAGCGCGTCCTGCGCCGCGGCCAGCGCGTCCTCCTCACTGAGAGGGCGAAAACCAGGTGATCCGATCTCTGGGGGCATTGTGCTCATCGTCCCGCGCTGCTCCACTGAGGCGCGCAGGCGCCCGCTTCTGCAAGGCGCATTCACAGTCACACGCTCAAACGGTCGCGACGTGCTGTATCGCGCGATGAACGCCCCTCACGACGACCTGCCTCCCTTCTTCCACGACTTGGACATGCTGCTGCCTGGCATGTGACGGATGCAGCCCAAGGGCGGCGATGGCCGGCGCCTCTCCGTCACCTGACCGATCCCGCTCGACCCGACCGGCGCCACCCGTCATCGAACCGTAACTGAGCCCCGGCAACTCCGGTGCTATCGCACCGCGCATGGCCAAACAGAATGTGCTGTTGATCGTTGTCGACCAATGGCGGGGCGATTGCGTCCCGCACATACAGCGCGCGGACGGGCAAACCCCGGTCCTCCGCACGCCGAACCTGGACCGCATCTGCCGGGAGGGCACGACCTTCCGCAACCACGTCACCACGACGGTGCCCTGCGGCCCGGCGCGCGCCAGCCTGCTGACCGGGCTGTACCAGATGAACCACCGCGCCTGCCAGAATACCATCCCGCTCGACGCCCGGCACGACACGCTGCCCCGCGCCCTGCGCCGCGCCGGCTACGAGCCCGCGCTGGTCGGCTACACCACGACCGGCCCCGACCCCCGCACCACGGGCCCCGCCGATCCCCGTTTCACCGTGCTCGGCGACGTGATGGATGGCTGGCGCCCGGTGGGCGAGTTCGGCCCGGGCCACGATGCCTATTTCGGCTGGCTCGCCCACCAGGGCTATGCCCTGCCGCCCAATCGCGACGACATCTGGCTCCCAGATGGGGAGGACGCCGTGCCGGGCGCCACCCACCTGCCGGCCCGCATCCCCGCCCATCTCTCGGACACCACCTATTTCACCGAGCGGGCGCTGCAATACCTCAAAGGCCGCGACGGCCTGCCGTTCTTCCTGCATCTCGGCTACTATCGCCCGCATCCGCCCTTCGTCGCCAGCGCGCCGTACCACGCCATGTACGCGCCCGCCGACATGGTGCCCCCCGTGCGGGCCAGCAGCCCGGAGGCTGAAGCCGAGCAGCACCCGTTGCTGCGCTTCTACCTCGACAAATCAGCGAACAAGGGCTTCTTCCAGGGCGCCGAAGGCCTCGTCCGCACCTTGGACGAGGACGCCATCCGGCAGATGCGTGCGACCTATTTCGGCATGATGACGGAGGTGGACGACCAGTTGGGCCGCGTGCTCGCCTGGCTGGACGAGACGGGGCAGTGGGACGAAACGCTCGTCATCTTCACCTCCGACCACGGCGAGCAACTGGGCGACCACCACCTGCTCGGCAAAGTCGGCTATTTCGACCAGAGCTTCCGCATCCCGCTGGTGATCCGCGCCCCCGGCCAGCCCGGCGGCCGTATCGTGGACGCGCCGACCGAGAGCATCGACCTGATGCCGACCATGCTGGATTGGCTGGGCGCCCCCGTGCCGCACACGATCGACGGCCGCAGCCTGATGGAGTTCGTCCGCGGCGGCCATCCGGCCAACTGGCGCACCGAACTGCATTACGAGTACGATTTCCGCGACATCCACTACTCCGCCCCCGAGGCCGAACTCGGCCTCGGCATGGAGGAGGCGAGCCTCTGCGTGGTGCAGGACGCCGACTACAAATACGTGCACTTCGCCGCCCTGCCGCCGCTGTTCTTCGACCTGCGCGCCGATCCGGACCAGTTCCGCAACCTGGCCGCCGACCCGGCGCATGCCGCCCTGGTGCGCGATTACGCCCAGCGCGCGCTGTCGTGGCGGCTGCAGCATGCGGACCGCACGCTCACCCATTACCGCGCGACCCCCGCCGGCCTTGAACAACGTGAAAGACCCCGATGATCACGCTTCCCCGCCGTGCTCTGCTGGCTGGCGCCGCCGTGGCGCTGCCGCGTTTCGCCATCGCCCAGTCCGACACACGCCCCACCATCACGGTGGCCGTGCAGAAGATCAGCAACAGCAACACGCTCGACCCGCTGCGCGAGCAATCCAATGTCGGCACCCGCTGCGCCCTGTTCTATATCGAGCGGCTGATCGACCTCGACTACCAGGGCCAACTGCAACCCGTCCCCGGGCTCGCCACCGCCTGGCGGCGCATCGACGACAAGACGGTGGAGCTGGACCTGCGCCGCGGCGTGCGCATGCATAACGGCGATGAGTTCACGGCGGACGACGTGATCGCGAGCTTCAGCCCCGCCCACATGTTCGGCGACACCCACCCGACCAGCCAGGGCAAGACGCTGCCGCTGTCCGGCAGCATCGTCACCACCCGCCGGTCCAAGGACCTGCCGGCCGAAATCCCGCCAGTCGGGCGCCGGTTCTGGCCGGCGCTGGACCGGGTGGAGGCGGTGGACAAATACACCGTGCGCTTCGTCAACGCGACGCCGGACGTGACGATGGAGGGGCGGATTTCAACGCTCGCCAGCGGCATCATCAGCGGGCGCGCGTTTGAGGAAGCGCCCTCCTGGCTGGACTACGCGCGCGCCCCGGTCGGCACCGGCCCCTACAAGGTGCGCGAGTTCCGGCCGGACGTGTCGCTGACGATGGACGCGCATGACGACTACTGGGGCGGGCGGCCGCCGATCAAGACTCTGCGCCTGGTGGAGGTGCCGGAGACGAGTGCGCGGATCAACGGCCTGCTCACCGGCGAATACCAGTTCGCCGCAGACGTCCCGCCGGACCAGATCGCGGGGGTGGAGAGCCACGCCGGGTTCGAGGTGCAGGGCGGCACGATCCCGAACATCCGCATGACCGCCTTCGACATGCACCACCCGACCTTGCAGAACCCGAAGGTGCGGCTGGCGATGGCCTATGCGGTCGACCGCAAGCAGATCGTGGACAGCTTGTGGGACGGGCGCACCGTCGTGCCCGCCGGGCTGCAATTCCCATTCTACGACCAGATGTTCGTCCAGGGCTGGACGGTGCCGGAATACGATGTGGCGACATCGCGCGACCTGCTGAAGCAGGCGGGATATAAGGGCGATCCTATCCCGTACCGGCTGCTGAACGACTACTATACGAACCAGGTCGCCACGGGCCAGGTGCTGGTGGAAATGTGGCGCCAAGCTGGCTTGAACGTCGAAATCGGCATGAAGGAGAACTGGACCCAGATCCTGGAGCGCGGGCCGGGCCGCGGCATCCGTGACTGGTCGAACTCCGCGCCCTTCAACGACCCGGTCTCCAGCATCGTCAGCCAGCACGGCCCGAACGGCGAGCAGCAGCAATACGGCGAGTGGACCAACGCTGAAATGAACACACTCTCCTACGAGCTGGAGACGAGCACGGACCGCCCCCGCCGCCACGCGATCTTCGCCCGCATGCTGCAAATCTGCGAACGGGAAGACCCGGCCTACAGCGTCCTGCACCAGAACGCGACGTTCACCGGCAAGCCGAAAGCGATCAAGTGGAAGGCCGCTCCTTCGTTCGCAATGGATTTCCGGCCGAAGAATTGGGGCTGAGCCTGTCCGCGCGTAGGATTGTCCTTCCTCTCTCGTTCTGCGCGGGAGAGGGGGTTTGACGGCGGCTGGCTTGACATGACTCCCCTCGTCCAGATCAGCCATCTGACCGTCGCCTTCAGGGGCGTGGTCGCGCTGCACGGGATCAACCTCCACTTGCATCGCGGCGAGAGCCTGGGCCTGGTCGGCGAGTCCGGTTGCGGCAAGTCCGTCACCTGGCTGGCCGCCCTTGGCCTGCTCCCCCGGTCCGCGACGGTCGGCGGCAGCGTGACGCTCGGCGGCACTGAACTGGTCAACCAGCCGCCATCCGTGCTGGATCGCGTCCGCGGCGGCCGCATCGCCATGATCTTCCAGGACCCGGCGAGTGCGCTCAACCCCGTCCACCGCATCGGCCGCCAGGTCGCCGAAGCCGTGCGCCTGCACCGCGGCCTTTCGGGCGCGGCTGCCCGGGCCGAGGCGTTGCGGCTGCTGGAGCAGGTCGGTATTCCCGGGGCGCGCGCCCGCATGGAGTCCTATCCGCACGAGATGTCCGGCGGCCAGAACCAGCGCGTGATGATCGCCGCCGCCTTGGCGGGCCAGCCGGAGGTGCTGATCGCCGACGAACCCACCACGGCGCTCGACGTGACGATCCAGGCGCAGATCCTGGACCTGCTCGCCCGGCTGCGCAGCGAGACCGGCATGGCGCTCGTCCTGGTCAGCCACGATCTGGGCGTGGTCGCCGATATGTGCGACCGTGTCTGCGTGATGTATGCCGGTCGCATCGTGGAAGAAGGACCTGCCGCAACCCTGTTCGCGCACCCGGCCCATCCGTATGCCGCCGGCCTGCTCGGCGCGCTGCCACCGCTGACCGGGCCTCGCCGGAGGTTGCTCGCCATCCCCGGCCGCGTGCCGGAGCCATGGGCGATGCCGCCGGGCTGCGCGTTCGCGCCGCGCTGCGACCGCCGCGTCGACGCCTGCGACGTTGCCGTACCCGGCCTGGACGCGGTGACGCCGGCGCACCGCGCGGCCTGCATCCGGGCCGTCGCCGCGGGGACCGGCGCTTGACCCTGCTTGAACTGGAGGGCGTGGGCCGCACCTACGCCCAGCGCCGCGGTTGGTTCGGCCGCAGTACCGCGGTGCGCGCGGTGGACGGCGTCACCCTCTCGGTCGCGCCGGGCCGCACGCTTGGCGTGGTGGGCGAATCCGGCTGCGGCAAGTCGACCACGGGGCGGCTGGCGCTCGGGCTGGAGGCGCCGGATGCGGGCGTCGTCCGCTTCGCCGGGGCAGCCATGCCGCCGGTTGGCGCCGCCGCCTGGCGCAAGCTGCGCGCCCGCATGCAGTTGGTGCCGCAGGATCCGCTCGGCGCGCTGGACCGGCGGCTGCGGGTGCGGACGCAAATCGCGGAGCCGCTGCTGATCCACGGGATCGCCGAGGTGGAGGACCGCGTGGCGGCGCTGCTGGACGATGTCGGGCTGCGGCCGGACCAGGCCGCCCGGCACCCGGCCGCGCTGTCCGGCGGGCAGCGGCAGCGCGTGGTGCTGGCTCGCGCATTGGCCACGTCCCCCGACTTGCTGGTGTGTGATGAGCCTGTGTCCGCGCTGGACGTCTCGATCCAGGCGCAGATCGTGAACCTGCTGATGGAGCTGCAATCCGCGCGCAACCTGGCCATGGTGTTCATCAGCCACGACCTGCGCATCGTGCGCCAAATGAGCCACGACGTCGCGGTGATGTATCTGGGGCGCGTGATCGAGCGGGGCGATCCGGACGCCGTGTTCACCGCGCCGGCGCACCCGTATTCGCAGGCGCTGGTCGGGTCCATCCCCGGCAGCGGCAAGCGCGTGACGCTGCCGGGCGACCCACCCAACCCGGCGGACCGGCCGAGCGGCTGCGCGTTCCACCCGCGCTGCCCGGTGGCGGTTGCACGCTGCCGGGTGGAGGTGCCGGCGCTGGAGACATTGGCGGGCGACGGCCGCCTCGTCGCCTGCCACGTCGCCCATGACGGCAGCCTCGCCCGGTCCAGACGGGCGACGATGGAGTTGCCCGATGGCCCGACTGCATCGGCGCATGGCGTGGCGGCGCCGGCATCATGACATTGCCGCGCCGCGCTCTGCTGGCAGCGGCTGCCGCCGCGCTTCCCCGTGCTGCCATCGCGCAGGCCGACACCCGGCCGTCGCTCACCATCGCGGTGCAGAAGATCGCCAACACCGGCACGCTGGAGCCGTTGCGCGAGCAATCCTCCAACGCCAGCGAGCACTATCTCGCAGCCATGCTGGAGACGCCGGTCGCCCGCAACCAGCAGCACTGGCTGGAGCGCGTCCCCGGACTCGCCACGGCCGCCCGCCGCATCGATGACCGCACCGTGGAGCTCACGCTGCGGCAAGGTGTGAAATTCCACGACGGCAGCACCCTGACGGCCGACGACGTCGCCTGGAACTTTTCCACCCGCATGTTCGGCCCCGGCCTGCCGGCGGACGTCACCGCCGTCGCCCGCCGTCACTGGCCGGAGCTCGACCGCGTGGACGCCACCGGGCCGCTCACCGTGCGGGTCATCAACAGATCACCGGACGTGACGATCGAGGGGCGGCTCTCCGCCGGCGGCAGCGAAATGGTGAGCCCGCGCTCGTTCAAGACGCCCTGGATCGACTACGCACGCGCCCCCGCCGGCACCGGCCCGTACAAACTGCGCGAGTTCCGACCGGACGTGTCGCTGATCCTCGACGCGCATGACGATTACTGGGGTGGCCGTCCGCCTTGCCGCAGCCTGCGCTTCCTGGAGGTGCCGGAGGCCGCGGCGCGGGTCAACGGCCTGCTTTCGGGCGAGTACGACCTGGCTTGCGACATCCTGCCGGACCAGATCGCCACCATCGAGGCCACGGGCCGCCACCTGGTCCGCGGCGGCCCCGTGCCGAACCACCGCATCGTCAATTTCGACGCGCACCACCCGGCGCTCGCCGACCCGCGCGTGCGCCTTGCCATGGCACAGGCGGTGGACGGCCGCGCCATCGTGGACAGCCTCTGGTCCGGCCGCACCGCCGTTCCACCCGGCCTGCAATTCCCGTTCTACGGCCCGATGCTGGTGCCGGGCTGGACGGTTCCGCCCACCGATCCCGGGGCCGCCCGCGCCCTGCTGAAGGCCGCCGGCTATAAGGGCGATCCTATCCCCTACCGCATCCGTGAGAACTACTACGTGGCCGAGACCGACACTGCCCAGTTGCTCGCGGCACTCTGGCAGGATGTCGGACTCAACGTGCAGATCAGCATCCATGAGAACTGGTCCCAGGTGCTGGACCGGACCCCGCAGCGCGGCCTGCGCGACTGGTCCAACAGCGCCACGTTCGACGACCCGGTATCCTCCATCGTCAACCAGGAAGGCCCGGATGGCGCGCAGCAGGCGGTGGGCGAGTGGACCAACGCGGAGATGAACCGGCTCTGCACCGCCATGACCGCCAGCACCGACCTCACCGCGCGGCGCGGCATGTTCGCCCGCATGCTGCAAATCTGCGAGCGGGAGGACCCGGCCTATATCGTGCTGCACCAGAACGCGAACTTCACCGGTGTCCGCAAATCGCTGCCCTGGTTTGGCACGGCATCGTTCTACGTGGACCTTTCCCCGCGCGGTCTCGCGTGATCCGCTTCGTGCTGCTGCGCTTCGGCCGCGCGCTGTTGACGGTACTGCTGGTCGTCACGTTCGCCTTCGTCGTGCTGCGCCTGTCGGGTGATCCGGCGCTGCTCATCATGTCGCCGGACGCGCCGCCGGAGGCGATCGCCGCGTTCCGCCACGCCTGGGGCTTGGACCGGCCGATCTGGGTGCAGTATGTGAGCTATTTCGCCAATATCGCGCATGGCGATCTGGGCCAGTCCATGCGCGATGGCCGCCCAGCCATCGACCTGGTGGCCGAGCGTATCCCCGCGACCTTGGCCCTCACGCTCCCGGCGCTGGCGCTGAAGATTTGCCTCGGCATCCCCGCCGGCATCTACGCGGCCCTGCACCGCAACACGGCGATCGACCGTGCGGTGATGGCGTTGGCGACCGCCGGGTTCACGGTGCCGTCCTTCGTGCTGGGGCTCGTGCTGGTGCTGGTCTTTGCCGTGCAACTGCACTGGCTGCCCTCGGGCGGCGAGCAGGGCTGGAGCAGCGCCGTGCTCCCCGTGATCACGCTCGGGCTGGGCGGGGCCGCGATCCTGGCGCGTTTCACCCGCTCCGCAATGTTGGAGGTGCTGGGCCAGCCCTATATCCGCACCGCCAGCGCGCGCGGCGTTCCGTGGGCCGCGGTGGTGCGCCGCCACGCCTTGCCGAACGCGGCGATCCCGACGGTGACCATCGTGGGCTTCATGGTCGGCAGCCTGATGGCCGGGGCGGTGGTGGTGGAGAGCGTGTTCAGTTGGCCCGGCGTCGGCCGGCTGCTGGTGGTGGCGGTGTCCAACCGCGACCTCGGCGTCGTGCAATGCATCCTGCTGCTGGTGGCGAGCACGATGGTCGGGGCCAATTTGGCCGTGGACCTGCTCTACGGCGTGCTGGACCCGCGGTTGCGCAACGTGGCTCGCGCCTGATGTCGGCCCCGATCTGATGTCGGCAAGCGTGATGGGCCAGGTGGTGCAGCGCCGGCCCGCCTGGGCGGTGATCGCCGCGATGGCATGGTTGGCGCTGATGCTTGCCGTCGCCCTGTTCGCGGACCAGCTCCGTCCCTACGGCATCACCACGCTGGACCTGCGCGCCCGGTTGCAAGCGCCGGTGGGCTTCGGCGGCCACTGGACCCACGCGCTTGGCACGGACGAGTTGGGGCGGGACGTGCTGTCCCGGCTGATCGTGTCCATCCGCATCTCGCTGCTGATCGCCATGGGGGCGACGGTCATCGGCACCGTGCTCGGCACCACGCTCGGCCTACTCGCGGCGGAGTTCCGCGGCTGGGTGGAGCAGGCGGTGCTTGTCCTGATCGACTTCCAGGCGGCGCTGCCCTTCCTGATCATGGCGCTGGCGGTGCTGGCGTTCTTCGGCAACGCGCTGCCGCTGTTCATCGGGCTGATGGGGTTCTACGGCTGGGAGCGCCACGCCCGCATCGCCCGCGGCCTGGCGATTTCGGCGGGCGGGCAGGGCTACGCGGCCAGCGTCCGCCAGCTGGGGGCGGGGCCGCTGCGCGTCTACGGCCGCCACGTGCTGCCGAACATCGCCGCCACACTGATCGTGTCGGCGACGCTCTCGTTCCCGGAGATCATCCTGCTCGAAAGCGGGCTGTCATTCCTGGGGCTGGGGGTGCAGCCGCCGCTGACCTCGCTTGGCAACATGGTGGGCTACGCGCGCGACTACCTGCAGCGGGCGCCGTGGATCCTCTTGGCCCCAGGCGTCACGATCGTGCTGACCACGCTGTGCATCGGGATCGTGGGCGATTGGCTGCGGGACAAGCTGGACCCGACGCTGGACTGATACCAGCCGCCGCGCGGGAGCCGGCTGTCATAAACTTGCAATTGGGCAGTCGTTACGCAGATCGGTAGACAGCCGGGCATGTCGTCCAACCAAGCAGTGACGGGGGCCGCTCTTCGGCTGGAGGGGCTGGTGAAGGCTTGGCCCGGCGGCCGGGCGCTGGACGGCGTCAGCCTGTTCGTTCCGGCCGGCCATTTCGCCATGCTGCTCGGACCCTCCGGCTGCGGCAAGTCGACCTGCCTTCGCATTGCGGCGGGGCTGGATTGGCCAGATGAGGGCCGGGTCGAGATCGACGGCCGCGACGTCACGCGGCTGCCGCCGGCGTCGCGGGGGATCGCGATGGTGTTCCAATCCTACGCGCTGTTCCCGCATCTGAGCGTGGCGGAGAACATCGTGTTCGGCCTGCGCGCCCGCCGCGTGCCCAAGCCGGAGCGGAGCCGTCGGCTCGCGGATGCCGCCGACATGCTTGGACTGACATCCCTGCTGGACCGCAAGCCCGCCCAACTCTCCGGCGGACAGCAGCAGCGCGTGGCCCTGGGCCGCGCCGTGGTGGCGGAGGCGCGGGTTTGCCTGATGGATGAGCCGCTCTCGAACCTCGACGCGCAACTGCGATCCGATATGCGGCGAGAGATCCTGGCGCTGCAGCGCAGGCTCGGCATGACGATGCTGTACGTGACGCACGACCAGACGGAAGCAATGGCGATGGCCGACCAGGTCGTGCTGCTGCGCGGCGGCCGGGTCGAGCAGGATGCCGCGCCTGCCGAGTTGTATGCCCGGCCGGCCACGCGGTTTGCCGCGGGGTTCGTGGGGACGCCGCCGATGAACCTGCTGCCCGCCGGCGCGCTGGGGCCAGCCATGGCCGCCGCGCAGACCGTTGGCGTCCGGCCCGAATCCGTGCGCCTGAATGGCGATGTTGCCGCGACGGTCGACGATATCGAGTATCTGGGCGCCGACACCAATGTCGGCCTGCGCGTGGCCGGCCACCGGCTGATTGCCCGGCTCCCCGGCCAGGTGGCGCTGGCGCCCGGCGACACGGTGGCCATCGGGGTCAAGCCCGGCGACCTGCATTTCTTCGACGAGGCCGGACGCCGGCTGCAATCCCACAGGGAGTTCGCATGACACTGTCCCGCCGGCTGTTGCTCGGCAGCGCCCTCGCGGCCCCGGTCCTGGCGCGGCCGGCGATTCTGCACGCGCAGGGGCCGACCACGATCGACTTCCTGTTCCCCGTCGCGGTGGGAGGCCCGATCACCAAGATCATCGACGGCTACGTGCAGGACTTCCAGCGGGAGCATGCTGGGATCACCGTGCGCCCGGTCTATTCCGGCAGCTATGTCGACACGCTGACCAAGGCGCAGACCGCATTGAAGGCGGGCGAGAAGCCGACCATCGCGGTCCTGCTGTCGACAGACGCCTACACGCTGATCGATGACGACCACATCGTGCCGTTCGACACGCTGCCCGGCGGCGGCGCCTGGCTGGATGCGTTCTACCCGGCCTTCCGCCGCAACACGCAGATCGGGGGCCATGATTGGGGCGTGCCGTTCCAGCGCTCCACGATCGTCATGTACTATAACCAGGACCTGTTCCGGGCCGCCGGCCTGGATCCGGATCGGCCGCCTGCGACCTGGACAGAGAACGCCGACATGGCCGCCAAGCTCGCGCAGAAGGGCACGCGCTGGGGGATCGAAATCCCCGCCACCGGTTTCACCTACTGGTTGTTCCAGGCGCTGGTTGCCGAGGCAGGGGGCGAGTTGGCGAACGCCGACGGCACCGCCGTGACCTACGATACCCCGGCCAGTCGCCGGGCGCTGCGCTACTGGTTGGACCTGCAGAAAAGCGGCGCGGCGCCGCCTGGCCTGGTCGAATGGGGTACGACGCCGCGCGATTTCCTGGAAGGCCGCTCGGCCATGGTCTGGACCACAACCGGCAATCTTTCCAACATCCGGACCAATGCGTCGTTCCCGTTCGGGGTGGCCATGCTGCCCGCCGACCAGCGCCGTGGCAGCCCGACCGGCGGCGGCAATTTCTATCTGTTCAAGGCGGCGAGCCCGCAGCAGCAGGTGGCCAGCCTGACGTTCCTGCAATGGCTCACCAGCCCGGCGCGTGCCGCCCAGTGGGGCATCGACACCGGTTACGTTGCGACGCGGCCCGATGCCTGGGACATCCCGGCGATGCAGGCGTATGTCGAACGGTTTCCGCCCGCCGCGGTGGCGCGGGACCAGTTGCAATACGCCGTGCCGGAACTGTCCACCCACGACAACCAGCGGGTGACCGAGGCGCTCAACGTCGCCTTGCAATCCGCGCTGACCGGCAAGGCCGAGCCGGACCAGGCATTGGCCGACGCGCAGGCAACCGGCACCCGCCTGCTGAAGGGGTTCAACTGATGCTTCGACGCAGTTTGCTTGCCACCGGCGCCGCCGCATTGGCCGCGCCCGCCATCGTCCGGGCGCAGACCGCGCCGGCGCTTACGTTCTATTACCCGATCGCGGTCGGTGGCCCGTTGCAGGCGGTGATCGACGGCTACTGTGCGGATTATCGCCAGGCCACGGGCGTCACGGTCAACCCGGTCTATGCCGGCACCTACGGGGAGGCGCTGACCAAGGCCACCACGTCCATCCACGCCGGCCAGGGCCCGCATTTTGCCGTGCTGCTGGCTGCCGAGATGCACAGCCTGCAGGATGCCGGCATTCTGGTCAGCCTGGACGAGATCGGCGGCGAGGGGCTGGCCGAGTGGACGGGCAGCTTCTATCCCGCCTTCATGGCCAACAGCCATGTCGACGGTAAGACCTGGTCGGTGCCGTTCCAGCGCTCCACGATGATCGCGTACTACAACAAGCAGGCTTTCGAAGCGGCCAAGCTGGACCCTGAGGCATTCCCTAAGACCTGGGATGAGCTGTGGCGCGTCGCGCACACGCTCACCCTGACGGAGGCGGGGCGGGTGTCGCGCTGGGGCATCAAAATTGCCGGCGACCTCGGCAACGCACAATGGACGTTCGGCGCGCTGGCCAACCAGGCCGGCCAGGTCCTGATGAACGAGGCGGGGACGGAGACCTATTTCAACGCAGCGAAATCGATCGAGGCGCTGACCTATTGGCGCGACCTGGCCACGGTCGCCGGCGCCACGCCGCCGGGCATCTCGGCCTGGCCGACCCTGTCGCCCGACTTTCTCGAGGGCAACGTCGCGATCATCTGGCACACCACGGGCAACCTCACCAATTTGCGCAGCAAGGCCGGGTTTCCGTTCGGCGTCGCCGGCGTGCCGGGCAAGGACGCGCCGCGGACCGTGGTCGGCGGCGGAAACATCTATTTCTTCAAGCATGCCAGCGAGGCGGAGCGGCAAGCCAGCCTGCGCTTCGTACGGTGGCTGACAGCGCCGGAGCGGGCCGCCGACTGGTCGATCAAGACCGGCTACATCGCCAGCAGCCCGGCCGCCTACGACACCCCGCTGCTGAAGGCCTATCTGGAAAAAGTACCGGACGCTGCCGTCGCGCGGAACTTCCTGCCCGTGGCCACCGGGGAGCTGTCGACCTTCGAGAACCAGCGCATCCAAAAGGCCCTCACCGACCAGATCCAGAACGTGCTGAACGGATCCAAGCAGCCGGCCGCCGCGATGCAGGAGGCCCAGGCCGACAGCACCCGCATCCTCCGCCCCTTTCAGTAGATGCGGCGGGAGGCCGTTCAGGCCTGGTTGCTGCTGCTGCCAGCCCTGGTCATGCTGGTGGCCTTCACGCACTGGCCCGCGTTGCTGACCGCCATCGACAGCGTGTTCTCCACGCCCCATGGGGCGCGGCAGGCCCATTTCGTCGGCGACGCGAACTATGCCGGATTGCTGGACGACCCCGTGTTCTGGCAGGCGCTGCGCAACAACGCCGTGTACGCCATCGTCACCATCCCGGCCTCGGTGGTGCTGTCATTGACGATGGCGCTCGCGGTCAACCGCGCTATTCCCGGACGCGGGCTGCTGCGCATGGCGTATTTCCTGCCGACAGTCCTGCCGATGATCGCCGTCGCCAATTTGTGGCTGTTCTTCTACACGCCGGATTACGGGTTGCTGGACCAGGTGTTCGGGCAGTTCGGGCTTGGCCGGCACAACTGGCTCGGCGACCCGGCGCTGGCGCTGCCCTCGCTCATGGTGGTGGCGGTGTGGAAGGAGGCGGGGTTCTTCATGATCTTCTATCTCGCCGCCTTGCAGGGCATGTCGCCGGTGCTGCGTGATGCCGGCGCCTTGGAAGGGGCAGGGCAATGGTATTTCTTCCGCCGGGTCACGCTGCCGCTGCTGATGCCGACCACGCTGTTCGTGCTGGTGAACGCCGTGGTGAACGCGTTCCGGCTGGTGGACCATGTGATCGTGATGACGCATGGCGGCCCGGCCAACGCGACCACCCTCCTGCTCTACTATATCTATGAAACCGGGTTCCGCTTCTCGGACACTGCGACGGCGGCGACCTTGACCATCGTGCTGCTGCTGATCCTGGGATTGCTCGCCGGCATCCAATTCGGCGTGCTGGGCCGGCGCGTGCACTACCAATGACAGGCCGGGCAGGCCCGCTGGTCACTGCCGGCGCCTGGCTGCTCGGGCTGCTATGGCTGCTGCCGCTGCTGTATGCCGTGTGGGCGGCGATCCACCCCGCCGCCTTCGCCACCCGGTTCGTGCCGTTTGCCCCGCTGACGGCCGCCAATTTTGTCACCGCATGGCAGGCGGCGCCGTTTCCGCGCTACCTGCTGAACACCGTGCTGCTGGTGACTGGGATACTGGTTGCGCAATTCGTCCTGTGCACGCCCGCGGCCTACGCGTTTGCCCGTATGCGTTTCCCGGGCAGGGAGGTCGTGTTTGCGCTCGTGCTGGTTCAACTGATGGTGGCGCCGGACGTGCTGCTGGTCGCCAACTACACGACGGTGGCGCGGCTGGGCCTGGCGGACACGATCCCCGGCATCGCACTACCCTACTTAGGCTCCGCCTTCGGCATCTTCCTGCTGCGCCAGACATTCCGGCAAGTCCCGTGGGAACTGGACGATGCCGCCCAACTAGAAGGTGCGGGGTTGCTGACGCGGCTCTGGCGCGTCTACGTGCCGCTGGCGCGCCCGATCTACGTCGCCTACGGGCTGGTGTCGATCAGCTTCCACTGGAACAACTTCCTCTGGCCGCTGGTTGTGGCGGACTCGGTGAGCACACGGCCGTTGACCGTCGGGCTGGCCGTGTTCGCCTCCACCGAGCAGGGCGTCGACTGGTCGGTGATCAGCGCCGCGACGATCATGACGGCCGCGCCGTTGCTGGTCGCCTTCCTGATTTTCCAGCGGCAGTTCATCCAGAGCTTCATGCGGGCTGGCGTTCGTTAACGGTCAACCACTTCCTGCCACGCACTGGCTATCGGCTATCGCGCCAGCCTCAACTGGCGCGGCGTCCGATGATCGCCAGGCGCAGCCGGCGCGACAGCAGGTCGATGGCCGCCACCGTCACCAGCACCATCAGGATCAGGAACGCCACCTGTTGCCATTCCAGCACCCGGATTTGTTCATACAGGTGCAGCCCGATCCCGCCGGCGCCGACGATGCCGATGATGGTGGCGGAGCGCGTGTTGGATTCGAAGAAATACAGCAACTGGCTCGCGAACACCGGCAGCACCTGCGGCACGATGCCGAACCGGATCGCCAGCAGCGGTCCGCCGCCGCTGGACAGCACCCCGTCCACCGCCTTGCGGTCCGCCGTTTCGATCGCCTCCGACATCAGCTTGGCGAGCGCGCCGCAATCCGAGCAGGCGATGGCGAGCGCCCCGGCGAACGGGCCAAGCCCGACCACGTCGATCCAGATCAAGGCCCATATCAGCACGTCGATGCTGCGCACCGTGTCCAGGCTGCGCCGGGTCAGCGCGTGCACCAGGCGGTTGGCCACCACGTTGCGGGCGGCCAGGAAGCCGAACGGCAGGCTGAGCAAGCCGGCCAGCAGCGTGCCCAGGAAGGCAATCGACAGCGTCTGCCCCAGCGCATCAAGGTAGAGCCAGAAATGCCCCCCGGTGCTCGGCGGCAGCATCAACGCGATGATGGCGCCCAGCGAACCGAGCCCCTGCCAGATCCGCACGGGTGAGATGTCCAGCACCACCAGGCCCAGGCCATACAGCGCCAGGCCAGCCCCCGCCGCCAGCAGGGTCACGGCGCCCCCGCCGCGCCGGGTCAGGACCCCGGCGTGCCGCGCCTCCACCCCCGCCTGGTCCGCCAGGAACGCGGCCCGCATGGTCACGTGCGCAACATCCGGTGGCGCAGCCATTCGGACAGCATGTCCAGGATCATCACGCAGGCCAATAGCATGAGCAGGATGGCGCTGACGTCGGAGTAGTGGAATTGACGGATGGCGATGATCAGCTCCTGCCCGATCCCGCCCGCCCCCACGAAGCCGATGACCGCGGCGCCGCGGACGTTCACCTCCAGCCGCAGCAGCGTGTAGCTGGCGATGTTGGACAGCACCTGCGGCATCACGCCGAAGCGCATCTGTGCCAGCCAGGTGCCGCCGGCGCCCTGCACGCCTTCCACCGGACGCATGTCGATGGCCTCGATCACCTCGGCGAACAGCTTGCCCAGCGTGCCGGCGGTGTGCAGCGTGATCGCGAGCACGCCGGGCAACGGGCCAAGCCCGAACGCCACGACGAAGATCAGTGCGAAGACGATGTCCGGGACGGTGCGGTCGAACTCCATCACGCGAACGGCTGCGAAGCGCAACAGGGGGGAGCGGCTGGTGTTGCGACTGCCGAGGAAAGCGCCCACCAGGCCCAGCGCCGCCCCGGTCACGGTGCCGACATAGGCGATCAGCAGCGTCTGCCCCAGCAGGATGCTCCAGCGGCGCAGACCCCAGAACCAGTATCCCGGGTCCGTCCACACGCGCGACCCGGTGTCCAGTTGCGTCAGCCGGTCGAAGTAGCTGCCGAAACCGCCGATATTGTCCCAGAACACCCCGGGCCGCACTTCCGCCCCGATGGCCGATAGCCCGGTCGCGATGGCGAGCAGGGCCAGCCCAGCCAGGACCACGCGGCGCCGGGCCGCGATGCTCTGCGCATAGCCATCCAGCAGCGGCCGAAGCTGCTGGTCGGGCAACATGGGCAGGTGATGCACCGCAGCCAGCCTCCGGCTAGGATCAGCCGTTCTGCTTGCGCAGCCGGTCGACGAAGGTGATCAGCTTGATCGTGTCGTCGTAGGCCGCGTTGTCGGTGGGCTGCCACGGACGGTTCTTGCCGTCCGACAGGCGGTCGAACGCGGCCTTGTCGTTCTTCGCCGCGTCCAGATAGGCGGTGCGGATCGCCGCCTTCAGGTCCTCCGGCAGGTTGTCCAGGTAGGCGGTCGGCGAGTTGATGATCAGGTCCGACTTCAGGATGATGCGGAAATCGTTCACGGTGGCCGGCTTGCCGTCGGCCTGCTTGACCATGCCCTTGTCCAGCATGCGCGTCAGGTTGCTGTCGTCCGGCGCGTTCCACCAGTTGGCGCAGACCTGGACGGTACCCTGTTGCAGCGCCAGCACCGCGTTCTCGTGGCTGCCGGTGATCAGCACCTTGGAGAAGAACTGCTCGGCGTTGATGCCCCGCTTGTTCAGCGCGAACAGCGGCATGTTGTAGCCGGAGGTGGAGTTCGGGTCGACCAGGCCGATCGCCTTGCCCTTCAGCTCCTGGATGTCCTTGTACGGGCTGTCCGCCTTGACGTAGAACACCGAGTAGTAGCCCTTCGACCCGTCGCTGTTCACGTCGATGACGAAGGCGGTGGTCTTGACGCCGGTCAGGAGCGCCCGGGCGAAGGAGGCCGGGCCGTAATAGCCGATATGGATGTTTCCGGCGCGCTGCCCTTCGATGACGGCGGCGTAGTCGTTGGCGACGCGCAGCGTCACCTTGGTGCCCAACTGCTTGGTGAGGTAGGCGGTGAACGGCGCATAGCGGTCGGTCACGCCGGAGGCGTTTTCCGCCGGGACGACGGCGAACACCAGCTCGGGGTAGGCTTGTTTGTAGGACTGTGCGCGGGCGGTGGGGGCAAGGGCGGCGATCGCGGTGCTGCCCGCGATACCGGCCAGCAGGGTGCGGCGGTCGATCATGTTCACTCCGTCAGGTTGTAAAAGGTCAGGCAGTCAGCGAGGCGTGCGTCGCCGCGGATACGGGCGGCGTGGCGGGACGGCGCTCCATCACCTCGTCCGCCTCCAGCCCGTACAGCTCCCGCGCCACGGCGTCGGTCAGCGCGGTCGGATCGTTGTCGAACACGACGCGCCCGCCGGCCATGCCGATCAGCCGGTCGCAATAGCTCCGGGCCAGGTCCAGGGAGTGCAGGTTGCACAGCACGGTGAGCCCGAAATGCCGGTTGATCCGCTGCAGCGCGTCCATCACGATCTTGGCGTTGCGCGGATCCAGCGAGGCCACCGGCTCGTCGGCCAGCACGATCTCCGGCTCCTGCACCAGCGCGCGGCAGATCGCCACGCGCTGCTGCTGCCCGCCCGACAGATTGCCCGCGCGCTGCGCCGCCAGGCCGGCGATATCCATCTGCTCCAGCGCCGCCATCGCGATGGCACGGTCGCGGCGCGGCCACATCTTCGTCGACGCCCGCCAGCCCGGCACATGCGCCAGCCGGCCGAGCAGCACGTTGTCGAGCACGTCCAACCGGTCGACCAGGTTGAACTGCTGGAACACCATCGCGCATCGACGCCGCCAATCCCGCAGGGCCCGGCCACGCAGCGCGGTCACGTCCACACCATCGAAGCCGATGCGGCCCTGCGACGGGTCCGTCAGCCGGTTGATCATCCGAAGGGTGGTGGACTTGCCGGCGCCGGACCGTCCGATCACCCCGACGAACTGGCCACGTGGAATAGTGACGGAGACGTTGGAGACCGCAACGGACTTGCCGAACCGCTTGGTGAGCCCGTCCAGAACCAGCACCCAATTCTCCTGCCTGGCATCGGGGGACTGTCTACAGGCAAGGCGAGGAGGGCCGCGGTGAAGGTTTTATGACTCGGCTGCCGGCGGCTTTCCAGGGCAGGCGACCCGCCGCGTCGGTCTGGTCGCTTGAGCATTTCCATCCGCGGGGCAGGCTGCTTGTCGGCCCGACGAAGCGGTGAGCGACGGGCAAGGGGGGCGGCGTTGGCCATAGGGGTGCCACCAAATGCGGTTGCTGGCGACCGTCGGCCGATCGCCGCACGCGGTTTGCGGCTTGTGGTGTCTGCGGCGGAGTGGCTGGTTCGCCGCGGCGCCTCGCCGAACGCGATCTCCGTCGCCGGCGCCATGGCCGCCTGCCTCGCGGGCATTGCCTTTGCCCTGACACGGCAGGCGCCGGGCGCTGCGGCGGCGCTCTGGCTGCTTGGGGCCATCGTCAGCATCGGCGGGCAGGCAGGCGACCTCATGCTCTCCAGCATCAAGCGGGACCTTGAAATAAAGGACATGGGGACGCTCATTCCGGCGATGGCGGGATGCTGGACCGGTTCAACTCCCTCCTTCTGGTCCCTGCCGCTCCACACTAATAGATGGCCATACCGCCATGAACCGGCAGCAGCGCGCCGGTGGTGAAACTTGCATCGTCGGAGGCGAGGTAGACGTAGGCCGCCGCCAACTCGGCAGGCTGGCCGGGGCGGCCCATGGGCGACTGGCTGCCGAACGTCTTCACCTGCTCCGGCTCCATCCCGGCGGGGATGAAGGGCGTCCAGATCGGGCCTGGAAGCACGGCGTTCACCCTTATGCCCTTGTCGACCAGCATCTGCGCCAATCCGATGGTGAAGTTCGCGATGGCGGCCTTGGTCGCGGAGTAGACCAGCAGGCCTGGCATGGGGTGCTTCGCGTTCACCGAGGACGTGTTGATGATCGAAGCCCCGGGCTGAAGATGCGGCAACGCCGCTTTCGTCAAATAGAACTGCGAGTGTACGTTGACCCGGAAGATTTGCTCCCACTCCTCGTCCGGGATCTCGTCAAGCGTATTGTGGGTGACCTGGAATGCGCCGTTGTTGACCAAGATATCCAGGCGGCCGAACCGGTCGATCGCCGCCTTCACCAGTGCGCGGCAATGCGCCGAATCGCCGATGTTGCCCGGCAGTTTGACCGCCTGCCGGCCGGCGTCGCGAACGCCTTGGGCGGCGTGCTCGGCGTCCTCCTCCTCGTCGAGGTACGAGAGCAGGACATTTGCACCTTCCCGCGCAAAGGCGAGCGCGACCGCGCGGCCGATCCCGGAATCGGCGCCGGTGATCAGCGCCACCCGGCCTTCAAGCCGGCCAGCGCCCTTGTAACTCGCCTCGCCGTAATCCGGCTCCGGCTGCATCCGGGCGGATGAGCCTGGGTTCGCCTGCTCCTGAACCGGAAAGGATGGGCGAGGGTAGCGGGTGCGGGGATCGATCGCCAAAGACTGTCTCCTTGTCTCGGTTACTCACTCAACGGATTAGGATTCGCCAGGGCGGCCTCGTCGTAGGGTGGGCTTCAGCCCACCTCTTCGAGGCGCAGAGACCATGGTGGGCTAAAGCCCACCCTACGACGTCCTCTCCAAAGAGTCGGTTTCATGGAAGCGATCTACTAGTTCAGGTTGAACACCACCTTGACGCAGCCGTCAGCCTTGTCGCGGAACGTCTTGTACAGCTCCGGACCGTCATCGAGGGTCTTGCTGCGATGGGTGATCAGGAATGAGGGATCGATCTTGCCGTCCTGGATGAGCTTGGTGAGCGGGTCGAGATAGCGTTTCACGTGTGTTTGGCCGCTCTTCATCGTCAGCCCCTTCTGCACCACGGACCCCATGTTGACCGGCACCGGCCCGCCATACACGCCCGGAACCGACACGATGCCGCAGGGACGTACCGCCGTGATCATCTGCTCCAGCGCGTACGGCCGCTGCGTGCTGGTCAGGGTTTCCTGCACGGCGCTCAGCACCCCCATGAAACCGTGGCCACCGGCACTCGCCTCCATGCCGACGCAGTCGATCACGGCATCGGGGCCGTTGCCGTGGGTGATCTCCTTGATCCGTTCCAACACGTCTTCTTGGCTAAGGATGATGATGTCGGTGGCGCCAGCCTGCCGCGCCAGGGCAATACGCTCGGGCACATCCTCGATGACGATCACCCGCTCGGCGCCCATGACCACGGCGGACTTGATCGCGAACAGCCCGACCGGTCCCGCACCCCAGATGGCGATGGTCTCGCCGCCCTTGATTTCGCAATGTTCGGCGGCCTGCCACCCCGTCGGCAGGATGTCGGTCAGGAACAGCAATTGGTCGTCCGACATCCCTTCCGGCGCCTTCATCGGCGCCACGTCGGCCATCGGGACACGCACGTATTCGGCCTGCCCGCCCCAATAACCACCCGTCAGGTGCGAGTAGCCGAACAGCCCGGCGGTCGTGTAGCCGAACTGCTTGGCAGCCATCGCAGCGTTGCGGTTGGAGCGCTGGCAGCAGGACCAATTGCCCAGTTTGCACATGCGGCACTCGCCGCAATTGATGTTGAACGGAACGACGATCCGGTCGCCCTTCTTCCACTTATGGTCGGGGGAACCAACTTCGACCACCTCGCCCATGAACTCATGGCCGAGCACGTCGCCGCTTTCCATGGTGGGCATCTGCCCATCCATCAAATGCAGGTCGGACCCGCAGATGGCGCAACTCGTCACCTTGATGATGACATCGCGCGCATCTTCGATAACCGGGTCCGGCACCGTGTCGCACCGGATGTCGCCCTTGCCGTGCCAGCACAAAGCCCGCATTTGCTAGTCTCCATGGAATTGCTCGATGCACGCCCGGCATTAAGGAGCCGCAGTATGCCTGTATCGTCCGACGCTCAAAGGATCGTGCAGTCTGAATGTTGCAAGCGGTCGGTATGACAAGCCCGTTATCGTGCTTTGCTGTATATCCTCCACTTCAATATGCCGCGCGAGCGGATCGTCACCTGCACCTTCGCCATGTTTATCAAACGACATAAACAACGGTGTTTGTCAGCGAGGCTTCCAGGACGCGCAGCATTGTGTACGGCGCCGGCAGAGCTTCGTGCCACCAAGCGCGTCCGGCTGCGATAGTGCCAGCAAGAGGAGATCGCGATGACGCAGCAAGTACCCGTTGATCCAAATTCCGTCACCGGCGACGTGCAGGACGATGGCACGACGGAGATCCTCAGCGACTTGGCTTATCAGCGGGAAGCCTTCGTCAACGTCGTGTTCTTCGGCAATCCGGGCTCACGCGATTGGGTGTTGATCGACACGGGGATCCCCGGCGTGGCCGGCCGCATAAAGGCCGCAGCGGCGTCCCGGTTCGGGGACGTGCCGCCGAAGGCGATCGTGCTGACCCACGGACATTTCGACCATGTCGGCACGTTGCAGACCCTGGCGGAAGAGTGGCGGGCACCGGTCTTCGCCCACCCGTTGGAACGACCCTACCTCGATGGCTCGGCCAGCTACCCGAAGGCGGATCCTACGGTGGGTGGCGGCGCCATGGCGCTGCTCTCGCCGCTGTATCCCCGAAGCCCGATCGACGTACGCCAGCATCTTCGGAACTTGCCTGCCGATGGCGCCGTGCCGGGTATGCCTGGTTGGAGATGGCTGCACACGCCTGGCCATTCCGTCGGACACGTATCGCTCTGGCGCGAGGCGGATCGCGCCCTCATCGTCGGCGACGCGTTCATCACAGTGGCGGGTGAAAGCGCCTACGCGACCGCAACTCAGGAGCCCGAGCTACACGGTCCGCCAAAATACTTCACGCATGATTGGCAGGCCGCCGCCAGGTCGGTTTGCACGCTGGCGGCGCTGGAACCCGAGACGGTCGTCACCGGGCACGGCAGGCCGATGACGGGCAAGACGATGCAAACCGCACTCCACGCGCTTGCCCACGAGTTCGAGCGGGTCGCCGTGCCGCAGGATGGACGGTATGTCGGGGACCCTCAACGTGCCGAAGACGGCAGCGCCTACAAGCCAGGCTGACCTCCGCAGGGCGTCCCGTTAAGCCACGTGCTTTGCCCGCCTGAGCCCGTCCTCGTCTGGTATCTTGATAGAGGGCGGCTCAAGGATGTCGAGGGTTTTAAGCGCCAGGCCGCTGGACATTCCAATCACTCTCCGCTCCGAGGAGTGAGGCCTAACCGTGGCGGCTCCTGATCCGGCGGTTTGATGAAATCGAGCAAGGCCCGTAGTGGCGCCGGCACCAGGCGACGCCCTGGATAGTAGAGGAACGGTCCGGAGAAGCTCTGCCACCAGGGCGTGAGAATCGGCTCCAGCGCGCCGCTGTCGAGGTGCGGGCGGAGCCAATCCTCAAACAGGTGGATGATGCCGCTCCCGGCGATTGCTGCCTCCACGGCAAGGTCGACCGCCGCGCCCGCGCTGACCACCAGCGGCCCGGCGGGGTCCACCCGCACCAGTTCGCCGTCGCGTTCGAACTCCCATAACGGGACTGCGCCGCTGCCAAAGCGGCCGCGCAGGCAGGCATGGCCCAGCAACTCGCGCGGGTGGCCCGGCCGGCCGTTGCGGCGCAGGTAGGCCGGTGACGCAGCCGTGGCGAAACGCTGGACGCGCGGCCCGATCGGCAGCGCGATCATGTCCTGCTCCAGCCGCTCGTCGTAGCGGATGCCGGCGTCGCAGCCAGCCGCCAACACGTCGACGAAGCCGTCGTCCGCCGTCACGTCCAGGCGGATATCCGGATATGCGGCGAGGAACGGCGGCACGATGCGCGGCAGCACCAGCCGCGCCGCACTGATCGGCACGTTCAGCCTGAGCGTACCTGCCGGCCGGTCGCGGAAGCCGTTGACCACGTCCACCGCCGCCTCCACCGCGGTCAGCGCCGGGCCGAGCCGTTCCAGCAGGCGCTGGCCGGCCTCCGTCGCCGCCACGCTGCGCGTCGTCCGGTGCAGCAGCCGCACGCCGAGCTGCCCCTCCAACCGCCGCACGGCGTCGCTCAGCCCGGACGCGCTGCCCCCGCTGGTGCGGGCGCCGTCGCGGAAACCGCCAGCGTGGACAACCGCGAGGAACGCCTGCAAATCCGCCAGATTGACTTGCATTGTCCGCCACCCAGCACAACCCGTGCGGATTGTGCCCCCTTATCGCGTAGCAGGGCAACATCCAGCTATAGGCGAACGGAAAGGACAACCACCATGCCAACAATCGACAATGCTGGAACGTTCATGCTGGGTGACCGCACGGTCAGGCGGCTGGGCTACGGCGCCATGCAGCTTGCCGGGCCTGGCGTCTTCGGACCGCCAAAGGATCCGGACGGCGCCCGCGCCGTGCTGCGCGCCGCGGTCGAGAGCGGGGTCAACCACATCGACACCTCCGACTTCTACGGCCCCCACCTCACCAACCAGCTCATCCGCGAGGCGCTGCACCCCTATCCGGACGACCTCGTGATCGTCACCAAGATCGGCGCCCGGCGCGGTGAGGACAAATCCTGGCTCCCGGCCACCTCGCCCGAGGCGTTGCGGAGCGCGGTCGAGGACAATTTGCGCAACCTCGGCCTCGACGTGCTGGACGTGGTGAATTTGCGCAGCATGTTCGGCATGCCCGGCCGGGCCGAGGGCTCGCTGGAGCCGCAGCTCACCGTGCTGGCCGAGCTGCAGCAGCAGGGCAAGGTGCGGCATATCGGGCTCAGCAACGTCACGGCGACGCAGGTGGCGGACTGCCGCCGCCTGTGCGAGATCGTCTGCGTGCAGAACCTGTACAACCTGGCGCATCGCGACGACGACGCGCTGATCGACGACCTCGCCCGCGACGGCATCGCCTATGTGCCGTTCTTCCCGCTGGGCGGGTTCAATCCGCTGCAATCCTCCGCGCTGTCCGACGTCGCACACCGCCTTGGCGCCACGCCGATGCAGGTGGCGTTGGCCTGGCTGCTTCGCCGCTCGCCCAACATCCTGCTGATCCCGGGCACGTCGTCCGTCACGCATTTGCAGGAGAACCTCGCGGCGGCCGGGCTCGACCTCACGGACGAGACCATGGCCGCCTTGGACCAGGTCGCGGGCCAGCACGCTCCGGCACAGGCGCGCCACGCGGCGCATTGACCAGCCAGTCCAAGCCCGCCAGGCTGCGTTTCGTCGCCTGAGCGGGGAGGGTCGATGAAACGGGTCGGAGTCGGCCTGGTCGGCAGCGGCTTCGTCGCCGAACTGCACATGCATGCCTACCGCCGGGTCTACGGCGTGGATGCGCAGGTGGTCAGCGTGTGCTCGCGCGGGGACCATGTGACGGGGTTTGCCGCGCGCCACGGCATTCCCGCCACGTGCCGCGACTACCGTGACCTGCTGTCCGACCCGGCGATCGACGTGATCGACCTCTGCACCCCGCCGGCCACCCATGCGGAGATGGTCGTCGCCTGCATGCAGGCTGGCAAGCACGTGATCTGCGAAAAGCCGTTCACCGGCTATTTCGGCCAGCCCGGCGACCCCACGCCGATCGGCCAGAGGGTGCCGAAGGCGGTGATGCGGCAGCGCGTGATGGAGCAGATGGACGCGATGTGCACGGCCATCCGCGCCACCGGCAAGCTGTTCCTATATGCCGAGGATTGGGTCTATGCCCCCGCTATCCGCAAGATGGCGGAGATGATCCGCGCCACCCGCGACAAGATCCTGTTCATGAAGGCGGAGGAAAGCCATAGCGGCTCCCATGCCGGGCACGCCGCCCGCTGGGACATGACCGGCGGCGGCGCGTTGCTGCGCCAGGGCTGCCACCCGCTGTCGGCCGTGCTGCACCTGAAGCAGGTGGAGGCCGCGGCGCGCAACGAACAGATCGCGGTAGCGGATGTCACCTGTGACGTGGGGCACATCACCAACCGCCTGCCGGACGCGGACAGGCGCTACCTCAACGCGCACCCCGTCGATGTGGAGGATTGGGGGATGCTGAGCCTGTCCTTCACCGACGGCGCCAAGGCCACCGTGTTCGCCGGGGACATGATCCTGGGCGGCGTGCGCAACCTGGTGGAGACCTACACGAGCGGCGGCGTGCTGTTCGCCAATATCGCGCCCAACACCCACATGGTGACCTACCAGACCGACGAGGCGAAGCTGAACGGCGTGTACATCACCGAAAAGGTGGACCGGAAAACCGGCTGGCAAATGGTCTGCCTGGAGGAGGAGTGGACGCGCGGCTACTGCCAGGAGATCCAGGACTTCATGGAATGCGTGGTGACCGGGCGGCAGCCTTTGGCCGGTCTTGACCTCGCCTACCAGGCGATCCGGGTCCACTATGCCGCCTACCAGGCCGCCGAAGAAGGCCGGCGCATCACGCTGTGACGTCGCGCGTGCGAGGACGCCAGAACGCAATCCCCGACGCGCGAGACTGTGCATTTGGCCCTCCCCTCCACCGCCCTTCCACGGGCTTACGCCCGCGGAACCTTTGGCAGTTCCGCCCAACCCTCTCCCAAAAGGAGAGGACTTTTGCCTGAAGCAATCAGGCTTTAGCGAGGTCGGCTATACCGGCTGATTGGCCTGGCCATTCCAAGGTTGTCCCGCAGCGTCTCGCCCTCGTACTCGGTGCGAAACAGCTTACGCTCCTGGAGCACTGGGATGACGGTGTTGACGAACGCGTCGAGATCGATCGGAAGGACGGACGGTTGAATCAGGAAGCCGTCCACGCCGTGCTCTTTGAACCATAGCTCCATGTGGTCGGCGATTTGATCGGGCGTGCCGACAACGGATCGCTGGCCGCGGGCGCTGCCGAAGCGCTGGTAGAGTTCGCGGAAGGATCGGCCCTCCGCAGCCATGGCCGCCACCGTCCGCGCTTCGGAATGGCCGCTGCGCAGCCCCGCCTCCACCAGGGTCCGCGGCAAAGGCAGATCCGGATCGCACTGCGACAGGTCGACGCCGCCCAGCGCCGTGGACAGGATGGACCGGCCGACATCGAGGTGGATCAGTGAGGCGAGATGGGCCTGCTTCTCCCTTGCTTCCGCTGCCGTGCGGCCGACGATGGGGTTCAGGCCCGGCAGCAGCTTGATGCTTTCCGCCGTCCGGCCGTAGCGGGCTGCCCGCGCCTTCAGGTCGCGGTAGAATGCCTGCGCCGCCTCCAGCGTATGCAGGGGGGAGAACACGATCTCCGCAATGCGCGCCGCCATGTCCAACCCGGTTGCAGACGCGCTCGCCTGTGCGAAGACCGGATGGCCTTGCGGCGGGCGCGCCATGTTCAACGGGCCGCGCACCACGAAGTGCGGGCCGGCGTGGTTCAGCGCGTGGAGTTTGGCAGGGTCGAAATACTCCGCCGTCGTGCGGTCCCGCGGGAATGCGTCGTCGTCCCAGCTATCCAGCAGCCCGCGCACCACCTCCACGAACTCGTCGGCGCGGGCGTAGCGCTCGGCATGGCCATAATGCGCGTCACGGCCATAGTTGAGCGCCTCCGCCGTGTTGGAGGACGTCACCACGTTCCATCCCGCGCGTCCTCCGCTCATGTGGTCCAGGGCCGCCAGGCGGCGCGCGATGGTGTATGGGTCGTTGTAACTGGTGGTCGCCGTTGCAACCAGGCCGATCCGCTTGGTGACGGCTGCCAGCCCGGCCAGCAGGGTGAGCGGATCGAAGAACACCATGTACTGGGGCCAGCGGCGCAGGGCCTGCAGGTCGCCGTCGCGCGTGGCGGCGGCATCCGCCAGGAAGATCAGGTCGAACTTGCCGCGCTCCGCCGTCTGCGCCAGCGCCGCGTAATGGGCGAAATTCGTCCCCGCATCGATCTGCGCGTCCGGGTGCAGCCAGGATGCGACATGGTTGCCAGTCGGGTGGAAGAAGGCGCCGAGCCGCATGGTGCCGGACCGCCCGGTCATGTAATCACCAGGCAATCGGCCGGCGACCAATCCGCCATCACCGTGTCGCCCGCGGCGAAACGCGGGCCGTCCGTGCTGGACGCGGTGGCGATCAGCCTGGTTCCAGCGCGTGTTGTCAGCGTGTAGTGCATGGTCGGTCCCGCGAACGTCGCACCAACGACCCGGGCCGGCAGGCCGGGCCCGTCCAGCGCCAGCCTGACCCGGTCCGCCTTCACCACCGCCAGCACCGCAGTCCCCGGCGGCGCCGCCATTCCTCGCACCACTTCCCCGCTCGCCAGGCGGAGCACGGCGTTCCCCTCCGCCACGGCCGGCAGCAGGTTGGCCTGGCCGATGAAGCCGGCGACGAACGGATCGGCCGGCTGGCCGTACACGGCGGACGGCGTGTCGAACTGCACCACCCGGCCCGCCCGCATGACGGCGACCCGGTCGGCGATCGCCAGCGCCTCCGCCTGGTCATGCGTCACGAACAGCGCCGTCAGCCCGGTGGCCTGCTGCACGCGGCGGATTTCGTCACGCAGCATCTCCCGCAGGCCGGCGTCCAGGTTGCTCAGCGGCTCATCCAGCAGCAGCAACCGGGGGCGGAACGCGATGGCCCGGGCCAGCGCCACACGTTGTTGCTGGCCGCCGCTGAGCTGCCGGGGCAGGCGGTCCGCCAAGCCCTCCAACTGCACCAGGGCCAGCGCGTCGTCCACCTGCGCCGTGCGGGCGGCCCCGCGCACGCCGCGCATCCGCAGCCCGAACCCGACATTGTCGCGGACGGACATGTGCGGGAACAAGGCGTAGCTCTGGAACATGAAGCCGATGTCGCGCTTCTCGGGCGCCAGCCGCGTCACGTCGGCCCCGGCCAGCCGCACCTGACCGGCGTCCACGCCTTCGAACCCGCCCACGATGCGCAGCGTCGTCGTCTTGCCGCAGCCGCTCGGCCCCAGCAGGCACACCATCTCGCCCTCGCGCACCCGCAGCGACACGCCGTCCACCACCGCCTGGCCGCGGTAGCGCTTGGTCACCCCGTCGAGCTCCAGGGCGTCAGCCAAGCCGCACCTTCAGCACCCGGTCCAGCACGATGGCCGCGCCGACGGCAAACAGCATGACCAGCGTCGCCACGGCGGCGATGACCGGGTCGATGCGGCTTTCCATGTAGGAGAATACCAGCACCGGCAGCGTCGCCGTGCGCGGCGTGGTCAGGAACATCGATAGCGGCAGGTTGACGAACGACAGCACCGCCGACAACACGAAGGCAGCGACCAGGCTGGGCCGCAGCAACGGCAACGTCACCAGCCACGCCGTCCGGACCGGGCCGGCGCCCATCGAACGGGCCGCGTCTTCCACACCGGGGTCCAGGCGCTGTAACCCGGCCAGCAGCAGCCGCGCCGTCACCGGCAGCACGAAGGCGGCGTGGGTGCCGATCAGCACGCCGTAGCCCAACGGGGCGCCCGCAAGCTGCGCCAGTTGCAGCACCGCCAGCCCGGCCACGATCTCCGGCACCAGCAGCGGACCCAGCAACGCCGTGGACGCAGCGCCGCGCAGGCCCGGCCGCATCCGCCGCACGCCCAAGGCCGCCAGCAACCCGGCGATCCCAGCCAGGCACGACGCTGCCACGGCGACGGCCATGCTGACGATGAAGCCCTGCGTGAACTCAGGGTGGTCCGCCAGGGCCGCATACCAACGCAGCGTCGCGTGCTCGAACGGGCTGGGGAAGCTGGTGGCGGAGTTGACGGAGTCGAACACCACCACGGCCGCCGGCCCGAGCACGAACGCCATGAGCAGACAGAGATAGGCGCGCCCTAACGCCCTCAAACCCGCACGGCCCGGGCAGCGCCTGCCGTCAGCAAGCCGACCAGGGTGGCCATCAGCACCAGCAGCACCATCGACGCCGCCGCCGCCAGTTGTCCGTTGAAGGTCGCCAGCACGAACTGCGCGATCAGCGTCGTCAGCGTCAGGTCTGCCGGGCCGCCGAGGTAATGTGGCGCGATGAAGCTGCTCATGGCCAGCGCGACGGCGATGATGGCCGCCGACAACAGGCCCGGCAGCGCCAGCGGAAACAGCACCAGCCGGACCCGCGTGACCGGCCCGGCGCCGAGCGAGCGGGCCGCCTCCATCACCGGTTCGGGAATGCCGCGCACGACGCTGGCCAGCGACAGGACCACGAACGGCAGCACGAAATGCGCGACGCCGATCACGATTGCGGTTTCCGACCCGAGCAGCCGCAGCGGGCCGACCAAACCCAGCCGCACCAGCGGCGCCAGCAACGGGCCGCCATTGGACAGGAGGATCATCCAACCCAACACCACCACGAGCGGCCCGGCCAGCACTGGCACCGTCATCAGCGTCGCGACCGTCCCGGCCACCCGCTCGGATTCCCCGCGCATCGCCAGCGCCGCCGGATAGCCGAGCAGCAGCGCCAGCCCGGCGCTCTCCGCGGCCAGACGGAAGGTCCGCAGCACGACGCCGCGATAGTACGGCCGCCCGGCCAGGTAGAAATAGTTGTCGAACCCGCGGCCGCCGAAATGCACGATCTGGTTCGGCGCCAGGCTCAGCCAGAACGTGGCGCAGAGCGGCAGCACCAGGAAGACCAGCAGCAGCAGGGCCGCCGGCAGCATCAGCAGGCTGCCGAGCGGGCGCGCGGCGCCAGGCGTCAACGCGTGCCCCAAACGGGCACTACCTCCGTCGTCAGGCGCTCGGTCCAGGCGGGACGGTTCTCGAACGACACCACCGGGTCGAAGAAGCGGATTTGCTTCAGCTTGTCGTCGCCATACGACATCTTGGCCGCGACATCGGCCGGGAGTTGGACCGTCTTGTTGGTCGGCCCCTGGAAGGTCTTGACCGCGAACACCTGCTGGATCGCCGGGTCGATCATCAGGTTCAGGAAGATCTGCGCGATCTCCCGGTTCTGCGTCCCCGCCACCAGGGCCACGCACTCGGCCGAGCCGATGGCGCCCTCCTTTGGGAACACGTAGTCGACCGGGTAGCCCTGCGCCTTCATGGCTTCCAGGTAGTAGTCGAACTCGGTGGCGGAGTTGGTGTCGCTGGTCTTCAGCATCGGCGCCCAATCCGTCCAGAAGAACGTCAGCTTGTTGGGGCGCAGTTGCGCCAGCTTGGCAAAGCCCGGGTCGACATTGGCGACGCTGCCGCCGGCCAGTTCGGCCGCGATGATGACCAGCGGCGGCATCTCGCTATGGCCCGGCGCCGCGAAGGCGAGCTTGCCTTGGAATTCCGGCCGCCACAAATCGCCCCAACTGGTCGGGCGCTGCTTCACCGTCTGCGGATTGAAGGCGAGCGCGTAGGAGATCAGGGTGTACGGCACGCCGGCGACCTGGCCGGGGCTCGGCGCCTTCACGGTCACCGCCCAGTCCTGCAAATCGGCGAAGTGGGGCAGGGCCGCCTGGTCCGCCGGTTCCAGCACGCCGGCGCGCAAGCCGCCCACCAGCGCCTCGTCGGTGCCGAAGAACACGTCGGACGTCTGGTTGCCCTTCTGCGCCAGCAGCTTGTTGTAGCGGGCACCCTGGCCGCCGATGTCGAAGGCGAGCTTGGCGCCGGTCAGCTTCGCGAACTCCGGCCCGACGAAATCCCGCACCCCGTCAGAGGTGATGCCGCCCCAGGTGGAGACGGTCAGCGTCGCCCCCTTGCCGATCGCCGGGGCAGGCTGCGCCCGGGCGAGGCCCGAGCCCGCGGCCGCCCCCAGCAAGCCCAGGGCGGAACGTCGGGTGAGAGGCGGGAGAGGGCTCATGGGTGCATCCATCTGCGGCGAGGCCGGTGTTCCGGCGTGGCGGGGTAAGCAAAATCCCGGCCAAGCCGGCCAAGGCAAAGCAATCTGATCAGGCCAGTTCCAAGGCCATCTGGACCGGATCGCGCTCCCGATCGGTGTCCAGGTTGGACAGCGTCACGCCCAGCAGCCGCACGCCCTTCGCCGGCGGGAACAAAGGCCGCAGCAGATCCAGGCTGATCGCTTGCAGCTCCGCCTGCGTCGCCACCGGGCGGGGGATCGAACGGCTGCGCGTGATCTGCCGGAAGTCGGCGTATTTGACCTTCACCGTCACCGTGCGGGCGGCATGCCCGCCCCGGACGCTGGCGGACCAGACCTTGGTGAAGATCGGCGCCAGGACCAGCAGGGCTTCGTCCCACTCCACCAAATCGTGCTCGAACGTGTTCTCGGCGCCCACTGATTTGCGCACCCGGTCGGCCTCCACCGGACGGTGGTCCACGCCGCGCGCCACGCCGTATAGATAGGCGCTGCTCTTCCCGAAATGCTCCTGCAGGAACGCCAGCGTCTGGCGCCGCAGATCCAGCCCGGTGTGGATGCCCAGCGCGTTCATGCGGGCGGCGGTGACCGGGCCGATGCCGTGGAACTTGCCCACGGGCAGGGTCTCCACGAAGGCCGGCCCCATGCGCGGCGTGATGACGAACAGCCCGTCCGGCTTGCGGTGGTCGGAGGCGAGCTTGGCCAGGAACTTGTTGTACGACACCCCGGCGGAGGCGGTCAGCCCGGTTTCGGCGCGGATGGCCGCCTTGATTTCGGCCGCGATTGCGGTGGCGGAGCCGCGGTCGAGCAGGGGGGTGGTCACATCCAGGTAGGCTTCGTCCAGCGACAAGGGCTGGATGAGGGGTGTGTAGCGGGCGAACACGGCGTGGATCTGCGCCGACACCGCCTTGTAGACGTCGAAGCGCGGGCGCACGAACACCAGCTCGGGACAGCGACGCCGGGCCATGACGGATGGCATCGCGGAATGGACCCCGAACCGCCGGGCTTCGTAGCTGGCGGCCGCCACCACCCCGCGCTCCCGCGAACCGCCGACGGCAAGCGGGACGCCGCGCAGGCTCGGGTCGTCGCGTTGCTCCACGGATGCGTAGAACGCATCCATGTCGACATGGATGACGCGGCGCACTGTTTGGGCGTCGGGGGCGGCTGGCATCGGTGCCGACCATCATAGTCGAGACCGCGTGTGCGGGACCATGCCGCCCCGTCTCGTGTGGAAGACCTTACAGCGGCACCCGGGTGCTTTTGCCGGTCAGGCGGCGACGATCACATCCTTGCTTAGGCTGCGAGTAAGGGGTTCTGCCGAAGACGCGGCAGGATGTCGTTGTCCAGCGCCTTGAATGCGGCGGCGATGGCCTGGTGCATGTCGAGGTAGCGATACGTGCCAAGGCGTCCGCCGAAGATGACCCGCGGCTCCAAAGCCGCGCGGCTGGCATAGCGCTGGTAGCGATCCTTGTCGGCTGGCGTGTTGATCGGGTAATAGGGGGCGTCGCCACGACGTGCGAACCGGGAGTATTCGCGCGCGATCAAGGTGCGGTCCTTCGGGTGGTGACGTTCCGGATGGAAGTGGCGGAATTCGTGGATGCGGGTGAACGGCGCTTCCAGGTCAGGATAGTTTACCACGGCAGCGCCCTGGTGATCGCCTTCTAGCGGACGTTCAAACTCGAAGTCCAACGTGCGCCATCCGAGTTCGCCGAACTCGTAGCCGTAGAATGCATCGATCGGCCCGGTGTAGACGCGGAGCGCCTCGGGGTGAAGCTCCGCGGCGACATCGAAGTAGTTGCAATCCGTGACGACCTTCACGTTCGGCACGTGCAGCATCCGATTGAAGATGGCGCTGTAGCCATCGATCGGGATGCCTTCATACGGGTCTGAGAAGTAGAAATCGTTGTAGTCGAACCGGACTGGCAAGCGCGTTATGATATCGGGCGGCAACTCCCGCAAGTCCGTCTCCCACTGCTTGCGTGTGTAGCCTGCGATGAACGCCTCATAGAGCGGACGCCCAATGAGCGAGATGGCCTTATCCTCCAGGTTGGCGGGATTTAGCACACGGTCGCGGGCGATTTCGGCCTGGACGAAGGCCCGGGCTTCGGCCGGCGTGAACGTGCGGCCGTAATAGGAATTGATGGTCATGAGGTTGATCGGCATCGTAAAGGTCCGGCCGCCATGCCGGGTGAAGACACGATGACGATAGTTGTTGAAGGCGCTGAACTGCGTGACGAAATCCCACACGGCCCTGTTCGGCGTGTGGAAGATGTGTGATCCGTAGGTATGGAACTCGATGCCTGTCTCAGCATCGACCTGGGAGTGGGAGTTCCCGCCGATATGTGATCGCGCCTCCAGCACAAGCACGGGGATGTTGTGCTGCTGCGCCAAACGATGGGCGACTGTGCTGCCGAAGAAGCCGGACCCTACGACCACGACGGGGAAATCACGCAGGCTCACTCGACAACTTCCGGGATGCCCTTGGCTGGAAGGGCCGTCTCAGCAATGTTCAGGTAGTTCCGCCAGAAGGCGACCGAAACTAGCTTTGGACAAGCTTTCCGCCATGCTGCCGCAGCCGATGGCCCCTGGGCGTAAAGCCGCCACAGCGTCTTCAGCGCACCATAGCCGAGGCGGCGGAAGTCTTCCCGGGAGCGGCGGAACGTCGGCAGGGCGTCATCCCACCAGGTTTCGACGGCCACATGCTCCACGCCTTGCATGGTCGGCCAATTGAACCGGTCCAGCGACAGCAGACGCAGCGGGGCGTCGCGGGTCGGCGCCGTGAAATGGTGGGCCAGCAGCTTGGTCAATGCCCATAGATAGCTGGCGCGCCCGCGCAATGGACGCGCCTGCAACTTGGGCTGTTCGTAAACCACCTGCTCTCGTGACGTGTGCGTTGCAGGGTGAAGCGTGCGGTGCCGCTCAAGACTGGCATGCACCTGAAGTGGCGAACCATGCAGGATGGTCGGGCCTGATAGAAAATCGTCGATACCCTGGAGGATCAAAGCCGCGCTGTAATAGCGGAACGTCAGCAGGTGTACCAGCAGGTGGCGCGTCATGCGCCTGACGACCCCCCATCGGCCGGACGGCTGATGCAGCGACGCGGCGATGAGCATGTTGCGGGTTTCGTAATAAAGCTGCCACCCGCCCAGCTTGAGGTAGAATGGTTGGTGCCAAACAGCGATGCCGGGGAAAGACACCGTCGGCACACCCTGCTGATGCAGCCGCAGCCCCAGTTCGAGGTCGTCGCCCCGTATGAAGCATGGAAGTGGCAGGCCAACCTGGCGAATGAGCGAGAGGGGAATGCCGCAACACCACCAGCCGTTGTAGTGGATGGGAAAAGGCTGGCTGAGCTCGGTCAGGTTGTCCGGCGTTGCGAGGTCGAGGTTGTGGAATTGTGGCTGGAACGCCCAATGTCGCTCAGAAATGATCGCCCCTGCCTCGTAGAGACGCGTGGGATGCAGGGCATCCAACATTTGGCCGCCAACGACGACATCAGATTTTGCCAGTTCGAAAAACGAGGCCATTCGCAGAAGGCATTCCGGCTCGACGTCGATGTCGTCGTCAAGAAGAGCGACGTGAGTCACATCAGGGTCGTCAAGGCAGGCGAGCAGACCGCGGCCGAACCCGCCGGCGCCGCCATAGTTCTTCTGCTCGAGGATGCGTAGCTTTGCACCAAGCTGACGCGAAATTCCGTTCAGGATGTCGCCACCAGCAGAGAACGGCCGCCCTTGATTTACGACGTAAATCCGCGACAACCGGTCAAGAACGCGCGTATCGCTACAAAGCCGGGCCAGGATACGGGAGATGTCGGATTCCCGATTGAAGGTACAGAACACCAGAGCGAGCCCAACCCGCGAGCGTGCCGCCGGCCGGCAGATCCACTCACCACTATGCCAATGCACCGGGCCGCCGCGGCTGGTAACCTCAAGCGAGAGCAAGCCTTGCTGCCGGAAATGGAGGTTCTGGTCGTCGAACTGCATCTCTACCAACGGGCCAGCCGTTGAACGTTCCTCGATAAGGACCTTCTTGTCCGTTGCGCGGCGGAATACCCGCAACACGCAATCGCCTTCGAGTTCCAGCCGGAGCGTCAGCGTGGAAATTCGTGTGTTGCGCCGCCACGGACCCTCAAAAAAAGCATTGAAATAGGTGTCAAAGCTCAGGGTCGTGTTTTCACCAATGATAAGTTCGCCTCGTCCAGCCAAGGTGACCTGCGGCATTGCCAAGCCCTGCCGCTTCATCCGCCAGTACAACGGCCGCTTGGTGGGCGGTGCATCCACCAGGAAACGCTGCACCAGCAATTCCGACGGGGACGGTTGCGGCCTGCTACTCTCGCCGCTAATCATTCAACAGTCTCCAGCCTCCAAATGCTGATGGAACAACGAGTGGCTACACATAGTTGCGTGTCATTTGCTATATCGAAGCGGAGCTGCTGTTAGCCATATCATGGGATGGTTCATCACGCTATTGCGATGGCTTCATGGGCTCGCAACCCGGCAACAACATGAGGATTTAAGACGAGCCGACGCAGCCAGGCACCCGGGCGGCCCGGCCTGCTACGAACAGCCTTGCAGAACGCCCTGACGAGATCGCAAAGCCTAGAAGGAGGAATGCACATGGCCAACTCGCGACATGAAAAGGCAGTCGACTTGACTGAAGCTGCCCTGGAGAAACTTGCCGACGGCAACGACTCTGCGGCCGACAAACTCATTAAGGAGGCAAACAAGCTCGATCCGACCGCGTCGAAGGACGTGCTTGCCGACATCGACGAAGATCTCATCCAACGACGGGCCTATGAGCTGTGGGAAGCGGCCGGCCGGCCGGAGGGCCAGCATCAGGAGCATTGGGACCAGGCCCGCCGTGAAGTCCAGGCTGGAGATTCCTGAGCCAACATCGCCCACGACGAACCCGGCTCCGAACGTGGCGCCTACGAGGCCGTAAAGACGCGGCCGGTCTTCCTCGCGCGAGATGTCGGCGATGTAGGCGGTCGCTGCGGCCACGTTCGCCGGCGTAGCCCCTGCAATCAGTCGTCCGACGAACAGCCACCACAGATTCGGCGCAAGCGACAGCAGCACATCGTCGCAGCCGAGTCCGAGGATGGAGGTCAAAAGTGACCGGCCGCCGGCCGAACCTGTCACTCAGCTCTCCCAGCAGGGGGGCTGCGAGAAACTGGACTGCGGCGTAGGCGGCGATCAGGGCGCCGACCCAGGGGGCCGCCCGCTCCGGCGGCAGATGCCCAAGTTGCCGAACCAGGCCTGGCACGAGGGGAGCGATGATGCCGACGCCGAGGGCGTCCATTCCCAATGTCGCCAAGACAAAGGCGATGGAAGCAGACGGCTTCTGCGGCATGCTGGGGAAACCCTGCGTCGCGGAGGCGGTGTCCTCCGACATTGCAATACGGCGCAACGGGATGTGGCAGTCGCCGTTCAGTGTTGGTGCGAAACATCTCCGCTCTTCCCCGTTTCCTGGTGTTCTATACGGCGCTGTTCGGCGCGTTCGGTGTCGCCTCTCCCTTCCTTCCCGCATTGCTGAAGCAGGATGGCCTGAGTTCCAGTGAGCTGGGTGTGGCGCTTGCCGCGGGCGCCGCCATCCGTCTTTTCGCAGGCCCGGCGGGCGGGCGCCTCGCGGACCGGTCCCGCCATGCGCCGACGGTCCTGGCGCTGCTGACGGCAGTGGCGGCGGTGATTGCCATGGGATATGTGCCTGCCCGGGGCCTGGTCCTGCTGACGACCGTCATCGTCGCGCATGCTGCGGTGCTGGCCCCGCTCACGCCCCTGGGCGACACCCTCGCCCTGGGCTCATCTCGGGGCAAGCCCGGCTTCCCCTATGGCTGGGTGCGGGGCGCAGGATCCGGCGCGTTCATCGTCGGCACGCTGGTATCGGGTGAACTGGTTGGCAACGCCGGGTTGGGCATCATCATCTGGTTCAACGCGGCCCTGTTGGCGGTTGCGGCCGGACTCGCGTGGGTGCTGCCCAACAGGGTGGCAGGCACTGCGGAGCCGGATGGCGCCAGGCCGCGTGGAACGATCGGCGAGCTGCTGCATATCCACCCCTTCATGTGGATGATGGGGGCGGTCGCCCTTGTGGGAGGGAGTCATGCCCTTCACGACGGCTTCGAGGTCATCCGCTGGCGCGCCGCCGGGTTGTCGCCAGCGGAATGCAGCATCCTGTGGGCGCTGTCGGTGGCGGCGGAGTTGTTCGTCTTCGTCGTCATCGGCCCCGTTCTCCTGCGGCGTCTCGGACCGGCGAAATCCATGGTGGTGTGCGCCGTCGCCGGGATCGTCCGGTGGGGTATGGCTGCCCTCACCGCCTGGTTCCCCCTGATGGCGCTGGTGGAGCCGCTGCACGGGCTGACCTTCGCGCTGCTGCACCTCGCCTGCATGGAGATGATCGGCCGCGTGGTTCCCACTCACCTGGCGGCGACGGCTCAGGCTTTCTATGCGACCGTCGCCATGGGGGCCACGACGACCGTGGTGACGTTGGCCTCCGGCCCGCTCTACGGGACGTTCGGCGCTTCCGCCTTTTGGGCGATGTCGGCCATGTGCGTTCTGGCGCTTCCGCTCACCTGGGGGCTTCGCGGGCAGAGGGGTTTGCAATGAGGCCCAACGGCGGGAGCGTGGCGATGCCGCACGGCCAGGTGCAGCAACCGCACCTCCCGCAGCAAGGATTGGTCTGCTATCCTCTTGTCACGACCTTTGCTGGCCATGGAGATACGAAAATCGCCCGTCTTGCTGCCGCGCTCGCCTTGGCTCTCGCGCTGTCCGCGTGCAGCGGGCCGTTCTTCTACCATGACGTGATCGTGCCCACCGACCCAAACCGCCACCCGCCGCCTCCTTCCACGCAGCCGTAGATCGGCGCCGTCGCATGAGCGACATCGCGATCAACGTCCCACTCCCGCTCCTGCTGCTGCTTCTTGGCGCGCTGTATTGGCCGGTGACCCTGGCCGTCTCAATGATGTTTGTGGCAGCGGGAGTATTGGTCCCCTGGCGGTGGCTTCGCGTCGTCTGCCTCACGGTTGCCGCGCTGTTGGCATGCGACTGCTTGCTGGCGATTTACTTCGGCAGTGATCGCTCTTAGGACTCGAGATTCAACAAACGAAGCCCTGCGAGACCCTACCGACGTTGACGCAAACGGCCTTCCATCCAATCGAGCGTCCTCAGTCACTTACCAGTCGCTATAGAGACTCGCTTATCGCCGTAGGGTGCAATCCGCTTGGAGGATTGCACCACCACTCTGTGACATGAGGCGCGCTCGGTGGGAGGTGGCGGAGCGCCTCGTCGCCGACGAGGTGGCACGGGTGTCGTCGCGACACGGCAATGCGGCGATCTTCGGCGGCTCCTACGGCTGGGCGAGCGCCGGGCGCTTTCACCACGCGCAGAGTCAACTGCATCGTTTCCTGAATCTGTGCGGCGGCTACACGCGGTCGGTCAACACGCATAGCTACGCCGCGGCCGAGGTGCTGCTGCCACACGTGCTGGGCGACCATGCCGGGTTGGAAGGCGGCCATACCTCCTGGGGCGTCATCGCCGCGCATACCAGGCTGTTCGTTGCCTTTGGCGGCGTGCCGCTGAAGAACGCCCAGGTCAGCGCCGGCGGTATCGGGCGGCACGACGTGCGGGCGCATCTGCGCGCCTGCTGCGCGGCGGGCACGCAGTTCATCAATATCGGGCCGCTGCGCGACGACATCGATGGCGAATTCGCGCCGGAATGGCTGCCCGTCCGCCCCAACACCGACACCGCGCTGATGCTGGCGCTGTCGCACACGCTGATCGCGGACGGATTGTTCGACCAGGGCTTCATCGACCGACTCCGTCTCCGCGGGCTAGACCTTGAACACGCTGACATTGATCATGCGCTCAACCCTCGTACCACTCCTCCTGGCTTCGCGCAGCGGGAGGTTCATGTGTCCGGGCCAGCCCGCTTCGCCAATGCCGCGCTTTCCCGTTTGAGAGGGCGGCTGGTGGGACAGGCCTCCTGCGCGAAGCCGTGCAGGGCGTTGATGAGGCTGTCCGGCATCTGTCGATAGAAGATGAACTGCCCGCGGCGCTCGCTTTCCACCAGCCCAGCCGCCTCCAGGATAGACAGGTGCTGGGAGATCGATGCCTTGGACATGGCAAAGCGCGCGGCGATCTCGCCCGCGTTGAGCTCGGCCTGGGACAGGTAAGCCAAGATCTGACGCCGGACGGACGACGCCAAGGCTTCGAAGACACGCTGCATCCCTGAACATTTAGGCGGTAAGTTAAGCATTGACAAGCGTGGTGCGCCTCTGATTAGGTTGTTACCTAAACATCGAAATGAGGCTCAGCATGGTCGAAGCGTTCCGATGCACGTCAACCACCCGCATGATCGCCGACGCGAACACATCCGCGGCCGAGGGACGCCTGGAATGGGCGCCGGCCAAGTCGCTCTGGATCGGCGGCATGCTGGCTGCTTCCCTGCTGCTCGGCCCCGTCTTCGTCACGCCCGGTGCGGTGGCGTTGTTCGCGGTGACGACGGTCGTCACACTCTGCGCGGGACACTCGGTCGGGATGCACCGGTTGCTGGTGCATCGCAGTTTCTCGGCCAAACCTTGGGTCGAGTACGTCCTGGTCTATTTGGGGACCCTTGTCGGCATGGCGGGCCCGGTGGGCATGGTGCGGCTGCATGACATGCGCGATTGGGCGCAGCGGCAATCCGCCTGCCACGACCTGCACGCCAACCGGCTGCCGATGCTGCGCGACGCGGTGCTGCAGATGCACGGCCGCCTTGTCCTCACGCATCCCCCTCGGTTCCTCGTGGAGCCGCGGATCACGGGCGACCGGGTGTTCCGCTGGCTGGAAGCAAGCTGGATGCTGCAGCAACTGCCATGGGCGGCGCTGTTTTACGCAATCGGCGGACTGCCCTGGCTGGTGTGGGGCATCCCGGTCCGGGTCGCCGTGTCACTCACCGGGCACTGGCTCGTCGTGCACCTGACCCACCGTCATGGTCCACAGGGCTGGGTGGTCGATGGTGAATCGGTGCAAGGGCATGATCTGCCGGCGGCGGCGTGGCTCACCTTTGGCGAGGCTTGGCATTCCACCCACCATGCGTGGCCCGACTCCGCGCGTCTCGGCACGGAACCGGGCCAGGCAGACCCTGGCTGGTGGCTGCTGCGCGGTTTGGAGCGTTTGGGCTTGGTCTGGGACTTGAAGCAACCCGGCATGCTGCATCCGCGGCCCGGCGTCCGCAAGCTGCGCGACGACATTGCCTCGAACCCAGCCTTCGCCCGCGGCGAGAGCTGACATAGGTCGGTTGTCCCGGGCAGGCGCCGGCTGGTTTACGCCAGTTCAGTCCGGACACTCTCGATCAACGTGTCCATCTCGATCAGCGACCCACCGTCAAGGTCAGCCAGCGCCTTGGCCAGCTTGTCTACGGTTTCATCAAGCCGCGCGTCCTGGGATGCAGGACCGGATTGCAGCCCGGAGGCTTCTCGCAACGCTGCAAGCGCCAGTTGCAATCCCCGCCGCACCTCGCCGGCGTCCATGGCCAAGACGCCGCGGTGCGCCCGGTCGAGTTCCACGCGGGCGGTCTCGATCAGGGCGCCTTGGTGGTGGTGTTCTTCTGACATGCAATCTCCGACGATGGGCGGCTAGGGCGCTGGTTCATGGCCAATGCCCCCTATGACACAGGAACGTCGCGAGCCCGGCAAGATGCCGGCATCGCGTCGCCAGAAATGCGGTGCAGCGTGAAACTTGTGCAGTCCGGCCCGAAGATCGACCCCATGAATGCTGTGCCATCCGCATCAAGTGCCCCGGCAAGATCGACCGTCACGTAGCCAGCGGGGCGATACAGCCAGTTGCCCGCCTGAAGCCGGACTTGATCGCCTGAGACGGTCCCGCTCATCTCAAAACAGCCGTCGGGGACGCCGGGATTGCCCTCAACCTGATAGAACCTGAACACGCCCCTCGCAGAACCGCCGGGTGAAACTGTGGGTTGCCAATCGCAACCGCGGCGCCCAGCGGCACGGTGGTGGGTTGTGAAGTAGCCCGTATCGCGCTTGAGCGATGCGGGACTTGCCGGTCGCGCCATCGCCAATTCGGCCGCGTCGCCCCACCACGCTGACCTCGGGCGCCGGGTCCCTTATCGCCAAGCGCGATACGGGGATACGTCGGCTGCGCAGTCATTTCGCAAACTGCTTTAAACCCTAGGACGTCGCGTGTGTCGCATGGGGTTCGTTCTTGAAGATAGACGAGTTGCTGATCCCTGGAATAGACATGCATCCTTGGCGCAGGACACTCGCGTCTATTTGACCGATTGGAGACGATGATTGCGACGTTTGCTTGCAGCCCTTCCCGTCTGCCTCGCGCTGGCCGCTCTTGCTGCTCCCGCCGCCGCCGACAGTGACACACCTGAGGGCGGCACCCTCGTGCTCAACGATCCGGCGGGTGGGACGCCGCACAGCTATGCATTGTCCACCTTTCAGATGGGCGTGAACCGTCCGACAGCGGCGAAGAATGACAGCGATAGCCGGCCTGACATCACGGTCGTGATTACGGACGCCCGGGCGCTGGACCCGTTCATCCTGCAATGGGTTGCCTCGCCCGGCGGCTCGGCCGCCCCTTCATTAAGGGCCACGATCACCGCCGAGATCACCGCCCCCTCGGGCCCCAAAACGCCGCTGCATTGCGACATCGACGGGGCGCAGGTGACCATGTTCAACATGGGGTTTCAGGACGGTTCCGCTCAGGTCGTCCTCAGCCTGACCGCAGCTCACCTGAAGCTGAACGGCACCCAGCTTTATTAGCGCAAATTCTTCGCAGAACGCTCAACCCCCTCACGACTTCACGGTCGACGCGCGGTAAATCTCCTCCATCGCAGTCCCAAGCTCGGCGTCGAACTCCGCATCGCTCATCGATTTCGACAGACCCTCGACCAACGCGCGCGAGAAGCTGGCGATCAGGCCGTGGCAGGCGCTCAGCCGGCGGCATGCCTCGTCACGGCTGTAGCCACCGGACAATGCCACCACGCGTTGCACCTTGGGGTGCGCGATCAAGTCGGCATAAAGATCGTGGATTTCCGGGATGGTGATCTTCAGCATGACCGGTGCGTCGCCGGGCGCCGCGTCCAGATGCCGCTTCAACTCGTCGTGCAGGATCGCTTCCGCGCCCGCCTTGTCCGGGCTTTTGATCGAGACTTCCGGCTCGATGATGGGAACAAGCCCGTGTTTGGCGATCTGCGCCGCAACCTCGAATTGTTGCGCCACGATGGCGGCGATCCCCGATTTTGACGGCAGGTTGATCACCGAGCGCATCTTCGTGCCATACACCCCGAGCTTCACCGCCCGCTCCAGCAGGGCATCGAGCCCGGTGATCGGCTTCATCAGGCTGACGCCGTCCGCCTCGGCCTCCAGCCCTTTGTCGACCTTCAGGAACGGGACGATGCCGCGCTTCTGCCACAGGAAGGTCGGCACCGGCGTGCCCTGCGCCTCCCCATCCATCGTCCGCTCGAACAGGATGACGCCGATCACCTTCTCGCCGGTGAAGCCAGGGGCGCTGATGATGCGCACCCGCATCTCATGCATCAGCCGGAACATCTCGGCGTCGCCCTGGTACGAATCCTCCGGGATCCCGTAATCCTTCAACGCCTTGGGGGTGGACCCGCCACTCTGGTCCAGGGCTGCGATGAAGCCCGGCTTTGCGGACATCTGCGTCGCCATCTTGCTATCGGTCATTTCCACCACCCAGGACCAGGCCAACGCACGCGGGCGCGTCCGGCCGATTTCGACGAACGGGAATAGCTTGGCACATCTCCCGCCCGCCCCATAGCGCAGGCGGTGCTACCGGCCAAGGCGTTTGGCGAAGGCGCGAACCGCAGCGGCGGCGCCGTCCGGGTGCGACCACACCGCGGCGGACACGGCGAGGAAATTCGCCCCCGCCGCAACCAGCGGCATGCAATTCTCCGGCGTGATGCCGCCGATGGCGACGCAGGGCAGTTCCATCAGCGTCGACCACCACTCCAGGATATCCGGTTCGGCCATCGCCGGCGGCGCCTTCGTGCTCGACGGGAAGAATGCGCCGAACGCCACGTAGTCCGCCCCCGCCTCGCCCGCCACCATCGCCAGGTCCCGGCTGCCATGGCAGGTCACGCCAAGCGACAAATCACCCAACACGGCCCGCGCGCGGGCGACCGGCATATCCTCCTGCCCCACATGCGCGCCGTCGCACCCGGTGGCGACCGCCAGCTCCGGCCGGTCGTTCAGGAGGAAGGCGACGCCGCGCGACTGCGCCACCGGCCGCAACACATCGATCGCCCGGCGCAGATCGTCCTCGGTCCAATCCTTCAGGCGAAGCTGCACGACCGCGACGTCGCCAGCATCCAGCGCCGCCGCCAGGGTGTCGCGGAACGCGGCGGGGGCGAGCACGGGCGGCGTGACCAGGTAGAGGCGGCAGTCTGTCGGCACGGCCTGGGCTTAGCCGATGGGGCTGCCGGTGTCACCGTTCAGCCATCCCATCAGGCGGCGATGCGCGCGCGGGTCGGCCAGGTCGAGCGCCACCGGGCGCTCCGCCAGCAGCACGGCGCCGGCCGTTGCCGCCCGGGCGGCCACCAGCGGCCAGGCCGGCGCCGCCGGGTCCAGCATCAGTACGCGACAGCCGGCCCGCAACGCCTCCATCGCGCGGCCGGCGGCGTCGCCGCAATCCAGGATGTCCGGGTTGGCCCCGGCGCCCAGCTCCATCAAGGCCCGCCACCAGCCGCAACCGGCATAGGTCGCTGCCCCCGCGCCGGACAGCAGCGTGACCGGCAGACCGGGCGCGGTCGCCTGCTGCACATGCGGCAGGCCATGCACGACGACGGCCGGGGGGCGCTTCATGCTTGACCTTCAAGCGGTCCGGCGCTTCATGGTCAAACCAAACGACACACGGAGACTGGATGGATGGCCGACGCGGACGCGAATGAGGCAGATGCGCTGTCCCGGCTGGAAGCCGCGCTGGACCGCATCGCGCTGCAGCAACCGCGCCCGGCGTCCGCCGCCAGCCCGGCGGTGGACACGGCGCTGATCGCATCCCGACTCGACGGGCTGATCGGCCAGCTCCGCTACGCCTTGGCTGACGGGGCCTGACCGCATGGCGCAGCTCACCGTCAAGATCAACGGATACGCCTACAATGTCGGCTGCGAGGACGGGCAGGAGGCGCATCTGATGGAGATGGCCCGTCAGGTCGAGCACCGGATCGAGAACATCAAGGCGCTGGGCGGGCAAAGCGGTGAGGCGCGGCTGCTGTTGCTGGCCGCCCTGCTGATGGCGGACGAGCTGCACGACACCGGCATCGAGTTGGCCAGCCTGCGCCAGCCCTCCGCGGCCGCACCGCAGGCTGTCGTGTCGGATATCTCGGCAGACCGCCCCGACATCCGCACCAAGAATCGGATCGCGAAGCTGGCGCGCAAGGCCGAGGACATTGCAGCGGGTCTCGAACAACCCTAGATAGGGAAGGCGGGGCTGCTGGGTTCGTCAGGTCGTTCATCCCTCGGGCCGATAAGCATTCTCCTCGGGAACTGGCGCTGTCGTGATCCTGGTCACGGTACCTGGTGCCCACCTGCGCAAGCAGGCTCGGGAGGATGACAAATTCCAACGGCTTTGGCGGCTCCGCAACTCTCAATTGACGAACGAAAACGTGCCGCACGTGCGGCGGCGCATGCAGTGCTCCGTGGCTGCAACCCGGCGCTGGGCCGGCTGGCCGGTGAGCAGGTCATCCGCAGCGGGCTGATCGCCCCGGGCATGATCGTGGCCGGGTTCTGGCCCCTGGGGCACGAGATCGACATGACTCCGCTACTGCACGCCTTGCGCGGGGCGGGGCACACCGTCGCCCTGCCGCGCACGCCGCCGCGCGGCAACCCGCTCGCCTTCCATCGCTGGGCCGCCAGCGACGGGCTGGCGCGGGAGCGCTTCGGCACCATGACCTCGACCGGCCCGAGCGTGACGCCGGACCTGCTGCTTGTGCCGCTGCTGGCGTTCGACCGGCGGGGCCACCGCCTGGGCTATGGCGGCGGCTACTATGACCGCACGCTCGCAGCACGGCCTGGCGTCGCCACGATGGGCTGCGCCTATGCGGCGCAGGAAGTGGCGGAGGTGCCAGCCGGCGCCCACGACATGCGCCTGCGCGCCATCGGGACCGAGCGCGAGGTGATTGTGGTCTGATCGGCAGCGGCTCTTTCCACCCCGGCGCTCTCCTGCCAGGCTTCGGGGATGCGCATCCTATTCCTCGGCGACACCGTTGGCCGCACCGGCCGGGAGGGCGCCGCCGCGGCGCTGCCCGTGTTGCGGCAGCAACTCCGCATCGACCTTGCCGTGGTGAATGCGGAGAACGCCAGCCACGGCTTCGGCCTCGCGCCCGAGATGGCGAAGGCGTTGTTCGCCGCCGGGGCGGACGTGATCACGCTGGGCAACCATGCCTGGGACCGCAAGGAGATCATCCCCTACATCGCCCAGCAGCCGCATTTGCTGCGCCCGCTGAACTTCCCGCCTGGCACGCCGGGGTCCGGCGCTGTCGTGGTGCAGGTGCCCGGCGGTCGGCGCGCCCTGGTGATGAACGCCATGGGGCGGCTGTTCATGGACCCGTTGGACTGCCCGTTCCGCGGCACGGCGGACATCCTGGCGCGGTATCGCCTGGGCAGTTCGGTGCATGCCATCGTGGTGGATTTCCATGCCGAGGCCACCAGCGAGAAGCTCGGCTACGCCCATAGCTTCGACGGGCAGGTGTCGCTCGTGGTGGGCACCCACACCCATGTGCCGACGGCGGACCACCAGGTGCTGGCCGGCGGCACCGCCTACCAATCCGATGCCGGCATGTGCGGCGATTACGACAGTGTGATCGGCATGGCCAAGGAGGGTGCGGCAGCGCGGTTTATCCGCAAGATGCCCGGCGAGCGCCTCGCCCCGGCGGAAGGCCCGGCGACGATCTGCGGCCTGTTCGTGGAAACCGACGATGCGACGGGGCTGGCGTTGCGCGCCGAACCCGTGCGAACTGGCGGACGTTTGGCGCAGGTGATGCCGTTGTAATTCAACCAGGAGGTCGGGATGAGCCCAGCGGTCCAGGTGACATGCTCCTTGCTACTCAGTTTGGCGGTGACGCTGTTCATCCTGCTACGGGAACTATGGCTGTCCCGGCGTCATCGTGGCGGGGACGACCGGGATCCGCGCCGGGTTCCGCCCCCGCCGCCTCGCCCGTTGCCGCCCTGCCTGGTGCCGACGGACCAGTGGCGGGCGCCCACCCGCGTGCGCGAACCGGCGTAGAGTTGGCGGCCGGCGTCACTGCCTGTTAGAACCCGCGGCCAGGCAACAACTCGGTGATCAGACGGCCATGGCCGGCCATTCCCATTCCAAGAACATCATGCACCGGAAGGGCGCGCAGGACGCCCGCAAGGCGCGCCAATTCGCCAAGCTGATCCGCGAGATCACGGTGTCCGCCAAGCAGGGGCTGCCCGACCCGGCCGCGAACCCGCGGCTGCGCGCCGCCGTGGCTGCGGCGCGGGTGATGAACATGCCGAAGGACACGATCGACCGCGCGATCCGCAAGGCGACGGACGCCGGGGCAGGGGATGATTACGTCGAGGTCCGCTATGAGGGCTACGGCCCGGCCGGCGTCGCCGTCATCGTCGAGGCGCTGACCGACAACCGCAACCGCACCGCCTCCGACCTGCGCACCGCCTTCAACAAGAACGGCGGCACGATGGGGGAGAGCAACTCGGTCGCGTTCCAGTTCAACCGGATTGGCGTCATCACCTATCCCGCCGAGGCTGCGAGCGCCGACGCGATGATGGAGGGCGCCATCGACGCCGGCGCCGAGGACGTGGCGAGCGACCCGGACGGCCACGAAGTCACCTGCGCCACGGCGGATTTGTTCGCCGTACGTGACGCGCTGGAGGCCCGGTTCGGCCCGCCGGACGGCGCCAAGTTGGAGTGGCGGCCCAGCGTGACCCTGACGGTCGATGACGCGGAGCGCGCCGCCGCGCTGGTGAAGCTGCTGGACGCGCTGGAGGACAATGACGACGTGCAGAGCGTCACCTCCAACGCCGAGATCCCGGACGACGTGATGGAGCGCCTGGCGGCCTGATGGTCCGCCTCATGGGGATCGACCCCGGCTTGCGCTTCACCGGCTGGGGGGTGATCGCGGTCGATGGCAACCGGCTGTGCCACGTGGCGGACGGCGTGATCGCGACGGACAGCGACGCCAGCGTCCCCGCCCGGCTGAAGGCGATCCATGACGGCCTGACCGCGCTGTTCGCCGAGCACCGCCCGCACGAGGCGGCGGTGGAGGAGACCTATGTCAACCGCAACGGCACGGCGACGCTGAAGCTCGGCTATGCCCGCGGCGTGGCGTTGCTCGCCCCGGCGCTGATCGGCATCCCCGTGCTCGAATACGGCGCCATGACGGTGAAGCAATCGGTCGTCGGCACCGGCGGCGCCAGCAAGGAGCAGGTGGAGATGATGGTCCGCCGCCTGCTGCCGGGCGCCACCATGCGCCGCGCCGATGCCTCCGACGCGCTGGCGGTCGCAATCTGCCACGCCCACCATCGCGCCAGCCGCCTCCGCGTCGCCAGCGGCCGGGTGATGGCGTGATGCCACCCCCGCCCTGGGGGCCAAAAAACCCTCTCCCTTTGGGAGAGGGCAGGGTGAGGGTTGGAGGCACCCTCACCCCGACCCTCTTCCAGAGGGAGAGGGAGACAGAAATGCGAGTGGCCCGGTGATCGCGCAACTCACCGGCACGCTCGGCGGCATTGAGGAAGGGCGCTGCGTGATCGATGTCGGCGGGGTCGGCTATCTCGTCCACGCCTCCACCCGCACGCTCTCTGCCCTGCCCGTGCCGCCGGCCCTGGCCCGGGTGCTGGTGGAAACGCAGGTGCGGGAGGACGCCATCACCCTCTATGGCTTCGCCGACCCGGCGGAACGCGACTGGTTCCGCCTGCTGACGACGGTGCAAGGGGTCGGCGCCAAGGTGGCGCTCGGTGTGCTGTCCGCCCTGTCGCCGCGCGACCTGGTCGCCGCCATCGCCGCCGGCGACCGCGCCAGCCTGACCCGGGCGCCCGGCGTCGGCGCCAAGCTGGCTGCCCGCCTGCTGTCGGAACTCGCTGCCAAGGCCGGCGCCATGCCCACCGGCATCGTCATGCCGGGCGTGGCCCCGGCGACCGGGGTGGAGGCCGACGCGCTCTCCGCCCTGGCCAATCTCGGCTACCGCCGGATTGAGGCGCACCCGGTGGTGACCCGCGTGCGCGAGCGGCTGGGCGAAGCGGCGCAATTGGACGCGGTCATCCGCGACAGCCTGAAGGAACTGGCCCGTTGAACCCAGCAACCTGGCAGACCGAACCATGATCACCCTCGCCGACGTGCAGGCCGCCGCCGAACGCATCGCCGGACGAGTGATCCGTACCCCCTCGCTCTATTCGGATGCGGTCAGCCGGGCGACGGGGAGCCACGTCACGCTGAAATTGGAGAGCCTGCAGGCGATCGGCTCCTTCAAGGAGCGCGGCGCCGCCAACAAGCTTGCCCTGCTGAGCGCGGCGGAGCGGCGGGCCGGGGTGATCGCGATGTCCGCCGGCAACCACGCCCAGGCGGTGGCGCGCCACGCGGCCCTGGCGGGGATCGCGTCCACCATCGTCATGCCGCTGTTCACCCCGGCGACCAAGACGTCCCGCACTGCGGCCTGGGGCGCCACGGTGGTGCTGCACGGCGAGACGCTGGTGGAGGCCGGGCTGCACGCGCGCCGCCTGGCGGACGAGCAAGGGCTGGTGTTCATCCACCCCTATGACGACCCAGCCGTCATGGCGGGGCAGGGGACCCTCGCGCTCGAATTGCTGCAAGACGTGGGGGAGCTGGACGTGTTGCTCGTCCCCGTCGGCGGCGGCGGGATGATCGCGGGATGCGCCGCAGCGGCCGCGGCACTGCGCCCCGGCCTGGAGATCATCGGGGTGGAGGTGGCGGGCTACGCCTCGTTGGGGCAGACCCTGGCCGGCTTGCCGTTGCAGGTGGGCGGCCCGACCATCGCGGAAGGCATCGCCGTGCGCGACATCGGCGCTGCCCCGCTGGAGGTGATCCGCGCCCATGTCAGCGACGTAGTGTCCGTGCCGGAGCGCGTGGTGGAGGATGCGATCGCCCTGCTGGCGGAAGGCGCCAAGCTGGTGGCCGAGGGGGCGGGCGCCACCGGCGTCGCGGCCTTGCTGGCCTATCCAGAGCGGTTCCGCGGCCGGCGCGTCGCCACCGTGATCTGCGGCGGCAACATCGACGCCCGCATCCTGGCCAACGTCCTGCTGCGCGGGCTGCTGCGCGACGGCCGGCTGCTGCGCCTGCTGCTGGAGATCCCGGACCGGCCCGGCGTCCTGGCCGACATCGCCGGCCGCATCGCCGGCAAGGGCGGCAACGTCATCGAGGTCACGCATAAGCGGCTGTTCGCCGCCCCGTCGGTGCAGACGGCGGAGCTGGAGGTCATCGTCGAAGCGCGCGACCCGCTCCATGCCGACGCCATCGCCGCCGCGCTGGAGGAACGCTACGTCGTCCGTCGCGCCTGAACGATTGCCCCCGGGCGGCCCGCGGAGTCATGCTGCGCGCCGGAGATCCAAGCCATGACGTTCCACGCCACTGTCTGCCCGCATGATTGCCCCTCCTGCTGCGCGCTGGAGGTGAAGGTGACGGACAACATCGTGTCCACCGTGCGCGGCGCGGCCGACAACAGCTACACCGCCGGGGTGATCTGCGCCAAGGTCGCCCGCTATGCCGAGCGGCAGCACCACCCTGACCGGCTCACCGTGCCGCTGCTGCGGACGGGGCCGAAGGGAAGCCGGCAGTTCCGGCCGATCACCTGGGACGAGGCGCTGGACCGCGTGGCGGCGCAGTTCACCGGGCTCGCGCAGCGTCACGGCCCGGAGGCCATCTGGCCATACTACTTCGCCGGCACGATGGGCCACGTGCAGCGCGACGGCATCAACCGGCTGCGTTACGTCATGCGCTATTCGCGGCAGAAGATGACGATCTGCACCACGATTACCGAGGCGGGGTGGCGCGCCGGCGTCGGCAAGATCACCGGGCCGGACCCGCGGGAGATGGCGCAGAGCGACCTGATCGTGATGTGGGGCGGCAACCCGGTCGCCACCCAGGTCAACGTCATGACCCATATCACCCGGGCGCGGAAGCAGCGTGGCGCCAAGCTGGTTGTGGTCGATCCCTATCGCACCGGCACCGCCGCGGTGGCCGACACCCACCTGGCGGTGCGGCCCGGCACCGACGCCGCGCTCGCCTGCGCGGTGATGCACTGCGCGTTCCGGGACGGGTATGCCGACCGCGCCTACATGGCGCGCTACGCCGACGTCCCGGCGGAGCTGGAGGCGCATCTGCGCAGCCGCACGCCGGAGTGGGCTGCTGCAATCACCGGGTTGAGCACGGCTGAGATCGAGGCGTTCGCGCTCGCCTACAACAGCACGCAGCGTGCTTTCATCCGCGTCGGCTACGGCTTCACCCGCGCGCGCCACGGCGCCACCATGATGCACGCGGTGACCTGCCTGCCCACCGTCACCGGGAAGTGGCAGCACCTCGGTGGCGGCGCGTTCTGGAACAACCGGGACATCTACTGCTGGGACAAGACGCTGATCGACGGCTCCGATCAGCGCGACCTGTCGGTGCGGGAGCTGGACATGAGCCGGATCGCCTCCGTGCTGACCGGCGACCGGCGCGATTTGGGCGACGGGCCGCCGGTGCACGCCATGCTGATCCAGAACACCAACCCCATGGCGGTGGCGCCCGACACCAACCGGGTGCGCCGCGGCTTCGCCCGCGAGGACCTGTTCACGGTGGTGCACGAGCAGTTCATGACCGACACCGCCGCCATGGCGGACATCGTGCTGCCGGCGACGACGTTCCTGGAGCACGACGACATCTACCATGCCGGCGGCCACAGCCACGTGCAGGTCGGGCGCAAGCTGGTGGAGCCGCCGGGCGAATGCCGCTCCAACCATGAGGTCATCTCCGCCCTTGCCGGGCGGCTGGGCGCGCGGCACCCCGGCTTCGACATGACCGCGGTGGAGTTGGCGGATCGGACGCTGATCGCGTCCGGCTATGAGGGCTTTGACGCCGTTGCGGCCGGGCGCTGGGTAGACCGGCAGCCGCCGTTCCGCGAGAGCCATTTCCTGGAGGGCTTCCAGCAGCCCGGCGGCCGGTTCCGCTTTGCGCCGGACTGGGCCTCGCTTGGCGATGGCCACGCCGGCATGCCGCGCCTGCCAGACCATTGGGAACACTATGACCAGGCCAGCGCGGGCACGCCCTTCCGCTTGGTGACGGCGCCGGCGCGCCAGTTCCTCAACACCAGCTTCACGGAGACTCCGGGTTCGCGCGGCCGGGAAGGCCGCCCCACAGCGCTGTTGCACGAGGCGGATGCGGTACGGCTCGGCGTCATGCCGGGCGACCTGCTGCGGCTGGGCAATACGCGCGGTGAGGTGTTGCTGCACGCCGAGATCGGCGAAGGCCAGCAGCCCGGCACCATCGTGGTCGAGAGCGTGTGGCCGAATGCGGCGTTCGCGGGCGGGGTCGGGATCAACGCCCTGACCAGCGACGAGGCCGCGTTCCCGAACGGCGGCGCGGTCTTCCACGATACGGCGGTCTGGGCTCGATCGGAGGTCGCTGCGATGGCCGTCGCAGCGGAATGAAGCGCCCCGGCGGCGGATCGCCGCCGGAGCTTCATCAGCTACTTCTTGGCGTGTTCGGCCGACTTGCCATGAGCCTTCGTAGAGTGCTCATGCGCCTTGGTCGAGGTCTCGTGCGCCTTCGTGGAGTGTTCGTGCCCCTTGGCGTGGTCGCCCTTCTCGTGGTGCTCCGCGGCAGTGCGGTGCGCCTTGGCGGCGGTTTCGTGATGCTCGGCGGCTTCGGCGTGACTGGTCTTTGGCATAACTGGCTCCTGGTCTGATGCGCCATCTGATGTGGCCTGCATCAAACGACAGGGCAGCGGTGGAGTTGCGAGCGTTTCGCGGCCACCCTATCTGCTCAGCGGAAGAGGAGTTCACGGCATGGCAGGTTGGTTCGGATCCGGAAAGGCGCAATTGGCGGCTGACGAGGCGTTCCCAGTCCAGCACTCGGACGCGGAGTGGAAGTCGAAGCTGTCGCCTGAGCAGTTCCACGTCCTGCGGCAACACGGCACGGAGCGGCCGGGCAGCAGCACGCTGAATTACGAGAAGCGCACCGGGGTGTTCTCCTGCGCCGGGTGCGGCCAGGCGCTGTTCGCGTCGGACACCAAGTATGAGAGCGGCAGCGGCTGGCCAAGCTTCTTCCAGCCGATCGTGGGCGCGGTGGACACCACGGTCGATCGCAGCCTGGGCATGGTCCGCACGGAGGCGCATTGCAGCCGGTGTGGCGGCCATTTGGGCCATGTATTCCCGGATGGGCCGGAACCCACGGGTGAGCGGTATTGCATGAACGGCCTCTCGCTGGCGTTCCAGCCGGGCTGATAATTGCTGCTGCGGATCGTCAACGTGCCGGTGCCGATCCGGCTCGCTACGAGCGAGCGGTTGGGTGACCTTACACGTAGAGCGCGCCGCTCGCACGGGAAAAATCCAGGTAGGTGGGTGTAAGCGGGGCATACTGTGCTGCAAAGTTCTCGGCCTTGCGCCAAATGTCCGCTTCGACCCGGTCCGGGAAGGCGTACTCGCCAATCCGGATAAAGGCCGCGCCGGGCTGCTCAGGCGGCGAGCCCGACCAGCGGACCCGTCTCTTCTGCCAGGGGAACTTCATGCGGGTATCCTCACCAGAATGCGTGAAGGTCGCAGCGGATCGCCTGACACGCACTGCTGCGTTGGTCGGGCCAGGCGCGGGATTAGCTGGGTTCCACCCCGTCAGCCTTGAGGACCTCCCCCGCCAGATACAGGCTGCCGCAGATCAGCACGCGGCCTGGCGTGCTGCCGAGTGAGCGCAAGGCGGCGACCACGGTGGGACCGGGCCGGGCAACGCCGCTGGAGGCCGCGATGATCGCCTCGACCGGCAACGCCAGGTGCTGATCCGGTTCCGCCACGGCCCAGAGGCTGGCGGCATGGGGCAGCAGCGGGCGCAGGAACTCGGCGGTGTCCTTCGCCTGTTTCATGCCGACGATCACATGCGTCGGGCCCCATGCCGCCAGTTGCGTGGCCAGGATTTCGCCCGCGCCCGGGTTGTGCCCGCCGTCGAGCCATAGTTCACGGTCAGGGACCATGGCCGCCAGCCTGCCGTGCAAGCGCTGCAGCCGCGCCGGCCAGGACGCTTGCGCCAAGCCGGCGAAATCGGTGATGCCAAGCTGCGCCGCCCGGATCGCGGCGACCGCGATCCCGGCATTGTCGATCTGGTGCGCCCCTGCCAGCCCGGGCGACGGCAGAGCCAGTTCGCCCTCCGCATCGCGGTAGTGCAGCCCGGCGCCCGCCGGCGCGATCCACCAATCGCGGCCGCGGGCGCGGACTGGCCGCTTCGCCTCCAGCACCGCCAACACGCCGTCTGGCTGGTGGCCGGTGACGGCGGGAACGCCCGGTTTCAGGATGCCCGCTTTCTCGGCCGCGATCTCCGCCAGCGTGTCGCCCAACATTTCCCGATGATCCATCGAGATGGAGGTGATGGCGCAGGCGGCCGGGGTGATCACGTTGGTGGCGTCCCCCCGGCCGCCCAGCCCCACCTCCAGCACGCAGAGATCGGCCGGGTGCGCGGCAAACAGGGCGAACGCCGCGGCGGTAATAACCTCGAACACCGTGATCGGGGCCTGCCCGTTGACCCGCTCGATATGTTCCAGCATCTCCGCAAGCGCCATGTCGCTCACCAGCCGGCCGGCAATGCGAAAGCGCTCGTTGAAGCGGACCAGATGGGGCGAGGTGTATACGTGGACCCGGAGCCCGGCGGCCTCGGCGATGGCGCGGACGAAGGCGCAGGTGCTGCCCTTGCCATTCGTCCCGCCGACATGGACCACAGGCGGTATCAGCCGTTCCGGATGACCAAGCTGGGCGAGCAGGCCATGGAGGCGGTCGAGGCTGAGGTCGATGAGGCGAGGATGCAGGGAATGCAACCGCGCCACGATCGGCTCAATCCGGCTCATCAAGCGCTCCGTTGCGCTTCAACGCCTCAGGCGGAACCTCAGCCCGGCTGCGGCGCCGCGCCCAAGCCGCCGGTCGGCGGCGCCAACGGCCTGGTGGTCGGCACCGAGGCCCGGCGGGTTTCCGGCGCCGGTTCGTCGACGATCTTCTTGATCACCGTCTCGCCCCGCAGCACCGTGCGGATTTCGTCGCCCGACAACGTCTCGTGCTCCAGCAAGCCCCGCGCCAGCCGGTGCAATTCCTCGATGTTGTCAGTCAGGATCTGGTGCGCCTTCTTGTAGGCGCGGTCGATGATGCCCTTGATCTCGGCATCGATCTCACGCGCCGTCACTTCCGACACGTTCTTGTTCTGCGTGACGGAGTGGCCGAGGAACACCTCCTGGCTGTTGTCGCCATAGGCGATCATGCCGAGCGACTCGCTCATGCCCCATTCGGTGACCATGTTGCGGGCGATGTTGGTCGCCTGCTTGATGTCGCCGCCGGCGCCGGTGGACACCCGGTCGGCGCCGAAGATGATCTCCTCTGCGACGCGACCGCCCATCGCCATCACCAGCCGGGCCACCAGCCGCGCCTTGTTCTCGGACAACCGGTCGCCTTCCGGCAGGCTCATCACCAACCCCAGAGCACGGCCGCGCGGGATGATGGTCGCCTTGTGCACCGGGTCGCAATCCGGCTCATGCATCGCGCACAGAGCGTGGCCGGATTCATGGTAGGCGGTCATCCGCTTCTCGGCGTCCGACATCACGAGCGACCGGCGCTCGCTGCCCATCATGACCTTGTCCTTGGCGTGCTCGAACTCAAACATCGCCACAGTGCGCTTGCCCATGCGGGCCGCCAGCAGCGCCGCCTCGTTGACCAAGTTGGCCAAATCCGCGCCGGAGAAGCCCGGCGTGCCGCGGGCGATGGTCTTCGGGTCCACGTCATTGGCCAACGGCACCTTGCGCATGTGGACGCGCAGGATTTTTTCGCGCCCGCCGACATCCGGGTTCGGCACCACCACCTGGCGGTCGAACCGGCCGGGGCGCAGCAGCGCGGGGTCCAGCACGTCCGGACGGTTGGTCGCGGCGATCAGGATGACGCCCTCATTGCTCTCGAACCCGTCCATCTCAACCAGCATCTGGTTGAGCGTCTGCTCCCGCTCGTCATTGCCGCCGCCCAGCCCGGCGCCGCGATGGCGGCCCACGGCGTCGATCTCGTCGATGAAGATGATGCAGGGCGCGTTCTTCTTGCCCTGCTCGAACATGTCGCGCACGCGGGAGGCGCCGACGCCCACGAACATCTCCACGAAGTCCGAGCCGGAGATGGTGAAGAACGGCACGTTGGCCTCACCCGCGATGGCGCGCGCCAGCAGCGTCTTGCCGGTGCCGGGCGGGCCGACCAGCAGCACGCCCTTGGGGATCTTGCCACCGAGCCGCTGGAACTTCTGCGGGTCCTTCAGGAACTCGACGATTTCCTGCAGTTCAGACTTCGCCTCGTCGATGCCGGCCACGTCCTCAAACGTCACGCGGCCCTGCTTCTCCGTCAGCATGCGGGCGCGGGACTTGCCGAACCCCATCGCCCGGCCGCCACCCGATTGCATCTGGCGCATAAAGAACACCCAGACGCCGATCAGCAGCAGCATCGGGAACCAGTTGAGCAGGTAGTGGAATATGTTGTTGCTGCCCTCGTCCTCGGGCTTGGCCACCACGCGCACGCCCTTGTCCATCAGCTTCTGGACCAGCATCGGATCGTCCGGCGTGTAGGTCTGGAACGTGCGGTTGTCCGTCAACTGGCCGGTCACGATGCGGCCCTGGATCGTCACGTCATGCACCCGGCCACTCGCCACATCCGTGAGGAAGTCCGAATACGCCATCTGGGACGCGGACCGTTGGGTCGAGCCCGGTTGGAACAGGTTGAACAGCACCACCAGCAGAAGGGCTATGATCACCCAGAGTGCGAGGTTGCGGCCGAAATTGCTCATCTAGGTTCCCTGGCCATCCAAATCCTGCCCTCAGCCCTTGCGACGGGTGTCAGGCGTTCCAATCGACACCCCGCCGGTTCCGGTGTTGGCGCCTGCACCAACATGGGACCGCTGCAACACGAACACACCCCCAGCCCGATCACCTATGGCAAGAAAGGCGCGCCCGCCGCAGGCAAGCCCGCGTGGCGTAGGACGCCCGCTTCCTCGGACGCCGTACGGGCATGATAATTCAAAAAAGGCACATCCGATAGCGCGCTCTTGTATCTGAAGGCGGGCAGGGTGCGCAGCACGGCAAATGGCAGGGCCGACACCGCGCGGAACGCCGACGCCGTATCGCCCAACGCCCCGACCATGCTGCCGGCGGCGCTGGCCGCCACGCGGAAGCGGTGGTCCCACACCACGCCGGGCTGCGCCGCCACGGGTGCGGCCAGCGCCGCCGCCTCGCGCGTCAGCAGCCATCCTGGACCGCGCCGGCCAGCGTCCTGCATCCGGACCCCCGCGATCGTCAAAGCCGCGGGGTGCGCCGCCAACCTGGCGACATTGCCCACGGGAAATCGTCGGCCGGACAGGCTGCGGAGCAAGGCGGCCAGGCTCTGGGGACGCAAGGCGCCGGGGGAGAGCACGGCGAACCCATCGGGATGCAGTTGCGCGCGCGCCGCCAACTCGCGGGCCGTCGCCGCTTCGGACCGTGCCCGGGCCTGGCCCGCATCGGCCGCCATCGCCAGCAAGGCCGCGCGATCGGCGCCGATTTCCTGGCGGAGGCGCGCCCGGGTCGCGCGAAGGTCCGTGTTGGTCGGGTCTTCCACCGGCGTGAGCCCGGCAGCCGACACGACCTCCCGCAGCCGCGCCGGGTCGACGCCAAGAAGGGGGCGGAGCAGCCGGATGTCGTCCGTCTCGACCAGCGCGGCCATCCCGGCCAGCCCGTCCGGGCCGCTTCCACGCCGCAGGCGCATCAGCACCGTTTCGGCCTGGTCACCGGCATGATGGCCAAGCAACAGGTCGACGAGCCCGGCATGCCGGCAGGCGGCGGACAGCGCGGCATACCGGGCGACGCGAGCCCGGGCAGCGACACCCGGGCCAGGATGGAGGTCCGTCAGCCGGAGCACGGTGGCGGACATGCCTCGCGCCACCAGGGCGGCGCGGGTCGTCTCGGCCTCCGTCGCGGATGCGGCGCGCAGCCCATGGTCGACGATGAACGCCACCGGATCACCCCAGCCCTGCGTCAGGATCGCCAGCGCGAGGCTGTCCGGTCCTCCGGACACGGCGACGGCAACCCGGCGGGCGCCATCCCACGGTCCCAGCCGGTCCATCGAAGCGGCGAACTCATCCGCTCCCATGCGGCGGCGCGGGCGGTCAGCGGCAGGCGGCGCGTTGCCGGGTGGCCGCTTCCGCCTCGCGAATATCGGGCCGCGGCTGCGGGAATTCGGCCCGTAGCTTCGCCAGGGCGTCGCAGGCGGATTGCCGGTCCCCCAGCGCGATCAGCGAATTCGCGACGCCGAGCAAGGCGTCCGGCGCCCTGCCCCCGGTGCGCGAGCGATTATAGGCGTCGTAGAAATCCGGCGCGGCCTGCTGGTAGTTGCGCTCCCCCATCTCCGCCTGCGCCAGCAGGAACTGGGCGTCCGCCGCCCGTGGCCCCTTCTTGGCCAGCACCTCGCGGGCTGCCGCCTCCGCGGCGGGATAGTCACGCCGTGCCAGCGCCGCGTTGCCCTCCTGCATCGCCAGCTCCGGCGTGCGGGGTGGTGGACCCGGCGGCGGACCGCCCAACCCGGTGGAGGGCACAGCGCCCAGCACCGAGGGCGGCGGGCTCAACGTCGCAGGCGCCTGCCGCGGCGCCGGGGCCGGGCTTGCGCCGCCGGCCGCGCCGTTCTGCATCGCGAAGGTCAGGTCGGCGATCTGCTTGTTGAGGTCTTCGCCCTGGCGCTGCTGCTGGTTGGTGAGTTGGTCCACCTGGCCGCGCAAGTCGCGAACCTGGTCTTCCAGGGTCGATACCCGGTCCAGCAACTGCGCCGTCAGCCCGGAGGTGTCGCCGCCGCCGCTGCGATCCGGCCGGTAGACCGGCGTGGGCGCACCGCCACGCTGCTGCATCTGCTGGATTTGCTGCCGCAACTCCAGGATTTGGTTCTGCAAGGCGATGGCGTCGCGGCTGTCCATCTGGGCCAGGGCGGGGCCGCCCGCCAACATCACACCCGCCAGAGCCAAGCCGGCCAACCTCATCTCAGCACTCCTGCGATCATCAGCCGGGTTCTACGTCGCCTGCCGCGGACCGCAAACATCAAAAAGCCGGCAGCCCTGCGGCCGCCGGCTTGTTCGTCCCGCCGCGGCTCAGCGGACGGAGGTGATCGCGTTGCGGTTCTGCTGATACGCGCTTTCATCGGAGCCCAGCGCGGTCGGCCGGTCCTTGCCATAGCTGATCGTGCTGATGCGCGACGACGCGACGCCGTGCGCCACCAGGTAGTCGCGGGCGGCGTTGGCCCGGCGGGCGCCCAGCGCGATGTTGTATTCCTCGGTCCCGCGCTCGTCGCAATTGCCGGCGATCTGCACGGCATCCTGCGGGTAGCGGCCAAGCCAGGCGGACTGGCGGTCCAGCGTGCCACGCGCATCACCGCTGAGGCTGGACTCGTTCAGCGCATAGAACACCCGGTCGCCCACATTAGCCACCAGATCCTCCTCGCTGCCGGGCGCCGCACCGGATGTTCCGCCGGCGACGGCTCCGTTACCGGCGAGGCCCGTCGTGTCCGCCGCCTTGTTGGCGCAGGCGGAAAGCAAGGCAAGCGTCGCAAGGAGGGCCAAGGTCCTGGTGTTCATCGATGTTCATTCCTGGTTGCATGGGGTCGGGCGAAAATTGTCATTGCGATAACGGTCGAGTTACAAGTTCGTTCCGGGTCGATGCCGAGTACGGTCCGTTGGCCGCGGCGTCAAGGCCATCGACTGACGCAATCAAGCGAGCAGCGGCGACCACGCCGGGTCGGAGGCGTCGCCCGGCGTTGGAACCGCCCGCTCATTGAACCCGGTGATGTCGATCGACACCAGCCGCGAGGAATAGCCGGAGCCGCGGTTGTCCCGTGCCGCGCTCTCGCGGAAGAACATCAGGACGCGCCCGTTGGGGCAGAAGGTCGGCCCCTCCACGTCGAAGCTTTCGGACAGGATCCGCTCGCCGGACCCGTCCGGGTGCATGACGCCGATCGCGAAGGAGGAGCCGAGCCGGGTGAAGGCGATCAGGTCGCCGCGCGGGGACCAGACCGGGGTCGCATAGCGCCCGCTGCCGAACGAGATGCGCTTCGCCCCGCCGCCGCCCGCGCCCATGACGTAGAGCTGCTGGTCGCCACCGCGGTCGGAGTTGAACACGATCTGCGAGCCATCCGGGCTGTAGCACGGGCTGGTGTCGATCGCGCCGGAATTGGTCAGGCGCTGCGAGCCGCCGCCGTTGAGGCCCACCGTCACGATGTCGGACCCGGCGCCGCGCGTCACGGACATGATCACGTGGCTGCCGTCCGGGGCGAAGCGCGGGGCGAAGGTGATGCCGTCGAACTCACCCAGGACGCGCTGCGCACCGCTGCCCAGGTTGAAGGAATACACCCGCGGCCGGTTGTTGGCATAGGACATGAAGACGATCTCATCCAGCGTCGGGTGGAACCGCGGCGTCAGCACCAGCCACGAGCCGTCGGTCAAGTAGCGGTTGTTCTCGCTGTCCTGGTCCATGATGGCCAGCCGCTTGACCCGGCGGTCGCGCGGTCCGGACCCGGCGACGTAGACGATGCGGGTGTCGAAATAGCCCTTCTCGCCCAGCAGCCGCTCGTAGATCACATCGGCGATGATGTGCGCGACCCGGCGCCAGTTGCCGGCGGCCGTGGTATAGGCCGTGCCCTGGATTTGCTGGCCCACCGGCACGTCCCACAGCCGGAACTCCACCCGGCCCGCCGTGGCGTTGCCCGTCACCAGCGCCTGCGCCCCCGTCGCCTTCCAGGCCGTGAAGTCCGGCGTGTCGCCGGCGGGCGCCGCGCCGCCGATCGGCTTGAACAGGCCGGATCGCTGCAGGTCGGCGCTGACAACGTCGGTGATCTGCGACCCCAGGTCGCCGCCCATCGTCGGGATGGCGATCGGGATCGGGTCGGTCCGCGCCCGGTCCACCGTGATCGCTGCGGCCGGGGCGCCGCCAGCCTGCTGCGCCGCCGCCGGCGCGGCAAGCAGGGTGGCGGTCCCGGCGAGGACGCCGCGGCGGCCGATGATGGGGGTGACGAGGCTCATGGCGTTGTCTCCGCTCAAGGCTTGAAGATGAAGTCGAATTTGTGGGTTGTGCCGAGCATGCCCTGCGGCAGCGGCAGGGCCGAACACTGCGCCGCCAGCACCGCCCGGACGGCCCGTTCGGCGAAGGCGTGCAGCGGGCTGCCCAGCGGCGCGGCCGGGTCGCCGGGCGCGATTTCCGCCAGCCGGGCGACGCCGGACGCGTCGGTGGTGACGATCAGGTGGACCGAGAACGTCTCGGCATGCAGCGCCCCGGCGTCACGCGTCCAGCAATCGCGCACCTTCTCGCCGATCGCCCCCCGCTGCTCGGCGGACAGGGAGGTGTTGTCCGTCCCGTGGATACTGCCGCCCTGCTGCGGCGCGCCGGAGCGTGGCGGGCTGTAGCGGGCGGTCGGCGCCTCCGTCTGCGGGCGCAAGGAACGCAGCCGTTCCAGCGTGTTGAGCAGGCTGCGGCTGTCCGGCGCCGGCGTGCGGGTCGGATTGGGCTGGCTGCTCAGGCTCGGCGCCGCCGGGGTGGGTGGCGGCGGCGTGGGTGGCGGCGGCACGGGCAAGGGTGGCGTCGGCAGCGGCGGCTGCGGGGACGGCGGCGGCGGGGCGGGCGGCGCAGGGGGCGGCGGTGGCGCAGGCGTGGGTGTCGGCTCCGGCGTCGGCGGCGGCGTGGGCGTTGGCGGCGGCGGGACCGGCACTGGCGGCGGTGGTGTGGGGGGCGGTGGCGGAGGAGGGGGTGGTGGCGGCGGGGGAGGTGGGGGCGGCGGTTGCGGCGGCGTCGGCTTCGGCGGCTCCGGCGTCGGTGGTTCCGGCGACGGCTCGGGCGCGGATGTGGAGGCAGGCACGGGCGCGGAGACCGTGGATCTGCGGGCTTCCTGCGTCGGACCTTCCACGTCCACGTCGAAGCTCGCCTGTTCCGGCGGCTTCTCCAGCGGTTTGGCGGGGATGGCGAACAGCAGCGCCGCGCCCACGATCGCGTGGAACACGAAAGAAATGGCGGCGCCCCGACCCAGACGGTCGTTCCTCATGCCGGCAAGCCCGTCGTACTCAGCGTCGGCGCGGGCCGGACAGCGTGGCGGGCGGCAGGGCGGGGACTGCGACCGGCGCCGGCAGTGGCGCCGCAGCCGGCGCTGCCACGGTCGGCGCCGCCATGACCGACGTCGCACTGCCGGGGCCGCCATCCGTCTGCTCCACCAGCAGCGACACCTTGGAGAAGCCGCCCTGCCGGATGGTGACCATCACCTCAATGATGCGGCCATAGGGAACGCTCTTGTCCCCGCGGACGAAGATCCGGCGGTCGGCGTTGGACTGGGATGCGGCTTGCAACCGCGCCACCACGTCGCTCAACTCCATCCCGTCATTGCCGAAATAGACCTTGCCGTCGGACGCGACGCTCACGACGATCGGGTCCTTCTCCGGCGTGAGGGGGGTGGCGCTGGCCTTCGGCAGGTCCACGTTCACGCTGGAGCTCAGCAGCGGCGCGGTTATCATGAAGATCACCAGCAGCACCAGCATCACGTCCACCAGCGGGGTGACGTTGATCTCCGCCATCGGGCGATAGCGTCCGCCAGACCTCTTGCCGCCAAGCTGCACGGCCATGCTCAGCCCCGCTCCTCGGACTGGCGGGACAGGATGGCGCCGAACTCAGTGCCGAACCCTTCCATGCGGGCGGCGAAGCGGCCCAGATCCGTGCTGAGCTTGTTGTAGGCCAGCACCGCCGGGATCGCCGCGACCAGGCCGATCGCCGTGGCAAACAGCGCCTCCGCGATGCCGGGCGCCACCACAGGCAGGCTCGTGTTCTTGCTGGCGGCGATGGCGGAGAAGGCGTGCATGATGCCCCACACCGTGCCGAACAGGCCGATGAAGGGCGCGGTCGCACCGACCGAGGCCAGGAACACCATCCAGCGCTCCATCCGCTCCATCTCGCGGTTCACGGTCACGGTCATGGCGCGATCCACCCGGTCCCGCACGCCGCCCCGCGCCATGTCGGCGCCGGCCACGCGGGAGGAGCGTCGCCATTCGCCCATGGCGGCGCCGAACACGGCGGCGACCGGGTGGACCGGCTTGGCGCCCTCCTGCTCATACAGCTCATCCAGGCTGCCGCCGGACCAGAACCGGTCCTCGAACACGTTGGCCTGCCGGTTGGCGCGGCGGATCGAGGCGATCTTTTCGAAGATGATCGCCCACACCCAGATGCTGGCCAGCAGCAGGAGGATCATGACGATCTTCACGACGATGTCGGCCTGCAGGAAAAGCGTCAGGATTGACAGGTCGGCCCCAGCGGGCGCTGCCGTCGTCGCCGTATCACCCACTCCGCATCTCCTCCATGGCCGCTCGCCATCGCGCCGGTATCCGGGAAGGACGGCCATCCGCCCCCCGCACGCACGCCAGTTGCACATCCAGCCGCGCCACCGTCTGGTCGCCCACCAGGAACACCTGCCGCAGCATGGCCGTGGCAGCGCCGAGTTCGGTGGGCTCGGTGGCGACGGTTACCAGGTCATCCAACCGCGCGGGGCGCAAATAATCCATTTTGATGCGACGCACCACGAAGATCAGCGCTTCGTTACGCACCAGGTCACTATGCGGCACGCCATACTCGCGCAGCAGCTCCGCCCGGGCGCGTTCGGCGAAGGCGAGGTAGCGGGCGTGATAGACCACGCCGGCGGCATCGGTGTCCTCATAGTAGACGCGGATTTGCATCCGGTGGACGATCACGACTCCGGTGCCAGCAGGTCCAGCAGAGGTGCGGCCGGTAACGGCGCGGCCAGGCCCAGGTGACGCCAGCCCGGCTCCCCCAGCATGCGGCCGCGGCTGGTGCGCAGGACCAGCCCCTCCTGGATCAGATAGGGTTCGATCACGTCTTCCAGCGTGTCCCGCGCCTCGTTGAGCGCCGCGGCCAGCGTTTCCACCCCCACCGGCCCGCCATGATGATGCTCCGCGATGCGGCGGAGGTAGCGGCGGTCCATCGCGTCCAGGCCGAGCCGGTCCACTTCCAGCCGGGTCAGCGCCGAGTCGGTCTCCGCGCGGTCCACCGGGCTCTGCCCGGCCACGGAGGCGAAGTCGCGCACCCGGCGCAGCAGCCGGCCAGCGATGCGGGGCGTGCCGCGCGACCGCCGGGCGATTTCCGCCGCACCCGCCGGGGTGAGGTTGACGCCCAGCTTCTCCGCGCCGCGTGTCACGATCAGCTCCAACTCGGCCGGCGTGTATAGCACCAGGCGCAGCGGGATGCCGAAGCGGTCGCGCAGCGGCGTGGCCAGCAGCCCGGCGCGCGTCGTGGCGCCCACCAGGGTGAAGGGCGACAGGTCGATCCGGACGGAGCGTGCAGCGGGGCCCTCGCCGATGATGAGGTCGAGCTGGAAATCCTCCATCGCCGGATACAGGACTTCCTCGATGGCGGGTTGCAGGCGATGGATTTCGTCGATGAACAGCACGTCGCGCGGCTGCAAATTGGTGAGGATGGCAGCCAGGTCGCCCGCCCGCTGGATCACGGGGCCGGAGGTGGCGCGAAAGCCAACCCCCAGTTCGCGGGCGACGATCTGCGCCAGGGTGGTCTTGCCCAGCCCCGGCGGGCCGTGCAGCAACACGTGGTCCATCGCCTCCGCCCGCGTCTTCGCGGCGTGGATAAAGACACGCAGATTCTCACGGCTGGCCTTCTGCCCGATGAACTCGGCGAGAACCTGCGGCCGCAGCGATGCCTCGGCCGCGTCTTCGACGGCGCGGGCCGGGGAGACGGGCCGGTCACTCATGGCCAGGCTTCAACGCCCTCTCCCGGTCGGGATGGGGTGGGATCAGCCGAACGCGACGGCGAGGATCTCGTACGTCCGGTCGCCGCCCGGCGCCGGCACCGACACCGTGGAGCCGACCTTCTTGTTGATCAGCGCCTTGGCCAGCGGGGAGGAAATCGACAGGCGCGACTGCTTGATGTCGGCCTCGTGCATGCCGACGATCTGGTACGTCGCCTCCTTCTCCGTTTCCTCGTCGATCAGCGTTACATGCGCGCCGAACTTCACCGTATCGCCGGACAAGGACGCCGGGTCGATCACCTCGGCATTGGAGATGATCTCGCCCAGTTCAAGGATGCGGCCCTCGATGAAGGATTGGCGCTCGCGCGCGGCGTCATACTCGGCGTTTTCGCTGAGGTCGCCGTGGCTGCGCGCTTCGGCAATCGCCCGGATCACGGCCGGACGCTCTTGCGACTTCAGCGTGCGCAACTCGTCTTCTAGGCGGAGGAGGCCGGGGGCGGTCATCGGGAATTTCTGCAAGATACGCGATTCCTGGCACTATCCGGTACGTTCCGGGGTAATTAGACATAAATCCGCAGCAGACAGCCTGCCTGCTGCGCTTCAGAACGATCCGCGAAAGTAGGACTGAAGCGGAGCAACTTCAAGCGTTCCCGCTTTCAGGGCTGCTATGGCGTGGACCGCGGCCCGTGCGCCGGCGATCGTCGTGTAGTGCGGGATGCCGTGGGTGAGCGCCGAGCGGCGGATGTCGAAACTGTCCGCCAGCGACTGCGCCCCGCCGGCGGTGTTGATCACGAGCTGGATGTCGCCCGACCGGATGGCGTCGACACAATGCGGCCGCCCTTCCAGCACCTTGTTCACCAGCTTGACGGGCAGCCCCGCCTCGGAAATCCGTTTCGCCGTGCCGGATGTGGCGGTGATCGCGAAGCCCATGCCGACCAGCCGCCTTGCCATGGCGGCCAGGCTTTGCTTGTCGCTGTCGCGGACCGATAGGAACACCGTCCCGCTTAGCGGCAGCTTCACCCCGGCGCCGAGCTGGGATTTCGCGAACGCCCGCTCAAACGACACGTCCAGTCCCATCACCTCGCCGGTGGACTTCATCTCCGGCCCCAGGATGGTGTCGACGTTGGGGAAGCGGGCGAAGGGGAACACCGCCTCCTTCACCGCCACGTGCTGGGCGATGGCGTCGTCGTCGAGCTTGAACTCGGCCAGCCGGGCGCCGGCCATGACGCGGGCGCCGATCTTGGCGACGGGCACGCCGGTCGCCTTGGCCACGAAGGGCACGGTGCGGCTGGCGCGCGGGTTGACCTCCAGCACGTAGATGTCGCCGTCCTTGATCGCGTACTGCACGTTCATCAGCCCGACGACGCCCAGCGCCTTGGCCATCGCCTCAGTCTGGTCCTTCAGCTCGGTGATGGTGGCGGGGGGCAGCGTGTAGGGCGGCAGGGAGCAGGCGCTGTCACCGGAATGGATGCCGGCTTCCTCGATATGCTCCATCACCCCGGCGACGTAGACCGTTTCGCCATCGGCGATGCAGTCCACATCCACCTCGATCGCGTCGTTGAGGTAGCGGTCCACCAGCACCGGGTTGTCGCCGGACACCTGCACCGCCTCGCGGATATAGCGTTGCAGCCCGGCGCGGTCATGCACGATCTGCATGCCGCGGCCGCCGAGCACGTAGGACGGCCGCAGGACGACGGGATAGCCCACCTCCGCCGCAATGGCTTCGGCTTCCTCGCCGGTGCGGGCGATGCCGTTCGGCGGCTGCAGCAGGTCGAGCGTGCGCAGCAGGGCCTGGAAGCGCTCCCGGTCCTCCGCCATGTCGATGGCGTCGGCCGAGGTGCCGAGGATGGGGATGCCCGCCTCGGTCAGCGCCTTGCTCAGCTTCAGCGGGGTTTGCCCGCCATACTGCACGATGCAGCCGAGCACGGTGCCGTTCGCCTGCTCGCGCCGCACCAGCGCGATGACGTCCTCCTCCGTCAGCGGCTCGAAATACAGCCGGTCGGAGGTGTCGTAGTCGGTGGAGACGGTTTCCGGGTTGCAGTTGACCATGATGGTTTCGAACCCGGCGTCGCGCAGGGCATAGGCCGCGTGCACGCAGCAATAGTCGAACTCGATGCCCTGGCCGATCCGGTTGGGACCGCCGCCGAGGATGACGATCTTGCGCCGGTCGGTCGGGTTCGCCTCGCAAGCCGGGGCGCCGAAGCCGCCTTCGTAGGTGGAGTACATGTAGGGGGTGGCGGACGCGAACTCCCCGGCGCAGGTGTCGATGCGCTTGTAGACGGGTTGCACCCCGGCGGCCTCCCGCACCGCGGCGACCTGCGGGGCCGTTTGGCCGCACAGCGTGGCGAGGCGGCGGTCGGAGAAGCCCATCGCCTTCAGCCGCCGCAGCGCCGCGGCGTCGCCGGGCAGCCCATCGGACGCGACCGCTTGCTCCGCCTCCACGATCCGCGCCAGCTCCCGCAGGAACCACGGGTCGAAGCGGCTGGCGAGATGGATGTCTTCGATCGTCAGCCCGGCGCGGATCGCCTGTGCCGCCATCAATAGCCGGTCGGGCCGCGGCTGCGACAATGCCGCACGGAACGCATCCCGCCCGCCATCGCCCGGCGGCTCCACCGGATCCAGGCCGGACAACCCGGTTTCCATCGAGCGGAACCCCTTCTGCAGGGCCTCGGCAAAGGACCGGCCGATCGCCATGGCTTCCCCGACCGATTTCATGGCGGTGGAGAGCAGGGCAGGGGTGCCGGGGAACTTCTCGAAGGTGAAGCGGGGGATTTTCACCACCACGTAGTCGATCGTCGGCTCGAACGCCGCCGGGGTGGTGCGGGTGATGTCGTTGGCGAGCTCGTCCAGCGTGTAGCCGACCGCCAGCTTGGCGGCGACCTTGGCGATGGGGAATCCCGTCGCCTTCGAAGCCAGCGCGGAGGAGCGGGACACGCGGGGATTCATCTCGATCACCAGCATGCGCCCGTCCGCCGGGTTGATCGCCCATTGCACGTTGGAGCCGCCGGTATCGACGCCGATGGCGCGCAGGCAGGCGATGGAGCCGTCGCGCATGCGCTGGTATTCGCGGTCGGTCAGCGTCAGCGCGGGGGCGACGGTGACGCTGTCGCCGGTGTGCACGCCCATCGGGTCGACGTTCTCGATGGCGCAGACGATGATGCAGTTGTCGGCGCTGTCGCGCACGACCTCCATCTCGAACTCCTTCCAGCCGACGATGCTTTCCTCGATCAGCACCTCGGTGGTGGGGGAGGCGTCCAGGCCGGAGCCGACGATGGCCTCGAACTCCTCCCGGTTGTAGGCGATGCCGCCGCCGGTGCCGCCGAGGGTGAAGGAGGGGCGGATCACCAGGGGCAGGCCGATGGTGCCGAGCGCGTCGCGCGCCTCCGCCATGGTGTGGGCGATGGCGGAGCGGGGGCTTGCGATGCCGATGGCGGACATGGCGTCGCGGAACTTCAGCCGGTCCTCCGCCCGGTCGATCACCTCGGCGCGGGCGCCGATCAGTTCCACACCGTGCTTGGCCAGCGTGCCCGAGGCATGCAGCGCCATGGCGATGTTGAGCGCGGTCTGTCCGCCCATGGTGGGCAGGATGGCGTCGGGCTTTTCCCGGATGATCACCTTCTCGACCAGGGCGGGGGTGATCGGCTCGATGTAGGTCGCGTCCGCCAGGTCCGGGTCGGTCATGATGGTGGCGGGGTTGGAGTTGACCAGGATCACCCGGTAGCCCTCCGCCCGCAGCGCCTTGCAGGCTTGGGCGCCGGAATAGTCGAACTCGCAGGCCTGCCCGATGACGATCGGGCCGGCGCCGATGATGAGGATGGACTGGATATCGGTGCGGCGGGGCATGGGTCTGTTTACCGTTTCGTCGGCGACCAGTCGGGCATGATGCGCGACGGGATCTGGTCGAAAAAGGGCACCGTGAAGGCGGCGTCGCCGTGGGCGGGGCTGTCGGCCACGCCCTTCGACATCAAGCCTTTCCGCAGCGGGCCAATGCTCGTGACCACGACTCCCAACATCGCAGCGACGTCACCGGACCGGTGTGGTCCAGGGCCCAGCGACGCGATGGCGCCGACGTAGTGCCGTTCACGCGGTGTCAGCCGGTCGAATCGGTCCGGCCGACCAACTCGGGCGGCATGGCTCCGGGGCTCGGGGAATCCGGGGTGCGGATCGCGTCCATGATGCAGTTTGACGGAGTTTATCAAGTTATGCAGGAAACTTCGTATAACTCGGTAAAGTCTCTACACTTCCTGCCATCAGCGCCGTGAACCGCCGGAACAAATGTGCACTGTCCGACGGGCCGGGGCTTGCCTCCGGGTGGTATTGCACGCTGAACGCCCGGCGGGCGTCGCAGGCGATGCCTTCGTTGCTGCCGTCGAACAGCGAGGTGTGGGTGATCCGCACCCCCTCCGGCAGGCTGTCGTCGGCGACGGCGAAGCCGTGGTTCTGGCTGGTGATCTCGACCTTCCCGGTCGCCAAATCCTGCACCGGCTGGTTGGCGCCACGGTGGCCGCGATCCAGCTTGTAGGTGCGGGCGCCCAGCGCCAGCGCCAGCAATTGGTGGCCTAGGCAGATGCCGAACACCGGCACGCCAGCCGCCAGCACGCCCTGGATCGCCGGGACCGCGTAGACACCGGTCGCCGCCGGGTCACCGGGGCCGTTCGACAGGAACACGCCGTCCGGCTTGTGGCGCAGGATGTCCTCCGCACTGGCATCCGCCGGCACCACCGTCACCCGGCACCCGGCGGACGCCAGGGAGCGCAGGATGTTGCGCTTCGCCCCGTAATCCACCGCGACCACGTGGTGCTTCGGCGCGGTCTGCGCCTGGAAGCCGTGGTCGAAGGACCAAACGCCCTCGGTCCATTCATAGCTTTGCGTGCACGACACCTGCTTGGCGAGGTCCATTCCCTCCAGCCCCGGCCAGGCATGGGCCTTCGCCCGCAACGCCGCGATGTCGAACTTGCCATCGGGCGGATAGGCGATGACCGCGGTCGGCGGCCCGCCGTCCCGGATGCGCAGGGTCAAGGCGCGCGTGTCCACGCCGGCGATGCCCGGCAGGCCCTGCGCCAGCAGCCAAGCCTGCAGCGTCTGCGTCGATCGCCAGTTGGAGGACTCTGTCACATCCTGCTTGACCACGAGGCCGAGTGCCGCCGGGTTGATCGCTTCCATATCGCCGGGATTGGCGCCGACATTGCCGATATGCGGGAAGGTGAAGGTGATGATTTGCCCGGCGTACGATGGGTCGGTCAGCGTCTCCTGATATCCCGTCATGCCCGTGTTGAAGCAGAGTTCCCCGACGCGGCCGTCGCTTGGCGCGCCGAACCCGCGGCCCCAGAACACCGCGCCGTCCGCCAGTACGAGAGCGGCGGTGGCGCCGGTCGGCACGGCTTCGGATTGGGACATGGCTGTGCTCGATTGGGAGGGTTGCAGGTCGGCGAACGACAATCCGGTGGCGGCCACGATAGCGGCCCAATGCTTGGACGGGATCGCCCGGGCCTGCCGCCACTTTCGGACGGCTTCGTGGCCCACGCCCGTTAGGCGAGCCGCGGCATCGGAGCCGCCAAGACGGGAAAGCACATCCTCAACGTTGGGCATGATCGCACCCTATGGGAAAAAACTTCCCAAGGGAAGACGCCGATCTCGCCTTGATATAGTCACGACAAATGACCATAAGGCCGCGATGTCAAAGCAAGCGATCAGCGCGTCGGAGTTCAAGGCCAAATGTCTTGATCTCCTCGACCAAGTCAGCCGGGGCGAAATTGAGGAGCTTGCGGTGACGAAACGGGGCCGCGTCGTGGCGCGCCTGCTGCCGCCACAGCCGGAACCTGGCTCCCTTGCGTCGTGGCACGGCTTCATGCGTGGCATGATCGACATCCCCGACGGCTTTGACTTGACGCAGCCGGCGTCCGATGAGGTATGGGATGCCGAATCCGGTATCCTCCACCGTTGACAGGGGTGCTGTTGGACACCTGCGCGGTGATATGGTTCGCCGAGGGGCGCCTTCCGGCAGAGGTGGTCACGGCGCTGAACCCCCATGTCGCCGCAGCCGAAGTCTTCTATTCGTCGGTCTCTGCCTGGGAAATCGGTGTGTTGGGTCGACCGCGTCGGGAGGGTCCGCGCCTGCGGTTTGAACCCGACCCGATGACCTGGTTCCAGCGCTTCCGAGCAGGTCCAGGCTTGCGGGAAGCCCGGCTTTCGGCAGAGGTGGCACTGGCAGCGGCTTTGCTGCCGAGCGAGGTCCACGCCGACCCGGCGGATCGCTTCCTGATCGCAGAGGCGCAGCGCCGGGGCATTCCTTTGGTTACCAGCGACCGCCGCATTATAGCCTATGCCGCCCAGGGCATCCTGGACGTGATCGCCTGCCGCCCCGTTTCGGATGTGTCCCCATGACCCTGCGCACCCAGTTCACCGACGCGTTGAAGACCGCCATGAAGGCCGGTGACAGCGCCCGCACCTCCACGCTCCGCATGATCCTGGCCAAGGTGAAGGACGCCGACATCGCCGTGCGCCCGGCCGAACCGCTGGCCGATGAGGCCGTGATGGGCGTGCTGCGCGGCATGGTGAAGTCGCGCCGCGAGTCGGTGGCGCTGTATATCCAGGGCGCGCGCCCCGAACTGGCCGCGAAGGAAGAGGCGGAGATCGAAGTCATCGAGGGCTTCCTGCCGCAGCAGATGGACGATGCCGCCGTGGCGGCAGCGGTGGATGCGGCCGTTGCCGAAACCGGCGCCGCCGGGCCGAAGGACATGGGCCGCGTCATGGCCGCGCTGAAGGCGAAGCACGCCGCCGCGCTCGACATGGCGCGGGCGACCCCGCTGGTGAAGGCGCGCCTGGCCGGCTGATGGCGCTCCCCCCCGCCTTTTTGGACGAGTTGCGCGCCCGCACGCCGATGGCGGCGCTGGTCGGCAGGAAGGTGAAGCTCGCGCGGTCCGGCAAGTCGTGGAAGGGGTGCTGCCCGTTCCACGGGGAGAAGACGCCGTCCTTCTACGTCTACGACGACGGCTATCACTGCTTCGGCTGCGGCGCCCATGGGGACGCCATCGGCTTCGTCATGAACACGGAGGGCGCCGGCTTCATCGAGGCGGTGGAGCGCCTGGCGGGCGAGGCCGGGCTCGACGTCCCGAAGCCGTCACCCGCCGCGGCCGAGGCGGAGCAAGCGCGGCTGGACCTCACGGGCGTGCTGGACCTGGCGGCCGCCAGCTTCATCCGCCGGCTGCATGAACGGGAGGGCAGGGAGGCGCTGGCCTACCTGCACGGCCGCGGCCTCAGCGACGAGACCATCCAGCGCTTCGGCCTCGGCTGGTCCGGCGACGGCCGCGGCAGCCTGATCGCCGAGTTGGGCCAGGCCGGCATTGAACCGGCCCGCATGGCGGAGGCCGGGCTGCTGCAATCGCGCGACGACGGTTCCGTGCGGGAGCTGTTCTATAACAGGGTGATGTTCCCGATCCGCGACCGCCGCGGGCGCACCATCAGCTTCGGCGGCCGGGCGCTGGGCGATGCGAAGCCGAAATACATCAATGGGCCGGAGACGGCGATCTATTCCAAGGGCCGCACGCTTTACGCCCTGGACCTGGCGCGCGAGGGCGCCCGCCGCTCCGAACACGGCGTGATCGTGGCGGAAGGGTATATGGACGTGATCGCCCTGCACCAGGCCGGCTTCGGGGGCGCCGTCGCCCCACTCGGCACGGCGCTGACCAGCGGGCAGTTGGAGGAGCTTTGGCGTTTGTCGGACGCCCCCACGCTCTGTTTCGATGGCGATGCGGCGGGCGCGCGCGCGGCGGCGCGGGCGGCGGAGGTGGCGTTGCCGCTGATCGCGCCAGACCGGACCCTGTGCCTGGCCACCCTGCCGACCGGCGAGGATCCGGACACGCTGATCCGCCGCGGCGGGGCTGCCGCCTTCAAGACCGTGCTCGCCAGCAAGCGCGCCCTGGCGGACGCCTTGTTCGACCTGCTGCGCGAGGGTGCTGCCGAGGACACGCCGGAGGCACGGGCGGCGTTCCGCAACCGCTTGGATGCGGCCGCCGCACGGATCGGCGACAAAGGGCTGGCGAGTGAATACCGCGCCGCGTTGCGAAACCGCCTGTTCGCCGCCACCCGCCGCCACGCCGCGCCCGGCGCGAAACCTATGTCCCGTCCGCCGCTACGGTCCACGCCGGGCGAGGCATCCGCCACGGCGGAGCGGCATCGCGCCTTGCTGGCGATCCTGCTCAACCACCCCGTGCTGATCGGCGACGTGGCGGAGGCGCTGTCCGGCCTGCCCCTGGCGGCTGAGTATGTCGGGCTGCGTGAGACGCTGATTCAGTGGTACGAAACCGGTGCGGAGCTTGACACTGGCATCCTGATGAACCACCTCGGACAGTCTGGACACGCCGCGCAGGCGCAGCGGGTGCTTTCCGCACGCCCCGTGCCCCTCCCAGCCTGTGCTGGAGCGGGCGCCATGCCGGCAGAGGCGGAGGCAGGATGGTGGCATTTCTTCGGATTGCTGAACCGACCGCGGTTGGAGCAGGAGGTTGCCGCCGCCGCCGCCGCCTTCCAGCACTCGCCTAACCCGGCAGCGCAGACCCGTCTGGTCGCCCTGTGTGCGGCACGTGAGGCTTTGGCGTACGACGCCCAGGTCGATGATGAAGAGGCCTAGCTGGCCCGATTGAGTTGGAGACAGCCCTTATGGCGACGAAGCCCGCCGCGACCGCCGAATCCGCCACCGCCGAGCAGGACGCCGACACCACCCTGCTCGACACCAACGCCGCCGCGGTCAAGCGCCTGATCGCGCGCGGCAAGGAACGCGGCTACATCACCTTCGACGAACTGAACGCCGTCCTGCCGCCGGAGCACAACAGCTCCGAGCAGATCGAGGACGTGATGGCCATGCTCAGCGAGATGGGCATCCAGGTCGTGGAAGGCGAGGAAGCCGAGGACGGCGAGGCCGTGCCCGCCAAGGCCGAAAAGGCGGAGGAGGAGGAATCCGAATCCGAACCGGCCGGCAACGTCGACGAGGCCAATATCGGCCGCACCGACGACCCGGTGCGCATGTACCTGCGCGAAATGGGCTCGGTGGAGCTGCTGTCGCGCGAGGGCGAGATCGCCATCGCCAAGCGGATCGAGGCCGGCCGCGACATGATGATCGGCGGGCTGTGCGAAAGCCCGCTGACCTTCCGCGCCATCATCGCCTGGCACGAGGCGCTGAAGGCCGGGCGCATGCTGCTACGCGACATCGTGGATTTGGAGGCGACGCAGGGCGCCGGCGCGCCGCCGCCTGAGGCGATCGTCGAAGGCGGTGACGCGGAGGGCGCCGAGCCGCCAGAGACCGACGAGGATAGCGAGGAGGGCGAAGGCCCCGGCATGTCGCTGTCAGCCTTGGAAGAAAAGTTGAAGCCGGAGGTCCTCGCCACTTTCGAGGAGATCGAGGCGCTCTATAAGAAGCTGCACAAGGTCCAGTCCCGCCGGCTGGAGACGATGACCCTGGGCGAGGAAGTCAACGCCCGGTCCGAGAAAAGCTACGAAAAGCAGCGCGAAGAACTCGTGGCGCTGGTGGAGCAGGTCCGCCTGCACAACAACCGCATCGAGGAGTTGGTCACCCAGCTCAAGCAACTGAACCAGCGTTTGAACACGCTGGAGGGGCAGTTATTGCGGCTGGGCGAGCAGTGCAAGATTTCTCGCGACGAGTTCCTGAAGGAATACCGCGGCCACGAACTTGACCCGAATTGGATGGAGCGTGTGGCGCACCTGCCGGGCCGCGGCTGGAAGACGTTTACCGCCAAGCATCTGGAGATGGCGGAGGATGTGCGCGCCAAGATCAGCGCCGTCGCCCAAGATGGCGGGCTGCCGATCGCCGAGTTCCGCCGCGTCTACATGACGGTCAGCCGCGGTGAGCGGGACAGCGCACGCGCAAAGAAGGAGATGATCGAGGCCAATCTGCGCCTGGTGATCTCGATCGCGAAAAAATATACCAATCGCGGCCTGCAGTTCCTCGACCTGATCCAGGAAGGCAATATCGGGCTGATGAAGGCGGTGGATAAGTTCGAGTATCGGCGAGGCTATAAGTTCTCCACCTATGCCACCTGGTGGATCCGCCAGGCGATCACCCGCTCCATCGCGGACCAGGCGCGGACCATCCGCATCCCCGTGCACATGATCGAGACGATCAACAAGCTGGTGCGGACCAGCCGGCAGATGCTGCACGAGATCGGCCGCGAGCCGGCGCCGGAGGAACTGGCCGAAAAGCTCGGCATGCCGCTGGAGAAGGTGCGCAAGGTCCTCAAGATCGCCAAGGAGCCGATCAGCCTGGAGACGCCGATCGGCGATGAGGAAGACAGCCATCTCGGCGACTTCATCGAGGACAAGGCGGCGGTGATCCCCCTGGACGCGGCGATCCAGGCCAATCTGCGGGAGGCGACCACCCGGGTTCTGTCGTCCCTGACCCCGCGTGAGGAGCGTGTGCTGCGCATGCGCTTCGGCATCGGCATGAACACCGACCACACGCTGGAAGAGGTGGGGCAGCAGTTCAACGTCACCCGCGAGCGGATTCGCCAGATCGAGGCCAAGGCGCTGCGCAAGTTGAAGCACCCGAGCCGCAGCCGCAAGCTGCGCTCCTTCCTCGACGACTAGAGGTGCAGCCCGCCACCAAGATCGCGGTGACCGTGACCTTCCTGCGCATGGATCGTCCGCCGTCCAACCCGGCGCCGACGCTGCCGCCGGACACGACTCTGCTGCGGTTGTCGCGGCCGAGCCTCTGCTTCTATCGCTACCTGTATGATACCGTGGGGGCGCCGCATGTCTGGTGGCTGCGCCGCGCCATGCCGGATTCCGCCCTGTCCGGTATTTTGGAGGACCCTGCGGTCAGCATCCACGTGCTGTATCGCGGCGGTGAGCCCGTCGGCTTTTTCGAGTTGGATGGAAGATCCCGACCGGATGTGAACCTCAGCTATTTCGGCCTCATGCCGCATGCCGTCGGGCACGGCATGGGGAGCGCGTTCCTCCGTGCGGCGGTGGATGATGCCTTCGCCGCGAGTGTCCGGGGGGTGACGGTGAATACCTGTACCGCGGACCACCCCCGCGCATTGCCGACGTATTTGCGCACCGGGTTCAAGCCGGTCCGCTCCGTGCGGGAGATTTGGGACGTGCCAACCCGCCTCGGCATGACCATCCCCGACCATCTTCGCGTCTGATCGCCCAATCGTTTCAGTCTCGCGCGTAGGGTGCAATGCTGCTTCAAGCATTGCACCATGCCGCCGAGCCAGCCTCACACGTCACCGGGGTGATGGTGCAACCCCCAAGCGGATCGCACCCTGCGTCGACCATCAGACTACCTCGGCCTCTCACCCCGGGCGTCTTCTGCCGCCACTTGCAGGGGCTTTGGGCAGGCGGGTGACGGGCATGTCGGCCATATGCATCGGTCTGGCTCGAACAGCGCCCGTTGGGGACGATCTCAGCCACGTTCCAGGCACCCGCTCACGCGACTGTGCTTTCGACAACACAGCAACTTGAAAAAGCAGCCAGGCTCGGCAAGGCGGGCGCCGCCCTGGCTTGTTCAGCAAGCCTCGCTTCGATAGGGACTTAGCCGGGCTTCCTGCCGAGTGATCTGAGCGGCCACCACGCGGTGATCGTTAACCTGGCCCTATTTCGGCCACGCCTTTACGGAGAACTGCCCCGCATGACGCGCTCTTCCCTTCGTCCTTCAAAGCCTGTTGCACCCCGCTCATTGGCCTGGGTCGGCTTCCGCTCCGCCGTTTGTCTGACGGGATTGGCGCTGCTGTCGGCCTGTGCGGCAACGCAGCACATCAGCAACACGCAGGAAGCGGCGCAGTACGAGCAGCATGCCCATCGCTCCTACGCCCCGCCGGGGTCGCGCAGCGATCCGTGGGGGCCGTATATCAAGGAAGCCTCCGACAAATACGACGTGCCGGAGCGCTGGATCCGTGAGGTCATGCGCGTCGAGTCGGGTGGCCGGCTGGAACTCAACGGCGCCCCGATCACGTCCCAGGCCGGCGCCATGGGGCTGATGCAGGTGATGCCTGCCACGTATGATGAGCTGAAGGGGCGCTACGGGTTGGATGACGACCCGTACGACCCGCACAACAGCATCCTCGCCGGAACGGCGTATATCCGCGAACTCTATGATCTGTATGGCTCGCCTGGCTTCCTGGCTGCCTATAACGGCGGCCCCGGCCGGCTGGACGATTACCTGACGCGCAACCGGCCTCTGCCGGATGAGACGCGGCGGTATGTGGCCAAGATCGGGCCCTACATCACCGACAGCTTCCCCAACCGGCGCTCCACGGCCGAAACGTATGCGATGAATGCGTTGCCGACGAGCATCCCGGCAGGTCCGCGCTACTCCGCCCCGTCCGATACGGCGACGGCGGCTTATGTGCCGCCGCCTGCACCGGCCGTGCCGGCCGCAGCCCCGGTTGAGGTCGCCTACGCGCCACCATCCGACGCGGATGCCGCGTTTGACCCGCCGCCGGGCTGGAAGCCGAAGAACATGTCCCGCGGCGAAGTGGCTGCCTATGTGCCGCCCCCGCCGACGCCGCCAGCGCCGCGGACTCAGGTTGCCGCCGTTGAGCCTGCGCCGATGCCCTACGTTCCGCCCGCCGCGCCGCTGCGGCCGAGCTACACCGCGCCGCTGCCTCCCGCTCGGCCGCCAGAACCGGTCCGCACCGCGCAATACGTCGCTCCGGCCCCGTTGCCCACGCCGCCGGTCCCGACGGTGCAGACCGCGTCCGCCTACGGGTATGCCAATGCGGACCAGATGCCGCGGCGTCAGGGTTTCCGGTTGGTTGCGCCGGCCTATGCCGCCCCGGCCCCGGTCTATCATGGCGAACCTGGTGGCTGGGCGATCCAGGTGGGTGCGTTCGGCAATGAGGGCCTCGCCCACATCGCGGTCGGGAACGCGAAGGAAGAAGCCGGCTCGTTGCTGTCTGGCGCGCGCCCGGCAGTCGCTGGGATCAAGGAGGCACATGGCACGCTGTACCGGGCCCGGTTGACCGGCCTATCCCGCGAGTCGGCCACCCAAGCCTGTGATCGCCTTAAGGGCCACGGCAACTGCATCGTGCTTTCGCCAGACGCACAGTCGTAGCAAGCCGCGTTCAAGCTTGCCTCCGGCCGCACGCCGGGGGCAAGCTAGCGGGCAAGTGAGGGAAGACGGGGCGGAATGATCGACAAGCGCGTCGCCGATGTTGCGGCGGCCCTCGACGGCGTTGCCGACGGTTCCACGGTCCTGGTCGGCGGTTTCGGCGCGGTTGGGCAGCCTAACCAATTGATTGACGGTTTGATCGAGCAGGGCGCACGCGACCTCGTCATCGTCGCGAACAATTCCGGCGTGGCCGAGTTCGGACTGGCCAAGCTCATGAAGCTGGGCCGTGTCCGCCGGATCATCTGTTCGTATCCCCGTTCAACCGGGTCCGTCGTGTTCGAGGAGCTGTATCGCGCCGGCAAGATCGAACTCGAACTCGTGCCGCAAGGCACGTTGGCGGAGCGGATGCGGGCAGCGGGGGCCGGCATCCCCGCTTTCTACACCCCGACCGCGTTCGGCACGAAGCTGGCGGAGGGTAAGCCGAGCGCCAAGATCGGCGGCCGGGATTGCGTGCTGGAATATGCCCTGCCCGGCGACGTGGCGTTGGTGGAGGCGTGGGAAGCGGATCGCTGGGGCAACCTCGTCTACAGGGACAGCGCACGTAACTTCAATCCCGTGATGGCGACCGCGGCGAGATTGACCGTGGTCCAGGTGCAAAAATTGGTCGAACTCGGCGCGTTGCCGCCTGAAAGCGTCGTGACGCCGGGGATCTATGTCGACCGGGTGGTGGTCGTGCCGCATGGTGGACCCCAAGGATGACGCCACTCAGCAACAGGAGGACCGTGCCATGACCATCCAGGCGCGCGACCGCGTGGCCATGGCGGCGCGCGTGGCCGCGGACATCCCCGAGGGCTGGTGGGTGAACCTGGGGATCGGCATCCCGGTGCTGGTCGCCGATCACGTGCCATTGGATAGGGAGGTCGTGTTCCACTCCGAAAACGGCGTGCTCGGCATGGGGCCGGCGCCCGAGGCTGGCAAGGTCAACCCCTGGCTGATCAACGCAGGCAAGAGCCATGTTACGCTGCGGCAAGGTGGCAGCTACGTCCATCAGGCCGACAGCTTCGCCATCATCCGCGGCGGACACCTTGATCTCTGTGTCCTGGGCGCGTTCGAGGTCGCAGAAAACGGCGACATCGCCAACTGGTCGCGCTCGGACAACGACTTTGCCCCGGCGGTTGGCGGCGCCATGGACCTTGCCGTGGGCGCCAAGAGGTTGTGGGCCGTCATGGAGCACACGACAAAGTCAGGCGAGTCGCGGCTGGTCCAGACTTGTTCCTATCCGGTCACGGCGCTTGGCGCCGTCAGCAGGATCTATACCAATCTCGCCGTACTGGACGTGACCGAGCAAGGCTTCGTCGTCGTGGACATCGTGCCCGGCCTCGACCTGGCCGGGTTGCAGGAACGCACCGCCGCCCCGCTCCACCTTCGCGGGTAGGCGCTACTTGCCGAGGTTCGGCGTGACCCCGGAGGCGTCCGCCGGCGCGTTGACGCGGTCCGCGTTGCTGACCTGAGTGCCACCGGACGACAACGTGCCCGTGGGCGTGCTGCTGAACGGCGTGCTGTTGATCGGCCCGGCATCCAGGGTCCGGCTGCCCTCCCCGGCAACACGGTCGACCGGAGCCACGCCCTGCGGCGGGATCGACGAAACCGGTGCGTCGGTCAAAACATGCCCGTTGATCGTGTCTTGGCTTTGGGCAGCGGCGAAGACCTGCGACCCAGCGGCAGACGCCTCGTTGTCTGGCGACACAATCAGCGCGAGCGGAGCTGCGAGTAAGCCGATGGCCAGGACGATGGTGCTGGAACGCATTTGTTAACTCCTTTCTCCGCCGAGCAATGTACAACCCGGCCGTCGGGTTTCGTCCGTCTCGCTTCTGTGACCCGGATGGCTGCGCGACGTCGCCGCGATTCAATCGTTCGGCTATGATTGGCGCGACTCGTGCATACTTGCAGCTCATACATGTTACCCCGTTGCGTGGTGACCCTTGCCATTGCTGATCGTCCGACACGTTACGACCTACCGATACCGCCATGCCGTGGCGTTTGGTGAGCATCGCATGATGTTCCGGCCGCGTGACAGCCACGACCAGCGGCTGGTGTCGCACGCATTGACGATCAGTCCGCAGCCGGCACGGCTGCATTGGTCGGTCGACGTCTTCGGCAATTCGGTGACGCGCGCCCGCTTCGCTGGCCGGGCCGAGACGCTGGTGTTCGAGAGCATCCTGGAGGTCGACCACCAGGAAGCGCCGGCCATGACGACGCTCCTGGCCGACTACGCCCATGTGTTCCCGTTCGCATACGATGCCGACGAGATGCCGGACCTGCTGCGCTCGATCGAGCGGCAGATGCCCGATCCCGGGCACGTGGTCGACCGCTGGGCGCATCAATTCCTGAACGAGAGCGGGCCCACCCACACGGTCGACTTGCTGACGCGGATGACGAAGACGATCAGTCATCGGTTCACCTACCGTGCCCGGCACGAGCCCGGCATCCAGGATCCGCGCACCACGTTGCGGCTGGAAACCGGCACATGCCGGGACTACGCGATCCTGATGATGGAGGCCGTCCGCTCCTTGGGGCTCGCTGCCCGCTTCGTGTCCGGCTACCTCCATGTCCCCGCCCGAGTCCACCCCGCCGAGGCGGAGCGGCATGGCGGCGGCAACACCCATGCCTGGCTGCAGGTCTATCTGCCCGGCGCCGGCTGGGTCGAGTTCGATCCCACCAACGGCATTGTCGGCACGCGCGGCCTGGTCCGGGTCGCCGTCGTGCGCGATCCCGCGACGGCGGTGCCGTTGTCCGGCAGTTGGACGGGGGTCGCGGCCGATTGCCTCGGGATGGACGTGTCGGTCCGCGTGTCCGAAGCTCACCCCGTCATCCAAGCTGCATCCTGAGGAGATCGCCAGCATGCGCATCCGTTGCGGCTTCCGCATTGCCTATGACTTCTCCCAACCCGTTCCGATGCTGCTCGTCCTGAGCGTCCATCCATCGCGCGAGGCGGACTTGCTCACCCTGCCGGTGCTGGCGACCAGCCCGGAGTTGGAGGTGCGACGCTACCAGGACGATTTCGGCAATGTCTGCCACCGTGTCCTGGCGCCGCAGGGACGCGTCGAACTGACGAGCGAGTTCGACATCACCGATAGCGGCCTGCCGGACCCGGTGGCGCCCGAGGCGAAGCAGTTCGAAATCCAGGACCTGCCGGACGGCGCCCTGGTGTATCTGCTGGGCAGCCGGTATTGCGAGACGGACAAATTGTCCAACATCGCCTGGTCGCTGTTCGGCGGCACGCCGCCGGGCTGGGCGCGGGTGAAGGCGATCTGCGACTTCGCCCACGAGCGGATCACCTTCGGCTACCACCACGCCCGCCCCGACAAATCCGCCTGGGACGGCTATAACGAGCGGCAAGGCGTGTGCCGGGATTATGCCCATCTGGCGGTCACGCTGTGCCGCTGCATGAACATCCCGGCACGGTATTGCACCGGCTATCTCGGCGATATCGGCATCCCGCCCGCCGACGCCCCGATGGATTTCTCCGCGTGGTTCGAGGCCTATCTCGACGGCCCGGACGGAGGACGCTGGTACACCTTCGACGCCCGGCACAATTTCCCGCGGATCGGCCGCATCCTGATGGCGCGCGGCCGCGACGCCACCGACGTGGCTCTGGTCACCAGCTTCGGCCCGGCCTGGCTCAGCATCTTCGAGGTGACGACCTACGAGGTGACGGAGTAGGCTCGCGGCGTTTCTGGAGCACATGCCTTGACCGACTTTCGCATCACCGTCGCCGCCCTCGGATGCCTGGCGCTCGCCGCCGGTTTCGCGCCCTCTGCCGTCCGCGCCGAGTCGTTCGTGACCGGCTCGCAACTGGCGAGCGCTTGCGCCAGCCACGTTACTGCGGACGAACGGTCCTGCAGCGGCTACATCGCCGGCGCGTTGGACGAGGTGGTAGAAACGCCGGACTCGAAGGCCGGGATCTGCCCGCCGGCAAAGACCAAGCTGGGCGTGTTGCGGGAGGCCGTCGCCAAGTTCGGCAAGGAGCAGCCGGACGCCGCCAAAGGATCCGGCGTGGCGCTGGTGCACGCCATGCTGAAGGCGAACTATCCCTGCGGTAAGGCAGCGTCGGCAAATTAGTGCGTCGGCACGCCGACAAAGCTGCCGCTCAAACAAAGGCTTAGGGCTTGTTCGACGCCGCCAATCGATTCGATTGATGTCGAACAAGCCCTAAGGCAGCGTCGGCAAATTAGTGCGTCGGCACGCCGACAAAGCTGCCGCTCAAACAAAGGCTTAGGGCTTGTTCGACGCCGCCAATCGATTCGATTGATGTCGAACAAGCCCTAAGGCAGCGTCGGCAAATTAGTGCGTCGGCACGCCGACAAAGCTGCCGCTCAAACAAAGGCTTAGGGCTTGTTCGACGCCGCCAATCGATTCGATTGATGTCGAACAAGCCCTAAGGCAGCGTCGGCAAATTAGTGCGTCGGCACGCCGACAAAGCTGCCGCTCAAACAAAGGCTTAGGGCTTGTTCGACGCCGCCAATCGATTCGATTGATGTCGAGCAAGCCCTAAGTAGCGCTTCAGCTCCCGGTGATGCTGGGCGTGATCGTCGCGGTCGCGCCAACCGGGCAAGACCCGCTCAGCAGGGGGACGAACGCGCCGGGGGCGGGGGCGATGACCAGCGCATCCGGCGGCTCGGCGATGCCGGATGAGCTGCGCACCGTTGCCGGAACGGCGGCGAGGTTGGCCAGCTTCACCTGCACCGCTTCGCCCGCGTGCAGTTGGGCCGTCGAGGGGACGGTCAGGAAGGCATGGTCGCAGTCCAGCATGCGCACCAGCGGAACCCCTCCCGCCGTCGGCATCCCGGTTTGTGCTTCCAGCGAGCGGACCACCCCGTGGACGCCAGCCCGCACGGGCTGATCGGTCGGTGGCTTCGCAGGGATGTTGGCGACCGCATCCTTCAGTTGCGCGACGTCGTTGGCGGCGGCGGCCCGCTGGCTGCGAAGGTCCGCAAGGTGGGCGCGGCCGGCATCCGTGTTCGCCGTGGGCTGGGTCAGGGCATCATCTAGCGCAGCCAGCCGGCCCTGTGCGGCCTCCAGCCGGTCCCGCAGCAGGGACGCGGCCGGGTCGGGAAGCGGGTCGGTGTGGATGGTCAGCAGCACCGTGGCGGGCTGCACGGATTGGCCGTTGGTGACCTGGACACTCGCGACGCGGCCGACCCCCGCTGCCCGCAGCACCATCATCGGCGCGTTGAACGTGGCGATCGGCACGCTGGATTGTGTGAGCAGCCGCGGCACAACCAGGATCGCGGCAATGCAGGCCGCAACCAGCACGACGGCGCCCGCCGCGATTGCCGCGATGCGCGCACCCCGGCCCATCCGGGGCCGGTTGTCCTGGGCCAGGCGGTTGTCGCCGTCCGCCACCACGGGTTCCGTCGCCCACAGCCCGGCCATGGCGGGGGTCGCCCGCTTGGCCTCGCCCGGCTCAGATGGCGCGGGAGGCGGCCAGGCAAGGCTGTCCGCCGTCGCCCAATAGGCAGGCTGCGCGGCAGGCGTCGCGCCCGGCAAGCTGGCAACATCCGGCGGTTGAGCCACGTCATGCTCGGCGGGACGCTCGTGGTCCAGGGCTGCGCCAGGCTCGTCAGGATGCAGGGATGCGTCTGCCGCCGGTTCGGGCTCCTCGACAGCCGGCTCATAGGCTTCGATAGGCGTCCATTCCGCTTCGTCCGCGTAGGCCGGCGTCGCGATGTCGGCGATGCGCTCCAGCATGGCCGTCTCGTCCAGCATCGCCTCCGGCAAGTCGGGGGAGGGCAGGGCGGCCTCAATCAGGGCGGGGGCGGCTGGCATGGCCAGCGTCATGAAGCAGGCCGGCGCCGTCAGGCTTGCGCGCGAGGGGCCGGGCGGGGCAAAGCGCGCCCTAGGGTCCCATGGCGCGAAGGCAGCCTCGGCGAACCAGGCGCCAGCGGCGCGGGCAAGCGGCTGATAGGCCGCGGCCAGCACGTCGCCCGGTGGCAGCCGGGCAGGATGGCCACGGACGGTCACGGGCACCGCCGCTGTCACCTCATGGTCGTCTGTCACGCCAACTCCGGGTGATGCTCAAGAACCGATGCTCCCTCGGCGGCGATGCGGGTGGCGTTAACGAGCCGTCCACCGGGCGTCAAGCGTGGCGCAAGTCGCTAAACCCTCTCCCCCTGGGAGAGGGCAGGGTGAGGGTTGCCAGCGTCATGAACAACGTCGTTCTTGAGACCGCGTCAGACTTGCTTGGACCCTCTGCCAGAGGGTCCAAGCAAGGGTGGTGTGCTGTGGCTACTTCACCATCTGGCCGCGGATTTCACCACCTGGGTTGGCCGCCGTGTGGACGTTGGCGTACATCTTCCCCGTGGTCAGTTCCATGACCTGGGCGTCCGTCAGCGTAGCGGTGCCATGGATCGGGCTGGTCAGCGGCGCCGGGAACGGCACCACGACGGGGGCGTTCGCGCCGGGGTCGGCGGGACCGTGAAAGTGCCCCGCGGTGGCGGGACCGGTCAGGCCGGAATAGGTCACGTCGTAGGTCAGCACCTTGGTCGCGGTATCCAACGTCGCCTGCACATCGCCCTTGCCGTTCGTGGTCTTTGCGGGCACTTCGGTGGCGCCGTTCATCGTCGTGTGGAATTTCAGTATTTCGGCATGCGCGGCGGCTGAGATCACGGTGGCCACGGCAGCAACCAGCAAGGCGGCACGTTTCATCATGGACTATCTCCAGGGGGTGTTATCGACTCGCCGGGCCCGATCAACCTCGGTAAACCTATGATGGACGCGCCAAGCGACATTGTCGATCCGGCGGCGCATGCGCTTCCTGTCGGACCGTCCGTGGACCCGACGCCGCGGCCGCTGCCCGCACGGACCCGCCTGCGCGGGCGCGACGCCGAGTTGGAGCCGCTGCATGTCCGTCACGCCGCCGAATTGTGGCAGGCCTCGCAGGGGGCGGATGCATCCTGGACCTACCTGGCCTACGGCCCTTTCGCGGACGAGGCGGCGATGGCCCGCCACGTCGCAGCCTTCGCCACCTCGCATGATCCGATGGTGTGGGCGGTGCGCCCGGTCGCCACCGGGATCGTGTCCGGCTGGCTGAGCCTGATGGACATGCAGCCCGCCAACGCGGCGATCGAGCTCGGCCACATCTGGTTCGCGCCGCGCATGCAGCGGACGCGGGCTGCGACGGAGGCGATGTTCCTGCTGCTCCGCCTTGCCGCAGACGAACTCGGCTATCGCCGCCTCGTGTGGAAATGCAACGCGCTGAACGCGCCGTCGCGCCGGGCGGCCACCCGGCTCGGCTTCCAGTATGAGGGGCTGCTGCGGGCCACGAACGTGGTGAAAGGGCGCCGCCGGGACACGGCATATTACGCCATCCTGGACGACGAGTGGCCGCGGTGCCGCGACGCGCTCGCCGCCTGGCTCGACCCGGCGAACTTCGCCGACGATGGCACGGCGCTGCGCGGCCTCGCCAGCTTGCGCGCATGATGGACTGGTTCGGCAAGGACACGTTCGACCACCTGCTGGGCGAGTACGGCTACAGCGTGGTGTTCGTCGGCATCGGGCTGGAGGCCATGGGCGTGCCAGCGCCGGGCGAAAGCCTGATCATCAGCGCGGCCGTCTTTGCGGCGGCGACCGGCCGGCTGGAGATCGGCGGCGTGATCGCGGCGGCCGCGGCGGGCGCCATCATGGGAGACAACGCCGGCTACCTGATTGGTCGCTGGGCCGGTTTTCCCCTGCTGAGGCGCTACGGCAAGCATGTCGGCCTCAACGACAGGCGGCTGACGCTCGGGCGCTATCTGTTCCAGACGCAGGGGGGCAAGGTCGTTTTCGTGGGGCGCTTCATCGCCATCCTGCGCACCTTCGTGGCCCTGCTGGCCGGCGCGAACCACATGCACTGGCGCACCTTCCTGCTTTGGAACGCGGTCGGGGGCGTCGTTTGGTCGGTACTGTATGGGACCGGCGCTTACCTGCTGGGCAACCTTATGAGCCGGGTCACCGGCCCACTCGCCATCGCCGCGGCATCCATCGCCGCGATTGTCATCGTCATCGCGGTCGTCCTGCTCCGTCGCAACGAGACCCGGCTGGAGGAGAAGGCGGAGCAAGCCATGGCGCGGCAAAGTCCCGCCGCCGATTGATCACGCGGGACGCAGCTTGCGCACCACGTCGTCGGGCGGCAACACCGCGGCGCCGTCCACGTAGCGCCAATCCACCATGCCGCCGTTGCCATTCTGCTGCGTCGTGCGGCCGACATACATGCCCATCGTGCTTTGATGGTCGATCGGCCGCAGCCGGCAAATCCCGAACGGCGTCGTGAAGGTCGCGTCGGCAAACCCGTCCGCCATCTTCTCGCTGTCGACGCTGCCGGATTTCAATACGCCCGACGCGATGGCGTTGATCATGGCAAGGCCGGTGACGGATCCCATCCGCGGCGGCTCATGATATTGCAGCGTGTAGTCCAACGCGAATTGCTTGTTGGACGGCTCGTCCGACAGGCTCCACGGATATCCGGTGACGAGCCACCCCATCGGCGTGTCCCGCCCCAGCATGGCGAGGTATTCCGGCTCACCCGCGAGCATCGCCACGACCTGCCGCTTGTCGAACAGGGCGCTGCTGTTGCCTTGGCGAACGAAGGCTGGCAGGTCGGGCCCGGTCAGGGCGCAGAAAATGGCGTCCGGCGATGGTTGCGCCAGCGCCTGGACCACGGACGCCGCATCCATCTGGCCTTCCACCGGCCATTGCTCGCCCACGAAGCGCACATCCGGACGCCGGGTGGACATCAACTGGCGGAACGACGCCACGGCGGACTGGCCGTCGATCGATTTCGGCGCCACGGTGACGTAGCTCTTCGCCGGCAGTGTCAGCGCCGTCTCCACCAGCATCGCCACCTGCATGAAGCTGGAGGCGCCGACGCGGTAAGTGTAGCGGTTGCCCTTCTCCCACACCAAAGCGTCCGCCAGTGGCATGCCGGCCACGTAGAGCTTCTTGTTCTGGAGGGCGAAGGCGCTGATCGCCAGCGCGGCTTCAGAATGGTAGCCGCCGGCCAGCAAATCCACTTTTTCGTCGTTGACCAGTTCCGCCGCCGCCCGCAGCGCACCTGCCGCCGTGCCGCCATCGTCGCGCGTGATGATCTCCAACTTGCGGTTGTCCAACCCGCCCAAATCATTGAGCCGGGACAGCGCGAGTTCCCACCCCTTGCGGTACGGGTCGGTGAATTGCGGCTGCGACTGGTAACTGTTGATTTCGCCCACGCGAAGCGGGGCGCTGGATTGCGCCCGCACGAGCGCCGGTCGGGCCAGCAGGGCTGCGGGCGCGGCAGCAAGCAGGGTTCGGCGGCTTACAGGCATGCTAGGCGCGCCGGGCAAGGCGATTGCCCGCAACGGCCGCGTTGCGCGCGCCGAGCGCCGTCACCAGCGCGAGGCCGGTCAGCGCCAGCCGCGGCAGCACCAGTTCCACCTCCCGGTTGCGCATCTCCACGGCCAGCATCATGGCCGAGATGGCGGACAACCCGGCGGCGCCGAGCAGACGGGTCTTGTCGTTGGCGACCATCAGGGCGCCGGCGGTCTCAACCACGCCGATGCGGCGCATGGCGCGTGGCGAGATGCCCCAGCGCCGGAACATGCCCGTTTCCAGCCCAACCAGCTTCAGCACACCCATGAAGGCGAAGCTGAGTTCTAGCAGGGCGGTCCGCCCCTCGTTTTCCCGCACCATATCCTGCTCCCCCGGTGATCCGATGCGGCCACAACGCGCCTTGTCGGGTGCGGGATGCAGGCGCAAGTTCGGATCGAGGGCGGTATGGGGACGTCGATGCGAAAACGGCTTGCGCTGGTCTGTGCGGTGGTCTTGATCGCGGCTGCGGACCCTGAGCCGACGCCGGCGTTGACGCAGACGATGGCCACCGGCGTGCTGGGCCGGATGGTGCATGATGCCGATGGCCGCGACATCGGCCGCATCGTCGACGTGGTGGTCGATCCGGACGGCCAGGCACGCGCCATCGTGGTGGACGTGGGCGGCTTCATGGGGGTGGGATCCCGCCGGGTCGCGGTCAGTTGGTCGTCCGTGCACGTGCCGCCGCCGGGTGCGGCGGAAAAGCGGGTCGCCATCGACCTGACGGACAAGCAAATCCAGAGCGCGCCGGATTACACCGACCGCAGCAAGCCCGCCACGATCGTCGGGCCACCGGCAGCCGCCGCGCCAGACCAGCCGCCCGAGGTCGCCAAATAACCACGCATGGCATATGACCGGAGTTCGCGTGGCCTTGATTGGCTGAATTTCTTTGTGGCGAACGTGCAGACCGGGTTTGGCCCGTTCATCGCCGCCTATCTCGCCTCCCGGGCCTGGACACAGGGCCAGATCGGTTTGGCGCTGACGATCGGGACGGTCACGACCATGGTGACGCAGGTTCCGGCCGGCGCCTTGGTCGACGCCGTCCGTGACAAGCGCGGGATCGCAGTCGGCGCAGTCGGCGCCATCGCCGCCGCCGCGCTCATGCTCGCGGCGTTTCCCGCACGGCTTCCGGTGGCGTTGGCGGAAATCCTCCATGGCGTCGCAAGCTGCGTCCTGGGCCCGGTGATCGCGGCGCTGAGCCTGGCGGTGGCGGGCAACCGGGGGCACGCGCTGGGGGAACGGCTGGGACGCAACGCCCGCTTCGCGTCGATCGGCAGCGGCATTGCGGCGGGCATGATGGGGGCGATGGGGTACCTGGTTTCGGAGCGGTCCGTGTTCTTCCTCGCCGCCGCGCTGGTGCTTCCTGCGATCGCAGCGCTGCGGATGATCCAGGGCGATGCCGTCGCGTCGCGCATCCATCGCGAGCGGGAAACGCTGTCCTCCCTGATGCTGGACCGGCGGCTCGTGCTGTTCGCGCTCTGCTGCGCCGGGTTCCAGTTCACCAATGCCGCGATGTTCCCGCTCGCCGCCGTCCAGGTCACCCGCCACACGGGCAGCGTCGGGCAGCTCGTGATCGCCGCCTGCCTGATCGTCCCGCAATTGCTGGTGGCGGCGACGTCGCCGCTGTGCGGCCGTGCGGCGGAGCGGTGGGGCCGCCGGCCGGTGCTGCTGCTGGGCTTCGCGGCGCTTCCTGTGCGGGCCGTGCTGTTCATGCTGACCGACCAGCCAGCCCTGGTCGTCATCATCCAGGCGTTGGATGGGGTGAGCGGTGCGGTATTCGGCGTTCTGCTGCCGCTGGTGGTGGCGGACATTTCCTATGAAAGCGGCCGGTTCAACCTGGCGATGGGCACGATGGGCCTGCCGATCGCTGCCGCCGCGGCCCTCAGCACGGAGGTCGCGGGCCTGGTCGCCGACCGTGCCGGAACCGCCGGTGCGTTCGGTTTCCTGGCGGCTGCCGGGCTGCTGACCTGCGCGATCCTGTGGCTGTTCCTGCCGGAGACGCGGCAGCCCGTGCTGCAGCCGACGTCAGGACGCTAGCGCCCGGTGGCGCATCAGCCCTCAAACATGTCGACGGCGGCCACGTCGAGCAGCCGCTCGATCACTTCGGGTTCCTGCGCGCCGGCGATGGCGTGGCGGCCGCCCACCACGAAGCACGGCACACCGTTGATGCCGAGGCGGTGGGCGCGCAGATTGTCGGCATGGACGCCATCCAGCTCCGCATCGCTGGCCAGCATGGTCCGTGCGGCCGCCGGGTCCAACCCGCAGGCGCCGGCGATGGCGCAGAGCACGCCGATCTCGCCCAGGTCGCGCCCGTCGGCGAAATGCGCGGTAAACAGCGCCTCAACCACACTGTTGGCGCGCCCGAACCGGGCGGCCCAACGGACCAGCCGATGCGCGTCCACGCTGGACGGGGTGCGCCGGACGCGATCGAAGCGGAACTGCACGCCTTCCGCCCGGCCGATCTCTGCGATCGAACTATACAGCCGCCGCGCCCGGTCCTCGCCGCCGAACTTGCGCACGACATAGTCGGATCGGGCCATGCCCATCCGCGGCATGTCCGGATTCAGCAAGAATGGCCGCCACACCAATTCAACCAATAGATCAGGCCGGCGGCGCAAGGTCCGCAGCAGGCGGCGCGTCCCCAGGTAGCACCAGGGGCACACGAGGTCATGGACGACCTCCACAGTCAGGCGTGCTTTGGGTGGGGCGAGGACGTTCACCCGACTATCCTAAACCGGCGCCACAGACGCGCCATATATTTTTGCGGCCATATTGAAGCTGTGTCCGGTCACATCTCGCCATAGCTGGAGATCACCGGATCCAGCTTGAACTCGTCGACCAGGAAGTCGATGACGGCCCGGGTCCGCGGCGCCAGATTGCGGCGCGAGGGATACACGGCGGTGATCGCCGTGGCGGGCGGTTGCCAACTGGTCAGCACCGGCCGCAACCGGCCATCGGTCACGTCCGAGCCGAAGAACCAGGTGGGCAGCACCGCGAAGCCAAGACCGGCCAACACCGCCTCGCGCACGCCTTCCCCATTGTCGGTGCGGAAGCGGCCCGCGACCGACACCGTGACCGGACCGTCCGGCCCTTCGAACTCCCACTCGCTCGGGCTTCGCGACGCCGTGAAGATGATGCACGGCAAGCGGCTCAGGTCGGACGGATGCTGCGGTTCGCCATAGGCCGCGATGCACGCCTCCGACGCGATGGCGATCCGGCGGGAAGACCCGATCTTGCGCACGACCAGCGTTGAATCCTGCACGTTGGTCACCCGGATCGCCACGTCGATCCCTTCCGCGACCAGATCCGTCGCAATGTCGGACATGTGCAGGTCGATGGCGAGTTCCGGATATCGTTCGAGCAGGCGGGGGATGCGCGGCGACACGTAGAGCCGGCCGAAGCTGGCGGATGTCGCCAGCCGGACCAGCCCGCCGGGCAGGGTGTGGCGGCGGCCCACCGCGGCCTCAGCCTCCTCCACCGTGTCCAGCACGCGGCGCGCGTGCCCAAGCAGGTCGCGGCCGTCCTCCGTCAACGCGAGGCTCCGGGTGGTGCGCTGGATCAGCCGCGCGCCGAGATGCTCCTCCAGCGCCGCGACTTGGCGGGAGACCGCAGGCTGCGTGGTGCCCATCTCACGCGCCACCGCCGAAAAGGAGCGGGCTTCGGCCACGCGGATGAAGACACGGAAGGCGACGATGAGGTCCACGGCCTATACCGCCGATGCATGGATCATAGTAGTGCGGGGATGCTAGCAACCCCTGCGGCCGATGCTGAGATAGTGCTTAAGGAAACGGTCAAGATGTCCTATCAAGCAGCAGCCATGCATTTGGGTCAAAACAGCCTGTCTCGCCAACTGGAAGCCTTCCGCGCCGGCTGGCTGGCACGTATGCCGGCGGCGGAGCGGGAGTCCATCCTCGCCGCGGCGGAGGATTTGCGCGCCGGGTCGCCGGACCGCAAGTCCATAATGGCTGGCGATGTGGCGCCTGATTTCGCGCTGCCGAACCAGCACAACAGGATCGTGCGGCTATCCGACCGGCTGGCCAACGGGCCGGTGGTGGTGCTGTTCGCCCGGGGCGGATGGTGTCCGTTCTGTACCTTGACGTTGCGCGCCTATCAGGCGGCGCTGCCGGATATCCACGCCGCGGGCGCCGACCTGCTGGCCATTACGCCGCAGCCGGCGGATACTTGCTCGGCGGTGGCCGAACGTGATCTGCTGGCGTTCCCGATGCTGTCGGATTTCGGCAACCAGGTGGCGGACCAATACGGCGTCGCCTATGAACTCGCCCCCGTCTTGCAGAAGGTGTATCGCCGCCTCGGCCATGACCTGCCGCGCCTGAACAAGACGGATGACTGGCGTGTCCCGCTGCCGGCGACCTTCATCATCGGGCCGGATGGCCACGTGTTGACAGCGAGTGTCGAGCCCGTGGCACACCGCCGGCTGGACCCGGCGGAGGTCGTCCGTGTCTTACAAGAGCGTCTCGTTCACGTCTAACCGCGAACAAACGCCGGCGGGTCGTTCGATTGCTTTGCGGGAAGATCGTCCAATCCAACATGCCTTTGATAACAAGACTTTGTCGTGGGACGGACACCAAGGCCCTGGGGGGCGCCCAAGATCAACGTCTGTATCAACTATGGCAATGCGGCCCGGCCAAGTTGGCCGGGCCGTCATGATCAGCGGTGCAGGGGTTCGGTCGGGGGCAGGTTGGTCGGCATGCTGCTGAGCCAGGTCTTCAGGCTGGCCGTCCAGCCCTTGATGGTCGAGAGCATGGCGCGTGCCAGAAGAACATTGCCCTCCTGGGCAAGCAGCATGGCTTCGCCGGCTTGTTCGAACGTCTTCATGTCGTCAATCCTTCTGCTCAGGCTGTCGGCCCGGTGATAAGCGGAAGGACGTTTCCAGATCATTGTGCACCGCAACATAATACGCGTTTGCTGCAATGCAACACGAAACTGCGGGTGCGAGCAGGCTTGCGTCTCAGGCGTCAGGTTCGCCCGGGAACGGCCGCAGCGAATCCAGGGCCGCCTGCAGGATCACCGCCGCCGCCATCCGGTCCACTGTCGCCGCGCGGCGGGCCCGGTTCGCCCCCTGCGCCGTCAGCGCACGGTTGGCCTCGGCGGATGACAGCCGCTCATCCCACATCGCAGCGGGCAGGTTGGTCGCCGCCATCAGCGCGAAGGTCCAATCCCGCGCCGCCTGCGCCGCCGGACCCAGGCTGCCATCCATCTGCAACGGGAGCCCGACGACGAAGCCGCCAACGTCTTCGCGCTTGGCCAGGCCCAGCACCGCCTCCGCCGCGTCGGCGAGTTTGCCCCGCTTGATCGAGCCATAGGGGCTGGCCAGCACACGTCGCACGTCGCTCAGCGCCAGGCCGATGGTGCGGCTTCCCGGATCCAGCCCCAGCAGTCGCTGGTTGCGGGCAAGCCGGGCGTGCAGATCAGTCAGGTTGAACAGCGGCATGGGGTGCCGTTATGGTCGTCCTCTGCTAGATCGCCAAGAACCACCGCTTAATCCGCATGAAGGAGCGCCATGTCGCTTGACCCCGCGACCGTCCGCCGTATTGCCAAGCTCGCCCGCATCCACGTGGCGGACGACCAGGTTGCCCCGTTGCAGGACCAACTCAACGGCATACTGGGATGGATCGAGCAATTGCAGGAGGTGAACGTGGACGGGGTCGCCCCGCTGACCGGGGCGGTGGAAATGGCGCTGCGCATGCGGGAGGACCAGGTGACCGATGGCGGCGCCACGGAGCAGGTGCTGGCGAACGCACCAGATCGCGCCGGGCCGTTCTTTGCCGTGCCCAAGGTGGTGGAATGAGCCTGACCGAACTCGGTATCGCCGCCGCGGCCAAGGGGCTGCGGGCAAGGGATTTCAGCGCGCGTGAGCTGACCCAGGCGCATGTGGACGCCATCGCCGCCCTGGACCCCGAGTTGAACGCCTACATCACGTTAACGCCGGACCGGGCGCTGGCCGCTGCCGACGCGGCCGACACGGCGATTTCGCGCGGCGATGCCCCCCCCTTGGCTGGCATCCCCCTGGGCATCAAGGACTTGTTCTGCACCGCCGGGGTGAGGACGACCGCGGGCAGCCGGATCCTGGAGCCGTTCGTGCCGCCCTATGAGAGCACGGTCACCGCCAAGCTGCTGCAGGACGGCGCGGTCTTCCTGGGCAAGACGAACCTGGATGAGTTCGCCATGGGCTCCTCCAACATGAGCAGCGCGTTCGGCCCGGTGACCAACCCGTGGTCGCCCGTGGGCACAAAGCTGGTTCCCGGCGGCTCCTCCGGCGGCTCGGCTGCCGCCGTCGCGGCGGGTTTGGCCATGGGGGCCACGGGGACGGATACGGGCGGGTCGATCCGCCAGCCGGCGTCCTTGTGCGGGATCGCCGGCATCAAGCCGACCTACGGACGGTGCAGCCGCTATGGCGTCGTGGCCTTCGCCTCCTCCTTGGACCATCCCGGCGCGTTCGGCCGCTCGGTCGCGGATTGCGCGACGTTGCTGCGTTCGATGGCGGGCTTCGACCCTAAGGACAGCACCTCTGCCGAACGTGGGGTGCCGGACTTCGCCGCCGCCTGCGCCCGCGGCGTGAAGGGGCTGCGGGTCGGCATCCCGCGCGAATACCGCCAGGACGGCATGGCGCCGGAAATCCTGGCCTATTGGGACCAGGCGCAGGCATGGCTGCGCGAGGGCGGGGCGACGATCGTCGATGTCTCGCTGCCGCACACGAAATATGGGCTGGCCGCCTACTACATCGTGGCGCCGGCCGAGGCGTCCTCCAACCTTGCCCGCTATGACGGCGTCCGGTTCGGCCGCCGGACCGAGGGCGAGGACCTGATCGATCTGTATGAACGCACCCGCGCCGAAGGGTTCGGCGAACAGGTGCGCCTGCGCATCATGATCGGCACCTACGTGCTGTCGGCAGGCTATTACGAAGCCTATTACACGCATGCGCAAAAGGTGCGGGCCTTGATCCTGCGCGACTTTACCGAGGCTTTTACGAAAGTAGACGCCCTGCTGACGGCGACGACGTTCAACGCCGCCTTTGCGCAGGGCGAGAAAATGGACGATCCCGTCACCATGTATCTGAATGACGTGTTTACCGTGGCGGCGGATTTGGCGGGCATCCCGGCGATGTCCGTCCCGGTCGGGCTGGATGGCGCGGGCTTGCCGCTCGGGCTGCAGGTCATGGGTCGGCCGTTCGACGAGGAGACGGTGTTCGCCGTGAGCGCGGCGATCGAGACGGCGGCCGGGTTCACCGCGCGGCCGCGTATCAGGGCAGGAGCATAGATGGCTGTGGCAATCAATATGGCGTTGAAGAGTCCGGATGAGTTGAAGACGCTGATCGCGAACCACGAACGCATCGGCAAGACCGACACGGAGCGCTACCACTCGGCCGTGGCGGAGCTGGCGACGCGCAACAGCAGTGAACTCACGCTGGAAAAGACCATCGCCGTCATCACGGCAGCGGCCAAGCGCGGCAGCTTCATCAGCTACAAGGACATCGCGGACGGCAACGGCGCCGCCGCGAACCGCGTGCAGTTCCGCATCGCCAAGCACCTGCTGGAGGTGAGCCGGCACGCGCACCGCATGGGGCTGCCGATGATCTCCGCCATCGTGGTGAACAAGGTGAACGTGATGGACGGCAAGATGGAGCCGAAGACGCTCGCCGGCTTCTGCGCCTGCGCCCGCGCCTTGGACATCGAGGTGGGGGACGAGACTGCCTTCCTGCAGACGCAGCAACGCGCCGTGTTCCAGGCCGCGAAGGAAGGACGGCTGAGTTGAGCTTCACTGTCGCGGGCGCTGAAGGCCCGTGGGAGATCGTCTGCGGGCTGGAGGTCCATGCCCAGGTCACCAGCCGGGCCAAGCTGTTCTCCGGCGCCTCCACGGAATTCGGCGCGGACCCGAACAGCCAGGTGAGCTTCGTGGATGCCGGTTTCCCCGGCATGCTGCCCGTGATCAACCGGGAATGCGTGGCCCAGGCGGTGCGCACCGGGCTGGGGCTGGATGCGCAGATCAACCTGGTCAGCCGGTTCGACCGCAAGAACTACTTCTACGCCGACCTGCCGCAAGGCTATCAGATCAGCCAACTCTACCACCCCATCGTCGGCGCCGGCCATGTCGAGATCGAGGTGGATGGCGCGAGCCGGCGCATCGGCGTCACCCGGCTGCACCTGGAACAGGACGCCGGCAAGTCGCTGCATGACCAGGACCCGACGCGGTCCTTCATCGACCTGAACCGGTCCGGCGTGGCGTTGATGGAGATCGTGTCCGAGCCGGATATCCGCTCGCCGGAGGAGGCGGGCGCGTACCTGCGCAAGCTGCGATCCATCCTGCGCTATCTCGGCACCTGCGACGGCAACATGGAGGAAGGCTCCATGCGGGCGGACGTCAACGTCTCCGTCCGCAAGCATGGGGAGCCGTTCCGCACCCGGTGCGAGGTGAAGAACGTCAATTCCATCCGCTTCGTCATGCAGGCGGTGGAGGCGGAGGCGCGGCGGCAGGTCGATGTGTGGGAGGGTGGGGGCGAGGTCGTCCAGGAAACCCGGCTGTATGACAGCGCGCGCGGCGAAACCCGCTCCATGCGGTCGAAGGAGGACGCGCACGATTACCGGTATTTCCCTGATCCGGACTTGCTGCCGCTCGTGCTGGATGAGGCGTGGGTGGCCGGGTTGCGGACCCATCTGCCGGAACTGCCGGACGCCAAGCGCGCCCGCTTCGTGACGCAGTGGGGCCTGTCCCCTTATGACGCGGGGGTGCTGGTCGCGGAGCAGGCGACCGCCGCGTTCTTCGAGGCGGTGGCGATCGGGCGCGACGCCAAGGCGGCGGCCAACTGGGTGATGGGCGATGTGTTCGCCGCCCTGAACCGAACCGGCCGCACGATCGAGGACCCGCCGGTGTCAGCCGCCGATCTGGGGGCGATGCTGGATTTGATCGCTGACGGCACGATCAACGGCCGGATCGCCAAGGATGTGTTCGAAGCCATGGTCGAGACCGGCGAGTCGCCCGGCGCCATCGTGGCGGCGCGCGGCCTGCGCCAAGTCACCGACACCGGGGCCATCGACGCCGCGATCGAGGCGGTGATCGCCGCCAATGCCGACAAGGTGGAGCAGTTTCAGTCCGGCAAGGACAAGCTGTTCGGCTTCTTCGTCGGTCAGGTGATGAAGGCCATGGCCGGCAAGGGCAACCCTGCCCTGGTGAACGAGGCGCTGAGGGTGCGCCTAAGCGGTTGAGGACGATAAGCGACTGATAAGGGTGTGGGGCGGAAAAACGCAGAGGCTGGGCCTCGCAGCGCCTTCCGCCAGCCGCGGCCGGCAAGTAAGAGGCGGAATACGTTCCGCTTTTCCGCCCTACACCTCCTGACCAGTCGCATGCGACCGGCCCGTCTTGCACTGGCCGGCAAACAAGGAACCGTGCCTCGCCTGAAGGTCATACCGTCCACCGCCTGGCCAACGCTTTCACGGCAGAGTTCGTCGGCAAGACGATCCGCGCCAGTTCTCCGCAAGGCCGGTTTGCCGAGGGCGCTGCGACGCTGGACGGGCTGACGCTCGACGGCGCCGAGGCATGGGGCAAGCAGATGTTCCTCCGCTTCGCCGGCCCGGTCTGGCTGCGCGTGCATCTGGGCCTTTACGGCAATTGGCGGTTCGCCGGCGAGGGCCTGGGCGGGATCGGCCGTCGCGGCAAAGCCGTGCAACCCCAGGAGGATGGGATGCCGGCGCCGCGCGGTGCGGTCCGGCTGCGTCTGATGGCCGGGCACCATGTTGCCGACCTCAGCGGGCCAACGGCCTGCGAATTGCTGTCGGCGGACGGCAAGCGTGAGGCGACGGACCGGCTCGGCCCCGATCCGCTGCGTCCGGATGGCCGGCCCGGCAAGGCATGGGACGCGATCCACGAATCGCGCACCGCCATCGGGCTGCTGCTGATGCGGCAGGAGGTGATCGCCGGCATCGGCAACATCTACCGCGCGGAGTTGCTGTTCCGCGCCCGGATCGACCCGCACACGCCGGGCCGCGACCTGACGCGACCGCAATGGGATGCAATGTGGCGGGACGCGAGGGCGTTGCTGCGCGACGGCGTGCGGGACGGCGCCATCATCACCACCCGCCCGCGCGACCGGCCGCCGGGCAAGGCAGTGGTCGGCCGCCGCATGCGCCAGGACGCCCGCAGCTACGTGGCGCACCGTGCGGGCGAGCCGTGCCGGGTGTGCGGCAACCCGGTGCAGGCGGAGGACATGGGTGGACGCCGGCTCTACTGGTGCCCGGTCTGTCAAACTCAGTGACCGCAACGGTTGATCCGGCGTGGATCGCACGCCATTTCTCCACCGCATGAACGATCCCTATCAAACCCTGGGCGTGGCCAAGGATGCGTCGGCGGAGGATATCCGCCGCGCCTACCGCCGGCTGGCCAAGAAGCATCATCCGGACCTCAACCCCGGCAACAAAGCGGCTGAGGACATGTTCAAGACCGTCTCCGCGGCCAACGACATCCTGTCGGACCCGGAGAAGCGGGCGCAGTTCGATCGCGGCGAGATCGACGCCGCGGGCGAGCCCAGGGCCGAGCGCCCCAGCTACCGGTCCTACGCGGATACCGGGGCGGGCGCGCGCTACGGCAGCGGTCAGGACGCCGGGATGGGCGACATCTTCGCCGACCTGTTCTCGCAATCCTTCGAGCGGAGCAACCGCCCGGCGCGGGGCCGCGACGCCAGCTACAGCCTGGCCGTGGATTTCGTCGACGCCGTCGCCGGGACGCAGCAACGATTGAGCCTGCCGGACGGCCGCACCTTGGACGTGCGCGTGCCGCCCGGCATGGAGGACGGCCAAACCCTGCGGCTGCGCGGGCAGGGGGGCGAGGGCGTCAATGGCGGCCCGTCGGGCGACGCGTTGATCACCGTCACCATCAGGCCGCATCCCATCTTCCGCCGCGAAGGCAGCGACATCCACCTGGACCTGCCGGTGACGCTGAAGGAGGCGGTCCTGGGTGGCAGGGTCACCATCCCGACGGTGACGGGATCGGTCACGATGACCATTCCCGGCCGGTCCGACACCGGCAAGGTGCTGCGTCTGCGCGGCCGCGGCGTGCCTGCGCTCGGCAACCGCGCGGCGGGTGACCAGTTGGTGACGCTGAAGGTGGTCGTGCCGGACGCCGACACCGCGTTGGAGACGTTCCTGCGGACGTGGCAGCCGGCCAACGAGACCGATCCGCGGCAGGGCATGACGGAGGCGTCGTGATCACGATCGAGATGCTGCCGCAGCGCGTTGCGGGCCTGCGGGTGGAGGATGTGAACCGCTGGGTGGAACTCGCCTGGGTGCGGCCCGAGCATGGCAGCAGCGGCTGGCTGTTCCACGACATCGACGTGGCGCGGGTGCAGTTGATCGTGGAACTGCGGGACGAGCTCAGCCTCGGGGATGACGCGATGCCGACCGTGCTGTCGCTGCTGGACCAGTTGTATGACGCCCGGCGGCGCATGCATGCGATCCGCCGCGCGCTTGACCTCGTCCCGGCCGAAGCCCGCGACGCCGTGCTGCGTGCCTTGCCGGAGTGACGGAGCCCTCCAAGCCGAGCCTCAGCAAGCGCGGCGAGGCTGAACTCGCCGCCCGCCGGGACCGGGAGGCGGCAGCGTTGCGGGCAAACCTGCGGCGGCGCAAGGAGCAGCGAAGGCCCGAAGATACGCCCCAGCCATCCGCATCGGGCGATCAACCCTGTCCGACAAAGTGACTGCGACGGCTGTCTCACACGAAGGAGCCCGATGCCCCGTCGTAGGGTGGGCTTTAGCCCCATGTGCGTTAAGATAGTGGTTTGACGGGATAGATCACGTCTGGTTTTCGTTTTCGTGGCTGGTGTGCGAGTTGCCGATGGAGATGGGCGCTCGACTTGAGCATGCGATCGAGTGGCAGGGTTCCAAGGACTGCCATGAGCAGCAGCAAGGCTGCTGTTTTATGGATGCGCCATGGCGAGGGTGTGCAGTCGATCTCGGCAAGGTCCTGAGGGGGAAGATTCCAGGAAATCCTGGTTCATGTCGTCGCATAAGAGAGCCAGGATGAGGTGAGCGTAGAGCCAACTTCGGGAAGCGCTGGTGGTGCGTGTGGGCAATTGGTCGATGTGCAGCAGCGACTTCAATCGCTTGAAGGCGAGTTCGATCTGCCATCGTAGTCTATAGACGATAAGTATTTCGCTCGCCGGGTAGGTTTCGGCGGGCAATGAGGTCGCAAGGATGAGGAATTGTGCGGCCACAAGCGTCCGGGGGTCGAGTTTCTTCTGCTTACGCAAGGCTGCTTTGCGAAGATGGTGCTGGGTCTTCTCGATCTGTTCAGGTGGTCGGCGCTGGATGATCAGGCGCAGTGGCACATGCGTCGTCTTGTCGACGGCCGCGTGCACCAGCACCTCGCTCGTCTGTGTGGCGGGGTCGAGGGCGCTGAGGTGCTCGATGAGGGTGAAGGGCGCACCAGCGGGAGTGCGCAACGCGAACGACTTCCATCGTGCCCGCACGATGAAGTCAACGCGCTCGGCTTGCTGGCAAAGACGATGCAGGGCGCCAGCGTTGGCATAGTTGCGATCGGCGATGCGCACTTCGCCAGCCACGGGCGCGCCGCGCGCCAGCGACTCGGCGCCGCGGTTGTCGGTCAGTTCCAGGTGGAAAAAGCCGCCGGTGGCGAGGTCGAACCCGGCATGCACCCGCCAGTCGGTGCCAAGGCTTGCCTGCTGCGAGATGTTGGTGCCATCGACAATGCGCAGGCTGCGTCCTGGCCACCGGATGACAGCGCTGCCCGTCCGGGCAGCAAGCTGTTGTTCCATGATGGCTTTCAGGAAATCGACTGCCTTGTCCAAGCGGTATTTGACCGCGGGATCGCTGAGCTGGGCCAAGCCGCTCATCGACGCCCACGCTGCCGTTTGATTGAGCGATAGCCCGCCTGGACCGCGCGCCAAAGCCAACCGCAACAGGCTCGCCCCATCGCACACCTTGCGCGGACGCTCGATGGCTCGGCTCGATATCGCCAGCGCATCTAGATCCAATCCCGGGGGCAAGCGCGCTAGAAGCTCAGGGAAACTGTCGATAACATGAGATGCTGGCTGCATCTGCACCCAGAATCATGCCGATTCGCGTCGAGTCAACCCTATCTTAACGCACATGGGGCTTCAGCCCACCTCTTCGAGTTGCCGTAGGAGACCATGGTGGGCTAAAGCCCACCCTACGACTTCCTCTCCATAGGGGCGGTTTCATCGAATCGATGGATTAATTACGCGCGGCGTCCCCGTCTTGGCCGCGCAGTTCGCCGGACTGCACGCTGCGGATGGCGTTGGACAGGATTTGCACCACCGCCTCGTCGGACAGCGAGCGCGTCAACAGCCCGAGCGAGCCGCCCAGCAAGGCGGAGGCGATCGAAAGGGAGCTGATGTTCTGGCCGATCATATACTCGACCGCCTTGTCCACCACCGCACCGGCGTGGCTGAGGTCGGCCGGGGCGCCGTCATCGCGTGCAAAGCTCAAATCCGCTCTCCCTTTGCGTGGGAGATGGCGGCATCGCAGTCGGATTTAAACCTGCAAGGCTCTGCCGATTAACGAAAGCGGGTCTGCGAGCCCGGGTCCGAACTCTAGCTCTGCCTCCGCCTCCTCCGCTTGCAACCGCCACATCTCGGCATACAGGCCCCTCGTCGCCAACAGCGAGGCGTGGGTGCCGCGCTCCGCCACCCGTCCGTCGGACAGCACGATGATCTCGTCCGCATCCACCACCGTGGACAGCCGATGCGCGATCACGATGGTTGTGCGGTTGGCCGCGGCGTTGCGCAGCGCCGTGCCGATCTCGACCTCCGTCCGGGTGTCCAGCGCGCTGGTCGCCTCGTCCAGGATCAGGATGCGCGGGTCCTTCAGGATGGTGCGGGCGATCGCCACCCGCTGCTTCTCCCCGCCGGAGAGCTTTAGCCCGCGTTCCCCCACCACCGTGTCGTAGCCGTCGGGCAGGCGCAGCACGAAGTCATGCACCTGGGCCTGCCGGGCCGCACGCTCGACCTCCGCCTGCGTCGCGCCAACCCGACCATAGGCGATGTTGTAGCGGATGGTGTCGTTGAACAGCACGGTATCCTGCGGCACCACCCCGATCGCGGCGCGCAGGCTCTGCTGCGTGACGCCGCGGATGTCCTGGCCATCGACCAGCACCTGGCCGTCCGTCACGTCGTAGAACCGGAACAGCAGGCGGCTGATCGTGCTCTTGCCCGCGCCGGTCGGCCCGACGATGGCCAGCTTGGCGCCCGGCGGCACGCGGAAGCTCACCCCGTGCAGGATTTCGCGCTCGCTGCGGTAGCCGAAATGCACGTCTTCGAACGCGACCGTGCTCACCGTCGGGCCGCCATGCAAGGGAACGGCGCCGGGTGAATCCGCCACTTCCTGGTCGACCAGCAGCAGGCGGAACATCTGCTCCATGTCCACCACCCCCTGCTTTATGGAGGCGTAGACGAAGCCGAGGAAGTTCAGCGGCTGGTAGAGCTGCATGAGGTAGGTGTTCACCAGCACGAACTTGCCCACCGTCATGCGTCCGCTCGCGACACCCTCGGCCGCCATCAGCATGATCAGCGCCAGCCCGGCGGCGATGATGGTCGCCTGGCCGATGTTCAGCAGGTTCAGCGTCACCTGGGTCCGCACCGCCGCCGTCTCGTAGCGCGCCAGGGCGTTGTCGTAGCGCCCGGCCTCGTGCGCCTCGTTGCCGAAGTATTTCACCGTCTCGTAGTTGAGCAGGCTGTCGAGCGCCTTGGTATTGGCCTCGCTGTCCACGTCGTTCATCTGGCGCCGGTATTTCACCCGCCAGGAGGTGAATCCGACGGTGAAGCCGATGTAGCCGGCCACCGCGCCGAACGTGACCAGGGCATAGCGCCAGTCGAACATGTACCAGATGGTGCCGGTGACCAGCGCCACCTCGAACAAGGTTGGCAGGAGGTTGAACACCGCCAGCCGCAGCACCTGCTGGATGCCCGACACCCCGCGCTCGATCGCGCGCGACACTCCGCCGGTCTGCCGGTCCAGGTGGAAGCGCAATGACAGGCGGTGCATGTGGCGGAACGTGTCCAGCGCCACCCGGCGCGTCGTGCGCTGCTGCACCGTGGCGAACACCGCGTCGCGCAACTCGCCGAACCCGGCGGATGCCACGCGCAGCAGGCCGTAGCCGAGGATCAGCGCCAGCGGCACGGTTGCCGGGTTGTGCGCGGGCGACAGCGCGTCCACCGCGCGGCTGTAGACGAGCGGGATGTAGACGGTCGCGATCTTGGCCGCCGCCAGGCACAGCCCCGCCAGCACCACCCGGACATGCGCGCTGCGGTCGCCCCGGGGCCACAGGTAGGGCAGCAGGGACCGGACGGTGGCGAAGGTCGACCGGTACGGGGTGGGCAGGTTCAGCGACGGACGTGGCATGGCGTCCATGTGGCAGCGGCGTGGGCAACTGCAAAGGCATGGCGCGTGGCCGTCAGGTCCGGAGTGGGCTAGACCTGCGTCCATGCCCCTTCCTCCGGCCTTCCAGCGGCACGTCACGGCCTGCAACAACGCCGTCCTGCCGGGCGAACGGGTGCCGTTCCACCTTGCGGGCCACGCTGTCGGCTGGGTGCTGCCTGACACGGCACGGCTGGTCGGGACGGAGGCATCCGCCGCCGACCTGCCGGAGATCAGCACCAGGCTGATCGACGCCGGGCTGTGTGTGCGGCGGCACGAGCTGTTCGACGTGCGGGCCCAGCCGGACGGCCCGGCGCTGGGCACGGTCGACCGCGGCAGCCTGCCGCTGCTGGGGATCGAGGCGGCGGGCGTGCACCTCAACGGCCTGGTGCAGCGCGGCGACGGCCTGCATATGTGGATCGGCCGCCGGGCGATGGACAAGAAGCTCGACCCCGGCAAGCTGGACCACATCGTGGCGGGCGGCGTGCCGGCCGGGCTCGGGCCGGACGAGACGCTGGTGAAGGAAGCCGGCGAGGAGGCCGGGCTGCCGCCGGAACTGGTCGCTCAGGCGGTCCATCGCATGGTCATCACCTACACCATGGAACGTCCGGAGGGCCTGCGCCGCGACCGGCTGCATTGCTACGACCTGATGCTGCCCAGCGATGTCGTGCCTCATCCCGTGGACGGCGAAGTCACCGGCTTCGAGCTTTGGCCGGTCGGCCGCGTGCTGGAGGCGGTGCGCGACACCGACGATTTCAAATTCAACGTCAACCTGGTGCTGATCGACCTGTTCCAGCGCCTTGGGCTTCTCAGGTGACAGCGGCGGCGCAGCGGCGTTAGCTTCGTCTGTCAGGGGAGCAAGGCGATGCAGAACAGTGACGACGTCTGGGGCCGGGTCGAGGCGAAGCAGGAGGCGTATATCGGCCTCAGCGACCGCATCTGGGGCATGCCGGAGCTGAACTTCCAGGAACGACGCTCCTCCGCCGAGCACATCGCGCAGTTGCAGGCGGAGGGATTCCGCGTCACGACCGGTATCGCCGGCATCCCGACCGCGATCATGGGCGAGGCCGGGGAGGGTGGCCCGGTGATCGCGATCCTCGGCGAGTTCGACGCCCTGCCGGAACTGAGCCAGGAGGCCGGCGTGGCGGAACACCGGCCGCTGCCCGGCAACGGCCCCGGGCATGCCTGCGGCCATAACCTGCTGGGCTCCGGCGCGATGCTGGCCGCCGCCGCAGTGAAGGACTGGCTGGCGGCGCAGGGTATCCCCGGCCGGGTGCGCTATTACGGCTGCCCGGCGGAGGAGGGCGGCGCCGCCAAGACGTTCATGGTGCGGGACGGCGCCTTCGCGGACGTCGACGCCGCCATCTCCTGGCATCCGGCGCCGTTCTCCGGCGTGAACCCGGCGGACTCGCTGGCGATCCTGCTGGTCGACTTCTCCTTCACCGGCCGCGCCTCGCACGCCGCCGCCGCGCCGCATCTCGGGCGGTCCGCGCTGGATGCGGTCGAGCTGATGAACGTCGGCGTCAACTACATGCGCGAACACATGCCCAGCGACGCGCGCATCCATTACGCGCATCTGGACAGCGGCGGCATCGCGCCGAACGTGGTGCAGGCCAAGGCGAAGGTGCGCTATTTGGTGCGCGCGGCCGAGTTGCCGGCGCTGTGGGGCCTGGTGGAGCGGGTGAAGAAGATCGCCGATGGCGCGGCGCTGATGACGGAGACCAGCGTCACCTCCGCCACGGTCAGCGCCATGTCCAACCTGCTGCCGAACTCGCCGCTGGAACAGGCGATGTTCCGCAATTTCGAGCGGCTCGGCCCGCCCGAGTTCGATGCCGAGGACCGCGCCTTTGCGGCGAAAATCCAGGCGACGGTGACGCAGGACGACATCGTTTCCGCCCATCGCCGCTTCGGCCTCCCCGTGACCGACGCGCCGCTCTGCGACCTCATCGTCCCGCTGGAGGCGCGCGGCGCCAAGATGGTCGGCTCGACGGATGTGGGCGACGTGTCCTGGGCGGTGCCGACGGTGCAGGCCCGCGGCGCCACCTACGCGATCGGCACGCCGGGGCATTCCTGGCAACTGACCGCGCAGGGCAAGACGCCGGCCGCGCATAAGGGGATGGTGCACGTGGCCAAGGTCATGGCCGCCACCGCCGCAGACGTGCTGCGCGACCCGGCGCTGCTGGCGCAGGCGAAGGCCGATCACGACGCGCGGCTGACGAAGACCCCGTATGTCTGCCCACTGCCGGAGGGTTTGCAACCGTCGCTGACTATGTAGCACCGGAAGCCCTCTCCCTGTGGGAGAGGGGTGGGTGAGGGCCCAGTGCACGGTCCTGCGCTCCGGCCCCTCACCCCGGCCCTCTCCCAGAGGAAAAGGGAGACTCTGGCGATGTGGCGCCGCGTAGGAGCCGCCTCATCCCGCGATGTGCTGGACATGGACGGGCAATCCCCGGGCCACGTCCAGCAGATGCGGATGGTGCGTCAGCACGATGACCTGGACGTGCTGGCTCAGTCCGATCAGCGCCTGCATCGCCGCCCGGGCCCGGCCATCGTCGAACGTCTGCAGGATGTCGTCGGCGATGAACGGCAGCGGCGGGGCCGCCGCCACGTGGGACTCGATCGCGACCAGGCGGAGCGCCAGGTAAAGCTGGTCGCGCGTCCCCTCCGAAAGCTGGTCGATCTGCTTGGCCGGTTCGTTCACGGCCCGCTCCACCGCCAGCAGCAGCGTTTCGCCCCTGGCGTTCTCGCCGGCCCGGATGGTCCAGGCGCCGTCCGTGATCGCCTCGAACGCGGCGGCGATGCGTTGCACCCCGGTCGGCCCGGCGCTCTCCTCCACCCGGTCCAGCGCCTTGCCCAGCATGCCGGAGGCGAGCCGCAGCAGCAGGTATTCGTCCAGCAAGCGGCCGGCCTCGGCGGCGACCCCGGCCTCGTGCTCGGCGGCGTCGCTGGCGCCGGTCGCGGCGGCGTCCGCGCTGTATTGCCGCTCCAGTTCCGACAGGCGGATGGCGGCGTCCTGCTCCTGCTGCCGCGCCTGCGTCAGCGCGGCCTCGGCGCTGCGGCGCGCCGCCTCGTACTGGTCCGGCGGCAGGGCGGCCGCTTCCGCCGCCAAGGTCGCGAACGAGGCGCCGCCGCCGATGTCGCGCAGCCGGGCCTCCGCCTGGTCGCGTGCGGCCTCCTGCCGGGCGCGTTCCCGCGCGGCGGCGATCTGCATCTCGGCCGCCTCGGCGTCGCCCACGCCGCAGGCTGCGACGATTGCGGCCAGCGCCGCCCTTGCGTCGCGATCCTGCGCGACCGCCTCGTCCAGCCGTGTCCGTGCCGCGGCGTGGGCCAGCGCCGCCTCCGCGGCCGTGCTGGCAAGGCCCCTGGCCCGGTCGCGCCGGGCGATCAGCGCGTCGGCCGTGGCGAAAGGGTCCGGCCCGGCCGGCATGCCAAGCCGCGCAGCCAAGGTCGCGGCAGTCTGGGCGAAGGCGGCGATGTCGGCCTGCATGTCGTCCATGCGGCGCTGCAGCCCGGTTGCGGCCTGATGATGCCGATCCAACTCGGCGAGCCGGCCGAGCACGCGCTCGGTCACGGCCGGCGTTTCACCCGCCGGGCGACGGAGCAGGCGCAGCGTTTCGGCCCAGCCGACGCCCCATTGCACCAGCACCTCCTCCGCCACCGCCAGCGCCGCGCCCGCCACGCGCAACTCGGTTCCGGCCTGCAGCCTGCGTGCGTCCCGCGCCACCGCCTCCTTCATGGCGAGCGACGCTGCCCGGAGCCGCCCATCCGCCAGCGGCAGCAGCGAGCCCAGCGGGGCGGCCGGCACGCCGAGCAGCCCGGCCAGGCGGCTGGCCCAGGCGTCATGCCGTGCCGCTACGTCATCGCGGTTGCCCTCCGCCAGTTCGGCCGCCCGGCGTGCCTCGATCGCATCGTGGCGGGCGCTCAGCAGGGCCGCGACATCCCGCAGCGCGCTGTCGGGCGGCAGCCGGAGCGTGGTGCAGGCGTCCGCCCACCGGGCGGCGGCGGCATCGTGCTGCTGGCGGGCGGCCTCGACCGTCGCGTTCGCCGCGGTCCAGGCCGCGTCCGAGCCGCTGATGTCGGCTGCCAGCCGCGACGCCCGTTCCACCCGGGCGAGTTCGCCGATGCGGGCGTCGGCGACGGCGTCGGCGGCGCGCAGATGCCGTTCGAACGCGATCGGCAGCGCCTCGTCCTTGCGATAGGCGCGCTCGCCCGCCTCATCCGGCGCCGCGGCGAAGGCGCGGGCGTAGATCAACTGCCACCCGCGGTCGCGTTCGGCCCGCGCCGCCGCCAGGGCCGCCGCATCCGGCAGCTTCTGCTGCCGCAACTCCGCCAAGGCTGCCGCCCATTGCACGCGTTGGCTCCGCAGCCGCCCGCATTCTGTTTCGGCGGCCGCCAGCCCGGCCTGAGCGTCGGCGAGGCTCTGTGCCAGGCGCTCATAGGCACTCTCCGGTGCAGGCGTCAGGGCCGCCAACTCCGATGCGGCGCCGCACCAGCCCGGCAGCCGCGCGGCGCAGGCACGCTCGGCCGCGGCGGCGTGACGCGCTGCCTGGGCCAGTTCGCTGGCGTGGGCCACGGGATCGCGGTCCCGACGGATCTCGGCCAATAACGGCTCCAGGCCCTCGGCTGCCGGGATGGGCGCCGCCGCGGCCTCCGAGTCCAGCAGCGCCACCGCCGCCTCCGCCTTCTCCAACCGCGAGCGGACCAGGGCGAGCGTGGTGCTGGCGGCGGTGTGCCGGCTGATCGCCTCGCGCGCTGCCTCCATGTCCGGCAGGGTCGGGATGATCGAGCCCGCCTGCTCCGGCGGCACCGTGCTGCCGATATCACGCAGGGCGGCCGCAACCTCCTGCAAGGCGGTCGCACGCTCCGTCGCGCGGGCCTGGCTGTCGCTCCGCTTGGTCGTGGCGTCGCCCAGCGCGCCGGGCAGTTTCGCCAACTCAGGCTCCGCCGCGTCGGCTGCCTCGTCCCGGCCGATGGCGGCGGCGCGGGCTTCGGCGTCGGCCAATTGGCTGAGGCCGGCCGCCAGCCGGGCAGCGGCGAGGCTGGCCTCCTGCCGGGCCCGCGCCAAAGCCTCGCCCAGCCCGTCCGGCAGCACGGGCGCATCGTCATGCCCGGCAAGCCAGGCTGCCGCCTCTGCCAACGTGGCGAGCGAGCTGCGCGCGAGTTCGGTCCGGTTCAGCCGGCTGAGTTGCGCCTGCGCCGCCGCGGCCTGGTCGGCGGCGTCTTGCTTGCGGGTGCGGGTCTGTTCCAACTCGGCTTGCAGCGCGCTGAGCGCCCGGGGCGTCTGGACCGCGTCGCGCCGCTGCTTGGCCGCGGCGGTCAGCCGGGACAGGGCGTTGTTGAGCGGGCGCGAGCTCTTGCCGCGTTCCCAGAGTGCGGCGCGGCGCTCGTCCAGGCTGCGGCGCAGCGCGCGCGCCGACGACAACTCGCCCGTGCCGGACAGCAGGGCGCCGCCGAGCGTGCCGTCGCTGGACGCGAGGTCGCGGCCGCCGCTGCGCAGCCGTTCCGTGTCCAGCGCGAACAGCATCTCCACCTGGCGCGGCGTGACGGCGGTCAGCAACTCCGCCAGCCAGCGGGACGCGGCCGGGTCGCCGGCTGCGTTGGGGAAGATACGGCCCGCCTTGCGCTGCCAGCCGAAGGTGAACTCCGCCCCCTCCACCGAGACCGCGTCCGCCCGCAGGTGCATGCCGGTATAGTCGAAGCGGAACCGCATGTCGGATTGCAGCGGGATGCCGAACAGCAGGTCGTGGAAGGCCCGGCGCAGCACCGACTTGCCCGCCCCGTTCGGCGCCAACACCAAATTAAGGCAGCCCGGCGCCGCGCTGAACGCCAGTTCGGCGCGCTCGAAATTGCCGTATTTCTCGATCAGCAGGGTCCGCAGGCGCATGGGTCAGCCGTGCAGCAAGCCGGCCTGCAGCAAGGCCCGTGCTCGCTCGACGATCGTGTCCGGCATTTGGCCACCGGCCATGGCCCGGGCGGGATGGTCCTCATCCAGCAGGCTCAGGTCGACCCGCTTGCCAAGGTCGGCCAGGAAGGCCGCGAGGTCGGCGTCCAACGCCGGCGGTTCGGCGAGCGCCGCCACCAGCGTGCCGATCACGCCGGGCTGCGGGCGCAGGCCGGTTGCGTCCTGCGCCGGGCTGGACCGCACCCGCACGTCCTCGATCCACAGCAGGTCCGGACTGGCGACCTCGCTGGCCGCGCCGCGCAGGGTGGCAAGGGTGCGTTGCGCGTTCGCCGCCAGCTCGCCATGGGCCGGGCAGGCGCCTTCCAGCACGAGCCGGGCGATCAGCAGCCGCCCCTCCGCCTCCATGACGGCGGTGTCCAGCGGCGGCGCCACGCGGTCCAGCACGGCGGGCAGGTCGGCCGCGCCGGTCACGTCCACGACGAGGCGACGCCAGCGCAGCACGTCCAGCGCATGGTGGGTGACGGAGGCGACGCGGCCGTTCTCGACCCGCACCAGGCTCGCGCCCTTGCTGCCTTCCTCCCGGATGTGGCGGCCCTGGAGGTTGCCGGGGAACACGATCCAGGGGTCGCGCGACAGCTCCGCCCGCTGGTGCACGTGGCCCAGCGCCCAGTAATCGTAGCCCTTGGCGCGCAACTCGGCCTCGGTGCAGGGCGCGTAGTTGTCGTGCTCGGTCGAGCCGCAGGCGGTGTGCAGCAGGCCGATGTTGAAATGGTCGTCCAGCGGCTTCGGGTAGGACAGGGCGAGCGGGTCGCGGACGGCCCGGGTGGCGAAGCTCTGGCCGTGCACGGCGACGCCGGGGATCGGGATTTCGGTGCCGGGATGCCGGGAGGGCAGCATGGCGCCGGGAAAGGGCAGCTTCTGCGTCAGCACCGATTCGGCATCGTGGTTGCCGCTGATGGCCACGATGGGGATGCCCGCGCGCTTCAGCTCCGCCAGTTGCGACACCAGGAAGTGGCCGGTGCGCCAATCCTTCCAATCGCCATCGTAGAGGTCGCCGGCGAGCAGGACGAAGCTCACCTGCTCGTCCTTCGCCAGCCGGACGAGGTTGACCAGCGCCTGCCGCACGGCGCCGCGGATGCGGTCTGCCGGCGCATCGGATTCCAGGCCGCGCAAGGGGGAGTCCAGGTGAAGGTCGGCGGCGTGGAGGAAGGTGAAGTCCATTGGCTACTCCTGCTCCCTCTCCTTCTGGGAGAGGGCCGGGGTGAGGGCGCTGCCCGCACCTGCCGTAGCGCAGACGCGGCCCTCACCCAACCCTCTCCCAGAGCGAGAGGGCTCTGATACGTTGGAGGGGAGGTGACGTCAGATCACCTTGCGGTCGCGCAGGCTCGCAATTGCGCCCGGTTCATAGCCCAATTCCGCCAGCACGGCATCCGTGTGCTCGCCCAGCCCGGCGGTGGCGGTCTCCAGCTTGGCGGGCGTCCGGCTCAGCTTGATGGCCTGGCCCACGATTTCGATGCGGCCGAGCGTGGCATGCTCCACCGCCTGCGCCATGCCGAGATGCTTGACCTGCGGGTCGGCGAACACCTCGTCCATCGCGTAAATCGGGCCGCACGGCACCTCCGCCGCCTCCAGCCGCGCCACCCATGTGGCGGAGCTTTGCGTGCGGGACACCGCCGCGATCCGCTCGTTCAGCGCCGCGCGGTTGGCGGACCTCGCCTCGCCCGTCTTGTAGTGCGGGTCGTCGATCAGCTCGGGGAAGCCAAACTCGCGGCACAGCCGGGCGAAGATGGTGTCGCCGGAGGCGGCGATGTTGATGTGGCCGTCCACGGTGGGGAACACGCCGGTGGGGATGCTGGTCGGATGGTCGTTGCCGGCCTGCTGCGGCACGTCGCCCTCCATCAGGTAGCGGGCGGCCTGGAAATCCATCATCGCGATCATCGAGGCGAGCAGGCTGCTCTGCACCCATTGGCCCTGGCCCGACACCTCCCGCTCCAGCAGCGCCGTCATGATGCCCTGGGCGGCGAACAACCCGGCGGTGAGGTCCGCCACCGGGATGCCGGCGCGCACCGGGCCATGCCCCGGCAGCCCGGTCACCGACATCAGCCCGCCCATGCCTTGCGCGATCTGGTCGAAGCCGGGGCGCATGCGGTACGGCCCGTCCTCGCCGAAGCCGGAGATGCTGGCATAGACCAGGCGCGGGTTGATCGCGCGCATCGCCTCGTAGCCGATGCCGAGCCGGTCCTTCACGTCCGGGCGGAAATTCTCCACCAGCACGTCGGACTGCGCCACCAGCTTGCGCAGGATGTCCAGGCCCTCCGGCGCCTTCAGGTCGAGCGTGATGCAGCGCTTGTTGCGGTGCAGGTTCTGGAAGTCGGGGCCGAGCCGGGTGCCGCCCATCCCGCCATCGCCGGACGACGCCTCCACCTTGATCACCTGCGCGCCGAAATCGGCGAACTGGCGCACGCAGGTCGGTCCGGCCCGCACGCGGGTGAGGTCGAGGATGCGGAAGCGGGAGAGCGCGCCGGTGGTCATGCTGCGGACATCCTGGTCTTGTATAGGGGTTCACCCTAGAAGCGCCCGACCATGACCGACAATATCTACTCCGTGATCCGCGCCCGCGTGCTGGACGCGTTGCACGCAACCCTCCCCGGCCTGTCGCCGGAGCAGACCGCGCGCGTCGAGGTGACTCCGACCCGCGACCCGGCGCATGGCGATATGGCGACGAACGCGGCCTTGATCGCCGCCAAGCCGGCGCGCCAGCCGCCCGGCCGCATCGCCGCCGCCCTGGCGGAGGCGCTGGCCCAGGCGCCCGAAATCGCCTCGGCGGAACCGGCCGGCCCGGGATTCGTCAACCTGCGCCTGCGGCCTGCCGCCATGCTGGCCACCATTCCGGCGGTGCTGCGCGCAGGGGAGGCGTATGGCGCCAGCACGGTGGGGCAGGGGCGCCGGGTGAACGTGGAATACGTCTCCGCCAATCCCACCGGGCCGATGCATGTCGGCCATTGCCGCGGCGCCGTGGTGGGGGACGCGCTGGCCAACCTGCTGGCCAAGGCGGGCTATGCCGTCACCAAGGAATTCTACATCAACGACGCCGGCAACCAGGTGGCGGCGCTGGGCTGGGCGGTGTACTGGCGCTACCTCCAGGCGCTGGGCACGATGCTGACGGAAGAGGCGTTCGCCGCCGCCGTGCCGGGCGGGCTGCAATACCGCGGCGACTACCTCATCCCGGTTGGCGAGGCGCTCGCGGCTGATTTTCGCGATAGCCTGGCCGGGCCGGGGCTGACCGTGGCCGATCCGGCGCTGTGGCTGGACACGGTGCGCCAGTTCGCCATCGACGGCATGCTCGCTTCCATCCGGGACGATCTTGCGTCGCTCGGCGTCCGCTTCGACCGGTTCAGTTCGGAGCGCGAACTGCTGGACAGCGGCGCACCCGACGCCGCCATCGCGAGGCTGCAAGCCGACGGCCTGCTCTACTATGGCACGCTGGAGCCGCCGAAGGGCAAGCTGCCCGACGACTGGGAACCGCGGGAGCAGTTGCTGTTCCGCTCCACCCGGTTCGGCGACGACGTCGACCGCCCGCTGCGCAAATCAGACGGCACCAACACCTACTTCGCCAACGACATCGCCTATCACGCGGCCAAGGCGGCCCGCTCGGACCTGCTGATCGACGTGCTGGGCGCCGATCATGGCGGCTACGTCTCCCGCATGAAGGCGGCGACGGCGGCGATCACCGGCGGCGCCGTGACGCTGGAGGTCGTGCTGTGCCAGATCGTGCGGGTGATGAAGGGCGGCGAGCCGGTGCGGATGAGCAAGCGGGCCGGCACGTTCATCACCCTGGCGGATTTGCTGGAGTTCGTCGGCCGCGACGCGGTGCGGTTCACCATGCTCACGCGCAAATCCGACGCGCAGATGGATTTCGACATCGACGCCGCCATGGCGCAGACGCGGGAGAACCCGGTGTTCTACGTGCAATATGCCCATGCCCGCTGCCGCTCCGTGTTGCGCGCGGCGGCCGAGATGGCGGACATGGCGGTCGACCCGGCGACCCCGCTGGACAGCCTGCAGGACGAGGCGGAGTCGGCCGTGGTGCGCCGCATGCTGGCCTGGCCGCGGACCGTGGAGGCGGCTGCAGAAGCGCGGGAGCCGCACCGAATCGCGTTTTTTCTCTATGACTTGGCGGCGGACTTTCATATGCTGTGGAACCGTGGGCGGGATGCCGCGACGCTCCGCTTCCTCCAGCCTGACCGTCCGGTGGAAACGCGGGCACGGGTGGCCTTGGTGGCGGCGGTGGCGACCGTCATCCGCTCCGGCCTCCAGGTGATGGGGGTGACGCCGGTCGAGGAGATGCGCTGAGTGGTTGAACGGCTGAGCACGGCAACGGAGAGCTGGCGTCCGCAGCGTCGCCAATCGATGTTCGACCCGCAGGTCAAGCGCATGGCGCTGATTGCCGGCGGGGCAGCCGTCGTGCTGGCGCTGGGGGTGGGTGGCTACGCGCTACTGGCGAACCGGCCGCACGGCATCCCGGTGATCGAGGCGGATAGCCGCCCGATCCGGGTCAAGCCAGACAATCCCGGCGGAATGCAGGTGGTCGGCGCCGAGGAGCAAATCCTGGGTGGCGCTGGCGGCAGCCAAGACAGCGCCATGATGGCGCCTGCCCCGGAAACGCCGGAGCCGCAGGTGCTGCGCGCCCAAATCCAGGCCGCCCGGCAGCCAGCCCCGGCGCCAGCGCCGACGCCGGTCGCCCCACCGGTCTTAAGTGCGGCGGCTCCGTCCACACCACCGGTGACTGCTCCTGCCCCGTCGCAACCGGCCCCCGCGGCGGTCGCGGCCAAGACGCCGCCATCCCGTCCCGCGGCGACACCCGCCAGCGGCGGGATGGAAGTGCAACTTGCCGCGCTGGAGACGGAGCAGGCGGCGATGACCGAGTGGCAGAAGCTTGCCAAGCGGATGCCCGAACTCATGGCGTCTCACCACCCGGCGGTCGTGAGGGCGGAGCGCGACGGCAAGGTCTTTTACCGGCTGCGGACCGGCGGCTTTAGCGACACCGCGCAGGCCACCGCATTTTGTACCGAGGTCAAGGCCAAGGGCGGCGGCTGCGCGATCGCGAGCTTCTGAGCGGGTCTTACAGCTTCAAGGCCGTGCTTCTTCCACCCCGTCTAGGCAGGGCTTTTCCGCGGCGAATTGGGAAACGTAGCCCGTATTTGCGCAGCAAATGCGGGATCACGACGCAATGACACGACACGCGCTTGTTCCAGCGCGTCCGCCGAGGCTGGTTGCTTCATAGTCGGGGCCAGACATGGGTGTGTTCCCGCATGAGCAAAGCTCATACGGGCTACGGAACTACATCACCTAACTGATATTGCTTATTCGCTTGGGGAGAGCCACCCTCACCCCGGCCCTCTCCCGCCAGCGGGAGAGGGGGGGTGTCGCCAGTCCTGAGGCACAGCTCTCCTTCAGCCCTTCTCCGTATCCGCGCCGCTCCCGCTGCCGGCGATGCCGCTGCGGGATTTGGCGTCGCTCTTCGGCTGGATCGTCCGGGTGATCGCCGCGACCTCGCGGTCGTTCTTCGCATTCTCGGCCGGATGCAGTTCCGCAGAGTTCATCGTCCCGGCGTCGGGGTCGGTGTCGTCAGGCTTGCTGTCGCTCATGCTGTGGTCCTCCTGCGACCAAAGCGCGGCAGGGGGAGGGCGGTTGCCGTGCGCCAAGGCGAGTGCGGGGCCGAAATCGCCCAGTGGCGTTATGGCGATGTGCTCCAACCCCAGCCACGATGTCATAACCTGCAACTCCGCCAGCAGCCGCTCGGCCGTGTCGGCCGGGGCGTGCGGCTCGGCATGGGCTGCCAGCACGTGCAGCGTCGACGTCGCGCGGGAGGATTTCAAATCCACCCGGGCGACCAGCCGGTCGCCGAGCAGGAACGGCAGCACGTAGTAGCCGTGCTGCCGCTTATGGGCCGGGGTGTAGATTTCCAGCCGGTAGCGGAAGTCGAACAGCCGCTCGGTGCGGGTCCGCTCCCACACCGCCGGGTCGAACGGGCAGAGCAGGGCGCATCCCTCCACCCGGCGCGGCCAACGCGCGGCGCGATGCACGTAGGCGGGTTGCCGCCAGCCTTCCACCGTCACGGGCAGCAGCTCGCCCATCTCCACCAACTCCGCCACCCGGCCGGTCGCCTCCGCCGGGGACAGGCGGAAATAGTCGCGCAGGTCGCCCAGCGTCCCGATGCCGAGGGCGCGGGCGCTGAGCTGCAGCAGCGCCCGGTGCGCGTCCGCCGGGTCAGGCGTGGCGGTGGCGAGGATGGCGGCCGGCAACACCCGCTCCGGCAGGTCGTAGACCCGCTCGAAGCCGCGACGGGTCGCGGTTGTGGCGTGTCCGGCCCAGAACAGCCATTCCAGCGCCCGCTTGGCGTCGCTCCATCCCCACCAGCCGCCGGCGCCGCGCGGTCCCTCCAGCTCGGACGCCGCCATCGGGCCGTCGCTGCGCAGTCGCGCCAGCACCGAGTCGATGTAGGGACGGCGTTCGGCGGCGAAGCGGCCCAGCTCGCCGTAGATGCCCTCCAACCGGTCCGCCCGCGCCATGCGCCAGCGGAGCAGCGGATGCAAGGCAAGCGGCAGCAGCGAGGCCTCATGCGCCCAGTATTCGAACAAGCTCGGTTTTGGTCCCCAGGCCGCATCGTCCAGCAGCGACCGGGGATAGCCGCCGAGGCGGGAGAACAGCGGCAGATAATGCGCCCGCGCCAGCACCGTGACGGAGTCGATCTGCAGCAGGTTCAGCCGCGCCACCGTGCGGCGCAGGTGCCCACGGTCGGGAACCGCCGGGCGTTGTTCGGCCAGTCCCGTGGCCGCCAGGGCGATGCGGCGCGCGGTGGCGGCGGATATGCGCTCTCTCATGCCGCCTTGTCATGCCGCCGAGTGGTGTGCCCGGCAATCCGCCCCATGGGGCCGCCCTGTCCGACCCCTTGAAATCCTCGTTCGGCGCGAGGTTTTCTGCCACTATCAGCATGAGCACATGTTGGGATCAAACGCCGGGGCGCTCCCTGTCGGGCTTCAACCTCCATGCGCTGGCCTGCAGGAGGCATTTGTGACCAGTTCACTCACCATCCGACCCGTGACGCGTGACGATTTTTGGCGATGGCTGCCGCTATGGGAGGGCTACAATGCCTTCTACGGCCGCACCGGGCCGACGGCGCTGCCGGACGCAGTCACGCAGGCCACGTGGGGACGCTTCTTCGACGTCTACGAACCGATGCATGCTTTGGTCGCGGAAGAAGGCACGTCTTTGCTGGGCTTGGTGCACTTCCTGTTCCACCGCTCGACGATCATGGTCGAGGCGACGTGCTATTTGCACGACCTTTTCACGGCCGAGGCGGCGCGCGGCAAAGGCGTGGGGCGTGCCTTGATCGACGCGGTCGCCGAACGCGCCAGGGAGGCGGGCGTCACACGGCTCTACTGGCACACGGACGAGACCAACCACAGGTCGATGGCGCTGTACGACACGCTGGCCGACAAGCCTGGTTTCGTGATGTACCGCTATCGCCGCCCGAATTAGCGTGAGAATGCCGCGATGTAGTTCACGGCCAGATCCCGGCTGGCGGTCCAGCGCTGTGTGAACGGGTTGAAGCTCATCCCCGCGCTGTCGGTCAGGCGCAGTCCGGCGGCGCGGGCGTGGCGCGCCAGTTCGGCCGGGGTGACGAAGCGGCGCCAATCATGGGTGCCGGGCGGCAGCAGGCGCAGCACGTATTCCGCCCCCCATTTCGCCACCACCAGGGAGCGCGGCGTCCGGTTGATCGTGGACACGAACAGGCGGCCGCCCGGCGCCAGCAGGGCGGCGAGGTCCTGCAGGAACTCTGCCGGTTCTGCCACATGCTCGATGACTTCCAGCGCGGTGACCGCCGCGAAGCGCCGGCCCTCCGCCATCATGTCGCGGGTCGACGCCAGGCGGTAGTCCAGCGTCAGGCCGGGGGCTGCGTGCGCCCGCGCGGCGTCCAGGGCGCGGCGGGCTGCATCGATCCCCAGCACGATGTGCCCGCGCCGCGCCAGCGCCTCGGCGGCCAGCCCGGCGCCGCAGCCCACGTCCAGCAGCGTGCCGGGTGAGGGAAGGCGGCGCGCGATCCAGTCGACACGCAGCGGGTTCATGGCGTGCAGCGCGCGCATGGGCCCGGCCGGGTCCCACCAGGTGGCGGCGAGGGCGTCGAACCGCGCCACCTCCGCCGGCAACGCCGCGCCGCGCCGCGGGATACTGCCTTGCACGTGTCCGAGGTTGTCGCTGCCGGTCATGACCGGTATGTGATCCCGCTTCGCAGAGGCCGCAACCGGCCTCGATCAGTGCAGGGGGCGAAGCGCCCCGTCAGACGCCCGGGGCAGCTTCATGGCGCGTATCGTGATGAAATTCGGCGGCACCTCGGTGGCCGACCTCGACCGCATCCGCAACGTGGCGCGCCGGGTGAAGCGGCAGGTGGATGCCGGGCACCAGGTCGCGGTGGTGGTATCGGCCATGTCGGGCGTGACCAACCAGTTGGTCGCCTGGTGCCAGGCGCTGGCGCCGTTGCACGACGCGCGAGAATACGACGCGGTGGTCGCCACCGGGGAGCAGGTGACCAGCGGGCTGACCGCCATCGCGTTGCAGGAAATCGGCGTGGACGCCCGCTCCTGGTCAGGCTGGCAAATCCCGCTGCACACGGACGGCGCGCACGGCAAGGCCCGGATCGAGCGGATCGAGGGGGCGGTGCTGCTGGAGCGCATGGCGATGGGGCAGGTGCCGGTGGTGGCCGGCTTCCAGGGGATCGGGCCGGACAACCGGGTGACCACGCTGGGCCGCGGCGGGTCGGACACGTCGGCGGTGGCGCTGGCGGCGGCGCTGAAGGCGGATCGCTGCGACATCTACACCGACGTGGACGGGATCTACACGACCGACCCGCGAATCGTTGCCAGGGCCCGCAAGCTGGATAAGATCGCCTATGAGGAAATGCTGGAGCTCGCGTCGGTCGGCGCCCGCGTGTTGCAGACACGCAGCGTGGAACTGGCGATGAAGGAAAACGTGCGGGTCCAGGTGCTGTCCTCCTTCAAGGACGCGCCGGAGGAAGGCACGGGCGGCTCCCTGGTGGTGGACGAGGACGAGATCGTGGAACAGGAAATCGTATCCGGCATCGCCTATTCGCGAGACGAGGCGAAGATCACGGTGCGCCGGGTGCCGGACCGGCCGGGCATTGCCGCGGCGATCTTCGGCCCGCTGACCGAGGCCAACGTGAACGTGGACATGATCGTGCAGAACATGTCGGCGGACGGCACGACGGACATGACGTTCACGGTGGGCCGGGCCGATCTGGCGCTGGCGCAGACGACGCTGGACCGCGCCGCAGCCTCCGTCGGCTATGCCGAAATCCTGACCGACCCGGAGGTCGCGAAGATCAGCGTGGTGGGCGTGGGCATGCGCTCGCATGTGGGCGTGGCGAACACCATGTTCCGCACGCTGGCGGAGAAGGGGATCAACATCCAGGTCATTTCCACCAGCGAGATCAAGGTGTCGGTGCTGGTGGGCGCCGAATACACGGAATTGGCGGTGCGCGCGCTGCACACGGCCTATGGTCTCGATGCCGCCTGACATCTCCCCCCCGAATGCAGACTTGCTCCGCGCGCGGGCGGAGCTCGACCGGCTGTGGGCGGCGGGCACCCGCTTCCTCGGCAGCCGCGTCGCGATCATGGGCGGGGCAATGAGTTGGGTCAGCGAGCGCACCCTGGTCGCCGCCATCTCCAATGCCGGCGGATTCGGCGTGATCGCCTGCGGCTCCATGGGTCCGGACGCCTTGGCGGTGGAAATCGCGGCGACGCAGGCGCGGACCGCGGCGCCATTCGGCGTGAACCTGATCACGATGCACCCGCAACTGGCCGACCTGATCCGCGTCTGCCTGGAGGCAGGGGTGGGCCACGTGGTGCTGGCCGGTGGCGTTCCCCCCGCCAGCGCCGTGCACGCGGTCAAGGATGGCGGCGCCCGGCTGATCTGCTTCGCGCCTGCCTTGGTGCTGGCGCGCCGGCTGGTCCGCAGCGGGGCCGACGCGCTGGTGATCGAGGGGTCGGAGGCCGGCGGCCATATCGGCCCGGTGTCGCTCACGGTGCTGGCGCAGGAAATCCTGCCGCATTTGCGCGACGTGCCCGTCTTCGTGGCCGGCGGGCTGGGCCGGGGCGAGGCGATCCTCGGCTTCCTGGACATGGGGGCGGCCGGGGCGCAACTCGGCACGCTGTTCGCCGCATCGACCGACTCGATCGCGCATCCCCGGTTCAAGCACGCCTTCGTGCAGGCCCGGGCACGCGACGCGATGGCGTCCATCCAACTGGATGAGCGCTTCCCCGTCATCCCGGTGCGCGGCCTGGCCAATGACGGCACCAAGCGGTTCCTGCGTCACCAGGCCGAAACGGTGCGGCGGATGGACGCCGGCGAGCTGACCCGCGAGGCGGCGCAGTTGGAGATAGAGCATTACTGGGCCGGCGCGTTGCGCCGCGCCGTCGTCGATGGTGACGTGGAGCACGGCTCCGTCATGATGGGGCAGTCGGTGGGCATGGTGACGGCGGAACTGCCGGTCGCCGAGATCATCGAGGAGCTGGTGTCGCAGGCGGCGGGTGCGTTGGCCCTGCGTGGCCAGTCCGCCTACCACCCGGTCTTCTGACCATGTCGGGCACGCGGCGGCTGCTGACGCGCCTGCGGGAGATGATGGCGGCCGGCGCGGCCCCTTTGGCCGACGTCGTCCGCCTGGTCGCCGCCGAGATGGTGGCGGAGGTGTGTTCGCTCTACGCGTTGCGCAGCGGCGATGTGCTGGAACTGATCGCCACCTACGGGCTGCGGCCGGACGCCGTCGGGCGGACCCGGCTGCGGATGGGCGAGGGCATCGTCGGCATGTCGGCGGCGACCGGCAAGGTGCAGAACCTCGCGGACGCGCAGAACCATCCGGCCTTCGCCTACCGGCCCGAGACGGGGGAGGAGAAATACGCCTCCCTGCTGGCGGTCCCGGTCCGCCGCGGCGGGCACACCATGGGCGTGCTGGCGGTGCAGAACCGCTCCCCCCGGCGCTATGGCCCGGACGAGGTGGACGTCGTGGAGACGGTGGCCATGCTGCTGGCCGAGGCGCTGGCCGCGGCCGGGGCCTCGGCCGTGAGCGAGGACGCGCTGAGCGCCACCCTGCCGCGGCAGTTCGACGCCGTCTCCCTCTCCGCCGGGCTGGTGATCGGGCCGGTGGTCAGCGTCGGGCTGCGCGCCGGCCCGCGCAACTTCCTGGCGAAGGATCCGGCGGCGGAGCAGGGCCGGCTGGACCGCGCGCTGGTGGCGATGCGCCGCGACCTCGACCACCTGATCGAGCAGGGGATGCCGGACGGCGAGGAATCGCGCGAAGTGCTGGAGGCGACGCGCCTGGTCGCGGCGGATGACGGCTGGGTCAAGCGGGTGGCGGACGCGATCCGCAGCGGGCTGACGGCGGAGGCGGCCGTCGTGCGGGTGACCAGCGAGTTGCGCGACCGCATGCGGCGCATCACGGACCCCTACCTCCGCGAGCGCCTGGCCGATATCGAGGATTTGGCCGCCCGCCTGCTGCAGGCGCTGGATGGCGGCGCCGGTCCCGCCCCGGTGGCGCCGGGCACGATCCTGGCGGTGCGGCGGCTGGGGCCGGCGCAATTGCTGCAATGGCATGCGGCGGGCATCGCCGGCGTCGCGATCGAGGAAGCGAGTTCGTCCGGCCACGCGGCGATCCTGGCCCGCGCCTTGGGCCTGCCTGCGGTCGGCGGCGTGCGCGACCTGGTGGACGCCGCGCAACCGGGCGACGATGCAGTGCTGGATGCCGATGAGGGCCAGTTGATCCTGCGCCCGGCGTTGGAGGTGCGGGACAATTACCTCCGCGCCCTGGAAGCGCGCGCGGCGCGCCGGGCCGGCTATGGCCGTCTTCGGCAGGAGCCGAGCGTGACGGCGGACGGCACGCCGTTCTCCCTGATGCTGAACATGGGCCTGGCCCTGGAATTGGAGCAGTTGGACGCGGTCGGCGCCGCCGGCATCGGGTTGTTCCGCACCGAGATCGCCATGCTCGCCCGCGGTGCGGTGGTCGACGTGCCGGAGCAGGCGACGTTGTACAGTCGCGTGTTGGACGCCGCCGGTGAGCGCCCGGTGTTGTTCCGCACGTTGGATTTGGGCGGGGACAAGCTGCTTCCCGACGCCCCGCTGCCGGAGGAGGAAAACCCGGCCATGGGGTGGCGCTCGCTGCGGGTGTCGTTGGACCGTCCGGCCCTGCTGCGCCGGCAGATCCGTGCGCTGCTGCTGGCAGCGGCGGGCCGGCCGCTGTCGATCATGTTCCCAATGGTCGCCACGGTGTCCGAGTTCCGCACTGCCCGCGGCCTGCTGTTTGCCGAGGCGGCGCGGGTCCGCCCGGCGCCGGCCCGCTTGCAGGTGGGCACGATGCTGGAGGTGCCCGCCTTGCTGTGGCAACTTCCTGACCTGCTGAAGGACTGCCAGTTCCTGTCGATCGGCACCAACGACCTGATGCAGTTCCTGTTTGCCGCCGATCGCGGCAGCCCGTCTTTGGCGGGGAGGTACGACTTCCTGTCGCCGCCCGTGCTGGACATCCTGGCGCATGTGAAGCAGATGACTCAGGCGGCCGGCACGTCGCTATCGGTCTGTGGCGAGGCCGCGTCACGTCCGCTGGAGGCGCTGACCCTGGCTGCCATGGGGATCACCGCACTGTCCATGCCGGCGTCCAGCCTGTTGGGCACCAAAGGGCTGCTTCGCTCGATCGACCTGGCGGCCTTCCGACCGGTCCTTGCGGCGTTGCGCTGCAACGCGACCGGCGAGTCCAGTCTGCGGGAGCCGATCGCAACCTGGGCGCGCGAGCATGGGGTGGAGGTTTGATCCGTTTCGGCACTGGTGACCTGGCAACCGGGCTATGGAAGGTTTACATCGCGCCACGATCGGCCCTAGCGGAGGCGCGTTTGCTGCTCTTTCCCTGTCTTGCGATAGCGGCGCCATGATGTCTTACGTGGATCCGGACGGCGTTCCGCCGCCGGTGGGCGCGGCCCGGGTCGGCGCCGAGTTGCGCGCGGCCCGGCAGCGCCTTGGGTGGAACTTACCCGAAATCGCCGCCGGGTTGCGCATCCGGTTGGTATATCTGGAGGCGATCGAGGATGGCCATTTGTCCGAACTGCCGGGCAATGCCTACGCCATGGGCTTCGTCCGCACCTACGCCAACGCGTTGGGTTTGGATCCCGATGAAGTCACCCGCCGGTTCCGCGCCGAGGCGCAGGAAGTCACGCAGAAAACCCGGCTGAGCTTCCCCGCCCCCGTACCGCAGCGCGGCGTGCCGGCCGGGGCGGTGATCCTGCTCGGCGTGCTGATCCTGGCTGGCGCCTATGTCGGATGGTACCGCTACACTGGCCATGATGAGGCCCGGGTGGAGCCGGTTGCCTCCACGATCCCGGACAGGTTTGCGGACAAGGTGCCGCAGCCGCAGTTGCAATCGCCGCAGGTCTCGTCCCTATTGGCCTCCAGCCCGCCATTGGCGCAGCCGCTGACGCCCCCGCCGCCGGCGCCGCCCCCACCCGAACCGGTCCGCGTGCCGGTGAACGTGGCGCCACCCGCACCCGCGCCCGTCGTGCCGCCGCCGGTGAGTTCCGGCGTCGTGCTGCGCGCCAAGATCGGGCAGTTCGTGAAGGTGCAGGATCCGCGCGGCACTGTGCTGCTGGACCATCCGCTGAAGACGGGCGAGTCGTGGCCGGTGCCGGCGCAACCGGGCCTGACGCTGACCACCACCAACGCCGGCGGCCTGGAAGTCCTGGTGAACGGCGCCGCCATGCCATCCTTCGGCCCGGTCGGTGCGTTGCGGCAGGATGTCCCGCTCGACCCGATGATGGCGCGGGCCGCGAAGGCGAACTCGACGGGTAATCACGCGGCGCGGTAGAACCAGGCGCCGCAGACGGAGCACGTCCGAATGAACTACCGCTCGTACCAGCAGATCGACCGCCGCAAGTCGCGCATGATCCATGTCGGACGCGTGCCGGTGGGCGGCGACGCCCCGGTGACGGTGCAGACCATGACCAACACCCTGACGACCGACGTCGCCGGGACGGTCGCGCAAATCCGCCGGTCGGAGAAGGCGGGGGTGGACATCGTCCGCGTGTCCTGCCCGGACCAGGAAAGCGCGCTGGCGCTGAAGGACATCGTGGCGCAGGTGGACGTGCCGATCGTGGCCGACATCCACTTCCACTACAAACGCGCGATCGAGGCCGCCGAAAGCGGCGCCGCCTGCCTGCGCATCAACCCGGGTAATATCGGCAGCGCGGAGCGGGTGCGCGAGGTGATCCGCGCCGCCAAGGACCACAACTGCTCCATGCGGATCGGCGTGAACGCCGGCAGCCTGGAGCGCCATCTGCTGGAGAAATATGGCGAGCCGAACCCGGAGGCGCTGGTCGAAAGCGCGCTGGAGCACGCCAAGATCCTGCAGGACAACGACTTCCACGAGTTCAAGATCAGCGTGAAGGCGTCCGACGTGTTCCTGGCCGTGGCGGCCTATCAGCAGCTTGCCGAGGTGTGCGACCACCCGCTGCATATCGGCATCACCGAGGCCGGGTCGAAGCGCGCCGGGACGGTGAAGAGTTCGATCGGGCTGGGCTCGCTGCTCTGGGCCGGGATCGGCGACACCCTGCGCGTGTCGCTGTCGGCGGAGCCGGAGGAGGAGGTGTTCGTCGGCTGGGACATCCTGAAATCCCTCGGCGTGCGGCATCGCGGCGTGAAGATCATCTCCTGCCCGTCCTGCGCCCGGCAGGGCTTCAACGTGATCCAGACGGTGAGCACGCTGGAGGAGCGGCTGGCCCATATCGAGACGCCGCTGACGCTGTCGATCATCGGCTGCGTCGTGAACGGCCCTGGCGAGGCGCTGATGACCGACCTCGGCGTCACGGGCGGCGGGGACGGCAAGCACATGGTGTACGCGGCGGGGCGGCAGGACCACCGGATGAACGCCGAGGGCATGGTGGACCACATCGTCGACCTGGTGGAGGCGAAGGTGGCGGCGATGAAGGCAGCGCCGGCGAAGGTCGCGGCTGAATGACCACACCAAGGATCGACACGTCCCACATCAAGTCGCCCCGCGACCCGATGACGCCGGAGGAGCGGGAGGCGATCCGCGCGGAAATTTCCGCCGAAATGGCTTGGCTGGACGCCGTAGTCGCTCAGCATGGCGATCCTTGGGGAGGCTTGCGCCCCGACTGGTACAACGCGGACGACGATGCAGCATGACGTTTTCGCCAACCCGGTGTCCCGCATGCGAGAGGCATTTCCGTTCATCGTAAATTTGCAGTCGGATCATGCACCGTCTGAGGAGCGCCTTTGCGCGCCACTCTACATCATGGATTTGACGATCGACTCTGCCCGCTTCGCACCTGCCGTTCTGGTTCACGACCGGACGTTTCGACTACTCTTGCTGCGTATCGCCACAGTCCACCGTCGCTACCTGCGCCGACCGATCGGCTCAGTCTCTTCTTACCGCGACGACATCATACAGGCGCTCGATTGGCTGTTTACCGGCATCTGAGCGAACAACCTTGAACCGCACACGCTGAGCAGCGATGACACGAAACGACATCTCAGCATCCGGACCAGTATGAGCGCGCTTCAGCCGCCCCGCGGCACCCATGACCTGATCGGCGAGGACCAGCGCCGCTACGCCCGCGTGGTGGACACGGCGCGCGCCACGGCGGCCCGGTATGGCTTCGACGAATGGGCGACGCCGATCTTCGAGGATACCCGCGTCTACTCTCGCACGCTCGGCGACACCTCCGACGTGGTCACCAAGGAGATGTACAGCTTCGACGACCGCGGCGGCGACAGCATCACGCTGCGGCCGGAGGGCACGGCCGGCATCTGTCGCGCGCTGGTGACCAACGGGCTGACCCAATCCTTGCCGCAGAAGATCTTCTACGCTGGCCCGATGTTCCGCTACGAGCGGCCGCAGAAAGGCCGCTACCGTCAGTTCCACCAGATCGGCGCGGAACTGATCGGCCCAGCCGAACCGCTCGCCGATGCGGAGGTGATCGCCTGCGGTTGGGACATCCTGTCCCGCCTGGGCATCGCCGCGGACACCGTTCTCGAGGTCAACACCCTGGGTGACCGGGCAAGCCGGGACGCCTACCGCGCGGCCTTGGTCGCCTACTTCTCCGACCACCGCGACGCGCTGTCCGGCGAAAGCCGCGACCGGCTGGACCGCAACCCGATGCGCATCCTGGACAGCAAGGACCCGGCCGACTGGGCGCTCGTGGCGGACGCGCCGACCATCGCGCCGCACCTCACGCCGGAGGCCGCGGCCTTCTACGCGGCCCTGCTGGAGCATCTCGGCCGCTTCGGCGTGCCATTCCGCGAAAACCCGCGCATCGTCCGCGGGCTCGACTACTACAACCACACGGCGTTCGAGTTCGTGACCGACCGGCTGGGCGCACAGGGCACCGTCATGGCGGGCGGCCGCTATGACGGGCTGGTCGAGCAGATGGGCGGCCCATCCACGCCCGCCGTCGGCTGGGCCGCGGGGATCGAGCGGCTGTCCATGCTGCTGGCCGATGCGGGTGCGCCCCTGGTTTCCGTCGCCGTCATTCCAGTGGGCGACGCGGCTGAGGCGGCGGCAATCGCCCTGATGCAAACCCTGCGGCAAGCCGGCATCCGCGCCGAAATGGCCTATCGCGGCAACCTCAAGCGCCGCATGGAGCGGGCCAACCGGATCGGCGCCCGCGCCGCAATCATCCTCGGCGCGGACGAGGCGGCGCGCGGCGTGGTCCAACTCAAGCACCTGGATACCGGCGTGCAGGAGGAGGTGGCGGTCGACGGTCTCGCCGCCCGGCTGAGGTGAGTTCGCTCGACAGCAAGCTGGACCGGGTGGTGGACCGGGCGGAGGAGTTGCGCGCCCAACTCACCGCCGGGTTGAGCGGCGACAGCTTCGCCCAATCGTCCCGCGAGTTGTCGGAGCTGGAGCCGATCGTGGCCCGCATCGGCGATCTGCGTGCCGCCGAACGCGCGGCGCGGGAGGCGGAGGCGCTGCTCGCCGATCCGGAGATGAAGCCGCTGGCGGAAGCCGAGCTGCAGGAGCTCCGCGGCAGCCTGCCGTCGTTGCAGCGGGAAATCCGGCTGGCGTTGCTGCCGCGGGATGCGGCCGATGAGCGCAGCGCCATCCTGGAGGTGCGTCCGGCAGCCGGCGGTGACGAGGCCGGGCTGTTCGCGGCCGAGTTGTTCGGCATGTACCAGCGTTACGCCGCGTCCAAAGGCTGGCGGTTCGAGCTGATGGACTACGCCGACACCGAATTGGGCGGGTTGAAGGAGGGCGTGGCGGAAATCTCCGGCCGCGGCGTGTTCGCCCGGCTGAAATACGAATCCGGCGTCCATCGCGTCCAGCGCGTGCCGGCCACCGAAAGCCAGGGCCGCATCCACACCTCCACCGTGACGGTCGCCGTGCTGCCAGAGGCGGAGGAGGTGGATTTGCAGGTGAATGAATCCGACCTCCGCATTGACACCTATCGCGCGTCCGGCGCCGGCGGGCAGCACATCAACAAGACGGACAGCGCGGTGCGCATCACCCACATCCCCTCCGGCGTGGTGGTGGCGATGCAGGAGGAACGATCGCAGCACAAGAACCGCGCCAAGGCGATGAAGGTGCTGCGCGCGCGGCTGTACGAGCAGCAGCGGTCCAGCCTGGCGGCGGCGCGCGGTGCGGACCGCAAGGCGCAGGTGGGCACCGGCGACCGGTCCGAGCGCATCCGCACCTACAACTTCCCGCAGGGCCGAGTCTCCGACCACCGGATCAACCTGACGCTGCACAAGATCGACCGCATCATGCTGGGCGAGTTGGACGAGATCGTCGACGCGCTGACCGCCGAGGACCAGGCAGCCCGGCTCGCGGCCGACGAGTGACGCTGTCCGAGCGGCTGGCCGCGGCAACGGCCGTGTTGGCGGCGGCGGGCGTGGAGGAACCCCGGCGGGAAGCGCGGCTGCTGCTGGGCTATGCCAGCGGGCTGGACGCGGCTGCCTTGTTGCGTTGCCTGAATACCGACCTGCCTTCCCCCTGGTTCGACCACATGGTCGAACGGCGTGCCGCCCGTGAGCCGCTGGCGCAAATCGTCGGGCGGCAACCGTTCTGGACCTTCGAGCTCGCCGTCACGGCCGATACGCTGATCCCGCGGACCGATTCGGAGACGGTGATCGAGGCGGCGCTGGCGGAGCTTCCGAAGCGCGACGCGCGCCGGGTGCTGGACCTGGGCACTGGGACGGGCTGCCTCCTGCTGGCGGCGATGACGGAGTTCCCGGCGGCGTTCGGCATCGGGGTGGACCGGTCGGCGGCGGCTGCGGCGCTGGCCCGCCGCAATGCGGGCCTGCTCGGCCTGGGCGCGCGGACCGCCTTCCTATGCGCCGATTGGGCGGCGGCGCTGACCGGATCGTTCGACCTGGTACTGTCCAACCCGCCCTATATCGAGAGTTCCGCCATCGCGGGGCTGATGCCGGAGGTCGCGTGGTACGAGCCTGCTTTGGCGCTGGATGGTGGTGCGGACGGGCTGGTGGCCTATCACGCGGTCATCGCGGCGCTGCCGGCCTTGCTGGCGCCCGGGGGGATCGCCATCTTGGAACTCGGAGTCGGCCAATCGGATGCGGTGGCGGAGCTAGCGAGCGTTGCCGGCCTTCGGCCCAGCCCGGCGCGGCGCGATGTCGCCGGTATCGAAAGGGCGTTGCCCATCCGATCGGGTGGCAAAAAAACGTTTGGCGAAGCCCGGCGTGGCCGGTAGGGTCATCTGCAGAACCGTCGGCCTGCTGGCACCGTCCCGAACGGCAGCCGATTCGACCTGGCCGGGCTTTGTGCCCGACACTCAAACGACGTTGGCCGCCAGGCCCGATACGAGATCGAAACTGGAAGAGCTACAAACCGAATGAACATGAAGCGCATGCGTGGCCGCAACAACCGTGGGCCGGGTGGTGGCGGCGGTGGCGGGCCGCCCCGGCACCAGAGCGGCAACGTCCCGCTCAACCGCAACCACGTGTTCGACAGCAACGGGCCGGATCTGCGCATCCGCGGGACGGCACAGCAGCTTTTCGAGAAATATCTCCAGCTTGGCCGCGATGCGACCAGCAGCGGGGACCGCGTCATGGCGGAAGGGTATTTCCAGCACGCCGAGCATTATTTCCGCATCATCAACGCCATCAACCAGGCGCAGCAGCAGAACCAGACGAACGGCCAGGCCAACGGCCACGCCGTCCAGCCGGTGCAGCCGCCGCAGCATAACGGCCCCCGCCGTGACGAGCCGGACGAGGACCAGGACGGCGACGAGCAGCCGGATCTGGAGCGGGAGTTACGTGGCGAGCAGCCGGAGCCGCGCACCATCCCGATTGCGGCGACTCCGACGGAGGAATAGCCCCGGGCCGCGCCAGTTCCGCGTTGAAGGCCGGGCGTGAAGATCGCCACCTTCAACATCAACAACGTCAATCGCCGCTTGGCCAACCTGCTCGCCTGGCTTGAGTGCGCCAAGCCAGACATCGTCTGCCTGCAGGAACTGAAGGCGACCGACGCGGCGTTCCCCCTCGCAGCCGTGCGGGCGGCGGGGTATGGCGCCGTATGGCACGGGCAGCGAAGCTGGAACGGCGTCGCGATCCTCGCCCGCGACGCGGAGCCCGTGCTGACCCGGAAGAACTTGCCCGGCGACCCGTCCGACGGGCAAAGCCGGTATATCGAGGCCGCCGTGCGTGGCGTGCTGGTCGGCTGCCTATACCTGCCCAACGGCAACCCGCAGCCTGGCCCGAAATTCGACTATAAACTGGCTTGGTTCGACAGGCTGCTGCGTCACGCCGACGACCTGTTGCGTGCGAAGGTCCCGGTCATCCTGGCCGGCGACTACAACGTGGCGCCGACGGAGCTGGACATCTATCCCTCCAAATCCTGGGCCAAGGACGCGCTGGTGCAGCCCCGCAGCCGCGCAGCGTTCCGGGGCATGCTCGACCAGGGCTGGATGGATGCCCTCCGGGCGCTGCATCCGGCGGAGCGGATCTACACGTTCTGGGACTACAAGCGGGACCGTTGGGCGCGCGATGCGGGCCTGCGGCTGGACCATCTGCTGCTCAGCCCCGCGCTGGCGGCCCGCCTGGACTCCGCCGGCGTGGACCGGCAGGTGAGGGGCCAGCCTGGCGCCAGCGACCACGCCCCGGCCTGGATTACGCTCCGACCGGATAGAGCCACAAAATCTCCCGCTGGCGGGAGAGGGTTCCTAGCTGCAAATCCACAACTCGCTCGTTATCGCGCAACGCCTCCCGCCGGCTATCGTGCGATGGCGGCGCCATAACTGCTGTAGCGGTCCCGGGCGGCGGCGAGTTCGGCCTGGTCCAGCAGCCTGGGCGAACCAGCGCTGCGGGCGAGCAAGTACTGCCGCACCGAGGTTTCCAGCGCCAAGGCCGTCGCCAGCGCGGCTGCCGGGTCGCGCCCGTGGCAGATCATGCCGTGGTTGGCGAGCAGGCAGGCCGTGCGCCCGCGCAGCGCCGCCACCGCCGATGCCGCCAGGGCCGGCGTGCCGAAGGTGGCGTAAGGGGCGCAGCGGACATCCTCGCCGCCGAACCCGACGACCATGTAGTGGAACGGAGGCAGATCCTCCCCCAGGCAGGCCAGCGCCGTGCAGCAATCCGCATGGGTGTGCACCACCGCCCCGGCCTCGGGGTAGGCGGCGTAGATGCCGGCATGCATCTCCCACTCGCTGGACGGGGCGCCGCTGCCCTGCACCGCGCCATCGAGCGACACCTGCACCAGACCGGTGCTGCTCACCGTCTGCGCCGTGACGCCGGTGGGCGTGATCAGCAGGCCGCTGCCGCTGCGCTGGCTGACATTGCCGCTGCTGCCGGTGTTGAGGCCCAGCCGGCCGAGTTCGCGATAGACGAACACGATCGCGTCCCGGTCAGGTGTCATTGGCATTGTCCAGGCTGGAGGGTTGCTCGGGTTTCGTCTACCGCACGAGCTTCGAATGCGGCGGCACGGCTGTCCAGTTGGGCTTTCCCCAGGCACTTGGCACGGCGGTTGAATGGGGCAGGGCGCAAAGGGACATCATGATGACAGGCTATGCCGACACGCTGATCGAGGGCCGCATCTTCCGCGGCCTGCACGAAGGGTTCGCTGAGGCATTGGCCATCGCCGGGGACCGCATCGTGGCCTGCGGCAGCCGGGCGGCGGTTTCGGCCTTCGCCGGGCCGGGCACGCGGCGGGTCAGGCTGGACGGCCGGGTCGCCATCCCGGCCTTCAACGACGCGCACCAGCACCTGCTGCCGCTCGGCCTGAGCATGTCGCAGGTCAACTTGCGGCCGGAGCACGTGCGCACGCTGGACGGCCTGCTGGCCGCGATCCGCGAGGCTGCCGCGCGCACGCCGAAGGGCGAATGGGTGCAGGGCCGCGGCTACGACCACGCTGAGTTGGATATCGGGCGTCATCCGACGGTCGAGGAACTGACCGCCGCGGCGCCGGACCACAAGGTGTTCATCGTCCGCACCTGCGGCCACATGGGCGTCGCCAACGCCGCGGCGCTGGCAGCGGCGGAAATCGGCCACAACACGCCCGACCCGGAAGGCGGCGTCATCGAGCGCCGCTCCGGCGGGTTGACCGGCCTGTTGCAGGAACGCGCGATGCGGCTGGTGCGCGACCGCCTGCCGGAGCCGTCGGACGCAGCCCTGGTGGACGCGATCGAGCGTGCCGGCACGCACATGAACCGGCTGGGCTTCACCGCCGTGATGGACGCCAATGTCGGCATGGTCGCGGGCATGCGGGAGCTGGAGGCCTACGGCGCCGCCCATGCTGCCGGGCGGCTGCCGGTCCGCACCTGGATTTGCCTGGCCGGCAACCCGGAGGGCATTGCCGAAGCCGCCTGGCAGGCGGGCATCCGGCCGATGGACGGCGACGCCATGCTCCGCTTCGGCGCCATGAAGGTGTTCGCGGACGGCTCCGCCGGCGGCCTGACCGCGGCGATGTCCGAGCCGTACCAGCAAGGCGGCGCCGGCGTGTTCTGCTTCCCCGAGGCGACCATGCACGCGCTGCTCGCCCGCTACCACGCGCAAGGCTGGCAGCTTGCCATCCACGCCATCGGCGACGCCGCGATCGAGCAGGTGCTGTCCGGCATGGAGGCAGCGGACAATGCGGCCCAGCCGGCAGCCGGGCGGCGCCACCGGATCGAGCATTGCGGCTTCCTCAGCCCCGGGCAGCGCGCCCGCATGGCGGCGCGCGGGATCGAGCCGGTGCCGCAGCCGATCTTCATGTACGAGTTCGGCGACACCTACGTCACCAATCTGGGCGAGGCGCGGGCCGCGGCGGCCTACCCAATGGCGAGTTGGCTCCGGGACGGGCAGCATCCGGCGGCCAGTTCCGACGCCCCGGTCTCCTCCACCGACCCGTTCCAGAACATCTACACCATGGTCACGCGCCGCACGAACAAGGGCACCGTGCTGGGCCGGGACGAAGCCATCTCGGTGGCGGAGGCGGTGCATTGCCTCACCTATTGCGGCGCCTACACCCAGTTCGCCGAGCAGGAACGCGGGCGGCTGCTGCCCGGCATGCTGGCGGATGTGACGGTGCTGTCGCAGGACATCTTCACCGCCGACGAGAGCGCCATTCGGGACATCACGGCCGACCTCGTGCTGCGCGGCGGCCGCCCGATCGTCGACGTCAAGGCAGATCTCGCCTGATGTGGCGCCATGCCGGGCAGCGCCTGCTGCTCGCGGTGCCGGTGCTGGTGGGCGTGCTGCTGATCGGGTTCCTGCTGATCCAGGTGGTGCCCACCGACCCGGCGGCCGTGCGCGCTGGGCCGATGGCGACGGCCGATGTGGTGGCGGCGATCCGGACCGAGTTGGGGCTGGACCAGCCGATCCCGATCCAGTTCGGCCGCTACCTGCTGCGGCTGCTGCATGGCGACCTGGGCGTGTCCATCATCAACAACGAACCGGTGGCGACCGAACTCGGCAACACGATCGGCCCGACCGTCGAGTTGATGCTGGCGAGCCTGGTCTGGGCGGTGCCGCTGGGCATCCTGTTCGGCACGGTGGCGGCGGTGGAGCGGGGGCGCTGGCCGGACCGCGCGGTCATGGCGCTGGGCGTGGCCGGCGTGTCGGTGCCGGTGTTCTTCGTCGGCCTGGTGCTGATCTGGTTCGTCGGCTTCAAATGGCAGTTGCTGCCCTTCACCGGGCGCGCCGGGCCGCTGTGGACGCTGGCGGGCCTGCAATCGGTGGCGCTGCCGGCGATCACGCTGGGGGCGGTGTTCGTGGGGCCGGTGGCGCGGATGACCCGGTCCTCCGTACTGGACACGCTGCGGATGGACCATGTGCGGACCGCGCGCGCCAAAGGGCTGAAGGAGCGGGTGGTGGTGACGCGCCACGCCCTGCGCAACGCGCTGATCCCGGTGGTGACGCTGATCGGGCTGCAGATCGGCTTCCTGCTCGGCGGCGCGGTGGTAACGGAGACGATTTTTTCCTGGCCCGGCGTCGGGCGGCTGGCGGTGGGGGCGATCCTGTCCTCGGACTTCCCGATGGCGCAGGGCACGATCCTGGTGCTGGCCGCCGGCTTCATCCTGGTCAATTTGGGCGTCGACCTGCTGAGCACCTGGCTGGACCCGCGCGTCCGGACATGAGGAGGCTGCTGCGCGACAAGGTGGGCATGGCGGCGCTGGCCGTCATGGTGCTGCTGGTGCTGCTCGCCCTGCTGGCGCCGTGGCTGGCGCCGACCGACCCGTCGGACAACGACCTCTCGCTCGCCATGGCGCCGCCTGGGCCGGGATTGTGGCTGGGGGCGGACGACCAGGGGCGCGACCTGGTGACCCGTGTGCTGTTCGGCCTGCGGCTAACGCTGGTGATCGGCATCGCCGCGGTGGGGCTGGGCGGCACGCTGGGGGCGGGGCTCGGGCTGCTGGCGGCGTTCTACCGCCGGGCGGACGGGCCGATCATGCGCTGCATGGACGTGCTGCTGTCCTTCCCCGCGATCCTGTTCGGCCTGGCCATCGCCGCCATCCTGGGGCCGGGCGTGCCGGCCGTGGTGCTGGCGCTGTCGATCGGCACCGTGCCGCTGACGGCGCGCATCGCCCGCGCCGCCGCCAGCGTGGAAATGGGGCGCGACTACATCGAGGCGGCGCGGGCGACCGGCGTGTCGGACGGGCGGCTGATCCGGCGGCACCTGCTGCCGAACTGCGCCTCCGCGTTGCTGGTGTTCTCCACGCTGCGGTTCGGCCAGGTGATCCTGCTGGGGGCGGCGCTGTCCTTCCTGGGGCTGGGGGCGCAGCCGCCGACGGCGGAGTTGGGGGCGATGGCGTCGCAGGGCCGCAACTTCCTGTTCTTCGCGCCGCACATCGCGGTGGTGCCGTGCCTGGTCATCGTGGTGCTGGTGCTGGCATGCAACGTGCTTGGGGACGCCCTGCGGGACGCGCTGGATCCGCGCAGCTTGGGGGGACGGACATGAAGCAGGTCTTGTTGGCAGCCGCCGCCGCGGCGATTATCGGCCTGGCCGCCCCCGCGATGGCGCAGACCGCGCCGCCCAACACGCTGGTGCTGCTGCGCACGATCGACAGCGATAATTACGACCCGGCCCGCTCCACCGCCCGCTCTGCCGGGGAGGCGCTGTATTTCATGGCGGACACCCTCACCTCGCTCGACTGGGACATGAAGACGGTGCGCCCCGGCCTGGCGAAGAGCTGGGACGTGAGCCCGGACGGCAAGCTCTATACCTTCCACCTGCGCGACGACGTGACGTTCTGCGACGGCCGCAAGATGACGGCCGACGACGTGGTCTACACCATCAAGCGCTTTATCGACCCGGCGACGCACAGCCCGGTGCGCTGGCGTGCCGGGCCAGTGAAGGACGTGCGGGCGGTCGACCCCACAACCGTCGAATACGAGCTGACGGACCCGTTCAACGAATTGCCGCTGCAGCTCAGCCTGTTCTTCCTGTCCATCGTGGACAAGCACTCGGTGGAGACGCTTGGGCCGAATTTCGGCGTGCAGGGCTTCAACGGGACCGGGCCGTTCTGCTGGGTGTCGTGGACGCCGCGGCAGGACTTGGTGCTGAAGAAGCACGAGGGCTACGTCTGGGGTCCGCCGATCTTCAAGAACCCGGCGCCGCAGGTGGACCGGGTGATCTGGCGCGTCATCCCGGATTCCAACACCATCCTTGCCGCGATCCAGTCCGGCCAGGGGGATGCGACGCAGTATGTGCCGCCGATCGCGCTGCCCTCGCTGCGCAACACGCCGGGGATCACGCTGTCCAACCAGCCGAATTATTTCTGGGACTATTTCATCGGCTTCAAGATCGACAAGCCCGCGGTGAACGACCCGGTGCTGCGGCGCGCGATGGTCATGGCGGTGAACCGGGACGCAATCGCCAAGGCGGTGTGGTTCGGCGCGGCGACGCCCGCGGACAGCTACCTCAACCCAGCCGTGCTGGATTACGACCCGACATCCAAGACGGACTTCCCGGGCTACGACCCGGCGGCGGCGCGCAAGCTACTGGATGACAGCGGTTGGGTGGTCGGCGCGGATGGTATCCGCGTCAAGGACGGCGTGCGCGCGTCCTTCATCCTGTACGGCATCAGCGACACGCTGAACAACCGCTCCGTGGAGGCGATTCAGGCCGACCTGAAGCGGATCGGCGTCGAGATGAAGGTGCAGATGTGGGATGCCACGGTGGCGTGGGGCAAGCTCGCCACGCAGGAGTTCGGGGCGTTCATCATGTCCTATCCCTACGTGTCCGCCAGCGAGGCGCTGAACCTGTATTTCAACTCCACCAGTACGCCGACGCCGAACCGGATGAACTGGAAGAACCCGGAGACGGATGCCTGGCTGAAGGAAGCCCGCACCGCCACGGATGACGGCGCGAAGCGTGCGGCGTTGGACCATGTGCAGGAGCAATTGACCGAAGCGAATGTGTGGATCCCGCTGGTGCGTGAGCAGCTTTGGGTCACGTCGGGCCGCCGGGCGCATGGCGTGCGGGCGCATGGCATTTACGGCATCGGGATTTACAAGGGATTGGACATCACGCTGACGCCATAAGAAGGGCCTGCACGATGGACCCAGCCGACCTCACCGCCACGGCCGCCGGCGCCCGCATGGCCGCCGGCCAGTTGACGCCGGCCGCGCTGATGGAGGCGTGCCTCGCGCGGATCGCGCAGCGCGAGGCGGACATCCACGCCATGGCCTTCCTCGACCCGGCGCTCGCCCGCCGGAATGCCGCCAGCGTCAAGCCTGGTCCGCTGCACGGGTTGCCGTTGGGCGTGAAAGACGTGCTCGACACCGCGGACATGCCGACCGAATACAACTCGCCCATTTGGCGCGGCCATCAGCCGCGGGCGGATGCCGGGGCGGTTGCCTGGGCGCGGGCGGCCGGCGCGGCGGTGCTGGGCAAGACGGTGACGACCGAGTTCGCCACGCGCCATCCAGGCCCCACCACCAACCCGCACAATCCCGCCCACACGCCCGGCGGATCCAGCAGCGGGTCCGCGGCCGGCGTGGCGGCCGGGTATTTCCCGTTCGCCTACGGCACGCAGACGGCGGGCAGCGTCATCCGCCCGGCCGCGTATTGCGGCGTGGTCGGCTACAAGCCCAGCTACGGCCTGATCGAGCGGCACGGCATGAAGCTGATGGCGTTCTCCCTGGACACGATAGGCGTGATGGCGCGCAGCGTGGCCGATTGCGCCCTGCTTGCCGGCGCCGTGTCCGCGCGCGACCTGGGCGATCCGACGCAGGCGCCAGGCCGTCCATGGCGGATCGGCCTCTGCCGTTCGCCCGTCTGGAGCAGTGCCGACAGCGGCACGCAGGCCCTGTTGCAGGACGGTGCGGAGCGGCTTCGCAAGGCGGGCGCCGCGGTCGTCGAGTTGGAGTTGCCGCCAGCCTACGCCGACGCGATCGACGCCCACCCCGTCGTCATGCAGGCGGAGAGCGCCCGCGCCATGGGGTGGGAGATGACGGCGGCACCCGACCAACTCAGCGCCGGGTTGCGGGAGCGGCTTGAGTGGGGCCTGTCCCAGGCGCCGGAAACCGTCGATGCCGCGCGCATGACCCTGGACGCCGCGCGCCGCGGCTTCGCCGCCGCGACGGAGGCGGTGGACGTGCTGCTCACCCCGTCCGCCCCCGGCGAAGCGCCCGAGGGTCTGCACTGGACGGGGGACCCGGCGTTCAACGCATTGTGGACCGCCTTGCACGTGCCCTGCGTCACCGTGCCTGCCGGCGCCGGGCCGAAGGGCCTGCCGCTCGGTCTACAACTCGTCGGACGCCTCGGCGAGGATAGGATCGTCCTTGCGGCCGCCCACTGGACGGGCGAGGCGCTGTCGCATCACTGAGGCAAGCCTTTCCTCGCCAGTTTAACGAGTCCTTCAATCCCTTCACGCTATCCTGACCTCCGTCATCGACCGCAATTACGCCGGTTCAGCAACGGGATCAGTTTCATTGGTTTTACGCCACTCCCCCAGCCGGCTTGGCCTTCGACACACAGGCAGCCTGACCACGCCCGCTGACAAAGGCTGCACGGCGCAGAGGCGGCGTGACGGGTCGCCCGTCCGCCGAGACAGCCCGGGCTGTCCCCGCGGCCCGACTGCACGGCGCTGGGAGGAAAGCTGACATGGAACAAGCGAGTCACGACCTTGCTATCGCGGCCCTGCCGCCCGTCATGGATCTGACCGCGGCTGGCCCGCTGGCGACGGAGTTCCTGTCGCATCGCGGCACCCCGCTGATGGTGGATGGCTCTGCCGTGGAGCGTCTGGGGGCGCAATGCCTCCAAGTGCTGCTCGCAGCCCGCAATGCCTGGGCGGCGGATGGCCATGCCTTTTCGATCGAGTCGCCCTCCGCTGCCCTTGCGGAAACCCTCGCGGCCATGGGCGCCGCCGATCTTTTGTCCCAATCGACTGAGGAGAGCCTCGTATGACCAAAACCGTGCTGACCGTGGATGACTCGCGGACGATGCGCGACATGCTGCATCTGGCGCTGTCGGAAGCCGGCTACCGCGTCGTGCAGGCTGTCGACGGCCTCGACGGGCTGGAGGTGCTGAAGGGCGAGAGGCCGGATGTGATCGTCACGGACATCAACATGCCCCGCATGGACGGCTTCGGCTTCATCGAAGGCGTGCGCAGCGACAGCAACAACCGCGCCATTCCCATCCTGGTGCTGACGACGGAAAGCGACGCCGCCAAGAAGACCCGGGCGCGCGAGGCGGGTGCGACCGGCTGGATCATCAAGCCGTTCAACCCGACCAAGCTGGTGGACGCGCTGCGCCGCGTCGCAGCCTGACAGGAAGTCAGCCATGGACCCGATGGACGCCATCCGCCAAACGTTTTTCCAGGAATGCGAAGAGCAACTGGCCGAGTTGGAGAGCGGCCTGCTCGCCATGCAGGGCGGTGCGCTCGACTCGGAGACAGTGAACGCCGTCTTCCGCGCCGTCCACTCGGTCAAGGGTGGGGCCGGCGCTTTCGGGCTGGACGACCTGGTGCGGTTTGCCCACGTGTTTGAAACCACGCTGGAGGCCGTGCGCTCCGACAAGCTGGCGGCCGACGCGCATGTCATCAAGGTCATGCTGCGCGCGGCCGACGTGCTGGCCGACCTGGTCCGCGCGTCCCGCGATGGGCGCGTCCTGGACGAGTCGCACACCAGCGCCTCCGCGGCCGAACTCGCCTCCCTGGGTGCAGGGCCGGCGCCGGGCGCGTCGGCTCCGCATGCCGCCGCCGACGATGGCATGGGCGAGTTCGTGTTCCAGCCGTTGCAGGTTGCGCCGCCGCCGGAGCCGGATGCCTGGACAATACGGTTCCGGCCCTATGCCGCCATGTATGCCAAGGCCAATGACGCGGTCATGCTGCTGCGGGAGCTGGCGCGGCTGGGACCGATCACCGTCACGCTGGATGCGAGCGAGCTGCCTGACCTCGCCGCGATGGACCCCGAGGGCGCCTATCTCGCCTGGACCGTCGGGCTGCGCACGGACCAGCCAGAATCCGCCATCCAGGAAGTATTCGAATTCGTCGACTGCGATTGCGAGGTCGACATCCGGGCGGCCACGCCCGCCGCCAGCGAGCCTGCGCCAGCGCCGGAGCTGGACGTGATGGCGCTGATCCGCAGCCTGCAAGGCCAAGCCGAACCTGCGCCCGCACCAGCGCCCGTATCGATCGAACCGCCGGCGCCGGCGCCGGAGGCCGCGCCCATGCCGGCGAAGGCCACCATTGCTGCCGCGCCGCCACCCGCCCGCGACGAAGGCGTCGCGGCCCCGAAGCCGACCATCCGCGTTGACCTGGACCGCGTCGACCGCCTGATCGACCTGGTCGGCGAGCTTGTGATCAACGGCGCGATGCTCAGCCAGCGCGTGGGTGAGGCCGGGATCAGCCGGGCCTCGGCCGTCACCGTTGCGCTGGACGAGTTGGAGCACCTGACGCGGGAGATCCAGGACAGCGTGATGGCGATCCGCGCGCAGCCGGTGAAATCCGTGTTTGCCCGCATGCCGCGGCTGGCGCGTGAAGTGGCCGCGATGACTGGAAAACAGGTCCGGCTCACCTCCGAAGGCGAGGCGACCGAGGTCGACAAGACGGTGATCGAGCATTTGGCCGACCCGCTGACGCATATGATCCGCAACGCCATCGACCACGGCCTGGAACCACCGGACGTCCGCCGCGCCGCCGGCAAGCCGGAGGAAGGCACCGTCAAGCTGCAGGCGCTGCACCGCTCCGGCCGTATCGTGATCGAGGTGTCCGATGATGGCGCCGGCATCAACCGCGCGAAGGTGCGGGAGAGCGCCATCGCCAAAGGTCTGGTTCCCCCTGAAGCCGTGCTGAGCGATGAGGAGACCGACAACCTGATCTTCCTGCCGGGCTTCTCGACCGCGGACAAAGTGTCGGACATTTCCGGTCGCGGCGTGGGCATGGATGTCGTGCGCCGGTCCATCCAGGCGCTGGGTGGGCGGATCGCCATCGCCTCGCGTCCAGGCAAAGGCTCCACCTTCACGCTCAGCCTGCCGCTGACGCTCGCCGTGCTGGACGGCATGGTGGTGACGGTGGCCGAACAGACGCTGATCGTGCCGCTGACCGCGATCATCGAGACGTTGCAGCCGCGGGCGGCCGATATGTATGAAATGGGGGACGGCGCCCGCGTCATGTCGATCCGCGGCAACTACGTCCCGCTGATCTCCGTGGGCAGTGCGCTGGGTTGGCCCAGCTTGGACAAGTCCAATGCCGGCGGCGTGGCCCTGCTGGTGGAGGGCGAGGATGGTAGCCGCGCCGTGCTGCTGGTCGACGCCATCCAAGGCCAGCGCCAGGTCGTCATCAAAAGCCTGGAGGCGAATTACCGCCGGGTGCCCGGCGTCGCAGCGGCGACCATCCTGGGCGATGGCCGCGTGGCGCTGATCCTGGACGTGGACAGCATCGTGTCCGACGCGCGCGGCGACGCCCCGCTCGTGGAAACTCGTTCAGAGGTAGGGTTGGCCTATGCTTGATACCACCGTTGCCAGCGTGCAGGAGCGCGAGCTGATCGCGTTCCGGATCGGCGAGCAGGAATTCTGCGTCGACATCATGGCTGTGCGGGAAATCCGCGGCTGGGCGCCCGTCACCCCGCTGCCGCATTCCCCCAGCTTCCTGCGCGGCGTGCTGAACCTGCGCGGCGCTGTGCTGCCGATCGTGGATTTGGCCGCCCGGCTGGGTCTGCCGGCCGCCGAGCCCTCCGCCCGGCACGTCATCATCGTGGCGCAGGTCAACGGGCAGGTGATCGGCCTGCTGGTGGAGGCCGTGTCGGACATCCTGACCATCGGCGACGGACTGATCCAGCAGCCGCCCGAGTTGGCGTCGAGCCGCGTGCGCACCTTCGTCCAAGGTCTGCTGGCGATCGAGGGACGTATGGTCAGCCTCATTTCGCTCGACCGTATCTTGCCGCGGCCCGAGGCTGAGGCGGCATGATGCCCTCAGTGGACACCAGGCGGGCGCCCGGCATGGTGGACGGCGAGTTCCTGCTGACGGCAGCGGACTTCCAATCCATCGCACGCCTGCTGCACGACGAAACCGGCATCACCCTGCATGAGGGCAAGGCGACGCTGCTGTATTCGCGGCTGGGCAAGCGGTTGCGCGCCCTCGGCATGACGGATTTCCGCAGCTATTGCGATCTGCTGGCCGATCCGGACGAGAAGGAGGAGCGCGGACGCATGATCCGCGCGCTCACCACCAACGTCACGCGGTTCTTCCGCGAACCGCACCATTTCGACCATTTGCGGGACGTCGTGCTGCCGCCGCTGCTGCAGGCGGCGGAGCGTGGCGCCCGCGTGCGGATCTGGTCCGCGGCCTGTTCCACCGGGCAGGAACCGTATTCCCTGGCGCTTACCATCCTGCAGGTGCTGCCGAACGCGGCGAAGCTGGATGTGCGCGTGCTGGCGACCGACATCGACACGACCGTGCTGGAACATGCCAGCAAAGGCCAGTACAATGCCGAGGCGCTTTCCGCCGTGCCCGTCGACCTGCGGACACGCTGGTTCGAGCGCAGCGGGGCGGATTGGACGGCCGGCGACACGCTGCGCCGGATGATCAGCTTCCGCCCGCTGAACCTGATCAGCACATGGCCGATGCGCGGCACGTTCGACGTCATCATGTGCCGCAACGTCGTGATCTACTTCGCGGAGGATACCCAAATGGAGATCTGGAAGCGGTTCACGCCGTTGCTGTCGCCGGGCGGCTATCTTTACATAGGACATTCCGAACGGGTCTCCGGCCCGGCGGCAAAATCCTATGTCAGCGCCGGCATCACCACCTATCAGCGGCGGGCCGACGCATGATCCGGGTCCTGGTGGTCGATGACTCCGCCACGATGCGCGCGCTGATCAGGCGGGCGCTGCAGGGCTACAGCGACATGACCGTCGTCGGGGAAGCGTGCGACCCGCTGCAGGCGCGTGAGGCGATCAAGGCGCTCAACCCGCATGTCATCACGCTGGATATCGAGATGCCGCAGATGAGCGGCCTCGACTTCCTGGAACGCCTGATGCGGCTGCGTCCGATGCCGGTCGTTATGGTGTCGACGCTGACCAGCCGGGGCGCGGAGGCGACGCTGCGCGCCCTGGAGCTCGGCGCCGTCGACTGCGTGGCCAAGCCGCGTCTGGACGACCATGCCGGGTTCGACCGCCTGGCGGAGATCGTGCGGGCCGCCGCCGCCGCCCGGCTGCGCCCGCTGTCGGACGCGCCACCGCCGGCTGTCCACTCGGACTTCACGCCCAACGACAGCGTGCTGGCCATCGGCGCCTCGACCGGCGGCGTGGAGGCGCTGCTGTCGATTCTCTCCACCTTTCCGCCCAATTGTCCGCCCACCGTCATCACCCAGCACATGCCGGCCACGTTCACGCCGTCCTTCGCCCAGCGCCTGGACCGGTCCTGCGCCGCGACGGTGACCGAGGCGACCGATGGCGCCCGCCTGGCGCCCGGACAAATCTACCTTGCGCCGGGCGGCCTGACTCATTTGGAGGTGGTGGGGCCGGCCGCCGGGCCCTGGCGATGCCGGCTGAGCGCGACCGAGACGGTCAATGGCCATCGGCCGTCCGTCGACGTGCTGTTCCATTCCGTTGCCACAACGGCGCGGGCGAAGGCGGTCGGCGTCATCCTGACCGGGATGGGGAAGGATGGCGCGCGCGGCCTGCACGCCATGCGCCAGGCCGGGGCGCGGACCATCGGCCAGGACGAGCAGAGTTCCGTCGTCTACGGCATGCCAAAGGCTGCCTTCGAAATCGGTGCTGTCGCAAGGCAGGTCCCGCTGCACGCCGCAGCGTCCGCCATGCTGGCCGCCTGCAACGCCAAAATTGGAGATCGCGCATGCCGTCCGCTGCTGCCCTCAAGGTGCTGATCGTCGATGATCAGCAGTCCATGCGATTGCTGATCCGGGGCGGCCTGCAACAACTCGGCTTCCGTGAATTCGACGAGGCGCCGGACGGCGAGGCCGGCCTGCGCACGTTGATCGCGAGCCCGGCGCAACTGGTGATCAGCGACTTCAACATGCCCAAGCTCGACGGGTTGGAGCTGCTGCGCGCCGTGCGTGTGTACCCGCCGACGGCGAAGATCGCCTATATCATGCTGACAGGTCGGGGCGACATGGAACTGGTGCAGCGGGCCGTGCAATTCGGCGTCAACAACTTCCTGGTGAAACCCTTCACCGTCGCCACGCTGCGCGAGAAGATCGAGGCGGTGTTCGGGCCGCTGACATGATGGAAGCAGCGCTTGCGTCCCGCCGCGTCAACATCGTGCAGGGCGAGTACCACACCACCAACGATCCGGAGGTCGTGCTGACCACCATCCTCGGGTCGTGCGTCGCCGCTTGCCTGCACGACCCGATGGCGCGGATCGGTGGCATGAACCACTTCCTGCTGCCCGGCAGCGAGGCCCCCGAGCACGGCGTGCACGCGATGGAGTTGCTGGTCAACGACATGCTCAAGCGCGGCGCCCGCCGCGACCGGCTGGAGGCAAAGCTGTTCGGCGGCGCCCGCATGCTCAGCGGCCTGACCGATGTCGGCACGCTGAACGCGGATTTCGCCGAGCGCTTCGCCCGGCGGGAGCGCATCACGGTGACGGGCGGAAGCCTGCGAGGGGATCGCGGCCGGCGCATCCAGTTCTGGCCGGTGGCCGGGCGGGCGCGCCAGATGATCATGGGCGCCGCCGACGGCGAGGTGTTCGCCGCCGAGCGCGCCCGCCCGGCGCCCGTGCCGGAAACCGGCGGTTTGGAGCTGTTTTGATGGACATGTCCATGACGACGACCTTATCGCCGCCACCGCAGGTGGGCCTCACGGCCGTGCTGCAGGCCGCCGCCGCGGAGCTGATGCATCTTGCCGGTGTCGCCGATGGCCTCGGCGTGTGCCAGGCCGGGAATGCGGAGCAGTGGCAGTCCCTGGACCGGATGAGCCAGCATTTGGGTGAGCTATCTATCTTCCTGTCCGCCGTATCCGAAACCATACCGGACTTCCGTCCCGACCTGACGGAGGCACTGGCCGCCGTGCGGGTCGGCAAGCTCGTCAACCGCTTGACCGCGCGCCCGTGCTGCGAGGACGAAGAGGATCCCGGCGAACTTGAGCTGTTTGGCGATTGAGCGCTGCCGCCCCCGCTGTCGACAGCCGCGTTTATTTTGGCGCCCTGAACGTGGTGCTGGTGGAGGCGAACGACCTGGAGGCCGACATCGTCGCCCAGGTGATGGCAGGCTTCAAGGTCCGCGGCATCACGCGCTTCCGCAACGCCGCCGAGGTGGAAGAGCATCTTGAGCGGGATGCCGCCGATTTGCTGGTGATTGGTTCAACGCGCGGCCGCGAAGGAGATGTCGATGAATACGACCTCGTCCGCCGGGTGCGCCGCAATAAAGCCGGTGGTGCGCGCATGGCCCCGATCATCCTGCTGGCGGGACACACGTCCCAGAGCAACGTGTTGCGCGCCCGTGATTGCGGCGCCAGCTTCGTCGTCGCAAAGCCGATCACACCGCAGGTCCTGTATGAGCGGATCATGTGGCTGGCAAAAGATGCCCGTCCTTTCGTCACCGGCGACAGCTACACCGGTCCAGACCGGCGGTTCCAGAAACTGGGGCCGCCGGCCGGCACGGAAGGGCGTCGCAAGGACGATCTTTCGCTCAAAGTGGGCGCGGCAAAAATGCCGAACCTGTCGCAATCCGAAATCGATGCCATGCTGAACGGCAATGGACTTCCCCGCTGATGTCAGTGAACCTTCCACCCCACACGCGCCGGATGGCCGGCCTCGTCAACCGGCCCGGCGGCATGACCGCGTCCGAGGCGGTGAGCGCGGCGGAGGCCAATCTGGACACGCTGCGCGTCCGCGGATTGGAGGAAATCACTGCGGCGCTGGCGCGGATGCAGGTGCTTGGCGAGGCGATGAAGGGCGGGCCTAAGCCGGAGCAGCAGGAGGAGCTGTATAAGCTCGGCAACTTCCTGGTGGGCGTTTCCGGCGTCTTCGGCTTTAGCGCGCTGGGCGAGGTCGCGTTCAGCCTGTGCACGCTACTGGACCGGCTTCGCATGGCCGGCTCGTGGAGCATGCCACCGGTCCAGATCCATTTGGACAGCCTGCGTCTGGCTTATAGCGGCAACGGCCAGGGCAACAACCTTTCAGCCATCGGGCTCGCGTTGCGGCAGATCGTGGACCGGATACCAGCCGTCCCATCCTGACAGTGCCGGCAACTTGACGATCAGGCCCTAGGTCGCCAGCCAGACCGTCATGGGCTGCCGGACGACGCGCGCCGCGTCGCCCCGCAGCACGGTGAAGCCGGTCTCCGCGCCATCCCGGGTGAAGCGGATGTCGTACGTCTCCTCCCCGATCCGCAGGTCGCGCAGGACGATCTCCGGCAGCCAGTCCGGCAAGGATGGATCAATGAGCAGGCGGCCATTCGGTGCGTCCGGTTGGAAGCCCAGCATCGCCTGAACCAGGGAGAACACGCTGCCGGCGGCCCAGGCCTGCGGCACGTTGGCGCCGAGATATTGCACGGGGAAGCTGAACGCGTCCCGCTGCACGCCGGCATACAGCTCCGGCAGTTGGTTCAGCACGAAGAAGCCGGCCGCATCCATCACGTCATGCGCGACGGCGTTCGCCTCGTGCGTGTAGCCGTAGCGTTTGAAGCCTTGCGCGATCAGCCCGTTGTCGTGCGGCCAGACGGAGCCGTTCTGGTAGGAGTACGGGTTATAGGAGGGGTGCCGGGCGGACAGGGTCCGGATGCCCCAGCCGCTCCACATATCCGGCTGCATCAGCCGCGCCACCACACGCTGGGCACGATCCGGCGGGACGATGCCGGACCATAGCAGGTGGCCGGGATTGGAGGCCACGCTGAGGATCTGCCGTTTGTCGCCGTCCAGGCCGTAGGCATAGAAACCCTCTGCCTCCATCCAGAACTGCTCGTTGAAGCGGTGGTATAGCGACGCCGCCTTGCCACGCAGCGCCGCAGCACGCTCGTCCCGGCCGAGCACGTCGTAGATGTCCGCCATCCGCATCCAGCCATCGAAGACGTAGCCCTGCAGTTCGCAGAGCGCCTTCGGCCCGGCCACCGGGCTGCCATCAGCATGCATGACGGAATCGCCGGAATCCTTCCAGCCCATGTTCTCGTAGCCCTTGGCCGAGCGGGTCTGGTACTCCTGGAACCCGTCGCCGTCCCGGTCGCCCCATTCATCGATCCATTGCAGGCAACGTTCGGCAACCGGCAATTGGCGTTCCAGCATCGCCCTGTCGCCGGTGCAGCGCCAGGCGGTGTGCAACGTCAGCAAGTAGAGCGGCGTCGCGTCGGCGGTCCCGTAATAGGGTGTGTGCGGGATCAGTTTGAAATGCGCCAGCTCCCCGCGCCGCAGCTCGTGCAATATCTTGCCCGGCTCGGCATCGCGGGCGTCGTCCCGCTCGGTCGCCTGCCATTCGCCCAGGATATCAAGCGCGCCGCGGGCAAAATCCGGATAGATGATGGCGCTCTGCAGCGATACGATGAGGCTGTCGCGGCCGAACAGGCCGATGAACCAGGGCAGCCCCGCCGCCGGGACGATGTCGGTGGCCGCGATCGACTCGAATGGCAGGCGCAGCGCCGCCAGATCGTCCAGCGCCTGGGAATAGAGCCGCTTGAACAGGGCGTTGCTGCTTTCCAGCTTGGTGACGCTCGCCCGCCACTCCTCCATGACCTTGCTGAGCCCGCTCGCGCTGGCTTCGCTGCTGCATTGTTTGGGCGGCGGGTAGCTGACTTCGCCGTCATGCAGCTCGTATTGCAGGCAAGTATGCCACGCCTCGCCCGGCTCCAAGGCGACCTCAAAGCTGATGCGGCCGTTGGCGTAGACGGCGTGCGACGGATTGCCGGACGCGCACACGCTGATCGCCCGGTGGAAATCCTGGTTGCCGTAGGTGTTCACCAGGCGCTGCTCCAGGTCCAGCCATTCGCTGGTGATGCGGCCGCGGCGGACGATGTCTTCGCTCTTCACCTCGAAAATGTCGGCGAAATCGCTTCGCAGCACGATCTCCAGGTTGAAGCGGACCGCTTTGGTGCCGTAGTTGGTGATGTCGAGGTCTTCGTGGATCCCGCCGTCGATCTGCCGGTTGATCACCAGGCTCAGCGTGCGGGGCACGATCGTCCCGCCCTCCGTCATGATGGCGCGGTTGGTGAGATAGATGCGGGCGAGGTAGTAGGCCGGCGTGCCGCTGTTCAGCAGGTCCCACTCGACCCCATTCGCGGACACGGACCACGCGCTGATCATCCGCGTGTCGAAGAAGTACAGCCCCATCGGGCTTGGCCAGGCGATTTGCCCGTCCGGCTGGGTGACCAGGACCGCATTGCCATGGTGGATGGCGAGTTGCGGTGGCCCCACCTTGATTTCTAACGACATCCGGCTCCCAGGTCGCTCTTGCGATGGCGAACCATCGGCGACCGCTTGGATTGGCGCAAGGGCGGCTGCAACCATGATCGTACATCATGACCGTTCGGCTTGCCGCCGCACGTGCAGATGAGGATGGACGATCCCTGCCGGGACCGGTAGGAAATGTGACAAAAGACCGATCTGAGGAGTTCGTCCTGTGAGCCACCCCGCCCTCCTGCCGCTTGCCGGCACCGGAGTGACGTCCAACCATTTGGTTCACGCCAACCTCGCCCCGCCGGCGCTGGTGGCGGCATCGATGCGCCTCGGCGAAGGGCGGCTTTCCGCCGATGGCGCCCTGATGGCGATGACCGGCGTGCATACCGGCCGTTCCGTGCAGGACAAGTTCGTCGTCGACGAGCCGGCCACCACGGGGGATGTGTGGTGGGGCAAGATCAACCAGAAACTGCCGCAGGAGAAGTTCGCGGGGCTGCGCGGCCACGTCGCGCAGTATCTGGGCGACCAGCCGGAGCTGTTCACGCAGGACCTTTATGCCGGCGCGGACCCGGCGCACCGCATCCGCGTTCGGCTGGTCACCCCCTCCGCCTGGCACGCGCTGTTCGCGCGCAACATGTTCATCCGGCCACCGAAGGCCGAATTGGCGGGGTTCTCGCCGGACTACGTCATCCTGCATGCCCCGCACTACCAGGCGCAGCCCGGGCGGGATGGGGTGCGCACCGCCACGGCCATCGCCCTGTCCTTCGACCAGCGGCTGATCGTGATCGCCGGCACGGAGTATGCGGGCGAGATCAAGAAGTCGATCTTCACCGTCATGAATTGGAAGCTGCCGGCGGAGGGCGTGCTGCCCATGCATTGCAGCGCCAACATGAACGCGAAGGAGGAGGTGGCGCTGTTCTTCGGGCTGTCCGGCACGGGCAAGACGACGCTGTCCTCCGACCCGGCGCGCCCGCTGATCGGCGATGACGAGCATGGCTGGGGCGAGAACGGCGTCTTCAACTTCGAGGGCGGCTGCTATGCCAAGGTCATCGACCTCAGCCGCAAGGCCGAACCCGTGATCTGGGCCGCCACGCACCGGTTCGGGACCGTGCTGGAGAACGTCCAAGCGGATGCGGCAGGCCATCTGGACCTGACGGACAGCCGGGCGACGCAGAACACCCGCGCCTGCTACCCGATCGAGTTCGTGGCCAACGCCAGCGCCTCCGGCCGCGGCGCCCAGCCGAAGCACGTGGTGATGCTCACCTGCGACGCGTTCGGCGTGCTGCCGCCGATCGCCAAGCTGTCCGCCGGGCAGGCGATGTACCATTTCCTGTCCGGCTACACCGCCCGGGTCGCCGGCACGGAGAAGGGGATGGGTGGGGAGCCGCAGGCCACCTTCTCCACCTGCTTCGGCGCGCCGTTCCTGCCGCGCCGGCCGGAGGTATATGGCGCCATGCTGGCCGAGTTGATCCAGCGCTACGGCTCGGATTGCTGGCTGGTGAACACGGGCTGGTCCGGCGGCGGCTACGGCGAGGGCCAGCGCATGCCGATCCAGCACACCCGCGCGCTGTTGAACGCGGTGCTGGACGGCAGCCTGGCGCGGGCCACGTTCGTGAAGGACCCGGTGTTCGGCCTGATGATCCCGACCGGCGTGGCCGGCCTGCCGGATGAGGTGTTGAACCCTCGCGCCGCCTGGGCCGACAAGGCGGCCTACGACCGCACGGCGCGCCACCTGGCGGGCCTGTTCGAGAAGAACTTCGCCACCTTCCAGGACGGCGCGAGCGAGGATGTAAAGAACAACGCCATCCGCGCCGCGGCGTAGCCGTCAATCACCTGCAAAGCCCTCTCCCTCTGGGAGAGGGTTGGGTGAGGGCGAACGCACGGTCCCGCGCGTCGGACCCTCACCCCGGCGCTCTCCCAGACGGAGAGGGAGAAGTACTGCTGTGAACTCCCGACAAAGCGTCGATTGCCTTCGCCAGCGCCACATCCCGTGCGGTGAGGCCGCCGGCGTCGTGGCTGCTCAGCGCGATGTCCACGGTGTTGTAGCTGTTGGACCAGTCCGGATGGTGGTCATGTTTCTCCGCTAGGAGCGCCACCCGCGTCATGAACGCCCAGGCGGCGCTGAAATCTGCGAAGCCGAAGCGCCGCTGGATCACGTCGCCCGCAACGCCCCATCCAGGCAGCAGGCCCGGCAGAGCAGCCAGCTCCGTCTCCGTCAGTCGTGTGGGCTTCATGCCTGTGCTCCCCGTTGCAGCCTGCGCGCGACCGTGGGCATCAGGCGAAGGTTTGTCTAGGATCGTGCCATGCCCCAAACCCCGCCCACCCTGGACGACATCGTCCTCCTTGCCGAGCGGGCCCTGGCCGCGATCCCGGAGCGCTTCACCCGCCACGCCCGCCGCATCGCGGTCGTGGTGGAGGAGATGGCGGACGACAAAACGCTCGACGACCTGGGCATCGAAAGCGGCTATGACCTTACCGGGCTATACCGCGGCACGCCGATGCACCTGGCCAGCGACGCGACCGCACCGCATGAGCCGGACATGATCCTGCTGTATCGCGAACCGATCCTGCTGGAGTGGATCGAGACCGGCGAGGATTTATACCGACTGGTGAACAACGTCCTGGTGCACGAACTCGCCCACCATTTCGGCTTCAGCGACGCCGATATCGCGGCGCTGGAGCAGGACGGCGGGTAGGACGCTGCTTCCCTATTCCGCTGCGACCTGAACGGGGTGCGGCACAGGCGCCGTGTCCAGCCGCACGCCGAACCTCGATACGGCCGTGAGCAAGTAGTACACCGTCTTGAACGCCAGCACCGGCCCGCGCAGCCGCCAGTCGATCTGCAGATTGCCGGCCAGCATCGCCACCAGCCCGTCGCGCATCCGGAAGCGGTTGGAGGGCGACATGAACATCGCCCGCAGCACGGGGGTGTTGATGCGGTAGACCAGCCAGCCGAGGTTATCCATCGCCTTGCAGACCCGCCGCTCCGCCCGCCGCGCCAGGGCGCGGCCGGCGGCGGGATCGCGCAGCCATGTCTCGGCCACCGTCGCGCCCAGCTCCGCCCCGGTCATGGCCAGCAAAACGCCGGACGAGAACACCGGGTCCAGGAACGCGAAGGCGTCGCCGACCGCCATCCAACCCTCCCCATGCGCCGTGCTGGCGCGATAGGAGTAGTTGCCGGTCGACGTGATCTCGCTCACCCGCTCCGCGCCCGCCATGCGGGCCGCCACCGTGGGGGAGCGGCGCAGGCGGTCCAGGTACAACTCCTGCGCGGTGCCGCGACGGTTCTTGAACACGTCCGCATTGCCGACGAAGCCGATGCTCATGACGTCGTCCGGCAGCGGGATCATCCAGAACCAGCCATCCGCCGCCAGGTGGACAGTGATGAAGCCCGGCTGCTCGTTCAACTGCATCTGCACGCCCCGCCAATGGGCGTACACCGCGGCGGTGGAGTTGTGCTTGTTCGACCGCTTCAGGCCGAGCGTGCCGGCCATCAGCGTGTCCCGCCCGGTCGCGTCCAGGATAAAGCGGGGCGCATATTCTTCTGCCACCCCGTCCCGTTCCGCGGTCACCTGCGCCCGGCCGCCGGAAGCGGGCAGGGTCACCGCCGTCACCGTGGTGCGCTCGGCCGTGCGGGCGCCGCGCCGGGCGGCGTTGCGGAACAGGATGGCGTCGAATGCGGCCCGCGGCACCTGGTAGGCGGAGGTCGTGGCCTGGTTCAGCGACAGGCTGAAGGCAAAGGCGCTGCGTTTGCCCGTGTCGTCGTCGACGAACTCGGCCCCCGGCTTGAAGACGCCGGCCGCCGCGACCTCCTCCGCCACGCCCAGCCGCCGTAGCAGCGCCATGTTGGCGGGCAGCAGCGACTCGCCGATGTGGAACCGCGGATGTTCGGCTTGCTCCAGCAGCACGACGTCCTGCCCGCGCTCCGCCAACAGGGCGGCGGCCGTGCTGCCAGCCGGGCCGCCGCCGACAACGAGGATGTCGCACTCGATCGTCACGTTCAGATCATCCCGCCGTTGATGGAGATCACTTGGCCGGTGATATAGCCGGCCTGGTCGGAACAAAGAAAGCCCACCAGGTCCGCCACCTCCGCCGGCTGGCCCGCCCGCTTCATCGGCACGATCTCCGCAATGCGCGCGGCGTCCAACGCGGCATCCACCGCGGGCGAGGCGATGACGCCGGGCGCCACGGCATTGGCCGTGATGCCGCGGGCGGCGACTTCGCGCGACAGCGAGCGGACGGCGCCCACCAGCCCGGCCTTGGCGGCGGCATAGTTCACCTGCCCGCGATTGCCCAACAGGGCGGAGACGGAGGAGACCGCCACCACCCGGCCCCAGCGCGTGGCCATCATCGGCAGGATCACCGGGCGCAGGCAGGCAAAGAACCCGGTCAGCGACACGTCCAGCACGCCGCGCCACTGCGCCTCCGTCATGCCGGCGAGCGGCACGTCGTCATGCACCCCGGCATTGTGCACCAGCACCTGCACGGGACCAGCGGCCAGCACCGGGGCAAGCGCCTCCGCGGTGGCGTTGACATCCGTGATGTCGCAGGTGACGGCGTCGCCGCCGAGTTCGGCCGCCAGCAGCCCGGCCCGGTCGGCGCTGGCATGGGCGTGCACCACGACGCGGCAGCCATCCGCCGCGAGGCGCCGGCAGATGGCCTCGCCCAGCGGCGACGCGCCCCCGGTGACGAGCGCCCGCCTCATGGGAGCACGATGGTTGCGCGGCCGTCCAGCAGGGTCCGCCCATCCTCCGCCGTCAGCCGGATGTCGTACAGCAGCCCGCCGGCATCGCCATGCTCGCGGCGGGCGTGCGCTGCCAGCGCGCCGAGCCCTGGGTCATCCAGCCACCCCGCGGCGATGCGGCCCATCCGCAGCGCCGCCAAATAGCCTGGCGGCTGCGGTGCGCCGTCCCGCAGCGCGCCATGCGCCGCGGCCGCCTGGAGCGCGTACTCGATGCCGCATAGCATGGCGAGGCGGCCGCCTCGGCGCAGCGGGTTGGCCGGGCTGAGATGGGAGGTCGCCCGGCACGCGATGGCGTCGGCGGACCAGGCCGTGACGCTGTCCAGCAGGCACATGCTGCCACTGTGGGGAATGAGCGCCGCGACCTGGATCGGGCATCGGTGCCCAGGGGGATATGCCTGCTCCGTCAGCCTTGCCACGCCACCAGGTGGTCGGACGGCTCCGGCCGCCGCATGTCCGGCAAGTCGCCGTCGGGCGTGCCGAGATAGAGGAAGCCGGCCAGCCGGTGCGGCGGTGGCAAGCCAAGGGCGGTCGCGACCGAGATGTCGTAGGTGTTTGGCCCGGTGATCCACTTGCCGCCATAGCCCAGCGCGTGCGCCGCGTTCAGCATGTTCATCGCCGCCGCGCCCACGGCCAGCATCTGCTCGACCTCCGGAACCTTGTGTGCTGGTGTGACATGTACGCCCAACGCCAGGATCATCGGCGGCGCCATCAGCTTGCCGCGCATGCGGTCGATTTCATGCTGCGGCGCGTCAGGATCCCGGGCGCGCAGGGCCGCGATCGCCAGGTCAGCAAACCGGGCGCGTGCGTCCCCCGTGATCGAGACGAAGCGCCACGGCCGCAGCCTGCCGTGATCGGGCGCGCGCAGGCCGGCCGCCACGATCAGGTGCAGCGCCCGCTCGTCCGGGGCGGGATCGCGCAGCGCGCCGGTGGAGACACGCGACAGCAGCAGGTCCAGGCTGGCATCCAGTCTGTCCAGCATCACGCGGCCGCCATCGACATCGCCTCGATCGGCGGCTGCACGCCCGCGGGCAGGGGGCTGACATAGGGGGTGGCACGGGTCCGCTCCGCCAAATCCGCCTTGGCGCGTTCAACCAGCGCTGGGTTCTGCACCGCGTCGACGGCGGTGGCCGCCATCACCTTCGCCACGAAGGTCAGCCCCTTATGCGCCGCCGGGTTCTTTCCCTGCGCGGTCAACTGCCAGGAATGCCCGGGCGTCCCGATCGCGTAGGTTGCGGCATGCGCCTGGACGGTGGGCACCACCCAGCTCACGTCGCCGACATCGGTCGACCCGATCATCGCCACGCGGTGGGTGTCCATCGGGACGATCCCGTCATGCAGCGGCGTGTCGGGCTTCGGCGCCACGCCGACCCGGCGGTATGCAGTGGACAGATCCTCCGGCGCCAGGGAGGCTTGGATTTGCTTGGCGAAAGCCCGGTCTGCCTCATCCCATTGCGGCGGCCCAAGGCGCTGCATCGCCTCGAACATCGCCTTCTCCAGCGGCGCGTTGGCCAGCAGATTGGACACGGCTGACAAGACGTGGATGTCCACCGCCGTCTCCGTCATCAGCGCGGCGCCGCGGGCGACGTTCTTCACCCGCTCCAGCAGCGCCAGCATGGTCGGCAACTCGGGCGCCCGCACCGAATACCGCACCCGCGCCTTCGCCTGCACGACGTTGGGGGCAATGCCGCCGCTGTCGATCATGGCGTAGTGGATGCGCGCATCGGACGGCATGTGCTCGCGCATGTAGTTGACGCCGACATTCATCAGCTCGACTGCGTCCAGGGCGGAGCGGCCGAGATGCGGCGCGGCGGCGGCGTGGGACGCCCGGCCGCGGAACACGAAGTCGATGCGGGTGTTGGCCAGCGAGGCGGCGTCCGCCACCTCGTTGAAGGCGTTCGGATGCCAGGTGATGGCGATGTCCACGTCCTTGAACGCGCCGTCGCGCACCATGAACGCCTTGGCGGCGCCGCCTTCTTCCGCCGGGCAGCCATAGTAACGCACCCGCCCGGGCGTGCCCGTCTGCGCCAGCCAATCCTTCACGGCGGTGGCGGCCAGCATGGCGGCGGAGCCGAGCAGGTTGTGGCCGCAGCCATGGCCGTTGCCGTTGCCCGGGATCGGGCGGTGCTCCGCGACGCCGGCTTCCTGGCTCAAGCCGGGCAGGGCATCGTATTCGCCGAGGATGGCGATCACCGGGCCGCCTTCGCCCGCTTCGCCCATGACGGCGGTTGGGATGCCCGCCACGTTCTCCGTCACGGCGAAGCCTTGCCGGTGCAGTTCGCCGATATGCTCCGCGACGGAGCGGTGCTCGGTGTAGCATGTCTCCGGCATGCCCCAGACGCGGTCTGCCAGCGCGGTGAACTCGTCGCGCTTGGCATCCACCAGGGCCCAGATTTGCTCGGCATTCTGCATGGGGATCTCCTTCGTCAGGTTATCCTGCGCGGATGGCGAGGCAATGCCAACTGTCGCGACGGGAGCCTATGGCGTGGCAGCCTGCATCGTCCGGCGGAGGAAGGCCGTCGCCTTGCGGAGCGACTGCCCGGCTTCGGGGATTGGGAACAGTTGCCAGACATGCGGCACGACCGGCCAGGTCTCCAAGGTGGCCTCCGTGCCAGCGGCCCGCGCGCGGTCGGCCACACGGCGGCTGTCGTCCAGGAGGATTTCATACGACCCGACATGCAGCAGCAAGGGCGGGAGCCCGCCCAGGTCGGCGTAGAGCGGAGAGGCCAGAGGGTTGAACGGGTCGGCGTCTCCTAAATACGGGGCAGCCGCCCGATCCATGCCGGTTCCGGGGAACATCGCGTCCCGGGCGTGATTGGTCCGCAGGCTGTCCCCCGTGCCAGCCAGGTCCGTCCAGGGCGAAAAGAGCACGGCGGAGGCGGGAAGCGGATCGCCTGCGTCGCGGAGGGAGATCAGCGTTGCGAGCGCAAGCCCGCCGCCGGCGGAGTCGCCAGCCACAGAAAGGCTCCTCGGCGACACGCCACGTGCGAGAAGACCACGGTAGCTACCGACCGCATCTTCGATAGCGGCTGGAAACGGGTGCTCTGGCGCGAGCCGGTAAGCGGGCGAGAAGACCGCCAGACCATTTTGGGCGAAGTGACCGGTGATCGGCCGATGGGTTCGCGGGGAGCAGGCGATGTAACCGCCGCCATGAAGATACAGCATTGTGCCGGTCGGAACGCTACTGGTGGGCCGAAGCCACTCCCCGGCAACGCCGCCAACCTCGTCCTCCGTGGCAGAAACACCGTCAGGTACCTTGCGAACAAAGGAGTTCAGCATCGCGCGGGCGCGGTAAACGTCCGTTTCGCCCCGTATCTTCCGTTTCATCCGCCATTTGAGCGTGAGGGATGTCAGATGGGCTTGCAAGCTCGCCATTCACGAATGCCTTGAAGGCTGGCGACCACCTTAAGCACGAGTTCAACCGCCGCGAAATGCACTCAGTCGACCGGGCGTCATGATCGGGCTTAACTAATCCCGCTTTGGGTCCGCCACATCCAGCCACACATCACCTGCTATGGCGCGACCAACCGTTCACCTAAAAGGTTGTTGAACTTCGCCGCTATTCAATGTGATAGCTGGCAAAGCTCATCGACATGCTGAAGGCTGGAGGGGGAGGTGACGTCGGCCGCCTCATCAAACAGGCGATATGCCAGCTCAACAAGGCCACGTGCCTCATCCAAGCGGCCTTCCTTGTGGGCTTTTTCCGCGAGGCGGATTGCAAGGCTGCCCGACATCTCACGACGCCCACTATTCCGACTGGGGGAAACAACGTCGACATACGCCATTGTATTGTCCACCTTGGAGACATTTTACTCACAGCCACACAACACACCCTCGTGTGCATGGTGTTAATAGGTAAAATGTGGCGACGATCGTTAAACTCTGGTTGTTGCCGATTGGCCACGAATTTGCGGCCGCGTCTAACAAAAAGTGATAACCTACTGACCGCACGTGTCATGTAACGGTCTTCTGGATTTTAGCGATATACAGGCGTATTCAGACTTGATCCCATCGCTAGGCCCACCAAGCATTTTCGCTCCCTGCCGCTCCACGACAGCGATGTCGGCCGCTTGTGACGCTCCGTCACTGCGCTAAGGTTCCATCCGCGTCCAAAGATAGTCGATCCTGCATCCTCCGGTTGATGCCCGATAATCCGCAACGATCACAAGTTGTTCGGGCCATTTGCCGTGTTGTGATGGGGATCGGAGTCCTAGGATTAGGTGCCACTTGCCAGCGGGGTTGATGGAGCTATTTTGTTCGGCGACAGAAGGAGACCACCGGCAACAATCGCCGCTGAAATCGACCGCATCATAGGGTTGAACATCCGCCGTGCTCGCGAGGATGTGCGCCTGGGCCAGCATGAGGTCGCAACGCTGCTTGGGCTTTCGGTCCATCTTCTAGCCCGGTACGAAGAAGGGCAAGAGCGTGCGCCGGCGTCCGTACTGCTGGAGATCGGCCGCCATCTTGGATGCCAACTGACCGATCTTTTCGCCGGCATGCCGTCCATGGAGCCAGACGACGATTTTCCAGGGTCGCGCGCATCTGCGATCCCCTCCGCCACCGCGAATGCCGAACAACGGCCCTCGGCAACCGGCGGTCCGTTGCCCGCACCAGCGTCCGCCGGCTCGGACCCGCCTGACGTCGCAGTGGCCAGCAGAAATGACGCGCTAGCCGTCGCAGGGATCATAAAGTCGTTCTCCGACCTCAATAGCCCGGTGCTCCGTGAGCGGCTCCTCGGATTGCTGCACGCGCTGGCCTAAATGACTTAGGGATAATAAACCCGCGACTATGGGTAGGGCGCAAAAGCGGAGCGTCTTCCGATCGCTCCGCTCGGCCTCACGTAAGAGGCGGACTATGCTTCGCTTCTCCGCCCCACCCCGCTGTATTGCAAGTCGGCTGGATTTCGCAACGCTGGGTTGTCTAGTCTCAGCGCCTAAGCAGACACCTTCACACCCTTCCAAAAGGCCACCCGGTCCTTGATCTCCTTGGCCGCGGGCTTTGGTTCAGGATAGTACCAGACCGCGTTCTCGTTCACCGCGCCACCGAGATCGAGCGAGTAGTAATGCGCGGTGCCCTTCCACGGGCAAACGCTGGTATGGGATGACGGCCGCAACAGCCCGGGCGCCACGGCGGTGGCGGGGAAATAGGCGTTCCCCTCCACGGTCACGATGTCATCGCTTTCCGCGATGGTCGTGCCGTTCCAACTCGCCTTCATTCCACCTCCTCCGGCTCGCGCTCCATTCCGCCCTCGTCGCCGCCGCTTTCCGGCTTCGGCTGGGCTGAGACCGCGGCCTCGGTGACGTCGAACTCCAACTTGCCGTCGACCAGGTTCACCTTGACCGAGCCCCCCTTCACCAACTTGCCGAACAGCAATTCCTCGGCAAGCGGCTTCTTGATGTGCTCCTGGATCACCCGGGCCAACGGGCGGGCACCGTACAGGCGGTCATAGCCTCGCTCGGCCAGCCACTCCTTGGCGCCGGAAGACAGCTCAATCGTCACGTTGCGGTCGGCGAGTTGCGCCTCCAACTGCATGACGAACTTCTCCACCACGCGACCAACCGTCTCCTCGGTGAGGCCAGCAAACGGGATGATGGCGTCCAGCCGGTTGCGGAATTCCGGGGTGAAGAGGCGCTTGACCGCCTCCTCATCCTCACCCTCCCGCTCGGTCCGGCCGAAGCCGATCGCTTCCTTCGCCATGTCGGACGCACCAGCATTCGTCGTCATGATGAGGATCACGTTGCGGAAATCCACGGACTTGCCATTGTGGTCGGTCAGCTTGCCGTGGTCCATCACCTGCAACAGGATATTGTACAGGTCCTGGTGCGCCTTCTCAATCTCGTCCAGCAGCAGCACGCAATGCGGGTGCTGGTCGATCCCGTCCGTCAGCAGACCGCCCTGGTCGAACCCGACATAGCCGGGCGGCGCGCCGATCAGCCGGGAGACGCTGTGCCGCTCCATATATTCGCTCATGTCGAAGCGGATCAGCTCGATCCCCAGCGTGGAGGCGAGCTGACGCGCCACCTCCGTCTTGCCGACGCCGGTCGGGCCGCTGAACAGGTAGTTGCCGATCGGCTTCTCCGCCTCGCGCAGGCCGGCACGGCTGAGCTTAATGGCGGCCGACAACGCCTCGATCGCCTTGTCCTGGCCGAACACCATCGCTTTCAGGTCGCGCTCCAGGTTGCGCAACGTCTCCTTGTCGTCGGCGGACACGCTCTTCGGCGGGATGCGGGCGATCTTGGCGACGATCTCCTCGACGTCACGCAAGGTCACCGTCTTCCGCCGCTTGCCCTCCGGCAGCAGCATGCGGCTGGCGCCGACCTCGTCGATCACGTCGATCGCCTTGTCCGGCAGCTTGCGGTCATTGATGTATTTGGCCGATAGCTCCACCGCGGCACGGATCGCCTCCTCGGTGTAGCGGACCTTGTGGTGGCGCTCGTAATTGGTCTTCAGCCCGCGGATGATCTTAATCGCATCTTCCAGCGACGGCTCGTTCACGTCGATCTTCTGGAAGCGGCGGACCAGAGCGCGGTCCTTCTCGAAGTAGTTGCGATATTCCTTGTAGGTCGTCGATCCGATGCAGCGCATCGTTCCGCTCGCCAGCGCCGGCTTCAGCAGGTTGGAGGCATCCATCGCCCCGCCGCTGGTCGCACCCGCGCCGATCACCGTGTGGATCTCGTCGATGAACAGCACGGCGTTGGGCTGCGCCTCCAATTCGGTGACGACGGCCTTCAGCCGTTCCTCAAAATCGCCGCGGTAGCGCGTGCCGGCCAGCAGGGCGCCCATGTCGAGCGAGAAGATCGTGCTCTTCAGCAGCACTTCCGGCACGTCGCCCTCGACGATCCGCTTGGCAAGCCCTTCGGCGATGGCGGTCTTGCCGACGCCCGGATCGCCCACGTAGAGCGGGTTGTTCTTGGTGCGTCGGCACAGGATTTGGATCGTTCGCTCGATCTCGCTTTCGCGCCCGATCAACGGGTCGATCTTGCCGGCCGTGGCCTTCTTGTTCAGGTTCACGCAGTAGGTCGACAGGGCGTCCTGGTTGCGGCGGTTGCCCTTCTCCTCGCGCTCATTCTCCGCACCGCCCTCGGGCTTCTCCGCCGCCGGGGGCCGGGTCGGCTGGCGGCCGGGCGCTTTGGCGATGCCGTGGCTGATGAAGTTGACGGCGTCCAGCCGGGTCATGTCCTGCAGTTGCAGGAAATAGACGGCGTGGCTTTCCCGCTCGCTGAACAGGGCCACCAGGACGTTGGCGCCCGTGACCTCCTCCCGGCCGGAACTCTGGACGTGGATGGCGGCGCGCTGGACGACGCGCTGGAAGCCAGCGGTCGGCTTGGGATCGCCGGGGCGATCGGTGGCGAGGCCGGGCAGGTCCTTGTCCAGGAACTCACCCAGCTCCTGCCGCAGCTTGTCCAGGTCAACGCCGCAGGCGCGCAGCACCGTGGCCGCGTCCGTGTCGTCGGCCAAGCCGAGCAAGAGATGTTCCAGCGTCGCATATTCATGGCGGCGTTCACTGGCAAACGACAAGGCGCGGTGCAGCGTCTGTTCTAGGTTACGTGACAGCATGGGGGTACGCTGCTCCTTCGTCCGGCGACTACGTCACGCTTATTGGCCTGGCTTGTCGAGCCCTGATCGTGGAAGACGTGTGGCAGGCTCTATCGCGTTGACGCTGTGAGACATGGGTGGCTGGCCGGGACTTTGCAGCCCTCATTCTTTCTCGATCGTGCACTGCAGCGGGTGTTGGTTCTGCCGCGCCAAGTCCATGACCTGGGTCACCTTGGTTTCGGCGACCTCATACGTGAACACGCCGCACACGCCGACGCCCCGGCGATGGACGTGCAGCATGATGCGAGTCGCCTCATCCCGCGTCTTCTGGAAGAACCGCTCCAGCACATGGACGACGAATTCCATCGGGGTGTAGTCGTCGTTCAGCATCAGCACTTTGTATAAGGCTGGCTTGCGCGTCTTTGGCCGTACTTTGGTGACGACGCCAATTCCGGGACCGTCGCCGTCCCGCTTGTCCGAATCGCTCATCAGGGGATTGCCCGGGCCGCATGACATCTCATGGTGCGACCATATCGGATTGGCCGGGCGTGGGAAAAGGCCTGTCTACGCTTGTTGACACAAAGCGAAATGGCTTAGCCATGAAGGGCCCGGGGTATCATGCCCGGGCCCTGAGCCGGTCGAACTGCAAGGTCAGCCGATGCGGCCGAACTTCTCCGTGGCAAGCGTCAGGCGCGCGCTGATCGGGGCAAATGCCTGCTCGGACACCTTGATGGAGCTATCGGCAACCTGGCCGGTCTGCGCCACCGCCTTCTCCATGGCATTGCGGAGCAGCTTGCTCTGCAGGTCCATCGCGTCCTTGACCGACTTCACGCCAGCCATTGCCTTGAACGTATTGATCGTCTCCTCCATGGAGGCGCGGGCAGCGGCGGCGAGGCTCTGCGATAGATCCTGCATGCCCGCGGAAAAAATTTGGCTGGATTTGGTGAACGCCTCCAAATTGCCCTGGCTGAACGCCAGCATCTCTTCGGCGGACTTCATGGCCTTGTGCATTCCGTCCTGCATCGTGGCTTGGGCCTGCTCCAGCCCGGCGGTTGCACTGGCGACGCCATCCTTCAGGTCAGCGACGGTGCGGTCGAGATTCTCGTTCGTGACAGTCGTGCTCATAAAAACGTCTCTCCTCATCATGGTCGGGTCTTGCCAGCGCGCGATCTCTTCGATCTTTCCGCGCCCACGCCCATGCTGCACTGCAACACAAACGTCGTTTATGGCCGTGGAGGAGCTGTGGTCAAGATTGTTTGTGCACCGCACCATGGCAATCTTGCCGCAGGTGGGAAACTAAAGTGGCAAATTCGCCGCGTAACGTGCTGGCATAGCATTGAAACTATCGGTCTCCGCTGGACATTTCGTGAAATGTCCATCTAGGGTGCTCCCGTGTAACGCGGGGATTGTCGGGCATGCGGCGCTGGTTGCGGATGGCTCTTCGCGGGTTGCCTTGCCTGGCTGTCCTGCTTGTCGCAGGCCATTCGCGCCACGCGGCGGCCCAGGTCGGGTCCGCGCGCTACGCCTCGTTGGTGATGGACGCCGGGTCCGGCCAAGTCTTGTCTGCCGCCAACGCGGATGAACCGCGTTATCCGGCAAGCCTCACCAAGATGATGACGATCTACATGCTGTTCGAGGCATTGCGAGACCGTCGCGTCAGCCTGGACGAGATCGTGCCCATCTCCCAGCATGTCGCCGGCATGCCGCCCTCCAAGCTGGGGCTGCTGCCCGGCACGACCATCACGGTGGAACAGGCGCTGCTGGGCCTTGTCACCAAATCCGCCAACGATGCCGCCGCCGCCCTGGGTGAATTGATGGGCGGCGACGAGGAGCGGTTTGCGCAGATGATGACCCTGCGCGCCCGCGCCCTGGGAATGAGCCGGACGACGTTCCGCAACGCCTCCGGCCTGCCGGATGCGGACCAGGTGACCACCGCCCGCGACCTGGCATTGCTGGCGCGGCACCTGATCCAGGACTTCCCGGAGGAGTACCACTACTTCAGTGCGCCGTCCTTCATGTTCCACGGACGGTTGATCCCGAACCACGACCGCATGCTGCAAACCTATCCGGGCGCGGACGGGCTGAAGACCGGCTATATCGACGCCTCCGGCTGCAACCTGGTGACATCGGCGGTGCGGGGCGACGTGCGGCTGATCGGCGTGGTGATGGGGGCGTCCAACGGCTATGAGCGCGACAGCCACATGGCGTCGCTGCTGGACGCCGGCTTCGACCGCATGGGCGTGCCGATTACCCGCGGTGAACCGATGCGGTCCCGCTTGCCGTCGCTGGTGGCTGCCGCGTCCGCCGCGACCCTGCCGCCTTCCTCCTTGCCGCCGAGCTGGCGGCTTCGCGCCAGCCGCCCGAGCATCCGCCTGGCTGCCGCACGCGCCGTTCCACCCGAACGTCTGCCGGCTTCCCGCGTGTTCGAGCGGCGGCCGGAGCCGACCCGGCTGGAGCAGTTGGACCGCCGTCTGCGGACCAGGCCGGAGCCGGTCATCCATACGCTGGGGCGTCCTGCCGCCGTCAGCCACTCGGCGGCCAGTTCGGGCGGACTGTTGCATACCCACGGCTGATCCGCCGCCGGCCTTGCGCCAGCCCGCCAGCTTGCGCATTTTCACCTGAGGCGACGGTGAGAGCGGGGCGGAGATGGACGGCGGGACGGACGGCAGGCGCATCACTCTTCACAGCGCGGAGGATTTCGTCGGCATGCGGGCGGCGGGTCGCCTCGCGGCCGAGACGCTCGACATGATCACCGAGTATGTGAAGCCGGGCGCCACGACCGGGCAGCTCGACACGCTGTGCCACGACTTCATGGTGTCCCGTCACGGCGTGCCGGCGCCGCTCAACTATCGCGGCTATCCCAAGTCGATCTGCACCTCCATAAACCACGTCGTCTGCCACGGTATTCCCGGGGAGCGGCGCTTGCTGGACGGCGACATCCTCAACATCGACGTCACGGTCGTGCTGGACGGCTGGCACGGCGACACCAGCCGCATGTATGTCGCCGGGCAACCCGGCACCCGCGCCCGCGTCCTGATGGACGTGACGTATGAGTCGCTGCTGCGCGGCCTGGCGGCAGTCCGCCCCGGCGGCACGCTCGGCGATGTCGGCCACGCGATCCAGAGCTACGTCGAGTCGCAGCGCTTCAGCGTGGTGCGGGATTTCTGCGGCCACGGCATCGGCCGGCGCTTCCACGAGGCGCCGAACGTACTGCATTTCGGCCGTGTCGGGGAGGGCGTGGTGCTGCGCCCCGGCATGTTCTTCACCGTCGAGCCTATGGTGAATGCCGGGCGGCCTGAGGTGAAGGTGCTGGATGACGGCTGGACCGCCGTGACGCGGGACCGCAACCTGTCGGCGCAGTTCGAGCACATGGTGGGCGTGACGGAAGACGGCTGCGAAATCTTCACCCTGTCGCCCGCTGGATTGACGAAGCCGCCCTATGCCGTCTGACCCGCGTTCGCCGGCATGATGTGACCGCCGCAGCGCGTTTGGGTGCGGCCCGGCTGCTGGCGCCGGGCGGCATGTGGACCGGCCCGGCCACGGTCGAGATCGCCGGTGGCCGGATCGCCCGCGTGTCGGCCGGGCTGTCCTTGGGTGCGGAGACGTTGCCGGGCGGCGTGCTCACCGCCGGCATGCTGGACCTGCACAATAATGGCGCGTTCGGGGTCGATTTCGCCGTGGCGGACACCGCGGGCTGGGGCAAGGCGCTGGCCGGCCTGGCGGCGCGGGGCGTGACGGCGGTGCAGCCGACCGTGATCACCGCGCCGATGCCGGACGTGCTGGCGGCGCTACGCCGGGCGGCGGCGATTGCGGATGCGTTGGACGGCCTGCCGGTCGCGCGCGTCCTGGGCGTCCACCTCGAAGGCCCGTTCCTGTCGCCGGCGCGCCGCGGGGCGCACCGGGCGGATTGGATGCTGGACCCGACGCCCGAGGCGCTGGACCTGTTGCTCGGCGACCCGGCCACCCGCCGCATCCTGCGCACCGTCACCCTCGCGCCGGAGCGGCCGCACGGTTTGGCGGCGGTGCGCCGACTGGTGCGCGAGGGGATCATCGTCGCCCTCGGCCACTCTGACGCGACGGCAGCGCAGGCGCGCGAGGCGGTGGACGCCGGCGCCACCCTGGTGACGCATGTGTTCAACGCCATGCGCCCGCTGGGCCATCGCGAGCCGGCCCTGCCCGGCGTGGCGCTCACCGAGGCCGGGCTGTGGTGCTGCCTGATCGTGGACGGCCAGCATGTCGATCCCGCCATGTGCCGGCTGGCCTTCCAGGTGGCGGGTCCGCGCCTGGTGGCGGTGTCGGATTCGATCCTGGTGGCAGGCCTGCCGCCGGGCACGGTGCTGGCGTTCGGCGGCATGCCGGTGCGGGTGGATGACACCGGGCTCGGCCGCCGGCTGGACGGCTCGATCAGCGGGGCCGGCATCGTGCTGGACGAAGGGGTCCGGCGCATGATCGCCGCCGGCGTGGATCCGGCCGTCGTGCTGCGGGCCGCGACGGAAGCGCCGGCGGATGCGGTCGGGCGCCCTGATCTAGGCCGGATCGCGCCGGGGGCGCTGGCCGATTTGGTGTGGTGGGACGACCAATGGGTTCCCCGCCGCGTCTGGCTCGGCGGCGTGGAGTTGTCGGGGCCGGCGAAACCCGCCGAAACCATCCGGACGAGCGGGTTGGACGAACTCGCCACCGAAGGCGTGCGTCCTGGCCTGGACGATTTGGACCAGCGGCCGCCTGCCGAACTCGTGTCCCTGCTGCTGGCGGCGGAGCGTCGGGCGCAAGGCGCGTTGGCCCGGGCCGAACCGCAACTCGCCGCGGTGGCGGAGGCGGTCGCCGCCCGCATGCGCGCCGGGGGCCGCCTGTTCTACCTGGGGGCGGGCACGCCAGGCCGGCTCGCGATGCTGGATGCGGCGGAATTGGCGCCGACCTACAGCGTGCCGGAGGGCCTGGTGATCCCCCTGCTGGCAGGCGGCCCGGCGGCCATGGTGCAGGCGGCCGAGGGCGCCGAGGACGACGGCCCAGCCGCCGCGGCCGCGCTCGACAGCCACGATGTGCAGCCGGGCGACGCCGTGGTCGGGATTGCCGCGTCCGGCCGCACGCCGTTCGTGGTGGAGGGGCTCCGCCACGCTCGGGCACGGGGGGCGTTGACCGTCGCCGTGGTGAACAACGCCGGCAGCCCGGCGGCGGCCGCGGCGGAGTTGGCGGTGGAAATCCTGACCGGGGCGGAAATCGTCGCCGGCAGCACGCGGTTGACCGCCGGAACGACGCAGAAGATCGTGCTCAACACGCTGAGCACCGCCGTGATGATCGCCCTTGGCAAGACCTACGGCGCCCGGATGGTGGACGTCCGCGCCAGCAACGCCAAGCTGCGTCGCCGGGCGCTGCGCATGGTGCGGGACATCACGGGCGCCGATGACACCAGCGCTGCGGCCACGTTGCAGGCCGCCGGCGGCCGGGTGAAGCCAGCCGTGGTGGCACTGTTGGCTGGCGTCGACGTCACGGAGGCGGAGCGGCGGCTGGCGGAATCAGGCGGCTTCGTACGTCAGGCCATCGCCACGAGGGCGGGAAACACGTGATGCAACCAGTCTGGGCGCTCGGGCTGATGACGGGGACCGTGCTGGACGGGATGATCGACCTGGCCTTGCTGCGCACCGACGGCGAAGCGGTGCAGGCGTTCGGCCGCTGGACGCTGGCGCCCTATCCCAGCGAACTCCGCCCCATGCTGGCGCAGGCCTTGGCGGAGGCGTCCGCCTGGCAATTCGACGGACCGGAGCCGGCCATCTTCCGCCAGGTGGAGGACGCGTTGACCCGGGCGCAGTCCGCCGCCGTCACCAGCTTCCTGGAACAATGCGGCCTCTGCGCGGCCGACATCGCGGTCATCGGCTTCCACGGCCAGACGGTGCTGCACCGTCCGCCGCAGCCAGGCTGCATCGGCGACACGCGCCAACTCGGCGACGGGGCGTTGATGGCGCGGCTGACGGGGATCGACGTGGTGCATGATTTCCGCACGGCGGATGTGCGGGCAGGCGGGCAGGGGGCGCCGCTTTCGGCGAGCTACCACGCGGCCCTGCTGCGATCGCTTGACGCACCGGGGTCGACGGCGGTGCTCAACCTCGGCGGCGTGGCGAACATCACGTGGCAGGGTGGGGACGGCGCGCTCGTGGCCTTCGACACCGGGCCGGCCAATGCGCCGCTGAACGATTGGGTGGAGCGTGCGACCGGCCAACCCATGGACCGTGATGGCGCCTTGGCGGCGAGTGGCCAGGTCGATGAGGGTCGCCTCGCCCGGTTGCTCGACCATCCGTATTTCGCGGCGTCGTATCCGAAATCGCTCGACCGCTTCAGCTTCCTGGCCGCGATGGCGGATGGCCTGGGCTTGGAGGATGGCGCCGCGACTCTGACCGCTTTCACCGCCGCCGCTGTCGGTCGCGGGTTGGACCTGCTGCCGCAGCGTCCCACCCGCCTGATTGTGTGCGGCGGCGGCCGGAAGAACCCGGCGGTCATGCAGGCGCTACGAACCCGCGCGCACGTCTACCCCGTCCCGGCAGAGGCCGTTGGTTGGCGCGGCGACGCGGTCGAGGCCGAGTGTTTCGCCTTCCTCGCGGTGCGCTGCCTCCGCGGCCTGCCCATCAGCTTCCCGACCACGACGGGCGTGCCGAGCGCGATGCGGGGCGGCAGGCTGTCGGCGCGCCCCTCGGGGTGAGGGGCTACTCCTCCGGTTCGGTGGTGAACAGCAGGGGATAGCCCTGCTTGCGCCCGGCATCCGTGGCGTTCGTGGCCTTGGTCTCGGCCACGTCCTTGGTGAACACGCCCACCACGCAAACGCCCCGGGTGTGCGCGGTGCTCATCACCCGGCGCGCCTGTTCGTCGCCCAGCCGGAACTCCATGCGCAACACTGTCACGACGAACTCACGCGGGGTGAAATCGTCGTTGACCAGCATGACCTTGTGCAGCTTCGGCCGCTCGACCTTCAGCTCCGTGTGGCCGCGCGGTGTCGTGATGGTGTCGTTTTCCTGCATCGGCATGCCTAACAATTTTTAGCCGGAGTTGGTTGCACCTGCCGGTCATACAAGAACCAGCCGAAATCCGTGAGCGACGGGCCACACGGTCGAGCAATGAGCGACGCGAGGTCAACCTCCACGCAGCCGCGCAGCGTGCCGCCTGGTCAAGTTCCTCCAAGAGTTCGCGGCTCTCTGCATGCCCAACTTCCGGCCGGTTGTGACAGATGCGTGACCGGCCTGAGAACCTCATAGCTCAGCGTTGTCTAGTTCCGATCTGTCGGGGCCTTGCCGGCGCTCGCCCAAAACGATAGTACAATGCTGTGCGTGCAACTCCGGTGACGACTCAATTCGTGAGGTAGGCTCGCGCAGCGATGCCGGATCGATCACCAACTGAGTATCACACAGCACTCCTGGTAGCACTCCGTTAAGCTACTACTCCGTCAACATATTCGTGGTACATTGCCCATGCCTGTTTATCGCTCCCGCACTACGACCCACGGTCGCAACATGGCTGGCGCACGCGGCCTTTGGCGTGCCACGGGCATGAAGGACGCCGATTTCGGCAAGCCGATCATCGCGGTGGTCAATTCATTCACGCAGTTCGTGCCTGGCCACGTCCATCTCAAGGATCTCGGCCAGCTCGTCGCTCGGGAGATCGAGGCGGCAGGAGGCGTCGCCAAGGAGTTCAACACCATCGCCGTGGACGACGGCATCGCCATGGGCCATGACGGGATGCTCTACTCGCTCCCCTCGCGCGAACTCATCGCGGATTCCGTGGAGTACATGGTCAACGCCCACTGTGCCGACGCCATGGTCTGCATCTCGAACTGCGACAAGATCACCCCCGGCATGTTGATGGCGGCGATGCGCCTTAACATCCCCGTGGTCTTCGTCTCCGGCGGGCCGATGGAGGCCGGCAAGGTCGTGATGAAAGGGGGGGCCAGGAAGGTCGACCTCATCGACGCGATGGTCGCCGCCGCCGACAGCCGCTTTTCCGACGAGGACGTGACGGTCATTGAGCGTTCGGCATGCCCGACCTGCGGCTCCTGTTCGGGCATGTTCACGGCGAACTCCATGAACTGCCTGACCGAGGCGCTGGGCCTCGCACTGCCCGGCAACGGCTCGGTGCTCGCGACCCACGCCGACCGCAAGCGCCTCTTCGTGGAGGCGGGCCACCTCATTGTGGACCTCGCCCGGCGCCACTACGAGGAAGACGACGCGGGTGTGCTGCCGCGCGCCATCGCCTCCGTCGTTGCGTTCGAGAACGCGATGACGCTCGACATCGCCATGGGCGGCTCCACCAACACCGTGCTCCATCTGCTCGCCGCCGCCCAGGAGGCCGAGATGGACTTCACCATGGCCGACATCGACCGGCTCTCGCGCCGGGTGCCCGTGCTGTGCAAGGTCGCGCCCGCGGTGCCGAACGTGCACATGGAGGACGTGCACCGTGCGGGAGGCATCATGGCGATCCTGGGCGAGCTGGGCCGCGCCGGCCTCATCGATACCAGCGTCGGCAACATCAGCGCCCGCACACTGGGCGAGGTGCTGGCCCGCTGGGACGTGCGCACGAGTGAAAGCGCGGCCGTGCACGATTTTTACCGTGCCGCACCGGGCGGCATCCCGACACAAATCGCCTTCAGCCAGGAGGAGCGTTTCGACGCGCTCGACCTCGACAGGGAGGCTGGCGTCGTTCGTGAAGCCGCGCATGCCTACTCCAAGGATGGGGGGCTCGCAGTGCTGTACGGCAACCTCGCTGAAGACGGCTGCATCGTGAAAACCGCGGGCGTCGACGCCTCGGTCCTCACCTTCACCGGCACGGCCCACGTGTTCGAGAGCCAGGAGGCCGCGGTGGAGGGCATCCTCGGCAACCAGGTGAAGCCCGGCGAGATCGTGCTGATCCGCTACGAGGGCCCGCGCGGCGGCCCCGGCATGCAAGAGATGCTTTATCCCACCAGCTACCTGAAGTCGAAAGACCTGGGAAAGCTCTGCGCCCTCGTCACGGACGGACGCTTTTCCGGCGGCTCCTCGGGCCTGTCCATCGGCCACGTCTCGCCGGAGGCGGCGGAGGGCGGCCTGATCGGCCTCGTGCAGCAGGGTGACCGCATTGAAATCGACATACCGAACCGGAGCATCCACCTTGCCGTGGACGCGGCTGAGCTGGAGCGGCGGCGCGCGGCGCAGGACCAGGCGGGCTGGCATCCGGCCAAGCCCCGTGCGCGCAAGGTGAGCACGGCGTTGCGAGCCTATGCGATGCTGACCACAAGCGCCGCGAAGGGCGCGGTGCGCCGCATCCCGGCTGGATAGTCAACGCGCGGCTTGATCGGCCTGGTCTGCCCCATCATCAGACGCTGCCTAACTAAGCCGCCTCCGCTTCCACATCGCGGTCGCGGATCATGTCCGCCGCCTTCTCCGCGATCATCAGCGTGGTCGCGTAGGTGTTGGCGGAGGGCATGCTCGGCATGATGGACGCGTCGGCCACGCGCAGACCGGCCAGGCCGTGGACGCGCAGGCGGTCGTCCACCACGGCCATCGGGTCGGTGTCCGGCCCCATCCGCGCCGTGCCGATCAGGTGATAAGTGGTGGAGCCGTTCTGGTAGGCGAAGTCCAGCAACTCGTCGTCGCTTTGCACGTCCGGCCCCGGCATCGTCTCCCGCTCAACGAACGGCGCCAGTTCCGGCGTGGCGAGCAGGCGGCGGATCAGCCGGATGCCGCCCAGGGTGATCCGGCGGTCCATCGGGTCGGACAGGTAGTTCGGTTGCAGCACCGGGTCCACGAACACGTCGGTGGAGCAGGCACGCACATAGCCGGTGCTCTCCGGACGGTGCGACCAGGCGCCGGCGGTCATGCCGGGATAATCGTCCAGCACATAGGTGGCGCCTTGCTTGTAGGAGCCCGGCGTGAACACGCATTGCAAATCCGGCTGGTCCAGCCCGTCGAAGGATTTCCAGAACACATGCACCTGGGACGGCGCGGTGGCCAGGATGCTGGGGCGCCCGGTGGCCCAGCGCGCGATTTGCAGGCCCAGCCGGGGGCCGCGCGACAACTCGTTCAGCGTCACGACGCCGGGCTTGGCCCGCATCACCGCGCGCACGGCGTAATGGTCGCGGAAGTTCTCGCCCACGCCGCGCAGGTCGTGCTGCACCGGGACGCCAAGCTGCTCCAGCAGCCAGGCCGGCCCGATGCCGGAGAGTTGCAGCAGCCGCGCGGTGTTCGCCGTGCCGGAGCACAGGATCACCTCCCGCCGGGCACGGACCTCCTGCGGCGCGCCATGGCGCTCGCGCAGGTAGCGCACGCCCACGGCGCGACGTCCGTCGAGCAGGACGGCGCAGGCGCGGGCTTCGGTGCGGACATCCAGCGTGGCGCGTCCCCGCACGGGCTTCAGGAAGGCGCGGGCGGCGCTGACGCGGCGGCCGTTGCGGATCGCCCGCTGGAAATAGCCCACGCCGGCCTGGTCGCCGCTGTTGTAGTCCGGGTTGCGCGGGATGCCGGCGGCGATGCACCCCTGGATGAACGCCTCCGAAACCGGGTGGAACCAGTCCATGTCGGTGATCGGGATCCCGCCCTCCCGCCCGCGCACGCTGTCGTCCGCCAGGCCGATGCGCTGTTCCGAACGGCGGAAATACGGCAGCACGTCGGCATAGCCCCAGCCGCGGTTGCCGCGTTGCGCCCAACTGTCGAAATCGGCCGGCTGGCCGCGGTTGTAGATCATCCCGTTGACGGAGGAGCCGCCGCCCAGCGTGCGCCCCTGCGTGGTGGAGATCGGCCGGCCGCCGGTGCGCTCGGTCGGCTCGGTCTTGAACTGCCAGGTGCAGGACGGGTCGAACAGCGTCTTGATGAAGCCGGCCGGGATGTGGATGTAGGGGTTGCGGTCCGGCGGCCCGGCCTCCAGCACGCACACGGTGGTGACGCCGTCCGCGGTCAGCCGGTTGGCCAGCACGCAGCCGGCGGCGCCGGCGCCCACGATGACGTAGTCGAACGTATCCCGCGTTGCTTCGGACATTTCCCGTCTCTCCCTCCCGCCCGGTGTGCCGGACCGGCCGGCCCGGGGCAAGCGGTCGGAGGATCAATCCCCTGTGGCGGGGGAGCGCCAGGCGCGCTCGAACGGGAGGCGCCAGGCATGCGGCGCCACCAATTGGTGGATCGATTTCGGCCCCCAGGAGCCGGCGGGGTACAGCCGCACCGGCGGCGGCGCCTCCAGCAAGGGGGTGGAGACCTGCCACAGCCGCTCAATGCCTTCCGCCGTGGTGAACAACGTGCTGTCGCCGCGCATCGCGTCCAGGATCAGCCGCTCATAGGCCTCCAGCACATCGCCGATGCGCCCGGTGTCGTTCATGGCGAATTGCAGGCTTAACTTGTCGAGCCGCATGCCGGGGCCGGGCCGCTTGCCGTAGAAGGACAGCGACATCTTGGAGGCGTCCGCCAGGTCGAACGTCAGATGGTCCGGCCCCTGCGCGCCGACGCCGGAGCCGACCGGGAACATGCTCTTCGGCGGCTCGCGAAAGGCGATGGAGATGATGCGCTGGCCCTCGGCCAACCGCTTGCCGGTGCGCAGGAAGAACGGCACGCCCGCCCAGCGCCAGTTGTCGATCATGCATTTCAGCGCGATGAACGTCTCGGTGTCCGATTCCGGGTCCACGCCGTCCTCCGCGCGGTAGCCGGCATATTGGCCGCGCACGACGTCCTTCGGGTCGATCGGCACCATGCTGCGGAAGACCTTGTTCTTCTCCTCGCTGATCGACACCGGCTCCAGCGCGGTCGGCGGCTCCATCGCCATGAAGGCGAGGATCTGGAACAGATGCGTCACCACCATGTCGCGGAACGCCCCGGTCGACTCGTAGAACGCGGTGCGCTTGCCCAGGCCCAGCGTCTCCGGCACGTCGATCTGCACGTGGTCGATGAAGTTGCGGTTCCAGATCGGCTCGAACAGCCCATTGGCGAAGCGGAAGGCCAGGATGTTCTGCGCCGGCTCCTTGCCCAGGAAATGGTCGATGCGGAAGATCTGGTCTTCGGCGAACACCTCGTGCAGCTTGGCGTTCAGCGCCACGGCGCTGGCCAGGTCGGTGCCGAACGGCTTCTCCATGATCACGCGCGACCGCTCGACCAGCCCCGCCTCGCCGAGCAGGCGCACGGCCGACAGGGCGGCGTTGGGCGGCACGCTGAGATAGTGGATGCGCCGGGTCTCGCCGGGCAGGCCGCGTTCCGCCGTCTCCACCGCGCTCCGCAGCGCCTGTGCGCCAGCGGCGAGCGGGACGTAGTCGAGGGTCTGGGCGAAGGCGGTCCAATCATCCTCGTTCACCGGACGGGTGGAGAATTGAGTCAGCGCCTGCCGCCCGAAGCTGCGGAAGCCGTCGGCGTCCATGTCGTCCAGCGACACGCCGATGATGCGGCAGCCGGGGATGAAGCCGCCTTTCACGAGATGGAACAGCCCCGGCAGCAATTTGCGCTGCGACAGATCCCCGGTGGCGCCCACCAAGACGAGAACCTGCGAGTGCTTCGGACCGACGCCTGGAGGAACCTTACTCACACAGCACCCGCTTCGTGATGACGCGGCCCAGGGTATCGCAAATCCGCGCGGTCCGATCGCTGAATCGCGTGACACTGCGGCGCTCGAAAGCACGACGGTTGAAAACCCTCTCCCTCTGGGAGAGGGCAGGGTGAGGGCGGCGCCGTCATCGTGGAAACGCGTGAGATGCTCATCAATCCGGGCGGCGACGCGCCCTCACCCCGGCCCTCTCCCAGAGGGAGAGGGAGATCAGTCATACGCCATCATCCGGCCGCCGCCTGGCGTTCGCTTGACTTGCCGGGGCATGGCCGGCATATGCGGCGGCTGTACGGCGGGGCTGTAGCTCAGTTGGTAGAGCGCCTCGTTCGCAATGAGGAGGTCAGGGGTTCGATTCCCCTCAGCTCCACCACCGCCGTGCGGCAGCGGTTTGTTCCTATTGGACGTGACGCCACCCCATAGCATGGACGTTTCCCTGCAAACCGTCACCGAGGATGAAGCCGATATCCGGCTCGACCGGTTCCTGCGCCGCCGCTTTCCCGCGCTGACGCAGGGGGCGCTGCAGAAACTGTGCCGCACCGGGCAAATCCGCGTCGACGGCCACCGGGTGGAGGCGTCCGCCCGATTGCTGGCCGGGCAGGCCGTGCGGGTGCCGCCGATGCCGGCCGCGCCGGAGGCACGGACGCCCAGCGTCTCCGCGGCGGACGTGAAGGAGATGGAGCGTATGGTGCTCCATCGCGACGACCAGGTGATCGTGCTGAACAAGCCGTCCGGCCTTGCCTCCCAGGGCGGCCCGGGCATCGTCCGCCACCTGGACGGCCTGTTGGACGCGCTGCGGGATGGCGGCGACCGGCCGCGGCTGGTGCATCGCCTGGACCGCGACACCTCCGGCGTGATCGTCCTGGCCCGCACGCCCGGCGTGGCGGCGAAGCTGGCGGCGGCGTTCCGCACCCGGGAGGTGGAAAAGACCTACTGGGCCGTCGTCGTCGGCCATCCGGACCCGGAGGACGGCCAGATCGACCAGCCGCTGAAGCGCGTCTCCGGTCCCTTCGGGGAGCGGACGGTCGCCACCGACCGCAAGGACAAGGAGGGGCAGCGCGCCTACACCAACTACCGCGTGCTGGACGCCGCCGGGCGCAAGCTGGCCTGGCTGGAGCTGCAGCCGCTGACCGGCCGTACCCATCAGCTTCGCGTGCACTGCGTCAGCCTCGGCACGCCCATCGTCGGCGACGACAAATATGCCGAGCCGCGGGACAACGGCTCCGGCGGCAGCTACGTGGAGGGGCTGGCGGACCGGCTGCATCTGCATGCCCGCTCGCTGCTGCTGCCGCACCCGGCCGGCGGCACGCTGGCGGTCACGGCCGATCTGCCGCCACACATGCGCGACACGTTTTCCACCCTGGGGTTCCAGGCGTCCCACGCCCCGGCGGTGACGCGGCTGGCGCACGGGCCTAAATAGAGCACGGTTAAACCAGGGGGGGCTATGGCGAAGCGCTGGGTGTATGCGGCGGTCGCGGCGCCAGTCGTGTTGGTCGCGGCCGTGCTCGTCGCGGCCTCGGCCTTCGACCCGAACAGCCAGAAGGACCGCATCGTCGACGCCGTGCGCCGGGCCACCGGGCGGGAGCTGACATTGGGCGGACCCATCCGGCTCGGCTGGTCGCTGACGCCGACGCTGGAGGCCGAGGACGTCGCCTTCGCCAACATGCCCGGCGGCACGCGTCCGGCCATGGCGACCGCCGCCAGGATGGAGGCCGGCGTCAAGCTGTGGCCCCTGCTGTTCCATCGGGTGGAGCTTGCCCGCGTGACGCTGGTGCGGCCGGACATCCTGATTGAGACGGATGCGGCAGGCCGCGGCAACTGGCAGTTCGATCGCCCGGCGTCGTCCGGTTCCGGCGAAGCCGCCACGCCGGGCGTGCATACCCGCACCGTGCTGGACAGCCTGCGCATCGAGGCTGGACGGGTCACCTGGCACGATGGCGTCACCGGCCGCACGGTCGCTGCCGACGTGCCGCATGCCACGGTCGACGGCGGTGACGGGCCGCTGCATGTGCAGGCGGAGCTGGAGCTGGCCGGCACGGCGGGAACGCTGGATGCGACGCTGGGAACCGTCCCGCAACTCACCGGGCGCGCGCCGGGGCCGTGGCCGGTTACGCTGGCTGCCGCCCTCGGCGGCGCGTCGCTGGCGTTGAAGGGCGTTGCCGATCCTGCCGAACGGACCCTGTCCGGCCATTTGGAGGCCGCAGTGCCGGACGTGGCAAGGCTGGGCGCCTTGCTGCAGTATCCGGCCTGGCCGCCGCTGCATGACCTCCACATCGCCGCCACGCTGCCCCCCGGCGGCGGGCTGCCGCAGGATGTGTCGGTCCAGCTTGGCGCTGCTGACCTGTCGCAGTGGGCGCCGGGCGCCTCGCTCGGCAAGCTGGCGTTGACTTGGCCAGCCGGGCAGCCGGCGCGGCTGGAGGCGGAGGGGAGCCTTGCCGGCGCGCCCTGGCACATCGCCAGCGGGCTGGTCCAGGCGGGTTCGGGTGTCGCGTTGCGCGGGCTGGCGGTGACGTCCGCACTGGGCGACCTCGCCGGCGATGTGGCCGTGCAGACCGCTCCGCGGCTGACTGTGCGGGGCACGCTGGTGTCCAACCGGATCGATGTGGCCGCCTTCTCCGCGATCCCGCATGCGGGGGAAGCTGCCCCCGCCGGACCGGCGGCACCAGCGCCGCAGCCTGCCCCGGCAAGCCCCGACCGCGTTTTCTCCGAGCAGCCTTTGCCGTGGGGTGTGCTGCGTCGCGCGGATGCGGACCTGCAGCTTTCCATCGCCACCGTGCATGCCGGAAAGGCGGATTACCGCGACTTCAGCGGCCATGTTCTCCTGCAAGACGGCGTGCTGCGCGTCAATCCGGCGTCGTTCCAGTCGCCCGAAGGACGCGTCGCCTTCTCTGCCAGCGTCGATGCGCGTCAACCGGCGCCGCTCGTGGCGCTGGCCCTGCGGTCGGACGCGTTCGCGCTTGATCCGCTCGCCCAGGCATTCGGCCTGCCCGGCGGCTCGCACGCGACTGCCGAACTGGACGTGGCGCTGCACGCGGCCGGTGCGACTCCGCACGCGCTGGCCGCCAGCCTGGACGGCCATGTCGGCGTCGCGCTGGTGGATGGGGAGGTGTCGAACGCCGCCTTGGCAGCCGCCTTGGGCGACGTGCTGCGGAAGGCGGGCGCCGGGTTGGAGCCGGATGGGAGCAGCCATGTGCGATGCCTTGCGCTGCGGGCGGATGCGCAATCGGGTGTGGTCACCCTGGCGGCGCTGAAACTGGACAGCGCCCGGCTGCTGCTGCAAGGCGGTGGAACGATCAACCTCGCGGATGAGACCATGGCGTTGCGGCTGCGGCCGCTGCTGCGGCTGGGCGGCGCCGGGGTGTCGGCCCCGATCCGGGTGGATGGGACGCTGCGCCATCCGGTGGTGACGCTGGACGCGGCCGGGCCGGGCGGCCGCGTCGGGGTGGTGATCGGCGGCCTGGCAGGCCCGGCGGAGAGCTGCACGGCAGAGCTGACCGCGGCGCGGGATGGACGGATCGGCCAGCTTCCGACCGAAGTCGCCGCGGCGACGAAGGGCCCCAAGCCCGCCGACCTGCTGCGCAGCCTGCTGCGGTGAAGCGGGTCTGGACTCAGGCCGTGGCCGTGGCCCAGGGGGATGGCTGGGGCGTGGTGCTGGACCGCAAGCCGCTGCGTCTGCCGGACGGCCCGCCTTTGCGTGTGCCGCAGCCCGGCCTGGCGGCGGCCGTGGCGGCGGAGTGGCAGCAAGCCGGGGCTGACACGGGCGAGATGGACTACACGGACGTGCCGCTCACCCGCCTGGCAGGGACGGCGCAACTGCGCATCCTGCCGGACCCTGCGCCCACGGCGGCGGCCATCGCGGCGTATGGCGAGACCGACCTGCTGTGCTACCGCGCCGACGCGCCGCCCGCCTTGGTCGAGCGGCAGGAGGCCGCGTGGCGCCCCTGGCTGGACTGGTCGCGGACGACGCTGGGGGCGGCGCTGACGACCACCACCGGCATCACCTACGTGAAGCAACATCCTGCCGCCATCGCTGCCCTGCAGCGGGCTGTCGCGGCGGAGACGGCGTGGGTTCTGGCCGGGCTCGGGATCGTGGCGCCCGCGCTCGGCAGCCTGGTGCTGGCGCTTGCCGTGGCGCACGGGGCGCTATCGGCGGCTGAGGCGCACGCGCTCTCCCGCGTCGACGAGCTGTTCCAGATCGAGGGATGGGGTGCGGACGAGGAGGCGGAGCGGCGTCAGGCCCATATCGCGGCGGATATCGCACACGCCGCCCGCTTCATCGGGCTGGTGCGATGAGGGCCAAGCGCGTCGTCATCACCGGTCGGGTGCAGGGGGTGGGGTATCGCGACTGGATGGTCGCGAAGGCGCGCGCCCTGGGCGTCGTGGGCTGGGTGCGCAACCGTCCCGACGGCGCGGTGGAGGCGCTGGTCTATGGCGAAACTGACGCGGTGGAAGAATTGCTGCGGGCTTGCCGGCTCGGCCCACGCCTGGCCGTTGTCAGTCGGATCGAGGAGGAGTGGGACGAGCCGCCCAACGAGCCGGGCTTCACCCGACGGGCATGAAAAAGGCCCCGGGCGGGTGCCCGAGGCCTTTTTGTCGACCCAAGTCGCGGCAGTTTAGTTGTTGCTGCTACGGTTGCCCGTCAGTTGCAGCAGCAGCATGAACAGGTTGATGAAGTTCAGATACAGGCTCAATGCGTCATACACGCTGCGCTTGCCAGCCTGGTCCGGCCCCTCCGCGTAGGCATACTGCGTATAGGTCAGCTTGATCCGCTGGGTGTCGTAGGCGGTCAGGCCGACGAAGACGAGCACGCCTACGATGCTGATCATGAACTGCAGGCCGCTGCTCGCGATGAACATGTTCACCACGCTGGCCAGGATGACGCCGATCAGCCCCATCATCAGGAACGACCCCATTCCCGTAAGGTTACGCCGCGTGGTGTATCCCACCACGCTCATCGCGCCGAACGTGCCTGCCGTGATGAAGAAAGTGCGGACGATCGACTCGCCGCTATAGGCCAGGAAGATCGAGGTCAGGCTGGCGCCCATCGCGGCGCAGAAGGCCCAGAAGATGCCCTGGACCGCCGTGCGCGACAGCTTGTTGACGCCGAACGACAGCACCAGCACGAAGGCGAGGGGGGCCAGCATCGCGACGATCGCGAGCGGTCCCTGCGTGCGGTGGAGACCATATTGCGTCTGCACCATCGGGTAGAACAGGTTGATCAACTGGGTGTTCGCCACGCCGTAGGCGACGATCCCGGTTAGCAGCAGGCCGGACGTCATCCAGTTGTAGACGCGCAGCATGTAAGCCCGCAGCCCGGCATCGAGCACCGCGGTGTTCGCGGCGCCGGCTGGCGCATACGAGCGGAAATCAGGAGTGTAGGCCATGGCCTATGTGTTTCCTCAAAATGGGCGAGATGCCCGCCTATGCCCTATGTTGGCCAAAGCCGAGAAGCAATCAAGTAGATTTCGAACACTTAACGTCAGCCACCCCGTTCGGTTGATGGCGTTCATTTCGTCGGTCCCGGTTTATGCAAGGATAGCAGAGCGCGCCGAAAGCACATGAACACGTTGGATAAAACAAGCGCGTGGTTTTGAGTGACCGATCGGTCAAACCGTCAGCACGATCTTGCCGAAATGCTGGTTGGCCCGCATGTGGGCCTGCGCCTCGCTGGCCTGTTCCAGGGTGAAGCTGCGGTCGATCGGCAGGTGCAGCAGCCCGGCCTCGATCAACGGCCACAGATCGGCGCGCATCAGGCGGTTGATCTCCCGCACTTCGGCGATGCTCCGCGTGCGGAACGTCACGCCGATATAGCTGATCCGCCGGGCGGCGTGCAGGTCGAAATCGAACTCGCCCTTGGCGCCGCCGAGGCGCCCCACGTTGACGATCCGCCCCAGCACCCGCGTCGCGCGCAGGTTGCCGTTCGCCACCGGCGCGGAGACCTGGTCGACCACCAGGTCCACGCCATGGCCGCCGGTCGCGGCCAGGACGCCGTCCGGCCAGGCCGGGTCGCTGCTGTCCACCGCCAGGTCGGCGCCGAACTCCATCAATCTCGACCGGCGGGCGGAATGGGTGGAGGTGCCGATCACCAGCCGCGCGCCCAGCGCCTTGGCGATCTGCATCCCCATCAGGCCGACGCCGGAACTCGCTCCCTGGATCAGCACGGCCTGGCCGGACTGTAAGCCGCCAGCCGTCACCAGGGCGTTGTGCATGGTCTGCAACGCGATCGGCAGCGTGGCCGCCTGCTCCCACCCCATGTTGTTGTCGGGCAGGCGGCCGACCCGGCCCCAATCCGTGACGGCATACTCGGCATAGCCGCCGTTGCCGGAGCACATCACGCGGTCGCCCTCGTGCAGATCGGTCACGCCGCTGCCCACAGCCGCGACTTCGCCCGCCCATTCCAGCCCGATCGTGGCGCCCTTGCCGCCGAGCGCGCCGTGGGCATGCCCGGCGGCCATCGCCAGTTCCGCCCGGTTCAGCCCGGCCGCCCGCACACGGACCAGCACCTCGTCCGGTCCCGGTTGCGGCACGGGGATGTCCCGCAGCTCCAACCCGTTCTCGCCGACCACCATTGCGCGCATGGGCCTGACCTCCATTCGTTTGGGCTGACGATCGGGGCGCGGCGGGGTAGTGTCAAACCGACGGCTGAGGGGAACGCGGGAATGGACACCAAGGCAGGCACGCGGCCGGAGGATGTCGGGCTGTCCTCGCCGCAACTGGCGCGGGTGGCGGACTGGGCGCAGCGCCTGGTGGATGAGGGCAAGCTGGCGGGGGTGACGACCATGGTCGCGCGGCGCGGCCGGGTGGCGCATCTGCATTGCTGCGGCCTGGCGGATCGTAAAGCCGGCCGCGCGATGACGCCGGACACCATCGTGCGCATCTATTCCATGACCAAGCCGCTCACCAGCCTGGCCATCATGATGCTGTACGAGCAGGGGCTGTTCCAACTGGACGATCCGATCAGCCGGTTCCTGCCGTATTTTGCCCAGATGCGGGTGGCCTGCGGCGGCCAGCGCGGCAAGATCGACACCGTCCCGGCGGCGCGCGAGATCACGTTCCGCGACCTGCTGACCCACACCTCCGGGCTGACCTACGGGTTCATGCAATCCACGCTGGTGGACGGGCTGTACCGGGAGCGCGGGATCGACTTCCAGGCCGCCGGCGCCTCGCTGGGTGAAATGGTGGAGCGGCTGGCCGGGTTGCCCCTGTTGGCGCAGCCGGGGGCGGAGTGGAACTACAGCGTTGCGACCGACGTGCTCGGCCATCTGGTCGCCGTGATCTCGGGCGAGCCGTTCGGCGACTATTTGCAGCACCGGGTGATCGCGCCGCTGGGCATGGTGGATACCGGCTTCCACGTGCCGGCGCAGAAACACGACCGCCTCGCCGTCAACTATGCCCGCAAGCCGGATGGTGGCCTCGCCTTGATCGACGACCCGGCGACGAGCGCCTACCTGGCGCCGCGCAGCATCTGCTCCGGCGGGGGCGGCCTGGTGTCCACGGCGGGCGATTACATGCGGTTCTGCCAGTTCATGCTGAACAAGGGCACGTTGGATGGCGTGCGGCTGGTGGGTCGCAAGACGGTCGAGCTGATGACGAGCAACCATCTGCGCGGCGACATGGCGGCGATGGGCATGCCGCGCTTCAGCGAGAGCAGCTACGAAGGGGTCGGCTTCGGTCTCGGGTTTTCCGTGATGATCGACCCGGCGCGGGCGCAAATCCTGGGCACGCCGGGCGAATACGCCTGGGGCGGGGCGGCGAGCACCGCGTTCTGGGTGGACCCGGCGGAGGAGATGGCGGTAGTGCTGCTGACGCAACTCATGCCGTCCTCCACCTATCCGATCCGGCGGGAGTTGCGGGTGCTGACCTACGCGGCGGTGTTGGATTGAGGATGATCTCAGGCAAATCCAGCAGCCCGCGCCAGCGCGGTCGCGTCGCGTGCGCCATGGATCACACGGACGATGACGATCGCATCTGGAAGCGGTTTATAATAGACTGCGTAAGGTCGGTGGAACGTCACCCGTAAGCCAGGCGCAAGGGCCTCGCGTTTGGCGCCGGAGAATGGGAAATGCAAGAGTGGCCTGAACGTCGACTCGATCGCGCTGACGAAGCGTGTGGCAATTCCGTCGGACGCTGCCGTCGCAATTGTGACCCAGATCTCAGCGAGGTCAGCTTCGGCCGTGGCGGTCAGTCGGAGATGGAGCGGGCGGTCAATAGCTTTCTTCCTTGTTCAACGATGCGAGTGATGTCGAAATCCCTGACCCGGCCTTCGGCTATATCTGTCAAGCCAAGTTCTATGTCGGATTTGAGGGAGGCAAGCTCCTGCGCCTGGTCCAGGCGCTTGCTTGTCCACTCATTCAACGCTTCGCATACTATGTCGCTGCTCGATGCGTAATCACCGTTGGCCACAGCCGCTTCCACAACACTGACCATGTCGGATGGCAGTGTGACCGTGATGCTCTTGGCTCCAAACAAGACCATTCTCCTTATCCACGCGGCGAATCATACGTCTGCCGGCGGCGTCATGGAAGCAGCCGCCAACTCGTCCTCCTGGTAAATCCTCACGATCTCGTCGAAGTCGCTGTCCGCTTGGAATCCGAGGGAGAGCGCCCGGGTGGTGTCGAAGCGTTCCGGCCAGGTTTTCACGATTGCGAGGATCGCCGGGTCTGGCACGTGCTGGATCAATGCCACGGCGGCATCGCCTGCCACGCGGCGCAGCGCCTCGATCTCCTCGGCCACCGTCACGGAGATGCCGGGCATGGTCAGGTTGCGACGGCCGTCCAATGCCGCAGTGTCCAGGCTGCCAGCGTGGCGCAGGAACCCGATCGCGGCGCGCGGGGAGGCGCACCAGTGCCGGATGCCGGTGGGGACGGGCAACACCGCCGCCATCCCGTTCAGCGGCTCGCGGATGATGCCGGAGAAGAAGCCCGAGGCGGCCTTGTTCGGCTTGCCCGGCCGCACGCAGATGGTGGGCAGGCGGATGCCGATGCCGTCGATGATGCCGCGTCGCGAGTAGTCGCCCAGCAGCAACTCGCCAATGGCCTTCTGCGTACCGTAGCTGGAGAGCGGCGTCAGGTTGAAATCGTCCGGGATGGCGGCCGGGAACGGCGCGCCGAACACGGCCAGCGAGGAGGCGAACACCAGGCGCGGGCAGTAGCCGTCGCCTACGCGGCGGATCGCTTCCAGCAGACACCGCGTGCCATCCAGGTTGACGCGGTAGCCCTTTTCAAAATCCGCCTCCGCCTCGCCGGAGACGATGGCGGCCAGGTGGAAGATCACGTCCGGGCGGTCTGCCACCAGCCGCTCCGCCTCGCCGGGTTGCGACAGGTCGGAGGCGATGGCGTCGGCGCCGGGCGGCGCCGGGGGCGGGACGATGTCGTGCACGGTGAGCTTGCCGGCCGCCCCGGCCAGGCTGGCCACCAGCTTGCGGCCCAGCATGCCGCCGGCGCCGAGGATGAGACAGTGCTGCATGAGGATCCTCCCGTTGGGCCTGATCCTCCCGGAGCAGGCCAGGCTATTCCGCCGCCGCCAAGACAATCTTGTGGCGCTTGCCCCGCGCCAGCCGCTCCAGCGCCAGGTACACCACCGGTGTGGTGTAGAGCGTCAGCGCCTGGCTCACCACCAGGCCGCCGACGATCGCGACGCCCAGCGGCACCCGGTATTCCGAGCCGGCGCCGAATCCGAACGCCAGCGGCAAGGCGCCCAGCAGCGCCGCCAGGGTCGTCATGATGATCGGGCGGAACCGCTCCAGGCAGGCGGCGTGGATCGCCTGCTCCGGCGACAGGCCGCGCTCGCGCTCCGCCTCCAGGGCGAAATCCACCAGCATGATGGCGTTCTTCTTCACGATGCCCATCAGCAGTACGATGCCGATGATGGACATGATCGTCATTTCGCCGCCCGTGACCAGCACCGCCAGCAACGCGCCCAAGCCGGCCGACGGCAAGGTGGACAGGATGGTCAGCGGGTGCAGCAGGCTTTCGTACAGCACGCCCAGCACGATGTAGATCGTCAGCAGCGCCGCCCCGATCAGCGCCGGCTGGGTGGCCAGCGATTGCTGCAGGAACTGCGCGTTGCCGGCGAACTGCGTGTGCACGCTGTCCGGCATGCGCAGCGCCAGGGCGGTCCGCTCCACCAAATCCGTCGCGTCGCCCAGCGCCATGCCCGGCGCCAGGTTGAAGCTGATCGAACTGGCGGGGAACTGTCCCTGGTGCCGCACGGCGAGCGGTGCCGTGCCACGCTCAAAATGCGCCACGGCGGAGAGCGGCACCTGTTCCGCCCCGGGCGCGCCGACATACACGCCTTGCAGCATGGAGGGGTCGGTTTGCAGCGCCGGGTCCACCTCCAGCACCACCTTGTACTGGTTGCGGTCGGTGTAGATGGTGGAGATCTGCCGTTGCGCGAAGGCGTTGTTCAGCGCGTTGTCGATGGCCGTGGTGGAAAGCTGCAGCCGCGCGGCGGCGTCACGGTCGATCACCACGTTGGATTGCGGGCCGGAGCGGTCCTGGTCGCTGGTCACGTCGGTGATGCCGGGAACCTGCTGCAACGCCCGTTCCAAGCGCAACGTCCAGTCGCGCAACTCGGCCAGATCCTGGTCCAGCATGATGAACTGGAACTGGCTGCCGCCGCTGCGGCCGCCGCCGCGCAAATCCTGCGCGGAGTACAGGAAGGTCTGCACGTCCGGCATCGCCTGCAGCGTCGGGCGCAGGCGGGCGATCACCTGCTCGCTGGACAGTCCCCGTTCGGCCAGGGGCTTGAGCTGGACGGTAAGCTGGCCGCGGTTGAGCGAGGCGAACCCGCTGGTGACGCCCACGGTGGACCCCACGGTTTCCACCGCCGGGTCGGCCAGGATCGCGGCGACCACGCGTTTTTGCCGCGCCGCCATGGCGGCGAAGGACACGGAGGGATCGGCCAGCGTGCTGCCCTGGATCAGCCCGGTGTCCTGGATCGGCAGGAAACCCTTCGGCACCTCCCGATACAGCACCACCGTCGCCACGGCGCAGCCGAGCGTCACCAGCAGCATCAGCCGCCGCCAACGCAGCGCCCAGGCCAGGCTCCTGGCATACAGCCCGATGATGTCCTGGAACTCCCGCTCGATCGCGGCATCCAGGCGGCCCAGCCAGCCGGTCAGCGTCGCGTGCGGCCGGGCGAGCCGCCCCATCATCATCGGCGTCAAGGTCAGCGACACGGCGGCCGAAATGGCGATGGCCAAGGTCAGCACCATGGCGAATTCGTGCAACAGCCGCCCGAGCAGGCCGCCCATGAAGATGATCGGGATGAACACCGCGACCAGCGAGATGGAGATCGACATCACGGTGAAGCCGATCTGCCGCGCGCCGTTGATCGCCGCGGTCAACGGCGGCTCGCCCCGTTCCGCATGGGTGCTGATGTTTTCGATCATGACGATGGCGTCGTCGACCACGAACCCCACGGAGATGGTCAGCGCCATCAGCGAGAAATTGTCCAGGCTGTAGCCAAGCTGCCACATGGCCGCGAGCGTGCCCGCGATGGACAGCGGCACTGTCACCGCCGCGGCCAGGGTCGGCACCAGGCGGCGCATGAACAGCAGCACCACCAGCAGCACCAGCACCACCGAGATCAGCAGCGAAAGCTGCACGTCGTCCACGCTGGCGCGGATGGTGCTGGTCCGGTCGGAGATGACGGACACCTTGATGTCCGGCGGCATCCAGGTGAGCAGATGCGGCAGCTCCGCCTTGATGCGGTCGGCGGTGTCGATCACGTTGGCGCCGGCGACCTTGCTGATGGTCAGCAGGATGGCGGGCGTCTGCCCGTCCCAGGCGGCGAGGCGGGCGTTGGCGACGCCGTCCACCACGCTGGCCACGTCCGACAGCCGCAGGGCGGAGCCGTTCTGCGACTTGATCACCAGCCCGGCATACTCGCTGGCCTGCGTCATCTGGCCGTTGACGGCGATGTCCTCGGCGCGATGGGCGCCCTCGAAACTGCCGGTGGATTCGGTGACGTTGGCGTTGCGGATGGCGGTGAACACGTCCTGCGCGGCCAGGCTGGCGGCCCGCAGCGCGCCAGGGTTCAGCCGCACCCGCACCGCCGGCTTTTCGGCGCCGTTGATCTGCACCTGGCTCACGCCGTCCAACTGCGACAGGCGCTGGCCCAGGATCGTGTCCGCGGCGTCGTACACCTCGCCCGGCGACAGCGTCTGGGACGTCAGCGCCAGGGTGAGGATGGGCGCCTCGGCCGGGTTGAACTTGCGATAATACGGCCGGGTCGGCAGGTCGGAGGGCAGGTCGGAGGTGGCGGCGTTGATCGCCGCCTGCACGTCATGTGCAGCGCCCTCGATGTCGCGGTCGATGTCGAACTGGATGACGATCGTGGTGGAGCCGATGGCGGAGGTGGAGGTGATCTCCGTCACGCCCGCGATCTCACCCAGGCGGCGTTCCAGCGGCGCGGCGATGGAGGTCGCCATCGTCTCCGGATCGGCGCCGGGCCGCCCGGCGAAGACGACGATGGTGGGGATGTCGACCGAAGGCAGCGGGGCCACGGGCAGGAAGTTGTAGGCCACGACGCCGGCGAGCAGCAGGCCGAGCGCCAGCAGCATCGTGCCGACCGGGCGCAGGATGAAGGGGGTGGAGAAGGTCACTTAGGCGACGCCGAGATCACTCTGCCGCCAGCGGCCGCATCCGGCCCGAAAACCGTAGCCGCAGCCGTTCGAACGTCACGTAGATCACCGGCGTGGTATACAGCGTCAGCAACTGGCTCAGCAGCAGCCCGCCCACGATCGTCACGCCCAGCGGGAAGCGCAGTTCTGAGCCGGTGCCGTGCTCCATCACCAGCGGCAGCGCGCCCAGCAGCGCCGCGAAGGTCGTCATCATGATGGGGCGGAAGCGCAGCAGGCACGCTTCCTCGATCGCGGCCTCCGGCGTCAGGCCGCGCTCGCGCTCTGCCTCCACCGCGAAGTCGATCATCATGATAGCGTTCTTCTTTACGATGCCCATCAGCAGCACGATGCCCACCAGCGCCACCAGCGAGAGGTCCAGCCCGAACGCCATCAGCGCCAGCAGCGCGCCGATGCCGGCGGAGGGCAGGGTGGACAGGATCGTCACCGGGTGAATCGTGCTCTCGTACAGCACGCCCAATACGATGTAGATCACCACCACCGCCGCACCGATCAGCCACGGTTCGGAGGCGAGCGAGCGCTGGAACTCCGCCGCGTCGCCGGAATAGCTGCCGGTCACCGTCTCCGGCAGGCCCAGATCCTGTTCCGCATTGGCCACCGCCGTGACCGCGTCGCCCAGGGATGTGCCCTCGGCCGTGTCGAAGGACAGGGTGACGGAGGGGAATTGCTGCTCGTGCGTGATCGCCAGCGGCCCGACCGTGCGGGTGATCGTCGCCACCGCTGACAGCGGGATCAGCGACTGCGCCGCCCCCGTCACCGTGGCGCCGCTGGTCGTGCTCTGCCCTTGCGCGGACAGCACGCCCGGCACCCGCAGCCGCAGCAGCGAGGCCGGGTCCGCCTGCCAGGAGGGATCGGCCTCCAGCACCACGCGATACTGGTTGGCCTGGGAGAAGATGGTGCTGATCTGGCGCTGGCCGAAGCTGTCGTACAGCACGTCCTGGATGGTCTGCATCGACACGCCCAGGCGCTGCGCCGCCTCCCGGTCGACGGTGATGCGGGTGACCAGCCCTTCGTCCTGCTGGTCGGTCGCCACGTTGCGCAGCCCAGGCGTCCGCTTCAGCCGGTCGAGCAGGCGGGGCGCCCACTCCGCCAGTTCCGCGGCATCGGTGTCCACCAGTGTGTACTGGTATTGGGTGCGGCTGATGCGGGTGCCGATCTGGATGTCCTGCACCGGCTGGGTGAAGACGGAGAGGCCGGGGATCGCGTCGGCGATGCGCTGCACCCGCTGCTGCACCACGGCCACCGGGTCACGCTGCGCCTGCGGCTTCAGCGCGATCGTCACCCGGCCGGCGTTGGGCGTGGCGTTGATCGACCCGGCGCCAACGAAGGAGGCGACGCTGGCTACCGCCGGGTCGCGCGCCACCGCGTCGGCGAACTGCGCCTGCAACTTGGCCATGGCGGGGATGGAGACAGCCTGGCTTGCCTCCGTCACGGCCACGATCACCCCGGTGTCCTGCGCCGGCAGGAAGCCCTTGGGGATCACCACGTAGAGCAGGACCGTCCCGACCAGCGTGGCGCCCGCGATCAGCAGCACCAGGCTCTGCGCCGACAACGCCCAGGCCAGCGTGCGGCGATAGCCCGCCGTGGTCCGCCGGAACGCGTCCTCGAACAGGCGGGCCAGCAGCAAGGGCTTGTGCTCCTCCTGCAACGGCCGCAGCAGCCGCCCGCACATCATCGGCGTCAGCGTCAGCGAGACGACGGCGGACACCACGACCGAGACGGCGAGCGTCACCGCGAACTCGTTGAACAGCCGCCCCACCACACCGGTCATGAACAGCAGCGGGATGAACACGGCGATCAGCGACACGGTGAGCGAGACGATGGTGAAGCCGATCTGCTTGGCGCCCTGGTAGGCGGCCTGCAACGGAGGCACCCCTTGCTCGATATAGCGGACCACGTTCTCGATCATGACGATCGCGTCGTCCACGACGAAGCCGGTGGAGACGGTCAGCGCCATCAGCGACAAATTGTCCAGCCCGTAGCCGAGCAGCGACATGACGCCGAAGGTCCCGATCAGCGACAGCGGCAGCGCCACGCCCGGGATCACGGTGGCCCGCCAGGAGCCGAGGAACAGGTAGATCACCGCGATCACCAGCACGATCGCCAGCAGCAGGGTGAACTGCACGTCCGCCACGGAGGCGCGGATCGTCTCCGTCCGGTCCGTGACCACCGATAGCCGCACGCCGGAGGGCAGCGAGCGCTCCAGTTGCGGCAGCGCCGTCCGGATGTCGGCCACGGTCTGCACGATGTTGGCGCCGGGTTGGCGCTGGATGTCCAGGATGACGGCGGGCTTGCCGTTCAGGGCGGACACGACGCGGTTGTTCTCCACGTCGGCGATCACGGTGCCCACGTCGCGTAGCCGCAGCGGCGCGCCGTCCTTGTAGCTGATGACGAGCGTCCGGTAGGCCTCGGGCGTCAGCAACTGGTCGTTGGTGGCCAGGGCGAAGGCCTGCGCCTTGCCGTCGAACCCGCCCTTGGCGCCGTTCACGTTGGCGGCGGACACCGCCGTGCGGATGTCCTCCATGGACAGGTTGTAGGCCGCCAACCGGGCGGGATCGATGCGCACCCGGATCGCCCGGCGCAGCCCGCCCTGCACCGTCACCTTGCCCACGCCGTCGATCTGGCTGAGCTTCGGCTGCAGCAGCGTGTCCGCCGCATCCGCCACCGCATCGAGCGGGACGGTGTCGGAGGTGAGCGCCAGTGTCACGATCGGCGCGTCCGCCGGGTTCACCTTCGAATAGACGGGCGGGTAGGGCAGGGTGGAGGGCAGCGTGCCGGCCGCGGCGTTGATCGCCGCCTGCACGTCCTGCGCCGCGCCGTCCATCGAGCGGGTGAGGTTGAACTGCAGCGTGATCTCGCTGGTGCCCTCGCTGCTGGTGCTTTCCATCGAGGACAGGCCGGTGATCTCGCCGAACTGCCGCTCCAGGCTGGCGGTGATCAGCGTCGCCGTCACCTCCGGGCTGGCGCCGGGCAGTTGGGTCGACACCTCGATGGTCGGGAAATCCACCTGCGGCAACGCCGAGACCGGCAGCGCGCTGTAGCCGAGCAGCCCGGCCAGCAGCACGGCCACCGCCAGCAGCCCCGTCGCGATCGGCCGCGCGATGAACGGGGCGGAGATGTTCATGCCGGCGTCACGGCGCGGCGGAGGCGCGCTGCCGCCCCTGACCGGGTGCGCGACGGCGGCGCTCCGGCGCCTGCGCCTGCGCCGGCTCGCCCGGAGTCTGCACCGTCACCTTGGCCCCGTCCGTCAGGCGGGAGGCGCCGTCCGTCACCACCTCGTCGCCCGGCTCCAGCCCGGCGGTGACGACCGAGATCGACTCGTCCTCGTGCCCCACCTGCACGGTCTTGCGTTCCACCGTGTCGTCCGGCTTCACCAGGTAGACGTAGCTGCCCTGCGGTCCGCGCTGGATGGCGGTGGGCGGCACGGTGGTCATGTCGTGCTGCGTGTCGATCAGCAGGCGGACATTGATGAAGCCGCCCGGCCACAGCGCCAGGTTCGGGTTCGGGAAAGTCGCCTTCAGCTTGATGGTGCCGGTGGATTGGTCGACCGTGTTGTCCAGCACCGCGACCCGGCCGCGATCCAGCACGGTCTTGCCATCATTGGCGACGCCCTGCGGCAGCGCCAACACCTGCGGCGCCTCGTTGCGCATCGCGTTGGCCACGGCGCCGAGCGTCTGCTGCGGCAGGGTGAAGACGACGGAGATCGGCTGCAACTGAGTGATGACCGTCAGCGGCGTGGTATCGGCGGCGTGCACGATGTTGCCCTGGTCGACCTGGCGGATGCCGGTGCGCCCGTTCAGCGGGCTGCTGATGGTGGTGTAGGACAGGTTGGTGCGGGCGGTGTCGATCTGCGCCTGGTCCTGGCGGATTTGCGCCTCCAACTGCGCCACCGTCGATTTCTGCGTGTCGGAGGTCTGGGCGGAGGTGTAGGCGGTCGCCGCCAGCTTCTGGTAGCGCACCAGGTCGACCCGGGCGTTGGCCAGGTTGGCGTCGTCCTGCGCCTTCTTTGCCACCGCCTGGTCCAGGGCGGCCTGGTACGGCCGGGCATCAATCAGGGCGAGCACGTCGCCGGTCCGCACGTCCTGGCCTTCCTTGAACCGCACGTCGGTCAGCGGTCCGTCGATCATCGCCTTAACGGTGACGGTGTTGAACGCCTGCACGGTGCCCAGCGCATCCAGGTAGACCGGCACGTCCCGCTTCACGGCTTCGGCGGCCAGCACCGGGATGGGGTCGGCGTTGGGGCCGCGCCGACGTCCGCCGCGGCCGCCCCGCGCTTCCTGCGTCGTGGGCGTGCGGACGAAGGCATGCCAGCCAGCCCAACCGAGGCCGCCCAGCACGATCAGGAGCAGTATCAGGCGACCGATTTTCATGTTGATCCAACCGTGCCCGGCAGCGTCCATCCGCCGCCCAGCGCTTTGTAAAGATTGATGAGCGCCTGGAAATGCGCAAGCCGCACCTGCGCCAGCGCGTCCTGGTCGGAAAACAGCGTCGTCTGCGTGTTCAGCACGGTGGTGATGTCGACGGTGCCGGCGGCAAGCTGGGAGCGGGCGATGTCGGCCGCACGCTGCGCCACGGCCACCGCCGTCCGCTCCAGGTCTTCCTGCTGCGCGGCGTAGCGCACGGCCACCAGGTAGGTGTCGGCATCCTGGAACGCCTGCAGCACGGCCTGGCGGTAATCCGCCACCAATTCGGCGAAGCGGCCCTTCGCCTGGTTGAGGTCGCCTTGTTTCAGCCCGTTGTCGAAGATGGTCTGCGTCACGGAGGCCGCGGCGGTGAACAACAGGCTGCCGGGCCCCAGCAGGCTGGACAGCGCCAGGCTCTCGATCCCGCCCTGGCTCGTGAGCTGCACGGCCGGGAAGAACGCGGCCCGGGCGGCCCGGACATTCCCGTTCTGCGACACCAGATTGGCCTCCGCCTCGGCCACGTCCGGCCGGCGCGCCAACAATTCGGACGGCAGGCCGCTGCCGATGGCCGGCACGGGCAGGTTGAACAGCGTGTCCGCCTTGATCGTGATGGATTCCGGCGGCCGCCCGACCAGGGTCGCGAGCGCGATCACCTGCTGTTCCAACTGGCTCTGGAACGCCGGGATCTGGGCGGCTTCGCCGGCGACCAGCGCCTCCTGCTGCGCCACGTCCAGCGCCGTGTCGGTGCCGACCTGCATGCGCACCTGGAACACCTTCAACGTCGCCTGGGCGTCCCGCAGGTTGCGGTTGGCGACGGCCAGGCGGTCGGCCGCGCCCAGCGCCTGGAAATAGGTGGTCGCCACGGAGGTGACGACGGTCAACGCCACCACGTCCTGGTCGAACCGGCTCGACAAGGCGGCGGCCTCGGCCGCTTCATAGGTGGCGCGGTTCTTGCCCCAGAAATCCACCTCGTAGCTGATGGCGCCCTGTGCGCTGTACTGGCGGCTGTCGGTGTAGCGGCTGGCATTGCCGCTGCCGCCGGTGACCACGGTGCTGCCGGTGGTGTTCGTGGTCTGCGTCGTGGTGCCGGCCCCGGTGTTGGTGCTGGAGGTGACGCCGCTGCTGCCGGTGGTGACGCCGGACACGCCGCCGCCGCGGCCGGTGGAGCCGATGCGGCTGTAGCTGGCGTTGCCGGTGGCGCTGATGGTGGGCAGCAGGGGCGAGCCGGAGATCGAGACCTGCGCGTCCGCCTGCACCACCCGGGCGGCGGCGGCGGCCAGGTCCTGGTTGTTGGCCTTGGCGTCCGCGATCAGCCGGTCGAGCTCCGGGGAGCCGAAGGCGTGCCACCACTCGACCGCCGGCCAGGCGGCGCGCGCGGTTTCCGGCGTCGCGGCCCGGAAGGCGGCGGGGATGGCCAGTTTCGGACGAAAATAATCCGAGCCCAGATCGCACCCAGACACTGGAATGGCGATCGTGAGCATGGCGATGGCTGAAGCGTGCTTAGTCCGCAGCAGGGTGGTCCTTAGGGTATGGAACAGGCGGCACGCCCGATAGCACACATCGCCATGGGGCGTGTAACAGAAGCATTACGGCTGCTTGAGCCGCCTTGCTGCCGACGTGCGCATCGCGTCACGGGGCGCACGAGACACCACCACCATCTGCGCGCGCAGTGTGGAACAATCTTGCGCGATGGATCGCGATATGCAACTCACGCTGCTAATAAATGCAATTTGATAGGGACGTCGGGGTGGCAGAGCCGATCCTACAGACTGAGGGATTGACACGGGAGTTCCGCGGCTTCGTCGCCGTGGGCGGCGTGGACCTTAAGGTCATGCCCGGCACCATCCACGCCCTGATCGGGCCGAACGGCGCGGGCAAGACGACGTGCTTCAACCTGTTGACCAAGTTCCTCAAGCCTACCAGCGGGGTCATCCGGTACGAAGGGCGGGATATCACCCGGCTGAAACCGGCGCAGGTCGCCCGGCTGGGGCTGGTCCGTTCGTTCCAGATTTCAGCCGTGTTCCCGAATCTGACCGGGCTGGAGAACGTGCGCCTGGCGTTGCAGCGAAAGCGCGGGGGATCCTACGATTTCTGGCGCTCGGAAGCGGTGCTGAAGGGGCTGAACGGGCAGGCGCGTGCGCTGCTGGACGATGTCGGCCTCGCTGGGTACGAGGATACGCCGGCGGTGCTGCTGTCCTACGGCCGCAAACGCGCGCTGGAGATCGCCACCACGCTGGCGTTGGAGCCGCGGATGCTGCTGCTGGATGAACCGACGGCCGGCATGACGCATGAGGACGTGGACCGCATCGTGGCGCTGGTCCGCCGCATCCGCGTCGGCCGCACCATCCTGATGGTGGAGCACAACCTGTCCGTCGTGGAGGGCCTGTGCGATCGCATCACGGTGCTGACCCGCGGAAAGGTTCTGGCGGAGGGCGACTACGCCACCGTGTCGCGCAACCCTCAGGTCGTGGCCGCCTATCTCGGCACCGACGCGCCGGCGGCCGCCCATGCTTGAGGTCAAGAACCTGGAGGCCTGGTACGGCGAAAGCCACGTGCTGCACGGCGTGGAGTTCAACGTCGGGGAGGGCGAGGTGGTGACGCTGCTGGGCCGCAACGGCGCCGGCAAGACCACGACCATGAAGTCGATCATGGGGCTGGTGCCGCGCCGCCGCGGCTCGATCGTCTACAAGGGCCGCGAAACGGTGCGGATGCGGCCGGACGAGGTCGCCCGGGCCGGGATCGCCATCTGCCCGGAAGAGCGCGGGATCTTCGCCAGCCTGAACGTCACCGAAAACCTGATGCTGCCGCCAGTGATCGGCCCGGGGGGCCTGGACGTGCCGACCATCTACGCGCTGTTCCCCAACCTGAAGGAACGCGCCGCCTCGCAAGGGACCAAGCTGTCCGGCGGCGAGCAGCAGATGCTCGCCATCGGCCGCATCCTGCGCACGGGCGCCCGCTTCCTGCTGCTGGACGAGCCGACGGAGGGGCTGGCGCCGGTCATCGTGCAGCAGATCGGCCGCACCATCCGCGAGTTGCGCACCCGCGGCTTCACCGTGCTGCTGGTGGAACAGAATTTCCGCTTCGCCGCGACCGTCGCCGACCGGCATTACGTCATGGAGCACGGCCGGATCATCGACATGATCCCGAACAGCGAGATCGAGGCGAAGATGGACAAGCTGCACGAATATCTCGGGGTCTGACCACGCCGGCCGGGGCCGATCGGCACAGGAAGAAAGGGAAACGCACAACCATGCAGAACAAGAGACGCGACGACCCGGCGCCGCAGCCTTCAAGGGCCGGCCAGCCTTGATCCTGGGTTGCGAGCCTGATGTGACCAGGCCGTTCGCCGCGTGGCGGCCGGCAATTTTCTCAACCTGACATAGGATTCACCATGATCCAGCGTCGTACCCTGCTTGCCGCCACTGCCGCGACAGCGCTTGCCGGCTCCCGTGCCCGCGCCCAAGCCACCAGCCTCAAGATCGGCGTCCTGGGCGACCAATCCGGCGTCTACCGGGACCTGAGCGGCCCGGTTGCGATTGCCTGCGCGCGCCAGGCGATCGAGGAGATGTCGCCCCATCTGAGCGGCGTCGACATCCAGGTCGTCACCGGCGACCACCAGAACAAGCCCGATGTCGGCACCTCCATCGCCCGGCAGTGGTTCGACCGGGACGGCGTGGACATGATCGTCGATTGCCCGAACAGCGCCGTCGCCCTGGCGGTCGCCGCCGTATGCAAGGAAAAGGACAAGGTCTACGTCAACAGCGCGGCGATGATCGCGGACCTCACGGGCTCGCAATGCGCGCCGACCACGGTGCATTTCACCATGGACACCTGGGCGCTCGCCCATTCCACCGGCGGCGCGCTGGTGAAGGCGGGCGGCACGAGCTGGTTCTTCGTGACGGCCGACTACGCGTTCGGCATCGCGCTGGAGCGGGACACCACGAACTTCGTCAAGCAGGCAGGGGGCACGGTCGTCGGCTCGGTCAAGGCGCCGTTCCCGACCAGCGACTTCTCCTCCTTCCTGTTGCAGGCGCAGTCGTCCGGGGCGAAGGTGATCGGCCTGTGCAACGCCGGGTCGGACACCGTGAACTCGATCAAGCAAGCCGGCGAGTTCGGGTTGACGCAGGCGGGCGTCAAGCTGGCCGGCCTGCTGGTGTTCATCAGCGACGTGCATGCGCTGGGATTGCAGACGGCACAGGGGCTGAACCTGACCGAGAGCTTCTACTGGGATCTGAACGACCGCACCCGCGCCTTCACCAACCGGGTCATCAAGAAGACCGACGGCAACCATCCCGGCATGGGCCAGGCCGGCTGCTATGGCGGCACCATCCACTACCTGAAGGCGGTGGCGGCCATGGGCGTGGCCGACGCGAAGAAAAGCGGCACGGCCACGGTGAACAAGATGAAGTCGATGCCCACGGATGATGACGCGTTCGGCCCCGGCTCGATCCGGGTAGACGGACGGGCGCTGCACCCGACCTACCTGTTCGAGGTGAAGACCCCCGCGGAAAGCAAGGCGCCGTGGGATTACTACAAGCTCGTCGCCACGACCCCGGCGGACCAGGCCTTCCGACCGTTGAACGAGGGTGCATGCCCGCTGGTGCACGCATGATCGGGCGTCGCACGCTGCTGGCGGCCTCGGCCGCGGCGGCGATTGCCCCCCGCGCCCGCGCCCAGGCGGCGCGGATCAAGCTGGGTGTGCTGAACGACATGTCGGGTCCGTACCGGGACACCGGCGGCCCGCTATCGGTCACCTGCGTGCAGCAGGCGGTGCAGGATTTCGGCGACCACGGCTTCGCGGTCGACGTGATCAGCGCCGACCACGGCAACAAGCCGGACCAGGGGGCGTCGATCGCCCGCCGCTGGTTCGACGAGGAGGGCGTCGACGTCATCCTCGACGTGCCCACCTCCTCCGTCGCATTGGCGGTGAGCACCGTTGCGCGCGAGAAGAACAAGGTGAACCTGAACTCCGGCGCCGGCACCGTCGACCTGACGGGGGCGCAATGCTCGCCCAACACCATCCAGTGGACGTATGACGTCTACATGCTGGCGAAGTCGACCGGCGGCGCGATGGTGAAGGCGGGCGGCGATAGCTGGTTCTTCGTCACCGCGGACTACGTGTTCGGCCAGCAGCTCGCCAGCGAGACGATGAAGTTCGTCAAGGCGGCCGGCGGGACGGTGAAGGGTGAGTCGCGCTATCCGTTCCCAGGGACCAGCGATTTCTCCTCCTTCCTGCTGCAGGCGCAGACCTCGGGCGCCAAGGTGCTGGGGCTGGCCAATGCCGGCGCCGACACGATCAACTGCATCAAGCAGGCGGCGGAGTTCGGGCTGACCCAGCGCATGAAGCTGGCGGCGCTGCTGATGTTCATCAGCGACGTGAATGGTCTGGGCTTGCAGACCGCGCAGGGGCTGACGCTGACCGAAAGCTTCTACTGGGACTTGAACGACCGGACCCGCGCCTTTTCCGCACGGCTGAAGCCGAAGGCGCCGAACGTGCGGGCGGACATGGACCAGGCGGGATGCTACGCCGCGGCGTTGCACTACCTGAAGGCGGTGGCCGATATGGGCGTCGCCAGCGCGAAGGCGAACGGGGCGGCGGCGGTGGCGCGGATGAAGGCGATGCCGACGGATGACGACGCGTTCGGCAAAGGCGCCATCCGCGTGGACGGGCGCGGGCTGTTTCCGGCCTACCTGTTCCAGGTGAAGAGCCCAGCGGAAAGCAAGGCGCCGTGGGATTACTACAAACTCGTCGCGACGACCCCGCCGGACGAGGCGTATCAGCCGCTCTCCGAGGGCGGCTGCCCGCTGGTTCATAGTTAAAGGGCGCCATGTTCTCAATCTTCGGCTACTCCGCGCCGCTCTTGTTCGGCCAGCTTCTGCTCGGGCTGATCAATGGCGCGTTCTATGCATTGCTGTCGCTGGGCCTGGCGATCATCTTCGGCATGCTCAACATCATCAACTTCGCCCATGGCGCGCTGTTCATGGTCGGCGCCTTCGTGGCGTGGATGCTGCAGAACTATCTGGGCCTGGATTACTGGTGGGCGCTCATCCTGTCGCCCCTCATCGTCGGCAGTTTCGGCTGGGTGCTGGAGAAAACCATCATCAGCCGGCTCTACCGCATCGACCACCTGTATGGATTGCTGCTGACCTTCGGATTGGCGCTGATCCTGGAGGGACTGTTCCGCAACGAATACGGCTCGTCCGGGCTGCCTTACCGGATCCCGCAGGTGCTGTCGGGGGGGACCAACCTCGGCTTCATGTTCCTGCCGAACTATCGCGGCTGGGTCATCGTGGTCGCGATGGTGGTCTGCCTGGCCACCTGGCTGGTCATCGACAAGACGTCGATCGGGGCCAAGCTGCGGGCCGCGACGGAGAACCCCGGATTGGTGCAGGCCTTCGGCGTGAACGTGCCGCGCATGATCACGCTGACCTACGCCGCCGGCGTGGCGCTGGCGGCCTTCGCGGGCGTGCTGGCGGCGCCGATCTACTCGGTCAACCCCAACATGGGTTCGAACCTGATCATCGTCGTGTTCGCCGTGGTGGTCATCGGCGGCATGGGGTCCATCCTGGGTTCGATCCTCACCGGATTCGGGCTGGGCGTGGCGGAGGGTCTGACCAAGGTGTTCTATCCGCAAGCCTCCGCCACCGTGATCTTCGTCGTCATGGTGATCGTCCTGCTGGCGCGTCCGGCCGGGCTGTTCGGGAAGGCGGCATGATGTTCGGCTTCTCCAGGGAGCAGGGCATCGCGTTCCTGCTGCTGCTGGCGCTCATCGTGGTTTGCCCGTTCGTGCTCTACCCCGTGTTCCTGATGAACGTGCTGTGCTTCGCGTTGCTCGCCTGCGCGTTCAACCTGCTGATCGGCTATGTCGGGCTGATGAGCTTCGGCCATGCCGCGTATTTCGGCATGGGCGCCTACGTCTCCGCCTATGCCGCCAAGGCCTGGGGCCTGACGCCCGAGCTATGCGTGCTGCTGGGCGGGGTGACGGGCGGGCTGCTGGGGGTGGTGTTCGGCTGGCTGGCGATCCGCCGGCAGGGCATCTACTTCGCCATGATCACGCTGGCGCTGGCGCAGATGAACTACTTCTTCTGCCTGCAGGCGCCGTTCACCCATGGTGAGGACGGTATCCAGCAAGTGCCGCGCGGGGCGTTGTTCGGGGTCATCCCGCTGAACGGGGACCTGGCGATGTACGCCTTCATCGCGGTGATCTTCCTCGTGTTCTTCCTGCTGATCCACCGCGTCGTGTACTCGCCCTTCGGCCAGGTGCTGAAGGCGATCCGCGAGAACGAGCCGCGGGCGACCTCGCTCGGCTATCGGACGGACGACTACAAGCTGATCGCCTTTATCTTGTCATGCTTTATTGCTGGTATCGCCGGAGGTGCGAAGGCGTTGGTGTTCGGGATCGCGACGCTGACGGATGTCAACTTCGAGACTTCGGGGGATATCGTGTTGATGACGTTGGTCGGCGGCATGGGGACCATCTTCGGGCCGGGTGTGGGCGCCCTGATCCTGAAGGGCATGGAGAACTATTTGTCCGGAATCGGCTCGTGGGTGACGGTGGTGCAGGGCTGCATCTTCGTTGTCTGCGTGCTTGCGTTCCGCCGTGGCATCATCGGTGAACTCGGGGCGCGGCTGAAGCTCGGGCTTTGAGTTACGCCACGCTGTACGCCGCCATGGCGCGGCTGAACGTCCAGTTGACCGCCATGGCGTCGCTGGGCGCGGAGATGAAGCTGCGACTGGCGGGTGAGGCCGGAAACCCGGAGACCCGGCCGCTGCTCCAGGCGATCACCGAGGCGCTCGGCCCGGGGCTGCTGGACGACATGCAGGATGGCGAGGAGGAGGGGGCGCTCGGCCTGTTGCAGACGTTCTTCCGCGATGCGTCCAGCCTGTTGGACGCGCCGGCGGCGCGCCCGGGTTGGACGCATGCCGACCCGGTGATCCTGCGGTCGCTGGGCCGGTCCTCGCGCAGCAACATCTTCAGCATTCTGGCCCTGCTTCCTGGGCGCCCGGCGCTGGAGTCGGCGATCGCCGAGGGCAAGCGGTTCCTGGACATCGGCACCGGCGTCGGCGAAGTGGCCATGACCGCCGCCCGCATTTGGCCGCACATGCATGTGGTCGGGATTGATTTGTGGGAGCCCTCGCTGGCGATCGCCCGCGACACGCTGGCCGTCAGCGACGTGGCGGACCGGGTGGAGCTTCGCCGGCAGAATCTCGCTGAATTGTCAGACCAGGGTTCGTTCTGCCTCGCCTGGCTGCCCGCGCCCTTCATTCCCGGCGATATCGTTGCAGGCGCGATGAGCCGGCTGTGGCGGGCCATGACTCCGGGCGGCTGGTTGGTGGTGGGCCTGTTCGCCATCCCGCCCGAGCCGCTGCCCGGCGCGGTCGCGCAACTCCGCACGGTGCGCGGCGGTGGCCGCCCGTGGTCGCCCGGCGAAATGGTGGCGTTGATGCAGGCGGCCGGTTTCGTGGACGTGGAGTGTCCACCCCCCACCGGCATGGTCCGCGTCATCGGCCGCCGCCCGCCGGCCTGACGGTGCGCCAGGGCTTGCCTGCCGCACCGCCTTGTCCTACACCGCGCGCTCGGTTGCGCCCGTAGCTCAATTGGATAGAGCACCAGACTACGAATCTGGGGGTTGGAAGTTCGAGTCTTTCCGGGCGCGCCAGTTTCATGGATTAGCCGGGTTGCGGTTTGCAGGTCAGGAAATCGTTTGCATAACCCGGAACGGGTATTCTGTCCTTATTATGCCAAGGCTGCCTCCAAGCGGTAACGCAGGAGCTGCCAGACGCCGTTTGAGAGTCGCAGCGGGTGGGTTAAACCCGGCGGCATGTGGTTACCAAAAGGCACGATTCACGCGCTGAAGGGTCATCCCGACGCCATCGTGTTTGTCATAATTGCTTTTCTTGCTGCTTGTGAGGGCGCAGCCGTCGGTGCGTGGTTTGGTTTCGCGCTGCTTGTTATAGGTGGTGGCCTGTATCACCTTAGAAGGAATGCAGCCGAGCGAAGTGGGTTGAAGGCGCAGCAATTGGACAACGAAGCCGCCCTTTTGAAGGTGGAGGACGTCAAAGCTCGCCATCGTGGCCTAGCAACCTTGGACGAGCCGATTTTACCATCGGGTAAGAAACCAACACGTAGACTGAAGGGAAAAGATGATTGAGGCTCTCGCGATGTTTGCAAGGTACGCGCCCCCGCTGCTTGCGGGCGCTCTAGCACTCATTTGCCTCATCGAGTGGCGAGCTAACGGGCTTCGAAAGTACCGAGACAGAAAGGCTCAGCTTGAACAGTCCACCAAGCTGCTTGCCGCTTACGCCGCTTCTCTTGAGCATTTTTTACTGAGCGAGACTGCTCCATACACTCTCAAACAGGCGTTGCTGAAACACAGCGACGCCTTAGCCGACCGGCAGTTCGTGTTCTACATGGCCAAGCTTATCTCCGAAGCAGCGCGACCTGATCGGACTGAGGAGAGTGCAGGGATCAAGGCTGCCGTTGATGCTCTTTTCGCTGATGACCGGGCAGCAGCAGAGGCGTTTGTTGGCGCGGTAATTACCGGAACATTCGCATCGATCTTACGCTGGCCGGAGACTGCAGCACTGTTCGAAAAGGTGAGCGCAACGATGGCTGCTGATCCAAAACGGGATGTAGATGTGGTTGTGACAACATCGGCTTACCGACACTCGGATTTACCGCAGAGCGCCGGACAGGATGCTGCGGTGGCGTAAAAGGTACCAACTACCGGTCCTCCTTCGCCTCGACGGTGACGGTGTCCGGCCGGATCGTGGCGCCGGCCTCGGCAAGGGCGGTGCAAACCTCGTCGGCGGTCAAAGGGTGTGAGTGGACGTCCGGACATCCGCCTCGGCAGGAACGTTGGGCAACCCTTTCGCTCACGCGCGTTCGCAGATGTCCAGGATCACCAGCATGTAGATGCGGATCATGTCCATGAAGTCGACGATCTCCACCCGCTCGTCGGGCATGGTGTTGAACCGGCCGCCCGGGCCGCACATGATCCCCTCCATGCCGGCCGTGTGGTACATGTGCCCGGCGTCGCCGCCGTAGAAGCCGGGCGGCGTGATGGCGCCGGTCGGCTGGTCCGTGCCGCGCACGCGACGGTAGGCGTGGTTGATCGACTGCACGATCCGGCTGGCGCGCGACACCTCGAACGGCGGCATCACCGGGCGGCCGGATTCGACCGACAGCACCGTCTGCAGGCCGGGGAAGCGGGTCTTCAACGCATCCAGCTCCTGCTGCAGCTCGGCCACCGCCACATCCTGGGTCTGCCCGGCGGCATAGCGGCCGGACCCGCGCAGCCGCACGAAATCCGCCACCTGGGACGGCCGCCACGCATGGAACTCGCGGCTCAGCGCGCCCTGCACCACGCCGACATGCACCCGGTTGATGCTGGCGTGCTCGGCGCTGCGGGCGCCCGAGAAGGTCTTGGCGTTCAACCGCGGGATCAGGTCGCAGGCCGCCGCAATCGCGTCCACCGCTTCCTCGCGCTTCGACAGATGGCGGGAGTTGCCAACCAGCTCCATGATGAAGGTGAAGGATCCGGCATGCAGCGTCACCGCCTGCAAATCCGTCGGCTCCGCATTGACGAAGTAGTCCGCGCGCAGCCCGTCCCGCAGCAGGGCGAGCGTGCCGACGCCGCCCTGCAGCTCCCCCACCACATAGGTCAGAATGACATCGCCCTTCAGCGTGACGCCCGCGTCCAGCAGCGTCCGCACCGCACAGAAATAGGCGGCGTCCCCCGCCTTCATGTTGGACACGCCGATGCCGTAGATGAAGTCCTCGTCCACCGTCCCGGCCCAGGGATCCACGGTCCACCCCTCGGTCACCGGGTTGGTGTCAACATGGCCGTTGAACAACAGGCTGTGGCCGCCGCCCGCTCCGCGCAGCGTTCCCACGGCATTGACCCGGTCGCCCTCGCCGACCTCGGACAGGTGCGCGTCCAGCCCCAAGTCCCGCATCTGCTCCATCATCCAGGTCGCGAGGGCGCGCTCCCCATCCGTCTGGCTGTAGCTTTTCACCTGGACCATGCGGCTGAGGAAATCGAGCGATCGCGCCCGGTCGATGCGGGCCAGCAACGCGTCGTCGGTCATGGGAAGGCTCCTTGCATTCAGTGCGTTGGTCAGGACGATCGCCGCGCCAGCGCGGCGCGGATGGCGAAATCCACGAGCAGGATCACGAGCGTCAGCGCGATCAGCACCGTGCTCACGGCTGCGATGGTGGGCTCGACCTCCAAGGTCAGGCTGTTCCAGATGCGCACCGGCAGCGTCTGGCCGCCGATGCCGGAGATGAACAGGGCGATCACCAACTCGTCGAACGAGGCGAGGAAGGCGAACAGCGCCGCCGAGACGATCCCGGGGCCGGCCAGCGGCACGACCACGCGGCGGAGCACGCCGAGGCGGTTGCAGCCATGGATCATCGCCGCCCGTTCGAGCGCCGGGTCGATCGCCTGGAAGGCCGCCTGCGTGATGATCAGCACGACGGGGAAGGCGATGACCGCGTGGGTGACTGCCAGCCACAGGCGATTGCCCACCAGGCCCAGCCGGGCGGAGAGGAAATACAGCGCGATGGCGGTGACGATGCTGGGGACGATCAGCGGCATCAGCGCCAGGGACATCAATGCGCCCCGTAGCCTCAGAGGCCCGCGCACCAGCGCATAGGCGGCAAGCGACCCGGTCGCCGTGGCGAGCACGGCGCAGAGCGAGGCGACCAGGAGCGAGTTCCACAGCGCCGCCCGCCATTTCGGGTCCGTCAGGAACACCTGGTACCAGCGGAGCGACAGCCGGCTGGGCGGGAACGCCAGGAAGGCGTCGCCGCTGAAGGACGCGATGACCACGACCACGATCGGGCCCAGCAGCAGCAGGCACAGCAGCACGACCACCGGCGGCCCGATCCGCCTCATGCCGGCAGCGCCCGGCGCGGGTCGGCGAACCGGCTGTACACGGCATAGACCGCCAGGGTGACCACCAGCAGGATCAGCGACATGACGGAGGCGACGGGCCAGTTGTCCGCCAGTTCGATCTGCCGCTCGATCAGCATGCCGATCATCAGGTCGTCCGGCGCGCCCATCAGCGCCGGGGTGATGAAGAACCCGGTCGCCAGGATGAACACCAGCAGCGATCCGGCGATCACCCCGGGCATGGTCAGCGGCAGGAAGACACGAAGGAAAATCCTCGCCGCCGAGGCGCCCATCCCCGCGGCCGCCTGCAGCAGGCGCATGTCGACGGTCCTCATCGCGCTGTACAGGGTCAGGACCATGTAAGGCAGTAGGACGTAGGTCATACCGACGACCACGGCCGTCCGGTTATAGAGCAGTTGCAGCGGACCGTCGGTCAAGCCGGTCGCCTGCAATGCGTGGTTCACCACCCCGGTCCGCCCCAGCAGCACCATCCACGCGTAGGTGCGGACGATGACGCTGGTGAAGTACGGCAGCAGCACGCAGCCGATGACGGCGCGGAACGCCAGGCCACGCGCCCGCGTCAGCGCGAAGGCGAGCGGGTAGCCGAGCGCCAGGCAGCCCAGCGTCGTCGCCAGCGCGATCTCCCCGGTGACGAGCATCGAGCGCTGCATGGCGCGCGACCCGACGATGCCAGCCGCCTGCCGCGCGATCTCGAGACCGGAGCCGAGCTCGCTGATTGATTGCTCCAGGAACCAAATGAGCGGCAGCAGGAACACCGCCCCGATCAGCACGGCGCCGGGCGCCAACAGCAACCAGGTGAGCGGGCCGTGCATCCGCATCAGGCTGGCAGCAGGCGACTAACGGCGGCGGACCAGCAGACGGTGGCGCGATCGCCGGGGGCGGGCGCGTGGACGCCGGGGCCGTTGGTTGCGTCGACGGTCATGATCTGCCCGCCCCCGACATCGACCTGCGTGCGGACCAGGTTGCCGAGGAACGAGCTGCGCGTCACCCGGCCGGAGAGCGCGTTCTCACCGCCCGGTTGCAGCGACAGCTTTTCCGGCCGGACGAACAGCACCGCCGGTCCGGTCAGGCGGTCCGCTGCCTGCAAGGCGGTTCCGTCCGGCCGCCGCAGCACGGCGCCGTCGGCCACGCCGGGAACCAGGTTTGACTCGCCCAGGAACTGCGCCACGAAGCGCGTGGCCGGCCGCTCGTACACCTCGCGCGGCGGCCCAGCCTGCACCAGCCGGCCGCCATCCATGATGGCGATGCGGTCCGACAGGTTCATCGCCTCCTCCTGGTCGTGGGTGACGAACACCACGGTCATGCCCAGCCGGCGCTGGATGTCGCCGATCTCGCTTTGCATGCTGTAGCGCAGGTTCTTGTCCAGCGCGCCCAGCGGCTCGTCCATCAGCACGATCGCCGGGCGGCCGACGATGGCGCGGGCCAGCGCCACGCGCTGCTGCTGCCCGCCCGAGAGCTGGCGGGCGTAGCGGCGCTCCATCCCGGCCAGGCGCACTGTGGCCAGCGCCTCCGCGACGCGGGCCGGGATGTCGCACTGGCGTTGCGCCCGCAATGGGAAGGCCACGTTCTCGAACACGTCCAGATGCGGGAAGATGGCGTAGTTCTGGAACACCATGCCGAGCTTGCGGTCGCGCGGCGACGCCCGCGTCATGTCCCGGCCGCCCAGCAGCACGCGGCCGCTATCCGGCGTCTCGAACCCTGCGATCATCGCCAGGGTCGTGCTCTTGCCGCTGCCGGAGGGGCCGAGCACGGTGAAGAACTCGCCGGGCGTTACGCTGACCGACAGGGCGCGGACCGCAGGCGCGGCGCCGAACGACTTGCTGACCTCGTCCACCACGACGGACCCGGCCGCGTTCATCGCCATCCGATCGCCCGGCGGGGATGACCAGCCAAGCGCAGTCCTGCCCCGCGAACCATCATAGGCGAACACTTGACCCGGCATCGTCGATCTTGTCCAGTTCGTTAAGGATCCGGAGTAACTCGATGTCCGCCCCCACGCTCGGCCGCCGACCCTTCGCAACCATGATGGCCGGCGTTTTGGCTGCGCCCGCCATCATCCGCGGCGCCCGGGCCGCGACCCGCCTGGTCATCCGCAACACGGGCGGCGCGTATGACGAGGTGATGCGGCGCGGCGTCTACGACCCGTTCACCAAGGCGACGGGCATCGACATCGTCGGGTCCGGCGCGCCGATGACCAAGATGATCGCGACCGTGAAAGCAGGCGGCGCTGAGTACGACCTGATCGACTCCGGGATGAGCGGCCTGGTGGCGCTGGACCAGATGGGGGCGCTGTCCCCGATCGACTACGCGTCGTGGATGTTCGCCAAGCCGGACGACTTCCCGGCTGACCTTCGCGGCCCCACCTCTGTCGCTTGCTTCGTGTTCTCCACCGTCTTGGTCGCCAACACCCAAAGCTTCCCGGACCGGCGCCCGCGCAGTTGGGCGGAGTTCTGGGACACCAAGGCCTTTCCCGGCCCGCGCACCCTGCCGGACTTCGCCAGCGGCTCCGCCCCGCTGGAGTTCGCGCTGTTGGCGGACGGCGTGCCGATGGACAAGCTTTACCCCATCGACATGGACCGGGCGTTCCGCGTGCTGTCCCGCCTGCGCGACTCGATCCCGAAGTTCTGGAGCACGGGTGCGCTCGGCAACCAGTTGATGTCCGACAAGGAGGTGCTGCTCGGCGGGTTGTGGAATGGCCAGATGCAGACGCTCATCGACAAGGGCGTGCCGTTGGCGCTGGAGTGGAACCAGAACATGATGGTGGTCGAGGGCTACGGGATCCTGAAGTCCAGCCCCAACCAGGCGGCAGCCCAGAAGTTCATCGACTTCGCGAGCCAGCCCTCGTCCCAGATCGGCTACGCCAAGGACCTGCGCTACGGCCCGGCCAACCCGAAGGCGTTCGACCTGATCCCGCAGGCGCTGGCCGACACGATGCCGGGGAGCCCGCGCTACAAGGCGCTCGGCTTCTATCAAAGCGTGGACTGGTGGAACGACAACCGCGACCGCGTCAACAAGGCCTGGTCGGCGTGGATGCTCGGCTAATCCAGGCAGCCGCGCTGTCACCCGCCTTCGTGGCGAATCTTCGCCGAGACCGGGTCACGAGATGGCGTCCCGGATGGTCAGCCAGGAGCGTTCGATCAGCGCCTCGGTGATGCGTCGCGCCTGTTTCGCGTCGCTGCGGCGGATCGCGTCCATCAGCTCCTTGTTGCCCTCGACCGACAGCCCCATCAGCGACGGAGACGCACGGTAGGCGAGGAAGCGGTAGCGAAGCGCCTGCATGCCGATGCCCAACAGCAAACGGCGCACGGTGACGTTGTCGGATGCGACATGGATGGCGTCGGTGAAGACGACGTTGCTGCGAAAATAGGCGCGGGTGTCGCCGGATGCGCCCTCCATCGTGCCCAGATGCGCCTCCAACTGCGCGAGTTGCTCCGGCGTGCGGCGGATCGCCGCCTCCGAAGCGGCGAGCCCCTCCAGCGGGATGCGGCATAGATAGACCTCGTCCAGGTCGCGGCGGCTGATCGCGGCCACCCGGGCGCCGCGGCGGTCCTCGCGCCGGATCAGCCCGTCGGCCTCCAGCCGCCGCAGCGCGTCGCGCACCGGCGAACGGCTGACGCGGAAACGCTCGGCGATCTCTTCCTCGGTCAGCCGGGTTTCCGGCAGGATCTCACCGAAGATGATCGCCTCCCGCAGCTTTTCCGTCAGGATCTGCGGCATGATGGGATAGTCCAAGGTGACGGAGCGGCTCGCAGCCGCCGCGTCGTCCGCTTTCCGCCTCATGCGGCGGGCATCCGCGCGATTACGAGCCGTGCGTCGACCGCCACCAGGCCGGCCGGCCCGGCGATCATCGGGTTGATGTCGATCTCCGCGATCTCGGGCTCGTCTGCCATCAGGCGGGACACGGCCACCAGGACCGCCACCAGCGCCGCCTCGTCCACGCCCGCCCGCCCGCGATAGCCAGCGAGCAGCGCCGCGCCGCGCAACGCGCCGATCATTCCGGCCGCGTCCGCCGGGCTGACCGGCGCCAGGCGGAACACCACGTCGCGCAGGAGCTCGACCAGCACACCGCCCAGGCCCAGCATGACGACCGGCCCGAAATTCGGGTCGCGCACGGCCCCGATGACCAGTTCCGTCCCGGCTGGAACCATCGGCGTGACGAGCACGGCCGGCGCCGGATCGCCGGCCGCGACACCGACGGCGTGCAGCCGGGCAAACCCGCCCGCCGCGGCCGCCGTGGTGACGTCCAGCAGCACGCCGCCGACATCGCTTTTGTGCAGCACCGCCGGGGAGACGATCTTCAAAGCGACCGGGACGCCTAGCCGGGCGACCGCGGCGGTGCACGCCGCCGCATCGGTGGCGACGATGCTTTCGGGCATGGCCATGCCCCGCCCGGCCAGCAGCGCCCGCGCCGCCGGCTCCGGCAACGCACCCTCCGGCAGATGCGCCAAGCTCGATGCCACCGGCGGCTCGGCCAGCGTGAGCGGCAGCTCGCGATAGCGGGCCCAGCGATGCAGCCCGCTCAGGACAGCGGCGGCGTCGGCCAGCCCGCGCAGCACCGGCACCCCACCCAGCCGCATCAGCCGGACCGCCGGTTCATCGTCCTCGGCATAGACCGAGTGCACCACGATGGGCTTGCCGGCCGCCCGCGCGATCTCCCCCAGCCTCTCGGCCGCGGCGCATTCATCGTTCGCCACCGCATCCCCGGCCAGGCGGTGATAGCCGCCGAAATGCCCGGCCAGCAGCACCGCGCCGACGGCGTCCTCCGCCAGGCAGCGGGCGAGGGTGGTGGCGACCACCTCCGGCTTCTCCTCGGCATAGCCGGCGTAGTCCAGCGGGTTCGCCACCGGGCAGCGTGCCGGCAGCACGTCCAGCAGCGCCGCCTGCAAGGCCGCGCCGAACACGGGAACCTTCAACCCGGCCGCCTCGAGCGCGTCGCAGCCGAGCGTGGCGTGGCCACCGCCATCGGCCGCCACGGCGACCGTGCCCAGGCGCATGGGCGGCGCCCGGGTCAATGCTTCTGCCAGGTTCCATGCCTGCTCCAGGCTGGCCGCGCGCAGGATGCCCGCCTGCTCGAACGCGCCGTCGGCCACCCGCGCCTCGCCCGCCAGCGCCCCGGTGTGGGACGCCACGGCCCGGCGCCCGGCCTCCGTGTCGCCGGGCTTGAGCACGATGACGGGCTTGGTGCGGGGATGACGGCGCACGACGTCGCAGAAGGCGCGCGCCTCGCCGTCGCGCCAACCCTCGACATAGACCAGCGCCACGGCGGTGTCCGGGTCATCCAACAGGAAGGCCAGCAATTCCGGCGCCCGCAAATCGGCGCCGTTGCCGATGCTGATGGCGTGGCTGAAGCCGATGCCGGAGCGGCGGGCGCGGTGCGCCGTGTCCAGCAGCACATTGCCGCTTTGGGTGATCAGCCCGATCGGGCCGGCCGGAATGGCCATGCCAGTGACGTTCACCCGCCCGGCGGCCGAATAGAGCCCGGCGCAGTTCGGCCCGATCATCCGGGCGCCGGCCTGGCCCAAGGCCGCGACGAAGCCCCGCTCCTGCGCCAGCCCCTCGGCCGAATGCTCGCTGAAGCCGCCGGTGATGACGACCACGCCGCCCACGCCCTTTGCGGCACAGGCCTGGACCACCGCATCCACCGCGTCGGGCGCGATGGCGATGACGACGAGGTCCGGCGTTTCCGGCAGGTCGGCGATATTGGGATAGGCGCGCAGGCCGGCCACCTCCGCACGCGGCGACACCGGGTAGAGCGCGCCCTGGAAGCCGCCGCGCGCCAGGGTCAGGAAGCGGCGGCCACCGACCTTGACCGGCGAGGCCGACGCCCCGACGAAGGCGACGCTGCCCGGTCGCAGGATCCGCCCGAGCGCGGAGGCGGCGGGAGTTTCGGGCATGGCGTGCAACCTTGTCTGGACCGGCTCAGCCGGGAAGGATCGAAGCCCGGCTCAAATCCAGCCGCACATGGACGGGACTGCCGGGGGCGTGCCGTTCGACGACGTCGCCGCCGGGTATGGCCAGGATCACCGGCTGCCTATCCGGCACCGCGACCACGACGTGCGTGAAGCTACCCTGGTAGCTGTGTGCGGCGACGGTCCCGGCGAGCACGTTGCATTGTCCCGCCCTCGGCACGCCGAGCGTGATGTCTTCGGGACGGACGAAGACGTCGACCTTGCTGCCGTCCGTGAAGCGCCCGCGCTCCGCAGCGGCGCGCAGCACCACCCCGCCGCCCAGGTCGACCATCGTTTCGGTTGGGCCTGACCCGCTGACGATGCCGGAAAACCGGTTGATGTCGCCGACGAACGAAGCCACGTAGCCAGATCGCGGCGAACAATAGATGTCCCGCGCCGAGCCGATCTGCTCGATCCTGCCGTGGTTGAGCACGGCGATGCGGTCGGACATGCTGAGCGCTTCGTTTTGGTCATGCGTGACGAAGATCGCCGCGATCCCGGTCTGCCGCTGGATCTGCTTGATCTCGATCTGCATCTGCGTGCGCAGGTTCTTGTCGAGCGCGGAGAGCGGCTCGTCCAGCAGCAGCAGGCGCGGTTCGATGACCAGCGCGCGGGCGAGCGCCACGCGCTGCTGCTGGCCGCCGGAGAGTTGCGCCGGCCGCCGTGCGCCGAACGCGCCGAGCTTGACCATGTCCAGCGCCTGACGCACGCGCCGCTCGATCTCCGCCCGCTTGGTCCGCCGTTCCTCCAGGCCGAATGCGACGTTCTGCGCCACGGTCATGTGCGGGAACAAGGCGTAGTTCTGGAACACCACGCCCACGTTGCGCAGATAGGGCGCCGTGCGCGTGACGTCCTTGCCGGCGAGCAGGATGCGGCCGGAGCTCGGCGGGAAGAACCCGGCGATCATGTTCAGCAGGCTGGTCTTGCCGCAGCCGCTCGGGCCCAGCAACGTCACGAACTCGCCCGGCTCGACCCGCAGGGAAACCCCGTCGACCGCACGGATATCGCCGTACGACTTGACCACATCCTGCAACTCCAGCGCCGGGGCGTGCTGGCTGGTCACGGCAGGGTGGTCACACGCCGGGCGGTCGCGGCGGCAGGCCCAGCAAACGCGCGGCGTTGTCATAGAACCACATCTTCTTGACGTCCGGCTTCAACGGCAGCGCCTCCGTCTCGGCCACGGTCCGCAGGATCGGCTGCAAGGGATAGGACGTTCCGAAGATCATCCGGTCCTTGAGCAGGCCGTTGCCGTAGGTTACCAGCGGCCCGTAGCCGGAATCCGGCACGGTCAGGTATTTCGGCCGCACCGGCGTCAGCCCGATCATGACGTTGCGGTGCCGCCAGGCCACGCCGATGAGTTCCTGGACCCATGGGAACCCGGGCGGGATCGCCACCACGCGCAGTTCGGGGAAATGGACCATCACCTCGTCCAGGGCGAGCGGGCGGCCGCATTCCATGAGCGTCTTGGTGCTGAAATTGATGCTGGCGTGCAGGCCCACGGGGATGTCGAGCTCGATGCACTTTGCATAGAGCGGATAGTATTTCGCATCATTCATCGGCATCTTGTGCTCGAAGCATTGCAGGTTGAGCCCGCGCATGCCCAGCACCTCGACGGCGTGCTGCAGCTCCTTGATCGCGGCGTAGCCCTTGTGCGGGTCCACGCCGGCGAAGCCGATGAAGCGCTTGCCGTGCTCCCGGCAGAAGGCCGCCACGTCCTCGTTGCTGATCTTGATGCCGAACGTCGTCTCCACATCCTTGGCGTGGATGACGACGTATTCGACGCCGGCGTCGTCATAGGCGCGGAAGTATTTGTCGAGCGCACCGGGGTCGTCGACGCCGGGCACCGCGTCGCGCGCGGCGTCGGCGCTGGTCGCGTAGACGACGTCGTAATTGGCGAGGTGGGAGGCGTTTTGCGGGTTGAACTGCCGCAAGGGGGGACGGCTGCCGAAATCGATGATCAAAGCGCATCCCTCCGAAGGCCACGACCCGAGAACAACTCAGTATACAGAACACAAACTAGGCCCCTATAAAGGGATGGTCAAACGGAACGACCCGATGGAAAACCCGATGACGCCCGCGCCGATCCGCGCAGCCAGGCCTTGAGCGCCGGCGCCGAGAGTTCGGCCCCGCCCATCGCCCTCGCGCCGCGGTTCGGGTGGCGGCCGCAGCACCTGTGGGGCGCCGTGGCGCTCGTGTTGCCGGCGACCTTGTTCCTCCTGCTCTGCCTGATCGTGCCGATCGGGCTGTTCCTGATGCTCAGCATCGACAATGCGGAGATCCCTGGGACCTTGCCCCGCACTGTGGCCGCGCTGCGAGATTGGGACGGGGTCGGGCTGCCGGGCGATGCCGCCTACACCGCCCTCGCACTCGACCTGCGGGACGCCGCGCAGGCGGACACCATCGGCGTGTTGGCGCGGCGGCTGAATTTCGTCTCGCCGGGCTATCGGACCTTGGTCAACAAGACGGCGAACCTGCTCGGCGACACGCCGGATGCGGATGCCCGGGCACAGCTTGTCGGCATCGACCGGCGGTGGAACGATCCTGCCATCTGGTCGGTGCTGAAACAGCAATCCAGCCGCGTCACGGATTTCTACTATCTCACGGCGTTCGACATGCGGCAGGGCGTCCACGGCGGCATCGAGCGCCTGCCGGAACAGGACCGGCTGTTCCTGGGCCTATTCGGCCGTACCCTCGGGATCAGCGTGACGGTGACGCTGCTCTGCCTGCTGATCGGCTATCCGGCCGCCCACCTGCTCGCCACCGCGGCGCCGCGCCTTGTGCCCTACCTGCTCATCCTGGTGCTGCTGCCGTTCTGGACGCCGATCCTGGTACGCACCACCGCCTGGATCGTGCTTCTGCAGAACCAGGGCCTGGTCAACCGCCTGCTCCGCGCCGCCGGGATCATCGACCATCCGCTGCCGCTGTTCGGCAACCGCTTCTCCGTCCTGGTCGCGATGGTGCAGGTGTTGCTGCCGTACATGATCCTGCCGCTCTACGCCGCGATGAAGGCGGTGCCGCCGGAGCTGATGCGGGCGGCCGGCAGCCTGGGGGCCAATCCTTGGCGCGGCTTCCGGCGCGTCTACTTGCCGCAAACTTTGCCAGGGGCCGTCGCTGGGTCGCTGATCGTGTTCATCCTGGCGCTTGGCTACTACGTCACGCCTTTGCTGGTCGGCGGTCCCGGGGACCAGATGATCAGCTATTTCATCGCCCTCTACACCAACGAGTCGCTGAACTGGGGCCTGGCCGCGGCGCTCAGCACGCTGCTGCTGCTGCTGGCCGCGGTGATCTATGCCGCGGTCAGCCGGCTTGGCGGCGCCAGGTTGGAGCGGCCGTGACGGCGGGCGAGATCGTCTTCCGCTGGCTGATCCGGTTCAGCCGGGGCGCCGGGCTGCTGGCGCTGCTGTTCATGCTGGTGCCGATCCTGGTGATCATTCCCCTGTCCTTCACCAGCGGGAGCGAGCTGGTCTACCCGGTCCCCAGCTACTCGCTCCGGTGGTACGTCGATTTCTTCACCCGACCGGAATGGCTCGCCTCGATGCGCACCAGCCTTCTGGTCGGGGTGGGCGCCGCCACGCTGGCGACGGTGCTCGGCACGATGGCGGCGATGGGCCTGCAGCACCTGCCGAGGCGGGTGCGGACCGTGCTGGCCTCGTTGCTGATCCTGCCGATGGCGATCCCCACGGTGATCGGCGCGGTGGCGTTGTTTTTCTTCTATGCACGCTTTGACCTGGTGGGGACGTATCCTGCGCTCGTGCTCGCCCACGCCACGCTGGGGCTGCCCTTCGTCGTCATCAACGTGCGCGCCTCGCTGGCCGGGCTGGGCGGGGATTTCGCCCGCGCCGCCGCCAGCCTCGGCGCCCGGCCGCATCGCGTGTTCATCCGGGTCACCGCACCGCTGATCGCGCCCGGCATCGCCACCGGCGCGCTGTTCGCGTTCGCCACCTCGCTCGACGACGTCGTGGTGGCGATGTTCGTCGGCGGCCCCTCGCAGCTCACGCTGCCGCGACAGATGTTCAATGGGCTGCGGGAGAATATCAGCCCCACGATCCTCGCCGCCGCCACGCTCCTCACCGGGGTGTCGATCGCGCTGATGGTGGCGACCAACCGCCTCTCCGCACGGACGCGGCGCTTAGGCGGACCCTGAGAGCAGGGCAAGCCTGCTCACCAAAGCGGAGGTTGGAGCACGCTGACGCAACGGCGTTGTTCGTAGGCAGACGGAAAGCGCCTTAAAACAGCCGGTCTTCCGTGTCTTCGATCAGCCATGTCTCGCCGGGTTGGCCGGGGGTCGGCCGCGGCATGGCGCGGATGCGCGGGCTCAGCACCTTGGCGCCCATGGTCACGAAGGCGCCGAGCGCCTGATAGATCTCCGCAGCAACGGGCGCGTGCGAGAGGACTTTGCTGCTGCGTGCGAAGACGATCCTGCCCGCATCCGCCTCGACGATGCTGAAGGCCTCGCCCGCCAGGATCGAGAGGGATTGCAGTACGCTGACCAGGTCAGCCGCCTTGTTGCCGACGGCGCCAAAGGTCGCCTTGAACTCGCCGAAGAACTGGATGGCGACCAGCCGTGCCGCATGGGCGATCAGCCCGGCGGCCTGATGGACGCCGTACATCTCGATGGCGGCCTCGACGGCATCCTCCACGTAGCCGAGCGCGAAATTGCGCTTCGCCTTCACCAGCCGGTCCTCCGGCCAAACCGCCGGGTCGAGCCTGGGTGCGGTGTGCGGGTCGAAATCGGGCGAGCGGGTGACGGCCTGGAACCGCAGGCACTCGTCGTCGTCCAGGTCTCGATCATGCTCCATGAAGTACCCCTCGTCGTAGGGTTCGCCTTCCTGGTAGACCTTGGTGACGACGAAGCCGAGCCGGCGCGTCCCGAGCGAGCGGCCGTTGAACGGGTGCCAGCCGGCGAACATGGCCCGCTCGACGGAGGCGGGGACGGCGAACAGGCTCTGCCCGGGAAAGCTCCACGCCGGCGGCATGTAGCGGATCCAGACCTTCTTAGGCGTTTCCTCGACATACTCCATCGTCAGGCCGCCGATGGCGTTGGAAAAGTAATGGTAGCGCCCGGCGATCACGGCCGGCGGCAGGCTGCGGTCGATCCCGAGCTTGTCGACGCCGGGCAGGAAATGGCTGCGCTGGTGGCGGCGCAGGATGGCGTATTTGAACGCGGCAAGGTCGCGTTCGCCCTTCTCACGCAGGATGGTGAGCTGGATGGCGCTCCAATGCAGGGCCCAGAAGCGGGCGATTGTCTCGCAACGCTGCTTCAAAGACCAAGCGGCGAGTTTGTCTGAAGCCGTGACAGGCATCGCGGTACACTCCCATTTGGCGCGGTCGTAAGGATGGCAATCCTGCAACGAAACAACTTTGCAGCATACGTCGACTTCTGTATACAGGATGCAGATGCGGGGAACCATCATGATGAATGCCGGCCGCCTGAGCCTTGCCCTTCTCCTCTGCACGGTCAGCCTGCCCGCCGCCGCGCGGGACCTGACCTGGGTGTCGTTCGGAGGCGCGCTTCAGGACGCGATCCGCAGCGCCTTCGTGAAGCCGTTCGCCGCCAACCCGCCGGTCCCCGTGGTCGAAGACACCTACTCCGGCGCCCTGTCCTCCATCGCATCCCAGGTCATGGCGAAGACCATCACGTGGGACGTGGTGGACGTGGATTCGGACGTCATGCGCTCCGGCTGCGAGCAGGGTTATTTCGAAAAGCTCGATTGGGCGGCCCTGCCACCGAAGTCCAAATTCCTCCCGGCTGCCGTCGACAACACCGATTGCGGCATCGGTTTTCTCACCGGCGCCCTGGTGCTCGGCTATGACCCGGCCAAGTTCCCGGCCGGTGCGCCGAAGAGCTGGGCAGATTTCTGGGACGTGGCGAAGTTCCCCGGCAAGCGCGGCGTGCGGCAGGACCCACGCTTCACGCTGGAAATCGCGCTGATGGCCGATGGCGTGGCGCCGCAGGATCTCTACAAGGTGCTCGCCACCCCAGCCGGGGTCGACCGCGCGTTCCACAAGCTCGACGCGCTCAAGCCCTATATCACCTGGTGGACCGTGGGCGCGCAATCCATGCAGTCGCTCGCCTCCGGCGAGGTCACGATGAGTGCGGCCTATAGCGGCCGGCTCATCGCCGCGAACAACCTGGATGGCAGGCACTACGCGCTCGACTGGGACGCCGGGTCGGTTTACTTCCACGATTACTGGGGCATTGTAAAGGGCTCGCCTAATAAGGCGGAGGCGATGAAGTTCATCGCGTCCACCACCGAGTTGCCGCGCCAGCTCGCTTTCTCCAAGGCCTCCGGCTACGGCCCGACACTGCTCGTCCCGGCCAGCGCCGTGGATGCGGACATCCAGGCCAACGTACTCACCCCGGAACGCCTGCAACACTCCGTCGCGCGTGACGATAGTTTCTGGGCCGAGCAGGCGGACGCGTTGACCAAGCGGTTCCAGATCTGGGCGGCGCAGTGAACGACAGCCTTCTCCCGAATACCGCCGGGGTCGACCCGGCGGAGTGGCAGGTCCGCGTCGATCTTGCCGCCTGCTACCGCCTGCTCGCGCATTTCGGCATGACCGACCTCATCTACACCCATGTGTCCACGCGGGTCCCGAACCGGCACGACCATTTCCTGATCAACCCCTACGGGCTGATGTTCCACGAGGTGACGGCCTCCAGCCTGGTGAAGGTCGACCACACCGGGGCGATCGTGGAGCCGAGCTGCTACACCATCAATCCGCCGGGCTTCGTCATCCACAGCGCCGTGCACATGGCCCGGCCGGACGTCGCCTGCGTGCTCCACACCCACACACCGGCGACCATTGCCGTCTCCTGCCTCGCCGAGGGATTGATGCCGTTGACGCAGAAATCCTTCCGCTTCTACGGCCGCCTCGCTTACCACGAGTACGAGGGCATCTCGCTTGACCTCGACGAGCGGGACCGTCTGGCCACCGACCTCGGCGACAAGAGCGCCATGCTGCTGCGCAACCACGGCGCCCTCACCGTCGGGCGCAACACGGCGGAGGCGTTCGAACTGATGTATGCGCTGGAAACCGTCTGCCGCATCCAACTCGACGTGCTGGCCACCGGACGGGAGATCGTCATGCCCCCGCCAGCGGTCGCAGCGAAAGCGGCCGCCCAGTTCGAGCATGACGAGGAACCCGCCGGCGAGCGCACCTGGCCCGGCCTGCTGCGGCTGCTGGACAGCGTGAACCCAGGTTACCGCGGTTGAGTCGCAGCAGCATACCGGCGAGCGAGCCGGTCGACGCCATGGCGATGGTCTGAGATCGACGATGATCCAGGCACGAATCGCACCTCTTTGTAGTGACGGCTTGGGCAGCCGGATCCCCTAACCGTCACAAGCCCATGGCATTCAGGAGCCGCTGATCAGCCATGGTGCATGAGAGAGGCGTTCGATCAGGAGATTGCTGAGCGCTTCGATCTTCGCCGCCCGCGCACGGGCTGTCGGTGTCACGAAGTAAACGCCCCCTTCAGCCATGCGCCAGCGCGGTAGAATAACTTCCAGACGACCGCTTGCGACGTGCTCCGATGCGATGAAGTCGGGCACTTCACCGATCCCGAGGCCTTGGAGCATGGTCGGGAGCAAGGCATCGACGCTGGTTGCGCGCAGTGGCCCGACGGGCGTGAAGACCACATCGTGCCCTTCGTCGTCGGCGAAACGCCAGGCGTCGCCCCGGTCGCGCAAGGCGTATCCCAGACACGAATGGGCGACGAGATCGTCCGGATGCTCGGGAAGGCCATAACGGGCTATGTAGCTCGGCGCGGCCAGGATGTAGCGTCGGACCGTCGCAATCTTTCTCGCCACAAGCGAGGAGTCCGCCAGCACTGCGATCCGCACCGCCGCATCGAAGCCGTCCCCGATCAGGTCGATTTTGTCGTCTGTGAGGTGAAGGTCGACCGACACGTTCGGGTAGGCCCGGAAGAAATCCGGCAGGATAGGTGCGATCCAACGCACCCCAAACGACATCGGAACAGCGAGCCGAACAACGCCACGCGGTTGACTGGAGGTTTCTCGAGCCAGGTTCTCGGCATCCTCGGCGTCCGTGTAGAGCCGCGCAGCCCGCTCGGCGAGGTTCCGCCCCAGCTCCGTCAGCGCGAGCCGGCGCGACGTCCGATTGATGAGACGACCGCCCAGGCGATCTTCTAGCCGTGCGACGCCGCGCGACACGGTTGCGACCGACAAGCCCATCACTCGCGCCGCGGCGGCGAAGGATCGCTCCTCGGCCACCTTCGCAAACACGGCGAGACCCTCGAAATCAGGCAGCTTGGACACATCAATCCTGCAAGGATGGTTTGCTATCTTTTCTATTCCGAGATGCCCCTCCGCGCCACATGTTTCCTCTGTCAATATGGAAACATGTGTCATGAACAATCAAACTGCTTCAATCGCCGCCTTCGGCCGCCTTCTCATGGGTGCTGTCTTCGCCTTCAGCGGCCTTGGCAAGATCATGGCGCCGACCATGACGCAGGGTTACATCGCGGCCGTTGGGCTCCCATTGCCGCTCGCCGCCTACTTGGTTGCGATCCTGATTGAGCTCGGCGGAGGCCTTCTTCTCATCGCGGGTTTTCAGACGAGGATCGTGGCGATCGTCCTGGCTGTCTTTACCCTTGCGACGGCGGTGTCCTTCCACAACAACTTCGCCGACCAGAACCAAATGATCAACTTCCTCAAGAACATCTTCATGATCGGCGGCTTGCTTCAAGTGGTCGCATTCGGAGCTGGCGCCTACAGCCTGGATGCGCGGCGCTTCCACGCGGCGGTTCCGACATGAGTCCGGCAGATATAGCCGAATAACCGGTACGCAGACGCCATGGTCAGGTTCGAAACGAACCTGACCATGAGACCCGATTGGGGAAGACGCAACCAAGGACATGCATCATGCTTGAACACAGGTCATTGGCCGACATCGCCGGCGTCCAGGCCGGTTGGCTGAACGCCAAGCACCATTTCGCGCTCGGCTCCTACGGCAACCCGGCGCATCACCCCGTCGGCGAACTGTATGTCTGGAACGACGACTCGATTGCGCCCCACGCGGGCTTCCCGCTCCATGCGCACGCCAACGTCGAGATCATCACCTATGTGCGCGAGGGTGCGATCACGCATAAGGACGACCTCGGCAACCAGGGCATCACCCGCGCCGGCGACGTGCAGGTGATGAGCGCCGGCACGGGCATCCGGCACGCCGAGCACAACGACGAAGACGTGACCACGCGAATCTTTCAAATATGGCTGCATCCCCGGCAGCGCGGCGATGTCCCGCAATGGGGCGCCAAGCCCTTCCCCAAGGCAAACCGCTCCGGCCGGCTCGTGCTGCTTGCCAGCGGGAGCGGCGGCTCGGAGGCCCTGCCTGTCGGCGCCGACGCCGAAATCTACGGGGCACTGCTGGGTGCCGGCGAGACGATCTCCTACAATTTCGACGAAGGACACGGCGGCTATCTGGTTCCCGCCGCTGGCGCGGTCGTCGTCAACGGCATCCGCGTCGAGGCAGGCGAGGGTTTGGCGATCCGGAGTGAACCCACTGTAACGATCCAAGCCGCGCCCGACGCCGAACTGGTGTTTGTGGTCACGCGCATGTCCGCAGTCTAGGCAATGATCGAGATCGGCATCGACAGCTTCGCGGCCCTGTTCCCGGACACCGCGACGGGACGGACGCTCACCGGGGCCGACCGGGTGGCCAACCTGTTAGAGGAGGTCGAGGCGGCCGACCACGCCGGGTTGGACGTGTTCGGCATCGGTGAGCACCATAGGGCCGAGTTCCTGGACTCGGCACCAGCCATCCTGCTGGCCGCGGCGGCCGCGCGGACGAAATCCATCCGCCTCACGAGCGCGGTGACTGTACTCAGCGCCGCCGACCCGGTCCGCGTCTTCCAGGAGTTCGCAACCCTGGACCTGGTCGCTGCCGGGCGGGCGGAGATCGTCGTCGGCCGGGGATCGTTCGGGGAGGCTTATCCGCTCTTCGGGCTGGAGCGGGACGACTACGACGCGCTGTTCGCCGAGAAGCTCGGGCTGCTGCTGAAAATCCGCGATGACACCCATGTCACATGGACCGGTCGCTATCGTCCGCCGCTGACCGGCCAGGGGATCTATCCCCGGCCCCAGCAGGCGCGGCTGCCGATCTGGGTGGGCGTCGGTGGCACGCCCGCGTCCTTCGCCCGAGCCGGCACGCTTGGGCTGCCATTGATGGTGGCCATCATTGGCGGCGAGTTCCGCCGATTTCGTCCCCTCGTCGAGTTGTACCGCCAAGTGGGGCAGCGCGCCGGCCATTCGCCGGAAGCCCTGCGCGTGGGCGTCCACGCTTTCGGCTTCGTCGGCCAGACATCGGCGCAGGCCCGCGACACCTTTTTCCCAGGCTGGGCGCACATGTTCACGGCGATCGGGCGCGAGCGGGGTTGGGCGCCCGCCACGCGACAGCAGTTTGATGCGATGTGCGATCCCTCTGGCGCCTACCTGATCGGCAATCCTGAAACGGTCGCTGAGAAAGTCCTTGCCGCGAGCGAGGCGTTGGGCGGCATCTCGCGCCTGACGTTCCAGATGAGTTCGGCGTTGTTGGAACACGGCGCCATGCTGAGCTCGATCGAGTTGCTTGGCACGAAGGTGGCGCCGGTCGTCCGTGCGGCCACCGCCGGGCCAACCGACACCAGCCGGACCCTGGAGGTGAGCGTTGGGTGAACTGATCGGCGGCCAATGGCGCGTCAACGGGATCGAGACGGTGACCGCCAGCGGTCGGCTCGAGCGGCCGCCGTCGGTGTTCCGCGACTGGGTGACCGCGGACGGGTCTGCTCTGCCAGGTGGAAGGGCGTTCAAGGCTGAACGCGACCGTTACCACCTGTACGTGTCTTTGGCCTGCCCCTGGGCGCACAGGGCGTTGATCTTGCGCAGCCTGAAAGGGCTTGAAAACCTCATCGGTCTGTCGGTCGTACATTGGCTGATGGGTGACGAGGGTTGGACGTTTGAGCCGGGCCCAGGCGTCGTGCCCGACACGGTCAACGGCCAATCCACGTTGCACGGTGTGTATACGAGGGCTGACCCAGCCTGCACCTCGCGCGTGACGGTGCCGGTGCTCTGGGACAAGGAGCAGGGCACTATCGTCTCAAACGAGTCCTCGGAGATCATCCGAATGCTCAACTCAGCGTTCGATCAAATCGGCGCTCGTCCCGGCGACTATTACCCCGCCGAGCATCGGCAGGAGATCGATGCCGTCAACGATCGGATCTATTCCGGCCTCAACAACGGCGTCTACAAGGCCGGCTTCGCGACGGACCAAGCGGCCTACGAAGACGCCTCCGCCGGTGTGTTTGACACGCTGGACTGGCTGGAGGGCCGGCTGTCACATCGGCGTTGCCTCGTCGGTCCTACGCTGACCGAGGCCGACATCCGGCTCTTCACCACCCTGGTGCGCTTCGACGCAGTCTACCACGGGCACTTCAAGTGCAATCGGCAGATGCTGATCGAATATCCAAAGCTTTGGAATTATACGCGCAGGCTCTTTCAGCACCCTGACATCCGGCCGACGGTCGATTTCAATCACATTAAGCGGCATTACTACATGAGCCATCCGTGGCTCAACCCGACGCGCATCGTGCCATCGGGGCCATTGCGAGATTTCGACGCAGTTATCCTTTGAGCGGCCTGGGGCATGCCGGGCATTTGCGAGCGTTGCGCACCAGTTCGGGACGGCTCTGTTGCAAGGCGTAGTCGAAGACGCACGAAGGCGGCTGGTGATGGTCGGGCTGGCTGGTCAAGCCGCTTCTTCTCCACCAAAGGTCCGGCCCCGCGCGTCACCGTGATGACGACTGCGTCGGCGGACCACCCCTCCGGCGGTGCTTCTGGTTTTCCAAAGAGCATGGACAAACGGGAAAGCCGCACGCCGACCAGGCCGGACGGGCAACGCTATGGATTCGGCGATACTTGGCTCGCGACGGCTTGTCAGACACGTGCAGCTCGGGACACGTCATAGCTGTCCTCCAGCATCTGGAAGCGCGTCACAACGTCGTCCGCAATCGTCATCACTAGCGCGAACTGAGTCGTGGTGATTTTGCCCGTTGCTTTGATCCGTGCCCGTAGCCTCCCAACGATCACTGCGCGCTCCTCGCTGGCGAGCACGTCTTCGACGTCGAATGCCAGCGGCTCCGTCATGGCGCGCTGATCGCGCATGAAGTCGGCCACTGCATTGCGGCCGGTCTTGTGGCCGATCCAGGGCAGCACCCCGGCATCACCCTGGATTTCGAACACGAGGTCTTCGGCAAAGAGAGCCGCGATCTCGTGAGGATCGCGGCGGGTTCTCATCCCTTCCAGCAGTGTGTTGGCGATCTCGATATTCTGTTCCCTGCTCATCTCGACGTACTCCGTTGCCTGCAGTCCTGGGTCACCAACGCTAAGGCAGCGTCGGCAAATAAGTGCGTCAGCACGCCGACAAAGCTGCCGCGCAAAACAAAGGCTTAGGGCTTGTTCAACGCCGCCAATCGATTCGATAAATGTCGAATAAGCCCTCAGCGTCGCAGCCACCATGCGCTAATCGCTTCGCGCTCGCCAGCCCGATGCCGCTGTTGGCGCCTGTGATCACCGCCACCTTGCCGTCCAGCCTGCCGACCCGTGTCTCCCGTCTCCGTGCCAGAGTCACATGGGCCGGTGCGAGTGCAGCGGGTAGAACCCACCCGAAGGTAAGTATGGGAAAGCCGTGGGCAGCGATAAACCCGACTGTTGCCTCAACGTCGTGCTGGCGCTTAGGGGCGGCAAGTGGAAGCCGCTAACTCTTTATTATCTCCGCTCGGGTCCCAAGCGGTTCGGCAACATCAAGCGACTGGTCGCCACGCAATTCCAGCATCCTAAATTAGGAACGGTGCTTACGCCTGTCTCCGCGACACCTTATGCCTGGTTCACAATATCACACGTTCTATCCCGCCACCCTCGCCTTCGTCGCCAGCACGTCTGCCCGCTCGTTCATCGCGTCCCCGGCATGGCCACGGACCCATTTCCATTCGATCGTGTGGGGCTTGGCGGCGGTCAGCAGGCGTTGCCAGAGATCCATGTTCGCCACCGGGTCGCCCGCCGCCGTGCGCCAGTTCTTGCGCACCCAGCCCGTGTGCCAGCGCGTGATCCCGTTGCGCACATACTCGCTGTCCGTGTGCAGGACCACGCGGCACGGGCGGGTCAGCGTCTCCAACGCCGCCGCCGCCGCGGTCAGCTCCATGCGGTTGTTGGTGGTGGCCGGCTCGGCGCCCACCAACTCCCGCTCCACGCCGCGGAAGCGCAGGATGGCGGCCCAGCCGCCGGGGCCGGGGTTGGGCTTGCAGCCGCCATCCGTCCAGATCTCCACAGGCGTGGCCTCAGAGTCCGTAGGCATGCTCATCCGCCGCATCCAGATGAAAACGGAGGCGTCCCAGATAGTCCAGCGGGTCCTTGCGGGTGACAAGGGCGCCCGGTGGCGTGTTCACCCAGTCGTACAGCCGCGTCAGCAGGAAACGGATCGCCGCGCCCTGGCACAGCACGGGCAGGGCGGTCCGCTCCGCCAGGCTGAGCGGACGCCGGGCGGCATAGGCCCTCAGCATGGACCGCGCCTTGGTCACGTTGAACTGCATATCGGGCTCGAAACACCAGGCATTCAGGCATACCGCCAGGTCATAGGCGAACAAATCGGTCGCCGCGAAATAGAAATCGATCAGCCCGGACAATCGTCCATCCAGGAAGAACACGTTGTCCGGGAACAAATCGGCATGGATATGGCCGCGGGGCAGGGAGGACGGCCAAGTCGCCAGGATGCGGTCCAGCGCCGCCGTCAACTGCGCGGCCAGGCCGGGCTGCACCCCGTCCGCCTGCGGCAGGCAGCGTTCCAGCAACGGGCGCCACCCCGCGGGGCCGAGCGCGTTGGGCCGCTCCGCCGCATAGCCATGGCCGGCCAGGTGCAGCGCGGCCAGCGCGTCGCCGACCGGGGCGCAATGCATCGGCCGCACCCGGCGCGGCCACACGCCGGGCAGGAACGTCGTCACGCAGGCCGGCCGGGCCGCCAACTGCCGCAGCGACTCGCCGTCGCGCGCCCGCACCGGCTGCGGGCAAGTGATGCCGCGGCCGGCCAGATGCTCCATCAGGCCCAGGAACCACGGCAATTCTGCGGGATCGACGCGTTTCTCATACAGCGTCAGGATGAAGTCGCCGGCACTGGTGCGCAGGGAGAAGTTGCTGTTCTCAACCCCCTCGGCGATGCCGCGGAAGGCGACGACGGTGCCCAGATCGTAGTCGGCCACGAAGGCGGCCAGCGCTTCGTCGGTGACTTCGGTGTAGACGGCCATGCGGACTAGCCGACCCCCTCCTGGGGGGCAGAGTGAGGCGAAACCCTCTCCCGCTGGCGGGAGAGGGCCGGGTGAGGGTGGGCCAGCCAGTTCGGGTGATGTTCGGCGCTGCCGCGGGCGACGCCACGCTCACCCCGGCCCTCTCCCATAGGGAGAGGGAGACCAGCGCACAGCATCAGGACAAGGGTGCGGGCAGCTTGAAGATCACGTCTTCCTCGGTCACCCGGCGTTCCTCGATCCCCAGCGTGTAACGCTCCGCCAAATGGGTGATCATCTCCTGCACCAGGGCCTCGGGGGCGGAGGCGCCGGCGGTCAGGCCCAGTGTCTCGACGCCGTCCATCAGCGTCCAATCCAGGTCGCGCGCCCGCGGCACCAGCACGGCCCGCTTCGCGCCCGCCCGCTCCGCCACTTCGCGCAGCCGCTGGGAGTTGGAGGAGTTCGGGCTGCCGATCACGATCACCAGGTCGCAATCCGGCGCCACGGCCTTGACCGCGGCCTGGCGGTTGGTGGTGGCGTAGCAGATATCCTCCCGCTTCGGCCCTTCGATGCCCGGAAAGCGAGTGCGCAGCACGTCCACGATCTCCGCCGTGTCGTCCACGGACAGGGTGGTCTGGGTGATGAAGGCAAGCGGCCCAGGGGCGGGCTGCACCTGCTGCGCCTCCTGCGAGTCCTGCACCAGGGTGACGGCGCCGGGCGGCAACTGGCCCATCGTGCCGACGACCTCGGGGTGGCCGGCATGCCCGATCATCAGGATGTGCCGCTGGTCCGACCCGCCGTCGCCGAAATGCCGCTCCGCTTCCCGGTGCACCTTGCTCACCAACGGGCAGGTGGCGTCGTAGTAATGCAAATGGCGGCGTTCCGCCTCCAGCGGCACGGATTTCGGCACGCCATGGGCGGAGAACACGACGTGGGCGTCGGGCGGAACCTCGTCCAGTTCTTCCACGAAGACCGCGCCCTGCGCCTCCAGCGCCTCCACCACCGTGCGGTTGTGCACGATCTCATGGCGGACATAGACGGGTGCGCCGAAGCGGCGGATCGCCTCCTCGACGACTCGGATGGCGCGGTCCACGCCGGCGCAGAAGCCGCGCGGGCCGGAGAGCAGGATGCGAAGGGGGCGTTTTTGGGCCATGTTGTCCGCGGTGGCTGTGGCGGGCAGTATATGCCCGCCCGCCCGGTCTGTCACAACCCAGCCGCACCGAACCCGCGCGACGGGCGTCCATCCGGAGTATCCGATGCCTTTTCCCCTACGTGCCGTTCGTGTCGTTGGCCTGCTCCGGCCGGTCTGGCCTGGCTTGGCCTTGATGCTGCTCGCCACCCTCGGCCTGGCGGGGTGCGGCGGCGCCAACCTGCCGAAATTCCCGCCAGCCTGCCCGGTGACGGGCATCCTGCGCGACGGCGCCGACAGCACGCAGTTCCGCGGAACAGGAACGGACGTGACGGACATGGTGCTGGACGGGCGGATCACCGGGCTGTCCGGCAAGTGCAACCTGGATGACCTGACGCATCTGCACACCGTCATCTCCGTCAGCATGGAGCTGACCCGCGGCCCGGCAGCCCAGGGGCGGCAGGGATCGGTGACGTATTTCATCTCCGTCTCCCGCGGCGACACCATCCTCGACAAGAAGGATTACACCGTGAACGTCGAGTTCCCCCGCAATTCGGAGCGGCTCCGCCTGACCGGCGACCAGATCGACTTGACGCTCCCGGTCAATGACAAGCGGTCCGGTGCAGCCTACAGCGTGTTGGTGGGGTTCCAGTTGTCGCCGGAGCAACTGGCCTTCAACCGCCGCCGCGGGGTGCGCTAGCCGCCGCCCGCAGCACTGCTACACTGCGGCAAATCCTGACTGTTCTCTCGAAAGGCTGGTCCATGATGGTCTGCGGATTTTTGCGACCCCTTCTGCTCGCCGGTGCGGCCTTGACGTGCATGGCGGGGGCCACCGGCGCCGCGGCCAAGACCCTGGTCTATTGCTCGGAAGGCTCGCCCGAGAATTTCAACCCGATGATCAACACCACCGGCACCACGTTCGACGCCAACCGGCCGATCTACAACCAGCTCGTCCAGTTCAAGCACGGCAGCACCGACCTCGAACCCGGCCTGGCCGAAAGCTGGGACGTCTCGGCGGACGGCAAGGTCTTCACCTTCCACCTGCGCCACGGCGTGAAGTGGCACAGCAACGCGATGTTCAAGCCGACGCGGGACTTCAACGCGGACGACGTGCTGTTCTCCTTCAACCGGCAGGGGAAGGAGGATTCGCCGTACCATAAGATTTCCGGCGGCTCGTACGACTATTACGGCGACATGGGATTCGCCAAGCTGATCACCGCGATCGACGCGCTGGATCCCTACACCGTCCGCTTCACCTTGTCGGAGCCGCAGGCCCCGTTCCTGGCGGACCTGGCGATGGATTTCGCCTCCATCCAGTCGGCCGAGTATGCCGACGTGCTGATGAAGGCGGGCAAGCCGGAGCAGATCGACCAGATGCCGATCGGCACCGGGCCGTTCTCCTTCGTCGCCTACCAACGCGACGCGACGATCCGCTATCGCCGCTTCGATGATTTCTGGGGACCGAAAGCCAAGCTGGACGCGCTGGTATTCTCCATCAACAAGGACCCGGCGGTGCGGCTGGCGAAGCTGCGGGCCGATGAATGCCAGGTCATGGCGTTTCCCTCACCCGCGGACCTGCCCGGCATCAGGATCGATCCGAAGCTGAACCTGCTGTCGCAACCGGGGCTGAACATCGGCTACCTCGCCTTCAACAACCAGAAGAAGCCGTTCGACGACAAGCGCGTGCGCCAGGCGATCAACATGGCGATCGACAAGCAGGCGATCCTGACCGCGGTCTACCAGGGCGCCGGGCAGGCGGCGAAGAACCTGATCCCGCCGACCATGTGGTCCTACAACGACGCGGTGCAGGATTACCCGCACGATCCCGACGCGGCCAAGAAGCTGCTGGCCGATGCCGGATTTCCGGACGGGTTCGACACCGATCTGTGGGCGATGCCGGTGCAGCGGCCGTACAACCCGGATGCGCGGCGCATTGCCGAGCTGATGCAGGCCGACCTGATGAAGGTCGGCATCCGGGCCAAGATCGTCAGCTTCGAGTGGGGTGAGTACCGCAAGCGCGTGCAAGCCGGTGAGCACCAGATGGCGGAGCTGGGATGGACCGGGGACAATGGCGACCCCGACAATTTCTTCACCCCGTTGGCGAGCTGCGCGGCCGCCCGAATTGGCGGCGGCAGTGCCTCCAAATGGTGCAACAAGGATTTCGACGCCCTGATTCAAAAGGCCGCCACCCTCCCGGTGCAGGCAGACCGGGCCAAGCTGTACGAGCAGGCGCAGGTCCTGATGCATGAGGAAGCGCCGTTCTTCCTCATCGCCCATTCCGTGGCCTTCCAGCCGCTGCGCAAGAACGTGGTCGGCTACGTGATGAGCCCGCTCGGCCAGCACGTGTTCGACCAGGTCGACCTGAACTGAGCGTTTGATCCGCCTGCTTGCCCGGCGGCTGGCGCTGATCGTCCCGACGCTGGTCGGCGTCACGCTGCTGGGCTTCCTGCTGGTGCATGCGGTGCCGGGCGACCCGGTCGAGGTCCGCACCGGCGAACACGGCATCTCGCCGGAGCGGCTGGCCTATTTCCGGCACGAGTTGGGCTTGGACCAGCCGCTGTGGAAACAGTTTGTCGACTACGAATGGCAGTTGCTGCACGGCGATATGGGCCATTCCGTGGTGACGCAGGAAAGCGTCTGGACCGAGTTCACCACCTTCTTCCCCGCGACGGTCGAACTCGGCGTCTGCGCGATGCTGTTCGCGATGCTGATCGGGCTGCCGCTGGGCGTGGTCGCGGCGGTGCGGCGCGGCTCGGCGCTCGATTACGGGCTGATCGGGATTTCGGTGACGGGCGCGTCCATGCCGATCTTCTGGTGGGGGCTGATGGCGATCCTGGTGTTTTCCGTGGCGCTCGGCTGGACCCCGGTGTCCGGCCGCATCGACGACCTGTATTATGTCGAGCCGCATACCGGCTTCCTGTTGATCGACAGCCTGTTCTACAGTGATGAGCCCGGGGCGTTCGTCTCCGCCCTGCGGCACCTGATCCTGCCGACCATCGTGCTGGGCACCATCCCGCTGGCCACCATCGCACGCATGACCCGCTCCGCCATGCTGGAGGTGTTAGGCGAGGACTACGTCCGCACCGCCCGCGCCAAGGGATTGTCGCCGTCGCGCGTCATCGTGGTGCACGCTTTGCGCAATGCGATGATCCCGGTGGTGACGGTGCTTGGCTTGCAGGTTGGCTACCTGCTGGGCGGCGCGATCCTGACCGAAACGGTGTTCTCCTGGCCCGGCGTTGGGCACTGGCTGGTGGAGAGCGTGCAGCGCCGCGACTACAACGTGCTGCAAGGCGGCACGCTGCTGATCGCGATCCTGGTCATGCTGGTGAATTTGGGCGTCGACGTGCTCTACGGCGTGCTGAACCCGCGCCTGCGGCGATGACAAGCGGGCTGCACTTGCCGTAGCATCGCATCATGACGGACCAACCTGCGCTGACGCTCGCCTGTGCCGACTACAACCGCCTGATGCCGCTGGTCAGCGGCAGCATCCGGGCCGAGGGCGTCGATCTCACGCTGCGGCTCAGCGAGCCAGGCTCGTGGCCCAGCCGGGCGGAGATGCTGCGCGCCGCCCTGCACGACCCGGCGATGGCGGGGGGCGAGGCGTCCATGGGCGTCCACCTCCGCCGGATCGACCAGGGTGACCGCTCCTTCGTTGCCCTGCCGGTGTTCGTGCTGCGGAACTTCACCGCCCGCGACCTCTACGTGCCGATCGGCTCGCCGATCACCACCGTGGCGCAGCTCGCCGGCAAGCGGGTCGGCATGTATAGCTGGAGCGCCAGCGGCTCCATTTGGTATCGCCATTTCCTGGCCTGGGCCGGGCTCGACCCGCTGGCGCTGCAATGGTGCATTGGCGACATCGACGGTGGCTACACGGCGCGCGCCGAACCGGCCTTGCCGTCCTGCGCCACGCGTCCCCCGCCTGGCCGTTCGCTGGCGCAGATGCTGGTCGCGGGCGAGTTGGACGCGATCTACAGTCCATCCCGCCCGCTGCAATTCGACGCCGTGCAAGGCCCCATCGTGCGGCTGTTGCCGGAGTACCGCCCGGTCGAGCTGCAATACTACAAGGACACCGGCTTCTTCCCGCCGCAGCACCTGGTCGTGTTGCGCCGGGACGTCTGGGAGGCGGACCGCACGCTGGCCCCCCGCATCACCGACGCGTTCATCCGGTGCGAGGACGCCTACCTCGCCTCCATCCGCGGCTTTCCCTATGCCTCCCCCTGGTTCGAGCACGAGCGCGACGAGGCGGAGGCGGTGCTGGGCAACCGCGCCTACGCCCACGGGCTGGACGCCAACCGCAAGACCATGGCGCAGTTTGCCGACACGGCGCACCGCCTGGGCCTGACGGACCGGCTGGTCGCGGTGGACGACTACTTCGCCGAATACCTGGCATCATAGCCACCGCCGACGCGATGGAGTTGTCGAACAAATCGTCCCGCACCCTGTACGAGGAGCTGAAGCAGCGCCCCGGCCGCGCCCGCTTCGGCTTCGGACGGAAGGTGGCGATCGTGAACGTCGATCCGCAGAAGGCATACACCCTGCCGGACGAATACGTGACCGCCTACGAGACCGACCCGAACCAGATCCGATACATCAACGAGCTGAGCGCGCTGTGCCGCGACCTCGGCTCACCGGTGGTGTGGACGCAGGTCGCCTACCTGCCATCCGGCGAGGATTGCGGCGTCTGGGGCACCCGCACCGACACCCCCGACTCGTTGCAGAACGTGAAGCTTGGATCCCGCCGGGCCGAGTTCGATGACCGGTTGCAGATCGACGCGGCGCGGGACGTTGTCATCAACAAGCGCATGGCCTCCGCCTTCCACGAGACCAACCTGCCGTCGCTGCTGATCTGGCACCGGGTGGACACGGTGATCGTGACGGGCGGCTCCACCTCCGGCTGCGTGCGGGCGACGGTGGTGGACAGCCTGTCCCACGGCTACCGCACCATCGTGCCCGAGGAATGCGTCGCCGACCGGCATGAGGGTCCGCATTTTGCCAATCTTTACGATATGGCGGTCAAATACGCCGACGTGCTTCCGGTTGACGAGGTGCGGGCGGCGTTGCTCAGGATGAAGCAGCAGCCGGGCTGAGGCGAGGCCGAACGCATATCAACCGGTTCTGAGAAACCGGGTAATTTACCCTATTTTACAGTGTCTGAGGCCAGTCTCAACACGTTGGCGTCCTGTCGCCAAAGCCGCATGAGGAAGGCGAGATGTCGGTCTCCATGGATGCGCCACGTGCGTTGCTGCCCGATATCCCCAGCGCTGTCCCGGCAGGGCAGGGGCCGAATGGCCTGCAGCGGCCGGATATCTCCGTGGTGATCGCAACCTGCGACCGGCCGCATACCGTGGTTGATGCCGTGCGCAGCGCGCTGGATCAGGACGGTGCGACGGTCGAGGTGATCGTGGTGGATGATTCCGTCGAACACACGGCGGCGGGCGTGATCGCCGCCATGGGCGATTGCCGCGTCCGCTATCTAACCAATTGGCGGTCCAGCGGCGGCCGCCCGGCGATCCCGCGCAACACCGGCGTGGCGCTTGCCAAGGCCGGGCTGATCCACTTCCTCGACGACGACGACCTGGTTGCACCGGGCCACTACGCCGCGGCCCGTGCGGCGTTTGCCGCCCACCCGGAGATCGGCGTCGTGTTCGGCACGATTGAGCCGTTCGGCGAGGACGCGGCCGAGATCGAGCGGCAGCGCCGCTACTTCGCCCTGGCGCAACGAAGGGCGCGGCGTTGCGCCCGGCTGCGTCATCGCCTGGCCTTCACCGCCGCCATGCTGTTCGGCCCCACCCTGCTGGTGTGCAGCGCCGGCATGGTCCGCCGCGCGGATGCCGATGCCATCGGCGGCTTCGACACGGCAATGCCGCTGGTGGAGGACGTCGATTTCTACATGCGCGCGATGCGCCATGGCGGCGTGCAGTTCCTTGACCGCCCGGCGTTGCGCTACCGCATCGGCCCCTCGCTGATGCGCCAGCCCGGCCGCGACCAGATGATCCTCGAAAGCTACCGGCGGTCCCAGGCGCGATACCGCGAGCATTACGGGCCGGTGGAATTCATGACGCTGAAGCTATTGGCAAAGGGGCTGCGACTGACATGATGCCGACCGTCGAACTGGCGACCCAGCCGGATGCCTTCGGCCGATTGGCTGCGGAGTGGGACGCGCTCGATTTGGGGGACGTGCCGCGCACGCCGTTCCAGTCATCCACCTGGCACCGGCTGTGGTGGAAGCACTTCCAGCGCGACGGCGCGAAGGTGCGCGACGAGTTGCGCCTGTACTCCGTGCGGGACATGGCCGGGTCGTTGGTGGCCGTGGCCCCGATGATGCTGACGCACCGTCCCGGCAGGCTGCCGATCCGCACGCGGGAGCTGCAGTTCCTCGGGGCGGACAGCAACGTGACCGAAATCCGCGGCATGACCTGCCGCAAAGCTTGGACCCAGGATGCGCTGGATGCCCTGGTCGGCCATCTTGCACAGCATTCCGAATGGGATTGGGTGCAATGGCGCGGCCTGCCGCCCAATGTCGCGCCGATCGTCGCCGGGTTCCAGCCGACGCGGCAACTGCAGGATTTCTACCTGCCGCTGCCGGACAGTTGGGACGCGCTGAAATCCAAGCTGCCGCGCAACATGAAGGAGTCGCTGCGCAAGTGCTACAACTCGCTCGCCCGGGACAAACACGCGTACGAGTTGCAGGTCATGTCTGATCCGGAGCAAATCCGCCCGGCGTTCCAGGAATTGCTCGACATGCACGCCATGCGGTCGGAGCAAGATGGCGCCGTGCACCACATCAACGTGTTCGCCGCCCCCGAGGCGCGGGCCTTCATCACCGACTACGTGGACGAGGTTGCCCGGCGCGGCGGCGTCCGGCTGTTCGCGCTGTCGATCGCCGGCGTCGCCGTCGCCATGCGCATCGGGTTTGCCTACGATGATGAGCTTTACCTCTATTACTCGGGCTATGACCCCGCCTGGGGCCGCTACAGCGTGATGACGACGGTGGTGGCGGAGGCCATCAAATGGGCGATCGGCCAGGGCTATCGCCGCGTCAACCTGTCCACAGGGTCGGACGTGTCGAAGACACGCTGGCGTCCGGCCCATGTCGAGTTCGCCGAGGGCCTGCAACCGGCTGCGACCTGGCGCGGCCAGGTGGCCCTGGCAGCTATGCAAATGCTGCGGGACCGGACATGGGTCATGCCGTTCCAGCGCCCGGCCGCGCGGAAGGGCCAAGCCGCGGCGGGGCAGGACATCCCAGAGGGGGCGATCGCCTGACCAGGCTCTAAAAACCGTCTCCCTCTCGGAGAGGGAGAAGAGATCAGGTCCACCTTGACCGGTCGCCCCCCGCCGGGGAGAACTCGGCGCATGGAACGCATCTTCTCCGGCATCCAACCCTCGGGCGTGCCGACCCTGGGCAACTATCTTGGCGCGCTGCGGAATTGGGTGGCGCTGCAGGAGGGGCATGAGTGCCTGTATTGCGTGGTGGACCTGCATGCCATCACCGCCTGGCAGGACCCGGCGAGCCTGGCGGATGCGACGCGGGAGATGGCGGCGACCCTGCTCGCGATCGGGGTCAACGACCGTTCCATCCTGTTCAACCAATCCGCCGTGCCGGCCCATGCCCGGCTGGCCTGGATCTTCAACTGCGTTGCCCGCATGGGCTGGCTCAACCGCATGACGCAGTTCAAGGACAAGGCCGGCAAGGACCGGGAGAACGTGTCCGTCGGGCTGTTCGCCTACCCGAACCTGATGGCGGCCGACATCCTCGCCTATCACGCTACCCGCGTGCCGGTGGGCGACGATCAGCGCCAGCACCTGGAGCTGGCCAACGACATCGCCCAGAAGTTCAACCATGATTACCAGGCCGATTTCTTCCCGCAGATCGAGGCGCTGATCCTGGGCCCGGCGGCGCGGGTGATGTCGCTGCGGGACGGGTCCAAGAAAATGAGCAAGTCCGATCCGTCGGACCAAAGCCGCATCAACCTGACCGACGACGCCGACACGATCGCGCTCAAAATCCGCCGCGCCAAGACCGACCCGGAGCCGCTGCCGGACGACCCGCGTGGGTTGGAGGCCCGGCCCGAGGCACGCAACCTCGTCGGCATCTACGCCGCGCTGAGCGATACCGACCATTCCAGCGTGCTGCGCGACCATGGCGGCAAAGGCTTCGGCCCGTTCAAGGAGGCGCTGGCCGAGCTGCTGGTGGCCAAGCTCGCCCCGCTTGCCGCGGAAACCCGGCGTTGGCTGTCCGACCCCGCGACCGTCGACCGCCGGCTCGCGGAGGGTGCGGACAAGGCAGCCTCGCTTGCCGACCCGATCGTGGCGGAGGCGGAGCGGCTGGTCGGCTTCCTCAAGCCCCGGCGCTGACGTGACGTCGCTGGAAGCGGTCTACCGTGTCGCCAATTTCTGCGCCGTGATCGGCTGGATCGTGCTCGTTCTCGCGGCCATGTTCGGCTGGCGTCGGGCGCTGACGCGGTTCTGCGGCACCCTGGTCCCGCTGCTGCTCGCCGCAGCCTATTTGGTGTTGCTCGTCACCCATTGGGGCGGGTCGCAGGTTGATTTCACCTCGCTGACCGGTGTCGCGGCCCTGTTCCGGCAACCGGCGACCGTCCTGGCGGGGTGGCTGCATTTCCTGGCTTTCGACCTGCTGGTCGGCGTGATGGTGGTGGACCGCTTCCTGGACGACCGCATGCCACGCATCCTGCTGCTGCCGGTCATCCCGCTGGTGTTCTTCTTCGGGCCGGTGGGATGGCTGGCGTTCCAGGCCATCCGCTTTGCCCGCCGTGACGGGCCGACGGCGCCGCCGCGTCCGGCGCCGTCCCGCGCAGCGGCAAAGCGGGCGCCGCCCAGGAAAATCCCCGCCGCCAGCGAGTAACGCGGCGTCAGGAATGATTGTAGATGTAGTTCATCGACAGCTTGGATTCGCAGTTCGGTGACGTCACAATGGCTTCCAGGTGGTTGCCGACCACCCGGCCTGTCATGTGGGAATCACCGGAAACCGCGTCGATCGTGCCGTCGTAATTGACCGGAGACTCGAAAAAGGTCACTGGGCTGTAAGCATACCAGAGCACGCCGTCGCCAACCATAATCACCACTTCACCCTGGTCGATCGGGCAACCCGGGCCAGTGGCGGCGACCCGCCGGATATAGCCTTGATAGCTGCCGTTGAACACGCGCGATTCGCTGGCGCTCAGCGGCACGGCCACGCCGACGGCATCGAACACGGTCTGGCAGCCGCCAAGCAGCAGGGCAGCGGCGGCAAACAGGGCGGTGCAGAACGGCTTCGCCACGATGTCGGGTCTCCTTCGATGCGGCCCCAACCGGCCGCCGCCGGAGGCTATCCGATCACTTCGTGGTGCGCCATGGATTACCTGATCGTAAGCCACACGCCGCCCGTTTCCTGGTATATTGGGTGGACTTTACGTGGCCGGCGCGGCGGGGCAGTATTTCATGTCGCCTTGCCGGCCCCATGTCGTCGACTGACACAGCGAGGCTCACCATGTTCATCCATCGGCGTCGTGGCTGGGAAATCGCCGAAAGCCGGGTGACGCCGGAGCGGGTTGTCCTGGGCCGTCGCTCGTTGATGGTTGGCGGGGCCGGGCTGATCGCTGGCGCCCTGGTTCGGCCAGCCCTGGCAGACCCGAACCCGCGCTACCCGGCGGGCCGGCCGATCACGCCCGAAGAGGATGCCACCACATACAACAATTTCTACGAGTTCGGTGAGGACAAGTCGATTTGGCGTGCCGCCCAGCGCATGCCGGTTTCCCCGTGGCAGGTCGAACTCGCCGGCATGATGGACAAGCCGCGGACGATGGATTTGGATGACCTGCTGAAGCAGGTGCAGTTGGAGGACCGGGTCTACCGGCATCGCTGCGTGGAGGCATGGGCCATGACGGTGCCCTGGACCGGCTTTCCGCTATCCGCCCTGCTGAAGATCGCCAGCCCGACGGCCTCGGCGAAATACGTGGTGTTCGAGTCGGCCGACCTCCCCCGGGTCATGCCCGGGGTGCGGTCCAGCCTCTATCCCTGGCCCTATATCGAAGGCTGCACGATGGAGGAGGCCAGCACCGACCTCGCCTTCATGGTGACCGGCATGTACGGCAAGCCCCTGCCAAAACAGGATGGCGCGCCGCTGCGCCTCCATCTTCCGTGGAAATACGGGTTCAAGTCCGGCAAGTCGCTCGTCAAAATCTCCTTCACGGACAAGCAGCCGGAGACGATGTGGCACGCGATCCAGCCCGATGAATACGGCTTCTGGGCGAACGTGAACCCGGCCGTGCCGCATCCGCGTTGGAGCCAGGCGTACGAACGGCTCTTGGGTACAGGCGAACGTGTGCCTACAGTCATCTGGAACGGCTATGGCGAGTGGGTCGCCGGGCTGTATGCAGACAAGAAGAACGAACGGCTTTTCACTTGATGCTGGCAAAAATCTTCGCAGTGCTGTCTGCAACCCTGCTGGTCGGTGCGGTCGCGGTCGGGACGCTGGGCCCGCAAGACATCTCGCTCGGGGAGGCGCTGAGCGCGATCGACCACTTCCGCTACGAAGCGGTCGAAAGCTTCGTGCGCTCGCACCTGTCCGCCTGGCTGTGGGAACATCCGGTCACTTCGCTGCTGGTCCGGCCGCCTTGGCTGCTGCCTGCGGCCTTGGGCGTTCTGCTGGGCGGCGCTGCGATGACCATGGCGAACTCACAAAAGGCGCCGAATTCGCGCCGACGGCGGAGCTGAGCGGGTTTATACGGCCAGGAGTCGCCGTGCCGCCGCGATCACCCGCAGCGCTTCGCTCCACAGGCCCAAGCCTGGCAATGCCTCGAACGGGAAAAACGCCGCATCGATGACGTCGCCGCCCGGCGCGGGATGGCCACCCTGCCAACGACCCGTGAAATCCAGGATCGTATAGTGGAAGCGGATGCGGCCATCCGCATCCGGATGGATACTGTCGACGTTCGCCACCAAGGTCAGCGGTCCGACGACAAGGCCGGTTTCCTCCAACAATTCACGCCGGGCCGCGGCCTCGGCCGTCTCGCCGAGTTCCTGGGCGCCTCCCGGGATGCTCCATTGCCCGGCATTCGGCGGGTTTCCGCGGCGCACCAGCAGCACCTCGCCCGGCCGCAGCACGACGGCGCCGACACCCACCAGCGGACGCGCGGGATATTCGCGGCTCATGGCGACAGGCTGCCAGCCGGAACGGCGAAGGCATAGGGCGCAAGCCGCCGGGCCCACGCGGCGTCGCCGGAGATTTGCAGCCATTCCTGCCCATCCACCCGCCCCAGGCTGAGCAGCGCCGTGCCGTCCGCGAGCCGCAGCGGGATGGACCGCAGCGGAGCAGGATGAACTTGCGGACTGGCCCGCACCTCGGTGAACGGCAGCGCGGCAAGGGTCTGCCGCAGCTTCGCCGTCGCCTGATCGTCGCCGTTCACGATCGCCACCGCGGCCTCGGGCGGCGGCACATGGCGGCCGATCCAGTCGGCCGGGTCGGGGCTCGCCCGCAGCACCGGTGTTGCCAGCCAGAGCGTCGGCTGGCCTGGCCGGCGGACCAGCCCGGCATCGTTCCCGACAATGACCGCGGCCAGGACATCGTCGGACGCCGTCAGCACCCGGATCAGCGTGCCCGCCCCTTCCGGGGCAGACGGGTCCTCCAGGCCGGCGCTGGCTGGTGTTCCCGCCACGGGATGCTCAAGGGTCAGGGCGAGCAGCCCGTCCATCAGCGATGCCACCGATTCTGGCCGGACGGGATAGCCGGCGGCCCGGGCCAGGCCCCAAACCTGCCCCCGCCGCTCCAGCCACAGGATGTCTGGGCCACGCACCACCTCGATCCGGTCGGCCTTGCGGCCGTTGGCGATCAGCGCCGGGAAGGCCGGCTGCGGACCGGGTCGCGGGGGCGCCGGCCGCAACGTGGCAGCCGCCAAACCCGCCGCGAGCAGGACCACCGCGCCCGCAAGGACAAACATCCGCCGCCGCATAGCCATCCGCATAGCGCGCGCCTGGACGATCCGCCATGCACGATGCGCGGTTTTCCTCGCGGGATGATCGCGCGATGATCCGCCAATGCCTTTGCACGCGATCTTCACCGACGCCGTCAACGCCCAAGCCCGACGCCGCATCCGCGCCCGCGCCCGCTACCGCCGCCGGCAGCGCTCGCAGCAACGCCTGTCGCATGTGTCGGTGCGGACCACGGCGCTGATCGTCGCCAGCGCCCTGTTCATGGAGCAGTTGGACGGCACGGTGCTGGCGACCGCGCTGCCGACCATGGCGCGCACTTTCGGCGTCGATCCGTTGCAGATGAATGTGGCGCTGACGGCCTATCTGCTCAGCCTCGCCGTGTTCATCCCCGCCAGCGGCAAGGTGGCGGACAAGTTCGGCACCCGCACCGTGTTCCGCTACGCCATCGCGCTGTTCACCTTCGGTTCAATCCTGTGCGGCCTGTCGGATGGCCTGTGGGAGCTGGTGGGCGCCCGCATCCTGCAGGGCATCGGCGGCGCGATGATGGTGCCGGTCGGACGCCTGGTGCTGCTGCGCTCGGTGGAGCGGAGCGAGCTGGTCTCGGCCATGACCTGGCTGATGGTGCCGGCGACGATCGGCCCGGTGCTGGGGCCGCCCGTGGGCGGGTTCCTGGTGACGGCGCTGTCCTGGCGTTGGATTTTCTACATCAACGTGCCGATCGGCGTGCTCGGGATCGTGCTGGCCACCCTATACATCCGCGACATCAAGGAGGAGGGACGGGTGGATTTCGATGGCTGGGGGTTGCTGCTCTCCGGCATTTCGCTGTCCTGCCTGATGTTCGGCCTGGAACTGGCCAGCCGGGGGGAAACCTCGTTGCCGGCGACCGCGTCCATCGTCGCCGCGGGCATCGGCAGCGGCCTGCTCTATGTGCGCCACAGCCGCAACCATCCGCAGCCGGTGCTGGATTTCTCGCTGATGCGGGTGCCGACCTTCAGCCTGTCCGTGGTGGGGGGCGGGCTGACGCGGATTTCCGCAGGGGCGGTGCCATTCCTGCTGCCGATGATGCTGCAGTTGGGCTTCGGCATGTCGGCGCTGCAAAGCGGGCTGATCACCTTCACCAGCAGCGCCGGGTCGATCCTGATGAAGGGCGCGGCCAAACCGATCCTGCGGCGTTGGGGCTTCCGCAGCGTGATGATGTGGAACGGCATCACCTCGACGGTGTTCCTGGCGGCCATTGCCGCGTTCCGGCCGGATTGGCCGACCGCGCTGATCTACGCGGTGCTGCTGGTCGGCGGCTTCTTCCAGTCGTTGCAGTTCACCGCCTACAACACGATCGCCTACGCGGAGATCGGCCGCGCACAGATGAGTTCGGCGACCAGCTTCTACACGACGTTCCAGCAGCTTATGCTCACGCTTGGCATCTGCACCGCCGCCGCCGCACTGGCAGGCTCGCTGGCGATCACCGGGCACTCCCATCCGCTGCTGGTCGATTACAGCGCGGCGTTCCTGGTGGTTGCCGTGGTGTCGCTGGCGGCATCCCCCACCTGTGCCCGCCTGAAGCGGGATGCGGGGGATGAGTTGTGCGGCCGTGTCGTTCCCAAGCCGCCGGTGCAGATGGCGGTCGCCGCCGTGAAGACGGAGATCGCAGATGCCGGCAGTGTCGCGTGACCGGCTGAGGATCGTCTGATGTACACCCCGCCTGCGTTCCGGGAGGATGACCTGCCGACGCTGCACGCCTGGATGCAGGCGGCGCGCTTGGCCAGCCTGGTCACCGCTGGGCCGGGCGGCATCCTGGCGACGCCGCTGCCCTTGATCCTGGAGGCCGCCGAGGGCGATCGGGGCGTGCTCTACGGGCATGTCGCGAAGGCCAATCCGCAGTGGCGTGAGGTCGCGGCGACGGAGGCGCTGGTCATCTTCATGGGGCCGGACGCCTATGTCAGCCCCTCCTGGTATGCCAGCAAGCAGGTCGACGGGAAGGTGGTGCCGACCTGGAACTACATGGCGGTGCATGCCTATGGGCCGGTCGAGTTCTTCGAAGACCCAGCCCGGTTGCTGGCGGTGGTGACGACGCTGACCAACCGTCATGAAGCGTCGCGGGTCGAGCCGTGGGCGGTCAGCGATGCGCCGCCGGCATTCGTCGCGGCCCAGTTGCGCGGGATCGTCGGTGTGCGCATTCCGATCACCCGGCTGGAGGGCAAGCGCAAGATGAGCCAGAACCGCGCGGCGGCGGACCAGGCCGGCGTGGCGAGTGGATTGGCCAGCAGTGAGGACCGGGCGGATCAGGCCGTTGCGGCCTTGATCAACGTGCAATAGGCGGCGGTGGTAGGATTTTCTTGACTTTCGCTGCGGTGCAGCACTATACGTTGCGCTGCGCACCTCGACGATCGAGCACTGCCGTTTCCGAACGCAGCCTTTATCCTATCAAGTGTCTCGCGCCGGTTCGTGGTCCTGTAGATCACGAGTGACGCCCAGAGCACCCCGCGATGGCGCGTCCGGTTCAAGAAAGTCATCAATGTCATCCTTCCAAGACCTCGGTTTGGCCGCGCCGCTGCTCGCCGCGTTGACCACCGCAGGCTATACCGAGCCGACGCCGATCCAGGCACAGGCCATCCCGCACGTGCTGGCCGGGCACGACGTCCAGGGCATCGCCCAGACGGGCACCGGCAAGACCGCCGCCTTCGCCCTGCCGATCCTGCATCGCCTGCTGTCGGAGCGGAAGCATCCGGGCAAGAAGGGCACGCGCTGCCTGGTCATGGCGCCGACCCGCGAACTCGCCAGCCAAATCGCCGAGAACTTCCGCGCCTACGCCGCCGGGTCGCCGATCCGCGTGGCGCTGATGTTCGGCGGCGTGCCGAAGCCGCGGCAGGCCCGCGCCATGGATAACGGCGTGGACGTGCTGGTGGCGACGCCGGGCCGGCTGCTGGACCACCTCAACGACCGGGCGGTGAACCTGGCCAACGTCGAAGTGCTGGTGCTGGACGAGGCCGACCACATGCTCGACCTCGGCTTCATCGTGCCGATCAAGAAGATCGTGTCCTACATCCCCCGCCAGCGCCAGACGCTGTTCTTCTCGGCCACCATGCCGAAGGAGATCGAGGGTCTCGCCGCCGCGCTGCTGCGCGACCCGGTGCATGTCGCCGTCACCCCGGTCGCCAAGACGGCCGACCGGGTGGAGCAGGCCGTCGTGTTCGTGGAGGCGGCGCGCAAGCGTTCGTTGCTCGCCTCCATCCTGAAGCGCAAGGACATGGGCCGCACGCTGGTGTTCACCCGCACCAAGCACGGCGCCGACAAGGTCGTGCAGCATTTGGAGGCCGCCGGGCAGCCGGCCGCCGCCATCCACGGCAACAAGAGCCAGGGCCAGCGGGAACGTGCCCTGGCCGCGTTCAAGAACGGCAGCGTCCGCGTGCTGATCGCGACCGACATCGCCGCCCGCGGCATCGACGTGGATGACGTGACACACGTCATTAACTTCGACCTGCCTAACATCCCCGAGAGCTACGTGCACCGCATCGGCCGCACCGCCCGGGCTGGGAACGCCGGCATGGCGATCAGCTTCTGCGACGCGACCGAGCGGGCACATCTGCGTGGTATCGAGAAGCTGATCCGCGCCCGCCTGCCCGTGGCGGAGCCGGAAGCCCTGGCAGCCTGACCTTCCCTCGGGGCGGGTCACCGGAGGAGATCGTACCGATGGCCTTGCCCCGAGCTGCCGCACCTGGAGACGCCCGGCCGTTCGGCCGCCGCGCCGTGTTGGCCGGGGCGGCCGGAATGCTTGCCGCGGCCGCTGCACCGCCGGTCGAGCCGGGATTGAACGAGCAGGCGATGAGCGGGAACCGGTTCTACGGCGCCGCCATCGCCGACCAGGTCCTCGCGACCGACCACATCTTCATGGATCATGTCCGCACCGAATGCGGGATCGTCACGGGCGAGACGGCGTTCAAATGGGGTGAGCTGCGGCCGAAGCCCGATGTGTGGAACTGGAAGCCGGCGGATGCCCTGATGGCGTTCGCGTCGCGCCGCGGCATCCAGGTGCGCGGCCACACCCTGTTGTGGCACGAGCATAATCCGGACTGGCTGGTCCAGGAGCTGAACCCCGGCAACGCCCAATCCCTACTGACCGCTCACATCCGCGCGGTGACCGCGCATTGCCGCGACCGCTTGGTGCATTGGGATGTCGTGAACGAGGTCCTGGATCCCACGGCCAACCGCCCGTTCGGCTTGCGCGACACGATCTGGTCGCGCGCGATGGGTCCGGACCTGCTGAGCGTCGCGTTCCACGCATGCGCCGAGTCGGACCCGCTGCCGTTGCGCTGCATCAATGATTACGGCCTGGACTACACCTGGCCGGAGCATGAGAAGAAGCGCCAGGACATGCTGGCGCTGCTGGCGCGGATGAAGGCGCAGGGCGTGCCGGTGCAGGCCCTGGGTATGCAGGCGCATCTGGAAGCAGGGGTCAACGACCTGGATCCGAAGCGGTTGGCGAAGTTCTGCGCCGATGTGGCCGGATTGGGCCTGAAGATCGTGATCACGGAGTTCGACGTGCGTGACAACCGCATCGCCGGCGATGCGGCCACCCGGGACGCCGCCGTTGCCAGCCATGCCCGCACCTATCTCGATGCGGTGTTGAGCTGCCCGGCGGTGATGGGCATGCTGAGTTGGGGTCTGTCGGACCGCCGGACCTGGCTGAATGACTCCCTGCCGCGCGACGACAAACAGGCACAGCGTCCGCTGCCGCTGGATGCCGATTTCAAGCGCAAACCGCTGTGGAACACGATCGCCGCGGCGTTCGCGGCCGCCCCCCCGCGCGCCTAGATCCCTCGCGCGGCTGGAACCGCTGTTTTCGCCTCCGCCGGGTTGGCGTTTTGTGCGTTGCAACATATAGTCTCCGACGTCCAACTCATCTGGCGCTTAGGAGACGATGATGCTCACAGTCGGCGACACATTCCCCTCCTTCAACCTCAAGGCAGTGAAGGGCGGGCCGGCCGGTCTCGACCTGAAGACCTGTTTCACCGACATCAGCGATAAGACCGACGAAGGCAAGTGGAAGATCGTCTTCTTCTGGCCGAAGGACTTCACCTTCATCTGCCCGACCGAGATCGTTGCGTTCGGCAAGATGGCCAGCGATTTCCACGACCGCGATGCGGTGGTCTACGGCGTGTCGATCGACAACGAATTCACCCACGTGAATTGGCGCCTGCATCATGACGACCTGCGCGGCCTGCAGATCCCGATGCTGTCCGACCTGAAGCGGGAACTGGCCACCGCCTGCGGCATCCTCGATAAGACGGACGGCGTGGCGATGCGCGCCACCTTCGTTGTCGATCCGCAGGGCATCATCCGCTTCGTGTCGGTCAACCACGACAGCGTCGGCCGCAACCCGGCCGAAGTGCTGCGCGTGCTCGACGCGCTGCAGAGCGATGAGCTGTGCCCGTGCAACTGGAACAAGGGCGACGATTTCCTGCAAGTCGCGGCCTAACCGGTCTTTGCTGCAAATCGGGGCGGCCCTTCAGGGCTGCCCCAATGTCTTGAGGATGAAACGATGTCGATCGAAGCCTTGAAGACCCGCATTCCCGACTATGCGAAGGATCTGAGGCTGAACCTGGGCTCGCTCGCCACCGAGCCGAGCCTGTCGCAGCAGCAGCGTGCCGGCACCTTCGTGGCCGCCGCGTTGGCGTCGCGCAACGCCGAGCTGTCCGCCGCGCTCGTGGGTGAATTCGGCCCGCAGCTCTCGCCCGAGGCGCTTGGCGCTGCCAAGGCGGCCGCGGCGATCATGGGGATGAACAACGTCTACTACCGCTTCACCCACGAGGTTGGCGGCGACTACCCCAACATGCCGGCGCGCCTGCGCATGAACGTCATGGCGCGGCCCGGCGTCGAGAAGGTGGATTTTGAGCTGTGGTCGCTGGCCGTGTCCGCGGTGAATGGCTGCGCGATGTGCATGGAAAGCCATGAGAAGATTGTCCGCCAAGCCGGCATGACGCAGGAACAGGTACAGGCCGCCGTGCGCATCGCCGCAGTGGTGCACGCCGTGGCCGCCGTGCTCGACGGTGAGGACGCGCTGGCCGAGGCGGCCTGACCGTCAACGCCGCCGCTGGGTGAACAGGATGCCGTCATCCATCAGCGCCTGGATCTCCTCGGCGGAATAGCCGTGCTCGGCCAGCACGGCGGCGCCGTGTTCGCCGAAGCGGGGCGGGCGGGTGCGGGCGTGGCCGGGCGTGCGGCTCAGCTTGATCGGGGTGTCGACCGCGCGGTAGCCGTCCAAATCCGCCACCATGTGCCGGGCGGCCGTGTGCGGCGCGTTCAACGCCTCGTCCACATGCAGCACCGGGCCGACCGGCAGCCCGAGCTTCGCCAGCCGCTCGCTCAATGCGTGGCCGTCTTCCTGCGCGAAGATGTCGCTCAGGATCGTCCGGAGGTCCGGCCGGTTGGCGTTGCGCAGGGCGTTGCTGGTGAAGCGCGGGTCGTGCGCCAATTCCGGGCGTCCCAGTCCGGCGGCCAGCTTGCGGAACTGCCCGTCATTGCCGATCGCGAGGAAGATCTCGCACGTCCCGGTCGGGTAGGCGTCATAGGGCGTGATGTTGCTGTGCGGATTGCCCAACCCCACCGGGCGCTTGCCGCCGAGCAGGTAGTTGGCCGCCGCCGGGTGCAGCAGCGACAGGCCGCAATCATGCAGCGTCATGTCGACGAACTGGCCGCGGCCGGAACGGGCGCGTTCCTGCAGCGCCATCAGGATGCCGACGGCGGAGTACAGCCCGGTGGCGATGTCGACCATCGCGGCGCCCATCCGCAACGGCCCGGTGGCGGCGTTGCCGTTGATGCTCATCAGCCCGACCATCGCCTGCACGATCGCGTCGTAGCCGGCCAGGCCACCCAACGGCCCATCGGCGCCGAAGCCGGAGACGCGGCAGTGGATCAGCCTGGGGAACCGCGCCTCCAGCGTGTCGTAGCCGATGCCCCATTTCTCCATCCCGCCGGGCTTGAAGTTCTCCACCAGGATGTCGGCGTCTTCCAGCAGGCGCATCAGCACGGCGCGCCCGGCCGGCTGCGCGATGTCCAGCGCCATGCCCCGCTTGTTGCGGTTCACCCCCAGGTAGTAGCTGGCGTCGTTCGCCTCGTCGAAGGGCGGACCCCATTCGCGCGTCTCGTCGCCCTGCGGCGGCTCCACCTTGATCACCTGCGCGCCGTGGTCGGACAGGACCATGGTGCAGAACGGGCCGCCCAGCACCCGCGTCAGGTCCACCACCTTCAGCCCGGCCAGGGCGCCCGCGTCCGACATGACGGTCACCCGAGTGCGATGGCCAGGGCCTCGGCGCTGCGGCCGTTGGCGATGGTGGCGGCCAGGCCGTTCCAATGGTTGCCCTTCACCCGGGCGAAGCCGTGGTCCGCGCCTTCGTAGTTGAAGGCCTGGATGTGCGACTGGCCCTTTGCCGCCGCGATCACCTTGGCGCGGCCCTCGGCAGGGAAGAAGCCGTCCTCCCCGGCGATGTGCATCACCAGCGGCGCGCGGAGATGCTCGAAATGCTCTGTCTGGTCGTCGATGCCGACGCCGTAATAGGACACGTTCACGTCGGCGTCCGACGACACCGCCATCATGACGGCCAGGCGGCCGCCCAGGCAGTAGCCCATCGTGCCGACATGGCCGTTGCAGCCGGGCATGGTACGCGCCGCGGCCACGGTCGCCTTCAAATCCTCTACGCCCTTCGCCTGGTCGAACTTGCCCAGGTAATCCATCGCCTGCTTCCACTCGGCCTCGGTCTTGTCGGTGATGTCGATGCCGGGCTGGATGCGCCAGAACAAATCCGGGCAGACGGCGATGAAGCCGAGGTCGGCCACGTCGGCGGCGATCGCCCGCATGGCGTCGTTGACGCCGAAAATCTCCTGGATCAGCACGACGGCGCCGGCGGGGGCGGTCTTCGGTTCGACCACCAGGGCGGAGAAGCTGCCCGAGCCGTCTGATGCCTGCACCGTAATCGTCGCCATTCCTGGTCTCCTTGCTTGGGTCACCGGAGCATAGTCCGTGTCTGGCGCGACGCCAGCCGCCGAATGTTGATTTACTTGCGTGCGGTGGTTGCTCTAGCGTCTCCACCAACGTCGGCCAAACGCCGGCAGCGAAAAACGAGGGGGCCGTCCAAATGTCATCTCTAAGACTGATTCCAGCACTTGCCTTGCTCGCCTTGCCGATGGCCGCACAGGCGGCGGACCCGATCAAGATCGGGGTGATTGCCGAGAACTCCGCCATTTCCGGCATCGCGATCCCGAACGCGGCGCAGATCGCCGCCGACGAGATCAACGCCAAGGGCGGCATCGACGGCCGCCAGATCCAGATCGTGGCCTATGACGACCACAACTCCGCCGCCGACGCGGTGCGCGCGATGCAGCGGCTGGCGACGCAAGACAAGGTGAACGCCGTCATCGCGACCTACACCAGCGAAGTGGCGCTGGCGCTGGAGCCCTGGGCGGGCCGGCTGAAGATGCCGACGATCACGCCCGGCGCGGCGAGCGACGACCTGGGGATCAAGGTGCATGCCGATTACGACCACCTGAAATACTTCTTCCAGGGCTATTTGGAATCGACCTTCCTGTCGGACGCGGTGTGCGATGCGTCCAAGGACCTGCTGGTCGACAGCAAGTATCACATGAAGACCGCCGTCATCATGAGCGAGGATGCGGCCTGGACCACGCCCTTGGACGCCGAATACGAGAAGTGCCTGCCGAAGATCGGGCTGAAGGTGGTCGACCACATCCGCATGTCGCCCGACACGACGGATTTCACCCCGATCTATAACGGGATCGAGGCGAAGAAGCCCGACGTGATCATCACCGGTCTGAGCCATGTGGGCGTGCAGCCGACGGTGCAATGGGCCAACCAGCAGGTTCCGGTCCCGCAGATGGGCATCTCGTCGCAGGCCACGTCCTCCACCTTCTGGAAGGACACGAACGGCGCGACCGAGGGCATCGTGCTGCAGCTGGTGGCGGTCGATAGCGTGGCGAGCACGCCCAAGACCATTCCGTTCGCCCAGGCTTACATGAAGAAATACGGCATCACGCCGGCCTATTCCGGCTACGGCGCGTATGACGAGGTGTACTACATTGCCGATGCCATCCACCGCGCCGGGGGCACCGACCCGGAGAAGATGGTCGATGCGCTGGAGAAGACGAACTGGCAGGGCACGGTCGGCCAGATCCAGTTCTTCGGCAAGGACGACCCGGCGACCCACGCCATGAAATACGGCAAGGACGCGGTCAGCGGATTGTTCGTGCAGTGGCAGGACGGCAAGCAAGTCCCGGTCTGGCCCGCCTCCGTTGCCGGGACCAACAGCCTGCGGTTCCCCAGCTTCGTCAAGCTGACGAACTGATCCATCTTCCGCTGTCCAAAGACCCTCTCCCTCTGGGAGAGGGCAGGGTGAGGGTGTGCCCCATGGCCATTGCGACCCATGCAGAATCACGACCCTCTCCCAGAGGGAGAAGGCAAGAGGCAGCGAGCGACCCGGCATGCTGACCCTGCAAATCTTGATCGACGGCTTCGCGATCAGCGCCCTCTACGGTCTCGGCGCGGTCGGCTTCACGCTGATGTTCGGCGTGTCCGGGGTGCTCAACCTCGCCCATGGCGGCACCATGCTGGTGGCCGCCGTGGTGGCGTGGCTGGTGGCGGATTTCGCCGGCGCGCTGGGTGGCGCCGCGGCCGGGTTGACGGCCGGGATCGCCACCGCCTTTGCGACCTATTTCCTCGTCGTGCGGCCGATCCAGCGCTCCCGGTCCATCCCGCGGGAGGAGACGGAGATCTTCGTGCTCACCGGCACCTTGCTCTGGGGCATCATGATTCAGGAGGCCGTGGCGTATTTCACCACCACCAGCCCGCACACCGTCCGCCCGTTGATAGCCGGCGTGACGGAGATCGCGGGCGTGCGGACGCCGACCAACGAAATCCTGACGGCGGTGCTGTGCTGGGGGGCGATCGGCGGCCTGTGGCTGCTGGTCAACCGCACCAAGGCGGGCAAGGCGCTGCTGGCCGCGTCGATCAACCCGCGCGGCCTGACCTTGCTGGGCTACGAGCTGTCCAGCATCCACCTGCTGGTCTGGGCGATCTACGGCGTGCTGGCGGGGATCGCCGGCGTGCTGCTGGGGGCGTTCCTGGGCGTGTCGTCGGACAATGCCGGCACGCTCACCGCCTCCGCCTTTTCCATCGTGGTGCTCGGCGGCCTTGGCAGCGTGTCGGGCTCGCTGATCGCGGCCTACTGCGTCGGCTACCTGGAAACCATCACCTCGTACCTGGTATCCCCGGCATACCGGAACATCCCCTCGCTCATCCTGCTGGTCGCGGTGGTGTATTTGCGGCCGCAGGGCCTGCTGGGGCGGCGCTGATGCGCGGCCTGCTGCGCTCGCGGCTGTTCTGGAGCGCGCTGGGCGTGCTGCTGGTGGCTGTCCTGCTGCCGCTCGGCGTGTCCGGCTACATTCTGAGCGTGCTGATCCCCGCCTATTACTTCGCCGTGTTCGCCATGTCGTGGGACCTGCTGTTCGGCTTCGCCGGCGAGGTCAATTTCGGCCCCACCTTCCTGGTCGGGCTGGGCGCCTACGGGGCGGGCATCCTCGACAGCCAGACCGGGTTGCCGATCCCGGTCTGCGTCCTGTTCGGCGCCGTGCTCGCCGTGGTGGGCGGCGTCCTGCTGGCGCTGCCGGCGCTGCGGCTCTCCGGCCCCTATTTCGGGCTGATCACGCTGGTCGCCGTGCTGCTGTTGCAGCAGATGGTGACGGTGTTCGCGCATTGGAGCGGCGGGGAGATCGGCCTGACCATTCCGGACGTGCTCTCCATCGATGACGACACCAACTATTATTTCGCGCTCGGCTTCATGGCCCTCAGCGGATTGATCCTGTTCGGGCTGTCGCGCTCCGCCGTCGGGCTGATCTTGCAGGCCTGTGGGCAGGACCCGGTGGAGGCGCAGGCGCTCGGCTTCAACGTCGCCAAGCACAAGCTGGCGGCGTTCTGCGTGTCCGCCCTGTTCAGCGGGCTGTCGGGGGCGCTGCTGGTGTTCTATTACGGCACGGCCTCGCCGGGCACGGTGATCGACCTCGCGGTCGGCGTGCAGGTGATCATCGCGGCGGTGCTCGGCGGCCGGCGCACCATCCTGGGCGCGGTGCTGGGCGCCGTCTTCCTGGTGGCCGCGGGGGAGGTGCTGCGGCCGCTCGGCCAACTCAGCACCTTCGTCGTGTCGGCCATCGCCCTGGTGGTGATCCTGTTCGTGCCCGCCGGGTTCCTGGGTTCGCTGCTGCACCGCCGGGACGCGCTATGAACGTCGATGTCCGTCCGGACGGGCGACGGGCGGTCGGCGCTGCTAGCCTGCTGGAGGTTTCGGGCCTGACCAAGCGGTTTGGCGGGCTGGTCGCCGTGAAGGACATGCGGCTGTCCATCAAGCCCGGCGAAATCCTCGGGCTGATCGGGCCGAACGGTTCCGGCAAGTCGACCGTCATGAAGCTCATCATGGGGATCGAGCGGCCAAATGCCGGGCGCGTCATGATCGACGGGGTGGACGTGGCGGGATGGCCGTCCCACCGCATCGCGCGCCAGGGCGTGGGGCTGGTGTTCCAGCACTCCCGCCCGCTGCATCGCCAGACTGTCGGGGAGAACATCAAGCTTGCCTTGCTGCCGGATGCGCTGCTGAAGCTGGTGGCGGACCCGGCGGTCGACGGCCGCGCCCGCGCGATCGCCGAACGCGTCGGCCTCGGCGCGGTGTTCGACCGGCGGCCCTCGACGCTGCCATTCGCCGATCTCCGCCGCCTGGAGCTGGCCAAGGCGATCGCCCGCGATCCCAAGGTGGTGCTGGTCGACGAACCCTTCGCCGGGCTGACGGCGGGGGAGGTGGCGGCGTTCTCCGCCCTCATCGCCGGGTTCCGGGCGGAGGGACGGGCCGTGCTGCTGGTGGACCACAACGTCAAGAGCGTGGCCGCGCTGGTGGACCGGGTGCTGGCGATGTACTTGGGCGAGTTCGTCGCCGAGGGCAGCGCCGAGCAGGTGATGGCCAACCCCACGGTGCGCCAGGTCTATCTCGGCGCCGGCAGCATCGAGATTTCGGCCCGGCCGGAGCTGGAGGCCAAGCCCGGGCCGCCGCTGCTGCAGGTGAAGGACGTCAGCGTCCTCTACGGCAAGGCGCAGGCGCTGGACCGCGTGTCGCTCCACGTGCGGGCAGGCGAGTTCGTCTCCATCGTCGGATTGAACGGCGCCGGCAAGACCACGCTGTTCAACGCGATCTCGGGCCTGGCGCCCTATTCCGGCAGCATCGCCTGGGGTGGCCAGGCGCTGGCCGGGCGCACCGCCGCGATGATCGCCCGCGGCGGCATCGTGCAATGCCCTGAAAGCCGGGAGCTGTTCGGCACGATGAGCGTGCGGGAGAACCTGGACCTGGGCGGGTCGCGGCTGACCAATGCGGAGCGCGGGCGCACGCTGGACTGGCTGTTCGACCTGTTCCCGATCCTGAAATCCCGCGCGACGCAAGCGGCCGGGAAGATGAGCGGCGGCGAGCAGCAGATGCTGGCGATCGCCCGCGCGCTGATGATGCAGCCGCGGCTGCTGATCCTGGACGAACCGACCCTCGGCCTCGCCCCCGTCATCCTGGAACAGTTGAGCCACGCGCTGGAGCGGTTGCGCACCACCACGCCCATCACCGTACTGCTGGGCGAGCAGAACGTGACCTTCGCCTTGCCCCATGCCGACCGGGTGTATGTGCTGGAGCATGCCCGCATTATCTGGGAGGGCGATCCCGCCCGCTTTGCGGCCGAGGCGGGCAAGGATTTCCTATAACGCTGTCCGAGCTGGCTCTTGTCTCACGGACCATGCCGCCAAGCGCACCTCACGTCACGGAGGTGACGGTGCAATCCTCCAAGCGGATTGCACCCCTCGCTGACGAATCTGGCTTTACTGCGAACCATCCAGACGCGGGTTTGGCCTCTTGAGCGCGCCAATCCACCGGTTGGGCGAGGTCGGCTCCACCATGGATGAGGCGCGGGGCCTGGCGGAAGCCGGCGCCCCGCATCGAACCACGGTCACGGCGCGGACCCAGAACGGCGGCCGTGGCCGCGGCGGACGCAATTGGGTGAGCCCGGCGGGAAACCTGTATGCCACGATCCTGCTGCGGCCGTCCGGTGACGCCCGCCAGGCGCCGGAATTGGGCTTTGTCGTCGCCATCGCCGTCGCGGAGGCGGTGGATCAACTCGCCGGGCCGCGATCGGCGCTGAAATGGCCGAACGACGTGCTGCGTGGGAACGCCAAGCTGGCCGGCATCCTGCTGGAACGGCTGGCGGATGGCGCGGTCTTGGCCGGGATCGGCGTCAACGTGGCGCATCGGCCGGAGGGTATGCCATACCCGGTCACCAGCCTGCGCGCGCTGGGTTGCACCGCGGGACCGGACGCGCTGTTGGACGCCGTGCTCGACCGCATCGACGCCGGCTGGGCTGCTTGGCAGGCGGGCGGGTTCGCACCGGTCCTCGCGCAATGGCGGGCGCGGGGCCCGGCGTTGGGCGCGCCCTTGCGGGTGCGGGTGGGAACCGAACTGGTCGCCGGCGCCTTCGCCGGATTGGGCGCCGACGGCACGCTGCTGCTGGAGACGCCGGGCGGCCGACGCAGCCTGGTGGCGGGCGACGTGCTGCTGTAGCAGGCGGGACCGCGTGCTTGCGCGACTCGCTCGCAGCGGCGACAACGCTGGGATGCTGAAGCTGCGAGTCATCCCCTGCCTGGATGTTAAGGACGGCCGGGTCGTCAAGGGCGTGAACTTCGTCTCCCTCCGTGATGCCGGCGACCCCGTGGAGCAAGCAGCCGTGTATGACGCGGCGGGGGCCGACGAGCTGACCTTCCTCGACATCACGGCCAGCCATGAGAACCGTGACACCATTTACGACGTCGTCAGTCGCACCGCCGCCCGCGTGTTCCTGCCGTTGACGGTGGGCGGCGGCGTGCGGTCGACGGCGGACATGCGCAAGCTGCTGCTGGCCGGGGCGGACAAGTGCAGCATGAACTCCGCCGCCATCGCACGCCCGGCGCTGATCGCGGAGGCGGCGGAGAAATTCGGCAGCCAATGCGTCGTGGTGGCCGTGGACGCCCGGGCGACGACGCCGGGCACGTGGCAGGTGTTCACCCATGGCGGCCGCAACCCGGCCGGGCTGGACGCGGTGGCATGGTGCCGGCAGGCGGCGAGCCTGGGCGCCGGGGAAATCCTGCTGACCAGCATGGACCGCGACGGCACCGGCAAGGGCTTCGACGGCGACCTGCTGCGTGCCGTCTGCGGCGCCGTGCGCATCCCGGTGGTGGCGAGCGGCGGCGTCGGCGCCCTGCAGCATTTCGTGGACGGCGCGCGGGCAGGGGCCACCGGCTTGCTCGCCGCGTCGGTGTTCCATTTCGGCACGTTCAGCATCGGCGAGGTGAAACAGGCATTGGGTGCAGCGGGACTGCCCGTGCGTTTCCCCCGAACCGCACCATAAGGGACTGATGGCCAAAAAACCCGCCAAAGCCGCGGTCGTGCGCGAGAAAGCACGGCCCAAGCCAAAACGCACTCCCGCCACGCGTGCGGTGGAGCAGATGCCGCAGCCCGCGGCCGTGGTGTTGGACCGGCTGTGGTCCGTGATCATGGAGCGGCGTACGGCCGATCCTGCCGTCAGCCACTCCGCCCGGCTGCTGTCCCGCGGCGTATCGAAAGTCGCGCAGAAATTCGGGGAAGAGGCGGTGGAGTGCCTGATCGAGGCGGTCGCCGGCCAACGCGACCTGGTGGTGACGGAGAGTGCCGACGTGCTGTACCACCTCCTCGTGCTCTGGGTCGCGACCGGGGTGTCGCCTGACGCGGTTTGGGCGGAGTTGGAGCGGCGCGAAGGCATGTCCGGTGTTGCGGAAAAGGCGGCGCGCCTTCCAGGCGTGCGTGCTGCCCAGCCGACGCGAAAAATCCCCTGACACGGAGTGCGCCAACCATGCCCATCAGTGGCCTTGGTCCCTACGACGACACCAACATCTTCGCCCGGTTGCTGCGGGGAGAAATCCCGTCGCGCCGGGTCTACGAGGATGAGTGGGCGATCGCGTTCCACGACATCGCGCCCCAGGCGCCGGTGCATGTGCTGGTGATTCCGCGCAGCGCCCATGTCTCGCTGGCCGACTTCACGCTGAACGCGTCGGATGCGGAAGTGGCCGGGTTCTTCCGCGCCGTCGGGCTGGTGGCGCGACAACTCGGGCTGGAGACGCCGGGCTACCGCGCGGTGGCGAATGTTGGCATGCATGGCGGCCAAGAGGTCCCGCATTTCCACGTCCACCTGCTGGCGGGACATGCCCTGTCAGGCCGCATGGCGGTCGCCCGGGAGAGTTAGTACAGCGTTTCCATGAAACGACTCCTATGCCGCCGCCTGACGCAGGCGCTTCGTAGGGTGGGCTTCAGCCCACCTCTTCGAGGTGCCGTAGGAGACCATGGTGGGCTAAAGCCCACCCTACGACGTCCTCTCCAGAGGGTCGGTTTCATGGAATCGGCATACTAGTCTCTTCCGGCAGTAACCTTTCATTGTGCGATCGGCGCTATTTTTGAGACAGGCCCACGAGGGGCCAGTCATGGAGCCGCAATGATCGTGTCGACAGTCGCATCACCTGAAGCCCCAACGATGGCTTTGGAAGACCTTCATCAGCAGATCGCTGACTTCATGCCGGACGTTGTCGTGCTGGTGCGGCCGAACGGGCGATGCGATCACGTCTCCCCCGCAAGCATCCCGCTGCTTGGCCGTACGCCGGGCGAACTGGCTGACACCGCACTGCAAGATCTCGCCATCGAGTCCGACCGGCACATCGTTGCCGATCTGCTGGGCGAGCTCAACGCCGGCACCTCCATGACCGTCGCCAGCTTCCGTGCCCAATGCGGGTTTGGCACCTGGATCTGGGTGGAGGCCAGCGCGCGGCGTCTGCCAGCCGGCGCCGGCGCTGTGCTGGCCCTGCGCGATATCAGCGTCCGCAAGGAGGAGGAGGCGCTGCTGATCGAGGCGAACGAGCTGCTGCGGCGCCGGGCGACGCTGGACCCGGTGACGGGATTGCCGAACCGCGGCCATTTCTTCGCCACGGTGGAGCGGGAGTGCCGCCGTGCTCAGCGTGAGCGCGGAGCGTTGACCCTGCTCGCCGTCGGGGTCGACGAGATGCGCCTGTTCAACGATTTCTATGGCCGCGACGCAGGCGACATCGCGTTGCGCGAGATCGCGCTCGCCATCGAGGGCGCCTTGTCCCGCGCGGCGGACACGGCAGGCCGGATGTCGGGTCCGATGGTCGGCGTGGTCCTGCCGGGAACAGACCTTGCCGGCGCGGCCACGGTGGCGGAGCGTTTGCGGCAGGCGGTGAACGGCATGGCGCTCGAACATGCGGGCGTGCCGTCTGGCCGCCTGACCGTGACCGTCAGCCTCGTCCAGGCTGACGGCCGGAGCCGAGCGGACGCGTTGCTGCGCGAGGTCGTGTGCGAGATGGAAGTTGCGCGGGCTGCTTCGGCCCCGTGCCTGGCGGCAGGCGAAGGGTAGGCTACGCGTTCAGGCAGCACTTCTTGTATTTCTTGCCGCTGCCGCATGGGCATGGATCGTTGCGTCCAACATGGCGCAGCGGATTGCGGACCGGCTCAGGCAGGCTGGGCCAATCCCTGGCCTCGGCTTCGTCCAAGGGGGAGAGCCAGTCGATGGCGCGGCCGATTGGGCCGATGCCACGCCATAGCCCGCCCGAAACTCCGTGTGGGTCTTCCTGGGACTCGCGTAGGTCGGACCAGAAGTCAGCCAGGCTCAAAGTTGCCGGTTCATCGACCAGGCCTTGCCGGAACACCTGCTCGACGCGGCTGGACAGGCCGGCAAAGCCGAGCGCGGCGATGGTGCTGACCCAGGCGGCCCAAACAAACGACGTTTCTGCCGGCTGCAACCGGTCCGGCAGCGTCGCCAAATACTCGTACGTCTCCGCTTCGGGCAGACGCCGCGTGCGCGTGAGATAGCCGAGCAACATCAGAACGTCGCCCCGCACGTATTCGTCCACTTCTGGGGTTTCCACCAGGTGGTACAGGAGCTCGCGGTTCCCGTCGAACGTGCTGATTAGCAGGGCTTGGAGGGCGCTGCTGAGGTCATCCTCGCCGAAGATCGAGGTGCGACGCTCGTCGTCCATCGCCAGCCGGCAGACATCGGTGAAGCTCGCAGTCTCCATCTTCTCGCCTAGGAGATAGACGATCGATATGAGCGCCTGCTCCGTCCGTTCGGACAGATCGATGCCTTCGACGTAGTCGTGCAGCATGGCGCGGCAGATCGGGCCGGTGCTGTCCCACGCCTCCAGCACCCATTGGATTTCCTCTCCGGGAAACGCCTCCGTCCGAATGAAGGCGTCGATCGCGTCGTCGAATGTCATCGCTTGGCCTCTCCGAAAAGCCGGGTCCAGAACCCGCCGGTCGGCTGCTTGCCGTGTGAGGCATGCGGCGTGCGGGCTGGCGGCCGCAGCGCGCTGCTTAGCAGGTGGCGTCCAGTATCTCCTTTGGCGATCCGCTCCCGTTCAAACGCGACGATGCGGGCCAGGCTATCATCCGCGTCGGGCGGCATGCGGTCCAGCGTTGCCGCCGCGTCCGCCGGCAATGCGGCGCGGCGCTGGGTGTCTGCCAGGCGAACCAGCTCTTCCGGACCGGTCGGCGCGGGCCAAACGGCGAGCGCCCGGCGCCGCAGCCCCGTGCCGTCGCCGCCTTCGTCCTCTTTGAGCCACGCCGCTTGCAGCAACGCCTCGGACTCTGCCGGCGTGCCGGTTACCAGCGCCGCCCAGCGTTCGAAGGGTGAGGAGAGGTCGCCATAGGCAGCGCCCGGCAAGATGTCCTGCGCCTCTGGCGGCAGGGCGGACAGGTCTGGGGCGCATGCGCCGCAGCCGGGACAAACCTGCACCCACCGGCGCAGGGTGGAGCGTGTCGGCTCGCCAGGCCGCCCGTCCAAATCCGGAGCGCCCTCCGGCGGCGGGGCGCGGAATGGCGGCGGCACCGGGGTGCCGCATAGGGCGCAGGCAGGCATGCAGGCAAACTAGCGGTTCGCTACTCCCGCACCAAGACTCGGTCCACCAAGAAGGTGGCAAGCCCGCCGGCCACGAAGTCCCGCCGCAATGCGACCTCGTCATACTCGTGCTCAACCCAGTGCAGGAACGGCACCCGGCCTTCGGCGTCGGCGGCGTAGCGGATGAAGAACGCGTCCAGGATGCCCGTGCGGGATCGACTCCAATGACCGAACCGCCAGGAGAGCTGGGCCATCGCCTGGCTGCTGCTGCCGCCCTCGAACAAGATGGCGAGCCCGGCGGCGAGACCGGCGCGGTCGGCGCCCGACTTGCAGTGCATCAGCGCTGGGGTGTCCAGAGTTCGATAAATCTCGGCGAAGCGCAGGATGCGCTCGCGATGCGGCGCCCCGCGGCTCTCGAAGGCCATGTCGATATGCTGCAAGCCCAGGTCGATCGATGCCTGCCGGGACAGCGCGTCGGATCCGCACTGGCGATGGCCGCGCAGGTTGATCAGCGTGCGCAATCCGTAGCGCCGCTTGGCCGCCGCGAGACGAGCCGGGGTGGGATGGTTTGAGCGGTAGAGCTTACCCGGGATGACCTCCGCCAGATTGTCCCACAACACGCGGAACACGGCATGATCCACCAGCAAGGAGTCGCGCCAGGCGGCCACGCGGTGGCGCGGGCGGGTGAGGTCGCCGGAAAACGCCATTTGGACTAAGCGGCTGGTCGGCGTTCACCCCGCCCGCTCGACCAGCATTTGCTTGATTTCACCGATGGCTTTCGCCGGGTTGAGACCCTTCGGGCATGTCTTCGTGCAGTTCATGATCGTGCGGCAGGCGTACAGCTTGAACGGGTCTTCCAGGGCATCCAGGCGCTGGCCGGTATATTCGTCGCGGCTATCGGCAATCCAGCGATACGCGGCCAGCAAGGTAGCCGGACCAAGGTAGCGGTCCCCGTTCCACCAGTAGGATGGGCAGGAGGTCGTGCAGCAGAAGCACAGGATGCATTCCCACATCCCATCCAGCTTATGCCGCTCCTGCACGCTTTGCCGCCGTTCGCCATCGGGCGGCGGCGGGGTGTCTGATTTCAGCCAAGGCTCGACCGAGCGAAGCTGGGCGTAGGCCATCGACAAATCCGGCACCAAATCCTTCACCACCGACATATGCGGCAGCGGATAAATCTTGACCGCGCCCGCCATGTCCTCGATCGGCTTCAGGCATGCCAGCGTATTGGTGCCGTCGATGTTCATCGCGCAAGAACCGCAGATCCCCTCGCGGCACGAGCGGCGGAAGGTGAGCGTGGGATCGATGTCGTTCTTGATGTGGATCAGCGCGTCCAGCACCATCGGCCCGATCGCGTCGAGGTCGACCTGGTAGGTGTCCAGTCGCGGGTTCTCCCCGTCATCGGGGTTCCAGCGATAGATCTTGAACTCGCGCACGCGCTTGGCGTCGGAGGGTGCGGCCCAGATGCGCCCTGGCGTGACCGTGCTGTTCTTCGGAAGGGTGAATTCGACCATGCCTGTCTTCTGCCTTCAGCCGTCACGGCCTGATTGATGTCACTGCAGGCATGAGGTCGTTATTGTCCTCGATCCGCAGCATCCTGATGTCCCGTATCGCGGCGGAAAACCACACGTATGACCGGGACAATTCTTGAACCGCCAGCACGCATCGCACCGCGTCGACGGTTTCGTCACCGAAGTAAACGCTACCCTGTTGACGAGTGAAACCAAATTGCCCGAGGGCACGCCCAATGTCGGTGTAGGCGTTCTGCCACGAAGCGTTATGGTAACTGCTCTGCAACACAGTCGTGTCCATGTCAAAGGTGATTGCGAACATTGACGGCCCACGTCCTCGAAACCCGTTATGCCCGGCACCAGGCAAGGCATGCTGCTCGTGTCGCCGCGACGCGATGTATTGGCCGACCATCTCGCGTATACTAATCCGGTCTTAATAAACCCGCTTCTTCGGCGGGAACACGCTCACCTCGTTGGTCAGCGTCTGCATCCGCACCGGGCGGTAGCTCAGCGCCACATCGCCGCGGTCGTTGATGTGGGCGACGGTGTGCTTCATCCACTCCGCATCGTCCCGATCCGGGAAGTCGTCATGGGCATGGGCGCCACGGCTTTCGTGCCGTGCCTCGGCGCCGACCATCGTCGTCATCGCGCTGCTGAGCAGGTTGTCGAGCTCCAGCGCCTCCGCCAGGTCGCTGTTCCAGATCATCGACCGGTCGGTGACGCCGATATCCTCTTTGCCGGCATAGATGCCGCGCATCTTGGCCACGCCTTCGGTCAGGCTCTTGCTCGTGCGGAACACCGCGGCGTGCGCTTGCATCGCCCGCTGCATCTGCTCCCGCACCTCGCCGGTCTTGGAGCTGCCGTGGTTGTGCCGCTTCCGGTCCAGCCGGTCCAATCCCATCTCGCCGGCCTTGGCGGGAAGCGGCGCCTGCGACGCGCCAGGCTTGAGGATTTCGGCAGCCCGATGCGCCGCCGCGCGCCCGAACACGACCAGGTCGAGCAGCGAGTTGGTGCCCAGCCGGTTTGCCCCGTGCACGGACACGCAGGCTGCCTCGCCAACCGCCATCAGCCCCGGAACAACGGCGTCCGGATCAGCAGCCGTGGGGCGCAGCACCTCCGTCCGATAGTTCGTGGGGATGCCGCCCATGTTGTAATGCACGGTCGGCAGCACCGGGATGGGATCCTTCGTCACGTCCACGCCGGCGAACACCTTCGCCGTCTCAGAGATACCAGGCAGCCGCTCGTTCAGCAGCTCGGCGCCCAAATGCTCGATATGGAGGTGGATGTGGTCCTTGTTCGGGCCCACGCCACGGCCCTCGTTAATCTCGATTGTCATGGACCGGCTGACGACGTCGCGGCTCGCCAAATCCTTGGCGGTCGGCGCATAGCGCTCCATGAAACGCTCGCCATTGCCGTTGGTCAGGTAGCCGCCTTCACCGCGCACCCCCTCCGTGATGAGGCAGCCGGCGGGGAAGATGCCGGTCGGATGGAACTGCACGAACTCCATGTCCTGCACCGGCAGCCCGGCGCGCATCACCATGCCGCCGCCGTCCCCGGTGCAGGTATGGGCGGAGGTGCAGGACAGGTAGGCCCGCCCATACCCGCCGGTCGCCAGCACCGTGCTCTGCGCGCGGAAGCGGTGGATGCTGCCATCCTCCAGGCACCAGGCGATCACGCCGCGGCAGGCGCCTTCCTCGTCCATGATCAGGTCGAGCGCGAAATACTCGACGAAGAACTCGACCTCATGCTTCAGCGACTGCTGGTACAGCGTGTGCAGGATCGCATGGCCGGTCCGGTCCGCGGCGGCGCAGGCGCGGTTGGCGGGTGTCTTGCCATACTCCTGCATGTGGCCGCCGAACGGGCGCTGGTAAATCCGGCCGTCCTCGGTGCGGGAGAACGGGACGCCGAAATGCTCCAACTCGTAGATCGCCGGCACCGCCTCCCGGCACATATATTCGATGCTGTCCTGGTCACCCAGCCAGTCCGACCCCTTGACGGTGTCGTACATGTGCCAGCGCCAATCGTCCTCGCCCATGTTGCCGAGCGCCGCGCCGATGCCGCCCTGCGCCGCCACGGTGTGGGACCGGGTGGGAAACACCTTGGTTATGCACGCCGTCTTCAGCCCGGCAGCCCCCATGCCAAGGGTCGCCCGGAGCCCGGCGCCCCCGGCGCCCACCACCACCACGTCATAGGTGTGGTCGACGATCGAGTAGGCGCCGTTCGAAGGCTTGGAGATCGCGTTCATCGTTCGGTTCGTCCAAGTAAGGGATCAGGCCGTGAAGGCCATCCGGAGGATAGAAACGGCGCAGAGCAGGCCAAGCAACAAGGCGACCGCCTTGTTCAGCAGGATGGCGACAGGTTGCCACTTCTGACTGCTGATGTAGTCCTCCATGACAACTTGCAAGCCAAGTTGCATGTGATGGAACGTCATCGCGACCATCGCAAGCAGCAGCACCGTATTGATCGGGCTGGCGACGAAGCGATGGACCGAGGCCTGCGGTGCGCCCAGCAGGTGCAGCACGGCGTAGACGAACCACACCGTCAGCGGCACCAGCGCGATTGCGGTCACACGCTCCGCCCACCAGTGGTGAATGCCGGATTTCGCCGCCCCCAAGCCGCGCGCGCGGCTGAGATGGGAGCGCATCACCTCCACTTTTGGCGCCATGGGCTTGGTCAGCTTCGCGTCGGACATCAGCGCCACACCACCAGGGCAACGATCCAGATCAGCACCGTCAGCACGGCGGTGGCGACCACGGCGGCCCACCCGCTGGCGTAGACCTGCGGCAGATCGAACCCGTAGCCGGCGTCCCAGGCCAAATGCCGCAACCCGCCGACGAAATGATAGGCCAATGCCGCCGTCCAGCCGAACAACAGGATGATGCCGATCCACGACCCCATGAAGCCCTGCATCGTCGCGAAGGCGCCGGGCGATCCGGCGGAAGCCGCCAGCCACCACACCATCAACAGCGTGCCGACCGACGTGGCGATGCCGCTGAGCCGGTTCATGATCGACAGCACGCTCGTCAATTGCGGTTTGTAGACCTGCAGATGCGGCGACAACGGACGTTTGACGGTGGTGCCGTCCGTCCGAGTGCCAATCATCAACGCGTCGCGCACGTCTTTCATCCCAAACTCCGGAAGCACGGCCGCGGGCAGCGCCGCAATGCACAACGGTGCTTACTGCCGGAGGTGGGGAGGGTCAACGCGAGTGCAATGTTACAGACGAAGCGGCCGGATCACGACCATGGAAGAATTGGGCCTGGCCCGGGACCAAGGCCGTGGGTGGTCACGAGCCGAGCTTCAGGCCGATCACACCGGCAAGGATCAACCCGACACAGGACAGCCGCACCAGGCCGGCCGGCTCGCCCTCGAATGCGATGCCCCAGGCCAATCCGCCCGCCGCGCCGATGCCGGTCCATACCGCATAGACCGTGCCCATCGGCATCACCCGCAACGCCTGCGCCATCGCGCCGAAGCTGCATGCCATCGCACCGACCGTCGCCACGCTCCAGCCGAACTTGCTAAAACCAGCCGCCTGCTTCAGCAGCACGACCCACGCGACCTCGAAGCCCCCGGCGGTGGCGAGCCACAGCCAGGCCGCCGACACGCTACGCCGCCTTGGTCAGCAGCTTCCTTGCCACCAGCACCTCGGCGATCTGCACGGCGTTCAGCGCCGCGCCCTTGCGCAGGTTGTCGGACACGCACCAGAACGACAGGCCGTTCGGCGCCGTGGCGTCGCGGCGGATGCGGCTGACATACACCTCGTCCTCCCCCGCGCAGTCCAACGGCGTGGCGTAGCCGCCATCGTCCCGGGTATCGAGCACCCGCACGCCGGGCGCCTCGCGCAACAGGGCGCGCGCTTCGGCGGGGGTCACCGGCCGCTCGAACTCCACGTTGACGGCCTCCGAATGCCCGACGAAGACGGGCACGCGCACGCAGGTGGCATGCAACTTGATGTCCGGGTCGAGGATTTTCCGCGTCTCGACCATCATCTTCCACTCTTCCTTGGTGGATCCGTCATCCATGAAGCGGTCGATATGGGGGATGCAGTTATAGGCGATCGGCTTGGTGAACTCCTGCGGCTTCACCGGGTCGTTCACGAAGGTCGCCCGGCTCTGCGTCCACAACTCGTCCATGCCGTCCTTGCCGGCGCCGGAGACCGATTGGTAGGTCGATACCTGCACCCGGCGGACGTGGAACTTGTCGTGCAACGGCTTCAGTGCGACGACCAGTTGGATGGTGGAGCAATTGGGGTTGGCGATGATGCCGCGGCGGATGCGGCCCAACGCCTCGGGGTTCACCTCCGGCACCACCAGCGGCACATCCGGCTCCATGCGGAACTGGCTGGTGTTGTCGATCACGATGCACCCGGCCTCGGCCGCGCGCGGGGCGTGGATGGCGGACACGGCGGCGCCCGGGCTGAACAGGCCGATATCCCAGCCCTTGAAGTCGAACCGGTCGAGCGCCTGGACCTTCAGCACTTTCTTGTCGCCGAACGACACATCCTGCCCGGTGGACCGCCCCGACGCGAGCGCCGCGATGTCGGTGACGGGAAAATTGCGCTCGGCCAGGATCTTCAGGATTTCACGCCCGACCGCCCCGGTGGCACCCACGACAGCGACCCTGTAGCCCATCACGCCCGATCCTTCCCGTACCAACGTCAGCACCTAGCGATCGGCGCCGGGCGATACAAGCCTGGCCGCCCTCGTCCGGCCGCGACCGTTCAGGACGACGAGGACCACGCGAAGGTCAGCTCGTGCTTGTTGTGCAGCAGATGCATGAGCCGGCCGCCCGGGATGGCGACGAAGGCGTCCGTGGCATCGTGGTCGGTGGCGCCTTGCAGCTTCACGGTGCACACGATCCGGCCGACGAGCCCCGACGCGACCCAGCGCTGCACCATGGCCAGGAGGGGCGCCGGATACGCGATGACGTCGCTGAACAACCAGTCGACGGCGCGGGGCTCCACGGCGAAGGCGCTGCCCTCCTGCCAGTGCACGCCCGGCATGGCGGCGACCGCCGGGTCCAACGGCGCGCGGTCGACCGCCGTCACGGCCGCGCCCAACCGCGCCAGCGCCCAGGTCCATCCACCCGGCGACGCGCCGAGGTCGAGGCATGTGTCGCCGGGCTGCGGCCATGCGCCCAGGCGGGTACACGCCTCCCACAGCTTCAGGTAGGCCCGTGACGGCGGTCCCGTCCGGTCCTCGACGAACGCCACCTCGCCGTTCGGGAACGGGCTGGTCTTGGTGGGGCTGGCGAGCAGCCGGTCCGGCGCCAGCAAGGTCCAGCCGCCGAGATGCGAACTCGGCGCCGGCTCCGGGAAGGCCAGGGGCCGGGCGCGCACCGGCGGCAGCCGCTCCGCGATCAAGGCGGAGCGGCGGTGGTGCCCGCAGGCATAGCCGGACCAGTTGCGCTGGATCGCCCGCAACGCGTCCGCCGCCGCTTTGACGGAGGGCGCGGGCAGTTCGACCGGGGCGGTCCACACGTCCAGCGCCCAGGCGCTCGGCCGCGGCGGGTCGGGCGACAGCGCCAGCCGGCCGTGCCAGGCCGCCACCGCGATCCCGACGCGGGCCAGCTCCTCGCCCAGCGCGGCTTCAAAGCCCTCCGCGGCCAGGTAGGCGCTACGGATCACGCCGCAGCGCCGATGCCGCCAGCAACAGCCAGCCGACGATCAGCAGGATGCCGCCGGCCGGCGCCACCGCGTCGAGCGATATCCCCGCCAAGCCGAAGGCATACACCGCCGCGCAGAACAGGACCGTGCCGAGCGCGAACGCCGCCCCCGCCCAATGCGCCAGCCCGCCGCGACGCCGCGCCCAGATGCCGCAGGCGACCAGCGCCAAGGCGTGCCAGCCCTGGATCTGCACCCCGCTTTCCACGACGTGCAGGGCGGCCGGCGACAACCCGGCCATCGCATGCGCCGCGGCAGCCGCCATCCCGACGGCCCCGGCCCCGAACAGGCCGCCAAGTCCGATCCAAAGCCGGTACATCGGGCATAATCCCCCTCAACAAGAGTTCCGCCCGGCCCAAACCCGCGATACCATCGCCCCCGATGCCACGCGGTGGAGACCTTTTCCCGGAGATTGGCCCGTTCGAGACCGGCTACATGCCCGTCTCTGGCGGCCACGTCATGTATTGGGAGCAGGTGGGCCATCCGAGGGGCCAGCCGGTGTTGTTCCTGCATGGCGGGCCGGGCGCCGGGGCAGGGGCGGTGCATCGCCGCTTCTTCGACCCGGCGTTCTGGCGCGTGGTGATTTTCGACCAGCGCGGCGCCGGCCGCTCCCGCCCGCTTGGCAGCCTGGCGGCCAACACGACGGCCGACCTGGTCCAGGATATCGAGCAGTTGCGCCGTCACCTCGGGCTCGAGCAGTGGCTGCTGTTCGGCGGGTCCTGGGGTTCCACCCTGGCCTTGGCCTACGCGCAGGCGCATCCGAACCGGGTGTCCGGCCTGGTGCTGCGCGGCGTGTTCCTTGGACGGCGGGTGGAGGTCGACTGGTTCCTGCACGGCCTGTCCGCCATCTTCCCCGATGCCCATGCCCAGTTCGTGCAATACCTGCCGGAGCACGAACGCGGCGACATCCTCGGCTCCTACCTGCGGCGGCTGAACCATCCGGATCCGGCGATCCACATGTCCGCGGCGCGCGCCTGGTCGGTCTATGAGGGATCGTGCTCCACGCTGCTGCCCAGCCCGGACACCGTGGCCTCCTTCGCGCAGGACCGCACCGCCCTGGGACTGGCCCGGATAGAGGCGCATTACTTCGCCCACGACCTGTTCCTGCCGCGGGAGGGATTGCTGGGCCACATGCACCGCATCGGTCACCTCCCCGCAGAAATCGTCCAGGGCCGCTATGACATGGTGTGCCCGCCGCGGACCGCGTTCGAATTGGCGGCGGCCTGGCCGGCCGCGCGGTTGACGGTCATTCCGGATGCCGGTCATTCCGCGCTGGAACCGGGCATCCGCCGGTCGCTGGTTGCGGCCGTGGAGCGGTTCCGCCATGCGCGTTAATCGTAAACGAGGCGTGAACGAACCGCCTCATCTCGCGTTTGGCAGGCTTATACCGGGCTACCGAGGAGTTCTTTATCAATGACCCGCTCAATTCGCTGGCTGTTTGTCGCCGCGCTGCTTCCGCTTGCCGCCTGTTCCGGCAACTCTGCCTCAACGCCGCCCGTTGCCGTTGCACCGCCGGCGCCCCCGCCGCTGGCCGCCGCCGACCAGACCTTCGTGAACATGGCCGCCGCCAGTGACGCCGGCGAGGTGTCCGAGGGGCAACTTGCCGCGACGAAGGCGCGCTCCGCCCGCGTGAAGAAATTCGGCTCCGACATGGTCAACGCCCACACCATGACGACCCAGCAGCTCATGACCATTGCGCAGAGCAAGGGCGTGACGCCTGATGCCACCCCACCGCAGATGGCGCAGGACCAGGCAACGGCGCTGAATGCCGCTCGTCCTGCGACGTTCGACCGGCTGTATCTGCATGACCAGGTGGTCGACCACATGGCGGCTGTGAAGATGTATCAGGACGAGATCGCGAACGGTCAGGACGCGGACCTCAAGGCGTTTGCGCAAAGCACCTTGCCGATCATCCAGCAGCACTTGAAGACGGCGCGGCAGCTTGGCGGGCGCGCCTAGCCGTTAGCAGGCTGCGAAAATCCGATCGTTCAAGTTGCGGGGCTCTGCCCCGCTCCCCGAAGGGGATAGTCATCCCCTTCACCCCTGATTTCAGGTGTCCAGAGGACGACTGTCCTCTGGCGGGGTTCGGGGCAGCGCCCCGATCTTCGATCGGCCGCGCTTTTCAGCAGCCTGTCAGAGCATTGCTGCCAAGCATAGGTTACAGGCGCTATGAACATCGGGGTCATCGGTCTGGGTTCGATGGGATTGGGCGCGGCGCTCAGCCTGCGCCGGGCGGGACTTGCCGTCACCGGCTGCGATACCCGGCCGGAGGCGTGGCCGGAACTTGAACAGGAGGGCGGCTCCTGTGTCGCAACCCCGGCCGAGTTGGGGCCGTGCGACGCCGTGGTGGTGTTCGTGGTGAATGCGGCCCAGGCCGAGGCCGTCCTATTCGGGCCGGACGGCTGCATGGCCGTGCTGCCGCAAGGCGCCGTGGTGCTGTGCTGCACCACCGTCGCCCCGGCCACGGCGCGAACCCTGGGGGAGCGTGTGGCAGCCGCCGAATGCCTGTTCCTGGACGCACCGGTCTCCGGCGGGGCCGCCGCCGCGCGGGAGGGCCGCATGACGGTCATGGCGGCCGGTGCTGCGGCGGCATTTACTGCGGCGGAGCCGGTGCTGGCGGCGATGGCCGGCAAGGTATGGCGGCTCGGCGAGGCGCCCGGTGTCGGCAGCACGGTGAAGATGGTCAACCAGTTGCTGGCCGGGGTGCATATCGCCACGGCAGCCGAGGCGTTGGCGCTGGGCATCCGGGCCGGCGCGGACCCGCAGACGCTCTACGACGTCATCTCCAACTCGGCCGGCAGTTCCTGGATGTGGCAAAACCGGGTGCCGCACATCCTGGCAGGCGACGACACGCCGCTATCCGCCGTCAACATCTTCGTCAAGGACCTCGGCATCGTGCTGGATCAGGCGCGGGCGTTGACCTTTCCGCTGCCGATGGCCTCGGCGGCCCATCAGCTTTTTCTGGCGGCTGCCGCGGCCGGGCACGGCGCCCGCGACGACGCCTTCGTCATACGTGTCTGGCAGGCGCTGGCCGGGATCGAGCTCCCCGCGGACGCCACCTGCGAGCCGTGATCAGGCGGCGCGCACCTCGGCAAGGAAGCCGCCGACGTGATGCCGCAACGTTTCAAGCTGACGGCTGAGTTCGCCGGCCGCGTTCAGCACCTGGCCCGCCGCAGCGCCCGTGCCGCTGGTCTGCTGGCTCAGCTCCCCGATCAGGCTGTCGACCTTGCGCGTCCCTTGGCTTGCCCGGCCAACGCCGCTGGCGATGTCGCGGATGACCCGGTCCTGCTGCTCCACCTCATTGGCGGTCAGCGTGGAGATGTCGCTGCTGCGGCCGATGACCTGCACGACGCCTTCGATCACGCTCACGGCTTCCTTCGTGGCGATCTGCATGCGGTGCACGTGGGTGCCGATCTCTTCCGTGGCGCGTTTGGTTTGCAAGGCCAGCCCTTTGACTTCACCGGCGACCACGGCAAACCCCAGGCCCGCGTCGCCCGCCCGCGCCGCCTCGATCGTGGCGTTCAGTGCCAGAAGCTTGGTCTTGGCCGCAATGGCATCGATCAACTGCACGATCTCGCCGACCGCCTGGGCGCCGGTCGCCAGCGCACTGACGATCCCCGTGGTCCGCTGCGCCTCCCGGCTTGCGGCGTTGGCGATGCCGGCGGATTCTTCGGCTTGCAGTCGGATTTCACCGATCGAGGCGGTGAGCTCCTCCGCACGGCGGGCGACGCTGACCGCGTCGCCATTCGCTGCTTCGGCGTGCATGCGCGCAAGCTCGGTCTGGCTCATCACGGACGTGGCGTTGCGGTCCAAGTCGCGCGCCGTCTGGTTCAACTGCTCGGCCGCCGTGCCGATGTCCGCCGTGAACGCGTCGATCGTCCGCTCGAACTCCTGCGCAAGGGCGGCAAGCCGTTCGACCCGTTGCTTGTCCGCCAGCGCGGCGCCGGCCTGCTCACGCGCCATCCGCCGCTCCTCCGTCATGGCGTGTCGGAAAATTCCCAATGCCGCGGTCATGGCGCCCACCTCATCCCGCCGGGACGTTGTATGACAAGGCGCGTCAAGGTCGCCCAACGCCATCCGCTCGACCGAGGCGGTCATCGTCAAGATCGGCTCGACCAGGCGGCGATTGAGGAAGAGCCCGGTGCCAATCACCACGAAGAGCGCGGCCATGGCCCCGAGCACGATGATCCGTCGCGTCTGCGCGCTGGCTGCTTCGCCCGCGGCGATCTCTGCGTCAGAGTCGCTGTTGATCGTGTCCATCAACAGGTTCAGGTGGGCCCGCATCAAGCTCATCGTCATGGCCATGTCGATGCCCAGCACCTGGTTCGCCTGCGACAGGGTCAGAGTGTCCACGAGCTGGAGGAACTCCTTGTTCAATTGGCTGTAGCGCAGCCAGTCCGCCTTGATGCTGCCCAGTTGGCGCTGCGCGGCAGCGGCGTCGAGCAGCGGCGCCAACGTCTGAATGGCGGCGTCCACGACCTCCGCCTGGCGGTGGATGTCGATCTTGGCCAAATGCTGGTCGGCCTCCGGGATGTCCAACAGCAGCATCGCCTCGCTGTTGCGTCCCTGCGCTGCGGAGCGGGCAATCTGCTCTGCCGCCTTCCGGGCGGGCAGCAGGTGCCGCCGCAACGCGGTCGCGGTCTGGTCCACCGCCCGTAACTGGACGAATGACAGGATTCCGAGGCCAAGCGTGCACGCCATCATTGCGAACAACGACGCTGTAACGACGCCTCGGATTCCGAATACAGGCCGACCTTTGGCAATCATGTGATAAAGATGCGGACTAATCGTTGATATCTTGTTATTGCCGCCTCCGGCGGCTGCGTTCAGACGGCCAACGCGGCTTCGACGCTTGCCGCCAAGTCGAGCAGGGCGCGGTCTGCCATGGGCTGCCCCATCAGCATTAAGCCCGCCGGCGGCTCCCCGGGCTGGTGACATGGCACGCTGATGGCGCACCGGTCGAGGAAGTTGCCGATCGCCGTGTTGCGCAGCATCAGCGCGTTAGTGCGGAGATAGGCGGCTTCGTCGGCCTCCAGCAAGGCGATGCGTTCGGGTATCGTCGGCGCCGTCGGCATGACCAAGGCGTCGAACGGTGCGGTGGTGGCAACCATCTCGTCTGCGATGGAACGCCGGGCTACCAGGGCATCCAGGTAGTCCGCGGCGAGCACCCCTGCGCCCCCTTGGATACGGCCGCGGACACGCGGGTCGTAGCGGTCGGCTCCGCTGGCAAGGATGGGACGATGCCAGGCATAGGCCTCGCAGGCGGCCAGGCTGGTCCGCGCCGTCGCCGCGCCGATCCGGTCCAGTGCCGCGAAATGCACCTGCTCGATCGTGGCGCCGGCAGCCGACAGCCTCCCCACCGCTCGGTCGAACGCGGCGGCGGTCGGCGCGTCCATGCCCTCCGTGACCATGCGGTCCGGCATGGCCAGTCGGATGCCGGCCAGGCGCCGCTTGCGGGGTGGGGCAGGGGCCTCGCCAGCCAGCACGGCATCCACGATGGCGCAGCACGCGACGCTGTTGGCCAGCGGCCCCACCGAGTCCAGGCTGAAGGAGAGCGGCACCACGCCGGAAATCGGCACGCGCCGCGCCGTCGGCTTGTATCCCACCACGCCGCACAGCGCGGCCGGCACGCGGCACGACCCGCCGGTATCCGTCCCGAGCGCCGCGAACGCCATGCCGTCCGCCACCGAAACTGCGGCGCCGGACGAGCTGCCGCCCGGAATGCGCCGCGCCGCCCTATCCCACGGGCTGGCCGGCGTGCCGTAATGCGGGTTGATGCCCAGCCCTGAGAAGGCGAACTCCGTCATGTTGGTCCGGCCGACCGGTACGAAGCCCGCCGCCAGCATGCGCGCCACCACCGGGGCGTGCGCCTTGGCCGGCGCGGTGCCAGCGAGTACGACGGAGCCGGCGGTCGACACCTCCCCGGCCACGTCGAACAAATCCTTCAGGCTGATGGGGATGCCGGCGAACCGGCCGACGTTGCGGCCATGCCGCCGCAGCATATCCGCCGCGTCGGCCTGGGCGCGCGCGGCATCCGCGTGCACGGTGATGAACGCCCGCGCACCCTCGCCGGCCGGATCCGCGATGCGGTCGAGGCACTGCTCCACCAGGGCGCGGCTGGTGATGCGGCCGGCGTCGAGCGCCGTCGCCAACTCGCTCAGGGTTTGCATGGGGCGGACCTCGTGGACAGTGGTAGGACGTGCCATGCTATGCCGACGCATCACCAACGTCATAGTCCATCGAGGGGGACCGGCCGCATGACGCGCTGGATGGTCATGGCGCTTGTCCTGCTGGCCGGCTGTGTGCGGCCGCAACCGGTCGATTTGAACGACGGCTACGCGCATTGGGCTGCCGGCGGGACGTTCGAATGCGACGGGCGGCCAGTCGCCGTGGACGGCAGCCACCGCAATGTCGTCCTGGAAGCCGGCTGCAAGCGCGTGCGGGTCACCGGGTCGTTCGACGACGTGATCGTTTATGTCGATCCAGATGGCACGGTCGAGATCACGGGGATCCATGATACGGTGGTCTACCGTCTGGTCCGGCGCGGCACGGCGCCGCGTTTGATCAACACCGGCACCAGCAACGAACTCCTGCGCAACTCCACCGCGTCCTGGGAACAGGACCACGACTGGTATCAGGAGCTGCATTGACGCCGGAGCGGCCCCCCTGGCCTGCCCGCTGGGCGGTCCGTATAAGCCCCCCATGATCCTGGTCACCGGCGGCGCCGGCTTCATCGGTTCCAACCTGAATGCGGCTTTGGCCGAGGCCGGGCATGAGGTCGCCGTGGTCGACCAGCTCGGCTCCGAAGGGAAGTGGCGCAACCTGGCCGCCCATCCTCCCGCGATGGTCGTCATGCCGGACGGACTGGCCGCTTTCCTGGCGAAGCAGCCTCCCATCGAGATGGTGTTCCACCTGGGCGCCATCAGCGCCACCACCGCCATCGACGGGGACCTCACCTGGGCGACCAATTTCGAGCTGTCGGCCATGCTGTGGGATTGGTGCGCCGCGCACCGGGTGCGCTTCGTCTATGCCTCCTCCGCGGCGACCTACGGTGACGGGTCTGCCGGCTTCGACGACGATATCGACGCGCTGCGTATGCTCAAGCCGCGCAACCTGTATGGCTGGAGCAAGCACGCCTTCGACATGCGGGTCGCCAAGACACTGCGTCACGGGCAGCCGCGTCCGCCGCAATGGGTGGGACTGAAGTTCTTCAACGTCTACGGCCCGAATGAATACCACAAAGGCGCCATGATCTCCGTCGTGAAGGTCAAGCACGACGAGGTGCGGGCCGGCCATGCGGCCAGGCTGTTCCGCTCCACCCAGCCCGGCTTGGCGGACGGGCAACAGATGCGGGATTTCATCTGGGTCGGCGACGTGGTCGACGTGATGCTGTGGCTGCTCGCCGCGCCGGGCGTCAATGGCCTGTTCAATCTCGGGACCGGCCATGCCCGATCCTACCTGCATTTGGCGGAAGCGGTATGCCGGGCCGCTCAAGTGCCGGAACGGGTGGAGTTCATCGACATGCCCGAAGGCTTGCGGGGGGGCTACCAGTCCTTCACCCAGGCCCGCATGGAGCGGCTGCGCGCCGCCGGCTACCAGGGCGAGTTCACTGTTTTGGAGGAAGGCGTGCGACGATACGTGGTGGACTACCTGGAGACAGCGGATATCTATCGTTGATCCCCGTCCTGCTGTTCCCCCAGTTCAACCCGGTCCTGATCCAGCTCGGCCCGTTCGCCATCCGCTGGTATGCTCTGGCCTATATCGGCAGCCTGCTGCTGGGATGGCGCATCATGCGCCGGCTGGTCCGGCGCAGCCCGGTCGTCGCAACCGAGGAGCAGACGGACGACTTCCTCACCTGGGCGACGCTCGGCGTGGTGCTCGGCGGCCGGCTGGGCTATGTGCTGTTCTACCAGCCCTTGCACTTCCTGGCGGCGCCGCTGGAGATCTTCGCCGTCTGGGATGGCGGGATGAGTTTCCATGGCGGCGCGGTGGGCGTGACGGTGGCGCTGGTCCTGTTCTGCCGGCAGCAGCGCATCCCGCTGCTGGGGTTCGCCGACCGCATCGCGGTCGTGACGCCGATCGGGCTCGGGCTCGGCCGCATCGCAAACTTCATCAACGGGGAGCTGTGGGGCCGCCCGGCGCCGGATTGGCTGCCCTGGGCGATGATCTTCCCCAACGCCGGTCCGGAGCCGCGCCATCCCAGCCAAATCTACCAGGCCCTGATGGAAGGGCTGCTGCTGTTCCTCGTGCTGTGGCTGCTGGCCCGGCGCGAGGCGATCCGGATGCGGTTCGGCCTGCTGACCGGCGTGTTCCTGGTCGGCTACGCCATCGCCCGCAGCGTGGGGGAGCTGTTTCGCCAGCCGGACCCTTTCCTCGGCTACCTGATCGATGGCGCCACGATGGGGCAGTTGCTGTCGCTGCCGATGCTGGTCGCCGGGCTGTTCCTGATCGTGCGGGCGCGGGTGCGCACCACGCCCGTCGCGGTGTGATGGAGCGGCTGGACGTGTTCATGGCTCGCGCCAACGCGCTGTACTACGCGACGCACGACCCGTTCGCCGATTTCACCACCGCGCCGGAGATCAGCCAGGCGTTCGGCGAGATCCTGGGCGCCTGGGCCGCGGTGACGTGGGACGCGATGGGCCGCCCCGACCCCGTGGTGCTGGCGGAGGCCGGGCCGGGACGCGGCACGCTGATGGCAGACGCCCTGCGCACGATCACGCGGGTCGCGCCACCGTTCCGGTCGGCCCTGCGGTTGCACCTGGTTGAAACCTCCGCCCGGTTGCGCGCCGTCCAGGCGGCCGCGCTGCCGGAGCCGGCCTGGCACGACCGGGTGGAGGATGTGCCGCCGGGCCCGATGATCCTGCTGGCCAACGAGTTCCTCGACGCGCTGCCGATCCGGCAGTTCGTCCGGTGCGGCGAAACCTGGATGGAGCGCTACGTGCGCGACGGCGCCTTCGTGGACCAGCCGTGCGGGGAGGCGATGCCGGACCTGCCGGACGGCGCAATTCTGGAGCGCCGCGACCCGGCGATGGCCCGCCACCTTGGTGACCGCTTCCGGGCCAGCCCCGGCGTGGCGTTGTTCCTGGATTACGGCCCGATGGCGAGCGGGCCGGGTGACAGCCTGCAGGCGCTGCGCCACGGCCAGCCTGCCGACCCGCTGGCGGAGCCAGGCAGTGCCGACCTCACCGCCCATGTCGACTTCGCCGCGTTTGCCTGCGATGCAGGACTGCCGGCCTATGGTCCGCTGCCGCAGGGCAAGTTCCTTGCCCGGCTCGGGCTGTTCACGCGCATCCACCGCCTGGCGCAAACCCTGCCGCCGCTGGACGGCTTGCGCATGACGGAGGCTGGCCGCCGGCTGGCCGAGCCGGATCGCATGGGGGCGTTGTTCAAGGCGATGGCGCTCACCTCACCGGGCTTGCCTGTCCCAGCGGGGTTCGAGGAATGACGCCGCATCTGCGCAGCGACCTATTGGCTGCCCCGCATGGCTTCTTCACCCGGGAGGGCGGGGTGTCCACCGGGCCGTTCGCCAGCCTCAACTGCAGCCTGTCCGGCGCGGACGACGCGGCGGCCGTGGCGGAAAACCGCCGCCGTGCCGCCAGCGCGGTCGGGGTGGAACGCCTGGTTGGCCTGACCCAGGTGCACGGGCCGGACGTCGTCGTGGTGGACGAGCCATGGCTGCCCGGCCATGGTCCTCGCGCCGACGCGATGGTGACGCGGCGCGCCGGGGTCGGCCTGGCGATCGTCACGGCCGATTGTGCGCCGGTGCTGTTCAGCGCGCCGGGCCAGGTGGGCGCGGCGCATGCCGGGTGGCGTGGGGCCTTGTCCGGCGTGTTGGAGGCAGTGGTCGCGGCCATGGGCGGCCAGGGCGTCCGCGCGGTGGTCGGCCCCTGCATCGGCCCCGCCTCCTACGAAGTGGCGGCCGACCTGCGGGACGCCGTGCTCGCGCGCGACGGGGCGGACGGCCGCTTCTTCGTCGCGGGGCGGCCCGGCCATTGGCTGTTCGACCTGCCGGGCTACTGCGCGCACCGGCTGCGTGCCGCCGGGGCGGAGGCCACGGTGCTGGCGGCGGATACGCTGGCCGATGAAGCGCGGTTCTTCAGCCATCGACGCCGCACGCTTGCAGGCGGCGGCCCGATCGGCCATCAGGTTTCCATCATCGCATGCCCTACATTCCCCTCGCCGTGATCCTGATGATCGTCCTCTTCGTGCTGTTCGGCTGTGTGCTCAACTGACCGCCGGCGGCTGGTTCAGGCCGCGATGCTCGCGTCGGTGGCGCTGCTTGCCGGATGCGGCGATCTGCCCCAGCCCTTCCTCGGCCGGCCGGGTGCGACCGCGATGCGGCTCGCGCAGCCGCCGCCCTCCCGCCTGGCGATCCCGCCGCCGACGGCTGCCATGCTGACCGACAAGGCGGGGCTGGTTTGGTCGTCCTCCCTGGCGGACGCGTTGGTGGCGCAGGAACTTCCCGCGCGGGCCAAGCCCGCCGCCCGCGGCGACTGGCGCCTGGTGTTGACCGCCGAGCTGCATGACGGCGAGGTCATCCCGACCTATACGGTCATGGATCCGGCGGGCAAGCCGCAAGGCGCCAGCCAAGGCACGCCGGTGTCCCCCCGCAACTGGGCGAACGGCGACCCTGACACGCTGAAGCAGGCGGCAGAGGTCGAGGCGCCCAAGGTCGTCGCGATGCTGAACGGCATTGAGGCGCGGCGGCAAATGAGCGACCCGCATAGTCTGCTGAACCGCCCGCCGGTGCTGTATTTCAAAGGCGTCACCGGGGCGCCGGGCGACGGCGACACCTCCCTCGCGCGGCTGATGAACACCCGCCTGTCGAATTTGGGCGACATCGTGCAGGACAATGGCAAAGGCGCTGACTTCACCGTCGTGGGTGAGGTCAAGACCGCGCCGGGCGCCAACAAGACGACCCGGATTGAACTGCAGTGGATCATCACGGACGACCAGGGTCGTGAACGCGGACGCGTGGTGCAGTTGAACGAGGTGCCGCCTGGCTCGCTGGACAGCTACTGGGGCGAAGTGGCGGTGGTGGTGGCGAACGAGGCGGCGGGTGGGGTGCACGAGGTGGTGGTGCAGGCGACCGGGCGCAGCACCAACGCCACCCCGGCGCCGGGCAGCGTGAAGGGCGCCGTTCCGGCCAGTTGATGACAGGTCGGTGAAGCATTGCTAGAACCCGGCTGCCGCGTAACCGGGACTGCGCCATCGATGAAGATTGTAGCCTGTAACAGTAACCGGCCGCTTGCCGAGGCCGTCGCCACCAGCCTCGGCATTCCGCTGACCCGCGCGTCCATCCGCCGGTTCGCGGATATGGAGGTCTTCGTCGAGATCCACGAGAACGTGCGGGGCGAGGATGTCTTCGTGGTGCAATCCACGTCCTATCCGGCCAACGACAACCTGATGGAATTGCTGATCACCCTGGACGCGCTGCGCCGGTCCAGCGCGCGGCGGGTGACCGCCGTAATCCCGTATTTCGGCTATGCCCGGCAGGACAGAAAAACCGCCTCGCGCTCGCCCATCAGCGCCAAGCTGGTCGCCAACCTGATCACCGAGGCCGGCGCCAACCGCGTGCTGACGCTGGATCTGCATGCCGATCAGATCCAGGGCTTCTTCGACATCCCGGTGGACAATCTATATGCCGCGCCGTTGTTCAAGACGGACATCCAGCATCGCTTCGCCGGGCGCGAGGTGATGATCGTATCGCCCGATATCGGCGGCGTGCTGCGGGCGCGCAACCTGGCGTCGCGTCTGAATTGCGACCTCGCCATCATCGACAAGCGCCGTGAACGCGCCGGCGTGTCCGAGGTGATGAACATCATCGGCGACGTGGCGGGCATGGACTGCATCCTGGTCGACGATATCTGTGATTCCGGCGGCACGCTGTGCAACGCCGCGGTGGCGCTGATGGCGGAGGGTGCAAGATCGGTCAGCGTCTATACCACCCATGGCGTGCTGTCCGGCGGCGCCGTCGCGCGGATCGCCGCCTCCCCGATCGAGATGCTGACCATCACCGACAGCATCGAACCGACCGAGGCCGTGCGCGGCGCGCCCAACCTGCGGACCTTCACCATTGCCCCGCTGCTGGCGGAGGCGATGCGCCGGATCAATGACGAGAGCAGCGTGAGTTCGCTGTTCGACTGAACGAGGGCAACACCGATGAAGCTGTATTACACGCCGGGCGCCTGTTCGATCGGCATCCACGTGCTGCTGGAAGAAATCGGCACGCCATACGAGACGGAGCTTGTGCAGCTTGCCAAGGGTGAGCAGCACGGCGAATCGTTCATAGCGGTCAACCCGAAATCCAAGGTCCCGGTGCTGCGCCGCGACGACGGCAGCGTGCTGACGGAGTATGGCGCCATCGCCACCTGGCTCGCGCGGACCAACCCGGCGGCCGCGCTGCTGCCGGCTGATCCGGAGGCCGAGGCGCGTATGATGGAGGCGGTGGAATACGTGACCGCGACCGTCCACATGCAGGGCTTCACCCGTATCGCCCGGCCAGGCAACTTCTCGCCCAACGAGGCGGATGTAGACGCGGTTCGGGCGCGGGGCCGGGAGATCTACCGCAAGGGCCTTGGCGTCCTGGACCACGCCCTGGACGGTCGCGAGTGGATCGCCGGCGCATATTCCATCGCGGACAGCGCGTTGTTCTACGTGTCTCGCTGGTCGGTGCGGGCGGAGGTTACGTTGCCGTCCAACGTGGCGGCGCATCTCGCCCGCATGCGGGACCGCCCGGCCGTGCAGCGCACCCTTGCGGCCGAGGGGTTGGAGGCCTGAGCGTGCTTCCTGCCCGCGCCTTCTGGTTCCTCCGCCACGGCGAGACGGATTGGAACGCGGAGGGACGGAGCCAGGGCCGCACCGATGTGCCGCTGAACGCCACCGGCGTGGCGCAGGCGGCCGCGGCGGCCCAGTTGCTGCGCCGCCGCGGCATCGCCAGCATCGTGTCGTCTCCGCTCTCGCGGGCCCGCGATACGGCAAACGCGGTCGGGCAGGTGCTGGGCCTGCCGGTGTCATTGCTCGATGATCTGCAGGAGGTTGCGTTCGGCGTGCATGAGGGCACGATCCAACATGCGGCCTGGTTCACCGCCTGGGTGTCCGGCGAGGCCACGCCGGACGGGGCCGAGAGCTTCTCCGCCTTGCGCAATCGCGCCGTTACCGCGGTGACTGAGGCGCTGTCCCATGCGGCGCCCGTGCTGGTTGTGGCGCACGGCGCGCTGTTTCGCGCCTTGCGGGCGGAGATGGGGCTTCCGGCCGATGTCCGGACGCCGAATGCCTTGCCGATCTTTTGCGAGCCGGGCGCGCCCTGGATTTTGACTGCGGCAACCTGACGCGTCACACCCTGTGAGGTCAGCCCGGTGCGGCGTTCAGGTGGCGAACTGTCTCCGCGTTGCCGCTGGGTGGTGACGCGGTGTTGGCAGGCGCTCCGCTGCCGACGCGCAACAGGGTGGCCAGGAACGTGCGTCCCCAAATCACCGGCGTGGCGCCGTCGATGGCGCGCCAGCAATTTTGCCACCGCTCCTGCCGCTCCGACAAACCCATCCGGAGCGCCGTGTCCAGCGCGTCGGCCAATTCGTCAGGGTCATGCGGGTTGACGATCAGGGCGGAGCTCAACTGCCTGGCAGCACCGGCGAACCGCGACAAGATCAGGACGCCCGGATCCTGGGGATCCTGCGCGGCGATATATTCCTTGGCCACGAGGTTCATGCCGTCGCGCAACGGCGTCACCAGCCCGACGCGTGCTTCCCGCATGTAGCCGCCCATCGTGGCGCGGGCGCCGGCCCGTGCCACGATGCGCAGCGGCGTCCAGTCAGGCTCGCTCCATTCGCTGTTGATGGCGCCAGCTTCGCGATCTATGCCTTCCCGCAGGGTGCGATAGGCCAGCACCTCCTTGCGGCTCTCCGCGGCGATCTGCAGCATGGTCACCCGCCGGCGCCAGTCCGGCCGCGTTTCCAACAGCCGTCGGTATCCGGCCAGGCGTTGGATCAGCCCCTTGGTCGGATCGAGGCGATCCACCCCCAGGACGAGTTTCTGGCCCTGCAGGCTGCGTCGCAGCCGTTCTGTCGGCGCCGCGTTGCAGGCATGCTCGGCGATCCCGGCGAACTCGCGCGCCTCGATTTCGACCGGGAATGCGCCCAGGCGCACGCGGCGGTCGCCAACATACAACCAGTTCCCCGTCAACCGCGTCGCCCCCGCGAGGCGATGGGCAGCCTCGGCGAAGTTCTCCACATCGTTCTGGGTCTGAAATCCCAGCAGGTCCGCCTTCACAAGATCGCGAATGAGCGCGCCAGCCTCCGGCACGCTGGCCAGCATGTCGGCAGACGGGAAGGGAATATGGAGGAAGAAGCCGATCGGGGCTTTCACGCCGCGCGACCGCAACATCGCGGGCATCGCCATCAAATGGTAGTCGTGTATCCACAACATATCGTTCGGCCGCAACAGCGTTGCCAGGCTGCTGGCCATCCGCTCGTTTACCGCGCGATACGCCTGGGCGTTGCGGCGATCGAAGCTCATCAGTTCAGGCAACGAATGCAATAACGGCCATAGCGTGCTGTTTGAAAACTCGTTATAGTACCTGTCGTGCTCTTCTTCCGTCAGATCGACCGTCGCGTATTGGACCGCCCCATCCGCGTGGGAATGCACGGTGTGGTCGTTGGAGACGTGACCGCTCCATCCAAACCAAAGGCCGCCGCGCTGCGCCATCAACCCGGCCAGTGCAACGGCCAATCCTCCAGCCTGCGCCCCCGTGCCCGGTGTCGGGACGCGGTTTGAGACGACGACGAGACGGTTCATCGAACCTCCAGCAGCGCCACTGGGAGGGTGGCTAGTATTTCGGACAGTTGCAGGGGTCCCGTCATCTCCCTGCCTGTAGCTGTATCCGCCGCCAATACGTCAACACTGCGGCGGTCATGGAAGTTACGTGGTGTAACAACAAAGGTTCCCTCCCATGATGCCGGATCGGGCAGGGGATGGTCAACCAGACCAGGCAGTTGCGCCGGAAGCCGCGTGACGATCGTGATGGCCGCACGCCCTTCGAACACCCTCGCAAACGCGATGACGTTGTCCGCACGTGGTCCTTCAACCCGCAGCGGCTGATAACTGCCTTCGGTGAACAATCCGCCTGACCCGGCGCGTAGCCTCAGCGCCCGCGCGATGACGGCTTGTTTGACCCTGCCGTCGCGCCAATGCGCCAGCAAGGCTGCCGGAGCGTCGCCATCCTGCAGCGAGGCTTGCCGGGCGGCGAAATCCACCGGCCGCCGGTTGTCCGGATCGACCAGGCTGAAATCCCAGTACTCGCTGCCCTGATACAGATCCGGCACGCCCGGCGAGGTTATCCGCAGCAGGGTCTGCGACAGCGCGTTGACGACCCCGGGGGCGGCAAGGCGCTCGACGAAATCGGCGATTTCCTGCAACACGTGGGAGGGCCGCGACGGATCCATGACTTGATGGAGGAAGTCGCGGCATGCCTGCTCGTAGCCTTCATTGGGCACGGCCCAGCCGGTGTGGCGCTTGCCCTCCCGCAGCGCCTTTTCCTGCCAGGCGGCCATGCGGTCCTCCAACGCCGCCAGGCCCGCCTGGTCATCGGCCCGCAGATCCAGCGGCCAGGCTCCCACCAGGCTTTCATACAGCATGATCTCGTCACAGGCGTCCGGCGCCGGGCCACCCAGATCCTTCTTCAGTTGCGCGTTCAGCCGCGTCCAGCGGCCCAGCGCGGCATCCCACTCCTGCGGGACCTCACTGATCACGGCCAGGCGTGCGCGGGTGTCCTCGCCGCGCTTGTGGTCGTGCGTGCCGGTTGCCAACAAGGCGAGGGGGAAGGATTTGCGCCGGTTCCGCATGGCGGCGTGATAGGCCGCAGGGGAGATGGAAAACTGCGACGGCTCCGATCCGACCTCGTTGCGCGAGATCAATCGGCCATACCGGTAAAAGGTCGTGTCCTCGACCGATTTTGCCGCCGTCGGGGCGGAAAGCTGCTGGAACTTCACCATCGCCCGCAACCATTCCTGCCGCCGGCTGCCCGCCTGGACCTGGCGTATGCCGTCGCCGGTCAGCCAGCCGCATATCAGCTCCAGCAGATCCCGGTCCGTGGGGCGGATGGTGCGCCGTGCCCCGGCCATCGCCCAATCCATCTCGCGCTTGTCGGTCTCGGACAATCCCGCCAGCCCTGCGTAGATGCGGTAGACGTGGAAATGCACCAGGATTTCCACCAGCGTGCGGCGGATCGCCGTCAGCGTGTAGTCCCGGGTCGACAGGTCACGCCGGGCGATGCGATGGATCGCCGCGGCGGTGGAGAACAACTCGCTGGAAAGGCTTTCCCGCAGGATCTGCCGCCGGGCCGCCATCGCCTCGACCTCGAAGGAGGCCGGCCGGCCCGTCAGGGTCGACCACAGCGTCGTCAGCGGTTCCTCGCCCGCCGGGTCGTGCAGCACGGCGGACACGTCGTTCATGTAGTCGTAGCCGGTGGTGCCGTCGGTGAGCCACTCGGTGGCGAGGGATTCCTGCGGCGCCAGGATTTTTTCGATCCACAGGCCGGCACGCTGCCCGCGGAGCTCGGGCGGGCGTTCCTTTTGCGCGGTATCCAACTGCCGCCGCAGCTTGCGGCAATAGCCGCGCGGATCCGCCAGCCCGTCGACATGGTCGATACGGACCGCGTCGATCAGCCCCTCGCGATACAGCCGCAGGATGGTGCGGTGGGTGTCGTCGAACACCGCCGGCACTTCCGCGCGCACGCCGGCCAGGCCGTTGACGTCGAAGAAGCGGCGCCAGTTGATCTCGTCCGTGGCGGCGCGCCACCAGGACAGGCGGTAATTCTGCCGCTCCAGCAGCCGGTGCAGCCGGTCGCGCCCGACCTCGCTCGCGGGGTCATAGTCGCGCAGGCACTCGGCGATGGCCTGGGCATAGTCCGGCGAGCGGAGCATCGCCCGGGCGGACGCGGCGTCGCTGCGCGTGGCGTCCCGGCTGGTGGCGGACAGCTCGCCGAACTTGCGCGCTGGCTCCTCCAGCGGGCCGCCGCCGGTCAACAGGATGGACGGATAATCGCGCGGGTTGATCGGGAAGCGGTGGCTGTAATAGCCGACGAAGAAGCGACCGTCCGAGGCGTCGAATTGCAGCGTCAGCTCCCCATTGCGGAGGCAGTCGCCGTAGGGAGAGCCTAAAAACGGCGCCAGCATCCGTCCGCGGAGGGAGGCATTGGGAGGGTCCCAGTCGATGTCGAAATACTCGGCATAGCTACTGGCGCGACCCCATTCCAGCACGTCCAGCCACCATTCATTGTCCGCGCCGCCGACCCCCATGTGGTTCGGGACGATATCCAGCACCAGCCCCATGTCGTGCCGGCGCAGCTCCGCGACCAGCCGCCGCAGCGCCTCTTCGCTGCCGAGTTCCGGGTCGATCTGGTTGTGGTCGACGATGTCGTAGCCGTGGGTCGAACCAGGGCGGGATTTCAGCAGCGGAGAGGCGTAGAGGTGGGAGATGCCAAGTTGGGAGAAATACGGGACCAGGGCCGCCGCCGCATCCAGGGTGAAGTCCTTGTGGAACTGCAGGCGGGCGGTGGCGGTGAAGGGTTTCATCATCGTTTCCTGATAGCGTCGAGGTCGCGGAGGCGGGCGCTCACCGCGGGATCGTCCAGCAGTGTGGCGGCGATCGAAGGCGTGCGGCGACGCCAGTTCGGGTGCTCGTCAAGCGTGCCGGGAAGGTTTGGTTGCTCTTGCAACCCTAGCACGTCCTCAATGGGGATGATGGCCAGGTCGCAGGCGGCGCCCCCCACATGCCGCAGCGCCGCGTCGACGGCGCCATCGGGCTGGTCGGGCGGCGGTGGAGCGCCGTGCGCCGCCCCGCTTGCCTGCATGGCGGACCAGAGCATGCCCCGGTCGCGCTGCCGCTCGCCTTCCTCCCGCGCCACGCCCTCTGCGTCGATCTGGCCGGTCCGCTTGCGCCAGGCCGTGTCGTGGCCCGACCACCATCCGGCCACGGTAGCCAGGTCGTGCGTGCTGGTCATGGCCACCGCGCCGCGATCCCAGGTGGACGGGGCGGTGAAGCCGAGATCCTGCGCCCGCTCGAACCACAGCACGCGCATGCCCAGCATGCCGGCGTCGCTGATACGGCGCTGGAAGCCTTCCGGCAGGGTGCCGAGATCTTCGCCCAAGACGATCGCCTGGTGGCGGTGCGATTCCAGCCGGATCAACCGCAGCATGTCATCCACCGGGAAATGCAGGTAGACGCCGTCCGCCGCGCTCGCGCCGTCCGGCAGCACCCATAGGCGCGCCAAGCCCATGGCATGGTCGATCCGCACGCCGCCGGCATGCCGCATCGTCGCCCGCAGCATGTCGATGAACACGCCGAACCCGTGAAGCTGCAATCCACGGGGGGAGAAGGCGGCCAGTCCCCAGCTTTGCCCCTGTGTGTTGAGCAAGTCGGGCGGCGCGCCGACGTTCAAGCCCAGCAACGTCTGGTCTGGCCGAGCCCAGCATTGGCTGCCGCCGGAATCGACGCCCACCGCCAGGTCGGCGATCAGCCCGATCGGCATGCCAGCTTGCCGGGCGGCGGATTGCGCCGCGCCGAGGCTGCGGTCGGCGATGAACTGGTAGAAGGCGTGGCGCGTGACCTCCCGCGCATTGGCCTGGGCAAACCGGGTGACGGCGTCGCTTCCCGCCTGGTCCAGACCATCGGGCCAGTCGCGCCAATGCCACGGACCGCCCTTGGCCATCATGGCCGCATGCAGCGCCTCAAACCGGGCATGACCTTCGAGCGCCAAGCCTTCCCTGTCCCGGAAACGCTGGAATTCGTCCCACACAGCGCCACCGGACTCCGCCGCCGTGAAGTGATCCGCAAGATGCCGCATTCGGAGGGCGGTGGCGGCTGGCCAGTCGACGAGTTCGATCGACTCCAGCCGCGCCGCCTCCGCGCCGGTGAGGTCCAGTTTTGCGTGCAGGACGTTCAGCAGCGTCCGGCTGGACGGCGAATAGGGGCTGAACCGGTCCGGCGTGGCCGTGAACTGAGCGTGGACCGGGCTGATCGCGACTGCAGCAGCGCCATGGCTGGCGGCGTTGCGCACGAAATCCACCAGTCCGCCGAAATCGCCCAGGCCGCCATCGCCCGGCCGCCGCAAGGAATAGAGCTGCGCCGCCAGCCCCCACGGCCGGCCCGGCGTCGCGTCGTGCACCGACCAGCATCGGGCCGGCGCCGCCGCGACCACAACCTCCGAGTCCGCCAGTCGAAGGCGGTGATATCCGGGCTCGGGCGGCAGCCGGACGGTCGCGCCATGATCGCCATCTGCGAAGCCGCTGACGGTGGCCCCGCTTTCGAGTTGCAGTTCGTAGGGACCGGCGGGCACGGGCAGGACGACCGTCCCGCCTGCATCGCCCGTGACGAGCGGCGGCAGGCGGGCCGGGTGTTGCAGCGACCGCAGGCTGTCGGCGACGTCGGAGGCATTTGCGGCAGGCAGGCCGAGGGAGGCCAGAACCAGGCGCACCGTGTCGTCGCCGACGTCGTGCCACTGGCCGTGAACGTCTTTCCATCGAAGCGCCAGGCCGCCTGCCTCGGCCAGGGCATGCAAGCTCACTGGGCGGGCTCGATCCAGGCCACGGCAGACCGCTCCAGCAGGAAACCGTATATCAGCGCGTCCCACGCGCCGACCGGCGCCTCGAAGATCGTGTCGCCTGTGGCCGGGTTGGGAAGATGTGGTTTCTCGTCACCGAAATTGACTGCGATAGCCAGCGTGTCGCCGGTGCCAAGCCGCCATTTCGCGACCAGCGCCGCCTTGCCCACCACGTCGACGCCGGCGCTGCGGCAGCCCGGGATGCCGGGCACGATCCGGCTGTGCCGCACCTGGAGCAGCTTCTGCATGAACGTGCTGTCGCCGCCGAAATCCGGGATCGAGGCATGGAAAGTCGCGGGCGCGTTCGGGTCGGGGATTTTCTCGCGCCGCTCCGGATCCTGGAAGGCGGCAAAGTGCTTGAACTCTGCCCGGCGGCCCTCGCGCACCAGCTTGGCAAGCTCCTCGTTATGGCTGGTGAAGAACAGGAACGGGGTTGGGGTCGCGACCTCCTCGCCCATGAAGATCATCGGCACGAACGGCGACAGCAGCAGCAACACGGTGGCTGCCCGCAGCGCCTGTGGATCGGCCAATTGCGTCAGCCGGTCCCCCATGGCGCGATTGCCGATCTGGTCGTGGTTCTGCAGGCAGATCACGAACGCCGTGGTGGGAAGATGCGCGGACGGTTCGCCGCGCGGCTTGCCGGAATGCTTGGACACTTCGCCCTGGTAGGCGAAGCCCTCCTTCATGGTGCGGGCGAGGCGATGGATCGGGTCGTCGAAATCCTCGTAATACCCTTCCGACTCATGCGTCAGCAGCACGTGGAGGCAGTGGTGCACGTCATCCGTCCACTGCGCATCGTAGCCGGGCGCATCCGGCCCGGTGCGCAAATGGCGAGCCGCGTTCCCCTCATGCTCCAGGACCAGGTGGACGTGGCGTCCTGGTTCGACGGAGCGGCGGATCAAGGCGGCCATTTCGTCCAGGAAGCCGGGATCGTTGATGGCATGCACGGCGTCGAAACGCAGGCCGTCGAAGCGATACTCCATCAGCCAGTACAGGGCATTCTGCTCGAAATACTGCCGCACCTCCGGCCGCCGGAAATCGATGGACGCACCCCAGGGCGTCGTCACGTCATCGCGGAAGAACGTCTTGGCGAAGGCGTGGATATAGGCGCCGTCGGGTCCGAAATGGTTGTAGACCACATCCAGCATCACCATCAGGCCAAGGCCGTGCGCGGCATCCACCAGGGCCTTCAACTGGTCCGGGGTGCCGTAGGCCGTATCGGGCGCGTAGGGCAGCACCCCATCGTATCCCCAATTATGCGCGCCCGGGAAATCGGCGATCGGCATCAATTCGACCGCCGTCACCCCAAGCGCCGCCAACCGGGGGAGCTGCGCCCGTATCCCGTCGAAGCCGCCGAACGCGCCGGGATGCAGCTCGTACACCACGGCCTCGTGCCAGGGCCGGCCCATCCAGCCGCCATTCTGCCAGGCGAATCCCAGGGGATCGACCACGAGGCTTGGATCATGCACATCGCCGGCCTGGGCGCGGGACGCCGGGTCCGGAAAGGCGAGCCCGTCGGGCAACCGGTAGCGGTATCGCGTGCCGGCGACCGCAGGTGCGGTCACTGAATGCCAGCCATCTGACGACGCATCCATGGGTTGGTCGTGGCCATCCAGTTCCAGCGACAGCCGGTCGGCGGATGGCGCCCAAATACGGAACCGGGCGACATCGCCGTCAAGCTCCGCTCCGAACGGCAGGGTGTGGGCGAACCGTTCGGGCATGTCGGACTCCAGTCTAGGGACGGGCGCTACTCTGCCACGAAAATGACAGTTGCGAGTGGCGGCAGCGTGAGGACGAGCGAGGCAGGCAGGTCATGGCAAGGAACGTCGTCGGCATGGGAAGCTCCGCCATTGCCAACATTGCCGCCACCATACACACCGGCATCCGTGTTCACTACTTCCCTCCACGCTCCGCCATGCGGTACGCCGAGGCGGTAGCCGTAACGCGGCACGGGCGTGAAGTTGCAGACCACCAGGGCAGGCGGCGCGTCGCCACTCAATCGCAGATAGGCGAACACGCTTTGCAGGGCGTCGTCCATGACGACCCAACGGAACCCCTCGGGGCTGCAATCCTTTTCATGCAACGCCGGTTGTGCCCGATACACTGCGTTGAGGTCGCGGACAAGCGCCTGAACACCGCGGTTTTCCGGCACATCCAGCAGATACCAGTCAAGCCCATGGTCGTGGTTCCACTCCCGCTCCTGGGCGATCTCCTGCCCCATGAACAGCAGCTTCTTGCCCGGATGGGTCCACATGAAGCCGAGATACGCGCGCATGTTGGCGAATTTCTGCCAACGGTCGCCGGGCATCTTCCCGAACAGCGAGCCCTTGCCATACACGACCTCGTCATGGCTGACCGGCAGGACGAACTTCTCGCTGAAGGCGTAGACCAGGCCGAACGTCATCTCGCCGTGGTGGTACTGGCGATAGACCGGCTGCTCCTCGATATAGTGCAGGGTGTCATGCATCCACCCCATGTTCCACTTATAGGTGAAGCCTAAACCACCCTCGTCCGCCGTCCGTGTGACGCCAGGCCAGGCCGTGCTCTCCTCCGCGATCAGCACCGCGCCTGGCACCCGCTCGGCGACCGCGCGGCTGAGTTCCTGCAGGAAAGCGACGGATTCCAGGTTTTCACGGCCGCCATATTGGTTCGGCACCCACTCCCCCGGCTCACGGCTGTAGTCGCGGTAGAGCATGGAAGCGACAGCATCCACCCGGATGCCGTCGGCATGGTAATGCTCCAGCCAGAATAGGGCGCTGCCGATGAGAAAGGCGCGCACCTCGTTGCGCCCGAGGTTGTAGATCAGCGTGTTCCAGTCGCGATGGAATCCCTCGCGCGGATCCTGGTGCTCGTATAGGGAGGTGCCGTCGAACCGGGCCAGGCCGTAGGTATCGGTCGGAAAATGCGCCGGCACCCAATCCAGGATCACGCCGACCTTGGCCGCATGGCACCGGTCCACAAAGCGCGAGAACGCCTCGGGCGGGCCGAGGCGGGAGGAGGGGGCAAACTGCCCAAGCGGCTGGTAACCCCAGGAGCCGCCGAACGGGTGCTCCATGATCGGAAGCAACTCGATATGGGTGAACCCCATGCCGGCGACATAGGGCACCAACTGGTCCGCAAGGCGGTCCCAGCCATCTACGCCCATCTGCGCGGCCGGGGACCAGGATCCGGCATGCACCTCGTAGACCGAAATCGGTGCGCCCTCGCCTTGGTTTGCCGCACGCGCTGCAATCCAGTCCGCATCGGTCCACGGAAAGGCGACGTCATCGACGACGATCGATGCGGTTTGCGGCGGGATTTCCGCAGCCCATGCCACCGGGTCCGCCTTCAACGGCAACAACTCGCCGCCAGGTCCGGTCATCTCGTATTTGTAGAGCGTGCCGGCGCCCAGGCGCGGGACAAACAACTCCCACACGCCGGGACCATGACGTTTCCGCATCGGGTGGCGGCGGCCGTCCCAGCCGTTGAAGTCGCCGACGACCGACACACGCTGCGCATTCGGCGCCCAAACGGCGAAGCGGACACCTGGTATGCCGTCGACCTCCATCGGGTGGGCGCCCAGACAGCGCCCGAAATCACGATGCCGTCCTTCCGCCAACAGGTAGACGTCCAGGTCGCCCAGCAATGGCGGGAACGAGTATGGGTCCTCCGTCTCCCAAGTTGCGGCAGACCGGCCGATCTTGAGCCGATACGGCTCGTTGGAACTGACCGGGCCAGCGAAGAAGCCGGCCGGGTGGATAAGCGACAATTCGCCCAACACCATGCCGGTGGACCGCTCCAACACCGATACCGTCTCTGCCCCGGGAACGAAGGCGCGGACCGTGCCGTCGTGCAAGCCGAGCACGGCAAAGGGGTCACCGTGCCGGGCATTGACGATGGCGTCGACGGCGCCCGGATGCAGTCCGAGGTCGGTGATGGCATCAAGCATCGGCGGCCTCCGGCGGCAGGTTCAGCAGGCGGGCCGCAATCACGTAGAGCCCTTGCAGCGGAATGCCGATCCATGTGGGACGATTGGCCGCTTCATAGCGGATTTCATAAGCCGCCTTTTCCAGCAAGAACAAGTCGAGCATGGCGGCCTCCCCGTCAGGCGTGACCCATTTGTTGGGCGTCTCCGCCAGCACCGCGCGGTAGGCCTGAAGGAACGCGTCGTCGGCGCCAGCGCGGAAGCGCTGCAGAATCTCCGCCCGGCGGCTGGCGGCTGCGGGCGCCGTCGCCACCCGGCCCGGGAGGGCCGCGGCCTGGGCATAGTCGAAGGATCGCAGCAGCCCCGCCACATCCCGTATGGGCGAGGATTTCGCCCGGCGTTGCTCCATCGTGCGAGCCGGCTCACCTTCGAAGTCGATGAGGTAGGCGTCCGACTGCACGACGAGCACCTGGCCCAAATGGAAGTCGCCATGCACCCGGGTCCGCAACGAGCCGGTGCCCTCGGCCGCCAAGCTGCGCGCCGCCTGCCGCAACGCGTCCGCATGACCGAGGAGGGTCTCCGCCTGGGCTTTCACGGCCGGGCTCGGCCACTCAGTAACGGTCTTCAACATCGCGAACGCCAAGTCGATCTGTTCGATCGTCCCATCTGCCCAGCCAGCAAGCGACGCCTCATCGACCGGCTCGGGCGCAAAGGCCGGGTCGCTGCTGGCGTCGGAAAACACCGCGTGCAACTCACCCAGGCGCTGGCCAATGGCGGCAGCGAACACGTTGTAGGATGAGAAGGCGTCCTCCTCGGTGTCCAGCTCGCCATCGATGGTCGACAATTCATCGACGGTGCGTTCCAGGAACTCCAGCGTCCAGCCCCAGCCATCGCCCTGGTTGCGCACGAAGCCCTGCACCAGCCCGATCGTGTTCGGCGTGCCGTCCGCGTCCACCCGCACGATTTCGCCATACAACGGCGCCGTGTTGCCGAAGCCGCGTTCGGTCAAGTAGCGGGTGATTTCACCCTCGGGATGGATGCCGGCCGAAACACGGCGCACCACCTTCATCACCAGCGTGTCGCCGACGATGAGGGAGGAGTTCGACTGTTCGGCCGAAAGACGCCTGATCTCCGCATCCTCCGGCAGATCAAGCGACGCCATCAGTGAACTCGGCCGGAACTCAAGTCGCGCACCATCGACCGGGATGACCTGGCTGGTGCGCAGGTTCTTCAGCACCGCCCGCGTGAAGGTGTCTATGGCGAACGCATCGGTGAGATAACCGACGCGTGGCCCCAGCCGCACCCGCGCCATGGCGAGTTGCGCCGGGAGGTTGCCGACGGCCTCGTCTTCCCAGACGACACCCATGGGTAGCGCATACCGCTCGCTGCGTTCGCCGAAATGCACCTCCACTTCCGTCATGAAGATAGGGTCCGGAACCGGGTTGATGAGGGCGAAATAGGCGATCCGGACCTTGGTCAGCGTCTCCGTCTTCGATGCAAACCAGCGGCGCTTTGGCAGGTAAATGGGCAGCGCCTCAGTCTCCAGCACGTTGCGGCCGTAGCCCGGCCGCACTTCCTCGATGGAGGTGCGCAGGACGATGGTGGAAAACTCAGGGAGAGCCTCAGGCTGTGGAGTGTGCCATGTCGGCATTTGCGTGTCCGCTGCCAGTTGAAACCAGTAGAAGGCGTAGGGCGGTAGCGTGAGAAGATAGGAAAGCTGCCCAACCGCGGGAAAAACTGAACCGCCGACCAGGTCTATCGGCAGGCGTCCGGCATAGGCCGACAGGTCCAGTTCCACCGCTTGGGCGGCGCGGGAGAGATTATACACGCATAGCAGCGTCTCCTCCGTCCCATCGTCCAGCGTGTGTTCGCGTAGATACGCCAGCACCTTGCGGTTGCTGGGATAGAGGAAGCGCTGGGTGCCGCGGCCGAACGCCTTGTGGACAGCCCGCACCGCGAGCATGCGGCGCATCCAGTTGAGCAGTGAATGCGGGTCGGAGGCCTGCGCCTCCACATTCACCGCCTGGAAGCCGTAGATCGGGTCCATGATCGGCGGCAGCACCAGCTTGGCTGGATCAGCGCGGGAGAAGCCGCCATTGCGGTCGATCGACCACTGCATCGGCGTCCGCACGCCATCGCGGTCACCTATGAAGATGTTGTCGCCCATGCCGACTTCGTCACCGTAATAGATAACCGGCGTGCCGGGCATAGAGAGCAGCAGGCCGTTCATCAACTCGATCCTGCGGCGGTCCCGCTGCAACAAGGGCGCGAGACGACGGCGGATCCCAAGGTTGAGGCGGGCGCGGCGGTCGGCGGCATAGGTTTCCCACAGATAGTCGCGCTCGCCCGAGGTGACCATTTCGAGCGTCAACTCGTCGTGGTTGCGCAGGAAAACGGCCCATTGGCAGTTCGCCGGGATGGCGGGCGTTTGCCGCATGATGTCGGTGATCGGGAATCGGTCTTCCCGAGCGATGGCCATGTACATCCGCGGCATCAGCGGGAAGTGGAACGACATGTGGCATTCGTCGCCCTCACCGAAATAGACCTGCGCGTCCTCCGGCCACTGGTTGGCCTCCGCCAGCAGCATCCGGCCGGGTGCGTGGATGTCCAGCTCCGCCCGTATTTTCTTCAGGATGGCATGGGTCTCGGGCAGGTTCTCGTTGTTCGTGCCCTCGCGCTCCACCAGGTAGGGCACCGCATCAAGCCGCAGGCCGTCGATGCCCATGTCGAGCCAGAAGCGCATCACGGAGAGCACTTCCTCCATGACCGCCGGGTTGTCGAAGTTCAGGTCCGGCTGGTGGGAGAAGAAGCGATGCCAATAATATTGGCCGGCAACGTCATCCCAGGTCCAATTGCTCTTCTCCGTATCGGTGAAGATGATGCGCGTGCCCGCGTATTTCTCGTCGCTGTCGGACCAGACGTAGAACTCCCGCTCCGGGCTTCCCTTCGGGGCTGAGCGGGCGCGCTGGAACCATGGATGCTGGTCGGAGGTGTGGTTGATCACCAGCTCGGTGATGACTTTCAGCCCGCGCTCATGCGCCGCCTGCACGAAGCTGCGCGCATCCGCCAGTGTGCCGTAATCCGGATGGACGCCGCGGTAATCGGCGATATCGTAGCCGTCGTCCCGCCGTGGCGATGGATAGAACGGCAGCAGCCAGATCGCCGTCACGCCAAGTTCCGCGATGTAGTCCAGCTTCTCCATCAAGCCGCGGAAATCGCCGACACCATCGTTGTTGCCGTCGAAGAAGCTCTTGAGGTGAAGCTGATAGATGATGGCGTCCTTGAACCAGATCGGGTCCTCGGTTGCGGCGGGTGGTGTCAGCGTCGCGGGTTGGATGGCGGTATCGGGCAATAGGACCTCGGTGGCTGGAAGCGTTTAGAACAGGGCGCGAATGCGCCAGATGACGTAAGGCCGGCCTGGTTCGATGCGGACCGACTGTGCTTTGCCGCGCCAAGTCCGCGTGCCGCCACCCAGCAAATCCTCCGCTTCGAACGCGGCGTTCTCATCAACCTGCCACAGCCAAAACGGAAACTCCCACCCAGTTTCCTGCGGCTGGTCGGGATCGAAGGAGATGGCGATCACCAGGGCGTTGCTCCGGTCCGCCGTCATCTTCAGGAACACGCTGACGGCATCGTTGCCCGCTGGCAGGAACCGGGTGCCGAGATACGACCGCAGCGCCGGGTTCAGGCGCCTGATGCTGTTGAGCGCGGTGATTTCCGGAACGATGTTGCCGGGCCGCTGCCAATCCCACACCCTGATCTGGTATTTCTCGCTGTCGAGATATTCCTCGCGGCCGGGCAGGGGAGACCCTTCGCACAGCTCGAACCCATTATACACGCCCCACAGGCCGGAGAGCGTTGCTGCGAGCGCCGCCCTGATCAGGTACGATGATCGGCCGGCATTCTGCAAGTAGACCGGGTTGATGTCCGGCGTGTTGACGAAGAAATGCGGGCGGAAGAAATCACGCGGCCCCGGCTCCGCCAACTCGGTCAGATACTGCTCCATCTCCCGCTTGGTCTCGCGCCAGGTGAAGTAGGTATAGGACTGGCCGAAGCCGACCTTCGCCAGCCGGTACATGACCTTCGGCCGCGTGAAGGCTTCGGCGAGGAACACGGCGTCAGGGTATTTGGCGCGAACCGAACTGATCATCCAATGCCAGAAGGGCAGCGGCTTGGTGTGCGGATTGTCGACACGGATAAGCCGCACGCCTTGTTCCATCCAGAACATGACGACTTCGGCCAATGCGACCCAAAGTCCCGGAATGGCGTCTGCCGCATAGAAGTCGACGTTGACGATGTCCTGGTACTTCTTAGGGGGATTTTCCGCGTATTTGATCGAGCCATCCGGCCGCCAGTCGAACCAGCCGCGGTGCTGCTTCAGCCATGGATGGTCTGGCGAACATTGGATGGCGAAGTCGATGGCGATCTCCAGCCCGTGTTCGGCCGCGGCCGCGATCAGGTGCCGGAAATCCTCCAAAGTACCAAGCTCAGGATGCAGCGCATCGTGGCCGCCATCAGCCGAGCCGATGGCGTAGGGGCTGCCTGGGTCGCCTTCGGCGGGGGTCAGCGTGTTGTTGGGACCCTTGCGGTTGGTCCGGCCGATCGGATGGATCGGCGGGAAATACAAGACATCGAACCCCATGGCACGCACGCGCGGCAGATGACGCTCCACGTCGCGGAACGTGCCGTGGCGGCTGGCGTCGTCGCTCATCGAGCGCGGGAACACCTCATACCAGGCGGAAAAAGCCGCCCCGCTGCGTTCGGCGTCGATGCGGATGGGGTGCGGCAACGTGGCCGCCCGGGGCCGGTCATCCGCCTGCGCCATCAACTCGGACAATTCGGGCGACAGGAAGCTGGCGAGGCGTGTCGCATCATCCGCGTGTTTTAGACGGTCGAGCAGCGCCGCAAAATCCGTGCGCACGCTGCCTTGCGCGCGGCTCGCCGTGCGGGTGAGCAGGGCAAGCCCCTCCTGCAGCTCCAGCGACACGTCGACACCAGCGGCGCTCTTCTTCGCGACCTCGTCCTTGAAGCTGGCGAATGCGTCGCGCCAGGCCTGGATGGTGTAGCTGTACGCGCCGATAACGCCCAGCGGCAGTTCGGCGCGATACCGATCGTTGCCGAGCGGGCGCATGCGCACTTCGTGGCGCGTGGTGTCGCCGGGCTGCTGCCATTGCAGCGCCACGCCCAGCTTGTCGTGGCCATCGCAGATCACGTCGGCTTCAACCGTGACGACGTCCCCCACCAGTCGCTTGACCGGGAACGAGCCGTCGTCAACCGCGGGCGCCACGGCCTCGATCGCGACCCGGGGGCTGTTCGCCATGCGGCGGGCGGCGTCGGCGTCCATGCGTCCAGCCGCGCTGGATTTCGGCCTGGCCTGCGCTGACGCCACCATCAACTCACCCGGCGCTACGGCGAGCGGCACGCCCGGCGATAGCGGAACGTCCGTCTCGGCCAGAAGGAAGGGCATGAACGACCCATCGATGGCCGTCAGGAGCGAGGCCGGATCAACGGCGTTCGTCCGGGTCAGCTCGATATTCAACAAGGCGATGTCCGCCGACCCTGCGAACCTTGCGTCAGCAGCATCAGTACGCAACACGGCGAGGATCGGGGCGCCCCCACCAGACAGGAGCTGTGTGCCGCGTGACGTACCGGAGCGGCCGATCCGGCGGTTCAGCACAGCCAGGTCGACGCCGTTTTCCACGGCGCGGTCTTTGTCCACGCTAGCTTGCCCGCGGACGTCCATTTCGCGCCGGGCCCCGGCCTCGAACCCCTCCGGCACGAGCCATCCGTCGCCGATCGCGCAGGCGAACCCGGCCGCCCGACGCAGCGTGGCTTGGACCACAGCCGGATCGTGCAGCAGCGAGGCGGCACGGGGGCCGAACGGGACTTCCGGACAAGCGATCACCGGCGCCACCTGCTGCAAGGCTTGCAGTTCGTCCCAGAACCAGTCGCTGCGGAAGTCCCACCAGGCCGATGACGAGACGACGAACGACGCACCCTGCAACTGGGCGAGGGCCGCACGCGGCAATCCTGGGGTCCAGGCGATCAAGATGCTGTCCGGCGCAGCCTCGCGCAGGGCGGCCACCACACCCGGCGCTTGCTCCAGACCAAGAATGCGGACCCCGGCAAGACCGGCCGCGACCCACTCACCCAGGTGCCGGGCCCACCAGGCGCCCAGGCCGGCCGGATCGGCCACAGCCCGGATCGTTGCAACGCCTTGCCGCGGGTCGAGCCTGTCCACCGCCGGCACCGGGCTGAACGGGGCCGCCTCGCCTTCAAAGGCAGCATCCAGCCCGCCGGCCGGCAGGTCCAGCATGGCCTGCAAACCCTGTTGCCGGCAGGACCGAACCAAATCCTCGATATAAGCCCGTGTGCTGCCGCCGCCGAGGCGCGGATGTACCCGGTCGAGCGACGCGGGAACGAACCGGTCACCCGCCGCACCCGTGGCCCACGGTGGCGGCGCGAGCACCGCGGTAAAGCCAAGCGCCGCCGCCTGGGCCACTGACTGCGCCATGGAGGCGCCGCCCTGCAAGCCCAGCGGATCGATATAGCGGATGCGCGGGTGGGAGCCCGTCCGGCTGGTCTCTGCCGTAGTAGCAAGTCGGTCGATGGCGTTCATGGTGTGGCGCGTGCCTCGTGCAACGATCTTGCGGCTTGCGAAAAGACGTTCGGGGCCCCAGGCGGTTCCCGAATGATACGAAACTCGGCTGCGGCGCCAGCCGGTCGCGGCTGTGCTAGTCCAGGTGCACGCCGCCGGTGACGGCCTGGTATGTCGCAATGGCGAGCGTAAGCGGCTCGAACGGTTTGGTTATGACGAAAGCAGGCTCCAGAGCCTCGCCCGTCAACAGGCGCTCCGGGTAAGCGGTGACGAAGATGACAGGTGCATGATGATTGCGCATGATCCGCGTGACGGCGGAACTGCCATCGCCGCCAGCGCCGAGATTGATGTCCGCAAGGATCAGGCCGGGACGGCTCCGCTCCGCGATGGCGACGGCGTCCGCCTCCGTCGCCGCCACGCCGATGACGCGGTGGCCGCAATTGGCGACCAGCTCCTCGATGTCCATGGCGATGATCGGCTCGTCTTCGATGATCAGCACGTCGGTTGCCGCGGCGCTGCGCAGTTGGTCGCGCGCGGCGCCCAGCATGCGGTCAGCCTCCTCAAACGCCACGTCCAGGATTGAGGCTGCTGTCGGCAGCGGCACCTCCTCCAGCGACGTCAGCAGCAGCAGACGACGCTGCGTTTGCGAGAGCACGCCATCCAGCCCGATGCTTGGGCCTGCCCTGACGGCGTCGGCCGCCTTCGCCGTGATCTCCCTATATAAGGCGAACCGCGCACCGGCGTCGGCACATGTGTCGGCGGCCAGCAGGGTCCGCACCGCCTCCGTCACCAAGGCGTCGCCGCGCCCCTGTCCGCCGCAGAGGGCGCGGGCATATCGTCGGGCATAGGGCAGCGCGCGAAGCAAATCCTCGCGTGGAAAAGCGCTCATACCAAAACCTCTACTTGCCCGATTGAGGCATGGCGAACATACCACGTCTAACGCCGTCTCGCATGGAGCCACCCCTGAACGTGCCTGACAGCCTCGCCGGCCGACCCGCTCCCCGGCCGAGCGCACCCGTTCCGCTCGATAGCGCGGCCTTGGCCGAGGCGCGCCAGCATATGCTGGCCATCCTGCCGGATCTGCGCGCCTTCGCCCGGTTTTTGGCCCGCGACCCGGCCGTGGCGGATGACCTGGTGCAAGACACCATCGTCCGCGCCTTGGCTGCGTTGACGCAGTTCCGACCCGGCACCAACCTGAAAGCCTGGCTGTTCACCATCCTGCGCAACCTGTTTTTCGAACAGTCGCGCCGCCGCCGCCGCGAAGCCGCGGCCTTGAACGCCCGCTTGCCGGTGGAGGAGACGATCCGCGCGGAGCAGGACGACGCCTCTCACGTGCGGGACCTGCATCGCTCGCTGTGGACGCTGCCGCCGCTGCTGCGGGAAGCCTTGGTGTTGGTCGGGGCGCAGGAACTCTCCTACGAGGAGGCGGCGTCGATCTGTGGCGTGCCTGTCGGCACCATGAAGGCCCGCGTGTCGCGCGCCCGCGTCCAGTTGACGCGCATTATCGAGCCGTCGCCGCAATGAGCACGGTCGCATCTCGGGGCATCGTGGCCGTGAGGGTGTTGCAGTCATGAGCCGCAACCTAGCGGCCGATTGAGGCGGGGCAACGGACAGCCGGGGATTGTTCGTATGCCTCGCGGTTTCGTGACACGGGCGATGCAACCCCGCAAACAGGGTCGTCATTGGTCGATAAGAAACGGAGACCGCGAGATGACAACCGTCTTTCATGACCAGGTGATCGCCATACTTCCGAAACTACGCGTGCAGGCCCTGGCGTTGACGCGCAATCGCGCCGCCGCCGAGGACTTGGTGCAGGACGCCGTCTGCAATGCGCTTTCGGCACAGACCACGTTCATCCCGGGGACCAACTTCCCCGCCTGGATGCACCGCATCCTCCGCAACCGTTTCATCTCCAACCTGCGCAAGCGCCGCGACACGACTGATATCGACGATGTGCCACAGTCCGTGTTCGCGACCGATGCGCCGCATGAAGACCGGCTGGCATTGAAGGAACTGGGCGCGGCGATGAACCGTCTGCCGGCAGACCAGCGGGAAGCGCTGGTCATGGTCGTCGTCCATGGCATGAGCTATGAGGCGCTGGCGCAGGCGACCGGGTGCGCCGTGGGCACGGCCAAGAGCCGGGTGTTCCGCGCGCGCCGGCAACTCGAATCCTGGCTGTTGGGCGAGACGAAGGACGCAGTTCGTCCGGGACAGCGCATCACGCAAGACGTGCTGCGGACGCGGCTGTTGGACGACGCGTCAGACGCACGAGCGCTGTAATTCAGCATCATCGTCTCGTGTGAGGGGAAACCGGCCGTCTTCGGCCGGTTTCAACATCCGGAGTCTGGCGACGTGAAGCACCCGGGTATGAATGAGCCGAAATCGAAAAAAACGAAGCGGACTGCCGATGTTGCCAAGCCTGAGGCATTCGACCTTTGGCTGAAGCGCGGCCTGCACCAAATCTACGACGACGTCGCCAGCGAACCGATCCCGCAAGAACTGCTGAACCTCATCGAGGATGATCGGCAGAAGTGAGCCGTCGGTTTCGACCGGGGTGGTGGTCGCGCATCGGCCATACCAAAGGTCGACTGATCGGACTCGCCGTTGTGGCGGCCATCCCGATCACCGCCATGGCGGCGACGATCGGGTGGCAGGACTATCGGGCGGTTGCCCACACGGCAGAGGACCGAGCCACTCTCCTGGATGGTCAGGAACTCGCGGGCTACCACGCCGCAATCGCCGCCCTGGGTGAAAGCCTCCGGGTGTACCTGCCTCGCCTCTCTGGTGGCGCATGCGATCCAACGATCGCAATGGATGTGGGCAGTTCCGCCATATCCTTTCTGACGCTCGACATCGACGGCAAGGTGAGATGCCGGGTGGGACCGGCTATCGCTTTGCCCCCGCGTCCCTACCCCTGGTTTGAACAGGTTCGCGGCGGCGCACCAGCAGCGATCACCAAGTTCGGCGCTGAGGGGCGTGCAGCGTTCGCCATCCGGGCCAGCAGCAGCGAGGTCGTCGTGGCGGTGCTACCCCCGTCCTGGCTTGAACAACGCGCCTTGACCGATCAGGTCGGTGACGGCGATGCGGTCTGGCTGCTGGACGAGGACGGAGCGGTGCTCGCCTCCCGCGGGGCCGCGGCCGCCGCTCTGCCGAATTTGGCCACCATGGCACGCCTGATCGGCGCCACGCAGAGAGCTCTGCAGGCGCTTTCCGCCGTGGGATCGCGGTATGCCTATGCCACCACGATGCTTCCCGATCATTGGCGGCTGATAACCGCGACCTCCGCCCGGCGCGAGCACGACAAGGCCATGCGGGAGTTGCTGTTGCGATTGGCTGAGTTGGCCGTGTTGCTGATCGCCGGGTTGACGGCCGTGGTGCTCGGCGCCGACGTCGCATTCGGCAACCCGCTGCGGCGGCTGAGCGCCGCCGTCCACCGCTGGCAGGAGGGCGGCCGATTCGATCCTGGTGACCTCGCCGGCGCGCCGGATGAGGTGCTGCAACTCGCCCGCTCCTTCCACGAGGCGACGGACGGCCTGCGCGAGCGGGAGCGCGACCTGGTCCAGGCGCAGGAACGGCAGGATTTGCTCGTCCTGGAAATCCATCACCGGGTCAAGAACAACCTCCAGGTCGTCGCCAGCCTGCTCAACCTTCAGGCCAGCCGGATCCGCGTGCCGGAGGCACAGGCGGAGTTCCAGGCCGCGCGGGACCGGGTGCGCGCCCTGGCGACGCTGCACCGGCATCTATACGCTGACGGCGAGCTGCATACGATCAACATGCGCTCCTTCCTGACCGAACTCTGCGGACAGTTGTTCCAAGCCATGGGGGAGAAGGAGGGCGCGCGCATCCAGATGATGATCGAGGCGCCGGAGCTGCGCATGTCCAGCGACCAGGCCGTGCCGCTCGCCTTGATCGTGACGGAGGCCGTGACGAACTCCATCCGGTATGCGTTCCCAGGTGGGCGGGCGGGCAGGATCACCGTCTTGCTCACCGACCAGGACGCCGGGCTGGACCTGGTGATCAGCGATGACGGCGTCGGCATCCCCGCCGGCCGGGCAGAAACCGAGGCCGGGGTGCGCGACGGGATCGGCCTGCAACTCATCCGCGGCTTCAGCCGGCAACTGGGCGCCACGTTGAGCGTGGAGGAACACGAGGGCACCCGGTATGCCGTCCGTCTGTCGCGCGCCACCCAGCCGCACCGGCACGCTCTGGACGCGACCAGGGTGGCGCAGGATAATGTAGCATGACGTCATCACCCGACGATTTCGACCCCGCCCTCGCCGCCGCCCTGACGCAGTGGCGCCGGCACCTCCACACCCATCCTGAACTCTCCCTGCAGGAGAAGGCGACGGCCGCCTTCGTTGCGGCGCGGCTGACCGAACTCGGCGTGCCGTTCGTGGCCGAGGTCGGCGGCCACGGCATCGTCGCCACGATCACGCGCGGCCAATCCAACCGCAGCGTCGGATTGCGTGCCGACATGGACGCGCTGCCCATCGTGGAACAAACCGGCGTGGCCTATGCCTCCACCCAATCCGGGGTGATGCATGCCTGCGGGCATGACGGGCATACCACGAGCTTGCTGGGCGCCGCTGCCCTGCTGTCGCAGGAGACGGATTGGTCCGGCACGGTGCAACTGGTCTTCCAGCCGGCCGAGGAAGGGTACGGCGGCGCCCGCGCCATGCTCGCGGACGGCTTGCTGGAGCGGTTTCCGATGGAACGGATCTTCGGCTACCACAACTGGCCCGGGCTCGCCGCCGGCGAGGTGGCGGTGCATCCGGCGGCGGTCATGGCGCAGGGGGCGCGGGTCGCCATCGTCATGGAGGGCCATGCCGGCCACGCCGCGATGCCGCATCTCACAAGGGACCCGGTGCTGGCCTCCGCCCATGCCCTGGTCGCGCTGCAATCCGTGGTGTCGCGCAACGTCGATCCCTTGGAGACCGCCGTGCTGTCGATCTGCACGCTGGAGGGCGGGCAGGCGGCCAACCAGATCCCGCACCGTGCGGAAATGCGCGGGACGTTCCGCACCCATAGTCCTGCGGTCCAGGCGCAGGTCGAGGAGGGTATCCACCGCGTGGTCGCCGGCATCGCCGCGACCTTCGGCCTCAAGGGCACGGCTGATATCACGACCAGCATCCCGGCCGTCGTCAACTCGGCGGCGGAGACGGAGCTGGCCGTCGAAGCGACGATGCGGGCCGGGCTGCCGGTGCACCGGAACTTGCCGCCCTCCATGGCCAGCGAGGATTTCGGCATCTTCCTGCAGAACCGGCCCGGCGCCTTCGTCTGGATCGGCAACGGTCCCACGGATGGCGGACGCGAGTTGCACAACCCACATTACGATTTCAACGACGCGATCCTTCCCGCCGCCGCACGGTTCATGGCGAGCATGGCGAAGACCGCCCTGGCCGCATGACGCAGGTTTAACGGTTGCCGACTCGCCAGGCCGGAGGGTAGCGCCACATGGCAGGAATGGGTTCACAAACCTCAGACGGCCGCGCATGGCTGAAGAGCCAAACCAGGCAAGGGCGGCAGGCAGCCCGGCCTGTCATCCTTATCGGCCTGCTGAATACCCTTCTGGCCATCGCGCAGGCTGGGGCGGTCGCAACGATCCTGGGCGACGCCCTTGTCAGCCAGGCATCCGCAGCCTGGCAGGCCGCGGCTGTCTTCTGCGTCGCCGCCGTGCTGCGCGCGGCGCTCGGCCTGGTGGCGGACCGGCTGGCCGTGCGGAATGGCACGCAAGCACGCGAAAGGCTGCGCCGCGACATCGTGGCCCGCCTGCTCGCCGCCGGACCGGCCTTGCTGCGGCGGGAGCATTCGTCGGCGCTCGCCACGACGGCGACCGACCGGATCGATGCGCTGGATGGGTTCTTTGCCCGCTGGCTGCCGGCCAGCAGCCTGGCGATCGGCGGGCCCGTCCTCGTGCTGGCCGCCGCCGCGCTGGTCGACTGGCGGGGCGCACTGATCATCGCCGGGTGCGGCCTGCTCGTTCCGGTCGCGCAGGCCGTGTCCGGCATCGGCGCCGCCGCGGCGTCGCGCAGCCAGTTCGTGGCGCTCAGCCGCTTGCAAGCCCGGTTCCTGGACCGGATGCGCGGCATCGCCACCATCGTACTGGCCGGCCGCGCCGCCGACGAGGCCCACGCGCTCGCCCTCGCGGCGGACGAGTTGCGGCGTCGGACGATGCGTGTGCTGCGCGTGGCGTTCCTGGCGTCGGCGGCATTGGATTGCGCCATGGCGTTGGCCCTGGTGGTGCTGGCGATCCGCTACGGCAACGCTGCCTTGGCGCACCGGTTGAGCCCGGCGTCGGCTTTGTTCGTGCTGCTGGTGGTGCCGGAGTTCTTCGCTCCGCTGCGGGCGTTTTCCGTGGCGTATCAGGATCGCGCGCAGGCGACAGCGGCGGCAGAGGCGATCGCCACCGTTCCAGCACTCCCCGCCGTCGCCGCTGCCCCGGCGCCGATCCGCACCGTGGCCGCCCACGGCGTCAGCCTGGCCTTCGAGCATGTGGGGTTCACCTGGGACCAGGCGCGTGGCCCGGCGCTGGAGGACATCAGCTTCCGCGTGCCGGCGGGCGAGACCCTGGTGCTGGCTGGCCCGTCCGGTTCGGGGAAATCGACCATCATCGAGATCCTGCTCGGCTTCGTCCAACCGCAGACCGGACGGGTGCTGGTGAACGGTGCGGACCTCGTCACGATCGTGCCGGAGGCGCTCACGCGCATGACCGCCGCCATCGGCCAGCGCCCAATCGTGTTCGCCGGCACGCTGCGCGACAACATCCGCTTCGGCCGCCCTGATGCGACCGACAAGGAGGTGGAGGCGGCGGCCCGCAATGCCCGCGTCACCGTGTTTGCCGAGGCGCTGCCGAAGGGGCTGGATACCGAGGTCGGCGAGGGCGGCTATGGCCTGTCTGGCGGCCAGGCGCAGCGTCTGGCCATCGCGCGGGCCTTCCTGAAGAACGCGCCGCTGCTGCTGCTGGACGAGCCGACCGCGCATCTGGACCCCGTCACCGAAGGCGATGTCATGGACAGCCTGCGCCGCCTGTCGGTCGGACGCACCGTCGTGCTGGCCAGCCACGCCGCCGCGGTGCTGAGTTTCGGCAGCCGGCGGTTGGATTTGCGGGAGGGCCGGGTGGCGACAGCCCGGGGTGCGGCGTGAGCCCGCTCTACCGCATCCTGTTGCTGTGGCGGCGGCAATGGGCCTGGTTGTGCGTCGGCCTCTGCGTCTCCGTCGCGTCGGTCATCACGGGCGCGCTGCTGTTGGCGCTGGCCGGCGCCCATGTGGCGATCCTGCTGCTGGGGGCTGTGGCCGGAGGTGCGGCGCTGCTCGCGGTCCTGGGGCCGTTGCGGGTCGTGCTGCGCTACGCCGAGCGCCTGGTGACCCATGGCGCCACGTTCCGGGCGCTGGCTGCCCTGCGTGTCTGGTTCTTCGAGCGGCAGGCGGAGCGGTCGGCTGGCGGACTGGGGATGCAGCGCTCCGGCGATCTGGTGTCGCGCCTGGTCGCCGATGTGGAGACCTTGGACGGGCTGTATCTGCGCATCCTGACGCCGCTTGCCGGGGCGGCCGCCCTGTTCTTGATCCTGCTGGCCGTCCTGGTGGGGACGGGCGGTGCGGTGTGGCCGTTCGGCTTGGCGGCATGCGGGCTGTTTGCGGCGGCTGCCTTCCTGATCCCGGCGTTGACGGCGCGCGCATCCGTTGTCCATGGGGGCGAAGTCGCCACGGCCGCTGCGGGGTTGCGCGTGGCCGTGCTGGACGCGCTGTCCGGCCTGCGCGACGTGCGCGTGTTCGGGGCGGAGGGGCGGATCGCCGAGGAGATCGGGCGGCGCGACCAGGCGGTCGGGCTGGCCCAGGCGCGCTTGGCTGCCAGGGCGTCGCTGGCACAATCAGCCGCGTTCCTGTGCGCGCAGTCGGCCCTCCTTCTGATGCTCCTGGTCGCCGATGTCCGGCCGGTGTTTGCGGTCGGCGCCGTCTTCCTGCTGGTCGCCGCCTTCGAGGTCGCGGGCGGGCTTTCCCGCGCCGGAACCCTGGCCGGCCACGCCGCCGCCGCGGCCCGGCGCGTGCTGCAGGCGGCGCGTCCGGGACATGACGTGGTTGAGCCGGCGACGCCCGCTTCGCTGCCGCGCGGCACCTCGGTCCGGTTCGACGGCGTGCATTTCCGCTGGGCGCCCGACCGGCCGGAGTTGTTCGACGGCCTGACGCTGGAGGTCGGGCAGGGGAGCCGTGTCGCGATCCTGGGACCGTCGGGCTGCGGCAAGTCGACTTTGGCCGCCATGCTGTTGAAGGTCGTGGCGCCGCAGGGCGGCCGTATCCTGCTGGACGGGGTCGATATCGCGGCGCTGTCCGCATCCGACATGCGCAGCCGTTTCGGTTGGTTGTCCCAGACGACGCACCTGTTCGACGACACCATCCGCGCCAATTTGCTGCTCGGCCGTCCGGGCGCGGCGGAGCCGGCGTTGTGGCAGGCGCTGGACCAGGCTGAGATCGGCGATTTCGTCCGCGGCTTGCCGGACGGGCTGGACACTTGGTTGGGCGAGGGGGGTGCGCGGGTGTCCGGCGGGCAGGGACGCCGGATCGCCCTGGCCCGTACCCTGCTGTCCGACGCCCCGGTCCTGGTGTTGGACGAGCCCGGCGCGGGCCTGGACGCGCAAACAGAACGCGCCTTCCTGCAGACGCTGAACGGTCTGCCGGCCGGGCGCTCCCTTATCCTGATCACCCACCGCCTTACCGGGGTGGAGCGGCTTGACCGCATTTGGCGGTTGTCCGGCGGCCATGCCGTGGCGGCCGCAGCCTGATTGCCGCGCGGTTGGTTGACCTGACGGCGCTGCAACGGGCAAGTTGAACGACAAGCACACGGAGTCGTCTTCATGCGCCGCCTTGCTATCGGCCTTGGCTTGCTCGCCCTGTCTTCCTGCGCCACGCCGCAGCCGCAAACTCGTGTTTACCCGGTCTTCTTCAACGATTTCTCCGCCAATTTGGACCCGGCCGGGCTGGACGTGGTGTCCAACGCCGCAGCGTTGGCCAAGCAGTTTCCCGCAGCGCCGGTGAAGGTGACCGGCTACGCGGACAATGCCGGCTCGCCCGCCGCCGACGTCTCCCTGTCACAAGCGCGCGCCGACGCGGTGGCCGGCCTGCTGGAACAGGATGGCGTGGCCCACGCCCGCATCCAGCGCGCCGCAATCGGCACCCCGCCGAACAGCCAGCCGGGGGTGGAGCGGCGCCGGGTCGAGATCGACATCGACACGCCCTGACACCATGCCGGACGGCCTCGCTCTGGCTGGCCGGGAGAGCCCGCGCGACATCCTCCACCGGGTGTTCGGTTTCCCGGCCTTCCGTGGCTTGCAGGAGGAGGTCGTGGCCCAAATCGTGGGCGGCGGCGACGCGCTGGTCCTGATGCCGACCGGCGGCGGCAAAAGCGTGTGCTACCAGGTGCCCGCCCTGGTTCGGCACGGCGTGGCCGTCGTCGTGTCGCCACTGATCGCCCTGATGGACGACCAGGTGGCGGCGCTGCGGCAGCTCGGCGTGTCCGCCGGCGCGCTGCACTCGGAGGTCGAGGCGGATGACGCCTCCCGCATCTCGCGGGCCTTGACGGACGGCACGCTCGACCTGCTCTACGTGTCGCCGGAACGGCTGATGATGTCCGGCACGCTGGAGCGGCTGTGGCGGCAGGAGATCGCGTTGATCGCCGTGGACGAGGCGCATTGCGTGTCCGCCTGGGGGCACGAGTTCCGGCCGGAATACCGCATGCTGCGACGCCTGCGGCAGGATTTCCCCGGCGTGCCGCGCATCGCGCTGACCGCCACGGCGGACCCGCGCACCCGCGACGACATCCTGGCGGCGCTGGACATGGCGGATGCCGCGGTGTTCGCCGCGTCGTTCCATCGCCGCAACCTGCACATCGCGGCGGTGCCGAAGACGGGTGAACTCGGCCAGCTCACCGCCTTCCTGAAGCGCCGCAAGGGGCAGGCCGGGATCGTCTACTGCGGCAGCCGCGCCAAGACCGAACGCGTGGCGCAGAGCCTGAAGGCAGCCGGCGAGCCGGCGATCCCGTTCCACGCCGGATTGTCGGCGATGGAGAAGCGGGTGGCCCTCGCGCGGTTCCGCTCCGGCGAGGCGGTCGTGATGGTCGCCACCATCGCCTTCGGCATGGGAATCGACCGTCCGGATGTCCGCTACGTCGTGCACCTGGACATGCCGGACAGCCCGGAGGCATATTACCAGCAGATCGGCCGCGCCGGCCGCGACGGCGACCGGGCGGACACGCTGCTGCTGTACGGTGGCGAGGACATCGTGCGCGCCCGGCATTGGCTGGAGCAATCGACCGCGCCGGAGGCCGAGCGCCGCATCCGCGCCGGGCGGCTGGAGGCGATGATCTCGCTGACCGAAACCCCGCAATGCCGCACCCGCTCGCTGCTGGCCTGCTTCGGTGAGACGTTGGGCGATCCGTGCGGCCACTGCGACACCTGCGCCAACCCGGTGAACCTGTTCGACGGCACGGTGGCGGCGCAGAAGGTGCTGTCGGCGATCTATCGCACCGGCCAGATGTTCGGCGCCCTGCACATCACCGCGGTGCTGCGCGGCGAGCGGACCCCGATGGTCGAGAAGCACGGCCATGACCGCCTGCCCACCTGGGGCGCCGGCGCCGACCAGCCGGAGGGGTTCTGGCGCGGGGTGATCCGGCAACTCGTCGCCATCGGGGCGTTGCGCCGCGGCGAGGGCGAACGCGCCGGCCTTGCCCTGGTGACGGACCGCGCCCGGCCGATCCTGCGCGGCGAGACCGTCGTCATGCTGCGGGAAGACCCGCCTGACCCGGTTGCGGGGCGCACGCGGGACCGGTCTCGCGCTACCAAGGCCGTGGTTGCGGATGACGCGCCGTCCGGCCCGTTTGAGGCGTTGCGCGCCTGGCGCCTGGCCGAGGCCAAGCTGCAATCCGTGCCGCCCTACGTGATCTTCCACGACGCCGTGCTGCGGGACGTGGCGGCGGTGCAGCCGCGCACGCTGGATGACCTGGCGCTCATCAAGGGCTTCGGCGCGTCCAAGATTGAGCGCTATGGTCAGGCAGTGCTGCGGGTCCTGAAGGAGGCGACATGATCGAGCCGATCCCGTTCGACCCCGCGCGGTTCCGTTCGGCCGCGGCGCACTACCTGCAGGGTCGTCCGGCCTACGCGCCCGCCTTGTTCCGGGATGTGGCGCTGCTCTGCGGGCTGGACGGCACGGGCCAGTTGCTCGACCTTGGCTGCGGCCCCGGCCAGCTCGCGACGGCGTTCCGGCCCTATGTGGCGGCGGCGACAGGCATGGACCCGGAGCCGGAGATGCTGGACCTGGCGGCGCGGCTGGCCGGCGAGGCGGGCGTGGACATCCAGTTCCGGCCCGGTAGTTCGCAGGATTTGACGCCCGGCATGGGGCCGTTCCGGCTGGTGACGATCGGCCGCGCATTCCACTGGATGGACCGGGTGGAGACGGCCCGGCGGTTGGACGGCCTGCTCGACGCTGCGGGAGCCTTGGTCCTGTTCCAGACCAGCCACGTCGATGCGCCTGACAACGCCTGGCGCGCGGAGTTCGAGCGTGTGGTGGAGGGCGCCCTTGCCGGCGGTCGTCGGGCGGCCTGGCGGCAGCCGGGTTGGGTCAAGCACGAGGCGGTGCTGCTGGATTCGCCGTTGTCGAGCCTCCATCGGGTGGGCGTGGTGGAACGCCGCCAGACGCCGGGCGCCGCGCTGATCGACCGCGCGCTGTCCATGTCCAGCACCACGCGGGAGCGGCTGGGCGAGGCTGGCGTGACCCGGCTGCGGGCCGAGCTGGAGGCGATGGTCGACGCGATCGCCCATGGCGGCATGGTCACGGAAGTCATCGAATCCAGCGCCCTGGTCGCCCGGCGCCCTTGACGAGCTGGAACCCGTCACCCTCTGAATAAGGAGAACCCTAATGGCCTTCCAATGCACCATCCCTGCCGTGCCGACGTTGCAGCAGGACGACACCACCGTGCGGATCACGAAGTGGGAGTTTGAGCCCGGCGCCGTCACGGGTTGGCATGAGCATGGTTGGCCCTATTTCGTCGTCATGCTGGTGGCCGGCACCCTGCGCGTCCACAATGGGACGGAGGTCACGGACGTGCCGCTGGGCAAAGGACAATCCTATATGCGTCCGGCCGGCATCAAGCATGACGTGATGAACGGCTCCGCGCATCCGATCGCCTTCGTCGAAATCGAGGTGAAGCAGCCCGCGGATCTCACCGCCATGATGGCTTAATCGGGCGGCTTGCGCAGCGCGTCGATCGGCAGCCAGGCGCCGTCGCGCTCGAAATACCAGAACATCCAGCCGTTGCAGGACGGCGCGTTCTGCAAAGCGGCGCCCACCTTGTGGATCGAGCCCTGGTGGCCGCCGCTGACGATCGAGCCATCCGCCGATACGGTGGCGCGCACCTTGCGCGTGCGGTCGCGGAGTTCCGTGCCCGCCGGCAGCACGCCGGTCTCCACGAAGCTGCCGAACGCGATCCGGGGTGCGTCGCGGCGGGACGGGCTGGTGGCGAGACCGTGGAGCGGCAGCGGCCGTTCCCGCCGGACGCGCCCGAGTGCGGCCTCCACATAGGCGGGATGCCGCTCGATCCCGATGAAATGCCGGCCCAGCCGCTTCGCCACCGCCGCCGTGGTGCCGGTGCCGAGAAACGGGTCGAGTACGATATCGTCCGGCGCGGTGGAGGCGAGCAGCACGCGGTGCAGCAGCGCCTCCGGCTTCTGGGTGGGATGCAGCTTCAGCCCATGCTGGTTGCGCAGCCTTTCCGGCCCGGTGCATAGCGGCAGCAGCCAATCGCTGCGCATCTGCAAATCGTCGTTCAGCGCCTTCATCGCGTGGTAGTTGAACTTGTACCGGCTATCGCGTCCGCGCGCCGCCCAGATCATCGTTTCATGCGCGTTGGTGAAGCGGCGGCCGCGGAAGTTCGGCATGGGGTTGGATTTGCGCCAGACCACGTCGTTCAGGATCCAGAAGCCGAGATCCTGCAGGATCGTGCCGACGCGGAAGATGTTGTGGTAGGCGCCGATCACCCAGATCGTGCCGTCCTTGCGCAGCAGCCGCCGGCATTCCTCCAGCCAACTCCGGGTGAAGGCATCATAGGCCGCGAAGTCGGTGAACTGGTCCCAATCATCGTCCACCCCGTCGACGAGGCTGTCGTCGGGGCGCCGCAGCTCCCCCCGGAGTTGCAGGTTATAGGGCGGGTCGGCGAAGATGCAGTGCACGGACGCCGGCGGCAACATGCCCATCAGGCGTACGCAATCGCCCAGCATAATCTGGTCCAGCGGCAGTTCGCGGACGATTTCCAAGCGAGCGGACCTTCAAACGTAGAACGGCAATGTGACGAACCCGTCGAAGCCGCGTCAATCGCCTGGTGATTATTCCCCAGCGACGGCCAGTTCGACCGATGCCAGGTGCAGCCTGACCGCGCCGAAGGTGGGGCGGTGGTGACGCGAGGGGCCGTGCACGGTGATGGCGGCGCGGTGCGCGGCGGTGCCGTAGCCGACGTTGGAATGCCAGTCGTAGACCGGAAGCCGGGCTGCCAGCCGCGTCATGGCACGGTCACGCACCACTTTCGCCACGATCGACGCCGCCGCGATCGACAGGCTGATCGCGTCGCCGCCGACCACGCAGCGGACGGGACATGCCAGCTTCGGCGCCTGGTTGCCGTCCACCAAAACCATGTCCGGCGTCACAGGCAAACGGCTGACCGCCCGCGCCATGGCGAGCAGCGAGGCGCGCAGGATGTTGATCCGCGAAATCTCCGTCACCGACGCTGCCCCCACGCCGATCTCGGCCGATCCGGAGGCCAGCAGGGCCGCGTAGGCGCCCTCGCGCTGCTCGCCCGACAGCTTCTTCGAATCGTCAAGCATCATGGCAAGGCCCGGTGCGACGCCGTGCGGGAACACCACCGCCGCGGCGACGACCGGCCCGGCAAGCGGTCCCCGCCCCACCTCGTCAACGCCGGCAACCCGCCCGGTATATCCGCCTTCGATCACAAAATCAGGCATGGGCTCCGCCATAGCAGCCGAGTCGAGTCGCCGGGAAGCGCCGTGGCGTCAGAACAGCGACATCTGCGCGTCCGCGAAAACGCCCTTGCCAGCCGGCGCGGCGAATTGCGAGCAGTCCAGTTGCGCCCGGTCGTGCAACCCATGCTGGCGTGCAGCCCGGGCAAACCGACGGTTGAGCAACTCGGCATACACGCCCGTGCCGGCGAAGCGGCTGTGGAATTTGGCGTCGTTCAATGCTCCGCCCCGCGTTTCCCGCACCAGGTTCAGCACATGGCGTGCCCGGTCGGGAAAATGCTGCGTCAGCCACGCCTCGAACATCTGCCGCAGCTCCGACGGCAGCCGCAGCAGCACGTAGCCTGCCGTGCCGGCGCCCGCCTGCTTGGCCGCGGCAACGATGCGCTCCATCTCCGCGTCGTTCAGCCCCGGGATCATCGGGGCGGCGAGCACCCCGACCGGCACGTCCGCCGCCGCCAGTGCCGATACAGCGGCCAAGCGCCGGGGCGGGGTTGCGGCCCGCGGTTCCATTTTGCGCGCCAGCCCGCTGTCCAGCGTCGTGACGGACAGCCAGACGCGGACCAGCCCCCGCTTTGCCAGGCGCTGCAGGATATCCAGGTCGCGGAGCACCCCCGCCGACTTCGTCACGATGGAGAGCGGGTGGCCGAACCGCTCCAGCACCTCCAGCACGGAGCGGGTCAGTTTCAGCGTGCGCTCCACCGGCTGATACGGATCGGTGTTGGAGCCGAGTGCGATCGGCCGCGCGACGTAGCCGGGTTTGCGCAGCTCGCGCTCCAACTGCTCAGCCACATCGGGCTTGAACACCAGCTTGGTCTCAAAATCCAGGCCCGGCGAATAGCCGAGATAGGCGTGGCTTGGCCGAGCGTAGCAGTAGATGCAGCCGTGTTCGCAGCCGCGATAGGGGTTCACCGCCCGGTCGAAGCCGATATCCGGGCTGGTGTTCCAACTGATGACGGACCGGCTCGCATCCCGGATCAGCGTGGTCGGCAGCGGCGCCGCCTCGGCGAAGGTTTCTTCCAGGGTGCTCCAGCCGTCGTCGAACGCCTCGTCTTGCAGACGGTCATACCGCACGCCCGGGTTCGTCGTGGCGCCGCGGCCATGTCGCGCCAGGGAGGGCATCGCCACCCGCTCTACGGTAGAAAGGTCGAACTCCGCGGAATGAGTATCCCCCACCATGACACAGTTCCCTGTCTGTTCGAGCGGAACATTGCCGGGCTGGACACAGGCTGTCAAGAACGCAAGAAGAACGCGGGCGACCTACTCCGCCGCTTTCAGGTGCTCCTGGAGTCGAGGCATCAACTCGACCAGGTTGCAGGGGCGGAAGCGGCTGTCGAGTTGGGAGGCCAAGATGTCGTCCCAGCCATCCTTCACCGCCCCCGTGCTGCCGGGCAACGCGAACAGGTAGGTGCCGGACGCGACGCCGCCGACCGCCCGCGACTGCATGGTCGACGTGCCGATCTTGCTGAAGCTGACCATGCGGAACAACTCGCCGAAGCCTTCGATCCGCTTTTCCAGCACGCGGTCGAACGCTTCCGGCGTCACGTCCCGTCCCGTGATCCCCGTGCCACCCGTGGTGATGACGACGTCGATGGCCGGGTCGGCGATCCAGCCGCGCAACCGCCGCTCGATCGCGGTCACCTCATCGCGTTCGATGGCGCGGTCGGCCAAAACGTGGCCGGCAGCCTGCACCCGCGCGGCGAGCGTGTCGCCGGAGGTGTCGTTGGCCGCGTTGCGCGTGTCGGAAACGGTCAGCACCGCGATGGCGACGGGGATGAAGCGGCGGCTCTGGTCAATGGCCAAGCGGACCTCCTTAGGGCTTGTTCGACATTAATCGGATCGATTGCGGCGTCGAACAAGTAAGAGGGGCAAAAGTGTGGGTAAGCCTCATTTTTTCCTTGCGCCGATTCGCCGCCGTCGAGTCTTTGCATCATGTGCCGCCACCCTCCACCCTTTCGACGCTGAGCCGTCCAGATCTTGAAGCTCTGCTGGTCGAACTGTACGGCGAGGTAGCTGCGCTGAAGCAGGCCGTGGCTGAACTGCGCGAAGAGAACGCGCGGTTGAAAGGCCTCAAAGGCCGCCCGACCATTAAACCGAGCGGCATGGACAAAGGCGCCGCGCCAATCAAACCCGCCAAGGATGAGAAGCGTCCTGCCCGAGGTAAGGTCACCCCACGGGTCCACGTCGAAGACGAAGTGATCCAGGTCGAAATCCCGGCCGGCTCGATTTTCAAAGGCCATGAGCCTTTTCTGGTCCAGGACCTTGTGATTTCAGCCAAGGCGACCTGTTACCTGCGAGAACGCTGGATAACGCCGGACGGCCGGACGATCCTGGCGCCCTTGCCGCAGGGTATCCAAGGCCATTTTGGCCCGGAATTGCGTAGGTTCGTGCTGGTGCAATATCATCAGGGTCAGTCGACGATGCCCCGGCTGCTCGTCCTGTTGCGATCGGTGGGGATTTCGATCTCCAAGCGGCAGTTGGTTCGACTGTTGAATGAGAACCACGAGGCGTTTCTCGCCGAAGCTCAGGATGTTCTGCGCGCAGGGTTGGAGACATCGTCATGGGTCAGCGTGGACGACACCGGCGCGCGCCACGCCGGCAAGAACGGCTTCTGCACGCAGATCGGCAATGAGTGGTTCACCTGGTTTCGCACCCGTTCCTCGAAAAGCCGGCTGAATTTCCTCGACCTGCTGCGCGCCGGACATACCGATTACGTGCTCAATGATGCGGCTTACGCCTATATGCGCGAGCATGGCTTGCCGGCCGCGTCGATCACCCTTCTGGCGACGGGGCCACAGACGTGGTTTGCTGATGAGGCCGCGTGGCTGGCGCATCTCGACCAGCTCGGCTTGTCCGGGTTGAAGGTCACGCCGGACCCAGTTCAGGTCGCCACCGAAGCGACGTTGTGGGGTAGCGTTCAGGCGCATGAATTTCTGTGCGACGCAGTGATCCTGAGTGATGACGCCGGGCAGTTCAACGTCAGTCGGCACGCGCTGTGCTGGGTACACGCCGAACGGCTGGTGCATAAGCTGGACACCTTCAACGACGAGCATCGCGCCGCCCAGACGCGGGTTCGTGGCAAGATTTGGGACTTTTACGCCGACCTCAAGGCCTACCAACTGAAGCCGAACAATCGGCGGGCTCGGGCGTTACGGGCCCGCTTCGACCGCATTTTCCTCGGCCGCACCGGATTCGTGACGCTGGACCGCCTGCTTGCGCGGCTGCACGCCAATAAGGCCGAACTGTTGATGGTGCTGGAACGGCCGCAAATTCCGCTCCACACCAACGGGTCAGAAAACGACATCCGCTGTCACGTCACACGACGCAAGATCAGCGCCGGAACTCGCAGCGAGGTCGGACGGGATTGCCGCGACGCGTTCCTGAGCCTGGCCAAGACATGCGACAAACTGGGTATCGCCGTCTGGGACTATCTGGGCAGCAGGCTCAAAGTGGTGGGGGCAGCGATCATTAAACCGCTCGACCACTACGTCAGAGCGCAATGCCGACCCGCCTGACAGGCCGACACGCAAACTGCTCTCGGCTACCCATTCATCTCGGGCGTTCGCAGCAATCAGTACAGGCGTGCCCACACTTTTGCCCCTCTTACTCGAACAAGCCCTAAGCCTTTGTTTTGAGCGGCAGCTTTGTCGGCGTGCCGACGCACTAATTCGCCGACGCTGCCTTAATGCAGGCGGGCGGCCGCCTCCCGCCGCGGCGCCTGCGCGTGGAACACCGGCCAGGCGCCGGCCGCAAGCTCGTCCAGGCTGGAGGTCGGCAGATGCAGGCGGGCGGCGTAAATCCAACTGTAGGTCAAGGCGCGAGGCACGAAGCCGCGCGTCTCATCATTGGGGATGCTCTCGATGAACAGCAACGGGTCGTCGGATGCGGGGATGCCGCCGGCCATGCGGGCGAAGCTGGTCGGCCCGGCGTTGTAGCTGGCCAACAGGCGGATCAGGTCGCCGTCCACGCCGTCCAACTGGGCCAAATACATCACGTAGCTCTGGCCGATCGACAGGTTGGTCGCCGGGTCATGCAGCCGCCTTGTGAAGGCGTCGACGGCCGTGTCCCCGTTTCCCGTCATGTAGCTGGCCGTCAGCGGCATTACCTGCATCAGGCCGCGCGCGCCGACGCTGGATACGGCGGACGGGTCGAAGTTCGATTCCAGCCGGGCGAGCGCGTAGACCAGGGCCGGGTCCATCCGGAACCCGCCCGCAGGACGCAGCGGGGGGATGGGGAACCGGGCGTCGTCGTGCGGCCGCCCCTCCGCCGTCTCGATCAGGCCGGCAAGCTGCGCCGACAAATCCAGCAATCCTGCCGCCTCGGCGACCCGTAGCACGGCGTCGCTGAGCCCTGGATCGGCGGAAATCTCCGGCCACAGGCAGCGCAGTTCCATCTCGGCCCGCCTGGTCTGCCCGATCTGCAGCAGGGCGAGCGCCCGGCGGCCATGCGGGTTGGCCAGCAGCGCATCGGTGTCGGCGGCGGACAGCGTGTCCCGGCTGGCCTGGATGGCCGTGCTGAGGCCCAGGATGCGCCGGGCGATCAGCCCGTAGAAGGTGTGCTGCGCCGACGCCGCCTGCCGCATCCATGGCCGATAGCCTGCCGGGTCATGGTTGCGCAGATGCGCGCGGCCCGCCCAGAACGCGGCGCCCGCCCGCAGGCTGGCGGAGGCGAGTTCCGCCTGGCTGGCGGCCTCGAACAAGGATTGCGCGTCCGCCGTGCGGTCCAGGCGCCAGGCCGCCAGCCCGGCGACATACCCGGCCAGCCCGATACGGCCTGCCGAATCCCGCAGGGCGGCGCGGGCGAGGCGAAGCGCCTGTTCGTCACGGCCCTGGGTGAACAGCGCCTGGGCAATCTCGGCCCGCAACTGGCTGCCATACATCGCGTCCAGCCCCTTGGTGCGGGCGAGCAAATGCAGCGCGCTGTCCGCATTGCCGGCACGCGCCCGCTCATGCACCGTGCGGTCCAGCAGCGGGTTGCGCGACAGGCGGCGTTGCACGGGGTCGTCCTCCTCCGGGGAGGCTGCGGCAGGCGGATCGGGCAGCAACACCGCCAGCTCGGGTGCGGGGGGAGGCGGCGCGCCCAGCGCCAGGCGGGACAGCAACAGCGCATGGACCGCCGTGCTGTCCGGATGGTCCGGGTATTGCGCCAGCCAACTCGCAAGCTCCGACGCGGTGGGCTTGCTGCGCCGATCCAGGTAGCGCTGGGCCAGCACATGGCCGTTCAACACAGGGTCCGACACCGCCGCCAGTTCCGCGGCCGCCAGGTCGAATTTACCCTGGGCTTGCAGGCTGAACACGTGGCGCAACCGTGCGGCGTCGCTCGGCGCCAGCGGCTGCGGCAGGCCGGACCCATCCAGGCCGCCACCCGGAACATCCGGCGCGACCCGCGGGTTCGCGAACGCTGTGTCCTCGCTCACCGCCGCCGCGTGCACGACTCCCGCCGGGAGGGACCCCGACAGGAGCGCGGCCCCGGCGATCAACGCCCGGGCGGCGGTAAGGCGGGAGAGCGTCTGGCCGACTCCTCGCATGGGGCGGCCCGCTACACGCTGCGGCCGGCGCTTGCAATGTTAAACGATGGCGATAATGACGCCGCCTTGCCCAAAGAAACGGCAAATTCCAGTATTTACCCGCCGATCAACTAACTGTGAACCACGCCTGGATGGTCGAGCACCCGGCGAAGCCGCAGCAAATCCGCCCACGCATCGCGCTTGGCCGACGGTGTCGCCATGATGTGGGCCGCCGAGGGCAGCGCCAGGCTGGGAACCGGCGTGGCGAGCCCAGGAACCGTCATGTCGTGCCACACGCCACGAGTCCGCCGTCCCCCCGCCGGCAGCAGCGTGCGGGCGGCAAGCCCACCGACCAGCACGGCCCGGCGCGGCTGCAGGAGTTGCAGGTGCCGATGGAGGAACGGCAGGCAAAGCTGGATTTCCATCTCCGTTGGCTTGCGGTCCCCGGGCGGTCGCCAGGGCAGCAGGCTGACCGACCGCCAGGCTGCCCGGTCCAGCCCGGCGGAGGCGAACATCCGGTCCAGCAACAGCCCGGCGGGCCCGGCAAACGGCTTGCCGGCCCGGTCTTCCGCAGCCCCCGGGACGTCGGCGACCAGCACCAGGTCGGACGCAGGGTCGCCATCCGCGAACACCAGGCTGGTCGCGGTGGCGCGCAGGGCGCAGCCTTCGAAGCTGGCCAATGCCGCCAGCAATGCCGCCACGGTGTCGGCCGCCTCCGCCAGGGCGCGCGCCTGGGCGATCCCGGCCGGCGCCACGCGGGCGACCGGTGCAGGCGATTTTGCGACCGGGACGGATGGCGCCGCCGGTTTGGCGCGCCGGTCCACCGGACGGTCGTCCAGCGCTTCGTCCGCACCCCATTCCACCTGAAGGCGCAGCCATGCCAGATCGTCCATGGCCGACTCCTCGCCGAACCCCACAGCTGCGCAACGTCGCCATGGCTGGCGGGATGCGCATTTCCTTCCTAGTTAAAGCGGCACCAGGAGGAAGTCGATGTCTGAGCGCGAGCGGATGGAGTTTGACGTGGTGATCGTGGGGGCCGGCCCCGCTGGCCTGGCTGCGGCGATCCGCCTGAAACAGCTCGCGCCGGACTCTTCCGTCTGCGTGGTGGAGAAAGGCGGCGAGGTCGGCGCCCATATCCTGTCCGGCGCGGTGATCGAGCCGCGGGCCCTGGCGGAGTTGCTGCCCGACTGGCAGGCGCGCGGCGCCCCGTTGACGACGCCGGCGGCCGAAGACCGGTTCCTGTTGCTGACGGCGACGCGCGCGATCCGGCTGCCCACGCCGCCGCAGATGCACAACGACGGCAACTACATCGTCTCGCTCGGCAATGTCTGCCGCTGGCTGGGCCAGCAGGCGGAGGAGCTGGGGGTGGAGATCTATCCAGGCTTCGCCGCCGCCGAGCTGCTGGAGGAGGACGGGCGGATCGTCGGCGTGGCCACCGGCGACATGGGCGTGGACAAGGCTGGCGGACACGGCGCCAACTACCAGCCCGGCATGGAATTGCGCGCAACCTACACCCTGTTCGCCGAAGGCTGCCGGGGGTCGCTGACGAAAAAGCTGATGCAGCGCTTCAACCTGCGGGATGGGCGTGACCCGCCAACCTACGCGCTGGGCATCAAGGAGCTGTGGGAAGTCCCGGCGGAGCAGCATAGGCCCGGCCTTATCGAGCACAGCGTCGGCTGGCCGCTCGACACCGGGACGTATGGCGGCTCCTGGCTGTATCATTGGGGCGATCGGATGGTGTCCTATGGCTTCGTCGTAGGACTGGACTACAAGAACACGTGGCTTTCCCCCTTCGATGAGATGCAGCGGCTGAAGACGCATCCGGCCATGCGCAAGCATTTCGAGGGCGGCCGCCGCATCAGCTATGGTGCGCGCGCGTTGAGCGAGGGCGGATTGCAGTCGATGCCGAAGCTCACCTTCCCCGGCGGCGCGCTGATCGGGGACACCGCGGGTTTCCTCAACGTGCCGAAGATCAAGGGCACGCATACGGCGATGAAGTCCGGCATGGTGGCGGCCGAGACGCTCGCCGCGGCGCTCGCCGGCAACAAGCCGGCCGAGCCCGCGAGCTTCACCGAAGCGATACAGGCAAGCTGGGTGTGGGACGAGCTTGCCGCCGCCCGCAACATCCGCCCGGCTTTCGCCAAGTTCGGCCTGTACGGCGGCATCGCGTATGCCGCGCTTGATACCTACGTGCTGCGTGGAAAAGCGCCGTGGACCATGCACCACGCCCATGCCGATAATGAGACGCTGGGCAAGGCGTCGAAGGCGCAGCCTATCGCCTATCCGAAGCCCGACGGCAAGCTGACGTTCGACAAACTCTCATCCGTCTTCATCAGCAACACCAACCATGAGGAAAACCAGCCGGTGCACCTGCGGCTGCGCGACCCGGCGACGTGGCAGACCGTGAATTGGGATGAATACCGCAGCCCGGAAAGCCGCTACTGCCCGGCCGGCGTATACGAGGCGGTCGGCGTGGCGGAGGGTGCGCCGCGGTTGCAGATCAACGCGCAGAATTGCGTGCACTGCAAGACATGCGACATCAAGGACCCGACGCAGAACATCGATTGGTGCGTGCCCGAAGGGGCTGGCGGCCCGAACTATCCCGGCGGCATGTAGACAGAGGACGCTGGCAAAGCCGGCGGCTGGGCGATACATCTGGGGCATGCTGCAACGCCCACACGTCACGCGCCCCACCTTGCTGGCCTTGTGCCTGCTGTCGGCCTGTGCCGCCGCCGACCCGGCGGATGTGCCGGGTCCGGCCTCCCGCCCGCTGGCCGGCACGTCCGCCGACATCCTCGCGGGCAGCTTCGCCATGCAGCAGACCGACGCCGACACCGCGGCGCAGGATTTCATCGCCGCGCTGAAAGCCGACCCGCAGAATAGCGAGCTGCAGCAGCAGGCATTCGCCGCCGCCGTCATGGCCGGGCGGCCGGAGGCCGTCACCCTGGCCCACGAGCTGCCATCCAGCCCGATCGCCGCGCTTGTCTTGGGGAACGCGGACGTGAAGGCCGGCAACTGGCGCGCTGCGGAGGCGGAGTTCGCGATCCTGCCATCCCAAGGCGCCACGCAGGTCCTGCAGCCGTTGCTGCGCGCCTGGGCGGAGCAAGGCGCCGGGGCCACCGACGAAGCGCTGAACACGCTGCGGCCATTTGTGGAGGGCACGCGGTATCGCGGCATTTTCGCGCTGCACGCGGCCATGATCAACGACCAGGCCGGCCGGGCGGCCGACGCCGGGCGGTTGTATCGCCTGGCGATGGTGGAATACGGGGCGTTGAACCTTCGGCTGGGCGCGATCGTCGCCAGTTGGCAGGCCCGCAGCGGGCAGGAGAGCGAAGCCCACGCAACGATCCGCGCCACCGTGCAGGCAAGTCCGGACCTGGCGATCGCCGAACCCGCCTTGCAGCAGGCCGTCGCCGCCACCAGCGTCGCAACCGCGACGGACGGGGTGGCAGAGGCGTATCTGGCGCTGGCCGCCAGCTTGCGGCAGCAGGATGCAGCCGATTTCGCCCTCCTGCTGCTGCGCATGGCGCTCGATCTGCGGCCGGACTTTGCCGCCGCCCGCCTGCTGGCAGCCGAAATCCAAACCTCCGCCGGCCAGGTCCAAGCGGCCGCAGCGACGCTGTCCGCGATACCGCCGAGCGACCCGCTGATCGCCGTCGCCCAATTGCGGCTCGCCCAATATGCCGAACGCGAAGGCCACACGGCGGAGGCGGAACAGCAACTGGAGCAGATGGCCGAGCAGTATCGCCAAACCCCCGAACCGCTGGCGTTGCTGGCGGAGATGCAGCGGGGGGAAGACCATTTCGCCGAAGCGGTGGAGACCTACGCCCGCGCGATCCAGCGGCTCCGCCGGCCTGGCCCGGCGGATTGGGCGCTGTTCTACGAGCAGGGCATTGCCTACGACCGGGAGCATGATTGGCCGCATGCCGAGGCCGATATGCTCCAGGCGCTCGACCTTGCGCCCGACCAGCCCTACGTCCTGAACTATCTGGCCTATGCCTGGACCGAGCAGGGCCGCAACCTGCCGCGCGCCCGGCAGATGATCGAGCGGGCGGTGGAGGAGCGGCCGAATGACGGCTCCATCGTCGACAGCCTCGGCTGGATCCTGCTGCGCCAAGGGGATAAGGCCGGGGCGGTGCACTTCCTGGAACGCGCGGTGGAGTTGCAGCCGGAGGATTCGACGATCAACAGCCATTTGGGCGATGCCTACATGGCTGCCGGACGCCCGCACGAGGCGCAGGTGCAATGGCGCCGGGCCTTGATCCTCAATCCCGACCCGCAGGACATCCCGGTGTTGCAGGCAAAACTGGCCGGCGCCGGCGACGCACGCCCGGCCGCCACCAGTTCCGCGGACCACCCGCTGGAGTGACGGGCTGGCTGACGGAGGCCGCTCCGGCAAAGGTGAATCTCAGCCTGCTGGTGACCGGGCGGCGGCCGGACGGCTACCATGTGCTGGACAGCCTGGTGGTGTTCGGCCCCGCTGCCGACCGGCTGCATGCGAAACCGGCGGCCGACCTGTCCTTGGGGATTGAGGGACCGTTCGCCGCCAGCCTTGCCGCGGATCCCGACAACCTCGTGCTGCGTGCCGGACGGGTGCTATGCGCCTGGGCCGGGCGGACGCTGGGTGCGGCGCTGGTCCTGGAAAAGAACCTGCCTGTGGCGTCCGGCATCGGCGGCGGGTCGGCGGACGCCGCGGCGGCGCTGCGCCTGCTCTGCCGGTTATGGGATCTGCGGCCCGACCCGGCGGCGCTGTCGAACCTGGCCTTGGCGCTCGGGGCCGACGTGCCGGTCTGCCTGGCGAGCGCCCCGGCCCGGATGCGGGGCGTGGGCGACATCCTGTCGCCGCTGCTAGCCTTGCCACCGTGTGGGGTGTTGCTGGTGAACCCAAACGTGGCCGTGGCCACGGCGGACGTGTTCCGCGCCCGGGCCGCCGGGTTCTCTCGCGATCCGGACCCGCCCCCCCGATGGGATGATGCGGCGGCGTTGGCGGCAAGCCTGGCGGCGCTCGGCAACGACCTGGAGGCGCCGGCGCTGCAGCTGGCGCCGGTGATCGGGCAGGTGCTGGCGGCGCTGCGTGCGTTGCCATCCTGCCTGCTCGCCCGCATGAGCGGGTCGGGCGCCACCTGTTTCGCCCTATTCCCCGACCCGGGCGCGGCTGCGCGTGCCGCGGCGCGGCTGCCGTTGCAATGGTGGAGCGCGGCCGGGCCCCTTTACGAACCATGCGCGCCGGCCCTATTCACGGGCACCGACGATTGGGGCGTCGCCAAGCGGTAAGGCAGCGGATTTTGATTCCGCCATTCGGAGGTTCGATCCCTCCCGCCCCAACCAGCCTACTTTGTGCAATGAAAACAATGCTCTAGCTTGAGTTTTGGGCCCGCTGTGTAGCACTCTTGTGTAGCAGTGGGGCAGGCGTGGAACACGTTCAACGGCGCGGCGGACGATATTTCTGGCGAGGGCGACTCCCGGCCGACCTCGCAGCTGCATCCGGCCGACGCGAAATAGTGCGGGCGCTGGACACAGCAGACCCTGCGATTGCCCGCGGACGTGCCGCCCGGCTAAACCTTGAGCTTCTGGACCTTTGGCAGGGAGCACGAGAAGTGGCGGCGGGGACAGCTGACGAACTCCGCGCCCTGCTCGAGTCGCTGCTCTGGGCCCTGGATGAGAGCACGGCGGCCCGGAGGAAGGCACTCGGGGTCCGGCCGAACTCGCTGGCGGTCGAAGCCTTGACTGCAATCCAGGACCTTGCCGACGACGCGAAGCTGGAGCTGCCGACGCTGCTCCGGAACGTCGAACGCTCCGAGACGGCCGAGGGCGCCACGGCGCGGGCTGCGGCGGTGGCAGGAGCGATGCCACCCGAGGCCTTGGGTCAGCTGCGGGATCTGCTCGGCAGCCTGGGCGTTCGCTCCGCAGTCACGGCCACGCCCAAGGCCACCTCCTTCTTGACGGATACCTACACGGCCGAGCGCCGCCTTCGGGAGGACGCCCACCGGCATGTGGATGGCTATGTCCGGACTTTCGTCCGGGCTGTGGGTGACCGGCCACTGGCCGACTACAAGCGGGCGGACGTCGTCCGGTGGATCCGGACGCTGGAGAAGCTGCGGACAAGCTACGGCAAACGAAAAGGCGATGACACCAAGTCGCTGGCGCAAATCATCAAGGAAACGCAGCACGAGCCGACGCTGAACCGCACGACAATTGAGAAGCACATCACGCACCTGCGGGCGTTCTTCCTGTCTGGGAACAAGCATCACCGCTGGTGCAGCCGTGACGAAATCGACGACCTGTTCAACGACGTGCCCCTCAGCGACTCCGTGCCCGGCGCGAAGCCCAGGAAGTCCTGGACCATCGCTCAGTTGAACGAGCTGTTTGCGTCGCCGACATGGTCGGGCACGCGCAGCCGCCGCGACGACGTGACGCATCGCCACGAACCCGGACCGCAGGTCCACAGGGACGCGTATTGGTGGCTGCCCGTTGCCGCGTTGTGGACAGGTGCCCGGTTGGAGGAGCTAGCCCAGCTACACCACGGCGACCTGGCCCAGGACCGTGGCGGCACCTACTACCTGCGCATCACCGATGTCAATCAGCGCCGAAAAGTTTCCAGTGAACAGCGTCCAATAGTTTCCAGTTGATCGGTATGATTTCGGCTTCGGTTTGTGGTGTTTGGATGGGTTTGGTCAGTCGCGTCCGTATCCGCGTGGCGGTTTGATGGAGGCGAGTTCGTCGAGGTCGACATCGGCAATTGCCTGCAGAGCGTCGGCGGTAGCGGTGCCTTGGAGGGTATCGGGCATCGCCTCGGCCCAGGCGGTGTATTCAGCCTGGAGCGCAATCAGTTCGGTGACGGCATCATGCCATCGCTGTGGCCGGGTGCGCCGGTCAGCCGGTCGCTTGTAGCGAACCACAGGGGGGGTTGTCTGAGCTTGGATGCGGACACGATACCGTGCCTGCCGTTCGGCACCGCTGAGCGGGTTGTCGCCTTGTGGCGGCCGGCCTCTTGGCATGACTTCTTCTCCGTCACGTGACGTAATTCAGGGGGGGCGTGCCGCTGTTGCGTCGTTCCAAGCAATGGCGTCCGCCAGTTTGCAGTCGGTCAGCGTGGTTTGGGCTGCTGCTTGCGCTGTTTGAACCGATACGAGTCGTTACCCGTTTCCAGGATGTCGCAGTGGTGAGTGATGCGATCGAGCAAGGCAGTGGTCATTTTTGCGTCTCCGAACACGTTGACCCATTCGGCGAACGACAAATTAGTGGTAATAATGAGCGAGGTTTTCTCGTAGAGTTGGCTGATTAGGTGGAATAATAAGGCGCCTCCAGAGGCTGGGAACGGCAGATATCCCAGTTCATCGAGTATAACAGCGTCTGCCTGAGCCAGTTGTCTGGCCATATTTCCCGCTTTGCCCTGCTTTTTTTCTTGCTCCAGTTGGTTGACCAGGTCGACGGCATTATAGAAGCGGACGCGCTTGCGCTGATGGATCGCAGCCACCCCCAATGCCGTGGCGACATGACTTTTTCCGGTTCCCGTTCCGCCGACCAGAATCAGGTTCTGCGCCGTTTCCATGAAGGTCGCGGTCGCCAGTTTCTCGATCTCCACTTTCGGCAACGGCGTTTCCGCCCAGTCGATGCCAGTAAGATCGCGATGCACCGGGAAGCGGGCTGCCTTGAGTTGGTAACGCAGGCTGCGAACCTGGCGATCGGCAAGTTCAGCCTCGATCAGCCGATCCAGCCAAACTTCAGGCTGAACCGGCCGCCGCGGCCCCTCGGCCAGCAGTTCGCTCCAGGCCGTTGCCATGCCGTAGAGATGCAACGCGGTGAGCGTGGCCAGACGATCAATGGATGACATGGGCTACTCCGCGCAAATGGTCATAGCGGCCGCAATCAGCCACGGGTTCGACTTCGAGCTTGAGTGCGTCGGGCACACTCATGGTGCCGGGCTGGATCGGTGCGAGCAGCCGTCGCATCTCGTTCATCACCACGGAGGCGGTGACGACATTGCCCTCCAGCACCAGTTCACATGCGACTTCCAGCGGTTCCAGCCCGGCATCACGCGCCATCAGCAGCAGTTCAACGAAGGCCCTGTCGCCTTTGGGCTGCTTGAGAATGCGGTCACGCACCAGTTGGATGGGTTTGGGCAGGTCCCATTCACGGAACGGCGTGCCGTTGCGCAACGCACCCGGCTTGTGCTCCAGGATGGGCAGGTAGTGCCAGGGATCGCAGATCAGCTGGTCCCGCCCGAAACGCCGGACATGATGGGCGATCACCGCTCCATCGGCCACGACGCTGATCTGCGTGGCGGTGCTGCGGACCGAGACCGCGCGGCCGGCAAATGCCGCTGGAACGCTATAGCGGTTGCGGTCCAGCACCACCAGGCACGTGCTGGAGACCCGCAGCATGTGCTCGACATACCCATCGAAGGTCGCCGTGATCTGGCGTAAAGCAAGCTGCTCTTCAACAAAGCAAGCGGCAATCGATCGGTCCGGCGTCACCGGGTGCTTGCGCTGCGCCAACTCCCGGCATCGCGTTGCCAGCCATTGGTTCAATGCCTCGAAGTCGGCAAACCGGGCCAGCGGAGTAAACAGCCACTCACGGATGTTGCCAACCTGGTTCTCGACCTGGCCTTTCTCCCACCCTGAGGCCGGAGTGCAAGCGACCGGCTCGAAGACATAATGGTTCGCCAACACCAGAAAACGGCGGTTGAACAGCCGCTCCTTGCCGGTGAAGATCGTCTCGACGACGGCCTTGAGATTGTCATAGACCATGCGCTGCGTTACGCCGCCGAAGAAAGCGAATGCGCGGTTGTGCGCATCGAACACCATCTCCTGGGTCTCGCGGGGATAGGCCGCAACGAACATCTGGCGGCTGAATGTCAGGCGGAAATGCGCAACCTTGATGGTCTGCATAACCCCGCCCAACTCGACTTGCTCGTGGCTCCAATCAAACTGGCAGACCTCACCGGGGGAGAACGACAGCGGCACATAGGCCTGGGTGAGAGCTGGACCGGATTTGACGGATTTCCAGCGTCGGACGAACCGTTGCACGCTGTCGTAGGCGCCGCGGTAGCCCTCGGCCTGCAACCCCTCGAACAGCCGGCGGGCGGTGCGGCGCTGAGCTTTGGGCAGCTGGCGTTCAACCCGCAACCAGGTCTCCAGCGTCTCCTCAAACCCACCCAGCATCGGTGTCGGTTGCTTGTGGCGGCGGTAAAGCGGTTCGCACTGAGTGCGGCAATGCTTGCGCACCGTCGGACGCGACAGGTTCAGGTCACGCGCAATCGAGCTGATACTCTCCTTGCTAACAAAATGACGGCGCCGGATCTCGGCAATCAAATCCATGAACAACACCCCAGACTCTCCAGCGAAAACGCCAGATGATCGCACGGACCAGGGTGGAAACTATTGGACGCTGTTTACCCCCGGAATCTGGAAACTTTTGCACGCTGTTTCACACATCACCGACGAGGACGGCCGCAAGCTGAAGACGGCGCACAGCATCCGGAACGTGCCCGTTCACCGGTTCCTGCGTGACCTTGGTTTCTGTGACCTGTTCCGGCGGGGAGGGAAGGGGCGAATTTGGCCGGAGCTCAAGCAGCATGGGCGCCCGCCCTCATGGGGTGCGCTATACAGCACGCACTTCACCGACTACAGGAGGTCATGCGGGCTGTATGAGCCGCTGAGGGACTTCCACTCTTTCCGGAGGACGGCGGTAACCATGCTGCGCACCCGGGCGCATGTGGACGCCCTGACTGTTGCCGCCCTCGTCGGACATGACGACTCCGACCCGGAGCTACGCCGCGTCCGGCAGACCGACGACTACACGGACTACGACATCTCTGCCCTGAGCGCGGCGATGGAGAAGCTGGACTACGCGGGCTATGGACTGGACGTCAGCGTCCTGACCCGGACAGCGGCGGCATGCGGTCCACGAGGGGATGTCCACGATGCCGAACGATGACAGCGCTCTCGGCTGCCGCACCGAATGCGATGCCTGCGGCAGGGTCATGGTCCACATCAACAAGACGGCTGCGGAGGGCGGCTGGCTGGTATGCGCTAGCACCCTGTGCGGGGTTGGCTGCGAAGAACCTGCCCGGTGGCGGCTCGACCGTGTGCAGGCGGCGGCGCGCAGGGCGTGGGGCGTTCTTGTGCGCCTGCGGTTCACGCCGTGGACCATCTTGGCGGACTACCAGGCCAGTGGCCGGTCATCCGCGTTGTCTTGGACCAAGGGGGTTCCACTCGTGCAATCCCAGGAGGACCGTGACCACTACGCCGAGTAGGCCGAAATCGACGAAGCCATGGACGGGGTCCTTTAGCTCGGCCCAAAGCGGCAAATCCGCCGGTAGTGCACCGCCAATTCGTTGCGGTTGCGGGACTATGCGTCTATGTTGACGCGCCTATTTCAAGGGAAGCCGCCGTGGTCTGTCCGCACTGCCGAAGCACAGTCAATCCAGACGCGACAGTATGCGCAGCCTGCGGGGCGCGGAAGCGGCTGCAGGGCGTGTCGACGACAATACTCGCAGTGCTCGTCGTGTGGCTTGTGACACCGATTGCATATGTCGGCTGGATGTACAGCAAGACCGTGTCTCATACCGGCCAAGTGGCCACTACCGGCGAAGAAGTTGGCTCCGGCATTGCCACTGCCCTCATCGTATTCTTCGGATGGAAGCTGATGACGGCAATGTGGAGAGCAGGCAAGACAGTCGTCTGGGTCAGGTAGTTCGGGAAGCAGCACGTGGCAAAGAGTCGGCTGGAACTCCTCGAAGCACAACTCAAGGAGAACCAACGCAAACGCGAGTTAATCCACGCCTATGTAGGTAAACTGAATGCGTTGGAAGCGCTCTTGATTCCGATTGCTCTCGGCAACGTGGAAGAGAGTGAGCTGCAGGTCCCCCTCGAGCGCGCCCGTATCGAGCTCGAGCTTGCCCGGAAGGCCTTGGAAGACGAGTGACCGCTGCCGGGTGTCAGAAATCGCATTCCTCCGACATGGCAGCCAAGGCATCCAGGCCCGCCATCCGGACTGCCGGATCCATCCGGGCGCCCCGTGAACGCTTCAGGATGCTGCTGACACGGCGGACGGCATCGTCCAGGTTGTCGTTGACCACCGTGTGCTCGCACGCCTGGCGGCCGCGCATCGCCGTCATTATGCAGTAATCCGTCTCCATCCTGCGCTCCACAGCCTGCGGCATGTCCCCGCGCGCCAGCATCCTCCGCCGGACCTCGTCCATGGACGGCGGCTGAATGAACACGCTGACGACGTCCCCGGGCAGGGCTCTCGCCAGCCGGTGGGCACCGTCCGCGTCCAGCACGAAGCCGACGTCGACGCCTGCTGACAGGAGGACCTCAGTCGCGCCGCGGAGCGTGCCGTAGTGCTGCCCGGCATAGTCGGTGCTCTCCAGCATCCCATCGACTGCCAGCAGCTCGCGGAACTCGTGTGCGGTGACGAAGTGGTAGTCCACGCCATCCCGCTCGCCAGCTCGCGGCGGCCTGGTTGTGACGCTGACGCTCTCCCGCAGACCCGCGTCCAGCGAGATGAGCTTCCGCATGACGGTCGTCTTCCCAGAGCCGCTGGGGCCGACGAGCACCAAGCATAGGCCTCGGCGGATAGCCGGTTCTTCGACGAAATCCAAAAGGGGCTCGCAGACGAGTTCGTTGTTCGCGGTGTCCATGGTGCTGGTCTCCTCCAGACGGACCAGTGTACCAGACCTGCCCGGCCGCCTTCAGCATCTTGTGGGGTCCCGAACCTCTTATGTTTGCACCCCTTCGTCTCCGGAGGTGCAGGATTTGCAGATGCCCTTCAGGATGCCCGGACCAGCCCGGCTGACCCGTTCCCTGGCCGGTGCGGACACGGTGCGGCTACCCCGATACCCCCGGCAAAATACCGTAAACTCCGGGCACGGGCACCGTGGCCGCACCGGAAATCCCGGCTCTCATAATGTGATTCACAGCTGCCAAATTGCGTTGCACACGCAATCTGCAAATCTTGCGTGCCCCTGTGATTTCATAGGCTTCCACCCCCGGAGGTCGCCATGGAATCCGCAGAAGCCATTCTCACCCGCGCCGCAGCATGCCTGTCCGCAGCCCGCTTCGGGACGTTGCAGCGCGCCACGGCCATGGAGTACGGCCGCATCGCCGACAGGACGGAGGCGGCCAGGCAGGCCGCAGGATCCACGTGGACCGGCATTGATGGTTTGGGCGGCGCACCGGCCACCAGGTCGAGCCGACGGGCTGCATGGGCGCGGCGGACACACCGTGAGCTCGCGGCCGCCCTGGACGACCTCCGGTCGCGGAGGCAGCCGGTGGCGGACTGCCTGCAGAGGCTGGAGAGCTGGGTTCCGGAAGCGGAGGGCTGTCCGCCGTGCCCCGAGCATGTGCCGGTGCCGACGGGAGAACGGCGGCCGGTCAGGAACGGGTCGAAGCGGTGGCGGCTGGCGGAGCTCCCGGAAGACTGGCTGGAGCAGCTGTGGACGGTCGCCGTGGCACGTGGCTACCGGCACATCGACGCCCTCGCCGTGCTGCTGTGCACCGGCGCCAGGCCTGCAGAGGTCTGCCAAGGTCACGAGCCTGCCGTCGTGGTCGCGCCGGAACCGGGCTGGCTGCACGTGCAGCTTCAGGGCGCCAAAGTCACCGGCAATCGGGGCCAGCCGTATCGCAGCCTGCAGGTTGCAATGGTCGGTGGCGCTGCTGAACACCTGGCTAGCCTTGCGGCTGGCCAGGGCGGCCGGGTGCGCGTGCAGGCTTCCTGTTCACCGGCGGCGCTGAGCATGAGCTTGGCTGACCTGGGCGAGGCCGCGGGCATGCCGCACCGCATCAGCTGCTACGACGTCCGCCACCAGCGCGCTGCGGACGCCAGGACGGCCTTCGACGGTGACCCCGTGCGCCTGGCGGCATGGCTCGGCCACAGCGTCACGTCGACGGCGAGGCACTACGGCGACCGTGAACGGACTGCTGGATCCACCCGCGGGCCGTGCCCACTCGATGCCGTCGGCAGCCGAGAAGTTCGGAGCCGGACCAGGCCGCGGCACATCGAAGTCGTCCGTCCGAGGCTGTAGTGCCGCTGTCGGGAACCTCCCCCGACTATCGCCCCGGCTGTCACCGGTTGCTTTTCGGGCCCGTTACGGCTGCGCGGGAATTTCGCTGGGACGGGCCAAGCCCTGCTACCCCGCCGCCTTGAGACGATACAGTTGCGCGACTCTGCCTGCTACCCTGGTGGACTGCCCGGCCTATCTCGCCCGGCATCCAGGAGGCAAGCATGTCCAAGAAGAGCAGGTCCGTAGATCCGTCCGCTCCCAACGATGTCGCCCCGCGGTCGCGCTGGCAACGGGGTTCCGAGGCGGAGGAAGTCTACCTCATTCCCGGTGCGCCCATGCGCACGCAGAGGGTGCATGATGCCGTCCGGTCGCTGGAGAAAACCGGGAAGTGTACCGGAGCGCATGTCGCGGCAGCAGCACGGTGGACGGCCGACTACGAGAAGGGCATGCGCAGCAGCGTCGTAGACCCGGCGACGGCGAGCATCAGGGGGTCCAACGTTGGCCCGGAGCACCGGCTGGCCGCAGGCGTGGATTCGGGCACCCGGATCCGGGAAGCCCGGCGCGCTGTGGGCGAAGACGGGCATCAGATACTGGTCGCCGTGTGCCACCACGGGTGCTCTCTGCGGGCGCTGGCGCAGGCTGCAGGGCGCAGCAATGGCCGCGGCGTGGAAGCCACCGGCGACGAGCTCGTTGCCGTCCTCGATCTCCTGGCGACACATCAGCAGTATGCAGACCGCCACGGCTACCGCGGCATGACGACGGTCCAGCGGCCTGCCAAGCGGGTGGCAGCATGAGAGACCGGCATGAACTACGGCGTCGCCAACCGGTCGTTCGCGCTCATCCACGAAGTTCCGGGACGCGTCACGCGCTGGTTCGGTGCCTCCGAAGGCGGCGATGAAAGCAACCACGTGACTGCCGCAATCGGGATGATCACGAAGCACTCGTCTGGAGCTATGGTGACAATCAAAGACGGTGCTATGGGAGGCAAGGCCGCATCGAACGGCAAGGGTTCGGGAAAGCGTAGGGAAACCCGTGCCACGAACATTGCAGGCCAACCAGAAGGAGGAATTACGTCTACAGCTCCGGCGGACGTTGACTCGAAAACGAAGGATCAAGACACCACAGGGAAGGTCTAGATAGCGGCTCCGGTCCCAAGCTCAGTTTAGTTCAACCGAGCCCGAGCCGGAGCGGCTATTCCAAAGGATGCCGCTATCTTGTCGAAGGCATTCTCGTATATGAGACGTATCTTGGTCTTCGGCTTCCCAAAGTTCTGTCCCTCATTCTGGAACAGGCTGCCTGAGGCGCTCATGAGCGGGCTGTTTGCATGACTTGCCAGTAGAGCGTCGACCTGTGCCTTCCGCCCGTGCGCGTCAGCTCGAGCAATCGCAAGTTCCATTTTTAGCTCGACTATTCGGGCATCACGCTGCTTTACTGCGGCTTCCAGAATATCAGCTGCGCGCTCAGCACCCTCAGCACGGTACCTGTTACCCATGGCAATGCCGAAAGAAAGACCGTCCATAACCGCCTCCTAGCTCCCGTTGGCACCTTGGGCGCCGACATCCCGTATACACACCTCGGAGTCTCCGATCCGGACGATGATGTCCAGCTCGCCCCCAAGGGCCTCCACAAACCGCGCAGGGTAGAGACCCGTGGATCCCCGCGCTGCTCGAGCCGGGCATCCGATGCCTAGCCAATCCCAAGGACCTCGGCAAGCGCCACCTGGCTCAGCTTAGCTGGGTATTGAACTCCGCCAGGGTCATAGCCGGGCCGACATGCTCCAGGGCTGCCGCAACCCGAAGGGCCAGGGCCGTCTGCCGGATCCCAGCGGCCAGCTTCTGCATGCGAGCCTGGCGGGCTGCCCGGTCCACCTGACTGATGGGTTTGGAAGACCGGGTGGCGATGCGGTTGGTCATGTGAGACTCCGGTGACAGTCGAGGCGTCCGTATACCAGGGGATGGATATGGTGTGTGTGGGGGGGGGGCAGACGTCAGAAAGGGACTTCGTCGTTCCAGTCCCCCGTGAACGGCATTAGAACCTGGGGTGCAGCTACCGCCACGGGCGGCTTGCTTGAGACCCTCTTCTGCGGCTTGCCGTTCGCCGCGGCAAGCCTGCGGAACCAGGTAGCCCGCGAGCAGCCTGCTGCCTGGGCACCCGGCCAAGCCTGCGTCTGCCCTCCTCCCCCCACCGACGGATCCATCCCCTGGTATACGGACGCCTCGACTGTCACCGGAGTCTCACGCACGGCCAGCACGGCCTTCATGAACACGGCATACGTGGGGTGCTGCTCGGCCAGGGCCAGCACTTCACTGACGGCATAGACCTTCTCCCCGGCGTCGTGTTCGTGAGACCACGCCAGGTAGCCCGGCATGCTAGTCAGGATCCACCGCAGCACACCGGGTATGTCCCCATCCTCGGCCCAGGCGTCGTGCAGACCTGCGACTATCAGGGCAGCATCCCGCATACCTGCACTGTGGTAGGCCTGCGCGCGGGTCTGCAGGCGCGGCAGGAACAGGTCCGGACCGAACTCCTCAAGCGTTGCGGAAATCGCAGACAGCGGACCGGCCGCGAGCTGGTGCAGGGCATCGGCATATCCTTCGGCCTGCCGCATAACCCGCAGATAAGCGAGCACGTCCTGCAGTCCCCGCTCGGTCAGCCGGGCCGTCGCCGGTTCTGTGGCCGTCACAATTGCTTGCTGACGGGCGGCCCGCTTACGACGACGCCAGGTAGCTTCTGACACCCCGTCGGCTTCCCAAGGCTTCCTGGCGGCTTCCGACGACGTCGCACGCAGTTCGCGGCGTTCCTCTTCGGTGAGCTTGCCAGCGTCCCGGCGTTTGACTTCCTTGCGGGCCGCGTCAGTCCGCAGGGCACGAAGGCGCAGTCCGACCATCTCATCGTGTGTAGGCTGCATCAGGGCCATGACGCGCTCGAGCCATGGGTCCTCCCGCAGGCCCGAACCATCACGGCCAAACTGCTCCTCTGATTCGGCAGCCGCCGCCTTGCGCAGGATCCCCGCAGCTTGCTTCGTGGCATCCCACTCCGTCGCCATCCACTCAGGACTGGTCAGGTGATTGCCGTAGGTGGCGATGGCCCGGGGCAGCTCCCACACCGGCACAAGGTGTGACAGCAGCCCGCTCACGACCAGCATCGTCCGGCGGCGCATGCCCTCCGGGATGCCGTAGCGCCACTCCGGCAGCCGTGTCCGGCGGTCGTCTGTGAGCGTGACGATATCGGCCAGCTTCCCGATGCGGGACTGGTGCAGCACGCGGTGCTGCGGTCCTTCACTACGTGCACGCTGCCGCAGCCGCACACCGGGGACGGGGTCAGCTGCCGGTGTTGCCGGACGTGGCCGGGGTGCAGGAGCGCGCTCCCTTGTAGCGTCCCGCAGGAGCCGGTCGTGGGCACGGCGGTCCGCGGCAGCCTGCTTCTCCTCTTTCGTGGCGAGCTTGCGCGCGGCCTTGACCACGGCGGGCAGCTGCGGGAGCTGCTCGTCGAGGACGCCAACGAGGACCTCGGGCGTGCCGGACGACAGACCGCTGCGCACGGGCAACGGATCCTGCAGGCCCGTTTCGAACGACGCGCAGACGAAAATCGCCTGATTGAAAGTTGCGGTGGCCGGATCCACGCCTGCGCCTGACAGTGGCTCCAGACCACGGGCCTCTAGCTGGAGGCGAACGTAGTGCGACAGGCGCTGCAGCAGCAGGCGACGCTCTCCTTCGTCGAGCCCGGTGTCCAGCCAGAACCTAAGATGCGCGCCCAGGCGTGCTGGAGGCTGGTCGGCAGGCAGCGGCAGGCCTTCGGGTCCAAACACGCACGTGCTCGAGGACATCTGCCAGCTGACTGCGGCATACCGCAGCTCGTCTGGAAGCAGACTGCGCAGGAAGTCGATGATTGCCTGGCGGGAAGCCGCATCCTTGCGTGGGTCCAGTCCGCCCGGGTTCGAAACTTTGTCCACGTCGAGGACAAGCCACCAGCGGCGTGCATCGACTAGTCCGCGCGGCTTCCGCTGGCCTGCGGCCGTGACGGTGGCGTGCTTGCTGCGCGGTGCCGCCGCGGGACTGGCGTTGCCGTCCAGGTCACCGCAGACGACGTATCCAGGTTCGCCATCGCTGTCGACGCAAGTCCGGACGCGTTCGAAAGCTTCGTGCAGGCTGTCGATGTCGTGCACGGCATAGAACCAGGAGCGGAACCAGCCACTCAAATTGTAGGGCACCTTGGCCTTGCGGCCGTCTGCGTCGACAGCGAACCGCTTGCCGGGAAACCGCTCTGGAACCCGGATGCCGCCGCGTGCGCGGGGTGGGTGCTGCGCCAGCAGGAAGTCGAACTCCACTCTGTCGACGTCGCCAAGTGTGTGCCCTGTCAGCGCGGGAAGTTTGCGGCCAACCTGGCGGCGGGGTGCGGGCGTGGGTTCGACGTAGCTGTCGGTATCATAGTCGTCCGCGGTCAGCTCGTCGGAATCGTTGACGCTTGCGTCGGTGTCGCGCATGCTGGGCTTCTCCACAGGAACCCCGGCGAGCCGTTGACGCGGCGTTGACCCGGGGTTTTCTGTGTCCAGAGTGCGCACGTGCAATCGCAGAAAACAAGCATTCTGCCAGGTGGACACCAAAACTGTCAGGCTAGTCTCACCATGCCAAATGCAAACGCTGAAGACGTGAACGACCGGGCGAAGTTGCTGATGCATCGCTTCGTGGCCCGGGCGATTCTGCGGGATCCTTCCGTGGTGGACCGGGCGCGACAGGTAGTCGACGGCTGGCGCGGCGGACCACTCGAATACGACCATGCCGCGGAGTGGCAGCAGCTGCTCAGCCTGCCCGTCGCCGACCTAGCCAGGACCCTGGTACGCCGCGGCGAGGTGATGGACAGGCTCCGCAGCAGTTCGCCGTTCCGCGGCCTGGTAGACGGCCTCAACGACGCTGAATTCAGGTTGCGGCTTTGGCGGAAGGCCCGCCTGGGTCTGCAGGCCGCAACGCGGTAAACCCGGTCTGCAGCTATGTCAGCCAGTGATGAACCGTCCCGCCCAGGACCATGGCCGCAGATCCCGCGATGACCGCCCAGCTCCCGGCGTGGATCCAGCGGTCCTGCCTGGCCTGCTTCGCCGCCTGCCGGTCTGCGGCAGCCTGGGACTGGGCTGCAGGGGACAGGCGGCTGCTGGCGACCCACCGACGTGCTGCGGCCCGGCGGCCGATGGTGCCGTCGAAGGCTGCGGCGAAGACCTTCTCATGTGCAGGCAGGGTCCACCGATGGACGGCGTCCAGTAGCCTGCCGACGCCGCCGGTGCGGGGCTCCACGCCAGTTTCATGCCGGTGCATCGACCAATGCTCGAAAGCCCGCGCCCGTCGTTCCTGATGATTGTTGTAGTAGTCGCCCTGCCACTCGCCGCCCGCACGGATGGCGGCGTCAACGGCCTCGCGTTCGGCTCGAGTCAGGTAGCGTTCCAGGACGTGCCAGGCTTCGTGGTATGCCGTGACCACGGCCTGACGTTCGCCCAGTGACGTCCGCAGCAGCACGACGTCGGGCACGAGCAGCGCCAGTCCTGACCACCTCCTGTCTGGGCTTTCGCAGGCGAAAAATGCGGGTGCGCAATACCATGTGCAATGCGGCACAATCCGGGACGCTAGTTCGGCCACGAGCACCTGCGTCGACGGCCAGTGCCGGTCTTCGTCGCCGTCGACCGCACACGGGATCTCGATGCCCGGCGCATGCCGCAGCTCCGCAAGCTCAAGCGACGTGCCCTCGATTTTCCGCTCAGTCCACCGGCCTGCGGCCAGGCGCCAGCAGCTTGCGGGCCGGTCTTCCATCCGCCCGGAAACAGGGTTGTAGTGAAAGCTCATGACAGGTTCTCCTCGCCGGAGCCGCCCTCGACATGCCGGGCGGCTGTGGTGAGGAGGCGGGCTGTGTCGGTGCCCGCCTCCGGTGCGCTCAGTGATATGTCGGCTGGCTCAGCATGAGCTCGATGGCGACGATGCGGAGCATGGTTGCGGCACGCTGCTCGCCGTAGCAGCCGCGCAGGGTCCGCTTGGCCTCGTTCCATGCTGCGCAGGCTGCGGGATCCATCAGCGCCGCGGTCAGGAAGCCAAGGCGGCTGGCGACCGCCTCCAGGGCTGCCCCGCGCTTGCCGGTGCGCGCAGTCCGGGCGGACCGAAGAACCTCCGTGGCAGCAGCGTGCAGGGCGTCGTAGCAGTCGTCAGACCAGCAGTCGTCGTATTCCCAGCAGCTCGAGACAGCGATGCCGACGTCACGGGCCGTCAGGCTGCTGATGTCGTAGCTGAGGCCGTGGAACACGGTGTCGGTGGTGGTGTGCATGTCGGTCATTTGCTCTCTCCAGAGCGGGCTTGTTTGCCCGTGTGTTCAGGATGACCCTGCACACCTGTTGAAAGCAAGGAACTCGTGCAAACTAAGTTGTTGACGGCCCGCCGGACATGGAAAGGGCCGCCCCCGACAGTTAGGGCGGCCCTTTATGTTGACGCGGCATTCTCACAGTCAGCTTTCGTTGAGCACCTGGTTTGCCATGGCCATCAGGTTGATGTGCCGGATCCCTGCTTCCCGGCGGAGAATCAGGGACAGCTGCTTGCGCACCCAAGGCGGTACAGGCCGCTCACCATCCAGCCAGTAGCGCAACAATCTCCAGCTGATACCAGGTTTGTTGTTTGTCGGCCGGTAGAGCTCGCGCGCCAGCGGCTCTCGCCAGCGAGGCCCATACAGGAGCTCGCCAGCTTGTGTCAGGGCTTCAATGTCAGTCACGATGCCCTCCCTTGCTGGCGTTGCATTCTGACTGCCTTCGCGCAGTCGATGCGGGCCTGCCAGCGGCACAGGCCCGGCACACATGTCAGCCGCTTGTATGTCGCCATTTCGCTGCAGCAGGTGTCGCAGCGAGGGGCTTTCGGTGACTGCCAGCGGTCTCCGTCGTAGTCAGCGTCGAATGCGTAGCCGCCAGATTTCTCATGCCGTGTCAGCTGTGCGATGCCGCGCTGCAGTAGCGCTGTTTCTTGCGTGCTCATGCCGTCCTCCCTGCTGTCCGAGTGAAGTTTCTGGTCAGGTGGACGGGAGCCTTGCAGCTCCCGCCGTTCATCTCAGTTCGCGAGATCCGCGTGGCCCAGGGCCTCCAGGGCTGCAGCCACTTTGCTGTCCGCCACTGGCACGTAGCGCACCAAGTTTCTGTCGTAATCCACCCCGACAACGCGGCCGAGTCCGTGCGCGTCTTCGGACACGTTGTTCGTAGTGCCCAGCCAGCCACGCAGGCGACGCTGGCTAGACCCGTTCGTTCTGCCCGGTTTGCGGCTCAGCATCGTGTATTCCACGCGGTCTCCGCTGCACGAGGTGACGAACCCGACATCGCCCACGTTGAACGTCTCGCTTCCGACCCGAGCCAGTGTTCCGTACGCCATTTGCTCTCTCCAGGTAGGCTTGATTGCCCGATGTGTTCAGGATGACCCTGCACAGCCTGGATTGCAAGCCTTTTGTGCAAGAAAAGTGATCCAAAACAATATGTTGACAACGACCCCTCTTGATTGCTGGGGCGTTCCGGGATAGACTAAGTCGATGACCTCCTCAGCGCAGCGGCACTACGGGATACCGGCGGCCCTCTAAGCCAGCCTGTCCTGTCACGCCTGCCTGCCGCCCTAGAGGTTCTCCATGTCCACCTGGTACACTGCTGACCTGCACCTGGGTCACGCCCGAATCATCGAATATTGCAAGCGTCCGTTCGCCAACGTGGCAGAGATGGACCGCTCGCTCATTGATACTTGGAACTCAACAGTTGCTCCAGGAGACGATGTATGGGTTGTAGGCGACTTTGCCTACGGCACTCCGGAAGTTGTTGGCCATTATTTACGAAAGCTGCGCGGCCGCAAGCATCTCGTCTGGGGAAACCACGACCGACTGCTTGTCCGCAGCCTCAAATGCTGGGCTAGCTCCCAGGCGTTCGCGATGGTTGGCGATGGTGACCACCGCGCCTTCTTATGCCACTACGCTATGCGGACCTGGCCAGGGTCCGGTCGCGGGGCGCTGCACCTGTATGGGCATAGCCACGGCGCGCTGCCGCCACATCGGCAGAGTCTGGACGTCGGCGTGGATTCCTGGGGATATCGGCCGGTCAGCCTAGAGGAAATCCGGGAACGCTTGGATGCCTCCCAGGCCGCAGCAGCCTGATGGAGACCATCGGCGACATGCTCGCCAGGATCCTGCGGCATGCTGGTCTTCCTGTGCCCATTCAGGATCCTGATGATATCGTGGTCCTCCAGCCGTCCGTGCCGCGACCAGCTGCGGCAGACGACGGCCTCCCGGAGGAGCAGGCTGCGTGAGCGTTATTTTCATCGACTTTGAAGCCAGTTCCCTGATGCGCGGCAGCTTCCCAATCGAGGTCGGCCTTGCTGTGGACAGCGGCCCTGTCCACATCTGGCTGATACGGCCTGCACCAGGCTGGGAGGAGTGGTCTCCAGCAAGCCAGGCCATTCACGGCATCAGCCTGGCGCAGCTGCATGCCGACGGCGCGGACGTCGGAACGGTGGCGGCCAGCGTGCAGGATCTGTGCAGCGCGCCGGACTGCGTGCTCGCGTCCGACAATCCTGCGCATGAGCAGCTTTGGCTCGACCGGCTGATGGACGCCGCAGGTCTACACCGTGTGCTGCACGTCCAAGGCGCAGAAGCGGTCTACCACGCTGAGGCCTGCCGCTTGCTGCAGCTGGCACCACCGGCAACCGCACTCTGGCACGAACGCGTCTACCGCAGCCTCGAAGCCGAAGCCCGCAGTCTGGTCCAGGACTGTCACGCCGCGGAACTGCAGCGCACGCGCACCAGGCACAGGGCAGGCCCGGATGCCGAGGGAATGCGGTCGATCCTGGACGAGGTCCGCATCAGGGTCGACGCCAGGCTGGCAGCTGCAGGTTCGCCGGAACTCTAGGTTTTTTGCATGCTGGTTCGTCACCATGGATTCCTGGCGGCCGAGGTGGCTGCCATCGTCCTGGAGGACACCACCATGAAGCGCCTGCTTGCCTTGATTGCATCCCTCGTTCTTGTGCCCTTCCGCATGGCCAAGGGGGCCATCCAGTGGATCCTGCAGCCAGGTCCGACTCCGGCCGCCGAGGAGGACGTGGCGGCCACCCGAGCCGAGAATGCCGAGGAAGCCCAGCAGCGCCGGGCCGACGATGCCGCCGATAACCGGGAGCTTGCGCAGCACATGCGGAAAGTGATTTTCGCGTTGGCCAGCGGCAATAAGCCGGACCCCGAGCACCTTCAGCGGCTGCCGAAGCCTGTGGCGGACTACGTCGCAGGCCTCACGCAGGAAGAGTGCAGGACCCTGCTTGCCCGGCCTTCCCGCAGCCTCCGCCAGATCCTCGACGGCTACACGCCTGACGGTGTCCGGTCCCCCGCCCAGGTCGCCGGTGACCAGGCAGCTTCGCAGCTGCAGGCCAGTGGACCGAAGCCCACGCTGGTGGCCGACCGCATCCAGCAGCGCCGCCCTGTACGGAGCGTGGATGCCATCCTGGCGGACATGCAGCTCGCTGCCTGACCCAGTAAACCCCGGGAACGACAAAGGCCGCCCAGGCAATCCCGGGCGGCCTTTTCTATTTGTGGGCTGCTCGAAGGCTAGGCGGCGCGGCGGGCCTGGCGAACGGCGTCGGCAAGCACCTGGCGGTCCTCCTTCAGCGACGCGACTTGAGCTTGCAGCTGGCGAACCAAATCGCCCAGGTCGTCGACATCTGCGCGGGCATCGGCCAGCTGCTCGCGCAGGTCGTCAACGGTGTTGGCCAGCACGCCAGCGCGGGCGCGGGCTGCAACTCGTGCGCGGCGTTCCGCACTCACCTGGCGGTCTGCGTGGCCGTGCTGATGGGCCATGAACATGGAGGCGACTGCGGCCCCGGCGATTGTGCCGATGGCCCCGCCGACGTGGCCTGCAACGTGGTCTGCCTCATCGAACATGGCGGCCTCCATCTGAAGTAGCGAACGTGTCAACAATTAGACTCTTGCGCCATCGTTTGTCAACCGATCCAAATTGCGATCTACAAAAGTGCCGTCAAGAATTCTTGACTTCCGCGGCGCACGTCGTCACCTTGGTGGCTACAGTCCGATTTTGCTGACCTCTAGGCGTAGCCCGAGCAAGGCACTTCGTTGACATCTGCGGCCCGCATGGTTCTCCAGCATGCGGGCCGCTTCCATTTCAGGGGCCGAAGCCCGAAGGGGTTGAGCCCCGTGACACCTCAGCAGCAGCTTTTTGTTGACGAGTATCTCGTTGACTTGAACGGGTCCGCAGCAGCCATCAGAGCGGGCTACAGTCCGAAGACGGCCAGCAGGCAGGCCTTCGAACTCATCCGCCACCGGGAAGTCGGCGCAGCCCTGCAGCGTGCCATGGCCGCCCGTTCACGGCGCACTGGCGTTACCGCCGACCGCGTGGTCAGGGAGCTGGCCCGCATTGCGTTTGTGGATATCAGAGACACGGTGACCTGGGGACCTGACGGTATCCGTTTGGTCGATAGTGCGGCCCTGGACCCGGACACCGCCGCCGCCATCGTCGAGGTTTCGGAGTCCATTACCGGCCGCACGCGGACCAAGAAGGTCAAACTCACGGACAAGATGGGCGCCTTGCGGCTGCTTGCGGCTCACACCGGCGTTGGCATGTCTGGCGAGGGCGGCACGGAGGACATCAGTGCCGACACGGATCCGCCGGTCGCTGAAGGCTAGCCCGGCACAGCCCAGGCCCACGCTCACCCGTCCCCAGTGGACCATCTACGAGGCAGGCTGGAAGCCGGAGTCCAGGTTCCGCACCGCGGTCTGTGGTCGTCGGTTCGGCAAAAGCTTCCTGGGCGTCGAGGAAATCCGGCGCGCATGCCGCCTGGCGGTCCTGAAGAAGGTCAGCACCGACAACGAGATTTGGTATGCCGCGCCCAATTTCAGGCAGGCCAAGAGGGTTTTCTGGCGCCGCCTGAAGAAGGGCATTCCGGCTTCCTGGTTGGCAGGGAAGGCCAACGAAACCGACTGCAGCATGGTCCTGACATCAGGGCACGTTATCAGGTGCGTCGGCCTCGACAACTACGATGCCCTGAGAGGCAGCGGGTTGTGGTTCGTGGTCGTCGACGAGTGGGCAGACTGCCCGTACGAGGCCTGGACTGAGACCCTACGCCCCATGCTCAGCACGGCAGGCGGCCATGGGTTGTTCATCGGCACACCGAAGGGCTTCGACCACCTGCGGGACGGCTACGTCGCCGGTCAACCGGGCGGTAAGCCGGACAACCGGTCGTTCATGTTCACCACCCTCCAGGGTGGCAACGTGCCTCCGGAGGAGGTCGCGGCAGCCCGGGCAGACTTGGATCCGCGCACGTTCCGGCAGGAATACGAGGCTTCGTTCGAGACCTTCACCGGTCGCGTGCTCTACGCGTTCACCAGGGCCGACAGCGTCAGGCCGAAGGCGCTGGACCCTGCGCAGCCCCTGCTGCTCGGCATCGATTTCAACATCAACCCGATGAGTGCCACGGTCTGGCAGGGCACTGGTGACGTCCTCCACCAGGTCGACGAAATCGTCCTGCCGACCAGCAACACGGACGAGCTGGTTGACGAAATCAGGCGGCGCTACGGACGCGGTGGAAACATCGGACACGTGACCTGCTATCCGGATCCTGCCGGAGCACAGCGACGCACCAGCGCACAGGGACGGACGGACATCGGCATCCTGCAGGCCAGCGGCATGAAGGTCGTCGCCATGTCCAGCCACCCGCTGGTGCGCGACCGCATTAACGTGTCGAACGGCCGGTTCCAGGCTGCTGATGGCACGCGGCGCGCCTTCGTGGACCCGCGGTGCAAGCAGTCAATCGAGGCCTATGAACGCCTGGCCTACAAGGACGGCACCTCGGACCCGGACAAAACAACCGGTTACGACCACATCGTGGATGCGTCCGGATACTTGCTGTTCGGCATGTATGCCTACAAGCCCGCCACCACTGGCAGGGTATCGCTGATGGGGAGGTAGTCCATGGACTGGAAGTCCCTCCAAGCTGGCATGCGCGTCGGCGGACGGGACAAGGATTTCCCACCCCGCAACGCTCGCCTCCTGGCCCTGGCGGCGGTCCGCGACAACAAGCAGTACGACCACCTCCTGGTCCCTTTCTCGGAAGAGGCAGGCGGTGGCGGCTACGGCGAGTATATCCCGCTCGACAAGCGGCGCCCCAGCGTGCAGTCCGGCCTCTGCAGGAAGACCGTCGACGACGCTGTCAGCTTGCTGTTCGGCGAGGGCCACTTCCCGGAGGTCACCGCACCTTCCGAGGCCACCGTCGATGCCCTGAAGGCCGTCGTGAAGCACAGGCACGTCAACCAGACCCTGGCGGCCGCGGCCGTAGAGGGCAGCATCGGCTCCGTCGCAATCCGGTTCCGGGTGCTCAAGCGCAAGCTGCACCTCAGCGTCATGCCCACCGCATTCCTGACACCGACGTGGGATCCGGAAGACCCGGACGAGCTGCTGCGGGTCACCGAAAAGTTCAAGGTCAGCGCGGCCGCCCTAATTTCACAGGGCTACACCGGCATTGACCCGCTCAAGGATCCTTACTGGTATCAGCGCACCTGGGACGCGGAAGCCGAGACGTCGTTCGTTCCGTGGCCGGTGTCCGACAAGGAGCACGTGCCGGTCGCTGACACCGACCCATCGCGCACTGTCCAGCATGGGCTGGGTTTCGTCCCGATGATTTGGGTCGTGAACCTGCCCGGTGGCGATGACGTCGACGGAACCTGCGCATTTGAAGGCGGCATCTCTACTGTCATCGAGGTGGACTACCTGCTGTCGCAGGCCGGTCGTGCGCTGAAGTATGGCGCCGACCCCAAGCTCGTCATCAAGGACGCCGCGGGCAAGGTCGAGGGCATGCGGGGCGGCGCGGGCAACGCGCTGATGCTCAGCGACCCCACGGCCACCGCCGAGCTCCTGGAGCTGTCCGGCACGGCCGCTTCGGCCGTGCTGGAGCACGTGTCCAGGCTGCGTGAGCAGGCCCTGGAGATTATGCACGGCAACCGGGTAGAGGCGAGCAAGTTGAGCACGGCCACGTCAGGTCGTGCGCTCGAGCTGATGAACCAGGACCTGCTCGCGTTGGCCGACAACCTGCGTGTTCCATACGGAGAGGGCGCCCTGGTGCGGCTTTACCGGATGGTCTGCATGGCCTCCTCGAAGGTGAAGGGCGGCCTGCTCATTGGCGACGACACGTACGAGAACCTGGATCCGAAGGGCATCTCGCTCATCTGGCCGAGGTGGTACGCGCCGACCGCCGACGACCGCCAGGCCGAAGCAGGCACGCTGTCCACGCTGTGCACCGCGGGGCTGATGGCACGGCACACCGCCGTCCAGAGTTTGGCCGACACATACGATGTAGAAGACGTCGAGGCCGAGCTGGCCCTGATTGCCGCCGACCAGGCGGCTGCCGACGCCCGCGCCGCCGCCCAGGCAGCGCAGGTGACCGCAGCGGAAACGCTGCCTGACTAACCCCCGCCCCGATGGGCAACCCCCGGACAGAGGTCCCCAACATGTTTCGTCGTCACCTGCTGAACACTGCCTGCTTTTCTGCTGAGGGTGGACCAACCGGCCCGGCACCTGCTGCACCCGCGGTTCCTCCTGCTCCCGCTGTTGTGGAGCCTGCGAACTTCAGCACGGACTACGTCCGTGAGCTTCGCGGTGAGAACAAGGGCGTCAGGCTCAAGAACGCCGAACTTCTCCAGAAGCTGGAGCAGCTCGAAGCCAGCGTGAAGACGAAGCTGGCGGAAGCCGAGGGCAAGGTCACCGAGGCCGTGACCGCCGCCGACAAGCGCATCATCGCCAGCGAGATGAAGGTCGCCGCGAAGGCTGCGGGCATCCTGGATCTGGATTTCCTCAGGCTCTTGGACACGTCCGCCGTCACCATCAAGGACGGTGAGGTCTCCATTCCGGAGGACTTCTGGACGAAGGCCAAGACGGCCAAGCCCGCCTTCTTCAAGGCGACCGGCGCCGACAAAGGCAGCACCGCACCGACCGGCAAGCCGCCGAAGCCCGGTGCAGCTGAAGTCAAGGCCGCCAAGGCCATGACGAAGGAAGAATACGCAGCCGCCAAGGCTGCGCTCGAACGGGGCTGACGCTCCACCGCCTACGCCTACGCCTACCGGGGACCGGCTCCCAGGGGTGACGCGAAACCAACCGCAACCACCCCTCAAGGAGCATCCTCATGCCCATCGCCGATTTCCCCCTCGTCCTGCAGCCCATCATCCAGCAGGGCTTCCTGGAGCGCGAGTTCGAAACTTCGCTCCGCGCCTCGCTCGGCTTCCGCGCCGTCGCCGACCGCGAGACCATCCTCACCGGCCGCGGCCAGACGGTCACGAAGACCCGTGCAGGCTTGCTGCCCATGGCGGACCAGCCTCTGGATCCGGCGGCGAACACCAACTTCGACAACGGGCTGCCGCTCGTGCAGTACCCGGTCGAACAGTACACGCTCGGCATGGACCGCTACGGCCAGACCATGGACCTGAACACGGTCGACGAGCGCGTCGGCCTGGCCAAGCGCTTCCTGCTGAACGCCAACCGGCTCGGCGAAGCGGCAGCCCGCACCGTAGACACGCTGGCCAGGAACGCCCTGTTCGGCACCTACATGGGCGGCACGTCGTTCGTGACCCAGACGCTGGGTGCGCCCGGCACCGTCGTGCACGCGGACAACGTGCTGGGCTTCGTGCCCGGCCTGGTGACCGTCGGCGCCGAGGCCTACACCATGGTGGGCGTCGTGTTTGACGCCAACAACACCTCCAGCGTTCCTGGTGGCCGCTCCGGCTCGATGATGTTCACCACGAACGTCAGCGTGGCCGATGGCACTGCCAACGAGCCGATGGTGACCGCGACGGCTCCCACCGTCATCCGCGCCAACGGCCGTGCCAGCACGGCAGCCTTGGTTGCTGGTGACACCCTGACGATGCTGAACTGCATCCTTGAGGCCGCCGCCATCATGCGCGACAACGCCGTGCCGACCATCAACGGCTGCTACAACGCCTACTTGGACAACCAGACCCTCAAGGGCCTGTTCTCGGACCCCGACTTCAAGGAGCTGTTCCGCGGAGCCTACGGCTCGGCCGAATACCGCACGGGCCAGATTATCGAACTGTTGGGCGTGCGCTTCGTGCCGACCAACAACGCCCCGCAGCAGACCTTGGGCGGCCTGAAGATCCGCCGCACGCTGGTGTGCGGTGCCGGTGCACTGGTGGAAGGCGACTTCCAGGGCCAGGACGCGGCCGACACCGAGCGCAGCATCGGTGAGTTCTCGCATGTCGACGGCATCACGATGATTACCCGTGAGCCGATGGACAGGCTGCAGGAAATCGTCGCGCAGAGCTGGAAGTGGATTGGTGGATTCTGCGTCCCAACGGACCTGAGCGCGAACTCCTCGACCATCCCGACGGCAACGAACTCCGCTTACAAGCGCTGCATTGTCATCGAGAGCCTGTAACCGATGCCGAAGGCCAAGGCGGTGGGGGAGACCCTGCCGCCGGACGCCGAAGCCGCACCGGCCGAGGCATCCATGCCTGCTGCCGTCCGAATCGTCAGGACGGCTGGCTTCATCGACGAGTTCGGTGACCGCTGGCACTGGGCGGCGGGCGACATCGTCCGCAACCCGTACGTCATAGGGCTGCTAGCCGAGCACGGCGTGGTCGCTGAAATCCTGGAGTAGGCTGCATGTCAGGCACCGTCACCGTCCCGGGGACGGGTCCTCTCACGCAGGCCGAACGGGTGGACGCCCGCAGGTTCTGCGGGTTCCCGGCGTACGGGGATGCGGCGACCGGCCAGGCCACCTGGTTCTACTTCGCCAGCTACGGCAACCTGGAATACCGGCTGACCAACCTGTCGGATCCGGAACTGGCGGTGTGCAGGACCTACCTGGCCACGCTGACCACGCTGGAGGCCGCCATCGTCGGAGCGGCGGCCAACCTGGACACCCAGCAGGCCGCGGTGTGGACCCGAAACCCGCGCGAGGTCCAGGACCGTGAACGGCTCTATGACAGCTGGCGGAAGAGGCTTTGCGCCTTCATGGGCGTGGAACTGGGTCCCGAGCTACAGGCCAACGGGTGCCGTATCGTCATCTAGGCGGCGTTTCGACGTCGTATTTGTAGTTCGGGCACAGCATCTTGAAGATTTTAACGGCCTGCTGCTCATCGTTTCCGCAGCTACCGGACACGGGGAATTTGTAGTCGTTTCGCCACTTCATCTTGCCCGCGACGAAAACGCCGGTGGTCATAGTTGCAGCAAAGCAGTTCGCTTCGGCACGGTAGGTGCTCGCTAGGGCGCTCCGAACGCACTCCTGCATCGAAGCTCCCACCGCGTATTCGCTTTTGCAGTAACTGTTCGCATCGATGGGAGTCTGGCTCGCCGTCGCCACTGCGAACCGAGTATCTTGCCCCGAAATCGATGTTACGACAGCGTCCGGACCCCGGCACGTGGACGGATACTCAAGTGCATGAGCGGCTTGCGAACAGACGGTCGCGATGGCGATTGCTGCGGCGAGACGCATCTTGACCTCGGAGGTTACACGTGGACGGTAGCCTCATCCAGAGCAAGGTCAACCTGGGCTACCGCCTGGCGGCCCAGCGGACAGGCCTGCCGTTCCAGGTCTACCGCCCGTCCGGCCCGGCGAACCCCATCGTCCCGGCGAACCTCATCACGGTCCTGCCCGCCGCCTTTTCGGCTGACGACTATAGATTCCGCAGGCCGCAGGGCTACGCCAAGCCGGTGTGGGCCTGCTTGGTGGACGGCGCCGTGACGGTAGTCGGTGACTACCTGGTGGAAGTGGCCGCATTGCCTGGACAGACTGCCAGGGTCTTCTTCATCAGCTCGCAGCAGCCCCTGCTGCCCATCCAGGCCGTCGAGTGCAACGCCGTGGTAAGCGTGGCACGGCCGGGCCCGGCGCCCAGCGAGGGCTTCGGCTCCGTCGGCTACGGTGACGCAGCGGCACCCAGCGTGCTCCTGACCTCCTGGCCTGCCAGCGTGCTGGCCGGGACCAAGGGGGAGAAAGCCGACGACAGCCTGCCGCGCGACACGCGCCAGCCCTGGTACGCCGTGCTCCTGCCGCCCTCCGCCGCCGCCGACATCAGGACGGACGACGTGCTCACGGACCAGGACGGCAAGCGATACGAAGTCAGCAGCGCCGAACTGTCCTCCCTGGGTTGGCGACTGACGGCTATGTATTCGGGAGCCTGACATGGATTTCCTGGACGCCCTCGGTCGCCTGTTCCAGCTCGTCGCCGAGTTCGTCGGCTACCTGTTCGCCTGGCCCCTGCACACCTTCACTCCTTTCTGACAGGTGACCCATGGCCGACCTCTCCGACGTCGAGGTGGCGCTGGAGACCTTGGTGACGGCAGCCGTCTATCCCGCGGGCGTGCCTGCAGGGTCGGCCCCGCCGTCACCTACCGCAGGCGCACCGGTCCGCGTGCGCCGCGGCTGGCCTGACGCCACCAAGCTGGACGCCGACTTGGCAGCAGGCATCGTCAACGTCAGCATTTACAGCATGCCGGGCCACTCCAGGCCGGTGCCCCGCTACACCGACGAGTGGCGACTGGTCGCCTCTGGTGTGCCGACCATCACCGCGACGGTCACCGGCAATCAGGTCACCTTCTCCGGATCTGGTGGCCCTGGTCAGCTGGCAGGTGTGCAGCTGGCTGGTGTCGCCTACGCCGTCCAGGCGCCAAGCGATGCCGCAGATGTCGCAACTGCCCTGGCCGCAATCGTTCCCGGTGCGACCGCAGACGGTGACGTGCTGACCCTGACTGCCGCTCCGGATTACGCCCGCACGGGTGCCGGGGTGACCGAGGCCATGGAAGTCCGCCGCCAGGTGCAGGGCTTCCGGATTGGTCTGTGGTGCCCGACACCGGCGACCAGGGACACGGTGGCATCAGTCGTTGACGCCGCATTGGCATCCTTCGACCAGGAGTTCGTCACCTTGCCGGACGGATCTGGCGGACTGGTCCGATACCAAGGCACGCTGTCCGACGACGTGCCCAGCAAAGCCAACCTGTGGCGCAGGGACCTTCAGTATTCGGTCGAGTATCCGACCCTGCTGACACGGACCACGCCGCCCATCCTGTTCCCCACGACGACGGTTCAGCTCTCCGTCTCGTAGTTCCTGGCGGCCTCTGCCGCACTCGGACATCCAAAACCCAAACCAGCGCGCCGGATCCACTCCGGGGTGCATAACATGCTGAGGAAAACCCTACATGAACGCCATCGTCCAGGCAGGTGCCATCAACCCAGCCGCCACCCTCGTCGCCGGTGTCTACACCGTCATCGTCCCGCCGCCCGTCGTCCTGCAGGGCGCCCCCACGGACATCCTGGGTCTCGTCGGCGCGGCATCCTGGGGTCCTGTCGGCCTGCCGGTTGCCGTCGGCGACCCGAGCGGTGCGACGTCCAGCTTCGGCGCACAGGCGAACCGCAAGCATGACCTGGTTTCCGCCGTCAGCATCGCAGCTCTGCAGGGTGCAAACAGCTTCCGGATGGTCCGTGCGACCGATGGCACCGATGCCGCGGCCACCGACACCATCGCGGCCAATGCGCTGGCCGTGTCCCCGAACTTCTTCGCGGCCTTGGCTGCCGCCCTGAATGCGGGTGCCGGTGTCCTGCGTGGACCCAGCGCCTTCGTCCGCTTCAACGCCGCGACCGGCGTGCTGACCGCTCTCTACACCGGCATCGTAGGCAACACGGTGTCCATCGCTGTCGGCAAGGGGTCCAAGGTCGGCACATTCCGCGCTGCCGTGTCCGCACAGGGCCGCACCGCCGAGGTGTTCGACAACCTGCCCGGCGAGCCTGCCACGGTGGTGAACGTCAGCTATGCGCTGGCAGGTGGAACCGACGGAGACGCCGGGGTCACCGCGCACATGCTCGTCGGCCAGGACGTCGCTCCGCGCACCGGCATGTATGCCTTGCGTGGCCAGGGCTGCAGCGCCATGGCGTTGGTCGAATGCGACGACCCGACCGCCTGGAGCGAGCAGGTTCCGTTCTGCCAGTCCGAAGGCCTGCAGGGCTACGTGGCAGGCGCCGCGGGCGACACGGTCACCACCGGACCGGTCAACAAGTCCAGCGCTGGCATCGATGACTACAGCATGAGTGTGCTGCTGGGCGACTGGCTCTACTGGCAGGACGACGTCAACAACGTCCTCCGCCTGGTCAGCCCGGCTACGGTCGCGGCTGGCAAGAGGGTCGCGTTGGCTCCCAACGAAAGCATCCTCAACAAGCCCTTGTTCGGCATCCTCGGGTCGCAGCGTTCCGGCGAAGTCGGCAACGGAGCCTTGGTCAGCTACACGTCGGCCGAGCTCGAGGTCCTGGTGCTGGCCGGTATCGACGTCGTAGGCAACCCGGCACCGGGCGGCTCCTACTGGTCGGCTCTCGTCGGCCACAACAGCAGCTCGGACGCCAGCAGGCAGTCAGACTCGTACACGCAGATGACGGACTTCCTCGCGAGGACCATCAACGGCGGCATGGGGATCTACGTCGGCAAGCCCAACAGCCTTCCGTGGCTGCGCAGGATTGCTGCGACCCTGCGGTCCCTGTGCGCCAACGTCGAGACGGTCGGCCTAATCGGCGACGATGACGGCTCCGTGCCCTACTCGGTGACCTGCGACCTCAGCAACAACCCGAATGATAAGCGCGGCCTCGGCTACACGCAGGCCGACGTCCGCATCCGCTATCAGGGCATCACCGAGAAGCTTTTGGTCAACCTCGAGGGTGGCGCCACCGTCACAATCGGCAGTTCGTCCACGGCCTCCTGACCGGCCCGGCTTCCACAATCCACGTAACCAGGGGCGGCCTTAGGGCTGCCCTCATCGTTTGAGGGCGCAACATGGCAACCCCGACTCCCAGCAACTCCTTTTCCGTTGGCAAGGACCTCAGCGTCGTGCTGACCGGCCCAGGCGGCACCGTAATCGAGCTGCCCAAGCTGACCGGCTGGCATTTCGAGCCCCAGTACGACAGCTTCACCAGCAAGCCGCTGGATGGGCCGAAGCGCATGCTTGACCTGCCGGACGGCCACAACTTCGCGCTCAAGTTCGACAGGGAAGATGCCCAGGTCGACCAGTTCTTCGCAGCCCTCGAGGCGGCATACTGGGCCCTGGGTGGCTTCGTGCCGTCGTTCACCATGTATGCCTACATCACGGAACGGAACGGCAGCCAGACAACGTTTGAATTCACCGAATCGACCGTGAAATACAAGCAGGGAGAATGGAAGAGCGGCAGCCCGGTCGCCGGTCAGATTGACGGCTACGCCCGCTACTGGCGCGTCGTGGGGAGCTAACCAATGGGCGACGCTCTCCAGACGGCCAGCCAGCGCATCATTGCCGATGCAGGTGCCACCGCGGAAGTCACAGACGGTCTGGGCCGGAAAATCGTAATCGGCAAGATGTCGGTCATCGACCAGGCTCGGCTAGCCAAGGCCGTCGGCGCCGAGCACAGCGGCAACGAGGGTTACATGCAGTTCGCGAGGGCAGCGTGCTGCATCCGCAGCGTGGACGGCGTGCCATACCCGATGCCCAAGTCGGCCCCCGAGGTCGAGGCGGCCATCGTGCGCATGGGCGACGCAGCCTATTTGCTCGTCGTTTTGCAAGTCAACAAGTGGATGCAGGCCGCCAGCGAGTCGCTTGAAGAGGCCATCAAGGCCAGCTTCGCGGACAACGTAAAAAACTAATCCGGCACCCGGGGCTTCGTGGCGTCCTCTGGCTCACGAAGAACGGCATCCCCTTCGATGTCGCCGCGGCTCTGCCGGATGATGAGCGTGAAGCCTGGGGAATCGTCTTTTGCGAGTTTGAAGGCGGCTCCTTCGACGAGGAAGTGATGGCGTGGCGCAAGCCTGGGGAGAAGCCGCCAGATGCGTGAGTTCAGCAGCCTGGCCGATTTCGCCTTCCACCTGGCAGGCTTGCACGCCAAGGTCGAGCACCGGATCCACGAGAGCATGGTCGAGGCGGCGCCGCTGATAGAGGCGGAGGCCAAGGCCGAACTGGGCACCTACCAGGGTGCGGCTGGCCCATTCGCGGCCTGGCAGGCGCTGGCAGACGTCACGGTTGCCGAGCGTGCGCGTGCCGGTGTCAAGCCCAACGATCCATTGCTGATTTCCGGCGAGCTGCGCGACAGCATCCACCACCAGGTGGAGGGGGCCGAGGCGGCAATCGGCAGCGACAGCGACGTGGCCGTCTACCAGGAGCTAGGCACCGAGCACATCCCGGCGCGCTCCTTCTTGGGGCATGCCGCCGTCGTCAAGGGTCCCGAAGTCGCTCGGATCCTGGGCGAGGGCGTCGTGTCCGCCCTGGTCGGCGAAGAGGTCCGGAACGGGCGCATACCCATCAGTGAATGAGGTCGGGCCATGATTGACGCCTACAAAATCGGCGTCAGCCTGAGCATGACGAACGGCGTAAGCGGCGTGCTGGCTGTCATCGCCAAGGACGTCATGGGCCTGCACGGGCACATCGACCGCACCACCGAAAGCCTAGGCCGCATGAAGCTCGCCATGGTCGGCGCTGCGTCCGTGATGGGTGGGGCCGCCATCCTGGGCGTCATGAAGAACTTGGCGGATGCGGCCAAGGAATACCGCGTTGAGATGTCGCGTCTGCCCGGCGCCGGGTTCTCGCCCGCCCAGGCCGGTGCGGCCAGCGGCAAAGCTTGGGAGGTGGCGACGTCCACCCCTGGGGCCAGCCTGCCGCACACGCTCGCCCACATCCGCGAAATGCGCGAGGTCCTCGGGACGCCCGAGGCTGCCACTGCCGCATCCGACGTAGTCGAGAAGTTGGCTGTCGCTCTGCATGGGCAGACCGGCCTGGATGCCGAGAGCAGCCTCAAGTTCCTGACGAAGGCGGTCGAGCTGCAAGCACAGGAGCACCTGTTCGACCGCAACGGCCAGTTCAACAAAGACGAGTTCTCGTCCCGAATGGATGCGGCGTTCAAGTTTGTTGTGGCCGCCAACGGCTTTGTTAAGCCAGAGCAGATGACCGGCATGCTGCAGCAGGCCGGTATCGGCGCACAGATGCAGGATTACAGGCAGTTTTGGAGGAACGCCCTGATGCCTGCCATTGAGCAGGGCGGCTTGCGCGCGGGCACCGGCCAGGCTGCGGACTACAGGACACTGGTCAGCGGCATCGCTGGCAAGGACCGGCAAGAGGAATGGGTCCGCGCGGGCCTGATGCACTGGACGGGCACCGGCAAGTCCAGGAAGGCCACCCTGAATGACGACGGGCTGGCTGCACTGAACGGGCCGGGCGGCGTCAACGACTTCGTCGAGAAGAAGCTGGTTCCGGGCCTGCTGAAGCGGCTCAACTTGGCTTCCATCGACTCCCCGGGCGCTGTCGAAGCAATGCGGGCTTGGGTGCAGAAGAACGAGAGTGTGGAAACGGCCCGGCGGTCCCTATCGGTCTATTTGAACCGTGTCGGCATGGAGAAGGCGCAGCATAACTACGACCAAACGGCAGGCTTCGAACAAACGTACCGGCAGCAGGTCGCGTCCAACCCTGAGGTGCAGGAAAAGGCAATTTCCGAGGCACTCAAGAACCTGAAGACGGCTCTCGGTGACCCGCTCTGGGACCCGGCTCTCGGTATCATGACCCGCATCACGTCGACGCTGAATACGCTGGCGAAGGCGGCTCACGACAACCCCGAAACGGTCGCGCAGCTCGAGAAAGTGGCGGCCGTGGTTGCCGGTGTGATGATGCTGGGCGGTGCTGCGGCAGTCGGTGCCGCGGCGCTCGGTCCTCTCGTAGGTGCCCTGGGCGTCCTGGCCGGACCTGTCGGCCTGATTGCGGTCGCTGCCGGTGTGGTTGCCCTATCTCAGGGTCTGCCAGGCCTGGCACACGCAATCGACGATGTCCTGGGCGTGCTCAAGGGCGTTGCAGGCTTCGTGTCCGGCATCGGCGAAGGCGTCTACGGCAAGGGTGGACTTTTGGGTCCGTCGGCGACCCCGGCGGACCGTAGCCAGCAGTTGCAGGGCACGCTGAACAGGTTCTTTCAGGAACACCCGGACCAAGCCCCGCCAGGCCTGGCCAAGAAGTCGTCCTACATCCAGCCGCCTGCTACGAACGGTGCGGCCCGGGTGCAGACCATCACGTACGTCCAGCTCGACAAGCGGACCATCGCCAGGGCCGTCAGCGAAGAGCAGGGCCGCGTGATGTCCGGGCCCAGTGCGTCCGGCACCGGCTACGACGTCCGCGCCAGCGCCATGCAGCCAGGAGTGACCACGCTATGACGCTCTCGGTCGCTTCCGGTCTCGGCCTGCTGTCTGCCGTCGAAGGCCTGCTGTCCGGCGCTGCCGTCACGCTGGGCGGCATCGGCTTCCAGGGCATGGAGGTGCCCGAGAAGCTGCCGTTCGGCGGTACGCAGAAGCTGGCAGAGCATCGGTTCCCGGGCGGCGGCGTGGTGTTTGACGCCACCGGCCCGCAGGAACGGGATATCGAGTGGTCAGGCCTGTTCACCGGTTCGTCCGCCGTGTCGCGGGCCAGGCAGCTGGACAGCATGCGGCAGGCCGGAAAACAGATCCGGCTGACCTGGTCTTCGTTTTCCAGGCAGGTCGTCATCCGGGAGTTCTCGCCGGACTACAGCCGCGGCGGGGCGGTCATCCCGTATCGCATCGTCTGCGCCGTGGTCACCGGCCAGCCTGCTGCCACGCCGACGCTGCTCTCCACGCTCACCGGCGACCTGTCCTCGGCGGCCGGTCTGTCCGGCCTGGCTTCGGATGCGGCGTCCGCCGTCGCCACCGCGCAGGCAGCTCTGCCCATAGCAGCCAGCCTGACCCACGGTAGCCCGGCCTTCCTGGGCATCGCATCGGCGGTCGGGCTTGCCGGGACGGCAGTGTCGGCAGCCGGATCTCTAGCAGACGGTCAGCTGGGTAGCCTGGGAGCCGCGGCGGAGAAGGCCGGAGCAGTATTCGGTTTTCCGTCGGCCCTGCTGTCCGCCTCCGGTGCACAGGACGCCCTGGCTGCGGCAACCGGGGCAGCGGGCTACGTCGGCCGGGCCGTCAGGAACCTGGGCATCTGACCCCACCCCCACCCCGAACATATACTTCACCTGGTATACGGACGCCTCGACTGTCAGCTCAGTCTCACGCCTCATCGGCCTTCTTCATGATGTCCTGCCGTGCCCGCTGCTGCTGGAGCAGCATGACCGACTGCATGTCGGACAGGCTCTCGGACATGGCCTTCGACCCGGACATCACCAATGACGCCTCGTGCAGGTAAAGTGCTTCAATGCGGCCCATACCCATGGTCAGGCCTTGGTGCTGCGTCTTGACCTGATCCATGTCATCCTCTGAGAGGACTGCGGCCAGGAACTGCGGGATGCCGGTATCGGTCCGCCAGTCGACCCATTTCTCTTCTTGGGCTGACTTATTCGTAAGCCACGCCAGGCGGAGATAGATAGATCTAGTCATATAATACAAAAGCCAGAGACGGTCTCCACAGAAGAGACGCGCTTCGTCAAGCTCTTTTCGGATGGCTTCCGCAGATTTCTTATCAAGTTGTTCTTTGCTTCTCATGATACTTAACCATTGCCGGATTTGACCGGGTGCTGTTCCACTTAAAGCAGCCTCTATTTCGCTGGTCGTGAATAATTCATTGAAACTTACGACAGTACCATATGTATCACGGAGCGTTATTATCTCGGCCCAAAGTAGCTTAACTGCTGAGATAACCTCCGTTCGCATACCAGACTGACCGGCAGACAGGACGTCCACGGAGGTTTTCAGGGTGGAGTAGGTGGCCTCGAGGTCTGTCCGCGCTTTGTTGATTGTCAGCGTCGACTCCTTGTTCAGGTCATCCTTCAGCGTAGCCAGGCGTGCCTCGCTTGCATGCTCAATTGGTTTGAAGAGCAGCTTACCGACGAAGTCAGGGGCGACCTTCACAGTCAGCCAGACGATGAAAAGCGGCAGTCCAACTGTCAGCAGGTTTGACCAATCAACGTTCATCAGCGGCCCTCGACAGGAAAATGACCATGGCAACCATCATCCAGGTGTCGGGTGCCGATATCTCCCTCTACCACGTTGCGGCCCGCGTGTGGTCGGACGCTTCAGCCTGGCTGGCCCTGGCCAACGCCAACGACCTTACGGACCCGATGCTCTCCGGGCCGCCGGTAAAGCTGACCGTCCCGGACTACGACCCGGCCTACAGCGGCGGGGCTCCCACCCAGACCTGAGGAGACCGTCATGGCCGATGGCAGCACATGGCCCGTAGCAGTCGGCACCGTCCGCCAGGTGCGTTGGCGCGTGCTGGTAGGCGGGCAGCCCCTGGCAGGCTGCGAAAGCGTACAGGTCCACAGCAACAACCATTATGCGGCCGACACCTTCTCCGGGCGGTTCTCCCTGACGGCGGACCCGGCGCAGGCTGCGGTGTGGGCTGACAAGGACCCGCCAATCCTCTTGGAAGTGCAGGCCGCCTTCCTGCAGGACGGCCTGGCTGCTTCGTGGCAGTCGGCATTCACCGGCGAGGTGGACCACGTCGACCTCGACCTCGTCAGTGGCACGGTGGATGTCGAGGGCCGGGACCTGTCCCGCAGGCTCATAGATGCCAAGACCAAGGAAACGTTCGCCAACCAAAGGGTCAGCGACATCGTCTCCACGTTGGCCGGACGGCATGGGCTGACCGCGGACTGCGACAGCTTTCCCGCGATGGCAGGCAGCTACTATCAGCTCGAGCACGACAAAATCACCAATGACTCCTTCGGCAAGACCACGACGGAGCACGACCTGCTCATCTACCTGGCGAAGCATTGCGGAGCTGATTACTGGGTGTCCGGCACGGTGCTGCACTTCAAGACAGCCATTGACGACAGCACGGCCGCGCCCCTGCAGCTGGTCTGGTCCCCACGCGGCGTACAGGCCTACCCCGGCGTCCCGGTGAGCGACATCAAGACGTCCCGGTCGCTGACGTTGGCCAAGGACATCAAGGTCGTGATGCGGACCTGGAACAGCAAGGGCAAGTCGGCCAGCGAGGTTTCCTACCCGCCCGGAGCAAAGAAGACCGCGCAGGAAATCGTGCTGCAGCCGAGGCAGTTCGCGTCACCCGCGGCCGCGCTGACCTACGTACAGAGCCAATACGCGGACATCGTCAAGCACGAGAGGCTGATACAGTTAGCGATGCCCGGCGAGCTGTCCATGGACGCGCGCTCCATCATCGCGCTGACCGGCACCGGAACTACGTTCGACCAGCGCTACTACGTGGACACCATCGAGCGCAGCTGGTCGGTCGACGATGGGTTCCGGCAGTCAGTCCATGTCAAGAATCGGAAAACGCAGTCCGACGCTCAAGTCGGCTGACAAGGTGCTGCGCCTTTGGCGCACTGCCTGCTATGTTGGAGTAGCCTGCCATGTCGCGCGAGTTCGACCAGCACCGGCACGCAATCCGCCGTGACATCGAAGCCATCGTAGGCTCCTTGGCCCAGCCGCGTGATGCCTTGGTCGCTTCCGTGGATCCTGCGAATCATTCGGTCCGCGTCCGCATCATGCCCGAGGACGTCCTCAGCGGCTGGATCCCGGACGCCTCGGCGATGTCCGCCGGTGGCGGCTACGGTATCGTGGCTCCACCCAGCGTGGGGGACCAGGTGCACGTCGTGTTTGCGCACGGTGACCAGGACCACCCGCGTATCGTCGGGCGTATCTTCAGCGTGCAGGACCTGCCGCCCGTGTCTCCTGCCACCGGCAAAGCCGTTCAGCCGAGGGAGTTCGCGGTATTCTGTCCAGGCGCGTGGCTGCACTTCTCGGGCGGCGTAATCCATGCCGAGGCAACGTCCATCCAGTTCAAGGGCGACGTCTTCGTCGACGGCAAGATTACCAGCACGGGCGACCAGGTCGCGGGCACGGTCAGCCAACAGCACCACACCCATGGCGGCGTGAAGGCCGGAGGCGACCACACGGCCCAGCCCGACCAGTAGGAGCCGCCATGCCCGACCTCTCTCTACCCTGGGGCGGCGACCTGTCCCTGTCGCCCACCGGCGGCGTCGAACTTGTCAGCGGTTCACAGCTCACCCGCGAGCGTCTCGTCCGTCGACTGCTGACGGTCCCCGGCGACTACCTCGAGGACCTGACGTACGGCGCAGGCCTCGCCAGGTTCATCGGCCAGCCGGTCGACGCGCCAGGCCTGCAGGCCCTCATTGAGGAGCAAGCTGAGCAGGAAGCCACCGTGGTCTCCGTGACGTCCGTCACCGTGAGCACCGACCGCATCGGATCTGTGACGGCGACCCTGGCCTACCAGGAGAACGGCGTTCCTGCCGTTCAGCTTCTGACGCTGTCCGTCTCCGCCACCGGCGCTAGCTACACCTACTCCTGACCTGAGGTCACCATGCAGCTCTCGCTCCCCACCCTGCAGAGCATGCTCCAGGGCATGGCTGCGGCTGCCCAGTCGGCATGCACGCAGCTGCTGGATCTGACCATCGGTTCTCCGGCCCGCGCCCTCCTGTATGCCAGCGCGCAGCAGTGGTCTTGGCAGCAGGCCAACGTGTATCGCGTGCTGGCCGCCTCCAGGCTAGCGACCAGTTCGGGCGCCGACGTCGACACTTTCATTTCGGACTACAGCTGCCCGCCGCGGGAAGCAGCTACCTACGCCACCGGCCCTGTGACCTTGGCTCGCTTCGTTCCCGCCACGGCTGCCACCGTTCCGGTCGGCGCCAGCGTCCGGACCGGCGACGGCAGTTTGACCTATGTAATAGGCGCTGACCCTACGAACCCGATGTGGTCTGCAGCCGTGCCGGGCTACATCGTGCCGGTGGGCACTTCCAGCATCACCGTGCCCGTCGAGTGCACGACTGCAGGGACCGCAGGCAACGTGATTGCTGGCGCCATCAGCCTGCTGGGCAGCGCCATGCCCGGCATCGACACCGTCAACAACTCGGCCGCATTCGTGGATGCGTCGGACGGCGAGACCGACGCCCAGGTCAAGCTGAGGTTCGCCCTCTACATCCAGGGCCTGTCCAAAGCGACCCTGACGGCAATCGAAAGCGCAGTCGCGGACGTGCAGGCTGGCATCGCCTATGAGGTCCTCGAGAACGTCGACGAGCAAGGGTCCTTCAGGCCAGGCCATTTCGTGTGCGTGGTCGATGACGGATCCGGCACCCCTCCTGCAGCGCTGCTATCTGCCGTCTATGCCGCCGTCGATGCCGTCCGGCCGATTTGCAGCACCTTCAGCGTGCAGCCCCCGACGCTGAACGCGGTCAACGTGGCGCTGACAATCACGGTGTCGTCGGGAAACAAGGCCGCGTTGTTCACCGCGGTGGCCACGGCCGTGACCGCCTATGTGGACGCCACGCCGGTGGGCGGCATCGTGTCAATGACCCGTGTTGCTGCGGCCGCCTACGCGACCAGCCCGACCATCGTCAACGTCAGTGCCATCACCATCAACGACGTGGCATCGGACCTGGTCGCGCCAGCCCGCGGGGTCGTCAAGGCGAGCCTGGTCGTCGTGAGCTGAAGGAGGTCTGCCATGGCGACCGGTGACCAGGCCGACTTCGTCACGCGCCTGCGCCGGATGCTGCCGAGAGGCTGGTGGGGCGACATCTCCAGCACGCCGTTCCTGTCAGGCATTTTGGCCGGGCTGTCCTACGCCCATGCCAGCGTCTTCTCGTGGACCACGTTTGCCCGGCAGCAGATCCGGCTTGCCACGGCTTCTGGCGAGTTTCTGGACTGGCTGGCTTCGGACTTCCTGGGCAACGCCATTTCCCGGCACACGGGCGAGACGGATGCATCCTTCCGCAGCAGGATCCGGGCGCAAATCCTGCAGCCCAAAGCAACGCGAGCAGCGGTCGTCTCGGCGGTGCAGTCCCTAACGGGGAACCTGCCCACGGTCGTGGAGCCCGCACTCGCGAGCGACACGGGCGGCTACGGGTCCAGCACTGTGTCCGGTCAGGGTGGCGGTGTCGGCTACGGCACGGCTGGTGCCTACGGCAGCCTGCAGCTTCCCTTTCAGTGCTTCCTCACCGTCCAGCGGCCTATCACCCCAGGGATTCCGGGCGTGGCCGGATACGGAGCAGGGGCTGGCTACGGCTCGAGGGCAGCGCCGGGCGTCAACGTCGGCCCGTCGGAATACGCCAGCCTCGACCAGCTCACAGGTGTGCGGGACGCGGACATCCTGGCGCTGATTGCTGCGACGGCGCCTGTGGCAACCGTGGTCTGGACCCGAATTGTGGATCCGACGCCGGACGCCGGGGCCCGCTTGGACATCGACTTCTATCTCGACAGGAGCGTGCTCGGATGAACCAGTTCACCAAAGGGCAGTTGCTCACAGCCGACGAATTGAATGCTGGCCTTGCAGGCTTCGCCGTCCTGGATCCGGCCACCGGCCAGCTGCTGGCCAACTTGGTTCCTGCCGCCATCACGGCGGCAATCGCCGCTGCTGTTGCCGATGCCACCGCTGCCGCCACGCAGGCTGCTGCGGCCCAGGTAGCCGCCGCTGCAGCGCAGACCGCCGCCAGTGCTGCGGCGAGCTCGGGCGGCTCGCAGCGTCCTTGGGCAGTATTTTCGGGCAACGTGGCTCCCCCGGGAACCAACTGCCAGCTCCTCGCGAGCTTCGGCATAGACCACGTCTTGCACACTGCGGCGGGGCTTTATCAGGTGTTCCTGGATGCCCAGCATCCACTGCCAGCCGACGTGGTCATCCCGGGCGGCGACAGCCTGCCAGCCTGGGGCGTCGCGGTCAGCGGATACATCGGCACCCTGTCCTCTGGCTCGGACGACACGGTGATACTTGGCGGCCTGAATCGCCAGCCCACGAAGCCCTGGGGCGCGGATGCAACGTCCGGCCTGAGCTATCTCGAAATCAGGACAACATACCAGGGGCAGCTGATTGGCAGTCAGACTGGTGTCGACTGGGACGCTGTTTTCGTCACGCTGACTTGGTAGCCCGCACGCCTCTCTAGCAACCCACTCATCAGCAGCACTCGGCACCGGCCCCCAGGCCGCGACGACGCATGCGCGCACTCCGGAGGCCTTCATGGACCGCACGATTTTGTATCCTGGCGCCATACCACTGGCCGAGGACGGCCTCAGCATTCAGCGCAATGCGATGCTGGCCATCGGCTACCTGGCACAGGCGACGCTCGGCACCGGCGCCGTTGCGGATGGCCTCGCTTGCGGTCCGACGTCGCCTGCAAGCATGACGCTCGAGGTCGGCCCCGGTAGCCTGACAGCTCTCTCCGTTGTCGACGGGAGCGCGTTTTCGACGTTGCCCGCATCCCTGAATCCGGTCGTCAAGATGGGTATCACCGGGGGCTACACGAGCCTGACGTTCTCGGCGCCGCCGGTTGCCGGGCAGAGCGTGGACTACCTCATCCAGGCAGCTTTCGAAGAGCTCGACGGTGTGCCGCTGGTGCTGCCGTACTACAACGCCGCCAACTCCGCGCAGCCTTACAGCGGCCCGGGGGGTGGCGGTGCAAGCCAGGCCACCGTCCGCAGCCAGCAGGTTGTCCTGCAGCTCAAGGCGGGCATCCCGGCCGTCAGTGGCACCCAGGTAGCTCCGGTGGCCGATGCAGGCTGGTCGCCACTCTACGTCGTCAGCATCCCGGCTGGCACGACGCAGCTGACGGGCGCCAACGTGTCCGTTGCTCCTGGCGCGCCGTTCCTGGGTCTCAAGTTGCCGGGCCTGGACGCCGCGGTCGCCGCACTACAGGCTGCCGTGGCGGCCCTGCAGGTCTCGGGCAACGGAGAGACGGCCAGAGCCGAAGCTGTCGAAGCGAACCTCAATGCGGCCATCGGCGCCGAGGTCGTCCGCGCCGAAGCTGCCGAAGCCAACCTGGGCAATGCCCTCAACACGGCAGAAGCTAACCTGAACGCGGCGATCGCCGCAGAAGGCGTCACCCGAAATCAGGAAGTCGGCGACGCTACGAACACGCTGAACAATGCCCTAGCTGCCGAGGCTCAGGCCCGCGGCCAGGGTGACGCAGCCGTCAGCGCTTCCATCGCACCGGCCATCGCAGCCGCAATCGCGGACATCAACTCGGAGTTCCCTGCAGGCCTCGGCGCCAACGGATGGGCCAAGCTCAGCAGCGGACTCATCATCCAATGGGGCGTCGGCGTCTCTGCCGGTGGCGGCGAGACGAACGTGTACTACCCTGTCGTCTTCCCGAACGGCGCTTTCAGCGTCGTGGCCTGCGAGGGCCAGGCAGAGGGCTGGGTCGGTCCTGGTGGCATCACGCCGTCCATCCACGCGCCGTCCAACGTGGCCGGGAACGGCTTCACAATGTTGACGGCGGAAATCCTACCAGGCGGCGGGACGCAGCTGCAAGGCGGCCTGGCTTTCTACTGGCTGGCCACGGGCTACTAAGGAGAACCCTCATGACCGTCTACTACTCGCCGACGGCGAAGGGGTTCTACGACTCCTCGCTTCACGCCGTGCTCCCAGCCGACGCCAAGGTCATCACGCCCGACGTCTACCAGTCCCTGCTGACTGCGCAGGGCAAAGGGCAACTCATCGAGGCGGATGCCACTGGAAGTCCGGTGGCCGTCGCACCGCCGGTTCCTGCAGTCACCGTGGCGTCGGCCCTGGCGGCGCTGGCCTCCCTGTATGCCAGCAAGGAAGCTCTGGGCGTGTCTTTCCAGGCTGCCGGTGCAACGGCACCCAGCGTCTACCCGTCTGACCTCAACGCGCAGGTCAAGCTGGTCAGCGCTTACAGCATGGCTGCCGCGGGCCTGTGGGTCGACGGCACGCCGTGGCTGTCCATGGCCGGTGTATCAGTCCCGATGACCGTGGCGGACGTGCAGGCGCTGGCGCCCAAGGTGGCGGCATACGTGGCGGGCTGCACGGCGCGTTACGGCGCCCTGATACCGCTGGTCACCGCCACGCCGACAACCGACTGCTCAGCTGGCTGGCCAAGCAATGAGTAGCCCATGCCGGGCGTGTGCGGTCCTCCAGCAGGTCGCCGTCAATGCCGCGCTGACGCTCGACCTGGTCGGCAACGCCCTCATGCTTGGCCTGCCCGGCGAGACGATTTCCAGGCGGACCGCTCGTGCGCGGGCTGCAGGATCCGTTGCTGCCCGTCGGTTCTGCGCGGTGCTGACCTGGGCCTTCAACACGGTGTTCCGAACAGGCCGCGACCACTGCACCTGGTCGCTGGAGCCAGGCCCGAGCGTGGGTGCCGAGGTATGGCACTGGTCGCCCGATGTCCCCGTTCCGCCGGAGCCCGCCTCCGCCTTGACGCCCTGAGGACCCGACATGCCATTCTTCAAGAACACTAAGCCGGAAACAACCGGCTCGGCTCTTACTGCGGCGGACCTGCAGGCCTTGCACGTCGCTGTCAGCAGCCTTCGCAGCGATGTCGCGGCCGTCCGGGAGTTCACAGAGGCTCAGGGCCGCGCGTTGGCCGTGCTGCCATCTGCCGTTCTGGAGCGCTTCGAAAACGAGGCATCCGCATTGGCCGGAAAGCTGGCATCGGCAGCTTGGCGGAAAGCCAGAGAGGAACTGGTGTCCGGCGTGTTCAAATGGGGACTGCGGTCGGTCTACGGCCTCGTGCTGGCCGCCGTGACGACCTGGTGGACCGGCGTGCTCGGAGGGCTGCACAAGTGAACACACTCACCCTGGCGCAGCAGATCCGTCGCACAGCTTTCCGCGACCTGACCAAGGCGCTGCTCATCCTACTGGTCGCCACGAACCTGGTCACCGGCTACCATTATGCAAAAGTCGCTTTGGACGACCCGCGCGACTATGCCCAATACAATAGCTCCTACGGCCCGTTTGCGCTGAAGGACGGCATGACGACTGGGCTGGAGGCGCACACCTACGGGCCGCTGCAGAGCGTATACCACGCGGGTGACGCCGTGGCGTTCTCGACATCTCTGTGCCTGGCTCCGACGACTACAATCATCGGCCATGCGCAGCTAGTCCGTGTAGCTCAGAACGGAGTGGGTGAGAGCGTCTTGGACCGCCGGGACACGCCGGTGACACCCGACGTGAACCGCTGCGGCCCCCGCGTCGGCGATTTCCGGATCCCAAATGACGCTTTGCCGGGAACCTACGAAATTCGCCGATGGGTGGATATCGACGGCCCGACATCCTGGGTGCGCAGGTTCTGGCCGCTGCAGATCCAGATTGAACCGCTGGTCATCCAGGTGGTCACAACGGTGTTCACCACACCTCCCGCGGACGCCTTAAAGCAGTAGTGGATCTCTTTTACAGAGGGACACCTACCGCCACCCTGGCTGAACTTCTGTAAACAGGTTTGCTGTCAACGTAATACTTTGCACAACATCCTTGCGCCTTGCCGATTGCCTCCGTCACGCTTGGTTTCACCACCACCGCCACGAGGACATCATGAATGCCCCTGCCTACGCATCCTCGGATGCGACCGCCCCAGTCTTGTCTTTGCGCCAGCAAGCCCGGCTTGAAGGCGTCTCAGCTTCAACAATCCACCGCCACCGTCAGCGCGCTGCGAAGGCGCAGCCTACGGCAACAGTAGACCTGGCAGCTGCAGTCCAGGCCCTTACCACCGCACAGGCCCAGCAGTCCGCATTGCTGACTAGGCTGCTGGGAGGTGACACCGAGATCCGGCTGCCCAAGACGGCCAAGGAACCGAAGGCGGAAAAGGAGGAGAAGCCGGTTGCAGGCGGCACCCTGGCAGATCCGGAAGAGGCCGAACGCCGCGTCCATGGTAGGCGCTATATCCTGACCTCGGCGCAGAACAACAGCCACGTCCATGCGGGCCTCCTGGCCAGCCTTTTGACCATGGCCAAGCACACCGGGGCGGAGCTCCTCGTATCGGCGTTCACATACAACAAGAACGCCTGGAACAACGGCTCGAACGTCACGGCCGAAAGCGCCGACGTATACTATGCCGAGGAGCTCGCTCCCTACCTGCAGCCGAAGCAGGCCGTCAGGCTGGCCGACGACCTCGTCTTCTGCGCGCAGCTGGACAGGCTGCCGACATCAGCGGATCCGCTGGCCAAGCTGGATAGCTACACCAGATCTTCATCCGGCATCGTCGGCCATCCAAGGGTTGCCGCGAAGAGCATGCCGGTCATGAAGGGCGAGGCGGAGCGCACGCTGTTCTCTACGGGCTGCATCACGCAGCGGAACTACGTCGACCGGTTGGCTGGTCAGGTAGCTGCTTTCCACCATACTTTCGCGGCCCTCTATGTCGAAGTGGATGCCGATGGCACTTGGTTTGCCCGGCAGCTGGTCGCCGAGGAGAGCGGGCACTTCCAAGACCTGACCACCGTCTACACCCCGGTCGGCACCCGGCAAGCCCGGCCAGCAGGCATCGTCTGGGGCGACATCCACCGCAAGTGGATGGAGGATGAAATCGTCCAGGCATGCTGGGGCCAGGGCGGCATCCTAGAGACGTTGCGCCCGCTGACACAGGTCAAGCACGACGTGTTGCACTTCCAGGGGCGCAGTCACCACGCCCTCAAGGATCCGTTCCTCATGGCGGAGTTCAAGCGCAACGGCGATGACAGCGTTGAGGCCGAAATCGCAGGCGATGCCCGTTTCCTGGCGGAGACCGAAGGCCCGGATGACTGCGAGACAATCATCCCGGAAGCCAACCACCACACGCACCTGCGCCGGTGGTTGAGCGAGGCGGATTTCCGCAGCGACCCGGTCAACGCCCGGTTCGGCCACTACCTGGCATACCGCACGCACGAGGCCATCGAAGAGGGGCGAGGAGCCGCGTTCAACGTCTACGAGTTCGCCGTCCGCGAGAAGGCTGCAGACCTGCAGCGGACACGGTTCCTTGGTGTGGACGAGTCCTGCGAGGTCGCAGGCATCGAGGTGGGTATCCACGGTGACCTCGGTCCGAACGGCAGCCGGGGTTCGCCCAAGGCGTTCCGCGCACTGGGCAAGCGGGCGGTCACCGGCCACACGCATACCGCGGGCATAGTCGACGGAATTTATACCGTGGGCGTCACCGCTGCGCTGGACCAGGGATACAACAAAGGCGCCTCGAGCTGGAGCCACACGCACTGCATCATTTACGAGAGCGGCAAGCGCAGCCTGCTTACAATGCGTGGCGCACGTTGGCGCGGTGAGCCGCTGCCTGCGGCCAAGCCCCGAGTGCGAGTGCAGGCCGGGAGGTCCGCGGCATGAGAAAGCCCGGCACTTCCCGGATGCCCGGATCTACCTTGGGCATCAACGTCCCGCGGTTGCTGCGTGCAGTAGAGCAGGGCGTCCTACCGGAGGACCTCGTCGAGCGCTTCGGCCTGTCGCAGCGGACCCTGACGAGCATAATCGCCTACCACCGCCGCCAGACGGCCCCAGCCAGGAGGACCGCAACATGAGCCGCGCGAGCGTCCATTCCCCCCGCCGCGACCGCCAGCGCGCTGCTGCATCAGACCCGTGTCCCGGCGTGAGAGCCGGTGTCCACGTGGGTAGGCTCCTGCGCGCGGTAGAGCAGGGCGTCGCTTTGGTCGACATCGAAGAGCGGTTCGGGATCCAGCACCCCAAAATTGCAGAAATCGTCGCCTACCACAGGCGACAGCAGCCCGCCTGACCGAACCTGCATCCAGCTCAAGCCTACCGGACCCCGCCCCACCAGGCGGGGTTCTGCATTTCTGGGAGGCCGTCATGGCCCGTATCCACGTAGAGGCCGCGCCCGGCTCCATCAGCCTGCGCATCGTATCCAGCATCAACACGTCCACGCTGGAATTGGAGATAGAGGCCGCCGTGCAGCTCGCCAGCGACATCCTGGATGCCGCGCACGACGCTCTGGCAGCCGACACCACAGAACCCGTTGCGGTCTAGCGTAGCCTGGCCCTGGACGCCGACTTCACCGCCCGGTTCCTGCGCGCCAGCAAGGCCCGCCGCCTGGATGGCCAGCCGGGTTCCGGCAATTACACCGGCCGGTAACATCAAGCCGGATCCAATGCGCCAACGCGGTGGATGACACCGCACGGTGTGCCCGCCCCGAAGACCAACGACGCGGCGACCAACGCCGCCACTACGGAGAACCTCATGTTCAATTTCGTCACCCAGTTCCTGGGCGGGTCAGCCACGCCCGCCGTCCAGGCCGCAGCACCGGCACCGGCGACCGCATCCCGTTTTCAGGCGTGCCTTGACTTCACATGGCGTCCAGACATGGACGGCCAGCCGCTGCACGTGACGCCGGGCGACCATGGGGGAGCGACGTCGTGGGGAGTGACGCTGGCGTCGTATGCCAGCTGGCGCGCTGACCATGGCGAGCACACCACGACGGAAGCCGACCTGGCCGCAGCCAGCAAGACCGAACTCGCCGAGATGATACGGGCGAGATATTGGATGCCGGTCGGCGGTGACGGCCTGGCTGCCGGTGTCGACCTGCTCGCATTCGACTTCGGGTTTACGTCCGGCACCGGCACCAGCTCCCGCCTGCTACAGGAAGTCCTGGGCGTCACCGTCGACGGTGCCATCGGCCCCCACACGCTGGCAGCCGCGGCAGCCCACGACCGCATGGACCTGGTCCGCCAGCTCGGTGCCCGGCACCAGGCCTACTACCAGTCCCTGGCCCAGTATCCGGTATTCGGTCGTGGATGGAGCAGGCGCAATGCCGCCCGCCTTGCAATCGCCCTTGCGACCTGAGGATGTTCCTATGGACAAACCAGTTCCCGTCATACCCGCGACGACCTCGTCCGGCTGGACCAGCAACGGCGTCGTCATCGTCAACACGCTTGCGGCCTGGCTGGTCATCCTGGTCGCCCTGTGGCGGCACTCGGACAGCCTGACGGCGGTCACGTCGGCGATGACCATGGTCATCCTGATGGTGTTCGCCGTGGAGCGTGGCCTCCGGCACCTCGACCTGCGCGCCGGTGCAGACGGCGTCACGGCGAGGGTCAGCGACGAGCTGCCCGCCGCCGTCGAACCACCGACCACCGTCGAAAAAGAGACGTCAGCCCCTGCCTGAGGAGGGCACCCATGTTCGCATCCGTAACGGCGGCCTTCGGTGCCGCCAAGCTCGCCATGGTCGGCCTAGTGCTCGTCATGCTGGCCGGATCCTGCTGGACGGCGAAGCACTTCTACGACCAGGCCCACGTCCTGCAGGCCCAGGTCGCCTTCGCGGCAACGCAGCTGGCCACGGCCCAGCGGGACGCCAGCGAGGCCGAGGCAGCACTCACCGCCGCAGCCGATGCCGCCCGAGCCCGTCTGGCGGCCAGCGACCACATCCGGAGGACCATCTATGCGACACCCACGACTTCCACGTGCGCCAGCAGCCCTGCTGTCGCTGCTCTCCTTGGCGGCATGCGTCAGCCAGCCGCAGCCGGTGGCCCATCTGCCGGTGCCGGACGGATTGCTGGTGTGCCAGATGCAGCCGGACACGCCGCCGGATCCGGTCACTGACCAGGAGCTGGCCGACTGGATCCTGACGGTAGCCGACGCGGGCCAGGACTGCCGCGACAAGCTGGCGCAGGTCGGCGGCTTGCTGCACGCCAGGGATGCCGACGACGCCAAGAGCCGGTGACGACGATGAGGCCGCCCCGGGGAGACCTGGGGCGGTTTTCTGATTCCAGGCCCCTTCAGAGGCCCGGCTTGACCCTGCTGCCCTGGGCCTCCGCGGCCTGCTTCTGGGCCTGGAGGGCGCTCTGCTGGATGGCGATTTTCGCCTTCGTGTCTGCCAGCACCGCCTGGGTGTCGATGGCATGCTCGTTGATGCCGACGATGAGACCGTCCTGGCCTTCCCGAAGGCCGTCGATGCGCAGCAGCTGGCCGCACTGCGGATCCAGTTCGGACCAGGTCTCCATACCCTCGATGAGCAGGGTATTCGTGCCGTTCCCCATGGCCTCGCGGCGGCACCCTGGGGCCTGCGTGGGCTTGCCCTGGACGTCGAGCAGGATTTGCGCAGTCTCAGTTTGCTTGCCCATGAAGTTCTGGTGCGCAATCTGCGCTCCAAAGCCTTCCTTCACGGCGTCGGCAAACGACGTCAGGCTTGGCTGCTCGCCCTTCTTGAAGCCCTGCCGCCGCATGATTTCGACCGCTTTGTGGCCCTGGGTTTCGTCGAACACCACGGCCGTCAGAGAGTATGTCGTGTCGGTATAACGGTATTTGTCGGCGTCCGGCTCAAGCAAAAGCAGGGCTCGTGGGAATGCTCCGCTGCGGTCAGCCTTCTGGGTCGTGTAGACGCGCACTGCGCCTTTCTGGTGAAACAGGGCCGATACTTCATCGTAGGAGCTACCTAGGGTCACTCCATTCAACTTCCAGGGGACTTCTGCTTTGGCGTTACTCACCGCGAACATCGCGAATGCAACAATTACAAGCTTTGGAAGACCTGAATGACGCATGGACTGCCCCTGAAACGGATATCATGGATCAAGCACAATCGATGCGACTGGACAATGGTCTGTCTAGTAGGCGACTTCCGGTCCCATGAGGGGCAGCCTCCTGCCGGGCCGGTCTTCCGCCAGCACCACCGCACCAGGTCCACGGCCGCATGTCACACATCGCAGCCGCTGCAGGACCTGGCCTACTGTGGCGCTCGGGTAATGGTCCACGAGCTTGGCCACCCGGTGATACCTGCCGGACGGACATCCGGATCCGGAGCAGTCTACCTCGAGCCGCCAGTCCCGAAAGCTGGCGAGGGGTAGCAACAGCACATCGGACCTGATTTTGCCGGGGGAGCGGTTGTGGGCCACGCCGGGAGGCTATCCGGGGACCTACGTGAGAACAAGGGGTGAACAACATTGGGATCCGTGTGTCTGGCGTGGGCGCCTGTTAGGATGAGGTACGTCCAAGGTGGTGGTGCACTGGGATGTCAGGGCAGAGGGCCGGATCCAGCGATGGGTCCGGCCCTTCCTCATTCTAGGTATCGCCGTCGACAATCCCTGGGGAACGGAGTAGGAACAAACTAGACTGCTTTGGCGAATCTGGTTGGGCATGCCAGCCTAGGATCCGGGATAAGGATTGGTAATGCCTGCTGCAAAGACGACCGACGACCTGCTGGCAACAGCCTCCCGCGACCTGCTTGCGGTGGCCGGTCGGCAACGCTTCTCGACCATCCTGGCCGACCCGCCGTGGAGGTTCATCAACAGCACAGGCAAGGTCGCCCCAGAGCACAGGCGCCTGGCCCGCTACGCGACCATGGAGTTGCCGGACATCTGCGCGCTGCCCGTGGCGGACATCGCCGCGCCGACATCACACCTTTATCTGTGGGTCCCGAACGCCCTCCTTCCCGAAGGCCTGGAGGTCATGAAGGCCTGGGGTTTCAATTACAAAAGTAACATCGTCTGGCACAAACGCAGGAAAGATGGCGGCAGCGACGGTCGCGGCGTGGGCTTTTACTTCAGGAACGTGACTGAAATCGTGTTGTTCGGCGTCCGAGGGAAGAACGCCAGGACGCTTCAGCCGGGTAGGACGCAGGTCAACTTCCTGAGCACCCAAAAAAGGGAGCACAGCCGCAAGCCGGACGAGGTGTATCCCATTATCGAGGCCTGCAGCCCTGGGCCTCGAATTGAATTGTTCTCCAGGGGGATCCGGCCGGGATGGACGACGTGGGGGAATCAAGCCGAAGCGGACTACGCGCCCACCTGGAAGACGTACGCCAATCATTCGCAGGCCGGACGCCTGCAGGTCGCCGCGGAGTAGGGGTCAGCCCTCTTCGTCTTCTTCGTCGACGTCGAATTCGCTGCGCGGGACCGGCAGGCCCTTTTTCCTGGCAGCAGTCTTCGCTGCCTTGGCAGCTGCAATCTTTGCCTTCAAGTCGGCCAACGCCGTAGGTCCGTCGTCTACGAACAAGGCGGGCGTGATTGCAAATGTGAGGACAGGGCAACCGCCACCGCCGCCGCCGTCCAGGCGAGGCCACAGCTTCTCGTGGTGCGTCGTGGCGGCGCCGTATGACGCTCCCTTGCCAAGCCTTTTGAACAAGGCTTGCAGTTCCGTGGCCCGGGTGACCACGATACCGACCTGGATTGCCCGCAGGTCGAACAGCAGTCGAAAGTTGTTGAGGTCGCGGTCGAAGAACGGGTCCTTATTATTCCACTCGACTTCGAGGGCCACGCCATCCTTGAGGCAGTCGACGGCATGCGTAGGGCTGGCAAACGTGGTCTCGTCTACCGTAATGCTGGTGGCAAACCCCTTCTCAATCCATCCTTTGCTGTAGAATGCCCCATCTATTCGTCTGGATATCAAGGACCGGTTGCCGCCGCCCACGATTACTTCGGAGGCATACAAGCGAAAGCCCCGGAGGACCTCCAGGACCTCCGACCACTGTTCCGGGCACGCCGTCTCGAGAATCCCGGTGGCATTCCTCCACTCCTTGACGTGGTAGAGGTCCCGGATGTCTGGCGGAATGAGATGGTCGGTGGCCATGGCCGCACTGTAGGCTTTCGGCGGGATTCGGCCAGTATTCCGAGGCTTACGCAGCACAATGGTCTCCAGAAGGCTTTCCTCTGAAGACCACTGTTGCTAAGCAGGTGGTGGGCCGGGTGGGACTCGAACCCACATTCTCCCCTTTACAAGAGGGGCACTGTTCGTCCTTGCGAGACTTCCAATTCAGCTACCGGCCCGGCTGAGTAGGGTGCCGACCTAGCCCGCTACGTCCTCCCCCTCAGAAAAGGCGGACGTAGCGGGCTTCTTCGTTTCTGCCCCACGCGCCGGTCGGCGCTAACGCTGGGGCCATCTCTGTTGTCAACACTACCTATCCTCCAACCCCCGACTCGAGGCGCGGGCAAGCCTGCTTGCTGGATAGCCGTACGATGGATCGGGTGCAATCCACATTGTTGCTGTCGCCAATGTGCTTTGCTAAGGTGCGCGCCATCGTGCGGGGAGCACATGACCATGTCGGATGCGCTTGAGCGAGCCAAGGGCGACCTGTTGAAGCTGCAGGCCGAGCTGGCCCGTGTCACGACGACAATCCAAGATTTGCAGCGCCGCATTGTGGATGTGACGACCTTCATCCGCATGTCCGAGTTCTACAAGGAAGAGGGTGCTGAGATGGCACGCACCCGCGGCGGTTCGTCTGCGCTGGCCGTCCAGACCGTCATCGAGCACCTCAAGAACTCCGGCAAAGCGGCTCACACCCGCGACTTGGTAGAGATGCTGAAGCACGAGGGGTTCGCAGTCGGCGGCAAGGATCCCGTCGCAAACCTCTCCGGCTTTCTGTCCCGGTCCGCTGACCTGGTGAACAGTCGGTCTCATGGATGGGCGCTCAAGTCCTGGGGGAGTGCGACAGGTGACCCAGCGCGAGCCACGCAATCTGATTACCGTGTCAGACTACGGCGTCGGCCGAGCTGGACTGAAGCGGGTGGACCTGAGGAGCCAGAGCCGGAACCACCGGAATGGGAGCCGCCGGAACCGTCTGAGCCGGACGACGAACCTCCAGAGCCCCCGGAGCCTGAGCCCCCGGAGGAGGACGACATCCCTTTCTAGGCCTACGCCGCCTCCGCCATGTCCGCTTCGCGCAGGGCCAGCAGGCGCTCCAGGATCCACGCTGCCACCGTTACGGGCCAGCTGTTCCCCGCCAGGCCGTAGACGTCACTGTCCGTCAGGGGCCGCCCGCCCACCCATACCCCGTCCACCCAGTCGTCATCGAAGCCCTGCAGCCTGAGCGCCTCTACGGGCGTCAGCCGCCGCAGGAGGCCGTCGACGAGCAGGACCGGCATCGCGTTCAACGAGTAACCGGTGGCCGGGCCGACCTGGAGCGTGCTTGCCACATCGCCCAGGGTGCAGTGGCGCAAGTCGGCCGCCTGGACGGATGTGGGCATAGGCGTCGGTGCCGGGACTGGTGGCTCCGGATCCTCTGCGTGTGCCCAGGAAGCCGGGTCGCTCCAATCGACCGACGTCAGCGTTCCAGTGCCGCCCGCAGTGCGGCGGGGACGGCGACTCCAGCGCGCTCCGCCCTCCGCAGGACACCCGTCTTCGCCGTCCTGGAGAGCGAGTACCTCTGCAGGTCCGTGGCCGGATCCACCACGCTCGCCAACAATCCAGAGCCGCTTCCTGCGCTGGGGCAATCCGAAATCCTGGGCGTCCAAAACTCTCCACGCGCAAGAATACCCGATTGCATCCACCTCTCGTAAGAAGACCTCGAAGTCGTCCCCGTGGTCGCTGGTGAGCAGTCCTGGGACGTTTTCATAGACAAAGAACTCCGGCTGCATGGCTTCGACTGAGCGCAGATAGTGGAGCGCCAAGTTTCCTCTTGGGTCCCGGATGCCCAGGCGCTTCCCGGCGGACGAAAACGACTGGCAAGGGGATCCACCGAAGACCAGGTCGACATGGCCGCGCAGGCGTGACCAATCGAAAGCGGTGACATCGCCCGTGCGCGGGACGTCGGGCCAGCGGTGACGGAGGACAGCGTTGGCGACAGGGTCGACCTCGGCATACGCCACGGCCGCCGCGTCTGCCCCGATGCGCTCCATGGCGGCGGTGGCAGCCTCAAGGCCTGAAAACAGAGACACATAGCGCTGTGCTGTCGGCCGGGTCCGGCGCAGCTCACGGACATGGTCGAGGACGCGGTCCTCGCTTGCGAAAGCCTGACGATGGCCTGCCGTGCCGGTCAGGGAGACCAGGGACCGGGTCCGCTCACGCTCGACCAGCAGGCACAGGCGGCGGAGGGTGGAGCTGATGGTACGCTTGCCACCCTCCAGGTTCTTCCAGGCGGCCAGGTGATAGCACGTGCTCTCTGCGGCCTGCGCCTGGGTCCAACCCAACCGGGCGCGCCAGGCCTTCAGGTCATCGGCAGTCCATGTGTTGGCCGTGGTAGTCATCGACTGCCCTCCTGCCTGGGAAGAATACCACGGGAACACGGAGGGAACAGAGGGCCATCTGATTGACGACAACACCATGGCTGTGTAGCAAGCCCGTGCTACACAGCGGACTTCCTCGAGCTGACAGGCGTTGTTTTCCGTAGGTAGGGCAGGGGGTTAGGGCATTTCTGGGGTTGCTGCCCCTCCCGCCCCAACCAGCGCTGGATGTTCAGCGTGTCGACAGGGCAGATCATCGCCGCCTTGCGACCAGGTCTTCCACAATGCCGTCGATCGGCACATCCCTCGTACGTAGGCCGTCGAGAAGACGGAAACGCTGCAGTTGCACGATCCCGTGCAACGATGCCCATACTCCTACTGCCTCCCTCACGCTCTCGCTCGGGCGTGCCGCATCCTCTAACGCGGAAAGTAGCAGATCGAAGCAGGCCCGCGCGGCGACGACGATTTCGCTTCCGGGAGCCGCCTTTCCGAGCAGCGAGGAGCCGAACATCAACTGATAGAGGCCTGGCCGTTCGAGACCGAAACGCACGTAAGCCATGGCATTGGCACGCAGCCGGTCGCCGGGTCGGCATCCGGCGATCGCGTCGCGCAGGGCCGCGCTGAACAAGTGGAAGCTCTTCACCGCCACGGCGGTTAGAAGCGCGTCCTTGTCGGCGAAATGGCGAACGTAGGCAGGCTGCGACACGCCGAGTGCCTTGGCCAGCGCAGCGACGCTGACGCTTTCGTATCCAGCCTTGTCCACCTGCTGGAAGGTGGCCTCGATGAGCGCCTCGCGGAGGTCGCCGTGGTGATACCCTTTCGACGCCGCCCGGCCAATTACCTGCATGTGATACCCTAAAACATTCCGCTTGACAGGATGAGGTCGGAGGCAGTTATAGGGTATAACTTAATGTGGGGCAACTTCGATGGACACGGGATACAGCGACAAACGGCCGGATCGGGCGGCGCTCGAAATCGGGCCGCAACTGTTCCATGGACATGGGACTCGCTCGCTCCGAGTTGCCTGGCTGCTCGCCGAAATGGGCCTACCCCACCGGACGACGCTGATTGCATTCCCGCCACGGCTGAAGCAGCCAGAGTTCCTGGCCACGAACCCGGCCGGGTCGCTGCCCTTCTTCGTCGACGGCTCGGTCAGGATGACTGAGTCCGTAGCGATTTGCCTCTATCTGGTAGAGACCTACGGCCCGACGTGTCTGTCGGTGTCGTCGGCGGAAGGCTCCTTCGCCGATTACCTGCAGTTCTGTTTCTACGGCGAAGCCACGCTGACGCAGCCGCTCGGCACAATCCTGCGATACCGGCACCTCGAACCGTCGGAGCGGCGCAGCCCGCAAGTGGTGGAGGACACGCGGGCGCTGTTTCAGCGGCGGCTGCAACCCGTGGAAACGGCGATTGCCCACGCCGGGTATGCCGCGGCCGGCCGCTTCACCGTTGCCGACATCTCGCTCGGTTACGCACTCGCCTTCGCCGCACGGCTCGGCGAGACGGCGCTGCTGACACCGGCGATCCAGGCCTACGCCGACCGGCTGATGGGCCGCCCTGCCTACCAAATGGTCACATCCGAGGATCCCCTCCGTGACCGTACCATTGGAGATGACGCATGACTCTGACCAGCATGACTTCCCGCGAGATCCGGTTCGCCAGCCGTCCCGAGGGCATCCCGACCCTGCAGACGTTCGCGATGGGGGAGGTGGAGGTGCCTGCACCGCCAGCCGGGCAGGTGCGGGTGCGGAACATCTGGATGTCGGTCGACCCCTACATGCGCGGTCGGATGATGACGCGGGAGAGCTACGTCCCGTCCTTCCGTCTGGGCGAGCCACTGGAAGGCGGGGCGATCGGCCGTGTTGAGGCTTCCAAGTGCGAGGACTTCGCGCCCGGCGACCTCGTGCAATCGATGTTGGGATGGCGGGAGGCATTCAACGCAGCGCCGTCAGTTCTCACGAAGGTGCGTTCCACGACACTTCCACCCGAGGCGCTGCTCGGCGTGGCGGGCCTGCCGGGACTGACGGCGTTCGTCGGCGTGGACAAGGTGGCCAAGCCCTGCGCTGGCGAAGTGATCTTCATTTCGGCGGCATCGGGCGCGGTAGGCTCAGCGGCTTGCCAGATCGCCAAGGCTGCCGGGGCAACCGTGATCGGCTCGGCCGGGGGAGCCGAGAAATGTGCGTTCCTGCGGGAGATCGGGGTGGACCGCGTGATCGACTACAAGGCGGAACCGGATCTGGCCGCCGCATTGCATGCGGCAGCGCCGCAGGGGATCGACGCCTACTTCGACAACGTTGGGGGCACCCATCTCGACGCGGCGCTGGATGCAGCCAAGCCGTTCGCGCGCTTCGCCCTGTGCGGCATGATCTCAGACTACAACAAGACCGAAGGGACCAGTCTCCGGAACCTTCGTCTGATCGTGACGAAGCGGCTGCGTCTCGAGGGCTTCATCGTCTCCGACCATTTCGATATGATGCCGCAGTTTGTAGACCAAATGGCCAGATGGGTCGTCGACGGGACGGTCAAGATCCATCAGACTGTGGAGAACGGGATAGAGAATGCGCCCGCCGCCTTCTTGAAATTGTTCTCGGGCGGCAATCTCGGCAAAATGGTCGTTCGACTCTCCAACTGATCATCACGCCTCATTTGTCGGCTCGAACTGCGTCAGCATCCACGGCCGGTAGATGTTCGAGCCCAGTGCTGGAATGATTGCGCTGGTCCGGGCCGGGTTGCTGGACCTCGGCCAGTTCGACGTTACCGAGTTCGCCCTGGACGCGCGCGGCTGCCCATGCCGGGCCGTTCCGGATCACCGTGATCCGGAACGGATGGTTGTGGGAAAATCCGGGTTGATGCCGCTCCGGCCCCCAACCAGTTCGCCTATCCGCCGCGTAAAGTGCTTTCCATTCGCCGCGCGTCAGCCGACACTCCGTCGCGCATGCAACTGGCGGACACATCCTCAGCCCGGAACACCGCGTCCACGACCTACGCGGCACTCGATCTCGGCACCAACAACTGCCGCCTGCTTGTCGGCACCCCGGCGGCGGACGGCTTCCGCGTGCTGGAAAGTTTCAGCAAGGTGGTCCGACTGGGGGAGGGGCTGCGGCAATCCGGCCGGCTCAGCGCCGAGGCGATGGACCGCGCGGTCGAGGCGTTGCAGAGCTGTGCCGACCGCCTGGCCCGGCGTCGCATGAACGGCATGCGCGCGATCGCGACGGAGGCGTGCCGCCGCGCGTCCAACAGCGAGGAGTTCGTCGCGCGGGTGGCACGGCAGACCGGGCTGCAATTGGACGTCATTTCCACGCGGGAGGAGGCCGGACTTGCCCTGGAAAGCTGTGCGCCGTTGCTGGCCGGGGAGGGCCGCCGGGCCTTGCTGTTCGATATCGGTGGGGGTTCGACGGAGCTCGTGTGGGTCCGGCTGACGCAGGACATGCCGCCCGAGCTGATCGGGACGATGTCGATGCCGATCGGCGTGGTTGGCCTGTCGGAGCAATATGGCGCCGCGGCGTTCACCGATCCCGGCTTCGCGGCAATGGTGGCGGAGGTGACCAGCCGGCTCGGCGCGTTCGAGAAAATCCATTGCATCGGCCAGGAACTGCGCCAAGGGGGCGTGCGGCTGCTGGGGACCAGCGGAACGGTCACGACGCTGGCGGGCGAGGTGCTGGCGTTGGCGCGCTATCGCCGCATGCACGTGGACGGCCAGGTGCTGTCCCGCGACGCGGCGGCCGGCGCGGTGGCGGCGCTGCGGCGGATGGGCCGCGACAGGCTGGCGGCGCATCCCTGCGTCGGGCCGGAACGGGCGGATTTCGTGCTGGCGGGCTGCGCGATCTATACGGCCATCCACACCCTGTGGTCGGCGCCCGAGGTCACCGTGGCCGACCGGGGTTTGCGCGAGGGCATGCTGCTACGGCTGATCCGCCATGCCCGGCATCGCTCCACCCGATCCTGAGGCATCCAGGGTGACCAAGACGACGAAGGGCGGCGGCAGCAAAATCCCAGCATCCCGCGGGTTGGAGGTGCGGCTGCGCACGGCGCGGGGCCGCACCACCACCCAGCAGGGCTGGCTGCACCGGCAGTTGAACGACCCGTATGTGCGGGCGGCGCAGGCGCAGGGCTGGCGGTCCCGCGCCGCGTTCAAGCTGATGGAGCTGGACGACCGTTACCACCTGATCCAGCGCGGCGCGCGCATCGTGGATCTGGGCGCAGCGCCGGGTGGCTGGAGCCAGGTGGCGGTCAAGCGCGGCGCCGGGCCGGTCGTGGGTGTCGACCTGCTACCGGTCCAGCCTGTGACGGGCGTGCGCTTCATCCTGGGCGACTTCATGGACCCCGACATGCCGGACCGGCTGCGGGCGGAACTGGGCGGGGCGGCGGATTTGGTGCTGTCGGACATGGCGCCGAACACCACCGGGCACACCGCGACCGATCACATCCGAATCGTGGCCCTGGCGGAGCTGGCGCTGGACTTCGCCTTGCAGACCTTGGCGCCCGGCGGTGGATTCGTGGCCAAGGTGCTGCAAGGCGGCTCCGAAAAGCAGTTGCTGGAGCCGATGAAGCGCGCCTTCGCCAGTGTCCGCCATGCCAAGCCGCCTGCCAGCCGCAAGGATTCCAGCGAGATGTATGTCGTTGCGAAAGGGTTTCGCCTGACGCCCGGCAGCGTCCCGAGCGTGTAGCTTGCGCCGGGCGCGCCCGCGCCCTATGTCGGATCGCCAAGGCGCGGGACCCCACTCCCGACGGAGACACACAGCCATGGCACCGGACAACATGTCGCTCGCGGTCGCATCCTCTCGCGCGGATGTGGTGATCCGGGAAGCATTGACGTTCGACGACGTGTTGGTCGTTCCCGGCTTTTCCGAGGTCCTGCCGAGCACGGCGGACACCCGCACGTGGTTCACACGCACCATCCCGCTGAACGTCCCGCTGGTCTCGTCCGCCATGGACACGGTGACGGAAGGGGCGATGGCGATCGCGATGGCGCAGCTTGGCGGCATCGGAGTGATCCACAAGAACTTCCCCCCGGCGGAGCAGGCCGCGCAGGTGCGCATGGTCAAGAAGTTCGAGTCGGGGATGGTGGTGAATCCCCTGACCATCCACCCGGACCAGACCCTGGCCGACGCCCGGGCGCTGATGGACCTGAACCATATCAGCGGCGTCCCGGTGGTGGAGCGCGGCACCGGCCGGCTCGTCGGGATCCTCACCAACCGGGACGTGCGGTTTGCCACCGATCCCTCGGTCAAGGTGTTCGAGCTGATGACCCGGGAGGACCTCGTCACCGTGCAAAACGGCGTCCCGGCGATCGAGGCCAAACGCCTGCTGCACAAGCACCGGCTGGAAAAGTTGCTGGTGGTGGACGGCGAATACCGCTGCGTCGGGCTGATCACGGTCAAGGACATGGAAAAGGCGCAGGCGCATCCGTTGTCCAACAAGGACGAGCTCGGCCGCCTGCGGGTCGCCGCGGCGATCGGGGTGGGGGAGGACGAGATGCGCCGCGCCCGCGCGCTGATCGACGCCGAGGTGGACGTGCTGGTGGTGGACACGGCGCATGGCCACTCGGCCGGCGTGATGGCGGCCGTCGAGAAGATCAAGCGGCTGTCCAACGCCGTCCAGGTGGTGGGCGGCAACGTCGCCACGCCGGAGGGCGCGCTGGCGCTGATCGAGGCCGGGGCCGACTCGGTGAAGATCGGGATTGGGCCCGGCAGCATCTGCACCACCCGCGTCGTGGCCGGCGTCGGCGTGCCGCAATTCTCCGCCGTGCTGGAAACGGCGGCCGCGTGCCGGGAGCGCGGCGTGCCGGCGATCGCGGATGGCGGCGTGCGCACCAGCGGCGACATCGTGAAGGCGATCGGCGCCGGGGCCGATGCGGTGATGGTGGGCAGCCTGCTCGCCGGCACGGACGAGGCGCCGGGCGAGGTGTTCCTCTACCAGGGCCGCAGCTACAAATCCTATCGCGGCATGGGCAGCATCGGCGCCATGGCGCGCGGTTCGGCTGACCGCTACTTCCAGCAGGAGATCAAGGACACGCTGAAGCTGGTTCCGGAGGGCATCGAGGGGCGCGTCGGCTATAAGGGTCCGGTGTCGGCCGTGGTGCACCAGCTCGTGGGCGGGCTGCGCGCCGGCATGGGCTACACGGGGAGCGCCACCGTGGCTGATTTGCAGGCCAACACCCGCTTCCGCCGCATCACCGGCGCCGGCCTGCGGGAGAGCCACGTGCATGACGTGGCGATCACCCGCGAGGCGCCGAACTATCGCCAGGAGGGCTGAGGTGAAGGCCATCCTGATCGGGGCGTGACGCCCGCCGCCCGGCTGGCCGCCGCCATCGACTTGCTGACGGAGGTGGACGCGTTCCCCCGCCGCCCGGCGGACGCCATCGCCAATGATTTCTTTCGCGCCCGCCGCTTCATCGGCTCCGGCGACCGCCGCGCCGTGTCGGAGCGCGGCTGGCGCGTGCTGCGGACGCGACGCCGCCTGTCGTGGTGGCTGGACCGTGCCGGCACCGCGCCGACGCCGCGAATGCTGGTGGCCGCGTCCCTGTTGCTGGAGGGGTGGACCCTGGCGGGCGTGCGGCAATCCTATTCCGGCGGGCAGTATGGCCCGGCGCCCATGCTGTCGCAGGAGGTCGCGGCGGCGGCCCAGCTGGCCGGCCACACCCTGGACCACCCGGACATGCCGGACGCGGTGCGGCTGGAAATGCCGGACTGGCTGCTGCCGCATGTCGCGGCCCGCTTCGGTAACGCCATCGGACCCGAGCTGCAGGCGATGGAGCAGGAGGCGCCGCTGGACCTTCGGGTGAACCTGCTGCGGGGCACGCGGGAGCAGGCGGTGGCCGCGCTGGCGGCGGAGGGCATCGCGACAGAACCCACCGCCTTGTCGCCATGGGGTTTGCGCATCGCCGGGCGTCGCGCGGTGACGACGGGGGCGGCGTTCCAGTCCGGCCTGGTCGAAATCCAGGACGAGGGCAGCCAGTTGGTCGCGGCCCTGGTCGGCGCCGGGCCGCAGATGCGGGTGGCGGATTGGTGCGCCGGGGCAGGGGGCAAGACGCTGGCGCTGGCCATGACCATGGACAATCACGGCCACATCGTCGCCTGCGACGTGCACGACAAGCGGCTGGAGGGGGCGGTGCGCCGCCTGCGCCGGGCTGGCGTGCACAATGTCGAGCGGCACCTGATCGCCATCGGCGACAAATGGGCGAAGCGCCGCGCCGGCACGTTCGACCGCGTCCTGGTGGACGCGCCCTGCACCGGCACCGGCACCTGGCGGCGCAACCCGGACGCCCGAAGCCGGCTGCGGCCCATCGACCTGCAAGAGTTGCTTCCCAAACAGGCCGCGATCCTGGACGATGCATCCCGTCTGGTGCGGGCAGGCGGGCGATTGGTGTTCGCCACCTGCTCCGTGCTGCTGGAGGAGAACGAGGACCAAGTGGACGCATTCCTGACCCGGCATCCGGAGTTCGCGGTCGTCCCGCTGGCGAAGGCGTGGCCGATGGACAGCGCGCCGCCCGGCCCGGGGCCCTATTTGTCCCTCACCCCGCTTCGGCATGGCACGGACGGCTTCTTCGCCGCCGTGCTGGAGCGGCAGGGCGCGGTCGCAGCATGATCGCGGTGCGGCGGGCCCGCCCGTCCGACGCGCCCTTGATCGGGGCGGTGCATGTGGCTGCCTGGCGCAGCGCCTATCCCGGCATCTTGCCGGAGGATTACCTGGCCGGCCTCTCGGTGACGCGGCAGGCTGCCTTCTATGACCGCCAAATCCGCGCCGGCGCCGGTGTCTACGTCGCCATCGCGTCGGGCCAGGATGTGCCCAAGGGCACCGGACCGCGCCTCGTCGGCTACACCACGGTGGGACGCAGCGGAACCACGCTCCCCGGTGGCACCTCGGCGGACGGCGAGATTGAGACGCTATACGTGTTGGACGATTGGCGGGACCGCGGCGTGGGCCGGCGGCTGATCCGGACCGGGGCGGCCCACCTGGCGGCGGCCGGAAGCCGGGCGGCCTTCCTGTGGGTGCTGCGGAACAACCCGAACCGCTGGTTCTATCAACGCCTCGGCGGCCGCGCCGTTGCGGAGTCGGACACGCGGGTGGCCGGCGTGTCGGTGCCGCAACTCGCCTATGTGTGGGACCCGATCGAACGCCTGATCGCGGCCTCCCCGGCGGCTTAGGTTATGATCGGCGTGCGTCGGGAAACCGGCAAGGAGTAGGGGCGCAGTCCTCTCCTCAGAGATCCCAGCGCGCACAGACGCTCCTTGCCGATACCGCGACGGGCCGTCAGCCGTGAGGTGGACGGCCTTCGGACCGCCCCATATCGAGCCAGTGGTCATATCCAGACAGGCACTCGCCGCGGGAGACCGCGGCGGCGACATCGGGGAAGGTTCGAAGATACCACGCTTCGTCAAACGGGCTGTCCGATGGCACAGGCGTCCGCGTCGGCTTTGACGAGGCATAGCGGCGGCCTTCGACACGGCCAGCGGTGAGGTAGTGGTCGTAGGCAGACCTGAAGTGGCCATCGGAAATGGCTGCCGCGACATCGGGATTGGCGGCCAAGTAATAGGCGGTGTCAAATTGCGCCATCCACCGGTCGTGGTTTGAGGCGAGATGGCGTGCTTGGACGACCGCTGCCGCGTTGGTCGGCAGATAGGTCGCGTCACGCTGGGATACGTCCAAGTGGCTCGCCTGCTTTCGCAGAGCCAGCACGTCTTGATGACCATCCCAAGCCTGCTCCTGATACGAAACCAGGGTGAAGCCGTGGTCTGCCGCTGCCGTTCCCCACCAGTGCCGGTCCGTCAAGGAGATACCGTAGCCGTCCGAGCCGCCATAGCCGCGATGGCCGTAGCCGCAGCCGCCATAATCGTCCAACACCCCCGCTGCAGAGGCAGGTTCAAGGCCATACAGCCAGCTTTTCAAGCCAGCCACGATGGTCGGACCGTGCGAGCTCACGACCAGTGTCGCATCCGCGGCCATGCTCCGATGCAAGGCTTGGAGGAATGCGCGGGTCTGCGCCTCACTGAGATGGGTTACGAGCGACCCCACCCAGATCAGGTCGAATGTGCCGTCAAGCTCCAGCGCGGCCAGGTCGTCGACGGAGTAAACCCCGGTCGCGCCGAACTGGGCAGCCGCGAAATCTACGCCGGGCCGGTCAAGATCACTGACGGTGATCCGCGCATCCGGGTAGCGGGCGCGCAACACGCGGGTGACGCGGCCGAAACCGCACGGCAGGTCAAGGATGCGGCCCGGCACTCTGGACCCCAGGGCGCCTTCGATACATCGCAGCGCAGATAGACCGACGGCGAGGTAATGATCATCCCGACCGTCATGCATCGTATCGCCCGGCGCCAGAGTGGCAACCAAGCCGGAAAGCGGGAAGTCTGCCGCGACGTGGAGCCGTGCCGTCATCCGCGACGGCGCATGATGACGAAATCCTGCAAACCGGCGATGGCGTCGGCGATGGCCAGGATTTCGAAATACTGGCCCCAGCGTTGCGTGACGTAGGCGCGGCTATGCATCGCAGCGCGATAGTATTCCGTATCCGCGATGACGTCGTCCAATGCGCCGTCCCGTGACAGGTTGAGGTAGCCATCCGCAAGAACCTGGCGATACAGCCGGGCAGGGAAGCGGTTATACGCAAACTGCGTCGGCCCCTGTATCGAGATGAACAGCAGGGCGCCGGGGCTTGTGATGCGCTGTAGTTCAGCAAGCCAGAGCCACTGGTTGGTTTCGCTAAGATGCGTCATGACCGACAGGCCGGTGACGAGGTTGAATTCACCGTTGGCGAACGATGTCGGAGGAAGCAGCGGCACAACCGCGAACCGGCCGCGGTCGTAGTTCGCTTTGCACCATGCGATGTTGTCCGGATCGATGTCCGCCCCGGTGACCTCACACTGCGTCTCGCCCACCATGTAGCGGGTCACGCGGCCTGCGCCACAGCCCCAATCGAGCACACGGGGGAAGTCCGCCCAGCCGAAGCCGAGTTCACCCAGGGCGTGTTCCACGTTCTTGAAGATGATCGCCCCGCCCATGGCGAACCGCGTCGGGCTGGTATCGCCGATGACACGCTTGATGTTCGGAACGGGCGGCAGCGGATATTTTTCGAAGGCCGGGTTTTTAAAATGGATCGCTTTGCGCCAATCCGCTGAAACCATGTGCCCGGTCGGTGCGGCGTCGAAGCGCCAGAACGGGGCGCTGCGCAGTTCATCCAGGTGTTGCGTGATCTTCGCCCGCACCACGTAGCCCATCCCGGTCACCTGCGAAAAGCGGGATGCCAGTTCCGGATCAAGCACGGGGTACTCGACCTGGTCGAAGCGATGGCCATTGACGAAGAACGCCATATTCGCGGTCAGCCCCTCCGGCGCACCGGCGTAGCCTTCCAGCACGAGACCGTCGTGGTCCATCCGGATGTCACCGGGAAGGAACGGCAGGTTCCGCAACGACGCGCTTTGCATCTCACGCTCTGTCCACCGGTCAAGCTCGGCTTCGTTACCGACCGCCTGTGCAGGGGCGGGCGTTACAGCGTCTGGCGCGGGACGTGCCTGCGCCGCCTCCAGCCTCTGCACGGCTTCCGCGAGACGGTTGTGCTGTGCGCGGACGTGATCGCGCTCGGCCACCAACCCGGCGACAGCGCCGTTCAAGTGCAGGATCGCCTCGTGCAGGCGTTTGGCAGGGGGGAAAAGCAGTGAAAGCTGAGTTGCAAACGACGGCGTCATGGTTCGCCGGGTCTCCTTTAGGGTGTTCAACGCGTCGCGTTTGGCCACCGTGATGACAGCGAAATCGCTGGCGATCATACCGTCACGTAAGCCGGCGTCTTCATCCGCGAAAAACGACTCCAAGACGGCACGGTCGTCGGGTGAGTCGGGATCGAAGTTTTGCGCGATGTCCGCAAGGCCAAGATGCAGCAACGTACCCCCGAGCATCCGTGTTTCCAGGACGTCGAAATACTCGCCCAGCAGGGGGATGATGTCGGAGGAGCGGATCGCTTCGCTTGGATCGACCGCGATCATGGTACCGATCGTTGGCCTGGTCTGCAGCGGTCGGGGATGGCCCGAAGGCAGTATCCGCAGCCGTGGCGGCAAGCGCTCCAGAAAACGATTGATCCCGTCGAGCTGCGCGTCGGTCCACTGGAACCGCGTCGGCCCGACGAACTCGTAGAGGTGGAACAGGCCGCCCGGCTTCAGCATGGTGCTGACCGAGGCAAACAGCTCCTCCAGCCGCTCAACGTGATGGACGGAGGAATGGGCGAAGACGACGTCGACCGCGCCGGCCTCGATCGGCTCGTGTTCCAGGTCGGCGACATGGTAGCGCAGACCCGTGAAGCCACCTTCCTCAGCCAGGCGGCGCGCTTCTGCGATGGCGCCCGGCGCGATGTCGTAGGCGTCGATCTCGGCAATGATGCCACGGGCAGCCAAATCGCGCTCCAGGCCGCCGAACCCGCATCCCAGCGACACGGCGCGCCCGATGGGCAGGGAGACTCCGCGCTGGCGCAGTAGGTTGGCGAAATGGCCGTAGGCGTCCGTCGCGGGATCGCCGGACGCCAGGACGTTCAGGCGCGTCCGCACCATGGGATGCGCCATCCAGTACCAACCCGGCGTCTGCTCCGCATCGGCCGACCAGACGGCGCTTACCCGCTTCTGCCGCTCGGCGTCGGTCAGCGCGTAGACACCACGCCCGAACCGGTGATCCTCCTCGGCATCGGCGCAGGGGAAGCGGCCCTCAGCCCGGCCATAGCGCGCGTAATGGTCGTGTCCCGAGGCATACACGCCAAGCCGGACCGCTTGATCGACATCGGCATAGGTCTCGCGATACCAACGCTCGTCGAAGACGGGGTATGCCATGTCCATCGTCATCTCGTCGTCGGGCACTACATCCAGCCTTTCGAACCCCACCCAACCGAATCGCCGTGGAGACCTGCGTTTCGTGTGCCCCTATAGCCGATCGAACTTGGGCAGACGAGCCCGGCAGACCGAACCATTCTTGGCGTTGAGGATCATGGCATGACGCCTTGCGCCTCTGGGCTGCGCTGGCCGCTAGACACTCTCCGCCAGTTGCGGGTTGTCGAAGCGGGGATTGCGCCAGCGGTAGAGCGCGTCCTCCAAGGCCCGGGACAGGCTGAGCTTCTCCGGCTCTCCCAGGCTTGCCGCGACTTCGATCCGGATTCCATGGGCCATCAGGTACAGGCCGGGCACGCGGCCCGGACGCTCCTGCAATTCCATCCGCAGCCAGGCGGGCGGCACGGCTTGCTCGGTCCGGTGGCCATTCACGTCCGTCCGGATGATCCGCAAGGCGGAGGCGGACAGCAGGATCACCTCGTTCGCGCGCACCGCCCGGGCGTTGTGGCGCAGCAGCAGCAGCGCGGTGGTGATCTCGACGCCGTTGAACCCGGCGATCGGCCAGGCGCCCAGCCACCAGAACATGGCGGTGGTGCAAACGCTCAGCGAGCAGATGACGCCGATCAGCAGCCGCAGGCCGCCCCGTGACAGGCTTCGATGCGGCACGATGACAGCCTCGAAGAAGGCGGGTTCGGCGTCCATGACCGGCAGATTGGCACGGTGTCGCGGCTTGTCACCACCCTGGCCGCCGCGGCAGTTTGGTTTCCATGCCCGTCGTCGCGAAGCCAACCCGCATCCGCAAGACTCCCCGCATGCTGCGCGCCAATGTGCGCGCGTTCCTGGAGGCGTTGCACGCGGCCAACCCGGACGCGCAGAGCGAGCTTGCCTTCACCGACCCGTTCACCCTGCTGGTCGCGGTGGCGCTGTCGGCGCAGACGACGGATGCCGCCGTCAACAAGGCCACGCCCGCCCTGTTCGCCGCCGCCCCGGGTCCCGCCGCAATGGCGGCGCTCGGGGCCGAGGGCATCGCGCCGTTCATCCGGTCCATCGGCCTGTGGCAAGGCAAGGCGCGCAACCTCGCCGCCATGTGCCGCATCCTGGTGGACCAACATGGCGGCGTCGTCCCGGCCGACCGGGACGCGCTGGAGGCATTGCCCGGCGTCGGCCGCAAAACCGCCAACGTCGTGCTGAACATTGCGTTCGGGGAAAGCACGATGGCGGTGGATACCCACATCTTCCGCCTGGGCAACCGCACCGGCCTGGCGCCGGGCAAGACGGTGCGGGACGTGGAGGATGGGCTGGTCCGCCGCGTGCCGCCGGACATGCTGCGCCCGGCGCATCACTGGCTCATCCTGCACGGCCGCTACGTCTGCAAGGCGCGGGCGCCGGAATGCTGGCGCTGCACGGCGTCCCCATGGTGCCGCTTCCCGCACAAGACACCGCCGCCCGTGACGAAGCCGCCGAAAAAGCTGAAAAGTGCTTCTCCCTCTCGGAGAGGGCCGGGGTGAGGGTGGGTGCACCCGCTAAAAGCAAGCATTCACAAAGAGATGCCTTGCCGGCCGGCCACCCTCACCCTGCACTCTCCCGCCAGAGGGAGAGGGCTTTCAAAGTCGAGGTAATACGATCGCGCTTTGGGAAGCTTATTCCCCGACCTGCTTGCGCAGCGCCGCCAGCAGGGCGTCCATGTTGCCGCCATTATGCGCCATGAAGGACGCGTAATCGCTGCGCTGCGTCACCCGCAGGCTCATGCCCTCGGCCACCACATCGGCGATGTGCATGGCGTGGCCGTCCTGGGTCACCAGCCAGGTGATGTTGACCGGCCTGTTGCCGCTCCGCTCCACGATCGTCGGCACATAAATACCGTCCGGTTTCTCAACCGGCGTGTTCACGGTGACTTTCACCGAGCCGGCCTGGTAGTCGCCCAGCCGGTTCACCACGCCGTGCAACAGGACCAGGTGGAACAGCCGGAGGTATTCCGCCTGCTGCTGCGGCGTCGCCGTCTGCCAGTAGCGGCCAAGGCAGAACCGGGCGACCCCGTCCTCATCGACGACGCGCTGCAGATAGGGGTCGAGCCTCGCCTGCTTGTCGGCCGGTGAGCTGGCGCCGGCGACCACCCCCGCCAGGTCCACGCCGGCCTGGCGCACGAAAGTCGCCGCCGCCGCCGGATCAACCGAGCTTTCCGCCTCTGCCGCAATCGGCAGCGTCAGCAAGGCGATCAGCAGAAGGCGACGGCCGGCCATCAGCAATGCGACGCCGGCATGGTGAAGGTCGTGAGCTTTCCATCCACGACGAAATCGGAGAAATCCATGTTCAGCGCGTCAGCCACGCCGTTGGACCAATACCGCATCCCAACCTCGTAATCCGGCGACTGAGCGTCCTTCGTGCGCGAGAAAAATGCAACCCGCACCCGGCCGGACGGCAGTTCCGCCAGTTCGGCGAACGGCGCCGCGGAAGGGCCAGTCCAGCTACTGATGAAGACGGAGGTGTTTTGCGCCCCGTCCTCCCCCGTGCCGTCGAACAACGGCAGGGTCATGAACTTCTTGCCGGCTTCCGCCGCGGTGATGATCGCTGCGGTGTGGGCCATCGGAAACAGCGTGCCTTTCGGCAGCGGCACCATCTTGTCTTGCGGCATGGTATAGTGGATCTGCCCGCCCTCGCCGACCGCAGTCAGGCTGGCGTCGCCCTCCACCTGCTCGGTCACCGCATTGTCTGTGGTCTGCTTCATGTGGAAGCGCAGCTTCGTGCCGTCCTTGCTCTCCCATGTCAGGTAGTCGGACACCATGTGCACGTTTTGGCCGTCCCGATTGCCCAATGTCATGTCCAGCCGCTGCCGCACCGCCCAGCCGTCGCAGGCGTCCGTCACCTCGTACGCCATCTGGCCGGTCACCCCGGTCACATCGCCCTCCCGGCTGTTGTCCAGGCTGAGCGTGTAGGTTGCGCGATGGGCGGCAAGCTGCACAGGCTTGGCTTTCGCCAGGACCGGGACGGCGAGCAGGAGAGCCAGGGCGGCCAGCAAACGCATGCGGGGAACTCCATTGAGCGAGCAGACATAGGACGGCTTGGCCACTGCCGCCAGCGGCCCGCAACGTGCATGACGTAACCGGCATGTTCAGCACCTCTCTCGACGGCACCACGTACCGTTTTGCAGACCTGCCGGCGCTGCTGGCCCAGGCCACGCCGCACCGCAGTGGCGACGCACTGGCCGGGCTGACCGCCGACAGCGCGGAACAGCGCGTCGCCGCGCAACTCGCCCTGGCGGACCTGCCGTTGCGCCGGCTGCTGGACGATCCGGTCGTGCCGTACGAGGCGGACGAGGTGACCCGGCTGATCTGCGACAGCCACGATGCGGCCGCCTTCGCCCCCGTCTCGCACCTGACGGTCGGCGGCCTACGCGACTGGCTGCTGTCGGATGCGGCGACACGGGACTCGCTGGCTGCCCTGGCGCCGGGATTGACGCCGGAAATGGTGGCGGCGGTCAGCAAGCTGTGCCGCCTGCAGGATCTGATGGTGGTGGCCGCGCGATGCACCGTCACCACCGCGTTCCGCAACACGATCGGGCTGCCGGGCCACCTGTCCGTCCGGTTGCAGCCGAACCACCCGACGGACGACCCGGCCGGCATCGCCGCCACCATCCTGGACGGCCTGCTGCTGGGCGCCGGCGACGCCGTCATCGGCATCAACCCCGCCACCGACAGTCCGGAGCGCACCCATGCGCTGCTTTGCCTGCTGGAGGACGCACGCACCCGGCTGGCCATCCCAACGCAAAGCTGCGTGCTGGCCCATGTCACCACCACGCTGGACCTGATCCGCCGCGGCTCGCCCGTGGACCTGGTGTTCCAGTCGATCGGCGGGACGCAGGGGTTGAACAGCGCGTTCGGCATCAACCTGGCCCTGTTGCGGGAGGCGCGGGAGGCGGCGCTGTCGTTGGGCCGCGGCACGGTCGGCGCCAATGTGATGTATTTCGAAACGGGGCAGGGCAGCGCGCTGTCCGCCAACGCCCATGCCGGGGTGGACCAGCAGACGCTGGAGGCGCGGGCGTATGCGGTCGCGCGCCATTTCCAACCGCTGCTGGTCAACACCGTGGTCGGCTTCATCGGGCCGGAATACCTGGCGGACGGCAAGCAGATCATCCGCGCCGGGCTGGAAGACCATTTCTGCGGCAAGCTGCTGGGCGTGCCGATGGGCTGCGACGTCTGCCACACCAACCACGCCGACGCGGATGCCGACGACATGGACGCGCTGCTCACCATGCTCGTTGCGTCTGGCGTGAACTTCGTCATGGGCGTTCCCGGCGCCGACGACATCATGCTCGGCTATCAAAGCACCTCGTTCCACGACGTGCTGGCCATGCGGGAGTTGCTGGGCCGCCGCCCGGCGCCAGAGTTCGAGGCGTGGCTGGCGCGCCAGGGCCTGCTGGACCGCACCGGCCGAGTTCGCCCGCAAGGCCTTCCGGCGCCGATGCAAGCGTTGCTGCCATGACGGTGCCCACGAACGATCCCTGGCAGCGCCTGCGACCGCTGACCGCGGCCCGCATTGGCCTGGCCAGCACGGGCGGCTCGCTGGCGACCGCGCCGTTGCTGGCCCTGCGCCTTGCCCATGCCCGTGCCCGCGACGCCGTGCACGCGGTCCTCGACACGGATGCGTTGAGCGCGGCGCTGGGCCCGTTGCAGGTGGTGGACAGCGCGGCAGCGGACCGCCGCACCTTCCTGCTGCGGCCGGATTTGGGCCGGCAGCTTGCGCCGGGCGCCGCGTTGCCCCGCGGCGAGTACGACCTGGTCCTGGTTCTGGCCGACGGGTTGTCGGCGCAGGCCGTGCAAGACCATGCGCCCGCGCTGACCGCGGCGCTGCTGCCGCTGCTGACGGGCTGGCGGCTGGCGCCACTTGTCGCGGTGCGGCAGGGCCGGGTCGCGGCGGCCGATGCGGTCGCAACTGCGATGGGCGCCGGCGCCGTGCTGGTCTTGATCGGCGAGCGCCCCGGGCTCTCCGCCCCCGACAGCCTCGGCGCCTACCTGACGTGGCGGCCGGGCCCAGCCACCACCGACGCGCAGCGCAACTGCGTGTCGAACATCCGCCCCGCCGGGTTCCCGCCGGCAGCGGCTGCGGTGAAGATCGCCTGGTTGCTGGAGGCGATGCGGGCGCGTCAAATCTCAGGCGTCATGCTGAAAGACGGATCAGCAGACCTTCTGCCAGAGGAAGGGGGTTTTGCAGCTCAAGCTGCAACAATCACACCCTAAACCCCTCTCCCATTGCCGGAGGGAGGGTTGGGGGCCGACCATCGAAAAGGTCTTTCGCCGGTCTGGGCGCGCGAAGGTCGACATCACTGACTAGTACAGCGTTTCCATGAAACGACTCCTATGCCGCCGCCTGACGCAGGCCCATCGTAGGGTGGGCTTCAGCCCACCTCTTCGAGGTGCCCTAGGAGACCATGGTGGGCTAAAGCCCACCCTACGACTTCCTCTCCATAGGGTCGGTTTCATGAAATCGATGTACTAGTCGGTGAATTTTGGAAGCCGACAATTCGGCAAAATTTCCGCTCGACCGTCCCGATGATCAACAACCGGCCTGGCGAAGGAAGAAGCGATAGGTCCAGACCAACAATGCAATGAGTCCGAGAGCCAGTTGTGTATTGACTCTCCGGGTCCGAAGAAACTTAACGCTGCCAGGAAGAAAGAGAACCAAAACCAGTATGAGCGTTGCCGGCGCGTAGACATCGGTGGTGTCATCGTCCGATTTCGGCAGGTCGCATATTGTCAAACGTTTGCCATTATCAATCTCACCAACCATGAATTCATAGGTGATGTTGGTTACAAAACAAACAACAGCAATAACAACGAGCGCGTAAGCGTATGTTAGAAATCTAATCGCCGTTCGTGTTACTGTCATCTCATCAACTAAATAGAGCTCTTGCCTCTGAGTGAGGGTGCAGCATCGAACGTCCGTATTCTCTATAAACTTGCTCAGTTGCACGGCGGGTTTCTTAATACCTAATAAGGTCGGGTGAAACCGGTCCGCGTAAAGATTGATCCATATCGTCATCGCGAGCCACGCTTGGCGGCGTGGCGATCCAGGGCTCAGCAACACCGATTGGCATAAGGGCTAAGCCGTTCCTCGGTTATGTCATTCGGCGTGACGATGAATCAGAAGTGAGTGGATGCCACCATCGGTGCTGCTCCCCGTCTAAGCCGCCTGCAACGCTTCCCACACGCGCTCCGGCGTTGCCGGCATTTCGATGTGCTGCCCCAACGCGTCGGCCAGGGCGTTCATCACGGCAGGCAATGCGCCCGCGCAACCTGCCTCGCCGCAGCCTTTGGCCCCCAGGGCGTTGGTGCGCGCCGGCACCGGGTGGCTGCGGAAAACGAAGCCGGGTGCATGGATCGCCTGCGGCATCGTATAGTCCATGAACGAGCCCGAGAGCAGTTGGCCGTCCGCGTCATACGACGTCCGCTCCAGCAAAGCCTGTCCGATGCCTTGCACCACGCCGCCATGGGTCTGCCCTTCCACCAGCATCGGGTTGACCAGCACGCCGAAATCATTGGCCATCGTGTAGCGCACGACCTCTACAACCCCGGTATCCTCGTCGACCTCCACCTCACAGACATGGCAGCCGTTCGGGAAGGCGGAGGGTGCGCCATCGAAGACGTGCTCCACGTCCAACTCACCGGGAAAGCGGCCGGCCAGGTCGATGATGCCGATGCCGCGGTCCGTGCCGACCACGGTGAAGCGGCCGGTGGAAAACTCGATGTCGGGCTCCGCCGCCTCCAACGCGTCGGCGGCCAGCCGGCGGCCCTTCTCCACCACCAAGGCGGACGCCTCATGGATCGCGGCGCCGCTGTTCATGATGGAGCGCGACCCGCCTGTTCCGCCGCCGGCAATCAGCTTGTCACTGTCGCCCTGGACGAGCCGGATCCGGTCGAACGGCACGCCCAGCCGGTCGGCCAGCACCTGCGCGAAGGGCGAGGCGTGGCCCTGGCCGTAATCCAGCGTGCCCGTCGTGATGGTGACGCCGCCATCTGGGTCGAAGCTGATGCCGCCCATCTCCTTGTTCGCCGGCGCCGTCACCTCCAGATAATGGCCGATGCCGATGCCGCGGCGCTTGCCCCGGCGGCGGCTTTCGGCGCGCCGGGTGCTGAAGCCGTCCCAATCCGCCGCGGCCAACGCCTCCTCCAACAACGCGGGGAAGTCACCGCAATCGTAGACCATGGTGGATGGCGCGGTATACGGCATCTGCTCGGGTTGGATGTGGTTGCGGCGGCGCAACTCCACCCGGTCGATCCCCATCTCGCGGGCGGCGGTGTCGACCAGCCGCTCCATGTAGTAGTTGCCTTCGGGCCGCCCGGCGCCGCGATAGGCCCCGACCGGGGTGGTGTTGGTGAACAGGTTGAGGCTCGACACCTCGACCAGCGGCGTGGCGTAGACGCCGATCACGTTCTTCACCGTGTTCATGGTGGAGGGCAGGGTGGTCGCATTGCTGAGATAGGCGCCGACATTGCCGAATCCGGTCAGTCGCACGGCCAGGAACTTACCATCCGCATCCAGTGCGAGTTCGCCGGAAAAATCATGGTCGCGGCCGTGGCTGTCTGACAGGAAGCTGTCGGACCGCGCGTCCGTCCACTTCACCGGCCGGCCGAGCGACCGGGCGGCGTGCAGCAGGGCGATGTATTCGGGATAGACGCCGGCCTTCATGCCGAACGAACCACCGACATTGCCGGTCAGCACGCGGATTTGCTCCGGCGGCAGGTTCATGATCGAGGCGACGGTGTTGCGCAGGCCGAACACGCCCTGGCAGCCCACGCGCAGCACCAGCCGCCCGTCCTCCACCGCCGCCAGCGCCGAGCGCGGCTCCATCGCCGCCACCACGATGCGACTGTTGCGCAGGTCGAGCCGCGTGACGTGGGCCGCTCCGGCGAAGGCCGCATCGACCGCCGCCGTGTCGCCGTAGTGGAAGTCAAGCACCAGGTTGCCCGGCGCCTCCGCATGCAGTTGCGGCGCGTCGGGTGCGGCAGCGCTGCGGGCGTCGGTCACGGCGGGCAGCGGGGTGACGTCCAGCATCACCGCCTCGGCCGCGTCCTTCGCCGCCTCCCGCGTTTCGGCGACCACCAGCGCCACCGGGTCGCCGACATAGCGGACGCGGCCCTGCGCCAGCGGCGACTGGTGCGGCTTCGGCATGGGCGAGCCGTCCCGGTGCTTGCCGCCGGCCGCCTGCATCGGCCCGATGCCGGCAGCCGCCAGATCGGCGGCGGTGATGACGGCCAGCACGCCGGGCATGGCCAACGCCTCCGCCGCGTCCACGGCATGGAGCTCCCCATGGGCGTGGCGGCTGCGGACGATGACGCCGTAGGCCTGGCCAGGCAGCGACAGGTCGTCGCTGTAGCGGCCCTCGCCGCGCAGCAGCACCGGATCCTCCTTGCGGGACACGGGCTGTCCAATGGCGAAACGGGTCGTGGCGTCGATCGGCATGTCCATACACGGCACTCCTGGCGTGGTTCAGATGTTGGCGTGGTGGCGGCAAAGATAAACCCCGCCGCGACGGCTTTGCCCCGGACGGCGTGTCGGATAGCATTCGTTTCGCAAACGCAGCACGGAGGGTATGTGACGGACCGCTTCCTTGTCACGGGCGGCGCGGGATATGTGGGCAGCCACATGGTGGACCTGCTGGTCAGCCGTGGCGCCAAGGTCACCGTGCTGGACGATTTGCGCCAGGGCCACCGCGCTGCCTTGCCGCCAGGGGTCGAGTTGGTGGTGGCCGACATCGCCGACACGGCGGCGCTGGACGCGGCGCTGGGCGGACGCGCCTGGCACGCGATCATCCATTTCGCCGCCCTGTCCCTGGTGGGGCAGAGCATGCAGCAGCCCCTCCGCTACCTGCGGGAAAACGCGGGCGGCGGTTTCGCGCTGATCGACGCCGCCATCCGGCACCAGGTGCCACGCTTCATCCTGTCCTCCACCGCCAACTTGTTCGGCGAGCCCGATGCGGTGCCGATCGCGGAAGACGCGACGCTGCGGCCGAGCTCCCCCTACGGCGAGAGCAAGCTGATGATCGAGCGGGCCTTGCACTGGGCGGGGGAGCGTCACGGCCTGCGCGCCGCCTGCCTGCGTTACTTCAACGCCGCCGGCGCCGACCCGAAGGGCCGGCTGGGGGAGGATCACGACCCGGAGACCCACCTGATCCCGCTGGTGATCGACGCCGCGCTGGGCCGCCGGGGGGAGGTGACGGTGTTCGGCGCCGACTACCCCACGCCGGACGGCACCTGCATCCGCGACTACGTCCACGTGACGGATCTCTGCGAGGCGCATCTCTGCGCGCTGGGGCGGCTCGACAGCGGCAGCGTGACCTACAACCTCGGCAACGGCCAGGGCCACTCGGTGCGCGAGGTGATCGCTGCGGTGGAGGCGGTGTCCGGCCGCCCGGTGCCGGCCCGCTATGGCGAGCGCCGGGCGGGCGACCCGGCGGTGCTGGTCGCGGCCTCCGACCGGATCAAGGCCGAGGCGGGATGGGCGCCGTGCTATCCCGACCTGCTCGACATCGTGCGCACCGCCTATCGCTGGCGGGAGGCGCATCCCGGCGGCTACGGCGACCGCTGAGCCGCAGCCAGGTCGCGCACGGCCTGATGGCGGAAACAGGGGATGACATGGTCGTTCACCAGGCCGGTCGCCTGCATCCAGGCATAGGTGATGACCGGCCCCACGAAGGTGAACCCGCGCGCCTTCAACGCCTTGGAGATCTCGCGCGCCAAGGGCGTTTCCGCCGGCACCTCGCCGCGCTCGCGCCAGGTGTTCTGGATCGGCCGGCCGCCCACGAACCGCCAGCAGAACCCGGCGAAGTCTTCCCCCTGGTCGCGCATCCGCAGATAGGCGCGGGCGCTGCCGATCGCGGCGCCGATCTTGGCCCGGGACCGCACGATACCGGCATCGCCCATCAGCCGCTCGACGTCGGACGCATCGAACCGGGCGACGCGGTCGGGGTCGAACCCGGCGAAGGCCGCGCGGAACGCGTCCCGCTTGCGCAGGATGGTGATCCAGGCGAGCCCGGCTTGGAAGCCGTCGAGCACGAGCTTCTCCCACAGGGCGCGGCTGTCCCGCTCCGGCACGCCCCATTCCTCATCGTGGTAGGCGCAGTACAGCGCGTCCGTCCCTGCCCAACTGCAGCGGCAGCGCGCGTCAGCCATCGCCGTCCTCGCGGGGCCAGGGGACGTCACGGGCGCCGATGGCGGGAATTGCCAGGTAGGCCATCCGCTTGGCCTCCTTCCGGCCCCGCGCGACCGAGTCGAGGATGAAGCCGCAGGTGCTGGAGAGGAAGGCGAGTCCCATCAACGCCGTCGCCAGCACCGCGGTGGGCAAGCGCGGCACCAGCCCCGTCCGCATGAACCCGGCCACTACCGGGGCGCCCAGCAGCAGGGCGGCGACGGCCAGCACGGCGGCGCCAACCGAGAAGAACTGCAGCGGCCGCGCCTCCTTCAACAGCAGCACGATGGTCCGCAGGATGCGCACGCCATCCGTGTAGGTGTGCAGCTTGGAGGCCGATCCAGCCGGGCGATCCTTGTACGGCGCCGTCACCTCGCCCACCGGCATGGCGAGTTCCAGGGCATGGATGGTGAATTCGGTCTCCGTCTCGAACCCGGTGGACAGGGCGGGGAAGGATTTCACGAAGCGGCGCGAGAACGCACGGTAGCCGGACAGCATGTCGGTCACCCGGTTGCCGAACAGCAGCGTCACCAATCCCGTCAACGCCAGGTTGCCGGAGCGGTGTCCGGTGCGGTAGGCGTCCGCGCTTTCCGTCGTACGGGCCGCAGTCACCATATCGAGCTGGCCTTCGCTCAGCAACCGGATCATGTCGGGGGCCGCCGCCGGGTCGTAGGTGTCGTCGCCGTCGACCAGGATATACGCATCGGCCTCAATGTCGGCGAACATGCGGCGCACGACGTTGCCCTTGCCTTGCAGCGGTTCCGAGCGGACCACGGCGCCCGCTGCCTGCGCCACCGCCACCGTGTCGTCGGTCGAGTTGTTGTCGTAGACGAACACCACCGCCTGGGGCAGCGCCGCGCGGAATTGCTGCACGACCTTGCCGATCGCCACCGCCTCGTTCTGGCACGGGATCAGCACCGCGACCTTGATCAACGGAACACCATCGTGCGCGACAAGGTGAAATTCGCGAACATCCCAGCCACAGCACCCGCCGCGATCGCGATGACGGGATGGACGATGCAGAGCGGCACCACAGTCACCAGCACGAAATAGGTCCCAAGGTTCAGGCATAATCCCGGCAGGCTGGCCAGCACGAACGTGGCCCATTGCCGCGCCACCGGCCCCGTACGCCCCAGGCCGCGGAAGGTCCACACCCGGTTCAGCCACCATGTTGTGGTGACTGCCACCGCGTAGGCCAGCGTGCCGGCGATGTACAGGCCGGCCCAGTCGCGCGTGGCATAGACGACGGCCGTGTCGACCACGAAGCCGACAACGCCCACGACGCCGAACACGATGAACTGCGCGAGGAGGCGGACCCGCTCCGGCGTCGCGTGGCGCTGGAGCGGGGCGGGCAGCGCCTCGGCCACCCGGTCCATCAGGACGATCATCCCGCCGTGATCAGGCCTGATGTGAGTCCCCGAGCATCAGCACGGCGACGCCGGGCAAAACCTTGCCTTCCAGCCATTCCAGGAAGGCGCCGCCGGCAGAAGACACGTAGGTCAGCCGCTCCATGACCCCGGCGTGCCGCAGGGCCGAAACGGTGTCGCCGCCGCCCGCGACGCTGCGCAGCGTTCCTGCCTCCGTCGCGTCCGCCACGGCATGGCCGAACGCGACCGTGCCGGCGTCGAATGGCGGCGTTTCGAACGCGCCGAGCGGGCCGTTCCAGACCAGCGTCCGCCAGCCAAGCAGCCGCTGCTTCAGCTCGCCCACCGTTTCAGGACCGACGTCCAGGATCATGCTGCCATCGGGCACGTCGCCAATGTCCACGGTCTCGGTCGCCGCATGCGCCTTGAACTCGGTCGCCGTCACGGCGTCGACCGGTAGCACGATCTCGCACCCGCTTTCCTCCGCGCGGGCCAGGATCGCGCGGGCGGTGACGTGCATCTCCGCCTCCTGCAAGGACGCGCCGACCGGGACGCCCTTGGCGGCCAGGAAGGTGTTGGCCATCGCACCGCCGATCACCAGCACGTCGACCTTCGTCACGAGGTTGCCGAGCAGCTCCAGCTTGGTGGACACCTTGGACCCGCCGACAACGGCGGCCACCGGATGGACCGGGTTGCCGAGCGCACTGTCCAATGCCTCCAGTTCCGCCTGCATCAGCCGCCCAGCATAGGAAGGCAGCAGCCCGCCCACCCCCTGCGTGCTCGCGTGGGCCCGGTGCGCGGCGGAGAACGCGTCGTGCACGAAGATTTCCGCCAGCGCCGCGAACTCGCGCGCCAGGGCCGGGTCGTTCTCTTCCTCGCCGGGATGGTAGCGGGTGTTCTCCAGCAACAGCACGTCGCCGGGCGCCATCGCGTCCACCGCGGCGTGGGCCACGGCGCCGGTGCTGTCCTCGGCGAAGCGCACCGGCTTGCCCAACACCTGGGCCAGCGCAACCGCCATCGGCGCCAGGGACATGTGTGGCACCCGCTTGCCCTTCGGCCGGTCGAAATGGCTGAACACGATGACCTTGGCGCCACCCGCCGCCAACTCCCGGATCGTGGGCGACAGCCGCTCGATCCGGGTCAGGTCGGTAATGCGGCCGTCGCGCACCGGCACGTTCAGGTCGGCCCGGACCAGCACGCGCCGGCCCTTCACGTCCACGCCGTCGAGTGTGCGGTGCGCCACCTTACAGGCTGCCGAACAACGCGGCGGTGTCGCTCATCCGGGTGCTGAAGCCCCATTCATTGTCGTACCAGCCCGCCACGCGGACCATCTGCCCGCCATCCAGCGACGCGGTCTGCGTCGCATCGAAGGAGCAGGAGTAGGCGACATGGTTGAAGTCGCTGCTGACCAGCTTGGCCGTGCTGTAGTCCAGGATGCCCTTCAACGGCCCCTCGGCGGCAGCGGCCCTCATCGCGGCATTGATCTCCTCCACGCTGGCTGGCCGGGCCAAATTGGCGTCCAGCGACACCAGGCTGACATTCGGCGTCGGCACGCGGATGGAGGTGCCGTCCAGCTTGCCCTTCAGCTCCGGCAGTACGAGCCCAACCGCCTTCGCGGCGCCGGTGGAGGTCGGGATCATCGACACGCCGGCCGCGCGGGCGCGATGCAGATCGCGGTGCAGCGTATCCACCGTCTTCTGGTCGCCGGTGTAGGAATGGATGGTGACCATGTAGCCGCGCACGACGCCGAACGTGCTGTGCAGCACCTTCACCATGGGCACCAGGCAGTTGGTGGTGCAGGACGCGTTGGAGATGACGGTCATGTCGCGCGTCAGGACGGACTGGTTCACCCCGAACACGATCGTCGCGTCCACCCCGTCCGCCGGCGCGCTCACCACCACCTTGCGGGCGCCGGCGGCGATCAGCTTGGCGGCGTCCTCCTTCTTGGTGAACAGGCCGGTGCATTCCATCGCCACGTCGACGCCCTGATAGGGGACCTTGGACGGATCGCGCTCGGCGGAGACCTTGATCGGGCCGTAGCTGCGGCCGTTATAGTGGATCGTAATGGTATCGCCCTCGACGTCCACGGTCCCGGGAAAGCGGCCATGGACGCTGTCGTAGCGGAACAGATGCGCATTGGCTTCGACGCTGCCGAGGTCGTTGATGGCGACCGCTTCCACATCCGTGCGTCCGCTCTCGACGATGGCGCGCAGCACGAGGCGGCCGATGCGCCCGAACCCGTTGATAGCGACCTTCACGGCCATGACACGATTTCTCCCCCGACTGTGATGATGATTTAGAGTAGTTTCAGACAGACCGGAACGGTCTGGCTGATAAAACTGCTCGCCAAAACATAGGTTGGAGCGCGCTGACCTCGTCGGTCAGCCTAAAAGCGCTCTAACCAGCCTGCGCGGTGACGACCAGCCTTCATGGCCGCGCCAGCCGCCGTTTCACGGCTGCCACGACAGCCTCGGCTGTCAATCCGAAATGTTGGAAGAGGTCGGGCGCCGGCGCCGACGCTCCGAAGCCGGGCAGTCCCAGGAAGACCCCGTCCTCACCCAGCCAGCGTTCCCAGCCAAAGCCACAGGCAGCCTCGATGCCGAAACGCGGCGCCGCCCCCAGCACCGCGGCGCGCGTGCCGGCGTCGACCCTGGCGAACAGGCCCCAGGCCGGCATGGAGACAACGGCCACGGCCAGCCCGTCGGCAGCCAGGCGCTCGCGTGCGTCCAGGGCCAGCGCCACTTCGCTGCCGCTCGCGATCAGGGTGGCGGCGCGCGGCCCATTGGCCTCCGCCAGCACATAGGCGCCGCGGGCGCTGCGGTTCTCCCCGATATCGGATCGCAGCGTCGGCAGCGCCTGTTCCGACAGCACCAGCATGGAGGGGCCCTCCATGCGCCGCACCGCCAGTTCGCAGCACTCCGCAGCCTCGACCGCGTCGGCCGGGCGCAGCACCAGCAGGTTCGGCATGGCACGTAAGCCGGCGAGTTGTTCCACCGGCTGGTAGGCCGCGCCATCCGCGCCCAGCCCGATGCTGTCATGCGTCGCCACCAGGATCGCCCGCAGCCCCATCATGGCGGACAGGCGCAACGCCGGGCGCATGCCGTCGGTGGTGGCAAGAGGCGCGACGGCGTAGGGCAGCAGCCCGCCATGCAGCGCCAGGCCGTTCAGGCATGCGGCCATGCCGTGCTCGCGCGGGCCGTAATGCACCTGGCGGCCGGAGAAGCTGCCCGGCGTCACCGGCGGCCCGCGGCCTGGACCCAGCTCCGTCTGGCCGCCCACCAGCTCCGGGAAGCTGGGCGCCAGCGCCTCCAGCAACCGTTCGGCGGAGTCGCGCGTGCTGGCATGGCGGCGGTCGGCGGCGAGCACGGCCTTGAACGCAGCCATGCCGTCCATCCATCCGTCCGGCAGGCGCTTGGCGAGCACCCGCTCGAATTCCGGCCGCTGCGGATGGTGGGTGAGGCGCTTCAGCCAGGCGCGCCGTGCGGCGCTGCCGCGATGCCCGATCTCGCCCCATCGCGCCAACACCTCCGGCGTCGTTGCCGAGGGCTGCCAGCTTCGGCTCAACATGGTACGGCATGCGATCAGAGTGGGCTTGCGCGCCCGGGCGGAGAGCGACAGGGCGGAGGCGAGCGCCGCCGGGTCATGCGCATCCACCGTACGAGTGGCCCAGCCCAAGGCGGCGAAGCAGCGCAACGCGTCGTCGGGGCCTGCCAGGGCGCTGCAGCAATCGACGGAGGCCGTGTCGTCTTCCAGCAGGACCGTCAGCTTCTCCAGCCGCAAATGCCCGGCCAGGCTGGCTGCCTCGTGGCTGATCCCTTCCATCAGGTCGCCGAGCGTCGCCACCACCCAGGTCCGGTGGTCCACCAGGCTTTTGCCGAAACGCGCGGCCATCAGCCGTTCGCCGAGCGCCATGCCGACGGCCATCCCCAAGCCTTGCCCCAGGGGTCCAGTGGTCGCCTCGACCGCCGGGTGCAACCCGTAATCGGGATGGCCGGCGGCGGCGCTGCCGAGCTGCCGATGCCCCTGCAAGACAGCGCCGTCCATGCCTTCGTGCCCGGTCAGGTGCAGCAGGGCGTAGAGCAGCGATGCGCCGTAGCCGGGCGACACGATGAAGCGGTCACGATCGGGCCAATGCGGGTCCGCGGCGTCGAAGCGGTGGAAGTCGGACCAAAGGGCGGTCACGGCGTCCGCCATGCCGATCGCCAGGTTGCCCTGCATGCCGACCGCAATGGACCGGAGCGCATCGGCCATGCCGCGGTCCATGGTTTCGGCGGGCGATGCGTCTGGAAGCGGTGTGATGGTGGTGGTGTCAGCCAGCCACGTCATGGGCTCTCCTGCGTGGCCGGCGGTTTAGGGGTGGGCTTCAGCCGGGGCAAGTGTCCCCGCTGAAGTCGCGGAGCCGTCGTCTCCTGCCGCTGTCTCGCGCCGGGGGAGTGGTGCCCAGGGGCGGAGTCGAACCACCGACACTGCGATTTTCAGTCGCATGCTCTACCAACTGAGCTACCTGGGCCCCGTGTGGGCAGGGGCGTGTAGCCGAACGCCCGGGCACAATCAAGCCAGCATCAGGCGCTCTCGCCGCCCTCGTCCTCCTCCGGCTTGGCGGGGACGCGATACTGCCCGGTGAACCATCGGCCAAGGTCGACATCCGCGCAGCGGCGGGAACAGAAGGGGCGGAGCTTTGGATCCGGCTTGGCCCCGCAGACAGGACAGGCTTCAGGCACGTGCGGTCTCCTCGATGGTCCAACTGCCGGGCGGCAATCCTGGATCAGAGCGGAGCACAAGGGGGCGGCCGAGCCGCTGCGCAAGGGCCGGCAACGCCACCGCGTCGGTGTCGAGCGCCGAAACGACGTCAGGGGCAGCCCGCAGCCAGGGCGGATTGGCGATGTCCGCGCTCTCCGCAACCTGGCGAAGCGCCAGCAGCCCGGCGGCGTGCGGGCCGCGAAGCAGTTCGTGCAACGGTGCATGCACGCGCGGACGATGGATTTCGGCCAGCCCGCCTGCGGTGAAGCCCAGCAAGCGCGGGCAGAGCGGATCTGTGGCCAGCGCGGCCCGAAGCGGCTCGGCCAACGCCAGACGCCGGCGCTGCGACAACCCGGCCACGTCGATGAGGATGGCGCCGGAGAGGTTCCGCAGCCGGATGTGCCGGGCCAGTTCCGGCAAGGCGGCACGATTGGCGGCGTCCTGCTTCGGCGTCTTCATCTCCCGGCCCGCCGTGGCGGTGGCCATGTCCAGGTCGATGGCCACCAGTGCGGCCGTCGGCTCAATGGTGGCGCGAAGGCCGCCGGGAAGGGCGACGCTCGGGCGTTCGAGGGCCGCGACGGCGCTGGCGACCGCGTCGTCCCACCCAGGCCCCAGCACCAGCCGGTTCCCCAAGGCCGGGCGCAGGACGGCCGCGGCCGCGGGATCGTCCACCTGCACCGGGCCGGGATATCGGGAGGCCAACTGTTCCACCCGGTTTGGGCCAGGCCGCAGCAGGGTAGGGGGGCCACGTCCTGGGTCATCGGGTGCTATGGCGAGCCGGGGGCCCTTGCCGCCTTGGGCTGCCCTGACGATCCGGACGGCCAGGACATCGCCCACGCCGCGCCCGGCGGCGCCGGCGCTGTCGGGCAGGAAGCCGTCCGCGCCGGCCAACGCCACGAACGCCCCCGCCATGCCGGGCACCACCGCGACGACGCGTCCGCGGTGCACATCGCCCACGCCATCCGGCCGGCCGGGACGCCAGATGGCGTAATCCAGCAGCGTGCCATCCGCCACCGCCGCAATCCGGATTTCTCCCGGGCTGCAGGCGGCGAGCAGGGTCACGGCGTCAGCCAGCCCTGGCCGCGCAGCAACTGAGCGGTTTCGAACAGGGGCAGCCCGACCACGCCGCTGTAGCTGCCGCCCAGGAACCGCACGAACGCGGCCGCCCGGCCCTGGATGGCGTAGCCGCCGGCCTTGCCCTCGCCTTCGCCGGTCGCCGCATAGTGCTCGATCTGCGCCGCCGTCAGCCGGGCGAACGCAACGGTGCTGTCCACCAGCCGTTCGGTCCGCCGCGCGTCCGGCCCGAGCAGGACGACCGCGGTCAGCACATGATGACGCCGCCCCGAAAGCAGCCGGAGGCAGGCAGCCACCTCCGTCGTGTCGGCTGCCTTGGGCAGGATGCGGCGGCCCACCGCCACGACGGTGTCCGCCGCCAAGGTGAAGCCGCCGGGCGCGTGCGCCACGACTCCCTTCTCCCGCGCAAGGCGCTGCGCGTAGAGCCTGGGTGCTTCGTCGGGCTGCGGTGACTCGTCGATGTCGGCGGGACGCACCTGGTCCGGGACGATCCCGATCTGGGCGAGGAGGGCGAGGCGCCGTGGGCTGGCGGAGGCGAGCGTCAGGGGCAGATGGCCGGTCGCGCCAAGCTCACTTGAAACGGAACGTGATCCGGCCCTTGGACAGGTCATACGGCGTCATCTCGACGTTGACCCGGTCGCCAGCGAGCACCCGGATACGGTTCTTGCGCATCTTTCCGGACGTATGCGCCAGGATACTGTGCTCGTTGTCCAACTTTACGCGAAACATGGCGTTCGGCAGCAACTCCAATACGGTGCCGCTGAATTCGATCATATCCTCTTTAGACATGCATGGTCCTGGTCGCGTCCTGGCTATTGACGAGGCGGAACATGATGTTGCAGACGCGCCGGGTCAAGCGCGCGGTGGCTGTCCCAGGCGCATGGCCACGCTGCGGGCATGGGCCTGCAGCCCCTCCGCCTCGGCCAGCGCCACCGCCGCGGGTCCGATGCGGCCCAGCGACTCGCGGTCTGCCTGGACCCAGGTCGTGCGTTTCATGAAGTCGTACACCGACAGGCCGGAAGCGAAGCGGGCGGTGCGGCCCGTTGGCAGCACATGGTTCGGCCCGGCCACGTAGTCGCCCAACGCCTCCGGACAATCGGCGCCCAGGAAGGCCGCGCCGCAATGGCGGATGCGGGCGAACAAGGCAGAGGGATCCTGCACCATGATCTGGAGGTGTTCCGGCGCGAGCTGATCCGTCAGCGACGCGCCCTCCGTCCAATCCCGCACCAGGATGATGCAGCCATGGTCGCGCCAGGACTGCGCCGCCTCGGGCCGGGTCAGGCTGTGCAACTCGATTTCGACCGCGCGCGCCACGGCATCGGCCAAGGCCGAGTCGTCGGTGATCAGGATGGCCTGGGCGCTCTCGTCGTGCTCAGCCTGGGCCAGCAGGTCGACGGCGACGCGTCGTGGATCGGCGGTGCAGTCGGCCAGGACCACGACCTCCGACGGCCCGGCGATGCCGTCGATCCCGACTCGTCCGAACACTTGGCGCTTGGCTTCGGCGACATATGCGTTGCCGGGGCCGATGATCCGGTCGACCGGCGCGATAGTCGCGGTGCCGTATGCCAGGGCGGCCACGGCCTGGGCGCCGCCGACCCGGTAAATCTCCGTCACGCCCGCCCGCCGCGCGGCAGCCAGCACCAACGGGTTGAGCGCGCCGCCCGGCGTCGGCACGCACATCGCCAGGCGGGACACGCCGGCGATGCGGGCCGGGATCGCGTTCATCAGGACGGAGGAGGGATACGCCGCCTTGCCGCCGGGCACGTACAACCCGGCGGCATCCAGCGGCGTCCACCGCATCCCCATCTTCAATCCCGCGGCGTCGACCGTCTCGATATCCTGCGGGAGTTGCAGACGGTGGAACGCCTCGATCCGGGTGGCGGCCAGGTCCAGCGCGTCGGCAAGTTCGGCGCCGATCGCGTTGGCGGCCGCATCGATCTCGTCCGCGCCGATGCGCAGCCGGTCGGCGGTGACCGCGTGGTGGTCGTGCTTGGCCGTCAACTCGCACAGGGCCGCATCACCGCGCTCGCGCACCGCCGCGATGATGGTCGCGACTGGCTGGTCCACGCGGGCGGTGGTGTCGCGCGCCTGCTGCAGCAGCGCGGTGAAGGCGGCGGCAAAGTCGGGCGCGCTGCTGTCCAGCCGCCTCATGCGGCGAGCGCCGCGCGGAACCGTGCGATCCAGCCGCCGATGATTTCCGGCTGCGTCTTCAAGGCGGTCCGGTTCACGACCAGGCGGCTGGAGATCTGGGCGATGACCTCGCTCTCCCGCAGGCCATTGGCGGCCAGGGTCGAGCCCGTCTGCACCAGATCGACGATCATCCGGGCAAGCCCCAAGCCCGGCGCCAGCTCCATCGCGCCGTTCAGGTGCACGATGTCGGCGTGGATGCCGCGGGCAGCGAAATGGCGGCGGGTGATGTTCGGGTATTTCGTGGCGACGCGCACCCGCGACCAGGACTGCGTTTCTACCGTGTCGATCCAATCGGCCGGGCCGGCGACGCTCACCCGGCAATGTCCGATCCCGAGGTCCAGCGGCGCGTAGAGTTCCGGATAGTCGAACTCCATCAGCACGTCGGACCCGCAAATGCCGATCTGCGCCCCGCCGAAGGCCACGAAGGTCGCAACGTCGAAGGGCCGGACGCGGACGACGTCCAACGCAGGATCTTCGGTCGGGAAGCGCAGCCGCCGCGAGTCCTCGTCCTCATAGTCGACGGACGGGTGGATGCCGGCCCGCGACAGCAAGGCGCCGCACTCGCGCAGGATCCGCCCTTTCGGCAGCGCCAGCACGACGGGGCTCGTCTGCTCTGGGATCAGAGCGGCTGCCGGAAAGATCGCAGTCATCGATGCCTCGGACCCAGGAAGCGGCGGCGTAGCACCCGCGGCGCCGGATGGCTATGCGCCGCGAAGCGGGGCAGAAATGCCCGCTTCGCCGCCGTTCAGGCTATCGGACGTTGCCGTAAGACGGCGCACCCAGCCCCGGGCAGGAGCATTGCGCGCCAACCGGCAGTTGTTGCGGCAACTGGCACGTATAGAAGCCGGCATAGCAGGTTGCGCCGTAGGCGACCTGTTGCACCGGCGCGGGCGGGGCATAGCCCGACGGCGCGTAGCCGGGATTTGCCGCGGGTACTGCACCGGGTGCGTATGCGACCGGTCCAGGCGCTGGCGCGCCGACGCAGCCTGCCAGGCCGAACAGGGTGGCGAGAGCCGCCGATCGCAGGAGCGGATGGGCGAGATAACGCATGAGTGATCTCCTTCAACGAAGCCTCAAAGCACCAGCCCTGCCGAAGTTCAACTTAGGGCTGTTCGACATCGATCGAATCGACCGGCGGCGTCGAACAAGCCTCAAGCCTCTGTTTCAAGCAGCTTGTCGGCGTGCCGACGCACTTATTTGCCGACGCTGCCTTAGCTTCGGCCGTAAATATCTTCGAACCGCACGATATCATCCTCGCCGAGGTAAGAGCCCGACTGAACCTCGATCAGGGTTAGTGGGATGCGGCCGGGATTGGCCATGCGGTGGACGGTGCCAAGCGGGAGGTAGATGCTCTCGTTTTCCCGCACCATCACCTCCTCCCCGTCGCGGGTGACGAGTGCCGTGCCGTGCACCACCACCCAGTGCTCCGCCCGGTGGAAGTGCTTCTGCAGGCTCATCTGATGGCCCGGCGTCACCACGATGCGCTTCACCTGGAAACGGTCGCCCTTGATCAGGCTCTCGTAGAAGCCCCATGGGCGATAGGACCGGTTATGCGCCACCGCCTCGTGCCGCCCTGCGGCCTTGAGCCGGTCCACCACCTTCTTGACGTCCTGCGCGCGGTCACGGTGCATGGCGAGCACGGCATCCTCGGTCACGACGACGACGGCGTCCTTCAGCCCCACCACGGCGGTCATGATCCCGTCGCTGCGGGCGTAGCAATGCGTGGAGCCTTCCAGCAGCACGTCGCCGACGGCCACGTTGCCATGGGCGTCCTTGTCGCCCAAATCCCACAGCGCGCTCCAGGAGCCGACGTCGGACCAGCGCATGTCAGCCGGCACCACCGCGATGCGGTGGGTGCGCTCCGCCACCGCGTAGTCGAGGCTGATGTTCGGACTGGCGCGGAACGCGTCCGCTTCCAGGCGGATGAAATCCAGATCGCGCGAGGCGCCCTCAAGCGCGCGGCGCACGGCGGACAGGACATCCGGCGCGTGAAGCTGAAGTTCCTCGATCATCGTCTCGGCCATGAACACGAACATGCCGGCGTTCCACAATGCGCCCTGCGCCACCAGCTTGGCGGCGCCCTGCGCATCCGGCTTTTCGATGAATTCCGCGACGGCGTGCAGGCCGGGCACGCCCTCGATCGGCTGCCCCACCTCCATGTAGCCGTAGCCGGTTTCCGGCCCGGTGGCCTTCATGCCGAGCGTCACGATACGGCCGGCGCGGGCGCCGGCCACCGCGTGGGCGAGGATTTCGTGCAGCTTGTCGGTGTCGCCGATGGCGGCATCGGCCGGCATCATCCAGATCACCGCCCGGGGATCGGTCTGCGCCACCAGCAGGGCGGCGGCGGCGACCGCGGGGGCGGAGTTGCGGCCGACCGGTTCCAGGATGATGCGGGCATCCGCGATGCCCCCTTCACGCAATTGCTCGGCCACCAGGAAGCGGTGCTCGTGGTTGCAGACGACCACCGGGGCGGTAAAGCCCGGGCGATGCCCGCGCAAGGCCGTCTCGACGATCATCGAACGGTCGTGGTTGAGGAGTCCCCAGAATTGTTTGGGGAAGCTTTCGCGCGAGACTGGCCACAAGCGGGTGCCAGAGCCGCCGGAGAGGATCACCGGCACCACATCGCCCTGTCCGATTGCGAGGGCAGGCGCTACATCGAGTGGGTGGATATCCATGATAACTCCGGCCACCTGCTTGGAATATGAACATCCCGTAGCTTGACGGCAGGTGACTTGTCCACGGGTCCAGCGCCAGCCGCGCCAACTTGCCCTAATTTGGCGCCGCGCCCATGCTTCGCACACGCAGCATGAATGGAGGACGAATGGACCGGCTGAATGATCTGCCAACGGGCGTCCAGGCGCTGTCCCGCGCCGTCCCGGCCCTGCTGCCATGAAGGTTTGCGTGTTCGGCGCCGGCGCCGTGGGTGGCCATGCCGCCGGGCGGCTGGCGCAGGGCGGGGCGGACGTGTCCGTCGTCGCGCGCGGCCCGCATCTGGCGGCCATGCAGGCGCACGGGCTGGAGATACGCGCGCCTGACACGAATTTCCGGGTCCGCGTCACCGCAACGGATGACGCGGCGCAGCTCGGCGCGCAGGACGCGGTGATCGTCGCCCTGAAGGCGCCGGCCCTGCCTGGCGCGGCAGCGTCGATCCGCTCGCTGCTTGGTCCTGACACCTCGGTCGTCTTCGCCTTGAACGGCATTCCCTGGTGGTATTTCTACCAGGAGGGCAGCGCCTATGACGGCCGCCGGCTGGACCGGCTCGACCCTGGTGGGGTGATATGGGACACGATCGGGCCCGATCGGGCGATCGGCGGGGTGATCCACTCCGCCTGCACCGTCGTGGAGCCTGGCGTGATCCAGGTCGCCAACGCCACGAACCGCATCACGATCGGTGAGCCGGATGGGACCGTGTCGCCCCGGGCCGAGGCGATCGCGGCGGCGTTGCGCGCGGGCGGGATGGGCAGCGAGGCGGTTGCCGACATCCGCACGCGCATCTGGGCCAAGCTGGTCCTGAACATCAGCACCGGTCCGATGGGCGTGCTGACGGGATTGCCCGGCCGGAAGCTGTTTGCGGAGGAGCCATGCCGCACGGCGCTGCGTCAAATCGTGGGCGAGATCGCGTCGCTGGCGGCGGCCATGGGGTGCCCAATCAACACCGACCCCGAGGCACAGATCGCCAACTCGCTGAAGCTGATGCACACGTCGAGCATCGTGCAGGACCTGCAACTCGGCCGTCCCATGGAGGTCGAGGCCATCTTCGCCCAGCCGCTGGAGCTGGCGCGGCTGGTGGGGGTCGCCACGCCGACGCTGGACCTGCTGGTGACGCTGGCCAAGTTGCGGGCGCAGTCGGCCGGCCTGTACTCCTAATACAGCGACGACGGGACGCCATTGGTCCCGATCCCGTCGATCAATGGACGACGGGGCCGTCCGCCGCCTGCCATGCCTTCAGGCCGCCCTGGATGTGGCACGCGGAGCCCAGGCCGGCGGCACGGGCCGCCTTGACGGCCATGGCCGAGCGTTCGCCATAGGCGCAGTAGAACAACAGGCGCCGTCCGGCCGCGTGCGACAACTCGCGCAGGGCGCCCCCGGCCTGTATGGTGTCGTTGACCGTGGGATACGGGGCGTGCAGCGACGCCGGGATGTAGCCGCGCTTCATCCGCTCCTCCCGCTCCCGCAGGTCGACGAACACGATGTCTGGCCGGCCCAGCCAGCCCCGCGCCTCGACGGCCGTGATCGTGCAATCCTCCTCGATGACATCCGGCTTCAAGCCGACGCATTTGTTCGCCGGGACCACGACGTCCATCAGCTTGGGCGAGGGCAGGTTCAGGTTATTCATGATCGCGGCATATTCGTCGACCGAGCGGACCTGCAGGCGGGGGTTGAACGCACGCTCCTCCGCGATCGTGCTGACGGTGTCGCCCTTGTAGTCGTGCGCCGGGAACAGCAGCGTGTCGTCCGGCAGGCGCAGCAGGCGGTTGAAGATCGAGTCGTACTGCGCCCGCGCGTCGCCGTTCTGGAAGTCCGTGCGCCCGGTGCCGCGGATCAGCAGCGTGTCGCCGCTGAACACGCGGTCCCGCATGTAGAAGCTATACGAATCGTCAGTGTGGCCCGGCGTGTAGATCACGTCCAGGCTCAAACCCTCCACGGTCAGGCGGTCGCCATCCGACAGCCGCATCGACACCACGTCCACGCCGGACTGCTCCCCCATGACGGTGATGCAGTCCGTCCGGTCCCGCAGCGCCCCCAGGCCGGTGACGTGGTCCGCGTGCAGATGGGTGTCCACGGCCTTCACCAACCGCAAATTCAACTGCTCCATCAGTTGAAGGTAGCGGTCGACCTTCTCCAGCACGGGGTCGATGATGAGCGCTTCACCGCCGACGCGGCTGGCGAGCAGGTAGCTGTAGGTGCCCGATGTGGCATCGAAGAGCTGACGAAAAATCATCGTGTCCCCCGTATGCGGGTCTGCCCGCTTTTCCTCAGCTTACCAGACTCCCGGCCGGCCATGCGAGAGCCGTTTGCCGCAGCAGCCCGCCCGGCTGCTGCGCATCCGATTGATGGCTGGGGCGGGACATCCGTTCCGAAGCGGGCGCAAGCGACAAAGCGGAGGCGAGGTCAGGTCGCGATGAACGGAACTCCACCGCTCGCAGCGATCAAGTGTATGTTTGTTACCGAAAGGGCATCGCTATGCGTGACGGCGAAGATGCTAGCGTAGGAACTCACAGTCGTCAGGCCATAGGGGTTGGAGCCTTGGTCTGCCTTGAATTCGGGTGAGGCTTGGATGTTCTTGTAAAGGGTTTGCAGAGAAAGCAGGCCCGCATCCAAGTAACCCGTGTTTGCTCCCAACGAGTTTTGGTCTGGCAGACGGTTCAGCAACACCTCATAGGCCCGCAGGACATCCACCGAGCCGGGGTCAGCGGCAAAGTTCGGTCCGGTCGCGAAGGCGGATGCGTTCGCAGCCTGGGCCTCGGTTGACGCTGCAATCTGCGCGGCCAAGACCGGTCGGCTCAACGTGCCGTTGTCCAAACCGGCTTGCAATGCCGCCGCGCTCTGTGCGTCCGGGGCGCGGCCCAGGATGTTCTGGTATAGGCGCGTGACATAATCGGTGTTGCTGAGGTTTGCGGTGTCTGCCTGCCCCTCGGGCGTGTCCAGGATCGCCGTCGCCGATGCCGTTGTCCCGTTTTGCTCAGCCAGCGCGCCATAGCCGCCAGCATTAATGGTGTCGGGCGTTCGACCGAGGATACCCTGGAACTCCAGGCTGGCCTGTGCGCCCGGGGAGCTTCCGTCCTCATGGAAGGAGCCGTCGAGAAATTTGAGGGTGTCCACGGCAACGAGGTTGACCGTCAGTGGTGACTGCATGAGCGAGCCGCCGGGCGGGATGCTGAAGACTATGTTCTGCCCTGCCAGGACTACGCTCTCACGGCCGCCGCCACTGCCATTGACGGTGGCTTCGCTGCTGAAGGTTCCGAACAGCGCAATGTTCACACCGCCGCCGCCATCCACCGACATGCTCCTGTCGGGAGCCGAGCTGAGATAGTCTTCGATCAGGAAGACGTCATTTCCAGCGAAACCTGTTGCTTGCGGTGCACCGTCATCAATCTCGCCTCCTCCGAGGAGGAGGCTTGCAGCCGGGTTTTCCAAAGTCGCCAGGAAATCGGCGCTGGCAACGGACAGCGACAAGCCTTCGTAAAAGACGCTGCCCGGCCTACCGGAACCGCCATCCGAAGAGGGATAGTCCACACTGATGTTATTGATGGTTCCAGCAATGAGTTTGCCTGTCGCATCATAGGTGAAACCGGTTCCGTCGACGATGACGCCATCGGGAACACCCGCGTAACCGGGAAAGGTTGCGTCTTGGCTGTCAAAAGGCGCGGCCGCGAATTGAACGGCCGGCTGATTTGCTATGGCTTGCAGCCCGGAGGCGATGCCAATGGTGTCCTCGTTCTCCAGAATGACGGAAGTCATAGGTCGTCCCCATCTTTCACCTCAACTTGAAGAGGCATGGATCGAACCATGATGCATCACCTCTTGCCTGTGCAAGAGGCCGGCCAACTGTCAAACGGCCGTCTATATTGGCAGTTTGAACTGGGTCTGGCCAAGGACCCAGCCTTCCCATCCCTGTATCCAGGCATCCGGCGGCGCCTCGTCCGGGCGTCGTCCGGCCAACACCCCCAGGAGGCAGAGCAAGCCGACCAGGCTGTCGAACCGGTCCTCGCCCGCGGCGTCGACGCCGAAGCCGGCAGACAGCGCCGCCGCCAAGGCCGGCGTGCCTGCCGCGCCCAGTCCCGTCATGACGGCAGCGAGTGGGCCGACCAAGGCGACGCGGTCTGCGTGACGCCGCTTGCTGCCGCCCATGCGCAAACCAAGCTGCCGCATCGCCTCCGCGGGATAGGTTTCTGCAACCGTTACTCGGCCCGGCCGCAACGATGCGAGCAGCGGACCGTCAAACGGCCATAAGGCGGGCGGCCGAGGCCCCGCCAGCGCAGGCAGCAGGAAATCCCGCCAGGCGGAAATCGCTGCTTTGCCGGACTGGTTCGCTCCCAGCGTCCAGAACAGCGGCGCCCCGGCCGGGCGGTCCGCCGTGGCGCGGTCGCACTGCCGGGACAGGCCGGCGACGTCGCTTAGGCCCAGCGCCAGGGCGTGCGACAGGCGGGTCATGCCAGCCACGCCGCGTTGCGGATAGAACGGCCTGTCGGAGCTTACCTCATCGAGCGTTTGGCACACGCTGAAGAAGCGGGGGTGATCCGCGAGGCTGCGCAAGAAGGCTGGGAAGTCCGCGGTGGTCGCGTGCCGGGCGGCGTAGCGGCGCGGTAGGCCCAACGGGAAGTCCACGCCGAACGCCACCGCCTCGCCGCTGGCGCTCAGGCGTGGCAGGAGAGTCGCCAAGTCGCCGACCGGGCAGGGCGCCTCTACCGACCATGCGCCGGGCGAGCCCTTCGCCACGCTCATCCAGCGTTTGCGGGCGTCCGTGCTCCAATCCGCGTGGGCGGCGATCAGGGCTTCTTCTTGAGCGGCTGGTGCGCGCGGTCGATCAGCCGCGACAGCAGGCCGGGCTTGCGGGCCGGCTTATCCGCCGGTGGCGCTGCGGTCTGGGCCTGCTTCTGCTTTTGGTCGAGCCATTTATCGAGGGAAAGCCCGGCCTTTTGCGCCCGCTTGCGTTCATACTCCCGCTGCGCGTCGGTCATCGGGCGGGTGGGCGGTCGCGGGGTCGTGGCCATAGCCGGTTTTGACAAAAGCAGGAAGCGGGTTCAAGGCGTCGACCCATGGATTTGCACTTTCGCGGCAAGCGCGCGCTCGTCACCGGCGGCTCCAAGGGAATCGGTCGTGCCGCCGCGCTGGCTTTGCAAGGATCGGCAATCCTCAGCCGGTTCGGATACGGGCGCTTCGGGCAGTCAGCCGGACCGGCATCGCCGTCCCAGATTGCGACTGACCAGCCTCGTTCGCTGAGCGCGATGTCGCACTCTCCACTCGGAACCTGCCCGTGAGCATGACCAGTTCTTCGGCCTCATTCTGGAGGGTGTGGCCAGCAGCCGTAGTCTGCTCCACCATTGCAGCGTTCTGTTGGGTAACCTGATCCATCTGGTTTACCGCCGCGTTCACTTGATGCAGGGCCGCCGCCTGCTCCTGCGCCGAAGCCGCTATTTTCCCGATCGTCGCGTTGACCTCGTTCACTCGCCCCATGATCCGGTCCAGCGCCTGACCGGCGTCACCAACCAGCTTCACTCCTTGGCTCACCTGCTGTGTGCTTGCACTGATCAGCACCTTGATCTCTTTTGCTGCTTGGGCGCTGCGCTGCGCCAAGGCGCGCACCTCGCTGGCCACCACAGCAAATCCACGCCCGGCTTCGCCAGCTCGCGCCGCTTCGACGCCAGCGTTCAGCGCCAGCAGATTGGTTTGGAACGCGATCTCGTCGATGACACCGATGATCTGGCTTATCTGCGTGGATGATTTTTCGATTTCGCCCATTGCCGCCACAGCACCGCGCACAACGCTCTCGGTACGTTCCGCGTCATCGCAGGCGGCTGCAACGACTGTGCGAGCCTCGTCGCTACCGGCTGCAGTGCGCTTGACGGTTGTCGTTATTTGACTCAACGCCGCCGCTGTCTGCTCCAGGCTGGCGGCTTGATGCTCGGTCCTGCCGGATAGGTCGTCGGCAGCGTGGGTGATCTCGCCGGCCCCAGACTGGATCGCGGAAGTATGGGAGATGATGCCGCGGATCACTTGGCCCAGTTGACTAGTTGCGCTGTTGAGGTCTGTCCTCAGTTTCTCGTATGCAGGGGGAAGCGTTTCTTCCAGGCGGTAGGTCAGGTCGCCCGTGGCCAGGCGTTCCAACCCGGCGCCGATAGAGCCCACCACAAGAGCGGCAGAAACGGCTGCGGCTCGCTCTTCGGCCTCACGCCGCACCGCCTCGTCCTCAGCCGCGCGTCGTCCCTGAAGGTCAGACGCTTCCTTCTCCAGCGCCTGCGCCCGTAGGGCGTTGTCGCGGAAAACCTGTACTGTCCTTGCCATCATGCCAACTTCATCGCGCCGGCTGACAGCAGGAATCGCTGCAGTGAGGTTCCCGGCCGCCAACCCCTTCATTGCGGCAGTGAGCCGACGCAGCGCGCGCGACAAGTCCCGTCCAAGGAGAAACGACAATAGTCCGGCTAAGATCGTGCAAACAACTGTGACCGCCAGGTCCGACTTCGCCCTGGACCAGAAGACCGCATCGATATCCGTCACGTATGCGCCCGTGCCGATCGCCCAATTCCACGGAGAGAACAGTTTGGAATAGCCAATCTTGTCGAGCGGCGTGGTCTCACCGGGTTTCGGAATCTTGTAGTAAGCAAAGCCCTCCTGTTTGTCGCGTGCGATGCTGACGAGCTTGGACACCATGTCGGCGACGCCCGGGTTGCTCGTGGCATTGGGCCCGGTGAGGAAGTTCTTGCCTTCAAGCGACGGGTTGCCGCCGTGCACGACGCCGGTGCCGGACATATCCCATATGAAGAAGTAGTTCGTGCCATCGTAACGCATCGCGCGGACTGCGCTTTTTGCTGCGTCCTTCGCCGCCTCCTCTGTCATCTGGCCTTTTATGGCACGGTCATAAAATCCAGCGACGGTCGACCAAACGACTTCATCCAGATGCCGCACCTCTGCACCACGGGCTTCGAGCAACGCCTGCCGGAAATTGACGAGGGATTGGATCGACACGAAAGCGGGCGTTGCAACACCGATTGCGAGGACGAGCACAATCCGGCGTGACACGCTAAGGCGGTCTATCATCGTGCGATCACCATTGTCAGGGTTAATGCCTGTTTAGAGCTATGGAAATTTATCGCATGACCGTGAGCAAGAGATTAATGAAGGCGCTCGTATCAATACCAACTGTATGATTTTCAATCCTGGTTCATTATATAAAAAGCTATAGAGGCATCCCTATAAGTTTTCCTCGGAACGAGATGTTACTATGAGGTTTCGAGTGGTTTTCGGCTTCTAGCGCCTTTTTAGGTTCGTTTTACGAACAAACGCCGTTCTGGCAGTCGTTTGCTTTGCGGAAAGATCGTTGGAGTAGGGCGGGAAAAGCAGCGTCTTCCGCCTCCCAGTGCGACGAAGCGGAAGACGCTGCGATTTCCCCCTACTCGAACGCGCGATCGTTTCAGGTTGACGGCAGTGCTTCTCCCTCTCCCTTTGGGAGAGGGCCGGGGTGAGCGTCCGGCGCGCGAGACCGTGCATCTGGCCCTCACCCAACCCTCTCCCAGAGGGAGAGGGCTTTTGCAGGTCAACCTGAAACGATCGTGCGCTAAGGCAGCGTCGGCAAATAAGTGCGTCGGCACGCCGACAAAGCTGCCGCTCCAAACAAAGGCTTAGGGCTTGTTCGACGCCGCAATCGCTTCGATTGATGTCGAACAAGCCCTAATGCGTGATCAGCCGGAAGTTCATCGTGGCGCGCAGCGTTGTCGTCTGCTCCGTCATGTCCGGCGTGAAGGGTGGCACGGTGGCGCGGCGGAACAGGTCCTCGAACGCGGCATCCAGGAACTGCGACTGCGAGGTGCTCGCCACTTGCACCGACAGCACGCGCCCGGAGCGATCGATGCCGACCAGCAGGGTCACGCTGCCCTGCTCCAACTGCGCAATCGCCTGTTCCGGGTAATACTTGCGGACATCGACCCATTTGCGCAGCGCCGACATCCAGTCGCCGCTGGGCTTGGCCCCGCTGACATACCCGAGCGATGCGTTATCCGGGCCGCCCAGGCGCGGTGGCGACAGGTCGAAGCCGTGGGAGGGGCGTCCCGGCGCCTGCTGCGACGGCGGGGCATTGAATGACCAGTTCTGCGGCGCGGCGAATGGATTGCGCGGGCTGGGACGCGACACCACCCGCGGCGGCGCCGGCCGAGGCGGCAGCGGCGGCAAGGGCGGCGGGGGTTGCGGCATCTGGAACGGCGGCGGTGCAGGCAGTTGGCCGTCGCTGTCCGGGTTCAGCCACACGGTTGCGGGTGGCTGCGGCGTGGGGGGTGATGGAGCGGGTGGCGGAGGCTGGGGAAGGGGCGGCGGCTCAGCGGTCGCCGGCGGGGCTGGATCAGGCGGCGTCGGCGCAGGCGGGACGGAGACGGGTGTCGCGGCCGGCGGCGTTGGCGTGGGCGGCTCAGGTGTCGGCGGGATGGGCGTCGGTGGCGGCGCCGGGGCAGTGTTCGGGTTGGGCTGGGTGTCCGTGGCGGCAGCGCTGCCGCTGGTCGTGTTCGGCTGGCTGGCCGGGTTAGGCGTTGCCGTAGACGCCTGCTGGCTGCCCGTCGGCGTGTCGAAGGTGATTGCGACCGCCTCCGAATCGGTTTGCGGCGGCGGTTGCTCGACCTCGTCCGGCCACTGCAAATAGAGCGCCGCCAAGAGCAAGAGGTGCAGCAGCAGCGACCCGACCAGCATAGGCCGCAGCAGGCGTCGCCGGCGAGTGGGGCGGGAGGCGAGGGGCTGGAGTGGCCGCACATCATGCGGCGGTGTGACATGCACCGGAACGCCTCAGCGCACGATCGGGCGGCGCGGGGGTAGCGCAATGCTGCCTGGCACGGCCAAACCTGTCACGTTGGTTGCGCCGCGCGGCAGCATCGCTCCATGATTCTCAGGCGACGAGCGGCGCCCGCTCGATGCTCGCACGCGCCCAAGCCGCCGCCATGTCCTCGTCGAACAACTCGGCCAGCTTCTTCATCACCGTGCCGCCCAGCTCCTCCGCGTCCACGATGGTGACGGCGCGGCGGTAATAGCGGGTGACGTCATGGCCGATGCCGATCGCGATCAACTCGACCAGGTCGCGGCCCTCGATCTCGCGGATCACCTCGCGCAGGTGCCGTTCCAGGTAGTTGCCGGGATTGACCGACAGGGTGCTGTCATCGACGGGCGCACCGTCGCTGATCACCATCAGGATGCGGCGGCGCTCGGGCCGGCCGATCAGGCGGCGATAGGCCCAGAGCAACGCCTCACCGTCGATGTTCTCCTTCAGCAGCCCTTCGCGCAGCATGAGGCCCAAATTCTTGCGCGCCCGGCGCCATGGCGCGTCGGCGGGCTTGTAGATGATGTGGCGCAGATCGTTCAACCGACCCGGATTGCGCGGCTTGCCCTCCGACACCCAGCGCTCGCGCGATTGGCCACCCTTCCAGGCCCGGGTGGTGAAGCCCAGGATCTCCACCTTGACGGAACAGCGCTCCAGCGTGCGCGCCAGGATGTCGCCGCACATCGCCGCCACCGTGATGGGGCGTCCCCGCATGGACCCGCTGTTGTCGATCAGCAGCGTCACCACCGTGTCGCGGAATTCCGTCTCCCGCTCCCGCTTGTAGGACAGCGAGAGCAGCGGGTTGACGATGATCCGCGCCAGGCGTCCGGCGTCCAGCATGCCTTCCTCCAGGTCGAACTCCCACGCCCGGGTCTGCTGCGCCATCAGGCGGCGCTGCAACCGGTTGGCGAGCTTGCTGACCACGCCCTGCAGATGCTGCAGTTGCTGGTCAAGCTGCTGGCGCAGCCGCGTCAGCTCGTCCGGGTCGCAGAGGTCGTCGGCATGCACCTCCTCGTCATTGGCCCGGCTGAAGGCGCGATAGGCGGTGCTGTCGTCGCTCACCGGGCGGTCGCGCCGCTGTTGCGGGCCGCCGGGCTTCTCGTCGCCCTCTGCGGCTGCGGCCTCTTCCTCCTCGGCCTGCTCGCCCTCGTCTTCGCTGGCCTGGCCGTCGATCTGTTCCGGCTGCTGACCCAGCGTGTTGTCCTGCTCGGACTGGCTCTCGCCCTGGCTATCCTGGCTGTTATCCTGGCTGCCGGCCTGCTCGCCGCCCTCCTCGCCTTCCTCCTCCTCGTTGTCGGGCTCGGCCTCCACCTCCGCCTCGGCCAGGTTCATCGCGGCCAGCAGCTTGCGGGCGGCGCGGGTGAACTCGATCTGGTCGTCGCTGGCGGCGGCCATGGCGGCCATGGCGGCCTCGGCCTCCACGCCCAACGTGTCGCGCCACGTCGCCAGGATGCGGCTGGCGGCCTCCGGCACGGCCTGGCCGCTCATGCGTTCGCGCACCAGCAGCGACAGGGCGGCGGGGAGGGGAAGCTGGTCGCGCCGGGTCATCCGGTCGTAGCCTTCGGCCTCGCACTCCTCGGCCAGCCGCGCGCGCAAATTCGCCGCCGCGCCCGCCATGTGCTGGGCGCCCACCGTCTCGACCCGCGCTTGCTCCAGCGCGTCATACACGTCCTTCGCCTCGCGCGGGCCGGGCGAACGGGCCGCATGGACGGTTTCGTCATGATGGCGCAGGCGCAGCGCCACGCTGTCGGCGGCCCCGCGCAGCTTCGCCATCTCGCCAGGGGGCAAGGCGCGGGTGGGAAGCGGCAGGCGGGCGCGGCGGCCGACCACGCCCGAGGGGCCGGGCTGGAACGCCACCTGCACGTCCGCAGTCCGCGCCATGGCGCGCAAGGCGCCGGCGGTGGCGCGCTTGAAGTCTTCCGACCGCCCGGTATCCTTGTTGCCGCTCACCGTTACAGAACCTTGCGGACGGGCACCCCCGTCGGGATGTCCTCGTTGAAACAACGCTGGTAATATTCCGCGACGGTAGACCGTTCCGCCTCGTCGCACTTGTTAAGAAAGGTGACGCGGAAGGCGAACCCGGTGTCGCCAAAGATGCGTGCGTTCTCCGCCCAGGTAATGACGGTGCGCGGCGACATGACGGTCGAGATATCGCCGTTGATGAAGCCGGCCCGGGTCAGCTCCGCCAGCGCCACCATCGACTCGATCTTCTTGCGGGTGGCGCCGTCCTTGCTGTCGGTGCCCATCTTGGCCATGACGATCTGCGTTTCCTGGGCATGCGGCAGGTAGTTCAGCGTCGCCACGATGTTCCAGCGGTCCATCTGGCCCTGATTGATCTGCTGCGTCCCGTGGTACAGCCCGGTCGTGTCGCCCAGCCCGACGGTGTTGGCCGTGGCGAAGAGCCGGAAATACGGGTGAGGCTGGATCACCTTGTTCTGGTCCAGCAGCGTCAGCCGCCCCTCCACCTCCAGCACGCGCTGGATCACGAACATCACGTCCGGCCGCCCGGCGTCATACTCGTCGAACACCAGCGCGCAGGGGTGTTGCAGCGCCCAGGGGAGGATGCCCTCGCGGAACTCGGTGATCTGCTTGCCGTCGCGCACGACGATGGCGTCCTTGCCGATCAGGTCGATGCGGCTGATATGGCTGTCGAGGTTGACCCGGATGCAGGGCCAGTTCAGCCGGGCGGCGACCTGCTCGATATGCGTCGACTTGCCGGTGCCGTGATAGCCCTGGATCAGGACGCGCCGGTTGTGGCTGAAGCCCGCCAGGATGGCGATCGTCGTTTCCCGGTCGAAGCGGTAGGTCGTGTCGATCGACGGCACGTGCTCCGTTCGAAGCGAAAAGGCAGGGACGTCCATATCCAGGTCGATACCGAACACGTCACGCGCGCTGACATGGGTATCCGGGCCGTCGATGGAGGTGGTCGGGGCCGGACGGGGGTCCGCGAGGGCAGCGACGTTGGTCATCAGCGAATGGTATCCTCAAGCAAGAGCGGACGGGTCAAAGCGAAGGTTAGCGATGGCGGGCCGTCGCCGCTACCCTGCGGCAGCCCCGGAGGCGGCATCGTGGCTGGCGCGCTGCGGGTCCGCCGAGAGATGCGTTCGGATCGCGGCATAGGCGATGTTGATGGTCTTCAACCGCTCCTCCGCTGCCCGGTCGCCACCATTCGCGTCCGGATGGTTGCGCTTCGCCAACTCCTTGTATCGCGTCTTCACCACATCCAGCGTGACAGGCCAGTCAAGTCCCAGTGTGCTGAGCGGTTGGCGCAACTCGGTCGGTGCGGCCTGGGCGGCCCGTTCCTCGCTCCGGCGGCGCGACGCGGCCAAGGCCGCCAGCGGATCCCGCAGCGCGTCCTCGTTCAGGAACCGCGCGCCCAGCCGCCCGAGCGGCCAAGTGGGGCGCTGCCATTGCGTATCCAACCTGGTCTGCGCCTCAATCTGGCCCGGCGTCATGCCCTTATAGAAGTCCCAGGACGCATTGTATTCTCGCACGTGGTCCAGGCAGAACCACCAATAGGCGTTCAGCGTAGTGCGGGACTTGGGCGCGCGATATTCTCCCAGGCATGGGCAATCTGGACAGTCACAAGGGCGGCCTGGCGCATCCGGATCGGGCGCGTAGGCCCGTGCTCGCGGTGCGCGTCGGGTCATCCACCCTTATGTGCGCCCTGCACCGGGCGGAGCAAGCCCTGCCCGGATGCGCATCCGGGCTACGCGCGACGCCGGCATTGCAAGCCGGACGACAATCCCGCAATAGCTAAGGGATGGTCACGAGAGAGGAACGGCTGCGCGACGCATTATCCTCGGCGTTCGACCCGGTCAGGTTGGATATCGTCGATGACAGCGCCCATCACGCCGGCCATGCGGGCGCCACGCCCGCCGGCGAAACCCACTACGCGATCGTCATGGTGTCGGCTGCCTTCAGAGGCCAGAGCCGCGTTGCACGGTCACGCGCGGTGCATGCCCAGCTTGCACCGGAATTCAGCGCCGGATTGCACGCCGTGTCGCTTCGGCTCTTGGCGCCGGACGAGCCACCCTGACAATTGGCGACCCAACCGTCTCAGAAACAGAGAATTTGTCTCGACTTATGTTGTAGCCCATCAAAAAAACTGTTAATGTCCTGTTAACGGTTGAAATTGATCCCGTGGCAGGAGATGGGTGCCAACAATGCAGAGCCGCCTGGTGAACCGCAACATCATCGCCGCAAGAGGACGATCCTCCATGCGGCTCGAACCAGAAATTTGGGACGCGTTGCAGGAAATCTGCCGGCGCGAGCGAGTGGGCCTTGGCGACCTCGTGCAACGCGTGGAGGGCGAAGGGTCAGATGGTGGACGCACGAGCGCCGTGCGGGTGTTCGCCTTCCAATACTTTCGCGCCGCCACCACAGAGGAAGGGCATGTGCGGGCGGGACATGGCGCCCTGGCGTGATGCCCAGCCTGCGCACGAACCCTCTGGCGAGCGCGTAGCAGCGTCTGGGTCGGCATGAGCGAGGAACTCGAAACACTCTCGGTCACAGTCGCCGAACCCGCGTTGGAGGCGTTCGAGCAGGCGTTGGGCGCCGTCTGCCGGACTGTCGGGTTCTTCCTGGCGGACGAGGAGCAGCGGAGTTGGACCGTGGAAGGCGTCAAGCGCCGCGGCGAAAACGAAGCCGAACTCGCCGCCGCCTTGATGCTGGCCGGTTTCCTGACCGGCACGGAGCCGGCGCTGTATCGCGCGCCCACGCCGGCGGGAGGATGGCTGGCGCGCACCCACTCGGCCTTCCCCGAGCAGCGCGTCGGACGTCGCTTCGCCATCCGCGGCACGCATCTCGGGCCGGGGCGCGCACCCGGCCGGCTGACGCTCCTGCTCGATGCGGGCGTCGCCTTCGGGTCAGGCGAGCACGGCTCGACCCGGGGATGTCTGCGCGCCTTGGAAGCTGTCGCCTACCATCGGCCGCGCGGTGTCCTGGATCTCGGCTGCGGGTCCGGCATCCTGGCCATGGCCGCGGCCAAGCTGTTGAAGCGATCGGTGCTGGCGACCGACATTGACCGCTGGGCCGTCCGCGTCGCGCGCGACAACGCCGTGCTCAACGGGCTGCGCAACCGGGTGGCATGCCGCCTCGCCACCGGATGGCAGCCGCCGGCGCGCCACAACACGCCCTATGACCTGGTGTTCGCGAACATCCTGGCGCGGCCGCTTTGCGCCATGGCGCGAGACTTGTCGCTGAACCTTGCACCGGGTGGCGTCGCCATCCTCGCCGGGCTCCTGCAATCGCAGGCGCGCATGGTTTTGGCGGCACACCGCCGGACCGGCCTGGTGCTGGAACGAACCCTGCGGGAGGGTGGTTGGACGATCCTGGTCCTCCGCAAGCCGGAGCGACGCCGGGAACCGTAATTCCCGGCGCGTGGCCCCGTATCAGCGTGCCCGGATGGCGAACGTCGGATCAAACACGTTGCGGATGTCGGCGCGGCTCAGACCGATATCGGCCAGTTCGCGGTCCGTCAGGTCATTCAGTTCAGACAACACGGACTGGCGCTCCATCCAGGCGCGGATACGCGCGAACAATCCAGGCTTGCTACGCCGGCTGCGGGCGTCGGCGAAGTGCTCCGGATAATTGATTCGGGTGGTGGGGAGAAGGGTCAGTTCCTCCTTGGACACGAAGGCATTCATAGTGGTCTAGTCCCAAACATGCGCAGCGGGCTTCGGAGGCCATCGGCGATGGCTTGCTCCCGTCTGCTGCCGCGTAATATGGCGCACCTCCAATGGATTAGGGTGTGCCAAGCCTAGCCGACAGCCATGCTTCAAGTGCATGCATGAAGTTAGAGGTATGTTAAGACACGATGACACACTCCCGCCTGGCCGATCTGCGCGCCGTTCTTGCCGCCCGCGGCGTCGATGGCTTCGTCGTGCCGCGGGCGGATGAGCATCTCGGCGAATACGTGGCGCCCGGCGCCGAACGGCTCGCCTGGCTCACGGGCTTCACGGGGAGTGCCGGCCTGGCGATCGTGCTGGCGGAGCAGGCGGCGGTCTTCACCGATGGCCGCTACGTGCTGCAGCTTGCGGCGCAGACGGATGGCGCCGCGTTCCAGCGCCTGCACATCACCGAACAGCCGCCGCAGGACTGGGCAAGCGCCCGGGCGCACCGGCTGGGTTACGATCCGTGGCTGATCAGTGAGGAGGGATTGGCGCGCTACGTCGAGGCCGGGTTGCAGATGGTGCCGCTGTCGCCGAACCCGGTCGACGCGGTGTGGCTGGATCGTCCCCCGCCGCCCGCCGCGCCGGCCATCCCGCACCCGTTGGCCGTGGCCGGTCGGTCAAGCGCCGATAAGCTGGCGCAATTGTCCCAGGTGCTGCGCGACGCCGGGCAGGATGCCTGCGTCTTGACCGACCCGGCGAGCATCAACTGGCTGCTGAACCTGCGCGGCGGGGACGTGCCGTTCACCCCGGTCTCGCTCGCCTTCGCCATCCTGCATGCCGACGCGCGGATCGAATTGTTCATAGAGGCAGCCAAGCTGTCGAACTCCACCCGGGACTGGCTGGGCGACGCCGTCGCATGCCGCCGGCCGGGGGAGCTCGACCAAGCCCTGGCAGCATTGTCCGGACGCAAGGTCCGGGTGGATGCGGCCGGCGCCCCCGCCGCCGTGGCGCAGGCGTTGCGCGCGGCCGGGGCGGTGGTGGTCGCCGGCAGCGATCCATGCCTGATCCCCAAGGCCGCGAAGAACCCGGTGGAGCAGGAGGGCGCCCGCGCTGCGCATCGCCGCGACGCCGTGGCCGTCTGCCGCTTCCTGCAATGGCTGGAGCAGGCGAGGGACGAGACGGAACTCTCCGCTGCGGCCAAGCTGCTTGCCTTCCGGCAGGAGGCGCCGGGTTTCCGGGGGGAAAGCTTCCCCGCCATCTCCGGCGCGGGAGAGCACGGCGCGGTCATCCATTACCGCGTCACGCCTGAAACCGACCGGGCGATCGGGCGCAATGAGGTCTACCTGATCGACAGCGGCGGCCAGTTCGACGATGGCACGACGGACATCACCCGTACGGTGTGGACCGGGCCGGACGCGCCGCCGGCTGAGTTGAAGGAGCGGTTCACCCGCGTCCTGAAGGGCAACATCACCCTCGCCACGACGCGCTTCCCCAAGGGGGTGGCCGGCCCGCATCTGGATGCGCTGGCCCGCCGCGCGCTTTGGGATATCGGCCTCGATTACGACCACGGCACCGGTCATGGCGTCGGCAGCACCCTGTCGGTGCACGAAGGCCCGGTCAGCATCTCCCGGGCGGCGCGTATCGTGCCGATCGAGGCCGGGATGATCCTGTCCAACGAGCCGGGCTTCTACGCCCCCGGGCAGTACGGCATCCGGCTGGAGACGCTGTTGCTGGTGCAACCGGCGGAACTAACCGTCGCAACGCGGCCGTTCCTTGAGTTCGAGGTCCTCACCCTGGCGCCGTTCGACCGCCAGTTGATCGAGCCGGCCTTGCTGACCCAAGCGGAACTGGAATGGCTCGACGCCTATCATCGCCGCGTCGCGACCGCGGTGGTGAGCGCAGGGGGCAGCGACCTGGCAGGTTGGCTCGCTACTTCGTGCGCACCGCTCTTGCCTGTTTGACTGGACCATCAACGGATTATAGGCAGACGCTCCTAGTTTAGATGCGCCGTGTTAACACTTGGAACGGCCAAGTGTGTCATACAGCGTCCGTCGTCATAGGGTGCTTCGATGTTGGCCGGGACTGAGCTTCGTGCCCTGAGCACATGGTGTGGTCGTCGCGACCTGAGCTGGTCGCCGGCTGACTCCAACCAAGGCCCGCCGGCCATGATGCTGAAGCCGCGTGATGCGGGTCGGCCATGGCAGCGCATGATCCTCGTGCTCGACACGGCCGAGTTGCGCCTGGAAAACGAGTTGGGTGAGACGCTGGCCAGCGCGTCTGATCTGCCGGCGTTGTTGGACGCCGTTGAGGGCGGCGTGGCGGACACCCCAGCCGCCGGATCAAGCCGGGTGGATCATGCGTCCTCGTCGCTGCTAGGCTTCATCCTCTAGCTTCTTCGCGCGCACGCCGAGGATATGGGCGACCGCATAGGTCAGTTCCGGCCGGTTGAGCGTGTAGAAGTGGAACTCGTCGACGCCATTCGCCTGGAGCAGGCGAACCTGCTCCGCCGCGACGACGGCCGCGACAGTCCGCCGGATCTCCGGCTCCTCCTCCGTCCCTTCGAACATCGCCCGCAGCCAGTCCGGCACCGTCGTGCCGCACACTGCGCTGAACCGGGCCGCCTGCGCAAAATTGGCCACCGGCATGATGCCCGGCACGATCGACGCCGTGATGCCTGCTGCGGCCGCGCGGTCGATGAAGTCCAGGAACAACCCGGCATCGAAGAAATACTGGGTGATCGCCCGCGTGGCGCCGGCGTCCAGCTTGCGCTTCAGGTTGTCCAGGTCATGATCCGGGCTCGTCGCCATCGGATGCACTTCGGGATAGGCGGCAACCGAGATCTCGAAATCAGCGACACGCTTCAGCCCGGCGACGAGGTCGGCGGCATACGCATAGCCTTGCGGATGCGCCACGTAGCGTTCGCCGGACGGCGGGTCGCCACGCAGCGCCACGATGTGCCGCACGCCGCTCTCCCAATATTGCCGCGCCACGTCATCCACCTCACCGCGGCTGGCGCCGACGCAGGTCAGGTGCGCGGCTGGGGTGAGGCTGGTTTCCGTCACGATGCGGCTGACGGTTGCATGCGTCCGGGCCTGAGTGCTGCCGCCCGCGCCATAGGTGACGGACACGAACCGGGGCGCAAGCTGCTCCAACCGCCGTATGCACGCCCAAAGCTGCGCCTCCATCGCATCGGTGCGGGGCGGCGAGAACTCGAACGACAAAAGTGGCGGCGACCCGGCAGCCGGGGCGGGCAGCGCGCCGAACCGGGGGCCGGTCAGCCAGCGTTCCAGGGTGGGGGGGGCATGCGGAACGGATGTCACTTGGTTCATGCTCCTTGTCATGGGTGTACCCGGGCGGCAACGCAAGCGCTCTCGTGTTACGCGGGAGTGGAAGTATGCTGACCGGGTGAAGTTGTGCATGGCGCGGTGCATGCTAGACAATGTCGGTCTATGCCTGTTCCACTGCGGTGTTGCTGCCGGCTGCCGACCCAAGGACCTTCCGATGCGAACCCCCCTGCTGCGCCCCCTGATCGCCGCCGCCACGGTCTGGAGCCTTGTGGCCTGCGCCGCCCGCCCGCCCGCCTCCGATGTCGCCGCGACGCAGGAATACCAGGAGAATAACGACCCGTTCGAGCCGGCGAACCGCATCGGCTACGCCATCAATGACGGGCTCGACACCTATTTCCTGGCGCCGGTGGCTCGCGCCTACCGGTATGCGGTGCCGAATGCGGTGCGGGAGCCGGTCCACAATGTCCTGCTGAACATGACGACTCCGGCGTTGTTCATCAACGACGTGGTGCAAACCAAGCCGCGGCGTGCCGGCGATACGTTCATGCGGTTCGTGATCAACACGACGGCCGGCGTGGGTGGCCTGTTCGACGTGGCCGCCAAGCTGGGCTATCCGTACCATGACAATGATTTTGGTACCACCTTGGCGCTTTGGGGCGTGCCGGAAGGGCCGTTCCTGTTCCTTCCGGTGCTTGGCCCGTCCAATCCGCGGGATGCGACCGGATACGGGGTCGACGTGGCGTTCGATCCGCTGACCTACGTTCCGAACGGGCATGGTCTGCGCACCTTGGACGACGTGCGGATCGGCGTCGCCGCGGTGGATGAGCGCTCCCGGGTTCTGGATGACGTCGATTCGATCAAAAAAACCGCGCTCGATCCCTACGCAACGTTCCGCAGCTTGTATCGGCAGAACCGGGAAGCCACGATTGACGCCGTGCGGAGTGAAGACCGGGCGACCGTGCCGAACTGGTATTCAAAGTGATGACTGTTTTGGGGGGATGCGATCGATGATGGTGACCCGCCGGATCCTTCTGGCATCCGCCAGTGCGGCCGTCATGCTTGGCGTGGGCCGCATGCCGGGCGCCTTGGCGCAGGACAGCAGCGCCGCGAGCTTCGTCGATAGTTTCGGCAACCAGCTCGTCGCGGTGGTGAACGGCGATCAAAGCCTGGCGGAGAAAGAGCAGCGTCTCCGGCCGCTGATCGACAAGGCCGTCGACGTGGATACCATCGCGAGATTCTGCCTCGGGCGGTTTGTCAACTCGGTGACCCCGCAGCAGCTTGCAGAGTTCACGCAGTTGTTCCACGGCGTGCTGGTCAACAACATCACCAGCAAGATCGGCGAATATCGCGGCGTCACCTTCCGCATGGGCGACACCGCCATGCGAGGTAATGAGGCCTATGTCGCGACCGTGGTGCAACGGCCCAACAACGCGCCCACGAACGTCCGTTGGGTGGTCAGCACGGCGACAGGCACGCCCAAGATCGTCGACGTGGTGGCAGAGGGCACCAGCCTGCGGCTGACGCAGCGCAGCGACTATGCCTCCTACCTCAGCCACAACGGCAACAGCATCGACGCGTTGCTGGCCGCGATGAAGCGGCAGATTGGCAGCGGGGCCTAGCCAGCCAGGATCCGGTTGGCGTCGAGATCGGCCTCGACCGCGCTGCCCATCACGGCGGCGGCCGCGATGGCCGACAGGGCAGGCGACGTCATGACGCCGAAGCCGCCTTGTCCCGCCAGCCAGAAGAACCCTCTGGCTGCCGCGTCCTCCCCAACGACGGGGGAGTGGTCGGGCGCGAAGGTCCGCAACCCAGCCCAGCGATGGGAGACGTGCCGCACGGACAGGGTCGTCATCTGATCCAGCCGGTCCATCGCGATGGCGATGTCGAGCTCCTCCGGTTGGGCATCGCACGGGTCGGTGGGTGTCGCATCGGCAGGGGACACCATCAGCCGGCCGGCATCCGGCTTGAAGTACAGCGTTTCCGTCGCGTCGTTCACCATGGGCCATGAGGTGCTGCCCGGCGCGTCGATGATCAGGCCAGTCCGACGCTTGGGGGTCAGGTGTTTCCCCGGAACGCCTGCCTGCCTGGCCACCTGGTCCGCCCAGGCGCCCGCGGCGTTGACCACCTTGTGGGCCACGATCCGGCCGGCCGGCGAGTCGACGCACCAGGCCGATCCATCGCGGCTTATCCGGTCCGTCCGCGCCGTCGTCACCACCGTGCCCCCAGCCGCGAGCAGGCCGCGGCGGTACCCGTTGAACAAGGCATCCACGTCGATGTCGCAGACATCCGGCTCGATGAAGGCGGCGGCCACTGCATTCGGCCGCAGCGCTGGCACCATGTGCAGCACGTCCGCAGGCGACAGCGGCGCCATTGCGGGGACGTGGACCTGGCCCTCCGCGAGCTGCGCCGCCAACAACTCCTCCTCGCCGGGCCGGGCGATGGTCAGGCTGCCGCGCGGGCGGAGCAACGGCGTCGTCACGAAACCCGGCGGCGGCGCTGCCAGGAACGTCCGGCTGGCCAGGCTCAGCCGCCGGACGGCCGGGGTGCCGTAGTTTTCCGTCAGGGTTGCGGCGGACCGGGCGGTGCTATGGGCGCCACACTGCGCTTCCGCCTCCAGCAACGTGACCCGGGCGCCGGCGATGGCCAAGCGCCAGGCGACGCTCATCCCCGCGATGCCGCCGCCGATCACCAGTACGTCGGGGCTCATGCGCCGCCCCAGCCATGGCGCAGCGCCGCCGCGGCCATGGTCAGCGCGGTGTCGGCGGCGCGGATGATCCGGTTCATCTGCAGGAAACCGTGCACCTGGGTGGCCATGTGCAGGTGGGTCACGGCGCACCCCGCCGCCTCCAGCGCCCGGGCATAGGCGATGCCTTCGTCTCGCAGCGGGTCGTAGCCGACGGTGAGGACGAAGGCGGGCGGCAGGCCGTGCAACGGGGCATGCAGCGGGCTGGCGGCGGGGTCGGCCGGGTCGGCATCGCCCAGATAATGGTCGCGGAACCAGCGCATGGCCGACCCGGTCAGCGGCACGCCGGACGGGAATGCGTGGCAGGATGGATGCTGGAAGGTCAGGTCCGTGGCGGGGTACAGCAGCAACTGGAAGCAGGGCGCCGGGCCGTCGCCATCCCGGCCGCGCAGCGCCAGCACCGCAGCCATGTTCCCGCCCGCACTGTCCCCGCCGACCGCCAGCCGTGCGGGGTCGATGCCGAACGCGGCGGCATGTTCCGCCACATGGGCGAACACGGCGGCCGAGTCATCGAGGGCGCACGGGAAACGGTGCTCCGGCGCGAGGCGGTAGTCGACGGCGACGATGCGGCAGCGTGCCAGGTTGGCCAGGCTGCGGCACAGGCCGTCATGCGTCTCCAGGTCGCCCATGACCCAGCCGCCGCCGTGCAGGTAGAGCAGGCCGCAGCCATCCACCGCGTCGATACCGCGGTAGAAACGCGCCGCAATCCCGCTGACCGAGACCTCCCGGACCTCCGCCACCGCAGCGGGCGGCCGTTGCACGGCGGTGCGTGACGCCGTGTAGAAGCCTCTTGCCTCGGCCGGGGACAGCGTCTCGACCGATGGCCGGGCGGCGAGCGCCACCATGTCCATCAGCCGCCGGGCGTCGGGGTCCATCGGCATCCGCTCAGCCGCGCCCGACGAAGGGCATGGACGTGGCCATCACGGTGAGCGTGAGGATGTTCGCGTCGAGCGGCAGCGACGCCATCAGGGCCACCGAGCGCGCCACGTTGGCGACGTCCATCACGGGCTCGGTTTCCATGGCGCCGTTCGCCTGCGGCACGCCTTGCTGCATCCGGGCCGTCATGCTGGTCGCGGCGTTGCCGACATCCACCTGGCCGCAGGCGATGTTGAAGCGGCGTCCGTCGAGCGAGATGGTCTTGGTGAGCCCGCTGACCCCGTGTTTGGTCGCGGTATAGGGCGCCGAGCCGGGGCGGGGGGCGTGGGCGGAGATCGACCCGTTGTTGATGATGCGTCCGCCCTGCGGTGTCTGGTCGCGCATCATGCGGAAGGCGCTCCGGGCCACGCGGAACACGCCGGTGAAGTTGACGGCCACCACGCTCTCCCACTGCGCGTCCGTGAGGTCGCCGAAATTGGTCGAGGGCACGTTGCCGCCCGCGTTGTTGAACAGCACGTCGAGCCGGCGCCATTGCTGCGCGATGGTGGCGAACAGCGCGTCGATCGATGCCGGCTGGGTCACGTCGGTGGGGATGACGAGAGTCGTGGCGCCGCCGGCCAGGGACGCGGTTTCCTCCAGCGCCTCGCCCCGGCGGCCCGCCAGGGCGACGGCGAACCCATCTTGCGCCAGCGCCAGCGCCGAGGCCCGTCCGATCCCGCCGCCTGCGCCCGTGACCAGTGCTGTGCGTGCCATTCCAGCTCTCCCCGTATTCGGTAAGCCTAGTCGGGCGACGGCAGCTTGCGAAGCGGGTTGGCGCCCGAGGGATGTAAACAGCGAAGTGACTGGGGAGAATCAAGGCCCTACTCGTTTGCGTCAGGTTGCACCTCGCAAAGCTTCGTCGGTTCAACCCAGGTCCGAAGCCCAACATGCTGGATCACTTGGAGCATTGACATACATTCACGCATGCACGTTAGTGGGGTTCGATGCAGAAGACGCTCCCACGCTTATGCCTCGCTCCTTGATGCGGCGTCCGGCAGGTCAGACCGGCCCACTGGACGGCCCGGCGGTCATGGAAAAGTCGCCTGACAGCCCGCGCGGCGTCGCTGTCGGCCTGACCCAGCCACAACGCAGCGAACAGACCCGGCGCGCGCTGATCGACTCCGCCATCCACGTGCTGAACGAACGCGGCTTCAATGGCGCGACGGCCGCCATCATCGCAGAGCGTGCCGGGGTGACCCGGGGTGCGGTCCAGCACCATTTCAGCACGGCGCAGGGATTGTTCATTGCCGTCATGCGGCACGTCGCGCGCGCCCGCCGCGGGCCGGTGCGGCCGGACACGGCAGGCCAGGGTTCGGTCGCAAGCCGGATCCGCGACCTCATCGACGAGTACCGGCTGCTCTACGAGGGGCCGGACGGGATGGCGCTGCTCGAGATCTGGCTCGGCGCCGGGCACGACGAGCTGCTGCGCGACGAGGTCGATGCCTTGATGAAGCGCATCACTGAACGCCGCGTCGAGCATTGGCGCACCGTCCTGGCCGACATCCCCCTGTCGGACGCTGACATCGTGACCCTGCGCGGCGTGATGGTCTCGGCCCTGCGCGGTGCGGCGATCCACCGTTCCTTCTCACGCGATCCCGCGGAAGCCGGCCGGCAGGTGCGGCTGTTCGTCGAGATGGCCGAGGCCTGGTTGTCCCGCGTGCTTGAACGCGGGGCGCGACCGCGGTCGGCCGTCCCAGAATAACCCTAACCAAAAAGGAACAGTCCAATGAAAACACGTCTGCTTTCCGCGATACCAGGCGCCTTCGCGCTCAGCCTGGTCGCCGCCCGCGCCCAACCCGTCACGATCGGGGTGCTGTCCGACATGTCGGGCGTCTATGCCGACTTCAACGGCCAGGCGCTGGTGACGGCGGTGCAGATGGCGGTGCAGGAGCGGGGCGGCAAGGTGCTCGGCCGGCCCATCCAGGTGCTCTCGGCCGACCCGTCGGACAATCCCACCAACGCGCTCTCCGACGCGCGGCAATGGATCGATCAGGACCACGCGTCCATGGTGATCGAGGGCACGACCTCCACCATCGCGCTCGCGGTGCAGAAGCTCGCCGAAGAAAAGAAGACGATGTTCTTTGCCCTCTCCGGCACGACTGCCTTGACCAACGAGTCGTGCAGCCCGTACGGCGTCCAATATGTCTGGAACACCTATGCCATGGCGCACGGGGTCGGGCGGGCCGAGACCAAACCCGGCGACAAATGGTTCTTCCTCACCGCCGACTACACCTTCGGCAAGACGCTTGAGGCCGAGGCGGCGAGCGTCGTGACCGCGCTCGGTGGCAAGGTCGTGGGCACGGCGCTGCACCCGCTTGCCGTCAGCGACTTTTCCTCGTTCCTGCTGCAGGCGCAGGGTGCGGGGGCCACGACACTGGCCCTCGCCGACGCCGGCCGCGACACGCAGAACGCCATCGAGCAGGCGAACGAGTTCGGCCTCGGCCGCTCGGGCATCCGGGTGCAGCCGCTGGTGTTGTTCGACACGGACGTGCGCGGCATCGGCCTGCAGGCCGCGCAGGGACTGCAGTTCGTCACCGGCTTCTACTGGGACCAGAATGAACGCGCCCGCGCCTGGTCCAACGCGTTCTTCGAGCGGACCAAGGCGATGCCGACGATGAACCAGGCCGGCGCCTACTCGGCCACGCTGCAATACCTCGCGGCTGTCGAGAAGGCCGGCAGTCTCGACGTGGACAAGGTGCGTGCGGCGCTGCGGCAGACGCCGATCAACGACGCCTTCACCCAGGATGGCACGATCCGGGACGACGGCAGCCTGGCCCACAGCATGTACCTGATGCAGGTGAAGCGCCCCGACGAGTCGAAGGACAAATGGGACATCGCGAAAGTGGTCCGCGCGCTCCCGCCGGGTGAGGTGTTCCAGCCTCTGGCGGACAGCACCTGCCCCTTGCTGAAGCATTGAGAGCGCGAATCATGTCCTTCGACCTTACTGACGACCAACGTACGATCCGTGACGAGGTCGCCCGGCTGTGCACCCGCTTCGACGACGCCTACTGGCTCGAGCGGGATGGCTCCGCGACCTTCCCCGAGGAGTTCTACCGGGCCATCGCCGATGGCGGCTGGCTCGGCATCGCGATGCCGAAAGACTACGGCGGGGCGGAGCTCGGCATCACGGCGGCTGCGGTGATGATGCGGGCGATCTCCGAGTCGGGGGCGGGCATGTCGGGCGCGTCGGCGGTCCACATGAACATCTTCGGACTGCAGCCCGTGGTGGTGTTCGGCACGGAGGAGCAGAAGGCGCGCATGCTGCCGCCGTTGATCGAGGGGCGGGACAAGGCCTGCTTCGCGGTCACCGAGCCGAATGCCGGCCTGAACACCACGGAAATCACCACCAGGGCGGAGCGCAGGGGCGACCGTTACGTCGTCACCGGGCAGAAGATCTGGATTTCGACGGCGCAGGTCGCCACCAAGGTGCTGATCTTGGCCCGCACGACGCCGCTCGACCAGGTCAAGCGCAAGACGGACGGGCTGTCGCTGTTCTATACCGACCTTGACCGCTCCCGCGCGGAAATCCGGCTCATCCACAAGATGGGCCGCCATGCCGTCGACTCGAACATGCTGTTCTTCGACGGGATGGAGGTGCCGGCCGAAAACCTGATCGGGCGGGTGGGTGACGGTTTCCGCCAGATCCTGCACGGCCTGAATCCGGAGCGGATCCTGATTGCCGCGGAAGCGGTTGGGCTGGGCCATGCCGCGATCCGCAAGGCGACGGCGTATGCGAAGGAGCGCGTCGTGTTCGGCCGCCCGATCGGGCAGAACCAGGGCATCCAGCATCCGCTCGCCCGCGCCTGGATGAACCTGGAGGCGGCGAACCTGATGGTCCTGCAGGCCGCCGGGCTGTACGATGCCGGGCAGGAGTGCGGCGCAGAGGCGAACAGCGCCAAGTTCCTGGCCGCCGAGGCCGCATTCACCGCCTGCGAGACGGCGGTGATGACCCATGGCGGCATGGGATATTCCACCGAGTACCATGTCGAGCGATATTTGCGGGAGTGCTTCATTCCCCGCATCGCGCCGGTCAGCCCGCAGATGATCATGAACTTCATCGGCGAGAAGGTGCTTGGCCTGCCTCGGTCGTACTGACAGGAGGGTGCCACTAGCTGGATCAGCGACGTATCTGGGCGCTTCCGCCTAGTGGCGACCGGGCTCTATGCGCCGGCCAGGCAGGCGTTACCCAGCCCCTCACGGCCTCGGCTACGGGTGACGATCCCTCGCGCGGTCCGGCGGGCGCCGGTGACCGCAAGCCGGTTATCTGGTGCTGGGCTGCGGCACGCCTGGCCTTGAGGCTTGCGGCGGTGCCCTCGGCGGCATCGGCTTGATGCCGCCATGGTGCAGGCACGCACTGCGAACTGAGACGCCAGTATTCCTCGTCCCATCATTGCAGAGAACCGGCACGCATGGCTCAGCGCGAACTGAGGTCGCAGCGAACAGCAGCGTGGTCGTTAGTGCGGTTTTATAGATCGTAGCCGCGGTCCAAATGAGCGCCCGGTTCACGATCGTCTCGCCCTCAGGCGACCAACCCGGCGATCACCAATGAGGCGCCCGCCCGCAAAATCCGTCGCCAGTAGCCTACTTCTTCAAGAAGAAGGAGCCTTATCAAAATCATAGTCGTTAAGTGTCAATTAATTGACCTCTATCGAGGGCCTATTAAGCAGTAGGTTTTCAACCAATTGAACGCGTCTATCTAGATCTGACGAGACAGTATAGCAAACGGACCGGATTCCAACACCAAACGGTCTGCTGTCGTCGCCAACCGGCTTTGGACCTGCCGAAAGTGTTAGACGAACACGGACAAGACTGCGCGGCCCAACCAGACCTCGGATGACAGCATTAAAGTTCCCTTCGAATGGAACAGGCATAGACTGCTTCAAGATGATTTCGGCGTCTGCGTCGATGATAGGTTTGATGTCGTACTCTCCTATGCCGACGGCGACGTCTAGTCGAAGGTCAGTCAGGTGGCCCGGAGTGCAGAGTGAGAGGTAGATGACGATCGGCGTTCCCGGTGCCAAATCGCTCCTGAACAGCAGGTCACCCTGCCGCCCCGCCATCCAGCAGCCAAACGCCTCCACACCATACCAGCCATCTACGAGCATCGACCGCAATGGCCGTGCCGCATAGTTCTCCGGGAGCCGGTTACCAAGAGCAAGATCCCCCGGGCGGAAGATGCTGTCGGTAGGAAACAACACTTCTGGCTCAGTGTTGACCGTGAGGGTCTTCCGAAGTTTGTCGACATCCTCCAGCAGGTCGGCGCCGACCTCGCTCCATGTACGTGCTTTGAAGGCTTTCCTAATCTCGTCCGTGCGTCGATTGCGGTAACCCGTGTCGAACGTCATTCGACGAATGACTTCGATCCCGTCGCGTAGATTAAGCGGGTCGACGTAATCGACTAGGTCGCCACCAACCTCCGGAATCGATGAAGTGGAGGAGGCGATGCACGGCTTGCCGCGCGAAAGGCTTTCACCGACTGGTAAGCCCCAGCCTTCGATGAAACTGGGGAATAAGGTGAACAGGCATTCGTCATAGAGCGTTGTCAGTTGATGATCTGATAGATCGTGAAGGATGTGGACGCGGCCATCCAGATACCGCGTTGTTGTAAGCATTTCCATCAAGCTAGTGACGCGCCAACCGGGGCGGCCCACGAACACCAAGTCAGGCGGATCTAGGCCCTCGTTGACAAAATGTTTCCAGGCGGAAACGAGATAGTTGTGGTTCTTCCTTGCCTCAATAGTCGAGACCATCATGGCAAATTCCCGGCCGCGAAGCTTCGCCAGAGCACCCTCCGTGGCTTGTCCTTGAGTGGATGAAATAGCGCCTTCCCCGCACGACTTTGGTCTCTGCAACTTTGTTTTTGTTGACGCATCCGTAAGCAGAGATGGAGACGCCCGAGCGGAAATATCGTTAGTGTGAGCTAATGGTACGGCGATTACCGGTATCGTCGGCAACTTGAATCGAGTAATATAATGCCGTATCTCTTCAGCACTATATTCCGAGATGGCTAGGACAAAGTCGAACACAGCGAAGCCATCGCCAAATGAGAGTTTGAATTCGTGTGGCAACCCCTCGTCACAGTACTCCGTGTGAGTGATAGGGATAAGATCATATATGAGCGCGCCGAGCGCCACCCCAGCATGTTTCAACTTGGCGTAGCGGGTGGAAACGGCGCCGTAGCCCCAGAACGCGCCAAGAATCAGATAGCCTTGTCCAGGTCGAGCCAGCACAGCCTCCGCGCCACGCCTCGCTAAACGAACCAGCAATCGAAGTCTTTCGTGATCTACAAAGTCTTCTTTCAAGTAAGATGTTACGGCAACTATGTCGCTGGTTTCTAGCCTCCATAAATAAGGTATACCTACCTCATTCAACACGAAAGCGTAGTTCTTCATCCGGCTAGAGTCAGCCAACGCATACTCGATGACGCCTAATTGAACTCGTTGTATACCGGTGACGGTCTTATGAGCTTCAAGAAACCCGAATAAATCATCAAGCTCGATAAATACACAGTCGGTCGACATAGTTCGGGCGGCTCGGACATCGCCTTCATCGCAGGCATCGCGACTTCCCAGTTGGCTGACTTCATGATAGGCCTCTCTGGTGCCAGCTATCCTAAAAACCTTAGTAAAGAGGATCACCGCCTCGTCTTCGTAGCCAAGTCGCTTTAATAAATGCGCTAAATGATTGCAGAGGTCATGATCGTCGGGGTTCCGGCTATCAGCATGGCGATAGGCTTGAAGTGCTTCAGAGAGTTTCCCCTGCTCCTTCAATGCATGGCCCAGTTGAACCCAAATGGGCGTATCATCAGGAACTGCGAGCAAATGCCGCGTGTAAAACGTCTCTGCCTGCAACCAGTTTCGCTGATCACGCGCCAGGTCACCTAGATCACAATCCGTAGCACCCCGGCCGCTCCTGCCGGATTTGACCCTGCGGATGAGATTGCCTGCCCGACGCCCGATCATCCTTCGTCCTCTGTCATCACTTTGCTGAATTTACTATAACGAGAAGCGTCACGATATGCGATTTAATCCGGCAGAAAGACGAGACGAGAGGATGCAAACCGAGCACGATATCATCATACAACAGATTGGGTCCGGCGTTCCCAACGCCGATCAATACAAAAGGCTTTCCGAAATCACCTTGCTCCCACATGGTTTCGAGGCTTTGGGCCAGTCTGACCCGTTCTCGTCAGCTTACGCGAAGGCAGCTTTTGAACTGTATTTGTCGATACGGGGTCAGAAGATGACAGACTACGTTCCCTCTAGGGACGAGGCCTCACCTACACCTTTGCCTGCGAATATTTTTACAGAGCTCGTCCCGTGGAGCTTTGGTGATCCGACCCTGATGTCGGAGTTTTTGATTAGCTGGGGTCATATGCTGCACGCACTCGACCTAAGTTCAGGAACTTGTACAAGTATACTGGAATATGGACCCGGGACCGGACAGTTTCTACTAATTCTAGCGCGTCTTGGCTATTCCACCTACGGCGTCGATATAAATGCCGATTCCGTTGCTGTGGTCAAGGCGCAGGCAGCTAGTATGGGATTGACAGTGCAGATGCAACAAGCTGAGTTTGGTGAAGGATTCGAGGGACAACGCTTCGACCGCATTGTTTTCTTCGAAGCATTCCATCACGCGTTCGACTTCATGAGCTTACTTCGGCGGCTGCGAAGCCGGTTGAACCCAGGTGGCAAGTTGATCTTATGCGGAGAGCCTATCACTCAAGAGGAGTCGCCAAGTATTCCTTTCCCATGGGGGCCGCGGCTTGACGGTCTTTCGGCTTTCTGTATCCGCCGTTTTGGCTGGATGGAGCTTGGCTTCACCTGGTCCTTTTTGCGGGAGGCGATGCGGCGGACAGGCTGGAGGGTTCGCGCCAAGCGCATGCCTGGATACGGGCGTGCCGATTGCTACGTCGCAGTCCCAGTTGAGGAACTGAGAGTGGGAGAGTCCTGGCGCCTGATGTGCGGCCACTCCGATTCCAACGACATACTCGATGGTACGGGATGGTCGAATCCTGAGGTTACCCATCGCTGGACAGTCGAACCCGAGGCGGGGGTTCTCCTTCCGAGTCACTCTGGCCAGGCATTATCTATTAAAGTAGTGGTGGCGAATTATCTTCCCATTCCAAGACAAATTACGGTTCGCTGCGGTAACCAAGAGGCCAGCGTCGTCATACCGCCAGGCACAGAAAGCCACTCGATAAGCCTGGAGCGCTGCTGCGACGGTTTGCTGGAAATCAAATCTCAAATCACGCCGGCGCGCGAACTCTTCAAGGTCGGCAATGATCAGCGCTTGATGGGAATCGCAGTGATTGAAGTTCTTGCAGTTGCCTTGGCCGAGTGATTGACCGCTAAGCTTCATGCCAGAATGCTCTGCCGAACCGCTCGCTTTGTTAGGTGCACGGCGTGTCACCCGGCAACGCGCTCCACATCCGCACCGCACGCCGCCAGCTTCTGCTCCAGCGCCTCGTAGCCGCGGTCCAAATGGTAGACCCGGTTCACGAGCGTCTCGCCCGAGGCAACCAGGCCGGCGATCACCAGCGAGGCGCTCGCCCGCAAATCCGTCGCCATCACCGGGGCGCCGGACAGCGTCGGCACCCCGCGGACAATGGCGGAGGCGCCGTGCACGTTGATGCTGGCGCCCATCCGCGTCAGCTCGCTGACATGCATGAAGCGGTTTTCGAAGATCGTTTCCGTCACCATCGCCGCGCCCTGGGCCACGCTCATCAGCACTAGGAACTGCGCCTGCATGTCGGTCGGGAAGCCCGGGTAGGGCTCGGTCATGGCGTCGGTGCCGTGCAGGCCGTTGCGCCGGGTGACGCGAACGCCCTCGAGCTCGGCCGTCAGCTCCACCCCGGCGGCGTCCATGACGGAGCGGACGGCCGCCAGGTGGTTGAGGTCCGCGCCGCGTAGCAGCACCGTGCCGCCGGTGATCGCGGCGGCGCAGGCATAGGTGCCGGTTTCGATCCGGTCGGGGATCACATCATGCCGGGCGCCGTGCAGGGCGGCGACGCCCTCGATGGTCAGCGTTCCCGTTCCCAGGCCGTCGATCCGCGCCCCCATGGCGGCAAGGCAGCGCGCGAGGTCGTCGATTTCCGGCTCCCGCGCTGCGTTGGCGATGGTGGTCTGCCCGTCCGCCAGGCACGCCGCCATCATCAGGTTCTCGGTGGCGCCGACGGAGGCGAAGGGCAGCACGATCGTGGCGCCGTGCAGCCCGCCCGGCGCGGTCGCGTTGATGTAGCCGGAAGCGAGCTCGATCTGCGCCCCCATCTGCTCCAGTCCCTTGAGGTGCAGGTCCACCGGCCGGGTGCCGATGGCGCAGCCGCCGGGTAAGGACACCCGCGCCTCCCGGCAGCGCGCCAGCAGGGGGCCGAGCACCAGCACGGAGGCGCGCATCTTGCGCACGATGTCGTACGGCGCCTCGGTGGATGTGATGGCGCCGCCCAGCGACAGGGTGCGGCCGTCATTGCCCACCGGTTCCACCGCAATGCCGTGCTGGCTGAGCAGGCTGCTCATCGTGTCGATATCGGCCAGGCGCGGCACGTTGCCCAGCACCAGCCGCTGCTCCGTCAGCAGGGCCGCCGCCATCAGCGGCAGGCTGGCGTTCTTGGCGCCGCCGATGGCGATCTCGCCATGCAGCGGGCGGCCGCCGCGGATGCGAATCTTGTCCATGTTGGGCGTCCTTACATTCGGGGCAGGGAGGTGCCGCGCTGGTGCATGTACTTGCCCGCACGGTCGGCGTAGCTGGTTTCGCAGGGTTCGGAGCCCTGGAGGAACAGGAACTGGCAGATGCCTTCCCCGGCGTAGATGCGGGCGGGCAGGGGGGTGGTGTTGCTGATCTCGATCGTGACCTGCCCCTCCCATTCCGGCTCCAACGGGGTGACGTTCACGATGATGCCGCAGCGGGCGTAGGTGGATTTGCCGAGGCAGATCACCAGGATGTCGCGCGGGATGCGGAAATATTCGATGGTGTGGGTCAGCGCGAAGCTGTTGGGTGGGATGATCGCCACCGGGCCGTGCCGGTCCACGAAGCTGTCGGGATTGAAGTTCTTCGGGTCGACCACGGCGCTGTCCACGTTGGTGAAGATCTTGAACTCGTCCGCCACGCGCGCGTCGTACCCGTAGGAGGACAAGCCGTAGCTGATCACGCCGTCGCGTTTCTGCGCCTCGGTAAACGGCTCGATCATGGCGTGGTCCAGCGCCATGCGTCGTATCCAGCGGTCGGCCATGACGGGCATCGGGTGCGCTCTCCGGCAACGGCGACCGGTCTAGCGCAGGGCGCCGTGCCGCGGCAAACCGGGGCGGTCGGCTTGACGGGACCTGGCGCCTTCGCCATAAGCCGTGCTCTTCCGCGCAAGACTTGAGGATTACGAACGATGTCCCGCCGTTGCCTGATCTCCGGCAAGGGCGTGCTGACCGGCAACAACGTCAGCCACGCCAATAACAAGAGCCGCCGCCGTTTCCTGCCGAACCTGCAGGAGCAGGCGCTGCTGTCGGACGTGCTCGGGACGGTCGTGCGCGTGCGGCTGACGACCCACGGGCTGCGCACGGTGGAGCATAATGGCGGCTTGGACGCCTTTCTACTCGGCACGCCGAACCGCAGCCTGCCGGAGGAAGCCCAGGTGCTGAAGCGCCGTATCCTCCGGGCGCAGGCCAAGAAAGCAGCTGCTTAGCCGGGGTTGTCCTACCTCGACCGTTAAAAGCCCTCTCCCTCTGGGAGTGGGTTAGGGAGGGGGAGACGCAGGCGAATGGACAGTGTCCGGCAATAGCTGGTACGCAATCCCCGGGACTTCTCCAATATCCCTCGCAATCGCTGCAGCGAATGCCGCCATCTCGACGGTTCCATAACCCCATCCGGCAAAGATCGCCTTCATACCAGCCCTGCACGCCGCCAGAACGTCGTTCTTGTGGTCGCCGAGTGCAATCGCCCGCTCCGGCGTGCCCCCGGCGGCGGCGACTGCCGCGAGCATGTGCGCCGGGTCGGGCTTGCGGGCGCCGTCCCCGCCCGTGACGCTGCCGACCAGCCGGGCCACGCCAACCGCCTCCAGGATCGACCGCGCATCCGCTTCCGGCTTGTTGGTGCAGACCCCGAGCCGCCAGCCTTGCGCCGCGAGCGTCTCCAACACCGCCACGACACCTGGATAGGGTCGGGTTTCATCCGCCGCGTGCCGGCTGTAATCCGCCCGGAACGCCGCGACCGCCGCCGGGTCGGGACCGCGCTGCCGGGCCGCCAGGCCGCGCGTCACCAGCGCCGCCACCCCGTCGCCAATCATCGCCACCACCTCAGCCCGGCGGAAAGGCGCCAGCCCCAGGCCCAGCATCAGCCGGTTCAACGCCGCCGTCAGGTCGGGGGCCGAGTCGATCAGCGTGCCATCGAGGTCCAGGATCAGGGTGCGTGGCATGTCACGATCCGAAATGAGATGTGCGGGGCAAGGCTTTGACACGGCGGGGCTCCGGACGCTACCGGAGTGCATGCACGCCACCGCCATCCTGCTCGCCGCGGGCCTCGCCACCCGCATGAAATCCAGCCTGCCGAAGGCGCTGCACCCGCTCGCCGGACGCCCGATGCTGCGGCACCTGCTGGCCTCGTGCGAGGCGGTGTTCGATCGTGCGGTCGTCGTGGCGGGCCCCGGCATGGACGCGCTGGCGGCCGTGGCGGCGCCGCACCCGGTGGTGGTGCAGCACGACCGGCTTGGCACGGCGCATGCGGCGCTTCAGGCGGCGCCGGTGTTCGGGGACGGGGACGTGGCCGTGCTCTACGCCGATAACCCGCTGATCCGGCCGGACACGCTGCGCCGGCTGCTGGCCGCGCGCGCCGGGGCCGGCCTGGTGCTGCTCGCCATGCGGCCGGCCGACCCGGGGCGGTATGGCCGGGTCATCACGGCGGGGGCGGACGTCGAACGCGTGGTGGAGTGGGCGGAGGCGACCGAGCCGGAGCGGGCGGTTGGCCTATGCAACGCCGGCGTGATCTGCGCCGCGGCCGCCGACCTGGAGCGCTGGCTGCGCGCCGTGCGGAACGACAACAGCAAGGGTGAATACTACCTGACCGACGTGATCGCCCACGCCCGGGCGGACGGCGTCCGCGTCGCCGCGGTGGAAGCGCCGGAGGCGGAGCTGTGCGGCATCAACTCCCGCGCCGAACTGGCCGTGGCGGAGGCGACCCTGCAAGGCTGGCTGCGCCAGGCCGCGATGGCCGGCGGCGCGACGCTGACCGCGCCCGACACCGTGTTCCTGTGCGCCGACACCGTGCTGGTAAAGCAGACCAATTTGATCTGTGGAGATCGTGCAATGCTCTCCAGTTTAGCCATAGAACCGCAGTGGAAATATTGAATGACTTTGTCAGGCAACCCAGCCTGAGAGAAGATGTCATATATATGTTCAACAACTGTAGGGGTCTGAGGTGAAGGCTTCAGAATGACGGAATTGCCGGCGAGTAGAGCTGGGACCAAAGAATTGACTAGGATGAGGTATGGATACTGGATAGGAATTGTCAACAATAGCCGCGTCTGAGCATGGGCTGCGGTGACCCACGTTCCAAGCGAACAATATTAAGACTGGCCCAATAGGTGTTTTTCTGATGTACCTCTTGAAACCCTGTTCTGGCTCACCCTCCGTGTCTTTGAGGGCATCTTTGCTGATCTTAAGCAGATATTCGCCCCTAGCAACAGCGGTGGTAATTTCCTTTGTAGTGTACGCAATGGGCCGTCCCATCTGTTCAGTGAGCTCCTTTGCCAGAACATCTTGCTTGTCACTGATAAGCTTCAGGGCTCTCTTGACGATGGCTTGTCGTTCTTGGAAGGGTAAAAGCCGGAAGTCGTTGAAGGCTTGAGTTGAGATTGCTGGGAGGAGTGCAACATCCGAATCTGAGAGACCATCTCTTGTCAATATTGGTTCATTTGTTGAGGGCGATATGGTTGTTAGGACTTCCACGGGCATCCTGGAAGCAGCTTCGTAGAAAGAAGCCATCCAAGGGACATGCAAAGTCCTGATCTCCAGCAAAACTTTTTGATCAACCCCACTTTACGTACGTAAGATAGCTAATGAAGACCAGCTGTGTCAGTAGAAGAGCTCGCGCCACAAGTGCCTGAGGCCGTTAGCTAGTGGTTTAAGCCTTATGCATGTCATAGATCCCGCCAACTACGTACCAATCTTTCCTTTTTTTTTCTATCAGGTGTCAGAATTAGATTCATTGCAACGTACTTTCATTTATAGCTTCTACATACACACTGGAGACATGGCCCACAATAGTGGCGAGGTGCCGAAAGCCCTCAGGTTTATTCCGCTTGGTATTCAGAGCTAGTAGCCTTGCAACCCTCATTGCTAATCTTTCGATCAGAGAACAACCCAGAAGTGATGACCTCTCTTGTACACAAACTAGGACTCTCCCCGGAACTCTCGTGGCATGATGTGTACTCCCTAGATGACCCATCATTACTAGCCTTTGTTCCACGTCCAGCTCACGCTCTACTGCTGGTCTTCCCAGTATCATCCGCATATACGAAGGCTCGCGAGGAAGAAGATAGCTCATTGCCCGAAATACGCCGGTACCGGATCTGAAGAGGAGGTGCTTTGGTTCAGGCAGACGATTGGCAATGCATGCGGCCTGATGGGAATACTGCACGCTACATGCAACGGCATGACTAGAGACTTGATTGGTATATCTTAGATATCTATATCTTATGAGTCTAGTCATTGCTAAAATCTCCGAATAGCACCCTCAACCCCGCTTTCAACTCTCATCGCGAGAGCTATACCACTTGACCCTACAGCCCGCGCCAGACTCATCGAATCTAGTGACGATCTTGCCACAGCCCATGCTTCTGCAGCTGTTGAGGGCGATACAGAAGCCCCTCGAGCCGAAGATCGCATCGACCTGCATTACGTTGCTTTCGTCAAGTCAGCCAAGGGTAACTTGTGGGAGTTGGATGGTGGACGGAAAGGTCCGTTGAACAGAGGAAAGCTGGAGGAGGGAGAGGACGTACTTAGTAAGCGAGCTATAGAGATGGGCCCAAAAAGATTCCTCAAACGGGAAGAAGAGGGTGGAGGGGGCGAAATGCGCTTCTCGATCTTAGCATTAGGCCCGGGCCTTTGAAGTCTGTGCGCTTTGGGCAAGGAGCCGAGGTTGAGGAATGCAGCTTCACGATCGGACTTGTCATTGCTTTATCGTCACCTACACTTAGTGCACCTGGCTCTAACTGTCGATCCTATGCTTCCTTTTATTACTGGCTAAAGTCATGCCTCTATTCGGCCCGTGGTGGCAGGCACAAAGAATGGGCTCATGAATCACGACTCTGAAGAATTACGAGACCTGTAGTATACACATCTCACGGATGCCGTCCTAACCATGCCTCCTCAGGCCCCCAGTGGCTTGAGCAGTGCACCTGTCAGCACCTACAGTTACTCAGCACATGAAAACCATATTCAACAGATCCTCGCCGTTACACTCTCCACTACTGGTGTCCTCTATGCTCTTGTGACCGTATATTGGTTTGCTAGAATGAAGAGGGTTTTTCGACATCAGTATGTCAGCCATTGCTACTAAGTGTCATTTGCCAAAAGCCTAGGACCGCTGATCTCTAGTCAGACTCATCATGCTACTGATTATGAGTGGCATGTTTAAATCATTGTGGTATCTCATCCCGGCTGTTTCTAGCCTTGCTTATGGTCATATATCGCATCGATTCTGCCAAGTTAGCGGTTTTCTGGTTTCTGCGGGAATTGAAGCTTCAGGTCGGCATAGCCTGTCCTTGTGCACTTATGATATCTTTGAAAGCTGACATGATCCTATAGACTCTATCATTCTCTTGATCGCAATACACACGGCACTTTCGGTGCTTCGCCCTGGCAAAGTTGTGCAATATTCCGGTTTATACCCTTTTCGTTATCCAGCTCACGCTTGTTGGGTCATGTTCTCCATCCTCATGGCGGCGTTAGCATTCACTGGAGCAAATTCTTCTAGCTATGTATCTCAAGGAACTTTCTGTTATTTGCCGGTGCGACCAATCTGGTACCGCATAGCACTCAGCTGGGCTCCTCGGTACCTCATTCTTGCGACGATCGTTTTGATTTATTTGGCAATATACATCTATTCTAAGTCAACTTTCGGGAAGTTCAGCCCGAATATTAGCTCAGACGGCACAATCACAACAGAGCGCGCAGAATCGAACGCTTTAGGCGAGGCTTCCGAGGCACAGCCTCGAGCGCCGCAGGATCGCCGTAGTGGTGCCTTGCGTAATGAGCAAGAGAACCATACAAGGGTGGATGAGGTGGAATCGTCCATCCGCCCAAGCATCGTTCAGAAGCCTTCAAGGCTCAAGTATTTATTTGGCCGGCCTGAGGCCCCCGGTCAGCCCGCAGCATTCGACGGAGAAGCAAATGACCTAGCGTCCAGCGACTCAACTTCTCCTACTGACGTATCGAACCAACGTTCAAAACCAGATCCAATGGCAGACAAGACGTATAGGAGTCCCACGCTTATGGAAGCCCTCCATGACAAGTCTCTCTCCGCTCTTGCAATCAATCGATCGCGAAAAGCCCCCGACGAAATGCTATGTAAGCGCCACAAAGCATTCGACGACAACTACGCTATATGTTCGTTTACCCCATGATATACCTCGTGATGTGGCTTATACCATTCGTGAACCACTGCTATTCCTACACCAAAACGCACCATCCGCCCTTTTCACTCAACACCATTTCGCTAGTATTCTTGCTGCTACAATGTACTGTGGACTGCCTGGTCTTTAGTGTCAAAGAGAAGCCATGGCGGTACGCAGCGAAGGCAGAAGCGAGGGCTCGGGGCCAGAGGGTCAGCGAAAATGCTAGTACTATGGAGATGGGATCGTTGTCCTTGGAGGAAGGTGCAGTTGCGCAGAGTCCAGTGAATGCAACCAACGACGGCCAGACGCTCCAGGCTCAGACTCCGAAATCACCAAGGAGAGAAAGATTCTGGTGGGATGACGAGGAACATTGATGAGACGGTCTAGTCACATAAGACCGATCTTATACTGTATATACATTTGCTTGCCCTTCACAAATCCAGTCTCAACCTGGCTCACACGCATCGACAACCTTCGTGGCATCGGTCCCAGCGCCTCAACGTTCAATATTAGCCACAAACTCTTGCTGATACCCATCCAATCCTCCTGTTACCTGCCCCGTCTGCTGCCTAATCGGCATCCCGTTCTGCGAAGCCGCAGTCTTCCCCGTCCCTACAGCCTTATAGATCTGACTTTCGATATTGGCCCACAACCCCATGACATCCGCATCTACATCACAGC
>CBDAQM010000005.1:0-215868 GCA_965199095.1 Acetobacteraceae bacterium
ATGTCGCGGGCGATGTTTATGACCGCCACCGGCTCGCTCGACCGGCTGCGCGGCCACTACAACAGCCACGTGCATCCCTCCGTGCAACTAGGCAAAGCCAATACGCCGGTCACGACGCAACAAGACCCGGAGTAGACCTATGGCCGATATCTCGCATGTCTGGGGCAGCGACGTCACGCTGGGCCCTGCGGGCGACCTTGCGCTCGTCTCCGGGTTGGAGGAAGGGCGGCAGCGCGTGCTGCGGCGTTTGCTGACGACGCTGCGCAACTACATCTGGCACCTCGACCTACGGCGGCAGCCTGCCGCCGATGGTGGGGCAGCCGGCGAATGCCTACGCGATGGAGGGCGTCGTGCGCCAGCAACTGGCGCTGGAAGCCTGCGTCGCCGCGACGCCGGAGCCCGGCGTGTCCGTATCGACGGACGGCCAGGGCGGCACGGTGCTGCAAATCACCTACACCGATGCAGGCACCGGCCAGACCGTCTCGCTGGGTCCCGCAAACGGATTGAACTTCGGGGCATCCTAATGCTGCTGACCTTGCAGAACATGGCGACGCTGCTGTCCAACATGGCGGCGGCGGCGCAGGGCGCGCTATCGGGCGCCGTGCTGAGCTTCACCACCGGCAGCGTGCTGCTGGCGATCAACGAGGCCGTCGCCTCCGTCGTGTTGTGGCTACAATGGCAATTGGTGCTGCTGTGGCTGAAAATCCGGGCGGCGACGGCGACCGGCACGGACCTCGATAGCTGGATGGCCGATTTCGGCGTGCTGCGAGAGCCGGCGGCGCCGGCCACCGGCAGCGTGACGTTCAGCCGGTTCACCTTCTCCGCCGCCGCCTCGGTGCCGGTGGGCGCCACGGTGCTGACCGCCGACCTATCGCAGAGCTTCGCCGTCACGGCCGACCCGACCAACCCGTATTGGGTCGCCGCCAGCAACGGCTACCTGATCCCGGCGGGAACGCAGAGCGCCACGATCCCGGTGCAGGCGGCCACGGCCGGCGTCGGCGGCAACGTTTCGGCGGGCGCGATCTCACTGGCGGGCACGGCGCTGTCGGGCGTGGACACGGTGACGAACGCGAGCGCGTTCACCAACGGTGCGGCCGCAGAAACCGACGCGGCGCTGCGCGCCCGGTTCGTCATCTTCGTCAACACGCGGTCGCTGGCGACGGGTGCGGCCGTGGTGTCCGCCATCATCGGCGTGCAATCCAACCTGATCTACGCGCTGTTCGAGAATGTCAGCAGCGCCGGGGCGTTCCAGCCCGGCAACTTCATCGTCGTGCTGGACGATGGCAGCGGCACGCCATCCGCAGCCCTGCTGGCCGCCGTGTCGGCCGCGATCGCCGCCGTGCGCCCGGTCGGGTCCACCTGGGCGGTCACCGGGCCGGCCGTCACGCCGGCCAGCGTCGCGATCACGCTGACGCCGCCATCCGGGGCCACCACTGCGTCAATCGCGGCGGGCATCGAGAGTGCGGTCGCCGGCTATATCGACGCGCTGCCGGTCAATAATCCGGCGACGGGCAGCACGGCCGCCGCGACGCTGTTCTCCGCGCAAATCTCCGCCGTCGCCGCCGGGGCGAGCCCATCTGGAACCACCATCACCAGCGTGACGGTGAATGGCGGCACCGCCGCCCTCGTGCCGGCGAGCATGGGCGTGGTGCGCTGCTCCGGGGTGTCGGTGGCATGAGCACCGGCAGCCTGTCGGACATGCTGTCCCGCATCAAGTCGGTGCTGCCGGGCGGCTGGTTCCCGGCGACCGGTCAGGACAGCCCGGCCAGCGCCACGCCGGTGCTGGACGCGGCGCTGAGCGGGCCGGCCTGGGGGTTGGCCTGGTTCTGGCAGTTCCTCGGCTACGTGCTGCAGCAAACGCGGATCGCGACCGCGACCGGCATCAACCTGGACATGGTGGCGGCGGATTTCTTCGGCTCGGCCCTCACCCGCAATGGCGCCGAGGCGGATGGCAGCTTCCGCGCGCGCATCGTGGGGTCGCTGTTTCCCAAGCGGAGCACGCGCCAGGCGGTGATCGACGCGGCGAGCGTGGCGGCCGGCGGCGCGGCGGTGATCTTCGAGCCGGGCTACGCGCTGGATGCCGGCGGCTGGAACATCGGCACGTCCGGCTTCGACGTCGCCGGGTCGGCGGGATGGGGCACGCGCAGCATGCCGTAAGAGGGGCAAAAGTGTGGGTAAGCCTCATTTTTTCCTTGCGCCGATTCGCCGCCGTCGAGTCTTTGCATCATGTGCCGCCACCCTCCACCCTTTCGACGCTGAGCCGTCCAGATCTTGAAGCTCTGCTGGTCGAACTGTACGGCGAGGTAGCTGCGCTGAAGCAGGCCGTGGCTGAACTGCGCGAAGAGAACGCGCGGTTGAAAGGCCTCAAAGGCCGCCCGACCATTAAACCGAGCGGCATGGACAAAGGCGCCGCGCCAATCAAACCCGCCAAGGATGAGAAGCGTCCTGCCCGAGGTAAGGTCACCCCACGGGTCCACGTCGAAGACGAAGTGATCCAGGTCGAAATCCCGGCCGGCTCGATTTTCAAAGGCCATGAGCCTTTTCTGGTCCAGGACCTTGTGATTTCAGCCAAGGCGACCTGTTACCTGCGAGAACGCTGGATAACGCCGGACGGCCGGACGATCCTGGCGCCCTTGCCGCAGGGTATCCAAGGCCATTTTGGCCCGGAATTGCGTAGGTTCGTGCTGGTGCAATATCATCAGGGTCAGTCGACGATGCCCCGGCTGCTCGCCCTGTTGCGATCGGTGGGGATTTCGATCTCCAAGCGGCAGTTGGTTCGACTGTTGAATGAGAACCACGAGGCGTTTCTCGCCGAAGCCCAGGATGTTCTGCGCGCAGGGTTAGAGACATCGTCATGGGTCAGCGTGGACGACACCGGCGCGCGCCACGCCGGCAAGAACGGCTTCTGCACGCAGATCGGCAATGAGTGGTTCACCTGGTTCCGCACCCGTTCCTCGAAAAGCCGGCTAAATTTCCTCGACCTGCTGCGCGCCGGACATACCGATTACGTGCTCAATGATGCGGCTTACGCCTATATGCGCGAGCATGGCTTGCCGGCCGCGTCGATCACCCTTCTGGCGACGGGGCCACAGACGTGGTTTGCTGATGAGGCCGCGTGGCTGGCGCATCTCGACCAGCTCGGCTTGTCCGGGTTGAAGGTCACGCCGGACCCAGTTCAGGTCGCCACCGAAGCGACGTTGTGGGGTAGCGTTCAGGCGCATGAATTTCTGTGCGACGCAGTGATCCTGAGTGATGACGCCGGGCAGTTCAACGTCAGTCGGCACGCGCTGTGCTGGGTACACGCCGAACGGCTGGTGCATAAGCTGGACACCTTCAACGACGAGCATCGCGCCGCCCAGACGCGGGTTCGTGGCAAGATTTGGGACTTTTACGCCGACCTCAAGGCCTACCAACTGAAGCCGAACAATCGGCGGGCTCGGGCGTTACGGGCCCGCTTCGACCGCATTTTCCTCGGCCGCACCGGATTCGTGACGCTGGACCGCCTGCTTGCGCGGCTGCACGCCAATAAGGCCGAACTGTTGATGGTGCTGGAACGGCCGCAAATTCCGCTCCACACCAACGGGTCAGAAAACGACATCCGCTGTCACGTCACACGACGCAAGATCAGCGCCGGAACTCGCAGCGAGGTCGGACGGGATTGCCGCGACGCGTTCCTGAGCCTGGCCAAGACATGCGACAAACTGGGTATCGCCGTCTGGGACTATCTGGGCAGCAGGCTCAAAGTGGTGGGGGCAGCGATCATTAAACCGCTCGACCACTACGTCAGAGCGCAATGCCGACCCGCCTGACAGGCCGACACGCAAACTGCTCTCGGCTACCCATTCATCTCGGGCGTTCGCAGCAATCAGTACAGGCGTGCCCACACTTTTGCCCCTCTTACAGCATGCCGTTCCAAGCCTTCCTGACCGCGCCCGCCGGGCGGCAAGCACTGGTCTACGCCGCGGTCGAGCAGGCGCGGCCGGTGGCAACCATCATCTGGACGAGGGCATAACATGGACCGCGTCATCGCGTATCCGGGCCAGGTGCCCGCGGTGGAAGACTTCCTGCAGGCGCAGAAGAACGCCGTGCTCGGCCTGGGGCGGCTGATCGATGCCGTGATGGGCACTGCGTCCGTGGTCGCTTCGGGGTTTGCCGCCGCCATCGACGGGTCGGCGAACCTGACGATCGGGCCGGGCTCGCTGACCGCGTCGCAACCCATCGACCCGGCGGCGTACGGCGTGCTCGGCACGGACGGCACGCCGGTCTCCAAGCAGGGGATCACCAACAGCCCGACCGTGCTGGCGCTCGGCGGCTATGCGCCCGGCGCGGCGGGATCGGCGGTCAACGTGCTGGTCCAGGCGAGCCTGGCGGACTCGGACACCGGCGGGATCGTGCTGGCGTATTACAACACCAACGCGCCCACCACGCCGTATAACGGCCCCGCCGGGTCGGGCACGACGCAGCCGACCCGGCGGCAGAGCCTGCCGAGCTTCACCGCCGTGGCCGGCACCGCCGCTTCCGTCGGCAGCCAGGCGACGCCGGCCGCGGCGGCCGGCGCCGTGCCGCTGTATGTCGTGACGCTGGCATACGGCGCGGCGCCCGTGGTGATGGCCCACCCGCTGGCGCCGTTCCTGCCATTCAGCCTGCCCCAGCTCACGCCGGGCTTTTCCCGCCGGCAATATGTCACCGCCTCCACCACTTGGACGGTCCCGGCCGGGGTGCATCTGCTCAGCGTGCGCGGGCTGTGGGGTGCGGGGGGTGGCGGCGGGGGCGCCAGCGGGTCGGGGTCGATCGGGTCCGGCGGGGGTGGCGGCGGCTATGCGGAGGGCGTGTTCGCCATCGCACCGGGCACGCAGCTGGCGCTCGTGGTGGGGGCGGCCGGCGCCGGGGGAACGCCCGGCGCCGACGGGTCGGCCGGTGGCAACACCAGCTTCGGCACGCTGCTGACGGCGGCGGGCGGCGGCGCCGGGCGGGCTGGGTCCAGCGCGATCTCCGTGGTGTCGGGGGCGGGCGGCAGCGCCTTCATCGCGGGCGGCGTGACGGGGCGGACGCGCCAGGGCGGCAACGGCGCCACCGGTTTCCAGGCCGGCAGCAGCTATGTCAGCGGCGTCGGTGGCGACACGCACGAATCCGGCTGCTCCAGCCCCGTGACGTCCAACAGCAGCACGCCGCAGACCGGCGCGACCGGCATCGGCAGCGGCCAAGGCGGCGGGGGCGGCGTGGCCGGCGGCAATGGCGGGACGGGGGCCGCCGGGTTGATCATCGTGGAATACTAGAAGGACGCCTTCGTACGAAGGCTGCGCCTCATTGCTTCAGCATGCGAGGAAAAAATGGCGGAAAACATGGACGCGCTGATGCGCGTGGTCGCCGTGGAGGCGCGCCAGGACGAGTTGAGCCGGCGCGTCGACCGGTTCGAGATGAGCGTCAAGGACACGATGGAGCGCGTGGAGAAGGCGGTGAACGACGTGGCCGTCGACGTCCGCAACCTGGCGGTGGCGCAAGGGGCGTTCCGCGCCGCGCATGACGCGGGCGAACAAGGCCCGTTGGAACGGGCGCTGCGTTTCATGGTGCCGCATATCAGCATCGCGTCGGGCGGCGGGTTCCTCGGCTGGCTTCTGGGCAGCGGGACGCATCTATGAGGCCGGCAACGCCGCCGCCGGGCGCGCTTGCCTTGGCGGAAGCCTCCATCGACCAGGATGAGGGGTTTGCGGTGCAGGGCGATGGCTTGGCCCATCCGTACTGGGATGCGATCGGCCGGGTCTGGACCATCGGCACCGGGCTGACGCGGCTGCATGGGCAGCCGGTGACCCGGCATACCCAGGCCATCACCCGCGCCCAGAACGATGCCGCCGTGGGCGAAGAGCTGGCGGCGACCAACGCGCTGATTGCCGGCATCGTCACGGTGGCGCTGGCGCCGTGCGAATGGGCGGCGCTGGCGAACTGGATGTTTAACGTCGGCGGCCATGCGGCGGCCGCGTCCACGCTGGTCCGCCGGCTGAACGCCGGGGACAAACCCGACGCCTGCGAGCAATTCCTCGCCTGGGTGATGGCGGATGGCAAGGTGGTGCAAGGGCTGCGCAATCGGCGGCTCCGCACCATGGCGTTGTTCTCCGGCCAAGCGGTCCCCGGCGTGACCGACCGGCCGGGCATGCCGGATGCGGCGGCGCGCCGCGCGGTCCCCAGCGACGGCGCAGGTCTGGCGGACGCGAACTGATTTCACAACAAACAGGAGTGACCATGGATTACCTGCAATTCGCCTCCCAGGCGCTGGTCAGCGGCGTCGGGGTGGCTGGCCTGTTGCTGTCCGCGTTCCACGTGAAGAACGCCAACGCCCTTGCCCGCGACGCGGTGACGACGCTGAGCGACGTGATCGCGGCCATGCACGGCAACCTGTCGGGCGTGGTGGCGAAGCTGGCGGCGGCCACGCCCACAATTGTCGCCGACGGCGTCAAGCTGATGGGCGACGCCACGGCTGCCGAGGGTGCGGCGCCGGCGCGGGTCTCGGCAGACGTGGTCGGCAGCAAACGGTAGCTGCGGCGTAGAGCGCGATCGTTTCGGCGTGGGTTATAAAAGCCCTCTCCTTCTGGGAGAGGGTTGGGTGAGGACCCAGTGCACGGTCTCGCGCGTCGGACCCTCACCCCGGCCCTCTCCCAGAGGGAGAAGGAGCCAGCCAGGCGCGGACGGCGTCGCGCAGGAACGCCGCGTCCACCGGGTTGGTGGCGGGGTTGCCGGCGCGATGCCCCCAGATGCTGGGGATAGGCCGCAACTCAGCCTGGCCGAGTTCGCCGAGTTCGGCGGCGTTGTCGGCGACGCGGAAATATAAATCCGTCTCGCCGGGCAGCAACAGGACACGGGCCCGGATCGCCCGCAACGCCGCCGCCAGGTCCCCATCGTACAGCGGGTTGGCGCTGATATCCGCCGCGTCCCAAGTGCGGAGTTGCGCGTAGAGATTTGCAGCGGAGCGGCGGGCGAAACGCTCCTCCCAGTCGGTGCGCAGGAACGTGTCGAGGTTGGGCGCGCCGAGCGCCGTCTGATGCAGTCCGGCCCGGTAGAAATCCTGGCTCAGCCCCCAACCCGCGTAAATCCGGCCGAAGGCGCGCAACGCCGCCAACGGCGGAGCGCGGAAACGGCCGTCGCCGTCATGCTCGGGCGCGGCCTCCAGCACCGCCATCAATCCCGCGAGGAAAACGCGGTTGTGGATGGCCGTCCGGGCGCTGCCGCAGACAATGACGGCGCGGGCCACGGCGTCCGGAAAGCAGGCGGCCCAGTGATACGCCTGGATGGCGCCCATCGACCACCCGTAGACGGCGTGCAGCCGTTCGATGCCCCATTGCTCCCGCAGCAGCCGACGCTGGGCCTGCACGTTGTCCCACGGCGTGACCAAACCGGGCCAGGCAGGCGTGTTGGACGGGCTGGAGGACAGGCCATTGCCGAACATGTCCGGGATGACGATGAACCATCGGTCGGGGTCCAGCACCCCGTCCGCTCCGATCAGCCATTCCAAATCCGGGTGCTGGGCGCCGTAGCTGGTGGGATACAGCACCACATTGTCCCGCCCGGGCGACAGCGTGCCGTAGCTTTTCCAACTCAGCGCCGCGCCCGGCAGCATCGCACCGGATTGCAGCGGGAGGTCGCCTAACTCGAAACGGCCAGTCTGCGTTGGACAACCCGCGTCAACCATTCACGTCGCTCCCTGACCGTCCTGACTCCTGCGCCACCCTGACGCATTTGCGCATCACGCTCGGCAGCGCCTCCTGCGCCAGCGCCGTGGCCGGGCGCAGGAATCCGTCTGCCTGGATCGTGGGCACGCTGGCCGCATAGACGTCGATCAGCAACTCAAAATGCGTGAAGCCATGCGTCACCTGCCCCATCAGCCGCCACGCCGCGTGGCCCGGCGCCTCGGCGTGCGCCTCCACGCAAGGCCAGGGCGTGGACCGCCATGCCGTCCCCGGCAGCTCGGTCATGCCGCCCAGCAGCCCGCGCGCCGGCCGGCGGCGCAGCAGCACCTGGCCGGCGGAGTCGGTCAGCCAGAAATGCGCGCCGTAGCGCTGCGGGCGGGGCTTCTTCCCGGCCTTGCGCGGAAGCTCGCCCGCCACGCCCTCCGCCCGCGCCCGGCAGGCCGACATCAACGGGCACAGCGCACAGGCCGGATTGCCGGGCGTGCAGATGGTGGCGCCGAGGTCGAACAGCGCCTGCGCGAAATCGGACGGGCGGGCACGCGCCGCCGGGTGGTCGCCGAGCGCCGCCGCCGCGACACCGATGGCGGCCCGCGCGCCGGGCAGCGGGGCGGTGATGGCGGCGAGCCGGGCGACCACGCGCTCCACGTTCCCGTCGACGGGAACGACCGGCACGCCGAACGCGATGGCGGCGATGGCGGCGGAGGTGTAGGCGCCGATGCCCGGCAACGCCCGCAGCCCGGCCACGTCGTCGGGAAAGCCGCCGAGGGCCACGACCTGTTTGGCGCAGGCGTGCAGGTTGCGTGCACGGGCGTAGTAGCCGAGCCCCGCCCAGGCCGCCATCACCTCCCCTTCCTCCGCCGCCGCAAGCGCCGCCACGGTCGGGAAGCGGCGGAGGAAGCGTTCGAAATAGGGGATCACGGCCGCGACGGTGGTTTGCTGCAGCATGATTTCGGACAGCCAGACGCGATACGGGTCTGCGGCCTGGCCTGGCCCATGCCGCCACGGCATCCGCCGGCGATGACGATCATACCATGCAAGCAGGTCCGCGACGGGATACACTGCTGGGAGCGCGGCGTGGGGGAGCACGGGGGGCGGTATGGCGACGGACGCGGATGACGGCAAGCGGCATGTCTGGGGGCCGCGCCCGGTGGGCGGCCTGGTCGCCGGGCTGAGCCGGCCGGCATTCCGCCGCCGCTCACCCGCAACGGCGCAGATCATGGCCGACTGGACCGTCATCGTCGGGCCGGCGCTGGCCGCGGTGACGGCGCCGCGGCGGCTGTCCGGAACCACGCTGACGATGGCCTGTTCCGGGCCGATCGCGATGGAACTGCAGCACATGTCCGCCGAGTTGCTTGCCCGGATCAACGGCCATCTGGGGCGGGTTGCCGTCGAGCGCCTCCGCTTCGTGCAGGAGTTGCTACCGAGTCCCACCGCCATTGCGGCGCCGGCGGAGGATGCAGGAACGCCGCCGCCCATCATCGGAATCCCTCCGGGTCCGCTGCATGACGCGCTGGCCAGGCTGGGGCAAGCCGTCCGCCGCGCTGGATGAGGCTGGCACAACTGATGTTCTAGCGCATCACATACTGTGGCGATTATGCAACATCTAAAACAAACCAAGCTGCCGATGGGTTCGAGTCATCGCCCTTCCCGCTGGAAAGTGGCATTGTAACCTCGATCCGAACCAGGCTGCGCCATAGGGGGCAAATCGCTGATGTCCTTCAAAAGCTGCAGCGCCTTGGTCCTGGTGTTCTGTTGCATCCTCACGGGTTGCATCGCCTACGCGCCGGATTTGATGACGCCAGCGGCCGCGTCGGCAGCGGTTGTCGACACAACGCCCCAGGTCATGCTGGTGGCCGCGCACGCGCCAGGACCGCTCCCGGATCCCGAACCAAGCCCCCAAGCGGCAACCGCGCCGGTCGTTAGCGACACCCCAATGCCGGCGCAGATGGCGATGAACTCGACGGTTCTGCCCGTCACGCCCCCATCCCGGCCGCCGCCCGCCCCGGCGCCCGTGGCCACGGCTGCCGATATCGGCGTGCTATCGACCAGACTGCGCAGCGCGTTGGGCGGCACGCTGTTGCCGGATGCCCCGCCGCTCACCCGCGCCGCGCTGGCGGCAGCGCAGGCGATGATGGCCAGGGCCCATGTCGCGCCGGACCGGCTGCAGGTCGTCCTGGTCGTCGATCGCTCGCCGCAGGTACAGCGGCTGTGGGTGACGGTCGCCACCCCCGGCATCGACAGCTTGCAATCCCTCGGGTCCGTCCATGTCAGCACGGGCAAGCCGGGCCGCAAGGAACATTTCCGCACCCCGGTGGGCGTGTTCATCAACGACGTCGATATCCTCGGTTATCGCGCGCAAGGCACGTATAACGAGAACCATATCCGCGGCATCGGCGTGCGCGGCATGCGGGTGTGGGATTTCGGGTGGCAGACAACCGATGACTGGCGCACGCCGCATGCCCTGATGGCGGTGCGGATGGAGATGCATGCGACCGACCCCGATGTCTTGGAACCGCGGCTTGGCCGGTGGGACTCCGAGGGCTGCGTCCGTATCCCCAGCCGGTTCAACAGTTTTCTGGACCAATCCGGCCTGATCGACGCGAAGGACTGGGCAGCGGCCCAGGACGACCGCCGTTTCGCCGCCCTGCTGCCGAAGCATGTGGTGCCGAACCCGCTTGCGGGACAGACCTTGGTGGTCATCGACACCTCCGATCCCGGCGCTGCGCCATCCGACCCGGTGAAGGCCAACCTGATCGAACATCCGGTCAACTCAGGGCCCGAACACGACGCGGACTGACATCCCTTGTCACGTGATGGCGGCGTGGCGGGACAGCACGGACGCGTACAGGGATGAAAGACGGCCGGCATAGGCTGCGGCAGAAAACATCCGCGACCGCGCGCGCCCGGCCTCCGACAAGCGCGCCCGCAACCCGGCGTCGCTGTCCAGCGCCAGCAGGGCCTGCCCCAGGCCGCGCACGTCGTAGGGGTCCACCAGCATGGCCGCCCCACCCGCCACTTCCGCCGATGCGCCGAACTGGCTTGTCAGCGCGGGGGTGCCGAACACCATCGCCTCCACGGCCGGGATGCCGAACCCCTCCGCCAGACTTGGCGCGAGGAGCGCGGTCGCCCCGCTGACCAGGCCCAGCAGCAACTCCCGCTCCACCCAATCAATGCGGATCACGCGGGGGCGCCCCTCCGCCTGGCGGGCCGCGACGCCGGGCGGCACAAGGAGGTCAACGGCGCCGGCCAGCTCGGCCGATGCCTGCCATCCGTCTGGCCCGGCCAGCACGAGCGCCCGGCGCGAGCCGCTCAGCCGGTAGGCCTCGATCAGCCGGACGATGTTCTTCCGCGTCTCGATGGTGCCGACATAGAGGAAGTAGCCCTGCTCCGTCACACCGGCGCGTTCGGCCCCGCGAGAGCGTGCCGCGGCCGCCTGTGGCGCTGTCCAGGCCGGCGGTTCGACGGGAAGGTAGGTGTTGGTGACCCGGTCGGCCGGCCAGCCAAGGGTCGCGACGATGTCCCGCCGGGATGTCTCCGAAATGGTGACAAGGTGGTCGGCCTCGTGCCGCAGGCGCTTGAGCATGGCGAGGCTGCGGGCTCGCCGGATGGGCGTGAGGTCGGGCTGCAACAGCGGGATGAGGTCGAGCACAGAGTAGATGTTCGGCACGCCGGCCAAGTGCAGGGGCAATGGATAGCTCCAATGCATCAGACTCGGCCGCGCCGTGGCGCGAAGGCGCAAATAAGTGCGGTAGATGTCGAAATGCACCTGGGCCCGGCGGAACGCGTCGGTGGCCACCAGGCCATCGCGGCAGGGCTGTGCCCGGGCCGGCCAGGGCGGCAGGGACGCGGCCCATCGCCACACCCTGCCGGGTGGAACAAAGCCCGCGCCAGGCGCGTCCGTCAGCGCCGTAAGGGCCCACCCGGCGTCGCGCACCCCGCGGCGCAGGCCCTCCGCATAGATGGACGCGCCCGTCCCCTTCGCCAGGCGAACCAGTCGCTGATCCACGCAGACGGTGGGCAAAACAACATCTTGCGCGCTCCTCGCCGGTTCCATAAAGGCTGCGGATGACCCTCGATCGAGCGGTGACAATGACATATGGGGCGAGCCTCTAGCACTTATGACCCAGTCCACTCCACGGCTTGCCTGCCGAGCCGCCGTTTCGTTGGCACTCCTCATATCCGGATGCAGCGCACTCCCGACATCGGGGCCCAGCCGGGATCAGGTGCTTGATGGAACGGCCTCGCCGAAGAACCCGCTCGGCATCAGGCTCGTCGACCTCACCCCCAACGTCGTCGACGAGTTGCGGCATCGTCCGATGCAGTCGTTGAGTGTGATCGACCGGCTGCGTTCCAACGCTGCCGTCGACCGCCTGGGGCCAGGTGATGTGCTGGGAATCTCGATCTACGAGGCCGGGAATGGCCTGTTCAGCCCCCAGCGCCCGCCGACGAGCGACACGGACGCAACGCCCCGCGGCTCAACCGCCGAGACGCTGCCGCGCCTGCAGGTGGACCGGAACGGCTTGATTGCTGTGCCTTACGCCGGCGAAATCCACGTTGCCGGGCTGACGACGACGGAGGTTCAACGCGTCATCGAGAACCGGTTGGCGCAGAAGGCGTCGCAGGCACAGGTTCTCGTCAGCCTCGTCACCAATGGCAGCAATATCGTCTACATATCGGGCGACGTGAAGAATTCGGGACGCTATCCGCTGTCCCTGGCCCATGAGAGACTGCTGGACATCATCGCCTTGGCGGGTGGTCCGACCCACAGTCCGCAGGATACGATCGTCAAGATAAGCCGCCACGGGCAGGAGGCGACGACCTCGCTGACGCAGGTGCAAACGAACCCCTCGGAGAATATCCCGGTGGAGCCGCTGGATCGGATCCAGGTCGACTACCTGCCACGATCCTACCTCTCCTTCGGAGCGACCGGCCGTGTGGCGCAAATCCCGTTCGACGCGGCGACGGTCTCCTTGGCAGAGGCCGTGGCCCGGGTTGGCGGGCTCGACGACAACCGCGCCAACCCCGAAGCCGTCTTCCTGTTCCGCTATGAACGGCCGTCTAACCTTCAGACGCTTGGCTTGCTACCCAGCGGCCAGCAAGCGACGCCAGCCCCGGTGATTCCAGGCGCCCTGCCGAACGGGACGCCCATTGTCTACCGCGTGAACATGCGTCAGCCGCAGAGCTTCTTCGCGATCCAGCAGTTTACGATGCAGGACAAGGACGTGATCTACATCGCGAACGCCCCGACAGTGCAGCTTTATAAGTTCCTGCAGCTCATCTACACCTTTGCCACGCCGGGCATCGAGGCAAAGTCGGTGGCCAATTGACCTCGGCTCGCTGCATGAGCGCGGACTATGGCCGAGGGCGCGAAAGCCCTCTCCCGCTGGGAGAGGGAGAACCCTGACTGTCGACCTAAAACAATCGCGCTCTATCGCGCTTAGGGCTTGTTCGACATTAATCGAATCGATTGCGGCGTCGATCAAGCCCTAAGCCTTTGTTTTGAGCGGCAGCTTTGTCGGCGTGCCGACGCACTAATTTGCCGACGCTGCCTTACTGTCCGCGGCTACCACGCTACAAAGCGTGGTAGAAATCCACGGCGTCCTGTACGCTGTCGCACATCGTAAGTGCGCTGTCGTGGATGACACCGGCACTGTCGCATACCTCCCGGATGAAGTTCATGTCGTGCGACACGAGTATCATCGACCGATTGTTACGTTTATCAAACAACTCAGTCTTACAGCGTTCAAAGAAACGCGCATCGCCGACCATGATGACTTCGTCGATCAAGTAGCAGTCGAACTCGATGGCGACTGACAGGGCGAATGCGAGCCTTGCCCGCATGCCGGAAGAATAGGTCTTGACGGGCTCGCGAAGCTGGTGGCCGAGTTCGGCGAAATCATCCACGAAGCGACGCGTCTCGCCGTAGTCCAGTCCGTAAATCCGGCAGATAAAGCGCAGATTGTCCAGGCCGCTGAGGCTTCCTTGGAAGGCGCCGCTGAAGGCGAGCGGCCAAGAGACCGTCATATCCCGCTCGATCCGCCCGGACGTGGCAATCTCAACACCACCGATGATCTTGATCAGCGTGGACTTGCCGGCGCCGTTACGACCCAGGATGCCAAACTTCTGGCCGCGTTGGACCTCGAAGTTGATGTGGTTCAGGACTCTCCGGTAACCCTTATGGACCCGGTAATCCTTGACGATGTCAACACAACGTAACACTGGCTGGTGCTATCCCATCGTGACGCCCTCAGGCGATGCGATGTTCCCGGGCGCCGGATATGATGAGGGCGGCCATCAGATACAGGCCGAATAGGCTGGCGAAGACCACCGCGATCGACGAGAGGCGCTTCGGGTAGGCCGCATAGTCCGACAGGTTCGGCTGTACAATCGTTTCCAGATAAATCTGCTGACGTTCGGCTTGCAAACGGGAAGCCTCCAACGACGTAATCGCTGACGCAAGCTGTTTTTCGGCGAACTGGTTCTGCAATTCCAGCGAGTCGAACGCCGTGATCTTCGGGACCAAGGACGAGTCGGTGCCGGTTATCTTGGACCGCGCATCGGTTATTTGTGCCTGCAACGCCGCAGCACGCCGGCGCAAATCGGGTATCAACGGGCTCAACGGAGTCGACGTGACGAGTTGCGCGAGCTCCAGGTTGGTCCTGGACAGCATCGTCTGAAGCTCGTTGATGCCAGCCAACATCGGCACGGATTGCTTGGTGGGATCGAGCAAAGCCTCGCGATTGCGGAAATCTGCAATGTCCTTGCCGACCGCCTGCACGCGATTCTCCGCCTCAGCCACGTCCTTCACCGCTGCGTGCATTGCGTTGTCACGCTGCCGGTCATTCATCTGGTTGACCAGCGACTCCGCCGCCGAAATCAATGCCTTGGCAATACGCTGCGAATCGTCCGCCCGGAACGTCTTCACAGTCAGCGTCGAAACACCCGTCGTCGAGTCGAGCGTTGCATCCACGTGGCTCTGGTAATAACTGTACAGATGCTCGAACGAGGCGCTCCAGGAAAAACGCGGGAACCGGGAGAACCAATCCGCTTCCGGACGATTGAAGATCGCCTTGATGTCCTGCGTTTTGACCAACAACTGCAGCGCGTCGCGTGACGTTACGTAATCCTGCACCGCATAGGTGTCTTCTTCCGCACGACCCATCCCCGTGCTTTCCAGCAACGACGACAAGACACCCTGCGTCTGCGCCGATGGTCCGCGCACGACGAACTTTGCTTCCGATACATACTGGTCAGCGGCGACCGCAAAGAAGTAAAAACTGACGATCGCCGTGGGGATCAGCACAAAGATCGAGAATGTGACAAGCGTGGCATGGCGAACGAACCAGGATGGCCGCTTACTCGGTGGCAACTCCACCCGATACCGCATTGAGCGGGCGGAGGGGTCGCTCGTAACATCTATGCCGTCCATGTGCTGACGATTGCCTCAATATCTGGCGAAACGCAAACTCAATCGTGCTACGCGACGCACAACCTCTGCTTGCCGCACGGTAACATCATCGTTCCCATCCACACGGCCGGCATGGTTCGTGCGAAGGGACGCTTGATCCCAGGATCTGCAGGAAGCGCAGCATACCATGCCAGCCGATGGCCCCCCAAGCGACAGCGAAACCACATACGCCGCCACCCGAAGCCGCAAGCTGCGGCTGCTGATCCCGCTGGTCGTGGCGTTCGCCTTCCTGATGGAGCAATTGGACGCGACCATCGTGACCACCGCCATCCCCGACATGGCGCGAAGCCTGGCTGTTGCCCCGCTGCAACTGAACCTGGCGATAACAGCCTACGTCCTCAGCCTCGCCGTCTTCATGCCCATCAGCGGCTGGATCGCCGACCGGTTCGGCGCGCGCCGGGTGTTTGCGGCCGCCTTGATCATCTTCACGGCGGCTTCGGCGCTGTGCGGCCTGTCGGACTCGCTGCCGCAACTGGTCGTCACCCGCGTGCTGCAGGGCTTCGGCGGCGCGATGATGACGCCTGTCGGCCGCCTCGTGCTGATCCGCGCCTTCCCGCGCAATCAACTCGTCACCGCCATGACGTATATGACGATCCCGGCGGTGATCGGACCGGCGATGGGCCCCATCCTCGGCGGCTTCCTCACCACTTATGCGACGTGGCGCTGGGTGTTCTACGTCAACGTCCCGGTTGGCGCCCTCGGCGTCCTGCTGGCGTTGCGCTTCGTCGAGGATGGCCCGCTGGAGCGTCCGCCGGGCTTTGACATCGTCGGCTTCCTGCTCTGCGGCAGCGGACTCGGGCTGTTGCAGTTCGGGCTTGAAAATGCCGGGCACGCCCTGCTGCCAGTGCCGCTCGTGCTTGGCATGACGGCGCTCGGCGCGGTGATGCTGGCCGTCTACGTGCCGCATGCGCGCCACCGGGCAGACGCCGCGCTCGACCTCACCCTGTTCAAGATACGGACGTTCCGCGTCAGCACCTTGGCGGGCGGGCTCAGCCGGATCGGGGTGAACACCGTGCCGTTCATGCTGCCGCTGCTGTTCCAGATCGGCTTCGGGCTCAGCCCGGTGCAATCGGGCTCGCTCACCTTTGTCTCCAGCCTCGGCACGCTGGCGGTGCGCCCGATCTCCGCCTGGCTGATGCGCCGCCTCGGCTACCGGGGGCTGCTGATGGGCAATGGCGTGCTCTGCGCCGTGATCATCGCCAGCTTCGCCCTGCTGGGGCCGCAAACGCCGCACTGGAAGGTCTTCCTCCTCGTGCTGGTGTTCGGCGTGGTCCGCAGCACGCAGTTCATGACCACCAACACGCTGACCTACGCCGACACACCCGCCAACAAGCTGAGCCGCAGCACCAGCCTGGGCGGCGTCATCCAGCAACTGACGATCTCCTTCGGGGTATCGATCGCCGCCGCGCTGCTGGGCTTGATCGCCGGGCCAGGCAGGCTGCCGGACGTCCACGACTTCCATGACGCGTTCTTGTGCGTGGCCCTGATCACCCTCGTCTCCGTGCCGGGCTTCCTGAAGCTGCAGCCGGAGGATGGGGCCGCGGTCAGCGGCTATCGTCTGAAGGTCGCCAGACCGGTCACTTGAACAGGTCGAACAGCCGCCGCGTGAACCCGGGCGTCAGCGCGGACAGCGGATTGACCGTCACCTTCGGGTCCACCAACGGCCCGGTCAACCCGTAATTGGCGGCAAACACGCCCCCACCCTTTTCCGGGCTGAACAGCCGGCCCAACAGCGGCACCCGGCCCGGCAGGGAGTTGAAGAAATAGGCCGGCACAATCGTGCCCTTCAGATCCAGCAGCGCCCGGCCGAAATCCAGCCGTCCCGTCGCCGTGACACCCAGGGACAAGCTGTAGGCCCGGGCATCCTCGACATCCAGCACCGAACCGTCGAGGCGGAATGGCGAGTCCAGGCGGTCGAAGACCAGCCCCGGTCCCCCGAGGGCATCGACCAGGCCATACAGCGTCAATCCTTGCAGCACCTTGCCGACCACGGGCGCGCCATGCACCTGGAAGTTGCGCAGGTCGATCGTGCCGATGAAGGGACTGCTGGCGACCCGGTCATCGAAATGGCCATCGAGGGTCAGCGCGCCCCCCGTGATCTCCGTCGCCAGGTCCGTCTCGTGCAGCAGCAGGCCCAGATCGGCCGCGGTCGCGGAAAGCGTCCGCTCCGCCCCCGCCGGCGCCAAATCCGCCTGCAGGCGCTCGGGGCCGGCCGTGACCAGCCGCGCCGACACCAGCCGCCGTCCGTCGCCGCGGGCAACCAGGCTGACCGGACCCAGCGAGCGGCCCGGGCCGAACACCACCTGCTGGAAGCGCAGGTCGACCGCGTAGGGCGTGCCCGGCTTGCCCGCCCCAGTCGCCGGCGGCGCCGGCGACGGCGGCGGCGCATTGGCCGTGTTCAGCCTGCCCTCCAAATCCAGGCGCGGGCCGGACAACGACACCCGGTATGGCTCGCCGTCACGCTGCGGCAGCGTCACCGTGCCGGTCGCGCTGCTGCGGCCGATCTCGCCGCGTTGCAAATGGACGATCGCGGGAACACCGCCCACCAGGTCGCTGCGCGCCTCGATCGACAGGCCGGGGGCTTCGGCCCGCAAACCCTCCAACCCGACCAGCTTGCCGTTGGACAGCAGCGCCTGGCCCTCGAAATGACCCGGCGTGCCCACGACCTTCGACCAGCCCAGCGGTGTCTTGAACGCCGCCTCCCGCAGGTCGCCGCTGACACGCAGCACGGCCGACCCGTCACGATGCTCGGCATAGTCGAGGCTGGTCGTCATCGTGCCGGCCTGCAAGCCGATCGCCTCCAGCCCGGCCGCCCGCGCATCCTGCTCGCCGACACGCAGCGAGACGGCGGCGTGCTGCACCAGTTGGGCCGGCGGCCCGGCGCGGAAATCCATGTCGACGGCGAACTTGCCCGGCATATGGTCGAACTGGCCTGGCCCGTTCACGCTCAGCCCGTCATTGGTCACGTCGAAGGCCAATTGCGCATGGTCCAGGTCGCGCCCGGCGGCGATCGCCCCCAGATGGGTGTTGGCCACTTGCCCGTTGCCATGGATCACCACCTGGTCGATCGTCACCTTGGCATCCAGCGGCAACTGCACGGTCAGATGCGCCGTCATGTCGCCCGAAGGGGCGGCGATCGGCACCGGATGCTTGCTCAGCAGCTTGAAGCGAGGGTTGCGCAGCAAGGTGATGAGGTCGCCGAGCGGTCCCGTGACGTCGGCGCCGATCGCGGCCACCTGGTCACGATGGGTCAGCCCGGTGATCCGCACCGATCCGTTGTCGACGGCAAGCCTGCCTTGCTTCGACCCGGTGATGCCGATCTGCACCGTGTCGGCGTTCTGCCACGTCACGACCGCATGCCCGTGCTCCAGCGGCGGCACCGGCCGCAACCACCAGGTGCTGACGTCGTCGGCCGTCAGCGCACCGCTGCCACTGGTCAGGTCGACCGCGTCGCCGTTCTCCATGCCCGCCAGGCCGAAGGCGATGTGCGCGTCGTGCGCGGTGCCGGCGGTCAGGTTCTCCGTCAACCAGGCACGCGCGTTGGTGCCGACATGCTCCGGCCACAAGGCCGGCAGGTCCGCGAAGGCGAGGTGGTCCAGGTCAATCGCGAGTTGCGCCTGGAAGCGGCCGCCGGCCCGGTCCGCCGTCCCCGACAACACGAGCGTCGTCGGCGGCGCGCCGGAAGGCGATGGCAGCACCACGCGCAACGCCTGCAACGCCGCATGGCTGGGGGTGGCGTCCAGGTCCAACGCCATGGAGTCGAACTTGGCCGTGCTGCTGCCCCCTTGCACTGGGATGGCGGCCGTGCCCGGCCCGGACTGGGCATGGATTTTCGCCCGCAGCGGCGCCAAGGCCGGGCTGAACGACGCATCCGCCTCCAGGCTGACCGCCGCATCCAACGCCTTCAGGGCGGCGAGCGACGGCGCCGCCTGCGCCAACGCGGCCGGTGACACCGGTGTCGCCACAAGGTGAAGCTGCGCCCCATCTGCCCCATAGCGGCCATCTGCCGTGACCGTCGCCGACACCGTCGCGATCGAAAGCGTGGCCGTCCCACGGCCGCTCAGGCTGCCATCCGCGCCGCGCTGCAGCCTGAGCGAGGCAGCGGAGACGTGCCAGGTCTGGCCAAGCGCTGCGTCCGCCACCGAAACCTGCACATCCGATGCGTCGAGATGCTGGAGATGCGACAACAAGGCGGTGGGGTCATCGTCGGCTTCGTCCGTCCCACCCCGTCGCACATGCAGGCGCAGCCCGGTGGCGACGACATCCTCGGGCGACAGCCGCGCCAGCAGCAACGGCGGCAGGGCAAGCGCCACCGTCATCGTCTGGACGGTATCGGCGGCCCGCTCCGCATCGGCGGCTCGCCGCGCATCGGTCACGCCGACGCGCAGCACCGGCTCCCCCTCGACATGGTCCAGCGCCAGCGTGACGGCCCCGACGGTGATGTCCGGGTCGATCCACGGCAGCACGTGCCGCGCCAGCGCCGTCACGTCCAGCGGCCCCTGGTGCAATCGCCAGGCAAGCCCGCCGGCGAGACCCAGCACCACGATCAGAACGCCCAGTCCGGTCGCGACCAGCACGGTCAGCAGGCGTGCGGCTGCCCGGTACAGCCTCAACACCGGTTGACCCGGCCCGGCTGGCTGGCCGAGGCTGCGGCATGGATGTGCCTATCCCCTGGCCCGGTGTGTGGCCCGGACCCGCTGACTCCGCCGCGGCAGACCGCCTGCTGGAGCGGTTCGCCGCCCTCGGCCCCGCCGAGGCACGCCTGCTGCGCCAGCCGGACGCCGCGGCGATGCTGCGGGCGCTGGGCGGCAACAGCCCGTTCCTGTCGGACCTGGCGGTGCGCGAGGCCGCGACGGTGCGGCGGCTGTTCCGCGACGGTCCGGACGCCGTGGTCGCCACCGCCCTGCGGGAGGTGGCGCAGAGTCCGGCCCGCATCGAGCGCGCCGTGCTGGCCGCCACGCTGCGCCGGGCGAAGCGGCGCGTCGGGCTGGCAAGCGCCATCGCCGATATCGGCGGCGCCTGGCCGCTGGAACGCGTCACGGGGGCTTTGTCCACCCTGGCGGAGGTGGCGCTGGACGCGGCCGTGGCGTTCAGCCTGCGCAGCGCCCAGGACCGCGGCCTGCTGCACCTGCCGGGCGGCCGGCGCATGCTCGCGGCGTGCGGCTTCACCGTGCTTGGCATGGGCAAGCTGGGTGCGCGCGAACTGAACTATTCCAGCGATATCGACCTCATCGTCCTCTACGACCCGGCGCGCCATCCGGCCCAGCAGGAGGGCCTCGGCGCCGTCTTCACCCGGGTGACCCGGGACGTCTGCACCCTTATGGAGGCGCGCGACGCCGACGGCTACGTCTTCCGCACCGACCTGCGGCTGCGGCCCGACCCGGGCGCCACGCCGCCTGCCATGGCGCTGCCCGCCGCCCTCGCCTACTACGAGAGCATGGGCGAGAACTGGGAGCGCGCCGCCATGATCAAGGCGCGCCCGGTCGCCGGGGATCGCGCGCTGGGTGAGCAGTTCCTGGGTGACATCCGTCCCTTCGTGTGGCGCCGCCACCTCGATTTCGCCGCCGTGGCCGATATCCGCGCCATGAAGCAGCGGATGGACGACCATCACGCCACCGCCCTGGCGGACGCGGCCGACCCGGTGACGCGCATCCTCGGGCACGACGTGAAGCTGGGGCAGGGCGGCATCCGCGGGGTGGAGTTCGCGGTGCAGACCATGCAACTGGTTTGGGGCGGGCGGAACCCGGCGTTGCGCGAGCCCACCACCGTGGGCGCGTTGCAGGCGCTGGTCGCGGCCGGGCACCTCGAAGCCAAGGCGGCCGGCCGGCTGCAAACCGCCTACGGCTTCCTGCGCCGGGTGGAACACCGGCTGCAGATGGTGGCGGACCGCCAGACCCATTGCCTGCCGGGCGACGTGGCCGGCATGGAGCGGTTTGCGCACTTCATGGGCTATGACACGGGCCTCGCCTTCGCCACCGCATTGCTGGCCCAGATGGAGCTGGTTCGCAGCCAGGATGCCGCCCTGTTCGACAGCCCCGACCGGGCTGCGCCGGCCGCACTCACCCCAGACGTGCTGCGGGCATTGGGGTTTGCCGACCCCGAGCGTGTTTTTGCCACGGTCGCGACGTGGCGCGCTGGCGGGCTACGCGCCTTCCGCTCCGACCGCGCAAGGCATCTGCTGGAGGCTGTGCTGCCCGGCCTGCTGCGCGCGCTGGGCGGGCAACGGGAGCCGGACGCCGCCTTCATGCGCGCCGACAGCCTGTTCGGCCGCCTGAACGGGGGCGTCCACGTGCTCTCCCTGCTGCACCGGCAGCCGCCGTTGCTGGAGCGGATCGCCTCGATTCTGGGCGCAGCGCCGTTCCTGGCCGACCACCTGGCGCAAATCCCCGCTGCGCTGGAAGGCTTGCTGACGCCGGGGGACGAGTTGAGCGACCCGGCGGCTGTCCTGCAGGCGCAACTCGCGGATGCCCGCGGCCTGGACGATGCGGTCGCCATCGTGCGCCGGACCGTCCGGGGCGAAGAATTTCGCCTCGCGGTGGCGCAGATGGCGGGGCGGCTCGACGCCGACGCCGCCGGGCTGCGGCGCACCGGCCTGGCGGATGCGGCCCTGACGGTGCTGCTGCCCCGCGTGCTGGCCGCCCATGCGGAACGGTATGGCGCCGTGGCGGGCGGCGGCATCGCCGTCGTGCTGCTGGGCAAGGCCGGCGGACGGGAGATGATGGCAGGCTCCGATCTCGACCTGATGCTGGTTTACGACCACGCACCCGACGCTGGCGAGAGCGACGGACCGCGCCGTCTGCCGCCAAGCCAGTATTACATCCGTGCCGCCCATGCGGTGGTCGCCGCCCTGACCGCGCCCGGCGTGGACGGCGCGCTCTATGCGGTGGACATGCGGCTGCGGCCCTCCGGCAACAAGGGGCCGGTGGCGGTCAGCCTGGGCGCGTTCCGCCGCTACCACGCCGCGGATGCCTGGACATGGGAGCGGATGGCGCTGACCCGCGCCCGCGTGGTGGCGGGCCCCCCTGCCCTGTGCCGCACGCTGGAGCACGCCATCGCGGCGGCGCTGGACAGTGCCGACCCGGCCACCGTCCGCGCTGATGCGGCCGCAATGCGGACCCGCATGCTGCGCGACCTGCCGGCGCGGGGCTCGTGGGACGTGAAGCTGATGCCGGGCGGGCAGGTTGAGGTCGAGTTCATCGTGCAAACCGCGCTGCTGCTGACCCCGGCGGCTCGCCCCGCCCCTACCATCCGCGACGCGATCACCCGCCTGGAAGCAGCCGGCGCCCTGTCCGCTGCCGAAACCGCGACGCTGCGGGAGGCGGATCGGCTGTGGCGCACGGTGCAGGGGCTGCTGCGGATCGCGGTCGGCCCACGCCCGCCGGAGACATTGCCGGCCACCGCCGCGGACGTGTTGCACCAGGCGACCGGGGACGTTGACGCGGACGCGTTCCGTGCCAGGGTGCAGGACATGGGCGCCCGCGTGCGGGCGCTGTTCAACGCGCGGGTAGGAGCGATCGGATGAGCGTTGCAGAGGGCGACACGGCGCCGGATTTCAGCATGGCGGCGACGGGCGGCCGCACCGTGACCCTAGCCGCCATGAAGGGCCGCCCCTTCGTCCTGTATTTCTACCCCAAGGCAGACACGCCCGGCTGCACCAAGGAAGCCTGCGCCTTCCAGGAGGCGCTGCCCGCCCTGGGCAAGATCGGCATCGAGGTGGTCGGCGTGTCGAAGGACGCGATGAAGCCGATCGAGAAATTCGCCGAAAAATTCTCCCTGAGCTTCCCACTGGCGTCCGACACGTCAGGCGTGGCGGAAGCGTTCGGGTCGTGGGGTGAGAAGTCGATGTACGGCAAGACCTATATGGGCATCGACCGCTCCACCTTCCTGATCGACAAGGACGGCAAGATCGCGCGGATTTGGCGCAAGGTGAAGGTCCCGGGCCACGCGGCGGAGGTGATGGAGGCGGCCAAGGCGCTGGGCTGACCGCCGGCTCAGCGCCGGATTGGCTGGGGGACGTGGACCCCCAGCCACTCCGCTCAAGTGGCATTTCTCAAGGACTCGGCGAGCACGAGAAGATACCGTGTAGTACACGCCGGGACCACAATGATCCAGGGGGCCGTGGTGCGAAAGCGGTCCGGCCTTCGACGACCGCACATCGGGACTACGCGCAAACACATCCCGGGCGGCAACCGGTTCAGACGCAGCAGGACATCGGCGCCGAAGCTCACTGGCCGTGCTTCATGGTCACGACTATGAAGGCTTCTCGGCCCTTTTAAGACGTGCCAGTCTTTATGCCACTTCGACCAGCGTCTCGCCGCGTTTCAGCGCCGCCACCACGTCTGGCAGGATGGTTTCGAACCAGGCCAGCAGATCGCGTCGGCGCGCGTTCGGCAGCCTGATCCAGACCACGGCCGGGCCAGCCTCCCTCAGCACCTTCCGCTGTGCGAAGTCCTCGTCCTTCGTGACGATCGCAGCATCTGATGCCAGCGCATAATCCCAGATCGCGGTGTCGGATGCGGCCTGCATCCCGGCGTCGCCGACATGTTCCGCGTCATACCCCTTGGACGCGAGCCACCGAGCCAGGGCGGGCGGCAATTGCGCGTCGACAAGGAAGCGCATCAGGCGACGCGCAGCACCGGGTGATCGGTCTGACGCGCCGCGTATTCGAGCGAGGCAGTGATGTCCCCGGCTTCCAACAGAGGGTAATCCGCAAGGATTTCATCCCGTTCGGCGCCAGAGGCCAACAGATCGAGCACGTCCTTGACACGGATGCGCAAGCCGCGCAGGCACGGCCTTCCGCCGCATTGGTTCGGATCGACGGTGATGCGGTGTGTTTCACTCATCGTGAGCTCCTGGATGGCAGTTCATCGTGGCTTCGGCTGAATAACACCCGCTTTCGCGAATGGCTGATTAGCGATTCAGGAGATAGGTGACTCGTCCACCTTACGTGCTCGGCTGTCCTTCACCAGCTGAAGCCGTCATTGCGATATGATGAAGTGGGAAGAGTTGAGGATGTTCTGAGAGGTGTTTACGAAGTCGATCAATGACGCGCTCGACCCATTGCCGAGGTGGAGCAGCGTCCCCCCGCTCCCATCGCTCTGCAATGCGCTGACGGCACTTGCCGCAGAAGTGTAGCCGCCAACTCCACCCGTTAGATTGATTACGAAACTTGGGTCATTAGCCACGTCGGACAATCTCAAGCTACCTGAGGCAGCCGACACGGAAAGTTTCATTCCACTCGATGTATCGTTGAGGTTGGAGCTACCAGGATCAAGGAAAACCATGTTTCCCGATCCGGATACGTTGAGAGTACTAGCATTGATCGCGATGGTGTCGTTGTTTCCAAGAACAACAGCAGTATCGCCTTGAGTTAGGTTTATATTATCATTAAGGCCATTAACGCTGAAGCTGGTATTACTAAGGGTGTTCACGCTGCCGTTGGAGCCGCTCACCGTGTAGCCGCTGCCGCCAAGCAGGCCGACATAGTCACCCAGGCCACTGAACACGACCTTGTCGGTGCCAGCCCCGGTGTTCTGGACGTTGAAGCTGTCCCCGCTGCCCTCGGTCAGGCTGTCTCCGGTGCCGGTGATCGTGCCCGTCGAGCCGGCAGTGCTGCCGACAGGCACATCGGTGCCGATCGTGTCGTTGTCGCCGGTGACGTTGAAGCCGGTGTTGGTGAAGGTCTCGACGCTGCCGTTGGAGCCGCTCACCGTGTAGCCGCTGCCGCCAAGCAGGCCGACATAGTCACCTGCCCCAACGAACACCACCTTGTCGGTGCCAGACCCGGTGTTCTGGACGTTGAATCTGTCCCCGGCGCCCTCGGTCAGGCTGTCCCCGGTGCCGACCACCGTGCCGTTCGAGCCGGCGGTGCTGCCGACAGGCACGTCGGTGCCGATGGTGTCGTCGTCGCCGGTGACGTTGAAGCTGGTGTTGGTGAAGGTCTCGATACCACCATTGGAACCTGTGACGGTGTAGCCGCTCCCGCCCAGCAGGCCGACATAGTCGCCCGTGCCGCTGAACACGACCTTGTCGGTGCCGCTGCCAGTGTTCTGGACGTTGAAGCTGTCTCCGCTGCCCTCGGTCAGGCTGTCGCCGGTGCCGACCACCGTGCCATTCGAGCCGGCAGTGCTGCCGACAGGCACGTCGGTGCCGATGGTGTCGTTGTCGCCGGTGACGTTGAAGCTGGTGTTGGTGAAGGTCTCGATACCACCATTGGAACCTGTGACGGTGTAGCCGCTCCCGCCCAGCAGGCCGACATAGTCGCCCGTGCCGCTGAACACGACCTTGTCGGTGCCGCTGCCAGTGTTCTGGACGTTGAAGCTGTCCCCGCTGCCCTCGGTCAGGCTGTCGCCGGTGCCGGTGATCGTACCCGTCGAGCCGGCAGTGCTGCCGACAGGCACGTCCGTGCCGATGGTGTCGTTGTCGCCGGTGACGGTGAAGCCGGTGTTGGTGAAGGTCTCGACACTGCCGTTGGAGCCGCTCAGCGTGTAGCCGCTGCTGCCAAGCAGGCCGACATAGTCACCCAGGCCACTGAACACGACCTTGTCGGTGCCGGTGCCGGTGTTCTGGACGTTGAAGCTGTCCCCGCTGCCCTCGGTCAGGCTGTCGCCGGTGCCGGTGATCGTACCCGTCGAGCCGGCAGTGCTGCCGACAGGCACGTCCGTGCCGATGGTGTCGTTGTCGCCGGTGACGGTGAAGCCGGTGTTGGTGAAGGTCTCGACACTGCCGTTGGAGCCGCTCAGCGTGTAGCCGCTGCTGCCAAGCAGGCCGACATAGTCACCCAGGCCACTGAACACGACCTTGTCGGTGCCAGCCCCGGTGTTCTGGACGTTGAAGCTGTCCCCGCTGCCCTCGGTCAGGCTGTCTCCGGTGCCGGTGATCGTGCCCGTCGAGCCGGCAGTGCTGCCGACAGGCACATCGGTGCCGATGGTGTCGTTGTCGCCGGTGACGTTGAAGCCGGTGTTGGTGAAGGTCTCGACGCTGCCGTTGGAGCCGCTCACCGTGTAGCCGCTGCCGCCAAGCAGGCCGACATAGTCACCCAGGCCACTGAACACGACCTTGTCGGTGCCGGTGCCGGTGTTCTGGACGTTGAAGCTGTCCCCGCTGCCCTCGGTCAGGCTGTCGCCGGTGCCGGTGATCGTACCCGTCGAGCCGGCAGTGCTGCCGACAGGCACGTCCGTGCCGATGGTGTCGTTGTCGCCGGTGACGGTGAAGCCGGTGTTGGTGAAGGTTTCGACGCTGCCGTTCGAACCGCTCAGCGTGTAGCCGCTGCCGCCAAGCAGGCCGACATAGTCACCCAGGCCACTGAACACGACCTTGTCGGTGCCGGTGCCGGTGTTCTGGACGTTGAAGCTGTCCCCGCTGCCCTCGGTCAGGCTGTCGCCGGTGCCGGTGATCGTACCCGTCGAGCCGGCAGTGCTGCCGACAGGCACGTCCGTGCCGATGGTGTCGTTGTCGCCGGTGACGGTGAAGCCGGTGTTGGTGAAGGTCTCGACACTGCCGTTGGAGCCGCTCAGCGTGTAGCCGCTGCTGCCAAGCAGGCCGACATAGTCACCCAGGCCACTGAACACGACCTTGTCGGTGCCAGCCCCGGTGTTCTGGACGTTGAAGCTGTCCCCGCTGCCCTCGGTCAGGCTGTCTCCGGTGCCGGTGATCGTGCCCGTCGAGCCGGCAGTGCTGCCGACAGGCACATCGGTGCCGATCGTGTCGTTGTCGCCGGTGACGTTGAAGCCGGTGTTGGTGAAGGTCTCGACGCTGCCGTTGGAGCCGCTCACCGTGTAGCCGCTGCCGCCAAGCAGGCCGACATAGTCACCTGCCCCAACGAACACCACCTTGTCGGTGCCAGACCCGGTGTTCTGGACGTTGAATCTGTCCCCGGCGCCCTCGGTCAGGCTGTCCCCGGTGCCGACCACCGTGCCGTTCGAGCCGGCGGTGCTGCCGACAGGCACGTCGGTGCCGATGGTGTCGTTGTCGCCGGTGACGTTGAAGCCGGTGTTGGTGAAGGTCTCGACACTGCCGTTGGAGCCGCTCACCGTATAGCCGCTCCCGCCAAGCAACCCGACATAGTCGCCCAGGCCGCTGAACACGACCTTGTTGGTGCCAGCCCCAGTATTCTGGACGTTGAAGCTGTCCCTGCTACCCTCGTCCAGCGTGCCGTTCGACCCAGCGAAGTTTATGGCCAGCATAGACGGGCCTGTCGTCAGGGAAAGGTCCACGGTTGCGCCATTCTCAATCTGGATGACTCCAGTACCGCTGACGCTGCTCCCAAGCATCAAGGTGCCGACAGCGTCAATCGTTCCGTTATCGACAACACCTCCTTGGGCAGATAGGCTTCCATAACCAGAGATCGTTGCGCCGGGATCAACCGTGATCTTGCCGGGCGCGGCTGATCCCGCTGTGCCAATCTCGAGAGAGGACGTCGCATACACCGTGACCTGGGCGCCGTCCGGGAGGCCGGAGCCGAGGACAAGCTCGCCGAGTTGGACGGCTCCCCCAGCCGACACCGCCAGAGTAGCCGGAGCCTGGACGGAGGGCAGGCCGACGTTGATCCCGCTGGCAGCGGTCAGAACTGCGCCTTGGCCGGTCACCTGAAGCGAGCCCGAGGGAATGTCGATGTAATTGGTCGTCACCGTGGTGCCGGCGACGATCCTGACTGTGGCCGCCGACCCGGCTGCTCCGATGTCGGCGATGCCGGCATCGAACGTGCCAATCAACGTCGTGCCGCCCTGAAAGGTGAGCCGCTGTGCGTTGCCAGGTCCCGTCACAAGCTGGGGCACTCCGGTCGCCGGACCCGAAATGTAGACGAAGTTGTTGCTGCCTGGTGGGATAACCGCCGGCGACCGGCCAATAGTGCTATCGTTCCAGTTCGCGACATCGGACCAATATCCGCCGGACGGTCTCGTCCAATAGTAGACGTCCGGATTCGCCGTACCCGGCGAGGCGTCGTCATTCAGGATCGTGCCGGTCGCCGAGGCAACCGCGATGTTGGGCGAGCCGGACAGCGTGACCGAGAACGTCTCATTCGGCTCGAAGGTGGTGTCGCCGCTCACCGGGACGATGATGGCCGCGGTCGTGGCGCCGGCCGCGAAGGTGACGGTTCCGCTAGGTAGCGTGCCGCCGAAGTCCGTCGCATCAGCCGGGTTCGTGCCGCTCCCGGCTACGGCGTAGCTGAGGCTTTGCGCCGCGCCGGTGTAGCCCGTGCGCGTGACGAGGAACGTGAAGGGGGTGGTTCCCGAGTTGCCCTCCGGCTTGACGGCATTGGCCGCGGCAATCGCGAAGGAGGCATCGTCGTTGACGATCACATCGGACGTGATCGTCAGTGTCTGGGTCGCGATCGCCGCGTCGAAGCCGGTGAGATTGCTGCCAAACAGGTTGAAGGTCACGGTTTCCGTGTGGACTCCGGCCTGGGAGGTGTCAGCCTGCACGTTGATGACGTTCTGAGCGGCGCCGGGCTGCAATGCCAGGAAGCTCGGGGAGAACGACACGGCGATCCCGCCATCGCCGGTCACCGTCAAGTAACCGTCAAGGCTATCAGCTCCGGCCAGGGCGTCGTTCAAAACGCGTATGCTGTCGGGGGCCGGGCTGCTGCCCTGCACGAACGTACCCAGGTCGAGGGTCCAGTTGTCTCCAGACTGCGCCGGGGCTGCAGAGGAAGAGTCGAGCCCGAAGACGGGCGGGGAGCCTTCCGTGGGGGTGGCGGCAATGAGTTCTGTCTGGGCGGCCAGACCGCCAACGATCGCTCCGGTGGGAGCGCTTACCCTGAGCTCGAGCGACTTGCTGACAGCTGTACCGATACCGTTCGGAAGCGCGATGCTGACGGTCTCCCGGCTTTCCCCGGCGCCGAAGGTGACAGTACCGCTCGGTAGGGTTCCACCGAAGTTTGCGGCAGCCAGGAACGTGTTGTCCGGTGTGTCCGCGGCATAGCCCAGCGTGAGCGGAGCGCTCGTGCTGCCCGTTCTGTAGAAGAGGAATTGGACCGTCGTCGGACCGGAAGAGCTCTCGATCTGCTGGAGTTGAGGAGCATACACCCCGACGATGGAGGGTTGCTGTTCCGCCGTCACCGCATCGTCGGTCGACAGCAAACCTTGTTGTTGAAGATTAGCGGCTTGAGCCAGGAATGACGGGTCGCCGCTGACCAAGTAGTCCAGCGTCACAGCATCCTGCAGCCCTGGGTCAGACACGCCTGCCTGTTGCACGAGCGCTTCGGCCGCGGTCACAAGGTCTGACGGAAACGCTGCCAGTCCCACGTAATCGCCTGGGAAGCTCTTATTGGTGAACGTGCTGGTGTCCTGACCAGATCCGTAATCGAGGAGCGACGGGGCGTCCGTGACGCGCCAGGAATCTGCAAACGCGCCATAGAGCGTGGCCGGGTCCAGCGGCTGAGCCAGCGGCGTTCCGTTTGCCAGCGTGAGATCGTCGGTCTTGTTTCCGCTGTCATCGCCCAGCAGCCCGTTGACCGAGAAATGGGGAGCACCCGGCGCCAGGGCGACCCCGACGTCCAGCGCCGAGAACTCGGTGTCCAAGCTGACGGTGACATTCTCTCCGGTGGAGAGGTGGACCGATATGCCACTGCCGCTCTGGGTGATCGTTCCACCCGCGAGGTCAATCGGGGCAGCCGAGAGGGTGACGGCCGCACCGTCAATCCGGAGCGGCTGTGACCGGGATGCGTCGAACGTGACCCGGTCCGTCCCGACCGCGATGGCAACTTGCGTGATGACGCTGAACGGACTGCCTGCCAATTGCGATAGCCGCGCTTGAACCTGGAAAGGGGAGCCGGTCGTGCTCTGCGCGAGGATGAACTCGCCAACGGCTTGGAAGTCGTACTTACCCCCGGTGAAGGTGCCGAGATGAGGTTCTCCGTCCGCTCCACCCCTGGGCGAGACGGGAGCCGGTGCCAGGTATGGCGACGCCTCAGGCAGTGGAACGTAGGTTGTTGGGCCTGAACCAGACCCAGAACCACCGCCCCCACCACCTCCTCCACCGCCACCCCCACCCCCTCCACCGCTGTAACTCGCGTAGCCTCCCGTGCCCGGGTAGTAGCGGAAGCTGCTGTCAGTCGATCCACCGCCAACGTCTCCGCCTGTCTCTCCACCACCACTGTCATCTGGCTGGGGCTGGACGGTTCCCTCAACAACAAGATATTGGGTCGTCGGAAGTTGGTTTGGAGAACCGGTTCCGTCGCTGGAAGGCAGGAACTCAACTACCTCACGAAATGTACCTGCCGTGCTGGTTGAAAGCTGAACCGTCCCGATATTTTCGTTCTGGCCTGCTTGCAACGAGGAGACGGCTACGTCGAAGCCCGTATTGTCGAAGCCTCCTTGAGTCGTCACGGCGAAAGTGCCGCTTAGATCATTTGAAGAAGACGAGGCTCCGTTAGATATCGATACCGTCGTGACCGCGCTCGCATCGCCTTGCGTCAGGGTGCCAAGGTTTATGTAGTAGACGTTTCCAGATGAGGTAATGCCGGTCGCTTCATATACAGCGTTCGCGCCACCGGGTGTGAGTGTTGGCGTTACCTTTGTTAAACCCTCAGCCAGCTCAGGTATTTCCTTTCCAAGCTCCAGAACTGATGCAAGATACTTAGCAAGTGCCTCTCCTATCTCAGGAGCGTTCTCAGTAGTTAAGCCTCCGTCCGAAGCAACTTTCCCAAGGGTTCCTGCCGCTTCTCCCAGTTCCAAACCCGGCCCGGCAACCTGTGTGCCCTTAACTGCTAGGAAAGCGGCGTTGTTTACATATTGTTGCCCAGCTTGGTTAACTCTTTGTGCGGTCCCATCCATGAGATCCTGATCATTGGCCTCATATACGTGAGTAGGAAGGTTTGTAACGAGATACTTCAGCCTTTGATAAATTGATGGGGATGTCTCCTGAGGGTCAAGGCCAGACGGGTCTTGATAGTTAATCGGGTTATTCAGTGAGTACGTGTACAAGTCTGAGCCGCCAGCTAGGCCGGATGGATCTTCTGAGATAAATCGGCCGGTAATTGGGTCGTAGAAACGCGCTCGCATATCGACGAGTCCATCTGCAGTCGTAACAGCAAACTGCCCGGCGAAACCGATGGAAATGCCTAGATTTCCTGCTGTCTGAAGTTGCTGGCCAAAAGGTAGATAAGCGGACGATCCTGAGCGTGAACCGTCAGAGCCAGTCGTGGCGACGACGTTGCCGGTCAGATCGGCATCAATATACGACGTGTTGCCGGCTGCATCGGTGATGGCCGCAAGTCCGAGGCCGTAGCCGTATATGTCCTGGTCCGTCCCGGTCGGGTCCTCCATCTCCGCTGGTGACGTAAGTGGCTGTCCCGCTATCGACAACGACAGCGGGTCGTTGACGTAGTCCGACACGACCCCGTTTTGCGTCTCGGAGACAAGGTTGCCGAGCGCGTCGTATGCATACTGATCGGTCCCGCCCGGCCCAGTCTCGGACGTTAGCTGCCCCGCCTGGTTGTAGGTGAACGTCGTCGTCCCGCTGCTGTCCGTCTTGCTGGTCGTGTTCCCGTCGGCGTCGTAGGTATAGGTCGTACCGCCCACCGCCGTGTACTGGTTCAGCGCGTTGGTCGTGTAGGCCGTGGTCACCCCGTTGACGGTCTGGCTCACCCGGTTGCCTGCTGCGTCATAGGCATAGCTGAGGTCTTGGTTGGCGATCGCCGGGTTGATCGACTGGAAAACTGCCGCCGTCAGTTCACCCGAGGCATCGTAGCCGTAGGTCCAGACGCCGTCAGTGCCAGCATCTCGCACCACCAGCCCGCCCGCATTGTAGGTGTAGTTGTCCTCGGTCGCGACGCTTCCGTCGGAATTGCTGTTCAGGATTTGGGTGACATTGCCGTCCGCATCATACTGGTAGGTGGTGTAGGCGCCGTTGCCGTTAAGCGTACGGACGAGTTGATTCGCGGCGTTGTAGGTATACTGGTCAAGCAGAGTGCCAGTACCGTCCTGTAGCTTCACCAAGCGACCATCGGCATCATAGCTATATTGCGTCTCCGACCCGTCAGGCTCGGTGCGGGTGGCGAGTTGGCCTAGCGCGTCGTAGGTGTAACTCTCTACCTGGCCCTGCGGATTGGTCACGCTGGTCAGGCGGCTGGCCGCGTCGTAGGTGTAGCTGGTCGTGCCGCCGGTCGACGTCGTCGCCGCAGTTAAATCCCCTTGTGCGTTGTAGGCGTAGTTGTCGGACGTCTTATCGGAGAAGCTCTTGCTGGTGATTTCGCCGTCACTGTTGTAGCCGTACTGGGTAGTGTTGCCGTCGGCGTCCGTGCTGCTGGTCAGTTGGCCCTCGACATCGTACTGGTAGGTGTCGCCTAGCCCACCCTGATACCTAATGCCGGTGACGTTGCGGGCCGCGTCGTAGGTGTACTGCGTCTGGCTGCCGCGCTGGTCAGTGAAATTCGTCAGGTCCTGCGTACCGGCTTCGTAGCTCGCGCTCGTGGTGCCGCCGAGCGGGTCGGTGTAGCTGGTGAGATTGCCCGACGGGTCATAGCCGTATTGGTAGGTGCTGCCGCCCGCCGTGGTGGCGCTGGTCAGCTCGCCCGCTTCGTTGCTTTGCAGCGTGGTGATGTTGCCGAGCGCGTCCTGCACCTGCGCCACTGTGCCGTTGGAGCCATACAGCTCCGTGGTCTGGTTCCCGAGCGCGTCGGTCATCGTCACCGCGCCTGGGCTGCCATAGCTGTAGGTCTCCAGCCCTGCACCGGCTGCCGCCGATTGCGATACGAGCCGCCCTTCTGCGTCGTAGGTGAAGAGCTGCTGGGTGCCGTCCGGGTTGGTCACGGAGATCAGCGCGTTACTCGCCGCAGACCCGGTGGCGGGTGCGTAGCCGTAGGTGGTGGTGCCGTCCGGCCCGGTCGTGGTGAGCAGCAGCGTATTGGCCGCATTGTAGGTGTAGGTGACGGTCTCTCCGTTGGAGTCCGCAGCACTGGTGATTCGGCCAGCCGCGTTCGAAGTGAAGTGGATCGACTCCCCACTGGTCTGGTTCGTCACCGATTGCAGCACGCCGTTGCCGCCGTAGGTGAGGCTCGTGACGTTGCCGCTGGCGTCGGTGATGCTGGCGAGCTGGCCGGCCGCACCAAACCGCAGTGTGTCTCCCTCGCCATCGTTCATCTGGTAGAAGCCGCCTGCCAGTGTCAGGCTCGCCGGGTCACCGGCTTGCGCGATGTAAGTGCCGTTTGCCTGCAGGGTGAAGACGTGGAGGGCGCCAGGCGACTGGATATCGACGTTACCACCAAGGTCCGTGAGCGCGGTGACGTCATAGGTCGAGGTCCATCCATCGCCGAACCAGCCGGTTGCGTCGCGGTCGAGCAGCGTGCCGCCATACGTGCGGCCGAGCGACAGGCTGAGGCTGGAGGACGTGCCGGTGATATCGGTGGCATCGACGAGATCGCCGCCGGCGAGCGCACCGCTGGCCAGGAACAACTCGTATTGCAGCAGCGTCGCCACATCGCTCGTCGGCTGGCCGACTTGGCTGAGTTCCGTGGCCGCCTGTGACAGGGCGGTGGCCAGACTGTCGGTGGTGCTGCCGACGAGCGCCTCGAACTGGGTATAGACGTTGTTCCAGTCCGTCGCGTCGACCGTGGCGGGCTGCAGGGCTGCCTCGTCGGACGCTAGGTCGATGGTGGCACCGGGCTGGGGTGCATCAACCGAAATGCTCACATTGCCCTGCGAGTCCGGCTGGGTGGGAGTGTAGGTAAAAGAGTAGGTGCCCGATGTACCTGGCTGCAGGATCCCGGCCGGACCATTCGGGTTTGTGACGAGAAACTGGATCGAGCTACTGCCGCTGGTATCGCCCGGGCCCTCCAGCAGAGCCTGGGTGGAGTCGACGTCCAGAAGAGGGGCAGCAAGGTCGGTGTCGCCCGTGTTCGTGTAGGTCACGGTGCCGGTGGCGGCCTGACCGTCGGTGGTGGTTTGCGGCAACACCAAGCTGACGGCGAGTTGGCCCGTTGGGCCATTGTTGACCTGGAAGCTGCCAGGGGAAAGAGTGGCTATGGCGGTGTCGCTGACCTGCACTTGATAGGCGCCAACAGGCAGGCTGGTCAGATCGAATGTAGCCCAGAGTTGGCCGGAGTTGACGTAATTGACCTGTGTGGCAGCCAGTGGCCGCCCGTTCGCTCCTACGATGCTGATCTGATCGTTCGCGTTGAAGTTCGCTCCGGGAACGGTAACCGTCACGCTGCCGAGATCGCTGCCGCTGGTGGGCGTGATCTGGCTTATCGTTGGAGCAGAGACTGCTGTCAGCAGCGTGCCACTTCCCGTGCTGTCGACGCTCTGACTGAAGGCCTCACCAGCATAGCTGCCGGCAAGTTGCTCCTGGAACACGGCGCCGCCCTCGGTCACAGTAAGAACATCTGCGCTGTTGACCGTGGCCCTGCCGCCGCTGGCGAAGGCAAGCGTCTGCACGTCTATAGCGCCGCCAAGGCCGACGCTGGTGTTCGTGGCACTGCCACCACTGAGCACCTGCTGTCCGCCGCTTTCAACGACCGTTCCCAGCGCCACGCCGCCGCTGGCGACGTATTGCCGTGCATTGGGACGAACGGCTCCAAGCGTCAAGCCGGACAACACTGTCCCGTTCGCAACGCCGCCGGAGGAGACGACCTCGTCTCCTCCCCCCGCCACGAGGGTGTTCGAGGTTTGGCCTTGTTGGTGGACATTCAGCTTTCCGCCGCTTCCTAGGATCGTCCCGGTGGCCACACCGCCCGCGTAAACGTTCTCGTAGGCACCGTAGACTGCTCCACCCGAACCGTCGGCGGCCAGGGACCCACTGATGTCCGCGCTGACCGTCGAGCCGCCGGAACTGACGTTGATCGACCCCCCGCTGCTGATAACCTCGTCCAGCGAGGTGCCCCCGGACAGAACGACTTCAAAGGCTGTCGCGAAAATGTCGCCTCCAGAACTCAGTAGTGAGCCACCGGAGTAGACTGTGCCGCTTGTCAAGCCGCCCGAGTTTATAACATCCCCGCCGCTGCCGACGACGGCGCTAAGCAGTTCTCCACCAGATACAACGGTCGCGAGCGCGGTCGCCTGACCATAGCCACCTGATATGTAGGCTACACCCGACAGCGTGGTTCCGGTTGCCTTGCCGCTGACGAGTTGCCGGCCGCCGGAAAACACAGCGTCAGCAGTGGCAGTCGCACCCGCTGATATGACTTGAACGCCGCCGCTCAGCACTGTCGTATTCTGGTCGGCACCGGCGATGAACTCGGTCCCGGCAAGCGAGGTGCCCGTCACTACGCCGCCGGCATTCACCCCGAGCACGCCGCCGGACAACACCGACACCGCCGCACTCGTCTGTCCGCTCGAAATCGTTAATGACTGACCGGAAGACACAACCGTGAGTGGCATTGGTCCGATGGCTCTCTCAACATCTCGTTCACTGAAATTGAACATAGACCCGGAGCGGCGTCTACCAGCCGTTTGTCAAGCCGGCGGCCAACTGCTGTCTCACTGGATCAGCCGCCTCTACGAACAGGTTCTGGTCAGTCAATGGAGCTGCGCGCGCTGCAGTTCGGCAGCCGGGCGCAAGGCATACTGGCTGCGGCACTGCCGGCGATCAAGGCGGCGGGCGGCCTGAACGGGGCCGGGCCAGGGATCTCCGCCGCCGCCGCAGCACGCGCGTCCGTTTCTACCCTCTGGAAGGCGGATGCGGGCGTGCTACCGGCCATCCTGTGGACGCGACGCTGAACCGGGCAGAGGCGATGGCCGCGACTGCCTTGTCCTGGCGGCTACCGACCTTGCCCTCTGCGAGCAGCCATGCCGACGTGGCGCTCTGCGGCATGGAAGCCATGAACGCCGGCGGCCGTGGGACATCGGCGCGCCCGCCACAATTCCCGGGACGCCTTGCTCTTCCAGGCCGGATGGCCGGCTGGATCTGTCGGGGTGACGGCCGCATTTTACGGCTGGCCCTCTCGACCGGGCTGTAGATTGCGGCAGTCCGACCGCCGCCCGCCTCGGAACCGGCGCAGGTCCAGTCGCGGCGACCGAGAGCTACGGGACGCACGGCGCGTTCGGGCCACCATCCCTCGCCGCGAGCACGAAGCTGGGCTTTCGGGGCATGAGGGGCGCCGCTCTCAGGGTTCCGGATGTGGTTTGAAGCCCGGCACTGAGGCGATAACCCGCGTGACATGCGCCGCCGTGATCAGCCGGGTGCACTCGAAGTGCCGCGGCGTGTCCTTGTGGCGGGGACACCAGAGGAAGTCGCCGTGGTCGAAACGCTCCCTTGGGTCGTTCCAGCAGGAGTTGCAGGTGTGCCAGTTGATCACGCGAAACGGCGTGGCGAACTCGTTCATCGGGTGGGTGAAGCCGCTGATCAGCACCACTGGGCAACTGACAGCCCAGGCCAGCCACGCCAGCCCGCTGGACAGGCCCACAAACAGATCGGCGTGCCGGAGCCAACGCGCGCGCTCCGCCAGCGGGCGGTCGCCGGTCTCATCCTCGGCGCCGTGCGGGATGTGCGTCCACATCAGCCCGGACCCATGCACCCGCTTTTGGTCAATGCAGACCACCCGGTAGCCGGTCTCCCGAAGGAAGTGGACTACCTCCGCCCAGCCATGCGGATTGGTCCAGTACTTGCAACCCGAGGAAGACTGCACCGCAATTACGGCATACCGCTCGGGGACTGGCCGGCCCTCATCCGGAAAACGGAGGCGTGGCCGTTCCTCTTCCGGGTCGACGCCGAGGATATGGGCGGCCGTCTTGTGTAGTCCGACCTGCCGGAAGTCGGTGGGCTGCCACTCGCACGCGGCGTCGTTGAAGAACAGCCCGAGCGAGTAGGTCGCATAGGCGCTCTCGGCCAGGCGCTGGGCGGCGAACTCCTCGTGGGTGACGAAGCGGATGAGCGGGTGCGCGTCCTGCAGCAGCGGGATGATCAGGCCGGACATGGCGCAGGTCACACTGGCGTCTCGATGCAAGGCGGCGAAGCGTGCTGCGTAGGGGAACCAGGCCAGCGTGTCGCCCAGCGTGCCGACGGGGAATTGTATCACGACCACCCGCCCGGACGTGTCGAAGTGGTGGGACAGAACCGGGATCCAGGGCGCGCCCTCGGCCGCCCGCTCCGTTACCTCCACCGCAAAGCGGACGAACCAGCGCTTAGACGAGCGGATCAGCGCACCGCCATTGCAGCTCTCGAAAAGGATGTTCCCGGTGTCAGCGTCACGGAGCTGGACATGCCATTGCCCGGCGGTGCGTTGCGGCAGCAGCACACGCGCCCCGGCGTTGAAGTCAAAACATATTCCTGACGGCCCTGACATCGTCGGGCGCTCGGCTGGCGGCGGATAGGCCGGCTTCGACGGCGGATTGGCGCCGACGAAACCGCTTTCCACCAGCGGCGTGGCGTTGGCCGGGGTACCTGAAGCGTCGATCTCGTCGACCATCACTCTCTCATTCAACATCGGCAAAGCCGCGTCATGACCTTTGCAGACCTAGCAAAGCTCCGGCAAGTGCGAAGGAGGTCTGCCGTCCGGCGGCGCTTTGGAAGAAGATCGTCGGCCAAAGAACGTCAACGGCAGCCGAGGTTTGCGCAGGGCTCGGAATTCAGGTTTAGAAGGTTTGGGCGTTGGGTAGCTGTTCGAGATAGCTGGTGCCAGCCTGCAACCTTTCGGCGCGGCTTAGGCGGCTTTTCTCAAAGACTCCGAGAGCACGTGAAGAGCCCCTGTAGTATACGTCGGGACCACAATGATCCAGGGCGAGGCGGCTAGAAAATCGTTCCAGTCTCCGACGCCCACACAGCCGGAACACGGACAGACGCGTCCTGCATTGCAGCCGATCCAGACGCAGCACGACGTCAGCGCCGAAGCTTACTGGCTGTGCTTTATGGTAACGACGATGCAGGCTTGGCAAGAACCTTAGCGGCCCACGCAACTACGTTCGCGTCGGCCTTGCCCGTCCGGGCTGGCGCAATTCCGACACGACATTCGTATCGAGTAGATACATCAGGAAAGATCGGCCGGCCGGAACAACTCGTCCGCCACCTGTGGCGGATCGAACGCAATGGCGCCCGCGCCTTCCAACGAGAGCAGGTCGACAATGCTTTCCCGAGACCCGGCAAGCCGGCGATAGTCTTCGATGCTGAGCAGGACATGCGAGGGCTTGCCGCGATCGGTGATTAAAACCGGGCCTTTCTTGGTGGCCCTTTTCGCAACGCGAACCTCTTGGTTGAACTCGCGACTGGAAAGCGTGGTGTCGACCATTTGTTCGCTCATCCCCGATGAATAGCGATGCATCTACGTGAATTGGCTAGGACATCAAGACCTCACGAATCCCCTCATTTTTTTCTGATGCCGTCTAGCCTCGATTCGCGACCGCTCTGTAGACCCTGGGTGTGACTGAGAATGGGTGCGGAGCGTGGTCGAGGCGGTGAGTGCGAGTGGACGTTTGGACGAGGTGCGGGGCTTTATCGGCGGTCTGTATGGACCTGACCTGCACGCCAAGCGGGTGGATGCGCTGGCGGCGGCCATGCTGGGCGTGATGACCGGCGCGTCGCTGGCGGTGGCGATGATCGGCCAGGCGCTGGCGCAAGCCCGCGGGTTGGTGACCAAGCACGCGGTCAAGCAGGTGGACCGTCTGATGAGCAACGCAGGCATCGACGTATGGGACAGCTTGGCCCGTTGGGTCCGGCAGCAGATCGGCGACCGACGGGACATCCTGGTGGCGATGGACTGGACCGACTTCGACCATGACAGCCAGTCGACGCTGGTGCTGAGCCTGGTGACGGGCCACGGCCGCGCGGCGCCGTTGATCTGGCTGACGGTCTGGAAGGAGGAGATCGCAACCCGGCGCAACGATTACGAGGATGCCTGCCTACGCCGTCTGGCCGAGACCCTGCCGCCAGACTGCCGTGTGACCATCCTGGCCGACCGCGGCTTCGGCGACCAGAAGCTGTTCGCCTTTTTGCCGACGCTCGGCTTCGGCTACGTCATCCGCTTCCGCGGCAACATCCGGGTCACCGACGCCGAGGGCCAGAGCAAGCATGCTGCCGAGTGGGTGGGCAAGGGCGGCCGGGCGCGCAAGCTGCGTGACGCGCGGGTGACGGCGCAGGGCCGGCAGGTCGGCGCCGTGGTGTACGCGCACGCCAAGGGGATGAAGGAGCCATGGTGTCTGGCCGCGAGCGACCCGGAGGCAACGGCAGCGGTGCTGGTCAACCACTACGCCAAGCGCTGGACGATCGAGCCCGCGTTCCGGGACACCAAGGATCTGCGCTTCGGCATGGGATTGTCAGCCACCCGTATCGGTGAGCCGACCAAACGCGACCGACTGCTCCTGGTCAGTGCGTTCGCCATGGCACTGCTGACGTTGCTCGGCTCCGTCGGGGAGAGCCTCGGTATGGACCGGCTGCTCAAATCCAACACCTCCAAGACGCGCACCCATTCCTTGTTCCGCCAGGGATGCATGCTCTACGAGCTGATCCCGAACATGCCAGAACACCGGCTGACGCCGCTCATGGACAGCCTTCGCGAAAGGGCTGTCTCAGAGGCAAGCGCGTTCAGCAAATTACTTGCACATCCGGTATGAGGGGATAGCTGAGCATCAAGACAGCGCAGTCTAAGCCGTGCGCAGTGCCTGGCAAGCTTTGCAGACGGGCACGATGTGTTTCAGCGCCAGAGTAACTCTACCCAGCCCCACCCTGCGGTAGCTGGATGCAGAAGCAGGCGCCGCGACCACCCTCCGCCACCTCGGCCGTTCCACCTGCGCCGACGGCGATCGCGCGGACGATGGAAAGCCCAAGGCCGGTGCCTCCGCTCTCCCTGGCCGTCGTGAAGAACGGATCGAAGACGCGGTTGCGGTTTGCGGGCGAGATGCCTGGCCCGTCGTCTGCGACCGTGAGCCAGGTGAACCCGTTGGCACTGCGCGCCGTGATCGTCACGGTCGAGTTAGCGCCCCCATAGATCGCCGCGTTGTCCAGCAGGTTCGACAGCAGGGCTGCCAGAACATCCGGCGGAAGGGCCACCGTCTCCGCGCTCAGCTCCGCCGTGACCACCAAGCCGCGCTGCCGATACTCTGGCAGCAACTCGTCCAATACGGCGTTGACCGACGTCGCGACCAACGGACCAGGGCGCATCATGTCGGCGCGCGCCAGGTCCAGCAGCCGGCCCACCAACTGGCTCAGCCGCGCCGTGCTGCTGGCGACGATTGCCAGCAGCCGTGCCCGCTCGTCGGGCTGCAGCGTGTCGGCGTCCTCCAGCAACTCGGCGGCGCCGCGCAACCCGGCGAGCGGCGTCTTGAACTCGTGCGACACGCTGGCGGCAAAGGCCACGATGTAGCGGGCGCGCCGGTCCAGCATCGCCGCCATGCGGGTGAGCGCGGCGGAGAGCGCCGCCACCTCGCGCGTGCCCGGGTGGCGGAGCGCCGTCACGTCGCCACCCAGCGCCACGTGCTCCGCCTGCGCCACCACCACCGCGAGCGGGCGCGCCACCAGGCGGGAAAGCTCGACGGCCAGCAGCACGCCCACGCCGAGTAAGAAGGCGGCGAGCCCGGCCAGCGGCACGCGCTTGCCCCAGATCGCCTGCCATACATCGCGCGGCGTGCGGGACAGCACCACCGCCCCGTCCAGGCCGTCCGCCCCCTGCACCGGCAGCGCCACGAACACGCGTAACCCCGTCGTGCGCGAGAGGCTGCGGATCAAAGCCTGCACCGGGTCACGGTGGCGCATGTCGGTGGCGACAGGGGCGCCGGCCAGCACGCGCGCCACCTCGTCCCAGGCGGCCAGGCTGTCGCCCATGTCGGGCCCGGTGCTCGCCACCACCACGCCGTGCGCATCCGTCAGGCGCAGGGCGGAAAGGGTGGTCGCCTGTGTGTCCCGCAGCATCGGCAGCAGCGCCTGGCCGATCGCGGCCGCGCGCGGCTCGGCGGGCTGCGGGGCGGGCGCCGGCTCCGGCGGCGGCGGCAATACTGGGTCGTCCGCAAGGTCCAACCCGGGCAGGCGCAACAGGCTGAGCGCGGTCGGGCTCAGACCGTCCGGCAGCGCAGCTTGCGGCGGAGCAGCGTCCGGGGCGATGCGGCGCAACTCCTGCCGGAAGGCGGCGGCCCACACCACGGCCTGCGAGACCAACTCCGATTCAGTTTGCCGGACCAGCGCGCTCTCGTACAGCCGCAAGGCCCACAGCCCCGTCACCGGGAGCGCCAGCACAGCCAGGTTGCTTGCCAGCAGCAGCGTCCGCAGACGCGGAGGCGGCAGCCTCAATCGCACGTGCCCAGCCGGTAGCCGAATACGGGCAGCGTCTCGATCGGGGCGGCGCCGAGCGCGGCGAACTTGGCACGCACCCGGCGCACGTGGCTGGCAATGGTGCGGTCGCTCACCACGTGCTCGGTGGCGTAGGCACGGTCCATCAGCTCGTCGCGGGAGAACACGCGGCCGGGGCGGGCCATCAGGGCCCGCAACACGCCCAGTTCCGTGGCGGTCAGCACCACCTCGGCATCGTCCCACGTGACCCGCAGCGTCTCGGTGTCGAGGCGCAGGCGGCCGTGAGTCAGCGCTGTGCCGGAAGGCGTCGCAGGCGCGGGCATTGCCTGGGTGGCGGTCCGCCGCAGCAGCGCGCGCACGCGGGCCACCAACTCGCGCGGCGAGAACGGCTTGGCGAGATAGTCGTCGCCGCCGATCTCAAGTCCGACCACCCGGTCCACTTCGGAGTCACGGGAGGACAGGAACAGGATCGGCACGGCGCTGTGGCGGCGCAACGCGCGGCACACCTCTGTGCCGTCCATCTCCGGCAGCATCACGTCGAGCACCACCAGGTCCGGCGCGGCGGCGGCGCATTGGGCGAGGGCCGCCGCGCCGTCCACGGCCTCGATGGTGTCGAACCCGTCCCGGTTGAGCGCGATGCGCACCACGTCGCGGATGGCGGGGTCGTCATCGACGATCAGCACGCGGCTCATGGCGGCATTTGCACCGGATTTGCACGGGCGCGCCACCGTTTTTCCCGACCGTGCGCATCGCCGTTGCACGCCGGGCCGGCACACCTGCCCCAGCAAACGGCAGGAGCAGACGGCATGTACGAAACAGTGGCTGGGACCGAAAGCAAGCCGACGGTGGCGGCGCACTGGACCCGCACCCCGGCGGTCAAGATCGCCGGCGTGCTCGGCCTGTTCGTCGCCATGCTGATCCCGCAATTCCTCACCAGCGGGATGATCCAGGAGCGAGAGCCGCTAGGCCGACGTGCTGGCCACGTTCCGCAGTGGCTGGGGGCCGGAGCAGGTGGTCAACGGACCGATGCTCGTCGTGCCCTTCACCTACCAGTCCTCGCCAAGCCACACCGAGCGGGCAAGTGGGATCCTGAAGCTGGCGGCCTCGCGCCTGGACGTCACCGCCACCCTCGACCCGCAACGCCGGCGGCGCGGGTGGTTCCAGGCCACCATCTACTCGGCCGCGGTGGCGATGAGCGGCACCGCCACCGTGCCGTCGTTGCCAGACCTGGACGGCTCTCCCGACGTCGATTGGGGGAGCGCTCGCGTCGTGGTCGGGGCGAGCGACCTGCGCGGCATGCAACCGGACCAGACCATGCAGTGGGGAAGCGCCACGGCCACGATGCAGCCGGACATCGCCGACGGCTGCGAGGCCGGGTCGCTGGCGATACCAGCCAAGCTGACCGCCCAGCCTGCCCCTGGCACCGCCATCCCGTTCAATGTCGGGCTGACGCTGCGCGGCACACAGGCGTTCCACGTGGCCGCATCGGCGCGGCGGACGACGATGCACGTCACCTCCGCCTGGCCCAGCCCCGGCTTCACCGGTGCGACCCTGCCCATCGGCTACACGGCCGGCCCGTCCGGCTTCGACGCGCGGTGGGATATCGCGGGCGAGCCATCCCAAGCCGGTTGGCGGACGCAGTCTCCCTGTTCGGATTACCAGGCGTCGGATGACTCCAACCCCGGCGTCGCCCTCCAGGAAGCGGTACCGACCTACGCCATGGTGGACCGGGCGGCGAAATACGGGATGTTCTTCCTGGCGCTCGCCTACCTCACCCTGTTCCTGTTCGAAGCGCTGTCCCGGGTGCGGATCCACCTGGTGCAATACGGGTTGGTCGGGCTGTCGGTCTCGCTCTTTGCCCTGCTGCTGATCTCCATCGCCGAGCCGCTCGGCTTCGCCGTGGCCTACGTGCTCAGTGCCGCCGCGGTGATCGCCCAGGCCTCGCTCTACACGCTCTCGGTGGTCGGCCGGGCCGGGCTGGCGGGGGTTTTCGCGGGCGTGCTGGGGGCGCTGTTCGCGTTCATCTACGTCGTCCTCAGCCTGGACAGCTACGCGCTGCTCGCCGGCACCGTCGCGCTCTTCGCCATCCTCTCCGTGCTCATGGCCGCGACCCGGCGGGTCAACTGGGGCGCGGCCGACCCCGCCGCTTGACCCCAGGGCTGCGTCACCTCCCGAACGACAGGGACCCCGATCATGCTCACCCGCCTCAGCCTCGCCGTCCTTCTCGCCACCACGGCTCTCACCCGAGCCCAGCCGGCAGACCTGCCGACCAGCGTCGAGGCCACTGGGAACGCCGTACGCGGCTGCATCGGCTTTCCCAACTCGCTGGATGCCGGGGCGGACAGCCATGCGGGCGACTGGCTCGCCCTGTCGCCTGCAATGGAGCCGGCCGTCAGCGTCTCGGGCGGGCAGCTGTGCCTGGACGGGCTGGCCTGGGGCACGCGCTACGCCGTCACCATCCGCCCGGGCCTCCGCTTCGCCGACGGCACCGTGGCGCCGGCAGGCCACGCAACGATCGAGACGCCGGACCGCGACCCGGCGGTCGCCATTGCCGGAAGGGGCTGGATCCTGCCCCGCCAGGGCACCACTGGCGTCACGGTGCAGACGATGAACGTGCCCCGCGTGCGCATCCGCGTGCTGCGCATGGCCGCCGCGCCGCTCGCCGCGCGCCTGCCGGCTGTCACCGACTGCTATGACATGAAGATCGACCCGCGAAAGCAGCAATTCACCCTCTACGAACTGCAATCGCTCGCCGCGAACGCGACGACCGAGATCTGGTCCGGTACGATGCCAACCGGTGCCGCCCGCAACCGCGCCGTCGAAACCGCCTTCCCGCTGGCCGGCATCGTGGATCCGGCAAAGCCCGGCGCCTACCTGGTGCTCGCCGGGGATGCCTCCCGCGCTGCAGCGAAATTGGTACGAGATCCAAGCGACCGCTACGATTTCACGACCTCCGTCGCCGGTCATTGGCTGCTCAACACCGACCTCGCAATCAGCTCGCTGCAGGGACAGGACGGACTGCATGTGACGGTCCGCTCGCTGGGCAGCGCGGTGCCGCTGCCCGGGGTGCGGCTGCAACTGCTCTCGCTGGCACAGGACGTGCTGGGCGAGGCGGTCACGGATGCCGACGGCGCCGCCGTGTTCGCGCCAGGGCTGTTGCGCGGCAAGCTCGGGGCCGCCGCCGCCGTGGTGATGGCACGCACCGGCGACGACATGGCGCTGCAGGACCTGACGGCGCCTGCCTTCGACCTGTCTGACCGCGGGGCGGAGGGCCGGGTATCGCCCGGGCCGGTCGAAGCCTACGTCTACACCGACCGTGGCATCTATCGCCCGGGCGAGACGGTGCAGGTGACGGCGCTGCTGCGCACGCAGGGCCTGTCTGCCGTGGACGGCGCCGGACTGACGCTGGTGCTGCGTCGGCCGGACGGGGTGGAGGCCAGCCGCCTGGCGCTGCCGCCGGCACCGAATTCCGGCTTCGTGCAACCGATGGCGCTGAGCAAGACGGCGGCCCAAGGCGGTTGGACGATCGAGGCCTATCTTGACCCCAGCCTGCCACCGGTCGGCCGGGCCACTTTGGCGGTGCAGGATTTCGTGCCGCAGCAATTGAAGGTGGCGGTGACAGGCCCCGCCACGCTCGCCGCGGACGGGCATCTGACGGGCGCGATCGACGGTCGCTTCCTCTACGGGGCGCCGGGCGCCGGGCTGCACGCGGAGGGCGACGTGCGCCTGCTGCGCGACGAGCACCCGGTGCCGGGTGCCAGCGACTACAGCTTCGGCATCCCGGAGGAGATGGTTCCGAACGCGTCATTCCCGCTCGAGCTCGCGGATGCCGATGCCGCCGGCCATGTCGGCATCGACACCATTTTGCAGCTTCCCGACGGGATCGCCTCGCCCCTGCGCGCCGTGATGGATGCCGGGCTCACCGAACCCGGCGGACGCGCGGTGCGGCAGACGTTGTCCATCCCGGTCCATAACCACTCGCTACTGATCGGGGTACGGCTTCAATCAGGAGCCCGGGTGGATGACGGCAGCCCGGCCGACTTCGCCATCCGCACCTTCGACGCAGACGGAAGGCCCCGGTCCATGTGGCAGGCGCGCATGGCAGGGCCGCCGCCGCCCGCGGGATGCTGATGGCGGGCGACAACGCTCCCCTCGAGCGAACGGCGTTTTTGACGGTAGCGCTGTCCTCGCTGGCGCGGCACCTCGCCGAACACTCCGCCGGCCGGGTGGTGACGACGCTGGAAGGCCCGTTGCAGGCGGCGCTGGAGTCGCTCGCCGCGCGAGAGGTGTCGTTCCTGGACGGCCATACCGACCTGGCGGCGATCGTGGTGCGCAACCGGGACCGGGCCGTGCTGGCCTATCTGGGCGGCGCGCACTTCCTGGCCCCGGGCGGCATGGTGGACATGGTGCGGGCGCGCCGCTCGCCTGGCTCCGCGCTGAAGCCGTTCGTCTATGCGATGGCATTCGACCGCGGCCTCGCCACACCGGACACGGTGCTGGACGATGGCGTGCTGCGCTTGGGCAGCTACGCGCCGCGTGACTTCGACCGGACCGAGCACGACAACGTCACCGCGGCGGAGGCGCTGCGCCAGTCGTTGAACCGCCCTGCGGTGCGGCTGCTGGCGGGCGTCGGTGCGCCCTATTTCGCGGCGACGTTGCAGGCCGCCGGGGCCAGGCTGCTGCTGCCGCGCCATGCCGCCGCCTCGGCCGCACTGGCGCTGGGCGGCGCGGGGATCAGCCTGTGGGACATGGCCGCGCTGTATGCCGGCCTGTCCGATGGCGGCCGGGTACGGCCGCTGCACCTAGACCCGGCGATGCCGGACGTGGAGGCAGGCCGCCTTGCCTCCCGCGATGCCGCCACTGCGGTCGCGGCCATTCTGCGCGGCCAACCGCCCCCGCCGGGTGCGGCGCCCGATTCAGGACACGAGATCGCCTACAAGACGGGTACCTCCTACGGCTTCCGCGATGCCTGGGCCGCGGGGTTCACGCCGGGCTACACGGTCGTCGTCTGGACGGGACGGCGGGACAACACGCCGCAGCCAGGTGCGACAGGACGGGACGTCGCGGCGCCGCTGCTTTTCCGCATCTTCGCCTTGCTGCCGAGTGAGGTTCCGGCGCCGAACACGGTGTCGCCCACCCGGGCGAGTCTCGCTCCCGCGTTGCGGCGAACATCAGCCGGACCGGCCCTGCGTATTCTCTTTCCTCCGGGCAATGTGGAGTTGTCCTATGATCCCAGTATCGCCGTGGACTTGCGTGCCGCTGGAGGTATGCCGCCTTACCGATGGATCATCGACGGCGTGCCGGGGCGTACGGGTGGGGCGCCATCCTGGTCGCCTTCCGGCCCGGGCTTTTCGCATCTGACCGTGATGGACAGCAAAGGCGAAGTGGCGTCGGAAGAAGTCCAACTTGTAACCTGCGACACCAGGCCGCCCCGGTTCCCCGACAGCCCCTGACCAGAACGAGAAGCGGTCGGGCACGCTGCCCATGCTAGGCGATATTAGAACGAGGATCGACTCGTCCGAGCATTGTAGATATTCTCAGAATATCCTGGGAGGTGTGTGTTGGGACAGGTCACCGTGGGCATGTGGGGGAACAACCTCGCAGTGCGCCTGCCCGGCGAGGTCGTGCAGGCTACCAGCCTTCACGATGGCGAGCGTGTCGACATCAGCACCGTGGATGGTGAGATTGTCATTCGCCGCGTGCAACCACGTGTAGCATTGGATGAGTTATTCCGAGGCCAAACTCCGGAAGAGTGGCGTGCCGCCTACGCGGACGCCTTCGATTGGGGGCTGGATCGCGGTCGAGAAATCGTTCCTGAATGAGCACGGCCGACTACGTGCCGGATGCCGGTGACCTGATCTGGACTGACTTCGATCCCACGCTTGGTCGCGAACAGGCTGGACGCAGGCCCGCCCTGGTGATCTCGGCTGCCGCCTTCAGCGCAAACACAGGTCTTGCCGTTGTCTGCCCAATTACCTCGCGGGTGCGTCCGTTTCCAACCAGCGTTGTCCTGCCGCCCGGCCTACCCATCGCGGGGGAAATCCTGACGAGCCATCTCCGCAGTATCGATACGCTTGCGCGGCCAATTCGATACGCCGGAGCGTCCGTGCCTGGTCACATCGCACATGAAGTTCGGGCGAGATTGCAGAGCTTCGTGACGATCTGACGTGACACCGACGGACGACGGACGACGGACGACGGACGACGGACGACGGACGACGGACGACGGACGACGGACGACGGGTGCGACCGGACGATCCGCTTCAGGACTGGCGATGCGTCAATTACATGTCGAAGCATTTCGCTGCCCGATCATATGTTCACGGCGGGCATCGTCGCGCATCCGGCCTGACTAGATGCACGACGCCTCGGTCGCCGCTTGCCCGCTTCGAAGTCAAGTTGAGCCGAAACGGGCTTTGTCTTCTCTCGCTGATCGGATGACGCGCTCAACTGCAGTGCCGTCGGGCGCGGCAGGCTCCAGTTTGGTCAGGAGTTCCGCCAGACGGTGTTTGGCATATCTCCCTGGAGCAGTTCGCGCCGGCAATCGACAGACGCCATCCAGCAGATCGTGCCACCGACGCTGCGCCTTGTCGGCCTGCTCGCATCTCGTCACGAAGTCCGATGCATCCTGCGCATGCACGTCCAACGCACGCTCCATCTCCTGTAAGACGATGAACGCCGCGGCGGCCTTGGCGCAGATGTCGATCACCACGGCGTCTGCCTGATCGGTCGTGACGCTCATGTCCACGACGCTACAACCATGCTCAACCCATGCCCGTTCCAGTCCAGCCATCATCTCAGAACTAGCCGAAGATGGGGACGGCAGAACCTGCTTGGCCGATTGAAGGACGAGTTCCACGATAGATCGTCCGAGCAGCCATTGGGATGCTGGACCGCCGAGCAAGGCGACCCACCACGAAAGCACGGGCAGTCGGCACGCGACCTCCGGCAAGTGAGACAGATGCTTGCGAAGTTTCGCGACCACACCCTCCAATTCGGCAACGTCTTCGATCTGGAAGGAATCCTTGAGGGCAGGATCAAGGTCGATTTGTGGGAGATCGCCCCGCAGAAGCTCCTTGCCGAGATCGGCCAGGCAGAGCTGGACACGAAATCGAGCTTCTGCAGAGGTGATCGGTCGTTGCAGCGCCGCCGCCAATTGAGCCCGAAGGTCCAGGAAGTAAGTCTCGGCCATCACGCGACCTCCATCAGACGCGGCGGAGCGGCACGAAGGATCTCGGCAATATCATCCACTCGCGAAGCCAGTCGCCGATCGTCGGCGACATCATCGGCCCAGAAGATCACCGGCATGCGGCCGATCGCCCATTTATAGAACTGAAGCTTCCAGCTGAACCGCGTTCGGTATTGCGCGCGGGTCCAGTTGTCCTGGCTGGCGTCCATGGCAACCATCGCCACCTCGACGATGACGCGCCCATCAACGAGCATGTCGGTCTCGTAGGCGGCGCGATCCCCCAACTTGACGTTGGTGGCGACGTGCGGCCGCGGATGCATCGCCAGCACCGCGTTCATCACGCGCGTCTCCGCCGGCGTGTCCATGACGGTGCCATCCACGGCGACCAGGCCGGCATGCTGCAGCAGGTCGGGGTGACGCGCGAGCAGCTTCGGCCGCACTGCTGCCCAGCCGACGCCGTGGCGCCAGAGCGACTCCCGGATGAGGGCCGCCTCCCCGCCCATTGAGTCCAGTTCGCGGGGCTCAAGAAATCGCCGTGCCTCCCGGTATAGCGCCGCCAGCCGGTCGATCGCATCGTCCGGCGCCAGGAACGCCATCGGGGCTGAAGTCCGGTTGCCAACGTTGCCGGGCGTCTGCTGCCATCGGCCGTAACCCCAGCCGGGGCACCGATGTGAGTGGTTTGCTGCCGTTCGAATGGTCGTCATTGGGGCTTACTCCTTGTTTCCTGCTGTCCCTTCCGCCCTCGCTACGCTCCCTGCAGTCACCCCGCCCGGCGTACATGCCTTTTGTCAGTCACCGCCACGGTCAACATGAGATCGGCCCAGTTGGCCACGATGGGCGCTGAGCCGCGGTGGCTTCGTGCTGGACTTGGCAGACGTGGCAGCACCGCTGCGCCGGGGCCGCCAAGCTGCTACCATTCGGATCGTCGGGAGGTGACGGTCGTCACCAGGACGATGGCAGGTCGGCTTCCGCGCGCCGGTGGGGTCTCCAACTGCGCGACCTCATTGACCGGCGCCAATGCCGCAGGATCCCAACCATGGAGCCTTCGCGCCAGCAGGCGCCCAGAGAATACTCCCGCTCGGTTGGATTCGGCCTTAGCCTCGACGCCTCGCTGTCCTGCAAGGATGGTCAAGCCGGGTGACCCATGTCGCACGGACTACCCCCTGAGCCTGCCAAGGCAGATGCTACATGCTGGTGGCGCAGGACTAAATCCGCTTTTTGCTTTCGCGCGCGCCCGCGCGTACGCGAAGCGAGGCCTCATCGGCGCACTCGGCCACCAACTTTTTCTCGCGAGAGGCTTGAGGTGTGCAAGGCGCAAAGCCCATTTCCCCGGCGGCTCCCGCCTAGCGGGATATCTCCCGGGCTTTTCCGTGATCAGGCGGTTCCCGGGATCGCCGAGCCCGGGCCAGTCACCGTGACGCCCGTGGCGTGGTGCCGAATTAAACGTCCGGACGGCCTAGGGCCGTGCGCCAGAGCGCGGCCGCTGGCGGGATCGAAATCGCCCATCCCACCGCGCTCCGATCGCGTCCTGGTCGATTTCCGTGGCGCGCTGCGTCGCTACGGCCCGGCATTCATCCTGCCCGAGACTGTCATCATGCCGTGCGTATGCCTGCTCCGGCACCTGGCTGTTCGAAGCATGTCGCCCAGCCCGATGCAAGCCGTCCATGGTCGTTTGTTCGGTGACGCCGATACGCCTCGCGTCGTTGAAGCTCAACGCCGTGCCCACCGGCGATCGTGCCGATGTTCGAATTAGGGCTCGGTAGGCATCGTGGCTGGAAAGCGGGTGACCCGCATTGGTCTCGAAAAACCGCCCCGTCCGTCGCTTGCCTTGCAGACGCTTGATGGCCGCTATGGCCTGAAGGTCGGTGATCCAGCCTAGCTGAACCTCGCGGACCTTGGAATGCTCCCCAGACACGACCAGTTTGATCTGCGTTCGAAACTTATCCTCGTGGATGCCCTCTAGGCAGACGTGAGCAAGCTCGTTCCGCCTGAAGAAGACGTGCAGCTCTACCAAGTAGATGACTGCGTCGCGGAGCCGGGTCTGGCCTCGCTTCCATGTTTTAGTGTTGGCCAGCATCCGAAGCGCGTCCGCCAACTCCTCGGCGGCAGCGGCGCGGCAATCTTCGGCGGATGGAAGGTCCTTGTCCTCTCCCCGCCTCGGCGTATGGCTTGCGTAGGAAATCGCATGCCGCATGTATCTGGGGACAATCCCACCCAGCATCCGGATGAGCGGACGCAGGCCGCGCAGGATGCGGGACGCGTTTTGGCCGGACTCCTCCTCCGTCATGAAATGATCGAGGATTGCTTTGATGGCGGGTGTATCTGAGAACTGCAGTATCGACGTCACCTTTCGGCCGGTGGCTTCGACAGCTATCATGGCGTCTAAGACGCAGCGGATGTAGAATAGAAGCGTCGTCAGCGGCCAGTGTCTTGCATCAGTGATGTCCTTGCCGGGCGGCGGCGGCCGCTTCAGCAGGGAGGAGAACTGATCGCCGAGCGTGTCGCCGAGGCGGGCTATCGCGTGGACGAGGGCTTCACCGCCTCTGGCTCGCAGGACCTCATCCCTGTTTTGCATGGGCGTGAGGCTACGAGTTACTGCGATCTTTCGGCCGCTCGGGAGTATGCGCTCCGTCATCACGCCGCAGCCTTGGCTTGATTGGATTTGAAGAAAGGCGCGTGCCTCAGGAGCATGGAGCGCGTGAACTTGTATCCCGCCCGTTTGGCAACGATGAGCTCATCCAGGCCGTCCTCCAGCCAAACCCGCACGACCAAGTCCTTCAGGTCCGAGAACGTGACCTTGATGCCGGTCACAAACTCGATGTCGGAGCTGAGCGCCAGCATGACCGGCGCCGTGCCGCGATGCGTCATCTTGGACTTATCGAGGGTAACGTTTGAGCGCGAGTCGCCTCGGAACAGGTCATCCCGCGTCGGGAAAAGTAGCCCTGTGCTCAATCCAACCATTTCGCGGTAGGAAAGAACGAGTCGCCAGAGTATGCAGCTCAGAGGCTCCATCTCCTGCCAGATAACCGCGACCGGTTTCCCGGCCAACACCAACCTGAGACGTGGCCGGCCGTCCCGCAGCGTGATGTCCTGCCGCAGATGCAGCCGTGCTGCCGACTTTTCAGTCAGGGCTGGATGCGCCAGTTTCAGTGAAAGCAGGAAAGCGTAAGCGAGACGTGCCGCCCGATCCTTCCGGCCTAGCCCTGGCTTCAGCGCGGTCTTGACGATATCGCAAATCGCCGCCTTCAGCCGACCAAAGCCACTGTGGGCCAACAGTAGTTCGAGGTGCTGCTGGCTATACTCGGGCGCGGCATGATCGGGGTATACCCCGGCTCTCTTCAGGACGTCTTGCAAGGCTTCCCAGTGCGGATGTTCTTCCCCGCATACCTCTTGCAAAGCCGCAGCCACGCCGTAGCCGATACGGGATATCGTCCTGATCGATCCATTCTCGGCCTTAAGTTGGTCAAGCACCTCCACAATTAATAATGGGTCGGTGAGGTCTTCGATCCCGAAGTCGCTCGCCCATTCATAACCTAGCCGGGTGAACGCGCCGTAAGCCTCGCGCACCGAGCGTTGATGCGACTGGGATGTAATCTCCACTACCGCACCGATCCGGCGAGGGTCCTCCCTGCGTCGCTTCTCTGCCTTATACGCGGCGATAAGGTCGCACCGTAACCGGCGTGGCATGTCGCGACGGCGTGGCAGGCGATTCAGAGAGCTAGGGTTCGATGCCTGCTCTGGCAGTCCGATACCTGGGCACCGCTCTGCCAAGTGAGCAAGAGCAGCCGGAATCCTTCCGGCTATGGGCACCGCGTTTTTGACGCCGAGGCTCTGCAGTCGGGCGGCTAAGTCTTCGGAATCAAGGGCGACCTGCTGCCACGGAGACAGCCCGAGCATTTCCCATAGATCAGCGCTTTTCCGCAGTGTGTGTTGCTTTGCTGGATCGGCGTTCGACAGGTTTGCCCGGATCAGGTTGGGTGCTTCACCGCGCTTGCGGCGTGCCAACCGAGGGTAGTCATCCAGGTCTGCCTGAGGCAGCCCTGCTTGTTCAAGCAGAAGGTCAGCCATGCAACGGCGGCGACCAAATGGGAGGAGGCAACCCTCCGATCCGCACGAACAGAGTGATTGTGAAACCAATGATGCCGTTGAGGGATGTGCGGTCGTAGGCGTCGTGGTCCGGCCGGCGACCTGGTTTTCCGCATGGGACGCCGAAAGCCCATCGAGGGGATCCGCGATCGGTTCCGCCGGCGCTTCGCTTTGGTCGTCGTGCTCCTCGACCTGATCGGAGAACTTTGCCGCAGGCGTGGGGTCGACGACTTGCCTGACGGCCTTGCCCACGTCGATAACCGGGCTGCGGGCGCCACAATCGCTTGACGCTGGGCATAGATGGAAGAGGTCGCCTTGGCGAAGGACGGGAGGGGCACGACGTGGTCCCCGAGCACGTCTCGGCGAGCGTTTGTCCTGGACGACGTATGGCGATGCCATCGCCTCGAAGAGATGAAGATTGGAAATTTGTGACATAGTTCCTCGGCCCGAGCGGCTCGATTTGAGGTCTGTTTCAGTGCGCCTCCTTTTTGAGACGAGGATCGAACAGGCATGTTATAGTTGTGATAAACGAGATTTCACGGAGATGAGGAGGCGGAGTGTTATTTTTGCAACACTGACGTAATGGACGATAATGGGGGTTGCCGGCCGATAAGCCTTTTGGTCGAGAGTCGGAAATCTCACTTCAAATATCCGCAAGGTGCATGGCAATACCTCGCGCGCAGCGGTGGCGGTGATAGAAGTTTTGCTAGTCGACGCACTGTCTAGAAGCGCTTAATTACCTTGTAGTTATCTTTTATAGAAGATTTTATATTCAGCCTTTTTTAAAGTTATAGTAATGCCCATACGATTAGCGAGTTGATCTTTACACATCGTCGTCATTCTTTAGTTGGGGACACCCTCCTCTTCGGCTCTCCGATTTCCCCACTTAAACACCGGCACACCCGATGGGTTACTTCCTCGAGTTGGCATCTGGCGCAGCTTCGCCGACGTGGCCGAAGCATCAGCGTGCCTCCGGTAACCTCTGCGCAGCGCACCTAGGCGGCGGATTGACGGAGAACCGCCGGAGCTATGCCTCCAGCTTTCGGCTTCAAAGACACTTCCTGACTGTTCGATGTCGAGCAACGCGCAGCACATACGACCAACCGGCCGAACCACCGGCAGGCGGGGGGTAGAAAGTGGAAGACTGTTGCGGTTCGTTGCGCCTTTGGTGAACCACTGGAGGACCTCTGGATGAGGCCGGATACCGCCGCCATTGAGGTGTATGGCGCCAGCGTTCTAAGGCGTCGATAATGCCGCCATGGTGAGCTTCTACGACCGCCCCATCCTCAACTCGCCTTACGCCGTCCCGTCGCTTCATCACGCGCTGGACGCCAGCGGCCAGCCGCTCGACCAGCCCCCTGTCGCCGGACGCCGCCGGTCGGAGCTGGTCACGCCAGTCCCCCGAGCCAAGAAGACGGCGAAGAAGGCGCAGCAGAAGGAGCTGACCCTGGCGGACGCGCAGGGCCTCTCCACCGCAGAGCAGGAATACAACCCGACACCGATCATCAACGAGATCCGGGGCCATGTCGCAACCTGGCGCGCCATCCCGAACCCGAAGGACTGGGGCGTCACCCCGGCCACCGCGCGGCTCCTGCAGCAATGGCGCAACCCAGACAATTTCTCCTCCGTCATCCCGTTCTTCTGCCAGGTCGAGGCCGTGGAGACCTGCATTTGGCTGACCGAGGTCGCCCGGAGGCAGCGCCGCCACAGCCACATCTGGGCCCATCTCCGCGCCGCCAACGCCGCATCCAACCCCGACCTGCTGCGCATCGCGCTGAAGATGGCGACCGGCAGCGGCAAGACGACCGTCATGGCCATGCTCATCGCCTGGCAGACCGTCAACGCCGTCCGCTCGCCCGGCAGCACGCTGTTCAGCCGCGGTTTCCTGATCGTCACGCCCGGCATCACCATCAAGGATCGGCTGCGCGTCCTCCTGCCCGGCGACACGGACAGCTACTACCAGCACCGCGAGCTGGTGCCGATGGACATGCTGCCCGACATCGCCCGCGCCAAGATCGTCATCACCAACTACCACGCCTTCCGCCGGCGGGAGACGACGGACGTCTCCAAGGTCGGTCGCTCCCTCCTGCAAGGCCGCGGCGCCGCGCTGGACACGGTCGAGACCGAGGGCCAGATGCTGAACCGCAGCATGAACGAGCTGATGGGCCTGAAGAACATCGTGGTGATCAACGACGAGGCCCACCATTGCTACCGCGAGAAGCCCGGCACCGACGAGCCACTCTCAGGCGAGGACCGCGAGGAAGCCAAGCGCAACCGGGAGGCCGCGCGGCTATGGATCGCCGGGTTGGAGGCAGCCCGCCGCAAGCTCGGCTTGTCGGCCGTCTACGACCTGTCCGCCACCCCGTTCTTCCTGCGCGGCTCCGGCTACGCCGAGGGCACGCTGTTCCCCTGGACGGTAAGCGATTTCTCCCTGATGGACGCGATCGAGAGCGGCATCGTCAAGCTGCCGCGCATCCCCGTCTCGGACAACATGCCGAATACGGAGACGCTGACCTTCCGCAATCTGTGGGACCATATCGGCCGCGACATGCCGAAGGCTGGCGCCCGCAAGTCCGGCAAGGTCGACCCGCGAGCCATCCCGGCCAAGCTGCAGACCGCGCTCAACGCCCTCTACGGCCATTACGAGAAGACGTTCGACGCCTGGCAGCGCGCGGGCATCGACGTGCCGCCGGTCTTTATCGTCGTCTGCAACAACACCACCACGTCCCAGCTCGTCTACGAGTGGATCGCCGGGTTCGAGCGCATGGTCGAGGGCGAGCAGCCGGACTTCCAGCACGGCCAGCTAAAACTGTTCCGCAACTACGACGACCACGGCCAGCGCCTTGCCCGCCCCAACACCCTGCTGATCGACAGCGAGCAGCTGGAGAGCGGCGAGGCGCTGGACCGCAACTTCCGCGACATGGCCGGGCCGGAGATCGAGCAGTTCAAGCGCGAGCGCGCCACCCGCATGGGCGCCGCCGACGCTGCCGACATCACCGACCAGGACCTGCTGCGGGAGGTGATGAACACCGTCGGCCGGAAAGGCCGGCTCGGCGAGGGCATACGCTGCGTCGTCTCCGTCTCCATGCTGACGGAGGGATGGGACACCAACACCGTCACCCACATCCTGGGCGTGCGCGCCTTCGGCACCCAGCTGCTGTGCGAGCAGGTGGTCGGCCGCGGCCTGCGCCGGCAATCCTACGAACTGAACGGCGACGGGCTGTTCAATGCCGAATACGCCGACATCCTGGGCATTCCGTTCGACTTCGCCGCCCAGCCCGTGGTGGTGAAGCCCGCCCCGCCCAAGCCCGGCACCCGCGTCGCCGCCGTGCCCGCCCGCGCCGCGCTGGAGATCGCCTTCCCCCGCGTCGAGGGCTACCGGGTGGAGCTGCCGCACGACCGGCTGACCGCCCACTTCACCGACGACAGCCGCCTGCACCTCACCCCCGAACAGGTCGGCCCCGGTGCCACGCGGCTGGAGGGCATCGTCGGCGAGGGCATCACCCTCGACATGGCCGTGCTCGACGACGAGCGGCCCAGCGCCATCTCCTTCCGGCTGGCCAAGCACTTGCTATTCGGCCGCCTGCGCGACCCGGGCCAGCCTGCCAAGATGCACCTGTTCCAGCCGCTGCAGCGCATCTGCCGCCGCTGGCTGGACGAGGGCTACCTGGTGTGCTCCGGCGGCACCAAGCCCGCCATGGTGGCAAGCTACAAGCAGGTGGCGGACGACGCGGCCGAGCGCATCTATGGCGCCTGCGTGGCCGGCAGCGCCGGCGGCGGCGGCGTGCGCGCCATGCTGGACCCGTACACGCCCGGCGGCTCCACCCGCTTCGTCGGCTTCAACACCACCAAGGACGTGCGCGCCGCCCGAGCCGACCGCAGCCCCGTCAACGCCGTCGTGCTGGACAGCGACTGGGAGGCGGAGTTCGCCCGCGTGGTGGAGGAGCACAAGCGCGTGCTGGCCTACGTCAAGAACCAGGGCATGCAGTTCGAGGTGCCATACCGCGACGGCGCCACGCCGCGGCGCTACCGCCCGGACTACATCGTCCGCCTGGACGACGGGCACGGCCCGGACAACCCGCTGAACCTGGTCGCCGAGGTGAAAGGCTACCGCCGCGGCGACGCGCAGCTCAAGGCCACCGTCATGCGCACCCAGTGGGTGCCCGGCGTGAACGCCCTGGGCGACTGGGGCCGCTGGGCCTTCGCCGAGTTCCACCGGCTCTACGACATGCAAGCCGACTTCGCGGAGTTCGTGGAAAACGCACTTCGTGCCGCCCGAGAGGACCGTTGATGGCCCGCCTGCCCAAGCCGCCCGCCAGCCCGGCCGCCCGCCCGGTGGAGGCCTTCACCCACGACGCCGCGACCCGGCGCAACATCCCCACCGCGGAGCTGCAATCCCTGGCGCAGCGGACGGAGGCGAGTGCGCCCGCCCCCGCCGCGCACTACCCCCGCGCCCGCCCGCTGCCGGAGGGCGCCGAGCGCCCGCGCGACGCCGACCGCGACCCGCAACTGATCTGGAACGGCGCCCGCATCCGCCTGACCCCCGCGCAGCAGAAGCTGCTGGCCGAGGGGAAGGACGTGGAGATCGGCGACGCGCAACTGGTATGGCGCGGCAAGGACACACAGGACTGGTCCGACCTAGTGGTGCAGCCGCCGCCGATCTACGTGCAGGAGAAGGTGCACCCGAAGGCGATCATCGCCGACCTGCAGCGCCAGTCGGCGGCCCGGCGCACCGCCGCGGCCGACGTCGGGCCGGACCTGTTCGCCGACTTCAACGGCCTGCCGGACCCGGAGGCGCGGCTGGAGTTCTACCAGCACGACCAGCACTGGTCGAACCGCATGATCCTGGGCGACAGCCTGCAGGTGATGGCCAGCCTGGCGGAGCGGGAGGCGCTGCGCGGCAAGGTGCAGTGCATCTATTTCGACCCGCCCTACGGCATCAAGTTCAACAGCAATTGGCAGGTGAGCACGCAAAGCCGGGACGTAAAGGACGGAAAGCAGACCGACATCTCGCGCGAGCCGGAGCAGGTGAAGGCGTTCCGCGACACGTGGAAGGACGGCATCCACTCATACCTGACGTATCTACGGGACCGACTGACGGTGGCGCGGGAGTTACTAACGGAAAGCGGCAGCATCTTCGTGCAGATAGGGGATGAGAACGTGCACCGGGTTCGGGCAGTGATGGATGAGGTGTTTGGGGCTGAGAACCAAATGTCGCAAATAGCCTTTGTAAAAAATAGCGGAAGAACTACGGTTTTTCTGTCCGAGAACCAGGACTACGTGCTTTGGTATGCCAGATCTAAAGATTTTTGCAAATATAGGCAGCTTTACTACTCCAAGACGATCAATAGTGAATTTGGTGAACGATACGATCAGGTTGCACAACCCGATGGGAAGTCGCGCTCCCTCACCCGTACGGAACGTGATGATCCAGGATCCTTACCAACGGGTTCACGCGTTTTCGCAGTGCAGCCAGCCATATCACACGGCTTCAATAAAAGTACGACTGTCAACTTCAACATCCAGGGCCGCGACTACTATCCCGGAAATACCCGTCAGTGGAAGTATACGGTGGGTGGCATGAAGAGGCTAGAATTGGCGGGTCGCTTGGTCCCACTCGCACGTATGATCTACTACCGGAGATATCTCGACGACTTCTCGGCTTACGCGATCGGTAACAATTGGAACGATACGCAAGATCGGTTGGCGAAGACGTACGTCGTTCAAACAGTTCCGCTTGTGGTTTTACGCTGCATCCTCATGGCCACCGACCCCGGTGACCTCGTCCTCGATCCCACCTGCGGCTCCGGCACCACCGCCACCGTCGCCGAACAATGGGGCCGCCGCTGGATTACTATCGACACCTCCCGCGTCGCCCTCGCCCTTACACGCACCCGTATCATGGCCGCCCGCTACCCCTACTACCTGCTCGCCGACAGCCGGGAGGGCCGCGCCAAGGAGGCCCAGATCACCGGCAAGCCCGCGCCAGAAAACCCCGTGCACGGCGACCTGCGCCAGGGCTTCGTCTACGACCGCGCGCCGCACGTCACGCTGAAATCTATCGCCAACAACGCCGAGATCGACGTGCTGTGGGAGGCCGCGCAGGCCACGCTGGAACCGCTGCGCACCGCGCTGAACGCTGAACTCGGCCAGACCTGGGAGGAATGGCAGATTCCCCGCGAGCCCGGCGCCGCCTGGTCCGCCGAGGCGCTTCGCCTGCACGCCGCCTGGTGGCAGGCCCGCATTGCCCGTCAGGTGGCCATCGACGCCTCCATCGCCAAGCGGGCCGACGTGGAGCTGCTCTACGACCGCCCCTACGAGGACAAGGCGCGCGTGCGCGTCGCCGGGCCGTTCACGGTGGAATCGCTGTCGCCGCACCGCGTCGTTCCCTCCCTGGAGGAGGAGCTGGTCGAGGAGCAGGACGCCGCTGGCGGCGGCCGCGCCGGGCAGACGCCGCACGGCGCGGCACCGGCCACCGACTTCGGCGCCATGATCCTGGACCATCTGCGCACCGCCGGCGTGCACCAGCACCAGAAGAACGACAGCATCCACTTCACCAGCCTGGTCCCCTGGCCCGGCGACATGATCTCCGCCGAGGGTCGCTACACCGAGGGCGAAGACACGGAGCGCCGCGCCGGCATCCTGATCGGCCCCGAGTTCGGCACCCTCGCCCGTGCCGACCTGGTCCGCGCCGCGCGCGAGGCCACGGAGGCCGGGTTCGACGTGCTGATCGCCTGCGCCTTCAACTACGACGCCCATGCCAGTGACCTCACCAAGCTCGGCCCGCTGCCGATCGTGAAGGCGCGCATGAACCCCGACCTGCACATGGCCGACGACCTGAAGAACACCGGCAAGGGCAATCTGTTCGTGGTGTTCGGTGAGCCCGATCTGCGCGTGCACGACGCCGGGGACGGCACGGTGACGGTGCAGGTGCTGGGCGTGGACGTGTTCGACCCTACCACCGGCGAAATCCGCTCCGGCGGCACGGACAGCATCGCCGCCTGGTTCATCGACACGATGTATGACGAGGAGAGCTTCCGCGTCCGCCACGCCTACTTTCTGGGCGCCAACGATCCCTATAAGTCGTTGAAGACGGCGCTGCGGGCGGAGATCGACGAGGAGGCCTGGGCCACGCTGTACCGTGACACCTCCCGCCCATTTCCCCGCCCGGAGACGGGGCGGATCGCGGTCAAGGTCATCAACCACTTCGGCGACGAGGTGATGAAGGTGTTCGCCGTCTAGCGACGTGGGACAGATTTGGTGTGCAACTGACGGAGAACGCTGGGTGATGGTCCCCCTTTCGGCCTACGAACAGCGACAGATCGAGCTGATCGGGAAGTGGATGCAGTCGCCACCGTCCATTACGACTCGAGGCTTCAGGGCCGCCAAAGGTGCAGCCGGATTGATCGCAAGAGGCGTGCTTCCCGACAGGGCGGTCGAGAAGTTTGGCGCTTACATCGGTACGGCTGGCGCCTACGTGCGCAAGGTCATTCCCTACGGCGCCATCGAAGGCGCGATCAACGCGAACATCTGGGTTGCCCATCAGTGGGCCCGGGAGAGCGGTATTCTGAAAGAGCTAGAGATCGACAATTTCGAAGCGGTTTCACAACTCGACCTTGAGAAGCTCGATACGGTAGCGAACAAGACGCATAACGTGGCAATCGGCATGGGTGGAATGGCAGGCGCGGCAGGCGGCGCCGGCGGTCTGTTATTCGCGGTACCCAGTGTCGCCGTAATCATCAACTTGACGATGAGGACCATACGGCAAATCGGGCTATGCTATGGATTCCATCATGACGATCACATCGAGCGTGCATGTCTTTTGGAGGTCATGAGTCTGATTGGGGGCGGGGTAGATCAAAGTGCAAAGGTAGCTTCCTCCCGACTTCTGCAAGAGACGTTCGTAATGCTCAATCGCCAAACCTTCAAAAGTATGGCCGAGAAAGCTGCTCGGGATCGTGCTCTGAAAGAGGCGTTTATTACCGAAATCCGGAAAGTTGCCAGAGGTCTTGGTTACAGACTGACTAAAGCTAGGCTACAAACTGCGATCCCCTACGTAGGGGGAGGAGTCGGGTTGCTCTTAGACGGGAATTATATGCGGACTGTTGGCTGGACGGCCCGGTATTATTATCAGCGTCGCTGGCTTCAAGAGCGAGGACGTTGGCCCGAGACAATCGATGCACAGTCAGACCTCCCCGAGAATCACCCCGACGTGGCGCGCTGAAGCATCGATGGAATTCCGCATCGCCGACACCTTCACCGCCGCCCTCGCCCGGCTGGACGCGCCGTCGCAGAAGGCCGCCAAGACCACCGCGTTCGACCTGCAGCTCAACCCCGCCGCCCCCGGCCTGCGCTTCCACCGTATCGACGCCTCCCGCGACCGCAACTTCTGGTCCATCCGCGCCAACGCCGACATCCGCATCATCGTGCACAAGACAGAGGGCAGCTTCCTGCTCGCCTATGTCGACCACCACGATGCCGCTTACGCCTGGGCCGAGCGCCGCCGCATCGAGGCGCATCCCCGGACCGGCGCCATCCAGATCGTCGAGTTGCGGGAACGCGTCGAGGACCTTGCCGCCGCCGCACCTCCCACTCCGCTGCCCGGGCCGGCACCGCGGCCGATCTTCGCCGCCCTGTCCGCCGACCAGTTGCTCGGCGCCGGCGTGCCGCCCGACTGGGTTGCCGACGTGCAGGCGGCGACGGAGGACGGCTTCTTCGCCCTCGCCGAGCACCTGCCGGCCGAGGCGGCCGAGGCGCTGCTGGACTACGCCGGCTCCGGCAGGCTGCCCGCGCCACCGGCCCTGCCCACGGCCGACCCGTTCGCCCATCCGGACACGCAGCGCCGCTTCCGCGTGGTGGAGAACCAGGCGGAACTGGCCGCGGCGCTGGACGCGCCGTGGGAACGCTGGATGGTCTTCCTGCATCCGGCGCAGCAGGGGGTGGTGGATCGCGACTTCAACGGCCCGGCGCGCGTCACCGGGTCCGCCGGCACCGGCAAGACGGTGGTGGCGCTGCACCGGGCCGTGCGGCTGGCCCGGGCATCGCCCTCGGCACGCGTGCTGCTCACCACCTTCTCGGCACCGCTTGCGGCGGCACTGGGCCGGCGGGTGGCGGCGCTGGCGGCAGCGACACCGGGTGCGGCCGCACGCATCACCGTGTTGCCGATCCGCGCCGTCGCCGACGAGCTGTTCCAACTTGCCTTCGGGCGCCGCGCCACCCCAGCCTCCGACGAGCAGGTGCAGGACGCCGTCACCAAGGCCGCCGCGGCAGCGGGTGATCTGGGCTACCCACCGCGCTTCGTCCTGTCGGAATGGCGGCACGTGGTGGATGCGTGGCAGATCACCGCTGTGGAGGCCTATGCCAGCGTGCCGCGCCTCGGCCGTAAGAGCCGGATGAGCGCCGGCCAGCGCGAGCGGCTGTGGCCGGTCTTCGCGGCGGCCCGCGCCTCGCTGGCCCGGCGCGGGCTGCTTACCTGGCCGCAGATCTTCGCCGAGGCTACGACCCACTACGCCGCACGCCCTGGCAAGCCGTTCGACCACGTCGTTGTGGACGAGGCACAGGACCTGGGCGTAGCGGAGCTGCGGCTACTGGCTGCCATCGCCCCGGCCGGCGTGGATGCGCTGTTCTTCGCGGGGGATGCCGGGCAGCGCATTTTTCAGCAGCCATTCTCCTGGTCGGCGCTCGGCGTGGACGTGCGCGGACGGGCCTCGACCCTGACCGTGAACTATCGCACGTCGCATCAGATCCGTGGCATGGCCGACAGGCTGTTGCCGACCACGGTGCAGGACGTGGACGGCGTTACCGACCAGCGCGGTCGAACCGTGTCGATGTTCGAGGGCCCGGTGCCGGAGCTGGGCCGCCATGCTTCGGCCGAGGCAGAGATCCAGGCCGTCGCAGATTGGCTGAAGACGGTGCTTTCGGACGGGACGGCGCGAGCCGAGATCGGTGTCTTCGTGCGCAGCCGGGCCGAGCTGCCCCGCGCGCGCGACGCCATCCTTGCCGCCGGGGCACAGCCGTTGGACATGTCAGACCGAGTTGAGGCGGTCGCAGACCGGATCAGCGCGGGAACGATGCATCTCGCAAAGGGGCTCGAGTTCAAGGCTGTGGTGGTGATGGCATGCGACGACGACGTGCTGCCGCTGCGCGGCCGGCTGGAGGCGGTGGCGGACGAAGTCGAGCTAGACGAGGTCTACGAGACGGAGCGTCACCTGCTCTACGTCGCATGCACCAGGGCGCGCGACCACCTATACGTAAGCGGCGTAAATCCAGCATCGGAGTTCTTCGCCGACATGCAAGATTGATAGACATTATCAGGTTACCACTCTGCAATTGAGACAAACTTGCAAAGCTGGGCCGAAGAACGAACCCGCTCCGTGGGAGGGGTGCTCTGCTGGTGACGGCGTAGCGGCTCTGGTGTTGCAGCGCGATTGAGCGCGATCAGGTGACGGGCGGAGCATTCCGGCTTCTCAATGGAGAGGGCCGACCGATGGGCCAACTCACCCGTACCGCTGCAATCAGCCCCCTGCGGCAACGCCTGATCGACGACATGAACATGCGCTGGTTCTCGCGCGAGACGCAGCTTAACTACATCCGCGACGTCGGCCGTTTCGCGACATTCCTGGGGCGCTCACCTCATACGGCGACGGCGGAGGATGTCCGCCGGTTCCAGATCGAGCAGAACGATGCCGGCGTGCCGACACCGACCATGAACAGCATCGTCTCGGCGCTGCGGTTCCTCTTCACCAGCACGCTCGACCGGCCCGACCTGGCGCGCAACCTCGTCCGGGTGGCGCACCAGCGCAACCTGCCCATAGTGCCGAGCCGGGACGAGGTCGTCCGGCTGCTCGCCGCGACCACCTGCCTGAAGCATCAGGCGGCGCTGTCGGTCTCCTATGGCGCTGGCCTGCGCGTGGCCGAGGTGGCAGCGCTCAAGGTCGCCGACATCGACAGCGAGCGCATGCTGACCCGATCGCAACCCCTCCCGCGGTCGTTGGCGGAGCGCTGATTGTCGCCGGCAACCCGTATTAGCCACCGATTGCGTAGTAGCTGCTGCACGAATTCCGTGTAGCAACCTACCAGCAACACTCCCAGGCGAATCGGGTGCAAGTAGAAGAATACAGCCGCCGCATCGCCGCGGCGCAGTACGACGCGGTGGAACTTAGCCGTATCGCCGACGAGCTCCGGGCACTTACCGGCCCACATGCCACGCGGTTGCGCATGCGCGCCATCAAGATGCGAATGGAGCTGAAACAGGGAAGCGCCCGTCCGCCCAAGCCGCCGCAGTCTGGAGCCCCCCAACCTGTCCCACGGTGGCTGACCGACCTGGGACTGCCCGCAGTCGACGGCCGGCCGCTCTATCGATACCGGCTCAGCGACGGAGCGTTCGCCAGTTTGCAGGTCGCCCTAAAGGCCCGCGCCGCGGACATCGTGGCGCGTCCAAGCATTGTGCTTGCAGCGCAGTTCGTACTCTGGGGCGCGGAATGGTTCCGCCGCCTGTACGACGGGACGGGACAGCGGTGGGACAGCCTCGCTCAACCGCTCGGGTTAATAGGGCAGTGGGACCAGGACCAGTATCGCAGCTTGGCCGATGAGGGATTGCGATATTGGAAGATCCCCTCGCTACGCATCAACGGAACCCATCACCGCCTGGCCGCAATCGCGCGGCAGGGCGGCTTTCCCTTAGCCGCAATTGAGGGTGGCGGCGCCGGCTGGGCTCCCGGATTTCTGGAACAGTTGGTAGGCCTGTTGCTGAACCAGCCCGATACGTCGCTGGATACAGCCGAACGCATCGCCGGGTCACTGATGGACAGGGTGCCCTTGAAATGGCGTAATCCGCAGATCCGAATCATCTCCGCCGAACTCGCCATGGACGTAGTGCGCCTGCGCCGGCAGGCCGAGGCAGAGGGAGCGCCGCAGGGCTCGCTAATCTCCGCGTGGTTGGATCGGTATCATACTGGCTGGCGCGAGGGACTGCCGATCGGCGTTAGTGGCGCCGCAGGCCGCGCCTTGGTGGACGGGTTGATGAAGGCCGCCGCACCGGCTGGACAGGCGGAGGCAGTGGGGGCACGTCGCCTACTGCGGATCGGGCCGGACGGGCGGCGGGATCTGGTGGAGTTGCGGCTGGCCGGAACCCTCACCCGTGTCGATGGCCATGCGATTGGCCGCGGGTTAGAGGCAGAATGGAGCCGCCTGCGCGTCGTCGCGTCCAGCGAGTTCGCCCGGTATGTGTCGGGCGAGCTTGCCACCGCCGAACCCGGCGCGCACGGCGGCTGGATCGCCCGTCCAACCACCAGCCGCGTGCTGTTCGACCTGCCGCCCTCCATTCCGGTCACTGCCGAGCTGCGTGGGGAGGGGCAGCGTGTCGCGGAGCCGTTCGTGATCCCTGGCGGTGAGGCGGTCACCGGGAACCTACGCCTGTATGTGGCCGAGGCAGCCGGGCCGGAGACGCAGCAGTTCCGCCAGGTCGGCACCGGTAGTGGGGCCTATCGCGCGGACTGCCTCCACATCGACATCCCAGCCGGGTGGGAATGCGAGCCACACGGAGCGGAGGCACGATGCACCCCTGTGCTGATGGGGTCTGCGGCAGAAAGCCGTGCGCTCTGGTCCGTGGAGGGCGCGGCCATCGTCCGGACCCGGCGTGGCGATACCTATTTGATACGGGCGAGCCAGGCCGCAGACCTGCGCGACCGCCTCGCGCTGGATGGCACACAGCTGCACGGCGCTGTCCATGCCGAGGACGGGCTGCCGGTGTTCCTGGGTGCCCCCAATTTCAGCTTGGTCGAAGCTGGGCATCTGCGCTCTCCGGCGCCGAACGAAGCCTGGTGGCGACCGCGGGGCGCCGGGCACTGGATTCCGCACCCGGCACAGGCCCGGCCGGGCCTGTGCGAGTTCGCGTGGCGTGACGCAAAGACCGGGCACATCCGGGACCGCATGAACGCCGTGGTGCTGCCCACCGGGTTCGAGATCAAGCGCCGCCGAACCGGGACCTGGTTGGAGCTTGGCATCGCCGGGTGGCCTGGCACCGTGGACACTCAAACGGGCCAGGCGCTGGGTGGCGACGTATGGCGGTTCGACCTTCGGACCGGTTCGCACGCGTCCGCACTCATCTGCCTGTCGGACCATGCCGCGCAGCCCGTCTGTCTCTTGGTGCCACTGCCGCATCATGCATGGATCCACGGTTGGGCATCTGGGCCGGCCCTGCCCGGTGACACGATCTCCATCTCCACGATTAATGCCTACGTCGCGCGCTCGGACGGGCGGTGTGAACTCGTTGCCGAGCTGTTTGACCGCAGGGGCCAGCGAGTCCCGCAGGGGCTTGCGAGTTGGTGGGTGGACGGCGAGTTGCCGCTTTCTGCGATCCGCGACGATCTCGCGGCGCTGCTTCGCCCGCATGGCGATCTCAGCGCAACCGTCAAACTCGGCTTCTTCGATGGCCACAGCAACACCTGGCAGGTCAGTGAGTTCGATCACAGCCTACAACCCGTGGGACAGGCGTGGCAGCCTGACCGGCCCGTCACCGGGGCTGGCGTGCGCGTTATAGGGCGGGCGCTGCACGATGCCGTGTTGGAGCAGAATTTCGGCGAATACGCACCCTCCACGGACGGCGGCCCCTCCGCGTTCGTAGTGCCCGCGCTGGACGGCACCTGGCTGGTATACCTTCGCGCCAACGAACGTGTGCTCAGCCGGCCGTGCATCGTGCGCGGCGGAGTGCTGGCCGGGGCGCCGGACGATGCCCTGAAGACGGCGATGCTCATTGCGCATCCGGGGGAGCGTGGGACCGCCCTTCTTGCAATGTTGGATGAGGTACTCGCCGCGCCCGCCCAGCCCGCCAACCGGAACACGATCCGCGCCATCATCGACCTCGCTCTTTCACTCGATGGCCTTCCACCCTCGACGTTCGACATATTCACGCTGATCAGGGATCGCCCGCTGCTCGGCACCGCAATGCTGTTCTTTGCCGCCGCGTCCGAGGTCGCGCCCCTGATGCGGCTGCTGGAGGGTATTCCGGCAGCTTGGACGCTCGCGCCGCTGGCCTGCTGGGATAAGGCGGCTTCGGCTCTGTGCGACTACCTCGATGGGAAGTTGCCGGGCGAACTGGCCACGATTGCGGAGATCATCGGCAGCCGGCGTGCCGCCATCACGGCGGTCGACCCGGTTCTGGCCGTCCTGCTCAACCAACCGGTGAAGCCCGAGCCGCTCCAGTCTGCCGCGAACGCGTTCCTGAATCGCTCCAGCGACCGCCTGCAGGACCGTCCAAACCCGTTCCGGCCGCACCATGCCCCCCATCTGCCGGTTTGGCCGTTTGACGAGCAGTTCTGGCGCGCGCTCGATGCCCCTGTCGCGGCGGCGCGGCACGTGACGAGGAGGATCACCCTGGGCCCTGCCGAGGTAAGCTGCGTCAAGGACATCGGCCGTCGGCATCCGCGGTGGTTCAAGGATGCCTTCCATGCAGTGCTGAAGGAATGACAGTTTGGAAACGCTCCTCCGTCCTATGACCCCGCTCATCGTTGACGCCCGGCTGCGGGAACGCGTGACGGAGGCCGTCATTGCCCAAGCCGGTCTGCGCCACGACGCGCTTAATGCCTTCCTGCGTGAACGGCTGGCCGGCGCGGATGTGGACGGCGGCGCGTTGCTTACGGAGCCGGCGATCGAGGGGGCTGCCGGCTACGTCGGCTCAGGCAAGACGCCGGCCAACTTGGGCGGCACGTTGCTGCATCCCAAGCTCGCGGCCGCGCTGGAGGGCAAGCCCGGCGACGAAGGCCGGTTCAACCACCCGGCCTATGCCCACCAAATCGAGGCTTGGCAGCACCTGACAGCAAGCGATGTCCGGTCGGTCCTGGTATCGAGTGGGACAGGGTCGGGCAAAACCGAATGTTTCCTGGTCCCCATGCTCGACGACCTCGCCCGGGAGGCGGAGCGTTCTGGACGCCTCAAGGGCGTGCGCGCCCTCATGCTCTACCCCTTGAACGCCCTGATCGCGAGCCAGGAGGAACGGCTGCGCCGCTGGATCGCGCCCTTCGGCGGTGACATCCGGTTTGCCCTCTACAACGGGCAGATGACCGACTCCCGCAAGGAGACACGCGAGCGGGCCGAGGAGGATTTTCCAGCCCAGGTGCTGTATCGGCGCACGCTGCGGAACGATCCGCCGCCGGTGCTGGTCACCAACAACACAATGCTCGAATACATGACGATCCGGAAGGAGGACGCACCGATTGTCGAAGCATCGCAGGGCCTGCTGCGGTGGATCGTGATCGACGAGGCGCATAGCTACGTTGGCTCGGCGGCGGCCGAGGTGGCGTTGCTGCTGCGCCGTGTGCTGCAAACCTTCGGGGTGGAGGCGGCGCAGGTGCGCTTCGTCGCCACATCGGCGACCATCGGCGGGTCTGACACGAAGGCTGTCGATGAGTTGCGGCGCTACCTGGCCGACTTGGCAGGCGTGGCGCTGGCGCAGGTTCACGTTGTGCTTGGCCACCGCGAACGTACGGTCCTGCCGCCGCCTGCGGCCCTTGGGCCCACTGCCGACCTGCGCTCGCCGGGCTTCAAGACGCATCCGGCCGTGCAAGCGTTCGTCCGTGACGCCGAGAGTGGGCCGCTGTCGATGGACGAAGCGCACCGCCATGCCGCAGCGGCCGGCGTGGACGCAGCCTCGCTGATAGAGGCCGTGGCGCTTGCAGGGAGCCATCAAGACCGTCCGCTGCTGCCGTTGCGCGTGCATCAGTTCATCCGCGCCATTCCCGGTCTTTGGACGTGCTTCAATCCCGCTTGCGCCGGGAGCCGGCCTGCCGGCTGGCCGTTTGGCGGAGTAGCCTTCCAGCGGGGGGAGGCGTGCCGGCATTGCGACAGCCTGATGTTCGAGGTTGTCAGTTGCAGCGAGTGCGGCGAGCCCTGGCTGAACGCATTCGACCACGGCGCGCGCTTGCTGCCAGCTGTAATAGCCCACGATGCCGATGAGTTCGCAGCCGCAACCGCGCGTGAAACGGATGAGGCGGAGGACGGCGAGGGCGAGGCGCCTCCGGCCACCAACATGCAGGCTGGGCAACGGCGGCTAGTTGGGCTTCGCACCCTTGCCGGCCTGGTGGAGCGTGCCATCGATCCGCGGACGGGCGCGCTGCCCGAACGCCGCAGCGCGGGCATTCCGATCTGGATCAGCCGGGCGACGTTGGATGGTTCCTGTCCCTGCGCCCGTTGCCATGCAACACAGCGGCCCGGTAAGGCGGGGCCACTGTGGCCGTTCCGCTTCGGTGCGCCGTTTCTGATCCAGAACGCCACGCCCACGATGCTGGAGGGGGTCTCAGACCGCAGCCGCCCCGGGGTCGAACTGCCTGCGCAGGGGCGGCAACTCATCTCGTTCACCGACAGCCGGCAGGGAACGGCCAGGTTCGCGGCCAATATCGAGACGGTATCCGAACGCAGCTACGTACGAGGTTTCATCTACCACGCTGTCCAAAAGGCCGCGGCTCCTCCAGCCATCCTCCCCGAACAGCGCGCCGCACTGGAAGCTAAACGGGTCAAATACCGCCAGTTTGACGACCCGATGTTTGCGGACGACCTTGTAAAGATCGAAGCCCAGCTCGCCGGCCTCGTTGAGGACGCGTCACTTCCTTGGCCGATTATCGTGCGCGACATGGCTGCCGAACCCACCGTGAGCAAGTGGATCAACCAAGTCTGGGACCATGACCGCGACACCCGGTTCCACAACAGTCCCACCGTGCTCGCCAATTATCTTCTGCTGCGCGAGTTGGCCCGGCGTCCCCGCCGGGCGAACGCGGTGGAGACGCTTGGCTTCGCCAAACTTGCCTTCCCGCACCTTGACGCATTGTCGGCAGCCAGCGTCCCAACCCCGCTGATCCAGCGCGGCCTCTCTCTCGGGGACTGGCGCGACTACCTCTACTACCTGATCGACAGCTTGGTCCGCGCCAGGTTCGTCCTCAATATCACATGGGACGATGCACGCTGGCTGCTGCCGCGGGACGCCATCCTTCGTCAGATCGTGGGTCCGGGGGATGACAAGCGTACGCCAAGCGACGTCACATGGCCACGTGCACGGGCCGGCGGGATAAAGACGAACGCAGTCATCCTGCTGGAGCAAGCGCTTGGGCTTGATAGCGCCAGCGCCGAGGACCGATCCGTGATCGACGACGTGCTGCGCCAGGCTTGGAACCAGGTGCTTCCGCTCCTGGAGGGCAGCGGCTCCACGCTGGCCCTGGCTATGGAACGAATCCACGTCGCCCCGGTGCGCCAGGCCTGGCTTTGCCCCGTCACCCACCGGGTGCTGCCGCGGCTCGTGCTGGGCCGCACACCCTATGGGCTGCGCGGCAACCCGCCTGGTGCGGATACGCCCCCGGCCCACCTGCGCCTGCCGAGCCTGAAGCTGATCTTTCCGAAGAGCGATGCGCAGCGGGAGGAGGCTGCTGCGTTCCTTGCCACCGACCCAAACGTGGCCGTCTTGAAGCAGCATGGCGTCTGGACAAATCTGCACGACCGGGCAGCGACGCTGGCGCCGTATATTAGGGCGGAGGAACACTCGGCACAACAGCCGCCGTTCCGGCTGCGTGCCTTCGAAGACCAGTTCAAGCGGGGGGAGATCAACCTGCTGGCATGCTCCACCACGATGGAAATGGGCGTGGACATCGGCTCGATCGAGGCGGTGCTGAACACGAACGTGCCGCCTTCGATCGCCAACTACCGCCAGCGCGTCGGCCGTGCCGGGCGGCGGGGGCAGGGGTTTGCCTCCTCCCTCACCTTCGCCCGGGACACGCCGTTGGACCGTGAAGCCTTCGTCGATCCGGTCACTTATCTCCGCCGCCAGTTGCGCTCACCTGTCGTCAAGCTGGACTCGCGCCGCATCGTCCAGCGTCACGCCAACGCGCTGTTGCTGGCACAATGGTTCCGGGACGCATCGGGCGCCCTGCATCGCGTCAAGGCGGGAGACTTCTTTGGTTTCCCCCAAGGGCTGACGCTGCCGCCCGTCGAACAGCCGCCTGTCGTCAAGCTCCGTGAGTGGCTTGGCACGCCCGGCACCGCGGCCACTATGGCGCCTCGCCTGGCTGCGCTGACCGCAGACACCGCGCTCGACGGCAGCGGAAACATCCTGACGCACGCGGCCGAGGCGTTCAAAGAGGTCTGCACGGCGATTGGCGGCGAGTGGCAATCCTTGCGCGACCAAGCCACCAGCCTGGCCGACGAGGGGCGGAAAGGGCTGGAACTCCAGATTCGCCGGATGTGCCAGGAGCCGCTGCTGAAGGAACTGGCGAACCGCTCGGTCCTGCCGGGCCACGGGTTCCCGAACGCCGTCGTGCCGTTCATTACGGATTGTGCTGAAACCGTGGAGCGCTCCGGCCGCCGCCAGGACGAGGAGGGTGAGACACCACGCAACCGCCGCTATGACTACCCCAGCCGGAACGCGGCCGTTGCTATCCGCGAATACGCGCCCGGTGCGGAAACCGTCGTCGATGGATTGGTCTGGATGTCCGCGGGAGTGACCCTGAACTGGCAACGCCCGGCGCATGAAGACAACGTGCGGGAAGTGCAGAGCATCCGCTGGTCATGGCAATGCGGCCACTGCGGTGAGGCGGACTGCGCACGGTCGATGACGCAGACCTGTCCGATGTGTGGATCCGCGAAGGTCGATAACCGGCAATTCATCGAACCCGCGGGCTTCCGTGTCGATTGGCGAAGCAAGCCGCACGCGCAGGCCGATCAGGTCAACTACATCGAGCCGGAGCTTGCCGTTGTTTCGGCAAGGGAGGCACGCTGGCAGCCCTTGCTCGATCCCGGCTTGGGGCGTGGCCGGGCCACGGCGAATGGCTTGGTGTTCCATCACTCGCGAGGCCGGAACAAGCAGGGCTACCGCATTTGCCTCGATTGTGGGCGGGCAGCCGAGGAGGGAATTTCCACGCTTACCGACCATGATTCGCTGATGCCGCAGCGGAACGGGCCGTGGCGTTGCACCGGCAACGACAAGACCTATGCGGTCACGCGGCCCCTTGCACTCGGGCACGAAATCCTGACGGATGTTGCCGAATTGCAGCCAGCCCTCCTCGACAGCGAAGGGGGCGCCTGGGCGCTGGTGTCGGCGCTGCGGGAGGCACTCTCCCGCCGGTTGGGGATCGAGCCGCGGGAACTGGGCCTGGCGGTGGCGCGCAGAACGGGCGCACTGGGCAACCCGGCTTTTTCGCTGTTTCTGTATGACCAAAGCGCGGGTGGCGCGGGGTATGCGCCCCGGCTGCTCGACGACCTGACTGCCATCTTGCGCGAGGCGCAGAAGGTGCTCGACTGCCCGATGGAGTGCAAGAGCGGTTGCTCCGCCTGCGTGCTGGTCGCAGATTTGTTCGCGCAACAATCCAAGATAGACCGGCGCGCTGCCCTGGCCTGCGTGAAGGCGACCCGCGCCGCGATGGTTGGTCCCTGTGCCGAGGATGTCACTGGCCCGGACTGCACGTTGAGCCGCCCGGTCGCCGACGTGATCGTAGGACACGCCGAAGGCGGTGGCATCGCTGCGATCTGGGCTGGTGAGTCGATCGACCTGGCTGTGCTGGCCGAGCCACCGCTATCCACGGTGTTCGCGCAGGCGGCGACCCATGGCGTCACCATGCGGGTTGTCCTGCCTTCGGCGACGTTCGGGCAACTCGACGCAACGATGGTGGCCGGGCTGCGCGACGCGTCCCACCGGCACCGGTTTTCGATCTGGACCGCAACCCCCGTCGTTGCCTCGAATGGGGCGAGGCTGTTGGCCTCGGTGCAGGCAAAGGCGGGGGTGACCGGGTTCTTCTCCCGCGATGCCAACGCCGGCATTCCAGGCCAAGGCTGGGGAGTCGGGGGTGACTCCCCGGTTGTCGAAATGCCGTGTGCCTGGCCCGCGATGGTTCGGGTCGAGCCGGATGCTCTTGAGCGGTCGTTGCCGCCAGGTGACCGGGTCCGCATCGTCGCGGCCGATGCTGGGCGTCCGATCCGGCAGTTCGGGCCCCTGTTCGTTACACGGACATTGCAGCCCGAACTGGAGTTCGCCGGGTTGTGGAAACCAGGCCGGCTCGTTTCAGTCAGCTACTCGGACCGCTACCTGAAGGCACCGTTGCCGGTGACACTGCTTATGCATGTTGCATCTGCATTGCGCGATAAAATGGCGGCCAAGGGCGCTGCCATCACCTTGTCCATCGCTACCGAACGGCTGCGTGATGAGCGTAACGGCGGCGCCCCTTTCAAGATCAGCAACAACTGGCAGAACGAGCAGGACCGGACCGATATTGTTCGCCTCATAGCCGAGCGTTCGGGGTTTAAGTGCGTCTTTGAAAACGGCGAGGCCAGCCATGCCAGAAAGATGATGCTCCGCTACGACGATGGCAGCATAGCGGTGATCCTATACGACCAAGGCTTTGGGAATTGGCGAGCCATCAGTGGCGACCGCCATGATTTCCGGGCACCAGCGGTCCAGCAGGTCAAGGCCCTGCTCAATTCCTCTGCCTTTGTCGCTGGCACAGGAGAGAGTTACATAGCCGTCACCAGGGCATGATGGTGCATCGCACCATGCTTATTCCCGGCTTGTAACGGCATCTGTAGATCATCGAAAAACTCAGAGCCTGTTCGATTACGCTGCGTTATTTTCGAGTCGGTGATAGGATCGTAGCAGGCAGTGGCAATTGGCGATGTTGACTGCATCCTCTGCAGCAGCGGGGCTTTGCTCCAAGTTTCGGGTGAGGCGGTGCCGGCGGTTGCTGAAGCTCAAGGTGCCGAATGTCGGCTTGATGCGCCAGCGCAGCTGCAGCGGCTTGAAGCCTGTCTCGTTACGTTCGTGCGGGGTGACCTCGCTGTCTACGCCGTGGTCCGCTGCAGCCTGCGCTACACGCGGCCCTGTGTAGACGCCATCGACCTTGACGCGCTCGTTAGCCCAGCTGTTCTGGGGAATTTGTATTAATGTACGCCCATTTCAATCTTGCCGACAAACAAGAAACTCCCACGCACGTATCACTTCCCCGCCGACGGTCCGGGCGAAGTCACCCGCGTCCGCTTAGCAGAGGCCGTCGCGCCGCGTGTGCAGGGCGCCCTGCCGCAAAGCTCTGGCCCCGACTGCTCGTGGGACCAGGCGGCCTCGTCGAAGCAAGGGCAGCGATCACAGGGGCGAGGTCCACCTCGTAATCAATCTTGGCGACAGCCTCGGCCTTCGACGTCAGCGGCAGCGGGTCGGTGTAGTGGGCCGCTCCAACCGACGCCGGTTCGTGACCTACGATCTGGTCTATCAGCGTATCGGAGCCGACGAACTTCGCCTTTAATTTGGTTTCGAACGTCTTCCGAAAAGCATGGAATGGCGTTCGCGCGCTGTCGAGGCCAAGGGATTTGCGCCAGCGGCCGAACCATTTGGAGATGTTGGCGCCGCGTTGATCGGAAGCCTTGCTGTCCTTCATGCCGGGAAATAGACGGGGCAACCCACGGTCGAGAGCGTCCTGGGCAAACTCCATCAACTGAAGACGAACAAGATCGGGATGAAGCGGGATCTTCCGGTCACCGGCCTCGGTCTTGAACGACCGATAGCGATCACTGACCAGGTTGAGGTGAGCGATCCCTTCTTCAAGCTGGAAGTCTCCAGGACGGAGCATCGATATCTCGCCCAACCGCATGCCCGTGTAGAGCCCGATCAGCACAGCCCAGAACTGGGCACGTTGCAATTCGACATCGCTGGAACCGGCATCCCGCATATACGGCGGTGCGAGAAATAGTTTTGACTTCAGCATGGTGGTCAGCTGAACGCTGTCGAATGCCGCCCGGCTCCGGCCTGCCAGGCGCGACTGCTTCTTTGCTTCGGAGCTCTTGAAGGCCTTGCCGGCAAACGGGCATGCCCCATTGCGAAGCGCGCCCGCCCGATCCTCGTCGTCCACCATCCACTTGCCCCAGCTGGTGAAGACGCTAAAATCGCGGTTCACCGTCTTCTTGCTAGTCGGCTCGATGAGGCCCGCGAGGCGTTCGGGAGCCAGTCGCACGCCACGATGCACGACCTGCTCCTTGCCGTTCGACGCGTCGTTTCGGAACCGGCTTGCCGTCGTGAGCGCCTGGGACGGTGACATGCCCACGTAGACACTCTTGCCGTAGAGCCGCGGCATCGCCTGCAGCCGATCCCGGAAATTCCCGGTTATCTTTCGGGTGATCTGGCCGACTGGCAAGTCACCCATCAAGCTGACGAACTTGAGGACCGCGACATCGGCTTGCTTGCGATACTTCGCCGCCCAGCTCGGCTGGCTGGCGAAGAACTCGGCGAAACTTTCGCTCAGCAGCGGCGATGCGACAGGCATGGCCAGACCTGTTCCGCCAGGAACCATGGGGACTGAGGGCCCAGGGCTCGCCGGCGCGGCTGCGGGGGCGCCTGGGAGTTCGTTCGCCGGCACGCCCGCCGACGCGGGCCAGCCGTCGCTGTAGTCGCCCCATTCCCGCCTCCCGTTGATCTCGTACGCCCGGGCAGCCACGATCAGAGCGAGACGGCAGAGCCGACGCCACTCGGCGGATTTCGGCGACAAGGTAAGGTGCCGCGCTGACAACGCATCCCCGACCAGCGGGTGGACATCCTCCTGGGCGTTGCACATGACCGCGTTGCGCCAGTCCTGGGTCCATTGCTCTGGTGGGTAAGGCACCTCGTCCCACGCTTCCGGCTCCAGGCCTTCGTAGCGCGGATCGGTCTGCGGCTCGGGCGTCCAGGGCGGCGCCCCGGGGTCGCGTTCGGCACGCGTGCGCTCGCCGTCCTGCAGGATGCGGTGGAAGATGTCGTCCAGCACGCGCTGCAGGTCTTCGCGGGTGGGGTTCGGTCGGCGCATGAGCGCCACTATGGCACGATCGTATGCCGCCGAGCACGCCCGGGCGCGGCGCCGGGCGAGCGCGGGGTCAGTCGTGCGCAGGCTCCGTGCGACCCGGCGCAGCCCGAGCTGGGACAGGCCGGCCGGCACGCGGCGGCGCCACCAGTAGGTGGCGCGGCGGCGGTAGAGGTGGTCGATGCAGGTCCCCAAATGGCCGCTCCCGACGGCGCTGGCTGGGGGTGTGGCGTACAGCTCGGGGCTACACGGCCAGCCTTGGCGCGAGTGGTGCGCTCGGGAGCCTTTAAAATCAGCAGCTTAGGGAGAATTGGCTGGGGGACGTGGATTCGAACCACGATAAGCAGAGTCAGAGTCTGCTGTCCTACCGTTAGACGATCCCCCAGCAGAGCGCGCGCTGTTACCACCCGTCGTAAAGTGATGCAATGCGACCGTATCACCCAGCCAGACAGGCGCCTGAGCGCGATGGATGTGGTCAGCACGCCGGGTTTATGACACCCTTGGCACGAGCCGCCCGGCGACCGCGGCTGTGAAAGGTTTCCGCTATGACCATGGTCGACCCATCCCTGGCGGCGCGCGTGGCGCAGGCGCTGGTGGCACGGCGGCAGACGCTGGCGGTCTCCGAATCCTCCGCGGGCGGGCTGATCTCCGCCGCCTTGCTTGCCGTTCCCGGCGCATCCGCCTTCTACCTCGGCGGCGGCATTATCTACACCGCCACCGCACGGGAAGCGCTGTTCGGCGTGACGAAGGAGATGCTGGGCGGCATCCGCTCCGCCACCGTGCCGATCGCGGAACTCCTGGCGGAGACGGTGCGCACCCGGCTCGGCGCGGATTGGGGCCTGGCGGAGACGGGCGCGACCGGGCCGACCGGCAACCGCTATGGTGACGCCGCCGGGCATTGCTGCCTGGCCGTCGCCGGGCCGACTGCGATCACCCGCGTGCTGGCGACCGGCTCCTCCGACCGGGCGGCGAACATGGTGGCCTTCGCCACCGCGGCGCTCACCCTGCTGGCCGAGGCGCTGGACGCGGGCTGAGCGGCAAATCTCGATTGGTAGGAGGCGGCAGCATGAACCATGACGATCTTCGGCTATGCTTGGACGACGGCAAGACGATGTGGCGCGCCGGGACGGACGCATGACGCCCGACATCATCCGCTTCGACGGCTTGCCCGTGACGAGGTGGCACAACGACGCCGGGCGCAAGGCGGATATCGCCGCAACGGATGAGTGGCAGGTCGGCTTCGCCTGGCTGGACGCGGACGCGCCGTTTTCCGACTTCACCGGCAGGGACCGCACCATCACGCTGGTGGACGGGTCTGGCTTCACCCTGACCTTCTCTGGCCACCCCGCTTTGCGCGTGGCCGATAAGTTCCGCCCGTCGCCCTTCGATGGTGGCTGGCCCACACAGTGCACGTTGCTGGCCGGGCCGTGCCTGGTGCTGAACGCGATGACGGCGCGGTCGCGCTACCATCACGCCGTGACCATCTCCAGTGCCGATGCGCTGGCGACGGTGGCGCCGGCGGCGGATGCAATCGTCTTCCTGGTGCTTCTGGCGGGAACGGCGACCGTGTCCATGGCAGGCGACAGCGCCGTCATGGCGCCGCGGGAGTCGGTCCGCGTGTCCGCTCCCGTCTCACTGCGCGGGCCGCCCGGATCATGCGTGGCCACCATCACGTTCAGGCCGGTGGCAGCGTCCTCAGATTAGCGGCGATACGCCGTCTGGACACGGCGATGCGCGACGGGACGAGTCGGGCGTCCGCGGTGAAACCTGCCAACCGCCTGGACATGGCGGTAGGCCACCGAGCGGGTGAGCGGCCTGGCATAGCGAAAGCGGTAACCACGCGACACCCGTGTGTAGGGGCGTCGGGCCAACCCGGCACGGCGGGTCCGGCCTGGGCTGAACCGGGTATAGCTGCGCGCCTGGTAGCTTCGTGCGCCGCCGGGCGGAGGTGCCGTCAGCGCCTCCAAGGACAGCTTGTTCAACTGGTCGGCCGTCGCCTGGGCGCGGGCCGGACCGGAGAATGACAGCACGCTGCCAGCCAGCAGCACGAGAAATGCAAGTCGATGCATGGTGTCCTCCACCCTTGTCGTCGCAGCCGGGGCGATACATGCCCGCCGACCGTGGCGCAATCTTGACGTGGCACAGCCGTGCGACCATAAGGCGCGCTTCCGGTGCCTGGGCACCCTGTCCCCTTTGGGGGCACCGCCGCTCCGCGATCGTCGCGCAGCGGCGCGTTGGTCGTTGTGGAGCGTGCGCGATGTTCGACACTCTGTCGAGCAAGCTGAACGGGGTGTTCGACGGGCTGCGCAAGCGCGGCCGCCTGTCCGAGATCGACATTGCCGAGGCGTTGCGCGAGGTCCGGCTCGCGCTGCTGGAAGCCGACGTGGCGCTCCCCGTCGTCAAGGACTTCATCGCTAAGGTCCGCGAACAGGCCACGCAGGTGGAGGTGCTGGACAGCGTCGCCCCCGGCCAGCAGGTCATCAAGGTCGTCAACGACGTGATGGTGGAGGCGCTGGGCGGCGCCGGCGCCGTGCCGCTGAACCTCGCGGCCGCCGCCCCGGTGCCGATCCTGATGGTCGGGCTGCAGGGCTCGGGCAAGACCACCACCTCCGGCAAGATCGCGCTGCGGCTGACCCAGCGCGAAAAGCGGAAGGTCCTGCTCGCCTCGCTCGACACGCAGCGCCCGGCGGCGCAGTTGCAGTTGCAGCAACTGGCGCATCGCGCCGGCGTGGCCAGCCTGCCAATCATCGCCGGGCAAACCCCGGTGGAGATCGCCCGGCGCGCGATGGAAACCGGGCGGCGCGAAGTCTACGACGTCGTCATCCTGGACACGGCCGGCCGCCTGTCGATCGACACCGCCTTGATGGACGAGGTGCGCGCCATCCGGGCCGAGACCAACCCGGCGGAAACGCTCCTGGTTGTGGACGCCATGACCGGCCAGGACGCGGTCAACACCGCCCGGGCGTTCAACGAGGCGCTGGGCATCACCGGCATCGTCATGACCCGGATGGACGGCGACGCCCGCGGCGGCGCGGCCCTGTCCATGCGGGCGATCACCGGCGCGCCGATCAAGCTCACCGGCTCCGGCGAGAAGATCGACGCGCTGGAGGAATTCCACCCCGAGCGCGTCGCCGGCCGCATCCTGGGCATGGGCGACATCGTCGGCCTGGTGGAGAAGGCGGCCGAGACGGTCGACGAGGAAGAGGCCGAGAAGCTTGCCGCCAAGATGCTGGCGGGCAAGTTCGACCTGGACGACTACGCCAAGCAGTTGAAGCAGATCGCCAAGATGGGCTCGATCTCCTCCATCGTCGGCATGCTGCCCGGCATGGGCGCGGCCAAGGAAGCGCTGGAGAACGCCAACGTCGACAAGACGGTGCTGGTGAAGCAGGGCGCCATGATCTCCTCCATGACGATGAAGGAGCGCCGGACCCCCGACATCATCAAGGCCAGCCGCAAGAAGCGTATCGCCGCCGGGTCCGGCACGACGGTGCAGGACGTCAACAAGCTGCTGAAGCAGTTCGACGACATGTCCACCATGATGAAGAAGATGCGCAAGCTGGGGCAGAAGGGGCTGATGCGCCACGGCCTCGGCGCGATCATGCCGAAAAGCATGCAGCAGCGACGCCCGTATTAACCGACCACGTTGAGGATTGTGTAGATGGGATTGAAGATTCGCCTGGCCCGTGCCGGCGCCAAGAAGCGGCCGTACTACCACATCGTGGTGGCCGACAGCCGCTCCCCGCGCGACGGCCGCTTCATCGAGAAGCTGGGCAGCTACAACCCGATGCTGCCCGCCGACCATGACGAGCGCATCCGCCTACAAGGCGAGCGCATCCTGCACTGGCTGGGCGAAGGCGCGTTGCCCACCGATCGCGTCGCCCGTTTCCTCGGCCGCGCCGGGCTGGCGCCGATGCCCGCCTATACGGAGCAGCCCGTGCAGTCCGCCCCGAAGAAGAAGGCGCAGGAGCGGGCCAAGGCAGCCGCCGGCGCCTGATGCCCGAGCCACGCATCCTGGTGGGCATGGTGGGCCGGCCGCATGGCGTGCGGGGGCTGCTGCACGTGCACAGCTACACCGCCGACCCGGCTGACCTGTCCGCCTACGGTGCGCTGGTGGACGATGAGGGCCGGTGCTGGACGCTGGCCTGGCGCGGTAGCGGCGTCGCCGAGCTGCGGGATGCGGCCGGCCGCGCCGTGGCCGACCGCAGTGCGGCGGAGCGGCTGGTGAACACGCGGCTGTCGATCGCGCGGACGCAGTTGCCGACGCCCAATGAGGACGAGTTCTACCTGGCCGACCTCGTGGGGCTGGCGGCGGTGGCGGTGGACGGCACGGCGCTGGGCCAGGTGGCGGTCGTGCATGATTACGGCGCCGGCGCCAGTCTGGAGATTGCGGGGGATGGCCAGCCGTTGCTGGTGCCGTTCACGCGGGCCTGCGTGCCAGAAGTGGATTTGAGGGCCGGGCGCATTGTTGTGGTGCTTCCGGCAGAAGTTGTGGTGGCGCCCGACGCACCCTCACCCAACCCTCTCCCAGAGGGAGAGGGCTTTCTGCTCCCTCTCCCTGTGGGAGAGGGCCGGGGTGAGGGTCGCCACGCCCAAGACGATCGCCAACCATGACCTGGCGCGCCACCACCCTCACCCTGTTCCCCGACATGTTCCCCGGCCCCCTCGCCGGCTCCCTGGCCGGTCGCGCGCTGAACGCGGGCATTTGGTCGCTGGACACGCACGACATCCGATCCGCCGGGCTGGGCCGGCACCGCAGCGTGGACGACACGCCGTTCGGCGGCGGCGCGGGCATGGTCATGCGGCCGGACGTGGTGGATTCGGCGATCTCGGCGGTGGCGGATAGCCGCCCCCTGCTGTTCCTGACGCCGCGCGGCCGCCCGTTCCGCCAGGCCGACGCCGTTCGCCTCGCCGCCGGCCCGGGCGTCATCCTGCTATGCGGACGCTACGAAGGCGTCGACCAGCGCGTGATCGACGCCCACCACGCCGACGAGGTCAGCATCGGCGACTACGTGCTGTCCGGCGGCGAACTGGCCGCCATGGTGGTGCTGGACAGTTGCGTCCGCCTGCTGCCCGGCGTGATGGGCGCGGCGGACAGCGCCGTGGAAGAGAGCTTCAGCGCCGGCCTGCTCGAATACCCGCATTACACCCGCCCGGCCGACTGGCAGGGCCGCGCCGTTCCCGGCGTGCTGCTGAGCGGCGACCATGCCGCCATCGCGCGCTGGCGCCAGGCCCAGGCGGAGCAGACCACCCGCGCCCGCAGGCCCGACCTCCTGCCGCGCCCCGTTGCATCCGGCGTCACCGCGCCGTAACAGACCCCGAGAAGGACCGACAGCCATGAACCTGATCCAGCAATACGAGGCCGGCGAGATCGCCCGCCTCACCGCCGCCCGCGCCGTGCCGGAGTTCACGCCCGGTGACACCCTCCGCGTGTCGGTGAACATCAAGGAAGGCGAGCGCTCCCGCGTGCAGGCGTTCGAGGGCGTGTGCATCGCCCGCTCCAACAAGGGGCTGAACAGCAACTTCACCGTGCGCAAGATCAGCTATGGCGAGGGGGTGGAGCGCGTGTTTCCGCTCTACGCGCCGACGATCGCCGCGATTGATGTGATACGCCGGGGTGATGTGCGCCGGGCGAAGCTGTATTATCTGCGGGGCCGCCGCGGCAAGTCCGCGCGCATCCAGGAAAAGGCGCGGGACACCAAGGTCGAAGCCGCCGAGTAAGATAAGCCGGGGCCCCCCAGACGGACCCTGGTAATCAGGTGTCCAGAGGACGACTGTCCTCTGGTGGGGTCCAGGGGCAAAGCCCCTGGCGACAGGGGAGAACGAAAATGGCGCGCACGCTGTTCGACAAGGTCTGGGACGCCCACGTCGTCGACCGCATGGAGGACGGCACGTGTGTCCTCTACATCGACCGCCACCTGGTGCACGAAGTCACCAGCCCGCAGGCGTTCGAGGGCCTGCGCCTCGCCGGCCGCCCGGTGCGCCGCCCGGACGCGACCATCGCGGTGGTGGACCACAACGTGCCGACCAGCGACCGCCGCGCCGGCATCGCCGAACCGGAAAGCCGCATCCAGGTCGAGACGCTGGAAAGCAACGTCGCCGCGTTCGGCGTGCCCTACATCCCGCTGCTGGACGCGCGTCAGGGCATCGTCCACATCATCGGGCCGGAGCTCGGCATCAGCCTGCCCGGCACCACGATCGTCTGCGGCGACAGCCACACCTCGACCCACGGCGCAATGGGCGCGCTGGCCTTCGGCATCGGCACCTCCGAAGTGGAGCACGTGCTCGCCACCCAGACCCTGTTGCAGAAGCCGGCGAAGAACATGCTGGTGTCCGTGGAGGGCACGCTGGCGCCCGGCGTCACCGCGAAGGACGTGGTGCTGGCGATCATCGGCACGATCGGCACCGCCGGCGGCACCGGCCACGTCATCGAATACGCCGGCAGCGCAATCCGCGGGCTGGACATGGCCGGGCGCATGACGGTCTGCAACATGAGCATCGAGGCAGGCGCCCGAGCCGGGCTGATCGCGCCGGACGAAACCACCTTCGAGTACGTCCGCAGCCGCCCGCAGGCGCCGAAGGGTGAGGCGCTTGAGCAAGCCATCGCTTATTGGCGCACCCTGCCCTCCGACGCCGGCGCCAGCTACGACCGCGTGGTCACGCTGGACGCCGCCGACATCGCGCCGATGGTCACCTGGGGCACCAACCCGGAGGCGGTGCTGCCGATCACGGCGACCGTGCCAGACCCGGCCAGCTACACCGACCCGGCGAAGGCCGACCAGGTGCGGCGCATGCTGGACTATATGGGCCTCACGAGCGGGCAGCGCCTGGCCGAACTGCCGATCGACGTGGTGTTCATCGGCTCCTGCACCAACGGCCGGATCGAGGATTTGCGCGCCGCCGCCACCATCGCGCGCGACCGCCACGTGGCGCCCGGCGTGCGCGCCATGGTGGTGCCGGGCAGCGGCCTGGTGAAGCAGCAGGCGGAGGCCGAGGGGCTAGACCAGGTGTTCCTGGACGCCGGGTTCGAGTGGCGGGAGGCTGGTTGTTCCATGTGCCTGGGCATGAACCCGGATAAGCTGACGCCGGGCCAACGCTGCGCCAGCACGTCCAACCGCAATTTCGAGGGCCGGCAGGGCCCCGGAGGGCGGACCCATTTGCTCTCCCCCGCCATGGCAGCCGCGGCGGCGGTGTCCGGCCGGCTGGCCGACGTGCGGGAGTTTGCCTGATGGAAGCCTTCACCACGCTGACCGGCGTTGCGGCGCCCTTGCCGCTGGCCAATGTCGATACCGACAAGATCATCCCGGCGCGCTTCCTGAAGACCATCAAGCGCACCGGCCTCGGCGTCCACGTGTTCGACACGCTGCGCTACGATGCCGCCGGCGCCGAGCGACCGGAGTTCGTGCTGAACCAGCCGCCCTACCGCAACGCGGAAATCCTCATCGCGCACGAGAATTTCGGCTGCGGCTCCTCCCGCGAGCACGCCCCGTGGGCGCTGCTGGATTTCGGCATACGCTGCGTGATCGCGCCGGATTTCGCCGACATCTTCCACGGCAACTGCTTCAAGAACGGCATCCTGCCGATCCGCCTGCCGCGCGCGGTGTGCGACCAGTTGATGGAGGACGCCCGCATGGGCGGCAACGCCCGGCTGACGGTCGATTTGGCGCGGCAAGTCGTCGTCCGCCCCTCCGGCGAGGAAATCCCGTTCGAGATCGACGCCTTCCGCAAGCACCTGCTGCTGAACGGCCTGGACGATATCGACCAGACGATGCAGCGCGCCCCCGCCATCGACAGCTACGAGGCCAAGCAACCCACCTGGCTCCCCGCCGTCACCGCCTGATCCTCCTTTATTCTCCCTCTCCCTCTGGGAGAGGGCCGGGGTGAGGGCCAGCCACCACATCGCTCTCCGGAGACACCCATGCCCGCCAACAAGAAACTCCTGCTCCTCCCCGGCGACGGCGTTGGACCGGAGGTGATGCACGAGGTGCGCCGGGTGATCGACTGGATGGCCCGGCGGCGCCAAGCCAGCTTCGAACTCGCGGAGGACCTCGTCGGCGGCGCCGCCATCGACGCCAACGGCCGCGCCATCACCGACGCCACGGTGGCCCGGGCCAAGGAAGCCGACGCGGTGCTGTTCGGCTCGGTGGGCGGTCCGAAATGGGACAAGCTCGGCTTCGACAACCGCCCGGAACTCGCCATCCTGACGCTGCGGCGGGAGCTGGGGCTGTTCGCCAACCTTCGCCCGGCCATCGTGCTGGACCCGTTGATCGACGCCTCCACCCTGAAGCCGGAGGTGGTGCGCGGCCTGGACATCATGATCGTCCGCGAAAGCACCGGCGGCATCTATTTCGGCGAACCCCGCGGGGTGGAGACGCTGGCGGACGGCCAGCAGCGCGGCTTCAACACGGAAACCTACAGCACCCACGAGATCGAGCGGGTGGCCCGCGTCGCCTTCGAATTGGCGCGCAAGCGGCAGAACCGCGTGTGCAGCGTGGAGAAGGCCAACGTGATGGAAAGCGGCCTGCTGTGGCGCCAGGTGGTGACCGCCCTCGCCGCCCGCGAGTTCCCGGACGTCGCGCTCAGCCACATGTACGCCGACAACTGCGCCATGCAGTTGGTGCGCAACCCGCGCCAATTCGACGTGATCGTCACGACCAACCTGTTCGGCGACCTGCTGAGCGACCTGGCCTCCATGCTGACCGGCAGCCTGGGCATGCTGCCCTCCGCCACGCTGGGCGACCCGGACCCTGCCACCGGCCGCCGCTACGCCCTGTACGAGCCGATCCACGGCAGCGCCCCCGACATCGCCGGCCGCGGCGTCGCCAACCCGTTGGGCCAGTTGCTGAGCTTCGCGATGCTGCTGCGCCACTCCTTCGCGATGGAGGAGGACGCGGTCATGATCGAGCAGGCCGCCACCAACGTCCTGGCCGGCGGGTTGCGCACCGCGGACGTGATGGCGCCGGGTGCGACCCAGATCGGCACCTCGGCGATGGGGGACGGCATCCTGCGGGAGCTGGATAGGATCGCTGCCTAGAGCACGATCGTTTCAGGTTGATCTGCAAAAGCCCTCTCCCTCTGGGAGAGGGTTGGGTGAGGGCCAAATGCACTGGCTCGCGCGTCGGACCCTCACCCCGGCCCTCTCCCAGAGGGAGAGGGAGAAGCAATGCCGTGAACCTGAAACGACCGCGCCCTGAAGAACAAGTCGGCCTTTACAGGCGAGGTGTGTCTCGGATATCGTAACGGAGTAGACACGTCATCGGAACCGTACCAGGGTGAACGACACGGTAATCGCGGTGTATGACACCGCCGACCACACCAACCACGCGATCGACGCGCTGCGGCGGGCCGGCGTCCCCGCAAGCTCCATCCACCGCCACATCCGCGAGGGCGACGACCTGACCAGGGAGCACCCTGTCCTGGTCGAAGTCGAGGCGGGTGGTCTCTGGTCCGCCTTGTTCGGCAGCGACCATCCCGTGGAGCACGTCATCCATGACGGCTCGGCGGAAGCGGGCGGCACCGTCGTCCGGGTCACGAAAATCCCGCCCCAACATTATGAGGCGGTGCTGGACATCTTGCAGCGCTACCACCCGGCCGAGATCCGGACCGCGCCGGACGCCTGAGCCGGACCGACGATGCGCGTCGCCGTCCTCGCCCTCGCAATCTGGGCCGGCGCGGCCAGGGCCCAGCCGGCTGCCGCCACCGACCCGGCCCTGCTGGCCGGCTTGCACGACGTAGGGCATAGTATCGCACTGGCGGGACTATGCCACGTGTCCGTGCAGCGGATCGCGCTCGTGGCGCAGCGCGTCATGCTCAACGCCGGCCGCAACCTGACGGACCAGCAAGCCGCCGATGCGACGACGGCGCTGAACGCCGGCGTCGCGGACGGCAAGCGTCAGGTGTTTCCGGGCGGCAGCCCGCCTTGTGACCAGATCGTGCTCGATTTCACGCTGTTGGCAGCCAAGAGCGGCGTCCCGCTGCAAGCCTGGCAGGCTGCCGGCCAGTCACGCTGAGCGGAAGAACAGCAAGGCTCACGCGCCCGACGACGCGATGACGTCCATCACGGCCCGGGCGAACGCGTCCGGGGCTTCCTGCGGGATGTTATGCCCGACACCTGGCAAAATCCGCTCCTGGTACGGACCCTTGAACTGCGACGCCCCCGAAATCCCGTCTGACACCCCGTCATCCAGGCCGTGCAGCGCGATGGTTGGCACCGTGATCGTCGGGCTCGACGCCAGCTTTGCCTCGACCTCGTCCAGCGCCGGGTCGCCCGGCACGCCGCCGAAGCGGTGACGATAGGAGTGGATCACCACGTCGACGAAATCGGCATTGTCGAAGGCGGCGGCGGTGCGGGCAAACTGCGCGTCGTCGAACGACCAGCTCGGCGACCAAAGCTGCCAAAGCAGGCGGCACACTCCTCCCCGGTCCGCCGACAGTCCGCGACGGCCGCGCTCCGAGTGGAAATAGTACTGGTACCAGAGCTGATGCTCCTGGGCCGGCGGCTTCGGGTTCGCCGCGCCGGCGATGTCCTGGATGTTGTAGCCCTCTGCGGTGACCAAGCCGCGCGCCCGGCCGGGCCACAGCGCCGCCACGATGCATGCGGCGCGGCCGCCCCAGTCGTAGCCGGCCAGCACGGCGGATGGCAGCTTCAGCGCATCCAACAGGGCCAGCGCGTCACGCCCCAACGCCGCCTGCTGGCCGGATCGCATGGTGTTCGGCGACAAGAAACGCGTCGGCCCATACCCGCGCAGATAAGGCACGATGCAGCGGCAGTGCTGCCCCGAGAGGATGCGGACGACCTCGTCATAGGCATGGATATCGTAGGGAAAGCCATGCAGCAGCAGGACCGGCGTGCCGTCAGCCGGCCCCGCCTCGACATAGCCGACAGACAGCGCCCCGGCGTCAATGGATGGCATGGTGTCTCCTCTCCGGCATGCGCCTACTCGGCGGCGACCTTCATGTCGGACGCGCGCAACGCCTGGTCCAGATCCGCCAGCAGGTCATCCGGGTGCTCCAAACCGATCGACAACCGGACGTAGCCCGGCGACACGCCGCTCTTCATCTGGTCCTCGTCATCCAGTTGGGAGTGGGTGGTGCTGGCCGGATGGATCGCCAGGGAGCGGGCGTCGCCGATATTGGCCACGTGGTAGAACAGCTGCAGCGCATCGATGAACCGGCGACCCGCCACCGACCCGCCATGCAGTTCGAACCCCAGCAGCCCACCCATCCCGTTCGGAAGGTAGCGGCGGGTCAGCTCGGCATCGGCGCCCCGGTAGTGCGCGGGGTGGATCACCCGGGCCACTTCGGGTCGCCGGGCAAGCCAGTCGGCGACGGTCAACGCCGTCTCGCTATGCCGCTTCATGCGCAAGGGCAGCGTCTCCATGCCCTGCAGCACGAGGAAGGCGTTGAACGGGCTGATGGCCGGCCCGAGGTCGCGCAGCAGCGTCACCAGGACCTTCAGGATATAGGCGATCGGGCCGAGCGGCTTGGCCGCCTCGCTCCAGACCGCGCCGTGATAGGAGGGGTCGGGCGTGTTCAGCGCCGGCTGCCGTGCGGCGTGGGCGGCCCAGTCGAAATTGCCGCCATCCACGATCATGCCGGCGATGGCGGTGCCGTGGCCGCTCAGGTATTTCGTGGCGGAGTAGACGATGATCGCCGCGCCGTGGTCGAACGGGCGCACCAGCATCGGCGCCGCCGTGTTGTCCATGATCAGCGGGATGCCGAGCGGCCGGCCGAGCGCCGCCACCTCCGCGATCGGGAACACGCGCAGCTTCGGGTTGGGCAGCGTTTCCGCATACCAGGCGCGGGTCCGGTCATCCGTGGCGCGCACGAAGGCCTGCGGGTCCGCCGGGTCGACGAAGCGGACCTCGATCCCCTGGTCGCGCAGGGTGTTGGCGAACAGGTTCCACGTGCCGCCATACAAATCCGTGGAGGAGACGATGTTGTCGCCCGTCTTCGCCAGGTTCTGCACCGACAGCGCGCTCGCCGCCTGGCCGGACGCCACGGCCAGCGCCGCCGCCCCGCCTTCCAGCGCCGCCACGCGCTTTTCCAGGGCGTCCGCGGTCGGATTCATGATCCGGGTGTAGATGTTGCCCAATTCCTTGAGGGCGAACAGGTTGGACGCGTGCTCGGAGTTGTCGAACTGGAACGCCGTGGTCTGATAGATCGGGACCGCGACCGCGCCGGTGCTTGGATCGCGCCGCCAGCCGGCATGGACCGCCATTGTTTCCGGATGCATGGTCTTGTTCTCCCTCTCGCTCGGACGTCAAACTAGACACGCTGCGGCGCCATGGGCAAACAGGTCGGGCTCCCCGCCGCGCCCCGTGACGGCGTGCGCAACCCAGAGGCCGAGGCGACATGGCAGAGGCGAAGCTGACGGAGTTCGAGCGTGGCTGGAAGGCGGCGCTGCTCACCGCCCAGGCGTGGCACGAGGCGAAGGCGAAGCAAATCCTCGTCCAGGCCAAGCGCACGCGCTTCCCCAAAACGCTGGAGCAACAGGCCGAAACCCACCGGTATGCGGCAGAAATCATGCCGACGCTGACGCCGGAGGAGAGCTGACCGCCGGCCCAGCGTCAGAACAGCAATTGCGGCGGCACGTCCGCCTCCCGGACGCCAAGCTTCGCCAGGTTCGCGACCAGCAGCGTTCGCAACGCGCCCGTGGACCGGCGCTGCGTGATCCAGGCATCGACGGTGTCCCGCCAAGCCGGCACGGGCGCCTTCGCGACCATGGCGGCGGTCGGGGAGCTGAACAGCGGCTGCGGCACGATCAGGTGGCCGAGCGCCGGGTTGCGCGCCAGGGTTGTCAGCGCCAGCACCACCACGATGATCTGGGAATCGGCATGCCCGGCTTGCAGCGCCAGCAGCGCATCGTTGTTGGTCTTGGTGCGCAGGATCAACGCGCTCGGGCACAACGCCGCAAGGTTCTGGTCGTACACCGTGCCGAGTTCGACGGCGACGCGCACCTGCGGCGTGTCGAGGTCGCTCCATCGCTGCGGCTGGAAGCCCGGCCGGGCGATCAGGGCGAACGCGTTCTCATACAAAGGTTTGGAGAAATCGACGGCCTGGGCGCGCTGCGGCGTTGGGGCGAGCCCGAAGAAGATGTCCACCTTGTCGGCCTCCACATCCAGCACGGCATTGCCCCAGCTGGACTCCACCGGCGCGACCACCGCCCCCAACCCGCCGGCGAAATCCTTCGCGGCGTCGATCATGAAGCCCGCCCACTCGCCAGTATCCAAATCCTTGTAGCAATACGGCGGCTGCGCGTTCACCACCCCGGCGCGCAGGGTTTTCGTGCGCAAGACCCGGGCCAAGGTGCTCTCGGCAGGCTGCCCCCATGCCGCATCCGCGAGGCCGGCCGAAACGAGGCCAGCGAGCAGTCCCCGGCGGAAGACCATCTGCGCACTCCTTTCCCATTTCGGGTCATCGTGGGACTGGCCGGCGGCTCTTGCCAGCAGGACCGCCGTTTGGCCTATGCTGCACCCCCAAGCCCCTGGAGGATAGGATGCCGCCGCTGCCCGAAGCCGACGCTGCAACGAAGCGCGTGTTCCTGGACTGGCTGGAAACCTTCTCCAGCTATGTGCGGGAGGTCGATTACGCCTCCGCCAAGCCGCTGTTCCATCCGGACGTGCTCGCGTTCGGCACCCATAACGACGTGATCACCGGGCTGGCCTCCTGGACCGCGACCCAATGGGACAGTGTTTGGCCGAAGACCACCGATTTCCGCTTCGTCGCGGCGCAGGTCCACGTGCTGGTCTCCGCCGATGGCAGCATGGCGACAGTGTTGGCGCCGTGGACCAGCACCGGATACCACCCAGACGGGTCGCGGTTCGACCGTCCAGGCCGGGCGACGATGGTGTTCAACCAGACGCCTGGCGGCTGGCTCTGCACCCATTCCCACATGTCGTTGAACCGTGGCGTGCCGCAATCGAGCCACGCAGATCGGCCGGTCAAAGCCTGGTAGCCGCCGGTAACGCCGTATACCTCTCCTGTCGATCAAAGCCGCGTCACATACGCTTCAGGACAACGCTCCGGCGGCATGGCTCGCGCCACCGATGAAATCTGGGCCCGTGACATCGCCGGGACGCAGGCCGCGGTTGACGTCCAGCCCCGTCAGCCGCCAGTCATGCACCGCCAGCGGAAGGGGCCGCAGTAGCCGTTCGTGGAACCGGGTCGGCCAGTGGATCCCGTGCAGCAGAACGTGGTCGCCCGTGTCGACTTCGGCGACAGCACCGCGCGTCGACTCGAGCCCGTTCAGCGTGAACCGCACACGGTGCATCAGCCGGTCGTCGCGGCCGATATAAAGCGCGAGTTGGTCGGAGGATGAAAAGCCGAGCCCTGGCGTCATCGCCACACGCAGGACGTCGCATTCCACCGAGCGGCCCTCCACCCTCACCAGCTCGGGGCTGCCCACCTGCATGACCAAGGACCGGTCCGTCGCCCATTGCCTGGCAAGCAGCATCGGGCCGAGCAGGAACAGGCTGTAGCCGTCTGCGACCAGGGCTGCCGCAGCGCGTTTGTCGCCATCATCGGACACCACGCCGTTGAACCAGACTTGGACCTTGCCCTGTGAACCTGGCATCGTCTGCCGCACCACCTGCTTGTGTCCGTCAGGGCCGGTATGCGCCTGCGCGACGATCCCGTCCTGCAACAGCCACCGCTCCTCCGATCCGCCCCGAAAACCGGCGTCGACCAGCGCGGGCTGCAGGCTGCCGACCAAGCCGTGCCAGCGTCCGGCGTAACTCATGCTGATATCGGCGATGGTCCGATACGCGGCCATGCCATGCGCATCGGCGCTCTCCCCCAAAAGCCTGTCAGCCGTTGCGCTGGTGGCCCCGCCGGATAAAGCCGGGAGCGCAGCGCTGCACCCCTCCACAAGCGCGCAGAGCGGTGCCACCAGGAGACTGCGGCGACGCAAGACCGATGACGCCGCTGTTGTCAGCCGAGCGACGGCTGCGTCGCCTGGAAGCTCGGCAAGGCCTGGATGGCGGCCCACCAGGCCTCGAACCCGCCGATGGCAAAAAGCTCATCCTTCTCCGGCGTCAGCGACACGTAGAACATGACGGGCGCAAGATAGAGGTCGGCGAGGCTCAGATCGCCAGCGATGAACGGCGACGTGCCCTTTGTCTGCATCGCCAGCGTGATGACCTCGCGCCCTGTCTCCAAGCCGGATGCCAAGGCCGCGTCGCTCCGCCCACCGACGAAATCGGGGAACAGGTGGTAGGCGGCCACGCCACCCACCAAGGCGCCATACCCATACGAATCGATAACGCCGATGACCATGTCCATCCGGGCGCGATCCTTGGGCGTGCCGGGCGTCAGCGACTTGCCCGACAGCACGTCGTCCAGGTAGCGCGCGATTGCAGATGTTTCGAGAATACGCAGGCCGTCATGCTCGAGCACGGGCACCTTGCCGAACGGATGACGCTGGAGATGGTCGGGCTGCTTCGGCTCGCCGGCCAGGACGTTCAACGGGACCTGTTCGAAATCGGTGAAGCCCTTCTCGGCCAGCACCATCTTCACGGTGCGCACGTAGGTCGAGCCGTCAAAACCCCAAAGCGTCATCTTGGACACCGGCAGCCCTCCTGGTCAGGCCGATGGCGGGGCGTTGCGCCAACGCTCCAGCTCGGCGTCGAACCGGGTCGGCTTGCCTGCCTGAATGATGTCGACGATGCGCTCGCCATTGGTCGCGTCCGGGACCACGGTCAGCATCACGAGGTTGTCCTTGACCGCGGCGCGTGATGCGCGTTGCCCATCGTCGGGCAAAACGGCCTCGCGGATCTTGCCGATCAGCGTGTCGTCGGCCGGCTCCAGCTTGGCAGCTTCCGCGCTGGCATCGCTGACCGTGACGCAGGTCGCCTCAATCCCGTTTGACACCAGCGCGTCCCGCGTGGCGTCCGCCTGCGCACGGGTGGCAAAGAACGCCGTGACTTTCCGCGCATCGAGTGAGGCGGCGTCGTCATGCAGCGGACCGTTGAATGTGGTGGGACCTTCAGCCATCGTTGAGCATCCTCCGTTCGCCACGCCAACGTCCCGCCCGTCGTGAAAGTTCGCGTGGCTTCGCCGGGTGGGTGGCGCTACAGGTGACGGCCGCGCTCCATGATTTCCAGCGTATAATCCCGATAGCTCATCCCCACGGCCTCGGCACGCTCCAGACGCCGCAGCACGATGTCGCGTGGCGCCGACCAGGCACGACCCCGGGCCCGCTTCCAGCACCACAGGCGCCATCCGGCCGGGTCGTCGTCCTCGATCGACGGCCCGCCATTATGCCCCAGGCCGGGCGGTGGCGCGTCGCGTGATTGGACCGTCAAGCACCACCTCACCAGGAGTGTCACCGTGGGCCAACTTACGTGGACACGCGGCAGGATGCTATGGAGAGGCGATAGATCGGACATCGACGATGCCGCAGAGCAACCCTTCGCAGGCGAGTGCGAAACGCCGGCCCGTGCTTTTCTCCCTGGTCGGCGCTGGCCTGGTTGCCGCCATGGCGCTTGGCGGTTTCGTGGCGCGGGCCGCCGACCCGGACGCGTTGTGGAAGATCGTGCATGGGCGCTGCGTGCCGCATGCCGCGGCGGGCGATCCGGCCCCTTGTAGGGAGGTCGATGCCGATGACGCCGTGCTGAAGGACATCGTGGGCGCCACGCAGTTCCTGCTGATCCCGACCGCGCGGATCACCGGGATCGAGAGCCCAGCCCTGCTCGCCCCCGGCGCGCCGAACTTCTTCGCGGACGCCTGGCGGGCCCGGCGATACACATCGCAGGCCGCGGGCCACGACCTGCCCCCAGAGGACATCGCGCTGGCGATCAATCCCCCCAGCGCCCGCTCGCAGGAGCAATTGCACATCCATGTCGACTGCATCCGGCCGGACATCCGCGACGCGCTGCACACGATGACAATCGGCGATCATTGGGCCAGGCTGCCCGCAGGCTTGGCCGGGCAACGCTATTCCGCACGCCGCATCGCCGGCGACACCCTGCCGAACCCGTTCGACCTTCTGGCGGATGACCTGCCCGGCGCACGCGATGCCATGGGCCTCTACACCCTCGTCGTCACCGGGACCGGCGGCGTGTCGGATGCACCCGGCTTCATTCTCCTCGCCGGGCGCGTCGGTCCCGATGGTCTTGGCCACGGAGAAGACCTCCAGGACCATGGCTGCGCCGTCGCCACATCACCCAAGTAGCGTCAGGTTTCGCCTGGCTGGGCCGGCTTCTGCACGTTCACGCGGCCGCCATCCATCAACGTCACGGGAGGGCTGAGCACCACCGCCTCGCCACCTTGCAAGCCGCTCCGCAACTCGACGCTGGTGCCGAAGTCACGGTAGATGGACACGTCGCGCATGTGCACCACGCCCCCCTGCCCGACCGCCGCCACGCGCAATCCCTGCCCGTTGAAGATCAACGCCTCTGCCGGGATGGTGATTCCCGGCGCGGTGCGAGGAATGTCGATCTCGACCGTCACATACAGGCCGGGCCGCAGCGTGCCGTCCGAATTGGGCACGTCCACCTCCGCCTGCATCGTGCGGGAGGCCTGCACCAACGCCACGGCGCTTCGTGCGACCGTGCCGGTGAAGATACGGTCGGGCAATTCCTGCACCCGCACCTTCGCCGACAGGCCGTCATGGATGCCGATCGCCCCGCTCTGCGGCACGCTCACCTGGACGCGCACCACGCTGTCGCGCGCCAGGGTGAACAGCGTGTTGCCCGCACCGTTGCTGTCGGCGCTGACGAGGTCGCCGGTGTCGACGCTGCGGCTGGTGATGATGCCGTCAAACGGGGCGGTGACCTGCTCATACCCGGTCAGTTGCTGCAGCCGCTTCACGGTGGCGAATTGCGCCGCCAGATTGGCCTCCGCAACCTTCACCGCCGCCTGCGCCGAACCGAGGCTCGCCTGGGAGCCAACCAGGCCCAACCGGGTGTTGTCGGCGTTCTGCCGCGTCTCCCACCCGAGGTTGGCAAGCGTGGACGTCCGGCCGTTCGTCACCTTCGCGAGGTCGGTGTTGGACACCGCCTGCTGGAGCTGCGCGTTGGCCTGCGCCAAGGCCGCTTCGGTCTGCACCATCTGGGCGTTCGCCTGCGCCAATTGCTGGTCCAGGTCGGGCGCCGAAATACGCACCAGCAAATCGCCCGCCTTCACCCGGCTGCCGATATCAACCCGGCGTTCGGCGATGTAGCCGGTGGCGCGGGCATACAGCGTCGCCTGGTCGAACGCACTCACCGTGCCGGGCAGCACGAACGGCACCGGGCCGTCATCCCGCTTGGCGACGGCCGTGCGCACGTTCGGCACGAAGTCCCGCGTCTGCTCCTGCGTCTGGGAGGCTTGCGCCGCGCGGTCGTAATGCCCCCAGGCGCCCCATCCGAGCAAGGCCACGATCACCAGGCCGGCGACAACGAGTGAGCGCTTCGGCAACGGACCCACCGGCTCCTTCTCTTCGCTCATACATAATCCTCCAGCGGCTTGACGTCTCGGCCGCGCAACGCGGCATAGAGGAAGGGCACGAACAACAGGGTGGAACAGGTGCCGACGGCCACGCCGCCGAGCACGGCGCGGGCCAGGGCGGCATTCTGCTCGCTGCCGTCGCCCAGGCCGAGCGCCATCGGGATCAAGCCCACGAACATGGCGCCTGCCGTCATCAGCACCGGCCGCAACCGGGTCTCGCCGGCCTCAATGGCAGCTTCGACCGCGCTGCAGCCGGTTTTCTCCCGGTGCTCGCGCGCGAACGTGACCAGCAGGATGGAGTTGGCGGACGCGACCCCCACGCTCATGATCGCGCCCATCAGGGAGGGGATGGAAAGCGTCGTCTGTGTGATGAACAAGCTGGCGCAGATGCCGCAGAACGCCAATGGCAGCGCGAGCACCACGACAAGCGGATCGCCCCAATTTTGGAAGTTCAACACCATCAAGAGGTACACTGCCACCAATGCTACGGCCAGGCCCAAGCCGATATGTTCGAACGCCTGGTCCTTGGACAAGATTTGGCCGCGGACGGTAATTTTGTTTCCAGGCGGCAACAGCTTCTGCAAGTCCCGCAGGATCGGGTTGAGGTCGGATTCGATGGCGCCAAGCGGGCGGTCCTGCACGTTGGCGAGCACATCGTAGGTCGGCGCCGTGTTCTCATGGCTGGCCACAAGCTGCAGCGCCCGGCGCTTCAACGTGGCGACGTTGGACAGCAAATTTGGCGCGCTAGCCCCGTTATTGGACACCAGCAACGGCGTGCTTTCCACATCGGCCAGCGAATCCGTCCGATATTCCGGGGTCTGCACCGCCAACTGGTAGGGGATCCCGCTCGTCGGATCGGTCCAGAAATTCGGCGATACCTGGTAGGATGACGACAGCGAGGTGTTGAGATTCTGCGCCACCTGCAACTCCGTCAGTCCCAACTGGGCCGCGCGGATCCGGTCCACATCGACGAAGAATTCAGGCGCGTCGACGATCTGCTGCAAGTGCACGTCCACCGCCCCGACCACGCCGCGGAGGCGCCGCACGGCCTCCTGCGCCACCGCCAGATCCTTCTCCCGGTCCTTGCCGGACACCTGCACGTCGATCGGCGACGGCAGGCCGAAATTGAGGACTTGGGTGATGATGTCGGCGGGTTGGAAGTAGAAGATGACGTTGGGAAAGCGCTGCCGCAGCACCACCCGCAGGGTGCGCATGATGCCGAGCGTGGAGGGATGCCCCTCTTTCAGCGAGACCAGGATTTGCCCGTCGTTCAGCGCCACCGTCGAGCCGTCGGTGAACGCCAGGTTATAGTTGCTGGCCGGCAGGCCGATATTGTCCAGGATCAGTGCCGTCGACGGCACTTGCTGGCGGATCGTGTCCTCCACCTGCTGGAACAACCGCTCCGTCTCTTCGATCCGCAAGCCGGACTGCCCGCGCACGTGCAGCGTCAGCGAGGATGATTCAATCTGCGGGAAATAGTCATCGCCCACAAAGACGAACAGCACGGCACCGACGACCAGGGTCACCCCGGCGACGCCCAGTGTCACCCATCGCCGCGCGACCGCCGCATGCAGCAGGGCGCGGTAGCCGCCACGGAACCGGCCAAAGCCGCGCTCGAACCCGGCATGGATGCGGCCGAAGATGTTGGGCTTGCGGTCGGTTTTCTTCTGCCGCTGCTCGTGCTCCGATTTGACCAGGACGTCGATCATCACCGGCACCAGCGTGCGCGACAGGGCGTAGGACGCCAGCATGGCGAACACCACCGCCAGCGCCTGCGGGGTGAACAGGAACTTCGCCGCATCGGTCAGGAACAGGACGGACACGAAGGCGCAGCAGATCGACAGCGTGGAGATCAGCGCCGGCTTGGCGATCCCCGTCGCGCCCTCGACAACGGCTTCGCGGAACTCGGCGCCTTCCTCCATCAGCCGGTAGGTGTTCTCGATCGCGACCGTCGCGTCATCCACCAGGATGCCGACCGCCAGCGCCAGGCCGCCGAGCGTCATGATGTTCAGCGTGTTGCCGAGCACCGCCAGCACCACCAGCGATGTCAGGATCGACAGCGGGATCGATACCAGGACGATCAAGGTGGATCGCCAGGAGCCCAGGAACATCAGGATCATCAGCCCGGTCAGCCCGGCGGCGATCGTGCCCTCCCGCAGCACGTCGTTGATGGCGCCGGACACGAACACCGACTGGTCGAACAGCGGGGTGATCACAACACCTTTCGGGGCCGCCGCGCGGATGCCGGGCAGCAGCGACTTCACCGTGTTCACGACGGACAGGGTGGAGGCGTTACCGTTCTTCAGGATGGTCAGCAGGGCGCCGCGCTTGCCATCCGTCCGCACGATATTCTGCTGCACCTGGTTGCCGTCGCGGACGAAGGCCACGTCCTCCACCAGCACCGGCGCGCCGTTGACGACCTTGATCGGGATGCGGTTGAGCGCCGCGATCGTGGTCGGCGTGGCATTCATCTCCATCGTGTATTGCGTGTTGCCGATCTTCGCCTGGCCGCTCGGCTCCGTCAGGTTCTGCGCGGTGATGGCGTTGACGACGTCGACCGGCGACAGGCCCAGGCCTTGCAGCGCGTGGAGGTCCAGGTCGACCATCACCTGGCGCTGCTTGCCGCCGAACGGCCCCGGCAGGGTGGCGCCAGGCGTCGACGTGATCGCCTGCCGCACCCGGTACTGACCGTAATCGAACAGCGCTTGCTCGCTCAGCGTGTCGGAGGACAACGACAACTGGATCACCGGCACCGCCGACGCGCTGTAGCGCACCACGATCGGCGGCTGGATCCCTGGTGGCAGCACGGCGCGGATGGAATTCGTGGCCGCCACGATCTGCGAAATCGCCAGGTCGATGGACACGTCCGGCTGGAAATACACCTTCTCGATCGCCACGCCCTGCAACGTCTGGCTCTCGATGTTGCGGATGCCGTTGACGTTGTTGGAGAGGCTGAACTCGGAATAGGTGGTGACGCGCTGTTCCATCTCCCGGGTGTCAAGCCCGGTGTAGGTCCAGATGACGGACACGACGGGGATGTCGACGTTGGGCAGCACGTCCTTCGGCATCGTCACGATCGCGCCGATGCCGCCGAGCAGGATCATGAGCGACATCACGTATACAGTGACGCGGAATTTCAGCGCAGCCTTGACTAGCCCCATCGACGTCCCTTCGGCGGTGCAGCATCCAAGTGATACTGCTTCAGCCGGGACGGGGGATACTCACGAGGTTGTGGCCTTGGCGCGGCGTTGCATCAGCGCCGCGGCGCCCCGTCATGCTTCACGGTGCCGCGGCCGTCAGCGGATGGCGCGCCGGGCCCTGGCCAGAACTTGGAGCGCCCGGCTTTTCGCGGCGTCCCTCATGGGGCTAAGGCCAGGCGCACGCGGATCCACCCCGGTGGCACGGATGTAGTGGTTGAAGCCACGTGCCCGGCTGCGCACTTGCGCCGCCCGCGTTTCGAACACGAAGGTGTAGGACACCGAGCGGGTCCCGCGGGTCTGCACCCAATGCGGTGCATTCTGCGGCTGATGCAGGCCCTTGCCCGGCACAAGGTCGAACACGTACTCCTTGGCGCCGCCCCGGGCGGCCATGTCGACCTGGCCGATATCCACCTTGCCTGACTGGTAGAATTGTTCGAGTTCGGTTTCCTGCAGGGTATCCGGTGCGTAGACGTGGTAGGTCTTCTCGCCCTCGATCTGCGAGAAAAAGCCGATTTCCGGGTCGAAATGGAACGGCGTCGTCGAGGCCGCCGAGGTGACCAGGATGGCGGATTCCAAACGTACGATGTCGCTGCGACACAATCCCCCATGCAGTCGCGCGACCTGGTCGAACAAGCCATCGACCAGGTCGCGGAACTTGAGGTCATAGCGTTCCGGCCGCTTCAGCAGCAGCCGCGTCGGTGCAACCTCCAGCCGGGCCAGCGCCTCCAACGGTGTCGTCTCGATCGTGGGCACCGCGTAGAACGCCATGCCAGGCGTGGCAGCGCTGCCGGCGACGAAATAGTCCGCCTGGTGTCCGGCATAGGCGGCCGCCAGACGCTCCAGCCCCTCGGATTGGAAGTGCGGCAGCAGATGGAGATCGTGGCTGAACCCCATCGGCGCCTTGTCGAAGGCAGCCTGAAGGCTGATTGCGTCCAGGTTCATCTGACACGCGACAGCAGACATCTCGATCTCTCCATCAGTTCCGGCACCGGGCGTGCCACTTGGTCGCCATGCTACCATCTGTCTCAGAAAATGTAACGTGTATTAGTATTGAGAGGCGGCTATTCGCAACCTTCGATGCCGGATCGTCGTTGCGTTGGCATGATCATCATGACATTGCGTCCGGCGACCCTCGCGCTCGGTACTATTCTTCTGGCCAGTCCGGTCCTCGTTCACGCGCAGGCCTTCACCACCCAGAGCCGGGATGGGCTCGGTACGGCCGCCCATCCGAGCATGCCGGTGAACTCGGCGCCTGCAGGGTCGGAAAACGCGACCACAGGTCCGCAAAGCAAGCCAGCCTACCCGAGCGGATCGACAACGGCCAATCCAGGCGCAGCGTTCGTGCGAACCGCGCCGAGTCCGTCGACGGGTGCGCTCGCCTCATCCCCCGGCGACGTCGCCACCACCAAGACTGCAGGAAATACCGGCGCTGCCCCAGCGGCGTCGCCTGACAAGGAGGGTGCGGCGGCGCTCCCCCCGACACGCTAGCGACCGTCACTCGTTATCGCGCAGCCGCGTCCGGAGCTGACGCCATAGCCGCGTTTCCGGCACGCTGGGGTCAACCGCCGCCGAACGGCCGCTGCGGTCGCTGAGTTCCTCGACCAGGCGGCTCGCGATGAGGCCGCGATGCCCGCCCTCCCAATGGTCGACCGCATCTTCGTCCGGCATCCAGTCGGGCACGTTCAGCAACAGATATCGCGCGAGCCCGTCCATCAAAGGTTCATACGTGGCGCGCAAAGCGGCGAGCGTGGACTGAACGTCCTCCCCGGCGTCCCACTCCACGCCTTCCTCCGCAAACAGCACCACCATCCGGTCGTAGCGGTTGGCGGACAGGCGGTCGCCGCCATCATAGCGGGACGGGGCGATCTGGAATGACTGCGCCATCTCAACCAGGACCTGCCTGGCCATGGTGAACGTCATGCGCGCCTGCAGCCGCGACATCCCTGGGACGCCGACGAGCACAAGCGCGCAGGCATCCATCACACACGCCAAGGCCGTGAGCCAGGATTGGTTGTGATGCTGCGAGCGATAGTACGCCAGCATCGGATAGGAGAGATGGCTTTCCAATAACTCCGACCCCCAGACCTCCCACGCCCGCAACACGATGTTCAACTCGTCCAGCCGGCCGTGATCGCTATGGCGGCATAGCATGGTGGCGGCCGTAGGCGGCGACCCGGCACGGCCATCCAGTTGGATGACATGGGCTTCCCGCCGGGAGAAGAACTGGTACAGCACGGGAAGGTAGCCGATGACGACGGCGATGAACCCGATCCCCGTGCCGGCCTCGACGACGGAGAGGATCCGCCCGAAAGTGCTATGCGGCACCACGTCGCCGTAGCCCAGCGTGAAGAACGTCACCCCGCTCATGTAAATCTGCTCGGACCATGGCGAACCGGCGCCCGGCAGGCCCGGCCCCGGTTCCAGCACCCACTCCATCGTGCCGAACGCCGAAACCAGCAGCCCCGCCCACAACGCAAACAGGCACAGCATGGAGAGCGGCCCGTATAGGCCGAGCAAATGCTCCCGCCGCGTCTCGGACGCGATCCGGCGGGACAGGGCGGACCATACCCACCACGTGACGCGGAAATACACCCGCATGAACCGCAATTCCCGCCGGACACGGCGCGGCAGCAGCATGACTTCGAAGGCGTCCTGCAAAATGGCCACCAGCAAGACGAGCGCTGCCACCCCGGCAAGGATGTTCATGGTGATGTCGAAGGCGGAGAGATGCTGCATGGCACCCTGCTCTACAGGCCGCAGCCCCTTGCGTCAGGACAAGTTTGAAGGAGTGCTGGCAGCGTGATCGAGCGCTCTGGACCTGACACCGCCAACCGGAGCAACCGTATGGTCGTGATATCGAGGCGCAGAAGCATGTGGATGACCGCCACGGTATAGGTCTTGAGTTACGTGCCAGCCTCACACCCTGCACCGTCCGTCACGATCCTGCCCGCGATGGCATGGGTCACGCGACGGCCTGCCGCCAAGGCCGCCTCGTCCAGCCGCCTTGCCGCGTCCCGCAGCGCCGCCGGGTTACGCGGCAGGCGCAGCAGCAGCCAATCCTGCACTGCCTCCGGCACGCTGAGTTGGCGGGCGGCCAGGAGGGTGGCGAACAAGGCCCGCAACATGGCGTCGCCGGGCCGGCCCAACTCCACCGCGGGCATGGCGCGCAACCGGCTCGCCAGGTCCGGCAGCTTGGTCGGCCAACGCGCGGGCGCCGTCCGGGCGGCCAGCAGAACCGGCAAGCCCAGCTCCGCCGCAGCGTTCAGCAGATGCAGCAGCGGCTGCTCCGCCGCGGCATCCGCCTGGTCCACCGCCAGGCCGCCGGACGCCGGAAGCGGCGCCAGCCCCGTCAAGCCGCGCCCGTCAAGCAAGACAGCCCCGGTGCGTGCGGCCCATACGTGCAGCAGATGCGTCTTGCCGCAGCCGGCATCGCCCCACAAGGCCAGGCGGCCCATCGGCCACGCCGTCTCCAGCCAGCCCAATGCCTCGGCATTGCTGTCATCCGGCATGAAATCCGCCGGGTCGAAGGCGGCCTCGTGCACGAAGGGCAGGCCGAGTTGCGCCGCGCCGGACGTCACGCGGTTTCGGATGGCGGGTCCGAGTAGAGCGGGCTGCTCAGATAGCGCCGGAGCCAGAACCGCGCCAGGACGCCGATGACGGCGGCGACCGGCACGGCCAGCAGCACACCCAGGAAGCCGAAGACCGCGCCGCCGGCGAATAGCGCGAAGATCACCCAGACCGCATGCAGCTCCACCCGGTCGCCCAGGAAGCGCGGATAGATCACGTAACCCTCCAGGACTTGCCCGGTGACGAACACCACGGCGACCTCCGCCACACCCGACCAGGTCGGGAACTGCGCCAGCGCCAGCCCGATGGAGGTGACGCCGCCGGTGATGGAGCCGACATAGGGGATGAACGACAGCAGCCCCGCCGTCAGCCCGACGATCAGGCCCAGATCCAACCCCACGAGTTGCAGGGCCAGCGCGTAGTAGGCCGCAAGCAGGACGCAGCAGATCGCCTGGCCGCGCAGCCATGCGGAGAGGATGCGGTCCATCTCCCGCGCCTGCTGCCGCATCACGCCCGCGTAGCGCCGGGGCAGCCAGCCATCCACGCGCCGCACCATGCCCGGCCAATCCCGCAGCAGGTAGAACGCGACGATCGGGGTGACGACCATCAGCGACAGCACGTTGAACAGCGCGAACCCGCCGCCCACGATCCGGCTCAGCGCGCCGGCCACGAAGCCCAGCATCGCCCCTGCCTGGCCGCTCACCAGGTCGCGCAGCTTGCCGTCGACGTAATCCGCCCCCAGCCGCTCCTGCAGATGCACGATGACCCCGCCGGCCCAGACCCGCAGGTCGTTCACATAGGCGGGCACGCGGGACACCAGGATGCCGATCTGCGCCAGGATCAGCGGGTACAGCAGCAGGGCGAACAGCAAGCCCAGCGCCACCAGCCCGGACACCAGCAGGGTGGCCGCCAGGCCGCGGCCCATCCCCGCGCGCGTCAGCCGCACGGCGAGCGGGTCCAGGAAGTAGGCGATCCCGGCAGCGGCGACGAAGGGCAGCAGGATGGAGGCGAACAGTTGGATCGCCGCCAGCGCCGCCAGGCCGACGCCGCACAGCAAGGCCAGCCGCTGCCCGCGCGTGGCGTGGCGTGGTTCCGCCGGCGGGGGCGGCGGCGATGGAAGGTCCGGCAAGCGCGGCGCCACCCGGGCGGAGGCCTGGCTCATCGCCGCACCCGCCGAATTGCGCCGCCCCGCGCCCTGTGGTTGTTTCGCGCTGCCATCATGGCGCCGATCATAGCCGATCCCGCCGGGCGGCTACAGTATTCCGCGAGGGTGCCCAGACATGACAACCTATCGCGACGCCGGGGTGGACATCGCGGCCGGCGACGCCCTGGTGGAGCGGATCAAGCCGATTGCCGCGGCGACTTCCCGGGCCGGCATGGTGGGCGGGCTTGGCGGCTTCGCCGCCCTGTTCGACCTGAAGGCCGCGGGCTTCCACGACCCGGTGCTGGTCTGCACCACCGACGGCGTGGGCACCAAGCTCAAGATCGCCATCGAGACCGGGCTGCATGAGACGGTCGGGATCGACCTGGTGGCGATGTGCGTCAACGACCTCGTCGTCCAAGGGGCGGAGCCACTGCTCTTCCTGGATTATTTCGCCACGGGCGCCTTGGACGTGGCGGCCGCCGCCCGGGTGATCGCCGGGATCGGCCGCGGTTGCGAACTGGCCGGATGCGCCTTGGCCGGGGGCGAGACGGCGGAGATGCCGGGCCTCTACGCCAGCGGCGACTACGACCTCGCCGGTTTTGCCGTCGGCGCGGCGGAGCGGAACCGGTTGCTGCCGGCGGAGGTGGCGCCCGGCCAGGTCGTGCTGGGGCTGGCCAGTTCCGGCGTGCACTCCAACGGGTTCTCCCTGGTGCGGCGCATCGTCGCCGGCAGCAACGTGGGCTGGGGTGACCCGGCCCCGTTCGCGGCCGGGCGCAGCCTGGCGCAAGCGCTGCTGGATCCGACCCGCATCTACGTGAAATCCGTCCTGGCGCTGCACCAGGCCGGCTTGCTGCGCGGGGCGGCGCATATCACCGGCGGCGGCCTGCCCGGCAACCTGCCCCGTGCCCTGCCGAAAGACACCTGCGCCGTGCTGGACGCGCGGTCCTGGACGCGACCGGCCGTCATGGACTGGCTGGCGAAGACGGGAGACGTGGCCGCGCAGGAGATGTTGCAGGTCTTCAACTGCGGGATCGGCATGGCCCTGATCGTCGAGGACTCCGTTGCCGCCACGTCGCTGCTGGAGGAACACGGGGAGACGGTGTTCACCATCGGCTCGGTCGAGGCCGCCTCCGGTCCGCCCACCGTCACCATCCGATGAGCCGCCCCCGCGTGGCCGTGCTGGCCAGCGGACGCGGCAGCAACATGGCCGCGCTGCTGGACGCGGCGGCGGACCCGGCCTTCCCGGCGACGATCGACCTCGTCCTGTCCAACCAACCGGACGCGCCGGCGCTGGACCGCGCACGTCAGCGTGGGATCATGGCGGTCGCCGCGGATCACCGCAGCTTCCGCGGCGACAGGCAGGCGCACGAGCACGCGATCGACAACCTGCTTGCCGAGCACGGCATCCAGCACGTCTGCCTGGCCGGGTATATGCGCCTGCTGACACCGTGGTTGGTCGGGCGCTGGGCCGGCCGCATGCTGAACATCCACCCGTCCTTGCTGCCCGCCTTTCCCGGCCTGCACACGCATGAGCGGGCCCTGGCGGCCGGCTGCCGGGTGCATGGCTGCACGGTACACCTCGTCACGGATGTGATGGATGACGGCCCGATCCTGGCCCAGGCCGCGATCCCCATCCTGCCCGGCGACACGCCGGACAGCCTGGCCGCCCGCGTGCTCGTGCAGGAGCATGCCATCTACCCCGCGGCGCTGGCGGCGCACCTTCAGGCTGACATGACGGCGTTTCCAGCGGCAAGCATGGCGCTGCTCAACCCCTTGCCAGTGCGCCCACCCCGGCCCTAGAAGCGGTCATCGCCCCGTTCCGAAGGCCACTCCAATGGCAACCATGACGACACCGCCTGACGGCATGACGACACCGCCCGACACTGTGACCATCACGGAGCCGAGCGCCTCCGCGGTCGACGCCTTCGTCGCCGACCGTCAGGCGTTCTGGGGCAGCTTCACCAGCTTCGTGACAATGGCGGCTAGCGGGATCGCCGTGCTCCTCATCCTGATGGCGATCTTCCTGGGCTAGCACGCCGCCGCGCAGGCGGCCCGGCCTTCCTCGTTCAATGAACGAGGGTCGGGATCATCTCGTGCTCGACGATGGCCGCCAGGGCAAGGCTGCGGTCCTCAGCCACCGCCATGGGCGAGCCGTCGGCCGCGTGGATGGCGAACATCGCCGCGCCGTTCAACATGACGGGCTTCACATAGGCCAACTGGGACACGCCCAGTTGCTGAAGCTGCGCCGGCGTGATCTGGCGGACGTCGATGCGTGTCTCCACCTGATTGGTGGCGTCTGCTGTGTTGATCATCGTACTCTCCTCGCACTGGCTCCCGGGTTCGGCAAGCCGGACATCCTGATTGGCCCCCGGGCCACGCTTCAACCGTTCTCGGCCTTGGTCTGCACGAAGCGCTGCTCCGCATCGACGACGCGCGAGCCGCCGGCCCGCGTGATGGGAATCGTCTTCACCCGGGCTTCCGGCTGCGGCCGCGACAGCTCGATATGAAGCAGGCCGTTATCAAGCCAAGCGCCCTTCACCTCGATTCCCTCCGCCATGATGAAGGCGCGTTGGAACTGCCGCGCGGCGATGCCGCGATGCAGGAACACCCGTCCCTGCGAGTCGTCAGTCTGACGGCCGCGTATGACCAACTGGTTATCTTCCTGGGTGATCTGCAGGTCGTCCATGGTAAATCCCGCCACGGCAAGCGTGATCCGCAGCGTCGTGCCGCTCATCTGCTCGATATTGTAGGGCGGATACCCGTCGGACGGGGACTTGGATGCACGCTCCAGCATTTGTTCAAGCTGGTCGAATCCGACGAAGAGCGGCGACGCGAAGACGCGAGTCGATGACATCAGAAGCCTCCTCCATCGAGCGAGACAATTGCGGGACCCGATATTGGCATCCGGCGTTGCATGATCTTGGCGCCGCCGCGTCGCAATGCAAGGCCCGCGCAAGCAGCGCGGTGGCGTCCTGGCCAGGGACACGTTGAATGCCCGGGAATGGGCGGCTACATGCCGTCGACCATGCCTGCCCTTCCCGATCCCTTGCCGATCCTGATCGCCCCGCATGCCTCGCTGCGCACCAAGGCGCGCCGGGTCCTGTCCACCGATTTCGCGACGTTGGAGACGCTGGTCCCGCGCATGTTCGATGCGATGTACAAGGCGCCCGGCATCGGCTTGGCCGCGCCCCAGGTCGGGGTGGATCTGCGGGTGGTCGTCATGGACCTGATGCCGGGCAACACGCCGCAGCCCATGACGCTGATCAACCCGCAGATCGTCGCTGTCAGCGACGAGTGGGCGACCCGGGAAGAGGGCTGCCTCTCCGTGCCGAACCAGTATGCCGACGTGTCGCGGCCAGCCCGCGTCACCGTGCGCTACCACGATGGGCACGGCGCACAGCAGCAGATCGAGGGGGATGGGTTGCTGGCCGCCTGCCTGCAGCATGAGCTGGACCATCTGGACGGCGTCCTGTTCGTCGACCATCTGTCTGCGTTGAAGCGCAACATGCTGATGCGGCGGCTGGCCAAGGAAATGAAGCAAAAGGCCGCTGGCTGATGCGGCTCGCCTTCATGGGCAGTCCGCATTTCGCGGTGCCGGCCCTGATTGCCTTGCACGGCGCCGGGCACGACATCGTCGCCGTATACACCCAGCCGCCCCGTCCCTCCGGACGCGGCCATGCTGTCACGCGCTGCCCCGTCCAAACCCAGGCGCAGGCATTGGGGCTGCCGGTGCGCCATCCGGCCTCGTTGAAGCGGGACCCACAGGCGCAGGCGGAGTTCGCCGCGCTGCGCCTGGACGCGGCAATCGTCGCCGCCTACGGGCTGATCCTGCCGCCGGCCATGCTGGAGGCGCCGCGCCGCGGCTGCCTGAACATCCATGCCAGCCTGCTGCCGCGCTGGCGGGGTGCGGCGCCCATCCAGGCGGCGGTGCTGGCCGGCGACGCGGAAACAGGCGTGACGATCATGCAGATGGATGCCGGGCTGGACACCGGCGACATGCTGCTGACGGAGGCGGTCCCGATCGGGCCGCGCTGCACGGCCGCCGCCTTGCACGACACGTTGGCGGACCGTGGCGCAGCGCTGGTGCTGCGTGCCCTGGCGGACCATCCGCCGCGAACGCCGCAGCCCGAGGGCGCCACCTACGCGCCGAAGCTCTCGCGTGCCGACAGCCGGCTGGACTGGTCCCGCCCGGCGGCGGAGCTCGACCGCCGCATCCGCGCGCTGACCCCCTGGCCCGGTACGGTCTGCCAACTCGGCGGCGAGATGCTGAAAGTGCTGGAGGCAGAGCCGGTCGCTGGCGAGGGCGCGCCTGGGACCGTGCTCGGGGGCCTCACGGTTGCTTGCGGGGACGGTGCGCTGCGGTTGCTGCGGGTCCAGCGGGCCGGACGCGCGCCGGTCGACGCCGACGCCTTCCTCCGCGGCATGCCCGTTCCCGCCGGCACGATCCTCTCCCAGGCATGACGCCCGCCGACGCCTTCGCCCTCGGGGCCGAGGCGGCGGACAGGAACCTCGCCTTGCTCATGGAGTATGACGGCACCGGGTTCGCCGGGTGGCAGCGGCAGGCCGGCGTGCTGACGGTGCAGCAGGTGCTGGAGGACGCGGCGGCCCGACTCGCGGGCCGCCCGGTGGCCAGCGTCGTGGCGGGCCGCACGGATGCGGGGGTCCATGCGGCGGGACAGGTGGCGATGGTGGCGCTGCCCGGCCGCTTCGCCGCGGACCGCGTGCGGGAGGCGCTCAACTTCCACATGAAGCCGCATCCCGTGGTCGTGCTGGCGGCCGCGGCAGCGCCAGACGCGTGGAACCCGCGTTTTTCCGCCATCCGGCGCTGCTACGAGTATCGCATCCTCAACCGCCGCGCCCGGCCCGGCCTGGCCCTGCACCGGGTGTGGCACCTGCCCCACGCGCTGGACGCCGCCGCCATGGCGGCGGCGGCGCGCCACCTGCTGGGGCGGCACGACTTCACCTCCTTCCGGGCCGCCGCCTGCCAGGCCAAGAGCCCGCTGCGCACGCTCGACCGGCTGGATGTCCGCCGCGACGGCGAGACGGTCGTCGTGACGGCGGAGGCGCGGTCCTTCCTGCACCACCAGGTGCGCAACATGGTCGGCAGCCTGGCGCAGGTCGGCAGCGGCCGCTGGGCGCCGGAGCGGATGGCGCAGGCCCTGGCGGCGCGTGACCGCGCCATGGCCGGCCAGACCGCGCCGGCCGCAGGGCTATGCCTGCAATCCGTGCACTACGAGGCCGGCATGCCGTTCAGCATGTAGTCCACGATCTGCGGCCCCAGGATCAGCACGACCGTCGCGACATTGACGATCGCCACCATCGCCGCGGCGCGCCACGCGCTGAGCGACAAGGCATGCCGCGCCAGGAACCAGTTGAGCCACAAGCCATAGGCGAACAGCAACGCCACGCCGGCGCCGGCGGCCGCGTCCCCACTGACGCCCAGCCCCATCAGGATGGCCATCAGAACCAGGACGACGGCCAGGATCATCGGCGCGGCCCATTGGCACCAGCAGAACGCCGTCGCGAAGCGCAGCCACTGCGCCCCGCGGTCCCAGCGCCGGGCGACCTCGAACGACAGGACCAGCGGGCCCAGCAGGCCGACCGATACCCCGGCCGCATCCGTCACCGCCTCGCGGTTGCGGCCCAGCACGCCCAGCAGGACGCCGACCAGGAGGAACGCCATCAGCGGCGCCAGCGCGCCGAGCACCGATTGCGGGCTGCTGCCGAACTGTCGCAGCCCCTCGGCCCGGCCGCGCGCCACGAGCATGATACCCAGCAGCACGTTCGCGACCGGCGGCCGCGGCGGCTTGGGCCTGGTCATGACAGGAACGCGCGCAGGGTGGCGCCATAGATGTCCGCCAGCATGCGCAGATCCGCCACGGGAACGCGTTCGTCCGTCATGTGCATCGTCGCCCCGACCAGCCCGAACTCCGCCACCGGGCAGTAGCGGGAAATGAACCGCGCGTCGGACGTGCCGCCGCCAGTGTCCAGCCGCGGCTGCAGCCCGGTGACCGCGTGGATCGCCGCGGCCAGCCGACGGGTCTCCGGGCCGGGGGCGGTCAGGAACGCCTCGCCGCTGACCGTGGGCTCGACCGCGACGTGCTCGGCATGGCGGGCGGCCACGCCGCGCAGCCACTCCGTCAGCGACGCGCCGGTATGACGGTCGTTGAAGCGGATGTTCAGCCGGGCCACCGCTTGCGCTGGCACCAGGTTGGTGGCGGCGTTGCCGACATCCACGCTGGTGACCTGCAGGCTGGACGGTTCGAACCACGCCGTTCCCTGGTCGAGCGGCTCTGCCGTGCACTCCGCCAGGATGCGGACCAGCCGGTGCACCGGGTTGTCGACGCGCGCGGGATAGGCGACGTGGCCTTGCACGCCGTCCACCGTGATGCGCGCGTTCAGGCTGCCGCGGCGGCCGATCTTGACGACCTCGCCCAAACGCGCGGGGTTGGTCGGCTCCCCCACCAAACAGAAATCCGGGACGTGGCCGTGCTCCGCCATCCATTCCAGCACGCGGACGGTGCCGCCGGTGGCCGGGCCTTCCTCATCCCCGGTGATCAGCAGGCTGATGGACCCAGGATGGGCCGGCTGCGCGTCGGCGGCGGCGAGGAACGCCGCGATCGCACCCTTCATGTCGCAGGCGCCGCGGCCGTACAGCACGTCGTCCCGCAGCTCCGCCCCGAACGGGTCGGCCGACCAGGCGCCGCCCGGGGGCACCACGTCGGTATGCCCGGCGAAACACACATGCGGCCCAGCAGCGCCGCGCCGCGCGAACACATTGGGGGTGCCGTCGAACACCAGCCGGTGCACGGCGAAGCCCATCGCCTCGGCCGCGGCGGCAACGACGTCCAGCGCCCCGGCATCCGCCGGCGTGACAGAGGGGCAGCGGATCAGCGCCTGCGCGAGGGAAACCGGGTCCAGCACGGTGGCGCGGCTAGTCGCGCAGCAGCTCGTTGATCGACGTCTTCGACCGGGTCTGCGCATCGACCCGCTTCACGATCACAGCGCAATACAGCGACGGCCCAGGCGAACCATCCGGCAACGGCCGTCCCGGCATGCTTCCCGGCACCACGACGGAGTACGCCGGCACGCGGCCGACGAACACCTCGCCCGTCGCGCGGTCGACGATGCGGGTCGACGCGCCGAGGAAGACGCCCATGGACAGCACGCTGCCCCGCTCCACCCGCACACCCTCCGCCACTTCGGAGCGGGCGCCGATGAAGCACTCGTCCTCGATCACCACGGGGGCCGCCTGCAACGGCTCCAACACCCCGCCGATGCCGGCGCCGCCGGAGATATGGCATTTGCGGCCGATCTGCGCGCAGGAGCCGATGGTCGCCCAGGTATCCACCATCGTGTCCGCGCCGACATAGGCGCCGACATTCACGAAGGAGGGCATCAGCACCACGCCCGGCGCGATGAAGGCGGAGCGCCGCACCACCGAGCCCGGCACGGCGCGGAACCCGGCCTCGCGGAACCGGTTGGCGCCCCAGCCCGCCGTCTTCAGCGGCACCTTGTCCCAGGCGCCCCCTTCCATCGCCGCCGAATCATACAGGCGGAAGGAGAGCAGCACGGCCTTCTTGAGCCATTCGTGCACCGTCCACCCGGCGTCGCCGGGGCTCGCCACGCGCAACCGGCCGTCGTCCAGCGCGTCCAGCGCGGCTTCCACCGCATCGCGCGCATCCCCGCCGCTCGCGGCGGACAAACCGTCGCGCCGGTCCCACAATGCCTCGATCCGGGTGCGCAAGCTGGTCTCGTCCATCGTCCTGATTTGCCTCATTGAGCGGTGCGGCGGACCATGCGCAGGCCCCTTCCCGGTGTCAAACCAGGGTAGCTGGGCGCCGCCGCAATACTAACGCCCCGTTTACCGAAGCAGCGCAGGATAACGCGGCGTAACAACTGAGGCGGGCGCATGAACGAGTTGGCCGCATGCCTGGTCGATGCCGACGCTGCACCGGCGGCTGCCGAGCGTGAGCGCAACGGGGCGGACGTGCTGCGCAACGCCCTGCTGGACAGCCGCCAGCGTTGGCGCGACCTCGTCTGCATGGCGACCGACCTGGCCTTCGAGACCGATGCGGACGGGCGGCTGATGTTCGTGGCGCCCGCATCGGTGCTCGGCTGGTCCGCCGGGACGCTGCTGGGTCAGCCGGCCGCGACGCTGCTGGCTGCACCAGACGACGGTTTCAACCCGTTCAGCCCTTGTGTCGCCTACCGTGACCGCCGCGCCTGGGTGAAACGCCCCGCGGGCGGCGCCGCCTGCCTGAGCTTCACGGCCGCCCCGCTGGTGGAAAACGGCCTTCCGGTCGGCATGCGCGGCGTGGCGCGCGACGTCTCCGCCGAGCATGCACGGGAATCCCATGTGGTGGGCGCACTGCGCCGCGGCGAGGTGGTCGAGCACATCCTGTATCAGATGCGGCAGGAGGTCCTGGCGCCCCGTATGATGGAGGCGGTGTTGGAAGGCCTGTCCGCCGCCCTGGGCGCGGCAGGCGTCGCCGTGATCGACCTGCTGCTTCCCCCTGACGGGGAGATTCTCCTTCACCACACGGGCACGGTCGAGCCGGCCGTCATCACGGCCGCTCACCCGGCGCTGCAGGTCGAAACGCTCGATCCCCTGACGATCCTGTCGCGCGACGGCCATCCGATCATCGCCTGCCCCAGCTACACGCGGTTCGGCCACCGCGCCGGGCTTTGCGTCTGGCGCATGCCCGGCGGCGTGTCCTGGACGGAGGAGGACGGGCTGCTCGCCTCCTCCGTGACGACCATTGTGCGCGTGGTGCTGGAACACGACGCCATCCAGCGGGAGCTGGCGCGCCAGGCTCGGACCGACCCGTTGACCGGCCTGCTCAACCGCCGCGCCTTCCTGGAGGAGGTCAACCGCCGCATCGACCGCCTGGACCGCGAGCAGGCGCCGGGAACGCTGATGTACGTCGACCTCGACAACTTCAAGCGGGTGAACGACGAGTGCGGCCATGAAGTGGGCGACCAGGCGCTGGTGCATGCGGCCGCCTTGCTGCGGGGCACGGTCCGCCCCTCGGACCTGGTGGCGCGGTTGGGCGGCGACGAGTTCGCCCTCTGGCTCGACGGATCTGACGAGTTGACTGCGGCGGAGCGGGCGGAGCGGCTGCGGCTGGAGGGACCGGCCGCCTTCGCGGCCGCGCTGCCGCACGACGCCCCGGCCGTGTCCACCTCGATCGGGATCGCCGCCCGCCATCCCCGCGCCGCGGAGACGCTGGATGAGGTGATGCGGCGGGCCGACGCCGCGATGTACGACGTGAAACGGGCCGGCCGCGGCCATTGGCGGGTCGCGCGTGACCCGCTGCTGCCATAGGAGCCAGTGCCGTGGCCACCGACACGGTCGCTCGGGTGCTGCTTGACCTGGACCTCAGGGTAAAGCTGGCCGCCAGCCCGACGACCCCATCCGACATATTGTGCTTCCTGGCGCGCGACGACGCCATCACCGTCCGCGCCGCCGTCGCGCTGAACCCGTCGGTCAGCGCCGCCGGGGACCAGCGCCTGGCCGGCGACGGCGACGAGCGGGTCCGTCTGCTGGTCGCCCGCAAATTGGCCACGACGCTCTCCGCGCCGGCCGAAGCCGAGCTGCGGCAACGCACGCTCGGGATCCTGTCCACCCTGGTGCGGGACGAGGCCGTCCGCATCCGCACCGCCATCGCGGTGATCGTGGCCGACCTACCGGACCTGCCGCGCGACCTGCTGCTGGCGCTGGCTAATGACAGCGCCGTTTCGGTCAGCGAGCCGGTGCTACGCCTGTCGCCGCTGCTGTCGACCGAGGACCTGCTCAATCTGCTGGAGACGCCGCCGCACGAAGCGGCCGCGACCTCCATCGCCTGCCGCGCCAACCTGCCGGATGCCGTCGCCGACGCGATCGCCGCATCCGCCGACAGCGCGGCCATCCAGGCGCTGCTCACCAACCACTCGGCGTCCATCAAGGAAGGTGTGCTGGACGTGCTCATTGCCCGGGCCGAGCACGAGCCCGGGTGGCACGACCCCTTGGTGCGCCGGCCGCATCTGTCGGATCACGCGGCACGCGCGCTGTCGGAGATCGTGGCGTCGCATTTGCTGAAGGTCCTGACGGAACGGACCGACATCACGCCCTCCGTCCTGGCCGAAATCCAACAGCGGTTGGACGCGCAACTGGCGCGGCGCCCGGCAGCGCCGGTGCGGCTCAGCGACGAGGCGCTGATGGAAGAAGCCCGCAACCTGGACACCATGGGGGAGCTGACGGAGGCGGCGCTGCTGGCCTCCCTGCGCGGCGGCGACACGCGGCGCGGCAGCACGATGCTCGCGGTGGCGGCGTCCGTCCCCCTGGCGGTGATCGACAGGGCGGCGGCGCTGCGCAGCGCCAAGGCGCTGATCAGCCTGGTTTGGAAGGCGGGATTCTCCATGCGCGCGGCGGGGCCGGTGCAGGCGGTGATCGGCCAGCTCGGGCCCGAGGCCGCCATGCTGCCGTCACCCTCCGGCGGCTATCCGCTGACCCCGGAGGAGCTTGGCTGGCAGCTCGACTTCCTGGGCTGCCGTCGCGGCTGACACGCTGCCTCTTGGCGAATGGCCGGGCATGGGCAGATACTGGCGACGCCCAGCCAGGATGACCGCGATGACCACCAAATTCGGCCTTGCCCAGCCTGTCCGCCGCGTCGAGGATCCGCGCCTGCTGAAAGGCAACGGGCGCTACACCGATGACATCGTGCTGCCCGGCATGCTCTGGGGCGCGGTCCTGCGCTCCCCCCATGCCGCGGCCAAGCTGGGCGCGGTCGATACGGCCGCCGCCATCGCCATCCCGGGGGTGGTCGCCGTTTACACCGGCGCGGATTTGGCCGCCGATGACATCGGCGGCCTGCCCTGCGCCATCCCGCTGAAGAACCGGGACGGGACGCCGCGCATGGATCCGCCGCATCCCGTGCTGGCGGCCAGCGCCGTCCGCCACGTCGGCGACCCGGTGGCCTTCGTCGTGGCAGAGACGCAGAAGGCCGCCCGCGACGGCGCCGAAGCCATCATGGTCGACTACGACGTGCTGCCCTCGGTGACCGAGCTGGCGGCCGCTATGGCGCCGGGCCAGCCGGCCGTGTGGCCGGAGGCGCCGAACAACGTCTGCTTCGATTGGGAGACCGGCGACAAGGCCCGCGTCGACGCGCTGTTCGCGACCGCGTCGCGCGTCGTCCGCCGGACGATCGTGAACAACCGCATCGTCGTCAACAGCATGGAGGCGCGGGCCGCGCTGGCCGACTACGCCGACGGCCGGTGGACGCTCCACACCAACACGCAAGGCGGCTGGGTCATCAAGTCGCTGCTGGGCAAGGCCGTGTTCCACGTCCCGGAGGAGCATTTCCGCGTCCGCACGCCGGACGTGGGCGGCGGCTTCGGGATGAAGCTGTTCCTGTATGCCGAACACGTGCTCACCTGCTACGCCGCGCGCAAGCTGGGGCGTCCGGTCAAGTGGGTGAGCGACCGGTCGGAGGCTTTCCTGTCGGACACGCAGGGCCGTGACAACATCACCGAAGCGGAATTGGCGCTGGACCAGGACGGCAGGTTCCTGGCCTTGCGCACCCGCAACGTCGCCGGCATGGGGGCCTATCTGTCCACCTTCGCGCCGATGATCCCGACCATGGCGGGCACCAAGGTGCTGGCCAGCGTCTATGGCTTCCAGGCGATCTACGCCAACGTCATCGGCGTGTTCACCAACACCGTCCCGGTCGACGCCTATCGCGGCGCCGGGCGGCCGGAGAGCAATTACCTGGTGGAGCGGCTGATCGACGCCGCGGCGGCCGAAATCGGCATGGACCGGGTGGCGCTGCGACGGCTGAACATGGTGAAGCCGGATGCCATGCCCTACGTCACCGCGATGAAGCAGACCTATGACAGCGGCGACTTCCATCGCGTGCTGGACACGGCGATGGCCAAGATGGATTGGGCCGGGTTCGAGACCCGCCGCACCGCCAGCGCCGCCCGCGGCAAGAAGCGCGGCATCGGCATGGCCTATTACCTGGAGGCGACGGGTGGATCGCCGACTGAACGCGCCGAAATCCGCTTCGCCGATGACGGCTTCGTCGACGTGTATGTCGGCACGCAATCGACCGGCCAGGGCCATGAGACCGCCTATGTGATGCTCACGGCCGACCAGCTTGGCATCGATGGCGACAAGATCCGCATCCTGCAGGGCGATACCGACACCATCCCGACCGGCGGCGGCACGGGCGGCGCACGCAGCCTGTATTCGGAGGGCCAGGCGATCCTGGTGACGGCCGCCAGCGTGATCGAGAAGGGCAAGCAGGCGGCGTCCGAGGCGCTGGAGGCATCCGTAGCGGATATCGACTTCGCGGCCGGCCGGTTCGGCGTGGTGGGCACCGACCGCGGCATCGACATCATCAGCCTGGCCGCGTCCCAGCGCAGCCGCGCCGCGGCCGGGGAGCTGGCGACCTTGCTGGACGCGGCCGAAATCGCTGAGATCAAGAGCCACACCTTTCCAAATGGCTGCCACATGGCGGAGGTGGAGGTCGATCCCGACACCGGCGTCGTCGATCTGAAGCGTTACATCGTGTGCGATGACGTCGGCAAGGCGATCAACCCGATGATCGTCCGCGGCCAGGTCCATGGCGGCGTCGCGCAGGGCTTCGGCCAGGCGGTGCTGGAACACACTGCCTACGACCCGTCCTCCGGCCAGCTCCTCGCCGGCAGCCTGATGGACTACGCCCTGCCCCGCGCCACCGACCTGCCCGACATCGAGGTGGAACTGGTGGAAATCCCGTGCGGGACCAACCCGCTGGGCGTGAAGGGCGCTGGCGAAGCCGGCGCGGTCGGCAGCCCGCCCGCCATGATGAACGCGATCGTGGACGCCCTGTCGAGCGCGGGCGTCACCGCCATCGACATGCCCGCCACGCCGGAGAAGATCTGGAAAGCACTGCAGCTGGCCGCCTGATCTCTCTCGTACGGCTCCCTCTCCCTCTGGGAGAGGGTCGGGGTGAGGGTGCAGCCAACGCGTTGAATCAATACAGATGGGGCCCTCACCCTTCCCTCTCCCAAAGGGAGAGGGCTTGTTACGAGGGGATCGTGCTGAGGCGACCCTACCCCTCCGCCAGCACTTCGCGGCTGGCGCGGACGCGGTCGACGCGGCGGCCGTCCATCGATTGCACTTCGAACAGCCAGCCGGCGAACACCACCTTGTCGCCCTCCCGCGGCACCCGCCGCAGCAACGCCAGCAGCAATCCCGCCGTGGTGTGGTAGCTGCCTTCGGCCGGCAGGTCGGGCAAGGCCAGGCGGGACTTCAACTCGTCCACCGGCATCATTCCGTCCACGACCAGGCTGCCCGGCACGCTCTCGGCGTCGCCGGCAAGGTCCGGCTGGGTGTCGTTGGCGTCGCCGACGATCGCCTCCAGCACGTCGGCCGCCGTGACCACGCCTTCGAAGCTGCCATACTCGTCCATCACCAAGGCAAGGCCGAGCGGGTCCGCCTTCAGCCGCTCCAGCGCATCGAGGGCGCTGATCGTGTCCGGCACCACCATCGCCTGGCGCAGCACGTCCGGCACCGACAGCTCCTTGCCGGCCAGCAACTGGTCCAGCAAATCCTTGGCCTGCACCACGCCCACCACGTTGTCGACGCTGCCGTCGCAGACGATCAGCCGGTTGTGCTGCGCCGTCTGCAAGGCCTGTACGACGTCGCGCCGGGGATCCGTGCGGTCGATGAACGAGATCTCGTTGCGCGGCGTCATCATCGCCCGCACCGGCTTGTCCGCCAGGCGCAGCAACCGTTCGATCATCTCGCGCTCGCCCGCCTCCAGCACGCCCACCTGCGCGCCCTCGGCGAGCACGGCCTTCAACTCCTCCTCCGTCACCGATTGGCTGGTAACCCGGCTGCTGCCGAACAGGCGCAGGATGACGCTGGTGGACAGGCCCAGCAGCCAGATCACCGGCCCTGCCAGCCGGGTGAGCCTGCCGAGCGGCCGGGCGATGCGCGCGGCGATCACCTCGGGTTGCCGCAGCGCCAACTGCTTCGGCACCAATTCGCCCAGCACGAGCGTGAGGTAGGTGGTGGTCAGCACGACGATCAGCAGCGACAGCTCCGCCGCCACCGGGGAGAGCGTGGCGCTGCGGGCCAGGAGCGGCTGCAACCGGGCGGCCAGCCGAGCGCCGCCCACCGTGCCGGTGAGGATGCCGACCAGCGTCATGCCCACCTGCACCGTCGGCAGGAAGCGCTGCGGATCATCCGACAGGCTGAGCGCGGCCGTCGCCCCGACATCGCCTTTTCGCTCCAGCACCATCAACCGGGCGCGCCGGATCGACACCATTGCCATTTCGCTGAGGGCAAAGAGGCCGTTGATGAGAATGAGCAGCAGGGCGAAGCCGATATCGAGGGCGGAGTCCATGGCCACGATATAGCGGTGAGCATACCCGGGCAGCGAGTCTTGACCGCGCGCAGTGGGGTGTCCGGTGACGGTCGGGAGTGGCAGAATGCTGGCCATGACCCGACAACTCCCCGTCTTCGCCCTGCTGCTCGGCCTTGCCGGGCTGGCGCCGTTCCTGGTGTCCGGATGGCTCGCCGTGGGACAGGACGGAGATCGCGGCGCCTTTTCCCTGGTGGCCTATGGCGCCGTCATCCTCACCTTCTTGGGCGGGGTGCATTGGGGGTTCGCCTTGCAGGAACCATCCGGCCGTGGCGAGCGGCTGCGGCTTGGCCTCGGCGTGCTTCCGTCGCTTGCCGGCTGGATCGCCCTCCTGCTGATGTTCGCCGTCGATGCCGCGGCGGGATTGGGGTTGCTGATCGTGGGCTTTGCGGCGACGATCGTGGTGGAAGCGCGGGGCGCCAAGGCCGGGCTGATGCCGTCCGGCTACATGAAGCTCCGCTATGGGCTGACCGCCGTGGTCGAAACCGTCCTGATCCTGGTCGGCGCCATGCGGCTCCTCGGCATCCACATCCAGTCGTAGGCTCTTCCCATATTCCGTTAATTATCTCTTTTCTTGGAACTAACGATGGGTTAACGTCGTTTGCATCAGCGGAGGCCAAACATGACAGACCAGCTAACTGCCACGATTATTCCGTTCCCGGTCCGCAACCGCGTTGCGCCCGCCGAGGCGGCAGAATTGGTTCTCGAGCCCACCTCGGCCTTGACCGCCCCCACCCCGGCGCCGGCCCGCCAGCAGGCGAACGACCTGTCCCATTCGTCGCAGCGGCTCACCCAGGCCTTGGCGAACCTGTCCGCCGCCCTTGCCGACCAAAAGGAAGCCACCCAGCGCTGGAAGCGCGCGATCGAGGACCTTGCCGCCAAGATGCGTGCCCTGAGCGACGCGGGCTTGACCAACAAGAAGATCAGCTAACCCAGCGGGCGTCTCCGCACGCCGGGCCGGACATGGCGGAACGGCAGGGTGGCCGGGTCGGCAATGACCGGGCCGGGCGCGGCCGCCACCAGGATACGGCGGGCGACGGGCGAAAAATCCGCCCGGAAATGCACCGAGGATTTCAGCACCACGATGCGCAGTTCCGCCGGCTCCAGCCCGACATGTCGCAGGATCGCCTGGTCATAGGCCTGGATCTTCCGGCTCGCGATCATCACGCGGATGCCATGCTCCACCTCGATCAGCGCGCAAGGGCCAAGCTGTGCGGTGTTCCCCGCGCTCATCGGCCCGGTCAGCTTGAAGGTGCCATCGGCCAAGGTCACGACCGTGGCGCGGACGGCAAGCGGCGCGCCGTCCGATTTGCCCCCCAGGCCTAGCTCCACCACCGCACCGACGCCGGCGGCGTGGCAGGAGGCGGCGCTCTCGGCGTCATTGATCAGGCACACGACCGCACCCTCCGCCCGCTGGCGGATCAACTCCGCCAGAAGCCCCGTCGTGTCGCCATGGCCGCCGCCGCCTGGGTTGTCCTGCGTGTCGGCGATCACCACCGGGCCGGCATTCTCCGACCGGGCGATCGACACGGCCTCGGCGGCGGACAGCACGTCCCCGGCGAACGACGCCTCGCGCGCCGCCATCTCGGCCAGCAGCGCGTCGGCCGTCGCGTCCGCCGTCGCCTGGTCCTCGGCATAGGCCGCGATGGCCGGGCCGCAATCGGCGAAGTCCGCGTAGGGAAAGCCGAAACACCAGGCGAGTTCGACGGCGCCGCTCTGCGACTCGATCGCCGCGCGACGCTCCATCACCGCCGCCATCGGCCCCTCCAGCGTGCATTGGCTGGTGATCGGCATCCAATAATCGAGCTGGCGGTAGGCGCAGGCATAGGGTGCTCCGCGTGCCACCCGGCGCCGCAGCAACGCCACCGCCCGGCCGCCGACGACTTTCATGTCGACGTGCGGGTAGGTGCGATAGGGGACGATCACATCCGCCGAGCGGGCCATCAGCGCCGTCAAATTGGCGTGCGGGTCCAAGGTGATGGCGATCGGCACGGCGCCGACGATGGCCCGCATGCGGCGCAGCAACTCACCCTCCGCGTCCGGCGCGCCTTCGGCCAAGGCCGCGCCATGCAGGTCGAGGAAGATGCCGTCCAGCGGCCCCGCCGCCGCCGCCGCGGCGCATAGCAGCGCCGCGATGCGCTCGAACGCCTCCGCCTGGACCGGCCCGGCGGGCGAGGCGAGGCACCACAGCAACGGCACGGCCGTATCACCCTCGGCCTCGATGGCGGCGATGGCCCCGGCCGCGGCGGCGGCGCTGCCCCGCATCGCCTCCAGCATGGGCGGCCCCTGCACCAAGCCCGGATTGCCGCCGGGATGCAGGAAATCGGCATAGCGGGTGGGCATCGGCGCGAAGGAGTGGCTCTCGTGCAGGAAACCGCCGACTGCGATACGCATCATTCCATTCCTCAGGGTTTCACGCTGTCCAGCGTCGGTGAAAGTCTGGCATCGGCGAAGTTGCTGAACACGCCGCCCGGCAGGCTCAACCGGCGGTCCCGCACGACGGGGACCGCCGGTTCCACCAGCCACAGCGCAGGCGCCGCGCGCACCAGCATCGTTTGGGCGGCGGCCAGCGCACCTGCCCGGGCGTCGCCGTCCAACAACGGGGTCAGTGCCGGGACGTCGGCGGCGTAGCGGGCAAAATCCAGCGTCAGGTCGCCTGTCTGCCGCTCGAGGAACCCGGTCGTCTCGTATGCGCCGGCCGCCACCCGCCTGGTCCACTCCGCCGCCGTGACGGGTTCCGGCGCCAGTTCGACGCCGACATAGCCCAGCATCACCTGCAACCGAGTCGCCAGGCGCTGCCACGGCTCACCCGGCGGCACCAGGTGGGACAGGCGCAGCCGGATGCCGTCGTCGTCGGGCCGCAACCCCGCCGCGGTGAAGGAGGCGGATGCGGCAAGCGGATCATAGGCCGGAAGCATGGCGGTGGGATCGCGGTCCTGGCTGCCGGACACACCCGGCCCGGTGGCAATTTTGCCCAACCCAAACCACACATCCCGCAGCACCATCGCCCGATCGATCGCGCTGGCCAGCCCCAGGCGCACGCGGACATCGTCCAGCGGCGTGACGGCATGGTTCAGCCGCAATCCGGCGATCGCCCCAGCCGGTTCGCTCCCGACCGCCAGGGCCGTGCCTTGTTGCAGGCTGCGCAGCCCGGCGAGGTCGACCGCCCCGCCCACCAACAAGACGCCGGGCTGGTCAAGCAGGGCCGCGCGGGCTGCCAGGTCGGCAACGATGGGGATGTCGATATCCCTCACCGCCGGCCTGTCGCCGACGAACCATTCGAAGCGCGTCATCCGCGACCGCTCCACCATCCAAAACGGCCCCGCCCCCACCGGCATCACCTGCGGGTCGTCCAGGGCGAAGCCGGGCCGGTCGTGCACGTGCTTCGGCACGATCGGCGCGGACAGCGCGTCCAACTGCCGCAAGAACGGCTCGAACGGCGCTGCGAGGGTAAAGACAGCGGTTTGCGGATCCGCCGCCTGGGCCGCGATCACGCGCTCCAAGCCAAGCCGGGGTTGCAACTGGCGGTGGAACCGGGTGATCGAGAACACCACGTCGTCCGCCGTGAGCGCGCCGCTGTCGTGCCAGATCAAATCCGGCCGCAGATGGAACACATAGGTCAAGCCGTCGGCGGCGATGTCCCAGCCGGCGGCAAGGTCGGGCTGGGCAACGCCATGGGCGTCGAACCGGCACAGGCCGCGATACAGTTTGCTGCCGAGCAGGCGCGTCGCCAGCGAGTCGGACAGGCCCGGAATCAGCACGGTTGGCGCAGCCGCCAGGGGACAGACGATCCGCACCGGCTCGGCAGCGCCAGCACAGACCGGCACGGCGCCGGCGGCCAGCAGCAGCGCACGTCGGGACAATCGCATGGCCGCGTACGCTAATGCCCTCACCCGGAAATGGGTAGGCATTTCAGGGTGAGGACAGTAGCGTCGCCGGGAGATGGACGCACACTGGTCAAGGGCACTCTGGGGTTGAAGGCATTTTGGGACCCGGCGCAGCTTGGCCATGCGCCGAAATTCTTCCTGCAGCGGGGGCAAGTCCGCAGTAATTTCGAGGTGCCTGCCCGCGCCGTGTCGCTGCTCTCAGGATGCGAGTCGATGGGGCTGGAGGTCACGGCGCCCCCGCCGGCCGAGCGGGCCGCGATCGAGGCCGTACATCCCGCCGCCTACCTGCACTGGCTGGCCAACGCCGCCACCGACTGGGCCGCCATGCCGGATGCCGGGCCGGAAGTGGTCGCCAACATGCATCCCTCGCCGGAGATGCTGGCCAACATGGCCCGCCCGTCTGAGTCCGTGATCGGGCGCGCCGGCTGGTTTTCCGCCGACGCGGCCTGCCCGATCGGGCCGGAGAGCTGGGTCGCCATCGAGGCCGCCGCCGCCTGCGCGCTGGCCGCCGCCGACGAGACCGCCCGCGGCCGCGACAGCTACGCGCTGTGCCGGCCGCCGGGGCACCACGCCTACGCGGCCCGGGCCGGCGGCCATTGCTACCTCAACAACGCGGCCATCGCAGTGGAACGGCTGATCGCCCACGGCGCCCGGCGCGTCGCGGTGCTGGACATCGACAGCCATCACGGCAACGGCACGCAGGGCATTTTCTGGCATCGCCCGGACGTGCTGTTCACCTCGCTGCACGGCGATCCGTCCGGCTACTATCCCTGGTATGTCGGCCATGCCGACGAGTTGGGCGGCGGCGCCGGCGCGGGGTTCAACCGCAACTTCCCGCTGGCCCTTGGCACCGGCGATTTGGGCTGGCTGGCGGCGCTGGACGCGGCCCTGCGCGCCATCGATCGGTTCGGCGCCGACGCGGTCGTCGTGTCGCTCGGCTTCGACGCCTCACGCGATGAGCCGCTGAACTTCCTGTCCGTCTCACCCGACGGCTTCGCCCGGGCCGGCGCCGCGATCGGCCGTCTCGCCCTGCCGGCAACCTTCATCCAGGAAGGCGGCTACAACATCGACCGGCTTGGCGCCCTGCTGGAGACATTCCTGACCGCCTTCTGCGGATGAGCATCGTGCGCGTTCGATCTTTCGCCGGCTTGGATTGGAGTTTGTTTTGTTCCATCAGTGTAGCATCCCACTCCCCCGCCGGCATTGAGTAGAAACAGGATAGACGGCCGACTTTGGTGGTTAGCCGACCTTCGGTCGTAACGTTCAAACCACGTAAGACGCTGATGGAGAATACCTCAGTGATTTCCCAACAACCTTGATTTTTCAAAGTAGGGTGGGCTTCAGCCCACCATCGCATCACGTCCGGTCGCCGGTTTCGGTCGGCCCGGCGTCCTGCATCGCCCAACCGACCGGATATAGGCCGAGGGTCACACACTGGGAAAAGCTCGAGAACGGCCAATCCGCGGCGCTGGCCGCCAACCCGAGTTTCACTGGGTTAAAGTGGACGTAATTTATGTGCGCCGCGTAATCCTTCTCGTCGCGAATGGTGTGTTCCCAGTAGCGCCGCTGCCAGATGCCGGTCTCGCGCTTGCGAACCAGCGAAGCACGCCGGACCCCGGGCCTGGGGCATGGAACGCGAAAACATCGCCTTGATCATCTGCCACCGGACAGGAAAATCGAAGTCGTCCTGCGGCAGGGTCCAGACGCAATGCATGTGGTCCGGCAACACCACCCACGCGTCGATATGGAACGGGCGCCGCGCACGGGTGGCGCGAACGGCGCTGCGAAGCGTCTCGATCCCGAGTACCAGCAGATCGGAACGGCGATCACGCAGATTGACCGTGAAGAAGTAGCATCCGCCTGCTACCCGGTTACGGCGATAATCGGGCATAAGCTTGATGGTCCTGTCGGTCATGCCCGGGTGGCGGCGGGCACATTGACGGGTCTGGTGGGCTGAAGCCCACCCTACATGGATCTGTGGACGCAGAGTCCGCTGTCGGGTCGAAAGCGGACCACAAGCAATCCCCGGTGTGTGGTCCTGCTTGCTTCACCCAGCCGGATGACCGCCAGGGCACCACATCCAATCTGGTGACAATACCGCCGCCGTGCCTAGGATGCCGGGTGATCCAACCCCGCTTCCCTCCGTGAGCATCGCCCGCGTCCAGAGCTTCGCCTTCAGCGGCATTGAGGCCGTCCCGGTCGAGGTGCAGGTCCAGGTGTCCAGCGGTGTGCCTGCCTTCCTCGTGGTCGGGCTGCCCGACAAGGCGGTGGGGGAGGCGCGGGAGCGGGTGCGGGCGGCGTTGACCGCGATGGGGTTGGCGCTGCCGCCCCGCCGGGTGCTGATCAACCTGGCGCCGGCGGATTTGCTGAAGGAAGGCAGCCATTTCGACCTGCCGATCGCGCTCTGCGTGCTGGCCGCGATGGACGTGCTGCCGCGCGAAGACCTGGCGGGCTTCGCGGCCCTGGGCGAGTTGTCGCTGGACGGCACGCTGAATGCGGTCGCCGGCGTGCTGCCCGCCGCCATCGCCGCCTCCGCCCGCGGGCTCGGCCTGATCTGCCCGGCGGCGCAGGGCGGGGAGGCCGCCTGGGCCGGCCAGGTCGAGGTGCTGGCCCTGCCCGACCTGCTCTGCGCCATAAACCATTTTCGCGGCCTGCAGGTGCTGACGCCGCCACCGCCCGCGGGCGTGGCCGAGCCCGCCACCGGGCCCGACCTGGCCGAGGTCAAGGGCATGGAAGCCGCCAAACGCGCGATCGAGGTCGCGGCCGCCGGCGGCCACAACCTGCTGCTGATCGGGCCGCCTGGCGCCGGCAAGTCCATGCTGGCCAGCCGCCTGCCCGGCCTGCTGCCGGACCTCACACCAGCGGAGGCGTTGCAGGTCAGCACCATCCACTCGGTGGCCGGGCTGCTGGTGGGCGGCCTGATGGTGAAGCGGCCGCCCTACCGGGAACCACATCACTCCGCCAGCCCGGCGGCGCTGACCGGCGGCGGACAGCGCGCGCGGCCGGGCGAGGTCAGCCTGGCCCATCGCGGCGTGCTGTTCCTGGACGAGCTGCCGGAGTTCCCGCGCCCGGCGCTGGAGGCATTGCGCACGCCGCTGGAAACCGGCCGCACCACCGTCGCCCGCGCCGCCGCCCACGTCACCTACCCGGCGCGCTTCCAGCTTGTCGCGGCGATGAATCCGTGCCGCTGCGGCCACCTGGGCGACGCCGCCCGCGAGTGCAGCAAGGCGCCCCGCTGCGGCGAGGATTACCTCAGCCGGATCAGCGGCCCCTTGCTGGACCGCATCGACATGACGGTGCAGGTGCAGCCGATCGCCCCCGCCGAGCTGAGCCGCGCCCCGGCCGGGGAACCGAGCGCCGCCGTCGCCGCCCGGGTCGCCGGCGCGCGTGCCGTGCAGCGCGCCCGCGGCACGCTGAACGCGGAGCTGGACAGCGGCGCCATCGCGTTGGAGCCGGAGGCACGCAGCTTCGCCGAAGCGGCGGCGGAGAAGCTGCGCCTGTCGGCCCGCGGTTTCACCCGCGTCTTGCGCGTCGGGCGCACCGTCGCCGATCTGGCGCGGGCCGGCCAAGTCCGCCGCAGCGACGTGGCGGAGGCCCTGGCGTTCCGGCACCGGGTGCCAGGACGGTCGTAGTCCCCATCAACCGGGCACGGTCAGGTCCGTCAGGCGCCGGTGCTCGTCCACCGCGGACCGGTCCGTCATGCCGGCGACGTAGTCCGCCACCGTCAGCGCCGCCCGGCGTGGGTCGGCCTCGCCGGCGCGGCCGCGCCATTCGTCCGGCAGAGTCGAGACATCGTCCACCAACAACGTGAATAGATGCTCCGTCAGCCGGCGCGCCTTCGCACTCATGCGGTTGACCCGCCAGTGGCGGTACATCCGGGCATGCAGGAATTCCTTGATCGCCCGGTTCGCCTCCGCCATCGGCGGGCTGAAGGCGACGACGGCGTGGCGCGCCCGCCGTACCGCGTCGCAGTCAACCGGGTCCAGCTTGGCCAGGCGGCCCCGGGTCTCGGTCGCCAGGTCCGTCGCCAATTGGTTGATCACGCGCCGGATCGTCTCGTGCCGCAGGCGCGGCGGCGGCACGTCCAGGCTGGCGAGCCGCGCCGCCCGCAGCGCGTCCCCGACCAGCGGGAGGTGGCTGATCTCCTCCGGGCCGAACAGCCCGGCGCGCATGCCGTCATCCAGATCGTGGCTGTGATAGGCGATGTCGTCCGCCGCAGCCGCGATCTGCGCCTCCACGCCGGGCTGGCTGTGCAGGTCCAATTTGTGGCGGGCGTCGTATTCGGCAATGTAGGCGGGCGGCTTCGACAGCGGGCCGTTATGCTTGGCAAGTCCCTCCAGCGTCTCCCAGGTCAGGTTCAGCCCGTCGAATGCGGCGTAGCGGCTTTCCAGCAGCGTCACGATGCGCACCGCCTGCGCATTGTGATCGAAGCCGCCCCAGGGCTTCATGACGCGGTTCAGCCCCTCCTCCCCGGCATGGCCGAACGGCGGATGGCCCAGATCATGCGCCAGGGCCAGCGCCTCCGTCAGGTCCTCGTCCACCTGCAACTCGCGGGCGATGGAGCGGGCGATCTGCGCCACCTCGATCGTGTGGGTCAGCCGGGTGCGGAAGAAATCGCCCTCGTGGTTGACGAACACCTGGGTCTTGTATTGCAGCTTGCGGAACGCCGAGGAGTGGATGATCCGGTCACGGTCCCGCTGCCAGGGGGAGCGGGTGGGGGCCTCCGGTTCCGGATGCAGCCGCCCGCGGGCGGTGTCGAGCCGGACGGCATAGGGTGCAAGCGCCATGCAGCCCGGCGTAGCACCGGCATCGCCGCCTCTTCAATCAGGGACCGCGTTGGCCTATGTTCACGAGATGGAACAAGCATTCGCCGTCAGCGACCGGGCCGCCGAGCAGATCGCCACCATCGTGGCCGCGCAACCCCGACCCGCCGCACTCCGCGTGGCGGTGCTGGCAGGGGGGTGCAGCGGTTTCCAATACAAGTTCGAGCTGGACGAGGCGGTGCAGCCCGACGACCTGGTGGTGCAATCCGGCCCGGCCCGAATCGTGGTCGACCCTGCCAGCCTGGACCTGCTGGCAGGCGCGCAGCTCGACTACACGGATGAGTTGATGGGCAGCCATTTCACCGTGCGCAACCCGAACGCGACCAGCGCCTGCGGCTGCGGGACGAGCTTCGCGGTCGATTGATCTGGCCTCGTGGTAACGGCCGTCCCGCCAGGGTGCGTCGTCATTGAAGGTCGCCACCTGGAACGTCAACTCGGTCCGCATCCGCGAGCCGCATGTGCGCCGCTGGCTGGAGCGCGCCGAGCCCGACGTGCTGCTGCTGCAGGAGATCAAGTGCGAGGAGCCGGCGTTCCCCGCCGCCGCCTTCAAGGCGCTGGGCTATGACAGCGTCGTCGCCGGGCAGAAATCCTATAACGGCGTAGCGGTGCTGAGCCGCATCCCGCTGGAAGTTCATCACACCGCCCTGCCCGGCCTGCCGCAGGACGACGCCCAGGCGCGTTACCTGGAGGTGGTGGCGGGCGGCGTGACCATCGGCAACCTCTACCTGCCCAATGGCAATTCCGGCGGCGAGGCCGGCTACGCCTACAAACTGGCCTGGATGGACCGCTTGGCCGACCGGGCCGACGCGCTGCTGGCCGATGACACCCCGTTCGTGCTGGCCGGGGATTACAACGTCTGCCCGGCGGATGTGGACTACGCGCCGGGAACGCTGCCCCCGGAGGACGCGCTGGTGCGGCCGGAGACGCGGGCGCGGTTCCGTCGCATGCTTTGGGCCGGGCTGACCGACGCCGTGCGGGTGACGACGCCCACGGCGCCGGTCTACACGTTTTGGGACTACCAGGCGGGGGCGTGGCAACGGGACCGCGGCTTGCGCATCGACCACGCCCTGCTCTCCCCCGTCATGGCGGACCGGCTCGCCTCCGCCGTCCCGGACCGCGGCGTGCGGGGGGAGGAGCAGCCGTCCGACCACGTTCCCGTCCTGATCACCTTCGACGACTGAGGCTGCGTTTGTCCTGCCTGCGCATCGTGCTGCTCGCCTGCTTGGCGATCCTGGCGGTCCCGTCCTTTGCCTCGGCCGCGTCGCCCCCCGCGCTCGCACCGTCCAACTGGCTGGTGGCCCAGAGCGCCCAGTGCGAGGCGGCGATCGCGGTCGCGGAGAAGAAATACGACCTGCCGCACGGATTGCTCGGCAGCATCGCGAAGGTGGAGAGCGGCCGGCCGATCGCCAGCCTCGGCGACGTCCATGCCTGGCCCTGGACGATCGACGCGGACGGCCAAGGCCTGTTCCTGGACAGCAAGGCCGCCGCAATCGCCTGGGTCAACCAGGCCCAGACCACGGCGCAGCACCATTTCATCGACGTCGGCTGCATGCAGGTCGACCTGCCGCTGCACCCCGGCGCCTTCCATTCGCTGGACGAGGCGTTCGACCCTGTGGCCAACGCCGACTACGCCGCCCGCTACCTGCGCTCGCTGCAAACCGAGGCGCATGGCGATTGGAACGTTGCCGTGGGGCTGTACCACTCCCACACGCCGGACCTGGCGGCCGATTACCGCAACCGTGTGGCGCAGGTGGGTGCGGGCATCCTGACGGGGATCGGCGGGCCGGAGCCGCTGTATGCCAGGGCGATTCGCCAGGGCACCCTGCATTTGGCGCTGGCAGGCGGCGGCATGCTGATCGTCAACGTCCGCCGGCAGCCGCGGCTGCGACCGCAGAAGGCATTGTCACGCTGCCAAATGGCCGCGTTGCTGAACCCGCTGCTGGTCAGCCGTATCCGTGGCTGCAGCGGGCGAGGCTGACTCGGCTTACTTGATCTTGGCTTCCTTGAACGCCACGTGCTTGCGCGCCACGGGGTCATACTTCTTGAGCTCGAGCTTGCCGGTCGCCGAGCGGGCGTTCTTTTTCGTGACGTAGAAATAGCCGGTGTCCGCAGTGGAAACGAGGCGGATTTGGACGGTGTTTGACTTGGCCATCGGAGTTCTCTGCTGACGGGCGGTATGCCTGAGCAGCGGAAAATGCGCATGCCCGGCCGCGCGGTCAAGAGGCCCCGGAGAGCGTTCGCATCTCCTTAACGCCTACCGCCTACCCTGCCGCGACCGTTTCAGCAGGAGGCTGAACTGCAAAGCCAAAATCGGGCTGCCGCGCATCAGCGTTACGGCCATGCCACGCCCAAGCAGGCGTTCCTGCGCACCGTGTATCGCGAAGGCTGCGCCCAGCAGGCGAACGGCCAGCATCAGGCGGCAGCCAAGTCCTTTTCAGCCGCGGTCAAGGTGGCGCCGGATTTCGCCGACGCCGTGCAAAACCTCGGGGTGTCCCTGTTCACGCTGGGCCGGTTCGCCGAGGCGGCAAAGGCCGGCGCGAAGCTGGTCGAACTGCGCCCGCAGGACGCCGGGGCACATTACAACCTGGGCATGGCCCTGCTCTCCGATGGCAAGGCGGCAGAGGCGGCAGAGGCGCTGCAAACGGCGGCACGGCTGGATGGCAGCCAGGCCAAGCACCACCAGGCGCTCGGCCAGGCGCTCGCCACCGCGGAGCGCAAGGCCGAGGCCGTCGCCGCCCTGATGAAGGCCTTCGATTTGAGCCCCGGCGACACCGGGCTGCTCGTCACCATCGCGGGATTGCTGTTCGACGTCGGTGAGTTGAAGGCGGCAGCCGGGGCCTCCCTGCTCGCCGTGCAGCAGCAGCCCGGCAATCCCCACGCGCAAGGCAACCTCGCCCGGGCGCTGCAGGGACTCGGCGACAGCCAGGCCGCCTTGGCGCCGGCGCGGGCGGCAGCGCGGCTGGCCCCGCTGAACGGCGGCGCCGCCGCAACCCTGGGCGCCGTGCTGTATACGCTGGGCCAGTACAAGGAGGCGCTGGAACGCTGCCGCCACGCCGTGCGGGTGGCGCCCACGCTCTACCAGGCCCGGATGAACGAGGCGCTGTGCCTGGAGGCGCTCGGCCGCCTGGAAGAGGCGGAGGCCGCCGCCCGGGCCGCCATGGCGCTGTCGCCCGGCACGGCCGAAATCCAACACAATTTCGCGGCCATGCTGCTCGCCTCCGGCCGGATGAGCGCGGAAACCTGGGAGCTCTACGAATCCCGCCTGCGGTTGCACGCGGCGTCCCGCCCGCTTGCGGAACGGGGCCGCTGGGCGGGCGAAGACGTTGCGGGGAAAACCGTCCTGCTGCATTGCGAGCAAGGCTTCGGCGACACGATCCAGTTCCTGCGCTACGCCGGGCTGGTGCGGGCGCGGGGGGCACGCGTGGTCCTGGTGGTGCAGCCGGAGTTGCTGCGCCTGCTGCAGGGTCATCCCGACGCCGATGCAGTGCTGGCGGCCGGCGCCGCGCTGCCCGAGCACGATGTGTTCTGCCCGTTGCTCAGCCTGCCCCGCGCCTTCGGCACGACGCTCGCCACGATCCCATCCGGCAAACCGTACATCACGCCAGACGCCGACCTGGTCCAGCGGTGGCGGCATCCGGCCACGACGGCGGTGAAAGTCGGCCTGGCCTGGGCCGGCAGCACCGCCTTCGTGCATGACCGCGCACGCTCCATCCCGCTGGCCCTGCTGGCGCCGCTCGCCACGGTGCCGGGTGTCGAATTCCACAGCCTGCAAAGACCGGCCGGCGCCGCCGCGGCCTTCCCGATGGTGGACCGCATGGCGGATGCGGCGGATTTCGCCGACACCGCCGCCCTCATCGCCGGCCTGGACCTGGTGATCTCGATCGACTCCGCGGTCGCCCACCTGGCCGCTGCCATGGGCAAGGAGGTCTGGCTGCTGTCCCGCTTCAAGGGCTGCTGGCGCTGGCTGCGGAACCGCGAGGACAGCCCATGGTATCCGACGATGCGCGTGTTCGGCCAGTCCGCACCCGGCGACTGGTCGGGCGTCATCGACCAGGTGCGCGAGGCGCTGGCGGTGCGGTGAGCGGCCAGGCTGCCCCGTCGATACGGGCCGAGAATTCAGTTCCCGCCCGACCAACCCTCCAGCCGCCTGCCGCACCGGGGCTGGCGAACGGCTCAGGCCATCGCCGTCTTCAGGTTCTCGTCGATCTTGGACAGGAAATCCTGCGTGTTGAGATGCGCCTGTTGCTTGCCCACCAGCAGGGCGAGGTCCTTGGTCATGAACCCGCTCTCCACGGTCTGCACGCAAACCCGCTCCAGCGTCTCTGCGAACGTGGTCACATCAGGCGTGCCGTCGAACCGGCCGCGATAGGCGAGGCCCCGCGTCCAGGCGAAGATGGAGGCGATCGGGTTGGTGCTGGTCTCCCGCCCCTTCTGGTGCTCACGGTAATGCCGGGTGACGGTGCCGTGCGCCGCCTCGCTCTCGATGGTCTTGCCGTCCGGGCTCATCAGCACGCTGGTCATCAGGCCTAGGCTGCCGAAGCCCTGCGCCACGATGTCGCTCTGCACGTCGCCGTCATAGTTCTTGCACGCCCAGACATAGCCGCCGTTCCATTTCAGGGCGCAGGCGACCATGTCGTCGATCAGCCGGTGCTCGTAGGTCAGCTTGCGCTTGTCGAACTCCGCCTTGAACTCGGCGTCGAAAATGGATTGGAAGATGTCCTTGAACTGCCCGTCATAGGCCTTGAGGATGGTGTTCTTGGTCGAGAGATACACCGGATAGTTGCGCGCCAGGCCGTAGTTGAAGGACGCGCGGGCGAATCCTTCGATCGACTTGTTGGTGTTGTGCATGCCCATCGCGATGCCCGGGCCCTTGAAGTCGAACACCTCCATCTCGATCGGCTTGCCGCCCTCCGGATGGTAGACCAGGCTGACCTTGCCCGGCCCCGGGATCTTGGTTTCCGTGGCGCGGTAGATGTCGCCGTAGGCATGGCGGCCGATGACGATCGGCTCGGACCAATGCGGCACCAGGCGCGGCACGTTGGCGCAGATGATCGGCTCGCGGAAGATGGTGCCGTCCAGGATGTTGCGGATGGTCCCGTTCGGGCTGCGCCACATCTTCTTGAGCTTGAACTCCTCGACCCGCGCCTCGTCCGGGGTGATGGTGGCGCATTTCACGCCCACGCCGAACTCCTTCGTGGCGTTGGCGGCGTCGACCGTCACCTGGTCGTCCGTCTTGTCCCGGTATTCCATGCCCAGGTCGAAATACCGCAGGTCGATGTCGAGATACGGCAGGATCAGCTTGTCCTTGATGAAGCCCCAGATGATCCGGGTCATCTCGTCGCCATCCATCTCGACGACGGGGGTCTTCACCTTGATCTTGGCCATGTTCCATCCTTGGCAACTGCACGAGCGGCCGACCATCGCACCGGCATCCCGCCGCGGCAAGCCGGCTGGGCCCGCCGTTATTTTCTCGCCACCGGCACGGTTTGCGGGTTAGCTGCCGCGCAATTGGGACATGGTGGCAGCCATAGGACGATCGCGACTCCTCCGGATCGGCACGCTGAAGGGCGCGGTCATGGGCTTCGCCGTGCTCCTGGCCGTGACGGCCTGGATCGTGGCCCTGCTCGTCACGGACGCCGACGAGGACCAGCAGATCAACCAGGCGGAGTCGCGGGCCAGCAACCTGGCCCTGCTGTTTGAGGAACAGGTGTTCCGGCAAATCCTGTCTGTCGACCAGATCTTGCGCATCATCAAGGCGGATTGGGAACGCGCGCCCCTCAGCTTCGACAACCAGATGCTGCAACGAAGGGAGTTGTCGACGTCGGATCTGGTGTCGCAGATCATGGTGCTGAATGCCCGCGGCCGGGTGATCGCATCCAGCCGTCCGGACCTGTCACAGACCGATTTCTCCAGCCGCCGCTACTTCCAGGTGCATCGCACGAACGCCGACCAGGCGCCGCTGATCACCGGCCCCTTCCAGAACAATGGCCATTGGTCGCTCAGCGTGTCTCGCCGGTTGAACCTCGCCCGTGGCGAGTTCGGCGGCGTGGTGGCCGCATCCTATGACCTCGACGGGCTGACCCGCGACATGGCGGAGGCCGATCTTGGGCCGAATGGCATGATCATGCTTGTGGGCCGCGATGGCGCCGTGCGCGCCATGTCCGTCACCGGCATGCAGGACCCTGGCGGCGATATCAACTCGTCGGCGCTCTACCGTGCGGTGTTCGGCGGCACGGCGCGGACGTGGACCGGGCCCTCGGCCTTCGACAACACCGTGCGCATCCATGCCTGGCGCCAGATACCGGGACAGGATCTGGTCCTGATCGTGGGGCTTGACCGCGCCACCGCGTTGCGCGGACCGGATTTGCGGCGGGCCGAAACGCTGCTCGGGACGGGGGCCATCACGCTGCTGGTGCTGATCATGGCCGGCGGCGGTGCGGCCTCGATCTCCGCCGCGGCGGCGCGCGAGCAGCGCCTGGCCCACGACCGGGCGGTCTTGGCAGCCGCCAATTTGCGGCTTGCCGAAGCGCGGGAGCGTGCCGACGAGAAGAGCCTGCAACTCGGCATGACGCTCGCAGGCATGTCGGACGGCGTTTGCATGTTCGATGGCCAGTTGCAACTGGTGCTCTGGAACCACCGTTTCGCCGAGCTGAACGGGCTGGGCGACGAGGTGCTTCGCGTCGGCCTGTCGATGCTCGATATCCTCCAGCTTCAGGTCGATGCCGGGGAATTTCGGCCGACCGACGCGGAGGCAGCTTCCGCCGGGCTGATGCTGGCCAGCCAGGATTCGGCCGAGACGCAGATCGCCCTCCGGCTACGGCCGAACGGCTCCTTCATCGAGATGCGGCAGACGCGGCTTCCCGATGGCGGCTCGGTGACGCTCTACACCGACGTCACCACCCGCAAGCAGGTGGAGGATGCGCAAAGCCGGGCGCGCGAACAGGCAGAGTTGGCGGCACAGGAGAAATCCCGCTTCGTCGCGATCGTCAGCCATGAAATCCGCTCGCCCCTGAATGTGGCGCTGAACTCGCTGGCGCTGCTGGAGCGCTCGGACCTGGCGCCCGCGCAGCGCCAATTGGTGAGTACCGGATTGCTGGCCGGGGAGTCGCTGATGGCGCTGCTGAACGACATCCTGGATCTGTCGCGCATGCAGGTGGGTCGGATGCAGATGCGCGCCGCCCCGTTTGCGCTGCGCCCGCTGCTGGAGGGGATCGTGGCGCTGTTCGCCCACCAGGCCGAGGAACGCGGCGTGGAGTTCTCGGTCGTGACAGCCCCGGATGTTCCGGACCGCCTGATGACGGATAGCGGCCGGCTGCGGCAGGCCCTGATGAACCTCGTGAACAATGCGGCCAAGTTTGCCGAGCCCGGTCCGGCCTCCATCCGGGTCGGGCTGGCCACGCTGGAAGGCGAGCCTGTCCTCCGCTTTGCCGTGCGCGACTGCGGGCCGGACATTCCCGACCTTGACCGCGCCCGGCTGTTCCGCCCGTTTTCGCAACTGCAGCATCCCGGCAGCACGGGCACCGGGCTCGGGCTGGCCATTTGCCAGCTTCTGGTGAACCTGCTCGGCGGGCAGATCGGCTGCGACCGGGTCCCCGGCGGCAAGGAGTTCTGGCTGACGCTGCCGGCGGATGTGCTGGATGTGCGGGCGGAGGCAGCGCCCCCAGCGCCGGACAGGCTGCCGCTGCCGAGGCTGCCGCGCACCCGCGTGCTGGTCGTGGAGGATATCGCCGCAAGCCAGGTGGTGATCGCCACGGCGCTTCGCCGCGAGGGCCACATGGTCGATCTGGCAAGCTCCGGCTTGGAGGCGTTGCAGAAAATCCCTTGCAGCCCCTACGACATCGTCCTGCTGGATATCTTCATGCCGGGGATCGACGGGTTGGAGACGGCGCGTCGCATTCGGGGCCTCCCGGGTTCGGGCAAGAAGGTGCCGATCGTGGCGCTGACGGCGAACGTGTCCGCTGGGGACAGGGCCGCGTACCTTGCGGCGGGCATGGACGACCTTGTCGCCAAGCCGATGGAGTTGGCGACGCTGCTTCACGTTTTGGACCGTCACGTTTGGCAGCGTGCCAGGGCGTCGGGTAGACCGGAAAAGCCGATAGGTGTCCTGCAACCGGAGACACCAGCCAGCCGGGCCGCGATCGACCTTGAACGGGTTCACGCGTGGCGCAACGGGCTGCAGATATCCGTCTCCGATGCGCTGTTCGCCGAGTGCGTGAGCCAACTCCGGGACATGACGGCCACCCTGCATACCGCGCTGGCGCAACGCCAACCCCTCGCCGTCAAGCAGACGACCCATGCCATGATCGGAGTTGCCGGCAATTACGGGCTGTCCGCCCTTGCGGCCGCCGTGCGCACCGTCGCGAGCGACCCCGATGCGCTGGACCCCGACGAACAAGCCGACCGGGTTGACCGTGAAATCGACCGCGCCGAGCAGGCGGTCGCGGCCTTGCCGCAGGCGGAGGCTGTATAGCGCGTGCGGGTCTACCTGGCTGGCCCTGACGTGTTCCTGCCAAACCCGCTCGCCCGGGCGGAGCGGATGCGTCGCATCTGCCGGCGCCACGGCCTCCACGCCGTCTCACCGTTGGACGCGCTTGCTGGCGAGCAGACCGACCCCATTGAAGCGGCCGACCCGGCGGCGATCGCCCGCCGCAACGAGGCCCACATCCGCACCTGCGACGCCGTCATCGCCAACCTGACGCCGTTCCGTGGCCCGGGCGCCGATGCCGGCACGGTCTACGAGATCGGCTTTGCCCGGGCGCTTGGCCGGCCCGTGTTCGGCTATGCCACGGCCGCTGCCGGCTATGCGACCCGGGTCCGCGCCCTGCCCGGCAGCTCCCACAGCCATGATGCCGAAGGGCTGGCCATCGAGTCGTTCGGATTGTTCGAGAACCTGATGGTGAGCTGCGGCATCGAGGCAAGCGGCGGCTTCACGCTGGCCGAAGATGCGGACGACCGTTGGACCGACCTGTCGGTGTTCGAGCGCTGCGTCAGCCGCGCGGCCTGCCTGCTGCTCACCCAGGCAGTGGCGGCGGGGCCTTCGCCTGTGGCAGAGCCGCCCGGCCCGTTGCAACCAGCGCTAGCATGATCAGCATGGCGGGAACCGCGGCGAAGATCGCGAGCCCGTAGAACGGCACCCAGCCCAGCGATTGGGCCAGCCACCCGGACAAGCCGCCCAGTGTGCGCAGCGGCAACGTCGCGATCGACGAGAGCAGCGCGTATTGCGTGGCGCTGTAGCCGGGCGCGCAGAGGCTGGAGAGGAAGGTGATGAAGGCCGCATCGGCCATCGCCTCGGCAAACCCCTCCAGCAAGACCTTCAGCACGAGGATCACCGGATCGCCGCCAGACAGCGCCAGCGCGAAATACAGGCCCATCGAGGCCATCTGCACGAACCCGGTGAGGATCAGGGCGCGGGCGGCACCGAGGCGCGCCACCAGCAGGCCACCCACGGCCGCCCCGGCCAGGCTGGCGATAAGCGAAGGCACGCCGATCGCCTGCGCCACCTGGACGCGGTCGTAGCCCAAGGCGCGGTAGAACGGCGGCGCCATGGTGCCGGCCATCGCCTCGCCCAACTTGAACAGCAGCACGAAAGCCAGGGTGATGACCGCGCCACGGCGGCCGAGGAACTCGGCCAGAGGTCGCAGGACGGCATGGCGGAAGTTCGCCCAGAAGCCAGCCACGCCGCGCTGCATGGCGGCCACTGGCGGCGATGGCGCGATCAAGGTGAAAATCGGCCCGAGAGCGATCAAGGCGGTCACGCCGAGCAAGGCCCCGTGCCAGCCCAGCCGCCCGGCCAGCCCGATCGCCGCGGCGCCGGCCACCAGCAACGCCGCGCGATAGCCCCATATATAGGCGGCCAAGGCGGCGCCCTGTGACCGTTCCGGAAATAACTCTATCCGCCAGGCATCCACCGCAATGTCCTGGCTTGCCGACAGGAAGGCGACCAAGGCTGCCGCCGTGACCAGGGGCAGCGGATCGGCCGGATCGCACATCGCGAGGCTGGCGCAGGCAATGACCAAAAGTGGCTGGATCAGCATCAGCCAAGCGCGCCGTTGGCCAAGCTGTTGCAGCCACTTCGGCAACTGCATCCTATCCAGCAGGGGCGCCCACAGGAATTTCAGGCTGTAGGAAATGCCGATGCTTGCCGTCCACCCGATGACGGGCAACGAACTGCCGGTCTCGCTAAACCATTGCCGGAGGGTGAAACCAGAAAGTGGAAGCGGCAACCCGGCCACGAAGCCAAGCCCCGCCATTGCAACGAAAGCCCGGCGGCGCTGTCGATGATCCAAAGCAAAAGGCCTGAAGGTGTTTCCCCTCAGGCCTCGCTGGTCAGCCGTCCGCCGTCAAGCTACTTCGATGCGGGTGCACCAGAGGATGCCGAACTCGGGGCGGACGTGGTTGTGGTCGCCACTGCGCCAGCCCCCGAACTCGACTCCTTATCGCCTGCGCCGTTGGCATTCGGCGATGCAGCCCCCTGCTGAGTCGCATTGGTCTGGGCCATTGCCGCGCCACTGGCGAGCAGAAACGCCGCCATTGTCGTTATCGCCACGATCTTCATAGCATTCTCCCAAGCCGGGCGATCTGCCCAAGCTTGCCCAATAAACGATGCGGAGAGGCAAGAGTTGCCATCACGCCGCGGCGGAGTCGGATTGCCGCCCCGCCTTCTTGCGCTCATGCGGGTCCAGGTGGCGCTTGCGCAACCGGACGGCGGCGGGCGTCACCTCCACCAACTCGTCATCCTCGATATAGGAAATCGCCTGCTCCAGCGACATCCTGCGCGGGGGGATCAGCAGCATCGCGTCATCCTTGCCGGCCGCGCGGATGTTGGTGAGCTTCTTCTCCTTGATCGGGTTCACGTCGAGGTCGGACTCGCGTGAATGCTCGCCCAGGATCAAACCCTCATAAACCTTGTCGCCCGGGCTGACGAACAAGGTTCCGCGCTCCTGCAGGTACCAAAGCGCGTAATGGATCGCCTCGCCGCCCTCGGTCGAAATCAGCGACCCGTTGCGGCGCCCCTCCATCGTCCCAGCCCACGGCTCATAGCCGGCAAACAGCCGGTTCATGACGCCGCTGCCGCGCGTGTCGGTCAGGAACTCGCCGTGATAGCCGATCAGCCCGCGCGAGGGGATGCGGAACGTCAGGCGCACCTTCCCGCCGCCGGAGGGCCGCATGTCCTGCAAGACACCCTTGCGGCGGCTCATCTTATCGACGACGACGCCCGAGAAGGGCTCGTCCACGTCGATCAGCACCTCCTCGAACGGCTCCTCGCGCTCCCCGGTCTCCTCGTTCTTGCGCGTCAGCACGCGCGGGCGGCCGATCGTCAGCTCGAAGCCCTCGCGGCGCATGGTCTCGATCAGCACGCCGAGCTGCAATTCGCCGCGCCCGGCCACCTCGAAGGCTTCGCTCTCGTTGCTCTCGGTGATCTTGATGGCGACGTTGCCTTCCGCCTCGCGCAGGAGCCGGTCGCGGATTTGGCGGGACGTGACCTTCTTGCCCTCGCGTCCGCCAAGCGGCCCGTCATTCACCCGGAACGTCATGGCGAGCGTCGGCGGGTCGATCGGGGTGGCATGCAGCGGTTCCGCCAGGTCAGGCGAGCCAACCGTGTCAGGCACCGTCGCGTCCGTCAGCCCGGCGACCGCGATGATGTCGCCCGCGATCACTTCCTCCACCGCGACGCGCTCCAGGCCGCGGAAGCTCATCAGCTTGGTCAGGCGCCCGGTCTCCACCACTGAGCCGTCGGAGCGCAGCACCTTCAGCGGCATGTTGAGCCGCGCCGTTCCCTGCTCCACCCGGCCTGTCAGCACCCGGCCGAGGAAGTTGTCGTAATCCAGGATGGAGGCGACCATGCCGAACGGGGCGTTGGCGTCCAGCGCCGGCGCGGGCACATGGCGCAGCACCAGGTCGAACATCGGCGACAGGTCCTTGCGCGCGCCCTCTAGCACCTCGTCCGCCCAGCCTTGCCGGCCGGAGGCGTAGAGCATGGGGAAGTCGAGCTGTTCGTCCGTTGCACCCAGCGCCGCGAACAGGTCGAACACCTCGGTATGGACCTCGTCCGCGCGCGCGTCCTGCCGGTCGACCTTGTTGACCACCACGATCGGTTTGATGCCTTGCGCGAGCGCCTTGCCCACGACGAACTTGGTCTGCGGCAGCACGCCCTCGGCGGCGTCCACCAGGACGATGGCGCCATCCACCATGTTTAGGATGCGCTCCACCTCGCCGCCGAAATCGGCGTGGCCCGGCGTGTCAACGATGTTGATGCGGGTGCCGCGCCACTCCACGCTGGCGACCTTCGCCAGGATCGTGATTCCGCGCTCCCGCTCCAGGTCGTTCCGGTCCAGCGCCCGCTCGGCAACCTGCTGATGCTCTCGAAACGCCCCGGATTGGCGCAGCAATTGGTCGACCAGCGTTGTCTTGCCGTGGTCGACATGGGCAATGATGGCGATATTCCTGATGTCCATATGCGTCTAACCGGGCGCACCCGTGGGCCGCCGCGCCTGTCTATGTTGCAGGCGCACACATAAGCGGAGACGGCCGACAATACGAGCCTAAAAGCCGGGCCTGCAGCCATCAGTGCTGCAGGCCCGGCTCGATAGCAATGTATCGGTTAGCGCCCAGCCGCCATCGCCGCCGCAACGTCGCGCTTGGCCCCGGCGACATCGCGCTGCGCCAAGGCGTCGCGGGCTGCCTTGACCTGCATCACGTCAGGCGCCTGGTCCGGTGTGCCGGCCTGGTCCGCTGGCACGGAGCGTTGCAGCATGGCCGTCTCCGCCCGCTCCAGCGCTTCCTGCGCCATACCCGTTTGTCCGCGGTCCAACGCCCGTTGCGCATCGGACAGGAAGCCGCCGACGGACGCATTCGGCCCACCGGCGGGGCTTGGCAAGCGCGGTGCGATGACCGAGCGGGTGTCGCCCGACGTGATGTTGCTGGCGTTCCCCGAGGCAGGGAAGGAATCGCCGACCCCAGGCTCATGCCCCGGACGCACGTCGCTGTCGGACGTCGTCGCCGCTGGCGCCGGCGCACGGCGGATGATGCGGTGAACCGGCCGGCGCGGCTGGACCGGCTTGGCCGCCGTGCTGGCGCTGGGCGTCGCCGCAGGCGCGGTCGTGGCAGGTGGCGCCGCAGTCGAGGGTGCGGCGGCGGGCGCCGGCGCCATCGGCGGGGGCGTGGCCCTTTGCGGGGCAGCCGCAGGTGCGGCCGTCGAAGCCGCTGGCGGGGTCGTGGCAGGTGGCGTCGCCATCGGCGGCGCGGCGGTCGGCGCAGGGGTCGAGGTCGCTGGCGGCGCGTTCGGAGGTGTCTGCGCGCTCGCGACACCAACCAGCCCCATCAGGGCAACGGATGTGAGCAATACCTTGCGCATAAAATCTGTCCTTCAATGTCAAACGCCTCGCACGGACGTGCGAACTTACCGACACAAAGGAAACAATAGGCCAAAGGTTTCGCCGGACTTGACGATCAATCCGTAATGACTCGCGCCAGCGCCTTCAGGTCGGCGGCCGGACGGGCGCCGTAATGGCTGATGATTTCAGCCGCCGCGACGCTCCCCAACCGCCCGCAGGCGCGCAGCGAACGCCCGGCCGTCAAGCCGGCCAGGAAGCCCGCCGCATAGGCGTCGCCAGCCCCCGTCGTGTCCACGACGGCGGTCGGCTCGGCCTCGACCACCACCCGTTCGCTGCCGCGCAGGATGACGCTGCCCTGCTCGCTGCGGGTCAGCACGGCGAGCCCGACCTCCGCCCGCGCCGCTTCGGCGGCGGCGTCGAACGTGTCGAGTTCATACAGGCTGCAAATCTCCGCCTCGTTGGCGAACAGGATATCCACGTCATCAGACACGAGGTTGCGGAAGGCCGCCCGGTGCCGGTCGACGCAGAACGCGTCCGACAGGGACAGGGCGACCTGCCGCCCGGCGGCATGCGCCGCGGCCGCAGCCCGGCGGAACGCCGCCTGCGCCGCCGGCGGGTCGAACAGATAGCCTTCCAGGTAAAGCACGGCCGAGTCGGCCACCAAGGCCGCATCCACGTCCGCCTCGCCGAACGCCACGCAGGCCCCGAGGAACGTGTTCATCGTCCGCTGCCCGTCCGGCGTCACGAGGATGAGGCAGCGTGCCGTCGCCGCCCCGCCCGCCAGCGCGGCGGTGGGGAACTGCACGCCGGCGGCGGCGATGTCGCGGCGGAACGTGGCGCCCAGCCCGTCATCGGCCACCTTGCCCAGATAGGCCACCCGCGCGCCCAGCGCCGCAGCCACGGCGCAGGTGTTGGCGGCGGAACCGCCGCTGCTCTCCTGCCCCGGCGGCATGGCGGCATACAGCGCATCCGCGGCGGCGGAGTCGATCAACGCCATGCCGCCCTTGCGCATGTCGTGCTTGGACAGGAACTGGTCGTCCGACGGCGACACCACGTCGACGATGGCGTTGCCGATGCCGATGATGTCGAACCTGGCCTGGGAAGCACTCATGCTGTGTTGCCGATCACGAAAGAGGGCTGCAATGCAGCGCGCCTATCACCGACCCGCCAACGGGGCAATGTTCGGAGCAACGTCATGAAAGCCCTGATGCTGGCGGTCGGCCAGTTGGATGACCCGGCGTGGCTCGGCGTGCTGGTCCGCAGCGTCGCGGCGGCGTTGGCCGCCTACCTGGCGCTGTTGGGCCTCGCCGTCTGGGGCATCCACGCCCTCCTGGCGATGGTGCACTGGCCGGGCTGGCTGGCGGCGGTGCTGGGCACGCTGGGCGTCGTGCTGGCGGCATTCTGGCTGTTCCTGCCCAGCGTGATGCTGATCGCCACCCTCTTCATCGAGCGGATCGCCCTGGCCGTGGAACGGCGCTACTACCCCTTCCTGCCGCCTCCCACGCCGGCCCCCGTATCGGTGCAGGCGTGGGAGGCGCTGGCGCTGACGGCACAGGTGCTGTTGTTGAATGCAGTCGCCTTGCTGCTCGCATTGCTGCCGGTACCCGGGCTGGGTTTAGCGCTGGCGGTGCTGGTCAGCGGCTGGGCGATCGGGCGTGGCCTGTTCGTGGCGGTGGCGATGCGGCGGATGGGCCGGGGCGAAGCCCAGGCGCTGTATCGCCACCGCCGGGTCGCCGTCTTGCTGCCGGGCATCCTGCTCGCGCTCGCCGCGACCGTGCCGGGATTGAACCTGCTGGTGCCGCTGGTCGGCACGGCGGCCATGGTGCACGTGCTGCATCGCTCGCTTGCCTGACGCTTGCGCACGGGCCCGTGAGCATTCCCCATTGTTCGGCCCGGCCCGCGATGATAGGCCATGCCGTTCCCTACGCCGGATCGCCCGGCAGATCGCGCAGAAAGGGGCCTCCCCTTGTTCAAACGCCGTAATACGACCGGCCCAGACATCGAGACACCGCCTGTCGACCCAGTTGAAGACGCTCCATCCGCCAAGGCCCCCGCGACAGATACGCCTGCTTTGCCAACTCCCCAGCCCGATACCGGCCTGGGCGTTCCCCCGTTTCGTCCAGCCCCGCCAAAGGAGGCACCTGCCATGGGCCGCACGCCGTTTCTAAGCCCGACCCCGAACCCGACCCCGCCAAGCAATCCTCCCACCACGCCGCCGGCGCCGCCCCCACCGCCCTCTCCGCCGGGCATGGCGAGCGGCCCTCGCCCCATGGCTGGTCCAGGCCGGGCGCCGGGCCGCGACACTGCGGAGCGGCGCACGCTCGTCGTCGGCCGCGGGATCAGCGTTCAGGGCACGGTGCAGGATGCCGAGCGCCTTGTGGTCGAGGGCACTGTTGAGGCCAGCATGATCCATGCGACCGAGCTGTCGATCTCCCTGGGCGGGATGTTCAAGGGCGAAGTGGAGGTCGAGGATGCCGAGGTTGCCGGCACGATCGACGGCACGCTGACGGCCCGCGGCAACCTGATCGTCCGCACCTCCGGCAGGGTCCTGGGGACTGCCCGGTGCCGCCGGTTGCAGGTCGAGGATGGCGGCCACATCACCGGCCGGATGGAGATGCTGTCCGATACGCCAAAGCCCCCCGAGCCGACGACCTGACGCCACGAGGGCGGGACCGCCACGCGGCAGTCCTGCCCTCCCTCAGTCTGGATGTAGGCCGCACGTACGAGGCGGAGTACGCTGCGCTCTTCCGCCCTACCCGTTTGTCAACGTCGGTGGATCCCGGCTGACCGCAAGCCGGACGCTATGGGATAACGTGGCCATACGCCGTCGGTCCGTAGCCGTCCGGCGGCGGGCAGGCGCACTCGAAACCCACCGGCTTGGGCCGGCCCATCGGGCAGACCACGTGGCGTGGGCCATACGGCGTGCGCAGGAACGCGTTGCACCGGCCGCCCGGCGGCGGTGGCGGGCGGTATCCGTAGCCGTATCCCTCCTGCGGCGGCGGATAATACTGCGCCTGCGCCTGCGCCGTCGCGAGACCCAACAACACGATTCCAAGTCCGATCTGCCGAAACGTCAACATGGCCCCCTCTATCCTGCCGGGATTGGGTTTGACGAGAAATTAAGGCCGTACGGGGGCAGACAGTTGCAAGCAGTTCGCCGTCAGCGCGCCGAACGCCCGTGCCCGGTGGCTACTGCCGTGTTTCGCCGCCGGCTCCATCTCACCGTAGCTCAGGGCGCTGCCGACCGGGACGAACATCGGGTCGTAGCCGAACCCTAGATCGCCGCGCGGCGGCCAGCAGGTATGGCCGTCCACCCGGCCGAGGAAGGTCGCCGTCCCGCCCGCGGGAAAGGCAAGGCACAGCGCGCAGACGAACCATGCGCGGCTGTCCGCGCCGGCCTGCTGGTGGACGCGCTGCATCGCCGCCGCGAAATCCTTGCCCGGACCGGCCCAGCGTGCCGACAGCACGCCCGGCGCCCCATCCAGCGCCGCCACGCAGAACCCGGAATCATCGGCCAAGGCCGCAAGCCCGCTCGCCGAGGCAGCCGCCAGCGCCTTCAGCCGGGCATTGCCGGCGAAGTCGGCCTCCGTCTCCTCCGGCTCCGCCAGGCCGAGCGACCCAGCCGACAGCACCGTCACCCCGAAGGGTTGCATCAGCGCCGTCAGCTCCCGCAGCTTGCCGGGATTGTGGCTGGCAAGCACCAGCCGGTCACCGGCAGCCAGCCGCGTCATCCGAGGGCCGCGCGCTGCAAGGCGTAGAGCTGCCCGGCGCCCAGCCGCGCCAAGCGCAGCAACGCCGCGAAATCGGCATCGCTGAACGGCGCCCGCTCCGCCGTGCCCTGGATTTCGACGATGCCGCTTTCCGTCAGCACGAAGTTCGCGTCTGCCTCGGCCGTGGAGTCTTCGGCATAGTCCAGGTCCAGCACCGCAGCGCCGTCCACCAGGCCGCAGGACACGGCCGCCACCTGGCCCAGCATGGGCGACCGAGCGATCACCCGGTTCGCCTCCAGCGTGCGGAAGGCGAGCGCCAGGGCGACCCACCCGCCGGTGACCGCGGCGCAGCGTGTGCCGCCATCCGCGTTCAGCACGTCGCAATCCAGCGTGACCGTCATCTCGCCGAGCGCCTTGCGTTCGACCACGGCCCGCAGGGAGCGGCCGATCAGGCGCTGGATCTCCTGCGTGCGGCCGGATTGCTTGCCGCGTGCTGCTTCCCGCTCCCCGCGGCTGTGCGTGGCGCGCGGCAGCATGCCGTACTCCGCCGTCACCCAGCCCTCGCCCCTGCCGCGCAGGAACGATGGCACGCGGCCTTCCACGCTGGCGGCGCACAGCACCTCCGTCCCGCCCATGCGGATGAGGCACGAGCCCTCGGCGTGCCGGGCGAAGCCGGTGGTGAACGACACGTCGCGCAGGGCGTCGGGGGCGCGGCCGGATGGGCGCATGGCGGAGGCTCCTTCTCATTCAAGGCGGCTGCGCCTCCGGCCGAGTTGCAGCGGTCGAGTGCAGCCCATAACGTCGCAACGACTGGTTGGAACCCCTGCATGCGCTTTGCCACCATGGTCCCGGCCGTCGTCGCCTCGCTCCTGATAGCGGCTCCCGCCGTGGCTGGCGACAAAGCATCGTTGCTGGCGAGCACGGGAAAAGCCCTGGAGGACCAGCTCGCCTGTCTCGTCCCACCCAAGCCCGCCTTGGCCATCCGGGCAATGATGCGGAACGGGCTGCTCGTGAAGACCAGGTTCGACGCCGACGGGAGCCCGGTCTTCCGGCCGACCAGCGACCTCTTGGTATTCGGGAAACGCGTGCTGTTCGTGACCGGCTGGGAGATGGAGGGCGACCAGGTCAAGCAGCCGTTCTGGCGCGGCCCGGGCACGGAGCCACCGCTGTTCCTGGCGGTGACCCTGGATGCCGCTCCAGCCGAAATCCCCTACCAAGCGCACATGGTCCGGGGTAGCGACGGGACTGCCGTCGGCTCGTTCTCGTCCATCGAGCCGACCAGAGAGTTCTACAGCAGCAGGGGAACGACGATCACCTGCTACGGCGGGTGACGACAGCCGGTGCCCAGGTGTTTGACCCGGCGCAGGCGGCTCCCTAGTTTCCCGTCCTGATGACGGAATGGTCCTACGTCCCGCCACGGGCGCATCTGCCGCCCGACCTCGACCCGCGCAGCGCGGCGGTCCTGCGGGAAATCGTCGAGCAATTCGTGCAAACCGGCGAACCGGTCGGCAGCCGCACGCTGTCGCGCCGCCTGCCGATGCATTTGTCCCCGGCCACGATCCGCAGCGTCATGGCGGATCTAACCGAGGCGGGGTTGCTCTTCGCACCCCACACCTCGGCCGGTCGGCTGCCGACCGACCGCGGCCTGCGGCTGTTCGTGGATGGCCTGCTGCAGTTCGGCCAACTGAGCGAGGAGGAGCGCGACCAGATCGGCCGCGCCTTGGAGGCCCGCGGCCGCTCGTTGCAGGAAACGCTGAGCGACACCTCCACCATGCTGTCCGGCCTCTCCGCCGCGGCCGGGCTGGTGCTGGCGCCGAAAAGCGACGGCGCGGTCCGGCATATCGAGTTCGTGGCGCTGGGGCCGGGACGCGCCCTGGTCATCCTGGTGGGGGCGGACGGCCAGGTGGAGAACCGCGTCATCGAAACGCCGCCCGGCCTGCCCCCCTCCTCGCTGACCCACGCGGCGAACTACCTGAACGCCCGGCTGTCCGGCCGGTCCCTGGCGGAGCTGCGGACCATCGTCGGCGCGGAAATGCTGGCCAACCGGACGCAGTTGGACGAACTGTCCAGCATGGTCGTCGAGGCGGGATTGGCGACATGGGCCACTGCCCCCGGGGGCGGGTTCGGCGGCAACCTGATCATCCGCGGCCAGAGCCGGCTGCTGGCGGACGTGACGCAGATCGAACGGATCAGCGCGATCCAGGTGTTGTTCGACCGGCTGGAGACGCAGGACACCATGCTGCGCCTGCTGGAACTGGCGGAGCAGTCGGATGGCGTGCGCATCTATATCGGCGCGGAAAGCGGGCTGTTCGGCGCCGCCGGCGTGTCGATGGTGGTGGCGCCGGCGCGCAACGAGGCGGACCGGATCGTGGGCGCCATCGGCGTGATCGGGCCGACGCGGATCAATTACGGCCGCGTTATTCCGGTGGTGGACTACACCGCCCGCGTCATTGGCCGCCTGCTGGGGTGAGGGACGCCTTGTTCCCCATCTTCCGCCGTCCTAATTCTGCGCCCATGAGCAGCACCGAAACCCAGCCGCCGGAGCAGGCGGACACGACGGCGCCCGTCGCCGATACGCCAGAGCAGTTGATGGCGGCCGCCAGCGCGCGGATCGCCGAACTGGAAGCCGAGTCGCAGGAGTTCCGCGACAAATGGCTGCGGTCGGAGGCCGAGATGGCCAACGTCCGCACCCGCGCCAAGCGGGATGCCGACGACGCGCGGCAATTCGCAGTGCAGAAATTCGCCCGCGACGTGGTGGAGGCCGCGGACAATCTGCGCCGCGGCCTGGACCAGCTCCCCCCCGCCTCGCCGGGCGAGCCCGAGATCGTCGGCAAGCTGCGCGACGGGTTCGAGGGGGTGGAGCGGTCGTTCCTGTCCTTGCTGGAGCGCAACGGGATCGCCCGTATCGACCCGACGGGCAAGCCGTTCGACGCGAATCTGCACCAGGCGATGGCGGAACAGCCCTCCGCCGAACACGCCCCCGGCACCGTCATGCAAGCCTGGACCGCCGGCTGGACCCTGAACGGCCGCCTGCTGCGCCCGGCGATGGTCGTCGTCGCGAAGGCGCCGGACTCGACGCCGTCCTGACGGCGCTAGCGCCCTTCATACGAGTCCCTTCCAAAAAGAAAGTCGTAGGGTGGGCTTTAGCCCACCACCGTCTCCTACAGCGCCTCGAAGAGGTGGGCTGAAGCCCACCCTACGACGGGCCTGCGTCAGGCGGCGGCATAGGAGTCGTTTCATGGAAACGCGAGGGAAAAACCGGGTTCCCCACTTGCCGAGCGGAACCCGGCTCAATACATCCCGCGCTGCGATAAACCCCAAGGGTCCCGCGCGGTGCTTCGGGCCGCCCCGGACCGCTATGATGGAGTCATGAATGAGCAAGGTCATCGGAATCGACCTGGGCACGACCAACTCGTGCGTTGCGATCATGGAGGGCAAGGATGTCCGCGTGATCGAGAACAGCGAGGGCGCCCGCACCACCCCCTCCATGGTCGCGTTCAGCGATAGTGGCGAGCGGCTGGTCGGGCAGAGCGCCAAGCGCCAGGCCGTCACCAACCCAACCAACACGCTGTTCGCCGTCAAGCGCCTGATCGGCCGCCGGTTCGACGACCCGCTGGTGTCCAAGGACAAGGGCCTGGTGCCCTACGGCATCGTCAAGGGCGATAACGGCGACGCGTGGGTCGAGGCGCGGGGCGAGAAATATGCGCCGGGCCAGATCAGCGCCTTCATCCTCGGCAAGATGAAGGAGACGGCGGAGAGCTATCTGGGCGAGAAAGTCGACCAGGCCGTCATCACCGTTCCCGCCTACTTCAACGACGCACAGCGCCAGGCCACCAAGGACGCCGGCCGCATCGCCGGGCTTGAAGTCCTGCGCATCATCAACGAGCCGACGGCGGCTGCCCTCGCCTACGGCATGGACAAGAAGAACCACGGCACCATCGTGGTCTACGACCTCGGCGGCGGCACCTTCGACATCTCCGTGCTCGAAATCGGCGACGGCGTGTTCGAGGTGAAGTCCACCAACGGCGACACCTTCCTGGGCGGCGAGGATTTCGACGTCCGCGTGATCGACTACCTGGCGGACGAGTTCAAGCGCGACCAGGGCATCAACCTGCGCAGCGACAAGCTGGCCTTGCAGCGCCTGAAGGAAGCGGCCGAGAAGGCGAAGATCGAGCTGTCTTCCTCCAAGGAGACGGAGATCAACCTGCCCTTCATTACGGCCGACGCCTCCGGGCCGAAGCACCTGGTGATGAAGCTTACCCGTGCGAAGCTTGAGAGCCTGGTCGACGACCTGATCCAGCGGACGCTCGGCCCATGCAAGGCGGCCTTGAAGGATGCCGGCGTCACGGCGGCCGAGATCGACGACGTGATCCTGGTCGGCGGCATGACCCGCATGCCCAAGGTCATCGATGCGGTGAAGCAGTTCTTCGGCAAGGAACCCGCGCGCAACGTCAACCCGGACGAGGTCGTCGCCATCGGCGCCGCGGTCCAGGGCGCGGTGCTGAAAGGTGACGTGAAGGACGTCCTGCTGCTGGACGTGACGCCGCTGTCGCTCGGCATCGAAACCCTGGGCGGCGTGTTCACCCGGCTGATCGACCGCAACACAACGATCCCGACGAAGAAGAGCCAGACCTTCTCCACCGCGGATGACAACCAGCGCGCCGTGACCATCAAGGTCAGCCAGGGCGAGCGCGAGATGGCGGCGGACAACAAGCTGCTGGGCCAGTTCGACCTCGCCGACATCCCGCCCGCCCCGCGCGGCGTGCCGCAGATCGAGGTGACGTTCGACATCGACGCCAACGGCATCGTCTCGGTCCAGGCGAAGGACAAGGCGACTGGCAAGGAACAGCAGATCCGCATCCAGGCCAGCGGCGGGCTGTCCGAGGCGGACATCCAGCAGATGGTGCGCGAGGCGGAAGCCAATGCGGACGCCGACAAGGCCCGGCGCGAGCAGGTCGAGACGCGCAACCAGCTTGAGTCCACCGTCCACTCGGTTGAGAAGAACCTGGCCGAGCATGGCGGCAAGCTGCCCCCGCAGGACAAGAACGAAGCCGAATCGGCGGTCGCGGCGGCGAAGTCTGCGCTGGCAGGCAGCGACGCGGCGGAGCTGAAAGCCGCGTCCGAGCGCCTCACCCAGGCGGCGATGAAGATCGGCGAGGCGGTTTACAAGGCCCAATCCGAGGCGCCCTCCCCCGGCGGCGCCGATGGTGGCGCTGCCAAGCCGGACGAGAACGTGGTCGACGCTGAGTTCGAGGAAGTCGACGACCGCAAGAAGAAGTCCGCCTGATACCAGGCAGGAGGCGGCCTCGCGGTCGCCTCCTGCCCTGTCTGACTCTATTATAGGGGGTATGGGGTCGCTGGCCTCCAATCCTGGGGACTAAATTGGCAAAGCAAGATTATTACGCTCTGTTAGAGTCGAACCGGGATGCCTCTGCCGACGATTTGAAGCGCGCCTATCGCAAGTTGGCGATGAAGTTCCACCCGGACCGCAATCCGGGTGACAAGGCAGCCGAAGCGAAGTTCAAGGAAATCAACGAAGCGTATGACGTCCTGCGGGATGATCAGAAACGCGCTGCGTATGATCGCTATGGTCATGCCGCCTTCGAGAATGGCGGCCCCGGCGCCGGCTTCGGGTTCCAGGAAGGCGGCCTGGGCGACATCTTCGACCAGATGTTCGGGGAGTTCATGGGCGGCCGCCGCGGCGCCGGCGGCGCACGCACCCGCGCCGGCTCGGACCTGCGGGCGCAGGTCGAAATCGGCTTGGAAGACGCGTTCACCGGCACCAAGGTGGATTTGCGCGTCCCCACCCGCGTCGCATGCGATGCCTGCGCCGGAACCGGGTCGGCCAGCAAGCAGGCGGAGCGTGACAATTGTCCCACCTGCGGCGGGTCCGGCAAGGTGCGGGCGCAGCAAGGCTTCTTCCTGGTGGAACGCAGTTGCCCGACCTGCGGCGGGATGGGCCGTGTGGTGCGTAACCCGTGCCGGGTGTGCAGCGGCGTCGGCACCGTGCCGCGCGACCGGACGCTTTCCGTCGCGATCCCGGCCGGGGTCGAGGATGGGGTTCGTATCAGGCTTACTGGCGAGGGCGAGGCAGGTGGCTCGGGTGCGCCAGCGGGCGACCTCTATGTCCATGTCGCCATCCGGCCGCACGATATCTTCCAGCGCGACGGCGCCAATATCTATTGCCGGGTCCCGCTGCGGATGACGCAGGCGGCGCTCGGCGGCGATGTGGAGGTGCCGGTGATCGACGGCACGCGGGCCAAGGTGAAGGTCACGCCCGGCACGCAGTCAGGCGACCAATTCCGCATTCGCGGCAAGGGCTTCTCCGTGCTGCGGAGTTCGGCGCGGGGCGACATGTATGTGCAGGTCGCGGTGGAAACGCCGTTGCAGCTCACCAAGCGTCAACGCGAGTTGCTGGAGGAATTCGAGGCCGAGGCGGCCAGGCACAACAAGAACGGCAGTCCGGAAAGCGAAGGCTTCTTCGCCAAGGTGTCCGCCTTCTTCGATGGCCGGACCTGATGCGGCTGCGGTGACGCCGCGGATCGTCATCGCAGGGATCACCGGCCGCATGGGCCGGTTGCTCGAAGAGGAAGTCGCCAAGGCGGGTCTACCCCTGGTGGGCGGGTCATCGCGTAGCACCGCGCTGGGCGGCCTCATCGCCACGGCGGACGTCGTGATCGACTTCACGACCGCCAGCCTCGCGAAGGACCACGCCGCTCTCCTGACGCACGCCAACGTCGCATGGGTTCTCGGCACCTCCGGCTTGACCGCCGACGATGAGGCCGCGGTGCGTGCTGCGTCGCAGGGCATTGCCGTCGTGTACGCACCAAACTTCGCGCCCGGCGTCAACCTGGTGCTGGCCTTGGCCGAGCAGATGGCCACGGCGCTTCCGGCGGACCGCTACGATGCCGAGATCGTGGAGATGCATCACCGCCAGAAGGTGGATGCGCCATCCGGCACGGCGATCGGGTTGGGCCGCGCGGTCGCCCGCGGCCGCGGTGTGGACCTCGCCGCGGTGATGCAAAGCGGGCGGGACGGCCACACAGGTCCACGCCCCCCCGGCGCCATCGGCTTCGCGTCGTTGCGCGGCGGCCAGGTGGTCGGCGAGCACAGCCTGCTGTTCGCGGCCGGTGACGAGCACATCGCCCTCACCCACCGCGCCTTCGACCGCCGGGCCTTCGCCGTCGGCGCCGTGCAGGCCGCGCGCTGGGCCGCCGGACGGACGCCGGGCCTCTACGACATGCGGGACGTGCTTGGGTTGTGACGGCCTGAGTTACGCCACCAGGTAGCGGACGGTGCGTCCTTCCAACACCGCGCAGGTCAGCGCCCCGCCGGTGACCGCACCCGTGTCCAATCCCATCCGACGCCCGAGTATGTCGGGCTCGCGACGCGGGGTGTGGCCGTGGACCACCGCCATGCCGGGCGCTTCGGGCAGGATGGGGCCGGGCCAGGTCAGGAACTCCTCCCGGATCCACAGCATGTCTTCGGGCGACTGCGCCACCATCCTCACGCCCGGGCGCAGCCCGGCATGGACGAAGACATAGCCGTCCACCTGGTGGAACAGGGCCAGACCTTGCAGGAACGGCAGCTCCGGCGCCACGGCCGTGCGCCAGTCCGCCAGCGGTTCGGCCGGCGTGACGCCCCAACTGCGCAGCGTCTCGACGGCGCCGTTATGGAGCCACTGGTCGATGCTGTCCGGATCGCCATCCATCGCTTCCAGCATCATCTGCTCATGGTTGCCGCGCAGGCAGACCATCGGCACGCCCGGCAGCACCGGCCCCGCCGCCAGCCGCCGCACCACGGTGGCCGACCCAGCCCCGCGGTCGACGTAATCCCCCAAATGCAGCAGCAGCGGCGCCGCCACCGGATTGTGCCGCAAATCCGCCGCGACCCGGCCGTGCAGCGTCGCCAGCCGGTCGGCGCAGCCATGCACGTCCCCGATCGCGTAGACGCGCCGGCCGGGGGACAGCCAGCCGGGCGCAGGATGACTTAACGATGCTGAAACCATGCGGCCGCCACTCTATCCCCGAACGCTTGGGGCGACGACAGGCAATGCGCAACGCGGGAGACGGCCGGATGGAGGGAAAGAGCGGGCGGGTGATCCTGGCCGCCGGCGGCCAGCCTGCCAGCCCGCTGCATCACGCGCTGGACCTTGGCCTGGACTGGGCCGGGCGTGTCAAGCGGCCCGTAGCCATCCTGATCCTGCACCTCTCGCGCCTGCACGCCCCCGGCCCCCGCCCGCATCACCGCCGCATCGCCAGCGCCCTGCTGGACGGCGCGATCCAGACCCATGGCGGCCAGGCGTTCAACTGCACCAACGGCGACTTCGTCCTGCTGACCGACCCGGCCACCAGCGCCGCGCTGGTCCCCACCCTGTCGCACCTGTTCCGGCCGGAGGCGCCCGGCATCGACCGCCTGCTCACGCTCTGGTCGCTGCCCGCGGACGAGGAGGTCGCACGCGCCGCCCTCGCCAACGCGGACACGCAAAGCATCGTCGCCGAGGACGCGCCCGTGCCGCTGGGTGCGTTGGCCGCCGCCGAAACCGTGCTCGCCGTCGCCGCGATGGATGACCTGACCCGGCGCCAAACCGCGGTCCGCATCACCAACGGCGGCATGGAGACGCTCTACCAGGAACTGACCGTCTCGCTGGCCGCGCTGGAGGCGCGGAACGGCGCGCCGCTGCCGGTGATCACCGACCCGTTCCTGTTCCGCCACCTCGCGGCCCGGCTGGACGAGCGCGTCTTGCGCGCCGGCGCCACGGCGCAGTTCATCGCCGTGCCACGCCTGCACCTCAACCTCACGGTATCCAGCATCTTATCGGAGGAATTCGCGCGCTTCGTGGCCCTGCGCGGCGATGGCGCCCGACTTGGCGTCGAAATCCAGTTCATGGAAGCGGTGGCCGACCTGCCGCGGTTCAAGGCCGCCTGCAAACGCCTGCGTGACGCCGGGTGCAGCCTGGTGCTGGACGGCCTGGACCATGCGGTGCTGTCGCTGGCACGGCCCGCCGCCTGGGAACCCGACTTGCTGAAGCTGGACTGGTCCCCCCGCATGGCCACGCTGCCCGGCCGCGAGCGTCGCCTGCTGGCCACCGCGGTCGCCGAGTTCGGCCCGGAACGGATCGTGCTGCACCGGGCTGAGACCGAGGCCGCACTCGCCTGGGGCCGCCAGCATGGCATACGCTGCTTCCAGGGCCGCCACGTGGACGCGATGCTCGCGGCGGAGCGGATCACCACCTGCCACTACGCCGCCGCCTGCTCGCTGCGCCAATGCATCGACCGCGCGGCGGCCACCGGGTCCGCCGGCCGTGTCGGCTGCCGCAACACGGCCCTGCTGGACGCCATGCAGCCGCTCGCCGCGGTTGCCCTGCCGGCGTGAAACCGTCTTCGCCCGAACGCTTGGCCGCGTTGGTGGCGGAGTGCGCGACCTCCGGCGCCAAGCGCCAGGCCCTGCTGCTCCGGATCGACCACCTTCCCCCGGCCTTGTCGCGTCCGCATCACCGCCGCCTGGCCGAGGCCGCGTTGACGCCGCTGCTGCGGGCGCCGCGCGCCGAACTGTTCCAACTGCCGGGGCCGCGCCTGGTGGTGGTCTGGCGCGGCGATGCCGAGGCGGCGCTGCTGGACGTGGTGGACGCACTCGACCACCTGCTGTCCGACGCGACGGTGCCGGCGCCCACCCTGCGGCAACTGATCTTCCTGTACGACCTGCCCGACAGCGGGGACTTGCTGCTCGAAGCCCTGGCGGACAACCCGCAGACCGAACCACCCCCCTCGGAGCAGGACCCGCCGCTCGACCCGGCCTCCCTGCTCCTGCTGGAAGCGGCGTTGGCGCAGGCGAACCTGGCGCGCTTCGCCCGCCGTGAGCAGGTCTGGCAGTTGGATGCCAAGAATGCGGCCCTGGCCTGGGAACGGCGGATGTTCTCCCTGGCGGAGCTGTCGTCCGAGTTGCTTCCCGGTTGCGACCTGTCCGGCGACCCATGGCTGTACCGCCGGCTCACCCGCACGCTGGACCGGCGCATGCTGGCGCTGCTGACCGGTCCGGACGATTTGCGCGGGGCGCGTCCCTTCGCGCTCGACCTCAACGTCGTCAGCGTGCTCGGGCCGGAGTTCCTGAAGCTGGACGCCGCGCTGCCGCAATCGCTGCGGGGCCGGGTGGTGCTGGCGCTGCACCCGGCGGATTTGGTGGCGGACGCTGCCGCCTTCGCCTTCGCCCGCGGGTTCGCCCGCGCCCGCGGCTACCGGCTGATGTTGCGGGACGCCGCGCCGGACCTGTTGGCCGTGCTGTCGCCGGCAGCGCTGGACCTTGACTACCTCACCGTGCCCTGGTCGCTCGACCTGCCGCAGCAATCCGGCCCGCTGCTGGACGTCTGCCACGCCGGTTCGCTGGTGCTGGAATGCGGGGAGGATCCGGCTGCGATCGAGTGGGGACTGTCGGTCGGGGTGACCCTGTTCACCGGGCCGGCCGCCGACCGGGCAACCCTTGGCGAACGGGCGGCCGCCGCTTAGAGCACATGAGGCTGACCAGAGTGGTCAGCGCGCGCTAACCTATGGTCAGGCGAGCAGTTTTATCAGCCAGACCGTTCCGATCTGGCTGAAACTGCTCTAATCCCTCGCCATGGATGCAATTCGGGTTGAGGGGCTGACGAAGCGCTACGGCGACGTCACGGCGGTGGAGGGGCTGTCCTTCCAGGTCGGGCGGGGCGAGACGCTGGGCCTGCTGGGCGGCAACGGCGCGGGCAAGACCACCACCATCGCCATGCTGCTGGGGCTGCTGATCCCGTCCGCCGGCACGATCACCGTGCTGGGGCGCGACATGGCGCGCGACCGGTTCGCGGCGCTGGCGCGGATGAATTTCTCCTCGCCCTACGTGGCCCTGCCGGCCCGATTGTCGGTGGCCGAGAATTTGCGGGTCTACGGCCATCTCTACGGCGTGCGGAAGCTGGAGCGGCGCATCGCTGAACTGGCCGAGGAGCTGGAACTGACGCCGTTCCTGCACCGCCCGGCCGGGCAGCTCTCCGCCGGGCAGAAGACTCGCGTGGCGCTGGCCAAGTCGCTGATCAACCGCCCGGACGTCCTGCTGCTGGACGAGCCGACCGCCAGCCTGGACCCGGACACCGGCGATTGGGTGCGCTCCTGGCTGGAGCGCTACCGCGCGGCAAGCGGCTGCTCCATCCTGCTGGCCAGCCACAATATGGCGGAGGTGGAGCGGCTGTGCTCCGACGTGCTGATGCTGAAGCAGGGCCGCGTGGTGGACCGCGGCACCCCAGCGGAGCTGCTCACGCGCTATGGCCGGGACGATCTGGAGGCAGTGTTCCTGGACATCGCGCGCAACCGGCGGCAGGCGGCATGATGGCGGGGCGGCGCATCTGGGGGCTGATGTACCGTCATTTGGCGCTGTATCGCCGGTCCTGGCCGCGACTGCTGGAGCTGGCCTATTGGCCGACCCTGCAGATGCTGATCTGGGGATTCACCGCGTCCTTCATCGCGACCCGCGCCAATGCCCCGGTCGCGGTTGCGGCCGGCACGCTGCTCGGTGGCGTCCTGCTGTGGGAGGTGGCGTTGCGCAGCCAAATGGGCGTGGCGCTGTCGTTCCTGGAGGAGGTTTGGTCCCGCAACCTCGCCCATGTCTTCGTCAGCCCGATGCGGCCGTGGGAGATGGTGGCCGCCATGGTGGCCGTCTCCGTGCTGCGCATGGTGATCGGCGTGCTGCCGGCGATCCTGCTGGCCTGGGCGCTGTATGCGTTCGACCTGTTCGCCATGGGGCCGGTCGTCGTCCTGTTCTTCCTCAACCTGATGATCATGGGCTGGTGGGTGTCGCTGGGCGTGCTGTCATTGATCCTGCGGCATGGCGCGGGGGCGGAGGCGCTGGCCTGGTCGGTGCTGTTCGGGCTGACGCCGTTTTCCGCCGTGTTCTACCCGGTGGCCGTGCTGCCGGCGGCGATCCGGCCCATCGCATTGGCCCTGCCGTCCTCGCACGTGTTCGAGGGGATGCGGGCGGCGCTGGCGAACGGCGTGGTGCGCTGGGACCATCTCGCCTGGGCATTCGGACTGAACATTGTGTGGATGGCGGCCGCGATCTGGGTGTTCGCCGGGCAGTTCCGCCACGCCAGGCAGGGCGGCGCCCTGTTGAACATCGGGGAATAAATGGACGAGACACGCTTCTGGCTGATCCGCCACGCGCTGGTGGAGGAGAATGCGCGGGCGATGCTGTACGGCACGATGGACGTGCCGCTCTGCCCGGACACGCTGGTGGCGCAGGCTGGGGCCTACCACACGCTGGCCGCCCGGCTGCCCAGACCGGCCTGGTGGGTGGCAAGCCCGCTCTCCCGCACGGTGCTGACGGCGGAGGCGCTGTTCCGCGCCGGCTACCCGGCGCAAGCCCTGGCGGTCGAGCCGGACATGATCGAGCAGAACCTCGGGGACTGGCAGGGCCTGCCCCATGCCCACCTGCCGGCCAGGCTGAGCCAGCCGGCCCATGCGTTCTGGCCGTTGGGCGGGGAGGAAGTGCCGCCCGGCGGGGAAAGCATGGCGCACGTCATCGTCCGCGTCGGCGCGGCGATGGAGCGGCTGGCGGCGGCGCATCGGGGCGAGGACGTCGTGATCGTCAGCCACGGTGGCGCCATCCGTGCCGCCGTGGCGCATGCGCTGGGGATCGGGGCCGACGCCGCACTGCATCTCTCGGTGCAGAACATCTCCCTGACCAAACTGGAGCACTCACCGCTGGGCTGGCGCGTGGTGTCCGTCAACGAGGTGTGCGGCGCGGAGTAGCCGCCCATGCTGGCCCCCCTGCTGGAGCATTGGCGGGAGCGTCCGCAGCGCACCTGGTCTGTCGTCATCACCGTGTTCGGCGATGCGATCGTGCCGCGCGGCGGGTCGGTGTGGCTGGCGACCCTGCTGGCGCTGTTCGACGCCATGGGGATCGATGGCGGGGCAGTGCGGACGGCGATGTCGCGCCTGGTGGCGGATGGCTGGACGGAGCGGCGCCGGGTGGGCCGCAACAGCCGCTACCAACTGGCGGAAAAGGGCCGCGACACCTTCGCCGCCGCCGCCAAGGTGATCTACGCCGGCGCGCCGCCCGCGTGGGACGGGCGGTTCCGGCTGGTGCTGCACCCGGTCGACCGGCCCCGTTTGGTGGCGGCCGGCTATGGCGAGGCCGCGCCCGGGCTGTGGGTCGCCGCCGGACCCGTGACGGCGCCGGACGAGCCGATCACGCTGGACGCCAAGGTCGACGCTGACGCTGCGCGGCTGTTGGCCGCCCGCGCCTGGCCGCTCGACCGGCTTGCAGCGTCCTTCGCCCGGTTCAACGCGGCGTTTGCCCATGTGCCGGATTGGCGCGGCCCGGCGCCGCTGGACGCGATGGTCGCGCGCACGCTGCTGATCCATGAATACCGCCGCATCGTGCTGCACGCGCCGGACTTGCCAGCGGCGATCCTGCCGCCCGACTGGCCCGGTGCCACGGCGCGACGCCTGTGCCGCGCCGCCTACGCGGCCGTGCTGCCGGGGTCCGAACGCTGGCTGGACAGCCAGGCGCTGCCTCCCCCCAACACGCTAGCGGACCGCTTCCACTCAGATGTTACCGAAATCCCTTGAACGCCTCGCCGTTTGTGATATAAAGAGTTCAAACAGGTGTCCAGAGGACGACCGTCGTCTGGTGGGGACAGGGGCAAAGCCCCTGGGCAGGGGAGGCAACCCGGATGTATACGCAGGCACTGAACGCCGCCGACAAAATCCGCAGCACCGAGGATCCAGACCAGCTCGCCCGCTTCCAGGCCCGCATCGACGCGGAAGACCGGATCGAGCCGAATGACTGGATGCCCGCCGCCTATCGCCGCACGCTGACCCGGCAGATCAGCCAGCACGCGCACAGCGAGATCGTCGGCCAGTTGCCGGAGGGCAATTGGCTGACCCGCGCCCCGTCGCTACGCCGCAAGGCCGCGCTGCTGGCCAAGGTGCAGGATGAGTGCGGGCATGGCCTGTATCTCTACGCCGCGGCGGAGACGCTCGGCACCAGCCGGGAGGCGCTGGTGGACGGGCTGCTGGAGGGCAAGGCCAAGTATTCCTCCATCTTCAACTATCCGACGCTGACCTGGGCCGATATCGGCGCGGTCGGCTGGCTGGTCGACGGGGCGGCGATCATGAACCAGATCCCGCTGTGCCGCTGCTCCTACGGTCCGTATGCCCGGGCAATGATCCGCGTGTGCAAGGAGGAGAGCTTCCACCAGCGCCAAGGCTACGAGATCATGCTGACCCTGTGCGCCGGCACGCCGGAGCAGAAGGCGATGGCGCAGGATGCGCTGGACCGCTGGTGGTGGCCGTGCCTGATGATGTTCGGCCCGCCGGATGGCGAGAGCCAGCATTCCGACCAATCCACCGCCTGGAAGATCAAGCGGTTCAGCAACGACGAGCTGCGGCAGAAATTCGTCGATGCCACGGTGCCGCAGGCACAGAAGCTGGGCCTGGCCCTCCCGGACGCGGCGATGACGCAGGACGCCGACGGCCATTGGCATCACGGCCCGATCGATTGGGAGGAGTTCCGCCAGGTGCTGGCCGGCAACGGCCCGTGCAACCGGGAGCGCCTGGCCACCCGCCGCCGCAGCCACGCCGAGGGCGACTGGGTGCGCGAGGCCGCCGCCGCCCATGCCGCGAAGCGGGCGCTGAAGCAGGCGGCGTAGATGGCCACGCCCGACACCGCACTGTGGGAGGTATTCATCCGCAGCCGCAACGGGTTGGCGCACAAGCATGTCGGCTCGCTGCACGCCGCGGACGCCACCATGGCGCTGCAGGCCGCCCGGGACGTCTACACGCGGCGCGGCGAAGGCTTGTCTATCTGGGTGGTGCCGTCCGCCGCCATCACCGCCAGCGACCCGGCCGACAAGGCCATGCTGTTCGAGCCGGCCGAGAGCAAGGTCTACCGCCACCCGACCTTCTACGAGGTGCCGGACGACGTCGGTCACATGTGATGGGCACGTCGATCCAGGTGCACGAGACGCCGCTGGTGCTCTACACGCTGCGCCGGGCAGACGACGCGCTGGTGCTGGGCCATCGCCTGTCGGAATGGTGCGGGCATGCGCCGTCGCTGGAAGAAGACATGGCGCTGGCCAATATCGGCCTGGATTTGCTGGGCCAGGCCCGCTCGCTGTACGCCTACGCGGCCGAGGTGGAGGCCGCCGGGCATGACGAGGACGGCTTCGCGTACCTGCGCGACGCGCCGCAATACCGCAACCTGCTGCTGCTGGAGCAGCCGAACGGCGATTTCGGCCACACGATCGTGCGGCAATTCTTCTACTCCGCCTTCGCGGATCCGTATTGGCGCGCGATGGTGCAGTCGTCCGACGCGACGCTCGCCGCTGTCGCAGCCAAGAGCGAGAAGGAAAGCGCCTACCATCTGCGCCACAGCAGCGAGTGGATGATCCGGCTGGGCGACGGCACGGCGGAAAGCCACCGCCGGGTGCAGGCGGCGGTGGACGCGCTGTGGCCGTATACGGGTGAGATGTTCGAGGCGGATGACAGCGCCCTGTCTGGCATCGCCGCCGACGCATCCGCCTTGCATGCGGTGTGGCAGAAGACGGTCGCCGACATCCTCAGCCAAGCGACGCTGGCGCTGCCGACGGGCAGTTGGATGCATCGCGGCGGGCGCAGCGGGCGGCACAGCGAACATCTCGGCCCCATGCTGTCCGTCATGCAGCATTTGCAGCGGACGTTCCCGGGCGCCACCTGGTGAGCGACTTGCTGGCACGGGCGCGCCTGGCGGCGGAGACGGTGGTGGACCCGGAAATCCCGGTGCTGACCATCGCCGACCTGGGCGTGTTGCGCGACGTGCACATGGCGGGCGACACGGTGGAAGTTACCATCACCCCCACCTATTCCGGCTGCCCGGCGATGAACATGATCGCGGTGGAGATCGGCCTGGCCTTGGACCGCGTCGGCATCCCGGATGCGCGGGTCCGGACGGTGCTGTCCCCGGCCTGGACCACGGATTGGCTGACGGATGACGGCCGCCGCAAGCTGACGGAGTACGGCATCGCCCCGCCCGTGCCCGGCAGCGGCCGGCGCGCGCTGTTTGGCGAGCAGGCGGTGACGTGCCCGCGCTGCGGCTCCCACGACACACGGCAGTTGGCGGAGTTCGCCTCCACGTCGTGCAAGGCATTGTGGCAGTGCCAGGCGTGCCGCGAGCCGTTCGATTACTTCAAGTGCCATTGATGGGGGCGTTGGACCCTCACCCCGGTCCTCTCCAAGAGGGAGACGAACCCGCGACCTCCATCAAAAAGCCCTCTCCCTCTGGGAGAGGGTTGGGTGAGGGTGCCGCCCGCACCCCCCGCTTCCACACCCTCCACGTCGCCAACGTCCGCCGAGAAACTGCCGACGCCGTCTCCGTCGCGTTCGACATCCCGCCCGACTTAGCGAAGTCCTACGCCTTCAACCCCGGCCAATACCTCACTTTGCGCGCCACGGTCGCCGGGGACGACATCCGCCGCTCCTACTCCATCTGCTCCGGCCCGGATGACGGGGAACTCCGCATCGCGGTGAAGCGGGTCGATGGCGGCGCCTTCTCCACTTGGGCGAACGAAACGCTGGCGCCCGGCCACGCCGTGCAGGTGATGACGCCCACCGGCCGCTTCGGCATCTCCTACGAGCCGGAGGCCGCCCGCATCCATGTCGGCCTGGCCGCCGGGTCGGGCATCACGCCCATCCTCTCGCTCGCCCGCGGCATCCTGGCGCGCGAGCCACGCAGCCAGTTCTTCCTGTTCTACGGCAATCAATCCGTGCGCGGCATGCTGTTCCGTGAGGCGCTGGAGGAATTGAAGGACCGGTTCCTCGGCCGCTTTTCCGTGTTCCACGTGCTGAGCCAGGAGGAACAAGACATTCCTATCCTGCACGGCCGGCTGGATGCCGACCGCGTGCGCCTGCTGCTGCGCCATATCGTGCCCGCACAACGCATCGACCACGTCTTCCTCTGCGGCCCCGCCGGCATGATCGACGCGGTGGAACCGGTGCTGGGGCAGCTCGGCGTCCTCCCCGACCGCATCCATGTCGAGCGGTTCGTGTCGGCCACCGGCGGTATCCCCCGCCCGCGTCCCACCGCGCCCAGTGCCCCGTCCACCCACGTTGCAAGCCTGGTGGTGGATGGCAACCGCCGCGACATGCCGGTGGCGGAGGGAGAAAGCGTGCTGGACGCCGCCTTGCGCGCCGGCATGGACCTGCCCTTCGCCTGCAAAGGCGGCATGTGCAGCACCTGCCGCGCCCGGGTCGTCGAGGGCGCGGTGACCATGGCCGTCAACTACTCGCTGGAACCGTGGGAGCTTGAAGCCGGCTTCGTGCTCACCTGCCAGGCACATCCAACGACGCCCAGGGTGGTCATCGACTACGACGCAGTGTGAACTGATCCCCGGCGAGTCGGGGGTGGGTGCATGCGCGGTCTGGTCGGCTGGGTGGCGTTGCTTGTCCTCGCCTGGGCGTTCAGCGAAGACCGGCGCCGCATCCCCTGGCGGGTGGTGGCCGGCGGGATCGTGCTGCAGGTGGCGCTCGCCGCGCTGCTGATCGATGTGGCGCCGGCGCGCGCCGCGGTGCTGCTGCTGGACCATTTGGCCGACGCGCTGCAACGCGCCACCGATGACGGCACCGCCTTCCTGTTCGGCTATCTCGGCGGCGGCGCGCTGCCGTTCGCGGAAATCCGGCCCGACGCCAGCCTGATCATCGCCTTCAAGATCCTGCCGTTGGTGCTGGTGATCAGCGCGCTCGGCTCGCTGCTGTTCCACTGGGGCGTGTTGCAGCGGATCACCGGCGCGTTCGCGTTCCTGCTGCGGCGGGTGCTGGGCATCGACGGCCCGCTGGCCCTGGCCGCCGCCATCCACATCTTCGTCGGCAATATCGAGGCGCCGTTGCTGATCCGCCCCTATTTGCTCGGCATGCAGCGGGGCGAGCTGTTCGCGGTGATGGGCTGCGGCATGGCGGGCATCGCGGGGACGGTCATGGTGATCTACGGCGCCATCCTGGGCCCGGTGATCCCCAACGCGCTCGGCACCATCATCGTCGCCGCCGTGATCAGCACCCCCGCAGCGCTGGCGGTGTCTGCCCTGATGGTGCCGTTCGCACCGGCCACGCAATCCACCCCGGCCACGGTGGCGCGCGACCCCGCGCTGGGCAGCCTGGACGCGCTGGTGCGCGGCACGGCGGACGGGATCGGCCCTTTGGTGGGCATCACCACGACGTTGCTGGTGGCCGTGGCGCTGGTGAGCCTGCTGAACCAGATGCTGGCCCTGCTGCCGGGCGGCTGGACGCTGGAGGCGCTGTTCGCCCTGCCCTTCCGCCCGGTGCTGTGGCTGATCGGCGTGCCCTGGGCGGAGACCGGCGCGGCCGGGTTGCTGATGGGGACGAAGACGGTGCTCAACGAGTTCGTCGCCTACCTGCACCTCGCCAGCCTGCCGCCGGACGCGCTTAGCCCGCGCTCCCGCCTGATCATGACCTACGCCCTATGCGGCTTCGCCAATTTCGGCAGCCTCGGCATCGTGGTGGGCGGCATGGGCGCGATGGTGCCGGAGCGCCGGGCGGAGATCACCGTGCTTGGCTTGCGGTCGCTGGTATCCGGCACGATCGCCACATGCATGAGCGGCGCGCTCGCGGGCGTGCTGACGTAAGTTATGCCGGATTTGGTGGAAAGCGGTCATTCACTCTGAGCGAGTAGGGTGGGACGCGCTATGGCGTCCCACCGGCTTGGCGGCGTGTTTTGTCGTTGGTGGGACGCCAAAGCGCGTCCCACCCTACGGGGAGCGCTCCCCTCGGTCAGCTTTGCCGTCGTCGGAGCTACCGGATCAACCGACGACGTAGGCGCGCAAACTGTCGACTTCGTTGGCCTGCTCGTCCAGCCTGGCCTTCACCACGTCGCCGATGCTCACCAGGCCGATCATGCGGACGTCCACCAGGACGGGCATGTGGCGGAACCGGCCGGCGGTCATGGCCGCCATCGCCTCCCCCAGCGTCGTCTCCGGCCGCACCGTCTGCACCGAACGGGTCATCGCCTGCGCCGCCCGCAGGTCCAGCGCGTCGGCGCCGTGCCGGGCCAGGCAATGGACCAGGTCACGCTCGCTGATGATGCCGACCAGGTTTTCGCCTTCCATCACCGGCGCCGCACCGATCCCGTGCTGGGACAGCAGGGTAGCGACATCCACCAGCAACGTGTCCGGCGTGGTGGTGACGGTTCCGGCATTCTTGTGCCGCAAAATAGCTGCCACACTCATGTCTTGGACTCCTCTGTTCTTGCCCGAAGGGTCTATTGCCCCCGTTTTACCAATCTGCGCGTGCAACGCCGGGTAATGCAAACAACAGCCGTGCAATGCAGCAAAGACGACCCGCCGCCTACTCCGCCGCGCGGATTTGCGGCGCACCGGCAAGCTGGGTCGCCACCAACTGCGCGAACCGGCCACCCCGCGCCACCAGCGAGTCAAACCGGCCGCGCTCCACGATCTCGCCACCGTCGAACACCAGGATTTCGTCGGCGTCGCGCACCGTGGACAGGCGGTGCGCGATGATGAAGGTGGTGCGCCCCTCCATCAGCGTCGCCATCGCACGCGACACCCGCGCCTCCGTGGCGGCGTCCAGGGCGCTGGTCGCCTCGTCCAGGATCAGGATCGGCGGGTTCTTCAGCAGCGCCCGGGCAATCGCCAGCCGCTGGCGTTGCCCGCCGGACAGGGTGGCGCCGCGCTCACCCACCATCGTCTCATAACCCTGCGGCTGGCGGATGATGAAGTCGTGCGCGTCGGCCATGCGGCACGCCTGCTCCACCTGGGCATCCGTCGCCTCGGGCTGGCCGATGCGCAGGTTTTCCCGGATCGAGCGGTTGAACAGCAGGCTTTCCTGGAACACCACGCCGATCGTCTGCCGCAGGCTTTCCAGCGTCACGTGGCTGATGTCCTGGCCATCGATGGCGACCCGCCCGGCCGTCGGGTCCCACAGGCGCTGCAGCAGGTTCATCGCCGTGCTCTTGCCGGCCCCGGTGGTCCCCACGAGCGCCACCACCGAGCCGGGCTGCGCCACGAACGACACGTCACGCAGGATCGCCGGGCCGCCGGGATAGCCGAAGGACACCGCCTCGAACGCGACCTCGCCCTTCGGCGCCTCCAACTCCACCGCGTCCGGCTGCTCCGGGACCGAGCTCTTGGCGTCGAGCACCCGGAAATACTCCTCCAGCCCCGGCATCTGCAGGAACAGGCGGGAGGCGAATTGCATGGCCGCTTCCAACCGGCTGATCAGTAGATTGGCGAAGCCCATGAAGGTGACGATCTCCGCCACGCTGGCCTTGCCCGCCACGTGCAGGAATGTGCCCACCACGACGATGACGATCACGGCGATGGTGGACGCGCCGCGGGTCAGCACGTTGACCACCGCCCACCAGTTCAGCACGGGAAATTGGTGGGCGATCACCTCGTCGGCGATCTGGCCGAACCGGCGCGTCTCCGCCGCCAGCCGGGTGAAGGACTGCACCACCATCACGTTGGCCAGGGCGTCCTGCGCCGTGCCGGCCAGGCTGGACTGAAACGATTCGGCCCGGCGCTGGCCTTCTTCCGTGCGGTTGATCACCACGATCGTCACGGCGCAGAACACGACCACCAGGACGATCAGCACCACCGCAAGCTGCCAGTTCAGCAGCAGCGTCAGCGGCAGCAGCACCAGCAGCGCCACGTAGGTGGCAAGCTGCTCGCGGAAGAAGGTCAGCCACACCGAGAACATCGAGTCCGCGCCGTTCAGCATCACCTTCATCAGCCGGCCGGAATGCGCCTCCCCATGGAACGACAGCGGCAGCGACAGCACGTGGCCGAAGAACCGGCTCATCACCTTCAGCCGGTTGCGATGGGCCATGCGCTCGGCATGCACCACGGTCTGGATGTTGCCGCCGATGGCCAGCGCGGCCACGACGATCCACACGCCGATCAGCACCGCCGCACGGTGCCACAACGCGTCGCGCGAAATACCATCGGAGTCCGACAGCAGCCCGATCACGCGGCCGAACAGCACCGGATCAAGAAATTGCAACCCGGCAAGGACGATGTTTGCCAGGCCAAGGACCACCGCCAGACGCTTGTCGGCGCCGAGCACGGAGAGCACGCGGCGGTAGGCGTGAAGAAGGCGCATGCTGTCGTCCGTGGGGGAAAAGGGCGGCTATCCCCACTCTGCCCGACGATCTTGGCGGGATCAGGGCAGGCCGAACAAATTGTGGCAAATTCTACACGGGTTCCGCCGTGAACAGATGGCTCGGACGCACGAATTCTTCCTGCGCCGCAACGGTCAGCAACTCGCGTGACCCGGCCGCCGCCGTCCGGCGCAGCAGGCCGAAGGTGGCGCTGGTGGCGGCCGCCAAGGCCTGCGGCGTGCTGCCAGTGCGGAGCACGTGCAACAGGAACAAGGCAGCGATGGTGTCGCCCGTGCCGTTCGCCGCCAGCGCCAGCTTCGGCGTGCGCAGCCGCCAGGCGCCGGATGCGTCCACCGCCAGCAGGTCGAGCGCATCGGCGGGCGTTTCCGGCAGCACCAGGCTGGTGACCAGCACGCGCGCACCCGGCCGCATGGCGCCGCGCAGGTGCAGCGCCGTCTGCTTCGCCGCCGCCAGCGAGGTCGCCGGGGCGTGGCCGGTCAACTGCTCCAACTCGAACTGGTTGGGCGTGGCGATGTCGGCCTGCGGCAGCATGCGGTCCCGCAACAGGGCCGGGATGGCGCGCTGGACGTAGATGCCCGGCCCGGCATCCCCGATCACCGGGTCGCAGCAATACAGCGCGTGGGGATTGGCCTGGCGCACGAGGCCGACGGCGTCCAGCACCGCCTCCCCCACCGCGGGGTCGCCCAGATAGCCGCTGAGCACCGCCCGGCAGTGGTGCAGCACGCCGCGGGCGGCGATCCCGGCCACGACATCGCGAACCTGCTCGCCGGTGAAGCTCTGCCCGGTGCGGCTGCCGTAGCCGGGATGGTTGGAGAACTGCACCGTATTGACCGGCCAGACCTCCATCCCCAGGCGCTGCAGCGGGAACACGGCGGCGCTGTTGCCGACATGGCCGTAGGCGACGGCGGACTGGATGGACAGGATGGCGTCGGACACGCAGCAGGCTAGCCGCCGGAGCTGACACCGGGCAAGGCGGCCGATAAACCGGCGTTGATGGGCGGCGTTGCAGGGCGAACCCTCCATTATGTCAGGACCACGCCATGATGACTCGCCATCGTGCCCTCGCTCGCTTGATGACGGGCTTGTTCCTGCTTGCACCGGCTGCCCTCCCGGCCGCCGCGCAGACGAAGCAAGCCGCCGCGTCCGCTCCGGCGCCGACACCCGCGAACCGCTCCGCCGCCATCGAGCGGCGGATCACGGATCTGCACAACCGGCTGAAGATCACCCCGGCGGAACAGAAGCCGTTCGATGACTTCGCCCAGGCCATGCGGGACGGCGCACAACGCATGAGCGAGCTGATGCAGAAGAGCCAGGCCAACGTCGCCAGCGGCAGCGCCGTGGACCAGATGCGCAGCTACACGGACATGGCGCAGGCGCATGCCGACAACATGCAGCACCTGACGGCGGCGTTCTCCACCCTGTATGACAGCCTGTCACCCGATCAGAAGAAGGCCGCGGATGAGAGCTTCCGCCAATTCGCCACCAATCGGCGGCTCGCCAACGGTTGACGCTGCCGTTGCCAGCGGGGTGGGGACGGCCTTATAGCAGCCGCTCGCCCCGCCGGTCGGCATCGGCACGGGCCATGCAGGAGCGCGCACGCCATGAAGACCGGCATCCACCCGGATTACCACGACATCAAGATCATCATGACCGATGGGACGGAGTTCACCACGCGGTCGACGATGGGGAAGGCCGGCGACACGCTGCGGCTGGACATCGACCCGAAATCGCACCCGGCTTGGACGGGCGTCCAGCGCATCATGGACACGGGCGGCCAGGTCGCCAAGTTCAACAAGCGGTTCGCCGGGCTCGGCAGCCGCAAGTAACTTCGATAACAGATGCGTTATTATGCGGGCCGCCCTTGATCCGAGGGCGGCCTTTTCTTATCTTGGTGATGTTCGCGGGGCCCAATCGGGACTGCGGAGCCTGAACCGGGCCGGCTCAACATGGGCGGTCCAATCGACCTTGCTTCTTTAGGAGGTTTCTTATGACTCTCGACTTCTCTCCCCTGTTCCGCACTGCCATCGGCTTTGACCGCATGGCCCGGCTGATGGACTCCGCGCAGGAAACCGCATCGGCCTCCACCTACCCGCCCTACAACATCGCCAAAACCGGCGAAGATAGCTATCGGCTGACGATGGCCGTGGCGGGCTTCGGCCACGACGACCTCGACCTGACGGTCAAGGACAACCAGCTTATCGTGTCCGGCAAGTTGACGGATGATGCAGCGGGCGAGTTGCTCTACCGCGGCATCGCTGGCCGGGCGTTTGAGCGGCGGTTTGCCCTGGCCGACCACATCGTGGTCGATGGCGCAGACCTAAAGAACGGCCTGTTGCACGTGGCCCTGAAGCGCGTCGTGCCGGAGGCGCTGAAGCCCCGCCGCATCGCCATCGGCAGCACGGCGGAGGCTCAGCCGAGCATCGCCAACGACAGTGTCAAGGTCGCGCAGGCTGCGTAACCCTGCGACCGACTGAACCGGAGGGGGCCAGGCAACTGGCCCCCTTTTCTATTGCGTCGCCGTCCGTCACGGCTTGCGGAAAAAGCTGTCGGCGACGCCACGATGGTCCTGTTTACGGGCGATTGCGGCCTCTGCTCGGCTGATCTCAGCCTTGAGTTCGGCGATGTAATCGTTGAGCTCGCCGACCCCGAGAGGGTCAAGCGGCAGCGATGCAACCCGGCGCGGCTTTGGCGGCTCCTCGTCGTCCCACATGAAATACCCTCCCCGTGCCAATACGGCCAAAAGGTGGCGCAGCCGCACTTGACCGGCAAGGCAGTCGGCCCCCATATCGACCGAGTATTGGCTGCTGGGCGCGCCTCCGTGATGGACTGCCGCGCCGCGGCCGGAGAGTGATCATGAGCCTTCCCCTGATGCCGAAGGCCACCGCGGTGTGGCTGATCGACAAGACTGCCCTGACCTTCACCCAAATCGCCGAGTTCTGTGGCATGCACCCGCTGGAAGTGCAGGCCATTGCGGATGGAGAGGTGGCGCAAGGTATCGTCGGGTATGACCCGGTGGCGAACAACCAGGTCACCGCAAGCGAAATCTCCCGCTGCGAGGCGGACGACTCCGCCCGACTGAAGTTGCTGCCGCCTGCCAATCCGCCGCCGAAGAAGGGCCGCGGCGCCCGCTATACTCCCGTGGCGAAGCGCAACGACCGGCCGGACGCCATCGCCTTCGTGCTGCGCAACTTCCCGCAATTGTCGGAGGCGCAGGTGGTCAAGCTGCTGGGCACCACCAAGGACACGATCCAGAAGGTGCGCGAGCGGAGCCACTGGAACAGCAGCAACATCAAGCCGCGCGACCCCGTCATCCTCGGCCTATGCAGCCAAACCGACCTGAATGCGATGGTGAATTCCGCCAACGAGCGGCTGATCCGCGAAGGGAAGTCCGTGCCCGTGCCGGTGCGGATGGAAACCGAGGAAGCGGCTTAGCGCCTATACGAGATAAAACAGACGTAGACGCAATGAAGTAGGGCGGAAAAGCGAAGCGTATTCCGCCTCTTACGTGCCGGCCGGGGGGCTTGGTGATGCCCCCTCACCCAACCCTCTCCCAGAGGGAGAGGGCTTTCGAACAGCAACGGGCCGGGCGTCAGTCGTTCGTGTTGAGCCGCTCCATCTCGTCCTTCAGCTTCAGCTTCTGGCCTTTCAATCGCATCAATGCGTCGGGATCAGGACGGGGTCGGTTGTCCTCCGCCGCCACCTTCGCGTCCAACACATGGTGGCGCTCTTTCAGGCTGTCGATCCGGGCTTGCAGGCTCATGAGTCCTCCTTCTGATACGGAGCACGATGACGCTCAGTGGCGCCATCGGCCAGCCTAACGCGCATCCGGCGGGAAAAGCCAGTTTTACCATCCGGCCGCGGCGCAGCGCGTGGTCAGAGTTTCTCGACCGTGCTAGATCGCTGAAATGCTGACCGATCGCGATTCACTCCTGCGCAAGCTGCACGAATTGCGTAGCGAACATCGGGACCTCGACACCGTCATTGCACGGCTGGCCGATGGCGGGCTCGACCAGTTGCAGTTGCAGCGGCTGAAGAAGCGCAAGCTGCTGCTGAAGGATGAGGTGGCGTGGCTGGAAAGCCGCCTGATCCCGGACAACATCGCCTGATGGAGCAGCCTTGCGTCGGCGTGATCATGGGCAGCCAGTCGGATTGGGCCACCCTGCGCCACTGCGCCGACATGCTGACCCAACTTGCCATCCCGCACGAGGTCCGCATCGTATCGGCGCATCGCACGCCGGACCGGCTGGCGGAATACGCCAAGCAGGTGGCGGGACGCGGCTTGTCCGTGATCATCGCCGGCGCCGGCGGGGCCGCCCATCTTCCCGGCATGTGCGCCGCCTGGACCACGCTGCCGGTGTTGGGCGTCCCGGTGGAAAGCCACGCCCTCAAGGGCATGGACAGCCTGTTGTCCATCGTGCAGATGCCCGCCGGCATTCCGGTCGGCACGCTGGCCATCGGCCGCGCGGGCGCCGTCAACGCGGCCCTGCTGGCGGCAGCCATCCTCGCCCTGTCGGACCAGGCCTTGGCCAGCCGGCTCGCCGCCCACCGCGCTGCGCAAACCGCCCAAGTCGCCGAGCAACCGCTCGACCCGCCGGGCTGACGATGCGTGAACCGCTTCCACCCAACGCCACCATCGGCATCGTCGGCGGAGGGCAGTTGGGGCGCATGTCCGCCATGGCGGCGGCGCGGCTCGGCTACCGTTGCCATGTGCTGACGCCGGAGCTGGAAAGCCCGGCGTCGCAAGTCTCCCTGCGGACATTCCTGGGCGACTACGAGGACCCTGCCCTGCTCCGCGCCTTCGCCGAGTCGGTCGACGTGGTGACGTTCGAATTCGAGAACGTCAGCGCCGAGGGATTGGAGTTGCTGCAATCGATCTGCCCGGTGCGTCCCTCCCCGGCCGTCCTGCGCATCAGCCAGGACCGCGTGGTGGAGAAGACGTTTCTCAACGATTCCGGCATCGCCACGGCGCCTTGGCTGGAGATCAACAGCCGCGCCGCCCTGCACGCGGCCGTCGCGCGCTTCGGCCTGCCGGGCGTGCTGAAGACGACGCGGGGCGGCTATGACGGCAAGGGCCAGGCCGTGCTGCGCAGCGTCGGCGACCTGAACGCCGTGTGGGCCGACCTCGCCCCCAAGCCGCTGATCCTGGAAGGCCTGGTCGCGTTCGAGCGTGAGATCAGCGTTATCGTCGCCCGCGGGCTGGACGGCCATGCCGTGGCGTTCGACCCGGTGGAGAACCGCCATCGCGACGGCATCCTGGATATCACGGTGGCCCCAGCGCCCATCCTGCCAGCGGTCAGCGAGCATGCCACAAACATCGCCCTGCGCGTGGCGGAGGCGCTGGAGCTGGTCGGTGTCCTGGCCGTGGAGATGTTCGCCTGTGCCGATGGCGCCGTGCTGGTCAATGAAATCGCGCCCCGGCCGCATAATTCCGGCCATTGGACGATCGACGCCTGCCCGGCCAGCCAGTTCGAGCTCCACATCCGCGCCGTGGCCGGGCTGCCCCTGCCGCCGGCGCTCCGCCATTCCGATGCCGTCATGAAGAACCTGGTCGGCCCGGACGAAATGGCGCAGTGGCCCGCGATCCTCGCCACGCCCGGCCTGGTGCCGCATCTCTACGGCAAGGCGGAGGCGCGGGCCGGCCGCAAGATGGGCCATGTCACGTCCCTGTTCCCGATCGGGACCAGCACGCAGACGTTGACGGTCGGCGCGGGCTGAGCCACCACGCTCGGCCCATCCGCAACGCAGGTCGTTCGTGACAACCGTTCTTGGCATCGACTTCGGCACGACGAACAGCGTCGTTGCCGCCGTGGACACACTCACCGGCGAGGTCCGTAGCCACCGCTTCCTGAGCGGGGGCGTGGAGCATGACGTGTTCCGCACAGTGCTCTGCTTCTGGGCGGAACAATCCGCAGCGCGCCGCACCGTGCAGCACGCCGCCGGGCCGGCCGCCATCGCGGCCTATCTGGACGAGCCGCTGGACAGCCGGCTGGTCATGTCGATGAAGACCTATCTGGCCAGCCGCAACTTCACCAGCACCAGCCTGTTCGGCCGCGTCTTCACATTGGAACAGCTTATCGGCCTGTTCCTGCAGGATTTGTTCGGCGCCGCGGCGACGGGATCGGCCAGCCTGCACATCGTCGCCGGGCGCCCGGTGCGCTTCGCCGGCGAGCAGGCGGATGACGCGTTGGGCGAGAGCCGCCTGCGGGCCGCCTTCGCGGAGGCCGGTCATGCCGAGATCGGCCTGGCGCTGGAACCGGAGGCAGCCGGCTACCGCTTCACCCGGGCGCTGACCGGGGCGGCGACGGTGCTGGTCGGGGATTTCGGCGGCGGCACCAGCGACTTCTCCATCCTGCGGTTCGAACCGGGCGCGGCGCAGCCGATCACGGCGCTGGGCCGGGCCGGCGTCGGCATTGCCGGCGACAGCTTCGACGCCCGCATCCTGGACCGGGTGGTGGCGCCGCTGCTGGGCAAGGGCAGCAGCTACACGCCATGGGACACCGCGCTCCCGGTTCCGGCCGAGTGGTACAGCGCCTTCGCCCGCTGGCACCGGCTGTCCCTGATGCGCAGCCCCCGCACCATGCGCGACATCGCGGAGGTCCGCCGCACGGCGGAATACCCGGAGCGGCTAGACCATCTCGTCAGCCTGATCGAGGACGAGCAGGGCTATCCGCTGTACCGCGCCGTTTCGGACACCAAGGCCGCATTGTCCATGGCGGACACCGCCACGCTGCACTTCCGCCACAGGCACTTCACGATTGCCCAGCCGATCACCCGCGCGGAGTTCGAGGGTTGGATCGCCCCCGACCTGCAGCGCCTGGATGCCGCCATCACCGAGGCGCTGGCGGACGCCGCCGTGGCGGCAGGCGCGGTCGACCGCGTGTTCCTGACCGGGGGCACCGCCTTCGTCCCGGCCGTCCGCGCCCTGTTCGAGCGGCGGTTCGGCGCCGGGCGCGTGTCGGGCGGCGGTGAGTTCGTGTCCGTCGCGGAGGGGCTGGCGCTGATCGGGGCGGAGCGCCAGGGGTTCCGACTACCGCAGGCCTAGCAGCGCGTTCTTCAGCTCGGCCGATGGCGGATGGTCGCCGATGAACCCGGCCAGGATCCGCTGGCCCAGATCAACGTTCGTGAAGTCGCCCAGAACGCGGTTGTTTGCCAGCACCCGGAACCCCTTCGACGTGAAGATGTAGGTGGAGGTGTCACCCACCGCGACCGCCGGGGCGAGGGAAACCAGCCGCTCGAAATCCCCCTCGTCGGCCCGGTTGCAGCCGCCGCTGCCGCAATTGGTCGCCTCGCCGGCGCGATATTCCTTCTCGATGTCGGCCTTCGATCCGGCATGCGTGAACTTCAGGAGCAGGACCTTCGGGGTGGAGGACGCCATGATCTGTTGCGGGTCATGGCTCGGCGCAGCCAGATACAGCCCGGCGACGTAGATCTTGACGCTGAAGATCGTGAGCGTGCGCACGCCGATGCCGTTGAGCTTCAGCGTTTGGCCGCCGGCGGGATAGCTGTCTGGCAACACGACGCCGTCCAGCGTGGCCGCCATCGCGGGGGGGACGAGCAGGAGCGCGAACAGGATTGGCAGCAGCGTACGACGCATCGTTCCGTCCTCGGATAATTTACGGGCCTGGCTAGCGCAGAACCGTAACAAAGCGCCAGCTTCGATTGATCAGTCCGTGTCGAGCCCTTTGTTTCGAGCGGCAGCTTTGTCGGCGTGCCGACGCACTTATTTGCCGACGCTGCCTTAGCCGACCAGGTTCGGCGGCTCCTGCCCGGCCAGCACTGCATCGATCCCGTCCAGCACCATCGCCCCCATGGCGTCGCGCGTGATGGAGGTGGCGCTGCCGAGATGGGGCAGCAGCACCACGTTCTCCAGCGTCATGTATTCCGGGTTGAGGTTCGGCTCGCCCTCATAGACATCCAGCCCGGCCGCCGCGACCTGGCCGCTCCGCAGGGCGGCGATCAGCGCGGCGTCATCCACCAGCGTGCCGCGGCCAGCATTCGCCACGACTGCACCGTGCGGCAGCTTGGCGATGCGCCCGGCGTTCAGCCAATGCATCGTCCCTGCCCCACCGGGCGCGTTCAGCGACAGCAGCTCGCTGACCGCCAGGAAGCTGTCGTCAGTGTCGTGGTAGATCGCGCCGCGCTCCGCCTCCGGCGGCAGGCGGGCGACGTCGCGGTAATGCACCACCATCGCCAGGCCCTGCGCCAGCTTCGCCAGCTCGCGCCCGATCCGACCCATCCCGAAGATGCCGAGCGGGCGCCCCACCACGCCGGTACCGAGCAATTGGGTCGGCGCCCAGCCGCTCCACGCGCCGCGGCGCACCAGCCGCTCGCCTTCGCCTGCCCGGCGGGCCGCCGCCAGCAGCAGCAGCAGGGCGCATTCCGCCGTCGCGACGGAGAGGACGTCGGGCGTGTTCACCACGGCGATGCCGCGGGCCTGGGCCGCTGGTACGTCGATATGGTCGTACCCGACGCTGAAGGTGCCGATGACCTTCACGCTCGCCGGCAGCGCCTGGATGATGGCGGCGTCCAGCTTTTCCGCCGGGCAGCACAACACGGCCGCCGACCCCTCCGCCATCCGGACGATATCGGCGCCGGACCGCGGCGTATCCTCCGCATTCAGCCGCGCGTCGTAATCACGGGCGGCACGCGCCTCCACGGCGGGCGGCAGACGCCGGGTGACGAACAAGACGGGTTTGGCCATGGCGCCGCAAGCTCCCTGCGAGGCAGCCATCCTGGCCAATGTCGGCCGCAGATGCCAGTGCCGGCCCGGCCTTCAAGTTTTTTGAAGGCCGGGCCGAACGGTGTGCCTCAGGCCGTGAGGCTTGTCGTGGACAGCGTGTTCGACGCCGAGCCATAGGATTGCAGCGTCTGCTGCAGGGTGTTTTGCAGCCTGTCCAGCACCGACTGCAGGCTGAGCGACGGGTCTGTGCTGCTGCTGGTGGAACTGGCGGACGCGGTGGAGGATGCGGCGGCCGTGCTGGCGCTGCCGCTTGCCCCTGTGTTTGCTGCGTTCGTGCTGGCCAGCAGATCTTGCAGGCGGTCCGCCAGGTGTCGGATCGTTCGGCCCCCTGGATTGGGCGGCGCGGTCGGGTCCGTCGCACCGGCCGGGTCCGCCGCGGTCGCCGGGTTGTCGGCGGTGGTGGTCGCCGGGGTGGATTGGCCCGACTGTGCGCTGAGCAGGATGGACTGCAATTCAGACGCGAACTTCTGGATGCCCGCACCGGCAGTCGGGTCGGACGCGCCCCCAGCGGAACTGGCGGCGCTGGTCGTGCTGGTCGCCGAACTGCTGCTCGTGCCGTCCGATAGCAGCGCCGCGAGCGGGTCGGTGTCCGAGCTGGAGGAGGAGGACGAAGCGGCGCCCGAACGGTGGTGGTGGTGCCCGTAGACCTGGTTGGTCGGTGTGGCGCTGACGGCGGAAGTGCTCAATGCGGCCTCCATCAATGGGGTGGATAAGATGCTGCCTATCCTGTTGCAGCACCCGTGCCAGGTCCCAGACCGCGGTATTCCGCCATTTTCGCCACGCTGCGGGGCATCCTGGCCCGGCAAGAAATGCCGACCGGGCAAAGACTGCCCCAGCAGGTCCGCCCCATCACTCGGCGATGACGACACCCTTTGCGGTGTCGGCGTGGAATTCGCCCATGAAGCTGTAACGGCCGGGGGTCAGCGCCGGCAGCCGCACGGTGCCCTCGTGCCCGCCGGCAATCACCTTCTCGACCCGCAAATCCGTGCTGTCGAACTCCTCGGCGGTATCGTCCTCGTTCTTCACCACCACCTGGGTCCGGGCATTCGCCTTCACGTGGAGTTCCGCCGGTTCGAACACGTGGTTCTTCAGGATGATCGTGGGCGGATCATCCGCCCACGCCGCCGCAGGCGCGGCCAGGGCCAAGGCCAGGACCAACGCGACGCGGGCCACGCTCACCCTTTGCTCTTGCTCGGATAGGTGAAGGTCCAGCTCGCCGTGATGGGGGACCACCAGGGCGGCACCCCGGTCGCCTTGTCGACGTGGCGGATGAACCCGTTCTCGGAGGGCGGACCGATGACGTAGGTCAGCTTGTACTGGCCGGGGCCATCCATCGTCGTGTTGTTGGCGTAGTGCGGCCCGTCCGCCGCCTGCATGGGCGCCAGCGTCCCGGTGTGCTTCCAGGGCGTGCCGAGTTTTTCAACCGTGTAGTGGATGGTCAGATAGGGGATCCAGCTATCCTCGGGGAAGCCGTGCGTCTCGCCCTTGGCGGCATGCACGTCGACCTCGATGTGGATCGCCTTGGGGTCCATGGAGGCGCCCTTCGGCATGTGGTCCATCTGGATGCCATCGAGATAGGCTGGGGAAATCTGCAGCCCGTCTTGTTCAACCGGCTCACCGACGTAGAACTCGCCCGCCATCGCCAGTGACGGCGCCAGCACGGACGCGGCCAGGGCCAGGGCCCAAATCTTACTCATCAACGCCTCCGAATTGCGACTGGCTCTCACTTGCACCGGGAGCGCGGCACGTCAAGGCTTCGCCGTCCTAGACAGGGTCCCAGGCGAACACGTCCTGGCTGCGATCCAGCGGCAGCAGGCTCGGCCGCAGCGCCGGCGCGGCGTGCGACGCGATCAACTCCGGCGTCCAGCCTTCGCTGCGATGGACCGAGCGGATCGGGCGGCTCTGGCTCATCAGGAAAATTTCGTTGTTGCGAGCGGCAAAGACCTGGCCGGTGAAGGCGGACGCCGCCTGGGACGCGAGGAACACGGCCAAGGGCGCATTCTTGTCCGGCGTCATCTGCTGCAACTTGGCCACCCGCGCCTGCTGCTCCGGCGTTTCCGCCGGGATGGCGCTCGTCATCCGGCTCCACGCGAAGGGCGCGATGCAGTTGGAGCGGACGTTGTAGCGCTGCATGTCCAGCGCGATCGACTTCGACAGCGCCGTGATGCCCAGCTTGGCCGCCGAGTAGTTCGCCTGGCCGAAATTGCCCACCAGGCCGGACGTGCTGGTCATGTGGACATAGGCGCCGGATTGCTGCGCCCGGAACTGCTCGGCCGCCGCCCGGCTCACGAAAAAGGAGCCGTTGAGGTGGACGCCGATCACGCTCAGCCAGTCTTCCGGCGACATCTTGTGGAAGATCACGTCGCGCAGGATGCCGGCATTGTTGACCACCACGTCGACCCGGCCGAACGAATCCATCGCGCATTGCACGATGCGCTGGGCGGATCCCCATTCGGCCACGCTGTCGGTGCTGACCGCGGCCCGGCCGCCCCGCTGTTCGATGATCTGCTTGGTCTGCTCGGCGGGCGAGGCGGACAGGCCCTCCCCGGCCAGCGACGCGCCGACATCGTTGATCACCACCTCGGCCCCGGCCAAGGCCATGGCGACGGCGATCTCCCGCCCGATGCCGCCCCCGGCGCCCGTCACGATCGCGACTTTGCCGTTTAGCATGGCGTCTCTCTCCTCTTGCTTGTTCGACAGGGGGTCAGCCGCGGTTGCGCATGAGGCGGGCCTTGTCCCGGGCCCAGTCCTTGGCGGCGGCCGCCTGCCGTTTGTCGGCCTTCTGCTTGCCCTGGCCCAATCCCAGCAAGACCTTCGCCAGCCCGCGGTCGTTGAAGTGGATGTCCAGCGGCACGATCGACACGCCGTCCTTGCTGACGGCGCCCAGCAGGCCGTCGCGCTGCTTCTTCTTGACCAGGAGCTTGCGCGGCGCACGCGGCTCGAACTTGGAGAGGATGCCGCCCTGGTATTCCGGGATGTAGCAGTTGAACAGCCAGAGCTCGCCGTCTCGCTCCCCGGCCCAGGCCTCGGTGATGGTGGCGCGGCCGAAGCGGAGACTTTTCACCTCGGGCCCCTTCAGCACGATGCCGGCCTCGACCGTCTGCTTGATGGTGTAGTCGTAGCGGGCCTTGCGGTTCTGCGCGGCAAGCCCGTGGCTGATCAGGCCGCTTTTCTTCTTCTCGGGCACGGGTCTAGTTCAGCAATCCCGCCTGCGTCATCGCCGCGCGCATCCGGGTCTTCGTGGCATCGGCGATAGGGGCGAGCGGCAGCCGGCAATGGTCCGTGCCGTGGCCCAGCAGGCTGGTGGCGTATTTCACCGGGCCGGGGCTGGTTTCCGAGAACATCGCGTCGTGCACCGGCAGCAGGCGCTGCTGGATCGCCATGGCGTCGGCGACCCGCCCCTCCGCCCAAGCGGTATGCATGCTGCTGCACAGCGCGGGCGCCGCATTGGCCGTGACGCTGATGCAGCCATGGCCGCCGGCCGCCAGGAAGGCCAGCGCGGTATGGTCCTCGCCGGAGAGCTGGTTGAAGCCGGCTTCGCACGCGGCGGTGGTGTGCAGCGGCCGGGCCAGGTTGGCGGTCGCGTCCTTCACGCCGACGATGTTCGGATGGCGGGACAGCCGCGCCATCGTCTCCACGCTCATATCCACGACGGAGCGGGGTGGGATATTGTAGATAATCAGGGGGATATCGACCGCATCTGCGATGGCGCTGAAGTGCAGGAACAATCCTTCCTGCGTCGGCTTGTTGTAGTACGGCGTCACCACCAGCACCGCGTCCGCCCCGGCCTCCTCGGCGTGCCGCGTCAACTCGATGGCTTCCGCCGTGCTGTTGGAGCCAGCGCCCGCAATCACCGGGACGCGGCCGGCCGCCACCTCGATGGTGATCTCCACCACCCGGCGATGCTCGTCATGCGACAGGGTCGGGCTCTCGCCCGTGGTGCCGACGGGGACAAGGCCCTTGGTGCCCTGCGTGATCTGCCAGTCCACGAAGGCGGCGAACGCCGCCTCATCCACGGCGCCGCTGGCGTGCATGGGTGTCACGAGGGCGACGAGCGAGCCGGTGAACATGGCGAAGTGGTCCGTTAATGGAACCATACCCTAAACACCCGCCGAACCCACTGCAAGGACCCGACATTTCTGCTATGAAGCCATCACCATGGTGCGCGCGATCCTTCTGACCGCTTTCCTGCTGACCACCTGCCCGGCCCTGGCAGGAACGGAGGAGATCGGCGCCGCGCTGCGCGATAGCCGTTGGGCGGATGCCGACGCCCTCGCCGCCGCGTCGCCCGACCCGGTCGCCCGCAAGCTGACCCTGTACTACCGCCTGCTCGCCCCGGGCGGCGGCCGCCCTGCTGAGATCGCCGCGTTCATGGCGGACAACCCGTCCTGGCCCAACCAAGCCGTGCTGTCGCGCCGCCTGGCGGAGGCGCTGGCGATCGAGCCCGACGACCGCACGGTGTTGGAGATCTGCGCCCACCAGCCGGTGCGGGAGGTGCCATCCCTGCTGCGCTGCGCCACGGCCGACGCCAATGCCGGCCACGGACCGGACGCGGCCGAGGTGGCGAAGCAGGCATGGCTGACCGGCATCACGGACGTGCCGGGCGAAACCGCGTTCATGCGGCAATGGGGCAAGGTGATCAGCGCGGCGGACCAGTGGCGGCGCTTCGACCGGCTGGCCTGGACCGATAGCGGCGCCGTCGGCGGCCCGGCCTGGCGGCAGATCGCCCGGCTGGACGCCACGCAGCGGCCCGCGGCGGAGGCGCGCCTGGCGCTGAAGCGGGACGATGCCTCCGCCCGCGCCCTGGTCACCGCGCTGCCCGGCGGCGCCACCGTCGACCCGGCGCTGATGCTGGAGCTCGCGAAATGGCTGCGCCGCGCCGGGCAGGACGAGGACGCGCAGAAACTTTGGCTTGCCATGGGGTCGGCGGCCGAGCATGCGGCGTCCGCCGACCACCGCCCCGCCTTCTGGGAGGAGCGCAACCTGCTCGCCCGCCGCCGCTTGCGCAACGGGGACAATGCCGGCGCATACGGCCTGGTCGATGGCGCGACCGACATGCCCGCGGCGCAGGCGCTCGACGCGGAGTTCCTGGCCGGGTTCATCGCCCTGCGCCGCCGCACGGATTTGGATGCCGCGGCCCGGCACTTCCACGCCCTCGCGGAGTTGAGCCACGCCGCCATCACCCAGGGTCGCGCCTATTACTGGCTCGGCCGCACGGCGGATGCGCGCCACGATGCCGCCGCCGCGCGCGCGGCATACACGGAGGCAGCGTCCTGGCCCACCACGTTCTACGGGCAGTTGGCGGCCCGGGCGCTGGGCGAGGACGATGCCGCGCTGGCGGCCCGCATCCGGGCGGCGCACGACCCGGGCTGGACGCCGCAGCGCGCGCTGGACTTTGCCGGCTCCGAAAACGCGCGCGCCGCGGCCTTGCTGGTGGAGTGGGGCGAGCCCCGCCGTGCCCGCAGCTTCATCCTGCGGCTGGACGAGCTGGCGGCGGACGCCACGGACCGCACGCTCGCGGCACGGCTGGCGGTGGGGTTCGGCCTGCCCGACCTCGCCGTGGCGATCGCGCGCCGCGCCGGCACCAGCGGGGTGATGCTGGCGGAGGCGGGCTGGCCGATCGCGGTGGACCCGCCGAAGGGCAGCGTCGAACCCGCCCTCGCCTTGGGGTTGATCCGCCAGGAGAGCAACTTCAACACCGAAGCCGTCAGTCCCGTCGGCGCCCGCGGGCTGATGCAGCTCATGCCCGGAACGGCGAAGGCGGTGGCGCATCAACTGGGCGACAGCTCGGTCAACATCACGGCGCTGAGCACCGATCCGGCCTACAACATGCGGCTGGGCACGACCTATCTGGGTGACCTGCTGGAGCAATTTGGCGGCGCGGTGCCGTATGCCGTGGCCGGGTACAATGCCGGGCCGGGCCGGGTGTCGGACTGGCTTGCCACGAACGGGGACCCGGCCGCCGCCAGCGGGATCGACATGATCGACTGGATCGAGCTGATTCCCTTCGCCGAAACCCGGAACTACGTGCAGCGGGTGGTGGAGAACCAGGTGATTTACCGCGCGCTCGCGGGGGCGGTGCTGCCGCATCCCCTGGCGCGCTGGCAGGGATGACCCTGGCGCGGCTGGTGGCGAGCGGCGGCGGCGTCGGCTTCATGCCCAAGGCGCCGGGGACCTGGGGCTCGCTGCTGGCGGCCGCGTCCGGGGCGGTGCTGCTGGGCGTGGGCGGCCGCTGGCTGCTGCTGGCCGGCGTTGTGGTTGCAACGGCCGCCGGGCTGTGGGCGATCCCGCGGGCGGGGGGTGACGCGGATCCCGGCTGGGTGGTCATCGACGAGATCGCGGGCATGTGGATCGCCATGCTGCCCTTGTCCCATCCCCGGCCGGTCGCCATCGCGGCGGCGTTCGTGCTGTTCCGGCTGCTGGACATCACCAAGCCGGGGCCGGTCGGCCGGCTTGACCGGATACCCGGCCGGGTTGGCGTCATGGCGGACGACGTCGCGGCGGGCTGCGGCGCCGCGGTCGTGATATGGGCGCTGCTAGCGGCCGGCCTCGCAGGCTGAGGAGGCACGCATGCTGGATGCCGTGATCCTGAACCAGGCCGCCGCCGTGTTGCAGGCGCTGCGGCAGCGCGGCCACCGCGTGGCCACAGCAGAAAGCTGCACGGGGGGCCTGATCGCCGCGGCGCTGACGCACGTCCCGGGCTCCTCGGACGTGGTGGACCGGGGCTTCGTCACCTACTCGAACGAGGCGAAGATGGAGATGCTGGGCGTCCCGGCGTCTCTGATCGCAACCCATGGCGCCGTCAGCGGGCCAGTCGCGGTGGCGATGGCGGACGGCGCCATGTCGCGGTCGCTGGCGGATGTCGTGGTCGCCGTGACCGGCGTGGCTGGTCCGGGCGGCGGCAGTGCGGAGAAGCCGGTCGGGTTGGTCTGGTTCGCCCTCGCCCGGCGCGGGCAGGCGGCATGGGCGGAACACCGCATGTTCCCCGGCGACCGGGCGGCGGTCCGGGCGGCCACCGTCAGCCTGGCGTTGGCATTGCTGCAGCGCCAGGCGTAACGGCGGCGGGGGTCATGCCGAGCCCGAGCGCCTCGCCCATCCGGCGGATCGCGGCGACCTTCGCGTGGAAGGCCGACCAGTCGTCCGCCGCCGCGATCGGCGCCCAGATCGCCTCCACCTCCTCGATCAACATCGTGCATGGCGCGGGCTGCCGGAAATACGGATGGCTCGGCCGGCCGGGGCAGACTCGTTCGGCCAGCGCCGCCCGTACCGGAGCGAACGGCGCGGGCAGCGTGTCGTCCAACTCGCCGCCAAATGCCCGGAAGAACGCCTGCTCGAACGGGATTTGTGAGTCCGCAAGCGCCACCCACCACGCCTTCGCCAGCACCCGGTCAGCCTCCTCTCCCGCCGGAGGCACGCCGAGCCGGCGGATCGTCGCGGCGTCATACTCCTGCCGGAACGCTGGAACAAATTCCTGTAATGCGCTGATCAGGCTTTCTTTGTCAGACATCGGCAGGAGGCATTCCGCAAGCCGGGTGAGGTTCCATTGCAACGTCTCGGGCTGGCGGCCGTAGGCGTAGAGCCCGCTCTCGTCGAAATAGGCTGCGGTGAAAGCCGGGTCGTAGGTGGGCAGCCAGCGCCACGGCCCGTAGTCGAAGCTCTCCCCGGTGATGTTGATGTTGTCGGTGTTCAGCACGCCGTGCACGAACCCGGCTGCCATCCACTGCCCGCCCATCCGGGCGACCCGGGCAACGACCGCGCGAAGGAAGGCGGCCGGCCGCTCGCCCTCGTCGTCCCGCCAGGCCTCGGGGATATAGGTGCGGATCGAATAGTCCAGCAGGCGCTGCAGCGCCTCCGCATCGCCCAGCGCCGCCTGCCGCTGGAACGAACCGATGCGGATATGGCCGTGGCTCAGCCGCACCAGCACGGCGGCCCGGGTGGGGGACGGTTCATCGTGGCGGACCAGGTCCTCGCCTGTCTCGACCAGGCTCAGCGATTTCGACGTGTAGACGCCCTGCGCCTCCAGCATCTCGGTCGCCAGCACCTCGCGCACGCCGCCCTTCAGCGTCAGCCGCCCGTCGCCGGCCCGCGACCACGGCGTGGTGCCGCTGCCCTTGGTGCCGAGGTCGAGCAAGCGGCCGTCCTGCAGGTCGTACATCTGCGCGTAGAGGAAGCCGCGGCCATCCCCGAGATCCGGGTTGTAGTGGCGGAACTGGTGGCCGTGGTAGCGCAGCGCCAGCGGCCGGGGATGGCTGCCCGGCAGCGGCTGGAACCGCGCCATGAACGCCACCCATTCCGCATTGGTCAGCGCCTCCAACCCGATCCGCGCGGCCCAGCGGTCATCGCGATGACGCAGGATGGCCTGCGGAAAGTCCGCTGGGGCCACCACGTCGAAGAAGGCGTCACCCAGCGCAGCGTGGGCGGTCGACGGCCGGAAGGCGGGGGAGATTGGCATCTATTCCGAATCCTTCATCGTCGGGTCGTGTGGCTAGCTGTTGTGTCCCTAACGCGTCACCACGTGGAAGAGGTGGGCGATGTGCATGAGTCTAGTTCCCATCGATAATCGCCGATCCGCCGCGGATGAATCTCGCCGGCTGCGGCCTCGGTAGGGGTGACTTCACGCGGCTGTTTCTTGTTAGACGCTCAAGCGCGCCGCAATCAGGAACTCGCGGTTGCCCTCGGGCCCGGTGATCGGGCTCGGTTCCACGCCGAGCACGCTCCAGCCCGGCAGGCTGCTACACCAATCGCGGATCAGGGTGCACACCGCGTCATGCACGGCGGGGTCGCGGACGACGCCGTTCTTGCCGACCTGGGCCGGGCCGGCCTCGAATTGCGGCTTGATCAACGCCACCGCCCAGGCGCCGGGGGCGCAGCAGGCGAGCGGCGCCGGCAGCACCGTGCGCAACCCGATGAAACTGGCGTCGCAGACCACGGCCTGAACAGGCTCCGGCAGGGTCAAATGGCGGGCGTTGGTGCGCTCGTGCACGATCACGCGCGGATCGCTGCGCAGCTTCCAGGCGAGTTGGCCGTGCCCCACGTCGACGGCATGAACGCGCCCCGCACCGTTCGCAAGCAGCACGTCCGTGAAGCCGCCGGTGGAGGCGCCGACATCCAGGCAGACCCGGTCGGCAGGATCGAGGGCGAAATGCGCGAGGGCGTGCGCGAGCTTCAGCCCGCCGCGGGACACCCAAGGGTGATCCTGGCCCTTGACCTCCAATGCGGTGTCGAATGGCAGGATTTGGCCGGCTTTTTCAACGCGGCGGTCGCCCGAGTAGACCTTGCCGGCGAGGATGAGCGCCTGCGCCCGGGTGCGGCTTTCGACCAGGCCGCGGTCGACGAGGAGTTGGTCGGCGCGGGCTTTCTTCGGGTTGGCGGCACCCTCACCCTGCCCTCTCCCAGAGGGAGAGGGTTTTTGTTCAGGGTCGGGGTGAGGGTTCGGCAGGCTACGCGACGCCTACGCCCACTCCCACCCCGATCGCCTCAACCACGGTGCGGACGATGTCCTTGGCGGTGAGGCCGGCCTCGATGATTTGGGCGGCGGGGGTGTTGTGGTCGATGAAGCGGTCGGGCAGCACCATCGGGCGGATCTTCAGCCCGCCATCGAGCAGCCCGGCCCAGGCCAGATGCTGCATCACAGCCGAGCCGAACCCGCCGACCGACCCGTCCTCGATCGTCACCAGCACCGCGTGCTCCCGCGCCAGACGCTCCAGCAGCGCCGTGTCCAGCGGCTTGGCGAAGCGCGCATCCGCCACCGTCGTGGGCAGCCCGCGCGCCGCCAGCTCGTCCGCCGCCACCAGCGCCTCCGCCAGGCGCGGACCCAGGCTCAGGATCGCCACCTCCGCACCCCTTGCCTCCCGCACCACGCGGCCACGGCCGATCGGCAGGGGCGTGCCGCGGGCCGGCAAGGCCAGCCCGGTGCCCTCGCCGCGTGGGTAGCGCACCGCGGACGGCCCAGCATCATACGCCGCCTGCGTCGCCACCATGTGCACCAGCTCCACCTCATCGGACGGCGCCATCAGCACCAGGCCGGGCAGGCAGCCCAGGAATGCCAGGTCGAAGCTGCCGGCATGCGTGGCGCCGTCCGCCCCCACCAGCCCGGCCCGGTCCAGCCCGAACCGCACCGGCAGGCCCTGGATCGCCACGTCATGCACCACCTGGTCATACGCCCGCTGCAGGAACGTGCTGTAGATGGCGCAGAACGGCACCATCCCCTCCGTCGCCATGCCCGCCGCGAACGTCACCGCGTGCTGCTCGGCGATCCCCACGTCGAAGCAGCGGTCGGGAAAGCGCTTGGCGAACCGGTCCAGCCCGGTGCCGGACGGCATCGCCGCGGTGATCGCCACCACCCGCGGGTTGGCCTCCGCCTCGGCGATCAGGGCGTCGGCGAACACGCGGGTGTAGCTGGGCGGGCCGGGCGGCGCCTTCACCTGCTCGCCGGTCACCACGTTGAAGCGGCTGACGGCGTGCAGCTTGTCTGCACTCGCCTCCGCCGGGGCGTAGCCGCGGCCCTTCTGCGTGATCGCGTGCACCAGGATCGGGCCGCTCTCCTCCGCGTCACGCACGTTGCGCAGCACCGGCAGCAGGTGGTCCAGGTTGTGGCCGTCGATCGGACCCAGATAGTAGAAGCCCAGCTCCTCGAACAGCGTGCCGCCGGTCAGGATGCCGCGGGCGTATTCCTCCGCCCGCTTCGCCGTCTTGGCCACGCCGGACGGGAAGCGCCGCGCCATGCGGGCGGCCAGGTCGCGCAGGTTGAGGTAGGAGTTGCTGCTCAGCAGCCGGGTCAAATAGGCGCTCATCGCGCCGACCGGCGGGGCGATCGACATCTCGTTGTCGTTCAGCACCACCACCAGCCGCGCCTTCATGGCGCCGGCATTGTTCATCGCCTCGTAGGCCATCCCGGCGCTCATCGCGCCGTCGCCGATCACCGCGATGACGGTGCGCGGCTGGCCCAGCAGCTCGGACGCCACGGCCATGCCCAGCCCGGCGGAGATCGAGGTGGAGGAGTGCGCGGCGCCGAACGGGTCAAACTCGCTTTCGGAGCGGCGGGTGAAGCCGGACAGGCCGCCGGGCTGGCGCAGGGTGCGGATGCGGTCGCGCCGGCCGGTGATGATCTTGTGTGGGTAGCATTGGTGGCCCACGTCCCAGATCACCCGGTCGGCGGGCGTGTCGAACACCGCGTGCAGCGCCACCGTCAGCTCCACCACGCCCAGGCTGGCGCCCAGATGCCCGCCCGTGGTGCTCACCGCGTCGATCGTCTCCGCCCGCAACTCGTCCGCCACCTGGCGCAACTGCTCGCCCGACAGGTTGCGCAGGTCCGACGGAAACCGGACACGGTCCAGCAGCGGGGTCGCGGGGCGGGGCGGCAGCATCGGCGCGTTCATGGATGGGTCACTCCTCTATGGGAGGGGGCGTGTGGTGAGCGAGCCGTCTGCCCGCTGCACGATCGCCTGGACGCGCGCCTCCGCCTCCGCCAGCTTCGACTCGCAGTGCTGGCGAAGCAGGGCGCCTCGTTCATAGGCTGTAATGGCGTCTTCCAGCTTCTGCTGTCCGCCCTCCAGGCCTTTGACGATCCGCTCCAACTCGGCCAGCGCGTCCTCGAACGACAGGCCGGAGATGTCTTGCGACATGCGCGCTCCCCTCGGTCTGCCGTGCTTACGCGCTCAGTGCGTCCTGGACAACACTCTCAAGTGCAACGAGACAACAGTGTTGCACCAACGCCGCATGTCAGTCCCGCATCAGGCGCAGGACATGGGCGGCCGTGGACGCCGCCAGCGCCGGCAGGTCATAGCCGCCTTCAAGGACCGAAACGACCCGGCCTTGCGCATGATGGTCGGCCACGGCGAGCAACCGGTCGGTCAGCCAGGCGAAATCCTCCGTCTCCACCCGCAACTCGGCGAGCGGGTCGGCGCGGTGCGCGTCGAAGCCGGCGGAGATGACCAGCAACTCCGGCTGCCAGGCCTCCAGCGCCGGGATGATCCGCGCGTCCCAGGCGGCGCGGAACGCGTCGCTGCCAGACCCGGGCGGCAGCGGGACGTTGACGACGTTGTTGGCGATGCCGGTGTCGCGGGGCGAGCCGGTGCCGGGATAACACGGGTGCTGATGGCTGGAGCCGTAGAACAGGGCGGGGTCGGACTCGAAGATGTCCTGCGTGCCGTTGCCGTGATGCACGTCGAAATCCACCACGGCCACGCGCGACAGGCCCCAGCGCGTGCGGGCATGCCGGGCGGCAATTGCGGCATTGTTGAACAGGCAGAAACCCATGGCGCGATCTCGCTCGGCATGGTGGCCCGGCGGCCGCACCGCGGCGAAGGCGGCGCCGGCCCACCCCTCCATCACGGCATCCACCGCGGCCACCGCCCCGCCAGCGGCGCGCAAGGCGGCCGCCTGCGTGCCGTGGCTGACCACGGTGTCGGGGTCGATCGCCAACACCTCGCCCTCCGCCGGCTGCATCGCCAGGATGCGGTCCACGTGGCTGGCTGGGTGGGCCAGGCAAAGCTGCTCGCGCGTGGCCAGCGGCGCCTGCTCGCGCAGCAGGGCGACGAAGTTCGGGTGTTCCAGCGCCTGCAGCACCACGCGCAGCCGGTCGGCGCATTCCGGGTGGTATGGGCCGGTGTCGTGGCCGAGGCAGGCAGGATGGGTGAACAGCGCGACCGGCTTCATCCGGGTGGGTCCTCCGCACGACGCCGAATGGTGAAGGAAAACACGCCGGATTCCTCGCTGAAGCTGATCAGCGTGTGCCCCGTTTCCCGGCAGAAGGCGCGGAAATCCGCCACCGAGGCGCGGTCCGTCGCCAGGACGCGGAGCTTGTCGCCGGCCGCCAGGCCGCGCAGCGCACGGTTCGCCCGCAGGACCGGCAGCGGGCAATTCATGCCCTTCACGTCAAGCAGGGTTTCGCCGGCCATCCCGTCATCCTGCTGACGGTTGCCAGCTTGGGCAAGAGCCGGCGTATCATGCGGGCATGACCACGATGCGGCGCATGGGGATCGATTTCGGCGGCACGAAGATCGAGTACGCGGTGCTGGACCCGGGCGGCACGATGCTGCTCCGCCGCCGCACCCCGACGCCGGGCTTGTATGACGATGCGGTGCGCAGCCTGGCCGCCCTGGTCGCGGCGGTGGAGGCCGAACTCGGCGCCGTCAGCGTCGGGATCGGCATCCCCGGCGTGATCAGCCCGGCGACCGGGTTGGTGAAGAACGCCAATTCCATCGCGCTGAACGGCCATGCGCTGGACCGGGACCTGGCCGACGCGCTGGGCCGCCCGGTGCGGGTGGAAAACGACGCCAACTGCTTCGCCCTGTCCGAGGCAGCCGATGGCGCCGGTGCGGCGCGCGGACCGTGTTCGGCGTGATCATCGGCACTGGCTGCGGCGCCGGCATCGTGGTGGACGACCGCGTCGTGCCGGGGCGCAACCGCGTCGCCGGGGAGTGGGGGCACAACCCGCTGCCCTGGGTCACGCAGGCGGATTTGCCGCTGCCGCAATGTTGGTGCGGCCAGGTCGGCTGCCTGGAGACCCTGGTGGCGGGGCCATCCCTGGCGGCGGACGCGGACGGCCCCGGCGCCCGCGACGCGTCCGCCTGCCGGCCCGTGCCGCGGCCGGCGATGCGGTCGCCGCGGCGGCCCTCGCGCGCCACGCCGACCGGCTGGCGCGGGCTGGCGCAGGTGGTGAATTTGTTGGATCCGGACGTGGTGGTGCTGGGTGGCGGGTTGTCCAACATGGACCACCTCTACCAGCAACTGCCGTCATTGATGGCACGGCACGTGTTCAGCGACGTATCCTCCACCCCCGTGCTGCGGGCGAAGCATGGGGACAGTTCCGGGGTGCGCGGGGCGGCCTGGCTGTGGCCGCTGTAGAGGGGGCCAGCAGACGATAGACCCGGGCGATGCTCCAGGCTAAACTCGGGTAAACGTAACCGAGGTGGGACCCGCCGTGGATGCCTCCATCCCGACCCGCCGAACGGGACGCGGGATCGTGCATGGCCTGGCCTGGACCTACCAGACCATCGCGTTCTACGCCGTGCTTGCCAGCTTCGGCATCGTTTTCCTCGGCTGGAACCTGCCGGCAACGCTCCTGTACTTGGTGTTGCCGCGAAGGGTCTCCGCCCGGGTTCTGGCCAGTTCATGATCATGCATGGTTTCCGCACCTTGCTGGGGCTGATGCGCGTCGCCGGACTGGCGCGGTTCGACCTGTCGGCGCTGGACGGGCTGTCGGACGAGCCGGGCTTGGTCATCGCGCCCAACCATCCGACGCTGTTGGACGCGCTGCTCGTCGCCTCCCGCCTGCCGCGGGTCGTGTGCATCACGAAGGCATCGTTGTGGGACAACCCGCTGCTCGGGGCCGGCGCCAGGCTGGCAGGATACATCCGCAACGACGAACCGCACCGCCTGGTGCGTCGCGCCGGCGCGGCGGTGAGGGGCGGCAGCCACTTGCTGATCTTCCCCGAAGGCACCCGCACCACGACCATGCCGCTCGGGCCGTTCAAGGCGGGTTTCGCCCTGATGGCGCTGCAGGCCGGCGCGCCGGTCCAGACGGTGTTCCTGGACACCAGCTCGCCCTATCTGAGCAAGGGCTGGCCCTTGCTGCGCCGGCCGGCCTTCCCGCTGGCCTACCGCGCCCGGCTGGGCCGGCGCTTCAGCGTGGACGGCCCGGCGGAGGCGTTCTGCAGCCGGCTCGAAGCCTATGTCCGGACCGAACTCGGCCGCGCTTGAGACATCTGGTCCTGCTGCCGTCGTTCAACAGCGGAGCCCGGCTGGTCGAGACGGTGCAGGCGGCGCGTGCCCAGTGGTCACCCGTCTGGGTCGTGCTGGACGGCAGCACGGACGGGTCGGACGCGGCGCTGGCTGCCCTGCCACAGGATGATGGGCTGAGGGTGTTCACCCTCGCGGCGAACCGCGGCAAAGGGGCCGCCATCCTGCATGGCCTGCGGGCGGCGGCGGCGGCGGGCTTCACCCATGTCGTCACGATGGATGCGGACGGGCAGCATCCGGCGTCCTCGATCCCGCGCTTCATTGCAGCGTCCGAAGCCAATCCCGGCGCGATGATCCTTGGCGTGCCGCAATTCGGGCCGGACGCACCGGCGCTGCGGGTCGGCGGACGCCGCATCTCCAACTGGTGGGCCAATTTGGAGACGGTCTGGAGCGGGATCGGCGACTCGCTGTTCGGACTCCGCGTCTACCCGGTGGCGCCCTTGCTCGCGATCATGGAACGGCAGCGCTGGATGCGCCGCTACGATTTCGATGCGGAGGCGGCGGTGCGGTTATGCTGGGCCGGCGTCACGCCCATCAACCTGCCGGCCCCCGTGCGCTACTTCCGGGCGGATGAGGGCGGTGTCAGCCACTTCCGCTACGGACGCGACAATGTCCTGCTCACCTGGATGCATATCCGGCTGATGCTGGGCTTCCTGCCGCGCTTGCCACGCTTGCTGTGGCGCCGGGCAGGGCGACGGCGCTGAGGCCGGCCGCGCGGAATGCCGCCAGCAAGGCGGGCAGCACCGCGAGACCAACGGCACTGCCGCACGCCATGCGCGCCGCGCCGCCATCATGCAGCAGGAGCACGTCGCCGGGCGACAGGTCCCGCACCAGCCGGCGCAGGATGGTGGGAGGATCGCTGCACCGCGTGTCGTAGCCGCGGCGGCTCCAGCTCGCCAGGCCGAGGCCGAGGCGGGCCAGAAGCGGGTGCAGCGGCGGGCTGCGGAACCCCATCGGCGCGCGGAACCATCGCGGCGCCACGCCGGCCACGTCGGACAAGGCCGCCTGTGCGCCGGCCACCTCGCGTTGCAACGGCCGTCCCAGCAGGCAGGCGAAATGGCGCGGATGCGTGAAGCTGTGGTTTTCGACGCGGTGCCCGGCCGCGACGATCCGGCGCGTCAGCACAGGCTGTGCCAGCGCCCGTTCGGCGATGCAGAAGAAGCTGGCGGTGACGCCGGCCGCCGCGAGCAGGTCCAGCACGCGGGGAGTCACCTCCGGGTCAGGGCCGTCGTCGAAGGTCAATCCGACGGTCCGGCCCGGCTGCGGCAGGCGATGGAGCACCGGCCCCAGCAACTGGCTCCGCGGCGCCATGCCGGACGCAGCGAGCAGCGCGTGGTCGGCCGCCACGCTCGCCAGCAAGCCGGGCCACCAGGCGGGATGCAGCGCCAACATCCCGGCTGCCGTGCCATGCAGCCCGGCGGACAGGCGCAGCGCCAGGGACGGCCGCCACGGCTCAGCCACCGGCACGCAAGCGGGCGAAGGCCCGCGCCACGGCCAATGGCGAGGAGTGCTGGTCATGACGGAAACGCCAGCGCCGGACTGCGAACTCGGCCAGGACCATCGCCGCGATCAACGGCGCGTCCAGCACGTTGACGAACAGCGACCACGCACGCGCCGGAGCAAACGCCAACAACACCGCCGATGCCGTGAGTTGCAGCACGAAGAAAGCGCACCACGCCTTTGTCACAGTTCGGGTATAACTCTGCATCGCAGGCGTCAGCCCGCCACGCAGGCGCAGCGCCAGCCCGGTCACCAGCGCTGTGCGTCCCGGCCGCAGCGTTCGCGCGAAGAGGATGAGGAGCGAGACGTAGATGATGGCGTGCGAGACGCCCGAACTGGCGATCAGCCCGGCAAGCCCAGCCGCCTGCGACCCCATGACCTTCAGGGCGAGCAGCACCAGCAGCCCGGTTGCCGCGGCCATCCCCAAGATGCGTTGCCAGGCGGCCGTTTGCCGGAAGGAGACCACCGCCAGCGCCGCCGCCTGCACTGCCGCCGCCGCAATCGCCAACGCAGTGATGCGGCCCGTGGCGATCGCCGCGTGGGCGGTGAACGGGGCCAGGATGACCGCGCAGCCGCCGAGCAGCAGCAGGAGACGCGTCGCTGAGTTGCGCAACTGGGCGCGCATCGTCTTTACCGTGTCCTCATCGCGTACATGCCGCCATCCTGTATCCGCTGAAAGATTTGCCCGCCTGCGTCCCATCGCCTAGCTGTGTTACACAGGACAGACCGTGAAGACCCAAGACACTCCCTATGCATCCGCCACATCCGGGCAGGAGCCGTTTGAACAGGAACTCGCCACCCTCCTGGTGACGACGCTGCATCTGGAGATCACCGCCGCCGAGATCGAGCCGGACGCGCCGCTGTTCGGAGAAGGGCTCGGCCTCGACTCGATCGACGCGCTGGAACTGGCCTTGGCGATCTCGCGCGATTATGGGTTGGAATTGAAATCGGACGACGAGCGCAATCGCTCGGTCTTCACCAGCCTGCGGACGCTGGCCCGCCATGTTGACGCGCACCGGACCAAGTAGCCTGGCGGCGACCATCGCCCTGGCGGAGCGGGCGCCCGACGCGGTGCTGTTCCGGCTGCCGCACCGCGACGTCACCGCTGCCGCCTTCGCCGCGGACGCGCTGCGCCTGGCGGCCGCCCTGCCGGAGGCGCAGTACGCCGTCAACCTGTGCACCGGCCGCTACGGGTTCGCGGTGGGCTTCGCGGCGGCGTTGCTGCGCGGCCAGGTCAGCCTGCTGACGAGCGACCGGTCGACCGACCGCCTGAACGACCTGCAAGCGCGGTTCCCCGGCGCCATTGCGCTCACCGATGGCCCCGAGTCCATGCCGTTGTGGAGCCTGGCGGTGCCCCCACCAGGCACGGAGCATGCTCCCCTGCCCGCCATCCCCGCCAAGCAGCTTGCGGCCCTCGTGTTCACCTCCGGCAGCACCGGGGAACCGGTCGTGCACGCGAAGCACTGGAACGCCCTGGTGCAGCGCAGCCGGGACGCCGGCGTCGCCTTCGCCTTGGCGGCCGAGGCGCCGGCGACGGTCGTGGGGATGGTGCCGCCGCAGCACATGTATGGGTTCGAGACGACGGTGCTGTTGCCGTTGCATGCCGCGTGCTCGGCGTGGTGCGGGCCTGCCTTCTACCCCGCCGACATCCGCGCGGCCTTGGCCACGGCGGCGGCGCCGCGCGTGCTGGTGACCACGCCGCTGCAACTCCGCGCCCTGTTGTCCGCAGCGATGGATGCCCCGGCCTTGGCGCGCGTCATCTCCGCCACGGCGCCGCTGGACGGCGCCATGGCGGCGGCGGCGGAGCAGCAATGGGGCACGGTCGTGTCCGAAATCTTCGGCGCCACCGAAATGGGGTCGATCGCCAGCCGCCGCACGACGGACGGGCCCGCCTGGACGCCCTACCCGACCGTCCGGCTGACGGCGGCGGGCGACGACGTGCTGGTGCAGGCCGAAGGCGCCGAGGACACCGTCCTGGACGATGTGGTGACGTTGCTGCCGGACGGGCGCTTCCTTCTGCTGGGACGGCGCAGCGACCTGGTGAAGCTGGGCGGCCGCCGGGCCTCGCTCGCCGGGCTGAACCGCGAGCTGGCGGCGGTCGCCGGCGTGGAGGACGGCGTGTTCGTGCCGCCGGACGCGGACGACCACAGCGCCGCGGCCCGCATGACCGCCTTCGTGGTCGCTCCTGGCGCCGGGGCGTCCGAGATCCTCGCCGCGCTGCGGGGCCGGATCGACCCGGTGTTCCTGCCGCGCCGGATCGTCCATGTCGATCGGCTGCCGCGCAACGAGTTGGGCAAGCTGCCGGCCGCCGCCCTGCAGGCGCTGCGGAAGGCGTCCTGATGCAGCAGACCGGGCAATTCACCATACCGGCCAGCCATCCCAGCCTTCCCGGGCATTTCCCCGGCCGTCCGGTGGTGCCCGGGGTGGTGTTGCTGGAGGAGGTCCTGGCCTGCCTGCCGCCGGGCCTGACGCTGCTGACGGCCAAATTCACCTCCCCCGTGCAAGCGCAGGAGACGGTGTGCGTGGCGAGCACGGCGCGCCAGGACGGCAAGGTCCATTTTGCCGCCCATGTCGGCGACCGGGCCGTGCTGCACGGCGTGGCGGGACCGACCGCATGACTGCCTGGTCCCGCACGCCCGAGCGGGGCGCGGCCTGGCTGGTCCGCCTGATGCTGTGGCTGATGCGGCATGTCGGCTGGTTCGCCCGCTCCATCGTGCTGCCGAGCATCACGGCCTGGTTCTTCGCCACCTCCAAGTCCGCCCGCGTTGCGTCCCGCGAATACCTGCGCACGGTGCTGGGGCGGCCGGTCCATGCGTCCGACGTGCTCCGGCACATCCACACCTTTGCCTGCACCATCCTGGACCGCGCGCAGGTGCTGACCGGTAAGGGCGGCGTGGCGCTGGATGTCTCCGGGTTGGAGCATCTGGAGGCGACGGTCGCCAGCGGGCGCGGCTGCGTGCTGCTGGGCGCCCATCTGGGCAGCTTCGCCGTGCTGCGCGAGTTGGCCGCGCGCTGCCCGGTGGCGGTGAAGATGCTGATGTACCGCGCCAATGCCGGCGCCTACAGCACCATGATGGAACAGTTGGACCCGGCGACGGCGCACGCCGTCATCCCGATCGGCGACGTGCAATCCATGTTGCAGGTGCATGAAGCGGTGGCCGCCGGCGCCATCGTGGGCATCCTGGCGGACCGCGTGCCAGCCGGCAGCCGCACCGTGGCGGCCCCGTTCTTCGGCCGCCCGGCCAACTTCCCGGCCGGTCCCTTTATCCTGGCGGCCAGGCTCGGCGTGCCGGTGCTGGTGTTCAAGGGCGTGCGCACCGGACCCCGGCGCTATCAGGCCAGCTTCGCGCCGTTCGCGGACCAGGTGGTGCTGCCGCGCGCGACCCGCCAGGCCGCGTTGCTGGCCGTGGTGTCCCGCTACGCGGCGTGGCTGGAACAATCCTGCCGGGCGCACCCGTTCAACTGGTTCAATTTCTTTCCGTTCTGGGAGCGCGCCGACGATGGCCCGACCAAAGCGCGCCCGGTGGTGGCTGCTGTTCGTCCCGTTGGCCAGCCAATGCTGGGCACAGGGCTCGACGCTGCCGCTGGATAAGGTGATGGCCCATCTGGCCGCGGCGCCGGAACGCCGGGCGAGCTTCGTGGAACAGAAAGACTTCGCCGCGCTGACCACGCCACTGCGCAGCGAAGGATCGCTGGAATATCGCAAGCCCGACCACCTGGAGAAACTCACCACCCAGCCGCAGTATGAACGCCTCGTGGTCGATGGCGGCCGGCTGATCATCGACAACGGCTCGGACGCGCCCCGGGTGGTGGAATTGGCCGGACAGCCGGAGATACGCACCCTGGTGGACACGATCCGGGCCGCGTTGTCGGGCAATCTGGCCCTGCTGCGCCAAAGCTACGACGTGTCCGGCGCCGGCACGCCGGCCGATTGGCAGATGGTGCTGCATCCGCGCGACCCGGCCGTGGCGCGGCTGGTCAAGGAGGTGCGGCTTGCCGGGGGCGGCGACCTCCGCAGCATCGAAACCGTGGCCCCGAACGGCGACACCGACACGCTGACGATCACGCCGTCGTCTTGACCGGGCGGTTGCTGAATCGCCTGCCGCTGCTCGCCGCCTTGCTGGTGTCGGCGGCGTTCGCAGCCATCGTGTTCCGCTTCGTGCCCGTGCGGACCGACATGACCGACTTCCTGCCCGCCGGGCGCAGCGCCGCCAGCCGCTTCATGTTGCAGGACCTGCAATCCGGCAGCGCGGCCAGCCTGATCCTGCTCGGGGTCGAGGGCGCGGCGCCCGGCGACCTGGCCCGGATCAGCACCGCCCTCGCCCACGGGTTGGACCGGTCCGGCCTGTTCACCCTGGTCAGCAACGGGCGGCAGGCGCTGGACGGGCCGGACGAGCAAACGCTGTTCCAGCACCGCTACCTGCTTTCCCCGGCGACGACGCCGCAGGCGTTCACGCCCGAGGCGCTGCATGCGGATTTCGAGCGTTTGCTGGCGCAGTTGCAATCCTCCGCCTCCCCGCTGGCGACGCAGTTCGGCCTGCCAGACCCGACGGGCGCGTTCCTGGCCATGGCGCCGGCCTGGATCGGCGCCGCCAGCGTCCGCACCGTCGGCGGGGTGTGGTTCGCCGCCGACCGGGACCGCGCGCTGCTGGTGGTGCAGACGCGGGCCGCCGGCATGGATATCGGCGCGCAGGAGCGGGCGGACAGCGCCATCCAAACCGCCTTCGCCGCCGCCGAGCCGGGACCGGCCCGGCTGCTGGAATCCGGCCCGGCCGTCTTCGCGCGGGAGGCGGCTGCCGGCATCCGCTCCGACGTCCGCCTGCTCTCCATCGTGTCCAGCGTGCTCGTGGTGGCGCTGCTGCTATGGCGGTTCCGCTCCCTGGCGGTGCTGGCGGCGATCGCCGTGCCGATCGTGCTCAGCACGGCGATCGCGGCGCTGGTGACGGCGCTGGTGTTCGGCTTCGTCCACGGCATCACCCTGGGGTTCGGCATGACGATGCTGGGCGTGACGGTGGACTACCCGGTGCTGCTGATCGGGCACCGCAAGCAGGGCGAGCCGGCCGCCGGCACGCTGCGCCGCATCGGCCGCGCCTTCGCCCTGGCCGTGACCTGCGCGACGCTTGGGCTGACAGGGATGATCTTCACCGGGTTCCCCGGCGTGGCGCAGCTTGGGCTGTTTGCCGCCACCGGCGTGCTGTCCGCCGCCGCGGCGACGCGGTTGGTGCTGCCCCGCCTCATCGTCGCCGCCAACCTGGCGCCGGTCTGGTCCGGCGACACGGCGCGGCTGCTGCGGGTGGAGCAGCTTCGGCGCTACCGGGCCTGGGGCTTGCTGCCACTCGGGCTCGCCGCGGCCGGGCTGCTGGCGGTCGGCGGCCCGCACTGGGAGGGCGATGTCTCCCGGCTCAGCCCCGTGCCGGCGCGCGCGCTGGCGCTGGACGCCGAGTTGCGGCGGGAGATCGGCGCGCCGGATTTGGGCGACATCCTGGTCGTCAAGGCGGCGACGGCGGAGGGGGTGCTGACGCAGCAAGAGGCGTTGCTGCCGCGCATCGACCAATTGGCCGCCGACCACCGCATCAGCGGCTACGAGGCGGCGGCCCGGCTGCTGCCCTCGGCGGCGACGCAAACGGCGCGGCAGGCGGCGCTGCCCGACCCGGCGACGCTGCAGGCCAGCGTGGCCACCGCGTTGCAGGGCCTGCCGTTCAAGTCCGACGCCTTCGCCGGGTTCGAAGCCGCGGTGGCGGCCGCCCGTGCTGCCGCCCCCGTCACGGCGGCGGCGTTGGACACGCCGGCGATCGCCGCCCGGCTGGGGGCCTTGTTGTTCCAGCGGGACGGCGCCTGGTACGGCCCGATCGCCTTCGACGGCGCGACCGATCCGGCCTCGCTTGCCGCGTTGCGCGGTCCCGACGCCCTTTTCGTGGATATGCACGCGGAAACCGACCGCCTGGTGTCCGATGGCGCGGCGCGGGCGGGATGGTGGCTCGCCGGCGGGGCTGCGGCAGCACTGGCGGCCATGCTGGCCGGGCTGCGACAGCCGCTGATGGTCCTGCGCATCGCGTTCGCCATCGGGGCTGCCGGGCTGTTCACGGTGGCGTTGCTGACGCTCGGGGGGGTGCGGCTGTCGCTGATCCACCTGGTGGCGTTGCAATTCACCGCGGGGGTCGGGCTGGACTACGCGCTGTTCTACGCCCGCCGCCAGTTGGATGAGGAGGAGCGCGCCCGCACGCTCCGCACCCTTGTCACCTGCAACGCCATGACGCTGCTCACCTTCGGCCTGCTCGCCGCCTGCCGGACGCCGCTGTTGCAGTCCATCGGCGTCACGGTTGCAATCGGCGCCGTCTCCGCCATGTGCTTCTCGTTCCTGTTCGTTGGATTGCGCCCCCATCCGGATGCCGTTTGAGCCGCTTGCACTCACCGCCACCTCCATCGTCAGCGCGGTCGGCTGCGGCAAGGCTGCGACGCTCGGCGCGTTGCTGGACGGGCGATCGGGGCTGCGGCCGAATGATTTCAGCGGGGCCGGATGGATCGGCCGGGTGGACGGGATCGAGCAGCATCGGCTGCCGGCGGCGCTGGCCGCGTTCGACTGCCGCAACAACCGCCTGGCCGACATGGCGTTGCAGGCCGACGGGTTCGCCGCCGCGGTTGCTGGCGCAATCCGGCGCTACGGGGCGGACCGGATCGCCATCGTGCTCGGCACCAGCACATCGGGGGCGCTGGCGGCCGAGGAGGCGTTCGCCGACCGGGACGCAGCGGGCGCCCTGCCCGGCTGGTTCGATTACGACCACAGCTACGACATGTTCTCCTCGGCCCGGTACGTGCGCGTGGCGATGGGCCTGCGCGGGCCGGCGCTGGTGGTGTCGACGGCCTGCGCCTCCTCCGCCAAGACGTTCATCGACGCCGGGCACCTGATCGCCGCCGGGCTGTGCGATGCGGCGGTGGTGGGCGGGGTGGACACGCTGTGCCGGCTGACCCTGCGGGGGTTTGCCGCGCTGGACCTGGTGTCCCCCGTGCCATGCCGGCCCTGCGACGTGGCCCGCAGCGGCATTTCCATCGGCGAGGCGGCCGGGTTCGCGCTGTTGGAACGCGGCGATGGCGCAGTGCGCCTGCTGGGGGCCGGGGCGACGAGCGACGGCTACCACATGTCGTCGCCGCATCCCCAGGGCGCCGGGGCGGTCGGCGCGATGCAGGCGGCGCTGGACTCCGCCGGATTGGTGGCGCGCGATGTGGACTACGTGAACCTGCACGGCACCGGCACCAAGGCGAACGATGCGATGGAGGATGCCGCCGTGACGGCGGTGTTCGGGCCGGGGATGGCATGCTCCTCCACCAAGGGGTGGACCGGCCATACGCTCGGCGCGTGCGGCGTGATGGGCATGGCCGTCGCCGGGTTGGCGATCGAGCAGGGCGTGTTGCCGGGCTGCCTTGGCATGGCGACGATGGACCCGGCGTTTCAGACGGGCGTCCTTGCCGACACATGCCGGCATCCGGTGCGCCGCGTGGCGGTGAACTCGTTCGGGTTCGGCGGCGTCAACTGCACGCTCCTGCTCGGCCGCCCGGCGTGACCGGCGTGCATGTTGCGGCGACGGCGGTGCTGGGGCCTGGGTTGCCGAGTTGGGATGCGGCCCGGCCAGTGTTGCGCGGGATAGAGAGTTGGCAGCCAGGTGAGGTGGTGTTGCCGCCGCCGGCCTTGCTGTCGGCGACGGAGCGGCGGCGAACCGGGCCCGTCGTACGCCTCGCCTTGGCCGTTGCGAGTGCGGCGGCGGCGGCGAGCGGCCTGGACCCCGCCAAGCTCCGGTCGGTGTTTGCCAGCGGCAACGGCGACGGGATCACCATCGGTGCGATCTTGGAGGCGCTGTCGCAGCCGGACGGACTGGTGTCCCCGACGCAGTTCCATAATTCGGTGCACAACGCCGCGGCGGGATACTGGTCGATCGCAACCGCCTCTGCCCGCCCGGCAACCTGCCTCGGCGGCCATGACTGGTCGTTCGGCTGCGCGCTGATGAAGGCGGCGGCGGAATGCGTGGTGGAGCAGGAGCCGGTGCTGCTCTGCGTCTACGACGCGCCGCTGCCGAGCCCGGTGGATGCCAAGCGGCCGACCGGGTGCGTGTTCGGCGCGGCGCTGGTGCTGGTGCCGACTGGCGCGGGGCCGCGGCTGACGGTGCAATGGGAGGCGACCGCCGCATCCCGTTCGGAACCGCTGAGCCCTGCCCTGCGCGATTTGGCGGCCAGCAACCCGGCGGCGCGGTCACTGCGGTTGCTGGAGGCACTGGCACGCGGCGGCAGCGACGTGTTCGACGTGGCGTTGCTGGACGGGTCGCTGGGGGTGACGATGGCTGTGTAGGGGTTACGCCGACAGCGGCTCCGCGATATCCTCCAGCGACTTGCCCTCCGCGTTGATGCCCAGCCACAGTTCCATCGCCGCCCCTGCCAGCATCAGCACGCCCGCCACGCAATACCCGGCCGACAGCGCCCAGGCCGATCCCGCGGCGATCAGCTTGCCGAACAGCCAGGGCGCCGCAGCGCCGCCGATCAGCGTGCCGAGCGCGTAGAACACGGCGATCGCCAGCGCCCGCGTCTCCAATGGGAAAATCTCGCTGGCGGTAAGGTACGCGGAGGACGCCGCAGCGGAGGCGAAGAAGAAGACGACGACCCAGCACAGGGTCTGCGTCGTGGCAGTCAGCAACCCCAGGCCGAACAGCACGGCCACCACGATCAACAGCACCCCGGCGACCGCGTAGGTCCCGGTGATCATCGTCTTGCGCCCGACCGTGTCGAAGAGATGCCCGAGGGCGAACGGCCCCACCAGGTTCCCCAGGCATAACGGCAGGATGTAGAACCCGATATCGGCGTCCGCGACGCCCTCGTAATGCTGCAGCACCAGCCCGTAGGTGAAGAACACCGCGTTGAACAGGAAGGCCTGCGCCACCATCAGCATCAGCGCCAAGGCGGAGCGGCCACGGTGCTTGCCAAGCATCGCGCCGAACACCAGGCCGAAGCCGAACGTCTTGCGCGGATGCACGGTCAGCGAGCCGGCCGCCGTCGGCAACGCGCCGCCGCTATGGCTCACCCGTCGCTCAATGTCGTCGATCGTCCGTTTCGCCTCATGCTCCTGGCCGTGGGTGACCAGCCAGCGCGGGCTTTCCGGCACCCAATGGCGCAGGAACAGGATCGAAATGCCCAGCACCCCGCCGATGCCGAAGCCCAGACGCCAGCCCCAATCGAGCGGCACGAAGGCCCCCGACAGCAGCGGGATCGACGCCGCCGCGCCGGCCGCCGCCCCGCCCCAGTAGCTGCCGTTCACCATCAGGTCGATGCGGCCCCGCAGCCGCGCCGGCACCAACTCGTCGATGGCGGAGTTGATGGCGGCATACTCGCCGCCGATCCCGAGCCCGGTGATGAAGCGGAACGCCGCGAAGCTCCAATAGTCCCACGCGAAGGCGGACAGCAGCACGCCCAGCACGTAGATGCCCAACGTGACGTTGAAGATCGTCTTGCGGCCCAGACGGTCGGTGAGCCAGCCGAAGAACAGCGCCCCGGCGACCGCCCCCACCACGTAGACGGAGGCGACGCTGCCGACATCCTGCGCCGTGAGCCCCAGCGTGCGCTTGTCCTGCAGGACCGGACCGAGGGAGCCGACGATGGTGACTTCCAGCCCGTCGAGGATCCAGGTGACGCCGAGGGCGATGACGACCAGAAGGTGGAAGCGGCTCCACGGCAGCCGGTCGAGCCGGGCGGGGATGTCTGTCTGGATGGCCCCGCTCAATCGCTCGTCCCCCGTCGGTCGGAGGTGAACAGCAGCGGATGAAGAAGGTTTCCGAAGGACGAGTGTCCTTTGGCGCGGGTTTGGGGCAGCACCGCACGCTTTACCGTTTCGTTTTGCTGCTTGTATATTCCCGGTATGTTCCCCGGCGGCCCTTGGACCGTGCTCCCTGACTGGCGCCTGCCGCGCCTGCGCCGGCGCATCGATGCCGTGGTGCTGATGCCGCGGGCGATCGTCGCCTGCACGGTGCGGTCCGGCCGGCGGCATACCGGGCGCGACCGGGACGCTGCGGAGGATGCCGCGCTCGACCTGCACGATTTCCACGCCGGCAGCCGCCTGCATCCGGTGGTGCCGTTGCTGGTGACGCTGGACGCCGTCCGCAACACGGGCGCCCGCCCGCTGATGCTGCCCGGCGTCACCCCGGTCATGGAGGCCAATGCCGCCACGCTGGAGCCAACCCTGCGGGAGATCGCGTCGGCCACGACGCACGGGCCGCCCCTGGGACCAGCCGCCTGGCAGGAGGCGGCGTATCGGCCGGTGCCCTCGCTGATCGAGGCAGCGCGGATGCTGTACGCGCGGCACGGCGTGGCGGACATCCGGGCGGCGCATGCCGATGCACAGAACCTCGGCGCCACGCGGGCGGCGGTGAGCGGCGCGGTCGCGGCGGCAGCGGCGGCGCGGCGGCCGACCATCCTGTTCATCACCGGCATCCCGGGCGCGGGCAAGACGCTGTGCGGGCTGGACACGGCCTTTGCCGGGCAGGCTGCGTTCCTGACCGGCAACCCGAGCCTGGTGCATGTGCTCCGCGAGGCGCTGGCGCGGGATTCCGGCCTGGCGATGCGCGCGGCGCGGCAGCGGATGGAGGGCGTGATCCAGGCCCTGCCGGCCTTCCGCGATTGCTACGCGCAGGCGGGGATCCCGCCGGAACGCGTCGTGGTGATCGATGAGGCGCAGCGTTGCTGGTCCGCTTCGCACGCCCGGGCCAAGACGGCGGCGCGCACCGTGCCATTGCTGGACAGCGAGCCGGCCTTGCTGCTGGACATCATGGCGCGGCGGGATGACGGGCCGGTCATCCTGTGCCTGATCGGCACCGGGCAGGAGATCCATGATGGCGAGGGCGGCCTGGCGGAATGGGGCGAGGCGCTGCGGGCGCGGCCCGCCTGGCACGTCCACGCGGCGCCCGTTGCCAGCACGGCGCCGCTGCCACGGCACCGCTTGCCGGGATTGCCGAACCATGTGGCGGACCCGGCCTTGCATTTGGACGTGCCAGTCCGCTCGCTCCGCAGCGCCGTCGCGACGGCTTGGGTGGACGCCGTCCTCGCCGGGGACGCGGCCGCCGCACGGGCGCTGGCGCGGGAGGGCGTGCCGTTCAGCGTCACGCGCGATCTCGCCGTCCTGCGTGCCCGGCTGCGGCGTGTGTGTCGCGGCACGCGCCGCTCCGGCCTGCTGTGCTCCTCCGGCGCACGGCGGCTCCGGGCGGAGGGGCTGGGCGCGACGCTGCCGCATGATGACCCCGGCGCCGTGGCGCGCTGGTTCCTCGACAGCTTCCCGGACGTGCGCGCGTCGAACGCGCTGGAGGTTGCGGCGACCGAGTTCTTCGCCCAGGGCCTGGAACTGGATGCCGCCGGGCTGTGCTGGGACGGCGACCTGGTTTGGGACGGGGCGGAGTGGCAAGCCCGGGCCTTCCGCGGCACGGCCTGGACGCGCCCGCGCGACCCGCAGAAACGCCTGAACAAGCTGAACGCCTACCGCGTGCTGCTGACCCGGGCGCGCTATGAAACCGTGATCTGGGTGCCGCCGGGCGACCCCGCGGACCCGAGCCGCGATCCCGCGGCGCTGGACCGGGTCGCGGCCTATCTGCTGTCGTGTGGCGCCCACCGGGTTGGAGGCGGACGATGAGACGAACGACGCTGCGCTGCCTGGCGCCCGGTGCGATCCTGCTCTTGCTCCTGTCGGTGCCCTTCGCCCGCGCTGCCGACCTGAAGGTCGCGACCTGGAACATGGAATGGCTGACGCTACGCCCGGCCGGCGACCCCGCGCTGCCGGACGACGTGCAGCCGAAGGACGGGACCGACCGCGCCATCCTCCGCCAGTATGCCGACCAACTGAATGCCGACGTGGTTGCGATCCAGGAGGTCGATGGTCCGGAGGTCGCCGCCACGATCTTCCCGCGCGACCGCTACACGCTGTTCTTCACTCATGACAGCGTGGTGCAGCGCGTGGGCGTGGCCGTGCGCAACGGCATCAAGGTGCACCAGAACCCCGACCTCGTGGGCCTGGATGTCATTCCCGGCGCGCGGTTCCACCTGCGCAGCGGCGCGGACCTGACGTTGGACCTGCCATCCGGGCCGGTTCGGCTGCTCGCGGTCCATCTGAAGACCGGATGCCAGCGGGACCCGTTGGACCGAACTCGCCGCCTGCAATGCGCCACGCTGCGCAGCCAAGCCGTCGTCCTGCAGGGTTGGATTGCGGAACGCCGGCGCGAAGGTGTGCCGTTCATCCTGCTGGGCGACTTCAACCGCTGGATGGATTCGTCGGACGGCCTGCTCGCGGATTTGCAGGCGGCGGCGCCGCTCGCCCGCGCCACGGAAGGGCATGACAGTCCCTGCTGGGGCGGCGAGCACTTCATCGATCACATCCTCGCGGGCGGTGCGGCCGGTGGCTGGCTGGATGCGACGTCGCTGCGCGTCCTGGTCTATCGCGAAGGCCCGGACCGGAAGGAGCATCTGTCCGACCATTGCCCGGTGTCCGCGCGCTTCCATCTTCCGGGGTGATCGGGCTAGAACGCCCCAACCAAAACGGAGCAACGCCATGCCAGAATACACTGCTCACGCCACCACGGTCGCAGGCCGCAACGGCCATGTTGAAAGCAGCGACGGCGTCCTGAAGATGGATCTGACCCTGCCGAAGGAAGTCGGCGGCCCGGGCAAGGCGGGTGCGACCAACCCGGAGCAACTGTTCGCAGCCGGCTATTCCGCATGCTTCGGTGGCGCCGTGAGCGCCGTGGCGGCGGCGGAGAAGGTGAAGGTGGGTGAGGTCAAGGTTTCGGCCGACGTCACCCTGCATATCGATCCCGGGCCGGACTTCTACATTTCCGTCAAGCTCGGCGTGAAGATCGGCGACGTGGACCATGCGACCGCCGAGAAGCTGGTGCACAAGGCCCATGAGGTGTGCCCCTACAGCAAGGCGACGCGCAACAACGTGAAGGTGGAGCTGAGCGTCCTGTGAGCATCGCGCTCGTCACGGGCGCGACGGCAGGGTTCGGCGAGGCCATCACCCGCAGGCTCGTCCGCGATGGCCACACGGTCATCGCGACCGGCCGCCGGAAGGATCGGCTCGACGCGCTGGCCGCCGGGTTGGGCGGCGCCGTGCTGGCCTTCCAGCTTGATGTGACCGACGCAGTTGCGGTGGCGGCGCTGCCCGGCAGCCTGCCCGCCGGTTGGGCCGAGGTCGATATCCTCGTCAACAATGCCGGGTTGGCCCTTGGACTGGCGCCGGCATGGCAGGCGAGCTTGTCTGATTGGGACACCATGGTCGCGACCAACATTACGGGGCTGATCGGCATGACCCGCGCGCTGTTGCCCGGCATGGTGGACCGCAACCGCGGCTATGTGATCAATCTGGGCAGCACGGCCGGCAGCTATCCGTATCCGGGCGGGCACGTGTATGGGTCCAGCAAGGCGTTCGTCAGCCATTTTACGTTGAACCTGAAATCCGATCTGATCGGCACGAACGTCCGGGTCACGAGCGTGGAGCCCGGATTGGTCGGGGGCACCGAGTTCAGCAGCGTTCGGTTCGGCGGGGATGCCGACAAGGCTGCCGGCGTCTATAATGGCACCACGCCCTTGACCGCCGAAGATATCGCGGAGACCGTGGGCTGGCTGGTCAGCCTGCCGGAGCACGTGAACATCAACCGGCTGGAAATGATGCCGACCTGTCAGGCCCCTGGCCCGTTGGCCGTCAAGCGCAGCTAAGCTCCGATCAAGCCCTCCTGGCGTAGGCTGCGCCAGGTGCCGTTGCCGACGATGATGTGGTCGTGCAGCACCACGTCGACGGTCATGAGCGCCCGTTTGATCGACGTAGTGGTTTGCAGGTCGAGTGTCGAGGGCTGCGGGTCGCCGCTGGGATGGTTGTGGACCAGGATCAACGCGGTGGCATGCAGCTCCAGGGCGCGCTTGGCCACTTCGCGTGGGTAGACCGGGGTGTGGTTCACGGTGCCCCGCGCCTGCGCCTCATCGGCGAGCAACCGGTTCTTGCCATCCAGAAACAGGATGCGGAATTGCTCCACGCGCTCGCGCGCCAGTTGCGCGTTCAGGTAGCCCAGCAAGGCGTCCCAGTTGGAGAGGATCGGCCTCTCCTGAAGCTCCGACCGCATCAAGCGCAACGCGGCAGCCTGCACGGTCTTGAGCGCTGCACTGCCCGCATCCCCCATCCCGTCGACGCCGCGCAACTCCGCGAGCGGCGCAGCGATGGCGTTTGCGAAGGAACCGAAACGCGACAGCAGGCTGCGGGCGATCGGCTTGGTGTCGCGTCGGGGCAACGCCAGGAACAGCACGAGTTCAAGGAGTTCGTGGTCCGCCACGCTCTCGGGACCACTCGTCAGCAGGCGTTGCCGAAGTCGGTGGCGATGACCCTCGGCGCTCATGGGCGACGGGGGCACAGGGTCAGGGCCGCGGGGTAAGTTACCCATGGCCAAACGATGACACGGCAGGCGGTGGATCAGCAAGGAAGCCGGCGACATGGCTGGACACTGCGAGTCGGCCCAGCCCGCGCGGTATTAAAACCCTCTCCCTCTGGGAGAGGGAGAGAAGAGAAGGCTGCGCTCAGTGGTTTTTGCCGCGTCCGGTTTTTCCCTGCAGGGCGTCGATCCGCTTGGATGCGGCCGCCTTGCTGAGGGAGGGGTCGAATTCCTCGCCCGCCTCCTCGCACAACGTCTTGAGGTAGGAGGCCTGGGCGCCCGTCATCGTCTCATCGCCAGTCGTCCAATTATCCGGGTCCTTGACGGTGTTGGAGGGGAGGTCGTCATCGGGTGTTTTCGGGTTCGTGCTCATGCCACAACAACGCCCATGTGCATGATCTGTTCCCACACGTCGCAGCCATGGGCTTGATAAAGTCTCACTCGGCGGCCTCCGCCTCTTCGCCTTCCTCCGGCGCCACCAGCATCGCCTTCTCCACGACGATGGCCTGGTCGCGCACCCGCTTTTCGATGCTGGCGGCGACCTCTGGATGGTCCTTCAGGAAGGTCTTGGCATTCTCCCGCCCCTGCCCGATCCGCTGGCTGTCATAGGAGAACCAGGCGCCGGATTTCTCCACCACGGCGGCCTTGACCCCGAGGTCGATCAACTCGCCGCGCTTGCTGATGCCCTCTCCGTACATGATGTCGAACTCGACCTGGCGGAAGGGCGGCGCCAGCTTGTTCTTCACCACCTTCACCCGGGTCTGGTTGCCGACCACCTCGTCACGGTCCTTGATCGCGCCGATGCGGCGGATCTCCATACGGATGGAGGCATAGAACTTCAGGGCATTGCCGCCCGTGGTGGTCTCGGGATTGCCGAACATGACGCCGATCTTCAACCGGATTTGGTTCAGGAAGATCAGCATCGTCTTCGACTTGGACACGCTGCCGGTCAGCTTGCGCAGCGCCTGGCTCATCAGCCGGGCATGCAGGCCGACATGGGTGTCCCCCATTTCGCCCTCCAACTCGGCCCGCGGCACCAATGCGGCCACGCTGTCGATGACCACGATGTCGATCGCGCCGGAGCGCACCAAGGTGTCGCAAATCTCCAGCGCCTGCTCACCGCCATCGGGCTGCGACAGCAGCAGGTTGTCCACGTCCACGCCCAGCTTGCGGGCGTAGATGGGGTCCAGCGCATGCTCGGCATCGATGAAGGCGCAGGTGCCGCCCCGCTTCTGCGCCTCGGCGATGGCGTGCAGGGCCAGGGTGGTCTTGCCGGAGCTTTCCGGCCCATAAATCTCGATGATGCGGCCGCGTGGGAAGCCGCCAATGCCGATCGCCATGTCCAGGCCCAGCGAGCCGGACGAAATCACGTCGATCTGCTCATCCGACCGGGAGCCCATCCGCATGATGGAGCCTTTGCCGAAGGCCCGTTCGATCTGGCTGAGCGCGGCGTCGAGCGCCTTTGTCCTGTCCATCCAATGATCCCCTACTGCCGCGGCGTCACGCCATGCCGCAATCCTGCGCACGCCGGGCTAGCCGCCGCAACCCGGCCAGCGAAGCGCCGGCGCGGGACGAACCATAGGCTTTGTGCGATCCGACCACAAGAACAAAACATGATCGCGCGGCAACAGGCGTTCACTGCTGCAGGGCGCGTTCCTTCACCACGGCCAGCATCGTCTTCAGCGTATAGGGCTTCGGCAGGAACGCGATGTCCTCCGCCGCCAGGTCGCCGCGCACCGCCTCCTCCGCGTAGCCGGAGGCCAGGATCGCCGGCAGGCCGGGTTGCCGCGAACGCAACGCGCGCACCAGGGCCGGCCCGTCCATGCCAGGCATCACCACGTCCGACAGCACGGCCGACAGCATCGCCCCATCCGCTTGCTCGTCCAGCAGGGCCATGGCCGCCTCCCCCGACTCGGCGCTCAACACCGTCCAGCCCTCTTTGGTCAACGCGCGCGCAGCCAACCGCCGCACCCCATCCTCGTCATCGACGAGCAGGACCGTCCGGCCTCCCGGCGCCTGCGCCGGCGTCGCTTCCACCAGCTGTTCCGATTGAGGAGCCGCCAGGACGAGCGGTTTGGTCGCCGGCAGCTTGGGGATGGCCATCGCGTCACCGTCATGGCGGGGCAGGTAGATCCGGATGCGCGTGCCCTTGCCCAGCAGGCTGTCGACCGCCAGGAAACCGTCCGACTGGCGGATGATGCCGTGCACGGTGGACAATCCCAGGCCGCTGCCGCCGCGCTCGCGCCGTGTGGTGAAGAACGGGTCGAAGATGCGGGGCAGCACTTCGGGCGGGATGCCGGTGCCGGTATCCTGCACCTCCACCATCACGTAGCGGCCGGGCGGGATCGTCTCCTCGCCGCGGATCAGCGCGCGGTACAGCGTGATGTGCCCGGTGCGCAGCGTCAGTTGGCCGCCCTCCGCCATCGCGTCGCGCGCGTTCACCGCCAGGTTGACCAGCACCTGGTCCAACTGCGTCGGGTCCACCCGCACGGTGCGGCCGGGATGCTCCAGCTCCAGCTCCAGCCGGATGGTGCTGCCCAGCAGGCGGCGCAGCAGGCCGGTCAGGTTCTCCACCGCGTCGTTGATCGACACGGCGCGGGGCTGCAGCGTCTGCTGGCGCCCGAACGCCAGGAGCTGGCGCACCAGCGCCGCCCCGCGCCCGGCGCTGGTGCGGATTTGCTCCAAATCCTCCACCGTCTCGGCGCCGGGCAGGCCGCGGGCCAGCGCCTCGTCCGCCGCACCGATGATCGCCGTCAGCAAATTGTTGAAGTCGTGCGCGATCCCCCCGGCAAGCTGCCCCACCGCCTGCAGCTTCTGGCTCTGCGCCAGTTGCGCCTCCAGCCGCTTCTGCGCCGAGATGTCGGTCAGTTGCAGGACCGCGCCGCTGACGCTCTCATCGGCCTCGCGCAGCGCGACCGCGGAGATCTCCACCGTCTGCTCCGACACGCCGCCCTTGCCGCGCAGGATCGTCGTGAAGGCGCGCGGCGGCCGGCGGCCTTGCAGCGCGGGCGACAGCTCCTCCCACACCTCATCATGCCGTTGCTGGCAGAAGATGTTCTGCACCGGCTGGCCGGCGGACAGGTCGCATTCGCGGTCCACCATCCGCCGCAGGGCCTCGTTCACCCGGATCAGCTTGCCCGACTGGTCGACGATGGCGATGCCGACCGAGGCCTCCTGCACCAGGACCTGGAGCATGTCGTCCAGCGGACCGGCCAGCCGCTCGATCAGCTTGCGCGGGCGCGGCTTGCTGCGGGACCACGGCCAGTCCCAGCGTCGTGGCGCGAACACGGTCGTGGCGCTCATCGGCGGGGCCGACCGCGCAGGCGCCAGACATAGGCGATCACCTCTGCCACCACCTTGAAATGCTCCGCAGGGATTTCAGCATCCACCTCAACCTTATACAGCGCACGCGCCAAGGGCGGATTGGCCACCAGGGGCACCCGATGCTCCCGCGCCACCTCGCGGATACGCGCCGCCACGTCGTCGACGCCTTTTGCCACCACGCGCGGCGCACCGCCCTTCTCGCGGTCATACAAGAGCGCGATAGCGTAATGGGTCGGGTTCGTCACCACCACCGTCGCCGTCGGCACCGCCGCCATCATCCGCTTGCGCGCGCGGGACATGCGGATCTGCCGCAGCCGCTGCTTGATCTGCGGGTTGCCGTCGGCCTCCTTGGCCTCCTGCCGGACGTCTTCCTTGCTCATGCGCAGGTCTTGGGCATGCTTGTGGCGGACCCACCACACATCGGCGCCGGCGATCACGAGCTGCGCGCCCAGCAGCGTCATCGCGAGTTGCAGGATCAGGTGCAGGATGTGGTCGGCCAACTGGTCCGGCAGCCACATGGGGGCGCTGCCGATGGTCAGCACGCCGGCGGCCATGACGTGGTAGGCGGCAAAGCCCAGCACGGCGAGCTTGACGATGGACTTGCCGGCCTCCACCAGCCCGCGCATCCCGAAAATCCGCTTCAGCCCGCGCATCGGGTTCAGCCGCAGCAAATCCGGCATGAGCGTCTCCGGCCGCAGCACCAGGCCGGTTTGCAGCAGCGTGGCCGCGACTGAGGCGGCCAGCACCCCCAGGACCAGCGGCGCCGCCACCAGGGCGAAGGCCAGCAAAGCCTGCATCATCACGGCCGCCAAGTCAGGCCGCGAGGACACGTCCAACATCGGGACCAGACGATGGGTGATGCCATGCCCCATCGAGGATCCCAGCATCGACAGCATCAGCGTCACCACGCCCAGCCCCGCCAAAGCGGGCACCTCGCGGGAGACGGCGACGTTGCCTTCGGACCGGGCGCGGTCCAGCCGCCGTTGGCTGGCGGCCTCCGTCCGGTCTTCGCCCTCCGCCACCTGCTATAAACCCGGCAGCGCGCTGAAGCTCTCGCGCGCGGTCCCGACCCATATCTCGGCCAGGCTGGTCACCAGGATGGCCAGCAGCGCCAGGCCGCCGATCACCTGGCCGGGCAAGGCGGCGAAATAGATTTGCAGTTGCGGGATCAGGCGGGACAGCAGTCCCAGCGCCGCCTGCCAGACCATGCTGGCGATGACGAAGGGCGAGGCCAGCCGCAGGGCAAGGCCGAACGCCGTCGACACCGCGCCGACCGCTGCCTCCAACCCGTCCGTGACCGGCAGCAGATGGCCCAGCGGCACCAGGCTGTAGCTGCCGCACAGCGCCGCCACCGGCAACGCCCACAGGCCGGTCCCGAGCACCAGCACGGGCACGGCCAGGGAGAACAGCCGCATGATCACGCTACTCTGCCCGAGCACCGGGTCCGGCAGGACCACGCTGGTCAATCCCAGCATGAGGGAGATGATCTGCCCGGCCATTGGCAGCGCCATGGCGATGCAGCGGGCCAGCCAGCCCAGCACCAGGCCGCACATCAGCTCCGCCGCTGCCATGGCCGCCATCGGCCAGACACCCGGCGGCGACACCGTCGCGACGCCGGGCAGCACCAGCACGACCAGCCCCAGCGACAGGCCGACACGCAGCATCGGCGGCGGCTCCGCCTCGCCCAGGCCGGGCAGCAGCATCACCGCGGCGCCGACGCGGCACAGCACCAGCATGAAGGTGAAGGCCCAGGCCGGCAGCGCGGCCAGCATCGCCGCCGTATCGGACACGGCGGCGTTCATTACTGTCCGCCGATGGTGATGAGCTGGTCGAACAATCCCTGGGTATAATCGGTAAGGGTCGCGAGCATGAATGGCCCGGTCAGCGCCAGCGTGCCGATGATCACCAGCGCCTTGGGCACGAATGTCAGCGTCGCCTCGTTGATCTGGGTGACCGCCTGCACCAGCGCCATGAACACGCCGACCACCATCGCTGCGATCAACGCCGGGCCACCCATTTTGAGTACGACCACCACCGTTGCGCGCAGCGCCGCACCAACCTCGCCTTCGCCCATGCCCGTCTCCGTTTTAGATCGGGCAGTTTCATCCGTCAGACCGTTTTGGCCTGACTGAAACCGCCCTAGATCGGCATTTTCATGATATCCTGGTAGGCCTGCACCACCCGGTCGCGGATGGCGGAGGTCGTCTGCAACGCAAGCTCGGCCCGGTTCACCGCCGACACGACGTCGGTCAGGTTGCCGGTGCCGGAAATGGCCTCCGCGCTTTTCGCGTCGGCCTCGTGCCCGCTATCCACCACGCCCTGCAAAGCCTGGGTCAGCGCGTTGCCGAACCCCTCCAGGCTCGCCGGCTGCCCGGCATCCGCGCGGCCATACGCATCGGCGGCGCTCGCCGCGGAGACCGACACGCGTGGCAGCGCCGGGACGCTCATTTCAGCAGGTCGACGGCGCGCGTCAGCATGGAGCGTGTCACCTCCATGACATTCAGGTTGGCGCTGAACGACCGCTGCGCCTCCCGCATGTCCATCACCTCGACGAAGCTGTTGACGTTCGGCGTGTGGACATAGCCCTGCGCATCGGCCGCCGGATGCGACGGATCATACCGCTTCGGGAATTCCGACTTGTCGGTGCCGATATCCTTCACGCTGACCGTCTCCGCCCCGAGCGTGTTGTCCATCTTCTGCTGGAAGGTGATGGTCTTGCGGCGATAGGGAGCGGCGCCCGGCGTGTCGCCGGTGGTGTCCTGGTTGGCCAGGTTCTCCGCGATCACGCGCAGCCGCGTGCTTTGCGCGTCCATCCCGCGGGCGGAGATCGTGAGTGCCTTGGTGAGGTCCATGCTGGCTCCTACTTGCCGATTGCGGTGCGGAACAGGCCCAAGTATTTGTGGTAGAGGGCGGTCACCAGATTATGGGCGTTGTCCGTGTCGGCGACCTTCGTGAGCTGATCCTCGACCGACACCGCATTGCCGTCCGGCGCGCGCTCCGCCGGGCGTAGCAGCGGATCGGTGCGCCCGACCGAAGTGGCGCCGGTGAGATGCATCGGGTTGGTCAGCGCCAAATCCGGCAGGGCGCGCGCCAGGGTCTGCGCGAACGGCTGCAGATCCTTTGCGACGTAGCCTGGCGTGTTGGCGTTGGCGATGTTCTGCGCCAACAATCCTTGCCGTCTGTCGATCCAGGCGAGCCGCTTGTCCGCCAGGTCGAACAACCCCATCCCGTCGTTGCTCATGACCGCAGTGTTGCGCGCGATCGTTGCCAGCGGGTTAACGCCAAGCGTTCTGCACGTTCGGCAACGCTTCGGTAATGCCTTGGGCTGATAATCCGGGCATGACCAGTTCGCCCGGCCTGTTCGCCTTCGACAGCAGCGACTACGAGGCGACGGCCGTGAAGGCCGCGGTAAACATGGCCGAGGGCCTGGCGCGGACCATCTGCATCGCCCGTCTCCTGGTGGAAAATGGCCGCACCGTCGACATGGCCGGGCTGGACCGCGGCGTCGGCCTGCTCTGCGCCAAGGCGCTGGACCTGCCGCCGGACGCCGGCCGCGGCCTGCGTCCGCAGTTGCTGATGGTCCTGGCAGAGGCAAACCAGCTCACGGAGGCGCTGCGGAACCAGGCTGCGTAACGGCGACCGCCGGGCGGCAAAAGCCGCCGGCACTTTTCCCATGCTTCTGCGGCAAAATGCCGAAAGGATGCGATGACCACGAACTCCATGTTGACAGCCGTGGCGGCGCTTGCCGCTGTGCTGTTGCTGATCCTGCTGGCAGGGCGCCTGGCCCGGCTGACCCGGTTCGCCCGGCCGCGGGGTGCGGGTGGAAACCGGCTGGCCCTGCAGGACTCGCTTGCGCTCGACCCGAGGCGGCGGCTGTTGCTGGTGCAATGCGACGGCCGCAGCGTGCTGCTGCTGACCGGCCCGACCGATTGCGTCGTCGGCTGGCTGCCGGAGGCCACGCCATGACGGCGCGGGCGGTGTGGGGCAGCGCCCTGCGGTGGCTGGTGCTCGCCGTGCTGCTGTTCGCGGCGTCGCCGGCGGTGGCGCAGTCGGTCAGCATCGACTTGGGCGCCGGCGGGCAGGCGGGGGCGACCGGGCGGCTGGTGCAGCTCACCGCGCTCATCACGGTGCTGTCGGTGGCGCCCAGCCTGCTGGTGATGATGACGGCCTTCACCCGCATCGTCATCGTGCTGTCGCTGCTGCGCTCCGCCATCGGGGCGCAGGGCACGCCGCCGAACACGGTGCTGATCGGCCTGGCGCTGTTCCTGACCTTCTTCGTGATGCAACCGGTGCTGGACCAGGCCTACACGACAGGGCTGCTGCCGATGAGCGACGGGCGGGTCGGTGAAATGGAAGGATTGCGCCTGACGGCGGAGCCGTTCCGCCGGTTCATGGCCACCAACGTCCGCGGCGCGGATTTGCAGCTCTTCCTCGACATCGCGCACCTGCCGCCGGCCGCCTCGCCCGACGGCGCGCCGTGGCGGGCGCTGGTCCCCGCCTTCCTGGTCGGCGAGTTGCGGCGTTCGTTCGAGATGGGGTTCCTGTTGTACCTGCCGTTCGTGGTGATCGACATGGTCGTCGGCAGCGTGCTGATGAGCCTGGGCATGATGATGCTGCCGCCGGCCAGCATCAGCCTGCCGTTCAAGCTGATCTTCTTCGTGCTGGTGGATGGCTGGCGGCTGGTGTCCGGCAGCCTGGTGCAAAGCTTCCCCGGCGGCGGGTGATGCAAACCCCATCGCTTCGCGGCGTTAGCACCGCGGAGCGAATGGGAGAGCACACGTGAAGCAACCGCATACCGAGCAGACGATCCAGCACACGGACGACCAACAGAACACCGGCAACCACAAGGCGCCGGGCGCCAAGGATGCCGGCGGCGCCGACCGCCTGGGCGGCACGCGCGCCGGCGCGGAGAACGTAGAATCCGGCAAGACGAACCGCGACAGCCGCGAGGAATCGGTCGAAACCGGGACGGACGTCGACCGTGTGTCGGGGCTGGACGAGGTCAACGCGAGCACCAAGCAGGTGGACAACAGCCGCGAGCGCCATCCGGAGCGGGACGAGCACGGCCGGCTGTAGCGCAACCGGCCGCCGCCCTGCGACCCGTGTTCCGACGGAGGCTTTCCTCCAGGTCACGCAGCCATCAAATGGCGCGGACCGCGAGCGGAACCGGAGAAGCGGGCGGCGGCCGAAGCGCAGCGGCGCGAACGGGAGCGCGGAGATAGGGCAGCTAACCCGCCGATACAAGCGTCGCTTTTGACAAAGCGCGAGAAATATAGGGCGGCAAGGCGAATGCCGCGGTGTGCACCGCCGGCGACCAATACTCGGTGCGCCCTAACATGCCGGCAGCCTCTGCCCGGCGTGTGAGTTCGCCGACGGACACCGGTTCGATCGGATGGTCACTCGCCATGCCGATCGCCATGAAGCCGCCGACATAGGTGGGCACGGCGGCGACGTAGGCGGTCACGTGGGCAAACACCTTGGCACGCAACGCGGTGGTGTCGCACAGTTCGTCCGACTGCATGAACGGCACGCCGCACTGGTTCACCAACACCCCGCCCGGTCGCAGGATGCGCGCGCAATCGCGGTAGAACGCCTCGCTGAACAGGACTTCGCCCGGCCCGGCCGGGTCGGTGCTGTCCACGATGATCACGTCGACGGATCCCGCGTTCGCGGCGGCGACGTGGGCGATGCCGTCACCCACGATCACCTCGGCCCGCGGATCGTCCCAGGCCGCGCCGCCGATGCCCGGCATATGTTCGCGCGCAAGCCGGATCACGGCGCCGTCGATCTCCACCATGACCGCGCTGCGGACGCCGCCATGCTGCAAAACGCGCCGCAACACGCCCCCGTCCCCGGCGCCGATGATCAGCACCTGCTGCGGCGCGCCGTGCTGCAGCAGCGGGACGTGCGCGATCATTTCCTGATATGCGAACTCGTCAGCTTCCGTGATTTGCACGACCCCGTCAAGCAACAGCACACGGCCATGCGATGCAGTTTCGACGACCACGATCTCCTGGAACGCCGAGCGTTCGCGCGCCAGCTCCCGCACGACGCGGAAGCTCTGCGCCCAGCCGGGGTACAAGGTTTCGGCAAGCCAGGTCATGGCGGAGTCGGCATGGTGGCGTCGGCCCTCACCCCCGCCCTCTCCCAGAGGAGAAGAACAGCCGGCAACCTGGACGGTCGCGCTCTAGAAGCGGCCGCGGCGTTGTTCGTCGAGGTCGACGCGGCCCGGAAGGAACGCGTCCTGCAGCACCGGGATCGCGTCATGCGGGTTGCAGTCGCCACACATGAAAATATCGATCGCAGCAAAATGCCGCTCCGGCCAAGTATGGATCGAGATATGGCTCTCGGCCAAAACCACCACGCCCGACACCCCGCCATTTGGCGAGAAATGGTGGAAGTGGCTGTGCAGGATCGTCGCACCCGCACGCACCGCCGCCTTGCGCAGCGCCGTGTCGATATGGACCGGATCCGCCAGGTTTTCGGCGTCCCAAAGATCCGCGAGAAGGTGCGTGCCGGCAAACTTCATGCCGTCCTTCTCGACGAAATAATCCTTCCGATCCTCTCCCTCGAACACAGGAAGAGTCGCGATTGTCGTCTGGTTCTCGCTCGGAAGCTCCGAGACCATCCCCAGTTGAGCAAGTGCGTTCATCACGTACCCCCAAACCAGCAGATAGCCTGTTGGACGAAGTTCGTCCCCTTGGGCCAAGGTGGCGGGAGATAGTCTGAGAGGGGGGGGTGCGCAACCCCTATTCTGCAGCAGACGCCCCTTCGGACGTGAAATCAGCGCGAGCCGATCGCCGCCAGGCCGGCCGGCACGGCGCGCGCCAGCGCAACCTCACCCGCCGCCCGCTTCAAATCGCCGACGTTGCTCACCGGCGCTGCCGTCAAGAGGCGGAACATGTCGGCGCGCGGTCCCGTCATGCGGGCGGCGTCCTTCATCCCCAGCAGACGCAGCGACGCATCGTCGCCCGCTTGCGCCTGGGCCGATGCAAGGCGCAGCAGGATGTCCTGCTGCGCCGGGCTCAGTGGCCCGTCTGGCGGCACGCTGCGGGCCGCCAGCGAGCCCAGGGCTGCGACGGCGCCATGCCAGTCGCCCGCCTTGCTCAGGATCTCCGCGCGCAACGTGTCGGCCGCATCGCTGTCGATGCCGGACAGGATTGCGGCGGCGCCGCCCGGGTCTTTGGCGTGGGCGTGCAGGCGCGCATCGATCAGGCCGCGCTGTTCCACCACGGCGGCGGGCAAGTCCGGCGCATCGCTGGCGGACAGGGCCGCCGCCGCGCCCGCGTCGTCGCCGTCGCCCAGCCGCATCTTGGCCAGCCGCGCCCCCAGCGTGGCGCGGCCCAGGCCGGCCGGGGCCGCGTTCATCATCCGCTCGATGATGGGTCCGGCCCGCTTCGGCAGGTCCAGCGCGGACAGCTTATCCGCCAGCAACGGCGCGACCGCCGCCTGGTCCGCCTGCCCGACCAATTCGGCGTTTTCCTCCGCCAACGACACCAGCTCCATCGGCGGCAGGTTGGCCACCGCCGGGCCATGCAGCAGATCACCCATCAGCGACGTCATCTTCGCGTTGATCTTCGGCGCGGTCTCCGGGAACAATTGCGCCGTTTCGCGCAGGACATCGAACGCGGCACGCCACTGCCCGGCCTGCGCCCGCAGCGACGCCACGCGGAGGCGGAGCTTTTCCTCCCGGTCATCGCCCCGCCAATTGAGGAACTGCCGCTCCAGCGCGGTCGCGGCATCCGCCGGGCCGATCGCGCCGCTGGCCAGCCGCAGCAGCGTGGCCCGGCTGGCGGCGCGGGCGCTGGCCAGGCGGTCCCGCCCGAGGGCGAGCGCGTCATACAACGTCAACGCGTCCGCCGTCTGGCCTTTCGCCTCTAGCCGGAGCGCCCGGGTGAGCGCCAGCAGCGGCTCATCCGGCATTTTCGCGAGCAGCGCGTCGGCGGCGTCCGCGGCCCCCCCCTCCGCCATGGTTTCGGCCGCCAGCGGCAGCAATCGGCTGCGCAGCGCCGTCGGGTAGGACAACACCAGGCCCATCGTGGCGGCGAACACGGGCGCGGCCTCCGGCGAGTCAGGCCGCAGCATCGTGCTCCGGACGGCCCGCCACAGCGCGATTTCGTCGCTTCCGTCCAAGGCCGGGTTCAACAACCCGTCGGCCTCGGCCGGGCGATTGCTCAACAGGCTAGCGATACCGCTCAGCCCGGCGACATCGGGGTCGTCGACGGCACGAGGATCCTCGGACGACGCGAGGCCCAGCAGGGCCTGCGCCTCCGCTCCCAGCCCCAGGGACAGCATGGTCTGCGCGGTCCGCTTGCGCGGCTCCAACCGCGCCTGGGCGGGGGCGAGGCTCTGATCGGCCACCTGCAATTGCAGGCGCCGCAGCAAGGTGGCTGGCGGATCGGGCGGGAAGTCGAACCGGCGCGTCAGCACGGCGGCGTCTTCCAGCGCGCGGGCGCTGTCGGGCGGCGGCGCCAGCGGATCGCCCGTCTCGATGGCGAAGCCCTCCGGCACCGGGCGAAGCTGCGTGCGGTCGGACAGCGGTTCAACCACAACGCCTTGCCAGCTTGGCAGCACGGAGAACTCCGGCACGCGGTAAGCGACCGGCACCCCTGCCCCGCCATCCTGCATCGTGCCGACCAGCAGGTTCTGCCCGGTGGCCGGATCGGCGACGACGACCACCAGCCCCACTTTATGCGCGGGGAACAGCAGCCGCGAGGGGCGCGAGACTGGAACGAGGGGTGGCGCCGTAGAGGGCTTGGTCGAGATGGTGAGCAACCAGCCATCCTTCTTCCGCTCCATCGACAGGCTGCGGTCCGCCGGCATCTTCAGCCGGACCAGCGTCGCCTGCGGCAGCAACTGCACGGCGGCGCCGGCCAGCACCGGGTCGTCGCCCAGGGCTGCAAGGTCCAGCGGCCGCCGTTCATCGAACACCAGCCAGGCCTCGTCGCCATGGCGGAACGCCGCCGCGGCGACCGCCGTCCCAAAGGGCAACAACGCGGTGCTGCCGGTCTCGCCCGGCGGCAACGGGACGTGGGTCGCCGCCAAGGCGACAGGTTCGCCGCCGCCTTGTGGCGCCGCGGCAGGCGCCGGGGCTGATGCGGGGATCGTCACGGGGGCCGCGGCGGGGGCGTCGCGCACCACCGGCGCCACCGGCGCCGGCTGGGCGATGGCGCCCGGCGTGATGACTTGCGGCAGGCCGGCGGGCGGCGCGGTGAGCACGTGCGGCGCGCTGGCCGCCGTCTCCGACGCAGCGGCCGGCGCTGCCGGAACGGACGCAGCAGGCTTGGGCTGCTGCGCCGCCGCCCGGGCCGGGACGGCAGCGCGCGGGGTTGGGCGGGCAGGCGCCGGCGGCTTCTCGGACGCCGGGTCGAGCACGTCCAAGACCACCCGGTTGCCAAGCCGCATGGTCCGCACCTTCGCCCCGGACGACACGCTCACCGTGGCCGTCGCAGCGCCCCCCGCCACGCCGGCGATGTTGCGGGTGCTGCCGGCAAGCGTCGGCACGCCGGCGGCGCCGTCGAAGTGCAGCGTGACGGCATCGCCGTCGCGCTCCATCCTGAAGGGCGTCGGCGCGGCAAATTCGAACACCACGCGGCCAAAACCAGGGTGCTCGCCCATGCGCACATCCACCGTGTCCGCCGCATAGGCCGGAACGGCGGCAAGAAGCAGCAGCATGGATAGGATGCGCCTCATTCGAAGCTCGCCAGCAATGCGTCGATCTCCTGCTGCTGCATCGCCAAACCGCTGCGCTGGGGGCCGTTCAGCAAGGGCGCGGGATGATGGACCGCGGCCGGTGCAACCGGGCTGCAGCCGAACACGCGCAGCATCTCACCCACCTTGGCCTCGATCGACTGCAACGCGTGCACGACCTTGGCGACGCGCTGGCCGGTGATGTCCTGGAAGGAGCAGGCTTCGTAGATGCGTGCCGTGGTCCCGGTCACGACGGCGCGGAGCGGGCCGGTGATCGCCGCCGCCTCCAGCGTTTCGCATTCGTCCAGGATCAGGCCGGTGGCCTCCGCCGTGTGCAGGACGATGGCGTCCAACTCATCCGTGGCGGCCGGGACATGCTGGCCGACGATGTCATCGACGCCGACTGCCGAGACCTCGCGGCGGGCGGTTTCAATAAAGTCGGCCAACAC
>CBDAQM010000006.1:0-1348840 GCA_965199095.1 Acetobacteraceae bacterium
GCGCCGCGGCCACCCCCCGCCAGCGCCCCGATCGCGGCGCCAGTGCCAGCGCCCAACAGGCCACCACCCACGGCGCGCTGGCCGGGGTCATACGGATTGGCGCATCCGGCGACACTTGCCGACAGCAAGGCGGCTGCTGCAAGGCGACGCAGGGCATGGGGGTGCATAGGCGGGCTCCAACATAAGTGGCGTCATGCTAGCCCATCCCGCGTACAAGAATATGGCAACCTGCGTCGTTTCGCACGGTTCACCATCAGCCAGGGGCGAAACCTACCCCAAGCTGGCCTTTTGCTTGCCAAGCCTGACGCGGTTATGTAGCGGTTTCAGGATGGTTTCATCAGCGCGCGCGGCAGGTTCCGCCGATACGGCCGAGCTGACGGACGCGATCCGTCGCCTTGCCCGCACCAGCGTCCTCGTCGTGGGTGACGCCATGCTGGACCGGTATGTCTACGGCGTCGTGGACCGCGTCTCGCCCGAAGCGCCGATCCCCATCCTGTCGGTTGAGCGGGACGTCGCCATGCCCGGCGGCGCCGGCAACGTCGTGCGCAACCTTACCGCGCTGGGCGCCGCCGTCGCCTTCGTATCGGTCGTGGGGGATGACCAGGCCGGGTCCGACCTCACGGGACTGATCGGCGGCCAACCCAATGTCGAGCCCTGGCTGCTTGTGCAAAGCGGCCGGACCACCACGACCAAGACCCGCTATTTGGCCAGGGGACAGCAATTGCTGCGGGCGGACCACGAGATCGTGGAAGCCATCCACCCCAAGCTGGCCGAGCGCCTGTTGCGGATCACCCAGGATGCGCTGACGGCAACCACCGTCACGGTGCTGTCGGATTACGGCAAGGGCGTGCTGTCGGGTGATGTCCCGGCGCGGATCATCGCCGCCGCCCGGTCGGCCAACCGGCGGGTCGTGGTCGACCCGAGGGGGAATGACTATAGCCGCTATGCCGGGGCGGACGTCGTCATTCCGAACCGCCGGGCCTTGGCGGAGGCGACTGGCCAGCCGGTCAACACCGAGGCGGCGCTGGTGAAGGCAGCGCAGGATTTGCGCGTCGTTCACGGCTTCGGCGCCGTCGTCGTGACCCGCGCGCAGGACGGCATGACCCTGGTGGGGGAGGGCGATGTCAGGCACTTCCCTGCGGAGGCGGCGGAGGTGTTCGATGTGTCCGGCGCTGGCGACACGGTGGTCGCGACCTTGGCGGCCGGCCTTGCAGCCGGGTTGGACCTCGCCACGGCGGTTCGCCTGTCCAACATCGCGGCGGGCATCGTGGTCGGGAAGGTCGGGACCGCGGTCGCGAGCGAAAGCGACCTGTTGGCCGCCTTGTCGCCGCAGGGGAGCGCGCTGCGCAAGGTCGTAAGCCGGGAGCAGGCGGCCGAGCAGGTCGAGCGGTGGCGGCAACGCGGCTGGCGCGTCGGGTTCACCAACGGCTGCTTCGACCTGCTGCACCCCGGCCACGTGCACCTGCTGGAGCAGGCCCGCGCCGGCTGCGACCGCCTTGTGGTCGGGTTGAACTCAGACGCCAGCATCCGGCGCCTGAAAGGCCCGACCCGGCCGATCCAGCCGGAAGCGGCGCGGGCTGCCGTGCTGGGCAGCGTGGCCGCCGTCGACCTCGTTTGCACCTATGACGAGGACACGCCGGAGGAAACCTTGCAGGCCCTGCGGCCGGACCTGTTGGTCAAAGGCGCCGACTACACCATCGCCACGGTGGTGGGCGCCGAATTCGTGACAAGCTATGGCGGAGACGTCATGCTGGCGGACCTGCTGGCCGGCCATTCGACGACCGCCACGGTGGAACGGATGCGAAGTAACAAACCGGCGCGTGTTGTTACATAAAACCCGATTGGGAGGGTTTGACGTTGGCATCGCGCACCCCGTAAAGCCGGACGTGCTTCGCGGAGGCCCAATGCCCGACGTTCCGGACTTCATCCTGCGTGACCAGCCGAGCTGTGACCTGCGCCGGGTCGGGTCGCATCCAGATCATTGGTACCCTCTGGCCTGGTCGCGCGAACTTGCGGCGGGAAAGACCTACGCAACCAAGTTCGCTGGCGAGCCGATCGTTCTGGTGCGGCCCAAGGAAGGTCCCGTCTTCGCCCTGGAGGACCGCTGCGCCCACCGGCAGGTGCCATTGTCGAAAGGTGTCGTGTCCGGCTGCGCCGTCCGCTGCGGCTATCATGGCTGGACCTACGATGCATCCGGCAAGTGCGTGGACGTGCCCTATCTTGGCAAGGGCAAGCTGCCCAACGGGGTCCGCGCCTATCCATGCCGGGAGCAGGACGGCCTGATCCTGATCTGGCCTGGAGATCCGGCCTCGGCCACCGACCTGCCGCCGCTGGGCGCCGCCGCCGACCCGGCGTTCAAGACGCGGCGGTTCGGCAAGCAGGTGAGCTGCCATTACAGCTTCATGCATGAGAACCTGATGGACATGAACCATCAGTTCCTGCACCGCCGCCAAATGGGGCAGATCGCGCCGCGCTACCTGGGCCGCCGGGTTGGCGAGGATTGGCTGGAAATCGACTACACGTTCGCCCGCACCGGGGGGAAGCAGCCTCTGGGTGAGGCCGCGATCCTGGGCAGCCGCCGCGGCGTGTCGAACATCCACAAGGATCTGATGACGATCCGGACCGATTATCCCTACCAGACGCTGCGCATCTGGACGTCTGGCGACGAGCCGGTGATGCATCTGTGGATTTGCTACACGCCGGTGGATGCGGACCAGCGGATCAACCGGACCTTCGGCCTGCTTTCGGTGCGGCGGCCGAAAATCCCTGGCCTGCTGGATGCCGCGTGGCCGCTGCTGGTCTGGTTTACCGAACGCATCTTCCGGGAGGATCGGGAGATCGTGGAGATGGAACAGCGGGCGCATGACAACCAGGGTTCCGACTGGAACCAGGAAGTGTTCCCGCCGATCCGCGACCTGCGGGCCTTGCTGGCGGCCAACGGCCGGCCGATCACTCCGATCGCAAGGCCGATCGCAGCGACGCGGTGATCATCGGGTCTTCCAGCGCCGCCAGCCGCGTGGCCGCAAGGGAGGCGAAGCGATGCGTCAACGCGCGGCGGCGGGGCGCCGGCAGCGCGTGCGAGGGCGGATGGCGGATGATGTCCGCCTCGCGGCCGGAGGTCACGATCAACCCGGCCGTCTGCGGGATCAAGTCGGTTGGGAAGTCATCATCGACGGCGAAATACAGGGCGTCGCAGAACTCGCGATAGTCCTGCCACTTTCCATCGGTCAGGAAATCCCGGATGCCGGATTTCACTTCAATGCAGACGAAGCCGCCATCGGGCCGCAACGCCAGCAGGTCGGCCCGGCGTCCGTTCGGCAACGGCACCTCGTGCAGCGTGGGCCAGGCGAGCAACTGGCACAATCCGGCCGCCGCGCGCCGGATGGCCAGTTGGCGTTCGGGGAAGCTCAAATCCATCGCCGCTTGATAGCCAAACTCGAACGAACTGTGAACTGTTGGAACCGCCGCAAAGCTGGGGCATTGTAGGAAGATGGTTCCAACGCGGTTCGCCGTCGCCGCCCATATTTTGCTGATGGTCGCGGTCGGGGACGGCGAGCCGTCCACCAGTCATCGACTTGCCTCCAGCGTCAACACCAATCCGGTGGTGGTTCGGCGGATTACCGGACAGCTCGCCCGCGCCGGGTTGGTCCGCGTGCGCCGTGGTCCTGGCGGTGCGGAGCTGGCGCGCCCGGCGGAGCTCATCACGCTGGAAGATATCTGGCGAGCGGTGAATTCAGGCAGCGCCAGGCCGCTCTTGCCGCTGCACGCCAATCCGGACCTGCAATGCCCGGTCGGATGCAGGGTGCATTCCGTGCTTGGCGAGGCGTTCGGAACTGCGGAGCGGGCGCTGGAGCAGGCGCTGGCGCAAACGACGCTGGCCGATTTGCGACAGAGCGTGGCCGCTTAGGGAGCGATCGTCTCAAGTCGCGGCAGCGCTTCTCCCTCTCCCGCCGGCGGGAGAGGATCGGGGTGAGGGTGGCGCCGCCTGTATCGTAACGGTCGGGGCAGCCAGCCCGTTCAGGCTTTGAACCGAAGCGCCAATGCGATGGTCTCGCATGCCATATCCCAGCCATCCTGCCACTCGGCGGACGCGGCTTGGGGGGATTTCACGCGCTCAACCAACCACTTCTCCGCCACGCGGGCGGCGCTCTCGCGGGTAATGCTCTCCTCACGCGTGTCGTTCCACAGGGACAGGGCAACGGCGTTGCTGATGCTGGCGGCGCTTGGGTTCAACATGGCGGCACTCTCCTCTTTCGGGTTGGATACGGCGAGCACTTGCTTCAGGCGGCGAGCTTCACGTCGCCGGTCGTCTCGCAGGCTGGTTGCAGGGCCTCGCGTCGCATCACGCTCGCTGCATCCGGCGAGAGCGGGACGAGTTGGTGGCGGAAGCCGGCATGCGCCAGCATCGTCATCGGGCCGAGCCCGAGATGCTCCAGTTTGATCTCTGCAACGCTGCATGCCTGCTCGTCGGACATCCCGCTCTCCCGTCAATCCGTGGACACAGGATCGAGCATGACATGCAATTATTGAGACATATTAAACGCCGTCTCGTTTATCGGGACGAGGTCGCGACAGTTTCAGGCTGGCTGCTGTTCGTCTCACCCTTCGCCAAGCCAGGCAGGAACAGGAAGCCCCTTACCGCGCAGGAACTCAGGGTTGAACAGCCTCGACTGGTATCGTGCGCCGCTATCGCACAGGATGGTCACGATGGTGTGCCCCGGCCCCATCTGCCGGGCGACCTGGATGGCGGCAGCCACGTTCAACCCGGCGGAGCCGCCGACGCACAGACCTTCGTGTTGCAGCAGGTCGAACACCTGCTCCACGGATGCCCGATCCCCGACGCGAACCGCATCATCAATGAGTACGCCGTCCAGATTGGCCGTGACGCGCGCCTGCCCGATGCCCTCCGTGACTGAACTGCCCTCCGCCGTCAGGTCGCCGGATTTCACCCAGCCATACAGCCCGCTGCCGTCGGGATCGGCCAGCACGATGCGTGTGTCCGCCCGGTAAGCCTTCAGCGCCATCGACACGCCAGCCAGCGTTCCGCCGCTGCCGCAGGCGCAGGTGAACGCGTCCACCCCGCCATTGGTCTGCCGCCATATCTCCGGACCGGTCGTCGTCCGGTGGCCCTCCCGGTTGGCGAGGTTGTCGAACTGGTTGGCCCACACCGCCCCGATCTCGTTCGCCAACTGTTCGGAATAGCGGACGTAGTTGCCGGGGTCGCGATACGGCTTGGCGGGAACCAGGCGCAGGTCGGCGCCGATCATGCGCAGGAAGTCGATCTTCTCGCTGCTCTGCGTGTCCGGCATCACGATGACGCTGCGGTAGCCGCGGGCGTTGGCCACCAGCGTCAGCCCGATCCCGGTATTGCCCGCCGTGCCTTCCACGATCGTGCCGCCCGGCTGCAGGACGCCGCGCGCCTCCGCATCCATGATGATGGCCAGGGCGGCGCGGTCCTTCACGGAGCCGCCGGGGTTCATGAACTCCGCCTTGCCGAGAATCGTGCACCCGGTCGCCTCCGAGGCGCGGCGAAGATGGATCAGCGGCGTGTTGCCGATCGCCGCCGCCATGCCGTTTGTGCTTTGCACCATGCTGAGGCACCTTCCGCGCCAATCCAAGGGAGTTACGCACATGGTGGAGAACGTTGCGCCGAAACAGGTGTGGGATGCACTGGCCAACAATCCAGAGGCGAAGCTGGTGGATGTACGGACCGATATCGAGTGGGCGCAGATCGGCGTGCCGGACCTCGGTGGCGCGGCCAAGAGCCCGATCCTACTCTCCTGGCAAGTGGCGCCCGCCATGCAGGTCAACCCGAACTTCGTGGACGAATTACAAGCCGCCGGGGTGACGCCGGAGGACCAGGTCTACTTCCTGTGCCGCAGCGGCGTTCGGTCGATGGCTGCGGCCCAAGCGGCGCAGGCGGCGGGATTTCCCCACGTCTACAACATCGCCGACGGGTTTGAAGGGCCGCCCAACGGACAGGGAACCCGCGGTCAAGTCGCGGGCTGGCAGGCCGACGGGCTGCCCTGGAACCGTGACGAGGGATGATAAGGCAGCGTCGGCAAATAAGTGCGTCGGCACGCCGACAAAGCTGCCGCTCAAAACAAAGGCTTAGGGCTTGTTCGACGCGGCCAATCGATTCGATTGATGTCGAACAAGCCCTAAGCAGAAGGCAGCCGCTCCTGCTTATGCATCATACGACACGTGCAGCACCACGAACCATGGATAGCGCGTGTCCACCACCCCAGTGACCGGGTCAGCCAGCATGCCGCCCGGCGTTGTCGGGATATGTTTTTCCGTCACGCTGTCATCCACGTTGCCGCCGATCACGGTCAGCGTCCCTGGCGCGGCCGCGACGACGAAGTCGCAATGGCCGGGAAAGGACGTGGTCGGCAGGTCATCATAGGTCAGCGCCCGGCTGGCGCCGCGGCCCAGGCAGATCACGTCCCCCGCCTGCACCACGTACTGCTCCGGCCGCTCCGCCGTGACGACCAGGCTGCCGCCGCCGGCATCGGCCTGCGACTTGGCCGCGTTGATGTAGTCGGCATGGGCGGCGGAGTAGGGAAACCGGTCCTCGGCGCCGGCAATCCGCATGATGTAGGAGATGAAGGCGGCCGACCACGCATAATGCCCGTCTTGCGAGGCCGGGAACACTTGCCCATTCGCATCGTGCTTGCCAGTCCAGTAGGCGGTGATGGAGCCGCTGTCCTGGCTTTCCCACCAATACTCGCCCACCCGCTCCCACAATCCGGGAAACCGCTCCGGCTTTTCGTCCGGCAACGGCGGCGGGCGGGTGCCGGGCGGGTCGTCATCCACCGGGGAGCCCCAGAGCCGCCATTCCCGCAAGGCGATTGCGATCGCGTCGGCGCGGCTGAACGGCGCATAGGACAGACGGGAAAACGGCGGCACTTGCCCGAAGCCGGAGGATGGGATGGTTGGCACTGACGGGCTGGTGACCAGCGCCGCTGCCGGGGGTGGAGGCCTGCTACAGGCGTCAAGGGAGGCGGCGGCCAGCAAGGCCACGATGAAGGACGAACGTGTCACCGGTGTCAGGCTCTTTCAGGAAACAGGCGTGCGAGACCCTCGGCCGTGGCGTCGCATCGGCCGCGTTCCGTCACCAGGCCGGTGACCAGCCGGGCGGGGGTCACGTCGAAGGCCGGATTGGCCGCCGGGCTGCCCGTCGGCGCCGTCCGAACCGTCGTGACCTTGCCGTCCAGCCCGCGGCCGGTGACGGTGGTGACTTCCGTCGCGTCCCGCTCCTCGATCTCGATTTCGGTCAGGCCGTCCGACACCGTCCAGTCGATGGTCGAGGACGGGCAGGCGACCCAGAACGGCACGTCGTTGTCCTTCGCCGCCAGCGCCTTCAGGTAGGTGCCGATCTTGTTGGCGACGTCGCCAGTGCGCGTCACCCGGTCCGTGCCGACGATCACCAGGTCCACGTCGCCGTGCTGCATCAGGTGGCCACCGGCGTTGTCGGCGATCACCGTGTGGCGCACGCCGTGCCGGCCGAGTTCCCAGGCGGTCAGGAACGCCCCCTGGTTGCGCGGCCGGGTCTCGTCCACCCAGACTTCGACGGGGATTTGCGCCTCGAACGCGCTGTAGACCGGGGCCAGCGCCGTACCCCAATCCACCGTGGCCAGCCACCCGGCATTGCAATGCGTCAGCACGCGGACGGGGCGGCCCGTGCGGTTGTGGACGTCGCGGATCAACTCGGCGCCGTGCGTGCCGATCGCTTGGTTTTGCGCCACGTCCTCCTCCGCGATCAGCCCGGCCTCCTCGTAGGCGGCGCGCTGGCGGTCGGCGAACGCGGTGTTGCGCAGCCGGGTCAGCATGCGGTCGGTGGCCCAGCGCAGATTGACCGCGGTTGGCCGGGTGGCGTTGAGCTGCTCGGCCGCGCGCTCCATCGCGTCCGTCGCCGAATCCGCCCGCACCGCCAGCGCCATCCCATAGGCTGCGACCGCCCCGATCAGCGGGGCGCCGCGGACTTGCATGGTGCGGATTGCGTGCGTGGCCTCCGCCACGGTGGTCAGGCGGAGGAAATCCAATGACCAGGGCAGCTTGGTCTGGTCGATGATGCGCACGGACCAGCCGTCGGACGGCTCCAGCCAGACGCAGCGATAAGGGGTGCCGTCAATTCTCACGCGGGACTCTCAAATGCGCTGGTGCAGCACGCATACCAGGGTGAACAGGCGCCGCGCCGTCTCGAAGTCGATCGTGACCTTGCCGTCCAATCGCTCGACCATCAGCGTGGCGCCCTCGTTGTGCAGCCCGCGGCGGCCCATGTCGATGGCCTGGATGCGGTCGGCGCGGCCTTCTTCCAGCGCCATCATGTGGCTGTCGACCAGCATCTGGTAGTCCTTCAGCAAACCACGGAATGGGCCGAGCGCCAGCACCACCGTGCGAAGCTGGCTATCGTCGGCTGCCCGGATGTCGAACACCAGCCGTCCCTCCTGCACCGAAAGATGCAGGACGTACGGGCCAGGGCGGGCGGGCAGGGCGAACCGGCTGTCCGTCACCAGGTCGTCGGTGGCCTGCACCCGGTCCGCTTCCTGGATCGGCGACAGCCGGGTGAGCGCCTCGCCATCCAGGACGACGCGCTCGATCCGGTCGCAGGCGGCGATGACCGAACCGCTCAATCTTCGGCAGGCTTCATCAGGCCGAGCTTCAGCATCAATCCGAGGACGGCGCCTTTGACGGGGCGCAGCAGCGCCATGCTCATCAGCACCGTGGTGGGCAGCCAGATCGCCGCCTGCACCCAGTAGGGCGGATCGTACGCCTGGTAGACCGCGAACATCGCCCCGACGACGACGTGCGCCACGATGAACACCGTGAAGTAAGGCGGCGCGTCGTCGGCCCGCAACTCGCCCAGCGGGGCGCCGCACAGCACGCATTCCGGCACCACGCGCAGGTATCCGTTGAAGGCATGGGTTTGCCCGCAGGCCGGGCACAGGCCACGCGCCCCACGCGCCATGGCCACCAGCAACGGGGGCACCGGCCAGGGCGGTGGTTCCGGCGAGCGATCCGGCTGCCACCGGATCGGGACGTTGGAGTCGGGCATGGCGGCGACCTCGGGCAGAGCAGCGGAGCGCAGCATATAAGGCATTTACGCTGATATTGCGACTAAACCGATCAGCCTTGAACGAGGACGCCCGGCGTCCATCGCCGCGCGGCGCCCGGGTAGACGCCCAAGATGCGGAACTCGCGCGAGAAGAACGCCAGTTCCTCCAGCGCGCGGGCCAGGTTCGGGTGCTCCGGATGACCCTCCACGTCGCAGAGGAACTGCGTGGCGGTGAACTCGCCTGCCAGCATGTAGCTTTCCAGCTTGGTCATGTTCACGCCGTTGGTGGCGAAGCCGCCCAAGCATTTATACAGCGCCGCCGGCACGTTGCGGACGTGGAAGATGAAAGTCGTCAGCGTGTTGGGCGTGTCCGGACGGGGGTGCGCCGGGGTGCGCGAGGTGATGTAGAACCGCGTCGTGTTGTCCCGCGAATCCTCCACGTTGCCCCGCAGGATATCGAGCCCGTAGAGCTCGGCCGCCAAGGAGGAGGCGATGGCCGCGTCGGACCTGTCGCCCCTGGCCGCCACGAGCTGCGCCGCGCCCGCCGTATCGGCCTCGACCACCGCCTCCACAGCCAACTCGCGCACGATGCGGCGGACCTGGCCCAACGCAACCGCGTGGGAGTGCACCCGGCGGATGTCGCTGACGGTGGCGCCGGGTACGCCAAGCAGGCAGTGCTCCACGCGCTGGAAATGCTCGCCCACGATGTGCAGGCCGCTTCCCGGCAGAAGGGAGTGGATATCCGGCACCCGGCCGGCGAGGCTGTTTTCGCACGGCAGCATCGCCAGCTCGGCGGCGCCGCTGCGCACCGCGTCGATCGCCTGTTCGAAGGTGTCGCACGGCAGCGTGGGCCGGCCGGGCAGGGCGGCCCGGCAGGCGAGGTCGGAATACGCGCCGGGCCGGCCCTGGAAGGAGACGGTCACGCCAGTATGGCCCGGGCGCGTTCCAGGTCGGCGGGCGTGTCGACGCCGAACGGCCCGTGCTCCACCCGGGTGCAGGCGATGCGCATGCCTGCCTCCAGCGCACGCAGTTGCTCCAGGCTCTCGCGCCGCTCCAGCGGGCTTTCCGGCAGCGCCACGAACCGCGCCAGGGCAGGGCGGCGGAAGGCGTAGATGCCGATATGGTGCCACAGCGGCCCGTCGCCGGACGGCACCCGGGCGCGGGAGAAATACAGCGCCTGCGACACGGCGCGGCCGCGTTCGAACACGCAGGCCGCCTTCACGAAGGAGGGGTTGGCTGCCTCCGCTTCCGACTCGATCGGTGCCACCAGCGTGGCGATGTCGATGTCCGGGTCGGACAGCGGTCCCACCACGGCCCGCAGCGCCGCCGGGTCCAAGGTGGGCGTGTCGCCCTGCACGTTCACGATCACGTCGTGCTGCGCCTGCGGGTCCAGTTCGCCGAGCGCCGCGTGCACCCGGTCGGAGCCGGAGGGAAGCGACGGGTCGGTCAAGACCGCCGTGCCGCCGGCGTTGCGCACCGCCGTTGCGATCTCCGCTTCGGCACAGGCCACGGCGACGGGGCCGATATCCGCCTCCTGCGCGCGGTGCATGACGTGGACGATCATGGGCAGGCCGGCGATGTCGGCCAGCGGCTTGCCGGGCAGACGCGTGGACGCCATGCGGGCGGGTATGATGATGATGGGCGTCACGATGAACTCGCGGGCTTGGGACGTGTTTGCAAACGGGTGGGCGCAGCTTAGGTATGGACCGCCGGGCGCGCAAACGCCCGAATGGCAGGGAGAGCGACGGCATGGCGGGTAGTGTGGGCAGGCTGGTCTGTGCGGCGGTCCTGATGATCCCCGTCGCGGTGCTGGCGCAGCCAAGCGCCGGGTCGAGCGGGCAGCAGCAGGGCCAGCCCTCCGCCAACCAGAACGAGCCCCAAATGCAGACCGACAACAACCAGCAGCCGGCAAATACGAAGGTTCTGCCGCCGACGAACAGCTCGCAGAGCCAGCCCAACCCGTTACCCCAACTCGCACGATAGATCTCGAACACGCCCTCGCCGCGGCTGAAGCGGCGGTGGACGCGGCTGGCGCGGTCATCCGCCCGTGGTTCCGCGCCGGGGCGTCTGCCGAGCTCAAGGGCGATCAGAGCCCTGTCACTCTCGCAGACCGCCAGGCGGAGGCGGCCATGCGGGCCGTGCTGACGCAGCGCTTCCCAGACCACGCGGTGCTGGGCGAGGAGGGCGGCGAGGATCGTGCCGGCGCGCGCTACCGCTGGATCCTGGACCCGATCGACGGCACCCGCGCCTTCATCACCGGCCGGCCACAATTCGGCACGCTCGTCGCCCTGTTGGACGGCGACACGCCCGTGCTGGGCGTGGTCGACCAGCCGATCACCGGGGAGCGATGGCTGGGCGTGTCAGGCCGGCCGACGGTGTTCCGCGGCGTGTATGGCCGCGCCGGTTGCCGGCCTTGCCCGGCCCTGGCGGAGGCGGAGCTGAGCTGCACGTCGCCGAGCATCTTCACCCCCGTTGAAACCCCACGTTGGCAGCGGCTGGCGGAGCAAGTACGACGGGTATCCTGGGGCGGCGACTGCTATGCCTACGGCCTGTTGGCCTTGGGCCAGGTCGATATAGTGGCGGAGGCGACGATGAAGCTGTGGGATTGGGCGGCGCTGGTGCCCGTCGTCACCGGCGCCGGCGGCTGCGTCACCGACTGGTCGGGCAGGACGCTGCGGCCGGATGGCGACGGCACGATCCTGGCCGTGGGCGATCCGGCCTTGTTGCAGCCCGCGTTGCTGGCCTTGAAGGAAACCGCATGAGACTCGTCGCCGGGCTTGCCGCCGCCCTTCTGCTCGCCACACCGGCGCTGGCGGACCCTACCTACGCGTTATCCTTGCTCGGGACGCCGCAGCTTCCCGCCGACTTCACCCATTTCCCGGACGCCGATCCGGCTGCGCCGAAGGGCGGCAACGTGACGTTGGCGGCGGTCGGCAGCTTCGACAGCCTCAACCCCTTCATCCTCCGCGGCAGCCCGGCCACCGGCATCGGGCGCGTGTGGGACACGCTGATGGTGGACAACCCGGACGAGGCGCTCACCAGCTACGGCCACCTGGCGCAATCGGTCGACGTGGCGGCCGACCACCGTTCGGTCACGTTCACGCTGCGGCCGGAGGCGCATTTCAACGACGGCACGCCGGTGCTGGCGTCCGACGTGGTGTGGTCCTTCAACACGCTGCGGGAGAAGGGGCGGCCGCTGTACCGCACCTACTGGGGCGACGTGGCGGATGTGCAGGCGACGGGGGACCGCGTCGTCGTGTTCCACCTGAAGACGGACGAGAACCGGGAGCTGCCGATGATCCTCGGCGAGGTGCCCGTGCTGCCGGAGCATTGGTGGAAGGGACGCGACTTCTCCGCCCCGCTGAGCGATCCGCCGTTGGGCAGCGGGCCGTACCAGGTGGACCATGTCGATCCCGGCCGCACCATCATCTACAAGCGCGTGCCGAACTGGTGGGCCGCCAACCTGCCCACCGGTCGTGGGCTGAACAATTTCGACACCATCCGCTACGATTACTTCCGCGATCCCACGGTCGCGTTCGAGGCGTTCAAGGCCGGCCAGGTGGATTTCCGCCAGGAAGGCTCGGCCAAGAATTGGGCGACCGCCTACGACTTCCCGGCCGTGACGAACGGCCTGGTGAAGAAGGAGGCGTTGCCCGAACACCTCCCCACCGGGATGCAGGCCTTCGCCATGAACACGCGGCGCGCGGTGTTCAGCGACCGCCGGGTGCGGGAGGCGATGGACGCGGTGTTCGACTTCCAGTGGATGAACAAGAACCTGTTCTACGGGACCTACACCCGCACCGACAGCTACTTCAGCAACAGCGACTTCGCCGCCTCCGGCGTGCCGCAGGGCGCCGAGTTGGCGCTGCTGGAGCCGTTCCGCGCGCAACTGCCGCCGGAGCTGTTCACTACCCCGTTCACGCTGCCGGTGACCGATGGGTCCGGCAACAACCGCGAGGGATTGATCAAGGCGCTGGGCCTGCTGAAGGAGGCGGGATGGATAGTGAAGGACCGCAAGCTGGTGAACGCCGCCGGGCAGCAGATGAGCTTCGAGATCCTGCTGGATGAGCCGGCGTTCGAGCGCGTGGGCTTGCCCTATGCGCAGTGGCTCGGCCGGTTGGGGGTCGACGCGCATATCCGCACCATCGACGCCGCGCAGTACCAGAAGCGGATGGACGACCTCGACTTCGACATGGCGGTCGCGCAAATCCCGGAAAGCGAGTCGCTGGGCAACGAACAGATTGATTACTGGAGCTGCCGCAGCGCCAACCAACCCGGCACGCAGAACGTCTCAGGGGTTTGCAACCCGGCGACCGACGCCATGGTTGCCGCCGTCGTCGGCGCCAAGACGCGCGGCGACCTGGTGACCGCGGGGCGGGCGTTGGACCGCACGCTGCTGTGGGGCTGGTACATGGTGCCGCAATGGCATCTGCAGCAAATCCAGGTCGCGTACTGGAACCGTTTCGGCCATCCGGCCAAGCCGGTGCGGACCGGGCTGGATTTCGCCACCTGGTGGGTCGATCCGGCCTTGGCCGCCGCGACGGACGCAGCGCGCGGCCACTGATGGGCGGCTACCTGCTGCGGCGCCTGCTGCTGGTGATCCCGACGTTGTTCGGGGTCATCACGATCAACTTCGTCGTGGTGCAATTCGCCCCGGGCGGCCCGGTCGAACAGATGCTGGCGGAGTTGCGCGGCCAGGGGCAGACGATGAGCCGGCTGACCGGCGGCGGCTCCGACGTGATGCAGCCGAGCGATACCAGCAGCGGCTATCGCGGACGCCGCGGGCTGGACCCGCAGACCGTGGCGCAGATCCGTCACATGTTCGGGTTCGACAAGCCGCCGCTGACCCGCTACCTGGACATGATCGGGTCGTACCTGCGGTTCGATTTCGGCCGCTCGTTCTTCCGCAACGACACGGTGCTGCATCTGGTCTTGCAGAAGATGCCGGTCAGCATCTCGATCGGCCTGTGGTCCACGCTGCTGATCTACCTGGTGTCCATCCCGCTCGGGATCGCCAAGGCCGTGCGCGACGGCAGCCGGTTCGACGTGGCGACCAGCGCGGCGGTTCTGGTGGGCTACGCCATCCCGGGTTTCCTGTTCGCCATCCTGCTGGTGGTGCTGTTTGCCGGGGGGTCGTTCGTGGACTGGTTTCCGCTGCGTGGCCTGAGCAGCGAGGGCAGCAGCACCTGGCCCTGGCCGCAGCGCGTGGCGGATTACGCCTGGCACATGGTGCTGCCCACGGTGGCGCTGGTGGCCGGCGGCTTCGCCAGCCTGACCATCCTGACCAAGAACTGCTTCCTGGACGAGATCGGCAAGCAATACGTGCTGACGGCGCGGGCCAAGGGGGCGGGGGAGCAGCGGGTGCTGTACGGGCATGTGTTCCGCAACGCCATGCTGCTGATCGTGGCCGGCTTCCCCGCCGCGTTCATCGGCATCCTGTTCTCGTCGGCGCTGCTGGTGGAGATCGTGTTTTCGCTGGACGGGCTGGGGCTGCTGGGCTTCGACAGCGCGATCCGCCGCGACTACCCGGTGATGTTCGGCACGCTCTACATGTTCACGCTGATCGGCCTGCTGCTGCAGATCGTGGGCGACCTGATGTATACGCTGGTCGATCCGCGCATTGATTTCGAGCGGCGGGGGTGACCCTTTGCATCAATAACGGTTTGACTAAGCTGCGGTCCGACGCGGTGCGTCGTCGGGGCGGACTGCCTGCGCCACCCGGAAGCGCGCGGCCATCTTGGCCAAGTCCTCCGTCCCTTGGGCAAGAGCGTGGCTGGCCGCCGTTGTCTGTTCAACCATGGCTGCGTTTTGCTGGGTCACCTGATCCATCTGGTTGACGGCGCTATTCACCTCGCCCAGCCCTGTCGCCTGTTCCAGCGCGGACGCTGCGATCTCTGTCACCGCGGTGCTGATCTCGCGCACTTGCGACATGATGCGGCCGAGGGCCTGCCCGGTCTCGCCGACGAGCTTCACACCCGAGCCGACCTGCTGGCTTGAGGCTGCAGTCAGTTTCTTGATCTCGCGCGCTGCATCGGCGGAACGCTGGGCAAGCGCCCTCACTTCCGACGCCACGACGGCGAAACCCCGCCCGGCATCGCCAGCGCGCGCCGCCTCCACCCCGGCGTTGAGCGCCAGCAGGCTGGTCTGGAACGCGATCTCGTCCACGACGCCGATGATCTCGCCGATCTGCCGCGACGATGCCTCGATCGCCTCCATGGCGGCCACAGCCTGCTGCACGACGGCGCCGGAGTTCTCCGCCTCCAGTTTCGTCCGTTGCGTGATTTCCTTCGCGAGGCGCGCCCCCTCCGCGGAGCGGCGCACCGTGCTGGTGATCTCGTCCAGCGCCGCCGCGGTCTGTTCGAGGCTCGCCGCCTGCTGCTCCGTCCGGCGGCTCAGATCGTCGGCCGCGTTCTTGATCTCCCCGGTCCCGGAGCGGAGCGTATCCGCATTCGCAACGATGCCGCATATCAGCGCATGGAGCCGGTCCATCGCATGGTTGAGGTCTGTCCGCACGGTTTCGTAGGCGGGAGGAAGGACCGTGTCGACCCGGACCGTCAGATCGCCGGCAGCCAGTCGCTCGAGCGCCTTCCCGATCGAACCGACGACCAGCGCCGCCGCTTCGGACGCCGCCTTCGCTTCCGCCTCGGCCCGCATCCGGGCATCCTCCTCGTGGCGCCGCGCCCCTGCCTCATCCTGTTCGCGCTTGAGGCTGCGGGCGTTGCGCGCCCCATCCTGCAGTATCTGGACGGCGCGGGTCAGCGTGCCGATTTCGTCATCGTGCCGCGCGTCGGGTATGGGCGCGTCCAGGTCGCCGTTGGCGATGGCCTCGACGGAGTGGGTCACACGCTGAACCGGACGCACGATGCGGCGCAGCAGCAGCAGGACCGATCCGACCGACACGACCAGGCTCAGCGTCATGAGTCCCAGCGCGGTGAACAAGCGGTCGCGCGCCGCGTGGACCAGGCTGCTTGACCTGTCCAGGGCATAGTCCAGAGCGGCATCCCGCAAGGAGAGCACGTCGGTCAGGCTCGCGATGGTGGCGTTGTGCATCGCTGCGAGACCGTCCGGCCAGGCTGGCGCCTCTTGCCCCGGCGGTGCGGCGAGGCGTCGGCGCGCCACGTCGATGACGGCGCGCCAGCGAGGTTCGGCCAGGCCGCGGAACGCCTTCTCCTGCCGGTCGAACGCCGCCACCACGGACGAGGCGTCGTCGAGATCGTGGATAGGGGCTTGGATGCTCTCCCAAGCCTGGTCGATGCGGCCGGTCAGCCGGTCAACCTCCATGGTCTGGTCGGTCTGGATCGGCTTGCCGCCGACCCAGCTTTCCAGGAAGGAGGCGCGCCGGCCCGCCAAGTCACGCACCGACATGACGAGTGCGGCTGCCCTGACGGCGCCGCCAACCGACGGATCGGTTGATTCCGCACGCTTCACAGCCTCGGCGGAAAGCTTGCTGAGGCGCGAGGCCACCGTCGACCGCTGCTCTATGACGGCATGGTCGAAGGCGGGATCACGGTTCGCGAGCGGCAGCGATGCGGTTTTCTCGAACTGTAAACGCAGGTCCCGAAGCGTCGCCATCACGCCGGTGATGACCGTCGCATCCTGCCCTGCCGCCCTGACACTGCCCTCCGCCGCATCGAGCAGGGCGTCGACCGTCTTCGCCGCGGCGGTGACTTGGCCGAGGTCGGGGTGCTCGGACATGATGTTGATATGCATCGTGCCGGCTTCGAGGGCCGCAGCCGATTGCGCACGCTGGACATCACTCATGAGGCGGGTTGCAACTTGCGCGGCCGCAAACCGCTGCCATTCCGACCAGCTCCCCCAGGCAAGCCAGCCGGATGCCGCCAGTGCCGGGAGTGTGACGGCCGTGAAGCCCGCGAGAAAAACGGTGCGGATGCGCATGGGGCGGCCTTTCAGTACGCGTCACCCTAGGAAATTGAGCTTTACAAAAGACTAAATTCCCCTCGATGTTATATTTTATCGGTTATGACCTTGGAGGGATGCGGAACGCGTTTTTCCATCGAAGTGACTTGACCACCCGTTTGCTCTGGCCGCGTTCGCTCATGACGTCCTCGAACGCGATACCCTCATGCGGACCGCGCAGTATCTCTCAGCCAACCTGTCCACGACGAAGGTCCAACCTGCCCCGCACTGCGCAACACCGGCGTGGAGGCTTGGAAGTCCGTTTGGCAATGAGTCAACACCGGATACTCGCCTGTTGGGGACGGGCTGCTACAAAGTCAGCGCATCAATCTGCGTCACTGGAACCCATGGCATCCCACCACGACGATCAAACCCCGCGAACGTTTGAAGTGCACCGCAACCGCCTAGCGCGCCGTCTGCTTGCCGCGGCATGTCTCCTGAGCCTCGCCGGCTGCATGGTTGGGCCGGACTACAAGCGGCCCAACAGCCCCGGCGTGACGGCAGCCTTCAAGGAGGCGCCGCCCGGCTGGACCGTGGCCCAACCCCAGGACACCGCGCCGAAGGGCCAATGGTGGAGCATCTATCACGACCCGTTATTGGACCGGCTGGAAAACCAAGTCGCCGTCAACAACCAGAACGTCAGGCAATTCGAGGCGCAGTACCGCGAGGCGCAGGCCACCGTCGACGTTGCCCGCTCCGCCCTGTTTCCCACGCTGAGCGGCACCGCCAGCGTCACGCGCTCCTCCCGCGGCGGCGGTTCGACCGGTGTCACGACGTCGACTGGCACGACCACGGGCTTTTCCGGCAGCAGCGGCGGACTCACCGCGACAACCTATACGCTGGAAGGCGAATTCGACTGGGACTTGGACGTCTGGGGCCGCATCCGCCGCCAGGTCGAGAGCGACGTGGCGGCGGCGCAGGTTAGTGCCGCCGACCTCGTCAACGCCACCCTGGCGGCGCAGGCGACGCTGGCGACCGACTACTTCGAACTGCGCTACCAGGATGCGCTGGACAAGCTGCTGACCGACACGGTGGCTGCCTATGCGGACGCGCTGCGCATCACGCAGAACCAATACAATGCCGGCACTGCCAACGCCTCCGACGTGGCTTCCGCCCAGACCCAGCTTGATACCACCACGGCGCAGTTGGTGAATGTCGGCGTGCTGCGGACGCAGTACGAACACGCCATCGCCGTGCTGACCGGGGTGGCGCCCGCCGAACTGACCATCCAGCCCGGCACGCTGGCGGCCGACGCGCCGGTCGCGCCGGGCGTCGTCCCGGCCACGCTGCTGCAACGGCGGCCGGATGTCGCGGCGGCAGAGCGCACCATGCGGGAGCAGAACGCGCTGATCGGTGTGCAGGTGGCGGCGTTCTACCCCGACATCAGCCTGTCGGCCCTGTACGGCTACTCCGGCAACCCGCTCGGCTCGCTGATTGAGGCAGCCAACCGCGTCTGGTCGCTCGGCGCATCTGCGACGGAGACGCTGTTCGAAGGTGGGCTGCGCAACTCGGAGGTCGCGGTCGCCCGCGCGTCCTACGACGCCAGCGTCGCCAGCTACCGCCAGACGGTGCTGACCGCGTTCCAGCAGGTGGAGGACGAACTCTCCGCCTTGCGCATCCTGGAACAGCAGGCGGCGGCAGAGGCGAACGCGGTCACATCCGCCCAGCGATCCGTCGATATCGCGTTGAACACCTACCGGGCCGGGACCCAGCCGTACACCAACGTCATCACCCAGCAGACCCTGCTGCTCGGCGACCAGGAAACGGCGCTTTCCGTCCAGGAACAGCGGCTGATCGCCAGCGTCACCCTGGTGCAGGCGCTGGGCGGCGGGTTCAGCACGCTCGACCTGCCGTCCCGCGGCTCCCTGCAGCAGGGGCTGCCCTTCCTGAAATACTGACCGCTCGTTATTGCAACTCGTCGACGTCGCGCAAGGCCGGGAACAGGCGCATCCACACCAGCGCCACGCCGATCGTGGCGATGCCGCCCAGCAACGTCGCCGGCACCACGCCCAGCAAGGCCGCGGTGGTGCCGGATTCGAACTCGCCCAACTGATTGGAGGTGCCGATGAACAGCATGTTCACCGCGCTCACCCGGCCCCGCATCGCGTCCGGCGTGCGCATCTGCACCAGGGCGAAGCGGATCACCACGCTCACCACGTCGGCGGCGCCCAGGAGGACCAACGCGGCCAGCGACACGGGGAGCGAGCGGGAGACCGCGAACACGATGGTGGCCAGCCCGAACACCACGACCGCGCCGAACATCAGGCGCCCGGCCCGGCGGCGCAGCGGGCGGCGGACCAGAAGGATCGACATGGTGAGCGCCCCCACCGCCGGCGCCGCGCGCAACACCCCCAACCCCCAGGACCCGGTGTGCAAGATGTCGCGGGCGTAGATCGGCAGCAGCGCCGTGGCGCCCCCCAGCAGCACCGCGAACAGGTCCAGCGAGATCGCGCCCAGCACGGCAGGATGGGTCCAGATGAAGGTGATGCCGGACAGCACGGAGCGCAGCGTCGCCGGCTCGCGCGCCGGCGCCGGGCGATCCATCCGGATCAGCGTGACGGCGAGGGCGGCCAGCAGGAACAGCCCGGCTGCCAGCGCGAACGGGATGGCGACGCCCACGGCATACAACAGGCCACCGAAGGCAGGGCCGATGATCGTCGCGGTCTGGTTCGCCGACGCGGACCACGCGCTCGCCTGTTGCAGGCGCGCCTCGCCCACCAGGCCGGGCATCAGCGCCGACAGCGTCGGCGATTCGAACGCCCGGGCGGCGCCGATCCCGGCCACGACGGCGAAGATGCCGGTGACACCCAGCCACCCCGTCGCGATCCCCAGGGCGAGGACGGTGCTGGCCGCGACCTCGACCAATTGGCACACCGCCACGATGCGGCGACGGTCATACCGGTCGGCGGCATGGCCCACCGCCAAGGTCAGCAGCATGATCGGCAGGAACTGCATCAACCCGACGAGTCCCAGGTCGAAGGCGCTCCCTGTCAGCGCGTAGACCTGCCAGCCGATCGCCACCGACTGCATCTGGAAGGCGAAACTGCTGCAAACCCTGGCACACCAGAACAGGGCGAAGGGTTTGTGATGCAGCAGGGATTCAGACGGCACGCATCACCTCATGCGGGAGAACGCCCGGCCTGTCGAGCTTCAACTGCTCACCTCCGAGCATCCGTCAGCACGCGTCAGAAAACCCTCTCCTTCTGGGAGAGGGCAGGGTGAGGCGGCAGCCGTCTCAGCAAGACGCTGCAAATGCCCGCTACCTATGCGCCGGGATGCTCCACCTCGTCCCGTCCGGCCGCCGGCAGCAGGATTTCGACCGTCGTCCCTTCCCCTGGGGCGGTGACGATCCGCACGTCGCCGCCGGCCTGCTTGGCAAAGCCGTAGACCTGGCTCAGCCCCAGCCCCGTGCCCTTGCCGATCTCCTTGGTGGTGAAAAACGGCTCGAACGCCTTGGCCGCGGTATGTGGAGCCATGCCGCACCCGTCGTCCCTGATCGCCACCCGCACGTATTCGCCCGCCGGCACATCCGCCACATCGCCAGGTCCCAGCCGGATGTTGCGTGTCGTGATCTGGATGACACCGCCATTGGCCATGGCGTCCCGTGCATTGCCCACCAGGTTCAGGATCGCGGCCTCGAAATGGCCGGGATCCAGCAGCACGGAGCGCAGACCGGTCCCCAGGTCGAACGCGATCGTGACGGCCGCGCTGGCGGCGTGCTCCAGCAAGTGGCTGAACGCCTGCAGCAGGTCGTTGACGTCGACGACCTCCGGATGGACCAGTTGACGGCGGGAAAACGTAAGCAATTGCTGCGTGACCTTGCCGCCATGCTGCGCCGCCAGGATGATCTGCCGCGCCAGGCTGCGCACGCGTGGCGGTTCGTCCGCCCGCTTGCCGAGCAGCTCGGCGCTGCCCAGGATGACGGTCAGCAGGTTGTTGAAGTCATGCGCAACCCCGCCCGTCATCTGCCCGACGGCCTCCAACCGCTGGGATTTCAGCAGGGCGGCCTCCGCACGCTCGCGGCGCTCGATCTCCCGGTTGGCGCGCGCCAGGGCATCCATTTCCCGCCGGGTGCGCACCAGTGCGGTCCAGGTCACGGCGAACAGCGCCATCGTCGCGGGAACGCCGAACAGCAGGTGACCCGCGATGGTCCGGCGCCAGCCCGCGATGATCGAGGCGCGGGTGCGCCCGGCGACGATGTAAAGCGGGTAGCCCTGCACCCGGTGATAGGCGAAGAAGCGGTCCGGCTTCCCCGGGTCCACGACGGACGGGCCCTCGTAAATCCCGTCATCGGCATGCGCCTTGATCGCGGCAAGGAAGGCGAGCGGCTGGTATGGACGGGATGGCAGGCCCGGCAGCGGCGGATAACGCACGAGGAGTTCGCCGTCACTGCGGATCAGCGTCAGCACCTTGCCTTCGGGGCCGTCCTCTCCCTCGCCGATGAGCACCGCGTAGAAATCCTGGAAGAAGGCAGGTGAGACGGCGACATCGATGACGCCCTGCAACGTCCCGCCCGCACCCCGCCACGCCTGCGACAACCCGAAGAAAAGCTGCCGGTTGATATCGCCGGTCTGCAGGCTGCTGACATAGGTGCCGCCATAGCCGTCGACGATCGCCCTGAAATAGTCGCGCGATTCGAGGCTCACGTTGCCAGGAACCGGGTAGGTGGCGGCGCTCACCAGCGGATGGCCGTCCCGCCCGGCAAGCAGCACGGTTTGGACCTGCGGCACCCGGCTGACGATTTCGGCGAACGCCTTGTGGAAGCCGAGTTCGGACGCGGCGATGGTGGTGGCGTCCAGCCCGCGGACCAGCTCGTTCACCTGGTCCGCCACCAGGCGTTCCGCGTCGAAGACCTTGGCGGCCTGCTCGCGCGCCACTTCGCTGCTTCGCAGCAGCTCTTGCTCGGCAGAGGAGATGGCCGAGCGGTAGTTCAGCCATGCGATGACCGCGAACAGCAGCACCGGGCCCAAGACCGACAAGACCAGCAGGATACGAAGCAGGCCCAGCGCGCCCCGTGTCGGCTCTGACAAGCGCACGATCAAGTCCGCGACGGGTGCATGGACGGAGAATGTGGCGTCCGGGCCACTCCGTCCAGCCGGCGCTGCGTCAGACGGAGTGGCGGTGTCCGACTGGAGCGGGCGTCACGCGAAGGGCCGGCCGCGGCGCGGCGCCGATCATCCGGCCCAGCAGCACGAGCACCGCGAACACGACCAGGTAGGTCACGACCTGCACGCCCATGGGACGCGCCGAATAGCCCACCAGCGCGTGCAGGCCGATGCCGAGCATCGAACCTTCCGACAGCAGCCAGGACGAGTTCCACAGCTCGTCGCCCCAGGAGGGGATGAGGTCTGCCCCCGCCAGGATTGCGGCGGCCTGGCTGGCCATTCCCGCCGCCAGCAGCGCGATCAGCATGCCGGTGACGGAGAACAGGCGCTTCAGCGGGATGGCCACCAGTCCGCGATACATCGCGTAGGACACGGCGGCGCCGGCCGCGATCCCAAGCAAGCCGCCGACCGCCAGCGAGGTCGCCCCCGTCTTGCTGGATGCGGCGATGCCGTACAGGAACAGCACCACCTCCGATCCTTCCCGCAGCACCGCGACGGCGACGACGACGGCCATGGCGAGCAGCGACTTCTCGCCGGCGCCCACGGCCCGGCCCATCTCGCGCATCTCCTGCGCGATCTGCCGGCCATGGCGGGCCATCCAGACGTTGTGCCAGCCCAGCATGAAGACAGCGATGATCAGCACCGTGGCGTTGAATACCTCCTGCCCGTTGCCGGCCAATGCGTCGGAAATGGCGCCGGCGAACAGCGCCAGGATGGACGCGCCGACCACGCCGACTGCGATGCCCCCGGCGATCCAGATGCCGCGCCGCGGAATGCCCTCGGTGGCCGCCAGCACGATCCCGACGATCAGCCCGGCCTCCAAGACCTCACGAAACACGATCAGCAGGCTCGCGAGCATTGTCGGTCTCTTTCGTTCACGTCGGCGTCTTGGTGGGTCATAGTGAGAGCGGTTCGCAATCGCAAGCGCGCGCCGCCCGGCGGCAGGGCGGCTCACGCGGTCGTCAGATGCGTGTTGCTAGTGCAGTCGTTGGTGCAGTTCGGCGGTCCCCGCGGCGATCCGGCCGTTCGCGATGGTCGCGACCACGCGGGGGAGGGGACCGGGCGCCACCAGCACCAGGTCCGCCCGCTTGCCATGCGCCAAAATGCCCCGGTCTGCGAGCCCGGCGGCGGCCGCGGGGTTGGTGGACACCAGCGCCCACGCCGCCGCGAGGTCCAGCACGCCGCGTGCGGCCAGGATGAAGGGCGCCTGCGTCAGCGCCGGGTAGAAATAGTCGCTGGTCAGGATGCGGCACAGCCCGGCCTCGGCCATGGCGGCAGCCGAGGCCCACCCGATGTGGGAGCCGCCGCGCACGACGTTCGGGCTGCCCATCACCACCCAGTCGCCAGCCTCGATCGCGGCGCGCGCCACCTCCTCCGCCATCGGGAACTCGCAAATCCGGGCGCCGAGCGCCCGGAAGCCCTCGCGCGCCGCCACGGTGTCGTCGTCGTGGCTGGCCATGGGCAGCCCGGCGATCTGGGCGGCGGCAGCGATGGCGGCCTGGCCCCGGGGCACGTCCGCAGCTCGGGCTGCGACGGCATCGGCCAGCGCGCGGAACGCCGGGATCGTCATGCCGGCCCGCTCGCTGAACTTCCCGGCCGTGAGCGGGTCCGCCGTCTTGCGCAGGATCGACGGCGTATGGTCGTTGAACGCCAGCATATGGACCCGCCCGGCCCGGATATCGGCCAGCGCCAACTCGAGCGCGTCGAGGTTGAACGCCTCCCACCGCAGATGCACCCGCATGTCGCAGCGGCTGCCGGGCCGTGCGGCGTCCAGCGCGTCGAGCAAGGCGGTCCAGGTGGTGGCGCTGCGCAGCCCCGGCTCCCACGACAGCGTCACGCCATGGAAGGCGGTGGTGATGCCGTTGGCGAGCAACTGCGCCTCCGTCTCGGCCAGGGCAAGCCGCATGGGGAAGTCAACGCCGGGGCGCGGCTGGATCTGCCGCTCGAACGCGTCGCCATGCAGGTCGACGATGCCGGGCAACACCATGAGGCCATGCGCGTCGATCCTGCGGCGGGCGGTGGCGGCGGGTCCGATATGGCCGTCCTGGATGCCGATCTCACCCGCTGCGAACGCGCCGTCCAGCAGGACGTGCCCGCCATCGATACGAAGGTCCAAGTCTAATCACCTGCCAGGTTGAAGCGTCGCTGCAGCCGCATCACGCGAGAGTGCCGTCATCGTCGGGATGGTCGCTGCCCTCGGCGGCGGCACGCAGGCGATGGTAGCTGCGGCGGCTGAGCGGGAGCATGCAGAAATAGATCAGCCCGCCCGCCGCCAAGGCGGCCCACGGGTCGGCCACCACCACGGCGGCGAACAGGCCGGTGCCGAGCAACAGCGGCAGCACATAGGCGGACGGCACCTTGAAGTTCTTGAAACTCCAGACCGGCAGGGTGGACACGACCAGCGTCGCCACCCCCACCAGCACAACGGCGCAGAACAGCGGGTGCTGCACGATGGCGTAGAGATGCGTCCATCCCAGTTGGTGCGTCTCCAACCCGGCGAATAGCGGGAACAGCGCCAGCCCGGCCCCGGCCGGCGCGGGGACCCCGGTGAAGAAGGACTGCGCGTAGGCCGGCGCGGGGGAGGCATCCATCATGGCGTTGAACCGCGCCAGGCGCAGCGCCATGCACACCGTGAACATCAGGCACGGTGCAAAGCCGTAGCCGCCGGCGGCGTGCAGCGACCACAGGTATAGGATGAAGGCCGGGGCGACGCCGAAGCACAGGAAATCGGCCAGGCTGTCGAACTCGGCGCCGAAGCGCGACGTCGCCTTCAGCAACCGCGCGATGCGCCCGTCCAGCCCGTCGATGCAGGCCGCCACCACCAGCGCCACCCCGGCGCTGCCCCAGCGCTGGTCCAGCGCGAACCGCATGGAGGTGAGGCCGGCGCACAGGCCGAGCATCGTCATGAGGTTCGGGATCATCCGGTTGAACGACGGCCCGTGGTAACGCGGGCGGCGGCGCACCCGGCCGGCCCGGCGGAAGGGCCGGATGCCGCTCATGGCGTCTCGGCCATCACCGTTTCGCCGCCGATCATCGTCTGGCCGACCACGACCAGCGGGCGGACGCCGCGCGGCAGGTACAAATCCGTGCGGCTGCCGAACCGGATGATGCCGAACCGGGCGCCGCCCAGCAGGGTCTGCCCCACCTTGGCGTCGCACACGATGCGCCGGGCGATCAACCCGGCGATCTGCACCACGGCGAAATCCCGCCCGTCCGGCAGGCGCAGGGCCAGGGCGTTGCGCTCGTTCACGTCGCTCGCCTTGTCCAGGCCGGCGTTGACGAAGGCGCCATGGTGATAGGCGATGCGCGTCACCTCCGCCGTGGCGGGCACGCGGTTCACGTGCACGTTCAGCACGGACAGGAAGGTCGCCACGCGCCAGCGCGGCTCCGGCCCCAGGCCGAGTTCGACCGGGGGCACGGCCTCCATGACGGACACGACGCGGCCATCCGCCGGGGCAAGCAGGGCGCCGGGCCGGCCGGGGGGCGTGCGCTCCGGATCGCGGAAGAAATAGAGGCTGAACAGGGTGAAGGCGGCGAACGGCCAGAACAGCCAGCGGCTGACGAACAGCCCGATGATGGCGACGACCGCGCCCACGGCGATGAACGGCCAGCCGACCCGGTGCGGCGGGGCGAAGACGGTGCGGAGTGTCTGGGCGAGGGTCATCGGGCCAGGGTTATCGCTCCGGCTCCCGCGCCGGGCAAGCTCAGGGGGTGGAGACGGGCGTGACGGCGCCGGGTGTGCTGAACACCTGCCCGGGGTAGATCAGCCGGGCGTCGCGGATTTGGTCCCGGTTGGCCAGGAAGATCACGGTGTAGCGGATGCCGGCGCCGTAGGCCCGGCGGGCCAAGCGCCACAGGTTTTGGCCGGGCTGGACGACCACCTGGCCGTCCTTTACCAGCGCCGCGGCCAAATCCTCCCGCTTGAACGGCAATTCGACCCGGCTGGCGACCTGGCCCTGCGGCGTGAGCTGGTCGAGGCGCAGTTCGTGCAGGCCAGGCGGCAGCTCCTGCGGCGGCGACATCGCCCAATGGCCGGACGGGTCCGCCCGGGCATCGCCGACGGCGCTGTTATCCACGTAGGCACGCACCGGGGCGTCGGGCGGGGCGGTGCCGCTGAAGCGGATCGCGCCGTGCTCGTCATAATCCACCGTGCCGAGCCCGAGCTTGCGCCCAGGCGTCGGGTCAGCCGGCGCCTGCAACAGCCGCGACGGTGCGGCGGGCGGCGTCAGCAGGGCTAGCACGGGCGGGGCGGCTTGCGCTGGCTGGCTGGCGGATGGGGCAGGGGGCACGACCACCACAACCGGCGCCTCGGCCAGCATCGCCGCGGCCCCGGGCGCCTTGGACGTCAGCGTCAGTTCGGCGGCGCCGGGCGGCAGCTTGGCATCAGGCACCATGACCCAGGCGCCGCGGGCATCCGCCTGTGCTTCGCCCACTATGCGCCCCGATTCCTGGACGGTGACGGAGGTTCCCGGGGTGGCGCGGCCCGCCAGCACGGCGCTGCCGTCCGGCGCCACGCGCACGATGTCGAAACTTGGCGCGGCCGGCGCTTTTGGCGCCGCGACCGGCGGCGTGGGGATTGCCGACGCCGACAATCTGGGCGAGGGCGGAACAGGGGAGGCCGGGGAACTGATCGCGGCAACGCCGGCGAGGTGCGGCATGACGGGCGTGCGGCGCGCCGTCGACAGTCCGACGGCCGCGCCAATGCTGATCGCCGTGAATGCGCAGACGGCAAGCACGATCACGCGGCGTCTCGACCTGGGGCGGGTCAATAACATTTCGACAACGATGTAACAACAGTGAGACACTCTTGCAACACACGGTGTCACCCAAGACCTTCGTGGCGGGATACTCCATGGCTCATGTCGCGCGGCAAGCGATCGGAGCATCGAAAAGCGGCTGCAGGGGCGCGAGACGTTGTTGTAGGATCGCGCCAGACATAATCATGCTGCGGAGGCCGATCCTGGTTGCGCCCATGGTCGGAATGCCTGGCAAGGCGAATATGGATTAGCCGTTACAAGGTGCTTCCCGGTGAGACCTGCACTGTTCGGAGTGGCCGCGTTCCTTCTCGTGCCCGTCGCCGCGGCCGCGGCCGGTTGCCGGGAGTTCCAGGCGACAAACCTGATCAAGGCGGGCTTCAACGCCATGCATGGCGCGCCGATGGACACCTCTTCCGTGCAGGATGACTGCCGCAAGGCCCTGCGCGCCAATCCCGGGGATCGTGACGCCGACATGCAACTCGCCCGTGCGCAGATCGCCGCAGCGAAATTTGCCGACGCGGAGGCGACCTTGACGCCGCTGGATCAGGCTGGCGTTGGGCAAGCGATCCGGATGCGGGGATATCTTCGCGACCTCGGCCTGATCGGTCCGCGCGAGTTCGATACCGCCCAGGCATATTACGATCGTGCGATCGCGGCCGGCGATATCGTCGCGTTGGAGCAGCGTGCCCGTGGCTACACTGAAGTCTCGGAAAAGCAGGATAAGCCCCATGTCGCGCCCGAGGCGGTCGACCTGCTCGACCGTGCCGTGGCGGCGGGATACCCCCCCCGCAATGGAGGACCTAGCCTCGTTGATCGACCACGGCGACGCGCCGGGCAAATCCGCCCAGGACGCCCTCAGACTGGTACAAGCCGCCGCTGCTGCTGGCTGGCCGCCCGCCGAGCTTCACCTCGGTCTTTATTACGGTCAGGGTATTGTCGTGCCGCTTGACAGGGCGAAGGCGGACGCGTTGGGAACGAAGGCGCTCAGCTTCACGCCGAGTCCGGATGGGCTGCCGAACGGCTTCGGCACGTTCCCGCCTTGGACGTGGAACGCAGGGTCCAGCAATGAGCCATGACGCGTTTCGATGGGGATTACGGCGCTGCCAGGCGCTCCCCGGCAGGCCTTTGCTGTTCGGAGCTGCGCGCTCGTCCTCATGCCCGTAGTCGCGGCCTCTGGTCCGTCTTGAAACCATTCCGTTGATCCGATACGCGTCTCACACGACGATGAGGACCCACCGATGCCGTTCGGTATCCTGGAACTTGGCCTGCAAATCCTGCTCGCCATCCATGCCGCGCGCACCGGGCGGCTGCAGCCTTGGCTCTACATCATCGTCTTCCTGCCGGGCATCGGCTGCCTGCTCTACGTCATCATTGAGCTACTGCCGGAGCTCACCTCCGGCCGCACCGGCCGCAAGCTGCAGAGCGGGGTGGTCGCGGCGGTCGCACCCGGCCGCACCTACCGCGCGCTGGCGCGCCAGGTGGAGATCGCGCCCACCGTCTACAACAAGCGCAACTTGGCCGAGGAGTGCCTGCAACTCGGCCGGCCGGCCGAAGCGGTCGAGCTGTACCGCGCCTGCCTGACCGGGCTGCACGCCGACGACCCGGGGCTGCGGTATGGCTTGGCGCGTGCGTTGTTCGAGGCTGGGGACGCGCCGGGTGCGGTGGCGGAGTTGGACGCGCTTGGCCGTGACCACCCGAAGCACCGCACGGCGGAGGGGCATCTGCTGTATGCGAGGTCTCTGGATGCGGCCGGACAGACCGACCTGGCGCTCGGCGAGTATGCCGCGCTGGTCGAGTATTTCAGCGGCGAGGAGGCACGTTTCCGCTACGGCGAACTCCTCGCCCGCACTGGCCGGACGGAGCAGGCGATGGAGCAATACCGCGAGGTGGTGCGCCGCGTGGATCTCGTCGGCAGCGTGTATCGCCGGGTGCAGCGGCCCTGGTACGACGCAGCCCGATGGTCGGTGGTTTAGCTGCCGACGGTCCAGACCTCGGACGCCACCTAGCCTAAATCCTCCGATCAGGGCAGGTTCACCGCACGGGGAGGCGGGTGCATGAGCGGAGTACGGCGACCACGGGCACGGCAGACGGTGCTGCGGCTGTCCATGCGGGTTTGGGATGCGCCCACCCGGCTGTTCCACTGGGCCATCGTCGTGCTGATCGCCACCAGCTACCTGTCGATCCGGTTCGACCGCATCGACCTTCACCTGCTCTCCGGCTACACCCTGCTCACCTTGCTCCTGTTCCGGCTAGCCTGGGGATTCGTGGGAAGCGAGACCTCGCGCTTCAACCAATTCCTGCGCAGCCCGGTGGAAGCATTTCGACACCTCGCGACCTTTCCGCGACGCGAGGACGACAACGAGGTGGGACACAACGCGGCTGGCGGCTGGATGGTCCTGGTCCTGCTGGGCGACATTGCCTTGCAGGTCGGGCTCGGCCTGTTCAGCAACGACGATATCTACACCGAGGGGCCGCTGGCGCACTTCGTCAGCAAACGCACCAGCGACTGGCTGACGGATTTGCACGCGACGAACTTCACCGTGCTGCTGTGCCTGATCGGGCTGCACGTCGTGGCGATCACCGCCTACGCGGTGGTGAAGCGGCACAACCTGCTGCGCCCGATGATCACCGGGCGCAAGCGGTTGCCGGGGGCGACGCGCCAGCCCCGCATGGCATCCCCGTTGCTGGCGCTGCTGCTGCTGGCGTTGTCGGGTTGCCTCGTCTGGGTGTTGGCAACCCGGGTCTAGTCGAAGTCTGGTAGCCGCATCTTGATGCGGGTAGCACCGATCCAACCCGCATCAAGATGCGGGCTACTGGCTGAAACGTCAGCGGGCGCGGAACTGCCGGTGGCAGGCGCCGCAGGCCGCGCCCGTCGCCTTGAACTGCTCGGCGAAGCCGGCCTTGTCATCGGCTTCCGCCAGGGCGGCAAGCTTGACGGACGCAGCCTGGAAATTAGCCGCCGCCTTTTCGAAATCGGCGCGGTCGGACCAAATCTCCGGCTTGGCCTTGGTGTTGTGCCCCATCTCCGTGCCGACCGGGAACATGCCCGGGATCGCGCCGCCCCAGCTCGCAAGCCCTTTGGCGCCATCCGTCAGCGGCTTGACGGAGCCGCCCGCGTCGATTGTCGCCTTCATGGCGGCGACCACGCCCTGCTGCAGGTCGAACCCGGCCTGACGGCCCGCGATGATGTCGTCCGGCGTGGCTGCCAAATCCGCCGCGCGTGCAAGGCCGACGACGCCGACCGCCAATGCCAAGCTGCCCAGAATGAATGCGCGCATGCGAGTCGGCCCTTATGAAATGAGTATAACGATGATGTCACCAGTCAGGCCGGTGCGCCAAGGAAAAGCGCATGACATTGGCCGCCTTTCGCGGCAGACCACCGGCTAGATCCCAGGAGCATGCTTGTGCCATCACATATCGGCGCCGTCGCCGTCTTCTGTGGCTCGCGCGTGGGGAACGACGCCACGTGGCGCCTTGCCGCCGATGCGCTGGGCCGCGGCCTGGCCACCGCCGGTATCCGGCTGATCTACGGCGGCGGCCGGGTCGGGCTGATGGGCGCCGTGGCGGACGGCGCCCTGGCCGCAGGGGGGGCCGTCACCGGCATCATCCCCGACTTCCTCCGCATGCGGGAGGTGGCGCATCCCGGCGTCGCGGATTTGCGGGTGACCGAGAGCATGCACAGCCGCAAGGCGCTGATGTTCCAGGAGGCGGACGCCTTCGTCAGCCTGCCCGGCGGCCTCGGGACGTTGGACGAGATCATCGAGATCATCACCTGGCGTCAGCTCGGCCTGCATGACCGGCCGGTGATGATCACGAACCTGAACGGCTGGGCGGCCGGATTGCTCGCGATGCTGAACGGCTTCGTCACGGACGGCTTCGCCGACGCCTCCAGCCGCGCGTTGTTTGAAGTATTGCCGGACGTTCCGGCGGTGCTGCGCCGGCTGTTGACGCTGCCGGCCCGCGTAAGGCCGGATGCCGCGCGACTGTAGCTTGCGGCGCCGGCTGTCGGCGGCTATACGGCGTCCCTCGGTCGGAGCGTAGCTCAGCCTGGTAGAGCGCTTGCTTCGGGAGCCAGAGGCCGGAGGTTCGAATCCTCTCGCTCCGACCAAGTCCCACTGTCAGGCAGCGTCCCGCCGCATTCCGGTGGCTGCGTCAAACACGTGGATGTCCGCTGCCGGAAACCCGATATGGAGGGTCTCGCCCACCGGCAGCGCACCCGCCTGCTTGACCAGGAGTGCGGTGCCGTCCGGCAAGCGGCCATGCACCAGCGTCTCGGATCCCAGCGGTTCCACCAACTCCACCGTCAGGGCCAGCCCGTCGGACGAAACCGCCACGTTCTCCGGCCGGATGCCCAGCGTGACCGATGGGCCGCCGGGATGCCCGGCCGGCAGCGTCAGCACATGGCCGCTGGCGAGGCGGGCCTGGCAGCCGTCCAACGTGGCTGGCAGGAAGTTCATGGCCGGGGCGCCGATAAAGCCGGCGACATACGCGGTGGCCGGGCGGGCGAACACCTCCATCGGCGGGGCGAATTGCACCGGCACGCCCTGGTGCAGCACCAGCAGCCGGTCGCCCAGGGTCATCGCCTCCACCTGGTCGTGCGTGACGTAGAGGCTGGTGACGCCCAGCCGGCGTTGCAGGCGACGGATTTCGGCCCGCATCTGCACCCGCAGCGCGGCGTCCAGGTTGGACAGCGGCTCGTCGAACAGGAACAGCTTCGGCTCCCGCACCGTGGCGCGTCCCATCGCGACGCGCTGCCGCTGGCCGCCCGACAACTCGCGCGGGCGGCGGGCCAGCAGCGTCTCCAGCCCCAGCAGCGCCGCGGTCTGCTCCACCCGGGTGCGGATCGCCTGCTTCGACAACCCGCGGATGCGCAGGCCGTACGCCATGTTTTCCGCCACCGTCATGTGCGGGTAGAGCGCGTAGTTCTGGAACACCATCGCGATGTCCCGCTCCGCCGGGTCCAGCCGGGCGATGTCGCGCCCGTCCAGCAGGATGCGGCCGGCCGTCGGCGTCTCCAGCCCGGCGACCAGCCGCAGCAGCGTGGACTTGCCGCAGCCGGAGGCGCCGACGATCACCAGCATCTCGCCATCGCCCAGCATGAGGTCGATGCCCTGCAGGATTTGGGTGGCGCCGAAGCTCTTGCGCAGGCCGTCCAGTTGAAGTGTCGCCACCTATTTCTCGCCCTCGGTCAGGCCGGCCACGAACCAGCGTTGCATCAGCAGCACCACCGCGACCGGCGGCAGCAGCGCCAGCACGGCCACCGCCATCACGCGGTTCCACTCCACCGAGGTGTCGACGCCGATCATCTTCACGATGCCGATGACGATGGTGTCCAGGCGCGGCTCGGTCGCCACCAGCAGCGGCCACAGATATTGGTTCCAGCCGTAGACGAACAGGATGACGAACAACGCCGCGATGTTGCCGGCCGACACCGGCAGCAGGATGTCGCGCAGGAAACGCCACGGCCCGGCGCCGTCGATCCGCGCCGCCTCCATCAGCTCGTCCGGGATCACCAGGAACACCTGGCGGAACAGCAGCGTCGCGGTGGCGGAGGCCATCAGCGGCACCGTCAGCCCGCCGAAGGTGTTGATCATGCCGAACCCGGCGATGACGTCGAAGGTCGGGATGATCCGCACTTCGGGCGGCAGCATCAGGGTGATGAAGATCACCCAGAACGCCACCATGCGGAACGGGAAGCGGAAGAAGGTGACGGCATAGGCCGACAGGACGGAGATCACGATCTTGCCGACGGCGATGGTCAGCGCCATCCCGAAGGACACCATCAGCATGCGCCAGACCGGCTGGGCGCCGGCGCCGCCGTTGCGCAGGACGTCCGCATAGACGCCGAACCCCGACAGGTTCGGGATCAGCGAAAGGTCGCCGCGCGCGATGGCGCCCGCCGACTGGGTGGAGCCGGCAAGGATCATCCAAAGCGGCAGGGCGAACAGCAGGACGCCCAGGATGATGATGGCGTGTGTGAAGATGCGGCTCATGGACGAATGCGCCTCATCGCGCCTTGCGCCCCATGAGGCGGAACTGGACTGCGGTGAGCACGATCACGCCCAGCATCAGGACGACGGACTGTGCTGAGGAAGAGCCTAAGTCGAGGTTGATCACGCCGTCGCGGTAGACCTTCACCAGCAGCGTTTCGGTCGATTGGCCCGGACCGCCCTGCGTCAGCGCCCAGATCGCGCCGAACGTGTCGAACGCGGCGTAGACCACGTTGACCACGACGAGGAAGAAGACCGTCGGCGCCAGCAAGGGCAGCGTGATCGTCCGGAACCGGTGGAAGCCGCGGGCGCCGTCCATCCGCGCCGCCTCCGTGATCGTGCGCGGCACCGATTGCAGCCCGGCGACGAAGAAGATGAAGTTGTAGCTGACCTGCTTCCAAGCGCTCGCCAGGACGATCAGGATCATCGCCTGCGTGCCGTTCAGTTGATAGTCCCAGCCGACATACCGCCCCAGATAGCGGCCCAGCAGCCCGATCTGCGGGTGCAGCAGGAACAGCCAGATCACCGCCGCGACCGCGGGCGCCACGGCATACGGCCAGATCAGCATGGTGCGGTAGAAGGCGCGGCCGCGCACCACGCCCTCCACCATCACCGCGAGCAGCAGCGCCGTTCCCATCGACAGGACGCAGACGGCCAGCACGAAGCCCAGCGTCCGCTCGATCGTGTCGAGATAGAGCGGATCGCTGAACAGGTCGGTGAAGTTCTCCAGCCCGACGAAGACGGAGGACAGACCGAACGGGTCCGTCCTGGTCAGGCTGGACCAGACCGCCTCGCCCGCCGGCAGCAGGAAGAACACCACCGTCAGGGCGAGTTGCGGCATGACAAGGCAAACCGGCAGCACCCAACCGGGGAAGATCGTTCGACGCATGTCAGGTGCTGCTGGGCGACGTCAGGTCCGGACCGACTTCTCGAACTCCCGCAGGACGCGGTTGCCGCGGGTTGCGGCGCTTGCCATGGCGGCCTCGGCGGTCTGCTGGCCTTGCAGCGCCTTCTCCACCTCCTCGTAGATGATGGTGCGGATTTCCGGCAGCCGGCCCAGGCGCAGGCCGCGGCTGTTCTCCGTCACCGTGCCGCGCGTGAGCTGCTGGATCGGCAGCTCGGTGCCGGGGTTCTTCTGGTAATAGCCCTCTTGCTTGGACAACGCGTAGGCCGCGAGGGTCACCGGAACGTAGCCGGTGTGCTGGTGCCAGGCCGCCGCGTTCTCCGGCTGGGCGAGGAACGCGAGGAACGCGGCCGCGCCCTTGTATTCGTCGGCCGGGCGGTTCGGGGCCGTCATCGTCCAGAGGCTGGCGCCGCCGATGATGGAGTTGATCGGCGAGGCGATGATCGCCGGGTCGTAGGGCAGGAAAGCGGCCGCCCACTTGAACTTGGCGCTTTTCACGAGGTCGCCGCGCTCGCCGGAGCTGTTGAAGCCGATGGCGGCCTGGCCGGACAGGAAGACGGAGTCGGCCGCGCTGTCCCGGCCGCCGTATTTGAACAGGCCGGCCTTCTGCCAATCCATGAAGCGCTGCAACTGCTTGACGAAGTCGGGCTTGTCGATCTCCAGCACCGCGCCGAGCCCGCTGAAGCCGTCCCCGTCCGAGGCGAAGGCGATGTTGTGGATGGCGGCGTATTCCTCCATGTGGATCCAGGAGAACCAGCCGGACGAGATCACGATCTCGGTGCCGCCGCGGGCCTTCAGCGCCTCGGCCGCATGGGTCAGCTCGTCATAGGTGGCCGGCGGCTTGGTCGGGTCCAACCCGGCCTTGTCGAACGCGTCCTGGTCGATCCACATCACGGCGGTGGAGGAGTTGAACGGCACCGACGCCATGCGGCCGTCGGCCAGGCTGTAATAGCCGCGGACGGCCGGGATGTAGGCGTCGGGCTTGATGTCGGCCCCCGTCTCCTGGATGAGCTGCCAGGCGGGCTTCACCGCGGCCCCGGCGGCCAGCATCGTGCCGGTGCCGACCTCGAATACCTGCACCAGGTTCGGCGCCTGGCCGGCGCGGTAGGCGGCGATCGCGGCGGTCAGCGTATCGGCGTAGCTGCCTTTGAAGACCGGCTGCACCTCGTACTGCGACTGGGACGCGTTGAACGCGGTGACCAGCCGGTTGACCTCATCGGCCAGGCTGGCGGTCATCGCGTGCCAGAAGACCACGCGGGTCTTGCCGGCCTGGGCCTGCGCCTGGAGGGCGGGCGTCAAGGCGAGGGCGGCGGCGCCCGTGAGAAGCGTGCGGCGGTTCATGCGAAGGGTCCTTAACCGGATCGTGTGCGCTGCGGCGTAGGGCTCCGACGTTGCACGACCATGACAGTCGCGTGACGGTTGCGTGAAGGGATCACCGCTTGCCGACGCTCCACAGCATCAGCCAGCGCACCGGGAACACCCAGACGATGCCGGCCACGAGGAAATACACCGCCTGGACCGCCCAGTGCCGTGGCAGCAGGTCCGGCAGGGTAATGGCGGCGGCGATGTAGAGGATGATGAACACCACCCCCATCAGGGCGGCGGCGACCGGGCGGGAGATGAGGCGGGGCATGCGGCCGGTTAGCGCAACTGGGCAGGGCCGGCTATAGGGGCCGATCGCGACCGCAAGGACAAGCCATGGACCTGAAGGACCACATCGCCAGCATCCCCGATTTCCCGAAGCCGGGCATCCTGTTCTACGACGTCTCCACCCTGCTGCGGCACCCCGATGCGTGGCAGGTCGCGATGGGCCGGCTGGCCCGCTGCGTGCAGCGCTGGCAGCCGGATTTGCTGGCGGGCGTCGAATCCCGCGGCTTCCTGCTGGCGGCGCCGCTGGCGCTGAAGCTGGGTTGCGGCTTCGTCATGCTGCGCAAGCGCGGCAAGCTGCCGGGCAAGGTCATCGGGCATGATTACGCCCTGGAATACGGCACGGACCGGCTGGAGATCCAGGCCGACGCCGTGACGCCGGGGCAGCGCGTGGTCGTGGTGGACGATCTGCTGGCGACCGGGGGCACCATGTCCGCCGGCATCACCCTGCTGCAGGGCGCCGGGGCCACCGTCGCCGGCGCGGCCGCCCTGATCGAGCTTACGTTCCTGGGCGGCCGGCAGAAGCTCGGCGTGCCGTTCGAGAGCCTGGTCGCCTACGATTCGTGACCGCGGGTTTGACACCGGCGACGGCATGGCTAGGACTGCGCCGCAAATGTCCGACGGGGAGGCTCCCATGGTGACGCAGCCGATCACGCGTCGTCTGGTTCTGGGCTCGGCGATGGCCTTGGCCACCGGCGCAGGAATGCCGCCCCCAGCTCCGTTCCCGGACGGCGCCACCCTGGTGGTGGCGGGGCCGGAGGGGGGGCCGGTGGATTGCTGGGCCGGGTGGTTGGCGCCGACCTTGGGCCGGGCGCTGCCGCCGGGCACGATGATGCGCAAGGATGTGGTCGGCGGCGTCGACGGGGTCACCGGGGCCAACCAGTTCGAGACGCGGGCCATGCCGGATGGCGGCACCGCCCTGCTGCTGCCCGGCAGTGCGGCGATGGCCTGGCTGGTGGGCGATCCGCGGGCCCGGTTCGATATCGGGCAGTGGATCCCGGCCTTGGCGGGGGTGACGCCCGGCTTGTTGATGAGCCGCACGCCGCTCGCGCGCGTCACCGCGGCCGCGCCGCTGCGGGTTGCCGCCTCCGGCCCCGCCGGGCCGGAATTGCCGGCTTTGCTGGCCCTGGACCTGCTGGGCGTCGCGTGGGTCCCCGTCTTCAACCTGGCCGATTCCAGCGCCACAAGCGCGCTGGGCCGCGGGCAGGTGGACGCCGTGTGCCTGCACGGCCGCCGGGTGGCGGAACTGGCGGACATGCTGCGGGATGCGGGCGCCGCGCCGGCCTTCTCGTTCGGCAGCGTGGACGAGTCTGGACAGCGGCAACGCGACCCGGCCTTCCCAGCAACGCCGGATGCGAGTGAGCTGCTGGCGGCGGCGACGACAGATACCGCCTTGCGGACCGCCTGGCGCGCCACCGCCGCCGCATCGGAGCTAGAGGTGGCGCTCGTCCTGCCGCATCTGACGCCGGCGGCGATGGTGGCGCTGTGGCGGCGCGCCTGCGCGCAGGCGGTGGGCTCCGGCCCGGTGCAGGAGCAGGCGAGCGCGGTCGGGGTGCGTCCCTTGGGACCGCCGGCCGCGACTGCGAGCACGATGGCGACGCTGGCCAACACAGCCGCGCAGTTGGAGCTGCGGAACTGGCTGTCGACCCGGTTGAACTATCGCCCGACGTGAGCAGCCGCCCGGCATCGGCCTGGACCTGGTCGAGCCTGCCAAGACGCCCGATCATCATGGCGGTGCTGAACGTCACCCCCGACAGCTTCAGCGACGGTGGCGTGCATTTCGACGCGGGCGCCGCCATCGCCGCCGGGCAGCAAATGGCGGCGGATGGGGCGGACATCCTGGACATCGGCGGCGAGTCGACGCGTCCAGGCAGCCAGGCCGTATCGCCGGCGGAGGAAGCCGCACGCATCCTGCCGGTGATCGCCGGATTGCGCGATGCCGGCGTCCCGCTCTCCGTGGATACCCGCAACGCCGCGACCATGGCGGCCGCGCTCGATGCCGGGGCGACGATCATCAATGACGTGTCGGCGCTGCGGCATGACCCCGCCGCCGCCGGACTCATCGCGTCACGCGGTTGCCCGGTCGTGCTGATGCATATGCGCGGCACCCCTGCGACGATGAACAGCCTGGCGCACTATACCGATGTCGCTGCGGAGGTCGCCGCCGAGCTGGCGGACAGCCTGGCGCGCGCCGGGCAGGCGGGCATCGCCGCGGCGCAGGTGGCGCTGGACCCGGGGATCGGCTTCGCCAAGACGGGGGCGCAGAACGTGGCGCTGTTGCGCAACCTGGCGCCGCTGCACCGGCTGGGCCGGCCGCTGGTGGTCGGCGTGTCGCGCAAGCGGTTCATCGGCACGCTCGGCGGCGTCGCGGCGCCCGGCCAGCGTCAGGCGGGGTCGTTGGCGGCGGCGTTGTTCGCGCTGTCCAGGGGCGCCGCAATGCTGCGGGTGCATGACGTCGCCGCCACGGCGGAGGCGGTGCGGGTCTGGTCCGCGCTCGCGGGCTCGGCTACCAGTATGTAACACGATGACGGGCATGCGGATCCCATGGTGAACGGTAGGCGGCTCTTCGGCACGGACGGCATCCGCGGCACGGCCAACTCGGACCCGATGACGGCCGAGACCGCCCTGCGCCTGGGCCAGGCCGCCGGGATCATGTTCGTGCGCGGCAGCCATCGCCATCGCGTGGTGATCGGCAAGGATACGCGGCTGTCCGGCTACATGATCGAACCGGCCCTGGTGGCCGGCTTCGTCGGCGTCGGGATGGACGTGCAGCTTGTCGGCCCGTTGCCGACCCCGGCCATCGCCATGCTGACCCGCAGCATGCGGGCCGACCTGGGCGTGATGATCTCCGCCAGCCACAACCCGTTCGAGGATAACGGCATCAAGCTGTTCGGCCCCGATGGCTACAAGCTGTCGGACGCGACAGAGGCGGAGATCGAGGCGCTGATGGCGTCCGACCTGGCGGACCGGATGGCCGCCCCGGCGGCGCTGGGCCGCGCCGCCCGGCTGGTGGACGCCGCAGGCCGGTATATCGAGAGCGCCAAGGCGACCTTCCCGCGCGGTCAAACACTGGACGGGCTGAAGATCGTGATCGATTGCGCCCACGGCGCCGCCTACAAGGTCGCCCCGACCGTGCTGTGGGAGCTTGGGGCGACGGTGATCCCGCTCGGGGTCACGCCGGACGGGTTCAACATCAACAAAGGCTGCGGCTCCACCGTGCCGGACTTCCTGTGCCGGGCGGTGGTGGAGCATGGCGCCGATTTGGGGCTGGCGCTGGACGGTGACGCCGACCGCCTGCTGATCTCGGACGAGCGCGGCCGCCTGGTCGATGGCGACCAAATCCTGGCGCTGGCGGCGATGAACCTGCATCGCGGCGGACGGCTGCGCGGCGGCGCCGTGGCGGCGACCGTGATGTCCAATTTGGGGCTGGAGCGGTTCCTGGACGGGCAGGGGCTGGCGCTCCGCCGCACCGCCGTGGGGGACCGCTACGTGATGGAGCGCATGCGGGCCGACGGGTTGAACCTGGGTGGGGAGCAATCCGGCCACGTCATCCTGGGCGACTACTCCACCACCGGGGACGGCCTGGTCGCCGCCTTGCAGGTGCTGGCTGTGCTGGTGGAGCGGCGGCAGCCCGCCAGCGAGGCGCTGCGCCTGTTCGACCCGCTGCCGCAGCGTTTGCGCAGCGTGCGCTTCCACGGCGGGTCGCCCCTGTCGGACAGCCGCGTCCGCACTGCGGTGGCGGAGGCGGAGGCCAGCCTGGCCGCGACTGGACGGCTGCTGCTGCGGGAAAGCGGCACGGAGCCGGTGGTGCGGGTGATGGCGGAAGGCGAGGACGAATCGCTGGTCAGCCGCATCGTGGACCACCTGTGCGAGACGATCGCGCATGTCACGCAGGCCAGGGCCGCGTGATCCCGCGGATCCTGGTCATCGCCGGCTCGGATTCGGGCGGGGGGGCAGGGATCCAGGCCGACATCAAGACGGCGATGGCGCTGGGCGCCTATGCCAGCACCGCGATCACGGCGGTGACGGCGCAGGACACCCGCAACATCCACGACGTCCACCTGGTCCCGCCCGCCTTCATCCGCCGCCAGATCGCGCTGGCCCTGGCGGACCCGGGGGCGGACGCGATCAAGACGGGCATGCTGGGCGACGCCGCCGCGGTCGAACTGGTGGCCGACGCGATCGCCGGCGCCGGGCTGCCGCTGGTGGTGGATCCCGTGATGGTCGCCAGCGGGGGCAAGCGCCTGCTCGACCGTGCTGCCGTCGCGGCGTTGAAGCGGTTCCTGCTGCCGATCACCACGGTGGTGACGCCCAACCTGCCGGAGGCGGAGGTGCTGATCGGCCGACCCATCCCGGACGTGTCCGCCATGTATTCAGCCGCGGAGACGCTGCTGACGCTGGGCGTCCCGGCCGTCCTGCTGAAGGGTGGTCATGGCCCGGGTGACGTGTTGATCGACCTGCTGGCCACCGCCGACGGCATCCTGGCGTTCGAGCATCCGCGCCTGCCGACCCGGCACACCCACGGCACCGGCTGCACCCTGGCCACCGCCCTTGCGGCCGGGCTGGCGGCTGGCATGCCGCTGCCGGACGCCGCGCGGCGCGCCTGCGACTACGTGCACGCGGCGATCGCCGCCGCCCCCGGCATCGGCGCCGGGCACGGGCCGCTGGGGCATCTCGTCACGCCCTGATGTTCCTCGACCGGATCACACGCAGGCCGGGGCATGTCGGCGAGGGCTTTCCGTGGACCGTGCCCTTGATCGCCAATTTGCGCGATTTGCAGTTGACCGCCGCGGTGACGTTCCTGGTCGGCGAAAACGGCTGTGGCAAGTCGACGCTGCTGGAGGGCCTGGCCTGGGGCACGGACGCGACCGCCATCGGCAGCCACGCCATGGACACGGACCCGACGCTGGGCAGCGCCCGGCTGTTCCACCAGGGCTTCAAGTTCGCCCGCTCCGCCAAGGCATACACGCGGCTGTTCCTGCGGGCGGAGGACGTGTTCGGCTTCACCGGGCGCGTCACCCGGGACATGGCCGAGTTTCGGTCGGAGGCGGCGGAGTTGGCGCGCGCGCTGCCGCCCGGCATCGGCCGGACCCGCGCCGTCGGGCTTGCCGAAGGGCAGGCGGGCCAATTGGCGCGGACCTACGGCGCCAATCCGGACGCGCGGTCGCACGGCGAGACCTTCCTGCACCTGCTGGAAGCGCGGCTGGCGCCGGATGGGTTATACTTCCTGGACGAACCGGAGACGCCGCTGTCGCCCACCCGCGTGCTGGCGCTGATCCTGATGATCCAGGACATGGTGGCGAAGGGCAGCCAGTTCGTCATCGCGACCCACTCGCCGATCCTGCTGGCGCTGCCGGGCGCCGCCATCCTGCAGGCGGAGGACGGCCGGCTGAGCGCCGTCGAATGGAACGACCTGGAGCATGTGCGGGTGACGCGCGCCTTCCTGAACGACCCGGCCGCGATGTTCCGCCGGCTTGGTGCGTGAGACAGGGCGGTCACGCCAGGCTATACTGCGACTGTGCTGATCAAACCCACGCTGCGACCCGCCAACCCGTGCTTCTCCTCCGGGCCGTGCGCCAAACGCCCGGGCTGGAGCGTGGCGGGGCTCGACACCGCCATGCTCGGGCGCAGCCATCGCGCGCCCGCCGCCCGCGCCATGCTGGCCGAGGTGATCGAGCGGTCCGCCGCGCTGCTGGGCATGCCGGCGGAGTGGCGGCTCGGCATCGTCCCGGCGTCGGACACCGGCGCGGTGGAAATGGCGCTGTGGTCGCTGCTTGGCCCACGCCCGGTCGACGTGCTGGCGTTCGAGAGCTTTTCCGCCCAATGGGCCGCCGACGTCGCCAAGCAGTTGCGGCTGCCCGGCGTGCGCACCCTGGCGGCCGGGTATGGCAGCCTGCCCGAACTGGATGCGGTCGACCCGGCGCATGACGTCGTGCTCGCCTGGAACGGCACCACGTCCGGCGTGCGGCTGACCGACGGCCCCTGGCTGCGGCGCGGGGAGGGGCTGGTGATCTGCGACGCCACCTCCGCCGCCTTCGCCATGGAGCTGCCGTGGGACCGGCTGGATGTCGTCACCTGGTCCTGGCAGAAGGCGCTGGGCGGGGAGGCCGGGCACGGCATGCTGGCGATGTCGCCGCGCGCCCTGGCGCGGCTGGAACAGCACAGCCCGGCCTGGCCGATCCCGAAGATCTTCCGCATCGTGCCCGGCATCTTCCGCGGCGAGACGATCAACACGCCCTCCATGCTGTGCGTCGCCGATGCGCTGGACGGCTTGCGTTGGGCGGAGGATCAGGGCGGCCTACCGGCGTTGATCGCCCGGGCGGAGGCCAATTTGGCCCGGGTCGCCGCGTGGGAGGCGGAGACGCCGTGGGCCAGCTTCCTGGCCGCCGAGCCGGCCCAGCGTTCCCCCACCTCCATCTGCCTGCGCGTGGCGGAGTGGGCGCCGCAGATGGTGGCATTGCTGGAGGCGGCGGGCATCGCCTTCGACATCGCCAGCTACCGCGACGCGCCGCCGGGTCTGCGCATCTGGGGTGGCGCCACGGTGGAGACCGCTGATGTCGAGGCGTTGCTGCCGTGGCTGGACTGGGCCTACACGGCTGCTTCTGCCCCTGTGTCGTCGATGATATAGCCGCCGGGAGATGCCCGATCCCTTGTCCGAACCGCTCGTGAACCCGGCCCTGCTGCCGGCCGGCCTGCGCGACCTGCTGCCGCCCGAGGCCGAGACCGAGGCTGCGGCGGTCGAGGTCGTGATGGGCGTGTTTGCGGCGCACGGCTACGAACGGATCAAGCCGCCGCTGCTGGAGTTCGAGGAGGGGCTGCTCGCCGGGTCCGGCTCGGCCATGGCGGACCAGATCTTCCGGCTGATGGACCCGGACTCGCACCGGATGATGGGCGTGCGCGCGGATATGACGCCGCAGGTCGCCCGGATCGCCACGACGCGCCTGGCCGGCGCCGCGCGCCCCTTGCGGCTGAGCTATGCCGGGCAGTGCCTGCTGGTGCGGGGCAACCAGATCGCGCCGGACCGCCAGGTCGCCCAGGCGGGGATCGAGCTGATCGGCTGCGACAGCCTGGCCGCCGACGCGGAGATGGTGCTGGTGGCGGCCGAGGCGCTGGGGGCGCTCGGACTGTCGCGCATCAGCTTCGACCTCACCTTGCCGCGCCTGGCGCCGACCTTGTTGGAGGAGGCCGGTTTCACCGGACCGGCCCGCCACATGCTGCTGCGGGCGCTGGACCGCAAGGACATGGCGTCCGTGGTGCAGCATGGCGGGCGACTGGCGGCCACGCTCAGCGAACTGTTGCTGGCGACAGGCCTCGCGGCGCCTGCGCTGACCCAATTGGCGGCGTTGGCGCTGCCGCCGCTCTCCGCGGCGCTGTGCCACCGCCTGGCGGAGACGGTGCGCGCCATCCAGGCCCGCGCGCCCGCGCTGAAGCTGACGATCGATCCGCTGGAGTTCCGCGACCTGCCGTACCACACCGGCGTCTGCACCGCCGTGTACGCCACCGGGCGTCACGAAGTGCTGGGCCGCGGCGGCCGCTACGTCTGCGGCGAGGATGAGCCGGCGACCGGGCTGACCCTGTATCCGGATGCGGTGCTGCGTGCCTGCGCCCCGCCGCGCCTACCGTCGCGCGTGTTCGTGCCGGTCGGGGCCGACCATGACGCCGCGGCGCGGCTGCGCGGGGAGGGGTATGTCACGGTGGCGGCGTTGGACCCGGTGGACGATCCGGCTGCCGAAGCGATGCGGCTTCGCTGCACGCATATCCTGCGCGACGGAGCGGCGGTGGCACTGTGAGTGACGCTGGCCCTCACCCAACCCTCTCCCAGAAGGAGAGGACTTCTTTTCTTCTTCCTCTCCCTCTGGGAGAGGGTCGGGGTGAGGGTACCATCCCACCCCCCATAACACAGGCACAACCATGGCAAACGTGACGGTGATCGGCGCCCAGTGGGGCGACGAAGGCAAGGGCAAGGTCGTCGACTGGCTCGCCAGCCGGGCCGACATCGTCGTGCGGTTCCAGGGCGGCCACAATGCCGGGCACACGCTGGTGGTGGGCAACCAGACCTATAAGCTCAGCCTGCTGCCCTCCGGCCTGGTGCGCGGCAAGATGGGCATCATCGGCAACGGCGTCGTGGTCGACCCGGTGGCGTTGCTGGCGGAGATGGACCGGGTGCGGGCGCAGGGCCTGGACGTCTCGCCCGCGAACCTGCGCCTGGCCGACAACGCGCCGCTGATCCTGCCGCTGCACGCCGCACTGGACCGGGCGCGGGAGGCGGCGCGCGGCGAACGCAAGATCGGCACCACCGGCCGCGGCATAGGCCCCGCCTACGAGGACAAGGTCGCCCGGCGCGCCATCCGCGCCTGCGATCTGGCCGAGCCGGACACGCTATCCGACAAGCTGGACGAGCTGCTGCTGCACCACAACACGCTGCTGCGCGGCCTGGGCGCCGAGACGTTCGAAAAGCAGCGATTGCTGGACGACCTGCTGGCGCTGGCGCCGCGCATCCTGCCGCATGTCGAGCCGGTCTGGCAGCGGCTGGACGACGCGAGGCGCGCCGGGCAGCGCATCCTGTTCGAGGGCGCGCAGGCCGTGATGCTGGACGTGGATCACGGCACCTACCCATTCGTCACCAGCAGCAACACCATTGCGGCGACCGCCGCCAGCGGGTCCGGCATGGCGCCGTCCGCCGTCGGGTTCGTGCTCGGCATCGCCAAGGCCTATTGCACCCGGGTGGGCAGCGGGCCGTTCCCGACCGAGCTGAACGATGAAACCGGCCGCAAGCTGGGCGAACGCGGGCATGAGTTCGGCACCGTCACCGGGCGGCCGCGGCGGTGCGGCTGGTTCGACGCGGCCCTGGTGCGGCAGGCGGTGAAGGTCGGCGGCATCACCGGGCTGGCCTTGACCAAGCTGGACGTGTTGGACGGCCTGCCGGAGCTGCGGATCTGCACGGGCTACGACGTGGCCGGCAAGACCCTCCGCTTCCTGCCGGCGGCGCCAGGGGCGCAGGCCGCCGCCCGCCCCATCTTCGAAACCATCGAGGGCTGGTCCGGTTCGACCCGCGGTGCGCGGTCCTGGGCGGATTTGCCGGCGCAGGCCATCAAATACGTCCGCCGCATCGAGGAACTGGTGGAGGCGCCGGTGACGCTGCTGTCCACCAGCCCCGAACGCGACGACACGATCCTCATGCGTGATCCGTTCGAGGGATGATCCCGCCGTCAACCGCCTGTTAACGCCACCGCCGCCATGATGGTCTCGCAAAGACCGGGCAAGCCAAAATGGCAAGTACCACCAAGGAGGTCCCGGCCGGGCTGATCGGCGGCCTCTACACGATCGATTTCAATCGGCCGCTCGCCAACGTGGCGCCTCCGCTGGCGGCGTGGGCGGCGGGCCGGAGCGGCCAGGCCGGCTTCATGGCCGTCGCTGTCCGGCGTGGTTGGTCGGCACGGGGCCGCGCGCTCAGCGCCTTGGGCGGCTTGAGCACGCCGCATATCCTGCCGCCCTTGGCGCATGGGCCCGCGCCCATGCCGTCGGGGGAAACCGGCTACTTCATCATCTGCCCGGCGCCGCCGGGTCCTTCCCTGCTCGCGAGTTTGCGGCCCTGGCCGGAAGCCGAGTTGACGGATTTCGTCCTCAAGCCGATGGCGGTCGCCTTGGGCGAGTTGGAGGGCCGCGACGTCACCCATCGCGCCATCCGGGCGGACAACCTCTTCCAGGCAGCGCCGCGCACGCCGGTGACGCTCGGCTGCGCCTGGGCCACGCCCCCCGCGTGCCATCAGCCAAGCTGGATGGAGCCGCCTTATTCCGCGGTGTGCCTGCCGGCCGGGCGCGGGGACGGCCGGATCGCCGACGACGTGTATGCCTTGGGTGCGCTCATGGTCATGCTGGCGCTGGGCAAGAACCCGGTCGAAGGCGTGCCGGACGAAGAGGTGCTGCGCAACAAGCTTGATCTGGGAAGCTACGCTGCCCTGGTTGGCACCCATCGCCTGCCGTCGACCCTGGCGGAGCTGGTGCGCGGCATGTTGGCCGACGATCCGGAGCATCGGCCATCGCCGGCGCTGCTGGCCAACCCCGCCGCCGCCCGGGCGCGCCGGATTGCCGCGCGACCGCCGCGCCGGGCACAGCGCCCCATCGATGTCGGCGGCCAGTTGGCGTGGACCGGCCGGATGCTCGCGCATACCCTGATCCGCTCGCCGGAGATTGCCGGCCCGATGCTGCGCAATGGCACGATCGACCGTTGGTTGCGCCGCGGCGTCGGCGACGCGACGGCGGCCGCGGCGATCGACGAGGCCACCCGCATGCGCGACGCCGAGGTGTTGGCGGCGGATGGCCGGGCGGATGCCATGCTGATCACGCGCGCCGTCGCCGTCCTTGACCCGGCGGCGCCGCTGGTGTGGCGACGGCTGGCGGTTTGGCCGGACGGGCTGGGCAACGCGCTGGACTACGCCCTGAACCATGGCCCGGAACAGGTGGACGCTCTGACGGAGATCGCCATCGCGCAAGTGGCGACAGCCTGGGTGGACCGGCGTGGCGCCGGGCGGGATGCCACTGTCGCCCGGCTGGAGACGTTTGAGACCCGGCACTGGTTTACCGGCGGCCGCGGCGGGACGGGCGCCTGGCGGCTGTCCTATCAGCTCAATCCGCTGATCCCCTGCGAGTCACCGTCGTTGGCGCGGGCATGGGCCGTGCGGTTGTCCGACCTGCTGCCCGCGCTGGAGGCCAATGCCAGCCGCTCCCCGCGGGGGGACCAGCCCCTGGTCGACCGCCAGGTCGCGGTGTTCATCGAAGCCCGGCGGGATGAACGCCTGGACGTGGACCTCAGCCGGCTGGCAGGCGCCATGACCGCTACTGACTACCTATCGCAACTGCGGTTGCTGGCGCGGTTGCAGGAGAAGTTTTCGCCCTCGGACCTGAAATTCCTGAGTCAGTGGGCGGTGTCGGCGGTCGAGCCTTTGCTGCAGAACTTCAGCAGCCGTTCGCGCCGGGAGCGCCTGGCCAAGCAGTTGGCCTCGCTGGCCCAGGCTGGCCAGTTGTCGCCGATCGCTGCCTTGCTGGACGACGAGCCCGAGCAGAATGGCGACGAAGCGGGCCTTGCGGCCGCACAATCGCGCCTGGCGCAGATCGAACTCCGGTTGGCGGATTGGGACAGCCTGGCGCAGGGCCGGATCAACCGGGCACGTCGCGTCGGGCATGAGGTGGCTGACGCCCTGGGCATGCTGTCCTGCGTCATCGCGCTGGCCCTGGCGGTGTTTGGCTGATGGCGAAGGCCGCAGCCGCAAAAACAAACAGCGTTGCGGCAGGCGCCGCGCCGCGGCGGCGTTCGTGGTTCTGGCTGCAGGGGGTCGTGTGCGGCGGTGCGGCCGTGGCGATCCCGGGAACGGCCCTGATGGTGGCCGTCCTGTTGGCGCCCGGCCTGGCGATGTATGCGGCGGAGCAGGGGCGAAGCCGGCCGCTTGCCCGGGCGATGATCCTGATGGGAGCGGCCTCGGCGTTCTTCCCGCTGCGGCTGCTTTGGGAACAAGGCGGTTCACTGGACACCGCGTTGAACCTGCTGGGCGACCCGGCACGTCCGTTGCTGTCATGGGCGGCAAGTGGAGCAGGCTGGCTGGTTGGCCAAGCGACGGAGATGGCGACCAGGCTCGCCCTGGATGCAGCCGCCGCCAAGACACTGCGCGCGCTGAAGGAGGAGCGGGACCAGCTCAACGCCGAATGGCATGACCGGCCGTCGAGTTAAGGCGTTGTTTGGTAAAAAATGGGTCGTCAGGACGCCAGAAACCCCTCTCCCGCTCGCGGGAGAGGACAGAGTGAGGGTGGCCGGCCATCAAGTGAGATGATTGTTGGGTCTCGCTTAATGCGGGTACGCCACCCTCGCCCCAGCCCGGTCCCAAACGGAGAGGGACCGTAGGCGGGGAGGGCCAATGCCTCAATCGGCGGCGAGGGCCATTGCCTTGCGGGCCTGGATCATTCCCACATGATCCTCCAGCGCCTCGCCAACCTGCTCGGCATGGCTGGCGAAGATGTGGTCCGCCCCGGGATAGACCCGGTAGTCGACCTGGACGCCCTTTTGCGTGTTCAGCTTGTCCACCAGCTTGCGGACCGAAGGCTCCGGCACGAGCTCGTCTGCGTCGCCGTGGATCAGCAAGCCGCCGCACGGGCAGGGCGCCAGGAAGCCGAAATCGTAGTGGCTGGCCGGCGGCGCAACGCTGATCCAGCCCGAAATCTCCGGCCGGCGCATCAGCAACTGCATGCCCACGAATGCGCCGAACGAATACCCGGCGATCCACAACCCCTTGGAGGACGGATTGACCATCTGCATCCAATCCAGCGCCGCCGCCGCATCGCTGATCTCCCCGATGCCGCCGTCATACCGCCCTTGGCTGCGCCCGACACCGCGGAAGTTGAACCGCATCACCGAAAAGCCGAGCTTCTGGAACGACTGGTACATGGTGAATGTGATGCGGTTGTTCATCGTGCCGCCATGCATCGGGTGGGGATGCAGGACAAGAGCGAGCGGCGCCCCAACCTCCTTGCTGTGATGGTAACGGCCTTCAAGCCGGCCGTCAGGGCCGGCGAACATCACCTCTGGCATGGTATACTGATAATTCCCGAACCCACAGCCAGGCATGGCGTGGAAAAATGCTTCGATCTGCGATACTGTCCGCCCCGGTGATGCCCCACCCGGACAGACCGCTCCCCATGTGTCAGTAGCGGAGGCCAGCCTCCGCCGCGCGGCCATCCCTGTCAGCCGATGTCGTTCCGGCGCCACAGCCCATCCACCAGCGACTCCCGGGGCGGGCCTTCAACCCGGGTGCCGAGCAGATATATAGAGAGTGCGACCGCGCTTTCATAACGGAATTGACGCATGCCATTCATGTTTTTGCGCGAGATGGTCAATGCTTATCACCAGCGTGACCCGGCGGCGCGCTCCAAAATCGAAGTATTGCTGTGCTACCCGGGCCTGCATGCCATCGCCTTGCATCGGCTGGCCCATAGCCTCTGGCAGCGCCGCCTGTTCCTGCTGGGGCGCATGGTTTCGCATTTCGGCCGCTTCCTGACGGCGATCGAAATCCATCCCGGCGCGCAAATCGGCCGCCGGGTGGTCATCGACCACGGGGTGGGCGTGGTGATCGGCGAGACGGCGGTGCTGGGGGATGACGCCTATCTCTACCACCAGGTGACGCTGGGCACGGCCAGCACGGCCAAGGGCAAGCGCCACCCGACCGTGGGCCGCAACGTCATCCTGGGCGCCGGGGCGAAAATCCTCGGCGATATCGTGGTGGGGGACGGCGCGCGCGTGGGCGCCAACGCCGTCGTCGTCAGCGATGTGCAGCCGGGACAAACGGTGGTGGGCATTCCCGCCCGGCCGGTCGAACACAACCGCAACCAGCCGGCCCCCGCGTCATCCTTCCTCGCCTACGGGACCCCGTGCGACGGGTCGCCGGACCCGCTGATGTGCCAGATCGAGGTGCTGCGGTCTGAATTGCTGGCGCTGGAGGCCAGGGTCGCCTCCATGTCCCGCAACCAGCCGGCCGCGGCGAAGGCGGCGGAGTAGGCCGCCACGACCTATCTCGACGCCAATGCGACGGAACCGCTGCGGCCCGCGGCCCGGGCAGCCATGCTCGCGGCCCTGGACTGCGTGGGCAATCCATCCTCCGTCCACACCGCCGGTCGTGCAGCGCGGCGGGTGTTGGAGGATGCGCGCGACGCGCTCGCCAGGCGGTTCGGTGGCGACATCGTGTTCACCTCCGGCGGCACGGAGGCAGACGCCCTGGCGATCCACGCGCTCGGCCGCGGCCGGCGCCTGCTGATCGGCGCGACGGAGCACGACGCCGTCCGCATGGCGCGGGCGGACGCGGAGATCCTGCCGGTGGACGGGGATGGCCGCGTCGACCTGGACGCCATGGCGGCTGCGCTTGCCGCCGGCCCTGCCGCCCTCGTGTGCCTGATGCTGGCGAACAACGAGACCGGCACGATCCAGCCCGTCACCGAGGCTGCGACCCTCTGCGCCCGCTTCCGCGCCAGGCTGCATGTCGACGCCGTGCAGGCCGCCGGCCGCATCCCGACCGACCTGCGGGCGCTGGGCGCCACCAGCCTGGCGCTGTCGTCGCACAAGCTGGGCGGCCCGGCGGGCGCCGGTGCGCTGGTGCTGGCGGAAGACCTCGATGGTCCGCCGCTGATCCTGGGCGGCGGGCAGGAGCGGGGCCGCCGGGGCGGGACACCGCCGGTGGCCGCCATCGCCGGGTTCGCGGCGGCGGCGGCGGCATCGCGGACGGATTTGCTGCCGCTGCGCCAGGCGGTCGAGGACGCTGCGGTCGCGTGCGGCGGGCTGGTGCTGGGCGGTGTTGACCGGCTGCCGAACACCGCCTGCGTCGCGTTGCCCGGTGTCGCGGCGCAGACCCAGCTCATCGCCCTGGACCTGGCCGGGGTGCACGTGTCGGCCGGGGCGGCCTGTTCCTCCGGCAAGGTCGCGCGCAGCCATGTGCTGGCGGCGATGGGGCTGGGCGCCCTGGCGGGCGAGGCCATCCGCGTGTCGCTGCCGTGGAACGCCGGACCCCGGGATGTGCAGGCCTTCGCCGACGCCTATGCCGCCATGGCCGGCCGGCTGCTGCGGCGCGCCGCCTGATGCGGCCGAACCGCCCGGTTTACCTGGACAACCAGGCCACCACGCCCTGCGACGAGCGGGTGGTCGCCGCGATGCTGCCGTTTTTCACCCAGCGCTTCGGCAACGCCCACAGCGCCGAGCATGCCATGGGACAGGACGCCGAGGACGCCATCGAGACGGCGCGCGGCCAACTCGCCACGCTGATCGGGGCCGATCCGCGCGAGATCGTCTTCACCTCCGGCGCCACGGAGGCCAACAACATCGCCGTCAAGGGCGCAGCGCGGTTCGCTGCGGGGCAGGGCAGTGAGCGCCGCCGGGTCATCACCGTCGCCACCGAGCATAAATGCGTCCTCGACAGTGTGGCCGACCTGCGGGAGGAAGGCTTCGACCCCGTGGTCCTGCCGGTCGGTGCGGACGGCCTGCTCGACCCGGCATGCCTGGAAGCGGCGTTGGCGAAGCCGAGTCTGCTCGTCAGCGTGATGGCCGCGAACAACGAAACCGGGGTGCTCCAGGACCTTCCCACCCTGTCCGCCATCAGCCGCGCCGCCGGCGCCCTGTTCCACACGGATGCCGCCCAGGCTTTGGGCAAGGTCGCGTTCGACGTCGCCGGGATCGATCTCGCCTCCTTCAGCGCGCACAAGGTCTACGGGCCCAAGGGAATCGGTGCGCTCTACGTCCGTCGCCGCCCGCGCGCGCGGCTGCAGCCGCTGTTCTCCGGCGGCGGGCAGGAGCGGGGGCTTCGCTCCGGCACCTTACCCACCCCCTTGGTGGTCGGGTTCGGCGAGGCTTGCCGCATCGCCGGGGACGTCATGGCGGACGAAGCTGAGCGTCTGGCGCAGTTGCGCGACCGCTTGCTGGCCGGGCTGCGCGACCGTTTGCCGGGGCTGCGCGTCAACGGGTCGCTCACGCATCGGCTGCCGGGCAACCTCAACGTGACCCTGCCGCACCGCGACGCCCTGGCTGTCATGCGGGCGAACCCGGCGCTGTGCGTCTCCACCGGCTCCGCCTGCTCGTCGGCGGCGGTGGCGCCCTCCTACGTGCTGTCCGCCATGGGGTTGGACGCGGCGGCGGCCGCACGAAGCTTGCGCGTCGGCCTGGGACGCTTTACCTCCGCCGCCGATATAGATGTCGCCATCGCGGCGCTCTCTGCCGTTCCGGAACCTGTCGAGGCCTGACTGTCCATGCCAAAGATGACCTTCGTCGAACGCGACGGCACCCGTCGTGAAGTCAGCGCCCCCCTCGGCCTGTCCGTGCTGGAGGTCGCGCACAAGCACGGCGTGGACATCGAAGGGGCCTGCGAAGGCTCGCTCGCCTGCTCCACCTGCCACGTGATCGTCGATCCCGCCTGGTTTCCGAAGCTCGCCAAGCCGACGGAGGACGAGGAGGACATGCTGGACCTCGCCTTCGGGCTGGAGAAGACGTCCCGCCTGGGGTGCCAGTTGGTGATCACCGAGGCGCTGGATGGCCTAGTGGTGCGGCTGCCGGCGGCCACGCGGAACGCCCAGGGGTAGCCACGGCATGCGCGTCCTCGCCGCGATGTCCGGCGGCGTGGATAGCAGCGTCGTGGCGGGCTTGCTGCACACGGCCGGTCACGATGTGATCGGGGCCACGTTGCAGCTCTACGATCACGGCGCCATGTCCGCGCGGAAGGGTGCGTGCTGCGCGGGGCAGGACATCCATGACGCGCGCCGGGTGGCGGACCGGCTGGGTATCCCGCATTACGTGATCGATGCGGAGGCGCGGTTCCGCTCCGCCGTGATCGATGACTTTGCCGACAGCTATGCGGCGGGCCGGACGCCGGTGCCGTGCGTGCGGTGCAACCAGACGGTGAAGTTCACGGATTTGATGCAGTTGGCCGGCGATCTCGGCTGCGAGGCGATGGCGACCGGGCATTACGTGCGCCGGGTGGACGGGCCGGACGGGCCGGAACTGCACCGGGCGGTGGATTTGCAGCGGGACCAAAGCTGGTTTCTGTTCGCCACCACGCGCCAGCAGCTTGCCCGCACGATGTTTCCCTTGGGGACCATGCCGAACAAGGATCAGGTGCGGGCGGAGGCGGCGCGGCTGGGGCTGGAGGTGGCGGCCAAGCCGGACAGCCAGGACATCTGCTTCGTGCCATCTGGCCGCTACGACGCCACCGTGGCGAAGCTGCGGCCGGACGCGATGCAGCCCGGCGATATCGTCGACCGCGCGGGAACAGTTTTGGGCCGGCATGACGGCATCGGCCGCTACACTGTTGGCCAGGCCAAGCGTTTGGGCGTCGGCGGGGCAGACCGCCCGGTCGTGCTGGCGCTGGAGCCGCAAACGCGCCGGGTCGTGATCGGCCCCCGCGGCAGCGGCACGCGGCAGTTCCGTCTGCGCGAGGTGAATTGGCTGATCGATCCGCCCGCGTCTGTGCGCTGCCATGTGAAGCTGCGCGCGCGGGACGAGCTGCACGCGGCGAGCGTGACGGGCGAGGGAGCTGTCACGTTGGACGAGCCAGCCTTGCCCGCACCCGGCCAGGCCTGCGTGTTCTATCAGGGCGACCGCGTACTGGGCGGCGGGTTCATTGAGCCTTGCCTCACGTTGTAGGGTGCAAGGCCCTTCAAGCATTGCACCATGACGCCGAAAATCCTCCTCATGTCACAGGGGTGAGGGTGCAATCCTCCGAGCGGATTGCACCCTCCGCCGCGGAGACTGCGTCTACCTCAGGATGATGGCGACTCGGCGGTTTTGCGGCTCGCGCACACCGGGCGCGGTGGGAACCAGCGGCCGGGTGTCGCCGAAGGCTTGGATGTCGATCTCACCTTGCGGCACGCCGTCGCGGACCAGTTCGGCTGCCACTGTTTGTGCGCGGCGCAGCGACAGGCGTTGGTTGTAGGCGGGCGTGCCGGAGCTGTCGGCGTTGCCCTGGACCTCGATGCGCGTGGTCTGGACCCGGGTGCTGTTCTGCGCGGCTTCCGCCACGATCTGCCGCGCCCGTTCCGTCAGGTCGGACTTGTCCCAATCGAAGAACACCAGATAGGTGCGCGCCGGCGCTACAGTCGGCACAGACGCCGCAGGGGGTGAGGGCGGCGGCGCGGGCGGTGCGTTGTTGAAGGTGTAGCGCACGCCAAGCAGGACGCTGTGGTTCAGGTTCTCCGTAATGTCCTCGTTGCCGCGGCGGCGCGTGCCGCTGGTGGGGGAATACACCTGGTCGGAGAAGCTCTGGTTGCCGAGGATGCCGAGGAAGCGGTACTCCGCCGTCACCGCCAAGCCAGGGATGGCCTGGATCGGGAAGGCCAAGCCGACGATGCCCTGGTAGGCGAAGTTGCCGGACGTGCCGCCGAGATGGTTGACGTTCCCGTTGACCACATTGGTCGTTGCGAAGCCGTTCAAATGGCTCCACTGGTAGCCGGCACCCACGCCCACATAGGGTTGCGCGAACGAGACGCCGTACGGGCGCAGGTCGATGTCGTAGAGCGCGTTGGCCATGACGCCATAATCTTGCTGCGTGCTTTGCCCCTGGACCCTCGGCGTGGCGCTGCTGAACTCGCGCAGGCCGTTCTGCCGGTAATCCCCCTCGACCTCGAAACGCAACCCGTTGCCGAGGCCATACCCGACGCTGCCGACGCCGCCGAAGCCGCCCTCGTCGAAGCGAAAAAGACCAGATTGCAGACCGCTGCCTGCGGAACGCTGCGTGTGCTCGTCCTGCTTGAAGTTGTAGAGTGCGCCGGCGCCCACATAGAGGCCGTCGATGGGTTGCGCCATCGCGATTGTTGGAAGCGCAAGAGCGGCGGTAGCCGCCAAGAAGGTGCGAAGATGCATAACGGTACTTTCTCTACAACGTGCCGACGCCCTCTACTGAGAAGCTGGGGCAACCGCCAGATGGAGAAAGTTTACTCAACGGTAACAACGCGGTAAGATGCTGATTCTTAACCAGTGTCTGAAGCTGGAATGTCGTCTTTGTGATCGCGGCTGACGATGTCGGGCGGTGTGGTTGACTTACCATGCCGGCTGGGCGAAACACCGCCCGTTCCGCATGGCGGCGTAGCTCAGCGGTAGAGCAGGGGAATCATAATCCCTTGGTCGGCGGTTCAAATCCGTCCGCCGCTACCAGGGTTTCAACGACTTACTTGCAGGGTGTTCCCGAGTTTAGCACTGATGGTCCCTGCTTTTAGCAGTGCCCGTTGTGTTCTTGTGCTTGTTCACCTTGGTAACGGCGGCTTCTGCCATCGCTTTCTGGTCTGCGCCTCACTGTAATCGGCCGCGGCAAGGCGCCTGGCGGCTTCGCCTATGGCGTCGTGCAGTGGCATTCCGACCGATAGGCCAGATGCGCCCGCATCTTCGGCCACGACATCCGCAGCAGCGACTTCATGGAGCAGTTGCAATTCAAGGAATTGGAGCTCAACGGCGTCGCGGGCGATGGCGGCTCCGGCACGGCCGGCAAACTGATGGGTGAGCCAGGCGTCGCCACGGGGCAAGCCGGCGCACTCGGCTCGATCTAGTCGGCGTCCTCGCGTGCGACTTGCAAGCGGCGTTCGGCGCTGGCGATGTAATCGCGCGTGAGCGGGACGGTGCTCAACTCCCGGCTCAACTGCAACTGCCAAACCATGTGGCCCATGCGGCGGAAGGCGAGTTCGCTGCCGGCCAAGTAGAATTCGAACATGCGGCAAAACCGCTCATCATACAGGGCCGCCGCGTCGCTGCGCCGGGCAGCGAAGCGCCGCCGCCAGTGCCGCAGCGTGTCGGCGTAGTGCAGGCGCAGGATTTCGACGTCGGTCGCGATCAAGCCGCTGCGCTCCACGGAGGGAAACACTTCGGATAGGGCAGGGGAGTAGCCGCCGGGAAAGATGTAGCGGTTGATCCATGGGTTCGTGGCGCCCGGGCCGTCCGAGCGGCCGATCGCGTGGATGAGCGCCACGCCGTCCGGCGTCAGCAGCTTGTGGACTGCCTGGAAGAACGCGTCGTAATGGTTGATGCCGACATGCTCGAACATGCCGACGGACACGACGCGGTCGAACGTTTCCGTCAGCGACGGATCACGGTAGTCGAGCAATTCGAACCGCACCCGGTCGCCCAGCCCGGACTCCTCAGCCCGCTGGCGGGCGCGGGCCAGCTGCTCCGTGCTGAGCGTGACGCCGAGGACATGGGCATCGTACTCGCGGGCCAGCGTCAGCGCCATGCCGCCCCAGCCGCAGCCGATGTCCAGCACGGACAGCCCGGGACGATCAAGCATCAGCTTCGCGGCGATGTGCCGCTTCTTGGCCTGTTGTGCATCCTCCAGCGTCTCGCCCCCGCTTGGGAAATAGGCGCAGGAATATTGCCAGTCCGAGTCGAGGAACAACTCGTAAAGCTGATCGCCCAGGTCGTAATGGTGGGCGACATTGCGGCGCGAACGCTTGGCCGGATTGAATTGCGACCAGCGTCGAATGGCAGTGCGCAGGACGTTCTGGAACTGCGCCCCCGGATGGGTGCCACCGATCATGAGGTTGTGGCACATCACGTCCAGGACTTCGTAAATCGGACCCCCGAGCGGGAGCAGCGTGCCGTCCATGTAGCACTCGCCCACCGCAAGGGCCGGGTCGGTGATCAATCGCCGCAGGGTCGCCGCATCACGGATTTCGACGCCCGCCTCCGGCCCAGGGTCACCTGCATAGGTGACGAGGCCGCCATCTGGGTAACGTACGGAAAGGCGACCTTGCGTAACGAACTGCCGCAATATCGCATCGAGAATCCTGCGCATCCCACCTCACTCAGCCTCAGAAGGCCGGACGAGCATGGGTTATTCACGTTACGACGTCAAAAACCTATGTTTCATTAATGCCTGTAGCTGTTATGCCGTGCGCGCATGATTGAAGCGGCGACGCTGCCCTATGACGGCAGCGTGCCGGGCTCCGCGCCAGGATCGAACAGCGCCGCGATCTCCTGGTCTGCGGCGGCATCTTCCTCGTCATCCGCCTGTCCGACACGTTCCCCGCGGGCCTGCTTCTCGGCCTCCTCGGGGCTGCGGGCCACGTTGGCCGTGACGGTAATCGTCACCTCGGGGTGCAGGACCACACGGACGGTTGACAACCCCAGCGACTTGATCGGCTGGTCCAGGATGACCTGCTGGCGCGTGATGGTCAGGCCACCGGCAACGCAGGCATCGGCGATGTCGCGCACGGATACCGAGCCGTAGAGGCTGCCCGCGTCGCTCGCTTGACGGATGATGACGACGCTCATCTGTCCGATCCGCTCCGCCACACGCTCTGCTTCCTCGCGCCGGCGCAGGTTCTGCGCTTCCAACTGGACCCGCTGCTGCTCGAACAACTCGCGGTTTGCCTTGTTGGCGCGGGTGGCCATCTTCTGCGGGAGCAGGTAGTTGCGGGCATATCCGGGCTTGACGCGGACGACGTCGCCCATCTGTCCCAGCTTTTCTACCCGTTGCATCAGGATCAATTCGACGGCGGCCATGGCGGGTGCTCCTCAGGCCAGGATGTAGGGCAGGAGTGCCAGGGTGCGTGCGCGCTTGATCGCCTGCGCCAATTCCCGTTGCTTCTTCGCGGAGACCGCCGTGATGCGGGAGGGCACGATCTTACCCCGCTCGGACAGGAATCGGGAGAGCAGGCGGACGTCCTTGTAGTCGATCTTCGGCGCGCCAGGGCCGGAGAACGGGCAGGATTTGCGGCGGCGATAGAACGGGCGGCGGGCGCCCACGGCGGAACGCCGGGCCGCCGGGTTGACGTCGCTGTCGTTGGAGGCGGGGCTCATGTCGGACATAGCGGGTTATTCCTCGCCAGGGTTGTAGGACGAGCGTTCATCGCGGCCGAAATCGTCGCGGGCGCGGAATTCCTCGCGGTCGTCGAAGCCGCGCTTTCGTCCGCTTTCGAACCGCCCGGCGGGCTTCGGGCCGCGGAACGACCGCTCCCGATCGTCCGACTTGCGGGACAGGATGGCCGAAGGTTCGTCCGTGATCTCATCCACCCGGATGGTCATGAACCGCAGGACGTCCTCGTTGAGGCTCAACTGCCGCTCCATCTCGTTGACCGAGGCCGGCTTGGCGTCGAGGCCGAGGAGCATGTAGTGCCCCTTGCGGTTCTTCTTGATGCGGTAGGCGAGGGAGCGCAGGCCCCAATATTCCCGCTTCTTCACCGACCCGCCTTCGCCTTCAAGCTGGGCGGCGACGGTGTCGGCGACGGCCTCGACCTGCTGCTGCGTGACATCGTTGCGTGCGATCAGCACGCATTCATAAAGTGGCATGGAGTGGCCCTATGGCTGTATCGGCCCGGAATGGGCATAGCCGGGGCGCCGCCAAAGCGCCCCAGCAGGGAGGCCGGGCTTGAAGCACGACGGGGCGCGGAATGCAAGGGCGGTTCAGACGACCTCGTCGGCAGGCGGGGTCGAAAGGTCCAGGCCGTCGTAGAACTCCGCCAGCGGGCAGTCGATGCCGATTTCCGGCATGTGGAGGATGGCGTCCGCGGTGAGGATGTGGCCGATCCAATCTGCCCCCGCCCGCTCGAACATGGTGCCGCCGATCTCGACCTGTTCCAGCATCACGTAGCGCTGCACGGATCGTGTCGACGCGTATTCCCTGTTCTTGGCCCCGTGATCCGTCGCCGCCGTGCTTTTGCTCAGGATTTCAAAGATCACCACCGGGTCAGGTGCCACCGTACTGTCGAGCCTGATCGGCCCGCACGTGACATAGGCGTCGGGGTAGCGAACGCTTCCCATCACGTTGATTTTCAAGTTGCTGCCGTGCACCCGGCATGGCTTGCCAGTCAGACGCTGCTTGAGCGCAGAAACCAGATTTATCTGGATCGCATCATGCGCGAACGTGCCGCCCGTCATCGCGTGCGGCCGGACGCCGTCGAACTCGTAACGCAGCTCTTGGCGCTCCTCCCAGTCGAGGAACTCCTCCACGGTCATCGGCTTGCGTAGGGCGACGCTCATGCCGGCATCATAGCAGGCCGGGCGGGCGCCTCAGAGCAATTTGAGCAACGCCTCGATCTCAGCGGGGGTGCCGGCGGAACTGGAGCGTGCGTCGGGGGCGATCCGGCGCACGAGGCCGGACAAGACCTTGCCCGCCCCGAGCTCGATGAAGCTGTCAACGCCCAAATCAGCCGCCGCTATCACGCATTCCCGCCAGCGCACCGTGCCCGTCACCTGCTGCACCAGCAGCGACCGGATCTCAGCCGGGTCGATGACCTTCGCGGCCGATACGTTGGCGATCAGCGGCACCATCGGCGTGGCCACTGCAGCCGCGTCCAGCGCCTCCGCCATCGCGTCCGCCGCTGGCGCCATGAGCGCGCAGTGGAACGGGGCAGACACCGGCAGCAACATGGCCCGCTTGATGCCGCGCGCCTTCGCCGCCTCCACCGCGCGTTCCACGGCGGCCCGATGGCCGGAAATCACCACCTGGCCGCCGCCATTGTCGTTGGCGGCCTCGACCACCTCGCCCATGGCGATCTCCGCGCAGATCTCGCGCGTCACCTCCAAGTCCGTGCCCAGCAAGGCCGCCATGGCGCCTTCGCCGGCCGGCACCGCCCGCTGCATCGCCTCCCCGCGGAGCCGCAAGAGCCGGGCGCACTCCGCCAGCCCCAGGCTGCCAGCGGCGGTCAGCGCGGTGTACTCGCCGAGCGAATGGCCGGCGACCAGCACGGCACTGCGCTTCAGCGCGAGGCCGCCCTGCTTTTCCAGCACGCGCAGCACCGCGAGCGAGACGGCCATGAGGGCAGGCTGCGTGTTCTCCGTGAGTGTGAGGTCTTCGGCCGGCCCTTCGAACATCAGCTTGGACAGTTTCTGCCGCAGCGAATCGTCCACCTCGTCGAACACCTCCCGCGCGGCGGTGAAGGCGGCGGCCAAGTCGCGGCCCATCCCCACCGATTGGCTGCCCTGGCCGGGGAAGATGAACGCATTGACGGGCATGGCGCGGACGATCCAGAAGTCGAGGCGGCGGCGCGGATATCGCGTCCGCTGCACAGCCTGTCAAATCAGGGCATCGCGCCTATGTGGGGTGGCTACGATTTGCCGGGGTAATCCTTGTCCAAGGTGAACGGGAAGGGGCCGGGAAAGCTCTCCACCAGCACGGTGTGCGAGACGAAGCCGCTCGCTTCCGCCCAGGTGTGGACCTGGAAGGCCGGCGGCTCCAACACGAAGGCGGGCGGGGCGGCGGGATCAAGGTCGAACTCGACCGCGTTCACCACGGAGGGGGAGATCGACGCGACGGCATGCGCGACCTGCGCCACGATCGGGCGGTGGTGATGGCCGCACACGATCCGCCGGACCTGGGTGTGGCGCGCCACCACCGCGGCGAACGCCGCCTCGTCGCGCAACCGGATCGCGTCCATGTGCCCCAGCCCGCAGATGAAGGGCGGGTGGTGCATGCCGATCAGGGTCGGCTGGTCCGGCCGCTCTGCCAACGTGCGGTCCAGCCAGTCCAGGCGGCCATCCTCCAGGCTGCCGTGGCCGGCGCCCGGCACTACGGTGTCGAGCATCACCAGCCGCACCGGGCCGGCTTCCGCGACGTATTGGACGTAGCCGTGTGCCGACGGAACGCCGGGCAGGTGGGCCAGCATGACCTCCCGCCGGTCATGGTTGCCGGGGATCAGGTGCACCGGCATCGGCAGGTGCCGCTTTAGCATGGCGGCTAGCAACTGGTACTCGGACACCAGCCCGCAATCCGTCACGTCGCCGGTGATGATCACGGCATCGGGCTTCAGCCGGGCCACCGCGCGCAAGGCACGCTCCGTCAGCGCGTTGGTCTCGCAAACGCGGTAGGCGGCCGTGCCTTCCGGCCGGATGTGCAAATCGGTGATCTGGACGATGGTGGTCACTGCGGCACCTTCAGCGCGGTCTGTTCGGCATAGGGGCGGAGCAAATCGTCGGCGGCGTGCTGCGCGTTGGCGACGGCCTCCGCCGGCTTGATGCGGCCGGACAGCACCGCCTGCACCTGGTCCTCCATCGCCTTGCGCACGGCGACGGTGGCGTAGGTGGCGAACCAGGGCTGGGCATACTGCAACTGGTCCAGCGCCACCTTCGCGTCCGGGTGTTCTGCCAGATAGGCCGTCATCTCCGGCAACTCATAGGCGTGGCGGTTCGGCGCGAAATAGCCGGTGAAGCGGCTCCACCCGCCGGACACCGCCGGCGTGGTCATTTCGTTGATGAAGGTCCAGGCCGCCTTCTGCCGCTCCGGCGAGTTGCCTTTCGGGATGATCAGGCTGCCGCCGCCGATCGGCACCGCGTTGCGCAGGGCCCGCGGGATGAAGGCGACGCGATACGGCTGCTTCATGTTGTCGCGCACGAAGCCGAGCGCCCCGGTGGAGTTCACGATCATCGCCGCGCGGCCGGAGAAGAAGGCGGCGGCGACGGCGTTCGGGTCCATCACGCCTTCGGGCATGACATGGTCGCGGTGCACCAGGTTGTCCAGGAACTGCAGGGCGCCGAGGGTCGAAGGCTCGTTGTAATACACCTCGCCGCCCCAGGCCTGGTCGTAGTATTGCCCGCCGTTCGACATGGTCAGGCCGGAGAACAGCCAACCCAGCGTGTCGTAGGTCGACACCATCATCAGGCCCCACTGGGTCGTATTGCTGCCGTCCCGCTTGGTGAGCTTCTTGGCGGCGTCCTCCCACTCGGCCCAGGTCGCGGGCGGGTGGTCCGGGTCCAGCCCGGCGGCGCGGAACTCCGCCTCGTTGATATACATCACGGGGGTCGAGTTCTGGTACGGCACGCCATACACGTGGCCGTCCTCCATCGCGTTGATGCGCAGCGCGGGCCAGAACTTGTCCATGTACTGCGTGTCGGTCTGGCCATCCGCGGCGATGAAGGGGTCGAGCGGGATCGCGTCCCCGGTGATGACGTATTCGCGGATGAAGTTGGCGCTCATCAGCACCACCGCCGGGGAGTGCCCCGCCTGGATGGCCGCATGCGTCTTCAGGTTCGTGTCGTCGTAGCTGCCGGTATAGGACGGCGTCACGTGGATGTCCGGATGGCGCGCGTTGAAGTCGCTGACCAGGCGCTGGATTTCATTGGACAACCGGCCCTGCACCGGCACCGGAAAGAAGAAGTCGATCTCGGTCGCGGCGCGTGCGGCGGTGGCCCCGCACAGGACCGTGCCGGCGAGCAGCGTCTGGAAGAAACGGCGCATGGGAATCCCTTATTTTATTCCGGTGAACACGAACGACTCGGTGAAGAAGCGCTGGAAGCTCAGGAAGCCCAGCAGCAACGGCCCGGCGACCAGCAGCGTGCCGGCGGCCAACACGCCCCAATCGCCACCAGCCTCGGAGCCGGAGGTGAAGGAGGCCAGGCCCACCGTCAGCACCTGGTGGCTGGGCGAGGACACGACCATCAGCGGCCACAGGAACTCGTTCCAGTGCGAGGTGACGGACACGACCGCGAACGCCGCCAGGCCCGGCCGCGCCATCGGCAGCAGCACGCGGGTGATGATCTGCCAGCGGTTCGCGCCGTCCAGCATGGCCGCTTCCTCGTAGTCACGCGGGATGGCGCGGAAGGTCTGCCGCATCAGGAACACGCCGAAGGCGGAGGCGAGGTAGGGCGCCGCGACCCCCGTCAGCGTGTCGTACAGCCCGACCGCCGACAGGGTGGTGAGGTTCGGCACGATCAGCAGCGTCGGCACGAGCAGGAGCTGCAGGAGAAATGCCGCGAAAACAAGGCGTTCGCCGGGGAAACGCAGCCGCGCGAAGGCGTAGCCAGCCATGGACACGGTCACGAACTGCACCAGCAGGATGCCCGCGCAGAGCGCCACCGTGTTCACGTACCAGGTGGGAAAGCTGCCGTCCTGCCAGGCCTCGACGATGTTGCCGACGCCGAACGGGCCGTGCGGCCACAGCGACGCGATGTCCGGGGCGTAGCCCGGCCGCAGGCTCGCCACCGCCATCCAGGCGAACGGCACCGCCCAGAACAGCGCCGCCGGGAGCGCGACCAGGGTCGGCAGGCGCTCAGCTCGCATGGTGGGCGTTCCGGTCGGAGACCCGCAGCGCGATCAGCGCCAGGGCGAGCAGGGCCGCCACGCTGAATACGGTGGCGGCGGAGGCCAGGCCCGGGTCGAAGTTCTGTTCCGCCTGCTGGTAGATGTAGTATAGCAGCAGGTTGGTGGAATCGGACGGGCCGCCCTGTGTCATCGTGACCACGTGGTCCACCTGGGTCAGCGCGTTGAGCAGCGCGATCGGCACCACGAAGCCGAAGGTGGGCCCGAGCATCGGCAGGGTGACGTGGCGCAGCCGGTTCCACGCGCCGGCGCCATCCACCCGCGCCGCGTCCAGCAGTTCTGCCGGGACGGCGGCCAGCCCGGCGAGGAAGAACAGCATGTAGTAGCCCGTGTTCTTCCACACGGTGATGGCGATGACCGCGCCGAGCGCCAGCGACGGATCGCCCAGCCAGTTCGTCGCAGCCAGGCCGAACCGGGCGAGGTAGTAATCCGCCAGGCCCTCGCCCGGCAGCAGGATGAAGGTGAACAATGCGCCCGCGGCCACCAGCGGGATCAGCATCGGCATCACCACCAGCGTGCGCAGCACGGCGTCCAGCCGGGTGCCCTGCCGCAGCGCCAGCGCGAACAGCAGCGCCAGCAGCACGGAGGGCACGACGGTGAAGACGGCGTAGAGCGTGTTGTTCAGCGCCGCCTGGGTGAAATGCGGGTCGGCGAACATCCGCGCGTAGTTGCCGAAGCCCCATCGCGTTGTTTGGTCGAACCGCGCCTGGTCCAAGGACCGCACCGTCACCTGCACGATCGGCCAGTAGGTGAACGCCACCAGCAGCACCAGCGACGGCAGCAGCAGCCAGAACGCGGCCGCCGCGTCCGGCCAGCGGGCCCGGCGAGGGCGGCGTGACGGACGCAACGGGACGACGGAAAGGTCAACGAGCGCGTCCGGCATGGCGCGCTGTTTCGCCAGCCAGTGTTTCAGCTATGCGACGGATTCAGTTACGGTTCCATGACAGCCGTCCTCAGCCGCGCAGTGTCGCGCCGCTCGCCTTCGTGACTGCCGCCACGATCCTCGCGCACACAGCTTCAATCGCGGCATCCGTCAGCGTGGCGTCACGGGGCTGGAGGACAACCTCGATGGCAAGGGATTTCTGGCCCGGTGGCACGCCATCGCCCTCGTAGACGTCGAACAGCGAGACGGCGGCGATCAGGCCGCGTTCCGCGCCGCGCGCGGCCCGGATCACCGTCTCCGCCGCCACCGCCCCGTCGACGAGGAAGGCGAAGTCCCGTCGGACTGGCTGGAATGGCGGCAGGTCCGGGGCGGATTTCCTGCGCTGCTTCGGCTCCGGCACCGCATCCAGCCGGATTTCGAACGCCGCGACCGGGCCGGGCAGGTCCAGCGCGGCAAGCACGCGGGGATGAAGCTCGCCGAACGACGCGAGCGCCAGTTTTGGCCCCTGCCGCACCGTGCCCGAGCGGCCGGGATGGAAGTGGCCCGGCGCGTCCGCAGTGACGCTGAGGCTGTCCATCGCGACCCCCAGGCCAGCCAGGATCGCCAGCACGTCCGCCTTCACCCCCATCGCGTCGGCGGGCTGCGGCGCGGGCGTCCAACTTCGGGGCGCCGGGCCGTAGCGCAGCCCGGCGGCCAGCACCTCCTGCGACTCGGCGGTGAAGGCGGGGCCGACCTCGAACAACGCGCCCGTGGGCAGGCCGCGGGCCGCGTTGCGGGCGGCGGCAGGGGCCAGGGTGGCGAGCGGGGTGGGCCGCATCTGGTCCAGATCGGCCGCGATCGGGTTGACCAGGCGCATTGCGGCTGGCGCGTCGCCGAACAGCGCGGCCACGTCGTGCGCCACGAAGGAGAAGGTGACGCATTCCAGCATGCCCCGGCTGGCGAGCATGCGCCGCGCCGTGGCCGCGCGCACCTGGCGCGGCGTGGTGGAGGGGCGCGGCACGGGCGCCATGGCCGGCATGGAGACCGGCGGCACCGCATCCAACCCGCGCAGGCGCAGCACTTCCTCGACCAGGTCGGCCTCCGGCTCGGCATCCGCGCGGCCGGCCGCGGCGGCGGTCGCTATCTCGGGCAGCAGGGCCGGCGCCTGGTCCAGCGCGCCAACCGGCGCCACGTCGTTGCGCCAGGGGGGCACGGCGACGGTCACCCGCTCGGCGTCGCGGGCGCGGACGGTGAAGCCCAGCCGCTCCAGCGACGCCACCGCCTCGTCCGGCGGCACGGCCAGGCCGCCCAGCGTTTCCAGCCGCCGGAACCGCAGCGTCGCGTCGCGCTGCCAGGCGGGTTCGGCCCCGGCTTCGGCAAGCGTGCTCGCCTCGCCGCCGCAGAGATCGATGATCATGGCGGTGGCCGCGTCGAGCGCCGCGGGCAGTAGCGACGGGTCGATCCCACGCTCGAACCGGCTGCGCGCGTCGGAGATGATGTCGTGCCGCCGGCCGGTCAGCGCGACCGCGACCGGGTCGAACAACGCGCATTCGATGAACACGCTGGTCGTGCCCTCCTGGCTGCCGGTGGCGTCGCCGCCCATCACGCCGGCCAGGGATTGCACGCCGGCCGAATCCGCGATCACGCAATCCTGCGGTGTGACGGTGTAGTCGCGGCCGTTCAGCGCGCGGAACGTCTCCCCGGCGCCGGGGCGCAGGCTGAGCACGGCGCCCTGCACCCGGTCCGCGTCGAACACGTGCAGCGGCCGGCCGAGGTCGAGGGTGAAGAAGTTCGTCACGTCCACCAGCGCGCTGATCGGCCGCAACCCGATGGATCGCAGCCGGCGTTGCAGCCACTCGGGGCTCGGCCCGTTGCGCACGCCGCGGACGGCGCGGCCCAGCACCCACGGGCAGGCCGGTGAGTCGATCCGCCAGGCGATCGGGGAGGGGAAGCGGCCTTCGATCGGCGGGGATGACCAGGGCCGCAGCGTGCCGATGCCGGCCGCCGCCAAATCCCGCGCCACCCCGCGCACGGCAAGCGCATCCCCGCGGTTGGGCGTGACGGCGATGTCGATCAACGGGTCGTCCAGCCCGGCATAGGCCGGGTAGGGCATTCCCACCGGCGCGTCGCCGGGCAGGTCTGCGATGCCGTCATGCTCCTCGCCCAGCCCCATCTCGCGGAACGACAGCAGCATGCCGGCGGACTGCACGCCGCGGATCTCGCCGACCTTGAGCACGGTGTTCAGCCCGGGGATATTGCTGCCCGGCGGCGCGAACACGGCCTTCATCCCGGCCCGCGCATTGGGCGCGCCGCACACCACCGTCACCGGGTCGCCGCCGGCATCGACGGTGCACACGCGCAGCCGGTCCGCGTTCGGGTGCTGCACGGCCGAGGTGACCTGCGCCACGCGGAACGGCGCCAGCGCGGCGCCAGGATCCTCCACCCCCTCCAACTCCAGCCCGATGCGGGTGAGCGTGTCGGTGATGGTGTCGAGCGGCGCGTCCGTGTCCAGGTGCGTCTTCAGCCAGGAGAGGGTGAACTTCATCGCGCCACCCCCTCGTGCAGCGACACCGGGGCGAGCGGGTTGAAGCCGTAATGCCGCAGCCAGCGCGCGTCGCTCTCGTAGAACGGCCGCAGGTCGGACATGCCGTATTTCAGCATCGCCACCCGCTCCACGCCCATGCCGAAGGCGAAGCCCTGCCATACCTGCGGATCGATCCCGCAATTGGCCAGCACGCGCGGGTGCACCATGCCGCTGCCGAGGATTTCCAGCCAGTCGCCGCCACCGCCGAGTTCGCCGGTGCGGCGGTTCCAGCCGATATCGACCTCCATCGAGGGTTCGGTGAACGGGAAGTACGACGCACGGAAGCGGACGGGCAGGGTGGCGATACCGAAAAAGGCGCGCAGGAAGTCGATCAGGCAGCCTTTCAGGTGGCCGAGCGTGAGGCCGCGGTCGATCGCCAGTCCCTCGCATTGATGGAACATCGGCGAATGGGTCGCGTCGTGGTCGGCGCGGTAGGTGCGGCCCGGCGCGATCACCCGCAACGGCGGTTCGCCCTGCAGCATGGAGATGATCTGCACGTTGGAGGTATGGGTGCGCAGCACCAGCGGATGGCCGTTGCGCGTGCCGGGCAGGTAGAACGTGTCCATCTCGGCGCGGGCCGGGTGATGCGCCGGGATGTTGAGCGCGGAGAAATTGTGCCAGGTGGTCTCCACGTCCGGACCTTCGCCGACATGGAAGCCCATCGCGCCGAAGATCGCCGCCATCTCCTCCATGGTGCGGCTGATCGGGTGGATCAGGCCCGGCTGTTCCGGCGGCGGCGGCAGGGTGACGTCGATCCGTTCCGCGGCCAGCCGGGCGTCCAGCGCCGCGCTTTCCAGCGCGGCGCGGCGCAGCTCGATGGCGCCATTCAGGCTGTCGCGCAGCCGGTTCAGCGCGGCGCCGCGGTCGCGCCGTTCGTCCGGGCTGGCGCGGCCGAGCTCCTTGAGCATGGCGGTCAGCCGCCCGGACTTACCCATGACGCCGACCCGGACGGCGTCCAGTTCGCGCAACGTCGTGGCGGCTGCGAAGGCGGCCTGCGTCTCGGCTTGGAGCGTCTCGATGTCGGTCATACACTGTCACCGTAGGAGGAGGGCTCATGCAACGATTCGAATTGGACGCGGAGGCCGGACAGCTTTCCTCGGAGCTCGCCCGGCGCGGCATACCGGCTACGGCCCAGGTGCACGTCGTAGTCGAGGTGAGCCAGGGTGCCGATCTGCCCATGGCAGCGATCGCGCAGGCTGGCGAAGCCTTCGACTGGCTGCATGATGAGCCCGATCTCTATAGCAACTCCGATCTTGTGATCACGCCATAGGCGAATGCTCACGGCCCCGCGCCGAACGCTGGATAGCTCGCCATCTTCGCCACGTAGCGCTGCATCAGGTCGACGGTGACGTTGCCTGCCGTGCCGTCCTTGCGGCCGTAGAAGAACGCCTGCATCCGCTGCGGCGCGGAGATGTCGGTCACCAGCATGACCACGCCGTCCTGCCGCCTGAACCACGCCAGGAACACGGCGCGTCCATCCCGCACCACACCGCTCGGCTCGCCCGTGACGTCGAAGCCGTAGCGGCGGATGTAGTCCGACAGGTCGTGCAGGAAGCCGGCATCGTCCGCCGGCGTGATCCGCAGCGTCACGACGCCGAGCGGCGGCCCCACATCCGGCGTCTGCGCCCGGGCGGCCGACGCCGCCAGCCCGCACACCGCCAGCACGGCAAGGCCGCGACGGGTCACGGACTGGCCGGCCACCGTTTAGGCCAGGGCGGCCTGCACCTTCTCCACCACGGCGGCGAAGGCGGCCGGGTCGTCGAAGGCGAGGGCGGACAGGACCTTGCGATCCATCTCGATGCCAGCCTTGTTCAGCCCGTCGATAAATCGGCTGTAGGTGATCCCATGCTCGCGCACCGCCGCGTTGATGCGCTGGATCCACAGGCCGCGGAACTCCCGCTTCTTCACCCGCCGGTCGCGGTAGGCGTATTGCAGCGACTTCTCCAGCCGCTCCAGCGCGATGCGGTAGTTGGTGGAGGAGCGGCCGACGAAGCCCTTGCTCTGCTCCAGGACCTTCTTGTGCCGGGCGTGGGTGGTTACACCCCGTTTGACGCGTGCCATTCCCGCTGCTCCTTACACGAGGCCGTAGGGGGCCCATTGCTTGACGGTCAGTCCGTCCGCATGGGTCAGGGTCTGGTTGCCGCGGGCGGACCGCTTCATCTTCTGCGTCCGCTTGATCAGGCCGTGGCGCTTGCCGCACGGGCCGGACATCACCTTGCCGGTCGCGGTGATCTTGAATCGCTTCTTGACCGACGACTTGGTCTTCATCTTGGGCATTTGCATCTCCTTACCGAAAGACCTGCTGCATCGAACGCAGGCGTCGCGGCCGGGCATGCCCATCCAGGCCCGGCGCGCAGACTAGGGGCGGGGCTATAGCCGATTGGTGAACATGGGATCAAGCACGGAGGCTGGGCCTCGGCGAGCTTACCTCCGGCCGAGGCACGGGCTATAAGCCGCCGCATGCGCGTCCCCTTCCAGAAAATGCACGGCGCCGGCAACGATTTCGTCGTAATGGATGAACGGCCGGAGCCGCTTGGCCTGACCGCGCGCCGCGTCGCAGCCCTGGCCGACCGCCGCACCGGCATCGGCTGCGACCAATTCATCACGCTGCGCCGGGCGGACGACGCCGATGTCAGCATGCGCATCTTCAACCCCGATGGCGGCGAGGCCGGCGCGTGCGGCAATGCGACGCGGTGCGTGGCCGAGCTGCTGTTCCGCGCCACCGGGCAGACGGAGCAGGCGATCCGCACGGTTGCCGGCATCCTGCCCTCCCACATCCTGCCGGACGGGCGCGTCCGGGTGGATATGGGGCGGGTGCGCCTCGGCTGGCAGGACATCCCGCTCGCCCACCCGGCCGACACGCTGCACCTTCCCCTGGCAGGCGACCCGGCTGCTGCCTCCATGGGCAACCCGCACGTCACGTTCTTCGACGAACCACTGGACCAGGCGGAGCAGCGCGGCCGCGTGGTCGAGCACGACCCGCTCTTCCCCGAGCGGGTGAATGTCGGTTTCGTGCAGATCCTCGCCCCCGACCGGCTGCGGCTGCGGGTATGGGAGCGCGGGGCGGGGCTGACCCTCGCCTGCGGGTCCGGCGCCTGCGCCGCCCTGGTCAACGCCAGCCGCCGCGGCCTGGCGGGACGCCGCGCCCATGTCGTGGTCGACGGCGGCGTGTTGGAGATCGCCTGGCGCGAGGACGACCATGTCGAGATGACAGGGCCGGTTGCGACCGCCTTCCAGGGGCATGTCGACCTGGAGGCCTACCCGGCTTGAACGTTGCTATCAGAGGAAGACCGAGACCTATGGCCTGCTGCCGAACCGTTGCCGTGCTGGCTTTGCTTGCCCTGCCTGCCGCAGCGCAAACACCCCCTGCGCCGCCATCTCCGACGCTGCCGTCGCCTCCCGTCCCGCCCGCCGCGGGACCAGCGCCGGCGCCGGGGCCACAGTCGGCAACCTCCGCGCCCATGCCCGATCCGCTGATGTCGCCCGACCTGCAAACGCAGACGCTCCACACCCCCACTTTGACCACGCTGGTGCAGCAATCCGCCTGGCAGGACGCCATCATCGCGGCCGCGCGGGCGCAATACAAGCAATTGCCCGGGGGCTGCGCCGCCGCCAGTTTCAAGCCGACCGGCGGCTTGTCGATCTACGTTCCCGCCCAGTTCGACACCAAGGGCGTGCTGACCGGCGGCGTCTGGAGTGAGCGTGTCGCCGTGACGGGCTGCAGCACCCCGATGACGTTGAACATCCTGACCGTGGTGCAGCCGGGATCTCCCCCCGCGCGCATCCCGACTATGCCCGGCGACACGCGCGCCGACCCCGCCACCCAGAAGAGCGCCCTGCAATACGCCCAGGCCGTCGCCGCCCGGGCCTCCCCGGCCGGCTGCAGGGAGGAGGCGTTCGTCAACACCAAGTTCGACGGCTACACCGGGCTGCCCAACCCGGAGATCCGCGACGGGCGCCCCAATCGCTCTTGGCGGGAAATCTGGTCGCTCAATTCCTGCGGCACGGTGTATTCGATTGAGCTGACGTTCATGCCCAACGCCCAAGGCATGGAGCTGTCCGCGACCAACCCGGTCAAGGGACCCTGATGCAGCCCGGCGTCGTCACCTTCGGCTGCCGCCTGAACCTCGTTGAGAGCGAGGCGATCGGCGGCATGGTGCCGGACGGCGCCGAAACTGTCGTCGTGAACACCTGCGCCGTGACGACGGAGGCGGAGCGGCAGGCGCGCCAGGCCATCCGCCGCATCGCGCGGGAGCGGCCGGGCGCAGCCATCGTGGTCACCGGCTGCGCCGTGCAGATCGACCCGGCGAAATGGGCGGCGCTGCCGGGCGTCACCCGGATCCTGGGCAACGCCGACAAGATGCGGCCCGAATCATGGCGTCCCGGTGCCGGCAGCCAGGTCAGCCCGGTCGGGACGGTCGCGCCGCTGCCGGCCGTCAGCGGGTTCGCCGCGCACACCCGCGGCTTCGTGCAGGTGCAGGCGGGATGCGACCACCGCTGCACCTTCTGCACCATCCCGTTCGGCCGTGGCCCGAACCGCAGCGTCCCGGCGGCCGAGGTGGTGGCGCAGGTGGCCACCCTGGTCCGCCGCGGCGTGCAGGAGGTGGTGCTGACCGGCGTCGACATCGCCAGCCATGCCGATGGCATCGGCGCGCTGGCGGCAACCGTGCTCCGGGCGATCCCCAGCCTGAAGCGGCTTCGCCTCTCCTCGCTGGACCCGGCCGGCATCGACGATGCGCTGTGGCATCTGCTCGCGGAGGAGCCGCGGCTGATGCCGCATCTGCACCTGTCGCTGCAATCCGGGTCGGACCTGGTGCTGAAGCGCATGCGGCGGCGGCACAGCCGGGCCGCTGCGCTGTCGGTGATCGCGCGCGCCCGCCAACTCCGTCCAGGGCTGGCGATCGGCGCCGATTTCATCGCCGGCTTCCCCACGGAGACAGATGCCCTGGCCGAGGAGACCGAGCGCTTCCTGACCGAGGCCGCGATTCCCTACGTCCACGTCTTCCCCTACAGCGAGCGGCCCGGCACGCCAGCCGCCCGCATGCCCGCCATCGCCCCGCCGGTCCGGCGGGAGCGGGCAGCCAGGCTGCGGAGCATCGCCGCCGGGCACGCGATGCAGTTCCATCGGGCGCAGCTTGGCCGCACGGTCAGCATCCTGGCGGAACGGGGTGGCCGCGGACATACGCAGCACTTCACCCCGGTCCGCGTGGATGCCGCTCCCGGCGCGCTGGTCCAGGCGCGCGTGACGGCGGCCGATGCCGCCGGGCTGCACGCGGACGCCGCCTGATGGCGCTCGGCGGTTTCTTCAGCAAGCTCAAGGCCGGACTCACCCGGTCCACCGAGAAGCTGACCAGCGGCATTTCCGCCGCGTTCGTGAAGCGCACGCTGGATGATGCCGCCCTGGAGGAGCTGGAGGAGTTGCTGCTCCAGGCTGACCTGGGGCCTGCCGCCGCGTCCGACATCGTCGAGAGCTTCCGCCGCAGCCGGTTCGGCCGCAGCGTCACCGACGCGGAGATCAAGGACGCGCTGGCGGAGGAGATCGCCGCCATCCTGGAGCCGGTGGCCAGGCCGCTGGTGCTGGACCGCACGCGCAAGCCCCACGTGGTGCTGGTGGTGGGCGTGAACGGCACGGGCAAGACCACCACGATCGGCAAGCTGGCGCTGCAGTTCCGCGAGGAGGGGTTGCGGCCGATCCTGGTGGCCGGCGACACTTTCCGCGCCGCGGCCGTGGAGCAGTTGCAGATCTGGGGCGACCGTACCGGCGCCCCGGTGGTCAGCGGGCCGCCCAACGCGGATGCCGCGGGCCTGGCCTTCGACGCGCTGCGCCGCGCCCAGGCGGAGCAGGCCGACGTGCTGCTGATCGACACCGCCGGTCGCCTGCACAACAAATCCGCTTTGATGGAGGAGCTGTCGAAGATCATCCGCGTGATCCGCAAGCAGGATCCGAGCGCGCCGCATTCCGTGCTGCTGGTGCTGGACGCGACCACCGGGCACAACGCGCTGGAGCAGGTCCGCGTGTTCAAGGAGATGGTGGCCGTCACCGGCCTGATCGTCACCAAGTTGGACGGCAGCGCGCGCGGCGGCATCGTCGTCGCATTGGCGGAGGATTACGGCCTGCCGGTGCACGCCGTCGGGGTCGGCGAGCAGGCCGGCGACTTGCGCCCGTTCGCCGCGATGGATTTTGCGCGCGGCTTGGTGGGGGCGGCGTCATCGTGACGGATGACCGGCTTTGTCCTGGTGTGGGGACGTTTCCGAATGCAAACTGCGCCATTCTCCCCGTCCTATGGCATACCCTCCACCACCGACCGCCCCGCCGGCGACAGCCGGTAGGTGCCGCGACTCACCCGTTCGAACCAGCCATAGACGTTGCGCAGCAGGATGGCGGGCGCTTCGGGAGTCACCGTGGCAAGCACGCGGGTGCTGGCCTCCCCGGCGGCCAGCGCCTCGGCACAGATCAGCGCGCGCTGGCGATAGGCCGTCATGATCTGGCGCCCCACCGACCCGCCGGGCGTCGGGTCCCCCTTGCGGCGGCCGTGTTCGCGCAGCAGCCGCGCCCGTCGCTTCGGGTTGGCGCGGGGTCGATAGGGTTCGGGTTCCGCCAGCACCTCCACCACGCCGTCCGCCGCCACGGTCAGCAGCCCCAGCCCGACCAGCCGGCATAGCTTCACCGCCCGATGGTCGCGGTCCCGCCCGCGCCGGGTGCGGGGCACCGCCAGCCACACGGCGTCGGCGGCGGCCATGCGGTCCACCGCCTGCAACACCAGCTCCAGGTTCAGACCCAGCTTCATCTCGCAGATCACCAGCACCGGCGGCTCGCCCGGGCGCACCGCCACCACGTCGCAGCCGCCGACCTCGCCCTTGGCGCTGAAACCCTGCGCCTCCAGGAAAGTCTTTACGGCGGCGTAAAGCCGCGTCTCCGTCACAGCAGGGCCGTGGGCGCCCGAACCACCCGCTATTGCAACGGCACGCTGAGGTTGAATCCGGCGCCCGGCTTCGCCCGGCGGTCCTGCTCCGTCTGCGCGGAGGAGCCGGGGGACAAGCCTTCCCCGCGATACTGGTCCCGCCGGGTGAAGAAGCCGGGCGCGACCGACGCATCCTTCGACGCCCGCGTCACGGGTGCGGAGGCGTCATCGTTCGGGGTGGGCGCGGGCGAGAAGCCTGGCGGCGTGGTCGATGGGGCAGGGGGCTTCGCCTGCGTCGTGAAACTTGGCGTCGGCGTGACAGGTGTGAGGTTCGGCGGCTGCGACGCGCCCGCTATCAGCAATCCCAGCAGCGGCAGGAGCACGGCCCGCCTCATAGCGCCGGCACCGGATCGATCCGCTTCGTGCCGCGCCGGTCCTCGTCCGGGTTGCCGGCGGGCGCGCCGACCGGGGCGGAGCCCAGGTCGCGCCAGGCCTGCAAGGCCCACCGGACGGTCGGGAAAGCGAGACTGTCCCATGGGATGTCCTCCCACGCGAACATCCGCACCTCCAGGCTTTCTTCCCCCGCCTCGATGCCCGGCGTGGCGAAGCGGGCGCGGTACATGATCTGCACCTGCCCGATCCGGCTGACGTCATACAGGGCCAGCACGCCGTCCAGCGCGATGTCGGCGCCGGCCTCCTCCATCGCCTCGCGCCTTGCGCCCTCGGCCGTCGTCTCGTTCAGCTCCAGATAGCCGGCGGGAAGGGTCCAGAACCCCATCCGCGGCTCGATCGCGCGGCGGCAGAGCAGGACGCGCCCATCCTCCGCCACGACCGACCCGACGACGATCTTGGGGTTTTCATACGCGACGAAGCCACAGGTCGCGCAGACCTGCCGCTCCCTGGTATCACCAGCCGGAATGCTGCGGACGAAGTCAGCCATTCCGCAACCGTGGCGGTAGCAAAGGGCGGGATCAAGCCCTCCGCAGTGAAATCTGCGAATGATGCAGCCGGGTTACACCGAAAGGTCGAGCAACGACCCGCGCGGGGTGGGGCGCGACGGCGGCGGGCCGGAGGGCAGCGCCTGCAACGGCTTCTGCGCCGAGCCCTGCGTGTCCGCACGCGCCGCCGTGGAGGCCGCGACCCGGATGGCGGGGCTGCTGGGCTGGATGGCCGGCGTGAAGGCCGACAGGCTGCTGGGCGAAATCATGCCCGCAGTGTTACCGGCCCGGCCTTAACGCCCGGTGAACGGCGTGGCTGGCGCATGGCGGTGCTTCGTGTTTGTCTGGATTAGAAACAAGACCAACGATCGCCTGGGGAGAACAACGCCATGAAGCGCCGCACGCTGCTCACCACCGCAGCCGCCAGCCTTGCCATGCCCGGCCTGGTGCGGGCGCAAGGCACGCCGGGTGCGACGCAGGTGCTGACGTTCATCCCGCAATCCGACCTGACGGTGCTGGACCCGCATTGGACCACCGCCTACGTCACGCGCAACCACGCCTTCATGGTGTTCGACACGCTATACGGCACGGACGGGCAGTATAAGCCGAGCCCGCAGATGGTCGCCGGGCACACCGTGGAGCAGGACGGCAAGCTGTGGCGGCTGACCCTGCGCGACGGGCTGATGTTCCATGACGGCACGCCCGTGCTGGCGAGGGACTGCGTGGCCAGCATCAAGCGCTGGGGCAAGCGGGACGCGTTCGGCCAGGCGCTGCTGGCCGCGACGGACGATCTGTCGGCGGACGGCGACAAGATCATCGTGTTCCGGCTGAACCACGTCTTCCCCCTGCTGCCGGACGCGCTGGGCAAGAACACCACCTACATGCCCGCCATCATGCCGGAGCGCCTGGCGCAGACCGACGCCATGACGCAGGTGCAGGAGATGGTGGGCAGCGGCCCGTTCCGCTTCGTGGCGGCGGAGCGGGTGCCCGGCGCGCTCGCCGTCTACCGCAAGTTCGAGGGCTACAAGCCGCTGCCCACCGGTACGCCGGATTGGACCGCCGGGCCGAAGGTGGTGCATGTCGACCGGGTGGAGTGGCACACCACGCCGGACCCGGCGACCGCGGCGGCGGCGCTGCAATCCGGGGAGGCGGATTGGTGGGACTACGCCACGGCGGATTTGCTGCCGCTGCTGCGCCGCACCCGCGGCCTGAAGGTGTCGGTGCAGGATCCGACCGGGCAAATCGCCATCATGCGGATGAACCAGTTGCAGCCGCCGTTCGACAACCCGGCGATCCGCCGGGCGCTGCTGGGCGCGGTGGACCAGTCCGATTTCATGCAGGCGGTGGTCGGCACCGACCCGGCGCTGTGGCATGACGGTGTCGGCGTGTTCTGCCCTGGCACGCCGCTGGCCAGCGACGCTGGGATGGGCGTGCTGACGGGCAAGCGCGACATGGGCAAGGTGAAGGCGGACCTCGCCGCCGCCGGCTACAAGGGCGAGAAGGTGGCGCTGCTGGTCGCCAGCGACTTCCCCGTGCTGAAGGCGATGGCCGACGTGGGTGCGGACATGATGACGAAGGCCGGGATGAACGTCGACTACCAGGCGCTGGACTGGGGCACGGTGCTGACGAGGCGCACCACCAAGGAGCCGGTGGGGAAGGGCGGCTGGAGCGTGTTCTTCACCGCCTGGGCCGGCACGGACATGTTGACCCCGGCCGGCCACATCTCGCTGCGCGGCAACGGCCAGGACGGCTGGTTCGGCTGGCCCACGGCGCCGAAGATCGAGGAGTTGCGCACGCAGTGGTTCAACGACCCGGATGCGGCCTCGCAGAAGGCCACGGCGGAGGCGTTGCAGCGGCAGGTGCTGGAGGACGTGCCGTATATCCCGCTGGGACAGTATTTGCAGGCGACGGCGTATCGTGATTCGCTGTCCGGCGTGCTGAACGGGTTCGCGATTTTTTGGAATGTACAGAAACGGTGAGTGTCACACACAAGGTCCGGTATTGGTGGAAAGCAGTCATTCATCACCCCCGAACGGCTCATTGGGCACGATGCTACGTTAGCGTAGCTGACAGATAAGATTAAACTTCATCGGATTCCTCCGCCACTCATAGATGTCTATTCCAGATTTCGGTCGTCTGTGCAGGTCTAATGTATCGTGCAGAACCGCAATGCGGTGACTGGTACCGTCTTTCACCAGTGCGATGCGAACTCTATACGCAATAACTTCTTTTGGGAACTTATGCGGGCCGATGGGTTCGCGGACCACGCTATTCTCTGAAAATGACACTAACAAAGGTGGAGATATAAACGTTGCTTGAGAGCATAAACGCATAGAACTGCCGACCCCACAAAATATATAGAGATCAACTAGATTATACATGCCATGCCCATGTCCTTGGAGAAAGGAAGTCTGCACTAACGTCTCTTTCGCGCCGTCTCCATCCAAATCGGTCACGGTCCAAGCCATCGCGTCCGCAGCCATAGGCGTTGAGACTTGCCCGTTCATTGCGTGCCAACCGTCTTTGTCACGTTGCACGCCGTCTGGCGCATCGCCTGCGTTCCAGTGAGTGTCAGGGGAATCGAACGTATCGACAGACCCATCCAGTAACCATACAGGCTTCATTTTGGAGATCGAGGACGCCAAACGCTGGCAGGCGAGAGGAACGCGACCCGCCGAAACAGGAGAAGCAGCTAAACATACGGTAAAAAGAGCAACCACACGGCGTAAAACCAAATATTCCTCCCAACGCGGCTTAGTTCCTTCGATCCACTTCGAACCTGCTTTCCGGAGGCCGTCAACGTTCCTATCAATAGTCTGCTATGGGTCGGTAACGGAAACAGGTCTTTGACAGCACCTGTACCTTTTTGGCGGAGGACACCCTGAACAGGCCGGCTTTCCTGTGCGCCAAACCGATCGGATCGACCAAGCGACCGTAGGGCGGTGTTGAAGGCGGGACATCCCTGGGCCTTCACCAACGAACTGGCCACTACGCCGGATCATCGCATATGGGCGCCTCTGGACGCGTGTCCGCTCCCACCAGCAGGATGGAGATACCGCGGATCAGGTCGACGCTGCATCAGGAAGCTTTGCTTGCCCCTATGCAGTCCTTCGACTTCCCAGAACCGAACACCGATTGGTCAGGATACCGACACCACTCAGACAGCGCCATTTTCGCGGAAGCCTGGGAGCGTGTTGGATGGGGTGAGCTCGGCGAGGCGGAAACGCAAAGCTTCTTCGCCCGGTTGAAACGTGAGTTCAACCAGCGTCGACTGTCTGATGGGCCGGTCCGTCGCCGCGCTGAAGGAAGCGCCAGAAATTTTCCTGCAGGCCCGGATCAAAGGTGTTCTGCCGTTTCGCGGCAAGCTCGGCGGCCGGTGTGGCATGGAAGGGTTGCCCCGTCGCCATCACGGCCAGTTGCGACCGGCACGCCCGTTCCAGGAACACGCCCACCAGCACAGCCTCCGCCACGGTGCCGCCAACAAAGCTCACGCCATGGTTGCGCATCAGCACGGTGGACGCAGGACCCAACGCCTGGGCAAGCCGGTCGCCCAGCGCGATCGTGTCCACCAGGTTGGTCGTCGCGTCGAACAATCCCGGCGGGCTGCCGAGATAGGTCGCCTCATTGGTGACGCAGGCCAATGGGACATCCAGCGCGGAGAACGCCGCGGCATGGAACGGGTGGGTGTGCCCGGCCACCATCACGTCGGGCCGGGCTTGCAGGATCGAGGTATGGATCGGCCATTCCTTATGCCGTGCCCCATGGCCAGCCAGGACCTCGCCATCCCAGCCGACCAGCACGAAATCGGCAGGACCGTTCACCTCGCCCAAGCCGATCCCGGCGCGCTTGATCCATGCGCCGCGCCCGTCTGGATCACGCAGTGAGAGATGGCCGAGCGTGAGGTCGTTATGGCCCTCGCGGAACAGCGCCCGGCAGCCGGCTGCGACCTCGTTCAGCGCGTCGGCAAGCGTCGTCGTCATGCTCAAACCTCCTCCACCGCGCGGGCTGCGGCATCGATGGCGTCGGCGATGGCGCGGATTTGCTCCGGTGTCGCGTCCTGCCCCTTCAGCCGCAGCCGCACCGCAGTCTGCAGGTTCTCCAACGCGCGGATCACCGGAGAGGGCGGCCCGCGCCGGGCCCCGGCGCCGGCGTCGATGCGGGCCAGGACGGCGTTCGCCGCGGCACGGTTCGCCTCAAAGAAAGCAAGTCCCTCCGGGGCCAGCGCATACAGCTTGCGGCCAGCCCGCTCCTCGCTGACCACGGCGTGCCCCATTTCCTCCAGCAGGGTGAGCGTGGGGTAGACCACGCCCGGGCTTGGGCTGTAGCCGCCGCCCACACGCTCCTCCAGCGCCTTGATGATGTCGTAGCCATAGCGCGGCTTCTCCGCGAGCAGGGCGACGATCACCAGGCGCAGATCACCATGCTCGAACAGCCGCGGCTCGCGCCCGCGGCCGCCACGGTGGCCATGGCCGTCCTCGTTGTGGCGGTGCCGGCCGAAGCCATCATGGGCTGCGTGCCTGGCGTGGTCCCGCTGGCCAAAATGGCGGCTCATCCGAAAATGCATTTGTCGCTCCTACCAAGATATGTCTTGGGTGAGATATGTCGTGATATGATTAGTGTCAAGCGTGGCAGGCAGCCTGCGGGGTCTTTTGCTGCAGGCGCGCCGTTTTCATCCAACCGCTATGAAGCCTAACCTGGGTGCGGCATCTGAAGACCCTGGTTGATCGGGTGGGATGATCATGGTTCGCTACGGGGGGCGTTGCCCTGATCCTCGGCGCCCTGAGCGGGACGTCACTGGCCCAGGAGAGCGGCCCCTGGTGTTGCGGACCAAGTTCAACCGGATCGGCAACGGAGGCGGCATAGCGGCGACCATCATCCCATACGTGAAGCTCCCCACGGCGCGGGAACCGGTCGGCAATGAGACGGTGGATGGCGGCGGCGTCCTGCCGGCCAGCGTCCCGCTGCCCTATGACTTCACAGGGAACGCCGCCGGTCTACACCTTCGACACGGCGCTCGCCGGGCTGGTGAAGGACAGCCTGCGGGGCCAATTTCGGGCTGACCCGTGAGTCGCCGAACCTGCAGATCTACGCCGGCATCGCGTAACGTTTCTAGGGTGTCGCAGTTCAGCCGAGCGCCGCCCAACCGGCCAGGCTCAGCGTGCGTCCCGTTGCAGCATGTGGCGTTCCAAACGCGCGGTGAGCCGGGCGAACGGCCAGAGCAGCACGCCGTAGATCACCGCCGCGGCCATCAGCGGCGTAGGATTATACGTCTGATCCTGCGCCACCCGGGCGGACCGAAGGAGTTCGGGCAGCGCCACCATGGCGGCGATCGACGTCTCCTTCACCAGCTCCAACGAGTTCGTCGCCAGCGGAGCGATCACCCGCCGCACCGCCTGCGGCAGGGTCACGAGGCGGACGGCCTGCAACCGGCGTAGGCCCAGGGCGCGCGCCGCGTCTGCCTGCCCGGCAGGGACCGCGGCCAGCCCGGCGCGGAAGATTTCGCCGTAGTAGGCCGCGTTGTTCAGCACCAGCGCCAACACCACGGCGGCGAAGTTCGACAGCCGCACGCCCAGGAACGGCAGGCCGTAGAAGATCAGGATCAGCAACACGATGACGGGAAAGGCGCGGAAGATGTCGATCAGGCCCAACAAGCCAATTCGCACCGCCCGGCTGCCGAACGCATAGGCCAAGGCCAGGGCCAATCCCGCCGCCAACGCCAGCGGCAACGCAACCAGCGAGAGCCACGCCGTCATGCGCAGCCCTTGCAGCAGCAGCCAGTGCACCTGGACCAGTGAGTCCCAGTTGGCGAAATTCTCCAGGAAGTCCGTCACGCCGGCGCGCGGCTCCGCTCCAGCCAGCGGCTGGCCACCACCAGGGGCAGGAACAGCCCCAAATACAGCACGCCAGCCAGGGTCAACGGCGAGGGGTTGGCCGCGATGGCGGTGGCGCTCTGCGCATCGCCGAGCAGTTCGGGCAACGACACCGCCGCCCCCAACGCCGTGCCCTTGGCCACCGCAATCGCCCGGTTGGTCAGCAGCGGCGTGGCCAGGCGGATCGCCTGCGGCAGCACCACGGAGCGCAGGATGCGCGGCCCCCGCAGGCCAAGCGAGCGCGCCGCGTCCCATTGCCCGGCCGGTACGGCGCCGATCGCAGCCCACACGATCTCCGCCGAGAAGGCCGACAGCACGCAGCCCAGCGCCAGCACGGTCGCGGCGAAGGGCGACAGCGTCACCCCGGCATAGGGCAGCGCGAAATACACCACGATGATGACGACGAGTTGCGGCAGCGAGCGGAACACGTCGATCCAGGCCACGATCAGCCAGTCCAGCACACGCCATCGCAGGCATCTCAGTACACCCAGGACGAACCCGCCGCCCACGCCCAGCAGCACCGTCAGGCCAGCCACCTGCACCGTCACCCACAGCCCGGCGAAAACCGCCGGGCCAGTCGCGCGCAGCACCGCCAGGTTGCCGAACGTGTCGACCAGGCCGTTCACCGCGAGCTAGCCGCAGGCAGGCTGGTGCGGCGTGGGGTCGTAATGCGCGAAGCCGGGCGCGCCGTAGCCGGGATAGACGGTATCCAGCGGGCCGCCTGGCGTCGGCTCCTCCCCGTACCACTTGACATAGAGTTTGTGCAGTGTGCCGTCCGCTTTCATGCACTCCAGCGCCATTTCGACCTTGTCGCGATAGGCCACGTCATCCAGCCGGAACGCAATGCCGAAATTGCGGCCGTTGATATCCTTGAAGCCCACCTTGACCGCCTTGTTACGGCTGGCTGCGTAGACGGTGGTGGGGATTTCGTTCAGCGCGGTGAAGGCGCGGCGGGTGAGCACAGCCTGCACCGAATCCGGGAAGGTTTCGTAGCGTTGGATCTCAAAGCCGTATTTCGCGGCATTCTCCGTCGCCCAAGTGTCGGAGATGGTCCCCTTGTTCACTGCCAGCACCTTGCCCTTCAGGTCATCGAACCCCGTCATCGTGTCACCGGCGCGGATCAGGAAGCCGTTGCCGGTGGCGAAGAACGGTTCGGTGAACAGCATGCGCTCGGCCCGTTCCGTGGTGATGTTCAGCGGGTTGATGGTGAACTCGATCCGTTTGGCGAACAGGGCGGCGAACAGGTTGGAGAAGTTCACGTCCTCGATCTGCGCGCCGGGCCGATGCAGGCGGCGGGCGATCTCATTGGCCAGGTCGACCCCGAACCCTTCAGGCCCGTTCGGCCCGCGCACCATCCAGGGTGCGAGCCCGAAATCGGATCCCATGACGATCGGCTGGTCCGCCGGATGATCCTCCTGCGCGTGCGCGGCCAGCGAAACGAGCAGGGACAGGCACAGCAAGAGGGGACGCATCGGCTCAGGTTCCTTCGGGCGGGTGGGTGGCGATCCAATGCCGGGCGATGTCGACCCGGCGGCACAGCCATATCTCCGGTCGTGCCTGCACCCAATCCAAGAATCGTTCCAGCGCCACCGCCCGCCCGGGATGCCCGGCCAGGCGCATGTGCAGCCCGACCGACATCATCGCCCCCCGATACTCCCGCAGCAGCAGGTCCGCGGCGTCGCGCAGGTACTCGAAGAAGCTGGCTGCCGTGGTGAAGGCGCCGCGGATGAAGCGCGCGTCGTTGTTGACCAGCGAGTACGGCACCACCAGGTGCGGCTGCCCGGCGATGCTGCGCCAATACGGCAGTTCGTCGTTATAGGCGTCCGAGTCGTACAGGAAGCCGCCATGCTCGTGCAGCAGGCGGCGCGTGTTCAGGCTGGGGCCGTAGCGGCAATACCACCCGGCCGGCGCCGTGCCGAACAGGCGTTTCAGCGTCGCCACGGCCTGGGCGATCTCCCGTCGCTCCGTCTCCTCCGGCATGGCCTGGTGGTCGACCCAGCGGTTGCCGTGGCAGCACACGTCGAACCCGGCGTCCTGGATGGCGGCCACGAGCGCGGGATTGCGCTGCAGCGCCACCGCGCAGCCGAACACGGTGGCCGCGGCGTTGCGGGCGCGCAGGATACGCAGCAGCCGCCAGACGCCGACGCGGCTGCCGTACTCGAACATGCTCTCCGCCGCCAGGTCGCGCGCCGGGCCACCGCGGCCGCCATCGGTGAGCCCGGCCTCCGTATGGCCGTCGCCATCGGGCACGGAGGGCTCGCTCCCTTCCTCGTAATTGAGCACAATGTTGAGCGCCAGCCGCGCCCCGCCGGGCCAGCGCGGGTCTGGCGGGGTGGGGCCGTAGCCGACGAAGTCGCGTTCGGTCATGGATCATGCTCGTGAAGGATTGTGGGTGGAAGGAATGCGCCGATGCGGATGAAGGGCAAGACGGCAATCGTCACCGGGGCTGCCTCCGGCATTGGCCGGGCGACGGCGGCGCTGCTGCTGGCGGAGGGGGCGGCGGTGCTGGCGGTGGACGTGCAGCCGGGCGCGCCGGAGGGCTGTGCGGTGCTGCTCGCCGACGTCACCGACGAGGCGGCGGCGGAGCAGGCGGTGGCGTCGCTGGGCCAGGTGGACGTGCTGGTGACCGCGGCCGGCATCTCCCGCGGCAAGCCGGCCGGGGAGACGGTGCTGGCGGATTGGAACGCCGTCATGGCCACCAACGTCACGGGCACGTTCGTGTGGATCCGCGCTTGCCTGGGCCCGATGGTGCGGGCCGGGAGGGGCAGCATCGTCACCATCGCCAGCCAACTCGCCCGCGCCGGGGGGCGGAACAACGCGGCCTATATCACGTCGAAGGGTGCGGTGGTGGCGCTGACGAAGACGGTGGCGCTGGACTACGCGACGGCGGGCATCCGCTGCAACGCCGTGCTGCCCGGCGCGATCGACACGCCGCTGCTGGCCCGGTCCATGGCGCGCGCCGCCGACCCCGCCGCGGCCCGCACCGCCTCGTTGGCGCGGCACCCGATGGGCCGGTTCGGCCGTCCGGAGGAGGTGGCGCACTCCGTCCTGCACCTGGCCAGCGACGAGAGCGGCTTCGTCACGGGCATCGAGTTGCCCGTGGATGGCGGGTGGTTGGCAGGCTGAACCCGTTCAGCGCGCGGGCAGCTTCACCTTGAAGATGGTGAACGGGCCGGAGCGGGGCAGGTCGTTCTTGAAGGCGATCTCGTTGAGGTGCGAGTCGCTGATATAGAGATCCCCGCCGCTGATCGCGAAGCCGTCCGCCCATTCCAGGTGGCCCGGATCGCGCACGAACACGCGCGACGTCATCCGGGCGCCGTGCAGGCTGAACGCCACGACGGTGCTGTGCTCGACATCGCCGGCGAACAAAGTGCCCTGCCGATCCATGATGAGGCCGCCGCTCAATGCTCCTTGGCCGAGATACTCGACCTTGCGGGACAACGCCGCCTCGCTCAGCCCGGCATCCCGCAGCGCCGCGGTCGGCACGCGCCAGTAATTGTGGTCGGTCAGCGGGCGGTAATACAGCCATTGGATGTCGGGCGACAGCGCGATGCCGTCGGTCTGGATCACCACGGGGGCGCCGCTCGGCAGCAGGGCCTGCTGGTCGCCGATCATCAGGTGCTGCTTTGGGTCGGCCACGGCGGACCGGTCGCCGGCCAGGCGCAGCCTGGAATGACCAGTCCGCAAATCCAGCACCACGATCCCGCCGCGCCCGCCCGCATTGGTCAGGTAGGCGACCTGCCGCGCGACATCGACGCGGACGTCGTTCAGCGAATCCGATGGCGTGATGCTGTCTTCGAAGGTGTAAATTCGAATGGGCTGGTTGGTGTTCAGGTCGAACTCGACCAGCTTGGGCGGGATGACGTCGCCGGGCTTGGTGATGCCGGTATCTAGCGCCCACAGATGGTCGGCGCTGTCATCCCACAGCGCCTGCACCGCGCCCCATTCCGGCTTGCCGTCCGGCGCCGGGCGGACGGTGTTCCAGGCGGCGTCGGGGTAGGGGGTGACGTTGCCGGTCGTGGTGTTCACCTCCACCATGCTGACTCCGCCGCTTCTGTGGGCGGTCGGCGCGGTGGCGAACACGCGGCCGGATTTCGACACGCCGATCCCGACCAGGTGGAAGTCGTCGCCGAACTGGTGCACCACGCTCAGCGCCGGCCCGATCGCGCCGGGTGCGGATGGGGGCGATGCCTGCGCCTGGGCCGGCGTGGCCCCGAGGGCGGCAGCAAGCCCGAGGGTACAAGGCACAAGGCGAAAAACCTGGCCCGCCACGCGCATGGCCGTTCTCCTGAACTCGCGATTGTTCAAGGTAGAATGTCGCGTCCCGGCGGCAGTTCGTTACGGCCTTGATTTGTTCGCTGGCTGCGCCGGCCTGTCACGGCGGGCGGTCAGCGCCCCCGCGTCAGGCGATACAGCACCTGCCGCTTGAGCGGACTGCCGTCAGGGACGCGTGGGTGGTCGAAATCGTCGGCAGGGTCATGCCGCATGCCGAGCTTCGCCATCACGCGCCGGGACTTTTCATTCCCGACGGCGGCATTCGCGACGATTTCCGGCAGCTTCAGCGTGTCGAAGCCGTATTGGAGCGCCGCCTTGGCAGCCTCCGGCGCGTAGCCCTGGCCCCAGAAGGCGCGCGCGATGCGCCAGCCGAGTTCGACGGCCGGCGTGAAGTGGGCGGAATAGGCGACATGGAGCAAACCAACGGCGCCCAAGAACGCCCCGCCGTGCTTTTCCGTCACCGCCCAGAAGCAGAAGCCATACTTGGCCGAATGGGCGCGCTGCCGGTCGATCCACGCGTCGCAGGCGTCGCGCGTGGCCAACGGCAGCAGGAACTCCATCACGCTGGGATCGGCGGACATGTCGGCAAAGGGCTGGCGATCCGCGTCGCACCAATCCCGCAAGATCAGCCGGTCCGAGACGATGGGCATGCCCCGATCCTATCGCGTAAGACGAGGCTGTGGAATGCAGCTTGCTTGCCCCTAAACCAACCTGGCCGAGGCGCGCCGATGCGATACAGCAACTTCCTGTTCCCCGAATCCCGCGATCCCGCGCGGGATGCCACCGTCATCGACGAGGTGATGCAGGAGGCGGCGCTGACAGAGGCGCTGGGCTTCGATACGGTCTGGCTCAGCGAGCACCATTTCGACGGCAACTGCGCCTATGTCGACCCGATGACGTTCGGCGCCGCCCTGGCCGCCGCCACGTCCCGCATCCGCATCGGGTACGCGGTGGCGCAGATCTCGCTGCACCATCCGGTCCGTCTGGCGGAGCAGTTCGCGCTGATCGACACCATCAGCAAGGGCCGGCTGATCGTGGGCCTGGGCCGCGGCACGACCTACAACGTCTACGAATACCAGGGCTACGGCGTCGACCCGGCGGAGGCCAAGCCGCGGTTCGAGGAAGCGGTCGGCATCATGACGCAGGCCTGGACCAGCGAGTCGGGGTTCCGCCACGCCGGCCGGTTCTGGACGCTGGACGTGCCGGTGCTGCGCCCGCGCCCCTACACGCGCCCGCACCCCGTGCTGATCCACGCCGCAGCCAGCGACGCGTCCTTCGCCGGGCTGGGGGCACGGGGGCTGCCGTTCCTGATGAACCTGCAGAGCAACGAGACGACCCACGCCCGCATCGCCGCCTGGCGGGAGGCGGCGCGGGCGAACAACGTGCCCGCCGCCACGGTCGCCGCGGCGCTCGACCAAAGCTGGATCTGGCGCAACGTGTTCGTCGCCGGGACCGACGCCGAGGCGGAGCGGGTCGGCATCCCCGCCTTCCGCGCCATGACGGAGCACCGCGCCGCCATGCGCCAGCGGGTCCAGCGCGAGCAAGGCATCAGCATCGCCCACGCCGCCCCGGCCGCGCACTCCGACCCCAGGCTGGGCCTGATCTGCGGCGCCCCGGAGACGGTGGCGCGGCAGATGGCGGCGGTGGAGGCCACCGGCGTCGGCGGCGTGATCCTGACCTTCCGGCTGGGGCCGCTCTCCTGGGCGGACACGGCGTCGAGCCTGCGGCTGTTCATGAACGAGGTTGCGCCAAGGATCCGCCAGGTGCGGGCGGCGGCTTGATGGTGCAGACCAAACGACTGAGGAAGGGCAAACGCTCGATTGGATGTTGCGCCGACACCGGTTCGATCTCGCAAACGGGGGAGTGCTTCTCCCTCTCCCTCTGGGAGAGGGCCGGGGTGAGGGTCCGACGCGCGAGACCGTGCACTAATCGATTCGATTCATGTCGGACAAGCCCTAAGTTCCTTGCGCATCGTCAGGACTCCCGCTCCCGTTTGGTGGCCACCCAGCCATGGCCGCCTCCGCGACCGCCAGGATATGCGTCCGGGACGCGCCGTCCCGGGCCAGTGTCGACATGCCCTGGATCACCGACATGACCAGACCCGCCAACGCCGCAGCGTCCGCCCCGGACGGGAGCTCGCCGGCGGCGATGTCGCGGGTGATGCGCTGGCGCAGGTGATGCTCGATCCCGCGCCGGATGGCGGCGAGCGCCGCCTGTATGTCTGCCGACTCGGCCGAGCCGCTGATGGCCGAGCTCGCCAGCAGGCAGCCCGGCGGAGTGTCGGCGCCGGTGAAGCCGGATGCGGCACGGGTCAGCAACTCCCGCGCCGCCGCACGCGCCGTCACGGCCTCGTCAATGATCTGTTCGGCAGAGGGGCTGCCCGACAGGTACAGCCCGACAGCCTCCAGGAATAGCCGCTTCTTGTCGCCGAATGCCGTGTAGATGCTCGGCGGCGTCACGCCGAGCGCCGCCGTCAAGGCGCTCAGCGACGTGCCTTCGTAGCCATGACGCCAGAACAGCAGCATGGCCTGGCGCAAGGCTGCGCCGCGATCGAACGACAAACGCCGGCCGCCCCTGCGGCGGACCGCCTGACGGGCGATTTCCATAACGGTCACTATTATGAAGCTTGACCCAGCCGATCAAGCCTCCTACTCCGAACATAGCAATCACTACGTTTGAGGAGCCACCATGCCAACACTTGCTGGAAAGGTCGCGATCGTCACCGGGTCGTCGAAGGGCATCGGGGCCGGGATCGCCGAGCGCCTGGCGGCAGATGGCGCGGCGGTGATCGTCAACTACTCGCGGTCCGCCGAAGCCGCCGCCATCGTCGTAGGGCGGATCGAGGCGGCGGGCGGCAAGGCGTTCGCCGTCAAGGCCAACATTGCCAATCCGGCCGACATCCAGCCCTTGATCGATGCGACGCTGCGGCAGTTCGGTAGGCTCGACATCCTGGTCAACAATGCCGGCGTCTACAAAGGCGACACGCTGGACACCATCACCCCGGACAGCTTCGACGAGCACTACAACCTGAACGTCCGCGGCCTGCTGCTGACCACCCAGGCGGCGGCCCGCGTGCTGCCGGAGGGCGGGGTGGTCGTCAACATCAGTTCCGGCCTGGCAAAGAGCCCGTACCCGATGGTGCACGTGTACTGCTCCACCAAGGGCGCGGTCGACACGCTCACCCGCTCGCTGGCCATGGAGTTGGGGCCGCGCAAGATCCGCGTGGTGGGTGTGGCGCCCGGCTTCACCGCGACGGAGGGCAACGCCGAATCCGCCAAGGGCATGACCGACTTCCTGGTGGCGAAGACGCCGCTCGGGCGCGTCGGCCTGCCAAGCGACATCGCTTCCTTCGTGTCCTACGCCGTCTCCGCCGACGCGGACTGGATCACCGGCAGCACGATGGACGTCGCCGGCGGGATGGTGTTCTGACCGCTCCCTTTGCGCGGTCAAGCGGCCTCCGTAGCGTTTCAGGACACGCGCAAGTGCGTTAAGCCACGTCATGACACCGCCTCTGCCGCTGAACTTCCATCTCCAGCCCGCGCATGTGCGGCAGACCGCCCGGCTGCTGGCGGCCTGCGGGGCGACGGGCGGCATCGCGGCGCTGCTGAGCCTGCCGGAATGGTACTGGGCGCTGATCACCGTGGTCACCGTCATGCAAGCCGACCTCAGCCATACGCTATCGGCCGCGCGGAACCGCATGGCCGGAACGCTGATCGGGGCCGCGATGGGGCTGCTGCTCATCCTGCTGCGCGGCCAAGGCCTGCCAGGATTGCCGCTCTTCGTGGTGGGGCTGGTCCCGCTCGCCGTGCTCACCGCGATCCAGCCGACGATGCGGCTGTCCTGCACGACGCTGATCGTCGTCTTCCTCATCCCCGGCGCGGCCGACCCGTACAGCCGGGCGCTGTTCCGGGTGTTGGACATCCTGTTGGGATCGCTGACCTGTGCGGCAGTGTCCGTGCTGATCCCGCCGCCCGCTCCACAACCGGGGCGACAGACGAAGGGATGACGCGTACGGTCCTGATCTGCTTGTGTTTGGCCGTGGGCGCCCGGGCACAGGGCACGTTGCGGCTGCTGGCCAGCAGCGGCGCCGGCAGCATCGACCCGCAGATCAACTACACCGGGCAGTACTGGCAGCTTTTCACCGTCGTCTACGATGGATTGGTGGCGTTCCGCCGCGTGACGGGGCCGGCCGGGCTGGAACTGGTGCCGGACCTGGCGGACGCCGTGCCGACGCCGACCGAGGATGGCTTGCTCTACAGCTTCCACATCCGGCCCGGTCTGCGGTTTTCCGACGGCGCGCCCGTCCGGGCCAGCGACGCGGCGGCCTCACTGCGCCGCATCTTCCGCATCGTGGGGCCGACCGCCGGCAGCTTCTACGGCGGGATCGTCGGCGGGGCGGACTGCTTGCGGGCGCCCGCGCAATGCACATTGCCCGGCGTGGTGGCGGATGACGCGACCGGGCTGCTCACGGTCCGCCTGGTGCGGCGCGATCCGGACTTCCTGCTCAAGCTCGCCTTGCCCCATGCCAGCGTGCTGCCCGCCACCGCGCCGGACCACGATGCGGGGATGCAGCCGATCGTCGGCACCGGGCCGTACGTAATCACGCGCTACGACCCGGCGGATGGGGTGACGTTGACGCGCAACGCGCTGTTCCAGCCCTGGAACCCGGACGCGCAGCCTTCGGGCAACCCGGACGTGATCGAATATCATTTCGGGCTGGAGGATGAGGCGGAGGTCACGCAAGTCGAGAACGGCCAGGCGGATTGGATGTTCGACACGCCGCCGCTGGACCGGCTGGGCGAACTCGGGTCCGACTACGCCGCGCAGGTGCACACCAACCCGGCGCTGGCGATCTGGTTCCTGCCGATGAACCTGCATGAACGCCCGTTCGACGATGCGCGGGTGCGCCGCGCGGTGAACATGGCGATCGACCGTGACGCAGTCGTCAAGCTGTTCGGCGGACCACGGATGGCGGTCCCGTCCTGCCAAATCCTGCCGCCGGGCATGCCGGGCTACGCACCGTATTGCCCGTTCGCCCACGATATGGCCGCAGCCCAGGCGCTGGTGCGGGCGAGCGGCACGGTGGGCATGCAAGTCACGCTGGTGATCGACACCTCGGCGGTGCAGCGCTCGATCGGCACCTACGTGCTGGATTTGCTGCGGCAGCTTGGCTTCGACGCGCGGTTGCGGGTGCTGTCGGGCAACCTCCAATTCACCTACATCCAGAACACCTCCAACCACGTGCAGATCAGCCTGACGCCCTGGTATGCCGACTATCCCGGCGCCACGGACTTCCTGCCGACGCTGTTCGGCTGTGCGTCGTACCATCCCGGCACGGACGGGTCGGTCAATTTCGCCGGGCTGTGCGACCCGGCGCTGGATGCCCGCATGCAGGCCGTCGCGGACCGCGGCGAGCCGGCCGGCTGGGCCGCGATCGACCGCGAGGTCACCGACCGCGCCGCCTTCGCGGTGCTGTTCAACCCGCGCTACATCGACGTGACATCGCGCCGCGTGGCGGGCTTCGTGTATAACGACCAGTATCACTGGCTGTTGGCACAAGCCCGCGTGCGGTGACTGGCTCCGGCAACCAATGTGGGTGAAGCGAATCTAAGCCGGACGTGAGTCACTCACAACGATGGTAGTTCCTACGGTCTGTACCCAATTACGACAACTCGCGCACCAGTTTGCGGCGCATCGCATCGGCGAACGCGTCGTAGTCCTGGCATGCCACGGCAAAGGCGCCGGGGCCGCCGATCACCTCCGCCGTGTAGCTGTCCAGCAGGTCCGGCTCCTCGTGCAGCACGCACAGCCCGTTGATCGTCACGCCGGCGGCAGCCAAGCGCTCGCGGACTGGGCCGGGCGCGATGCCGGCATTGCTGCGGCCGTCCCCGGCGACGTCGATGACCTGCCGGGATGCGGGGGCGGGCAGGGCGTCCAGCAACGCGCCCGCCGCGACCAGAGCCTCGCCGATCGCCGTCTCGCCGGCCGGGACGACGCGCGGCACGTCGGCGACGGATTGGGCGAAGGCCGCGACCTCAGCGTCCGATCCCACCCGGACCCAATCCACCATCACCGCCTGCGCCCCGGCGCCCGACCATAGCAGGAGCGACAGCAGGCTCCCGCGATGGGCGCCGTTCTGCAGCGCGGCCGTCACGTCCGGATCACGCAAGGCCGCCGCGATGCCGCCGGTGATCGCGTTGAACTCCTGGAAGGTGACGCTGGCCGAGCCGTCCAGCGCGATCACCAGAGCGAGGTCGACAGGCTCCAGTTCAGACCACGGCGATACGCTCGCGCCTGATCTGCACGGTCAGATCGTCAAGCGCGCGGCTCACCCGGTCCAGCATCTCGTCGATTTCCGCCACCGTGATGATCAAGGGCGGACTGAATGCGATGCTGTCGTTGGGCAGGCCGCGGCAGATGACGCCGTGCTGCTCGCCCAGCTTGGCCATGCGGCCGGCGACCTTCATCGCGGGGTCGAAGTTCTGCCGGGCCGCCTTGTCGGCCACCAGCTCGACCGCGCCGATCATGCCGATGCCGCGCACTTCGCCGACCAGTTCGTGCCCGGCAAACCGGCGGCGCAGCTCGGACTGCATATGCGGCCCGACCTCCCGCACATGGTCGACGATGCCGATCTCGTCGTAGATCTTCAGCGCCTCGATTGCGACCGCCGCCGGCACCGGGTGGCCGGAATAGGTGTAGCCGTGGCCGAACGTGCCGATGCGATGGCTTTCCTCCGCGATCGGGCGGAACACCTTCTGGCTGATGATCGTGGCCGAGATCGGCATGTAGGCGGCCGACAGCGCCTTGGCGCAGGTGACGATGTCGGGCGTCATGCCGAACGTCTCGGTGCCCCAGTAATTGCCGGTGCGGCCGAAACCGCAGATCACCTCGTCGGCGACCAGCAGGATGTCGTGCTTGCGCAGCACCGCGCCGATCTTCTCGAAATAGGTCGCCGGCGGCACGATGACGCCGCCCGCGCCCATGATCGGTTCGGCGAACATGGCCGCGATGGTGTCCGCGCCCTCGGCCAGGATCAGCTTCTCCAGCTCGTCGGCGCACCGCGTGGCGAACGCCTCCTCGCTCTCGCCGTCCAGCCCGGCGTGGTAGAAATGCGGCGTCATCGTGTGCACGAAGCCGGGCAGCGGCAGGTCGAAGGAGCGGTGGTTGTTCGGCAGCCCGGTCAGCGAGGCGGCGGCCAGGGTGATGCCGTGATAGCCCTTCAGCCGCCCGATGATCTTCTTCTTCGCCGGGCGGCCGAGCGCGTTGTTGTAGTACCAGGCCATCTTGATCGCGGTGTCGTTCGCCTCCGACCCGGAGTTCGAGAAGATCACCCGCGAATCCTCCAGCGGCGCGCGGGCGGTCAGCATCTCCGAAAGCTCGATCAGCGGGCCGTGCGACTTGGCAGTGAAGGAGTGGTAGAACGGCAGGACGCGCATCTGGTCGTAGGCGGCCTTCGCCAACCGCTCGTTGTCGAAGCCGAGCGAGGCGCACCATAGTCCGGCGACGCTCTCGATATACTCCTTGCCGTCCTCGTCCCATACCCGCACGCCCTTGCCGCGGCTGATCACCATCGGACCGGCGGCTTCGTGGGCGACGAGGTCCGTGTAGGGGTGCAAGGTATGCGCCACATCGCGTGCGGCGGCGGAGTTCGGGCGGACGGGCATCAAGGCCTCCTGCGGAGTGAACCGGGATGCTAGGCCCGACAGGCAGGGTGGGAAACCCCTGCCGTCCCGTTTCCCGCCGCCGTAACGCACATCGTCAAGGTTGCGGATTTTCCACAAACTTGGATGTGACAAGCCGCGCCACTCTGCTTAGGAGAGTGATATGGCGGCGCAGGGAGGTCGAATGACACGTGTCACGCTGGTGGGAACGGTGCTCGCCTGCGGCATGATGGCCGCATCGGGCGCCCTGGCGCAGTCGCGCGGCGAAGACACCTTGCCGCCCTCCGTGCCGCCAAGAGTGTCCACCCTGGCGCCGGTGCGCGGCATCGCCGGGCCGCGGCTCGAGCCCGGCGCCGTGATCTGCCACACGGAGCAGGATTTGCAGCGCCGCGGCGAAGTCACGCGCCGGATGGCCGACGGCGTCGCGGATCCCGGCGACCCACTGGTGAACTGCCGGCTGCTCAACCAGGAGCGCGGCATCGATATCGTCAGCCGCGCCGGCATGGGACGGCTGGAAGTCAAGCTCAAGCCCGGTGGGGAAGTCGGCTGGACCGATGCCTTCGTCCGTTGACCTGAACCAGGCGGGTCAGCCGGCGTCGCGCCGGGACGCTGCTTCCTCCGCACTCGCCACGCCGCCATGGCTGGCTGACCAGGCGACGGGGTTTTCCAGGAACCGCCGCACCTCCGCCAAGGCCGGTTCGGCGAAGTAGGGGCGTTCCCGGCAGGCTTCCAGCACGTCCCACCATGTGCACAGGCTGTGGAGCGAGACGTCCATTGCCGCCAGCGTCTCGAAGCTGCCGGGGAACACGCCGTAGAAGAACACCACGAAGGCGTGGTTGACGATCGCCCCGGCGTCGCGCAAGGCCTGGGCAAACTGGATCTTGCTGCGCCCGTCGGTGGTGAGGTCCTCGACCAGCAGGGTCTGCTTGCCCTCCGGCACGTCGCCTTCGATCAACGCGTTGCGGCCAAAGCCCTTAGGCTTCTTCCGGACATACGCCATGGGCGCCATCATCCGGTCTGCGATCCAGGCGGCGAACGGAATGCCCGCCGTCTCGCCGCCGGCCACCGCCTCGATGGTTTCATAGCCGATGTGCCGCCCTATCTTCTCGACACCGAGTGCGCAAATCTTCGCACGCGCCCTCGGGAAGTAGATGATCCGGCGGCAGTCGATGTAGACCGGAGACTTCCAGCCGGATGTGAAGGTATAAGGGTCCTCGGGGCGAAAATTGACGGCTTTGATCTCCAGCAGGATGCGCGCCGTGGTCAGCGCCGCGTCGCGGTCCCAATCGGTCTGGTGCTGCTGCGGCATATCGATCTCTCGCTTGCGAAGCGGGTTCGATAGCCGCTGGCGCGGTGCGCGTCCATGCCGGGCCTGCACCGATGCGTGAACCGCTGGCGGTGCGCCAGCCTGGCGGTCCCTCCATGGACGAGACGGCGCCGGTCTGGGTGCTGGACGACCCGTTCGACCGCGCATCGGAGCAGGCCATCGGGGTGGCGGAACGGTTGGGCGTGCCGCATTTGCGCGTGCCGCTCGCGTGGAGATGGCACGCGCGGTTGCGGGGCCTGTCGCATCGCGGGTCGCTGAAGGGCTTGCTGTCCGCCGGGTGGCCGTTCTCCGCGCCGCAAGGCCCGGCGGTCGCCATTTCGGCCAGCCCGCGGTCGGAGGCCGTGGCGCTGTGGCTGCGGGAGGGCTTCGGGACGCGGCTGGTGCATTGCGGCCGGCCGCGGCTGCACGCGCGGCTGTTCGACCTGCTGGTGGTGCCGCAGCATCGCGCGACGGAGAATGCGGCCAATTTGGTGCAGGTGCTGGGGGAGCCGCATCGCCTGTCGCCCCTCGTCCTGTCGCAGGCGCGCGTGTCGTGGGCCGGGCGGCTGTCGCACTTGCCGCGTCCTTTGATCACCTTGCTGGTGGGTGGCGGCGCGGCCGGTGAGATGCGTCCGGCGGCGGCGCACACCCTGGCCCGGCAGGTGGCGCGCATGGCCGCGGCGGCCGGCGGCTCGGTGCTGGCCACCACCAGCCGGCACACCGGGCAGGAGGCGACGAACGTGCTGGCCGCCGGGCTCGCCCCCAGCATGCACGTGCTCTACCGCTGGGGTGAGCCGGGGGAAAACCCGTATGCCGCCATGATCGCGCTCGCCGACGTCACGATCGTGACGGGCGACTCGCCCACCATGCTTAGCGAAGCCTGCGGCGGGGAGGCGCCCGTGTTCATCGCGAGCCAAGGCGACAGCCCGTCCAACCGGCGGCTGCACGAGTTGATGTATCGGGCCGGGCAGGCGCGCCCGCTCGGGTCTTCCCTGGCGACATGGTCGCGCACGCCGCTGGACGAGGCAGGCCGGGTGGCGACGGAGATCCGCGCCCGCATGTCGATGGGGCCGCAAGCGGTCGATTGACCCGGCGTGCCGGCGGACGCAGGTTTGCCGCCATGGAACGCAGCTACAACATCGCCGTCATTCCCGGGGATGGCATCGGCAAGGAAGTCGTCCCCGCCGCGCTGGAGGTGCTGGACGCCGCCGCCACCCGCTTTGGCTTCACGCTGAGGCCGACGCATTATGACTGGTCGTGCGAGACCTATGTCCGAACCGGCGCGATGATGCCCGCCGACGGGCTGGACCAGCTTCGCCTCTCCGACAGCGTGCTGCTGGGTGCGGTCGGCTGGCCCGGCGTGCCCGACCACGTGTCGCTGTGGGGATTGCTGATCCCGATCCGCCGCGGCTTCGACCAATACGCGTCCGTGCGGCCGTGCCGGCTGATGCCCGGCGCCCGCACCCCGCTGGCCGACCGGACGGAGGCGGATATCGACTTCGTGGTCGTGCGTGAGAACACGGAAGGCGAGTACTCCGCCATCGGCGGCCGCATGTATGACGGGACGGAGCACGAATTCGTCAGCCAACAGAGCGTTTTCAGCCGCCGCGGCACCGACCGCATCATGCGGTACGCGTTCGAACTGGCCCGCACCCGGCCGCGCAAGCACGTCACCTCCGCAACCAAGTCCAATGGCATCACCATCAGCATGCCCTATTGGGATGAGCGGTTCGCCGCCATGAAGGCCGGCTACCCGGACGTGGCGACGGCGCAGTACCACATCGACATCCTGTGCGCGCATTTCGTGCAGCATCCGGATTGGTTCGACGTGGTGGTCGGCTCCAACTTGTTCGGCGACATCCTGTCCGACCTCGGCCCGGCGGTGGCCGGCAGCATCGGCATCGCGCCGTCGGCCAACATCAATCCGGAGCGGCTGCACCCCTCGATGTTTGAGCCTGTGCATGGGTCCGCCCCAGACATCGCGGGGAGGGGGATCGCCAATCCGATCGGGCAGATCTGGTCGGCCGCCATGATGCTCGACCATTTGGGGGAGGCGGAGGCGGCCCAGGCGATCATCGACAGCTTCGAAGCGCTGTTGCGCGATGGCGGCCCGCGCACGCGTGACATGGGCGGCCAGGCGGGCACGATGGATGTCGGCCGGGCCATTGCAGAGGCAGTGCGCGGCTGATGCCGCAGCGGATCGTGCTCAACAGGCTTGATGCCCGGCCGAGACCCGCCTACCATCTCGTTGCTTTGCGAGAGAGTCGCAATTGGAGGCGAGTGTGGGACGCGACCAGACGGTAATCGGGCGGCGGTGCGAGAGGGCGGTGGTGACCGCCTATCGGGAGCTACGCGCCACCGGCAATCTGGACATGGACGCATTCCGCGCCTGCACCGTGCTGTACCGCATTCACCATCCGGAGGCCTCCATCAACGAGGCCCGGCGGCTCGTCTCCGAATGGATCGACCACCACGTGGTGCGGGGCGACACCGGTCCGACGGCGGGTTGCGAATGCGGGGACGATTGAGCGTCTGACGTCGCCGTCGTGACTCCTGAGGTCATCGGGCATCGGGGTGCTCGCGCCCTGTTTCCTGAAAACACCCTGGCAGGGTTCAAGGCTGCCCTGGCCGCCGGGCTACGCAGTTTCGAGATCGATGTGGGGATGACCCGGGACGGCGTCGTCGTGCTCAGCCATGATCCATGCCTGTCGCCCGACCTGACCCGCACCGCGAATGGAACTTGGCTCCGCCGGACCGGTCTGGCGCTGCGAGACCTGGATTATGCCGACCTGCTCGCCTTCGATATCGGGCGCCTGAAGCCGGGTAGCCTGACGGCGAAACGCTTCCCGCGCCAACGTGCCAGCGACGGCGCCACCATCCCAACCTTGCGGGAGGTGCTGCGCCTGCATGTCAGGGCCCGGTGGACGATCGAGGTGAAAACCTACTGGAACCGTCCGCACCTGACATGGCCGCCCGAACGCATCGTGGAGGCCGTGGCGGCGGACGTCGATGACGCCGGCGCGGCCAAGCGGGTGATTGTGCAGTCCTTCGACTGGCGCGGCCCGCGTCATCTTCGCCGCATGCGGCCGGAGCTGTCCTATGCTTGGCTGACGGCGCGCAAGACCCGGGCCTGGCGCGGCGGGCAGGGGCGCCTGCCGGCGACAGTGGCGGAGCAAGGGGGCGGCACTTGGTCGCCGCACTACCGGGAGTTGACGCCGCGTTTGCTGGAGCAGGCGCACGCCCTCGGCCTGCGGGTCGTGCCGTGGACGGTCAATGCGCCGAACGACATCGTCCGCCTGGCGAGATGGGGCGTCGACGGGTTGATCACGGACGACCCGCTGGTGGCGCGGGCCGCGCTGCATCACGCCGCGCCTGAACCACTTCCGCATCCAGCGCCGAGCTGAAGCGCGAGCGGTCGGCCGGGGTGAGTGCGGCATGTGCACCGCCGCCGAGGCCGACCTCGCGCAGGTGCCGGGCAATCTCCCGACCGGCCAGGGCGCTGCCGATATTGTCATCCGTCCAGGCGCGCCCGGTGTGGCCGAGCGCCCGCGCGCCTTTTTCCAGGCACCGCTTCGCCAACGGGATGTCGGCCGTGATGCAGATATCGCCGGGCGCGACCCGCTCCGCGATCCAGTCATCCGCCGCGTCCGGGCCATCGGGCACGATCACCATCTGCACGCCCGGTTGCTGCGGTGGCCGGATCGGGCGGGAGCCGTTGTGGACGACCAGCACGTCCAGCCCGGTGCGCGCCGCCACGCGGTAGATTTCCTCCCGCACGGGGCAGGCGTCCGCGTCAATGAACAGGCGCATCACATGTGCCGACTGGCCCTCACCCAAGGGGAGAACCAAAAACCCCTCTCCCTTGGGAGAGGGGTGGGTGAGGGCGCGCCGTGATCACCCCCGCTCGGAAATCGGCACGAAATCCCGCAGCGGGGCGCCCGTGTAGATCTGTCGCGGCCGGCCGATCCGCTGGCTCTTGTCCTCCACCATCTCTTTCCACTGGCTGATCCAGCCGACGGTCCGGGCCACGGCGAACAGCACGGTGAACATGCTGGTCGGAATGCCCATCGCCTTCAGGATGATGCCCGAATAGAAATCGACGTTCGGATACAGCTTCTTGCTGACGAAGTAATCGTCGTGCAGCGCGATCCGCTCCAACTCCATCGCCATGTCGAGCGTCGGATCATCCTTTATGCCGAGTTCCTTCAGCACTTCGTGGCAGGTCCGCTCCATGATCTTGGCGCGGGGATCGTAGTTCTTATAGACGCGATGGCCGAAGCCCATCAGGCGGACGTTGCTGTTCTTGTCCTTCACCTTCTCGATGAAGGCGGGGATATGCTCCGGACTGCCGATCTCGTTCAGCATCTTCAGCACCGCCTCGTTGGCGCCGCCATGCGCCGGACCCCACAGGCTGGCGATGCCCGCCGCGATGCAGGCGAACGGATTGGCGCCGGTGGAGCCGGCCAGCCGTACGGTGGAGGTGGACGCATTCTGCTCGTGGTCGGCATGCAGGATGAAGATGCGGTCCATCGCGCGCGCCAGCACCGGGTTGACGTGGTACTCCTCGGCGGGCACCGCGTTCATCATGTAGAGGAAGTTCTCGGCATAGCCGAGGTCGTTCCGCGGATACATGAAGGGTTGGCCGATATTGTATTTGTAGGCCCAGGCCGCGATGGTCGGCAGCTTCGCGATCAGGCGGAACGCGCTGATGCGGCGATGCTCCTCATTCGTGATGTCCAGGCTGTCATGATAGAACGCGCTCAGCGCCCCCACCACGCCGCACATCACCGCCATGGGGTGAGCATCGCGCCGGAAGCCGCTGTAAAAGCTACGCAATTGCTCATGCAGCATGGTGTGGTGCATCACACCCTTGTCGAACTCGGCCCGCTCCGCCTTGGTCGGAAGCTCACCGTTCAGCAGCAGGTAGGCCAGTTCCAGGAAGGTGGACTTCTCGGCAAGCTGGTCGATCGGGTAACCGCGGTGAAGCAGCACGCCCTCGTCGCCATCGATATAGGTTATCTTGCTAACGCAAGCGGCGGTGGCGCCATAGCCGACGTCGTAGGTGAAGATGCCGAGGCTGCCATAGAGCTTGCTGATATCAGCGGCTTGTGGGCCGATCGTGCCAGATTTCAGGGGGACAGTCAGCGTTTGGTTTGTGCCGTCAAGGGACAATGTGAGAGACCCGTGGGCGGTGCCGCTCATGCTAGGTTCCTGTCGAAAACGGGTCGGCGAGGATCCGCCGCCCAACTGCACCGGCGCGCTCCGGTGAATATGTCCAATTAAGGGCGAAGCCGTCGGGAGGCAACCTTCGCGCTCGCAGCATTGATCTAGTCGGCGAGCCAGAGCCCGCGGCGATGGGCGCGCGCATCCATTTCCGCCGGGCCAAGCAACGGGCTGTCGGCCCGGGCCCAGCCGATTTCGACGAGGGCGGCATTCACGTCCTGCCCCCCGGCGTCGCACCGTGCGGCTGGGCGGCCCATTGCATCGTGGCCCGACACCCGGCAGCTAACCCGTTGATCCCGCACCAACTCAGCGAGCGCCGCCGTCGCCTGTCCCCCGCAATCCGGCCCGGCGGCGCAGGCTTGCCCACGCCGCGGCGCCTGAATATCGCTGAGCCGCACGACGACGCCGTCCAGCCGCAGCGTGTCCCCGTCGATCACCGCAACCTGACCCGGCGCTGCCGAAATCACCCGTACGTCCGAGGTCATCTGGCCGAACAGGTTCCCAGACAGTCCCAACAGCACCAGCGACCCGCCCGCGACAGCGCCAACCAGCGCAACAGTCACCGTTCGCAGCAGCCGGCGGGGCGAGGACGAGCGGCTGGAGGACCGAAAGATGCGGCGGGGACGATCGATGGACACACAAACAATCCGCAGAGATGCTCAAGCCGGGATGATGCCTAGCGCGTCGGGCAGGCGACTTGCAAGCGTGGTCATGGCCGCGCGGTTAATATTATGATCAGAGTGGCTTACGCGGCAATCATGCTACATGGTCGCCGCCAGATCTGTGGGCAGCACGAACCGCGTCAGCCGCGCTCCGGTCTCCCCCACGTCGCTCCACGGCACGGACACTGCGAATTCCGCAAGCGCGCCGGACGGGTAGGAGTTGACCAGTCGTTGCACCTCTCTGTCGCCGACGGCGGCGTGCGCCCCGGCCAGCAAAAGAGCCAGTTCGTGCAGACCCGGATTATGGCCGACCAGCAGCACGGTGTGCGAGGCTGGCGCCACGCTGTGGAGCACGTCCAGCAGGTCTGCCCGGGGCGCCAGGTAGAGTGCGTCCAGCGGCTCGATGCGGGGCGGCGTATCCCACGGGTCCAACGCCGCCAGGGTCTGCAGCGTGCGCCGGGCGGATGACACCAGAACCACGTCCGGCAGCAGGCCCAACCGCTTGATCTCGCCCGCCATCGTCGCCGCAGCCTGCCGGCCGCGCAGGTTGAGCGGCCGTGCATGGTCCGGCAGTTGCGGATCGTCCCAGGACGACTTGGCATGCCGAAGAAGGAGGAGCTGGCGCATGTGCTGACGCGATCATGCCACGCCCCGGCTGCCTTGTCGCCACCGGACCCGTCGCCACGTTCCGCGCGTTTGAGAGAGGCGGCATATGGGAACATTGAGGGTCATCCTGGGCGACCAATGCAGCGCCACCGTGTCGTCGCTCGATGATCTGGACCCTGCCAACGATACCGTCTTGATGGCCGAGGTCCTGGAGGAATGCACCTATGTCCGCCATCACCAGAAGAAGATCGTGCTGGTGTTGTCCGCCATGCGTCATTTTGCCCAGGCGCTGCGGGCGCGGGGCGTCGCCGTGGATTACGTGGCGCTCGACGACCCCGGCAACACGCAGAGCCTGCGCGGCGAAGTGCGGCGCGCGGTGCAGCGCCGGCGGCCCGACCGCGTGGTCGTCACCGAATGCGGCGAGTGGCGCCTGGCCCAGGACATGGCCGAGTGGCACGAGCAGGTCGGGCTGGAGGTGGACATCCGGGCGGACACGCGCTTCCTCTGCCGCATCCGGGAGTTCCGGGCCTGGGCGCAGGGCAAGCAGACGCTGCGAATGGAGTTCTTCTACCGCGAGATGCGTCGCCGCTACGGCGTGCTGATGGATCCGGACGGCACGCCGGTGGACAGCCGGTGGAATTTCGACGCCGAGAACCGCAAGCGGCTGCCCGCCAACGTGGCGGTGCCGCATCCGCAGCCGATCCAGCCGGATGCGATCACGCGCGCGGTCATCGCGCTGGTGCAGGCGCGGTTCGGCGACCATTTCGGCACATGCGACGGGTTCAGCCTCCCGGTCACGGCCGCCGAGGCGCAGGCGGTGCTGGATGACTTCGTCCTCACCCGGCTGCCGCAATTCGGGGACTGGCAGGACGCGATGAAGACGGGCGAGGCCACGCTGTTCCATGCGCTGATCTCCACCTCGCTGAACGCCGGCCTGCTGCTGCCCATGCAGGCCATCGAAGCGGCGGAGGCGGCGTATCGCGCCGGGCGGGTGAAGCTGAACGCGGTGGAAGGCTTCATCCGCCAAATCCTCGGCTGGCGGGAATTCGTGCGCGGGGTCTACTGGTTGCGGATGCCGCAGTTCGCCGCGCTCAACGCGCTGGGGGCGACGCGGCCCTTGCCGCAATTCTACTGGGACGCGGACACGCGGATGAACTGCCTGCACCACGCCATCGCCGACACGCGGGACAATGCCTACGCCCACCATATCCAGCGCCTGATGGTCACCGGCAACTTCGCCCTGCTGGCCGGGCTGGACCCGGCGCAGGTGGATGAGTGGTATCTGATCGTCTACGCCGATGCCTATGAGTGGGTGGAGATGCCGAACACGCGCGGCATGGCGCTGTTCGCGGATGGCGGGATCGTGGGATCGAAGCCCTATGCCGCGTCAGGCGCCTACATCAACCGGATGAGCGACTACTGCCGCGGCTGCCACTACGACGTGAAGGATGCGGTGGGCGAACGCGCCTGTCCGTTCAATGCGTTGTACTGGGATTTCATGGCCCGGCATGCCGCACGCTTCGCCGGCAACGCCCGGATGCAGATGCCCCTGCGCACCTTGGAAAAGATGGCGCCGGAGCGGGTGGCGCAACTCCGCAGCCGCGCAGCGCACGTGCTGGCCGCTTTGCAGGAGGGCGTGCGGGTTTAACGCCCCGTCGTTCACCCTCCCTGCAATAGCGCGTAGCCCGTATTCGCGCAGCGAATGCGGGATCACGCCCATAGACGGACGCCGGCGCCTGTTGCCCCGCATGAGCAAAGGCTCATGCGGGCTACGCGACTGATCAACCCAGCGCCCTGCGCCAGCTTGCCACCAGGGTGTCGATCGTGCGCTGCCACGTGTACTCGGCCGCGCGCGCTTGCCCCGCCTGGCGGAGCGTTTCGGCGTAGTCCGCGTCCTCGATCAACTGCCGCAGCCCCTCGGTGATGGCGGCCTCGTCCAGCGGGTTCACCAGCAGGGCCGCGCCGGCAGCCAGTTCCGCGACGGCCGTGGTGTTGGAGGCCAGCACGGGGCTGCGCGCGGCCATCGCCTCCACCACCGGCAAGCCGAAGCCTTCATACAGGCTGACATAGGCGAACACCGCGGCGCGGGCACATAACGCGACCAGGTCGGTATCGCCCACATGCCCCAGCAGCCGCACCGTGCCATCGCGGGTCGCCGCCTCCGCTTCCGGGCGAGCCAGAACTTCCCCCCAGCCCTTGCCGCCCGCGATCACCAGCGGCGCTTTCCGGCGCAACGCCGCAGGCAGATGGAGGTGGGCGTTCAGCAACCGGTCGAAATTCTTCCGCGGCTCCAGGGTGGAGATGGAAAACACATAACCCTGGTCCGCCAGGCCCAGCCGCGCGAGCGTCGGCGCCGCAGCGGCGGCGCTCAATGGCTGGAACTCCTTGGCAGGGGCCAGTGGCACGACGTCGATCCGGTCGGCTGCGACGCCCAACTCCCGCACGACTTCGTCCTTGGTGAACTGCGAGATGGCGACGAAGCGCCGGGCCCGCTTCAGGGTCGTCGGCAGGTTGCGCTCGATCCAGCGCAGACGTTCGGCCGGATGCCAGGATGGTTCGTGATGCCAGGACAGGTCGTTGATGGTCGACACGGTCGGCAGGGCGATCGGCCGCACGATCATGTTGGGCTCGTGATACACCAGGGGCGTGCCCTGCGCCTTCGCCAGTTGCCGCAAGGTCCGGTTCAGTCCGCCATGCTTCAAGCGCCGCAACATCTGCACGCCGGGAACCCGGCCGACCGCCACCTTCCAGGGGATCGGCGCCCGCTGCTGCGGATGCGCCGCCGGCTCGTCGTCCAAATGGTCGATCATGTCCACCGTCTGCAACCCGTGCGCCAGCAGCAGCCCGGTGTAGTCGATGGCCGCGGAGGCCCGCGCGGCACGGGCGATCTCCAGCGTCATGCGCCCGACGCCGGAGCGTCGCAGCGCAAGGCTGTCGGCGCCGATCAGGACGCTCAGCTTCGATTTAGGGTCAAAAGGCAAAGGTTCTGTCCGGTCAGCTCGTAACGCGGGTGCAGTTCAATTCTGCAGATGGCAATCGGCAGTCAAATGTCCCTTGAAGCGGGTCCAGAACACGGTCCTGCCGAACAGCGGGATGCCGATATAGCCACGCATCCGCAACCGGCCATCCGGGTCCACGCGCAAGGTGATCGTGTAGGTTTTCCCGTCATCCGGGTTGGTGATGTGGCTGTCCCAACTACCGTCCGCCTCGGCGGTGCCGCCCGGGATGATCTGCAGGTTGCAGCGCGAACGGCCCTGGATGTCCTTCGGTGCGGAGCCGTCGGGCTGGAAGTGGATGATCCCGACCACGGTCCCACAGAGCCCGCTGCTGCAGGGTGAAATCCGGACCACGCCGTCACGGTCCTGCGTCCACCATGTCCCCATCACCGCCTGCGGATCAGCAGCCCGCGCGGTTCCGGTCCACACCAGGCCCGCCACCATGATGAAGGCTGCGAGACGCCGCATCACCGCAATGGGGCAGGCTTCGGTGAGGCTGCCACGCGGGCGAACGTCGTCATGATCCGCCAGCCGGCCCGCAGCGATCCCCGCAGCGAACCCGCAACCTTGCTTTCCCCGCCGGCACGGCAGCGATAGGGCAGGGGGACCTCCAGGATGCGCAGCCCCGCGCGGGCCGCCTGCATCTGCATCTCGATGTTCCAGCCATACGTCATCTCCCGCAGGTTCAACGCTGCGAGGCTGGACCGGCGGATCGCCCGGAACGCACACATATCGGTGTACCGCACCCCGTACAACGCCCGCATGCCCAGCCCGGCGAGTTGGCCGGCCACGACCTGGTGCCAACTCATCGAGCCAGGATCGCGCTCGCCCCGGGTGCGGGACGCGATGACGAAATCGTGGGTGCCGGCGCGGATCGGGTCCACCAGGCGGTGCATCAGGTCCGCCCGGTCGGCGCCATCGCCATCCATGAACACGATCACGTCGCTGTCCGGGTCCGCCGCATCGGCCGCCCGCGCGCAGGCCAGGCCGTAGCCGCGCTCAGTCAATTCCAGCACCGTCGCCCCGGCCTCACGCGCCGCCTGCTGCGTCCCATCCTTGCTACCGCTATCGGCGACGATGATTTCGGCGGCCACGTCCCGCGGGATTTCCCGCACGACGATGGGGATGGCATCCCGCTCGTTCAGCGTCGGGATGACGACCGTCGTGCGGGCGCCGCTGCCCACCGGCTACAGCGACCAACGAAGGCCGCAATTCTCGCAAGGCTTCGGCGGTGCGTCGCTCAGCAACGAGCGCCGGAACTCCTGGTAGAGCGGACCATTCCAGATGTCCCGCAGGCTCTGCTGCGTGGCGTCGCCGAGGGTGTAATTGCTGTAGCCGCGGGCGGAGAACGGCGCGATGCAGCACGGCAGGGCGCGGCCGTGCGCGGTGAAATACATCAGCGACCAGGGGCGGCGGCAGGTGGCCCATGGCGTATCGCCCTCGGTCTTCTTCAGGCTGACGCCGGGCTCGGTGGCGCCCGAGGCATCCAGCATGACGCCCAGCTCGGCCCCAATCGCCTGGGCCGCAGCGATGTACTGCTCTTCCTCGGCCTGGGTCTGCTCGAACAGGCTGTTCTCCTGCCGGGCCATGCCGAACCCGGCGTCGTCGAACACCAGGCGTTGGAGGTGGACCTCCTTGACGCCCATGTTCGCCGCCATGCGGACGAATTCCGGCAGTTGCTGCACCGTCTCCTTCAACCCGGTCAGCCAGATCGACACTTTCGGGGTTGCGCTGCCGATTTTGGCCTGGTAGGCGGTGAACTTGCCGACGTCGCGGACGATGCGGTCGAAGAAATCCTTGCCGCGCACCGCGAGGTAGGTCTTACGGTCGGCGGCGTCCACCGACACCCGCAACTCATCCAGCCCGGTGTCGATCAGTTCCTGGAACTTCTTCGGGTTCAGCAGCGTGCCGTTGGTGTTGAACAGCACGTAGATGCCGCGGTCCTTCAGGTAGCGGATCATCCGCGGCAGGTCCTTGACCAGCATCGGCTCGCCCACCCCGTGCAACACCACCCGGGCAATGCTGTCGAACTGGTCCACGATCTTCGTGAACAGGTCCCAGCTCATATCCTGCGGCGGTTCCAGCGTCTCGAACGTGCGCGGACAGGTCTCGCACAGCAGGTTGCAGCGGTTGGTGGTTTCCAGATAGAGGCAAACCGGTGGAGCGGCCGAGACGTCCCGGGCCTCGACGGCCTCGAAGTAGCGGCGCGGGTCCTTCAGTAGCGTGGCCGACATGCAACGACTCTCCTTCAGCGGGCGGGGCGCGCCCGGTAGCGTCTGGTCACGTCCAGCAGGACGAGGACAAGGCAGGGACCGTATATCACCCAAGGATAGACGTTTTCCCGGTGATAAGGGTCCAGATATAGCAAGACTCCGCTCGCTGACAGATAGAGGACGGAGCGATACGGCGCAAAACAGGCAAACACGGCGAGCCAGCCCAGATACCATGGGTAATGTGGCGACAATACGAGCGTCGTTGCTGTCGACAGCACCGCGCCGGCCCGGCCGATCGCAAGGGTGCGTGACCCGGGTTCCTCCGGCAGCGTGCGTCCGAGCATGTAGTATCCCGCAAGTCCCAGCAGCAGCACGGCAGCCGCAGCCAAATAAAGCTTCGTCGCCCAGGCGGGCAGCGGTCCCAGCAGCGCAAGCCACCGCAGCAGGAAGAAACCGCTGCCTGAGGAAAGCCCCTCCTCCGACGCATAGCCGGGCAAGTAGCCCAGGACGTGCCAGCCGGCGCCGATCGTGTAGAGGCCATACAGCACCACGATCACAATCACGACACCGAGCAGGGTGCGCCAGTCCCAGCGACGCCAGAATGCCGGGAACAAGGCGGCCGGCAGCAATTTGCAGAGGATCGCGAGCCCCAGGACCGCACCCGCCCAGCCGCGCCAGCGGGAGGTTGCGACCACCATCGCCAACGCGATGAACGCGATGCTCGCGGCATCGATGTGCCCGTTTCCCGCATACTCCCACAGCGGCAGCGGGTTCCACGCGTAGATCAGCGCCTGCGCCACCGGCAAGCCGGCCCGGCGGAGCAGCACCAGCAGCGACGCGATGGTGATCGCCTCGAACCCGGCCATCACGATCTTCACCATCGTGATGGAGGACCAAACCTGGCCGATGGCGGCGAAGATCACCTGCGCCATCGGTGGGTAGATCGTCGGCGCTTCCTCCGATCGGTTGGTGCTGCCGTAAATCTCCTCGTCGCGCAGGAATTCCAATTGCGGCGCGGCGGGCAGGTAAAGGTAGGGGTTGATGCCGTTCGCCTGCACCCGGCCGTCCCAGACGTAGCGGAACAGGTCGGATGACAGGAATGGCGGCGACGCCAACGGGAGCACGCGCATGCCGGCCGCCAGCAGGATCACGACCGCGGTCGTCCGGCGCGTCACCGGGCCGGAGCGCACCAGCCAGACTGCCGCGAAATAGACCAGCCCCGCCGCGCATTCGAGGCCGACGAAAACCTGCAGCCGTTCGTCCGAGCCGATGGTCGCGACGGAGCCGGGCACGTGGCACGCCAACTCCGCGATCACGAACAGCAACAGGACCAGCCCGGCGCCGGCCAGCGCCAGGCTTCGACGCGCCTCGGTCAACCTGCCAGCCGCTGCCGCAGGTTGAGGGCGGCGACGCGCTCCGCGGTCGACGGCGCGGCATAGCCCGACCCGGCGTCGAGGTCGGATACCAGCCGGCCAAGCGCCGCACGGTCGTCGACGTCGTACCACACCGGCAACTCATGGACGGCGAGCCCGAGCGACTGCGCCGCAGCCCGGGTTTGCGCTGCCACCTCCGCGGTGCTCCAGGCGACGCCGGCGTACAGGCGAGGCTGCAGCGTGCTCATGCCCAGCAGGTAGTAGCCGCCATCATCGGCCGCCCCCAGCACGACGCCGGAGCCGGCGGCAAGCGTGTCCGCAGCCTCGACCAGGCAGGCGGTCGGCAAGGTGGGAGAATCCGAGTTCAGCACGCAGACCGCGCTGTGCCCGAGCGCAAACAGCGCGCGCGTGGCATGCAGCAGGGAACGGCCGAAACCATCCACGCCCCGCGGCATCTCCCCCGTGCCGTCGGCCAGGACCAGCCGGGTGCCCACTGCAAGGACTCCGTCGAACAACCCCTCCATCCCGGCGGGCGCGTAGGCGACGTAGCCTACGATGTCCGCCTTATCAGCGGCCAGGCGGATGTTTTCCGTGATATCGCGCAGGAACGCGGCGCTCATCTGCCGCGCCTCATCCGGCAGCAAGGGCGGGGAGAGCCGTGTTTTCGAATGCCCCGCCCGCGGGGCCTTGGCCATGACGGCGATGGCGCAGCTCATGCGCTGCGGCGCTGCGGATGCGTTTGGGGTCCATGGCGCATGGCCTGAGCCTTATCACGGGCGCTTCGGGTCGGCCAACTGTCCGCCCCCGACCGGGTCGTGGTCAGTTGATCCAGCGCCGGGCCCGATGTGTTGACGGGTGAGCGGCCGGCGTGATTTGGTCCGGCGCGACCTCGCGACCATATCTCCCGCTCGCGACCCCTCTCCAGATGGAGTTCGTTTCATGAGCATACAGCTCGGCCAAATCGCGCCGGACTTTGAGCAGGACACGACGCAAGGACGCATCAGGTTCCACGATTGGCTCGGCGGCAGTTGGGCCGTGCTGTTCAGCCATCCGAAGGATTTCACCCCGGTTTGCACCACGGAACTGGGCGAGGTCGCGCGGCTGAAGCCGGAGTTCGACCGTCGCACCGTGAAGGTGATCGGCCTGTCGGTCGACAGCCTGGACAACCACGCCCGGTGGGACGCCGACATCGCCGATGTCACCGGCTCCACGGTGAACTTCCCGATGATCTCGGACGCGGACCGCACCGTCAGCACGCTGTATGGCATGATCCACCCGGAGGCCGACGCCGCGCTCACGGTGCGATCGGTGTTCGTGATCGACCCGGCGAAAAAGGTCCGCCTGACGCTGACCTATCCGCCATCCGCCGGACGCAACTTCCCGGAAATCCTACGGGTGATCGACAGCCTGCAGTTGAGCGACGCGCACAAGGTGGCGACCCCGGTGAATTGGCAACCCGGCGACCCCGCGATCATCATGGGTAGCGTGTCCGACGCGGAGGCGAAGGAGCGGTTCCCCCAAGGATGGGACGCCAAGAAACCCTACCTCCGGGTCGTCGACCTCGGCGGTGCAACCAGCTAGCGGCCGCGGGCATGGTCGTGGCGAGCGGTCTATCGCCTCCCGCCACGACGGTGCCGGTACGCTGCAACGGCGCCGCGGCCGGGGAGCGCTGCGTGCCGGAGGAGGTCGCGGTCGCGCTGACTTATAACCGCACGACGCATGCGGTCATGATGGCGACGCCGCTCGACCTGGAGGATTTCGCCGTCGGCTTCAGCCGCGCCGAGGGCATCATCGACCGGCCGGGCGACATCGAAGAGTTGGACATCGTGCCCGCCCCGCTTGGCATCGAGTTGCGGATGTGGGTCGCCGGCGACCGCATGGAGCGGCTGGAACGCCGGCGGCGGCAGTTTGCCGGCCCGACCGGCTGCGGACTGTGCGGCATGGACAGCCTGGCGGATGCGATGCGTCCGCCCCCGCGCGTTCCCCCCGGCCGAAGCTGGACGGCGCGGCAGGTCGGGACGGCGGTCGGCAGCCTGCACGTGGCTCAGCACCTGAACCACGCAACCCACGCGGTGCACGCGGCCGGGTTTTGGCGCGACGGGCTGATTGTGCTGCGGGAGGATGTCGGCCGCCATAATGGCCTGGACAAGCTGACCGGGGCGCTGCTGCGCGGCGAAGAGGATCCCGGGTCCGGGATCCTGCTGCTGACCAGCCGGGTGTCGGTCGAGTTGGTGCAGAAGGCCGCCGCGGCCGGGATCGGCATCCTGGCCGCTGTCTCGGTCCCGACGGCCCTGGCGATCCGGGTGGCGGATGCCGCCGGCATCACCCTGGCCGCCGTGGCCCGCGCGGACGGCTTCGAAGTGTTCACCCACGCCGCCCGTATCGTGCCGGGCTGAGTCATGACAAGGGTGCGTTCGTCAGGTCGTCCCGCACCGGCGACTCCCGAACGACGCTGCCTTATTGGAGCTCTCTCGGACCCTTGGCATCCACCCCTTCGGCACATTGCGCCACGACCGATTTGTCACCGAATGGCAGATTACAAAGCAGAACGTGTTTCCCTCTTATCAGGATCCCTAAAGTGTTGAAGCATCCATCTACGAGAAAATCATCCGAATAAGAACCAAGATGCGCGACGGAAAATCTCGCAATGAACCTGTTGCCAGCTCCACACTGAATGTTGCTGATGGAGTGCGTCAACTTCGTAGTTATTGTAAGAAGGCCTTCATTCGTGTGGCATTCATACGGCTTTCGAATATAGTCGCCAACTTTATGGGCTTCGAATTGAACGGGCTGCTGCTTTCCCTCGACATCTAAAGCCGAAGGTGTCCTGCCAGACCAGAAGACGAAGTCTGAACCCGTGCTGCATGATGTGAAAAAGCTACCCTCGCTTGTGACCTTTTCATACTCGCGCCTTGCCGCCCCTCTTAGCTCCTCCGCCGAGGCGTTATGTAACGGGAGCACAGACAGGTAGGCAACCATAATGGCCACAACATGGAGAAGTCGCATGTATCTCTCTCAATTTGCAGTATTCGTCGCGAAAGGCACGGGCTTTGCTGACGGTTCATGATCCGTTAGTCCATCTGCCACATTCTGTCGATCGAGACCTCCGTTTCTCAGCGGTTGGCGCCCGGCACCCATGTCACATCCGCTGCGCCCTGGTCGTTCAGCACGCGGCCGAGCACGAACAGATGGTCGGACAGCCGGTTGAGGAAGCGGATCACCGCCGGGTTCACCACCTCCTTCTGCGACAGCCGCACGACCAGCCGCTCGGCCCGCCGGACGACGGTGCGGGCGAGGTGGGCGTGCGCCGCCGCCGGGCTGCCGCCGGGCAGGATGAAGCTGTTCAGCGGCGTCAGGCCGGCGTTCATCGCCGTCACCTCCGCCTCCAGCCGGGCCGAGGGGGCGTCGGTCAGCCGCAACCGGTCCCCCGCGGCGCCGGGCACGCATAGATCGGAGCCGACGTCGAACAAATCATTCTGCACCCGCGCCAACATGGCGTCCGTCTCGCCCGTCGCGTGCAGGCGGAGCAGGCCGATGGTGGCGTTCGCCTCGTCCACCGTGCCGTAGGCGTCCACCCGGAGCGCGTCCTTGGCGACGCGGCTGCCATCCCCCAGCGAGGTTTGCCCGGCATCGCCCCCGCGCGTCACCACCCGGTCGATGCGGACCGTCACAGCACCAGCACCCCGTGGTGCTTCGCCTTGCCCTCGGGCTCGACATGGATCGTGATCATGAGCTCCTCCATCTCCTCCTTCAACGCCGACTCGATCCGGTCGCAGATGGCGTGCGCCTCCGAAACGCGAAGGTCGCCGGGCACGACCAAATGGAATTCCAGGTAGGTGAGCCGCCCGGCGTGGCGGGTGCGCAGATCATGCACCTCCAGCGCGCCTTCCGCATGCTCGCCGACCATGCGGCGGATTTGCTCCACGATCTCGGGCGCGGGCGCGGCGTCCATCAATCCGCCGACGGACTGGCTGATCAGGCTCAATCCGGACCAGAGCACATAGACGGCGATGGCCGCCGCGAGCATCGGGTCGAGCACCGTCAGCCCGGTCCAGACGGCGAGGCTGATCCCCAGCAGGATCGCGATCGAGGTGACCACGTCCGCCCAAAGATGCCGCCCGTCGCCCTGCAGCGTCACCGACCGCGCCTGCCGCCCGGCCCGCAGCAGGACCGTGCCCCAGATGGCGTTCAACGCGGTGGCCAGGCCATTCAGCGCCATGCCCTGCCACGGCACGTCCAACGTCACCGGCGTCAGCCAGCTTTGCCAGGCATGCTGCAGGATTGCGGCGCTGGCCACGATGATCATCGCGCCTTCGATCACCGCGGCGAAGAATTCCGCCTTCTGGTGGCCGTACGGATGGTTGGCGTCGGCCGGGCGCTCCGCAAAGCGCAGTGCCACCAGGGCGATCAGCGCCGCGGCGACGTTCACCGTGCTCTCCAACGCATCGGAAAACAGGGCGGCGCTGTTGGTCAGCCACCACGCACCCGTCTTCAGCACCAGGACACCGATGCCGAGCACGATGCTGAAGCTCGCGATCTGCTGCGTGCGCTGCAACGGCGCGAACCCCCTTCATGTCCACCGGCTGTAGCAAACGCCTTTGGCCACGTCAGCCCCCCGGCGCGTGCGCGGACTGGGGCGGGTGCCTTGAAACGGCGGCGTCCCCCCGGCATATCGCCGCCGTGTCACAGGCCATGGAGTGCGGTGGATGAGCGAAACGATCGAGCGGCATGAATTCGGCGCCGAGGTTGGGCGTTTGCTCGATCTCGTGGTCCACGCGCTATATTCCGACCGGGAAATCTTCCTGCGCGAGCTGGTGGCCAACGCCGCCGACGCGATCGACCGCCGCCGGTTCGCCGCCCTCACGCAGGCGGACCTGGCCTTGCCGCCCGATGCGTCGGTCCGCATCGTCCCCGACAAGGAGGCCCGCACGCTGACCCTCTCCGACCCCGGGATCGGCATGGATCGCAAATCCCTGGCGGAGAATCTGGGCACGATCGCCCGGTCCGGCACGCGCGCCTTCGGCCAGACCCTGGCGGAGGCCAAGCCGGAGGAGCGGCCGAGCCTGATCGGGCAATTCGGCGTGGGGTTCTACTCGGCCTTCATGGTGGCCGACCGGGTGGAGGTGACGTCCCGCGCCGCCGGGTCCGAAGAGGCATGGCTGTGGGCGTCCGAAGGGCAGGGCAACTACACGCTTGCCCCGGCCGAGCGGGACCAGCCCGGCACCACCATCGTGCTGCACATCAAGTCGGATGCGGACGAGTTCCTGGAGCCGTACCGGCTAGAGACGATCATCCGCAAATGGGCGGACCACATCACCGTCCCGATAACCGTGGCGCGGGACGGCAAGGACGTGGCGGCCAATGAGGGAACGGCGTTGTGGCGCAAGCCCAAGGCCGACGTCACGGAGGAGGCTTATACCGAGTTCTACCGCCATCTCGGCCACTATTTCGACAAGCCCTGGATGACGCTGCATTGGCGCGCGGAAGGGGCGATGGAGTTCACCGCGCTGCTCTACGTGCCGGGCTCCAAGCCGTTCGAGGCGGTGGAGGGTGACCGGCAAAGCAAGGTCCGTCTGCATGTCCGCCGCATGTTCATCACGGACGATGCCGGGCTGCTGCCGGCCTGGCTGCGCTTCGTGTCCGGCGTGGTGGACACGGAGGACCTGCCGCTCAACGTCTCGCGCGAGATGTTGCAGGCGACGCCCGTGCTGGCGCGCATTCGCAAGGCGGTGACCAACCGAGTCCTGTCGGAATTGAAGACACGCTCCAAGGACGACAGCGACGAGGCGAAAGAGAGCTATGCCGGGTTCTGGCAGAATTTCGGCCCGGTCCTGAAGGAAGGACTGTGGGAGGATTTGGAGCATCGGGCGGATCTGGCGCCGCTGCTGCGCTTCAAGAGTTCGGCGCAGGATGGCTGGACCTCGCTCCCCGCCTATGTCGCCCGGATGAAGCCGGAGCAGGAGGCGATCTACATCCTGGTCGGCGACGACACCGACGCGTTGGCCAAGTCGCCGCAACTGGAGGGCTTCCGCTCCCGCGGGGTCGAGGTTCTGTTGCTGGCGGACCAGGTCGACGCCTTCTGGCCGGAGCGGATGTCGACCTTCGAGGAAAAGCCGATCCGCTCGATCACCCAGGGCGCTGCCGATTTGTCCAAGATCGCCGCCGAGACGCCCGGCGAAGAGCCGGCTGACGTAACCGAGTTGGTGAAGACGCTGAAGGAGGCGTTGAAGGCCGACGTCTCGGACGTGCGCGCGACCGACCGGCTGGTCGACAGCCCGGTGGTGCTGGCGGCCTCCGCCGGCGGGCCGGACCTGCAGATGCAGCGTTTGCTGAAGCGTGCCGGGCGGGCGATGCCCACCACTTTGCCGATCCTGGAAATCAACCCGCGGCACAAGCTGATCCGCCGCATGGCGGAGCTGGCGAGCCTAGAGGATGCGGCGAGCACGCTGATGGACCTGGCCCGCATCCAGGACGGCGAACCGCCCCGCGACCCCGCCGCCTTCGCCCGGCAGATGGCCTCCGCCCTGGCCGACAGCCTGGCCTGACCCCGCTCTCACGGTCAAAAACCCTCTCCCTCTGGGAGAGGGCAGGGTGAGGGTGCTGCCAGCCGACTCGGTCCCTGTGCGCTACCCTGACCCTCTCCCAGAGAGAGAGAGCTCTCATTCAGATAGGGAACGGCGGCGGGCAGACGCGTTCGCCCTGCATCGCGTGACCGGAACGAAACCGGGCGGTAAACCGTTCGCCTTGTCCATCTTGCCGGTGCCGCCACCCCAATGACACAAGCCAATCTGATCACCCGAACTACCGCCGCGAGCGTGCGGTATCCATGGCTGGTGGTCGCCGTCGCGACGGTCCTGGCGGTGGCGTCCGGCGTGTTCGCGGCGGGGCATTTCTCTATCACCACCAATACCGACCAGCTCATGCCCGCCTCGCTGCCCTGGGTGCAACGCGAGCACGCCTATCAAGCCGCATTCCCGCCGAAGCAGATGGTGGCGGTGGTGCAGGCGCCCACGCCGGAACTGGCGGACCTTGCGGCAACCGGGCTTGTCGACCAGCTCCGGGCTCATCCGAACCGGGTCAAGTCGGTGGAACAGCCGCAAGGCGGCCCGTTCCTCGCCCGGGCCAGCCTGCTTTTCCCTCCGCTGGCGCAGGTCGAGCGCCTGACAGGCGGCTTGGTCGAGGCACGGACGCTGCTGGGCGGGCTGGCGGCTGACCCCACGCTGCGAGGCATCATGCAGGTTGCCGCCGGGGCGGCGCGGCAGGATCGTGGGTCACTGGACCGCCCGGCCACCCTGCTCGCCGATACGCTGGACGCGGCGTTCGCCGGACGCTTCGCCGCCTTTTCGTGGCAGTCGATGCTGCAGGGGCATGACCCGGCGCCGGCGGATCTGCGTCAGTTGCTCCCCATGGAGCCGGTGCTGGACTACGCCGCGCTGCAGCCTGGAAAAGCCGCCAGCGACGAGGTGCGCGCCGCGGCGGCCCGCGCGGCCATCGGGCCGGAGTATGGCGCGACCCTGCGGCTGACCGGCCAGGCCCCGGTCAATGACGAGCAATTCGCCACCCTGTCCAACGGCGCGGCGCTGAACGGCGCCGGGACCGCCCTGGCTGTGTTGGTGATCCTGTGGCTGGCGCTGCGGTCGGGCCGCATCGTGCTCGCGGTCGTGCTGAACCTGGTCGCCGGGCTGGCGATCACCGCGGCAGTGGGATTGCTGCTGGTCGGGTCGTTCAACCTGATTTCGGTCGCTTTCGCGGTGCTGTTCATCGGTTTGGGCGCCGATTTCGGCATCCAGTTCGGCGTCCGCTACCGGGCGGAACGGCATGACCGGGATGAGGTCAAGGCCGCGCTGCGGGGCGCCGCGGTCAAGGCAGGCGGGGCGCTGGCCCTGGCCGCCGCCGGCGTCACAGCCGGGTTCTTCTCGTTCCTGCCCACGGATTACCGCGGCATCTCGGAGTTGGGGGAAGTCGCCGGGAGCGGCATGGTCATCGCGTTCGTGCTGACCATGACGCTGCTGCCGGCGTTGCTGGCCATCCTGCGGCCGCCGGGGGAGCCGGAGCATTTGGGCTACGCGTTCCTGGCGCCCGTCGACGCCTTCCTTGGGCGGCATCGCATCGCGGTGGTGGTCTGCACGATCGCCGTGGTGCTCGCGGGGACGCCGCTGCTGGCGCGGCTGCGGTTCGATTTCGACCCGACGCATTTGCAGGATCCGAATGGCGAGGCGGTGCAAACCTACCACGAACTGTCCCGCGACCCGGGGACGGGCGTGGCCGCGGTCGACACCACGGCGTCCTCGCTTGATGCCGCCCGGTCGCTGGCGCAGCGCTTGGACAAGCTGCCGGCGGTGGAGGCAACGCGCACGGTGGACGTCCTGGTGCCGCCGGACCAGGCGCCGAAGCTCGCCGCGATCCACCGCGCCGCCGCGTCCTTGCTGCCGGCGCTGGCCCCGCCGGCGACCCGTCCAGCCCCGACCGACGCCGAAACCGTGGCCGCGATCCGCATGGCGGCGGCGGCCCTGTCGGACAGCCCGGCGCAGGCCAGGCTGAAGCCGCTCCTGCTGCGTTTGGCGGACTCCGACGCGGCAATGCGCGCCACCGTGGACAAGGCGCTGGCCGTGCCGCTGCGGCTGGACCTGGACCATCTCCGCAGCGCGTTGGGGGCGGAGCCGGTGACGGTTGACAACTTGCCCGCCGACCTGCGCGCCGACTGGCTGCGGCCCAACGGGGAAGCGCGGGTGCAGATCCTGCCGAAGGGCAACCCGGATGACACGGCGGTGACCGCCCGCTTCGCCCGCGCCGTGCTGTCGGTTGCGCCCGCGGCGAGCGGCACGGCGATCACGCTGCTGGAATCGCAGCGTACCGTGGTGCGGGCGTTCATCGAGGCGGGCGTGTTTGCCGTGCTCGCCATCGCCGTCATCCTGTGGGTGGCGTTGCGGCGGGTCGGTGACGTGTTGCTGACGCTGGTGCCGCTACTGGTGGCCGGCGCCGTGACGCTGGAGGTCACGGTGCTGATCGGGCAGCCGATGAACTTCGCCAACATCATCGCCTTGCCGCTGCTGCTCGGCGTCGGCGTGGCGTTCAAGATCTACTACATCCTGGCCTGGCGCCGGGGTGCGACGCACCTGTTGCAATCGACGCTGACGCGGGCGGTGTTCTTTTCGGCTTTGACCACGATGACGGCGTTCGGCAGCCTGTGGCTGTCCAACCAGCCCGGCATGTCGTCGATGGGCAAGCTGATGGCCCTGGCGCTGGTGTGCACGCTGTGCGCAGCCGTGCTGTTCCAGCCAGCCTTGATGGGGCCGCCACGCGACACCAAGGCATCGAGCTGACGACCCGCTTCAGATCATGTTAACGATCGGACCGTATACTGGGATTGTGTTCAATTCCAACAACAGGTCTCCACCATGATGTCACTGACGCTGACGTTCGCCATCACCGGGCTCGTGACGCTGGGCTTCTTATCCGCCGTGATGTTCCGCAGCCGCGACACCAGCGAATAGGCGCGGCACGGTCAACCGCTCTGCGACACCATGGCAGGTTCCGGCAAGGGCAAGGGGGCGTGGTCGGCATCCGCCAGGATGCGCCATGTGCCCCCTGCCAGGACCTCGGATGGCCGGAAGCGGGCTTTGTACGCCATCTTGGCGCTCTCCGGCACCCAGTAGCCGAGATAGACATAGGGCAGCCCGAGCGCCTTGGCGCGGCGGATCAGCCATAGGATGGCGTAGTTGCCGAGCGAGCGCCGTTCCAGCTCCGGCGCGAAATAGCTGTAGACGGCGGAAAGCCCGTCGCCCAGCCGGTCCGTCAGGCAGCCGCCGATGAGCCGGTCGGTCGTGTCGCGGAATTCCACGATCGATGTCTCGATCGGCGTGTCCTCCACCATGGCGCGATAGTCGTAGAAGCTCATCGTCGCCATGTCGCCCTCGGCGTGCCGGGCAAGCTGGTAGCGCTGGAACAGTTGGAACTGCTCGGCCGTGGCGCGGGCCGGGACCTCGTATCCCATCACGTCGGCGTTGTAGCGGTCGACCCGGCGCAAGGTACGGTCCGGCTGGAACGCGGCGACTGGAATGCGGATCGGCACGCAGGCATTGCATGCCGGGCAAACAGGGGCATAGGCGATGTTGTGGCTGCGGCGGAACCCGGCGCGCGACAGCCGGTCATGCAGGGCGTCGCTGTCCGGGCCGGTGATTTCCGTCACCACCTTGCGTTCCGTTCGCCCGGCCACGTACGGGCAGGGCAACGGTGCCGTGGTGTAGAAGAATTGCGGACGGCGCGGCGGCTTGTATGTCATGGGCGGCCCCATCGTCCACGGCGCGTGGCGCGCGGTCAATCGTCTCCGTGTAGCGAGTTCGTGGGGTGCAAGGCGATGGTGGCGCCGCGGCTGCCGGCATCCGCCGGCAGGGTGATGCTGCGGCCATCCCGCCATCGCTGCAGCATGTCGCGGAAATGCGGGCTGAGCGGATTGCCGGACTGCCCGGGCGCCGCGATGAAGCGGCTGCGGTCCAGCTCGGCCAGGTCATACACGCCGCGGTAGCTGGGGCCCTGCACCGCATCCAGCCGCGCGCCGGCGGCGGCGCCCACGAAGATGGTCGCGTCGTCGCCCGGCTGCGGGATGCGGCTGGTGAGCAGCGGCAGCACCGGGTCGGCGAAGGTCGCGATATGCACGTCGCCCCAGCGCCAAGCGGACGGATCGGGCCCCAGCCGGGCTGCCAGCGGCGGCATCGCCTCGGCCAAGGCCTGGTCCAGCAGGGGGCCGCAATCGCCGCCGCACCAGGACGCACCTTCGGGGCTGAGCACCCAGGCGGTGAAATCGAGCCGCGGGTGCGGCGCTGTGGCGGGGATGGCGTGGCGCGCCAGCACCAGGGCCTGGAAGCGCTGGAGCCAGGCGTTGAAGACGACCGGCTGCGGCAGGTCCATGGCCATCCGTCCATCCCAGTCCAGCAGCAGGGCGGCCGCGTGGCCCGCGAGGTCATCATGCCGGGGCCGCGAGAGCAGGATAGGCAACAGACGCTGCGCGAAGCTGCTGGTCACGTCCACTTGCATGCCGGCCATATCCGCTAAAGACAGCTTGCCCTCGCCCAGAAGCTGTCGCACCCGCCGCGCCCGCCACCCGCCGAAGAAGTCGTGGCCCATGAAGACGGGGAAGTCAGGCGGCGCCGTCCGCTCGTTGGTGTTGACCAGGTGTCCGCTGGCGGGCGCCACGATGTGGGGCAGGGCCTCGCCGCTGGCCCAGCCGATCCAGTCATGCGCCCCATCCGCCCCTGGCTGCGGCCATTCCCCGTCGCCAGCCCGGCGGATGGGAATGCGGCCGGTGGTGAACTGGCCAATGCCGGCCGGGTCCGCAACGAGCAGGTTCTGGATGGGCGAGGTGATCAGCGGCGCCGCCCGGCCGGCCTCGGCGACGGTGGCGGCGCGGTTCAGTGCCAGCAGGCCGGTCGCGGCGTCGTCGCCCGGCGCCAAATTGGCCATCTCCGCGGCGAACACCGTGCCGTCGGGGGCGTGCGCCAGGCCCGGTATGTCGCTGACCACCGGGCCATGCCGGGTCTCGCGCACCACCAAATCCTCCCCAGGGGCGTCGCGGACCGCGATGTGCTCGGTGCGGGTGGTGAAGGCCGCCGGGCCGTCCGGCGTGGCGTAGCGGCCATCGGGCAGCGCGGTCTCCACGAACACGTCCTGCGTGTCGGCGCCGGTGGTGGTGAAGGTCCAGGCGATGTGTCCGTTACGGCCGATCACCAGGAACGGGACACCGGGGGCGAAGGCGCCGGCCAGGACGCCATCCGGCGTGTCGACGCGCGCCAAGTACCAGATGCCCGGCGTGCTGTAGCCCAGATGCGGGTCGCCCGCCAGCAGCGGCGCGCCGGTGGTGCTATGCGCCCCATCCACCGCCCATTCGTTGGACGCGTTGTCCGGCTGCGTGAACGGCGCGGGAAAGCGCGGCATGAACGCGTCGACCGCGCCAGCCAGCCCGGCAAACCGCGGCAGGGCCAGGCCAGCGCTCGGCCCCGGCGTGTTATCCTGCGGCGGCCAAAGCTGGTCGATCTCGCTGGGCGGCGTCGTCGCGGCGAGGGCCAGGCGGCCCAGCTCAGAGCGCCAATTGCCCGAAAGATAGACGCCCATGGTCTTGCCCCAGAGCAGGCTGTCCACCGGCGTCCACGGCGCCGGCCGGCCCAGCACGGCGAACTGCACGGCGCTCCAGCGCCCATGCGCGGCCAGATAGGCGTTCACCCCCCGCGAATACGCCTGCAGCATGGCCAGCGTGGCGGCCGGCATGGTGGCGAGTTCGGCCTCTGCCTGGTGGCGCAGGCCGAGGATGCGCATCATCCGGTCCAAGGGCAGCGCCGCCGCGCCTGCAAGCTCGGAGACGCGGCCGGAGGCAGCGCGCCGCATCAGCTCCATCTGGAACAGCCGGTCCCGCGCATGGACGAAGCCCAGCGCCGCCGCGCCGTCCTCGGCCGTGGCGGCATGGATATGCGGGACGCCGTCCGCGTCGAACGCGATGGCCACCGGGGCGGACAGGCCCGGGATGTCGGCGGCTTCATGCTCCGCCGGCAGGCACAGGAACAGCGCCCCGGCAACGGCGGACATCGCCAACAGCACGAGGGCCACAAGGACGCCGCCGATCCGGCGGAGCAGGCGGAACACCCGTGTCGCGCCGCCTGGCCGGGCGCGTGCGCTCGCGAGACGGGTCACGGGGCCGCCACGGCGCCGTCCCGCCGCTTGTCTGCCACGCCCACCAGGGCCGGCTGCACCACGATGGCGGCGGTGCCGGACTCCATCGGATGCTGGGTCACACGCTGACCCCGCGCTTCCAGGGCCGTGACGATTGCCGGCGACTCCACCTCCGCGCCCGCGGCCACCCCGGCCACGTGGGGCAGCGCCACCGCATTGGCGGGTGGCAGCGCCCAATCCACCAGGCCTGCCACGCCTTGCACCACGTAAGCCGGGATTTTCGCGCCGCCCGTGCTTCCCAGCACCGCCACCAGGCCGCCCTTCTGGTCCAGGATGAAGGCCGGAGTCATCGATGTGGCCGGCCGCTTGCCGGGCTGGATGCGATTGGCCACTGGCCGCCCGTCCAACTCCGGCCGGGACGCAAAATCGGCCATGGCGGCGTTGAGCAGGAAGCCCCGCACCATCAGGTGCGATCCGAAGGTCCCGCCGAGAGAGCTGGTAAGGCACACGGCATCGCCCGCAGCGTCGACCACGGCGATGGTGCTGGTGCCATGGTCCGCCTGTGGCAGCGCGGCCGCAGGCGGGGCGCCGGCGCCTAGCCAGGCCGGATTGCCGGCACGCGGCACATCGACGGCATGGTCGAGGTCGATGCCCTGCGCCCGCACGGTGAGGTAGTCGGACGCCAGCAACCCTGCCACGGGCACGTGCGCGAAATCCGGATCGGCCAAATAGCGGCCGCGATCGGCCAGCGCCAGCCGTTCCGCCTCGATCAGCAACTGTGCGGCGTCCGCGCCAGTGGGATCCAGCGCGCTGAGGTCGAAATGCGTCAGCAATCCCAGGGCTTCCAACACTTCCGGCCCGGCGGCCGGCGGTGCGGCGACGCAAACCTGCCGGTCGCGGTACGGCAGGCAGACCGGGCTGCGCTTCCGCGCCACATAGGCCGCCAGGTCATCCGTGGTCAGCAATCCGGGCTGGCTGTCCCCCCGCACGGTGGTGGCGATGTCCGCCGCGACCGGGCCGTGCAGCAGCGCGGCGGCGCCGCCCGTGGCGATCAACCGCAGCGTCTGCCCCAACACCGGGTTGACCATGGTGGCCCCGGCGGCGAGCTGCGCCCCATCCGAACTGAAGAAGGTCGCGCGCGCCGCAGGGGAGCGGCGCAGGCGGTCGGCATGGGCGGCGATGGCGGCGGCAAGGCCCGGCGACACGGGCACGCCCGCCTCTGCGCCGCGGATCGCGGGCGCCAGCAAATCGGCCCATGGGAGGTGGCCGCGCTCGCGATACAGCGCCTCCAGCACGGCGAGGGTGCCGGGAACCCCGACCGCAAGGCCGCCGGTGGCGGGCCGGGTGGCGCCGTCGGGGGCGAGGAACAGGGCCGGTGTGGCGCCGGCGGGCGCCGTCTCCCGCCCGTCCCAATTCGTCACCTCATGGGTGGCGCCGTTGAAGTGCAACAGCACGGAGCCGCCGCCGAGTCCGGAGAGCTGCGGTTCCACCACCGACAGCATCATCTGGGCGGCGATCACCGCGTCGGCCGCGCTGCCGCCGGCGTGCAAGATCTGCTGGGCGGCGTTGGCGGCCAGCGGATTCGGCGCGACGGCCACGCCGCGCGGTGCTTCCTCAGCCGCCACGCCACGGCTGGCGGCGAGGATCAACAGCAGGATGGCTCGGCGGTGGCGCATGGCGGCGTATCTCCTTGCGACGCCGCTGTTGCCAGCCACCCCGCGCGGCGGGAAATTGCCGTCATGACCCTCAGGAGGCAAGCGCGGGGCGCCGCGGCGCACGCGCTGGGCGTGGCGGCGGAGGCGGCGGCGTGCGCGGCGCTGGTGGCGGATGGCTGGGTCATCCGCGCCCGGCGCCTGCGCACCGCGGCGGGCGAGATCGATTTGGCCGCGGAACGCGACGGGCTCCTGGCGCTGGTGGAGGTGAAGGCTCGCCCGAGCCTGGCGGACGCGGCCGTCGCCGTCAGCGCCCGGCAGCGCAGCCGCCTGCTGGACGCCGCGGCCATCGTGTTGGCCGAGCATCCGGAGTGGGGCGTCGCCGGGACGCGGTTCGACGTGATGCTGGTGGATGCGGCGGGCCATGTCCGCCGCGTGGCCGATGCGTTCCGGCTGGAGTAGGCGCTGACCTGTTGGCGGCGTGGCCGGTGGCGAGTAGGGTCCGCCTCCCTTGCCAACCGGAACCCGTGCGATGCGCCTGACCCGCTCCCTGCTGCCCACGCTGAAGGAAACGCCCGCCGAGGCGCAGATCGCGTCCCACCGCCTGATGCTGCGCGCCGGGCTGGTGCGGCAGACCGCGGCTGGCATCTACGCGTGGCTGCCCGCCGGGCTGCGGGTGCTGCGCAACATCGGCCAGGTGGTGCGGGAGGAGCAGGACGCGATCGGCTGCCAGGAGGTGCTGATGCCGACGCTGCAATCGGCCGAGCTGTGGCGGCAATCCGGCCGCTACGACGCCTACGGGCCGGAGATGCTGCGCATCCGCGACCGGCACGAACGCGACCTGCTGTACGGACCCACCAACGAGGAGATGATCACCGACCTGGTGCGCCAGTCGGTGAAGTCCTACCGCGACCTGCCGCAGATGCTGTACCATATCCAATGGAAGTTCCGCGACGAGATGCGGCCCCGCTTCGGCGTGATGCGCGGGCGCGAGTTCCTGATGAAGGACGCGTACAGCTTCGACGTCGACTATGCCGGCGCGGTGCTGAGCTACCGCCGCATGATGCTGGCCTATATGCGTACGTTCCAGCGCCTGGGCGTGAAGGCGATCCCGATGGTGGCTGATACCGGCCCGATCGGCGGCGATTTGAGCCACGAATTCATCATCCTGGCGCCGACCGGGGAAAGCGGGGTGTTCTTCGACGCCGGGTTCGAGGAGATCGATTGGCTGAACGCCGATTTCGACGCGGCGAAGCCGGAGGATCTGGACCGGTTCTTCAGCCTGATGACCAGCCTCTACGCCGCCACCGATGAGAAGCATGACGAAGCGGCCTGGGCCAAGGTGCCGGCCGAGCGGCGCCGCGAGGGCAGGGGCATCGAAGTCGGGCATATTTTCTATTTCGGCCGCAAATACAGCGAGCCGATGGGCATGACCGTGACCGGCGCAGATGGTAGCCCGGTGGTGCCGGAGATGGGCAGCTACGGCATCGGCGTCTCCCGCCTGGTGGGCGCCGTGATCGAGGCCAGCCATGACGAGGCGGGCATCATCTGGCCGGACAGCATCGCCCCGTTCCGCGCCGCCATCCTCAACCTCAAGCAGGGGGACGCGGCGACGGGGGCGATCTGCGAGGCGCTGTATGCGCGGCTGGGGGCCGACGCGCTGTACGACGACCGCGAGGAGCGCGCTGGCGTGAAGTTCGCCGATGCGGATTTGATGGGGCATCCCTGGCAGTTCGTGGTCGGGCCGCGCGGGGCCGCGAACAACCGGGTCGAGCTGAAGCGGCGGGCTGGCGGGGAGCGGGTGGAGTTGTCGATCGAGGATGCGCTGGCACGGGTGCTCGGGGCGTGAGGCGCCCTCACCCAACCCTCTCCCAGAGGGAGAGGGCTTTTTACGTCTCGTCTCTCGGGGAGAGAACTTTCTGCTCCCTCTCCCTATGGGAGAGGGCCGGGGTGAGGGCATGCCGCGCCATCACCCACCAAGGACGCCCCTAAGTGTTCAACGCCTTCGAACGCGCCGTCGCCGGCCGCTATTTGCGCGCCCGGCGCGGTGAGCGCTTCGTGTCCGTCATCGCCGGGTTCAGCCTGGGTGGCATCGCGCTGGGCGTGGCGACGCTGATTATCGTCATGTCGGTCATGGGCGGCTTCAAGACCGACCTGCTCAACCGCATCCTCGGGTTCAACGGCCATCTCGGCGTCTATGGCGCCGGGCAGCCTCTGACCAATTTCGATGCCGACGTGGCGAAAATCCGCACCGTTCCCGGCGTGACCTCCGCGATCCCCGTGGTGGACGGCCAGGTGCTGTTGACCGATGACCGCGGCAACAACACCGGCGGCTACGTGCGCGGCATCCGCCAGTCCGATCTGATGAGCCTGCACGCGGTGAGCGATCACATCCTGGAAGGCTCCCTGGCGCAGTTCAAGGCGCCGGACGCCATCGCGGTCGGCATCACTTTGGCGAACCGCTTCGGCCTCACGGTCGGCAGCAAGATCACGCTGGTGTCGCCCCAGGGTGCGGCCACCGCATTCGGCACCATCCCGCGCGTGCGCGCCTACACCGTGGCTGCGGTGTTCCAGGTGGGGATGAACGAATACGACAGCGGCTACGTGTTCCTGCCGCTGGAGTCAGCCCAAATCTTCTTCCAGCAGCCGAACCAGGCCACGCAGATTGAGGTGCGGGTGGACGATCCGGACACCTCCCGCCAGGTTGGCCAGGCGATCCTGCAGGCGCTGTCCGGCCAGCCGATCCGTATCCTGGACTGGCAGCAGACGGAGAACAGCTTTTTCGCCGCCGTGCAGGTGGAGCAGAACGTGATGTTCCTGATCCTGACGCTGATCATCCTGGTGGCGGCGTTCAACGTCGTCAGCTCGCTGATCATGATGGTGAAGGACAAGACGCGGGACATCGCCGTGCTTCGCACCATCGGCGCCGGGCGCGGATCCGTGCTTCGGATTTTCCTTATGGTCGGGGCGTCCGTGGGCGTCACCGGCACGGTCGTCGGCACCATCCTGGGCGTGGTGTTCTGCCTGAACATCGAGCGTATCCAGGGATGGGTGGAGGCGGCGACCGGGCAGACAGTGTTCGACCCGACCGTGTACTACCTCGCACACCTGCCGGCAAAATTGGACTGGCATGAGGTGGTGCAGATCATCGTCATGGCCCTGGTGCTGTCGCTGCTGGCGACGCTGTACCCCTCCTGGCGCGCGGCGCGGACCGACCCGGTGGAAGCGCTGCGCAATGTCTGACCCGCTGGAGTTGCGGGCGGTCGGCCGGACCTATCATACGGGCGACGCCACGCTCCAGGTGCTGCACGGCGCGAACCTGACCCTGCAGCCCGGCGAAATCGTGGCGCTGGTGGCGCCCTCCGGCACCGGCAAATCGACGCTGTTGCACCTGGCCGGCCTGCTGGAGCGGCCGGATAGCGGCGCGGTGTTCGTGGATGGCCGCGATGCCGGCGCGCTGCCGGACCCGGCGCGCACGGCGATCCGTCGCGACGCGATCGGCTTCGTCTATCAGTTCCACCATCTGCTCGGTGAGTTCACCGCGCTGGAGAACGTGGTGCTGCCGCAGATGATCGCCGGCAAGCGGCGGCGCGACGCGGAGACCCGGGGACGGGAGTTGCTGGGCGCACTCGGGCTTGGCGCCCGCACCGGGCATCTGCCGGGCAAGCTGTCGGGCGGCGAGCAGCAGCGGGTGGCGATCGCGCGGGCACTGGCCAACGCACCGCGCGTGCTGCTGGCCGACGAGCCGACTGGTAACCTCGACGTCGGCACCTCCGGCGTGGTGTTCGACGCGCTGCTGGCGGCGGTGCGCGGGCAGGGCGTCGCCGCGCTGATCGCCACGCACAACCCGGACCTGGCTGCCCGGATGGACCGCCGCGTCACGCTGCGCGATGGGGAGGTCGTGCCAGCCTAATCGTCGGGGAAGAGCGAGGCGACGTCCACGGACAGCCCGGGTGGATCCAGCCGCACTTCACCAGATGCCACGATCCGGCTTTGGATCGTCCGATCCGCCAGCCTTTCATGATGGATCACGATCGGGCGGTTCGTTCGGACGATCAGGTAGTGGCGCACAGATTGGAGGCGGAAATAATCATCGAACTTGTCACCTGCGTCCACGCCCAGCGCTGATGGCGAGAGGACTTCGACCACGATGATCGGGTCGTCGTAGACGACCTGGTCACCCGATAATGGCTCGCCGCAGCGCACGGCGGCACCAGGTTCATAGACCGTGTGATCGTCGATGCGAACGGCCATCCCGTCGGGATACACGACGCAGCGGAGGCCACTCTGTTCAACCGCTTCCTCCAGCCGGCGAAAGACGCGGCCTTTGACCCGGGCATGCCGCGACCGCTCAGACGCCCTTGCGATGATTTCACCGTTGGCGAGTTCGTAGCGATGGCCCTCCGCCTGGTCCATCGACCATACGATGAACTCTTCGGCGGTTATTCGATGGTTCGGCAGCCGGCCCATAATAGAGAGAGTAGCACCGTGTGCCGACAACTGCATCAGTTTCCGACCGACGGGGGTGCTGCTTGGTGAGACCGGCAACGCGGATCAGGCAAACAGCGACGCCACATCCAGGGTGATGCCGGGCGGATCGAGGCGGAGTTCACCCGACGCAAGGATGCGGGTCTGGATGACACCGTCTGACCGGCGTTGATGGTGGATCACCATGGGCTGCTTTGCCCGCAGGATGAGATAATGCGCCACCGATGGCAGGCGGAAATAGTTTGCCAACTTGCTGTTCGCGTCGACGTTCGATGTGGCGGGAGACTGGATTTCGACGACGATCACGGGGTCGTCATACAGCACTGTATCGTCTGAAAGTGCCTCGCCACAACGAACCGCGGCGTCAGGTTCGTACACGGTGCTGCCGTCGATGCGGATCGCCATGCCGTCTGGGAACACGGTACAGGTGGGTGCCTCGCGCCCCGCCGCTTCTACCAGCCGACGATACACGGCGCCGTTGATCAGGGCGTGTCTGAGCCGCTCAGATGCCATGGCGACGACGGCGCCGTCGTCGAGTTCATAGCGGCAGCCTTCCGGCTGAGCCATTGCCCAAGCGACATACTCCTCCGCCGTCATGCGCTGCTGCGCTGTACTTTCCATGGCCTGAACCTACCATTGGAGGAGTGAGGCGCGCTACATTTCGAGCATGCCGCACGCCGACTTCGTCCACCTCCGAGTCCACTCCGCCTATTCGCTGAGCGAGGGCGCCATCAAGGCCGACAAGATCGCGACACTCGCGCGCGACGCTGCCATGCCCGCGGTCGCCATCACGGATACCAGCAATTTGTTCGGCGCGCTGGAATTCAGCCAGGCCTGCACCAGCAAGGGCGTGCAGCCGATCATCGGCTGTCAGATCAGCCTCATCCGCACCGAAAAACCTGGTCTCCCGCCGGACCCGATCGTGCTGCTCGCGCAGGACGCGCAAGGTTTGGCAAATCTGCAACGTCTCTCCTCCCTGGGCTTCACCAGCTCCGACCCGGCGGACCCGCAACTGCCGCTGCAAACCGTGCTGGACCACGCCGCCGGGCTCACCCTGCTGACGGGCGGCACCCGCGGGCCGCTGGCCCGCCTGCTGGCGGAGGCGCGCCAGCCGGAGGCCGCCGCCATGCTGGCCACCCTGGCCGAAGCGTTCGGCGATCGCACGGTCGTGGAACTGCATCGCCACGGCCAGTCGCTCGAACGCGCGATCGAGCCCGGCCTGATCGCGCTGGCGGACGCGGCCGGCCTGCCGCTGGTCGCCGCCAACGAGTGCTTCTTCGCAACCGCGGCGATGCAGGAGGCGCATGACGCGCTGCTCTGCATCGCCGCCGGGCGGCTGATGGCGGATCCGGAGCGTCGCCGCGTCACCGGCGAGCACTGGTTCAAGCCCGCCGCCATCATGCGCAACCTCTTCGCCGACCTGCCGGAGGCGTGCGACAACACGCTCGCCATCGCCCGGCGCTGCGCCGTGATGGCCGAAACGCGCAAGCCGCTGCTGCCGGTCTGCCCCAAGGTCCGCCCCGGCGCTTCCGAGGACGAGACGGTGCGCGCCATGGCGCGGGAGGGCCTGGCCCGGCGCATGGACGCGGCCGGCGCCGACGCCGCCACCCGGGCGCAGTATGGCGAGCGGCTGGAATACGAGCTGGGCGTCATCGCCGCCATGGGCTTCCCCGGCTACTTCCTGATCGTCGCCGATTTCATCCAATGGGCGAAGGCGCAGGGCATCCCGGTGGGGCCGGGCCGCGGCTCCGGCGCTGGGTCCGTGGTGGCCTGGGCGCTGACCATCACGGACCTCGACCCGCTGCGTTTCGGCCTGCTGTTCGAGCGGTTCCTGAACCCCGAACGCATCTCCATGCCCGATTTCGACATCGACTTCTGCCAGGACCGGCGCGACGAGGTGATCGAGTATGTCCGCCGCGAATACGGCGCCGACCGGGTGGCGCAGATCATCACCTTCGGCAAGTTGCAGGCCCGCGCCGCGGTGCGCGACGTGGGCCGCGTGCTGGGCCTGCCGTTCCACCAAGTGAACCGCGTCGCGGAGCTGATCCCGAACAACCCGGCCAAGCCAGTGACGCTGAAGCAGGCGATCGATGGCGAACCCAAGCTGCAGCAGATGCGCACCGACGACGAGTCCGTGCGCCGCCTGATGGAGGTGGCGCTGCAACTGGAGGGGCTGTACCGCCACGCCAGCACGCATGCCGCCGGGCTGGTGATCGGCGACCGGCCGCTGGTGGAGCTGGTGCCGCTGTACCGCGACCCAAAATCGGACACGCTGGTCACCCAGTACTCCATGAAATACGTGGAGCAGGCCGGGCTGGTGAAGTTCGACTTCCTGGGGCTGACCACCCTGACCATCCTGCAACGCGCGCTCGCCTACATGGCCGACCCGCCGGACCTGGACCGTCTGCCGTTGGACGACGCGGCCACCTACGCGATGCTGGCGAAGGGCGACACGGGCGGTGTGTTCCAGTTCGAATCCGCGGGCATGCGCGACGTGCTGCGCCAGATGCGGCCGGACCGCTTTGAGGATTTGATCGCGGCCGGTGCGCTGTTCCGTCCGGGTCCGATGGCCAACATCCCGGAATACTGCCGCCGCAAGCACGGCGAGGCATGGGAGGCGCCGCATCCCGAACTCCAGGCCATCCTGGGCGAGACCTACGGCATCATGGTCTACCAGGAGCAGGTGATGCAGATCGCCCAGACCATGGGCGGCTACAGCCTGGGTGCGGCGGACATGATGCGCCGGGCGATGGGCAAGAAAATCCGCTCCGAAATGGACGCCCAGCGCAAAATCTTCGTCGACGGCGCCACCGCCCGCGGCATCCCGGAGGGCAAGGCCGTCGAGGTGTTCGAGTTGATGGCCAAGTTCGCCGATTACGGCTTCAACAAGTCCCACGCCGCCGCTTATGCCCTGTTGTCGTACCAGACGGCCTGGCTGAAGACCAACCATCCGGTCGAGTTCCTGGCCGCCTGCATGTCGCTGGCCATCAGCAACACCGATAAGCTAGCCGCCCTGCGGCAGGAGGCGGAGCGGCTGGGCATTCGCGTGCTGCCGCCGGACATCAACCGCTCTGGCGCCGATTTCATCGTGGATACGGACGCCGCCGGCAAGCCCGCGATCCGCTACGCGCTGGCGGCGGTCAAGAAGGTGGGGCTGGCGGCGATGCAGGCGCTGGTGGCCGCCCGCGGCGACCGCCGGTTCCGCGACGTGACGGATTTGGCGTCGCGCGTGGACCCGCGGCAGCTCAATAAGATGCAGATCGAAAACCTGGTGCGGGCCGGCGCGATGGATGGCCTGGTGGCGAACCGGGCGCAGCTTTTCGCCGGCGCCGAACTCGTGCTGCGCCGCGCCCAGGCGGATGCGGAGCAGGCGGAAAGCGGCCAGATCGGCCTGTTCGGCGGCGCGGCGCCGCAGCCGATCCGCCTGCCGGACCTGCCGGATTGGCCGCCGCTGGAGCGGCTGGGGTTCGAGGCGGAGGCGATCGGCTTCCACCTGACAGCCCACCCGCTGGACATGTACGCGGCGCTGCTGCGACGCCTGGGCGCCGTCGGCTCCGGCACGCTGGAGGCGCTGGCCGCGGCCGGGACGACGCGGGTGAAGCTCGCCGGCTGCGTCATCGCGCGCAAGGAACGCCCGACCCGGTCCGGCAGCAAGATGGCCTGGGTACGGCTGTCGGACGCCGCCGGCAGCTACGAGGTGACGTTTTTCTCCGAGGCGCTGGCCGCCGCCGGGGAGCTGCTGCGCGACGGCGCGCCGATCCTGGTCACCGCCGACCTGAAGCAGGAGGGCGAACTGCTCCGCATCACCGCGTCCTCCGCCATGTCTCTGGAGCAGGCGGCGGCCGAGGCGGGCGCCGGCATCCGCATCTGGCTCGGCCAGACCGCCTCCGTGCCGCATATCCGCACCATCCTGGAGCGCGAGCGACGCGGCAAGGGCAAGGTGGTGCTGCTGCCCCAACTCGGCGACAGCCAGGATGTGGAGATCGAACTGCCCGGCGGCTTCAACGTCACGCCCCGGCTGGCCCAGGCGCTGAAGGCCGTCCCAGGGGTGGAGCGCGTCGAAGAAGTTTGATTGCCGATTCGTTCATCGAGTTGCTGTAGCATCGTCTGCGTCATCAACCGGGGCAGTCGAGGCGCATGGTCTTCGTTACCGATTTCGCCGATCAAGCCGTCGTGCTGCCATTGGCGGCCATGGTGGCCCTGGTGCTGGGCGTCATGGGCTGGTGGCGCGGGCTGCTCGCCTGGGCCGTGGCCGTTGCCGGCACGCTCGGCATCATGCTGGCGCTGAAGCTGGGGGCGCTGGCCTTCGCCGCGGATTTCGAGTGGCCGCCCGCGAGCCCCAGCGGCCATGTCGCGTCGGCCTGCGTGGTGTATGGCGGGCTGGCGGTGTTGCTGCTGCGCGGCGCCATCCCGATGCCGCTCCTGGCGCTGATCCCGGCTGCGATCGCGGCTGCCATGGGATACAGCCGGATCGAGCTGCATGCGCATGACGTGGCGGAGGTGATCGTCGGCGCCCTAGTCGGGGTCGCGGGCGTCGCTGCTTTGGCCGCGATGGCGGGCCCGCGTCCACGCGTGGTCGGCTGGCCGGTGCTGGGCGCCGCCGCCTGCACCATGCTGGCCTTCCACGGGATGCATCTCCCTGCGGAGGCGGCCATCCGATCCGCCTTCTTGATGCGGTGACGGAATTGGCCCGCATCCACACCCGCCGCATCCTAAACCCTCTCCCGGAGAGGGCAGGGTGAGGGAAGCTGCGTCGCGGGCGGCGCCACCCTGTCATAGAGGGAGACGGCCTCACTGGGGCCGGGCCAACCCATGAGCGGCTCCTCGCTGATCACGGTGCCGGGTGCGGGCGATATGACGGTCTGGCGCGTGGTCGATGCCGGGCAGGCCCGTCCGCCGCTTCGAGCGGCCCGTTGGTTGCCGGCCAGCGTGTTCTGCCTTGGGTTGCTGGTGACGGGCGGCGGCATCGCTGCTGCCTGGACCGCCATGAGGCCCGACACCGTTATTCGCGCCCGCATCATCGCCGATGGCGCAGGGACCGCGGCGGACCGGGCCGCGCTGTCGGACATGGCGTTGCGGCTTGTCCCGGCGCCGAACCGGCAGGCGATGTTGGAGCCGGGCGGGAACGTGCTGGTCGTCACCACGCGGGACCGCGACCCGGCGATGGCGCAAGAGCAGTCCCGTTCCCTGGTGGATACGATCCTCAACGCACCGGTTGCGAGGCCCCCACCAACGTTCGAGCAGCGCCCTGTGGCGCCGGGAGCGTCGCTGCGTGCCGCACGCGCCCGGCTGGCTGCGGCGGCCGATACGGTGGAAACGCGCGCGGCCGCGGTGTCCGCGTCGCTGACGGCCGTCGCGCAGGACCTTGCCGCCAGACGCGACGGTGCGACGCAGAAGCCAGGCCACGAGACGCTGGACAAGGGCAACGCCGCCCTGGCCGACCTGCAACTGCAGCGTCTGCAACTGGCGTCGAAATACCAAGACACCTATCCCGCGGTGGTTGCGCTGGACACCCAGATCCGCAATCTCAGGGTCTTCCTGATCGAGGAAGCCCATCGCGTCGAGCCGCATCCCGCGGCGGTGGCCTCGGACGGGCTGCTCGGCGGCGAGCGGGACCGGCTGCTGGCGGAGCTGTCGCAGTTGGGCGAGCGCCGTCGTGCCTTGGCGGGTGAACTCGCCATGGTCGACCGGCAGTTGGCGAGCCTGCCGGTCGTGGCGTCCGCGGCCGCCGCGCCGGTCGTGACGCCGCAGCCGGTCTTGGTAGCCGCCGCGACGACCAACATGCCGGGCATGGCGGATGACCGCCCCATACTCGTGCCGGTGATCGGAGCGTTCGGTCTGCTGCTGTCCGCTTTGGCCGCCCTGCTTGCCCGTCGTCGCCCGGAGGCCCCTGCGTGCGGGCTGGTGTTGGAGCCGGTTCCAGCCGGCGCGCTTGCCGCTGATCGTCTTCGAACGCTTGGCGTCCCGGCGGCGGTGCTGTCGCGGGACGATGGAAGGCTACCCGTGCTGGCGCCGTCCGTCTGGCGGCCGACGTCTTAGTCTTAGGGCTTGTTCGACATCAATCGGATCGGTTGGCGGTGACGAACAGGCCCGAAGCCTTTGATTTTAACCGCGGTCGTCCGCAGTGTCGCCTTGGCGTCGTCCGTCATCCTGAGCACGGCTTTGTCGCCGATGCGGCGCACCGTCACCGTGCCGCGAAGTCCGGCCGGCGGGACCAGGTCGAACGCGTGGCACCCGGAGCCGATACCTGCCTGGCGCAGGTCGGCGCGGTAGCCGTTGGCCAGGATGCAAAGCACCGGCCGCCGCCCGACCTGTATCTCCAACATGACGGGCGTTTCGGGGTCGTCGCCATCCTGCGCCCAGCCGCAGACACGCTGCGGCGTCGCCTGGTCCACGAAGCCGAGGAGGGCGCCGGTCGGCGTGACCCGGGGCGTGATCCCGGCGCGGACCATCAAGCGTCGCTGCAGTTTCCATAGGGCCAGGCCGTCTTCCAGGCGCGCCTGCATCGGCGCCATCGGCGCCGCATCCGGGAAGCGGGCGTGGAAATCCGCCGCGTTGTGGAACTGGCCGCGGAAGCCCGCCTCGTCGAGGTAGCTTTCGGTCGGTGCGCCGTTGGCAAGCAGCACAGCATGCCGATGCAGCTCGACATGGAGGTAGTGCACCGCATCCACCGCGTCCGCCTGGGTGATCGTCGCGCCGTTGATCAGCCGCCAGGCGGGCACGAGCTGGCCGTCCACGACCATGCCGTGCCCGGGTGAGACGTGCAGGTCGGTGTGCGGCACACCGTCGGCCAAGGCGCCGGCCCGGATCGTGACAGGCAGCATCAGGTGGTTCCCGGCTATGAACCGCCCGGCATAGCTGCGACGCCCGATCCAACGGATGGGCTCGGCCGCGCCGTCGGCGGTGAGCACCATGTCGCCTTCGCGCAGATCGGTGACCGCGACCTCGCCCCGCGACGTCAGGATCCGGGTCTCGGGGCAAAAGCACGCAACGTATCCGCTGTCCGTCACTTCGAACACCGCCCCCGCGTTGCCGGCGCCGCCATACACCGTCGTGCCGAACAGGTTGCCGCCGGCGTCGGCGATCAGATCGCCGGGTTGGGCGCCGTCGGTGGAGTCGAAGATGGCGACGGTGGTCGGCGTGCTGGCGTAGCCGTCGGCCGTCTTGGCGATCTCGAACACGGTTCCGAAGCTGGCGCCGCCACTCCCGGCGGTGCCGAACAGGTCGCCGTCGGCGTCCATGATCAGTTGCCCGTTGGGGCCTTCACCGTCCCTGTAATCGAAGTTGGCGACGGTCGTGGGCGTGCTGGCATAGCCGGCCGCAGTCTTGGTGATCTCGAACACGACGCCGTAGCCGTTGCCGCCATCTGGGGCGGTGCCGAACAGGTCGCCCTTGGCGTCCATGATCAGCCCGCCGCTGGGATAGCCCCCGTCGGTGTAGTCGAAGATGGCGAGGGTCGTGACCGTGCTCGCGTAGCCGGTCGCTGTCTTGGAGATTTCGAACACCGTCCCGTAGCCGGCGGCGCTGCCGCCGAATTCAGCCGTGCCGAACAGATCGCCGCTGGCGTCCATGGTCAGCCCGCCGCCGGGATTGGAGCCGTTGCCGATATCGAACAGGGCGAGCGTGATGGGCGTGCTGGCGTAACCGCTTGCCGTCTTGGCGAGTTCGAACACCGTGCCATACCCGTCGGGTGCGCCATTCGACGTGGGACCGCCGTCGTAGGTGGTGCCGAAGAGGTCACCATTGGCATCCGCGATGAGGCTCCCGTACGGAGAGGCGCCGTCGCTGACGTTGAAGCTCAGGAGGGTTACGGGCGTGCTGGCATAGCCGCCCGGCATCTTGGCGAGTTCGAACAGCGTGCCTTCGCCATCGGCGCCGCCGCTGATGGTGGTGCCGAACAGGTCACCATCGGCGTCCGCGATCAGCCCGCCGCTGGGCTCGGCCCCGTCGCTCCCGTCGAAGTTGACGAGCGTGGTGGGCGTGCTGGCATAGCCGCTCGGCGTGACGGCGATCTCGAACAGCGTCCCGTCGCGATCCGGGCCGCCATTGATGGTGGCGCCGAACAGGTCGCCATCGGCGTCCGTGGCCAAGGCGCCACCCGCAGGATTGACTCCGTCGCCGTCGAAGCTGGCGACGGCCGTCAGGGTGCTCATGGGCGACCTCCGGATTGTCTCACTCGCGTCCTGGGGATGCTGCTGTCACGATCGCGGCGAATACGTGGTTGAGCACACATGAAGGCTCCTCTCCACCGGAATGATCAGGTGGGCGGACTTGCCGGCAGCGGCCGTGTTGCAGCGGCCTGACGCTCCTCACCCGATTTGACAGCGGCGGCCCATGACCGTATCGAGTCCGCTGCGGTGCAAGCCGCGCCCGGGCCCGCGGGAAGGGTTTAACCCACTTGCAGCGGTAAATCCCATCTGAACCTTTGTGCAGCCGGTGTTGCGGGCCAACGGCAGTCTCACGCACGGAGGTCTCAATGAAGCCGTTGCCAGACCGGGCGAACCTCGCCCACCTCAAGAAACAAGCCAAGGCGCTGCTCCGCAGCTACCGCCTCAGCGATCCCGAAGCCCTCGGCCGCTTCGAACGCGCGTTGCCCGCGGCCAGCGACCGCAGCCCGGAGGCGATCCGGTCGCTCGGCTTGCGGTTGCATGATGCGAAATCGTGTCTGGCGCGGGAGTATGGCTTCGCGTCCTGGGCGGACCTGGCCAGCTATGTCGAGTTTCGTGCCGCCGCCGCGCCGCTCGACCGCGCGGGCCAGATCGATCGTTGGATCGGCCTGGTGTATCCGGCGGACGTGACCGGGCGGTTGAGCCCGGCGAAACCCCTGGTCGCGGCGCGGCTCCTGCAGGACACGCCGAACCTGCCCGCAGGCGATCCCTATCTCGCCTGCGCCGTGGGGGACGAAGCCGCGCTGCGGCAGGCGACGGCGGCCGACCCTGGTTGGGTCAACCGGCCGGGCGGTCCGCTGTCGCTGCCACCGCTGGTCGCCGTCACCCACTCGACGCTGACGCAGCACCCGGCGTTCCGGGAACGCCTGTATCGCAGCGCCCGTTGCTTGCTCGGCGCCGGGGCCAATCCGAACCAGAGGATCGGCAACCGCTGGACCCCGGCCTCCTTGCAGCGGCCCGACGATACCCAGCCGCTGTCCGCGTTGTATGGCGCGGCCGGGATCAACCACGATCCGCGGCTGACCGCGTTGCTGCTGGATGCCGGGGCGGATCCGGATGACGGCGAATCCCTGTATCATGCGCTGGAGGATGCGGACTGCACGCGCCTGTTGCTGCAGCACGGCGCGCGGATTGCGGGGACCAACGCGATCTACCGTGCCCTCGACCTCGCAGCGCCCGAGCCGCTGGAGTTGCTGCTGGCCCATGGCGGCAACGCCAACGAACCGGCGGACCGGGCGCCGCTGAGCGATTGGGGCTCGCCGCTGCTATGGGCGATCCGCCGCCGCCGCTCGCGCCGCCACGTGGAGGCGCTGCTGGCGGCCGGCGCCGACCCGGCGGCGGCGACGCCCGGCGGCATCACCGCCTACCGCCTGGCGGCGCAGTTCGGCCTGTCGGACGTGGCCGAGGCGCTGCGCCGCGCCGGTGCGGCGGACACGCTGAGCGAGGAGGAGCAGTTCGTCGCCGCCTGCGCCGTCGGCGACGCCGCGGCTGCCCGCGCGATCCAATTGCGGCGGCCGGACTTGCCGGCCGCGTTGCCGGAGATGCAACTCCGCCTCCTGCCGGACATGGCGGCGGAGGGCGTCGACGCCGCGGTGCGGCTGATGGTGGCGCTGGGCTGGCCGGTGGCGACGCCGGGGGGCGATTGGAGCGCGTCCGCTCTGAATCTGGCCGTGTTCCGCGGCGACGCCGGGCTGGCGGAGTTCCTGCTCGCGCACGGGGCGAGTTGGCGGGAGCGGCAGGGCTTCGGCGACGATGTCTGCGGCACGTTGTCATGGGCCTCGCTCCACGAACCGGTCGAGGGCGGGGATTGGGTCGGCTGTGCCCGCGTGCTGCTTGCCCACGGCATGCCGAAGGCGGAACCGAGTGACGCCGGGCCAGACGCCGTCCTGATCGACGGGCGCAGGATGCTGTTCTCCGACGAGGTCGGCGACATCCTGCTGGGTCGCCCAAGCGCGGACTGACCGGGCTGCGTCCCGCTACAGCCGTTCGTAGGCTGCCTGCGGGACGTGGAAACGGCGTTTGTTCAGGATCACGCCGGCCGTGTTGCCGCCGTTCTCCGCCAGCCGGTCGCGCAAGGTGCGGACGGCGCTGGCGCGGGTGCTCTCGGCGGAGACCACCAGCACCGTGGCGTCCATGTGGGGGGACAGCACGATGCCGGTGAAGGCGCGTTCCAGCGCCGGCGAGTCGGTGATCACCATGTCGAACTGCGTGCGCACCGTCCGGATCAGCGCCGCCCAGCCCGGCGGCTGGATGGTCGCGCCACCGGCCAACGCCGCGACGACCAGCGGGCTCGGGCCGACCCGCAGCATCTCCAACTCCTCCGGCCCGTCCGCGATCGGGCGCAGGCCGGACGGCATGCCGTAGATGCTGCGCGGCCAATCCGCGGCCTTGCGACCAGGCGATTCCGCCGCCAGCAGCAGGGTGCGCAGGCCGCCGCTGCCGGCCGCCACAAGGCAGAGGTCGCGGACCAGTGTGGACACGCCTTCGCCGTTGCGGGTCGCGATCAACTGCACCGCCACGGCCGCCGGGCTGTCCCGCCGCAGCGTGTAGATCAGTTGGCTCCCGTGCGAGACGCTCAGCAGCAGTGGTGGCGGCAGCCCGGCTTCAGCGTCGATGAACGCGCTCATACACCGAAGCTCGGGCGTTCGGCGGTCCGCCGCGCCGGCTGCGGCGGGGCCGGGCGCGGGCGCCGTGCGGTTCCCGCAAGCGGCACCGCCAGCAACACCGGCAGGTCGAGCTGCCGCTCCACGTCATGCACGCTGATGAAGACCTGCCGGGTCGCGTTCAACAGGGCGAACACGGCGGTGGCGGAAAGCACGCCCAGCATCACACCGCCCAGCATCAGGATCGACCGCTGGTTGCGCCCGGCCAGCGGCGCATCGGGCGGCTGTACGACGCGGACGTTGGCAGCGCCCGCCCGCTCCAGCGCGTCGGACAATCGCGTCTCCTCGCTGCTGCGGGCGATCGAGCGGTAGCTTTGGTCCAGCACGTCGCGCGTGCGCTGCAGGTCGCGGTATTGCCGGGAAATCCCCGTCAGTTCGTCGGAACGGGCCTGCAGGCGCCTTGCCTCCGCCACCAACTGCGCCTGTTTCGCCTCCAGCCCCTGCAACTGGGCGGACAGGGTGATCTCCTCCTTGCGCAGGTCGTCGTAGACGGTGTTGCGGCCCAGCCGGGTGACGTTGCCCTCGCGGCTCGGGTCTCTCCCCAACTGGGCCTGCACCCCGGCGATCTGCCGGTCGATGTCGCGCACCAGCGGGAAGTCGTCCTGATAGCGGGACGTCAAATCGCGTCGCTGCATTTGCAGCTTCACCAGGCTGTCGGTCAGCCCGGTCGATTGCTGCGAGCGCGTGCTTTCCGCGAACATCTGCACCGTCGGCGGCAGCGTCGCCAATTGCTTGCGCAGCGTGTCGACCCGCGCCGCCGTCTCGTCGATCTGCTGCGCCGTCAGGCTCTGCTGGTTGGTGTTGTCGGCCTTCTGGTGGATTTGCAGGGTGATCTGCTCGTCCAGGTTGCTGACGCCGTGGTCGATGCCGAACTGCGCCAGCGCCTCCTCCGCCTTGCGCAGCCGGTCGGCGAATTGCTGGCGCTCGACGTCCGGACCCTGCGGCTGCGGCTTGTCGAAAATGCCGGAGCGATAGGTGATGTAGTGGGAGATCAGCTCCTTCATCACCTGCACCGCAACCGTGCGGTTCGCGTTGCGCAGGCTCATCTCGATGACGTTGGATTGCGGCACGCTGGTCGCGTTGAAGTCGTTGGCGAAGCGGGTCACGGCGGTGCGCAGCCCGGCGTCGTCGTGCGGCAGGCCGGGATAGACGATGTCCGGGCCGACCGCCTGCAGCGTCTCGGACGCCAACGCGGGGCTCAGCAGGATCTGCAATTCGCCCTGGATGATCTGGTTGCGGTCCAGCGTGATGTCGCTGCCGGTGTCGCGGTTGCCGGGATGGAACACGTAGTCGCTGCCATACAGCACCAGCAGGCGGGCCTGTGCGGTGTAGCTGGTATGGGCCAGGAAGCCAGCGAGCACGCCCAGGATGCACGGGATGATGAAGGCGAAGAACGTGACGCGCTTGTAGTAGAACAGCGCGGTGACGAGGTCGCGCAGGCTGAACACGGGGAACGAGCCCGAACGGTGGCGCAAGCTCCCGCCGGGGATGTCGCGTGCTGTGGTGTCGCTCACGGGCGTCGCTGGCCTTTGAAGGGCAATGGTGGCTCGTTATACCATGGCGTGGCTTAAATCTGTGTGAATCATCGTCCGGAACAATCGCGTAGTGAAAAATTAGCGAAGTTCGGGTAAGCCTCTCCCGCATCGCTCACGTGCCTACGAAAGGCTTCCTCGTGCGCCTGCGGACCTTTGCCCTGCTGTCTGCCCTGCTGCTCCCCGCCTGCGCCCAGCACGTCACGATCGTGCCGGCGCATGTGGATGGGTTCGCGCCCTGGTCGAACGAGGTGCCGCCGCACCGCCTGGCCGCCGGGGACGAGTTCGACCTGCGGTTCCTGCTCAATCCGGAGCTGAACGACACCAAGCTGGTGGTGGGCCCGGATGGCCGGGTCACGGTGCCGCTGCTGGGGGACGTGCCGGCGGCCGGGTTGACGGTGCCGGAGTTCCGCCAGGCGCTGGAGACCGGCTACGCGTCCAAGCTGCGGGTCGCTGATTTGGACGTGGTGGTGCATAATTATGGCTCCTCCCGCATTTTCGTTGGCGGGGAGGTGAAGACGCCGGGCGTGGTGCCGCTGCAGGGTCCGACGGATGCGTTGCAGGGCGTGCTGATGGCGGGCGGTTTCCTGCCGACGGCGCGCTCGGACGAGGTGGTGCTGATCCGCCGCCGGGCCGACCGCACGCCGATGCTGCGCACCATCAATTTGCGGCGCTACACCGGCTCCGTGACGGCGGCGGACGACCTGCCGTTGCAGCCCGCGGACGTGATCTTCGTGCCCAGATCGAACATCGCGGAGTTCGATTTGTTCGTCGACCAGTACCTCAACCAGGCGCTGCCGTTCCAGAAGACGCTGAACTACAACGCCGGCGGGATCGGCCAGTCGCTGTTTTGAGGTCACGATCATTGCCCCGCATGAGCAAAGGCTCATGCGGGCTACGGAACTGCAGCTACCAGTAGCGGACCGAACTGCGCTTCAGGAGACCGAGCCACCGCGTCACCCTCAGGATGCGCTGCTTGCGCGTCCACTCGGCGGCCGTGAAGGACTGGATCGGGCCGTCGGCATAGTGCCAAAAGCCCATATGCGCCGGGTCGGGCTGGTAGCCGAGCAACGCGTCGTGAATGTAATGCCGCTGCCACGGCTTCGCGAACACCATGGCGTGGCCCAAGATATTGGCCGAGGGGAACGCGTCCATCGCCTCCACCCCCAGGACGCTGAACGGCGTGTCGACCGCCATGACGGCGGCGTTGAGCACGTCCTGGTCCATCTTGGCATATTCCGGCTTGCCGGCCGGGTTGGTGAGCACGGACATGTCGCCGCCCGCCTCCGCCACTGCCTGCATCAGCCGGGCCCAGGCTTTCAGCAGGGTCAACCCGCCCGGCGGCACGCCGACGCAGCCGGCGTTGAAATAGCCGCTGACCGGCCGCTGACCGAGGCCGGCCTGCTCGGCCAGCCGGCGCCATTCCTGGCGGAAGACGTGGTTCGGCGGCATGTAGGTATCGGCCAGGTCCAGCACCAGCAGCAGGTCCGTCGCGGCCCAGCGGGCGAGGCTGTCCCAGGCCGTTTTCAGCACGATGTCGCAGTCGAAATACCACAGGCTGGCGAAGTCCGGATGCAGCCCAGCCACGTTGAGCATGAAGTGCGGCTTCTGGTTGCCGAGGTGCCAGTCGCCCCCGGCTTCGACGAACTGGATGTCGGCGTCGGCCGTGATCGCCTGGGCCGGTCCGGGGGCAGGGGACACCGGCCCGGCCCAGCGGGGCAGGGCGCCGCGGTAGCCGACCACGATGTGCCCCGCAAAGCCGTTGCGGACGAGCGAGTTGGCCAGCGCGGCCGCACCGTGGAAATAGCCGCGTTCGGCGAGCATGCAGACGATATGCGGGGCAGGAACGACGGCCATGGCGTCTCACTTCGGCGTTGCACAACGATAACGAGTGGTCGATCTGGCGTTGGAGCGGGATCGTTTCAGGCCGACTTACAGAGCCTTCTCCCTCTGGGAGAGGGTTGGGTGAGGGTCAAGTGCAGGGTCTCGCGCGTCGGACCCTCACCCCGGCCCTCTCCCAGAAGGAGAGGGAGATTTTCGTCTTGTTCCGACGCCTGATCGAAGCGGACGCCATAAGCACTCTCTCAATGGCGGATGGCGGTGATCGACTTCACCAGGCCGAGGAAGCGTTCCTTGGTGATGACCGCATCAGGAAACAGCGCCCGCATCTGGCCGATATCGAGCAGCTTGGCGTCCTGCACGACCTCCATGGCGCCCATCACGCTGTCCTGCCTGTCGTAGAACCCGCATTTGCGGGCCATGACGATGCGGTAGCTGAGCGACACCGGCAGCCAATGCATCAGCGGCGTGCGCATATGCGGCTCGATCGGGAACCAGAAATACGGGGTCTGGATCACGTAGCTCCGCGCCACGCGACGGACCTCGTTCGCCATGCGTACCATGTCGGACCAGCCGCCGACATGCTCGATGACGGAGTTGGAGAACGCGATGTCGTAGGCTTTGTCGCCCACATGGTCGAGCGCCCTGGCGTCGCCCTTGATGAAGTTGATCTTGTCGTAGCCGCTGTCGCTGGCGTGGTTCTCGTCCATGTTGACGCAATCGACCTGGACGCCGTCGAGCTGGATGTGCTCACGCCACGTGTACCAGAAATTCCGCGTGCCGCCGAAATCAATCACCTTGCAGCCGGCCTGCCGCGCCTTCACCGCCGCGATCATCGCGTTCAGCGTCGCCACGCGGCGACGGCGGAACGGATTGTCGGTGGATGTCGGCGCAAGATTGAACATGCTCGGGAATTTACCTTACGCTCTGCCGCGATCGGACGGCCCGTCACCTACATGACACCGGCCTCGTGAATCTACGGTAAAGCCGGGCCGCGCCGGATTGCGGACACGACGTCTCACATCATTAAGGATATCGTGCCAGACTGCGGGCGTGTGTAGTCCAGCGACAGGACGCTCAGTGGCCGACATCGTTACGCCTGCAAGACACGGCGACATCGCCGGCGCGCCTGGACGCCGCTTGCGGGTTCTCGTCATCGCCGATTCCTGCAACCCGGAATGGGAGAGCGTGCCGCTGGTCGGCTGGTCGCATTACCACGCGCTGACCGAATTGGTGGACACCCACCTGGTCACCCGCAACTGGAACCGCCCGGCGCTGGACCGTGCCGGGCTGGTGGAGGGGCGCGACTACACGGCGTTCGACACCGACTGGCTGATCACGCCCATTTCGAACCTGGTCAAGCGCATCAGCGGGCCGAGCAAGGGCTACGCCATGCTCACGGCGCTGACGACGCCGGCCTACCTGCTGATGGAGCAGGCGGTGTGGCGCCAGTTCCGCGCCGCGTTGCGGGCCGGCGAGTATGACCTGGTCCACCGCATCACCCCGCTCAGCGCGCCGGTGCCCAGCCTGCTGGCCGCGCGCTGCCGCCGGCTTGGCATCCCGTTCATCCTGGGGCCGATGAACGGCGGCCTGCCCTGGCCGAAGGAGTTCCCGACGTTGCAGCGCCAGGAAGGCGAGTTCCTGTCCCGCATGCGTGGCCTGTATCGCCTGGTGCCGGGCTACCGCGTCACGCGCGAGGCGGCGGCCGCCATCATGGTCGGGGGCGCCAGCGCCATGGCCGACCTGCCGCGGAAATGGCACGCCAAGGCGGTCTACGTGCCGGAAAACGGCATCGACCCGGCGCGCTTCCCCCGCCCGGCGCTCCGTTCGGCCGAAAGCTACCGTGACCGCCCGCTGCGCGCCGTGTTCCTGGGCCGGCTGGTCCCGTTCAAGGGCTGCGACATGCTGATCGAGGCCGCTTCCCCCCTGCTGCAAGCCGGGCGCCTGACGCTGGAGATCATCGGTTTCGGTCCGGAGCGGGAGCGGCTGGACGCCATGGTCGCCGACCGCGGGCTCGGCGCCTTCATCACCTTCGCCGGCAAGCTCTCGCATTTCGACCTGGCGGACCGGCTGAAACACGCGGACGTGCTGACCTTCCCCTCCGTGCGCGAGTTTGGCGGCGCCGTGGTGCTGGAAGCGATGGCGGCCGGCGTCGTGCCGATCGTGGTGGATTACGGCGGCCCGGCGGAACTGGTCAGCCCGGCCAGCGGCTATCTGCTGCCGCTGGGCCGGCGCGAGGCCGTCATCGCCAGCCTGCGCGCGACGCTGGAGGCGATCCTGGCCGATCCCGGGCAATTGGCGGAAAAATCCCGCCGTGGCGTCGACCGCGCCTTCGGCCTGTTCGCGTGGCCCGCCAAGGCGCGGCAGACGTTCGAGGTGTATCGTTGGGTGCTCGGACAGCGGCCGGACAAGCCCGACATGGGCCTGCCCCTCGCCGACCTGCACGATCGCCAACCCGCATCGGACGCAGCGGCATGAAGTTCGTCGTTTCACTGGCGGAGCAGGGATTCGGCTCGATCCTGACCTTCGCGATCAACCTTTGGCTGATCCGCAACGGCGCCAGCGAGTCGTACGGCGTCTACGTGTTCTGGCTGTCGGTCGCCTGGGTGCTCGGCACCGCGCAGGGCACGCTGGTGATCGCGCATCTGTTCCGCCTGCCGTCCGCGCTGGATCGGTTGGAGGAACGCCGCCAGCCCGAACGGCTGCTGCTGTCGCTGGCGCTCGGGATCTCCCTCCTCGGCGCGGGGGGCGTGGCGCTGGGCGATTGGGCGCTGACGCTGTCGCGGTCCGAGCTCGCTTCGCCCGGCGCGATCCTGTTCATCCCCGCCTTCCTGATGTTCCAGTATGTCCGCGCCTTCGCCTTCTCCCGCCAGCGGCCGCTGCTGGCCGCCTGCCTCACCGGGGGCGTGCTGGCCCTTGCCGTCCTGCTGCTGGGGGGCGATTACCTGCTGGGGTTCCACCCGGATGCCGAACGGGTGCTGTTCCTCACCGCCGCGTCCTATGGCGGGTGCTCGCTCGTGGTGCTGCTGGTGCTGCTGGCCGGCATGCTGCCCATGCTCGAACTGACGGAAATCCGCCGCTACCTGGGCGTGCTGCGCGGATCCGGGTGGTTGGTGCTGGGCGCTGCCTCCGGGGAGGTGACCAGCCGCTTGTACAGCTTCGCCGTGGTGGGCCGCTTCGGCGCCGGCGCTTTGGCGGAGCTGTCCGCCGTGCAGGTGGTGATCCGGCCGGCCTGGATGCTGTCCGCCGCCTGGTCGTCCATCGGCTACCCGCAGATGGCGGCGTGCCGGGCGGAGGGGGACCGGGTCGGCCTGGTGCGGGCCATGCTGACCGGCGCCACGCTCAGCACCGCCGGCAGCTTCGTCTGGAGCGGCCTGGTGATCGCCGTCTGGCCATGGATTTCCGGCGTGCTGTATCACGGCCGTTACGAGGACATCGGGCTGCTCGGCTATCTCTGGGGCGCCAACGTCATGCTCGGCAGCATCGCGCTGGCGCTGAACGTCGCCATGCTGGCCTTGGGCGAGTTCAAGCGCCTGGCGATGCTGGACCTGGCGGGCGCGGTGGTGACGTCGGCCGCCATCATCGGGCTGCTGACGCGGTTCGACTACCCGTTCGCGGTGCTCGCCACGCTGATGGGGCAGACGACGCAGATCGTGCTCATGGCGCTCGTGCTGCAATCCCGGCTGCGTCGGCCGTTGGCGCAAGCCGCCTGAACGGGCGGGGATTGGGGTAGCGGACCGCGGCCGGGCGGCGGGTCGCGACGCGCCACTTCTCCAGGTCCAGCGCGGCGAGCACGAAGGCCACCGCCAGCACGGAGTTGTTGGAGAACAAATTGCTTTCGGTGAAATTGTGCACGACCAGCCCAACCAGCAGCGACATGTGGAACGCCGCGGTCGGGTAGGCCATGCGGCCGGTCTGCGCCGCCACCGCCACCGGGTCGGCGCCGCAGACCGCGCGCGCGGCGAGCCCCAAGGTGCGCAGCAGCACGAACAGGCCGCCGATGAAGCCGACGATGCCGGTCGTCGCCAGCAGGTCGAGGTAGCCCTCATGCGCCTCGTTGATGATGGCGTAGGTGCCGAACCACATGTCGCTCTTCAGGCTCGGCTGCACCGCCGGGTTGATCGCCCAGAATGAGCTGTAGCCCGCGCCGAGCCACGGCCGCTTCGGGATTTCTCCCAGCACGAAGGACCACAAATCGGTCCGGCCGGTGAAGGTGACGCCGCGCATCGGCAGCCACGGATCCGCGTTGACCAGGCCGCACCAGGCCAGGTAGCCGAACGCCAGCGCCACCAGCCCGGCCAGCGCCAGGGCGACCAGCGCCCAGATCAGCCGCGCCGGCAGCCGCGCCGTCAGCAGGATGACCGGCATCACGACCGGCGCCATCAGGACGATCGACTGGCTGGTGGTGGAGCGGGTGGCGACCAGCAGCCCCGCCATCAGCACCACCGACCCGGCGATCGCCAGCCGGGCCAGGCGGTTCTGCACCAGGAAGAACGCGCTGGCGGCGGACAGGCAGCCATACATCATCAGCAGCCCGGTCTGGTTCTTCTGCAACTGCAGCCCGGCGAGCCCGTCCTCCGTCATGGCGTAGCCGGGCCAGAGCACCCATGCGGCCAGATCCTCCACCGCGGCCACGACGCAGACCGCGGCGATCAGCACGTGCAGGGTGGACGCGGTCCGCAGGCCGGAGAGCAGCACCACCGAGAGCAGGAGCTGCACGATGGTGAAGATGATGCGGCGCAAGGACGCATCGGGGTCGAGCGCCCAGAACGCGCTGGCGGCAAAGTACGCGTAGAGCAGCAACAGCGGCCAGGCGCTGGCCATCAGCCGCAGCACCTGACGCCAGCGAACCAGTGCCACCGGCGCGGCGAGCCCCAGCAATCCCAGCCAGATGACCCGGTTCAGCGGGTTGACGTAGTCGGTCGACACGGCGACGTCGCGGTTGAACTCGGGGATGCCGACGATGGCGTATAGCAGCATCAGCGTCAGCACGACGATAGTCAGGCGGTTAACCCATGCTGCGCTATGATCGTCGCGCGCCGTGCTGCGCATTGCGTCCATTCGTCCTGTCCCCGGGGCCGCTGAGGCCATGGCGTCCACCTCTATCTTGCGGGAGCAAGCCTTGACAGAGCCTGAAGTCAGCGTGGTCATCCCGTGCTACGACCGCCTCGCTTTGCTGGAGCGGACGTTGCGCGCCTGCTTCACGCAGGAGGCGCCGGGCGTGGCGTGGGAGATCGTGGTGGCGGACAATCACCCGGCCCGGCTGGCGGGCTCGCTGGTGGCGGGGCTCGCGTCGCCCGTGCCGCTGCGCCATGTCGAGGCCGGCGAGCGGAACATCGCCCTGGCGCGCAACCGCGGCGTCGCGGCGGCGCGCGGCGGCCTGGTCGCCTTCGTGGACGACGACGAGGCGCCGGACCCCGGCTGGCTGCTGGCGCATCTGGAATGCCTGCGCCGCACCGGGGCGGATGCCAGTTTTGGCCCCAAATACCCGGTGTTCGAGGGTGGCGCCGCCCCCGCCTGGGATCCGGACGGCGCCTATTACACCACGGATTTCCGCCTGCCGGCCGATGCGGAGATCCGCCCGCTCGATTGGTGGCCGCCGCAGGCGCGGGGCCTCGGCACCGGCAACTCCATGCTGCGCCGCGCCACCTGCCTGCCCGGTGAGGCCCCATTCGACGAGGTGTTCGGCCGCAGCGGCGGGGAGGACACGATGCTGCTGCTGGGCCTGGCCAAGCGGGGCCGCCGCTTCGTCTGGTGCCCTGCCGCCATGGTGCGCGAGTTCAACGAGGCCGCCCGGCTGTCCCCCCGCTACATGAGCGCCCGGTTGCAGCGCAGTTCACGGCACTCCGCCGCCGTGCGCCTGGCCGTCAGCGACAACAAGCTGGCGACGCGCGTGGGCACGAGCGTGGTCGGCCTCGGCCAACTCGGCGTCTACGGCGCGCTGTATGCCGCCACCCGGCGACCGCGCTACGGCATGAAGGTCAGCAAGGGACTCGGCAAGCTCGGCTTCGGCCAGTTCGAGTTCGTGCCGGAGTAAAGAAAGTAGTGCTTCTCCCTCTCCCAGAGGGAGAGGGCCTTTAGAGGCGAAGCGTGAAGTGATCGCGCTTTACCGTTGCGACAGCCTGTATCGGAGGGCGAGCCACAGGATCGGCAACTGGCTTTGGCGCAGCCGCACGCTCATCCGGCCGGGTTCCTGCACCAGGCGGTGCAGCCATTCCAGGCCGGCGCGTTGCAGCAGCAGCGGCGCTCGCCGTTCCAGCCCGGTCACGAACAGCAGCGAGGCGCCGATGCACAGCCCGGTGCCGACCGCGCCGCCGCGCTGCACGATGCGGCAGCCCAGCAGCTCGGATTGCGGGGCGCCGCAGGCCAGGAACACGTAGCGCGCCGGGTGGGCCAGCACGAAGTCGACGCAGCGTGCGACCTCCGCCGGGTCGGCGATGAACCCGAAGGGCGGAGTGTGGCGGGCGAGCCTGCGCCAGCCGAACCGCTCCCGCAGGCGGCGCTCCATCTCGTCGGTGCCGCCGATGATCGTGACGGCGTCGTCCGGCTGGATGGCATTTTGCACCAGGTCCATCGTCAAATCGCTGCCCAGCGCCAAAGGCAACCGCACCCCGAGCACCAGCGCCGCCAGCCGCGCCACCACCCGGCTGTCGCACAGCCGCAGCCACGCGCCGTCGATGCCTTCGCGAAAGCGAGGCTCGCCGCGCTCGTAATTAACGACGTGAACCGCGTTCGGCGTGCAGACATAGGCGAATGGCGTGCCCGGCGGACGGGCGGTGACGGCGGCCAGCGCCTGCTGCCGGTCGACCGGCGAGAACCGCGTGCCGAACGCCTCGATATCTGCAGTCACGATTGCGGCGCCTTTTCCACATGGTACAGCGGCATTTTGCGCCACCACAACACCTTTCCCGCCGCCGCCGCGGTGCCGAGCAGGCGGCGCACCATGCGCTGCTGCCCGGCCGCGCCGGTGACCGGTCGCAGTAGGCCGGAGACCGCCAGCGCTGCCGTGCCTGCGACGGCCTGCACCACGCCCCGCAGCATGATATCGGCGGCGCTGCGGCCGGGGGTGGCGGCGTGGCGCACGAAGGCGGCGGTGTAGACCTGTGCGCCGCTATAGGCCCGCATCGCCTGGTAGCGCAGCGCGGTGCGGCCGGCGGGAATGGTCTCCCACACCGTGGCCTCCGCGCACCAGACGAAGCGGCGTCCGCGCGCCTCCAACCGGAGGAACAAATCCAAATCCTCGCCGCCGGACGCACCGAACGCCGGGTCGAACGGCGCCGGGTCGGTGAAGCAAGTCTCCCGCCGCCACAGCGAGGAGGCGGTGCTGATCGAGAAGTCGCGCAGCCGCCCCGCCCCGCCCACGATCAGCGTCGTGCCAGACGGGAGCGGCAGGACCCGGGTGAAGCGGCTGCCATCCGGGTCCCAGGCGGGGGCGGCGCCCTCGGCAAACCGCGGCCGCACCGGCCCGACGGCGACGTCCGCGCCGCTCTGGTCCAGCGTGGCGAGCAGGTGGTCCAGCCAGCCCGGCTCCAGCACCAGGTCGTCGTCCATGAACGCGACCAGCGGCGCCGCGGCCGCCTGCAACCCGGCGTTGCGCGCGACAGAAATGTTGGGCGGGGTGGCATGCACCCAGCGGACGGCGTGCCCGGCCGCCGCCAACCCCTCGGCGAAGCTGCGCGCGTGGCCGGACGGGCTGTTGTCGGCGACCACGACCTCGAACGCGACCCCGCGCACCGTCGCATCCCGCAGGCAGCTTTCGACCGCGTCCTGCAGCATGCGGAGCCGGTTGTAGGTGCAGATCACCACCGATGCGACGGGCACGGTCATGCCAGCCCCCACTGCCGCAGCCAGGCGACCGACTCGGCAAGCCCGTCCGCGATGCCGATGGCAGGGGCCCAGCTCAGTGCGGCCCTGGCGGCATCCGTCGGGTAGCTGGCGTGCAGCGCGAACAGCGTCCGCTCGCTGGCGGCGGGCGCGCCCAGCAGCCACTCCGCCGCAACGCCCGGGCGCAGCCGCGCCACCGCCTTCAGCGGCAGGGCGGCCAAAGAACGCAGGTACAGGCGGCGCGGCGAGACCGCCGGCAGCGGTCCGGCGCCGATGCCGGCCGCCAGGCGCGCAAACCACGCGTTCCAGGTGATCGCCTCCGGCCCGTTGACGTTGAACGCCGATCCCGCTGCGGCGGGCGCCCTGAGCGCGGCGGCGACCGCGGTGGCGACGTCGGACACGTGCACCAGGTTGCAAAGGCCGTCGCCCGCAGGGCCGAACACGCCCCAGCGTCCGGAGCGGATGCGCCGCGCCATCTGCGACACCCACAGCGTGCCGCCGGCTCCGTACACGATGGCCGGGCGCAGCCGCACGCTCTCTACTCCCCGTTCCGCGAGGCATGCCTGTTCCGCCGCAGCCTTCCAGGCGGCATAGCCGTTGCCCGTTGCAGCCACCAGCGCGGCGTCTTCGCGAACGACGCCGCTGGCCGCCCCGTACACCGCGACGGAACTGAGGTGGACCACCCGGCGCACCCCCGCCTCCGCCGCCGCGCGAAGCAGGGACGCCGTGCCGTCCACCGTCACCGCCCGGTCGCCCACGGCGCAATGCACCACGGCCGCGACACCCGCCAGCGCCGCCGGCATCCCAGCCGGGTCGCGCAAGTCCAGGACTCGTGCGCCGTCGCGCCCGGCGCGCGTCGCCGCGATGACGCAGAGACCTTCATCGCATGACAGATGGCGCAGGACGTGGCCGCCGATGAAGCCGGCCGCGCCTGTGACGAGAACGGTTTGCATGCAGACACCAATGGCACGTGCGGCAGGAGGATACCGGCGGGACGCTACGCGCAGGTAAACAAGTCTTATGGCTTTTGCGCTACTGCAACGCCATGAACATCGCCATCGTCGGCTGCGGCTATGTCGCGGATATGTATATGCAGACCCTGCCGGGGCTCGACGGGCTCATATTGCTGGGCGCGTTCGACCGTGACCCGGCGCGGTTGGCGGCGTTCACCGCGTTCCACGCCATCCCCGCATTCGCCAGCCTGGACGCGCTGCTGGCGGACGCACGGGTCGGCCTGGTGGTGAACCTGACCAATCCGCGCAGCCACCACGAGGTCAGCCTGCGCGCGCTGCAAGCCGGCCGCCACGTCTATTCCGAAAAGCCGTTGGCGATGACCATGGCCGAGGCGGAGGAGCTGGTGGCCACCGCGAGATCGCGCGGGCTGGGGCTCGCCGCGGCCCCGTGCAACCATCTCAGCGACGTGGTGCAGACGCTGGGGCGCGAGCTGCAGGCCGGGCGGCTCGGCCGGGTGATGCTGGCACAGGCGGAGATGGATGACGGCATGGTCTCGGCGCTGGACTACGCGTCCTGGCGCAGCCTGTCCGGTGCGCCCTGGCCGGCGCGCGACGAGTTCGAGGTCGGCTGCACCATGGAGCATGCCGGCTACCAGATCGGGCCGCTGGTGGCGCTGTTCGGCCCGGTGCGCCGGGTGACGGCGTTCAACGCCTGCCTGATCCCGGACAAGGGGGCGGAGCTCGGCGCCGTCGTGACCAGCCCCGACCTGTCGGTCGGCCTGCTGGAGTTCGACGGCGGCGTGGTGGCGCGCCTGACCAACAGCATCATCGCGCCCGGCGACCGCTCGCTGCGGGTGGTCGGCGAGCGCGGCGTCGCGACCATTCCCGATGTGTGGGAGTACCACACGCCGCTGCGCATCACCGCGACGGGGAGGGGGTATGGTGCGCGGCTGGCCCGCAAGCTGGAGAAGAAAGTCTCCGGCCTGGTGCCCAAGGTGCTGATCGGCCGCCGCCACGCGGTGGCGCATGGCCGGCGCGTGCCGCGGACGCAGGGCGGCCACCGCATGGATTTCAGCCGCGGCATCGCCCAACTGGCCGCGCAGATCGAGCACGGGGCGCCCGCCCTGGTCGGCCCGGACCTGGCGCTGCACGTGACGGAGGTGACGCTGGCGCTGCAATCCCCGGCCGCCGCGGCGCGGGCCGAGACCATGCGGACGGGATTCGGATAGCGCACGATCGCGAGCTTGACTTCAGGAGTCCTCTCCCTTTGGGAGAGGGTGAAACACGGTAGGCTCGCCTAACGCCGTCGCGGTACGATCAGCGCAACCGGCAGGCTCAACATCGTCAGTACCAACATGGCGCCGAACACGCCGTGCAAGGCGCTCGTCAGCACCGCCTCCAAGCGGCCCAGCTCCGCCAGCGGCAGGGCGGCGCGGCTCACCGGGTCCATCAGCGCGCGGAGCGCCCCGTGGGCGTCGGCACCGCCGGCGGACAGCCCGGCGTTCAGGATGCCGCCGAACGCCGCGGCCCCCACCGCCTGGCCGATCAACCGGGCGAAATAGAACAGCGACGTCGCCCGCCCGCGATCCGCCTGCGAAACCGCCGATTGGATCGCCACCGTGAAGACGAAGCTGCTGCCGCCGAGCCCGGCGCCCAGCACCATGCACGCCCCCAGCAGCATCGCCCAACCGCCATGGGGCAGCGCCAACAAGCCGACACCGCCCAGCGACAGCGCCACTGCCCCCACCAACGCGACCGGCCGGATCGGCAGGCGCGCCAGGCGGCCGAGGCTCATGCTGGTGCTGGTCCAACTCACCGTCAGCAGGCCGAGCACGAAGCCGGCCGCCAGCGCCGTGCTGCCCAGCACGCCCTGCACCCAGGCGGGCAGGAACGCGGTCGCCCCGATGATCAGCGCGCCGCAGAGCAGGCCGGAGGCATTGGCCGCCAGGATCACCGGCCGGCGCAGAAGATGCGCCGCGAGCATCGGGTCAACCGCCTTGCGCTCCCGCGCGGCAAAGGCGAGCAGGCAGAGCGCCGCGGCAGCCCATAGCCCCGCCAGCGCACCGGCGGGCAGCGTGTCCCATTGGATCAGCGCCGCCATCCCCGCCCCGATGCCCGCCGCCAGCAGCGCCGTCCCGATCGCGTCGATGCGTCCGCCGGGCGGCCGGGCCGGGCGGTCCTTCAGGTGGCGCGCCACCAGGGCGAGGGTGACCGCGCCGACCGGCAGGTTGATCCAGAATACGAACGGCCAGCCCACCGTGCCCACGCAGAGCGATCCCAGCATCGGCCCGACGATCGCGGCGATGCCCCAGATGCCGCTGACGTAACTCAGCGCCCGTGTCCGGTCTGCCGCGGGTGAGACGTCGCTGATGATGGTGGTGGCAAGCGGTACCAGCCCGCCGCCGCCGAGCCCCTGGACGGCGCGGAACACGATCAGCGCCGGCATGCTCCAGGCCAGGCCGCACAGCAGCGAACCCGCCAGGAACAGCAGGGTGCTGCCCAAATAGACGATGCGGCGGCCGTAGAGATCCGCCAGCCGGCCGTAGATGGGCGTCGTCACCGCCTGGCCGAGCAGGTAGATGCCGAACGCCCAGGTGAACAGGTTGAAGCCGCCCAGCCGCGCCACGATGGTGGGCATGGCCGTGCTGATGATGGTGACCTCGGCCGCCGCCATGAAGGTGGAAATCAGCATGGCCGCGATCACCCGGCGGCGGCCGGAATCCGGCATCACATCCGGCGTCGAATGCGCACCATCCATGGCTTGTCCTTCATGGCACGCCAGGCCGGGCCGCCGGATCAGGCGGCCCGCCGGTCAGGTTATCGGCTGGGCGCAGTGGCCCTGATAGGCCGGGCGTGCCAGCAGGCGGTCATACCAGGCCCGCAGATGCGGCAGCGCCGGCCGCTCCCTGTCGAAGGAGAACCAGCGGTGGACGTATACCCCGGTCGCGATGTCGGCCAGGGTGAAGTCCGGCCCGGCGACGAACGGGTGGGCGGCCAACTGGCGGTCCAGCAAGCCCCATACCTGGCCAAGTCGGCCAAACGCGGCCTCGATCGCCGGCATGTCGCGTTGCTCCGGCGGCGTGCGCACCAGGCCCTGGAACACCACGGTCCCGGGCGGCCCCAGGGTTGTCTGCTGCCAATCCATCCAGCGGTCCACAATGGCGCGCGCCCGTTCGTCCGCGGGCCAGATCGGCGCGCCGTCCGCATGGCCGGCTGCGAGGTACCGGAGGATGGCGTTGCTCTCCCACAGGGTGAAACCGTCCGCCTCCTGCAACGTGGGGACCACGCTGTTCGGGTTCATCGCCGTGTAGTCGGGGTCGTGCGTGCGGCCGAACGGGCCGCCGGCATCGATTTGCTGGTACGGCAGCGCCAACTCCTCCAGCAGCCAGATCACCTTCATCACGTTGGATGAGTTCCGCCGGCCCCACAGTTTGCGCATCGCGTCCGTCCAACACAGGTCTGGTCCAAGCTAGGGCGTTTGCCAGGCGCGCGGAAGCAGGCGAGAACGGCGGCATGACGCGAACACCCGCGCTGGCGGCGATCTCCCTCCTGGTGGCGCTCGGCGCCCTGGCCGTTGCGCTGGGGTCGGAGCATTTCGGCGGCCTGGTGCCCTGCGCCTTGTGCCTGGTGGAACGCTGGCCCTACCGGGTCGCGGCGGTGCTGGCGGCGGCGGCGTTGGCGCCGTGGCGCAGGGTCAGCCCGAAGCTGTTCCTGTGGGGCGTCGTGCTGTGCATGGTGGCGTCGCTGGCCGCGGCGAGCGTCCATGTCGGGGTGGAGCAGGGGTGGTGGCCAAGCCCGTTGCCGGAATGCGCGGCGCCGGATTTGGGCGGCGGCAGCATCGCGCAGCGCCTGGCCCGCATGCCCGCCCGCCCGGCGAAGCCCTGCGACGACCCCACCTATTTGCTGCCGGGCGTCCCCGTCTCCATGGCGGCGATGAACGGTATCCTGGCCCTGGTGTTCGGCGTGTTCCTCGCCATCTGCCTGGCACGCCCGGCCGCACGGAGAGCTTGATGACCCTGCCAGGAGACCAGACCGAGGACGAGCGCCTCGCCGCGATGATCCGGGTCGACCATGCCGGGGAGTATGGCGCGGTGCGGATTTACCAGGGCCAATTGGCCGTGCTGGGCCGTGGCCAGCACGGCGATACGCTGCGGCACATGCTGGCGCAGGAGCAGGTGCACCGCGAAACCTTCGCCACGCTGGTGGCCGATCGCCGGGTGCGACCCACCGCGCTGTTGCCGCTCTGGCACATGGCCGGATACGCGCTGGGTGCGGCCACCGCGCTGATTGGGGAGCGCGGCGCCATGGCCTGCACCGTCGCGGTGGAGGAGGCGATCGACGAGCACTACGCCGAACAAGCCGCCAGCCTGCAGGACGACGAAGCCGGCCTGCGCTCCACGATCGAAAGGTTCCGCGCGGAGGAGCTGGAGCACCGCGATATCGGCCTGGCCAATGAGGCGGAGCTCGCACCCGCCTATGCGCTGATGAGCCGCGTGATCAAGCTCGGCTGCAAGCTCGCCATCGCCGTCAGCAAGCGCGTTTGACGCAAGAGCGCCCGCGGCGGCGGGTCGGGGGAACGTGGAAGCCCGCAGCGTTCTGAACCCTCTCCCGCCAGCGGGAGAGGGAAAGGCGGTTTTCCGCCAACATGTAACGAACGAGCCCTACACCCCCAAATAGCGATGCAGGAGCTGCGGCTGCGCCTTCAACTGCGCGGTGGTCTGCTCTTCGACGATGTGCCCGTTGTTCAGGATGTAGGCGCGGTCGGCCAGGCTGAACACGGCGCTGATGTTCTGCTCGATGATGAAGATGGTCTGCCCGGCATCCGCCAGCACCCGGCACACCGCCAGCAGGTCGCGCACGATCACCGGGGCCAGGCCCTCGAAAGGTTCGTCCAACAGGATGATCTTCGGGTCGCGGATCAGGGCACGGGCGATCGCCAGCATCTGCTGCTCGCCGCCGGACAGGTCGGTGCCGCGGCTGCGGCGGCGCTGCTTCAACCGGGGGAAGATGTCCCAAATCTTGTCGATCGGCCAACGCCCTTTCGCCGTCAGCCCGGCCAGGACCATGTTCTCCTCCACGTTGAGGCTGCCGAACACGCGGCGGTCCTCAGGGACGAGCTGCATCCCGCAGGCGGCGATGACATGCGGCGACAAATCCTGCGTCGCTTTGCCGTCCAAGGTGATGCGGCCGCTGCGGGGGCGGATGACGCCCATCAGGGTCTTGAACGTCGTGCTCTTGCCGGCCCCGTTGCGCCCGAGCAAGGCCACGACCTCATTCTTCTCCGCCCGGACGGACACGTCGAACAGGATGTGGCTGTCGCCGTAATAGCTGTTGACGCCCTCGACCTCCAGCAGGCTCATGCTGCCGCGACCCCGCCGAGATAGGCTTCCTGCACGAAGGCGTTGCGCTGGATTTCCGCCGGCGTGCCTTCGGCGAGCAACTGCCCCTCGTGCAGCACGGTGATACGCTCCGCCAGTTCGAACAGCGCGTCCATGTCGTGCTCCACGACGACCATCGTGCGGCCGCGGCGGATGGTCTTCAGCAACTGCACCGTCTCCGTCCGCTCCCGCGGGCTCATGCCGGCCAATGGCTCATCCAGCAGCAGCAAGGTCGGCGACGAGGCCAGCGACAGGCCGATCTCCAGCCGCCGCTTTTCGCCGTAGGACAGGTCGGAGACCAGCATGTCGGCCCGGGCAGACAGCTTCACCAACGCCATCGTCTGGTCGACCTGCGTCGCCAGCCCCGGCACCCGGTTGAGCCGCCGGAACAGATCCAGCCGAAACCGGCCGCGGCGCTGCGCCAGCACCGCGATCTCCAGGTTCTGCCGCACGGTCAGGCGGTTGAAGAGCTGGTTGATCTGGTAGCTCTTGGTCAGGCCAAGCTGGCAGACCTTGGAGACATCCTGTCCGGTGATGTCCTGGCCATGGAAGAATATCTGCCCGGAGGTCGGTTTCACCTCACAGGTTAGCATCTTGAAGAACGTGCTTTTGCCGGCGCCGTTCGGGCCGATGACGCCCCTCAGCTCCCCCTCCTGGACGGAAAACGATATGTTCTGGTTTGCCAAAAGCCCGCCATACCGCTTGGTGATCCCGCGCGTCTCCAGCACCGGGCCGCCATGGGCTGGCCCGGCGGCCCGCTGCCGTGCCGACGGCCCGACACTGGCGATGACGCTGTCGGCGGCGTCGATCACCGGGTTTTCCTCAGGCGGCTCCAAATGAGGCTTCGCCTTCGACCGCGTGATCAGGCTGACGACCCCGCCGATCAGCCCGCGGCGCAGGAAGCACACCAGCAGGACGAAGACCACGCCCAGAACGAGCCGCCACGCGCTGCCGAGCCCCGCCGGGCCCTGCAGGAAATCGCGTAGGTACAGCCATACCGCGGCGCCGAACAGCGGGCCGAACAGCGTGCCCGTGCCGCCGATCACGGTCTGCATCACCAACTGGCCGGACGTGTCGAAGGTGAAGGCCTCGGGCGGCATGTAGCCCTGCAGCACGCCCAGCAGGCCGCCGGCGAACCCGGCATAGCCGCTGGCGATCACGAACGCCGTCAGCTTGTAGAGCGCGACCGAGTGGCCGAGCGCCTGCACGCGCAGCGGGTTCTCCCGGATGGCGATCAGGATCGCGCCCACGGGCGCATGCACGATCCGCCGCGCGACCACCAGGCCCACGAAGAAGCAGACGGCGAGGAAGCCGTACATCGACCAGCCGGTGGTGATCCGCAGCACGTAGGGTCCGAGGGCGAAGACCGGCGCGGGCACGCCGGGCAGGCCGTTCTCGCCGCCGGTGTAGTCGGACAGCGGAGAGTTCTCGAGAAAGAAGAACACCTGGGCGATAGCCACGGTGATCATGGCGAAATAGATGCCGGTGCGCCGCAGCGCGACCAGCCCCACCAGCAGCCCGGCGACCATGGCGCCAGCCGTGCCGATGACGAGCGCCAGCAGCACGCTGTCCATCATGTTGTTTGTCAGCAGGTAGGCGGCGATGAACCCGCCCGTGCCGTAGAAGGCCGCCTGGCCGAATGACAGCAGCCCGGTGTAGCCGAACAGCAGGTCGAACCCGATCCCGAACAATCCCCACACGACGATGCGGTTGACCGTGTCCGGCGAGAACCCGACGATTGGGAGCACGTAGGGCGCCACTAAGAGGCCGATGATGCACGCGAGCTCCGGCCAATAGCGGCGCAGCACCAGGCTCATTCCCGCCCCCGCAGGCCCAGCAGGCCCTGCGGCCGCACCACCAGCACCAGCGTCATCACCGCGAACAGCATGACCTGCGAGTAGCTCGGGTCGATCGCCGACGTGAGGCTTAGGATTTCCCCGGCGATCAGCCCGCCCAACACCGCCCCGGGAAAGGAACCGATGCCGCCGATCACCACCACCACGAAGGTCTGCACCAGGATCGTGTCGCCCACATCCGGCGTCGGCGCCACCACGGGCGCGTTGATGATGCCGGCGAACCCGGCCGCCATCGCGCCGATCCCGAACACCAGCAGGAACACCCGGTAGACGTTGATCCCCAGGATGTTCACCATGCCCGAATCCTCGATCCCCGCCCGCACGATGATGCCGAGCTTGGTGCGGTAGAGCAGGATGTACAACAGCAGCAGCGCGACCGCGGCGATGCCCAGCACGGCCAGCCGGTAGGTCGGATAGAACAGGAAGCCGAGCTGCGTCACGCCGAGAGCCCAGGCCGGCGGCGGCACGGAGACGGACAGCCCGCCGAAGGCCAGCCGCACCAGTTCCACCAGCACGATGCCGATCCCGAACGTGACCAGAATCTGGTCCTCCGGCGGGCGCGGATAGAAATGGCGGATGACGACGAACTCCATCACCACGCCCACGACGCCGACGAACACGGAGCCGCCGAGGATCGCCAGCAGGAACGAGTTCGTCGCCGCCCACACGACGTAGCCGGCATAGCCGCCGAGCATGAACATCGCGCCGTGGGCCAGGTTCAGCACCCCGAGCGTGCCGTAGATGATGGTCAGCCCCGAACTGATCAGGGCAAGCAGGGCGCCGAGAGCCAGGCCGTTGAAGAACTGCGAGATCAGGTTCGGCCAGGTCAGCATGGGGCGTGGACCCTCGGCGTCAGGTCAGGTGTAGCTGCCGAGCTTGCAGCCGAATGCGTCCGGGGCCTGCATCAGCGGTGCGCCGTCCAGCACCTCCACGATGTCCCAGTAATCGTCGCCCGCCGTCATGTCGGCCTTCTTCTTGCCGCGCAGCACGGCGACCGGGCGGACGAGCTGGTGGTCCGCCGCGCGGAAATACACCTCGCCGGTCGTGGACTCCACCTTCTGCCCGGCCTCATAGGCTTTGATGATTTCGGGCGGATAGAAGGTCTTGGCGCGTTCCACCGCATCTGCCCACATGGCGATTTGCATGTAGCCGGTGTTGGCGCCCCATTCCGGCTTGTAGTTGTATTTCTTCTCGAACGCCGCAACGAACTCCTTCGCCAGCGGATAGCGGTCCTGCATGGTCCACCAGAACTCGCTCGCGGTGAACACGCCCTGCGTCACGTCCGGCCCGACTTCCTTTGCCAGGAACGGCACGGCGTACGCCACCACCAGCGTCTGCTTCTGCAGGATGCCGAATTGCTGCGCCTGCTTGATGGATTGCACGGCGTCGTTGCCGAAATTGATGTTGACGAACACGTCGGCGCCGCTGTTGGCGATGTTCAGCAGGTAGGAGCTGTAATCCGGCGTGCCCAGCGGGCAGACCTGGTTGGTCGCCGTCGTCCAGCCGCCCTTCTTGAGGTATTCCTCCATCGACTGGCGGACGGTGTGGCCGTACGTGTAGTCGGGGGTAAGAAAGGCGATCTTCTTCTTCTCGCCGAGGCTCTTGATCAGCACCGGGCCCAGCGCGGCGGCGGCGGTTTGCCCGTAGAAGCACTCGCGGAATGAATAGCGGGCGCAATCCTTGCCGGTCGTGTCGTTGGAGCCGCTGATGCCGGGCAGGTAGATCACCTTCTCCCGGTCGGCCAATTTGTTCAGCGCCACGGCGGTCGCGCTGGAAACGGAGCCGGTGAACATCACCGCCTTGTTCTCACTGATGAAGCGGGACGCCGCCTGCACCGCCGTGTTCGGCTTGGCCTCTTCGTCGGCGACACCGAACTTCACCTCCTTGCCGAGCACGCCCTTGGAGGTATGCGGCGAGATTTTCTTGATCAGCGGATCGCCGTTGTTCAGGTGCTCGATGGCGAGCGTATAGCCTTTCAGCACATCCTCGCCCTGCACGGCGTAGGTGCCGGTGCGTGGCACGGCGATGCCGACGAACACGGAACTGCCTGCACTGCCAGCGGGGAAGGTGCCCAGCGCCGGGTAATCCTCGGCACGGGCCGTCCATGGCAACAACATCCCGCCGAGCAGGCCGGCCCCGGCCTTCAGCGTTGTGCGGCGCAACATAGGCGTTTGATGTGTCACGGCGTATCTCCCTCCCCAAAAGACCGCGCGTCCGCTGCCGGGTGAACCCCGGCCATCTTGTATTACGGTCTGCACGCATCCTCGCTTGTATGGGAGCGCGCCATTGCCGCAAAGCGCTATTTTGCTGCAGAGGCGTAGCCCGTATCCGCGCAGCGGATGCGGGACCATGGCAACCGACAGCGCCCGGCGTGCAACTTCGAGCCCTTAAAATTTCAACTCCGCCGCCGCTTGCGCCAGCGTCGCACGGCTCCCGTTGCGGTACAAGGCTGCCAACCAACGCCCGACGGGCGCCACCAGCCGAGGGTCGGTCCCGGTCTCACCGAACAGGGCGGTGATGCCCAGCAGCGGCGCCGGGTCCTCGCCACCCTGGACGGCGGCGTCGCGCAGCAGGGATGCCAGCGGGTGGCGCACGTCGATCGGCTGGCCGGCCTCGTCCTCGCCGCGGACCCGGCGCAGCCAGGCCGCCAGCGCCAGCGCCAGCAGGTCCAGCGGCGCCCCGGCGCGCAGGCGGTCGCGGATCGGGTCCACCAGGACGTTCAGCGGCGCGTCGGTGTTGACCCGCTCGACCGTGTCCTTGATCGCGGTGTTGCCGAAGCGCTGGATCAGCGTCGCCTTGTAGTCCGCCAGGTCGATGCCCGGCACCGGCGGCAATGTCGGGCCGGTCTCCCGGTCCATCAGCGCGGTCATGTAGCGGGTCATCAGCGGGTCGGCCATCGCCTCGTCAATGGTGACGTAGCCGGCCAGCCGTCCCAGCCCGGCCACCGCCAAATGGCTCGCGTTCAGCAGCCGCAGCTTCATGAATTCATAGGGCGCCACGTCGGCCACGAACTGCGCGCCGACCTGCTCCCAGGCCGGCCGTCCGGCGACGAAGCGGTCTTCGATCACCCATTGCGTAAAGGTCTCGCAGAACACCGGCCAGGCATCGGCGATCCCGTGGCGCTCCGCCAGCGCCGCCACGTCCGCGGGCGTCGTCACCGGGGTGATGCGGTCGACCATCGTGCTAGGGAAGCTGATCTCCGCCGCGATCCACTCGGCCAGCACCGGGTCGCGCCGCCGCGCCAGCGTCAGCACCGCGTCGCGCAGCACCGTCCCGTTATGCTGGATGTTGTCGCAACTGAGCGCGGTGAACGCCGGCGCGCCAGCCTCGCGGCGGCGGCGGCATGCCTCGACGATAACGCCGATGGCGCTGCGTGGCTGCGTCGGCTGCGCCAGATCGGCCTGAATCAGCGGGTTATCCAAGTCGAGCTGCTTGGTCGCCCGGTTCAGGCAATAGCCGTTTTCCGTCACGGTCAGGCTGACGATGCGGATGGCCGGCTGGTCGATCGCATCCAACAGGGCGGCGCTGCTGTCCCCGGCGAACAGCACGGCCGCCAGGGCGCCGATCACCGTCACCGTCTCCTCCGCGCCGCTGCGTTCGACCAGCGTGTAGAGCCCGTCCTGCGGCGCCAGCGCCTCCGCCAGGCGGCGGTCCCCCGGCAGCAGGCCGGCGCCGGCGATGCCCCATTGCAGCGCGTCCGGCCGCGCCTGCATGAGGGTGTGGGTGTAGCGGGCCATGTGCGCCCGGTGGAATCCGCCGAGGCCCAGATGGACGATCCCAGGGCGCACGGTCGCCACGTTGAAGCCCGGCGCCACCGAGGCTGGAAGTGTGGCAAGCGCGGCGCGGTTGAGGCGGGTCGGTGGCATCGTGCGGTTCTCCCTTTGGTGACACGCTCTACCATCAACGGTGCGGCTCTGCGTCTTTGATGTTATGGCGGCACGAGACCCATTCCGGAAGGAGCCGAGATGACCCGACGCCGCCTGGCCGCCCTGGCATGTGCCAGCCTGTTCGCCGCGCTGGAGGTGCATGCGGCCGAGGTGCCGGATGCCATCCGCCAGTCCGGCACCCTGCACCTGTCGGTCAACGCCACCTATGCCCCGATGGAGTACCACGACACCGCCACCAACGAGCTCACCGGCCTCGACATCGACCTGGCCAATGCCCTGGCCAAGCAGTTGGGGCTGACCATCGTCTGGAGCGACGTGGCGTTCGAGCAGTTGATCCCCGCGTTGCAGACCAGCCGCTCCGACTTCATCATCAGCGGCTTTTCCGACCGTGCCTCGCGCCGCGAGACGATGGACTTCGTGGATTACCTGACCACCGGGCCGCAATTCTTCACCCTGGCCGACAGCCCCGCCAAGGCGCCGGCCGACCTCTGCGGCATGAAGGTGGGGACCGTCCGCAGCACCTCCTTCCCGGTCGAGATCGACAAGTGGAGCAAGGCCAATTGCGAGGCCGCGGGCAAGCCGGCGGTGCAATACGTGCCCGGCGAGAACAGCATCGACGTCCGCAACCAACTCAAGCAGGGGCGCATCGACGCTGCCGTGCAGGGCAGCGAGACGCTGCCCTATGCGCAGGCCAACGAGCCCGGCAAATACCGCATCCTCGGCAAGCCGATCGCCTATGGCTACCAGGGCATCGCCTTCCGCAAGGGCGACGTGGCGCTGCGCGACGCTGTGACCGACGCGTTCAAGGCGCTGATCGCCAACGGCGCCTACACCGCCGTGCTGACGAAATACGGCCTGGCCGCAAACGCGGTGCCCGAACCGCTGCTGAACGCCTCGCCACAGTGAGCGGCGGACTGGCCGGCGGGTTCCCGGACCTTTCCGGCCTGCCGGCCGCCCGCCGCCTGCATTGGGGCCGCTGGCTGGCTGCGTTGCTGATCGTGGCCGTGCTGCTGGCCCTGGCCCGCGCCTTTGCGCACGGGCAGATCGAGTGGAGCTACGTCGCGCGCTTCCTCACCGTGCCCGTCATCCTGACGGGGATCTTCAACACCGTGGCGATGGCGGTGCTGGCGATGGCGCTGGGGATCGGGCTCGGCGTCGTGGTGGCGGTGATGCGGCTGTCGCCCAACCCGGTGCTCGCCGGGGTCGCGGCCGGCTACACTTGGCTGTTCCGCGGCACGCCGCTGATCCTGCAATTGCTGCTCTGGTTCAACCTGGCGCTGATCTTCCCGACCATCGGCATCCCCGGCCTGTGGTCGGCGCGCGCGGTGGACGTGATGACGCCGTTCCTCTCGGCCTTGCTGGGCCTGGGGATCAACCAGGGCGCCTACACGTCGGAGGTGGTGCGCGCCGGGCTGCTGTCGGTGGATGCCGGGCAGTACGAGGCGGCGGCGGCGATCGGGATGGGGCGGCTGCGCGCCCAGCGCCGCATCATCCTGCCGCAGGCGATGCGGGTCGTCATCCCGCCCTTGGCCAACGAGTTCATCGGCCTGGTGAAGGCCACCTCGCTCGCCAGCGTGATCCAGTATCCGGAGGTGCTGCATAACGCGGAGAACATCTACTACGCCAACTCCCGCGTGATCGAATTGCTGATCGTGGCCGGGCTCTGGTACCTGCTGGTCGTCTCAATCCTGACGCCGGTGCAGATGCTGCTGGAGCGGCGCTTCGCCCGCGGCGTGGCGCGGCCCACGCGATGAGCCGGCCGCTGGTCGCCTTCCGCGCGGTGGAGAAACGCTTCGGCGACCACCACGCCCTGAAGCAGGTGTCCCTGGACGTGCAGCCCGGTGAGGTGCTGTGCCTGATCGGTGCGTCCGGCTCCGGCAAGACGACGCTGCTGCGCTGCGTCAACCAACTGACCCGCATCGACGGCGGCGGCATCTGGCTGGACGGCGAGCTCCTTGGGGTGCGGGAGGATGGTCGCCGGCTGCACCGCCTGACGGAGGCGCAGGTCGCCCGGCAGCGGCTGAAGACGGGCATGGTGTTCCAGCGCTTCAACCTGTTCCCGCACATGACCGCGCTGCAGAACGTCATGGAAGGCCCGGTGCAGGTGCAGGGCCGCACGCCGGCGGAGGCGCGTGCGGAGGCGGAGGCGCTGCTGCGCCGCGTCGGGCTGGTGGACCAGGCGGGCCGCTACCCGGCGCAGCTCTCCGGCGGGCAGCAGCAGCGCGTGGCGATCGCCCGCGCGCTGGCGATGCGCCCCATGCTGATGCTGTTCGACGAGCCGACCAGCGCGCTGGACCCGGAGCTGGTGGGTGAGGTGCTGGCCGTGATGCAGGAACTTGCCCGCAGCGGCATGACCATGATGGTCGTCACGCACGAGCTGGGCTTCGCCCGCGAAGTGGCGGACACCGTCGTCTACATGGATGGTGGCGCGATCGTGGAGGCGGGGCCGCCGTCGCAAATCCTGGGCGCGCCGCGTGAAGCCCGCACCCAGGCGTTCCTGTCCGCAGTGATCCGATGAGGAGGCGATAACCATGCTCGACCGTGAGGCGCTTGCCACCATTCCCCTGGCGCCGGCGAACACCGCCCCGCCCGCGCCAGCGTATCCGTGGCCGGCGCCCTACAGCGCCGCCATGTTCCTGTCCTTCGACGTGGATGCGGAGACCGCCTGGACCAGCAAGGACGCCGCCCACGCCCAGCGCCTCGTCACCATGAGCTATGGCGGCTTCGAGGCCCGGGTCGGCACGCCCAAGTTGCTGGATTTGCTGGCGCAGTTGGGGCTGAAGGCGACCTTCTTCATCACCGGGTGGTCGGTGGACGCGCACCCGGCGATGGCCGAGGCGATCCTGCACGCCGGGCACGAGATCGGCCACCACGGCTACCACCACCTGCTGCCGGACCCCGGCGACCCGCTGATCGAGGAGGAGGTGGAGCGCGGGTTCGACGCGCTGAAGCGGCGGCTGGGCGTGGTCCCGACCGGATACCGTGCGCCGTATGGCGAGTTCACCGAAGCGCTGCGGCAGTCCTTGGTGCGGCACGGCATCACCTACACCTCGTCCTTCCGCGACGACGTGCGGCCGTATCGCCACCGCCTGGCGGACGGCACGCCCGGCACGATCGAGCTGCCGGTGACGCCGAGTTACGACGATTGGACGCTCGGCCTGTCGGCCCGGTTCAGCCCGCGGCCGATCTTCCCGCGGGAGCACGTGCTGTCGATCTGGAAGGACGAACTGGACGAGTCGCGCGACTGGGGGGCGCTGGTGACCACCGTGCTGCACCCGCAATGCAGCGGCCGCCCCATGCGCCTGCGCCTGCTGCGCGAGTTCCTGCAATATGCGGCGGCTTGCCCGGATTTGTGGATCGCCACCGGCGCGGCCATCGCCGAGAACTTCCAGCGCCACGAGGCCGGCGCGGCGACGGCAAGTGATGATGTTGGTTCATCGCTTGCGGCTGGTTCCGCGTGATGCCTGTTGCCGCCCTAACGCGCGATCGTTCAGGTTGACGGCAGTGCTTCTCCCTCTCCCTCTGGGAGAGGGTCGGGGTGAGGGTCCGACGCGCAAGACCGTGCATTTGGCCCTCACCCAACCCTCTCCCCGAGGGCTACGGGAGTCGGGTAAGTGCGGAACGATTTGCTAGAAGCCAGCCGTCGACCATGGCGTTTAGCCTTTTGAGGCCGCGGGCCATAGTTTTTGGGCCGGCTGGTCTGTATCCCTTTGAGGTATAGCCAGACCAGCCGCCCAGGCGGGAGGCTATCCAGGAAAACCATGCGAGCGAGCTGGGGTCGAACGGGTTTTTCAACTTTTCGGTCCGCCCCTCCAGCGTCTTGTTGATGGCCACGAGAGCCGGAAGCTGCACTGGATCGGCGATCACGTCCGTCAACGGCTGCTCTGTCTTGCCGTCACGCCCGATCACCAGTTGCATGATCCGCACCGCGGCGATCAGCGCCACCGTTACCAGCTTCAACAGGCTGTTCGGCGTGGTGATCTGAGAGGTTTCCACGTCCACGCCGTCCGTCTTCATCGTGCGGAACACCTGTTCGATGGTCCAGCGCAGGCGATACCAGCGCACCACCCGGAGCGCGTCGGCCGCTGTGGTCACAGCGTGGGTCGTCAGAAGACACCAATGCACGCGGTCCGCCACGTCAGGCGGCTGATCGATCTCACGGACATCGACCACCCGCAGCGTCAGGCTTTCCGCCAACTGCTTGCTGGCCAACGCCGGCCGGCGCACCGTCACCTCACCAAACCGCACCGCGACCACCGCCGTCCGCTCGGCGCGTTGGCCTTTGCCGCTGCGTTTGGCCGGGACGGTGATCGAGTAGCGCGTCACCTCCGACCAGGTCGCGCAAGTCTCGAACAATCTCCCAACGCCGACCGAGCGGTCGCGTGCGGCGCGCACCAGCAAGTGCACGTTGTGCGGACGGCGGGCGAACTGGTCGTAGATGTCGCCTTCGCGGTCCTCCACCATGGTGATCTGCGCCGCGTCGGCGAGGACATCGCCCGCCATCTCCACCCCGGCCAGCCAGCGGCGCGACTCCTTGTCGTCGGCATCCCGCAGCTTGTGATCCCCAACCGTCCCCGGCGCACGATTGATCACCTCGGCGCCGACCAGCCCGAGGATACCGCCCGTCCCAGCATCCAGCGCCAGCACCGGATGGATCAACACACCTATATCCGTGCCGTTGCCAACAGTGCCAAAGCCGCGTTTGCTCCCGGTATGGCCGGCATAGTTGTGCTCCGAGGTGTCGGACACCACCAGAACCTGGCGGCCAGCCGCGCGCTGGGCGGTCAGTTGGCCGGTGCGGACCAGCATTTCGTAGCGGGTGACCGCCTCGTTATCGAGGAATGCGCCATAGCGAAGCACCTCCTCCCGGCTGTCGGCCAGCGCGTGCAGGCACATGGTCTGCTGCTTCTCCATGGCCGCCAGCAGGCAGTCACCGGTTGCCGCCAAACGGCGGTCACCGAACCGGCCGAGTTGGAACTGCGCCATGCGAATCGGATCCTGAGTTGCCTAGATGGCAGCGAATCTGAAGCTCGAGACCAAAGCAACTGGCTCTATACCGCCACCCCAAACTATGACCCGGCTACCTGCAAATCACTCGCGCACAACTTGGAAAGTCGATTCGCACTTACCCGACAACGGTAGCCCCGAGGGAGAGGGCTTTGCAGGTCAACCTGGAACGATCAGGCTCTAAGCCTTTGTTTTGAGCGGAAGCTTTGTCGCCGTGCCGACGCACTCATTTGCTGACGCTGCCCTACAGCAGCGCCGGTGAGGACAAGCTGGCCTGCCGTCGCGGCGCCCAGGCGGTTGCCGTCGCCCCCACCATCGCCAGTGAGATCACCGCCGCCAGGATTTGGAACCAGGCCGGCATCATCCGGTTGCCCGTGACGGCAATCAGCCAGGTGACCGTCACCGGCGCCAAGCCGCCGAACAGCGTCACCGCGAGGTTGTAGGACAGCGCCACCCCGGTGCTGCGCGATCCGGTCGGGAACAGCGTCGCCAGCATCCCCGGGTGCGGGCCGGACATGAAGCCCAGGAACAGCGTCGCCACAAGTTGCGACACGAACAGCCGCGGGACGCTGGGCGCCGCATCCACGTAGGCGTAGATCGGGTAGGCGCAGAAGGCGAATGCCGTGACGACGATGAAGAACTGGCGATAGGCGCCGATCCGGTCCGCCAGCAGCCCTGCCAGCGGGTAGACCACGATCGCCACTAGCCCGCACAGCGAGGATCCCGCCAGCGCCGCGGAGAGCGGCAGGTGCAGTTGCTCCGTCACGTAGGTCGGCGTGTAGCTGTGCCACAGATAATTCAGCGCCGTGCCAACGGCGATGATGCCGAACGCGCACACGACTGCCCGCCACTGGCGCGCCATCGCCGGCGCGAAGCCGGTCACCGGTAACGCTCCGCCAGCCGCTCGTAGCGCCAGGAACTCCGGACTCTCGGCGCATTTGCGGCGGATGTAGAAGCCCAGCGGGCCGATCAGCGAGCCCAGCAGGAAGGGGATGCGCCATCCCCACGCCTCCAACGCGGCGGGCGCCATCGCCTCCGTCAGCAGCAGGCTGATGCCGGAGGCGACTAGCAGCGCCATACCCTGGGACGCCATCTGGAAGCTGCCGTAGAACATCTTGCGGCCCGGCGGCGCCAGCTCCACCAGCATGGCCGCCGCGCTGGCGAACTCGCCGCCGACCGACAGCCCTTGGATCACCCGCGCCAGCACGATCAGCAGCGGCGCCGCCAGCCCGATGGAGGCGTAATCCGGCGCCAGCCCGACGATCAGCGTGCCGGCCGCCATCAGCACGATCAGCAGCGCCAGCGCTTTCTGCCGGCCTGCGCGGTCGGCATAGACGCCCAGCAGGATGCCGCCGAACGGCCGCACCACGAAACCGACGGCAAAGGTGGCGAAGGTCAGCATCAGGGAGGCGGTGGGCGTGCTGGCGGGAAAGAAATGATGCCCGATCGTCCGCGCGAAGAAGGCGTAGACCAGGAAGTCGAACCATTCGAGCCCATTGCCGATCACCGAGGCGACGACCGCACGGCGGATGGCGGGGGCGGACAGGGTCCGGTCTGACAGCATGGCAGTTTCCTCCGGCCGGGATCGAGCCCAGCGCGTTATTGTTTGTCGAACAGCGCCTTCAGCCCTTGTGGGGAGGTGAACATGGCATCGCCGTCATGGCCCACGCCCGGCACGATCGCCGCCGTATGGGCCAAATGCGGGTCACGGCCCTTGAGGTAGGCGAAATACGACTCGCCGCGGGCCAGGCGGTAGGGCCCCTGCAGTTCGGCGGCGCAGCTTTTGTCCAGTGCCGGCTGGTTCGGGTTGGTATCCGCCCCGCCCCACAGGTAGACCACCTGGCGCGCGGCATAGGCGGCCTCTATCGCCGCGGAGCTGGCCTGCCCGGCATAGGGCGGCAACGCGTTCATGCCGTATTTCCAGGTGTCGTATCCGGGGCAGCTCGACGGGTTGCCCGGCGGGGCGAAGGCTGTGCTGCCGGCGACGGGGCGGTCCGGGCTGAAATACGCGTAGGAGGATGGGTTCGCCACCACGTAGCGCACGGCGATGCCGCTGGCAGCGAGTTTGTCGCCGCCGCGGCCGAGCACGGCGTAGCGTTGCACCACCTGGCCGCCGCCCGAATGGCCGGCCACCACCACCGTGCGCAGGTTGGGGAACAGCGAGCGGTCGCCCAGCTTGGCCAGCAGGGCGTCCAGCGCGTCGAACGAGCTGAGCGGCGCCGGCCCTTCAGCCGGGTCGCCACCCATCCAACTGGTCAGGTCCCAGTGCAGCGTGGCTGGCGGCAGGTCATGCCCGGCCATGTCCACGCCGGCCAGGAATTGCGGCGCCACCAGCAGGCTGCCGGCGGCAGCCGGCCCGGCGGCGGCGGCGGCGGCCTCGGCGGAGTGGTAGTAGGTTTCGGCGTTCCGCAGCCGACCATGGATCACGATCACGGCGCGGGTGACGCCGGGCAGCGGATGGCTCCAGTCCTGCGAGACATACAGCGGCAGCAGCCCGGCGCCGACGGCAAGCCGCCCGTCCGCCACCGCGTGGACTGGGTGCTGGTTGGGGGCCTGGCCCTCGTCGACCCGCCGGGCAGCATCCGCCATCAACGGCGCCCCAGCCAGCCACGCCACGGCCAACATCGCCACCGGCCATAACAATACTTTGGCACGCTCGACCATGCGCCTGCTTCCTCCATCGGCCCAGCCTGGGCCGAGCCGCGCCGCGGCATCAATAGCGTTGCGTCGCTGTTTTCATCAGCCTGGCTTATCGGCGGCCACCGCCCGGCCGTGCCGCAGCAACGCCAATGCCGCGGGCGAGCGCTCGTCCCGCCGGTACACCAGCATCAGAGTGGTGCGCGGCGCTGCGCTCAGCGGGCGGACCGTCATACCGGGCAGGCGCAGGCGGGCGACGCTTTCCGGCACCAGGGCGATGCCCAGCCCGGCCGCCACCAGGCAGGCAATGGTGGCGACCTGCGGCACCGTCTGCACCACGCGCGGCTCAAACCCCGCTTCCTGGCAGGCATCCCGCACCAGGCTGTACAGCCCGGCAGTCCCTTGCGGTGCGTAGTTGATGAATGGCTCTTGCGCCAACTCCGCCAGCGTCAATTCCCGCGCTGTGGCGGCGGCGTGGCTGGCGGGCAGGGCCACGACCATCGCCTCATCGCTCAGCGCCAGCGTGCCCAGCATATCGGGCAGCGCCTCCATCGGTGATCGGATGAGGCCGAGATCGATCGCCCCGTTGGCAAGACCGTCCAATTGGGCGGCGGCGGGCAGTTGCGCCAAATGCAGCGCGATGCCGGGATCGTCCGAGCGAAGGCGGTGCAGCAGGCTGGCCATCGCCGGGCTGAACGGCGCGGAGCCGACATAGCCGAGGCTGACCAGCCCGGTCTCGCCGCGGCCCGCCTGGCGGCCAACCCGCTCCGCCCGCTCCGCCTGCGCCAGCGTGGCCCGCGCCTCCGCCAGGAACAGGGCGCCGGCCTGCGTCAGGGCGACGCGGCGATGCGTGCGGTCCAGCAACCGCGCCCCGAGGTGGCGTTCAAGCGCCGCGACCTGCATGGAGAGGGCAGGCTGCGCGATGTCCAGCCGTTCTGCCGCGCGGCCGAAATGCTGCGCCTCCGCGACCGCGATGAAATAGCGCAGTTGGCGGAAGTCGAGCGACACCGCTGGCTTTAGGGCTTCGCCCTCGCCTGGGCGTCCACCTCCTGCACGTGGCGCAACCACGCGCCGCCGTCATACGGTGGGGCTTTCGGGTCGGTCGCGCAGGTGAAGTTCTCGGCCGCGTCCTGGCTGCCGGACCCGTTCCACCGCGCGACCTGCGGATACGGGCAGAGCGGCCGGTTGCGGTCGACCACCCCGTTCCTGGCATGCGTGGCGACGATGCGGTCCGGCGCGGCGCCGTGCTGCACCCAGTTGTCCAGCGTGCCGACCGCGTCGAACGTGTCCGGTCCCGGACCGCCGGTGCAGTGGCCGACGCCGGGCATCAGGAACAAGCGGCTGAACGCGCGGGTTTTCGTGGCATCGCCCACCGCCCGCTGCAGGCTCTCGTAATAGTCGATGCCGGTGCGCGCGGAGGAGACGTTGTCCGCCCAGCCGTAATACATCAGCAGCTTGCCGCCATGCTGCTGGAAGCGGCGCAAATCCGTGCTGACGGCGTTCATGTTCGGCACCGCGCGGTCGGCGTAGTCCAGGTCGTCGCCGTAGTTGAAGCTGCGGTAATCGAAATTCGGATCGCCGAACACCCAGAACTTCCACAATTCCAGCCGCACCGGCTCGGGTTGCCCCACGATGTAGGCCGTCCAGCCGGCTTTCGGGTCGCCGCCCGGCGCCTCGCTGCCCGGGTCCCAGCCGGGGAACACGGAGTCGTGCGTGCGGGTGTTTTCCGGCCCGCGATAGACGGCCCGGACCACGGCCACCTGCGCCGCCGTGAGGCACGAATCGTCCTCCGCGCCGTGGCACAGCAACGTGGCGGGGTCGAAATGGCATTGCCGCGGATCGTCGATCACGCCGTCCGGCCCGGCGCAGGCCGCCGTCACGGCCTTGTTCAGCGTCGGCAGCTTCGCCCGCGTCAGGATTTCCGTGCCGGCCGCGTCGTGGTTGGCGGCCCAGGCGAACATGAAGCTGGCACTGAGATTGAACCGCGGATAGCCCGGCGCCCCCGCGATGATGCCGTCGTAATCGTCCGGATGGCGCTGCGCCTCGGCCAAGGCCTGGAAGCCACCGGTCGAGCAGCCGGAGAAATAGCTGCTTTGCGGCAGCGCCCCGGCATAGGCGCGCACGATCGGCTTGGCGGCCACGGTCATGGCGTGGATGGCGCGGTCGGCCCAATCGTCGGCCTTGCCGGGATGGCCGATGACGAACCGCAAATCCTCGCCCTGGTGGCCGTCATCGGTGGCGACGGTGGCATAGCCGCGGCGGATGCCGTCCGCCATCGCGGCGTAGTCCAGCACGCTGGAGTAGCCGCCATTGCCGATGCCGAGCAGCTTGCCGTTCCAGGCGCCGCCGGACGGGATCCACACCTCGATGCCGATCCGCGAGTCGGTCGTGGGCGTGGCGGTCGCCTCGGCGCGGCAGAACCCCGGCACGTCCAGCGTCAATGCGGGCGCGGTAGCCGGCGTGAAATGCCCCGCCGGCACGTCCTGCGTCGCGCCCATCGTGACATCCGGGACGCTCAGCCCGTGCAGCGCCGGGCAGGAACCCGCGGCCAAGCCTGGCAGCGGGGACATGACCAGGGTGGATGCAAGACAGGCGGCACGTTGGACCCAGCGGACAGGCATGGCGTGACGTTCCCCGGGGGTCGCTTACTCCAGGACCCATGCCTCACGCTGCTACACTCGCGCGTGACAGGCAAGGCGCAGGGTGCGCTACAGTCTTTTGACGAACACCCAGTATGTGTTGTCGGCCAAAGCCTTTTTCATGTGGATTTTGACGCGTGTCGGCTTCATCACGTAGTCGAACGTGTAGTCGAAGATCGCGTTGAGATTACCGGACTTCACGCCCGCATCGAAGACACCGCGGAATTTCGGCTTGTTGCAGCAGGGCGCCACCTCGCTGAAGAAGTTCCTGCCGAGGACGGACTCCTTGCGGCGGCCCGTGATGTTGCTCTCTGTCGCGTTGAAAGAGAGGATCGTGCCTGCAGCGTCCAACTGAATGGCGCCAAACGCCAGCTTGTCGATCTCGTTGGGCGCCATCGCTGCGAGCACATTGTCCAGATCATCTTGTCCAAACTCGATGCGAGTCATCGTGTCCATTGCAGTGACGCTCCGCGGTATGACGCTAAAAGTGAAGGCAGCCATGAATTCCTATGTGATGAAACAATGAAGGTCTTCCATTAATTCTGCGTTATGGCGTCATTCGGGTCAGGTGCTGTCATGTGGAACGGCATGGTTTCAGCATCGCCGGGACAAACGGTCAGTGCTCACTGAGCACAGGCAGCAAGCCGCCATGCGCGAGGATGGCCTGGCCGCGCTTGGATAGCATGAATAGTGCGACCGCTGGCCGCCTGTGGTCCGGGTAGCTGCCAGCCCGGCGTCGTAAACCCACCAACAAAAGGGCAGGTCCTTTCGGGCCGGCCCTTCGTTGCTGTCGCCGCGGTTAGCTGTGGTGGCCGCCAGTAGCTTGGAGCTGGGCAAAGCGGTGGTCAGCCTGCTGGGCGAAATAATGGTTCACCGACTGCGCATACAGCACGGGCCCAGTCCCATTCATCGCACCGGCCGGCAGGGAGTTTGCCGATTCGACCGGGCCGTTCGAACCGTTCGGCGGCACGACCGAGTTGTCGAACCCGACCATGAGCGCGGTGCCGCCTTCAGTCAAAGGGTGCAGGACAGCGGTCTGGTCGCGTTCTCCGGCGAATGCAATGGTCGACAAACTCAATGCAGCAACCGTAGCGGCGATGATCAGCTTGGTATTCATGTCTTTGGTCCTCTGAAAAGAGGTCCGTCTAGATAGGCGGGCCATCGGGCGGGACAGCGATTTGATCCGCTGCCCTTCATCGATGACCGCAACCTATTCATTCCGACTGAAACACAGAACCGTCGGTCTGGACCTATGATTCATGCGGCGATGTATGAGCCGCCCCGGCAGCTCAATTGGCCGCCATGGCCCGCCTTCGCCCCACCGATGCGCCTTGCCAGCCCACGGCGATCAGATAGACGATGGCGCTGAGCGCGCTGATCCAGAAGCTGCTCGGCCAGTCGGTGTAGAAGGCGAGCGTCAGCCCGAGCCACGCTTCAGCCAGGGCGAAGCTGGCCGAAAGCAGCACGCCCGCAACCACCCCGCTGGTCAGGCGCTGCGCCGCGGCCGCTGGGCCGACCATCAGCGCGAACACCAGCAGCACCCCCACGATCTGCGCGCATTCCGCCGTCGCCAGCGCCACGATCGCCAGGAACAGCACGGAATACAGCCGCAATGAGACGCCTTTCGCCTCCGCCAGCTCGGGCTGGATGCTCGCGAACAGCAGCGGGCGGGAGATGATTGCGAGCGCCGCCAGGCTCGCCACCCCCAACAGCAGCAGCGCCCAGACCGTGCCAGCATCGACGCCCAGCACGTTGCCGAACAGCAAGGCCGTCGCCTGCGTGGCGAACGCCGTATAGAAATGCAGGAACAGCAATCCCAGGCCGAGCGAGAGCGACAGCACGAGCCCGATCGCCACGTCCCGCTGGCTCAGCCGCTCGCCCAGCAGGCCCATGCCGATGCCGGCCGCCATCGTGACCAGCACCAGCCCCCAAAGCGGGGAGGTTCCCAGCAGCACCGCGCCCGTCGCCCCGGTGAAGCCGACATGGGACAGCGCGTGCCCGGCGAAGGTTTGCCCGCGCAGGACCAGGAAGTAGCCGACCGCACCCGCCACCACCGCGACGATCGTGGCCGCCGCGAAGGCGTTCTGCATGAAGTCGTAGTCAAACATGGCCCGGCGCCTGATGCCGATGCGGATCGTGCTCCACCTCCTGCTGGCCCGACATCACGAAGATACGGCCCTTCACATGCACGACGTCGATGGCGGAGCCATACAGCCGGGACAGCACGGGACCGGTGATCACCTCATCCACCGTGCCCAGCGCCGCCTCGCCGCCGCCGAGGTACAGCACCCGGTCCAACACCCCCAGCAACGGATTGAGCTCATGCGAACTGAACAGGATCGCGATGCCAAGCTCGTCTTGCAGCGATTTCGCCAGGGCGACGATGGCGTGCTGATGGTGCGGATCCAGGCTGATCAGCGGTTCGTCCAGCAGCAGCAGCTTGGGCCGTCCGATCAGCGCCTGCGCCAGCAGCAGCCTCTGCCGCTCCCCGCCGGATGTGTCAGCGAGCGCGCGTTGCGCCAGGCCGGTCGCCCCGACGAGGGCAAGGGCGCGGTCGACCTCCGCAGCGCCCTGTCGGCCCAGCAGCGGCAGGCCCAACCGGTGACCGTTGAGGATCCCGGCGACAAAGTCGCGCCCGCGCAGCCGCAGGTTTGCGTTGGCGGCGCGCGATTGCGGCATGTAGCCGACCATCGGGTTGCCGCGGCCGGCCGGCCGGCCCAGCACACGCACCGTGCCGCGGCTGGGCCGGAGAAGGCCGAGCACGGCGCGCATGAACGTCGTCTTGCCCGCCCCATTCGGTCCCAGGACGCCCACGAACTCACCCTGCTGGATGGTGAGGCTGACGTCGGCGAGAACTTGGCGGCCAGCCCGAACGAGGTCGACGTGGCGGAACTCGATCGCAGTCACGTCGGCCGTGCCGGGTCCATGGCGCGGTTTGATATAAGGTAGCGCACACGCTGACAAGTTCAGGGCAGCATCGCACAGGGCGCCACCTTGCTGTGGGCGAACCGCTCGGGTCTATTCGGCGTGGTCGCGGTGAGCAGGGGTGGCGCCATGGGACAGCGAATCGCGATCGTAGGGGCCGGCTTGGCCGGGCTGGCCTGCGCCGCCAGCCTCCATGCTGCCGGCCGATCCGCATGGCTGTTCGACAAAGGCCGCGGTCCCGGCGGTCGTATGTCGAGCCGCCGAGTCGCCACCGCGATGGGCGAGGCCGCGTTTGATCATGGGGCGCAGTATTTCACCGTCCGCGATCCCGCCTTCCGCGACCAGGTGGAGATGTGGCGGCGCCTCGGCCTGGTGGCGCCGTGGCCGGCGGCCGGGGAGGGGTGCTGGGTCGGCGTGCCGGCCATGAACGCGCCCGTCAAACATCTTGCCCGAGCGGCGGAGGTGCGGTGGAACACCCGGGTGGACGCGCTGTCTGGCGGCCCTGGCGCCTGGCGGCTGGAAGGCGATGGGTTGGCGGACGGTCCGTTCGACACGGTCATCCTGGCGGTGCCGGCGGAGAATGCCGCCCCGCTGCTGCGCGACGCCGCGCCCGACCTGGCTGCCCGAGCCGCCGCCACGCCGGCGCAGCCGTGCTGGACGGTCATGGCCGCCTTCGCGGCGCCGGTCGCGGTCGCCGCGGACGTGCTGCGGGAAGGCGGCCCGATCGGCTGGGCGGCGCGCAACTCCGCCAAGCCGGGTCGATCCGGGCCGGAGGCTTGGGTCGTGCAGGCCGGGCCGGAGTGGTCGGCATCCCATCTGGAGGAAACCCCCGAGACCGTGGCGCCCGCATTGCTGGCGGCGCTCGCCGGACGCATCGGCGCAGCGTTGCCCGAGTGCCTCAGCGCGTCGGCGCATCGCTGGCGCTACGCCCGGTCCGGCAATGCTGGCGACGGCATGCTATGGGATGCGGCCAGGGGCCTGGGCGTGTGCGGCGACTGGTTGCTGGGTCCGCGCGTGGAATGCGCCTGGCGTTCCGGCGCCTTGCTTGCCCAGGCCGTGGGACTGGTGAAGGCGGTTTAGATGCTGCTGCCGCTCGCGGTCTTGGTCTGGTTGGGGACGTGTCTGGGTGCTCTGCAATTTGGGCCCGCGATTCCGCCCTTCGAGCTCAAATACCTCGGGGAGCGTGGGGGTGGCCCGTCCTTCTCGGACACCGGGATGGATGGGCTCGTGGACGTCGCCCCCGACCGCGCCACCGTGATCCTGTTCAAGGGCGGCTTCGCGTTCGGTGGCACGGCCGCGGTGGGCGCGGCCCTGGACCAGGCGCCCGGCGTGACGACGATGGCGTTCGACAGTCCTGGCGGCCGGATCGGCGTCGCAGCCGGCATCGCCGAATTGATCCGGACGCGGCATCTTGCAACGGCGGTGACGCGGTACTGCGCCTCCGCCTGCACCGTGGCCTTTGTGGCGGGTGAGCCGCGGATCGCCGGCCGCTCGGCGGATTTCCGGTTTCATCTTGGCAGTGCACCCGTGCTCTCCGGGTTGTTGGCGCAGGCCGTCATCACGATCGAGCAACCATGGTTCGTGCGCGCCCATGTCTCACTGGCCTTCGCCAACCGCGCGCTGCATGCCCCGAACGAGCAGCCCTACGGCCCGCGTTTGGACGAATTGGTGGCCGCCGGCTACGTGCAGGGGATCATCCCGCCACTCGACGGGAACGGGCCCGAGGAGGGGCTGGCCGCTTTGCGGCCGCTGCTCGCCGCGGTGGAAGCGCTGGAGCCAACAACGCGGCGAGCGCTGGGCTGGGAGCACGGCAGGCGGCTCGCCGCCGGGATGCCGGCCGCGAGCTCCGCCGACTTCGTCGACTTATGGACCGGCCTGGTCGTGAACCGCTGGCTGGGCCGGAGTTCGGATCAGGCCGCGCTGGGGTTGGTCGACGCCCTGGTCGCGATCATGGACGCGACCGGCCGCAGCGACCCGGCCGAGTGCATGCGGTGGCAGGTCGGCGTCCAGCACCAGATCGCCGGGTTTGAGGCGATTCCGACGGGGTTGCGCGACCGGCTGCGCCAGGCCGAGCTTGCGGTGCTGCGCGATGCGCGGTCCCATCCGAACCCGGTGCCGACCGAGCGCGACACCCTGAGTCAGGCGGACCAAACCGTGCGGCAGGCGGTGAAAGACGAGTTCGGCCCAAGGGCGCTGATCATTGCCGCCACGCCCGAGCACGCGTTCGACGACCCGGCCAAGAGCTGCGCGGCAGAGGCTGCCTACTTGCGCGGGTTGCGGAACCAGCCCGGCGCAGGCCGCCTGATCCGCTGGGCGCTTGCCGCGGGATGACGCGCGCGGATCCCGGTGGGTGACGGTTGCCCTGCCGCGGCAATCGCGGGATGAGGGAGGCATGTCCGTGCCCTGCAAGATCCCCGTGCTGCTTGCCCTGGCCTTGCTGTCGGGCTGCGGTGTGTCAGGGCCGCCAGAGCCGACTCTGTCCCTGCCGGCAGTCGACATGCACACGGATCTCGGCAAGATCGACGGCAGCGCCGTCCTGGCGGCGCCCACGGGGTGGACCCCGGCGCCGACGCTCCGCACGCCCACCTTCGCGACACCTGCGCCGCAATTGCTGGCGGCGATGCAGGCGCTGCTGCTCGCCGAGCCACGGACATGGGGGATGGATACCCACCCGGACGCGCTGCAGGCCTCCTTCATCGTGCGCAGCGTCATGCTCAACCTGCCGGACATCGTGGTCGTCCAGGCGGTCCCGGCCAGCGCGACCAACAGCCAGGCCGTCATCCTGTCCCGCAGCCGCTATGACGGCGTCCCGTTCATCAGCGCCAACAAGGCCCGCGTGACGAAGCTGGTCGACCAACTCATGCAGCGTTTCGGCACCGTGCCGGATCCGCCGCCCGCCAAAGCGGCAACGCCGGCCGCCAAGGCGCCTTAACGCCTCAGTGCCGAGGGTTTGAGATGTTGGTCGGGTGAGTTGCTATCCTATCACCTGATACATAGGGCTGCTTCCGACCAAGAGCGGACTCTGCGTCCACAGATCCATGTAGGGTGGGCTTTAGCCCACCACGGCCTCCTACGGCGCCCACTCGAAGCGGTGGGCTGAAGCCCACCCTACGAAGGGCCTGCGTCAGGCGACGGGATAGGAGTCGTTTAATGAAAACGCTGCACTATTACACGTCGATGGACGTGGCGACTCGGTTAATCCGCTGCGGCGAACGGAAAGCACCTGTGGCATGAGAGGCGAAGGAGAATTCGGAACTCCAACAAGGTGTTAGCCGCTCAGCCGGCGCGGCACACTTGCCAGGCGGTGGCGAAGTCCCGCGCGCGCGCGGCCACCTCGGCCGCCGTCGCCCCTGGCCGGTAGAGCGCCGAGCCGAGGCCGAAGCCGCCGGCGCCGGCGGCAACGAACGGCGCCATGGTGGTGGGCGTGATGCCGCCGACGGGTATCAGCCGCGTGCCGCGCGGCAGCACGCTGAGCCACGCCTTCAACACGGGCGGCCCCAGCATCTCCGCCGGGAACAGCTTCAGCGCGTCCGCGCCGTTCGCCAGGGCGGCGAACGCCTCGGTCGGGGTCGCGACACCGGGCGTGCAGAACAGCCCGGCGTCGCGGGCGGCGCGCACGACCGCCGGGTCGCTGTGCGGCATGACGATCAGCCGGCCGCCGGAATCGGCGATGCGCCCGACCATCTCCGCCGACGTCACCGTGCCCGCCCCGACCAGCACCTCGGGCCCCAGCGCGTCGGCCAGGCGGCGGATGCTGTCCAGCGGGTTGGGCGAGTTGAGCGGCACTTCCACGACGGAGAATCCCGCCTGCACCAGGGCCTCCCCAATCGGCACGACCTCGTCGGGGGTGACGCCGCGAAGGATGGCGACCAGCGGCAGGGTCTGCATGTAGGCGTCGAACATCAGCCGTTCTCCCAATGCGACGGGTCCAGCGGTGTAGGCACCAGCCCGGCGTGGTGCGCCACCTGCCACAGCCCGGCGGGCGCCGTGTCGGCGAGCACGGAGACATCTGGGATACCGAACAGCGCGAACGCCCGCCGGTAGCGCGCGCAGGCCGCGGGGTCGCCCACGAGCAAGGGTGCGGCCCGCGGCACGCCCAAGGCGGAGCGCAGCTCTTCCCCGACCAGCAGGCCGGACAGGAAGTCCAGGCTGTCCTGCGGCGGCAAGCGTCCCTCCAGCACCAGCGAGCGGCACAGGAACAGCAGCGGCGACAGGGCGCTGGCGCCGCCGTCCCGCACCCGTGCCACGGCCTGGTCGAACGCGACGCCCAGGTCAGGCGGCGCCGTGATGCCGACCTCCGCGGCGGGGCGGCCGAGGATGGAGTGGTCGCGCAGAACGGCGAACAGCTCGCCCGTCATGTGCGTGTCGAAGCGCTGGATGCGGCCGTGCTGCACGTCCACCCATTTGGAGTGGGTGCCCGGCAGCACGAACAGGGCCGCCTCCGCCAGGTGGGCGTGCAGGGCGAGGGCGCCGGCGACCTGCGTCTCCTCGCCGCGCATGACGTTCGGGGTCGCCCCGTGGCTGGCGACGCCAGGAATGACATGCAACGTGCCGTCGGTCGTGGCGATTGTGGCCATGGCGGAGGCCAACGCCGCCGGGCTGGCCGGGCAGGCGCAGTACGGCGCCTGGACCCAGCCCTGCGCGCTGCCGATCATGCCGCTGGCGATGGCCGGCAGCCCGGGATGGGCGGCGCGCCAGGCGGCGGTCATCGTGGCGTAGGCGGCGCCGAAATCCCGCCCCGGCGTGTGCATGATGCCCCACGGCCGCGACTCGGTGGCGAGCACCCGGCCGCCATCACCCATGAGCATGGCGCGGACGGTCGAGGTTCCCCAGTCAAGCGCGATGAGCGCCGGGCTGTGGGCGTGTGCACGGGGACTGGTCATGCCGGCGGTAACAAGCGCCGGCATGGCCCGACCGTCAACATGGATGCCGAGCCGCGGCCTTGCTTGCCAAGCCAGATTTGCCGCCCCTAGTGTGCGTCGGCGACGTGGTCGGTCGGAGGTAGCGGGTGGCGCAGGTTTCGATACGCAAGATCGTCAAGTCCTACGACACCATGCAGGTGGTGCACGGGATCGACCTGGAGATCGCGGACCGTGAGTTCGTCGTGCTGGTCGGCCCCTCCGGCTGCGGCAAATCCACCACGCTGCGCATGATCGCCGGGCTGGAGGAGATCAGCCAGGGTGAAATCCACATCGACGGCCGCCTGGTGAACGACGTGCCGCCGCGCGACCGCGACATCGCCATGGTGTTCCAGAACTACGCGCTGTATCCGCATATGAGCGTGTACGAGAACATGGCGTTCGGGCTGAAGCTGCGGAAATACAAATCCGCGGAGATCAAGCGCCGGGTGGCCGAGGCGGCGCGCATCCTGGACATCGAACCGCTGCTGGCCCGCAAGCCGAAGGCGCTGTCCGGCGGCCAGCGGCAGCGCGTGGCGATGGGGCGCGCCATCGTGCGGGAGCCGAAGGTGTTCCTGTTCGACGAGCCATTGTCCAATTTGGACGCGAAGCTGCGCGTGCAGATGCGGACCGAGATCAAGAAGGTGCACCAGATCGTCCCCGTCACCACCGTCTACGTGACTCACGACCAGGTGGAGGCGATGACGCTGGCCGACCGCGTGGTGGTGATGAATGGCGGCCATATCGAGCAGGTCGGCCCGCCGCAGGAGCTGTATCACCAGCCGGTCAGCCGCTTCGTCGCCAGCTTCATCGGCAGCCCCGGCATGAACATCCTGCCGGTGCGGGTGGACGGCACGGCGGAGGCGCTGCATGTCACGTTGGCGGATGGCGCCACCCTGCCGATCCCCGCGGCGCGCACCGCCCGCTACGCGCCTCATCGCGGCCAGCCCATGCTGCTGGGGTTGCGCCCCGAGCACCTGACCGACACGCCGGCCACCGGCCGCCCTGGCACGACGACGCTCAGCGTGTCGCCCGACGTTGTGGAGCCGATGGGCATGGAGACGATGGTGCATTTCGCCATCGGGGGGGAGGCGTTTTGCGCCCGCTGCGCCCCGATGACGGACGCGGCGCCCGGCACGCCCCTGATGCTGACGGCGGACATGAACCAGATGCACCTGATGGATCCGGTATCCGGCCGAGTCGTCTAGCCCCATGCAGTTCGCGACCTATCCCAGCCTGGCCGGCCGTGCTGCGCTGGTGACCGGCGGCGCCTCCGGTATCGGCGCCTCCATCGTGGAACACCTGGCCGAACAGGGCGCCCGGGTCGGCGTGATCGACCTGGCGGACGGGACGGCCCTGGCGGACCGCTTGCAGGCGGCGGGGCATGCGCCGCCGGTCTGCGTGCAGGCGGATTTGCGGGATATCGACGCCTTGCGCGAGGCCATCGCCGCCGTGACGGCGCGGATCGGGGCGCCGACGGTGCTGGTCAACAACGCCGCGCATGACGATCGCCATGCGTGGGAGGCGGTGACGCCGGACTATTGGGACCGTCAGGTGGCGGCGAATTTGCGCCACCAGTTTTTCGCCATCCAGGCCGTGGCGCCCGGCATGCGGGCGGCGGGCGGCGGCTCCATCATCAACATGGGCTCGACGAGTTGGCATGTCGGGCAGGGCGGCATGCCCGCCTACACGGCCAGCAAGGCGGGCATCGAAGGCCTGAGCCGCGGCCTGGCGCGCGACCTGGGTCCGGACGGCATCCGCGTCAACGTCGTCGCTCCCGGCTGGATCATGACCGAGCGCCAGGTCGCGTTGTGGCTGACGCCGGAGGCCGAGCAGGAGTTGCTGGCCCGGCAGTGCCTGAAGTCGAAGCTGTATCCGCCCGACGTGGCCCGGCTGGTGCTCTGGCTCGCGGCCGACGACAGCCGGATGTGCACGGGACAGTGCTGGGTGGTGGACGCCGGCTCGTCCTGACGGGTGAGAGGGAAACTGGGCAGGGTCCACTCAAGCCGGCCGTGCCGTCCATCGCCCGCGCATTTCTAGCTTGTCGCCCCACCCGTTTGCGCCGCATAGAGTCCCGGAAAAATCATTGTCGGGGGAGGCTGCCATGCTGCGACGCGACGTTCTGGGTGCAGCGATTTCGTCGGCCGCGATCGCCGCCCTGCCGGCACGCGCGCAGACGACGCGGCTGACCGAGCTGAAGTTCGGCCGCGCGACCGAGCAGTCCTCCATCGACCCGCATTTCTCCCAAACCGGGCCGAACAACGCCACCGCCTCCGGCATGTTCGAGCGGCTGGTGTCCTTCACCGCCACCAACCAGCTCCAGCCCTGCCTGGCCGTGTCGTGGCGGGTAGTCGACCCGCTGAACTGGGAGATCAAGCTGCGGCCCAACGTCCTGTTCCAGGATGGCACGCCGTTCACCGCCAAGGACGTCGTCTACTCGCTGGAACGGGTGCGCCACATCCTGCGCAGCCCGGCGCCGTGGACGCATGCCGTCACCAACGTCGCGGCGGCCGATCCCGTGGACGCGCTGACCCTGCGCATCCGCACGCCGACGCCAGCGCCGCTGCTGATGGAGCAGATCGGGCTGATCTACATCCTGCCAGCCAAGCTCGGCGACGGCGTCGGCAATGACGAGTTCAACAGCGGCAAGGCGGCGATCGGCACCGGACCCTACCGGTTCGACTCGTGGGCGCCGAACGACCGGGTGGTGATGCACGCCAACCCGAGTTGGTGGGGCGGCAAGCCAGAGTGGGAGCGGATCACGCTGCGGTTCATCCCGAACAGCGCGGCGCGGGTGGCGGCGCTGCTGTCCGGCCAGGTCGACCTGATCGACAGCGTGCCGCCGACCGACGGGCTGGAGCTGGGCCGCAACGACCAGGTCAAGCTGTTCAGCAGCGCCACCAACCGCATCATCTACATGGCCCTGGATTCCGCCCGCGACTCCTCGCCCTTCGTGGCCGCCAGCGACGGCAAGCCGCTGCCGCACAACCCGTTGCGCGACGTGAGGGTGCGGCAGGCATTGTCCGAGATGATCAACCGCGACGTGATCGCCAGCCGGTTGCTCAGCGGCGCGGCGGTCCCGGCCGGGCAGATCGTCCCGGAGGGCGAGGGCGGCTACGCGCCCGACCTGAAGCCCAGCCCGTTCGACCCCAAGCAGGCCAAGGAATTGCTGACCCAGGCGGGCTATCCGGACGGGTTCAGCCTGACCATCCACTCCTCCGCCGACCGCTATCCCAGCGACGGGCAGGTCGCCCAGGCTGTGGGCCAGATGCTGGCGCGCGGCGGGCTGCACATCCAGGGCGTCGAGGCGCTGCCGTACAACGTGTTCGCCCCGGCGGCGACCGAGGGCAAGTACAGCATGTTCCTGTTCGGCTGGAGCAGCAGCACCGGCGACTCGTCGGAGGCGCTGCGCTCCATCCTGGCCACGTACGACCCGGCGAACGGCCTGGGCGCGCTCAACCGCACGCGCTACTCCAACCCGAAATTCGATGCGCTGTTGGCGCAAGCCTCCGCCGAGTTCGACGAGGCCAAGCGCAACGCCCTGCTGGCGGAGGCGACGACGGTCGCCATGCAGGACTATGCCCTGCTGCCGCTGTACTGGCAGAAAGCGATCTGGGCCGGGCGCCCGGACGTGCGGTTCGAGGCGAATGAGAGCGAGGATTCCAGCGTGCAGTTCGCCCATCCCGCCGGCGGCGCCTGAGCCCAGACGTGATCGTCTGGCTGCTCCGCCGCCTGGTGCAGGCGGCCGTGGTCGTGCTCGCCATGACTGCGATCGTGTTCGTCGGCGTCAACGTGATCGGCAATCCCGTCGACATCCTGATCTCGCCGGATGCCACCCAGGCGGACCGGCTGCGCGCCATCCACGACCTTGGGCTGGACCAGCCGCTGTGGCGTCAATACGTGACGTTCCTGGTCAATGCGGCCCACGGCGACTTCGGCAACTCCTTCGTCTACAACGTACCCGCCTTGCGACTGATCCTGCAGCACATGCCGGCGACAATGGAGCTTGCGGTGGCCGCCGTGCTGCTGTCGGTCTGCATCGGCATCCCGTTGGGGCTGTATGCCGGGCTGCGGCCGCGCGCGCTGCTGTCGCGGCTGATCATGGCGGGCAGCATCCTCGGGTTCAGCCTGCCGACCTTCTGGGTCGGGCTGATGATGATCGTCGCCTTTTCCGTGGAGTTGCCGTGGCTGCCCAGCAGCGGGCGCGGCCGCACGGTGGAGGTCGCGGGCGTCGCCTGGTCGTTCCTGACGCTGGACGGGTTGCGGCACATGGTGCTGCCGGCGGTGAACCTCGCGCTGTTCAACATCGCCGTTGTCCTGCGCCTCACGCGCAGCGGCACGCAGGAGGTGCTGCCGATGGACTACATCAAGTTCGCCCGCGCCAAGGGCCTGTCGCCCGCGCGCATCGTGGGCGTGCACGTGCTGAAGACCATCGCAGTCCCGCTCGTCACCGTCATCGGGCTGGAGTTCGGCTCCACCGTCGCCTTTGCCGTGGTGACGGAGACGGTGTTCGCCTGGCCCGGCATGGGCAAGCTGATCATCGACAGCATTGGCGTGCTCGACCGCCCGGTCATCGTCGCCTACCTGATGATCATCGTGATCCTGTTCATCCTCATCAACCTGGTGGTCGACATCCTCTACACCGTGTTGGACCCGCGCATGCGGCTGGACCAGACGGCATGACGGAGGCGGTTCGGGAGCAATCTCCCGGTGTTCGGCTGCTGCGGGACTTCATCGCGTCGCCATTCGCGGTGGTCGGGTTGGCGCTGGTGGTGCTCGCCGTCGCGGCCGCGGTGCTGGGGCCGTTCGTGGCGCCGCAGAACCCGTATGACCTCAGCCAGTTGGATATCACCGACGCCCGCTTGCCGCCGGGTTCGGACAGCAGCGCCGGCTTCACCTTCGTCATCGGCAGCGACGGGCAGGGGAGGGACATGCTGTCCGGCATCCTCTACGGGCTGCGGCTGTCGCTGGTGGTGGGCGTCGGCTCCGCCGCGTTCGCGGCCGTCGTCGGCACCAGCGTCGGCTTGCTGGCGGCCTATGCCGGAGGACGCACGGACGGCCTGCTGATGCGGCTGGTGGATTTGCAGCTTTCCTTCCCGTCGATCCTGATCGCGCTGATGATCCTGGCCCTGCTGGGCCGCGGCGACGGCAACGTCATGCTGGCGCTGGTGCTGGTCGAATGGGCGTACTACGCCCGCACCGCCCGCGGCGCCGCCATGGCGGAACGGCGGCGCGAATATATCGAGGCCGCGGAGTGCCTGGCGCTGCCGCGCTGGCGCATCGTGTTCCGCCATTTGCTGCCAAACTGTCTGCCGCCCCTGCTGGTGGTGCTGACGACGCAGGTGGCGCGCGCCATCACGCTGGAGGCGACGTTGAGCTTCCTGGGCATCGGCGTGCCGATCACCGAGCCCTCGCTGGGCCTGCTGATCGCCAACGGCTACCAATACGTGCTGTCGGGCCAGTACTGGATCAGCGTGTATCCGGGCCTGGCGCTGCTGCTGACCATCCTCGGCATCAACCTGGTGAGCGACCAGGTCCGCGAAGTGCTGAACCCCCGGTCGAACCAGTAGATGCCGACGCTGGCGGTGGAGGGGCTGCGCACCGAGTTCAAGACGCGCGCCGGCGTGATCCGGGCGGTGGACGGCGTGTCCTTCTCGGTCGATCGCGGGCAAATCCTGGGGCTGGTCGGTGAATCCGGCTCGGGCAAGTCGGTGACGGGCTACTCCCTGATGGGGCTGGTCGATCCGCCCGGCCATGTCGCCGGCGGCCGCATCCTGCTGAACGGCCGTGAGCTACGCGGCCTGCCGGAGGGCGAGATGCGGCGCCTGCGCGGCAGCCGCATCGCCATGGTGTTCCAGGACCCGATGATGACGCTGAACCCGGTGCTGCGCATCGGCACGCAGATGACGGAGGCGGTGTTCGCGCATGGCCGGGTCAGCCGCGCCGAGGCGTGGGACCAGGCGCGCACGGCGCTGGGTAAGGTCGGCATCCCCTCGCCGGAGGAGCGGCTGCGCGCCTATCCGCACCAGTTTTCCGGCGGCATGCGCCAGCGCGTCGCCATCGCCATTGCGCTGCTGCACCGCCCGGACGTGATTATCGCCGACGAGCCGACCACGGCGCTGGACGTGACCATCCAGGCGCAGATCCTGGCGGAGATGCAGGCGCTGGTGCGGCGCGACGGCACGGCGCTGATCTGGATCACGCATGACTTGGCCGTCGTGGCCGGGTTGGCCGACGAACTGGCCGTGATGTATGCTGGCCGCATCGTCGAGACGGGCGGGATCGACGCCGTGCTGGACGACCCGGCGCACCCCTATACGCGCGGGCTGATCGGCAGCGTGCCGAGCGCCAACCGCCGCGGCGAACGGCTGCGGCAGATTCCGGGCGCCACGCCCAGCCAGGCCGACCGCCCGGCGGGCTGCACCTTCCGCACCCGTTGCGCCCATGCCGACGATTCGTGCCTGCAGGAGCCGCCTTTGACGCCGTACGGACACGCGCATGGCCTGCGCTGCTTCCACCCGCAATCCGGCCCGGTGACGTGACGGCGCCGGCCCTGGAACTGCGCGGCGTCAGCCGCCGCTTCGGGCGTTCGCCGACCCGGTTCCGCCGCGGCGGCGGCATCGTCCACGCGGTGGAGGAGGTGAGCCTCAGCATTGCGAAGGGCGAGGTGCTGGGGCTGGTCGGCGAGTCCGGGTGCGGCAAGTCGACGCTGGGCCGCCTGGCCGCCGGGCTGCTGGCGCCCTCGGAAGGCGCCGTCCTCCAGGACGGGAAAGCGGTCTCCGACCTTGCCCCGGCGGAGTCGCGGCGGGCGCGGCTGCGGGTGCAGATGATCTTCCAGGACCCGTATGCCAGCCTCAACCCGCGCATGCGGGTGGCCGACATCGTGGGCGAGGCGCCACGCGTGCATGGTTTGCTGCACGGACCCTATGAGGCGTTCGTGGATGCGCAACTGCGCCGGGCCGGGCTGGACCCGGCGCTGAAGCGGCGCTTCCCGCACCAGTTCAGCGGCGGGCAGCGCCAGCGGGTCGGCATCGCCCGGGCGCTCGCTGTGGCGCCGGACATCCTGGTGTGCGACGAGGCGGTCGCGGCGCTGGACGTGTCCATCCAGGCGCAAATCCTGAACCTGTTCGCCGACCTGCGGGAGCAGTTAGGCCTCACCTATTTGTTCATCAGCCACGACCTCGGCGTGGTGGAGCATCTGTCGGACCGGGTGGCGATCATGTACCTGGGCCGCATCGTCGAGCAGGCGGACGTGGCGGCGGTGTTCGGCCGGCCGAACCATCCCTACACACAGGCGCTGCTGGCGGAGGTGCCTCGCATCACCGCCCGGCACCGCAGCTTCTCGCCGCTGAAGGGGGAGTTGCCCAGCCCGATGGCCCCCCCGTCCGGCTGCCACTTCCATCCGCGCTGCCCGCACGCCATGCCGCGCTGCGCCGTGGACCGGCCGCTTCTGCAGGAGGTGGCGCCCGGCCACCTCAGCGCGTGCCACCTGAACGACGCGGCTTGAACGGAGGATTGCCCATGGACCCGACCCTGCACATGGTGACCATGCGGGACGGCGTGCGGCTGGCCACGGACATCTACTTGCCGCCGGGCGAGGGGCCGTTCCCCGTCATCATGGAGCGTACGCCGTATGGCCGCAACGAGCCCAGCCGCAGCGAACTGACCGCGGCGGAACCGAACCCGGTGCGGCGCGGCGTCGTGGCGTCCCGCCTGGTGCAGCAGGGCTGGGCCGTGGCGTACCAGGATTGCCGCGGCCGCTACGGCTCCGAGGGGCGGTTCGTGAAATACCTGTCGGACGGGGAGGACGGGTTCGACACCTGCGCCTGGCTGGTGGCGCAACCCTGGTGCGACGGGCGCATCGCCACGATGGGACTGAGCTATGCCGCGCATACCCAGGCGGCGCTCGGCTGCCTGGACTCGCCCGGCGTGGTGGCGCAGGTGCTGGATAGCGGCGGGTTCAGCAACGCCTGGACCGGCGGCATCCGCCAGTTCGGCGCGTTCGAGCTGAAGCAGGCGACCTGGGCATTCAACAACGCCCTGCTCTCGCCGGAGGCGCAGGCGGACCCGGTGCTGCACGCCGCGCTGTCCGCCGAGAACCTGCGCGACTGGTTCACCCGCATGCCGTGGAAGCCCGGCCACTCGCCGCTGCGCCACCATCCGGATTACGAGGCCTATCTGTTCGAGCAATGGACGCACGGCCCGTTCGACGCGTTTTGGCAGCAGCTTGGCATCTGGGCCGAGGGCTGGCACGACCGCTACAGCCCGGCGGCCTGCGTGCACATGTCGTCCTGGTTCGACCCCTACTCGCTGACCGCAACCAAGAACTATGTCGGGCTGAAGCAGGCCGGGCGCGGGCCGCAACGCCTGATCCTGGGGCCCTGGACGCATGGCGCGCGCAGCGTCACCCATTTCGGCGACGTGGAGTTCGGCCCGGCGGCGACGATCGATTCTTGGGCCGGGGACTGGCTGTCCTACCGCATCCGCTTCTTCCAGCAGCATTTGCAGGGCGGTCCGGCGCAGGAGCCGCCGGTGCGGTTGTTCCTGATGGGCGGCGGCAGCGGCCGGCGCACGCCGGAGGGACGACTGGACCATGGCGGCCACTGGATCACGGCGGAGGACTGGCCGCTGCCGCAGGCGCAGCCGGTCCCGTACTACCTGCACGCCGACGGGGCATTGCTGCCGCAGCCGCCCGCCGCGGACGCGCCGCCGCTGGTGTTTGACTACGACCCGCGCCACCCCGTGCCGACGATCGGCGGCAACCTGACCAGCCTGGAGCCGGTGGCGGTCGGCGGCAGTTTCGACCAGGTGGAGGGGCCGGCCTTCTTTGGCTGCCACCCGCCCTATCTGCCGCTGGCCTCCCGCGCCGACGTGCTGGTGTTTCAGACGCCGCCCTTGGCCGAGCCGGTGAGCGTCATCGGCCCGGTCGAGGCCGAGCTGTTCGTGTCGACCGATGCGCCGGACACGGATGTCACGGCCAAGCTGATCGACGTGTATCCGGCCAGCGCCGATTACCCCGGCGGCTACGCCATGATCCTGACCGACGGCATCCTGCGCCTGCGCTATGCGGAGGACCCGGCAAATCCCCGCCTGCGGCAACCCGGCGAGCTGGTGCGGGCGCGGATCACGCTGTTCCCGACCGCCAACCTGTTCGCCGCCGGGCACCGTATCCGCCTGGACATCTCGTCCAGCAACTTCCCGAAATTCGACGTCAACCCGAACACGGGCGAGGCAGAGGGCCGTTCGCAACGGACCCGGATCGCGACGAACACGGTGTTCGCGGACGCAGCGCGGCCGAGCCGGGTGATGCTGCCGATCGTCCACGCGTAATCGTTTTTGGCCGGCGGCCGCTCTGCTCCCTCTCCCTTTGGGAGAGGGCTGGGGTGAGGGGCCGACGCGCAGGACCGTGCATTTGGCCCTCACCCCAACCCTCTCCCAGAGGGAGAGGGCTTTTTGAAGGTCGAGTTGAAATCCTCTTCAAACCGTCAGCGGGTGTCGGGAAAGCTGCGGCAAGGCCTGTCCTGCGGCATCGAACACGTGGCAGGCGGCTGCATCAACGGCCAGCCGGATCGGCCGGTGCGCCAAGGTCGGGTCCCCCCCATCCGTCTGCACCGTCAGCGCACCTTCGCCCTCGGCCGACACGTGCAACAGGGTGAGGCCGCCCAGACGCTCCACCAGCCTAACATCACCCGCGATGGCGCCCGCCTCGCCCGGGCGGAGCGCCTCCGGGCGGATGCCGAGTGTCACGACCTCGCCGGGACGCACCGCACCTGCCTCAGCCGCAACAGTGATCTGGGCGCCGGAGCGCAAGGCGACCGTGATGCCGGATGCGTCCGCGGCCACCGCCGTCGCCGGCAGCAGGTTCATGCGCGGCGAGCCGATGAAGCCGGCGACGAACACATTGGCCGGGTGATGATACAGCTCCAGCGGGGAGCCGACCTGCTCGACCCGGCCGGCTTGCAGCACGACGATGCGGTCCGCCATCGTCATCGCCTCCACTTGGTCGTGGGTGACGTAGATCATGGTGGCCCGCAGCTCCTCGTGCAGCCGGGCGAGTTCGATGCGCATCTGCCCGCGCAGCGCCGCGTCCAGGTTCGACAGCGGCTCGTCGAACAGGAACACCTTGGGCTTGCGCACGATGGCGCGGCCGATCGCCACGCGCTGGCGCTGGCCGCCGGACAAGTCCTTCGGCCGCCGGTCCAGATACGGCTCCAACTGCAAGACGCGCGCGGCCTCGCGCACCATGCGGTCGCGCTCCGCCACCGGCACGCGCGCCAGCCGCAGGGCGAAGCCCATGTTCTGCCGCACCGTCATGTGCGGGTAGAGCGCGTAGGATTGGAACACCATGGCCAGGCCGCGATCCGCCGGGCCCACCTCGTTCATCCGCACGCCGTCGATCTTCAACTCGCCGGCCGTGATCGCCTCCAGCCCGGCAATCATGCGCAGCAGCGTCGATTTGCCGCAGCCGGACGGCCCCACGAACACGACGAACTCCCGCTCGGCGATGTCGAGGTCGATGCCCTTGATGACCTCGGCCGCGCCGTAGGATTTGCGCAGGCCGCGCAGGCTCAGTGTCGCCATGCCACAGCCCCTATTTCACGGCGCCGAAGGTCAGCCCGCGCACCAATTGCCGCTGGCTGAACCAGCCGAACACCAGGATCGGCGCCACCGCCATGGTGGAGGCGGCCGATAGCTTGGCGAAGAACAGCCCCTCGGGCGAGGAGAACGAGGCGATGAACACCGTCAGCGGCGCCGCCCCGGAGGAGGTGAGATTCAGGCTCCAAAACGCCTCGTTCCAGCACAGGATGATCGAGAGCAGGCCGGTGGACGCCACGCCCGGCAGCGTCAGCGGCAGCAACAGATGCCACAGCTCGCCCCAGATGCGGGCGCCGTCCATGCGCCCGGCTTCGAGGATCTCGTGCGGCACCTCCTTGTAGAAGGTGAACAGCATCCAGACCACGATGGGCAGGTTCATCAACGCGTTCATCCCGATCAACCCGGTGCGCGTGTTGAGCAGCCCGGCGGTGCGGAACAGCAGGTAGATCGGCACCAGCACGCCCACCGGCGGCAGCATCTTGGTGGACAGCATCCACAGCAGCGTCCCGCGGGTGCGCGCCGTCGGATGGAACGCCATGGCGTAGGCGGCGGGAATGGCGAACAGCAGCGCCAGCACCGTGGCCCCGAGTGAGATCGCCACGCTGTTGAAGGCGAATCCGAGGTAATCGGCCCGTCCCAGCACGTCCCGGTATGACTCGAGCGTCGGCGTGAAGGACAGCGTTGCGGACACCGCCTCCCGCTCGCTTTTCAGGCTGGTCAGCACCATCCACAGGATCGGGAAGAACAGCAGCAGGGCCGCACCCCAGCCGACGACCGTGGTCAGCACCCGGCGGGCGAGGCTGGCCTCCACCCGCTAGACGTCCAGCCGGCGCGCGATGCTGCGCACCAGGAAGAAGGCGACGATGTTGGCCAGCGCGATCGCGATCACCCCGCCGGCGGAGGCGCCGCCGATGTCGAATTGCAGCAGCGCCCGGGCGTAGATCAGGAAGGCCAGGTTGGTCGTGGCGTTGCCGGGCCCGCCGGAGGTGGTGACAAAGATTTCCGCGAAGATCGTCAGCAGGAAGATCGTCTCGATCATCACCACGACGCTGATCGCGCGCGACAGATGGGGCAGGGTGATGAACACGAACTGCGCCACCACGCCCGCACCGTCCATACGCGCAGCCTCCCGCTGCTCGTGGTCCAGCGACTGCACGGCGGTCAGCAGGATCAGCAGCGCGAAGGGCAGCCACTCCCACGACACGATGGCGATGACGGAGGCGAGCGGGAACTGCGCGAACCAATCGATCGGCGCCAGGCCGACCGCGCGCAGGGCGGCGCCGAACACGCCGTAGATCGGATGCATCAGCAGGTTCTTCCAAATCAGCGCGCTGACGGTGGGCATGACGAAGAACGGCGAGATCGCCAGGATGCGGGCGATGGTGCGACCGGGGAACTCCTGGTCGAACAGCACGGCGAGCAGCGTGCCGAGCCCGACCGTGATCACCAGCACGGACCCCACCAGCACGAGCGTGTTGCGCAGCGACGCGATGAAATCCGGGTCGGTGACCAGGTACTGGTAATTGTCCGCGCCGGCGAAGCCTGTCACCGTCGGGTCCAGCAGGTTGTAGCGCTGGAACGAGAACCACAGCGTCATCGCTAGCGGCACGGTCATCCAGAGCAGCAGGACGACCACCGACGGCGCCACCAGCCAGCGTCCAGTGCGCGCAGCAGAGTCGGGCGCGGTCACCAGTTGGCTATTTCTTGGGATAGCCTGCCTGGCGCATGGTCCGCTCGGTCGCTGCCTCGGACGTTTGGAGCGCCGCCTCGACGGTCGATTGCCCGGTCAGCGTGCCGGCGATGGTCTGGCCCACCTGGGTGCCGATGCCCTGGAACTCCGGGATCGCGACGAACTGAGCGCCGGTATAGGGGCGTGGGTGCTCGGTCTGGCCGTTGGGGTTCGCGACCTCGATCGCCTTGCGGACGAAGCCGGCGAACGGCGCGGCCTTCTGGTAGTCGGGGTTCTCATAGGTGGACAGGCGGGTGCCGGGCGGCACGGCGACCCAGCCATTCTCCTTGGCGACCAGGGCGATGTATTCCTTGGAGGTCGCCCAGGTCACGAACGCCTTGGCGGCATCCTGCTGCTTGGAGCTCGCGGGGATCGCCAGGTTCCAGGACCACAGCCAGGTCGGGCCGCCGGTGTAGCTGCCGGTCGGCATGGCGGCGAAGCCGACCTTGTCGGCGACCTGCGACTGCTTCGGGTCGAACAGCATGCCGCCGGCGACGGTGGCGTCGATCCACATGCCGCAATGCCCGCTGGCGAACAGCGCCAGGTTCTCGTTGAACCCGTTGGAGGAAGCGCCGGGCGGGCCGTCCGTCTTCAGGATGTCGCTGTAATACGTGACCGCCTTAGTCCAGGCCGGGCTATTGATCGTCGGCTTCCAGTTCTCATCGAACCACTGCCCGCCATCGGCATCCACCAGCGAGGTGACGTAGGCCATGTTTTCGCCCCAGCCCGGCTTGCCGCGCAGGCACATGCCGTAGACTTGGTTGGGCTTGTCCGTGATCTTGTCGGCGAATTGGCGGATTTGGTCGTAGGTCGGCGCGTCCGGCATCTTTATGCCAGCCTTGTCGAACAGATCCTTGCGGTAATAGGTCATGGCGCTCTCGCCATAGAACGGCAGGCCATACAGCTTGCCATTATAGGTCAGCCCGTCGCGCACCGGCTTCAGCAGGTCGTTCACGTCGTAGGACGCGGGCAAATTGTCCATCGGCAGCAGCCAGCCCTGCTTGGCCCAGATCGGCACCTCATAATTGCCGATCGTCAGGATATCGAACTGCCCCGCCTTGGTGGCGATGTCGGTGGTGACGCGCTGCCGCAGCACGTTCTCCTCCAGCACGACCCAGCGCAGGTGGATGTCCGGATGCTGCTGCTCGAACTGAGCGGACAGCTTCTGCATGACGACCATGTCGCCGTTATTCACCGTGGCGATGGTGAGCGTGCTGTCGGCGAGTGCCGGGCGAGCCGACAGGCCAATGACGACCATGCCGGCCGCGGCCAAGGCTAGGCGAATGGTCGCGTCAAATCGTGTCATGCCGATCCTCCCCCGGACGCGGTTCCAACCGGTCCTCGTTGCCATGACGGTGTCATTGGCGGGGAAGGCCGTCAACTGGACACAACGTCCGTGCCTGGTTTTCCTTCTCGCTGGTGCTTCCGAAGGATCCTCGCCGAGGCCATCGGCATGTCAGGAACGGTGCGCGATCTCCTCGCACTTACCGCGAGGGGGCTACGCGGCGCTCGTATGTGCAATTGCAAGCCATCACCACCTGTCTAGCGGCAAGCGCCTGCGTCAGTGCTTTCACCTCTACCGCCGTCAGCTTGTCCATATCCTTGGTCCCTAGATTGGTCCCATAACAACATCTGGCTGGGTGGGAACAACATAGGACGATAGTGGACGGGGTAGGAGCAAAACTGGCTGTTATCCCCGTTTATGAACGGTCCAGGACGTTGTGGGATAATAGGTTGGCGGACAGGGTGGGATTCGAACCCACGGAAGCTTGCACTTCGGCGGTTTTCAAGACCGCTGCCTTAAACCACTCGGCCACCTGTCCGCAGCCGCCGCTATGGAAAGGGTTTCGCGTTGCCGCGCAACCCTTTATTCACACGGCGGTCATGTCGAAACGGGTCACCATGTCGCGTCCGGTCCTCGCCTTTGCTGCCGCCAGCCTGCTCAGCCTGCCGGCGGTCGCCGCGCCGCTGCAGGACGACGCCAATATCGTGACCTTGCAGGTGGAGAACGACGCCGTCTCGACCCTGAGAGGGACCTCGGACCAGTACTACACCAGCGGTCTTCGGCTGGGTTGGGTCTCCGGCACGAACCAGGTGCCGACAGCCCTGCAAACCGCCGCCAACGAGCTTTGGGGCGACGGGGTGCAGCGCGTCAGCCTGGATATCAGCCAGTCGCTTTTCACCCCTCGCGACACGCAGACCCCGAACCCGTCGCGCGAGGATCGGCCCTACGCAGGCATCCTCGGCGTCACCGGGCAGTTGATCCATGACACCGACGCCTCCCGCACCGTGCTGTCGGTCTTCCTCGGGCTTGTCGGGCCGGGCGCCGCCGGTGAGGAAGTGCAGAACGGCTTCCACAACCTGATCGGCGACACGCCGAACCGCGGCTGGGGCACCCAGATCCACAACGAGCCGCTGTTCGAGATCACGCCCGAGCGGACCTGGCGCGTGCCGCTGGGGTCCTACCAGGACGTCGAGTTTGAGGCGCTGCCCGACGCAAAGTTCGGCTTCGGGCTGGAACGCAACTACGTCCAAGCCGGCCTGATCCTGCGGTTTGGACAGGGACTGGCCAGCGATTACGGCGTCTCCCGCATTGAGCCCGGCTTCTCCGGCACGGACGCCTACACCCCGACCCGGCCCTTCGTCTGGTACGTGTTCGGCGGGGTGGACGGGCAGGTGGTCGGCACCGACGTGACGCTGACCGGCGACAACTTCCAAAGCAGCCGGCACATCGCCGCCAAATGGGATGTGGGTGAGTTGGAGCTGGGGGCAGCCGTGATCTATCACGGCGTGCGGCTCACCTACAGCCAAACCTGGCAGACGCAGGAGTTCAGGACCGCGAAGGCGGGCCTGTTCAACTTCGGCTCGCTCGCCGCCTCCGTGCGGTTCTGATGCAGCGGCGCATCCTGCTCGCCGGCTTGGCGAGCCTGCCGGTTGCGGCCCGGGCGCAGCAGGACAGCTTCGCCGCCTTCCTCGCCGGAGTCCGTGCGGAGGCACGCCGCAGCGGCGTCCGCGACTCCACGCTGGACGCCGCCTTCGCGGGGATCAGCGTCAACCAGAAGGTGATCGACGCCGACCGCAAGCAGCCCGAGTTCACCATGACCTGGGTGCGCTACCGCAGCTTCACCATGTCGGACAAGCGGGTCGCGCGCGGGCGCGACGCGTATGCCGCCAACCGCGACCTGTTCGCCCGCGTGTCGCAGCGCTACCGGGTGGACGTGGCGCCCATCGCCGGCATTTGGGGGCTGGAAAGCAATTTCGGCACCGACACCGGCAGCTTCAACGTCATCGAGGCGCTGGCGACACTGGCGTGGGAGGGGCGTCGCGCCGCCTTCTTCCGCAGCCAGTTGATCAGCGCGCTGAAAATCCTGGACCATGGCGACGTGCAGCCCAGCCGCATGCTCGGCTCCTACGCCGGGGCGATGGGGCAGCCGCAATTCATGCCCGATTCGTACCTGCATTACGCCGTCGACTTCGACGGGAACGGCCGGCGCGACATCTGGGACAGCCGCGGCGACGTGCTCGGCTCGATCGCGAACTACCTTGCCTTGTCGGGCTGGCGCTATGGCGAGCCAGCCTGCCAGCCGATCCAGGTGCCACCGGAGATCGATGCCTCCACCGTCGGGCGCGAGGTGAGGCGTCCACTGGGTGAATGGCAGCGCATGGGCGTCCGGCGCGGCGATGGCTCCACCTTCAGCCGGCTGGACCCGGTGGGCGCGGTCGTGATGCCGGACGGCGATGGCGGGGCGGCGTTCATGGTCTATGCCAACTTCGCCGCCATCCGCCGCTACAACCCGTCCGACTTCTACGCGCTGGCGGTCAGCCTGCTGGGCGACATGGTGACTTGATCCGCCAATACGGCCTCGTCTTCCTGTTGGCTGCCGGGCTGGGCGGTTGCGGGCTGTTCGGCCGCAGGCCGCCGCCGACCCCGCCCACACCGCCGCATTATACGCTGGGCGCAGCCTACCAGCTTGGCGGCGTCTGGTACTATCCGAAGGATCAGACGGAATACGACGCCACCGGGCTGGCCGCGATCGCGCCGGCGCAACCGGGCCTGACGGCGGATGGCGAGCGGTTTGACCAAACGGCGCTTGCCGCGTCCCACCACACGCTGCAACTGCCGGCCATCGCGAGGATCACCAACCTGGAAAACGGGCGTCAGATCCTGGTGCGGCTTAACGATCGCGGCCCGGTCAATCCCGGTCGGCTGATCGGTCTTACCCGGCATGCAGCCGACCTGCTGGGCGTGACCGACGGCACCCAGGTGCGGGTCCAGCTCGACAGCGGCATGACGCGGAGTTTGACGGACCAGGTTGGCGGCGGCCCCAAGCTGGACGTGGCGGCCGCACCGCTGGCCGCCATCTCGGCCGAGTCGCTGCCGCCACCACCCGGCGTCGGGCAGTCGGGCCGTGGCCGGGTCGCGGCGCGGTCTAGCCCGCCGCAAGCCGCGACCACAGCCGTCGCCGTCGCCGTGCCGAACCGCCTGCCCGACCAGGTGGTGCAGGGCGTGCCGGCGCCGGGTGCAATCTACCTGCGCGCCAGCGAGTTCAGCCGGGTCGACTATGCGAACCGCGTGGCGGCGCAGCTCAGCGGACTGCACCCGGAGATCGAGCGTATCCGCGATGGACGCAGCGAGCGCTTCCTGGTCCGGGCCGGTCCGTTCGCCTCCGCGGCGGCGGCCGACGCGGCACTGGACCGCGCCCTACGCGCTGGCGTAATCGACTCGCATCTGGTGGTGGAATAGGAGCGGCCCATGAATCTCAGCCTGACCCGTCGTGTCCTGCTCGCTGCGGCCCCGGCACTCGCCGCCGGCCCGGCGCTGGCGCAACGCCACCCGGCCGCGCATGCCGGGCCCACAGGGCGCCGGGCTGCGCCGAGCGACCTGGCGCCGACCGGCAGCCCGGCCATCACGCCGCTGGACCCCATGGACACGGCAGCGCGCTACGCCTTCATCATGGACTTCAACACCGGCGCCTCGCTGCTGGACAAGGATGCGGACGTCCAGCAGCCGCCATCCTCCATGACCAAGCTGATGACCGCCTACATCACCTACGGCATGCTGAAGATCGGCCGGCTGAAGCTGGATCAGGAGTTGCCGGTCAGCGACAAGGCCTGGCGCATGCAGGGCTCCAAGATGTTCGTGCCACAGGGCGGCAGCGTGAAGGTCGAAGACCTGATCCGCGGCATGATCATCGAATCGGGCAACGACGCCTGCATCGTGCTGGCCGAGGCCATCGCCGGGTCGGAAGACCAGTTCGTCGAGCTGATGAACGCGAAGGCGCACGAGCTGGGCCTCACCAACACGAACTACGCGAACTGCACCGGCTGGCCGGACGCCACCCAGCACATGAGCTGCCGCGACATTGCGACCTTGGCCGCCCATATCATTCGCGACTTCCCGGAATACTATCATTACGACAAAGAGACTTCGTTCAAATACAACGGGATCAACCAGGAGAACCGCAATTCCCTGGTGCAGAAGGGCTTGGCGGACGGGCTGAAAACCGGCCACACCGAGGCCGGCGGCTACGGCCTCGTCGGCAGTGCGGATCGCGGCGGACGCCGGGTCATCCTGGTGGTGAACGGCCTGACCACCATGCGTGCCCGCGCGGAGGAAAGCGAGCGGCTGCTGGAGTGGAGCTTCCGTGAGTTCGAGAACGTCACGTTGTTCAACGCCGGCGACACGGTGGAGACGGTGAAGGTGTGGCTGGGCACGGAGCCGACGGTGCCGCTGGTCGGCGGCCGCAACCTGGTGATCACCATGCCCCGCCAGTGGCGCAACACCGCGAAGATCGAGGTGCAGTATGCCGCCCCGATCACCGCCCCGATCAGCCGCGGCGACACGCTGGGCAAGCTGGTGGTGAGCGGCAAGGGCGTTCCGGACATGCAGGTCCCGCTCTTGGCCGGCATCGACGTGCCTCGGCAGAGCCTGCCGGGCCGCGCCGTGTCGGTGCTGAGCCACTACGTGCTGGGAAGCTGACCGCCGCTGTTCATCACGCTGGAAGGCGGTGAGGGCGCCGGCAAATCCACCCAGGCCAGGCGGCTCGCAGGCTGGCTGGCGGCGCAGGGCAGGGCAGTGCTGCTGACGCGGGAGCCAGGCGGGTCGCCCGGGGCCGAAACCTTGCGCGGCCTGCTGCTCTCCGGCCAGCACGATTGGGCCCCGGACGCTGAAACGCTGCTGCACTTTGCCGCACGGGCCGAGCACGTCGCCCGCACGATCCGCCCGGCGCTCGCGGCTGGGATGATCGTGGTGTGCGACCGGTTCTATGATTCGACCATGGCTTATCAGGGCGACGGCCAAGGGGCTGAGCGGGAGCGCATCGCAACCTTGGCCGGGCTGCTGGGTATCGTGCCGGATCTGACGCTTGTGCTGGATGTTGCCGAAGCCGTGGCGGCGGAGCGCATGGCGGCGCGGGGCAGGGCGTTGGACCGCTACGACCGCTTGGGGGCAGGATTCCACGCGCGTGTTGCGGCGGGATTCCGGCGGATCGCGGCCGAGGCCACGGGTCGCTGCCGCCTGGTGGACGCCAATACGGACGCCGACACGGTGTTCGCTGCCCTCATGCAATACGTCTCACTCTCCCTCTGGGAGAGGGTGCAGCCATCCACGTCGAAAGCAGCGGATCTGGCCGGTCAACCCTCACCCAACCCTCTCCTCGGGGGAGAGGGTTTTGACCGCGGTCGTGGGACGTGACGTTGCTCGAGCCGCGGGAGAACCCGCTGTTCTTCGGCCATGCGGCGGCGGAGGCACAGATCCTGGAGGCGATCCGGAGCGGCCGGATGCATCACGCCTGGCTGCTGACCGGACCGCCAGGGGTCGGAAAGGCGACGCTGGCCTTCCGCTTTGCCCGGTGCTTGCTTGGCGGGGGTGACTCGCTCGCCCTCGACCCCGCCAGCCCGGTGTTCCGCCGCATCGCCATCGGCAGCCATGCCGACCTGCTGACGGTGGAGCGGGAATGGGACGAGAAGAAAGCCCGGCTGCGCGGCGACATCGTCGTGGATGACGTGCGTGCCGTGTCCGCGTTCCTGCGCCTGACGCCGGCGGAGGGCGGCTGGCGCGTGGTGGTGATCGACGGCGCGGAGCACATGAACCGCAACGCCGCCAACGCCTTGCTGAAGATGCTGGAGGAGCCGCCGCCCCGCGCCGTACTGCTGCTGACGTCGGCGGCGCCGGGCAGGCTGCTGCCGACCATTCGCAGCCGCTGCCGCCGCCTGGGCCTGCAGCCGCTCGCAGCGCCCGACATGCAGGCGGCGTTGGCCGAGTACCTGCCGGAAACGCCGGCGGAGGAGCGGGCTAGCCTGGCCAATTTGGCCGCCGGTTCGCCCGGCCGCGCCGTGCTGCTGGCGGACGAGAAGGGGCTGCAACTTGCCACCCTGGCGGCGGAGGTGCTGGATCGGGTTCCCAAGCTGCCCAAACTCCGCGCCTTCGCGATTGCCGAACAGCTTGGCGGCCGCGCGGAGGACCGGTTCAGCCCGTTCATGACCCTGCTGCGGGATGCGTTGTCGGACACCGTCCGCCGGGCTGCCCGGGGCACGCCGGAGCGGCTGGCCGAGCTGCGTCCCCTATCCGACTGGGTCGAAGTATGGCAGTCGCTGAGCCATATCCAGGCCGAGACGGAGCGCCTGAACCTGGACCGGCGCCAGGCGCTGCTGTCTTCGATCGCATTGTTGAACGGGCCATGAGCGACAGTTTCTACATCACCACGCCGATCTACTACGTGAACGGGGCGCCGCATATCGGCCATGCCTACACCTCCATCGCGGCGGACGTGCTGGCGCGCTGGATGCGGCTGGCGGGCAAGACGGTGTTCTTCCTCACCGGCACCGACGAGCATGGGCAGAAGGTCGCCCAGGCCGCCGCGGCCGCCGGGCAGGATCCGCAGCAATTCGTCGATGGCCTGGCCGCCGAGTTCCGCGACATGGCGGCGCGGATGAATATCTCGAACGACGACTTTATCCGCACCACGGAGGACCGGCACAAACGCGGCTGCGCTGCGCTGTGGCAGGTGCTGGCGGAGCGCGGCGAAATCTACCTCGGCCACTACGAAGGCTGGTACGCGCTGCGCGACGAGGCGTTTTATGCCGAGGACGAGATCCTCACCCGGCCGGATGGCACCAAGGTGTCCCCGTTCGGCGCCCCGGTGGAGTGGGTGAAGGAACCCAACTACCTGTTCCGCATGTCCGCCTGGGGTGACCGGCTGCTGGCGTTCTATGAGGCGAATCCCGACTTCCTCGGCCCGCTTTCCACGCGCAACGAGGTCATCAGCTTCGTGCGGTCGGGGATGACGGACCTGTCGGTCAGCCGCGCCACGCTGCGCTGGGGCGTGCCGGTGCCGGGCGACCCGGAGCAGGTGATGTATGTTTGGGTCGACGCGCTGGCCAATTACATCACGGCGCTCGGCTATCCGGATCTGTCGGCGGAGCGCTGGGCGTTCTGGCCGGCGAACCTCCATTTCGTGGGCAAGGACATCGCGCGGTTTCATGCCGTGATCTGGCCGGCCCTGCTGATGGCGGCGGGTTTGCCGGTGCCGCGGCGGGTCTACGCCAACGGTTGGTGGACCGTCGAGGGCGAGAAGATGAGCAAGTCGGTCGGCAACGTCATCGACCCGCGCGGTTTGGCCGACGAGTTCGGGCTGGACGTACTGCGCTATTTCCTGTTGCGCGAGATGCCCTTCGGCAACGACGGGGACTTCAATCGGCGCGCCTTGATAAGCCGCATGAACAGTGAGTTGGCGAACGATCTTGGCAACCTGGCGCAACGGTCCCTGACGCAAATCGCCCGCAATTGCGACGGTCGGCTGCCAGACCGCGGTCCCGCAACCGAGGAGGATGCGGAGCTGCTGGCGCAGGCCGCCGCACTCCCCGGCCTGATGCAGCCCAAGCTGTTGCGCCAGGCCTATGGCGAGGCGCTGGACGACGCCTGGCGCGTGGTCCGCGCGGCGAACGCCTATATCGACCGGCAGGCGCCCTGGGCGCTGCGGAAGACCGACATGACCCGCATGGCGTCGGTGTTGCGGGTGATGGCCGACACGTTACGCCCCATTGCGACCGTGTTGCAGCCGTTCATGCCGGACAGCATGGCCGCGATGCTGGACCAGTTGGGCGTGCCGGTGGACGCACGAAGCCTGGCTGCGCTGGCGACGCCTTTGGCGGCGGGCATCGCACTCCCGGCGCCGCAAGGTATCTTCCCACGCTACACCGGCGATGCCGCGTAACATGCTGATCGACTCGCATTGTCACCTTGACTACTTCACGGCGGAGTTGGACGCGGTCCTGGAACGGGCCGCCGCGGCCGGGGTGGGCGAGCTGGTCACCATCGGGACGACGCTTGAACAGTCACTCGCCATCCGAAGCCTTGCCGAAGCGCATGCGACCGTGTGGTGCACGGTCGGCGTGCATCCGCAAAGCGCGGCCAAGGCGCCAGTGCCGACACCGCACGCGCTGGCCGCGATGGCGGACCATGCCAAGGTGATTGGGATTGGCGAGTCCGGGCTAGATTATTTCTACGACACGGCGCCCAAGGACGTGCAGCAGGACTCGTTCCGCGCCCATATCCGGGCGGCGCGCTTGGCTGATATACCGCTCTGCATTCATGCCCGGGCTGCTGACGACGATATCGCGGCGATCTTGCGGGAAGAGCGGGAGGAGGGGGGATCATTCGACTTCCTGCTGCACTGCTTCTCCTCCGGTCGTGCCCTGGCGGAGGCCGCGCTGGCGATGGGCGGTTACGTCAGCTTCTCCGGCATCCTGACCTTTCCAAAATCGACTGAGAACAGGGACATCGCGCGCGATGTTCCACTCGATCGGCTGCTGGTGGAGACCGATGCGCCCTACCTTGCCCCGGTGCCGTTCCGCGGCAAGCGCAACGAACCGTCCTACGTGGCGAAAACGGCCGCCGTCCTGGCGGAACTGCGCGGGATGACGCCGGACGCGCTGGCCCTGCAGACGACGGCCAATTTCCGCCGCCTGTTCCGTCGCGCGGCCTGATGCGGGTCACGGTCCTGGGCTGCGGCGGCTCCGCCGGTGTGCCGCAACTTGGCGGCGCGGATGGCCACGGCGATTGGGGCGCTTGCGACCCGGCGGAGCCGCGGAACCGACGCACGCGCTCGTCCATCGTGGTGGAGAGCGCGGCTCGGCGTCGTCTTCTGGTGGATACCGGGCCGGACATGCGGACCCAGTTGCTGGCCGCGGGCGTGCCGCGGGTGGACGCGGTGCTGTTCACCCATAGCCACGCCGACCACATCACCGGGCTAGACGATGTCCGCATCTTGAACCGGATCGCCAACACGCCGCTGCCGGCCTTCGCGACAGATGATACGCTGCGAGACCTTGAGCGCCGGTTCGAATACGCTTTCCTCCCGTGGCAGCCGCCGGGTTTTTTCCGGCCTGTCATGGTGCCGCAGCGCTTCGAATACGGCGACCGGCTGACGATCGCGGGCATGGAGGTCCAGGTGTTCGAACAGGACCACCGTGTGATGAAGACCACCGGCCTGCGCATCGGCGCCTTCGGCTACTCGACGGATGTAGTCAACCTGAACGACGCCGCGTTCGACATCCTCCATGGCGTCGACACCTGGCTGGTTGGCTGCTTCCAACGCGCAGCGCACAGCACGCACGCCAATGTCGATCGCGTCATCGAATGGTCCGGCCGCGTCGGCGCCCGGCGGACGATCTTGACCCATATGGGCCCGGACTTGGACTGGGCCTGGCTGCTGCGCCGGCTGCCAGCCGGCATCGAGCCGGCGGTGGATGGGATGGTGCTGTCGATCCCGGACTAGCACGACCTGGCGGCCGACTTTCCATAATATGCATTATGCGACTTTGTTGTGCGTCGTTCGTCATCACCGTCCTGAGCATGGCTCGCTAGCCCTCATTCAGTCGCCACCCGTTCGGCAAAGTGGCAGGCCACCAGCCGATGCTCCACCGCACGCAACGTGGGTCGTTCGCTGATGCAGCGCTCGGCGGCATAGGGGCAGCGGCTGGCGAAGGCGCAGCCGATGGGTGGATCGAGGGGCGATGGCAGTTCGCCCTGTACTGGCGCCACCACCCGCCGACGCGCCGGGTCCACGAACGGCGTGGCGGACAGCAGCATCCGCGTGTACGGATGCAAGGGCCGGTCCAGCACCTCGGCGCGCGGCCCCTGCTCCGCCGGGCGGCCGCAATACATCACCAGCACGTCGCGCGCCATGTGGCGCACCACGGCGATGTCGTGGCTGATGAACAGGTAGGCGATGCCCAACTCGTCCTGCAAATCCCGCATCAGGTTCAGCACCTGCGCCTGCACCGACACGTCCAGCGCGCTGACCGGCTCATCCGCCGTCACCACCGCCGGGCGCAGCATCAGGGCGCGGGCGATGGCGACGCGCTGGCGCTGGCCGCCGCTGAACATATGGGGGTAGCGGTCGAACGCCTCCGGCCGCAGACCCACCCGGTCCAGCATGGCGCGGGCCGCCGCCACCCGGTCCCGCCGGCTGCCGCGGCGATTGATGGTCAGCGGTTCAACCAGGATGGCGCCGATGGTGCGGCGCGGGTTCAACGACGCATAGGGGTTTTGGAACACCATCTGGTTCTGCAATTGCAGCGACCGGTCCGCCGCCGCGGGCTTGCCGGCGATGGCGATCGTTCCGGCGGTCGGCGGCTCCATCAGCGTGCAGAGCCGGGCGAGCGTGGATTTGCCACAGCCGGACTCGCCCACCACGGCCAGCGTGCTGCCGGCCTCCAGCCGGAACGACACGCCATCCACGGCCTTCAGCAAGCCCCGCCCGCCGACCCGGTAATGCCGCGTGACGTTGTCTGCGGCCAGCACCGTCACGCCGGCCATCCCGTGGGCCGCCCGGCGTCGTCCAATGGATAATGACACCGCACCTTCGCATCGAAGGCCGGCTGCAACGCCGGGCGCTGACGCTCGCATGCCTCCGTGCGGAAGGCGCAGCGGGGCGCGAACAGGCAGCCCGCCGGGCGGTCATCGATGCCGGGCACGACGCCTGGGATGGTCGGCAGGCGCGGCTTGCCCTCCGCGCGTTCCGGCAGTGCGTCCAGCAAGGCGGCCGTGTAGGGATGGCGCGGGTGGGCGAACAGCGCCTCGGCCGCCTGCTCCTCCATCACCTGGCCGGCGTACATCACCTGCACGCGCTGCGCGGTCTGCGCGACCACGCCCATGTCATGCGTGATCAGCACCAGGCCCATGCCACGGTCCCGCTGCAATCCCACCAGCAGGTCGAGCACGCCTTTCTGCACCGTGACGTCCAAGGCCGTGGTCGGCTCGTCGGCGATCAGCAGCGCCGGGTTGCAGGCGATCGCCATGGCGATCATCACGCGCTGGTTCAGCCCGCCGGACAGTTGATGCGGGAAGGATCGCAGCCGCTGCTCCGGCGCCGGGATGCCGACCTGCGCCAACAACGCCAGCACGCGGCTGCGGACTTGGCCGCGCGGCACCGTGCCGTGGACGCGCAACGCTTCCCCGATCTGCCAGCCCACGGGGTAGCACGGGTTCAACGAGGACGTCGGTTCCTGGAACACCATCGCCACGTCGCGGCCGATCAGGCGCCGCCGGGCGCGGGGCGACAGGGTGCGGAGGTCGGCGCCGCGAAAGGCGACCGCGGTCGCCGTGACGCGCCCGGTCGGCGGCAGCAAGCCCATCACGGCCAGCATCGACACGCTCTTGCCGGATCCGGATTCGCCGACGACGCACAGCACCTCCCCCTCTGCGACCGTCAGGTTGAGCGAGTCGACGGCGTTGAACCGCCCGGCCGCCGTGTCGAACGCGACGGAGAGGTCCTGCACGTCCAGCAGCGCGGTCACCGGCGCAGCTTCGGGTCGAGCGCATCGCGCAGCCCGTCCCCCAGCAGGTTGAACGCCATGACCGTGACGAGGATCGACAGGCCCGGGAAGGTCAGCAGCCACCAGGCCCGCTGGTAGAACTGCAGCGCATCGGCCAGCATCGTGCCCCATTCCGGCGTCGGCGGCTGCGCGCCGAGGCCGAGGAAGCCCAACGCCGCCGCGTCCAGGATGGCGGAGGAAAAGCCGAGCGTCGCCTGCACGATCAGCGGCGCCAGGCAGTTGGGCAGCACCACCAGCAGCATGAGGCGCACCACCCCTGCCCCGGCGGACCGGGTCGCGACGACATACTCCCGCGCCAGTTCCCCCAACGCCGCGGCGCGTGACAGCCGCACATAGGCGGGCAGCAGCACGACGGCGACCGCCAGCATCGCGTTGGTGAGGCCGGGCCCCAGGATGGCCACCACGACGATGGCCAGCAGCAAGGACGGAAACACCAGCAGTACGTCCATCAGGCGCATGATGACGATGTCGGCCAGGCCGCCGGCGAATGCGGCGGTCAGCCCCAGCAGCGTGCCCAGTGAGAGCGACAGCGCCACGACGACGGCGCCGATCAGCAGCGACAGGCGGGCGCCGTAGATCAGCCGCGTCAGCACATCGCGCCCCAGGCTGTCGGTGCCGAGTGGGAAGGTGATCTGCTGGAACGGCGGCGCCAGGAACGATTCGCGGAATTGCTCTGCCGGACCATGCGGCGCGACCAGGGGGGCGGCGGCGGCCAGGCCGACGAGGACCAGCATCACCATCAATCCCGCGACCGCGCCCGGGTGTTCCAACAGGCGCCGCACCAGCGCCATGCGGGGCGGGGGGCGCCCGACGATGGCAGGGCTCAAGCCGGGAAAGCCACCACGCGCGGCGTCAAACTCCGACCGTCTTCGGCCGCGGCTCCCGCAGGATGTGCTTGCGCAGGCTGAGCGCGGGCTTCTCGATGTAGTCCCAGGACAATGTCGAGAATACCGCGGTGAGCACCAGGACGACGGGGAAGATCACGAGGAAGCACAGGATGCGCGAAATACCGGTCATGTGGGGCAATGCCAGGTAGATGACCGCCTGGGTGATCGGGAAACCGTAGAGGTAAATCCCGTATGACATGTCCTTCTTCAGAAGCCGATCGAACAGCGGGAAGCTCTGCATGCCGATCCAAACCATGCAGTAGGTCAGGCACAACCCGCTCAAAGCGCCGAGTTGGTCCAGCAAGGTCAACACGTAATATCCGCCGGCGGCGACCAGGAACAGCCATGGATTGAGCGGGATCCAAGCCGCGTTGATGTAGAACAGCACGCCGAAGAAGAACATCATGACGATGAACCACTCGGTGAAGTGCGTGGTGTCCTGGCGGATGGAAAACAGCACCGGATCGTAGAAACTGAGCAGGATCGCCACCGCGGCGGCGGCGAAGATGGCGATCGTGAGCCGCTTGCGGTGCAGCAGCACGCCGGTGACCATCATGCAGAGCATGAAGAAGTAGCACCAGAACTCCGCCGGCAACGTCCACAGATTGGCGTTGACCATCTTGGGCCACGGATTGTCCACGAACACGCCGGGCAGTTCGAAGGTGACATGGCCGACGATGTTGCCGAAGTATCGGAAGAACTGGGTGTCGCCGAAATACTGCCCGAGCGACAAATGCGTGAATAGCGGCCCGAAGACCAGCGCGGACAACGTCACCTCAACCGTCAAGGCGGGTGCGATCCGCAAGGCGCGGTTGGCGAAGAACACCTTGATGCTGGGATTGCGCAGTGCGCTTGCCACGACAAGGAAGCCGCTCAGCGCGAAGAACATGCCGACCAATGCATACAAGCCGGGCCGCAGCAGCTCGACGACCAATTGCCCGCGGGTCAGCTTCAGCACTGCTGTGCCGGTGAAGGCCACGCCTTTCTCGTAGCTATCCCCGGATCCGGTGCCGAACACCGCGACCCGGCAGTGATGCGCCAGAATGACCACGGACAACAGATGCCTGAGCATGTGAAAGCCGGGGCCGATGCCGCGGCATGCCTTCAACGCGTCCTCGAGTGTCCTCGGCCTCGTCACCTGCGGCTCCTTATCGAAGTGGAGGCTGCTGCGCTCTTCCGTGACCAGGAAGCATCACGTTTCTGTTGCGAAAGACACTAAATTCCTGCACGCCATCCAAATTCTATGCGGGCTGATGCCGGGATACCCTTCACTCGATGAAGACGGCATAGTCGGTCAACGCCGCGCGCTCCGCCACCAAGGTGTTGGCGACCGCAGTGGCGTCTTCCCATCCCAGCGCCATCCCACACAGCACCATATCCTCTGGCGGCAGCGCCAACTCGCGGCGGATCGTCGCGTGGTAACTGGCGAAGGCGGCTTGCGGACAGGTGTCCAATGCGAAACCGCGCGCGGCAACCATGATGTTCTGCATGAACATGCCAAGGTCGATATAGGCGCCGAGCCCGAGCCGGCGGTCCATGGTAAAGATCATTCCCACGGGTGCGCCGAAGAAGCTGAAATTCTGGTCGTGCCAGCCTCGCGCCCCCGCCCTGTCACCCTTGGCGATCCCGAGCAGGCCGTAGAGCTGCCATCCCACCGCCCGGCGACGGGACACGTACGGCTCCGGCATGTCTGGCGCATAATAGGGATACTCGGGCGTCGGTTCGGGCGCACCGGAGGACCGCTCCGCCATGATGGCCGCGACCAGCCGGGTGCGGGCTGCCCCCGTCAGCACATGGACACGCCAGGGCTGCGTGTTGGTGGCGCTCGGCGCCCGGGCGGCGGCGGTCAGGATCGTCTCGATGGTGGCGCGGTCGACCGGCGTGTCGCGGAAACCGCGAACGCTGCGCCGGGTGGTGATGGCTGCCAGCACGGCGTCCGCCGGGCTGAAGCTGGCGGTCGAGCCTGGTGCGCTTGCTATGGGACCCACTGCTTCACGCGCCAATTTGGAAGTCTCCGGGCTGTGACGATGCGATGGGGGAGGACAACGTCCGGTCCGCCTTGCGGTCGAGCAGCGGCATGCCGGCGCGGCGCTAGATCGCGACCATGACGTCGGACGCCTTGATCACCGCCATCGCGTCGTCACCGACCTTCAGCGCCAGATCGTCGATGGCCTCGTTGGTGATCGAGGAGTGGATCGTGACACCATGGCCGATATCGATGTGGACATGGCCCGTCGTTTGGCCCTTCACGACCAGGGTGATCTTGCCCTTGATCTGGTTGCGCGCGCTGAGCTTCATGACCGGCACCCATCGTTATGGATCGTCCCGATAGCGTAAAATCAGCCCGACGCACAGCCGTCAGCCCATCGCCCGCCCGTAGCGCATGGCGTGGCCGAGGCGGCTGGCGACCGAAGCGGCAGTGTCGCGAAGCGCAAGCAGCGGGCCGGCCTCCAGCCGAAGCCGGAACCGCTCGCACGTCTCCGCCAGGATGTCGGCAACATGCCCGTCGGGATCGCGATGCCCGGCGAGTTCGTTACACGGCGCCGGTTGGCTTGCCGCGACGCGGGCCGACCAGGTGTCGCCCCAGACATGCCGGGCGAACCGGTCATTGGCCTTGCTCCAATGGTGGGCCGCGACGGCGCGGGATGCGGCGTCCAGCCCCATGAAGGGCGCATCGTTGACGCCCCGCAGCCGGGCGGCCTCCTCCACGAACCGCGTGGCGTCGCGCGCGGCCGGCCCGAGCAGGAGGTGGCCGCCGCCACGGCGAAGTTGCCGCTCCACTTCGATGGCCACCGGGCCGGGACTGCGGTTCTCCACCAGCGCGAGGTCATCCGCCCCCATCATGCCGGCAAGTCGTGGCAAAAGCCCCAGTTCGGCAAAAACCCGCTCCACCAGCGGCCGGTCCGAGCTTGCGTCCCGGGTCGCCACCGCCGACATCCGATCCCCACAGGCGACGCGCCATCCCCGCAGCAACCGGGACAGGTCAAGCCTGGCCTGCCCGATCTCTGCCCGGAAATAGGGGGTGAACGGACGCCACTCCCGCAGGAACTGCATCCGCCAGGTGTAGCTGGAGTTCACCAGTTCGTCCTGCGGCTTCACGGTGACGAGGACTTCCATGGCGAAGCCATGCTGCGTGAACAGCGCGGCCAGGCGCTGCGGGACGCCGAGCCGGGGGGATGCGAGGCAAAGCCCCTCATACGACAGCAGCACGGTGTCGGCGTCCGTGCTGCCAAGCTGGGACGCAAGAGCGCCAAGGAGTTCGCTGCGTTCACTCCGCGGCCGCCGCCCGTCGAGCCCCTCGCCGAGATATTGATGGCTCAGATGCGGGATCGTCGCCGACCGCGGTGTCAGGTCCGGGTAAAGGATGCCCGCTTCGAGAAGCCGCGGCCGGAGCCCGAACAGCACCCGCTGCAGGGTCGTGGTGCCGGTGCGGGGAAGCCCGACATGGACGATCGCGCGGCGCAGCGACTTTACGGCTAGTCGGCAGCCAGGCGCAGCGCCAAAGCGGCCAGGTTGACGTTTTGGGACGACAGGTCCGCCAGGATGTCGGCGGTCTGCGCCACGACGCGGGCAAGCTGCTCCTTGCTGTGCAGCGAGGAGATGAAGAAGCGGAGTCGGGCAGACCGTTCCGGCACGGCCGGCTGCATGATCGGCTGCACGTTGATCCCCTGCTCGCGCAGCCGGTGCGCCGCCGTTGCGGCACGAATCGACCCGCCGGTCATGATCGGCACGATCGCAGCGCCGATCGACGGCCCGGTGTCCAACCCGGCCGCCTTCGCCTGCGCCAGAAAATACGCTGCGTTTTCAGCCAGCTTGTTGACGCGGTCCGGCTCCGTCCGCATCGCCTTCAAGGCCGCCAGCGCCGCCGCCGCCACGGGTGGCGACAGCCCGACGGAGTAGACGAAGCCCGGGGCCGAGCAGCGGAGATAATCGATCAGCGTGCGCGACCCGACGACGTAGCCGCCGCATGCCGACAGCGTCTTGCTGAGCGTGCCCATCCATAAATCGACCTCGCTGGGATCGATGCCGGCATGCTCGGCAATCCCCAGCCCCGTCGCGCCCAGCACACCCAGCGAATGCGCCTCATCCACCATCAGGCTCGCGCGATGGCGTCGCACCACCTGTATAACCCCTGCGAGGTCCGGCACGTCGCCATCCATGCTGTAATGGCCCTCGACGATCACCAGCACCCGCTTCACCGTCGGCCGCACCCGGGCCAGCAGCCGGTCCAACTCGGCCAGGTCGTTGTGCGGGAACGGCACCCGATGGGCGCCGGACAGCAGCGCCCCTTGCAGGATGCTGTTGTGGCTAAGCGAATCATGCACCACGGCATCTTCCGGCCCAACCAGGTGGCCGATGACGGTGACGTTGGTGGCGTGGCCGCTCACCATCGTTACCGCGTCTTCTGCGCCATAAACTTCGGCCAGCGCAGCCTCCAACTCGCGATGGATCGGCCGCTCGCCCGAGACCAGCCGACTGGCCGAGACGGAGGTGCCGTAGCGGTCGATCGCCTGCTTGGCGGCGTCGCTGACCCGTGGATCGCCGTTCAGGCCGAGATAGTTGTAGGAGACGAAATTGTCGTAGCTGCGGTTTTCGATGGTGGTGACGGCGCCGGCGATTCCGGAATGCACGCGGAAATACGGGTTCTCGATCTCCAGCGCGACGCCGGCGCGGCGGATCAAATCGAGGTTCGCCCACACTTCCGGGTCGCCAAGGGCCGGCGCCGCATCGCGGGCGGGGAGCGGTGCGGCCGTCCGGGGTGATGCGCCGGGGCGGGTCGCGAGCCGGGCCATCAGCCTGGATTTCGCGTCCGCCGTCAGGCCGAACAAACCGCTCATGGCGATACCGCGGCGGCGGCGGCATAGGAATGCTCGACCGGGCCAGGCTCCGCCCCAGGCTCAAACCGGTTGATGCGTTCCGCCAGCATGGCGGCCTTGTCCTGCGGCTCCTCCGGCGCGTCCTTCACGCCGATCGACCGCGCCATGCGGCCGGCCAGCGCCCACAGCGAGGCACCGTCCGACAGCGCCAGCACGGGGATCGACAGGCCGAACCGCTGTTCCACCGCCAGGCGCAGCTCCACCGCCATCAGGCTGTCCATGCCGAGTTCCGCTAGCGGCCGGTGTACTTCGATCGACGCCTGCGACGTCTTCATGATGCGCGCCACTTCCTCGGACAGCAGCGCGCTCAGCTTCGCCTGGGCGACTTCCGGCGTGCTGTTCTCCAGCAACTCGCGCAAATCCACTTCGGCCGCTGGTTCGGCGATGCCGCCATGCAGCTCCGCGAACAAAGGCGTCCGCAGCAAGGGCAGGCTGGTGGCCAGCGTGCCCCAGCGGACATCTGCAAACCCCACGACCGGCAGGCCGGCCGCCAGCAGCGTGGGCAGCGCCGCCAACGCCTCGGCCGCCGTGGCGAAGTGTCCCCCCATGCGGCGGGACAGCAGCTTGGCCACGCCGGGTTCGCGCGCGAGGTAGCCCGCATCGCCGATCGGCCCCCACTGCACGGCCAGGGCGGGAAGACCCTCACGAAGGCGTCGCTCCACCACGGCCTCGGCGGCGGAGTTGGCGGCGATGTAATTCGCCTGGCCCGGATTGCCGAGCACCGTGGTCACGGAGGAGAACACGACGAACAAGCCGATCGGGTCATGCCGCGTCAGCCGGTCCAGCAACTCGACGCCGCCGAGCTTCGGACGCAGCGCCCGGCCGAACCGGTCCTCGTCCAGGTCGGACAGGATCGCGTCGTCCATGACCACGGCGGCATGGATCACGCCCCCAAGCGGCGGCATCGTGCTGCGAACGGCGTCGAGCACGCCACCCAAGGCCGCCTCATCCGCCACGTCGCACTTGAACGCCTCGACCTGCACGCCCGTCTCGCGCAGTTCGTCCAGCACCGGCTGCGCCTCGGCGGTGTCGGCGCCGCGCCGGCTGAGCAACGCCAGGTGACGCACGCCCTGCCCGGCCAGCCAGCGTGCCGCCTCCAGCCCGAAGCCGTTTGCGCCGCCCGTGACGATGTAGGTTTGATTGGCCCGCAGGCTGAGTGCCGGGGGCGGGGTCAACGCGGGTCGGATTGCGGGCGCCGCCGCTCCCTGCCCCATCGCCAGCACGATCTTGCCGATATGGCCGGAGGCTTGCATCAGCCGGAACGCCTCCGGCACATCCGCGGCGTCGAACGCCCGGTATGGCAGCGGCCGCAAGGCGCCGTCCTCCATCAGGCCGGCGACCTCGGCGAACAACGCCGCCGCCAAGGCCGGGCGACGGAGCGGGAGCTGGTCGGCATCGACCCCGAAATACGAGACGTTGTGCCGGAACGGGCGCAAACCGACGGCGGTGTTGCCGTAGAAATCCCGCTTGCCGAGTTCGAGGAACCGGCCGAACGGCCGCAACAGCCCCAGGCTGAGTTCCATCGCCTCGCCGCTGACCGAGTTCAGCACGACGTCCACGCCCTTCCCATCGGTCAGCCGTAGCACTTCGTCGGCGAAGCTCAGGCTGCGGCTGTCCAGCACGGCGTCCACGCCCAGGCGGCGCAGCATGGCGCGTTTCGCCGGCGAGCCGGCCGTGGCGAACACGGTGGCGCCCTTCAGCCGCGCATACTGGATCGCCGCCAGGCCGACGCCGCCCGCTCCGCCATGCACCAGCACCCGCTCGCCGGGCTGCAGTTGCGCCAAGTGGCCGAGCGAATACGCCACGGTCAGGAACGCCACCGGCACCGTTGCGGCCGCGGCGAACTCCATCTGTGCAGGCATCCGCATGACGGCGTGCGCGGCGGTGACGGCGTGGCTGCCCAGCGACGCCGGGGCGAAGGCCATGACCCGGTCGCCAGCGGCGAAGCCATCCACGCCCTCCCCCACCGCCGACACCACGCCGGCGCATTCCAGCCCCAGGGTCGGCCCGGCAAAACCGTCGAGCAAGGCCTCGTCCGGCAGCAATCCCATCGCCCACATCACGTCGCGGAAATTCAGCCCCGCCGCGCGGACCTGGATGGCCACTTGCCCGGGACAGGGCACCGCGGGTGACGCGATCTTCTCCCAGCCGAGCGTGTCGAGCAGACCCGGACGCCCGACCGTCAACCGCAACGCTCCGCCAGCGCCCTCGCCAGACGTCGGCCGGGGAAGGCCGAGGCGGATCCGGGGCACCAGGCGTCCCTCGGCCGACCAGGCCACTTCCGCCTCCGCATCAGGATGCAGGAGTTCGAACGCGGCACGCGATGCCGCCTCGCCAGCCGCCAGGCCGGGGTCGAGCCGGACCAGCCGGCATGTCACGTCAGGGCTTTCGTTCGCCATCACGCGACGCAAACCGGCAAGAGCGGCGGTCGACGGGCTGACCGATCCAGCGTCACGCGCCAGCAGCGTGATCCGGCCCCTCGCCTGCACCGCCTCGGAGCATCGCGCCAGCCGATCCAGCCAGGTGGCAATCGGCGGCAAAGCCTCCGGCAACAGGAAAACGATATCGGTCGGGGCGAAGTCCGGGTTGCTCTGCAATCCCGCCAGCGTGTCGGGCGCGCATTGGGCGACCTTGGCGGAGCAGGCTACCAGCGCCTCCGCCAGCTCGGCGGCAAAGGCATCGTCGGGCATGGCGACCAGCAGCAATTCGGCACGCAGTTCGCTCGGCGTGGCCGCTGCGGGCGCCTGCGCCCCGATCAAGCCGGCCGGCCATGACCCGCTGACCGGCCGCCAGTCCGTATCCAGGCCGCCGGCGGAGGCGAGCGCGGCGCACCAGTCAGCGCCCTCGCGCAGGCGGTCCGCAGTGTCGGGCCAGATCATCGACCAGGTCCGGGTGGGCGTGGGCTCCAGCAGCAAGACCAGACCACCCGGCGCCAGATGAAGCAGCGCGGCCAGATCCTCGGTCAGCAAGCCGCCCATGGCGAATGGGCAGAAGCCGATGATGAGGTCATAGCTCCCAGCCTCGCCGGGAACGCGATCTGCCGGCCAGCACATTGCCTTGGCATCCGGAAATCTGGTCAGGGCCCGGGCGAGCGCCGGTTCATCGGCCGAACGGGTCACGGCGTCCAGGTGGAGCCCGGTGACCCCGCGCATCGCCAGCGTGCGCAGCAGCGCACGGGAGAAGCTGCCCCGCGAGGCGCCGACTTGCAGCACCCGCAGCGGCTGCCCGGCTGGCCAGGCGCCGGCCACCCGTTCGACCGCCGCGATCAGCGCGTCGCTGGCGGCGATCCCGGCCGGCGAGCTGTGCAGGAACTGCTCGGCGAGGGCCGCCGCCGGTGCTGCCTCCAGGGCCATGCCGCCGCGGAGCTGATCACCCAGATGCTCGGCCGCGGACGCGAGCAGGGCCGCATCCGCCACCGCGCCGGGCGTGTCGAACACCAAGGTGCGCAGGATGTCATCGGCCGCCGGCGCTTCGGCCTCGACCAGGCGCCACGTGTCGCCCTGGGCTTCGACCAGCCCGTCCGCCTCCAGCCACTGCAAGATCCGGTGGAACACCGGACGGCCGGCAGCGGCCAGCTTTCCACCCGGCGCAAAGCTGGTGGCGGTGAATGGCTGTGTCGGGTCAGGCAGGGCGGCGCGTATGGCCTCGTCGGCCGCAGACGCGGCAAACGCCTCCGCCAGCAGCACGGATTCGTGTGGGCCCGTGTCCTCGCTGCCGGCGCCCAACGCCGCCGACACCATCGCGCCGGCAAGGCCGGCAAGTCGCGGGTCCGGGCTGATCACCTGGACGGTGTGGAACAACCGGCCATCCCGCGAGGCTTCACCCGGCCCCAGCGCCACCCGCACGAACCAGCAATCGAGCGCCTCCGCCACGATCTCGCCGGCGGCATCAAGCAGGACGATATCCGCGTTCACCGATCGCGGTCCGACGCGGGTGATGTGCAGCCGCGCCGTCGCGGGCACGGCGCCAGCGGACCGCAGCAGCCGCAAGCGCCCGAACCGCCACGGCAGGACGCCATCGCCGGCCGGCAGCAGCCGCGCGGCAAGCGCCACCAGGCCCTGGAACGCACCATCCAGCAACGTTGGCGGCAGCAACATACCCGTGACGGACGGCTCGTCCGCCGCCGCAACCAGGCGGACGTCCGCACGCGGTGAGTCCGTCGCCGTGTCGACACAGGCGACCTTCTGGAAGGCCGGCCCGTATTGCAGGCCAAGCCGGGCCGCATGAGGATAAAGTTCCGCCGCGTCCATGCGGGTCGCCCCGCTGCCGACCGGCTCAGGCGCGAGCCGCATCGGCAGCACCGATGCCGCAACGCCGAGCCGGCCGGAGGCATGCAGGACCCATGCTTCATCGGACAGCCGGGGACGGGACGAGATCTCAAACCCGCTGCCGCTGCCGGCCGTCGACACACGCAGGCGAACCTCGCGCAGCAGCCCGCTCTCAAAGGTCAGCGGACGCGAAATCTCCAGGTCCAGCAGTTCGAGGGCATCTGCTTTCGGATGACCGGCCCGGGCGGCTGCGAACGCCATCTCGATAAGGGCGGCCGCGGGCGCCACGGGCGCGCCACCCACGACGTGATCGGCAAGCCAGGTCTGCAATGACGGCCCCAGATGATTCAACCATTCCGTCGCCGTGGCGCGGTTGCCCGAGCATGCCCCCAACAAGGGATGATCCAGCGCGATGGTGGCGACATCCGTCGACTCGACGGTGCGGCCGAGCCAGTGCGTCGAGCGCTGCCAGGGATAGGTCGGCAATCCGTGATGCCGGCGCGGCCCGGAGAACATCTCCGCAAGCCGGATGTCGCATCCCGCCACGTGGCAGCGCGCCGCGGCTACGGCGATGACGTCGCGCCCTTTAGGCGCACGGCGGGTCAAGGTGGGCAGCACGCGACCGGCCGCATCCACCTGCCGCAGCGCGTCGTGGACATAGGCCTGCAAGACCGGCTGCGGCCCGATTTCGATGAAGATGCGCACGCCCTGCGCCACGAGGTCAGCCGCCGCCTGCGAAAACAGCACGGGATCCCGAACGTTGCGCCACCAATACGCGCCGTCCAACCGGGCTCCCTTTGCAAGGCTGCCGCCCGCCACGGTCGAGATGAAGCCGGATGAACACGCCGGGGGCGCCAGATCCGCCAGTTCGGCAAGCAACGGCCGCTCGATCGGGTCCATGGAGGCGCTGTGGAACGCGTGGTCCAGGTCCAGCGCGGTGAAGGGCACACGCTCCCGCTCCGCCCGCTTGGCCAATGCGTCGAGCGCTTCAGCCGGCCCGGCGACCGTGATCGCGCTTGACGCGTTGAAAGCGGCGAACTCCAGGGAGCTATCCGCCAGCAACTGCTTGGCCCGGGCGTGTGGCACGCCCAGCACGCCCATCCGTCCATGGCCGGCTGTCTGGGACTGGAGCTGGCTGCGCGCCGCGATCACCCGGCATGCCTGCTCCAGGTTGAGCGACCCGGATGCCCAGGCGGCCGCCACCTCGCCGACGCTGTGGCCCATGAAGTAGTCGGCCTTGACCCCTGCGGCCCGGATGCTGCTGACGGTCGCGACCTGGGTGGCGAACAGCAGCGGTTGCGCAACGCTGGTGTCATGCATGGCCTGCTCGTCGGCGGTGGTCAGCCGGTCCAGCACCGACCAGCCCAGCATCGGCTGCAGCAGGTGGTCAACCTCGACCAGGGTCTCGCGGAACACCGGATTGTGGTCGGATGCAGCCAGGCCCATTCCGGCCCACTGGCTGCCATTCCCCGAGAAGACGAAGGCGGTCTTGCCGGCCACCGCCGTGCCGGCGGCGACGTCGTGACTGCCGCGGCCATCCAGCCATTCCGTCAGCGCGGTGACGAGGGCCTCGTTCGTGGGGCCGGAGACGACCAGGCGGTGCTTATGCTGCTCCCGCGCCATTGCGGCGCCGCGGATCAACGCGGCATCGACGCCGCCCGACTCCAACATCTCCCGCCACGTGATGGCGAGGGCGCGCAGGGCCGGCTCGGACCGGGCGGAAAGCAGCAGCGGCGTTTCCATCTCGGTGGCGCCGGTGACGGGATACAGGTGCCGCTGCCGGGCCGGCCGGGCTGACTCCAGGACGGCATGCGCGTTGGTTCCGCCGAAGCCGAAGGAGTTCACGCCGGCGAGCCGACGCCCCTTCTTCATGGGCAGCGCCTCTGCCACCAGTGACAGGTTGAGCTCGCCGAACGGGATAGCCGGATTCGGTGTCTCGCAGTGGAGCGAGGGCGGCACGACGCCGCGCCCGAGGGCGACGACGACCTTCAGCAGGCCGGCCAACCCGCTTGCCGCCTCCAAATGTCCGATATTGGTCTTGACCGAGCCGATCGGCAGCGGCGATGCGCGGCGCCGGCCCAGCACCTCGCCCAGCGCCGCGGCCTCGATCGGGTCGCCGGCAGGCGTGCCGGTGCCATGCGCCTCGACATAGTTCAGGTCGCACGGGTCGATCTCGAACCGCGAATAGACGGCGCGCAGGAGGTCGGCCTGCGCCGCCTTGTTCGGCAGCGAGAACCCGGTGGTACGGCCGTCCGAGTTGACCCCGGTGCCGCGGATGACCGCCCGGATGCTGTCGCCGCTCGCCAATGCGTCCCGGAGCGGCCGAAGCACGATGATGGCGCCGCCCTCGGAGCGCACGTAGCCATCGGCACGCGCGTCGAAGGCATGGCACCGGCCGCGCGGCGACAGCATCGACGCCGCGGAGAACCCGACGAAGCTGTGGGGCGCCAGCAGCAGGCTGACGCCGCCGACCAGCGCCATCGGCACCTGCCCGAGGCGGATCGCTTCACACGCCTGATGCAATGCCACCAGGGAGGAGGAGCACGCCGTATCCATGGTGAGGCTTGGGCCACGCAGGTCGAACGCGTACGATACCCGGTTGGCCAGGGAGCACAGCGTCGCCCCTGTCATGGCATAGGCGTCCATGATGGAAGGGTCGCCGGTATGGAGCGTCAGGTAATCCCACGACGACCCGCCGACATAGACGCCGACCGGTGATCCACCCAGCGTCGCACCATCGAACCCGGCATCCTCGATCGCCTCATGCGCGAGTTCCAGCAGCAGGCGCTGCTGCGGGTCCATCTGGGCAGCTTCCCGAGGTGAAATCCCGAAGAAGGGGGCGTCGAACCCGCTCACCGCGCCCAGCGTGCCGGCGGCGAAGGTATAGGTCTTGCCGCGATGCCCGCGGTCCGGATGGAAATAGCGTTCCTTGCTCCAACGGTCGTCCGGGATCTCCGTGACAGCGTCACGGCCGTCGACCAACAATTCCTCAAACGCGGCAAGGTCAGCAGCCCCCGGAAAACGGCAGGAGGCCCCTACGATCGCGATTGGTTCGTCGTGCCCCGAGCCTGGAGTCTGCGCTACGGGTCCTGATCCGTCCAAAACTTAACTCCGTATCACCAACGTCATCCGCTAGATTTGCACACTGTCACGCGCAAACTAAGGCGATAAGCGCAGTCCAAGCAGCGACGCTCACATGTCGCCTTTCGCACTATTGCACCGCGGCATCCAGATGCGGCATATCACTAAATGTGTCTATGTGCCTACTCTGCTTGCAGATTGAGGTTTGCTGTCGCACCTGCGCAACCCTCGGCCGCTGGAGTGGATTTTTGCTGGTAGATCAGCGCCGTGTGCTGGGCAGCGCTCGCGCCGGGGTGCTTTGTCTTATGACGCATAGGGCGGCTGGTGCCAGCCTCCGACGATTGTAAGGCGAACGACCATCCCGACGAGAAGCCCGGCTGACAGCCTCGCTGATACCGCCCGATCCCGTCACCGCGCGATGACTCAGCAAGGTCGGGATGTTCCGTCCGTTTGTAAGGCCATGAGCAGAATGTCATTTCAACGCCAACCGCACGAGCCCGGCTGATGGCCGGCAACTTCGCCCCCAAAGGCAGCGGCGAACGACGGCCTAAGGTTGTTCTGCTGACGGGCGCGTCAAGCGGGCTCGGCGCCGGGATGGCAGCGTCCTACGCAGCGCCGGGCATGACCCTGTGGCTGACTGGACGCAATGCGGCCCGACTCGACGCAGTCGCCGCGAGATGCCGGCAGGCAGGCGCCACGGTCGAAACCGCGCTGGTGGATGTCGGCGATGCAGACGCTCTTGGCCGCTGGATCTTGGCTGCCGACGATGTCACGCCGCTCGACCTGGTCATCGCCAGCGCGGGAGTCTCTGCCGGGCCGGCGCCGGATGGGACGCCGGAGGGTCTGGCGCTCGCCTCCATGCAGGTCCGCACAAACCTGCTCGGCGCGATGAACACCGTCGAGCCGGTGCTGCCGCGCTTTCTCGCCCGGGGCGCCGGGCATGTGGCGCTGGTCTCCTCGGTGGCCGGGCTGCGCGGCCTGCCGTTCAGCCCGGGCTACAGTGCCAGCAAAGCCGGGGTGCGGGCCTATGGGGAAGGATTGCGCGCCTTCCTGGCGCCCCGCGGCGTCGCTGTCAGCGTGATCGTGCCAGGTTTTTTCGATACGCCGATGACGGACCGGTTCATGGGGGACAAACCCTTCATGCTGTCGCTCGACCGCACGGTGGCCATCGTCCGCCGCGGACTGGACCGGCGGCAGTCTCGCATCGTGTTCCCGCGGCTGCTTGCGCTGGGCCTGGTGGCGGCTGACCTGTTGCCTGCCTGGGCCGGCGACCGGATCCTGCGCGGCGTCCATTTCCACATCGTACCTGGGCAATAGCAATGCGGTCGCTGCTGGCGGTGTGGGTCGGCCAAGGGGGCCAGCCGTGATCCGCGTCCTGGGCGGCCTCGTGCTCTGCCTGGCGGTCTGGTTGCTCATCCTTCGCAGGGGGGCAGGCGCCAGGCCAGTATGGAAGACGCCGCTGCTGGCCGCTTGCCTGGATGCCGCGCCGATCCTGCTCGGGTTTGCAGCCGCCCTCGGCGCCACCGCGCGCCCGCTGCTGTCCGGGCTGGTGATCGCGGCGCTCGCGGCGGGACTGTCGCTGGCGGACCGGGTGAAGCGGGTGGTGCTGGACGAGCCGGTGGTTTTCGCCGACCGGGCGGAGCTGTTGGAGGTGTTCCGGCATCCAAGCCTCTATTTGCCGTTCGCCGGCTCCGCCTGGGTGCTGGCCGGCGCCGGGGTTGGCTTGGTTGCGATCGGAGTTCTGCTGGCCTGGGCCGAGCCGCCGCTCTGGCATCGTTCAGTGTTGCTTGCGGCTGTGGATGCCGTCGTATGCGCGGGGCTGGCTTATGGCTGCTTCGCCGTGCCGGCGTCCGTGCCGCCGCTGCTGCGCTGGCTGGCCGCCTGCTACAACAGGCGCCTCGACATCTCGCGCGACCCGGTGCAGGACTCGGCCCGCTTCGGCCCGCTGGCCTGCTTCGCCATCCATGCCACCTTGGCGGCGGCCGAGCGCCCTGCCCGGCAATCCACCGCCATCGCCGATGCAGCGTCGATCCCCGGCTTTCCGCCTGGCGCGGGGCCGGTGGTGATGGTGCAGGCCGAATCATTCTTCGACCCGGCATTGCTGCATCCCGAACTGGCGGGCGCCCTGCCCCATTTCGAGGCCCTGGCAGCCTCCGCCGTGCAGCGCGGCCGCCTCCACGTGCCGGCTTGGGGGGCGAACACGGTGCGCACCGAGTTCGCCGTGCTGACAGGCGTGGCGGAGGACACGCTGGGCCTGGACCGCTTCAACCCATACGAGGCATTCGCCCAGTCCAAGGGGCCGCCGCTGCCCTCGCTCATCCGCGCGGCGAAGGCATCCGGCTACCGGACCGTGTTCGTGCATCCGTTCGACCTGCATTTCTACGGACGTAGCCGGGTGCTTCCTCTGCTTGGCTTCGATGAACTCGTGGGCCCCGCGGCGTTCGCCCGCGCGCCGCGCCGCGGCGACTGGGTCGCGGATGAGGCCATCGCGGACGTCGTCGCAGACGTGCTGCAGCGGCTCGGCCCCCGCGTGTTCGTGTTTGCCGCCACGATGGAGGCGCATGGCCCCTGGGGCAAAGCCAAACCCGGCGAGTCGGCGCCGCTGCCGGCGTCATTGCAGGGGATTGCCGAGGCCGACCAGGTGGCGCAATGGCTGTGGCACCTGCAAGGCACGGACCGCATGATGCATCGCCTGTCGGAGGCGGTGTCCCGTCACGGCGCCGGGTGGCTGGCCCTCTACGGGGACCACCAGCCAAGCCTTCCGGCCGCCTTTGCGGCGCTGGGAATGGTGGACCGCCGCGCCGACTACTTCGTTTGGTCAAAGTCGTCGCGGGCCAGTTTTGGACAAATCGAGGATCTCGCCGCCACGTCGCTTGGGTTAGCGCTTGCGACACGCATGTCGACCGTCTGACATTCCTACTAGCCCGCTAACTTTCTGCCTTGCTTTAGCGATGAGGTCGGATCGGCCTTCCTCCCATAACTTTCCCGAGTCGCGACTTCCACTGCGTAACGTGGCTGGGGAAATTATTCTTGCCTGTCAATCAGGCAAGAACTGGCCCAAGCAACGGCCGACCTGATCCTGTGGTCGTCGGAGCAGCACGCGAGAGCAAAGCGCTGACGAACTACCCCGCCGGGAACGTCCTGGCTGGGGTTCACTCAGGAGCTATGTGCTAAGCCGCCTTACGTTCTGCGGACTGAGCGTGACTGCGCGCGAACCACGACATGCTTTTTAAACTTGGAGCTAACTCGTGAGCGGCATCTACACACGCTGTGTGGATGAGCATTTTCACCCTGCGGACATTTACCGTGTCCGCTTCGGCTACTATTCGCTGACTCATTGTTTCACGGTGCCGGCGCGCGGAATTGAACCGCGGACCTACTGATTACGAATTCGTCGACAGCGATCCTCTAACTTCCAGTGTCCGCACAATCTCCCCACTAACTCTCTGTCATAACGTGCAATTCACTGCCGTCCACTGACAACGCTTGACACGGCATGCCGGCAGGAGCGAGTCTGTGGGCGGACACGGCGCGGACACGGAAGGCCAACTGATCATGGCGGAGCGGCTCACGGACAAGCTGGTGAAGGCGTTGGAAGCACCAGCAAGCGGCAATCGGATCACCTACGATGAGGAGGTTAAAGGCTTTGGCATCCGTATTACCTCCGCAGGCGCCCGGGCGTTCATCCTAAACTATCGGGCAGCGGGCCGGGAGCGCCGGATCACGATCGGCAGCTATCCAGACTGGTCGGCTGCCCCCGCACGAGATCGCGCCAAGGAGTTGAAGCGTGACGTCGATAGCGGCGGCGATCCCATGGGCGATCGTCATACCGACCGCGCCGCTCCGACTGTGAACGCCCTGGCTGACCGGTTTGTGGAAGAGCACCTCGACAAGCGCCGGGCAAAGACGGTCACCGACTACAAGTCCGTTCTCCGGCTCTACATCCGCCCCCAGCTTGGCACCACCCGCGTGGCGGACGTGCGCCATTCCGACGTGGAGAAGCTGCACCGATCAATCGCCAAGTCGGCCCCTTACCAGGCGAACCGCACCATAGCCGTGCTCGCGAAGATGTTATCCCTTGCTGTGAAGTGGGAGATGCGGGCGGACAACCCGGCGCGCGGCATCGAACGGGCGGCGGAGGAGCGACGGGAACGGTTCCTCTCCCCGGCGGAGATCGGCCGCCTGGCCGACGCTCTGACGGCTCACCACGAGAAAACCAGCGTGAACGCCATCCGGCTGCTGATGCTCACTGGCGCGCGCCGCGGGGAAACGCTGGCGGCCAAGTGGACCGAGTTCGACCTTGCGGCCGGGGTATGGCTCAAGCCCTCGGCGCACACGAAGCAGAAGAAGGTCCACCGGGTGCCGCTATCGGCTCCTGCCCTCGCCCTGCTGACCGAGATGCAGGCCAAGGCGAAGGCTGGCGCCGTCTACCTGTTCCCCGGCGACCCCGGCGAGCCGCTGACAGAGATCAAGCGGGTGTGGGCGGCCGTCTGCAAGAAGGCCGGCCTGGCGGTCGAGGTGGAGAAGCGGACTGAGGCGGGTAAGCCGGTGAAGGACGACGAGGGCAAGCCCGTCATGGTGTGGCAGTCGACCGTCCGGGTGCATGACCTGCGGCACACCTACGCCTCGATCCTCGCCTCCTCCGGGTTGTCTTTGCCAATCATCGGGGCGCTGCTGGGGCACACGCAGGCCGCCACCACCCAGCGGTATGCCCATTTGGCGGACGACCCATTGCGGGCGGCTACGGAGCGCGCTGGCGCCGTGATCTCGGGGGCTGGGAAGGCCGGGGCGGAAGTCGTGGCGATGCGGAGGGCGTGATGGCAAAACAAAGCCAGACCCGCACCAAGCCGCGCAAGCCGCTTGCAGCCCGCGAGAAATTCACTCCCGAGGCCGTTCATAGCATCTTGAAAGGCGATCCCTGCGGCCGTCACTTGCAACCGGATGATCCGGTAATCTTGGACGTAGCTAACAAACTCACACAGTTGCAGTTGTGGGCTGTACTTCAGGAAACGTGGCAACCCCAAAAAGCCAGGAACGAGCGGCTTGCCGCAGCGCTTCGGACAGTTTTGAGAGAGCTGCCATCGATATTCAATGAGGTAGGGGAGGCTTGCGCGGTTGCTGAAAGAGAAAGCAACGCGCTACTCCTGAAGCCACTTCTTGATGCCCGTGCCTGTATTGTCGATCTCGGTCGTGCAGCAGAAGCGATCGGTGAAAATCGCCTGCTTATGCACCCTATGACGCGGCACACGTCCCGTCGTTGGCAGGACTATGCCGTGGACCTAGAGACGATCTTTCGCGAAGGAATATCCGGCTTTTCACGAGCGGCCGTTTACAGGGTGCTCCCATCTATAATATTGGAAATCACAGGCGAGACGACGACCGAGGACGCGGTCGAGACCTGGTTCAAGAAGACCAGAGATACGGGCCGACATACCTCGGTCCAGGTTGCGCCCTAATCGTCCCGCAAGCTGGGGTAAACAGGAACGGCCATTTCCCCTAGTGCAAACTGCACCTGTATTCTTCACCTGGTGCAAATGGCGGCCTTCAACATCCCTTTTGTAGGTCTTCAATGATTTAGCGATGTTCCGCGTGTCGCCATTAGTTGACGGAGCACGCCAAATGGAACCGCAGTCTGCCACCCCCGCCGCCACCAGCGTCCTTGCCGGCCTGCTGACCCGCGCCGGCCTGTCCGGTGAGCTGCGCAAGTCAGAGCGCACGTTGATCCGCTGGGAACACGCCGGCATGCCCGTCATCCGGGTCGGCATGACCCGGCTGTATGATCCGGCGCGCATCCGCGAATGGCTGATGACGCACGAGCGCCGACACGACGTGCCGCGTCGCGGGCGCCCCGCGAACAAGGCCGCCGCCTAAACGAGAAATCCCCCGACGCGGCAGCGTGCGGGGGATCGGTATCGTGTCGGTCTATCTGTCAGCGGCACTGCACAGATAGCCTGGCCAGTCCGGTTTCGCAAGCGCCGTCGCGTCCTGATGAAGGACGCACCATGCCCACCACCACCAAGCCCAAGCGCACCCGTAAGGCGCAGCCTACCTCCCTGCCCCGGCCCGATCACCGGGCGATCCTGGCCGCCCGGCTGGACCGGCTGGCGGACTTTCATCTTCACCTCGGGTTTCACGGTGCGGCCGAGCAGCTCGCCCGGCGGGCAGCGGAAATGCGGGGTGCTGCGTGAGCGCCGGTTCTTTCCCGGCGACATTGGCCGAAATCGAGGCCGATCCCGCCCCCGTCATACGGAAGGTGATGGAGCGCCACCCGTTCCTGTCGTCCGAGGGCTTTGAGGCCCGGTTGACCATCCGTCGCCCCGGCGGCCGGACCTTCGAGCAAGACCGCGCGGACATGACGCATCCGGCGCACGTGGCCGAGTTCGTGCGGGCGGCGCAGTGGCTTGCCTACGCCCCCAAGGGCAAAGGCACTGTTCGACGGCGGCGGACTTCCTACGGCTGGAAGCATATCGCCTCTGCTTGGCACGAGAGGCACGGCCAGGCCGACAGCTACATCAGCAACGGCATGTTCCTGGCCGCCGCCTACGCCCTAGGCCGGAAGGTGGTGCAGGCGCCGGACAGCCCTAACGGGTTCATGGATATCCTGGACCGCGCGGAGCGGTGGGTATGAGCGGGGCCTCATCAGCACTGACCATGTTGCGGGTGGGGCTGCACCGGAACGGCTACCACCCCGTTCCCGTGTCCGACCCCAATCCGATGCTATCGAATGGGGGAAAGGCCCCCTTCATGCGAGGGTGGCAGCAGCGGTGCGCCTTAGCCGATGAGGCGGAGGTAGCGAGCTGGACGGCCGGGCAGCGCAACCACGGCAACACGGGAATCCTTTGCGGCGAGGTGTCCGGCGTGGACCTGGACGTCCCGGTCGCCGCGCTGGCAGCCGAACTTGGCGCACTGGCTGACAAGATGCTGGGCACCACGCCGCTGCACCGAATCGGCAGGGCGCCGAAATCGCTGCGCTGCTATCGGGCTGCGTCGCCGATGACTAAGATGGAGACGCCCGAGCTGCTGCTAGACGATGGCACCAAGCTGCAAATTGAAGCGCTGGGCATCGGACAGCAATTCGTAGCCTACGGCATCCATCCCGGCACGGGGCAGCCCTACACGTGGCCAGAGAGCGGGCCCGACGTAGTGCCCTTGGCGGAGCTGCCGATCGCCACGGAGGAGCAGCTACGCGGCTTCCTGGTGGCGGCCGAGGCAGCGATGCGCGAGGCGGGTGGCCGAACCGAGAAGGAACGCCAGCGCGAACAGGTCGAACCGGACGGGCCGCTGGGCGACGATCCGCCACCCTATGTAGAGCCGGCGGCCGAGCCCCGCGGCACAAAGCCGTTCGGCGACAAAAACGCCTTCTTTCGCGAGGTGAACAAGCGCGCGCTGGGCGATATCCAGATGTGGTTCTGCGCCTTGTTCCCGCGCGCCCGTAAGGAAGAAAACACCGGCTGCTGGCGCGTATCGTCAGAGGATCTAGGCCGCGGGTTGGAGGAGGATATCAGCTTCCATCCGACCGAGGGCGGCCGAGACTTCGGCGCAGAGGAAAGCTGTAGCGCGATCGACCTGGTGATGGCGTGGGGTGGCGCGCCGAAGCCATTGGATGCCGCGTTCTACCTTTGCGAGAAGATGGGCCTTGCGCCGGCTGATCTTGGCTTCAAGCCGAAGCGGGAGAAGGGCGAAAGGCCGAAGCCCGCGGATGACGACTGCGAAGCAATCCAGGTGACGGCCGGTAAGCTGCGCGAGGCGATTGATGCCGGCGAGGCTGCGCTGATCGCGTCGCAGCAAGGCATCTTCCAGCGCAGCACGTTCATCGTCCGCCCCGGCGTCGTCCGCATCGCGGTGGCGGACGGGCGCAAGGTGAATGGCCAGCGCATTATCGTCTTGGGGGAGAATGGACTGCTGGAAGCGATGACCACGGCAACCGCCTGGGAGCGATACGATGCCCGAGCCGAGGATTGGGTGCGGACGGATGCCCCCACGAAGGTGGTCAAGGCCTACCGGGATCGCGCTGGGCATTGGCGCCTCCCCGTGCTGGCCGGCATCGTCAACGCACCCACCTTGCGGGCGGACGGCACGCTGCTGACGACGCCAGGCTATGATGCTGCCACGGGGCTTTTGTTCGATCCTCAGGGCGTCACGTTCCCGCAGATGACTGACCGCCCGGCAAAGACGGATGCCGCCGCTGCGCTGGAGATACTGACTGACCTGATAAGCACCTTTCCCTTCGTCAGCCCGGCGGACCGGTCCGTCGCCTTGAGCGCCATACTGACGGCTGTGGTGCGGCCGGCGATCCCTTCAGCACCCATGCATGCCTTCACCGCCCCCATCGCTGGCAGCGGCAAGTCCATGCTGGTGGACATTTGCAGCATGATCGTGTCCGGCCGCGAAGCCGGCGTGATCGGGCACGGTAAGTCCGAAGCCGAGTTTGAGAAGCGGCTTGCGTCGCTGCTGCTGGCGGGAGACGTCGTGTTCGCCATCGACAACATCGAGGAGCCGCTGTCATCGGAGTTCCTATGCCAGGTTCTCACGCAGCCGGTGGTGCGGGCGCGCATCCTGGGCAAGTCTCAGGCACCCGAGCTGCCGAGCAACGGCTTTATCACTGCCACCGGGAACAACCTTATCATCGTGGGCGACCTAACCCGGCGCACGCTGATGTGCCGTCTGGACCCCGAAAACGAGCGACCCGAAACGCGGGTGTTCAACCAAGACCCGATTGCCATGGTGCGCGAGAACCGGGGCAAGTATCTGGCCGCTGCGCTGACCATCCTGCGCGCCTACCGCGTCGCCGATCGCCCGATGAAGACAAACCCGCTGGGATCGTTCGTGCCTTGGTCCCAATGGGTGCGGGAAGCCCTGTTATGGCTGAGCGAGGCCGATCCGGTATCAACCATGGAGCGTGTGCGGGAGACGGACCCGAAGCGGTCTGCCATCGTCGCCGTCACGGCGCAGTGGGCGGACGTGATCGGACCAGAGGTTGTGACGGCAAAGACGGTCATCGAGCGCGCTACCGCTTCAACTCGCGACCACATGGATCGACCGACCTACACCAACCCCGATTTCCGGGAAGCCTTGCTTGGCGTAGCCGGAGCTGCTGGGCACGTCAACTCGACGAAGCTGGCTTATTGGCTCCGCGCCCACAAGGATCGGGTAGTGGACAAGCGCAAGATCATCCTGGACGGCACAACGGGTGGAGTTGCCAGGTGGAAACTGGAGCAGCTTGGACAGGTGGGATAGGTGCCATAGGTGGGATGTGGCGCTTACCCGTGTGGGTTTGTCATGTTTTGATACCGGTATGTATATATGACAGTTCATTGGGGTGAACGTCGGGATGGCACCTATCCCACCCATCCCACCTATCTTCGATACTGCTGCAACAAACAAATCCACGGCGCCATCCGATACTCGCACGATACACAGGGCGCTTACTCATCGCCTAAGCAGCCAATGCGGAGAATGGAGCCGAGAAAACTTGGTGTCACTGTTCGCCACTGACAAGCTAACAGTTGCCAACTGGCGCACAAGCCCCGACTTATCAATGCACTAATTCTTTTTCGCTTGCGCCTGTCCGCGCTGTGTCCGCAACTGCGGGCGAAATGGTCCGTATCACCCCCTACTTTCGGTCGACTACGTTGGCGAAGATGGACGGACGCACCCGTGAAAGCCGGCTGCTCCGCGACATCCGCAAAGACTTGATCGCCCATTGCGGCGGCTCCCCGTCCACGACGCAACGGGTTCTGATTGATCGCGCCGCGCGGCTTACGTTGCAGGTCGCGCTTATGGACGAGAAGCAGGCAGACGGCGGCCTGACCGAGCGGGACGGCACTCAATACCTGGCGTGGACGAATACCCTTACCCGTCTCATGCGTCAGCTTGGCTTGAAGGGCGCGGCCGAGCGTCCGAAGTCCCTCGCCGAAATCCACGCTGCCCGGGCAGCGGCACAGACGGCCGCATGAGCATCCTGGCGGACCTAGACGACCCGAACGTCTACGCGCCGCACTTCCGCGGTGGAGCGGCTTCCTGGGCCGCCTGGCGGGCATTCCTGGCCGCGTTGTTCGCCCTGCCGATGTCACCGGACATCCTGGCCCTCTACCGGCACCACACGGGCCGCCAGCAGCCGCCCACGGCCGCCTTCGTGGAAGCCGCCCTGATCTGCGGCCGGCGAGGCGGCAAGTCCCGCATCCTGGCCCTGATCGCCGTGCACCTCGCCTGCTCCCGCGACTACGCGCCATTCCTAGCACCGGGCGAAGTCGCCACCATCCCCATCGTCGCGGCCGACCGCCGGCAGGCGCGCACGATCTTCCGGTATGTGCTGGGCCTGCTGGAAGCCGTGCCTGCCCTAGCGGCGATGCGCGGCGCGGAGACGGACCATAGCGTCGAGGTGGGCAGCAACGTCCTAATCGAAATTCACACGGCCAGCTATCGAGCGGTTCGGGGCTACACGTTGGCCGGGTTCCTGATCGACGAGGTAGCGTTCCTCCGGTCGGATGAGACCAGCGCCAACCCCGACACCGAAATTCTCGCCGCCGTTCGCCCTGGGCTGTCCAGCATCCCCGGTAGCATGCTGCTGATCGCGTCCAGCCCATATGCAAAACGTGGCGCGCTTTATGCCGCCTATCGCAAGCACTGGGGCAAGGACGCTGCCCGCGTGCTGGTGTGGCGCGGCACCACGGCGGAGATGAACCCGACCATCGACCTAGCGGTAATCGCTGATGCATACGAGGAAGACGCCGCCCGCGCTTCTGCTGAGTATGGCGCGGAGTTCCGGGACGACATCGCCGCCTTCGTCTCGCGAGAGGTAGTCGACGCATGCACCGTCCCCGGCCGCTTCGAGCTGCCCCGGATCAGCGGCATGCGCTACTCGGCTTTCGTCGACCCAAGCGGCGGTTCTTCGGACTCCATGACGCTCGCGATTGCGCACCGGGAGAAGCACGACGGCCCTGTATTGCTGGACTTGGTGCGCGAGACGAAGGCGCCCTTCAGCCCGGCCGCGGTGGTGGCGGACTTCGTGGAGACGCTGAAGGCATATGGGATCGTCAAGGTGCAGGGCGACCGATATGGGGGGGAATGGTGCCGGGAGCCCTTTACGGCAACCGGCGTCACCTACGAGCTGAGCGAGAAGCCGCGTTCCGACCTGTATCAGGCGATGTTGCCGAAGTTGAACTCGGGACAGGTCGAGTTGTTGGACCTGCCGAAGCTGACGAAGCAGTTGTGCGACCTGGAGCGGCGGACGGCGCGCGGCGGCCGGGACAGCATTGACCATCCGCCTGGCGGGCATGACGACGTGGCGAACGCGGTAGCGGGCGTGGTGCAGATGGTGGCGGGCGGTCGAGGGCCGATGGTCATCGCTCCCGAGGCGGTGGCGATGTTCGCCCGCCCGAACGCCGCCGCCCGCGCCGATCGGATGAGCATGATGGCGAGCCGAGCTGGAGTAAGCATGCAATGAAGACGCGCTATATCCGCAAGGCATTCGCAGACGGGCCGCGACAGACCCGCTTGCGCGACGAGGCGGCAGCCGCGGCCGGCGGGCAACCCAAACCGCCGCGGTATGGCGGCATGGCCAAGCTGAGCGTGTTCAAGCGGATGCCTTGGTCTTCTCGATCAAAGGAGAACGCGGAATGAAACTGCAACACCACGGCACCGCCGAGCGCGCGTTCGCCATGCCGCTGCCCGCCGACCCGGCCGTCTTCACCGAGGCGGACATCCGCGCCGCGTTGGGGGCAGAGATCGCCCGGTATCCCTTCGCTGAGAACCTGATCGAGCAGATCGGCCATGCCAACGCGCGGTATGCGCAGGAAGGCGAGCGTTACGGCGCGCTGGATGGAGAGTTCTCCCCCGTGACCGGCGCCAAGCTGTTCCACCGCGAGACGTTCGGCTGGCTGCGGCAGTTGGGCCTGACTCCGGTGGCGGACGTTTGATGGAATTCCCGGCCGTGAGGGACTGCGGTGGCCGGGCGTCGGGGGTCAGTCGGAAAGTGCCCCGCCATGAAAATAACTCCGACAGCCCGCGCGAGGCCCCTGATCTCCTTTCACCTCGGCGGCGGGCAATTTTCATTGAGGAATGAACATCATGGCTGACAAGACGACGGCGGCACTCTCCGCGCTGGTGAAGCTGCTGCAATCGAAGATGAACGACCCCGAGCTGGACGACATCGACGTGATGTTGAACGGCGGCACCGATCCGGACACCGGGCAGGCAACCGACGCGATGGCGCGCAAGGCGAAGCGCAGTATGGCGACGACCAAGCTGGCAGCGGACAAGAAGGCTGGCCCCGCTTATGCCGAGCGGTTCCCCAACGCCGGCCGGCTGGCCCGCTGATGCTGGGCCGATCTTCCGCGCGGCCCAAGTTGGTGGAACCAACCGGCTTTGCCTCGCCGGAGCGGGCGGAGTTGGCGCTTGCCATCGCAACGCGGCAGGCTGCCGCCGATGCGGTGGCGAAGCTGACAGCGGCCAAGCCCGACCTATGGTCCGCCCTCATTGCGGCAGAGGAAGCGGCGAGCAAGGCGCAAATCAAGCTGGAGGAGGCGAAGGCATCAGCGGCCGATAGCCTGATCGCCACGATCGGCAGCGGCGCCAACGCAGCGCCCACGGCCATCCGGGACGCGCGCAACCAGGTGCAGGACGCGGAAGATCAGCAAGCCGCAGTGAGGGCCGCGATCGACGCCGTCAAGGGCAAGCTGGCCGAAGCCGAAGCGGAACAGGCTGCGTCTGCCCAGATGGTTCGCCTCTGCGCGGCCACGGTGATGCAGCGATCCCCTGAAGCCGCCGCCGTGCTGAAACAGGTCTCGGCCCTGCAAGAGCAGTTGCTTCGCAGCGGCGCCCTTTTCCTCTGGCTGGCCGGCGCTGGCGCGTTCTGTCCGCGCGATCCTACGGGAAGGGACGTGCCAGGACATGAAGGCGAGTTCGAGGTGCGCCGCCGCATGTGGACCCCGCCGAACCATTGGCATGGCGGAAACCCGGACGTAGCCCTCGGCAGGCTGTCGCCCGATGCGCCTCAATGGGAAGCCGCGATGCGCGCCCTGGAGACCGACGCCAACGCGCCGCTACCCGTATGAGCGGCAGCAGCGACACCTCCCAGCCCGCCGACCGCGCCGCGTTCAACAGCATGGTGCAGGGCGGAACCGGCGGTGGTGCGGCCGTGGCGAACGCGGTGGCCAATTGCACGCTGTCCATGCCGCTGCTGACAAGCTCGCTGCTGCAACTGCCGGATGGCTCGACCTATGCGGCCGGCGCGGCGCCTTCTTTTTTCTCGGTCTCTGTAGGTCTTCTTATGCCAGCGGTGTCAGATGCAAGCTCCAAACCAAGGTGCGGCGCTATGAAATGTGCTACTGCGTAATAAATGGCATGTGCTGCGGCGCGACATGTGCAATCATCTGGTTGTTTCCCGCCTTGAGCCATTATTCGTTGCGCGCTCGCGAGGAACGCCGACGCTTCCAACTAGCCTGATCCGACAAAGCTGATAACTGCGCGCCCCATCAAAGACTGATCCACCGCTCTGACCGTCTCGTGGATGACATCTTCGATCCGGGCAAGTTCTTCAGGATTGTCGGCCGTCCTGTCATCGACAGGTATCTTAATGACGAGAAACGGCCCCTCTCTTGGCGAAGACATTTGCGCCACTTGGGATTGAAAGCCCGCTGCAATCACGGCCTCACTGTATGCGGCGGTCGCGCGTGTGATCGGGGAGGCTTTCTTAACATCTGGCGTCATTCGGCGCTGGACGGCATTGAGCGCATCAATGAAGTCTTCCAAGTCCGTTTCTGCACCGACAATTGCAGCTTTTAGACGATCATACTGCTCCTGAGCCTTGCGAGACTGCTCACGGTCGACTTTGCGCCAAGCCTTCACTGTCTGCTTCACGACCGGCAGTATTCTAAAACTATCATCGGCTAAGCTGGTTTGTAGGGCTTTGAGTTCTAGTAAGTTTGGCTCGGCATTCACTGCCCAGCCATCTAATTCCGCTGTCGTTAGCATCTCAAGCGAGCGATAAACACTCGCTCGAATTACGGCTGATTTCTTTGCAACTTCCTGCTCTATTGATCTTACAAAACGCTGTAGCCCTAAGAGCACTTCCTGTCCGCGCTTTTTTATGTCTCGCTCGGGACCGCTAAACTCACGCACAAGCGCGGGAACGGGGCTCAAGTCCATTCCAGCGGCAGGCAGATCGAGAGGGGGGAGTGCCCAGAGCATGTCTCACATATACCCATTGCCGCAAAACGACAACGTGCCGCATCACCCTTGATGGGTGGCGGCTTTGCGTGTCATGGTGTCAGCGGGTGTGAGAACCCTGACGTAGATACGGCGAGCAACCCTTGGCGGGGTAAGCTGCCGGATTTGCCCCTGTAGCACCTTGGCGGGTGCGAGAGGGGCATGCGGCGCCTTGGCGGGCGTGCATCTCCGACCACTATGGCCGGGGGCGATGCGCCATGTCCAGTCCCCTCACGGGGTAAAAGCGTCTCGACCTGTCTCTACGCAGGTTCTCACCCCCCGGCCGCCAGGTCCGCCTCCTGGCAACCGGCTGTGAGAAGCCGTCACGTAGAGGCTACACCATGCAACACCCGAACCCCGGGCCGCTCGCGCAACCGCGCCCGCGCCCAAACCGCACCCCGTCCTCTCCCGCCCAAGGAGGGGCGGGGGGACGCCGAACCCCCGCTGCCCCATCACGGGACACCATCGTCCGCATCCGCCTCCCGGCCACGCTGGAAGGCCAGTTCGGCCGCATCGCCCGAGTGCAGCTTGAACACCACGTTGCCCGCATCATCGCCATCCTGGACGCGTGGGACGGCGACATAGAGGGCGAGGAGAACCACGAGGGTTGCTGCGCCGCGGGGGACGACGATCCTGCGGACAGCCGCCCGTTCGGCCTGGGCTGCGACCATCTGCCGGGCGAGCCGAATGACGCGGAACCCGGAGAGGCCAACGATCCATCATCCGACCGGCTGACGTGTGTCATGGGCGGGGTGCCAGCATGAGCACGTTGCACCCCGATCATCCCTTCCCGCCCGGCCAGCATCCGGCGCGGCAGCCGAAACGTAAAGGCGCGGTGCAGATCGGCAACGTCGTGCCGATCCGCAAGCCGAAACGCTCCGCCAGGGAGATCGCGGCCAGCACTGCCGCACGCAACGCGGCAGTGGAACAGGAGACCAGCGCCTGCCTCGCCCGACTCAACCGGCTCATGGACGCGAGGGTGGCCGCCTGTCGCGCGGAGGCTTCCGATCTGGCGCACGCCATGCCCGTGCAAGACCTTTACGACTGGCTTGCGATCGGCCGCGAGCTGGCCGGGCGGACCGCCGGCAAGGGGGGCGATCTATGACGCTCCGCCGCAACCTGCTGACGGCCGCTGCGGCAAGCATGATGCTGCCCTGCGCCGCAATCGGGTCGAATGTTCAACTACCGGACATTCACCCCGACGTCGATCTGATCGCCGCCTGTGACCGGTTCCTGGCAATCCAGCGTGAGTTCGAGGCCTACTATGAGACGTTGCCAGGCGACATGGAGGATGACGACCCGGCTTGGGCGATGCTGGACCCTATGCCGGAGTTGGAGGAACGGATCGTGTCGCTTCAGGCCGTCACGGCCGAAGGGCATTTTGCCCGCGCCCGCTGCGCCGCGTTTTTCTATCTGTCGCACCATCCATCGTGTCAGGACAACCCGGACGCACCGCGGGAGATGCGCTTCCGCGCCGCCGCCCTGCGCGACTTGGTGCATGCCGAGCGGGGAGGCCGCGCATGACCGGCCGCATCGTCACCGTAGACTTCCACGATGCCACCTTGTTCGTGATCCGCCCGTTCGTCTGGCCAGCGAACCCGGGCAAGCCGTGGAAGAAGCCGCCTGTCTGGCGGCCAAAGCCGAAGCCGAAGGACTGAACTTCACCCCGCCGGGCGCGTCCTGGCGGGGCTTTTTGTTCTAGGCGAGCGCACGCCGCAACGCATCTTCGGACATCCTGCGGACATATTCCGTATCCGTGTGGGCCGCCACTCGCTAACTCGTTGATTTCACGGTGCCGGCGCGCGGAATTGAACCGCGGACCTACTGATTACGAATCAGTTGCTCTACCCCTGAGCTACGCCGGCATCGCACGCGGATATACCGGGTCGAACACCAGGCTGCAATCCGCTGCCTTTGGCTTGGCGACCGAGGCAAGCGACGCAAACTCAGCAGGCCGTCAGGCGAAATGGCTCCAGCCGCGTCCCGCAAGGTCGAGCTGTTCGCCGTTCCCGCCCAGCACCGTCACACCGTCGCCAGGCTGGAACCGTCCGATCCGGGTGGCTGCTATGCCATGGGGCGGCGCTTGCCCGGCGGGTGCGGCCAGCAGCAGTTCGTAGTCGTCGCCGCCAATCCAGGCCGTCTCGCGCCAGTCCGGGCCAGTGGCGGCGGCCTCGGGTGACAGCGGAATCCGGATCGCCTCGACCACGGCGGCCACGCCGCTGGCACGGCAGATGTGGCCGAGGTCCTGGAACAACCCGTCCGACACGTCCATTGCGGCATGCGCCCAGCCGGCGAGCGGCAGACCAAGCCGGGGGGTCGGCAGGTCGTAGCGTCCCTTCAGGTAGCCATCCGGATCCGGCAACTCCCCGCGCGCCGCGTGCAGCCCGAGCACGCCGTCGCCGATCGTGCCCGTGACCCAGAGATCGTCGCCGGGCTGGGCGCCGGAGCGGAGGATGGCAGTCCCAGGGGCCACATGGCCGATCGCCGTCAGAGACACGGCCAGCGGGCCAGGCGTTTCCGTCGTGTCGCCGCCGAGCAGTGAAAGTGCAAAGGCCTGCTGATCGGTCCGCAGCCCTGCAGCGAACCCGGCAAACCAATCGTCGCTGAAATGGCGAGGCACGGACATGGTGATCAGGTAGCCGAACGGCACGGCGCCCATCGAGGCCAAGTCGGACAAGTTCACCCGTAGGAGCTTGCGGGCGACCAGCCCCGGCGCCGTGCCCGGCAGGAAGTGGACGCCTTCCACCATGGCGTCCGCCGTCATCACCAGCTCACGGCCGGCAGGCGGCGCAAACACCGCGGCGTCATCGGTCAAGTCCAAAGAACCCGGTCCAGCGATCGGCCGGAAATGCCTGGCGATGCGAGAAAACTCCGGCGGCAGCGTCATGCTCAGCCGGGCCCCTCACCGGCGGCCTGGAACTCCCCCGCGCGCAGCGCACGCGCCATCCGGTCCAGCAAACCGTTGACCATGCGCGGCTCGTCTCCCGTGAAGAAGCCGTGCGCCACGTCCAGATACTCATTCAGCACGACCCGCGCCGGTGGTCCGTCCGCCATGCCGAGTTCGGCCCCGGCCGCACGCAGCAGCGCCCGCAAGACCGGGTCCAGCCGGGTGAACGGCCACTCGGCCGGCAGCGAGTCGGAGACCAGGCGGTCCAGCCCGTCCTGCTCCTGCACGGCGCGACGGACGATGCGGCTGAACAGCTTCACGTCCGCATCCGGCACGCGTCCCTCTTCAAACCCGCCCGACCCCGGCAATTCCCCCAGCCGGTGGCGGATAAACTGGTCCACCACTGTCTCGACGGCCTCGCCCGTCTGCTCCGACTGGAACAGCGCCTGCACCGCGGCGACGCGGCTCGCCGTCCGGGGCCGGCCCTTCGGCGGCTTGCCCATCAGGCCGCGCCAAGCAATCGTGCAGCATTGATCTGCCGCAGGGCAGCGACCGCGGCCTCAGCGCCCTTGTTGTGACCATCCGGCCCCGACCGCGCCACCGCTTGCGCCAGCGTATCCACCGTCAGCAACCCGGTGCCCATGGCGAGCCCGTATTGCAGGGCCACGTCCATTAGGCCGTTCATGCTCGCCGTGCAGATGAAGTCGTAATGGTCTGTTTCCCCACGAACCACGCAGCCCAACGCGATGAAGCCGTCGAACCGCTCCCGTCCACGCAGCGCGATGCGGATCGTCTGTGCCAACTCGAACGCGCCCGCGACATCCACCACCGCGTGCGTCGCCTTCGCCTCATCCAGGATGCGGCGCGCCGCCTCCGTCATGCCGTCGACCACGCCTTGGTAATACGGCGCCCGCACCAGCAGCAGGCGGGGCGGCGCGCCGGCGATCTCGGGCGCGGTCGGCAACGGCGCATCGATCGTGCTCATTCCGCGACGCCGCCCTCGATGCATCGCTGGCTCACGATGTTGAGCCCGTAGGCTTCCAGGCCGACCACCGTGCGGTGCGTGTTGGAGATGAGCACCATGTCCTTCACGCCCAGATCGACCAGGATCTGAGCGCCCACCCCGTAATCGCGCAGCGCGCGGCTCGGCCGCGGGCTGTCGCCCATCTTCTTCACCCGGTCGGACAGCGAAGTCGGAATGGCCTCGCGGATCAACACCACGGCCCCTCTTCCCTCCGCCGCAATCATCCGCATGGTGGCGTGCAACTCGTTGCCGTGGGGACCGCCGAGCATGTCGCCGAGCAGGTCCACCGCATGCACGCGGACCAGCGGCGGCGGCCCTCCCGTCAGGTCACCCTTCACCAGCACCAGGTGCTCGGCATACTCCACCGTGTTGGCGTAGACGATCGTCGTCCAATCCCCGCCCTCGGCGGTGAGGCTGCCCTCGGTGACCCGGCGCACCAGGCGTTCGGTCCGGCGACGATAGCCGATCAGGTCGGCGATGGTGCCGAGCTTCAGGTTATGGTGCTGGGCAAAGGCGATCAGGTCCGGCAAGCGGGCCATGAACCCATCGTCGTTCATCACCTCGCAGATGACGCCCGCCGGGTTCAGGCCGGCCAGTCGCGCGATGTCCACCGCCGCCTCCGTATGGCCGGCGCGGATCAGCGAGCCGCCCTCGCGCGCCACCAGGGGGAAGACGTGGCCCGGCGTGGTGATATGGTCCCGCCCCATCTCCGGGTTGATGGCGACTGCCACGGTATGCGCCCGGTCATGCGCGGAAATGCCCGTCGTCACCCCGTCCCGCGCCTCGATCGACACGGTGAACGCCGTCTGGTGCCGGGTGCCATTGGCCTGCGCCATCAGCGGCAGGCCGAGTTGTTCGACCCGGTGCCGGGTCATCGCCAGGCAGATCAGGCCGCGCGCGTGGCGGGCCATGAAGTTGATGGCGTCGGGCGTGGCGAATTGCGCGGGAATGACGAGGTCGCCCTCATTCTCGCGATCCTCGTCATCCACCAGGATGAACATGCGACCGGAGCGCGCTTCCTCAATGATGTCGGCCGCGCTGGTGATGTAGTCGTGCAGCGTCGCACGCTTCAATTCGCTCATGCCTGGTCTCTACGCCGTCTCGGCCAGGCGCGCCACGTAGCGCGCGAGCGTGTCGATCTCGATGTTGACCGGCGAGCCTGGGACCAAGGCTGCCAAATCCGTATTTTCCAACGTGTGGGGGATGATGTTCACGCCAAATACATCCCCTTGCACCTCGTTGACGGTCAGCGAGATGCCGTTCAGCGCCACGCTGCCCTTCGGCGCGATGAAGCGTGCGAGCGCCATGGGCACGCGGATGCGGAACCGGGTGGAGCCGTTTTCCGGCGTACGGGCCAGCACCTCGCCCACGCCGTCCACATGGCCGGACACGATGTGGCCGCCCAGCTCGTCCCCCATCCGCAAGGCCCGCTCCAGGTTGACGCGGGTGCCGGGCTGCCAACTGCCCAGGATGGTGTGGGACAGCGTTTCGGCCGAGGCGTCCACGGCAAACCAGTCCGGCCCCAATTCCACGGCCGTCAGGCAGCAGCCGGAGCAGGCGATGGAGGCGCCGATGGCGGGCGGCTCGGGCCAGGCCTGCTCGATGACCAGCCGCATGTCCTGTCCGGCTGCGAGGGGCGTGACGCTGCGGACACGGCCGACCGCCGTGATGATTCCGGTGAACATCAGGCGGCCCGGGTGAATTCAGTGAGCATGTCGTCTCCAATCGCGCGAACGCGGGTGCGGGTGAACCGGGGCATGGCCGCCAGCGCCGCGACGCCGAACGCCTGCGCGGCGGGCCAGCCATCGCCGCCGATGACGCCGGGCGCATGGAACCAGGCGATGCGGTCGACCAGCCCGTCGCGCAACAGCCCGGCCGCCATCTGCGCCCCGCCCTCGACCAGCACCCGGGTCAGCCCGGCGCTGCCCACCGCCGCCAACCCGGCACGGAGGTCCACGCCGCGCTCGCCACCCGCGACGTCGAACAGGCGCACGCCGGCATTGGCAAACGCCGCCCGCCGGTCGGCCGGGACGCCGCCGCGATGGATGATCCAGGTCGGGTCGCTTGATGCCGTGGCGACGAGCTTGGCGGTGAGCGGCGTGCGCAGGTGGCTGTCCACGACGATGCGCACCACCGGGCGGGTGCGAAATCCCGGGATGCGGCAGGTGAGCAGGGGATTGTCGGCGAGCACCGTGCCCACGCCGACCAGCACGGCATCATGGCGCCCGCGCAAGGCGTGCCCGGCCTCCCGCGCCGCCGGGCCGGTGATCCACTGGCTTTCGCCGCCGCGTGTGGCGATGCGGCCGTCCAGCGTGCTCGCCAGCTTCAGCGTCACCAGGGGCCGGCCGTGCCGCACGCGGTGCAGGAAGCCGGCCTGCATCGCATCCGCCTCGGCCGTCAGCATGCCGGTGACGACCTCGATCCCGGCTTCGCGCAGCCGGGCGATGCCGGCGCCGTTGACGCGGGGATCCGGGTCGCTGCCGGCGATGACCACGCGCGCGATCCCGGCGGCGATCAGCGCCTCGGTGCAGGGCGGCGTCTGCCCGGTGTGGTTGCACGGCTCCAGCGTGACGTAGGCGTCCGCACCGCGCGCCGCCTCCCCCGCCATGGCCAGCGCCTGGGTTTCCGCATGCGGCCGGCCGCCGGGCTGGGTGACGCCACGGCCGACCACGGACCCGTCCCGCACGATCACGCACCCGACCGAAGGGTTGGGCCAGGTCGTGCCGACGCCGCGCCGGGCCAGGGCGAGGGCGGCGCGCATGTGCGAAGGGTCCACCATTCCGCCTATGTGGGCTCGTCGAGCGAGCCGAGGAAGGCTTCGAAATCCTTCGCCTCGCGGAAGTTGCGGTAGACACTGGCGAAGCGGACATAGGCGACGGCGTCCACCTCCTTCAGCGTTTCCATCACCATCTCGCCGACCTGCTTGGACGGGATGTCGTTCTCGCCGGAGGCTTCGAGTTGCCGGACGATGCCGGTGATGATGCGCTCGATCCGCTCTTCGCTGACCGGGCGCTTGCGCAGGGCGATCCGGACGGAGCGGCCGAGCTTATCGCGGTCGAACGCGACGCGGCGGCTGTCGGATTTCACCACGGTCAGTTCGCGAAGCTGCACCCGTTCCACGGTGGTGAAGCGCTGGCCGCAGCCGATGCAGAACCGCCGGCGGCGGATGGCGGCGGAGTCTTCGGTGGGCCGGCTATCCTTCACCTGGGTGTCGTCGTGGCCGCAAAAGGGGCACCTCATGGAGTAGACAGACCCTCACCCGACCCTCTCCCAGAGGGAGAGGGCTTTGTCTGCTCCCTCTGGGAGAGGGCCGGGGTGAGGGCCGACACCACCCTCAGTAAATCGGATACCGCGCACACAGCTCCCGCACCCTCGCCGCCACCGCCTGCTCGGCCGCTTCGTTGCCGCCGTCGTTGGAGCGGGAGAGGCCTTCCAGCACCTGGTTGATCATCTCGCCCACCTGGCGGAACTCGGCCGCGCCGAAGCCGCGGGTGGTGGCTGCCGGGCTGCCGAGGCGGATGCCGCTGGTGATGGCGGGCTTGGCCGGGTCGAACGGGATCGCGTTCTTGTTGGCGGTGATCAGCGCACGCTCCAGGCTGGCCTCGGCCGCCTTGCCGGTGGTGTTCTTCGGCCGCAAGTCGACCAGGACCAGGTGGCAATCCGTGCCGCCGGTGACGATGTCGCAGCCCAGCGTCCGCAGCGTCTCGCCCAGGATGCGGGCATTCTCCAGCACGGCCTTCTGGTAGCTGCGGAACTCCGGCCGCAGCGCCTCGCCGAACGCGGCCGCCTTGCCGGCGATGACGTGCATCAGCGGGCCACCCTGCAGGCCGGGGAACACGGCGGAGTTGATCTTCTTGGCCAATTCCTCGTCGTTGGTCAGGATCATGCCGCCGCGCGGGCCGCGCAGCGTCTTGTGCGTCGTGGTGGTCACGATATGGGCATGCGGCAGCGGCGACGGATACAGCCCGGCCGCCACCAGCCCGGCGTAATGCGCCATGTCCACCAGGAACAGCGCCCCGACCTCATCGGCGACAGCCCGGATGCGGGCGAAGTCGATCGCGCGGGGATAGGCGGACCCGCCGGCGATGATCATCCGCGGCCGCTCGGCGCGCGCCAGCCGCTCCAGCTCCTCGTAATCCAGCAGCCCGTCCTCGCGGCGGACGCCGTATTGGACGGCGCGGAACCACTTGCCCGACAGGTTCGGCGCTGCCCCGTGGGTCAGGTGGCCGCCGGACGCCAGGCTCATGCCCAGGATGGTGTCGCCGGGCTTGATCGTCGCCAGCATGACCGCCTGGTTCGCCTGCGCGCCCGAATGCGGCTGCACGTTGGCGAACCCGCAGCCGAACAACTGGCGCGCCCGGTCGATGGCAAGCTGCTCGGCCACGTCGACCTCGGCGCAGCCGCCGTAATAGCGCCGGCCGGGATAGCCCTCCGCGTATTTGTTGGTCAGCACCGATCCCTGCGCCTCCATCACGGCGGCGGAGACGATGTTCTCACTGGCGATCAGCTCGATGCCGTCCTGCTGCCGGGCCAGCTCGGCACGCAGCACGGCGGCCAAAGCGGGATCCGTTTCGGCCAGCGGGGCGGAGAAGAAACGCTGCGGGATGGCGGTCGGGGTTTGTTCGGTCATGGTGCAGTCTCACGAAGGACGGGTGGTTGGTAACATGCCCGGGCGTACGCGCGATACCAACGCTATGGCAGCGCCGCGATAAAGGCGGACACGCGGCGGATCGAGTCCTCCCGCGCCGCCGCATCGCCGCCGCCCTGCCGGGCAACGGTGTTGCGCGACGGCGGGCGCTGGGTTTGCGGGTCGAAGTCGCGGTGGGCGTCCGGATAGGTGACGAGCGTCACCGTGCCGGGCAGCCGGTCGGCCAGCACGCGGCACGGATCGGCCGGCTTCGGCTCTGCGTGGCTGGGCTCGGCGGGCTCCCCGGCCAGGATCAGCAATGGAGCAGACGGGGTCCACGCCTTCGTCTCGGGCGGTCCGGTACAACTGGGGTAATAGGCAACCAGGCCGCGGATCAAACCAGCCGGCAGGTCCGACACGGCACGGCCCGTGGTCAGGACGGTGTCGCCGCCATCGGCCCAGCCCATCAGCACCACGCCGCCCTTCGGCGTGTCGGGCCGAGCGGCCAGCCAGGCCAGCACCGCCAGCGCGTCGCGCCGCCGCAGCCCGGCGGCCGTCACCGGGCGGGAGCGCGAGGCGCATTGCGACCCCAGCCCGCGGGAGCCGAAGCTGTCCGGCAGCAGCACCGTGTGGCCGGCGGCGGCAAGCAGCTTCGCCCAGGCTTCGTCGCGGGCCGGGCGCGGGCCGGAGCAGCCATGCAGCGCCACGATCGCTGTCCCGCGCGCCTTGCCGGCGGCTGGCAGCAACTCGGCGTTCAGCATGATGCCTTCCGGCCCCGGCACCCGCACCGCCTCCGCCCAGGCTGCCGTCGGGGTCAGCAGCAGCAGCATGATCAGGATACGCATGGCCGCTTCCGTATCATTTCAGGGCAGCCCGCTCTACCCGTCCCAGGCCGCCGGGTCTACGATCCCGCAATGAGCATCGGCCGCTATCCCACCACCCGCCTCCGCCGCAACCGCCGGGACGCCTGGACGCGGCGGCTGGTCGCCGAGACCCGCCTGTCGGTGGACGATTTGATCTGGCCGATCTTCCTGATCGAGGGCGAGGGCCGGACCACCGCCGTCGAGTCGATGCCCGGCGTGCAGCGCGTCACGCTGGACCGCTTGGCCGCGCATGTGCGCCCGGCGGCGGATTTGGGCATACCCGCCATCGCGCTGTTCCCCAACGTCCCGGCCGACCGCAAGGACGCGGAGGGGAGCGAGGCGTTGCACCCCGACAACCTGATGTGCCGCGCGGCGCGGCTGCTGAAGCGTGAATACCCGCAGATCGGGCTGGTGGGCGACGTGGCGCTCGATTGCTACACCAGCCATGGCCATGACGGGGTGCTGCGCGACGGCTACGTGCACAATGACGACAGCGTCGCCGTGTTGGCCACCCAGGCGTTGCATCAGGCCCAGGCCGGGATCGACGTCATCGCGCCCTCCGACATGATGGACGGCCGCATCGGCGCGATCCGGGCGCGGCTGGACGAGGCGGGCCTGATCGACACGCGGATCATGAGCTACGCCGCGAAATACGCCAGCGCCTTCTACGGCCCGTTTCGCGACGCGGTCGGCACTGGGGGCGCCCTGAAGGGCGACAAGAAGACCTACCAGATCGACCCGGCCAACACGGATGAGGCGTTGCGCGAGGTGGCGCAGGACCTTGAGGAGGGCGCCGACATGGTGATGGTGAAGCCCGGCCTCCCCTATCTCGACATCGTGCACCGCGTGCACGAACGCTTCGGCGTGCCGACCTTCGCCTACCAGGTGTCCGGCGAGTATTCGATGATCGCCGGGGCCGCGGAACGGGGCTGGATCGACGGCGAGCGGGCGATGCTGGAAAGCCTGATCGCCTTCAAGCGCGCGGGGGCCGCGGGCGTGCTGACCTATTTCGCCGTCGCCGCGGCCGAGGCGTTGCGGGCATAAGCCCCGCTCTCACCTGCGAAGCACCACGTCAGGCAGCTCTCGCCAGGGTCACGCCGCAGGCGTCGAAGGTCGCAAACAGCCGGGCCTGCGCCTCCGCCGAGAGCGGCAGATGCGGCGGACGCATGTGGTTCCATGCATCATCCCCGGTGTGCCGGGCGACCAGCGCCTTCAAGCCCGGGATCAGCGCGGCCGAGGTCACCGCTTTGCGGATTGCCGCCAGCGTCACCTGGGCCTGCTTGCCGACGGCGTTGTCCCAGTTGGCGTAGACCTGGCCGTTCCAGGCGCTGCCCACATTGGACGCCGCGGTGATGCAGCCAGCGCCGCCGGCGTTCAGCAGGTCGTGCAGCGCGGCGTCATCGCCGGCATAGACCTCGAACCCGTCCTTGGCGAAATGGTCGACATAGCTCTTGGTGTTGGCGAAGTCACCGCTGCTGTCCTTGATGCCCTTCACCGTGCCCGGATAGGCTTTCAGCAGCCGGCCGATCAGCCCCACCGTGAACGGCACGGCCGATTGCGCCGGGAAGTGGTAGAGATAGATCTTGGTCCCGGTGCCGAGCCGCTGGATCACCTCCGAGAAATAGGCGAACAGGCCGTCCTCGCTAGGGTTCTTGTAGAAGAACGGCGGCAGGCACAGCACGCCGGGGCAGCCGAGTTCGGCTGCCTTCTTCGCCAGCAGCACCGTGTCCGTCAGCGCCGGGGTGCCGACGCCGGGCATCAGCCGGGTAGGCGGCAGGCCGCGGGCGACCAGGCCCTCCATCACCTCGATCCGCTCGGACACGCCCAGGCTGTTCGCCTCGCCGGTCGTGCCCAGGATGCCGAGCCCGTTGCAGCCGTTGGACAGCAGCCATTTGCTGTGCGCCGCCATGCGGTCCAGGTCGACCGACAGGTCCGGCCGCATCGCCGTCAGCACCGCCGCGTTCACGCCGCCGTAGATCGCATCCTTCATCATGGCCCATCCCCTCCGCATGACCGGTTTCGCGTGCAATAAACTCCCGACGCGGCACGAGGGGAAGCGGCAGCCATGGCGAACGACACCGCAAGGGGAATGCGCAAGGGCCTGACCAGCGACGGCGATGCGGCCAGCCCCCCTTGGCGGCCTTAACCTTCCGGAAACCTTGCCCGGGCACAGTCTCCCCGATGACCGATTCCAACCCCGCCCCGGTTGCGACCCCCGTCACCCACGCCGCCGGCAACGGCACGGCGACGCATCACAGCCATCGGCATCACGCCGCGACGCATCACACGGCTTCGTTCCACAAGCACGTCGCCCATGCCTCCAACCACGCTGCAGCCCCTGCCGAAACGCCGCAGGAGGTGACGGAGGCGCTGAAAACCGCCATGGCGAAAGAGGGCGTTCCCAACTCCTGGGAGACGGGCCTGCACTTCATCATGGAGCGGGAGTCGAACGGCAAGGTGGGCGCGTCGAACCATATCGACACGGCGCGCGGCCTCTTCCAGTTGACGAAGTCCAGCTACCACCTCAATCCCCACGGCGCCGCCTCCTTCGGCAACGCGGTGGAGGAGGCGCAGGGCGGCATCCGCTACGTGGCCGAGCGGTATCAAACCGCCGACAATGCGGTCGGTTTCTGGAAGAAGCACGGCTGGTACTAGTAGGGTGGGCTTTGCCCCCATGTGCGTTAAGATAGTGGTTTGACGGGATAGATCACGTCTGGTTTTCGTTTTCGTGGCTGGTGTGCGAGTTGCCGATGGAGATGGGCGCTCGACTTGAGCATGCGATCGAGTGGTAGGGTTCCAAGGACTGCCATGAGCAGCAGCAAGGCTGCTGTTTTATGGATGCGCCATGGCGAGGGTGTGCAGTCGATCTCGGCAAGGTCCTGAGGGGGAAGATTCCAGGAAATCCTGGTTCATGTCGTCGCATAAGAGAGCCAGGATGAGGTGAGCGTAGAGCCAACTTCGGGAAGCGCTGGTGGTGCGTGTGGGCAATTGGTCGATGTGCAGCAGCGACTTCAATCGCTTGAAGGCGAGTTCGATCTGCCATCGTAGTCTATAGACGATAAGTATTTCGCTCGCCGGGTAGGTTTCGGCGGGCAATGAGGTCGCAAGGATGAGGAATTGTGCGGCCACAAGCGTCCGGGGGTCGAGTTTCTTCTGCTTACGCAAGGCTGCTTTGCGAAGATGGTGCTGGGTCTTCTCGATCTGTTCAGGTGGTCGGCGCTGGATGATCAGGCGCAGTGGCACATGCGTCGTCTTGTCGACGGCCGCGTGCACCAGCACCTCGCTCGTCTGTGTGGCGGGGTCGAGGGCGCTGAGGTGCTCGATGAGGGTGAAGGGCGCACCAGCGGGAGTGCGCAACGCGAACGACTTCCATCGTGCCCGCACGATGAAGTCAACGCGCTCGGCTTGCTGGCAAAGACGATGCAGGGCGCCAGCGTTGGCATAGTTGCGATCGGCGATGCGCACTTCGCCAGCCACGGGCGCGCCGCGCGCCAGCGACTCGGCGCCGCGGTTGTCGGTCAGTTCCAGGTGGAAAAAGCCGCCGGTGGCGAGGTCGAACCCGGCATGCACCCGCCAGTCGGTGCCAAGGCTTGCCTGCTGCGAGATGTTGGTGCCATCGACAATGCGCAGGCTGCGTCCTGGCCACCGGATGACAGCGCTGCCCGTCCGGGCAGCAAGCTGTTGTTCCATGATGGCTTTCAGGAAATCGACTGCCTTGTCCAAGCGGTATTTGACCGCGGGATCGCTGAGCTGGGCCAAGCCGCTCATCGACGCCCACGCTGCCGTTTGATTGAGCGATAGCCCGCCTGGACCGCGCGCCAAAGCCAACCGCAACAGGCTCGCCCCATCGCACACCTTGCGCGGACGCTCGATGGCTCGGCTCGATATCGCCAGCGCATCTAGATCCAATCCCGGGGGCAAGCGCGCTAGAAGCTCAGGGAAACTGTCGATAACATGAGATGCTGGCTGCATCTGCACCCAGAATCATGCCGATTCGCGTCGAGTCAACCCTATCTTAACGCACATGGGGCTTTGCCCCACCATCCGGGACGGGCTCAGGCGCCGATGAAACGCGGCGTACGCTTCTCCAGCCAGGCGGCACGCCCCTCCATCAGATCGGCTGATTCGCGGCTGCGCTTCTGGTTGGCCGCGATCAGGTCCAAATCCGGCTCGCCGCGGGCGATGTCGTTCAGGGCGCGCTTCATGCCCTGCACCGCAATCGGCGCGTGCGACGCGACGGTCGCCGCCAACTCCTGCGCGCGGGGCATCAGCCGGTCGGGCGACACCAATTCGGTCAGGTAGCCGATCCGCAGCAATTCGGCGCCGTCCAGCTTCGCCGCGGTCAGGAACAGGGTCTTGGCGGCGTTCAGCCCCAGGCGGGAGACGTATCGCCGCAATCCCCCCGCATAGTAATGCAACCCCAACCTGGCGGCCGGCATGAACATCGCCATCCCTTCCACGCCGATGCGGAAGTCGCAGGCCAAGGCCAGGTCGGTCGAGCCGCCATACACCCCGCCGTTCAGCGCGCAGATCGTCACCAGCGGGAACCGCTCCACCACATCGACCACCTTGTCGAACGAGCCGTCGCCGCCCCGGTCGCCCTCGTCGCCGCTGAGCTTGCCGATGTTGAAGCCGGATGAGAACGACTTGCCCGTCGCCGTCAGCACCAGCACGCGGATTGCGGCGTCGGCCTCCACCACCCCGAGCAGCCGGCGTAGCTCGAACAAATCCTCCGGCTCCATCCGGTTGTGCACGGAGGGGCGGTTGAGCTGGATGGTCGCGACGGCGCCCTCGGTCGCGAGGCTCGGCAGTCCTTCGATCATGTGCCGGTCCAGTTCGGCGTGCGCTTGGTCAGGAACGCGTCCATGCCTTCGCGGAAATCGTTGCTCATGTAGCACATGGTGATCAGGTCGTGGCCTTCTTCCGGACGGGAGCGCTCGCGGATGCGGTACAGCGCCTCCTTGGTGGCGCGCAGGGTCAGCGGGGCCATGCTGGCCACGGTCTTGGCCAGTTCCTCCGTGCGGGCATCCAGCGAGGCGCGGTCCTCCACCACCTCGCCGATGAAGCCGGCCGCCTTCGCCTCGTCCGCGCCCAGCAGGCGGGCGGTGAACACCATGTCCTTCACGGCCGCCGGCCCGACCAGGGCGGCAAGGCGGGTGTAGTTGGAGATCGACAGGCAATTGCCCAGCGTGCGCCCGACGGGAAAGCCGAAGCGGGAGGCGCGGGTGGCCACGCGCAGGTCGCACGCCGCCGCCATGCCCGCGCCGCCGCCGGTGCAGGCGCCCGCGACGGCGGCGATGGTCGGGATGGGGCAGCGCTCCAGCGCCGTCAGCACGCGGTCGATGCGCTGCTCGTAGTCCAGCGCGTCCTGCGGCGTCTTGAACGCGCGGAACTGCGAGATGTCGGTGCCCGAAGCGAACGCCTTGTCCCCCGTCCCGGTCAGCACGAGGGCGCGCATCGAGCGGTCGGCCCCGGCCTCCTCACAGATCGTGGCCAGCCGGTCGTACATGGCGAAGGTCATCGCGTTGCGCGCCTGCGGGCGGTTGAAGGTGACGCGGCCGATCCCCGCCTCCACCGTATACAGCAGGTCCTCGCTGCTGCTCTGCATATCTGCCATCCTTCGCCCCCTTGCCCATGAGGTCAGCGTAGCGCCGGCCGGGGGCGAGTTCAAAGGGAGCCGGCGCCAGCGACAGCAACCTGAACCGGCTCGGCTCTAATATCCCCGCAGCGGGTCATACAGGTTGGGCAGCGCCTCGCCGGACTCCAAGCGACGGATCGCCTCGACCGCGTAGCGCACCCGGGCGCCCCGCGTCGCCAGGCTGGCCACGTGCGACGTCACGATGATGCGCGGGTGCGTCCAGGCCGGGTGCTCCGGCGGCAGCGGTTCCTGCGTGAAGACGTCCAGCACCGCACCGCTGAGATGCCCGATGTCGAGCGCCGCCACCAAATCCTGGAACACCAGGTGCGCGCCGCGCGCCGCGTTCACCACCGCCGCACCGGGCGGCAGCAGCGCGATCGTCTCCGCCCGGATGGCGTGGCGGGTATCCGGCGTGTCCGGCAGCAGGCACACCAGGATGTCGGATTGCCGCAGGAACGCGTCCCGCTCGCCCGGGCCGCTGAAGCACTGCACGCCCGGCAGCGTCTTCGGCGTGCGCGACCAGCCGGCGACGCGAAAGCCCAGCCCGGTCAGCATCGCCGCCGCCCGGGCGCCGAGATTGCCGAGCCCCATGATGCCGACGCGCACATCCGGGGCGCAGCGCGGATTTTCGAAGTAGTCCCATTGCCGGGCCGCCTGCGCCAGCGTGATGCGCCGGAGGTTCCGCAGCAACGCCAGGCAGGCGAGGCTGACATATTCGCCCATGCGCTGTCCGGTCTCCTCCCCGCCCATGCGCACCAGGGGCAGATGCGCGGGCCAGGCAGGGTCGCAGGTGATGTGGTCGACGCCGGCCGCGCTGGACAGCACCATGCGCAGCCGCGGCATCGCCGCCAGCCGGCCGGGCTCCGGCTGCCACACCAGGACGTATTCGACCTGGTGCGGGTCCACCGTCGCGTCGTCCCACCAGCGGACCTCGATGTGCGGGGCGGCCTCGGCGAAGTGGCGCCGCCATTCGGCCATCGCAGCCTCGCCACCCGATTTGATCAGCAGCAGCGTCAATGGATCTCCCCCGACCGCATCACCGCCTCACGCAGCGTTGCGGGCGAGAAATCCGGGCTGGCGCAGATGTCCAGGATCACCTTCTCGCGCCGCGTGCAGAGATCGATCGCGTCCGGCAGCTTCTTCACCGCGTCGGCCGGGATCACCACGGCGCCGTGCGCGTCGGCGTGGATCACGTCGTCATGCGCGCAGGCCATGCCGAACACGTTCACCGGCCGGCCATATTCCACCATGTGCACATGGGCGTGGCTGGGCCCCACCATGCCGGCCACGATCTGGAAGCCCGGCGCCAGCATGGCCGTGTCGCGGAACGAGCCGTTGGTGACGCAGCCGAGCGCCCCCAGCGCCTTGTGCACCGTGGAATGCACTTCCCCCCACCAGGCGCCGTAGCCGGGTGTGTCGTCCAAATCCTGCAGGACGACGATGGTGGGCATGCGCGCCGCGGCGACGTAGTCGTACCAGTCCAGCCGGCTTGCCACCGGGCCGCGCGGCGCTTCCTTCGCGCGGATGTAGCCGACGCGCGCCAGGCCGACGATGGGCTTGCCCTCCGGCACGGCGGCGATCATCGGGGCAGTGGTGAAGCCGATGGCCCGCCGCTCCGGCGCCACCAGCTCCAGCCCGTTGCAGATGGTGGGCGTGTCCCAGACGGCGAGCGCTTCCAGGTCCTCGGCGGTGAATGGATGCAGCATGGCTTTCCCCCTCGATGCGAGTGCGGCAGCATCCCCGGGATGACCGGGGGTGACAAGCGATGGCCGTGATGCGGGGCGGGCAGGCAGTGTATGGCGCGGCACTCGGAATCCTGATGCTGGAGGCGCGGTTCGCCCGCGTGCCCGGCGACATGGGCAACGCCACCACCTGGCCGTTCCCGGTGCATTACCGCGTAGTGGCCGGCGCCACCCCGGCGCGGGTGGTGCTGCACCGGGCGGAGGGGTTGCTGCAGCCCTTCCTGCGCGCGGCGGACGAGCTGGTCGCGCTCGGCGTCGCCGCCATCACCACGAATTGCGGCTTCCTGTCGCTGTTCCAGCAGGAGCTGGCGGCGCATGTCGGCGTGCCGGTGGCGACCAGCGCGCTGATGCAGGTGCCCTGGGTGCAGGCGACGCTGCCGCCCGGCCGCCGGGTTGGCGTGGTCACGATCTCCCGCGGCAGCCTCACCCCGGCCCATTTGGCCGCCGCCGGGGCGCCGGCCGACACCCCCATCACCGGCTGCGACGAGGGGCGGGAGCTGTTCCCGGTGCTGATCGCCGGGAAGCGGGAGGATTTGGATACCGAGGCGGCAGAGCAGGACGTGCTGGACGCGGCCCGCGCCCTGGTGGCCGCGCATCCGGAGGTCGGCGCCATCGTGCTGGAATGCACCAACATGCCGCCCTACGCCGCGGCGGTGGCGCGGGCGACCGGGCTGCCGGTATTCGACTCGGTCACGCTGGTGCATTGGCTGCACAATGCGGTCCAGCCGCGGCGCTGGGATGCATTCTAGCGTCGTCCACCCAAGCTGTGGGGCTATCAACATTTGAGGCATCCCGTATGACCCGCACCGGCGCTCTCCGCCTGCTGGCGCCCTTCATCGCGCGTTACCGGTGGCGGGTGGCGGCGGCCACGCTGGCGCTGCTGGCATCGGCCGGGCTGACGCTGCTGCTGGGCCAGGGCGTGCGCCACCTGATCGACGGCGGCTTCGCCAGCGGCAGCACGGCCCGCCTCAACGAGACGGCGGCGGCGATGGCCGGGGTGATCGGGCTGCTCGCAATCGCCACGACGACGCGGTTCGCGCTGGTCACCTGGCTGGGCGAGCGCATCGGCGGGGATGTGCGCCGGGCGGTGTTCGACCGAGTCGTGGCCCTCTCGCCCGCCTGGTTCGAGACGGCGCGGGTGGGCGACGTGCTGTCCCGCCTGCAGGCCGACACCGCGGTGTTGCAGGCGCTGACCGGATCCGCCCTGTCGCAGTGGCTGCGCTCCGCCCTGCTGCTGGTGGGGGCGTTCGCCATGCTGGTGGTCACCTCGCCGCTGCTCTCCGCCTTCGTGGCGGCGGTGGTGCCGCTGGTGGTGGTGCCGTTGGTGGTGTTCTCCCGCCGGGAGCGCAAGCTGTCCCGTGTGGCGCAGGAGCGGCTGGCCGATCTGGGCGCGCTGGCGGAGGAGACGCTGGGCGCGCTGCGCACCGTGCAGGCCTTCACGGAGGAGCCGTTCGCCCGCGCCCGCTTCGCCGCCGCCACCGAGCACTCCGTCGCCGCGGCCCGCGCCCGCATCCTGTCGCGCGCCGGGGTGATCTTCGTGGTGATCCTGCTGGGCTTCAGCGCCATCACCTTCGCGCTATGGGTCGGCGGGCGGGAGGTGCTGGCCGGCCGCATGACGGCGGGCGCGCTGTCCGCCTTCGTGTTCTACGCGGTGGTCGTCGCCACCTCCGGCGCCGGGCTGAGCGAGCTGTGGGGCGAACTGCAACGCGCGGCGGGTGCGGCGGAGCGGATCGCCGAGCTGCTGGCGGAGCAGCCCACCATCGCGGCGCCGGCCAACCCGCGCCCCCTGCCCTCGCCGCCCACCGGCCGCGTCGTGTTCGACCGCGTGGTGTTCCACTATCCGGCCCGGCCGGACCACGCCGCGCTCGACGGCTTTAGCCTGACGGTCGAACCGGGCGAGACGGTGGCGCTGGTCGGCCCGTCCGGCGCGGGTAAGACCACGGTGCTGCAATTGCTGCTGCGGTTCTACGATCCGCAGGGCGGTGGCGTGTCGCTGGACGGCGTCGACCTGCGCGACGCCGATCCCGCCGCCGTGCGGGCGCGACTGGGCCTGGTGCCGCAGGACCCGGTGGTGTTCGGCGCCGACGTCTGGACCAACATCCGCTTCGGCCGACCGGACGCGACCGACGCGCAGGTCCGCGCCGCCGCCGCCGCCGCGCATTGCACGTTCATCGACGCCATGCCGCAGGGCTGGAACACCTTCCTGGGCGAGAAGGGCGTGCGCCTGTCGGGCGGCCAGCGCCAACGGCTCGCCATCGCCCGCGCCATCCTGCGCGACCCCACGGTGCTGCTGCTGGACGAGGCCACCAGCGCGCTTGATGCCGAAAGCGAGCAGGCGGTGCAGCAGGCGCTCGCCACCCTGTCACGCAATCGCACCACGCTGGTGATCGCGCACCGCCTGGCGACGGTGCGCCGGGCCGACCGCATCGTGGTGGTGGAGGCCGGACGCATCGTGGCGAGCGGCACGCATGACGCGCTGGTGCGCGATGGCGGGCTCTATGCCCGGCTCGCCGCCTTGCAGTTCGACCTGGCGGCCGCAGCGTGACGCGTGCGGCGATTGCTCCAACCACGGCGCCGTTTGTGGTGGGGTGCCAAAGCGCACCCCACCCTACGGGCGGCAGTGGAGACTCTGTCCAAGCTATCGGGCGTTCTTACGGCCGGCCTTGGCAAGCTGCGTGGCCCGGTTGGTCTGCCGGGCGAACATCCAACCGGGATACTCCGCCGGCAGCGTGCTGACCTGGTCCAGCGCGTCCAACTCCTGCTCCGACAATTCGATTTCCGCGGCGGCGATGTTGTCCTGCAACTGCTCCATCCGCTTGGCGCCGATGATCACGCTGCTCACCACCCGGCGGTGCAGCAACCACGCCAGCGCGATTTGCGCCACGGAGACGCCGCGTTGCGCCGCCATCGGCGTCATCGCGTCGATGCAATCGAAGCCGCGCTCGCGGTCCACCGGCGGGAAGTCGAACGCGGCGCGGCGGTCGCCCTCCCGGCTGGCCTGGTCGCGACTGACCTTGCCGCTCAGCAGCCCGCCGGCCAGCGGGCTCCAGACCATCAGCCCGACCTCCTCGCTGCGCAACATGGGCACGATCTCCCGCTCCAGGTCGCGGCCGGCCACCGTGTAGTAGGCTTGCAGGCTTTCGAACCGGGCCAGGCCCTGCCGCTCCGCGATGCCGAGCGCCTTCATGATCTGCCAGGCCGCCCAGTTGGACACGCCGACATAGCGGACATGGCCATGCTTCACGAGCGTGTCGAGCGCGCCCACCGTCTCCTCGATCGGGGTGGCCGGGTCGAAGCCGTGCACCTGGTAGAGGTCGATATAGTCCATCTGCAGGCGCTTGAGGCTGGCCTTCACCGCCTCCAGCAGATGCAGGCGGGAGTTGCCGCCGCCATTCGGCCCGGGGCTGGTGGCGCCATACCCCTTGGTGGCGACGACCACGCTGGCGCGCGCGACCTTGCCGTTGCGCAACGCCTGGCCGGTGATCTGTTCCGACAGCCCGTCCGAATACACGTCCGCTGTGTCAAGGAAGTTGATGCCGGCATCCATCGCATGGCCGACGAAGCGATCCGCCTCCGACTGGCCCATCGCGCCGATCTTGCTCCACATCTCGCCCTCGCCGCCGAACGTCATTGTGCCCAGGCACAGTTCGGACACGAAGAGGCCGGTCCGGCCGAGTTTGTTCATCCGCATGCGTGGTCTCCATCCGCTTCGCCCAAAGATGGGGTTGCGGCGGCGGTTTCCCCAGGTCAGCGCCGCAGCATCGCCCACAAGGCGATGCGCATCTTCAACCGGTAGGGCGGGGCCAGGAACTCGAACCCGCTGAACCGCCCCGGCCGGTAGACGCCGCGCGCGTGGGAGAAGCGGCGGAAGCCGTCCCGCCCGTGATAGGCGCCCATGCCGGACATCCCCACGCCGCCGAACGGCAGATCGTCCTGCAGGCAGTGCATCAGCACGGAGTTGACGGACATCCCGCCCGACATCGTGCGGGACGACACCGCGGCCAGCTTCGCCTTGTTCCGCGTGAACGGGTAAACCGCCAGCGGCGCCGGGCGGCTGCGCACGAAACGGAGCGCGTCGTTGAACTCGCGATAGCCGATCACCGGCAGGATGGGGCCGAAGATCTCCTCCGTCATCAGCCGGCCGTCCACCGGCGGGTTCAGCACGACCGTGGGGCCCAGCCGCCGCTCCGCAAACGCGTCCGCCGAGCGCAGGATGGTGGCGCCCGCCGCCTCCGCCTCGTGCAGCAGCGCGTGCAGGCGCAGGTGGTGGTGGTCGGAGATGATGGTGGTGTAGTCGGGGTTGCCGGCAATGGACGGGTACATCCGGGCCGCGGCGGCCAGCACTGCCTCCGCGAACCGCGCCGCGTGTTCCTGCGGGACCAGCGCATAGTCCGGCGCGATGCAGGTTTGCCCTGCGTTGAAGAATTTCCCCAGCGCGATGGTGCGGGCCGCCGCGGCGACATCGTAGTCGCGGCACAGGATGGCCGGCGATTTGCCGCCCAGCTCCAACGTCACGGGGGTCAGCGTCTCCGCCGCGGCGCGCGCGACCTCCCGCCCCACCGCGGTTGAGCCGGTGAACAGCAAATGGTCCAGCGGCAGGCCGCTCAGCGCGCGCGCCATTTCGGGCCCTCCGGTCACCACGCTGAGTTGCGCCGGGTCGATCGCCTCGTCCACCAGCACGGCCAGCAGGGCGGCGAAGCGCGGCGTCAACTCGGACGGTTTCAGGATCACGCGGTTGCCGGCGGCCAAGGCGTCCACCAGGGGGCTGACCGTCAGCAGCAGCGGGTAGTTCCACGGCGCGATGATCGCAACGCAGCCGAGCGGGCGCCACTCCACCCAGGCCCGGCCCGGCTGGTAGCTGATATCCACCCGGCGCCGCTCGGGCCGCATCCAGCGTCGCAGCTTCTTGCGGGCGGTGCGGATCGCGGCGAGCGCGGGGACGAGTTCGGCGAGGATGGTCTCCTCGCGCGACCGGTGGCCGAAATCGGCGGCGATGGCGTCGGCGATGGCGTCGCGGTTGAAGCGCAACAGGCCGTCCAGCGATTTCAGGGCGGCCAGACGTTGCTCGACCGGGGGCGGCCCGTCGCGGCGGTCTGCCGTGCGCTGCATCGCCAGCACGCGCGCGGGGATGGTGGACTCGGTCGGCACGGCGGTATCCATCCTGCGCCTCCCCTGCTCTGTCGCCGTCATCCTTGGGGATGACGGCGCGATCGGCAAGACAGCCGGCCCGATTTGCCGTCCACCGGGAGGGTGACTAGCGTGCCGCGTCGTCCGAGCGGGAGCGCCCAAGCATGATCGAGCTGCACACCTGGAACACGCCCAACGGCCGCAAGATCAGCGTGGCGTTGGAGGAAATGGGACTGCCCTACAGCGTCCATCCGGTCAACATCGCCAAGGGTGAGCAGCACCAGCCTGGCTTCCTCGCGATCAGTCCGAACAACAAGATTCCCGCGATCGTCGATCCGGAGAGTCCGGACGGCGCGCCCATCAGCGTGTTCGAAAGCGGGGCGATCCTGCTGTATCTTGGGGAAAAGACCGGACAATTCCTACCCGCAAGCCTGCGCGAGCGCGTGCCGGTGCTGGAATGGCTGATGTGGCAGATGGGCGGGTTCGGGCCGATGCCTGGCCAGGTGCACCATTTCCTGGACGTGAAAGATCCGGCGGATCAGCGTTACGGGCTTGAACGGTATTCCAAGGAGACGCGACGCTTGTATGGTGTGCTGGACCGCCGTTTGGCGCAGGTCGAGTTCGTGGCCGGCCCGCTCTCGGTCGCCGACTTCGCCATCTTCGGCTGGGCCTGGCGGCACGAGCGCCACAAGGTGGATTTCGCCGACTTCCCCAATGTTGGCCGCTGGTATGCAACCCTGATGGCCCGACCTGGCGTAACGCGCGGGATCGAGGTCGCGCTGTCATAGTCAACGCTCACTAAATAGACAGATCCTGGCTGGCGAGCAATCTTTCCACAAAGACAAGACTTTTGTTTGAGTTGAGACATCGTTCGTAGACAGTATCGCAAAGTTGTTTCGGTGGGTGAGACGGTACTTCTATTCTTCGACCGTCGCATTCGTTTGATCTTGGTATTTGCGCCAATGTGCATCCTCCCTCGCAACCCCGCCGTAGTGACGGCACTGCAGGAGGTTGACGATGACGATGCCGAGCCGCCACATCTTGTTTGCCGATGACGACGTCCTGACGCAATGGATCATGACCGACGTGTTGACCCAGGCGGGCTTTGCCGTCACCAACGCCTGCCGCGGGACGGAAGCGATTGACCTGCTGGATGACTCCGCCGCGTTCGACTTGCTGCTGACCGATATCGACTTGCCCGAAAACAGCAACGGCCAAGACCTCGCCGATCATTGGCGCAGCGCCCTGCCACGCCGCCCCGTCATCTACACTGGCAGCATCGCAAGCCGGATGCCCTGGCGGTTGGAATGGCACGAGCACTTCATTGCAAAGCCCGTCGGCGCGGCCATGCTGCTGCGCTTGGTGGACTGGGCGCTGGAGGATGCGAGTTTCCGGCCGATGGCGTCGGCCAATTCGCGCCGCGGCCTACACGTCCACTAAGCGGCAGTGCATTCGCAACCCACCTATTTGAGCCAGCCCTGGCTACCAGCCACGGCTTGCAGCAGCGCGTTCATCGCTTTCCCCAGCTTCGGCATGGCGTCCGCCCAACTCGGGCAGGCGAATCTGTCGAACTCCGGCACGGCATGGCCGCCGATCTGGAAGGTGGAGCGGCAGGTGAGCGAGGCCGGATCCGGCATGGCGTCCAGCAGCCAGGCATAGAGCATCAGGTCCTTGCGCGGCAGGTAAGAATGCCGCCCGAGCGGGATCAGCGGGATACCGTCGGCGATCAAGCCGGTTTCCTCCAGCAACTCCCGCCGCGCCGCGGCCTCAGGCGGCTCGCCGGGGTCGGCTTGGCCCTTCGGGATGTCCCATCGCGGCGACCGAGTCGCATGGCCGATCAGGACGTGGCGCTTATCGGTGACGATGACGCCGCACGACAGGATCCGTGCTACGATGGCGGCGAGCCCTCGACCGTCTCGCTGCCGCGCCGCCATTTATGGCTGCTGGCGCCGTACGCCAGCACGCGGCCATCGGCATCGGTCACTTCAACCCGGGTGAAATACAGCGATCGTCCGTGACTCACGAGGGCGCCGGTGGCGAAGATGCGCCCGGTTTTCGCCTGGCCGACGAAACGGCAATCGAGGTCGACCGTCACCGAGGAGCGGCGGTTGCCCGCCACGCTGCACCACAGGCCGCACATCGCCCCCGCCTCATCCAGCATCGTCATCAGCGTGCCGCCGTGGAGTATGCCGTTCCAGTTCAAATGCTTCGGCAGGATATCCAGTGCGGCGCGCACGAAGCCCTCGCGCCATTCAAGCCGCTCGATGCCCAGCAAGGTATGGAAGTTCTCGGGATCGCTCATGATTCCAGCCCTGGCCGACGGCGACAGCCGCGTCAAGACCGCTAGGCCGGAGCCGCTGGCTCTCGCAGATGGCCAACCTCCTCTCTCCCGGTGGCGGGAGCGGGCAGCCGGAACCGTTCATCAAGGCAACCGGATGCCCGTCAGCCCTCTGCGACGACGGCCTGGGGGACGTTGTAGCTGTTCAGGCTATGCCAGTGACGGTCGAGGTCGGCGGTGAACAGGCCCTTTGTCAACCCGGCCACCAGCTTCGGCACCGCCGTCGTCATCGCGTTGATGGAGGAGCCGGAGGGGCCGAAGCTCATCGTCGCCGCAATGTTGAACAGGTGGATGTCCTTCATCCACTCCGCCCGGCCGGCGTGACGCGGCGCCAGGCTGTAATCGGCCGCCAAATAGGGGAACCGCCCCAAGCGGTCGTCCCGCTCCTCCGCCGGGGGCTCATAGCGGTCGGACCAGCGGGCGATGTCGTCGGCGATGCGGGCAAGCTCTGGCCGGACCGCGAAATCCATCTCCACGCCGGTGCCGCAGATCAGGAAGTCGGCGGTGAACGGCCCGCAGGGCGTATCGACCGTCACACCGTCCCCGCATGGCCGGGCCGCAATCCAGGGCGCGCCGGTACGCAGGTGGAACGCGGCATGGCGCGCACACCGGTCATAGGTCGGCTGCGGAAAGCCCTCGCGCAGGCCGAGGATGCGGCTCATGAACCGCCAACGCCAGGCATCATCCAAATCCGACAGATGGCGCAGGAAGCCGGCGAAGGTCAGCCAGCGGAACGGCTGGACCACCTGCGGCTCCGCCCGGCGGCAGAACAGCGACACGTCGGCGGCCCCTGCCTCCAGCGCCATCGCCGCGTTGTCGAAGGCCGATGCGCCTGCACCCAGCACCGCGACCCGCTTGCCCCGCAGCGCCGCGAAGTCGATCGGGTCGGCGGTGTGGGCCCGCATATGCGCCGGCAACGCGGCCACGAAGGGGGGCATCCACCATTGCCCGGCGCCGTCCTGCCCGGTCGCCAGCACGACCTTGCGCGCGTACCGCACCGCGCCGTTCACCGTCACGGCAAGCAGGCCGCCCGGCGCGGGCGCGATGTCCGTGACCGCAGCCTCGTTCTGCACCGGCACGCCCACGGTGTCGCGGACCCAGCCGAGATAGGCGGCCCAATCCTGCCGCGCGATCAGCCCCAGCGCCTGCCAATGCGCCACGCCGTAGCGCGCCTCGTGCCAGGACTGGTAGGCCAGGCTCGGCAGATCGAGGTCGGGACCCGTGTAGTCCTTCGGCGAGCGCAGCGTGTGCATGCGGGCGTAGCTCAGCCACGGCCCCTCCGCGTCCCGCCGGGCGCGGTCCACCACCAGGATGTTGCTCACATGCGCCCGCAGCAGGCCCACCGCCACGCCCAGCCCCGACTGCCCGGCGCCGACCACGAGCACGTCCAACGCCGGCGCGCCGTCCGGCCCCGTGCGCGGCTCGAGCCATGGCAGGCGGGGATGGGCGATACGGGTGAGGTCGTCGCGTACCCGGGCCGCCAGCGCGTCCAGCGCGGTCAAGCCTGGACCGTCTGCAGCCGTGACGCCGAGGCGGCGGCCTGCGGGTCGAAATGTGGGATCGCATCCAGCAGCGTGCGGGTATAGGCCGCCTGCGGACGGTCGAACACCGCCGCACTCTGCCCGGCCTCCACCACCTTGCCCAGTTGCAGCACCACGATCGTGTCGCACAGCATCCGCACCACGTTGAGGTCGTGGCTGACGAAGACCATCGCCAGGTCATCCTCGCGCCGCAGCCGGTCCAGCAATTGCAGGATCGTCGCCTGGATCGACACGTCCAGCGCCGCTGTCGGCTCATCCAGCACCAGCAGGCGCGGCCGGGGCGCGATGGCGCGGGCGATCCCCACCCGCGCCTTCTGCCCGCCGGAGAGCTGGTGCGGGTAGCGCTCCAGCAGATCCGGCGGCAGGCCGGCGCGCGAGGCGGCCTCCGTGACACGGGCGGTCAGCGTCGCGCCGTCGCGCATCCGCTCCAGCCGGCGCAGCGGATGGGCGATGCTGTCGAACGCGGTGAAGCGCGGGTTCAGGCTGTCATGCGGATCCTGGAACACGATCTGGATGTCGCGCCGCCGGGGCGAGCGGTGAAAGTCGTTGGCCGGGATGGCGGATACCGACTCGCCTTGGAAGATGATGTCGCCGTCATCCAGGTCGATCAGCCGGCAGATTAGCCGCGACAGCGTACTTTTGCCCGAGCCGGACTCGCCCACCAGGCCCAGGCTGCCGCCGGGCGGCAGGCTGAACGACACGTCGTCCACCGCCCGCACCGGGCCGGCGAACACCTTCAGGACGTTGCGCAGCTCCAGCAGCGCACCCGCGCCGGCTGGCCGTGGCCGCGGCGGCGCGGTGACCACCGGCTCGCCCGGCGTCAGATCCGCCAGGCTGGACCGCTTCGTGGGAGAGGCGGCGATCAACCGGCGCGTGTAGGGGTGGGACGGCGCCTGGAACAGCACCTCCGTGACCCCGTGCTCCACCACCCGGCCGCGCTCCATCACCGCGATCTCCCGGCAATATCGGGCGGCCAGGCCGAGGTCGTGGGTGATCAGGATCATCGCCATGCCGCGCGCCGCCGTGATGCCGGCCAGCAAATCCATCACCGCCTTCTGCGTCGTCACGTCCAGCCCGGTGGTCGGTTCGTCCGCGATCAGCAGGGCGGGTTCGCAGGCGATGGCCATCGCGATCATCACCCGCTGGCACATGCCGCCGGACAGTTCCGCCGGGTAGGCGTGCAGCCGCTGTTCCGGGTCGCGGATCAGCACGGCGCGCAGCAGGTCCAGCGCCTGCGCCCGCGCGGCGGCGGGGGACAGGCGGCGATGCGCGCGCAGTACGTCGACGATCTGCTGCTCCACGGTGCGGATCGGGTTCAGCGCCGAGCGCGGGTTCTGGAAGATCATCGACATGGCGGCGCCGCGCAGGCTTTGCAGGTCGCCATGCCGCGCCCGCGTGATGTCGCGGCCCTGGAACAGCACCCGCCCGGCCTCGATCCGCCCCGCCCGGTCCAGCAGCCGCATGATCGCCAGCGAGGTGACGGATTTGCCGGACCCGCTCTCCCCCACGACTCCCAGCGTCTGCCCGGCCTCCAGCGCGAAGCCGACGCCGTGCAGCGCGGTCACGGCGCCATGCCGGGTGGAGAAGCTGACGCGGAGATCCTCGACGCGGAGTAAGTCCGTCACGTACGCATCCGAGGGTCCAGAATATCCCGCAATCCATCGCCGAGCAGGTTGAAGAACAGCACCGTCAGCATCAGCGCCAGCCCGGGGAACGCCACCAGCCACCAATCGCCGGTGGTGATGAAGCCGGCGCCCTCCGCGACCATGATGCCCCATTCCGGCGTCGGCGCCTGCACGCCCAGCCCGATGAACGACAGCCCGGCCGCGTTCAGGATCGCCCAGCCGAGATTGAGCGAGATTTGCACGGCCATGGCCGGCAGCACGTTTGGCAGCAGGAACCGCAACACGACGGAAAGATGGCCGTCGCCGCAGGCGCGCGCCGCCTCCACCCAGCCGGCGTTGCGGCGCACGTTCACCTCGGCGCGGGCGAAGCGGATGTAGAACGGCAGGTTGATGACCGCCGTGGCGATGACGATGTTCTCCATCCGGTTGCCCAGCGCCGCCACCAGGGCCATCGCCAGCACGAAGAGCGGGAACGCCATCAGCACGTCCACGAACCGGCCGACCCAGCGGTCCAGCCGGCCGCCGCGATAGCCGCAGAAGCCGCCCACCACCGCGCCCACGACGAAGGACAGGCTGACGGCGGAGACGGCGATGAACAGGTCCAGCCGGGTGGCGGCGATGATGCGGCTGAAGATGTCGCGGCCCAACTGGTCCGTGCCAGCCCAATGTGCCGCATTCGGCGCCGCCAGGGCCTGCGCCACGTCCGAGGCGACCGGGTTGTACGGCGTCAGCCAGGGGGCGAAAAGCGCCACCAGCAGCAGCAGCAAGGTGCCGATGGCGGCGATTGCGGTCACCGGGTTGCCGCGCAGCACGAATAGCACGTGCCGGGAGGTGCTCGGGCGATGCAGTGCGGTGGCGCTCATTCGATCGAAACGCGCGGGTCGGCGATGCCGTACAGCACGTCGATCAGCACGTTCACCAGCACGAAGATCGTCGCCATCAGCAGCACGAAGGCCTGCACCGGCGCGTAGTCGGAGGCGAGCAGCGCGTCCAGCGCGTAGGAGGCGACGCCCGGCCAGGAGAACACCTTCTCCACCAGCACGTTGGCCCCCAGCATGGTGGAGAACACGATGCCGGTGATGGTCAGCACCGGCAGCAGCGCGTTGCGCAACGCGTAGGCCACCACGATGCGCAGCCGCGGCAGGCCGACGGATTGCGCGGTGCGGATGAAGTCGCTGCCCAGCACCGCCAGCATGGAGGCGCGGGTCATGCGGGCCAGCGGCGCCAGCACGAACAGCGCCATGGAAAACGCCGGCAGCAGCAACTGCGTGAACGCCGCCCACCAGCCGTCCCAATCGCCGATCAGGGCGAAGTCCACCAGGTAGAAGCCGGTGACGCGGGGCGGTGTGGACACAAAGATGTCCAGCCGCGCCGTCGGGTCCGGCGCCCAGCCGAGCAGGTAGTAGAACACGTAGATCAGCAGCAGCCCGGACACGAAGGTGGGTACGCAAACACCCAGGGTGCACAGCATCCGCACCGCGTGGTCGATCAGCGACCCCGGCCGCAACGCCGCCACGACCCCCAGGGGGACCGACAGCACCAACGCCATCGCCAGCGCGGTGAACGTCAGCTCCAGCGAGGCCGGCAGCCGCCGCTCCATGTCGCTGACGACCGGCTGGCCGGTGGTCAGCGAGTTGCCCAGGTTACCGGTGGCGACATCGCCGAGGTAGCGCACCAGTTGCACGGGAATGGGGCGGTCGAGCCCCATCTTATGCCGCACCTCCGCGATTTCCGCCTTGCCGGCGCTGGGACCAGAGGCGAAGAACACCGCCGGGTCGCCCGGCAGCACCCGCATCAGGATGAAGGTGACCACGACCACCCCGAACAGCGCGGGGATGGACGCTAGCAGCCGCCGGCCCACCCGGCGTGCGATGCCTGCCGCGACGCTCACCGACCGGACGCCCCGGCACCGAAAAGCCATCTCCCTCTGGGAGAGGGTGGGGTGAGGGCCCGCCCCACCGGACTCGCGTTGCCCTCACCCCGGCCCTCTCCCAGAGGGAGAGGGGGAAGAGAGAAAGGGAGGAGATACAGCGTCAGCCGCCTAGGCCCGCCGGAGGTCGCGGAAATCGGCCTGGCGATAGAACTGATACGTGTAGCCGTCCACCGTCTTGGCCATCACCGCGTCCTGGTTGGGCTGCCACAGCATCACCAGCGGCACCTGCTGCCCGAAGATTTCAATCATCTTCTTGCACTCGTCGTCGTATTTCGCGGCGTCCGGCTGGAACCGCGCCTCGTTCGACAGTTGATCGATTTGCTGATCTTTCCAGCTCGCGAAATTCCAGCGCTGGTCGCGAGTGAAATACAGGTAGAAGAAGTAATACGTCGCCGGCAGCCAGGCCGTGGCGCCGTCCGTGTAGAAGGGCAGCGTCTTGTTCGACTCCATCGTGTTGAACTCGGCGTCTGGCTTCTTTTGGATTTCGACCTGGATGCCGATCTTGCCCAGCGCCTCCTTCACCAGCGCCGCCATCGGTTCCGCCGTGGCCGACTGTCCGGCGCTGAAGGCGAAGCTGGTGTTGAACCCGTTCGGCATGCCCGCCTCGGCCAGCAATTGCTTGGCGCGCGCCATGTCCGTCTTGAACGGCATGGGCTGCGGGAAATTCGCGTCCGGCGGCGTGCCCTTCCAGGTGGCGTCGAACAGCTTGGCGCCGCGGCTGAAGATCGCGGCCTTGAACATGTCCTCGTACGGCAGCGCCGCCGCCACCGCCTGCCGCACCTTGACGTTGTCGAACGGCGCCATCCCCGTATTCATGGTGATGTGGGTGAACCCGTTGTTCTGCGGGATGGACGCGACCTTCACCTTGGGCGACTTGTCCATCGTCGGCATGTCGCTGGCGGCCAGGTCGATCGAAAGGTCGGCGTCGCCACGCTCGATCAGGTTCGCCCGGGTCGCCGGCTCGGGCACCGTCTGCACGATAATGCGCTTGAAGTTCGGCAACTGGCCGTTGGCGCCGCCGGTCCATTTCTCGTTGCGGCGCAGGATGGCGCTCTCGCCCGCCTTGTAGCTCTCCACGATATAGGCGCCGCTGGCCGCCGTGTTGCTCTTCAGCCAATCCTGCGCCCAAGGGTCGTCGGCCGTCGCGTGCTGCTTGGCGAGCTTGCTGTTGATCATGATCGCGTAGACCACGCAGAGGTTCGACAGGCCCAGCCGGTCCGGCTTCGGCAGCGTCATCGTCACCGTGTGGGGGTCCACGATGCGGAACTGGTCCGCGCTGGTGATCGACCCGGTGGACATCTGCGGCGGCGCCAGCGACTTGGCCAGCACCATCCGGTCGAGCGACCACTTCACGTCCTCCGCCGTCACCGGGGAGCCGTCCTGCCACGTCGCGTCAGGGCGCAGCGCGATGGTGATCGTCAATCCGTCCGGGCTGATCGTGTAGCCCTTGGCGAGTTCCCCGCGGATGGTCTTGGGGTCGAACGTCCAGTAATCGCCGATTTTCTTGCGGCCGAAGGTGAACAGACGGTCATACACGTTCATGCTCAAGCCGAACGACTCGCGCGTGGCGCCCGGCGCCGTCGGATCGAGCGTGTTGATTGTGGCGCCCGTCACATAGCGCAACGTCTCCGCCCGCGTCTGCCCGAAGGCGAGTTGCGGCCAGGACGCCAACCACGCTGCACCAGTCGCCCCCTGCAGGACCGACCTACGATTGATCTTCATACTTCACCACCCAAAAAGCTGCTGATAACGGGTGGCGCTTCGTCCCGAAGGCTGTTTGTTGCAACGACTCATACGGGTCCAGGCAGCAGCGCGCAATCCGGCGCAACGTCAAACAAGGCGGGCATCACGCAGCCTTACCGCGATGTCATCCGGCCGGGCGCCAGCCTCCCGCAGGGATCGCAGGCTTTGGGCCTGGTCCCGTTTGGACAGGCGCCGGCCATCCGGTCCGGCGAGCAGCGGCAGGTGGGCGTAGCCGGGCTCGGGCCACCCCATCAATGCTTGCAGCACCCGATGAATGTCCGTCGCCGGGCGCAGATCCATCCCCCGGGTGACCAGCGTGACGCCCTGCGCCGCGTCGTCATGCGCCACGCACAGATGGTAGCTGCCGACTGCGTCGCGGCGGGACAGCACGACGTCGCCCAACCGCTCGGGATGGCAGGTGACACGCCCCTGCCCTTCCTCGGCAAAGCTCAGCGGCCCGGTGCGGGCGCAGGCGGCCGCGAGGTCCAGCCGCAAGGCGAATGGCTGCGCGGCGGCAACCCGCTCGGCACGCTCGGCTGGCGAGAGCATGCGGCAGGTGCCGGGATAGATCGCCCCCTCCGGCCCGTGCGGGGCGGTGGCGGACCGCGCCACGTCCGCCCGCGTGCAGAAGCACGGATAGAGCAGGCCCTCCGCGTGCAGGCGGTCCAACACGGCGCGGTATTCGGCGAGGTGTGCCGACTGCACCCGCACCGGCCCGTCCCAATCCAGGCCGAGCCATCGCAGATCCTCCAGGATCGCCGCGGTGAAGCCCGGCCGGCATCGCGCGGCGTCGATATCCTCGATCCGCAGCAGGAACTTCCCGCCCGCCCCCCGGGCCCGCCGCCAGGACTGGGTGGCCACGCTGGCATGACCCAGATGCAGCAGGCCGGTCGGGCTGGGCGCGAATCGGGTGGTGATGGACATGGGCTGGCGACCGTAGTGAGGTCCGCCCGCTCTACACGGGAGACGGCGATGGTGGAATTGCAGGCGGATCGATGGGGACCGGCGGCCGGCGGCGCGGCGCGGCGCCTGATCGTGCTGTGTCACGGCGTGGGAGCCGGCGGGCATGACCTGATCGACCTGGCGCCGAATTGGGGCCGGGACTTCCCGGATGCCGCCTTTGCCGCCCCTGACGCGCCGGAGCCATATGACAGCGGACCGACCGGCCGGCAGTGGTGGGCGATCGGCGACCGCAATCCGGCGCGCATGGCCAACGGTGCGGCGCGCGCGCAGCCGTTGCTGGACGCGTTCATCGACTCGGAGCTCGCCCGCTTGGCGCTGCCGGCGGATGCCTATGCCATGATGGGGTTCAGCCAGGGCGCCATGATGGTGCTGTACGCCGGCTTGCGCCGCGCCACGCCGCCGCGCGCGATCCTGGCCTATTCCGGCGCCTTGATCGCGCCCGAGCAACTGGCGGCGCGGCGCAACAGCGCCCCCGTCCTGCTGGTGCATGGGGAGGCGGACCAGGTGGTGCCGGCCTACCGCTCGCGCGACGCCGCTACGGCGCTGCGGGCGGCCGGCGTGCCGGTGCAGGCCATCTTCACGCCCGGACTCGGCCACGGGATCGACCCGGCGGGGCTGCAGGCCGGGACGGCCGCCCTGCGCGCCGGGTTCGAATTGTGACCGGCCCGTGAAGTGCGAGGCCCTGCCTTGCAGGGCGCGGAGCGGTCTGCGATAAGCGCGTCGGGTTTTGGCGGCGCATATATCTGGCGGTCCGGCCTTGTTGCGATCCCAGCCGTAGCTGCCGCTTCCCGAAGGAGCGCGCTTTGCCTGACGGCGGAATGCATTACCCGGCCCTGGTGTTGAACGCGGATTTCCGCCCGCTGTCCTATTTCCCGCTGTCGGTGTGGGCTTGGCAGGACGCCGTGAAGGCGGTGTTCCTGGACCGCGTCTCCGTGCTGAACGAGTACGAGGTCGCCGTCCGCTCGCCGTCAATGTCGATGCGGCTGCCGAGCGTGATCGCGCTGAAGGAATACATACCGGCGGCGCGACGCCCCGCCTTCACCCGGTTCAACGTGTTCCTGCGCGACGCCTTTGCCTGCCAGTATTGCAGCGAGCGGCTGCCGACCCAGGACCTGACCTTCGACCACGTGATCCCGCGCAGCCGCGGCGGCCGGACGACGTGGGAGAACGTCGTGACCGCCTGCGGCTCGTGCAACCTGCGCAAAGGCTCCCGCCTCCCGCGCGAGTGCGGCATGCACCCGCGCCAGGCGCCGTGCCAGCCGTCGACGTGGGAGCTGCAGGAAAACGGCCGGGCGTTTCCGCCGAACTACCTGCACGAAAGCTGGCGCGACTACCTGTACTGGGACGCGGAACTGCTGGAGAACTGAGTTTAGCTACAGTAGCCCGTATTCGCGCAGCGAATGCGGGGAACGGGCAGGCCGAGAGTCCACGAGCTCACACCAAAACTCAGGAACCCGTCATCCAAGCCAGGCGGCAGTGTGTTGGTCCCGCATGAGCTAACGCTCACACGGGACTACGCTTCTTGTGTGGCAGGATGCAGGGTCGGACGCGGCCGGGTGAAGGAGATGCGCCCCGCCTTCATGCCCCAAAGCGGCTGCGCCAGTTGCGCCACGCAGGACGCCGGGTCCGTCGCGTCGAGCAGGACCAGGTCCGCGGCACCGCCGATCCGGATGCCGTAATCATCCAGCCGCATCAGCCGCGCGGCCGCCTGTGTCACCATGTCCAGGCAGCCGGCAAGCTCGGCGGGGCGCGCCACTTGGCAGACATTGGCGAACAAATTGGCCATGCGCAGCAAATTGGCGTCGCCATAGGGGGTGAACGGATTCAGCACGTTGTTGGTCGCCACGGAGCAGGTCACGCCCGCGGCCTGCAGCACCTGCGCCTGCGGCACGCCGCGGGGGACGGCATGGTCATGGCTGCGGCCGTTCAGGAACAAATCGGTCGACGGCAGCACCGTCACCGCCACGCCCGCCCGCGCCAGCGTTGCCGCAAGGGCCATGGATTGGGCCTTCGGCAGCAGGGAGGCCTGGCTGACATGCCCGATCGCCACCCGGCCGCCCCAGCCGTACTCCTCCGTCTTGCGGCAGACATACTCGGCCTGCATCCCGTCCGTGGTCTCGCCCATGTCCAGGTGCATGTCGATGTCCACGTCGTAGGCGCGGGCCATGGCGAAGATGCGGTCGATCTGGCCGCGCGGGTCGCTGTCGGTATATGGCGCCGCGCCGAGCACCCGTGCGCCCCGGCGCAGCCCCTCCTCCAGCAGGGCCTCGGTGCCGGGATTGTTCAGCAGGCCCTCCTGGGGAAACACGCAGAGCTCGATGTCCGCGCCCCAGGCATAGTCGCGGGCGAGTTGCTGCACGCCGTCGAAGCCGCGCATGCCAATCCCAGGATCGACCTCCACGTGGGTGCGGATTCGGGTCGTGCCCCAACTGATCGCCCGCTCCAGCGTCTGGCGGCCACGCTCGTAGACATCCTGCGGCGTAAAGCCCTGCTTGGCCGCTGCCGTCAGCCGCACCGCCTCCGCCACGGACCCTTCGGAGGCCGGGCAGCGGTCCAGGATGCAGGTCTTGTCGAGGTGGAGATGCGTTTCCACGAGGCCCGGCAGGATCAGGCAGCCTTCCCCGGCGATCACCGGCGCCTCGGCGTCGATCGTCGCGGCGATGGCGACGATTCGGCCGGCGGCGACGCCGATGTCGACCAGCCCCTGCCCGCCCACCAGGCGAGCGCCGCGGACGACATGGTCCAACATCATGGGCCTTGCCTGTCACGCATCTGCGGACCGTACCGGGTGAGGGCCAGCCTACGCCTTCAAGCCACGCATGACGGCGATCAGGCGGCGGTCAGGACGTGGACGGCGCGGGTGGCGATGAGGTCCTTCACCTTGGCGGCATAGGCGGCCATGTGCGGCGACTTGGCATGCGCGGCCAGGGCCTCGGCGGTGTCCCATTTTTCGATCACCATGAAGGTGTCGTCCCCGATCCTGGACTGCATGGCGCCCATGTCTGGGGCATCGACGACCGGGCCGTATTCGACACAGCCTTGCTCGGCATGCACCGCCGGCACGTTGGCGCGGAACGCCTCCAGGATGGCGTCGCGCTTGCCGGGCTTGGCGGTGATGACGGCGACGACGTGGATCATGATGGGCGCTCCCGCTTGGGTTGAGAAAGTGTAGTCCGCCGCCATCCCGGCTGCTAGGCTGCAGGGTTTCAGGCGGTGGTGTCCGTATCGACGGCTCTACGGAAACCTGGCACAACATATTTGAACGTTGTTCATTGTATCTGGTGGGAGCATCCGGTGTCCCTCGCGCTGAGTCCAGCGGGCTACAAGCCCAACCGTCCGTCGGCTCTCGCCACGCTGCGTGAGGTCTGGGCGTTTATGCGTCGCCCGCCATATCGGTCGGCGGCGGCCCAGATGCCCATGGATGAACCCTCGAAGGGCGCCGTCCTGGTGATCCCAACCTTGCTGCGCGACGATGTGCAGACCAGCGCCATGCGGGGCGGCCTCCTGCAGGATGGATACGCCGCGTTCGGGTGGATGCTGGGCCGCAACATGGGCCCGACCGCCCGCCTCATGCAAGGAAGCCAGGCGCGCCTGATCGCCCTGTCGGACGCGCACGGCCCGGTCAACCTGGTCGGGTTGAGCATGGGTGGTTTGTTCTGCCGCTGGCTCGCCTTCCAGCATCCTGAGCGGGTGCGGCAGGTCATCACCGTGTGCAGCCCGTTCCGCGCCCCGCTCGACAGCTTCTTCCTGCCGCTGCGGCCTGCGCTGAAACTCTGGCGGGTGCCGAACCTGGAGGCGATGGGGGATGACCTTGACCAGCCCCTGCCCGTGCCGGGCACCGCGATCTACAGCAGGACGGATGGCATCGTGGCGTCGGAGAGCTGCCGCGACCGCTGGCATCCGGACGACTGCATCGCGCTGGACACCCACCACGTCACCATCGCGACCAACCCGGAGGTGCTGGCGATCATCCGGGACCGGCTCGCCCGTCCCTTGCCAGTGGCCGCGCGACCGGAACCGCGGCTAGACGTCTCCTTGGGCGCGGTCGTTTCCGCTTGACCGCCGTGCGTCTCCCTCTGCCTCCGGGAAGAGGGCTTTTGCAGTGCAACCTGAAGCTCTAGCCGGCCAACTTGCCGCAACGGGCCTCAATGCTCCACCCCCACGCCGCTCTTCCCACCCAGATACGCCGCCCGCACGTCGCCGTTCGCCCACAACTCGTCGGGACGGCCGGAGGTAAGCAGCCGCCCGGTCTCCAACACGTAGCCGCGATCCGCCACGGACAGCGCCATGTGGGCGTTCTGCTCCACCAGCAGCACCGTCGTCCCGCGGGAACGGATGTCGGCCACGATGCGGAACACCTGCTGCACGATCAGCGGCGCCAGGCCCAGCGACGGCTCGTCCAGCAGCAGCAGCTTCGGCCGCGCCATCAGGCCGCGCGCCACCGCCACCATCTGCAACTGCCCGCCCGACAGCGTCCAGCCCAGCACGTGCTGCAAGCGGCCGAGATCGGTGAAATACCCGATCATCTCGTCCACCTCGGCCTCCAGCGCCCGGCGCGCCACGCCGCGGCGGTTGGAGGCGCCGAGCATGATGTTCTCCCGCACCGTCAGGCCCGGAAACACCCGCCGCCCCTCCGGCACGTGGGCGATGCCCAGGCGCACGATCGCCTCCGGCTTCATGCCGCGCAGCGACTGGCCGCCGAGCACGATGTCCCCCACCACATCCGGCACCAGGCCCGAGATCGAGCGCAGCGTCGTGCTCTTGCCCGCGCCGTTGGAGCCGAGCAGGGCGACGATCTCCCCCTCCCCCACCTCCAGCGTCAGCCCCTTCAGCACCGGGCCGGCCCCGTAGCCCGCCTGGACGTCGCGAAGCTCAAGCAGCTTCATCGTGAACCTTGGCGCCCGGGGCCACGCCCAGATAGGCGGCGATCACATCCGGCTCCTGCAGCACGGTTTGCGGCAAGCCGTCCGCGATCCGGCGGCCGAAATTCAGCACGGTGATGTGGTCGGCCACCGACTCGACCAAATGCATGTCGTGGTCGACGATCAGGATGGTCAGCCCGTGCCCCTTCAGCCGGCGGAGCAGCGCGCCCAGCTCACCCTTCTCCGTCATGTTCAGCCCGGCCGCGGGCTCGTCCAGCAGCAGGGTCAGCGGGCTGCCTGCCAGCGCCCGGGCGATCTCCACATGCCGCTGGTGGCCGTAGGAGAGTTGGCCGACCGGGCGCAGCGCATCCTGGCGGCGGCCGACGAACTCCAGCGCGGCCAGCGCCCGCTCCACCACCGGGCCGGGTTGGGCCGCGACGTCGTTGCCGGGCCGCTCGGCGCCCACCATCACGTTCTCCAGCACGGTCATGCCGCGGAACACGCGGATGTTCTGGAACGTGCGGGACAGCCCGGCGCGCGTGCGCTCGTGCGGCGCGGTCCCGGTGATGTCGGCGCCGGCGAAACTGATCCGCCCGGCGGTCGGCCGGTACAATCCGGTCAGCACGTTGATGAAAGTGCTTTTGCCGGAGCCGTTGGGCCCGATCAGCGCGTGCACCGTGCCGCGCCGCACCGCCATGTCGACGCCGTCGAGCGCCTTCAGGCCGCCGAAATGCTTGGCCAGCCCTTCGACGCGCAGCACGACCTGCTCCGATGCGCCGGCCGTCTGCGACAGCAGCGGCAGCGGCGCCACGTCGCCCGTGATGCTGCGGTCCCGCCGCAGGTGGCGCGCCGCCAGGCCCCAGATGCCGTCCGGCAGGAACACCATGATCAGGATCACTGCGCCGCCATACACCGCCAGGTAGACCCGTTGCAGGAAGCGCAGCCATTCCGGCAGCAGGACCAGCAGCGCGGTGCCCAGCAACGCCCCGAACGGCGACTGCACCCCGCCCAGCAGCGCCATCGTCAGCAGCACGATGGATTCCGCGAAGGAGAACTGGTCCGGGCTGATATAGGCGAAGGCGCCGGCGAACAGCCCGCCGCCGATGCCGCCCAGCACCGCGGAGATGCCGAAGGCGAACACCTTCGTGCGGAGCACGTCGATGCCGCAGGTGCCGGCCGCGATCTCGTTGTCGCGGACCGCCTGCATCGCGCGGCCCAGGCTGCTGGTCTTCAGCCGCCAGGCATACAGCGTCACCAGCACCAGCGCCACGAGGCACAGGCTGAGATAGGCCGGACCCGAGCTGAGCCCCGCCGGGCGCGCGATGCCGCTGACGCCGTCCGGCCCGTGCGTCAGGCTGATCCAGTTGGTCAGCACCAGCGTCAGGATTTGCTGGAAGCTAATCGTCACCATGGCGAGGTAATGGCCGCCGAGGCGCAGGCTGGCGAAGCCCAGGACCAGGCCGAATACGCCGGCAATCGCCACCCCGACCAGGAACGCGGCGAAGAACGGCAAGTGGTAGTCGACCACGCCCAACGCCGTGCCATAGGCGCCGAGGCCGAAGAACGCCGCCTGCGCCAAGGAGATTTGGCCGCAATAGCCCAGCACCACCACCAGCCCCGCCACCGCGATGGCGTAGGTGACCGCCTGCATCATGATGTTGAGCGTGTAGCCCGAGCCCGGCGCCATCTGCGCCACCGCCACCAGCACGATCGCGGCCCCGACCGCCGGCAGCACGCCGCGCCACGGTTGCGCCTGGGCAATCGCGGGGGCGCTCATGCCTTCTCCGCGATGCGTTCGCCGAAGATGCCTTGCGGCCGCACCAGCAGCACCAGCAGCAGCAGCGCGAAGGCGAACGCATCCTTGTAGGGCACCGAGATGTATGCCGCGCCCATCGTCTCCGCCACGCCCAACGCCAGGCCGCCGATGATCGCGCCGGGAATGCTGCCGAAGCCGCCGATGATGTTGGCGGCGAACGCCTTCAGCGCCACCACCGCGCCCATCTGCACGCTGACGAACAGCACGGGCGCCACCAGCACGCCGGCGATGCCGCCCAGCGCAGCGCTGTAGGCGAAGGTGAACAGCACCATCAGCGCCACCGGGATGCCCAGCAGGCTCGCCATCTCCTTGTCCTGGCTGGTCGCCTGCAGCTTCTTGCCAAGCAGCGTCTTCTCGAACACCAGGTATTGCAGCAGCACCAGCAGCGCCGTGATGACGATGATCGCGAGGTATTGGCTGTCGATATAGACGTCGCCGATGTCGAACCCGTTGTCGAAGATCGGCGGCAGCACCTGCGGGCTCGGCCCATAGGTGGCGAGCACGAAATTGGCCAGGAAGATCGACGCCCCGATCGTGCTGATGATCACCGGCAACTGCCCCCGGTGCCGCAGCGGCCAGTAGACCGCCCCGGCGAACAGCACGCCGAAGCCCGCCATCAGCACCACGACAATTGGGATCGCCACGAAATACGGGATGCCGAGGTCGTTGGCGCAGATCACCATGAGGTAGGCGCCGATCATGGAGAACTCGCCCTGCGCGAAGTTCACCACGCTGGCGGCGCGGATCAGCAGCACGAAGCCGAGGCTGACCAGGGCGTAGATGCTGCCGATGCCGAGCCCCGTGAACAGGAGCTGGAGGAACAGGCTCAACGGTGCGCTCAGGCCGGGAAGTCGATGTGTTTGTCGAAGACGATCTTGCCGTTTTCGTTACGCACGACGTTGTAGCCGTGCAGGCCATCGCCATTCTGGTCGAAATTATATTGGCCCTCCGCGCCGTCATAGCCCTTGATGGCCAGGATGGCGGTGCGGACTTTCTCCGGGTCGGTGCTGCCGGCGTCGTTGATCGCGCGGCCCAGCACGTTGATCGCGTCGTATGCCCAGGCGGATTGGTTGTCCGGCGCCGATTTGCGGACGGCCTGGTATTTCTCCGCGAAGGCCTTTGCCGCCGGGCTCGAATCCACGGCGTAATCCGCCACCCCGTACGTCCCGTAGAGGCTCGGGCCGGCCAGGTTCAGGGCGGAAATGTTGGTGATCGACGGCGATCCCACCCAGGGAATCCGGACGCCGAACTGGCGAAGCTGGCGCGCGAACACGCCGAGGTCGGTCTCGAACGTGAAATAGGAGCAGAGCACGTCTGCCCCGGACTGCCGGACCGCCAGCGCCACGGGGGTGAAGTCGGCCTGCTGGTTGGTGTAGCCCTGGATCAGCACCGGCTCCAGCGACGCCGCCTTCAGGCTGTCCGCGAACGCCTTCATGCCCCCGGTGCCGAACGCGTCCGTCGAATGCACCACCGCCCACTTCTTCTTGCCGAGCGTGTCGATGCCGTACTGCGCGATGACCTTGGCGGAGTAGCTGTCGTTCGGGCGGCAGCGGAACAGCCAGCGATTGCCCGTATGGGTCAATTCCGGGTCGGTCCCGCCGATCATCATCGGCTTGCCGACCTTCAGCACGTCCGGCGCCATCGCATGCACCTGGGTCGACCGGATGGAGCCGACGAACCCCACCATCGCCGGGTCGCCCGACAGGCGGGAAAAGGCGAGCACGGCGCCGGGATTGGTGGTCTGGTCGTCTTCGATCTGCAGCTCGACCTTTTTGCCGAGCACGCCTTTTTCGTTGACCGCCTCCAGCGCCAGCCTGGCCCCTGTCGTCATGAACCCGCCGGATTCCGCCGCTGGCCCGGTGATCGGCACCGTCATGCCGATCTTCAGCGTGTCGGCGGCACGGGCCACGAACGGCATCGCGAGGCTGCCGGCAGAAGCAAGCATAAGCGTACGGCGCGTGATCGACACGTTTCAGATCTCCCCGGCGGTGAGCATCCGGATTTGCTCCGGCTTTTTGCCGCGCATTCCACGCACAGCCTTCGGCAATATTCAAGTCACCGTGTGGTCTGCAGAGGCCGTCACTTCCCACGACAGCCTGAAAAGACCCTGTCTTCGAAGCAGACCGGCCCGCGATCGCGGCCAACCTGGCTAACCCGCTGTTACAAGGGACAAAGGCGGCCTGGCGCTGCCTGCTTGCCGGCGCCCCTGCGGCCGGCGACCGCTCCGCGTCATCCAAGATGGATTAATAGTTGATTCATGTTCCATCGTTAATATATTTAGAGATTAGTTCATTGCCTAACTCAGCAATTGAGGACTGAATTCATGTCAATTTCGTTTTTCCACGGCAAAGACGAAGTAAAAAATGCAGCATCGACCCTTGTTGCGCTGCGCCGTTCGCTGGCGATCATTGAATTCAGTCCGGTCGGGCAGATTTTGTCGGCAAACCAGAACTTCTGTAAGGCGATGGGGTATGAGCCGTCCGAGATAAAGGGCCAGCATCATCGGATGTTTGTCGAACCCGCCTACGCCGCGTCCCCGGAGTACGCGGAGTTCTGGGCGCGCCTTGGCCGGGGTGAGTTCGATGCACGCGAATACAAGCGGTTTGGCAAAGGGGGCAAAGAGGTGTGGATCCAAGCCTCCTACAATCCCGTCTTCAATAAACGTGGCAGAGTGATCAAGGTCGTAAAGGTCGCCACGGACATAACGGCTGAGAAGCTCAGGAACGCGCAGTTCGAAGGCAAGATCGCCGCTATTCTACGCGTCCAGGCCGTTATCGAGTTTTCGCCCACTGGCGAAATCCTCACCGCCAACGAGAATTTCCTCACTGCCACGGGCTACAGCCTCAACGAAATCCAAGGCAAGCATCACCAGATGTTCGTCGACCCGGCCGAGGCGCAGTCGCCCGATTATCAGGCGTTCTGGGCGAAACTCAACCGAGGCGAGTTCGTCACCGCCGAGTTCAAGCGCTTCGGGAAGGGTGGCAGAGAGATCTGGATCCAAGCCTCCTACAACCCGATCTTCGACCCCAACGGTAAGGTGATGAGGGTCGTGAAGTTTGCGACCGACGTGACCAAGCGCGTTGAAGCCGTCAACGAGATTGGCGCCGGCTTGGCACGTCTTGCCGAGCGCAACCTGGATCAGCCCATCGAAATCGCCTTCCTGCCGATCTTCGAGAACCTTCGCACCGACTACAACAAGGCTTTAGACAAGCTGAAATCAGCTTTGGTCCAGGTCGCGGCCGGGAGCGATGCGATCGATGTCGGGACCAGCGAAATATCCAACGCCGCCGACGATCTATCCCGCCGCACCGAACAGCAGGCGGCGAGCTTGGAAGAAACCGCCGCCGCGCTCGAACAGATTACGACGACTGTTCGAAAGACGTTGGATGGGGCCAGCCATGCGCGCAAGGTTGTCACGGAGGCCAAACTGGATGCCGAGAAATCCGGCCTGGTTGTCGCACAGGCGGTCGCTTCCATGGGGCAAATCGAGACCTCGTCCCGCGAGATCACGCAGATCATCGGCGTGATCGACGAAATCGCGTTTCAAACCAACCTGCTGGCGCTGAATGCCGGGGTTGAGGCGGCGCGGGCGGGTGACGCCGGGCGCGGTTTCGCCGTCGTCGCGTCCGAAGTCCGGGCCCTGGCACAGCGTTCGGCGGAGGCGGCAAAGGAGATCAAGGCCCTCATCTCGACGTCGTCCACGCATGTGAGCACCGGGGTTCGTCTCGTCGGCGATACCGGGACAGCGCTAAAGCGCATCTCGTCGCAGATCATCGAGGTCAACGGAGTTGTGATCGAGATCGCGAGATCGGCGGAAGAACAAGCGAGCGGGATGCAACAGATCAACACTGCCATCGGCCAAATGGATCAGGTCACCCAGCAAAACGCGGCGATGGTGGAAGAATCGACGGCCGCGACCCACACGCTGAGAGTGGAGGCAGACGAGCTCTCGAACCTCATCTCTCAATTCAAGCTTGGACTGCGCCCTGCCAACGTCGTCTCGCTCAGTCCCAAGCAGGCCGGTAAGGTACGTGCTTTCACTGCGTCGACAGCGTCCGCGTGATGGGGCAGGCGGCGCCGAAAGTGCGACTGCCGTGTCGTCCGGTTCGAAGCCGATGACAGCGCGGCCCGGCGTCAAACCGCCAACCCGGCGACCAGCGGCAGCAGCAGCATGATTGCGCAGGCGACGTCCAACAGGCGCCGCTGCCGCGTCATCACCCGGCGGGCGCTGCCAAGCACCGCAGCCCCGGCGACGAAGGCCAGCGACGCCTGCCAGAACGGCCAATCGTCCGGCAGCCAGTCATCCGCCAGGTTGAAGGCGAACACCATGGCCGCAACCATCGCGGCCCCGCCAGCATATAGGGCGATATTGAAGCCGAGCGTCCGGCGGATCCGGTCGCGATGCTGCGCCCAGAACAGCGAGGTCGCGATCGCCAGGCAGATGCCGATGAGAAGCACCTGCCCCGCCGGGTGCGGCCCATAGCTCAAATCCAACTCGGCCAGGAGCGGCCGCATCGGGTTGATCCGCGTTTCCAACCCATACCAGCCATATTCGGCCGCGGCCGTCAGCACGGCGGCGGCGATGCCCAGCCCCAGGATCGGCAGCGGCGCCCGGTCGGGCCCGGAGGGCAGCAGGCGCCATCCCATCGTCCAGAAGAACAAGCCGGCCATCAGCGTTGGCTCCGCCACGTCCGCCTTGGTTTGCAGGAAGTAATGCAGCGTCGCCAGCGCCACCAGCGGGTAGACGATCCGGTGCAACCGCTTCCACGCATGCCCCAATTGCCGCAGCGCCCGGTCGCTGGACGTTACACCCAGCACGGCCAGTCCGACGAGTGCGACGAAGCCCACCTCCAGGTAGAAGCGGTCGAGGATTTCCGACGCCACCGTCGCCATCTTCCAGTTCTCGTCCTTGCCATACAGGACGAGGTGGGCCAGGCCGTAGAACAGCCCCGTCAGCCCAAGTTGCCGCCGCACCAGCACCAGGCGGTGCCAGTTGAAGATCGCGCGGGCCGGGCTGATCATGAGGGACAACAGTAGGAAGCGGATCGCCCACAACCCGGTCTGGTGGATCGCCTCGGTCACCGGCCGGGCGCCCAGCCGGTCGGTGAAGAACGCGAAGGCGATCCAGACGGCCGGGACCAGTTCGCCGGCCAGCACTGCCGTCTTCAGCCAGGAGAACCGCCCGGACCGGTCATGCCAGGGCCAGGGGGTCTTCCGCATCGTGTGGGTCGATCGCGGCCGGCGCGGGTTGACCCGTTCCCGCGTGGCCACCTCCTCGCTCACGGCGGTGGGCCGGCGATGTGGCGGTATCCGTCGGGCGGCACGAAGGCCGCCGGATCCTGTGGGCCGTAGCTGACGCCGGTCGCCTCCAACAGGACATGGCCGCCCTGGCTGGCCCGCAGCATCACGCCGTCATCCGTCAGGCACAGCAGCGTGTCATGACCGCCGGCATCCAACGTCTGCCACTCGGTGCACGCCAAGCCGGCGACCTGCGCCACGCCGCGGCGGCTGTAGTCGCCGGCAGCCGCCCCCGGCAGGCCCGGGCTGGCGGTCGACACATCCAGCACCGCCCGGTCCGCCGGCTTCACCACAGCCATCTGCTTCGTCCGGTAATCCACGATCATATACAGCCCAGGCGTCGGCGGATCGACCCGCAGCCGGAAGCTTGACACAGACCATCGCATGCGCTGGGTCAGCGCCGGGCCGCCGGCCTGCGGCGCGGCCGTCGTGTAGGTCACGTCCACATCCCGTTGCGGGGTGATCGGGGGATGCTCGGCGGCCAGCGCGGCGGGCGTGAACGCCGCCATCAGCAGCACGGCACGGATCATTTCACCCCCAGCGGCATGCGGAAGAACTGCTCTGGCGGCCTGAACCGGTCCGGCGGCACCGGCCCGCGGGTCAACGCCGTGGCCTGCAGGCTGCCGCGCTGGCCGTTGAAACTTCCCTCGGCCTGCAGCACGACGCCGTCGGCGGTCACGCAGCCCGTGGCGTCCAGCTTGCGCGAGTGCACCGTCCATTCCGTGCACTCCATGCCGAGGACACGGCCCGTGCCGCGCCGGGTGAACCGCACATCCGCTCCGGCGAGCAGGGTCTGCGGATCCCCGGCGCGCAACGGCAGTTCCAGCACCGATTTCTGCGCGGGAAACACGATGTCGGCGATGTGCCGCATCAGGTCGGTGATCGCGTAGACCGGGCCGCCAACCGGCTCCGCCCGCAGCCTTTGGTCCGCCGCGTCCCATTGCAGGCGCACCCCGTCCGGCGCGCCGCCGGGGATTTGATCCATCGCGGCGCCAGTCAGGCGATACGTCACGTCCACGTCGCCGGCTGGAACCAGGCGGGGCTGGGCCATGCCCACGCCGGGCGCCAGCAGGAGGAAACACAACCAGGCCAGACGGGTCATGACTGCACCAAATCCCATTTCGCCATCTTGCGGATTTCCGCCTCCATCATCGCTTCGTCCGCCCGCCACTCGGCGGCTTCGTCCACCGCGCCGGCCAGGAGGGCCTTGTACATATCCCGCGGGATTTCCTCCGTGCCGAACTGCTGGAGGTGAGAGGTGACGAACTGCGTGTCCAGCAGCCGGTAGCCGCCCGCCCGCAGCCGCGCCACCAGATGCACCAGCGCCACCTTGGACGCGTCGCGCGCCATGCTGAACATGCTCTCGCCGAAAAAGGCGCCACCCAGGCTGACCCCGTACAGCCCCCCCACCAGCATCCCGTCCGCGCGGCATTCCACGCTGTGGGCGTGGCCGCTGTCGTGCAGGTCACCGAACAGCCGCTCGATATCGCGGTTGATCCAGGTGTCTTCGCGGCCCGGCATGGCGGTGGCGCAAGCGGCGATGACGGCCGCGAAGTCCTGGTCCACCGTCACCGTGTAGGGGCCGCGCATCACGGTGCGCAACAGGCGCCGCGGCGCGTGGAACCGGTCAAGCGGCAGGATGCCGCGAAACTCCGGGTCCAGCCAATAGAGCCGGTTGCTGCGCCGGGTCTCTGCCATGGGGAAGAGGCCCACGCGGTAAGCGCGCAGCAGCAGCTCGGGCGTGACCTCGACGGTGCGTCGCGACATTGCGCGGGACAGTAGCACGGCTCTGGCGGGGGTTCACGTTTCAAACCGCATCAGACGTCCATTGTGACAGACACCGGGACGTGGTCGGAGGTCTGCGGCCAATCCCGCGCCTCCTTCAGCACCGTCATGGCGCGCAAGCCCGGCGCGAGGTCCGGCGTCACCCAGATGTGGTCCAGCCGACGTCCCCGGTCCGACAGGCGCCAATCCCGGTTCCGGTATGACCACCACGTATACAGCTTCTGCTCCGCGGGCACGAAATGGCGGACCGCGTCGTGCCACCCGGCGCGTTGCCAGGCGAGCAGGTGCGCCACCTCCACCGGCGTATGGCTGACCACGGTGAGGAGCTGTTTGTGGCTCCAGACATCCTGCTCCAGCGGCGCGATGTTCAGGTCGCCCACCAGGACCGCCCGGCGCAGCAGCGGCCTGGCGGCGAACCAGTTCGTCGCCTGGCTGACGAAGGCGAGTTTGTGGGCGAATTTGTCGTTGACCGCCGGGTCAGGCACGTCGCCGCCGGCCGGCACGTAGAAATCGTGCAACTCCAACGGGCCGGACGGCAGGTCGAGGGCGACCTGCAAGTGGCGGCAATCGCCCTTCTCGCACCAGTCGGGGGCGTCTTCGTCCACGGCGAGCGGGATGCGCGACAGGATCGCCACGCCGTTATAGCCCTTCATGCCGCGCCGGGCGACATAGGGATAGCCGAGCGCCGGTGGCCCGGCGTCCGGAAACAACTCGTCCGGGACCTTCGTCTCCTGCAGGCAGATGACGTCCGGGTCCAGCGCCGCCACCAGCCGCTCCAGCAGCGGCAAGCGCAGCCGGAGGGAGTTGATGTTCCAGGTTGCGAGTCGCAAGACGGCCATGCCGCATCTTACCGGCCCGGCGCAGCGGGCCAACCGGCCTGCTTGACCGCCGGTTCGGTTCCGATAGAAGTCCTGGCAAGACAAACCCTTGCAAGCAGGAAACGCCGATGAACCGCAGGCACTTCGTGGCAGCCCTCGCCGGCGTGCTGGCGCTGGCGGGCGCCGCGCGCGCGCAGGAGCCCGTACAGCTCGGGTCGATCGAGATCCTGTCTGGCCCGAACGCGGCCTATGGCGTCGCCATCAAGGCCGGGCTGGAACTGGCGCTGGACGAGGTGAATGCGACCGGCGTGCTGGGCGGCCGCAAGATCAACCTGACCGTCGAGGACAGCGCCGCCAACAAGGACCAGGCCATCAACGCCGCCCGCAAGCTGATCGGGCGGGACAAGGTGGTCGCCATCATCGGGCCGACCCTGTCCAACGAGATGTTCGCCGTCGGCCCGGTGGCCAACGAGCGGCATATCCCGATCGTCGGCACCTCCACGACGGCGACCGGCATCACGGCGATCGGCGACTACGTGTTCCGCACCTCACTGCCGGAAAGTGACGTCATTCCAGTCACTTTGAAGAAGGCGATCAGCCGCGGGGTGAAGACGATCGCCCTGATGTATGCCAATGACGACGCGTTCTCCAAATCGGGCTTCGACGTGATGAAGGCGGCGGCCGAGAAGGCCGGGCTGAAGATCGTCGACATCGAGAGCTTCGGCAGCAAGGACAGCGACTTCTCGGCCCAGCTTACCAAGATCAAGGAGCTGAAGCCGGATGCGGTCGGCATTTCCGCGCTGGTGGAACCCGTCTCCGGCGTGTTGCTGGCGGCGCGGCAACTCGGCTTCGGGCCGGAGACGCTGTTCATCGGCGGCAACGGCAGCAACTCGCCCAAATTGGGTGAGATCGCGGGCAAGGCGGCGGACGGCCTGCTGGTCGGCAGCCCCTGGTTCATCGGCAAGCCGACGCCTGACAACGTGAAATTCGTTGCGGACTTCCAGAAGAAATACGGCAGGGAGCCGGACCAGTTCGCCGCCCAGGCCTATGATGCGATGAAGATCGTGGCCGCCGCGATCGACCGGGCCGGCGCTGCGGACTCGGTGAAGATCCGCGACGCGCTGATGCAGACCAAGTTCGACGGCGTCATGGGCCCGTTCTCCTTCACGCCGGGCCGCGACCCGGCCTCGACCGAAGGCGTGGTGGTCCTCGTCATGCAGGACGGCAAATTCAGCATCGCGCCGTAGCCGCGGGCATGGCAGCAACGCTCACGCAAGCCTTCTCCCGCCGGCGGGAGAAGGCGATGAACCATGTGGTCATGCAGCGCGGATGTTAGCCCAACAACTCGTCAACGGCGTGCTGCTCGGGGCCACCTACGCGCTGTTCGCACTCGGCTTCACGCTGATGTTCGGCGTGCTGAAGGTGATCAACCTTACCTACGGGTTCTACTTCTCCGCCGGCGCGCTGATCGCGCTTTGGCTGGTGCGGGCGTTCGGCCTCGGCATCTGGACGGCCCTGCCGCTGGCCGCCGCCGCCGCCGGGGCGATCGCCGTGGTGGTGGACTGGCTGCTGCTGACCCGGCTGCGCCGCGCCAAGGCGCCGGAACTGGCCTCGCTGATGGTGACGCTGGGCGCGGTCCTGGCGCTCAATTCGGCGCTGACGGCGTGGCTCGGCTCCGACATCCGGCGCTTGCCGCCCAGCGTGATCAGCGGGCAGGCACTGCAGCTCGGCCCGGTGCGGGTGACGCTGGCGCAGTTGCTGATCCTGGCCGGCGTCGCGGTGCTGATCGCGGCGCTGGTCTGGCTGCTGCGGGGCACGAAGCTGGGCCTGGCGATCCGCGCCATGGCCGACCGGCCGGACGCCGCCGAGCTGATGGGGATCGACACGGCGCGGGCGGCCGCGATCGTCTCCTTCCTGTCGGGCTGCCTGGCCGGGGCGGGCGGCGTGCTGATCGGGCTGCAGCGCAACGCGATCGATCCGTATATGGGCGAGGAGATGATGCTCCGCGGCTTCGTCGTCATCATCGTCGGCGGGCTCGGCGATATCGGTGGCGCCGTCATCGCCGGCATGCTGCTGGGGCTGCTTGAGGTGCTGACCGCCGCCTATGTCAGCTCCAACCTGAAGGAGGCGGTGGCGTTCCTGGTGCTGGTGGCGGTGCTGTGGACGCGGCCCTCCGGGTTGTTCGGGCGGGCGGTGGTGCGGCGTGCGTGAGGGCCCAACGCCATGACCATCCCTCCCTGGCTGGATGACTTCCTGTGGACCTACGGCAACCTGATCCACTCCTTGGGCGTGAACGGCCTGCTGGCGCTGTCCATGTACGTCGTGCTGGCGGTCGGGCAGCTTTCGCTCGGGCAGGCCGCCTTCATGGGGTTGGGGGCCTACTCCTCGGCGCTGATGACGCTGTCGCTCGGCTGGCCGTTCTGGGCGGTGCTGCCGCTGTCGATCGTGGCGCCCGTGGTGTTCGCCCTCATCATCGGGCTGCCGACGTTGCGGCTGTCCGGCGTGTACCTGGCCATCGCCACCATCGGCTTGGGCGAGGTGCTGCGCGCGGTCTACATCAACGTGGACCTGTTCGGCGGCGCGCTGGGCCTGTCCGGCATCCCGGAGCAGGCGGACAACACCATGATCTACGGCCTGCTGGCCGCAGCCATCGGCACGCTATGGCTGGTCGGGCGCAGCGGCATCGGCCGGGCGATGGAGGCGATGCGCGAGGACGAAACCGCCGCCGCCGTGATGGGCGTCAACCTGCTGCGCTACAAGATGGGCGCGCTGGTGGCCTCCGCCGTGCTGGCCGGCCTGGCGGGGTGCCTGAACGCGCATGTCTCCTCCTTCATTGGCCCCGGGGAGTATGGGTTTGAGCCAGCGGTCACGATCCTGTCCTTCGCGCTGCTGGGCGGCATCGGCACGCCGGTGGCGCCGGTGGTCGGCGCGTTCATCCTGACGCTGCTGCCCGAGTTGCTACGCAGCCTGTCCGACCTGCGTCTGGTGCTGAACGGCGTGATCATCGTCATCGCGGTGCTGTTCCTGCCCGGCGGCCTGCTGCCATTCCGCCTGCGGCGACGCGCCGCGTGACCCCCCTGCTGGAGGTGAGCGGCCTCACCCGGCGGTTCGCCGGGCTGGTGGCCGTGGACGGCGTGGACCTGAGCGTGGCGAGCGGCGGCATCCACGCCGTGATCGGCCCGAACGGCGCGGGCAAGACCACGCTGTTCAACCTCGTCTCCGGCCTGCTGCCGCCCAGCGCCGGGCGCATCGTGCTGGCGGGCGAGGACGTGACGCACCTGCCGGCGCATCGCCGGGCCGCGTTGGGCGTGGCGCGCACGTTCCAGAACATCCGCATCTTCGGCGCCATGACCGTGCTGGAAAACGTGCTGACCGGGCTGCACACGATGGCCCGCGCCAGCCTGCCCGAAGTGGTCGCCCGCCTGCCCCGCTTCCGCCGCCAGGAACGCGCCGCGGTGGCGGCGGCCGAGGCGGCGCTGGACCTGGTCGGGTTGCGCCCGCAGGCGAAGGCGCGCGCCGCCAGCCTGTCCTACGGCGATGCGCGGCGGCTGGAGATCGCCCGGGCGATGGCCTCCCGCCCTCGCCTGCTGCTGCTGGACGAGCCGGCGGCCGGCTTGAACCCGGCGGAGACCACCCGGCTGGCCGAACTCGTCCGTACCATCCGGGCCGCCGGGACCACCGTGCTGCTGGTCGAGCACGACATGGGCTTCGTGATGGACATCTCCGACGACGTGACGGTGCTGAGTTTCGGCCGCCGCATCTTCGGCGGCGCGCCCGCCGCGGTACGGCAGGATCCGGCGGTCATCGAGGCATATCTGGGCCACAAGGTGGCGGCCAAGCTGGCGGCCGGCGCCCGCGCGGGCGTTCGCGGCGCGTGAGCGGGCTTGTGGTCGAGGGGCTGGTGGTGGCCTATGGGCGCACGGTCGCCGTGAAGGGCATCGACCTTGCGGTACGGCCCGGCCAGGTCGTGACGCTGATCGGCGCCAATGGCGCGGGCAAGACCACGGTGATGCGGGCGCTGTCCGGCCTGTTGCGGCCGCGCGCCGGCCGGGTGGTGTTCGGCGGCGTGGACATCGCCGGCCACCGCGCCCACGCGATCGCCGCCGCCGGGCTGCGCCAGGTGCCGGAGGGGCGGCAGGTCTTCGCCGACCTCACCGTGGCGGACAATTTGAACCTCGGCGCCTACACCCTGTCCGACCGCGCCGAGGTGAGCCGCCGGCGGGACCAGGTGCTGGCCCGCTTTCCCCGCCTGAAGGAGCGGCTGGCGCAGCTTGCCGGGTCCATGTCGGGCGGCGAGCAGCAGATGCTGGCGTTCGGGCGGGCGCTGATGGGCGCGCCGCGGCTGCTGCTGATGGACGAGCCGTCGATGGGTCTGGCGCCGCTGTTCGTCGAGGAAATCTTCGCCGCGATCACCGACCTGCGGCGCGACGGCGTGACGATCCTGCTGGTGGAACAGAATGCCTCCGCCGCGCTGGACGTGGCGGATTACGCCTACGTGCTGGAAACCGGCCGCATCGTGCTGCAAGGCAAGGCGGCGGACCTGGCGAACGACCCGGCAGTCACGGCCGCCTATCTTGGTGGCCAGTAGCGCGAAAATGTGATCGTTCCCGTTACAAGCCGACGCAAAGAAACCACAAACGGCACGTATATCGTTCGATACGACAGTAAGCGATTCGTTTGCTTCGATGTTTTCAGGAGTTCCTCAATGAGCCCGAAACTCGGTCTGCTTGTAGCTGTCCCGGTGACGGTCGGCCTGCTTGCGGCATCCTCCCCGGCACACGCGTATGGGCGGTATGGCTACGGCTTTGGTCCGGGCCCGGCGATTGCCGGTGCGATCGTCGGTTTGGGCGTGGGCGCCGCCATCGCGGGGGCCTATGCGCCGCGCTACTACGCGCCGCCCGCCTACTACGCGCCGCCGCCGGTCTATTACGCGCCGCCGCCGGTGTACTACGGCTATCCCGGCTACTACCGCTGACCCTCCTCCAGCCCTCGCCGCCTCTGCGGGGGCTGGAGATCGGCGTCGTCGGCTAGCGCTAGACGATCCTGGTCCGGACGGTTCCGACGCCGGCCACCGAGCCTTCCAACACATCGCCCTTTCCACACGCTGCAACGCCTTCCGGCGTCCCGGTGAAAATCAGGTCGCCGGGTTCCAATCGAACCAGCCTGGAGAGATAGGCGATAACCTCCGGCACGCTCCAGATGAGCTGGTCTATATCTGAGGTTTGCCGCACCTCTCCATTCACTCTCAGCTCGATATGCCCTCTGCCGGGGTTTATGGAGCCGGCTGGGACAAGATCGCTGATCGGTGCGGAATGGTCAAAGCCTTTGGCCATGTCCCACGGCCGACCGAGCTTTTTGGCCTCGCCTTGCAGATCCCGCCGGGTCATGTCCAACCCGGTGCCGTATCCCCAGATGTGGTTCAGCGCCTTGGCTTCGGCGATATCGGCGCCTCCCGTCCCAATGGCGACGACTTGCTCGATTTCATGGTGCAGGTCCGACGTCTGCACCGGGTAAGGCATGTCGGCCCCACCGGTGACGAGCGAGTCGGCTGGCTTGGTGAAGAAGAACGGCGGTTCGCGGTCCGGATCGTGCCCCATCTCACGGGCATGCGCGGCATAGTTGCGGCCGACGCAGAAGATGCGGCGCACCGGAAACACGCCGCCGCCCACCACGGGCACGGTGACGGGAGGAACGGGCGGGATAACGGTGTCGGCCATGCGGAAGCCCTTCGATCGGAGGATCACAGGTTACTGCCGGGCATCCAATTCGACCACCCTGCTAGAACCTATTGGCTGGAATCTAACGCTTGAGACCCGCCGAAAATAGCGGCTCCCGACCAGACCAGACTCTTGCGTGCGCATGTGGCCGTTTTCTCGTCCGACAATCAATTATTCCGACTTCTCAAACCAGGACAGGTTCGACGGACACGTTTTAGGTGGCTCACACGAGGTGGTTTGACGGACAGCAACTCGGATCGCCCTATGCGCGGTGTTAGACACACAACCTCTCGGAAGGTGTCCGAGTTGATGCCCGGCCGAAAGCACATCGTCGCGCAACACCGCTCCGCGCTGCCCGGCGTCGAGGCGCTGACGCTACTGACCGACCATGCCTTCCCACGCCATTCGCATGACGGTTTTGGGATCGGTGTTATGGCTGCTGGCGCACAGCGGTCATGGAGCGGGATCGGCTGGGTGGAGGCCGAGGCCGGCGATATCATCACAGTGAACCCGGGCGAGATGCACGACGGCGCCCCGATCGGCGGTGCGCGCGGCTGGCGGATGCTCTACCTGGACCCTGCCCTTGTCATCCGCGAGTTGGTGGACGAGGGCGAAGACCAACTGGAGATCGCGCGTCCCGTCCTACGTGACCCGGTGCTTGTGGGCCTTTTCGCCCGTCTCTTTGCACAGGCGACCGCCACGGTGCCGGAGCCTCTTGCCCCGGAGGAAGAGCTGTTGCGGACCCTGGTCCGCCTCCTGCGGCGGCATGGGACGCGCTTGCGTCCAGTGTCCCGAGCAAGTCCTGCAGTGGCGATGGCTCGGCAGCGCCTGGAAGAGGCGCCGGAGGTTCCAGCCACCCTGGCCGAACTGGCGGCGCTGTCCGGGTTGAGCCGTTTCCAACTGCTGCGCGGCTTCGCACGCGAAACGGGCGTCACGCCGCACGCCTACCTTCTCCAGCGCCGCGTACGGCTCGCCCGGCAGCTTCTCATTGCTGGTCGCACTCCTGCCGAAGCGGCGCAGGACTCGGGCTTCGCGGACCAGAGCCACATGACCCGCGCCTTCCGCCGTCAGTTCGGCGTCACCCCTGCCCGCTACCGGGCCGCCGTCGCCTAAGACAGTCGACAAATAAGTGCGTCGGCACGTCGACAAAGCTGCCGCTTAAACAAAGGCTAAGGGCGCCAGGCTGCAATCCCGTTCAAGACACCCGCGCTTGCCCCTGAAAGGAATGGCCTGGACCAGAAAGGGGCAGGCGTATGGGTGGGTACGTTCACGGCTACGACGGGCGAGAGGCGGCGCGGCTGGAAGACCAGGCCCGTACCCTGGAGGAGTTGTTGCACGGGGACACCGGGTTTCCGGACGGCAGCACGGTGCTGGAAGCGGGCTGCGGCACGGGCGCGCAGACAGTGGCGATCGCGCAGCGAAGCAAGGGCGCACGGATCATCGCCGTGGATGTCTCGGCTGCCTCGCTTGCCGAGGCGCGCACACGGGTTCTGGCGGCGGGCTTCGGCAATGTCGAGTTTCGGCAAGTGGACCTTCTTGCCTTGCCATTCGCGCCAGCTTTCGTTGATCACATTCTCCTTTGCTTTATTCTGGAACACCTGCCCGACCCCGCCGCAAGGCTTGCAGGCTTGCAACCGCTGCTCCGGCCAGGCGGCACGATTACCGTGATCGAGGGAGACCATGGTTCAACCTACTTCCATCCCGAGAGCGGAGCCGCGAACGCTGCCATCTCGTGCCAGGTGGAGTTGCAGCGCCGGGCAGGCGGCGACGCGATGATCGGGCGCCGGCTCTATCCGCTGCTGACCGGAGCCGGCTTCGAGGCGGTGCGGGTTTCGCCACGCATGGTCTATGTGGACGCAAGCAAACCCGAACTGGTGGAAGGCTTTATCCGGCGAACCTTCACGGCGATGATTGAGGGTGTGCGAGAAAGCGCAGTCGCAGCAGGCCTCTCAACGCCGGACGACTTCGATGCCGGCATCTGCGCGCTGCATCGGACGACCAAACCTGATGGCGTGTTCTGTTACACGTTCTTCAAAGCCGTGGGACGAGCAGTGTGACTATGTTCGGCAAGGTGTCCGCCGACTATTCGTTGAGCGGACAGCCCCCACGGGTCGTCGGCTTCAAGACGACAGGACTGTGGGGTGGCGTTGCGCGCCGAAAGCAAACATTCAACCATGCCCCTACTCGCGAGGGAGATGGTTGCGACCGTCAATCCGCGGCGACGCCCACTGCGCCAATGCGCGCACGCACCGCGTCACCGAACGCAGCGAGGATGCTGCGGGACACCGCGTCCGACATCCAGTCATATTCCGGATGCCACTGCACGCCGACCGCGAAGCCCGGCGCCGTCGCAACCCGCACCGCCTCGACGGTGCCATCCGCCGCACTGCCCTCCACCACCAAGCCCGGCGCCAGCCGGTCCACGCCCTGGTTGTGCAGCGAGTTGATCGCGATCGTGGTGGCCCCGGCGATCCGGTGCAGCCAACTGCCGGGGACCACGCTCACGGCATGCGCCTTGCCGATCCGCACCCGGCTGCTCGGCTGCATGGGGGTGGAATGGTCCAACCGTCCTGGCAGATCCTGCAAGCGCTGATGCAGTGAGCCACCCAGCGCCACGTTCAGCTCCTGCATGCCGCGGCAGATCGCCAGCACCGGCATGCCCATGCGGATCGCGGCCCGGATCAACGGCAGGGTGACGCTATCGCGGGCCGGATCCTCCGGCGTGCCTTCGGCATGGGGCGGCCCGTCATACAGGCTGGGCTGAACGTTGGAGCGGCTTCCCGTCAGGATGATCCCGTCAAGCCGCGACAGGATGGTCGGGATGTCACAGGCCCTGTCATTGGCCGGCAACAGGACGGGGACGGCATTCACCACCTCCGCCGTCGCCCGGATATAGGTGTCCGACGCTGCATGGTTCGGCATGCCGAACGTGCCGAACAATTTCGTGCAGCAGGAAATGCCAACCAACGGCTTCATACCGTGATAATGGTCAATCTTTGCGACGATTTGAAGTCAATTCCGCCGCTACTGGTTGTTGTTGCCGAAAAATTTCGGGTCAATGAACACGAACAGCGACTGATCGAACGTGCCGCCAAGCTGCACGTCGTAGAGGCTGATCCTGGTTTCCTGCCGCTGCGCGTCCACCACGGTCCAGGAGCGCAGCGTCAATGGGTTATCGGCGAAGATCAGCGTGATGGAGCCCTCCGACGGCGTGGCCGTGCGGATCAGCGTCACCTGGAGCTGGCCTGGCAGCCGGCTGACCTGGGTGACCGTCACGTCGCCCGACAGCTTCAAATTGTCCTGCAGCAGCAAGCCGACCGGCGTGCGGCCGAGCGGGATGTTGCTGGTCTGCTGCAACTGCGAGTCGTAGAAGGTGAGCAGGCCGTAGCCCGCCACCAACAGGAACGGCGCCGGCGCATCATACTGGAAGCGCATCCGGCCCGGCCGATCCAACCACGCCGTGCCGCCGCTGATCCCGCCATTCGGCGCGATCTGCTGGAACCGGGCCTTCAGCGTGTGGATGGCGTTCAGCGCCGCCTCCGCCCGCGCGATGTCGGCACGGTCCTGCGCGCTCATCGCCGTTTGCGCCTGCGCGGCAAGGCCGGGCAGCAGGAGAGCGGCAGTGAGCAGTTCGCGGCGTTTCATGCCGCGGATATGCGCCCAGCCACTCCCGGGGAAAAGCCCTCCAGGCCGGGGAAGAAATTCAGGCCCCTTTGTCGTCCGAATTCACGCCAAGCTGCTTCAGCTTGCGGTGCAGCGCACTCCGCTCCATGCCGACGAAGCCGGCGGTCCGGCTGATATTGCCGCCGAAGCGCACGAGTTGCGCCTGAAGATACTGCGTCTCGAACAAGTCGCGCGCCTCGCGCAGCGGCAGCGCCATGATGTCGGCGGTGGGATCGAAGTTCAGCAAAGCCGGTGCGCCCTGCCCGATCTCCGGCGGCAGCATGTCGGCACGAATGGCATCGGCCGTCCCGCCGGGCGCCATGATCAGCAGCCAGTCCATGAGGTTGCGGAGTTGCCGCACATTGCCGGGCCAATCATAGGCCTGCAGCGCGGCCAGCGCGTCCGCCGACAGCTCCCGCGGCGACATGCCCGAACTCTCGGCGGAGCGGGTCATGAAATAGCGCGCGAGTTCCGGGATGTCCTCCCGCCGTTCCTTCAGGCTCGGCATGCGCAGCGGCACGACCGCCAGCCGGTAATACAAATCCTCCCGGAAGCGGCCGGCGGCAATTTCCGCCTGCAGGTCCTTGTTGGTGATGGCGAGCACGCGCACGTCCACCTTCACCCGGGCATTGCCGCCCATCCGCTCGAATGTCTGGTCTTGCAGGGCGCGGACGATCTTGCCCTGCGTCTCCAGCGGCATGTCCGACACTTCGTCCAGCAACAGGGTGCCGCCATGCGCCCGCTCCAGCACGCCGGCGCGGCGCGGCGACACCGTGGCGTCCGCGCCAGCCTCCACGCCGAACAACTCCTCCTCGAAGCGTCCGGGGGCCAGGGTCGCGCAGTTCAGCGCCACGAACGGCCCGTCCGCCCGGCGGGACCGGGCATGCACCATGCGTGCGGCCACTTCCTTGCCCGACCCGGCCGGACCATGGATCAGCACGCGGGAGCCGGTCGGGGCCACCCGCTCCACCCCTGCCCGCAATCCGGCGATGGCAGGGCTTTCGCCGGTCAGCACCGTTTCCGCGCCGATCCGCAGCCGCAGCTCCGCGTTCTCCCGCGCCAGGCGGGCCGCCTCCAATGCACGGCGGGCTTGGATCAGCAGGCGGTCGGACTGGAACGGCTTCTCCAGGAAATCATAGGCGCCGTGCTGGATCGCGGTCACCGCCATCTCGATGGTGCCGTGGCCGGAGATCATGACCACGGGAACGTTCGGCTCCTCCACGTGGATGGCCTGGAGGATGCCCAGGCCGTCCAGCTTGGAGTTCTGCAGCCAGACGTCCAGGATCACCATTGCCGGCCGGCGGGCCCGGAACGCGGACAAGGCGCCGTCGGAATCGCCGGCCATCCGGGTCTCGTAGCCTTCGTCTCGCAGAATCCCGTCGATCAGCAGGCGGATGTCAGGCTCGTCGTCGACGATCAGTATCTCATGCGCCATTCACAGGTCTCTATACGTAAACTCGTCTGCGCGAAACCGGTTAGGCTGGGACGATGCTCGTGGGCAAGATGAGACGGGCGACGGCGCCTGGTCCCTCAGCGCGGTCCTCCAGAAGCAGCCTGCCACCATGATCTTCCATGATCTTCTTCACAATGGCGAGGCCAAGGCCGGTTCCTTTCGGCTTATGAGTGACATACGGTTCGGTCAGCCGGTCGCGGTCGTCGGGCGGCAGGCCCACGCCATCGTCGCTGACCGATAGGGTCACGCTGTCGTGATCCTCGGTAGTCCAGACGACGATTGCGCCGGCCCCTTCCCCCTCGCCCCGCACCCGCATGGCCGTTGCGTCGGCCGCATTCATCAGCAGGTTGGTCAATGCCTGGGTGATCAGCCGGCGGTCACAGGGCGCCACGGGGCCGCGGTCGGGCAGGTTGATGGTCCAGGTGATCTCCGGATGGGCTTGCCGTTGCAGGACAAGGCTCTCGCGGGCAACCCGGCCGATATCCTCAGGCTTGATCACCGGCTGCGGCATGCGGGCGAACGCGCTGAATTCATCCACCATGCGGCCGATATCGCCGACATGGCGCACGATGGTGTCGGCGCATTGGGCGAACGTCACCGGGTCGGACTGGATCTCCTTGGTGAACCGTCGCTTCAAACGCTCTGCCGCAAGCTGGATCGGCGTCAGCGGATTCTTGATCTCGTGCGCGATGCGGCGGGCCACGTCCGACCAGGCCGCCTTGCGCTGGGCGGCCAGCAACTCGGTCACGTCGTCGAAGGTCACGACGAAGCCGTCGATGCCCTCGCCTTTCATCTCCGTCCCGATACGAAGCAGCAGCGTGCGGCGATTGGACGGCGGTCCCACCTGGACTTCCGCGGTGCGGGCCCGCTCGGGCGCCGCCTGCACCTCCTGCAACAGGGCCGCGAACTCCGGCACGACATGGGCCAGCGGCAACCCGCTGGCGGCCATCAGGTCGGCGCCCATCAGCTCGCTGGCCGCGCGGTTCGGCAGGTCCACCCGGCCCTCCCGGTCCAGGCCGATCACCCCGGCAGACACGCCCGCCAGCACGGTTTCGGTGAAGCGGCGCCGCTCGTCGATCTGAGCATAAGCGTCCATCAGTTCGGAGCGTTGGGCGTTGAGCTGGCCGGTCATGCGGTTGAAGGCGCGCGACAGCCCTGCCACCTCGTCGTCGCTTTGGACCTCCGGCACCCGTACTGACAAATCGCCAGCCCGCACCCGCTCCGCCGCGTGGATCAGCCGCCCCACCGGCCGGGCGATCTGGTTGGCCAGCACCAGCCCGGTCAGCACCGCCGCGAACAGCACGAGCAAGGCGACCAGGGCGAAGATAAGGACGAAGGTGACCTGCAGCTTGGTCCGGTTCTCATCCAGCCGGTGGTATTCCGACACCAGCCGCTCCGTCCGCTGGGCCGCTGCAATGATCTGCGTGTCGACCGGGCGGTCCACCATCAGCATCAACTCGGGCGTGGAGCCCAGCTTCACCACGGCGCGGACATGGTTGTCGTTGCCACCACCGATCACAGCCACCTCGCCGCGCCGGGCGGGCTCGATCTCCTCATCGGTCGGCAACTCGACGAAATTGCCGCTCAATACCCCGGAGGAGACAATGATCTCATGCGTGTAGGGGTCGTAGATGACAGCCTGGATCAGGCCGTGGAAGGTGGTTTCCTCGTCCAGCACCTGCTGGAACAACTCCGGCCGGTTCGCCAGGAAGGCGCCGGCCCGGTTGAGCGTGATGGCAACGCCGAGGGCGTCGGCCTTGATGTTGTTGCGATGTTCCTCCAGCGAAGACTTGGCTGAGGCGAGGCTGGCGTCGAGGGCGGATCGGATGCGGTCGTCGAACCAGGATTGGATGCCCAGGTTGAAGAACGCCGCCGCGAACACCGCCACCACGATGGCGGGCGTTACGGCCACCACGCCGAACATCAGCACCAGCCGGACATGCAGCCGCGACCCGGCGGAGCCGCGCCGCCGCTCCACCCAGACGCGCGTCACGCGGCCCGCCACCACCGCGCCCAGCAGCAGCAGCACGGCCGCGCTGGCCAGGACGGAGACGAACGCCACGTTCGGCCGCAGCGTGATCGGGGCGCCGTCCGACAGCAGCACGAAGGTCGCGATGGCCAGCAGCAGCGCCACCGCAGCCAGCACCAGCGTCATCACCTTGCCGAGCAGGATGTCCATCAGCCGCCCGGTGCGGGACCGCCCCGGCGGCGGCGGTTGCAGCGACAGGAGGGAGGGGGACGTATCCATGCGGGGTCAGCCGATGCCGCGCACGACCGGGATCTCCAGATCGCGGATTTTCTTGCGCAGGGTGTTGCGGTTGAGGCCGAGCATGGCCGCCGCCTTGATCTGGTTGCCGCGCGTGGCGGCAAGCGTCATCTGGATCAGCGGCCGCTCGACCTCCGCGATCACCCGGTCATAGATGTCGCGCATCGGCATGCCGTCGCCCGCGGTCGCCAGGAAGCGGCGGATGTGGCGCTCCACCGCGGCGGCGAGCGGTTCGGCTTGGTTGGATTCGGCAGGCGCCTCCATCTCCTCGCCGCCGGCGGATAGCTCCGCCGCGATCACCTCCTCGCCGATGATCTCCTGCGGGTACAAGGCGGCCAGGCGGCGCATCAGGTTCTCCAGCTCGCGGACGTTGCCGGGCCAGCGATAGCCGCGCAGCCGGTCCAGCGCACCCTGGTCCAGCGACTTGCCCGGCAGCCCCATCTCCTTCGCACGGTCCAGGAAGTGGCGGGCCAGCACGGGGATGTCCTCCGTGCGCTCCCGCAGCGCTGGAAGACGGATCGGCACGACGTTGAGGCGGTAGAACAAATCTTCCCGGAACTGCCCGGCCCGGATCGCCTGGCGCAGGTCGCGATGGGTGGCCGCGACGATGCGGACGTTCGCCTTGATCGGCTGCCGGCCGCCGACTGTGGTGAACTCCCCCTCCTGCAGCACGCGCAGCAGACGGGTCTGCGCCTCGTGCGGCATGTCGCCGATCTCGTCCAGGAACAGCGTGCCGCCATGCGCCTGCTCGAACCGGCCCTGGTTGCGGTTATGCGCCCCGGTGAAGGCGCCGCGCTCATGCCCGAACAGCTCGCTTTCGATCAGTTCCCGCGGGATGGCGGCCATGTTGATGGCGACGAAGGGTGCGGCGCGGCGGCGGCCGTAATCGTGCAGGGCGCGCGCCACCAGCTCCTTGCCGGTGCCGGACTCGCCCGTCACCATCACCGTCAGATCCGCCGTCGTCAGCCGGGCGATGCTGCGGTAAATCTCCTGCATGGCGACGGAGCGGCCGATCAGCGGCAGCTTCTCCTCCTTTTCGACCGGTTCGCCGGCCGGCGGCAGGGGCGGCGGCGCCGCCAGCGCCCGGCCCACCACGGCCAGGAGTTCCTTCAGGTCGAACGGCTTCGGCAGGTATTCGAAGGCGCCGCGCTGCGCCGCCTTCACCGCCGTCATCAGCGTGGACTGCGCGCTCATCACCACGACGCGCAACTCGGGCCGGATGCGGCGGATGCGGGGGATGAGGTCCAGCCCGTTCTCGTCCGGCATCACCACGTCGGTGATCACCAGGTCGCCCTCGCCATCCTCGACCCAGCGCCACAAGGTGGCGGCGTTGGAGCAGGAACGCACCTGGTAGCCGGACCGCCCAAGCGCCTGGGTGAGCACGGTCCGGATGGATCGGTCGTCATCGGCGATCAGGACGGTGGGTATCGTCATGCATTTCCTTGAAAAACAGCGTGCTGGTCCAAACCGCGGAAAAGGACTGCCATCCTTTGGCCTACTCTGCGTCGACGTCTTCGCTGATCACCGGCAGGTGGAGGGCAAACTCGGTCCGGCCCGGCACGCTGTCCACTTCGATCAGGCCGCCATGATCGGCCACGAGCTTGGCCACCAACGCAAGGCCCAGGCCACTGCCCGCCGGCTTGGACGTCACGAACGGTTCGAACAAATGCGGCCGGATGTCCTCGGAGATGCCGGGCCCGTTATCCCGCACCGTCACGACAAGCGGCAAGTGCACCCGCTGGGTCGAGCCCGGCACGGCCAGACGGACGCCGTGGCGGTAGGCGGTCGTCAGCGTGATCTCCCCTTCCTCATCGGCATGCGTGATCGATTCCGCGGCGTTCTTGACCAGGTTCAGCAGCACTTGGACCAACTGGTCCCGGTTGGCATAGACCGGCGGCAGCGACGGATCGTAGGATTCGTGAAATTTGATATGCGCCGCGAACCCGGTCTGCGCCAGGCGGCGCACATGCTCCAGCACACGGTGAATATTGACCGCGCGCCGCTCGATCGGTTTCTCGCCGAACGCCTCCATCCGATCCACCAGCCCCCGGATGCGGTCGGCCTCGTCCCGGATCAGCACCGTCAGCTCCCGGTCCGCCTCGGTCACGCTGCCCTCCAGCAACTGCGCGGCGCCGCGGATGCCAGAGAGCGGGTTCTTCACCTCGTGCGCCAGGATCGCCGCCATGCCGCTGACCGACCGGGCGGCGGAGCGGAACACCGTCTGCCGGTCCAGCGCCCGCGCGCCAGACCCGTCCTGCAGCGTCAAAACGACGCTGCCCGGTTCCTCCGTCAGCATCGTCGCGTGCACGGTGATAGCCTGTTTGTGCAGCCGCGGGCTTTCCAGCGACAGGTCATGGTCCGCGATGGTGATGCCCTGCTGCCGGACCTGGCGCAGCAGCGCGAAGAGCGGGTGTTCGGCCGGCAGCAGGTCGACCAAGCCGAGATGCGACAATTGCTGCATCGACAGCCCCAGGAACTGCTCCGCCGCATGGTTCGCGAAGCGGAAGCGGTTCTCCACGTCCAGCAGGACGACGGGCACCGGCAGCGCCCCCAGCATGGCCGCCGCGTCGATCTCCGGCGGTTTCTGCGGGGTCTTGCCGATGATGCGCAGGCCACTGCGGGCGACGATGCCGATCACGCGGCAAGGGCCTCCGGCGCCTGCATGCGCCGGTCGTAGAACGCGTCGATCAGGCCACGCACGGAGGCCACGTCGTCGCACCGCATCACCGCCGCACGGAACTCCGCCGAGCCATGCAGGCCACGAGAATACCAGGCCACATGCTTGCGCCCCAGCCGCAAGCCGGGCTGGATGCCAAAATGCTCGAGCATCGCCTCGTAATGCTCGAGCAGGATGGCTTTTTGGGCCGCCAACGCCGGGTCCGGCAGGCGGCTGCCATCGCGCAGGAAGGCGGCCACCTGCGCCGGAAACCAGGGCCGGCCGTAGCAGCCACGACCAACCATCACGCCATCCGCCCCGGACCGCGCCATGGCGAGCGCCGCATCATCGACCGAGTTGATGTCGCCATTGGCGATCACCGGGATGCCCACCGCCGCCTTCACGGTCGCGATGAAGTCCCAGTCCGCCGATCCCGTATAGAATTGCTGCCGGGTGCGGCCGTGCACGGTCACCATCGTGATGCCGCTCGCCTCGGCGATCTGCGCCAGCCGGGGCGCGTTCAGGCTGGCATGATCCCAGCCCATCCGCATCTTGAGCGTGACCGGCACCGGCACCGCGCGGACGGTCGCCTCGAGGATACGGGCGGCGCCCACCTCGTCCCGCATCAGGGCGGACCCGGCGCTTTGGCCCACCGCGACCTTCTTGACCGGGCAGCCGAAATTGATGTCGATCAGATTGGCGCCCCTTGCCTCCGCGATCCGCGCCGCTTCCGCCATGGCGGAGGGATCGCATCCCGCGAGCTGGATGGCATTCGGCCCGGCGCCGTCCACGCTGGCCATGCGCATCGTCGCCTGATTCTCGCGCACCATCGCCCAGGACGCGATCATCTCCGACACCACCATTCCCGTGCCAAGACGCTTGGCCAGCCGGCGGAACGGCAGGTCCGTCACCCCCGACATCGGGGCCAGGATCACCGGCGTGTCGAGGGTGACTGCGCGCGGACCATGTCCGAGCGTGAGTGCTTGAAGAGGACTGCCCAGCATTTAAGCAAATTAACCGCCTGGAGGCGGCATAGCAATCAGGCGATCCCACTGCATTGACGGGATGGCGGGCTCCGCGCATTGCTCCGCCCATGCGAATTGCCGCCATACTGGTCGCCGCGGGGACCGGCAGCCGCTTCGGCGGCGACACGCCGAAGCAATTCATCACCATCGCCGGCAAGGCCGTGATCCGCCATGCGGCGGAGGCGCTGCTGTCCCACGTATCGGTGCTGCAACCCGTGGGCGACGCGGATGCCATCGCCAAGGCGCTGGACGGCCTGCCGGTGCTACCGGCGGTCGCGGGCGGCGACACGCGGCAGGGCAGCGTCAATGCCGGGCTGCACGCGCTGGTGCCGCACGCGCCGGACGTGGTGCTGGTGCACGACGCGGCCCGGCCGTTCCTGCCGCCCACGACGATCCCGGCGCTGCTGGCGGCGCTGCGCAGCCATGACGGCGCAATCCCGGCGGTCCCGGTCGCCGACACGCTGAAGCGCGTGCAATCCGGCCGCATCGTCGGCACCGTGCCGCGCGACGGCCTGTTCCGGGCGCAGACCCCGCAGGCTTTCCGCTACCACCTGCTCCGCGCCCTGCACGCCACCGGGGAGAGCGGAGTGACCGACGACGCGGCCCTGCTGGAATCCGCCGGGCACCCGGTGGCGATCGTTCCCGGCGCGGACGACAACATCAAGCTGACCTACCCGGAGGATGTCGTGCGGCTAGAACGCGCCTTGGCTCCCGGCTTGCTGCCGCGCACCGGCACCGGCTTCGACGTGCATGCCATGGCGGCAGGCCGTCCCCTGGTGCTGTGCGGCGTCACCGTGCCGCATGAATGGGGCCTGGCCGGGCATTCGGACGCCGATGTCGGCATCCACGCGCTGTGCGACGCCATCTACGGTGCGCTGGCGGAGGGTGATATCGGCCGCCACTTCCCGCCCAGCGAGGCGGAGTGGAAGGACGCGGACAGCGCCCGCTTCCTGCGCCACGCGGCGGAACGGATCGCGGCGCGCGGCGGCATGCTGGCCAACGCGGACGTCACGCTGATCTGCGAGCGCCCGAAGATCACGCCGCATGCCCCGGCCATGATGGCGCGACTGGCGTCCCTGCTGGGCGTTGACGAAGGCCGGGTTTCCGTGAAGGCGACCACGACGGAGCGGCTCGGCTTCACCGGCCGCGGCGAAGGCATCGCGGCGCAGGCGGTGGCGACGATCCTGTTGCCGGCCTAGCCTGCGCGCATGCGAAGCCGTCTGGTCTACCTCCTGCTGGTGCTGCTGTTCTGCCTGGCCTGGGCCAGCGGCTTCACGGCGGCCAAGCTGGCGCTCGCCACTTCGCCGCCGGCGCTGTTCGGCGGCATCCGCTTCCTGCTGACCGGCGCGCCGCTGCTGGCGTATGCAGCCTGGCGGGGAGAGCTCCGCGGGCGCATTCCGTGGGCGGCCCTGGCGCTGCTCGGCCTGCTGAACCAGGCCGGGTACCAGGGGCTGGCCTGGCGGGGGATGGGCGGGGTGTCGGCCGGCCTCGCGACCATCATCGCCAGCTTGAACCCGATCCTGATCGCCGCACTCGCCGCCCCGTTGCTGGGTGAGGCGCTGCATTGGCGCAAAGTGCTGGGCCTGGTGCTGGGGTTCGCCGGCGCGATCTACGTCGTCCGCCACCGCCTGGCCAGCGGCACGGAGGATCCGCGGGGCGTGCTGCTGGTCGTGGGCGCCCTGCTTTCCCTGGTGGCCGGCACCATCGCCTTCAAATGGTTCGCACCCGCGGTGACGCTGCCCGTCGCCGTGGGCGTGCAGACGACGTTCGCCGGGTTCTTCCTGCTGATCGTCGGCGGCCTGTTCGAGCGGCCGGCCGACATCCAGGTCGGGCTGCAGTTCTGGCTGGTGATGGCCTGGTGCGTGCTGGTCGTCTCGATCGGGGCGTTGCTGCTGTGGTTCTGGCTGCTGCGCAACGGCACGGCGTCCTCCGCGAGCGCGCTGCACTTCCTGATCCCGCCCACCGGGTTGGCGATGTCCTGGCTGGTGCTGGGGGAACCGGTCAGCCCGGCGGATTTGCTGGGGGTGATTCCCGTGGCGATCGGCATCTGGCTGGCCACCCGCCCGGCGCCGACACCCCGGCCGGTTGCTGCATGAACCTTTGGCCTGTCCCGTCGCTTCTACAACGATGCTATCCGCTGGAGGATCCCGCATGCGGCTGTCTGTTGCTAGCCTGGCCACCGTCCTCGTCCTGGGCGCTTGCGCCGCGCCGCCGCCCGCGTTCCCCGTGCCGCCGCCGCTTCCGGCCGAAACATTGCCGCTGCCGCCGGTCAGCGAGCAGTCATTGATCTGGCAGCCCGGCGACTGGACGTATTTCGGGGGATCGTATCGCTACGAACCCGGCCGCTACGTGCCGGCCGCGGGACACGGCGGTACCTGGACGTTCGGTCACTGGATCGGGACGCCGGGACAGTATGGGTGGGTGCCGGGGGGCTGGAACTGAGCCCTCGCCTCACGGATTTGCAATGCTGGCGGAGCGTCTCTGCCATTTGCAAGTGCAAACTCGGCCGCTAAAAGACCCGCATGAATGCACGCAAGTCCGAGACTGTCAGTGAGCGCCTGAGTTCCGCAGCGAAAGCCAAGCAGGCGATGCTGGAGCGGTTCAAGTCCCGTCCCGGCCCCGACGACCCGGCCGTGGCTGCCCGGCTGGAGGCCCAGAAGGCGGTGATGGCGGCCCGCGAAGTCCGCCAAGCGGAAAAACGGGCGGCGCAGGAAGCCGAAGCCGCACGCCTCGCGGCGGAAAAGGCGGAGTTGAAGCGGCAGCAGGAGCGCGAAGCCGCTGAGGAAGCCACCCGGCAGGCCCGCAAGGCGGCGGAAGCGCTGGCGACCGAAGCCGACTACAAGGCCCGCGCCTTGGCCTTGGCCGCGAAGCAAAAGGCCGCCCGCGACGCCCGCTACGCCGCCCGCAAGGCACGCTGACTGGTCTGCGTGACCCCATAATACGGTAGACGCTAGGGACGCGTGGTTGCGGTGTCGTTGCGTGTGTAGCCCGTATCGCGCTTGGGCGATGCGGGACGTCCCCGGTAATCTCGGATGTCTCACCCAAGATCCCGCATCGCCCAAGCGCGATGCGGGCTACGTTGCTAATCAAGACCGGACGGGACGCCTCACGCCGTTACGCGGGCGTTGATGCTCTCCACTCTTTCAAGCAGGAATCGAAGATCATCCGGCGATACGCTGACGTTGAGATCGCCATGCGCAACCGAGTTCCGGATGGCGCCCATCGCGCGCAACCGCTTCGCTTCTGGACCGCTGATCTGTCCGTCCATCGCCAGCCGCTCGACAACAGCAATCGGCGATAGTGGCCTCAGGGAAACCCGGATGTCATGTGGGTAAATTCGACGGGCAAGTGCCTCTAAGAGGGACCAGCCCTCAAGCATGGCCGCCCGTAGATATCCCGATTGTTCTAGGCTATGCACCTCATCAATCGCGTTATCGACTTGCGATTTCAAAGGCCTCGAAAGTTCGACGATCTCGCTCGGGTCTTGACCGGCGTAGACGAGGAGGTAGCGCCAGCCTTCCTTGGCAGCGAGATCGCGGTCTACCTCTGCCATCGGCGCTTTGGCGTCACGGTTCTCCACTCGCTTTACTTCAATAATCACCTTGTCAACATCGTCTCGCCCAATGGCAATCGCATCCGGCGGGCGCAATTTTACGAAGTGCGGAAGGTCTTCCGGTGTTGGCTGGATGATAAAACGATAACCCTTGGCCTCAAAGTCGTCGCGCAGCCGACTCAACGTTGCTTGTTCGAAGTCTATGGCGCTAGCGCTCATAACCGACCTCCCTCCACATGAGGTTGTCTTCAAGCCTGATGTAGACCGCAGGCTTTTCCATATCGATCGCCGCTTGCAGGCTGGGTGAGGGCGAGTGGAACAGCCAAGAGATACCAGGCTCAAACTTCTGTGCCACTATCCTCTCAACACAGCTATCATCAAAATATGCAATTGACTTCATACCGTCGAGAATGGGTTTTACGATGTTGTCGACGTCTGGAGTATTTTGACTTGGAGGAAAGTAATAGACCGTAACCGCTAAAGGTCGCTGATCTAGATAGTACAACTCGCGTTGCTCTTCGATTTTCTTTTTTGCGAGATCACCGACAAGTCTCTTCCAGTCCTCCCTGGCCTGAGAGCGCGCCTGAGCTGACAGCGGAGTCTGACCGATCACCACCTCAAGCGGGAACGGCAAGCGATACATGCGATCGTCGTCCGCCTCGCTCGCCATCACGCTCCTTCGACCTAGAGATGATCCTAAAGCAGAGGTCGGCCGCTATTTGGTCGGAGCGGCGGGATTCGAACCCACGACCCTCAGTCCCCCAGACTGATGCGCTACCAGACTGCGCTACGCTCCGATGCGGTGGGATGTAGCAGCCGCGTCCGGCGACCGCAACGCCGCCTAGCGCGGCAGCAGGGCGCGCAAGGCTTCCAACTCGTCCAACGCGTGGGCCAGCAACGCGCGGAGCCGCAGCACCTCCTCCGCGTCGCCTGTGCCCTGTAAGGCAGTGACGGGCCCCGGCCCGTCCCGGGACATGCCGGGCAGCGGCAGGAGGGTCGGCTGGTCGGCCTGCGTCGCCCGCTCGGCTGCTGCGGCGGCGCGCTCAGCCTCGGTGGCGGGGGGAATATCGTCGGACAGCTTGCCGCCGCCTTCACGCAACAGCCGCTGCACGCCCTTGATCGTGTAGCCCTGGATGTAGAGCAGGTCGGAGACCCGGCGCAGCAGCGATATGTCGTCCGGCCGGTAGTACCGCCGGCCGCCGCCGCGCTTCAGCGGCTTCACCTGGGGAAACTTCGTCTCCCAGAACCGCAGGACGTGCTGCGGAATATGTAGCTCGTCAGCGACCTCGCTGATCGTGCGGAAGGCATTGGGCGCCTTCTTGGGCTTGGCGCGGGTGTCCGTCGCCTCCTCCGCGGAGGCCGGGGCGAGCATCATTCTTCGTCACCACCCAGATCGTCGCCTGCTGGAACTGCGGTTCCATTCACGTGGGCCTTCAGCACCTGGCTGGGACGGAACACCAGCACACGACGCGGCAGGATAGGCACTTCGATGCCGGTCTTTGGATTGCGGCCGATCCGCCGCCCCTTCTGTCGCACAGAAAAGGTGCCGAACCCGCTGATTTTAACCGATTCTCCTCCCTCAAGCGACTTTGCAAGATGATCAAGCACGGTTTCCAGCAGATCTGCCGACTCGTTACGCGAGAGGCCGACCTGGGTGTAAATCCGTTCAGCCAAATGCGCGCGTGTCACTGTGTTCATCGGAGGCAAGCTATGCGGCGTTGCTTGGAAGCGTCAAGCAAACGCCCTGGAAATAAACAAAACTTGCCTGGCTGTGGCGTTAGAGCCGCACTAGCGCAGACCCCCAGGTCAGTCCTCCGCCCAGCGCCTCCAGCACCAGCAGGTCGCCCTGCTTCATCCGTCCGGAATGCCAGGCCTCCGTCAAAGCCAGCGGAATGGAGGCGGCGGAGGTGTTGGCATGGCGGTCGACCGTCACCACGACACGTTCGGAGGACAGCCCCAGCTTGCGGCCCATGGCGTCGATGATGCGCAAATTGGCCTGGTGCGGCACCAGCCAATCCACGTCGCTGCCTTGCAGCCCGTTGGCCGCCAGCGCCTCGTCCACGGCAGAGGCCAGCTTGCTGACGGCGTGGCGGAAGATTTCCCGCCCGTTCATCTTGAGGTGCCCCGACAATTCCGGCCGCCCCACCGCACCGTCGACGTAGAGCAAGGGGCCGAGCGAGCCCTGCGCGTGCAGATGGGTGGACAGGATGCCCCGCTCGCGTGGCCCGTCCTGTTCAACGCCGCGCAGGAACACCGCGGCAGCCCCGTCGCCGAACAGCACCGCCGTGCCGCGGTCGGACCAGTCCAGGATGCGGGAATACACTTCGGACCCGATCACCAGCACGCCGCGCACCTGGCCGCTGCGGATCATCGCATCGGCGATGCCCAACCCATAGACGAAGCCGCTGCAGGCCGCCGACACGTCAAACCCGAAGCCGCCAGCGCCGATGGCGGCCTGCACGGTGACGGCCGTGGCCGGAAAGGCCTGGTCCGGCGTGCTGGTGCCGAGGATGATGGCGTCGACCTCCGCCGCACTGGCGCCGGCATGGGCCAGCGCGGCCTCTGCAGCGCGCGCGCCCATGAACGCAGCCGTCTCGTGCGGGCCGGCGATGTGACGCTGCCGGATCCCCGTGCGCTCCGTGATCCAGGCGTCGGAGGTGTCGAGCCGCTCCGCCAACTCGGCGTTGGTCACCACCCGCTCCGGCAGGTAGGCGCCTGCCCCGGTCATCACCGCCCGCAGGGCCATCAGCGCGCCGACGCCGCGAGCACCGGGTTGGCCGCCGGCGGCAACTGCGAGATCTGCACCAGGCCCTCGCGAATGCGATCGTTGAAGCGGTGCACCACCATGTCGATGGCGACGTCCATCGCATAGGCGAACTGCTCCGCATCCGTCCCGCCATGGGATTTCACGACGACACCGTTCAGACCAAGCATGATCGCCCCATTGTAGCGGCGCGGGTCGACCCACTCGCGCAGCCGTTCCAATCCGGGGCGGGCCAGCACATAGGCGATGCGCCCGGCGAGGCTGTTGCTGAACACCTGCCGCAGGAGGCTGAACACAAGCTTCAGCGCCCCCTCCCCCATCTTCAGCGCCACGTTGCCGGTGAAGCCGTCGGTCACCACGACGTCGGTCGTCCCGCCTGGTATGTCATCGCCCTCCACGAAGCCATGGAATTGCGCGGCCAAATGGCTGGCGCGCAGGATTTCCGCCGCCTTCTGCACCCGCTCATCGCCCTTTAGCTCCTCCGAGCCGATGTTCAACAGGCCGATGGTCGGCGCCGGCAGGCCCAGCACGGCGCGGGCGAACACGTCCCCCATGACGGCGAATTCAACCAGGTTGCGGGAGTTGCTGATCGTGTTCGCGCCCAGGTCCAGCATCACCACGTCCCCGCGCGCAGAGGGCGCCAGGGCCGCAAGCGCCGGGCGGTCGACGCCGGGCAGCGTCTTGATGACGACCTTGGCCAGGGCCAGCAGCGCGCCGGTATTCCCGGCGGAGATCACGCCCGACGCCTCCCCCATCGCGACGGCGTCGATCGCCAGCCGCATGGAGGCATTGCGCACGCGCAGGGCCGCCGTGGGCTTCATGTCGCCGCCGATGACATCAGGCGCGTGCCGGATCGTGCAGCATTCCGCCAGGCGCTTGCGGGCCATCAGCGCGGTCAGCCGCGGCTCGTCCCCGATCACCAGGAATCGGGCGGCCGGATGCCGCTCCGCCGCGATTGCGAGACCATCGATGACCACGTCCGGTGCGTGGTCGCCACCCATGGCGTCCACCGCAAGCGTATAGGGCGATGGCGCCGCCCCGGTCTCCACGGGCTGGGCGATGCCTTCGCTCAAATCAACCCTCGTCGTTTGGCGGGGACCGGCGTCTCAGACGCGGACAGCACCCTTCAGGGGCTTGCCGGCGGCGACGACCTCACGCCCATCATAGTAGCCGCAATGTGAACAAACGTGATGCGGACGCTTGGTCTCGCCGCAATTCGGGCAGTCGGCATAGGCCTGCACGGTGAGCGCATGGTGGCTGCGGCGCATGCCCATGCGGGATTGCGATGTTTTCTTCTTGGGAACGGCCATGGGCAAGTGCCCTCCGACTTGGGTAACGCCCGCATCGGCCGGAACCCGGCACCGCACGACGCCACAATTTGCAATGACTCAGGGCGCGGCAACTAGCAGACGTGCCGATCCTCCGCAAGCTGCCGCCACATTACCCTGGTCCGCGCCATTTTGCCAGCGCATCGAAGGGGTTGTCCGGCATCTCTCCTGCCGCGTCAGGCAGCACCGCCCCTGGTTTGCGCGGGTAGGGGTCCAACGCCAGGGCAAGCTGCTCCACCGTCGCCTCGCCCAGGTCGAGCACGTCATGTTCGATCAGCAGTTCGTCCGGTTCATCAGGGTCGTCGGCATCATCGCTCTCCTGCCCAGGCAGGACGAACCGGACGGCGAACTCGTCGACGACTTCCACGGCGAACGCGTCGAGCGACACGACGCATTCCTGATGCAGCCGGGCGCGCAGCGAGCCCTCTGCCTCGACCACGTCGCCGGGGGCGGAATGCAGCGCCCAACGGCATTGCACCGCCTCAACCGAGGGCACCAGCAGCCGGCGGGCGATGGCGTCGCACTCCGCCGCCGTGGCGTCCACGGTGACGATGAGGCCGGAGCCGACCCGCTCCAACGGGACGGTGCGGACCATTTCGGCTTGGGGGTTGCTCATGCCACAGGCTCACCAAAGCGGAACGCGCCGGAAAGCAGCTCGGCCGGCGGGGTTGCCGCCAGTTTCGCCAGGATGCGTCGCACGATCCCGGCCAGTATAGCGGCGTCGCCGGCGCGGTCTTCGCCGCGCCAGACGTTACGGGTAAGGGCTGCCTCAAGCGCTTGCGGGTCCGCATCGTCCAATGCAGCGTCATAGGCAGTCGCGCGGCCGTGGAACGCCTCCCACATGGCGCGCACGTTGCGGGCGACCGTCATGTCGCCGACGCCGAGTTCCCGCAGGTTGGTGTCCATGTCGGAAAACATGGCGTCGAACACGGCCTGCGCGACCGCCTGCCCCGGCGGCGGCATGGTCCGAAGCTGCCGGATCAGCAGGGCGGCATGCAGCCCGACCAGGTCGAACCGTCCGTCCAGCGTATCCGGCACGTCGAGTTCCGCGTAGAAATACGGGTTGCGCGCCGCCGTGACCGAAGCAGTATAGAGCTGGAAGCCGGCGCGCTCATGTCGGCCACGTCCTAGTAAGCCAAAGAACGCCATTCTCGCCCCATTCTAAACCTATGTCAGCCAATCGTTGACACCGGACAGCCCGGCGTGACACGCCACCGCTATGCGACACCGGTGGCCCATACCATCCACGCTTCGGCACATAACGCGGCGGCCCGCCCGGTCAATGCGCGCGCCGCTATCCAGGATCTTCCCAGTGCGACGTTACGCTCCGTTCCTGCTCCTCGCCATAACCCTGCTCAGCGCCTGTTCCTGGCTGGAATACCCGCCACAAACTCGCGGCAACAAGGTGACGGACGACCAGTTGAAGGAACTGATCCCCGGCACATCGACCCGCGCCGACGTTTCAAGCCTGCTCGGGACGCCCACCGCCAAGGCGTCGTTCGACGACAACACCTGGATTTACATCAGCGAAGTGACGCAGCCGCGCATCGGGCGCGTGCAGGGCATCAACTCGCAGGATGTCGTGATGGCCACGTTTGATGACCGTGGCGTGCTGCGTTCGATCAAGAAGCTGGACAAGGCGGATGCCAAGCCCGTCTCCGTGGTATCGCGCGCGACGCCGTCGCCGGGCAGCGAAAGCTCGTTCCTGCAGCAACTGCTGGGCAATGTCGGCAAGTTCAGCGCCGGACCAGCCGCGGGCGGCGGGTCAGGAAGCGGCCTCACGATGGGGCAGTAGCGCTTTGTTCTGACGGCGGTTTACCAGTGCCGCCGGCGCCTGATCACGCCCATATAGCGCCGGTGCACGAACCACTCGCCCTCTATGTCCACTGGCCGTTCTGCCTGGCCAAATGTCCGTACTGCGATTTCAACAGCCACGTGCGGGACCGCATCCCGCAGGCGCGCTTCGCCGCTGCCTTGCGGGCGGAGCTTGCCTGGGAGGCGGCGCGGCTCGGCCGGCGTCCGCTCGGCTCCATCTTCTTCGGCGGCGGCACGCCAAGCCTGATGGCGCCGGACACGGTCGCCATGCTCATCGCCGACGCGCACCGCCTGTTCGACCCGGCGCCCGGCCTGGAGGTCACGCTGGAGGCCAATCCCACCAGCGTGGAGGCCGGCCGCCTCGCCGCATTCCGGGAGGCAGGGGTGAACCGCGCCTCGCTGGGCGTGCAGAGCCTGGAGGACGCTGCGCTGCGGATGCTGGGGCGGCAGCACTCCGCGGCGCAGGCGGTGGCCGGGCTGGAACTCGCCCGCCGCACCTTCCCCCGCCTGTCGTTCGACCTGATCTACGCCCGGCCCGGCCAGTCGCTCCAGGCGTGGCGGGACGAGTTGCAGGCTGCCCTGGCGCTCGCCGCCGACCACCTCTCGCTCTATCAACTGACCATCGAGCCCGGCACCGCGTTCGAGGCGCTGCATCGCCGCGGTGAGATCGTCCTGCCGGACGAGGACACGTCCGCCGCGCTGTATGAGGCAACGGCCAACGCTGCGTCCGCCCACGGGCTACGGCAGTACGAAATCTCCAACTACGCCGCTCCCGGAGCGGAGAGCCGGCACAACCTCGCCTATTGGCGCTACGGCGACTATGTCGGCATCGGCCCGGGGGCACATGGCCGGGTGACGCTGGACGGCGCCCTGCTCGCGACGCGCCGCCATCGCGCGCCGGAGCCGTGGGCTGACCGGGTGGAGCGGCGCGGCCATGGCGGCACGGCGGAGGAGGCTGTCAGCCCGGCGGACCGGGCGCGGGAAATGCTGCTGATGGGCCTGCGCCTGCACGAGGGGATCGACGCCGCCCGCTTCGCCCGCCGCACCGGCATGGCCCTGAGCGACGCCCTCGACCCCACGGTGCTGGCGATGGCGGAGGAGGCCGGCTACGTCGTCCGCACCCCCGACCACCTGAGCGCCACCGCGGAGGGACGCTTGCGGCTGGACGCCTTGCTGCCTGCGTTGCTGCGCTGACGACGGATAGGGGACCGATCATGTGGAACCGCTCCCCTCGTCGTGCAGGACGCACGCGGCCGCCGTGCTGCCTTGCGAGCGGCAGACCTGTGACACCAAAGCGTCGAGCTGAGGCAGTCGCTCCCTGGACAATCGTGCCCGACGGCGTTGTATCCGCACAAAACCAGCGGAGTATGCCATGTCCCGTCCGAACCGGCGGCTTTGCCTCGCGGCTTTCGTGCTGGCATGGGCGGCGAGCCCCGCGCAGGCGCAGACGGCGATCCCGGACGTGACGGTCACCGACCAGACCGGCCATGCCGTCCAACTCTCCGTGGCCGAACTCCAGGCGCTGCCGTCCGCCGCCGCCTCGCTGGCCGGCGAGCACGGCGACACGCTGCACCTCACCGGACCGACGCTGTGGTCCGTGCTGGAACGCGCCGGGGCGGTCGAACCGAACTTCCACAAGCGGGTGGACGAAACCCTGACCGTCACCGGGCGGGACGGCTACAGCGCCAGCCTCGCCATGGGCGAAATCGACCCGGAGTTTGAGGGCAAGCCCGTGCTGCTCGCCATCGACCCGCAACGACACATGCTGCGTCTCGCCATTCCCGGCGACCAGCGCCTGGGCCGCGACGTGCGCGAGGTCGTGGGCGTGACGGTGCGTTAGGCAGCGTCGGCCAATACAGGCAGATCGCGTGAGGTTGAGCTGCAAAGCCCTCTCCCTTTGGGCTACGGGAGTCGGGTAAGTGCGGAACGATTTGCTAGAAGCCAGCCGTCGACCATGGCGTTTAGCCTTTTGAGGCCGCGGGCCATAGTTTTTGGGCCGGCTGGTCTGTATCCCTTTGAGGTATAGCCAGACCAGCCGCCCAGGCGGGAGGCTATCCAGGAAAACCATGCGAGCGAGCTGGGGTCGAACGGGTTTTTCAACTTTTCGGTCCGCCCCTCCAGCGTCTTGTTGATGGCCACGAGAGCCGGAAGCTGCACTGGATCGGCGATCACGTCCGTCAACGGCTGCTCTGTCTTGCCGTCACGCCCGATCACCAGTTGCATGATCCGCACCGCGGCGATCAGCGCCACCGTTACCAGCTTCAACAGGCTGTTCGGCGTGGTGATCTGAGAGGTTTCCACGTCCACGCCGTCCGTCTTCATCGTGCGGAACACCTGTTCGATGGTCCAGCGCAGGCGATACCAGCGCACCACCCGGAGCGCGTCGGCCGCTGTGGTCACAGCGTGGGTCGTCAGAAGACACCAATGCACGCGGTCCGCCACGTCAGGCGGCTGATCAATCTCACGGACATCGACCACCCGCAGCGTCAGGCTTTCCGCCAACTGCTTGCTGGCCAACGCCGGCCGGCGCACCGTCACCTCACCAAACCGCACCGCGACCACCGCCGTCCGCTCGGCGCGTTGGCCTTTGCCGCTGCGTTTGGCCGGGACGGTGATCGAGTAGCGCGTCACCTCCGACCAGGTCGCGCAAGTCTCGAACAATCTCCCAACGCCGACCGAGCGGTCGCGTGCGGCGCGCACCAGCAAGTGCACGTTGTGCGGACGGCGGGCGAACTGGTCGTAGATGTCGCCTTCGCGGTCCTCCACCATGGTGATCTGCGCCGCGTCGGCGAGGACATCGCCCGCCATCTCCACCCCGGCCAGCCAGCGGCGCGACTCCTTGTCGTCGGCATCCCGCAGCTTGTGATCCCCAACCGTCCCCGGCGCACGATTGATCACCTCGGCGCCGACCAGCCCGAGGATACCGCCCGTCCCAGCATCCAGCGCCAGCACCGGATGGATCAACACACCTATATCCGTGCCGTTGCCAACAGTGCCAAAGCCGCGTTTGCTCCCGGTATGGCCGGCATAGTTGTGCTCCGAGGTGTCGGACACCACCAGAACCTGGCGGCCAGCCGCGCGCTGGGCGGTCAGTTGGCCGGTGCGGACCAGCATTTCGTAGCGGGTGACCGCCTCGTTATCGAGGAATGCGCCATAGCGAAGCACCTCCTCCCGGCTGTCGGCCAGCGCGTGCAGGCACATGGTCTGCTGCTTCTCCATGGCCGCCAGCAGGCAGTCACCGGTTGCCGCCAAACGGCGGTCACCGAACCGGCCGAGTTGGAACTGCGCCATGCGAATCGGATCCTGAGTTGCCTAGATGGCAGCGAATCTGAAGCTCGAGACCAAAGCAACTGGCTCTATACCGCCACCCCAAACTATGACCCGGCTACCTGCAAATCACTCGCGCACAACTTGGAAAGTCGATTCGCACTTACCCGACAACGGTAGCCCTTTGGGAGAGGGTCAAGTGCACGGTCCTGCGCGTCGGACCCTCACCCCGGCCCTCTCCCAGGGGGAGAGGGAGAAGAACAGCCCTCAGCCTAAAACGATCGCGCTCTAAGGCAGCCTCGGCAAATAAGTGCGTCGGCACGCCGACAAAGCTGCCGCTCAAAACAAGCCCTTAGACGATCCCCGTGGCGACCAGCGCGCCGAACACGGCCGTCGCGGCGCCGATGGCGATGCCGGCGATCAGCACGCCGCCGAGCTGCGTCACAACCGACACGCTGGCCAGCACGATGGCGATCTCCAGGGCGCTGGTGACAAGCTCGAACATTTCATACTTGTGCAGGGCGACGTCCCGCTGCTCCGTCTCGCTGGCGGCGCGGGCCTGGATTTGCCCGGCCCCGTTGCCGCGCTCGCTGTCCTCCGTCAGGCGCGCCGCCTCCGCCTGGGCGGCGGCGGCGGCCTTCTGCGTGTCCGGGGTTGGGGACTGCGCGTTCAGCAGCGTGGCGGACTGCATCAGGATCAGCGCGCGGGTCTGCCGCGCCTGGTAGAACGCGTACTCGTTGCTGGCACTGATGTTGTGCGCCAGGTAGGCGTTCTGGGAACCCCTCTCCCCCATTTCGAACAGCGCCAGCACGGCGGCAAGCACGCCGATCGCCAACGCGGCCCGCTTGGCCAACCCGTCACCCGGGTTGTGCTTAAGGTGCTCATGACGCTCCAGCGTCTCGTGCGCGATCTCGCTCATCGGTGCCTCATACCATCATATCCGGCTCAGTTCGAGTGCCCTGGCATAGACCACCCGGCGCGGCAACCCGGTCGAGCCCGCGACCAGCGCCGCCGCATCCTTCACGCTGTTGCCGGCAAGGGCGTAGCGCAACTGGCTGTCCAGCGCCTCCGCATCCTGCGACTCCGCCGGTGGCGGGCCGACCAGGACGGTGATCTCTCCCCGCGCCGGCTCTGCCGCATAATGCGCCGCCAGGACGGCGAGGGTGCCACGCCGGACCTCCTCGAACCGCTTCGTCAACTCCCGCGCCACGGTCGCCGGGCGGTCGCCGAAGCTGGCATGGAGGTCGGCCAGCATCTCCGCCAGCCGGTGCGGCGCCTCGTGCCACAGCAGGGTCGCGTCCAGCCCGGCGCGCTCCGCCGCCCGCAGCCGGCTGAACGCGGCAAGCCGGGCCGCGGAGCGCGGCGGCGGGAAGCCCAGGAACAGGAAGGGCTGCGGCGGCAGGCCGCTCAGCACCAGCGCCGTCACCGCGGCGTTGGCGCCCGGCACGGCGCCGACCGGCAGGCCGGCCGCGATGGCGGCGCGGACCAGGCGGAATCCCGGGTCGCTCACCACCGGGGTGCCCGCGTCCGACACCAGCACGACCTGCCGCCCGGCGCGCACCAGGTCCAGGATCGCCGGCGTACGTGCGTCCTCGTTGTGGTCGTGCAACGGCGCGGTGGCGGCGGAGATACCGTAGGCGGACAGCAACCGCGCCGTGACCCGTGTGTCCTCGCACAGCACGGTGTCGGCCGCCCGCAACGTGTCCAGCGCGCGCTGGCTGATGTCACGAAGGTTGCCGATCGGCGTGGAAACCAGCACAAGGCTTCCGTGTGCCGGGTTGGACAACCCGTCCCCCGTGGTTGCCGCGAGGATCATCGGAGTCCAGATCGTGTCGTTGCCCGCATTTTCGCTTCCTGTCGCTTCCCTCGTCGCCGTCGTGGCCTTGGCCGGGTGCGTGGCTGCGCCGGACATCAGCGCACCGTCGCGCCCGCCCGCCGCAGCGGTGACGGCCCCCGTCAGCCAGAAGATCGGCGTGCTCGTGCCGTTGACCGGGCCCAATGCCGGCCTGGGCCGCGACCTGCTGCGCGCGGTGCAACTTGCCCTTGGGCCGAACGGTCCGCAACTGGATGTGCAGGACACGGGCGGCACGCCGACCGGCGCCACGAACGCGGCCCAGGCCGCCGTCAGGGCGGGGGACGGCATCATCGTCGGCCCGCTCACCGCGCCGGAGACGGCGGCCGCGGCGTCGGTGGCGACCAGCATCCCCATCCTCGCCTTCACCTCGGACCGGCAACAGGGGCGGCCCGGCGTCTGGGCGCTCGGCATCACGCCGCAGCAGCAGGTGGCGCGGCTGGTGCAGGCGCTGTCGCTGCAAAGCAAGACGCGGGTGGCCGCGGTGCTGCCGGACAACAGCTTCGGCAACGCGCTGGCGGATGGGCTGACCCGCGCCGCCACGGTCGTCGCGGATCCGCCGCCCGCGATCAAGCGCTACCCGGACGGACGGCAGCCTGCCCTGGACGCCGCCCTGCGCGACGTGTCCGACTACGCCAACCGCCGCGTCCCACCCGACCAGCCGGCGGCAGGCAGCGATGCCCTGCCAGGCAGCCCGGCCGCGCCGCTGGCGGAGCAGCCGCTGCTTTCCCCTCCCCCGTTCGACGCCCTGCTCCTGGCTGAGAGCGGAGCGGCCTTGGGCCGGGTGGCCGCCACCCTCCCGGGCTACGGCATCACGCCACCCGATGTCCAGGTGATCGGGCCGGCGACCTGGGCGCGCGATGCCGCCACCATCGGCGGCCTGTCCGGCGCGTGGTATGCGGCGCCCGACCCGGCGTTCCGCGCGCGGTTTCAGCAGGCGTACACCGCCCAGTATGGCTCGCCGCCGCCGGGCCTGGTCGATATCGCGTATGATGCGGCGGATTTGGCGCGGGTGGCGGTCGGCAACCCCGGCGTGCTGACGCAGGCGAACGGATTTCGCGGCGTGGACGGCCTGTTCGCCCTGCGTCCGGACGGCCAAGTGGTCCGCGCGCTCGCCGTGTTCGCCACCGGCCCGGGCGGCGGCCATATCGTCGATCCCGCGCCTGCCAGCATCGGGTCCAACAGCTAAGCACATTGCTGCCGAGGGGCCGTGGCGATGCTGTTGACCGCGGCGGTCTTGGCTGCACCGTTCCTCCTGACCCTCCTGGCCCTGGTTGCGGACGGCGCGCTGGCGGTCGCGCCGGCGATCACAGCCGCCCTGTTCGACGTGGCCGCCGCCGCCGCGTTCGCCGCCTGGCGGGCCCGCGAGCACTGGGACATCGCGCAGGAGGTCCGCCGCTCGATCGCCGGGCTGGTCACGCGCTCGGCCCGCGGCGATGACCTGACCCGCGACATCGACCGCGTGGTGCGCCTGCACGATGAACGGGCGAACGCCTTGTTGCAGCGCTTGCGGACCGAGGAAGCCATCATCGAAACCCTGCCCGACCCGCTGGTGGTGCTGGGACAGGACCGGGCGGTGACGCGGGCCAACGCCGCGGCGCGGGCGGCCTTCGGGTCGGAGATGCCGGCCGTGCTGCGCCACCCCGGCCTGCGCAACGCGATCGACCGCGCCGGGGCGACCGGCCAGCCGCAACAGGCCGATTTATTCCTGCCCGTCCCGGTCGAACGCGAGGTGCATGCCACCGTGCTGGACCTGGCGGGCGGCAACGTCGTCGCGGTGCTGTCCGACCGCACGCGGGAGCGGGCGCTGGAGCGGACTCGCGCCGATTTCGTGACCAACGCCAGCCACGAGCTGCGCACGCCACTGGCGAGCCTGATCGGCTTCATCGACACGTTGCGCGGCCCGGCGGCGGACGACCCGCCGGCGCAGGCCCGCTTCCTGGAGATCATGGCGGAACAAGCCGGCCGGATGAGCCGGCTGATCGACGATCTGCTCAGCCTGTCGCGCATCGAGCTGACCGAACACCGGCCGCCGACCGGCTCGGTCGACCTGATGGAGCTGCTGCGTTTCACCGCCGCTTCGTTCGAACCGCGCCTGACGCGGCGCGGCATCCAGTTGGAGCTGGAGTTGGCGGAGGAGCTGCCGTCGATCACCGGGGACGACGACCAACTGGGCCAGGTGTTCCAGAACCTGATGGACAACGCCATCAAATACGGGCGGGAGGGCGGCAGAGTGCGCGTCGCCATGGCCATGGTGCCGCCTGGCGGACGGTGGCCGGCCCGGCCCGGCGTGACCGTGGCGGTGGCCGATGACGGCGCCGGCATCGCGCGCGAGCACCTGCCGCGGTTGACGGAACGGTTCTACCGCGTGGACAAGGGCCGCTCGCGCGCCGTGGGCGGTACCGGGCTCGGGCTTGCCATCGTGAAACACATCGTCAACCGGCATCGCGGCCAGTTGGCGATCGACAGCCGCGAAGGCGAAGGCACCATCTTCACGGTCTGGCTGCCTGTTACAACCTGACGGGAGTCTTGTACACAGACGCTGACACGAAGAGGTGGGCTGAAGCCCACCCTACCACGTTGAAGATATTGCGGAAGTAGGGTGGGCTTCAGCCCACCAAAACCGAGACGAAACACCGGGAGGATCGGGGCGGTGCGGCAGTGATCAAGATGAGTCCGTGGATCGGCCTGCCGGTCGTCAACTTCTTCATGGCCGATGTCGGCGGCGGCATGGGGCCGTTCCTGTCCACCTGGCTGGCGCAGGCGCAGCACTGGCCGCCCAACGAGATCGGCGGCGTGCTGTCGGCCGGGCTGATCGTCGGGATGCTGATGGCGACCCCCGCCGGCGCGCTGATCGACCGGATCGGGCGGCCCCGCATGATGCTGTTCGTGACCTGCCTGATGATCATGGGCGGCACGCTGGCGATGTTCGTGGTGCAGGGCTGGTGGCCGGTCCTGACGGCGCAGATCGTCGTCGCGAGCGGCGGCGCCCTGGGCGCGCCGTCGCTGACCGCGCTGACCATGGCGACGATTGGCAAGAACGGCTTCCCGCGGCAGCAGGGCATCAACCAGGCGGCGACCCACACCGGCAACGTGGTCGCCGCGGCGCTGATCTGGGCGGCCGCCTTCGCGGTCGGCGCGGCGTCCGCCATCGCCGTGCTCGGCCTGATGGCGACGGGCATGCTGGTCGCGCTGCTGTTCTATCCGCGCGATGCGCTGGACCACACGCGCATGGCCGGGCGGGAGCGCCGCAAGAAAGGGGAAAAGCGCGGCAGCACCCGTGCCCTGCTGCGCAACAAGCGCCTGATCGTCGTGATCCTGTCGGTCGGGCTGTTCAACCTCGGCAACGCCGCGGTGCTGCCCCTGCTCGGGCAGCGGCTGGCCATGGACGGGCAGCATAATGCGACCCAGTGGCTGGCGATCCTGGTGGTCGTGGCGCAGACCGTCATGGTGCCGGTCTCCTGGCTGGCCGGCCACCTGGCGGAGAAGTTCGGCCGCCGCATCCTGCTGATCGCATCCTGCGCCGTGCTCCCCGTGCGGGGCCTGCTGGCGGCGATGTCGCATAGCCCTGCGGCGCTGGTCGCCATCGAGGTGCTGGACGGCCTGGGCGCCGGGCTGATCAGCGTCGCCGCCCCGGCGGCCGTGGCGGATCTGACCTATGGCGGCGGACGCACGCAGACGGCGATGGGGTCGCTCGGCACCATCCAATCCCTTGCCTCCGCCCTGTCCGCCTACGCGGCCGGGCTGGCCGTGGTGCATCTGGGCTGGACGCCCACCTACGGCATGCTCGCCGTGGTGCCGCTGGCGGGCATCGGGCTGCTCTGCACCATCCATTTGCGGGACGAACACGCGGCGCAGCCTGGTCACACCGGGGAGAAGGCGGCCGCCATCAGCGCGCGGGTATAGGGCTCGCGCGGGGCGGCGAACACGGCGTCCGCCTCGCCTTCTTCGACCACCCGGCCGGCGCGCAGCACGATGACGCGGTGGGCCAGCGCGCGGACCACGGCCAGGTCGTGGCTGATGAACAGGTAGGCCAGGCCATGGCGCTGTTGCAGGTCGCGCAGCAGCGCCACGATCTGCGCCTGGACGGAGCGGTCCAGCGCGGAGGTCGGCTCGTCCAGGATCAGCAGGCGCGGTTGCAGCACCAGGGCGCGGGCGATGGCGATGCGCTGCCGCTGGCCGCCGCTGAATTCGTGCGGGTAGCGCACCGTGGCATCCGGCGGCAGCCCGACCTCCGCCAGGGCAGCCGCAACCCGGGCGGCCATGACCTTGGCGCCCAAGCGCTCATGCACCCGCAATCCCTCGGATACGAGGTCGCCGACCGCCATGCGCGGCGAGAGGCTACCGTAGGGATCCTGGAATACGATCTGCATCTGCGAGCGGCGGCGGCGCAGGCCGGCCGGCGTCAGCGCCTGCAAATCCTCGCCGGCAAACGCCACCCGGCCGGCCGCCGGGGTCAGGCGCAGCAGGGCCAGGCCCATGGTCGATTTGCCGGACCCGCTCTCCCCCACCAGCCCCACGGTCTCGCCCGCCCGGATGGTCAGCGAGACGTGGTCCACCGCCCGCAGCGACGCCGCCGCCCGACGGAACAGCCCGCGCCGGGTGGTGAAGTCGACGCAGATGTCGGAGGCTTGCGTCAGCATCGGCGCCCCCGGCGGCAGCGGGTTCGGCCTGCCCCGCGGCTCCGACTCCACCAGCATGCGGGTGTAGGGATGGGTGGGATTGGTGAACACCGCCTCCGCCGCCCCCTGCTCCACTATTACGCCGTCCTTCATGACGCAGACCCGGTCCGCATAGCGCCTGACGACGCCGAGGTCGTGGCTGATCAGCAGCAGCGCCAGGCCGCGCTTCGCCTTCTGCGCCGCCAGCAGGTCCAGGATCTGCGCCTGGATGGTCACGTCCAGCGCGGTGGTCGGCTCGTCGGCGATGAGCAAGGCCGGGTCGTTGGCCAGCGCCATGGCGATCATCACGCGCTGCCGCTGGCCGCCGGACAATTGGTGCGGCAAGGCATCCAGCCGCCGTGCGGCGTCGGGGAAGCCGCAGGAATCCAGCAGCGCCACGATCGCGGAACGGGTGGGCCGGCGGCCATGCAGCGCCATCGCCTCCCCCACCTGGCGCCCGACCCTGTGCAGCGGGTTCAGGCTGGTCATCGGCTCCTGGAACACCATGCCGGCGGTCGCGCCGCGCATCGCCCGCAGCCGGTCCGGTGCGGCCGTCGCCATGTCCGTGCCGTCCAGCACCACCTGGCCGGTCATGACGGCGCCCGGCGGCAGCAGCCGCAGGACGGACAGCGCGGTGAGCGATTTGCCGGACCCGCTCTCCCCCACCAGGGCCACCGTTTCACCCCGGGCCACGGTGAACGACACCTGGTCCACCACCGCCTGCTGGCCGAACCGGACCGTGAGGCCGGCCACGGTGAGGATGGGCAGCCCGGCGGCGACCGTCACCGCGGCTGCTTGCGCGGGTCGAAGGCGTCGCGCACGGCCTCGCCGATGAAGATCAGCAGGATCAGGATGCCGCCCAGCACGACGAAGGCGGTGATGCCCAGCCACGGCGCCTGCAGATTGTCCTTCCCCTGGTTCACCAGCTCGCCCAGCGAGGGCGAGCCCGGCGGCAGGCCGAAACCCAGGAAATCCAGGCTCGCCAGCACCGTCACCGAGCCGGACAGGGTGAACGGCAGGAAGGTCAGCGTCGCGACCAGCGCGTTCGGCAGGATGTGACGCCACATGATGGCGGAGTCGCGCACGCCCAGCGCCCGCGCTGCCCGCACGTAGTCCAGATTGCGGCCGCGCAGGAACTCCGCGCGCACCACCCCGGTCAGCGCCATCCAGGAAAACGCCAGCAGGAACAGCAGCAGGACCCAGAAGCCGGGCGTGATGACGGAGGCCAGGATGATCAGCATGAAAAGCTGCGGCATCCCGGACCAAACCTCGATAAAGCGCTGGAACAGCAGGTCGGTCAGCCCGCCATAGAACCCCTGCACCGCCCCGGCCATGATGCCGAGGATGGAGGAGACGATGGTCAGCGTGAAGCCGAACAGCACCGAAATGCGGAAGCCGTAGATCACCCGCGCCAGCACGTCGCGCGACTGGTCGTCGGTGCCGAGCGGGTTGCGCCAGGAGGGCGGCGTCGGCGCCGGGGCCGGCAGGTCCTTCACCAGCGAGTCGTAGGAGAACGGGACCGCCGGCCAGATCATCCAGCCATGGGCGTTGATCGCCTTGGCGAGGTCAGGGTCGGTGAAGTCAGCCTCCGTGGGCAGGAAGTCCGGGCCGAACGCGTCCTCGCTGTAATCCTGCAGGACGGGGAAGAACCAGTGCCCCTCGTACCGGACTACCAGCGGCCGGTCGTTGGCGACGAACTCGGCGGCGCCGGTGACGAGGAACAGGACCAGGAAGATCCACAGCGACCACCAGCCGCGACGATGCGACCGGAAAATCGCCAGGCGTCGGCGGTTCAGCGGGCTCATCGCAGCCCCACACCCTCCGCCAAGCACGCAAAATGCTGAAGGTTCAACGAGTAAGCACCCTCACCCAACCCTCTCCCAGAGGGAGAGGGCTTTTGTCGGGGCATGGGCATCGGCATGGCCCGCGGCACGCTCACTCAGCCGCTCCAAGGGCGGGCGCGGCGCGGCGGCGCAGGCGCAGGCGGTCCATCAGCATGTAGACGGAGGGCGTGGTGTACAGCGTGAGCACCTGGCTCACGATCAGGCCGCCCACGATGGAGATGCCGAGCGGGCGGCGCAGCTCCGCACCGTTGCCAAAGGCAAACGCCAACGGCAGCGCGCCGAGCAGGGCCGCCGCCGTCGTCATGGTGATCGGCCGGAACCGCATTAGGCACGCCTGGAAGATCGCGTCGCGGCTCGACATGCCGTCGACCCGTTCGGCGTGCAGCGCGAAGTCGATCATCAGGATGGCGTTCTTCTTGACGATGCCGATCAGCAGGATGACCCCGATGACGGCGATCAGCGAGAACTCGGTGTTCAGCAGGATCAGCGCCAGCACCGCCCCCACGCCCGCCGATGGCAGGGTGGACAGGATGGTGATGGGATGGATGAAGCTCTCATACAGCACGCCCAGCACGATGTAGACGGCCAGCAGGGCAGCGGCGACCAGCACCACCTCGCTGTTCAGGGATTGCTGGAACACCTGCGCCGTTCCCGAAAAGCCGCCGACGATGTCCGCCGGCATACGCAACTCGGTCACCGCACGGTCGATCGCCGCCGACGCGTCCGACAGGGAGCGGCCGGGCGCTAGGTTGAACGAGATCGTGGCGGCGACGAACTGGCTCTGGTGGTTGACCGACAGCGCGGTGTGGCCGCTGGCGAAATGCGCCACCGCGCTCAGCGGCACCATCGTCTCCTGCCCGGTGCTGACCGAGGCCCCTGCCGAAGCGCTGCCGCTGCCGCTCACCGCAAGCGCGTTCTGTGCCGCGTTGCGCTGCGAATCGTTGATGCCGTTGGCCGCCGCCGCCGCTGCCGCCGCCCCGGTGACGGTGCCGGAGGGCGCGTTGGTCGTGGCCGTGCCGGTCGGCGTGCCACCCGAGGTGCTGACCCAGATCTGGTTCAGGATCGCAGGATCCTGCCAGTATTTCGGCGCGACCTCCATCACCACGTGGTACTGGTTGAGCGCGTTGTAGATGGTCGACACCGAGCGCTGGCCGAACGCATCGTACAGCGTGTTGTCGATCTGGTTGACGGCGAGGCCCAGCCGGGATGCGGTCGACCGGTCGATCTGCACCAGCGTCTCCAGCCCGGCCTCCTGCTGGTCGGAGTTCACGTCCGTCAGCGCGGGATCACGTTGCAGGGCTGCCAGCAGCTTTGGCGTCCACGCGAACACCGCCGCCGTGTTGTCGGCCTGCAGCGTGTACTGGTAGGCGGCGTTGGTTTGCCGGCCACCCACCCGGATGTCCTGGGCGGGCACCAGGAACAGCCGGCCGCCCGGCACGCGCGACAGCTCCCGCCGCAGCCGGGTGGTGATGACGTCCAGGCTGGCGCGCTGGCCCTTCGGCTTCAACGCGACGAAGATGCTGCCGGTGTTGGTTTGCGACGCGCCGCCGCCGCCGCCGGCGCCGGTGAAGCCCACCACGTTCAACACCGCCGGGTCGTGCTGCACGATGGCCGCCATCTGCGTGAGCTTCTGGCTCATCGACTGGAAGGAGATGCTCTGGTCGGCCTGTAGGCTGCCGATCAAGCGGCCGGTGTCCTGCGTCGGGAAGAAGCCTTTCGGGATGACCACCAGCAAGGCCACATTCAACGCCACCGTCGCCGCCAGCACCAATAGGACCAGCCAGTTGTGGCGCAGCGTCCAGTTCAGGGTGCGGCCGTAGAAATCCTGCGCCCGCTCGCCGAAGCTGCGGCGGCGCGGCGGATACGGCGTCGGCGCCGGGTTGGGCTGCAGGAACAGCGCGCACAGCATCGGCGTGGTGGTGAGCGAGATCACCAGGGAGACGAGGATGGCCAGGGACAGTGTCACCGCGAACTCGCGGAACAGCCGCCCGACGATGCCGCCCATCAGCAGGATCGGCAGGAACACCGCGATCAGCGACAGCGTGATGGAGACGATGGTGAACCCCACCTCCTGCGCGCCCTTCAGCGCGGCAAGGCGGCGCGGCATCCCCTCCTCCATGTGGCGCGCGATGTTCTCCAGCACCACGATGGCGTCGTCGACGACGAATCCGGTGGAGATGGTCAGCGCCATCAGCGACAGATTGTCCAGGCTGTAGCCGAGCAGGTACATCGTCCCGAACGTGCCGATTACGGAGACCGGGACGGCGACGACGGGGATGATCGTCGCCGACAGGTTGCGCAGGAACAGCCAGACCACCAGCGTCACCAGCGCCACGGAGATCAACAGCGTGATCTCGGTATCCGCCAGCGACGCACGAATGCTGATCGTGCTGTCGGAGGCGAATTGCAGGCTGATGTCGTGCGGCAGCTTGGCTTCCAGCGCCGGCACGGCCGCCTTGATGGCGTCGACGGTCTGGATCACGTTGGCGCCCGGCTGCTTGAACACGATCACCAGCACGGCCGGCTTGCCGTTGGCCAGGCCCAAATTGCGCAGGTCCTGCACGCTGTCGTCCACCGTCGCCACGTCCGTCAGGTGCACCGCGGCGCCGTTGCGGTAGGCCACGACCAGCGGACGGTAGTCGGCGGCGTGGCTGGCCTGGTCGTTGGTGTAGATTTGCAGGCGCTGGCCGCCCAGATCCAGGATGCCCTTCGGGCTGTTCGCATTGGCCGAGGCGAGCGCGGCGCGCACGTCCTCCAGCCCGATGCCGTATTTGAACAGCGCCTGCGGTTCCAGCTCCACCCGCACCGCCGGGAGCGCCGAGCCGCTGATCAGCACCTGCCCGACGCCGGAAAGCTGTGAAAGCTGCTGTTGCAGCACCGTGCTGGCCGCGTCGTAGATTTGCCCGCGGGTCAGCGTGGTCGACGTGAGCGTCACGATCAGGATGGGCGCGTCCGCCGGGTTGACCTTGCGGTAGGTGGGGTTGGACAGCAGGTTGGTCGGCAGGTCGGCCCGCGCCGCGTTGATCGCCGCCTGCACGTCGCGCGCCGCGCCGTTGATGTCGCGGTCCAGCCCAAACTGCAGCGTGACCCGGGCTTGCCCGACCTGGCTCTGCGACGTCATCTCCGTCACGTCGGCGATCTGGCCCAGGTGGCGTTCCAGCGGGCTGGCCAGGCTGGTGGCCACCGTCTCCGGATCCGCGCCGGGCAACTGGGCCGAGACGGAGATGGTGGGGAAATCGACCTCCGGCAACGAGGCCACCGGCAACTGGAAGAATGCGAGCGCCCCGGCCGCCAGGATCGCCAGCGTCAGCAGCGTCGTCGCAATGGGGCGGTTGATGAACGGCGACGAGATGTTCATTCGGCGGGGGCGGCGTCGCCAGCCTCGAGGTTGGGGCGTCCCCCGGTCAGCCGCACCGCCACCCAGTCGAACGCGAGGTAGATCACCGGCGTGGTGAACAGGGTCAGCACTTGGCTCACCAGCAACCCGCCGACGATGGCGATGCCGAGCGGCCGGCGTAGTTCCGAGCCCGACCCGGTGCCCAGCATCAGCGGCAAGGCGCCCAGCAGCGCCGCCATCGTCGTCATCAGGATCGGGCGGAAGCGCAGCAGGCACGCCTGGAAGATCGCCTCGCGCGGCGGCTTGCCCTCCTCCCGCTCGGCCGCCAGGGCGAAGTCGATCATCATGATCGCGTTCTTCTTCACGATGCCGATCAGCAGGATGATGCCAATGATCCCGATGATGTCGAGGTCATGGCCGGTCAGGTCCAGCGCCAGCAGCGCCCCCACCCCGGCCGATGGCAGGGTGGACAGGATGGTCAGCGGGTGGATGAAGCTTTCGTACAGCACGCCGAGCACGACGTAGACCGCGACCAGCGCCGCCAGCACCAGCAGCAACTCGTTGGACAGGGAGGACTGGAACGCCGCGAGCGCCCCCTGGTCGGCGGTGGTGAAACTGTCGGGCAGGCCGATATCGGCCTCGGCCTTGGTGATATCCGCAACCGCGGCGTCCAGCGAGGCGCCGGGCGCCAGGTTGAACGAGACGGACGCCGCCGGGAACTGCCCCAGATGCTCCACCTGCAGCGGGCTGTTGCGCGTGGACAGGTGCACGATCGCCGCCAGCGGCACCTGCCCGCTGCTGGCTGTGGCCGACGGCAGGTAGATGGCGGCCAGTGCCCGCTGCAGCCCCTGCGCATCCGTCACGTTGGCCTGCAGGATGACGCGATACTGGTTGGACTGCGTGTAGAGCGTCGAGATGATGCGTTGGCCGAAGGCATCGTACAGCGCGTTGTCGACGGTGGACGGCGTGATGCCGAAGCGCGATGCGGTCGCCCGGTCGATCACCATGTCCAAGGCCCGCCCGTTGGCGTTCAGGTCGCTGGTGACGTCGGCGAAGATCGGGTTCTGCGACAGGCGGCTGACCAGCTTCGGCACCCAGGCCGCGAACAGCGTGCTGTCGGGGTTTTCCAGGAAGAAGTGATACTGCCCACGGCTGACGGTGGAATCCACCGTCAAGTCCTGCACCGGCTGCATCGACAGCGTGATGCCGGGTACCGCGCGCAGGCTGTCCCGTAGCCGGGCGATCACGCCCGTGACGTCCAGGTCGCGTTCATCCTTCGGCTTCAGGTTGATCTGGAAACGCCCGGCGTTCAACGTCGTGTTGCTGCCATCCACCCCGATGAAGGAGGACAGGCTTTCAACTGCCGGATCTTTCAGGATTTCGTCGGCGAGCATCTGCTGGTGCTCTGCCATCGCGGAGAACGAGATGTCCTGTGCCGCCTCCGAAATGCCCTGGATGACGCCGGTGTCCTGCACCGGGAAGAAGCCCTTGGGGATGACCACGGCCAGCACCACCGTCGCGGCCAAGGTCGCCGCCGCGACCAGCAGCGTCAGCCCCGCGTGGTCCAGCACCCAGGTCAGCCATCGTCCGTACCCCGCGATCAGGCGGTCGAAGCCGCGTTCCGCCGCCAGGTCCAGGCGGTTGCGGCGTGCCGCCGGCCGGTGCTTCACCAGCAGCGCGCACAGCATCGGCACCAGCGTCAAGGACACGATCGCCGACAGCACGATGGTGACGGACAGCGTGACCGCGAATTCCTTGAACAGCCGGCCCACCACGTCGCCCATGAACAGCAGCGGGATCAGCACCGCGATCAGCGACACGGTCAGCGAGATGATGGTGAAGCCGATCTCCTCCGACCCTTGCAGCGCCGCCTCCAGCGGGCCCATGCCCTCCTCCACGTGGCGGGCGATGTTCTCGATCATGACGATGGCGTCGTCGACCACGAACCCGGTGGAGATGGTCAGCGCCATCAGCGAGAGGTTGTCCAGGCTGAATCCCAGCAGGTACATCGCCGCCAGCGTACCCACCAGCGACAGCGGCACCGACAGCGACGGGATCAGCGTCGCCGGCAGGTTGCGCAGGAACAGGAAGATCACCAGCACGACCAGCACCACGGCGAGCCCAAGTTCGAACTCCACGTCGTTGACCGAGGCGCGGATGGTGGTCGTGCGGTCGCTCAGTACCGCCACGTCGACGGCGGCGGGCATGGTCGCCTGCAAGCGCGGCAGCAGCGCCTTGATGTTGTCCACCACGGCGATGACGTTGGAGCCCGGCTGGCGCTGGACGTTGAGGATGACGGCCGGGGTGCGGTTCGCCCAGGCGGCAAGCTGGTTGTTCTCCGCCCCGTCCACCACCGTGGCGATGTCGCTGAGGTGGACCGGCCGCCCGTTCTTGTAGGCGATGATCAGGTCACGGTATTGCTGCGCGCTGGTCAACTGGTCGTTGTCGTTGATCGTGGTGCTCTGCGCCGCGCCGTCGAAGCTGCCTTTCGGCGTGTCGGTGTTCTGCGTGCCGATGATGGTGCGGACGTCGTCGATCGCCAGGCCATAGGCGGACAGCGCGCGCGGGTTGACCACCACGCGGACCGCCGGGCGGTTGCCGCCGCTGATCGAGACCAGACCCACGCCGGGCTGCTGGCTGATCTTCTGGGCGAAGCGGACATCCGCGAGATCCTCGATCTGGGTCAGCGGCACCGTCTTGCTGGTGAGCGCCAGGGTCAGGATCGGCGTGTCGGCGGGGTTGACCTTGTTGTAGATCGGCGGCGCCGGCAGGTCGGACGGCAGCAGGTTGGTGGCGGCGTTGATGGCGGCCTGCACCTCCTGCTCCGCCACGTCCAGGCTGAGGCTCAACGCGAATTGCAGCGTGACGACCGATGCGCCACCGGAGGAGATGGAGGACATCTGCCCCAGACCCGGCATCTCGCCGAACTGGCGTTCCAGCGGCGCCGTCACCGACGTGGTCATCACCTCCGGGCTGGCGCCAGGATAAAACGTCTGCACCTGGATGGTCGGATAATCGACCTCCGGTAGCGCCGAAATCGGCAGGAAGCGGTAGGCGATGATCCCGACCATGAGGATCGCCGCCATCAGCAGCGTCGTCCCGACCGGGCGGAGGATGAAGGGGCGGGACGGACTCATCCGCCGCCAGCCGGCGTCCGGCCGCGGCGACCCCGTGGTGCTTGCGCCTCGGGCGAAGCCGCCTGCCCCGGCGGTGCCGCGATGATGACGCGCGCGCCATCCCGCAACCGGTCCAGACCGTCGGTGACGACCTTGTCGCCGGGCTTCAACCCGTCCGTGATCTGCACCTTCCCGTTATCCGTGACGCCGATCTTCACCACCTGGATGGCCACCGTGCTGTCGGGCTTCACCAGGTAGACGAAGGTGCCGGGCGCGCCCTGCTGCACGGCGGCCTGTGGCGCGACCACGACGTTTTTCAGCGTCTGCACCAGCAGGTGCGCGTTGACGAATTGCTGCGGAAACAGCTTGTTGTCGGTGTTTGGGAACAGCGCCCGCAGCTTGACCGTCCCCGTCGTGTTGTCGATCTGGTTGTCGGTGGTGGCCAGCGTCCCGGTGGCGATCAGCGTCGTGTCTGACCGGTCATAGGCGGTCACCTGCAGCGGCCCGGCCGCCATACGCTCCTGCACCTCGTCCACCGCATCTTCAGGCAGGGTGAACAGCACCGACATCGGCTGAAGCTGGGTGATGACGAACAGCCCGGTGGTGTCGCTGGTCTGCACATAGTTGCCGGGATCGACCAGCCGGATGCCGACCCGGCCGTCGACTGGCGAGGTGATGTGGCAGTAGATCAGGTTCAGGTTGGCGCTGTCGACCGCAGCCTTGTCCGTGACGACCGAGCCTTCGTACTGCTTGATCAGGTAGACCTGGTCCTCCACCTGCTGGCGGGAGATGCTGTCCTGCCGGTTCAGCGTCTGATAGCGGACATTGTCGGCGCGCGCCTGATTGAGCAGCGCGGTGTCATGCGCCAGCGTCCCCTGCGCCTGTTCCAGCGCGACCTGGTAGGGCCGCGGATCGATCTGGGCGAGGAAATCACCCTGGTGGACGATCTGGCCCTCGGTGAAGGCGATCTGCTGCAACTGGCCGTTGATCTGGGTCTTGATCGTGTCGGTGGCGAGCGGCGTGACCGCGCCGAGCCCCGTCAGCATGACGTTGACGTCGCCCTGGGTGATGGTGGCCACGCCGACGGATTGCGGCGGGGCGCCGGCGCGGCCATTCGGCTGGGGCCGGCTGCTGCCGAGGAAGCGCCATCCGACCAGGCCCAAGGCAATGAGGATGACGACCGTGACCAGCGGCGCCACCCAGCGCCGCCGGCGTTGCGTCGCGGGTGGCGCAGCCGGCCGGGGCTCGACCCTGCCAGGAGGCGGCCGGACATCAAGTTGTTCCATCATCTTAGCAAGGCTCCACCGACCGGCCGCAGCCGGACCGGCCTGCACCTGCTACCTAGAGGACAATCCGTCAAACCCCGTGTGGTTATTTGCAGCACCAGGATACCCTTTGTCACAGATTGCCGTCCTGTGATCGTGGATAGCACGAGGCAAGCCGCGTGCCGCGCGCACGCCGCCGCGGCACACCGCGGCTCGTCTCAAAAGCAGGTCCGCACCTTAACGCACCGGCAGGAGTTTGCGGGTATTCCTCGCGTAGCCAGCAAGCCGCGCTGGAACAACGCAGGCGCTTGATCGCCCTGCTGTCGGGAGATTTATAGTGCCCGTAAGCGCTGCCACCATCGAGTGCATCAATGCCTTTCAGGCGCTCGTGGACATCTCATCCACCCTTACGGGCTGTGCGGGACCATTTGAGCACCGTCCATCAAGCGTTGACGTCGGAGGTAGGGCGCATCGGGCCGAGGCGATCCAACGGCCGACGTGATCCAGATGGCGCTGAACCAGCATGCCGAGGCCACGGCCCGGGTGCTGCGTGCCTACCGGGCGATGCCGGTCAGCGAGCGCAGCCTGGTCAACCTGCCGGGTGACCTGCGGATCGAGGCTGAACAGCAACTGGCGAGCCGTTTTCCCTGCTAAGGCTGATTGTGACGGACTGGCGTGGTAGCCGGCTTTCTGCTGTATGCGGATCGTGCAGGGGAGTCGGCCTTGAGGATCATTCTCGTCGCGATGTTGCTCGGATTATCCGGGTGCTCCGGCCTCTACCTCGGTGACAACCCGGGACCGGACGTCGTGAAGGAGCGCGGCCCACTCACCAGGCCACCGCCGCTTCAGCCAGGCGACTCGTCCTAGCGTTGAATAGAGGGCGCTGGGAGATCATTGGCCAAGCAGCAGCGTGACCCGCATTCGCTAAGCGAATACGGGCTACGATTCCTTCTCAGCCTGGTATCCGGGAATTGGGCTTACCGGCGGCTTGCCGGCCAAATGTGCGACAAGGTTGTCGATCACCAGACCGATCGTCGCTGCGGTCGATTCGGGTGACCGGCCGGCCATGTGCGGTGTCAGCAGCACGTTCGGCAGGGCCAGCAGGGCCGCCGGCACGACCGGCTCGCCTTCCACGACGTCCAGCGCCGCGCCAGCCAGGCGCTGGTGTGTCAGCGCGGCGATCAACGCCGCAGTGTCCACCACCGACCCGCGACCGACATTGACCAGGAAGCCGGCCGGGCCCAGCGCGTCCAACTCCGCCGCGCCGATCAGATGACGCGTCTCGCTGCCGCCGGGCACCACGACGACCAGGATGTCGGCCCACTCAGCCAAGGCCAAGGGTGACGCGTGGTAGGAGAACCCTGACTCCGGCATCTCGCGCCGATTGTGGTAGGCGACCGTCATGTTGAACGCCCCAGCCCGCCGGGCGATGCGGCGGCCGATGTCACCCAGGCCAAGGATGCCCAGGCGTTTGCCGCTGGCGATCGGCCGCATGGTGTCGCCGTCGCGCCAGCCGCCGTCGCGGACGATGGCATCGTTGGTCCGGATGTCGCGCAGCAAAGCCAGCATGAGCGCCAGCGTATGGTCGGCGACGCACTCCGCGTTGGCGCCGTGGCCGTGCGTCACCACGATGCCGCGCGCCTGGGCCGCTGCCAGGTCAATGCCTTCAAACCCCACGCCTTGGGCGCAAATGATGCCGAGGTTTGGCAGGGCGTCGATCAGGTCGGCAGAGATGAGCGTGGTGCCGTTCGTGATGATCGCGCGGATCGCGCTCCCCTGCCCTTCGGCCACGTCCATCCGGCCCTCATGCGTGGTCGCCTGGTGAACCGGCCATAGCGCGCGCAATTGCGCCAGGCTGGTCGCCGCCATGTTGATGGCGAGGAGGATTTCCGGACGGGCTTCGGCGCTCATGCCGGTGCGAGATGCATCCCGGATGCCAACGCGACGGGTTGGGCGCCGCGTTCGATACGGCGCGTCAGCATGGCGTCGAATGCCTCCACGATGCGATGCACGGGCGGGTTCTTGTAGGCGAACTCCGCTTGCGTCTCCGGGTGGACCAGCATGGTGGCGTTCGCCTCGAAGACCAGCAGCCGGCCGTCGCGCAAGACCGTGAAATCCACCCCGGCATAGTCCAGATCCAGCCGGTCCGCGATGATCCGCAGCGCCGCCATGGCCCTGACGCCCAGCATGCCCGCCGGGTCGTCGAGGAAGCGTTGCTCCTCGGCCCGTTTGGCCGGTTCCGACAGCATGTCCGCCGTGACGTAATGGACCAGCCAGTGGGACGATATGGCCATGTGGTAGGGATAGGGCTCGCGATCGACGAAGACGGCGCGGTATTTCCGCCAGTAGCCGTCCGCAGAGCGGTAGTCCCGAAACGGGCAGAGATACCACGCCTCCGCACTCTGCCAGCCCACGGCCTCCAGCGCCTCCGCCGTATCGAGCCGTACCAGTCCCTCGCCGCCATGCGAGGCGGCGGGGCGTAGCAGCACGGGCATGGCCATGTCGGGCCGCGCGAGCGCCGCCACGGCATCCTCGTAGCCGCTGACCCGGACGACCGGCGGGATTTCCACATCCGGGATGCCGCCCAGCAGCGCCGGCAGCCGGTCCCGCCGGGTGCGTGAGACCCGGGCGGGATGGTTGAGCGCCGGAACCCGCCCGGCGGCGAACACGTCGCACGTGGCGGCGTAGGTCGGGCGCTCCACGTCGGGATCCCCGATGGCGTTGAACACCAGGTCGCAGCGCGGCAGCGTGTCGGTGGCCGCTGGCGTGGTGTATTGGATGATCCACTGGATCTGCGTGTTGACCTGCTGCGGCAGCAGCCATTTCAGCGGCACGTTGCCGTAGCCGCAGGCAGCCAGGATCAGGATCCGGCGCTTTTCCATGACGGCTGTCGACACGAAGACGCACTGCCGGCGATAGGCCCGGTCCCAATGCGCCCGTGCCTCCTCCTTGCGGCCGTCATCGAACAGGATGGTGGCGAGGTTGCGCCGGGCGATGGCGAGATCGGGATCCAGCGTCAACGCCAGCTCGTACCACTGCACCGCCGCCGCCCTGTGCCCGGCCATGAAGTAAATGGTGGCGAGGTTGTAGATCGCCAAAGGCTGCCCGGCCTCGATGGCGTTGACGACGCAGTCCTCCACCCTCGCATCCAGCTCCCTCCCCAGGGCGCGGTATGCGACGGCCAGGGCGCGGTGGATGGCGGGATCGGTCGGCGTCAAGGATGCTGCGTGCAGCAGCGCGGCGAGGACGGCATCAGGCTCCATCGCGCTGCTGCTCGGCATCTGCATGAGGCTTGGTCCCGCACGAAGCTGAGGCCGGACGCTACGGCGGCACTGCTTGTTGATTGGTTAACCGGGTGGCGGCGCCGAAGGACCGAAGGCTGAGGGAGTCGATGCAGTATCTTGGCCGGTGCTGAGCTGCGAGAGTATCTCTGGTGGCTACGTCGACACCGCCGGCGTGCTGCTGTTCGTCTGGGTCTGCCGCCACAGGGCACCGACTACACCCAGCCCTACGTGACGCCTCTGAACGCCAAGAGCCATGCCAGGGCGGAAAAGCGTCGCGTCTTCCGCCTCTTACCCGCCGGCCACCGCCGTCACACCGGCGCACTTATCGCCGATGCTGCCCTAACCTCCGGGTGGGGCCGGTTCCAGCTCCGGCCCCGCCACGATAACGCCGCCATTGGGGCCTCTTTCCAGGGTAAGATGCCGCTCGTGCTGCTCGGCGAGGGCCGGATGGTGCCCGATCGACAGCAAGGTGGTGTTGGGCAGCCGCTCCCGCAGCAGGCGGTACAGCTCGACTTCCGCGTCAGGATCGAGGCTGGCCGTCGCCTCGTCCAGGAACAACCAGTCCGGCCGCGTGAGCAAGGCGCGCGCCAAGGCGAGGCGCTGCTGCTCGCCGCCGGACAGGCGCTGCCCCCAGGCCATGTCCACGTCCAGTTCCGGTATCAGCGCGCCGAGGCCGGAATCCTGCAGCGCCGCGGCAACCTGCTGCTGCGAATACGCGTCCATGGCCGCTGGGTACGTCACGGCCCGGCGCAGCGTGCCCAGCGGGATGTACGGCTTCTGCGGCAGGAACATGGTCTCCCCGGCGGGGCGCTGCACCGTGCCGCTGCCGAACGGCCAGATCCCGGCCAGCGCGCGGAACAGGGTCGACTTGCCCATGCCGGACCGGCCGTTCAGCACGGTCGAGCTGCCCGGCGGCAAGGTGAGGTCGGCGTGGTCCAGCAACACCGTCTTGTTCGGAAGTTCCAGGTGGAGATCCTGGGCCACGAACGCCGGCCCCGTCCCGGTCACGTGCGTGATGCCGCCGCCGCCGGCCTGCTGCATTGCGTCCAGGCTGCGGCCGAACGTCGCCAGACGTTCAACGGTGGAGGCCCAATCCGCCAGGACCATGTAGTTGTCGACCATCCAGGAGGCCGAGGATTGCACCTCCCCGAACGCGCCGGCGACGCGGGACAGCGTGCCGAAGGAAATCTGCTTGGTGAAATACAGGGGCGATGCGGCAAGGAAGGGGATGATGCCCGCCACCGTGCCGTAGGAGTAGGTGAAGGCGTTGACCAACCGGTTCCGCGACATGATACGGCGGAAATTGGCCACGATGGCGGTGAACCGGCTGGTGAGGATCCGCCCCTCGTCCGCCGCACCATTATAGAGGGCGACACCCTCCGCATTTTCCCGCAGGCGCACCAGCGCGAACCGGTAATCCGCTTCCAGCCGCTGGCGAATGAAGTTGAGCGACACCAAGGGTCGCCCAACTAACTGGGCCAGCAGCGTGCCGAATACGGAATACGCCAAGGCCACCCATACCAGGTAGGCCGGGATTTGCAGCCCGAACAGCCTGACAGGAAAGGACAGGACGTAGAGGATCTGCAGGAAGGAGATGAGCGAGACGATGTTCGCCAGCAACCCGGTTCCCAATATCAGCACACTCTCGACGAAGTCGCGGATGTCTTCGGAAATCCGCTGGTCCGGGTTGTCGTTGCCCAACGTCTCCGGCTGCAACTGCATCTGGTAATAAGCGCGGTCCGCCAGCCAGCGCTGCTGATAATGCGCGGTCAGCCAACGGCGCATGCGGATTTGCAGCCATTGCCGCAGGTAGCGGCCGTTCACCAGCACCAGCAGTGAAATCACCACGAGTGGCACGAAGCCGGGGATGATGCCGAACGGGCCGTCCTCGCTAGGCTCGTAGGTCAGCAGCAGATGGAAGAACGTGGGTTCGTCATACTGCTGCAGGGCGTTCACCCAGGCGCCGCCGTTCAGGTTCAGCAGCACATTGATGCGGACCAGGGCGAAATCCGCCGCCAGGACCAGCAGCAACAACCCCCAGGCCGACCATTTTTCCTCTGACCGGAAGTATGGGGCGGATAGGTAGCCAATGTTGCGGAGGAACCGGCCGAACCGACGCATCAAAGGTAACCGGCGGCAGGAGACACAGCCCGAAAGGGCGCTGCGACGCGCTTGAAGATCATGGCGCGACGCTGACGCAGGAGGCACTCGGGTGCAAGGCGGCGGCCCGTCAGGTGGCGACGATGTAACGCTGGATCAGGCTGCCGGCGTCGTGGACTTGAGACTCAAATGTCTTTGAGGGATTTCTTAATCTTTGTCTCTCAACATGAGGCAAGCCCCCGAGAGTAGAAAATGCCCGAAGGTTCTGCCCAGCCTCTGCCGGTTATCCGCTGCGAGTTCCAGAGCAGCGTCTTCGCCAGCTTCGGCGAAATACGCTTCCGGCGCTCGGAGACGGACGGCCTGCCGATCATGGCGGTGGCGCTTGGCGAGCGGGAGGCGCAACTGCCGCTCGGCGCCTTGCGCCGGGAACTGGGGATCGACGAAGATTCGCCAGACGGCCGGATGCTGGAATTGATCGGGTCGGCCCTGGATTACGTGCCATGCCTGGCGCCGGGTGACAGGCTGCCCAGCGAAGTGCTGACCGGCGAGGCAAGTTGGCGGCCGAGTCCCAAGCACATAAAGCTGGCCGCCACCCGGCTTCGCCTGGACCTCGTGGCCTGGCTATCGCCGGGCAGCCGATGGGCGACCGCCGAGCGGGACGAGATCACCTTGCTGCGGCTGGCCGACGATGCGGCGCTGACGCGGGAGATGGTGACGCTTGCGATCCCCGCCGCGCAGCGGCTGGAGCTCGGCGATGCGACGAACGTCCTGCGGCTGCTGGGCGAGATGTCGCAGGAGATGGCCTATATCGAAGCATTGCGGCAGCGCTTGTTGGCTCGTGTGGAGGGGCTTTGCCGTCGCATGGCTGCCATCCTGGCCACCCGTCGACGCGGCGCCGCCACGTCGTCGGACACGCTGGCGCAGGTGCATCGCCTGGCTTTGCTTGCGTACAAGCAGGTTTGGGAACGGTTTGAAGACGTGGATGCGCAGACCGGTGAGTTCAGCAGCCTGATGCGCAACGCGGACAACCAGCGGCAATTCATCCGCACCAATCGCGACTGGTTGTATCGCCAGCAGCGGATGTGGGATCCGCTGCTCAGCCAGTGGGAACAGGTGGGAGACGCGGTTGGCGAAATCACCGGATTGCTGGCGAAAACCTACCAGTTCCTGGCGCCCCGCTTCATGCCGGTCACGCAGTGGCACACGCCGAAGCAGGAGCGGGCGGCAGACCGGAGCCGCGCGGTGCCGCGCCCGCAGATGGCGTGGTGAGACGGGCTTTCCGCGGCCAGCGCGTTCCGACCTGCCGACGAGGGTAATTTACGCCGCCTTGTCCCAGGCAGGGGCGAAACCGGGATTGACCATGCGCTGAGTCTTCGGCAGCGCCGCGATCGCCGCGCGGTCGGCATCGTCCAGTTCGATCTTCATCGCCTCCAAATTCGCCACCTGACTTTCCCGCCGGGCCGCCTTCGGGATGGCGGACACGCCGGGCTGGTCCAGCAGCCATTTCAGCGCCACCTGCGCGGCGGTCGCGTGATGCTTGCGCGCGATCACGCCCAACTCCTCATGGTCCGCCAGCTTGCCCTGGGCGATCGGACAGTAGGCGGTCAACGCCATGTCGTGGGCGTGGAGGTAATCCAACACCGGACCCTGGTTGAGCAGGACGTGGTATTCCACCTGGTTGACCACGATCGGCGCGCCGATCTCCTCGACCGCCCGGCGCAGCAACGCCACGGGAAAGTTGCAAACGCCGATGGCGTGGGTCAGCCCCTCCTCCTTCAGCTTCACCAGCGTGGCCAAGGCCGCGGGCAAATCCATCGCCGGGGACGGCCAGTGGATCAGGTAAAGGTCGACATAGTCGGTCTGCAGCTTGCGCAGGCTGGCATCCATCGAGCGGCGCATCGCGTCGGGCGCCAAATTCTCCCACCACACCTTGGTCGTCACGTGGATGTCGCTGCGCGGCAGCCGGGCCCCGTTCAGGGCGGCGCCCACCGCCTCCTCATTGCCATACATCTCCGCCGTGTCGATGTGGCGATAACCGAGCGAGAGCGCCCGTTCCACCGCTTCGCGGCACTCATCCCCCTTCATCCGCCACGTGCCCAGGCCGAGTTTCGGCATGCGCAGGCCGCCATTGGTGATCATGTCCATGCGGAGAGTCCTATCGTTTGCTTAGATCGACCAAGGCAGCGAAGCCGGTCTCGGTTCCCAAGGCAAGGCGCGCGCCGTCGGCGCTCCAGGCGAGGGCGGACACGCTGCCGCGGCCGGGTGCGGCCACCGGCAGGATGCGCTCGGAGGTGATATCCGCCAGCACGACCAACCCGTCCGCGAACCCGGCGGCGATGACGTCATGCTGCGGATGCGCGGCGACCCGGGTGCACAGCACATTGTCGCCGCCCGCCATTTCGGACGGCGCCTTGCCCATGGGGCCGCCGCCGAAGAACGGCCACAGCACGATCGTGTCGGCGCCCGCCGTCGCCAGCCACTTGCCGGTCCGCGTGAATCCCAGCGACGCGGTCTTGGAGGGATAGCCCGACATGCGCATGTGCTGCCCGTCCGCGAGGCGCCAGCCATGCAGCGAGTTCTCCTGCATGGAGGTGACGACGGCGTCGCAGGCCGGGTGGATGGCGATGCCGGTGTGGCTTCCCTTCCATTCCAGCTTGCGGGGGCTGTCGACCTTGGCGCCGACGAACCACAACGTCGCGCCGTTATAGTGCGAGGCAGCGACCCGCTTGCCCTTCGCATCGAAGACCAGGCCGGTGACGCTGGAGGGATGGTCGAATTGCTTGAGCTTGGCGTCGCCGTCATAGAGGTGGACGGTCTTGCCCACCGCGCAGGCGCTCAGCCGGCCATGGTTGGCGACCTGCTCCACCCATTTCAGGCCGAACTCGGCGGTTGTCTCGCTGTCGCCACCCGGCGTCGTACGGCGGAACGCACCGTCATCGCCGCCAGTGACGAACGCGTCGGCTGACGCAGCGAGGGACAGGACGGCGCCGTCATGCACCGGCACGTCCCGCCAGCCGGCCAGCACCAGCCGACCGTCGCCGAGTGCGAAGGCCGGCTGGTCGCCAATCCAAGCGGCGGCAACGACGAAGGCATCGAGGTCGCGTGACTCGCCGCGGGTGTCCAGGACGAAATCGGCGGTGGCGCTCACGGGGCGGCGCCCTCACCCCAGCCCTTTCCCAGAGGGAGTAGCAAGCCCTCTCCCTCTGGGAGAGAGTTGGGTGAGGGCGAGCGCGAAGACATCATCCCGCCTGGCATGCCTCAAACCCGCGGCGAAGCTGCGGCCGGTTGAGGTTGCGGCCGATGAACACCAGGCGCGACCGCCGCTCCTCCCCCACCGGCCATGGGCCGATGAAGTCGCCGTCGGCAATCATGTGCACCGCCTGGAAGGCGAAGCGGCGGTCCTCGCCGGTGTAGTGCAGGATGCCCTTGGTCCGCAGCAAATCCTGCCCCTTCTCCGCGAGCAACTGGCCGATCCAGGCGTTGAACTTCTCCGGATCGATCGGGCGCGGCGCCTCGAACGACATGCTGTTGATATCGTCGTTATGCTCGTGCTCGGAGTCGGTCAGGAAGTCCGGCTGCACGTCGGCCAGGATGCGCTGCAGGTCGAACGCCCCCTGGTCCATCACGGCGGCAAAATCGACGGCTGAACGTTCCGTGCGATGGATCTTGGCGAACCGGTTGATCTTGCGGATCTCAGCCTCGACCTGCTCCAGTTCCGCCGGGGTCACGAGGTCGGTTTTGTTCAGCACGATCACGTCGGCGAAGGCGATCTGCGCCGCGGCCTCGGTGCTGTCGGCCAGCCGCGCCGGCAGGTTCTTCGCGTCCACCACGGTCACGATCGCATCCAGCCGCGTGCGGGCCCGCACGCCTTCGTCCACGAAGAAAGTCTGCGCCACGGGGGCCGGGTTGGCCAAACCCGTGGTTTCAATGATGATGCCGTCGAACTTGCCGCGCCGCTTCACCAGCCCGCCGACGATCCGGATCAGGTCGCCGCGAACGGTGCAGCAGATGCAGCCATTGTTCATCTCGAACACTTCCTCGTCGGTATCCACGACCAGGTCGTTGTCGACGCCGAGTTCCCCGAATTCGTTGATGACCACGGCGTATTTGCGGCCATGCTTCTCCGTCAGGATGCGGTTCAGCAGGGTCGTCTTCCCGGCGCCGAGATAGCCAGTGAGCACGGTGACGGGAATCAGGTCGGCAGCGTCGGACATGGGATGCCTCGGTCGGTTCGATCCGTCATATAGGCGCGCGCCTCCGCCAGCCCCAACCCCAGCAGCAGGAAGAACCAGCCGGAGAGCGGCATCGACAGCAGGTCGCTGCTGCTCGCGATCGGCCATTCCTGAATGAGCGCGGCCACGAACAACCCGACCCGCAGCGGCGCCGGATCCCGCCACAGCCCGGCCGCGAGCGGGCGCAGCCAGGCCAGCACCAGGGCGCAGAACAGCGCCAATCCCGGGATGCCCGCCTCAACCGCCGCCTGAAGGTAATGGTTGTGCGGGTGCTGCACGCACATCCCCGCTCCGCCCCCGTCGCCGCCATCCCATCCCTGGAAATAGGCCGGCTCCGCGCAATGCCGCCGGAACCCGTCGAACCCCAGGCCGAGCAGCGGGTGACGTTCGATCATCGCGGCGGCCCGCATGGCGATCAGCCCGTATGGGCTTTGCGGGAAATGCTCCATTTGGCTGGAGAACTTGTCGACCAGCCGGTGGAAGGTCGGCGGCACCACAACGGCGGAGACCGCCAGCAGCAACGCGACCCCGGCGCAGGCCGCCAGCACGCCGGTGCGCAGGCGCGGCAGCAGCAGGCCCGTCACCAAAAGTCCCAGCAGGGTGAGCAGCAGCGGCATGCGCTGCCCGATCACCACCACCACCAGCACGGACGCGACCAGCAGCAGCAGGCCCTGCCAACGGCCGAGCCGGGCCATCGCCGGCAGCACGGCGGGAAACAGCAGCCGGCTGAACGGCGCGCCGGCCCGCGGGTGCTCGAACGGTCCGGTGAGTTCGCCGTCGCCCCAGCGGCGGTAGCCCTGCAGGTCGCGCCCGGTGACGAGTTGCAGCGCGGTCTGCGCCGCGATGTACAGCGCCGCCAACGCGGCCAGCCGCGCGAGCCACACGCGACGCCATGCGATGCGCAGCACCCAATGTTCCGCCGCGGCCACGAACACCAGGAAGCGCACGGCCACCAGCGCCTGCACCAGCCCGCCTTGCAGGGAGCACAGCACCAGCCATCCCCACCAGACGAGCCCCACCGGCACCCATCCGGTGCGCAACCAGCCCCAATCACGCTCCGCGGTACTGCGGGCAAGGAAGCAAAGGCTTGCCCCGATCATCAGGATGTCGGCGACCACCCGGCCGTGCAGCAGGAAGACCGGGCAGAGCAGCACGCAGGCCGTGGCAAGCCGGTCGAGCCAGATCAGCACGCCAGCAGCTCACTGCGGAGCGCGCGTAACCGGTCCGCGGCCGCCGCCGTGTCGAACTGGACGGCCCGCGCGCGGGCGGCGGCGGCCAAGGCCATGCGCCGATCATCGTCCCGCGCCAGCGCCAGGATCGCCGCGGCCACGGCCCCTGGTGAGTCCGGATCGGCGTAGAGCGCGCAGTCGCCGGCGACCTCCGGCAGGCCGCCGCGGCGGGAGCAGATCAGCGCCGCGCCATGCGCCATCGCCTCCAACGCCGTCATCCCGAACGGTTCGGGCCAGCGGCTCGGCGCCACGGCGATCGCCGCTCGGCCCATGCGATCCAGGGCTGCCGCATGCGGCAGGTAGCCGGTCAGCGTGATGCCTGCCGCCGCGGCCTGCACTGTCAGCCGCTCCGTGAACTCGGTCGCCGGGCTGTGGGGCGAGAAGCGGTCGGCGCCCACCATCTCCGCCCGCCATCCGGGCAGCTTCGGCAGGATGTCGGCGCAGGCCGCCACGAACACGTCGGCCCCCTTGTCGGCGACGGTGCGGCCAACGAACACGATCAGGCGCTCCCGTACCTTCCGCGTCCGCTCCGGCACGTCGAGGCTGTTGGGCAGGACCGTCACGTCGCCCTCGACCTCCTCCAGGAAGCGGCGGCGCACGTGGTCGGACACGGCGACCACCCGCCCGAGCCGGCGTAGTAGTGTCGTCCGCTGCGAAGCGCTCTTGGCGCCGCGCATCCCCTGCGGATCGTTGTGCAGGAACAGGCACACGCGCTTGTGGCGGCGGGCCAGGCGCAAGGCGACCTCCGGCCGGTTGTGCACCTCCAGCAAGTCCGGGCGCAGCGGTCGCAGCACGGCGGCCAGCCCGGCGGCATAACGCTGCGTGGCCGTCCAGCCCCAGCCCGGCGTCGCCGGATGGAACGGCACGTCGGTGAACGGGTTTTCGACGCCACGTCCAACCACCTCCCCGCCGGCGCTGCGGGTCAGGCGGTGAACCAGCAGGCCGATCGCGCCGACCGCGTCCGGGGAAAACCCCTCCTTCGGCGGCAGGATGGTCGCGACGAGACTGTCCACGGATGTTACGTAAACAGCACCGCCGCGCCGCCCGCATGCTCCGGCAACACCAGCACGCCCTCGCCGACAGGTCGGGATGCGAGGCCGGCCAGCAGGGGCCGCAGCGCGGCACAACGGTCCGCGGTGACGACGGTCATCCCCATGATGGCCGGCGCCGCCGGCGCGGTCACGCCCGGGTAGACGGCCCCGATCGCCTCCGGCGGCAGCATCCGCACACGGCCGCGCTGCATCGGCATCACGAAGCCCCCCACCGGGTCCGGCATGACGGGCAGGCCCGCCAGGCGGGAAACGCGGGCGGCGGTCTCCGCCGGGACGGGCACGGCGAGCACGACCTCCTCCAGCGCCACCGCCGCGTTCGGATGGCTGGTGAACCACGGCTGCCAAATGGCCTCCCGCGTCAGGTGCTTGATCAGTTGGATGGTGCCCTCCGGCGCGTCCGGCAGCGGGATGCGCTCGAACCGGGCCTGAGGGCCGTTCGGATCCGCCTCGTCCACCGGCCGCTCCAGCGGGGTGATCGCGGGGATGTCGAACCCGGCGCGGTTCAGCCGCGCCAGTGTGGCCGCACTGTCCTCGATGCCGAGGGCTATGATGTGCAAGCCGGCGTAGCGGTCCAACTGGTCGTGCAGCCGGTCCGGCACGGCGGGATCGACGGGGGCGATCAGCTCCAGATAGCCGTGCTGGAGCATGATGCAGCGATTGGCGGTCGCCTTGCCGCGATGCCGCGCCATCGGCGTCAGCGTGAAGCCGAGCCGCTGATAGGTCGCCGCCAGCTCGGCAAGGTTCCTCGCGCCGACGCCGACATGATCCAGCTCGAACGCGGCGCTCATGGCACCGCCTCGTAATGCGCCAACTGCCAGGAGGCAGGCTCCGCCGCCGCGGCGGCATACCATTCGGCCATCAACGGGTGCTCCCGCACGGCACGGCAGTAGTCGCGGGACTCTGCCGCAAGTTCAGGCAGGTAGGACAGGAAGCGGCTGACGACCGGCGCATACATGGCGTCCGCCGCGCCGAACTGGTCGCTGTACAGGAAGGGCGTGGCCTGCCGTCCCGCGCGCCAGATCGCCTCGATCCGGGCGATGTCGGCCATGACCTCCACGGAGGCAACCAGCCGCCGCTCGCGCCCCAAATTCATCGGCATCGCCTGGCGTAACGGGCGGAAACCGGCATGCATCTCCGCCGCGATCGACCGCGCGGCGGCCCGCGCCACACGGTCCTGCGGCCACAGCGCCGGGGCGAGTTCGGCGCAGTATTCGCACAGCGCCAGGCTTTCCCACACCTTGGCGCCCTTATGCTCCAGATAGGGGACGAGGCCGGCCGGAGTCGCCTGCTTGATCGCGTCCGTCGCGCCGCCGGCCAGCGGGATCACCCGCTCCTCCACGTCCAGCCCGGCCAGACGCACCACCAGCCAGCCGCGCAGCGACCAGGACGAGTATCGCCTTGTGCCGATGACGAGCATTCCGTCGGCCATGACAACTCCACGGGTTGAGATCGAGGCACGACAATGCCACGCTGCGCCGCAGCCGCAAACGGGGTCGCCGCCGTCATGAACGAGATCAGCCGTCCCAACAACCTCGACGCGTTTTGGATGCCGTTCAGCGCCAACCGCTCGTTCAAGACCAATCCGCGCCTGCTCGCCCGGGCGGAGGGCATGTTCTACTACACCAACGACAACCGCGAGGTGCTGGACGGCACTGCCGGGCTGTGGTGCTGCAACGCCGGGCACGGACGGCGCGAGATCGTCGAGGCGATCCAGACGCAGGCGGCGACGATGGATTTCGCGCCCACCTTCCAGATGGGCCACCCGATCGCCTTCCAGGCCGCGGCGCGGCTGGCGGAGATCACGCCCGACGGCATGGACAAGGTGTTCTTCACCAACTCCGGCTCCGAGAGCGCGGACACCGCGCTGAAGATCGCGCTGGCCTATCACCGCGCCCGCGGCGAGGCCGGGCGGACGCGGCTGATCGGGCGGGAGCGCGGCTATCACGGCGTGGGCTTCGGCGGCATGTCGGTCGGCGGCATCGGCGGCAACCGCAAGCAGTTCGGCGCCATGCTGCCCTATGTCGACCACCTGCCGCACACGCTGGACCTCACCCGCAACGCGTTCAGCCAGGGCTTGCCGGCGCATGGCGTGGACCGGGCGGAGGCGCTGGAGGCCCTGGTGGCGCTGCACGGGGCGGAGACGATCGCCGCCGTGATGGTGGAGCCGGTGGCCGGGTCGACCGGCGTGCTGCCGCCGCCCGAGGGCTACCTGCGCCGCTTGCGCGAGATTTGCACCAAGCACGGTATCCTGCTGATTTTCGACGAAGTCATCACCGGGTTCGGTCGCATGGGCACGAATTTCGGCGCCGAGCGGCTGGGCGTCGTGCCCGATATCATGACGATGGCGAAGGGCCTGACCAACGCGGCGGTGCCGATGGGGGCGGTGGCGGTCCGCAATGGGGTTTACGACGCCGTCGTGAACGGCGCGCCCGATGGGATCGAGTTGTTCCACGGCTACACCTATTCCGGCCACCCGCTGGCGTCGGCCGCCGCGATCGCCACGATGGATTTGCAGCGGTCGGAAGATTTGCCCGGCCGCGCCGCGGCGATCGAGCCCTATTGGCAGGCGGCGATGCATTCACTGCGCGGGCTGCCGAACGTGATCGACATCCGCAACGCCGGGCTGATCGCGGGTATCGAGTTGCAGCCGCGCGAGGGCAAGCCGACCCACCGGGCGGTGCAGGTGTTCGGCCGTTGCTTCGACGCCGGGCTGCTGATCCGCACGACGGGCGACATCATCGCCCTGTCACCCCCGCTGATCATCGAGACGACGCATGTCGACCGCATCGTGGAGACGCTGACCGAGGCGATCCGGGCGGAGGCGGCGTAGCGCGTCAACGAGGCCAGTCAGACCAGGATGCCTGGGGTTTCGTCTTGCACCACGGCGAGCAGCCCGATACAATGCAAACGCATTGGAATGGGAGTGCCTGCGATGGCCGTCTTGGAAATCGCGGCTACGGTAACGCGTCGTGGCCAGACGACCATGCCAACGGCGATCCGCCGGTCCCTGGACATTGCCAAGGATGGCGGCGCCATCGTCTACCGCCTTCAGGACGATGGTCAGGTCACCGTGGCCAAGCTTCCGGAGACCGAAGATCCTGCGATCGCGGCGTTCCTGTCTTTTATCGGTAAGGACATGGAGGCTAGGCCTCACATGCTTCGGCCGGTGACCGCTGGATGGCTGGTGGAGCTGAACCAGCTCCTCGAGACCGTCGAGATCGACCTGGATGAGGCGTTGCACGAAGAAGACGAGTAGTGGGGCTTGAGCCCGCGGCGACCGTCAACGGCTGGACGATCCTCTTCCATCCCCTGTTTCTCCAGCAAGTCGCTGCGACGGTCGCCGCTGTACAACGGGCGCAGGCCAGGGAGCCTGTTGGCTACGCGAAGAAAAACAGCGCAAAACGGCTGAAGGCGATCCTTAAGCTGTCCTTTGTCGACATCCCCGCCGATCCGTCCAGTTCCGCATACCGACTAGGGCCCACCCTTGGGACTGGCTACAGCCATTGGTTCCGAGCCAAGTTCTTCCAGCAATACCGGTTGTTCTTTCGCTATGACGCCAAACGGAAGATCATTATTTACGCTTGGATCAACGACGAAAAAACCAAAAGAGCTTATGGGAGTGGCACTGACGCCTATGCGGTGTTCTTCGGAATGCTCATGGCAGGCAACCCTCCTGATGATTGGGACAGCCTGAAAACCGCATGCCTTGAAGAAGATCGACGGCGGCGCCAGGTCGGGGAGGACGGTTTGTTGAGTCAGGCGAGAGCCTTGCTCGGGGACCTGTGAAGCAGACGGCGTCCTGCAGACAGGTTCATTAGGTGCTCTCCCTCTCGCGAGAGGGAGACTTCCATGGCAGCCATAGACAATCCTTCCTAAGCCTTTGCTCTGAGCGGCAACTTTGTCGGCGTGCCGACGCACTTATTTGCCGACGCTGCCTTAAGACTGTCCCGTCAAATACATCGTCGCGTCGCCTAATCCGCCGGCGTGGAACGCGATGCGCACGGGCACCGGCGGCTGGCCCGGGGCGAGCGCGGCGAACCAGGCGGAGCCGTGCTGGATGCGCCCCCGCCTGTCCTGGTCCTCGCCGACCGCGAAGCCGCCGAGTTGCCGACCCTGGAAGTCGCAGCGCAGCGCCGTGCCGGTGAACGTGGAGCGGCTGGTTTCCGGCAGGCTCTCCTGCCCCACCGTATGGGCCTGGAACTCCGACAGGCGGCGGCCGTCGAAAGTGTGCAGCGCGCCGTCGCAGCGTCCCGTCGCCGCCACCTGGCGCAGCAGCGCGGCCAGCGCACTCAGCGCGTCGATGGTGTGGAGCTGCTGTTCCAGCGGCACCGGCTCCCGCTCAATCCGGTCGGGCGGATCCTGCTGCATGATCACCGGGCGGCCCTCCTGCCAATCCACCCGCATGACGTAGGGACGGCCGCGGAACTGCCCCGCGCTGAACAACTCGCGCGGGACGGGCGTGTTGTCCTGGAAGCGGCCGTCCACGATGCTGTCGCCCTGACCATGCACGATGGCGCCGACCAGCCCGGTCAGGCGGTAGGACACCTGGAGCCGGTAACGCTCGGGCGAGATCGCGATGCTGGCGTCCAGGTCCAGCGCGTCCAGCCCGCCGATATAGGTGGCGTAGTTGAGCCGCGGCACATCAGGCTCGGCTTTGGCCGCAGGCGAGAGCAAGACCGCAGCCAGCAAGGCATGGCGGAGAATAGCATGGGACATGCCGGCATCATGGCGCGACCGGTGGTCGGATGTAACTGCAAAACCAGGCGCGCCCTGCTCCCCGCGCTGGTGGCATGGGACGCGAGCGGAAGAAAACTTGTTCTGTTACCGAAAATTAGGAAGTGTCCGTCATCTTTACCTTTAGAACGCGCTAGAAGGTGAATCCCAAGACGTGTTTCGACAGTAGTAGTAGGGTGGGCTTTAGCCCACCATGGCCTCTTACGGCGCCGCCTCGACTCGACGCGGTGGGCTGAAGCCCACCCTACGAAGGGCCTGTGTCCAGGCGGCGGGATAGGAGTCGCTTCTTGAAAGCGCTGTACTAGAAGGTGAATCCCAAGACGTGTTTCGACAGTTCCAAGCCATTGCTGCGACGAACCCGGACCGGCTGGCTGTTGTCGGCCCATGTCGCCTCACCTATGCGGATTTGTCGCGCCGGGCCGACGCCATCGCCCGCGCGGCGCGTCTGGCGGGTCTTCGCCCGGGTGGCCGCGCCGCCCTGCTGACGGGCCGGTCGGCGGATGCCGTCGCCGCCATGCTGGGGGTGCTGCAGGCCGGGGCGGCATACGTGCCCGTGGACCCGGCGTTGCCGGCAGCCGCCCGCGACGCAATCCTGGCGGACGCCGCACCCGCAGTGATCCTGGCGGACCATGCGGTCGCGGCCAGCGCCCCGGTGCTTCGGCTGGACCAGGATTTGCCGGACGCGCCGGACTGCCCGGCTGCGGCGTCGGACCGCGAGGCGCCGGCCTATGTCATGTACACCTCCGGCTCGACGGGCACGCCCAAGGGCGTCGTGGCGCCCTGCCGCGGCGTGCTGCGGCTGGTGCTGGGGGCGGATTTCGTCAGCCTCACGGACCACGACGTGATGTTGCACGCCGCCCCGCTCGGCTTCGACGCCTCCACGCTGGAGATTTGGGGCGCGCTGCTGAACGGTGGGACGCTCGCCATCCTGCCGGACGCGGTGCCGTCGCTGGATGCGATCGGCGAGGCGATCGCCCGGCATGGCGTCACCGTCGCGTGGCTCACCAGCGGGCTGTTCCACGCCATGGTGGAGCAGCGGGTCGCCGCCCTGGCGCCGCTGAAGCAGTTGCTGGCCGGGGGGGACGTGCTGTCCCCGTCCCACGTGGCGCGGGCGCTGGCGGCGCTGCCGGGCACCACCCTGATCAACGGCTACGGCCCGACCGAGAACACCACCTTCACCTGCTGCTACCGCATCCCGCGCGACCACCCGGCGGATGCGCCCGTGCCGATCGGCCGGCCGATCCGCGGCACCGACGTGGTGATCCTGGACGAGGACGGCCAGCCCGTGCCGCCGGGCGAAGCGGGCGAGTTGTGCGCTGGCGGCGACGGCGTGGCGCTCGGCTACCTGAACCGGCCGGACCTGACGGCCCGCGCCTTCCGCCCCGGCCCGGATGGCCGCGTGCTGTACCACACGGGCGACCGCGCCCGGATGCGGGCGGATGGCGTGGTGGAATTCGGCGGCCGCACCGACCGCCAGGTGAAGATCCGCGGCAAACGGGTCGCCCTGGACGAGATGGAGGCGGAGCTGCGCCGGGAGCCGGCCGTGCAAGACGCCGCCATCCTGATGCAGGACGGTCGGGCCGTCGCCTACGTCACCGGGTCCGTGGACGGGGTTGCGCTGCGCCACGCCCTGCTGGCGCGCCTGCCGGAGCACATGGCGCCCGCCACGATCACCGTGCTCGACGCCATGCCGCTGACCCGCAACGGCAAGCTGGATCGCAAGGCGCTGCCCGCCGCCGCTCACAGACCCTCGCCCCTTTGGCGCGGGTCGGGTGAGGGTTCGGTGCACGCCACCCTCACCCCGACCCTCTCCCAAAGGGAGAGGGAGATCAGCGGGGTGTGGCGCCGCGTGCTGGGGCGGGAGGATTTCCCGATCGATGCCAACCTGTTCGACGGGGGCGCCACCTCGATCGACGTGGTGCGGGCTCATGCGGCCATGCTGGATGCCGGGCTGCCGGTCGCGCTGACGGATTTGTTCGCGTACCCCAGCATCGCCAGCCTCGCGGGCCACCTCGCCGGGGGGGCAACACGGAGGTCGGCGCGGACGGAGCGGTCGATGGACGGGATCGCCGTCATCGGCATGGCCGCGCGGCTGCCGGGTGCGGACGATGTCGCCGCGTTCTGGCAGAACCTGTGCGACGGCGTGGAGTCGATCCGCCGGTTCACGCCGGAGGAACTCGAAGACTCCTTCCCCGCAGCGACGCGGGCAGACCCGGCCTTCGTCGCTGCACGACCCGTCCTGGACGGCATCGACCAGTTCGAGCCCGGCTTCTTCGGCATGACGAAACGGAACGCGGAACTGACCGATCCGCAACACCGGCTTTGCCTGGAACTCGCCTGGGAAGCGCTTGAATCCGCAGGATACGACCCGGTGAACATCCCCGGCCGCATCGGCGTCTTCGCCGGCAGCAGCCCGAACAGCTATCTGCTGCGCAACGTGCTGGCGGACCGGCAGGCCGTGCTGCGCTTCACCAGCGAGTACCAGACCGGCAGCTACCCGACGCTGCTCGGCGCCGGGGCCGACTTCCTCGCCACCCGCATCGCCTACAAGCTGGATTTGCGCGGCCCGGCCGTCACCGTGTCCACCGCCTGCTCGACCTCCCTGGTGGCGATCGCCCAGGGCTGCGCCGCCCTACGTGCCGGGGACGCGGACATGGTGCTGGCGGGCGGCGTCTCCATCACGCTGCCGCAGCAGCGCGGCTATTTGCATGAGGCAGGCGGCCTCGCCTCCGCCGACGGGCACGTGCGGCCGTTCGACGCCGCGGCCAGCGGCACGGTGTTCGGCAGCGGCGCCGGCATCGTGCTGCTGAAGCGGCTGTCGGAGGCGGTGGCGGACGGCGACCACATCCACGCCGTGATCGCCGGCATCGCCACCAACAACGACGGCGCCGGCAAGGTCGGCTTCACCGCCCCGAGCGTCAGCGGCCAGGTGGCCTGCATCGCCGACGCCCAGGCGCAGGCCGGGTTCCCGCCCGCGAGCATCGGCTATGTCGAGGCCCACGGCACCGCCACGCCGCTGGGCGACCCGATCGAGTTCGCCGGGCTGCGCCAGGTCTTCGGCGCGGAGGGCGCGTGCGTGCTGGGCTCCGTGAAGGGCAATGTCGGCCATCTCGACGCCGCGGCTGGCGTCACCGGCCTGATCAAGGCCGTGCTGTCGGTGGAACATGCGACCGTGCCGGGCACGCTGCATTTCACCGCACCCAACCCGGCGATCACGCTGGCGGGCAGCCCGTTCAGCATCACGGCGCAGACGCAGCCATGGTCTGGCCCGCTGCCGCGCCGGGCCGCCGTGAGCGCGTTCGGCGTGGGCGGCACCAACGCGCACGCCGTGCTCGACCAGGCGCCCGCCGCTGGGACGATGGCCGGCCGGGCGCACCAGGTGCTGGTGCTGTCGGCCCGCAGCGAGACCGGCTTGGCGGAGGCGCGGCGCCGGCTCGCGACCCATCTGGCGACCCATCCGGAGCAGCCCTTGGCGGACATCGCCTACACGCTGCAGACTGGCCGACGCCGCTTCCCGCACCGCCTGGCCATCGCCTGCACCAGCCACGCGGATGCGGTGGCCGGGCTGGAGGGCGGGCGGGCCGCCACCGGGCAGGGCGCGGGCGGCGGGGTCGCGTTCCTGTTTCCCGGCCAGGGCGCGCACTACGCCGACATGGGCAAGGCGCTGTTCCAGGATGAACCGGTGTTCCGCGCGGCGGTGGACCAGTGTGCGGACATCCTGCTGCCACTGCTCGGGCTTGACCTCCGCACCTTCCTGTATCCCGTTGACGATGCGGCGAAACAGGCGCTGCTCGGCACTGGCTTGGCGCAGCCTGCCCTGTTCACAATCGGCTACGCGACGGCCCGGCTTTGGCAGTCCTGGGGCGTGCAGCCAGCGGCCATGCTGGGCCACAGCGTGGGCGAGTTCGTGGCCGCCTGCCTGGCCGGGGTGTTCAGCCTGGAGGACGCGCTCGGCCTGATCGCGGCGCGCGGCCGGCTGATGGCCAGCCTGCCCGGCGGCGCCATGATCGCCGTCCGGTTGGCGGAAGCGGAGCTGCTGCCGCTGCTGGGCGACGCGATGGATCTGGCAGCCGCCAACGCCCCGTCGCTGAGCGTCGCGGCCGGTCCCTACGACGCGGCAGAGGCGCTCGAAGCCGAGCTCACCCGGCGCAGCGTCATGCATCGCCGGCTACACACCAGCCACGCCTTCCACTCCCGTATGATGGACGACGCCGTGGCCGGGCTGCGCGAGGCTGCGGCGCGCGTGACGCTGTCGGCGCCCACCCTGCCGGTCATCTCCGGCGTGACAGGCGCGGCCATGACCGCGGAGCAGGCGACATCCCCGGACTACTGGGCGCAGCACTGCCGCGCGCCGGTGCGGTTTGCCGCTGGGTTGGAGACGCTGCTCGCCAAGGCGCCCGCAGCCTTGCTGGAATGCGGACCGGGACGCACGCTCACCACGCTCGCGCTCCAGGGCGCGGCCCGGGGCGGGGCCGTGGCCGTGGCGCCGTCCCTCCCCGACGCCGGGCGCGAGACGGACGAGCACTCCACGATTGCCGACGCCCTGGCGCGATTGGCCGCGTCCGGGATCGAGCCTGATTGGCGCGTCGTGCACGGCCCGGGCCGACGCCGCGTCCCGCTGCCGACCACGCCGTGGGAGCGCACCCGCTGCTGGATCGACGAACCCGAAGCCACGACGCCACGCCTGTTGGAGCCCGCCCCGATCATGGATCAGCCCCTTCCCGCCCCTGCGACCGACGACACGATGCAGGATTTGGTCGCGTTGTTCGAGGAGCTGTCGGGCGACCGCCTGGCCGGCGCGGACCCGGGCGCGAACTTCCTGCAACTCGGCTTCGACTCGCTGTTCCTCGGCCAGGTGGCGCAGCAAATCCGCAGCCGCTTCGCCGTCGGCGTGACGTTCCGCCAGTTGATGGGGGAGCTCGGCAGCTTCGCCGCGCTGGCCAAGCACGTCGCCGCCGGCCGCCCGGCGCGGGCGCCGACGCCCGTCGCGGCCGTTGCCGTGCCGATCACGCACGCCACCGTGCCGGCCGGCGCTGCGCCTGCGGGCGCCGCCGCGCTGATGCAGCAGCAGGTGGCCGCCATGTCCGCCCTGTTCGCCCAGCAGCTCAGCGCCCTTGGTGGCGCACAGGCCGCGCCAGCGGCGCAGGCCGCGCCAGATCCGCCCCCGGCGTCAGCGCCCGAAAACACCGCGCGGTTCGACGCCTTCAAGGTGGTGGCCGCCGGCAGCGGCGGGCTGACCCCGTCGCAGCGCGCCCATGTCGCCGCCCTGGTCGCCGCCACCGTCGCGCGCACGCCGGCCTCCAAGCGCATGACGGCGGAGGCACGCAGCCATTTGGCGGACCCGCGCGCCGCCGCCGGCTTCCGCCCCGACTGGAAGGAGATGACGTACCCGATCGTGGCGGTCCGCTCCGCCGGGCCGCTGATCTGGGACGCGGACGGCAACGCGTATGTCGACCTGGTGAACGGCTTTGGCCAGACCGCCTACGGCCACGCCCCGTCCTTCGTGACCGAGGCGGTGCACCGCCAACTGGACCGCGGGTTTGAGATCGGGCCGCAGGCGGAGCTCGCCGGCCGCGTCGCCGCCCGGTTCTGCGCCATGACCGGCAACGAACGGATGACCTTCTGCAACACGGGCTCCGAAGCCGTCATGGCGGCCATGCGCATCGCCCGCACCGTCACCGGGCGCACCCGCATCGTCACCTTCGCCGGCAGCTATCACGGCCAGTTCGACGAGGTGCTGGTGAAGGCCGCGCCGAAGGGCACCCGCCCGGTGGCGCCCGGCATCCCGCTGGAGTCGGTGGGCAACAACATCGTGCTGGAATACGGCGCGCCCGCAGCGCTCGACTGGATCCGCGCGCACGGCGACGAACTGGCGGCCGTGATGTTCGAACCGGTGCAGAGCCGCCACCCGGCGGTCCAGCCGCGCGACTTCGCTCATGCCTTGCGCGCCATCACGGAAGCCGCCGGCATCTGCCTGATTTTCGACGAAGTCGTCACCGGCTTCCGCGTCCATCCGGGCGGCATGCAGGCGGTGTACGGCGTCCGCGCCGACCTCGCGACCTACGGCAAGGTCGTCGGCGGCGGGCTCCCGGTCGGCATCCTGGCTGGCCGCGCCGCCTATATGGACGCGCTGGACGGCGGCGACTGGCGCTACGGCGACGATAGCACGCCGGACGCCGCGGTGACCTTCTTCGCCGGCACCTTCGTCCGCCACCCGCTGGCGCTCGCCGCGGTGGATGCAGTGCTGACCCATGTCGAGGCCGGCGGCCCGGCCCTGCAGGCGGAGATCGGCGGCCGCACGGCGACGCTGGCGGCGCGGCTGAACGACGCGTTGGCCGCGCGCCACCTGCCCCGCTGCATCGAGCATTTCGCCAGTTGGTTCTACTTCAAGCTGCCTGACCCGCTGGCGATGCTGCTCTACCCGAACATGCGGCTGCGCGGCGTGCACATCCAGGAAGGCTTCCCCTGCTTCCTCACCACCACGCACGGTGCGGCTGAAATCGACAGCATCTACAGCGCCTTCGTCGACAGCCTTGATGCGATGCAGGCCGCCGGGATGCTGCTGCCGGCCGGCGCCCCTGCCCCGGCGGCGCCGGTCGAGGCAAAGCTGACCGAAGCGCAGATGGAGGTCTGGCTTGCTTGCCAGTTGGGCGACGCGGCGTCCTGCGCGTTCAACGAGGGCATCAGCCTGCACCTGCACGGAGCGTTGGACGTGGCCGCCTTGCGCGGCGCGGTCGACCGGGTGTTCGACCGCCACGACGCCCTGCGCGCCCGCTTCTCCCCCACCGGCGACCGCATGACCATCGGGCCGGCGACGCCGCTGGACCTCGCCGTGTTGGACGAACCACTGGACGCATTGCTGGACGCCGAGGCGCGCACGCCGTTCGACCTGGTGGCTGGGCCGCCGGCGCGGCTGCGCCTGGTGCGGGTCGCGGCGGACCACCACGTGCTGGTCCTGACGGCACACCACATCGTCTGCGACGGCTGGTCCATCAACACCATCCTGTCCGAGCTGGCGGACCCGGGCGCCCTGCCGCCCGCGCTCTCCTTCGCGGCCTATGCCGCGCGGCAGACCGCCGTCCGCGGCGAGGCCGACCTGGCCTGGTGGCGCGACCAGTTCGCCACCGTGCCCGCGCCGCTGGACCTGCCATCCGACCGGCCGCGCCCGGCGTTGCGCTCGTTCCGCGGCGGCACGCGGCGGCTGGCGCTGGACGCCGCCGCGCTGGGCCGGATCAAGGCCGCGGGTGCGGCGAGCGGCTGCACCCTGTTCGCCACGCTGCTGGCCGCGGTCGGCATCATGGTCGGGCGCCTGGCCAACCGGTCCGACGTGGTGATCGCGGTTCCCGCGGCGGCGCAGTCGCAATTGGAGGATGAGGTGCTGGTCGGCCACTGCGCCAATTTGCTGCCGCTGCGCACGGCCTGGACGGACGACACCGCCTTCGCCAGCCATCTCGGCAGCGTGCGGCACGTGGTGCTGGACGCCTACGAGCATCAGGATTGCACGCTCGGCACCATCGTCCGCGCGCTGGACCTGCCCCGCGACCTCAGCCGCCTGCCGCTCACCGACGTGCAGTTCAACCTGGAGCGGCTGGCGGAGGGCATGGCGATGCCGGGCCTGACCCTGTCCTGCACCGCCAACCCCAAGGCGTTCGTGAATTTCGACCTGTTCTTCAACGCGGTGGAATCGAAGGAGGGGCTGGCGATCGACTGCGACTTCAACGCCGATGTGTTCGACCCGGCGACGGTGGACCGCTGGCTCGGCCATCTGCGCACGGTGCTGGCGGCCGTGGCTGCCGACCCGGCGCAACCGGTCGGCGCCATCCCTCTGCTCTCGGACCACGAGCGCCAGGACCTGCTGCACGGCCTGAACGATACCGCAGCGCCGCTGCCGGACGCCCCGGTCCACACGCTGATCGAACGGCAGGCCGCTCGCACGCCGCACGCGACCGCCGCGCGGTTCGGCGACGCCACGGTCAGCTACGGCATGCTGGATGCCCAGGCGAACCGCATGGCGCGCCTGCTGCTGACCTATGCCACGCCGGGCGACCGGGTCGCCGTGATGCTGGATCGAACGCCAGACATGCTGGCAGTGCTGCTCGGCGCCTGGAAGGCCGGGTTGGCCTACGTTCCGCTCGATCCATCGCACCCGCCGGCGCGGCTGGCGCACATCCTGGCAGACGCCGACGTGGCCTTGCTGGTCACGGACGGGACGGGCCCGACGTTGGATGCGCCGGTGCTGGACCTGCGCGCCGCGCGCGACGCCGTGGCGGCGCAACCCGCCACGCCGCCCGCCGCCAGTGCGTTGGCCGACCCGCCCGCCTATGTGATCTATACCTCCGGTTCGACCGGCCTGCCCAAGGGGGTCGAGATCGGCCACGTGGCGCTGGGCAATTTGCTGCTGTCGATGGGCCGGGAGCCGGGGATCAAGCCGGGCGACATCTGGCTGGCCGTCACCACGGTCAGCTTCGACATCGCCGGGCTGGAGCTCTGGGGTCCGCTGGTGGCCGGCGCCCAGGTCGTGGTGGCTTCGCGCGCGGACGCCGCCGACGGCTATCGCCTGCGCGACCTGCTGCACGCGACAGGCGCCACCATTATGCAGGCCACGCCCGCCACCTGGCGCATGTTGCTGGAGACGGGCTGGACGCCGGGCGCCCTGCGCATGCTGTGCGGCGGCGAGGCGCTGCCCCGCACGCTGGCCGACCGCCTGCTGGCCGACCACAGCGAGCTGTGGAACATGTACGGCCCGACCGAGACGACGATCTGGTCGGCGGTGGAGCGCGTCGGCGAGGGCGCCATCACGATCGGCCATCCCATCGCCAACACGGTCCTGCACGTGCTGGATGCCGAGGACCGGCTGGCGCCGGTGGGCGTGCCGGGCCACCTGCATATCGGCGGCGCTGGCTTGGCGGCAGGCTACCGCAACAAGCCGGAGCTGACGGCGGAGCGCTTCATCGCCGACCCGCTCTCCCCCGGCGCCAAGCTGTATCGCACCGGCGATTCCGCCCGCAGGCTGCCGGACGGGCGCGTGCAGGTGCTGGGGCGCATCGACAGCCAGATCAAGCTGCGCGGCTACCGCATGGAGCCGGGCGAGGTGGAACACGCGCTCACCACCCGGTGCGGCGTGGCGGAGGCGGCCGTGGCGCTGCGCGACGGCCCGGGCGGCGAGCCGCGGCTGCTGGCCTGGGTCGTGCTGCGCCCCGGCGCGGCGCTGGACGAGGCGGCCATCCGCGCCACGCTGCGGGGCCTGCTGCCGGAGTACATGGTGCCGGCCGGCTTCGTCGCGGTCGACCGCCTGCCGCTGACCCCGAACGGCAAGGTGGACCGCAAGGCGCTGCCGGACGCGGTCGCGGCGCCCACCGCGGCGGCCGAGCCGCCCCGCTCCGCGCTGGAGCGCACGCTGGCGGAGATCTGGACCGCGGTGCTGCACCGCCCGGTGGGGCGCGGCGACGACCTGCTGGCGATGGGCGCCGACTCCATCCAACTGTTCCAGATCACGGCGCGGGCGAACGCGGCCGGCGTGACGTTGCTAGCCCGCCACCTGCTGCAGCATCGCACGGTCGCGGCCGTGGCCGCCGCCTTGGGCGACGAAGCGGCGACGCCGGGCGCGGCGCCCGCTGCTGCCATCCCGTCGCTGCAGCAGTTCCGGCGCGACCGCAAGCTCACGGTCGGGGTCTGACGGTGGATATCGGCACGCCCGTGTCCGGCGGCGGCACTGGGGTCCACTACCCGGCCTCGCTGGCCCAGGCGCGGTTCTGGCTGCTGGATGCGCTGGATCCCGGCACGCCCTCGCTGAACGTCGCGGTGCGATGGAGCCTGCTCGGCCCGGTCAGCCATGCCGCCGTCGAGGCGGCGATGCGGCGGATCGTCAGCCGGCACGAAATCCTGCGCACGGCCCTGCACAATTCAGACGGCATCCCCGTGCAGATCGTCCAGCCAGCGATGCCGTTCCAGGTCAGCTTCCGCGACCTGACCCACCTGCCGCTGGCCGACAGCATGGCGGAGGCCGACCGGCTCGGGGCGGAGGCGGCTCGTACTCCGTTCGCGCTCGAAGCCGGCCCATTGATCCGCGCGGCGCTGATCGCGCTGGCGCCGGGGAACGCACGGCTGTTGTTGACCATGCATCACGCGGTCTGCGACGGATGGTCGGTCGGCGTGCTGGCGGATGAGATCACCCGCTTCCTCGCGGGCGCCCCGCCGCTGCCGGAGCTGCCCCTGCAATACGGCGACTATGCCGAGTGGCAGCAGGCGTGGCTGCAAAGCCCGGCGCTGGACGCATCGACCGCCTACTGGACGCGGCAGCTTGCCGGCTTGCCCTACGTGACCGTGCCACCCGACCACACGGCGGAGTCGCGCGGGCCAAGCGCCATTACCTCCCTCCTGTTGTCGCGTGCGCTGACGGATGGCATGTCCGCCATGGCGATCCAGCAGGGTTGCACGCCGTTCGCGGTGGCGCTGGCCGCACTCGGGCGGATGCTGCAAGCCCGCACCGGGGCCGAGGACATCCCGGTCGGCACGCAGGTCGCCGGGCGGACGGAGGTCGAGCTGGAGGGGATGATCGGCCCCTTCATCAACACGCTGGTGCTGCGGCTGGACCTGTCGGGCGGGCCGGATTGGGCGACCCGCGTGGCGCGCGCGGCGGACACGGTGGCGGACGCGCTCAGCCACCATGCCATGCCGTTCGAATTGCTGATCCGCGCGCTCAACCCGCCGCGGACCCAGCGTCGCACGCCGCTGTTTTCCGTCAACTTCATCTTCCAACGCTCCTTCGTGTCGCCGTTCGAGGGCGGCGGCATCAAACTGGTCGACCTGCCGAGCCACTCGGCCGGGGCGCTCTACGATCTGAACTTCTTCATGGTGGAGCGGCCGGACGGCTGGCGCGCCTCGTGCGAATACGACACCGCGCTGTTCCATGCGGCGAGCGTGGAGGCGATGCTGGCGGAATGGCGCCACGCCCTGTCAGGCCAGGCGATCGAGCCCGTGACATCAGCCGACCCGGTGCTCGACCGGCTCGGACTGATCTGGTGCGACATCTTGGGGCTGCCGGGCGTGGCGCCGACCGACGGTTTCTTCGATCTCGGCGGCCACTCCCTGCTGGCCGCGCGGATGCTGGCTCGGGTCGAGGCGGAGTTCGGCCAGCGGGTCGGCATGGCCGCCCTGTTCACCGACAGCACGCTGGGCGGGTTGGCCGCCCGGCTGTCCCCGCCCACACAGGATGCCGGGCCGCCGCTGGTTGCCATCGGGGATCCGGACCAGTGGGCGGCGTTGCAGGGGGCGGTCGGCCGCAGCCGCGCCTTCCGTTGCATGCCGGATGCTTCGCCGGACGCCGTGACCCGGCTGTTCCCGACCGGCAAGCTGGTCGTGCTCGGCGCAGGCGCGGACGGAGAGGCGGCGCTGAAACTGGCGCAGGGCCTGGAGGCGGCGGGCCGAAGCGCGATGCTGGTGCTGCTGGACGCGGCGCCGCCCGCGGTCGCCAGCGGCGTCTGGCGCGCGTTGCGCGGCCCACGCACAGCGATGCCGCCCTTCAAAGGCAGGACCTTGCTGTTCCGCCGCCACCGCTCTCAGCAGGATTTGGTGGGTGGCTGGGCGCGGCATCTGGGCGGGGAGTTGGACGTCATCCCCCTGCCCGCCGACGGCTGGCCCGAGCTGGTGGCCGAGCGAATCGCGGCAGCATGACGCGCGCGGCGATTCCGGCGGGCGCGGCCCCGCGCCAACGCAAATTGGTCCGGCGCCTCGCCTTCGCCCTCGGCGGCCTCCTGGTCCTGGGCGGGGCCGGTCCGGTCACGCGCACGCTCGACGTGCCTGGCCGCGACGGCGTGCCCGGCCACGCGCTGCGCATGCTGCTGTGGTCGCCCGAGACACCGGGCCGGCACCCCCTGCTGGTCTATCAGCCAAGTTGGGGCGGGCAGGCCGGAGAAAACTCCCACCTGGCGGCGGCTTTGGCGCAGGCCGGCTTCACCGTCGTCGCCGTGGATTACGCAACGGCGCAACCGCCGCAATTTGCATCGTACATCCAGCGGATGCAGCTTCCGCTTGACCTGTCCTCAGCCGCGGCGCTGCGCCGCACGACCGTGGAGGGCGACTGGCGCGCCGTGGTGCTGGCGACGGATTCCTCCGTCGTGCTGGACCTGCTGCCGGAGGCGGAGCAGGCGCCGAGCGCCGGCATCCTGGGCTGGTCGTTCGGCGGCGCCGTGGCGGCGGAGGCGTGCCGGCAGGACAGCCGGTTCAAGGCATGCCTGAACATGGATGGCTGGATGTTCGGGCCAGCGGCGGATGATCCGTCCCGGCAACCCTACCTGGTGCTCAGCGGCGACCCGTTCCCGGACCTGCCGCACACCGCCACGACCCCGGCGGCGGAAATGGACGAACGGGACGCCGCGCGGTTGCGCGCCCGGTTTGCGACGGTGGGCGGCAGTTATGCCGAGCTTCCGGGCATGGCCCACGAGGGCTTCAGCGACGCGGGTGACAGCGCCACCGTCCGCGTCTTGGTGACGGCCTTCTTCGGCCACGCGCTGCTGGGACATCCGGCCACGTTGCAGCCCCCGGCCGGGGTCATTTGGCGGCAGTTTCCAGGCCCCGCCGCGTAACGCCCCAGCCGCGGCACGGCGCGGCGACCGAAGCGGCGTAGCCGGCGGGGACGGCGAGGTCCGTCACCTGCCACCCGGCCAGATGCACCCCCGGCAGGACGGCGATGGATTGGAGGTCGGCGATGCTGCCGCCCTTGGCCTTGATCACCGCCTCCTTCCGGGTCCAGCCGCGGAAGAAGGCAGCCTGCCGCTCGGCTTCGGCCAGACCGGCCAAATACGCCAGCTCCGTCCCGGTGAAGACCGTGTTGGCGAGGCCCGGCTCAACCGGCCGCACCGCCTCGACATCGATGCCCACCGGGAAGTCGGCGACGGCGAACAGCGCCATGGGGCCGGAATGCGCGAGGTTGAAGTGGGGGCCGTCGCGCAGGAACGGCTTGCCGTTCGGACCGGTGCACAGGGTCAGGTCCGGCGCTGGGACCCCGCACAGGCTGGCCAAGGTCTTGCGCAGGGCGGCACGCCCGGCCGTGAACCGCCGGCCGGCGTGGGGCACGATGAACCGGCTCGCCCGCGCCTGTTCCGCCGCGGAGAGGACCGAGCCGTCGGCAAGGCTGGCGTCATCCAGATCCCATTGCCAGACGTTGACCTGACTAAGGCTCACCGCTCAACTCATCTCTCACGCTGGCTGGCGGCGAGGGCCGGGATGAGGGTGGAGGCTGGTCGACCTCGGCAAACATAGCTGGTTCCCCCATGATATTGCCGTGATTCGGGAGGGTGGAATGAAGGTCACGATCGAAATCGACTGCACGCCGGACGAAGCCCGGAGTTTCATGGGCCTGCCCGACGTCAAGCCGATGCAGGCGGCGGTCATGGCCCATCTGGAGCGGCAAGCCGTGGACGCCGCCGACAGCTTCTCGCCGGACGCGATGCTGAAACTGTGGTTCACGACGATGCCGCAATTGTCCTCCCAGATGCAGGACATGTTCGCCCGGATGATGACGAGCGGCGTCCCGCGACCCTGAGCCTACGCGTAGGCGCGCAGGTCCAGCGTGCGGGGCAGTTCTGGCGAGGTGTCGCCCGTCGGCGGCGGCATCGGGCCGGGCGTGTGGCCGAACGGGAGGAAGCGGGCGCGGCGGCGCGCCTCCGCCTCGTTCGCGTTCACCGGGAACTTGTCGTAGGACCGGCCGCCGGGATGCGCGACGTGGTAGGTCAGCCCGCCGAGCGAGCGGCCGTTCCACCGATCGTAGATGTCGAACACCAGCGGCGTTTGCGCCGGGATGGTCGGGTGCAGCGCGCTGTACGGCTGCCAGGCCTTGAACCGGATGCCGGCCACGAACTCGCCCGCCATTTCGGTCGCGCGCAGCGGCACCGCGACGCCGTTGCAGGCCAGGGCGAACCGCTCCGGCTGCCACGCCGTGACCCGCGCCTGCAGCCGCTCGACGGAGCTGTCGACGTAGCGCACCGTGCCGCCGCCGCCCGGCATCTCGCCCATGGCGTGCCAGGGCTCCAGCGCGTGCCGCAGCTCCAGCGCCATGTCGTGCACCGCCACGGTGCCGATGACGGGGAAGCGGAACGCGCGATGCGGCTCAAACCACGCCGGGTCCAACTGCGCGCCGAACCCGGCGCCGTGCACCGCGAGTTCCTCCAGCGCGTCGCGGAAATCCTGCCAGACGTAGTGCGGCAGCATGAAATCATCATGCACCCGTGTGCCCCAGCGGATCAGCCGTCGCTCGTACGGCACCTGCCAGAACGCGGCGACGGCGGTGCGCATCAGCAAGACCTGGGCGGCGGCCATCTCCGGATGGGGCGGCATCTCGAAGGCGCGGAACTCCACCAGGCCCAGCCGGCCGGAGGAACTGTCCGGCGAATACATCTTGTCGATGCAGAACTCGGTCCGGTGGGTGTTGCCCGTCATGTCCACCAGGATGTTGCGGAACAGCCGGTCGGTGATCCAGGGCGGCGGGGGCGCGTCCCGCTTCACCTGGGCGAAGGCGATCTCCAACTCGCGCACCGCATCCTGCCGGGCTTCGTCGATGCGCGGATGCTGGCTCATCGGGCCGATGAACAAGCCGCTAAAAAGAAAAGAAAGACTCGGATGGTTGTGCCAGAAGCCGAGCAGCGAGCGCAGCAAATCCGGCCGCCGCAGGAACGGGCTGTCCTCCGGCGTGGCCGCGCCCATCACCACGTGGTTGCCGCCGCCGGTGCCGACATGGCGGCCGTCCAGCATGAACTTCTCCGCGCGCAGGCCGCTTTGCCGCGCCTGCTCGTAAAGCTGCCCGGTATGGGCGACGATCTCGGCCCAGTTGGTCGCCGGGTGCACGTTCACCTCGATGACGCCCGGGTCCGGCGTCACCGAGAACGCGTCCAGGCGACGGTCATACGGCGCCTTGTAGCCCTCCAGCACCACGCCCTGCTGCAGAGCGGCGGCGGTACGCTCCACACCGGCGACCAGCGCCAGCCAGTCCTCGGCCGACGGCAGCGGCGGGATATAGACGAACAGCAGCCCGCCCCGCGCCTGCACCGTCAGCGCCGTGCGCACGCCGCGTGCCCCGTCAAGCTGGCCCGGCCCAGGCAGCGCCGCGTGGGGCGGCAGCGCGGCCGTGGCGGCCATCGGGTCGGGCTCCGGCTCCTCCTCCACCTCCTTGGGGTCGATATAGGGCAAGGCGTTGAGCGGCAGGCGCACGCCCATGGAGTTGTCGCCCTGCACGAGGAAGATTTTGCCCTCGCGCATCTCCCACCGCTCGCTTTGCCAGCGGCGGGACGGCCCGGCGCCGAACCGCCGCAGCGGCAGCACGTAGCCGGCGACCGCGTCCAGGCCCTGGCTGAACACCCGGCGCAGCCGTTCCCGCTCCTGCGGGTCGCGGCTTTGGCTGGCTTCGGCCACGACGTTGGCCGGCAGGCGGCCCTCGCGCATCAGGAAATACGGCTGGTCCTCATAGGCCGGCATGGCGCAGTCCGCGGCCACGCCGAGCGTCGTGGCAAGCGTCCGCGCGAACCTCTCGGCATCGTCTGCCGTGGCAGCGCCGGTCGCCGTGTCCGGGTCGGTCAGCAGGGACGGGTCAGCCCAGACGGGATCGCCGTCGCGCCGCCAGGTGGCATGCAGCGCCCAGCGCGGGGTCTGCTCGCCGGGGTAGTGCTTGCCGGCGCCGTATTGCAGCGCCGCGCCGGCCGACCACAACCCCATCAGGCGGCGGATCAGCCGCCCGGCCTCGCGCCGCTTGGTGGGGCCGAGCGCATCGGTCGTCCACTCCGCCCCGTCGGGGTCGCGATCGGACACGAAGGTCGGCTCCCCGCCCATGGTCAGCCGCACATCCCCGGCGGCGAGCGCGGCATCGACCCGGTCGCCCGCCCGCTGGATCGCCTGCCACTGCTCCGGCTCGTACGGCTTGGTCACGCGCGGCGTCTCGACCAGGCGGGTCACCCGCATCTCGAAGCCGAACTCGGTCCCCGCGGGCTCGACCAGGCCGGAGATCGGGGCGGCGGAGAGCGGCTCCGGCGTGGCGGCGAGCGGGATGTGCCCCTCCCCGGTCAGCAGCCCGCTGGTGGCGTCCAGGCCCACCCAGCCGGCGCCGGGCAGGTAGACCTCCGCCCAGGCGTGCAAATCGGTGAAGTCCTCGCTTGCCCCGGCCGGTCCCTCCAATGCGGCGACGTCCGGCTTCAGTTGGATCAGGTAGCCGGACACGAAGCGGGCGGCGTAGCCCAGGTTGCGGAACGCCTGCACCAGCACCCAGGCGCTGTCGCGGCAGGAGCCCTGCGCCTGCTCCAGCGTCTGCTGCGGCGACCACACGCCGGGCTCCATCCGCACGATGTAGCCGATGCGGTCGCGCACGGCCTGGTTCACTGCCACCAGGAAGTCGATCGTCCGCTGCCCGGCGGGATGCAATTGCTCCAGCAGGGCGGTGAGTAGCGGGCCGGCCGGGTCGGGTTGCAGGAACGCGGCGAGTTCCGTGCGCAGGGTGGCTTCGTATTGGAACGGGACGGTCTCGGCCTCCGCCTCCAGGAAGAAGTCGAACGGGTTGATCGTCGCCATGTCGGCCAGCAGGTCGACGGTGACGACGAACTGCGTCACCCGCTCCGGGAACACGACCCGGGCGAGGAAATTGCCCTGTGGATCCTGCTGCCAGTTGATGAAGTGGCCGGCGGGCTCGATGCCCAGCGCGTAGGACAGGATCGGCGTGCGCGAGTGCGGCGCGGGACGCAGGCGGATCGTCTGCGGCCCCAACTGCACGGGCCGGTCGTAGCGGTAGCTCGTCCGGTGCGTGAGGGCCACGTGCAGCGCCATGGATGAGGGAACTCCGTCCGGGTGAAGACCTGTGGCAGCACCATCCGTGCCGGCCCGACAGGACGCAAGCCCTACTGGTTACGGCCGGCGTAGACCTGGCGGTAGAGCGCCACGATCTCGGCCTTGTCCGGCACGCGCGGATTGTTCGCCGGACTGCCGGAGGCGAGCGCCTGGTCCGCCATGGTGTCCATCGCCGCCTCCCACTCCGTCCAGGCGATGCCGTAGGCTTGCGGCGTGGGTACGCCCAAGTCGCGGTTCAGCGCGTCCAACCCGTCGCACAACGCCTCGCTGGCCCAGGCATCGTCGGCGCCGGAGGGTGCGAACCCGGTGGCCCGCGCGGCCGCGGCGTAGCGCGCCACCGCGGCGTCGAGCCCGAACCGGGTGATCGCCGGCAACAGCATCGCGTTGGACAAGCCGTGCGGCACGTGGAAGCGGGCGCCGATCGGCCGCGACATGCCGTGCACCAGTGCCACGGAGCTGTTGCAGAACGCCATGCCCGCCTGCGTCGCCCCCAGCATCATGCCCTCGCGCGCTTCGGCATTGCGCGGCTGGGTGTAGGCGGTGCGCAGGTGGTGGCCGATCAGCGCCAATGCGCCGAGCGCCAGCGAGTCGGACACCGGGTTGGCGCGTTTTGAGACATAGGCCTCCAGCGCGTGGGTCAGGCTGTCGACGCCGGTATCTGCGGTGGTGCGGGGCGGCACGGTGTAGGTCAGCTCGTAATCCACGATCGCGGCGAGCGGCAGGGCGGCCAACCCGGCGATCAGCATCTTCTCGCCGCGTTCCGTGTCGGTGATGACGGTGAAGCGGGTGCACTCGCTGCCGGTGCCGGCGGTGGTGGGAATGGCGATGACGGGCAATACGGGGGTGTCGTTCTGCACCGGGACCTTGAACTCCCGCATCTTGGCGCCAGGGCGCTGCGCCAGGATGGCGATCGCCTTCGCGGTGTCGATGGGCGAGCCGCCGCCGAAGGCCAGCAAGCAGTCGTGGTTGCCGGCCCGCAGCAACGCCACGCCGGCTTCGATCACGATGTCCTCCGGCTCCGGGATGGTGTCGCTGAACACGGAGAAATCAACGCCCGCCGTCGTGAGCGGGTCGGTGCAACGGCGCAGCAGGCCAGTCGACACCATCACCGGGTCCGTCACGATCAAGGGGCGGCGCAGCCCGAACTTCGCCAGCATCTCCGCCACGGTCGCGACGGCGCCGCCGCCGACATGGATGGCGCGCGGGGCGACGATGCTGAAGGGGGTCATGGCGTTCCTCGCGATGGGACTTGATGACCCATCCTAGGCGGAACCTGGCGGCTCCACTATCGCGAGACAATGGTTGATTCCGCTGTGCCATTGGCACAGTCTCTGGTAATGTGGACTATCGGTGATGTCCGGTTCGAGATGGTGGCCGACATGACGGAAGACCCCGTGGTCACCATCGTCATCACGACCCCGGCCGGCAGGCTGACCGTTGCGGCGGAGCCAGTCGTGAGCGGGACGATTTTGGTGCTGAGGGGCACGCACCTGCAGGACAGCCGTCCCAACGCCATGGGAGCGGCGAACCTGATGGTGATTGCCCAGGCCTTGATGGAAAGGATGGAATTCGATGGAGTCGACGTTGAGGGAGCGCTTCGCACGACTGGGGCCAATCCGGGCCGTCGACCGGGTGTCGTCCGGTTCCGCCGCCGTGTTCGTCCTCCGCCTTCCTCATCGGGCGGCAATGCCGAAGACGATTGACGGCATGCATGCCCTGGCCCGGCGTGGGTTGACCATGCTTCGCGCCAAGCGGGCGATCGAGGCGCTGGTCGAAGACGGCCGGGTGTTCGTCGACCTGCCGGTCGTGGAGGATTCGATGGCTTTGGCGATCGAGCTGTCCAAGGCGGGGATCGTCGCGGCCCCTGTGGAGCCGTCGGCCGCCATGGACGTGCGGCAACTACGCCAGCGCCTCCATCTCACGCGCGAGCAGTTCGCGCTTCGCTATGGGTTCGAGGTGGAGACGCTGCGCAACTGGGAAACCGGCCGCCGCGAGTTGGACGCGGCGGCCCGCAGCTACCTTCGTGCGATCGCCAACAGCCCGGAGTTGGTCGAGGAAGCCTACGCCCCGACGCCCGCACTTCCCTTGGCAGGGACGTAACGGCCACCCGTTGTGCTAGGCTTGCCCCAGCTGAGAGACAATGGCGCTTTGAAGCACTGAGGCATTTCCGGGTCCGAACCAAGTTCTCCGCATAGCCTGGAGGAAATCGGGCGAAAGATCGTGCGGCGACGTCAGCACTGCGTCAACGCCGCAAACCGGGCAGAGGGCTGTCTGCCCGTCATCGATCCACGCCACGACCGATGCACCGTCAAACACGCTCAAGCAATGGAAGCAGCCACACGGCTTTTCAGCAGTAACCCTCCGCCGGTTGTCGCTGCTGTCTTTGTGGGCGCGTCGGAGATCGTCTTCGTTCATGGGGTGTCAGTATCCCGTGATGATTACGCCCTCAAGCGCGTCGACGACAAGCGTGCATTCAACTGTCTTAAACAGAAGTGTGTCTGGCGCCGGCCCGGGAACTCCATCCTGAGAAAGCGCCTTCTCCATCGCGTCTACGCTGATCGCCCTCTGCTGGAAACGGCGCAATGCATGGTGCGACAGCAAGACAGGCGACCCAAAAAGCGTCCAATATGATGCCACACCTGATTCGCCTCACGTTTAAGCCACCACCGCCCTTCGTTCAGCGTAGAGTGCCAGCCTGCGCGCTGCGTTGGCCGCCATCGGCCGCGACACGGCGGCCTCGAAGGGTGGGAGTTCCTCTGCACGGTGGCACGCCGACAGGTGGCCGGGGGCAAGCTGGCGCAGGGCCGGGGGCTCGGTGCGGCAGCGGTCGATGACGAAGGGGCAACGCGTGTGGAAATGGCAGCCCGGCGGGGGGTTCAGCGGGCTCGGCACGTCGCCGCCGGGCACTTGCCGGGCCAGCTTCTGTGACGGGTCGGGGCGCGGGATCGAGGCGAGCAGCGCGCGGGTGTAGGGATGCAAAGGCCGCTCGAACAACGCGTCGCGCGACGCCGTCTCCACGATGCGGCCGAGATACATCACCGCAATCCGCGTCGCGACGTGCTTCACCACCGCCAGGTCGTGCGCGATGAACAAATAGGACAATCCCAGCCGCTGCTGCAGGTCACCCAGCAGGTTCACCACCTGCGCCTGCACCGACACGTCCAGCGCCGACACCGGCTCGTCGCACACGACCAGCGCCGGCTCCAGCGCGAGCGCCCGGGCGATGCCGATGCGCTGGCGCTGGCCGCCGGAGAACTCGTGCGGGTAGCGCCGGACATGCTCCGGCGGCAGGCCGACCAGTTGCAGCAACTCGGCCACGCGGGCGCGGCGCTTGGCGGCATCGCCGTAGCCGTGGATCAGCAACGGCTCGTCCAGCGTGGCGCCCACCGTCATGCGCGGGTTGAGCGAGGCGAACGGGTCCTGGAACACGATCTGCATGCGGCGACGCAGGCGTCGCAACGCGGCGCCGGGCAGCGCGGTGATGTCCTGTCCCTCGAACTGCACGCTCCCGGCCGTCGGCTCGATCAGGCGCAGCACGAGCCGGGCGGTGGTGGACTTGCCGCAGCCGCTTTCACCGACCAGGGCCAACGTCTCGCCGCGGGCGAGGGAGAACGACACGCCGTCCACCGCCCGGACCAATCCGGAGCGGGTGCGGAAATGCTTGGCGAGGTTGGTGGCCTCGAGGAGGAGGGTCATGGGGACGCGCCCTCACCCCGACCCTCTCCCAAAAGGAGAGGGAGCAGACTGAGGAGGCGAAAGTCCCCCTCCCTCTGGCCAAATCTCCCTCTCCCGCTGGCGGGAGAGGGTTCTTGAGGCCGCTGCGGACACATGCGAGCGCGCTGCCCCATCACGCCGCGATCGCCTCGACCGGGGCGCGGATGCAAGCTGCCTCGTGCCCCTCCGCCAGCGCACGCAGAGGCGGCTGCGCCTCCATGCAGGGTGGCGCGCCGAACACGCAGCGGGGATGGAACCGGCAGCCCGGCGGCAGCGCGGCCGCGGACGGCACCGACCCCTCAATCGCTAACAGCCTGTCCCGGTATTCCTCCAGCCGCGGCACGCTACCGAGCAGGCCGAGCGTATAGGGATGCTGCGGATCGTCGAACAAGGCGCTGGCGGAGGCACGTTCCACCACCCGGCCGGCATACATCACCGCCACCTCGTCGGCCATTTCGGCCACCACGCCCAAATCATGGGTGATCAGCACGATCGCCATGCCGGTCTGCTGCTGCAGGTCACGCAACAAGTCTAGGATTTGCGCCTGCACGGTGACGTCCAGCGCCGTGGTCGGCTCGTCGGCGATCAGCAGGTCCGGGGCGCAGGACAGCGCCATGGCGATCATCACGCGCTGCCGCATGCCGCCGGACATCTGGTGCGGGTATTCGTCCAGGCGGCGGTCCGGGGCCGGAATCCGGACCCGGTCCAGCGCCGCCGCGGCACGGGCGCGCAGGTTGCGGCCGGCTTTGTCGTGCGCCTTCATCGCCTCCATGATCTGGTCGCCCACCGTGTAAGCCGGGTTCAGGCTGGTCATCGGCTCCTGGAAGATCATCGCGATCCGCCGCCCCCGCAGGCTGCGCATCGCCGAGGGCGGCAGCCGCAGCAGGTTCTGGCCGTCGAACACCACCTGCCCGGCGGCGATCCGGCCCGGCGGCGGCACCAGCCCCATGACGGACAGCGACAGCATCGACTTGCCGCAGCCGCTTTCCCCCACGATGCCCAGGGTCTTGCCCCGCGCCACTGCGATGTCCACGCCGTCGACGGCGGCGAAGGGGCGGCGCTCCCCGGGGAATTCAGTGCGGAGCCCCTCGATGTGCAGCAGGTCGGTCATGGCAGGAAGCGATGCAACCGCCGTTCCAGCCACGGCCCGGCCACCAGGCCGAACGCGGCGGCATAGGCCGGGACCAGCATCAGGCTGTAGCGCGGCGTGGCGACGGTGGTCGCGGCATGCAGGGCCACCACGAACAGCGGCGGCAGCAGGAAGGCCAGCCACAGCGGATCGCGCCGCCGCACCGCCCGCCACAGCATCACCGCCAGGAATGGTGCGGCCACCAGGCTGAAATACTTGCGCACCCACAGCGACTTCCACGCCATCACCAGGGTCACGGCGGCGAAGCGGAATGGGTGCGGCAGGGCATAGCGATGCAGCAGATAGCCCACTTGGGTGGCAGGATCCGGCGCGTTCTGCGCCAGCTCCTGCACCATGGTGGTGTTGCCGACCATGTAGAACGTGTCCGGCCGATCCTGCCAGCCGAGCCGCGCCACGGCGTTGGGGAACACCAGCCGGGCCGCGGCAGGCCCGAACCCAGGCAAGGCATACAGCCACTCGGCCGTCCATTCCGCCGGCGTCATCGCCTGATACGCCATGCGTTGCGCCAGGATGAACCCGGCATAGCCAGAGGTGGGGGCGGCCGTGCCGAACAACGCCTCGTTGCGCAGCGACCACGGCGCGATCGTCACGCCGGCGACCAGGCACGCGGCGATGAGGGACAGTCCCAGCCGCCGCCGCCACGCCGCGACCACCACCCCCGCCAGGCCGATCACGGCCGCCAGATACAGGTATTCCGGCCGGGCCAGCGTCAGCAGCCCCAAGCCCAGACCCAGCCCGGCCGCCAAACCGAAGCGTGGCCGCTGGACCAGAAGCACCAACAGCCAGCCGCACAGCGCCGCCAGCGGCAGGCTCACCGCCTCCGTCATCGCCGTCCTGGCGTAGACGGCGTATTCCGACGTCCCCAGCCCGGCGGCGAGCAGCGCGCACCAGGCAGCCCAACGCGAGCCGCCGACCGCCCGGGTGGAGGCCCAGATCAGCGCCAGCGTCGCCGCCATAAACGCCACCTGCAACGGCACCAGCAGCCCGAGCGAGCCCGGACAGTTCGCGATCTGCGGCCACGGCGCCGTTCGCACGCAAGCGGCGGCCGTCGCGAGCCGCTGGTCGACTGCCGCCACCCCGGCCACCAAGGCCGGGTACAGCGGCGCCGTGTAGGCGCCGGATTGCCCCGGCTGGCCCCAGCGGCCGTTGGTGTAGGTTCCGGTCTGCAGCAGGTCGCTCGCGATGCCGAGATAGAGCGGCTGGTCGTATGCGTTCAGCGCCTGCGGCTTCAGCGTGGCGAGGCCGAACAGGATGCAGCCGAGCGAGGCCGCGAACACCAGCCACGACTCCCACCGCCGGGATCGGGCAACCCGGGTCTCGGCCACTGCCCCGGCCGGCGCCTGGCCGGACGGGGCAATGTCGATGGTCAGCGGCGATAATCCGTCTTGCCGCCCTCGACCTGCCGCATCGCCGACTGCCAGGCCCACTCGCAATGCGCCAATGTGCCCTCGTGGTCGAACTGCCGGGCGGTATGCTCGCAGACCTCGGTCGGGGGCAGGATCAGCTCGCCATCCCCGGCGGCGACCTGGGCCTGGCAGGCGCGCTCCAGGTAGTAAAGGTCGCTCCACGCCTCCGGGATGGTGCGGCCGCCGACCAGCAGGCCGTGGTTGCGCAGGATCATGGCGCGGTTGGTCCCCAGGTCGTGCACCAGGCGGTCGCGCTCGTCCAGGTCCAGGGCGATGCCTTCGTAGCCGTGATAGGACATGCGGCCGTAGAAGCGCAGCGCATGCTGGCTCATCGGCAGCAGGCCGCGCTTCTGCGCCGACACGGCGATGCCCGCCGCCGTATGGGTGTGCACGACGCACATGATGTCCGGCCGGGCCATGTGGATCGCCGAGTGGATGCAGAACCCGGCGGCGTTCACCTGGCGCGGCGACAGGCCGGCATGGTGCGGCTCCGCGATGATGTTGCCGTCCAGGTCGATCTTCACCAGGTCGGAGGCGCACATCTCGTCGAACAGCACGCCGTATTGGTTGATCAGGAAATGGTGCTCGGGTCCGGGAATGCGGGCGGAAATATGGGTGTAGACCCAATCCGTCATACGGTGATGCGCCACCAGCCGGTACAGCGCGGCCAGGTCGCAACGGATTTGCCACTCCTCCGCAGACATGCCGCCGAGGGATGTGGGCGCGGTCTGAACGTTCATAATGCACTCTCCTTCTCAGATAAGGATTTATCCGCCCAGGCCGTTCGCGCGGTCAAGCGACAGACGGCGGCTTCCCGCGGCGCGCCACGTGTGGGCATCCTAGCGGCCCAAGGGTGGGCCCGACATGGATTTGGACGCGGAATGGCTGGAGGCGGATGGGCGCGGCGGGTTCGCATCCGGGACGGCGGGGCTGATCCGGACGCGGCGCTACCACGCCCTGCTGCTGACCGCGAGCGCTGCCGGGCGCTTCGTCCTGGTCAACGGGCTGGAGGTCGCGGTGGAGACGGCGGAGGGCCGGTTCGCGCTGAGCAGCCAGGCCTATCGCGGCGGCGCCGTGTTCCCGGACGGGCAGTGGCGCATCAGCGGCTTCACTGCCCTGCCCTGGCCGTGCTGGGATTTCACCTTCCCCGGCGGCCTTGCCGTCCGGCACGAGGTTTTCGTCAGCCGGGCCACGCAGGAGGTGGTGCTGCGATGGTCGGCCAACCAGCCGGTCCGCCTGACCGTCCGGCCGCTGCTGTCCGGCCGCGACTACCACGCCCTGCACCACGAGAACCCGGCCTTCGACTTCACCACGCGGCAGGAGGGCGGTGCGCTGGCCTGGCGCCCCTATCCCGGCGTGCCCGGCGTGACCGCGCGGGGGAATTACACCTGGCAGGACGGTCCCGACTGGTACCGCGGGTTCAGCTATGCCGTGGAGGTCGAGCGGGGCATGGATGATGGCGAGGACCTCGCCTCGCCCGGCAGTTTCGTCTGGGACGCCGTCACCGAGGCGACGCTGGTCCTGCGCGCCGACACCGCCGGGTCGACGCCGCCTGCGCTGCTGGAGCAAGCGGAGCGGACGCGCCGCAGCCGGCCGCCGCGGGACGTATCCGCCGATGCCTACCTGGCGGACAGCGCCGCCGGCCCCACGCTGCTGGCGGGGTTCCCATGGTTCACCGCCTGGGGGCGCGACACATTCATCGCGCTGCGCGGCCTGCTGATCGCCCGCGGCCGCTTGCAGGAGACGGCCGACATCCTGCTCGCCTGGTCCGGGCATGTCAGCGAGGGCATGCTGCCCAACCGCTTCCCGGAGGGCGACGTCCCGCCCGAGTTCAACGCCGTCGACGCCTCGCTCTGGTTCATCGTCGCCGTGCACGAGTTGAGCCAGGCCGGCGGCGCCTCGCGCGCCGTGACGGCCCGGCTGCGGGAGGCGTCGGCCGCCATCCTGGAAGGCTACAGCGCCGGCGCCCGCTTCGGCATCGGCGTCGATCCCGCGGACGGCTTGCTGCGGGCGGGCGAACCCGGCGTGCAACTGACCTGGATGGACGCCAAGGTCGCGGGCCGCGTCATCACGCCGCGGATCGGCAAACCCGTGGAGGTGCAGGCGCTGTGGGTGAACGCGCTGGCGATCGCCGGGCAATGGCCGGGGGGCGACCGCTGGATGTCGGCGGCGCTGCGGGCGCGGGACAGCGTGACGGCGCTGTTCCCGGACCGGGAGACGGGCGGGCTGATCGACGTGCTGGACGCCGATGGCGTGCCCGGCGCGCGCGACCGCCGGGTGCGGCCGAACCAGGTTCTGGCGGCGGGCGGCTTGCCCATCCCCGTGCTCACGCCGCGGCTGGCGGCCGGGGTCGTGGCGTTGGCGGAAGACCGCCTGCTTACGCCGCTTGGGCTGCGCACGCTGGCGCCGGACGATCCGGACTATCGGCCGCAGTACCGCGGTGACCTGGTGGCGCGGGACGAGGCGTATCACCAGGGCACCGTCTGGCCCTGGCTGTTCGGGCCATTCGTCGCGGCCTGGCTGGCCGGCCGCGGCAACACGGCGGAGGCGCGGGCGGAAGGCCGCGCCCGCTTCCTGCCGCCGCTGCACGCGCATCTTCACACCGCCGGGCTCGGCCATGTGTCAGAAGTGGCCGATGGCGACGCCCCGCACACGCCGGGCGGCTGCCCGTTCCAGGCGTGGTCGCTGGGCGAACTGATCCGCATCGAAGCCATGCTGGGAGCACCCGATGGAGTCTGATCCGATTTTCGAGACCGCCGAGGGGCGACGCCTGCTCGCCACGGAGCGCGGGGAGGATTGGCGCCGCTGGGGGCCGTATCTCAGCGAGCGCCAATGGGGCACGGTGCGCGAGGATTACAGTCCCGGCGGCACCGCCTGGGACTATCTGCCGCATGACGAGGCCCGCAGCCGCGCCTATCGCTGGGGCGAGGACGGGCTGGCCGGCTTCGCCGACGACAAGCTGCGCTGGTGCCTGAGCCTGGGGTTGTGGAACGAGCGCGACCCGCTCCTGAAAGAGCGGCTGTTCGGCCTGACCAACGCGCAGGGCAACCACGGCGAGGACGTGAAGGAGCTGTATTACTTCGTCGACGGCACGCCGACGCATTCCTACATGCGCATGCTGTACAAATACCCGCAGGCGGCCTTCCCCTACGATCAATTGCTGAAGGTCAACGCCGCCCGCGGCACGGAAGACCGGGAGTTCGAGCTCGCCGACACCGGCGTGTTCAACGAGCGCCGCTATTTCGACGTGGAGGTCGAATACGCCAAGGCGTCGACCGACGACATCCTGATGCAGGTGACGGTGCACAACCGCGGGCGCGACCCCGCGCCGCTGCACATCCTGCCGCAATTCTGGTCGCGCAACACCTGGACCTGGGTGCCCGGCCGGCCGAAGCCGATGATGGTGCTGGAGGGGACGAAAGTCCGCGCGACGCACCCTGCCCTCGCCCGCACCCGCATCTGCGAGGTGGATGCGCCCGGCGCCGAATGGCTGTTCTGCGAGAACGAGACGAACTTCAACCGGCTGTACGGCACCAAGCTCCCCGGCCCGTTCAAGGACGGCATCAACGACTTCGTCGTGCACGGCGACCGCGGCGCGGTGAACCCGCTGCGCCGCGGCACCAAATGCGCCGCGCATCTGCGGGTGGAGATCCCGGGCGGTGGACAAACGCGGCTGCGGCTGCGGCTGCGGCCCGAAACGACGGACGACGCCTTCGGCTGGTTCGACGCGGTGATGGAAAACCGCCGCGCCGACGCGGACGCGTTCTACGCCGCACTCCAGCGCGACATGGCGGACGCAGACGCCCGCGCGGTGCAGCGTCAGGCGCTGGCGGGCATGCTGTGGTCGAAGCAGTTCTACGCGCTGGACGTGCGCCGCTGGCTGGACGGCGACCCCGGGCAGCCCACCCCACCGCCGCAGCGCGAGAAGGGACGCAACGCCGACTGGCGGCATTTGGACAATGCCGACGTCATCTCCATGCCCGATAGCTGGGAGTATCCCTGGTATGCCGCCTGGGACCTCGCCTTCCACACCGTCACCTTCGCGCTAATCGACCCGGCCTTCGCCAAGGCGCAATTGCTGCTGCTGATGCGCGAACGCTACATGCACCCGAACGGCCAGTTGCCGGCCTATGAATGGGCGTTCGGGGACGTGAACCCGCCGGTGCATGCCTGGGCGGTGATCCGGGTGTTCCAGATGGACCGCGCCATGACCGGGAAGGCGGACCGCAAGTTCTTGGAAATGGCGTTCCACAAGCTGCTGCTGAATTTCACCTGGTGGGTGAACCGCAAGGACGACGAAGGCCGCAACCTGTTCCAGGGCGGTTTCCTGGGGCTGGACAATATCACGATCTTCGACCGCTCGCACCCGCTGCCCACCGGCGGCATCATCGACCAGTCCGATGGCACGGCGTGGATGGCGATGTTCACGCTGAACATGATGCGCATCTCCCTCGAACTCGCCATCGAGGACGATGCCTACGAGGACATGGCGACCAAGTTCTTCGAGCACTTCCTCTACATCGCGGAGGCCATGACCAAGGCCGGCGGCATCGGCCTGTGGGACGAGCAGGACCAGTTCTTCTACGACGTGCTGCACCTGCCCGACGGGGAGGCGATCCCGCTCCGTGTCCGCTCGATCGTGGGGCTGATCCCGCTCTTCGCTGTGGAGGTGATCGGCAGCCGGGCGTTCAAGGCGCTGCCGGCGTTCAGCGAACGGCTGCAATACTTCCTCAACGACCGGCCGGATTTGGCGGCGCTGATCTCGCGCTGGACGGAACAGGGCACCGGCGAGCGGCATCTGCTGTCGCTGTTGCGCGGCCACCGGGTGAAGATGCTGCTGCGGCAGATGCTGGACGAGGCGGAGTTCCTGTCGCCCTACGGGGTTCGCGCGCTGTCCAAATACCACCAGGCTCACCCCTACGTGCTGACGGTGAACGGCAGCAGCTTCAGCATCGGCTATGAGCCCGGAGAAGGCATCTCGCACGCGTTCGGCGGCAACTCCAACTGGCGCGGCCCGGTGTGGATGCCGGTGAACATCCTGCTGGTGGATAGCCTGCGCGAGTTCCATCGCTATTACGGCGGCGATTTCACGGTGGAGTGCCCGGTGGGGTCGGGCCAGATGCAGTCGCTGGAGCAGGTGGCGGCGATGTTGTCGGACCGGCTGAAGGCGCTGTTCCTGCGCGGCGCCGATGGGCGGCGGCCGTTCCTGGGCGACGACACGCTGTCGCAGAGCGACCCCGAGTTCCGCGACCACCTGCTGTTCCACGAGTATTTCCACGGCGACACCGGCCGCGGCCTCGGCGCGTCGCACCAGACGGGATGGACCGGCTGCATCGCGCTGCTGCTCGCGGGCCCCACCAGCGTCTGGGCCAAGACGACGGCGGCGATGCCCTCCGCCACACCCGGCCCGGTGCAGGCGACCTAGTAGATCATGCCATGAAAGCGACCCTATCGAGAGGACATCGTAGGGTGGGCTTTAGCCCACCATGGCCTCCTACGGCGCCGCCTCAAAGCGGTGGGCTGAAGCCCACCCTACGAAGGGCCTGCGTCAAGCGGCGGGATAGGAATCGTTTCATGAAACGCTGTACTAGCGCCTTTGGTGTGGTCAGCAGCTTTGTCGGCGTGCCGACGCACCTATTTGCCGACGGCGCTTTCGATTCTCCAACCACTCCAACGATCTTCCCGCAAAGCAGGTGACTGACAGAACAGCGTTTGTTCGTAGACCGCCAAGCGCCAATGGCTGAGTTCAGCGAGGCGTTCCGGGGGCAGTTGGAGCAGCTCTTCCGCTGGCGCCGGGATGTGCGGCATTTCCGCCGCGACCCCCTGCCGCCCGGTGCGCTGGCCGCGTTGCTGGAGGTCGCGGCGCTGGCGCCCTCCGTCGGGTTGAGCGAGCCGTGGCGGTTCGTTCAGGTCGATGCGCCGGACCGCCGCGCCGCGATCCGCGCCAATTTCCTCGCCTGCAACGAGGCGGCCCTGTCCCGGCAGCAGCCGGACCGCGCCGCGCGCTACGCCGGGCTGAAGCTGGCCGGGCTGGAGGAGGCGCCGTGCCACCTGGCCGTGTTCGCCGACCCGGATCCCGAGCAGGGGCATGGGCTGGGGCGCATGACGATGCCGCAGACCGCGGCCTATTCCGCCGTGCTCGCCATCCACACGCTTTGGCTCGCCGCGCGGGCGCAGGGATTGGGGTTGGGCTGGGTGTCGATCCTGGACCCGTCCGCGGTCACCACGATCCTGGATATTCCGGCCGACTGGGCGTTCATCGGCTATCTCTGCCTGGGCTTCCCGACCGACGCGGAAGACCGGCCGGAACTGGAGCGGCTGGGATGGGAGCACCACCGGCCAGTGCAGCTTCTCCGACGCTAGATCCCGCTGGCGGGAGAGGGTTCATAGCGGCCCCGTGCCGGGTTGCCAAACGAAGGGACGGGCCACCCGGTCCTTAGCCTGGAAGGCCTCGATGTCGGCGGCGTTCTTCAGCGTCAGCCCGATATCGTCCAGCCCTTCCAGCATCGACTCGCGGCGCATCGGGTCGATCTCGAAAGGGACCTCCTCGCCATGCGGGAACACCACCACCTGCCGCCGCAAATCCACCGTGACGCGGGCGTTGCCGCCGGCGCAGGCCTCCGCCAGGCGGGCAACATCCTCGGGCGGCAGCCGGACCGGCAGCAGGCCGTTCTGGAAGCAGTTGTTGAAGAAGATGTCGCCGAACGACGCTGCGACCACGCATCGCACCCCCATGCCCATCAGCGCCCACACCGCCCCCTCGCGGGAGGAGCCGCAGCCGAAATTGGCGCCGGCGACCAGGATGGGGGCGTCGCGGAAGGCGGGCTGGTTCAGCACGAAATCCGGGTTCTCCGCGCCGTCTGCCCGGTAGCGCAACGCCTCGAACGCCCATTGCCCCATGGATTCGCGCGTGGTCCCGGTCAGCCGTTCGATGCGGATGATCACGTCGGTGTCGATGTTGTCGCGCATCAGCGGCGCGGCGGCGCCGGAAACCGTGGTGAAGGACTGCATCACAGGCTCCTCACGTCGCTGATGGCGCCGGTGACGGCGGCGGCCACCGCCATGGCAGGGCTGGCCAAATGGGTGCGCGCACCCGGCCCCTGCCGGCCCACGAAGTTGCGGTTGGAGGTCGAGACAGCGCGCGCGCCCGGCGGCACACGCTCCCCATTGGCGGCGACGCACATGCTGCACCCCGGCTCCCGCCAGGCGAAGCCGGCGGTGCGGAACACCTCGTCCAGCCCCTCGCTCTCGGCGTCCCGCTTCACCCGCTCGGACCCGGGCACGACCCAGGCGGTGACGCCGGGTGCGACGTGACGCCCGCGCGCGATGGCGGCGGCGGCGCGCAGATCCGACAGGCGGCTGTTGGTGCAGGAGCCGACGAACACCCAGTCCACCTTGGTGCCCGCGATCGGCCGCCCAGGCTCCAGCCCCATATAGTCGAGCGCGTTGCGCCATGCCTGCCGCCGGGTGGCGTCCGGGGCGCTGTCCGGGTGGGGCACGGTCTCACCAATGCCGATCGCGTGCTCCGGGCTGGTGCCCCAGGTGACGGTGGGGGCGATGGACGCTGCGTCGATCCGTTCTTCCCGGTCGAACACGGCGCCGTCCTCCGTGGGCAGGGCACGCCATTGCGCGACCGCGTCGTCGAACGCGACGCCCTGCGGGGCGTACCGGCGGCCGCGCAGATAGGCGTAGGTCGCCTCGTCCGGCGCGACGAAGCCCATCTTGGCGCCGAGTTCGATCGACAGGTTGCACAGCGTCAGCCGACCCTCGACCGGCAGCGCCCGGACCGCGTCCCCGGCATATTCCACGGCATAGCCGGTCCCGGCCGCCGCCCCCAGCCGGCCGATCAGGTGCAGCACCATGTCCTTCGGCGTCACGCCGGGTCCGGTCGCGCCTTCGAACAGCACCCGCATCGTCTTAGGCCGGCGCTGGCGCAGCGTCTGCGTGGCCAGGGCGTGCACCAGTTCGCTGGACCCGACGCCGAAGGCCAGCGCACCCACGCCGCCATTGGTGCAGGTGTGGCTGTCGCCGCAGATCAGCGTCGTGCCGGGCAGCACGATGCCGAGTTCGGGCGCCATGACGTGGACGATGCCGTGCCCATCCTGCCCCAGGTCGAAGAAGCGGATGCCATGCTGCGCCGAGCGCTGCCGCAATCCGGTCAGCAGCGGCTCGCCCGGACCGAAGCTGGCGGCGGTGCGGCCGGGTGCGCTGGACACGGCGTGGTCCGGCGTGGCGAAGGCCAGTTCCGGGTTGCGCACCCGCAGGCCACGATCCTCGATATCGGCCATGGCGCGCGCGCCGGACAGGTCGTGCAGCAAATGACGATCGATGTGCAGCAGCGACCACCCGTCGCCGAGGTCGGCCACGACGTGGCTGTCCCATAGCTTGTCGAACATGGTGCGGCGCATGATGATCCTCCCCGGCTTTTTCAGCAGACTAACATAAGTGGCGGCGACCGGCCATCTGGCGGAACCCTGGCATGCGCCGCGCGCTTCCAGCCTGGGATTTCCACAGGACATTAGAATGAGCCAGGCAAGCGGCATCCGCATTGAAGAAGGACGCCCGTTCCCCCAAGGCGCGACTTGGACCGGACTGGGGGTGAACTTCGCCCTGTTCTCCGCCAACGCAACCAAGGTGGAGCTGTGCCTGTTCGATGATACCGGCGAGACCGAGATCGGTCGCGTTGCTTTGCCGGAATACACCAACGAGGTCTGGCACGGCTTCCTGCCCGACGCCCGGCCGGGCACGGTCTACGGCTATCGCGTGCATGGGCCGTATGAGCCGGAGAACGGCCACCGCTTCAACCCCAACAAACTCGTCCTGGACCCGTATGCCAAGGGCGTGATCGGCCAGATCACTTGGGCGCCGGAGTTGTTCGGCTACGTCATGGGGGAGGAAGACACCAGCTTCGACACCCGGGACAGCGCGAAGTTCATGCCGAAGGCGCGGGTCATCGACCCGGCGTTCACCTGGGGCGATGATCGCGCGCCGCGTGTGCCGTGGGACCAGACGGTGCTGTATGAAACCCACGTGAAAGGCTACACCAAGCTGCACCCGGCGGTGCCGGAGGAGTTGCGCGGGACGTTTCGCGGCCTGGCGACCCGGGAAGTGGTGCAGTATATCAAGCAATTGGGTGTCACGAGCGTCGAATTGCTGCCGATCCACATGTTCGCCGATGACAGCTACCTGATCGACAAGGGGCTGGTGAACTATTGGGGCTATTCCACCCTCGCCTTCTTCGCGCCGACCCGACGTTACGCCAGCGTGCCGGACTTCGCGTTCTCCGAGTTCAAGGAGATGGTGAGCCGGTTCCATGCCGCCGGGCTCGAAGTGATCCTGGACGTGGTCTACAACCACACCTGCGAGGGCAACGAGAAGGGCCCGACCCTGTCGTTCAAGGGCATCGACAACGCGAGCTATTACCGGTTGCTGCCCGACCAGAAGCGCTACTACATCAACGACACCGGCACCGGGAACACGGTCAACCTGTCCAACGCCCGCGTCATCCAGATGGTGATGGACAGCCTGCGCTACTGGGTGACGGAGATGCGGGTCGACGGCTTCCGGTTCGACCTGGGCACTATCCTGGCCCGCGAAAGCTACGGCTTCGACCAGGAAAGCGGGTTCCTCCGCGCCGTCGGGCAGGACCCGGTGCTCAGCCAGGTCAAGATGATCACCGAGCCGTGGGATTGCGGCCCCGGCGGGTATCAGGTGGGCGGCTTTCCGCCCGGCTGGGCGGAGTGGAATGACCGCTACCGCGACAACGTCCGCGCCTATTGGAAGGGCGACAGCGGCAAAATCCGCGACCTTGCAACCCGGTTCACGGGCAGCAGTGATTTCTTCAACCATCGCGGCCGGCCGGCCTGGTCGTCGGTGAACTTCCTGACGGCGCATGATGGTTTCACGCTGAACGACTGGGCATCCTATAACGAGAAGCATAACGACGCCAATGGCGAGGACAACAAGGACGGCAACAGCAACAACGAAAGCTGGAACTGCGGCGTCGAGGGCCCGACCGACGATACGGTGATCAACGGCATCCGCGAACGCCAGATCAAGAACATGCTGGCGACGTTGCTGCTGTCCCGCGGCACGCCCATGCTGCTGGCGGGCGATGAATTCGGCCGCTCCCAGGGCGGCAACAACAACGCCTACTGCCAGGACAACGAGATCAGTTGGCTGAATTGGGAGTTGCAGGGAAAAGGCGACGCCCTGGTCAAATTTGTCTCCCATCTAACGGCGTTACGGCGCCGGTTGCCGTTGCTGCACCGGTCCCGCTTCTTGACCGCCGAGTGGAATGAGGACCTTGGTATCAAGGACGTTGCCTGGCTCACGCCCGCGGGGGATGAGATGGACCAGGCGGCGTGGGATGACGCCAACACGCGGTGCATTGGGGTCCTGCTGGATGGCCGCGCTCAGGTCTCCGGTATCCGCCGCCGCGGTTCCGACGCGACGGTGTTGGTGGTGATGAACTCCTACCACGAGGGCGTCCCATTCAAATTGCCGGCGGTGCCCGGCGGGTTGGCCTGGCGATGCGTGATCGACACCAACCTCAGCGACATGCCGGATGACACGCGATTCGAGTTCGACGTGGACTATGTGGCGACCGGCCGATCGTTGCTAATGTTCGAGCTGCTGTTGGATAAGGAGTATGTCAGCGCCAGCGTCGCACAGCCGCAGCCAACCGCCCCGGGTAGTGCAGCGGCGTCGTGAGACTGCTTTGAATCGTGGGGTGGGGTGCTAACGGGCAGTCCACCCTACGAAGCGACACGCGGGATCGATGTCGTTCTTGGAGCCGCTGCACGAGTGGGCGCCAGCTTTCTCGAACGTCGCTCGCCAGAAGCCACCGCGAACGCCGCTGCCCTACGCCTTCGGACGCCGGTCGATGACGCGGCGGACCTTGCCGACCGAGCGTTCCAGCGTGCCGGGCGGCTCGGCGATGACGGTGGCGGTGATCCCGACCGTCCCCTTGATATGATGCGCCACCCGTGCCGCGGCCTCCACCAGCCCGGCGCCGTCCCAAGCGGTCGGCCGGGCTTCGGCGTGGACGACCATCGAGTCCATCCGGCCCTCCCGCAGCAGCTCAATCTGGAAATGCCCGGCGCACCACTCCGCCGCCAGCAGCGCCTCCTCGATCTGGGTCGGGAACACGTTGACGCCGCGCAGGATGATCATGTCGTCCGACCGTCCGGTCACCTTCTCCATGCGGCGGAATGAAGGTCGCGCGGTGCCGGGCAGCAGCCGGGTCAAGTCTCGCGTGCGATAACGAATGATCGGCGTCGCCTGCTTGGTCAGCGAGGTGAACACCAACTCCCCGCTCTCGCCGTCCGGCAACACCTCGCCGGTCAGCGGATCGATCACCTCTGGGTAGAAATGATCCTCCCAGATATGCAGGCCGTCCTTCGTCTCCACGCATTCCTGCGCGACACCCGGCCCCACCACCTCCGACAGGCCGTAGATGTCCACCGCGTCCAGGCCGAACGCACCCTCGATCTCCGTCCGCATCGCGTTGGTCCAGGGTTCCGCCCCGAAGATGCCGATCCTGAGCGAGCTTTGGCGCGGGTCGAGACCTTGCCGCCCGAACTCATCCAGCAGCGCCAGCATGTAGGACGGGGTCACCGTGATGACCTCCGGCCGGAAATCGGTGATGAGCTGCACCTGCCGCTCCGTCATGCCGCCGCCGACCGGGACGACGGCGCAGCCCAGCCGCTCCGCCCCGGCATGGATCCCCAGCCCGCCGGTGAACAGGCCGTAGCCATAGGCGTTGTGCATGGTCATGCCGGGCCGCGCCCCGGCGGCGTAGAGCGAGCGTGCGACCACCCCCGCCCACATCGCCAGGTCGTCGGCGGTGTAGCCCACCACGATGGGCTTGCCGGTGGTGCCGGAGGAGCCGTGGATGCGGGCCACCTTGTCCCGCGGCACGGCGAACAGGCCGAACGGGTAGTTGTCCCGCAAATCCGCCTTCACCGTGAACGGAAAACGCCGCAGATCCGCCAACTCGCGAAAATCGTCCGGGTGCACGCCAGCCGCATCGAACGCCCGGCGATAATGCGGCACCGCGGCGTAGACGTGCTGCAGCGTGGCGGCGAGCCGCGTGGTCTGCAACGCCACCAGCTCGTCGCGCGACGCCCCCTCGATCGGGTCCAGCCCGGTCATGCTACCAACTCGCCCCCGATGAGGCGGGATTGGCCGCGGAACTCCGCGACGACCCGCTCGGGGCCCTGCACGCGCACGTCATACAGCCCGGACCGGCCGGCGGTCGCCAACTCCCGCGCCGTTGCGACCAGGCGTTCGCCAAGCTGTGCCGGGTTCAGGTAGGTGATGCTGCAGCTTTGCGCCACCGCGCGCTGGTTGCGGCTGTTGCAGGCGAAGGCGAAGGCGCTGTCGGCGAGGGAAAAGATGAAGCCGCCATGGCAGGTGCCGTGGCCGTTCAGCATGCGCGGCTCGACCACCATGCTCATACGCGCTAGCCCGGGCCCGACATCCTCCAGCACCATGCCCAGCCCCTGGCTCGCGGCGTCGCCCGACCACATCGCGGCGGCGCTGCGCTCTGCACGAAGCTCACCTTCGTCCGACATGGCTTGCAGTCTCCCCCGGTTGGGACAAGACTCACCGGCCAAACAGGGGCCGTGTCAACCGGCCTTGAAGTGGAAGGAACCTCGCCATGCCGGAAGCCTTCATCTGCGATTTCATCCGCACCCCGATCGGCCGCTATGCCGGCGCGTTGAAGGACGTGCGGACGGACGATCTTGGCGCCATCCCGCTGCGGGTGCTGAAGGAACGTAATCCCGGCGTGGATTGGGAGGCGGTGGACGATCTGTATTACGGCTGCGCCAACCAGGCCGGGGAGGACAACCGCAACGTGGGGCGCATGGCGCTGCTGCTGGCGGGGCTGCCGACCAGCATCCCGGCCGCGACGATCAACCGGCTTTGCGGCTCCGGCCTGGACGCGGTGGGCACGGCGGCGCGGGCGATCCGCTCGGGCGATGCCGAGCTGGTGATCGCGGGCGGCGTGGAGAGCATGACGCGCGCGCCGTTCGTGCAGGGCAAGGCGACGGAGGCGTTCAGCCGCCAGAGTGAGATCTACGACACGACGATCGGCTGGCGCTTCGTCAACGCGCTGATGAAGGCGCAGTACGGCGTGGATTCGATGCCGGAGACGGCGGAGAACGTGGCGCAGGACTTCCAGGTCAGCCGGGCCGACCAGGACGTGTTCGCCCTGCGCAGTCAGCAGCGCGCCGCCGCGGCCCAGGCGTCCGGGTTCTTCGGCCGGGAACTGACGCCGGTGACGGTGAAGACCCGCAAGGGCGAGACGGTGGTCGACCGGGACGAGCATCCGCGCGAGACGACGCTGGAGGCGTTGGCCAAGCTGAAGGCGCCGTTCCGCAAGGAAGGCGGCTCGGTGACGGCGGGCAACGCGTCCGGCGTGAATGACGGTGCCGGCGCGCTGATCCTGGCCAGCGAGGCGGCGGCGAAAAAGCACGGGCTGACGCCGCGGGCGCGGGTGGTGGCGATGGCCACGGCCGGCGTGCCGCCGCGCATCATGGGCATGGGACCGGAGCCTGCCACGCGCAAGCTGCTGGAGAAGGCCGGGCTGAAGCTGGCCGACATCGACCTGATCGAGCTGAACGAGGCGTTCGCCGCGCAGGGCCTGGCGGTGATGCGCCAGCTCGGCCTGCCGGACGACGCCGAGCACGTGAACCCGCATGGCGGCGCCATCGCCCTGGGCCACCCGCTGGGCATGTCCGGCGCCCGGCTGGCGATGACGGCGGTGAGCGCGTTGGAACAGCGCAGCCAGACCCTGGCGGTCGCCACCATGTGCATCGGCGTGGGCCAGGGCATTGCCGCGTTGATCGAACGGGTGTGAGGTACGCTTACGTCTGCCTCATCTGTCCGGCCAGTTGCGCAAGATGATCCCGCTGACGCCGGACCGCTTCGTCCACCACTCGATAATGATAATACACGTGACCGCTTTTCTCTCAGCCTAACCTTCGCCGTGGATCCAGTGCCCAGGCTGCGGCATCCGCAGCCGCGTTCACCGCCACCACGAACACCGCGCCATACATCACCACGGCCATCAGCATCGGGAGGTCGAGCGTCTGCAGCGCGTCGTAGGTCAGCCGGCCCACGCCGTGCAGGCCGAACACCACCTCCGTCAGCACCGTGCCGCCACCGACCAACGCGCCAAAATCGAGGCCGAACAGCGCCACCACCGGCAGCACGGAAAGCCGCAGGGCGTGCCGCAGCAGCACCGCCGTTTCGCCCAGCCCTTTGGCGCGGGCGGTCCGGATCGGGTTGGAGGCCAGCGCCTCCTGCAGCCCGGCATGCAACACCCGGCCGTACACGCCGGCATACAGCAGCGCCAGCGTCGTCCATGGCAGCACGAAGCCGGCGAACGAAACGCCCAGCCCCAGCGGCGGCAGCCAGCCGAGCAGCCAGGCGCCGTGGAATACGTGCTGGGTGAGCAAATTCACTACCTCGCCCAGCCAGAAGGCCGGGATCGACATCCCGACCAGCCCGGCGCCGATGGCGAACCGGCCGCCCGTGCGGAACGCCGTCGCCACCAGGGCGATGGCCAGCCCGCCCGCCAGCCACAGCACCGCCGCCCCCACCGCCAGCACCACCGTCACCGGCGCCGCCGCCAGCACCGCCGGCACCACCGCCTCCCCGGGATTGCTGAAGCTGGTGAGGTCGCGGGTGACGAACATCCCCAGCATCAGGCGGAGGTATTGCACGGGTAAGGGACGGTCGAGCCCGAACTGCACCCGCACCGCCGCCAGCGTCGCCGGGCTCGCGCCGCGGCCGGCCAGGCGGGCGGCGGGGTCGGCGCCGGGTGTCGCGAAGAAGATCAGGAACACCAGCACGCTCATGCCGAACAACACCGCGACGGCTTGGCAGCACCGCCCGATCACCGGCGCACCCCGTCCGCCAGGCGGTTCAGCAGCAACACCGTGACCACCACCGCCAAGCCCGGCGCCACCGCCACCACCGGGCGGCTGTAGATCAGCCCCTGCCCGTCCGCGATCAGCGTACCCCAGCTCGCATCCGGCGGCTGCACCCCCACCCCGAGCACGGAGAGCGACGCCTCCGTCAGCAGGTCGAACGCCATGACCGTGGGCGCCAGCAGCAGCAGCGTCCAGCCGACATGGGGCATGATGTGACGCCGCACCACGTGCGGCCATGTGCCGCCGAGCGAGACGGCCGCCTGCACGAAATCGGTCTCGCGCAGCGAAAGCACCTGGGCCCGGACCGGACGGCCGACATAGGGCACGAAGACGAGCCCCAGGATGACGACGGTGAGCGCCGGGTCATCCGCGTCGATGATCAAAGGCCCGAGTCGCAGCCCGCTAGTGGCGAGGACGGCGGAGAGCGAGATCGCCAGCAGGAACACCGGGAACGCCCACACCATGTCCAGCAGCCAGCGCAAGACGGCGTCGATCACCCCGCCGGCCGCGCCCGCCAGCACCCCGATCGCGCCCGCCAGAACCAGCGTCAGGACCGTTGCGGCGGCCGACATCAGCAGCGACGTGCGGCCGCCATACAGCAGCCGGGCCGCCACGTCCCTGCCCTGCCCGTCCGCACCCAGCAGGAACGCGCCCGTCCAACCCGGCCCGACCGGCGTCGCGCCCAGCCCCAGCCCAGCCGTGTTCTGCGCCAGGACGGCCACCACCTGCCCGTCGCGGGTGGTGACGCCCTCCACATTGGACCGCAACGGGTCGGAGCCGGCGACATACCGCGCATAGAGCGGCGCGAGGAGGCAGGCGACCGCGATGAACAGCAGGCCGAGGGAGGCGGGCCACCAACCGGGCCTCACCCCGCTCTCCTCCGGTGGCTCCTTATGCCCGGATCAACGTGCCGATGCCGCCCTGGAGGAACATCTCCAGCAGGCAGGCATGGGGCAGCTTGCCGTCCAGGATCACCGCCGCCTTCACCCCGCCGCGGACGGCCGCCACGCAGGTCTCGACCTTCGGGATCATGCCGCCCGTGATCACGCCGCTGGCACAAAGCCGCTCCACATCTTCGATCGTCAGCTCCGGCAGCAATTTCTTATCCGCGTCCAGCACGCCGGGCACGTCGGTCAGCATCAACAGCCGCTTGGCGCCCAGTGCGCCGGCGACGGCGCCCGCCACCGTGTCGGCGTTGATGTTGTAGGTCTGCCCGTCCTCGCCCCAGCCCACCGGTGCGATGACGGGGATCAGCCCGGCGCCGGTCAGCGCATGGATGACGCGGACGTCGATCTCCTCCGGCTCGCCGACGAAACCGAGGTCGAGCACGCGTTCGATCCGGCTGCCCGGGTCGCGCACGGTGCGTTGCAGCTTGCGGGCGCGGATCAGGCCGCCATCCTTGCCGCAGATGCCCACCGCGAGCGCCCCCGCGGCGTTGATCAGCCCGGCGACGTGTTTGTTGACGGTCCCGGCCAGGACCATCTCCACCACCTCCACCATCGCCGCGTCGGTCACGCGCAGCCCGTCGACGAAGGTGGATTGGATCGCCAGCCGCTTCAGCATGGCGTTGATCTGCGGGCCGCCGCCATGCACGACCACGGGATTGACGCCCACCTGCTTCAGCAACGCGATGTCGCGGCCGAAATTATCCGCCAGATGCTGCTCGCCCATGGCGTGGCCGCCGTATTTCACCACCACGGTCGCCCCGGCATAACGGCGCAGATAGGGCAGGGCATGCGCGAGGATGCGGGCCTGCTCGCTCGGTTCGGCCTTGATGATGTCCTCGAGTTCGGTGCTCATGCGGACGTGGTTCCCGGCGCAAAGGAGGCCAGCTAGCGGCGGGTGCGCCGCCGGGTCAACCCGTCAGTGCGGCCAGGCTGGCGCGTAGCGATTCGATACCCGCGCCGGAACTGCTGCTGGTCGTCGCGACATGGGGATAGGCGGCGGGGTGCTTGCGGGCGATCGCGACGATCTCCGCCTGTTTTGCCGCCAGGGCGCGCGGCTTCACGTCGTCCGCCTTGGTCAGCACGAACTGGTAGGTCACGGCGGCGCGGTCCAGCAGGTCCATGGCAGCGGTGTCGGACGCCTTCACCTCGATCCGGGCGTCCAGCAGCAGCAGCACGCGGTGCAGGGTCGGCCGGCCGCGCAGATAGTCGAACATCAGGCCCTGCCAATCCTCCTTCACGGCTTTGGACGCCTGGGCATAGCCGTAGCCGGGCATGTCCACAATCGTCAGCCGGCCGCCAAGGTCGAAGAAGTTGAGCTGCCGGGTGCGTCCTGGCGTGTGCGAGGCGCGGGCCAGCGCGTGGTGCCCCACCAGCGCGTTGATCAGCGACGACTTGCCCACGTTGGAGCGGCCGGCAAACGCGATTTCCGTGCCCGATGGCGGCGGCAACTGGTCCAGCCGCTGCGCCGCGAAGAAGAACTTGCACGGGGCGGCGAACAGCAGCCGCCCCCGCTCCAGCGCCTCCGGGTCTAGCTCTTCGCGCCCTGGCTCTTCGGCGCGCGCGGGAGCGGGGCCGTCACCGCCGTCCCGATCCTGGTCCGCCGCATGATCAGCCATTGTTGCAGCACGGTGAGGGTATTGTTCCAGCTCCAGTAGATCAGCAGGCCGGCGGGGAACCGGCCCATCATGAACATGAATATCAGCGGCATGAACTTGAACAGCCGCGCCTGCATCGGGTCGGGCGGCGGCGGGTTGAGTTGCTGCTGCACATACATCGTGCTGCCCATGATCAGCGTCCAGGCCGACAAATGCAGGAAGCTCGCATAATGCGTGGGATCAAACGGCAGCAGGCCGAACAGGTTGAACACGTTGGTCGGGTCGAGCGCGGACAGGTCGTGGATCCAGCCGAAGAACGGGGCATGCCGCATTTCGATGGTGACGAAGATCACCTTGTAGAGCGAGAAGAACACCGGGATTTGCACCACCATGGGCAGGCAGCCGCTCGCCGGGTTCACCTTCTCCGCCTTGTAAAGCTGCATCATCTCCGACTGCAGCTTGGTCGGGTCGTCCTTCAGCCGTTCGCGCAGCGCCGTCATCTTCGGCGCCAGCATCTTCATCTTGCTCATCGAGCGGTAGGATTTGTTCGCCAGCGGGAAGAACAGGGCCTTGGCGAACACGGTGAACACCATGATCGCCAGGCCGAAATTCCCCAGCACGCCGTTCAACCAGTCCAGCGCGTAGAAGATCGGCTTGGTGAGGAACCAGAACATGCCGAAATCCACCGCGTAGGAAAACAGCGGGACGTGGTCGATGTCCTGGTAGCGCGTGAGCAGGTGCACTTCCTTGGCGCCGGCGAACGCGCTGAAGGTGGAGGATATGTCCGCGCCGGGTGCGACCGTGGTCGGCGACGTGGCGACGAAATCCGCCTGGTAGCGGTCCGGCCCGGTGGCGGAGCGGCCGTAGCGGTAGCTCGCCGTCTGCGGCTGCGACTGGTCGGGGATCACGGCCGTCAGCCAGTACTTGTCGGTAATGCCGATCCACCCGCCGGTGGTCTGCGACGTCTGCGCGACCCCGGCGTTCTTGGCCGCCTCGGATTTGACGGTCGCGTAGGTCGGGTCGTCCAGCTTGCCATCCAGCACGCCCAGCGGACCCTCGTGCAGGATGTAATATCCCGCGGTCACTGGCTGGTAGTCGCGACGCACGCGCTCGAAGGGAGTCAGGGCGACCGGGCTGCCGGTGTTGTTCTTCACCGACTGCGTGACGGTGAACATGTAGTAGTCGTCGACTTCGAGCTTGATGGAAAACACCAGCCCGGCGCCGTTATCCCAGCTCAGCGTCAGCGGCGCCGCCCGCGTCAGTTCCTTGCCAGACGCGGTCCAATCCGTCGCATCGTTCGGCAGCTTCACGCCGGGCGTGCTGCTGGTCCAGCCATATTGGATGTAGTTCGGCTCCGGGTCGGTCTGCGGCTCCAGGATGCGCACCAGGGGTGAGGTGGGGCTCACCTCCTCATGGTAGTCGCGCAGCACCACGTCATCCAGCACGCCGCCGCGCAGGCTGACGCTGCCGCTCACCCGGTCGGCGTTGATCGGGATGCGCGGCACGTCCTTCGGCGCCGGCACGGCCTCCGGCTCGGTGCCAGGGAAGGATGGGTCGACGGTGCGCCGCACCGGCTCGGCCGCCGGCGTGTTCAAGGCGGCCGCGGTCTCCTGCGCTGGCCGCCGCGGGGGGGCCTTCGGCATCAGGAACTGAAAGCCGAGCAGGATCGCGATCGAGATCGCGATGGCGGCGATGAGGCGCTTCTGGTCCATGCGGGGCGATCAGTTCTCGGGTTTGGGAACGGGGTCGTATCCGCCCTCGTTCCAGGGATTGCAGCGCAGCACGCGCCGGGCGGCCAAGGCACTTCCACGCAGGGCGCCGTGGGTCCGGAGCGCCTCGACCGCGTAGTCGCTGCACCCTGGGTGGAACCGGCAATTGGCCCCGATGAGCGGACGGATGGTCCATTGGTAGCCGCGGACCACGCCCTCCAGCACGACCGCCCCCGGCTTCATACCACGCCGGTCTTGGCCAGGGCGCGGTGGAAATCATCCACCAGCGCAAGGAATGGGCGCTCGCGGGTCGCGTCGCGCCCAATCAGCACAAGGTCGATGGCAGAAATCGCTTTGTCCCGCAGCAGGAGGCGGGCCGCTTCCTTCAGCCGGCGCCTGGTGCGGTTGCGTATGACAGCGTTGCCGACCTTCTTCGTGACGGTGAAGCCGATGCGTGCCGCGTGGCCCTCCGCCTGCGGCAGGGCTTGCAGCACCAGGCCGGGCATCGCCGCCTTGCGCCCGGCCTTGGCGGCGCGCAGGAAATCGGCGCGCCGCTTTAGCCGGATCGGGGCTGGTGCAGCCATCGGGACGGGCGCCCGGTCCGGCGCCATCGCGACGCCCTAGGCCGACAGCTTCTTGCGGCCGATCCGGCGACGGTTGGCGATCACCTTCCGGCCACCGACGGTCGCCATGCGGGCGCGGAAGCCGTGCCGGCGCTTGCGGACGAGCTTGGAGGGTTGATAGGTGCGCTTCACGGCGATTCTCCAACAGCGGAAGGGGCGCGCTCACGCGGACCCTGTTCAGCGGCCGGCTTATAGGCGCGCGCCGCCACCGGCGTCAATTCGGACGGATGTGCATCCGGTGATTGCCATAGACCAGCCTGGTCGCGCGTAAAGGTATGGACCGGCACGACTTACGGTCCGCGCGCGTGGCGCCAGTTTATCGAGGAGTGTTCTACCTTTGAACGTGCAAGACGCAGATGGAGACCGTGCCGGTCCGATCGGCCGCTGGTTGACGCTCCTTGTCCTGCTGGTGTTTTGCGGGGAGGTGTTCAGCACCGTAGCCTGCCTTCTGCTCGGGGCACGGCCGCTTGGACTTGCGGCATGGATGATATTCGGCGCCAGCGCCGTTCTCCTCGGCAGTGCTGGCACGGCGTTGCTCCACTGGCGGGTGTTCGATCGGCATCCCCGCCTTGCCCGTGAGGAGGCAGGCTTGCAGCAACAGGCCGCGGCAACGGCGGAGTTGGAGCTCGCCCTCGCTGGCCGGATCGAGCAGCAGCGGCGGCTGCGGCACGATATCAGGGGGGTGCTGTCGCCCGTCCTGCTCATCGCGGACCGCTTGCTGAACCATGCCGATCCCGCGGTGAAACGGTCTGGCGAAATCATGGTCCGCACAGTGGAACGTGCGACGGTGCTGCTGGGCGACACCAGCGACGCGGCGGCTAATCCTCCCGCCGATCCTTGAACTCCACGTCCCGGTGGACGTGCACGCTCATCAGGATGCCGAAGCCCAGCATCACCGTGAGCGAGGCAGACCCGCCATACGACACCAGCGGCAGCGGCACGCCGCCGACCGGGATGGCGCCGGTGACCATCGCAATGTTCACGGCGACGTAGAGGAAGAAGTTGATCGCGATGCCCAGCGCCACCAGCCGCCCGAACTGGTGCCGGCAGCGCACGGCGATCGCCATCGCGCCGAGCACGATCAGCAGCAGCAGCGCCATGATGGCAAGGCATCCGACGAAGCCGAACTCCTCCGCCAGCATGGTGAAGATGAAATCGGTCTGCTTTTCCGGCAGGAAGTTCAGATGCCCCTGCGTCCCCTGCAGGTATCCCTTCCCCCACATCCCGCCCGACCCCAGCGCGATCTTGGATTGCTGGATGTTGTAGCCGGCGCCGAGCGGGTCGCTTTCCGGATTCAGGAAGGTCTCGATACGGGCCCGTTGGTAGTCATGCAGATAGCCGTAGGCGACGCGCGCCGCGAAGGGGATCGGCAGCACCACCAAGGCCATCTTCCACCAACGCACGCCCGCCGCGAGGAAGACCACGCCGCCAATCATCGCGGTGATCACGGCGGTGCCGAGATTGGGCTCCTTCAGGATCAGCAAGACCGGGGCCGCGACCGCCAAGGCCGGCGGGATCAGGAACAGCGGGTTGCCCATCCGCTCCCAGGTGGCGCGATGGAACCAGGCGGCCAGCGCGAGCACGAGGGCGACTTTCATCAGCTCGGACGGCTGGAGCTGCGTTCCGCCGAGTTCGATCCACCGCTCGGCCCCCTTGCCGACATGGCCGGCGCGCAACACCAGCGCCAGCAACGCCAGGGAGACGGCGTAGAGCGGCCAGGCGAGCCGGGCGATGATGCGGATGTCCACCAACGCCACGCAGAGCATCATCACCAAGCCGAATGCGAAGCGGATCGCCTGCTTGGACGCATAGGGCTCGGGTGAGCCGCCGGCCGCAGAGTACAGCGCCGCATAGCCGACGCCGGCCAGGGCGCAGATCAGCAGCACGTAGAGCCAGGATATCTGGAACAGCTTCGTCGTGAGGCCGAAGGACGGTTCCGCCCGGATCAGGCGGCGCTCGCTGATCATGCGGGCCGTGCTGCGGCACACCGACCATGACAAACCCTCTCCCGCTGGCGGGAGAGGGTTGGGTGAGGCTGGCCGGGCGGCGCGGCCGGTGCTGGCAGGTGGTGTCGTGTCAGGCGGGCGGCGCCACCCTCACCCCGCCCCTCTCCCGACAGCGAGAGAGGGTGCTGAGTCCGGATCAAGACCGGTCCGCCAGTTTCTGGCCCTGCGGCTCGACCCGGTTGACCGGGTCGCGGGTGAGCACGTCGACCATGATGTCCCGCGCCAACGGCGCCGCTGCGGCCGCGCCGGCATTGCCGTGCTCCACGACGAGGCTAACGGCGTAGCGCGGGGCGTCGTAGGGGGCGAAGGCCACGAACAGCGCGTGGGGACGGTACTCCCAGGGCAGGTTTTCGGATTTGAAGTTCCCGTGCTCCCGCAACTCGCGCGATACGTGGCGCACCTGGCTCGACCCTGTCTTGCCGGCCAGTTGCATGCCCGGCATGCCCAGCCGCGCCAGCGGCGCCGTGCCGCCGGGATCGTTCACCACGGCGTACATCCCTTCCCGGCAAAGCTGCAGGTGGTGCTCCTGCAGGTTCATGCCGGGCCAGTCGGACGGGTTGATGCCCGGTTGGATCGCCGCGTTGATCGTCCGGGTCAGATGCGGCTGCACCGCCCGGCCGGTCGCCACGCGGGAGACGTAGGTGCACAGCGCCAGCGGCGTCGCCTCCACATAGCCCTGGCCGATGCCGCAGTTCACCGTGTCGCCGATGCCCCAGGCATGCCCGCGGGCTTGCCGCCACGCCCGGGTCGGCATCAGCCCCTTGCGCGCGCCGGGCAGCTCGATATCCAGGTCAACGCCGATGCCGAACCGGTTGGCCATCGCCGACAGCCGGTCGATCCCGACCCGGCGCGCCAGTTCGAAGAAGAACACGTCGCAGGAGTTCTTGAGCCCGCCGCGGACGTCCAGCGAGCCGTGACCGTATTTGCTCCAGCAATGGAACCGGGTGTCGCCGACATCCAGGTAGCCCGGGCAGTTGATCCGGTCGCCGGGCCCGATCACGTGGTTGTCGAGCCCCGCCATCGCCACGACCATCTTGAAGGTCGAACCCGGCGGATAGACACCCGCCGTGGCCTTGTTGATGAGCGGCGCGCGCCGGTTATTGGTCCATTCCACCCATTGCGCCTGCGACACGCCGGAGTTGAACAGGCTCGGGTCGAAGGACGGCGTGGTGGTCATCGCCAGCACTTCGCCGTTGCGGCAGTCCATCACCACCGCGGAGGCGCTCTGGTCACCCAGGCGGCCAAGCACTTGTTTCTGCAAGTCCAGGTCGATCGTCAGGCCCAAATCCTGGCCTGGCGTGCCCTCCTGCCGGTCCAGCTCGCGGATCACGCGGCCGACCGCGTTGACCTCCATCTGCACTTCACCGGCGCGCCCGCGGAGTTTGAGGTCGTGGTATTTCTCGATCCCCGCGCGGCCGATGCGGATGCCGGGCAAGGCCAGCATCGGGTCGTCGCCCATGTCGCTTTCGGAGGGCGGGGCGACGTAGCCCACCACATGCGCCAGGCTCGGCCCTTCCGGATACTGGCGCGACGTCCCCACGTCGACCAGGATGCCGGGCAGGTCGGGGGCGTTGACCTCGATCCGGGCCATGTCGTCCCAGGTGAGGAACTCACGCACCACCAAGGGGATGAAGCGGCGGCGGTGGTGCATTTCGCGCTCGATCCGGGCGCGTTCGTGGTCGGCCAGGGACACGACTTCGCTGAAGGCGTCCAGCGTGCCGTTGACGTCCGCCGTCTCCTCCACCATCAGCAAGGCGCGCCAGTTCAGCTTGTTGCCGCCGAGGATGTTGCCGAACCGGTCCATGATGCGGCCGCGGGGCGGCGCGATCAGCCGGGCGCTGATGCGGTTGCTTTCCGCCAGGGTTGCGTAGCGCGCCCCGTCCTGCACCTGGACCTGGTAGAGCCGTCCGGCCAGCACGCCGAGCACGCCCACCTGGCCGGCCCCCACCAGCAAGGCGCGGCGGGTGAAGACGCCGGTGATGCGGTTTTCTTTCTTCATGCTTGCTCAGGGTTGGCGAGCCCGCGATGGGCCCGCGTGAACAACATCGCCAGCACCGGGTACAAGCCAGCCGTCAGCGCCCATTGGAACAGCGCCGGCGCAGGCGAGAACAGGTGCACCGTCAGCGCGCAGGTCAATGCCCATTGCAGCAATGCCCCGCCGGCCGCGACGCCGACGAAGGCAAGCCACACCACCAGGAAGCCCTGCCGCACCAGCACGCGGCGCCACCGCAACGCCAGGCCGTGCACCACGAGCAGGACGAGCACACTGGCGCCGATCGGCGACAAGCCCAGCAAATCGGCCAAGAGGCCGATGGCGAAGACCACGGCCGGCGGCATGGAGGCGGGCCGGAACAGGGACCAGAAGAACACGCAGGCCAAGGCCGCCGCCGGCTGCCATTCCGCTTGGCCCGGTATGCCCAGCGGAAAGGACGTCGCCAGCAACATCAGCGCGGTGCAGGACGCAGGGAATGCCGCCCGCGAAGCGGCGTCAAGCTGCCGCCAGAGCGTCGGGCGCGGCCGAATGCCTGGAGTCTTGTCCATTAATGCTTGCGGTCGGCAACCAGCCGGTTGGGGCTTTCGGGCGGCTGGATGCCGGTGAGGCCGTAGTCGAAAATCCGCACCACCTCCAACCGGTCGAGGCGGGCGAACGGTTCCACCTCCGGCACGTTGCTGGCGGTGTAATGCACGACGCCGATCGGCAAGCCGGAGGGGAAGGCATTCGCCTCCGAACTCGTCACCACGCGCTCGCCCTCGGCCGGCATGCTGCCCTCGGGCCAGAACATCAAGCGCGGCCGGGCATTGTTCGTGCCCATCAGCAGGGCGCGCGCACGGCTATTCTCCAGGATCACAGGGATACGGCTGTTGATGTCGGTGATCAGCAACACCCGGGCGCTGCGCATCCCGACCTCCGTGACCCGGCCAACCAGGCCCCGGTCATCCAGCGCGATCTGCCCCTTGGTGATCGGCTTGTTCGGCCCGGTGGAAAGCAGCACGGCGCGGGCGTAGACGCCGCCGGCATCCGCAACAACGCGGGCCGTCACGTAGGAGGGCGCGGGGTCCGGAATCCAGTTCAGGTTGGCCTTCAGCGTGGTGTTCTCCGCGTCCAGCGCCATCGCCACCGCCTGCCACTGGCGCAGGCGGTCATTCTCCTCCTTCAGCCGGGCGTTTTCGGCACGGACCGTCAGCAGGTCGCCCGCATCGGCGATGGCATTATGGACCCGGGCAATCGGCTCCGACACGATGCCGAAGATCGGCGCCAGGGCATCCGCCAAGGCCATGCGGACCCGCTCCGCCAGCACGGCATCCGCCTTGCCGACCAGCATGACGCCGAACGCCACCGCGATCAGCACCGGCAAGGTGAGCCGGGAGAGCGCCTGCCGAACTGGAATTGAAAGCCGGATCAAAGAATAAGACCGCCTTCTTAATACATCGAGGTCAGGACATTGCGCAGGCGCTTCATCTCCTCCAACGCACGTCCTGTGCCGAGGGCGACACAGGAAAGCGGCTCCTCCGCGACCACGACAGGAAGGCCGGTCGCGTCGCGCAGCACCTGATCCAGACGGTATAGCAAAGCGCCACCGCCCGTCAGCACGATTCCTTTGTCCACGATGTCGGCGGCGAGTTCCGGCGGGGTATTTTCCAGCGCGACCTTCACCGCCTCCACGATCGCGCTGACGGGTTCGGCCAGGCTTTCGGAAATCTGCCGCTGGCTGACATGCACCTCGCGCGGGACCCCGTTCATCAGGTCGCGGCCCTTCACCTCCCGATAGGGACCCTCCTCGCCGTAATCCGGCGGGCATGCCGCACCGATGTCCATCTTGATCCGCTCGGAGGAGCTTTCGCCGATCAGCAGGTTATGGTTGCGCCGGATATAGCTGATGATCGCCTCGTCCATCTTGTCGCCGCCAACCCGCACGCTGCGGCTGTAGACGATGCCGCCGAGCGAGATCACGGCCACCTCCGTCGTGCCGCCGCCGATATCGACGATCATGGAGCCGGATGGTTCCGTCACCGGCAGGCCGGCGCCGATCGCCGCCGCCATCGGCTCCTCGATCAGCATGACCTTGCGGGCGCCGGCGGACTCGGCGCTTTCCTGGATGGCCCGGCGTTCCACCGCCGTGCTGCCCGATGGCACGCAGACGATGATCATCGGCGAGGAAAATCCCCGCCTGGCATGCACCTTGCGGATGAAGTGCTTGATCATCTCCTCCGCGACCTCGAAATCGGCGATCACGCCGTCGCGCAACGGCCGGATGGCGGAGATGTTGCCCGGCGTGCGGCCGAGCATCTGCTTGGCTTCCTCGCCCACGGCGAGGACCTGCTTCTTGCCGCGCACGTCGGCGATGGCGACGACCGACGGTTCCGCCAGGACGATGCCGCGGCCCTTGACGTAAACCAGGGTATTCGCCGTGCCGAGATCGATGGCCATGTCGGCTGACATGAACCCGAACAGATTTCCGAACATCGGCAGATGGTTTCCAGAAAGGGGCCAGCACGTGAAGACAGGGGCTTAGCGGCGTCCCCCGGCGGCGGCAAGCCCGACCCGCTTTGCTCAAAGTGGCAACAGCATGGCGGTCATTGCCATGCGATCGACATGCTTGCCCGCCATGTATGTTGCGGCGATGGAATCCTACCATGGCATCGCGGCGGAGAAATCGTCTCGCCGTGCAGCGCGTTCTAAGGGATACTCGGCCAAGACAATGTCACCCTTGGCCCGAACGGAGAGCAAAGATGAGAAAGACGAAGATTTTGACCGTAGCGGCAATGAGCTTGGCCCTCGGCCTCGGCGCATGCTCCGACCCGTATGACCCAGGCCAACGCGCGGTGGGCGGCGGGCTGCTGGGCGCCGGCGCGGGTGCGGCGATCGGCGGCCTGGCGGGCGGCGGGCGTGGCGCCGCCATCGGCGCGCTGAGCGGTGGTGTGCTGGGCGCCGGCGCTGGCGCGGTGACGACACCGCAGCGTCCCGCTTACGGCTACTGATCGCAGCCTTCGCCGGCTGCCTGCACGATCGTCCCGACCGGTCTCCCTTTTCCATCAGCGGAAAAGGGAGACACGGCTGCGCTGGCAGCCTCGTCGTCGCAGGTGGCCGATCGCCATGACCTTTCCCAGACAAGCGATTTGCGGCTGTCTTCCACGCCGCAAGGGCACTCCCCCTCCCGTTCGAGTTTTGGTATCCACCTGCGCGCCTGCCACATTCGTGGACCAGAGCACGCGGGCAAGCCGGCCCGCCGCACACTGAGGAAGACCGTTCCGAATGCCCGCACGACATTTCGCCCCCTTGCTTTGCCTGCCCCTGCTCGGCCTGTCGGCCTGCATGACCCAGTCGCAAGTCGTGGGACGTTCCTCTCGGATGCCGACCTATTCCACCGACCTTGCCGGCAAGGCCGCGGAATGCACGGTTTCTGCCGTCACGCTGCAGGATGGCAAGGAGGCGACGGCGACGATGACGACGGGTGGCGGCGGTTGGTGCGGCATCCTCGTGCGCCATAACGACGACCCGTTCGGCGCCGGGTTGCTGACGCAGGCGGCGCGGGGCGGCTCGGTTTACGTCCACACGGTTGGCGACGACACGCGGGTCGATTACACCCCGAGGGCCGGCACGTCCGGCGCTGACAGTTTCACCGTGAAGTTCATTCCAGGAGACGCCACGATGCGCGTGACCGTCACTGTAGACGCTCCGGCCCCCGCCGCCGCGCCTGCTGCCGCGACAACGACCCCGAAGCCCACCACCACCTCGCGCGCGAGGACGACGAAGTGATCGCCCGCCGCACGACCCGGGCCGCCATCGCCGCCGCGATGCTGGTCGGCATGACCGCGGGGGCGCAAGCCCGCTGCTCTTCCCCAACCGACCAGTCGGCCTTCGATGTCGGCGCGCTCAAGAGCGAGTTGAGCGTGCTAGCGGTCGGATGCAGCGACGAGGAAGACTACAACCACTTCGTCGAGCGTGACCGCACCGAGCTCGTGGCGGAGGACGCGGTGGTGAATTCCTGGTTCAAGAAGACCTTCGGCAAGGCCGCGCAATCCCGCTACGACAGCTACATCACCCTGCTTGCCAACGAGCAGGGGCTGAAGGGCCAGCACGAAGGCAGCGATTTCTGTCCCCGCCTCAAGCCGCTGTTTGCCGAAGCCGCTGTCGTGCCCGTCACGCAGTTGCCGCAATACGCCGCCGCGAAAGACCTGATCCCGAAGGATGAGATGGCGTGCGAGGTCTCCGCGACACCGGCAGCGGCGCGCACGACGCGGAGTTCGCGGACGTCGCACACCACCACCACCACGCGGTCCAAGAAGTAGCCTCTCCGGACGTCAGGCTTTCTTGCGGAGCACCTGGCTGAACAGCATGCCCTGCGGCAGGAAGCCGGTGTTGCGGCAGAACGCCGCGGCGGCCGCCTGTCCGTCGGGGACGGCCATTTCGATCGTGTCGCATGCGGCGTTCCGCGCCGCCTGCGACGCCGATTTCAGCAGCAGCCGCCCGATACCGCGACGACGCTCCTCCCCGTCGACCAGGAGCAGCGTGATCCGCGCCACCGACCGGGCCTCGTGCAGCATGGGCGACCAATGCAGCGCCACCAGGCCGCTCAACCCGGCGTAGCCCGTGGCGACGAGGATTGCGGCATGGCCATGGGCCCGCACGGCGTCCAGCCGCTGCAACACGTCGCGGGGGGACGCCACCGTGCCGCCGACCGCCAACAGGCGCGCCAAATCCGGGGCGTCGGCCGGCAACGCCGACCGGACCTCAACCCCGTAACGCAGCCCCGAATTCACTCCGACGGTGCGAGGGGGCAGCCCTCCTCGGAGAGCGGCTTCCAGGCCTGGTCGGCCGGCGTGGTCGCCACCAGCTTCTGCAGGTCCCACATGCCGTGGCTCTCCGCCGGGGTCTTCACCTGGTAGAGGAAGGATGGCAGCAGGCAGAGGCCGTCCTTGCGGATGCGGTTCTTGCCGAACGCCTCGTCATCGGTCGGCATCGCCTTCATCTGCGCACAGACGGCCGCCCCGTCCCGCGCCTTGTCGACGCCCATCGCGGTCACAGCCTTCAGGTAATGCAGCGCGCTGGCGTAGCACCCGGCCTGGATCATGTTCGGCGGCTGCTTGGCGGGCATGATCGGCTGCACCGCCTTGGTCAAGGCGCGGGTGCCCTCATCGGCGTCCCAGTAGAAGGTGGAGCTCACGAACAAACCGCCGCCGATCTCCGTGCCGATGGCCTGCACATCGGTGATCTCCATCAGCAGGGCGGCGACCTTCATGCTTTGCATCAGGCCGAACTCACTGGCCTGCTTGATGCAGTTGGACGTGTCGCTGCCCGCGTTGGCCAGGCCGATCACGTTGGCGCCGGAGGCCTGCGCCGCCAACAGGAAAGACGAGAAGTCGGTGGTTGCCGGGAAGGGATAGCGGCGTTCGCCCTCGATGGTGCTGCCCGACTCCTTGGCGAAGCGGATGGCGTCGCGCGCCAGTTGCTGGCCGAACACGTAGTCGGCGGTGATGAAGAACCACTTGTTGCCGCCCAGCTTGCTGAGCTGCGACGCGGTGGATTTGGCCAGCATGTAGGTGTCGTAGGCCCAATGGATGGTCACCGGGGTGCATTGCTCGCCGGTGAGGTCGCCGGTGCCGCCGCCATTGTTGATGTAGAGCTTGTTCTTCTCCTTCGCGACGGAGTTCACCGCCAGGGCGACGGAGGAGGTCGGCACATCCATCACCACGTCCACGCCGTCGCGGTCGAACCACTGGCGGGCGATGGCGGCGCCCACATCCGGCTTGTTCTGGTGGTCCGCGCCGATCACCTGCACGTCGAATCCGGTGCTGTTGAACTGCCGCACCGCCTGCTGCACGCACACGACGGAGCCCTGCCCGGTGGCGTCGCGGTACGGGCCGGACATGTCGTTCAGCACGCCGATCTTGATCACCGGGCGCGCCTGAGCTCGGGCGAACCGCGGGAGCGCTGCGGCGGCCGAGCCAGCGGCGGTCGCGTTCAGCAGGGTGCGGCGTGTCAGCATGGTCGTCTCCTCTGTGTTCTTGCAGCCGATAGTAGCAGAGTGCCGAGCCTGGGCGACACGACGGCTGCTGCTGAGGTCGGGTTTTGGTGGATAGCGGCCATTCACTCTGAGTTGCTATTCGACCCCCGTAGGGTGGGACGCGCTATGGCGTCCCACCGGGTTGGCTTGGGGTGTCGTTGGTGGGACGCCAAAGCGCCTCCCACCCTGTACTCTGTGGCGGTAATCTTTGGCACCTGCTGCCCGCATGAGAAAACCTCATGGGGGCTACGCTTGCTGCCGCTGGTGGTGGGAAGCGGATAGGCCGGTTTGGGTGGGCAAGTGGCATAGCGGCCGTAAGCAGGGGCGTCGGCTTTTATCGAGACAGCTCGGCCTAATGCCGAGAACGGCAGAGTTTGGTGGAAAGCGGTCATTCTGCTTGATACGGTTTGGCATGGCAGTCGAAATCGCCTTCTTCAACGCTTCTGGGCTGCTGTCACCGGCACTGGAAGCTGACGTCCGAGCCGGTATCAGCGACGCGATATCTGCACTCGGACGCTATGTCGATCTGGGCGACATCGGAATTGCCGTTCACCTCTCTGAGCTCGTGGGGCGAGAGACTGGCTTGGGTGGCTACGCCTACGGCCCCGACAGTTGCGCAATCTATGTGGATCACGGATGCGAGGCGCTTTGCCAGAACACCCGGGCTAATGCGGCGGCAATCACGGTACACGAGCTGCATCATGTCTTGCGTATGCGCCAACGTCCGTGGCCTCGTTTCGCCGAGACGTGCGCAGGAGAAATATTGGCGCTCGAAGGGCTGGCGACACATTGCGAGATGTTCATGGGCTACCCCGAACCACAAACCGTATACGCCACGTCCGAAGCGCTCACCCTGGAATGTCTGGCGACGATCGCGCCTGTGGTCGGCGACCCTGGCACAAATTGGGGCTGGATTTACGGCCTCAACGGATTTCCCGAGCGGGTCTACAAGGCCGTTTACCCGATGGGGCACTCCGTTGTGGGCGCTTACCTCGCACGGACTGCCCGCACGCCAATTACAGCCCTAGGGGTGCCGTGGGAGGATATCTGGCGAGAGGCGTCAGACCTTGTGCAGGCAGGAAACGCCCTCCCCCACCCTTGAGCCTGTAGTCCGCTTAGGGTCTTAAGGCGACATGTGAGCCGGCGCGTCACCCTCCGCTGACACGGGCGTGGATTGAGCCTATTTGAGCGGCATGACCGACACTCCGCTCGCCCGTATCCGCAACTTTTCGATCATCGCCCATATCGACCACGGCAAGTCCACCCTGGCCGACCGCCTGATCCAGGCCTGCGGCGGACTGACGGCGCGGGAGATGACGGCCCAGGTGCTCGACAACATGGAGCTGGAGAAGGAGCGCGGCATCACCATTAAGGCGCAGACGGTGCGGCTGGCCTATAAGGCGAAGGACGGGCTGGTCTACGAGCTGAACCTGATGGACACGCCGGGTCACGTGGACTTCGCCTATGAGGTGAGCCGGTCGCTCGCCGCCTGCGAGGGCAGCCTGCTGGTGGTGGACGCGTCCCAGGGGGTGGAGGCGCAGACGCTCGCCAACGTCTACCAGGCGATGGACGCGAACCACGAGATCGTGCCCGTGCTGAACAAGATCGACCTGCCGGCCGCCGAGCCCGACCGGGTCAAGCAGCAGATCGAGGACGTGATCGGCCTGCCGGCAGACGACGCCGTAATGATCAGCGCCAAGACCGGGCTGAATATCGAGGGCGTGCTGGAGGCGCTGGTCACCCGCCTGCCCCCGCCCACCGGCGATGCATCCAAGCCGCTGACGGCGCTGCTGGTGGATAGCTGGTACGACCAGTATCTGGGCGTCGTGATCCTGGTGCGGGTGCGCGACGGGCGGCTGAAGCGCGGCATGAAGATCCGCATGATGTCCAACGGCGCCGCCCACTTGGTCGAGCAATGCGGCGTGTTCACGCCGAAAATGATCGCGACGGACGACCTTGGGCCGGGCGAAATGGGCTACATCACCGCCGCCATCAAGACGGTCGCCGATTGCAACGTCGGCGACACGCTGACGGACGACCGCAACCCGGCGCCCTTGGCGCTGCCGGGCTTCAAGCCGTCCATCCCAGTGGTCTGGTGCGGCCTGTTCCCGGTCGACGCCGACGATTTCGAGAAGCTGCGCGACAGCCTGGGCAAGCTGCGGCTGAACGACGCGAGCTTCCATTACGAGGCGGAGACCTCGGCCGCGTTGGGCTTCGGCTATCGCTGCGGCTTCCTGGGACTGCTGCACCTGGAGATCATCCAGGAGCGGCTGTCCCGCGAGTTCGACCTGGACCTGATCGCGACCGCGCCCTCCGTCGTCTACCACATCTACCGCAATGACGGGTCCATGGAACCGCTGCACAACCCGGCGGACATGCCCGACCCCACCTACATCCACCACATGGAGGAGCCGTGGATCAAGGCCACCATCATGGTGCCGGACGACTACCTCGGCGCCGTGCTGACGCTGTGCAACGAGCGGCGGGGCCAGCAATCCGACCTGACCTATGTCGGCAACCGCGCCATGGCGGTGTACCGGCTGCCGTTGAACGAGGTGGTATTCGACTTCTACGACCGGCTGAAATCGATCAGCCGAGGCTACGCCAGCTTCGACTACGCGATGGAGGATTACCAGGAGAGCGACCTGGTGCGCATCTCCATCCTGGTCAACCAGGACCCGGTGGACGCGCTGAGCTTCATCGCGCATCGCAGCGCCGCGGAAAGCCGGGGCCGCGCCATCTGCGCCAAGCTGAAGGATCTGATCCCGCGGCAATTGTTCAAGATCGCGATCCAGGCGGCGATTGGCGGCCGGGTGATCGCGCGCGAGACGATCGGCGCGTTGAGCAAGGACGTGACGGCCAAATGCTACGGCGGCGACATCAGCCGCAAGCGCAAGCTGCTGGAGAAGCAGAAGGAGGGCAAGAAGCGGATGCGGCAGTTCGGCAAGGTGGAAATCCCGCAAAGCGCCTTCCTGGCCGCGCTGAAGATGGACGCGTGACGCCCGGATAGACGGCTCCTGGCGTGGTTGCTATGACACGGCGGCGCGGGACAGGTGGCCGAGCGGCTTAAGGCGCACGCTTGGAAAGCGTGTGTGCGTTAACGCGTACCGTGGGTTCGAATCCCACCCTGTCCGCCAAGCGAGAGCAGTTTCAGGCAGGCCGGAACCGTTTGGCTGATAAAGCCGCTCGCCAAAGCATAGGTGGAGCGCCCTTAAAGCCGCTCTATTTCATAGCAAGCTGCGCTTTCCCAGCGCCTTCAGGCGTTCGATGAACTTGGCCTTTTGGCCATGGCGCTCTTGCAAGGCGCGAAGTCGGCGATGGAAGTCCTCCCCTGCGCCCTTTTCCTCGGCGATCGCCTGCAGATCGAGGAGCAGCGCGACCGCCTTGTCGTAGCCGGCCGCGTTGCGCCGTTCGACTTCGGCTTCAACCTCGCGCCAGACGCTTTCTCCCCGCCGGGCTATCGTCAACTGCCGAGCCTGACGGGCCCTGTCTGCCTCCTGCACGCGCCGCTTCTGCTCCGCGGCGAGTTTCTCGGCGGCGGCCTGCTGGCGGCTGAGACGTATGGCGTTGGCACGCGCGCGCAATTCGGCGACCGTCCGGGCGACGACCGGCGCGGCGCAGGATTCGGCCGCCATTTGGTCTCTCACCTTGGCGCGCAGTTCAGCGGCCACGTGCGGGTCGCCGTCCAACAACCGCGACAGCATGGCCGTCTTCTCCGCGTCGGGCATTGCCGAAATGATCCCCCGGACCGCGTCGGCGGACAGGGCGGTTGCCGGGGGAAGCGCGGGGCGTTCGGCCGCGGCTTGGACAAGGTCGGGGTCAATGCCGAAGAAGTCAGCGAGGGCTTGCAACGTCGCCGACAATGGTCCGATACCGGGCATGGGTTCAGGCTCGTCCGCCTCAAAAACATCAGCCTCCACCGCCGTCAACCAGAGGAGGTAGAAAAGTCTCAGGTCTCCGCCAAGCAGTTCGGCGCGCAACGGGCTGAGGGCGGCGAGCCAACCCGAGCCGTCATCGGCATCCTCGAACTCCAAATCGTCGCGGCTGATATCCAAGATGAGGTTTTCGCCTGAGTCAGCCAAAGAGGCGCAATCGACTTCGCCGAGAAAGTCGTCGAGCCGATCACGATCAATGAGCCGCTTCGGCAGCCGGATCATCAACCGGCGCGTGCCCCAGTTGGCCAAATAGAGATGGAGATCAAACCAGCGCTCCATGAGCCTGGCTGGGTCGCCCTTGAAGTCGCCCCATTCATATGAATTTGTGAAACTGGTGGCGGTGACCCGGGCCCTCGTCGATAACGCCCGAAGCTCCTGGCGATCCTCGTCGCTCAGCGGGCGATCGATCGTCTGGAATTCATAATACTGGTATTCGCTCATGACTTCGCGCCGTGACTTAGGGCTTGTTCGACATTAATCGAATCGATTGCGGCGTCGAACAAGCCCTAAGCCTTTGTTTTGACCGGCAGCTTTGTCGGCGTGCCGACGCACTAATTTGCCGACGCTGCCTAACTGGGTCGATGATGCCAAAAATCCGCGCGTGCGGGTGCTCGGGTCAGGCCGATGCAATATCTTGTCGATGCGGCGCCTACTCGGCAGCCCTGCGTTGCGCGAAGAAGCGGTTTTCCGGCCGCGGCAGGCCAAGGTTCTCGCGCAAAGTCTTGCCCTCGTATTCCGTGCGGAACAAACCGCGGCGTTGCAGTTCGGGCACGACCTTGTCCACGAAGTCTTCCAGCCCGGCGGGCAGGAACGGGAACATAACGTTGAAGCCGTCGCAGGCCTCCGTCACCAGCCATTCCTCCATCTGGTCCGCGATGGTCGCTGGCGTGCCCACCATCGTCAGCCCGCCATAGCCGGCGCCGCGCTGCGCCAGTTGCCGCACCGTCAAACCCTCGCGCGCCGCAAGGTCGATGGCAGCCTGGCGGCCGCTGCGGCCGGCATTGGTTTCAGGGATGGGCGGCAGCGGCGCATCCAGGGCGAATTTCGACGCGTCAGTGCCCAGCCGCATGGACAGGTTCGGCAGGGCGCTGTCGATATGCACCAGGCTGTCCAGGGTGGCGTGCTTGGCCTGTGCCTCCGCCACCGTGTCTCCAACGATCACCAACACGCCGGGCAGCACTTTGAGGTGGTCCGGGTTGCGGCCGATCCGGCGCATGCGGCCTTTCACGTCGGCGTAGAGGCTGCGGCCATCCTCGATCCGGATGGCGCTGGCGAAGATCACCTCGGCCGTCTCGGCTGCGACCTGCCGCCCGGCCTCGGACGCGCCGGCCTGCACCACCACCGGCCATCCCTGCGGCGCCCTGGCGATGTTCAGCGGGCCGCGCACGGAGAAATACGGGCCTTTGTGGTTCAGCACGTGCATCTTCGCCGGGTCGAAGAACACGCCGGACTCGACGTCCTGGACAAGGGCGTCGTCCGCCCAGCTATCCCACAACCCGGTCACCACATCGTAGAACTCGCGGGCCCGGCGATAGCGCTCGTCATGCTCCATCTGGTCGTCCATGCCGAAATTCAGCGCAGCGTCCGGATTGGCGGTGGTGACGAGGTTCCACCCTGCCCTGCCCCCGCTGAGATGGTCGAGCGAGGCAAACTTGCGGGCGATGATGTACGGCTGCTCGAACGTGGTGGACGCGGTGGCGACCAGCCCCAGCCGCTCCGTCACCACCGCCAAGGCCGGCAGCAGCGTCAGCGGGTCGAACGAGGTGACGGTGGCGCTGCGCTTCAGCGCGTCCATCGACATGTTCAGCACGGCCAGGTGGTCGGCCATGAAGAATGCGTCGAACTTGCCGCGTTCCAGCGTCTGCGCGAAGTATTTCAGGTGCGCGAAGTTGAAGTTTGCATCCGGCCAGCCGCCGGGATAGCGCCACCATGCCGTGTGGATGCTGACAGGCCGCATGAACGCACCCAGGCGGAGCTGGCGGGGCTGGGTCATGGTCTGGCTGTCCTCATCTGTCGACGTCCGGAGATTGGAAGGCGGTGAGGCGATGTCAAACACTCGCGACGAATGTCGCCGACGCAGCAGCAAGCCGCCGACACGCTGTTCCGCCAGCAGGCAACCGCCAGCAACAGCCAGCGGCGGAAACGGTCAGAATCGACCGGGCCGGTACGGCGCCGGGTCGATGACCGGCGGTTGGCCGGCCACCAAATCCGCAACCAGACGCCCGGTCAGCGGCCCGGCTGCCAGTCCGATATGGCCGTGCCCGAACGCATGCACGACGTCCGCGCAGCCGCTGGCCGGGCCGATGACGGGCAGGCCATCGGCGATGGAGGGGCGATGGCCCATCCAGGTCGTGATCCGCTCCGGTGGGAGGTCGCGCGGCAATCCTGGATAGGTGCGCAGTGCGTAGTCCCGCAGGATCTCGGCCCGGCGCCAGTCGGGCGCGGCATCAAGCCCGGCGAGTTCGATCTGTCCCGCGATCCGCAGCGCCCCGGCGGTGACGGTGTTGGCCATCTTGCCGTCGCTGGGCATGACGGGGTGGCGCGGCGCTGCCTCAGGCGCGGCGATCGCAACGTGGTAGCCGCGCTCGGTCTCCAGCGGCACCGTGTCACCCAACGCGGCGGCCAATACGGCGGACCGGGCGCCGGCGGCGATCACCGCCCGGTCGGCCGGGATGTCCCCGCCGTCGGTCCGGACCGCACGCAGCCGCCCGGCCTCCACCCGCCATCCCGCCGCCGTGCCGCGGACGCGCTGCAACCCCAAGCTCTCGGCATAGGCGGCCAAGGCCGCGACATAGGCGCCGGGGTCGAGGCAGTGCGCTCCCTCCTCCACCAGCACGCCGAAGGTGTAGCGGCGGTCAAGCGAGGGTTCCTGCTGGCGGATTTCGTCGGCATCAAGCTCGATCCAGCGGACGCCGTTCTCGCGGCGCAGACGCCAGGCCAATGCCTCGGCGGCGAAATCCGCGCGGGACGGGAAGACGTAGAGCAGGCCCTGCCGCGCGACGAGGTCCGGCACCCCGGCTTCCTCCGCCAGGCGGCGGTGGCGCTCCGGTGCGTCGCCGATCAACGGGCGGAGGGCGCGGGCGGTGGCTTCAACCCGCGCCACAGTCGCGCCAGCGCGCAGGTAGCGCATCAGCCAGGGAACCAGCCGCGGGAAATAGCGCCATCGTATCGCCAAAGGGCCGAGCGGGTCGGCGAGGTAGCCGGGCACCTTGCGCCACGCCCCCGGCAGGGAGGTCGGCACGACGGAGGCCGGGCTCAGCCACGCGCCATTGCCGAAGCTGGCCTGGTGCCGGCCGCCGGGCTCCTCCGGCTCCAGCAAGGTCACGGCGTGGCCGTCGCGCAGCAACTCGACCGCGCAGCAGACGCCGATGATGCCGCCGCCGATGACGACGACGGTGAGCGGAACCGCCGTATCCCTCGTCAGGCGCCGGCCACCGCGCGGCGGGTCATCACCCCGATCAGGTGGGCGCGGTACTCCGCGCTGGCGTGGATGTCGCTGTTCAGCCCGTCCGCCGGCGTCACGATGTCCTTGATCGCGTCGGCGGACCAGTTTGCCGTCAGCGCCTGCTCCATCGCCGTGTGGCGGAACACGCCGTCCTGCGCCGCGCCGGTGATCGCCACGCGCACGCCGGCCGGCCCCTTGGCCACGAACACGCCCACCATGGCGTAGCGCGACGCCGGGTTGCGGAACTTCTCGTAGTTGCTCTTCTCCGGGATCGGGAACTCGACCGCCGTGATCAACTCGTCCGGCGCCAGGGCGGTCGTGAACATGCCCTGGAAATACGCGTCGATCGGGATGCGGCGCTTGTCGGTCACCACGGTCGCGCCGATCGCCAGCGCCGCCGCCGGGTAGCAGGCGGACGGGTCGTTGTTGGCCAGCGACCCTCCCATCGTGCCGCGATGCCGCACCTGGGTGTCGCCGATCCAGGACGCCATCTTGGCCAGGCCGGGGATGCGTGCCTGGATATCCGGGTGGGACATGATGGCGTTGTGGTTGGTCATCGCGCCGATGGTGATCTTGTCCGCCGCGGCGGTGATCCCCTCCAGGCCCAGCCTGTGCAGGTCCACGATGACGGATGGCTTGTTGAGCCGCTGCTTCAGCACCGGAATGAAGGTCTGACCGCCGGCGAGCGCCTTGGCCTCCATGTCGTCGCCCAGCATCTTGGTGGCGTCGGCGATGGTGCCGGGCGTCTGGAATGCGAAATCGTACATCGGACGTCCCCTACTCGGCCGCCATGGCCATCGGATGCATCAGCTTCTGCGCCGCATCGATCGCCTTGACGATGTTGTGGTAGCCGGTGCAGCGGCACAGGTTACCCTCGAGCCCGTGGCGGATTTCATCCTCCGTCATGCCCTGCGGGTGCATGTTGACCAGGTCGATCGCGCTCATCACCATGCCCGGCGTGCAGAACCCGCATTGCAGCGCGTGGTGCTCGCGGAACATCTCCTGCATCGGGTGCAGCGTGCCATCGGCGGCGGCCAGCCCCTCGATCGTCAACACCTCACCACCCTCCGCCTGCAAGGCGAGCATCGTGCAGGCCTTCACGCTGTAGCCGTTGATGTGCACGACGCAGGCGCCGCACTGGCTGGTGTCGCAGCCGACATGCGTCCCGGTGAGGCCGAGCTTTTCCCGCAGCAATTCGACCAGAAGGGTACGGCCTTCCACGTCGACGGTGTGCGGCGTGCCGTTTACCGTCAGGCTGACCTGGGGCATGACGTGTCTCCTCGTTTCGCGTTCTGTTCGATAAGAGTGTGGCGGCACGCTGGGTTGGTCAAGTCGACGCGGATGGCAACCGCAACAGCGTCTCGCCCATGCGGATCGTCATACCCTCTTTCAGGTCCGGCGCCAGGCTGAACCCGGCGGGGGCGAACACGATGATGGTGGACCCGTGCTCAAACCAGCCCATTTCCGCCCCCTTCTGGAAAGGCGCGTCGCAATTATAGCTCCGGCGGACCCGGCGCTCCCGCCCCACGGGCATATCCAGGAAGGTCAGCCGGATGCCCGCCACCAGGATCGCGGCCACGGCCACCAGCGTCACGGCGTGTCCCGTGCCGGGCAGGATGGTTTTGATCACCGCCCGTTCGTTGCGGCAGAATAGCCGCTTGACGCGTTTCAGCGTCACCGGATTGACGTTCCAGGTGTCGCCGAAGATGTGGGTGACGCCCGATACCCGGCAGTCATGCGGCGCATGGAAGCGATGGTACATCCCGGCGGTGAGCCGCAGGGTCACGTAGCAGCCATCCCGGAATGCGTCCGCCTCGGCCGCGTCGCCCAGCAAGTCCGCGACCGCATAGGGCAGCCCCTTCACCTGCAGCACCTGCCCGTCCAGCACCTGGCCCGCGGCGCCGACGATGCCGTCGCACGGGCTGGTCAGCACCGCCGGGTCCATCGCCACCGGGCGCGCGCCGTCCTTCAACTGCCGGGTGAAGCAATGATGCATGCTGCGGAAGCGTGTCTCCTTCGCCTCGTCCAGGTCGAGCTCGGAGAAGAATCGCCAGACCCGCAGGGACCCGGCGCAGACCCAGGGATGTTCCAGCTTGCTGAACCAGCCCATCGCCTGCGTCGCCAGCCGCCGCGGCATGGCGTTGGTGAGCAGGAAGTTCAGGTCATCCTGCTGCAAAATCTTCATGATCGCGGTCCGCGCGGTCATGGGATAGTCCCGCGGTTGCGGGGAGTCGTGTGTTGGCGGCATTTTTGCTGAGCGTTGCGGGCTACATGACCGGGGGCGCGGCCGCCCTTGGCGCGCTGGTTGCGAAGGGCAAGCCGCGGCTGGACCTGTCCCGGGCGAAGCACCGCTCGCTGACCGGCCATGCCCGCATGGCCCGCCGGGTCGCCCGGCTGATCCCGTTCTACGATTACGGTGAGGACCAGTTCTTTTCCTGCGACGACCCGCCGCCGGAGGTCACCGCCCGCCGCCGCGAGGCATTCCTGCGCCTGTCGCATCTTTACCGCGAGCGCTTCGCCAAGACCGCTGCACTCACCAAGGAGGCAGCGAGCGGCATTTCCGACCTGCAGTTCACGGGCACGTATCGCGTTCCATTCCAGTTCAGCCGCCTTGTCCGCCAACACCTCACCGCCGGGTCCTTCCTGGCGTCGTCGTCCGGCGTGACCTTCACCGACCTCGACGGGAACGTCTTCTACGACCTGACCGGCGCCTATGGCGTGAACCTTTTTGGCCAGGATTTTTACAAGGCCTGCATCGACCGCGGCGCCGACCGGGTGCGGGATCTGGGGCCGGTGCTCGGCTCGTACCACCCGGTCGTGGCCGACAACGTGGCCCGGCTGCGCACCATTTCCGGGCTGGACGAGGTCTCTTTCCATATGTCGGGGACGGAGGCGGTGATGCAGGCGGTGCGCCTGGCACGCTACCACACCGGCCGCAGCCACCTGGTGCGGTTTTGCGGCGCGTATCACGGCTGGTGGGGCGACGTGCAGCCCGGCATCGGCAACCCGCAGCCCGCGAACGAGACCTACACGCTGGCCGAGATGTCCGACCGCACGCTGAGCGTCCTGCGACGGCGGCGGAACATTGCCTGCGTCCTGGTCAATCCGCTCCAGGCGCTGCACCCGAATGCCGGGGCGCCGGCCGACACGTCGCTGGTCGATAGCGGGCGGCGGGCACACGCGGACCGCGCCGCCTATGCCGAATGGCTGAAGCAATTGCGCGCCGTGTGCGATAAGCGCAGCATCGTGCTGATCTTCGACGAGGTGTTCGTCGGCTTCCGCCTGGCCAAGCATGGCGCGCGCGCGTATTTCGGCGTCCAGCCGGACCTCGTGACCTATGGCAAAAGCCTGGGCGGCGGCCTTCCGGTGGGTGTGCTGTGCGGCCGCAAGACGCTGATGAAGCGGTTCCGGGACGACCGCCCGGCGGATATCTGCTTCGCCCGTGGTACGTTCAACGCGCATCCCTACGTCATGGGCGCGATGGCGGAATTCCTGCAACAGATCGAGCAACCCGAGATCCAGGACATCTATCGCACGCTGGACCAGACCTGGGACGACCGGGCGATGCTGCTGAACGACCGCCTCGCCGCCGAGGGGCTTCCAGTCGCGGTGGCGAACCTGTCGTCGATCTGGACGGTCAACTACACCCGTCCCTCGCGCTATAACTGGCTGCTGCAATACTACCTGCGTGCCGAGGGCGTCGCGCTGAGCTGGGTCGGCACCGGCCGCCTCATCTTCACCCTGACCTACACCGACGCCGACTTTGCCGAGGTGGTCGAGCGGTTCGTGGCGGCATGCCGCGCGATGCAGCGCGATGGCTGGTGGTGGTCCGATGAGAAGGTCACCAACCGGTGGATCAAGCGTCGCATCCTGCGCGAACTGGTCGGGGCCGCGCTGGGCAGGCGCCAGCGCGGCCCATCCAGCCCCTAACGGTGGGCTTCGGCAGGCTCGTGGTCGAAATCGTCCTCGCCATCCTGGCTGTCCGCACCGCGGCCGAACAGCGGGGCGATGGAGCGGTGGTATAGCTTGATGTCGTTGAACGGGTCGGTGATGATCTTGGTCGCCCAAACCAGCCCGGTCTGCATATCGCGCACGAAGAACAACTGGATCGTCCGGAACAACAGCCCGCCGACGCCGATCAGCAGCCATAGATTGCCGACATGCCGGGCGAACTCCATCTTGGTCGTCGCCGGCTGGCAGAGGCCGCCCAGTGTCGGGTCGATGACGAAGATCAGCGGGGACAGCGCCCAGACCGTCATCAGAACGATCTTGCGGCGTAGGTTGTAGCCGACCTTGATCTCCTCCTTGTACTCGTGCGTCGCCTGGTTGATGACGTCGTAATCCTTCGGCTCGAACACCAGGTGCCCGATCTGCCGGCTCGTCATGGAGATGAGCCAGGCGATGAGGGCGGCGATGGCCGGATCCTTGAACAGCATGGCGTAGGCGCAGACGAAGCTGATTGCGCTGAGCAAATGCAGCGACTGGTTGATCTGGCTGTGGTGATAGTAGCGGTGGTCGTCCCAACGCTGGATCCGAAGCATATCAAGGAAGCTCGACATGACTGTTCCTTTTAAGAAGGCATAGCTGAACGCAGCGACGCGGAAAGAAGGGTTGCAGACGGAGAAATTGGCTGAGCTCAGGGACCGGCATGCGCGTCAGCCACGCGCGCATATCGAAGCAGCCAGAAATGGCCGAGCGGCGGCAGGGCGCGCTTTTCCACCAGGCGCACGCCCGGCGTGGCCGCCACCCAGCGCTCATACCGCGCCCAGGGGAACTCGGTCCGCCAGCCAAGGCGGCTGGTGATCGGCATCAGCAGCTTCTCGATGCCGCCGCGCAGGCCGCGCTCGGCGCCGATCCGGGTGGTGACGATGATCTCGCCGCCGGGCCGGGTGACGCGGACGAACTCATTGAGCGCCTGTTCGGGGTTGGGGATGGCGGTGACGACGTATTGCGCCACGACCACGTCGAAGGAGGCTGCGGGGTAGGTCAGCTTTTCCGCATCCATGACGGCGATGGACTGGACATGGTCCATGCCCTGGTCCCTCACCCGCTCACGGGCTTTCTCCAGCATGGCCTCCGAGATGTCGATGCCGACGACCCGGCTGGTGCTGGAGTAGCTGGACAGCGATAAGCCGGTGCCGACGCCCACCTCCAGGATGCGGCCGCCGATGCGCTCGGCAGCGACCACGGCAGCACGGCGTCCCTGCCGGAACACCGGGCCAAAGACGATGTCGTAGACAGGAGCCCATCGGCCGTATGCCGCGGCAACCTGGTCGGTTTCCATCACTGCTGCCATTCGCATCCCTCACCTTGGTCGCAGGCAGCCTGCAGAAGTGGAAGACTCGTCCAGTCTGCGCCGCGTGCGGTCCGTCGGTGACGTTGTGTTCAATTTCCATAGAAAAGCAATGCTATTCGGCGACCCTGCGTCTCACTCCACTGTCCCACTCGAAGTTAGTTCACAGTAATGAAGCAAAAACGTCATATTAAAGGTGGTTTGGACCGACTTCACCGGGTTGCGATGTCATGTTTTCTTCACAAACCATCACGGCTTGAGGCCGATCATGGCGAATCGCTTAGCAGCGCACCGCCTAGGCGATGTCCGCACCGTTCCACGCACCTCCCGCCGTGCTCTGCGCCGAATACGTCAGCCTTCAGGGCTTAGGGAAACAAAGCGACCAATTAGGACGTAGCGCCTGCATCAACGACCGTGCCTAGGCGACGGCCATCTCGCCGAGATAGGCCTCCCGGATGACGGGGTTCACCCGCAACTCCGCCGCCGATCCGGAGAGCACCACCTGCCCGGTTTGCAGCACGTAGGCCCGGTGGGCGATCTGCAACGCCATGTTGGCGTTCTGCTCCACCATGAAGATCGTCATGCCCTGGGCGTTGATCGCCTGGATGGTGGCGAAGGTCTGCTCCACGAACAGGGGGGACAAGCCCATCGACGGCTCATCCATGCAGATCAGCCGGGGGCGAGCCATCAGCGCCCGGCCGATCGCCACCATCTGTTGCTCCCCGCCCGACAGCGTGCCGGCGAGTTGGCTGCGCCGTTCCTTCACCCGGGGGAACAGGGCATAGACCCGATCGAGATCCTGGTCGAACTCCGGCCCCTTCTTCCGGGTATAGGCGCCCATCTCCAGGTTCTCGAACACCGTCATGCGGGAGAACAGGCGTCGTGCCTCCAGCACCGGGGCGAGGCCGCGGCGCACCCGCTCCGCGGTGGAGAGCCGTTCGATCGGCTTGCCGTCGAACAGCACGGTCCCGGTGGTTGGGCGCACGATGCCCATGATCGTCTTCATCGTGGTGGATTTGCCGCACGCATTGCCGCCCAGCAGGCACACGATCTCCCCGGCGGCGATGCTGTAGTTCACATCCTTCAGGACATGCAGGTCACCGTAATGCGTGTTGACGTTGCGGAATTCCAGCAGGGCGGGCGAGCCGACGGTCGCGTCAAGCAATGGCGATGTCCTTCACCGCGGCATGGGCGCGGCCGAGATAGGCGTCGAGCACGGCCTCGTTGCGCCGCACCTCGTCCGGCAACCCCTCGGTCAGCTTCTCGCCATGGTCCAGCACCACCACGGTGTCGGCCAGCCGGGTGACCACATCCAGCTTGTGCTCGATCACCAGGATGCTCAGCCCCAGCGTATGCAACTGCTTCAGTTGTTCCGCCAACTCCATGGTTTCCGCCGGGTTCATGCCAGCGGTCGGCTCATCGAGCATCAGCAGCCGCGGCCCGGACGCGAGGGCGCGGGCAATCTCCACCCGGCGGCGGTTGGCGTAGGACAGGTTGCCGACGGCCTGATCCACCCGGGGCACCAGCCGGTTGCCGAACAGGATCAGGATTTCCATCACCCGCTCCCGCGCCAGCCGCTCCTCCAGCCGGTTCGGCGGCAGGCGGAGGATGGCGCGCACGGGACCGCTGTGCAGCCGGCTATGGGCGCCCACCAGCACGTTGTCCATTACCGACAGGTTCGGAAACAGCCGTATGTTCTGGAACGTGCGGGCCACGCCTGCCATCAGGATGCGGTGCGACGGCAGGCCCGTCAGCTCCCTGCCGCTGAAGCGGATGCTCCCGCCGGCAGCCGGGGTCAGCCCGGTGATCACGTTGAACAGCGTCGACTTGCCGGACCCATTGGGCCCGATCACGGCCACCACGCCACCGTCCGGCACCGTCAGGGTCATCCCGTTCAACGCGACGAGGCCGCCGAACCGCACCGTCACGTCGCGGATTTCGAGCAGCGGCTTGCCACGCTCGGCGGGCGGAGAGATGCCGGGCAAGGCGAAGGCGGTCACCCGTTCCACCACCGCATGCTGCTGCTCAAACGTGAGCGCAGCGGCCTTGCGATGGGCCGGAATCAGGCCATCGCGCCGATACAGCATCATCAGCACCAGGATGATGCCGAAGATCAGCTCGATCGATTGGACCAGGTCCACCTGCTGCAAGGCATCGTTGCCGATCAGCGCACCGAACTCGTGCAGCCACTCCGTCATGTCCGGCAGGAACCAGGATTGCAGCAATTGCAAGATCATGGCGCCCAGAACCACGCCCCAGACGCTGCCCATCCCGCCCAGCACGACCATGACCAGGATCATGACCGAGACGGGGAAGCCGAACATCTCCGGCGTCGCGGTCTGCAATTTGGAGACGTAGAACGTTCCGGTCATGCCGGCGAAGGACGCGCCGATCGCGAAGGCCAGCAGCTTGAACCGCACCAGGTTCACGCCCATCGCCCCGGCGGCGATCTCATCCTCCCGGATGGCCATCCAGGCCCGCCCGATCCGGCTGTCGCGCAGGCGGATACTGATGAAGATCAGCGCCGCCACCATTGCAACGATGACGTAGTAATAGGGCGTCGCGTCGACCCCGAAACTGGTGCCGCCCAGGCTGGGCGGGGCCACGCCGTTCAGCCCCGAAGCGCCGTTGGTCACTGAGTTCCAGTTGCGCGCGATGATCGGCACGATTTCGCCGAAGCCGAGCGTCACGATCGCCAGGTAGTCGCCCCGTAGGCGCAGCGTCGGCGCCCCGAACACGATCCCGCACAGCGCCGCGAGCGCGCCCGACAGCGGGACTGCGAGCCAGAACGACAGTGTCGTGTGCACGACATCCACATCGTGCGGGCCGGGCATGCGCGCCACAAGGCCAAGCCAGGCGAAGGGCTGCCAGAACGACGTCCATTCCGGCTGCAACTGGAATGAAGACAGCGTGCCGTAGAAATACGCGCCGATGGCGAAGAACGCGGCGTAGCCGAGGTCCAGCAATCCCGCCATCCCGACCACGATGTTCAAGCCGAGCGCCAGCGCCGCGTAGGACAACGCGTTGGCGACCGAGTCGATGTCCGCGTCGTCGCCGTGGATCAGTGGGAACACCATGGCGAACAGCGCCACCGCACAGGTCGCGGCCGCGCGCAAGTGGGCCGGCGGGATCCTCGCGAAGGGCCGCCGGAGGGTGGTGGTGACCCCCATCAGGATTTATTCGGCGCCACGCGCCCCAGCAATCCGGCCGGCCGGAACACCAGCACCAGCACCAGCAAGGAGAAGATGATGACGTCCGTCCAGCGCACGGCCACGACCTGGCCGCTCAGCGTCTCGATCAGCCCGATGATCATGCCCCCCAGCATGGCGCCGGGCACGTTGCCGATCCCGCCCAGCACGGCCGCGGTGAAGGCGCGCAGCCCGGCGCTGTAGCCGATGACGAAGCTGGTGAAGTTGTAATAGAGGCCGAACACCATGCCCCCTGCCCCCGCCAGGGCAGAGCCGATGAAGAAGGCCATCATGATCACGCGGTCGACCTCCACCCCCATCATCCGGGCGGCCTCCGGATCCTGTGCCGTGGCGCGCATCGCCTTGCCCATCTTGCTGCGCCGGGTGAAGACGAACAGCGCCAGCATCAGCACCAGGGAGATCACCCAGATCAGGATCTCACGCAGCCGGAGCACCGCGCCGCCGATGGCGAAGGTCACCGGCGGCAGCGGATTGGGGTAATTCTTCGTGTCCGCCCCCAGGAACAGCAGCACCACGTTGAACAGGATGTAGGACACGCCGATCGTGGTGATCATCGCCGACGGCCCCTTCACGCCGCGCAACGGCCGCAGCGACAGCCGCTCGATCACGACGCCGAGAACACCGCACCCGACCATGGTCACGGCCAGGGCTATGACCAGCACGCTGACCAGTGGCCACCCGCTCAGTACCGTGTCCTGCCCCGACACGCCCAGCGCTTGCAAGACGTAGAGCGCGATGAAAGACCCCACCATGAAGACGTTGAAGTGGGCGAAGTTGATCAGCTCCATAATGCCATAAACCAGCGTGAAGCCCAGGGCGATGAGCGCATACATCGCCCCGAGGCTCACACCGTTGATGATCTGCTGGACGAGGAGGTCGGTCGACGTCACCGGGGCAGGCTCAGCTCGTGGGCGCCACGCCGATGTATTTGTACTGCGCCGCCACGTCGTCGAGCGGGGCGCTGTCATCCTTATTGACCTGGAACACGCTGACGACCTTGCTGTTCACATCCCCGTTCTCGTCGAAGCTGATGCTGCCTTGCAACGTGTTGAACTTGCCGGCTTGGATGGCGTCGCGCACCGCGTCGCGGGTGACCGGCTTGCCCGTCGCGGCCACGGTCTTGATCGCGTCGATGATGACGGTCGCGGCGTCGTAGGAGGTGATGGAGTAGTCCTCCGGCGCGGCGCCATACTTCTTTTTAAAAGCAGCGGTCCATGTCGCGAGCTTGGTGTCCCCTATCATGTGCGGCGCGGCAATCGTGGCATACCAGCCTTCGATGGCCGGGAAACCGGCGCCCTTCAACAGGTCGCCGCCATAGATGCCGTCGCCGCCGCCCTTCTTGATGGTCGGAACGATGTCATAGGCTTGCTTGATCAACTTCACGCCCGCCGTGCCGACGCCGCCGTAATACAGGCTGTCCGCATTCAACGACTTGATCTTCGTCAGGATGGCGGAGTAGTCGGCGGCCTTCGGGTCCAACTGGTCGCGGCCCAGCACCTTGACGCCCTTGTCCGCGATCCGCTTCTGGAAGGCATCCGCCATCCCGACGCCGTAGGCGCCCTGGTCGTCGAGCACGTAGATCGCCTTGACGCCCAGCTTCTCGGCAAAGAAATCCGCCATGTTCGGGCCTTGGAAGGCATCGGTCGTCACGGTGCGGAAGTAGATGGCCTTCCCGCCCGGACGATACTGTGCGGCGAATTTCGGGTCCGTCAGGTCCGGGTTGGTGGAGGACGGCGTGATGATCGCGAGGTCACCCATGCTCAGGATCGGCGCCATCGCCTTGCCCGCGCCGCTCATCTGCGGCCCGACTGCGCCCACGACGTCCCGGTCGGAGACGAACTTGCGGGCGTTGGTCGCCGCCTGGGCCGGGTCATACTGGCCCGCGGTCGCCGTCGCGTCGTCCAGCACCATCGGCTCCAGCTTGTAGCCTTTCACCGTGCCCTTGGCGTTGGCTTCGTCGATCGCCATCAGCGCACCGTCCCGCATGCGCGCCGCACTCTCCGCATCGCCGCCTGTGAGGGAGAAGTTCAGCCCGATCTTGACGACCTTGTCGGCGGCGCGGGCGCCCCCGAGCGTCGACACCAGCGCGGTACCGGCAAGCAGGCCAACGGCAGAACGGCGAGTCATCATCGCGGGGACGCTCCTGAGGCATGAGGCTGACGCATGGACGATATGCGACAGTGAAACAGCGGAGCGAAATGCGCTAGAGGGAAAACGCAACGTCGACGTCTTCCTGACGCCGGACCATCCCTGATCGCGTCGGTTGCCGAACCAAGCTATTCGCGGCGACACAAAGCCCTGCGACGGCTGCTGGTAAATTGCTTCCGCAGCGGTTGCGGCTTGCGTAGTCTGGCCGTGGCCGCTCTTGTCCAAGCCGACAGCCCTCTTCCGACAGGATCTCAATGACTGCCCGTGTCCTGATCGTCGATGATGTGCCGGCGAACACGAAGCTGCTGCAGGCCAAGCTGACAGCCGAATACTACCAGGTCGAAACGGCTGCGGACGGCTTTGCGGCCTTGCGCATGGCGCATTCCTGGCAGCCCGACCTCATCTTGCTGGATGTGATGATGCCGGGGATGGACGGGTATGAGACCTGCCGTCGGCTTAAATCCGATGGGCAGACCTTGCATGTCCCCGTCGTGATGATCTCCGCCCTGGGCGACCCGGCCGAGCGGTTGCGCGGGTTAGAGGTCGGCGCCGACGATTTCCTGACCAAACCTATCGATTACGACACGCTGTTGGCGCGCCTGCGCGGCCTGATCCGGTTGAAGCGCCTGCTGGACGAATGGCGGATGCGGAGCGAGACGGCCGCAGCGCTTGGGTTATCGAGCGTTCCGCTGGCGAATTTCTCCGTCGCCGGGGCACGCGCGCTGGTGGTGGATGACTGGGATGCAGGCGCGCTCATCGCTCAGGACGCCCTCGCCCGCGACGGCATCGTCGCCACCCGGGCCTGTTCGGAGGCTGAGGCGCTGGCGATGTCGGGCGATGTCAGCTTCGACCTCATCGTTCTCAGCCTGTCCATGGTGGGCGACGATCCCCTGCGCCTGACCTCCCGCCTGCGGGCGGAGCGGGCAACCCAGGAGATCCCCCTTGTCCTGGTGGCCGAGCCGAAACAGCGCGAGCGGTTGCTGCGCGGCTTCGATCTCGGCGCCAATGACTGGGTCCTTCGACCGGTGGACGAGAACGAATTGCGGATGCGGGCGCGCAACCAGATCCGGCGGAAATTCTATCAAGACCGCCTCCGTGTCGACCTCAGCCAGGCCCTGGAACTGGCGTTGCTGGACCCGCTGACCGGGCTCCATAACCAGAGGTACCTGATGCAGCATCTGGCGGGGCTGATCGGCACGCGGCTTGGGACGGAGTTGGTCGCCCTGATGATCGACATAGACCACTTCAAGTCGGTCAATGACCGATGGGGTCACGCAACCGGCGACCTAGTCCTGAAGCAGGTCGCCGAAACGCTGCGCAGCCGCACGCGGGTGTTCGACAGCTTGGCGCGCTATGGCGGGGAGGAGTTCGTGATCATCATGTCCGGCGCGTCCGCCAACGATGCCACCCAGGCTGCCGAGCGGCTGCGCGCCGCCATCCAAGCCATGGACTTCATGCCGGACGACAAAACCCGCCACCGCCTGACCGTGAGCATCGGCGTCGCCTGCAGCACGCGCGCCGCCATCACAACGGAGCGGCTGCTCGGCGCTGCGGACCAGGCGCTGTATCGTGCCAAACGCCACGGACGCAACCGTGTCGAGTTCGAGCTGGTAGACTGACCGCCGCCGTTACCACGTACTTAATCCTGCTGGCGGATGATGCCTCAGGATGAAGGAGTGGCATGGTGGGCGACGAGCCGACAGGTGGTTTACAGCTACGCCGGTCCGACAATAACGAGCGCTTCGTGGCGTTCGCCTTTGCTGCCGCCGATTTGCTGGCAGAAATTGATGCGGCCGGGATCATCACCTACGCCGCTGGCGCCTACCGCACGCGCTTCGGCAACGCCCCGGAGGAATGGACGGGGCGTCACCTGTTTGACATGGTGGTGCCCGCCGACCATGAGGCCCTGAGCCAGGGGCTGGTGATGTTGGCCGAACGCGGCCGGTTGATGCCGTGGATGGGCCGGCTGGCCAACAGCCAGAAGACGGAGGTGGCGATCGCCGGCCTCCGGCTGGCGCCTGAAGGCCGTCCGGTGCGGATGTGCGTCACCTTCGCACTTCCCCCGAGCCCGATCGTCACCGCTGCCCCGGTGAAATCGGCCCAGGCGCTCGCCCGCGCCACGGAGGCGCGGATGCGCGCGGGTTTGGCCTGCGAAATGGGGCTGCTGCAAATCGATGGGAGCGGCGCGGACACCATCCGCCCGGCGTTGGAGGCGCTGGCGCCCGACTCGCTGGCCAGCGAAATCGCGCCGGGCCGGTTTGGCCTCCTCGGCCCCAGTGCAAACGGCCCCAGCCTGGTCAACATCGCCGCCTCGCTTGAAACCTTGCTGCGGGACCAGGGTGTTGCGGCCACTGTCTCCTCCCATCAGCTTCCGCTCGACAATCAGGAACTGACGCAGCGACAGACAGCCCGGGCGCTGCGCCAGGCCTTGGATGCATTCTCCCGCGACGGAATCACGGGGCTGAGCGAAGGCGGCTTCGAGGGAGGGCTTGCCAGCTACATCCAGGGCGCGATGGAGCATGCCGGCGCCATGCGCCGCGCGATCAGCGAGCGCCGGTTCGAACTCGTCTACCAGCCGATCATGAAGCTGGGCAGCCGCGAGATGCATCACGTGGAGGCGTTGATCCGGCCGGCGCCCGTCCCCGGCTGCCCCGCGAACACGCCGCAGGATTTCGTCGTCCTGGCCGAAACGGTCGGCCTGGCCAGCGAGTTGGACTTGGCCGTCGCGTCCATGGCGTGTGAGGCGGCCGTGCGGTCCACCGTGCCCGTCGCGTTCAACCTGTCCGGCCAATCGATGCAGGACCCGGTGTTCCGCGACCGGCTGGTCGCCAAGTTGATCAACCATCCGGCGCGTAAATCGAAGAAGCTGGCGGTGGAAATGACGGAAACGGCGCAGTTGGAGGACATCGCCGAAGCGGCACAGACCGCCCAGGTGCTGCGCGACATGGGGATCCCGTTCTGCCTGGACGATTTCGGCGCCGGCGCCGCGGATGTCCGCGTGTTGCGGGCGATGCCGGCCGACATCGTCAAGCTCGACGGCTCCTATGTGTCCGGGATCGTCGCGGATGGGCGCGAGCGGGCCTTCGTGACCGGGATGGTCGAGATCGCGCGGGCCAGCGGCGCCTCGGTGGTGGCTGAGCGGGTCGAAACGGAGGCGGAGGCGCAGGCGTTGCAGGCGATCGGGGTGGATTACGGCCAAGGCTGGCTGTTTGGCCGGCCCGGTGCGCTGCCGCTTCCCGCCACCGTGCCGGTTCGCCGGCGGACGGGTCAGATGCAGGAGAGTTGGGGTTAGGGCTTATTGGACGTTGGAGCACGATCGTTTCAGGTTGACCTGTAAAAGCCCTCTCCCTCTGGGAGAGGGCTGGGTAAGGGCCAAATGCACGGTCACGCGCGTCGGACCCTCACCCCGGCCCTCTCCCAGAAGGAGAGGGAGAACCACTGCCGTGAACCTCAAACGATCACGCTCTAGTAATCGATGGCGGCGTTGAACAAGCTCTAAGCCTTTGTCTGGAGCGGCAGCTTTGTCGGCGCGCCGACGCTTATTTCCCGACGCCGCCTTAGGCCGAAAGCTGCTCCGGTTCCGTTCGGACCCGCTTCACCGTCAGCTTGTTCAGCGCGTGGACATAGGCGCGCGCCGCCGAGACGATGGTGTCGGTGTCCGCCCCCTGCCCGTCCACCATCTTGCCGCCTTCTTCCAGCCGGACCGTCGTGCGGGCCTGGGCGTCCGAACCCTCCGTGACCGCGCCGACGGAATACAGCCGCAGCGTGCCCTCGTGCGGGAAGATCACGCGCAACGCGTTGAACGTCGCGTCCACCGGCCCCAGCCCGGTCGCAGTGGCGGATTGCGCCGCGCCATCCACCTCCAGCGTCAACTCCGCCGTCGCCGGCCCGTGGGAGCCAGCCTGCACGGCCAGCGACACGAAGCGGAGGCGGGCGTGGTCGCGCACCACCTCATCGTCAACCAGGGCGACAATGTCCTCGTCATAAACGATCTTCTTGCGGTCGGCGAGATCCTTGAACCGGCGGAACGCCTCATTCAACCGGTTCTCGCCCAGCGCCTCATACCCCAGGGATTGCAGCTTGTCGCGGAAAGCGGCGCGGCCGGAATGCTTACCCATCACCAGGCTCGACTTGGTCCAGCCGACGCTTTCCGGCGTCATGATCTCGTAGGTGGCGGCGTTCTTCAGCACGCCGTCCTGGTGGATGCCGCTTTCATGGGCGAAGGCGTTGCGGCCGACGATCGCCTTGTTCGGCTGCACGTCGAAGCCGGTGATGGTGGCGAGCATCTTCGACACGCGCAGCAAGCCCTCGGTCTTGATCCCGGTCGTGAACGGAACGGCGTCATGCCGGGTGCGGATCGCCATCACCACCTCCTCCAGCGCGGCGTTGCCGGCCCGCTCGCCGATGCCGTTGATGGTGCATTCGACCTGGCGCACCCCGGCCCGGATGGCGGCAATGGTGTTCGCCACCGCCAGGCCCAGATCATTGTGGTTGTGGGTGGACAGGATGATCTGGTCCGCGCCCGGAACACGCTCCCGCAGCATGGTGAAGATGCGGGTCATGTCTTCCGGCAGGGCGTAGCCGACCGTGTCCGGGATGTTGATCGTGGTGGCGCCGGCCTTGATCGCGGCTTCGACGCAGCGGCAGAGGAAATCGGGCTCCGTGCGGCTGCCGTCCTCGGCGGACCATTCCACGTCGTCGGTGAACTGCCGGGCCAGCGTGACGCTGTCGATGGCGAGCTGCAGCACCGCGTCCGGCTCCATCCGCAGCTTGTACTTCATGTGCAGCGGGCTGGTGGACAGGAAGACGTGGATGCGGGGCCGCTCGGCGTCCCGCACGGCCTCCGCCGCGCGCAGGATGTCGGCCCGGCCGGTGCGGGCCAGCCCGGCGATGACAGGGCCGCGCACCTCCTCCGCGATCAGCCGCACGCTCTCGAAATCGCCGGGCGAGGCGATCGGGAATCCTGCCTCGATCACGTCGACGCCAAGTTGGGCCAGTGCCTCTGCCATCCGCAGCTTCTCGTGCAAATTCATCGAGAAGCCGGGCGATTGCTCCCCGTCACGCAGCGTGGTGTCGAAGATGATGACCCGGTCGGGGGACAGGTCACCGAAATTGGGATGCGGGATGGTCATCGGGCGGTCCTCATGGGCTGCTGTTCAGGCGCAATCGGCGGCTCAGGATCCCCTGAGCGCGGCCGGCGCAGATCAGCCCGGCGGGACGCTCAGGGGCTAAGAAGTCGAATAAGGAGGCCAAACGAACGCGCGTCGCCCGACGCCGCAGCGCACAGGAAGCCAGATGGACGAGGCGCGTGGATGGATTTCATTCTGGCCGCAGCCTAAGGGGCAGTGGAAGGCTGTGGCAAGTCCGCATCCGTCAACAGAGTTGCCACCAGCGCAAGGCTGGCCTGTGACGCCGGGTCAAGCGCCAGTGCGCCGGCATCATGGTAGGCGACGATGACCGCCGTTGGATGGAACCCGCGCAGCAACGGCGCGAGCAAGGCCGGCGGCGTGGTCAGGGCCAAATTCATCCGCACTAGCCAGACCTGCCCGGCGAACTCGCTGAAATCGCCCGCCACCTCATCGCCGAAGCTGTCAGCGATCACCAGAATGCGACCGGGCCCGGGCCGGGTGAACGTCACGAGGGCGTCGGGCACCGCTGGGTGGCAGCGGTCGCCCTCGCACTGCACCACCCCCGCCGCGCGGAGGTTGGGCGTGCCGATCCGGTCGTGCAGGCCGAGGCCAGGATAGAACCCGTTGAGGTCGGAGGCGCGGTTGTCTGGCCGCAGGCCCAGCGTCATGGTCTGCGGCAGCCCCATCCCCGTGGCCAGGTCTTCCGCCACGCGCAGCGGCCCCTCCCCCGCCCAATGGAAGTGATGGCGCGGCAGGACGTCAAATCGCGATTTCAGCGCCAGCATGGCCGCAACCGGGTAGACCACGGCAGGGTCGTGCAGCGCCGTGGCCAGGCGGTCGGCGGCCGGGTCGGAACACGGCACGCCCGCCGGCAAATCCTCCGGGTAGAGGCGCGGCGCGGTGGGGACGATCAGGAAGCGGAACGGCAACCCCGTTGCACGTCCGGCGGCGAGAATCGGCTGGATCAGCCCGGCGGCACGCTCGATTGCGGCCGCATCCACGCGGGAGCCGCAGACATCCGCGATCAGCGAACCCGGCGGACTGCCCTCATGGTTGCCGAGGAACAGGCGGTCATGCTGCCCGACGACGAGCGGCGGCGGGACAAATCCGGTCAGGCGGTAATGCAGCCAGGCCTCCACCCGCTGCACGGGCGGCGGCGCCATCAGGACCGCCAGCCCGAGTGCGACCGCGGCCATCACCGCGGCGAGCCGGACAGAGCGCCAGGACATTGCGGTCAGGGTGCGTCGAGCGGCACGGCGGAGATGCTGTTGAACGGGCTGCCGCCCTGGCTCAGCGCCTGGGTGGACCAGACGAGATATACCAGCACGTTGCGCTCGTGGTCGACCATGCGGCTGACGCGGATTTCCTTGAACGCCCAATTCGCCGCTGCGCCGAACACCACCTCGTTGTCGGGCAGCGTCCCCTGCGGCATGGGACGGCCGGTCGCGCGGCACGCGATGGAAAACCGGCTGGGATCGGTGGCCAGGCCGAGCGAGCCGGAAATACCGCCCGTCTCCGCACGGGACACGTAGCAACTGACGTTCCGCACGCGTGGATCGTCATAGCGGTCGACGATGATCTTGTCGTTGCGCCCGAGCACCCGGAACGTGGTGCTGACATCCCCGATCCGCGCCGTCGTTGGGTCGGCGGCGTTGGCCGGCAGCGCCAGAAGGACGGCCGCACAGGCGATGATGGCAGGCTGCTTCATGGTGTTTGCCTACGAGATCAGCCGTGTCCGCGCAACGTGGAGGCACTGCAAGCCCCGGAATCAGGCAGCAGCCTCGCCGACGGATGCCAGTGAGGCCGGTTGCCGGACGCTGTCGACCTCCAGCGGCAGTTTCGCGCGTTCGGTTTTCATCTGCGCGATGAGGCGGTCGAAGTGGTAGTGCAGAGCGCACTTCACTGCGTAGATACGCAGCAAGCGCAAGCGCGGGCGGCGGCGCATCACAGTCCAGAGACGGGAGCGGTAGTCTCGCTTGAGGACCGGGTCGGGAATACCGCGCATCAGGCCGGTGACGATGTATATCACCTCCAGCACGGTCCACGCCTGTGTCTTGACCCAGCGCAAGGGATGGCGGCGCAGCCAGCGCGTGCGGGCGCTGGGAGGGATCGGCTTGCCCTCCAGGTACAGCGAGTCCATGCGGCCGAAATAGGCGTCCGGTGCGTAGAGCTCGCGCATAAGCTCGATGTAGCCGTCACAGAGGTCCTGGCGGCTTATCTGCTTCGGGATCACGTTGGTGCTGATGGTGCCGAAATTGGCGAGCTCACCGCTGTTGTCCAGGCGGCCCTCCCGACCCAGGCGCTCAAACAGCGGCGTGCGCGGGATGGCGGTCAGGACGTTGACCATGGCCAGCGGGATACGGGCGGCTTCGATGAAGCGGCGCTGCAAGTCGAACACCGTGTGGTCGTCGGTATCGAAGCCGACGATCATGCCGCACCAGACCTCGATGCCCAAATCCTGGATGCGGCGCACCTTGTCCAGCAGGGTGCCGTGCTTGTCCGATAGGTTTTGTATCTTCTTGGTCTCGCGCAACGCGTCCTCGTTGGGGGACTCGATGCCGATGAACACCTCGTCGATGTTCGCGTCGACCATGAGTTGGAGAAGTTCCTCGTCTTCGGCCAGGTCGATCGAGGCTTCCGTGGCGAATTTGAGCGGATAGCCGCGGGCCTCCTGCCAGACGATGATCTCCCGCAGCAGGGCTTTGACGGCCTTCTTGTTGCCGATCAGGTTGTCGTCGACGATGAACAAATTGTCCTTGCCGGCAGCGAGGCATGCTTCCAGTTCGGCGATGACCTGGGCGGACGTCTTGATCCGGGGCCGGCGGCCGAACACGACGATGATGTCGCAGAACTCGCACGTGAACGGGCACCCGCGGGAGAGTTGGACGCTGCCGTAGACGTATTTGCTCATCGGCATCAGGTCCAGGCGGGGCGCCGGGACAGTGGCCATGTCCGTCTTCTCGGACTGCTCGTAGCGGCGGGCGTGACGGCCCTCGGCCCACTCGATGAGGAAGCGGGGCCAGGTTTCCTCGGCCTCGCCGATGAAGATCGCGTCGGGCTGGTCGCCGAAATCGGCGGGATACACGGTGACCCAGGGGCCGCCGATGACGGTGAACACGCCGCGGGCCTTCAGCTCGTCCAGGATGCTGTGCATGCGCACGCGCTGGACGTTCATGCCGGTGATGCCGACGATGTCGGCGCGGGCGCAAAGGTCGAAATCGATCGGCTGCACGTTCTCGTCGATGATCGTGATCTCATGCCCCGGCGGCGTCAGCGCGGCCAACAACGGCAGGTTGATGACGGGCAGGACCGCCTCGGCGCCCAGGAAGGGCAGCGCGTCGTTCATCCCCCAGTAGGACGGGTTGAAGCGCGGATTGATCAGGACGATGTGGGCCATGGGGGTCAGCCTCCGCGGGCGGTCTCACCGACCAGTTCACGCCGGCAGGGTCAGGCCACCATGGCCTGTCGCCGACGGTTCGTCCACTCTGTGCCCCGCCCGAACGGGACGGGGATGCATACCCCGGCCCGGTGTTGCGTCAGTTCTTGGCCTTGTCCACCAGCGCGTTCTGCTTGATCCACGGCATCATGGCGCGGAGCGTTTCGCCGACCTGCTCGATCGGGTGGGCCGCCATCTTGCGGCGCGTCGCCTTGAAGCTGGATTGGTTGACCTTGTTCTCCAGCATCCAGTCGCGGGCGAACCGGCCGGATTGGATGTCGGCCAGCACGCGCTTCATCTCCGCCTTCGTCTCCGGCGTGATGATGCGCGGGCCACTGATGTATTCGCCATACTCGGCCGTGTTGCTGATGGAATAGTTCATGTTGGCGATGCCGCCCTCGTAGATGAGGTCGACGATCAGCTTCACCTCATGAAGGCACTCGAAATACGCCATTTCCGGTGCGTAGCCAGCCTCGACCAGGGTCTCGAACCCGCCCTTGATCAGCTCCACCAATCCGCCGCACAGCACGACCTGTTCGCCGAACAGATCGGTCTCGCATTCCTCCTTGAACGTCGTCTCGATGATGCCGGCACGGCCGCCGCCGATCGCGCTGGCATAGGACAGCGCGATCTCCAGCGCGTTGCCGGAGGGGTCCTGCGCCACCGCCACCAGGCAGGGCACGCCGCCGCCGCGCTGGTATTCGGAGCGCACCGTATGCCCCGGTCCCTTCGGCGCGATCATGAACACGTCGATGTCCGGGCGCGGGTCGAGCAGGTTGAAATGCACGTTCAGGCCGTGCGCGAAGGCCATCGCCGCGCCCGGCTTCATGTTGGGGGCGAGCTTCTCGCGATACAAATCGCCCTGGATTTCGTCGGGCGTGAGCACCATCACGACGTCCGCCTGCTTGGCGGCGTCCGCCGGGTCCATCACGGGCAGCCCGACCGCCTCGGCCTTCTTTACGCCGGCGGACCCGGCACGCAGGCCGACGATGACGTTCGTCACGCCGGAATCGTGCAGGTTCTGCGCATGGGCGTGGCCCTGGCTGCCGAAGCCGATGATCGCGACCTTCTTGCCCTTGATCAGGTTCACGTCGGCATCGCGATCGTAGTAAACGCGCATCAATTCAACTCCTTGGAAACTCTTGTGCAAGAACAGGCCGCTACAGCGTCGTCACCCCGCGGGCGATGGCGGCGACGCCGCTGCGCGACACCTCCGCCAGGCCGAGCGGCCGCATGAGGGCGAGGAAGGCGTCGATCTTCTCGGTGCCGCCCGTCATCTCAAACACGAAGCTGCTGACGGTGGCGTCCACCACGCGGGCGCGGAACGCCTCGGCGATGCGCAGGCTCTCGCTGCGCTCCTCCCCGGTGGACACCACCTTGATCAGCGCCAACTCGCGGGCGATGTGCGGCCCTTCCCGCGTGAGGTCCGCCACCTTGTAGACCGGCACCAGCCGGTCGAGCTGCGCCTTGATCTGCGCGATCACCATCTCCGTGCCCGAGGTCACCACGTTGATGCGGCTGCGGCCCCGGACATCGTCGACCGGCGCCACGGTGAGGCTGTCGATGTTGTAGCCGCGGCCGCTGAATAGACCGATCACGCGGGCCAGCACGCCGGCCTCGTTCTCAACCAGCACGGAGATCGTGGCCGTCTGCGAGGGAGCGCCGTCCATCAGACCAGCATCAGCCCTTCTTCCGTCAGCCCGGCGGCGCGCGCCTCGCCACCCGGACCGAGGATCATTTCGTTATGCGCGGCGCCCGAGGGAATCATCGGATAGCAATTCTCCGTCTCGTCGACGCAAATATCGGCGATGACCGGGCCGGGCGTGGCCAGCATCCGCGCGATGACGTCGTCCAACTCGCCGAGCCGGGTTGCACGCAGCCCGGTCGCGTGGAACGCCTCCGCCAGCTTGACGAAATCCGGCAGGGCGGCGCTGTAGCTCTCGGAGTAACGGCCGCCATGCAGCAGCTCCTGCCACTGGCGCACCATGCCCATATACTGGTTGTTGAGGATGAACACCTTCACCGGCAGACGGTGCTGCGCGAGCGTGGCCATTTCCTGGATATTCATCAGGATGGACGCCTCGCCTGCGATGTCGATGCAAAGCGCGTCCGGGTGCGCGACCTGCACCCCGGTGGCCGCCGGCAGGCCATACCCCATGGTGCCGAGGCCGCCGGAGGTCATCCAGTGGTTCGGTTCCTCGAAGCCGAAATGTTGGGCGGCCCACATCTGGTGCTGGCCCACCTCCGTCGCGATGAAGGTGTCCCGCCCGGCGCAGGCGGCGTGCAGCCGGCGGATGGCGTGTTGCGGCTTGATCACAGCGCCGGGCGCCATGTCCTGCTCGTAGCGCAGGCACTCGCCGGCGCGCCACTCGTCGATCTGCCGCCACCAGGCGGTCACTGCGGCGCGATCCTGCTGCTGCGGCTCTGCATGCCAGGCCGCGAGCATGGCGCGCAGGATGCGGCCGGCATCCCCCACGACGGGAACATCGACCGTCACGTTCTTGTTGATGGAGGAGGGATCGATGTCGCAGTGGATCTTCTGCGCATGCGGCGCGAAGGCGTTCAACCGCCCGGTCACCCGGTCGTCGAACCGGGCGCCGATGTTGAGCATGACGTCGCAGCCATGCATGGCCAGGTTCGCCTCGACCGTGCCGTGCATCCCCAGCATGCCGAGGAATTGCGGGTCCGACGCCGGGTAGGCGCCGAGCCCCATCAGGGTAGAGGTGCAGGGCGCCCCGCTCAGCCGCACGAGCTCCCGCAGGGCCGCGGTCGCGTCCGGCCCGGCGTTGATGACGCCGCCGCCGCTATAGACGATCGGCCGCCGCGCACCTTTCAGCAGGGCGACGGCACGGCGGATTTGCGCCAGGTCCGGATCAAGCTGGGGCCGGTATGAACGGTGCAGCGCGCCGGAGGGTGGCGTGTAGGGCGCGGCCGCGATCAGCACGTCCTTCGGCAGGTCGATCACGACGGGCCCCGGGCGGCCGCCGGCGGCGATGGCGAAGCCCTCATGGACGATCCGGGCCAAGTCCTCGCCACGCTTGATCAGGTAGTTGTGCTTGGTCGCCGGGCGGGTGATTCCCGTGGTATCAGCCTCTTGGAAGGCGTCGTTACCGATCAGGTGCGTCGGCACCTGGCCGGTGAGGCACACGATGGGGATGCTGTCCATCAGCGCGTCGACCAACCCCGTCACGGCATTGGTGGCGCCGGGGCCACTGGTGACCAGCACGACCCCGACCTTGCCGGTGGAGCGGGCATAGCCCTCCGCAGCATGGACCGCCGCCTGCTCGTGGCGGACCAGGATGTGGCGGATCGCGTTCTGGTTGAAGATCGCGTCGTAAATCGGCAGCACCGCCCCGCCGGGATAGCCGAAGATCACCTCGACGCCCTGGTCCTTCAGGGCTTGCAGCAGAATTTCGGCGCCGGATCGGCTATGTGGGCTGGAATACGTCATCACTCGGATGTACGAGCGCCTGTTTGGCCGGTCAACCGCCGGAGCAAACAAAATTCTGCATATCAGCCATCCATGTTTCTGAAAATTGCTCTAAGTGGCTGTAGCGCGCATGGATCGTGTGCACCTGCGTTGATGGTGCAAGCGCCTTATGGCGGAACCAGGTCGATTGCCGGCGGACATACTGCACTGTCATCGCCACGGCCCGGCGTTCCGCCGCCTCGAACGTGGCGGCGCCCTTGATCCAGGCCGCCAGCTCCTGCACCCCGTGCGCCCGCATCGCCGGTAACGCCGGATCTAGTCCAAGCGCCAGAAGCCGCTCCACCTCGGCGACGGCGCCTTCCTTCAGCATAGCGGCGAAGCGGACGGCCACCGCGTTGCGCAACAAGGGCCGGGGCGGATCAAGCAGGATGACCCGGACCTCGTATTCCGCCGGGCGCATCGTGTTGCGATGCCAGGCAACCAGGCCCTGCCCCGTGCCGCGCCAGACTTCCCAGGCGCGCGCCACCCGCTGGCCATCGCTGGGGCGGAGCGTGGCGGCCGTCTCGGGATCCGCCGCGGCCAACCGGGCGTGCAACACCGCCGCGCCCGACTCCGCCAGGGCTGTCCGGGCCTCCAGCCGTGCTGCGTCGCCGGGGTCCGGGATGTCCGCGAGCCCCGCGGTCAGCGACCGGAGGTACATCCCCGTGCCGCCACACAGGATCGGCGCCGATGCCTCCGCCATTTCAGTCAGCGCGGCGCTGCGCCACCAGGCGACGCTGCCGGCCTCGGCCGCGGGCCGCACGCCGTACAGGCGATGCGGCGCCAGCGCCTCCTCCGCGTCGGTCGGCCGCGCGGTCAGGATGCGGAGCTCGCGGTAGATCTGCATCGAGTCGGCATTGATCACGGTGCCGCCTAGGCGTCGCGCCAGGTCCAAGGCCAGGGCGGATTTTCCGCTGCAGGTCGGGCCGGCCACGATGATGGCGCGCCGTCGCCTTGCCTTGTCGGTTTCGCCAGTTGGTGCCATTGCGGCCGCATCATGCCGCATATCCTCACGCTGGTCGCCGCCCGGGCCGCAACCACGCTGTCGCCCGGCGTCGTCACCCGCGTGCGGGACGCCGTGTCGGGCGGCACCCCGCTCCTCCTCTCACCCGGCGAGGCGGTCGACATCCCCTGCCCTGGGCCACCGGCCATGGATGCTGTCCGCGCGGCATTGGGCGGTGACCCGGTGGACGCGCTGGCCGTGCACAGCAGGGGCCGCCGCAAAGGCCTGCTGATCGCCGACATGGACAGCACGATCGTCACCGGGGAGACGCTGGACGAACTGGCGGCGACCGCCGGCGTCGGCGACCAGGTGGCGGCGATCACCCGCCGATCAATGAACGGCGAGATCGACTTCGCGGGCGCGCTGCACGAGCGGGTTGCGCTGCTCCGCGGCCTGGAGCTTGCGGCGCTGGAACGGACGTGGACGGGTGTGCGGTTGACCGGCGGGGCTCGGACGCTGGTCGCCACGATGCGGGCGCATAACGCGACGACGGCGCTGGTGTCCGGCGGCTTCACCTTCTTCACCGGGCGCGTCGCTGCTCTCTGCGGTTTCGACACCCACCGCGCCAACAGCTTGATCGATGACGGCGCGGCCCTGACGGGCATGGTTGGGGAGCCGGTGCTGGACCGTAGCGCCAAACTGGCCATCCTGGAGGAGTTGGCAGCCGCCCGCGGGCTTCGCCTGGCGGCGACGCTTGCGGTGGGCGACGGCGCCAACGATCTGGCGATGGTGGGCGCGGCCGGGATGGGGGTGGCGTTCCATGCCAAGCCGGTCGTGGCCGCCGCGGCCCGGCACCGGGTCGACCACGCCGACCTGCGGGCGCTGCTGTTTGCCCAGGGCTATCCCGCCAGCGCGTTCGTCGGAGACGAATGCTGAACGCGGCAAGGATAGGACGCTAGCGCACGAAAACCTGGACCTGGCGGGTGGTGACGCTGGCGTCGGATCTGGCCTGCAGATGGATGCGGTCGTCATCCACGCCGTCGCTGTTGATCGCGCGCGCGATCTCCCGCGCGTTGCCGGTGATGCCACTGGCGGCCGCCACCTGCTGCTCCGTCGTGCCGGTGCCGGGCACCACGGTCACGACGTCGAACTGCACGTCCGGCTTGCGGGCCAAAGCCTCGGCCACGGCCTGATGCAGGGCGGCGGCATATTGCGGATCCGGCTGGCCGAAATCGACCGTCACCAGCGGAGGCGCCGGCGCTGGCCCCGTCGGCGCCGGTGGCTTCGGCCGCGCCCCGGCCTGTGGATTGAACGTCCGCTGGTCCACCAGCGTGCAGCCGCCCCCGAGCAGCAGGACAAGGGCGAGCGAAGCAACGGAACGGGTGCGAAGCATGCCGCCACGTTGCATCAAACCCGCACCTGGGCAAGATGCGCCCGACAATCCCAGCGGAGACCCCCATGTCCTATCCGGCCAGCAACCAACGCATCGACGGCCGGCGCCTGTGGGACAGCCTGATGGCGATGGCCGAGATCGGCGCCACGGAAAAAGGCGGCGTGCGGCGCCTGGCGCTCAGCCCGGTGGACACGGCCGGCCGCGACCGGTTCCGCGGCTGGTGCGAAGCCGCCGGGTTGACGGTGCGGACCGACGCGATTGGCAACATGTTCGCCCGTCGCGCCGGGCGCGATCCCGCCCGACTGCCGGTGCTGTTCGGCAGCCATCTCGACAGCCAGCCGACCGGCGGCAAGTTCGACGGCGCACTGGGTGTGATCGCCGGGCTGGAGGTGATGCGCACGCTGGACGAGCTCGGCATCCAGACGGAGGCGCCGCTGGAGCTGGTGAACTGGACCGACGAGGAAGGCGCGCGGTTCGGCAAGGCGATGATGGGCTCCGGCGTCTGGGCGGGCCAGTTCGACCAGGCGGCGACGGAGGCCCTGGTCGATGCGGACGGCATCAGCCTCGGGGCGGCGTTGGACGCGACCGGCTACCGCGGGACGGAGCCGGCGGTGCGGTTCCCCGCCGACAGCTACTTCGAACTCCATATCGAGCAAGGCCCGGTCCTGGAAGCAGAGGGCAAGGCGGTCGGCGTCGTTACCGGCGGCCAGGCGCAAATCTGGTTCGATGCCGTGGTGACCGGTCGCGACAGCCACGCCGGCACCACGCCGCCGAGCGCGCGGCGGGACGCGCTGGTGGGTGCGGCACGGATCATCGACCTGGTGGACCGCACCATGCGTGCGCGGGGCAATGATGGCCGCGGCACGGTCGGACAGCTTTTTGTCCTGCCCAACAGCCGCAACGTGATCCCGGGTGAGGTGCGCTTCTCCGTCGAGTTCCGCCATCCGGACGAGGCGGCGCTGGAGCGCATCGCCGTGCAGTTCCCGCGCGACGCCGGCTTCATCGCCCGCGACTCGGAGGTGGCGTTGTCGCTGGAAACCCGGGTCCGCATCCCGGCCCAACCGTTCGACCCGGCGTGCGTGGCGCTGGTGCGGGACGCCGCTGCCCGGCTCGGCTACTCGTCGCGCGACATCGTCTCCGGCGCGGGCCACGACGCCATCTTCGTCGCCCCGCACGTGCCGAGCGCCATGATCTTCACCCCATGCCGCGACGGCCTGTCCCACAATGAAGCGGAACATATCGAGCCGGAGCAGGCGGAAGCGGGCTGCCAGGTGCTGCTGGAGGTCGTGCTGGCGCGGGCCAATCGCCCGGTATAGCCCTATCGGCGGCGCGCGATCGGAGACAGCCGGAGCGGGCGCAGCATCCGCACCATCCGCCGCCAGCCGGCGCTCTGCTGCTGCCACCAGGTGCCGGTCGCCAACGCCTCCTCACCCGAGGGATCGCCGGTGCGGACATACTCCCGGCCGAAATCCGCCGTGCCGAACAGCATGTCCCACACCGGCAGGATCGCGCCGTAATTGCAGCTCTGCTGCCCGGCGGCCAGCACGCCGTGATGCGCGCGGTGGAAGCGCGGGGAGATCAGCAGGCGGTCGCCCACGCGGCCGAACGACAGCTTGGCGTTGGCATGGCTGAGGCTTTCAAGGAAGCGCAGCACCAGCACCAGCAAGGGGAATTGCAGCGGCGGGATGCCGATCAGCAGCGCGATGGCGGCCGACCACAGGAAGGAGATGACCTCGTCCACGACGTGGTTGCGGTCGTCCGACCAGAACGTCATCTGCCGTTGCGCATGGTGCAGGGAGTGCAAGGCCCACCACCAGCCGAAGCTGTGGCTCAGCCGGTGCCGCCAATACTCGCCGCAATCCAGGATCAGCACGTAGAGCGCGAAGGTCACGACCTGGTGGCCGAGCAGCCCGGGGACCAGCATCTCCAGGGTCGGCGGCACGATGCCGTGGTCGGTGAGCCAGCCGCTCAGCCAGACCTGCACCTGGTAGAACAGCACGAAGGTCACCAGCGGCAGCACGCCGATCCGGTTGACCAAGGTATAGAACACGTCGATCGTCACCGCCTTGGCGTCCGGCCAGCTTTCCACCGGGCGCCACCGTTCCAACGGCAGGCAGACGGCGAGCGTGATCAGCACCTGCGCCACGCCGTAGACGGCGAACAGCGCCCAGCCATAGCCGATATCCTCCCACTGCATCAGGTCGAACTGGTACAGCAGCGGGATGACCAGGTGCTCCTGCAGCCAGCCGGCGACCGTGTCGAACGGGTCCATCTACTTGGCGCTCACCTGCGTCGGGGCCGGGGTCGACGGATGGGTGTTCAGCCAGATGCCGTGCGGCGAGCGCCCCGTCTCGATGGTGGAGAACTGGCCGGTCGCAGGGTCAAGCACGGCCACGGTGTGGGCCCAGCGGCGAGTGACCCAAATCTTGCCGTCGGGCGCGAAATCCATGTCGTCCGGACCGCCGGACATGGCGATACGACCGCGCACCGCGAGCGTCTTCGGGTCCAGCAGGGAGATGCTGCCGTCAACGCGGTTGCAGACGTACAGGGTGCGGCCATCGGGCGAGACGAACAGGTTGTGCGCGCCCTTCGCCGTCTGCACCCGGCGCTCCACCGTCCCGGTCGCCGGGTCGACCACGGCCACGTAATCCGACCCCATGATTCCGACCAGGATCTTGCCATCCAGCCACAGCACGCCGGCCGGCGTCTTGCCCACCACGGCTTTCCACAGCACGGCGCCGCTGCGGACATCGATGGCGACCAGGGAGTCCGTGCCCTGCAGGCTGACATAGGCAACGGAGGAATCGGGTGAGTAGTTGATGTGGCTGGGCATCGAGGCCGCCGGGATGCGGTGCGCCAGCGTCAGCGTCGCCGCGTCGTAGATGTCGATCTGGTTGCGGGCGAGCCCCGCCACCGTCAGCCACTTGCCGTTGGGGCTGAATTGCAACTGGTAGGGGTCGCTGATCGCAACCCGCCGCTGCGTCGCGCCGGTGGCAGGGTCCAGGAAGAACACGGCATTGCCCGCAGTGTCGCCCACCAACAGGGAGGATCCATCCGGCGTCAGCGCCATATGATGCGGCTCCCGCAGGACAGGGATCCGCTGGATCTCGGTCCGCGTCTCCGTATCGATCAGGCTGACGGTGGCATCATTGGAGTTGATCACGAACGCAAGCGGTCGCGCGGCAGCGATACCCGGCAGCAACAGGAGAGCGAGGAAAAGGGTCTTCATGATCTATCCACACCTTACGGGCGGTTCCTACCACGGTCTATCCGCCCATTGGGACTGAAATACGATCCGACCGATGGTTTCGCGGCGCCGCTTCGCCGTGGCCTGTGGCGTTTCTACCGCACCGGCGCGCCCCCGATCGCCTCCGCCCGCTGCACCCGGCTGCCCGCGCCCCGCACGATGGCGGCGGGCGGGCGGCCTTTGCCCGGCACGAACCAGGACACGATGCTGCCCTGCCCTGCAACGGAAATGCGGGCGCCGGACTGGATCACCGCCTGAACCGTCAGCAAATCCCCACTCACCTGCACGGAGTGGCAAGCGCCATGGACGACGTAGGAACTGCGCATGCCCGTCACCACCAGGTCGCGGCCGGCGCAATCCTCCAGGCGGTCCTGGTCGTCACCCGACAGTTCCAACGGCCCGGTAGCCTTTGCCGCGGCCGGAAGCGGCTTTGGCGCAGGCGGGGCGGCCGGCATAGGGGCGGGGCGCGGCGCAGCCGGCACGGCAGAGATCGGCCTGGCGACGCCGCCCGGTGAAACCTCGTTGTCGGGGCCGAGGATCTCGATGGCCGGCGCGGCTCCGGTGCTCGCGTAGCTTATATGGTTCTGGGCGCCTTCGACATGGATCGTGCCGCCATCCGCAATGGTCACCTGGATCGTGTTGGCCAACCCCTTCACCAGTAGGGAACCGCAGGTGCCGGTCAGGACAACGGTGTTGTGGTTTCCTTCCAGCCGCACGTCCGCCCGCCCAGCACACGTTCCGGCGAGGCTCTGCGCCTCCGCCTGGAACAGGATATCGGCAGCGCGGGCCTGGTTCGGCACGCCGATCAGGCCCGCCCCCACCATGACCCAACCCCATCCGAGCCGCGCTGCCATCGCCTTGCCCATACCCACCTCTCTGCGTCGGAGGCACCCTACCGCCCGGTCACAAGGAGGCAAAGGCGATCCGCGTCAGTGCCCCGTGGCGCTAACAGAACGAAATTGCGACGGAGGCGTTAAGGCGGTATGTCGTCCGCATCCACTCCCACATCTTCTCCGGTTTCAACGCAGCAACGTGTCCTTGTCGTGGAAGACGAATTCCTGATCCGCCTCACGCTTTCGGAGGTGCTGGCGGATGAAGGATTCGAGGTGCTCGAGGCCGAGACAGGGGACCAGGCCGTCACCATCCTGGACTCCACGCCCGACATCGCCGTGCTACTGACCGACATCCAATTGCCCGGCAGTCTGGATGGGCGGGCCCTGGTCCAACGCGCCCGCCAGACCTGGCCAGACCTCCCCGTGATCTTCATGACTGGCCGGCCGGACTCCATGGACGCCAACAAGGCAGGCGGCAGAGAGATCTATGTCGCCAAGCCATACCTCCCCTCGGAGATATGCTCCGCCGTCCGAAAGATGCTGGCGCAACCTTGAAGATCGTCTCGGCTCAATGGTCCTGACCGCGCCGCCAGGTGCAGGGTTCCTGATAGATCGATCCCATGAAACCGACCCTATGGAGAGGACGTCGTTGGGTGAGCTTTGGCCACAATGGTCTCGTACGGCGCCTCGAAGAGGTGGGCTGAAGCCCACCCTACGGGCCTGCGCCAGGCGGCGGCATAGGAGTCGTTTCATGGAAACGCTGTGCTAGGTCTGGCGGCGCCGGCATGCGGGCTCGCCTTGTTCCCCGGACTTGCCATGCAGTGCCAAGGTCCTCGGCGACAAACGGGCGCTCCGCTTCAGCCTGGTCCCGGCCATAGGCCACCCGCACGACGGCCTCGCCAAGGTCAGTCGCCTTGCCAGGCGTGTCCAGCAGGAGGTGTGTGGTTGCCAGCCAGACCTGCCACTGGCTCGCACCGCTTTCCTGGGCGGCGCCAACGGCTGCTCCGGCGCGGGTGACCGCGGCTTTGAAGCCTTCCCGGTCGGCGTTGCTCAGGTCAACTCGCTTTCGGTGTCGGGTCGATCCACCCGATATGCCCGTCGGAGCGGCGGTAGACCACGTTCAGTTCCCCGGTGGTGCTGTTGTGGAACATCATCACCTGCTGGTCCGCCAGGTCGAGCCGCATGACCGCCTCGCTGACGCTGAGGTGATCGATCGTCGTCGCCGTTTCCGCGATCACGGTCGCGAAGGCCTGCGCGGCGCCATCTGCCGGGGTCGCGCTCGGCTCCTCCTCCTGTCGCAGGACATATTGCCGGGCCGGCTTGGTTTGCGGCCGTTCACGGTGGGCGAGGTCGCGGGCATGCTCGTTCACGCGGCGGCGGTAGCGGCGCAGGCGCTTGGCGATATGCTCGGCGGCGTCATCGAACGCGCTGTTGGCGTCCGCCGCCTCGCCCTCCCCCCGCACCGTCAGACCGCGGCCTGCATGCACGTTGATGTCGCAGGTGAAGAAGGATCGCGCCCGGCTGAACGTGACGTTGGCCTCCAGCGCGCCGTCGAAATACTTTCCCGTGATGGTATCAAGCCCGTCCGACACGCGGGTCCGCAGCGCATCCGACAGGTCGACCTGCTTGCCAGAAACCGTGATGTGCATCCGCATCGCCTCCGTTGTTGGCGGGCGGCGTTTGCTCAGGCTGGCAACGCCTTTTCCCGCTTGCGCTGCACCGAACTCGGTATGCGCAGCGCATCCCGGTATTTGGCCACCGTTCGACGTGCGATGTCCACGCCTTCCCGGCGAAGGGCAGCCACGATCGCATCGTCGGACAGGATGTCATGCGGCGTTTCCGCCCCCACCATCGCGCGGATCCGCTGGCGGACGGCCTCCGCGCTGTGGCTTTCGCCCGTCGTGCCGGCGATCGCCGTGGTGAAGAAATACTTCAGCTCAAACGTGCCGCGCGGGGTGGCGATGTATTTGTTGGCCGTGACCCGGCTGACGGTGCTCTCGTGCATTTCGACCGCGTCGGCGATGTCGCGGAGGATCAGCGGCCGCAGATGTGCGACCCCGTGGTGGAAGAACGCATCCTGCCGGCGGACAATCTCCGCCGAGACCTTCAGGATGGTCTGCGCCCGCTGCTGCAGGGATTTCACCAGCCAATTGGCCGAGGAAAGCTGTTCGCCGAGGAAGACCCGCTCCTCCCGCTTGGTCCGCGTCAGGATTCGGGCGTGGAACCCCTGGTTGACCAGGACGCGCGGCATCGTCTCCGGATTGAGTTCCAGCAGCCACTGGCTGCCCTCCTCATCGCGGATCGGCGCCCGGCGCATGAGCACGTCGGGCAGGATGGCGGCGACCGGGCCGCTTTCGAAGGCGGCGCCGGGCTTGGGGTCCAGCATGCGGATTTCGGCGATCATGTCGGCCAAATCCTCCGCATCGACGTCGCACAACTCCCGCAGCCGCCGCAGGTCGCGCTGCGCCAGCAGGTCTAGGTTGTCCAGCAGCGCCTGCATCGCCGGGTCCAGCCGGTTGCGATCGGCCAGTTGGGCGGACAGGCACTCCCGCAAATCCCGCGCGAACAGGCCGGCCGGGTCGAAGCGCTGCATGCGTCCGCGCACCGTCTCCACCCGCGCCGGCTCGATCCCCAGCGCGTCGGCCAGCGTGGCGCTGTCGACCGGCACGCGGCCGGCCGGGTCCAGCAGGGCGATCAGGTGCGCCCCGATCAGGCAATCCACCGGGTCGCTGAAGCTCAGGCGCAGTTGTTGGCTGAGATGCTCCCGCAGCGAGCGCGGCGCCTCCGCCAGATCATCCGTGCCGCGGTCCTCGCCGTCGAAGCCGCGGCCGCCGCCGTCCCGGCTGAACGCGGCGGCGCCGTCACCCAGGCTGCCGGAATCATAGCTGTTGGTGTGGTCGGCCTCCGCCGCGTCCGGCAGCTTCTCGCGCCGCAACAGGTCGGCGCTGTCCAAACTGTCCAGCGTTTCGACGCGTTGGTCCGGCGCCGGGCGCTCCGGCATCGTGTCCTGGTGTTCGTCACGCTCCAGCAGCGGGTTGCGCTCCAACTCCTCCTCGATATAGGCGGCGACCTCCATGTTGGAGAACTGCAGCAGCTTGATGGCCTGCCGCAGTTGCGGCGTCATCACCAGGGATTGGGATTGCCTGAACTCGAGCCGTGGACCGATCGCCATGGGTCCCGAGCCTACAGGCTGAACCTTTCCCCAAGGTAGACGCGCCGCACGTCCTCGTGCTGCACGACCTCATGGGGGCGGCCCTCCATCAGCAACTGGCCATCGTGCATGATGTAGGCGCGGTCGATGATTTCCAGCGTCTCGCGCACGTTGTGGTCCGTGATGAGCACGCCGATGCCGCGGTCCTTCAGGTGGCCGACCAGGTCGCGGATTTCGCCCACGGCGATCGGGTCGATGCCGGCCAGCGGCTCGTCCAGCAGGATGTAGCCCGGCTGCGTCGCCAGGGCGCGGGCGATCTCCACCCGCCGCCGCTCCCCGCCGGACAGCGCCAGCGCCGGGGTGCGGCGCAGATGTCCGATGCCGAACTCCGCCAGCAGCTCGGCCAGCATGATGTCGCGCCGGTCGCCATCCGGCTCCACCACCTCCAGCGCGGCCATGATGTTGCCCTCCACCGTCAGGCCGCGGAACACGCTGGCCTCCTGCGGCAGGTAGCCGATGCCGAGGCGGGCGCGGCGATACATGGGCAGTTGGGTGATGTCGTGCCCGTCCAGGCTGATGGAGCCGGTGTCGGGCCGGACCAGGCCCACGATCATGTAGAACGTCGTCGTCTTGCCCGCGCCGTTCGGGCCGAGCAGGCCGACAGCTTCGCCGCGGCGCACGTTTATCGACACGTTGCGCACCACCGGCCGCTTCTTATAGGTCTTGCCGACGCCGTTCGCCGTCAGCCCGGCGCCCCCATCGATCACCCGCAAAGACCCACTCACTTCGCGGTCCCTCCTGGCTTCGGCAGCTTGGGCGCAGTCGGCGGCGTATCCTTGGCATTGCTGGCGTCGTTCGGCACCACCAGCCCCTCGACGCGCTGGCCAGGATCGCGCGTCAGCGTGGAAACGCCAGTGCGCAGGTTGATCACCGCCTGGTCGCCGTTGAGCTGGTTCTGGCCGCGGGTGAGGTGCACGTTGCCGGCCAGGCGGGCGATGCCGGTGTCAGGGATGTAGACACCCTTGTCGGCGTGGATGATCTCGGTCGCCGTGCGGACCTCCACGTGGCCAAAGGCGTCCACCCGCTGCAGCTTCCCGCCGGCATCTGCCAGCGGGTCGGCGCCGGGCTTGGCTGGCGTGACGGCGACCTTCTGCACCGGGGCGGCGGCCGGCGGTGCGTTAGGGTCGGCCGTGTAGCCGACCAGCGTGTCGGCCGTCAGCCGCCGCCCGTCGCTGGTGTTGACCACCGCATCGCCGCGGCCCACCGCCATGTGCTTCTGCGACCAGTACTCCATCTCATCGCGCGCGGACATCGTCTGCTGCGGGGTGATGATGTGCAGGTCATGCCCGGTCATGACCAGCACAGCCTGGTCCATGTCGTAGACCGCCTTGTCGCCGAATGCCTGGTCGGTGGCGGTGAAGATGTGCACGTGGCCGACGGCCTCCAGGCGGTAAATCTCGTTATTGCCGGTATCCGGGGTGGCGCCGGGCGCCGCCGGGGTGGCGCCGGGTGCGGCAGACGAAGTGGCTGAAACTGGCGCCCGAGTGCCGTCGGCGGCCGCCTTCTTTCGGTAATGCGCGATCAACTCGTCCGCCGTCACCGTCACAGCGCCGCGAACCGCCTGCGCGTCGCCCTTGGCGATGATGAGTTGCTCGTCCTGATGCCATTCCATGCCGTCGCGGGAGGTTACCTCCACCGAGCCGCCTTTGGTCATGTCGATGCCCTGGGCCAACCCGGCCATCGGGACCAGCAGCATGATTGCGGCCGAGATTGCGGCTTTCATTGATGCGCCTCGTTCAGGACGAGCCTGCTCTTGCCGTCGAATTGGATGACGTCGCCCTTATCGACCAGGGCGAAACCCTGCGAGTCCAGCGTGCCGAACGGGCCTTCCGCATGGGTCGGCTGGTTGCTGGCCGCCGCCCCGGCTTTCAGGTCGATGGCGACCGACTGGGTATGCAGCACCACGCCGCTGTCGCGATACAGGACGACATCCCCCGACATGTCGAGCAGCGCGGAATGCTGGATGTAAACGCCTTTACGCGACTCCGTGTATGTCCAGGAGCCGTTTTCGCTCACCACGTCACCCTTCGGCTGCACCAGGTTGTAGCGCTCCGTTCCAGCCTGCACCGCCTCCTCGGCTGTCACGGTGTAGGGGCGGTCATGCGCGTCGATGCCGTGATAGCGGACGTTCAGCAATTTGCCGGCCTGGACCTGGGCGGACAATCCGCCGCGATGATATGAGATACGGCCGGTGTCGAACAAATTGGCGAGTTCCGGCCACACTGCCATGCTGCCCAACAGCAGCAGGGCTAAAACCGGCAGCAACCGCTTGCCCCACACCACCGTGATCCGGCGGCCGGCCAGGTCCCGCTTGGTGGGCGGCGGCCGGACGCGCGCCGTGGTTGCGCCCAGCCGGTCCGACCGCTCGCGCGAGAGGGGCGCGACCTTCATACCACGCCCGCCCTGAGCAGGTCGTGCACATGAACGATGCCCAACGGGGCGCCGGCGGCATCCACAACGAACAGGCTTGTGATCCGCCGTTTCCCTTCATTCATCATCCACAGGGCATCCGCCGCCAGCGCATCCGGCGCAATCGTGAGCGGTTGCGCCGTCATCACGGCCCGGACGGGTTGGTCCAGCAAGCCCGGCCCCATCGCCCGCCGCAGGTCGCCGTCCGTCACGATCCCCACCAGCCGCCCACGTTCGACCACGCCGACGCACCCGAAACCCTTCCCGGTCATCAGCAGCAGGGCCTGCTGCATGGGCGTCCCCGGCTCGGCCAGGGGAACTGACTCACCCGTGTGCATCAACTCACCGACCCGGCGCAGTTGCGCCCCAAGCCGTCCGCCAGGATGGTAGGCGCGGAAATCCGTCGCGGTAAATCCGCGCCGGGTGAGCAGGACGACGGCGAAGGCGTCACCCAGCGCCAGTTGCATGGTGGTGCTGGTGGTGGGCGCCGAGGTGACGCTGCAGGCCTCCGGGGCGGAGGGTAGCAGCACCACCACGTCCGCCGCCTTGGCCAGCGTCGACTCCGCCCGGCCGGTGACCGCGATCAGCGGCATCCGGAAGCGGCGGGCATGCGCCACCAAATCGGCCAGCTCCGTCGTTTCCCCGCTGTTGGAAAACAGCACCACGGCGTCGCCGGGCTGCACCATGCCGAGATCGCCGTGGGACGCCTCGGCCGGATGAACGAAGAAAGCCGGGCTCCCGGTCGAGGCCAGCGTCGCGGCGGTCTTGCGGGCGACGTGGCCGGATTTCCCCATGCCGGACACGACGATCCGCCCCTCGCACCCGGCGAGCAACCCGACGGCTTGGTCAAACGAACCATCCAACGAGGCTGCCAGCGCCCGTAGGCCGGCAGCTTCGGTGCCCAGCACGGAGCGTGCGACGTCAAGATCACGGGTGGCGGAAGCAGCGGCGCTCATGGCGCAATGGTATGAGCAGATGCCGCAGTGCGGTCAATGCGAACCTGCAGGTTCGGCGGCGGAACCATCCAATAATCATGCCAGCGACGCCTGGTCGCGCTGGACCGGTCAGTGGGAGAAGATGTCCGGCGCCTCATAGCCGAGATCGTCCAGCATGGTGCGCGCCGGCAGGAAGGCGAAGCAGGCTTGCGCAAGCTCCAGCCGGTCCTCCCGCCTGAGCAATGCCTCCAGCTTCGCCCACAGCGCGTGCAGGTGAAGCACGTCGGACGCCGCATAGGCGAGTTGCTCGGGTGTGAGTTCGACGGCGCCCCAGTCCGAGGTCTGCTGCTGCTTGCTGATCTCCACACCCAGCAACTCGCGGCAAAGGTCCCGCAGGCCATGGCGTTCGGTGAAGGTGCGGACCAGCTTGGCCGCGATCTTCGTGCAGCGGACCGGCGCCACGGTGATGCCCAGCGTCTTCTGCAGGATGCCGACGTCGAAGCGGGCGAAATGCATCAGCTTGGTCACCGCCGCATCCGCCAGCACCTGCTTCAGGTTCGGGCAGTCCGCCCCCTTCCCGCCCAGCGACGGCGGGATGATCTGCACCAGGTGGGCCGTGCCGTCCCCGGCGGACAGTTGCACCAGGCAGAGCCGGTCTCGGTTCCAGTTCAAGCCCATCGTTTCGGTGTCAACGGCGACGGACGACCCGAAGCTCACGCCCTCCGGCAGGTCGTCTTTATGGACGTGGATGGTTGCGTTCGGCAGGAACTGCGTTGCCACGGCGTTGCGCTTTCGCTGCGCCGTCCCCGTCCGGCTGGGATCGACGCGGATGGTGCCCAGGAAAAGACTCGAACTTTCACGTCCTTTCGGACACAGGTACCTGAAACCTGCGCGTCTACCAATTCCGCCACCTGGGCATGCACGCGGCGTGCGGTGGAGCGGCGATGTAGCCGCCAGGTCCCGGGGCGTCAATGGCCATTCGACGCGGCCGCAACCCAATACTGCCAGGCGAACCCGGCGGCGCCGATGGCGGTCAGCGCCATGCCGCACCGGCTTAGGAACCGGATGGGATCAAGTGCGGCCTGCCACTCCCCATGACGGGCGGCGCGCTGCTCCGGCGGGTCGAACGGCGTCACATCCCGCCGGCCGCGGAGTGCGCGCCAGTTGGGATTGTCATCCTGCGCGGCCTGCACGCACACGAACCAGGTGAGAACCCCGATCACGAACAGGCCGAGAAACCCCAGCCTGTCGGTCATGACCACGGCGCCGGCGAAGACCGCCGCGAGGGCGAGCCAAGCCAGAGCGTTGGCGATCACGCCCGGCGACAACCCCTTGGACGAAAATCTCATGGCAGACCGTATCGTTCGAGGCCGCTCGTTTCAATCTCGCGGCGTACCGGCTTGAGACGGCGGCGTCCGGCGCATATGGGAGAGGTGTTGAGGACAGGGGATCAATTCATGGCGGCGGCGACTCGCAATGTGGCGACCGTGTTCGGCGGGTCGGGCTTCCTGGGGCGCTACGTCGTCCAGCGGCTGGCGAGCGCCGGGTATGTCACCCGCATCGCGGTGCGCGACCCGGAAAGCGCGATGTTCCTGCGACCCATGGGTCGGGTCGGGCAGATCGTGCCGATGTTCGCCTCGCTGGCGCAGGAGGCGACGGTCGCCCGCGCGGTCGAGGGGGCAGCGCTGGTGGTCAACCTGGTCGGCATCCTAGCGGAACGGCGCGCCGGTGACTTCCAACGCATCCAGGCCGACGGCGCCGGGCGCATCGCCACCCTGGCCGCGGCCGCCGGCGTGGCGAGGATGGTGCAGGTGTCCGCCATCGGCGCCGACCCGGCGAGCCCCAGCCTGTATGCGCGGACGAAGGCGGCAGGCGAGGCGGCGGTGCGGGCCGCCATGCCGGCCGCCACCATCCTACGGCCATCCCTGGTGTTCGGCGCCGAGGACAAGTTCTTCAACCGTTTCGCCGCCATGGCGCAGATCATGCCGTTCATGCCGGTGATCGCGGGCGACACCAAGATGCAGCCTGTCTATGTCGGGGACGTGGCCGATGCCGTGATGGCCGGCCTGCTCGGGCTGGATACGGCCGGGAAGACCTACGAGCTCGGCGGCCCGCAGGTGCTGACGTTCCGCGAGATCCTGGCCTACATCCTGAAAGAGACCAAGCGGCGGCGCAGGTTGGTCAACATTCCCATGGGGGTGGCGCGGCTGCAGGCCGCTATTGCGGAGAAGCTGCCGACCCGGCCGTTCACGCGCGACCAGCTCCTGCTGCTGTCGCACGACAATGTGGTGGCTGCCGGCGCGGCGGGGTTGGACGCACTGGGTGTCGTGCCCACGCCGCTCGAGCTCGTGGTGCCGGAATACCTTGACCGCTACCGGCCCGGCGGCGGCAAGTTGGAGCGCGTGCCCGCTTAGGTCCGGTTCGGCTCCTTTCTCGGGGGTTTGCGGACTACCGCCACGACAAATCCGGTCAAGTTACATGCTTTAGGACAGTGGCGTTGGCCTATTAGTAAATTCGCTCTCGTATTGGCGCCCGAACTTTCGTATATGCCTTCCAACCCGGGGAGACATGATCCATGGCCGACCGCATGCTGCAATTCGTTCGGCTGCCGCAGCAGACGCCGGAGAAGCGGGCCGTGCCGGAACGGCGCGAAGATTTCGCCGAAATCTACCGCCGCTTCGATCCGGCCGCGGCCAGCGCACAGGCCAGCCGATGCAGCCAATGCGGGATCCCCTTCTGCTCCATCCACTGCCCGCTCTCCAACAACATCCCGGATTGGCTGAAGCTGACTGCCGAGGGGCGGTTGGAGGAGGCGTACGAAGTCAGCTCCGCCACCAACAACTTTCCGGAGATTTGCGGCCGCATCTGCCCGCAGGACCGCCTATGCGAGGGCAATTGCGTCATCGAGAAGGGGTTCGAGAGTGTCACGATCGGCGCGGTGGAGCGCCACATCACCGACACCGCTTTCGCCAAGGGGTGGGTGAAGCCGCTGCGGCCCCGGCAGGAGCGGCCGCAATCCGTCGGCATCATCGGCGCCGGTCCGGGCGGCCTGGCCGCGGCGGAAATGCTGCGGGCCAAAGGTTACCAGGTCCATGTCTACGACCGCCATGACCGCGTCGGCGGCCTGATGATCTACGGCATCCCCGGCTTCAAGCTGGAGAAGGAGATCGTGCTGCGCCGCTGGCGGCTGCTGGAGGAGGGCGGCATCCAGTTCCATCTCGGCCTCGGCGTAGGGAACGGCTTGTCCTTCGACGAGCTGCGCCGGCGGCATGATACGTTGCTGATCGCGACCGGCGTCTACAAGCCGCGCGACATCGGCGGCCCCGGCGCCGGGCTGGGCGGGATCGTGAAGGCGCTGGACTACCTCACCACCTCCAACCGCCAAGGCTTGGGCGACAGCGTGCCCGATTTCGACAGCGGCGCGCTGAACGCGGACGGCAAGCGTGTGGTCGTGGTGGGCGGCGGGGATACTGCGATGGATTGCGTCCGCACCGCGGTGCGGCAGGGTGCGGCCTCGGTCAAATGCCTGTATCGCCGCGACAAGGCGAACATGCCCGGCTCCCTCCGCGAGGTGAAGAACGCGCAAGAGGAAGGCGTGGAGTTCGTCTGGCTCGCCGCCCCCGACGCCTTCCTGGGCGACGATGTCGTGACCGGCGTTCTGGTGCAACGCATGCGGCTCGGCATGCCCGACGCGTCCGGCCGGCAGTCGGTCGAACCCTCGGGCGAGCGCTTCACGGTGGAAGCGGATTTGGTGATCAAGGCGCTCGGCTTCGATCCGGAGCCGTTGCCCAAGCTGTGGGGCGTCGAGGCGCTCGAGGTGAGCCGCTGGGGAACGCTGGCGGTCGACCACCGCACGCAGATGACCAACCTGCCCGGCGTGTTCGGCGCCGGCGACATCGTGCGCGGCGCAAGCCTCGTCGTGTGGGCGATCAAGGACGGCCGCGACGCTGCGGCGCGGATGCACGACTATATGCAGCAGACGGCCTTGGCCGTCGCCGCAGAGTGAGCGCCCTGCGTCATCATTCCACTCTCCCCCTCCCGCTGGGAGAGGGTCTTAGGGCTGAGTCGGCGCCCGCCCCTCACCCTGCCCTCTCCCAGAGGGAGAGGGTTTCATCTGGCAAGCGCTCGGTTCTGCGTGCGCACGGCTATCAGCAATAGGGAGTTCCCGGACATGGACCACGTCGCCGACTGGAACGCCAACGTCGCACTCCTACACGAGACCTACCGCCCGGAGGACGAGCACGATGCGTGCGGTGTCGGCCTCGTCGCCTCCCTGGACGGCCGCGCCCGGCGGGACGTGGTGCAGGCGGGCATCGACGCCCTGCGCGCCGTGTGGCATCGCGGCGCGGTGGATGCAGATGGCAAGACCGGCGACGGCGCCGGCATCCACGTCGAAATCCCGCAGGATTTCTTCGCCGATGTGATCAAGAGCGGCGGCGACGCCCGGCCCGACGAGCGCATCGCGGTCGGCCAGGTGTTCCTGCCCAAGACGGACCTCGCGGCGCAAGAACGCTGCCGCCAGATCGTCGAGACGGAAATCCTCAATTTCGGCCACACCATCCATGGCTGGCGCCAGGTGCCGATCAATGTCGGCTGCATCGGCGAAAAGGCCAACGCCACCCGGCCCGAGATCGAGCAGATCATGGTGCGCAACGGCACCGGCGCCGACGACGCACTGTTCGAGCGCGACCTGTACGTCATCCGCCGCCGGATCGAGAAGCAGGCGATCGCGGCCCAGATCAACGAGCTGTATATCTGCTCGCTGTCCTGCCGCTCGATCATCTACAAGGGCATGTTCCTGGCGGAGAACCTGACGGATTTCTATCCGGACCTGCTGGACGACCGCTTCGTCAGCCGCTTCGCCATCTACCACCAGCGCTACTCGACCAACACCTTCCCGACCTGGCGGCTGGCGCAGCCGTTCCGCATGCTCGCCCATAACGGCGAGATCAACACGATCAGCGGCAACATCAACTGGATGAAAAGCCACGAGACGCGGCTGTCGGAGGCCGCGCTCGACCCGTACATCGAGGACATCAAGCCGGTCATCCAGGCCGGCAGCAGCGATACGGCGGCCCTGGACAGCGCGTTCGAGCTGCTGGTCCGCGCCGGGCGGGACGCGCCGATGGCCAAGGCCCTGCTGATCCCGGCCTCCATCAGCGTCGATGCGACGATGAAGCAGGCGCACAAGGACATGTTCCTGTACTGCAACGCCGTCATGGAGCCGTGGGACGGCCCGGCGGCGGTGGCCGCCACCGACGGGCGGTGGATGGTGGCCGGGCTGGACCGCAATGGCCTGCGCCCGCTGCGCTACAGCCTGACCCATTCGGGCCTGCTGGTCGTCGGCTCCGAGGCCGGCATGGTGAAGTTCGACGAACGCGACATCCGCGCCAAGGGCCGCGTCGGGCCGGGACAGTCGATCGCCGTCGACCTCGATACCGGCAAATTCTACTCCGATGAGGAGGTGAAGGACATGCTGGCCGCCCGGCACGACTATGCCGGCTGGACCAAGCGCATCACCGAAATCGACCACATCGTGAAGACCGACGCGCCGGAGCCGACCATGTTCACCGGGGAGGCGCTGCGCCGGCGTCAACTCGCCGTCGGCATGACGCTGGAGGAGTTGGAGATGATCCTCCACCCGATGGTGGAGGATGCGGCCGAGGCGGTCGGCTCCATGGGCGATGACACCCCCCTCGCAGTGCTGTCGCAGCAACATCGCGGGCTGCACCATTATTTCCGCCAGGCGTTCAGCCAGGTCACCAACCCGCCGATCGACAGCCTGCGCGAAACGCGGGTGATGTCGCTGAAGACGCGGCTGGGCAACCTGGGCAACGTGCTGGACGAGGACAGCACGCAGTGCGACCTGCTGCAGTTGGAAAGCCCGGTGCTGTCCAACGCCGAGTTCGCGGCGATGCGCGACTTCATGGGCAAGAACGCCTGCGTCATCGACTGCACCATGCCGGTGGTCGGCGGCCAGATCGACTTGCGCGCCGAGTTGGACCGCATCCGGCGCGAGGCGGAGAATGGCGTCCGCGCTGGCTGCACCCATGTCATCGCGACCGACGAGCACCAGAGCCCGGACCGCGTCGCGATGCCGATGATCCTGGCCACGGCCGCGTTGCACACGCATCTGGTCCGCTCCTCGCTGCGCACCTTCACCAGCCTGAACGTGCGCGCCGCGGAGTGCATCGACGTGCACGCCTTCGCGGTGCTGATCGGCGTGGGCGCCACCACGATCAACGCCTACCTGGCGCAGGAGAGCATCGCCGACCGCCAGCGGCGCGGCCTGTTCGGCAGCATGACGCTGGACGACGCGGTGCGGCGCTACAAGAAGGCGGTGGACAAGGGACTGCTGAAGGTGATGTCCAAGATGGGCATCTCCGTCGTCGCCTCCTATCGCGGCGGCTACAATTTCGAGGCGATCGGCCTGTCGCGCGCCCTGGTCGCCGAGTTCTTCCCCGGCATGCAGTCGCGCATCAGCGGGATCGGCATGCCGGGCATCGCCCGCAACCTGCTTGCCCTGCACAAGGCAGCCTGGGACGAGGATGCCGTCACACTTCCCGTCGGCGGCATCTACAAGCTGCGGCGTCGCGGCGAGGCGCATGCGTTCGACGGCAGCCTGATCCACACGCTGCAAACCGCCGTCAGCACCGACAGCTTCCAGACCTACATGCGCTATAGCGAGGCGGTGCGCCGCCAGCCGCCGGTGGCGCTGCGCGACCTGCTGGACTTCACCACGGGACACAAGCCGATCCCGGTGGACGAGGTGGAAAGCATCACTGAGATCCGCAAGCACCTGGTGGCGCCGGGCATCTCGCTGGGCGCGCTCAGCCCGGAGGCGCATGAGACGCTGGCGATCGCGATGAACCGCATCGGCGCCCGCTCCGACAGCGGCGAGGGCGGCGAGGACGAGGCCCGCTACAAGCCGCGGGCCAACGGGGACAACGCGAACTCCGCCATCAAGCAGATCGCGTCCGGCCGCTTCGGCGTCACCGCGGAATACCTCAACGCCTGCCGCGAGATCGAGATCAAGGTCGCCCAGGGCGCCAAGCCCGGCGAGGGTGGCCAGTTGCCGGGCTTCAAGGTGACGGAGATGATCGCCCGGCTGCGGCATTCGACGCCCGGCGTGATGCTGATCAGCCCGCCACCGCACCACGACATCTACTCGATCGAGGATTTAGCGCAGCTCATCTACGACCTGAAGCAGATCAACCCGGACGCCTTCGTCTGCGTGAAGCTGGTGGCGCGGTCCGGCATCGGCACCATCGCGGCCGGGGTGGCGAAGGCGAAGGCCGACGCGATCCTGATCTCCGGCCATTCCGGCGGCACGGGCGCCGCCCCGCAGACCAGCGTGAAATATGCCGGCGCACCCTGGGAAATGGGGCTGACCGAGGCGCACCAGGTGCTGATGCTGAACCGCCTGCGCCACCGGGTGCGGCTGCGCACCGATGGCGGCATCAAGACCGGGCGGGACGTGGTGATTGCGGCCATGCTGGGTGCCGAGGAGTTCGGCATCGGCACCGCCAGCCTGGTGGCGATGGGCTGCATCATGGTCCGGCAATGCCACAGCAACACCTGCCCGGTCGGCGTCTGCTCGCAGGACCCGGCGATGCGCGCCAAGTTCGAGGGCACGCCGGAGAAGGTCATCAACCTGTTCTCCTTCGTGGCGGAGGAAGTGCGCAACATCCTCGCCACGCTGGGGGTGACGCGGCTGCGCGACGTGATCGGGCGGACGGAGTATCTGCGCCAGGTCAGCCGCGGCGCCGAATGGCTGGACGACCTGGACCTGAACCCGCTGCTGGTGCAGGCCGACCCGGGCGGGCATGCGCGGTATTGCACGCAGGGCCGCAACGAGGTGCCGGAGACGCTGGACGCGGAGATGATCGCCGACGCGGCCCCGCTGTTCGAGCGCGGCGAGAAGATGCAGTTGCAGTACAACATCCGCAACACGCATCGCGCCATCGGCACCAAGCTGTCGTCGCGCATCACGCGCCAGTTCGGCATGGCGACGCTGCAACCCGGGCACGTCACGGTGCGGCTGCGCGGCTCGGCCGGGCAGTCGCTGGGCGCCTTCGCCGTGCAGGGGGTGAAGCTGGAGGTGCTGGGTGACGCCAACGACTATGTCGGCAAGGGGCTGTCCGGCGCCACGATCGTGGTGCGGCCGGCGCCTTCCTCCGCGCTGATCAGCCAGCACAACACCATCATCGGCAACACGGTGCTGTATGGCGCCACCGCCGGGAAGCTGTTCGCGGCCGGGCAAGCGGGCGAGCGGTTCGCCGTCCGCAACTCCGGCGCGGTGACGGTGATCGAGGGCTGCGGCTCCAATTGCTGCGAGTACATGACGGGGGGCACCGTGGTGGTGCTGGGCGCGGTGGGCGACAATTTCGGCGCCGGCTTCACCGGCGGCATGGCCTTCGTGCTGGATACCGAGGCCATGTTCGAAAAGCGCGTCAACCCGGAAAGCCTGACCTGGCAGCGCGTGATGCATCCGCATTGGGAAGGCGTGCTGCGCGACCTGGTGGAGACGCATGTGCGCGAAACCAGCAGCCGCTACGCCGAGGGGCTGCTGCACGACTGGGCCGGGACGCTGGCCCATATGTGGCAGGTCGTGCCGAAGGGCTACGCGCAATATCTGCCGGTGCCGCTGGAGGTTGCGGAGGAGCGGCGCGCCTGATCGATCTCGAAGTATTTGAAGAGGCTTTAAGCTTCTCCCTCTCCCTGTGGGAGAGGGCCGGGGTGAGGGTCGCGTAATCCGCCGGAGAACAGGTATCAGCAGTTGGCTTCTCTGACGAGCCGCGTGCACCTCTCACCCTGCCCTATCCCAGAGGAGAGGGTTTGAGATGTCGCCTTCTTCGCTGGCGGGACGGTCACCAGGCACGACGCCCCTTTGTGCGATTGGCGCGGCTCGCCGCGGGTGTCATAACGGTGTCGCATGCGGCTGCTCTACCACCTCCCCCTCTCCCCGTTCTCGCGCAAGGTCCGGCTCGTCCTGGCCGAAAAGCGGCTGGCGTTCGAGATGCGGGTGGAAAAGCCGTGGGAGCGACGGCCGGAATACCTCGAACTGAATCCCTCCGGCTCCGTCCCCACGCTCGTGGAGGAGAACGGGCTGGCGATCCCGGATTCCAGCGTGATCTGCGAGTATTTGGAGGAAGCCTACCCCGACACCCCATTGCTGGGCCACACCCTGGCCGAACGGGTGGAGGTGCGGCGGCTGGTGGCGTGGCTGGACGGGAAGTTCGCGCAGGAGGTGACGCGGCACCTTTACGGCGAGAAGATCATCAAGCGCCTGTCCGCCACCGGGCAACCGGACGCCTCGGCCCTGCGCGTCGGGTTCATCAACCTGAAGACGCATCTCACCTATATCGGCTGGCTGGCGGAGACGCGGAAATGGCTGGGCGGCAACACGATGTCGCTGGCGGATTTGACCGCGGCCGGACATCTGTCGACGCTGGATTTCTGCGGCGACGTGGATTGGTCGGCGGTTCCCGCGGCGCATGATTGGTACGCGCGGATGAAGTCCCGTCCGTCCTTCCGACCGATCCTGGCCGACCGGGTGCCGGGCGTGACGCCGCCGGCGCATTACGCAGATTTGGATTTCTAGCCACGGCACATCGCGTCCCAGGGAAGCCACGATAGCAGGACGATCGAATGGATCATCTGCTCTCCCGGCAACCGAAAACCGTGAAACGCCGCCATGACCGCGAAGCACGCGAGCACGACGGGCCAACGCCGCAGCGGCGGTTGCGGCCCGGCCAGCGGCAGCAAGATGGCGGCGCCGGCCAAGCCCACGCCGCCGCCGAGCCAAACCTCCACAGGCACATGGGCGTGGAGCGCCACGCGGCTGACGCCGATCATGACGGCGATCCCCAAAGGGATCACCGCAAGGACGGGGGCTGGCAGCCGGTCACGAGCTAAGAGCAGGAAAATTCCCCCGTAGGTGACGGACGCGGCCGCGGTATGGCCACTGGGACTTTGGATGCCAGAACTGTTCAGCGGACCTGCACAGGCTGCGAACACGATCTTCAGCCCAGCCATGACGGCCAGAACGCCGCCGACGGCGGCGGTCCAGGCGAAGGCGCCCCGCCACCACCCCAGCACGGCGAGCATGATCGCCACCACCGCTGCCAGCGGCAGGATGACCGCCTCGTCCGCGAAATCCGTCAGGAACACCATCAGCCAGCTATGCTTTCGCCCGTTGATCCGGTCCTACACGCTCGTCCCCGGATACGCATCGGACCTCGTGCCCGCTGGTGCATTTTTGCCGAAGGGCGCGGCGACGTTGGCCTCACGCCTTCGGTCGGGTAGGGTCGCCGCTGCAACATGGACTCTGGGGTGGTCCACCGCCAAACAGGGCGGGCAAGAACGGGGCGCTGCCCCGAAGGAAGGACCGCATGCGGCTAGGACGTCGGGCAGCATTGCTTTCAAGCGCCGGGGCGCTCGCGCTGGGCAGCCTGCCCGCCCGTGCGGCGGACGCGGTGTCCGTCGGGGTGTTGCGCTTCGTCTCGTCCGGCGGCCTGTTCCTGGCGCAGGAAATGGGCTTCTTCAGGGAGGCGGGGATCGCCGCCGAGTTCATCTATTTCGACGCCGCGCAGCCGGTCGCGGTCGCCCTGGCGTCCGCGGACACCAGTTTCGGCGCCACGGCCATCACGGCTGGGACGCTGAACCTCGCCGCCAAGGGCGTGCTGAAGGCGGTGGCGTCGCAGGGCGCCGAGCGCAAAGGCTACAAAGGCAGCGCCGTCATCGTCTCGAAGACCGCGTTCGCGCGCGGCTTGAACAGCCTGGACAAATTGCCGGGCGCGTCCGTCGCGATCACCCAGATCGGGTCGTCGCAGCACTACATGCTGGGCCAGGTCGCCACGGCGGAGCATTTCGACCTGAAGTCGGTCGTGATCCGTCCCTTGCAGTCGATCCCCAACATGATCGCCGCCGTCCGTTCGGGCCAGGTGGATGCGACCATCCTGCCGCCGCAATACGCCCGGCCGATGCTGCAGCGTGACGAGGTGACGTTGCTCGCCTACCTCTCGGACATCGCCGACTACCAGTACGGGGCGCTGTTCGCCTCGTCCAAGGTCGTCACCACCTCGCCCGACCTGACGCGGCGCTTCGTGCATGCCTATCAGAAGGGGGCAGCAGCCTATGCCGCGGCCCTGCTGCGGCGCGACGGGAACGGCGACCTGGTGACGGACGACCGGGCCCGCGCCGCGGCACGGCTGCTGGCGCCGTATGTTTATCCGACCGACCACAGCGATGCCGCCGTCGACAACGTGCTGGCCTCCGTCGTCTTCGTCGATCCGGACGGCAGGCTGGACCCGGCCGAGATCGATGGCCAAATCCACTGGTATCAGGAGCAGAAGCTGGTCGTCGCGGGCCTCCAAGCCGCCAGCTTCGTCGACACTGCCTTCAGCGCCTAGGAAAGCCAGGGGACGTGGACCTCATCGTCGAAGCCGTCAGCCATGATTACGGAGGATTGACGGTGTTGGATGGCGTCTCCTTGACCGTGCAGAGTGGCGAGGTGGTGGCCGTTCTCGGACCGTCGGGGTGCGGCAAGTCGACGTTGCTGCGCATCATGGGCGGGCTGGAACGCCCGAGCGCCGGGCAGGTGTTCACGGCAGGCCAGGTGGCGCGCGGCACGCTCAACCCCCTCACCTACGTGTTCCAGGATTTCGCGCTGGTGCCGTGGCTGTCGGTGGCCGCCAACGTCGCGCTGCCGCTGCAGCATCATCCGATGCCAGCGGCCGAGCGCCGGGCGCGGGTGGCGGCGGCCTTGAACCAGGTGAACCTGGAGGGGTTCGCCGACGCCTACCCGAAGCAGCTTTCCGGCGGCATGCGGCAACGCACCGCCATCGCGCGCGCCCTGGCGGTGAACCCGGCGATCCTGCTGATGGACGAACCGCTCTCCGCCCTGGATGCGCAGACGCGGGAGCTTCTGCTGGACGACCTGGTCCGGCTGTGGACGGAAACCCGCTTCACCGCCGTGTACGTCACCCACAACCTGGCGGAGGCCGTGCGGATCGGTCATCGCATCGCCGTGCTGTCCCGCCGTCCCGGCCGCATCCGCGCCGTGGTGGAGATCGCGATGCCCCTGTCCGAACGACGCGACGACGCGGCGGACATGCTGCGGGCCCGGGAGGAGATTTGGCAGTTGATCCGCGACGAGGCGGTGGTCGCGGAGCGGGAGATCAGGGCCGATGCCTGACACACAGATCCACGGCGCCGCCAGCCCTCCCCGGCAACCTGTCGTGTTCCGGGCGCGTGGCTTCGCACCCCGGCGGGTGCGGGGCGGGGCGGCGGTCAGCTTCGCCGCCGTGCTCCTGCTATGGTGGGCGGCGACATCGTTCGGCTGGGTGAGCGAGGCGGCGCTGCCGCGGCCGCAGGAGGTGTTGAACGCCCTGGTGGCGATGGTGCTGGATGGATCGTTGGCGGTGAACCTGGCGATCTCGCTCCAGCGCTTGCTGCTGGGATGGATCCTGGGTGCGGCGGCGGGCACGCTGGTCGGGTTCGCCGTGGGGATGAGTTCGCTCGCGCGGTCCTCCGCGCTGCCGCTGGTGTCGGCCCTCTTCCCGATCCCGAAGATCGCGCTGCTGCCGCTGTTCATCCTGTGGCTTGGCATCGGCGAGACGTCCAAGGTCGCCACCATCGCGTTCGGCGTGTTTTCCCCGACCGTGATCGCCACCTTCGGCGGCGTCGACTCCGTCGACCGGACGCTGATCCGGATGGCGCAGAGCTTCGGCGTGCCGCAATGGACCATCGTGCGGCGCATCGTGCTGCCCGGCGCGATGCCGGCGATCCTGTCGGGCATCCGCATTTCTGCCTCGATCGGCATCATCCTGCTGGTGGCGGCGGAGATGCTGGGGGCACAGTATGGCATCGGGGCAATGGTGCTGGCCGCCGGCAACACGATGCAGACCGACCAGTTGGTCGCCGGCGTGCTGGTTCTGTCCGGCCTCGGCTTTGCCATATCGCAACTGATCGGCGTTGCGGAGCGTCGGTTGCTGCGTTGGCGGTGAGGCATACCGCCGCGCCAGATCCGCTCCATATGACCGGGCTATGACATCGTCGCGGGATGACACAGGCGAAGCGGAGCGCTTCTATGAAGGCATGGACCTTGCCACGCCTGCCCCCGAGCCGTCGACCGAGCCGCCCTCCCCTTTCGTCGTCCTGCGCCCGGCGGTGCAGCTTGCCCCGCTCGTCGTCGCCTCCCCGCACTCAGGTCGGTTTTATGCCGCGGAGTTCATCAAAGCCGCGCGCCTGGCCCCGCTCGACCTCCGCCGGAGCGAGGACAGCTTCGTCGAGGAGCTGTTCCTTCCGGCCGTCACGCATGGTGCGCCGCTGCTTTGCGCGCAGTTCCCGCGGGCCTATTGCGACCCGAACCGGGAGGCGTGGGAGCTGGATCCCGCCATGTTCGCGGACGCCCTGCCCGACTGGGTCAACACGACGAGCCCGCGGGTGGGCGCCGGGCTCGGCACCATCGCGCGGGTGGTGACGTCGGGCGAGGCGATCTACCGCAACAAGCTGCGGTTTTCGGAGGCGCAGGCGCGAGTGCGGGATTGCTGGCAACCGTATCACGATGCGCTCGCCGGGCTGATTGCCGAGACGCAACACCTGTTCAATTGCTGCCTGCTGATCGACTGCCACTCCATGCCCGCCGGGGCGGGGCGATTTGGCGGCCCGGATTTCGTCCTGGGCGACGCCCACGGCACGGCCTGCATGCCGCAGGTGACGGCGCTGGTGGAGCAGGTGCTGCGCGGCTTCGGCTACGACGTGCGCCGGAACGACCCCTATGCTGGCGGCTATGTCACCCGGCATTACGGACGTCCGCGCCACGATGTGCATGCCTTGCAGATCGAGGTCGCCCGCCGCCTGTACATGGATGAGAACACGCTGGAGCGGTCGGACGGGTTTGAGCCGCTTCGAGGCCAGCTCGACATCGTGCTGCGGCACTTGGCCGAGAGCTGCGAAGGGCTGTTGAGCGTCGCAAAAAAAGATGGCGGCGCCTTGCGGCACCGCCAAGTTTAGGGAGGAAACGTCCAAGAAACAGCGAGGCCGGAGCCTCACTGCATCCATAAGGTAAATCCGGCGCCGGTTTGCTGCAAGCGCTATTTTGCAGTGCAGCATTTCTTCGGGCCGAAAAATTCTGGCAAGGGTCGGGAAACCTTTCTGCTACATGCTGCCGGCATGAAGCGCTTCATGGTCCTCGCAGCCGCGTTGCTGGCGGTATCGTTCCCCTTCCTGGGGGCAAGGGCAGCGCGAATCCAGCCAGCCGCCAGCATCCCGGTGCAGTCGGCGCTGTGCCGGGCCGCCATCATGCAGGCTGAACGGTCGGGCAAGGTGCCAGACCGGCTGTTGGACGCGATCGCCGTGGTGGAAAGCGGCAAGCGGGATCCTGTCAGCGGCGCGGTGTATCCCTGGCCGTGGACCATCAATGCCGAGGGTGTCGGCCACTGGTATGACAGCAAGGCCGAGGCGATTGCGGCGGTGCAGGCACTTCAGGCGCGCGGTGTGCAATCCATCGACGTCGGGTGCATGCAGGTGAACCTGATGCATCATCCGGATGCGTTCGCGAACCTGGACATGGCGTTCGATCCGATGACGAATGCCGCCTATGCCGCACGGTTCCTGCAGCAATTGTTCAACCAGACCAATGCCTGGCCGCTTGCCGCCGCTGCCTACCATTCCTTCACCCCCGATATCGGCGCGGAATATGCCCGTAAGGTCCTGGCGGCCTGGGGTGTGCCCGAACTGCCAGTCGGCAGCCAAGCGGTGACGAGTGGTGCGGCGCCCCGCGCGCCCAATCCGACCAACCAAGCCGCGACGGCGTCGATCGTGCCGAACGAAGGGTTCTCGCCCTTCGGCAGCCCGGCGCGCGGCCGGGTCGCGGTCATGTTGCCGACCGGGAACGGTCCCCCGCGCACCATGCCGATCGGGACGGGCAGCGCCGGCGCCCCCGGCATGCCGAGCACGACCGCACGCGGCCTGGACGCCTACCGCGCGATGCCGATTACCTATGTCGGCCGGTTGCCGCGGGTTTTCTAATGCCTCGGGCGATCCCGACCAGGGAAAGCCGAACGTTTCCTCCCGCCGCCTTTATGGATAACTTTCCATCTGACGGGTGATGTGGCACAGAGGCCGAGCTGATAGATGCTGCGCTGCGATATACCGCGACGAGGATGCTGATGATCAAGCTCATGGCGCTTGTTGGAGCGGCAGTTTCACTGACCTTCGCCCTGCCTGTTGCAGCCCAGCAAGGCCCGGCGGCCGTCCCCGTCAGCGTGGCCCAGGTCAAGCGTCAGGACGTGCCGATCTTCATAAAGGGACTCGGCACGGTCCAGGCGCTGCAATCCGTCCTGGTTCGCGCGCGTGTCGACGGGATGATCGACCGGATCGCCTTCACCGAAGGGCAAGAGGTCAAGGTCGGGGATCTGCTCGCGGTCATCGACCCGCGCCCGTATCAGGCGGCCTATGACCAGGCCGTCGCGAAAAAGAATGCCGACGTCGCCCAACTCGGCAACGCCAAGCGGGACCTGGTGCGGTATTCGGACCTTGCGCGCAGCGAATTCGCTTCCCGCCAGAGCGTGGACACCCAGCAGGCCTCCGTCTCGCAAGGGGCTGCCAACACGCAGGCTGACGACGCGTCGATCGCCCTGGCCAAGCTGAACCTGGACTTTACGCGGATCGTCTCGCCGATCGATGGCCGGGTTGGATTGCGGCTGGTCGATCCGGGCAACCTCGTCCATGCCAACGACGCAACGGGCATCGTGACGGTCAACCAGATTCACCCGATCTCGATGCTGTTTACCTTGCCGCAGGACGCGTTCCCGACGGTGCAGGATGCCGTGCGCGCATCGAAGGATCCGCTGATCGTCGACGCCTATAGCTCTGACGATAAACAGAAGCTCGGTGAAGGCACGCTGGTGACGGCCGACAACGCGATCGACACCAGCACAGGCACGATCAAGCTGAAGTCGCAGTTCGCGAACCAGGATGACCGGCTCTGGCCTGGCGAATTCATCAACGCGCACCTGCAACTCAGCGTGGCGCACAATGTCGTCACAGTGCCGTCCAGCGCCGTTCAGCGCGGGATCAACGGCCTGTATGTTTACGTCGTGAAGCCCGGCGGAGTGGCCGGGCTGGTTCCAGTGGAGGCCGGACAGGACGACGGCCAGGTCGCCGTCATCACCAAGGGCTTGACGGGCGCAGAAACGGTGATCACCGGCGGCCAATCAAGGCTGACGGACGGCACGAAAGTTGCTACGGGATCGGGCGCTACACCGCCGGCTCGGCCGGCCAACGCGGGCGGCTGATCCACTCATGAGCGTATCATCTCCCTTCATCCGGCGGCCGATCGCAACCTCCCTCCTGATGGCGGCCTTGCTGCTCGTGGGCATCGCGGCCTATCCGCTGCTGCCGGTGGCGCCGCTGCCGCGGGTGGACTTCCCCACCATCGCCGTGACGGCGACGCTGCCGGGCGCCAGCCCCGAAACGATGGCCTCCACCGTGGCGCAGCCGCTGGAGCGGCAGTTTTCGCAGATTTCCGGCGTGTCGCAGCTCACCTCGGTCAGCGTGCTGGGCAGTACCCAAGTGACCGTCCAGTTCGACCTGGACCGCAACATTGATGCCGCCGCCGGCGACATCCAGGCCGCGATCAACGCGGCCGGCGGCCAGTTGCCGAAGAACCTGCCCAGCCCGCCCACCTACCGCAAGGTCAACCCGGCGGACAGCCCGATCCTCATCCTCGCCGTGCAGTCAGACACGCTGCCGCTGATCGAGGTGGATGATTGGGCGGACAACATCCTCAGCCAGCAGATCTCGCAGATCGCCGGCGTGTCGCAGGTATCGATCGGCGGTGAGCAGAAGCGCTCCGTCCACGTGCAGGTGGACCCGGCGCGGCTGGCCGCCATGGGCATGACGCTGGAGGATATCCGGCAGACCCTGACCAACGTGACGGTCGACAGCGCCAAGGGCACCATCGACGGGGCGCGCCAATCCTTCGCGATCTACGACAACGACCAGCTCACCAAGGCCTCGCAATATCAGGACGTGATCCTGGCCTACCGCAACGGCGCGCCGGTGCGGGTGCGCGACATCGGGATCGCGGTCGACGGGCCTGAGAACGCCAAGCTGGCGGGATGGCAGAACGGCCGCCGCGGCATCCAGTTGCTGATCTATAAGCAGCCTGGCGCCAACGTCATCGACACCGTCAACCGCATCCGGCAGGAGCTCCCGGGTCTGCAGGCGGCGATCCCGCCCTCGGTCCATGTAGACACGGTGATCGACCGGACGCTGACCATCCAGGCCTCGGTGAAGGACGTGCAGTTCACCCTGCTGCTGTCCATCGCGCTGGTCGTGATGGTCATCTTCGTGTTTCTGCGCAATGTCTGGGCGACGATCATCCCGAGTGTGACGGTGCCGCTGGCGCTGGTGGGCACGTTCGCGGTGATGTACCTGCTCGGCTACAGCCTGGACAACCTGTCGCTCATGGCGATGACGATCGCGGTCGGCTTCGTCGTCGACGACGCGATCGTGATGCTGGAGAACATCTACCGCTATATCGAAGAAGGCATGAACCCGATGGAGGCGGCGCTGCGCGGCGCCGGGGAGATCGGGTTCACCATCATCTCCATCAGCGTCTCGCTGATCGCCGTGTTCATCCCGCTGCTGCTGATGGGCGGCATCGTCGGCCGCCTGTTCCGCGAGTTCGCCATGACGGTGGCGATCGCGGTGGTGGTGTCGGGCGTGATCTCGCTCACCCTGACGCCGATGATGTGCTCACGCTTCCTCAAGCACCATCACGGTGAGCACGGCCGGTTGTTCCGGATCGTCGAAGCCATGTTCGACGGCCTGATCGGCGGCTATCGCCGCACCCTGGACATCGCGCTGCGCTTCCGCTTCATCACGCTGATGGTGTTCGTGGCCACGGTGTGTGTCACCGGCTACCTTTACGTGATCATCCCGAAGGGCTTCTTCCCCCAGCAGGACACCGGCGTGATCATCGGCATCACCGAGGGGGCGCAGGATATCTCCTTCGCGGAGATGGCGAGGCGGCAGGAGGCGCTGGGCGCCATTGTCGGCGCCGACCCGGACGTGCAGGCCTACTCGTCGTCCATCGGCGCCGGGTTGGGCGGGCAGACCGGGAACAACGGCAAGCTGTTCATCGCGCTCAAGCCGTTTGACCAACGCACCTCCACAGCGCAGCAAGTCATCGCCCGGCTGGTGCAAAAGACCCGCGCGGTCGAAGGTGCACAGGTGTTCATGCAGCCTGCGCAGGACATCAATGTCGGCGGGCGGCTGGCCAAGACGCAATACCAGTTTACCCTGCAGGACGCCGACCTGGCGGAGCTGTATCAATGGGCGCCGAAGGTGCTGGCCAAGCTGCGCGGGCTGGGCACGCTGCGCGACGTTGCGACGGACCAGCAGATGTCCGGCACCACCGCGACCTTGACCATCGACCGCGATGCGGCGGCCCGATTTGGCATCACGCCGCAGCAGATCGACGATACGCTGTACGACGCGTTTGGGCAGAGGCAGATCACCCAGTACTTCACGCAGATCAACTCCTACCACCTGATCCTGGAAGTCCCGCCGGCCATGCAAGGCAAGGTGGACACGCTGAACAAGCTGTATGTGAAGTCGGCGTCGGGACAGGCCGTGCCGCTAAGCACCTTCGTGAAAGTCGACACCAATCCGGTGGTCTCGCTATCGCTGTCGCACCAGAGCCAGTTTCCGGCGGTAACGTTGTCGTTCAACCTGGCACCAAACGCTGCGCTGGGCGACGCGGTGACCGAAATCCAAGGCGCCATGGCCTCAATTGGCACGCCTAGCACATTGCGCGGCACGTTCCAGGGAACGGCGCAGGCGTTCCAATCCTCGTTGAGCAGCCAGCCCTATTTGATCGCGGCGGCGCTGATCTCGGTCTACATCATCCTGGGCATCCTGTATGAAAGCTACATCCTGCCGCTGACCATCCTGTCCACCCTGCCCTCCGCCGGCGTGGGGGCGCTGATCATGCTGATGATCGCAAAATACGACCTGTCGATCATCGCGCTGATCGGCGTGATCCTGCTGATCGGCATCGTGAAGAAGAACGGCATCATGATGGTGGACTTCGCCATCTCTGCCGAACGCAACCAGGGCGAAACGCCGCTGAACGCGATCCGCCAGGCTTGCCTGCTGCGGTTCCGCCCCATCCTGATGACCACCATGGCCGCCCTGCTGGGTGGGCTGCCGCTGATGCTGGGCAGCGGCGCCGGGTCCGAGCTACGCAAGCCGCTTGGGTATGCGATGGTCGGCGGCTTGCTGCTGAGCCAGGTGCTGACGCTGTATACGACCCCGGTGATCTACCTCTATCTGGACCGGGTGCAGCAATGGCTGGCGCCACGCCGCCGCGCCCATCTATCGACGTTGGCAGAAAAGATGGGCGTCACGGCAGAGGCCGACTGATCAAGCAAGGCGGTCGCCACAAATGCAGAAGGCCCCGGCATATACCGGGGCCTTCCCATTGCCGGACGGTCGCGCCGTCAGACCAGAGGTATCACGCCAGGCTTTGCACCGAGGCAAGCACCCAGGTCACGGCGGCGGACTGAGCGATCGGACAATGAGACACTGGATCACCTCCTTTCAGTAAGTTTCAGGGACCCAGATGATGGGAGCAACCGTATGCGGCGGCAAGGGGGAAAGCCGGCGGGACCGGATGCCGCCGAACAGTAACCAACCAGGGAGCGCGTGATGCAGTTCGATTTCGGCGCCCTTTCAGACCGTGACCGCTACAAGCTCCTCGTATCGACTGTCGTTCCCCGGCCCATTGCCTGGGTGGTGACCCAGTCGGCCGCCGGCGTGGTGAATGCCGCACCCTATTCCTTCTTCAACGCCATCAGCGGCGATCCGCCTTTGCTCGCCGTCAGCATCGAAGGACGCAACGGCGCGTGGAAGGACACGGCGGCCAATATCCGCCACTCCGGCCAGTTCGTGGTCAACCTGGTGAACGACGCGATGTCTGCCGCCATGGTCGTGACCGCGATCGACTTCGCCCCCAGCGTCAGCGAAGTGGCCGAAGCCAAGCTCGCCACGCGTCCCTCGGTGAAAGTCGCGCCGCCCCGCATCGCCGAAAGCCCCGTCGCGTTCGAGTGCGAGACGTTCCAGACGATCGAGCTGCCCGGCCGGCGCGACCTCGTGCTCGGCCGCGTCGTGATGATGCACGTCGTCGACGACGCAGTCATGGATGCGACGCAGTGCTACATCGACACGCCGAAACTGGACCTGGTCGGCCGCATGCACGGCGGTGGCTGGTACACCAGAACGACCGACCTGTTCGAGGTTCCTCGCATAGCGGACGACCAGTGGAGCCCCACGACCAATAAACCTTGATGAGGTTGGATGGGTTAGCGCTTGGCGCTTGTCCAGCAAACCAGCACCGTTTCGCCATCATCGGCGCCGTGGTCGCGCAGCCATCGATAAAGCTGATACTCCGATAGCTTGATTTCCCGTGACCACCATTCCGCACCCGGCGGCTGCGTTGCGAAGCCCACGCGAACCATGCTCGTGAAGGACGGGGTCGTGTCGGCGGCGCCATCAAGGCCGAAACAGTCGCTGATGTCGACGGGCGCACCCGCGATGTCAAACGCCCTAAGAACATCGACAAACTGCCACATGACACATCCTTGTGAGCGGACCATCCTTCTTACCTGATCACGCTGCACAACGACCGCTGGATGCCTTGCTGACCACCACAATCGTTGCTTCCACGTCGTTTCGACCTGGTCGTTGCGAGATCGCCACATCGTGAGCGGCAGCTTTGTCGGCGTGCCGACGCACTTATTTGCCGACGCTGCCTAAGACGGAGTCGCGGTGGCCAACAGGCTCATGAGCGTTTCGAGCTTGTCAGCTTCGGACGCTGGCTTGTCGGACCGGATGCGCGCCACCCTGGGGAAGCGCAGCGCGACGCCGGATTTATGTCGCGTCGAACGCTGCGCCGCGTCGAAGGCGATCTCCAGCACCATCCCACGCTCCACCTCGCGCACCGGGCCGAACCGGTTGGTGGTGTGGTTGCGGACCCAGCGGTCGAGCTGAACCAATTCGGCATCGGTAAACCCGCTATACGCCTTGCCGACAGGAACCAGTTCGCCATCCTCGCGCCACAGCCCGAACGTGTAGTCAGAGTAGAAGGAGCTACGCTTGCCGTGCCCGCGCTGCGCATACATCATGACCGCGTCGATGGTCAGCGGGTTGCGCTTCCATTTCCACCACTGCCCTTTCGGCCGTCCCGGAAGGTAGGGGCTGCTCGCGCGTTTCAGCATCAGCCCTTCGATGGAGGCGGCCCGGGTTCCATCCCGGATGGCGGAGAGTTCGGCCACGGTCGAGAACGCGATCATCTCGGACAGGTCCATGCGCGGCGGCCGGTTCCGGGCATACCAAAGCTCCAACCGCGCGCGGCGCTCGTCGAACGGCAACGCGCGCACATCCTCTGCCCCGTCGAACAGGATGTCGTAGAGCCGGACATGGACCGGGTAGTCGCGCAGCATCTTGGCCCCGACGAGCTTGCGGCCCAGCCGCTGCTGCAGGTCCGCGAACGGCGCCACGACTCCGTCGCGGACCACCAACAACTCGCCGTCCAGCACGGCGTGGAACTGCATCGCCTCCACCACTTCGGGGAAGGTGTTGGAGACGTCCTCCGCCCCGCGGGAGAACACCCGGCGCCCGCCAGGCACCGCCACGAGCTGGGCGCGGATGCCGTCCCATTTCCATTCCCCCCGGAAGGCCGCCGGGTCCAGCGCCGCAAGATCCGGCGCTTCCAGCGGCTGGGCCAGCATCATCGGGCGGAACACCGGGGCGCCGGCAGGGTCCGGCCGATCCCCCCTGCCCTCCAGCCAGGCAAACAGCGGCAGGTAGGGCGGCGTGAGGCCATGCCACACTTCCTCGATCTCGTCGGCGGCGATGCGGCCGCCGGCGAGTTCCGCCAGCGCGACCTTCGCCAGCCGGGCCGACGCCCCGACACGCAAGCTGCCGGTGATCAGCTTCAGCAGGGCGTAGCGGCCCGATGGATCGCAGGCGTCCAGCCAGGTGGCGACGACGGCCGGCAGGTCGGCTCTGGCGGTGGAGATCAGCGTCTGCACCACCTCCGTCATTCCGGGCGGCGGCTGGTTGGTGGGGCGGGCCGGCCACATCAATGCCACGGTGTCGGCCAGGTCGCCCACGTAATCGTAGGACCAGGCGAACAACACCGGGTCGGTGCGTGCTTCCGCCAGGCCGCGGATGAGCATCGGCTTGGCGGCCTGGAAGGCGAGTTCACCGGTCAGCGCGGCCAAGGCAAAGCCGCGGTCAGGGTCCTTCTCGGCCGCGAAATAGCGGCGGAGCAGCGCGACCTTGGCAAGCCGGCCGGGCGTCAGCACCAGCCGCTCCAACAACTCGGCGAAGGCGATCATCGGCCTGGTCGCGTCATGCGGGGTCGGCGGCTTGCGGCAGGTCTTCCTCCTCGTCGCCGTAGCCGAGCAGGCGGAGCGCACGGCCGCGGATGCCGCGCTTGGCGACTTCGTGGATCAACGCTTCCTCCCGGCCATGCGTTACCCAAATCTCCGGCGCCGCCACATCGTCGACGGTCGCGTTCAACTCGTCCCAGTCGGCATGGTCGCTGATCACCAACGGCAACTCCACGCCCCGTGAGCGGGCACGCTGACGGATCCGCATCCAGCCGGAGGCGAGGCACACCACGGGCTCGGCCAGGCGGCGCGCCCATCGGTCGGCGATGGCGCCCGGTGGTGCGATGACGATGGCGCCGGCCAGCTCCGCCTTGTTGGCCACCGTGGCCGGGCGGAGATCGCCCAGGCCCACGCCCAGCCGTTCATAGGCGGCACAAAGCGGCGCCTGGGCGCCATGGAGGTAGATTGGCCGGTCCCAGCCGGCTTCGCGCAGCAGGGCGATGACGCGCTGGCACTTGCCCAGCGCATAGGCGCCGACGACGTGGGTGCGCTCCGGGAACAAGGCGACGCTGTCCAGCAGCTTGCGGATTTCCACGGCCGGCGGCGGATGACGGAAGACCGGCAGGGCGAACGTGGCCTCGGTCACGAAGACGTCGCACGGGATGGGTTCGAACGGCGCACAGGTGGGGTCGGCCGTGCGTTTGTAGTCACCGGACACCACGGCCCGGCTGCCACGCCACTCCATGGCGACCTGTGCCGCGCCCAGGACATGACCCGCCGGCTGCAGCCACAGGCGAACGTCGCCGACCGTGATCACGTCGCCATAGGGCTGCGCCTGCTGCGCCGTACCTGCCCGGTCCGCCCCCATCCGGACGCGCATGATGGCCAAGGTCTCGGGACTGGCGAGCACATGGGCATGGCCGGGCCGGGCGTGATCGGCATGGGCATGCGTGATGACCGCGCGATCCACAGGCCGCACCGGGTCGAGGAAGAAGCCGCCTGGCTCGCAGAACAAGCCGTCCGGCAGCACGCGAAGCCAACTCTCTGGATGAGGTATGTCAGCACCAGCCAACGGACGATTGTGCCATTATTGGGACTTTCCGGTTGAAATGAGACGATCTCCTGTGCTAGACTCATCTCGTGCAAAGCTAGGCTTCATTATGTCCGACGCAATCGCGCCCCATATCGATGCGCGCTTCCAAGCCGCCTTCAACCACGACTCGTTCCTGTTCGACCATGACCTTCATCGGCATCCGCTCTACGACCTCGACAGCCTGGTCGGGCTCGCCCGGCGGCTTGGCCCGCAAAGTGCCTATTGGTCGACCCGCTCTGCGGAGGTGGCGGATGGGTGGGATGACATGCGGGCGCAAGAGCGCTCGTTGGAGGACGCGGTGGCCGGCGTCGAGGACGCCGACACGCTCGTCATCCTCAAGAACATCGAGCAGGATTCGGTGTTCGGCCCCGTGTTCGACAAGGCGATGGCCGACATGGCGGCGCGCGTTGGACCGAAATTGGCTCGTGACCTGAAACATGGCCGCGCCACGCTGCTCATCAGTTCGCCACGCCGGGTCACCGGCTACCACATCGACGCCGAGGCGAATTTCTTGCTGCAACTGCGCGGGGAAAAGACGGTGCACGTGTTCGACGGCGCCGACCGTGCGATCCTGCCGGAACAGGAACTGGAAGCGTTCTATTGCGGCGACCTGAACGGCGCACGCTACAAGGCAAACCAGCAGCACAAGGCGCGGACGATCGACTTCCGCCCGGGCGTCGGCGTCCACGTGCCGGTGGAATGGCCGCATTGGGTGAAGAACGGCGACTCCATGTCGGTGTCGATCAGCATCAACTACGATCTCCGTTCGAATGCACAACGCGCCCGGGTGTTCCGGGCGAACCATCGCCTCCGCCGCTTCGGGGTCACGCCGTCCGCACCCGGCGTGTCGGCCTGGCGGGACGGCGGCAAGATCGCGTTGGTCAGAGGCCTTGATCGCTTGACGCACCACCACCCCGCGTGACGCCAGCCTCCCTGGTGCTGCCGTGCCCGCCGCGTTATGGGTAGGGTCTAAAAGCAGACGGGGGGACGGCATGGCTGCCAGCCGGAAGGTCATCATCACCTGTGCCGTGACGGGGGCGATCCATACCCCCTCCATGTCGCCCCATCTGCCGATCACGCCGGAGGAGATCACGGCGGATGCCGTCGGGGCGGCGGAGGCCGGGGCGGCAATCGTCCACCTTCATGCCCGCGACCCGGTGACCGGCAAGCCGGACCAGACGCCGGAGGCGTTCGCGCGGTTCCTGCCGCGGGTGAAGCAACAGACCAACGCCGTGATCAACATCACCAGCGGCGGCAGCCCGTTCATGACGGTGCAGGAGCGGGTCCGCCCGGCTGCGACGTTCAAGCCGGAAGTGGCCAGCCTCAACATGGGGTCGATCAATTTCGGCCTCTACCACCTCCTCGACCGCTACACTGAGTTCAAGCACGACTGGGAACGGCCGGCGCTGGAGGCGACGCGCGACCTGGTGTTCCGCAACAGCTTCGCCGATATCGAATACATCCTGAACACGTGCAGCGAGAACGGCACCCGGTTCGAGTTCGAGTGCTACGACATCGCGCATCTTTACAACTTGAAGCACTTCCTGGACCGCGGATTGGTCAAGCCGCCGCTGTTCGTCCAGTCGGTGTTCGGCATCCTCGGCGGCATCGGCACGCATCCGGAGGACATCGCGCATATGCGGCGCACCGCGGACCGGCTGTTCGGCGACCAGTACCGCTGGTCGGTGCTGGGCGCCGGGGCCGCGCAACTCCGCGTTGCGGCGATCTCGGCTGCGATGGGCGGCAATGTGCGGGTCGGGCTGGAGGACAGCTTGTGGGCTGGGCCAGGCCAGCTCGCCACCAGCTCCGCCGTGCAGGTGCGGCTGGCGCGGCAGATTATCGAGGGGCTGGGTTTGCAGATCGCGTCACCGGACGAGGCGCGCGAGATGCTGGCGCTCAAAGGTGCGGATAAGACAGCGATATGACATCCCGGTTGCCTCCGCTGACTCCGGACACGATGACGCCGGAGCAGACGCGCGTGTTCGCGGCGATCAAGGCCAGTCCGCGCGGCGTCGTCCAGGGGCCGTTGCTGGCCTGGCTGCACAGCCCGGGCTTGGCCGACCGGGCGCAAGCCTTGGGCGCGTTCTGCCGCTACCACACGTCATTGCCGGCCCGGCTGTCGGAACTGGCGATCATCACGGCCGGCGCCTATTGGAAAGCGGGATTCGAGTGGCATGTCCACGCGCCCATCGCGATCAAGACGGGCCTGAATCCCGAAGCGGTGGAGGCGCTGCGCATCGGCGCCACCCCGCATTTCGAGCTGGAGGATGAGCAGGCGGTATGGCGGTTCGCCCACCACCTGCTGCACGACCACGACGTTCCGGAGGCGACCTTCCAGACAGTGGAGTCGCTGCTGGGCAGCGTGGCTGTGGTCGAACTGGTCGGGGTGCTCGGCTATTACGGGCTGATTTCCATGACGATCAAAGCGTTTCGCGTGCCTGTGCCGGAGGGAGAGGCCGAGCCGTTCTGAACCTTGACGAAACTCCAAACTTCCGAGGCCGTGATCCTGGGGCGAAATGTTTGTTAACGAGCCGGCATTAAACTGCATGGACCCTTCTCGACCGTCCTAGCGAGGTTTTATGGCCGACGCTCCGATCCTCTCGTCCGTCCCTTGCGGACACTGGCATCGCCTGGCTGCTGCTACGCTGACGACGGCGATCCTTGCAGTCGGTCTTGTTGCGTTGCCATTCGGCCGAACCGCCTTGCCAATCAATCCCAGTTTCCTGCCGGCGTTCGGCGCGATGACACTGGTGTGCGACCTGCTGACGGGCTGTCTTCTGCTGTCCCAGGCGCGGGTCGCGGGTGACCGCTCGCCCTTGCGACTCGGTGTCGCCTACCTGTTTTCCGCCTTGACCTTGATCCCGCACATGCTGGCGTTTCCGGGCGTGTTTGCCGCATCGCCCGTCATCGGTGGCAGCGCCAGCGCCGTTTGGCTTTGGTGTGTCTGGCATGGCGGCTTCGCGGTTTTGGTCGTGGCATTCCTCCTGGGGCGGTCCCGACGGCTCCGCCCGCGGGATGTGCGGTATGCGGTGCTGGGCGTGATGGCGATCGTGACCGGCTTCGCGATCATCACGACGGCCGGGCTGCCGTGGATGCCGACGATCCTCGTGGATGGGAACTATAATCGCCTGAACACGCTCGGCATCGGGCCGGCCATCCTGGGCACTTCGCTGCTGGCGACTGCCTTGGTGGTCACCAAGCGGCGGTTCCGCGACCCGCTGTCGCTATGGCTTTCGGTCTCGCTGCTCGCGGCGACGATCGATGTGGCGCTGACGCTGTTCGGCGCCGGGCGGTTTACCTTGGGTTGGTATGTCGCACGCTCGTTGAGCCTCGTGACAGGCATCACCGTCCTCGTGGCGCTGCTGTCGGAGTTGGTGGCGCAGGCAGGACGGGTGTCGGAGGTCAATGGCCAGCTCGAACAGTTGCTCCGCACGGACGCGCTGACGGGCGTGGCCAACCGCCGGGCATTCGATGCCGCCATGGTGCAGGAATGGCGGCGGGCGCGCCGTGAGCAGACCGCCGTCTCCCTGCTGATGATCGACATCGACCTGTTCAAAGGTTTCAACGACCGCTACGGCCACCCGGCAGGCGACCTATGCCTGCGCAACGTGGCGCGCGCCGTGGACGGACAATTGCAGCGGCCGGCCGATTTGGGGGCGCGGCTGGGCGGCGAAGAGTTCGTCGTGCTGTTGCCGAACACGGAGGAAGCGGGCGCGATCCAAGTGGCCGAGCGCGTGCGGGCCAGCGTGGCGGCCCTGGGGCTGGTCCATGCAGGCAGCGCGCTGGGCCACGTCACGATCAGCGTCGGCGTCGCCACCCGCCGGCCGTTCGAGCGGTCGGACGACGCGCAGTCCCTGATGGATGCGGCCGACCGCGCGCTCTACCGGGCAAAGGCGTCGGGCCGCAACACGGTGTGCGCAGCCGCGTTTGACGTGCCGGAATTCGTGGCGGCCTGAGGGCGTCGCGGGCTGAAAATCCAACCGATTGTAAGATTCTACCTGATGCGGGTGCTTGCCAGCACAGGATGCGTGCGAAGCCGGAGAATGGCAGGGACTTCACATTGGTATAACATCGTTGTGGGAAGTCATCGTGTAGGTAGGCCGTTATTCCGCATTGGAGTAGGTCATGCCGACAACAGATTCGCTTGCGCGCCTCGATGAGCAGGGATTCAAACGCTTCCACTGGCTGATGCTGTTCACGACCGGCATGGGCGTGTTCACCGATGGCTACGATCTGGCCGCGATCGGCGTGGTGCTGCCGCTGGTGTTAGGCACGTTCGGCGTGGCCCATCCGACGGGATTGCAGACCGGCGCCCTTGCCGGCTCGGCACTGGTCGGGGCGGGCGTCGGGGCCCTGATCTTCGGGGCGCTGGCCCAGAACGGCCGCAAGCGGTTCTACGGGCTGGACGTGCTGCTGATGGCCGCGGCCGCGTTCGCCCAGATCTTCGCACCCGACCTATGGTGGCTGATCGGCATCCGCTTCGTGCTCGGTATCGGGATTGGCGCCGACTACGTACTTTCGCCGACGATCATGGCCGAGCACGCCAACCGTCGCGACCGCGGCAAGAAGATCGGCGTCGGCTTCGGCGTGATGTGGGCGCTGGGGGCGACGGCGGCGGCGATCCTGAACGTCATCCTGAACGGCGCCGGCGTGTCGCATGACCTGCAATGGCGCATCGTGCTGGCGTTCGGCGCGGTGCCGGCGCTGTCTGTTCTATACTTGCGGCGCAAGATGCCGGAGACGGCGCGCTACCTGGGGCGCATCGCCGGGGATGACGCCGGGGTGCGCAGCGTCGTCGCGCAGATCGCCGGGTCGGACATGCCGGACACGGTGCGGCGGGACCGGCGGACCTGGCGGGCGGCGTTCGCCCAGCATGCCAGGGTGATCTTCAGCGCCGCCCTGTTGTGGATGCTGTTCGACATCGTGTCCTATTCCGGCACGCTGTTCGGACCGTCGCTGATCGCCAAGGGGCTGGGCCTGGCGCCCACCAGCTTCGCGTTGCTGACGGCGTTCATCTTTACCCTGCCGGGTTGCCTGCTGGGCGTGTTGCTGATCGACAAGGTGGGACGCAAGCGGCTGCAGGCGGGCGGGTTCGTACTGGCGGCGGTCATGCTGGCGCTGTTCGCCACCATGGAGGACCAGGCCGCGACCGCGCCGGTGCTGGGCATGCTGCTGTTCGGGCTCTACACGCTGACGATCACCGCCGGGCCGAACACCGTGGCGGGCGCCGGCATCCTGGGCGTGGAGCTCAGCCCGACGCGGGTCCGCACGATCGGGCAGGCCGTGACTGTGGTGGGCGGGCGGATCGGCGCCTCGATGACGGCCTTCCTGTTCCCCGTGCTGTTCGGCCTGATCGGCGAGACCGGGGTCATTGCGGTGTTGGCCGTGGTGTCGCTGCTGGGCGCCGTGCTCACGCTGGTGTTGATCCCGGAGACGGCGAACCGGTCGCTCGAAGAAATCAACGGCGATGCCGACGACGACCTGGCGCTCGCGGGCGCTGCCGGGTAGCCGGGGTTTCGGCGTGTTGCCCTATTTCCAGCTTGCCAGGAAGAAGCGGGGCAGTTCGTCCGGGAACGGTTTGAAGTTGAGCTGCCGTGAAAATGCGTAGGTCGTGACATAGGTGCACAGCGGCAGCCAATACATCTGGTCGGAAATGCGGCGCAGCGCGGCCGAATAGGCGTTGCGCCGCTGGTCCGGGTCCGTCGTGGCGCCGCCAGCCTGCACCAGGCGTTCGACCTCCGGGTCGCGGCTGTAGTCGTTGCCGCCGCCGTCGAAGAACACGGGCAGGATGGCGGACACGTCGTTGATCGAGTAGCTGCCCCAGCTTCCGGCGAAGATGGGCGTGTCGCCGGCGAGCGAACGCTGCACCGCAGGGCCGACCTGCATCTGGCTGAGCCGCGCATTGACGCCGACCGCCTTTAGATAGTCTTCGATCGCGGTGCTGTACTGCGGCAGGACGTAGCTGACCAACTCGGTCTCGAACCCGTCGGGGTAGCCGGCCTCCGCCAGCAGCTTGCGCGCCATGGCCGGGTCGTAGTCGTATTTGGTGGCGACGGCCTGGTCACAGCCGAATTGCGTCGGATAGCATGCGGCATCCAGCACCCGGCTGCCACCCTCGATCAGTTGGCGTGCGATGGTGACCCGGTCGATCGCGTGGGCGATGGCCTGCCGCACCTTCAATTTGGTCAGCGGGTTGCCGGCGCCGGTGCGCCCGGCTGCGTCGAGGCTGAGATAGCCGAAGCGCATGCTCTCGGCCCGGATCGCCTGCAGGGTCGGGACGCGGCTGATGTTTTCGAACTGGTCGGGGTTGAACTGCCAGATCCAATCGGCGCGGCCGGCGAGGATTTCGGTGATCTCGCTGGTGGCGTCCGGCACCTCGTGGATCACGATGCTGGCGATGGCGGGATGGCCCTTTGGCCCGTCGAAATAGCTGTCGTTGCGTTCGAGGTCGATTTCGGACAGGCCATCGACTTTGGTGATGCGATAGGGGCCGGTGCCAACCGGCGCCTTGCTGAACGCATCGGCCCCCACGCGCTCGCGATAGGCTTTCGGCAAGATGGGCAGCGTCATCCCCATGTATTCGAGTGCGGCGGGGAAGATGTGCTTCAGCGTGACTTTGACATGGAAGTCGTCGATCTTCTCGGCGCCGGCGAGATAGGCGAAGTTGCTGGGGACCGCGACCTTCGGGTCGTTCAGGATGGTGTTGATTGTGTAGACGACGTCGTCGGCAGTGAACGGGCTGCCATCGTGGAAGGTGACACCCTGCCGCAGTTCGAACTCGTATACCGTGTCGCTGGTCTGCTTCCAGGATGCGGCGAGCAGCGGCTTGATCTGGAACGTGTCCGGATCGCGATAGACCAGCGTGTCCCAAACCTGGTGGGCGAGGACGAGGCCGGTGCGGAGCTGGTTGTAATAGGGATCGACGTCGGGCACGGCGTCGCGCCAGGCGATGCGCAGCGTGTTGGCCGATTTCTGCGCATGCGCCGGCACGGCGAGGCATAGCGCCACCGAGAGGCCGAGACTCCAACGCCACGCACGCATCGCGTCCCTCCTCAGGAACGGCGCGCAGCGTAGGGGCGGGTCGCCGGTTCAACAAGCAGCCTGCGGCAAGTTCTTTCATGCCAGATCAGCAACAATCCTGGTGGCCTGGCGTTGGCAAAGCGACGGCGATCAACGCCGCCCGCGGGAGTGTCACCTACATGCTTCGTTACGCCCTGATTTTCGCCGTGATCTCCTTGATTGCGGGCTTCTTCGGCTTCAGCGGCCTGTCCGCCGCGACGGCCGGGGTCGCCAAGATCCTGTTCTTCATCGCCATCGCGATCTTCCTGATCTTCCTGGTGCTGGCCGTGTTGGGCATCCAGCTTTTCACCTAGCATCCTGCAACGCCCGGCATCGCAACGGCGCGGCGCCGGGCAAGCGGCTGTGGCCTTTGTCCCGGCCAGCCGGGAGTAAGCGTGGCCGTATTCGCGCAGCGGATGCGGGTTCCCGGACAGGTCACGCAGGCGCGCCTCCCAGCATTAATGCGTTTTGTCCCGCATGAGCAAAGGCTCATACGGGCTACACCACCAGGCCACGGAACCGCCGCAGACATGCGTTGGCAGCGCTTGGTTACCCCATCATCGCGTTGAAGGCGCCGCCGTCCAGCAGCAGGTTCTGTCCGACGATGAAGCCGGAGGAGCCGGCGCACAGGAACACGCAGGCGTCGCCGAACTCGGCCGGGTCGCCCACGCGTCCGGCGGGGGTGGTCGCAGCCCGCGCCTTGATCTCCTGCTCCACGCTGTGACCGGCCTTTGCCGCGGCGGGTGCGCTGTTGCTCCGCAGGCGATCGGTCAGGAAGGGGCCGGGCAGCAAATTGTTGATGGTGACGTTGTGGCGCGCGACCTGCCGCGCCAGCCCGGCCACGAAGCCGGTGAGCCCGGCGCGCGCGCCGTTGCTCATGCCCAGCAGGGGCATGGGTGCTTTCACGCTTTGCGACGTGATGTTGACGATGCGGCCGAAATGGCGGGCGATCATGCCGTCCACCGTCGCCTTGATCAGCGCGATCGGCGTCAGCATGTTGGCGTCCAGGGCCTTGATCCAGTCCTCGCGCTCCCACTCGCGGAAGTCGCCGGACGGCGGCCCGCCGGCGTTGGTCACCAGGATGTCCGGGTTGGGGCAGGCGGCCAGCGCGGCGGCGCGGCCGGCCTCGGTGGTGATGTCGCCGGCCACTGCCGCCACGCTTGCCCCGGTTTGCTGGCGGATGTCCGCCGCAGTCGCCTCCAGCGCCGCCGCGCCACGGGCCGTGATGGTGACGCTGACGCCTTCGCGGGCGAGCGCCAGGGCGCAGGCCCGTCCCAGCCCCTTGCTGGCGGCGCAGACGAGGGCGGTGCGGCCGTTAAGTCCGGTGTCCATGGTGCAACTCCGTCAGGATGGCGTGACGCATGTCTTCGGGGATCGGCGCGGGGCGCCGGGTTTGGCGGTCCACGTGGACGTGGACGAAGAATCCCTCTGCCGAGGCACAATCGGAGTCGCCGCGGAACAGCCCGAGTTCCCACCGGGCCGAACTGGTGCCCAGCCGGCCGAGGCGGAAGCCGACCGTGACCATGTCCGGAAACGCGATCTCGCTGAGGTAGCGGCAGCCGTTTTCCACCACCATCCACATCGGCCCCTGCCCCGTGGTGAGAAAGCCGCGGCCCACCATCCAGGACGTGATCGCGCTGTCGAAAAAGGAGTAGTAGGTGACGTTGTTCACGTGGCCCAATCCGTCATTGTCCATCCAGCGCGTCGCCGTCGTGCGGAACACGCGGTAGTCGGCGCGGCGGCTTGGCGGCCGTCGCGGGGTGTCGGCGGTGGAGGGTGTATCGGACGGGACCATCCTGCGATCATGGACAGCAAGCATCCGGCGCGCTAGATGCGCCGCGCCATGACGCCGCACTCTGTCATACCCCTGGTCGCCGCTCTGCTCGCCTTGCCCGTGGTTGCACGCGCGCATGCCATCCTGATCGACAGTTCGCCGGCCATCCATGCCAGCATCCCGGCCGGGCACGAGGCGATGATGCTGAAGTTCAACTCGCGCATCGACCGGGAGCGGTCTCGGCTGACGCTGGTGGCGCCCGACAAATCGGAGACGCGGCTGACGATCGGCAAGGACGGGCCGCCGGACATCATGAACACGGCGAGCGATCTGGCGCCCGGCGACTACACGGTGCGGTGGCAGGTGCTGGCGGTGGATGGCCATATCACCCGCGGCGACGTTCCCTTCACAGTCGTAGCACCCTAGCGCGGTGTCCCTCCTCGTCGACCTGTTCGGCTATCTGGAGATCATCCTCCACGGGCTGGTCATCCTCAGCCAATCCATGGCGCTGGGCGGCGTGCTGTTCTACCTCCTGCTGGCGCGGCCGCTCGCCTCCGACCTGCTGGGCGGGCAGACGATCGCCCGGCGCACGGCCAGCATCGCCGGCTGGGCGGCGGTGGCGCTGGTGGTGTGCGAGGGACTGACCATCGCGTTGCAGACCGCGGTGCTGATGGACACGGTGGACCTGTCGCTGTGGAACGTGCTGGGCGCGGATTTCGCGATCGCCGGGCTGGTGAAATGCGCGGCGGCGCTGCTGCTGGCGCTGTGCCTGCTGGTGTGGCGCGGCACGCCGGCCGCGCTGCTGCTGGCGCTGGGCGCGGTGGAGCTGGCGGCCGCCACGCTGTCCACCCATGCCGCGGCGCGGATGCAGAACAGCACCGCGCTGCTGTTCGTGGAGGCGCTGCACCAACTGGGCGCGGCGATCTGGGTGGGCGGCATCCCGTGCTTCATCATGGCGCTGGCGCGGGTGCATGACGGCATCGCCTGGCGCCGGGTCAGCGTGCGGTTCTCCCGCATGTCCATGGCGGGCGTGGCGTGCATCCTGCTGTCCGGCACGGCGATGAGCCTGGCCTATATCGGGTCATGGGACGCCGTCTACGGCACGGCCTACGGCGTGATGGTGGTGGCCAAGGTATCGATGTTCGGCGCGCTGCTGCTGCTGGGGCTGGGCAACTTCCTTACCACGGAGCGGCTGCGCGGCAATCCCGGCGCATCCGTACTGCGGATGAAGCGGTTCGCCGAGGTCGAGCTGGGGATCGGCATCTCCATCTTCTTCGCCGCCGCCTCGCTCACCTCGGTGCCGCCGGGCATCGACCTGACGCAGGACCGGGTGACCTGGGCGGAGGTGGTGGAGCGCAACACGCCGGTCTGGCCGCGGCTGCACTCGCCGGATTACGACTCCCTGGCGCTGCCGAAATTGCAGGCGCAATTGGATGTCGAGGCCGCCCGGCAGGCGAAGGCGGCGCCCCCCGCCTCCATCCCCGGGTCCGGCGAGCTGCCCCCGCGCAACGCCGCCGACATCGCATGGAGCGAGTACAACCACCATTGGGCCGGGTTGTTCGTGGTGCTGATCGGGGTGCTGGCGCTGCTGAACCAGGCTGGGGTGCGGTGGGCGAAGCACTGGCCGCTGGCCCTGCTCGGCCTCGCCGTGTTCCTGGCGATCCGGTCGGACCCCGAGGTTTGGCCGATGGGGTATGTCGGCATCTTCGCTTCGCTCCGCGACGTGGAGGTGCTGCAGCACCGCATGTTCGTGCTGCTGATCATCGTGTTCGCGGTGTTCGAGTGGAGCGTGCGGACGGGGCGGCTGCGATCATCCCGGGCGGCGCTGGTGTTCCCGCTGCTGACGGCGGCGGGCGGGGCGCTGCTGCTGACCCATAGCCACGCCATCGCCAACATCAAGGACCAGTTGCTGATCGAGCTGACGCATACGCCGCTTGCGCTGGCCGGAATCGGCGCCGGGTGGGCGCGATGGCTGGAGTTGCGGCTGACCGGGCGGGGCGCGCGGATTGCGGGCTGGGTGTGGCCGGTTTGCTTCCTGATCTGCGGGGCGGTGCTGCTGATCTACCGCGAGGCCTGACCGGCGGTCCGGGTGAAGCGCAGCAGCAGGTTGTTGGCCGGCATTGGCTCGACCGCGGGCGTCCCGAACCCGGCTGCGGCCGCCAGCGCCGCCAGGTCCTCCAGCACGCGGAGGCCCCATTGCGGGTCGCGGCCGCGCAGGTCGGCGTCGAACGCCGCGTTGCCTGGCTCCATGTTCAGTCCCGCGCGGCGAAAGGGCCCGTAGAGCACGAGCAAGCCGCCCGGCGCCAGCACGCGGGCGGCGCCGGCGACCAGGCCCTGCGCGGCTGCCCAAGGCGCGATGTGGATCATGTTGATGCAAAGCACCGCATCGGCCTGGCGGACCGGCCATGCGGCGGATGCCCCGTCCAGCGCCAAAGGCGGCAGCACGTTCGGCAGCCCGGCGGTCCAGGACGCAATGCTGGCGCGGCGCTCGGGCGCCGGGTCGCTCGGCTGCCAGAGCAAGGCGGGCAGCGCGGCGGCGAAATACGCGACGTGTTCGCCGGTCCCGCTCGCCACCTCCAGCACCGTGCCGGAGGCGGGGAGATGCGGGCGCAGGGCATGGAGGATGGGGTCGCGGTTGCGGGCGGCGGAGGGGGCGGACAGGCGCGTCCCGTCCGACATTCCCGGCGCCTAGCCGATGGACCGGACCACGCCGCCATCCACGCGTAGCGCCGCGCCGGAGGTGGCGGAGGCCTGGGGCGAGCAGGTGTAGACGACCATGTTGGCGACCTCCTCCACCGTGGCCAGGCGGCCGATGAGCGAGGTGGGGCGGAACTCCTTGACGAACTCGCGCCCCACCGCATCCGTGTCGCCGCCGCCCAGCATCGCGGCCACGCCGTCGGACGCGGTTGGTCCCGGCAGCACGGCGTTGACCGTCACGCCGGTGTTGGCGACCGACTCTGCCAGCCCGCGGGAGACGGCAAGCTGGGCGGTCTTGGTCATGCCGTAATGGATCATCTCCTTCGGGATGTTCAGCCCCGACTCGCTGGAGATGAAGACCACGCGGCCCCAGCCTGCCGAGACCATCGCCGGGAGGTAGGCGCGGGACAGGCGCACGCCGCTCATGACGTTGGATTCGAAGAAATGCAGCCACTCCGCGTCGGTGATTTCGGGGAATGGCTTGGGCTCGAAGATGCCCATGTTGTTCACCAGGATGTCCGCCGACGGGACGGCGGCGACCAAGCGGGCGCAGCCTTCGGCGGTGCTGAGATCGGCGGCGACGCCGGTGATCTTGGCGCCCGGCACGTCCTTTTGCAGGGACGTCACGGCGGCTTGGACCCGCGCCTCGGTGCGGCCGTTCACCACCACGGCGGCCCCGCACCCCGCCAATCCTTTGACGATGGCGAAGCCGATGCCGCCGGTCGAGCCGGTGACGATGGCGGTGCGTCCGGTAAGATCAATGTTCATGCCTGGATCTCCTGATCAGCGTTCCGACGATGTGGGTTGCGCCCCAGGGGCACGGGCAATCCGCTATGTGATACGTCCAAACACCGCCACGGCTCCGTGCCGCATGTTGTAAATTGTAACAATGACATGACGCCTGCATCCGAATTCGATTTGGCACCGATACAGTATTGAGACCACAGCGTATGTTCGTCGGCTTGACCTCCGGCCAGAGGGGAGACCATGATCGAAATCGCTTATGATAACTTGTGCCCGGTTCTGACGGCCTATGAAGCGATTGCGCTTGCCGAGGAAGCATTCATGGCAGGTCGGCAGGAGATTGCCGTTGGCTACGTGAACGTGGCCTATGCCATTTTCGACGAGAACGCAGCACGCTGGAGCAACGGCTCGCCAGACGACCGCCAGGATTGAGGGCGGCTGGGAGGGAATTGGCCGTCAGGCAACCTTGGCTTCCGGCGCGCGCACTCCGCAGCCGGCTCCCGGCCGCTACTTGGACCCAGCCCGGTACCGCTCCCAGCCCGCAGCCCGTAGGCCGCACGCCGGGCAGGCGCCGCAGCCATAGCCCCATTCGTGGCGACGGCTGCGGTCGCCAACATAGCAGCTATGGGTGTCCTCCAGGATCAGGCGGACCAACGCTTCGCCGCCCAACTGCTCCGCCAGGCGCCAGGTCGCGGCCTTGTCGCGCCACATCAGCGGCGTGTGCAACACCGTCCGCCGCTCCATGCCAAGGCTCAGCGCGACCTGTAGCGCCTTGATCGTGTCGTCGCGGCAATCGGGATAGCCGGAGTAATCCGTCTCGCACATGCCGCCGACGATGTGCCGCAGGCCGCGGCGGTAGCCCAGCGCGGCGGCATAGGTGAAGAATAGCAGGTTGCGGCCTGGCACGAAGGTGGAGGGCAAGCCATCCGCTTCGAGCGTGATCGCCTGCTCCCGGGTGAGCGCCGTCTCCGATACCGCGCCGAGGGTGGCGAGCGACAGGACATGGTCCTCGCCCAACCGCGTTGCCCACGCGGGATTGATTGCAGCCAAGCCGTCGCGGACGGCGCCGCGCACCTGCAATTCCACCGCATGGCGTTGCCCATAGTCGAAGCCGATGGTTTCGACCCGGGCAAACCGGTCGAGCGCCCAGGCCAGGCACGTGGCGCTGTCCTGGCCGCCGCTGAACAGGACCAGGGCGCTTTCGGCGGGGAATTGCATCGGCGCACTTCACTGCGCGGGCGTTTTTCATGCAACACATCTTCTCGATCACCCACCGCCATGGCATGGTTCGCCACCTGGGAGACGACCATGCGACACCGACTGGCGCAGTTTGGCCTGTTCGCCGCCGTATTGCTTTTTGCCGGCATGGCGCATGCGCAAGGCATCGAATGCAGCCGCGCCCGCTCCCCAACCGAAAAGGCGATTTGCGCCTCCCCCGCGCTGCTGGCGCTGGACCACCAGGTGGCGGTTGCCTACGCCGACACGCTGGCCCGCAGGCCGGACCAGCGGGATGCGATCCGCGCCGACCTGCTGCGCTGGCTGCGGCAACGCGACGCCGCGTGCAACGTGCGGGCCGCTGCGATGGAGCGGTGCCTGTCCGGCCAGTTGACCGCGCGGCTTGCGGCGCTGACGCCGGCTCCCACGCCAGCGGCGGCGCCTGCGCCGCAAACCCCGGCGTCGCAGGAGGAGGTGCGGCCGGGAACGGCTGCGGTGCAGGCCGCCCTTCCGGACCAGGCGGTGCCGCCAGTCAGCGACAACCCACCCGCACCTGCCGCCACGCTGGAGGCGGCCAGCGTTCCGGCCGCGGCCGAGTCGGACACGCTGCTGCATGTCACGTCTCCGGGCCGCTTCGCCCTGGCGGCGCACAGCCCGTCCGGCGCCGGGTTGCAGTTGGTCGACATGCTGACGGGGCCATCCGAGACAGCCGGAGCGGCAGGCGCACAGGACGGGCGGTTGGACCGGCTGCTGGATGTCGGCACGTATAAGCTGCGGGTGTTCTCGGCCCCCGGCGCGACCGGCACGGTCAGCCTGACGGTGACCCCGTTCCACGACGCCGCGCCGCCTGTGGCGTTGCCTCGCCCGGACCATCCGCTCGCCACGACGCTGAAGGACGGCGAACAGCGGGCGTTCTGGGTGCTGGTGCCGCCCGGCGCGGCCAATGTGCGGATCGAGGCCGCGGGCCGTTCGCTGGGCGATTTGCGGCTGTGGCGGAACGGGCGGGAGCTGACGGCGCTGGAGCCGGAGCGGCTGCGGGTGGAGCCGACGCCCGGCCACCCGCTGGATGACCTGCGGCTGGCGGGCGGGGTCGAGCCCGGCACCTACCTTGCGGTGGCGTATGGCGGACCGCCTGCGACGTGGACGGACGGTGCGGCCGACCAGCCGTTCCACCTGCGCAGCGGCGTGTCCGGATCGCTTGCCGAGGGATGGGCTGGCGGCACAATGGGGCCATTCGGCAGCGAGGTGTTCGACATCCCCCCGGCGAGCGGCCTGGTTCGGCTGGACCTGCCGGCCGCGGCCGCGGCGGAGCTGCACGTCGGCGGCGATGTCGCCGTGCTGGCGAAGAACAGCCGCGAACCAACCGTGCAACTGGAGCGGGCGGTGGGTGCGGGCGTGGCGGAAGTCCGCGCGGCGGCAGGCCAGGCCTATACGCTGCGCGCGCTGGAGATGCCGACGGCGCAGACGATCGAGCGCGCCGGCACCTGGTGGGTGTCCGCCGCCACCACGGGCATGGGCGGGGACGAAGTGCCGCCGACGCTGCTGTTGCGGCGATCGGAGCAGGCGGACCAGCCGCTGCGGATCATCGCCAGCACGGCGCCTCGCGTTGGGCCGGGGGCGCTATGGCATGCCCGCTTCAACCTGCGCGGACCGACGGATTTGCTGCTGCAACTGCCGTCGGGCGGCGATATCGGGTTCAGCAGCACGGGGGTGCCGGTGATGCACCGACGCGGCCAAATGGACAACAAGCCGCCTGATTTCTACGACCTGACGGTGGAACCCAGGGATGGGGCGGTTGGCGCGATCGACCTGGTGGTGGGGCCGCCCGGCGCCATTGCCGGGCAAGCCCCGCCGCTTGCCCGGCCCTTGCCGCCGGACCCGGTGATCCCGTTCGGCGTGCAGACGGTGGCGCCGGGACAGTTCCTGCAGCTTGACACCGGCTCGGCGCCGGACGCCACGGTCGGGCTGGCGATCCGGCCGGTGCCGGTGCCGCTGGTGCAGGGGCCGTTGCTGGCAACGATCGAGGCGGGGAACACGCTTTCCGTGCCGGTGGCGCTTGCGCCGGGCGGGAACCTGGTGGTGACGGAGCTTGGCGTCGGGCCGATCCCATTCGGGCAGCAGGATGCCGGGCAGGTGGGACGGACCAACGTGGTCATCCCGGTGTCGGACCACCCGCGTACGGTGGCGCTATCCTGGCGGCGGGATGAGAGGGCGTTGCCGCCCATCCCTGCCCCTCCGCCGGAGGGCCAGGTCGCAGCCGTGGAAGCCGGAACGCCGGTCTTCCTCAACCTGCGCGATGGCGAGGAGCGCGGGTTTGCGCTGACGGTGCCGCAAGGCGGGTTGTTCCGGGTGGAGACGCTGGGGCGGCTGCACACGGCGGCGCGGCTGGCCACCCCGTTCATCCCGAAGCTGGCGGAGGCTGACGGCAACGGCGTCGGGGAGAACATGCTGATCCAGTCCGCGTTGCGCGCCGGGCGTTACCGGGTGGACGTGCGGGCGATGGGTTCCTCCGGCCATCTCGGCCTGGTGGCCAGCACGACGCCCATGCTGGCGGGTGGCAAGCTGCTGCCCGGCGGCAGCGTGCGGGCGACGTTGTCGCCTGGCAGCGGCGTGGCGTTCCCGGTGCAGGTCGCGGGCGGGCCGGATGACCGGTACCATTTCGACGTGCTGTCGCTGGGCCAGCCGTGGACCGGGCGGCTGGAAGATTCCGAGGGCTGGCCGGTCGTGACCCCCGGCGCGCTCGATGGGATGGAGCCGGTGTTGCGGCCCGGCAGCTATCGCCTTGTCGTGACCCCGGACAGCGTCGGGCGGCAAGTGGTGGCGCGGCTGACGGCGATCACCAAGCCGGTGGAGATCACCGGGCATGGCCCGCACGCCCTGCCGTTCGAAGCGCAGCAGCACGCGACCTGGCGCGAACCGGACGGCAAGGACCAGCCGCGCGCACCGGATGTGTGGAGTTTCAGTCTCGCCGGGCCGGCCGACATCTCGCTGAAGCTGACCGACGGCATGGTGGGGGTGCTGCATCACACGGGCGATGCCGGCCAGGTGGCGCGGGTGGTGCGGCGTTGGACGGGCTCGTTGCCGGCGGGCGACTACCAGCTTGATGCGACGAGCCTGGGGCGGAACGACCGGTTCGGCTACGATATCACGCTGAGCAGCCCGGCCTTGCAGCCTGGGACGCCGCGCACCGTGACACTGCCGGGCAGCGTGCCGTTCACTTTGGCGGCGGCGCGGGTGGTCAGCCTGACCAGTTGGGGCACCACGCCGGTGAAAGCCACGTTGCACGGCGAGGACGGCACGGTGGTCGCCCGCTATCGCGCGCGGCCGGATGACTGGAACATCGCAGCGTCCCGGCTGCTGCCGGCGGGGCGCTACACGCTGAACCTGGATTCTGCGGCGCCGCCGAGCATGGGCCCGAGCTCTGCTTCGTCCGATACGTCGGATTCGGCGGACTCGTCCGAGGACAGCAGCGACAGCAGCAACGCGCCGGATGGCGACGACCAGGTGGCGCAGACGGCGGCGACCGAGGGAGCGGGGAGGACCAAGCCCAATCCCGCCAGCCAAGACGTCAGCAGCAGCGATGATACGAGCGACTCGGACAACGGACCAAGCGTTGAGGTCCGGCTGGAACTGCCGCCTGCCCTGCCCGCGTCCCAGGCGCCGGCACAGACGGCGGAACTATCAGGCAATGGCGTTCACGTGCTGACGCTGCCGCAGCCCGATCCCGGTAGCCTGGTGCTGGCCCAGGCAAGCGCCGCGGCCACCACGGTGCTGGCGCTGGAACGCCAGGACGGGGATGGCTGGCGCACGGTGGCGATCGATACCGAACGCAGCCCGGTCGTGGCGGCGCCCGCTGATGGCGGCCCGGCAGCATGGCGGCTGGAAACCTGGACCGTGGATGGCGGCGCCGACCCGATCCGGCTTGCGGCCCGCGCGGTGACGGTGGACGGCCAGGCTCCGGGATCGCTGAGATTGGCCACGTTGGACGGCATGCCGACGCCGCTTGCCCTTGCCCGGATGCATATCGACGCGCCCGGCATCGTCGCGATGACGCCGGCGCACGACGTGCTGGCCGGCGGCTGGCCGGGGCATGCGCTTGCGCCGGCGGGCGCCGCGGCGGTGGTGGTGGGAACGGATTTGTGGCTGGTTTCGCCACGGGCTGAGCCGTTCGCAGCCAAGGCGCAGGACTACCAAGCAGGCCATGCCTTGGCGTTGACGCTTGCTTCGGGCCTGGAAGCGGCGCTGCCAGCCATGCCGGTCCAGGATGGCCAGCTTCAGCTCTGGCGGGCGGATAGCGGGTCGGACCAACCCGATCTAGGCCCCGGCGCGGGGATGGCGTCTGGAAGTAGCGTCGCGTTGGGCACTGCGCCGCTGAGCCTGCGCGGCGGCGCCGACACGACCCGGTTCCAGCTCAGCCGCATCGCGGTCAAACTGGCGGCGCCGCAACCGTTGGCGGCCACCCCGCAGATGACGCTGGCGCCCGGCGCCGCGCTGCCGGTCACGCTGCCGCCGGGCGGCAAGACCCTGCAGTTGGATCTGGCGCCCAACGTCGCCGCCTTCGCGGGGTGGCAGGGGCAAAGCCCGGTGGCGGTGTGGGGCGCCGGCGCGGCGGTCAGCCGGACACTGACCGGACCCTGGACGGATGTGCTGCTGGTCAATACCGGGGCCGACGCTGCGCCGGCCCGCCTGGCGGCCCAGCCTGGGCCGGATGCGGTCACGCTGGTATCCGGGACGGTGATGAAGCGGTTCTTCGGCGCGGACGGTTCGTTCGACCTGCCGTTCGACGCGCCAGCCGGCGCGCGCCTGGTTGCGGCCGGCGACGCCAGCCTGATGACGGTGACGGCGGCCGGCACGGGGCGCGGCACGGCGGTGCCGGTGTCGGGCGCCGGGCGGGCGATCGTGCAGCACGGGGCCGGTGCGCTGGCGGTGTGGCTGGATGTTCCCGGCCGGTCACCCTGGCCGGATCCGGTGGCGCAGGCGATGACGCTGCCGGCGCACACGACCCTGGCAGGGCCGGCGATGGCGCTGTCGTTCACCGCCGACGTGCCGATGCTGCTGCATGTCAGCACCACGGCGCCCGTGCTGGTGGGGTTGCAACAAACCGGGCGGAGCGACATGCCGGAGCTGTTCGCCGCCGGGGCCGAGCTGCACCGCGTGGTGGCGCCCGGACCGGTCACGCTGCGGTTGTTTTCGGCTGATGACGGGCCGCTGAGCGGCACGATGGCGGCCTGGGCAGAGCCGCTGGTCTTGCTGGGCGAGGGCTTGGGGGAGCAGGTCGCGGTGGGCCCGGGCAGCGCCGCGGCGTTCAGCTTCACCCTGGCGAAGGCGGCCACGATCGGCGTGGGCGTGCGGGCGCTGCCGGACCAGGTGAGCGCCCGGCTGCTGGATGCCAGCGGCAAGGTCGTGGGCGAGGGTGTGGCGCAACTGCGCGCGCTGTCCGCCGGGGCCTACGTGCTGGAGGCGCGGGTGCCGCCGGATGCGACGCCCACCGTGCTGCGCCCGGCCTTGATCGGCATCACCCCGCGCCCGAACGGACCGCCGCCGGATGTGGTGCAAAGCTACCTCGAACTCGTCGGCATGAAGCCGCAAGGGACCCCGTGATGCGTTGGATCAATGGAATATGTGGGCCCCTCACCCAACCCTCTCCCAAAGGGCTTTTTCTCGCATCGGTGATCTTGGGCGTGCTTGGTTTGCCAGGCTTGGGGCGGGCGCAGGTGCCGCCGCAATTGGATCGGCTGCAGCGGGCGGATGGGGCGCGGGTGGTGCCGGACCATTTCCTGCGGCGCTGGGATCCCGTGACGATCCTGTTCCCGACCGCGACCGGCCCGGCCGCGGGCGGCCCGGAGGATCATCCGGACCGCTACGCCACCCTGCTCCCGGCCAGGCCAGGCGCCTGGACCTGGCTCACGCCCACGACGCTGCAGTTCCGCCCGACCGAACCCTGGGAGCCGCTGCGGCGCGAGGCGGTGAGCGTCGGCGGCGCCACGACCACGTTGGTGCCGCTGCTGCCGGTGCCGTCCACCACCGGGCCGGTTTCGGACGGTTCGGGCAACGGCACGCCCGACCTGGACACGATCGCGCTCAGTTTCGACCAACCCGTCGACCTGGCCGTGCTGGCCCGGCTGCTGACCATTGAGCTGAAGCCCCAGCCCGGCGTCGCGGCCGGGGGGACGGAGACGCTGCGGTCGGAGGATTTCGACCTTCGTCCGGTGGAACGGGCCACCCGCAGCGACGCGCAAACCGTGCTCGTGGTGCTGAAGCGGCCGGTCGCGGACGGCCGCATCGCCACGCTGCGGCTGCGGCTGTCGGACGAGCCAGGATTGGACGACCCGATCTTCGAGGTGGCGATCCGCTCCGCCACGCCGTTCGGCCTCACCGACACCTATTGCGGCGACAGCTACAACCACTCCGTCAATAACGGGGTGACGGTCTGCGACCCGGCCGCGGACGAGGCCGCCAAGCCGCGCGTCATGGTGCTGCAATTCTCCTCCACGCCGGAGGCGATGGACATCGTGCGCGCCCGTGACGTGCTGCACATCACCCCGCCGGTGGACAACCTTTCCGTGGCGGTGGGCAGCAACAACGACCTGCAGATCGGCGGCAAGTTCGCCGCGGGCCAGGTGTATGACGTGCGGATCGACGCCGGCGCCATGCAGGACACGCGCAAACGGCCGCTCGCCAGCGCCGTGCATGCCAGCGTGTCGTTCAACGCCGGTGCGCCGGCGCTGGCCTGGGACGTGCCGCAGGGCATCGTCGAGCGGCTCGGCCCGCAGATGGTGCCGTTGCGCGGCCATGGCTATGACCGGGCGGATGTCCGCGTCTATGCCATCGACCCGCTGAGCCGGGATTTCTGGCCGTTCCCGCGCGGCGGGTTGACCACCAGCGACGACCGCAGCCCGCCGCTGCCGGGCAACGAGCCGCAGCATTACGTGCAGGCCGGCCCGATCAGCGGCGACGCGATGGCGCGGCGCATCATCGCGCTCGGGTCGCCGGCGGCCAGCGAGCTGATGGAGTTGCCGATCCGCCGCGGTGGCGTGGATGCGAAGTTCGGCCTGAACCTGGCCCCCGTGCTGGGCAAGATCGCCGGGCCGCAGCAACCTGGCACCTACCTGGTCGGGCTGCGCACCGTGGATGGGGCGACGCGGCAATGGGCGCGGCTGCAAGTGACGGATTTGTCGCTGACCGGCGTGGAGGAGGCGGACCGGGTGCGGTTCGCCGTCACCTCGCTGGCGTCGGCGCAGCCGGTGGCGGGCGCCTCCATCCATATCGACGGGCTGCGCGACGGCCGCTTCGTGACGCTGGCGCAGGGCACGACCGCGGCGGATGGCAGTTGGACCATGCCGGCCCCGCTGGCGCGCGGGCGCAACGGGGACGACGCCGACATCCGGCGCATCGTAGTGACCAAGGCCACCGACACACTGGTGATCGAGCCTGGGCGCGGTCCGCAAGTCTATGCCGACGGGAACTGGAGCAAGCCCGACACCGCCTGGCTGTCCTGGACCACCAGCGACATCAGCGACCGCCGTCCGGCGCCGCAGACGCTGTGCCACGTCTTCACCGAGCGCCCGATCTACCGCCCGGAGGAGCCGATGCTGATCGCCGGGATGATCCGGCGCTACGACCATGGCAGCCTGTCCTATGCGACGGGCGGCGGCGAGGTGCTGATCACCGGGCCGGGCGACCAGCAATGGCGCCTGCCGGCGCAGTTGGACGATGTCGGCGGGTTCCACGTCAAATTCGACCAGAAGACGGATGCGACGGGCGACTACTCGATCCAGTACCAGCCGGCCGGCGGGGCGCCCTGCGGGGCGGTCACGGTCAAGAAGGAGGCGTATCGCCTGCCGACCTTCGAGGTGGTGCTGACCGGGCCGCAGCGCACGCCGTTGGACGCGCCGTTCTCGGTGGATCTGATCGCGCGGTTCTTCGCGGGCGGCCTGCTGTCGGACCGGCCGATCACCTGGCGGGTGACGCAGACGCCGTATGTCTGGACGCCGCCGGGCCGCGAGGGCTTCCTGTTTTCGTCCGACAGCCGGTTCTCGGGCGACAGCACGTTCCGCTCTACCCCGGTGCTGAACCGGGAGGCGAAGACGGATGCCGGCGGGTCCGCCCAGTTGACGCTGGACCCCACGATCGAGCCGACGGCGCAGCCGCGGCAATACCTGGTCGAGGCGACGGTCACCGGGGATGACGATTTGCAGGTGCGGGGCGTGCAGCGTGTGACCGCGCTGCCGCCGTTCGTGCTGGGGGTGAAGGTGCCGCGCTACGTGGACAAGCTCGGCGCGCTGGACCCGGAGGTCGTGGCGCTGGACGGCGAAGGGCACGAGGTGTCGGGCCTGGCGATGACCGTAAAGCTGATCCACCGGCAATGGAACTCGGTGCTGGAGGCTAGCGACTTCGCCCAGGGCTCGGCCAAGTACCAGACGCAGGTGCTGGATGAGACGGTGGCGGAGCGGCAGGTGACCAGCGGCGCTGCGGCGCAGCCGGTTCATTTCGGCGTCGACGAGGCCGGGGTCTACCTGGTGGAAGTGACGGCGGCGGACAAGGTCGGCCGCACCCAGACGGTGAAGGTGGACCTGTTCATGGCCGGCAACACGCCTGTCACCTGGCAGCGGCCGCCGGCCCAGACGGTGACGGTGACCACCGACAAGGAGCGGTACGATCCTGGCGAGACCGCGACCCTGCTGATCCAGAGCCCGTTCCAGACCGCGCGGGCGCTGGCGATCGTGGAGGAGCCGGAGGGGCGCTTCCGCTATGACTGGGTGGACATCGCCAACGGGTTCGGCCGCTACACGGTGCCGATCCGCAAGGAGCAGATGCCCCGCCTGGCGGTGCATTTCCTGGTGATGCGCGGACGCCTGGCGACGCCCGTGCCGGCGACCAGCCCGTTCGACCAGGGCAAGCCGACCACGCTGGCGGCGACCAAATGGGTCACGGTGAACCCCACCGACAACCGCGTGAACGTCACGTTCGAGGCGCCGGCCGAGGCGCGTCCGGCACAAGAATTCGACCTGGTGCTGCACATGGCCGACGCGCATGGCCGCCCGGCTGCGGGCGAGGCGACGGTCTGGATGGTGGACCAGGCGGTGCTCTCGCTCGCGAAGGAGGCGCCGCTCGACCCCCTGCCCGCCTTCGTGGTCAGCCGCCCCAGCACGATGGCGGCGCGCGACACCCGCAACATGGCGTTCGGCGTGATCCCGTTGCAGGAGACGCCGGGCGGCGACGAGGCGGGGGATTTCGGCATGGAGAACATCTCCGTCCGCAAGAACTTCACGCCGGTGCCGCTATATGAGCCGCGGGTGAAGATCGGGCCGGACGGGACGGCGCGGGTGCATGTCAAGCTGCCGGACACGCTGACCGTGTTCATGCTGCGGGCGGAGGCGGTGAGCGGGCCGGACCGGTTCGGCTTCGGCACCGGGCAGATGCGGATCCGGCAGCCCGTGGTGGCGCAGCCTGCCCTGCCGCGCTTCGTCCGCAACGGCGACCAGTTCACCGCCGGGTTGATCGGGCGGATCGTGGAGGGGCCCGGCGGGGCCGGGCAGGCCGCCATCTCGACCGATAACCTGACCGTCACGGGCGCCAGGGAACAGGCCGTGAGCTGGGACGGCCAACGCCCGGCGCGCACCGACTTCACGGTGACGGTGCCGGACCCGGCGGCGGGCACCACGACGGCGCGGGTGCGCTTCCTGCTGCAACGCACGTCCGACCGGGCGAGCGACGCCGTCCAGGTGGACCTGCCGATCAAGCCGGACCGGCCAGTGGTGCATCGCCGCGACCTGCTGGCGACCGGACCGGGCGGCGGGTTGGACATCCCTGCCCTGGCGGACCCGGCGCGTCCGGCGAGCTATCTCCGCTCCGTCACGTTGGCGACCGACCCGGCCGTGGTGCGGCTGGTGGGGGCCGCGGGGTTCCTCACGCGGCCGGCGGTGGACGGGACGGCGCAACGCCTGGCGCTCGCCCGGGCGGAGCTGTCGCTGCTGCCGTTCACGCCGCTGCTGGACGCGGCCGGGTTGCGGACACGGGTGGCCTCCGACGTGGAGGGTGCGATTGCTTCCGTGAAGCTCAGCACCGACGATGACGGGCTGGTGGCGTTCTTCCCGCACACCGAAGGCTCGGTCTGGTTGACGGCGCAGGCCTACCGCGTGCTGGTCGCGGCGGGGCGGGCCGGGTTGCCGGTGGACAAGCCGACCGCGGACCGGATGGCGAAGCTGTTGCAGGCGTCGCTCCGCAGCGACTACCCGCACCTGATCCGCGGGGCGGAGTTGTTCGAGCGGGTGACGGCGTTGCTGGCGCTGGCCGATGGCGGGCAGCTTTCGGCGGATTATGCCAATGAGTTGGCGCAGCGTGCCTCGCAATTGACGACCGGCGCCATCGGGGATCTGGCCACGGTGCTGGGGCGGCTGCCGGCCGACAACCAAGGGCGGCTGGGTGCGGTGCTGGATACGATGTGGGGGCGGGTGAACCTGCTGAGCCGGGGCGGCAAGCCGGTCTATGCCGGGCTGCAGGACCTGCCCGCCACGTCCGCCATCCTGCCGTCCGAGGCGCGCAGCCTGGCGGAGGTGGTGCAGGCCGCTGCAACCGTCGCACCCAACGACCCGCGCGGCGCCGTGGTGCGGACGGCGCTGATCGGCCTGGCGACCGGCCAGGGCTGGGGCAGCACGGACGCCACGGCCGCCGCGTTGCAGGCGCTGGCGGCTGCCTGGCAGGCGCCGCCGTCACCGGTTGCGGCCACGGTGACGCTGCCTGACAAGCCGGCAACCGGCACGCTGGATCGCGATCACCCGTTGTTCCAGGCCAGCACGCAGGCGATCGGCCCGGTTCGTGTCCAGGCGGCGCCCGGCATCGTGGCGCTGGCTGCCACGGATTACGTGCCGGTGCAGCCCGGCGCGGAGGCAAGGCCGGAGCAGCATGGTTTCGTGCTGACGCGGACGCTGATGCGTGTGCCGCCGATGCAGGGCAATGTGCAGCCGCCGATGACGAAGCTGGAGCCTGGGCCGGATGGAGCAACCCACCTGGCCGTCGGCGACGTGGTGGAAGAAGTGGACGAGGTGGTGAACCCGGAGGACCGGGCGCAAGTGGCGCTCCGCCTGCCGCTGCCCGCCGGGTTGGAGCCGCTGAACCCGGCGCTGGCGACCGCGACCGCTGAGGCCCAGCCCTCCGCAGGGCCGACGCTGCCGCCGTCCTTCGCGTCCTACGGGGATGACGAGGTCGTTGCGGTGTGGCTGCAGCTTGGGGCCGGGACATACACGCTGCGCACCCGGCTACGCGCCACGACGCCGGGCAGCTTCACCGAACCGCCGGCCACGGCCGAGATGCTGTACCAGTTGGGCGTGACCGGCAGTACGGGCGGCGCGCGGGTGATCGTGACGCGGTAGTGGGCGGGTGTGGAGGTTGACGGTAGTGCTTCCCCCTCTCGCCTGCGAGGGCCAGGGCGAGAGTAACACGGGCGAAACCGTGCATTTGGCCCTCTCCCTCCACGGGCCTCCACGGCTTACGCCCGCGAAACCTCTGTCAGTTCCGCCCCACCCTCTGCCAGAGGGTGCCAGAGGGAGAGGGGAAGGCCTGCACGACCGACCGGCTACTCCGCTGGCATGACCCCGCCGCTCGGCGCTTGCTCCAGCTTCGCGTCGTGCCGGAAGACCAGGACGATACACATCGCGATGAGGCCGGCGGCTGCTAGGGTCCACAGTCCGCCATCGTAGCTGCCGGTCTGGTCCTTGATGTAGCCCATCGCATACGGCCCGAAGAAGCCGGACAGGTTGCCGACGGAGTTCACCACGGCGATCCCGCCAGCGGCTGCGGCGCCGGACAGATAGGCTGTCGGCAACGTCCAGATCACCGGCAGGCAGGCGAAGATGCCGAACCCCGCGATCGTGAAGGCCACCATCTTCAGCGTCGGGTCGCTCACGAGAGTTGATGCGCCGAGGCCGGCTGCAGCGATGAACAACGTCACGGCCGCATGCAGCTTACGCTCCTTCATACGGTCCGACCGCCGGCCCCACAGCACCATCCCCACCGTGCCGACCACATAAGGGATCGCCACGACGAAGCCGGTCTGCAGGTTGCTGAGGCCGAAGCCCTTCACGATGGTCGGCAGGAAGAAGCTGAAGCCGTAATTGCACGCCACCGCGCCGAAGTAGATCAACGCCACTGCCAACACCCGGCCATCCGTCAACGCCTGCCAGACGCTGTAATGCCGCTGCGCCTCGCGCTGCGTGCGCTCCGACTCCAGGCGCTTCATCAGCCAGACGCGTTCATCCGGCGCCAGCCAGGTCGCGTCAGCCGGCGAGTCGGTGAGGTATCCCAACACGACGAAGGTGAGGATGAGCGCGGGCGCTGCCTCCAGCAGGTAGAGCCATTGCCAACCATGCAGCCCCATCACGCCGTCCAATCCCAGCAATGCCCCCGACACCGGGGCGCCGATCACCGAGGATAGCGGGATGGCGGCCATGAACAGGCCGATGATCCGCGCCCGGTGCTTGGCGGGAAACCAGAGCGTCAGGAAGAAGATGATACCGGGGAAAAATCCCGCTTCCGCGAAGCCCAACAGGACACGGACCACGTAGAAGCTCGTCTCGCCCCCGATGAACGCCATCGCGCCGGAGAGCAGACCCCAGGTGAACATGATGCGGGCGATCCATTTCCGCGCGCCGAAATGTTCCAGCAACAGGTTGGAAGGCACCTCAAAAACGAAATACGCCAGGAAGAAGATGCCGGCGCCCAGCCCGAAGGCGGTCTCCGACAAGCCGATATCCTTGCTCATCGTCAGCTTTGCGAAACCGACATTCACCCGGTCGAGATAGGCGACGAAATAACAAAGCACGAGGAACGGCACCAGCCGCATCGTCACCCGGCGTATAGTCCGGCTTTCCAAATCCATAGAACGATCCCCACATCCGGCCGCGTTGAAAGCGGCCTGTTATGCCGGCAACTCTGACGAATGATGCGTCCGGTGGGAAGTAGGATCGAACAGGGAGAGCTGTTAATTTGAGGTCATCGCCGCGCCCCCGCCCCTACTCGTCGGCGTATGGGTTCTTCGTGCCGCGGAACTGCAGGCGGATCGGCGTTCCCGCCAGGCCGAAGCTGTCACGCAGGCCGTTGACCAGATAGCGCCGGTAGTCCTCCGGGGTTTGCTCCGCCCGGGTGCCGAAGATGATGAAGGTCGGCGGCCTCGCCTTCGCCTGCGTCGTATAGCGCAGCTTCAGCCGGCGGCCGTCCACCAGCGGCGCGGTATGGCGCTCCAGCGCTGCCTCGAACCAGCGGTTCAATTCACCGGTCGGCACGCGCGTGTTCCAAACGGCGTGGGCAGCGCGGACCGCCGGCAGCAGCTTGTCCACGCCGGCGCCAGTCACGGCGGACATCGTGACGACCGGGATGCCGCGCATCTGCGTCAGGCTGGTTTCCAGCCGGTCGCTGACGCCGCGCCGGGCGAGGTTGCGGTCGGGCACCGCATCCCATTTATTCAGCGCCAGCACGCAGCCGCGCCCCTCCCGCTCGACCAGCCGGGCGATCTGCAGATCCTGCTCGTGCAAACCCTCCACCGCATCGACGCAGAGCACGACGATTTCCGCCATCTTCAACGCCTCGATCGTGGCGGAGGTGCTCATCTTCTCCAGCCCGTCCTCGACCCGCGCCTTCTTGCGCAGCCCGGCGGTGTCCACCAGCTCGATCGGCCCCACCGCATCGGCGAACCGCACGGCGACCGCATCGCGCGTCAGCCCGGGTTCCGGGCCGGTGATCATCCGCTCCTCCCCGAGCAGCCGGTTCAACAGGGTGGACTTCCCCGCGTTGGGACGGCCCACCACGGCCAGGCGCAGCGGGCGGTCCGCCGCGTCCTCCTCCTGCGGCTCCGGCAGACGGTCCGCGATCTCGCCCATCAGGTTCGCCAGCCCCTCGCCGTGCTCGGCGGACACCGCCAGCGGCTCGCCCAGGCCGAGGCTGAATGCCTCCAGCGCGGCCTGCGCGCCGCCCCTGCCCTCCGCCTTGTTGGCGACCAGCAGCACCGGGCGACCCTGCCGGCGCAGCCAGGCGGCGAAATGGCTGTCCGCCGGCGTCACGCCCGCGCGCGCATCCACCACGAACACGACCAGGTCCGCCGTCGCGACGGCCGCCTCCGAACTCGCGCGCATGCGGCCGAACAGTGTCTCCGGCGCGCTTTCCTCCAGCCCTGCGGTGTCGACCAGCCGCACCATACGGCCGCGCAACTGCGCCGTGGCATCCTTGCGGTCCCGCGTCACGCCGGGCGTGTCGGCCACCAGGGCGAAGCGGCGACCGGCCAGGCGGTTGAACAGCGTGCTCTTGCCCACATTCGGCCGACCGGCGATCACGACGACCGGCAGCATCGGCTACCCGTACGCTGTCAGCGAGGAATCGTCCGTGACGACGAACAGCCTGCCGCCAGCCGCGACCAGGCCCACGGCGACCGCATCCGGGAGCTCAAGGTCGCCCAAGACCTCGCCCGTCATCGGGTTGACGGCCGTGAGCCTTCCCGTGGAGCCGGCCAAATAGAGATACTTGCCGCCGAGTAACGGCCCGTTCCAGAAGATCGGGTCCCGCGACTTAGCCGCGTTCTCGAAGCGCGCCAACTGCGTGATCCAGCGGATGCGGCCGTCGCTGCGGTCCAGGCAGACGAGCTGCTGTTCCAGCGTGAGGACAAACATCCAGTCACCGGCGATCCACGGCGTGTTTTGGCCGTCCGTATCCCGCTCCCAAAGGCGCCGGCCAGAGCGCAGGTCGAGCGCCAGCAGCAAGCCGCCGACGCCGATGGCGTAGACCACGTTGTTGACGACGACGGGCAAGGCCCGGATAGCGGACAAATCCGCCAGGCTGTTGCGGCCCCGTGCCGCCGCCAGGCTGTCGCTCCAGGCAAGCGTCCCGCTATCCACCCGCAACGCCACCAGGTCGCCCGAGCCGAACCCCGCGATCACCAGGCCGTCGGCATAGGCGGGCGCTGGCTCCCCCAGGATGATCGTGCCGGAAGAGGACGCCTGGTAGGTCCAAAGCTGCTTCCCGTCCGTGGTGGACAGGGCGACGAGCCGTTCGTCGATCGTCGGCACGAAGAGCCGGTTGTCCACGATGGTGGGGGCAGACCGTGCCGGTGCGCCCAACGATGCCCGCCAGGTGATCTTGCCGGTGGCCGCCTCCAGCGCCAGCGCCTCCGCCCGGCCGGTGGTGGCGTAAAGCGTGCCGCCGGACACCGCAACGCCGCCGCCCACATTCGTGCTGCGGTCCTTCTTGTCCTGGGTCTCCGTCGTCCAGCGATGCGACCCGGTTGCTGCGTCGAAGGCGGACACGGTGGCATCCGAATCCATCGTGAAGACCACGCCGCCGGCCACGACAGGCGTCGCCGTGATCTTCTGCCGGTATCCCCCGCCTTCGCCGATCGAACGCCGCCAATTCCGCGTCAGGTCATTGAGCGCCACGTTGCCCAGGCTATGGCTGGGGTTGCCGCCGGATTGGCTCCAATCCGGGTTCAACACCGGCGGCGGCAGGGTAATCTGGGTGGTGAACGAGGCATCAACATGCACGCCGCGGGTCGTCGCCATCACGGACTCCCGCTTGCCGGGGATCGGCGGTTTGTCCGACTCGAACAAATCGTCAAACACGGAGCAGCCCGCCAGGGCCGCGAGCGGCAAGACGGCCGCGGACCGCAGCAACAGCCGGCGACCCGGCGCTGCGATGCGGCTCATCCCCGCGCCTCCGCCGGGGGGGCAAGGATGACCAGCAACTCGCTTGCCCGCCGCCGCAACCCATCGGCCGCCAGGGGGTCCGTCAGCAAGCCGCGCAGCAGGCGGGTCGCCTTGTCCTTGTCGTCCTGCCGTATCGCAACCATGGCATCGACCTCCTGCGCCAGCGGACGCCACGGGTTTGATTGTGCCTCCAGCTTCGCCGTGCGCGCGGCGATCGCCACCGGGTCACCTTGGTCGACCGAATGCTGCGCCCAAAGCAGGCTGGCCATGTCGCGCAGCAGGACGTCATCCCCGTTGGTGCTCACCTGGTTCCATAACGCCAAAGCTCCCGCCGTGTCGCCGCCGCTCCAGCGCAGTGCGGCCTCCTGCAATTGGGCGAGTGTGCGGTAGCCAGCCGGCGCATCCTTCGCGATCTGGGCAAACGCGTTGGCGTCGGTCGGTTGGCCCGGCGTGGCTCCGGGGCTCAGCACACCGGACGCCGCGAGGTACGGGCCGGCCACCGCCTCGCCCCGGCGGGTCTGCCACCATTCCCACCCCTGCCAACCGCCCACGCCGGCCAGGATGACGAGAACGGCAATGGCGCCGACCGCGCCATAGCGCTTGGCCAGCGCCCGTGTGCGCTCCGCCCGGAAGTCCTCGTTCAACTCGTCAAAGATGTCGGCCACGCTTCTAAAACCCTTGAACCCGGCGCGGGACCATAGCGACCGGGCCGCCTGCGGGAAACCCTATGTTCATTCGGCCGTGGTCAACTGCGCGCATGACCTCCCTCCGCTCGCTGGCTGCCATCGGCTGCATCGCGCTGCTCGCCGGCCCGCTGGGCGGTTGCGTGGCCGCAGCCGCAGTCGGCGGGGTAGAGGCGGGCAGCGTCGCCGTATTCGGGCGCGACGTGGTGGATATCGGCGTGTCCGCCGTCACCGGCCGCGACTGCTCCATCGTGCATTTGGACCGCAAGCAGGATTACTGCGCCCCGCACGAGCACGTGCCGCTGGCTGACCCTTATTGCAGCCGGACGCTCGCAAACGTGCAGTGCTGGTCCAACCCGCAAGATTTCGCCAACCCGCCGCGGCAGATCGTCGACACGCCGTCCATCACGCCGGAACAGCGGCGGCAGATCACGTCGCGCTGGCCCAAGACCCTGAACATACAGGATTAGCGGAACCGGACCAGCCGGCCGCCGGGTTCGCCCAGCACCTCATCCTCCCGCATCACGACGCGGCCGCGGATGATGGTCGCCAGCGGCCAGCCGGTCACCTGCATCCCGGCGAACGGCGTCCAGCCGCAGGGGGTTACGATCCAATCATCCTCGATCCGCCGGCGCCGCTTCAGGTCGACCAGGGTAAAATCAGCATCGTAGCCGGCCGCGAGCCGCCCCTTGCCGACCACCCCATACACCCGTGCCGGCCCGGCGCACATCAGGTCCACCAGCCGCCTGAGGGAGAGCCGCCCGGCGCTGACATGGTCCAGCATCACCGGCACCAGCGTCTGCACTCCCGTCAACCCAGCCGGCACCTCCGGCCAGGGCTTCAGCTTGGCGGCGCGGGGATGCGGGGCGTGGTCGCTGCCGATCGTGTCGGCCCTGCCGTCGCGGACCGCGGCCCAGGCTGCCTCCCAATGCTCCTTGCCGCGGATCGGCGGGTTCATCACGCCGAACCCGCCCAGCCGGTCGTACACGTCTGGCGCCCATTGCGTCAGGTGGTTAACCAGCAACTCCACCGTCGCCACGTCGCGGTGGTCACGCAGCAGGTCGAGCTCGGCGGCGGTGGAGACGTGCAGGATATGCGCCGGCCGCCCGGTTTTCCGCGCCAGCGCCATCAGCCGCTGCGTGCCAAGCCGGGCACACTCCTCGTCGCGCCATTCCATGTGGCTGCGGTAGGGCATGCCGGCGTGGAACAGCGGCTTGCGCGCCTGTAGCCGGTATTCGTCCTCGCTGTGATAGGCGACGGGGCGCCGGCCGGACCGCATCACGGCTTCCAGGCTGGCATCGTCCTCGACCAGCAGGTCGCCGGTGGAGCTGCCGGCGAACACCTTGACGGCGCAGACGCCAGGAAGCGTCTCCAGCGCGGCGAGTTCGGGCGTGTTCGCCTTGGTCGCGCCGACATAGAGGCCGATGTCGCACCAACTGCTGGATTCGACATAGCCTTGCTTCCAGGCGACCCGCTCCGCGTCGGTGATGGCCGGGGTGGTGTTCGGCATGTCGAACACGGCCGCCAGGCCGCCCAGCACCGCTGCCTTGGTGCCCGTCGGAACCGTCTCGATCGCCGGATCACCGGGGTCGCGCAGATGGACATGCGGGTCGATCAGGCCGGGCAGGACGTGCAGGCCGGTGGCGTCGATGGTCTCATCCGCGGTGCCGGAGGCGCCGAGCGCCGCGATGCGGCCGTTCCGCACCCCGATATCGACCGCCGCCTCGCCCCATGGCAGCACGGCCGTCCCGTTGCGGATCAGCAGGTCGAAATGCGGCATGGACGGTCCCTTCAGGGCTTGGTCGCGACGAAGAACAGCCGCGGGAACAGCAGCAGGCGCTTGCCGTCGGCCTGGACCGGGTAGTTGTCGGCCACGGCGTCTTCGTATTGCTGCAAGAACGCCGGCTGCTGTTCGGCGGATAACGGCTTCAGGAAGGGCTGCAACCCGGTGCCTTTGACCCACTCGACGATGGCGCCGGGCGTGTCCATCGGATGGTGGTAGACGGTGCGCCAGAGTTCGGCCACCGCCCCGTGCCCGACCAACAGGTCGTAGTACTCGGCCGGCCGCAGCACGCGCAACCGCTCGGCGGCCCCGCCGATCACGCTGGCCCACGGGCCGGCCGACGCGACCTCCCGCATCAACCGGTGCGACGGCTCCTCCCGGTTGTCCGGCACCTGGATGGCCAGCACGCCGCCGGGCGCCAGCAGGCCCAGCAGCCGCGGCACCAGGGTCGCGTGGTCCGGCACCCACTGCAAGGCGGCGTTGGCGTAGATGAGGTCGGGCGGCGCGTCCGGCGTCCAACTGGCGATGTCGGCCTGCGCGAACCGGCAGCCCGGCAGACGCTCGCGGGCGCTCGCCAGCATCGCCGCCGAGGAGTCGACGCCGAGCACGTCGGCGTCGGGAAAGCGCTGCACCAGGAGTTCGGTCGAATTACCCGGTCCACAGCCGAGGTCCACGACCAAGCGCGGCCTGTCCAAGACCACGCGCGACAGCAAATCGCGCGCCGGCTGCGTGCGCTGCGTCTCGAACTTGCGGTATAGCGCGGGGTTCCAGGCATCAGATGGCATGGGTGGCGGTCTCCTCCAAGCGCTCCAGCACCAGTTCGGCGATCGCGAGCGACGCGGTCAGCCCTGGGCTTTCGATGCCGAACAGGTTCACTAGGCCCGGCACGCCGTGGGTGGCCGGGCCGAGCACGGCGAAATCCGCCGCCGGCTCCGTCGGGCCGCTGATCTTGGGTCGTATGCCGGCATAGCCCGGCACCAAAGCACCATCCGGCAGGCCGGGCCAGTAGCGCCGGATGGCGGCGTAGAAGCCTGCGGCGCGGCGCAGGTCCACGTCATACTCCTCGCGCTCCACCCACTCGACGTCGGGGCCGAACCGGGCCTGGCCGCCGAGGTCCAGCGTCAGGTGGACACCCAGGCCGCCCGGTTCGGGCACGGGATAGATCAGCCGCTGGAACGGCGCCCGGCCTTGCAGCCCATAGTAGCTGCCCTTGCACAAATGGGCGCGCGGGATGGTCTGCGACGGGATGCCGGCGATGCTGCGCGCGACGTCCGGCGCGTGCAGGCCGACGGCGTTCACCAGCACGCGGCACTCCAACTGCATCGGCTGCTCGCCGCCCACATCCAGGCGAATGCCGTCGTCCAGCACGGTGCCGGAGAGCAGCGGCGCGTGGAGGGCGACCATGCCGCCGGCCTCCTCCAACTCGCCCTGGTAGGCCAGCATCAGCGCGTGGCTGTCCACGATGCCGGTCTCCGGGGAGTGCAAGGCGGAGTCCACCCGCAAGGCCGGCTCCATCCCTCGGGCTGCTTCGCCGGGCAGGAGGGCCAGTTCCACGCCGTTGGCCGCCGCCTGGGCCTGGATGGATTGCAGCCGGACGGTTTCCGCCGGGTCGCTGGCCACGATCAGCTTGCCGATCTTTCCCACCGGCACGCCATGGGCGGCACAATAGGCATACAGCGCCACCCGCCCGGCGACGCAGAGCCGGGCCTTGAGGCTGCCGCTGGGATAGTAGATACCCGCATGGACGACCTCGCTGTTGCGGGAGGAGGTGACGGTGCCGATGCCGCCCGCGGCTTCCAGCACCAGCACGTCCCGCCCGGACAAGGCCAACCGCCGGGCGACGGCGAGGCCGACGACGCCGGCCCCCAACACCACTGAGTCCACGCGCTCGATCATGCCCCCAGCATCCCCTACCTGTGCCAGCCTGAAAAGTGCGGTCGTGATCGGCGCCGGGCCGGCCGGGCTGATGGCGGCGGAGCGGCTGGCGCTGGGCGGCGCGGCGGTGACCGTGTTCGACCGCATGCCGTCGCCGGGGCGCAAGCTGCTGATGGCCGGGGTGGGCGGGCTGAACCTGACGCATGACGAGCCGTTCGCCGCGCTGCTCGACCGCTATGGCCCGGCGCGGGAGGCGCTGGCCCCTGCCCTCGCCGCCTTTCCGCCGGCCGCCCTGCGCGCGTGGTGCGAGGCGCTGGACCAGCCGGTGTTCACCGGCACCAGCGGACGGGTGTTTCCCCGTGCCATGAAGGCGTCGCCGCTGTTGCGCGCCTGGTTGCGCCGGCTGGACGGGCTGGGGGTGGTGCTGCGCCTGCGGCGCCGCTGGCTGGGATGGGACCCGGACGGAGCGCTCCACTTCGACCCGGCAATCGCCGTGGCGGCGGACGCTGTGGTCTTGGCGCTGGGCGGCGCGTCCTGGCCGCGCTTGGGCTCGGATGGCGGTTGGACGGCTGTTCTGCCGCAGGACGCGGTGGCGCCGTTCCGCCCCGCCAATTGCGGCTTCGTGGCGTCGTGGAGCCCCCACATGGCCCGGCATGCCGGCACGCCGCTGAAGCGGGTGGCCGTCACGTTCGCCGGCCGGACCGTGCCCGGCGACGCCGTCGTGACCGCAAGCGGTATCGAGGGCGGCCCGTTCTACGCGCTTGGCGCGGCGATCCGCGACGCGCTCGCGGCGGAAGGCGCTGCGACCGTCATGCTCGATTTGCGGCCGGATCTGTCGCTGTCGGAGTTGACCCGCCGCCTGGCCGCACCGCGCCGGGCGCAATCCACGTCGACCTTCCTGCGCAAGGCCGCCGGGCTGCCACCCGTCTGCGTCACGCTGGTGCGGGAATGTGCCGGCGTGCCGGAGGATTTTGCCGCCGCGATCAAGGCGCTGCCGCTCCGCCTGATCGACACGACCGGCCTGCCGCGCGCCATCTCCACCGCGGGCGGCCTGCGGTGGAGCGCGCTGGGGGGGCTGGCGAACCAGGGTGTGTTCGCGGCGGGCGAGATGCTGGACTGGGAGGCGCCGACCGGCGGCTACCTGCTGCAAGCGTGCTTCAGCACTGGGTTCGCCGCCGGGGAGGCGGCATTGGCCTGGCTGCAGCGCCGGGAGACCATTTTGGCGAGTCGATCCGAGAATTTTGCCGGAACAGCGTCAATGGGAGATGGTCTGGCAGTTCTGCGTTGAGCACCCGGACCAGAGGTTCTCCGACACTGTGGCTATATTGTATCAGGCGCTGGTGCATGCGTCGTCTTAGCCGATATCAACTTAGCCGAGCTGCGGTGATGGTCGGCTGGGCGTTACTGCCAATCCGAGCACAGGCGGTGAAAGCCTATGATGTCGATGCCGACAGCGTTTGCCTTGCAGTGACGAACCTGGAAGACCAGCGCGAGCCCAATCACGGCGAGGCGATTCAAGGCCCTTGGCGTGCCGGAGGGCTTGCCGGCGTATCCCTTAGCCGCATCACCGATCCGGCGCTTTACCATATTGGCGGTAGGATGAGTGATCATGTCCCCATCATCAAGACTACCTCAGCTAGGCTGGGCCGGTCGAGGGTATCTCGGGAACTACCGCCAAACAACAAGTCTGAAACAAAGAAAACCAAAGTCCAGCAAAGCAAGCAGGCCAGTTGAAAGTTTAACGACTCTGTTGGTATACAAAAACGAAATCGCACCGAGCAAAGCCACAAACAAAGCGTGCAATACTAAACCAATGATTGTAGCTGGTCGATATATCAGAGATATCCAATGTAGCGGCCCGGCTAAACCAAACGTAGCAAATACGAGCATCCTCGATAAATCGTCGCGGAACATGAGACGTATTGATGCGGTCAATCTAGGATACCTCTGCTCGTCTGTGAGCTGCTTCCATATTGTATACTCGCCGATATTGAACGATCTTGTGTTGGAAGTTTTCCCACTTATCTTCAGCAGGTAAACTGCGGCGAGGCGGTTCAAGGGGTTGGAGGCCCTTGCCGGCGAACACGACAAAGCCATCGCGCGCCAACTCCCGATTATTAGGTCAATACCATACAATAACACGGAAACACAAGAAGAGAAACTCAACTAGAGCGAGAACTCCGCTGAAAACTTTTATGATGTGGTTTCGGTGCAGAATGGTAAGCATCACAAGCGAGGCCACGAACAACCCGTGCAACAACAATCCTATTATAACAGGAGGCATTAAGTAAATTGATATGTAGTGCAGAGGTCCAAAAATTCCATTAACAAGAAAGATCAGAAACCACGGAAGCTCTTCACGAGACGCGAGTCTCATCGATAGCATGCGCATCTAGTGCCCTGACCCTCATTCGACCCCCAGTCATGCCGGGCGTGCAAGTTCATGACGTCTGTGAAGCGCCACAAGTCCAGTTGGCCGATACGACGAAGCCCCTCCGACTTGTCTTTAATGCCGTTGATCAATCCCGGGGTCATGCCAATGCGAATGAGCCACTAATCCGCTGTCAACGGCATCGTGGAGACCTCCGCAACAAAGACCATCTTAACGTCAATTTAGATCACATCGACCTAATCTGCACATTCACCTAAATCTCGACCACGTTCCCGGATATGGCAACATAGAGATCGGTCGGACTAAGCTGGCAGGTTGAGCACCACCCGCGTCCCCTTGTGCGTGGAATCGATCTGCACACTCGCCTTCACCGTCCGCGCCATGGCGTTGACGATCATGCTGCCGAGGCCGCTGCCTTTCGGCGGCGCGCCGTCCTGGTAGCCGACGCCGTCATCCTCCACCACCAACTGAACCGCATCCTCGTGCCGGTGGAACCCCACACGGATGTCGCCGGCGCGGTCGGGATAGGCGTATTTCACCGCGTTGGTCACCAACTCGTTGACAATCAAGCCGATCGACACGGCCTTGTCCGTCTCCACGTGGATCGGCTCGGCCACCAGGATGATCTGGCTGGATTTTTCCTCCGCGACCACGGCGCGGCGCAGCTCGTCGATCAAGCCTTCGAGGTATTGGTCCATGGCGACGAATTCGACGTCGTTGCTGGTGTAAAGCCGGCGATGCACGAGCATGACCGCCTCGACCCGCTCGGCGGCACGCTTCAACGCCTCGCGCGCATCGGCGTCGGCGACTTTGCGGGCCTGCAGCTCAATCAACGACGAAATAAGCTGCAAACTGTTGGCGATGCGATGGTTGACCTCGCGCAGCAGCAAGGCTTGCTGGGCCGCCAGCTTCTCCAGCCGGTCGCGGCTTTCCTGCAGTTCCTGCAACGCCGCCTCACGCTCCCGCCGCAGGCGGAGGTGTTCCTGGGATTGCCGGATCGACGTGGAGAGGAACTCCATGAACGTGCCCTGCACGTCCTTCACCACGTAATCGAAGGCGCCGGCCTTCAGCGCCGCGACGGCGATGCGCGGCTCCTCCGCCGCGGTGACGAAGATCACGGGGGGCGCATCCGGCATGGCGACCAGATCCGCCAACACCTCCAGCCCGTCGCGACCCGGCATGAAATGGTCGAGCGCCACGACGTCGAACCCGCCCGCCCGGGCAAGGGCCAGCCCTGCCTCCCCGTCGCAGGCGCTCTCGACCGTGAAGCCGTCGCGGGAGAGATGGCGGCTGACCAGCCGGCACAGGCCGGCATCGTCGTCGACATACAGGACGCGAACCGTCACGATCAGTCCGCTTCAGGCACCTGCATCACCGCGAGGAACAGGCCGAGTTGCCGGATGGCGACGGCAAAGCTCTCATACTCGACCGGCTTGGTGATGTAGACGTTGCAGCCGAGGTCGTAGCAGCGTTGGATTTCCACCCTGTCGTCCGTGGTCGTCAGCACGATCACCGGCGCCCGCCGCACCAGTTCATCCGCCTTGATCCGGGCCAGGATGTCGGTTCCGCTCATATCCGGCAGGTTCAGGTCCAGCAAAACCAGGATCGGCAGTTGCACCAGCCGCCTGCCCTCGGCATCCGTCCCAAACAGATGCTCCACCGCCGCCGTCCCGTCGGTAAACGGCACGATGACGTTGTTGACGCCAGCGCGGCGGACGTTCTTCTCGATGAGCCGGGCGTGGCCGGGATCATCCTCGATCAGCAGGATCGTGACGGGATTGGCGTTCACGCCGCTTTCTCCATGCCGGCCTGCGCCACCGCCGGCAGCAGGATCGTGAATGTCGTTCCGACGTTTAGGGTCGAGCGGCAGGTTATGGCGCCACCCAGCCGCCGGACCAGGGCGCGGACATGGGCGAGGCCGATCCCCTCGCCGGGCACGGATTGATCGCCGGCGCGTCGAAACAACTCGAACACCCGTTCATAATCCCGTTCGGCGATGCCACGGCCATTATCCGATATGTCATAGCGTACCATGCTGCCCTCGATCTGGCCATCGATGCGGACCACGCCCGGCCTGCCCGGCTTCAAATACTTCAACGCATTGTCGACCACATTGGAAAACACCTGGTCGACAGCAAGACGGTCTGCCACCATGCCCGGTGTCTCGCCGATCTGGATGACAGCGTCCTTCTTCGTCGCCTGATGTTGCACGCTCTCCGTCATCGTGGCCAGCATCCCGGCCATATCCAGCGGCTCCGGCACGAGAACGCGGCGGCCCTCCCGGGATAGTTTGAGGATGGCGTTGATCAGACGGTCCATCTTGCTGGTGGAGCTTTTGATGAAGCGCAGCGCCTCCGGGATATCCTCCTGCACCGCCTGGCGGAGCTCCGCCGGCGCGGCAGCCACCTCCAAACTGCGGCCAAGGGTGCCAGCCGCCTGCTCCAGCTCGCTGGTAAACCCCATGATGTTCACCAGCGGCGCACGCAAATCATGGGAGACGATGTAGGCAAACCGCTGAACTTCTTCATTGGCGGCGATCAAGTCCGCGGTGCGCAGGCGCACGGTTTCATCGAGCTGCTCGTTGCTGCGCTCCAGCGTTGCGTTTGCCTCGGCCATCAAGCCTTGCGCATTGCGCAAGGTCTGCAGGTAGTTGCGCAGGCCAAGCCCGATCAAACCGGCCAGCGCCAGGACCATGATCAAGGCCGCGATGTCGATGGCCATCAGCAACCGGCCGCCCTGGGCGACGACGGCGACCTGCGCCACCAGCACCGCGTCCAGTTGTCCCTCCAACGACCTGACCACGCCGCGGATTTCGGCCATGGTGCTGCGGCCGGTATTGGTCCGCGCCACCGCGACGGCCGCGGTCATATCCTGCGACTGGACGAGCGACACCGTGCCCCGCAGCTCCGTCAGCTTCTGGTTGATCAACTGCTGCAGGCGGAGCACCTCCGGGTCACCCGGCCGGGCTGCTGCAAGGGTCTGGAGTAATCCGGGAAGTACCCGCTCTGCGGAGTCAAACGGTTGGAGGTATCCTGGGTCCGTGGTGATCAGGAAGCCACGTTGCGACGTTTCAGCATCTTCCGTCGCCAAGATGATGTCGGCCACCAAGTTGCGCTGCGTCCGGGTGGCTTGCGCGCGAGACAAGGCCGTTTCGTTGCGGCCCGCCTGCCACACCGATGCGGCCGCGATCAGCACCAGCAGGAGGAGTGCGGCGAAGACAAACAGCACTTCCGAGCGGGTCAACGCTTGGTTGCCTGGCTGGCGAGGGCGGGGGTCGTGAAGCATGCCTGCTTATGCCGATGCCCGGTGCATGCGTCAGCCCGAGCTTGGCGCTTCACGTTCACGAACTCGTGAAGGCTACGAACGTTCACATGAAAAAGCAGGGTGCCGGTGAACCCAGCGGGTCGAACCGGCTTAGGGTGCCATCCGCTGCGTCGTCGACCCGGCCGTCTCGGCCGCCGGACGTGCCTGCTCAACTTGGGGAAGATTTCATGGACCAGCCGGTTTCAGTGTATCAGGCGGGCAACATGCCAAAGGGCGACATCGACCAGGTCGCGATCAACACGATCCGCACGCTTGCCATGGACGCAGTGCAAAAGGCGAAGTCGGGGCATCCTGGAACGCCGATGGGCATGGCCCCGGTGGCATACACGCTGTGGCAGCACGCCCTGCGTTACGATCCGGCCGATCCACACTGGCCCAACCGGGACAGGTTCGTCCTGTCCGTGGGTCATGCGTCGATGCTGGTCTATGCATTGTTGCACTTGGCACAGGTCGCGTCTGACCCGGAACACAAGGATAAAGGCCCCTACGCCGTCACGCTGGACGACATCAAGCAGTTCCGGCAACTCTCCTCCGTCACGCCAGGCCATCCGGAGTACCGGTTGACGTCGGGGGTGGAGACGACCACCGGGCCGCTCGCGCAGGGCGTGGCCAACAGCGTCGGCATGGCGATGGCGCAGCGCTTCGTGGCGCAGCGGTATAACAAGCCGGGGTTCAGCCTGTTCGACTATCACATCTACGCGCTTTGCGGCGATGGCTGCATGATGGAGGGCGTGTCCAACGAGGCAGCCTCGATCGCCGGGCACCTTGCCCTGGGCAATCTCACCTGGATCTACGACAGCAACCACATCACCATCGAGGGGGCGACCAGTCTCGCGTTCGGGGACGATGTCGGGGCGCGGTTGGGCGCCATGGGATGGCACGTGATCCATGTCGCGGACGCCAACGATACCGCCGCCATCGCCAAGGCGCTGGACGACGCCAAGGCGGTCACGTCCGGGCCCATGATCATCGTTGTGCAGAGCGTGATCGGGTTCGGCGCACCGAAAAAGGCCGGCACCCGGGAAGCGCATGGCGAGCCGTTGGGTGACGAGGAGATCAAGGGCGCCAAGCGGTCGTATGGCTGGCCCGAGGATGCGCAGTTCCTGGTGCCTGACGGGGTGCATCAGCGCTTCGCCGAGGTGATGGGCAGCCGGGGCGCCAAGGCCCGCACGGAATGGATGGATTTGTTCAGCCGCTACCGGGAGGCATACCCGGAGCTCGCCCGCGAGATCGAGATGATCGACCGGCACGAGCTTCCGGATGGATGGGACAGCGAAATCCCGGTCTTCCCCGCGGACCCCAAGGGCGTCGCATCGCGTGATTCGTCGCAAAAGGTGCTGAACGCCATTGCCAAGCACGTCCCGTGGCTGATCGGCGGCGCCGCCGACCTGGCGCCATCGACCAAGTCAAACCTCACCTTCGACGGCGCCGGGTCGTTCGAGCCGGACAATTACGGCGGCCGCAACCTGCATTTCGGCATCCGCGAGCACGCGATGGGTTCCATCGTGAATGGCATGGCGCTGTCCGGCCTGCGCTCGTACGGCAGCGGCTTCCTGATCTTCTCCGACTACATGAAGGCGCCGATCCGGCTTTCCGCCATCATGGAACTGCCGGTGATCTACATCTTCACGCATGACAGCATCGGCGTTGGGGAAGATGGGCCGACCCACCAGCCGATCGAGCAGTTGGTGTCGTTGCGCGCCATCCCGGGCATGGTGGTGTTGCGCCCGGCCGATGCCAACGAGGTGGCGGAGGCGTGGCGTGTGGTGATGCAATTGCACGACCGCCCGGCCTGCCTGATCCTGAGCCGGCAGGCACTGCCGACCATCGACCGCAGCAAGTACGGCGCTGCGTCCGGCGTCGCCAAGGGTGCCTATGTCGTGGCGGATTGCGCTGGCACGCCGGAGGTGATCCTGATGGCCACCGGGTCCGAGTTGTCACTGTGCATGGGCGCTTACGACACGCTGACGGCGGAGGGCACGAAGGCGCGCGTCGTGTCCATGCCGTCGTGGGAGTTGTTTGAGGCGCAGGGCGAGGACTATCGCAACGAGGTCCTGCCGCCTGCAGTCAAGGGCCGGCTCGCTATCGAGCAAGCGGCGACGATGGGGTGGGACCGCTATGTCGGGCAGGGCGGCTTCGTGATCGGCATGCACAGCTTTGGGGCATCGGCCCCGCTGGCTGCGTTGCAGACGAAATACGGCTTCACGCCCGATGCGGTGCTGAAGGAAGCACGCAAGCAGGCCAAGCAGACGAGCTAGGAGAACGACGATGGACATGCAAACGCCGACGGCCAATCCGCTCAAGTCGCTTGAGGAACTCGGCCAGTCACCCTGGCTGGACTTCATCGAACGCAAGTTCCTGTCGGAGGGCCTGCAAGACCTGATCGACCGGGATGGGCTGAAGGGGATGACGTCCAACCCCTCGATCTTCGAGAAGGCGATGGGTCACGGCTCCAACTACGACGCCGGTTTCAAGGAACTGGCGGCGAAGGGCGATGTGGACGCCCAGACGATCTACGAATCACTGGCGATCCAGGACATCCAAAAAGCGGCGGATTTGCTGCGTCCGGTCTATGAGGCGAGCAAGCGGGTCGACGGATACGTATCGCTCGAAGTGTCGCCCTACCTGGCGCTTCGCACGGACGAGACGATCGCCGAGGCCCGGCGCCTGTGGAAGATGGTCGGGCGTGACAACCTGATGGTGAAGGTGCCGGGCACCGTCCAGGGGACGCCGGCGATAAAAACGCTGATTTCCGAGGGAATGAACATCAACGTCACGTTGCTGTTCAGCCAGCAGGCTTACAAGGACGTGGCCGAAGCGTTCATCTCCGGCTTGGAAGAGTTCAAGTCGCGCGGCGGCGATGTCAGCCGGGTGGCAAGCGTGGCGTCTTTCTTCGTCAGCCGGATTGATGCCGTCATTGACAAGCAGATCGACGAGAACGTCGCGGCCGGCGGCACGGATGTGCCGGACCTCAAGCGGATCCGCGGCAAGGTGGCCATTGCCAACGCCAAGCTGGCCTACCAGCACTACCTGTCGCTGATCGGCAGCGAACGGTGGAAGCCGCTGGCGGCCGCAGGGGCGATGCCGCAACGCCTGCTCTGGGCGAGCACCGGCACTAAGGACAAAGCGTACAGCGACGTGTTGTATGTCGAAGGGCTGATCGGCCGCGACACGGTGAATACCATGCCGCCCGCGACCATGGACGCCTTCCGCGACCACGGTCAGCCTAAGGAAGCCCTCACTGAGGGCGTTGCCGATGCGAAGGAGGTCCTAGCCACGGCGGAACGCCTCGGCCTCAACTTGGGCAAGGTCACGCATGACCTGGTGGAGGACGGCGTGAAGCTGTTCGCCAAGGCGGCGGACGATTTGCTGGGCGCTGTCGCGGCGAAGCGCAATGCGATGCTGGGCGATACGCTGGTGACGGTGTCGTCATCGCTGCCCGAAGCGATGGGCAAGCAGGTGGAGGCAAGCCTGGATGCCTGGCGCGAGGCCGGTAAGCTCCGTCAGCTTTGGGCTCGCGACGCCTCACTGTGGACCGGCAAGGATGAGGGCAAGTGGCTGGCCTGGCTGGACATAGTGGCCGACCGGCTGGCCGAGGTGAAGCAGCTTCAAGCCTTCCAGGACGAGGTGAAGGCCGCCGGGTTCACGGATGTACTTCTGCTCGGCATGGGCGGTTCGAGCCTGGGTCCGGAGGTTCTGGGCGCCACGTTCGGCACCCGCGGCGGGTTCCCGGCCCTGCACGTGCTAGACAGCACCGACCCGCAACAGATCGCCAGCTTCGAGAAGAAGGTGACGCTGGCCACCACCCTGGTCATCGTATCCAGCAAATCCGGCGGGACGCTGGAGCCGAACATCCTGAAGGCGTATTTCTTCGATGCCATGCAGAAGGCTGTCGGCGCCGACAAGGCCGCCCAGAACTTCGTCGCCATCACCGACCCGCATTCCAACATGCAGCACGTCGCGGAAAAGGATGGCTTCCGCCGTATCTTCTACGGTGATCCTGGGATCGGCGGCCGTTACTCCGTCCTCTCCAACTTCGGCATGGTTCCTGCGGCCGCGATCGGGCTCGACCTGGAGCAATACCTGACATCGGCGGCCTTGATGGTCCGCGCCTGCGCCGCGGGCTCGCCGCCGCTGCAGAACCCCGGCGTCCAGCTTGGCACTGTGTTGGGGATAGGCGCCACGACCGGGCGCGACAAGGTGACGATCACCGCCTCGCCCGGCATTGCCGACGTGGGGGCTTGGCTGGAACAGCTCTTGGCGGAGAGCACCGGCAAACAAGGCCACGGCATCGTCCCCATCGACAACGAGCCCTTGGCGGACGCGTCGCATTACGGCGACGACCGCGTCTTTGCTTATCTCTGCCTGCGTGACGCACCTGACCCGGCGCAGAACAAGGCGATGGACGCGTTGGCGAAGGCTGGCCAGCCCGTCGTGCGGGTGGAAATGGCCAACACCCTGCAGCTCGGCCAGATGTTCTTCCTGTGGGAGTTCGCGACCGCGGTGGCCGGCTCCATCATCGGGATCGACGCATTCGATCAACCCGATGTCGAGGCAAGCAAGGTCGAAACCAAGAAGCTCACCAGCGCCTACAACGATAGCGGCAAGCTGCCGGATGAGACGCCGTTTTTGACGGACGGCGCAATCAAGCTGTTCAGCGACAGCAAGAACGCGGCAGAACTCATTAAGGCGGGTGGCAGCTTAGCGGCCGTGATGAAAGCGCACCTGGGACGCCTGGGAGCGGGGGACTACGCCGCGCTGTTGGCCTACATCGAACGGACACCCGGGCATATCGCCCTGCTGCAGGATCTGCGCACCACCATCCGCGACGCGAAGAAGGTGGCGACCGTTGGTGAGTTCGGTCCGCGTTTCCTGCATTCAACAGGCCAAGCCTATAAGGGTGGGCCGAACAGCGGCGTGTTCATCCAGATCACCGCCGATGACGCATCCGACCTTCCGGTGCCGGGTGAACGCTTCACGTTCAGCGTGGTGAAGGCGGCCCAGGCGCGCGGCGACTTCGACGTCCTGGCCGAGCGGGGCCGCAGGGCGCTGCGGGTCCACATTACTGGCGATCTGCAAACCGGCCTCGATCAACTCGCCACTGCAATTCGCAGCGCTGTTTAAGGAGAGTGCCGGAGCGCTGGTGCGCGCTCCGGCAGATCCTTGCCTAGAATTTTCCTCTCAGGAGCACTTTTATGAAACTCGGCGTGATCGGCCTTGGGCGCATGGGCGGCAACATCAGCCTGCGCTTGATGAAGCACGGCCATGAATGCGTGGTGTATGACAATAGCGAGAAGGCAGTCGACGGGATCGTCGGCCAAGGGGCGGCCAAATCCTCCGGCTTGCAGGACATGGTCAAGCAGCTTCCGTCCCCTCGGATCGTCTGGGTCATGCTCCCGTCCGGGAAGATCACTGAGGATACGGTGCAGGCGCTCGCCGGAATGCTGTCGCAAGGCGACATCGTCATCGACGGCGGCAACTCGATGTACAAGGACGACATCCGCCGCGCGAAGCAACTGCGCGAGAAGGGCATCGTCTACGTCGATGTCGGGACGTCCGGCGGTGTGTGGGGTCTTCAGCGCGGCTACTGCATGATGATCGGCGGCGAGGACGCGGCCGTGAAGCACATCGACCCGATCCTTGCCGCACTGGCGCCCGGCGAGGGCACCATCGACAAGACGCCGCACCGCGACGGCCGCAATCCGACAGCGGAGCAAGGCTATCTGCACTGCGGTCCCGCCGGCAGCGGTCATTTCGTGAAGATGGTCCATAACGGCATCGAATACGGCATGATGCAGGCCTATGCCGAAGGCTTCGACGTGCTGAAGAACAAGGACAGCAAGGAACTGCCAGAGGACGAGCGTTACACGCTCAACATGGGCGACATCGCCGAAGTTTGGCGTCGCGGCTCCGTCGTCTCCTCCTGGTTGCTGGACTTGACGGCGCAAGCTTTGGCGTCCGACGAGAAGTTGGAGAAGTTCAGCGGCGACGTGTCCGACAGCGGAGAAGGCCGGTGGACTATCGATGCGGCGGTGGAAGAGGCCGTCCCCGTCCCTGTGCTCGCCGCGTCGTTGTTCGCGCGCTTCCGTTCGCGTCAGCAGCACACGTTTGGTGAGAAAATGCTCTCCGCCATGCGGTTCGGGTTTGGTGGCCATGTCGAGCCGAAAGCCTAATAAATGAGCGCCACCGAACAAACGACGAGCGACACCGCAGCGTTGGCAAAGACCGCGAAAGCCGCGCCGGCCTGTATGATGGTGATCTTCGGCGCCAACGGCGATCTGACCAAGCGCCTGCTGATGCCGGCGCTGTATAACCTGTCCGGCGCCAAGCTGCTTGACGATGCGTTCAGCGTCATAGGCGTCGACCGCGATGCTGGCAGCGACGAAGATTTCCAAAGCCGGCAGCAGGCCATGATGGAAAGCTTCACGCCAGACAAGGGTGGTGAGTTCTCCGAAAAAAGTCTCAATGCAAACTGGTGGGGCTGGCTGAAGCAGCGGCTGCACTACATGGCCGGTGACTTCACCAAGCCCGAGACGTTCAAGGCGATCGGTGAGAAGATCGGTAACGGCAATGCTGTATTCTACCTTGCAGTTGCGGATCGGTTCTTCGGCTCCATCATCGACCAGCTCCATGCCGCCGGGTTGGTGAAGCAGACGGATAGCGTGTTTCGCCGGGTCGTGATCGAGAAGCCATTCGGTCATGACCTCGCCTCCGCGAAGGAACTCAACGCCCACATCCTGTCGGAGTTGGATGAGAGCCAGATCTACCGGATCGACCATTTCCTCGGCAAGGAAACGGTGCAGAACATCATGGCGCTGCGTTTCGCCAACGGGATCTTCGAACCGCTATGGAACCGGGACCACATCGACAACGTGCAGATCACCGCGTCTGAAACAGTCGGCGTGGAAAAGCGTGGCAAGTTCTATGAAGTCACCGGTGCGCTGCGGGACATGGTGCCGAACCATATGTTCCAGTTGCTGGCAATGACCACGATGGAGCCGCCCAACTCCTTCGACGCCGACGCCGTCCGCAGTGAGAAAGCCAAGGTGATCGAGGCGATCCATCCCATGACGTCGGCCGATGTTGAGCGGAACGTCGTCCGCGGGCAGTATGCCGCGGGAACGATGCAGGGGCTCGGCCAAGTGCAAGCCTACACGCAGGAGCCGGACGTGGCGCCGGACTCGACAGTGGAAACCTACGTTGCCGTCAAGCTGATGATCGACAACTGGCGCTGGGCCGGCGTGCCGTTCTATCTGCGAACGGGCAAGCGGATGGCCGGGCGCAAGACCGAGATCGCGATCCACTTCAAGCAAGCTCCCTTCGCGATGTTCCGCGACACACCCGTGGACAAGCTCACTCCCAACATCATGGTGCTGCACCTACAGCCGCATGAGGGTATCTCGCTACACTTCAGCGCCAAGCAGCCCGGCCAGGAGGTGGAGTTGAAGCCAGTGCGGATGGACTTCAAATACGAGGACTTCTTCGAGTTGAAGCCGTCGACCGGCTATGAAACGCTGATCTACGACGTGCTGATCGGCGACCCGACACTGTTCAACCGGGCGGATAACATCGAGGCCGGGTGGACCGCGGTGCAGCCCATCCTGGACGCGGTCGTGGCCGGTGGCGACAAAATCCACACCTACCCGGCTGGCAGCAACGGCCCGGCGGCGGCAGACGCGATGCTGTCATTGGACGGCCGCGCCTGGCGAAAGCTGGATTAATGCCGATCCGGCTGGTCGTATCCGACGTCGATGGCACGTTGGTGACGCGGGAGAAGACGCTGGCCCCGAGCACCATCGAGGCCGCGCGGCGGTTGCGGGAAGCCGGCATCCACCTAGCCCTGGTCAGCAGCCGGCCGCCCCGCGGCATGGCCTTCCTGACGATGGAGTTGGGGTTGACCGGACCGATGGGCGGCTTCAACGGCGGGACCATCTTGGCCCCGGATCGCGCCGTGCTTGAGGAACGGTTGGTCCCGGAGCAGGCTGTGCGCGCAAGCATCGACCTGTTTCACCAGCGTGGGGTCGATGCCTGGCTGTTTGCAGGCAATGAGTGGCTGATCAGGGGCTACGGCAAATTCGACGTCGCGCGCGAACGGCGCACCGTACGGTTCGACCCTGTCATCGTAGAGGATTTCGGACCCTACCTCGCGAAATGCGGCAAGGTGGTTGGGGCGTCGGGCAACCATGCCGGCCTAGCCGCTTGCGAAGCTGAGTTGCAGGGCATCCTCGGCGGCAGCGCACATGCCAGCCGGTCGCAGCTGTACTATCTGGACGTGACCAATCCATCTGCTGACAAAGGCACTGCCGTCCGCTCGTTTGCAAACTGGTATGGCGTCGACATCGCCGATGTCTGCGTCATCGGCGACCAGCATAACGATGTGCCGATGTTCCGCGTCGCGGGACACAGCGTGGCGATGGGCAATGCGCCGCCTGACGTCGCCGCGAAGGCCACGCAGCACACAGCCTCCAACGAAGAGGACGGTTGGGCAGCAGCCATCGAGCGCTACGTCCTGCCGAACGCTTAGGAGTTTCCAAATGCCCCGCCCCCGTCCGCCAACCATCAAGCTTTTCCTCGCCGACGTGGACGGCACGTTGGTCACCAAGGACAAGGTGCTGACCGAGCGTGCCCAGAAAGCCGTCCGTGACTTGGACGCCAAGGGAATCAAGTTCGCGCTCACCAGCGGCCGCCCGCCGAAAGGCATGGCGATGCTGATCGGGCCGCTGAAGATCACTACGCCGGTCGCCGGGTTCAACGGCGGCCTGTTCGTCAACGCCGACATGAGCATCATCGAAAGCCATACGCTGGACCCGAAGGCCGCGAAAACGACAGTCGAACTCATCGAGAAGCAGGGGCTCGACGTGTGGGTCTATGCCGGCGACGACTGGATGGTGCGCGACCTGAATGCCCCGCACCGGGAGCGGGAGGAACACACGGTGAAGTTCCCCCCCAAGGTCGTCAAGGCCTTCACCGACGATCATCTGAAAGCCGCGGTCAAGATCACGGGGGTGAGCGACGACCTCGACAAAGTCGCGGCCTGTGAGAAGGCGGTGCAGGAGGCGCTGGGCAAGACAGCCTCGGCCGCCCGCTCGCAGCCATACTACCTGGACGTCACGCACCCGCAGGCCAACAAGGGCGGCGTGGTCGCATACCTTGCCCGCACCTTGAAGATCGATGCGGGTGAAATCGCGACCATCGGTGACCAGCCGAACGACGTGCTGATGTTCAAGCCCAGCGGGTTTTCCATCGCGATGGGCAATGCCAGCGAGGCCGTGCAGAAGGAGGCCGATGCGGTGACCGACAGCTACGACGACGAAGGGTTCGCCAAAGCCGTCGAGCGGTATTTGCTGGCATGACCGGCACGGTCGACATCCAGGCGGATGGCGCCGCGGTGGCGCAGCGCGTGGCGGAATGGTTGCTGGAACGGGCCCTGGCCACGCCGGGACGCTTCGCCTGGTGCCTCTCCGGCGGTTCCACGCCGAAGACGACGTTCGGCCTGCTGGCGGCGGAACCGTTCAAAAGCCGTTTTCCGTGGGACCGGACGCATCTGTTCTTCGGCGACGAACGCTTCGTCCCGCACGACCATCCCGACAGCAACTACCGCATGGCGCGGGAGGCGATGATCGCCCATGTGCCGGTGCCTGCGGCCCAGGTGCATCCCTGGCAAACCGATATCGACCCGGAACACGCGGCGCTGCATTACGCGGACACGTTGAAGCGGTTCTACGGCGCGGACACGCTTGACGCCGGACGCCCCTTGTTCGACGTCACGTTCCTTGGCTTGGGCGAAGACGGGCATACCGCGTCGCTGTTCCCCGGCGTCGCGGCCCTGCAGGAGCGGACCGCCTGGACCCAAGCGGTCATCGGCGCCAAGCCGGAGCCGCGGCTTACCCTCACCTACCCGGTGCTGGACAGCAGTCGGGCGGTCGCCTTCCTGGTGGCTGGAGAGGGCAAGCGCGCGATACTGGCCCGGGTGCTCGCCGGCGATACGGCGCTACCTGCCGCCGGCGTGCATCCCGTGGGCGAGCTTCACTGGTTCACCGACAAGGCCGCGTCTGGCCAATGACGGACGACCCCAAGGCGGCGCTGAAACGCGAGGCGGCGGAGGCTGCCGCGTCCCTGGTCCTGGACGGCATGGCGGTCGGCCTCGGCACCGGCTCCACCGCGACCTTTGCCATCGCCAGCCTGATCGCCCGGGTCAAGGACGGGTTGCGGATCACCGCCGTGCCCACGTCGGAGCGGAGCGCGGCGCAGGCGCGGGATGGCGGCATTTGCCTGGTCGAGTTGGAGGCCGACACGAAGCTGGATTTGACGATCGACGGCGCCGACTCGGTTGCCCGGCAGTCGCTTGATCTGGTCAAAGGATTGGGTGGTGCGTTGCTGCGTGAGAAAATGGTGGCTGCCGCCAGCGACAAGCTGCTGATCGTGGTGGATGACAGCAAGCTCGTCGATCACTTGGGCGCCAACGCACCGGTTCCCGTTGAGGTGGTGCCGTTCGGCTGGAAACGCGTCGCCGGGCAGATCGCGGGGTTGGGCGCACGGCCGCGCATTCGGCTGGATGCGTCCGGCGCGCCGTTTCACACCGATGGCGGCAACCTGATCCTCGACTGCCACATCGCCCCCGTCGTTGACCCGGCGGCGCTCGACGCCGCCTTGCAGGCGATCGTGGGCGTGGTGGAGACCGGGCTGTTCATCGGCCGCACCACCATGGTCTTCGTCGCCGACCCCGCCGGTGTGAGGACGCTGACGCCGTGAGCCGGGTCGTCGTGATCATGGGCGTATCGGGGTCCGGCAAGACGACGGTGGCGGAACGCGTGGCCAAGGCGCTTGGCTGGATGTTCCAGGAGGGGGACAAGCTCCACCCGGCGGCCAACGTCGCGAAGATGGCGGCGGGCCGCCCGCTGGACGATGCGGATCGCGCGCCTTGGCTGGCCATCATCGCGGAGTGGATCGATGCGCGGCTGCACACCGGGCACAACGCGATCATCACTTGCTCCGCACTCAAGCGCAGCTACCGGGACAGGATCGGCAACGGCAAGCCGGGCGTGCAGATCGTCTATCTCCACGGCGATCGTGCGACGTTGGAGGCGCATATCAACGGCCGCCACCATGAGTTCATGCCGCCAACCTTGCTCGACAGCCAGCTTGCCACGCTGGAGGAGCCGACGCCGGATGAGCACGTCATCCGGGTGGATGTCGAAAGCTCCGTCGAGCGAACGGTGGCGGATGTGATCCAGGTGCTGCAGATCTAGCGTAGGTCGAGCGCTAACAGGAAGACGAGAGCCGCCGGCCGTCCCGTTGATTTACGGGAACACGGAGTACCTATCGGTTTTTGGCCTGTGGCCATTGCCGTGCCGTATGTAGAATGCGGGCAATCTCCACGTCCTGACCTACCAGGCGGTAAATGACGACATAGGGGTAGCGGCTAATCACCAACTCGCGGGTGCCAGGATGGCGGCCTGGTCGCCCGCCCAGTGGGAAACGCTCTAGCCAGTCAATGCGGTCCAGAATAGCTTCGAGAACGTGATTGGTAATGCTGACGCCAGCCCGTGGCCCCAGATACAGGTCGATCTCTTGAAGGTCAGCGTATGCCTCGTCGGCGTAGCGGATCACGCTGGATTGTAGTTCCGGCGGAACTTGGCGGCGATCTCTGCCGCAGTCTTGCTGCGGCCAGCATCAAGGTCTGCGAGGCCTTTCTCGACGGCGGCTGAAAAGGCGCAGTCCGTATCGACATAATTGGACATGCCGGGGTAGATACGGGTGGCGGCCTCGTCTTCGACCGGGTGGTCCTTCGATATAGTCATTGCTTGGTGATAGCCGGATTGGACCGAGATTACAACTAAGGCAGCGTCGGCAAATAAGTGCGTCGGGACGCCGACAAAGCTGCCGCTCAAAACAAAGGCTTAGGGCTTGTTCGAGGCCGCCAATGGATTCGATTGATGTCGAACAAGCCCTAAGTGGCCCGGGGCTGTGTTCAGCAGCTCAAAGCATCTCCCCAATTCTTGAATGTGCGTCAGAACATGCAATTCGCTTGGCTTTGTGACACCTGCTAGCGCTCAGCCCTATTCTAACCTAGTTATCTTGAGTGACAGGAACACTCCCAGAACAATTCGCCACCTGGTTTGCCGCCCGAGGCTGGTCGCCCCGGCCGCACCAACTGGCGATGTTGGCGGCGGCGGCAGCGGGGGAGACGGCGCTGCTGATCGCGCCCACCGGCGGCGGCAAGACGCTGGCCGGGTTCCTGCCCTCCCTGGTGGAACTCGCCACGCGGCCGCAGACAGGCATCCATACGCTCTACGTCTCCCCGCTGAAGGCGCTCGGCACGGACGTGGCGCGCAACCTGACGGCGCCGGTCAGCGAGATGGGGCTGCCCATCACGGTGGAGACGCGCTCCGGCGACACGCCGCAGACCAGGCGCGCGCGGCAGAAGGCGCACCCGCCCAACATCCTGCTGACCACGCCGGAAAGCCTGGCGCTGCTGCTCAGCCAGGCCAGCGCGGCCGACACCTTCCGCAACCTGCGCTGCGTGGTGGTCGACGAGGTGCACGCGCTGGCCGGGACCAAGCGCGGCGACCAACTGGCGCTCTGCCTTGCCCGGTTGACCAAACTGGCGCCGGCGGCACGGCGCTCCGGCCTGTCCGCCACCGTCGCCTACAAGGACGCGATCGAGGCGTATATCGGCTGCGGCGGTCCGGTGCGCCTGGTGGAAGTGGCGGAAGGCGCACCGCCCGAGTTGGAAATCCGCCTGAGCGAGGACCGCGTGCCCTGGTCCGGCCGCATGGGCCTCGCCTCCGCCGCTGTCATCCTGGACCGCATCCGCGCGGCGGGCATGACCATCGTGTTCGTCAACACCCGCGCCCAGGGCGAATTGCTGTTCCAGGCGCTGTGGAAGCTGAACGAGGAAACGCTGCCGATCGCCCTGCATCACGGCAGCCTGGACATCGCACAGCGCCGCCGGGTGGAGGCCGCGATGTCCCGCGGCGACCTGCGCGCCGTGGTCGCGACCTCTTCCCTGGATCTCGGGATCGACTGGGGCGGGGTGGACCAGGTGATCCAGGTGGGCGCGCCGAAGGGCGTCTCGCGCCTGCTGCAACGCGTGGGCCGGTCCAACCACCGCATGGACGTGGCCAGCCGCGCGATCCTGGTACCCGCCAACCGCTTCGAGGTGCTGGAGTGCGAGGCCGCGGTGCAGGGCGTCGCTGCCCGCGAGTTGGACGGCGACCCGCCGCGGCCCGGCGGGTTGGACGTGCTGGCGCAGCACATCCTGCTGATGGCGGCGGCCGCACCCTTCCTGCCCGACGAGTTGTTCGCCGAAATCACCCGCGCCGCACCCTATGCCGACCTCACCCGCGCGACGTTCGAGGACGTGCTGCGCTTTGTGGAAGACGGCGGCTACGCGCTGTCCGCCTACGACCGGTACCGCAAGCTGTTCCGCAATGCCGATGGCCAAGTGGAGGTGCGGTCCGACCGCATCGCCCGGCTGGCGCGGATGAACATCGGCACCATCGTGGAAATGCCGCTGCTGAAGGTGCGGATGGTCGGGCAGCGCGGCGGCTCCCTTGGCGAGATCGAGGAAAGCTTCGTCAACATGATGACGCCGGGGGACACCTTCATGTTCGCCGGCCGCCTGCTGCGCTACCTGCGCATCCGCGAAACCACGGTGGAATGCGTCGATGGCGGCCGCGGCGACCCGATGGTGCCGGCCTATGCCGGCGGCAAATACCCGCTGACGAGCAACCTGGCCGCACGCGTGCGCGCGCTGCTGCATGACCCGGCGCGTTGGCACGCCTTCCCCGAGCAGGTCCGCGACTGGCTGGCGCTGCAACAGGCACGCTCCACCCTGCCCGGCCCAGACGACCTGCTGGTGGAGGTGTTCCCCCGTAACGGCCGCTGGTACACCGTCGCCTACTGCTTCGAGGGCCGCAACGCGCACCAGACGCTCGGCATGCTGCTGACCCGGCGGATGGAGCGGGCGGGCACGGCGCCGCTCGGCTTCGTCGCCACCGACTACGTGATCGCGGTGTGGTCCGCCAACGAGCCGGGGGACATGGCGGATTTGTTCCAGCAGGACATGCTGGGCGACGACCTGGAGGCGTGGATGGCCGAAAGCTCCCTGCTGCGCCGGACGTTCCGCAACGTGGCCGTGATTGCCGGGCTGGTGGACCGGTCGCAGCCCGGGGCCGACCGCAGCCGCCGCCAGGTCACGGTCAACACCGACCTGATCTACGACGTGCTGCGGCGGCATCAGCCGGACCACATCCTGCTGCGCGCCACCCGCGCCGACGCCGCGCGCGGGCTGACGGATGTGGCCCGGTTGGCGGAGATGCTGTCCCGCGTGCAGGGCCACGTGCGGACCGTGCGCCTGTCGCGCGTGTCGCCGCTGGCCGTGCCGGTGCTGCTGGATATCGGCCGCGAGTTCGTCCGCACCACGGAGGACGAGGACGCGTTGCTGGCGGAAACCGAGGCCCTGGTGGCGGAGGCGACGGGCGACGCCCAATCGTCCCAGGCCCCCATGCGGGTGCATCCGGTGCATCGCGCAAACCTGACGAAGATGACCCGGCGGGACCGGACCAGCGAGGCGGCGAAGCGACAAGCCGCCGCAGGCCCGGCGTGATCGCCGCGCCGATCCACCTTGCCGGGCATCGGCTGATGCTGGATCCCGCGGGGGCCCTTTGGTGGCCGGAGCGGCGGTTGCTTGTGGTGGCGGACCTGCATTTGGAAAAGGGCTCCGCCTGCGCGGTGGGCGGCCACCTCGTGCCGCCCTGGGACACGCGGACGACGCTGGATCGTCTGGCGCTGGTGTTGCGGCGCTATGGCCCGCAGACCGTGCTGGCCCTGGGTGACAGCTTCCACGACCGGGGCGGCGCCGGGCGGATGATGCCGGCGGACGCCGCGCGCCTGCACGCGATGGCGACGGCGCATGCGTTCATCTGGCTGCTCGGCAACCACGACCCGCTGCCGCCGGACGGCATGCCCGGCGAGACCACCGAGTGGTGGGAGGCGGATGGCATCGTGTTCCGCCACCAATCCGGCGGGTCCGGCCCGGAGGTGTGCGGCCACCACCACCCGAAAGCCAGCATCGCCACTCGGGCGCAGACCATCACGCGCCCCTGCTTCGTGGCCGGGCCGCAGCGGCTGATGCTGCCGGCGTTCGGCGCGTTCACCGGTGGGCTGGACGTGCGGCATCCCGCCATCGCCGGGCTGTTTCCCCGCGGCGGCCGGGCTTTCCTGCTGGGGCGGGAGCGGCTGTTCGCCTTCGCACTCGGTCAATCGGCCGCGATGCAGGGCGTCTGACCGGTTGGGGAACATTGCCCGAAAGCCTGCGGCACCACACATTGTGACGGATGAATGATACGCCGCGCGTGAAAGGGGCTCGGGCCGGAGCGGTTTCGCTCGTTTGGTTCCGCCAGGATTTACGCCTCGCCGACAACCCGTCGCTGCTGGCGGCTGCGGCCGATGGGGCGGTGCTGCCGGTATACCTGCTGGACGACGCGGCGGCGGGCAAGTGGGCGATGGGAGGGGCGCACCGGTGGTGGCTGCATGGCAGCCTCCAGGTACTGGCAGCGAGCTTGAAGCAAGTGGGGGCGGACCTCGTGCTGCGCCGCGGCTCGGCCGCCGAGATCATCCCGGAGTTGGCGGCGTCCTCCGGCGCCACGGCCGTCCACGCCGGGCAGATGGTGGAACCTTGGGCGCGGGCGCAGGACGCAGCGGTGGCCAAGGCATTGCCGGACGGCGTGGAACTGCGCCTGCACCGGGCCGCCACCCTGTTCGAGCCGGGATCCATCCGCACCAAGACGGGCGGCGCGTACGGCGTCTACACGCCGTTCGCCAACGCAGCCCGGGCGCGGCCGCAGCCGCCAGCGCCGGTCGCTGCACCGAAGCACCTGCGCGGGGTGGCCGCTGCGTCCGAGGACCTGAAGTCCTGGGGGCTGCTGCCGACGAGGCCGGATTGGGCTGGCGGATTTCGCGAGACGTGGCAGCCCGGCGAGGCTCAGGCGCAAGCCCGATTGAAGTGGTTCCTGAGGGATGCGCTTGACCGCTATCCCGTGGGCCGCAACCAGCCTGCCGAGGACTTGACCTCCATGCTCTCGCCGCATTTGCATTGGGGCGAGTTGTCGCCGGCGCAGGTGTGGCACGCGGCCCTGCAGGCGGGATCGGGTGAGGCGCTGCGGCGGTTTCTGGCCGAGCTGCTATGGCACGAGTTCAGCGCCAACCTGCTGTGGGAGCACCCGTCGATGGGTGAGGAATCGCAGCGGGCGGCTTTCCAGAAGCTGAAATGGCGGGATGACCCTGCGGGCTTGCGGGCCTGGCAGCAGGGCCGCACCGGGGTGCCCATCGTGGATGCCGGCATGCGGCAGCTTTGGCATATCGGCTGGATGCACAACCGGGTGCGGATGATCGCCGGGTCTTTCCTGGTGAAGCACCTGCTGGTGTCCTGGGTGGACGGCGAGCGTTGGTTCTGGGACACGCTGGTCGACGGCGACCTGGCGGTGAATGCGCAGTCGTGGCAATGGGTTGCGGGCACCGGCACGGACAGCCAGCCCTTCTTCCGCGTGTTCAACCCGGTCACGCAGAGCGGCAAGTTCGACCCCGAGGGCGGCTACATCCGCCGCTGGGTGCCCGAACTGGCGGACATGCCGGCCCGCTGGATCCATGCTCCCTGGACCGCGCCGCCGGACGTGTTGGCGAACGCCGGGGTCACGCTGGGGACGACCTACCCGAGCCCCATCGTCGCCCTGGAGGAGGGCCGCGACCGGGCGCTGGCGGCGTTCCGGGCCTTGCGCGCCGCATGATCATCCCGCCGGGTCAGCCGCTGCGCGTGGTCGGGGACGTGCATGGCGACGCCCGTGCCTTTGCGTTCGCCGCTGACACCGACCGGTTCGTGATTCAGCTCGGCGATCTGACGGATAGCGGCCCGAACAGCGCGGGCGCACTGGAGATGGCGTTGCGGCTGGTGGAGGAGCGGCGGGGCGTGTTCCTGCTAGGCAACCATGACCGCAAGCTCGGGCGGGCGCTCGGCGGCCAGCCGGTGCGGATTGATGCCGCGCTATCGGACACCCTATCGCAGTTATCGGCGGGGCTGCGGGCGCGCGCGCTGCAGGCGATCCAGCAGGCCCCGGCTTGGATCGTGGATGGCGACCGGGTTTTCGTCCATGGCGGGTTCCACACGATGATGCTGGACAGCAAGCCGCCGCCCGGGCTGGGGCGGGTGGACACTGCCCTGTCCCGCGCGCTGTTCGGCCAGACGACCGGGCGCATCCAGCCGGACGGCTATCCGGAGCGGGTGCTGCGCTGGGTGGACCGCATTCCCGCGGGAATGACGGTGTATTGCGGCCACGACCGGCGTAGCACCGATGGCCGGCCCTATGTGCGCCTGGGCGGCTTAGGCGGCCGCGCGGTCTTCGTGGACACCGGCGCAGGGAAAGGCGGGCACCTGTCTTGGATCGACCTCCCGCCCAGCACGCTGACGGCGGCAACGATCATGGCCGCGCCCGTGGAACATAGGATGTAGATGGCTACGCGGTGAGACCGGCTGTGCGGTAGAGTGCCCTGAGGGGTGAGGCGAAACCAATGCTCTCCAAGGCAAGGGAGCTATCAGAGCGGACGAGGACTGGATCAGCCGGCCAAGTCCGGTCTGCGGACGACGTCGCGGAGCAGGTGACGCCCACATCCGGCACCCGGAAGTTCATGTCGGCCCTGACACGGGGCACGATGCCAGGAGCCGTCACCACGCGGCAGGGACTGTCACGCGCGACGAAGTGGTTCCCCAGCAGGCGGATGAGTTCCGACTGGATGAAGCTGTGGATTTGACTCGCAGGCGCCATCTCTACCGGCTCACCATCGATCAACTGCCAGCGACAAGGGGGCGGCGCATCCCACAGGACGAACTCGTCGCGAGTCATACGGCTTGCTATCGGGCGCGTGATCGCAGTCATGCTCGGATCATACGGCAGCCGAGCATGACCCGGCCAACGCCAAAGGCGCGGGGACGTCGATAGGGGCCTCCGCCCGGGAAGGCGACCATCTCTCGTGGATTGCCCTGCCGTTGGGGCACATGACGTGGAACTACCGGATCAGCCCGGTCGTGCGGTAAAGTGCCGCGAGCGGGGTCGTAAAGCCGATGCTTTGCAGGGTAAGCGATGCGTCCGCCCGAAGCAGGACCGCGTCAGCCGGCCATGCGCCATCGTCACGGCGTCGCAACAGTTCCGCCTCCATACGGGACGAACGGACGAGCAGTATCTCCTGCACGCTGGGGATCGTCGTATAGGCCCAGACATTTACCCTCGTATCCGTCTCATTGGATGGAGACAGGATTTCAACGAGGACGGTTGGTGCGTCAAGGAACGTAGCAGCACCGGCCTCCTCAAACGTCACGGCCAGATCCGGGATGCGAAAATTGTAGTCTGACCTGACGCGCGGCACGACGCCCGCAGCCGCGACCACCTGGCCATTCGTGCCTTGTTCCGCGAGGTAGTTCGCGATGAGTCGGCCCAGTTCCATCTGTATGGCACCATGGAAACGACTTGCAGGCGCCATCTCTACCGCCTCACCATCGATCAACTGCCAGCGCATTGGAGTCGGTGCGTCCCACAGGACGAACTCGTCGCGAGTCATACGGCTTGCTATGGGGCGCGTGATCGCGGTCATGGGCAGATATTAGGGCCACTGGCCCTATCGGGCCAACGCCAAAAGGGCGGGCACGTCGATATGAGCCTCCACGTGCTCGGCCAAGCGGTCGAGGACCGCGTCCAATTCCGCCTCATGGTTCCGCGGCGCGGCTGCGATGCCGAGGCGCTGGAGCCAGGCCGCCCGTTGGCCGTCATGCGCGAACACCCCGTGCACGTAGCAGCCGGCGACCAGGCCGTCCGGCGACACCGCGCCGCCAGGCCGGCCATCGACGTGCAGCAGCGGCGCGACGTCGCCGGTCGTGCGGCCGACATGCATTTCGTAGCCGGTGAAGGGCACCCCGCCCATCTCGCCCCGCACCGCCACCAGGTGCTTGTCGCCGCCCAGCACCGTGTCCACCGGCAGCAGGCCGAGGCCGGCGACCGTGCTGGGTGGCCCCTCGATCCCGTCCGGGTCCGCCACGCTGCGGCCCAGCATCTGGTAGCCGCCGCAGAGGCCGAGGATGCGGCCGCCGCGCCGGTGGTGCGCGCGCAGGTCGATGTCCCAGCCCTCGTCGCGCAACGCCGCCAGGTCGGCGATGGTGGCCTTGGATCCCGGTAGGATGACCAGGTAGCACACCGGCAACGGCTGCCCGCGGGAGACGAGCTGCACATCGACCTCAGGCTCCGCCGCAAGCGGATCGAGGTCGTCGAAATTGCTGATCCAAGGCAGCACCGGCACCGCCACCCGCAGTTTGGCGCCGGGCCGGCGTGCGATGGCGAGGTCGGCGGCGTCCTCTGCCGGCAGGCGGTGGGCACCGGGGAAAAACGGCACCAGGCCCAGCGCCGGCCAGCCGGTATGGGCGGTGATCGCCTGCATGCCGGCGGCGAACAGCGACGGATCGCCGCGCATGCGGTTGACGATGAACCCCGCGACCATCGCCCGGTCCGCCGGGTCCAGCACCGCGTGCGTGCCGACGAGGCTGGCGATCACCCCGCCGCGGTCGATGTCGCCGACCACGACGACCGGCACGTCCGCCGCCCGGGCGAATCCCATATTGGCGATGTCGCCACTCCGCAGGTTGATTTCGGACGCGCTGCCGGCGCCCTCCACCAGGACGATGTCCGCCTCCGCCTGCATGCGCGCGAAGCTGTCCAGCACGTAGGGCAGCAGGCTCGGCTTCATGGCCTGGTATTCCCGCGCCCGGGCGGCGCCGACCACCCGGCCCTGCACCACGACCTGGCTGCCGACCTCGCTCTGCGGCTTCAGCAGCACCGGGTTCATGTGGACGGAGGCGGCGACGCCGGCGGCGCGCGCCTGCAATGCCTGCGCCCGGCCGATCTCGCCGCCATCGGCGGTGACGGCGGCGTTGTTGGACATGTTCTGCGGCTTGAACGGCCGCACGCGGAGGCCCCGCCGATACAGCGCCCGCGCAAGGCCGGTCACCAGCAAGGATTTGCCGACGCTTGACCCGGTGCCCTGCAGCATCACGGCCGTCAGAACTCGATCCCTTCCTGCGCCTTCACCCCGGCGGCGAAATGGTGCTTCACCGCCGTCATCTCCGTCACCAAATCCGCCGCCTCCAGCAGGGCCGGGCGGGCGTTGCGGCCGGTGACGACCACGTGTAGCGCGGGCGGCCGGGCGGCCAGGGCGGCCAGGACGGTGTCGAGCGCAAGGTAGTCGTAGCGCAGGGCGATGTTCAGCTCGTCCAGCACCAGCAGCCCCAGTCCAGGCCGCGCCATCAGGGCCACGGCCTGGGTCCAGGCGCGTTCGGCGGCGGCGACGTCGCGGGCGCGGTCCTGCGTTTCCCAGGTGAAGCCCTCGCCCATGGTGTGCCACTCCACCATCTCGCCGAACCGGTCGAAGGCAGTGCGCTCGCCCGTGGTCCAGGCGCCCTTGATGAACTGCACCACGCCCACGGGGCGTCCGCGCCCCAGCATGCGCAGGGCCAGGCCGAACGCCGCCGTCGTCTTGCCCTTGCCGGCACCGGTGTGGACGATCAGCAGGCCCTTCTCCGTCACGGTCTTGCCCGCCACCTCGGCGTCCTGCACGGCCTTGCGCCGGGCCATCTTGTCGCGGTGACGGTCCTCGTCCTCGGTCATTTCACCACCATCGGGATGCCCGCCACCATGAGGACCACCCGATTTGCCTGCGCCGCCACCTGGGCGTGCAACACGCCGGCCAGGTCGCGGAACCGCCGTGCCAGCGCGTTGTCCGGAACAATGCCGAGGCCGACCTCGTTGGACACCAGCACGGTCGGTGCGTCGCGCCGTTGCAGCGCGGCTTGCAACCCCGGCCAGTCCGGCTCGGCGCCGGCAAGCAGCAGGTTGCTGACCCACAGCGTCAGGCAATCCACCAGCACCGGCACCGGAGTCGCCAGCGCGGGCGCCAGCTCCACCGGCGCCTCCGTCGTTTCCCATGACGCATCGCGGCGTTCGCGGTGGGCGCGAATCCGCGCGCGCATTTCGTCGTCGAAAGCCTGCCCGGTCGCGACGTAGCGCCAGGGGGCCGGATGCGCGGCGACCAGCCCCTCGGCATAGCGGCTCTTGCCGGAACGGGCGCCCCCCAGGACGAAGGTGATTTGACCTGACACCCGCCGGGTCATACACGGGAGGCGATGGTCCCTCCAAACGGAGGGGTAAAAGGGAACGCGGTGCGACACCGCGGCTGCCCCCGCAACTGTAAGCGGAGAGCGGCGAAGGCACATGCCACTGGGACACCACACCCGGGAAGGCCGCCCTCGCCGCGTTTGATCCGTGAGCCAGGAGACCTGCCATCGCTGGCGCCTGCTTGCGCCAGGACCACCATTGCGACGCCGGGCGGGGTGCACCGGGGTTGGCGGGTTGCGGCAAGCAGCCCGACCGCCGGGGCCGTGCCCCGGGGGCGATGGGCACCCGTGCCTACACCGCGGAGACCCATGCCGATGCGCCCTGTCCTCCATGTCTGCGTCACCTGCCGCGCCGGATTACCGCTGGCAGAGGGTGAGACGGCTCCGGGCCGCCACATGCACGACGCCGTCGCGGCGCATCCCGATGCGGAAGCGGTCGAGTTGCGGGACGTCTCGTGCCTGTCCGTATGCGATACCGGCTGCGCCGCCGCGATCTCGATGCCCGGGAAGTGGCGCTATTTGCTGGGCAGGCTGACGCCGGGTGTGGCGGGCGACCTGCTGGCCTACGCGCGGCTCTATGCGGACCATCCGACGGGCACCGTGCTGCCGTCCAAACGGGCGCCAAGCCTGGCGCGCATGGTGATGGGGCGGCTGCCGGCATGAAAATCCCCTGCACCGTCATCACCGGCTTCCTGGGCGCCGGCAAGACCACGCTGGTCCGCCACGTGCTGGCCCATGCCGGCGGCCGCCGCATCGCCATCCTGGTGAACGAGTTCGGCTCGCTCGGCATCGACGGGGAAACGCTGCGCAGTTGCGGCATTCCGGGCTGCGAGGATGCCGACATCGTCGAGCTGGCCAATGGCTGCCTGTGCTGCACCGTCGCGGACGAGTTCCTGCCGGCGATGCAGGCGCTGCTGGACCGCTCCAACCCGCCGGAGCACATCCTGATCGAGACGTCGGGCCTGGCGCTGCCCAAGCCGTTGCTGAAGGCGTTCGGCTGGCCGGACATCCGCTCCCGCGTCACGGTGGATGCGGTGATCGCGGTGGTGGACGGTCCGGCGGTCGCCGCCGGCCGCTTCGCCGACGACCCGGCGGCGGTGGCGGCACAGCGTGCGGCGGACGACACGCTGGACCACGACAACCCGCTGGCGGAGGTGTTCGGCGACCAGGTGGCGGCGGCCGACCTGATCATCCTGAACAAGGCCGATCTGCTGGACGCCGACGCGCTGGCGCGGCTGCGGCGCGATCTGGCGGCCACCCTGCCCCGCCCGGCCGCCCTGGTGAACGCCACAGAGGGACAGGTCGACCTGTCGCTGCTGCTCGGCCTGGACGCCGCGGCGGAGGACGACCTGGCCAACCGCCCGTCCTGCCACGACGCCGTGGATGGCGCGCACGAGCATGACGATTTCGACAGCTTCGTGGTGCCGATGGGCGAAGTATCCGCGCCGGACGCGTTGCTCCGCCACCTGGCCGCGGTTGCCGGCGCGCATGACGTGCTGCGCATCAAAGGGTTCGTGTCCGTCGCCGGGCGTCCGATGCGGCTGGCGATCCAGGGCGTGGGAACGCGGTTCCGCCAGCACTACGACCGGGCCTGGTTGCAGGATGAGCCGCGCGAGGGTCATCTGGTGGTGATCGGCCAGACCGGGCTGGACCGCGCGGCGATCACGGCCGCATTCTCCGCCGCCTGATGCACCTGCTGTTCCGCGAGACGCGGTCCCTGGACGAGGCTGCCCCGGCGGTCGACCTCGGCCATCCGCCGGCGCCGCTGGTGGTGCTGTCGTTCTCGGACGCGGATTTGGCGGCGCTGGCGGCGGCGGACCGGGGCGAAGCCGGGTTGAACCTGGCGCCGCTCGGCAAGCTGCGGCACCCGCTGTCGGTGGATCTCTATTTGGAGCAGACGGTGGCGCACGCGCGCTGCGTCGTGCTGCGGCTGCTGGGGGGGCTGGATTACTGGCGCTACGGCGCGGAGGAGTTGGCGGCGCTGTGCCGCGAACGCGGTATCGCCCTGGCGGTGCTGCCGGGCGATGGCCGGGACGATCCCGCCCTGGCGGCACTGTCCACGATGTCCGCCGCGGCCCACGCGCGGCTGGATGCGTGCTTCCGCCATGGCGGCCGGGCGAACATGCGCCGTGCCTTGGCTTTGATGGCGCATTTGGCCGGGCTGGTCCCCGACGATGGCGGCGAGGCGGAGGCGCTGCCGCAGCACGGCGTCCACCTGCTGGATTTGGATGACCGTCCCTTGGCGGCGGTCGTGTTTTACCGCTCGCATCTGCTGTCGGAGGACATCGCGCCGGTGACGGCTCTGGCCGCCGCCCTGCGGGAGCGCGGGATGGCATGCGGCGCGATCTATGCCAGCAGCCTCAAGGCGGCGGACACGGCGGGATTCGTGGCCCGCACGCTGGCGGCGTGGCGGCCGGCCGTGGTGCTGAACGCGACGGGGTTTTCGGCACGGGTGTCGGCACCCTCACCCAACCCTCTCCCAGAGGGAGAGGGCAGCCCGTTGGACGCCGCCGACGTGTCCGTCCTCCAACTCGTCCTCGCCGGCACCTCTCGCGCCGCCTGGGAGGCGAGCAGCCGGGGGCTGACGCCGGCGGACCTCGCCATGCAGGTCGTGCTGCCGGAACTGGATGGAAGGCTGCTGACCACGGCCATCTCCTTCAAGACCGACCTGGACGGCCGCACCATCCACCAGCCCGATCCCGACGGCATCGGCCTCGCCACCGACCGGGCCGCGGGATGGGCGCGCCTCGCGGCCACTCCGATTGCGGAGCGCCGCCTCGCCATCGTGCTCAGCGACTATCCTGGCGCGGCGGGCCAGCGCGGCCATGCCGTCGGCCTCGACAGCTTCGCCAGCCTCGCGGCCATCACGCAACTCCTCGCCGAGGCGGGATACAACACGACGGCCGCGTTGGCCGCCGAGTTGGTCCAAGCGCTGTGCCACGCGCCTCCCCTTCCCGGCCTCAGCCTCGCCGAATACCGCTGCCGGTTCGCGACCCTGCCCGCCGCGTTGCAGACCGCAGCGCTCGATGCCTGGGGCGACCCGGCGGGCGACCCTTCGCTGATCGACGGCCATTTCACCCTGCGGCATCTGCGCCTCGGCCGTATCACAGCGCTGGTCCAGCCGGACCGCGGCGACCGCGGGGATCGCCGCGCGGCGTATCACGACGCGGATTTGCCGCCGCGCCACGGCTTCATCGCGTTCTATCTCTCGCTGCGCGGCACGGCCGACGCGCTGGTGCATCTGGGCACGCACGGGTCGCTGGAATGGCTGCCCGGCAAGGCCGCCGCGCTGTCATCCGCCTGCTGGCCGCGCGCGCTGACGGGCGGTGTGCCGGTGATCTACCCGTTCATCGTCAACAACCCCGGCGAAGCCGCTGCCGCCAAGCGGCGGCTGGGAGCGGTCACCATCGGCCACCTGACGCCGCCGCTGCACGCCGCCAGCCTGCACGGCGAGGCGGCGGCGCTGGAACGGCTGATCGACGAATACGCCACCGCCGACGGCATGGACCGCCGCCGGACCACCCTGCTGCGGACGGATATCCTGGACCGTGCCGCCTCCGCCGGGTTGCTGGATGAGAGTGGCGTGGCGCCCGGCATGCCGGAAGATGACGCCCTCGCCCGGCTCGACGCCTATCTCTGCGACGTGAAGGCGCTGCAGATCCGCGACGGGCTGCACGTCTATGGCATCCAGCCGGCGCCGGAGCGGCTGGCCTTGCTGCCCGCCGGGGCCGCCGCCTGCGCCGCCGCGGAACGTGCGGCCCTGCTCGCCGCCCTGGACGGAGTGTTCGTGCCGCCCGGCCCGGCCGGGGCGCCATCCGCCGGGCGGACGGACGTGCTGCCGACGGGGCGCAACCTGGCCGGGATCGACCCGCGTATGCTGCCCACCCAGTCTGCCGTCACGCTGGCGGAGCGCGCCGCGGCGGATTTGTTGCGGCGGCACCGGCAGGACCATGGCGACTGGCCGCGCTCCATAGTGCTGAACGTGTGGGGCAGTTCAGCCATGCGCACCGGTGGCGAGGACATCGCGCTGGCATTGCTGCTGCTGGGGGTGCGGCCGGTGTGGGACGCCGGGTCGTCGCGGGTCAACGGCTTCACCGTCACGCCGCTTGCCGAGCTAGACCGGCCGCGGGTGGACGTGACGCTGCGCATCTCCGGCCTGTTCCGGGACGCCTTTGCCGCGCAGGTGACGTTGTTCGACGCGGCGGCGGCGGCGGTCGCGGCGCGGGACGAGGCGGCGGATTGGAACCCGCTGGCGGGCCATGCCGGGCCGCGCGTGTTCGGCCCGGCGCCGGGCCAGTATGGCGCGGGGGCCGATTGGTTCGCCGCCTCCGTGTCCCGTTATGGCAGTGGCGGGGATGGCGTCGCGGATGCTGCGGCCTTGGCGCAGCGTGTGCAGGGCGCGGATGCGTTCCTCCACGTGCAGGACCATGCCGAGACGGATCTGCTGGACAGTCCCGAATACGCGGCCCATCTGGGCGGTTTCGCCGCGGCCGCCGCCCGGCTGGGCGGCACGCCGGCGCTGTACCACCACGATGGCGCTGTGCGCAGCGTGGCGGAGCAGGTGGTGCGGGTGGTGCGGGGCCGGGCGGCGAACCCGGTCTGGGTCGCGGGCATGATGCGGCACGGTTACGCCGGGGCGGCGGAGATGGCGCGCGCGGTGGAGGCGTTGGCCGCCTTCGCCACGACGCTGCCGGACCGGTTCGACCGGTCGTTCGACCTGCTGCATGCCGCGCTGGTCGAATCGCCCGAGGTCGATGCGTTCCTGCGACGGGAGAACCCGGACGCGCACGCGGCGATCCGGCAACGGTTCACCGCCATGCGCACCGCCGGCTTGTGGCATCCGCGCCGCAACGCGGTGGCGGCATGATCCGCGGCTGGTGCCCGACCGTGTACGCGCCGATGCCGACCGGCGACGGGTTGCTGGTGCGGGTGAAGCCGTTCGGCGGCCGGCTGACGTCCGCCGCCCTCCGGGCGCTGGCCGAGGCGGTGGCCGCGTTCGGCAACGGCGTGGTGGAACTGACCAGCCGCGGAAACCTGCAGGTGCGCGGCGTGCGCGACGCGGCGGGGTTCGCGAAGGCGATGGTGGCGGCCGGGCTGGCGGATGCGGACCCGGTGCGCGAGGCAAGGCGCAACGTGGTCGCCGTGCCATCCTGCGTCGACGCCCTGGTGGCGGAGGCGGAGGCGCTGCTGGCGGACACGGCAGGCCTGCCGGCGAAGTTTTGCGTGGTGGTGGCGGGGGATCGCGCGTTCATTGATGGCGAGGCGGTGGGCTCGCTGCGTCAGGCCCTCACCCAACCCTCTTCCAGAGGGAGAGGACTTTTCAAGCTCCCTCTCCCTCTGGGAGAGGGTCGGGGTGAGGGTGGCGCCCACCTGCTCCATCTCCCGTTCGGCCAAACGACCGCCGCCGCCCTCGCGGATTTGGCGGGCAAAGTATGCGAACTCCGCACCACCCCCTGGCGCGCCTTCCTCTCTCCCCTCCCCGTCCCCGGCTTCGACGCCACACCCGGCACGGTGGCCGCCTGCCCTGGCGCGCCGGCCTGTGGCAGCGGCAGCGTGCCGGCGCGGGCGGACGCAGCGCGGCTGGTGGCGGCCGGGTTCACCCGGCTCCACGTCTCCGGCTGCGCCAAGGGCTGCGCGCATCCCGGCGCCACCACCACCCTGGTGGGGCGGGACGGCCGCTACGACCTCGTCCGCCACGGCCGCGCCGACGATCCGCCGGACCTGCGCGGCCTTACCCTCGACCAGGTGATGGCGGTGCTATGAGCCGCGACTACGTCCGCGACGGCGCCGCGATCTACGCGCAGTCCTTCGCCACCATCCGGGCCGAGGCAGACCTGTCCGGCCTCTCGCCCGCCGAGGCGCGGGTGGCGGTGCGGATCGTCCATGCCGCCGGCATGGTGGAGGTCGCACCCGCGCTGCGCTTCTCGCCCGGGTTTACCGACGCCGCCCGCGCCGCGCTGCAAGCCGGCGCGCCCATCCTGTGCGACGCGAAGATGGTGGCGCACGGCATCACCCGCGCCCGGCTGCCGGCGGACAACGCCGTCCTGTGCACGCTGGACCACCCCGACACGCCCGCCCTCGCCCGGCGCAGCGGCAACACGCGGTCGGCCGCGGCGCTCGACCTGTGGGGCGCGCGGCTGGCGGGGGCGGTGGTGGCGATCGGCAACGCGCCCACCGCGCTGTTCCACTTGCTGGAGCTGCTGGACGACGGCGCCCCGCTCCCCGCCGCCATCATCGGCCTGCCGGTCGGCTTTGTCGGCGCGGCCGAGTCGAAGGCGGCGCTCTGGGCGGACGGGCGGGTGCCCTGCCTGGTGCTGCCGGGCCGGCGCGGCGGCAGCGCCATGACGGTGGCGGCGGTGAACGCGCTGGCCAGCGACCTGGAATGACGGGCACGCTGTACAGCGTCGGCGTCGGGCCGGGCGATCCGGAACTGCTGACGCTCAAGGCCGTCCGCATCCTCGCCACGGCCCCGGCGCACGCGTTCTTCGCCAAGCGGGACCGGCCCAGCCATGCCCACGCGATCGCAGCCTCCCATTTGCGCCCGGAGGCCGAGGCCATGCGATTCGACTATCCGTTCACCACCGAGGTCGCGGTGACGGACCCGCGCTACGCCGCCGGCATGACCGCGTTCTACGAAGCCGCCTCGGCCGCCATCGCCACCCGGCTGGAGGCCGGCGTCTCGGTGGCGCTGCTGTGCGAGGGCGACCCGTTTTTCTACGGCTCCGCCATGTACGTGTTCGACCGCCTGTCGCCACGCTACCCGCACGAGGCGGTGCCCGGCGTGACCGGCATGGCGGGCGCCTGGGCGCGGGCCGGGCTGCCGATGACGCATGGCGACGACGTGCTGACCGTGCTGCCGGGCACGTTGGACGCCGCGAGCCTGGCGGCCCGGCTGCGCAGCACGGACGCTGCCGTCATCATGAAGGTGGGGCGCAACCTGCCGAAAATCCGCGCGGCCCTGGCCGAGTCGGGCCGCAGCCGCCAGGCGCTGTATGTCGAGCACGGCACGATGCCGGCGGAGCGGATCACGCCGCTGGCCGACTTGCCGGACGGGCCGGCGCCGTATTTCTCGCTCATCCTGGTGCCGGGGCGGCAGCGGGCGCGATGACCGGGCGGCTGGTCATCGTCGGCATCGGCCCCGGCGATCCCGGGCTGCTCCCGCCCCGCGCGGCGGAGGCGTTGGCCACGGCCACCGACCTGGTCGGCTACGGCCCGTACCTGGACCGGGCGCCGCAGCGCGATGGCCAGCGCCGCCACGCCTCGGACAACCGGGTGGAACTGGAACGGGCCCGCCTGGCGCTGACGCTCGCCGCATCCGGCCATCGCGTGGCCGTGGTGTCCGGCGGGGATGCCGGCGTGTTCGGCATGGCGGCGGCGGTGTTCGAGGCCGTGGCGGCAGAACCGGGCTACGCCGGGCTGGACATCGAGGTCGTGCCCGGCATCTCGGCCTTGCTGGCGGCGGCGGCGCGGCTGGGCGCGCCGCTGGGGCATGATTTCTGCGCCATCTCGCTGTCCGACAATCTCAAGCCGTGGCCCACCGTGCTGAACCGGCTGCGCGTCGCGGCCGAGGCCGGGTTTGTGCTGGCCCTGTACAATCCCTCGTCGCGGGCGCGGCCGTGGCAATTGGCCGCCGCGCTCGACACCTTGCGGGCGGTGCTGCCCGGCGCCACCGCGGTGGCCTTCGCCACCGCCATCAGCCGCCCGGATGAACGGGTGGACGTCACGACCCTGGCGGCGGCCGATCCGGCGCGGGCGGACATGCGCACGCTGGTCATGGTGGGCTCAGCGGCGACCAAGACCATCCCCCGGCCCGGTGGCGGCGTCTGGCTCTACACGCCGCGGAGCGCCGCCTGAGCATGCAGCCAGTCGAGCGCGCCCTCTGCGTCGGCCACGGTCGGACCACTCGGCGGCGGTGGACGCGACACCATGACGACCGGCATGCCAAGCGAGCGGGCCGCCGCCAGCTTGGCCACGACCGCGCCGCCCCCGGCGTTCTTCGTGACCAGCATGTCGATGCCCTGGGCCAGCATCAGCGCGCGTTCGTCCGCCTCCGTGAAGGGCCCCCTCGCCGTCACGATCGCGGCGCCCTCTGGCGCGTCGGCCGGCGCGTCGACGGAGCGGACAAGGTAGCTGTGGGGCGGCCTAAAGCAACGCAGATCGCCCCGCCCCACCGTCAGGAACACGCGGCGCGGCGCGGCGCCGAGGGCAGCGGCAGCGTCAGCCATGTCCGCGACCGTGATCCACCGGTCGCCGGCCTGCGCGACCCAGGGCGGCCGCAGCACGACGAGGCGGGGGATCGTCACCTGCGCCGCGTTGGCCTTCATGCGCGCCGCAAACGGGTGCGTGGCGTCCACCAGGGCGTCGAACCGCTCCCGGCGCAGATACGCGACCAGGCCGTCCACGCCGCCGAACCCGCCGCTGCGCCAGGGGATCGGCGGCGGCACCGGTGCGCGGGTGCGCCCGGCGAACGACAGCACCGGCTGGAACCGCGCATCCCCCGCCAGCGCACGGGCGATGGCCGAGGCGTCCGTCGTTCCGCCGAGGATCAACACGCGCATCGCCGGGTTGTGGCATGACCGCGCCCTGGCTCGCCATCGTCGGGATCGGCGAGGACGGCGCGCTGTCATCCCCGGCCCGCCGCGCGGTGGCGCAGGCCGGGCTGGTCGTGGGCGGACGGCGGCACCTGGCGCTGGCGCAGCCGGTCGTTTCGGGCGAGTGCCTGGCGTGGCCCAGCCCGATGGCGGCGGCCTATGGCGCGATCCTCGCCCGCCGCGGGACACCTGTCGCCGTGCTCGCCTCCGGCGATCCGTTCTGCTTCGGCGTCGGGTCCACACTGGCGACGCTGGTGCCACCGGCCGAAATCGACTGCCACCCGGCGCCCTCCGCCTTCGCCCTGGCGCGCGCCCGACTCGGCTGGTCGATCACCGACATCGCCGAGCTGTCGGTCTGCGGCCGGCCGCTGTCTGCTGTGATACCCTACCTGCAACCAGGCGCGCGGCTGCTGGTGCTGTCCGCCGACGCGTCGACCCCCATCGCAATGGCCGCGATGTTGCGGGACAGCGGATTGGGCGCATCGAGCCTGGTCGTGCTGGAAGCGCTGGGTGGCCCGGCAGAGCGCCTTCGCCATGCCAGCGCCGCCGGGTTCGACCTGACGGACATCCATGCCCTGAACACGGTCGCGATCACCGTGGCCGGTCCAGTGCGGCAGCATCTGGCGACCGGGCTGCCCGACGATTTGTTCGAGCATGACGGCCAACTCACGCGGCGTGACATCCGCGCCGTCACCCTATCCACCCTCGCGCCGCGACGTGGCGAGATACTGTGGGATATCGGCGCCGGGGCTGGGTCGATCGGCATCGAGTGGATGCTGCGCCACCCGGCCAACCGCACCATCGCGATTGAACAGGATCCGGTCCGGGTGGCGCGGATCAGGCGCAATGCCGAGGGCCTCGGCGTGCCAGACCTCACGGTGGTGCAGGGCACAGCGCCCGGCGCGCTCGCCGGATTGGCGCCCCCCAACGCGGTGTTCCTGGGCGGTGGGGCGCACCGGGCGGGTGTGATCGACGCTGCCTGGGCGGCCTTGCCGCCGGAGGGCCGGATCGTCGCCAACGGCGTCACCGTGGAGACGGAGGCGGCCTTGCTGACAGCGCAGGCCAAGCTGGGTGGCACGTTGCTGCGGCTTTCGCTGGAGCGGCTGGAAGCAGTCGGCCGCATGCAGGCATTTCGTCCGGCCATGACGGTGACGCAATGGTCGGCGGTCAAGCCATGATCGTCGCCGGTATCGGCTGCCGGCGAGGCTGCCCGGCGGACGTCATCGTGGCCTTGGTGCGCCAGGCCGGCGGCGCGGACGCGCTTGCGGCTCCGACGTGGAAACGCGACGAGGCCGGGTTGATCGAGGCGGCGCGGCTGCTGGAGCTTCCGCTGAGCTTCGTGACGGACGCGGCGCTCGGTGCGGTGCAGGCGCTATGCCCGACCCGCTCGGCGGTCGCGGCGCGGGTGACGGGGCATGCCTCGGTGGCGGAGGCGGCGGCGTTGGCCGGGGGTGGGTCGCTGGTCCTGGCGCGGATCGGCAGCGGATGGGCCACCTGCGCGCTGGTGGAACAGCCCTCACCCAACCCTCTCCCAAAGGGCTTTTGTGCTTCTCCCTTGGGCGAGGGTCCGGCGTGACGGTGCACTTCATCGGCGCCGGCCCGGGCGCCGCGGACCTGATCACGCTGCGGGGCGCGCGCTTGCTCGCGGCCTGCCCGGTCTGCCTTTATGCGGGGTCCATCGTGCCGCCGGACCTGCTCGGCCATTGTGGAGCGGGGGCCAAGCTGGTGGACACCGCGCCACTCGACCTCGACGCCATCGAGCGGGAGTTCGTCGCCGCCCACGCCGCCGGGCAGGACGTGGCGCGGCTGCATTCGGGCGACCTCTCGCTCTACAGCGCTGTGGCGGAGCAGCTTCGTCGGCTGGACCGGCACGCGATCCCCTACACGATGACGCCCGGCGTGCCCGCCTTCGCCGCCGCCGCCGCGGTACTCGGCCGCGAACTCACCGTGCCGGGCGTGGCGCAGACCGTGGTGCTGACGCGGCTGCCGGGCCGTGCCTCCGCGATGCCGCCCGGCGAGAGCCTGGCCGCGTACGCCGCGACCGGCGCCACGCTGGCGATCCACCTCGCGGCGGCCCTGCTGGACCAGGCGCGCGCGGCGCTGCTGCCGCATTACGGCGGCGACTGCCCTGCGGCGCTGGTCGTCCGCGCCACCTGGCCGGAGGAACGGGTGATTCGCGCCACGTTGGGCACGCTGGACGCCACCGGGGTGGAGCGGACGGCCTTGCTGCTGGTCGGGCCAGCGCTCGACCCGGCCGAGTTCCGCGACAGCGCGCTCTACAGTCCCGATTACGTACGGCGCTATCGCTCATGACCTACGCCCTGCATCAGGGGCCGCACGCATGACAGTGCCCGGCTGGCTGGTCGCCGCACCCCGGTCCGGCAGCGGCAAGACGACGGTGACGCTGGCGCTGGTGGCGGCGCTGCGGCGGCGCGGCGTGCGGGTGCGGACGGCGAAATGCGGGCCGGACTATATCGACCCGGCCTTCCACGCCGCCGCGTCCGGCGCGCCTGGCGTCAATTTGGACAGTTGGGCGATGCCGCCAGCCTTGCTGGACCGGCTGTTCGCCGAGGCCGCGACAGATGCCGAGTTCCTGGTGGTGGAAAGCGCCATGGGCCTGTTCGACGGCGTCGCGGGGCCGCCGGGCCGCACCGGGAGCGCGGCCGATCTGGCGGCGCGGTTCGGCCTGCCGGTGCTGCTGGTGCTGGACGTGAGCGGGCAGGCGCAGACCGCCGCCGCCGTCGCGCACGGGATGGCCGGCTTCGACCCGGCGGTGCAGGTGGGCGGGGTGGTGCTGAACCGGGTGGGCAGCGAAAAGCACCGGCGCTCCGTCGAGGCGGCGATGCGGCTGCCGGTGCTGGGGGCGGTGCCGCGGGATGCATCGCTGGCGGTGCCGGAGCGGCATCTTGGCCTGGTGCAGGCAAGGGAGCATCCGGGATTGGAGGCGCTGTTGGAGCAGTTGGCGGATATGGCGGAGCGCTGCCTGGACCTGCCTCGCATCCTGGCGCCGCCCTCACCCCTCCCTCTCCCAGAGGGAGAGGGCTTTGTTCTCCCCTCCCCTGTGATTGAGGGCCGGGACGCACTCCCGCCGCCAGGGCAGCGGATCGCCCTGGCCTGCGACGCCGCGTTCTCCTTCACCTATCCGCACCTCCTCTCTGCCTGGCGCGCCGCCGGGACGGAGTTGCTGCCCTTCTCACCGCTGGCAAACGAGCCTCCCCCGGAGGCCGCGGATTGCTGCTGGCTGCCCGGCGGCTACCCGGAACTTCATGCCGCCCGCTTGGCCGCGGCGGACCGGTTCCGCAGCGGGCTGCACCGCTTCGCTGCCACGCGTCCGGTGCATGGCGAATGCGGTGGCCACATGGTGCTCGGCGCTGCGCTGATCGATGCCGGCGGTGCGCCCCACGCCATGGCCGGCCTGCTCGGCCACACTACCAGCTTTGCCCGCCGGGCGCTGCATCTCGGCTACCGTCGCGCGACCTTGCCGGACGGCACGGTGCGGCGCGGGCATGAGTTCCACTACGCCACGGTCGCCGACCCGGGGACGGACCTGCCCTACGCCACGGTGGAAGACGCAGCGGGCACATGCCTCGGCCCGTCGGGCGGACGGCGGGGGCATGTCACCGGCTCCTTCTTCCATGCCATCGCCCAGGAGGCGGCATGACGGCGGGGGAAATCTACGCTGCGCTGGCTGCTCTGCCGGACGGCGATGAGGCGGCCGCCGCTGCCGTCGCCAAGCGCCAGGACAGCCTGACCAAGCCGCCGGGCAGCCTGGGACGGCTGGAAACGATGGTGGCGTGGCTCGCCCGCTGGCAAGGGCGTGTCGTGCCGCGGCTCGACCACGTGGAAGTGGTTGTGTTCGCCGGCAATCACGGCGTTGTGGCGCGCGGCGTCTCCCCCTACCCGGCGGCAGTCACGGCGCAGATGGTGGGCAATTTCCAGGCTGGCGGCGCCGCGATCAACCAGCTTGCCCGCGTCGCCGGGGCGACCCTGCGCGTCGTGCCGCTCGACCTCGATACGCCTACCGGGGACATCGTGGCGGGCCCCGCCATGACCGCGGCCGCATTTGCCGCCGCCTGCGCTGCCGGCGCCGCCGCGGTCCGGCCGGAGACCGATTTGCTGTGCCTGGGCGAGATGGGGATCGGCAACACCACGGCCGCCGCGGCGCTGTGCACGGCGCTGTTCGGCGGCGACGATTGGACGGGACGCGGGACCGGCGTGGACGATGCCGGGCTGGCGCGCAAGCGCGAGGCCGTCCGCGCCGCCGCCGCGCACCATGCCGGTGCGGACCCGCTTGAGGTGGCGCGGCGCCTGGGCGGGCGGGAGCTTGCCGCGATCGCAGGGGCGACGCTGGCGGCGCGGCAGCGCGGCATCCCGGTGCTGCTCGACGGCTTCGTCTGCACCGCCGCCGTCGCGTTCCTCGCCGTCATGCGGCCCGGTGCGCTGGACCACTGCCTGGCCGCGCATGTCTCGGCCGAGGCCGGGCATCGCCGCCTGCTGTCGATCCTGTCGCTGCCACCGCTGCTGGATCTGGGAATGCGGCTGGGCGAGGCGTCCGGCGCCGCGTTGGCAGTGCCGCTGCTGCGCGCCGCGCTGGCGTGCCACACCGGCATGGCGACCTTCGCCGAGGCCGCCATCGCCGATCGCGCGGAATGACGCGGTGGGCCGAACTCGTCGCGGCGGCCACGCTGCTGACGCGGTTGCCGGTGGCGCGGCTGGCGCGATCGCACCCGCCGGCCGCTTCCTGCGTCTGGGCGTATCCGATCATCGGGCTGGTGGTGGGCGCGCTCGGCGCGGCCGTGTTGTCGGTCCTGCTGGCGTTCGGGGCGCCACGGGCCGTCGCCGCGGCATGGGCGGTCCTCGCAACCGTCGTGGTGACCGGGGGGCTGCACGAGGACGGTCTGGCGGACACGGCGGACGGGCTTGGCGGCGGCCGCACCGTGGAGCGCAGGCTCGCCATCATGCGGGACAGCCGGATTGGCAGCTACGGCGCGCTCGCCCTGTGTTTCAGCGTCGTGTTGCGGATTCTCTGCCTGGCAGGGTCGCCGCACCCCTTGCTGGCGATGCTGACATCGGGATTGCTGGGACGCGCCAGCATCCTACTGCCGCTGCTGCTGCTGCGTCCGGCGCGACCGGACGGCATCGCCGCCACGTTGGCTGGTGCACCCGGGCGGGCGCTGATCGGCCTCGTTCTGACAACGCCGTTCATCCCCGAAGCACCGCTGGCCCTGTTCGTGACGGGGATGGCCAGCCTAATCGTGGCGTGGCTCGGGCGACGCCACCTCGGTGGCTACACGGGCGACCTGCTCGGAGCGGCGGAACAGGCTGGCGAATGCGCCAGCCTGACCGCGCTGTGCTTATAGTCCAGCCGATGTTTTCAAGCCGAATGGGCCCTACCGGTGGTGATAGCGCCGGCGACGGTAATGCCGGTGGTGGTGACTATCGTAGTAGTACTCCACCGTCAGGACCTGCGGCGCGGCCGGTGCTGAATCGAACGCAGCAGCCCGCACGCTCTCGCTGACATTGACGGCCGGCCTTGTTGCGGCGTGCGATGGCGCCGAGAGCGCCATCAGTGCGGTCATTCCGGCAATGCCGGCAATTAATTTAAACATCATCTCTCCTAATGCTCATCGTGACGCTGAGCGGCCAGCGCGCTATAGCCTGTTCCACTACAAAAATGAACTCTGTTTAGGCTTTTTTCACAGGCGGCAAATCCAGTTTCAGCGACAATTCCTTCAGCCGCGCCGGCGTCGTGGGGGATGGGGCGCCCATCATCAGGTCCTGCCCCTGCTGGTTCAGCGGGAACAGGATCACCTCGCGGATATTCGGCTCGTCGGCCAGCAGCATGACGATGCGGTCGATGCCGGGGGCCGAGCCGCCATGCGGCGGTGCGCCGTAGCGGAAGGCGGAGAGCATGCCGCCGAACCGCGCCTCCACCTCCGCCGCGTCGTAGCCCGCGATCTCGAACGCGCGGATCATGATCTCGGGGCGATGGTTGCGGATCGCGCCGGAGGACAGCTCGACCCCGTTGCAGACGATATCGTATTGATAGGCTTTGATGGTGAGCGGATCCTGGCTGTCCAGCGCCTCCAGCCCGCCCTGCGGCATGGAGAACGGGTTGTGGCTGAAATCGATCAGCCCGGTTTCCTCCACCCGCTCGTACATGGGGAAGTCCGTGATCCAGCACAGGCGGAACGCGTTCTTCTCGCAGAGATCGAGTTCCGCACCGATGCGGTTGCGCACGGCGCCGCTGAACTTCGCGGCCTCGTCGCGCGGCCCGGCGGCGAAGAACACCGCGTCCCCCGCGGCCAGGCCGCAGGCAGTGCGGACCGCCTCCAGCCGCGCCGGTTCCAGGTTCTTGGCGATCGGGCCGCGGCCGCCCTCGGCCTCGAACTGGATGTAGCCCAGGCCGCCGGCGCCCTGCTCCCGCGCCCACTCGTTCAGCTTGTCGAAGAAGCCGCGCGGCTTGGCGCCCGCGCCCGGCGCCGGGATCGCCCGCACGACGCCGCCGGACGCCGCGATCTTGGCGAACAGGCCGAACCCGGAGCCGGCGAAATGCTCCGTCACGTCGGTGATGCGGAGCGGGTTGCGCAAATCCGGCTTGTCGGAGCCGTATTCCAGCAGCGCCGTGTCGTAGGGGATGCGCGGGAACGCCCCCTCCGTCACCACATGGCCGCCGCCGAACTCGCGGAACACGCCGGCGATGATCGGCTCCAGCGTGGTGAACACGTCCTCCTGCGTGACGAAGCTCATCTCAAAATCGAGCTGGTAGAACTCACCGGGCGAGCGGTCGGCCCGCCCCGCTTCGTCGCGGAAGCACGGCGCGATCTGGAAGTAGCGGTCGAACCCGGCGACCATGGCCAATTGCTTGAACTGCTGCGGCGCCTGCGGCAGGGCGTAGAACATGCCGGGATGGGTGCGCGACGGCACCAGGAAGTCGCGCGCGCCCTCCGGCGAGGAGGCGGTGAGGATCGGCGTCTGGAACTCGGTGAATCCCGCGGCGATCATCTGCCGGCGCAGATAGGCGATCACACCGGCGCGCAGCATCATGTTGCGATGGATCTTGTCCCGCCGCAGGTCGAGGTAGCGGTAGCGCAGCCGCAGCTCCTCGGACGTGGCGGCCTCGCCCGCGACCGGGAAGGGCAGCACGGCGGCGGCGGATTGCACGACCAGCGTCTCGGCCCGCAGCTCGACCTCGCCGGTGGGCAGCTTCGGGTTGACCGTGCCGCCCTCGCGCAGCACGACGGCGCCGGTGATGGTGACGACGCTTTCCACCCGCAGCGCGTCCGCCTCGGCAAAGGCGGCGCTGCCGGCGGGGAACACCACCTGGGTCAGCCCGTGATGGTCCCGCAGGTCGATGAACAGCAGCCCGCCATGGTCCCGCTTGCTGTGCACCCAGCCGGACAGCCGGGCTGGTTGGCCGGCGTCGCTGGCGCGCAACTGGTCGCAAGTATGGGTGCGGTAGGCGTGCATGGCGCGGCGTCCGATGATGGGGCGAAAGCGCGTGTGTTAGCCCTGCCGGGCGGCGTTTGCTAGCGCGACGGCCCCGGCGCCTGCCCGGCCAGTTGCTCCAGCGGAGTCATGTCCTCCAGGCGCCAATCATCCGGCATCAGCACGACGGACCGGCCGTGCGGAAGATACCAGAGCAGGCGGCGGCACTGCACGTCCCACGGGTCGCCCGCGGGAAGCTGCGCCTGTTTGCACCCGACGACCAGGTTGCGGGATGGCCGCAGCCGCGGGTCCACCATCAGCCGGACCCGTGGCTCGGCCACCTGCCAGGTGTTGCGCATGTGATTCAGCAGGGCGCGGGCGGTGTAGGTGGGCAGGTAATGCACGGACGGCGAGCCCAGCATGACCTCGTGCGCCGCCCGCAGCGTCACCGTGCGGCCCCAGCCTTGCTCCAGCGACTCGGCATCCGTGCCGCCGGCCATGTCCTGATGGTCCAGCGGATCGCCCTGCCAGGTGTCATATCGCAGCAGGCTGTCGAGCATGCCCATGGGGAAGACGAACTGGGACGCGCCCACCGGGTCCGACGCGGCGGCGAACAGGGCGATGCCGGTCGCCCGCTCCAGGCAGATCGCGGCGAGGTTGGCGATGGAAGCGGGCTTGAACCGGCCGGCCGGCGGCAGGTTGAGCCGGACATAGGGGAAGCCGTACGGGCCGGTGATGACCGCCGGGTCGGCGAGGAAGAGGGAGGCGTTCCAGGCGGCATCGAAAAACCGCTCCGTCCAGGCTGCATCGCGCCGCCCGCGCGGGACCGTGAGCAAGTCGGCCAGGATGCGGGTTTTCTCGGTGTCGAACAGGCGCAGGCGGTCGACCGCAAAACGCGGCTCCGGCCCGGCGGAGTTCCGCGTGGCAGGGCGGGCGAACCATCGCGGCCGTTTCATTGCGTGCAGCGCCCCTTCCATCCGAGGTGATTTGCCCCGGAGCCCCAACGGTCGCAGAACACCGTCGGCGAGCGGCTGGAGTTGGTGGAGTGACCTATACCGTCCATGAGATTTTCCTGACCCAACAGGGCGAAGGGGTCAATCTGGGCCGGACCTGCGTGTTCGTGCGGTTCGCCGGCTGCAATTTGTGGTCGGGGCGGGAGGAGGACCGGGCCACCGCGACATGCCGGTTCTGCGACACGACGTTTGTCGGGGGCGAGAAGTACCGCTCGGCCGATCTGCTGGCGGAGGCGATTGCGGCGCACTGGCTGGCGGGGCAGGCCGGGCGCCGCCTGGTGCTGACCGGGGGCGAACCGCTGATGCAGGTGGACGCGGCGTTGCTGGCGGCCTTGAAGGCGCGGGGGTTTTGGGTGGCCATAGAAACGAACGGCACGCAGGCGCTGCCGGGTCCGGTCGATTGGGTCTGCGTCAGCCCGAAGGCAGGGGCGCCGCTTGTGCTGCAGCACGCCGACGAGCTGAAGCTGGTCTACCTGCAGCCTGGCGCCGAGCCGGAGCGGTATGCCGGGTTCACCGCCGCGGAGCGCTGGCTGTCGCCGATGGACGGCCCGTCGCTTGCCGCGCATACCGCCGCCGCCTCGGCCTATTGCAAGGCGCACCCGGCCTGGCGGCTGAACATCCAGGCGCATAAGAGTTGGGCCATCCCGTGAAGGTCAGCCGCGCCGCGACGGTGCCGCTGGAGATCGCGCATCTGGGCCTGGACGGCGTGCTGCACGGCCACAGCCTGACCGCCGAGGTATGGACGGAGCAGGAGGTGGATTTGGACATCTGGCGCCAGGATGTCGCAGCCGCTGCCGCGGCCATCGAGGGCAGGCTGGAGGACACGATCAGCGGCCGGACCTTCGAGGCAGTTGCGATGGCCCTGCTGGAGCAATTGCCGATTGCGTGCCGGGTCGTGATCCGGCTGCCAACCCGCGGACACCTGGTGGAGATGGCGCGGCGCTGAGCGGCGCGGTGGTGGGCGCGACAGGGATTGAACCTGTGACCCCTGCCATGTCAAGGCAGTGCTCTACCGCTGAGCTACGCGCCCCACGCCGCGCTTCGTAGTGTTTTAGGGTGTTCAGTGCAACCCTGCGGTTCACCAGAGTTCACGAAAGCCATCAGGGCTGATGCTCATCCGTGCAGTATGCCACCCAGCTTCATGCCAAGTGAACTCGCCCATCAAATGTTAGTGCGGCCTGGACATTACGCCGTGAAGCGCGAATGTCTTTTATCATGTTTAGCACTGGGTACGATGTCATCCTTGATGATGATGGGCGGGTTTGGCCGGTGTGGTCAGATGATCTGCGCGAGCGTCATGATGCGCGGGATTTAGAGGGCGACTTCATTGACTACTTGATCTGCAATCTCGGCCATGTCCGGCTTCGGATTTCAACACCGGCCGTCGCAGCGCATCTAATCTTCAGACCAGGCTTCGTTGCTACGTCAGCCGTCGCCAGGGTCGCCGAGTTGCTGCTTGCTCAGAACACCAAACGCTTTGTTTTGGAGCTTGTCGGTCCTTCTGCCAGCCATCAGAGTGTCAGCGACTTCGATGATGTCGTGGCCATCCTGACCCATTCGGCGGAGCACGGTTCCGCATTGCGGCGGCCGCGCTTCTTCAAGCAGCCATTGTCTTTGACACGGCTGGAACGGGCGGACCGGCTCGCATCGCTGCATGCCTATTACAAGGCTTGGCAGCGGGTGCTCGGCAATTATGACCTTCTCGATACCAGTACCCCGCTTTTTCAGCGGACGTCCCCGCATTATCGCGCCCTGATCTATCCAGGCCATGCCAAATTCGTCGAGATCGGCACCGGCTACAAGGGCGTGAAATCCCTCGTCGCCGAGGCCCAGGGTCGGCGGATCGACGATCAGGCGGACGGTGCTTATGCAGCCTGGGTGTCAAACTCTGTCTTGGAAGCGAGCTTCGTCAAGAAACCAGCGTTCGAGATGATCGAGGCGACTCTGCAATCAGCCGACCAGGCCCCGATGCGGTCCCGCTATGAGCGGCTGCTACTCCCTTGGCGTTCCCGCATTGGTCCAATGGTGAGTTCGGCGTCCGTCTTGCGGCTTCTGTATAGAGCGGATCCGGCCACGTAGCCGAGGAGCTCGGCATCCATCCAGTCGCGGTCCATCCAGATGAGATTGAGGTCCATATCTCCACGGTATCCATTCCTCATCTGAATGCCAGAAGCCTGGTTTACGTAACCGTACTGCTCCAGCACGCCCTTGGTGGCCAGGTCCTTGCGAAGCGTGCTGATGGTGTATCGCGTGTCCCAGCGCGTATAAGCGATGTAGCGCACGACACGCGTCAGAAGGTAAGCCAAGCCGCTTCCACGGGCTGCCGGATCGGTCCAGGATCCTCCCGCATAGGCCACTCGGCCGGTGATCGCGTCTGCAACGTCCGCCGCCGGGTGATGCACTTCGCACGTCGTGCCCCTCGCCAGATGGGGTTCGGGATTGGCGTAGAACAAGCGGAGGGTCCGGAAGTGATCTCCTAATCCCTCGGGTCCCACCTCCAGCAGACGCCCTGCATAGGCCGCGATGATCCGGCCGTTGGCGTCCTGCCCGGAAATCCAAAACGAATTCCTGCTCGATAACTCGCTCTCGCCCGGGTGCAGGATGGGAACGAGCGGTCCCCATGACGCCTGCGACTGTGCGTTCAGCGTGACCAGGCTGGTGAGATCATCGTGCAGGCGCAAGACGGCCCCCGCCTCAAGCGCCTGCGCGGTCGCCGCAAGAAAGAACCGGCCGAGCGCCCTGGTCGGGCCGTGCAGGACGGTGATGCCGTCTGTGAGCGGCACGCCACCCTCCATCGACTGCGCCACGTCAACCGAGCCGTCCGTTGTTGCGTCCACTGCGCCCTCCAAACCTGCCCAGAACACAAAGCCATCATAGGCAGTCGAGAGGTTCACCGACAAGATTTTATTACTAATAATGGACGGTATACACTGGTAAACCGACAGTAAGAAATTAACGACCGGCTCGTGTAGTTGGCGGCGGGAGAGGGATCACTGGCGTGCCAACGACTCCTTTATGACCAAGCAACGTCTTAGCTGCCAACGCATAACAACCCGCGTTGATCTCGACCCTGCGGTGGGCTGAAGCCCACCCTACGTTCGGAATGTCTTCGACAGGGTAGGTTGGGCTTCAGCCCACCTTTCGTGTCGGCGTCGGCGCCAGTCGGTGAAAGTCACAAAGCTGCGACCTCTCAAGTCAGGCGCGCTTCGACCTTCGGCGACCTTCCTTAGCCTTTCAGGTACAAGCCCGGCGCAGCTGAGCCTCACTCGAAGATGCCGGCGTAAGCCCTTGTGGATCGGTTCGGTCGCGACTGCCGTTGCCGCAACATGCAGGCAGACGTGCATCTTCTCGACCGCCTCACGCTCTGGTCGTCTTGCGATCCATGCCAGATCAACCGCGCCGACCTCATCGGCCTCGTTGAGGCTGCCGGGCTGTCGAATACGCCTGTGCACGATCAGGTCGAAGCAGCGGCAGGCGTGTCGATCGTCGTCCGACAGGCCGCGGTCCGGGCGATGATTGATCTGGCGCGCGTGCGTGGCGCAGGCGCAGCATCCTTCGGGTCAGCACACACCAATAAGGCAAAGCGTCGCCGGGGATAAGTCATGCCGTCTGGATCGCGGCGTTGACGCTCCCGCGCTGAACCGCGAGCATCGCCCGGCAGGAAACGGGCGGAGACAACACGTGACCGAAGCGCTCAGCTACGTCCACGGCGCGGTGGGCATCCCGCTCCTGGGGGAGACGCTCGGCCGCAGCTTCGACCGCACCGTGGCGCAATGGGGCGACCGCCCCGGCCTGGTGGTCCGCAGCCAGGCCATCCGCTGGAGCTATGCCGAACTGGCCGCCCGGGCGGAGGCGTTCGCCGCCGGGATGCTGGCGCTGGGGATCGGGCCCGGCGAGCGCGTCGGCATCTGGTCGCTGAACAATGCCGAGTGGCTGGTGACGCAGATCGCCACCGCCAAGGCCGGCATCATCCTGGTGAACGTCAACCCGGCCTACCGCGTGACGGAGCTGGACTACGCGCTGAACAAGGTCGGCGTGCGCGCCCTGGTGACCGCGACCGCGTTCAAGAGCAGCGACTACATGGCCATGCTGCACGAGGTCCTGCCGGAACTGCACGCCAGCCAGCCCGGCGCCCTGCACGCGGCCCGGGTGCCATCGCTGCGCACGGTCATCCAGATCGGCGGCGCCAGCCCCGGCACGCTCGGGTTCGACGAGGTGGCGCAACGCGGCGGGGCCGCCGAGCGGGCCCGGCTGGCCGAACTCGCGCAGTCGCTACAGTTCGACGACCCGATCAATATCCAGTTCACCTCCGGCACCACGGGCAGCCCGAAAGGCACCACCCTCACCCACCACAACGTGCTCAACAACGGCTTCTTCATCGGCGAGGCGATGCGGCTGACCGCGGAGGACCGGCTGTGCATTCCCGTGCCGCTATACCATTGCTTCGGCATGGTGCTGGGCAACCTGGCCGCGATCACCCATGGCGCCTGCATGGTCTATCCCGGCGAGGGGTTCGACCCGCTGTCCGTGTTGCAGACCGTGGCGGAGGAACGCTGCACCGGGCTGCACGGCGTGCCCACCATGTTCATCGCGGAGATGGAACATCCGCGTTTCTCCGAGTTCGACCTGTCCTCGCTGCGCACCGGGATCATGGCCGGCTCGCCCTGCCCCATCGAGGTGATGCGCCGGGCGGTCGAGCGTATGCATTTGCGCGACATCACCATCTGCTATGGCATGACGGAGACGAGCCCGGTCAGCTTCCAGACCACGGCGGATGACCCGCTGGAGCGCCGCGTGTCCACCGTGGGCCGCATCCACCCGCACCTGGAGGTGAAGATCGTCGACGCCGAGGGCCGCATCGTGCCGCGCGGCACGCCGGGTGAATTATGCACCCGCGGCTACAGCGTGATGCTGGGCTATTGGGACGATCGGCCGCGTACGGAGCAGGTGATCGACGCGGCACGCTGGATGCACACCGGCGACCTGGCCGTGATCGACGCGGAGGGCTATTGCAACATCGTCGGCCGCATCAAGGACGTGGTGATCCGCGGCGGCGAGAACGTGTTCCCGCGCGAGGTGGAGGAGTTCCTCTACACCCACCCGGCGATCCTGGACGTGCAATGCTTCGGCGTGCCGGACAGCCGGTATGGCGAGGAGCTGTGCGCCTGGATCAAGCGCCGGCCCGACGCCACGCTGGCGGAGGAGGACGTGCGCGCCTATTGCCGCGGCAGGATCGCCCACCAGAAAATCCCGCGCTACGTGAGGTTCGTGGACGAGTTCCCGATGACCGTCACCGGCAAGATGCAGAAATTCCTGATGCGGGAGGCTATGGAGCGTGAACTCGGGTTGGTCGCGGCCGAAACGGCGTGATGGCCGGCGTCGCTTTGGCACGGCTTTCTACGACTGAATGACGTCGTGGGTCGCTGCCGACAAGCCAGGTGGCTGTTGAATGACTCAGCCATGCTATGACGACGGCGACGGCTTATGAGTGACGATCAACGAGTTCGGGTAGAACTTGATGCCCTTGACGCTTCGATTGCTGTAGCTACTGTAGCCAGTTTCGTATTCGGGCCGATTGGTGGGATTATCGGTGGCCTCCTCACGGAGGGAGAAGGGTTTGCGGAAGTGGATCATCCCACCTGCTGCGGCTCTTCCTCCGCGAGCTTCTGCGCCGTGTCGACCGTTTGCTGCCATGGCACGACCAGCACCGACACGTCGGGGCCGCCATAGCTCAGCAACTGCGTGCGCAGTTTCTGGCTGCGCCGGGTGTGCAGCACGGCCTGCCACCAGCGCCCGCCGGTCAACTCGTTCAGCACAACCACCAGCGGTCGGCCCGGGCAACTCGCCCGCAGCGCCGTCATCTCGCGCAGCAGCGGCGCCAGCAGGCTGCGATAGGGCGAGGACTGGATCACCAGCCGCGGCGGCGGCAGCCCGGCCTCGGAGGCAGGTAGCCCCACGAAACGCGCCCAGTCGGCGCGGAGGCGGCTCTCATGTTGCTCGCCGTCCGGCCCCTCCAAATCCGTCAGGTGCAGCGCCACCACGTCCGGCGACAGGCGCATCGCCGTCTGCACGGCGCGTTGCGCCAGGCGATCCCACCGCTCCAGCGGGATTAGCACGGCGGGCGGCCGGTGATCGGCCAGGTCCATGCACCGCCGGCTGCCGACCAGCACCTGGCGCTCCAGGTCGCGGTAGTAGCGGTGGATCCAGCGCAGCAGCAGCAGCGTCAGCGGGATGACCAGGACGGTCAGCCAGGCGCCCTCGGTGAACTTCGCGACCAGGATGATGGCCAACGCCGTACCCGTCGTCAGTGCGCCCAGGCCGTTGACCATCGAACGCGCCCGGTCGGCGTGCCCCCGTCCACCGCGGCGCCAATGCATCGCCATGCCCGCCTGGCTGAGCGTGAACGACAGGAAGGCACCCACGGCGAAGAGCGGGATCAGCCGGTCGGTGATGCCGTCGAACGCCGTCAGCAGCACAGCGGCGCCCACGGCGAGGAACAGGATGCCCGCGGTGTAGACCAGGCGCCGGCCCGGGATCGCGAACGCCTTCGGCAGGTAGCTATCGCGCGCCACCTGGCGGCAAAGCCGGGGAAAGCCCACGAAGCTGGTGTTGGCCGAAAGCGCCAGCACCGCGAGCACGCTGGCGATCGTCACGTAATACAGCCAGTCCCGCCCCCACACCGCCCCAATCAACTGCGACACCACGCTTTGATAGTCGCCCCTGGTCTGGTCCATCGCCGTGACGCCATAGGTGGAGGCCAGGTAGGCGATCCCCAGCAGCAGCAGCCCCAATGCGGCGCAGATCGCCGTCAGCGTGCGATGGGCGTAGCGCACGGTCGGATCCTTGAAGGCGCTGACGCCGTTGCTGACGGCTTCCACGCCGGTCATGGCGGTGCAGCCGGCCGCGAAGGCGCGCACCACCAACCACAGCGACAAGGCCCCGGCCGTCTGTGCGCGGCCCGGCGGCGCCACGACGGGATGGGGATGGCCGCCGGCCGACCAGGCCGTCCAGCCGCCGAAGGCGAGGATGAAGATCAGGCTGGCAAGGAACAAATAGGTCGGCACGGCCAGCACCAGCCCGGACTCCTTGGTGCCGCGCAAATTGACCAAGGTGATGACCGCCAGCACGCCGAGGCACAGCGCCAGCGTGTCGTCGTGCAGCGCCGGCACGGCGGAGGTCAACGCGCCGACGCCGGCGGATATGCCGACCGCGACGTTCAGCATGTAGTCCACCATCAGCGCCGCCGCCGCCAGCAAACCCACATTCGGGCCGAGATTCTCCCGCGCCACGGTGTAGGAGCCGCCGTTGTTGGGATAGGCGGCGATGGTCTGCCAGTACGACAGGAACAAGGTGAGCAGCAGCACCAGGATGACCCAGGTGATCGGCTGCACCGCGCGCAGGCCGGTCGAGCCGGCAACCGCCAACACGGTGAGCATCGCTTCCGGGCCGTAGGAGGCGGAGCCCAGCCCGTCCAGCCCCATCGCCGGAACACCCTCGAACGCGCCGATCTTCCGGGTCGTGGCGTCGCGGTTGGCCAGTTTTGAGCCGAGCAGCAGGGTCGTGACAGACATGGGGCCTCATTGCGGCAGCATCTCTGCTGCAACGTCGCGGCGGCGGGATTGTCGCTACGAGACGGCCAAGGTGTCGAACACGTCGCCGTCGACCGGCAATGCCTCGATATGGGCGCGATGCCATAGCGCGTAGAACAGCAGCGACCAGGCCGCGAAGCTTTCGTGCCGCCCGGTGGCGTTGCGGAACAACGCAACCACCCGGTCCGGCTCCGCGATCTGCGCCACGCCGGGTTGCGCGGCCACCAGCGGCCCCAGCCGCGCCCCCTGCCCGGCGATCCACGCCCCCACCGGCACGGTGAAGCCCTGTTTCGGCGCGAACGGCCTGGCCTGCGGGAAATACCGCTCCAGCCAGCGCCGCAGCAGCCATTTGCCGCGGCCGCCCTGCACCTTCAGCGCGTCGGGCAGGCGGAAGGCGGCCGCGGCCACGCCGCAATCCAGAAAGGGCGTGCGGCCTTCGACGGCGTGCGCCATCAGGCAACGGTCAAGCTTCAGCAACAGGTCATGCGGCAGCCAATCCGCCATGTCGGTGGCCTGGGCGACTTGCAGGCGGCTGCGGCCGCCCGTGCTCGCCCGTGCCTCCGCTGCGGCGATCCCGTCACGCCAGCCCGGCGGCGTCGCCCGCAGCACGCCCAGGCCGTCGAACGTCCCGCGCGTGCGCATGCTGCGCCCGCCGCGCCACCACGGGCGCATCGCGCTGCGGTAGCGGCCGTAGCCGCCGAACAGCTCGTCGCCGCCCTCGCCGGACAGCACGACCTTCACGTCCTGCCGCGCGCGCTGCGCCAGGAACCAGGACGGGATGATCGCGTAGTCAGCCGCCGGGTCGTCCATCGTGGCCACGATGCGGGGCAGCGCCGCCCACACCATCGCCTCCGTCACCTCGATCGTCTCGTGCCGGGCACGGGCGGCGTGGGCGACGATTGCGGCCTGGGCGCGTTCGTCGGCGGCGCCGGGCACGTCGAAACCGGCGGTGTAGGCGCGCACCGGCTCGGCGTTCAGCCGCGCCATCATGGCCAGCACGATGGCGCTGTCCACGCCGCCGGACAGGAACATGCCGTACGGCACGTCGCTGCGCTGGTGCAGGTCCACTGATTGCTCCAGCGCCGCGTCCAGCCGCGCCAGCGCCGCGTCCTCGCCGATCTCCTCCGGCGGGCCGGCCGGCAGCGCGTCCAACCGCTGGCGATCGACCACGTGGCCGTCCACCGCCCGCACCGTCTCTCCCGGCAGCACGCGCTGGATGCCCGGGAAGATCGTGTCCGCCCCGGTGGTGAACTGCGTCTGCAACAGCTCGTCCCGCGCGGCCGGGCGAACGCCCCGCGCCACCAGCCCGGCGGCGAGCAGCGCCTGCGGCTCCGACGCGAAGGCCAGGCCGCCGGGAATGCTGGCGGTGTAGAGCGGCTTGATGCCGAACGGGTCGCGCGTCAGGGTCAGGCTGCGGGTGGCGCGGTCATGGATGGCGATCGCGTACATGCCACGCAGGACCGACGCGTAGGCGCCCCCGGTCTGCCGCCACAAATGCAAGGGCGGCTCGCAATCGCTCGCGGTGGCCAAGGGCAGGCCCGGCGAGAGTTCGCGGTAGTTGTACACCTCGCCGTTCGCGACCAGCGTGGCCGCGCCGGCGAAAAACGGCTGCTCGCCGGTTTGCAGGTCGATGATCGCCAGCCGTGTCTGCACCAGGGCGGTGCGGCCGACTGCGTTGTGCCCCTCTCCGTCCGGGCCGCGATGGGCCAGCGCCGCCGCCAGCGCCGACACGACGGCGGGCGTCGGCGGCGGCGCGCCGGGTTCCATCGCCAGCCCGGCGATCCCGCACATCAGGCCTGCTCCAGCGTGGACAGGACGCCACGCCACTGGGCGAGCACCGGCGCCGCGGCAAACTCCGCCTCGAACCGGGCGCGGCCGGCCTTCGCGAGCCCGGCGGCGAACACCGGGTTGCCGAGCACCAGGCCGAGCGACGTCGCCAGCGCCTCCACGTCCTCGACCGGCACCAACAACCCGTCCTCGCCGGCCCGGATCAGTTCGCGCGGGCCGTCCGCGGCGGCGGCCACCACCGGGCGGGCGGCGGCGAAGGCCTCCACGACGACATTGCCCAGCGGTTCGTGCCGCGACGGGCAGGCAAGCGCGTCACAGCCGGCGAGCAGGGCGGCGGTGTCCTGCCGCCAGCCGGGAAAGACCACGCGGTCCGCCACGCCCGATTGCCGTGCCAGCGTTTGCAGCGCCTCACGCTCCGGCCCCTCCCCCGCGATGACGGCGTGGACGCCGGGCAGGCTCGGCAAGGCGCGGATGAGGATGTCGAACGCCTTGTTGCGATGCAGCCGGCCCAGCGCCAGCACCAGCGGGCGACGCGGCGGGATGCCGAGCCGCTCGGGGGCAGCGCCAGTCGGGTCCGGAGCGAAATTAGGCAGGTAATGCGTGCGGGCCGCCGGCCAGCCCTGCGCCGCGATCCAGCGCGCGAGGGCGCGGGTGTTGCCGATCAGATGGTCGCAGCTTCGGTAGTATTTCAGGTCGTAATAGCCGCCGAGCCGGCCCGCCAGCACCCAGTCGCCCCGGGGGGCAAAGCGCGCCGCCCGGTTCATCCACGCCACGGCGACCCGTGGTGCAAAAGCCCGCAACGCAGCGGCGAGGCGGGACCGGGTCGTCAGGTCGAACGCGCCGCCGAATGGCAGTTGCACAGGGCTCAGCGCGGCCAGGCGCGCGGCCCGGCCCAAATCGGTCCGGATCACTGGCAGCACGTGGTCGCCCGCGGCATGCTGGGCCAGGGTGAGGCGTTCGAAGAACAGCTCCGCCCCGCCATTGCGGGCGCCGGCCATGACATGCGCGACCCTCACAGCATCGCCCTTGCCTGCGCCAGCACCAGGTCGACCGGGAGCGCCGCGATCGGCGTTTGGCCCGGCGGCCCGGGGGCAACCACGGCAGCGGCGCAGCGGCCGGAGGGAGCATATTCGCTGGCGTAGGAGGGTCCGAACAGGCCGATGGTCGGGGCGCCCGCCGCAGCGGCCAGATGCATCAGCCCGGAATCGTTGCCGACGAACAACCGGCACCGGGCCAGGCAAGCCGCCGCCTCGGCCAAGGTCAGGCCCCCAGCCAAGTCGATCGCGCCGGGCAAGGCCGCGAGGACTGGGGCAGCCATCGCCCGCTCCGCGTCTCCCGGCCCGGCGAACACGGCGGCGCGCGCCCCGGGCAGCAAGGGTTCAAGCGCGTGGAACAACGCCACGAAGCGCTCCGCCGGCCATACCTTGCCCGCCCAGTTCGCCGTCGGGCCCAGCGCCACGATGGGCGCACCGGCTGGCAGCAAGGCGGCGGCCCGTGCGTGGTCCTCCGGCGACGACCAAGTGACCGGCAGCGGCGGCTGCGCCAGCCCCAGCGTCCGCGCCAAATGGGTCAGCCGGTGGCCGGGCCGCCGCCCGCCCCGCATGATCATCCGGCGCCGCGCTGGCAGCAGCAGCGTGATGGCGGAGCCGCGCAAATCCACCGCCAAATCCCACGCCGTCGTCACGGTCTGCGCCCAAAGCGTCAGCCAGTGCAGGTCATAGCGGCGCTTGGTCACCACCAGCGTGCGGTCGCGATTGGGCATGCGGTCAAACACGCCTTCCGCCACCGGGCCGCACGCCACGGTGAACCGGGCTGCCGGGTGGACGCGCAGCAGGTGGTCCAGCAACCCGGTCGACAGCACCGCATCGCCGATCCGCGTCGCGGTGATGAACAGGATCCGCACGCCCGATCTGTTACAACCCGGCAGGATTGCGCGAAAGGCCCTGGCTTGCGGCCGGGGCCGTGGCCGCCTACCTCGAAGCCATGTCGAACATCGCCCATCTGCCCGGCCGCGCCGTCCTGTCCGTCACGGGCGAGGACCGGGTCAGCTATCTTCAGGGATTGGTGTCCAACGACGTTGCGGCGGCGGCGCCCGGCCGGGCGGTTTGGACCGCTCTGCTGACCCCGCAGGGAAAATGGCTGGCCGATTTCTTCATCTTTTCGGCGGCAGACGGCCTCCTGCTGGATGTCGAGGCGGGGCAGCGGGATGACCTTGCCCGGCGGCTCACCCGGTTCAAGCTGCGGGCGAAGATCTCCGTGCAGCCGGAGGAGCTGGCGGTTTATGCGGCTTGGGGTGGCGCACCGCCGGGTGGTGCGATTGCCGCGCCGGACCCGCGGCTGCCGCAGGCCGGATGGCGGATCCTGGACAAGGACCTGCCGGTCACCGCCGATGCCGACACCTATGACCGCCATCGATTGCTGCTGGGATTGCCCGACGGCAGCCGGGACATGGAGGCGGATAAGAGCGTGCTGCTAGAGGCGGGCTTCGACGAACTGGGCGGCGTGTCCTGGACCAAAGGCTGCTACATGGGCCAGGAACTGACCGCGCGGACGAAGTACCGGGGCCTGCTGAAGCGTCGCCTGGTGCCGGTCGCCGCCGCGACATCCCTGCCGCCACCCGGCACCCCGATCCTGCGTGACGGTGTGGAGGTTGGCACGCTCCGCTCGACGAACGGCACGCGGGGGTTGGCGCTGATCCGGCTTGACGCGCTGGACGCCCCGCTGTCCTGCGGACCCGCGATCCAGGTGCACACGCCGGATTGGCTGCGCCTCCCGCCATCCTCGCCGGCTTGAACGACGAGGCTGGGCAACAACGCTACCGCGGCGGCCATCCGACGCGTGTTTTCTGCGATCCGAGGCTCATGGATCCGTTTCGCCCAGCCTCTACGCGGCGTCCAGCAGCGCGAGGCCTTCGATCGTCGTCATCAGGATCTCGCTCCGCTGGTTGATGCTGGTCACTGCGCGGGCGATTGCGGCGCCGCCGGACTGCGCCGCTTCGGACGCCTGTTCTGCCCGGCCGATCGCATCCGCCACCGTGCCGGTGCCAACGGCGACACGTTGCACGCTGCTCGCGATCTCGGCTGTCGCAGCCCCTTGCTCCTCCACCGCACACGCCACTTGGGCGGCAAGCGTGCTGATATCCTCGATGCGGCCAGAAATCGCCCGGATCGCGACGATACTGCCCTGGGTCGCCGCCTGCATGGCTGCGATCTGGCCGCCGATCTCCTCCGTGGCGCGGGCGGTCTGTGCGGCGAGGTTCTTCACCTCTCCGGCCACGACTGCGAACCCCCGCCCGGCATCCCCGGCTCGCGCAGCTTCAATGGTCGCGTTCAATGCCAGGAGATTGGTCTGCGCTGCGATATCCCCAATCAGCCGCACCACGTCCCCGATCCGTCCGGCGGCGTTGGCCAATTCTTCGACAGACTCGTCCGTGCGCTTGCTTTCAGCGGCGGCCTGCCGGGCGCTTTCGGCGCTGCGGGCAACCTGGATGGCGATCTCCCCGATCGAAGCGGAGAGTTGTTCGGATGCGCCGGCAACTTCCTGGATGCCGCGCGCCGCGAGTTCCGCCGCGCCGCGGACGGCCGCCATCTCCCGCGTCGCGCACTCCATACCCTGCACGACTCCGGCCGTCGCGCTGTCCATCTGCCCGATTGTGCTGGTTCCCTCACTCAACTCCATCGCCATGCGGCGTTGCACCTGCCGGACTTGCTGGATTTGGTCCGCGTGACGATTGGCTGCACCCGCGACGGTGGCCTCCACTTCGGCAAGCCGCGCTTCCAGCTTCGCCACACTATTCCGCAGCCCTACCTCGCGCCAGATCGACATGCCGACGACGCCGCCGGGCCGGATGGTCGACTCTGCCCCATGCCGGAGTGGCGCCAAGCCCCACCAGATCATCGCCAGCAACGCGCCAGCGGCCACCGCGGCCGCCAAACCGCCAAGCGCCCATGACAGGGACGATGCGTCCAACCACCATAACAAGAACGCGGCCAGGCTGAGGTGAAGGACAGTTCCGCCGACACCGAGCAGCGTGCCGGTCGACAAGCGGTTGACGTAAGTGTCGGGCAAGCGGGGCATCACACACTCGGCTTCGTTCCACCGATAAGCTAGCGTGAGGAGGTTAAGCCTGTCTCAATGGACAACATCCCTTTGTCCGTGCGGTGGTAAGTCCGTCAGATATTGTCCCCACGCGCGTCATCCTCCAGCCATTTGCCTGGACGACGACGCCATGCTGGGCCTTAACTCCTCTTACAGCGAGTTGTCGTCGAACCCGCCGCCGCCGGAATCCTGTGTGCTGCTGTCCCACCCGCCGCCGGTGTCCTGGCTGTTGTCCGTCCAGCCGGGATCGGAGCCCTGGGTGCTGTTATCCCAGTCCGCTGGGGCATTACCGGCGCCGCCAGCGTCACCGTAATTGTTGATGATCGTCGTATCGTTTTCGACCGGCGCCATTCCGCCGAACCCGCCGCCGCCAGCGAACCCGCCCCCGCCGAACCCGCCGCCACCGTGGCCGGAGAACATGTCCATCAGCAAATTGCCTGCCACGACGCCGCCGGCCACGCCCGCCGCGGTGCCCAGGGCGGACCCAAGAAAACCGGATCCAGAGCGCTGGAACATCCCCGGCTGCACATTGGGCGGGTACTGCGTCGGGTAGGATTGCGGCGCAGGCGCATATTGCTGCTGTGGCGGCGCACCCTGGTTCCACGCCGATTGCTGCTGCGGCGGGGGCGGCGCCGAGTGGCCGCCGCCAAACAAGTTGCCGAGGATGCCGCGTGGCTGGCCCTGTTGCGGCGAGGATTGCTGCATCTGCTGCATCTGCTGCTTCGTCGCATCAAGCTCCGCCTGCATCCGTTGCATGCGGCTGGCTGCCTCCGCCAAGGCGGCCTCCTGGACGACCGCCATCTGCGTGACCCGGTAGCGTGCTTCAGGGTGGGAGGCGAATTGGTCCGCAATGAAGCGGTCTGCCTCCGGATCGATCGGCGGCAGCGGCGGCTGCGTCGAAGGCACGCTGCGGGAGAAGCCGCCAGCATTGCCGCCGACCCGGGCGACGAATTGGGAAATCAGGTCGCGTTCCTCGTTGGTCATCGTATCACCTTGCAGGAGATTTCGTGGATTGGCCGGCCTAGTTCCGGCCCCGACATGGCCCGGTTCAAGACGGGGTTCAAGCGGCGATCCCGCCGGGCAGGCAGAGGCGCGGGATTTCGATCGCCGGGCAACGATCCATCACCGCAGCCAATCCCGCGCCGCGGGCCCGCGCGACCGCGGCAGCGTCGATCACGCCGAGTTGGAGCCAAACGGTCCGCGCCCCCAAGCGGACCGCGTCGTCCACGACCCCGCCAGCCTGGTCGGAGGCGCGGAAGATGTCGACCATGTCAAGCGGCGCGGCGTCCGCCAGCGTGGCGACCACCATCTGGCCCAGCAGGACTTGGCCGGCCAAACCCGGGTTGACTGGCATCACCTCATAGCCGCGCGCGAGCAGGAACCGCATCACGCCGTGGGACGGCCGCTCCGGACGATTGGACGCTCCCACCAAGGCAATCCGATTTGTGTCCCGCAGGATTTGCCCGATCTCAGCGTCCGTCAGTCCGTCCGGGGCCATCATCCCTGCTTAACGCAATTGATGGCCGCCGGTTGTCGTGCCGCGGCTTGCTCTCCATTGCCGCTCCCGTAAGGTGCGCCGCCATGACACCGGACGCGCGCTCCTTCCAGGATATCATCCTGCGCCTGCACGCCTTTTGGGCGCAGCAAGGTTGCGTGATCCTTCAACCCTACGACGTGGAGATGGGGGCCGGCACCTTCCATCCTGCCACTACGCTGCGAGCGCTGGGGCCGAAACCATGGCGGGCCGCCTATGTCCAGCCCGTCCGGCGGCCCGGCGACGGGCGGTATGGCGAGAACCCCAATCGGCTGCAGCATTACTATCAATACCAGGTCATCATGAAGCCGGCGCCGGACACCGCGCAGGCGCTGATGCTCGCCTCCTACGCCGCCATCGGGCTGGACCCGGCGCTGCACGACATCCGGTTCGTCGAGGACGATTGGGAAAGCCCGACGCTCGGCGCCTGGGGGTTGGGGTGGGAGGTCTGGTGCGACGGGATGGAGGTGGGGCAGTTCACCTACTTCCAGCAGGTCGGCGGCATCCCCGTCGCGGTTCCTTCGTTCGAGATGACATACGGGCTGGAGCGGCTGGCCATGTACATCCAGGACGTCGAACGGGTCTACGACCTGGATTTCAACGGCGCCGGCGTGAAGTACGGGGACGTGTTCCTGCGTGCGGAGCGCGAATACAGCGCATACAACTTCGAGCAGGCCGACACCGCGATGCTGGCCCGTCACTTCGTCGACGCCGAGCGTGAATGTGCGGCCCTGCTGATCCGATCGCTCGCCCTGCCCGCCTACGACCAATGCATCAAGGCGAGCCATTTGTTCAACCTGCTGGACGCCCGCGGCGTGATCAGCGTGACGGAGCGCGCCGCCTACATCGCCCGCGTCCGTACCCTGGCGAAGGCGTGCTGCGAGGGCTGGCTTGCGGGTGACGCCGTTGCATCTACCATGGTCGCTGAATAATCTACCGCCATGGGCATGCAACTGAACATCAAGAATGACGAGGCTTACGAGCTAGCCTCACGTCTGTCCAAATTGACAGGTCAGAGCCTGACAAATGCGGTGACAGAAGCGCTTCGCAGACGGGTCGCGGAAGAAGAAGCCGTGCGTGACATCGAACGCCGCAAGCAGGAGATACGGGTGCTCGCGGCAGAAATCCGGGCTGAATTGACGAAGGATGGCCAGCCGCTCGATCTCAGCACTGATTTTCTATATGATGATGTAACGGGCTTGCCGGTGTGATCGTGGACTCGTCGGCCATTATAGCCGTGGTCCTGCTGGAGCCGGACGAGGACATGATCCTGTCGGCGATGCTCAAGGCCGCAGCTTGCCGGATATCGGCTGGCACGTGGCTCGAGACCCATATCGTCGTCGAACAGAGGAAGCATCCCGCCGTCCTGGCAAGGTTTGAAACACTGCTCGATAGGCTGATGCTGGATATCGTGCCGGTCTCCGTCGAGCAGGCGCAGACGGCTCGAACGGCCTACCAGCGTTTCGGTCGCGGCAACCACCCGGCGCGGCTGAACTACGGGGACTGCTTCGCGTACGCGCTCGCGAAGGTCACGGGGGAGCCGCTGTTGTTCAAGGGCGACGATTTCAGCCAGACCGACATCACACCCGCGCTGAGACCCTGATGCCCGAATTGCTGCTGGAATTGTTCAGCGAGGAAATCCCCGCCCGCATGCAGGCCCGCGCGGCAGAGGAGTTGTCGCGGCTGGTCACGGCGGCGTTGGCGGCGCTCGCGCCCGCTTCCGTGCGGAGCTTCCACGGCCCGCGCCGCATCGCCTTGGCCGCGACACTCAACGCCGCCATCCCTGCTGCCGCCACGGTCGAACGCGGCCCGCGCATCACGGCGCCGGAGCAGGCGCTGGGCGGCTTCCTGCGCAAGCACGCCGCGGACCGCGAGAGCCTGGTGCAGGAGGAAGGCTACTGGGTCCTCCGCAAGCAGTCCGCCGCGCAGGACGCCGCCTCGCTGATCGCGGCGACGATGCCGCCGTTGCTGCGCCGGTTTGCCTGGCCGAAATCCATGCGCTGGGGCGGCTCCGGCAGCCTGTTCACCTGGGTGCGGCCGTTGCGGCGCATCCTGTGCGTGCTGGACGGAACGATCGTGCCGTTCACCCTTGCCGAAGGTGGGGATGACGGCCACGGCCTGGCCTCCGGAAACCAGACCGAAGGGCATCGCTTCATGGCCCCCGCCGCCTTCGCGGTGCGGTCGGCGTCCGAGTGGCAGGCGGGTCTGCTCGCCTGCCGGGTGATCGCCGATGCGGCGGAACGGCGGCGGCGGGTCGCGGACGGCGTCGCCGCACTGGCCGCGTCCCACCAACTCTGCGTGGTGGATGATCCGGGGCTGTTGGACGAGGTCGCCGGGCTGGTGGAGTGGCCGGTGCCGCTGCTGGGCCGGATCGACGCCGCCCACATGGACCTCCCGGCCGAGGTCATGCAGGTGTCGATGCGCGTCAACCAGCGCTACTTCGCCCTGCGCGCCGCGAACGGCGACCCTGCCCCGTTCTTCGCCTTCGCCGCCAACATCGAAGCGCCGGATGGCGGCGCCGCGATCGTCGCCGGCAACGAGCGCGTGTTGCGGGCGCGGTTCAGCGATGCGCGGCATTTCTGGGATATGGACCGCCGCATCAAACTGGCGGACCGGGTTGCGGCCCTGGACGCCATCACCTTCCACGCCAAGCTCGGCAGCCAGGGCGCCCGGGTGAACCGGATGATGCAACTGGCGGAGCGCATCGCCCCGCTGGTGGGCGCGGACCCCGCCTTGGCCGCCCGCGGCGCCTGGCTGGCCAAGGCGGACCTCACCACCGGCATGGTGGGCGAGTTTCCGGAGTTGCAGGGCGTCATGGGCCGCTACTACGCCCTGCACGACGGCGAAGACCCGGCGGTGGCCGACGCCGTGCGGGACCATTACGCCCCGAAGGGTCCCGGCGACGCCGCGCCGACCGCCCCGGTGACGGTCGCGGTGGCGCTGGCCGACAAGATCGACCTGGTCGCCAGCTTCTTCGCCATCGGCGAGAAGCCGACCGGCGCCGGCGACCCGTTCGCATTGCGCCGGGCGGCGCTGGGTATCGTGCGCATCATCCGCGAGGGCGGCCTGCGCCTGCACCTGCGCCCGCTGGTGACGCTGTGTGCCGCATCCCTGCCCGCCCCGCCGCCCGCCGACGAGGTGCTGGCCTTCATCGTCGACCGGGCGCGCGTCCAGCTCCGCACCGAGGGCGCACGGCATGACGTGCTGGAGGCGGTGTTCGCCGCCGGCGGAGGCGACGACCTGGCCGCTTTGCTCACCCTGTCGGACCAGGTGGGCGATTTGCTCGGCACGCCGGAGGGGGCGAGCCTCATGGTGGCCTACAAGCGGGCGGCCAATATCCTGCGGATCGAAGGCGCCAAGGACGGCCCACACGACGCACCGCCCGATCCGGCCCGGCTGCTCCTCCCGGAGGAGACGGCGCTGCATCACCAGCTCGGCGCGGTCGACGCCGGCCTGCCGCTGCGGCTGCAGGCTGCGGAGTTCAGCGCCGCCATGCGCGAGCTTGCCTCGCTGCGCGCGCCGTTGGACGCGTTCTTCGACAAGGTGACGGTCAACGCCCCCGATCCAGCCCTTCGACGCAACCGCCTGGGCCTGCTACACCAGGTGCGCGCGACGATGGACCGTGTGGCCGATTTCTCCCGTATCGAGGGCTGACATGACGAAGTGGGTGTATAGTTTCGGAGCCGGCCACAACGAGGGGCGCGCCGACATGCGCAACCTGCTCGGCGGCAAGGGCGCCAATTTGGCGGAAATGGCGTCCATCGACCTGCCGGTGCCGCCCGGGTTCACCATCACCACCGAAGTCTGCACCGCCTTCTACGACAACGGCAGCAAATATCCCGACGACTTGACCGGCCAGGTCAAGGACGCCATGGCCCGGGTGGAGCAGGCGGTCGGGCTGCGCTTCGGCGACCGCGACCACCCGCTGCTGGTCTCCGTGCGGTCGGGCGCCCGCGTGTCGATGCCGGGCATGATGGACACCGTGCTGAACCTGGGCCTGAACGACGAAACGGTGCTGGGCCTGGCCAAGGCCAGCGGCGACCAGCGCTTCGCCTGGGACAGCTATCGCCGCTTCATCCAGATGTATGGCTCCGTCGTGCTGGGCGTCGACCACCACCGGTTCGAGGAGATCATCGAGAGCGCGAAGATCGACGCCGGCGTCACGGAGGACACCGCGCTGTCGCCGGAGCATTGGCGGCAGGTCGTGGCCGAGTACAAGGACATGGTCCAGACCGATCTGGGCAAGCCGTTCCCGCAGGACCCGTCGGAGCAGTTATGGGGCGCCATCGGCGCGGTGTTCGGGTCCTGGATGAACCCGCGCGCCAACACCTATCGCCGGCTGCACGACATCCCCGCCTCCTGGGGCACGGCGGTGAACGTGCAGGCGATGGTGTTCGGCAACATGGGCGAGGATTGCGCCACCGGCGTCTGCTTCACCCGCGACCCTTCCACCGGGGAGGATGTGTTCTACGGCGAGTTCCTGGTGAACGCGCAGGGCGAGGACGTGGTGGCCGGCATCCGCACGCCGCAGCCTTTGTCCAAGCTGCGCGCCAAGCCGGGTGAGGTCTCCATGGAGCAGGCGCTGCCCGCGGTCTACGAGGATCTGGTGCGCGTCCGCACCACGCTCGAGACGCATTACAAGGACATGCAGGACATCGAGTTCACGGTGCAGCAGCAGAAGCTGTACATGCTGCAGACCCGCAGCGGCAAGCGCACCGCGGCGGCCAGCCTGCGCATCGCGGTGGAGATGGCGCAGTCCGGCCTGATCGACCGCAAGGAGGCCGTGCGGCGCGTCAACCCGGCCAGCCTGGACCAGTTGCTGCACCCGACGCTGGACCCCAAGGCGCCCCGCACGCTGATCTCGAAGGGCCTGCCAGCCAGCCCCGGGGCGGCCTGCGGCGTGGTGGTGTTCAACTCCGACGAGGCGGAGATGCGCGCTGGCAAGGGCGAGTCGGTGATCCTGGTCCGGGTCGAAACCAGCCCGGAGGACATCCACGGCATGCATGCCGCCCGCGGCATCGTCACCACCCGCGGTGGCATGACCAGCCACGCGGCCGTGGTGGCGCGCGGCATGGGTCGCCCTTGCGTGTCCGGCGCCGGCGGCATCGCCGTCGATTACGGCGCGCAGACGCTGACCGCCGGCAACCGCACGGTGCGGGCGGGCGACACGATCACGCTGGACGGCGCCACGGGCGAGGTGTTCGCCGGCGCCGTCGCCATGATCGAGCCGGCCCTGTCCGGCGATTTTGCCACGCTGATGGAGTGGGCGGACGGGCTGCGCCGCATGAAGGTGCGCGCCAACGCCGAAACCCCGCTGGACGCCGAAACCGCCCGCAAGTTCGGTGCGGAGGGCATCGGCCTGTGCCGGACCGAGCACATGTTCTTCGACCCGGCGCGCATCGGCGCGGTGCGGCAGATGATCATGGCGCAGGACGAGCGCGGCCGCCGCGCGGCGCTGGCCAAGCTGCTGCCGTTCCAGCGCGACGATTTCCGCGACCTGTTCCGCATCATGGCCGGCCTCCCCTGCACGATCCGCCTGCTGGACCCGCCGCTGCACGAGTTCCTGCCGCACCAGGAGTCGGAGCTGGCCGACGTGGCGGAGGCGTTGGGCGAGGAGCTGGACGTGATCCGCCGCCGGGCCGACGAGCTGAAGGAGGCCAACCCGATGCTGGGCCATCGCGGCTGCCGCCTCGGCATCTCCTACCCGGAGATCTATGAGATGCAGGCGCGCGCGATCTTCGAGGGCGCCATTGCCGCGACGGAACAGATGGGCAAGGCCCCGGTGCCGGAGATCATGATCCCGCTGATCGCCACCAAGCGGGAGCTGGAGATCACCCGCGCCCAGGTGGACCGCGTGGCGGCCGACGTGTTCAAGGAAACCGGACGCACGATCGAATACTCGGTCGGCACGATGATCGAGCTGCCGCGCGCTGCGTTGACGGCCGACACGATCGCCGAGGTGGCGGATTTCTTCTCCTTCGGCACCAACGATTTGACCCAGACCGCCTTCGGCCTGTCCCGCGACGACGCCGGCAAGTTCCTGCCGCAATATGTCGACCAGGGCATCCTGCCAAAGGACCCGTTCGTGTCGATCGATATCGAGGGGGTCGGCGCGCTGGTCCGCATCGCGGCCGAAAAGGGTCGCCACACCAAGCACGCGCTGAAGATGGGCATCTGCGGCGAACACGGCGGCGACCCGGCCTCCATCGCGTTCTGCGAGGAGGTGGGGTTGGATTACGTGTCGTGCTCCCCCTACCGCGTCCCCGTCGCCCGGCTTGCCGCCGCGCAAGCCGCATTGGGCAGCGGCGGCGACAAGACGGCCTGACCCGAAGCATATTGTCCCGCCGCACCGCACGCCCTACTTCTTCCGCCAAGCCCACGACCGGGCGCAAATAAGAGGGGGACAGGTCCGTGACCGAGGCATGCATCGTCGGCTGGGCGCATTCGCCGTTCGGCAAGCTGGAAGACCCTGACCTGGAAAGCCTGATCGCCCGCGTGGCCGGCGCGGCCATCGAGGATGCCGGCATCCCTGCGGCTGAGGTCGACGGTGTGTTCGTGGGCAACTTCAACAGCGGGTTCAGCAAGCAAAACTTCCCCGGATCGCTGGCGATGCAGAGCGTGCCGGATCTGCGGTTCAAGCCGGCTGCCCGGTATGAGAACGCCTGCGCCTCCGGCTCCGCCGCCGTGTTCGCGGCGCGCGACTTCATCGCCGCCGGCCGCGGCCGTTTGGCCCTGGTGATCGGGGTCGAGAAGATGACGGCGACACCTGGTCCCCAGGTCGGTGACAATTTGCTGGGTGCATCGTATCGCAAGGAAGAAGGCGACATCCCCGCCGGCTTCGCGGGCGTGTTCGGCCGGATTGCGGAGACGTATTTCCAGCGCCACGGCGACAAGACCGACGCGCTGGCCGCCATTGCGGCGAAGAACCACAAGAACGGCGTGGACAACCCCTATGCCCAAATGCGCCGCGACCTGGGGTTCGAGTTCTGCCGCACGGCATCCGACAAGAACCCCTATGTCGCCGGGCCGCTGAAGCGGACGGATTGCTCGCTGGTGTCGGACGGCGCCGCGGCGCTGATCCTAGCGGACGAGGACACGGCCAAAGCAATGGCCGGCGACAAGTCCGTCCGGTTCCGGGCGACGGCGCATGTCAACGACTTCCTGCCGCTGTCCCGCCGCGACCCGACGCGGTTCGAAGCCGGTGCGGTGGCGTGGCGCAAGGCGTTGGAAGCGGCGGGACTGGCGTTGGACGACCTGTCCTTCGTCGAGACGCATGACTGCTTCACCATTGCCGAGCTCATCGAATACGAGGCGATGGGCCTCACGCCCGAAGGCCAGGGCGCCCGCGCGGCGCTGGAGGGCTGGACCGCGCCGGACGGCAAGCTGCCGGTCAACCGCTCCGGCGGCTTGAAGTCGAAGGGCCACCCGGTGGGGGCGACTGGCGTGTCGATGCATGTGATGGCGGCGATGCAACTCACCGGCCGCGCCGGCGCCATGCAGCTCCCCCGCGCGGATGTCGGCGGCGTGTTCAACATGGGGGGCGCGGCGGTGGCGAACTACGTCTCGATCCTGGAACGCCAGGCGTAGAAACCTGGCGGTTCAGTGCGCCGTCGTTCCAGGTTGATCGCAACGATGCTCCCTCTCCCTCTGGGAGAGGGCCGGGGTGAGGGTGGCGCTGCCCGCTGAGAAGCAAGCATTACAAACACCACCTCTATTGGCCGGCCACCCTCACCCTGCCAGCGAGAGAGGGAGATTGCTGCCAATTGGTGATGTCCAACAAAGCTTGATTGAAGCGGTAATCCTTACACCCTCCCGAACCCGGACTAGAGCAGCGTCGGCAAATAAGTGCGTCGGCACGCCGACAAAGCTGCCGCTCAAAACAAAGGCTTAGGGCTTGTTCGAATGTTCGACGCCGCAGTCGATTCGATTGATGTCGAACAAGCCCTAAGCGTCACATCTGAACGGCCTGCACCGCCGTCTCCAGTTCCGCAAAGGTCGGCATGTGCTCGTTGGGGGCCATCTTCCGGCCGGTTTCCACGCTCACCTGCGGCGCATTGCCGTGCAAATGCGTCACGAGCACGGCGCGGATCACCTCCAGGTATTTCGCCTCCTCCTCCACGATGCTCTTCATGCGCGCGGCGACCGGGCCGGCCATGCCGTAGGCCATCAGCACGCCGAGGAAGGTTCCCACCAAGGCGCCGCCGATCATGGCGCCCAACACGGCGGGCGGCTCGTTGATGTGGGACATGGTCTTGATGACGCCCAGCACGGCGGCGACGATCCCCAGCGCGGGCAGCGCGTCCGCCATCGACTGGATGGCGTGGCTGGGATGCAGCTCCTCGTTGAGCGTCTTCTTCAGTTCCCGGCCCATCACGTCTTCGATCTGGTGCGGGTCGTCCGCGTTCATCCCGACCATGCGGAGATAGTCGCAGATGATCGCGCAGGCATGGTGGTTGGCGATGATCTTGGGGAATTTCTGGAAGGCCGGGCTTTCCGCCGGCTTCTCGATATGCGCCTCCAACGCCATGGCGCCCTTGGTCGAGGCCAGGCGGGTGAAGTAATACAGCAGGCTCAACAGCTCGACGTAATCCGCCTTGTGGAAGGCGGCGCCCTTCAGCACTTTCTTGAAGCCGCCGAGGGTGTGCTTCACGTCATGCATGCTGTTGGACATGATGAAGGTGCCGATCGCGGCGCCGCCGATGGTCAGCAACTCGAACGGCATGGCCTCGATCAAGGGGCCGAAACTGCCGCCGGACATCATGTAGCTGCCGAACACGCAGGCGAGCAGGAAGCCGAGGCCACCCAGGGTCAACATGGCGTTACGCTCCGCTTTTGCGGGTGGAGGCCTCGCGCAGGACCACGATGGCGATGCGGCGGTTCACGGCGGCCAGGGGATCGGCGGGCAGCAAGGGGTCGCGGTCGGCCCGGCCGGACACGGTCTGCACCCGCGCCTCCGGCAGGCCCGCCTCCGCCAGCAGGCGCCGGGTGGCGTTGGCGCGCTCGGCCGACAGCTCCCAGTTGGAGCGGTCGTTGCCCTTGTAGGGTGTGGCGTCGGTGTGCCCGGTGATCGACAGCTTCTCCGGCAACTTCATCAGCACCGGCGCCACCTTCAGCAGCAGCGCCCGGGCCCGATCGTTCAGCACGGCCGAGCCGCTGGCGAACATCGCCTGCTTGTCCTCGTCCAGGATTTGGATCCGCAGGCCCTCCGGCGTCACGTCCACGGCCAGTTGGCGGCCCAGATCGGCCAGCGCGGGATCGCTGGCGACGGTGTCACGGATTTGCTTGGCGGCCTGGTCGAAGGACGCCTTCTCCTTCTGCGCCATTTCGGCGCGCAGCGCGGCCTCCGACTTGTCGGCCTGGCCCGGGGTGGCGCCGGCGGAGGCGGGGGTGACCTGGTCGCCGGGCTTCGGCGTGTCCTTGGGCGCCGGGCCGCCGACATGCTGGACCGCGCGCCGCGTGTTCAGCCCCGGCTGGCCGTTCGAGATGGAGGCGGCGGCGGCCGGGGTGTCGCTGTCATCGTCATCCACGTCGAAGGACGGCTTGACCTCCTCGTTCATCGCCTGGATGGCGCCGCGGTCGGAGGCGAGCGTGCCGTCGTCATTCGGCGTGTGGCCGCCAAAGATGGCGCCGTAGCCGGAAAAGCTGTGGGACGTCTCGTTGGTGGGGCTGAAGTAATCCGCCAGTCCGCGCCGCTGCTCCGAGGTGGTGGCGTTGAGCAGCCACATCAGCAGGAAGAACGCCATCATGGCCGTGACGAAGTCGGCATAGGCGACTTTCCACGCGCCACCATGATGGCCGCCCTCGACCACCTCCTCCTTGCGGATGACGATGGGCCGCTTATCGCCCGCCTGCTTGCCCGTCTTGCCCGCCATGCATCGTCCCCGGAGTGCAGCGACACTGTAGGGAGGGAGTGCTTAACCGGTCGCTAAGTCTGGGGCGGATGGTGGACGCGTGAGGAGCCCCGTGCGTTGCATGACGGTTCGCCTTCGGGTCGAGACGCGATGCCGCGAGTTTGATGTCGCCTATCCGGCGTTATGACAAGAGGCCAAGTTTCTTGCTTCTGCGGCGCACAGGCTCAAAAAGCGACAGTTCAGGGTAGAAGGGGTGATCTTCTGATCCTTCGTTTTTCCAGAAAGCTACTTTTTCATAGGGTTCATTTTTTTAGCATCGAAATAACAGTATATATGAGGATGGCCAGAATACTCATCACCCTCCCAATCAATGCTTTCTATGTTCTCATAAGGAACGTAGCCTATTAGAACGGCGGTTACATCTCCATTTTCGCCAATTTAAGTCAGAGTATCGCCAGACTCCATTCTCTAGCTTAAGATCGTTCCAGCTTAATCCGAGAAGTATTCCTTTGTGGTATGTTCCCATCAGACCGCACTTATACTAAGCGGAAATGCTGCCACTCTTAGGTGGGGGTGCATCTGGATAATTATCTATCCGACGTATCCCGAACTATTACGTCAGTTCTTAGCCTTTGAGAGCGTCGTTCCCAAATCTTTGATTCAAACTCGCGCTTCCACTTCTGTCGTGTAGCAACAATGTCTGCTGGCTTCATCCGCCGCTTTCTACCCCGGAGGAAGGCCCGGCCATCTCTCAGCAGGGTATAAACAAAGCTAGGCGCTAGCCATTCAAGCATAGATCAGGCTTCAAAGCCGGGCCGGGGAAACATCTCGTGCAGCCGCTCCATGGCGGCGCGTTGGCCCAGCATACCGATGTGCTGGTTGACCGCCATACGCAAGGCCACCGCGAGGGCAGGGTTGTCGTCCGGCCTGGTGTGTTCCCTAAGGCGCTGTAACATAATCCCCATTATGACATACGATCTATCCTTTAAGTCGGTCTAAAAGCTTATCCTTAAGTCCGCCAAATTCAATATTAATTCTATCACCGGAAGACGGCATCGGATTTGCCTCTGAGATAAATGAACTTAAATGGTCCATTATGCCGACACCGTCGGCTACAAGATCATCAAATGGTGTTTTGTAATATATACCCAAAACCTTAGCTCTACTTCTAAATATGCTCCACTTATTCCAAGCGTCTTCTATGTAAAAACCACCTGGATTACCAATCATTTGTTGTTCTTTAAGAGTGATTGATCTACCAATTGCAGCCGCGCAATCTTCAATAGCTGAAACGCATTCATCAGCACGTTGTTGTTTGAGACCATCACGCCATGCGCTTGCCGCACCTTTTGCAATCCACGCCGCGATTGCAGACGCAATAGCTGCAACAAGCGTTCCTCCAGCGACGACGACCGTTGCGATTAGCATCCATATCTGAACTTCGTGATCTGTCATGACAATTCTGCCGCCTGTTTTGGGCAGAATAGGCCATAAAACCATGGGCGACAGGCTAGATCGAATGATCGATGAGCCATGACGCAATTCCGAAAATCGAGACTTTCGGAAATCCATCTTACCTAGTTAAATCAGCATCATACACCCACCGCAAGGTATAACCGAACGACCCTCACCCCGCCAGCGCCCGCCCAAACACCGCCGGGTCCACGTTCCCGCCGCTGAGCACGACGCCCACCACCTGCCCCTTGCCGCCATACCGTCCAGACAGCAGCGCCGCCAGCGCTACCGCGCCGCCGGGCTCCACCACCAGCTTCAGATGGGTGAACGCGAAGGCCATCGCCGCCAGCACCTCCGCGTCCGACACCGCCACCGCGCCGGCCAAATGCGCCTGGTTCACCGCGAAGGTCAGCACGCCCGGCATCGGCGCCAGCAGCGCGTCGCAGAGCATCGATCCGCCGGGTGCGTTGCCAACGCGGTGGCCCGCGGCCAGGGAGCGGCCGGTGTCGTCCCAGCCCTCGGGCTCCACCGCCACCACCTTCGTGCCGGGCGAGGCGCCGGACAGCGCCAGCGCGCAGCCGCCGATCAAGCCGCCGCCGCCGGTGCACACCAGCAGCGAGTCCAACGTCAGCCCCGCCGCCGCCGCGTCCCCCGCCAGTTCCAGCGCCAGCGTGCCCTGCCCGGCGATCACGTCCGGATGGTCGAACGGCGGCACCAGGGAGGCGCCGGTGCGCTCCACATAGGCGGCGGACAGCGCCTCCCGATTATCGCGGACGCGGTCATAGGGGATGATCTCGGCCCCCCAACGCCGGGTGCTCTCAACCTTGATCGCGGGGGCATCGGCCGGCATGAACACGGTGGCGCGGGCGCCCACGCTGGCCGCGGCGCAGGCCACGGCCTGGCCGTGATTGCCGGAGGAATGCGTCACCAGCCCGGCGTCGCGCTGCGCCTGCGTCAGCTTCAGCGTGGCGTTGGTGGCGCCGCGGAACTTGAACGACCCGGTGCGCTGCAGCGGCTCCGGCTTCACCAGCACGGTGGCGCCGGTGCGCTCGTCCAGCAGCGCGTTGCGCAGCATGGGCGTGTGGACGACGCGGCCCGCCAGGCGGGTGCGGGCGGCGAGCACGTCCTCGTAGGTCGGCAAATCCATCGCGGCAGACTCCTTATCGGCTGGGCAGGCGCACCATGTCCTGCCGCGCGGTCACGCGGAAGAGGTCGTATTCCTCCGCGACCACGCCGTCACGACTGCGGGTCAGCCGCCCGGCCGGCGTCAGCGTCAGCCATGGGCTTGCGTCGGGCGGCCCGGCACGGCGGCGGCTGCGGATCAGGATCCCGGACTGCCCGGCGATCACGGCCGCCGGCAGTGCAAACAGCGACCAGCGCGGCTCCGCCCCGACCACGGGGCCGGGGATGTCGTGGGCCAGCATCGCCGCCAGCCCGTAATTGTCCGCGGCCACGAAGCCGGCGTGCACGGCCGCCACCTGCTCCGCCAGCCCGGTCCAGCCGCCCAGCCGGATCAAGCTCGGGTCCAGGCGTCGCGGCAGCGGGATGACAGCGGTCGTGGCCTGCAGGTAGACGAGCGCGCCGATCCCGAATCCCAAGGCTGCGGCCGGCCGCCAGAACCGCGGCGCGTAGGCGGCGGCGGCGATGCAGGCGGCCGGGAACAGGATGGCCGGCCAATTCGCCTGCACCCGGTCACCCACCCCGTGCTGCAGGAACACCACTGCGCCCGGCACGGTCAGCGCCGCCAGTAGGGCCGGCGCTGCCCCCTGCCGCCAGCGTCGCGCCGCCATCCAGACCCCGGCGGCACACAGCACCACCACCAGCGGCGTGCCCAGCCCAAGCTGGCTGCCGACCAATTCGCCCAGGAAGCGCAGAGCGTCCGCCGGCCGCCAGTCCCCGGTGCGGCCCCCCTGCTTGGCGAAGCTCGCCCAGCCATGCGCCGCGTTCCAGCCGAGCACCGGCAGGAAGCACAGCACCGCCAGCACCCCGCCCAGCCACGGCCATGGCGCGCGGAGCCACCGCCTGCCCTCCGCCGTGCCGACCAGCCACAGCGCGATCCCGAGGCCGAGCAGCGCCGCGGTGTATTTGCTGTCCAACGCGCCGCCCGCGAACGCCCCGACCGCCAGCCACCACGCCGGCCGCCCGGTCGCCAGCAGCCGGGCCAACGCCCAGAGCGACCCGGTCCAGAAGAACAACAGCGGCGTGTCCGGCGTCATGGTGACCGCGCCGACCGCCAGCAGCAGCGTCGCGTTGAGCAGCGCCGCCGCCGGCAGGCCGAGTCGCCGCCCGGGGAACAAATCCTCCGCCGCCTGCGCCAGCATCAGGCTGCCGAGTGCGGCGGAGAGCGGCCCCAGCAGGCGGATGCCGAACGCCCCCTGCCCCGCCAGCATCGTCCCCGCGCGGATCCACAGCGCCACCATGGGCGGGTGATCCAGGTAGCCCGGCGCCAAAGCGCGGGACCATACCCAGTAATACGCCTCGTCCGCGGAAAGCGGCGTCCAGGCTGCGACCGCCCAGCGGAGGGCAGTCAGCAACGCCAGGAGGATCAGCGCACGCGCCATACCAGCGTCGCCGAAATCGCGTAGTTCCACACCAGCCCGATGGCGGCGCCTGCCAAGCCGGCGGGGGTCCAGCCGGCATGGTCGGAATACAACAGTTGGGCGACGCCGATGTTGGCGTAGGCGCCCAGCCCGCAGCCCACGAGGAAGACCGCCAACCCGCGACCCAACGCCGCGCCGCGCAGCCGGGCGTCGCGATAGGTCACCAGGTTGTTGAGTTGGAAGTTGGCCAGCATCGCCACCAGCGTCGCCGCGCCCTGCGCCACGGCGAAATCCGCCCCGCTGCGCCGCGCGGACAAGAGCACGAGTAGATGCACCGCCACGCCCGCCAGCCCGACCAAGGCGAAGGAGACGAACCGCATCGGCAGCAAGCCGTGGGCGAGCTTATCCAGCAGCAGCGCGCCGAACTGGATCAGCACCAGCACGTCCAGCTTGCTGCGCCCGGCGGTGCGGGCGTGGAACTCGCACGGTATCTCCACCAGGCGCAGGGGTGCGGGGGCGGACAGCACGAGGTCGAGCAGGATTTTGAAGCCCTGCGCCGTCAGCCGCGGCGCCAGTTGCTCGAACAGCGTCCGGCGCAGCAGGAAATAGCCGCTCATCGGGTCGTTGAGCCCGACCGGCAGCACGCGCTGGGCCAGCCGGGCGCCCGCCGCGGAGATGCGGCGGCGCCAGGCGCCCGCCAACCCCGCGGCATTGCCGCCGGGCACGTGGCGGCTGCCGACGGCGATCTCGGCCCCGGCGCGCACCGCCGCCAGCAGGTCTGGCAGCCGCGTCTCGTCATGCTGCAAATCGCCGTCGATGACCGCCACGAAGGCCGCCGAGGAGGACAAGGCCCCTTCCACAACCGCCGAGGACAGGCCGCGCCGCCCGATCCGCCGCAGGCAGCGGATGCGCGGGTCGACGGAGGCAACCGCCCGCACTTCGTCCGCCGTGTGGTCCGGACTGTCGTCATCGACGAAGATCGCCTCCCAGGCGATGCCGTGCAGCGCCGCGTCCAGCCGGGCCACGAGGGGGCGGACATTCGCGCGCTCGTTGTAGCAAGGCACGATAATCGACAGCTCCGGCGGCATAGGCGGTTTTTCGGCCTCGGGGGCGATCAGTTGGCCGCTACCGTGTCCCTGCGGCGAAGCGGACGGCCTCCTCGGCTGCCCGGAACAAGGCGCGGGCTTTCTGCCGGGATTCCTCGTACTCCGCCGCGGGGGTGCTGTCCGCCACCACGCCGCCGCCGGCCTGCACGTGCATCGTGCCGTCCTTCACCACGGCGGTGCGCAGCACGATGCAGGTATCCATCGTGCCGTCGGCCGCGAAATAGCAGATGCAGCCGCCGTATAATCCGCGGCGGACCGGCTCCAGCTCCTCGATGATCTCCATGGCGCGGATTTTCGGCGCCCCCGTCAGCGTGCCGGCGGGGAAGCCGGCCGCCAGCGCGTCCACGGCATCCAAACCCTCCGCCAGCCGCCCCTCCACGTTGGACGAGATGTGCATCACGTGGCTAAACCGCTCGACCGTGAAGCTCTGCGTCACCTTCACGGTGCCGGTCGCCGCCACGCGGCCCACGTCGTTGCGGCCGAGGTCGAGCAGCATCAGATGCTCCGCCCGCTCCTTCGGGTCGCCCAGCAGTTCCGCCTCCAGCGCGGTATCCTCGGCGGTCGTGGCGCCGCGGCGGCGGGTGCCGGCGAGCGGGCGGATCGTCACGGTGTCGTCGCGCAGGCGCACCAGGATTTCCGGGCTGCTGCCCACCACCGCGAAGCGCCCGAAATCGAGGAAGAACAGGAACGGCGCCGGGTTGATCCGTCGCAGCGCGCGATACAACGCGAAGGGCGGCAGCGCGAACGGGGCGGAGAAGCGCTGCGACGGCACCGCCTGGAAGATGTCGCCGGCGACGATGTACTCCTTCATGCGCACGACCATCGCCTCGAACGCGGCGCGGTCCATGTTAGGCGCCGGCTCGGGCGGCGGCAGCGCCACCGGGGGGGCGGCCCGTGGCAGAGGACGGGCCAGCGCCGATTGCGCGTCGGCGATGCGGGCCTGCGCCTCCGCCCAGGCCTGCTCCGCCGCGACGCCGGGCGCGGGCCGCACCGGGACGGCCAGGGTCAGTTCGTCGCGCACCGTGTCGAACACGGCGAACAGCGTCGGCCGCATCATCAGCGCGTCCGGCAGGTCCAGCACGTCGGCGTTCTTCGCCGGCAAGCGCTCCATCAGCCGGACCATGTCGTAGCCGAGATAGCCGAACAGCCCGCCGCACATCGGCGGCACGCCGTCAGGCAACACCATGCGGCACTCCGCGATGGCCGCGCGCAGGCTGTCCAGCGGCGGCCGGTCGTCCGCCACGTAGGCATGCGGGGCGGCCAGCGCGTTGCGGTTCAGCTCCGCCCGGCCGCCGACGCAGCGCCACAGCAGGTCTGGCGCCATGCCGATGATGGAGTAGCGGCCGCGTGACGCCCCGCCCTCCACGCTCTCCAGCAGGAAGCTGTTGGGCTGGCCGTGCGCCAGCTTCAGGAAGGCCGCCACCGGGGTTTGCAAATCCGCGACATCCGTCACGGCGACCAGCGTGCCTTGCCCGGCGGCATAGGCGGCGGCGAAGTCGGGCGTCATTGCGTCATGCTGTCGAACATCGGGCGGTTGATCGACACGCGATCGCGGTCCCGCAGCGCGGCGATGAAGGTCGCCTCCAAATCGTCGCTCATGGATTGCGCCCCCGCCTTGCGCACGCGGTCCAGCCCGGCGGCGTCCTTCGACGGGTCCGGCTTGTTGATCGAAACCGGCACGGCCACGATGAAGCCGGTCGCGGTCTCCGTCATGGTGGCGTGGCCCAGCGCGGTGGTGAAAAGCGGGTCCGGCCGCTGGTTCGGCTGGTAGGCCGGACGGCGGATCGGCGGGCTGTGGGTCACGGGCACGCTGTCGGCCGCCGCCGCGTCTGCGAGCGATGTGCCACCGTTCACCGCGGTCATGAGTTGCGTCGCGACCACTTCCTGTTCGTGCCGCCTGGCGTCACGGATCCAATCGTCCTTGACCCGGGCCCGCACCTTGTCCAGCGGCGGCAACTCGGGCGGCATGATGCTCTCCACCATGACCGCGTAGTAGCTGTTCGCCGGGCCGTTCTCCAGCGTCGGCGCGTCGTTCGGGCTGAGCGCGAAGGCGCGGGAGATGATCGCCTGCCGCAACGCGGGGTCATCCGGCAGCGGCGCCGGCGTTCCCTCGGGCGTCTGGCCCTGCGCATCCAGCGTGCCGGTCAACGCGGTGGCGCCGAGGCCCGACGGCAGCTTGTCCCAGTCGGTGCCGGCCGCGATGACGTCCTGCAACTGGTTGGCGTGTTGGTCCACTTCGTCGGCGGCCTTGTCCAACGCGACCTTCGCCTTCACCTGGGCCGCGACCGACTCGAAGCTTTGTTCGCCGCCCGCGTTCACCTTGGTGACGCGGAACACCGGCCAGCCTCCCTCCGCCTGCACCGGCCCGGTGACGGCGTTGGCGGCGGCGGCGAACACCGGGGCGGCCAAGGCCGGCGATGGGAAGCCATCCTGCGTCTGGTCATCCAACTCGATTGCGGAGGCGTTGGCCGCCGCCGCCTTGGTCTGCATCTCCGTCCAATCCGCCCCGGTGGCCCAGGCCGCGGCCAGCGCCTTTCCGGCCGCCTCGCTGGGCGCCACGATGACCTGGACGGAGCGGCTTTCGGTTTTGACGAAGCTCGATCGATGCGAGTCGAAATAGGCCCGGGCGTCGACGTCGCTCACGTCGATGTCGCGCGCGATGCTGTCCGGGCTCAGCACCAGGACGCGGACGCGGCGGTATTCCGGGGTGCGATAGTCGTTGAGGTTGTCGTCATACTGCCGCTCGACCTGCTCATCCGAGGGGGCTGGTGGCTCCACGGCCCCGGCAAACGGCAGGTTGACCAGGTCTGCGGTGCGGGTTTCACCCTGGTAGCCGAGTTCCAGCCGGTTCACCACGTCCGGCGAGATGCCACCGGCACGGACGGCGCCGATGAGTTGGATGTTCGCCAGCTTGGTGCGCGTCAGGGCGAGGTAGTGCGCCTCCGTCTCGCCGATGCTGCGCATGATGTTGGTGAACACGCCGTGGTCGAACTGGCCGCTCAGCCCCTGGAAGGCCGGATCCTGGAAGATCACCTGGCGCACCGCGTCGTCGGGCACGGACAGGTGCAGCCGGTTCGCCTCGTTGGCCAGAGAGGCCTGTACGACGAGCTGCTCCAGCGCCTGCTGGGCGGCGAAGCGGCGCATGTCCTGCGTGGGTGGCGTGGTGATGTTCGCCTGCTGCATATATTGCGCCAGGGTGCGCCGGGCGGCCTGCTGCAACTCCGACGGGTCGACCCGCTGGCCGCCCACGGTGGCGATGCTGTTCGGATCCGCGCCGCCGAAGAAATTGCGCACGACGTCCCCGACCCCCCAGAGGCCGAAGGAGCCGACCAGCAGGACGAAGAACACTTTGGCGGGCCAAGTGGCGGCGAAGCGGCGAAGCGAGGAGAGCATGGGCGCACTCTGATGGGGCGAAGCGGCGTGGCGGCCGGGGGCGCACCATAGGAACAGGTCCTTCGCATTGCCAGCCCCGACCCTGCCGGGTAGGAGCCGAATAGCGGAGGATGTCGCATGCCCCAACTCATCGCCGGCAACTGGAAGATGAACACGACGACGGCGGAGGCCGCCGGCCTGGCGCGGGCGGTGCGTGGCGGCGTGGCGGGCTGCGACCTGCTGGTCTGCCCGCCGGCAACGCAGCTTGTGGCGGTGGCGGGGCTGCTGGCGGGCTCACCCGTCGCCGTCGGCGGACAGGATTGCCATTGGGAGCCATCGGGCGCCCATACCGGCGACATCTCCGCCCCCATGCTGCGGGATACCGGGGCGAGTTGGGTGATCCTGGGGCATTCGGAACGGCGGGCCAACCATGCCGAAACCAACGAGATGGTGCGGGAAAAGGCCGTGGCCGCCGCCGCTGCCGGGCTGATGCCGATCGTCTGCGTGGGGGAGACGGACGAGCAGCGCAGCAGCGGGCGGGAGACGGAGGTGGTGGGCTGGCAGCTTGCCGGCAGCCTGCCGAAGGGGTTTGCCGGGGTGGTGGCGTACGAGCCGATCTGGGCCATCGGGTCCGGCAAGAGCGCCACGGAGGACGACGTTCGCACCATGCACGCCTTCATCCGGGAAGAATTGCTGCGGCAATTCCCGACGTCTGGCGGCTCGACGCGGATCCTGTATGGCGGCTCGGTCAAGCCCTCCAACGCCACGTCGTTGTTGGCGCTGCCGAATGTCGATGGCGCCCTGGTCGGCGGGGCGAGCCTGGTGGCGGACGATTTCCTGGCCATCGCCACGGCCGCGCGGCGGGATTAGCGGCGTAGCCAGTCTTCAAGCAGCGAATGCGGCACCACACCCATCCGACACCTACGACATCCTAGTACAGCGTTTCCATGAAACGGCTCCTATGCCGCCGCCTGACGCAGGCCCGTCGTAGGGTGGGCTTCAGCCCACCTCTTCGAGGTGCCGTAGGAGACCATGGTGGGCTAAAGCCCACCCTACGACTTCTTCTCCGTAGGGTCGGTTTCATGGAATCGATGTACTAGGCATCCGGGAGGAAGTCTTCGGACAGGATATCAGCCGTTGTCCACTCGCAGGTGGCAGGAAAAACGCTCTTCGCGAAGTTTGTCTCGAGGACTGCCATCCGAACGGCGGCGGGATACGCCTTGGCGATAGCAGCCGGTAGCGTCGGGCGCAGGCTGGGGCTGTCCTCGAGCACGAGTTCAATCGCATGGCGCTGCTCATGGATCGTTGTGCGCCAACTCGCTCCACGCAACGCCGGCTGATACCGCCATTTTAGCAGGTGCATGAGCAGGATTTCGAGCCGACTCCGGATCTCGCGCTTGTCCTTCCGGGCCAACGCTTCGACCTCCTCCGCAAGGTTCTCACCATCGATCCCCGGCACACGAAGCATCCGCAGCCGATTGGCCTGCTCCATCAGCCAGGCATGGAAATCGGCCTCGTACTCTGGTGAGGCCGTGGTGAAGGTCGGGATTTGGATGGTGTCCGTGTGGCCCATGGCCGGCATCCTAGCACGGCTTGCGGGCCGTGCACGGCCTACCGGATTGGACGGGCATGGGCACTGGCCGTGGGGCTTTCGGGGCCGGGCCAAAAGCCCTAGAACCCGGCCGCGCCTAAAGGATCGACCATGACCACCGTGCTGCTGATCATCCACCTGTTCGTGACGCTGGCCTTGATCGGCGTGGTGCTGATCCAGCGCAGCGAAGGTGGCGGCCTGGGGGTGGGGACGTCGCAGGGCATGGGCTCCTTCATGTCCGGCCGGGGCACCGCCAACCTGCTCACCCGCACGACGGCCATCCTGGCTGCGGCGTTCTTCGTCCTGTCGCTGGGGCTGGCCCTACTGAACCGCGGCACGACGGTCGGCAACGGCCGGTCCATCCTGGACGTGCCGCCGCCCCGCGTTACGCCCGCGGCACCGGCACCGGCACCGGCACCGGCACCGCCCGAGTCGCCGGCCGCACCCGCGGCACCGGCACCGGCCCCGGCGGCAACTGCGTCCGCTCCGGCGCCGACCGCACCGGCGCCGCAGCCGGCTCCCGCGACCCCAACGCCCGATAGCGGCAAGCCATGACACGGAGCCGCTTCACGCCGGGCGGATTGGCGGTTAAGACGGCCTTCCATGACGCGGTTCGTATTCATCACCGGCGGCGTGGTGTCCTCCCTCGGCAAAGGCATCGCATCGGCGGCGCTCGGCACGCTGTTGCAGGCGCGCGGCTACTCCGTCCGGCTGCGCAAGCTCGACCCCTACCTGAACGTCGATCCGGGCACGATGAGCCCGTACCAGCATGGCGAGGTGTTCGTCACCGATGACGGGGCGGAAACCGACCTCGACCTTGGCCATTACGAGCGCTTCACCGGCGTGCACGCGTCGCGCAGCGACAACGCCACCACCGGGCGCATCTACTCGGAGGTGATCGCCAAGGAGCGGCGCGGCGACTATCTCGGCGCCACCGTCCAGGTGATCCCCCATATCACCGACGCCATCAAGGACGTCGTCGTCCGCGACCTGCACGACGAGGACGGGGCGGAGCTGGATTTCGCCCTGATCGAGATCGGCGGCACCGTGGGCGACATCGAGAGCCTGCCGTTCCTGGAGGCGATCCGCCAACTCGGCAACGAGCTGGGCCCGGCGCGCACCATGTTCGTGCACCTGACGCTGGTGCCCTACATCCCCTCCGCCGGGGAGCTGAAGACCAAGCCGACGCAGCACTCGGTCAAGGAACTGCAGAACGTCGGCATCCAGCCGCAGATGCTGCTGTGCCGCTGTGACCGCCCGATCCCGGAGGCCGAGCGGCGCAAGATCGCGTCGTTCTGCAACGTCCGGGTGGAGGCGGTGGTCCCGGCGTTGGATGCCGACACGATCTACGCGGTGCCGCTCGCCTACCACCGGGAGGGATTGGATGGCGAGGTGCTGCGCCACTTCAACCTGCCGCAATCGGAGATGAGCCCCGACCTGGCGCGCTGGCAGCGGATCGTCGACATCCTGCGCGCGCCGGAGGGGGACGTCCGCATCGCCGTGGTCGGCAAATACACCAACCTGCTCGACAGTTATAAATCGCTGAACGAGGCGCTGACCCATGGCGGCATCGCCAACCGCGTCCGCGTCCAGTTGGACTGGGTGGACAGCGAGGTGTTCGAACAGCCCCACACCATCGCCCGGCTGGAAGGCGTGCACGGCATCCTCGTGCCCGGCGGCTTCGGTGAGCGCGGGACGGAGGGCAAGATCAAGGCCGTGCGCTTTGCACGCGAACACCGGGTGCCGTTCTTCGGCATCTGCTTCGGCATGCAGATGGCGGTGATCGAGGCTGCACGGCACCTCGCTGGCCTGCACGACGCGTCTTCCACGGAGTTCGGGCCGTGCCGCGAACCCGTGGTCGGGCTGCTGACCGAATGGGCGCGCGGCAACGAACGCGAGCGGCGGGAGGAAGGCGGCGATTTGGGCGGCACGATGCGACTCGGCGCCTACCCGGCCGTGCTGACTGCCGGCACGCTGGTCCGCAAGATTTATGACGATGCGGCCGAGATCAGCGAACGCCACCGGCATCGTTTCGAAGTGAACATCCATTACCGCGAGCGGCTGGAGGCAGCCGGTCTTTGCTTCAGCGGACTGTCCCCGGACGGTATCCTGCCGGAAACGGTGGAATTGCCGGGCCATCCGTGGTTCGTTGGCGTGCAGTATCATCCGGAATTGAAGAGCAAGCCGCTTGATCCCCACCCGCTGTTCCGCGGCTTCATCGCAGCGGCGGTAAAGCAGGCGCGATTGGTTTAGTGCAGACCCCTCTGGAGAGCGCAGCATGCCCGACGTGACCATCCGCGACCTGACGGTCGGCAACACCCTGCCCTTCACCCTGATCGCCGGCCCCTGCCAGATCGAAAGCGAGGCCCATGCCTTCGAAGTCGCCGACGCGCTGACCGCCATGAGCCGCGAACTGGGCGTGGCGCTGATCTACAAGAGCAGCTTCGACAAGGCGAACCGCACCAGCGCCACCGCCGCCCGCGGGATCGGGCTGGACGGCGGGCTGGCGATCCTGGCCGCGGTGCGGGAGCGGTTCGGCATCCCCGTGCTGACCGACGTGCACAATGCCGAGCAATGCAAGCCCGCGGCCGCGGCCGTGGACGTGCTGCAAATCCCTGCCTTCCTCTGCCGCCAGACCGACCTGCTGATCGCGGCGGGGGAGACCGGCGCCGCGATCAACGTGAAGAAGGGGCAGTTCCTGGCCCCCTGGGACATGGTGAACGTGGCCGCCAAGATCGCCGCCACCGGCAACACGCGCATCCTGCTGACCGAACGCGGCGCCTCCTTCGGTTACAACACGCTGGTGTCGGACATGCGCTCGCTGCCGATCATGGCGCAGACCGGCTACCCGGTGGTGTTCGACGCCACCCACTCCGTGCAGCAACCGGGCGGCCAAGGCACCAGCAGCGGCGGCCAGCGCGAGTTCGCCCCGGTGCTGGCGCGTGCGGCCCTGGCGGTGGGTGTGGCGGCGGTATTCATCGAGTGCCACCAGGACCCGGACCACGCGCCATCGGACGGGCCGAACATGATCCCGCTGCGAGAGATGCCGGCGCTGATCAAGCGGCTGAAAGCCTACGACGCGCTGACCAAGAGCGAGACCGGGATCGTTCGAGGTTGACCTATAGAAGCTCTCCCCCCGGGAAGGGCTATCGTCTATAGCAAATCTCCCGCCTATCCTAGCGAGTCCCCCCTCAGCAACGTTGCTCTATCCAGGCGTGTAGAGAACACGCCCGTTCGTCGCTCATCGACGATTCAGTGGATGGTAACAGGTGCGGCCTATCCTCCCACGAACCGCTGGTGGGAGGCGCAATGAGCGAGGATGTTCAAGACGTCGCGACTCAGACGCGGGCGTTCCTGCCCGTTGCCCGACCCGACCTGTCCCATCTGCCGGCCTACGTGGAGCCACCGCGGACGCCGTCAGGCAACCCGCACCGAACCCGCTCGGACGCGATGCTCGCGTTGGCAGGCGTGACGCTGAGCACGGTCGGGTTATTCGGCTGGTATCTCCATGCGGACCACCCGGCCCGACCTATCGAGAGCCTGCAGGACGCTGTCTCGATATCAGCGCCGGAACAGCGCGTCTCGACCGCCCTGCAGGATGTCCCGCTGCCGGATGGCGTCCGCCTCCAGTCCACGGTTCAGGCGCATCCTCGTGAGCGGGAGCGGCCGGTTCATTCCGCGCTGCTGACGCGGCTCTCCAACAGATAGGGCGGGCCTGACACCCCGTCGTAACAGCCGCTCCACCGGCGGCTAGGCGCTCCCGCTTGTGTTGAGCGGCAGCTTTGTCGGCGTGCCGACGCACTTATTGCCGACGCTGCCTTAATGCCCCAGCGCCTGGACGATCTCTTCCGTCATCTTCTTCGCGTCGGCGAACAGCATCATCGTGTTGGGGCGGAAGAACAGCTCGTTCTCCACACCCGCATAGCCGGATGCCATGGAGCGCTTGATGAACAGCACGGTCGCCGCCTTCTCCACCTCCAGGATCGGCATGCCGTAGATGGCGGAGGTCTTGTCCGTCTTGGCCGCCGGGTTGGTCACGTCGTTGGCGCCGATGACGTAGACGACGTCGGCGGTGGCGAAGTCGTTGTTGATCTCTTCCAGCTCGAACACGTCGTCGTATGGGACGTTCGCCTCGGCCAGCAGCACGTTCATATGGCCCGGCATGCGGCCGGCGACCGGGTGGATGGCGTATTTCACCGTCACACCCTCGGCCTTCAGCAAATCCGCCATCTCGCGCAGCGCGTGCTGCGCCTGGGCCACCGCCATGCCGTAGCCCGGCACGATGATCACCTTGGACGCGTTCTTCATGATGAACGCCGCGTCCTCGGCATTGCCGGCCTTCACCGGGCGCTGCTCCCCGCCTGCCGCACCCGCCACCGCCGTGGCGCTTCCCGTGCCGAAGCCGCCCAGCAGCACGTTGAAGATCGAACGGTTCATGCCCTTGCACATGATGTAGGACAGGATCGCGCCGGACGCGCCCACCAGCGCCCCGGTGATGATAAGCGCCAGGTTCTGGATGGTGAAGCCGATGCCGCAGGCCGCCCATCCGGAATAGCTGTTGAGCATGGACACGACCACCGGCATGTCCGCCCCGCCGATCGGGATGATCAGCAGGAATCCCAGCGCCAGCGCCACCAGCGCGATCAGCCAGAACAGCGGCTGGCTCGCGGTGAGGCAGAACAGGATCACCAGCAGCACCAGCAGCACGCCCAGCGCGGCGTTCAGCGGGTGCTGGTATTTGAAGGTGATCGGCGTGCCCTTCATCAGCGCCTGCAGCTTGGCGAAGGCGATCAGTGAGCCGGTGAAGGTCACGGCGCCGATCGCCAGGCCGATCGACATTTCCACCAGGCTCTGGCCGTGGATGTTGCCCGGCGTGCCGATGCCGAATGCCGCCGGGGCGTTCAGCGCCGCCGCGGCGACGAACACTGCGGCCAGGCCAACCAGCGAGTGGAACGCCGCCACCAGTTGCGGCAGCGCCGTCATCTGGATGCGGCGCGACACGGTGACGCCGATGCCGCCGCCGATGACGATCGCCAGGATGATCAGCGCGTAGCCGCTGCCGGACATGCCGCTGCGCGCCAGCGTCGCCAGGATGGCGATCGCCATGCCGACCATGCCGAACATGTTGCCCTGCCGGGCGCTGGTCGGGCTGGACAGGCCGCGCAGCGCCAGCACGAACAGGACGCCGGCGATGAGGTAGAGGAAGGCGGTCAGGCTGGGGGACATCGCGGACGCCCTACTTCTTGGCCGGCGTGCGCGGCTTGAACATGCCAAGCATCCGTTGCGTCACGGTGAAGCCGCCGAAGATGTTCACGCTCGCCAGCAACACCGCCAGGAAGCCGAAGACTTTCGCCGCCACGCTGTCGCCCAGCCCGGTGGCCAGCATGGCGCCCACCACGATCACGGAGGAGATCGCGTTGGTCACGCCCATCAGCGGGGAATGCAGCGCCGGCGTCACGTTCCACACCACGTAGTAGCCGACGAAGCAGGCCATCATGAACACGGCGAACAGGAACACGAACGGCTCCACCGCGGCGCCGAGCGGTGCGACCACCGTGCCGGCATGGTCCGCCATGCCACGAAGCTGGCCCGCGAGCTGCGCCGCCTGCTGGGAGATGCTGGTGGCCTGGTCGGCCAGGGCGGTCGGGTTCATACGGCGGCTCCGGCGGGGGTTGAGGCAGGCCTGTAGCGCTCATGCACCACGGCGCCGCCGCGGGTCAGCATGGTGCCCGCCACGATGACGTCGTCCTCCGGCAGCTTGGCGGCCTTCGCCTCCTTGTCCCAGAAGGTGGTGAGGAAGGTCAGCAGGTTGCGGGCATACAGGTTGCTGGCGGCGACCGGGATGCGGCCGGGCCAGTTGCGCCAGCCCAGCACCTTGACGCCGTTGGGGGTGACGGTCAGCTCGCCGGGCACGGTGGCGCCGCAATTGCCGCCGGCGTCCGCGGCGATGTCCACCACGACGCTGCCGGCCTTCATGCCGGCCACCATGTCCGCGGGGATGATGACCGGCGCCTTGCCGCCCGCCACCAGCGCAGTGCAGATCACCAGGTCGTTCTTGGCGACCGTCAGGCGCATCAGCTCGGCCTGCTTGGTGCGGAAAGCGTCGCTCATCGTGCGGGCATAGGCGCCGGTCTGCCCGGCGGTCTCCTCATCCTCGACGCCGACGAAGGCCGCGCCGAGCGACTTGATCTCCTCCTTGGCGGCCGGGCGCACGTCGGTCGCGGACACGATGGCGCCGAGCCGGCGGGCGGTGGCGATGGCCTGCAAGCCGGCGACGCCCGCGCCGACCACGAACACCCGGGCCGGCGGCACGGTGCCGGCGGCCGTCATCATCATGGCGAAGCCGCGGTCGAACGCCGCCGCGCCCTCGATCACCGCGCGGTAGCCGGCGAGGTTCGCCTGCGAGGACAGCACGTCCATGGATTGCGCGCGGGTGATGCGGGGCAACAGCTCCATCGCCGCCACGTCGATGCCGGCCTCCGCCAGGCTGGGCGCCAGGCCCGGGTCGGAGGCGGCATTCACCACGCACACCAGCAGCGTGCCGCGGGCGATATGGGTCCGCACCGCCGGCTCCGGCACCTGCACCGCAAACACGATCCCTGCCCCGCTCAGCGCCGCCGCCGCGTCCGACGCGATTTCCGCCCCAGCGGCCGCGAACTCCCCGTCCGAGATGGAGGCATGCGCGCCGGCGCCCGCCTGCACCGCCACACTCATGCCAAGCGCGATGAGCTTCTTGACCGTCTCCGCCGTCGCAGCCACGCGGGTCTCCGCCGCGGCCGTTTCCTTCAGCACCGCCAGGCGCATCCGTCATTCCTTATTGAGAGCGGCAACCCGCCTTATGTTGGTCAAAGATGCTGGACCCGCGAGGCCGGCGCAAGCCGCCAATCGCTTCGCTGGACCGGCGAGTGACAGCTTTGTGCGTAGGACTATGATCCGGGCATGCTTGAGTCGCTTCGCAACGCCGGCTTCCAGATCGAATTCCACTCTCACGCGGAGGCGATCTTGAGGGTCGATTTTTCCGGCGTTGCGTCGCAACTGGAAGCGATATTGGTAGCGGCCACCATCCCCATCCAGGAAATCATCGACTCGGGCGGTGGCGAAACGAAGGGCACGCAACGGCTACGGCGCGCCTTGCAGGACCATGGCTGGCGCAAGCACAGGTTCGAAATCCGGCGCACGATCGATGGTGTCCAGCGCGAGGCGATCTCCCACGAAGTCGACCATATCGCGAGGTTCACCGCCGGCGTCGTCGCGCTCGAGATCGAGTGGAACAACAAGGATCCGTTCTTCGACCGCGACCTGGAGAACTTCAAACGTCTCCATGCGGATGGCGCAATCTCGATGGGTGTGCTGATCACCCGCGGCGTGTCGATGCAGGACGACATGCGGGCGATGGTGCTTCGATTCGCTTTGGCGCAAGGCATTCAGGGAGCGGGAGACCTCATCCGCATCGGCCTCAGCCCAACGCGGCGGCAGCTCGACGGATATGCCCGCCGAACCAGGGGCGACGTCACCTTCGCCCAGGCTTGGGCGGCAGCCTTCGTCCAGGACAAGTTCGGGGCCGCGACAACCCACTGGCGAAAACTGGAGGACCGGGTGCGGCGCGGTGTGGGAAATCCTTGCCCGCTGCTCCTGATCGGCCTGCCGGCCAGCCTGGTGACCTTCGACGAACCAGCCTCAGTCGTCGACCGTCTGATCGAGGAAGGGAATCATTCAGTCGACTAGTCCGGGCACAGCCTGGTCGGCTTGCGAGTGGTTGGCATAGGTTGCCCATGTCGGCGTGTAGTCATCGGTTGCCTGATTCCCCCACACCACCCAGCCCGGCCGGGCGCCGCGGGCGAACAGCTCGATATGCGGTCCAGGGCTGCAATCCTCGATAATACGGTAAAGCTCGTCGGGCTTGCGCGAGTGTTCCCGCTTGCGCGTCCCGACATAGTTCACCTGCGTCCGGCCCGGCTGCAGGGTCCGGGCGTTTTTGCCGCGCACCCCGAACAGCACCAATTCAGTCACGTTGCGGAAGTAGAAGCCGACACCGCGCCCATCGCTGCCGCCGTCCTTACGGAGCTTGTGCCAAACGATATTGGACTTGTACTGGAAACCCCATGCCGCCATGACCTGCAAGCCCTCCGGCAGGAGCGCATTGGGCACCCAAAGATATAGGTGCGACATGGATGCAGCGATGCTCGACACGGGAAGGGAGGAGATCGCCGCCGCATCCATCGTGCCGTAGCGGCTCAGTCGCTTATGTTCCGGCGCCATCTTCCCGGTTCGATTGATGAAACGCCAGGGTGGGTCAGCGAGCACACAGCCGAAGCTGCGTCCCTGGACAGCAGCCAGCAACTCGGTTGCGGCCTCCGATGCAACGTCCCTCGCCATACGGCAATCCATCCCCTACGCGACGCAACCAGTCTTGCTTGCAATGGGCAGCGTCACGCAAGCCCTCGTCGTCGCTGCCCATGGATTACACCGGCGGCGGCACGCCCGCCTCCGCCAGGGCCGCAGCCTGCCGTGCAGCCAACTCGTCGGCGTTGAAATCCTCCACCATCTCGTTGAACATGCGGGACCAGTTCAGTTCCGCCTTCAGCCGCAGGAACACGCTGCCCAGGCCGACGGCGGAGCGGTCCATCAGCACGAACTCTCGCGGTGGCCGCACCCCGCCCGTGCGCTTCAGCCCGGCATGCACCTGCTCGGCGACCTGCCGCCCGTAATCGGGGCTGCCGTGCTCCTGGATCAGGCGGACGCGGTCATCCAGCAGCGGTTCGTAGATGAAGCGCGCCCATTGATTGAGGATTTCCATCTTCTCCCGGGTCAACCCGTCGAAGCCCCATTGCTCGTAGGCGTGATGCGCCCGGTCCATGTCGTCGTCGCGGATCGACTCGTAGAGGTCGATCACGCCGCGGACGAATTTTGGGGGGAACACCCGGATCATCCCATAATCCAGCAGATTCAACCCGTTATCAGCCCGCACCTGATAGTTGCCGAGATGCGGGTCGCCATGGATCACGCCGTAGCGGTAGAGCGGCAGATACCAGGCGTGGAAGATCGCGGTCGCCAGCCGGTTCCGCTCGTCGAGCGACATGCCCTCGTCCAGGCGGGATTGCAGGCCGCGGCCCTCCAGCCAGGTCATCGTCAGCAGGCGCCCGGTGGAATGGCTGGGGATCGGCGTGGGCACGCTGACCAACTCGTCGCCGGCCAGCATCAGTCCGTACAGCCGCATCTGCGCGGCCTCCCGCCGGTAATCCAGCTCCTCACGCAGGCGTTCGGCCAACTCGACATAGATGTCGTCGGTGTTGATGGTCGGTTCGATGCGCTTGTAGACCGACATGGCGAGCCTGAGCTGCTTGAGGTCGGCCTCGACCGTGCTCATCATGTCCGGGTATTGCAGCTTGCAGGCGATCTCGGTGCCGTCATGCAGCGTGCCGCGATGCACCTGCCCCAGGCTGGCGGCCGCCGCGGCATCCTGGCCGAAGGTCGCGAACTTGCTTTGCCAGTCCGGCCCCAACTCGCCCGCCATGCGGCGGCGGACGAAGCTCCAGCCCATGGGCGGCGCGTTGGCCTGCAACTGCGCCAACTCCGTCGCATACTCCGCCGGCAAGGCATCCGGGATGGTGGACAGCAACTGCGCCACCTTCATCAGCGGACCCTTCAGGCCGCCGAGGATCGCCTTCAGGTCGCCGGCATGCGCGGCCTGGTTGGTCTTGATGCCGAACACGCGCTGCCCGGCCAGCCGCGCGGCGATGCCGCCCACGGCGCCAGAGGTGCGGGCCATGCGGCGGACCTCGCCGAACAGGTTAGACCGGTCCTCGTTCACGCGCCGGTCCCTTCCAACTCGTCGATGAAGCCGGCGATCACGTCCAGCCCGCGCCGCCAGAACGCCGGGTCGGACGCGTCCAGGCCGAACGGGGCGAGGAGCTCCTTGTGCCGCTTGGTGCCGCCGGCGCGCAGCATGTCCAGGTATTTGGCCTGGAACCCGGGATGGCCGTCCTGGAACACGCCATACAGCGCATTCACCAGGCAATCCCCGAAGGCGTAGGCATAGACGTAGAAGGGCGAGTGCACGAAATGCGGCACGTAGGCCCAGAACACGTCGTAGTCCGGCGTGAACTCGAAGGCCGGCCCCAGGCTCTCCGTCTGCACCTGGCGCCAGATGGCGCCGATCCGCTCCGGCAACAGCTCGCCGTCGCGGCGTTCGTCGTGCAGCAGGGTTTCGAAGCGGTAGAACGCCGTCTGCCGCACCACGGTGTTCAGCATGTCCTCCACCTTGGAGGCCAGCATGATGCGGCGGCGCGCCGGGTCGGTCTCGGCGTCCAGCAGCGCGCGGAAGGTCAGCATCTCGCCGAACACGCTGGCGGTTTCCGCCAGGGTCAGCGGCGTGCCGGATTGCAGATAGCCCTGCGGCGCCGCCAGCACCTGATGCACGCCGTGGCCCAACTCGTGCGCCAGGGTCATCACGTCGCGGGTGCGGCCGTGATAGTTCAGCAGGAGATAGGGGTGGGCGGACGGCACCGTCGGGTGGGCGAAGGCGCCGCCGGACTTACCCGGCCGCAGCCCGGCGTCGATCCACGGCTTGTCGAAGAACTGCTGCCCGACATCGGCCAGTTCCGGGCTGAACGCGCCATACGCGCTCAGCACCCGGTTGCGCGCCTCGTCCCACGGGATCGCCCGGTCGTCGTCGCCCGGCAGCGGGGCATTGCGGTCCCAATGCTGCAGCTTCGGCAGCCCCAGCCACTTGGCCTTCATCTGGTAGTAGCGGTGTGACAGCCGCGCGTAGTCGGCGGTGACGGCCGACACCAGCGCGTCCACCACCTCGTCCTCCACCATGTTGGAGCGGTTGCGGCTGCTGCCGGGGCGCGGATAGCTGCGCCAGGTGTCGCTGATCGCCTTGTCCTTCGCCAGGGTGTTGGTGATCAGGCTGAACAGCTTCACCCGGTCGCCGAACGCGGCGCCGATCGCGTGCCCCGCCCGTTCCCGCACGGCGCGGTCCCGGTCGGACAGCTTGTTGAGCACGTCGCTGACGGTGAGTTGCTCCTCCCCGAAGGGCACGCGCATGCCGGCGACCGTCTCGTCGAACAGCCGGCTCCACGCCTGCGCCCCGGTGACGGATTTGTCGTGCAGCAGCTTCTCCGCCTCGTCGGACAGTTGGTGCGGGCGGAACACGCGCAGGTCGCGCAGGAACGGCCGCCAGCGGGCGAGGCCGGGGTCGGCCAGCTTCTGCTCGAGCACGGCGTCGTCCAGCCGGTTCAGCTCCAGCGTGAAGAAGATCAGATGGGCGCTGATCGCCGTCGCCCGCTCGGAACAGGATTGCATGAACTGCCCGATCGCGGCGTCCGTGCTGTCGCCGCTGAATTTGAGTTGGGCGAAGGACATCACCCGGCCCAGCACTTCGTCGATCCGCTCGTACTCGGCCAGGGATGCCGCCAAGGCCGCGCCCGGCAACTGCGCCAGCTTGCCGGCATAGAGGGCGGCAAAGGCCCGTGCCGCAGCGTCGGCGGCATCCAAATCGGCCGCGATACGCGGGCTGTCGAGCCGCGGGTATAGATCCGACAGATCCCAAGCAGGCAAGACGGCGGAAACGGGCGCGCTGGCGAGACCCTCCGGCAGCAGGAGGCGGGTCGGGGTGGCGGGGCTGTTGCTCATACCCCCCATCTAAGGCGCCGGCCGACTCCGTCAAAGGGATAGCGGCATGGCGGTGATGCAGGGCATGATCGGCCATGCCTCACGATCACCATGGCGGACACCATCACGACCACGCCCCGGTCGCGTTCGGGCGGGCGTTCCAAGTCGGCATCCTGCTCAACGCCGGGTTGGTGGCGGCCCAGCTTGCGGTCGGGGGTTGGGCGCACTCGACGGCGCTGTTGGCGGATGCCGTGCACAATTTCGGCGACGTGCTGGGATTGGTCTTCGCCTGGATGGCCGCGCGCATGGGGCAGCGGCGCCCGACGGCGCGGCTGACCTATGGGTGGGGCCGCGGCAGCATCCTGGCGGCGCTCGGCAACGCCGCGGTGCTGCTGCTGGGGACGGGCGCCGTCACCGTGGAGGCGGTGCAGCGCCTGCTGGACCCGGCGCCGGTCGCCGGGCTGCCGGTGATGGCGGTGGCCGGGCTGGCGATCCTGGTGAATGGCGGCGTGGCGCTGATGTTCATGCGCGGGCGGGCGGCGGACCTGAACATCCGCGGCGCCTTCCTCCACATGGCGGCCGACGCGGGCGTGTCCGCCGGGGTGCTGGTTGCGGCCTGGCTCATCACGCTGACAGGGGCCGTCTGGCTTGATCCCATCGCCAGCCTCGCCATCTCGGCCGTGATCGTCGTCGGCAGTTGGGGCCTGCTGCGGGACGCCACCGCCTTGGCGATGGACGCGGTGCCGCCGGGCATCAACGCGGCGGCCGTGCGCGACCGGCTGCTCGGCCTGCCCGGCGTGGTGGAGGTGCATGACCTCCACATTTGGGCGCTGTCCACCACCAGCACGGCCGCAACGGCGCATCTGGTCACGGCGGCGCCGGCCGACCGGGTGCTGCCAATGGCCGGCGCCCTGCTGCGGAAGGAGTTCAGCATCGGCCACTGCACGTTCCAGTTGGAAACGGCCGACCTGGCGGAACGCTGCGCCCTGCGTCCGGAAACCGTGGTTTAGCCGCTACCAGCCGTAATAAGTGCGCGGGCCTGGATAGCTGTAGAGCTGGGCGCGGGCATACAGTCCCGGGTAAGGCACGGGCCGCCCCCAATCGGGCGCGGCATAGGCTGGCTCCGCGGCGTACACGGTTACCGGGCGATGCGGCGGCTCCAACCGAGCCAGATGCCGCACCGGCGGCACGGGCGGGAGTGGCAGCGGAGCCTCCGGACGGGGCGCCGGGTGCGAGGGCGGCGGCAGCATGGCGAGCAGGCTGCGGTTCTCGAACGGTACCGGCGCCGCGGCGGGCGCCGGTGCGGGCGGAATTACTTGGGCGACAGCGATGGGCGGGGGCGGTGCGACAGGCACGGGCGCGGTGAGCTGAAGCGCCATCGCGCCCGATCCCAGCGCCACCAGCAACCCCGCCCAGCAGATCCCCAGCGCCTTCAACGAAAAGATCGTTCTGGTCACGTCATCCCCCGCCGATCGAGTCTCACGCAATGCTAATCCGCCACGTCGATCGCTGCCAACGGCAGCGTCGTGCGGGGCTTGGCCGGGGCAGGCGAGGCCGCCACCCACGGCCGCTCACCGCGATAGGCGCGGTCCGACACGATATCCGCCACCCCATTGCGCAGCCACACGGCGTGCGCGCCGTCCCGCCAGACGGTGAATCGGTCGATCCGCGGCAGGTTCGGGCACACGGCCTGCGCGGGCTCGGCCGACACCACGAGGGCGGCGTTGGCGCAATCCATCGGGTGCAGGCTGCGCGCCAGCAGCACCGCCGTGCCCGCCTGCTCGATCCGGCAGCCATCCAGGTCGCACCGGATCGGGCCGGGCGCGCCGCCTTCCGGGAATGCGTCCGAGACCGGCTCCGCCCAGTACTGCGACCACGATTCGAGCACGAAATGGGCGTAACCGGGACGCGTCTGCACCAAGGCCGGCCTGCGCCACGCGATCAGCCTTGCGTCGGACGACACCAGAAGGTCTGCCGGCGGGCTCACCAGGCCAGACAGCAAGCCGGCCAGCACCAAAGGCGCGCCCACCAGCCGCAGCCGCGACCGCCATAGCCCGAGCCAGGCCATCCCCAGCGCCGCCAAGGCCAACCCCCAGGCCGGCAGATGCGGGATGTCGAAGGTCGCCGCCGGCAACGCGGCCACCGTCCGGGCCACGAACAGCACGCCGTCCAAACCCCAGCCCATCGGCGCCAGCGCCACCCGCTCCCACCCGAACGGCATGAGCATCAGGGCGAGCAGCCCGGCCGGCATCACCACCAGCCCGGTCAGCGGCACGGCCACCAGGTTGCTGAGCACGAAATAGACCTGGATGCGCCCGAAATGGTACGCGCCGAACGGCAGCGCCGCCGCCCCGGCCAGCAGGCTCGTCATCACCAGCATGGCGAGGTGCAGCGCCGCCCGGTGCTGCCGCAACGGCGCCAGCAGCGGGTTCACCGCCTCATACCCGGCGATCAGCACCAGCACCGCCGCGAAGCTCATCTGGAAGGAGACGCCGACCACCTCCTCCGGCCAGAGCAGCAGGAGCGCCATTGCCGCCAGCGCCAGGCCGCGGAGTGAGATGGCCCGGCGGCCCACCACCACCCCCAGCGTCACCAGCGCCGCCATCGCGAAGGAGCGGAGCACCGGCACGTGCATCCCGGTCAGGACGACGTATCCTGCCCCGGCGGCAAATGCGGCGCAGGCGGCGATCTGCTTGCAGGGCCAGCGCAGCGCGGCCCGTTCCGACAGCGCCAGGGCGAACCGCGTGCCTGCCATCACCAGCCCCATGACGATGCCGATATGCAGCCCGGCCACCGCGAGCAAATGCGCCAGGCCGGAGTCGCGGAACGCCGCCCGGTCCTCTGCCGGGATCGTGCTGCCCAACCCTGTCAGCAGCGTCGCGGCGACGGCGCCTTCGGGGCCGGCCAGGCCGGCCAGGATCCGGCTGGCGATCCCCTCGCGCAGATGGGTCAGCCAACGGCCCGATGCCGGCGTCGACAGGCGTTCGGCCGGCCCGAGCGCCATCCCGGCGCCGCCCAGGCCGGAAAAGAACGCGTCACGCTGCAAATCCCATGCGCCGGGATAGGCGGGCGCGGGCGGCGGGCGCAGCACGGTGCGGATGCGGACCGGGTCGCCGGCGGCGAGCGGCGTCGCGTCGCTGTCGCGCAGCCGGACATGCAGGGTGCGGGGCAACACCGGGCCGCCGTCCAACACCGCGCTGCCCAGCGTCAGCCGCCGTCCGTCCGGGCGTTGCTCCACGCCCAGGACCGTCGCGGTGACCACCGTCGCCGTGCGCGGCAGCACCAGCAGCGGCGGCGCGCGATCGGCCGCCCATTGCGCCGAGGCGAAGCCCGCGGCGGCGGCCAGCACCGCGAGGGCAGCCGCGCGGCCGGGCGCGCTGCTTCGCAGCAGGACTGAAGCGGCGGCAGCGCCCGCGACGAGGACGGCGCCGACAGAGCCCGCGGGCTCCTGGTGCAGCGCGAAATAGGCCAGCGTGCCGGCGACCATGCAGGCCGCCAGCCAGGGCATCAGCCGCCCCCGCTCCGCCGCGGCCAGGGCGAGCAGCCACGCGGGCGCCGATGGCGCCCTCACCGACCGGATCGCGAGCAGGGCAGCGTTCACGCATCGCAAGATAACGGGCGTGCCCTCCCCACGCCACATGGCTGCGTGCTATGGCCGTTGCGTCATGACCGTCCGCACGCGCTTCGCCCCCTCGCCCACCGGGTTGCTGCATATCGGCGGCGCCCGCACGGCGCTGTTCAACTACCTGTTCTCCCGCCATCACGGCGGCCAGTTCCTGCTGCGGATCGAAGACACAGACCGCGCCCGCTCCACCGACGCCTTCACCCAGGCGATCCTGGACAGCCTGGAGTGGCTCGGCCTCGAGCGGGATGAGCCGGACGTGTATCAATCCACCCGCGCCGCACGGCACGCGGAGATCGCGCACGCCATGCTGGCGAACGGCAAGGCGTATCGCTGCTGGTCCAGCCAGGCGGAGATCGCGGCGGCGCGGGAGCAGGCGCGGGCGGCGGGCCGGCCGCTGCGGTTCGACAGCCCCTGGCGCGACCGCACGGACGGGCCGGACGCGCCCTTTGTCATCCGGCTGAAGGCGCCGCGCGAGGGCGAAATGCTCGTGCACGACCGGGTGCAGGGCCCGATCCGGGTCGCCAGCGCGGAGCTGGACGACCGGGTGATCCTGCGCAGCGACGGCACGCCGCTCTATCTGCACTCCGTGGTGGTGGACGACCACGACATGGGCATCACCCATGTGATCCGCGGCGACGACCACATGACCAACACCTTCATCCAGGTGCTGATCTACCAGGCCAATGGCTGGCCGGTGCCGGAGTTCGCGCATTTGCCGCTGATCCACGGCCCGGACGGCGCCAAGCTGTCCAAGCGGCACGGCGCCGCCTCCGTCACCGAGTTCCGCGAGGCCGGCTACCTGCCGGAAGCGCTGTGCAACTACCTGCTGCGGCTGGGCTGGTCGCATGGCGACCTGGAAATCCTCGGCCGGCCGGAGGCGATCCGGCTGTTCGACCTGGACGGCGTCGGCAGGTCCCCCGGCCGCATGGACTACAAGAAGCTAGACAACCTGAACGGCATCTGGCTGCGCGAGGCGGACGACGACCGGCTGGCCACCGACATCGTCTCCCGCCTTGGCGCGCCAGAACCTGCCGCGTCGCGCATCCGGACGCTGATGCCCGGCTTGAAAGAACGCGCGAAGACGCTGGTGGAATTGGCTGATAATGCGGCATTCCTAGTGCGGAGCCTGCCGCTGGCGATGGACGCGAAGGCGACAGCCCTGCTGACGGACGCGGCCAAGGCGATGCTGCGCGACGTGGCGAACGACCTTGCCGCGACGGATTTTTCGGCGCCCGCGCTGCACGCCGCCTTGCTCAGCTACGCCGAGCGGTCCGGCCGCAAGCTGGGCCAGGTGGCGCAGCCGCTGCGGGCGGCGCTGACCGGGACGACGACCAGCCCCGGCATTGACGTGACGCTGGCCGCACTCGGGCGCGAGGAAGCCATGGCCCGCCTGTTGGCCGCCGCGGCGTGAACCTGCCCAGCCGCCATTTGCTGGCGATCGAGGGCCTGCACCCGCCGCAGATCGCTAGCCTGCTGGACCTGGCGGAAAGCTACGTGCTGCTCAACCGCTCGGGCCAGACGCAGCGGGATTTGCTGCGCGGCCGCACGCTGATCAACCTGTTCTTCGAGGACAGCACCCGGACCCGCACCTCCTTCGAGTTGGCGGGCAAGCGGCTGGGGGCGGATGTGATCAACATGTCGGTGTCGTCCTCCTCCGTGAACAAGGGGGAGACGCTGCTGGACACCGCCGGCACGCTGAACGCCATGCAGTGCGACTTGCTGGTGGTGCGGCACGACCAGTCCGGCGCGCCGCTGCTACTGGCGCAGAAGGTGGACGCCGCCGTGATCAACGCCGGGGACGGGCTGCACGAACACCCGACCCAGGCGCTGCTGGACGCGCTGACCATCCGCCGCCGCAAGGGGCGCCTGCAGGGGCTGACGGTGGCGATCTGCGGCGACATCCTGCATTCCCGGGTGGCGCGCTCCAACATCCATTTGCTGACCACGATGGGCAGCCGCGTCCGCGTCGTCGGGCCGCCGACGCTGATCCCGGCAGAGGCCGGGCGGCTCGGCGTGGAGGTGTTCCACGACATGGATGCGGGGCTGGCCGGCGCCGACATCGTCATGATGCTGCGCCTGCAGCGGGAGCGGATGAATGGCGGGCTGGTGCCCTCCGCCCGCGAGTATTTCCGCTTCTACGGGCTGGACACCGCCCGCCTGTCGAAGGCCGCGGATGACGCGCTGGTGATGCACCCGGGCCCGATGAACCGCGGCGTGGAGATCGACAGCGCCGTGGCCGACGACCCGGCCCGCTCGCTGATCCGCGAACAGGTGGAGATGGGCGTGGCGGTGCGCATGGCGGTGTTGGACACGCTGTCCCGCCGGGCGCGGCGCAATGTTTGAACGGCGGCAGCCACCCTCCCCCACCCCTCTCCCAGGGGGAGAGGGGTTTTTGCTCCCTTGCGGAGGGTCTTTTCTTCCCCCTCTCCCTCTGGGAGAGGGCCGGGGTGAGGGCAGCCGCACCGCATGACCGACACCCTCATCACCAAGATCCGCCTGCTCGATCCCGCCTCCGGCCTGGACATGCCGGGCGCCCTGCTGATCCGCGACGGGCTGATCGCCGATCACGGCGCCGATCTCGGCCGTCCGGATGGCGCCACCGAGATCGACGGCGATGGCGCGGTGCTGTGCCCCGGCCTGGTGGACATGCGCGCTGCCCTGGGCGAACCGGGCTTCGAATACCGCGAGACCATCGCCTCCGCGGCCGAGGCGGCGGCTGCGGGCGGCATCACCACCTTGGCGGCCCTGCCGGACAGCGCCCCCGCGATCGACGATCCCGCTTTGGTGCGGCTGCTGCGCGCCCGCGGGGAGGAGACCGGCAGCCTGACCATCCTGCCCTACGGCGCCGTCACCCGCGGCTGCCGCGGGGAAGAACTGGCGGAGATCGGCCTGTTGGGCGAGGCCGGGGCAGTCGCCTTCACGGACGGGCAGCACGCAATCGGCAACGCCCGGATGATGCGCCGCGCCCTGTCCTACGCCCACGGCTTCGGCTTCCGGATTATCCAGCATCCCGAGGACCCGACCCTCGCCGCCGGCGGCGCGGCCACGGAGGGGGAGTTAGCGACCCGGCTTGGCCTGCCCGGCATACCCGCCGCGGCGGAGGAAATCCTGGTGGCGCGCGACATCAGCCTGGCGCGGCTGACCGGTGGCGCGGTGCATTTCGCCCATGTCTCAACGGCGCGGGCGCTGGCGTTGATCCGCCGGGCCAAGGACGAGGGGCTTTCCGTCACCTGCGACACCGCCCCGCCGTATTTCGACCTGAACGAGACCGCGATCGGCGATTTCCGCACCTACGCCAAGCTGTCGCCGCCGCTGCGCCCGGATAGCGACCGCCTGGCGGTGGCCGCGGCGCTGCGGGACGGCACGGTCGACGCCATCGCCTCCGACCATCAGCCGCGCGATGCCGACGACAAGCGCTTCCCGTTCGCCCAGGCGTCGGCCGGCGGCGCCGGGCTGGCGACGCTGCTGGGGGTGACGTTGGCCCAGGTGCACGGCGCCGGCCTGCCGTTGGCGGACGCGGTGGCGCTGCTGACGTCGCGTCCCGCCGCCCTGCTCGGCAGCCCGGCGGGACGGCTGACGAAGGGGGCGCCGGCGGATCTCTGCCTGTTCGACCTGGAGCGGGCGTGGCGCGTGGAAGCAGGCGCCTTGCCGGGCAAGGCCCGCAACACGCCGTTCGATGGGCGGGCGCTGGAAGGGCGCGTGGTCGGGACGTGGAAGGCGGGGCGGCGGGTGTTCGGGTGAGTTTGGTGGAAGCGCCCCCATGACCACCCTCCTCACCCTCCTTGCCGGCTTCCTGCTCGGCTCGATCCCGTTCGGACTGTTGGTGACGCGCGCGGCCGGGCTGGGTGACATCCGGATGATCGGGTCGGGCAATATCGGCGCCACCAACGTGCTGCGCACCGGGCGCAAGGACGTCGCCGCCGCGACCTTGCTGCTGGACCTGCTGAAGGGCACGGCGGCGGTGCTGCTGGCGCGCTGGCTGGGCGGCCCAGCCGCGGCGGCGGGATTGGCCGCCGTGCTCGGCCACACGCTCACCCCATGGCTGCGGTTCAAGGGCGGCAAGGGAGTGGCGACCGGGTTGGGCGTGCTGTTCGGCATCGCCTGGCCGCTGGGGATCGCCGCGTCGGCGATCTGGCTGGTGACGGCAATCTGCGTCCGCATCTCCTCGATGGCGGCCCTGCTGGCCTGCGCGGCGGTGCCCTTCGTCGCGCTGACCATCGAACCGTATCCCTGGCCGGTCCCCATCATGGCGGCCTGGATCGTCTGGCGGCACCGCAGCAACATCGCGCGGCTGCGAACCGGCGCCGAGCCGCGGATCGGCCGACGGTGAGCCCGGCCGAGCGGTTGGCGCGCATCCGCCTGGCGCGCACCTCCGGCATCGGCCCGCTGACGTTCCGCCGCCTGCTCTCCCGCTGCCACACGGCCGAGGCCGCCATCGACGCCCTGCCCGGCCTGATGCGGGCTGGCGGCCGGGCGACGCCGCCGGTCCTGGCGAAACCCGCCAGCGTCGAGGCCGAGTTGTCCCGCCTGGACCGGCTGGGCGGGCGCATGCTGGTGTTCGGCGAGCCCAGCTATCCCGCCCTGCTGGCGATGCTGGAGGATGCGCCGCCCGTTCTCTCCATCCTTGGCGACGCCGCGCTGCTGTCCCGACGGGCGGTCGGGCTGGTAGGGGCGCGCAATGCCTCCGCCAACGGGCAGCGCATGGCGGAGGCGCTGGCGGCCGATTTGGCGTCGCGGGACATCCTGGTCGTCTCCGGCCTGGCCCGCGGGATCGACACCGCCGCGCATACCGGCGCGCTGCACACGGGGACCACGGCGGCGGCCATCGCCGGCGGCTTGGACGTCCCCTACCCGCCAGAAAACGCCGCATTGCAGGCGCGCATCGCCGAACACGGCGTCGTCGTGGCCGAGGCGCCGCTCGGCACCGCGGCGCAGAGCCGGCATTTCCCCCGGCGTAACCGCATCATCGCCGGGCTGTCGCTTGGGGTCGTGGTGGTGGAGGCCGCCCGGCACTCCGGCAGCCTGATCACGGCGCAGCAGGCGCTGGATGCCGACCGGATGGTGCTGGCCGTGCCCGGATCGCCGCTGGACCCGCGCTGCCACGGCTCCAACGACCTGATCCGCAACGGCGCCACACTGGTGGGACAGGCGAGCGACGTGCTGGAGGCGCTGCCCCACTGGGAGGCGATCGGACCTGCGCAACGCCCGCTCGGCTTCGACGAGGCGGCGCTTGCCTGGGAGGAGCCGGGGCCGCCGGAAACCGGCCCGCAAACCCGGGCGACGGTGTTGGCGTTGCTGGGGCCGGAGCCGACACACGTTGACGATCTGATACGGCGCTGCCAGTTGTCGGCATCAAATGTGATGGCGGCGCTGTTGGTGTTGGAACTGGACGGGGTGGTGGAAACCCTGCCGGGCCATCGCGTGGCACTCATCGCTTGAAGCCAAGGATCCCATGACCGACGTCGTCGTCGTTGAATCGCCCGCCAAGGCAAAGACCATCAATAAGTATCTCGGCGACAGGTTTACCGTGCTGGCAAGCTTCGGCCATGTGCGGGACCTGCCGCCGAAGGATGGGTCCGTCCGCCCGGAGGAAGGCTTCGCCATGGACTGGGCGTCCGACGAGCGCGGCAACCGCCAGGTCGCCGCCATCGCCAAGGCGCTGAAGGGGGCGGACCGGCTGTGGCTCGCCACCGACCCGGACCGCGAGGGGGAAGCGATTTCCTGGCACGTGCGCGCCATGTTGGAGGAGAAGAAGGCGCTGAAGGGCGTGGACGTCCAGCGCATCACCTTCAACGAGATCACCAAGACCGCCGTGCAATACGCCATGGCGCACCCGCGCGACCTGGACCAGCCGCTGATCGAGGCCTATCTCGCCCGGCGCGCGCTGGACTACCTGGTAGGCTTCACCCTGTCCCCGGTGCTGTGGCGCAAGCTGCCCGGCAGCAAGTCCGCCGGGCGGGTGCAGTCCGTGGCGCTGCGCCTGGTATGCGAGCGGGAAGCCGAGATCGAGGCGTTCCGGCCGCGTGAATACTGGACGGTGGAGGCGCATTTCACCACGCCCACCGGCGCGCCGTTCACCGCCCGGCTGACCCATCTGGACGGCAAGCGGCTCGACCAGTTCGACCTGAACACGGCCGAGAAGGCAGCGGCGGCGAAGGCCGCGGTCGAGGCCGGCAGCTTCTCCGTCGCGTCGGTGGAGCGGCGGAGGGTAAAGCGGCATCCGCAGCCGCCCTTCGCCACCTCCAGCTTCCAGATGGACGCCAGCCGCAAGCTCGGGCTGGGGGCGCAGGCTGCCATGCGGGTGGCGCAGCAGCTTTATGAGGGCGTCGATATCGGCGGGGAGACGGTGGGCCTGATCTCCTACATGCGAACCGACGGCGTGCAGATGGCCAGCGAGGCCATAGCCGCCATCCGCGACCACGTGGCGGAGGCGTATGGCCGCGACTACCTGCCCGGCGCGCTGCGGGAATACAGCTCCAAGGCGAAGAACGCGCAGGAAGCGCATGAGGCAATCCGGCCGACCGACGTGGCGCGCACGCCGGACGCGGTGGCGCGCTACCTGAACGACGAGCAGCGCCGGGTGTACGAGTTGATCTGGAAGCGCGCCGTCGCCAGCCAGATGCAATCGGCGGAGTTGGACCAGGTGGCGGTCGACGTCGCCGCCGGCGGCACGCGTCTGCGGGCCAACGGCTCGATCGTGGCGTTCGATGGCTTCCTGAAGCTCTACCGCGAAGCCACCGACGAGGCGCCCGAGGGCGACAGCCGCGACGATTCGCGCATGCTGCCGCCGATGAACGAGCGCGACCCGCTACGCCGCGACAAGGTGGCGGCGGAGCAGCATTTCACCCAGCCGCCGCCGCGCTATTCGGAAGCGAGCCTGGTCAAGCGCATGGAGGAGCTGGGGATCGGCCGTCCGTCCACCTATGCCTCCATCCTGTCGGTGTTGCGCGACCGCAACTACGTCCGGATGGAAAGCCGGCGCTTCGTGCCGGAGGATCGTGGCCGGCTGGTGACGGCGTTCCTGACCTCGTTCTTCGAGCGCTATGTCGACACCGGGTTCACCGCCGGGCTGGAAGAACAACTCGACGACGTCTCGGACGGACGTTTGGACTGGCGGCAGGTGATGGAGGCGTTCTGGCGCGACTTCTCCCACGCCGTGGAGCAGACGCGGGAGCTGAAGATCTCCGACGTGATCGACGCGTTGGACGGCGATTTGGGCGAGCATTTTTTCCCGCCCAAGGAGGATGGCAGCGACCCAAGGCTATGCCCGGCCTGCCATTCGGGCCGTTTGGGGCTGAAGCTGGGACGCCACGGCTCCTTCATCGGCTGCGCCAATTATCCGGCGTGCCAGTACACGCGGCGGCTGGCGATCGACGGCGGCGAAGACGATGGCGCCACGCTGAAGGAGGGCATGCGGGAGCTAGGCCACCACCCCGACACGGGCGAGGACATCACGGTGCGCCGCGGCCCGTACGGCCTGTATGTCCAGCAGGGCGCGCCCGACCCGGCGGACAAGAAGGCCAAGCCGCGCCGCACCTCCCTCCCCCGCGGCATGGAGGGCGACACCCTGACGCTGGAGCAGGCGCTCGGCCTATTGTCGCTGCCGCGCGAGGTCGGCGCGCATCCGGTGACCGGCGAGCGGATGGAGGCAGGAATCGGGCGGTTCGGTCCCTACGTGAAGATGGGCGCGATCTTCGCCTCGCTGGACAAGGATGACGACGTGCTGTCCGTCGGCCTCAACCGGGCCGTGGACGCGTTGCAGAAGAAGCTGGAGAGCGTGCGGTCGCTCGGCCCACATCCGAAGACGGGCGAGCCGCTGCTGGTCAAGAAGGGCCGGTTCGGCCCCTACGTGCAGGGCGGCAACATCGTCGCCAACGTCCCGCGCGGCGTCACGATGGAGGCGCTGACGGTGGAGGAGGCCGTGGCCCTGCTGGCGGAGAAGGGCAAGCCGTTGAAGGCCAAGCCCGGGGCCAAGAAGGGCGGCCGCAAGCCCGCCGCCGCCAAGGCTGCCACGCCGCCCGCAGCGAAGCCTCGTGCGCCGAAGGCAACCCCATCAGGCAAGGCAAAGCCAGCCGCCAAGAAGACGCCCACCGCCCGGGCACGCAAGGCCGGCTGAGTTGGCACGACGGCGCAAGGAGGATGTGCCATCCCCTGCCCTGCCCTCCCGCGAGGCGGTCCGCGACTTCATCCACCGCGCCAAGGGCCGCGTCGGCAAGCGGGAGGTCGAGCGCGAGTTCCGTCTCGGCCCCGAACACCGGGTGGCGCTGCGGTCGTTGTTGAAGGACTTGGCCGGTGAGGGCGTGATCGCGCCCGCCGGCCATCGCCGCTTCACGCCGCCGGGCCGGCTGCCGGATGCGACCGTGGTGCAAATCACCGGCACCGACCCGGATGGCGAGCCGATCGCGCGCCCGGTCGCCTGGGAGGGCGATGGACCCACGCCCATGGTGCTCATGGTGCCGGAACGGCGCGATGCGCCTGCCCTCGCACCCGGCGAGCGCGTGCTGGCGCGGCTGCGCCCGATCGGCGGCAACAAATACGAGGGCCGCACGCTCAAGCGGCTGACCGACGCACCCGGCCGCGTGTTGGGCGTGTTCCGCGCCACCGCTGGCGGCGGCCGCATCCAGCCCACCGACCGGCGGCAGAAGGCCGACTGGCAGGTGGCGCCCGGCGACACCGAAGGGGCGGAGGAGGGCGAAATCGTGCTCGGCACGCCCCTGCCGAGCCGCAGCTACGGCCTGAAATCGGCCCGCATCACGCAGCGGCTGGGCCGCATGGGCGACGCCCGCTCCGTCAGCCTGGTGTGCATCCACACCCACGACATCCCCGACGTGTTTCCCCCCGCCGCGATCGAGCAAGCGGAGGCGGCCGGGCCGGTGTCGCTGGGGGGTCGGGAGGATTTGCGGACGATCCCCCTCGTCACCATCGACGGGGAGGATGCGCGGGATTTCGACGATGCCGTGTTCGCGGAGCCGGCGGGGGACGGCCACCGTCTGATCGTCGCCATCGCGGACGTGGCGCATTACGTGCCGCCTGGTTCGCCGCTGGACCGCACGGCCTGGGAGCGCGGCAACAGCGTCTACTTCCCGGACCGCGTGGTGCCGATGCTGCCGGAAGCGCTGTCGAACGGCTGGTGCAGCCTGCGCCCGGGCGAGGAGCGCGGCTGCCTGTTCGTCGAGATGCAGGTGGACGAAGCGGGCCGGAAGACCGCGCATCGCTTCGGGCGCGGGCTGATGCGCTCGGCCGCGCGCCTCACCTATGAGCAAGTGCAGGATGCGCAGGACCGGGGCGACGACCTGGGCCTGCCAATCCCGGCCCTCTACGCCGCGTTCCGCGCGCTGCTCGCCGCCCGGCAAGCGCGCGGCACGCTGGATCTGGACCTGCCGGAGCGGAAGGTGACGCTGGACGGCGAGGGCCAGGTGCTCGCCATCACGCCGCGCCCGCGCCTGGACAGCCACCGGCTGATCGAGGAGTTCATGGTGCTGGCGAACGTCGCCGCGGCGGAAGCGCTGGAAAAGCTGCACCTGCCGTGCATGTACCGCATCCACGCCCCGCCGTCGGACGAGAAGATGGAGGCGTTGCGCAGCTTCCTGCATGGCATGAGCGTCTCCCTGCCGCCGCAGGGGCAAATCCATCCGCGCGACCTGGATGCGGTGCTGAAGCAGGTGGCAGGCACCGAGGCCGCGCCGCTGGTGAATGAGGTGGTGCTGCGGTCGCAAAGCCAGGCGCAGTATTCGCCCGACAATATCGGCCATTTCGGCCTGGCCCTGCCGCGTTACGCCCATTTCACCAGCCCGATCCGCCGCTACGCCGATCTGTGCGTCCACCGCGCCTTGATCCGCGGGCTGGGCGCCGGGCCGGACGGGTTGACCGACACCGAGTCGGCCCGACTCGAAGATACGGCCGAGCACATCACGGCCACGGAGCGCCGGGCCGCGCTGGCGGAACGGGAGGCGATCGACCGCTATCTGGCCGCCTACATGGCCGATAAGACCGGCGCGCAGTTCGCCGCCCGCATCTCGGGGGTGACGCGGTTCGGCTTGTTCGTCACTTTATCGGCAACGGGCGCAAGCGGGCTGGTGCCTTTGTCCGCGCTGCCCGACGATTTCTGGATGCATGATGAGGCGACAAAGTCGTTGACCGGCCGGCGGACGCGCATGTCGTTTCACTTGGCGCAGCCGATGGAGGTTCGGCTCATGGAGGCCAGCCCCGTCACCGGCGGGCTGATCTTCAGCCCGGTTGCGCCCGGAGGATTGCCCGCCAAAGCCGCGACGCCGAGAACGCGCTCCCGTTGAGCCAGCGCGGCATCCTGGTTGTGCTGTTCTGCCTGATGTCGTCCCTGGCCTATGCGGCGGATGGGTTCACGGAACCCGTGGCGGCATCCGTGTTCGGCACCGCGCTGGCGTTCATCGCGCCGCGCACGCTGGAGCCCGAGGGCATCCCGCAGCTCACGGAATGGGGGCTGCGGGGACTCACCGCAATTGATCCCACGCTGGTTCCCGAGTTGCGCGAGCAGGAGATCCGGCTGCTGCAGGCCGGCAAGACGGTGTTCACCGCGAAGCTGCCGGCTGGCGAGGACGCGGCGGCGTGGGGCGCGCTCGCGGCCAGCATGTCGGCCGCGGCCTATGCCATCTCAGAGCCGATCCGGCAGGTCGGCACGCAGGGGGTGATCCAATCGTTCTTCGACGAGATGTTCAACCACCTGGACCCCTATTCCCGCTACGTGCCGCCGGGCGCCGCGGATACGGAGCGGGACCGGCGGTCCGGCCAGGTCGGGCTGGGCGTGACGCTGGTCCGCGCACGTGGCGTCGTTAGCATCCAGACAGTCTTACCCGGCAGCCCGGCCGATGAGGCGGGGCTGCGCCCGGGTGATCGGATCATCAGCGTGGACGATCACCTCGTCCGCAATGAGGATTTGGACACGGTGGCGGACTGGATCGCCGGGCCGGAAGGCACCACCGTCCGGCTGGTCTGGCGTACCAGGGGCCGGCCGCACCAGGCCGATATCGAACGCGCCCTGGTCCCGCCGCAAACGGTCATGGCGGAGCGCCTGGACGACGTGGTGCTGATCCGCGTCACCGGCTTCAGCGTCGATACCGACGATCAATTCGCCGCCGCCCTGGATGCGGCGTTCCAGGGCCACAAGGTGCGCGGCCTGGTGATCGACCTGCGGGGCAACCGGGGCGGGCTGCTCCGCCAGTCCGTGTCGGTGGTGGACCAGGTGCTGACGGACGGGTTGGTGGTGACCACTGCGGGCCGTAATCCGCAGAGTGACCATGTCTGGCAGGGCGGCACTGGCGAGGATGCGGCGCATGGCCGGCCGATGGTGGTGCTGGTGGATGGCCGCACGGCGAGTGCCGCGGAAATCATGGCGGCGGCGCTGGCCGATAACGGCCGGGCGGTGGTCGTCGGCAGTGCAACGCTGGGCAAGGGGCTGGTGCAGACCATCTCGCCGCTGCCCGATGGCGGCGAGTTGTTCGTGACGTGGAGCCGGGTGCTCGCGCCCGGCGGGTGGCCGCTCCAGGGGCTGGGGATCATGCCCCAGGTTTGCACGAGCCTTGGCGAGGAGTCGCTGCACACGCAGCTTGCCGACCTCCTGCGCGGACAGCAGGACATGGCGGCGGGGTTGGCCCGCCACAATGCGGCGCGCGCGCCTTTGCCGGTGGCGCAGGTGGTGGACTTGCGCAACGCCTGCCCCGCGGCGGAAGGACACGACGCCGATATCGACGCCGCAGGCTTCCTACTGGACCATCCCGTCGCCTACCAGACCGCCCTCGATAAGATCTACCCGCCCCCGTAGCCCACACGACATCTACAAACCCTCTCCCGGAGGGAGAGGGAGCTTTGAGTGAGGGAGCCGGTCAGATGCCCGCCTGGGTGACGAACTTGGTGGATAGGTAGGCTTCAAGGCCTTCGACGCCCCCCTCGGACCCGTAGCCGCTATCCTTCACGCCGCCGAACGGGGTTTCCGGCAGGGCCAGGCCGTGATGGTTAATCGACATCATGCCGGCCTCGACCTCGGCCGCCACACGCGTCGCGGTCCGGGCCGAGCTGGTATAGGCATACGACGCCAGCCCATAGGCGAGACGGTTGGCCTCGGTCACCGCCTCCTCCAGATCGCGGAAGGGCGTCATGACCGCGAGCGGACCGAACGGCTCCTCGTTCATCACGCGGGCATCCGTAGGCACGCCGGTCATCACCGTGGGCTGGAAGAAATTGCCCACATTGCCGATCCGGGCGCCGCCGGTGCGAATTTCACCGCCGTGCTGGACCGCGTCGGCGATGAAGCCCTCCATCGCCTGCACCCGGCGGTCATTGGCGAGCGGGCCCATGGTCGTGCCTTTCTCCAGGCCGTTGCCCACCTTCACCGCCGCCGCCGCCTTGGTGAACCGCTCGACGAAATCGTCGTACACCTTCTCCTGCACCAGGATACGGGTGGGCGCGATGCAGACCTGGCCCGCGTTGCGGAACTTGTTGGCCGACAGCACCTTCGTGGCGACCTCCAAATTCGCGTCGTCGAACACGATGGCCGGGGCGTGGCCGCCCAGCTCCATGGTCACCCGCTTCATGTGCTGCCCGGCCATGGCGGCCAGATGCTTGCCCACCGCGGTCGAGCCGGTGAAGCTGATCTTCCGGATCGTCGGATGCGGGATGAGGTAGGAGCTGATTTCCGACGGCACGCCATACACCAGGCCCACCACGCCGGGCGGCACGCCGGCATCCACGAAGGCGCGCAGCAGTTCGGCGACGCTGGCCGGCGTCTCCTCCGGTCCCTTGACGATGATCGCGCAACCGGCCGCCAGGGCCGCGGCGATCTTCTTCACCGCCTGGTTGATCGGGAAGTTCCACGGCGTGAAGGCCGCCACCACGCCCACCGGCTCCCGCAGCGACATCTGATAGACGCCCGGCTGACGCGCCGGGATCACTCGGCCGTAGGAGCGGCGGCCCTCCTCGGCCATCCACTCGATGTTCTCGGGCGCCAGGCTCGTCTCGCCCTTCGCCTCGATGAACGGCTTGCCCTGTTCCATCACCATGAGGGTTGCGATGTGGTCGACCCGCTCGCGCAGCAAATCCGCCGCCTTGCGCATGACCTTCGAGCGTTCGACCGAGGACATGCGCTTCCAGACGGCGAACCCCTTCGCGGCAGCGGCCAGGGCCAGATCGAGGTCAGCCCGTTCGGCATGGGCGACCGTGCCGATCTGTTCGCCGCTTGCCGGGTTCAGGACCGGCAATGTCTTGCCGGATTGCGCCGGGCTCCACGCGCCATCGATCAGCAAGTGCGTGTCTGAGTACATGAACGTTCCCTCTGTCAGGTTTTGTCGGCAAGTTACGCGCCCTGCCGGTCAGCGCAACCGCTACACCAGGATGTCATCCAGGCGGATCGGCAGGTCGCGCACGCGCACCCCCGTGGCGTGGAACACGGCGTTGGCGATGGCCGCCGCCATCCCGACCATGGGCAATTCGCCGATCCCTTTCGCGCCGACCGGATTGGCGCGCCGGTCGTCGCCGTCGAGCAGTTTGGCTGATATCACCGGGATATCGGCGTTCACCGGCAGCAGGTATTCGGCGATGTTGGCGTTGACGATGCGGCCGGTGTCCTGATCCACCAGCGTTTCCTCCAGCAAGGCCATCCCGACGCCAAAGGTCATGCCGCCGATCAACTGGCTATGGGCCGTCTTCGCATTCAGCACCCGGCCGCCGTCGAACACGCCCACCAGCCGCGACAGGCGGATTTCGCCGAGCAGCGGGTCGACCCGGACCTCCGCGAACTGCGCGCCGAACGCGTGCATGGAGTAGGTCTCCTTGTCCTTGCTGCCCGGCTTCGCCTCGCTTTGGATGTCGATGGACGGAACGTTGCGCCGGGCAAGCATTTCGCCGACCGTCATGCGTCCCTGCGGCCCCACCACCGCGCCGTCCTGCAGGTGGAAGTCCGCGGGCTTGGCGCCCTGCCAGCGATCGCCCGCATCCGAGATCGCCATGGCGATCAGGTGGTCCCGCGCCTGCTGGCACGCCGCCACGACGGCGGGGCCGACGCTGGCCACCGTCTGCGAGCCGCCGGAGACCGGCGCCTGCGGGAAGCGGCTGTCGCCAAGTTCGAAGCGCACGCGCTCGATCGGCAGCCCCAGCTCATCGGCCGCCAACTGGGCCATGACGGTGTACGTGCCGGTGCCGAGGTCCTGCGTTCCCGACTGCACCACTGCGTCGCCGTTCGCCATCATCCGCACCAGGGCGCTGGCCGGCATGCGGTTCGTGGGGTAGGTCGAGGTCGCCATCCCCATCCCCACCAGCCAGTTGCCGTCCCGCATGGAGCGGGGTTCGGGCGTCCGGCGGTTCCAGCCAAAATCCGCCGCCCCCTGCTCATAACACTCCCGCAGCCGCTTGGAGGAGAACGGCAGGTTCTCGTGCTGGTCCGTCTCGGCATAGTTCTTCAGGCGAAGCGCGATCGGGTCGATCTTCAGTTCGGCCGCGACCTCATCCATGGCGGATTCGATGGCGAACACGCCGGGCGCCTCCCCCGGCGCGCGCATGTAGGTGGGCAGTCCCTGGTTCACTCCCACCAGCCGATGCGTCACCGCCAGGTTGGGGCAGGCGTACAGCATCTCCGTCGCCAGGGCGACCGGCTCGACGAATTCGCCCAGCTTCGGCATCGACATCTGGCTGATGCCGTCGTGCCGGATGGACAGGAGCGTGCCGTCCGGCTCCACCCCGATGGCGATCTTCTGCACCGTCATCGGGCGATACCCGTTCGAGGTGTACATCTGCGCGCGCGACAGCACGAGCTTCACCGGGCGGTTCACCATCTTGGCCGCCATCGCCGCCAAGGTCGCAGGCGGCCAGGTGCTCCCCTTGGAGCCGAAACCGCCACCCACGAAGGGGCAGAGCACGCGCACGTTCGCCTTGTCGATGCCGAACAGGCCGGCCAGCGTGGACTGTGCGCCGCCGATGCCCTGGGTCGAGGTCCAAACGGTCAGTTGGTCGCCGTCCCATGCCGCGATGGTGGCGTGCGGCTCCATGGGGTTGTGGTGCTCGACCGGCGTCGTGTAGGTCGCCTCGAACCGGATCGGGGCGGCGTTGAAGCTGCCCTCCGGGTCGCCGCGGCTGCTATCCGGCTTGCGCTGGCCGTTGCGGAAATTCTTCGGCACGTAGGCCTGGTCCAGCGCACCGTCCATCGTGGTCTGCGCCTCCCCCTCGCGGTAGCGGAGTTTGACCGCCGCCGCCGCGGCCTGCGCCCGCTCCAACGTGTCGGCCACCACGACGCCGACATGCTGGCCGTTGTAGAGGATGTCGGTGTCCTGGAGCATCGGACGGGTGATCGCCTGCGGCGACTTGCCGTCGTTGCCGAGCCTGGGCGCGGTGTCCGGCGTGATGATGGCGAGCACGCCGGGCATGCCCTGCGCGGCAGCGAGGTCAAACCCGATGATGGCGCCGGCGGCGATGGTGCTCTGCACCAGCACTGCGTGAACCACGCCGGGGAGGGCGAACTCGGCCGCATAGGTGGCCGCGCCGGTGACCTTGAGGCGGCCATCGCGACGGTCGATCGGTTGTCCGGTGATCATGCCCGTTCCTCCCTATGCCGCAGCCAGGTGCAGGCCGCGCAGGATCGCGCGCTGCATCAGCTTCACCTTGAAGGCGTTGTCCTTGGTGGGTGTGGCGCCTTGCCCGGCGAGGTCGGACGCCGCCTGGAAGGCATCCGCCGTGGCCGGCTTGCCGTGCAAGGCTGCCTCCACCTCCGCGGCCCGCCATGGCCTGGGTGCGACGCCGCCCATCGCGATCCGGACTTCCCGCACCACGCCGTCGGCGATGTCCAGCGCCACGGCGGCGGATACGACGGCGAACTCGAAGGACGCACGGTCGCGCACCTTGACGTAGCGCGACCGCTGGGCGGAGGCGCTGGCGGGCACGATGATCTCCGTGATCAGCTCGCCCGGCAGCAGGTTGGTTTCGATGTCCGGCGTGGCGCCGGGCAGGCGGTAGAACTCGTTCAACGGCACGATCCGGACGCCGCCGCTGGGCGAGTGCAGCGCCACGGCGGCGTCCATGGCCATCAGGGCCACGGGCATGTCCGACGGGTGGGTCGCGATGCACTGGTCGCTGACGCCCAGCACGCCCAGGCTGCGGCTCTCACCCGGGATGGCGGGACAGCCGGAACCGGGTGTGCGCTTGTTGCAGGCGAAGCCGGTATCGCGGAAATAGCCGCAGCGCGTCCGCTGCAGCAAATTGCCGCCCATGGTGCCCATGTTGCGGATTTGCGGCGAGGCAGACAGCAGCAGCGCCTCGCTCACCGCGGGCCAACCGGCCCGGACGCCAGGATGGTTGGCGACCTCGACCATGCGGGCCAAGGCGCCTAAATGGAGCGCGCCGTCGGCGGAAACGGAGACCGTGCCGGGCAGAAGACCCACGAGGTCGATCAAGTGCCGCGGTAATTCGACGTTGTCCTTGCCGAGCTGCATCAGGTCGGTGCCGCCGGCGATGTATTTGGCGCCCGGGACCGGGCCAGCCGCGAGGGCGTCGGGCAGGCTGGTTGGACGCGCCAAGGTGAAGGCTTGCATGTCCTCAGGCCCTCCCGGCCGCGTCGCGGATGGCGTCGACGATGTTCGCATAGGCGCCGCAACGACAGATGTTGCCGCTCATGTTTTCGCGGATTTCCGCGTCCGACCCGGCATGGCCCTCCTGCACCAGCGCGACGGCGGACATGATCTGGCCGGACGTGCAGTAGCCGCATTGATAGGCGTCATGGTGCAGGAAGGCGGCCTGCATGGGGTGCAGCTCCTCGCCATTGGCAAGGCCCTCGATCGTGGTGACCGACTTGCCTTCGGCGCGGGCGGCGAGGGTGAGGCAGGATACGACCCGCTGCCCATCTATGTGCACGGTGCAAGCGCCGCAGGACCCGCGATCGCAGCCTTTCTTCGTCCCCGTCAGCCCGGCGTATTCCCGCAGCGCGTCGAGCAGTGAGGTGCGGGGCTCGACCGATAGCGGGACGCGCTTGCCGTTGACCTGCAGCACGATGTCGATCGTGCCATCATCGGGTGGGGCCGAAGCTGGTGCGACGCTGGGCTGCGCCTTGGCTTGATTGAGGTAAGGCAGCGCCAGACCAGCGGCAGTGCCGCCAATGACGCCGCGCCGGGTCACCGAACCATCGTTCATCCACGCACTCCCCGTTATGCCGCCGGCATTGTGTCGCCTGGACATGGCGACATTCCATCTCGCCAGATATCACAACGTGGTGGCAGGGGCGTTTTAAGCGAGTGCCCTGCCGCGACGCGGCGTCATGCGGGGTGGCTGCGGCCGCGGCTTCTCCTTCACCTTGCGGCGCAACGCGACCTTCAGGGCGGAGATCGGCACATCTGGGCCGCCGTCGAGTTCGCCCGCCGTCGTCGGGCCTAGTTCGCGATCGCCGCTGCGGGCCCACATCACCAACTCGTATTGATCCGCATCGGCGCCGACGAAGCGCCCGCGCATGCCGAACAGCGGCAACGCCAGTCCGCGGCTGCCGGAGAGCTCAGGCGAGGCGACCCAGGGCGAGGACCAATCCACCCCCATGATGGACTGGTATTCCAGCGCCACGTCGCCCTCCAGCCCCACCGGCGCCAGGGAGAACGCCTCGATCGCGAAGCGGGGGTCGGCCGCGCCAGCCCACTGGCCGCCCGGCACCGTCAGGTCGCCGATCCCGGAGCAGTGCACCAGCAGCGTCAGCGGCAACGTGTCTTCGAGCGCACCGGGAGGCATGAGCTCGGGCCGCTTCGGCGCAGGCGCCGCGACGACGCTGGCGGCCTCCTCCGCATCCTTCACCAGCCGGATACGGACCTTCGGCGACGGCGCGTCGCCCGACACATTGTAGGTCGTCAGGATGAGGTTGGCCGAACCGCCCTCGATGCGAAGAAAAGCCGACTGATTCGACGAGTTGAGCCACTGCCCCTCCGACAACGAGGCGAGGTAGGCGCGGCCCGGCCGCTCCGGCGAAGGCGGGAGCGGATCAATCCGCACGCACGGCAAGGCCAGCCCGTCGACCTTCAGGGCGCCAACGCCGGTGAGGGTGATAAGATACAGGCCGGCGCCGAAGCTCACGCGTTGGGCTGCGACGTCGAGCTGCACTTCGGTCGATCGTGCCCGGAGGGCCGTCAGGTCACTCACGATGGGGTTTCATCCTCTTCGTTTCAGGCAGACTGCATCGCCATCAAACTCGCCAAGATACGGTCTGCCGGCACGCCAAGCGGCAGCAACCTACCCCGTCCGGTCGCACGGGTACGTTCCGCCTGGGCGCCAAGGTCAAAACTTAAAACGTCCAATCCTGCTTCCCACAAAGTGGTTAAGGCATAACACCATGTTTCCGGGGCCACGGAGGGCAAAAAGCCGAGGCCAGGCTTCTCACGCTGCAACAACTCCATCGCCTCCCCCGCGGCAAACTGCCCGGTGACGAAGACGCCGGCCTCCATCAGCGCGTCATCGTCCACGCTGTAACCGACCAGAACGAACTCGATCGGCAGGGCGCGGGCACGGGCGGCGTGGGCACAGTCCCGCAGCACGTCCAGGCCCTTGTCCTGGTTGAGCGCGCCGAGCACCGCCACGCGCAGTGTCTCGCCCGGGCGGCGGATGCGCGGCGGCAGGCGCGGCGGCAAGGCCGCATCAGCCTGCCAGGGACGCACGACGGGCGTGGCGCCGGTATAGCGCCGCACGCGCCGGGCCGTGTCCTGGCAAGGAACGATGATCTGGCTTGCTGTCGCGAAGAAGGCGCGCGATTGCGCCCGCAGCTCGGCCACCGGAGGCGCATCCGGGATGCAACTGCCGAGTGCGGCGACGCAGTCATCGCAGACGGCCGGATCGACCGGTTCCCCGCAATACCGGCCGGACCGGCCCACCAGGGTCAGCCGGGGGCAGAAGAAGATATTGTCGTGCACGTAGATGTCCATCGGCACGCCCAGACGTTGCGCCAAGGTTTCTATCCCAGCCGCATGGTTTAGGTAATGCTGGAGTTCGACCCGCTCCACAGCCTGGCTGCGCAACCAGGAGAGCAGGACGGGCCACTCCGCCGGCAGGCGGAACCGCAGGTTGGGGCAGTCGAGGTCTGCTGCGGCCTCCAACACGACCACGCCGTCACCGCCGGGCCGTGCGACCAGCGTGCGGCGGCCGGCGGCTTGCAACAGGTCGCACCGCTCCTGAACGAAGCGGGTCACGCCGCCGCCAAGGTTGTGGCTGACGAGCACGACAAGCGGACCGGCCGCGGCCCGTCGCCACCGCTCCATGTCGAGCCGCCGACGCGCCGGGGCGAGCGGGTCCTGCTTCAGGAAGTCTTGCACCAGGGCGTCGTAGCCGGGATGCAGGCGGTTCAGCACGGCGGCGTTGCGCGCCATCAGGCCAGCCCGGGCCGAGCCGAAGCTGCGTCCGCCGAGATGACTGACGAAGACGTCGGTCGCAGCCACGTGACGCCAGCCAAGCGCTGCGGAGCGGCGGCACCAGTCATTCTCCTCGCCGTAACCCTGGGCGAACACATCCTCGCGAAAGCCGCCGCTGGCCGCAAGGCAGTCTGCCCGGACATACATGCAGAATCCCACGGCCGTTGGCAGGTCGACCGCGCAGCCGCGGTTCACGGCCTGGCACAGCCGGTCCAGCCGCCGCAACGCGTCGCCCAGCGGCGCCGCGTTGCCGCCTTCGGCCTTTGGATACGAGACGATGGACGCTTCGTTGCTGAGCGGCGTGGCGCTGCCGATATCCGGCGCGGCATAGGCGGCAGCGGCCAGCCGGGCGAGCCCACCCGGCGGCATGATGGTGTCCGCGTTGAGCAGCAGCACGTCCCGCCCTGCCGCGTGGCGCAGGCCGGTATTGATGGCGGCGGGGTAGCCCCGGTTCCGCCCGTGGCGCAGCACGTGGATGCGGCCCGCGCGCTCCTGCTGCGCGAGCAGGGCGAGCAGCGCCTGGTCACTCGCGCCGTCATCGACGACGACCAGGCGCGTGCCCGGCGGCAGGTTGGTGCGAAGCGACGCCAGGCAGTCCTGCAGGTCCCCGACGCCACTGACGACGGGGACGATGACGTCAAGGCCCGGCTGCGGCGCCGGCAAGCCGGGCGGGGAGATGGATTTGGGGAAGACCGGGCTGCCCGGGATGTCGCGGCCATCCTGTGTCAGGACCTGCACCGGGCCCTCCGGTGGCAGGGGGATGGAGAACGCCCGCGCCTTGGCAAGCGGGTTGGTCCCGAGCGGCTTCGGCCTGCCCGTGGCATGCAATGGCCGGTCTGCTGTGCCGGGCGAGCGAAGCAGCAGGGTCGGCTTCGCATCCGGCGCTCCTGGCAGCCAGGCATGGCCGCGCAGGCGGTTGCCCGTGGCTGGCAGCAGCAGCGCCTCCACCCTGAAGAGGATCGTTGGCGAAACCCCACTCCCGAGCAAGGGGATCCCGCCCATCGTCGCTTGCAGCGGCCCACCCAACCGTGCCGCTTCCGGCAGCCGCAGGTGGATGATACCCTGCGGTCCTGGCTGGATGTCACGCCGGTGGAGCGCGGCGCCGGCCTGATGGAGTTCAAACACGGCATCCGCTTCGATCGGCGTATGGCAGGCCGTCAGCACCAGCCTGTTGTCGAGGGTGATCCAGCCGGGTGCGGCCGTGCGGCGGCTGATGTCACTGGCGATGCTGCCGTGGTCGGGCTGCGTCGCGATTTCGAACCTGTGCAGTGCGGCGCAAAGCTGCTTGGCCGCCGCCTGCGGTTGGTCGCTGTGCAGCAACGCGCTGGCGAGGGCGAAATGGGCGTCCCGGAAGTCGGGCCAATCCGCGGCAAGCGTCTGCAACAGTTCGACGGCTTTGAGGGGCCGGGTTTTCACCAGCGCGACGGCAGCCATGAACCTTGTGAGCGGACTGCTGGGTGCGAGCCGCGCGGCTCGGTCGAGCCATTTTAGACCAAGCGCGTGGTTTCCGGCCGTGATTGCGGCGACGCCGGTGTTGAGGCTGTCGTTGACCTGCTGATGGACCGTCAGCGTGGCGCTCATCAGATCGTCTTAAAAACCTTTGTCTGTATAGAAACGTAGATAAGAAGAAGACACTTGTATGGCATTTTGCTTCATCTTGTCTCCAGAAACTGGCATCCGGTCACGCAAATGAGCTAAAACCCAGCACGTTTACGATGTTTATCTTTTTAGAGACGGTTTTTACCAGGTTCCTCCCAAGTATATGTTGCAGTAGCGAACGGCTTGATATACAAGAACGTGAGATCAATGGCTCGTGAGCTTCTCTGGGCCGGATGCGGAGGTTGGCATGGCTGACACACCTGGCGGCGGTACAACGACGGCGTTTACGCCCGGCACCGACGGTGCGGACACCTACACTGCCACTGGTATGGGCCAGTTGGCTGCAACCGGCGACGGCAATGACACCGTCAGCAGCAACTACGATGACACGACGGTAACCGGCGGGTCCGGCGACAAGTTGGTCGCACTCGATGGCTACGACTCGGTTGCGCTGGGCAACGGCAACGATACGGTCGTGTTCAGTGCGGCCGGCCTTGGGCTGACACCCGGGCTGTATGAAACGGTGAGCGTCGGCAACGGTAACGACCTCATCAACGGCATCAACGGCTATTCGAACATTACGCTCGGCAACGGGTCGTCGACCGTCTATACCAGCGGCCAGGACAACACCATCCATGACGGGTCCGGCAGCGTCACGTCGTATCTCTACTCTTACGAGAACAACTCTGGCGTGACGGTCGTTGGCGGCAACGGCAGCCTGTTCGTTGGCTTGGGCGGCCAGTTCGACTCGGTGTCGGTCGGCAGCAGCAGTGACACGATCGTTGGCTCGCAGGGTGATGCGAGCATTTCCGCGGGTAGCGGCAACAACCTGATCACGGCCTATGGCAGCGACAACTTCATCTCGGTCGGCAGCGGCAACGACACGATCTTGACCGGCGGCCAGAACACGCCGTCCGGCGGCAGCGGCGACTCGACGGTCGTGGCCGGCGGCGGCAGCAATGACATCACGTTGATCGGCGACGGCAATCAAGCATCGCTCACCGGCGGCGCCGACACGGTCACGGTTGGAACCGACACGGTGGCTGGAACCGGCGGATCGGACACGATCTCGATCAGCAACGCCGCGTTGTCGATCGCCGGCGCAGCGGGGACGTCGACGTTCGTCTCCGTCGCCGGTGGAACGAACTCCATTGCGGACAACGCAACTGGAACGGAAGTGGCGCTGTCGCCGACGGCGGGCAACCTCACCTTCGATCCTGTCAACGACACAAGCTGGGTCTTCGACCTCAACGCGGCGAACGGCATCACCTCCCAGAGCTTGGCGAGCCATCTGAGCTATGATCCAACCACCAACAACAGCACGCTTGCGCTGCCAAATGGCACATCCGTGGTGTTCGACAAGGTTGACCTGACACAGCCGGGCGCAACGGACCATTTCAAGATCACCTAAGCTGACGGCTTGATTGCATGTCGGGGCAGACCTGGAGAGCCGGGTCTGTTTACGCGACCTCATATCGCGCGTCGCGCCCAGACAACCGAACCGTGCAGGCCGATAGCCGTATGACCGACCTCGTTGCGCCGACGAGAAAGCCGGAAGATGGCTTTTACGGCATTCCTGACCTGGCGGGTCCAAACTACATCCGGTTCGCCGAAGTCATCCATGCGGTTCTGCAGCCGAAGCGCTATCTGGAACTCGGAACCGGGCGGGGCGATATGCTGCGGCTGGCGAAATGCCGCGCCATCTCGGTCGACCCTGCCGCGAGCATGGCTGTCGACGCCACTGTCGACAAACCAGCCTGTTTTTTGTTTCGCCAAGACAGCGACGCGTTTTTCCGGGAGACCAACCCGACCGAGTTGCTTGGCGGTTCAATCGACCTTGCCTTCCTTGATGGGCCTCGCTTGTTTGAGCGTCTATTGCGGGAATTTGCCGGCACCGAGCGACATTGCCGGCGTGACAGCGTGATCCTGCTGCATGATTGCATCCCAACCGACACTCATATCGCCCGCCGTTCCATGCAGGATGAGCGGCTCGCAAGTCACTCGGCCCATCCAACCTGGTGGGCCGGCGATGTCTGGAAGGCAGCGGCGCTGATCATCCGCTATCGACCCGATCTGCGAGTCTACGCGTTCAACACGCCACCCACGGGCTTGATCGCCGTTACCAATCTCGACCCGAAATCAACCCTGCTGGACGACCACTACTTCGCCCTTGTTCACGAGGCTGCCAACTCGCTGGATGACCCGGCGGAAATGCTCAATTTCTTCGCCAGCCTCGATATGCGCCCGGCGGAAGATTACAACGCGCCGGAGCGGCTTTCGGAATTGTTCGTCTTCTAGCTCAGGTGGACTGACGAAGAATACGCTCGATTGATGTAGGGCGTAAAAGCACAGCGCCTTCCGCCGGCTCTGGCGGCACGTAAGAGGCGGAAGACGCTCCGCTTTTCCGCCCTACTCGTCTCCGTCAACGTAGACTCGGGCCAATTCAAATGACCTGGGTAGATCTGCGCGCGTCTTAAATATGCGACTGCACGCTGCGATCAGGCTTTATCCAGAAACACCATGATTTCGGGGCAAGCGCGGGGCTATGAAGTCACCACGTTACTTACCGGCCATCTTCTGCTTCACACAACGTGTATTGCCGCAGCTCTCCTACCGACCCACCTGCACTATCGAAGGAGTCGACTCATGACATTAGCGGTTCGTGTACTCGGGGCCACCGCCGTGGCGCTCGCCCTGTGTGCTGCTCCAGCGTTCGCCCAGCGAGGCGGAGGCGGCCGCGGCGGGTTCGGCGGCGGCGGTCGCGGCGGGTTTGGTGGAGGCTATGGCGGTGGCTACGGTTATCGCGGTGGCTACGGTTATCGCGGTGGCTTCGGCTACGGGGGCTTCGGTGCTGGCCTGGGTCTCGGGCTTTTTGCAGGAGGCCTTTACGGCGGGGGATACTACGGCGGATATCCCTACTACGGTGGGTATCCCTACTACGCCGGGCCGCCCGTGGTTTACGCTGCCCCGCCGGGTGTCTACGGCGTGCCACCTGGAGGCTACGTGCAGCCGCAGGCAACCTTCGCGGCGCCGCCATACTGAACTGATGCTTCCGCTGGAACCTGCTGGCGGAACGCCGGGGTCGGCCTCTGCCAGAGGAAAACATCTTCTGCAACGTGGGGTGGGTTGCCGTTCAGCAACCCACCCCCTCAGCCGTTGAACTCACACGGTTTCGGAATCGAGCGCGTAACCGGCGGCCCGGACGGTCCGCACGAGGTCCAATTCGCCCGGCCCGTTGATCGATTTCCGCAAACGCCTGATGTGCACGTCCACCGTCCTCGGTTCGACGTGGATGTCCGGTCCCCACACGGCGTCCAGCAGCTCCTCGCGCGAGAAGACACGGCGGGGATGCTGCATCAGGAACTCGAGCAGCCGGAACTCCGTCGGGCCAAGATGGATCGGCCGCCCGTTCCGCTGCACGCGATGGGCCGACAGGTCGATCGTGATGTCGTAGAACTCCAACATCCCTTTTGCGGACACGCCGCCGGCGCGACGCAGCAGCGCGCGCATGCGGGCGAGCAAGGCGTCCATGTTGAACGGCTTGGTGATGTAGTCGTCCGCCCCGGTGTTCAGGCCGCGGACGGAATCGCCGTCTTCGGTCCGGGCGGTGACCATGATCACGGGAAGGTCGCGCGTTCCTGGCCGCCGGCGGATTTGCCGGCAGACCTCGATCCCGCTCAGGACCGGCAGCATCCAGTCCAGCAGCACCAGGTCGGGCCGGGCTTCGGAGATGCGGGTCAATGCCTCCTGTCCGTCGCCGGCCTCGTCCACCCGAAAGCCTTGTTTTTCCAGGTTGTAGCGCAGCATCGTGGCCAGAGCGGCCTCATCCTCGACGACAAGCACCAGCGGCTTGGCTTGGCTCGACATCAGCTCCGCTATGGGCATGGCCCTCACTCCCTCGCCCGGATGATGGCGTATGACGAGGTGTCGCCCTTCGGACGGCTCTCCGGCAGGCTTTCACCCGTGACGGCGTAATGGACCGTCTCGGCGATATTGGTCGCGTGGTCGCCGATCCGTTCCAGGTTCTTGGCGATGAACAGAAGATGCGTGCAAGGCGTGATGCTGCGCGGATCTTCCATCATGTAGGTGACGAGTTCGCGGAAGATGGCATTGTAGATATCGTCCACCGCCTGGTCCGACCGCCAAACCTGCGTCGCCTTGGCGGCATCGTTCTCGCCGATGGCGTCGATCACCAGCTTCAGGTTCTCCTGGACCAGGCGCGTCATGTGGGCGACGCCTGACAGGCTGAACGGCAAGGAGTACTGCGACAGCACGATCGACCGCTTGGCGGCGTTGGCGGCGTAATCGCCGATCCGCTCCAGCCCGGCGGTGATCTTCAACGCGGCGACGATCTGGCGCAAATCCTGCGCCATGGGCTGACGCAGGGCGAGCATCCGGATCACCTGCCCTTCGATGTCGCGTTCCAGCGCATCCACGGCCGGGTCCTGCTCCACCGCCTGGGTGGCAGCCGCGCTATCCTGATGGATCACGGCAGCCGCGGCAGCCGCCACCTGCGCCTCCACCAACCCGCCCATCTGCGTCATCCGGTCACGCAAGGCCGTCAGTTCCTGGGCGTAGGACCGAACGATGTGTTCTGGCTGCGCATCGGCCATTGCTATGACTCCCTTACCCGAACCGGCCGGTGATGTATTCCTGGGTCCGCTTCTGCTTCGGCGCGGTGAACATCTGCCCAGCCGGCGCCACCTCCACCAACTCACCGAGGTAGAAGAACGCCACCTGGTCGGCGCAGCGGGCGGCCTGCTGCATGTTGTGCGTGACGATCGCGATGGTAAAGTCGCGCTTCAACTCGTCGATCAGTTCTTCCACCCGCAAGGTGCTGATCGGGTCCAGCGCGGAGGTCGGCTCGTCCAGCAGGATCACCTCCGGCCGCGTCGCGATGGTCCGCGCGATGCACAGCCGCTGCTGCTGCCCGCCGGACAGGCCGGCAGCCGACGCGCTCAGCCGGTCTTTCACCTCTGGCCACAGCGCAGCGCGGGTCAACGACCATTCCACCCGTTCCAGCATCTGCGGCCGGGTCAGGCGTTCGTGCAGCTTCACGCCGAACGCGATGTTGTCGTAGATCGACATGGGGAACGGCGTCGGTTTCTGGAACACCATGCCGATCCGGCTGCGCAGCATGTTCAGGTCGACGGCCGGGTCGATGATGTTGCTGTCATCCATCAGCACCTCGCCGTCCGCACGCTGGCCAGGATAGAGGTCGTACATGCGGTTCAGCACGCGGAGCAGCGTGGACTTGCCGCAGCCGGACGGGCCGATCATCCCGGTCACCCGCTTCTCCGGCAGATCGAGGGAGACGGATTTCAGCGCCTGGTTGGTACCATAATAGAAATCCAGGTTGCGGATCGAAATGCGCGGCCGCACCAGGTCCAGCGGCTGCGAGCCGGATCCCTGTCGTGCGGTGGTGTTCTGGACCGTGCTCATATCCGTTGTCATTCCAGCGCTAGCTCCGGCGGCGCAGGGCAACCCGCGCAACGATGTTGAGGGCAAGCACGCCGCCTGTGATCAGCAACGCCGCAACCCAGGATAAATCCACGAGGTCCTGATACGCCGACCCGGCATACTGGTAGATCGTCACCGGCAGGCTGGACATGGCCGTGCCGAACGCCGTGATGATCGTTTTCGGGTGTTCGAAATCCACGGTCGCGTTCAGGTTGCCGAGGCTGGTGAACAGCAGCGGCGCCGTCTCCCCCGCGATCCGCGCGATCGCCAGCAGCAACCCGGTGACGATCCCGTCCCGCGCCGCCGGGTAGCAGATCAGCACGATCGCCTTCCACTTGGGCGCGCCCAACGCGACCGCGGCCTCCCGCAACGAGATGGGGATCAGCCGCAGCATATCCTCCGTCGTTCGCACCACGATGGGGATCACGATCACCGCCAGCGCGATGCAGCCGGCGATGCCGGAATAGCCGCCGAACGGCAGCACCAGCAACGTGTAGATGAACAGGCCGATCAGGATCGACGGCGCGGACAGCAGCACGTCGGACACGAAGCGGACTGCGTTGCCGAGCGCGGAGCCGCCGGAATACTCCGACAGGTAGGTCCCGACCATGAGGCCGATCGGCGTGCCGACCAATGTTCCCACGATCGTCTGCAGCAGGCTTCCCACGATGGCGTTCGCCAGGCCGCCATGCGACCCGGCCGGCGCGGTATTCTTGTACAGCACGCCCCAAGACAAACCGTGCACGCCGCGGACGATCAGCGTGTACAGAATGGAAACAAGGAACACCAGGCCGATGACGGTGGCCAGGACGCACAGCACCGCGACGATCAGGTCGGCCACGCGCCGCCGCCGCGCCAGCCTGGCGCCCAGGCTATGGTCGCGCGCCGGACCGGGAATGGCGCCGAGGACGGTATCGCTCATGACGGTCAAGCCTTCGCCCGGGGCCGGAGCAGCAGCCGCGAAATCGTCAGCACGATGAATGATATGACGAACAGGATGAAGCCGAGCGCCAACAGGGAAGACAGCTTCAGGCTGCCCGCTGCCGCTTCGGGGAATTCCAGCGCGACCAGGGAGGCGATCGTGTTGCCCGGCGCGAACAACGAGGCGGAGATCCGGTTGGTATTGCCAATGACGAAGGTGACCGCCATCGTCTCGCCCAGCGCGCGGCCCAGTCCCAGCATGATGCCCCCCACGACGGAGGCGCGCGTGTAGGGAAGCACAATGGACCACATCACTTCCCACCGGGTGCAGCCGATGCCGTAGGCGGATTCCTTGAACATCGCCGGCACGGTCAGGAACACGTCGCGCATGACGGCCGCGATGAAGGGAATGATCATCACCGCCAGGATCAGCGCGGCCGTGAAGATGCCGGTGCCGAACGGGGCGCCAGAGAACAGCACGCCGATACCCGGCAGGTCGCCCAGATTGTCGATCAGCCAAGGTTGGATGGTTTCCGCCATGACGGGGACGATGACGAAGAAGCCCCACATGCCGAAGATGATGGAGGGCACGGCCGCCAACAACTCGATCGCAGTGCCGATCGGGCGGCGCAGCCATTGCGGCGCCATTTCGGTCAGGAAGAAGGCGATGCCGAACGCCAGCGGTACCGACAGGATCAGCGCCAGGACGGACGTGACCAGGGTGCCGTAGATTGGGACGGCGGCGCCGTAGATGTCCTGCACCGGGTCCCAATCGGCATCCGTCAGGAACCCCGGCCCGAACGTCCGGAATGCCTTGAAGCCACCCACCAGCAGCATGATGATGATCGCGCCGAGCAGCACCAGCACGAAGACGCCCGATCCGCGGGCAAGGCCGGCGAAGATCTGGTCGCCGCGGCCCGCGGCCGACATCATCCTGCGCGATGGCGGCTGCGTCTCAGGCGTGGCGGAGAGGAGTTGCTGCAAGATACCGTCCAGGTTTAAAGGCCGTTCGGTCTGGGGTGGCAGCCAAGCGGGCCAGCCACCCCATTATCGGCTTACTTGTAGACGGGCTGGCCGCCGGACATCACGTCCCGCTTCCACGCCGCACGGACGGTATCCTGCACCTTGGTTGGCAGCGGGATGTAGTCGAGTTGTTCGGCAATCGCGCCGCCGCTCTTGTACGTCCAGTCGAAGAACTTCATCACGTTGGCGCTGTGCGCCGCGTCCTTCGGATCCTTCGGCAGCAAGATGAAGGTCGGGGAGACGATGGGCCAGGTGTTCGGGCCCGCCAGGTCGATCAGGCTGACGGCGAAGTTCGGCGCACCGGTCCAGTCCGCCGCCGCCGCTGCCGCCTTGAACGAGTCGGTGGTCGGCTTGACGAACTGGCCGTCCTTGTTGCGCAACTGTGCCGTCACCAGGTGGTTCTGCGTCGCGTAGGCGTTCTCGACATAGCCGACGCCGCCACGCGTGTGCCCGACGGTTGCCGCGACGCCGTCATTGCCCTTGGCTCCCGCGCCCGCCGGCCACTTCACGCTGGTGTTGGCGCCGACATTGGTCTTCCAGCTCGCATTCACCGCGGACAGGTAGGAGGTAAAGACGTACGACGTGCCGGATGCCTCGGCGCGGTAGACCGGGGCGATGGCCAGGTTCGGCAGCGCCACGCCATGATTCAATTCGATCAGCTTCGGATCGTTCCACTTGGTGATGGTGCCGGCGTAGATGTCGGCCAGCAGCTCGCCCGTCAGCTTCAGCTCGTCAGTCTTGACGCCGGGGATGTTCACGATCGGGACCACGGCGCCCATGACGGTCGGGAACTGCAGCAAATTGGCGGATTGCAGCTTCGCCGGGTCCATCGGGGCGTCCGAGGCGCCGAAATCGACCGTGCGGTTGGTGATCTGGTTCTGGCCGCCGCCAGACCCGATCGCCTGGTAGTTCAGCTCGATCCCGATCGCCGACTTGGCCGCCTCGCCCCATTTGGCATAGACCGGCGCAGGGAACGTGCCCCCGGCGCCGGTGATTTCTTGCTGCGCGCTGGCAGCGAACGAGACTCCGACAAAGGCAAGCGCCATCGCCGTGCGTGAGATTATCATAGGACCTCCTGGGTGGACCGCTCCGGGCAGCGCGTCGTCGCTATCCGGTCCGTTTGTGCTGGCCTTCTAGGCGGCGATCGGAGACGGCTCTGTGACAGAAAGATGAAAGTAATATGACAGGCCCTTACCAATGTGACGGCGACGAGCGGGGCCTCCCCACCCCGTCGGAGCATGAGGTGACGCCGCTTACCACCCGGGTCGCCTACCAGAACCGCTGGCTGCGGGTGCGGGAGGATACGGTGCGCCGCGCCGATGGTTCGGAAGGGCTGTACGGCGTGGTCGAACGGGCTGAGTTCGTGGCCGTCGTGCCCTGGCAGGATTGCTGCGTGACGATGGTGGAGCAATACCGCTACCCCATCCGCCGCCGGCTGTGGGAGCTGCCGATGGGGACGTGCGAGCCGGGCGCCCCGCCGGCGCTGGCGGCAGCGACGGAGCTACGGGAAGAAACCGGGCTGGTGGCGGAGCAGATGCGGTTCGTCGCCAGCCTCTTCCAGGGACCGGGATATTCTGACCAGGTCGGGCACGTCTTCCTGGCCACGGGCCTGCAGCAGGGTCCGGCGGCGCGGGAGGCCAGTGAACAGGGCATGGTCTGCCGTCCCATCCCGCTTGCCGAACTGGAACAGATGATCCGTGACGGAACGCTGGAGGACGCCGTCAGCCTGGCCGCGCTGGGAATGCTGCGCATCCGCGGCCTGTTGTGAGTTTTGACGGAGCGGCAACAAACCGCCGATAAAGACGAATGCCACGTCGAATCGAGTATCCCTCCCCGTCCCTGATCAGCGACACCGACTCGCTCGCAGCGCTCTGCAGCCGGCTTCGCACCGAGCCCTTCGTCACGGTCGATACCGAATTCATGCGCGAACGCACATACTATCCGGAACTCTGCGTCGTGCAGCTCGGCGGGGAGCGGGAGAATGCCGTCCTCGACACGATGGCCGCCGGGCTGGACCTGGCGCCGCTCGGTGCGCTGCTGCGCGACACGGCGGTGCTGAAGGTGTTCCACGCGGCGCGGCAGGACATCGAGATCTTCCTGGAACTGTTCGGAACCGTGCCGGAGCCGCTGTTCGACACCCAGGTCGCGGCCATGGTGGCCGGGTTCGGCGACCAAGTCGGCTATGACGCGCTGGTGGCGGCGCTCACCGGCGGGCAGATCGACAAGGCGCACCGCTTCAGCGACTGGTCGGCGCGGCCGCTCTCCCCGGCGCAGGTCTCCTACGCCGCGGCGGACGTGACCCATCTGCACACCGCCTATCTGCGGCTGCGCGAACGGCTGGAACGGGAGGGCCGCACCGATTGGGTGCTGGAGGAGATGCAGGTGCTGGCCCAGCCGGAAACCTACCGCGCCGACCCGGAGGCGATGTGGGAACGGCTGCGCCCCCGCACCGCCAACCGCCGCATGCTGGGGGTGCTGCGCTCCGTCGCGGCCTGGCGGGAGCGGGAGGCGCAGCGGGTCAACATCCCCCGGCAACGGCTGCTGCGGGACGAGAACCTGCTGGAAGTCGCCGCGACCGCGCCCGCCAGTGCGGAGGCGTTGGCGCGCTGCCGCGGCATCACGCGCGGCTTTGCGGAGGGGAAGAGCGGCGTCGGCCTGCTGGCCGCCATCGCCGCCGCGACCGCCCTGCCGGAGGATGCGCTGCCCGAGGCGCCGCGCGGCCGCGATGGCCCCCGCCCCTCCCCCGCCCTGGTCTCGCTGCTGAAGGTGCTGCTGGCGGCGAAATGCGAGCAGCACGACGTGGCGCCGAAACTGGTCGCCTCGTCCGAGGACATCGACCGGCTGGCGGCAGAGGACGAGCCGGACCTGCCGACGCTGACGGGCTGGCGCCGCGGCGTATTCGGGGAGGATGCGCTGGCGCTGAAGACGGGCCGGGTGGCGCTCGGCGTGGCCGGCAAGCGCATCAAGCTGATCCCAGCGGAGTAGCGCTGGCGGGCTTGGACCGGATGTCTGTAAGTTCCGCGGTGGCGGGGCGGTATGATCGCTGCGGCAGCCCATCACCCACCCCTCCCCCGAAAGAAGAGAGCTTTCAAAGCCGTTCTCGGGGGTCCGGTAACCGAGCCGAAAGTTCGACTGGCCAGAGATTGAGAGGCAGAGGAGGTTTAGCGGCGATAGATAGACGAACCAGTTGATGCCCAGCTAACTCGCCATCCATCAGCCATTTGGGCGCGTTACCAGCGCCCCTATCAAACGGTGGTTTGATGCAGGCAATCCAGGATGATGCTCATGCAAGGTCGAGAAATCAAACAGCTTGCTGTGGCTATGATGCTCATTCTGGTCACGTCGTGGATCACCGCTAAGCCGGCGATGGCGGCCAACCCTATTGCTGCGGAACTCACCCGAGAAACTCAGCACCTAGTCGACATCGTCCGAGAGGGCGACGAGGAGGCAGGACCGACAGGCCCCCCAATCATGGTAAGCAGCAATTGTAACTATCAGCGTCAATGGTGGTATGAGCGATGCGGTACGGAGGAAGCTTTAGTTCCGTTTACGACTTCAGGTCCGGGAAGTGCGGTATGGAATTACGTGGCTCTGTTTCGCATTCTGCCGAAAGAGACGGAGATGAGTGCCGAGATGCGACGGGAGTATCATCGTAAACCACAACATGTGGCGCTTGTGACGTTTGCCTTCGTGTCTGAACCACTGGGCTTGATTGAATGGAACACAGCTCACGTCGAAGATGGCCACGTCATAGTGCAAACGCGCCACTGGACGGATCGAGACGGCCATTTGAACCCGAGCGGGCCTGGCATGGTCAGGATAGATCTCGACGGCGGCCTTAAGCTCACCAGCCTTCCTTAGTGTCTGTCTACGAACAAACGCCGTTCTTTCAGTCGATTGCTTTGCGGGCAGATCCAACGAGCTGATAGCAAGGAGTTCCGCAATGTCCGGCATCCACGGCAAGGTCGTCGCAATTACTGGGGCAAGCAGCGGCATTGGGGAGGCGACGGCATGTCTGCTGGCGCAGCAGGGTGCGAAACTTGTGCTGGGGGCACGCCGGGTAGACCGGCTTAAGGCGCTCGGCGACCGTATCGCGGCAGCGGGCGGCGACGTGGCCTATGCGCGCACCGACGTGACGCGCCGGGCGGACCTTTCCACCCTCGTGGGACTCGCCTGCGAACGGTTCGGGCAGTTGGACGTGCTGGTGAGCAATGCCGGGATCGGCCCGATCTCGCCCCTGGACGATCTGCGCGTCGACGAATGGGACGCGATGATCGACATCAACATCAAGGGCGTCTTGTATGGCATCGCTGCCGCGCTGCCCGTGTTCCGCAGGCAAGGCTTCGGGCACTTCATCAACACGGCGTCCACGGCGGCTCATAAAACGGTTGCGACGCAGTCCGTTTATTCTGCCACCAAGTTCGCGGTGCGCGCGATTTCCGAAGGGCTGCGACAGGAAGCAGGGGACTCCCTGCGGGTCACGATCGTGTCGCCGGGCTTCGTCAGGACCGATTTCGTGGGCGCCGTGTCAAACACCGAGTTGCGATCGCAACTCGAAGCAGCGCGGGACCGGTTCGCGATGTCGCCGGAGGGGGTTGCCCGCGCCATCGCGTATGCGATCGAGCAACCGGCCGACGTCGATGTCGGCGAGATCGTCATCCGTCCCACCGCGCAGGGTTGAACCCGTGCGGCTATCCGTTTGCCAGCACGATGTCCGCTTCCAGGCCCAGCAGCGTCGCCAGCCGCTCCGTCCGGCGGGTAACTCCGTCGCCCAGGAACGCCGCCGCGGCATTTGCCGGCAGGTCAAGGCGCAGCTTGGCCCCGGACCGCGCCAGCGACGTGCCGGTCAACAAGGCGGGCGTCCCGGCTGAAACAATGTAGGCCAGGCGCAACGCCACACCCAGGATGTGCGCACGCATCAGCGCCGCTTCGTCCAGCAACTGGCGGGCGGCGGCGAGAGCCGGGGTGGCGACATCCGCCTCGTAGCGGATGGCGATCGTCATCGCCAGGAAGGCGCGGCCGGGATGGTCCAGCGCCACGCCAGCCTGCCGCAGGACGCGGAGGAACGCCTGTTCGGCGCGGAATTCCGGATGGTCGTGGCTGCCCAAATCCGACAGCAGGCAGGCAGCCTGCCGCAACCGCGCCGCGTCCGCTGCTTCCCCGGCAAACAAGGCGGCTGTCCAGTCCACCAGCGCTGCGGGCATCCGGGAATCCCGCCCGGTGCGCTCTCCGAGATCCCGGCACGCGGCCAGCAACGGGTCTTCCTCGGCGGTCTCGGCAGGGATGCGGGCCATATACCAGCCCTCCCGGATGCCGTTGGCGCTGAACACCACCCGCCGCGCCGACGTGACCCGCAGCAACTGGCGCAGGACGACCGCGGCATACGGCAAATCGTCGATCCGTCGGCGGGGGGCGCCGGGCAAACGCTCCAGCATGCGCCGTGGGGCAGCGGCGATCATGCCAGCCAGGTCGCGCGCCGCGTCCCGCTCGATCGTGTAGTGGTGGACGATGGCGAGGGGGTAGCCGATTTGCGCCATGTGGATCCGCGCCAATGCCCGCCACGCGCCCCCGACCAGGTACAGGTCGCGCCCGGGAAACTGGAACAGCCACGGCACCTCGGCCAGGTCGGCCTCCAGCAAGGTGCGCGCCCGGACCATGTCCCCTTCGGCACGGTCCGCCAGACGGATCACCCCAAGCGGCAGCGTCTGCCATTGGTGCGGCTGGCCGTCGGCGAGCCGCACCACCTCCAGCGAGCCGCCGCCGATATCGGCCAGGATGCCGCTGGCCTGCGGGATGCCGCAGAGCAGGCCGGCCGCGGACAGTCTGGCCTCCTCCTCCCCCGACAGGATGCGGATGACGACGCCAGGGAGGCGATCCCGCAAGCCGGCCACGAAAGCCGCGCCGTTACTGGCGTCGCGAACGGCGGCGGTGGCCAGCACCTCCAACGCCTCGCACCCCATCGCCCGCGCGACGGCGCCATAGCGCTGCATGACCCCCAGCGCCGCCGCCACGCCCTCCTCGTTCAGCCGCCCGGTGGTTTGCAGCCCGCGGCCGAGGCGGAGCACGGCACGTTCGTTGAAGATGGCAACGGGATTGCGGCCGGCGCCCTCGAACACCACCAGGCGGACGGAGTTCGACCCGAGGTCGACGACCGCCGAGCGCAACGTCTGGGTCAATCCTGCGACACCCGGTCCGGCCGGCGATGCGCCGGGCCGCCGACGGTGACCGTGGCGCCGTGCAGCGCGGAGCCGCGGCCCGACAGCGAGGGGTTGGTCATGAAGTAGTCATGGGCGGAAATCGGCTTGGCGCCGGCGGCGACCCGGCGCCAGGCGCCACTCGCCCCCAGCTCCCAGGATTGCAGGTTGTCCTTCAGGTTGACCACCATGATCTGGTCGAGCACCTGGGCATGCACCGTCGGGTTGTGGATCGGGACCATGCTCTCCACCCGCCAATCCATGTTGCGCGCCATCCAGTCGGCGCTGCTGATGAACACCAGCGCCTGCCGCGACGGCAGCTTATGGCCGTTGCCGAAGCAGAAGATGCGGCTGTGCTCCAGGAACCGCCCCACCATCGACTTGACGCGGATGTTCTCGCTCAAGCCGGGGACGCCGGGCCGCAGGCAGCAGATGCCGCGGATGATGCACATCACCTTCACCCCTGCGCGGGAGCAGTCGTACAGCTTGTCGATCATCGTGTCGTCGACCAGCGAGTTCATCTTCAGCCAGATCGCCGCGGGGCGTCCCGCGCGGGCATGGGCGATCTCGTTCTCCATCAGCTCCATCAGCCGGCGCCGGATGGTCAGCGGACTGAAGGCGAGGCTGTCCATCCGCTCCGGCCGGGCATAGCCGGTCATGTAGTTGAACAGCCGGGCGCTATCCCGCGTGAGGTCGGGGTCGGAGGTGAAGAACGACAGGTCGGTGTAGATGCGCGCCGTGATCGGGTGATAGTTGCCGGTCCCGAAATGCGCGTACGACCGCATGCCGCCACCCTCGCGCCGGACAACGAGGCTGAGCTTGGCGTGCGTCTTTAGCTCCACGAAGCCATACACCACCTGTACGCCCGCGGCCTCCATGGTGCGGGCGAGGCGGATATTGGCTTCCTCGTCGAACCGGGCGCGCAGTTCGATCATGGCGGTGACGGACTTGCCGGCCTCAGACGCCTCGATCAGCGCCTTGACGATCGGGCTGTCCCGGCTGGTTCGGTACAGCGTCTGCTTGACGGCGACGACGTTCGGGTCCGCCGCCGCCTGGCGCAGGAACTGCACCACCACGTCGAAGCTTTCGAACGGGTGGTGGACGATGATGTCCTTCGCTCGGATGGCGGCGAAGCAATCACCGGCGAAATCGCGGATGCGTTCGGGGAAGCGGGGCGTGTAGGGCGGGAACAGCAGATCCGGCCGGTCGTCCACGATCAATTGCTTCAGGTCCACCGCGCCGAGGATGCCGGTCTGCACCTGCACCTCCTCGCCGGGGATATCGTCCTCGTTGACGCTCAGCTCGTCGACCACCAGCGCGCGCAGGTCGGCGGGCATGCTGGCGTCGACCGAGAGGTGGATCGGCACGCCGCGGCGACGGCGCTTCAGCGCCGTCTCGTAGGAGCGGACCAGATCCTCCGCCTCCTCCTCGAACTCCACACCCGTGTCGCGGATCAGGCGGAACATACCCTGGGCCACGACGGCGAAGCCTGGAAAGACGCTGCGGAGGTTCAACGATACCAAGTCCTCCAGCAGCAGGAAGCGGATCGGGCCGCCCGGCGCGGCGGCCGCCGGCAGGCGGATGAAGCGGTCGACCTGGCTGGGCAGCGGGATCAGCCCGCTCATGGTGGTGTTGTCCTCCTCCCGGTGCAGGGTCATCACCATGACCAGGCCCATATTGGGGATGAAGGGAAACGGGTGGGCCGGGTCGATCGCCAGCGGCGTCAGGATCGGAAACACCCGGTCCATGAACCAGGCGGTCAGCCAGTCGCGGTCGGCATCCGTCAGCGTGGCGGGCGTGCACACCACGATACCGGCGTCGCTCAGCAGCCCGCGCAAATCCTGCCAGGTGGTCTGCTGCATCGCCATCAGCGCGGCGGCGCGGACCTGGATCGCGCTCAGTTGCTGCGCCGCGGTGCGACCGTCGGCGGAGAGCGACCCAACGCCGGCCTTTGCCTGGCCGATCAGCCCGGCCACGCGGACCGAAAAGAACTCATCGAGGTTGGACGCGCTGATGGAAACGAAACGCAGCCGTTCCAGCAAAGGATGGCTGGGATTCTGCGCCTCCTCCACCACGCGGTGGTTGAAGTCGAGCCACGACAACTCGCGGTTGATGAACCGGTCCGGGCTGTCCGGGGCGATGGAAATGGCGGGCGTGCCCAGGGCGTCGGGTGCGAGGTCCAGGGGGCTCAACTCGTTCATGCCGCTTGATCCTTACTAAACCCGGCGCTGGTTTGTCACGCGTGCCGGCGCCGCGCATGCGTGCCCCGAACCGGATTGATGATACGGTTCCCGTGGACGAACCTGAAGGAGGCGACGTGCTGACCCAGACCCGCGCCCACCCCCTGGCCGGCCGCGTGGCCCTGGTCACCGGCGCCCAGCAGGGCATCGGCCGTGCCATCGCCACCGAGTTCGCCGCCGCCGGGGCCGATGTCGCCGTGAACTACCTGGACGACCGGACCGCCGCCGAGGCCGTCGCCGCCGACATCGAGCGATGCGGGCGTCGCGCGCTGCTACTGCAGGGGGACGTCTCCGTCGTGGCGGAGGCGGCTGCGATGGCGGATGCGGCGGCGCGGCAGTTGGGACGGCTGGACGTGCTGGTCAACAATGCCGGGATTTACCCGCGCGTGCCGATGCTGGCGATGCAGGAGGCGGAGTGGGACGCGGTGTTGGACGTGAACCTGAAGGGCACGTTCTTCTGCAGCCAGGCCGTGGCCCGCATCATGGTTGCCACCGGCACGCCGGGCGCCATCATCAGCCTGGCGTCGCGCGCGATCGGCGGGGCCGTTCGGGGGGTCCACTATTCCGCGAGCAAGGGCGGCATCGTGTCGCTCACCCGCGCGATGGCGTTGGAACTGGCGCCGCACCGCATCCGGGTCAACGCGATCGCGCCCGGTTTGACCGATACGGCACAGCCGCGCTTCGGCATGTCCGAAGCGGAGATCGCCGCCGTGTCGCAGGCCCTGCCACTCGGGCGGATGGCCACGGCGGCGGACATCGCACAGACTGCGATCTTCCTCGCCTCGGACGCCAGCGCCCTGATGACCGGACAGGTGCTGCACGTGAACAGCGGGTCGTACATGCCATGACGAACTTACATCCCACTTCCAGAGGGAGAGGGCTTGCACAGTTCGTCTAGTCTCGGTTGATCTTCTGAACCTTTCGTGCGCGGTCCAGCGCGAGGATGCCACGTCTGATCCGCTCGAAGAGCTGCTCCGGAATAGCGCCGTATTCAACACGGCCAGTGCCAGGTAACGGCCGTAGGTCGTAGCCTGGCCATGAAAACACATTGAGTTCGTTAAGACGGACCCAGGACAGGTCGGTATCAAGTCCAAGTGCCAACCTCACCGCCTGCGGCACCTCGATCGAACTCGCCGGATCGTCCGGCTTGCTATGAGTGATTGGGACAACGACAACACGGGTATCACCCAAAGTCAGGTGCGCGTCGCAACCACGATGGCGCATGGACGGTCCTTGCGCCCCTCCCTTGCGCCCACCCTGGCTTCCTCGCTTCATAGAAAACTGAAGCGGATAACCAAACCGGGAACCGGTATCGGATAAATCACCGCTCAGACTTGAGGTACTCAGCCTGCTCAATGGCGTTGATGACGTCGTCCGGCAAATCGCCCGCAACGTAAACCTGCCGCTCACGGCGTTTCAGCCGTTCGTAATGCTCCAAGTCCTCAGATGATAAAAAACCGCCGACCACATGACCATCGCTGGTCACTGTCACCGGTTCGTGATGAGCCTCATCCTGATACCGTCCGAAATCCTTTCGGAAAGTCGCAGCATCGACAGTCGGCATTGCCGTCTCCTGGGTCCAGGCACTGAGATTATGAGATGGCGGCTTGCGTTGAAAGTTGCCAGCCGGGCCTCACAACACCCGCGACAGGAAATCCTGCGTCCGCCTCTCCTGCGGCGCGCTCAGCACCTGGCGGGGCGGGCCGCGCTCCACCACCGTGCCGGCATCCATGAACGTCAGCGCGTCCCCGACCTCGCGGGCGAAGGCGAGTTCGTGGGTCACGACCACCATCGTCATGCCCGAACGCGCCAAGTCCTGCATCACGGCCAGCACCTCGCCCACCAACTCAGGGTCGAGGGCGGAGGTCGGCTCGTCGAACAGCATGACCTGCGGGTCCATCGCCAGCGCCCGCGCGATCGCCACGCGCTGCTGCTCCCCGCCCGAGAGTTGCGCCGGGAACATCGCGTGCTTCGCCGCCAGCCCGACGCGGTCCAGCAGCGCCATCGCCCGGGTGCGCGCCTGCGCCGGGCGGATGCGTTTCACCTGGACCGGCGCCTCCATGACGTTGGCAAGCGCCGTCATGTGCGGGAACAGGTTGAACTGCTGGAACACCATGCCGACCTTCTGCCGCATCAGCGCCACCTGGCGTTCCGGCAACTCGTACAGCACGCCATTGCGTTCGCGGTAGCCGACCAGTTCGCCGGCGACCCACAGCCGCCCGGCGTCGATCCGCTCCAGATGGTTGATGCAAGACAGCAACGTACTCTTGCCGGAGCCGGACGGCCCGATGATGCACATCACGCTGCCAGCGGCCACGTCCAGGTCGATCCCGCGCAGCACCTCGCGCCCGCCATACCGCTTCGACAGCCCGCGGATGCGGACCATGCTGTCCCCCGGGCTGCTCACCGGGCGCGGTAACGGTGTTCGAGCACCTGCTGCCCGGCCGAGAGCAGCGACACCACGATTAGGTACCACAGCGAGGCCACGATCAGCAGCGGGATCGTCTGGTAGGTGCGGGCATAGATCAGCTGCGCGGTGTAGAGCAGTTCCGCCAGCGCGATGACGCTCACCAGGGAGGTGTTCTTCACCATCGAGATGACTTCGTTGCCGACCGGCGGAATGATCACCCGCATCGCCTGCGGGAACACGATGCGGCGGAAGATCGTCAGCGGCCGCATGCCCAGCGCCAGCGCCGCCCGCGTCTGTCCCCGTGGCACGGAGGCGATGCCCGCCCGGATCACCTCCGCCGTATAGGCGGCCTGCGCCAGGCCCAGCCCGGCCAAGGCGGCGAACATCGGCGTGATCAGCGTGTTGGTGTTGGCGCTGAACAGCGTCGGCCCCAGCGGCACATGCAGCGCGATCACCGGGTACAGCGCACCGAAATTGTACCAGAAGATCAGTTGCACCAGGGCCGGCACGCTGCGGAAGAACCAGATATAGGCCCAACTCACCGTCGAAAGCAGCGGGTTGGGCGACAGCCGCATCATCGCCAGCAGCGTGCCCAGCGCCAGCCCGATCGCCATCGCGATCACCGTCAACTCCAGCGTGCGGGCGAGGCCGAGCAGGATTTGCCCGTTCAGCATGTATTCGGCCACGACCGGCCATTGAAACGCCCGGTTGGTGGCGACGCTGGCGAGGGCGAGAAGCGCCAGTACCGCCACCACGACGCTGGCCACCCAGGTCCAGGGATGACGGAGCGGGACGACACGCTGCGGCGGCGCCAGCTCGGCCACGCCGCCCGCTGTCACTGCGGCGTGCCGGTCGGATTCAACGGCGCCGTCTTGATGGCGTCCTCGGCCACGCCCCATTTCGTAACGATCTTCTCGTAGGTTCCGTTATCGATGATGTGCTGGATGGCCGCCTGCAACGGCTTGGCCAGGTCTGATCCCTTCGGCAATCCCACGCCCACGTAGCTGGGGTCGGTGTAGGAGCCGACGACCTTGGTGCGCCCCTTCGACTGCGCAACGAAGTAGCTGACGGCGGTCGAGCCGAACCAGAACACATCCACCCGCCCGCTCATCATCGCTTCGGCTGCGCTGTTGCCGTCGGTGAAGGCCAGCGCGTTGATCGGCTTCTTGCCCGCCGCCTCGCATTTCGGTGCCTGGTCTGCCGCGAACAGCATCTCCCGCGCGCCGCGCGTCGTCGCCACGCTCAAGCCACACAAATCCTGCAAGCTGTCCACCTTCAGTGTCGAATCGGCGCGGGCGGCGAACAACTCGTTGGAGGTGAGGGTGCCGATCATGTCGAGCACTTTCTCGCGCGCTTCCGACACGCTCATGTCACCGGTGGCGCCGTCGAAGCGCTTGGCCTGCAGGCCGGGGATCAGCGTGTCGAAGGTGGTCGGCCGTATCTCCAACTGCAGGCCCAGCGACTGCGTCGCCGCGCGCATGATGTCGATTTCCCAGCCGGCGATCTCGCCCGTCTGGTCCCGGAAATCGTCGGGCGGCGGGCCGAGCGCCACGGCGAGCGCGAAGCTCTTGATGCCTGGCGGCAGCAGCTTGACGAGGTCGGGCTGCGGCGTCTGGGTGGGGATCGCCTCCGTCTGCGCCCAGGCTGGCGTGGACAGGGCCAGCGCTGCAAGGACGAGCCAAACACCGGCACGGCGGACATTCTGCTTCATCGGTCTTCCCTCAGACGTTACGCGCGGCGACGGTGGCTGCCGAAGGCCGGGCGCGCCAGGCCCAGGCTGCCGCGCAACGTGCCATCGCCGCTGTACTCCGTCTGTGCCAGCCCGCGGCGTTGCAATTCTGGTACCAGCCACTCAAACGCCTCGATCGCAGGGACCGGCATGAACGGCGGCATGATGTTGAAGCCGTCACAGCCATGGGCGGTGAACCAATCCTCCATCACGTCGGCCACGTCCGCCGGCGTGCCGACCACGACGTTGTGGCCGGAGGCGCCGGCCATGACCTGGTAGAGCTTGCGGATCGTCATGCCGGGCTGCCGTCCCAGCTTCGCCAGCTTCTCGTGGCCGCTTTTCACCGCGTTGTGCCGCTCCAGCGGCGCAGGCAGTGGGCCGTCCAGATCGTGCTCGGACAGATCGCCATAGGTGTCCGCCAGCATGGGCAGGCCGATGCGGGGATGCACCAGGTTCTGCAACTGCTCGAACCGGTCCTGCGCGTCCCGCCGGGTGCGGCCCATGATGGGCAGGATGCCCGGCATCACCAGCATCGACTCCGGCGCCCGGCCGGCCGCTGCGCTATGCGCCTTGACGCTGCTGTAGAACGCGACGGCCTCCTCGCGGCTTTTCTGCGCGGTGTAGATCATGTCGGCGATGCGGGCGCCCAGCCCCTGCCCCGGCCCGGATGAACCGGCCTGCGCGATCACCGGGTAGCCCTGGATCGGCCGCGATACGTTCAGCGGGCCCTTGACGGCGAACACCTCCCCCGCGTGGTTCAGCGTGTGCAGCTTCGCCGGGTCGAAATACCGCCCGCCCTCCTTGTCGCGGATGAAGGCGTCGTCCTCCCAGCTATCCCACAGCCCGAACACGACATCGACGAACTCCTCCGCCCGGCGATAGCGCAGGCCGTGTTCCATGTGCGCGTCGCGGCCGAAATTATACGCCTCCTGCTCGCTCCAGGAGGTGACGACGTTCCAGCCGACCCGGCCCTCGCTGATATGGTCCAGCGAAGCGAACTTCCGCGCCACGTGGTAGGGTTCGTTGTAGGTGGTGGAGGCGCTGGCGATGAAGCCCATCCGCTCCGTCACGGCGGCCAAGGCGCCGATCAGCGTCAGCGGCTCGTAGACGTCGATGCGGGCGTTGTAGCTGAGTTCGTCTTCGTCGCGCGCCGAGTGCCGCACCGCGATGCCGTCGGCCCAGAACATGAAATGGATGCGCGCCCGTTCCGCCGCCTGCGCCATGCGCTTCCACAACCGGATGTCCAGCGCCGCGTCCGTCAGCGCGCCCGGCATGCGCCAGCCAGCGGCGTGGGCGCCGTTGGCGACGATGTTCAAGCCGAGCCTCATCTGCCGCTTCACAGCCAAACCCTGCCGCCCCCATGCTGCGCCGCGTCATCTTGGCGGGAGGCGTTCTGCGGCGTCAAACCGTTTGTGGCCGCCGCCAGCGGCTGACATAGGGTGGCAGGCCCAGATTCTCGCGCAGCGTCGCGCCCTCGTACTCCGTGCGGAACCGGCCGCGCCGCTGCAGCTCCGGCACGACCAGGGCGACGAAATCGTCGATGCCTTGCGGCAGGCAGGCCGGCGTGATGTTGAACCCGTCGGCCGCACCGGCCTCCATCCATTCCTCCATCACGTCGGCGATCTGCGCCGGGGTGCCAATGGCGCGGAAGCCCTCTCCCACGGCATATTCGGCGGACATCTGGCGGATCGACCACCCCTCCTGCTTCGAGCGCTCCCACCAGCCAAAGGCCAGGCTGCGGACCTTGGCGCCGACCGGCTCCGGCACCGGGCCGTCGAAATCATGCTCCGACAGGTCGCCCATCAGGCTGTAGATGCGCGACAGCCCCACCAGCGGATCGATCAGCGCCTGCAACTGGTCCAGCTTGGCGCGCGCCTCGGCCTCGGTATGGCCGACGATGGGGACGAAGGCGGGCATGATCTTCAGCGTGTCCGGGTCGCGGCGGTATTTCGCCATGCGGCCCTTCACCGACGCGTAGTACTCCCGCGCCGCGGCGAGCCCGTTGGTGGAGGCATAGACCACGTCGGCATCGGCCGCCGCGATCTCCTGCCCCATCGGGTTGGCGCCCGCCTGCACCAGCAGCGGGCGGCCCTGCGGCGTGGGCGGCGCGTTCAACGGGCCGCGCACCGCGAAATGCTTGCCCTTGTGGTTCAGCACGTGCAGCTTGGCGGGATCGTAGAACTGGCCTGCCGCCTTGTCGTGGACGAAGGCATCCGGCTCCCAACTGTCCCACAGCCCGGTGACGACATCGACGAACTCGCGCGCCCGGTCATACCGCGTGTCGTAATCGAGATGCGTGTCGCGGCTGAAATTCCACGCCTCCTGCTCCGACCAGGAGGTGACGATGTTCCATCCGGCGCGGCCGCCGCTGATGTTGTCCAGCGAGGCGAATTTGCGGGCGATATGGAACGGTTCATTATAGGTGGTGGAGGCGGTGCTCACCAGGCCGATATGCCGGGTCATCGGCGCCAGCGCGGCCAGCAGCGTCAGCGGCTCCAGCTCGACGTTGCGGTTGGAGTGGCTGAGCGAGCCGGGCGGCTGGTCGCTGGCTCGCACGCCCAAGCCGTCGGCGAAGAACACCATGTCGAACTTGCCCCGCTCCGCCTGTTGGGCGCAGTGCAGGAAGTGGCGGTAGTCGGTCGCCCCGCCCGACGGCACGTCCGGATGGCGCCACGCGGCATCGTGGTAGCCAAGGTAGCGCATGGACAGGCCGAGTTTCATCTGTGGCTTCGACATGCAGTAAGCTCCCAGCAGAGGAGATGTGTGTTGACCTTGCATATACAAATCCGTAGATGATCGTCACATATACGCCATCGAAAGAGGTCTTGAACAATCGAAAGCATCGCCTGAGTCTCGCCCTCGCGGAGTATCTGGTCGAAGACCCACTCCTCGTCATCGTTTATGATCGCTATGAGAATGGCGAACACCGATACCATGCCATCGGCGTGTTGGGCGACAAGTGCCTCGTTCTTGTCCACAGCTACCCTGACCCCGACGATGAGAGTTGGGTTCAAGCCATCAGCCTTCGGGAGGCCACTCGAGATGAGCGACGACGTTACGAAGAAGAGGGAATCGACTAAGCGCCGGGCGCTTCCTCCCCTTATGAAAGCCCAGATTGACGCGCTGGACGGGCACCCGGACGTGACCGACGTGCCTGAGGCGCCGGCCGCGAACTGGGCTGCAGCGCGGCGTTTTTACCGGGTGCGGAAGGAGGCCATTAGCATCCGTGTCGACGCGGACGTGCTGGATTGGCTCCGCACCCGCCACGAACGGTATCAGGTGGAAATCAACCGCATCCTCCGTGAACGGATGGAGGCGGAGGCACGTTGACCAAGCTGACGGTTGTAGCATCGCTCCAGATGCCCAGGCCGGACGTCAATGGTGGACTCGGTCGCCCATCAGCTTTGCCAGCGTGGGTTCGATCGCTTCCGATAGCCGGGCCTGCGCCTGGGCGGTCGGGTGCAGCAGCGGGTCGGGCGGCGTCAAGTAGCCGTCGAGGAACGCGGCGCGGTCCAGCCGGCCATCGCGCATGAACAGCCCGGTCACATCAAGGTAGCTGACCGCCGGGTCTTCGCCATGGCCATACCGGCCCGCCAGGCCGCGGTTGATCTCGGCCGTGGTCGCATCGACCCAGGCAGACCGGTCCGACGGCAGCACCGACAGCAGCAGGATCTTGGTTGCCGGCAGCTTCTGCTGCACCTCGGCGATGACGGCCGAGATGCCGCCCAGCGTCTGGTCCGCCGACCAATGTACCCGGCCGTTATTGTTGGCGCCGATCAGGATCACGGCGACCTTCGGGTGGATGCCGTCCACCTCGCCATGCTGCAGCCGCCATAGCAGACTGGCCGTGGTGTCGCCCTTGAAGCCGAGGTTGACGGCGTTCCGGTCGCCGTAGAAACGCTGCCATTGCGGCGCGAAATCCTTCCAGTCGGGCGGCCCGTGCTCCTCCCAATCCTGGGTGATGGAGTCGCCCAGGAACACCAGGTCGACATGCCCCTGCCGCACGCGGGCCAGCGCCTGCTCGTGCCGGGCGTGCCACCAGGGCAGGTTGTCGCGCGACAGCGGGTTGGCCGCCGGGTTCGCCGTTCCGGCCGCAGCGGCCAGCAGGGCCGCCAGCAGCAGCCAGGCGCGCCTCATGCCAGCACCTCCAGATACGCCGCCGACCCGATCCCGGCGACCAGGCAATAATAGGCGAACGGGTTGAGCGCCCATTTGTCGTTATGCCGGAAATACCGCATCAGGAACCAGGTGCTGAGCAGCGCCACGATCCCGGACACCACGGCCGCCACGATGGACAATTGCAGCGTGCCGGCCGGGATGTCCGTGTGCAGCAGCTTTGGCACCTCCAGCACGGTCGCCCCGATGATGATGGGCGTCGCGATCAGGAAGGAGAAATGCGCCGACCCCTCATGGTTGATGCCGCGCAGCAGCCCGCCGACGATGGTGGCGCCGGAGCGGGAGATGCCGGGGATCAGCGCGGCGCATTGCCACACGCCGACGGTGACGGCGTCCCGGATGGTGAGCGAGGACAGTTGGCGCTCACCCCCCCGCGCGCGCAGCCGCTCGCCGAACAGCAACAGCAGCCCGTTGACCGCCAGGAACCCGGCCGCGATCAACGGCGATGCGAACAGGCTGCGAAGATAGCGCTCCAGCACGAAGCCGACCACCACCGCGGGAATGGTGGCCACCACGATCAGCACGAAGACGCGGCGGCTTTCCCGGTTCTGGTGCGCCCCGGACAAGCCGAGAACCCCCAGGCCGAGGGCCAGCCAGTCCCGCCAGAAGAAGCCAAGCAGGGCCAGGGCGGTGCCCACGTGGAGCATGACCAGGAAGGGCAGGAAGGACGGGGAGCCCTGGTCCACCGGCCAGTTCAACAGGGCGGGCAGCACCACGGCATGGCCTAGGCTGCTGACTGGGAAAAGCTCCGTCGCACCCTGCAGGATGGCAATGACGATCGCTTGCAGTGCGTCCATGCGGCTGTGCTCCCCGGGGCTACCAGGGTGGTTCCTGCCGGACGGCCTGCGTCATGGCAAGCTGTGGGGAAAGAACCACACTGCGTTGCCAGATCAATGTGACCCTACACACCGAAACAGCCTGGTGCCGCCTAGTAAGGGTAGCCGTAGAAGAACGGCCGGTAGGCGAACGGGTAGCGATACGGATAGCCATAGGCAAAGCGGAACCCGGGACCGAACCTGTATCCACCACCGTATCCGCGGAAACCATAGCCTCCGCCATACCCACGGAAGCCGTACCCCCGGCCGAAGCCGCCGCCATATCCGCCGCGGAAGCCACCACCTCCGTAGCCGCCACGTTGTGCGAACGCCGGAGCCGACCCGAGCATCAGGGCGAGCACAGCGGCAAAAGCGATATGTCCGATCTTTTTCATGCCCAATCACCTGGTTTTTGACGACACCGCCTGCAAATCACACCCTCGTGCCACGCCCTCGCCGGCTTCACGTTAAACATTTATGCATTCACTGTCGTATAATTTATGGAGCGACGCATGAACTCTTCTCTATAGGACCGATCATTTGTTCAACCTTCGGTTTGGCTCAGGCGTAGGCACAAAGGCGACGCTTGACGCGCTCGGACGATCATTGGCCATCATCGAGTTCAGCGTGGATGGAACCATCCTGTCGGCGAACCAGAATTTCTGTGACGCCTTGGGTTACAGCCTGTCGGAGATCCAAGGCCAGCACCACAGCATGTTCGTCGCACCCGGCGATGTGCGCAGTTCCGAGTACAAGGCCTTCTGGGAGAAACTCGCTCGTGGCGAGTTCGACGCACGGGAGTACAAACGCATCGCCAAGGACGGCCGAGAGGTCTGGATCCAGGCGTCCTACAATCCGGTCAAGAACGCTAAAGGCGTAGTGCAGAAAGTCGTCAAGGTGGCGACCGTTATCACGGCTGAGAAACTGCGCAACGCGGAATTCGAAGGCAAGATCAATGCCGTCTCACTCGTGCAGGCGATCATCGAGTTCGCCCCCGGCGGCGAAGTCCTGGCCGCCAACGACAACTTCCTCAAGCTGGTCGGCTATCGCCTGGACGAGATCAAAGGCCAGCATCATCGCATTTTTGTCGAGCCGGCGTATGCGACGTCGCCCGAATACCAGGCATTCTGGGGCGAACTGAACAGCGGACGTTTCGTCAAGCAGACATTCAAGCGGATCGGCAAGGGTGGCAAGGAGATTTGGATCCAGGCGTCCTACAACCCAATCTTCGACTTGCAAAACAACGTCGTAAAAGTCGTCAAGTTTGCCACCGACATCACCGAGCTCACCCATATCGGTGAGGGCCTGACGCGACTGGCTGCTGGAAACCTTGATCACTCCATCGAGGAACCGTTTGGCCCGGCCTTCGCAAAGCTGCGTACTGATTTCAACCTGGCCCATGACAATTTGCAATCGACCCTGCTTCAGATCGCTGACGGCGCCAAAGTCATCCAACAGGGAACGCAGGAAATATCGTCCGCATCCGACGACCTCTCGCGTCGCACCGAACAGCAGGCGGCAAGTTTGGAAGAAACCGCCGCGGCGCTCGACCAGATTACCGCGACCGTAAAGAAGACGTCCGAAGGAACCGCCCACACCCAGGCACTGGTGGCAAGCACCAAATCCGACGCCGAGCACGCGGGGCAGATCGTCGGTCAGGCGGTCGGGGCCATGAGCACCATCGAAAAGTCATCACAGCAGGTCAGCCAGATCATCGGCGTGATCGACGAGATCGCATTCCAGACGAACCTACTGGCCCTGAATGCCGGCGTGGAAGCAGCAAGGGCCGGCGACGCCGGCCGCGGCTTCGCAGTTGTGGCGTCCGAAGTGCGGGCGCTGGCGCAGCGCTCGGCAGAGGCGGCCAAAGAGATCAAGGCGCTGATTTCCGCGTCCGGGCAGCAGGTAAAAGCAGGCGTGGACCTCGTCAATGAAAGCGGAAAGGCGTTGGAGCGGATTGTGGTGAAAGTATCCGACATCAATGCCGTGGTCAGCCAAATCGCGCACAGTACCCAGGAGCAGGCGACCGCTCTGCACGAGGTGAACTGCGCGATAAACCAGATGGACCAGGTCACCCAGCAAAATGCGGCTATGGTCGAGCAATCGACTGCCGCCACCCACTCCTTGTCGGGAGAGACGACGCAACTGTCCAACCTGGTGGCACAGTTTCAGCTTGGCCAGACACCGAGCGCAGCCGTGACGCAACGGGGTTCGACCAAGGCTTCCGCACAGCACCCCAGTGCAGCACGGGAAACTTCCCTTGCATCGAAGGGGAAGGGGAACCGTATGCCGCCATCGCCAAAAGCTCTGCGGTTGATTGGCAATGCCGTGCGCAAGCCGAAAGCCGAAGAAAGCTGGACGGAGTTCTGAGCGTGGTGGGATGCGGCTCGCTAGGCAAACGCGGCAAGAGCTGATCTCTTTTTACATTGCCGACCAACATGTCTGCAGCGACATCATGACGGTGCGGGAAATCCGCGGCTGCAGGTCTGCAACTCCCCTCCCCCATGCGCCAGCCACGTCACGCCGCGTGGTCAACTTGCGTGGCGGATCCTGTCGATCGTGGGTCTCGGTGCATCGCTGGAGACAGAGATGATACAGGCGGCTGATGTGCGAAGACCGCTGGGTTTTAGCTCGGCGAAGAGGAGAAGTCGGCTGCCAGCAAGATACGGGCGGTGACCGCGACATTTGTCGGATGCCTGGGTCGCGGCCCATCTGGCCTTCCATGAAGGCTTCCGCGTCATTTATCGATTTTGCCTTGCTGCGCTCCCTCCTCCAGCGGCATGATCAAAGAAAGGCAACAGGAGCATGCCGAATGCGCTTTGATGCGCTCGGTGCGATCCGGGCTCCGGCCGTGGATGAAGCCCCGGTGTCGACGAGCACAGAGGCTGCCGCGGTATAGAAGGCGGCGCCGGAGCTCGTGCCTGAAGGGGGGAGACGAATGAAGAAAGTCTTGCGACTTTGGCTGATATGTCTGACGGCAGTGGCCATGCCGCTGATGGCGCGGGCGCAGGCGCTGCACCGCCTGGACGTCGATGTCTTCAACTCCGGAGCGATCTGGCCGATCTGGGTTGGCCAAGATAAAGGCATGTTCGCTGCGAACGGCATCGACGTGCATCTCATCCCCACGCCAGGATCGCTTGCCCAGATGGAAGGGTTGATCGACGGCAAGTTCGACATCGCGATCACGGCGATCGACAACCTCATCGCCTATGTGGAGGGAGAGGGCGAAGCGAAGACCGAGAACACGCCCGACATCGTCTCAGTGATGGGCGGTGACAACGGCTTCCTCTCGCTGGTCGTGGCGCCCAATGTCAAAACGTTCGACGGATTGCGCGGCACGACCCTGTCGGTCGATGCGCTGACGACGGGCTACGCCTTCATCCTGGAGAAAATGCTGGCCGTGCGTGGCCTGCAAAGCGGCGACTACAAGCTGGTCAAGGCGGGCGGGTTCCAGCAAAGGTTTGCGGCATTGCTGGCCGGATCCCAAGCCGGAACCTTGTCCACACCACCATTCACGTTCCTGGCAACCGACAAGGGCTTCCATGACCTGGGCTCCGCCGTCTCCATCTTGGGACACTACCAGGGTGTGGTGGGCGCAGTGCGGCGCGACTGGGCAGCCGCCCACCGAAACGAACTCGTCGCCTATATCAGAAGCTATGTCGCCGCCGTGACGTGGCTGTACGACCCGGCGAACAAGGTCGAGGCGTTGCGAATCTTCCAGGCGCACCTCGCTGGCGCCACGCCGGAGATTGCCGCCAAATCATATGGCGTGTTCCTGGATCCGACATCCGGGTTTGACCGGCATGCCGCCATCGACCTGGCTGGCGTGAAAACCGTCATTGCCATCCGGGAACAATATGCCGTGCCGCACAAGGTCTTGTCGGACCCTGCGCGATATTACGACCTGACCTACTACGACGCAGCAATGGCCGACCATACGGAGGCACGCTGACCGACCGGCTTGGAACGAGCAGAAGCAAGAACGAGGACAATAATGACCCAGATCCAGCATGTGGCGCATCGCCCCCGGCGACCAGGCGAGCTCGGCGTACATTCGGTCGATCACTTCAACTTCGTCGTTCCCGACCTCAAGCTCGCGCAGTCATTCTATACCGGCTTTGGTCTTGATGTGCGCGAGGAGGGTAATGGCCTCGGGCTCTACACGGCCGGCAACGACCATCGGTGGGGCCGGATCGCGGAGGGCGGGGCCAAGAAGCTGACATACGTCTCGTTCGGCCTGTATCCTGAGGATCTGGAAGGCCTGACCCATCGCCTCAAACAGAACGACGTGCGGCAACTCGACCCGCCGGAGGGATTTGACTCCAATGGTGTGTGGTTCCGCGATCCCGATGGAACATTGATCGAGATGCGGGTTGCGGAGAAATCATCCCCCAACGAAAAGGCCGTCCAGTCCAATCCATCCTCGTTGCCGGGCGTGCAGGGGTCGACGGCGCGGTCCAAGGCGCCGTTCGTGCGGCCGCGCCGGCTGGCGCATATCCTCCTGTTCAGCACTGACATCAGCCGCTCGATCCAATTCTACCACCGTGTGCTCGGCCTACGGCTGTCGGACCGGTCGGGCGACGGGGTGGCGTTCCTGCACGGGATCCACGGCAGCGACCACCACATGATTGCCGTGGCCAAGTCAGGTGGCCCGGGCTTGCACCATCTGAGCTGGGATGTCGGGTCCATCCACGAAGTCGGACTTGGCGCGATGCAGATGGCCGACCGCGGCTTTGCAGCCGGCTGGGGCCTGGGGCGTCACGTGCTCGGCTCCAATTACTTCCACTACGTCCGGGACCCCTGGGGCAGCTACAGCGAGTATTCCTCCGACATCGACTACATCCCCGTTGATGTGGACTGGCCTGCCGGCGACCACCCGGGGCATGACGCGTTCTATGTTTGGGGGCCGACACCGCCGGCGGACTTCGTGCACAATTATGAAGCCGGCATCTGACTGCAGGGATGTCGCGATTGCCCAGGCATAGCCATCCCTGACCACGACGTAGGGCGGCGAAGACGATGTCGGCTGCCCGGCCGAGATCGACCGCAACGACCCATTGGTCCCGCGTCACCGCCTGGACCAAGCGGCCGTTCACTCCATTTGTTGTCGAACGAGCCCTTGGAGCAGGTTCAATCAGACCGGAAACCGTCTGGCGGTAAACTGCTCGCTAAGGCATAGGTTTAGAGCGGGCTGGCCTCTTCAATCAGCCTAAAGCGCTTAAAGCTTCTGCTCCGGGAGCATGCGGTCCAGCACGCCGTCCCGGCGGATCGCGGCGTGCCATGCGGTTGCGGCGATATGCAGCACGATCAGCCCGTAGACCAGCCATTGGCCAATCCCATAGTGGACCCAGCGTGCAGCCTCACTGACAGCATGGTTCTTCGGCATGCTGGGAAAGTTGAACAGGTCGAAATAGGGCACGTCCTTCCCGGCCGCCGTGGCCGAGAGGACGTAGCCGCTGACCGGCATGCCGACCAGGATGATGTAGAGCAGCCAATGGGAGGCGAAGGCCATCCCGCGCTCCCACTGCGCCATCCGTCCAGGCAGGGGCGGCGCCGGGTGGATGGCGCGCCATAGCAGCCGCACCGCCACCAACGCCAAGATCGTCATGCCGAACGATTTGTGCAGCGTGTAGATCCACTCGCGCGACGGCATGTCTTGCGCCATGTTGACCATGACCCAGGCCAACGCGATCGTCACGAACATCAACGCGGCAACCACCCAATGAAGCGCCTGCGCCGTCAGGGTGTAGCGTTGCGTGGTGCTGGACAGCGAACCGGGATTCGTCGTCGTGCTCATCGCTGCCTTCTCAATCCTCATCCCACCGGAGCGGAACGCCCCTTTGCGCCGCCATCGTCATACGGCATCACCGGGCCTGCTGAATAGCCGAAAGGATCCATCGTCCGCCGGCACTCCGCACGAAGGTCCACACCTCTGTCACCGATTGACGCTCGGTCGGGCTGCCGTCGACCACCCGCTCCTGCCTGTCCCGGGTCACATCCAGCATGGAGAACTGCATCGCAACGGTCGCATACTCCCGGGACCCTTCGGACCAGGCTTGCGACAGGTCGCCGCGTCCCAGCCGGACATCGCTGACGCTGTTGTGCAGCCCGCGGCTGCGGAGCTCCGCCAGTTGCTCGCCGAAATAGCTGGTCATCTCCGGCGTCGCGAGGCTGCGCAGCGCGGTCAAATCCTCCGCACTCCACGCTGCCTGCATGGCCTTGAGCAACTGCTCGAACGCCTGGTAGTCGGCGGGGCTGATCGTGATGGGCGGCGGGGTGCGTCCTGCGCTGCCGCTGAACATCCCCGTGCGCGGGGCGCCCCCGGCCACGCCGCCGCCGAAGCCGGCAAACAGGGGCTGGCGGGCGAGCACCATCCGCAGCAGCCAACGGCCGATGAAGAAGATCAGGGCGAGCTGGATCAGCAGCCCGATGATGCTGCCTCCCCCATCGATCCCGCCGAACATGCCGCGGCCGAACAACATTCCCCCGATGCCCGCGCCGAGCAATCCGCCAAGCAGGCCGGAGGTAAAGCCGCTGCGGCCGCCATAGCCCGGCGTCATTCCCGGCGTCCCCATGCCCAATGACGGCTGGGATTGCGGCGTGAAGCTGCGCTGCATCGGCGCTGCCGAGTACGGCGCCGTGTTGGTGGCCGGCGGGGCGGAATAGGTGAAGCCGCCGCGGCTGCCCATGGAGGCGCCACCGCCAACCCGGGCCAGCGCCAGGCCCGGAGCCAGCGCGATCATGACGGCGAGGATTGCTGCGACGGGAAGCAGCCGGAAGCGGGACATGGGGGTACACTCCATTGGCGCGCCGCTCATATAGGACGTTCTCCCCCGACACAGAAGTCGCCGGCAGGGGCATGCGCTGACGCGGACCATCATCTGTGGCATCATGCGCCGGTACGACTGGAGCACCCCGATGGACGTCCTTGCCGAGCCGGCCGTCGACCACACAGTGGATGCCGTGCACGACGCCATCGTCGCGCGGCTGCGCTACAATATTGGCAAAACGCCCAACCGGGCCAGCCAGCGCGACTGGTATGCCGCGACCGCGCTGACGGTGCGCGACCGCATCGTCGATACCTGGACCAGTTCCGCCCACGCCGCGCGGGAGCGGGGCGCCAAACGGGTGGCCTATTTCTCGCTGGAGTTCCTGATAGGGCGGCTGCTGTTCGACGCCGCCGGCAATCTCGGCCTGATCGACACCCTGCGCGCGGCGCTGAAGCTGGAGGGGGTCGACCTCGATCATCTGCGCACGCTGGAGCCGGATGCGGCGCTCGGCAATGGCGGCCTCGGGCGCCTCGCCGCCTGCTTCATGGAGAGCATGGCGACGCTTGCCATCCCCGCCTTCGGCTACGGCATCCGCTACGACCATGGGTTGTTCCGGCAAAGCATCGTTGACGGGTGGCAGCAGGAATTGCCGGAGGACTGGCTCAGCTCGGGCAACCCGTGGGAGTTCCAGCGGCCGGAGCTGTCCTACCGCATCGGCTTTGGCGGCAGCGTGGCCGGGTTGCTGGAGGCCGGCCGCATGGCGTTCACCTGGAACCCGGCGGAAACGCTGTTCGCCGTCGCCTTCGACACGCCGATGGTCGGCTACGGCGGCGCCCATGCCAACACGCTTCGCCTCTGGTCCGCCCGCGCCGCCGACCCGCTGCGGTTGGAGGCGTTCAACCGCGGCGACCATGTCGGGGCGCTGACCGACCGGGTGCGGGCGGAGGCGATCAGCCGCGTGCTTTACCCCGGTGACGACAGTTCCGCCGGGCAGGAGCTGCGGCTGCGGCAGGAGTTTTTCTTCGCCTCCGCCAGCCTGCAGGACATGCTGCGCCGCCACATGATCGAGCATGAGACCGTGGCCAACCTGGCCGACCACGTCGCGATCCAGTTGAACGACACCCATCCGGCCATCGGCATCGCCGAACTGATGCGGCTGCTGCTGGACGTGCACGGCCTGGAGTGGGAGCAGGCCTGGGCCATCACCCAGGCCAGCATCAGCTACACCAACCACACCCTGCTGCCCGAGGCGCTGGAGATGTGGCCGGTGCTGCTGCTGGAACGGCTGCTGCCACGGCACATGCAGATCATCTACCTGCTCAACGCCCGCCACCTGGACGCGCAGCGTGCCGCCGGGGCGGATGACCGGTTGCTGGCCGCGTTGAGCCTGATCGACGAGGGGAACGGGCGGCGGGTGCGCATGGGGCACCTCGCCTTCCTCGGCAGCCACTCGGTCAACGGCGTGTCGGCGCTGCATACCGAGCTGATGCGCCGGACGATCTTCCGTGACCTGGACGCGGCAGTGGGCGGCCGCATCGTCAACCGCACCAACGGGATCACGTTCCGCCGCTGGCTGCACCAGACCAACCCGGGGCTGACGCGGTTGCTGGTCGACACGATCGGCCCGCGCGTGCTGCGCGAGCCGGAAGCGCTCACCGCCCTGGCGCCCTATGCCGAGGATGCGGGGTTCCGCGAGGCGTTCCGTGCCCAGCGGCTGCCGCGCAAGCTTGCCGTGGCGCGGCTGGTGGCGGCGCAAACCGGGGTGGTCGTGGACCCGGAGGCGCTGTTCGACGTGCAGATCAAGCGCATCCACGAGTACAAGCGGCAGTTGCTGAACGTGCTGCACGCGATCAGCCAGTACAACGCCATCCGGGCCCAGCCGACCCGGCAATGGCGTCCGCGGGTGAAGCTCTTCGCCGGCAAGGCGGCGCCGTCCTACACGTTGGCCAAGCAGATCATCCGCCTGGCGCACGACGTGGCGCGGGTGGTGAACGGCGACCCGACGGTGCGCGGGCTGCTGCAGGTCGTGTTCATGCCGAACTACAATGTCAGCCTCGCGGAGCTGCTGATCCCCGCCGCGGACCTGTCGGAGCAGATCAGCACGGCCGGGATGGAGGCCAGCGGCACCGGCAACATGAAGCTGGCGCTGAACGGCGCGCTCACCATCGGCACGCTGGACGGCGCCAACGTGGAGATCCGCGAGCGGGTCGGCGCCGAAAACATGTTCATCTTCGGCATGACGTCCGAAGAGGTGGAGGCGCGGCGCAGCGGCATCGGCCTGGATGCGAGCGCCGCAGTTTCCGGCTGCCCGGCCCTGCGTGACGTGGTGGAGGCGCTGCGGACAGGCGTGTTCAGCCCGGAGGAGCCCGGCCGCTACGCCGCCTTGGCAGACCGGCTGACCCATGCCGACCCGTTCTTCGTCTGCGCGGATTTCGACGCTTACGACAAGGCGCAGGAGGCTGTGGATGAGAAATGGCGCCATCCGGATGCCTGGTGGCGCTCTGCCGTTTTGAACACGGCGAATATGGGCTGGTTCAGCTCCGACCGGACGATCGGCGAGTATGCAACGGGCACGTGGAACGTCCTCGCCGCCACGTAGCAGCAGCAGGCTTGCTATCGCTTCGGTACACCTCCCTCTACCGCCGGCGCGAGAGGTTCATCGCGGCTCTGCAGCGAAATGCGGCGGTCCTGATGCCGCCCGTTCCGCCAGCTTCAGTTGCCGTTCCCGCGCCACGCTCCTAAACCATCGATCCGCCGACGACCAAGGGAGACCGCCATGGCAGCCTACCAATACGCCTATGTCATGAAGGACCTGACCAAGGCCTATCCCGGCGGGCGCGAGGTGTTCAAGGGCATCACCCTCTCCTTCCTGCCCGGCGTGAAGATCGGCGTGCTGGGCGTGAACGGCGCCGGCAAATCCACCCTGCTCAAGATCATGGCCGGACGCGAGACGGAATATGGCGGCGAAGCCTGGGCGGCCGAGGGCGTGCGCGTCGGCTACCTGGAGCAGGAGCCGCATCTCGACCCGGATAAAACGGTGTCTGAGAACGTCATGGAGGCGTTCGGGCCGCTGAAGACCGCCATCGACCGGTTCAACGCCATCAGCGAAGAATTCAACGAGCCGATGGACGACGACAAGATGAACACCCTGCTGGCCGAGCAGGCGGAGCTGCAGGAGAAGATCGACGCCGAGGATGGTTGGGAGCTCGACCGGCGGATCGAAATCGCGCTCGACGCGCTGCGCTGCCCGCCGCCGGACAGCCCGGTGACCAAGCTGTCGGGCGGCGAGCGGCGCCGGGTGGCGCTGTGCCGCCTGTTGCTGGACAAGCCGGAATTGCTGCTGCTGGACGAACCGACCAACCATTTGGACGCGGAAAGCGTCGCCTGGCTGGAAAAGACGCTGCGCGAGTACACCGGCACGGTGATGATCGTGACCCATGACCGCTACTTCCTGGACAACGTCACCAACTGGATCCTGGAGATCGAGCGCGGCCGCGGCTACCCGTTCGAAGGCAACTACTCCTCCTGGCTGGACCAGAAGCGTAAGCGGCTGAAGCAGGAGGAGAAGGAAGAAAGCTCCCGCCAGCGGGCTCTGGCGGCGGAGCAGGAGTGGATCCAGTCCTCCCCCCGCGCGCGCCAGACCAAAAGCCGCGCCCGGATCGAGAAATACGAGCAGATGCTGGCGAAGTCGGCCGAGCTCGCCGGCGGCACGGCGGAGATCGTCATCCCGCCCGGCCCGCGCCTGGGCGGCACCGTGATCACGGCGGAGAAGGTGCGCAAAGCGTATGGCAACCACCTGCTGATCGACGAACTCAGCTTCAAGCTGCCGCCCGGCGGCATCGTCGGCGTGATCGGCCCGAACGGCGCCGGCAAGACGACGCTGTTCCGCATGATCACGAAGCAGGAGACGCCGGACGCCGGCACGCTGACCGTGGGGGAGACGGTGAAGCTCGGCTATGTCGACCAGTCGCGCGACAGCCTGGACGGCAGCAAGACGGTGTGGGAGGAGATCAGCGGCGGCACCGACGTGATCTACCTCGGCAAGCGCGCGGTGCAGTCCCGCGCCTATGTCGGGGCGTTCAACTTCAAGGGTTCGGACCAGCAGAAGCGGGTGGGCGTGCTGTCGGGCGGTGAGCGCAACCGCGTCCATTTGGCCAAGATGCTCAAGAGCGAGAGCAACGTCATCCTGTTGGACGAGCCGACCAACGATTTGGACGTCGACACGCTGCGCGCGCTGGAAGAGGCCCTGGCGGAGTTTCCGGGCTGCGCCGTGATCATCAGCCATGACCGGTGGTTCCTGGACCGGCTGGCGACGCACATCCTCGCCTTCGAAGGCGATAGCCACATCGAGTGGTTCGAGGGCAATTTCCAGGCCTATGAGGAAGACAAGCGGCGTCGCCTGGGCGAAGGCAGCACCGACCCCCACCGCATCAAATACCGGCCGCTCGCCCGGTAGGGTCGACCGCCGGGTGCATCCGCTTCGCACCGGCCGGCTCCTGCTGGCCCCTTACCGGGCGCAGGACCTCGCGGACTTGGTTGCCTTCAAGGCAGATCCGAGGGTTTGGGCGATGATGCTGGGCGGGGTTCGCACGCCGGCGCAGACTGCGGCAGAATTGGCGGACGAGCTTGCCTTCTGGGGTTCGCATGATGTGGGCATGTGGACGGCGCGCGATGCGGACGGCCGGCTGCTCGGCGTCACCGGGCTGCATGAACGGCCGGACGGCCGCGGCATCGCGCTGCGGATTGCATTCGACCCGGCGGTGCAAGGCCGCGGCCTGGCCCGGGAGGCGGCGTCCGCCGTGCTGCGCGACGGGCATGACCGCGCTGGGCTGACGCAGATCGTTGCGATCGTACGGGACTCCAACCTTGCGTCGCGGACGGTGCTCGGCAGCATCGGGATGCACGAGGTGACGCAGTTCGAGCGAGGCGGCTATACCATGCTGCTCTTCGAAAGCCTGCGTTCCACCCGGTGATCGCGCCCCGCCGCAGGCTGAGAAGAACTGTCATCGACCCAAACGAGCACGCTGTCAGGTCGTATCATTTGTAATAATGCTGCGCCGCACAACAAAGGCGCGCAAGAAATATGCGCGCTAGGCGATGAAAACATGCGAAGTTACGTGACAGGCCGTCGCGAAGTCCCTAAGCTTAAAGAAGGCCCGCGCGCCGAAGGGCGCAGCGGGCCAAGTTTAGGGAGGAAACGCCAGTCACACGTCAGGATGGGGACGAACCTCATCCTGTCGTGATGATTGAGCAGACCACGATGGAACGCCATCAAATACGACATCCCTAGACGATCTTTTTCGCCTGTTTTGCGGCGATCTGCCTGCAAAGTGCCCACAGCCTGCCCTGGCTGTGAGAATCGCCTAATCGTCAGGCAATTCCTTCGACATCTCGCGGAAGCTGACATACGGGCTGCGGATCAGGGCAACGCTGCCGGCCCAGATCACGGCCGCCACGATCGTGGTGGCAACCAGCTTGCGGAGCAGCAAAGGACGCTCCGGCGCGCCCCGCCACCCGCCCGTCCCAGGATCGGCGTCAGCGACCGGACGGGTCCAAAACGGCAGCACGGCGAACAGCACCGTCCACCAGATCAACACGAACAAGACGCATGCGGTGAACCAGCCCATCAAACCCTCAGCAAATGCACATCCACCAACGGCCGCTTCTGCAAGGCCCGTCCCAAGGCCCGGCGCAAGGCAGCCCTCGCCGCATCGGTCAGGGCGGCGTCGTCCCGCCGCAACGCGTCGGGAAGGTCGCTGAACGCCCCCGCGAACGCCCGCCCGACGCGCTGGCTTTCCGCGTCATCCGGCTCGAACAGGCCGGGGGCGCTGATCACCGGGCTGCCGCGCAGCAGGCCGTCGCCATCAACCGCGACGCTGGCGATGACCACGCCGTTGAACAGCATCCGCCGCCGGGCGGCCATGACGCCGCCTGTGAGGGGAACCAGGCGGTTGCCGTCCAGCACCAGCCGTCCAACCGGGGCGGAGTCTGTTATTTCCGGCCGGTTGCCCGCCAGGCTGAGGATGTCGCCGTCCTCCAGCATGATCGGCGTGGCGCCTGCCTCCTTGGCCAAGGCCGCGTGGGCGGACAAGTGGCGCCATTCGCCATGGACCGGAATGGCGTAGCTGGGCCGCACCAGGGCGTAGAGCCGGCGCAGTTCATCGCGCGCCGGATGGCCGGAGACGTGGACCATGTGGTCGTCGGCCGTCATCAGGCGGACGCCGCGCCGCACCAGGTTGTCGTGTACGGCGCCGATCGCGCGCTCGTTGCCGGGGATGACGCGGGAGGAGAAGATGACCGTGTCCCCCTCCCCCAGCGCCACGTTGCGATGCGTGTCGTTGGCGATCCGGGCCAGGGCGCTGCGCGGCTCCCCCTGGCTGCCGGTGACCAGGATCAGCAGGTTGTCGTCCGGGACGGTGTCCACCGCCTCCTCCGGCACGAACTCCGGCACGGTCTTGAGGTAGCCGCAGTCGCGCGCCGCGGCCTCAAGGTTGCGGAGCGAGCGGCCCACCAGCGCCACGGACCGGCCGGCATTGCGGGCCGCCAGGGCGACGCTTTCCACCCGCGCCACGTTGCTGGCGAAGCAGGTGACCGCAACCCGGCCGCGGATCGGTCGGATCAGCGCCGCCAGGCTGGTGCGTACGTCCGCTTCGGAGCCGGAATGGCCCTCAACCATGGCGTTGGTGCTGTCGCACACCATCGCCAGCACGCCCTCATCCCCCAGGGCTCGGAACGCCTCCTCGTCGGTCGGCGGCCCCACCAGCGGATTGGCGTCCAGCTTGAAGTCGCCCGTGTGCAGCACGATCCCGTAGGGCGTGCGGATCACCAGCGCCTGCGCCTCCGGCACCGAATGGGTCACGGGCATGAAGTGCAGGTCGAACGCGCCGAGTTCGAACCGGCCGCCGGGCTTGACGACGGTGATCTTGGCCTCGTTGCCAAGCTGCGCCTCCCCCAACTTGCGGCGGAGCACGGCGGCGGCGAACGGCGTGGCAAAGATCGGGCAGCGCAACTGCCGCCACACATGGGCCACGGCGCCGAGATGGTCCTCATGCGCATGGGTGATCACCAGGCCCAACAGCTCCGCCCGTCGCTCGACGATGAAGGCGGGGTCGGGAACCATGATTTCGACCTCCGGGTTCTCCGACCCGCCGAAGCCGATGCCGCAATCGACGGCCAGCCACCTGCCGTTGCAACGGTAAAGATTGAGGTTCATCCCGATCTCGCCCGTCCCGCCCAGGGGCAGGAAGGCGAAATCGTTGATCATGTCATGCAAATCAATCGCTTTCTGTGGGTCTCGTCCGGTCTTTCGGCAATGTGGGGGCGGGGTTGCGGTCCGCCAACAGCCGCAACCCGTCCAAGGTTAGATCGGGATCGATCTGGCCGATGACCATGGTGCCTTCGGAGAACAGCGGGGCGAGGCCGCCGGTCGCCAAAACCTTCATCGGCCGCTCGAACTCGGCCTGGATGCGGCTGACCAGGCCCTCGATCATGCCGATATAGCCCCAATACAGGCCGGACTGCATGGCGGGCACCGTGGCCCGGCCGATCACCGCCTGCGGACGGCCGATGCCGATGCGCGGCAGGCGGGCGGCGGCCTGGTGCAGCGCCTCGATCGACAGGTTGATGCCGGGGGAAATGGCGCCGCCGATATAGGCGCCGTCGGCGTCCACCACGTCGAAGGTGGTGGCGGTGCCGAAATCGATGACGATCAGCGGCCCGGCGTAGCGCTGATGCGCCGCCAGCGCGTTCAGCAGGCGGTCGGCCCCCACCTCGGACGGCGTGTCCACCTTGATCTCGAACCCCCAGTCGAGGTTCGATCGCGCCACCAGCGGCTCCACCTCGAACCAATCGCGGCACAGGCGGCGCAAATGGTAGAGCGCGGCGGGGACCACGGTGCCGATCACCGCGCGGTCGACGTCGGCGGGCTTCAGGCCGCGATGCTGCAGCAGGGTGAGCAACCAGACGGCATATTCGTCCGAGGTGCGCTGGGCATCCGTGCGGATGCGCCAGATGCCGCGCCAGGATTTGCCGTCATGCACGGCAAAGACGATGTTGGTGTTGCCGGCATCGACGACGAGCAGCATGTCCGCTAGCTCACGGCCCGGCGATCATCCGAACAGCACCGCGGCCGCGGCCTGGGCCGCGCCCACGATCGGCGCCGGAAACACGAAGAACAGCGTCGTCACCAGGGCGCCCACGGCCGCCACAAAGGACAGCGAGGGCGAGCGGGCGTCGAACGCGGCCTGGGCGTCGTCGAAATACATCACCTTGATCACGCGCAGGTAGTAATAGGCGCCGACGACGCTGGTGAGCACGCCGATCACCGCCAGGGTCCAGTAGCCGGCTTGCACGGCGGCGTAGAAGACGTAGAGCTTGCCGAAAAAGCCGCTGAAAGGCGGGATCCCAGCCATCGAGAACATGAAGATGGCGAAGGCCAAGGCCAGCATCGGGTCCGTCCGGGCCAGGCCCGACAAATCCGCGATCTTCTCCAACGGCCGCCCGCGCCGGCGCATGGCGATGATGCAGGCGAACACCCCGGCCGACATGAACACGTAGGTGACCATGTAGACCAGCACGCCCTGGATCCCGGCCTGCGAGTTCACCGCCAGGCCGATCAGCGCATAGCCCATGTGGCCGATCGACGAATACGCCATCAGCCGCTTGATCGAGGTCTGCCCGATCGCCGCCAGGGAGCCGAGCAGCATCGAGGCGATCGAGATCAGCACGATCAACTGCTGCCATTGCGGGCCGAGATGGCCGAACGGCACCTCCAGCGCGCGCAGCAACAGGGCGATGGCGGCAACCTTCGGGGCCGTGCTCATGAACGCCGTGACCGGGGTGGGAGCGCCCTCATAGACGTCCGGCGTCCACATATGGAACGGCACGGCGCTGATCTTGAACGCCAGCCCGGCCACCACGAAGACGACGCCCACGATGAGCCCGGCGGCCGGATGCTCGCCAGACAAGCCGGCGCGGAGCTGCCCGAAATCCATCGAGCCATTGAAGCCGTAGGCCAGTGAGATGCCATACAGCAGCAGCCCGGACGCCAGCGCGCCGAGCACGAAGTATTTCAGCCCGGCCTCGGACGAGCGCAGGTCGTCCCGGTTGAAGGCCGCCATGACGTAGATCGAGAGGGATTGCAGTTCCAGCCCGATATAGAGCGACATGAGGTTGGTCGCGGAGGCCATCACCATCATGCCGACGGTGCACAGCAGGATCAGCACCGGAAACTCAAACCGGTCGATCCCGGTCTGCACATTGTAGTCGATGGAAAGCACCAGGCTGAGCGCGGCGCCAGCCAGGATCAGGACCTTCATGAAGACGGCGAAATGGTCCACCGCGAACAGGCCGTAATAGGCCACGCCCAGCGGGGCGGACACCGCCAGCACGGCCGCCACCAGCAGCGAGCCGAGGCTGAGCATGGAGCAGGCCAGGGAGGGATTCCCCTTCTTCCACAGCACGCCGAAGATCAGGATCGCCATGGCGCAGAGCGCCAGCACGATCTCCGGCACTGCGAGAGTCCAGTTCTGGTTTGTCATTTCGAATGCCCCAGGACGGCGGTGTCGGCAGTCGAACGATGCAGGATCGTCTCGCCCGGCAGGTTTTCGGCCAGTTGGGCGGGCTGCCGTCCGGTCGCGAGCGCCACTTTGTGCCCGTCCACCATCGCGCCGACACTGGCGTCGAAGAACTGCGTGAAGCTGCTGGGATAGACGCCCATCCACACCGTCAGCAGCACCAACGGCGCGAAGATGCCGATCTCCCGCGGTGAGAGATCCAGGATGGATCGCAGATCATCCCGGGTGATGCTGCCGAAGATGATCCGGCGGTAGAGCCACAGCGCATAGGCGGCGCCCAGGATCATCCCGGTGCTGCCCAGCAGGGACACCCAGAAATTCACCTTGAACGCCCCAACCAGCACCATGAACTCGCCGATGAAGCCGGAGGTCCCGGGTAGCCCCATGCTGGCCATGGTGAAGAACAGGAACACGAAGGCGTAGGCCGGCATTCGGTCGCCCAACCCGCCGTAGCGGGCGATCTCCCGCGTGTGGATGCGGTCGTAGATCACGCCGACGCACAGGAAGAGCGCGGCCGACACGATGCCGTGGCTCAGCATCTGCAGCAGCGCGCCCTCGATGCCCTGGATGTTGAAGGTGAAGGTGCCGATCACCACCACGCCCATATGGGCGACGGAGGAATAGGCGATCAGCTTCTTCATGTCCGTTTGCGCCAGGGCCACCAGGCTGGTGTAGATCACCGCGACCACGCCCAGCGTGAACATCAGCGGCGCGAACACCTGCGAGGCGTAGGGCAGCATCGGCACGGAGAACCGCAGGAACCCATACCCGCCCATCTTCAGCAGCACGCCCGCCAGGATGACCGAGCCGGCGGTCGGCGCCTCGACATGCGCGTCCGGCAGCCAGGTATGCACCGGCCACATCGGCACCTTCACCGCGAAGGAGGCGAGGAAGGCCACGAACAGCCAAAGCTGCATGTGCTCCGAGAAATTCGTGTGCAGCAGCACCGACATGTCCGTGGTGCCGGCCTGAAACCACATCGCCAGCAAGGCCAGCAGCATCAGCACCGAGCCGGCCAGCGTGTAGAGGAAGAACTTGAACGACGCGTAGACCCGGCGTGGTCCGCCCCACACCCCGATGATGATGTACATCGGGATCAGCAAGCCCTCGAAGAACATGTAGAACACGATGAAATCGGTGGCGGCGAACGCACCGATCATCATCGTTTCCAGCACCAGGAAGGCGATCATGTACTCACGCACCCGCACGCGCACGGCCTCCCAGCTCGCCAGGATGCAGATCGGGGTGAGTGCGGTGGACAGCAGCACGAACAGCACGCTGATGCCGTCGACGCCCATGCGGTAGCCGACCTTGAATTGCGGCAGCCAGTCCAGGCTCTCGTTGAACTGGTAACCGGCCTGCGCCGGGTCGAAATCCCACCAGAGCTTTAGGCTGATGGCGAAGATCACCAGGCTGGTCCATAGCGCGGCCCAGCGGGCATTACGGGCCACCACGGCCTCGTCGCCACGGATGGACATCAGCACCAAGCAGCCCACCAGGGGCAGCCAGGTGATCAGCGACAGGATGGGGAAGCCGGCGGCGTTGGTCGGGGTCACTGCGGGGCGCTCACCGGAACAGGAGGAAGATGCTGATCAACGCCACGAGCCCGAACAGCATGGTGAAGGCGTAGACGGCGATCGATCCGGTCTGGAACTTCACCACCTGCGCCGCCCCGCCAGCCGCCAGGGCCGCGGCGCCGTTCGGCATGCCGTCGATCAGCTTCTCGTCGCCGACATGCCACAGCAAGCGGGCTAGGCGTTGCGCCGGGCGGACGAACAAGAAATCGTAGAGCTCGTCGAAATACCATTTGTGCAGCAGGAACTGGTAGATCGGCTGGAACATGGTCGCCAGCCGCTCCGGCAAGGCCGGCGCCAGCATGTACATCACATAGGCCAGCGCGATGCCCAGCAGCCCGGTGACGGTCGGCAGGAGGGAGATGAACAGCGGCACATGCTCCATGTCGAGCAGGATGCGGTTGTTCGTCCCGGCATGGATCGATCCGGCCCAGAATGCGAGTTGGTCGTCGCCGATGAACCAGTCATGCAGCGCCCAGCCGGCAAAGACCGCACCGACCGCCAGGATCATCAGCGGCACCGTCATCCAGGGCGTGCTCTCGTGCACGTGCTCCATCGTGTGGTGGCTCGCCCGCGGCGTGCCGTGGAACGTCATGATGATCAGCCGCCAGGAGTAGAACGCGGTCAGGAAGGCGGCGGCCACGCCCATGATGAAGCCGTACTCGCCCATCGCCGTGTGGGACGCATAGGCGGCCTCCAGGATCGCGTCCTTTGACCAGTAGCCGGCGAAGAACGGCACGCCGGCGATGGCCAGGCTGCCGAGCCACATGCAGACATAGGTGATCGGCACCTTGCGCCAGATACCGCCCATCTTGCGCATGTCCTGCTCGTCGCTCATCGCGTGGATCACCGAGCCGGCGCAAAGGAACAGCAGCGCCTTGAAGAATGCGTGGGTGATGAGGTGAAAGATCGACGCCTGGTAGGCGCCGGCCCCCGCCGCCATGAACATGTAGCCGAGCTGCGAACAGGTCGAGTAGGCGATCACCCGCTTGATGTCGGTCTGCACGCAGGCGACCGTCGCGGCGAAGATGCAGGTCGTAGCGCCGATGAACATCACGAAAGTCAGCGCGCCATGCGCCGATTCCATGATCCAGGACATGCGCGCCATCAGGAACACGCCGGCCGTCACCATGGTTGCCGCATGGATCAGCGCGGAGACGGGCGTCGGGCCTTCCATCGCGTCCGGCAGCCAGGTGTGCAGGCCGATCTGCGCCGACTTGCCCATGGCGCCGATGAACAGCAGGAACCCGATCACATTATACGCCCGCCAGGTATGGCCCAGCACGTGATACAGGTCGTTGGTGTGTTGCGGGATGCTGGCGAAGATCACCGGGAACTCGACCGAGCCGAACAGGGTGAACACCAGGGCGATACCGACGGCGAAAAACAGGTCGCCCACCCGGTTGACGATGAACGCCTTCATCGCGGCGCGGTTGGCGCTCGGCCGGTCATACCAGTAGCCGATCAGCAGGTAGCTCGCGAGGCCGACGCCCTCCCAGCCAAAGAACAACTGCACCAGGTTGTTGGCCGTCACCAGCATCAGCATGGCGAAGGTGAACAGCGACAGATAGGCGAAGAAGCGGAACGACCGTTTCTCATGCGCCATGTAGCCGACGCTGTAGATGTGGATCAGCGTGGCGACCGGGGCGACCATCGCGACCATGACGGAGGACAGCGTGTCCCGCCGCAACGCCCAGTCCAGGCGGAAGCCGCCGATGTCGAACCAGGTGCCCAGCACCACCGGGTCAGGCTGCGGGTCCGCGAACAGGACCTGCGCCAGCGACGCCTCGGCGCAGACCGACGCCAGGAGCATGAAGGCAATCGTTACGGTGAAGGCGAAGCGATCCCCCAGCGCGCGGCCGAACGCTCCGGCCAGCAGGCAGCCGACCAGGGGGCTGAGGATGGCAGTGGCGTAGATCATCTCAGCCCTTCATCATCGACACGTCTTCGACCTGGATCGAGCCGCGGTTGCGGAAATACACCACCACGATGGCCAGCCCGATCGCAGCCTCCGCCGCGGCGACCGTCAGCACGAACAACGCGAACACCTGCCCGGCGAGATCGCCGAGCGAGGCGGAGAACGCAACCAGGTTGATGTTCACCGCCAGCAGGATCAGCTCGATCGACATCATGATGACGATGATGTTCTTGCGGTTAAGGAAGATGCCGAACACGCCCAGCAACAGCAGCACGGCGCCGACGACCAGGTAGTGCCCCACGCTGACGGCCATGTCAGTGCTCTCCCGGGTGGGCGTGGGCGGGCTTATGCTCCTGCTCTTCCTCGGCCGGCGCAGGCGGCGGCAGCGGGCGCAGGATCCCGGTCTGCCGTGACCCGACGCCGAGCGACACCGTCATCATCTCCAACGTGCTCGCCACCGTGCGCGACTGCTGCTGAGCGATGTTCTGCCGCTTGGACGCCCCAGCCCGGTCGCGATGCGTCAGCACGATGGCGCCGATCATCGCCACCAGCAGGATCAACCCGGCGCATTGAAATAGGAAGATGTAGTTGGTGTAGATCAACTGGCCGAGCGCCGTCGTGTTGGACATGCCCGCCGGGGTGGCGGAGGCCAGGTGCAGCGTGGTGTTCGGCACGAACTGCCAGCCCGCCACGGTGACGATCAGCTCCAGGAACAGCACCGCGCCGACCGCCGCGCCGATCGGGGCATAGCGCTGCACGCCCTCGCGAAGCTGGTCGAAGTTCACGTCCAACATCATCACGACGAACAGGAACAGCACGGCGACCGCGCCCACGTAGACGATCACCAGGATCATCGCCAGGAACTCGGCCCCCGCCAGCAGGAACAGCCCGGCGGCGTTGAAGAAGGCCAGAATCAGGAACAGCACCGAATGCACCGGGTTGCGGCTGCTGACGACCAGGGCCGCGGAGGCGATCAGCACCGCCGCGAAGACGTAGAACGCGATGGCGGCGATGATCATCGATAGGGCGCATCCAGTTCGAGCCGATTAGCCAGCTCCGGCTCCCACCGGTCACCGTTGGCGAGCAGCTTGTCCTTGTTATACATCAGCTCCTCCCGCGTCTCGGTGCTGAATTCAATGTTCGGGCCTTCGACGATGGCGTCCACCGGGCAGGCTTCCTCGCACAGCCCGCAATAGATGCACTTCGTCATGTCGATGTCGTAGCGGGTGGTGCGGCGCGACCCGTCTTCCCGCGGCTCGGCCTCAATGGTGATGGCCAGCGCCGGGCACACCGCCTCGCACAGTTTGCAGGCGATGCAGCGCTCTTCCCCGTTCGGGTAGCGGCGCAACGCGTGCTCGCCCTTGAAGCGCGGCGAATAGGGGTTGCGCTCGTAGGGGTAGTTGATGGTCACCTTGGGCTTAAAGAAATACCTCAAGGTCAGACCCATGCCGGTGAGCAACTCACCGAGCAGGAAGGAACGCGCCGTGCGGTCCAGGAACGCCATGTGAATACCCTCTTAGTGGGTGCGACTTACATCAAGCCGAGTGCGGCAGCCAGCCCATGAACACCAGCACGCCTGCCGTCAGCACCAGCCACACCAGCGACAGCGGTAGAAAGACCTTCCAGCCCAGCCGCATCAACTGGTCATAGCGGAAGCGCGGGAAGGTCGCGCGGACCCAGATGAACAGGAACAGGCAGAACACGATTTTGGCGATGAACCAGAGCGGACCGGGGATCCAGGTGAACGGCGCAAACGGAACCAGCGGCAGCCAGCCGCCAAGGAACAGGATGGTCATCAGCGCCGATTGCAGGATCATGTTGGCGTATTCGCCGAGGAAGAACAGCGCCCATGAAATGCCGCTATATTCCACCATGAACCCGGCGACGATCTCGCTCTCTCCCTCCGCCACGTCGAACGGCGCGCGGTTGGTTTCTGCCAGAGCGGAGACGAAGTAGACGACGAACATCGGGAACAGCGGCACCACGAACCAGATGGTGGTCTGCGCCCGCACGATCCCGGTCAGGTTCAGCGTGCCCGCGCAGAGCAGCACCGTCACCATCACGAAGCCGATCGACACCTCGTAGCTCACCATCTGCGCTGCGGACCGCAACGCGCCGAGAAAGGCGTATTTCGAGTTCGACGCCCAGCCGGCGATGATGATGCCGTAGACGCTGAGCGAGGAGATCGCGAAAAGATAGAGGATGCCGACGTTGATGTTGGAGATCGCCCAGCCGTCGGTGATGGGGATCACCGCCCAGGCGATCAGCGCCAGGATCATGGTGAGCATCGGCGCGATCACGAACAAGGCGCGGTTGGCGCCGGTCGGGATGATCTGCTCCTTCATGAACATCTTCAACGCATCGGCGAAGGCCTGCAGCATGCCCCAGAAACCGACGACGTTCGGCCCTTTGCGGAGCTGCATCGCGCCGAGGACCTTGCGCTCCGCCACAGTCAGATAGGCGACGCAGAGTAGCAGCGGCACCAGCAGGCACAGCGACTCGACCAGCGTGATCAGCACCTGGCCGGGGCCGGAGGCGAGGAAGGCGTTCATGGTCACTCCGCCGCCATGGCCGGGGTTGGCGCGTAGGTCTGCGAACACTCGGCCATCACCGCGCTCGCGCGGCTGATCGGGTTGGTCTGGTAGTAGTCAGGCACCGCTGCGACGAAGGCGGCTTCGCTGACGGCCGCCGGGTCGCCGCTGGGCGCGGACAGGTCGTTGACGCCGAAGCGCGGCAGGAAGCCGACGCGGCCGAAGACCGGGTTGACCTGCTCCAGCCGCGCCCGCAGCGCCTCCAGATCGTCATACGGCAACGGCGTGTCGATCACGGCGGAGAAGGCGCGCAAGATCGCCCAATCCTCCCTCGCCTCCCCCGGGGCAAAGACGGCCTTGCCGGTCCGCTGCACCCGGCCTTCGGTGTTCACGTAGGTGCCGGGCTTTTCGACATAGGTGCAGCCGGGCAGGATCACGTCCGCCCGTGCGGCGCCGCGGTCGCCATGATGACCCTGGTAGACGACGAAGGTGTCCGCACCGATGCGGCCGGTGTCGAACTCGTCGGCCCCGAGCAGCCACAGCAGGTCGACCCCGCCGCCCATCATCGCGTCCAGCGTCTTGGCGCCAGGGCCGGGCAGGAAGCCGAGATCCAGCGCGCCCACCCGCGCGGCGGCGGTATGCAGCATGTTGAAGCCGTTCCAGTCGGCCGTCAGCGCGCCGATGCCGCTCGCCAGCTTCCAAGCGGCTGCCAGCACCGAGGCGCCGTCCGGCCGGGCAAGCGCCGCTTGTCCCACGATGATCATCGGGCGCTTTGCGTCGGCCAGCAGCTTGGCGAAGGCATCCGGCAGGTCGGCGATGACCGACGGCCCCTCGCCCAGCCATTCCGCCGTATAGGTCAGCTCGGCATGCGGGCCGATGACGCCGACCGGGAAGTGCCCGGCGAGTTGGCGCTTGCGGATACGCGCGTTCAGCACCGGCGCCTCGCGGCGCGGGTTGCTGCCGATGATGAGCAGCGCATCCGCCTCCTCGATCCCGGCGATACTGCTGTTGAAGACGTAGAACTCGCGTCGCGTGGCGTTGATCCGCGCCCCGTCCTGCCGGCAGTCGAGGTTGGCGGAGCCGATCCCGGCCATGAGGTCCCGCAGCGCCAGCATGCTTTCGGCATCGCAGAGGTCGCCGGCGATGGCGCCCACCCGGTCGCCGGGCAGGCCGTGCAGCTTGGCGGCGATGGCGCCGAACGCCTCCGGCCAGCTTGCCGCGCGCAGCTTGCCGTTCTCGCGGATCCAGGGCCGGTCCAGCCGCCGCCGCTTCAAGCCGTCGAAGGAGAAGCGGGATTTGTCGCCCAACCACTCCTCGTTCACCTCGTCATTGGGACGCGGCAGGATGCGCAGCACCTCGGAACCGCGGGCATCGACGCGGATCGCCGCCCCCACTGCATCCAGCACGTCGATGCTGTCGGTCTTGCGCAGCTCCCACGGCCGGGCGACGAAGGCGTACGGCTTGGAGGTCAGCGCGCCGACCGGGCAGATGTCGATCAGGTTGCCGGACAGTTCCGAGGTCAGCGCCTTTTCGACGTAGGTGGTGATCTCCATGTTCTCGCCCCGCGCGGTGGCGCCGAGTTCCGGCACGCCCGCGATCTCCGTCGCAAAGCGGACGCAGCGCGTGCATTGGATGCAGCGCGTCATGATCGTCTTGACCAGCGGGCCAAGATACTTGTCCTTCACCGCCCGCTTGTTCTCGTCGTAGCGGGAATGGTCACGGCCGTAGGAATAGGCCTGGTCCTGCAAGTCGCACTCGCCGCCCTGGTCGCAGATCGGGCAGTCCAGCGGGTGGTTGATGAGCAGGAACTCCATCACCCCGCGCCGGCCGTTGCGGACCATCGGCGAGTCGGTCTTCACCACCATGCCGTCCGCCACCGGGTAGGAGCAGGACGCGATCGGCTTGGGCGCCTTCTCCACCTCGACCAGGCACATGCGGCAGTTGCCGGCGACCGACAGGCGCTCGTGGTAGCAGAAGCGCGGGATTTCGACGCCCGCCGCCTCGCAGGCTTGCAGCACGGAGGAGCCGTTGGCGATCTCGACCTCGCGGCCGTCGACGGTCACTTTAGCCATGGGTCAGCTCTTCCCGTTGGCCGCCAGGAGTGCGGCGATATCGACCCCGTCGATCCGCAGCCCGGCGATGTTGCAGTCGTTGATGGTCAGGCCCGTGAGGTTGGCGTCCACCAGCGTCACGCCAGCGAGGGACGCGTCCTCGAACCGGGCGCCGTCCAGGTTGGTGGCGTGGAACACGGCGCGGGCCATGGTGACGTCCGACAATGAGGCCCGGGACAGGTCCACGCGATGAAACGTCGCCGCCGCCAGGCTCACGTCGGTGAATTGGCTGCCGTGCAGGTCCGCGTCGCGGGCGTTGAGGGGTTCGGCAGGGTTAATGCCGCGCGGCACGGTCATTCCGCCGCCATCGCCAACGCGGGCGCCTTGGCGCGCTTGTACGCCGCGATCCGCTCCTCCATCACGGGACGGAAATGCCGGATGAGGCCCTGGATCGGCCAGGCGGCAGCGTCACCCAGGGCGCAGATCGTATGCCCCTCCACCTGCCGGGTGACCTGCTCCAGCGTGTCGATCTCGTCGATCTCGGCACGGCCCTGCACCATGCGGTTCATCACCCGCATCATCCAGCCTGTGCCTTCGCGACAGGGCGTGCACTGGCCACAGCTCTCGTGCTTGTAGAAATGCGCCAGCTTGGCGATGGCGGCGATCACGTCGGTGGATTTGTCCATGACGATGACCGCGGCCGTGCCCAGGGCGGACTTCGCGTCGCGCAGGCTGTCGAAATCCATCAGCACCGTGTCGCAGATGCTTTTTGGCAGCAACGGCACCGACGACCCGCCCGGGATGACTGCGAGGAGGTTGTCCCAGCCGCCGCGCACGCCGCCACAGTATGTGTCGATCAGCTCACGCAACGGAATGCCGAGTTCCTCCTCCACGTTGCAAGGCTTGTTCACATGGCCGGAGATGCAGAAGATTTTGGTGCCGGCGTTCTTCGGACGTCCCAGCGCGCTGAACCAGGCACCGCCGCGACGCAGGATGGTCGGCACGACGGCGATGGTTTCGACGTTGTTCACCGTGGTCGGGCAGCCGTACAACCCCACGGCCGCTGGAAACGGCGGCTTCAGCCGGGGCATGCCCTTCTTGCCCTCCAGCGACTCCAGCAGCGCGGTTTCCTCGCCGCAAATATAGGCGCCGGCACCACGATGGAGATAGAGGTGGAAATCCCAGCCGGAGCCGCAGGCGTTGGCGCCGATCAGCCCGGCCTCGTAGGCCTGGTCGATCGCGGCCTGGAGGTTGAGCGCCTCGTTGTAGTACTCGCCACGGATGTAGATGTAGCAGGCATGCGCGCCCATCGCGAAGGACGCGATCAGCGCGCCCTCCACGAGCTTGTGCGGGTCGTGCCGCATGATGTCGCGGTCCTTGCACGTCCCGGGCTCGGACTCGTCGGCGTTGATCACGAGGTAGGCGGGGCGGCCATCCGACGCCTTGGGCATGAAGGACCACTTCATGCCGGTAGGGAACCCGGCGCCGCCGCGGCCGCGTAGGCCGGAGACCTTCATGTCGTCGACAATCGCGTCGCGACCGCGGGCGATGATGGCGGCCGTGCCATCCCAATCGCCGCGTTTACGCGCACTCTCCAGGCCCCAGTCGTGGATGCCATAAAGGTTGGTGAAAATGCGGTCCTTGTCGTCGAGCACCGTTGGCTACTCCGTGACCGTCAGCAGCGTGTTGGGGCCGCCCGCAGGGGCGGAGGTCTGGCGGCCGATGACACTGCCGGGCTTCGGCCGCTCACCGCGGGCCAGGGCGGCAAGCAGTGTCTCCACCGCCGGGCCGTCCATGTCCTCGTAGAAATCGTCATCGACCTGCAGGATCGGCGCATTTACGCAGCCGCCCAGGCACTCCACCTCGCTCATGGTGAACATGCCGTCCGCGCTGGTTTCGTGCCAACCCTTGATGCCCGTCACCTTGCGGCAAGTAGCCTCGATCTGGTCCGAGCCGCGCAGCCAGCACGGCGTGGTGACGCAGATTTGCAGGTGGTAGCGGCCGATCGGGTTGGTGTTGAACATCAGGTAGAATGTGGCGACCTCGTACACCCGGATCGGCGCCATGCCAAGCCGTGCGGCAACGGCGTCCATGGCCACACGCGGCACCCAGGCGCTGCCGGTCTGCCGGTTCATCTGCTTCTGAACCTCATACAGCGCCGCGATGACAGCGCTGGCCTGCCGCCCTGGCGGATACTTGGCGCAATGGGCGTCGATCGCGGTCCGGCTTTGCTCGTCGAAGTCAAAATGGGTCGGCTGCGGCACCCCGGGGTTCTCCCCGGTCGAGCCATCCCCAACATTCTCAGCCATTTAGCGGTCCACCTCACCAAAGACGATGTCGATCGATCCGATGATCGCCACTGCATCCGCCAGCATGTGGCGGCGCGCCATGACCTCGGTCGCCTGCAGATGGGCGAAGCCGGTCGGACGGATCTTGCAGCGATACGGCCGGTTGCTGCCATCCGAGACCAAATACACGCCGAACTCTCCCTTCGGGCTCTCCGTCGCCGTGTAGGTCGCCCCGGCGGGCACGTGATACCCCTCGGTGTAGAGCTTGAAGTGGTGGATCAACGCTTCCATCGAGCGCTTCATCTCCTCCCGCTTCGGCGGCGTGAACTTGCGGTCCTGCACCTTCACCGGGCCAGGCTTCATCTTCGCCAGGCACTGCTTGATGATGACGACGCTCTCCCGCATCTCCGCCATGCGGACGAGATAGCGGTCGTAGCAATCCCCATTGCGCGCGACAGGGATGGAGAACTCGACCTCGGCATATTTGTCGTATGGCTGCGACCGCCGCAAATCCCACGGCAAGCCGGACGCCCGCAGGCTGGGGCCGGTGAAACCCCAGGCCAAGGCCATTTCCGGCGTCATCACGCCGATATCAACGGTGCGCTGCTTCCAAATCCGGTTGGAGGTGAGCAGCGTTTCCACGTCATCGATGAATTTCGGGAATGTCTCGGCCCAGGCCGCGATCTTGTCCTCAAGCCCAGCCGGCAGATCCTTCGAGACGCCACCCGGTCGGAAGTAGTTCGCGTGCAGCCGGGCGCCGGATGCTGCCTCGTGGAACTCCATCAGCTTCTCGCGCTCCTCAAAGCCCCAGAGCGACGGGGTAAGCGCGCCGACGTCCAACGCATAGGTCGTGACGTTCAGCAAATGGTTCAGGATACGGGTGATCTCGGCAAACAGGGTGCGGATCCACTGCGCCCGCTCCGGCGCCGTGATGCCCAGCAGCTTTTCCGTCGCCAGGGCGAAGGTGTGCTCCATGCACATGGGCGACACATAGTCCAGCCGGTCGAAATACGGCACGGCCTGCATGTAGGTCTTGTGCTCGATCAACTTCTCGGTCCCGCGATGCAGCAGGCCGATATGCGGGTCGGCACGCTCCACCACCTCGCCGTCCATCTCCAGGATCAGCCGCAACACGCCATGGGCAGCCGGGTGCTGGGGCCCGAAATTGATGGAATGGCTATCGATCTCGACCGTCTTGAGCCGCTTGTCGCCGTCCGGCATCATGGTCTCGGGCCATTCCGGACGCTCGGTCGCGGCCACGTCCACGGCGGGCTTGGCGTCGATGGTCGTGCTCATGCCGGCGTGCCTCCCGTCTTGGCGCCGCCGGGGAAGCTGCGCGCCTTTTCGTCACCCGGCAGGGTGACCATGCCCTCCCAGGGAGAAACGAAGTCGAAGTTGCGGAAATCCTGCGTCAGGCTCACCGGCACGTTCACCACGCGCTTCTGCTCCTCGTCATAGCGCACCTCGACGAAGCCGGTCAGCGGGAAGTCCTTGCGCAACGGGTGCCCGCTGAAGCCATAATCCGTCAGGATGCGCCGGAGATCCGGCTGGCCGCTGAACAGGATGCCGAACAAATCCCACGCCTCACGCTCCCACCAGGTGGCGCAGGGCCAAATCTGGTGAACGGACGGGACCGCGATGCTGGCGTCGGTTTGCACGATGACGCGGACCCGATGGTTCAGTTCGACCGACAGGAGGTTGTAGACCACGTCGAAGCGCAACGGCCGCTCCGGCCAGTCGACCCCGCACACATCCATCAACTGCTCGAAGGCGAAATCCGGATGGTCCCGCAAGGTCGTCAGCACCGAAATCAGCGAGTCGACGCCCGTGTGGACCACGACCTCGCCCAACTCCACCGCCGCGCGCGACACGCCGGGCAGCAAGGCAGCGGCGTGGACCAACGCCTCGGCGGGACTGACGGCACTGTCCAGCGCGTCACCCACGAAGGATGGTCCCCGTGCGGCGGATTTTCTTCTGCAACTGCATGATGCCGTAGACCAGCGCCTCCGCCGTCGGCGGGCAGCCGGGCACGTAGACGTCGACCGGAACCACATGGTCGCAGCCGCGCACCACGGAGTAGCTGTAGTGATAGTAGCCGCCGCCGTTGGCGCAGGAGCCCATGGAGATCACCCAGCGCGGCTCGCTCATCTGGTCGTAGACCTTGCGCAAGGCAGGCGCCATCTTGTTGGTCAACGTGCCGGCGACGATCATCACGTCGCTTTGCCGCGGGCTGGCGCGCGGGATCACGCCGAACCGGTCCAGGTCGAAGCGCGGCATGTAGGCGTGGATCATCTCCACCGCGCAACAGGCCAGGCCGAAGGTCATCGGCCACAAGCTGCCGGTGCGGGCCCAGTTCACGACCTTGTCCAAATTGGCGACGACGAAGCCCTTGTCCGTCATCTCGCCCGTAATGCCCTTGATCACGGCCTCCTGGTCCGGGCCGGGGCCCAGCGCCTCCCGATTCCAGGCGAGGCCGCCCGGTGCTGTCGTCACGCTCATGGTGTCACTCCCACTCCAAGGCGCCCTTGTTCCACTCGTAGATGAAGCCGACCGTCAGAACGCCAAGGAAGCCCATCATGGAAAGGAAGCCGAACACGCCGATGTCACCAAGCGTGACCGCCCAGGGGAACAGGAAGGCGACTTCCAAGTCGAAGATGATGAACAGGATGGCGACCAGGTAGAATCGAACGTCGAAGCGGCGCCTGGCGTCATCGAACGCCTCGAACCCGCACTCATAGGCCGACAGCTTTTCCGGATACGGCCGCTGCGGCGCTGCCAGGCGGGAGCCGCCGACCATGACGACGGCGACGACCCCGGCGATCAGCAGGAATATGAGGATTGGATAGTAGTTCAGCAGCAGCGAATCGACCGACTGCATCAAAGGATACCTTCCACTCAAAGGGTGGGGAGCAGTTGCGGCGCAGCATAGACGCCTCGCCCAAGTTCCGCCACCCAGTCATCATAGAAGCGGAGAGGGAGGCTGCTGGCGCGAGTGACGGGGCTCGAACCCGCGACCTCCGGCGTGACAGGCCGGCGCTCTAACCAACTGAGCTACACCCGCAGCAGGCCGCAGCGTTTAGAGGCGTGGCGCGGACGCGTCAACCCGGATGGAACAGCCGCTATGGTGGGCGGTGACGGTTTCGAACCGCCGACCCTCTCGGTGTAAACGAGACGCTCTACCGCTGAGCTAACCGCCCCGCGTGCAGGATATAGAAGCAGCCGGACGCCCGATCCAGCCCCGCCGCGCAGCGACTACAGCGTTTCCATGAAACGATTCCTATGCCGCCGCCTGACGCAGGCCTGTCGTAGGGTGGGCTTCAGCCCACCTCATCCATGCGCCGTAGGAGACCACGGTGGGCTAAAGCCCACCCTACGACTTCCTCTCCAGAGGGTCGGTTTCATGGAATCGATCTACTACCCCTTGATCGAGTCCTTGAGGCCCTTGCCCGGCTTGAACCGGACGGAGGTGGAGGCGGGAATGTCAATCTCGTCCCCGGTGCGGGGATTACGGCCCTTGGTCGCCTTGCGGTCGGCGACCACGAAGCTGCCGAAGCCGCTGACGCGGACCTCCTGCTTCTCCTTCAACGCCTTGGCCATGACTGAAAACACCGCCTCGACGGCCTTCGCCGCCTCGCCCCTGGCCAAACCGGCCTCTTCGGATACGACCGCGATGAGTTCCAGTTTGTTCATGGTTGTGCCCACCAACATCTTTCCCCGATCTATCCGCCACGCTGCTTCGGAGGCAATCCGCTCTGCTGGACTGAACTGTATGCAGCATCATTCCGATCGGTCAACGAGCGGCCGGCCTGATCGGATGCAAAGCCCGGCCGGGCGATCCCGGCCGGGCCGCCGATCAGTGCGGTAGGGAGGCGGCGGCGACGGCGGCCGGCGGGGTCACCGGTTCCGGCGGCTCATGCCACTCGATCGCCTCCGGCTTGCGGGACAAAGCACGGGCGATCACGTCGTCCACATGGGCCACCGCAATGACCTTGATGTGCTTCTTGACGCTGTCCGGGATGTCCGCCAGGTCCTTCTCGTTGTCCTTCGGGATGAACACCGTCGTAATGCCGGAGCGTAGCGCCGCCAGCATCTTCTCCTTCAGCCCGCCGATCGGCAGCACCCGGCCCCGCAACGTAATCTCCCCCGTCATGGCGATGTCGCGCCGGATCGGGATGCCCGTCATCACGCTGACCAGGCTGGTCGCCATGGCGACGCCGGCGGACGGACCGTCCTTCGGGGTCGCACCCTCCGGCACGTGGACGTGGATGTCCCGCTTCTCGAACAGCGTGGGCTTGATGCCGAAGCTGGTGGACCGACTGCGCACGTAGCTGAGGGCGGCGGACACGCTTTCCTGCATCACGTCGCCCAGCTTGCCAGTATATTTCAGGTTGCCCTTGCCCGGCAGCAGCACGCTTTCGATCGTCAGGATTTCGCCGCCGACCTCGGTCCAAGCCAGTCCGGTGACGACGCCGACCATGTCCTCGTCCTCGGTCTCGCCGTAGCGGAACACGCGCACGCCGGCGAACTTGTCGAGGTTCTTGCGGGTGAAGCTCACCTTCTTCGCCTTCTTGGTGACGATCTCCATCACCGCCTTGCGCGCCAGCTTGGCGATCTCGCGCTCCAGCGACCGCACGCCGGCCTCCCGCGTGTAGTAGCGGATCAGGTCATGCAGCGCGTCGTCGTGGATCGACCACTCTTCAGGCTTCAGCCCGTTCGCCTCGCCCTGCTTGGCCACCAGGTGCCGCTTGGCGATCTCGACCTTTTCATCCTCGGTGTAGCCAGGGATGCGGATGATCTCCATGCGGTCGAGCAGCGGCTGCGGCATGCGCAGGCTGTTGGCCGTGGTGATGAACATCACGTCCGACAGGTCGTAATCCACCTCTAGGTAGTGGTCGGCGAAGGTGCCGTTCTGCTCGGGGTCCAGCACCTCCAGCAGCGCGGACGAAGGATCGCCGCGCCAATCGGCGCCCAACTTGTCGATCTCATCCAACAGGAACAGGGGGTTGGAGGTCTTGGCCTTCTTCATGCCCTGGATGACCTTGCCGGGCATCGAGCCGATATAGGTCCGCCGGTGGCCGCGCACTTCCGCCTCGTCCCGCACACCGCCCAGCGACATGCGGACGAAGTTGCGGCCGGTCGCCTTGGCGATGGACTTGCCGAGCGAGGTCTTACCGACGCCGGGCGGCCCCACCAGGCACAGGATCGGGCCGCGGATTTTTGGCGACCGTCCCTGGACGGCGAGGTACTCCAGGATGCGTTCCTTGACCTTGTCCAGCCCGTAATGGTCGTCGTCCAGCACCTTCTTGGCGATATCGACGTCGTTGCGGCTCTTGGAGCGCTTCTTCCAGGGAATCGACAGCATCCAGTCGAGGTAGTTGCGCACCACCGTCGCCTCGGCGCTCATCGGGCTCATCGTCCGCAGCTTCTTCAGCTCGGACAGCGCCTTCTCCCGCGCTTCCTTAGAAAACTTGGTCTTCTTGATGCGGTCTTCGAGCTCGGCGGTCTCGTCCTTGCCGTCCTCGCCCTCCCCCAGCTCCTTCTGGATCGCCTTGAGCTGCTCGTTCAGGTAGTACTCGCGCTGCGTCTTCTCCATCTGCCGCTTGACGCGGTTGCGGATGCGCTTCTCCACCTGCAGCACGCCGATCTCGGATTCCATGTGTCCGAACACGCGCTCCAGCCGCTCCCCAACCGGGGCGGTCTCCAGCAGCTCCTGCTTTTCCGCGATCTTGAGGTTCAGGTGGCTGGCGATCGTGTCCGCCAGCTTGGTCGGCTCGTCGATGCCGTTCAACGACACCAGCACTTCGGGGGCGATCTTCTTGTTGAGCTTGATGTACTGCTCGAACTGGCTGATCACCGTGCGTCCCAACGCTTCCAGCTCCGCCTTGTCGGAGTCCTGGTCCGGCATCGCCTCGGTAAACGCCTCGAAATACGAATCGGTCTCCTTGAAGGAGGTGATGCGCGCGCGCCGTCCCCCCTCCACCAGCACCTTCACGGTGCCATCCGGCAGCTTCAGCAGTTGCAGGATGGTGGACACGGTGCCGATGCGGAAGATGTCCTCCGCCGTCGGGTCGTCCTGCGCCGCGTTCTTCTGCGCGACCAGGAGGATCTGCTTGTCCTCCTTCATCACGGCTTCCAGCGCGCGGACGGATTTCTCCCGGCCGACGAACAGCGGCACGATCATGTGCGGGAACACGACGATGTCGCGCAGCGGCAGCACAGCCAGCGCCTCGGTCCGCCCTGCCGGACGCGTCTTTTCTGACTCGGACATACAGACCTCCTAGTGGACAGTCAGGCGTGGAGCGCCCAGTCTGGCACGCTCCACCTGCCTAAAGGGTGAAAAACCCTCAATACCCGCAAATATCGGGACTACGTCTCGTCTCGCCAAGGACTTGAACCTCAGCGTGGCCGCCGCGTCATGCGCCTTCAGCACGTTCCTTGCCGTACGTGAACAGAGGGTTGGCACGCCCCTCCGCCACTTCGCGGTTGACGATGACCTCCTCCACCCCGTCCAAGCCAGGCAAATCGAACATCGTGGACAGCAGGATCGCCTCCATGATGGACCGCAGGCCGCGCGCGCCGGTCTTGCGGGCGATCGCCCGGGTCGCGACCGAGCGCAAGGCGTCGTCAGTGAAGCCCAGCTTCACGCCCTCCATCTCGAACAGCCGGCCATATTGCTTGACCAGGGCGTTCTTCGGCTTGGTCAGGATCTCGATCAGCGCGGCCTCGTCTAGATCCTCCAGCGTGGCGACCACGGGGAGCCGGCCGATGAACTCCGGGATCAGGCCGAAGCGAAGCAGATCCTCCGGCTCGACCTCGCGCAGGATGGCGCCGGTGCGGCGTTCGTCCGGGGACCGCACGTCGGAACCGTAGCCGATGCCGCTGCCCTTGCCGCGGGCGCCGATGATCTTCTCCAGCCCGGCGAAGGCGCCGCCGCAGATGAACAGGATGTTCGTGGTGTCGACCTGCAGGAACTCCTGCTGCGGGTGCTTGCGGCCGCCCTGCGGCGGCACGGAGGCGACCGTGCCCTCCATGATCTTCAGCAGGGCCTGCTGCACGCCCTCCCCGCTGACATCCCGGGTGATCGACGGGTTGTCGGACTTGCGGCTGATCTTGTCGACCTCGTCGATGTAGACGATGCCGCGCTGCGCCCGCTCCACGTTGTAGTCGGCGGATTGCAGCAGCTTGAGGATGATGTTCTCCACATCCTCGCCGACATACCCGGCCTCCGTCAGCGTGGTGGCGTCCGCCATGGTGAACGGCACGTCCAGGATGCGGGCCAGGGTCTGCGCCAGCAGCGTCTTGCCCGAACCTGTCGGCCCCAGCAGCAGGATGTTGGACTTGGCGATCTCGATGTCATTGTTCTTGGCGCCGTGCGCCAGGCGCTTGTAATGGTTGTGCACCGCGACCGAGAGGACCTTCTTGGCGTGGGACTGCCCGATGACGTAGTCGTCCAGGACCTTGCAGATCTCCTTCGGCGTCGGCACACCGTCGCGGGACTTCACCAGGTGGGTCTTGTGCTCCTCCCGGATGATGTCCATGCACAGCTCGACGCATTCGTCGCAGATGAACACGGTCGGCCCGGCGATCAGCTTGCGCACCTCATGCTGGGACTTGCCGCAGAACGAGCAGTAGAGGGTGTTCTTCGAATCGGCGTTCTTGCTCATGAACACTCCATGCCCGGGATCAACCGAGGTACTTCAGGAAGCTTAGCCCCCGCGCACGAGGGGAAACAAGGGCATGCAGGCCGATGTTGCCCCCGCGCGGCGTTACACTCTGTTTAGGCGCCAGACTGAGCTCCCGGCAAACCCGGCTTAGCTTTTGCTGGGATCGACGGGAACCGGGCGGTTCTCCACCACGGTGTCGACGAGCCCGAAATCACGCGCCTCTTCAGCCGACATGAAGGTGTCGCGTTCCAGCTTACGCTCGATCACCTCCAAAGCCTGGCCGGTGTGCCGGACATAGATCTCATTCAGTCGCTGGCGCAGCGCCAGGATCTCGCGGGCCTGGATCTCGATGTCGGCCGCCTGGCCCTGCGCGCCGCCGGAGGGCTGGTGCACCATGATCCGGGCATTCGGGAGGGCATACCGTTTCTCCTTCGCACCGGCACACAGCAGCAGGCTGCCCATCGACGCCGCCTGGCCGATGCAGACCGTGCTCACCTGGCTGCGGACGTACTGCATCGTGTCGTAGATCGCCAAACCCGCCGACACGACGCCGCCGGGGCTGTTGATGTAGAACGAGATGTCCTTCCCCGGGTTCTCGCTCTCCAGGAACAGCAACTGGGCGCAGACCAGGGCGCTCATCTCGTCATAGATCGGGCCGGTCAGGAAGATGATCCGCTCCTTCAGCAGGCGCGAGTAGATGTCGTAGGCCCGCTCACCCCGCGCCGACTGCTCAACCACCATGGGCACGAGGGAGTTATAGGTCTCGACGGGATGGCGATCCCTCATGGACTAAAATCCTCAACCAGCAGGAGGTGCACCAGATCGTATGGTGACAGCCGAATGTAAATAGAGTGTCAGCGGCCGGCTTCCAGTCTGCGGACTGCGCAGGCTTTGCAACGCCGCTCCCCCATACAGGAGGAGACGGCGTTGCGGCAGGATTACGGCGTGGCGTCGGGCTGCGGCGGGTCTGCGGTGAGGTCGTCCGGGGTGACGACCCGCTCCTCCACCTGCGCCTGGTCCAGGATGTAGTCGACCACCTTGTCTTCAAAGATCGGCCCGCGCAGGTTCTCGGCGGCCTGGGGGGTCTTGCGGAAGAACTCCAGCACCATGGCGGCCTGGCTGCCATATTTCGCTGCCTCCGCGTGCATCGCCCGCGTCATTTCGTCGGGCGACACCTGCACGCCCTGGCTGCGCCCGACCTCGGCCAGCAGCAGGCCGAGCCGCACCCGTCGCTCCGCAATGGCGCGGTAGTCCGCCTTCAGCACCTCCTCGTCCTTGCCCTTGTCCTCCTCGTCCTGCCGCCCGGCCTTGATGTCGGCCTCGACACGCGTCCAGATCTGGTTGAACTCCGCCTCGGCCATGCTGGCGGGAACGGGGAAATCGGCCGTCTTCGACAGGCTGTCCAGCAGGTCCCGCTTGATGCGCATGCGGCTGGCCGCATCCAGCTCCCGCTGCATCTGGCGGACGATGGCGGCACGCAGGTCCTCCAGCGTCTCGAAGCCGATCTCTTCGGCCAGCGCGTCGTCCACCGGGGGCACGACGGCAATTTTCAACGCCTTCGCCACGATCTCGAACTGCGCCAGCTTGCCCGCGAGGTCGCGTGTGCCGTAATCCTCGGGGAAGGTCACATCGATGGTCTTCGTCTCCCCCGGCGTCATACCCTCCAACTGCTCGGTGAAGCCGGGGATGAAATTGGGGCCGGCGACCTCGATGTCGACATCCGTGCCGGCTCCGCCGGGAAAGGCCACGCCGTCGATGCGCCCGGTATAGTCCACGGTCAGGGTCTCGCCCTTGGCGGCCGGCCGCGCATCCTCGACAGGCTGCAGGGTGCCCTGGCGGGTGGCGATGTCATCCAGGGCCTTGTCAATGACTGCGGCGTCAGGTTCGGCCTTGAGCCGGGTCAGGGACAGCGCGGCGAAGTTCGGCGGCTCGATCTCCGGCAACAGCTCAACCTCGACGGTGAACTCCAGATCCTTGGCGGCATCCGCCGGCTCCGGCATCGTCTTCACGTCCACCTTCGGCTGCGCCGCGGCCCGCAACCCGCGGTCGGACAGCACCTGCTGCGTCGCCTGGTTGACGCTGTCTTCCAGCACCTCCGCCATGACGGCGGTGCCATAACGCTGGCGCACCACCTTGTCCGGCACCTTGCCGGGCCGGAAGCCCGGCAGCTTGAGTTGGCGGCCGATCTCAACCAGCTTGGCCGACCGCCGATCCTCGATGTCGGTGGACGGAACGACGATGCTGAAGCCGCGCATCAGCCCCTCGGAGAGGGTCTCGGTAACCTGCATGGGGACGGGAATTCCTCAAAGTCCAGGCTGGCGGCGAGCCAGCCGGGTGTCCAAACAGCGCGTCGCCGTGGGCGGATGCGGGCGGAGGGACTTGAACCCCCATGGCTTGCGCCACCAGAACCTAAATCTGGCGTGTCTACCAATTTCACCACGCCCGCCACCGCACGGCCATGAGCCGGGGGTGTTAGCCCACCCGCCCGGGCGGGACAAGCCGACGCTGTGCGCCGCCCCCGGGATCGTTTGCGCTGTTTCGGCACCCGGGGGACCAGGACGATCGGCCGCGGCGTCACGCCGCGGCCCCCGTTATCGCGCCTACTTCGCCACCACGGCCCACTCGTGGCCGTGGACGAGCCCATCATCATGGTCGTCATGCCCGACCCGGTTCGCCGACGGTGTCTTGCCGTCATTGAACTGGTCGTGTTCCGTGCTGCCAGCCATGGCCGTCGTGCTTGACCGGCCACCTGCTGCGGTCGTGGCCACCGCATCGAACCATCCGGTGCCCACCTCACGCTGGTGCCGGGTCGCGGTGTAGCCCTCGGCCTCCGACGCGAACTCGGCCTGCTGCAGTTCGGAATACGCGGCCATGCCACGTTCCTTGTAGCCCAGCGCCAGCTTGAACATGGAATGGTTCAGGCTATGGAAGCCGGCGAGCGTCACGAACTGGTATTTGTAGCCCATCGCCGCGATCCGCGTCTGGAACGTCGCGATGTCGTCATGGGCCAGTTTCTTCCTCCAGTTGAACGATGGCGAGCAGTTGTAGGCCAGCATCTTGCCGGGGAACTGCGCGTGGATGGCGTCGGCGAAGCGCTGCGCTTCCTCGATGTTGGGCTCGCTGGTTTCCCACCAGAGCAGGTCGGAATACGGCGCAAAGGCAAGGCCGCGGGCGATCGCATAGTCCACGCCAACGCCGGGCCTGATGCGGTGGAACCCCTCCGGGGTACGCTCGCCCGTTAGGAACGGGTGGTCGCGCTCGTCCACGTCGGCGGTCAGCAACTGGGCGGAGTGGGCGTCGGTGCGGCACAGCAGGATGGTGCTGACACCCTCCACATCGGCCGCCAGCCGGGCCGCATTCAAGGTGCGGATATGCTGGCTGATCGGCACCAGCACCTTGCCGCCGAGATGGCCGCATTTTTTCTCGCTGGCAAGCTGGTCTTCGAAATGCACGCCTGCAGCGCCCGCCTCGATCATCGCGCGCATCAGTTCGAACGCGTTCAGCGCGCCGCCAAATCCCGCCTCGGCATCCGCAATCACCGGCGCCATCCAATGCGTGCTGCTGTCGCCTTCGAGCTTGGCGATCTGGTCGGCCCGGCGCAGCGCGTTGTTGATGCGCTTGACCACCATCGGCACCGAGTTCACCGGGTAGAGCGACTGGTCCGGGTACATCTCGCCCGCCATGTTCGCATCCGCTGCGACCTGCCAGCCGGATAGGTAGATAGCCTTCAAGCCGGCCTTGACCTGCTGCATCGCCTGGTTCCCGGTCAGCGCGCCCAGGGTCGGCACGAACGGCTCGCTCTTCAGCAGGCGCCACAGCCGGGCGGCGCCCATCTCGGCCAGCGTGTGGCGGATGCGGAACGAGCCGGACAGCCGCTCCACCTCGGCCGGGCTGTAGTCCCGCGTAATGCCGGCAAAACGCTCCGGATCGTGGTTGGGGAGGCCGCCAGCGCCCATGCCGTCAGGCTGGCAGGTCGGGGTAGGATACATCGTCAAAGCTCCTCATCGTGGTGGATGAGTGAAGAATTGACAAAACGATCGCGAAGGGCCAGCCGTTTTACCCGACACCGCCTGCAATCCTGTTGATTAAGCGACATGAACCCGCCAGAGCTGGTAAAGTTTGTAAAATGAACCGTCCCCTCATCGGCCGCACTGTCCGCCGTGTCCGCTTGGAGCAGCGGATGACTCAACAGGCCCTCGCCAGCCGTCTGGGGATTTCGGCGAGCTACCTGAACCTTCTTGAACACGATCAGCGCAACGTCACCGCCTCCTTGCTGATCAAGCTGGCGGAGGTGCTGTCGATCGACCTCGCGTCCCTGTCAGGCGCCTCGGAGCGGCAATTGGAGTCCGGGCTGCGCGAGGTTTTCGCCGACCCGCTGCTTGCGTCCGAAGCTGTGCCGGATGTCGAGATCGCGGCCTTGGCTGCTGGCAATCCCAACGCATCGCGCGCCGTGCTCGCGCTATATCGCGCCTGGCGGGTGGCGCGGGAGGATGCCAGCGGCATCGCCCTTCCCTCCGGCCGCCGCCTGCTGCTGCCGAACGAGGAAACCCGCGACCTGTTCAACGACCGCGGCAACCACTTCCCCGCCCTGGAGGAGGCGGCGGAGGCCCTGGTGGTCCAGCTCGGGTCCGCACCCGCCGAGACCAACCATGCCATCGCCGAGCGCCTCCGCCGCAAGCATGGCCTGGTCGTGCATGTGGGGCCGATGGAAGGCGCGCTCCGCCGCTACGACCCGGCCGCCCGGGCATTGACCCTGTCAGAACACCTGCCGCGGGAGAGCAGGGGATTCCAACTGGCCTTCCAACTCGTGCTGTTGGAAGCGCGCGATGCGGTGGAGCTGGTACTGAACGGCGCGGCGCCCTCCACGCCGGAAGCGACGCAGTTGATACGGATCGGGCTGCTGAACTACGCGGCGGGCGCCGTTCTGATGCCCTATGCGGCATTTGCCGCGACGGTCCGGCAGATGCGACACGACATGGAGGCGGTTGCGCGCCATTTCGGCGTCTCCTTCGAGCAGGCTTGCCACCGCCTCTCCACCTTGCAGCGCCCCACCCAGCGCGGCATTCCCTTCTTCTTCCTGCGCATCGACCCGGCAGGCAATGTCAGCAAGCGGTTCTCCGGCGCGGGTTTCCCGTTCGCGCGGTTCGGCGGTTCGTGCCCGCGCTGGATCGTGCATGGCGCGTATGCGACACCGGGCACGCTGCAAGTGCAGGTGGCGCAACTGCCCGACGGCGCCACCTTCCTGTGCTTCGCCCGGAGCGTGCAGGGGATCGCAGCGTCGTGGGGGGAGCCGCCGCCCGTCCACGTGATCGCGATGGGCTGCGACATCGGGCATGCGGCGGAGATGGTTTACGCAGACCGGATCGACCTTCAAGCGGCCATCGTCGGCATCGGCCTGTCATGCCGGCTTTGCGACCGGGAGACCTGCCGCAGCCGGGCGTTTCCGCCGCTTGCGCACCGGCTATCGCTGGACCCGCACACCACCAGCGACAGCCCCTATCGCTTCACGCCCGTGACGTGACGCGGCCGCACTGCGATCCCCTCCAGCGGCCTTGGGCCATGCAGGATATTAAAACTGGCGCCGTTCATCGCACGTTAATCGGTAAACGTAATAACCGCTGCATCGTGCAACGAAGCCCGACCCGCCATCCGGCATCGTTCTTATCGTGGCAGAGGCCGAGGAGCAGTGGATGCGAGGGTCTCGAAGGAGCCTCGGCCGAGACGGAAGCGCCCTCACGCGCTACAGCCTTCGGATGGGACAACTGGTTGAGCGGCATATGGCCAGCGCGGCGTTGGTCGCCGCCCGGCAGGCGGCGGAGCGCGAAGCCGCCGAAGCCCGGCAGGCCAAGCTCGCGATCGAGATCGCCAATAATGCGCTGCGCGAGGAGATGGAGGTCCGTCTCGGCACCCAATCCCGCCTCGCCTACCTCGCCAGCCATGATCCGCTCACCGCCTTGCCGAACCGGACGCTGTTCAGCGGCCGCCTGAGTTCGGAGATGGCGGACTCGCGGGTGCGGGGCCACAAGCTGGCGCTGTTCTACATTGACCTCGACAACTTCAAGGACGTCAACGACACGCTGGGCCACGCGGTCGGCGACTCGCTGCTGCAACAGGTCTCCATCCGCATCGCCGGCGCGTTGCGGTCCGGCGACACGGTGGCGCGGCTTGGGGGTGACGAGTTCGCCGTGCTGCAGGTCGGGCCCGGCGGCCCGGCGCAGGCCGGCAGCCTGGCCGAACGGGTGATCGCGGCCCTGGCCCAGCCGTTCGACATCGACGGCCGCACGATCTTCATCGGCGCTTCGATCGGCGTGACGCTGTTCCCCGACGATGCCGACGCGGTCGACCTGCTGCACCGCAACGCCGATCTGGCGATGTACCGGGCCAAGGCCGAGGGCCGCAATTGCTGCCACTTCTACAACGAATCGCTGAACGCCGAGGTGCGCCGCCGCGCCTTCCTGGAACAGGCGCTGCGGGAGCCGTCCGTGCTGTCGCAGATGCGGCTGGCGTTCCAGCCGCAGGTCGACCTCAAGACCCTGCGCATCACCGGGGTCGAGGCGCTGCTGCGGTGGCAGCATCCGGAGCAGGGACTGATCCCGCCCGAGGAATTCATCCCGCTGGCCGAACGGACGGGCATCATCATCGAACTCGGGGCCTGGGTGCTGCGCGAAAGCTGCCGCCAGGCCAGGCGCTGGCAAGATGCCGGGCTGCCGCCCTTGACCATGGCGGTCAACGTCGCCACCGCGCAGTTCCGGTTCGGCAACATGCCCCGCCTGGTGGCCGCCGTCCTGGCGGAGACCGGCATCCCGGCCGCGATGCTGGAACTGGAAATCACCGAAACCGGCATCATGCACGACATGCACGTCGCTGCGGAGACGCTGATGAACCTGCATCATCAGGGTGTGGGGCTGGCGATCGACGATTTCGGCACCGGGTATTCCTCGCTCAGCTACCTGCGCAAGCTGCCGGTGGACCGGCTGAAGATCGACCGCAGCTTCGTCAAGGACGTCACCACCAGCGAGGACGCCGCCGTCATCGCCACGACGATCGTCGAACTGGCGCATGCGCTCCGCCTGCAAGTCGTGGCCGAGGGGGTCGAGACGGCCGAGCAGGCGCAGTTCGTGCGCAATTGCGGCTGCGCCTTCGCGCAGGGACATTATTACGGACGGCCGTCGACGGCCGACAGCCTCATCCACCTGTTGAACCAAGCACCGGACCTGGAGTTGGCCCCATGAACGCGTTCACCCACGTTGAACAGCCGCGCGGGGACATGGTGGCGACATGCCACGATGGCGTCCGGGCGGGCCGGGTCGTGTCCACCGCCGGCGCCCAGATCGTCGTGCTGCTGGACCGCGACGGGGGCGTGATGGACCGCATCCAGATGGGCACGCTGGTCACAGTGCGCAGCCCGCACGGGACCGTCTATGGCATCGTCGAGGGGCTGAGCATTCCCATGCCGCTGCAACCCGGCGAAGGCGACGAGTTGAAGATGGCCGAGGTCGGCCTGCTGGGCGAGATGACCGACCGCGCAGCCGGCGGCTCCGGCGGCTTCCGGCGGGGCGTCTCCCGCCTGCCCTCGCTGGACGCCGTCGTCTACGTGGCGGACCAGGAGGAAGCATCCACCGTCTACGCCATGCCGAACCGCCAGGCGGTCTGCGTCGGCCACGTGCACCACGATCCAAGGGTGCCGGCGCGGGTCAGCATCGACGACCTGCTGTGCAAGCACTTCGCCCTGCTGGGCACAACCGGCACCGGCAAATCCTGCGCCTTGACGCTGGTGCTGAAGCGCATCCTGGAACAGAGCCCGAACGGCCACGTGCTGCTGCTGGACCCGCATGGCGAGTATGGCCTGGCCTTCGGCGACCGGGCGGAACACCTGACGGTGGAGAATTTCCGCCTGCCATACTGGCTGTTCAACTTCGAGGAACTGACGGAGATCGTCTTCGGCCACGAGCAGGCGGATGCGACCGCTGAGATCATGCACCTGCGCGAGTTCGTGCTGGCCGCCAAGCAGAACTTCCTGGGTCGCCCGCGCGAGGCGAGCTGGGTCACCGTCGACAGTCCGGTCCCCTACGCGATGGGCGACGTGAACCGGCTGCTGGAGGCGGCGATCGGCAGCCTGGACAACCGCACCAACCTGCCTGCCTATCTGCGGCTGAAGTCGCGGCTGGCGGCGTTGCAGGCCGACCGCCGCCACGCCTTCATCTTCGACACCGGCTTCTTCGTCAGCGACACGTTCAGCGCGCTGCTCGGCCGCCTGTTCCGGGTGCCGGCGGACGGCAAGCCACTCGCCATCCTGGACCTCGCCAGCATCCCGTCCGAGGTGCTGAACGTCGTCGTGGCGGTCATCTGCCGCCTGGCGTTCGACTTCGCGGTGCTGGCCGGACAGCAATTCCCGCTGCTGCTGGTCTGCGAGGAAGCGCACCGCTACGCGCCGCAAGCCTCCGCGTTGGGGTTCGAGCCGGCCAAGCGGGCGCTGTCGCGGATCGCCAAGGAGGGCCGCAAATACGGCATCAGCCTCGGCGTCATCAGCCAGCGCCCTTCGGAGTTGGACGCGACGATCCTGTCGCAATGCAACACCGTGTTTGCCTTCCGCATGTCGAACGACCGCGACCAGGACATCATCCAGGTCACCATGTCGGACGCCTCCCCGGCGATGTTCTCCGCCCTGCCCTTCCTCGGCAACTCGGAGGCGATCGCGATCGGCGAAGGCGTGCCGGTGCCGATGCGCCTGCGCTTTGCCGAACTCCCGAAGGGCGAGCGGCCGCGCAGCAGCTCCGCCCCCTTCTCCGAACGCTGGCAGACGCCTGACGGCGACACGACGGTTGCGTTGGCGCGGATCGTGGACAGCATGCGGGGGCGCACGGCAACCTGAGCGGACAGTTGGTAAAACCAAGCGTGAAAGCTTAGGACGCGTAGCCCGTATTTGCGCAGCGAATGCGGGATGACGGCGCAACGACGATTGCACGCGCTTTATGCCAATGCTTGCCAGGCCTGGGGTGTGTTGCCCCGCATGAGCAAGGCTCATACGGGCTACGACACAAGCCGGTCACCCCAGCATCATGAGGTTGGCGTTGCCGCCCGCGGCGGTCGTGTTGGTGCTGATGGACCGCTCGCGCACGAGCCACTCCACCGGGTAGCGCCCATCCGCCCGGGCCACGTGGATCGCCACGATCTTGCCGGGCCGTTCTGCCGCCGCCTGGTTCAGCGCCCGAAGCGCGTCCGCATCCCCCTGGAACAGCACGGCATCGAACGACGCCGTCGCCACCTCGTCCACCACCGCGATCCAATCCGCCAATCCGGGCGTCGGGTGCGGCCAGCGTCCGGCCAGCACCAGCGCGCGGTTGCCGCTGGCGAGGGCCGTGGCGATCTGCCGGCCAAGCTCCTGCTCAGTGTCCGCGACGCAGAGCACCGTTCCCCGCGGTTCGGTCCGGTAGACGTTTTCCTCGCCGACCGGGCCAGGCAGCGCGAGTTCGCTGCCGCTGACGGGCTGCACCGGCTGGTCGGATAACGTCCATGCCCGATAGGCCGGCGGCACGGCGCCCGGCGGCAGCGGGATGGCCGACGGGGCGTGCTGCAGCAGACGACGGAGATACAGCGGGCCGCCCGCCTTCGGTCCAGTTCCCGACAGGCCGTGGCCGCCGAAGGGCTGCACGCCCACGACCGCGCCGATCAGGTTGCGGTTGACGTAGATGTTGCCCGCTTCGGCCGCTTGCGTCGCCTGCGCCACCGTCTCGCCGATGCGGGAGTGGACGCCGAAGGTCAGCCCGTATCCGGTCGCATTGATCGCCTCGATCAGGCTGCCCAGCCCGTCGCGGCGGAAGCGGAGCACGTGCAACACCGGGCCGAACACCTCCTCCGTCAGGTCGGCAAGCGACTCGATCTCGATGAGGGTGGGCGGCACGAAACTGCCCGTCGCGCAGGAGTCCGGCAGCGTCATCTGGTGCACAGGTCGCCCGGCCGCCCGCATGGCGTCGATATGGGCCAAGATGCCGTCCCGGGCGGCGGCCGAGATGACCGGGCCGATATCCGTGGACAGGCGATCCGGATTGCCCAGCGTCAACTCCGCCAGCGCGCCTTGCAGCATCGCCAGCGTGCGGTCGGCCACTTCCTCCTGCAGGCACAGCACACGCAGGGCGCTGCAGCGTTGCCCGGCGCTGTCGAACGCGGATGCCAGCACGTCGGCCACCACCTGTTCCGCCAAGGCCGAACTGTCGACCACCAGCGCGTTCTGCCCGCCAGTCTCCGCCACCAGCGGCACGGGCGAGCCGTCCGGGTTCAACCGCCGCGCAAGCTGGCGCTGGATCAGCCGCGCCACTGCGGTGGAGCCGGTGAACACCACGCCGCACACCCGGGCATCACCGACCAGCCGGGCGCCGACCTCGCCCTGGCCCGGCAGCAGGATCAGCGCGTCGTCCGGCACGCCGGCCGCGTGCAGGATGGCGACGGCCTGGGCAGCGATCAGCGGCGTTTCCTCCGCCGGTTTCGCCAGCACCGCGTTGCCCGCCGCCAGCGCCGCCGCGGCCTGGCCCACGAAGATCGCCAGCGGGAAATTCCACGGGCTGATGCACGCCACCAGGCCGAGCGGCCGGTGCGTGGCGTTGTCGAACCCGTCCCTGATCTGGGCGGCATAATAGCGCAGGAAATCCACCGCCTCCCGCACTTCCGACACCGCGTTGGACAGCGACTTGCCGGCCTCGCGCACGATCAGCCCCAGCAGGTCGGGCATCGCCGCCTCCAGCATGTCGCCCGCCCGCGCCAGGATCGCCGCACGGTCCGTTGCCGGTACGGTGTGCCAGGCCGCCGCCGAGGCGCGGGCCAGGGCGGCGTCGACTTGCGCGTCCGTCGCCTCGGCGACAGCGCCGACCAGGTCGCTGGCGTCTGCCGGGTTGCGCACCGCCACGTCCTGCCCCCCTGGCAGGCCGGCCCGCCACGGCTGGGCCGCGCTGACGCGCAAAGGCGCGGCCAGGGCGTGCAGCCGGTCCTCGTTACTGAAGTCCAGGCCGGCCGCATTCGCGCGATCCGGCGCATACAGGTCGCGCGGCAGGCGGATGCGGTCATGCGGCGCACCCATCGGCACGGCCTCGGCCACGGCGGCGACCGGGTCCGCCGCCAGCGCCTCCACCGGGATGCTGCTGTCCTGGATGCGGTTCACGAAGGACGAGTTGGCCCCGTTCTCCAGCAACCGGCGCACCAAATAGGCCAGCAGCGTCTCATGCGTGCCGACGGGGGCGTAGATGCGGCACGGGCGGTTGAGACGGTTATGCCCCACCACCTCCTCGTACAGCGGTTCCCCCATGCCGTGCAGGCACTGGAACTCGTACTGCCCGGGCTGGAAGTCCTCGCCCGCCATGCTGTGGATGGCGGCGACGGTGTAGGCGTTGTGGGTGGCGAATTGCGGGAACACCGCGTCCGGCGCCGCCAGCAATTGCCGCGCGCAGGCCAGGTACGACACATCCGTATGGACCTTCCGCGTGAACACGGGAAAACCCTCCAGCCCGTCCTGCTGGGCGCGCTTGATCTCGCTGTCCCAATAGGCGCCCTTGACCAGGCGGACCATCAGGCGGTGGCCGCTGCGCCGGGCCAGGTCGATCAGCCAGTCCAGCACGAAGGGCGCGCGCTTCTGATACGCCTGCACCACGAAGCCGATGCCGTCCCACCCAGCCAACGCCGGGTCGAGGCAAAGCCCCTCCAGCAGGTCGAGCGACAGCTCCAGCCGCTCGGCCTCCTCCGCGTCGATGTTGAGGCCGATGTCGTACTGCCGCGCCAGCAGCGTCAGCGCCAGAAGGCGGGGCAGCAGCTCGGCCATCACCCGGCCGCGTTGCAGGCGGGAATAGCGCGGGTGCAGCGCCGACAGCTTCACCGAGATGCCCGGCCCGTCATACAGCCCGCGCCCGGCGGCGGCGCGGCCGATGGCATGGATCGCCTGCTCGTAGTCGGCGTAGTAGCGCGCCGCGTCCGCCGCCGTGGTCGCTGCCTCGCCGAGCATGTCGTAGGAGTAGCGGTAGCCTTTCGCCTCCAGCCGGCGGCTGTTGCGCAGGGCCTCGCCGATGTCCTGGCCGGTGACGAATTGCTCGCCCATCAGCCGCATCGCCATGTCCACGCCGCGGCGGACCACCGGCTCGCCGCCGCGGGCGAGCAGCCGGTTCAGCGCGTTCGCCAGGCCGCCCTCGTCGACCGTGCCGACCAGCTTGCCGGTCACCACCAACCCCCAGGTCGCCGCGTTGACGAACAAGGAGGGCGACTGGCCGACATGGGCGCGCCAGTCGCCGCCGCTGATCTTGTCGCGGATCAGCCGGTCGCGGGTGGCGCGGTCGGGGATGCGCAGCAGCGCCTCCGTCAGGCACATCAGCGCGACGCCCTCCTGGCTGGAGAGGTCGTATTCCCGCACCAGCCCCTGCACGGCGCCGCGCGTGCCCTTCGCCCGCAAGGCGGTGATTAGCCTGGCTGCGGTGGCCTGGGCCTGGGCCACGGTCGCGGCGGGCAGCCGCGCGGCGGCGACCAGCCCGGCCATGCACTCCGCCTCCGGCGCGCGATAATGGGCGGTGATCGCGGCGCGGAGCGGCGGCTGCTCCCGCGTGTCGGATGAAAATGCGGCAAAGGGCGTAACATGGGCGCTCACGGCGTGCTCTCTTGCGACATGCGGACTCGGCGGAGATGGGGATCAGCTCCCGGGCCCGCATCCCATGCAGGAGCGATGATGGCTGTCCACACCTTCGCCGTCGAACAATTGGCAACGCCGACCGGGCCCATCCTGATCGTCACAGACGCCGAGCAACGGTTGCGCGGGGTCGACTGGCTGGATCATGAGCACCGTCTGCGGCAGTTGCTGGCCCGGTACTACGGGCCGGATGGCGTGCAGCTCCAGCCAGCCGCAGGCGCTTCGCAGGCCGGCCGGGCGCTGGCGGCGTATTTCGCGGGCGAGACGGACGCGTTGGCCGGACTGCCGACCGCGACCAACGGGACGGCGTTCCAGCGCCTGGTCTGGGCTGCGCTGCGCACGATTCCGGTGGGCCGCTCGCTGAGCTACAGCGCCCTGGCGGCCCGGATCGGCCGGCCGTCCGCGGTGCGGGCGGTGGGTCTGGCGAACGGCGCCAACCCCATCTCCATTGTCGTGCCATGCCATCGCGTGATCGGCGCCAACGGGTCCTTGACCGGGTTCGGCGGCGGGGTGGAGCGCAAACGCTGGCTGCTCGCGCATGAGGGCACGCGGATGGCGCTAGAGTTGGATGCGCCCGGCCGCTGACAAGGCCAGCAACAGCACCCCGATTTGCATCGCCTGCGGCAGCAGACCGGCCTGCAGGTCGCGCAGGACGTGCGCGACCGGCAGGCACTGCACGGTCAGTCCCTCCTCGCCATCCTCCAGCCGGGGGCGGCCGACGCGGCGGCACCCGGTCGCCAGGACGGCGTGGATGCGGTTGGTGTGCGTCGCCGGGTTGGGGTACAGGCTGCTGACGAGCTGCCACCGATCGGCCGCGAACCCCGTCTCCTCCATCAATTCCCGCCGGGCCGTGGCGACCGGATCGGCATCGGCCGCGTCCATCATGCCGCCCGGCAACTCCAGGCATGAGAGTCCGGCGCCATGGCGGTATTGTTCCACCAACACGAGTTCATCGTCGTCCGTGAGTGCGGCGACGTGGACCCAATCCGGGTAGCTCAGCACGTAATAGGGTGCGATCTCCCGCCCGCCCGGCGTGACGCAGCGGTCCGCCCGCAGGTTGATCCAGCGGTCATGCAGGAGCTGTTCGGAGGCAAGCGTGCGCCACGGTTTGGCCATCGCTCGCTTCTAGCCGCCGCGCGCCTGCACCGCTAGCAGGGCCGCGGCGGATGGGCTACGCGGACGGCATGTCCGCCCCTGCTCCGCCCTACACGATCCCGCTCGAAGGCGCCTCCAACCTGCGCGACCTCGGCGGCTACGGGACGGAAGACGGGCGGCGCGTCCGACGCGGCCTGGTGTTCCGCTCCGCCGCCCTGGCGACGCTGACCGAGGCCGATTTGGCGACCGTCTCGGCGCTCGGCCTGCGCACCATCTGCGATTTCCGCGGCGTGGAGGAAAGCGGGCGCGCGCCGACCCGGGTGCGGGACGTGCGGATCGTGCCCCTGCCGATCGAGCCCTCGGTCGGCGCCGGGCTGCGGGACATCCTGGCCACCAAGGAGGCCACGGGCGAGGCGCTGCATGCCGTGCTGGAGCGCGCCTACGCCGCCTACGCGCTGTCCAGCAGCGCCCAATATCGGCACATGCTATCGCTGCTGCTGGAGAGTGGCACGCCGCTGCTCTTTCACTGCTCGGCCGGCAAGGACCGGACGGGCTTCGGCGCAGCCGTGCTGCTGACGGCGTTGGGCGCGTCCTGGGACACGGTCGTGGCGGATTTCGAGGCCACCAACCGCCTGTGGCGGCGCGACACCGTGCCAAGCGAAGACTTGCCGCCCGCCATCCGCACCTCGCTGCTGCGGGCCGAGCCGGCGCTGCTCGCGGCTGCGTTCGAGGCGGCGCGGCGCCGTCACGGTTCGATCGACAGCTACCTGGCCGAAGCGCTCGACCTCGGTCCAGCGCGGCGTGCCCGGCTGAGGGATCTGCTCCTGGAGGAGGCGTGATGTCCGATCTGCTGGAAACCCTCGATGACGGCGTGGCGGTGCTGACGCTGAACCGTCCGGACCGGCTGAACGCGCTGAGCGAACCGATGGTGTATGGTCTGATCGAGGCATTGTCCCGCCTGGGCGCCGACCCGGCCGTGCGCTGCATCGTCCTGACCGGCGCCGGGCGCGGTTTCTGCGCCGGCGGGGATGTGAAGCGGATGGCCAGCGGGCCGGACGCCACGATGGAGGAACGGCAGGAAAGCCTGCGCCGGCGGCATGAAGCGATCCGGTTGCTGCGCACGATCGGCAGGGTGGTGATCGCCGCGATCAACGGCCCAGTAGCGGGCGCCGGCCTCGGGTTCGCCCTGGCCTGCGACCTGCGCATCGCCGCCCGGTCCGCGAAGTTCCGCACCGCCTTTGCGGCGGTCGGGTTTTCCGGCGATTTCGGCGGGTCATGGCTGCTGACCCGGCTCGTCGGCACGGCCAAGGCGCGCGAGATGTACTTCCTGAACACGCCGGTCGACGCGGAGGAGGCTGCACGGCTTGGCTTGGTCAGCCGGATCGTCGAGGACGCCGCCTTGATGACGGAGGCGATGGCGATGGCGCGGCAGATCGCGTCCGGCCCGCCGATCGCCTTCGCCTACATGAAGCGCAACCTGCATGCTGCCGAGACGGAATCGCTGCAGACCGTCCTGGACATGGAGGCGCTCGCCCAGGCGCGGTGCTACACCACCGAAGACCACAAGGAAGCAGCCCGGGCGTTCGTGGACAGGCGCACCCCGCTCTTCCAAGGCCGTTGACAGGCAGGCCATGTCGCCGGACGACGAGCCGCTGATCCTGACGGCGATGCTGGACGACATGTCCCAGTCCCGGTTCGAGCGGGAACGGCAGCGGTATTTCCCGCCGGGCATCAACAGGGTGCCGGCGCATGTCACGCTGTTCCACCACCTGCCCGGCCTGGAACAGCCAGCGATCGACCAGCGGCTTTCGGCGATCAGCGCCGCGCAGCCGGCTGTCCCGTTCACCACGAGCGGGCTGCGTTTCCTGGGACGCGGCACAGCCTATTCGCTGGACATGCCGGCCGTGGCGGCGCTGCGCCAGGAACTGGCACGCGAGTGGCAGCCCTGGTTGACGGCGCAGGACCGGCAGCCCTGGCGACCCCACGTCACCGTCCAGAACAAGGCGTCGGCGTCGGAGGCGAAACAGGTGTATGCGGCCCTGCAGACCGGCTTCACCCACCAGCAAGGCAGCGTGACGGGCCTCTGCCTATGGCGCTATCTGCAGGGACCATGGCATCTGTTGGCACGCTATCTTTTTATTCCACCAATTGCTCCAGCGTGGCTGGCGATGTATCACTAGCATTTGTATATGGGGCAGCGTCCCATGGCGAGGCTTCCCCCCCATCGGGCAAAGGTGCCCAATCCATGAGCCAGATGGCGAACGTCATCTCCGTTGTCGACCGCGAACTGACCATGCGCCTGCAACAGCAGGAACTTGTCGCCTCCTTCGGCCTGTTCGCGCTCCGCGCCACAGATCTGCGGGGCCTGCTGGACCAAGCCTGCGAGATTGCGGCACGGGGCCTGGATACGGCCTTCGCCAAGGTGCTGGAGTTCCGCCCGGCGACGCAGGACTTCCTGATTTGCAGCGGCGTTGGCTGGAAGGAGGGCGTTGTCGGTAACGTCACACTCGAGACTGGCCTTGCCAGCCCGGCCGGGTTCGCCTTCCAAACCAAGATGCCCGTCGTGTCCAATCATCTTGGCCAAGAGATCCGCTTCCGCACGCCCTCTGTGCTGGTCGAGCACGGCATCCAGCGCGCCATCAACGTCATCGTGGAGGCGACGGACAGTCCGCCGTTCGGCGTGCTGGAGGCTGACAGCTCCGACCGCAACCAATTCACCATGCATGACCTGTCGTTCATGCAGTCACTCGCCAACATTCTGTCCGCTGCGATCACGCGCCAGCGCCACGCCGCAGCCCAGCAGGCGTTGCTACGCGAGAAGGATATCCTGATGCAGGAGATCCATCACCGGGTGAAGAACAACCTCCAGCTCGTGCAAACCATGCTGCACCTGCAGGCGCGCGGCATCCCCGATGGCGAGGGGAAAACCCATTTGCAGGACGCCGCGTCGCGCATCATGTCGATCGCCGCCGTGCATCGCCGCCTGCATGAGGAAGGCGCCGTCGAGCGGGTGGATCTACGTCAGTATCTCCAGGGCCTGCTCTCGGACATCAGCAGGTCGATCGTGCCGGACGATGCCGGGCGTCCGATCACGTTGGATGTCGACACGATGCAACTCCCGTCGGAACACGTGACGCCGGTCGGGCTGATTGCCGTGGAAATGGTGACGAACGCGCTGAAATACGGCGACGGGGCGATCACGGTACGGGTGCGGCGGACGGAGCCTGGCGTCGACATCACGGTGGAGGATGCGGGGCCGGGTTTCGCCGGCGACTTCAATCCCGGCGCCGGGTCCAGCCTCGGCATGCGGCTGATCGCGGCGCTCGCCCGCACGCCCAACCCCATTACGGTCAGTCGCCTGCCCACCGGCGCCGCAGTGGCCGTCCGCGTCGCGTTTTCCGAGGCGTCCCGCACCCCGTAGGGCATGGCGGGTTTCACCACCGTTGTTTTGTACGCGCAAGCGCTCGGGTGCGTCCGTCAGGCGAGGCTTTCCAGCCCGCCGTCGATGCTGATGGCTTGGCCGCTGACCGTCGCGCCGAATGGGCTGGCAAGGTAGAGCGCCATGTTGGCGATGTCGTGCTGCGTGACGAAGCACCGTAGGCTTACCGGCGCCAGCGCCCGCTCGGTTTGTTCGTTGTCGCCGATGCCGGCCGCCAGCGCCTTGTTGCGGATCACGCTGCGGATGCGCGGGCCCTCGACCAGGCCGGGCAGCAGCGCGTTCACGCGGATGCCGTCGCCGCCGACCTCGATCGCCAGCGTGCGCGTAAAGCCGATCACGCCCCATTTGGCTGCCGCGTAGGGCGAACGCAGGGGGAAGCCGAACTTGCCGGCGGCCGAGCTGAGGTTGATGATCGACCCGCCGCCTGCCGCCCGCAACGCGGGGATGGCGCGCCGGGCGCAATGGAATTGGCTGGCGAGGCAGATTTGCAGCGTCGCGTCCAACTCCGCGGCGTCGACCTCCTCCACCCGCTTGGTCGGCCCGGCGATCCCGACATTGTTGACCAGCACGTCCAGGCCACCGAGTTCCGCCAGGGCGGCGGACATGAAATGGTCCAAATCCGCCACGCTGCCGGCATCGGCGCGGACCCATGGATAGGGGCAGTCGGCCAACGCCGCGTCGTCGATGTCGGACACGAAGGGTCGGGCGCCGGACGCTGCGAAACTGTCGGCGATCACGCGCCCGATCCCGCCCGCCCCAGCGGAAACGGCCACCCGCAAACCCTCCAGCCGGATCGGCAATGACGAATTGGCGCCTTGGGGCATGGTCACGCATCCTCATTTTCATCGTTTGCACTGCACTCGCCGAGAGTTGCCGCTCGGTCAAGCCTCGCGTGATGGAGCACCGCGTGCCATAATAACACCCTACTCGTTTTTGGAACGTATCTCGTATGACGGTGAGCGTCGTCACAGGTGCCAGCGGAGGGATCGGCCGCTGGATCGCGCTGGGGCTGGCGCGGGCTGGCCACATCGTCGTGCTGGTTGGGCGGAACCGGGCGTCTGGCGACGCGACGCTCGGCTGGATCGCCGGCCAAGTGCCGGGCGCGCGCCTGGAGTCCCTGATCGCCGACTTGTCCCTGATCGCTGCGAGCCGGCAGGCGGCCATGCTGATCGACGCCCGCTTCCCGGAAGTCGACGTGCTGGTGAACAACGCCGGAACCTTCTGCACCAGGCGGGAGGAGACGGAGGAGGGGCATGAGCGGGTGATCGCCACCAACCATCTCTGTCCGTTCGTCATGACGCGGGCACTGGTGCCGGCGCTGCGGGCGGCCGCCAAGATGCATGGGGCGTCCCGCATCGTGAATGTCGGCTCCTCCACCTCCGACCGTGCGCGGATCGACCCGGACGACCTGGAGAGTAAGCGGCGGTGGAGCATGGTCCGGGCCTATAGCCAGTCCAAGCTGGCTTTGATGATGACGAGCTTCGGCTGGGCGACGCGGCTGCAAGGGACGGGCGTCGTGGCCAACGTGGTCCATCCCGGCGCCGTCGCGACCAAGCTGGTGCGGGCTCCGGGCGCCGTGGGCCTGGCCTGGCGGACGATGTCGCCCTTCCTGTTGACGCCCGAACAGGGCGCGGACACCCCGTTGCATGTCTGCCTTGCCCCGGAATATGCGACCCAGACGGGTCTCTACGTGAAACGACGCAAGGCGGTGCGGCCAAACAGCCGCGTCCGCGACGGGGCGCTGGTGGAGCAGGTGTGGCGCGCTACGGAGACGCTGGCCGGCGGATGATCCGCAGCGCGGCCGTGCCAGCCTGCGCGCCGGCGCCCCACATGGCCCTCCACCGGCGGCTGAGCCAAAGCTGCAGGCTGAACCGCCTGGCATGCCGGCTGAACGGGCCATGCACCGGCTGCGGCTGGTCCGCCGGTTCAAACAGCGTCGACTGCTCCAACCGCATGGCGTCCGGGTCGCGGGTGATTTGGCCGTCGAACCCGATGCGGGCCATCAAGAAGGCGGTCAGCCCGGGTGAGATGCGCGTCAGAAGGGAGAACGCAGCCGCCGTGCCGCTCACCGTGACCTCGGCGCGGCCGGTGATGGCGGCGAGATGCACGCCGGCGGCGACCACTTCGGGCTGGTAGACCGGGCGCGCCGGGCGGGCTGGACCGCCCATATGGGACACGGCGTGGGAAAAGAACGGCGTGTTCACCGCAGGCGGGAAGACGGTGGTGACACGGATACGGCTGCGTTCCATCGCCAATTCCGCCTGCAAGGCCTGGGCAAACCCGCGCACCGCCGCTTTCGCCCCGGCGTAGGAGGTCATCAGCGGCAGGCCGTGGAAGGCGGTGGCGGAGCAGACGTTGACGATGGCGCCCGCCCCGCGCGGCCGCATCAGGCCCAGCGCCACGCGGCAGCCATTCACGGTCCCGCCATAGGTCACGGCGGTGACGCGGTCGAACTCCGCCTCCGGGACGGTGGCGAACCGGCCGTAGACGCCGTTGCCCGCACAGTTGATCCAGACGTCCGGGGTTCCCAGCCGCGCCACGATCTGGTCGGCCGCGAACTGCAACGCCGCATTGTCGGACACGTCGGCAACGGCCGTGGCGGCCTGCATGCCGTAGGCCCGCACATCCTCCGCCGCGGCGGCGAGCCCTGCGGGGCCACGGGCGATCAGGCCGACATGCCAACCCTCCCGGGCGAAATGCGCGGCAGTGCACCGCCCGATCCCCGAAGAGCCGCCCGTGATGATCACGATACGGGGTGAGCGGGTCAGGGCGGAGCCTCCTTCATTGCAGCGCGCGGGTCACGCCAGGCTTAACCAAGCCGTGCGCGTCCGGTTGCCCCGCTGCGGATTGGGCAGGACGCTATTCGACCACGACCATGATCGGGCGCGACATGCCGTCCGACAGCGGCAGGCGCACCTGGAAGCGATGACGCCCCGGCGTCATGGTCCAGAGCAGCGGCGTGTCCGGGGCGGTGGTGGCCACTGGCTTGCCGTCCACCAACCAGACGATCTGCGGCACGACCGGCTCGGACGTCGCGCGCAGCACCAGGCGGTTCACGGCCGGCGGCGCCTCCGGGTTGCGCCAGACATGGGTGTCCGGGTCCGGCTGCACGATCGACAGGCGCGGCGCCGACCGCGGGGCAGGCCGCGATGCGCCAGGGCGAACCCATTCCGCCAGGCGTTGGTCGCAGTTCGGGCCGGCGCGGACGCCGGTCCCGGTGCATAACTCGGCCTGCTCCAGCCCCGGCGGGGCCGCGAACTCCCCGGCCAGCAGGTCGCTGCGGCCGACGCCGTGCAGCCGCAGCATGATAGCCTGCGCCAACTGCGCCGCGGCCCGGCCGCCGCTGAGCTGCGTCATCGGCCCGGCATCCGCCCGGCCGACCCACACGCCGACCAGGTAGTCGCGCGACCACTCCAGCGTCCACGCGTCGCGATATCCCTGCGAGGTGCCGGTCTTCAGCGCCACCGCGAAGGGAAACTCCGAAGAGCCATAGCGCGGGAAGGACGGCAGCCGCGCCAGCGGGTCGCTCAGGAAGCGGCCGACCAGCCGCGCGGCGTCGACCGAAATCAGCCGACGCGGTTCGGCCGGCTGCCCCACGAACCACTGCAGCCCGCTATCCACCCCGTCCTCCGCCAGCGTCGCGTAGGCCCGCATCAGCCGGTCCAGCGAGGTCGGCAGCGCGCCGATCGCCATGGCGAGGCCGTAGCGCTGCGCCGGGCTGTCCAAATGGTGCAGGCCGAGCGCGCGGAGGAAGCCGAACCCCTCCGCCAGGCCGATGCGCCGCAGCAGGTTGGTGGCCGGCACGTTGCGCGAATTCGCCAGCGCCTGCCGCGGCAGCAAGGGGCCGAGGAAGTCGTGGTCGGCGTTGCTGATGCCGGCCGCGCCCTCCGGCAAATCGGCCAGCACGTCCTGCGGCGCGATCACCCGGCGGTCGAGACCGAGCGCGTACAGGAACGGCTTCAGCGTGCTGCCGGGGGAGCGGAGGGCGGCGGAGTAGTCGATCGCGCCGGCGGGACGGCTGTCGAACCCGGCGGACGCCACGTCGGCCAGGACCTGGCGGCTGCCGCGCTGCACCACCATGACAGCCACCTGCTGCGCCCCGTCCCGCCGCCAGGCGTTCAGCCGGGCGGTCGCGAGCGCCGTCACCCAGCGTTGCATCGGCGGGTCCAGCGTGGCGCGGACCATGCCGCCGGCCGGCGCCAGGCGCTGCAGGCGGAGGGCGACCTGGAAATACGGCGGGCGACGCCGGGCCGGCACGGGGACCAGCGTGGCGAGTTCCGCCTCGGCCGCCGCCCGTGCGGCCGGCGACAGGCCCATGGCCGCCAAAGCCTGCAGCGCCCGGCGTGCGGCGAGGGCGTGATGCTGGTGCAGCGCCAGGCGTCCCGGCGCCTGCGGGATCGCGCAGAGCAGGGCGGCCTCGGCCGCATCCAGATCGTCCGCCGGCTGGTCGAAATACCAGCGCGCCGCATGGGCGATGCCGTGGCTGTTCTCCCCATAGGGGGCGAGCCGGAGGTATTGCGCCAGGATGGCCGCCCGGCCGTATCGCGCCGTCAGCACGACCGCAGTCCCTGCCTCGACCGCCTTCGCCCACAACGTGCGGGGCCGCGGGTGCTGCATGCGCGCGACCTGCATGGCCAAGGTGGAGGCGCCGGACCCGCGGCCGCCGCGGACGTGCTGCCACATGGCGCGGAGCACGGCCGCGGGATCGATGCCGGGATGCGACCAGAACCGCCGGTCTTCCAGCGCCAGCGTCGCCGCGACGACGCGCGGCGGCGGGTTGACCGGCCAGTAGCCGTATTCCACCTGCCTGCTGCCGTCGGGCCGCTGGGTTTCGTGGCCGGCCTGGGTCAGGAAGCCCCCGTCCCGATCCGTGATGAAGGCAGTCGCCGCCGGCGCCACCAGGTCGGCGCCTGACGCCACGGCCACCGCCCAGGTCGCGGCCAGCCCGGCCATGCCCACGAGGAGGAGGCGCAGGCTGCCACCGCGGAGCAGCAGCCATCCCATGCCTCGGCTGTGATTGTGCCGCCCCCGCGTCATCACGCGTGTTCTCCTAACGCATCGTGGCAAAGATCGACCGCTCGAACAGCGGTGCGGCCGTGACGGCCGTCGCCGCCTCCGCAAGCTGGGCGCCGATCTCCGCAACCGCCTGCGACACGCGTGGGTCGGTGGCGGCCGAGCGATCCGCCTGCCGCAGATACCGGTCGACCTCCGCGTGGTCGCCGTTCTGCAGCAGGAGCTTGGCTGCGCGGACCTGCAGCCATGGGTTCTGCGGCGCCTTGTCCGCCGCGGCCACCGCCCATCGCAGCGCCATCTCCGTGTTGCCGCTGCTGGTATACATCTCGCTCAGCGTATGCATCATCACCGGGTGCGCGCCGGAGTGTTCGACGGCGCTGAGGGCTGCGGCGACGGCGCCATTGAAGTCGCGCCGCCGCGCACGGTAGCGGGCGAGGCGGTAGTGCGCCGAATGCCGCTGTCCATCGGCCTGGATGGCGCGCTGCAGCCAGACATGGGCGGCGCTGTCCTGCTTCAGATCGAACAGGATGTCGCTCAACAACTCCAGCAGGGCAGCGTCGGCCGGGGCGTAGAGGATACCCATCGCGGCATTGCGGGCGGCGGCATCGAAGTTCTTGTCGGCGACGTAGCGTCGGGCCACCGTGGCGCGCAGCCGCGTTCGTTGATCCGCCGGCAGCTCACGTTCGAAGCGGTTCAGCAACGCCTCCGCCCGTGCGGCCTTCGCCGCCACGGCATGTTCGATCGCCGCCCTCGCCCGGACGGCCGGGCTGGCCTTCGCGGCCCGTTGCACCGCGCGCCGCAGTGCGCCGAACTCGTTGGCGGCGGTGAGCGCAAACAATTCGCGGATGCGTTCGGAACGGGCAAAGCAGATGACGGTCGAATGGCCTGTCAGGTAGGCCGGCATGTCCAGCAGCGGGATGCCCGCCTGCTTCAGCAACGCGATGTGGTCCGCGTCCACCGTGCACCACGGGTCGTGGATGGCGATGAGGTGCCCGGCAACGTCGCCGGGTTGCACGCGCATGTCCCGGTGCAGCGAGGGCGAAAAGAACTGGCGGTAGCGTGTGTCGCCGGGAACGTCGGCGGGATTGATCGAGTATTGCGGTGAAAAAGCGATGGCGTGGGTCGTGCCAAGCAGCCGCCCGTGCTTCAGGGCAGCATAGCCGCCCATGGAAGCCCCGTAGGAAATAACCCGGCTATAGCGATCCAGATACGGCCTGGCATGGCCCGCCAGTTCCTGCATCTCCTGGGCCGGATACCAGGCTGAGGATTTGTCGACGAAGGCGAGGCAGGTGATGCCGATCTTGTCCGGCAGGCTGTCGCCCCAGAACTTCACCCCGTCATGGCCGAATTGATGCGGCGCGAACAGCACGAAGATCTCGTCGGCCGCGGCGCCCGGGCCTGCCTGGAAATGCAGTTCGATATTGGCAGTCTCGGCAACAAGCATGCTTCAGGCCCTGGCGTTGTAGAGCGCCTGGTGTTGCCACAACACGTCGCCCGGCTCGACCCCCCGCTTCATCGTGGCCGCCATGGCCGTGACGTCATCCCGATGCGTGGCCAGCCGGCCCAGCACGGCTGCAAGGCTGGCCGGATCGTTGACCGGGATGTGCCAGCCATCCAGCCCGTTGCGCACCTTCTCCGCCATGCCGCCGATATCGGAGCAGACGATCGGCCGCCGGTTGCGGATCGCCTCCTGGATGACCACCGGGGAGTTCTCCCACCAGATGGACGGAACGACGACGAGATCGACTTGCTGCATCAGTTCGTCCACCTGTCCCGGCCAATATGACCCGTGATATCGCACATTGGCGCCTGCCATCCCGAGATCCTTGAGGAACTCCTGCTGGAATTCCGGCGGCTGCCCGCGGTACTCGCCGTGGATCTCGATGCCGATATCGGCGCTGCCATTGCGTTCCAGCAGCGCCGCGGCCTTCAGCAACACGCCGATGCCTTTCAGGCGGGAAATCTGGCCGAAGAAGCCGACCGAAAGCGGGCGGCCCGGGTCTGCCGGGCGGGGTTGCGGCGTCGGCCCAGCGATGTCGGCGACCAGGTTCTCGATGACGTGCAAGCGGCTGCCGTCCAGCCCCCATTCGGCCAGGCGCCCGGCGAGAAAGCGGCTGGGTGCGACGACCGCGTCCACGCTGTCCAGGAACATCTTCGAATAATGCGAGCGGAGGAAGAAATCAGCCGGGCTGAACTCGGGGAAACAGGCGTGGCAGGCCTCGCCGGTCGCCTTGTAGCACAGCAGCGAGTCACGGGCCGTGACCATCTGGCCGTAGGCGTTGCAGATGAGAAGATACTCATGCACCGTCAGGATGATGCGGACCTCCGGCAGGGTCTGCTTGGCGATGCGGAACGCCTCAACGCCGAAGAAGGCGAAATGGTGGAAATGGATCACGTCCGGCTGCAACGCCTGTAGCAAGGTCCGGAACTCGGCCGGGAAGCCGGCGTCCCGGTTGGCGAATTTGAACCAGTCGAACGCGCCGGGCTGGTAGACGAACTCATCCCGGTCGAACGGCTGGGTGATCGCGATGCCCAGGCGCTGGCTGGCCGGGTCGGGACGGCAGCCGAGGAACCAGGCCTGGTAGCCCGGCGCCTGGTTGAGCGCGCGGAATAGCGCGTAGGCCGCGATTTCCGCCCCGCCGCGCGTGATCGACGGATGGCCGTGCGAGGCGACCAGCACCCGCAGCGGCCGCGGCGCAGCCGGCGCGTGCACCGTCGCCCGGCGTTGCCGCGTGGGACCGGGCGGCAGCGTCAAGGGCTGGCCGGCCGCGCGTTCTGGATGGCGCCGGGCCGTCTGCGCTGGTCATACCGCCACGCATTGTAGAGCGTGAGGTTGTCGCGCCAGCGGTCATCCGGCATCGCCTGCGACTGGCGCTCCAGATGGTAGAACCGCACGTCATGGTCGACCGCGGCCACCCGCCCCATGTCGCGCAACCGGGCACAGAGATCCGCGTCCTCGAAATCGCCGACGATGAAGCTTTCATCGAAACCGCCAAGTTGTTCGGCCAGGCTTCGGCGCATGACCATGCAGGCCCCCGTCACCATCTCGCATCGCTCCAACCCCACGCCCTCCCTGGGCCGCCAGCCTTTGCGGGGGTGCATCGGGAACGACAACCCCGACTTGCTGGGGAGCGGACGCATGACCATGCCCTCGTGCTGGACCGACCCGTCCTCGTACAGCAGCAGACCGCCGACGACGCCGATATCCGGATTATCGTCCAGGTCGGCCGCCAGGCGGTGCAGGAAATCGGGCGCGCACGGGAACACGTCCGAATTCAGGTAACACACGAACTCGCCCCGCGCCGCGGCCAGCCCCTGGTTGTTCGCCGGGGCGTAGCCCAGGTTCTCGCCCAGCAGCAGGATTTCGAACGGCACGCCGAACCGCGCGTGGACGCTCTCGGCCAACTGCAGCAAGGCGCGTCGCCGCGGCGGGTCGTCCAGCACGTAGATCACCTGCCACTGGTCGAAATCGTCCGCGAAGGACATGGCGGCGAGCTGGTGCTCCAGGTAATCGATCCGCTTGAACAGCGGGATGATCAGGCTGTAGCGGGGTGCGCCCGCCGCCTCCCCGAACCGCGCCGTGGCGACCGATGGAGGCATGGACAGGCGCGCGTCGTTCAGGCGTGAACAGGCCGGGCCGGCCACCCTGTCGAACGCGGCCCGGACATCGCCGTCCTGCACGTCCAGCACGGTGAGGATGCGGCGGATCGCCGGCAAGCCGCGGAGGCGCCGGGGCGGGATCGTCGTGTAGCCGACCCGGCCCTCGGCCGCCTCGATCCGCAGCCAGGCCGGTTCATGGGCGGGAAAGCGAGCGGGGACGAAGGCGATGAACCCGCACCGGCTGTCATCGAAACCATAGGTCCGGCCGACCGTGTCCAACACGTCCAGCCGCTCCGTCGGCGCCAGTGCGGCCAAATCCACGTCGACGAACTGGTCCTTGGTACACAGCGTCATCGACTGGACGGCGCCCGGCGCCGCGAGCATCCAGCCCAGCAGGACGGCGCCGTCCGGACGGCAGACGATCAATTCGTCGATCCCGGCCCGCACCAGCTCCGGCAGGCTTTCCAGCGTGTCCACGCCGCGGAACCCCTCATTGCGCAGGGTTGCCGACAGTTCGTCCAGGTGGCCGCCGAAACAGGAGCCGACGAGCGAACGGCCGAGCCGCACCATCTCGGCCTCAGGCAGCGTGGCCGTGTTTGGGACCGCCTCGATATGGAAGCTGTTGCGGCCGAACCGCAGCTTGATGTGTTTCAAACCCTCCACCAGGCCGCCGCCGCCGCGCACGAACAGGACCAGCCCGGTTCCGGTGTTGCCCAGATCCGCCCGGTCGAACAGACCGATCTGGGCGGTCAAATTGCCAGCGGTCGCCTTGCCGACCACGTCCACGGCGGCCGACAGCAACGGAAGGCCGCGGGCGAGCGCCGGTGCGACCGGAATCCAGCCGCAAACCAGCCAGCCGCCGCTGGTCGGGATGCGGCCGATCTTATCGACGTAGCCGGAAGTCGCCATGGGCCAGACATGCATGAAATCGGCACGTTCGCCAATCGCGAGACGGCCGGGACAAGTCCTTCAGGCCGGGACGCCCATCTCCTGCATCACGAGGCTGACCCAGAAGCCGGCGCCATAGGAAATCGCGTCGTCGTTGAAATCGTAGGTCGGCGTGTGCAGACCTTCCGAAGTGGCGCCCCCGGCCCCCTGCCCCATGAAGACGAAGGCGCCGGGCTTCGCCTCCAGCATGGACGCGAAATCCTCGCCACCCGTGACCGGCTGGCTGTTCCCGTCCACGCCGCCGGCGCCGACCAGCGCCGTGGCGGCTGCGACGGCTTTGGCGGTTTCGTCCGGATGGTTCACCAGGGGCGTGCCCAGCCGGTAATAGTCGATGTCGGCGGTGCAGCCGAAGCTTGCCGCCAGCCCGGTCGCCAGTTCGCGCATCCGCCGCTCCATCGTGTCGCGCACCGCCACCGTGTAGGACCGGGCCGTGCCGCCCACCACCACCTGCGCCGGCATGACGTTCAGCGCGTCGGGCGAGCCGCCCCAGATGGCGCCGACGCTGATCACCGCCGCGTCCACCGCCGCGACGTTGCGGCTGACGATCGTCTGCAAGGCCAGGATGAACTGCGCCTGCAACACCGTCACGTCGGTGGACAGATGCGGCGTGGCGCCGCCATGGCCGCCGGTGCCGCGGAAGGTGACGCGCCAGCGGTCCCCCGCGGCCATCGCCGGGCCGACCCGCGTCATGAAACGGCCGAGCGGAGCGCCTGGCTCATTGTGCAGGCCATACACCGCATCGACGGGAAACCGGTCGAACAGCCCGTCCGCCAGCATGGCCTTCGCCCCGCCGCGGCCTTCCTCGGCCGGTTGGAAGATGAACTGCACGGTGCCGCCGAAATCGCGATGCTCCGACAGGTAGCGCGCCGCGCCCAGCAGCATGGTGGTGTGGCCGTCATGGCCGCAGGCATGCATGAGCCCCTCGTTGACCGAGGCGTACGGCTTGCCCGTCTGCTCCTGGATGTAGAGCGCGTCCATGTCCGCCCGCAGCCCGACCGCGTGCTGCCCGGGGGCGCGGCCGGTGAGCGTGCCGACGACGCCGAAGCGGCCCACGCCTTCCGTCACCGTCAGCCCCCACTCGCGCAACTTCGCCGCAACCAGGGCGGCGGTGCGGTGCTCGTCCATGCCGATTTCTGGGTGGGCGTGGATGTCGCGCCGGATCGCCGTCAGCTCGGGCTGGAGAGTCCTGATATTTTGTAGAAGATCCTCCATGCCGTCGCTCCCGCCCGATTGGGTATAAGATTTGCATCGCTGGCCACGCAGGTTAGCATTGCTTTCGGCGCAATGCTACGAACGCCGGCGGAGGGACGCATGGAAGGTCACGAGATACAGGCGCTCATTGACGGGGTGAAGCAGGAGCGGCTGTCGCGCCGGGGCTTCATCAACCGGATGGTGGCGTTCGGCTTGACGGCGCCCATGGCGACGCAGTTGCTGGCCCTCGGCGGCGTCGCCCATGCCCAGCCGGCGCCCAGCTACAAGCCCACCAAGGCGGGCGGCGGCGGCACGCTGAAGCTGCTGTGGTGGCAGGGGCCCACGCTGCTGAACCCGCATTTTGCCGTCGGCACCAAGGACCAGGATGGCTCGCGCATGTTCTATGAGCCGCTGGCGTCCTGGGACTCGCAGGCGCAGTTGCGCCCGGTCCTGGCGGCCGAGTTGCCCAGCCGCGACAATGGCGGCCTGGCGGCGGACGGCAAATCCGTCACCTGGAAGCTGAAGCAGGGCGTGAAATGGCACGATGGGGAGCCCTTCACCGCCGACGACGTGGTGTTCAACTGGGCGTATTCCCGCGACCCGGCGACTGCCACGGTCACCATCGGCAGCTACAACAACGTCACCGTGGAGAAGGTGGACCAGTACACCGTCCGCGTGTCGGCGGAAACGCCGATGGTGTTCTGGGCCGATGCGTTCTGCGGCTATTTCGGCATGATCATCCCGAAGCACCTGTTCCAGGATTACACCGGGTCCAAGTCGCGCGACGCGCCCACCAACCTAAAGCCCGTCGGCACCGGGCCGTACCTGTTCAAGGAGTTTCGGCCCGGCGACATCGTCACCGGGGTGATCAACCCGAACTACCACCAACCCAACCGGCCGTATTTCGACGCGGTGGAAATGAAGGGCGGCGGCGACGCCACCTCCGCGGCGCGGGCGGTGTTGCAAACCGGCGAATACGACCTGGCCTGGAACCTCCAGGTCGAGGACGACGTGCTGGCGCGCATGGAGGCAGCGGGCAAAGGCAGCATCCGTGTGACGCCCGGCGGCAACCTCGAAATGATCCAGCTCAACTTCACCGATCCGAACGTGGAGGTGGACGGGGAACGGTCGAGCCTGAAGACGAAGCACCCCAGCTTCTCCGATCCGGCGGTGCGGCAGGCGGTCTCGCTGCTGGTGGACCGGGAGTCGGTGCACAAATACATCTACGGCCGCGGCGGCCCGAATACGCCGAACGTCGTCTACAATCCGAAGCAGTTCAACTCGCCCAACACCTCCTACGAGTTCAACATCGACAAGGCGGTGGCCGTGCTGGAGAAGGCCGGCTGGAAGCTCGGCGAGGACGGCATCCGCGCCAAGGACGGCAAGCCGCTCAAATACCTGTTCCAGACCTCCACCAACGGGCCGCGCCAGAAAACCCAGCAGATCGTCAAGCAAGCCTTCAAGAAGGCCGGCATCGACGTGGAGCTGAAGTCGGTGATCGCGTCCGTGTTCTTCTCCTCCGACGTCGCCAACCCGGACACCTATCCGCATTTCTACGCCGATCTGCAGATGTACACGACCGGCCCGACCCTGCCGGACCCGCAGCTGTGGATGCAGCTCTTCCTGTCGACCGAGTGCGCGCAGAAATCCAACAAATGGCAGGGCCGCAACATCCCGCGCTGGCAGAACGCCGAGTTCGACGGGCTGTACAAACAGGCCTCGGCCGAGCTGGACCCGATGAAGCGGGCTGCGATCATCATCAAGATGAACGACCTGGTGATCCGGGAAGTGGTCGTCATCCCCGTCGTCACCCGGCCCAGCGTGGCTGCCGTCACCAAGGCGCTGCAGGCGGAGCTGAGCGGCTTCGACAGCTACATCTGGGACTACGCCAACTGGTACAAGGACGTTTAGCGGGCACGAGTCAAATGTCCGGTGGCCACCTGATCCGGCGCCTGCTGCTGGCGATCCCAAGCCTGCTCGGCATCAGCATCATCCTCTACACGGTGCTGGCCCTGGCGCCGGGCGACCCGTTCGGCGAACTCGCCAGCAACCCGAACGTGCCCCCTGCGGTGCAGGCGGCGTTGCGGGCAAAGTTCGGCCTGGATGACCCGGTCTGGTCGCGCTACCTGCATTGGCTGGTGGCGATGCTGCGCGGCGACTGGGGGTTCTCTTTCGTCAGCCGCATCGACGTCGACACGCTGATCCTGCAACGCCTGCCCGTGACCCTCGCGGTGATCGGCGCCTCCCAGGTGCTGGCGGTCGGCGTCGCCATCCCGGTGGGCGTGCTGGCGGCGGCGCGGCCCTATTCGCTGTTCGACCAGGTCGCCAACACCATCGCGTTCATCGGCTTCTCGCTGCCGACCTTCTTCACCGGGCTGCTGCTGATCCTGGTGTTCAGCATCAACCTGCATTGGCTACCCTTCGTCTACCGCGCGGATTTGAACGCCACCGGCTGGCGATGGTGGTGGGAGGAGTTGCTGCAATCGATCATGCCCGTCACCGTGCTCGGCCTCTTCCAGGGGGCGTCGCTGGTGCGCTTCGTGCGCTCCTCCGTAATGGACGTGATCAAGCTCGATTACGTGACCACCGCCCGGTCCAAGGGCATCGGCGAGCGGCTGGTGCTGCTGCGCCACGTGGTGCGCAACGCGCTGATCCCTGTGGTGACGCTGGTGGCGTTACAGATGCCGGTCGTGTTCGGCGGCGCCATCATCACCGAACAGATTTTCCGCGTGCCCGGCATCGGCTCGCTGCTGATCGATTCCATCCTGACCAACGACACGCCGGTGGTGATGGGCGTGACCTTCGTGTTCGCCGGCCTCGTCATCCTGTTCAACCTGATCGCAGATTTGTTGTATGGCTGGCTCGACCCCCGCATCGCTTTCCGCTGACCTCACGGCCTCGCCGGGCGCGGCGGTGCCCCGGCGCAAGGCCGTGCTGTCGCCGGGGCGGGAGACGTGGCGGCGGTTCCGCAAGCACCGGCTGGCGGTCGTCAGCCTGGTCGTGCTGTTGCTGCTGGTGCTCGGCATCAGCTTCGGCAAGCTGCTGTGGCCGGTGCCGATCGACGACATCGATTTCGCCGCGCAACTGGCCGGCCCATCCTGGGCGCACCCGTTCGGGACGGACGATCTGGGCCAGGATTTGCTGGCGCAGATGATCTATGGCGGCCGCATCTCCCTGGCGGTGGGCGTGGCGGCGATGCTGGTGGCGGTGATCCTGGGCGTCCTGGTCGGCGCGGTGTCCGGCATGGCGAGCGGCCGGCTGGACGCGCTGCTGATGTGGCTGACCGATTTGTTCCTGTCGCTGCCGCAACTGCCGCTGCTGCTGCTGGTCATCTACCTGTTCCGCAGCGCGCTCGCCCAGGCGCTGGGGCTGGAGGGCGGCTTGTTCGTGCTGATCGTGCTGGTGATCGGCGGGCTGCGCTGGATGCCGGTGGCGCGGCTGGTGCGCGCGCAGTTCCTCTCCCTGCGGGAGAAGGAGTTCGTGGAGGCGGCGCGGGCGCTCGGCGCCTCGCGGGTGCGGCTGGTGGTGCGCCACATCCTGCCGAACGCGCTGGGTCCGGTGATCGTGACCGGCACGGTGGAGGTGGCCAACGCCATCATCGCGGAGTCCACGCTCTCCTTCCTCGGCCTGGGCTTTCCGCCGGACACGCCGACCTGGGGCCGCATCCTGTTCAACGCCAAGGACAACCTCGACAGCAACCCGCATTGGGCGCTGTTCCCCGGCGCCGCCATCTTCCTCGCCGTGCTGTCGATCAACTTCATCGGGGACGGCCTGCGCGACGCGCTTGATGCACGGCGCGTGGTCTAGCCCGTGGCGGACGCTCTGCTGGACATCCGCGACCTCAAGACCTGGTTCGGCACCGATGACGGCATGGTCCGCGCGGTGGACGGGGTCAGCCTGTCGATCAACCGGGGCGAGACGCTGGCCGTGGTGGGTGAATCCGGCTCCGGCAAGACGGTCACCGCGCGCAGCGTGCTGAAGCTGATCGACATGCCGCCGGGCCGCTTCATGGCCGGGCAAATCCTGTGGCGCGGCCGTGACCTTATTCCGCTAAGCGCGCGCGAGATGGACAAGATCCGCGCCCGCGAGATCGGCATGGTGTTCCAGGAGCCGATGACCTCGCTCAACCCGGTCTACACAGTGGGATCGCAGATCGTGGAGTCGCTGCGCGCGCACGAGAAGCTGTCGCGCAAGGCGGCGACGGATGCCGCCATTGCCATGCTGCGCCTGGTGCAGATTTCCAATCCGGAGCGGCGCGTGCACGACTACCCGCACCAATTCTCCGGCGGCATGCGACAGCGCGTGATGATCGCGATGGCGCTGGCCTGCCGCCCGGCGCTGCTGCTCGCCGACGAGCCGACGACCGCGCTGGACGTGACGATCCAGGCGCAAATCCTCGACCTGCTGGCCGACATGAAGGCGCAGTTCGGCATGGCCGTCATGCTGATCACCCATGCGATGGGCGTGGTGGCGGAAAGCGCCCAGCGCGTGGTGGTGATGTACGCCGGCAAGGTCGTGGAGGAAGCGCCGGTCGAGGCATTGTTCGCCGATCCGCGCCATCCCTACACGCAGGGCCTCATCCGCTCCATCCCGCGCGTCGACGCCGGCGCCCATGGCCGCGCCCGCCTGGAACAAATCCCCGGCACGGTGCCGAGCCTGCTGAACCCGCCGGACGGCTGCCGCTTCGCCCCCCGCTGCGCGCACGTCATCGACGCCTGCCGCATGGCGGAGCCGGCCTTGCGCGCGGTGGCGCCGGACCACAAGGCGGCCTGCATCCGTGCCTGAGTCACCCCCCTTGCTGTCGGTGCGCGGCCTTAAGAAGCACTTCCCGGTCCGGGCCGGCCTGTTCGGGCGCGAGGTGGACCGCGTGCATGCCGTGGACGGCGTCAGCTTCGACATCGCGGCCGGCGAGACGCTGGGCGTCGTCGGCGAGTCAGGCTGCGGCAAATCCACCACCGGCCGCTGCATCATGCGGCTGATCGAGCCGAGCGCGGGCGACATCCGCTTCGAAGGCCGGGACATCACGGCGCTGCAAGGCGCCGCACTGCGCGGCTTGCGGCGGCAGATGCAGATCATCTTCCAGGACCCGTTCGCCTCGCTCAACCCGCGCCACACCGTGCGCGGCATCATCGGCGAGGCGCTGGTCATCCACGGGCTCGCCAGTAGCCGCCAGGACCTCACGGACCAGGTGGCGGCGTTGCTGGAGACGGTGGGATTGCAGGCCGACCATATGCACCGCTTCGCGCACGAGTTCTCCGGCGGGCAGCGCCAGCGCATTGGCATCGCGCGCGCCTTGGCGGTGAAGCCGAAGCTGGTGGTGTGCGACGAGCCGGTCTCCGCCCTCGACGTGTCCATCCAGGCGCAGGTGATCAACCTGCTAGAGGATTTGCAGGAGGAGTTTGGCCTCACCTACCTGTTCATCGCGCATGACCTTTCGGTGGTGGAGCACATCAGCGACCGCGTGGCGGTGATGTATCTCGGCCGGGTGGTGGAGATCGCCAGCGCGCGGGCGTTGTACGACAACCCGCTGCACCCCTATACGGAGGCCCTGCTGTCGGCGGTGCCGATCCCGGACCCGAGGGTCAAACGCAAGCGCATCGTGCTGCGCGGCGACGTGCCCAACCCGATCCACCCGCCGACCGGCTGCCATTTCCACACGCGCTGCCCGATCGCGGAAAAGCAGTGCTCGGAGGTGGTGCCGCCCCTGGAGCAAGGCGGCGACGGCCATTGGGTCGCCTGCCACCTGCGGCGTCCCGCAGTTTCTTCTTCTCCGTTTCCCTGAGGGAGAGGGTTTGACCGCCCGCCCCTATCCCCAATGCGCGAAGCACGCGTCCACGATCACGATCGCGCCCAGCACCAGGTTGACCGTGATCAGCCGGCGGATCGAGCCGGCGGCCTCCGCGCTGGGCTGGCCACGGAAGCGCTTCCATGGACCGAAGAACAGCACGAGGAACACCACCGCCATCACCAGCCCCAGGGTCTGCATGATGTTCACCGGCAGCGGCAGCGCGGCGAACCCGCCATAGACGCCGAACACCATCGCCCAGCCGCTGATCAGCACCAGCGGCATCGCGTGCCACACGATCAGGAAGAAGCGGCGGAAGGCTTGCCCGTGCAGCGCCAGCCGGTCGGGCGGCGACAGCACGGCCAGGCTCGGCCGCAGCACCAGCAGGGCGTAGGCCATCCCGCCGGTCCAGGCCGTCATGGCAAGCAGGTGGACGGCCAGCACCAGGCTCCAGATCGTCGTCACATCATCTCTCCGACCAATTGCATCAGCGCCGCCATTTCCGCCGCGGCGGCGGTGCGGGGCGCGGCCTCGGCCACGCCCAGCCCGCGTTCGAACGCCTGCGCGAAGCCGGCGCGGTTGCCCAGCATCGCCGGCAACACGGTATGGCCGGACGCCTGCACCGCGGCAAGCGCGCGCTCCCGCTGCTTTGGCGACGTGGGGGCGCGGTTGACCACCAGCACGGCGCGCCGCCGCTCGGCCGCGGCCAGCGCCATGGTGCCCTCGGCCGCCCAAAGGTCGGGTGCGGAGGGCTGCACCGGCACCAGCACCAAATCCGCCCCGCGTATCGCCCGGCGCGAATCCGCGTCCAGGTGCGGCGGCGTGTCCACTACCAGCGCGTCGTACTCCCGCCGCAGCCGCTCCAACTCGGCCGCCAGCCGCCAGCCCGACAGCCCGGACAGGGCGATCGCCGCCGCTCCCGCCTGGCTTGCCCGGATCGCGTGCCAGCGCGACAGGCTGCGTTGCGGATCGATATCCAGCACTGCCGCGCGCCCCCGGCCCGCGAGGCAGACAGCCAGGTTGGCCGCCAGCATGGTCTTGCCCGCGCCGCCTTTCTGCTGCGCTATCGCGATCACCACCGCCATCCCGCGACTCCCCCGTGTGTCGCACGGCCACGGGTCAATCGGGACGGTGCGAGCAGGAGGCGATGGCGTATGTCGGGCGTGACAGAACAGCAACCCGCGATCCCCAGCACAGGCGAGTTGTTCGTCGTGTTCACCCGCATCGGCCTCACCAGCTTCGGCGGCGGCCTGTCCGGCTGGATGCTGCGGGAGTTCGTGCAGCGCCGGGCCTGGCTGGGCGAGGAGGAGTTCCTGTCCGGGCTGGCCCTGGCGCAGGCGTTCCCCGGCGTGAACGTGGTGAACCTGGCGATCTGGATCGGCTACCGCCTGCGCGGCACGCCGGGCGCGCTGGCTGGCGCCTGCGGCATCATCGTGCCGGCGGCGATCCTGGTGGTGGTGATCGCCGCCGGCTTCGCCGCGTTGACGGGCTACAAACTGACGCATCTGGTGCTGGATGGCGTGGGCGCCGCGGCGGTCGGGCTGTCATTGCAGATGGGGCTGGTCGCGGCCCGGCGTGCGGCGGCGAAGGGCGTGGTCCCGATCGTTGTCATGGTCGTGGCGTTCGTCGCAGTGGGCGTGTTCCACCTGTCCTTGCCGCTGGTGGTGCTGGTGCTCGGCGCGGTCAGCGTGGCGCTGGCGTATCGGGAGCTGGCCCGTGCGTAGCATCACCACGGCGCTGATCGTCCTGTTCGTGCCGCTTTCCCTGGCGTCCGTGGGCGGCGGCCAGACGCTGGTGGCGGACATCCACCGCCAAGTCGTGTCCGTCCATCACTGGCTGACGGAGCAGCAGTTCGTCGACGCCTTCGCGATCTCCCGCATGGCGCCGGGTCCGGGGACGCTGCTGGTGACGTTGATCGGGTGGGACGTGGCAGGCGCCTGGGGCGCGGTCGTTGCCTCGGTCGCGATCTTCACGCCCACCGCGCTGCTGGTGTACGGCCTGGCCCGGCTCTGGGCCCGCACGCGCGGCGCGCGCTGGCAGCTTGCGCTGGAGGCCGGGCTGCGGCCGGTCGCGGCGGGCATGATCCTCGCCTCTGGCCTGGTGCTGATCGAGGCGCTGGAGGGCGGCTGGCTGGCCCGCGGCATCGCCGTCGCCTCGACCGCGACCCTGATGGCAACGCGGGTGAACCCGGTGCTGTTGATGGCAGGGGGCGCCGTGGTGTTCGTGGCGCTGCATGGGGTGTTGCCGGGATGAACGAGTTGCTGACTCCGGCCGAGATGGCGCGGGCCGACGCGCTGGCCCTTGCCTCCGGCGTGTCCGGGTTGATGGAGCGGGCGGGCTGGGCCGTGGCCCGGGCGGCGCGCCGGTTCGGCCCGTGCCGGACGCTGGTGCTGTGCGGACCCGGCAACAATGGCGGCGACGGCTATGTGGCTGCCCGCTTGCTGGACGCTGCCGGCTGGCCGGTGCGCCTGGCGGCCTTGGCGCCGCCGCGTCCCGGCAGCGACGCCGCCCTGGCCGCCGCGTCCTGGTGCGGCCCCTCTGCCGCATTCTGCCCAGCGGAGGCTGCCCGGGCCGAGCTGGTGATCGACGCCGTGTTCGGCGCCGGGCTGGCGCGGGACGTGGACGGGCTCGCGGCCGACACGCTCGCCGCGGCGCGCCGCATCCTGGCGGTGGACGTGCCCAGCGGCGTGGATGGCGGCACGGGGGCCGTGCGGGGCCGGGCGGCGCAGGCTGCCGCCACGGTCACGTTCTTCCGCCGCAAGCCGGGCCATTGCCTGCTGCCCGGCCGCGACCTGTGCGGCGAGGTGATACTGGCCGATATCGGCCTCCCCGCTGCCGTGCTGGCAGAGATCCGGCCGCAAACAGTGGCCAACAGCCCCGCGTTGTGGCGCTTGCCCGTGTTGCCGGCCTCCACCCATAAATACGCCCGCGGCTACGTCTCCGTGCTGGGCGGCGCCGCCATGACGGGGGCGGCGCAATTGGCCGCCGCGGCCGCACGGCATGGCGGGGCCGGGATGGTGACCATCGTGGCGCCCGGCCATGCCAGCCTATACGGCCACGTTCCGGCCGGGCTGATCGTGAACGACGAGCCGCTCGACGGCCTCCTGTCGGACCCCCGCCGCACCACCTGGGTCTGCGGTCCCGGCCTGGGGCAGGACGCGGCGCGGGCCGCCCTGCCCGCGTTGCTGGCGGCGCAGCGGCAGGTGGTGGCGGATGCGGACGCGCTGGGCGCCCATGCCGGCCACCCCGAGGCGCTGCGCGGCGCGGCCGTGCTCACCCCCCATGAGGGCGAGTTCACCAAGCTGTTCGGCCCGTCCGGGGACGACCGCTTGTCGGCCGCCCGCGCGGCGGCGCAGCGCGTCGGAGCGGTGGTGCTGCTCAAGGGCTCCGACACGGTGATCGCCGCGCCGGACGGACGCGCCGCGATCAACGGCACCGGAACGCCCGCCCTGGCCACGGCCGGCGCCGGGGACGTGCTGTCCGGCCTGATCGCCGCCTTGCTGGCCGGCGGCATGCCGCCGTGGGAGGCCGCCTGCGCCGGGGCATGGCTGCACGGCCGGGCCGGCGAGATGCTCGGGCTGGGCCTGGTTGCAGAAGATTTGCCCGCGGCGATCGCTCGCGCAATGCGCGCAGTTCGGGTAAGCTGATGTCGACCGCAAGAGAGTGCCCTGCATGAGTGAGACGACCGCCCCGATCGGCCTGTTTGACCGTGCAATCCGCCGCATTACCGGCGTCTGGCGGGACATGGCCGCCGGCGTGGCGGTGGAGGGCGATCAGAGCATCGCCGCCCAGATGCGGGCCTGCCTGGAGGGCCGCGGCGGGGAGATGAGCGGCCGCAACCGCGCCGCCAAGCTGGCCCAGACCTACCTGCAACTGAGCGAAGCGGCCCGCACCGCCTTCCTGCGCACCCTGGCCGAGTTCGACAGCGACCCGGCGGCCATCGCCAAGGCCTATGAGCGTCTGCAATCGACTGACGATCCGGCCGAGCGCACCACCGCGACCGCCGCCCTGCGCCGGGCGCTGGAGCCGCCGCGGGTCCGGCTGCTGACCCAGTTCACCACCATCCCCGACGGCATGAAGTTCCTGGTCGACCTGCGGGCCACGCTGCTGGACCGGGTGAAGGACGACGCCTACCTTGCCGCGCTCGACAGCGACCTGCGGGCCTTGCTGGCCAATTGGTTCGATGTCGGCTTCCTGGAGTTGCAGCGCATCGATTGGAGCAGCCCGGCCGTGCTGCTGGAGCGGCTGGTCGGCTATGAGGCGGTGCACGAAATCCGCTCCTGGTCCGACCTGAAGAACCGGCTGGACAGCGACCGCCGCTGCTACGCGCTGTTCCATCCCCGCATGCCGGCCGAGCCGCTGATCTTCGTGGAGGTGGCGCTGGTCCGCGGCCTGGCCAGCAGCGTGCAGCGCCTGTTGGACCGCCGGGCGCCGCTGCTGGACCCGAAGGAGGCGGACACCGCGATCTTCTATTCCATCAGCAACTGCCAGCGCGGGTTGGCCGGCATCAGCTTCGGCAACTTCCTGATCAAGAAGGTCGTGGCCGTGCTGGATGAGGAGTACCGCAACCTCAAGACCTTCGCCACGCTCTCGCCCATTCCCGGCTTCAGCCGCTGGCTGGGCGGGCAGTTGAAGGCGGACGATCCGAAGTTGCTGTCGGGGGAGGAAACGACGGCGCTGCTGGCCCTGGTGCCCGATGACCCGAAGCCGGCGAATGGCGGACAGGCGTTGGCGGCGGTGCTGGCGCGGCGCGGCTGGTCGCGCGACGGCGCCGTGGTGAAGGCGCTGGAGCCGATCCTGACGCGCCTGGCGTCCCGCTACCTGTTGACGGAGTCGCGTGGTAAGCGGGCGTTGGACTCCGTGGCGCATTTCCACCTGAGCAACGGCGCGCGGGTCGAACGTATCGTGATGCTGGCCGATACCTCGGACAAAGGGGTCAAGGAGAGCGCCACGATGATGGTGAACTACGTCTACGACCCCGCGAAGATTGAGGATTATCACGAAGAATACGTAGCTGAAGGCAAGCGCAACGCCACCACCGCCGTCCGCCGCCTGTCGCGCGGCTGGCAGTAGCACCCGGGCGCCAGGTCAACGGCTTGTGTGCAGCAGCGCCGGATCGGGTCCAGCATCCGGGGCGTGCGCGGCACGACGGATCAGCCACATCAGGTGGCCGAACTTGCGTCGGGGCACACGGTCGCCATCGGTCTGGTGCACCACGACCAGATCGTCCGCCGGGTCGACGACGACGAACTGGCCCTCCGCCCCATCCGCCCAGAAGGCGCCGGCCGGAAGGCCCATGATCGGCACGCCGCGTCCGGCCCAGCCGGTCCACCACAGATCGGCATAACCCGACCCGATCTTGGTGATCGACCGCGGCGTGGTGCTCTCCGTCACCCAGGCCGTCGGCACCACCTGCCGATCCCCCCAGCGGCCGCCATGCAGATAGAGCAGGCCGAACCGCGCCAGGTCCCGCGCGCTCATATGGAACGGGTAGGCTGGCAGCGATGAGTCCGCCCCGGTGACGTAGCGGCCGTCCGCCGGGCGGTAATCCTGCATGCCGATTGGTTGCGCGACCTGCGTCAGGAACGCCGTGAAGATCGATTGACCGATGGCGTGCTCGTAGATCGTGCCGAGCGCATTGAAGTCCCAGTTGTTGTAATACCAGAACGTGCCATGCGGGTGGCTGCCGCGCGGCGGTCGGTTTTCGCGCTCGCCCTCCGTCTCGTAGAGGGCGACGTGATACACGCCGGACCGGGAGGCGAGCAGGTCCTGCACGGTGGCCTGCTTTTCCTCGGGCGTCAGCGCCGGCGGCACATCATCGATGCCGAGTTGCGCCAGGGTCGCGTCGAGGTCGATCCGGTGGCCGGCGACGGCGATCCCGATCAGCGCAGACAACAGGCTCTTGCGCACGGAGTGCACCTCCAGCCGCCGGTCGACCGCGCCGAGGCTGTCGACCACGCGTCCGTGCTGCACGATCAGCAGGCTCGCCGTGCCGATCCCCTGGGCGTAGTCATGCGCCTCCGCCAGGGTGCTGGTTGACCACCCGGCGGCGTCCGGCGTGGTGCGGGGCCAGTCAGCGCCGGGCGCCGGCTGCGCCTGCGCCCGGCCAAGCAGCAAGAGGATGGCGGCGAGCGTCCAGCCGCGGGTCACGACCCACCCTCCTGCCGCACCAGCGCGCGCCACAGCGCCACCAGCTCCGCGTCACCAGGCTGGCGGGGGGCTGGCACACGCACTGCGGTGTGCACCAGCACCAGCTTGGACGCCGGGTCGACGAAGATGCGCTGCCCATGGATGCCCATCAGCGCAAAATCATGCCGCATCCCGGGCATCAGCCAGGTCTGGTAGCCATAGCCCCAGCGCCGTCCGTCCGCACTGGGGGCGAGGAAGCTGCCCGGCGCCGCGGAGACGGCGTCCTGCACCCAGGCGCTGGGGATGACCTGCTGCCCCTGCGCCGCCCCGCCATTGGCCAGCAGCAGCCCGAAGCGCGCCCAATCCCGCAAGGTCGCGGACAGGCAGCAATAGGCGACCTGCTGCCCGGTGTTGTCCGTCGTCCAGGTGGCCGCAGCCTCCGCCCCCATCGGTCGCCAAATCCGCTGCTCCAGCAGCGCAGCCAGCGTGCGGCCCGTCGCACGCGCCACCACCAACCCCAGCGTCTCCGAGTCCCGCCCGGCGTAGTGGAACACCGTGTCGGGCGGCGCAACGCGGGAACCGAACCGCGCGACCGAGGCGGCCGGACCAGGGCCATGGCTGGCGAACAACAGCCGGCCGAGGGCGGCGTTGTCGTCCGTGCCGTCATACGTCTCGGTAAACGCAAGGCCGGACGCCATGTGCAGGAAGGCGCGGACCGGCGTGCGCCCCAACTCCGTGTTGTTCCATTCGGGCACGTAGGATTGGACCGGATCGTCGATCGAGTGGATCGCCCCGTCGGCCACGGCGATGCCGAGCAGCATGCCGGTGACGGTCTTCGCCATCGACTGGGACAGGAAGCGGTCGTGTTCGGTGCGGCCGTACTGATAGTGCTCGAACAGGATGGTGTCGCCATGGGCGATCAGCAGGCCGGTCGTGGGATTGCGCGCGAGGTAGTCGGCCAAGCTGTGGGTTTGACCGCCGAAGGAATAGGCGACGGCGACCTCCTGCGGGGCCCGGCGCAACAGGGAAGGCGCATCCGCCGGCGCGACGGTTTGCGCCGGGTAGACGGCGTCGTAATGGCTGTAGCTGCCCACCATTACCAACTGGTCGTTCACAGAGTGGCGGAACGGTGCGACCGGGTATCCGGCCGCCTCGCCATAGGCCGCCGCATCGGGACCACCGGCCGACATGACCGGCAGCGCCTGCGCCATCGCTGGCACCGGGGCGGCGATGAAGCGCCCGAGCATGAGGAAGCTGCTGGCCAGGCGTAAGAAGGCCGGAGTGCGTGTCGGCGTGGCGACGACCATTTGTGCGGCGTGACCTTAGGGCTTACTGGCTACCACAAAGTTTCCGACTCGCCATCTGGCGCCTGACGCTCGGCTGCAGCGCCGCCGCCCCGCTGACCGAACAGACCGAGTGCGCAAGATCTTCAGCTTCCTGCGTGCGGCCTTGCTGCTGCAGAATCACAGCGAGGTCAGCCCGATAATAATTGATCAACCAGGGTGCAAATCGCCAGGATTGGAACTCGAGCTTGCTGATCGCGGTGCGAATCAGCCGCTCCCCGCCGGCGACGTCCCCCGCATCAATCCTGGCCTGGCTGGCCAGGTACGATGCCCGGGGATCATCGGGGTAGTCCGCGAGAAGCTGCGCCGCTTCGGTATCCACATCACCCGAAGTCGGATACGCCGCCGTCGGGATCAGCGGCCCGAGTGCGGCATAGGCCGGATACATGCGGGCCGCGAGCGCCGCACTGCTGCCGACGGCCACCACACCCAGGCATGCCGCCGCCGCCGCAGCACCACGCAGCCCCGGCAGCCGCGCGGTTTGCCGCCACGACAACAGCATCACCAAACCAAGCAGCAGCCCGGCCACCGCGCCACCGCCATGCGCACCGTAGTCGACCGTCATGGTTCCCGCGGTTTGCGAGAACGGGATCAGCGACGGGATGGCGATCCGGGCTGAATAGACGAGCATGCGGTGCTTGGCCGTGCCAGCCGGCAGATGGAAGCAGATCACGAACATCGCCGCCACCATGGCCATGATGGCGCCCGATGCACCGACGCTTACCGTGTCAGCCGAATTTGCCATGATCGACCCCGCCGACCCGGCAAGCGCACCGACGAGGAACAGGCACAGCATCCATGTCCGCCCAATGAAGCGCTCCAGCCGATAGCCCGCGAGCAGCATCACCACGACGTTTCCGAGCAGGTGGGCGGGGCTTGCGTGCAGGAACGGCGCCGTCAGCATGCGCCACCATTGCCCCGAGACAACCAACTCCCGGCTTACGCCGCCCAGCGCCACAAGCGCGCTTACGGACGGGATTAGCGACTTAGGGGGTGTCGCGATGGCCAGGGTTTGCTCCAGGGCGAATACGGCCGCCAGCACAGCGGCGATCCCTGTGGTGAGCCACGGCCAGCGATGGCGCTCTAAACCGATGTCGCTCTCCAGCACCGCGCGCGGCCGCTGTGCAAGCATCCTGGCCGCCGGGTTTGCCCGGGCATCAAGTGCCGCAAGGATCTGCGCAAGCGGGGCCTGATAGTGGTCCAATACGGTGACAGTGTTCTCTGCCATGCCAGGTATGCGCGCCGCGCGCAGCACCAGCACCGGCGCGACCAAGCGGGACCGCGCGCGTCGTCCAGCCTCCTTGACCGGGACAAACTGGCCCAACTCTGCCCAGGCGGTCGTCCGGGTGCCGAATAGGGTGCGAATGCGCACACCCTCTGGCGCCAGGGTCAGGCGCGGCGTTCCGCGCAACAGGACTGCAACTTGCGCAAAGCCGGCGAACAGAAGCACTGCGGCCGGCACACCCACTTTCCACTGGCCGCCATCTGCCGCCGGCGTGCGATACGCCACATACGCAAGCACGCACCCGATCAAAAGGGAGATCAGGCAAGAGCGAAGCTGCCGAACCCGCCGGGGCAGGAAGACGATGGTGTCTGCTGAGCTTTCGTCGCCGGCCCGTTGGCCGCTGGACGACGGCATAGCCGACGTCTGGGTGTCCATGCGCGTCTCCTTACCTGACGCCGCTGAAGAGCGGGTCTGGATCCAGGATGCGTAAGCCGGCGCGATTTTGGCAATGAAAGCTTTCGGACTTTCTGGAGCGCGATTGTTTCAGCTTAGCTGACCAAAATGTCAGTGCGCCGTAAGGCGGCATCGCCAAACAAGTGCGTCGGCACGCCAACACAGCTGCCGCTCAAAACAAAGACTTAGGGCTTGTTCGACGCCGCCAATCGATTCGATTGATGTCGAACAAGCCCTTAGTCGACGACTCGCCTTTATAGCGGTCGATGCACGCCTCAGCCTTGATCAGACGAGGTGGCGCCAAGTGCGACGAAAGCCTGATGGCCATCCCGCACGACCCGCAACGCGACGGCGGAGCCGGAGGCGCGTGTGCCGTCCCGCAGCGCCTTGGCCGCCTGGTCCGTCGTGGTGACGGGGTGTCCGGCCACTGACTCCAGGACGTCGCCCGCCTGCAGCCCGGCAGCCTCCGCCGGGCTGTTATGCGCCACGCTGGCAATGACGACGCCGCGTTGGCCGTCCGGCAGGTTGAGGCTTTCCCGCGCCTGCTGGTCCAGCGGGGCAAGGGCGAGACCCAGCTTGGGGCCCCGGTCCGCCTCAGCATTGGCCTCCTGCGTGCCGCCCTGGTCCCTCAGAGCCGCAATCGTGACGGACAAGGTCTTGTCCTGCCCGTCACGACTGACCGTCAAGTCCTGCTCCGTGCCGGAGTGGATGTCGGCCACGATGCGGGCGAGGTCGCGCGGATCCTTCACCGGCTGCGAACCGACCTGCGTGATCACGTCGCCGGGCTGCACGCCCGCCGCCGCCGCCGGGCTGTTCTTCTGCACCTCGGCCACCAGCGCGCCGTCCGGCCCTGGCAGGTGCATCGCGGTCGCCATGGTGGGGGAGACCGCCTGCGCGCTGACGCCGAGATAGCCGCGTTCGACCTTCCCGTTCGACTCCAGTTGGCTGACGACCTGCTTGACGATGCTGGACGGGATGGCAAAGCCGATGCCGACGCTGCCGCCAGAGGGCGAGTAGATCGCGGTGTTGACGCCGATCACCGTGCCGTCCTGGGCAAATAGCGGGCCGCCGGAGTTGCCGCGGTTGATCGGCGCGTCGATCTGCAGGAAGTCGTCATACGGGCCCTCGCCGATCTGGCGCCCGCGCGCCGACAAGATGCCCGCCGTCACGGTGCCGCCCAGGCCGAACGGGTTGCCGACGGCCACGACCCAGTCGCCCACCCGGGCGGCGTTCGAGTCACCCAGCGCCAGATGCGGCAGCGGCTTGTCGGAGTGGACCTGCAGCACGGCGAGGTCGGTCTTCGGATCGGTGCCGACGACCTTGGCCGGCATCTTGCGGCCGTCCGCCAGGGTGACCTGGATGTCCGTGGCGTTCTTCACCACGTGGTTGTTGGTCACGATGTGACCCTGCGCGTCGACGATGAAGCCGGAGCCGAGGGCGTGCACGACCTGCGCTGGCCCTTGCTGCGGCGTGCCGAAGAAATGCTCGAACATCCGGTCCTGCGGCGAGCCGGAGGGGAATGGCGACGCCTGCTCGTCATCTGCTTGCTCGCGCATGGTCGAGCTGATGGTGACGACCGCCGGGCTGACCCGCTGCACCAGGTCGGCGAAGCCCGGCAGGGCCTGGGCGGCCGGGCGGCTGGTGTCGATCGGGGCGGTGTGCTCCGTGGTGGCTTGCGCGAAGGCGGGGGCGACCTGCCAGCCGACGACGCCGGACATGGCCGTCGCGCCGAGCAGGGCGGCGGCGAAGGCGGAGCGGCGGAAGCGGGAGTTGAGCTTCATGGTGGTGCGTCCTCTGGAGTAGTGCCGTGTCGCCGGTCGGGGCGACTGGCGTGACGCTCATCTGCACGACCACGGATGGAGGATCGCCCCCTGCGATCATGACGATCGTGTCAGACTTCCTTGACCCGGGCCTTCCGCCTGATCCGGCCCATGAGCTCCCGGGTTTCGAATGCGCCCAGCGCCAGCCCGGCCACGCCGTAGACGGCGCAGCCGCCGCCCACCAGCACCCCAAGACCGACCCAGCGCAGCCCGCGCGACATGACGGCCGGGTTTAACACGTCATGCTGGACCAACCACAGCGTCGCCGCCATGGCCGCCGCGGCCAAGGCGATCCGCGGCAGCCGCTGCCGCAGCCGGGCATCCGGCGCCAGGAAGCCGCGCCGGTACAGCACGACCGCCAGCGCCGCCACGTTGAAGATGGCGGCCAGGCTGGTCGCCAAGGCCGGACCGACATGCTGCAGCGGGATCATCAGCGCGAGGTTGAGCGCGAAGTTCAGCACCAGCGTGACCATTCCGATTCGCACCGGCGTCCCCGTGTCGCCGCGGGCGAAGAAGGCTGGCGCCAGCACCTTCACCAGCACGAAGAACGGCAGCCCGAGCGCATAGGCCGCCAGGGATTGCGATGACAGGCGCGCCGCCTCGTGCGTGAAGGCGCCACGCTCGAACAGCACCGTCAGGATCGGGTCGCCGGACACGATCAACGCGAGCGCCGCCGGCACCGTCAGCACCAGGGCGAACTCCAACGCCCGGTTCAGCGTGGTGATCGCCGCCTGCGGGTCCGGCCCGCGCACCTGGCGCGACAGCAGCGGCAGCAACGCGGTGCCCACCGCCGCCCCGATGGTGCCGAGCGGCAGTTGGTTCACCCGATCGGCGTAGTACAGCAGGGAGATGGCGCCGGGCGGCAGCAGGCTGCCCACGATCACGTCCACCACCTGGTTGAGCTGCATGGCCGAGGCGCCGACCAGCCCCGGGCCCATCCGCCGCAGCAGGATGCGCATCGCAGGGGTCAGCCGCGGCCGCGGGATCGTCATCGGCATGCCGGCGCGCCGGGTCGCCCACACCAGCAGCGCCAATTGCGCCACCCCGGCGACCGACACGCCCCAGGCCAGGGCGTGGCCCACGGTCGGCACGTAGCGCGTCAGCAGCAGCATCGCCGCGATGGAACTGATGTTGTAGAGCATCGGGGCGGCGGCGGCGGCGGCGAAGTGGTCCAGCCCGTTCAGCACGCCGGACAGCAGCGCCGACAGGCAGATCAGGATCAGATAGGGAAAGGTGATCCGCGCCAGGTCGACCGCCAACTGGAACTTGCCCGGCAGGTCCACGAAGCCCGGCGCCAGCACGTGCATGATCGCCGGCATGAACACCTCGCCCAGCACGGTCAGCAGCAGCAGCCAGAACGCCAGCACGCTGATCGCCTGTTGCGCGAACCCCTTGGCCGCCGCATGGCCCTCGGTGGCGAGCAGCCCGGTGAACTCCGGCACGAAGGCGGCGTTGAACGCACCTTCCCCAAACAGGCGGCGGAACATGTTGGGCAGTTTGTTGGCGACGAGGAACGCGTCCGCGACACCGCCGGTCCCGGCCAAGGCCGCGATCAGCATGTCGCGCGCGAAGCCGAGCAGGCGGGACGCCATGGTCCAGCCGCCGACGGTGAGGATGCCGCGGAGCATGCCGGGGGGCTTAGCGCGGAACCGCCTGGGCAGGGAACTGGCCTCGGCGCGCGCGTCCGCTATGATGTCCGCGTGATATGCTCGAAATCTGCGACGGTGCTGGTCGCCTTCTCCGCCGCCGCAGCGATGTCCCCGGCCTGTTCGGCCGCATCGCTCCCGGCCTGCCCGATCACGAACGGCCAAATCGCCAATTATGACATCATCCGCGCTGGGTCCGTCATCGGCCACCAGACCACGCGGTATGTCATCGCTGGGCCAGACCTGACGGTCACCACCGACGTTGCGGCGGCGCTGCGCGTGCTGGGCATCCGCGTCTACCACTATCAGCACCATGGCGAGGAGTTCTGGCACGATGGCCAGATGGTGCACTTGGTCACCACCACGGACGACGACGGCACCCCGCGGCACGTCGACGCCACGCGTGACCCGAAGACCGGCGTCTGGAGCGGGATCACCGGACCGCAACCGGGGCCGGCCCCGCTGATGACGACCAGTTTGTGGAACATCCAGACGGTCCAGCAAACCCGCCTGCTGGACCGCGAGAAGGGCACCATCGTCAGCGTCCACGCCGATGCACCGACGACGCAGACGATCCAGATCGGCACGCGGCAAATCACCGCCAGCAAATACGATTTGACCGGCCCCGTCTCCGGCGCGGTGTGGTACGACACGAATGGCTGCTGGGTGCAGGCGTTATACCACACCCTGATCGACGGCTCGTTGATCGAGGTGCAGGCGCATCAGTAGAGACCGAGAGGGACACGGCTCATTGTTTGCCGACGCCGCGCTGAGGGCCTGATCGTTTCAGGTTGACTTGCAAAAGCCCTCTCCCTCTGGGAGAGGGTTGGGTGAGGGCCAAATGCACGGTCACGCGCGTCTAACCCTCACCCCGGCCCTCTCCCAGAGGGAGAAGCACTGCCGTCAACCTGAAACGATCGCGCTCTAAGCCTTTGTTTTTGAGCGGCAGCTTTGTCGGCGTGCCGACGCACTTACTTGCCGACGCTGCCTTAGGCCGCCTGCAGCATCGCCGCCGCCAGCACCTCGTCCACCACCTCCGGCTTGCTCGCGATCACAAGCAGCAGGATGCGGGCAGCAGCTTCAGGCTGGCGCCTGCCCTGCTCCCACTCTCGCACCGCGCTGGTGGTGAAGCCGAACCTCTTGGCGAAGTTGGCTTGGCTCAGGCCGGTGCGGGCGCGGATCGCGCGCACGTCCACCTGGGCTGGTGGATGCCAAGTCCGGGCCGGGGCTACCCTGCCCTCCACGATGTCCACCGCCTCGGTAAGGGAGGCGATGAGTTCGTCTGCCACGTTGACACGCTTGGTCATGGTTTCTCCTTTCGAACGCCGCCCCGCACACCCTTTGACTTGAGCCGTTCCACCATGGCCAGCATGGCGTGGCGCTGGTGACATGCGTATGGCAATGCCGGACATACGGCAACGCCTTACTGACCCCGGTCAGACGGCTGACTCAAGAGAGAGGGCCTTTATAGGGCTGTGTCGGCTGACACACTGATGTTCACTCGTCCGCCTCCGGGCGGTCCAGCAGGGCCGCCATCGCGGTGGGGACGTCGGATTGGCCGTTCAGCACCGTGACCAAAGCGGCGATGATGGGGCAGGACACGGCGCCCGCGCGGGCGAGCAGGGCCGGCGCGGCATCCATCCCTTCCACCGCGGCGTTGATCGCAGCCCGCGCCTGGACCGCAGTCGCGCCGCCGCCGATGGCGAGGCCCAGGCGGAAATTGCGGCTGGCCGGCCCGGCGCAGGTCAGCATCAGGTCGCCCAGGCCGGACAACCCGCTCACCGTGTCCGCCCGGCCGCCGAGCGCCACGGCGAGCCGGGCGATCTCCGCCAGGCCACGGGTGACGAGGGCGGCGCGCGCGTTCTCGCCCAGCCCGGCGCCGATCGCGATGCCGGCGGCGATGGCGATGACGTTCTTGGCCGCTCCCCCCACCTGCGCCCCGATCGGGTCGGCGCCGCCATACAGCCGGTAGCGGCGCGTCCCGAGCAGCCCGACCAGGCGGCGGCGCAGGGTGGCGTCGGCACTGGCGAGGATGGCGGCGGCAGGCAGGCCGCGGGCCAGTTCATGCGCGAAATTCGGCCCGGTGAGGATCGCGGTCGGGGTGCCCGGCCGGACGTCGGCCGCGACCTCCATCGGGAAACGATGGCTGCCGCTCTCCAGCCCCTTCATGCAGAGCACGAGCGGCGCCGCCGGCAGCCTCAGGCCCAGCGCAGTGCGGAGGTGCTGCACCGGGGTGGCCAGCAGCACGGCCTCGGCGGCGGGCGGCAGGTGGCCCGTGACCAGCACTGCCTCGGGGATGGCGACGCCGGGGAGGCGGGGGTTTTCGCGCGCGGCGGTGATCGCGCCCGGGTTGCGGGCCCAGAGCGTGACGGCGTGCCCGGCGCGCGCGCAATGCACCGCCAGCGCGGTTCCCCAGGCGCCGGCCCCGACGACCAGGATGCCGGACCGTGCCACCGCGTCATTCATCGGTGATGCGGGTCACCGCGATGCCTTCGCCGGGTTCGCGGTCGCCCAACCGCGCCAGCAGCGCCGCCAGCAGATCCGGCCATTCGCGGTCCCACAGATAGGGCGGATTGCGCACCAGCAGGCCGTTGCCGTTCAGCCGCGCCGGGTCTGTGGGGTCGCGCAGCCACAGCTCCGCCGCCACCACGTCGCGCACGCCGCCGAGCCGCACCGCCTCGTGCAGCGCGCGGACCGGGGCGCGATGCTTGATCGGGTACCACGCGGCGGCGACCCCGGTGGAGAAGCGGCGCGCCACGGTGGCCAGCGCCTCCGCCACCCGCGCATGCTCGCCGGGCGCTTCGTAGGGCGGGTCGATCAGCACCAAACCCCGCTTCGCCGCCGGCGGCAGCAGGGCGTCCAGCCCGGCCCAGCCGTCCCGCGCATGGACGGCCACCTGCGAATCGCCCGTGAAGCAGCGGCGGAGACCGGCGGCTTCTTCCGGGTGCAACTCGCAACACAGCAGCCGGTCGCCCGGGCGCAGCAAGGCGCGGATGATACCGGGGGAGCCCGGATACAGGCCGGCCGCCTCCACCACACCCAAATAGTCAGCCAGTACGGATGGCGGCTGGTGCAGCAGCCGGGCGATGCCGGCCCGCCACTCGCCCGTCCGTTCCGCGTCGCCCGCCAAATCGTAGCGGCCCGCGCCGGCATGGCTGTCCAGCACCGTGAAGGGCGCAGGCTTGCGGGCCAGCGCCCGCAACAGCCAGACGAGCAGCGCGTGCTTCGTGCAATCGGCGAAATTGCCGGCGTGGAAGGCGTGGCGGTAGTTCACGCGCCGGCCATCTCGTCCAGCGGCCAGCGCGGGCGCGCCGGCGCGTCCAACCCGTCCACCAGGCCGAGCCGCAACCGCTCAACCCCGAGCCAGGCCACCATCACGGCATTGTCCCCACAGAGTCGCAGGGGGGGCGCCACCAGCGTCAGCCCGCCCTCCCCCGCCACGGTGGCCAGGGCCTGGCGCACGGCCGCGTTCGCCGCGACGCCGCCGGCGACCACCAGCGCCGTCGCCTCCGGCATCATCGCCATGGCGTGGCGGGCACGATCGGCCAGGACGTCCGCCACCGCCGCCTGGAACCCGGCGGCGATGTCCGCCGCATCCCGCCGGGGCAACGCGCCGGGCGGCAGCTTGGCGACCGCCTGCGCCACCGCCGTCTTCAGCCCGGAGAACGAGAAATCGCAACCCGGCCGCCAGTGCAGCGGGCGCGGGAAGCGCCACCGCGCCGGGTCGCCCGCGGCCGCCAGGCGCTCGACATGCGGGCCGCCGGGCCAAGGCAGGCCGAGCAGCTTGCCGACCTTGTCGAACGCCTCGCCCACCGCGTCGTCGATCGTGCCGCCCAGCCGGTGATACCGCCCCACTGCCTGCACCGCCACGCATTGACAATGCCCGCCGCTGACCAGCAGCAGCAGATAGGGGAACGACACGCCGTCCGTCAGCCGCGCCGTCAGGGCATGCGCCTCCAGATGGTTGGCCGCGACGAAGGGCAGGCCGGCGGCCAGGGCGATCCCCTTGCCCAGGCCGCTGCCGACGATGAGGCCGCCGATCAGCCCCGGCCCGGTGGTCGCCGCCACGCCGCCCAGCCCGGCGGGCGCGAGCCCGGCCTGCCGCAGCACCTCCGTCACCAGGCCCGGCAGGTGCGCCAGGTGCGCGCGCGCCGCGATCTCCGGCACGACGCCGCCGAAGCGGGCGTGGTCGTGCTGGCTCAGCACCGACTCCGCCAGCACGGCACCGTCCGCCGCCAGCACGGCAGCCGCCGTTTCGTCACACGAACTCTCGATCCCCAGCACCGGGCGCATGGGTGGGCTTTCCAACTGTTGCGTGCGGTAATAGGACACGCCCATGCCAGACGCGAACCCTCCCGCCGGCGTGCTCACCCCGCGCGTCCGCCCGCACGAGCGGAACCTGCCGCTGCGGGTGGGAACCCGCGGCTCCCCGCTTGCGCTGGTGCAGACGCGGATTTTCCTGTCCCGCCTGCAAGGCTTCTGCCCGGTGCTGCGCGGGCTGGACGTGTTCCAGGAGCACGTCATCCGCACCACCGGCGACCAGGTGCAGGACCGCTCGCTGGCGGAGATCGGCGGCAAGGGGCTGTTCGCGAAGGAAATCCACGAGGCGCTGGCCGATCGCCGGGTCGACTTCGCGGTCCACAGCCTGAAAGACCTGGAGACGGTGATGCCGCCCGGCATCGTGCTCGCCTGCACCCTGCGGCGAGAGGATGCGCGCGACGCCCTGATCCTAGGCCCGACCTGCGACGCGGCCGACCCGGCGGACCCGTTCGCGGCGTTGCCGGCTGGCGTCGTGATCGGCACCAACTCCGTCCGGCGGCAGGCGCAGTTGCTGCATGCCAGGCCGGACCTGCGCACCACGCTGCTGCGCGGCAACGTGCAGAGCCGGATCGACAAGATCATGGCGGGCGCCGCCACCGCCTCCTTCCTGGCGCTGGCCGGGTTGCGGCGGCTGGGGATCATGGACGCGGCGCCGGCCGGCTTGGGCATCCTACCGCTTGATCCGGACGCGATGGTGCCCTCCGCCGGGCAAGGCATCGTGGGGGTGACGGTGCGCGAGGACGATACCGAGTTGCGCGAATTGCTGTCCGGGATCGAGGACCCGCAGGCCCGCGCCGTCTCCACGGCGGAGCGGTCGCTGCTGGCGCTGCTGGACGGATCCTGCCGCACCCCGGTCGGCGGCTATGCCCGCTTCCTGCCGGATCGGCAGTTGCACCTGGTGGGGCTGGTGGCGCGGGCCGACGGCTCGTTCCTGCTGAAACGCAGCATCCACGGTGCGCCGGCGGATGCCGAGCGCATGGGGGCGGAACTGGGCCGCAGCCTGCGCGCCGATTCGCCCCGCGACCTCTTTGACTAAGCCGCACCAGCTTGGGCAGACGGTGCTGGTGACGCGGCCGGAGCCGGGGTGCGGCGTCACGGCCGCGCGGCTGGCGCAAGCGGGGCATCGTCCGATTCGGGCGCCGTTCCTCACCGTGCGTCCATACCGGGTCCGCCTGCCGCCGGCGGCAGCCTTGCAGGCCGTGATCGCCGCCAGCGGCAACGCCACCGCCCTGCCGCCCAGCTACCGCGCGTTGCCGTTGCTGGCGGTGGGCGACGCCACGGCCGCGCGCGCCGGCGCCGCCGGCTTCAGCACGGTCCATAGTGCCGGGGGCGACGCCGCGGCGCTGGCGGTCCTGGCGTCCCGGCTGCTGGCGCCGGAGCACGGCCCGGTGCTGCTGGCGACGGGGCGGGGCCAGGGGATGAAACTGGTGGCGGCGCTGCGCCGCAGCGGCTTCACGGTCCATCGGCGGGCGGTCTATGCCGCAGCTGCCGTCCATCGCTTTCCGCCCGCTGTGGCCGACGCGATGGCAAACGGGCTGGACGCCGCCCTGTTCTTCTCTGCCGAAACCGCACGCGCCTTTGCCCGGCTGCTGCCGTATGCCCTAAGGGATCACCTGCGCCGGACCGCGGCCGTGGCGATCGGGGTGCCGGCGGCCGACGCATTGTGCCACTTGCCGTGGCGCGAACTCCGTGTCGCACTGCATCCAACTCAGGACGAGGTTCTGGCCCTCCTATGACCGACGAGACATCGAACGCGACGCCGGGCCTGCCGGAGGAACCGGCGCCCGTGCACACCGCCACCGCCAGCCCGGCGGTTGCGGCCAAGCCGGCCACCGCCGGGCCGCTGCTGGCCGCAATCGTGGTATTGGCGCTGATCGTGGTGGTCGGCGGCTATCTGCTGTGGCGCAACAGCTCCGGCTCCGCCGAACAGGTGGCGGCATTGCAGGACCAGCTTGGCGCGCTGCAAAGCCGGCTGGAGAAGGTGGAGGCGCGGCCGATCCCCACGCCACCGCCCCCTGCCCCGGATTTGCGTCCGATCGAGCAGCGGCTGACCGCGCTGGAGCAGAAGCCGCCGCCGCGGGCGGTGTTGGACAACGCCGGCCAGGAGGAGATCGCGGCGGTCTCCAGCCGGATCGATGGGGACGCAGCGCGGCAGAACCAGTTGGGCACGACGGAACAGACCGACGCCGTCAAGCTGGGGGCGGCCGAGCAGAATGACGTCGCCAAGCTGGGCTCGGCCGAGCAGGCGGATGTCGGCAAGCTGAACGATGCGGTTGCCGCGCTGACCACGCGCATGGACGCGCTGACCAAGGCCGGCAGCGCCATCGCCACCCTGGCGGACCGGCAGGCGCTGACCGCCCGGCTGCAGATGGCCAACGTGGCGCTGCAATCCGGCAAGCCGCTAGGCCCGATCCCCAACGCGCCGCCGGCCCTGGCGCAGTTCGCCACCAAGCCGCCGCCGACCGAAGCCTCGCTGCGCCTGTCGTTCGACGCCGCGGCGAGCGCAGCACATGAGGCCGGGCAGCCGCCAAAGGACGCGACACCGTTCCTGCAGCGGGTGTGGGACCGGGCGCAGTCCGGCTTCACGATCCGCGAGGGTGACAAGATCATCGTCGGCGACGCCGTGGCCGGCGTGTTGGAGCGGTCGCGCCACCTGTTGGAGGCCGGCGACCTGCCGGGTGCTGTTTCGGCGCTGGACGGCCTGTCCGGGCCGGCCGCCGCCGCGATGGCGCCATGGCGGGCGCAGGCGCAGTCGCTGCTGGATGCCCGTGCGGCCCTGATTTCAACGGCGAACGGCTGATGCGCCGCGTCGTCCTGTTCCTGGTCGTCACCGCGCTCCTGGTGGCGTTTGCCTGGTGGCTCGCGCATCTGCCCGGCACGGTCGGCGCCTCGGTCGGCGATGTCGCCATCAACATGCCCACCTCCTGGGCGGTGCTGGGTCTGTTGGTGCTGCTGGCCGTCGTCTACCTGGTCATCCGGTTGCTGGTGATGATTGCGCGCCTCCCCTCCCGGAGCCGGCGCCTGCGGAGCGAACGGGCGCGCAACCGCGGGGCGGACGCGGTCACGCAGACCCTGCTCGCGCTGGCCGGCGGTGATCCGGAGGGCGCGCGGCGGCAGGCGCGGCGCAGCCGTACGCTGCTGGGCGACACGCCGCAAACCCTGCTGCTAGCGGCCTATGCGGGCCGGCTGGCCGGACAGGGAGACGAGGCGGACACGGCGTTCAAGCTGCTGGCCAGCCGCAAGGACGCCGCATTCCTGGGCCTGCGCGGCCTGATGCAGGGCGCCATCGCCAAGGGAGACTGGCCCGCGGCCAACGCGCTCGCACGGCAGGCGGAGGAGGCGAACCCCGGCACACCCTGGCTGCGGACGGAACGCGCACGGCTGGCCATGCAGGCCGGCAACTGGAAGGAAGCGCTCGCACTGACCGGCCCCGGCGATCCGGTGGCGGCATTGGGCGTTGCCGCGGCGGAGGCGGAAACGGACCCCAGGGAAGCCCGCCGCCTGGCCAAGAGCGCCTGGCAGACCGACACCTCCTTCGTGCCGGCCGCACTGGTTTACGCCCATCGCCTGCGCGACGGCGGCCGCGAAAAGAAGGCGCTGGAGGTGTTGCGGGTGAGTTGGGCGGCAAACCCGAACCCCGCCCTGGCCGAGGCTTACCTGTCCAACAGCCCGACCCCGGCCATCCGCGCGTCCCGCGTCGAAGCCTTGGCGAGTGCAGCGCCGAACCACGCGGAGTCCGACCTGCTGCGGGCGCACGCTGCGCTGGAGGGGGACGACGTCGCGGATGCGCGCCGCCATGCCGAGGCGGCGCTATCCCGCGGGCTGAAGCAGCGCCGGGTGTGGCTGCTGCTGGCCGACATCGGGACCCGGGAAGGCAATGCGGTCGCCGCGTCGGAGGCCCTGCACCAGGCGGCCTCGGCGGAATCGGACCCGCATTGGCGATGCGACGCCTGCGGCACCAGCCACACGGACTGGACCATGGTTTGCGGCCATTGCGGCGCGACAGGTCAGATCAAATGGGGCGTGCCGGGCGGCGGCTCTACCCCGCTACTGCTGGCCAGCGCGGGCGACCCGATCCTGCCGTGAAGACGTGAGGTCGACCTACAAATGCCCTCTCCCGCCCTCTGGGAGAGGATTAGGTGCGAACGATCATTCGCGTCGGACCCTAGTCCCGCCCTTCGACGCCATTCACTGCCTACGAAGGCAGACCCTTTGGCGTTTTCGCCCTCTCCAGAGGAAAGGGAGAAAGACAGCCGCCTGACCGATCACGCCTCTAGTGGATTAAATCTGACGCTTGCTACCGGTGCTGTAGGTCAGCTTGTGGTGGGAAGCGGAGTGCGCCGGAAGACCGGCACGGAGTATGTGGTGCAAGTCCACTGCGATGAAGGGGTAGCGACCCACATCGGCCCTGAACCGTGCGGCGTCATTCGCGAGGGTGGCGTTGAAGCGTCGGTAGGGGAGCGTGCAGGCCAGCCATTGAGCCGCGAAATCCACGAAACTCGGGTGCCGACGCAGTTCTGCTGGCGGAAGGCAACACGGACGGGTGCGCCATCGCAAGCACCCGGACGACCCGGCGCGGTCGGAGACCCTGGCATGTACGGACGCTCCTTGCGCGGGAACCGGGAGGTCTCATTGCCGACCCTGGACGGTCCGCCGTCCGTGGTCCGCATCGGGAAGGCGAGGAGCCGAAGCCGATGATGCAGGGCGATGAGAAGTCAGACCTCGCCATAGTAGCGATGAAGCGGCCGAACAAAGCCGGGCGACCGGCGGCGGAGCCAAGGGCGGGGACCAAGGGGAACGCGGGCCTGCTCAGGGGGTCTTCGCATACTACGCTGTGCCGACCAACTACGCGGCACTGGCGGATTTCAGGGCGCAAATCGTCTGACTATGGCGTCGGGCACTCCGGCGACGAAGCTAGAAGGATGGCACGCTGTGGGATCGCATGGCGAAGCTGGCCAACGACTACCCTCCGAAACCAAGGATACTTCATCCCTGGCCAAACCAGCGGTTCGCCGCCAAACACCCGAGGTGGGAGCCGGATGCCTAAATTGGGCACGTCCGGATCTGTGCGGGGGGCGCGGGGAAACTCTCGTCCCTACCGCGATCATTCGGTCGTAACTTCCGGAAGGCGTAAGCCGCTGACTACGATGCCCGGCGCGGGACTATCAAAAGTCTTGACTTACGCAGACTATCTTCGCAATGGGCTGTGCTACCTTAGGTGTCGGTTGTGGACGTTGGGCATAATTCTCATTACGTTGAGTAAGGACTCGTATATGAGGCAATTCGGAGCCCTCCATGAAAGAAGCTTTCACTGCCGGTATCCTCACCCTAATAGCTTCTCTAACTCTCGCCAGAGCAGAACCGCTTATAACTTTTCCTGCATCAGGAACAGCTTCGCCTGGCTGTCCAATCGACGTTAGAGTTACATATCAACAGGAAAACAGCACATTCAGTCGAACATATTACGGTGGAACGTCTTATCCTGGCATTTGCGCTCACAAAATTAAGACTTCCGGCGGTTTTAGAGACTCCGCAAGCGTAGCTGGTCTTTGGTTCGACAATCCTATGGTTAGCCCTCAGACCAATGCAGATGGCATATTACCAGTCTTAATGGCCAAAAATGGCCAGACAAATAATACTTTTACCGCAAAAGGAAAAGCTAATATATTTAAAGATAGCTTTTCTTTTGTACAAGATGAAAATATACAAGTCAATAATCAAAGCTATCAAGCAAAAGTTTATGAGTATATTGAGCGTGATTTTAGTACAAACCGAATGTACCAAGATTTTTACTGTACATGGGTGCAAAATCCATACAATCCTGAAGCTCCTATATATTATGGATCGAGGAATGCTGGAATTTCACTCTATTTTCAACAGCCGATGACAGCTATCAAAATTGAATTTTTAGGCAGTGGCGGCCCGCATGTGGAGTGATTTACAGTACTTGTTAAGTAATTAATGCTTTCCATGTTCTGATAATATGCGACCTCGGTTGGTCAAACCACGTCCGCTATGGGTCGGAAGCGGCCATGGCTCGACGGGGACCAAGCGTAATTTCATTCAGGAGCGCCTACACCACCTCGCCGAACTGCGCCGCGTGCAGCCGGCGATAGGCGCCGCCGGCTTCCAGCAACTCGGCATGCCGGCCTTGTTCGGCCACGCCGGCGCGCTCCACCACGACGATGCGGTCGGCATTGCGGATCGTGGCCAGGCGGTGCGCGATCACCAGCGTGGTGCGGCCGACCGCCAGCGCCGCGAGCGCACCCTGCACCGCCCGCTCCGTCTCGCTGTCCAGCGCGCTCGTCGCCTCGTCCAGGATCAGGATCGGCGGGTTCTTCAGGAACATGCGGGCGATCGCCAGGCGCTGCTTCTGCCCGCCCGACAGCTTCACACCGCGCTCGCCGATCAGCGTGTCCAACCCCGCGGGCAACGAACGGATGACGTCGTCCAACTGCGCCCGCCGGGCAGCGTCCAGGATGTCGGCTTCGGGCGCATCCAGCCGTCCATAGGCGATGTTCTCCCGCAGGGTGCCGCCGAACAGGAAGACGTCCTGCTGCACGATGCCGATCTGGCCGCGCAGCGAGGCGAGCGTCATGTCGCGGATATCCATGCCGTCGATGGTGATGCGGCCGGACTGCGCCTCGTAGAACCGCGGCAGCAGGGAGCACAGCGTGGTCTTGCCGGCGCCGGACGGGCCGACGAAGGCCACCGTCTCACCGGCCGCGATGCGCAAATCCACGTCGCGCAGCACACTCCGCCCATCGCCATAGCCGAAGCCCACATGCTCGAACCGGATGTCGCCGCGCAGCGGGCCGGCGGCGACGGCGCCGGGTGCATCCACGATGTCGGGCTGCACCTCCAGCAGGTCCAGGTAGCGGCGGAACCCGGCGATCCCCTTGGGATAGGTTTCCAGCACGCCGTTGATCTTATCGACCGGGCGCAGGAACACGCCCACCAGCAGCAGGAAGGAGACGAACCCGCCATCCGACAACTGCCCGTGCAGCACGAACCAGGTGCCGGCGACCATCACCACCATCTGGGTCAGCCGCATGCCGAGATAGGTGATGGAGGAGGACGCGGCCATCAGCCGGTAGGCCTGCAGCTTGGTGCGGCGATACTGCGCGTTGTCGATGGCGAACAGCCGCCGCTCATGCTCCTCGTTGGCGAAAGCCTGCACCACGCGCATGCCGCCGACATTCTCCTCGATCCGGGCGTTGAACGCCCCGACCTGGCGGAACAGGGCGCGGAAGTTCTGCGTCATGCGCGCGCCGTAGCGGGAGGAGACGACCGCCACCACCGGGGTGATGATCGTCGTCAACAAGGCAAGCTGGGTGTTGATCGTGAACATCAGCGCGAAGGCGCCGATGAAGGTCATGATAGCGAGGAACAAATCCTCCGGCCCGTGATGCGCCACCTCCCCCACATCCTCCAAATCCTTGGTGACGTGGGTGATCAGGTTGCCGGTCTTGCTGTTGTAGTAGAAGGAGAATGACAGCTTCTGCAGGTGGTCGAAGGCGCGGCGCCGCATCTCGGTCTCGATGTTGATGCCGAGCAGGTGGCCCCAATAGGTGACGACCGCCGTCAGCCCGGTGTTGGCCAGGTAGATGATCAGCAGGATGACGGAGGCGAGCAGGATCAGGCCCCAGTCGCGGCCCGGCAGCAACTGGTCCACGAAGGAGCGGACCGCCATGGGGAAGCCCAGTTCCAGCAGCCCTGACACAATGGCGCAGCCGAAATCGAGCGCGAACAGGCCCCGGTGCGGACGGTAATAGGCGAAGAAGCGTCGCAGCATCCCGTCTTGTAACCAGCCGCCGGCGGGAGCGATAGCGACACGGCTGCAACAGAAGCCATGGCGTGGCCGCAACGCAGCTCCTCGCGGGCTCATGGCGGGGGGCCCTGGTCAACGGGTGCAGTGCAGCATTAATGTTGTTTTCACCAAACGATTGTTTGGTATAGCCAACCAGGAACATGCCGTTGCCCTTGGACAGCACCAAACCCGACAGCCGCCGGCAGGACATCCTGTCCCAGGCCGCGCAGTTGTTCGGCGCCCGCGGCTACGGCCGGACGTCGATCCGCGACATCGCGTCTGCGGTCGGTATGCTGCCGGGCTCCGTATACTACCATTTCGCCTCCAAGGAGGCGCTGCTCGCCGCGGTCTATGCCGAGGCGATCGACCGCTCGATCGCGCGGGTGGAGGACGCGGTCGCCGCGCATGACGCCGCATGGGCGCGGCTGGAGGCGGCGGCCGCGGCGCATCTGAGCCTGCTGCTGACGGACGGTGCGCTCGCCGCCGTCGTGGTGGACCGGCTGCAACAGAGCAGCGCCGCGCGCGACGAACTGGTCCGCCAGCGCGACCGGTATGAGGCGATGTTCCGCCGCCTGGTCGCCGCAGTCGACCTGCCGCCCGGCGTCCAACCCGGTCCGTTCCGGCTCGCCCTGCTGGGCGCGCTGAACTGGGCGTTGACCTGGTACCACCCCGGCGGCGACCCGCCGGAGGTCGTGGCGCGCGACCTGTTCGCCATCTTCCGCGCCAATCAAAGTCCGAGTGGGAGCTCCGTCAGCCAGCCATGATGCTTTATCAGATGTACGACTTCCAGCGCATGGCGCTGCAGCCGATGCGCGCCATGGTCACGGGCGCCCTGTCGATGATGCACAACCCGCTATGGGAGGAAACGCCGCTCGGCCGCGTCACCACCGCGGCCCTCGACAGCTTCGAGCACACCACGCGCACCTTCGTGAAGCCGGCGTTCGGCCATACCGAGACGGTGATCGACGGCGGGACGGTCGAGGTGACGGAGGAGGTGGCGCTGCACCTGCCCTGGTGCGACCTGCTGCACTTCAAGCGCGCGGCGCACCGGCCGAACGACCCGACGCTGCTGATCGTGGCGCCGATGTCCGGCCATTTCGCAACGCTGCTGCGGGGCACGGTGCAGGCATTCCTGCCGGACCACGACGTCTACATCACGGACTGGCAGGACGCGAAGGACATGCCGGTTACGGCGGTCGGCTTCGACCTGGATGACTATATCGACTACATCGAGACCTTCTGCCGCCATCTGGGTCCGCAAACCCACATGATCGCAGTGTGCCAGCCGGCCGTGCCGGTGCTGGCCAGCACCGCCCTGATGAACGCCGACCGTAACGGGTTGACGCCGCGGTCCATCACGTTGATCGGCGGCCCGATCGACACGCGGGAGGCCCCGACCGAGGTCAACCGGTTCGCCAAGCAGCACGACCTCGACTGGTTCAAGAACAACGTCATCCACCGGGTGCCGTTCGGCCAGCCCGGCTTCATGCGGCCGGTCTATCCCGGCTTCGTGCAGCTCGCCGGCTTCATGGCGATGAATTTGGGCCGGCATATGGAAGCGCATTACCAGATGTTCGCGCATTTGGTGGATGGCGACGGCGAGCCGCTCGCCGCCAAGCGGGCGTTCTACGACGAATACCGCTCCGTGATGGATTTGTCGGCGGAGTTCTACCTGCAGACCATCACGGCGGTGTTCCACGACCACCTGCTGCCGCGCGGCCTGCTGGTGTCGCGCGACCGCCCGGTGAACCCGGCGATGATCACGCGCACCGCTATCATGACCGTGGAGGGCGAGCGGGACGACATCTCCGGCATCGGGCAGACCCGCGTGACGCACGGGCTGACGCCGAACCTGGCGGACGACAAGCACGAGCACTGGGAACAGCCGAAGGTCGGCCATTACGGCCTGTTCAACGGCGCCCGCTTCCGCACGGAAATCGCCCCCCGGATCAAGGCGTTCATCGCCAGGCACGATTGACGACGAATACTGCACGATCCGCGCTAGTTCGGGTGTGGAACCCCCGCTTTGCCGGATGGGGGGACGGCAGGCGTGACGGACATGCCTGGATCAGGGCTGGGCGGCTGCACGACGCCTGGGGTCATTGTCACGCCCCGGTCAGGAGCAGGCCGGGGAGTCGAATAGCCGCTTGCCCCGGAGTTGGGCGGAGAGGTTGGGGCAGGGTTTTGCGCCAGGGCAGGCGTGGCAAGCACCACCGCGGCCAAGATGGCTGCGCCCCGCATCAGGCAGCCACGTCACCCGAGGTCAGCAAGTGGACGGAGAACAACGCCTTCGCATCGGTCCAAACCGCCTCCGGCTGCCAACCGGCCGCCTGCGCCATCGCCTGGAACCCGGAGAGGGTGTGCTTGTAGCTGTTCTCGGTATGGATGGTCTCATCCGCCTCGAACACCACAGACGCGCCGTCGACCGTGACGGTCTGGCGGGCCAGGCTGACGAGATGCATTTCGATGCGGCTCTCCGCGTCGTTCCACACCGCCCGGTGCTTGAACTGATCGAGCTCGAAATCCGTTCCGACCTCGCGATTGAGGTGGCTGAGCAGGTTCAGGTTGAACGCGGCCGTGACACCCTGCGCGTCGTCATAGGCAGGCAGCAGGATGGCGCTATCCTTGCGGAGGTCGGCGCCGACCAGGAAGCGGGCGCCCTGACCCAACGTCTCGCGCGCTTGCACGAGGAAGCGATGGGCGGCGCCGAGGTCGAGGTTGCCGATGGTGGACCCCGGGAAGAACCCAAAACATGGCTGCCCGGCAAGCGCGGCAGGCAGTTGCAGAGGCCGCAGGAAGTCGGCGGCGACGGGGAAGACGTCGAGCATGGGACGGCTGGTCCGCAACCGGTCGGTCAACTCCCGCAGCGCAGTGTCAGCGATGTCGATCGGGACGTAGGTCTCGGCGGCCAAACGGTCGAGCAGCAGCAGCGCCTTGGCCTCGTCGCTGGCGCCATACTCGACCAGGGCACAGCCGGGCATGGCGGGCAACTCCCTGCCCACCTGGTCCAGCAGGGCTTGCTCCGTCCGCGTCAGGTAGTATTCCGGCAGCCGCGTGATCTCGCCGAACAAACGGCATCCCTCTGCGTCGTAGAACAACTTGGCGGGCAATGTCTTCTGCGGCTGTGACAAACCGGCCAGCACCTCGTGCAGGATCGAGGGCGCGGAGGATTGGTAACCGTCGGGCATGGCTCAGATATCCATTGCCAGGCGCAGGCCGGTGAACTGCCAGCGTCGGTCGGGGTGGAAGAAGTTGCGGTACGTGGGTCGTGTATGGTTCGGCGGCGTCGCCATGGATCCGCCGCGCAGCACCATCTGGTTGATCATGAACTTGCCGTTGTATTCGCCGATCGCGCCGGCGACCGGGCGGAAGCCCGGGTAAGGAAGGTATGCACTTCCTGTCCATTGCCAGACATGGGTGTCGCGTTCGACCAACTGGTCGCCGGCCGATGCTGCCTCCCATTCGACCTCGGTGGGCAGGCGGGCGTCGGCCCAGCGGGCGAACGCGTCGGCCTCGTACCAACTGATATGGCGGACGGGCTCCTGCGGGTCCAGCGCAACCTCGCCGCCGAGGCCGAAGCTGCGCCATTCCCCGCCGGCCTGCCGCCAATGGAGCGGGGCAGTCCAGCCATGGTCCTGGACGGCCGCCCAGCCTTCGGACATCCACAGCCCTGGCTTGCTGTAGCCGCCATCCGCCATGAAGCGGAGCCAGGCCTCGTTGCGGACCAGGCGCCTCGCCAGTTTGTAGGGGCGCAGCAGCGCCTGGTGTTGCGGCCCTTCGTTGTCGAACGCAAAGCCGGGCGCCGCATGGCCGATCTCGACGATCCCGCCGGGGAAGGCGACGAAGCTGTCGGCGGTGCGGCTCGCCTCGGGGGGCGTCCAGCCCGGCAGCATGGCGGGCGAAAGCGGGTTCTGGGCGAGCGCGTGCAGCATGTCGGTGACGAGCAGTTCCTGGTGTTGCTGCTCGTGCTGAAGGCCCAGCGCCAGCAACGCGCCGATGTCCTGGCCGAGCCCGATCAGCCGCGCCATCGCGGCGTCGACATGGGCGCGGTAGGCCGTGACCTCCTCCGCACCGGGCCGGGTGATCATGCCGCGGGCGAAGCGCGGATGCCGGGCGCCCACCGCCTCGTAGTAGGAGTTGAAGAGGTAGCTGAACTCGGCACTGAACGGCTGGTAGCCCTCCAGATGCGGCGTCAGGATGAACTGCTCGAAGAACCACGTCGTATGCGCCCGGTGCCACTTGGCGGGGCTGGCATCCGGCATCGACTGGATACATTGATCCTCGGCAGTCAAGTCGCGACACAACTCTTCCGTATGCCGCCGGACCGCCCAAAAGGCTGCGATTGCCGGTTGTTCCATCAAGCCCATGAGCGCCCTCCGCTGGCCGAACGGCCGTTACATGGCCGCGGTTCCCTCCGGCGCTAGCTCTTCCACTGCAGCAATTGCTCGGTCAGCGGGTTGACGAAGGGGCGGCCCTCGGCCTGGCTGGCCAGGTATTCCCGTTTCAGGCGCATCAGCCAGGCGATCTGCGTATCGGGGTCGCCGACGAACAGCATCGGCGGGGTGACCGCGCCGTGCGACAGCTTCGCCGCCATGTCCAAATCCTGGCCGAGGAAGTCGCGCGCCATCCAGGCGGCGAACGGGCGCAGCGGCGCCAGCCAGGGGATCGTCCAATAGACGCAGTAATGCACGTCGGTCGTGACCTCCGTCACCGGGGTCACCGTCGCCAGCACGCAGGCGGAGTGGCGGCTGCCGCTGATATGCTCGATGCGGATGCCCGGCAGGCTGAGGGTGATATCCACCGTCACATCGGCGCCGAGCAGCCGGTACGGACGCGCACCGCCGCCGAGCTGGTGCGATTTCATGCGGAAGCCCTGGGCAACCGGCTCGAACGCCTTGGCCTTGGGCCGCAGCTTCAGGCCCGCCTTGGACTTCCACCAGCGGGAGGTGTGCACGAAGGCGGGATGCGCCGGGTCGCAGAAGCCATAGGCGGCGATGTCGGCGTTGGAGGGGAAGCGCATCGTCGTGGCAATCTGTGGCCCGACGCCGTCGAAGCCCGGCACTTGCGGCACCGCAGGCAACACGTCCGGCAATGTCCGCCCGGCTGGCATGTAGACCCAGACATTGCCCTGCACGTCCCGGCACGGATAGGCGCGCAGGCGGAAGCGGCCGGGCGGCGTCGGATCGCAATCGGCCAGGCACGGAATGCTGGTGCAGCCGCCATCCGCCGCCGAGAACTTCCAGCCGTGGTAACAGCATTGCAGGTGCACGCCATCGAAACTGCCATGGCGCAGCGGCATCCCCCGGTGCGGGCATTTGTCGGCATAGGCGAAGACGCCGCCGTCCGGAGCGCGGCCGACGAGGACGTCCTCTGCCAACAGCGTGACCGGCTTGGTGGCGCCTTTCGCCAGGCTGCGGGAGGCGGCGGCGATATACCAGAAGCCGCGCAGCATCCCGGCTGATTGATGGGCTGACATCCGTGGCGTTCCGGTTAGAGCTTGGCGCGGAAACTGTCGGGAATGGACCAGAGCTGGTCGGCATTGACCGCCAGGTCGAAGCGGTAGGTGTCCCGCTCGCGACCGATGGCGCTGTCGCTCACGCGGCGGAGGTAGTCGCGGATCGGTGCGGCCGCGGTATCGAACTCGATTGCGCCGACCCGCGGCAAACCTGCCATGGCGTCGAACACGTCCAGCCAGTTCTGGTCCCCGATCCGCTCGTGCGCGGCGTAGGTGCTGTCCGCCCAGGCCATTGCCCGGGTCCGCGCCAGCCGTTGCAGGCCCAGCTCCCTGTCCGCCCAATGCAGGTGGAACAGGTAAAGCGGCGCAAAGGCGAGCGGGTGGTTGGAGCAGTGGAACCCGGGCGACCAGGTGAGCGGCTGGCGGGTGAGCACCGGTTTGCACAGGGCGCTGGTGAAGCGCGCCCAACCGCGCTGGCTGCCGACCGACCGCGCCGGATCGAAGGCTGCTTCCACCATTGGAACGTGTTGCACGTCGAACCCGATGGCGGACACCGTCCCGCCGAGCGCGGTTTCGCAGAATGCCGCGATGTTGGGGAAGTGGTTTGGGTCCGCGAGGACGAGTTCGTCGATTTCGGTATGCAGGACCCAGTCATAGTAGCCCAGCAACGTGGTCGCGAGGTCCGACATGAACCGCGCGCGCCGGGGTTCGTCGTGCGCCGAGCGGGGCAGACGCAGACGGTTGATTGCCGCAGGCAGATCCAGAGGTTGCGTCGAACCGTGGTCGACAACGTAGCAATAATCTGCCCCGACCTGGCGGGCGTAGTGCCGAGCCCAGACCGGCAGCAGCACCGGCTCGTTATAGGCCATGGTGATGGCGGCGACCTTCGGGGACATGGGACGGCGTCGGCCTCATGGCATCTTATTGACTGATATTAGACGACGACAGGCGGCACACGGCAATATGCCGGCGGTCAGGCGAGCGCAGGCCGACGCTGTGGGCGGTCGATCAGGCTGACCATGATGCTCGCCACCAGGCACAGTATGCCGGCGGAGAGGAAGGCGCTGAGATAGTCCCCGGTGCTCTCCCGCAATAGGCCGGCCATCCAGGCGGCAAAGGCGGCGCCGAGTTGGTGCGTCGCGGCAATCCAGCCGAAATACACGGCAGCGCCCTGTTCGCCAAAGGTCTGCGCGGTCAAACGGACGGTCGGGGGCACCGTCGCGATCCAATCGAGCCCATAGAAGACGGCAAACAGGGACAGCCCATAGAAGGAATACTGGAAGGTGAAGGGCAGCACGATCAGCGACAGGCCGCGCAGCCCGTAATACCAGGACAGCAGGCGCCGGTTATCCCAGCGGTCGGACAGCCAGCCGGACAATGTGGTACCGAAGAAATCGAACACCCCCATCATCGCCAGCAGGCTGGCGGCGGCCACCTCCGGGATGCCGTGGTCCAGGCAGGCCGGGATCAGATGGGTGCCGATCAGCCCGTTGGTCGAAGCGCCACAGATAAAGAAGCTGCCGCTGAGCAGCCAGAAGTTGCGGTATCCCGCCGCCTCCCGCAGGGCGGACAGCGCGCGGCGCATCGGGTTGGCCGTCAAAGGCGGCCGGGGAACGATGACGCTGCCGCCATAGGGCGGAATGTCCAGGTCGGACGGCCGGTCGCGCACGAGCACCGCCACGGGAATGATCATGGCGGCGGCGACGGCCGCGATCGTCAGCGACACCGCCTGCCAGCCATAGCGCTCCAGCAACGTGGCGAACAGCGGGAGGAACACCAATTGCCCGGTGGCGGTGCTGGCCGTGAGCACGCCGACCACCAGCCCGCGCTGCGACTGGAACCAGCGGGCCGCGACGGTGGCCCCCAGCACCATCGCCGTCACACCCGTGCCGGAGCCCACCACGACGCCCCAGAGCAGGATCAACTGCCAGGATTGTTGCATCAGCGGCGTCAGCGCCACGCCGGTGGCGATCACGGCAAGGGCGACGATGACGGTGCGGCGCAGGCCAAACCGCTCCAGGATGGCGGCGGCGAACGGCCCGGCAAGTCCGTAGAGGAAGATGTTCAGCGCGACTGCGAACGAAATCGTCGCCCGCGACCAGCCGAATTGCTGCTCCAGCGGGACGAGCAGCACGCCCGGCGTCGAGCGTACGCCCGCTGCGGTCAGCAACACCAGGAAGACGACTGCCGCCACGACCCAGGCGTAATGAACCCGACTGACTTGCATCATGCACCCCACTCTGAAGGACCATAGGTCGTCCGTATCGAGGTGCACAATGATACAGCCTGGTCAGGCAGCAAACTGCATGCCAGGTCTGCAACAGCGAGTTGCGGGAAGGGCTAGCCCGCATTTCTCACAGTGCCATCGCTGAGCGTCGTCTGGGTGGTCAGCGTCGGTTGTCGCCTTGGTTCCGGGTGTCGCCGTGTCATTTTGAGCGTGTTGAGTGGGTTGAGTGTGTTGAGCGGGCGCGGTGGTGCGATCACCGCTGGAGCAGTGCTGATCGGGGTGGTGGCGCTGTGCGGTGTCTGGTTCGTGGCGGTCAGTCGAACGCTCTTTGCAGGGCGGCATAGGCCAGCCCCCATTCGTTTTGCGAGGGGCAGGCCGACGCCATGGCGATCTTCACCCGGCGCACGCTGGTCCGCACCAGCGCGCCGATCTTCAGCAGCTTGAGCCGGATCGTCCCGCACGTGGCGGTCGCCAACGCGGTGCCCTCAAGCCCGATGCGTCTGAGGGCGCACAGCAGCACATAGGCCGCGGACGCGAACCACAGCCGCAGCTGGTTGGCCTGCATGGTGTGGGCCGACGTGCGGTCGGCGAAGAGGTCGAGCTGGCATTCCTTGATACGGTTCTCCATCTCGCCGCGGGCGCAGTAGATCGCTTCGTAGAGGTGCTGCGCCTCGGCCTCGCGGGGGTTGAGCGAAGTCACGACGAAGCGCGGATTGGCCTTATCGCCGGCCGTGTCGGACCCTGGGATCCACTCCGCCTTGCCCACCACCCGGCGCTCCTGCGACCAGCTGTCGTGCGTGGACCAGGTGAAATCGCGGAAGCGGCGGGCAGCCTTGCCGGTCGTCTCGGCGTCGGCGCGGGCTTCGGCCATCTGCGCCTCGATCTGCGCCGACAGGCGCGGGTTGCGGGCCAGGCCGAACAGGAAATCCACATGGTTGGCCTCGCACCAGGTCATCAGCGCATCACGGGCGAAGCCACTATCGGCACGCAACACAACCCGCGTGTGCGGCCATCGCGTGCGGATTTGGGCGACAACACGCTCGATCTCCTCCACGGCCCCTGCCGATGCGTCGAGGTCGGAGCGACGCAGCTTGGCCACCAGCAGATGACGCCCACAGAACACGTAGAGCGGCAGGTAGCAGTGGCAATCATAGTAGCCGTGGAAGAACCGGCCCTCCTGATGGCCGTGCAGCGGGTCGTCGGTGGCGTCGAGGTCCAGGATGATCTGCTCGGGCGGCTGCGCGTGGGCGTCAAGGAACAGGTCGACGAACAGGCGTTCGAGCTTGGCCGTGCTGGCCGCGAGCTTGTGGTAGCGGGTGGGTTCGGCGCGGCTGAGTTCGAGGCGGTTCAGCGTGGACTTGCCGGCCAGCGGGGCGCAGCCGCGGCGCCGCCGGGCGGTGAGCTTGCCGGCGAGGGTTGCCATGACTGGATCGTGGCGGAGCTGATCGTGGTCGTTGAGGTCTTCGTAGCCGAGCGCTATGCCGACGACGCGCTGCAAGACCAGGGTCTGCACCTCGTGCTCGATGAACAATGGATTGCGCGTGTCGGTGAAGCAGGCCGCCATGCGCCGGGTCAGCCGGATCGCACGATCCGCTGCACCGAGCAGGAGCGCGCCAGCATCGGAGGTGATGCGCCCACCATCAAACGCGGCCACCACGGACCGGCGTTCGACAGGTGCAAACTCGAACAGGGTTGGGCTACAGTCTGTCAGCACCGGGATCATCCTCTGCGTCGGAGTAAGGCTTTGTTGCAGAAGAACTTTCGCCTATTCAGAGACCCGGTGCACCTCATTCTTGTGAGAAATGCGGGCTAGGGCGTGGCCCCGCCCGCGGCCGTCAGCCGAATGCGCAGGCCGCCGAGATGCAGCCGATTATGGCCAAGGCGCTGGCGCCAAACAGGAAGCGCGCGATCAAAGCGTGAGAACCCATGTGAGAACCATTCCCCCAAGTCGCGTGCTACATAGTGCTTACCTGTGTTTTGCACAGCATAGGCTTTGTACGGAATTGTAACGCCGACATCCGGCGTGACGGTTGGCAGCGATAGGCGATGAGTTCGCTTTGACGCGAGGCCCGGCCTTGATGATCGACGGCTGAACGTCCAAGACAGGGGGGAGCGTGACGGTAAGATGACGGTGCTGCCGATAAATCTGGAGGTCGGAGTATGGCTCAGCCACGGATGAACGTTGCCATCCACGATGGCGCGGCCGTTCTGACGTTGCTGCCGGGCAGCGGCGCCGAGGGCAAGGTCGCGCTCACCCCGGGCCAGTTGCTGGAGTTGATCGGTGCGCTCGGCGCGGTCCGCGCCCGCTTGCTGGCGGAACTCCCCGCCGAGGCCAAGCAGCGGGGATTGGACGCCAGCGGGGTGCCTGCCGTCGTCGGACCCGCGTGGATGGTCCGGCCGGAGGCGCTGACGGAGGGATCGATGCTGGCGTTCGCACATCCGGGCTACGGCACGGTCGGTTTCGTGCTGGGTGCAGCGGAGGTGAAGAAGATGGTCAAGGCGCTGACCAGCCATTTGGGGATGGTGCACAGCGGCGAAGTCGGGGAGGCGCGGAATTAGCTGTATTCTCACGCCAGTCATGCTCGGGCTGATCGGGTGCACCCTGGCCGGGTGCAGCGGCGGGATGACGCGCTACTCGGGTTTGGCAACAGTGCAGCAGGGCGACTGCGGCACCGGCTTCGACGCCACCGGCAAGGCCTCTGCCACGCTGCTGGTGGATGGCGGCGACGTGCAATTTGCCCCGACGGACGGGGTGACGGTGCTCGCCGGCCATGTGACCGAATCCGGCCACATGCTGGCGACGAGCACGACGGCGGGCGCCGACCACAAGCCGTTCCAGCAGGTGTTCGAGGGCGACCGCACCGGCGACAAGGTGGTGGGCCGATTCGCCTCCCCCCGCTGCCGCGCCGCGGTGGCGCTGACGCTGCGGTAGCGGTCTGGATCCGATCTAGCAATGCGTGTTGCGTAGCCGGTACGAGCTTTGCTCGCGAGGATACACACTCGTTCTTGCGCCGTGATCCCGCATTTGCTGCGCAAATACGGGCTACTCTTCTGACGGACGCGGTTCAGAGAAACACCGGGTAGGGGTAAGGTTCGCCTGCCAAGGTGGTCTGGGCGGTGATTGCCTGCCAGGACAAAGGGTGGCCCGGTGGCAGCGGCGGACGGTCGTTGCGTTCTACCTCGGGGCGGGGCGCCGGTTGGATGCGCGTGAGCGGGGCGAGGCCGAGCCGCCGGGCCCGCTCGATGGCTGCGTTGCGGCCGATCCGCAATTCCGATGCGACAGCCTGCCAGGGCAACCCACGTCCGCGCAGGTCGAGCAAGCGCGCGTCACTCTGACGCGTCCAGGTGATTTGATGTGGCATTTAGATCCCCCCAACGGACGACGTATGTTAGTATCACTAACAATGTTCGTCAATTGTTCTCATGCTTCGGCATGGGTCGCGGGGTTGCCGTCAGCTTGGCACAGGGGGAAGACATATGAGCGTCGGGGCGCGTATCGCCGCGTGGCGGCGGCAGCGCGGGATGAGCCAGGCTGCGCTGGCCGAAGCGGCCGGCGTGTCGCGCAGCGCGGTCGCACAATGGGAGACGGATCGGGCGGCGCAGGTGAGCGGCAATTTGTCGCGCATCGCCCGCGCGCTGGACGTCTCGGCGGAGTTGCTGCTGCATGGCGACACCGGCCGCAGCGCAGACGCGTTGCAGGGCGACGAACTGGCGCTGCTTCGGCTCTACCGCGCGTGCCCGCCGCAGGCGCGGGCTGACCTGCTGCGGCAGGCGCGGCGTTCGGCGCGGGAGCCGGACGACGGCAGCGGCGTTTGAACGGCAGCAAACGGGGAGACGGCGATGGACGCGACGCAGGATACCGGGGCCAGGACCGACATCGTGGCCACGGACGGCACGATGGATGCGGCCTCCCGCGCGGAGTTGGCCGCGGCGATGCAGCGCCTGCGCGAGGGCGGCGGGCTGGTGATGCGGATGGCGGACCTTGTCGGCGGGATGCTGGGCCGGACCTTCCGTCTTGGCAGCCGGACGCTGCAGGCTGTGCCGGGCGGGCAGTCGGCGGTGAGCCGGATCGTGGAGGCCGCGTTGAAGCGGGCGTTCGACGTCGCGGTGCTGCGGATCGACGTGGCGGGGGAGCAGGCGCGGAGCCGCCGGTTTGCGACCCCGCTGGTCGCGATGTCGGGGGCTGTCGGCGGCTTCCTCGGCCTCGGCGGCTTCATACCGGATGCGGCGGTGACGACGCTGGCGATCATGCGGGAGATCGCCCGCATCGCGCAGGAGGCCGGCGAAGACCTCGCCGATCCGGCCAGCCGGGAGGCGTGCCTGCAGGTGTTCGCGCTCAATCCGACCGAGACGGAGATGGGGTATTTCGGCACCAGGATGGTGCTGCAAGGCCGGCCGCTGGCCCTGCTGATGGCGGAGGTCGCGTCGCGCTTCGGCCTGACGCTATCGCAGAAATTCGCCTTGCAGGCGGTGCCGGTGATCGGGGCGATCGGCGGCGCCGCGCTCAACGCCACCTTCCTGGCGCATTACCGGGAACTGGCGCGGGCGCATTTCACCGTGCGGCGCCTGGAACGCGTGTACGGGGAAGCGGCCGTCAAGCAGGCGGCAGGCTAGCGAGCACGTCGGCGGCCGAGGTGGCTTTCGGCACCGTCAGGAAGCGGCCCGGCGCCGCACCCGGCAGCACCGTGACGGCGCCCTTCGGGCAGAGGCCGAAGCATTTTGCCTCGATCACCCGTACGGAGCGGCGGCGGCCAGTCTGCCGCAACTCGGCCTTCAAGGCGCGGGTGAGGGTGTCGTCCCCGTCGGGTCCGAAGCCGCCATGCAGTTTCTTGCTGCATTTGCGGCAGACCAGGACGAGTTGATCCCAGTTGGTCGGGGTCGCGGTGATGATGTCTGCCATGGGTCAGGCATCAACCGCCGGGGGCGCCTTGGGTTTGGACGTACAGCGAATACAAGGACTGGCTGGCGGCCATGAACAGGCGGTTGCGATGGCGGCCGCCGAAGCAAAGGTTGGCGCAGCGCTCCGGCAGGGCGATGCGGCCGATCGGCTCGCCGCCCGGGTTGAACACCATCACCCCATCCAGGCTGTCGGACATGCCCCAGCCGCACCAGAGGTTGCCGTCCACGTCGCAGCGGAACCCGTCCGGCGTGCCCTGCCCGGCGTCGACGAAGACGCGGCGGTTGGACAGGGTGCGGCCATCCGCGGACACGTCGAACGCCAGCAGGCGGCGCGGCAGCACGCCGCATTCCACGATGTAGCAGGTCCGCTCGTCGGGGGAGAACGCCAGGCCGTTGGGACGGGCGATCTCGTCGCTGGCCAGGGTGATCGCACCGGTGGCGCCGTCGATGCGGTAGACGTTGGTGGAGAGTTCCGGCTCGGCGCGCTCGCCCTCGTAATAGCCGAGGATGCCGAACTCCGGGTCGGTGAACCAGATCGAGCCGTCGGAGCGGACCACGACGTCGTTCGGGGAGTTCAGCCGCTTGCCCTCGAACCGGTCGGCCAGCACGGTGATGCTGCCGTCATATTCGGTCCGCGTCACCCGGCGCGCGCCATGTTCGCAGGTGACCAGCCGACCGGCGCGGTCCCGCGTGTTGCCGTTGGCGTTGTTGGAAGGGCGGCGAAACACGGAAGTGACGCCGGTTTCCTCATCCCAGCGCAGGATGCGGTTGTTCGGGATGTCGCTCCACAGCACGCACCGGCCGTCCCCGAACCACACCGGCCCTTCCGCCCAGCGGCAGCCGGTATACAGCCGCTCCACCGCCGCCAGCGTGACGTGGTATGCGGCGAAGCAGGGGTGCAGGATCTCGACCGCCGGGTCGGGATAGCGTTCGGAGGGGCGCCACGGCTGGGTCATGACGACGAGGTATACGCTCCATCTTGGGCGAGCAACGCTTGCAGGGGTGCAAGTGCAGCCCCAGACTGTCGGCATGGAACAGAGTCAGCCGAAAAACGTCTCCCGCGACGTGATCCGCGCCGTGCTGGAAACCCGCGACCACCGGCATAATGAGACGCATGCGATGCTGCTTGCCCTGTATCAGGGCTTGTTGGCCGAATTGATCGAGCAGGGTGTGCTGGCGCCCGAACCCCTGGCGGAACGGCTGGAGCGGAGCCGCGGCACGATTGCGCCTGCGCCGCATGGCACGGCCGCGCACGATATCCTCAGCCACGTCGTGACGTGGCTGCAGGCCGTCGAACCGGGCTTGCCGCCAGCCCATCCGGAGCGCTGGGTGGCCGTACCATCCGGACAGGCCGAAGAAGCCAGTCGCTGCCTGGAAAGCGGGGTCGGGAGTTAAACGCATGGTCGCGATCACGTCGCCGGTCTTCAAGCAGAATGCCCGCCAGGCGCTTGGCGACGCCGGGCTGCAAAAGGCGCTGGCGTTCAGCAAGCCGCAATTCATGGCGCGCCGCACCCGCGCGGTGGAGGCGCTGCCGGAATTCGAGCAACTGCGCGATATCGGCCGCGACATCAAGAACCACGCCTTGGCCAATCTGGACTTCTACCTGGAGACCTATGCCGCCCGCGTGGAGCAGGCGGGTGGCCAGGTGCATTGGTGCGCCACGGCGGATGACGCCCGGGCGGCCGTGCTGTCGATCTGCCAGCAGGCGGGCGCCCGCACGGTGACCAAGGGCAAGTCGATGATCTCCGAGGAATTGGGGATCAACGACCATCTGGAGCAGTTCGGCATCACTCCGGTCGAAACCGACCTGGGCGAGTACATCATCCAGCTCCGGCACGAGCACCCGAGCCACATCATCGCCCCCGCCTTCCACCTCAACCGCGAGGATTGGGAACAGAGTTTCCGCCAGTGCCACACCGACCTGGATCCGGCACGCGTGTTCCACGAGCGGCGGGACATCCTGACCGAGGCGCGGACCAAGCTGCGGGAGCGCTTCCTGTCGGCCGATGTCGGGATCACCGGGGCGAACTTCCTGATCGCCGAAACCGGCAGCAGCGTGATCGTCACCAACGAGGGCAACGGCGACCTGACGCAGACGCTGCCGCGGGTGCACATCGTGCTGGCCTCGATCGAGAAATGCGTGCCGACGCTGGAGGATGCGACCAGCCTGCTGCGGCTGCTGGCGCGGTCGGCCACCGGGCAGGATTTCTCGGTCTACACCACCTTCTCCACCGGGGTGCGGCGGCCGGGCGACCTGGACGGGCCGGAGGAATACCACGTCGTGCTGCTGGATGGCGGCCGGTCGGCGATGCTGGGCACGGAGTTTGGCGAGATGCTGCGCTGCATCCGCTGCGCCGCCTGCATGAACCATTGCCCGGTGTACGGCGCGGTCGGCGGACATGCCTATGGCTGGGTGTATCCCGGCCCGATGGGCAGCGTGCTCACCCCGTCGCTGATCGGGGTGGACAAGGCCGGGCACCTGCCGAACGCCAGCACGTTCTGCGGCAAGTGCGAGAGCGTGTGCCCGGTGAAAATCCCGTTGCCCAAGATGATGCGGCATTGGCGGGAGCGGGAGTTTGAGCGGCATCTGACGCCGATGGGCGTCCGCACCAACCTCGGCATCTGGGCCTGGGCGGCCCGGCGCCCGGCGTTCTACCGGCTGGCCACCCGCCTCGCCGCCGCGACGTTGGGCCTGATGGGCCGGCGGCGCGGGCGCTTCGCCTCCCTGCCCTTCGCCGGCGGCTGGACCGCGGGCCGCGACCTGCCGGCGCCGGAAGGCGACACGTTCTTCGCGCGCTATGCGCGGCAGCAGCGATCGGGCCAGTGACCAAGGAGGCGATCCTCGGCGCAATCCGGCGCGGGCTGAAGCGCGGGCCGCTGCCAGAGGACCAGGCGGCGATGCTACGGGACCGGCTGGTCCGTCACCCGCGGCACCTGATTCCGGCGCGCACCCGCGTGAACCGGGCGGAGCAGGTGAACCTGCTGGTGCATTATATCGAGCGGGAGTTCGGCACGGTCGACCGCTTGCCGGATGCGGGCGCGGTGCCGGACGCGCTGGGCGCCTACCTGGCCGCGCATAACCTGCCATCCGAGGTGGCGATGGCGCCGCACCCGGAGTTGCAGGCGATCCCGTGGTCGAAACGCCCGCTGCTGGTGCTGCGGGAGGGCCGTGCCCATGGGTCCGACCTCGTCAGCCTGCAGCACGCCTTCGCCGCCGTGGCCGAGACGGGGACGCTGATGCTGCCCTCCGCGCCGGAGCGGCCGACGACGCTGAACCTGCTCGCCGACACCGCGGTGGTCATGCTGCGTGCGAGCCGCGTGGTGGGCGCCTATGAGGACGCGTGGGATCTGCTGCGGGACGCCGGGCCGATGCCGCGCAACGTCATGCTGGTGACCGGCCCATCCCGTTCGGCCGATATCGAGCAGACGCTGGAACTCGGCGCGCACGGGCCGCGGCGGCTGCATGTGCTGCTGATCGAGGACGACCCGGCGGCGGTCGCCCGGCGCGGGTAGCGTGGTGCGGCGCGGGCTGAGCGAGACGGACCGGGAGGCCTGGGCCGCCTATGCCCGGCACGTCGCCGCCCTGCCCGGCCGCGCCGCGCCGGCCCTGACGCCGCAGCACGATGCTCCTGCGACCACCGTGCCACGCCCTGTGATGCTGGCGCCGGTGCGCGTTGCGAAGACAGTGGCGGCGTCCGCCATCACCGTGGGCGAGCAACCCGGCGGGGTCGACAACAGCACCTGGGCGCGGCTGCGCACGGGCAAGCTGGCGCCGGGTCGGACGCTGGATCTGCATGGACGGACGGCGCAGCACGCCTTCCACGCGTTGCAGGCCTTCCTGCACCGCGCCCATGCGGACCGGGTGCGCTGCGTCGAGGTGATCACCGGGCGCGGGGTGGGGGAGACTGGCGGGGTGATCCGGCGGGAGCTGCCGCTTTGGTTGAACCTGCCCCCGCTACGGCCGCTGGTGTTGGCGGTGACGCATCCGCATGCCGCCAATGTCGGCGCAGTCCGCCTGCTGCTGCGCAAGCCCAAATGACGCCGTTCGGCGAACATCTGCGGCACCTCCGGTCCGCCCGGGGCATGACGCTGAAGCAGCTTGCCGCCGCCTTGCAGGTGTCGAGCGCCTATGTGTCGGCCCTGGAGCACGGCCGCCGCGGCGTGCCGAGCACCGGGTTGGTCCACCAGGTATGCGAGGCGATGGGCTTGATCTGGGAGGAAGCCGACGAGCTCAACCGGCTGGCCCGCCTGTCGCATCCGCGGGTGGTGGTGAACACCGCCGGCCTGTCCGCACAGCAGACCGCCCTGGCCAACCGCCTCGCCCGCGGGATACGCGACCTGCCACCCGCCACCGTAGCCGCCATGCACCGGCTGCTGGATGACGCGTCGGGACGGTGTTAGGGTCCCTGGGTGCGAATCTCCCTCTCCCTCTGGGAGAGGGTCGGTGTAGCGCGCCACTTGATTTGGGAAATCTCGCCACTTGATTTGGGAACCTTAGAAATCGCTGGAACGCCGTTTTTAGGGGTCTAAGAGCCCCATCAGGGACCGCTTATCAGCAGTTCGATGGTGCGCTTGTTCGCCTTGATGCCGCTCGTGTAGACGGTTTGGGCTTCCTCGATCTGGCAGGCGGCGAACATCTCGCGGACCTCTGGGCGGTCGTTCAGGGAGAGGATGAACCGCCCCTTGATGCCCGCCAGTTGGGTTGCGAGTTGCTGGAAGTCTGCTCGGGCGAATAATCCAGGCCCGTAGGCGCTTTCTCGGCCCCAGTAGGGGGGTCGACATAGAACAGGGTCGCAGGCTTGTCGTAGCGCCGGATCAGCTCCGGGTAAGGCAATCGCTCGATCACCACCCCCGTCAGCCGCTGGTGCACGCCATCTAGGATCGGACCGAGGCGGCTAACATCGAACCGGGCGCCAGCCGTCGCATCAACTGCGAAGGCGCCCCGCACAAGCCCGCTGAACGCCGTACGCTGAATGTAGAGGAAGCGGGCGGCCCGTTCCAGGTCGGTCAAGGTGGACGGCTCGGCCGCCCGCAGCCGATCGAACTCCGTCCTGCTCGTGATCTGCCAGCGCAGGAGGTCCATCAGCGGGACGTAATGGCGCTGTAGCACGCGGAACAGGTTCGATACGTCTTGGCTTAGGTCGTTGATGACCTCCGATTTGCTCCGGAACGGCCGGCGGAAGAACACCCCGCCCATGCCGAGAAAGGGCTCCACATAGGCGACGTGAGGGATGGCGGCGATGCGGTCGATGATGCGGTTCGCCAGCAGGCGCTTGCCCCCAAACCATGGGGCAGGCGGCGCAACGGGCGTCGCCGGGGTGAGGATGGACTCCATGCGTGGTTGACACTCTATTGAGCCCCACCTTCCGGCCGGGAGGTCGCGGGGCGGTTTATCCGTGCACGGCTCCATTCCGTGCGGCTCGGGCTGTGACAGCAGCCCAAGCCCCCGCGTCAGCTCCGCATCGGTCCCTCCTCGTCGATGGAGGGCAGCGGACGGAACACGGTGGCCGGGTCGCCCAGGCGGCGCTCCAGCTCGTGGACCATGGCGCGGGCGGCCAGGGCGGCGGTGCGCAGTTCCACCATCGCGTCGGCCAGCAGTCCGCGGGCGCGGCGCAACTTGGCCAACTCCGCCTCGTAGCCGTCGATCGCGCCGCGGGCCTTGTCGAGGTCGTCCTGCAACTGCGCCATCAGGGCAGCCCGCGCCCGCTCGAATTGCTGCTGCGCGGTCAACTGGCTGCGGACGCGGGCATCCTCCCGGCTGGCGCCGAACCCTGCCACCTATTTGACCAGCTCGGCCGCCGTGCGAAACGCCGGCATGCCGCAGGCGAGCAGCAGCACCGCCCAGACCGGCCAGTTGCGCAGCCAATCCGGCAGCACCGTCTGGTCGGGCATCAGCCGCGCAGCCAGCGCAAGCGGCGGATCACCGGCAGCGCCGCGCAGACCAGGTTGAACGCGGCCAGTGCATAGTAGGGCACCACGGTGGGGGTGAACCGCGGCCCTGCCGCCAGCACGCCATCGGCCAGCACCAGCCAGAACCCGGCCATCAGCACTGCGGCCAGGAAGCGCGTCATCCGCTCGTGGCGGAACGCCGCGATCACCTGCACGAGGGCGCCAACGCACCCCATGGCCTCCCACTGATCGTCGGAAGCGAACCGGGCGACCGCGGCATAGGCGGTGCGCTCCGCCAGGTCGCCCGACATCAGCCAGAGCGTGTTGGCCCAGGCGCAGGCCACGGCCGCCAGGCACACCTCCAACCAGAACGTGTCGTGCGCCAGCGCAATCAGCGCCCACGTGCGGAGCCGTTGGGCGCGCTCAGTCATCCATGGCCTCCCACTCGATGAGCAGATAGGTGGCGAGCAGCCAAATCGTGTGCGTGCCGGTGGCGGTGCTTTCGGGGGCGGACACCAGCGCGCTGGTCACCACGACGGCATGGAGGATACCGCCCAGCCCCGCCGTGCCGATCCGCCGTAGCCGGCCGCCCCCGAAGCCGTAGACGTAGAGCGCCGCACTGACCAGGAACAGCAGCGCCCACACCCATTCCGGCGCCCATGCCGCCATCAGGCGGTAGACCGGGCTCATGGGAAATGTGGCCCATGGCAGCGCCAGATCGAACCCCCACCAGGCCGCCTCCAGGGCCAGCAAGGTGCGGACGACGTGCTTGCCGTCCCGTCGCAGCCAAGGCAACGCGGAGAGCTTGGCTCTGGCGACGCTTGGGAGGAGCGAGCTCATACGCTCATCACCGCGTTCCAGCTGGACCCGGTTGACACGTAGAAACGGGCACCGACCGTGCCGTCCGTGCGGCTATAGAGGGAGCCATTGGGTTGCGTGCTGGTGGGCGCTCCGGTGCCGCTGGTCCAGCTCGGGCCTGTTGGTCCGCCGGTGCGCAGAGAGTTCGCCGCGAACCCGACTGTGCTCATCGTGGCAAGCTGCTGATACGTGCCGCCAGAGAGCGCCTGATACCAGATATGGCTGACGGCCGGCAGCGCACCGGTGTAGAGATTGAAGTGATCTACCTCGCCGGTGCCGTTGGTGAAGTTCCAGCCGATGAGGCTGTTGTTGCTGCCCGGTGTGACGCTGCCAGCTAGATTGCCTGATGTCGCCAGGCTAGACCCGCTGATGGGGGCGCCCGTCTGCGCCGCTCCGGTGATGCGGATGTCGTTGCCGGCCGCCACGGTGCCCGCGATCGCCCCTACATTGAGCACCGCTGCGCCGCCAAGGCCGAGATTTGTGCGCGCGGACGCTGCGAACGACAGCAGCGCTGCGAGCAGGTCGGCTGCGAACGATGTTCCGATGTAGCGGGCCATTAACCGTGCACCACGCCGGTAGGCACCGGACGCGGGCGCGGCTGCGAAGATCAGCGCCACATGATTGGTGTCGGTATGCTGGACGTCCGGCTCCGCCTGCGCGAAGGGCGAGGCGGTGGCGTAGACCTGCACTGTGACGTCCTGGGTTGCGAGGTTGTGCGCCACGTTTATCGTCGTGCTGGAGCCGTCGCCGATCGTCGCATTAAATTTGCGCACGACGGTGGCATCGACGGATACGCCGCCGGCGCTGATGGAAATGCCGCCGCCGCTCGCCGCCACGACTGTAAACGCCGACCCGCTGAGGATCAGACCGTTGCCAGCGGTGTAGACTGCGCCGGCCGACGTCTGGACGATGGCGATGGCGGTAGTGCCTGGCGTGATCACCCCCGTCGTCGACATGCGCCATTGGGTGCCGCTGTTGATGGTGCCCCCGAGGACCAGCCACTGCGCGCCAGGGTCCAGTTCGGCGGTGCTGCTGCCCTCGGCGACAGAGCGCGTCCACGCGCCAGATGCCTGCACCCACACGCCGTTCTGGGCGGCGGTTGTCTGTCCCGTTAGGAGGACACGGTTGTTGGTATTCCCAGCCGCAAAGGCGACGCCGTCGATGGTCTGGAAGCCGCTCAGGGTCGACACGTTGGTTGTGGCGATCGCCGCGACCGGATCCTTGCTGGAGATGCCGGCCGCCGCGTTCTGAAGCTGCGCCATGACCCAGCCGTATTCGGCGGCTTGCCCGGCGGCGGTCGGCGCCGCCAGGCCGGTGAGCGTGAAGCCTGCCATGGCGATGTTGGCGGTTGGCGCCGCAAAGGCCGACAAAGCGAAAGCCTCCACGGTCGATGCCAGGTTGCTGATGGTGCTTGCTAGCTGAGTGCCGGAGTGGTTTGCCCGTTGGGTGGGGTCGACCGTCAGCGCCGCCATGGGGATCGCGCCCGTGAGCTTGGACGCATCGTGATAGACCCAGGCGGCGCCATTCCACGTCGCCGATCCGCCTGTGATCGTGTTGAAGGCGAGTTGGCCTGCCACAGGGCTGGCTGGAAAGCCCGCGACGTTGTGCAGCACGCCGTTGAGCATCTGTGTCTGGCGTAGGTCGATGCCGTTGAGGAATGGGCGCGCCATGGCTTGCTCCAATCAGGACAGGTAGGCCACGCCCGAGAGCGCCCCGGCCGCGGTAAGGGTCAGGGTGTTGGCGTCGACGTAGCGGACGTCCATCTCGACCTCATCTCCGGCATCGTCGATCACGGTGACGGCCGGAAAGCGGTTGAGGTTGTGCTGTACGACCCACACTGCTTCGGGCACCGATTGCGTGTAGCTGTAGAGGGCAATTGGATCTGCTGGCGCAGTCGGCGCGCTGCTCGCCGGCAGGCTTGGGGTCTGCGCGACGATGGGCAAGACGATGGCCCGAGGCTCGACGCGGCCGTTCGCATCGGTCGCGGTCAGCACGATTGTCGCGTCGACGCCATCGACACCGCCGGTGATCCGCATGACGTAAGCGGTGTCGACGATTTCCTGCTCGAGCAACGTCACAGCGGCGTCGGGAACGACAAGAGCTGTGACGGATTGCGGTGGCCCGTCCAACACCCAGGTGAAGTCGGCGCCATAGACATCCGTGCCGGTCGGGTCTTTGGCCGGCCATTGAGGGTCGAGCGAGGCGCCACGCACTCCACCGCGAACGGCGCGGTGGCGCGGGAGGATGATCAGCTCCGGTCCGGAAGGTGCGATCAATGGACGTTCTGCACGACGGTTGGAGCGGTGCCGCCATAGGTCACCACCGCGGCTTGATAGGGCGCTCGACGGACAAAGCAGGGAGACGCGGAGCAGACCGTCACACCGGCTTGGCCCGGGTTGGCCAGGGTCACGCTGCTCAGGGTGCCAGCGTTGAAGTAGAGGTCGTCCTCTGTCGGACCGCCGGGGATCGTCCAGGGGCTGGCAGAGGCGGTGAGTGTCTTTGGCCCCACTGGGTTGTAGCCGGGATTGTCATGGACACGGTTGTCCCCGCCTGTGGCAGCGAAGCCGAGCGGCGCGCCTGTATTGCCTACGAGGTGGTTGTCATCGATCTCGATGTCGTCCCCGGACCCTCCGGCAACGTTGATGCCTACGTAGTTGGTCCTGCTGCCAACACCAAAGAAACCGTAATTGCCGATGAAGTTATGGTGCAGCGAAATGTGGGATGCCCCCGCTGCTACGAACACACCATAAAGCCAGCCGTTGATGGTCGTATCGGCCAGCGTGGTATCGCTCGAATAAGCATCCGCGACCAGGAAGCCGGTGCCAGATTGTCCCGCCGCCGAGCCGCCTGCCAATGCTGGAGCCGGCGATGCCAAAGCGATCAGGCCGCCGAGGAACTTGGTCTTCATAATTGGGAAGGGCTGTGCCGTCTCGGCCGAGGCGTCCGAACCCGCGATCGTCACGCCGTTGATGTTCGTGGCCTGTGACGTGCACCATGGCGACGTAAACGTTGTGTCAAATACGTAGCCCGTGCCGGTCGGCGCTATATTGACGCAAGAGGCTTCCCCCGCGTCGAACACGTCGTCCGATGATTTCGTCGCCTGGACGGTCTGGCCGTTTCCTGGCGCAATTAGCAGGTCATAATTAGCCTGCGTCACATCGTTGCCACGTAGATGCGTGGCGCCGGTATTGGTGAGCTTGTAGCCGAACGTCGGGTGGTAGAGCGTCGGCCCCCCGCCCAAGCCAGGCAGGTTTGGATAGATATACGTGCTCTCGATATCGTTTTCTGGTCCAGGACCCGTGTTCTCGACCAGCACGCCGCCGCTTCCAGGATTGGACGTGCCGTCGGCGATGAACTGCATGACGCCGTTCCGGATGACGGTTTTGCCCGCGCCCGCACCATCGCGGATGCAGATGAAGCACGAGGACATGAAGAAGTCTTCGACGAATTGGTCATTGTCCAGGAGGTTGACGGTGTAGCCGCTCGTCCGGAACGGGGTGTCGCCAGACGATGCCTGCGCCGAGGTCTGCTGCACGTCGAAGGCCAGGCTACGCACGCCGGAGCCTGGCCCAATGATGTCCAGCATGTCTCCACCGATCAGCATAGTCTCGCTTGCGATCGTCTGCGGCTGACTTACTGCGTATTGGCTGGAACTGATAACCCCGGTGATTACGGTGTCTGGCAAGACCAGTGTCGAACCCAAGCCGGTCACTGGAGAGTTAATCGCACGGGACGTCGTTGCCGCACCGGAAGCGAGCGTCAGCGTGGTGCCGCTGATCGAGCCGGTGACGACTGCCCCACCCAGGAACGTGTTCATGGCAACAATCGTTGAACACTGTCGATTGGCGCTAGCCAGCGTGGTTCTGGCGTTCGCGCGCGGGATAAGGAGGGATTTGCTAATGTAGCTGATACCACACGGCATCAGAATGGTGGCGCCGCCGATGATGGCTGAAAGGGCTTTGTTGATATGGTCTGACTGATCGGTTCCATCATTGGCTACCACGCCGCCAAGTGCCGACGCTAAATACGCAGGAGCCAGCCACGACGGGCTCAGCACCTGCCCGAGCGTATCGGCTAGCGTGCGAGGTGAGCCGCCAATCCCGGTGGGCGCGACGGTGCAGCCAGAGGCGTTGGTGTCGCACTTCTCACCAAAAAACCCTATCATCTGGTTAAGGAAGAGCGGATCGCCAGCGGCAGCGGGAACGCCGCCAGCCTGGCCGTTCTTGGTGGGAACGGGGATCGACTGCCCGGCTGCGGTGAACGGCAGCAGGCAAGCGATGGCGAGAAGGAGTTTTTTCATCGGACTAGACTGCCCGCGCGGCCATCAGCGCGGCAATCTGTTGGCCTTGCTCGAGCACGATCGACTTGAGTTCGCCCATCGCCGCCCAAAGGATCGGCACGAGCGCGCTTGCGTCCATGGTTTGCGGCAGGATGTCTCCCTTGTCGTCGACGGCATCGGGTTTGCCAGCGACCGCTTGCGGCGACACCAACTGCGCCTCGTCGGCAATAAAGCCGTCGACGATGACACCAGGGGCAGACCGGAACGCAAACCTCTTAGCTTGCAGATTATCAAGGCGATCGAGCGCCCCGGTTAGCGGGACGACGTCCTGCTTCAGCCTCCGGTCAGAGGTCGTGCCATAGACCACGCCCGTGCCCGTGGTGGTGATCTTGCCCTGGATGCTGATCGTGCCGACGTTGCCGACCCAAAAATCGATCAGATCGCCCGCCGCAGCCGTGCCGAATTGGCCCGAGCTGCCACTTTGGTTGTAAGCATTAAGCTGGCCGCCGGACATGGACGTGCCGGTTGCGGCCGATTGGCAGGGCGTCAGGTTGCCGTTCGACGGGCCGGCCAGCAGGTAATTCGAGCTGTAGACGTCCCCGGCCGTCAGAAAGCCGCCACTCGTCACGTTTCCGGATGCGACCACTGCGTTGCCGACGATAAGGTTGCCCCCGACGCTGCAGGATCCCGCGAACGTCCCTTGGCCCTCCACTCCCAGCGTCTGTTCGATCGTCACCGACCCCGTGACGGTGCCCCCCGCCAGCGGCAGGTAGCCAGCGAGGGCCCTTGCGATCAAAATCAGGATCGCCTGACGAACTTGGGTGTTGTCGCCGACATTGGGCGTAAGCCCGGCATACTCGATCAGGCCGGCGATCAGCTCCTCCTGGATGCCGGTCAGCCACACCTGCTCGACGTCGGTCCCGTCCACGCCACCGGCGAGGTTTTGATCCGCGAAGACGCGATGCCCGTTTGCATCGAGCACGTAGCCGAGGCCTGATGTGCGATCCATGCCGGCTACGCTCCACGGGACAGGGTCACGACCACACCGCCCCGCCGGTCGGCAGGTTCCAGCGCGCGACGATCGTGCCCAGGTAATTGAAGACCAGTGTCACGCGGGACGGTGCGGCCCGGCGCAGCACGCACTCGATCACGGCCGAGCGCTCGATGCGACCGATCGGGTCGCCGGACCGGCTGGCGCCAGCGCGGAACGGCACGACCTGCGCAGGCGGCATGGTCACGACCGCCGTGAACTGCTCTGGATTGCAGATGATGTTCTGGCGTGACTTGAGCACGCCAGAGGGCCGGCGACGGAACTCCGTGATCGAGACCGTCGCGCCATAGCTCGCGGCCAGCGCGATCAGCTCGGCCACGCTGGCGCCGTAGCTGGCGATCCAGCGCGCGGTGACCGAGGTGCGGCGCTCTGTGAAGGTCAACGTCTGCGGATCGCCCATGCACGGGTCGGGACCGAGCACCTGCTCGTAGCGGTCGAGCATTTGCTCGCAGGTGTCCGGCTCGCTTTCGAAGAGCTGCGCGAACGCCGCTCCCTCGAAGTCGGCGACGCTGCCTTCCAGCGGCGCGAAGCTACGCCGCATGTTGCTGGTGGGCGCATGATCCCACGCCCAGCCGTCCGGCAGGAGCGAGGCGATGTCACCGCTGATCTCCGCCGGGGTGCGCGGCGCAATCATGGCGAGGTGTAGGCCACGAAGTTGGGCACGCCCGGCGAGAGCCACTGCCCGGCCGCAGCCTGCACGTCGCCGGCCGGCACGGTGATCTGCACGCCGCTGTTCGTGGCCTGGATGATCGCGTCCTCCAACAGGCTGACGTCCAGCAAGCCTCCGATCGGCAGCGTCAGGATGAATGCCCCGAAGGTGTTGGTGGCGAGCGCGCGGTTGGCGACGGTGTCCTTTGCCAGCGCCATCGTCAGCGCCTGGACCGGTTGCGTGCACGCGATGACAACCGGCTGGTCCGTCGCCGGCCGCACCGCATCGATCGACGCCTGCACGGCGGCCACCTGCGCGGCTGTGGGGATCAGCGGCGCTCCGCCGGCCGGGTTCGGCATGGCGATGAACACCGCGTGCACCGTCGGCCCGGCCCATTTCGGAATGAACTGGGTGTAGGCGGCGACCGCGCCGGCGGCCGACGCCCAGCCGAGGTAGTCGGCCGCGTTGCCGGCCTGGCCCTGCTTGCGCTTGCGCGCCAGGATGCGCGCGCGCCACAGCTCGAAATCCTCGATGTCGTCGCCGCCGGCCAGACCGCCCGTGCCGACCGTGACGGTTTGCAGTTGCAGGCCGAGCACGGTGCTGATGATGGTGAGCACGGTGCCCGCCACGCGGTTGCCGGCGATGCCCGCAACCTCGGCGATCACCTGCAGGATGGCGTTGCCCGTGTTGTCCGTCTCGCCGCCTGCCAGCGCGATCCATTGCGTGCCGTCATCGGCCACGAACTCGATATCGGCCGGAAGCGTGAAGTTCGGCGGACCCAAGAAGATCACCGGGCCGATCGCTTTCTGCGGCGGCAGGCGCGGCACGCCGTAGGTGTTGGCATGGCGCGGCAGCCAATCCTGCGCCGTGTCGATCATCAGCTCATCGGCCAGCGACCGCTGATACAGATAGAGGTCGAATACCACCTCGGCGTGGGTGCGGCCGGTGACCGCCATGAAGCTGTTCGGCTCGCGCGGGTCGCTGGTTGGAAAGGCGTCGGGTGCCTCGTAGCCTTGCGCATAGCGTTCGGCGAGGTCGTCGGGCTGCGGGAGGGGCCAGCTCATGGGCGGCTCAGACCAGGCTCAGCGGCAGCTTGAGCGTGATGCCGGCGACGTTGGCCAGCACCGCCAGCGTGCCGGGCTGGATCCAGCTCGCATCGGCGACCGGCGTCACGCCGCGATCGCTCATCCAGGCGATGCCGTCCTGCGCGTAACCCTTGGCAAGCAAGCGCACCTCGGCCGTCTGATGCTCGTCCTCGATCAGCCACATCTTGCAGCCGATGCGCCGGCCGTTCGGGTCCAGCGCGTCGCCGACCCAGCCGCGCCGCGGGTTGGGCCGTGCGCTGGGCGGCGCGTTGGCGTCCGCCGTCTCCGGCAGCACGTCGTCCGGCGCGGCGCGGCCTTCGGTGCCGAGGGAGATGATCAGCGGCGTGGCGGCCGTCGTGTCGATCACGAAGCGCGTGCCGTCGAACACCACATCCGCCTTGCGGGTCGTGGAGTTATAGGCCATCGCGACGTCGCAGAAGCCAGTTGCCATGGCTGCCAATCTCCCAGCGCGCACGCGACCAAGCCACGTCGACACGTGTCACAGCGTTTGGACGGGGCGTCCGCCTTCGGTGATCATCCCGCTGACTGTGAGGTTGGCGTTGATCGTCACGGCCGCGTTGAACGTCACCGGGTTGGTGAAGGTGACGGGGCCGTTGAAGGTGACGCCGCCGGCCGCGTTGACCGTCATGCCGCCGGGCGCATCGATCTGCGCGATGTTGCATGCCAGGTGCAGCAGCGTCTTACATAGCAGGTCGATGTTGCCGCCCGCCTTCAGGTGCAGCCGGTTGGCGCCGGCGTCGTAAAGCACGACTTCGCCGCCGGCGAGCTTGCCGAACCGGTAGCCGCTCGAAGCCAGCGGCAGCGCGATGAGATGCCCTTGGTCGCCGCCGACCGCCAGCACGATGGTGAGCGGCGTGTCCGGCGGCAGGCTGGCCAGGCCGTAGGGCTGGTGCACCTCGACCTGGCTGCGCGCCACGTCGTCATGCGTCGCCACGTCGACCGTCTGCACCGCGCCCGTGTCGTCCACCACGGCAGCGACGGCGCGGGCGATCCCGCCGCGGAACTGCTGCGCCGTCTCCTCGTGCAGCCGATACATGCCGTCGGCGGTGTGCACGTCCTCCATCACCGGAAGCGCCGGGCCGTGGCGTCGACGGCATGCTGATGGCGCGGCCGGCTGCGGCCGGCATGGCGCGGCCCGACATCCTCATCGTCCAGCGTGAAGCTGTCGGGGTCGACCACGCGCAGGATCGTGCGCGCGCCCTGCTCCCCATGGACATACTCGACGCCGGCGATGAGCTGGTCGACGCCATCCAGCCCGCGGATCGGGTCGGTGACCGCCACCAGCGTGTTCGGACGCCACAGCGGCAGGTTCGACGCCGGCCGCCAGCCCACCAGGGTGTAGGACATGCGCCCGGCCTGCGCGGCCGTGACGCGCGCCCGCCACGCCGCCTGTTCATCCACCGTGTCCAGCCCGGCCTGCGCGCGGGTGATCCACACCTTGGGCCGGTAGCGTGGCACCCCGGGATCGGTGGCGTGTCCAGTCTGGTAGACCGGACCGTGCTTGCCATGGCCCGCGATGTGCCGGCGCGACCGCGTGCTGCCGCCCTGCGCCGGCGGCGCCGCGATCGGCGCGCCCTGACCCAGCGGCGCCACCGAGGCATCCAGCGCCGCCGGCGCCTGCTTTCCCGTGCCCTTCCGCACTCGCGGGAGCTGGCCCTTGATCCAGTGGTCGCTGTAGCGCCCGCGCGCGCTCATCTGAATGCGCGAGCGATGGATGTTGCCGCCCCACACCAGCGGCGGCGGGCCGCGCTGCGATCCGCTCTGCGTCAGCACGAGGCCGCCGACGCCGTCGCTCACCACCAGGATGCCGCGCTGCCGCGCTGCCTTTTCGATCGACGCCATGACGGGTTCGGCGACGTCGACGGAGAACAGCGGGAAGACGTCGCCCACGTCGACATCCGCCCGCACCGTGATGCCGAACGGCTGCGCCAGCCGCGTGACGATGCCGAGCAGGTCAAGCCCTTTATATTCCACCGGCCCGGTCGGGTTGGCGCTGCACTCGACCAGGTCGATCACCGGGTCGAAGCCGAGCACGCTGGCGCGCAACTGATCCGGCCCCGTGTCGAGGTTCACGTCCGTTAGGAAGCCCTTCAGCACGCATTCGGTGTCGACCAGCACGCGGACCGTGGCGAACGGGTCGACGGCCTTGCCGAGGTCGCCCAAGGCCGGGACCGGCAGCGCCTGCGCGTAGCGCACCGTATCGTCATAGTCGAACGCGAACGAGCCGGAGATGTCGGACAGGTCGCGCGTGACGCTCGCCTCCGTCCACACGGCAAAGGGCTTGCCGTTGACCTCCAGGACGATCTGCGGCGTGACGCCGGCGCCGCTCATGGCAGGTAGGCGTATGTGCCGGCCGGCATCGCCGCCGGGTTGTGCACGCCGCTGCGCCGCCAGAGGTCGACCACGACGCCGGTCATCAGCTCGGGCGTGTCGCCGACCACGGCCAAGGCGATGCGCCAGGCGTTGAGCGTGCGGTCGGTGGTGACGCTGGCCAGCCCCGGCAGGTTGACGGCGCGTGCGGCAATGTCGGCCGACACGGCGACGCGGAACGCCCCGATCGCGCGCCGCGCCGGCCCTGCCACCAGCGGCAGCGACGCCGCGAGCACGCCGGCCTGGATTTGCAGCCCGCTCAGCACGCCGTCGATCTGTATCTGCCAGGTGATCGCGTCGTTGCTCGACACGAAGGGGATGGTGGCGCCCACCGCCGCCGCCTGCGCCGCCACCTGGAGCTGCGCCGCGAGCACGATCACGCCGGCGGCGGCCACGGGTGGCGGAAGGGCGGGGGCAAGCCCGGCCACCGCCTGCAGCAGCAACGCCGCCGCCGCGTCCGGGGCCAGCGTATCTGCCACGGTCGTATCCGCCGTGGCGGCGGCGACGGCCGGTGTCGCGGCCGGCGTGCCGGCGTTCGCCACGGCGATCGCCGGCACCGCCAGCAAATCCGCCACGGCGCCGCCGAAGGTGCTGTCCGGCGTCGGCGCAGCGGCGGCCAGGTCCGCGATCGGCTCCGCCAACACCTGCTGCGCGGCGCTGCCGCTCGGCCCGGAACACAGCCCCGTCCAAACGCCCTCGGCCGTGTTGATCAACTGCATCGCGAAGCCGAACAGCGCCAGGGGCACGGCCGCGAGGCCGACGGCGGCGGCCAGCATCGCGCGCGCCTGCGCCATGAGGCTGTTGACGCTGTCCTGCAACTGGCCGAACCAATCCGGCGTCGGCGGCACCGGCGGATCGTAGCGCTCGAAGGTGGCGTCCAGCCGCGCCACCCGGAACTCCTGCTCGCTGGTGGCAATGCGCATGCCCTCGTCCATCAGCACGGCCTGGAACGTGCCAAGCCACGGATGCACCAGCGTGCCAGGACCGGCCGCGAGGTTGGCCTGCCGCATGCGCGCAGCCTGCGCGTTGGCGTCGTCGCCGATCAGCAGCCCGGTGACATGGATCGGCCCGTCGAGCGGCCCCAGCCACTGGAAATCCTTTCGCGTGGAGCCTGGATAGCGGAAGCGCACCACCCGCTGCCCGTCAACCTCGTCCTGGCTGGGCATGTAGAACGGGATGCCGCGCCAACTCGCCACGGAGAGCTGGTCGATCACGAACTGGCCGAGCGTGCTGTTGCCGACCAAGCTGGTCAGCGTGTTGAGGCTGTCGCTCATGTCCGGTTGAGCATCCGCCCGCGGTCGACCGACGCGCCGGTGAAGCGCACGCGCCCGTCGCCGCTGTTTGCCGTGGCGCGCAGACCCTGATCGGTCGTGATGTGGATCGTGCCATCCCACGAGGCTTTCTCCACCGGCGCGGGCGCTGACGGAGCCTGCAAGCGGTAAGCGCCAGGGTGCACCAGCGACGGCGTCGGGGCGGCGTTCGGATGGTCACCTTGATAGGTCGGAAAGCTGCTGGGGTCGTTGACCTTCGGCGGCAACATCGAGAGGCTCGGCAACGCAGGATTGAAGTTGGTGAACAGGCCGCGGAGATCGGTGAAGAACTTCTGCCAGCCCTGAATACTCTGGTCGATGATCTTGCCGAAGCTTTCCGCGACCTGGGCGCCAAACACGCTGTCGATCCAGCCGGCGAAGTTCTCCATCAGCTTTTCCATCGCCTGGTCTTTGCCCCATACTCCGTCCCAGGCCTTTTTGACGCCCTTCCACACGTCATCAAGGCCAGCCGCAGCGCTGCGCATGTCGCCGGAAAAAGTGCCAGTTAGGAACCTACCGAAACCGGACGCCACCTGCTTGATGCCGTCCCAAACTCTTGAGAACGAGGCGCGAAACTGGCCCCAGTTCGTGGCGATGTCGTAGATCGCCGCGCCGAACAGCAACGGCAGCGCCAGCCACGGGCTGACCAGTAGCCGCAATGCGCTGCGGCTGAAGACACCGCGCATGATGCCGCCGAGATGCAGAAGCTCCGCGCCCGCCTTGATCGGCCCGGCGACCGTGCCCAGCACGCCCATGACGGCGACCAGGCCAAGCATGCCGGCCGTGAGTGCGAAGGCGCCATTGGCTACGCCGGGCAGGTGCTGATCCATCCATTGCAAGCCGACCAGCACACCGCCAAGCATGGCTGTTGCGACAGGCACTACCCACGAAAAGCCAAGACCGACGTGCTGTGTCAATTGGTGCGAGGTCTCGGACAACGTGTCCAACTGTGTTTTAAGGTTCTGTGCCTTCTCGAAATCCTCGTTGATCACATCGTTTGACGCATGAGCAACGGTGTCTTTTACCCTCCTATAGAAATCCATCTGTTCCAAGAACGTCTGTGCGAAGATGCGACTTTCTTGGTTGCCGAACAATGCGCCGATGAAAGCACTTTGCTTGGCTGGCGACAGTGTCGCAGTCCGGCGCCTGATTGCTTCCATAACGGCTTCAATCGGGAATTGCCCTGCCTTCTCCGCATTTTGTAGCAGGCCCGGTAGATTGATCCCCTCGCGTGCGAAGGCTCGGTTGGCATGCCGGCTGCCACTGATGTCCGAGAGGAACTGACGCAGATTGGTCGATGCTTGACCGCTTGTGCCGGCGCCACGGCGCGAGGTCTCAGCGGCCGCTAGCAGAACGTTCAGACCCTCCCGTCCCCAAGGCTGTTCAACTCTAGAGATGAGCCATCTGCGACAGCGCCTCGAATCCGCCAAGAGCGGCGCGATATCGATCCTGGCTGAGGGTGGCGGTCTGATTGGCCTTGAGGATATTGAACCCGAAGCTGCGCAATCTAGCGAATACGCCTGGGTTGCATCGTATCCGTGAACGGTCCTCGCCGAGGGTGACGTCGCGGGTGTAGTGGGAGGTTGTCTCGATGCGCCAATGGGCGCGGATGGCGTCTGCCGCTTGGGCGGCGGGAAGCGGTTGATTGGAGACGTAGAACGCAACTTCGCAGGTTCTGTCGAACAGCCCGGTCTTGGCGTTGCGCGTGTAGACGACACGCTCGACGCGGATAATGGCGCGGACATGATCCTGCCAGTCCGTGGCTTCGAAGTTTTGGGCGGGATCGAAGACCGTGACAGTGCGGTTTTCGTAGCGGTTGCGGCCTTTGTCATGGCTTTTGTAGGTGTTGAGCGGCTTTGCCGTATCGGCGATGGCGGTGATCGTCTGAAGCAGGGTCGGCTGGTTGGCCTTGACCTGTATGATCAGAGCGATGCCGGCCTGTTTGGCGACTTCGAAGTGTTTTTTTGACAGTGGAGCGCATCGAGCGTGACGAGGGTGCCGGCAGGGACCCCGAGTTCGGCGAGCAGCGTCTGGGCTGCGGGGATTTCATTGGATTTTCCGGCAATGCCGATGTGGGCCAAAACCAAGGACGTGTCGGTGGCGAAAGCGCTCAGCACTTGCGCAGCAAGGCGATCGTTGAAATTGTCGAAGCTGCCGCGAAGCGTCTTGCCGTCGAGCGCAATGCTGCGTGGCCCCGGTTGCGTGCACGCAGCCTGCAGCCGGGCAGCGTGTTGGCGGAACGCGGCTTCGACATCGGCAGGCGCAAGACCTTGGAGGATATAGCGAATGGCGGTGTGGGCAGGCGCCCGGCGCCATGCGAGACCGAACGCGGCATTCAGTTTGGACCGATGCACGTCGATGAAGGTGACGATGCCGCGATAGGAGTTGCAGCCGGTCACGATCGCCAGAATGGAAAAGAGCAACACGTGGGGCAGCTTGTATTTTTGTCCCTGCCCGCGACGGGGATCGGGAACCTTTGACAGCATGGAGAGCAACGGCGCGAACTGGGACATGGCAACCTCACACTCGGTTGCCGCCCCAGGAGTCAGACATATTGTGATTCGGGAATCCTGTTTCTTATCAGACAGTCCATTTCCCAGCGCAGGTGTGGCAAATCAGACTCAGTCGAACCTTGCCGCCAGGATTGAACAGCCTTGCTCCCGTCCCTCGTAAGCCCTGCCGGCAACTGGAATAATCTCCGGCAGGAACTGCGAGAAGTCCGTGAAGTAGAAGTGACCCTGCCGGCCAGCCAGTGCCGTTGCAGAGAGCGCCGACAACATGTCCTCAGGCTTGATCTTCAAGCCTTCCTGTATGGCAAACGCGCCTTGTCGAGCATCTACCAGCGATGTCGCGTATGCGGTCGATGCCTTCGCCATCATCGGGAGCAACTTATTGACAGCATCTTCACCGATGCCTGTCGTGATCATGAACATGCCGGTTTCGGCGATGTCGTGACTGCTTTGCCGCGTATCGAGCGCCATCTTGCGGTAGGCCGCCGCCATCTCGGCAACTTTGCTGCGCACCTGGGTTGAGGCCGTACCGGCAGTAATCGCAATATGCGTGAGAACTTGGTCAAACTCGGCGGCCTCGCGGATCGGCTCCGCCAGGCTGATCCCAGCCATCGCGCTGCCGGCCAAGCCAATTTGCGAGTGCATCTCGCCCAATCGCTCGCGCGTGCTCGCAACCGCGTTGCCGACCCGGCCGCGCCAGCCCATGCCCGAACTCGGGCCGGCCTCGGTCGGCACGAACCGCGCCGCACCCGGAGCCATCAGCGGCATGCCGCCCCGGCCATAGATCTGATCAAGGCTGCGGCCGTTACCGATCGTGCGGAACCTCTCGGCCTGATCGCGGGCGCGGCCCAGCTCGGCCGAACTCATCCGCCGGATCGCGGATGCGGCAGCCTCCGCCTGCCGCGCCGTCGCGCCGAGTTGGGTGTTGACGACGCCGATATCCTTGCCGAGCGCCCGCACCGTGGCGTCCGCCCCGTCCAGTTCCTTGAAGCCGAGCTTCTTCGTCAGCGCCTCGAAGCGCTGCACCAGCTCCATGCATTTGCGCATGGGGCCGGAGAGCTGGTCGACCAGCTTGAGCGTCAAGGCCGCGCGCAAGTCAGTCGCCATTCACGCCCCTCCTGCGGCCCATTGCTGTTTCAGCGTGATCATTTGGCCCTGCCAGAACGCCGCTTCGCGACTATCCCACTGCTCGACCCCGCGCACGCCATGATAGAAATGCGCGAGGTCGGCGAGGATCAGCGCCCAGGTGTCTGCGGGCCACTCGTCAAAAAACGCTGGGCCACCAGGAACACGTCCATCGCGTCGGCCCCATCCATGCGGTCGTAGATGGCAGCCCACTGCACCGGGCTGTACTGCGCCTGGACGGACGCGGCCGTGAGCTTCAGCGCGAACGCGTCGCCGGAGCTGGACATGATGGTGCGCACGTCCTTCCCGTTCAGCCGCCGCAGGGTCACGGCGTCCACCGTCTCCTGGGTATCTTGCCCGCCTTTCCGCCAGGTCAGCACGACCGGCTTGAGCAGGGGCAGCGTGACCGAGCCGTCATCGTTCACGGCCGCGCGCTTCGGCAGCTTGTCGTCGGCATCGTCGAGGTCGACGGCGATCGGCGCGTCGACGTTCACGGCCGCGGCAGGATCAGTTCCCGGTGCGGCGCTCGCAGCGGGATCGGTCAGGTCGATGACGGTGTTCGTGTCGCTCATGACGGCAGCAGCTCCTGAGGTTCGTCGACGGCCCATTTCAACGCGACCTTGCCACCCTCGCCGCTGGTCACCTTGGGGCGCTCACCCGTCTGCACCACGCTCGCCCAGGTGAATTGCTGGCCGGTGTCGCACTTGATTTCCAACTGGCCCGGCGTGGTGTCGTAGATCGACGACATGGTGTCGCCAGCCTCGAACACGGTCGAGATTTCGACCATGCCTTCCTTCCACTCGTTCGAAAAGAACAACCGGCGCCCGGCCACGACGGGGTTGTTGATGATCCCGCCTGCCTGGAAACTCGACCCCTTCTCGCAGTCGATATGAGCGCCCTTGAAGTAGGCATCGATGATGCCGAGGACTTGAGCGGCCATTACGCTGCGAACTCCAGGACTTCCGCCAGCACCATCAGGTTGCCAGCGCGGCGGTATTGCAGGTCACCGTTGCACCGGTTCGGGTCGCTCGGATCGCGCGTGTGCTTCGCCGCGTTGATGGTGAGCGCGGAGCCTTCGATCCACCCGGCGCGCTCATACTGCAGGCAGCGCGACGCCCAGGCTGCATCCAGCCGCTTCGGTGTCGCCGCCGTAGGGTCGTAGGTCGCACCAATGCTGTCATCGTCGAATAGCTTGGCGTTGGGGTAGAGCAGCTTGATGTAGCCGCGCCAGTCGTAGCGGATCCGGGTGGCGACCGCGATCGCCATGATGTCCAACCACGCCGTATCGGGCACGCCAAGGTTGCTGATCATGTAGCCGGAGATGGTGCGGTCGATCACGACGGTCCCGTCCGGCAGCTTCTCAAACGTGGACACGCCGTTGAACAGCAGCAGGTTGCTCTGCTGCTCCGTGAACATGTCCGCGTCGTCGGGTGCGGTTAGCCCGGCCACGGCGATGCCGCGCGACTGGCGGGATGGATCATTGATCAGCCGGAAGGCGTGCACCGCACACCAGGCGGCGACCCACTTCCACGGGCTCTCCAGCATGCCGGCCGCGCCGATCGTCACGATGCCCTTGCTGTTGCCGGCATCGCCGTAGCCCGTCTGGGTGCCATAGGGGCCGCGCACGCCCATGAAGCCGATCGCGTCCAGCTTGACGGTTGCGGTGAACCGGCGGTCCAGCTCGGCCGCGAACTCCGCCCGGTTGTTGGCATCGTTCCACGGGATGACGATGAAGGTGTACCAGGCAGTCGCGATCGCCGCGATCATGCTGGACATGTCCGGATTGCCGGCGCCGCCCGACAGCGTGCCGCGAGAGAGCCCGGGACCGGTCACCGCCAGGCTGACGACGGGCAGGGCGGCATCGCTGCGGCTGACGATACGCACGTCGATGTCGTTGCCGCACTGCCCGGCGTTCTTCGCCGTGAGGGTGACGACGCCGGCGACGGCGCTCGCCACGACGGGCATGTCCGGCAGGGCGTTGACCGTGCTGACCAGCAGCGCCGCGATCGCCGTCGCGGTCTGTCCGGCGGTCACCAGCAGCGCGAACAGCATGCCGTCGATCCTGATGCCGATGACGGCCGAGCCGGTCGCCGTGGCGCCGACCGTGATCGTCCCCTTCGCCGCGATCGAGGCCGCCGCGTCGAGGATCGCCATCGCAAACAACGGGGTCGTCTTGTTGTTCTTGCGGAAGAGGCCGATCTGCCCGGCGGCGATCGAGCCGAAGCCGAACAGCGCACCGCCCTGTCCGTCGGCCGTGATCGGGTAGACCTGGCCCGCCACGGCCGAGCCGCTGGCCAGCATCTGGCTCATGACCAGCACCTTCGCCGGGAAGCCGACCAGGCCGATGTTGCCGTAGTTCGGCCTGACCTCGACCATGACATCCGGCTTACGCCAGGTGTCCGCCGATGGGACCTCGTTAAAGTTGATCGTCTGCGGCTGGGTCTGGCTGAGGCTGTCGCTCACGACGAGGTCCCCTCGGTTTCAGTGTGGCCGGGCTCGGCCGGTGGAGTGGCAGGTGCTGCGTCCACCTTCACGACGTCGCCGTCGGCCAGCATCTTCAGGATCAGCGCGGTGCGCTCGACCTCCATGCCCTCGGCCGGCAGCAGCGTGCCGGCCACCAGGCCGTAGCCGCTCGGCATTGGCACGCGGCGGCCGTCGCCGGGCTTGATGGTGATCCTCATGGGCCGTCCCTCACAACGTCAACTTCGGGTGGGAGCGCTTCCTTGCCCTCCCACGTCACGCCAAGGCGCAGGAACTCGGCGAACTCGACCAACTGCGCCTGGTCGAACCCATTGAAGTCGACCGCCACGCTCAAGCCGGCGACGGCGAGTTCCTGGCTGGCCCACTGGTCAGAGTAGACCGGGCCGCCCTCGCCCAACTGGGCGCTCCCATGGTTGGCGATCACGAAGCCATGTAGCGCGACCGTCGCGGTGCTCAGCATCCCGAAGATGCCGGCGCGTTGCGCATCGCCCCGCATCAGCAGCGGGAGGCTGCTATTCCTGACGACCAGCAGCACCTGCCAATGCGACGTGCCACGGAACTGCCGCCCGAGGTCTTTGGCCGGCGTCACCTTGCTGAGGCCGAGGCCGATGGTCGGCGGATGACGGGTGAACTCCCGCCACGCTTCCCCGGTCAGGTGTGGCGGCAGCACCTGGTGCTCAAACACCCGCTCCGGAAATACGGCGACCAGCCGCTCCCGCAGCCCCGCCTCGATGTCCGCGAGCGGGCCGCCGTCCAGCAGCGCTGTGACCTTGGGAGACGTCACCATAGCCAATCATACCCGCCGCCGCCGAAGCCAAACCCGCCATGCCGCACCCGCGCCGTCACCACGCGCGACCGATCCGTGGTGGTGGCGCCCGTCGCCGTCTTGAGACCGTCGAGCGACAGCTTGTTTTCGGCGATGCCGCGCAACCAGCGCAGCGTCCGATCGTGGGCATCCTTGACCCGGTCGGACACGGTGGCGTTACCCTCGCTCGCCAACATGAAGCGGGCGATGTCGGCCGTTCCGCGGACGATCATTGGCGAGACGGGCGCGGCCAGCGGTACGGCATACCGCTCGCGCAGATGCGTATCGACCATGTCCGACGCGTCCGCCAAGGCGCGTTCGATCTTGCCCGCATCCGGCCCGGCGGTGCGCTCGTCCTCCGGCGCGGTGAGGCGGGACAACTCCGCTTCGCCGAACAGCACGACCATGTCTTTGAGTGCCGCATAGGCCATCAGCGCGTGCGTTCCGCCTCGCGCGCGGTGTCCAGCGCCGCCCGCACCTTGATGCCGATGTCGGAAGCGCCGTGATGGATGGCCACCTGCGCCTCCAACGCGCGCTGCCGCACGCCGGCATTCGGGTGCTTGGTGAGCAGGTCGACCGTGCTCTCACGCCCGAAGATGGGGTCGACCTCGCCGGCCACCGCGGCCGTGGTTGTGTGGCCGTAAGGCGTTACCGGGTCGAGCGGCATGGCGCGTGGACCGGTCAGCGGCGGGGAGCGACGCCGCGCGAACGCATCGGTCAGCGCCTCATCCGCTTGCACGAGTGGCGGTTGCCCGCTATCGGCCGAAACGGTCCCGATCTGCGGCAGCGGAGCATCCGCCGCGGCCGTTGCTTCGGGAAGCGGATCGGGCGCCGGGAATGTCTGCGCGCCGGACGCTGCTGCCGCGGCTTGATCCTGCTCGGCGTTCGCGGCCGAGCGGGCCTCGCTGGCCTGCAACGCATCGGCCAACGTATGAGCCGCGGCGATCGGTTCACCCGACTTCGGTGTGGGAGTGGTGGACTTTGCCATACGCGTGCTCCTCAGCTCAGCCACTGGCTTTCGATCGGCTCGGCCGTGTCGACCCAGGGGTTGGCGTTCAATTGCGCGCCGATCACGCCGATCTTCAGCAGCGACCTGGCCGCGGCGGTCAGCGTCACCGGGTGGTACAGCTTGTCCGGCATGATGCCGTAGGGCGTGCCGTCGATGCGGTGCTGCCCCATCAGCATGGCGCGCGCTGCCTGATAGTAGGCCGGCGTCAGCGGCGCGTAGCTCTTCAGCGCCGTCTGGAAATAGCCCAGGCCCACGTTCATCAGTCCGTCCACGCCCCACGTGAACTTGTCCGACATGAACACGCGCTCGCTGTTCAGGTCGGTCAGCGCGCGCAGGTTGAACGGCTCGGCGGTCTGCTTGATCAGCGGCTTCAACGGCTGGCGCGTGTCGAACAGATACCAGGCCGGCCCCGGCTGATCGCCCGCATTCGGCTCCTGCAGGTTGGTGAACGTCGTGACGTTGCCCGAGCTATCGTAGCCCGAGTGCGTGCCGAAATAGGACACACCGTCATAGGCTTTGAGGCTTTCGCCCGACTTCAGCAGCCCGAAGGCCAGGATGTCCGGCAGCTCGCCCGCGCGGCTGCCCATCATCTGCGCCACCGGCCCGTAGATGCCGTAGCGGTCATACTTGATGTCGGTCCGCTTGATCTCGATCGTGTTCTCGAACTGCTTGTTGACGATCTCGAACGCGCTGCCCGATAGCCCGTGGATGTTGCGGTCGCCGATCCACTCGCGCAGGCCGGGGATTTCATCCAAGCGCGGATACCCCTGCGCGTAGCCAGCGCTCGGCACGTCGCTGCAGAACCCCCGCCATTGCGTCGGCGCGGCGGCAAACTGAATGTTGAACTGGGTGCTGAGGCTGTCGCTCAGCGATAGCAGCAGCGGGATGGTGATTTCGGGCATGTCAGATCACATCCGGACCCAGGGGTTGAAACGTTCGTCGAAGCCCTCCAGCACGCCGCATTGCAAATGCGCGCCGCTGTTGCTGGACAGGCTGACGGTCTGGTCGTCGATCGCGTAAACCGCCGCGCCGATATTCGCGGCAACAGGCACCACGTCGAACGGCAACTGCCACGACCCGCGCCGGCACCGCACGGCCATGGGCGCCTGCAGCGAGCTGGTGAAGCCCGTCGGCGGCAGGTTGGACTGCATGCGCTCGGCGATGCCGACGTTCACGAGCGCCCCGGCCGATCCGGCGGGCACGATGGTGAAGTCGGCGCGGATGGCGACGATGCTGCCGCGATACACGATGAAGCCGGCGCCCACGTAGTAGCCGAACTCGACGGGGACCTTTTCGCGGACGTCCAGCTTGCGATCTGCGGAGAGCGCCATCAGCCATGCCCTCCGGCTTGCGACGCTTCACGCTCCTGGCGCTGCTTGGCCAGCACCATCGCGTCCAACCCCATCCTGCCCGCGACCTCGCGCTCTTCCGCGGTCGGCACGGCAGGATCAGCACCGGGCAGCCGCTGCCGATGCCCCAGGCCGCCGGCGTGCAGCGAGATCATCGCGGCAAATTCCTTCTCGACGCCAGCGGGGTCGGCCATGTGGCGCGTGACGTAGTGGTCGCGCAACGCGGTGATCGGCTTGCCCGCCTTGATCGCGGCGTCGATCACGGCCTCCGCCTCCCGGCGCGCCTGCCCATTGCGCACCTCGATGAGCTGCGTGTTGAGGCTGATGACCTCGCGCGCCAGCCGCTCCACCTCGGCGGCGCTCCTAGCGCTCGCCTCGCCGCCAGCCGCGGTGCGGGCATGCAACACAGTAAGGATAGCGCCGGCATCCGCATCCTTCGCCACGCCGGCCGCCTCTGCCAGGCGGGACAACTCCGCCGCGTGGGTGCTGATCGCCTGCATCTTGCTGCGCGCGGCAGCAACGCAGGCGGCCAGCGTGGCATCTTTCGGCAGGCCGAGCGCCTCCCGTAGTGGGGTCAGATCATCCATTCCGGGGTCCTGATGATGGAGGGTGGTAAGCGCGAGGTTCGGGGTGTTGGTCAGCCCGGCGCGCAGCACGCGCAGCACACGGCCGCTCGCGTCCTGCGCCAGCGCCGGAGAGATGCCCTTGTAAGCCTGGTCTTCCAGCAGCGCGCGGCCGGCGCCGGTCCAGCGCACATCGCCCCACAGCCCGTCGGCTTCGGCGTGGATGGCTGTGATCCAGCCGCGGGCCGGCGATTGGCCGCCCAGCTTGGCCGCGAGATCGATGGAGTGGTTTTCGTCGATCGGCAGTTCGCCGCCGGCCATGCTGTCCCGCGCCACGGCGGCCGGGTCATCCAAGCGATAAGGACCGCGCCCGTCCAAGCCGCGGAACGTGCCGGCCGGGGTGAGGTGCACTCGCTTAGGCGGTCCACCCGAAATGTCGAGTGCCGCGTGCAGGATGATGACGGTATCCACGGACCGGACTGTCGCGCGCGCCCGTCCCGGTCGCCATGTCGACACGTGTCACGACATCCGCGACAGACGCGCGTCTGGCGCAACCGCCCTTCCAAAGCCCCGATGCTGCGCGCAAACCCAGATCGGCCGTCCTGCCCCCTCTTACGGCCTCTTAACCGGCTCTTAAAACTGAGCTGCCACCGACGTCGTCAGCCGGTCGCGAGCAGCTTGTTGAGGTAGCGCCCTGCCAGTTCAGCGATCTCCTCGTCATCGGCGGCCGACAGGCCCAGATACGGCCGCGCCGGGATGGTGACCTGCCGGGCGATGACCAGCGTCGGCCCGAGAAAAAATCGCAGCGCCTTGGCCTTGGTCGGCCGGATGACCGCGCCGAACTGGTGCACGGCGGCGTAGATTTTGTTGCTGCCCCACACCACGCTGTCCACGCCGGTGTCGAAGGTGATGCTGCCTTGCAGCCCGCCTGACATACCGCTGCCGATCAGAATGCCAGTGCCCGTCTTGACCGCGGCGTAGGCCGGCAGCAGCGGCTTCCACGGCGATCCCTGCGGATCGGTCCCGGCGTTGAACCGCTCATGCGTGCTGTGCACCAAGTAGACGCCGATCTGCCGCAACAACGGCGCCGAATGCGCCAGGCCGGCAGCGGCGGACCGCAGGCCCGGCAGCGCATGGCTGATGTCGAAGGTGGCGGTGATCCCTGTCATGCTGGCATCCTGCGCGCGCGCACCCTATACTGGCCAGGCTGGCGAGACCACGAGACGCTGGATTGGCCTGCCTTACCCGGCCCTGGTAGCCGAGGAAGCTTGAGGGGCGCGGCGCACCCCCTCGCCGGCAACATCCCCCCCTACAGCTTACCTGAAATCAGCTCATAGCGGCCGGCGTTGCGCAACGCCTTAGCCGGCACCAGGCTAGCGCTTTTCACGCCGTTGATGCTGCGGCGGGGCGCACCGAACGTGCCGCGGGCCTTGATCGACATGCCGAGCTGCACGATCAGCCGGCCGCGTCGCTGCTCTTGCGGGTCGGACGGTTCGAACACCATCACTAGGTTTCCATCCTCCCGATCGCGCAGCACGGCGAGCGGCTTGGCCAGCAGCTCAGGCAAGCGCCGCAAATCCTGCAGCGAGATGCCGCGCCCGACCGCGGCCTTCGCCGGCCGGCTCATGTGCAGCATTTGCTTCGCCGTGACGGTCAGCTCCGGTGTCGCCGGCGCTTCGTGGCGCGCCGCCAGCCAATCCATCACCTCGGTCGACAGCGCGCCGATCACGCGCGAACTGCCATCCGACCGGCGCTCCCGCAACACACGCTCCGACCAGGTGACAAAATCCTGCCCGCCGGTCAGGCGGTTCGCCGGCGGCGGCGGGATCGTATGGTCCGGGACGTGCTCACCGGTCTGCACCAGCACCGGCTCCTCCGCTGCTGCGGGCACATGCGCGGGCGAGGCGGGCTTCGGCATGGACGCCGCCGCCGGCGCAGGTGTGACGCCGCCGCGCGCCGGTATCTGGCCGACGATGGGGCGATCCGCATGCTCCAGCCAGGCCTGGCCCGGGTTGTAACCGAAGCTCGGATCAATCCCGCGGGGGACCTGCACGGTGCGCCATCCCTCGCCGTCACGGATGCGGACGGGATGCAGATCGAGCGGCGGCGCTTTGTCCGGGCCAGTCTTGCCCATGCGCGCAAGCCCGCGGCCGCTGACCGGCGAGACCGAGCAATGACAGCGCCAACCGTTGGGCGGGAAATGCGTGCTCCACCAGGGATCATCCGCCTTCAGCGTGAGGCCCGACCACGCCACGTGCTGCACGCGCGGATGCAGCGCCGCGTTGTGCTGGTATCGCCAGTATGGATACGCTTCCAGCACGTCAGGCTCGGTGAGCTGGGCATAACGCCCCGCGGAATAGGCAGTCGACAGATTGGTTTCGTAGATGATCCGCGCGCGCCAGGCCGGCGTGCCGTTATACACCCAGCCGTGCTTGGCGACGATGGTGTCGAAATCGGCGCGGAACTCGGCCAGCGACGTGCCCTGTTCCAACGCCTTGGCTACCGCGTCCCGAAAATCCTGCACGAGGGCGGTGCTGGCGGCGCCGGCAACGCTGAAGGCGCGGGTGTGGGCCTCGTTCCACACGTCGGTCCATCGCTCCGTCGGAACGTTCACCTTCTGCCGCAAGAAGGCGATCGCTTCCTTGGGCGGGAGCGAGACGGCCGAGATCAGGGACGGGTCAGCCATGGATCAGTCGTCAGTCATCAGACGCCAGTCGTCAGACCGGCAGGAGGGCGTCGCCGTTGTCGTCCCAGGCGATACCGTGCCTCTGCGCCAAATCCTGCAACTTGCCATGGTTGCTGATAATTGCTCGGTTCGCCTCAATCTCAGCCTTGATGCTGGCAAGGCGCTTCTCCTGATACACCACAGCGCTTCGCATCTCATCGAGGGTGCTGCATAACGTCTCACGCTCGCCGGCCTGCCGGAGCTGCGTTTCGACCTGGATGCGCAATGCTTCAACCGCATCCTCATAACTCTCGCCGGGCTCGACAACGCCTTCCAGTTCCACGGCGTGGTGGCCGTAACCGTGCGGCGTGCTGACCAACTTGCGCAGGCGGATCGTGGTGACCTTCATCTCTTCGCCCCTTATCGGACGGCGATCGCCGCCGAGGAACGATCTCGACGGCGACGCGGTCCAGTTCTCCCGTTTTGCTTAGGCCGCCGCGGCAGCGGTCGACCCGTCATGACCTTCTTGGCGAGCGTGATCCTGCAACGCACCTTGCCCATCAGCGCACCCCCTTGATCTCGTCCAGCAGCGCCGCTTGGCCCGCAAGATGGGCGATGGCCAGGCCGCGCTGCAGCGCCAGGGTCATCTGCTCCGGATCAAGCTCCAGCTTCTGCAAGCTGTGCATTAACTCCGGCAGGCTGCGCGCTTCCTCGACCACGGCGCGCACCTGGTGGGTGAGCCCGACCAGCGCGCCCTGCGCATCCTCCGCCAGCCGGTCGCCGATCGCCTGCACGAGCAAGGGATCGGCCGTCTTCGCCCGCACCTTCAGCGCCCGCGTCATCATGCTCTGCAAGGCCGGGTCGAGGTCCGGGCTGTCTTCCAGCGAGCGCGTCGGCGGCTTACCGTCGGCGACCGCCTCGGCCGGTGAGGCAGCGATGACCGCTTCGCCCTCCTGCGGCTCCTCCAAATTGAGCCGCTGCAGTATGTCGGCCGTGCGGACCCGCAGCCCGAACGGCGCAAGCCGGGAGATGGTGTTGACCACCTCCGACAACGGCACCTCGTCCGGCCGCCCGATATGGCAGGCCGGGCTGTCCTCGGCGCCCGGATAGTTGAGCCCGATGATCACGGCGAACAACTGCTGCGTGATCGAGGCGGAGGACATGCCGGCGTCGTGCCGCTCGATGTCCTCCTGCACGAGCCGGTGTTCCTGGCTGACCGCGTGCCCGCCGGAGATCGCATCCGTCGTCGTGGTCTGCCCCAGCACCGCCTTGCTGATCTGCTGGTCGTGCCAGTCCGCTTTTTCCCGGTAGAGCCGGGCGCCCTCCGTCGTGTTCCGTTGTTCGATGAACTCGATGATCATGCCTTCCGGGATCAGCGCCGCGCAGTCGCCAGCGATATTGGCGATCGCGGTCCACAGCACGTCGCGATCCTCCGGCGTGGAGTTGGGCCCGTATTTGCCCACCCGGATCGGCTGCCCATAGTTCTGGACGAAGGTCGACCAGTCGCGGACCGAAAACTCTTTGAGCATCCAGCTCCAGGACGCGATGCGCGCCAGGCCGGAGCGCAGCACCAGGCCGGACTTGTTCGGATGGCGGTGCACGATGAACTTGCACGGCGCCAACGGGACCAGCAGCCCGTCATCCGAGCGCAGCAGGATGGTGTCGCCATCCGCGCGGTCGATCTCGAAATAGCGCTGCGGTCGCCAGATCAGCGCCTTGGGCAGGATCGATTTGGGCGTCACGTCCCAGTCGATCTCCAGCACGCTGTAGCCCTTGCCGATCGCGTCGGCCATGTTGAACAGCGCGGCGGACAGTACGCCCGTCTTCAGCCAGTCGGTGAGGAAGTCGGCTTGCTTCTTGTGGTCGGCATCCGTGCGGATGGCCTCGACCGTGATGGGCAACTGCGACATCTGCCGCTTCCGCGTGCCCAGCACGGCCGAGTAATGCAGGTCGCGCTCCTCGATATCTTCGGCGAGCTGCATGTATTCCAGGCTGAGGCCGAGGTCGGCCTGGCGATGGATGCGCGCCAGCCGGTGCGGCGTGTATCCGCCGGACAGCAGCGCTGCGAACGGCGCCCGCACGCCCGCCAAGGTCGGCCCCGCCACCTGGTCGCGCAGCTTGCCGCGATCCGTCCTGGCGATCGGCTGGCCATACTGGTCCAACAGCATCAGGCCGGCTCCTCCACGTCGGATACCTCTATCGCATTGGCAATGCGCAGCAGCGTATCGGCATGGCACGGTGTGCCGGGATCACACCAGCACGCCAGGTTCACGCCGGCTAAGTGCCTTCGGATACGATCCTCGATCCGTTCAGCGTCGGCCGCGTGAAGCCACACGGCATGCGCCTGAGCGGCCTCGCGCGTTGCGAAGTTGCGCCGCCCGTCAACGCTAAAGCTGAACGGGCCTTCCTTTTCGATGACGTGGTGGTTGCCCCACTCAGTGGCGCGGTCGACGCGGCGGCATTCCAGGCCGTTCGTTTGCCGTGACAACTTCGCCAGGTTGAAGCCGGGCTGCCGCGACAACTGCAATCGGACCGGCAGCGTCGCCGTCATATCGACCGCTCCCGCAAGCGTTGCCGCTCCCGCGCCTTCAGGTCCGGCGCGCGGCCAAGCCAGGCCTCGCCGCGCGGCGCGTCGAACATTGACCGGGCCGGCGGCACGGGCTGGTAGCCATAGACCTCCGGGTCCGCCTCGCTGGCAGCATAGGCCAAGCAGCCAGCAATCGCCGCGTCGCCGTGGCGCTGGGCGCCGGCATCGTCGCGGCGGCGATCCGGCACGCGCGCCACGCCGCGCACCAGCTTGAGCATGCGGAAATCATCCAGCACCTGGTCATCCCGCGGCATCGTCATCGTGCCGTCGTCGAGCGCTCCCTTCATCCTGGGCATGTGCTCGCGATACCAGGGCTCAGACAGTTGCACGCCCTCGAAGCGGTCGCCGTATCGCGTGACAGCCACCTCGGCCAGGAACATGCCGTTGCCGCCGCTATCGAGCTTGGCGCCGCGCAGCCGGGGCACCGTGTCGCACAAGGCAAACAAGACTTGTTCCTGCTGCCGGAACGGCATGCCCCGCAGCTCGATCACCAGGCGCGTGCGCCGCACTAGGTCGCGGCCGATCGCCAGCAGCCACATGACGGTAAGGTCGCGGATGCGCCCAAAGTCCTCGCCGAGCGCATGCGCCTCGGTCTTGTCCAGCTTGTCCAGGCGCGGCCGAAGTTCGGTGCGGATCCAGGCATCAACGACACGGCGCCGACCATCTTCATCAAGCCGCTCGAAATTCGGCGGCGCGGTCCAGCGCAGCACCACGTCGCGCTCCACCGCCCGCTGCTCCAGCAGCACGGTGGAAAGATAGACGCCGGTCGACGGGGACGGGATGACGTGCAGCTCCTCGTCGGCATTGTCGCCGTAGATGGCGAGGATTTCCGCCCGCCAGTCGGCTTCGCCCTCTGCGCTCCATTTCTTCTTCTGGGTCAGGCAGATGCGGCGATACAGCCCCTGTTCCAGGGCTTCGTCGAAGGTGGTGCGCAGCAGCTTGTAGCCCGGCTTCTTGCCGGCCCGGATGTCGTTGACCAGCACGTTGAACGGGTTGGTGTCACCATTATGGGTGCTGATGATCAGCACCTTGCCGCCCCAGATCAGTAGCGCGAAGGCGGCCTTGAGCACCTCTTCCAGGTCGTCCATGAACGCCGCTTCGTCCAGGATCACCAGGCCCTGCTTGCCGCGCAGCGCGCGCGGCACGCTCGGCAGGGCGATGACCTCGAAGCCGGACACGAACTTGATGCGGAAAGCGCCAATGGACTTTTCGGGCCGCTCCGGGTCCACGAACAGGAACTCCTCGACCTCGCTGGCCGCCGCCTGCATCTCCTTCGCCCACATGCCGACGTACTCAACGAACTCGCGGGTCATGTCGCGCTCGTAACCCATGTAGAGCACGTCGCTGCCGCCCTCGCTGCGTGCCAGCGCCGCCTTCTCCGCCGCGATCGCGCCGGCTGCCCAGGAGAACCCGGTGCGGCGGCTTTTCTCCTCCACCACGACCTGGTGCAGGTCCAGCTCGCGCCAAAGCTCCTGCTGGTAGGGCAGGAATACATCCGGCAGCGCCGACGGTGGCAGCCCGAGCGATCCAAGAAGCGTCGTGCTCACCCGTAGATCTTCCGCTCGGCCGCGCGGCGGGTGGCATGGCCTGTCCACAGCGTGGCGCCGGGCCGCGTCAGGTCAGCGCACTCGGCACCCTTTGGACGGCCGCAGCTGGGGCATGGAACGCGACGATAGTCCGGTGGAGGCGGCAGCACGTGCACCTTGCGCGGCCGGCCGGCGCACCAAGCGTCGACCTCGCGCGAGCCGCTCATGGCGCCACGCCGAAGATGCGTGCCTTGATGCTGTTTGCTGTCTCGGCCGTCAGGCCCTTTTCGCGCACGGCTTGGTCGACGACAGCCGCGGCTTCCTTCTTGGTCCGCTCGGCCACACGTGCTTCGATCTTGCCCACGAACTCGACGTCGGACTTCGACGCGCGCGTGAGATGGTCCAGCGCCTTCGCCAGCATCATGACGCCTTCCGGGTTGCCGGACAGCGCCGCCATGCCGCCCGCATCCACCTCCGCATCATTCTGGCCGCCGGCCATGAACAGCTCGAGGATCGTGCTATGCAGCAGCTCGATGTTCATCTGCGCGGACTTGCTGGCCGGCGCGTCGCCGAGTTGGCGGACAAGCACCTCCGCGACCGAGCGCGAACGGCGCAGCCGCTCGCCCACCGCTTCCATCCCGCGCAGGTGACGCCCCATCGCCGAGCGGGAGACAACCTCGCCGAGCCCGCGCAAATGGGCCACGATCTGGTCGATGGTGGCCCCGCCGTCGCGCAGCCGGCCGATCTCCTCCCGGATTTCCGGCGGCAACTGGTCCACCGTGCTCGCCCGTCCCACGGCTCAGCGCGGCGGCGGGCGGGTGATGCCGACATGCGCGCACCCGCGCGCCACATCCAGGCCGGAGCGCGTCAGCTCGCCCACCCACATCTCCCGGCCGTCATCGTGCAACTTGTCGATGCGCAGCAACGCCTGCTGCTCCAGCCACAGCATCAACTGCCGCACCACGTCACCGCTGACCGTGTGACCGAAATGACGGAGCACGGTCTTCACCGTGTCCTCGCTCAAACGATAGGCGCTGTCCTCGGCCAGCGCCTTCAGCACGATCCCGCGCCGGTCCTCGGTCAGCCGTTCCGCCAGGCTCATGTGGTAGTTCCCCTTGCTTCCCGCTCCAGCCCGGCGGCCATCAGCAAGTTGAGCTGATGTTCGATGCGGCCGTTGCTGTCCCGCATGGCCCGCACGTCGGATTGCATCCCCGTCGTCACCCGTTCCAGCGCCTGCACGCGATCCGATATCTCCCGGACCTCGCGCGGCCGAGGCATGTCGCGAGCCCCCATGTCCAAATCGCTGATACACGCCTGCACACGGTTGGCCAGATCATGCGACGGGATGCCGGGCACCTGCACCGTCGGACGGGTTACCAGGATAAAAACGCACACTGCCATCAATGAGAAAAAGCCCAACACCACCAGCCAATGCTCCGGCGTCCAGGCGCTCATGACGCACCGGCTTCGGCGTCTCGTTGGCAGTCGACACAACGCGCCGCGTTCGGCATGACGGTCAGCCGCGCTGCTGAGATTGGTTCGCCGCACGTCCGGCACATCCCGTTACCGGCGCCCCTCACGGCGCGGGCCAGACGCAATCGCGCCGACAGCCACACCTCGCTCAACGCTTGCGCCCGGTCGACGTCGTCCATGTCTCAGGCGGCGGCGGCCGGCTGATTGGCTGGCGCACCTGACGTAGCCAAGGAAGTGCCACCTATCGCGGCCAACACCGCGGGGCCCATCACCGCCATCTGCTGCTTGCTTACCTCGCCGGTGAGCATGGCGATGACGCTGCCCTTGGTGGCGCCGGCCTTGGCGATCGTGTCAGGCAACGCGCCGAGCAGGTAATCAGCACCCTGCGCGATCGCGGCCGACTTGATGGCGTTGAGAGCGTTGGCCGGGGTCGTGGCCGGGTTTCCGTTGGCCAGCAAATCGACGGCGATGCAACCGGCGACCCGCGACACTGCGGCCTCGATCCGCTGCACACGGCTGGCCTGTTTGCCCTCCGCCTGGGCGGACAGGTCGCCCGCAACCTTGGCCACGATGGCCAGCGAAACGATCGTCGCCGGAATGGCGTAGGGCAGGTAAGGCGTCAGGTCCATGTCAGGTGTCCTTTCCGGCGCGGTAGCGGCTTTCCAGCTCCAGGAATGCGAACGGTGCCCACAGCTTGCGAAAAGCATCCTCGTACGCGTGCATCTCGCCGACCGCCTGATCGAAGATCGCCGGGTCGACGCACGCACTCTCACCGCGCACGCTGAAGCCGTTGTCCAGGGTCAGGCTGCACACCGTCACGGTTGCACCGATCCGGATGTAGTCGGTGTCGGCGATCCGCGCCTCGATCTTGTCCCGCGACATCCTGAAACCCTCGGATGCCGTCGACCCGTGCTCTGATGCCATGTTACGCTCCTTGCGAAATGCTATGAGATTGCACCGCCACCGGTTTGCCGACTGGCGGCTGCACCGCGGACAGGAACACCCGATGGTACGAGGCGATCACCGTCGCACGGTCGGAACCGTTTACGATCGCCCGCGCCCCGACAGGATCGTCATGCGCGGCGTTGGCGCCGAAATACTGGCCAAGGCGCCGCCCCGTGAAGTAGCCGCGGGCCATGCTGTCCACCAGGATCGCCAGCGCGTTGGCTGGAACGCAGGCCAGGTCAGGCTTGTTGAGCAAATCCAGACCCAGCCGCACGCCCCAGGCCTCGTAGTTGTAGCGCCACGTGATCTGTGACGGGCCGCGGCCGTAGTAGACTTGGTGCGTCACTGGATCGGGTTGGCCGTATGGCTTGCCCTCGCCGCGGCCGCCTTCCTCGATGCCGAGGTTCATCGTCTGCCCGGTCTCGTGGAAAGCGGTGGCCAGGATGTAGGCCAGCCAGCGCGGGTTGGGCGAAAGGTCCAGGTTGTGCGACAGCCACTCTAATTCCCAGTAATCCAGGAGGGCCGTCATGCCGTCGACCTGACCCTGCGACAGGTGGCCGCCGCTGAACAACGGCTTCGCGTGGGCGAAGAAGGTGGCGCGATCGATGCTCATCGTGTCCGTGGACCCCGGCGCAAAAAGGCCGGAACAAATCGCTCCGGCGTCGCGCACTGTCGCGCGCGCCCGATACGCGTTCCACGTCGACACGTGTCACTGCATCAGTCGAACTTGAAGCCGAGCTGCTTGCGGTCGCTCATGCCGGCGCCGAAGCTGCCGAACGTGGAGCGATCCCGCCCCATCTCGCGATAGACCGTCTTCTGGCTTACACCGACGCGACGCGCGACCACGTCATAACTCAACCGCCGCTGCCGCAGGAGATGGATGCGCCATGTCTTGCAAAGGGCGATCTGCAAGGTGGTCGGCCCCCAGCGCTCAACCAACTGCCGCGCCTGCTCGATCGGCAGGACCTGGGCCAGCGGCGCATCCTGGTCCAATCGACCCGGCACGGAGAGGCGCGTGCCGCCGTAACGCTCCACCAGCGCAAGCAAACCGTCGTCGCCGAGCACATCGTGCAGCGCAACCATGGCCGGCGGGATCATGCGGCGCAGTTGCTCGGGCGTTACGTGCGGCATTAGTCGGTCGCGACCGCATCCGCATGGCACAAGCGATCGAGGGCGGCGGCCTCTATCATCTGCTCGATCTGGCCACGGATCAGCTCTGGCAAGTCCTCGGCCGCGATTGCCAGATGGTCCGGCAGGTCGCTTTGCCTGACGCCCAAGGCATTGCCGATCTGGTCCAGCGCGCAAAGCGCCCCAGCGGCAAAGACCACCCAGAGCGGCGATGCTGGCGAGGGCAACGTGCGACCATCTCCGTAGGGGCGGCACGCTTCCGCCAGTGCGGCCTCCGTGGTCTGCTCGATCAGCGCCTCGATCACGGGCTCGGTCATCGCGCGCGTGAACTCGACGCAGGTGAGCTGCAGCCGGCTTAAATCGGTCCGGCGGCGATGCTGCATGCCGGTCCGCACGGAGAGCCGCACCGCGTTGTCCACCGTCTCGCGCAGATGTTCGGGTGTCATACCCGTTCTCCGTCCGACGGCACGACGGCCTTGGCGATCTCTCGCGCCAGCCAGGCCTTCAAGCCTTCCAGCACGCGGTTCGCCTGCGCCCCGTCCAGGAACTCCGGGGCTGATATGCCGTCCGGATGCAGCTTGCTGCGGGTTTGCCGCGCCGCGAAGCTGCGTAGGGCTTCGTCATCATGCGCACGCACATACGGGGCCAAGTCCGCCCACACCGCATAGATCATCCGCACCTGCGCCTTGTCGGCGCGGCGCTTGCCATACTGCCGCGACGATGGGGACCATCCCAACCGTTTAAACTCGCCCAGCAGCCGGTGCAGCGCCGCATCGCTCGCCGCGCCGGCACTGGACGTGCCCGTGATCCGCTGCACCACGTCCCGGTAGGCGTCCTCGGTCAAGCCAAGCTCTTTGCGTGCGACATGGACCTTGGCGAGCATGCCGCGCCGCTCGTTGGTCAGCGGGATGCGTTCTTGCGCCAAGCTGCTGGCGCCCTGCACGGCCGGGCGGCGATAGCGCTGCGCTTGGGCACTCATAATGCGGCCTCACGGTGTGCCTTGCGGATCGTCCAGGGGGACTTGCCCAGGGCAACGCGCCGCTCGTTGATCTTGGCCAGGTCAAATCCGTGCGTGGGTGTTCCGAGGCCGTTGGCGATGGCCCATTGCTCGATCTCTGCGTAAGGCACGGCGATCGAGGCCTTCGGCGCTGCTGCCGTTGTTTTCGCGGCAGGCTTGTCAGGCGCTGCGACGGCGGCGATCGCCGGCTCGGTCGGAGGTTTCGCGGGAGGCTGCGGCGCACGAGATGGCTGCGCGACCGGCGACGGCGTGGCTGTCGGGGCGACCATCTTGGTCGATCCCTTCGCGTGCGACCAGGGCAGGATGATCACCAACGCGTCGCCAACGATCTCCCAGGACACGGGCCGGCGTGACATACCTTCGGCCGGCACACCCGGTAGCCCAGCGATCTGCAGCATCGGAGCAGCCGGCCTGCCGACCTTGGCGTGCTTGCCCGTCGGCCCCATGGTCCGATGCGGCCCTTGGTCGCGCAGCCGGATGCGCCCGGCGTGCTCGCCATCGCCGATCTCCACGGTGACGGGGCGGCGATGCGTCCACCAGCCGAGCCCGCCACCGGCCAGCAACTCGGTCCGCACCGTCACATAGGCGCGCTGCACGATGCGGCCCGGCTTGCTGACGCTGATCGTGACCACGTCGCCGCCCTGCTTCGGGCCGCACGCTGCCGGCTGCAACGTGGTCCAGCTCATTGCAGGCCTCCCTGCGTCGGCTCCGGTTCCGCGATGCCAGCGGTCTCCAGGTAGGGCAATGCCGTCCGCACCGCCTCGATCAGCCTGGCATGGCCGGGCAGTTCGTCCTGCTGCCGCAGCAGCAACGACAACGAGTTGCGCAGCAGCAGCACCGCTGCCCCCAGGCAGAGCGCCGACGCGTCGGTCGTCGCCGTCCATCGCATAGTCTTGTCGTCAGCGGTCACGTCGATGAGACACAGCACGGCCTGCGCGCCGGCCCCTCTGTCGAAATGCGACATCAGGCAGTCAGCCACATACGCCTGCGCCGGCGTCACCTTGATCGGGCGGACCTTGCTCATGCCGGCCCTCCCACGGCCTCGAGCACTCGCGGCGCCGGCGTGCGCCGCGCCCAGGGCGGTAGGGTCAGCCTCAGCAGGGCGTGATACGCCTCATAGGCGACCGGCTCCGCCTGCCGCTCCTCGCCAGCCATGTCCGGCAACGCCGGCACCCGCAGCTGCACCGGCGGCAGCTTGTCCAGCCGGTTCGCCACCCGGGCGCGCAGGCGGTAAGGGCCGTCGGGGCCGGCACGCTCGATGTCCAGCACGCCGCCGCCATAAGGGTTGACCAGGATGGTCACCCCCATGCCGCCGCGATACCACGGGATCGCGCGCAGCACCGCCGCGTGCACCACCACTTCCAGCACCAAGCGGCTGCCGACGCGCACCGCCCCCATCGTCACCGATCCGGCATCCCCCGCCGGCGCATGCTCAATCCGTCGCATCCTGTCCTCCCTTTCGATCCACTCGCTCTCCGCAATCCGCGTGCAAGCCGGGCACGCGTCGATCTCCGGTGCCGCGGTGTGCGGCGCCGGCACGTAGGCCCGGCCTTCACAGACCGGGCATTCGCTCACTCCGCTGCCCGCGTACGCATAACCTCGCGCACCACGTCGCCAACCGTCCGCCAGTCGCAGGCGTCCACCAGCCGCGCGATGCCCAGCCGCTGCTCGATCGCCAAAGCCAGTTCGATGCGGCCGAGCGCCTGCAGGCCAAACTGGTCGGCCAGCGAGTGGCTTTCCGCGACGTGCTCGGCGGGCACGTCGACCACCGTGGCCAACTCCTGCGCCACGACGCGGCGCACCGTGACCAGGTCGTATCCAGCGACGACGGTTTGCGAGCAGCCGATCCGCGTCTCCACGCTCGCGATCTCCCGTTTAAGGGCTGCGATGCTCTTCACGCCGCGTCCTCCACCGGCAGCACGCCCAACTGCTGTGCGGCCGCCAGCACATGCTGCTGCGTCAGCGTCGCACCCTCGTTGCCGAGGCGCAGATGTGCCTGCCGAAGCACCTTGGTCATCGACCGGAGCGCCCCGCCGCGCAGCCCCACGGCGCGGCAGGCGGCGCGCGCCTCCGCATCCTCGACCGCCCAGGCATCCAACAGCGCGTCGATGTCGCCCTTCTGCGCACCGTCCCGCCGCACCCGCATGCCGATGCGGCTCCACAATTGCGCGAAGTGCTCGCGGCGGTTGCCGCCATCCAGCCGGCCGTAGACGCTTGGGTTGCCCAACAGCGTCACGCCGATATCGCTGAGGTCATGGATCGTCTGCAGCTGGTCGAGCGTGACAGATGACAGGTGCTGCGCCTCGTCGACGATGATCAGGCCGCCGGTGCGGCTGATCCGGTCCACGATGGCGCGGCTGATGCGCTGGCCGCTCACGCCCGGCGCCGATACGCCGACCACCTGCGCCAGGTATTCCAACATCGCGCGGGGCTGCCCAAAGCACGGCTCGGCCGTCAGCAGCCACACGTTGGCCACCTGGGACGCGTATTGCCGCGCCGTGGTGGTCTTGCCCACGCCGGGCGCCCCGACGATCACCGCCAGGTCCGGCGCGTGCTGGGCGTGCTCCAGCACCGACGTGAATGCCTTTGCCGTGGGGGTGAACGTGAAGCCGGGCCCGCGCCGCAGCGTGCTCGTCGCCTGCGCACGCGACCGCCTGCCGTTCACCCACCGTTGCAGCTTGACGGCGATCGACGCCATCGAGCCGGCATAGGTGCCGTTCATCCAGGCGCTCACCGTGCTGGCCGATACGCTCGCCTCGCGAGCCACCGCCCCGTAGGACAGCCCTGCGCGGTCGATGACCTCCTGCACCTCGCGGCGCAGCTCGACCACGCGCTCAGCCCCGAAATCGTCGTCCTTCAAGTCGTCTGCACCCATCTTGTCCTCCCGATCAGTCGTTTTCGCCGTCCACCAGCGTCAGCCGCCGCACGGCGCGGCGTGCTGCGTTCGCCTCCTGCAGCCACTCCAGGTTATCGACGGCCGGCGTGGGGATCGGCTTGAGCGCGTTGGCGCCGCGGATCAGCGGGCGCACCACCTTCGTTTCCGGCAGCGGCGGCGGCTCCGGCGCTTGCGCCAGCATGTCGGCGACTTCGCGCACGGACAGGCTGACCTTGGCCTTCGCCAGGTCGCGCGTCGCGCGCTGGAAGGCCTTGAGCTTGCGGCCGTGATCGGTCGCCGCAGCCGCATCGTTGAACCCGGCCGGCTGCACGCACTCCACCGCCGCCAGGTAGCCTCCGTCGATACGGTAGACGTGCAGCGGCGCCTGCAGGGCCTGCGGATCGAAGCGCACCGTCACGCGCTGGCCGCGATAGGCCAGCAGCGCCTCGCTCCAGAACCGGTTGCCCTCCAACGTGATCGAGCCGTCCCGCGCATCGACCCGGATTTGCTCGGCAGCCAGCAACCACAGCCGACGTTGCTCCGCTGTCGCCTTCTTGATCGGCGCCGTAGCGTAGGACGCCGCGAACGCCTGGGCGAAGGACAGCTTGCCGCCGCACACCCGGCTCTCGCGGCCGAGCCGCGCATTGTGCTCGGCGATGCCCTCGGCCACCGTCGCCAGGAACACGTCCAGAGGCACTGCGGCGGCGCCATAGTTCTCCGGCTTGCTCACCGTGTTCCGGCCGACATACGCGCCAGCGAAGCGCGGATGCTTGGCGATCCCGCCCGCGAAGTCGCGGAACGCGCGCTCGATCGGCTTGGACTGGCCGGAATAGGGGGTGGCGAAGTGCACCTCGACGCCGAGCTGCGGCAGGATGCCGAGCGGCTCCTCGTCCATAACCTTGAACCGGTAGCGGTTCGGCGTGCCGCCGGTCAGCAGCTTGCTGGTGAAATCCCGGCCGTTGTCGAAGTAGCAAAGCGACGGGATGCCGAAATGCTCGACCACGTCGCCGAAGGCGAGCCGCGTCAGTTCCTTGTTGGCGGAGCGATCCACCCGCCAGGACAGGATCAGCCCGCTATACAGATCTTGGAAGGCGCACATCATGGGGCGGCCGATGCTGCCGTCCGGCCACCGCACGAACACGTCCCAGAGGTGGCCGTCGGCGTTGACGGCCTCCAGCGCATGGAAGTGCCCGCGCAGCCGCTGCTGGGCCGGGAACAGGCGCTTCAGCGCCTCCGCCCCGTCGCGCAAATAGGCCCGCACCGGCTCCGGTATGGCCTCGACCCGGCGGAACAGCGTGCTGCTCGACGGGATCGTCCATCCGCGCTCGGCTGCCATGCCTTCCAATCGGCGGTAGCAATCCGTGAAGTTCGGCTTTTCCAGGCGGAGATAGTCGGCTTTCAGCGCCTCCCAGGCCTCGCACGTGCACTCGACCTCCGCCAGGCGGCCGGCATGCCGCGGCGCCAACGCCGGCAGCCAGTCGCACCGGTCCAGCCCGGCCACCATCTCGCGCCAGCGGTACAGGGTGCTGAGGCCGACCTGGTGGTGCTTGGCCACGTGGAGGCACGCGATCACCATCTCCGTGCCGCACACCACCAGCGCCTCGATCGCGTCCAGCGCTGCCAGGCGGTCGCGGGCTGTCTGCTTCTTCTTGTCAGCGAGGCCGTCGAACCATGCCCAAGCCTCGGCGCGCGTCGCGGTGGCGCGGCCATCGTCCGCCGGGGCCGCACTGGCATCGATCGCCAGTTTAACCTGCGCCGCACGCGGCAGCGCCGCCCGGTGGTACTCGTATCCGCCGCCGCGCCCGGCGCGCTTGCGCCAGTGCGTGCCCTCGCGGGCTGGATCACGCCAGCCTTCCCGATCGGCCCTCATCCTGATGGCACGCTCGTCCGGCAGGTCCGGCAATTTCGCCGCCGCCAAGTCCGCGGGCGTGAACCACTCGCCAGGCATCAGGCGGACACCGGCTGGTCTATGGGATCTGAAATGATGCGGAAGTCATTAAACGCGAAGCCATCGACGGTTGCCGCCACCACATGCCAAACACCCGCGCGCAACGGCTGATTGTAGGGTGCTTGGGTGAAGCGGCCGATCGTTCGGGCGCCGATCAGCCTTGGGTCGCCCCCGACATATTCAACCCAATAGAACTTCCCGTGCTGCGGGTGTTCCTGATTGGTCACAGCAATCCTCCGCTTCGCACCTGGCGCCGCAGGGTCTCGCCTTCGCGGACCAGTTCGTCCGCCCGTTCCCGGATCGCCGCCAGCCGGATCAGCGGCAGGTAGCGCTGGTCGATCACAGCCCACCCCGCTGCCTGGCCTGCCGGCGTAGCGCGTCGGCTTGGCGTGTCAGTTCGGCCGCCTTGTCCTGGATGGCTGCGAGTTCGATCAGCGGCAGGTGGCGGCGCTCGATCACCGCCCAGCCCATCGGCTCGGCCAGCAGCTCCAGCAGCCGCCGGTCCCCGGTCGCGTGCAGCAGCGCGATGAAGCGCGGCGTGCTGATCACGTGGTCGTCGCGCGCCTCCGACGCGTAGGCGTCGATCATCGCCTTGCTGACCGGGCGGCCGAGGAAGTCGCCCATCGTCCGGGCGACATCCGTCCGGTTGTGCCCGTGCAGCGCCGCGGCAATCGCCTTGGCCAGTCGCCCGGCGATGGTGGCCGAGCGCACGGCGCGATCCTCGAACCGCACGACCGGCTCCGGCGCCTGCCAATCCAGCAGGTCCGGCTGTGCCGAGCTTGGCCGGCGTGTCATCAGCCGAAACCCAACAGGACGCGTAGTTTGCCGTCGATCTCGGTCAGTCGGTTGCGCTCCTCCTGGAACCGGACTGGGTCCCAACCGGCAGGGCAACCACGGGCCGCTACATCAAGCAGGGCGCCAACGATGACGTAGGCCTGCTGGCAGCTAATGCTTCCACCCGCAGGAAGCCCGGTGCCCCAAGCGACCGAAATCCAGTCTACCGAACGTCCGTCCAGCGAAAAGCAGTAGCGCATCAACTCAGAGGGTGGAGCGCAGACCTTGGCGTGAGCTGCCCTGGGCAGAACTGCCGCTGCTTCGCGGGTTCTCATGTCAGCCAGCCACCCCGATACGGCGCGCCAAGCGCCACCACCAGGCCGACCGCCGCAGCCGGGCCCGGCCCCGCCGACCGGGCGGGTCCAGCATCTGCTCCAGCAGCTCGATCCGGTCCGCCTGGGCATCGATCAGCCGGGCCTGCCGCGCGACCTGGTCGCGTAGGGCGAGGCTCTGGCGCTCGGCATCCGTGTAGGGCGGCGGCGGTATCGCGATGGCGCCGGCGTCCATGATCAGCTTGAGCGTCATGCTGCGTCTCCCCCCATGTTGAACATCGCGTCCTTCGCCAGCTCCGCCTCGAACAAGCGGCGCGCCTTGGCTCCGGTGCGGCGCCACAGCTTCACGAGCGCGTCGAACTGCGCCTGGTCGGGGTCCGGGATGGGGGTTCGTTTCTCCATGACCTCGTCACAGATCGCCCGAATGCTGCGCGCGCCACGCTCCTCCATCAGTCCGATGGCCTTGCGCTGGAGCGTCGGGGGCAGCCGGGCCAACAGGTCCAGCTCCGCCCCGTTATTGGCGAGCCAGCTGCCCGAAATACGTTCGCGCACGTCCGGCGCGAGTTTGCGGAACCGCCGCGTGGCGCGTTGGATCATCGTCTCGGACAAGCCGGTTCTATCGGCCGCAAGGGCCGTGAACCGCTCGATGCCGATCAAGTTGGCGTCCTTGCCAACTTGATCCTTGCCCCGGCGCTTGCCCCCGTGCCGGGCGGCTTCGTTCAGCGCCTCGTAGACCTCTTTCCATTGGGCCAGGAACGTGCCCCGGTCCAGCTCCGTCAGCTCGTGCCGGCAAAGGTTCTCCTCAATCTCCAGCCTTTTGGCGTCGAGGTCGCTCACCTTCAGCACCACCGCCTGCATTTCGGTCAGCCCGGCCAGGTAAGCCGCGCGGCAGCGATGCGCCCCTGCAATAAGCCTCCACCGGCCGTCTTTCCCGGGTGCCTGCACCTCGATCGGCGCCCGCTGCCCGTCCTGCTGCATGCTGGCGGCGATGAGCTGGGCGTAATCCTCGTCCACCGCCCGCAAGCGATCGCCCACGTCGATGCGGTCCAGCGGGATGGTGACGATGTTCATGCTGCCTCGTGTTTTTGACGGTGCGGGGAGGCGGCCAGCCGGCTAGTGTCCTGCTTGTTCGACCGGACACCGCGCAGCGGCACCCCGTCGGCGTCGTAGCGGCTGGGCCAGATGTCTTGGGGTTTGCGCCCCAGATGGCTGGCGATGATCGCTTGGACGGCTGGCGATGGACGCCTCAGCGTCATCCGGACGGCCGCGACGCTGTAACCATGGCGCCGTGAGAGATCGTTCAGCGTGATCCCGGTTTTACGGATCGCGGCCTTGATATCCTCTCGGTCCATGTCAGCGGGCTGAGGCTGCTTCATTGGCGTCCTGGACTGGCTGGATCGCCAGCTTCCTAGCGCTCGGTTTGTTACCTAAGTCACAGGATACAGCTTTCTAGATGATAGGCAACCAGAAATCGACGCTTCCGAGTTCGAAATCGGTCTCATCCGATGTTGAAAACCACCAACTCGTTGAAAAAACAGCCGAAATAAACGCTCACGCATCAAAAGATGGCGGGAACGACAGTTTCCGGGTTGGGTCAGAGAAGTCGGAAGTCGATCAGCGCGCAATTCGCCTACAAGGCGCTGTTCGGCGTGCCGGGGGGAACAAGATTGTGTCGGAGCGGTCTGGCGTGCCGATCAGCACCCTTGGTGTCTATCTGAGAGGCGGTGAATGGAAGGTGACGCCGATCCTCGCGATTGCAGAAGCGTGCGACGTGACATTCGACTGGCTGATCACAGGGACCGAGAAGCCACTTCAGCCAGATCAAATACCGAGTAAGACCTCAACATCCGTCGGATTTCCGGCCAACTATGTCATGATCCCCCGATACGATGTACGCGCCTCAGCCGGCAGCGGGACAATGGTGAACGACGAGGAATTACTCGGCTTGATGGCGTTCGATGAGATGTTCTTGCGACGTCAGCTCGGCGTCCGTGGCGAGGATTTGGCCACCGTCGACGCCACTGGCGACAGCATGGAGCCGACGATCCGCGACGGCGATCTACTTCTGATCGATACTACTAACTCTGAAATCCGCGATGGAAGAATATACGTAATAAACATCGACGGCTTTCTAAGCGTGAAACGATTACAGGTACAGTTCGGCGGCAAAATCGCACTTGTCAGCGACAATACCCGATATGCTCCGCAGATCGTCTCTCCGTCCGAGCGTGAACCTCTTAGAATAGTCGGTCGCGTCGTCTATCAGGCTGGTCCGGTGCGCTCATGAAGAAGATGACCAAGCGTGAAATCGTCGGCGGGTTTGTTTGGCTCGGCATCATTGTTGGCGTTACCGCGCTTTACGTAACAGGGGAACACAGTGACCCTCCGCCTTTTACATGGCACTATGTCGGACCAGCATCCAAAGCGGAGCTTGTAAAACAGGCTGTGGATGTTCTCACCGACGCGTGCCCCAGGCTTTATGTTTACAATGAGTATATAGAAAAGCCGAATGTCGCTTGGCGAATAGTTGATCGTTCTGATCCACTTTGGCGCGCTGGTGTAAGAGCCGCAGTAAATGTGAGCACCCGATTCAAGGCGAAGCCCGTCGAGCCAACGCCTCATATGCCGATTTACCCTCTCGACATGTTTGATGGCTAGCAGCCTGCTGTATTCATCCTTGCTGGCCCTCCGGTCAGCTCCATCATCATCTCAGGGCGGGGCGCTATGATTTTGTGCGACGTCAGCAATCCGCCCATCGGAGACGCTCAAAGCGTCAAGCCTGCAGGTCAACTCGCCGGCCTCACTCCGTAATCCATGCCTAATAGCCTCTTAGAGGCCGCCTCTTGCCGGACCGGCGTTTCCCATTTCAAGTGAGGCTATGCGTCCGGACCGCTCAACTTCTCATTTCAAACGCTCTACCTGCCCAACGCTCCGCCGGCCCCAGAAAACCCCGACCATCAATGCCTTATCCCATCAAATCCCGCCTCATCCCGCCCAATCCCGGTTTCCCATTACAAGTGGGGGAGCACAGTCGGGGTGAGGGCCACGCGGCACGTTTGTCTCGTAGCCATATTCAGGTCGTTTTGCTTACAGAAGCTGCACCCTCACCCTGCCCTCTCCCAGAGGGAGAGGGTTCTAAATGAGAGGTTCTATCAGACCTTCTTGCGGCCTGCCTTCGGGGTGGGCTGGTGTTCGCCCTGGTCGGCCAGCCGGTCCGGGAACTCGCCGAGGTTCTCCTGGATCGCGGCTTCCTCCACCGGTTGGCCGACGATCACGCTCGGGTCATCCGGGCTCGGCACTGGAACCTGGCCTGCGCCGGAACTCTGCGACATCCCGACCAGTTCGCGGGCCCGCTCCCAATACTCCTTGTCGCTGCCGTTCGGCTTGCCGTCCGCTTCCCACAGGGCGTAGGCGCGCTCGCGGATCATTTCCTCCCGGGCGGGATCGTCTTCAAGCGGGTTGTCCGACATCGTCTATCTCCTCGTTGGGGGCTTAAGCGCCGCGCCCGGGCTTCGGTTCGCCTCCCCCATGATCAGTGCGCGATTCTGAAGATGGCGCCGTTGCCGTCTTCGCTGACCAGGAGCGAGCCATCCTGGAGCACCGTCACCCCCACGGGCCTCCCCCACACGGCGTTGTCGCCCGCCACCAGGCCGGTGAGGAAATCCTCGTACTCCCCGGTCGGTTGGCCATCCCGCATCCGCAGGCGGACCACCTTGTAGCCGGTCCGCTGCGCGCGGTTCCAACTGCCGTGCAGCGTCACGAAGGCGTCGCCCTGATAGTCCGCGGGGAAGCTGTGGCCGGTGTAGAAGGTGATCCCGAGCGGTGCGGAGTGCGGCTGGATCAGCACGTCCGGGACCGTGACGGCGCCGGCCAGATCGGGCCGCTCGCCCCGGTGCCGCGGGTCTTCGTGGTTTCCGATGTAATACCACGGCCAGCCGAAGAACTGGCCGCTGCTGACCCGCGTCGCGTAGTCGGGCGGAAGGTTGTCGCCCAGGCCGTCCCGCTCATTGGTGGCGCACCATAGCGCCCCGGTTTGCGGCTGGACCGCAAGGCCCACGCAGTTGCGCAGGCCGGACGCCACGAGCTGGAGTGGCCCGCCCTCGGGCCGGAACCAGAACACGGCGGCGCGGCCGGTTTCGTCGCCGGTGGCGACGCCGCGCTCCGCGGGGGTGCTGCTGGCCGGGATTGTCGCGACCGGCGTGCCGCGCATGCCGCCCGCCACGTTGGAGGCGGACCCGACGGACAGGTAAATCGCGCTGCCGTCCGGCGCAGCCGCCAGGTCGCGCGTCCAGTGTCCACCCTCCGGCAGGCTGGGCACGATGATTTCAGCCGGCCCGGCGGCGACCGTGCCGCCAGTGTACGGGTAGCGCACGACCCGCGTCGTCTCCGCCACGTAGACATAGCGCGGACGGTCCGGCGGCCAGAAGGCGATGCCGAACGGCTGGTCGAGATGGGCGGCGAAGACGGAGGCCGCCCCGGGATGGTCCGCCCCACCCGCCGGACGCCACACCCGGATCTGCCCGGCGCCGCTTTCCGCAAGGAACACGTCGCCGTTCGGGGCGGTCCGCAGCGCGCGCGGCGTGTCGAGCCCGGTGGCCCAAATCTGCACCGTGAAGCCGGGCGGGACAACCGGCATGGCCCCCGCCGGGCGGGACACCACGCGCGGCCCCCGGCTTGCGGACGGGGTTGCGCCCGGCGCGGGCAGGTCGCTGGTGGTGATGTGGCGGATGACGCCCGGGCCATCGCCGCGCCAGTCGCCATAGGCCGCGGCGTCCTGCCGGACCGGCTGCGCCATGGCAGGAACCGAGATAAACACCATCGCGACGAGCAGCTTCATCGGCTTCCTCTAGCAGATCGCCGCGGCGACATGGATTCACGTCATTGCGCCTGAAGCCGCGGGGATGGTTTCGGGCGTGCGGGCAGCAGGATGGATGGCAGGGGCGGCGAAGACGCCGTATGAGGTGACGGGATCGAGGAGCGATAATGGTCGACACTGCGATTTTCGGAATCTTCCATCGGGGACCGCCATCTCGGCCCAGCCCGGTCGAGCCTGCTCCCCCGCAAGCCGCACCGGCGGCCGCGGCCGTGCCGACGCCGGAGCCTGTGGTCAGCGCCCCGGCCGCATCGCCCGTTGAGCCGGAGCCGGTCATCGCGCCCGCGATAGCAGAAGTTCATGCCGCCCCGGCCCATATCGAACCCGCGGCCGAGCCCGCTGCGCCTGCCCCGATCCTGGCGGAAGCCCCGCATCCGGAGCCTGAAGCCCCCCTGCCCCACCAGCCGAATTTGGCGGCAGCCCCAGCTGAGCCGGCGATCGCTGAGCCGGACCCGCCGCCGGAGGAAATTCCGGACGCCGCTGCGCTCGTTTCGGACCCTGAGCCCGCGTTCGAACCGGAACTGGCGCCAGAGCCGGAGATGGAGTTCGAACTGGCGCCGGTGTTCGAGGCGGAGCTGCCAGCAACGGCGGACGAAGCCGGCCTGGAGGCCGCCGATCACACCAACTACGCCGAACCGGAATCCGACCTCCCGCGAGACCTGGACCAGCCGACCTGGCCCGGCCACAGTGAGTTACGCGACATCGACGCCGCCGCCGACCAACTCGGCCTGGCGAACCCGGCGGTCATCACGGTGTTCGCGCGCCTGGCCGATTTCGCCACGGTGGAACTGGATGCAAGCCACAGCGGCATTTATCGCCCCCGTGGCTTTCGCGCGGCGCCCTGGAGTGGCTTCGCCTATGACCAGGCGGAGGATGGCCGCACCGGCCTCGCTGCCGGCACCCGCATCCTGACATCGCGGGGCGAGATGGAGGTGGAGAAGCTGCTTCCGGGCGACACCGCGTTGACCCTGCGCGCACCTGCGCTGCTGCCGATCGCCTGGATCGGCAAGAGCACCGCCACCGTGGCGCCGATTCTGATCGAAGCCGGGGCGCTCGGGCCGAACCTGCCGCGCCGGCCGCTCTGCCTCGCGCCGGACCAGGCGGTCTATGTCGAACCGGTTCCTGTCCCCGCCGCCCGGCTGGTCAACGGCACGTCGATCCGCCCGCTGGACAGCACGCTGGTGGATTTGTTCCACGTCGACGTCGGCAAGGCCGAAATCCTGTTCGCGGAGGGACTGCCTTTGTCCAGCAGCGACCGGAACCGCCTGCAGGCCGTGCAATGAGCACCCGCCGCTCGGCGGCGCTCATCGGAAGCATCCTCACTGGGGCCATCCTGGCGCTCGTCGGCGGGACGCCGGCGCTGGCGCAGAAGGGCGTACCGCCGACCTCGGTGATGGTCGGCGGACAGCCGATGCTGTCCGACCACGACATCATGGACAATCTGTCGCACTCTGCCGAGCACTCGGTGTTCTACGGCCTGTTGCAGCTTGCCGGCATGGCGGACCCGTTGCGGGGCCACGGCCCCTTCACCGTCTTCGCGCCGACCGATGCAGCGTTCGCGGCGCTGCCGCCGGGTGAGCTGGATGCCCTGCGCAGGCCCGAGAACAAGGCCAAGTTGCAGGCGTTGCTGTCCCAGCAGATCGTCCAAGGCAACTACTCGTCCAACCGGCTGCACTTCATGCTGCGCACCGGCAAGGGACAGGCGGAGCTGGACACGGTGGACGAGGGCAAGCTCATGGTGCTCACCAACGGCCCGACCAACCTGGTCGTCCGCGACCCGAAGGGTGGGCTGGCCGCGATCATCCTCTACGACGCCAAGCAGGCGAACGGCGTGATCTTCGTTACCGACCGGGTATTGCAGCCGGGCTGAGCGGCACAAGCTTGCCGCCGAACAGGACGGCCCCGGTCGGGCCACCGGTGGGTGAGCCGCCGGCTGGCTCATCGGAGACCAGCAGTTGCTCCTGCGCGGCGGCCCGTGCCGGGGGCGAGACCAACTCGGTGCCCGGCGACAGCAATCCCAGCGAAACCGGCGTCGTGGTCCCCTGCGGCAGTGCCCATAGCTGATAGGCACGGCCTGTCGGGGCTGGCGTTCCGTCCAGGCTGGTGACCGCGATGGCCCCGTCCGGCCGCGCCTCCACCAGGAACTTCGCCGGTGCGGCCAGCGGTGACAGGGCGGCGGCGAACCGGGCCGGCTGGCTGGCTGGACCCGGCGGCCGCGGCAGGAACGCGAACAGCGCCAGACTTGCCGCCAAGGCGAGCGACGCCGCCGTCGCACCCTGCCACACCCTGGAGCCTTTTGACGTGGCGCGGGTCCCGGTCGCGAGCGCCAGGCGCGACCACAACGCCGCGGGCGGTCGGACCGGCGTGACCAGGGTATGGAGCGGGCTGAGCCGCGTCTGCCAATATGCTATCTCGGCAGCGAACGCCGGACGACGTGCCGCCTCGGCCTCCGCCTCCCGCATGTCGGCACGGTCCAGGCAGCCGAGCGCATACTCGGCGGCCAACAAGGCGGGATCGTCCTCGCTCCCGCTCACGGCTGCGTTCCCAGGCCGCTGGGTCCGCCCGCGGCCTCCAGGCAGGAGCGCAAACCGATCAACACGCGCCGGATGGTCGACTTGACGGTCCCCAAAGGCTGGCCGACATGCGCCGCCACCTGGCTTTGCGTCAGCCCGTCGATGAAGGCGAGCAGGATCAGGCGGCGGCGCGACTCGTCGACGGCCTCCAGGCAGGCGCGCAGGGACTTGCCATCCGATTGCGACACCATGCGGCTGAGCGCGTCAGGGTCTTCGTCGATCAGTTCGGGCATGTCGACGCCGGTGCTTTCACGGCCATGCTTGCGGATGATGTCGAGCGCGCGGTAGCGCACCAGGCTGACGAGCCAGGCGTCCGCATTGCCGCGCTCCGGGCTGTAGCGGTCCGCGTTGCGCCAGACCTGCAACATCGCGTCGTGAACCGCATCGGCCGCGAGCGGCGGGTTGCGGGTGAGGCGGAGCGCCACGCCATACAGCCTTGGGGAGACCAGGTCGTACAATGTGCGGAACGCCTTCGCATCGCCCTGGGCGCAGCGGGCGAGCAAATCCGCGGTCCGGGATCCGGCCGCACCGTTGACGGGTGTCGACCGCGGCGTGATCGTGTCGATTGACATTGCCGAACAGCGTTTATCTATAAGGAACCCTATCAGCAAGCCGCTCACCACGAAAGCATCGGTCACCGCGCCAGGTCCTTTCTTGACCGATCAATGCTGCATTTACGAGACGGTGCGGCCTATGGATGCAGCATGCCGCATCAAGACGGCGGTGCCGCGTCAACTGCCGAACCTCGACATCCGCCAGGCTTGTTCCCAGCTTACGTACTCATGGTTGGAGAAGACGAATGTCCACGGAGACTGCGATCTTGGGCGGAGGCTGCTTCTGGTGCCTGGAAGCGGTTTATCGTGAACTGCGCGGCGTCAGCTCGGTGAAGTCGGGCTACATGGGCGGCGCGCTGCTGGACCCGAGCTACGAGGCGGTTTGCGCGGGCGACACCGGCCATGCCGAAATCGTGCAGGTGACGTTCGACCCGGCGGAGTTGAGTTATGCCGACCTGCTGCGGGTGTTCTTCACCATCCACGATCCAACGACGCCGAACCGCCAGGGGGCGGATAGCGGCACGCAGTACCGCTCCGTGATCTTCACCCACTCGGATGCCCAGGCGGCGACGGCACGGTCCATCATGGGCGAGGTCGCCGACGCGAAACTCTATAGCGGACCGTTGGTGACCGAGATCGTGCCGGCCGCGGCCTTCTACCCGGCGGAGGCGGAGCATGACCGGTACTACGAACGCAACCCGTATGCCGGGTATTGCCGCGCCGTAGTGGCGCCGAAAGTGGCGAAGTTCCGCAAGGCGTTTGCCGACCGGGTCCGCTCCGCCGCCGCCTGAGCCAAGCGGATGGCCTCGCCGACCGCCGTGGCGATTTCCGGGATGACGGCGTTGCCGAGTGCGGTCAGCCGCGCCCGGCGCAGGCCGTCCAGCCCGGTGGAAAGCCCATCAGCCATTCGACCCAGCCCGGGTTCAGCCGGCCACCCACGGCGTCGTTCAGCGGGCATGACCGGCGGCGGCCACTTTGCGTGGCGCAGCCTGTCCGCCAGTCCCGTGCCCGCGGCGTTGGCCAGAACGAACACCCGTTGCCGGCGGTGGGGCGCGCCGGCATGGGCAGCACCCACCAGGAGCGGCCAGCAGGCGTAGTCCGCCGCCTCCAGCCCGGCGAGCACGGCGTCGGCCCCGCGAACGCGCAGTGCAGGGACGTTCTCAACCACCACCCAATCGGGTCGGCATTCCTGCACCAGCCGCAGCATGTCGTGCCACAACGCGCTGCGCTGGCCGGACAGGCCGGCCCCCTGCCCCGCGGCGCTGATGTCCTGGCACGGGAAGCCGCCGCAGACCAGCGCCGGCCGGGGCACCCCGTCGCGGCGCAGCCGCCGCGCCGACAGGGTGCGGATGTCGGGGTAGCACGGCACACGCGGCCAATGGCGGCGCAGCACGGAGCGGGCGAAGGGATCGGCCTCGCAAAACGCCGCGGGGACGAAGCCGGCGCGTTGCAGCCCGAGAGCGAAGCCGCCGATGCCGCTGAACAGGTCAAGGACGAACACAAGCCATACTTAGGGCTTGCTCGACATCAATCGAATGGATTGGCCGCGTCGAACAAGCCCTAAGCCTTTGTTTTGAGCGGCAGCTTTGTCGGCGTGCCCACGCACTTATTTGCCGACGCTGCCTTAGGACTGAAATCATAGGAGAGACCTAGCCCACGGACGTTGGCAGTTGCAATAGGGTTGCCCTAAGTGTAGAGCGGTCTGCCAGCTTGCTTGATCGTAGGAGGATACTTATGGCCCGGGCGACGCCTGCGACACGATTGAAGAAGATGCTGAAGGACCGCGGCATGACCGCGGCCGATCTGGCCCGCAAGCTGGACGTCTCGCAACCTACCGTTCACGCCTGGGTCACCGGGCTGCACGGGATGCGGCTCAACAACGCACGGCGGGTCGCCAAGGTGATCGGCGTGCAGGCCTCATGGCTGATGTTCGGCTCCGACTCGTCGGCGGAAGGCACGGCACAGGGCGCTGAAGAACTGGCCCTGCTGCGGCTTTGGCGGGAGTTGGGGGAGGAAGAGCAGGCCAGCGCCATGCGGCGGCTGACGGCGATCCGCCGCAAGCAGGGCTGATCGCCCCACGTCCTCATGAGCAGGTGACAAGAGCCTCTGCTTCCCGAAGAGGGCTTGGTGAGGGTCATGTCGGATCTGACCGGCAAGAGCCCTCACCGCGCGTTTAGCGCCTGCGCTCCTCCCGTGGCGCTGGCCGCGGCGGGGGCGCCGGATGCGGGGGCGCTGCGGGACGCGGCGGGGCCGCTGGACGAGGCGGGGGGGCAGCGGGGCGCGGGGGCGGCGCGGCGGGACGCGGCGGCGGCGCGTGCACGGCGGGCGCGGGTGGGCGGGCTGCAACAGGGGGACGGATGGCCACGGACGGCCGGGCGACCGGAGCCGGCGCACGGACCGGCGCCGCGGGCGCTGGACGTCCTGCCGGCGATGGGGCGCGGAACGCCAGGCGAGCCGCGGGTGCGACGACGGCGGGTCGTGGTGCTTCGGCGGCCGGGACGCGCGGCGCAGCAGCCGGCCCCTCCGGCCGCGCCGGCGCCTCGCCGGGACGGGCTGGTTCACCAGGACGGGGCGCTTCGCCAGGGCGGGGCGGTTCGCCGGGACGGGCTGGTTCACCAGGACGGGGCGCTTCGCCAGGGCGGGGCGCTTCGCCAGGGCGGGGCGGTTCGCCGGGACGGGCTGGTTCACCAGGACGGGGCGGCTCGCCAGGGCGAGGCGGTTCGCCGGGACGGGGCGGTTCGCCAGGGCGGGGCGCTTCGCCCAGGCCGGGAACCGCCGGCGCGGCTGGCGCCCCTTCTGCGGCGCGCAACGCGGGCGCTGCGACCGGGCTGCCACCGGCCGGCCGCAGCACCGCCGGGCGGATGGGGGGGCCCGGCACGGCAGGCCGGGCAGGCGCCGCGAAGTTGAACTGCCGGGCCACCGCAGGCGTGATCCCCGTGGTGCCCGGCCCAGGGGTGATTGGCGCACGGAATTGCGCGCGCGCCTGGGCAAACTGGTCCGGCGCGAGGGGGCGGGCCGCCGAGGCGATCGGGCTGGACCGCAGCATGGCCGCCGCGGGGACCACGGTCGCAGCCCCGCGGTTGACGAAGTTGTTCACGACGGTCCGGTTCGCCACGTTCACCGTCGTGATGGACTGGTTCACGTTCTGGATGTTGGGGGCGTTGAGGCCACGGACATAGGCCAGGTTGGCGCGGTAGGGCGGATAGTACGGCTCCCGCGGGCCGAGCGGCACCCAGCCGACGGACCGACCCGCCAGGGACCCCGCGGCGAACCCGACCGCCGCGGCGGCGCCGAGATCGACGAAGCTGACCAGGGCCGGGGCATATACCGGCACCGGGTCGGCCGGGACAGCCCCGGGCGTGACGGGGATCCATCCCCAGCGGTTATCCACCTCAATCCAGCGCCCATAATGGAAGGGTGCGAAGCCCCAGGCGGCATCGTCCACCCAGGTCCATCCCCAGGGCGCCACATAGGCCCAGTGGCCGTTGCGGTAGGGCACCCATCCTGCCTGCACCGGCGGATACCAAACGGTGCCGTATTGCGGCGTATCCTGCCAGGCGCCCTCCTGGTCCAAGTCTTCCGCCCCGGTCATCTGCTCCACGATGGGAGGGATCGCGGCGGTGGCGCGGGGGACCGGCCGTTCCTCCGCCAGCATCGCGGTCAGGAAGGCGTCCTGCGCCAGTGGCCCGACGCTGCCCTGCGGCGCATCGGCGCCGGTGATGGTGGCGGTCTGGCGTGGCCCGACCTGAAGCGACAGGTTGGGCCCGGTCACCTGCGCCGCACCGTCGACCACCGTGACGACCGTCGGGTGGCTGGCATCCCCCGCCACCACGTCATACCGCCCGGACCCTGTCACCTGCACCGTGACGCGGGGCGTACGGACCGCATAGCTGTCGCCGGAGGGCACTTGCCGCAGGTTGAGGTAGGTCTCGCCCTGCGGCTCGGACACGGCGAGGGCGTGGTCGTCCAGGTTGGACACGTCCAGTTCCGTGGTGGGCGCCAGGGCGATGCGGTTCACCGCCAGTTGGATGTCGGCGCGGGCGCCTGGTTCGGTCCAGAACGAGTCGCCGGTGCTGATGGGGTAGTTCAGCGACGCCGGGCTCCACTGGTCCGCGTCGGCGGTGTGGAAGGACACGGTGCCGTTCAACCGGGCGAGCCGGGCGACGCGGCTCGGCGGGTCGATCAGCGGCGCGATCGGGGGCGGCGCGGACCAGGCGGCTGGCGCGGTGGCGAGTGCCAGGGCAGACGCGGTGGCAAGGGCCGTCGCGCGCTGCGGCAGGGAACGGATTCGCATCGAGAAGGCTCCGACTGGTCTTGCAGGGTTCATTGCGCCGAAGCATGGCAAGAACGGGGTGACAGCGTAACGCTTCGTGACAGCGAATGGTGTTGTCGTGCAAGCGCCCCTACGTTTAGCCCCGGGCTCGGCGCAGCCCGGGGCAACGCACGAGGGTCACGGACGTGAACATGATGTGGCGGCGGGTGATCGGAGTTCTGGCCCTGACATGGGCCTTGGCGGGCTGCGTCTACGCGCCCTACGGCTATTATGGGTACGGCCCATATGGCTATCCGTATTCTTACGGCGCCCCGTATGCGCTGGGTGTTTACGGGCCCGGATATTTCGGTCCCGGCTTCGGCTATCTCGGCTTCTTCGGCCCACGCTTCGGCGGGTTCTACGGACGGAGCTATGGCGGGTATTTTGGCGGCGGGTTCCGGCGTTAGAGCGCGATCGTTCTAGCGGACCTGCAAAGCCCTCTCCCTCTGGGAGAGGGTCGGGTGAGGGCGACGTCCACGGTGATGCGCGTGAGCCCTCACCCTGCCCTCTCCCAGAGGGAGAGGGTTTTCTACAGCAATCGACGGCCGGTTTATTGTGGTGGGGGGCTGGGCGGCACACCGGCGGCGGCGGCGACCTCGGCGGCGAAATCGCCGGATTGCTTCTCGATCCCTTCGCCGAGCGCGTAGCGTTCGAACCCCGTGATCGTCGCGCCGGCCTTCTTGGCCACGACCTTCACGCGGCTTTCGCCGTCATGCACCCAAATCTGCTCCAGCAGGACCACTTCCTCGTAGTATTTGCGGATGCGGCCGAGCACCATCTTCTCGATGATGTCGTCCGGCTTGCCGGAGGCGCGCGCCTGCTCCGTCAGCACCGCCTTCTCCCGCTCCAGCGCCGCGGTGTCCACGCCGTCAATGTCCAGGGCGAGCGGCTGGGTGGCGGCCACGTGCATGCCGACCTGGCGGCCGAGCAGTTCCAACCCCTGCAGCTCGCTCGGGCTCTCCAGCGCCACCAGGACGCCGATCTTGCCCAGGCCGGGTTTCAGCGCCTGGTGGACGTAGCTCGCGACGACCCCCGTCTCGACGGTCAGCACCCGGGCGCGGCGGATGGTCATGTTCTCGCCGATAGTGGCGACCATGTGGGTCAGCTCATCGGCGACGGTGCGGTCCGAGCCGGGGAACGGGGCGGCCTTCAGCGTGTCCAGGTCGTCGCCCAGTTCGAGCGCGAGCTTCGCCAGCGTCTCGACGAACGCCTGGAACGTCTCGTTGCGGGCGACGAAGTCCGTCTCGGCATTCACCTCCACGATGGCGCCCTTGTTGGGCAGGGTGGCGACGCCGACGAGGCCCTCGGCTGCGACCCGGCCGCTCTTCTTCGCCGCGGCCGCCAGCCCCTTCTTGCGCAGCCAGTCGATGGCGGCTTCCAGGTTGGCGTCCGTCTCGGACAAGGCACGCTTGCAGTCCATCATCCCGGCGCCGGTCTTCTCGCGAAGTTCCTTCACCAGGGCGGCGGTCACATCAGCCATTGGCGGTCTCCCTGAGGGCGGGTTTCGGGATGTCAGGCGGCCGGCTGATCCGCCATGATTTCGTCGGGCACCGCGCCGATCGGCAGCTCCTCCTCGGCGCCGATGTCGCGGCCCGAGGCGGCCATTTCGGCGCTGATGCCGTCCAGCACGGCGCCCGCGACCAGGTCGCAATACAGGGTGATGGCGCGCAGCGCGTCGTCGTTGCCGGGGATCGGGTAGGTGACGCCGGACGGATCCGAGTTGCTGTCCAGCACGGCGATCACGGGGATGCCGAGCTTGTTGGCTTCCTCGACCGCGAGCTTTTCCTTGTTTGTGTCGATGATGAACAGGATGTCCGGCAGGCCGCCCATCTCCTTGATGCCACCCAGCGCCCGCTCCAGCTTGTCGCTGTCGCGGGTGATGTCGAGCACCTCTTTCTTGGTCAGCCCCTCGACGTTGCCCGCCAGCAGTTCCTCGATCTGGCGCAGGCGCTTGATGCTGCCAGTGATGGTCTTCCAATTGGTCAGCATGCCGCCGAGCCAGCGATGGTTGACGTAGTATTGGCCGCAGCGCTTGGCCGCCTCCGCCACGTGCTCCGCGGCGGCGCGCTTGGTGCCGACGAACAGCACGCGGCCGCCATTGGCCGTGGTGTCGCGCACCGCGCGCAGGGCCCGGTCCAGCATGGGGACGGTTTGCTGCAGATCGATGATGTGGACCTGGTTGCGCACGCCGAACAGGAAGGGCGCCATGCGCGGGTTCCAGCGGCGGGTGTGGTGGCCGAAATGCACGCCAGCTTCCAGCAACTGGCGCATCGTGAAATCGGGCAAAGCCATGGTATGCTACGTCCTATCGTCCGGTTGGGCCTCCGCGGGGCCTGGCCTTGCGGCACCGGTGCTGGCTTGTTTCGCCAGGAGGCGCCCCGCGTGTGAATTATCGGCCCGCACTCGCATGCGCTGCCGACGCGCGGGGATATGGCGGAAAAGCGATGCAATAGCAAGGTCACGCAACCGCCCGCGGGGAGCGGCCGTTTTCTCGCCATAGCAGTGAGGGGTGTGTGCGATGATCCGAGCCACGATGGCGGTCCTGGTCGGCCTGGCAGGTCCAGCCCTGGCGGCTGCGCCGCCCACGCCCGGCCCGACATCTGAACCGACGACGGCACAAACCAGCCCACCCGCCGAAATCGCGCCGTCCACGGCGCAGCCCGAGCCGTCTGCCCCCCCACCGGCGCCAGCCACGAGCCCGAGTTCGAGCCCGGCGGAGGTGGTGGCGCCGAAATAAACGCGCGGAGCCTTATATCCCGGCGGCTTCCCGCACGGCGCGGGTCAGCACGTTGATCGACGGCTCAAGGAAGATCGACAGGTGGTCACCTGGGACCGTCACCAGGCTGAGCCCGTCGCCCACCAGTTCACCCCAGCCGAAGCGGCGGTCCAGGCCGAAGCCGCGGGGCTCCTCCGAGGACCGGATCTGCAGGACACGCCCGGCATAGGGCTTGGGCTGGTAGCGCTGCGCCGCGGCGTGAAGTTGCGCCAGAAGGTCGGCGTCGAAGGCCTGCTGCGCCTTATAGGCGAGTGCCGCGGCACTTGACGGGGCGGTTTGCGGTGTTGGCGCCGCCACCAGCCGCTTGACGGCGTTCCGGTCGCGAAGGAACTCCGCCAAGCCCAGCGTGCCAGCCAGGACCTTGCGGAACTGCGTCAGGATGATCTGCCATGCGTAGGAGCGCTCGGCGAGGTGGCGTCGTCGCTTGCCCATGCGGGCCAGATAGGCCGGGTTCCAGGTGTCGACGAGCACCACCGCCGCCACGCAATGACCGGCGGCGCGGAGTTGCTGGGCGGCCTCGTAGGCGATGTTGCCGGCCAGGCACCAGCCCAGCAGCACGTATGGCCCGGTCGGCTCCAGCAGGCAGAGTTGGCGGAGGTAGCCCTCGGCGATGGCCTCGATGGTGGAGGGCAGGTGGCCGGCTGAATGGCGGTCCATGGTCTGCAACGCGACAAACGGGTGCTTGCCGCCGATCTCCTGGCCAAGTGGGAAGAAGGCGCCGTTGCTGTGAAGGACGGCGAAGACCGGCTTGGCCGTGCCGCGGCCGAGCCGGGCGACGCGGTCGAAATGGAATCGCCGCGCTGGCGGCGCTGCCTCGAGTGCGCGGACCACGGCGCCGATCGTCGGCTCCCGATAGAAAACCGGCAAGGCGACCTTCGCGCCAAACTCCTTTTCCACGCGGGCCAGCAAGCGGGTGGCAAGCAGGGAGTGACCGCCCATGGCAAAGAAGTCGGCTTCGGGGCCGGCTATGCTGCCGGGCAGCAGCTCTGCCCAGATCGCTTGCAGGCGGGTGGCCGTGTCGGTCATCGCGATGTCCATCCGGCCTCCCCCAGCGCGTCGCCGCGGCCGCGGCGGCGGTGAGGATACACCACCAACTGCTAAGGAAGGTTTAGAGGCGGTGTTGCAATATCTCCTCTGCTGGCCGGCCACCCGCATTCTGCTCTCTCCGCCAGCGGGAGAGGGTTAGCACAGCTTGCTTTAAAGCAGGCTGAAAAGCCCTATCCCTCCAGGCTCAGCGCCTGCAAGAGGTCTTCGGCCACCGGACCGCGCACGGTCGCGATGCACTCGGCATAGAGCTTCAGCAGCTCCTCTTTTCCCGCCAGCGCGGGATTGCCTTCCAGCACCTTCTCCATCAAACGGAAGGCGACCGCCTCGGCCGTGCCGGATTCCACGACCAGGCTGGTGGCCGGGCTGGCCGCTCCCATCATCATTGCTGGGGCGCCGCGGCTTTGCGGGCCGCACGATGGGCGGCGCGGACGGCACGGTTGTGGGCGCGGATGTCGTCCATCGTGACGTATCCCTTATGGTCAGTGTCGATCTGGGCGAAATCCCGGGCGACGGCCGGCATGTGGGCGCGGGCCTGCTCCTGCGTCAGGTGGCCGTCATGGGTGACGTTCGCGGCGTCAAACCGTTCCTGCATCGTGCGGCGTCGCCGGGCCGGAGCGGCGGCGGCAGGCGGCGTCGTGGCTGATTGCGTGGCGGCCGGGGGCGCCGCGGCGGCCGGCATAGGTGCGGCCGGGGAGCCAGGCTGGCTCGTCGTACCGGTCAGCGGCGCCTGGGCCTGGGCGGCGCCGGCCATCAGGATCAGGGCGGCTAGGATCGGAAAGCGCATCGATGGGCATCCTCTGAACGAAAGGGGAAGGTCAGGCGGCGATGGCGCGGAACACCGCCTCCGCCTCCGCCACCTGGGACGACGTCACGTCGAGATGGGTGCAGGCCCGCGCCCGGTGCGGACCCATCACGGAGACCAGCACACCGTGATCGGCGGCGAGCCGGGCAAACTCCGTCGCGTCCATGCCGGAGGCCGTGGTGTCGATATAGACCAGGTTGGTCTCGGGCGGCTGCACCGCCAGCCCGGGGATTTGCGCCACGCCGCGGGCCAGCGCCTTGGCGTTGGCATGGTCCTCGGCCAGCCGGTCGATGTTGTGGTCGAGCGCGTACAGGCAGGCTGCCGCGCAGATGCCGCCCTGCCGCATGGCGCCGCCCAGCCGCTGCTTCCAGCGCCAGGCCGCGCCGATGAACGCCGTGGACCCGGCCAGCACCGCGCCCAGCGGCGCGCCCAGCCCCTTGGTGAAATCCAGCCACACGGTGTCGAAGCCGGCGACCATCTCCGCGGCCGGGATGCCGGTCGCGACGACGGCGTTCATCAGCCGCGCGCCATCCATATGGGTCGCCAGGCCGTTCGCGTGCGCGACCTCGCTCACCGCCGTCAGGGCGTCGAGCGACCACACCGCGCCGCCGCCCTGGTTGGCCGTCTGCTCGACTTCCAGCAGGGTTTGCGGCGGCGAGTGGCGCGACTTGCTCCGGAGCGCGGCTCGCGCGGTGTCGGCGGTGAACTGGCCGTCGGGTCCGGGAAGACCCAGGACCATCGCGCCGGCCAGCGCACCCGGCGCCCCGCCCTCGCTGGTGATGATATGGGCCGTCTCATGCGCCAGGATTTCGTCGCCGGGCCGGCAATGGGTGAGGATGGCGACCTGGTTGCACATGGTCCCGGTCGGCAGGAACATCGCGGCCTGCTTTCCCAGCAGGGCGGCCATGCGTTCGCATAGGGCATTGATGGTCGGGTCGTCGCCATTCTGCTCGTCCCCCACCTCCGCCGCCATCATGGCGGCCTTCATGGCCTGGGTCGGCCTGGTCTGCGTGTCGGAGTACAGGTTGACTCGGACCGGCACCGGCGAGCGGACGGGCGGCGGTGCGAAGGTCATCAGCCCTTCACCGCGACCGGAGTGACCGATATCGTCGCGGTCGGGCGGCCATACACGTCGCGGGCCCGTTTGAGGAACGCTTTCACCATCGCCTCCACCGCCTGGTTGAACACGACGCCGATCGCCGCCTGCAACATGCGGCTACGAAACTCGAAATCGACGAAGAAATCCACCCGGCAGCCATTCGGCGCCGGCGTGAAGCCCCATTGGTTGTTGAGGTAGCGGAACGGACCGTTCTCGTATTTTACGTTCACCGTCTTTGGGCGGTCGAGCGCCACCACGCTGGTGAAGCTTTCGCGGAACGGGCCAAACCCGATGGTCAGGTCGGCGATCAGTTCCGTCTCGGTATGCGTCCGCACCCGCGAGGCCGCACACCATGGTAGGAAGTTGTGGTATTTGCCGACATCAGCCACCAGGTCGAACATCTGCTCGGCCGTATACGGCACCAGCTTGTGTTCGGCATGGGTGGGCACCTAGCGGTGGCCCTGCCGCGCCGCCCGCAACGCCGCGAAGTCGCTGTCGGCGTGGTAGGAGGAGCGGGTCAGCGGCGTGGCCGACACCATCAGGAAGCCCTTCGCGCGCGCCAAGCTGGCATAGTCGGCGAACTCGTCGGGGGTGACGAACCGGTCGACCGCGGCATGCTTCGGCGTGGGCTGCAGGTACTGACCGAGCGTGAGGAAGTCGATGTCGGCCATGCGCATGTCGTCCATGACCTGCATGATCTCACCCTTCGCTTCACCCAGCCCGACCATCAGGCCGGATTTGGTGAAGATCGCCGGGTCGAGCGTCTTCACGTGGTCGAGCAGGCGGAGCGACTGGAAATAGCGCGCGCCGGGCCGGATGGTGGGATACAGCCGGGGCACCGTTTCCAAATTATGGTTGAACACGTCCGGCCGGGCCGCGACGACCAACTCGGCCGCGCCGGGCTTGCGCAGGAAATCGGGCGTCAACACCTCCACCGTGGTGTCCGGCGCGGCGGCGCGGATCGCGCGGATGACGGCGGCGATGTGCGCGGCGCCGCCATCCGGCAGGTCGTCGCGGTCAACGGAGGTGATGACGACGTGGCGCAGGCCGAGCTTGGCCACCGCATCCGCCACCCTGCCCGGCTCGGACGCGTCCAGCGCCTCCGGCTGGCCGGTGGCGACGTTGCAGAAAGCGCAGGCGCGGGTGCAGGTGTCGCCCATGATCATCATGGTGGCGTGGCGCTGGGACCAGCACTCGCCGATATTCGGGCAGGCGGCTTCCTCGCACACCGTGACCAGCCCATTTTCCCGCATCAGGGCGCGGGTCTCGTGATAGGTCGGGTGATTGGGCGCGCGGACGCGGATCCAGTCCGGCTTGCGCAGCGCCGGCGTGCTGGGCCGGTTCGCCTTCTCCGGATGGCGGAGCACGCCGCCGACGCGATGGTCGATGAGGACGCGAGTGGACATAGGACGCTTCAAAATCCCTTGGGCGTGACCGGGCGGCGCGTCCGTTAAGTGGCTTGGGGGGCGGAAGAGGTCAAGAAGCGCTTCGGCCTCTGATACTGCCCCGATATCAGGGACGCTCTTGCGCCGCGTGCCATATGCGCAGAATCGTCACCATACCGTCGTCTGCGATCCCGTAGACGATGAGATAGGGTGGCGAGACAATCAGCTCTCGTGTTCCAGGTTGGCGACCGGGCCTGCCACGTCGCGGAAACACCGCCAAATTGTCGCCGGCGAGAAGAAGTTCGCGGCCGAGCCTCTTTGCGGCGACTGGATTGTCAGTCGCAACGTGGCGGACGATCCGACGGATATCGGCAAGCGCCAGACTACGCCAGACAACCGGCAATGGTCAGCGTGGCTCGGGCGGCGCTACGTCAAACTCCCCCTCGGCGAGCCGCATGAGCCAGAGACGGACGTAGTCATGCGGCACGGTGCGAGGATCGGAATCTGATACCGCTATAGCTGCGGCAAGCGCGTCCGATTCCGCAGCGGCCTCGTCTTCGTCGATGAGAGAAGCAGGACTGGTCATAGCAATATGATAACGCACCCGGGCCGCGTCCGGTAGCGTCGTGTGAAACCTGAAGACAGATCGCTTACACCACCTGGAACCCATGCGCGAACGGGTCGCGGTCATCCACGAAGATCGTGTTGTGGCCGGTGATGCGCGCCCATCCCGCCACGCTCGGCCGGATCGCGTCGCGGTTGCCGGCATGGGCCGCTTCCTCCACCCGGCAGTCGAACAGGCTGCCGATGATGCTCTCGTGGATGAACTCCGCCCCCACGCCCAGCCGGCCGCGCGCCACCAGTTGCGCCATCCGCGCGGATGAGCCGGTGCCGCAGGGCGAGCGATCAATCGCCGCGCTGCCGTAGAACACGGCGTTGCGGGCGTGGGCGCGCGGGTTGCGCGGCGGGCCGCACCATTGGATGTGCGTCACGTCGCGGATGCGCGGGTCCTCCGGATGCACGGGGGCCACGGCGGCTTGCGCCGCCTGCCGCACGGCCGGGCTCCAGCGGACCAGGTCGGCCGCGCTCGATTGGTCCAGGCCGGGCCAGTTCGCCTGCGGCTCGATGATCGCGTAGAAATTGCCGCCATAGGCGACGTCGATGCGGAGTTCGCCCAGGCCCGGCACGTCGATCAGCACGTCGGAGGCGTGCAGGTAGGCGGGGACGTTGTGCAGGCGGACCTGCTCGACGAAGGCGCCGTGCTGGACGTATTCCACCTCCACGCGGCCGGCCGGCGCCTCGATGGCGAAGCGGCCCGGCGTGCGCGGCTGCACCAGCCCTTCCTCGATCGCCACGGTGACGGTGCCGATGGTGCCGTGGCCGCACATCGGCAGGCAGCCGCTGACCTCGATATACAGCACGCCGAGCTCACAATCGTCGCGGGTGGAGGGATACAGGATCGAGCCGGACATTACGTCATGCCCCCGCGGCTCGAACATCAGGGCGCGGCGGACCCAGTCATGATGCTGCATGAAGATCTGGCGCTTCTCCGCCATCGGCACGTTCGGCAGCAGCGGACCGCCCCCCGCCACGACCCGGACCGGGTTGCCGCAGGTATGCGCGTCGATGCAGAAGAAGGTGTGGCGAGCCATCAGCGCGCGCTCAGTCGTCGGCGTGCCCGGCGGTGTTGCCCTGGCCGCGGCCCGGCGACCACACCGGGTCTGGCCGGCGCCACAATCCCTTGTCCAGCATCGCCTGCGCCAGGGCCTCCGCCTGGACGTCCAGGAAGCGCTCGCCCTTTTCCGCCGTGGCCGGGCGCGGATCGCCGCGCACGCCGGTGACCGGCGCGCGTTCCGAGAAGCTCCAGAACCGGCTCAGCCCGTCATAGCGCGGCGTCGGCTCCGGCCGCTGCCGCACGGCTTCGTCGAACTTGTCGGTCCGCACCAGGCCGGGCGCCACCGCCAGCATGACCGAGGTTTCGCCCTCGCAGGCATGCGCCGGAGTCTCGGCCGTCTCGGCGATGCCGGCGATCTTGTCGCGGGTCAGGTACCAGGGCGTGGTGGCGACCACGGGCAAGCCGAACTCGTGCGCCAGCTCGCGCGCTGCCACGGCCAGCGGTTCCACATTGCCACCATGGCCGTTCACGATGAGCAGCCGGGCGAACCCAATCGCGCGCAAGGAGCGCACGATTCCGGTCAGGACGCCGCGCAGTTCGTTGAAATTGAGGCTGATCGTGCCGCCGAACGGCAAATGGTGCTCGCTCATCCCGGTCCACAACCCGGGCAGCACCAGCACCGGTATCTCACCGGCCACCAGCCGGGCGGCGCGGATGGCGGCGGCGCTGGCGCTGGCGGTGTCGGTGATGACGGGAAGATGTGGGCCGTGCTGCTCCAGCGAGCCGATCGGCAGCACCGCCATGGCGCCCGGCCGTGCCGCGACGGCGCGGATGTCCGGCCCGGTCAGCTTCGCCCACTCCACCTCGTCAGCCATGCCTGCCTCCTTCGTTGCGCCCCGTCTTCCGGCGAAACGGAGGGGATGTCTAGTAGATCGACTCCGTGGAACCGACCCTATGGAGAGGAAGTCGTAGGGTGGGCTTTAAGCCACCATGGTCTCCTACCGCGCCTCGAAGAGGTGGGCTGAAGCCCACCCTACGACGGGCCTACGTCAGGCGGCGGCATAGGAGTCGTTTCATGGAAACGCTAAACTAGAACAGCTTTGGCGCCTGCTCCGCCGGACTGCCGCGGGGAAAGCTGGTTTCCCATCCGCCGCCCAGCGATTTGTAGAGCTGGACGAGGTTGGTGGACACCGTCGTCGTGCTGTCGGCGTATTGCTGCTGCGACTGGAACAGCGTGCGCTGCGCCGTCAACACGTCCAGGAACGTGCCCAGCCCCGACACATATTGCTGCCGCGCCAGGTCCACGGCGTGGCGGCTCTGGTCCACCGCGCGGGCGAGCTGCTCGCGGCGCAGTTGCTCGGCGGAGTAGTTGGTCAGCGCATTGTCCACGTCATGGAAGGCTTGCAGCACGGTCTGCTGGTATTGCACCGCGGCCTCCTGCTGCTGCGCCTTGCGCAGGTCGAGCGTGTATTTCAGCCGTCCGCCCTCGAAGATCGGGATGGTGAACGAAGGACCGCCCGAATATTGCAGCGCGCCGAACGCGCCGATATTGCCGAGGTTCTTGAACTGCGTGGCCTGGACCCCGACGCTGCCGGACAGCGTGACCTTCGGGAAGAAATCCCCTTCCGCCACGCCAATATCCGCCGTCGCCGCGTGCAACTGCGCCTCCGCCCGGCGGATGTCCGGCCGACGCCGGGCCAGTTCGGAGGGCAAGCCCACGGGAACGGCCGGCGGCACCGGGGGGATGGGTTGCGCCGCCTCCAGCTTGGTCGTCAGCGAACCCGGCGTTTCACCCAGCAGCAGGCTGATCGCGTTCAGGGTCGTGGCAGCTTGCGCCCTGAGCTGCGGGATTTGCGCCGCCGTGATCGCGACCTGGGCAGCCGCATTCGCCACATCCAGCCCGGTGGTCAATCCGCCGCGTTCCCGCTCCTGCGTCAGGCGCAGGCTTTGCTGGTCGCTGGCCAGGGTGTCCAGGGCGATTTGCAGGTCGCGCTGCTCGCCACGGTATTGCAGGTAGTCGCGGGCGACCTCGGCCAGCACCGTGACCATCATGTCGCGCCGCGCCTCGGCAGAGGCCTCGAGCGAGGCGTCGGCGGATTCGACCTCGCGACGGACGCGCCCCCAGAAGTCGATCTCCCAGGAGGAGTCGAAGCCCGACTGGAACAGGTTGAAGCTGGGGACGTGCGTGCCGGGGCCGCCGCTGCCCCCGGACGTCACGCTCGTGGGGATGCCGCCCTGGGTGCCGCTCAGCCCGTTGGCCGAGGTTCCGAGGCTGCTGCCGGAGGCGCTTCCGGAGCCGCCCAGCAAGCCGACCACGCCGCGGTCGCTGATCTTCTCGCGGTCGTACGAGCCGTTGCCGTTGACCTGCGGAAACTCGTCCGCCGCTGTCACGCCGCGCTGGAAGCGGCTCTCTTGCAGGCGCACCGTCGCCAACCGGACGTCCAGGTTGGAGAACGCCACCTGCTGCTCCAGCGCCGTCAGCATGGGGTCGTTGAAGGATGTCCACCACGCCGGATCGATGGGCTCGGCCACCACCTGGCTCGGCGTGGGCGGCGGCGGGGCCGGGCGGCTGGCGAACCAGGAGGTCGGGGCCCACAGGTTCGGGCGCTCGAAGCTGGGCCCGACGGTGCATCCGGCCAGCAACACGAGCGTGAGCGGAGCGAGTATGCGAGGCTTCACCGGCGAACACCTTGTAGCACGGCCGGTGAGATCCGGCAGGGGAATGACCGACCGGTTCGGTCAGCTTTTGACAACAACCGCGGTTGAGGCCGAAGGTCAACCCGGTAACGGAGGGATGCGCTGGTTTGATGTCGGATCTGGATGTCCTCTCGCCGGAGAAATACCGGCAAATCCTTCGCGGTGCAGCAACCATTTTCGCGCAGGACGGCTACGAGGGCGCCAGCATGTCGCGCATCGCGGCCTGCGCCGGCGTGTCGAAAGGCACGCTCTATAACTACTTCGAGGGCAAGGCGGAGCTGTTCTCCGCCTGGGTGGCGCAGGAATGCGAGCTCAACCTGGCGACCTTGTTCGATTCCGGGGATTTGGCTGGGCAGGTCGAGGTCGGACTCATGGTCCTGGGACGGCGCATCCTGCGGATGATCTTGTCGCCCACGGGGCTCACGATCTATCGCATGACCGTCGCCGAGTCCCTGAAATTCCCCATCTTGGCCCGCGCCTTCTACCAGGCGGGACCGGTCAAGGCGATCGCGTTCACGTCGGGATGGCTCAGGGACCAGGTCGCGATGGGCCAGCTCGTCGTGTCGGACACGGCGTTCGCGGCGGAGCAGTTCTTCTCTTTGTGTCAGACGCGGTTCGGCATGCTGCGGCGGCTGGGCCTGGTGGCCGAGGTCGACGAGGCGATGCTGGAGGAAGTCGTGCAAAGCGCCGTGGCGATGTTCCTCAACACCTACGGAGTGAAGCCATGAGTGGATCATTGGACGCTGTCCTGAACCAGATCGAGGCCGGGCTGGAGGGCGCGCGCAGCCGATGGTTCGAGCTGCTGAGGATCCCCAGCGTCAGCGCGCAGCCGACGCATGGCGCCGATTGCGCGGCGGCTGCGGAATGGCTGCGCGCGACGTTGGCCGCCATCGGGTTTGATGCGGCTGTCATGCCGACCGGCGGCCATCCTGTGGTGCTGGCGCATCATCCCGGCACGCAACCGGGCCCAAGGCTGCTGTATTATGGCCATTACGATGTCCAGCCCGTCGAACCCATCGAGCTCTGGACCAGTTCCCCGTTCGAACCAGTCATGAGCGACGGACCACGGGGCCAACGCGTGTCGGCCCGCGGCGCCGTGGACGACAAGGGCCAGGTCATGATGTGGCTGGAGGCGCTGCGAGGCTGGCACGACGCCGCGGGCGGACCGCCCTGCCCGGTCACGGTCCTGATCGAGGGCGAGGAGGAGGTCGGCAGCGCCAATCTGGAGCGTTTCCTGGCCGAACATCGTGACGCGCTCGGCGCCGATATCGCCATCATCAGCGACACCGGGATGTGGGATGTGGACACCCCGGCGGTCACCACCCGGTTGCGCGGCATGGTCTATACCGAGTTGACGCTGCATGCGGCCAAGCGCGACTTGCACTCAGGACTGTTCGGCGGCTCGGCCCTCAACCCGATCAATGCGCTGACGCGTATCCTGGGCGATCTGCATGATCCCGACGGGCGCATCCAAATTCCAGGCTTCTACGACGGGATTGCGGAGACCTCACCGGCGCAGGCCCAGGAATGGCAGGCTCTCGGCTTCGACGAAGCTGCTTTCCTGGGTGAGATCGGGCTGTCCGTGCCTGTGGGAGAACGCGGGCGGACGGCGCTGGACCGCATGTGGGCAAGGCCCACGGCCGACATCAACGGGATCTGGGGCGGGTATACGGGTGTCGGCAGCAAGACCGTGATCGCGGCCGAAGCCTCCGCCAAGGTGTCGTTCCGCCTGGTGCCGGGGCAGGATCCGCAGGCGGTGTTCGAGGCATTCAAGCGCTTCGTGGCCGAGCGCACCCCGGCCGATGCACGCGTCACATTCGAGCTGTTTTCGACGGCGCCGGGGATCGAGATCCCGACCGATAGCCGCTGGGTGCAGGCCGCGCGGGCGGCGCTGGCGGATGAGTACGGCCGGCCGGCCGTGCTGATGGGCAGCGGCGGCTCCATCCCCGTGGTGGAGAGCATGCGCCGCCTGCTGGGGATCGACTCGCTGCTGATGGGCTTCGGCCTCGCGGACGACCAGGTCCACAGCCCAAACGAGAAGTTCGAGTGGGTCTGCTTCCACCATGGCCTGCGCAGCCATGCGCGTTTGCTGGCCAAGCTCGCGCAGTGAGCGCCGCCATGAAGCCTGCCGCCGATGGTTCCTGTCCTGGTCAAAGCGCGCCACCTGCGCTAACCGACATCAGTTAGGACAAAGGACTTCCATGCCGACAGCACTCGTTACCGGCGTCACCGGGCAAGATGGCGCATACCTGTCTCAGTTGCTGCTGGGGAAAGGCTACCGGGTGATCGGCCTCATGCGTCGGTCCGCGTCTTCCGACGTGATCGGCGAGCGGCTGCGATGGCTGGGCATCCTGAAGGATGTTGAACTGGTGGACGGCAATCTGACCGATCTGTCCAGCCTTATCCGGGTATTGAGCGTCTACAAGCCGGATGAGATTTACAACCTGGCGGCCCAGTCTTTCGTCGCAGCGTCCTGGCAGCAGCCGCTGCTGACCGGCGGCGTGACCGGGTTGGGGGCGGCCAACGTGCTGGAGGCGGTCCGGCTGATCAAGCCGGATGCACGGTTCTACCAGGCCAGTTCGTCGGAAATGTACGGCCTGATTCAGGAGCCGAAACAAAGCGAGACAACGCCATTCTATCCCCGGTCGCCGTATGCGGCGGCGAAGCTGTATGCACATTGGATGACGGTGAATTACCGCGAGAGCTTCGGCATGCACGCCAGCAGCGGCATCCTGTTCAACCACGAAAGCCCGCTGCGCGGCATCGAGTTCGTGACACGCAAGGTCACCGACGGCGTGGCCCGTATCAAGCTCGGCCTGGCCAAGGACCTGCCGCTCGGCAACCTGAACGCCACGCGCGATTGGGGCCATGCACGCGACTATGTGAAGGCCATGCACCTGATGCTGCAGCAGGATGTCGCGGACGACTACGTGATCGCGACCGGCCGCACGACCTCCATCAAGGATCTGTGCAACATCGCGTTCGGCTATGTCGGGCTGAACCCGGAAGACCACATCACCACCAGGGCAGACTTGATCCGCCCGGCGGAGGTGGACGTCCTGCTGGGCGATTCCAGCAAAGCGCAGAAGACGCTCGGCTGGACCCCTGAGACCTCGTTGGAGACGATGGTCGCCGAGATGGTGGACGCGGATTTAGCCCGGCATCGCGCCCGCATGGCGTCCTGACCATGTCGGCGGGGGAGCCTCGCCGGATCATGGTCACGGGTGCGGGCGGGTTCGTCGGCAGGCATCTCATGCCGGCCTTGCAGGCGGCGTTGCCCAGCGCCCAGTTGCACCCCTCCAGCTTCGACGTGACGGACCCGGCCGCGGTGCGCGAGGCGGTTCGCGCCATCCGGCCGGACGCATGCGTCCACTTGGCGGCCGTGTCGGCCATTCCGGCCGCCCAGTCCGATCCCGACGCAGCGTGGCGGGTCAATCTTGGCGGCACGATCAGCCTGGCCCGGATCATGGCGGCGGAGACGCCCGGCAGCACGTTCCTCTTCACGTCGAGCGCCGATGCCTATGGCCGCTCCTTCATGCGGGGAGTGGCGCTGGACGAAACGGCGGCGCTGAACCCGATGAATACCTACGGCGCCACGAAGGCAGCGGCGGACCTTGCGTTGGGGGCCATGGCGCAGGACGGGTTGCGCATCGTCCGCGCCCGCCCGTTCAATCATACCGGGCCCGGCCAGGCCCCCGCCTTCGTGGTGTCCGCCTTCGCCCGGCAGGTGGCCCGGATCATGGCCGGCAAGCAGCCGCCCACCCTGAAGGTCGGTGCGCTTGACCCGCTGCGGGACTTCCTGGACGTGCGGGATGTCTGCGCCTGCTATGCCGCGTGCCTGAGGCAAGCCGAGCGTATCCCGAGCGGGACCATCCTGAACATTGCATCCGGCCAGCAACGCCGGGTCGGCGACGTGCTCAGCGATTTGCTGGCGCTTGGCGGCGTCCAGGCGCAGATTGAAGTCGATGCAACCCGCCTGCGGCCAAGCGAGATCGGCGTCGCCGTGGGCGACGCCGGCCTTGCGCGGGATATGTTGGGGTGGGTCCCGCGTGTCCCCTGGCAGCAAACGTTGTCAGACGTGCTCGCGGATTGGTGTGGGCGTATCGGGACCGAACCAGCCTGATCTCGCAGCATGTGCGTCGTGCCGCCCTGGCCATCGCATTGGCCGGATTCGTCGGCTGGGGTTTGGTCAGCACGGGTCACAGCGTTCTGGCGGTCGGCCTGGCCACGCTTCGCGCGCTCTGGCTGCTGCCGGCCCTCATCGCGCTTCACCTCCTGCAACTCTTCCTGTCCGCATGGGCCTGGCAGCGTCTGCTGCCGGCGACCTACGGCTTGGCGCGGGCCTACAAGCTGCGCATCGTTCGTGAGGGCATCGACTCGCTGCTGCCGGTCGCGCAGATCGGCGGCGAGATCGTAGGGGCGCAGCTTCTCGCCCGCGACGGGCTGGCCGCGTCCCTTGCGGGTGCAAGCGTGGTGGCCGACGTCACGGTCGAGTTCCTGACGCAACTCATGTTCCTGCTCGCCGGCGTGGCCGGTTTGGCCATGGTGTCGCCCGAAGGAGCTTGGCAGGCATGGATCAGCGTCGCCCTGCTGACTGCCTGCGGCGCAGGCGGGCTTCTTGTCGCGCAACGGTTCGGCGTCCTCCGCCTGCTGGAGGCTCTCGCGCGGCGGATCGCGGTGCGGTGGCCCGGCGCGGGCTCGCTGGCTGGCATCGACGCGGCCGCGGCGACGATCTATCGCCGTCGCGGGCGCCTGTCGCAGTCATTCGCCCTGCATCTGCTGGCTTGGGTCCTGGGCAGTCTCGAGAGCTGGGCGGTGCTTCAGGCCGTCGGTGTGCCTGTCGGCCTGGCGGATGCGGTCATCATCGAAGCGCTGGGCATGGCCGCGCGGAGTGCCGGGTTCGCCGTGCCGGGTGCGCTGGTCGTCCAGGAGACGGGATTCGCGCTGGCCGTCGGCGCGCTGGGGTATCCGGACGCTGCCGGTCTTTCGCTGTCCCTGGTCAAGCGGGTGCGGGAAACCAGTGTCGGGCTGCTCGGCCTTCTGCTTTGGCGTCTGGAAAGCAAGGCCTCGCTGGAGTCGCATTAGACGCACCATCTTGCGGCCGGCCCGTGGGTTGCGGAGGGTAAACTGCAGCAGCGCCGCGTCAGACCGGAAGCGGCTGCAGCTCCGGCAGCACCTCCAAATGGCAGGCGGCTTTCTGCCCGGGCGCCTTCTCCAACAGCAGCGGTTCATCGACCCGGCAGCGGTCAAACACGTAGGGGCAGCGCGTGTGGAAGCGGCAGCCCTTCGGCGGATCGATCGGGCTCGGCACGTCGCCCTTCAGGATGATGCGGTCGCGCCGGGCCGTCGGATCCGGCACCGGCACCGCGGACAGCAGCGCCCGGGTGTAGGGATGGCGCGGGTTGGCGAACAGGCTGCGCCGGTCGGCAAGTTCCACGATCTTGCCGAGATACATTACCGCCACGCGGTGCGTCAGGTGCTCCACGATGGCGAGATCGTGGCTGATGAACAGCAGCGCCATGCCCAGCTCGTCCTGCAAGTCGCTGAGCAGGTTGATGATCTGCGCCTTGACCGACACGTCCAGCGCGCTGACGGCCTCGTCGCAGATAATCAGGTCGGACCCGGGGGCGAGCGCGCGGGCGATCCCGATGCGCTGGCGCTGGCCGCCGCTGAATTCATGCGGGAATCGGCGCATCGCATCCCGCGGCAGGCGCACCTTGTCCATCAGCGCGGCGACGCGGTCATCCACTTCGGACCCGCGGGCGAGGCCGAAATTGGTGATTGGCTCCGCCAGCACGTCGCGCACCCGCATGCGCGGGTTCAGGCTGCTGAACGGGTCCTGGAACACCACCTGAATGCGCCGCCGCACCTGGCGCATCTTGCCCGGCGACAGGGTGTCGATCCGCTGTCCATCCAGGAACACCTCCCCGTCCGTGGGATCGGTCAGGCGCAGGATGGTGCGGCCGACGGTGGATTTGCCGCACCCGCTCTCCCCCACCACGGACAGCGTCTCCCCGGCGGACACGGTGAAGGACACGCCATCGACGGCGTACACCGTCGCCGTCTTGCCCCCGAACAGCCCGCCCTTGATGGGGTAGTGTTTCTTGAGCGCGTTGACTTCCAACAAGGCCATCAGAGCGCTGGGTCCACGGGGGCGTTCGAGCCGGACATGGGATCGGTGTCTTTGAGGATGTTGTAGGGAAGTTGCAGGCCGCTGATGCAGCGCGCCTGGGGCGGCGAGCCGTCGTAGCGGTTGGCAAGGCAGGCGTTGGGCGTGCCGCAGGCGGAGAGCAGCAGGGGGATTGCGAGGCTTGCCCTCACCCCGGCCCTCTCCCATGGGGAGAGGGAGAAGAAGGAACCCCTCACCCTCTGGAAGAGGGTTAGGAGAGGGCAGCCCATCACGCCGCCTTCGCATAGTGGCACGCCACCAGATGCCCGGGCGCCTTCGGCTCGACCACCGGCGCCACCGCCCGGCAATGGTCCGTCACCATGGGGCACCGCCCGGCGAAGGGGCAGCCGACGATCCGCTGGCGCAGGCTGGGCACCAGGCCCGGGATTTCGGCCAGCTTGGACCGTCCCGTCTCGCTCAACGACGAACCGAGCCTCGGCACCGCCCCCAGCAACCCGCGCGTGTAAGGATGCAGCGGGCGGGCGAAGATGTCCCGCACCGGGGCTTCCTCCACCTTGCGGCCGGCGTACATGACCACGACGCGCTGCGCCATCTCCGCCACCACACCCAGATCATGCGTGATCAGCATGATCGCGGACCCCAGGCGCGTCTTCAGGTCGCGCATCAGGTCGAGGATCTGGGCCTGGATCGTCACGTCCAGCGCCGTCGTCGGCTCGTCGGCGATCAGCAGCTTCGGGTTGCACGCCAGCGCCATGGCGATCATCACGCGCTGCCGCATGCCGCCTGAGAGCTGATGCGGGTATTCCCTTACCCGGCGCGGCGCGGCCGAGATACCCACCAGTTCCAACATCTCCACCGAGCGATTGATCGCCTGCTTGGCGTCCATCCCCTGGTGCAGCCGCAGCGTCTCGCCGATCTGGCGCCCGACCGTCAGCACCGGGTTCAGGCTGGTCATCGGCTCCTGGAAGATCATGCTGATATCGTTGCCGCGCAGCTTGCGCATCTCGGCATCCGGCAGCGTCAGCAGGTTGCGGCCTTGGAAGTCGATCCGGCCGGCGATCTTGCCCGGCGGCGTGTTGATCAGCCGCAGGATCGACATGGAGGTGACGGATTTGCCGCACCCGCTCTCCCCCACGATGGCCACCGTCTCGCCCGCGTCGATGTGGAAGGACAGGCCCTCCACGGCGCGCACCACGCCATCCGGCGTGCCGAAATGGGTCTGCAGGTTCTGGACGTCCAGCAACGGCATCAGCGCGTGCTCAAAGCCGCTTTGCCAAGCGCGGGTCCAGCATGTCGCGCAGCCCGTCGCCCAGCAGGTTCACCGCCAGCACGGTCAGCGACAGGAACACGGCAGGAAAGAACACGATATACGGCTTGACCTCCCACAACGCCCGGCCTTCGGCCATGATGTTGCCCCAGGACGGGATGATCGGCGGCGTGCCGGCGCCGATGAAGGACAGGATTGCCTCCGTGATCATCGCCGACGCGCAGATGAAGGTTGCCTGCACCATGATCGGCGCCAGCGTGTTCGGCAGGATGTGCTTGAAGATCACCGCCGGCGCCCGCGTGCCGGAGGCGATCGCCGCCTCCACATAGGGTTGCTCGCGCAGGCTCAGCACCACGCCGCGAACCAGCCGGGTGACGCGCGGGATTTCCGCCACGGTGATGGCGATGATCACGTTCTGCACGCTGCCGCGCGTCAGCGCCATCAAGGCGATGGCCAGCAGGATCGGCGGGATGGACATCAACCCGTCCATCACGCGCATGATGATCGCGTCCACGATGCGGATATACCCGGCGCACACGCCGATCAGGATGCCGACCACCGAGGCCAAGGCCGCGACGCCGAAGCCCACGATCAGCGACACGCGGGCGCCGTAGAGCACGCGGGAATACACGTCCCGCCCCAGCATGTCGGTGCCGAACCAGTAGAGCGCCGAGGGAACGCGGGTGCGACGCGCCGGCGCGATCGCCGTCGGGTCCACCGTGCCGAGGATCGGCGCCGCGATCGCCATGAAGATGATCAGGCCCAGGAGCACCCCGCCCAGCGTCACGGTTGGATTGCGTCGGATGAACGTCAGCACACGCCCTCGCCGCTTGACCGGCGGCAACACGTCGGGCAGCGGCCCAGCCAGGCTGCCGGCGTTGGGAAGTGTGATGCTCAATAGCGGATCCTCGGGTCGAACACGGTGTACATCAGGTCCACGCCCAAATTCACCAGGACGTAGAGGAAGGAGAAGATCAGCACCACGCCCTGGATGATCGGGTAATCGCGGCGCAGGATCGCATCCACCACAAGGCGTCCGACGCCGGGAATGGCGAACACGTTCTCCGTCACCACGGCGCCGCCGATCAGCCCGGCGACGCCCAAGCCAATCACCGTCACGATCGGCACCGCCGCGTTCTTCAGGGCATGGAGGAACAGGATGGGGGCCTGGCTCACCCCCTTGGCCCGCGCCGTGCGGACGTAATCCTGGCTCAGCACCTCCAGCATGGTGGCGCGCGTGATGCGGGCGATCAGCGCGACGAAGGCGCCGCCCAGCGTCAGCGTGGGCAGGATGAGGTTGGACAGCCAGGGCCAGACCCCGTGCGACAGGGAGGTGTAGCCCTGCACCGGCAGCCACTCGAACTGCAGTGCGAAGACGTAGGCCATCAGATAGCCCACCACGAATACCGGGACCGAGAAGCCGAACACTGCGAACAGCATCAGGCCGCGGTCGATCCAGGTGCCCTGCTTCCACGCCGCCACCACGCCCATCGGGATCGCCACGACGATGGAAAACACCATTGTCAGAACCATCAGCGACAACGTCGGCTCCACCCGCTGCGCGATCATGTGGGTGACGGGCAGGTTGGTGAAGATCGACGTCCCCAAGTCACCATGCAGGACGTGCCACACCCACTCGCCGAATCGGACCAGGAACGGCCGGTCCAGACCGAGCGATTCGCGGATGCGCTCCACGTCCGCCGGGCTGGCCTGGTCGCCTGCGATGATCGCGGCCGGGTCGCCGGGCGCCAGGTAGAGCAGGCTGAACACGAACAACGCGACGATCGCCATCACCGGGATGGTAGCGACGACCCGGCGGAGGATATAGGCTAGCATCAGGCCTTCTTGACGTCCCAGAACACCGGGAACGGCGCCTTCACGACGCCCGACAGGGTGCTGCGCCAGGCCTGGTAGCCGAGGAAGAAGCCGGTCGGCCCATAGACCACGTCCTGGAACGCCGCCCGGTCGATAGCGACCATCGCCGCCTTCTCGGCCGCCGCGTCCGGTGCGGCGTACCAGTCGGCGATGCCTTTCTGCACCGCGTCCGATGTAGGCCAGCCGAACCATGCCTTGTCGCCGCTGGCCTGCAGCGCGGTGTAGGGCGCCGGGTTGATGCAATCCGCCCCGGCATGCCAGGTGTGGAAGATGTTCCAGCCGCCCTGCGACACCGGATCCTTCTTCGCCCGGCGGGCGCCGACCGTGCCCCAGTCGAGCGCCTGGTAGTCCACGGCCATGCCGATGCGCCCGAGCATGTCGGCCGTGACATCGCCCTCCGCCTTGGTGATGGCGATGTCGGTGGCCACCATCAGCGCAATCTTCTCGCCATTATAGCCGACTTCCTTCAGCAGCGCCTTGGCGGCCTCGTATCTCCGCGGCCCTTCCAGGATTTCGCCGCCCGCGGTGGTGTAGTCCGGCGTGCCCGGCGTGAAGTAGGACGGCGACGGCTTCCACAACGCCGCGTCGTCACCGACCACGGCCTGCATGTAATCCTTCTGGTCGAGCGCCATCATCACCGCCCGCCGCGCACGCACGTCGTTGAAGGGCGGGTTGAGGTGGTTGAACCGCAGCGAGCCGATATTCCCAAGCGGATCAGCGATGTCTACCTTGATGCTGCTGTTCCTCTTCAACAACGGCACCAGGTCCGAAATCGGGTTTTCCCACCAATCCACCTCGCCGCGCTGCAGCGCGCCGGCCGCCGTCGCCGGGTCGGTGATGATGTTCCACTCGATCCGATCGAAATACATCCGCTTGCCGCCTGCCGACCAATCCGCCGGCTCCGGCCGCGGCTGGTAGCCGTCGAATTTGGTGAACACAGCCATGCTGCCGGGCACCCAGGACGCCTTGTCGAACTTCATCGGGCCGGACCCGACATACTCCGTGATCAGCTTGAACGGATCGGTGGCGGCGATGCGCTCCGGCATGATCAGCGCCATCGGGGCGTTGGACTTGCCCAGCGCGAACAGCATCTTCGGGAACGGCTTGTTCATCCGGATGCGGAATGTCAGGTCGTCCGGCCCGTCCATCGCGACAAGTTGCGCCGCGATGATCTGGCCCATCGAATCACGCACCATCCAGCGCTTCAGGCTGGCGATGATGTCCTTCGGCAGCACCTTGTCGCCGTCGTGGAACGTCAGGCCGGGACGCAGCTTGAACGTCCAGGTGTTGCCGTCCTCCGAAACCTCATGGCCCTCGGCCATTTGCGGCTTCGGCTCCTGCGTGCTGGTGACGCCGTACAGCGTGTCCCACACCATCATCGCGGCGTTGCGGACGACGTATTGCGTGCCGGCGGCCGCATCCAGGCTCGACAGATTCGCCTGCGGGATGAAACGCAGCACCTTGGTGTTCTGCGCCAGGGAGAGCCGGGGCGCAGCCAACCCGCCCGCAGCAAGCCCGGCCGAAGCCGAAAGGAACATCCGGCGCTTCAAGGTGTCATCCGTTCAGGTATCCGTCTCACAGATTGCATGGCTGCCATGACAAAGCGGCAGCACGGACCCTAGCGGCAGTTTGCGGGCGTGCAAACTGCGAAATGTAAACGGCGCCTCGACTCAGCCGTGACGCCGGGCCCGCGGCTTGGCGTCAGGGCGCGGCTTGGCCCGGAACGGCCGCTCGCGCACCGGCATGGGCCCGTCCCCGGCGGGGGTGATGCGCGGCTCGCCCGGTGTCGCCTGCGCCGTGGCGGCGGCGAAGGCGCTGCTGGCCACGCGGCTGATCTCGAACCTTGTGTCGGTGTCGAACACGCGGATGGCGCCGATCTCGCGCTTGGTCACGTTGCCCATGCGGCAGATCAGCGGCACCAGCCATTTCGGGTCGGCCTTGTCCCGCCGCCCGACCGCGACCCGGAATTGCACGAAATCCTGCGTTGCCCGGTCCGGCGTGTCCGGCGACCGCGGCTCTGGCTGGGGACGGGGTGCGACAACCTGTTGCGGCGTCAGCATTTCGGGCGGCGGCAGGCGGGCGCGGTGCAGGCGAAGCAGGGCCGCGGCGACAGCGACGGGCTGGTGCCGGGCCAGCAGCGCCGCCGCTTCGACTTGCTCCGCCCCCTCGGGCATGGCGAACATCGGGTCGTCTGACAGCCGCTCCCTGTCGCGGGCGTGGATTTCCTCGGCGCCGGGTGCGGCGGACCAGTTGGCGCGCACCCGGGCAGCGTTCAGCATCTGCTCCGCCCGGCGTCGCTTCGGGTGCGGCACGATCAAGGCGGAGACGCCCTTGCGCCCTGCCCGGCCGGTCCGCCCGCTCCGGTGCAGCAGGGTTTCGGGATTGGTCGGCAGGTCGGCATGCACCACCAGGTCCAGTTCCGGCAGGTCCAGCCCGCGCGCCGCCACGTCTGTGCAAACCCCCACCCGCGCCCGGCCCGCCCGCAGCGAGTCGAGGGCGGCGGTGCGGTCGTGCTGGCTGAGCTCGCCCGACAGCATGACGGCGGCGAAACCGCGCTCCACCAGCGCCATGTGCAGCCGCTTGGTGCCCTCCCGGGTGGCGCAGAACACCAGCGCGCCGGGCGCATCGTACCAGCGCAGCAGGTTGACCAGCGCCGCCACCGCCTCGTTCGGCGGCACGGCGATGGCGCGGTATTCGATGTCGCTGTGCGGCTGCGCGCGGTCGATCGTGTCGATCCGCAGGGCGTCGCGCTGGTAGCGCCGGGCCAGCGCCACGATGTCGTGCGGTATGGTGGCGGAGAACAGCAGGGTGCGGCGCTCGGCCGGCGCGGCGCTCAGGATGAACTCCAGCTCCTCCTGGAAGCCGAGGTCCAGCATCTCGTCGGCCTCGTCCAGCACCACCACCTTCAGTGCGGACAGGATCAAATTGCCCCGGCGAAGATGGTCGCCGAGCCGCCCCGGCGTGCCGACCACGACGTGGCAGCCGGCGGCGAGCAGCCGCGCCTCCCGCCTGATATCCATGCCGCCGACGCAGGCCGCGACCCGCGCGCCGGCATACAGCCAGGACAGTTCGGCCTGCACCTGCAGCGCCAATTCCCGGGTGGGGGCGATGGCCAGCGCCAGCGGGGCGCCCGGGGGCGGCAACTCGCCATCGGGCATCAGGGTCGGCGCCGCAGCCAGGCCGAACGCGACCGTCTTGCCCGACCCGGTGCGGGCCGAAACCAGCAGGTCCCGCCCCGCAGCCTCGGGCGTCAGGACGGCGGATTGGACGGCAGTCGGCTCGTCATAGCCGCGCGCAGCCAGGGCGGCGTCGAGCACGGGGTGGACTGGGGGGAACGGCATCGCAGGGACTTAGGCCAAGCCGAGATGCGACGCCAGCAGCGCGTCCGGCGCGGTCATCCATCTGGACCAAGCGGGTGGAGGCTTGTCGGCCAATCGCGGCCTATTCATAACGTCGGGCGAATGGCTCCATCGCCGGGCCAAACCAGCGGTGACATGACTATGGCCTTCTGCCCGGTGAAGCGCACGTCCGGGACGTAGTTTTTCCGCCGCCTGCACACCGCTGCGGCGGCTCTGATCATTAAGCCGCCAAGCTATTTCTTAATGAGGCGTATCAGTCGGTCATGTCCAAAGGGATAGTTTGGATTGTCATCGATGACATACTCCCGCCACTCGAAATCTGCGAGCGAGGCGAGGAACGTGAGGTGCTCGACGGCTTTGACCCGTTTCAGGTTTTCGAGGCTGAACGTCCCGCCTAGCGCAATGGCTGGGAAAAAGCCGTAGATTTCACCGGGGTTCAATGGCCCAAGTTCTTTGAGGGCAGGCGTGAACAGGCGCACTCCATCAATCCCCTGAGGGCTGTCCTCGTCCGATGGAGTATAGAATGTGACACCGATTAGCTCGTCGTCTGTTTTCCTACGAGAGTGTGGATCCTTCGGTTCTAGGGGATAGAAGTTTTCGTAATATGTTGTAACGACATTGCGAGAGAACGAAATGTCCGCACACGTATGCGAGGCTGGATTCCAAAGATTTATACCGCCAAATGCGTTATACGCGAAAGGGAGAAATCTTCCATCGCCGAATGTATTATCCCCGTCAAACAATTCGTCAAGAACCGGCCGAAGCAGGTCTGGATCAGCAATCCAGAACCAACCGTTCTGCGTCGAAGCGAACCCATATTTCATCCACACCTGGATAAAAGCCTTTGGAAAGCTTCCCCTGTATTTTTCGATAGTTTGCGGGTCAGCGGGAACGCCGCCGCTTGGTGCGCCGAAAATCTGAAATGCGCCTTCATAGACGTTGATGTCTTCGGCCACTGCAACCCCCGTTCAAGCTGTGATCTGACCACCTGGCGATAGAAGCGCCCGCTCTAAACCTATGCTTTGGCGAGCAGGTTTATCAGCCAGACCGTTCCGGTCTGACTGAACTGCTCTATCTGATGCAGTTATGGTGTTGGAGGCGAAAGACCCTGAAAGTTACGGTCTAAGAGCGCCGGTGGGATGGTAAATTCAATCCAGGTCGTGCCATCGTAGCGGTGAACACCCTGTCGAACGTCGAAGTAAAACAGGACGTTTGCCACAGCCTGGACCTTGAGCGGCGTCACACTTGCAACTGTCGCGGGGCGCAGCGGCGCCAGATTATGGCCGGTGAACCAATGCAGGCCGGTCGCGGACGCCGCGACGTAGCGGCTACCGAATTTAGTGAAAGACAGCAGCGTGTCCCGGTCACCGCTAAAGCCGAGCGACTGGAAGCCAGTCACGGAATTACCGAACAGGATGTTGCCACCGAACCCGACCATCCAAATCTTGTCGGCATCCTCCATGAAGACATCGAAGATGGTGTGAGTATTCGGTAAGGCAATCGGTTTCCAGTTGGCGTCCCAATAATAGGCGCGGCCCTTGATGGCGCCGTCCGGATTTGCGGCGGAGGCATAGATGGCATCGACACGGTCCCAGTCTCCGCGCTTCTCGGCTTCCTCCATTTCCTTGTAATCGGCCGCGGTGAGTGACTTTTTAGGAGATGGGGTGCCGTAGCCTCCGACATAGAGGCTGGACAGCCCATCACCTCGGATGCGGCGGAAGGCAAGCTCATCGAAGCCCGGTTCGGGCTTCAAGGCAGCAGCGCCAAGGTTACGCCAGGTGCCATCCTGCTCGCGGCGGTAAACCTGCGACGATGCACCGCAGACATGCAGCAGCCCGCCGATTTCGCAGATGTCGCTGACCCGGCCCAGACCCGTCGCGTCGGGGCTGAACGCGCCGGACCCGGGGATCTTCTCGCGGCGCACGGGCTGCGCGCCGAGGAAATAGACGTCGCCCTCGTTGCTCAGCGCAGCGAAGGCTGGGACTGTGCCCTGTCCTGTGATCGTCGTTACTGCATTGACAGTGCGATGCACGTCCACGCGGGACCAAGGCTGCGCCAGCGCGCCGTCATAGGTCAGAACGAAGCTGAACGGGTCGTTATCGTCCGGCTCGACAACCGAGATGCAAAACTGCTCCGGCGACTGCGCTTCGGCAGCATAGAGGCGTTGATAGTCTTCATGGCGGTGCTCCCCTCAGTAGCTTCCCCAACTTAGGGCTTTTTCGACACCAATCGAATTGATTGGCGGCGTCGAACAAGCCCTAAGCTTTTGTTTTGAGCGGCAGCTTTGTCGGCGTGCCGACGCATTTATTTGCCGACGCGGCCTTAGATCGGTCTTAGCTTCGGCAGACGGTGCGGTGGTCTGCAAGGTCAACGTTAAGAAGTGGGCGATGGCCTCAAGGCAAGACGATCTCGCCGCCGAAGCGAGTTACCGTTCGAACCCCTTGTCTTGCTGAGCGCTTGTCCTCCGTCGTTATCCGCGCCACGGAAGGATCGAGGCGTCGCGGCTCAGGGCATCACGAGGGGCGGGATGGTGATCTCCTCCCAGGTCGTGCCGTCGAAGCGCTGGATGCCGTGGTAGCCGAAGTTCCACAACATACCGCCGGCCACCTGCAGGTGTTGCGTGTCGTCCACCCTCGGCCGCCCGACGCCGGGAACGATCGATACAGGCCGGCTCGTCCGGCACGCAACGAGCCGGCCGTCGACGAGGCGGAGCAGCCCGGTGGAGCCGCCGGCATACAGCACGCCCTGATACCGCACCAGGCTTTCCAGCGTCACCCCGGGCACCTCGCTCGGGACCTGCCGGAACCCCGTGCGCCTGCTGCCGTGCAGGAGAAGGCTTTCCATGCCGGCCACCCAGACATCGTCCGGCCCTTCGACCAGCACCTGGTACAAGCCTTGCGCGTCGTCCGCAAAGGACAATCGTTCCCACGCCCCGTCGGCGCCCCGGTAAAGCAGGAAGCCCTTGAACCCATCGCGAAGACCACAGGCGTAGTAGTCGGTCAGGTCGTGCGAGGCGATGTCTTCAAAAGCAAATCGAGAGTCGGCCAGCAGGAGCCTCTCCCGCGTATGATAGTTGCCGTCGCGGTCACGGCCAGGGCCGGGTCTAGGCGTGTGGCGCAGCCGGCTGAAATCGACCCAGCCCTCCTGCTCGCGGCGGTAGATCTGTCCGCCGAGCCCGCAGGCGAACAGGGTGCCGCCGACCGACCTCATTCGGGTGGCCGCTCCATAGACCGGCTCCTCGTCTCCAGGCCCGCCGAGTATGTTCTCCGACCACGTTGTCGGACCGAGAAAGATGACCTGCGCCGTCTGCCCCAGGATCACGTAGCCCGCCTGCGGCCAGCCGGGGGCCTGGTAGGTGATGATGCTGCCGGCATACTGGTCCAGTTCGGCGCACAGCCAGTCGCCGTTCTCCCAGCGGAACAGGCGGCAGAAATTGTCGAACTCGTCGTGTTCTGCTCCTGCCACGCTGGCCGCGATGGTGAAGCTGTCGCGCGACAGCGCCGCGGCGGCGGTGAAGGTCAGCTCGGTCTCGGGCGGCAGCAGCCAATTGCCGTCGGTCGGGCGGATGATGTCGGTCATGGTGGAATTTTCCAGGCGTCTTTCAGGGTGGGCAGGCTGGTCGTGGGCTGGGGCGTGGCCGATCGGCTCGCACCCGCCGCCCGAGCCGCCGTTGTGGACGTGCTGCGTCTTGCTGCGTAGCACCAGCGCTTTCTGCGCGGTGAAGCGGACCTCCGTGGCGCAGTTCTTCGCCGCCTGCACGAAGCTGCGGCGGCCTTGATCATTAAGCCGCCAAGCTATTTCTTAATGAGGCGTATCAGCCGGTCATGCCCGAACGGATAGTTTGGATTGTCATCGATGAAATACTCTCGCCACTCGAAATCGGCGAGCGAGGCGAGGAACGTGAGGTGCTCGACGGCTTTGACCCGTTTCAGGTTTTCGAGGCTGAACGTCCCGCCTAATGCAATGGCTGGGAAAAAGCCGTAGATCTCACCGGGGTTCAATGGTCCAAGCGCCTTCAGGGCAGGGGTGAACAGGCGCACTCCATCAACCCCCTGAGGGCTGTCCTTATCAGCCGGCGTGTAAAACCAGACACCAATCATCTCGTCGTCAGTCTTCCTTCGGGAGTTTGGATCCTTCCACTCTAAGCGGTCGTTAGGATCCGTGGTAACGACATTACGGAAGAAATTGACCATAGCATAGGTGTGTAGAGTCGGGTTCCATAGATACATCTCTCCAAAAGCAGAGTATGCGAAAGCAAGGAATTGTCCGTTGCCGAACTCGGCATCGTTGCCGAACAGCTCATCAAGAACAGGTCTAAACACATCCGGATCAGCGATCCAGAACCAACCATTCTGTGTTGAGGCAAACCCATATTTTGTCCACAGCGCGATGAACGCCGGTGGGAAGCTCGCCCTGTATCTGTCCACGGTCTGCGGATCAGCAGGCCTGCCACCAGTCGGCTCACCGAAAATTTGAAATGCCGCCTCGTAGATGTTGATGCCGTCGACCACTGCAACCTCCGCTCAAGCTGTGATTTGGCCACCTGGTGATAGTCTTTGTTGGTCCTGATATCTTTTCAGGTCTTGCTGATACTCCTGCATTTTCTTTTTGTAATCCTGGCGCTTCTCCTTTGTAGCGCAGATTAGCAGATGAACCCGCATGAGGGGGCAACGGTTTGCCTGTAGCTCTTTCGCGTGCTGGTCCATCTGGTCAGTCCGCTGACGCATGGTGGCGCCGATCTGCGAGTTATCAGCTGCGTCTCCCGCGCCCGCTATGTCCTTCGGATCTCCACCGGCAACCGTGTCGAGACGATGCAGCGCCGCAAGCCCTCGGATTGACTGTTGATACTTTTGATAACCTTCAGCCAGTCCATACCTTTTTTGCAGAGGAGGTAAAGTTCGCGCTTCATGGAGTCTCCAGAAGTTATCTCTAGCTTGATTGGACTCCGCCTCGATGGTTCCCTTGTTAATTGGATCTTCGAAGTAGCCCCTGTCCTGGAGAAAGCTGGTAGGCGTTTTCCCGTTCAGAACATCCTCTTGCATTTGCAGTTGCCGACGATATTCGTCCAAATTCAACTTGTCAGAAGGGTAGAAGCAAACGGTCACGAACGGGCAACGGTCAGGAGTGACCCGGGCGTTTCCGGGTCCGGGGCCAGTCTCTGGTTCAGGTGCCGGTAGCGGGTCTGGAGCAGGCGGCGGCGCTGGCATAGTCGGAGGCAGCGGCAATACTGGCGGGACCGGGGGCATCGGACGCAGCAACGGAGCTAGCTGTTCCGGAGGAATGTAGAGCGGCGAGGGCCGAAAGAAGAGCGTTCGCGGAAGTTGGGCTTGCTGTATGCCCGCGGACGAATCCCGACCACCTGGGGCGGTTGGCACGTCCATACTGCTCGGCTGCGCGGAGGATGCTGAACTTGCCAGCCACGGACCGTAGCCAGACGACACTTGGGTGACCGGTCCACCGTCGACGTTTGATGGCGTCGGGTTCGAGCCTGCATCGCCGAGCCGCCCAGCAACAGCTGTCGAAGCGGTGGCGTCAACCGACGCGGTCGCTGCCGATCCTGGCAGCGTCTTCGCCGATCCCGGGATCGGGTCCTTGTCCTCCGGCGCCGGATAGCTCGCGGTGTCGCGCACGAACGTCGCCTCGCCCACGGTCTTGCGGTTGTCCATCCAGAACATGTCACCGTGGCGGATGACGGGGGAGCCGCCGGCGCGGACCTGGGGGGCATGGCCGATCGGCTCGCACACGCCGCCGGAGCCGCCGTTATGGACGTGCTGCGTCTTGCTGCGCAGCACCATGGCCTTCTGCCCGGTGAAGCGCACGTTCTGGACGTAGTTTTCGTCGTGGCCGCAGAAATCGACCATGTTGGCCGGGTAGGCGCCGCCGGGCCTCTGGGTCATGCCCGGCGTCATGCTGACGATGCGGGCGGCATTGTTGTCGCGCAGGGCCTCCCGCGGGGCGGTGGTGGCCCAAGGGTCGGGGCGCGGCGGCGGTGGGCCTGGTCCCGTCGTGTTCTCGCTCATGACGCGGCGCGGGCGGGTTCGGCGGATGGCGCCAGGCGGATGCGCTCGGCCAAGGTGAGGCGGGCGCCGTGGAAGCCGGGCATCTGCACGCGGCGGCGCCAGGTGAGGACCGCGCGATCTCACCCGGGTCGCAGGTCGAAGTGCAGGCCGTCAAGCGCTAGGGCGAGGCGTACAGGCGGCGCCTCAGGGGCGCTTGACGGCGACGCCCAGCATGATGCCGGGGAGGGCCGCCTCCGCCTCGTGCAGGTCCGCAGCGCGTCGTGCTCCGTGCCGCGGAGGTAGGGCGTGACCACCTGGTCGGGCGGCGCGCACTGCCAGAGGCGCGTGGCCAATCATCGGCGAGCCGCCTCGTTAGCCTATACTCGACCGCTGACAGTCCGGCGTCTCGAAGTCCAATCCGCCCAGTGCAGTAACTCTGCTGGCAGTTCGGTTCGTTGCCACCGAACGAAGTTTACAGGATGATGTCTCGTCCTGAACGACCCAGCTACGGCTGCTGCCTCGCGTAGAGCGGCGGAATTGCGACTGGTTGCCACGTCTGTCCGTCATACCGCGCTACAGATCGGACACCGAACGCCCACATGACGCTGTCGGCGACTTCAAGCAGCCCATTGGCAAAGGGGAACTCTCCCGACTTTTGAACAACCGTTGGAGCAAACGCGTCCCAGCCGCCGTCGGGACGAAGACGAAACGGGCCGATGTTGCTGCCGGCGTGGATGGTGTCGTTGTAGAACACCGCGTTGCTGAACGACGCACGGACGCCAGCAGCCCCGCCGCTTGCTGCGATGGCAACGTCCGTTGCGATCCGAAAACCCTGAGCCGCGTTGCCCCTTACCAACATGCCCTTGGTCGTCGTTATCCAAACCGTGTCCGGCGGTTCGATGAGAAAGCGGACGGGAACTAAGTAGTCGTAGCTCGGATCATCGATCGCGTAACCGAGCCACTGCCAGCGTCCGTTACCACCTGGGCGCCAGAAGATTGCGGGCCTCGCCGTCGCGACACTACCGCACAGATACTGATCGCCGTTCGCAAGGGTCGCGACATCCTTGATGTCCGTCGTCTCACCGAGGTCGCCAGGCCGTTTACGCGGGAAGGGCGGCTTGAACCCGCGAAGACCCGCGTCGTCAGCGATCCACGACGAACCTTGCCTCCGATAGCACTGCCCGCTCAGGCCTGCTGCGAAGTACGTGCCAGCCATCTGCCGAAGCCGGGTCAAGTCACCGAGTATCTGGCTGTCGCCGACGGGGATCTGCTCGGACTGGATGTTGTCTGCAACAAACCAGACTTCACCATCCGCGCTAAGCACCACAAGGCCATCACGTTCGACGGTAGATTGCTGGGCGACCAGTAAATCAGTTAGGGATGCCGCCACCTCCACGCACAGCCAATGGCCGCGGTCGTAGCGGTAAAACCGGGCGTAGCGATCGGAGAGGCTATATCGCTCTCCTTCCAATGCTGCCGAAAACACAAAGGCATCTGGGCCGACTGCGGCGGCGGCAGTGGTGAAAAGCTGCTCTGACTCGCGGAGATACCAGTCTGGGTCACCTGGCAGGATGACCTTGCCGCCAAAGCTTGTTACCACTGGAACCTCCATGCCTTGCTGAGTGCTCGTCCAACGTCATTATCCTTGCTCGGCAACGGCCGGTATGCTCAGGACGTCGGGATCAAGATTATCTATCTCAGCGAAGACAGTCGCTTCACGCCAGCAAATGCTGTCAGGCCATTCGAACCCGATGCGTTCACTGCCTTATTCAGACGAGAATGCAGCGCACCATGGGCACTAGATACCTCAGGCGGGACGCCGATTGTATACGCATTCAGGTATGTTGGTGCGTTTGGCTGCCGATGGTCGGCCGCATTTCCTCTCTCTGTATCAATCAGCCTCTCATTCCGGTTACGCAAATAACCCGCCGACTTGGCTGGCCTGTGAGACGCTTTGGCGAAAGCCGCCATGAGCGGCGCAAGCCTGTGTTCGGGCATGTTTGGGATCAGTTCGTAGAGCATGCAGCCCTGCCGAAACAGCGAGTGGCTGCGGGTTTTCGTGTATTGGACTTGAGCTGGCGGTCCATTCCAAGGCCCTCGCCGACAGTGCCGAGGAGGGTCAGCAGCGCCATGGCGAAGGCGCTGACCAGGAGCAGACGGTCGCGCCGGGTCGGCTCGCCGATGCGGGTGGACGACAGCCCCATCCCGAAGCGCAGATTGGCGGCGCCGACCTCGATCACGAACAGGTCACCCGCCGCGATCTTCCTGTAGCTGCCCACCTGCTCCAGCGACGTGTGGCCCACGTTGACCACCTTGGCCACACCCACCTGCTCCGTGGCCGAGACCCCCGCCGTGTCGTTGCGGTGCGCCCCCACCACCGTGTTCATCACCCCGCCGCCGGCGCCGGCCAGTTGCTCGCCCGCGTCCGCCCGGGTGCTCGGGCCAGCCACCACGCCTCAGCTGAATTATCTTGCACGACGTGAAATTAGTGCGTTGTCTGGATTGAGCACTCTTGACCACTTACTACCATTGTAAAACGCAAGGTCCTTTTCGCCGAATGACCAAAGAACACCATTGATACTCTCGACGCGGAACGAGTCCGTTACGTCTGGCTCGAGATTCGTCTTACAATGAAAGAGACGTCCTGTTTGAACGTCATAACACAGGATCCCATTCCCATAAGAAATATACACTAAGCCCTGAAACTGGGCAACTCCAGTTAAATAGTAATTACCAGTTCTTATTGCCTCAAATCCATCCAGCGCAGTCCCTCTTAGAAAAGTTCCTTGGCTTCCCACAATATAGACACAATCGGCGGATGACGCATCCATATCAAGTAAATTGGAATCATTCGAGGTATTTATTTGTGTCCACTCTGTGCCGGAATAAAAAAATAAATCACCAAAAAGGCCGCAACAGTATATTGAGTCCTCTGCTTGCCCTGCGATACAAGAGAGGGATCTAGTGTTTATAATTACGTCATGGCTTAGTCTGTCAGGGCTAGACATGATTGCATCACTGATCATTTCCCAAGCCAAATTAGGTTGTCTCCGAAATACCTGGCGATCTGCTCCACATGCATAAAGTGACCCACCAATACATTGAATAGAATTCATGTAACCAAGGTCATTCGACCAAGGTTTGCCAATTCCTGCTCCTGGAATGTATTCACTAATCATCGGCTTGCCGCCTGAACCGACCATAGTCACTTCGCCATTTAGCGTCATGGATACATAAAGACGTGTTGGACCTGGATAATCTCGCCAAACACACAGACTTACGATTTTCTGTCTGATATCCCTAGTCATCCAAGGTGCTACGCGATTTGATAGATCAACCGAGTATAATCGGGTATATTCTAACTCATCCCAGTAGTCCTTATAGATGTCTGGATATCCAGCGATGAAGACGTAATCGTAATCAATTGCCGTTCCTGCAACCATTGAAAATTCCGAGCAGCTTGCGTCAGTCGGTGTATCCGTACCCATGTTTAACTCACCGATTTTGTGTGCCAACTGGAGCAGAATGCCCCAAGGCAGGGATCTGCGTACTATCAAGAGGGCCTATTTGCCCTCTTACGAGAGTATCGGATTCTAGTCCGAAGTGCATTTGATGGTATGTTCGCGCCTCTGGCGCGATGAACGCCGGTGGGAAGCTCGCCCTGTATCTGTCCACGGTCTGCGGATCAGCAGGCCTGCCACCAGTCGGCTCACCGAAAATTTGAAATGCCGCCTCGTAGATGTTGATGCCGTCGACCACTGCAACCTCCGCTCAAGCTGTGATTTGGCCACCAGCGCCACGGAAGGATCGAGGGCGCCGCGGCTCAGGGCATCACGAGGGGCGGGATGGTGATCTCCTCCCAGGTCGTGCCGTCGAAGCGCTGGATGCCGTGGTAGCCGAAGTTCCACAACATACCGCCGGCCACCTGCAGATGTCGCGTGTCGTCCACACTCGGCCGCCCGACGCCGGGGACGATCGAGACAGGCCGGCTCGTCCGGCACGCAACGAGCCGGCCGTCGACGAGGCGGAGCAGCCCGGTGGAGCCGCCGGCATACAGCACGCCCTGATACCGCACCAGGCTTTCCAGCTCCACCCCGGGGACCTCGCTCGGGACCTGCCGGAACCCCGTGCGCCTGCTGCCGTGCAGGAGAAGGCTTTGCCTGCCGCACACCCAGACATCGTCCGGCCCTTCGACCAGCACCTGGTACAAGCCTTGCGCGTCGTCCGCAAATGACAATCGTTCCCACGCCCCGTCGGCGCCCCGGTAAAGCAGGAAGCCCTTGAACCCGTCCCTCCGGCCGCAGGCGTAGTAGTCGGTCAGGTCGTGCGAGGCGATGTCTTCAAAAGCGAATCGAGAGTCGGCCAGCAGGAGCCTCTCCCGCGTATGATAGTTGCCGTCACTGTCCTGGTCAGGGCCAGGGTCGTCGTGGCGCAGCCGGCCGAAATCGACCCAGCCCTCCTGCACGCGGCGGTAGATCTGCCCGCCGAACCCGCAGGCGAACAGGGTGCCGCCGAGCGACCTCATCCGGGTGGCCGCTCCATAGACCGGCTCCTCGTCTCCAGGCCCGCCGAGTATGTTCTCCGACCACGTTGTCGGACCGAGAAAGATGACCTGCGCCGTCTGCCCCAGGATCACGTAGCCCGCCTGCGGCCAGCCGGGGGCCTGGTAGGTGATGATGCTGCCGGCATACTGGTCCAGCTCGGCGCACAGCCAGTCGCCGTTCTCCCAGCGGAACAGGCGGCAGAAATTGTCGAACTCGTCGTGTTCGGCTCCTCCCAGGCTGGCCGCGATGGTGAAGCTGTCGCGCGACAGCGCCGCGGCGGCGGTGAAGGTCAGCTCGGTCTCGGGCGGCAGCAGCCAGTTGCCGTCGCTCGGGCGGATGATGTCGGTCATGGTGGGATTTTCCAGGCGTCTTGCAGGGTGGGCAGGCTGGTCGTGGGCTGTGGCGTGGCCGGCCGGCTCGCACCCGCCGCCCGAGCCGCCGTTGTGGACGTGCTGCGTCTTGCTGCGTAGCACCAGCGCTTTCTGCGCGGTGAAGCGGACCTCCGTGGCGCAGTTCTTCGCCGCCTGCACGAAGCTGCGGCGGCCTTGATCATCAAGCCGCCAAGCTATTTTTTAATGAGGCGTATCAGCCGGTCATGCCCGAACGGATAGTTTGGATTGTCATCGATGAAATACTCCCGCCACTCGAAATCTGCGAGCGAGGCGAGGAACGTGAGGTGCTCGACGGCTTTGACCCGTTTCAGGTTTTCGAGGCTGAACGTCCCGCCTTGCGCGATGGCTGGGAAAAAGCCGTAGATCTCACCGGGGTTCAATGGCCCAAGTGCTTTGAGGGCAGGCGTGAATAGGCGCACTCCATCAATCCCCTGAGGGCTTTCCTCATCAGCCGGCGTATAAAACCAGACACCAATCATCTCGTCGTCAGTCTTCCTTCGGGAGTTTGGATCCTTCCACTCTAAGCGGTCGTTAAAATCCGTAGTAACGACATTACGGAAGAAATCGATATTAGCAACAGTGTGTAAAGTCGGGCTCCACAGATAAATCTCGCCAAAAGCATTGTACGCGAAAGCAAGGAATTGTCCGTTGCCAAACTCGTCATCGTTGCCGAACAGCTCATCAAGAACAGGCCTAAACACATCCGGATCAGCGATCCAGAACCAACCATTCTGTGTTGAGGCAAACCCATATTTCGTCCACAGCGCGATGAACGCCGGTGGGAAGCTCGCCCTGTATCTGTCCACGGTCTGCGGATCAGCAGGCCTGCCACCAGTCGGCTCGCCGAAAATTTGGAAAGCTCCCTCGTAGATGTTGATGCCGTCGACCACTGCAACCTCCGCTCAAGCTGTGATTTGGCCACCTGGTGATAGTCTTTGTTGGTCCTGATATCTTTCCAGGTCTTGCTGATATTGCTGCATTTTCTTTTTATAATCCTGGCGCTGCTCTTTTGTAGCGCAGATTAGCAGATGAACCCGCATGAGGGGGCAATGGTTTGCCTGTAGCTCTTTCGCGTGCTGGTCCATCTGGTCAGTCCGCTGACGCATGGTGGCGCCGATCTGCGAGTTATCAGCTGCGTCTCCCGCGCCCGCTATGTCCTTCGGATCTCCACCGGCAACCGTGTCGAGACGATGCAGCGCCGCAAGCCCTTGGACTGACTGCTCCCGTCTTCTTACCTTTCATGCCAGCCAAGAACTTGCATCAAAGTTGGCTCGTTATCCCAATCGCGCCGCCAGGACTTGCGTGATGCCGGTCATGCCGGGTTCGAACGTGACCTCAATAACGGTCGCGTCGAACATGAAGTAGGACACGCGGCGATCACCGCGGGCAATCGCAGCGGTATCTCCGCCGACGGTGTCGCGCGACAGCTTGAGGCGCGCGCTCGCCGGGGTCTCGGACCCGGCGTCCAGCATAAACGGCAAGCCGGCCTGGGCGCCGAACACGACCTGTTCGAGCACGATGTCGTCCCACTCGTGCTGTTTGGCGGGGTAGGGCACCTGCAGCGTTTGGAAGGTCAAATGCCGGCTTGGCGACGTGAACAGCGCGCTGGCCCGGGCCGCCGGGGAGGGGAACGGGTTGGCGATGCCGGCCCACTGAAACAAGCTTTCCAGGTATGGGCCGCGGCCTGGCCGCTTGATGTTGGCAACGATGGTGTCGGCCTCGTCGGCCATGCCCCGTTACCGGCGCCCATCTGAGTTTGGCGGCGGGCCGATGCGCGTCCAAGTCGTGCCGTCGTAGCGGACGATATCGGTCGTGCCAACCACCCACAGGACACCATCGACCGCCCACACCCGGCTCACGCTGTGGATATCGGGGTCGAGGTTGGTCTCGACGCTCCAGATGCTACTCAGGTCGGAGGCGTAGAGCACCTGCGGCGAGTTGCTGGCGAGGTAGATCAGGCCATTGTAGGACGCCATGGTCGTGAACAGCGGCCGGTCCGCGACGGGCATCACCTGCCGGAACGCGCCATGCCCGTCGCCGGACATGAAGGTGCCGTTGCGGCCGCAGACGAGCACCTGGTCACCATGTAGGAGGATGTCGGTCAAGGCCTCCGTGCTGCTCGTCGGCACGGCGCGGAAGGCTGACCTCTCCCACACGAACATGCGCCCTTTGGATGCGGAGGCGAACATCCTCTGTTCCGTGTCGCCAGCGAGTTTGTAGATGATCGTGTTCTGGTCACTGGCTAGAACTCGCCTGGTGTATTCGCCGTAGTATTCAGGATACTTTTCTAACATTTCCAAACGGGTTCCGATTGGCTGACCATCCGGCATCATCATCTTGTTCGGAAGATCTGGATCGCCTTGCTCGTCGAGCAATCTCGGGTCGAGAACTGCCCACTCGCCCTCATCGCTGCGGCGATAGGTCTGCCCGCCCTCACCCCATGCATAGAGATGGCTGCTAATCTGCCTCAACCCCATAATGCGCCCTAACCGTTTTCCCGCCACCAGCGGTGTGTTAGGGTCAATGATCTTTTCGCGGCGGTCCGCGTCGTGCGGAAACACTACGTCACCTTCGTCGCCGGCAACGCAGAGCGCACGTTTCTCCGCTCCTGTCGCGCGGTAGAGCGCCAGGGCTTGGATAGTGTTGTTATAGTCGGTGAAGCGCCAGGTGCCGCTGTCATATTGATACAGCCGGCTTGGCGCGAGATGCGCCTCTTCCTCGTCTTCGAAGCTCGCAACGATGTAGATCAGGTCCCGCGAGACCGCGAGCGAACGAGTGATGATGGGAGTTCGAGCCATCTGCGCTCCTCGTGCAAGGTTGCCCTATTTTTTAATGAGGCGCATCAGCCGGTCATGCCCAAACGGATAGTTTGGATTGTCATCGATGAAATACTCCCGCCACTCGAAATCTGCGAGCGAGGCGAGGAACGTGAGGTGCTCGACGGCTTTGACCCGTTTCAGGTTTTCGAGGCTGAACGTCCCGCCTAAAGCAATGGCTGGGAAAAAGCCGTAGATCTCACCGGGGTTCAATGGTCCAAGCGCCTTCAGGGCAGGGGTGAATAGGCGCACTCCATCAACCCCCTGAGGGCTGTCCTTATCAGCCGGCGTGTAAAACCAGACACCAATCATCTCGTCGTCAGTCTTCCTTCGGGAATTTGGATCCTTCCACTCTAAGCGGTTGCTAAAAGTCGTGGTAACGACATTACGGAAGAAATTGATCATAGCATAGGTGTGTAAAGTCGGGTTCCATAGATACATCTCTCCAAAAGCAGAGTATGCGAAAGCAAGGAATTGTCCGTTGCCGAACTCGGCATCGTTGCCGAACAGCTCATCAAGAACAGGTCTAAACACATCCGGATCAGCGATCCAGAACCAACCATTCTGTGTTGAGGCAAACCCATATTTTGTCCACAGCGCGATGAACGCCGGTGGGAAGCTCGCCCTGTATCTGTCCACGGTCTGCGGATCAGCAGGCCTGCCACCAGTCGGCTCACCGAAAATTTGAAATGCCGCCTCGTAGATGTTGATGCCGTCGACCACTGCAACCTCCGCTCAAGCTGTGATTTGGCCACCAGCGCCACGGAAGGATCGAGGGCGTCGCGGCTCAGGGCATCACGAGGGTCGGGATGGTGATCTCCTCCCAGGTCGTGCCGTCGAAGCGCTGGATGCCGTGGTAGCCGAAGTTCCACAACATACCGCCGGCCACCTGCAGGTGTTGCGTGTCGTCCACCCTCGGCCGCCCGACGCCGGGGACGATCGAGACAGGCCGGCTCGTCCGGCACGCAACGAGCCGGCCGTCGACGAGGCGGAGCAGCCCGGTGGAGCCGCCGGCATACAGGCTGCCCTGATATCGCACCAGGCTTTCCAGCTCCACCCCGGGGACCTCGCTCGGGACCTGCCGGAACCCCGTGCGCCTGCTGCCGTGCAGGAGAAGGCTTTGCCTGCCGCACACCCAGACGTCGTCCGGCCCTTCGACCAGCACCTGGTACAAGCCTTGCGCGTCGTCCGCAAAGGACAATCGTTCCCACGCCCCGTCGGCGCCCCGGTAAAGCAGGAAGCCCTTGAACCCATCGCGAAGACCACAGGCGTAGTAGTCGGTCAGGTCGTGCGAGGCGATGTCTCCAAAATCGAATCGAGAGTCGGCCAGCAGGAGCCTCTCCCGCGTATGATAGTTGCCGTCACTGTCCTGGTCAGGGCCAGGGTCGTCGTGGCGCAGCCGGCTGAAATCGACCCAGCCCTCCTGCTCGCGGCGGTAGATCTGTCCGCCGAGCCCGCAGGCGAACAGGGTGCCGCCGACCGACCTCATCCGGGTGGCCGCTCCATAGACCGGCTCCTCGTCTCCAGGCCCGCCGAGTATGTTCTCCGACCACGTTGTCGGACCGAGGAAGATGACCTGCGCCGTCTGCCCCAGGATCACGTAGCCCGCCTGCGGCCAGCCGGGGGCCTGGTAGGTGATGATGCTGCCGGCATACTGGTCCAGTTCGGCGCACAGCCAGTCGCCGTTCTCCCAGCGGAACAGGCGGCAGAAATTGTCGAACTCGTCGTGTTCTGCTCCTGCCACGCTGGCCGCGATGGTGAAGGTGTCGCGCGACAGCGCCGCGGCGGCGGTGAAGGTCAGCTCGGTCTCGGGCGGCAGCAGCCAATTGCCCTCGCTCGGGCGGATGATGTCGGTCATGGTGGAATCTTCCAGGCGTCTTGCAGGATGGACAGGCTGCTGCTGGGCTGGGGCGTGGCCGATCGGCTCGCACCCGCCGCCCGAGTCGCGGTTGTGGACGTGCTGCGTCTTGCTGCGTAGCACCAGCGCTTTCTGCGCGCTGCAGCGGATGTCCGTGGCTCAGTTCTTCGCCGCCTGCACGAAGCTGCGGCAGCCTTGATCATTAAGCCGCCAAGCTATTTCTTAATGAGGCGTATCAGCCGGTCATGCCCAAACGGATAGTTTGGATTGTCATCGATGAAATACTCCCGCCACTCAAAATCTGCGAGCGAGGCGAGGAACGTGAGGTGCTCGACGGCTTTGACCCGTTTCAGGTTTTCGAGGCTGAACGTCCCGCCTAATGCGATTGCCGGGAAAAACCCGTAGATCTCGCCAGGGCTTAGTGGACCTAGCGCCTCGAGGGCAGGCATGAAAAGGCGGCGCCCATCGGTCCCTCGAGGGCTGTCCTCGTCCGATGGAGTATAGAATGTAACACCGATTAGCTCGTCGTCAGTTTTCCTACGAGAGTGCGGATCCTTCGGTTCTAGGTGATAGAAGTTTTCGTAATATGTTGTAACGACATTGCGAGAGAACGAAATGTCCGCACACGTATGAGAAGTTGGATTCCAAAGATTTATACCGCCAAATGCGTTATACGCGAAAGGGAGAAATCTTCCATCGCCGAAGGTATTATCCCCGTCAAACAATTCGTCAAGAACCGGCCGAAGCAGGTCTGGATCAGCGATCCAGAACCAACCGTTCTGCGTCGAAGCGAACCCATATTTCATCCACACCTGGATAAAAGCCTGTGGAAAGCTTCCCCTGTATTTTTCGATAGTTTGCGGGTCAGCGTGCACGCCGCCGCTTGGTGCCCCGAAAATCTGAAATGCGCCTTCATAGATGTTGATGTCTTCGGCCAATGCAACCTCCGCTCAAGCTGTGATCTGACCACCTTGCGATAGAATCTGCTGTTCATAGTTCTTCAAGCCACGCTGATAGTCTTCCATCTTTTTCTTGTAATTCCGACGTTGTTCTCGTGTGGCACAGATCAGCAGGTGAACTCGCATCAAAGGGCACTTGTTCGCTTGAAGCTCTTTCGCATGCTGGTCCATCTGGTCAGTCCGCTGACGCATGGTGGCGCCAATCTGCGAATTGTCAGCCGCATCGCCAGCGCCCGCTATGTCCTTCGGCTTCCCACCAGCCACCGTATCGAGACGATGCAGCGCTGCAAGCCCCTGAATGGACCTTTGATACTCTAAGTACCCTACAGCAGTTCCATATTTCTGTTGTAAAGGAGGCAAGTTGCTACGCCTGTATTTAGACCAAAAATCGTCTCTAGCTTGAGAGGACTCCGCCTCGATGGTTCCCTTGTTAACTGGATCTTCGAAGTAGCCCCTGTCCTGGAGATAGCTGGTAGGCGTTTTCCCGTTCAGAACATCCTCTTGCATTTGCAGTTGCCGACGATATTCGTCCAAATTCAACTTGTCCGAAGGGTAGAAGCAAACGGTCACGAACGGGCAACGGTCAGGAGTGACCCGGGCGTTTCCGGGTCCGGGGCCAGTCTCTGGTTCAGGTGCCGGTAGCGGGTCTGGAGCAGGCGGCGGCGCTGGCATAGTCGGAGGCAGCGGCAATACTGGCGGGACCGGGGGCATCGGACGCAGCAACGGAGATAGCTGTTCCGGAGGGATGTAGAGCGGCGAGGGCCGAAAGAAGAGCGTTGGCGGAAGCTGGGCTTGCTGTATGCCTGCTGACGAATCCCGACCACCTGGGGCGGTTGGCACGTCGATACTGCTAGGCTGCACGGAGGATGCTGAACTTGCCAGCCACGGACCGTAGCCAGACAACACTTGGGTGACCGGTCCACCGTCAAGGCTTGATGGCGTCGGGTTCGAGCCTGCATCGCCGACCTGCCCAGCAACAGCTGTCGAAGCGGTGGGGTCAACAGACGCGGTCGCTGCCGATCCTGGCAGCGTCTTTGCCGATCCCGGGATCGGGTCCTTGTCCTCCGGCGCCGGATAGCTCGCGGTGTCGCGCACGAACGTCGCCTCGCCCACGGTCTTGCGGTTGTCCATCCAGAACATGTCACCGTGGCGGATGACGGGGGAGCCGCCGGCGCGGACCTGGGGGGCATGGCCGATCGGCTCGCACACGCCGCCGGAGCCGCCGTTATGGACGTGCTGCGTCTTGCTGCGCAGCACCATGGCCTTCTGACCTGTGAAGCGCACGTCCTGGACGTAGTTCTCGTCGTGGCCACAGAAATCGACCATGTTGGCCGGGTAGGCGCCCCCGGGCCCCTGGGTCATGCCCGGCGTCATGCTGACGATGCGGGCGGCATTGTTGTCGCGCAGGGCCTCCCGCGGGGCGGTGGTGGCCCAAGGGTCGGGGCGCGGCGGCGGTGGCGCGCCGGTGTCGTCGCTCATGCCGCGGCGCCTGCGCGGGCGGGCTCGTCGGAGGGCGCCAGGCGGATGCGCTCGGCCAAGGTCAGACGCGCGCCGTGGAACCAGGGCATCGGCATGCGGCGGCGCCAGGTGAGGACCGCGCGCTCCCACCCCGGGCGCAGGTCGAATTGCAGGCCGTCAAGCGCCAGGGCGAGGCGTTCGGGCGGCGCATCCGGGCGTTCGACGGCGACGCCCAGCATGATGCCGGGCAGGTGGCCGGCGAGGGTCGGGTCCGCCTGGTGCAGGTTAAGCAGCGCGTTGTGCTCCGTGCCGCAGATATATAGCGTGACGTTGAAGCATTCATTGCAGGTCGCTTGCAAGGAGCACGATCATGCCGGCAAACCTGGCGTCAATCCTCGTCAAGCGCTACGCGCGCACCCGGTTCTACGACACATCCCGCGCGTGCTACGTCTCGGTCGAAGACCTGCGGCGCTGGCGTGCCGGGGGCGTCGCGTTCGCCGTCCTGGATGCGGAAAACGGTGAGGACGTGACGCGCGTCGTCCTGGCGTGACTCAGGGTTTGGCGGCCTTCATCACCGCGCCCAGCGCCGCCGCCATGTCGGTCGGGATCAGCACCGTGCTGCCGCGATCCTTGTTCATCTCGTACAGCAGGTTCATCTGGCGCAGTTGCAGCGCCACCGGGTCGCGGCCGTAGATCGCCGCGGCGCGGAGCACCTGCTCGGCGATCGCCTCCTCGGCGGAGGCCAGCGTGACCCGGGCCTGCTTCTCCCGCTCCGCCTGCGCCTGGCTGCTCATGGCGTCCTGCAGGCCGGTCGGAATGCCCACGTCCTTGATCTCCACCGACCGGATGGCCACGCCCCAACTGCCGGTTTTCTCCCCGATCGTCAGGCGGAGCTTCTCATCCGCGGTCTTGCGGTCGCTCAGCAATTGGGCAAGGTCGGTCGAGCCGATCATCTCCCGCAGGCTGGTCTGCGCCACCCGCTCGATCGCCTGGCGGTAATTGGCGATGTTGATCGCGGCGCCCTTGGCGTCGACCACCTGCCAGAACACGATGGCGTCCACGCCGACGGCGACCGTGTCGCGGGTCAGCGCCTGTTCGGCGGTGATGGTCGTCGTCTCCACCCGCATGTCGATGATCACGGCGACCTGGTCGACGAGAGGGATGACGATGAACACGCCGGGCCCTTTGATGGCATGGAACCGCCCCAGCCGCAGGACTACCGCGCGGTTCCATTCCTGCACCAGGCGGACGGACCGCGCCAGCAGCAGCAGGACCAGCACGATGGGGACGATGACGGCGTAGGGCATAGTGTGCTCCGGGATGACCCGCACACGATAGCATCTTCCTGCCGCCAAGGCTGCGTGTGGCAGGGCGCTCTTATCTTGGGCGACCTGTTGGTCCTGCTCCGACGCCGTAACCATCTCTGCCTGCAGCACGACGATGTCGCCGCGACCAAGCGCATCGCGTGATCTGGCAGGAGGTCGGGTATGAACGGGCTGGCATATGAATCGGCGACGATCGGGCTGGTGCTGATGATCGCGGCGGCGATGTTGGCGTCGGTGAAGCTTACCCTGTGGCTGGCGGATATGTCGCCGCCGCTGCGGGGCCGCGACGACGCCTCGTCTCCGTGGGGCGCGAAACTCCTGCCTATACGCGTCCGAGCATCGCGGACACGGTGACGGCCAGGCGGTCGCCCAGGCCGCGCGGCGCCGCGTGGAGCAGACGGTCTGCTCGCTGCCGCAGGTCTCGCCGGGCGAAGACGGCGGGCAGCGCCGCCGCCAAGGCTGGTCCCGGACGATAGGGAGGGCCGAGCCAGGATCGGCCCTCCCGCAGCAGGGCTCGCACGACCGGGTGCAACGCGGCGGCATCGGGGACGCTGACGACCGCCTCCGGAGTCAGGCCGTGCTGCGCCAGCACGTCGCGCGGCAGCAAGCAGAGCCCGCCGCGGGCCTGCACGACCACGCTGCGCAACACGCCGGCCGCGCCGTAGGCCGCGCCCAACATCCGCAGCCGCTCATCGGTCGCGCCCAGGACGCGCCCAGCCGCATAGGCCAGCGCTCCCGGCCCTTCGATCAGCCAGGCCCGCCACTCCGCCAGGGTGTCAAACTCCGTCCTCTCCCTCGCTTCCACCACCGGCAAGAGGTCGTCCGGCCTCAGCACGCCCGTCTCCAGCAGCCGCGACAGAGGCGTCGCCACCTCGTGCTGCTTGGGCGTGCCCTCCACGACCTCCCGCCACCATTGCAGACGGATCATCGCCATCATCGGCTCACGCGCCATCTCCCATGCCCGGGCCGTCTCGTGATTGAAGGCATACAAGGTGAACAGCGCCTCCCGCCGGTCGGCCGGGGCGAACAGCGTGGTCAGGAAGCGGTCCGGGTCGGCGCGGCGGACCAGGGCGCCCAAGGATGACAGGGCTGCGGGTGGCGTCATGCAACGCAGATGGGGTGTGGCGCGCTTGACGCGAGATACACCCGGCAGGATGGTCCGTGACGCCAGAGTGCCGGTTTGCACCTTATCAGGAGAACGCCCATGGCCTTCGAACTTCCGCCCCTGCCCTACTCCCATTCCGCCTTGGCCGGTCATGGCATGTGCCAGGAAACCATGGAGCTGCACCATGACAAGCACCACCAGGCCTATGTCACGGCGCTGAACGGCTTCGTCGAAAAGGACCCGGCGCTGCAGGGCAAGTCGCTGGAGGAGATCGTCACGATGACCGCGAAGGAAGGCGGTCCCGTGTTCAACAACGCCGGGCAGCACTGGAACCACATCCTGTTCTGGCAGGCGATGAGCCCCACCGAGGGCGGCAAGATGCCCCCCAAGCTGGAGGCCAAGATCACGCAGGATCTCGGCGGGGTGGACAAGTTCAAGGACGCCTTCAAGACCGCCGCCACCACGCAGTTCGGCTCCGGCTGGGCCTGGCTGGTGCTGGGCACGGACGGCAAGCTGAAGGTGACGAAGACGCCCAACGGCTCCAACCCGCTGGCTTCCGGCGAGGGCAAGGCGCTGCTCGGCATCGACGTGTGGGAACACAGCTACTACCTGGACTTCCGCAACCGCCGGCCGGACTACGTGACGAACTGGCTGGACAAGCTGGCCAATTACGAGTTCGCCGAAAGCCAGATGTAACCACCCAGCACGCGCGTGCCCCCGACCGGCGGCACGCGCGTGGAGTCGCCGGGCAGACCAACCAAGCCGTGGCGGTGCAGCCGGAACTTCCTCCAGAGGCACGTGTTGGAACTACTCGACGCCTTGGTCCGCCCAAACGCGCGATAACAAAGAATAGGTGGGTTCATGATGATGCGCGTCGTCGTTATCGTCGCCGCTGCCGCCGGCTTGGCCGGGTGTAACGCGATGGTTCCGCCAAATGTCAGCTTCGGTGGCCCGCCGCTTGTTTCCGGCAAGTCGCCACCTGCGACGCTGGCCCGGAACAGCGAACCCCAGTCTGTGAACAGCCTCCCGCCGGGCGCCGAGGGCATCGGGGCCGGCCCGCAGGCGACCGCCCCCAATTACGGCAGCGTCACTGTGCGAGGCGCGTTGTAACAGCCGGCTGCCGCGTTCGTCGGCTGTTTGAGTTGCAAATGACAGGTGCGAGGGCCAGACAGCCCATATGGCACCGCCCCTTCTGCTGCTTCAGGATATCCGCGCCACCCTTGGCACGCAGCCCTTGCTGGACGGCGCCACGATCGGGGTCGGCGCCGGGGAGCGGATCTGCCTGGTGGGCCGCAACGGATCCGGCAAATCCACCCTTCTGAAGATCGCCGCCGGCATGATGCGGTCGGACGGCGGCACCCGCTTCGTCCAACCCGGCGCCACCGTCCGCTACCTCCCGCAGGAGCCTGATCTTTCCGGCTTCGCCACCACGCTTGACTACGTGCAGGCGGGTTTGGGCCCGGGCGACGACGAGCATCGCGCGCCCGCCTTGCTCGACCGCCTCGGCCTGACCGGCTACGAGGATCCGGCGCATCTCTCCGGCGGGGAAAGCCGGCGGGCGGCCTTGGCGCGCGTGCTGGCGCCGTCGCCCGACCTGCTCCTGCTGGATGAGCCGACCAACCACCTCGACCTGCCGGCGATCGAGTGGCTGGAGAAGGAGTTGGCGTCCTCCCGCGCCGGCATCGTGCTGATCAGCCATGACCGCCGCATGCTGCAAACCGTCGGCCGCACCGTCGTCTGGCTGGAGGGCGGCGTCACCCGGCGGATGGACCGCGGCTTCGAGCATTTCGAGACGTGGCGCGAGGAGGTGGCCGAGCAGGAGGCGCGCGACCGGCAGAAGCTCAGCCGCCAGATCGCGCGGGAGGAGCATTGGATCACCTACGGCGTCACGGCGCGCCGCAAGCGCAACGTGCGCCGGGTCGCCGAGCTCGCCGCGCTGCGCCAGAAGCGGCGGGAGGCCGGCGGCCCCGGCACCGCGCTGAAGCTGGCGGCGGCAGAGGGCGAGATGTCCGGCAAGCAGGTCGTGGTGGCCGAGCATGTCAGCCGCGCCTATGGCAGCCGCGCCATCGTGAAGGACCTTTCGTTGCGCGTGCTGCGCGGCGACCGGCTCGGCATCATGGGGCCGAACGGTGCGGGCAAGACCACGCTGCTGCGCCTGCTGACCGGCGTGGACCAGCCGGACGACGGCTCCGTCGTGCTGGGCACCAATCTGCAGCCCGTGACACTGGACCAGCAGCGCGCCGCGCTGGACCCGGCCCGCAGCTTGCAGGACACGCTGACCGGCGGCGACGGCGACCAGGTGACGGTGGCCGGGCAGAAGCGCCACGTCATCGGCTACATGAAGGACTTCCTGTTCCAGCCGGAGCAGGCGCGCACCCCGGTGGGCATGCTGTCGGGCGGGGAGCGCGGGCGGTTGCTGCTGGCCTGCGCCCTGGCCCGCCCGTCCAACCTGCTGATCCTGGACGAGCCGACCAACGATTTGGACCTGGAGACGCTGGACCTGCTGCAGGAATTGCTGGCGGAGTACAGCGGCACGGTGCTGCTGGTCAGCCACGACCGCGACTTCCTGGACCGGGTCGTCACCTCCACCCTCGCCGCAGAAGGCCAGGGCCGCTGGACCGAGTATGCCGGCGGCTACAGCGACATGCTGGCGCAGCGCGGCCCGGTGGCGGCCGAACCGCTGCGGCAGCCCGGCAAGCCCGGGCGGGGCCGTGCAAGCAGTCGCGGGCCCAAGATGTCGTTCAAGGACCGGCTGGCCCTGGACTCCCTGCCGGGCGAGATCGCGGCGCTGGAAGCCCGTATCGCCGGGTTGCAGGCCGAGTTGGCGGACCCCGAGCTCTACCGCCGCCGCGTCGCCCGCTTCAAGCAGGCAACCGACGACCTCGCCGTGGCGCAATCACAATTGGCTTCGGCGGAGGAACGCTGGTTGGTTTTGGAAGCGACGCGGGAGACGATGCAGTCCGCCGACAGCGCGTGACAAGGGGGCGCACAGCGATGATGGAGACTTCCAACTTTCCTGTCGTCGGGGTCGGCGCCTCCGCGGGCGGCATCGAGGCCTTGGAGGGATTTTTCCGCGGCATCCCTGACAATCCGGGCTTGTGCATCGTGGTGGTCACCCACCTCAACCCGGATCGCGAAAGCATCCTGCACGAGATCATTGCCCGCTACACCAGCCTGAAGGTTCAGGTTGCCGCAGACGGTGTGCAGGTCGGCGTGAACTGCGTCTACGTGCTGCCCTCGGACGCCGTGCTCGGCATCAAGCAGCGCCGGCTGACGATCAGCAAACCAAGCGCCAGCCGCGAACGCAAGCCGATCGACATCTTTTTCAGCGCATTGGCGCTCGACCTTGGTGAATATGCCGCCGGCGCGGTGCTGTCCGGCAGTGATGGGGACGGCACGCTCGGCGTCAAGGCGATTAAGGAACGGGGCGGCCTGACGCTGGCGCAGACGCGCAACGGCCATGGTCCGGGGCATCCCAGCATGCCGGACAGCGCGATCGCCACCGGCTTCGTCGACCTTGCCATCCCGGCGGAGGCGATGGGCGGCAAGCTGGTCGAGTTCGCACGGGGGCTGAGCCTGCTCGATGACATCGCGGATGACGCGGCGCTCGGGGCCGAGGCGGTGTCGCTGGATACGTCGCAGGCCGAGATCTACGCCATCCTGCGCAGCCAGGTTGGGCATGATTTTGCGGGCTACAAGGTCAAGACGTTCATGCGCCGGGTGCAGCGGCGCATGCAGGTCGTTCACCTCGAAACGCTGCGGGCCTATGTTGCCCGCTTGCGGCAGGACCCGGCCGAGGCCAACGCCCTGTTCCGCGACTTGCTGATCAACGTGACCAACTTCTTCCGCGACGCCGACGCGTTCGAGAACCTGGCGAGCCTGGTGATCCCCCGCCTGTTCGAAGGCCGCGGCGCGGACGAGACGGTGCGGGTGTGGGTGCCGGGCTGCGCCACGGGCGAGGAGGTCTATTCGATCGCCATCCTCATGCGCGAACACATGGCCACGCTGAGCGCCGTGCCGCGGGTGCAGATCTTCGCCACCGACATCGACGAGCACGCGTTGGCGGTCGCACGGTCCGGCCGCTACCCGGCCGCTCTGCTGGATAGCGTGACACCCGAACGGCGAGAGAGGTTCTTCGTCGCCGATGGCGGCACCTATGTGCTGGGGAAGGAGGCGAGGGACCTCTGCATCTTCTCGCCCCACAGCGTCATCCGGGATCCGCCGTTCTCGCGCATGGACCTCGTGTCGTGCCGCAACCTGCTGATCTATTTTGGCAACGAGGTGCAGGGACAGGTGATCCCGATCTTCCACTATGCCCTCCGCACCGGGGGCTATCTGTTTCTCGGAACATCCGAGAACATCAGCCAGTTCCGGGAGTTGTTTACCCCGATCGACAAACGCCACCGGATTTTCCGCAGCCGCGACGATACCGCGCCGGCGTACCACCTGCCGATGGCCGTGCCGGGCTGGCGGTCCAGCGCGATGCCCCTGGACGTCGCGCCGCGGCGGATCGGCATGGGCAGCGCCGGATTGCGCATGTCGGTGCAGAACCAGGTGCTCGAACGGTTTTCCCCGCCGCATGTCGTCGCCAACCGCGACGGCGACGTGGTGTATTTTTCCACCAAGACCGGAAAATACCTGGAGGCTGCCCCTGGCGTCCCGACCCGCCAGTTGTTGACGATGGCGCGGCGCGGCCTTCGGCTGGACCTGCGCACCGTGTTCCGCGAGGCGGTCGATACCAACCGCAACGTCACCCAGAGCGGCGTGAAGGTGGAGGCCGATGACGGCCGCGTCCAGATCGTCACGATTACTGTGGAACCGATCATGGAGGGGGCGGACGAGCCGCTGTATTTAGTGCTGTTCACCGACGAAGGCGCCGCGCTGGACCGGGATGAAGCCGGAGGCCGGCTACATTTCGCGTCCGACGGGATGAGCGCCCAACTGGAAAACGAACTCCGCGACACGCGCGAGCGGTTGCAGGCGCTGGTGGAGGAATACGAAACCGCGCTGGAAGAACTGAAATCCTCCAACGAGGAATTGCAGTCGGTGAACGAGGAGCTTCAGTCCAGCAATGAGGAGTTGGAGGCCTCGAAGGAGGAGCTGCAATCCGTCAACGAAGAACTCCACACCGTCAACGGCGAACTGAACGCGAAGATCGACGCGCTCGACCGCGCCAACACGGATTTGCAGAACCTCTTTGACGCGACCAACATCGCCACAGTCTTCCTGGACCGCGCGCTCACGATCCGCAACTTCACGCCGGCGGTGGCACGGCTGTTCAACATCCTGCCCAGCGACCGCGGACGCCCGATCACCGACCTGTCGGGTACGCTGCGGCTGCCGAACCTTACCGACGACGTTTCCGCCATCATGGCTGGCGGCTCGCAGGTCGAGCGGCAAATCCATCGTGACGACGATGGCTCCCACTTCCTGGTGCAATTCGCACCCTATCGGGACATCGATAACCTGGTTGCCGGCGTCGTGGTGACCTTCGTCAATGTCACCGGCCTCACCCAGGCTGAGGCGCGTCTGCGCGTGCTGGTGGCCGAGTTGCAGCACCGGACCCGCAACCTGCTGGGCGTCGTGCAGGGGATCGCCCGGGAGACACTGGGTAAGGGTGGGTCTCTGGACAGCTTCAAGGATCGACTCGCAGCCCTTGGCCGGGTGCAGGGCCTGATCAGCCACGCCGTGGATGAGCGGGTGGAGCTTCATGACCTGGTCCGGCTGGAGTTGGAGGCGCATGGCGCCTTGAACGATGCCCAATCGGAGGCGCGGATCATGCTGGCAGGACCGCGCGTGGCGCTTGGTCTGACGCGCGTCCAGGCGGTGGCGCTGGTCCTGCACGAATTGTCGACGAACGCCCTGAAATACGGCGCCTTGCGGGATGACGCCGGGCGGCTCTCCGTCACGTGGCAGGTCGAGATGCGGGACAACGAACCCCTCCTCACCCTCGACTGGCAGGAGCGTGGCGTCGCGATGCCAAGCGGCGGCGGCAAGGACGGCTTCGGCATGCAGTTGATCCGCCATTCCTTGACGGCCACGCTGCGCGCCTATTCCGACATCCAGTTCGGTCTGCATGGCGTGTCGTGCCATATCACGCTGCCGCTGGAGCCGGGCGAACTCGAACAGTCTGACCTCGTCGGAGCCGCGTAGTGGCAGATGCCCCACCGGGCCCGCGCTACCGCCGCATCCTGCTGGTTGAAGATGATTATGTGATCGCGATGGACATGGCCGACATGCTGAAGGGGTTCGGCGTGGAGGTGATGGGCCCGGCCGGGACTGTGGCGCAGGCCTTGTCGTTGCTGGCGTCGGACCCCGCCGGCCCCGACTTCGCAATCCTCGACCTCGACCTGCACGGAACCCCGTCCTACGCCGTCGCGGACATGCTGATGACACGGGGCACTCCTCTGCTGTTCATCACCGGCTTCAGCGCCGACGCCGTCCCGGCGCGATACCGATCCTGTCCGCGGCTGGAGAAACCAGTTGGCGAACGGGCGCTTCGGGCCGCATTGCAATCGCTGCAGTAACACTGGCCGCCCTCCTGCATCGACAAACGTGCGGGTGAAGGCAAGAACAGGCTTGGACCCGGGGAGAGAAACAGATGAGCCGCTCGTCAACACACGGCCTTCAAGTCGCCAGCACGCTGTATCGCTTCATAGAACAGGAGGCATTGCCCGGCACAGGCGTGTCGCCCGATGGCTTCTGGTCCGGTTTCGCCGCCATCCTGCGCGAGCTGGCGCCGCGCAACCGTGCCCTGCTGGCGCGACGGGACGCGTTGCAGGCGCAAGTCGACGCCTGGCATATCGAGCACAAGGCAGCCGCGCCTGACCAGGCGGCGTATGAGGCGTTCCTGCGCGGCATCGGCTATCTGCTGCCCGAACCGCCAGCCTTCACGGTCGAGACGAGCAACGTGGACGCGGAGATCGCCAGCATCGCTGGCCCGCAGCTCGTCGTTCCCGTCAGCAACGCCCGCTACGCCCTGAACGCGGCGAATGCGCGGTGGGGCAGCCTGTATGACGCGCTATACGGCACCGACGCCATCGACGACGCCGACGGCGCCGCACGCGGCCGCGGCTTCAACCCGGTGCGGGGCGCCAAGGTCGTGGCGCGGGCCAAGGCGTTCCTGGACCACGCGGCGCCGCTGGCGCATGGCTCCCACGCGGCGGTCACTGCCTATGCCGTCGAGACTGGCCTTTTGGTCGCGCGGCATGACGGCGGCCAAACCGGACTGGCCGACCCGGCGCAATTCGTCGGCTATTCAGGTGACGCGGCAGCCCCCACGGCCATCGTACTGATGCGAAACGGCCTTCATATCGAAGTGCTGATCGACCGCGCCCACGCGATCGGCTCCGGCGACCCGGCGGGCGTGGCCGACCTGGTGATCGAATCCGCCATCAGCACGATCATGGATTGCGAGGACAGCGTCGCCGCCGTGGATGCGGAGGACAAGGTGCAGGTCTACCGCAACTGGCTCGGCCTGATGAACGGCACCTTATCCGCGACCTTCGAGAAGGGCGGCAAATCGCTGGAACGCAAGCTATCGCCCGACCGGCGGTTTACCGCGCCCGATGGCGGCACACTGGTGCTGCCGGGCCGCAGCCTGATGCTGATCCGCAATGTCGGGCACCATATGATGACCGACGCGGTGCTGGACGCCAGCGGCGCCGACATCCCGGAGGGCATGCTGGACGCCGCGGTCACCGCCGCCATCGCCATGCATGACCTGACGGCGCGGCGCAACAGCCGCGCCGGATCGATCTACATCGTCAAGCCGAAGATGCACGGCCCGGAGGAGGTCGCCTTCGCCGCCGAGCTGTTCGGCCGGGTGGAGCAGATGCTGGGCCTGCCGCATGCCACGGTGAAGATGGGCATCATGGACGAGGAACGGCGGACCAGCGCCAACTTGGCCGCCTGCATCGAAGCGGCGAAGGACCGGGTGGTGTTCATCAACACCGGCTTCCTGGACCGTACCGGGGATGAGATCCACACCTCGATGGAGGCGGGCGCGTTCATCCGCAAGGGCGACATCAAGAACACGCCGTGGATCAAGGCGTATGAGGACCGCAACGTCGATATCGGGCTGGCGGCCGGGCTGCGCGGCAAGGCGCAGATCGGCAAGGGCATGTGGGCGGCGCCGGACAGGATGGCGGACATGCTGGCGCAGAAGATCGGCCACCCCCAGGCCGGCGCCAACACCGCCTGGGTCCCCTCGCCCACCGCGGCCACGTTGCACGCGCTGCACTACCACCAGGTGAGCGTGGCGGAGCGGCAGGCGGCGCTGGCGAACCGCGCGCCCGCCAAGCTGTCCGATTTGCTGACCATCCCGCTGGCCGACCGGCCGAACTGGGCGCCGGCGGACGTGCAGGCGGAGCTGGAAAACAACGTGCAGGGCATCCTGGGCTACGTGGTGCGTTGGATCGATCAGGGCGTCGGCTGTTCCAAGGTGCCGGACGTCCACGACGTCGGCCTGATGGAGGATCGCGCCACGCTGCGGATCAGCAGCCAGCACATCGCCAACTGGCTGCGCCACGGGGTGGCGACGGCGGACCAGGTGCATGCGACGCTGCGCCGGATGGCGGCGGTGGTGGACCGGCAGAACGCGGGCGACCCCGCCTATAGGCCGATGGCGCCGGGGTTCGATGGGCCGGCCTTTGCCGCCGCCCGCGACCTGATCTTCCAGGGCCGCACGCAGCCGAACGGCTATACCGAGTTCATCCTCCACGCCCGCCGCCGCCAGGCCAAGGCGGCGTAGCGCGCGGGATTCACGCCCGCTGGACGTTCCAGAACACGGGCAATCCCCGCAATGTGCCGGTCAGGCTGCGTTGCTGCACAGTGGGCTGGAAATACTGTCCCAAGGGCAGGAACGGCACGTCGATGAAGGCCTGGCGTTGCATCGCCTCGCCGATCTTCGCCTGGGCGGCCGGGTCGGGCGCGTTGAACCACTCGTCGCGCAGTTCCTCCAGCTTCGGGGCGTCCGGCCAGCCGAACCATCCCTGCGCACCGTTGCCGCGCAGGCCCTGGCTGATCGCCGGGCTCGCCATGTCCAGCCCGGTGAAGGTGGAGAAGAAGACGCTCCAGCCGCCTTTGCCGGGCGGCGCCTTGCTCGCCCGGCGTTGGATGATGGTGCCCCAATCCGTCGTCTGCTGGTCCACGTTCATCCCGCAGCGGCGCAGCATGTCCGCCCCGACATTGCCCAGCGCCGCCAGCGTCGGGAAGTCGGACGCCACCAGCACGACCACAGGCTCGCCCTTGTAGCCGGCGGCAACCAGGTCGCGCTGCACCTGGTCGAGGTTGCGGGGCGAGGTGAGCGCCGTCATGCCGGCCTGGCTCGCCATCGGGGTCCCAGGCGGGAAATAGCCGAGGTCGGTGCGATACGCGGCGGTATCATCCCCGGCGACGGCGGCCATGTAGTCGGACTGGTTGACGGCGCCGAGCAGCGCCCGGCGGATCGCCGGGTTGTCGAAGGGCGGGAAGAGCTGGTTGAAGCGCAGGAACCCACAATTTCCCGTCGTTTCAACGACGAACACCTGAAGCTTCGGATCGCGTGAGAGCTGCGGCCGCTGGTCGAAATCCAGCTTTTCCCACCAATCCATCTCACCCCGCCGCATCGCCGCCGTCGCGGTCGCGGTGTCGGGGATCACGTTCCATTCGACGCGGTCGAAGAACACGCGTTTGGGGCCGGCGGTCCAATCCGGCGCGCCATCCGGCCGGGGCGTGTAGCCGTCGAACTTGGCATAGGCGACGCGCGAGCCGGAGACCCGCTCGTCGGCCAGGAAGCGGAACGGACCGCTGCCGACCACCTCCGTCACCTGCTTGAACGGGTCGGTCACGGCAAGGCGTTCCGGCATGATCGGGCATATGTTCGGCCCGGCTTTGCCCAAGGCGTCCGGTAGCATGGGGAATGGGGTTTTCAGCCGGAACAGGATGGTCTCGTCGTCCGGCGCCGACAGTTCATCGGTGGCGGCCATCAGCGATTGGCCGAACGAATCCCGCACGCCCCAGCGCTTGATGGAGGCGACGCAGTCCCGCGCCAGCACGGGCGTGCCGTCATGGAAGCGCAATCCCGGTCGCAGGCCGAGCCGCCACTGGCGACGCTCGTCCTCCACCACCGCGCCCGACACCATCTGCGGCTGCGGCTTGAACCCGCCGTCCTGGCCGTAAAGCGTGTCGTAGACCATGAAGGCGTGGTTGCGGGTGACGTAGGCGGATGTCCAGACCGGGTCGACCACGGCGAGGTCGGCCTGCGGGATGAAGCGCAGCGTCGTCTCACCCGCCGCACGGACGATGGCTGGCGCGGCAAGCATCCCGGCGCCGGCAGCTTGCAACAGGCGGCGGCGCGAAAGGGTCATGGCGGCTCCATGCTCGAGGGCCTAACCCTTGCGCGATCCCGATCTGGAGAAAAGAGGCTTGGTCCGTGGACGGCCGTCTCTCCCTCTCGCTTAGGGGCAATCGCATTGGCAGCAGGCCATACAAACCCTCTCCCGCTGGCGGGAGAGGGCAGGGTGAGGGTGGCCGAGCCAACAGGGAATGTGCTTGTAAGTATTTGTTTTCAGCGGGCGGCGCCACCCTCACCCCGACCCTCTCCCGCCAGCGGGAGAGGGAGGTTCGCCATATGCGATCACCCCGCCCAGATGGAGGGGGGCTTTTTACCGATTAGACGAAACGCTCGCAGCCTACCCCTGGGAGGCGTCATCCGTCCGGGCGGGGGGCTGGCGGCGGTCGGCCATGAACTGGTCGAACTCCTGCTTGTCGCGTGCCTGGCGCAGGCGGTCGAGGTATTCGACGAACTCCTTTTGCTCGTCTTCCAGGCGGCGCAGCGTCTCCGCCCGGTATTCGTCAAAGGCGCGGTTGCCGGAGGGCGGCGCGTAGGAAAAGGCGCTGGCATGGCGGCCGAACGAATCCGGGAAGCGCCAGCGGCCCCGCTCCATGCCCCGCCAGCGGCGACGCCCGAACGCGCAATAGGCCAGGATGGCGAGCCCCAGCGGCCACCACAGCCAAAAGGACAGCACGGTGACGGCGATCCAGGCAGGACGGCCGATCTCGTCGAAGCGCGAAGCGGAGAAACCCATGGATGAACTCCGAGAGTGAATGTTAATCACATTCACATAGATGCTCCCGTAAGCCGGTTGGGTAAAGCCGCTCACGAATATGTTATCGCCCGAGCCCGAGCGACCGCAAATACACCAGCAGCCCTGCCTCCAGCAGATCCTCCGCGGTCATCGGCAACGGCCGGCGTCCCGGTGATGGCGGGCCGGTGAACAGCGCCGCGATGCCGTGACACAGCGTCCAGACATGCAGCGCAACCATCAAGGCGGGCGGCCGGTCCCGTCCGGGGGCCGCGGCGCAGGCGGCCTCGGCCGCCGAGCGGATGACGCCGAAACAGGCATCGGCCGCACTCCGCACGCCCGGGTCCGGGTCACCCGGCGCCGCGTCGAACATGGCCGCATAGCCGGCGGGGTCATGCCGGGCGAACTGCAGATAGGCCCGGCTACAGCGCTCGATCGCGGCGGCAGGATCCGGCCGCCCCTCGTTCCAAGCGGCAAGCAGCTCGTCGCGTAACCGGTCAAACCCGCGTCGCGCCAGCTCCGCCACCAAGGCGCCGCGGTCCCGGAAATGCCGGTAGGGCGCAGCGGGGCTCACCCCGGCGGCACGCGCCAATTCGGCGAAGGCGAACCCGGCCAGACCGCGCTCGGCGATCAGGCGCCGCGCCGCCTCGACCAGCGCCTCCCGCAAATTGCCATGGTGATAGCTGTCGCGACCAAAGCTCATGTGAAAAGGGTTTACATCACCACGCCCGGCGCGGACAGCGCGACGGCGGGCAGAGGCTTCGGCCGGTTGACAGGGACACCAGGACGTAGCTGATCAGCATCAGGAGGAACCACGAGCCCAACTCGCCGAGGCCGACGAAGCGGGCGAGGAGCGGCCAATCCCTGGCGGCGCTGCGGGACCGCCGCGTGCTCAGGCGGCGATCCGATCGACCCCGGCCATGTACGGCCGCAGCACCTCCGGCACGGTGATCGAGCCGTCGGGCTGCTGGTAGGTCTCCATGACCGCGATCAGCGCGCGGCCGACGGCGACGCCGGAGCCGTTCAGCGCGTGGACGAACTCCACCTTGCCCTCTGCCGGGCGATAGCGGCCGTTCATGCGCCGGGCCTGGAAGGCGCGGGTGTTGGAGCAGGAGCTGATCTCCCGCCACGCCCCCTGCCCCGGCAACCACACCTCCAGGTCGAAGGTCTTAGCGGCGCCGAACCCCGTGTCCCCGGCGCACAGCAGCATGCGGCGATAGGCGAGGCCCAGCCGCTCCAGCACCGTCTCCGCGCAGCGAGTCATGCGTTCGTGCTCGGCGTCGCTGTCCTGCGGCCGGGTGATGGACACCAGCTCGACCTTGCGGAACTGGTGCTGCCGCAGCATCCCGCGCGTGTCCCGCCCGGCGGACCCGGCCTCGGACCGGAAGCAGTCGGTCAACGCGGTCATGCGCAGCGGCAGGCGCGCGTCTGGAACGATCTCGCCGGCCACCATGTTGGTCAGCGGCACCTCGGCGGTCGGGATCAGCCAGCGGCCGTCCGTGGTGCGGAACATGTCGTCCACGAATTTCGGCAATTGGTTGGAGCCATAGGCCGTGGCGTCATTCACCAGCAGCGGCACCGCGGTCTCCTCATAGCCATGCTCGGACACGTGCAGGTCGAGCATCCATTGGCCCAGCGCCCGCTCCAGCCGGGCCAGCTTGCCGCGGAGCACGGTGAAGCGGGATCCGGCCAGCTTGGTCGCGGCGGCGAAGTCCATCAGCCCGAGCGCTTCGCCGAGGTCGAAATGCTGCCGCGCGTCGGGCAAACGGACGGGTTCCCCCACCTGCTTGAGCATGACATTGGCCGATTCGTCGTTGCCGTCCGGGACGTCGGGGTCGAGGATGTTGGGCAGGCCCGCCAACCGCGCGTCCAGCTCGGCGCCCAGCGCTGCCACGCGGGTTTCCAGCGACGCCATATCGTCCCGCAACGCCGCTGCCTCGGCCTCCAACCCGGCCGTGTCGGCGCCGCTGCGGCGGAGCTGCCCGATCTCCTTGGCGAGTGCGTTGCGGCGGGCCTGACGCTCGCCGAGTTCGGTTTGCGCAGCCCGGCGCTGCCCGTCCAGCGCCATGATCTCCGCCGCCGAGGGCGGGATTTGCCGACGCACAAGGGCACCGTCGAACGCCGCAGGATCGTCGCGGATCGCGCGTATGTCGTGCATCATCCACCCACGTCAATCATCCGATGCGCGTGTGAACCGCGGCATGGCCGGGGTCAAGCCGGACGGCTAGACCTCGACCGGCTTCGACTCCACCAGCGCTGCGGCATAGATCGATATCTCGTAGAGCGCGATCAACGGCAAAGCGAGCCCGCATTGGGTGATGATGTCCGGCGGCGTCAGCACCGCGGCCACCACGAACATGCCGACATAGGCATAGCGCCGCATCTTCTTCAGCGACTTCGACGAGACGATCCCGACCTTGGCCAGCAATGTCAGAAGAACAGGAAGCTGGAATGCGATGCCGAACGCGAAGATCAGCTTCATCACCAGGTCCAGGTACTCGCTGACCTTGGCCTGCAACTCGATCGGCAAGCCGCCGGCCCCGGTGGGTGTCTCGAACGACAGGAAAAAGCGCCACGCCACGGGAAAGATGAAGTAATAGGCCAAGGCCGCGCCCAAGAGGAACAGTATCGGCGATGCGATCAGGAACGGCAGGAACGCCCGCTTCTCGCTGCGGTAAAGCCCGGGCGCCACGAACAGGTAGATCTGCGAGGCGATGACGGGAAAGGACAGGAACGCGCCGCCGAAGAATGCGACCCTGATATAGGTGAAGAACGCCTCGTACAGCGCGGTGTAGATCAGCCGCCGGTCCGTTCCAGTACGGCTTTGCAGGATATTCGCCAGCGGCTGCGCCAGGAACGAGTAGATCTGCGTCGAGAAATGATAGCAGATGAAGAAGCAGATGACGAACGCGGCGCCCGACCACATCAGCCGCCGCCGTAATTCCACCAGATGCGCGAGCAAGGGCATCGGCGTGTCGTTGATGGGATCTTCAATCTGGTCGGCCACGGGGACTTGTCCTGGTTTGCCGGATCAGACGCCGGGTGAAGGCGGCGCGGCCATCGGGTTCCGGGCCATTTCGGGAGGGATGAAGGCCGGAGCGGACGGTGCGGAAGCCGGCACAGACGCCGCTTCCGGCGGAACGAACGCCGGCGCACTTGCAGCCTCGCCCGTTGCCGCCATCGCGATCCCGGGCGGCTGGATGCTATGTTCGGGCAATGCTGAGACGGGTGTCGTCACGACGGGCGGCGGCTGGCGCATCGGGTCCTGGAACGCCTTGCGGATCGAGCCGTCAGTGTCCACGGCCCTGGCGATGGTGTCGCGGATGTTCAACCGGCGGATGTCGCGGAACTGGTCGCGTACTTCCCCCAGATCGGCCTCCCGCACCATTTCATCCACATGGGTCTGGAACTCCGCCGCCATGCGCCGGGCTTTCTTGATCACGCCCGTGATGGCCTTGACGGCGATTGGCAGATCTTTCGGCCCGATCAGGACCAAGGCCACCCCGCCGATCAGGGCGATTTCGGACCAGGCAAAATCAAACATAGCAACCGCACCTCTTTCCGGGCTCTAGCACGTCATACTTGGGGTGGGAAATCCGCCGCGTCGGGCTCCGCCGCCTGCTCCAGCGGGACTGGCACCACCGGCGGCGGCTCCACCAGCAGGTCTTCGCGCCGCGGCAGGTCGCGCAGGTCGCGCAGGGCGAATTGCGCCAGGAAGCCGGGCGTCGTGCCCCACAAGGTCGGCCGACCCGGCACCTCGCGCCGTCCTCCCGCCGCAATCAACCCGGCCTCCAGCAGCGCGTCCATCGTCTGCTGCGACAGGCTGGTGCCGCGCATCTCCTCGATCTCCGGCCGCGTGACCGGCTGGTGGTAGGCGATGATCGCCAGCGTCTCCATTGCGGCCCGTGGCAGGCGGCGCGGCTGCGCCACCACCCGGCGCAGCACCGGCGCCAAATCCGCCGCGGTGCGGAACTGCCAGCCGCCCGCGACCTCCACCAGGGTCACGCCGCGACCGGCACACTGGTCCCGCAACGTGGCCAGGACGGCCGCCGCGTCCGCGTCCGCGGGAAGAAGCTGCTGCAGCGCCCGCGCCGGAACCGGGTCCGCACTGGCGAACACCAGGGCCTCGGCCAGGCGGAGCTGGTCATCATCCACCATCGGTCGCCCCCGCAAACAGGATCGGCCCGAACGCCTGGTCCTGCCGTATCCGCGCGCGTCCATCCCGCGCCAGCTCCAGCCCCGCCAGCAAGGTCGAAGCCGTGGCGGCGCGGCGGGCGAGCGGATCCAGCGAACGCTCCGGCAGGAAGCGCTCCAGCACCGTCCAGTCCGGCACGTGCCCCAACATGGCGCCCAGCCGCCCCAGCGCATCCTGCACGCTCCACAGCGGAGTGCCGGCCGGGCGATACAGCCGACGCCCGCCGCCGCGGCGCATGGCCGACAGATAGGCGCGCAGCAGCCCGGCTGTGTCGGCCGCCAGCCCGGAGCGGTCGAATTCGGTCAGGTTCTCCGAGTCGGGCCGTGCCCACACATCGCGTCCCAGCAGCGGCCGGTCACCCAGCCATGCCGCCGCGGCCCGGACGTGCTGCAAGGCCAGCAGACGTGCGGCCAAGACTTCGGCAGCCTCCAGCCCCTCCTCCGCCTCCGGCACGTCGTCCGGCAGCAGCAGGCGGGATTTCAGCCAGGTGAGCCAGGCCGCCATCACCAGCCAGTCCGCCGCCAGTTCCAGGCGGACACGCCGGGCGCCCTCCACGGCGGCAAGGAATTGTTCCACCAGGCGGAGGATCGAAATCCGCGCCAAATCGACCTTCTGCGCCCGGGCAAGGTCCAGCAGGAGGTCCAACGGCCCCTCGAACCCGTCGAGCTGCACGTCCAGCCGCTGCGGGTCGGGCGCCGACTCAGCCGGCATTGCCAGCCAAGCGCATGACGAGGTCCATCGCGCGCGGAATGACCGTGGTCAGGGCCGACCCGACCGGGTCGAATTCGATCCCGAATGCATGGAGTAGTTGCGGCAGCAGGAACACCCCCAGCAGGACCAGGACGATACCGGCCCGTTCGATCGACGCCCAGCGGATCGCCCAGCGGAGCGGCAGCACGCCCACCACGATACGGCCGCCATCCATCGGCGGGATCGGCAGCAGGTTGAACAGCCCCAGCGCCAGGTTGGTGAGCATGAACATGTAGAGGAAGCTGACCGCGACGTCGCCCGTCGGACCGGGCCAGACATCGGTGACGTGCAGCGCCAGCGCCGCCAACCAGGCCAGCAGGAAGTTCATCAGCGGACCGGCCGCGGCGACCAGCGCCATCTCCTGCCGCGGGTGACGGAACCGCGACGCATTCACCGGCACCGGCTTGGCCCAGCCGAACATGAACGCCACGTGCCGGATGGTGAGGAGTTGCACGATCAGCAACAGGCCGGGCAGCAGGATCGTGCCCACCCGGTCCACGTGGCGCAACGGATTGAGCGACAGCCGCCCGGCAAGCCTGGCCGTGTCGTCGCCCAGCGCCCAGGCGGCGATGCCGTGCGCCGCCTCGTGCAAGGTGATGGCGCCGATTGCGGCGATCACCGTCACGACGAGGTCGGGCCAGTTGATGGTCATGCCAGCAGCGCGTCCCGCTCCGCCAGCAGGGCCGACGGGTCGAGCCGCTGCCGCGACCGGTCTGCCAGGAACAGGGCGGCACGCAGGCGGCCCAACGTCGCCTCCGAGGCGTCCGGGCAGGCGGCGAGCACGGACGCCGTGTCCTCCAGCACGCCGGAGCAATGCAGGGCCAGGTCGCATCCGGCCGCGAGCGAGGCGACCGCGCGCTCGGCCGGCGAACCCGCCAGCGCACCCATCGTCACGTCGTCGCTGACCAGCACGCCATCGAAGCCGAGGCGGCCGCGAATGATGTCGGCGATGATCGCGGGGGATTGGGTGGCGGGATGCGCCGGGTCCGCTGAGTCGTAGACGATGTGGGCGGTCATCATCCAAGGCAGATGGGAACAGCGGGCGAACGGCGCTAGGTCAGCGTTGTCGATGCCGGGCAGATGCGGCAGGCTGGCGTGGCTGTCCACCGTGGCGCGGCCATGGCCGGGACAATGTTTGCCGACCGGCTGCACGCCAGCGGCCAGCAGGCCGGCCGCCACGCTGGCCGCCATCTCCCCCACCACCGCCGGGTCGGCGGCGTAGGCGCGGTTGCCGATCACGTCGCTGGCGCCGGCCACCGCCAGGTCCAGCACCGGTGCGCAGACCACGTCGAGGCCGGCGGCCGCTGCCTCCAACCCGATCAACACGCCGGTGAGCCAGGCGGCGCGCAGCCCGGCCGGCCGGTTCGTCGCCTCCAGCGCGCCCAACTGCCCGGCGGACGGATGCGCCAGCCAATGCGGTGGCCGCAACCGCGCCACCCGCCCGCCCTCCTGGTCCACCATGGTGACGGCGAGCGGCGGGAGAACGCGGGCGATATGGGCCGTCAGGGCCGCGAGTTGCCCGGGATCCACCACGTTGCGCGCGAAGAGGATGATGCCCGCCGGGCGATGCTCCCGGAACAGGGCGATTTCGGCCGCGCTCAGCGCCGTCCCCGCGATACCGACGATGGCCGCTTTCATGCTGGGCGTATAGGCGGGCGCGGACGGCGCGCCAAGCGATGACGCGCATCAGGGAGACGACGTTGGCTGCCTACGCCCTACCTTCTGCTGCCTTCTCGTAACGTGCAGCGCGTGGAAACAGAAGCTAGCCCGGCGAGCAACGCGGCATGAGCCGGAACGCCTCCTAGAAGATAGCTCAAGCCTCGGGCTGGGCCGTCCTGGCCGCCTTCATCTCAACCAAAGCCTGCGTCATGGCTCGGGACGCCATCTCGAAATCGCCTCCCAGGATCGAGTTTTCGGCTTCAATGGTGCGGCCATCCTCGACCGCTAGCGCTGCTTGGTAAGCCGCTTCGTGGAACTGAGCGTGTAGCTCTTTCAAGGCTTTGAACTGCGGCAATCCGGCCTGTCGAATGCTGTCTGGTCCATAGATCCACAGCCCGAAAGCACAAATCCGGTCGGATTGAATTTTTTCTGGCGCAATCAAGCCCGGAGTTCGGATCGCCTCGCACAGCCGCTTCTTTATATTAGCGTGCGTCATCAGCGCTTTATCAATGATATCAGCCATCGAACGCTACTTCGGTCATCCTTAAGAATGGCACGTCAACGATAAGGGAAGATTAACGCTCCCGCTCCCCCCGCACGCGGGGTAACCCAGGCTACAAGTCGCTGGCTCGTTCAGAGTCACGGTAGCCACGGCCAAAGTAGCCGTAGAGTCAAGAAAGAGGGGAGTCTTGAGGCCTAGCTCCCGAGACCCGCCCTCCAGGCGCGTCCCAAAAAGATCAGGTCCTGGAACGATTTACCGCCTGGGAATTGCACGTCCAATGATTGCGCCGATAAGAAGCGGTAGGACACGACCAGCAATAGAATTGATGTCATCCAAGAAACTTGGCTCTTGAAGGTAGTGACTTATGATTGCCGCTAAAATCCAGAAGATTAAAAGTAGAATTGTCATGAAAACTACAGCGGCTTGGAACGGATCATCTACCCCGTAGTTTAGGAAGAAGAGGTTGATTTTTAGCCGCTACCTGGCGCATCGTCTGAGGTGTAATCGCTCGGTATATCCGTTGGTATAGAAGGTGGCCGCTGCGGCCTTCTAAGCCTTCGATCATCACCGCCGCCTCCTTCACTCATAGAGGTTCGCGCGGAAATACCTCTTGATCGCATCATTCGAGATAGTCTGGTTGCGATAGACCACTGTCTGGTCCACGGGGTGACGCGCCGAATCCCAAGGGCCGCCTTGCTCGTGAGTCCACGCTGATAAATCCACCGCTCGCTCTGACTTGTAATTCTCCCACGTGAAGTCAATCTGGGGCGCGACGAACGCTGTAGACGGAACTACAGGCTTGAAGAAGGTTCGAGAACTACCATCATATTCGCTGACACGTTCTGTTATTGCGCCCGCCCTGTACTCTTTGCATTTGTGATACAAAAAGGGAAGCACTGGGCCAAACGTCCAGGCTTCGAAAAGCTCGTCTACCAAAGGCGCGTCATGGTCAACAAGGACATATCCATGAGCGATGTAAACCAGCTTCTGCATCTTCATTGGGTCAATTGGAATATCTTCTTTGAACGACCTTGTGAGAAAAGCATTGGCCACGGCAGCACTCGAGAAAGGCATCTGCCCACCTTTTGTTCTCATCGACGGCATGGCGTTGTGGTACGTGTATTACAACCCAGAAACGCTAGACAGCGGGCGGATCGGCGGAGGTGTGGTTCGGCTGCACTCGTAACGACAAGGTGGGAGGACACTCATCGGCATTTACAAGATCAACCAACAGGCGTCCACGTTACCCGGGAGTTCTTTTCGCTCACCCCGAAGGGCTTAGTCTAATCTAGATTGGTGTCTCTTGGGGATCTTTGGTGGGCCCGGTGGGGTTCGAACCCACGACCCCAAGATTAAAAGTCTCGTGCTCTACCAACTGAGCTACAGGCCCCGCCACGGCACCGCCTAGCTGGCAGTGCCGTCATCGTCAATTACGTCAGCTATTCTCTTCCGCCGCCAGACGCATCTTGATGATCTTGTCCGGATTGCTGACGGCACCGCTGCTGCCAGCGCCCTTCTTGATCGCGTCCACATACTCCATGCCGGAGACGACCTGGCCCCAGATCGTGTACTGGCCATCCAGGAACGGCGCCGGCGCGAAGCAGATGAAAAACTGGCTGTTCGCGGTGTTCGGGTCCTGCGTCCGCGCTGCCCCGACGGTGCCGCGCAGGAAATGCGCCTTCTCGGTGAATTCGGCCTTCAGGTTGGGGTATTTGCTGCCCCCGCCGCCCGTCCCGGTCGGGTCGCCGCCCTGCGCCATGAAACCGTCGATCACCCGGTGGAACGGCGTGCCGTCGTAGAAATGCTCGTGGCACAGCAGCTTCACCCGCTCGACATGCAGCGGCGCCAGGTCCGGGCGCAGGCGGATCACCACCCGGCCCGCCTTGATATCCATGTACACGGTGTTCTGCGGGTCCAGCGCCGGCTGGGCATCGGCAGCGGAGGAAACGGCGTCGCTCATCAAGGTTCCGATCGCAATCGTGGTGAGGAAGGCACGGCGGTTGACACGGCTATCCATAGGAAAACTCCCGATCAGGCACCGGGGCGGACCCGGGAGAGGGTGCGCTCCAGCGTCAAAGCTGGCACGAAGGATGAGATGTCGCCGCCGAGCCGGGCGATCTCCTTCACGAAGCGGGACGAGATGAACTGGTGGTGCTCGCTGGCGGTCAAAAACACCGTCTCGATCGTCGGGTCTAGCCGGTAATTCATCCCTGCCATCTGGAATTCATAGTCGAAGTCACTGACGGCGCGCAGGCCGCGGATGATCACGCTTGCGCCATTGTCCCGCGCGAAATCCACCAGCAAGCCGCTGAAACTCGTCACCTCGATGATGGAGCCGGTACGGGCGGCAATCGCATCCATCTCCGCCCGCACCAGCTCGATCCGCTCCTCGATCGGGAAGATCGGCCCCTTGCCTGCATTGGCCGCCACGCCCACCACCAGGCGGTCCAGGATGCGGGCCGCGCGGCTGATGACGTCGATGTGGCCGTTGGTCACCGGGTCGAACGTGCCGGGATAGATCCCGGTGTGACGGCTCGGTGGCCGTCCTGCCTGCTGGTCAGCCAAGGGAGTCCTCATCGGTTTCGGCGTCGCCGGCGCCGTCCGGGTTGTCGATTGTGGGGGCAGCCCCGTTCTCCGGGTCGGCGCCCCCTGGGTCAAGCACGGCATCGTCCAGGCCGACGATGGCCTCGACCACCGGGAACACCGCGGTCACCTGCTCGCCCTCGCTCACCCGGAACAGCGTGACCCCCGTGGCCTGCCGCCCGGTAATGCGGACGCCGTCGCTGCTGATGCGGATCAGCCGGCCGACATTGGTCACCAGCATCACGTCGGTGCCAGGACGCACCGGCAGGCTGCCCACGACGGTGGTGCCCTTGCGGCCACCCAGGACGATGTTGGTGATCCCCTGCCCGCCCCGCCCGGTCACCCGGTAATCATAGGCGGAGGACCGCTTGCCGAACCCGGCATCCGTCACGGTCAGCAGCAATTCCTCGCGCCGCTCCATCTCCTCCAGCCGCTCGGCGCTCACCTCGCCGGTTTCCTCGGTGGTGGCGTCCTCCGCCTCGGCATCGGCCTCAACGGAGCTGTCGACCTCCTCGCCCTGGGCACGACGCCGGGCGGCAGCGCCGCGCAGGAAGGCGGCGCGCTCATGCACCGTCGCCTCCACGTGCTGCAGCACCGACAGGCTGATGACCTCGTCATTGGCGCCCAGCCTTATGCCGCGCACCCCCGCGCTGTCGCGCCCGGCGAACACCCGCACCACCTCGTCCGTGACGTGGAAGCGGATGCAGCGGCCGCGCCGTGTGGCGAGCAGCACGTCGTCGCCCTCGCGGCAGGTGGCGACGCCGACCAGGTGGTCGCCCTCGTCCAGCTTCATCGCGATCAGCCCGGAGGAGCGGACGCGGCCGAAATCGGACAGCTTGTTGCGTCGCACCCCGCCGCTGGCAGTGGCGAACAGTAGGTGCAGGTTGTCCCACAACCCCTCATCCTGCGGCAGCGGCAGCACGGTGGTGATGGTGTCGCTGCCGAGTTCGGGCAGCAGGTTCACCAGCGCGCGGCCCTTGGCCGCCGGCTGCGCCTCCGGCAGGCGCCAGACCTTTTCGCGGAACGCCTTGCCGCCGGAGGAGAAGAACAGCACCCATTGATGGGTGTGCGCGTTGAACGACCGGGTGACGATATCGTCCCCGCGCATGCCGGCGGCGGAGCGGCCGCGGCCGCCGCGGACCTGCTGGCGGAACGCGTCCAGCGGCGTGCGCTTGATGAAGCCGTCGCGGGTGATGGTGACGACCATCTGCCCGGGCTCGATCAGGCTCTCGTCGTCCTGGTCCGCCACCGCATCGACGATCGCAGTCATGCGCGGCGAGGCGATCTCGGCGCGGACGAGGGCCAATTCGCCCCGCATCACCTCCATCCGGCGCGGACGGCTGCCGATGATCTCCAGCAACTCGGTGATGCGCGTCGCAACCTCGGCCAGCTCGGCCTGGATCTTGTCACGCTCCAACCCGGTCAGCCGCGCTAGGCGCAGTTCCAGGATGCCTCGGGCCTGCGCGTCGGTCAGGTGGACGGTCTGGTCGGGCGGCTCGCCCTCCACCTGGTTGCCGACATCGTCGATCAGCGCCAGCATCACCCCGATGTCGCCCGCCGGCCAGGCGCGCGCCATCAGTTCGGCACGCGCGACCGTGGCGTCGGGGCTGGCGCGGATGACGCGGATGACCTCGTCGATATTGGCCACTGCGATGGCGAGGCCGACCAAAAGATGCGCCCGCTCCCGCGCCTTGCCCAGTTCGAACCGGCTGCGGCGGAGGATGACCTCCTCGCGGAAGGCGATGAACGCGGCCAGCGCGTCCTTCAGGCCCAACAGCCGCGGGCGGCCCTGGTCCAGCGCCAGCATATTGACGCTGAACTGCGTCTGCAACTGGGTGAAGCGGTAGAGGTGGTTCAGCACCACCTCGGGCGTGGCGTCGCGCTTCAGCTCGATCACGATGCGCATGCCGTCGCGGTCCGATTCGTCGCGCAGGTCGCTGATGCCCTCGACCTGCTTGGCGCGCACCAGTTCGGCGATGCGTTCGATCAGCGTGTTCTTGTTTACCTGATACGGGATTTCGCTGACGATGATCGCGTTGCGGTCCTTGCGGATCTCCTCGATCTCGGCCCTTGCCCGCAGGGGGATGCCGCCGCGCCCGGTCTCGAACGCGGCGCGGATACCGGAGCGGCCGAGGATGATCCCGCCGGTCGGGAAATCCGGCCCCGGGACGATCTTCATCAGCTCGTCCAGCGTGATCTCCGGATTCTCGATCATCGCCAGCACGGCGTCGATCACCTCCCCGGCGTTGTGGGTGGGGATGTTGGTGGCCATGCCCACGGCGATGCCGCTGCCGCCATTGACCAGCAGGTTGGGGAAGGCAGCCGGGAGCACTTTCGGCTCCACATCCGCCTCATCGTAGTTCGGCTGGAAGTCGACGGTTTCCTTGTCGATGTCGGCCAGCATGTGCATGGCGGCACGGGACAGGCGGCTTTCCGTATAGCGCATGGCCGCCGGCGGGTCGCCGTCGATCGAGCCGAAATTGCCCTGCCCGTCGATCAAGGGTACCCGCAGGCTGAAGGATTGCGCCATGCGGACCATCGCGTCGTAGATCGCGGCGTCGCCATGCGGGTGATACTTGCCCATCACTTCGCCGACGATGCGGGCCGATTTGCGGTACGGCTTGTCGTGGGTGAATCCGCTTTCCTGCATGGCGTACAGGATACGGCGATGCACCGGCTTCAGCCCATCCCGCGCATCGGGCAGCGCCCGGCTGACGATGACCGACATCGCGTAGTCGAGGTAGGAGCGGCGCATCTCCTCCTCGAGCATGACCGGGTGCAGGACCGGCTGGTCGGGAGGCTCGGGAGGGTTGGTTTCACTCATGGGAACAACTTAGGGGCGCGGCGTGGTGCATGGAGGCACGACCCTAGCAGGCCCTGCGCCGCTATGCCATCCGCCCCCGACATGGCGGGCCATGAAGCGATGCAGGATGGATGCGAGACATAGGCAACGCCAGCCTTCATACACTATGATCCAGAGCCCAATCCTCTGTGAGCGACGCCGACGCAGTCCGATGGGTGGCGGCGTCATAGCACGCGCAGAGTTCAAGACGGCAGGTAGGTAGAACAGCCATCTAGCCGTCCTCTGCGAGCCTGAAACGCCCCGCGACACCTGTCGCGGGGTTTTTTGTTCGAGGTAACAAAATGACCAGCATACAGCCGACTGATCCCGCTTACCCCGTTCACATGCAGCTTGAGGCATACAATGCACGTGATATCGATGCATTCATGCCGTGGTGGGCTGATAACTGCGAGTACTATACTTTTCCATCGACCCTACTGGCCAGCGACGCGGCGGCAATCCGAGAGCGGCATATGGCCCGTTTCAAGGAGCCGGACCTATTCGGCACGTTGCTGACCCGCATCGTGGTCGGCAACGTGGTCGTGGACCATGAGACAGTACAGAGGAACTTTCCTGAGGGTCGAGGCGAGGTGGATGTGATCTGCATCTACGAAATCGAGAGAGGAAAAATCGTGAAGGCTTGGTTCAAAATGGGAGAGCCAAGGCTGCATAAATCTACGACCTGACGCTCCATCCTTGAGCGAGTTCGCCCGTCTCGTTTGGTCGCGAACTGCCATGAAGGCTCGCCGAAACCAAGGACGGAATCAGTTACGTTCCGGTCGAACGACGAACTGGCTGGACTTGCAAAAACGACGTTGGCTTTGACCAAGAGCTGCGCTTGGTGAATGTCAACGGCGGCACCGGCAGCGCGAGTTCGTCATACTCGCTCACTCCAGCAGCAGGACACCACCATGAGCATTCGCGTCGGCATTGTCGGGGTTAGCGGTTTTGGCGGTGGCGAGGCGATGCGCCTTGTCGTGGGCCACCCTTCTTTCGAGCTGGTCTACGCCGCAGGCGAGGGCAGCGCCGGTAGCCGTTTGGCGGACCGCTTCCCCGGTGTGCCAGCCAAGCTGGCCGAACTGGTGATCGAGAAGTGGGACCCTGTGACCCTGCCGACGCTCGACGTGTTGTTCGCGTCGCTGCCTACGGGCGCCTCGGCCGAGGCGCTGGCGCGCGTCTCCAAGGACGTGAAGATCGTCGACATCGGCGGCGACCACCGCTACGTCGACGGTTGGGCGTATGGGCTGGCCGACGTCTGGCCAGCCCAGATCAAGCGTCAGAGCCGCGTCGCCAACCCCGGTTGCTTCCCCGTGGCGACGCTGAACGCGCTGGCGCCGCTGCTGGCCAACAAGCTGATCGAGCCCGGCAACATCGTCATCGACGCCAAGACCGGCATTTCCGGTGCTGGCCGGGGCGGCGCCGACAGCAGATTCGGCTACGCCGAGAGCAACGAGAACTTGGTGCCTTACGGTCTGCTCAAGCACGTCCACATGCCCGAGATTGCCAAGACGATCGAGCGACTGAGCGGAGGCAGCGCGGCCGGGCTGGTGTTCACGCCACACTTGGTGCCGATGACCCGCGGCGTGCTCGTCACCATCTACTGCCGCGGCCGCGCCACCACGGACGAGTGCTTGGACGCGGCCCGGCACTTCTACGCCGGGCGGGCGTTCGTCCGCGTGACCGACAAGCCGCCGCAGACCAAATGGGCTACCGGCTCGAACTTGGCGTTCGTCAGTTATGCGGCCGATCCAGAACGCAACCTGGTCATCGCGATGGGCGTGGTCGACAATCTCGGCAAGGGAGCCGCCGGTCAGGCGGTGCAGAATGCCAACCTAATCTGCGGCCTGCCTGAAACCGCGGGGCTGGACGGCTTACCTGTTTGGCCATGACACCCCGAATGGCAGGCTGGACGCTGATCGACGTCGAGGCTTGATCCCGCTGTGACCGGCTTGCCTGGCCGAACGACCTCAACGGGCCCTCGCTGATGCTCGAACGCACATTGAGCGGTTTCGACGCATACACATGCTGGGGCACCGCCGGCTTCCTCCCTGCCATTCAAAACGAGGTTGGCAATCTCAAGAGTGACTGACCAGATTAACTTCTCAACGATACCTTTTTTGCATCAATGTTTGACCTTTCCCACCTCCGCTGCTTTGTCGCCCTCGCTGAAGAGCTACATTTCGGCCGGGCGGCCGCGCGCCTGAACATGACGCAGCCGCCGCTCACCCGGCAGTTGCAGCAGCTGGAGCACATCATCGGCACTGAGTTGATGGAACGCTCCAGCCGGGTGGTGCGGCTCACCACGGCAGGAAAGGCGTTTCTCGTCGACGCCCGGGCGGTTCTTCGTGCCGCCGAGGAGGCGATGGTCACTGCACGCAGGGCGGCGCTTGGCGAGGGCGGCGTGATCACGCTGGGATTTATTCCGGCGACCAGTTACAGCCTGCTGCCGCGCCTGGTCTCATTCCTGGCCGTCGAAATGCCCCAAGTGCAGTTCGTCCTGAAGGAGATGGTGACCGCGAACCAGGCTGAGGCTCTGGGCACTGGCGGCATCGATGCAGGCATCCTCAGATTGCCCATCGATCTCAGAGGGTTGGAAGCGGTCACGATCAGTCATGAACCATTCGTGGTGGCGGTCCCGTCGGGCCATGCGCTGGCAAGGCCCGGCGTGCTGGCGGTGGCCGACCTGGATCGCCAGCCCTTGATCATGTATGCGCCGACTGAGAGCCGCTACCACCACGATCTGGTCTCCTCGATCTTCCGCGCGGCCGGGATCACCCCGAACTTCGTGCAGTTCGCCCGCGAGATACACACGATGCTGGCCCTGGTGGGTGCGGGAATCGGTGTCGCCCTGGTGCCCGAAGCGGCCGGAACGCTGGGTTTCGCCAACGTCACGCTGAAACAGATCGCCTTGTATCCGACGGTGTTCAGCGAGCTGACCCTGGTATGGCGCAAGGCCAGCGACAACCCGGCCCTGCGACTGTTTGCGCGCCAGGCTTTGCCCAGGTTCCTCAGGACGCTCCCAGGGTGAATTGATGCTCAGTAAGCATTGAACGATACGCAGAAGCGCATGTTCGTGCATCACAGGTCCTGCTACCCTGACTTCAATGCCGCGCAACGGCACAAGAAGATTCCTGGGGAACGCGGATGATGTATCGCCGAGGCTGGATTGCCCTGCTGCTGTTTGCCTTGGCGCTGATCAACTACATCGACCGGGTCACCCTGTCCTTCGCGGCAACGCCCATCGCCAAGGAGTATGGACTGTCTCCGGTGCTGCTGGGTTACCTGTTCTCGTCATTCCTGTGGACCTACACACTCTTCCTGTTGCCGATGGGCCTGCTTGTCGACCGGTTCGGCGCCAAGCGTGTGGCCGGAGTCGGGCTTGGTATATGGTCCGTGGCGACCGCGGCGACCGGCCTTGCGGGCAGCTTCCCGGCACTGCTCACGTCGCGGCTGGTTATGGGAGCGGGCGAGGCATCGAGCAACCCGGCCGGAGCGCGGGTGATCCGGGAATGGATCCCAGTTGGCGAGCGCGGACTGGTCAACGCAGTCTTCAACAGCGGCTCCTACGCGGGCCCGGCGATCTGCGCCTTGGTGGCCGGACCGATCATCGCGCTGTACGGATGGCGTGCGCTGTTCTTCATGGCAGGCGGCATTGGGGTGCTCTGGCTGGTGTGCTGGCTGGTCTGGTTCGACCGGCCGGAACGTGCATCCTGGCTCGGCGAGACGGAGCGGGCCAAAATCCTGGCCGAGCGCAGCATCGTGCCGGCCGCGACTCGCGACGCCGCTCCGAAGCCCGGTCTGCGGCGGCTCCTGGGCAGCGGCCCGACGCTCTGGGCCCTGGCGCTCACCCAGGGCTGCAACGTCTACTCCCAATATCTCTTCCTGACCTGGCTCCCGAGCTACCTCCAGCAGAGCAAGGGCCTCACCCTGGCGAAAACGGGGCTGTACGCTGCCATCCCCTATGCGGTGGCAGTCGTGTTGTGCATCGCGATCGGCAGGCTCAGCGACCGCTTCCTACGCGGGGACGTCGGCGGCGGGAAACGCCGCTTTATCATCGCCGGCGCCATGATCCTTGCCTCGATCATCCTTCTAGCACCGATGGTCGACAGCGTCTGGCTGATCCTGGTGCTGATCTCGCTCTCGCTTACGGGCATCGCCGCCACCACCTCGATGAACTTCGCACTGCTGAACGATCTGTTGCCGGACCCTCGAAACGTCGGTCTCGCCATGGCGTTTCTCGTGGTCGGCGGCAACGTTTTCGGGCTGATGGCGCCGATCGTCACAGGCTACGTCATCGAACTCACCGGCAGCTACGACATGGCCTTCGTCATCGCGGGCATCCTGCTCCTGATCGGGGCGACGTCGGTGTTGACGCTGACGCGCAGACCGATCGGCGCGATGCGAGAGGCCGTTGCGGCATGATCAGTGTCACCCCTGCCCCGGCTTCTGTCCCTTTGCGCGCCGTCGGACGCCGCGCCGTTCTTGGAGGTTTCGCAATGGCTGCCGCTTCCCCGCTATTCGCCGCCGCCGCACCGGCGCAAATGGCCCGCTTCGCCTATGTCGGGTGCCGCACCACAAAGGAGCGCAATGCGCACGGCCTGGGCATCGAGGTGTTCCGCGTGGAGGCCACTGGCGCCTGGTCGCATGTGCAGCGCGTGACGGGCTTGGACAATCCGTCGTTCCTGACGTTGGACCGGGAACAGCGGTTTCTCTACGCCGTGCATGGGGACCTCTCGGATATAACCGCCTACAGCGTGGACCGCGCGACGGGGATGCTGACGTTTCTCAACCGGCAGTCCACCGCAGGCCGCAATCCCGCTCATCTTCTAGTTGATGCCAGCAACCGCTTCGTGCTGGTGGCCAACTACGCCACCGGGACGCTCGCCGTGCTGCCACGCCGTGCCGACGGCTCGCTCGGCCCCGTGCAGCAGCTTGTCACCAATCCCGGTACGCCGGGACCGAACAAGGTTGACCAGACTTTCTCCCACCCACACGAAATCGCCTATTCGCCGGACGGCCGCTTCCTGATCGTGCCGGACAAGGGGCTGGATCGGGTGTTCACCTACAGCTTTGATGCCGATCGCGGCGTGCTGGCGCCGGGCGAAAAGCCGTTTGTGCAAGTCCGGCCCGGCGCCGGGCCTCGGCACATCGCATTCTATCCGTCCGGACGATACGCCTTCGTGGCTGATGAACTCGACGCCTCGGTTGGCGCCTACCAATACGACACACAGGACGGCGCGCTGACGCCCTTCCAGGTGATCCCCTCTGTGCCGGACACCTTCACAGGTGCAAACACCGCCGCCGAGATCGCCATCAGTCCGGACGGCCGCTTCATCTTCGTCTCCAACCGCGGCCATGACAGTGTCGGCAGCTTCGCCGTCGACCCGGTGAGCGGACGGCTCAGCCCCCTCGGCTGGGTATCGACACAGGGACGGGGTCCGCGCTTTTTCGCCATCGACCCGTCCGGCACGGTTCTGCACGCTGCCAACGAGAACAGCGACAGCATCGTATCGTTCACGTTGGATCCCGAGACCGGCTTGCTTGCACCGAACGGCCGGGTGATCGCGACCGGCAGCCCGGTCTGCATCGTCTTCGCCACGGGAGCGCAAGAATGAAGATCGGTTTCGTCGGGCTCGGCCAGATGGGCCGGCCGATCGCGCATAACCTATGGCGGGACGACGAGACGCTGATCGTCAGCGACCGCGATGACCGCCGTTTCGCCGAGTTCGCAGCCAAAGGTGCCGCTGGTAGCGCCGCGCTCTCGGATCTGGCCGATTGCGACGTGTGCTTCCTGTGTCTACCGAACGCGGCCGTGGTGCAGCAGATACTGCTGGGCGAGGAAGGGCTTCTGGCGCAGTTGAAGCCAGGGCAGGTCGTCGTCGACCTCAGTACGATCACCTATTCGGCCACCGCCGAGATCGGCCGGGCTGCCGCTGCGCGGGGCGTGGCGTTCATGGACGCGCCGATCTCCGGCATGGAGGCGCGCGCCGTCGACGGCACCCTGACCGTCATGTGCGGTGGCGAGCAGGCGCTGTTCGACCAGGTGAAGCCGCTGCTCGACCGCATCGGCACCACGATCCTGTTCATGGGCCCGACGGGCAGCGGGCAGCTGACCAAGCTGATCAACCAGATCCTGTTCGACATCAATGCGGCCGCCCTGGCCGAGGTGCTGCCGATGGCGGTGAAGATGGGACTCGACCCCGACCTGGTCGGCGAGGTCGTCAACAGCGGCACCGGGCGCAGCTACGCCTCGGAGTTCTTCATCCCGCGCATCCTGAAGGGACATTTCTCGGACGGCTACCCGATGGGCCATGCCTACAAGGATCTGGTCAGCGGCGCCGAGCTGGCCGCAGGGCAATGCATGCCGTTGCCGGTGCTGGCTGCCGCCACCGCGACCTACCAGACCGCTTTGCTGCGAGGCCTCGGCACGCAGGACAAGGGCGCCATGGTGCAGGTGTTCGAGGATCTGCTGGGCGTCCAGTTCCGCAGCCGCCCCCTGGTTTGACAGAGGATTTCATGACCGACACACCCCACGGTATCGCCGGAGGCCTCACCAACTACGGTGACCCGGACTTCGCCCGCTATCTGCGCCGCTCCTTCGCCCGTTCCATGGGCCTGTCGAGCGATATACTGGCCAAACCGATCATCGGTATCGCGATGACCCCCTCGGGCTTCAACAATTGCCACCGCACCATGGACGAGCTGGTCGAGGCGGTCTCGCGCGGCGTGCTGGCCGCGGGCGCCCTGCCGCGGCCGTTCCCGACGATCTCGCTGGGTGAGGTGTTCCTCAACCCGACCTCGATGATGTACCGAAACCTCATGGCGATGGACACCGAGGAGATGATCGGCGCGCAGCCGATGGATGCCGTTGTTCTGATCGGCGGCTGCGACAAGACAGTACCCGCACAGCTCATGGGCGCGGCTTCGGCAGACATCCCGGCGATCCAGCTCGTCACGGGCCCGATGAGCACCGGGCGGTATCACGGCCAGCGCCTGGGCGCCTGCACCGATTGCCGCAGCTTCTGGGGCAAATATCGGGCGGGGACGATCAACGACAGTCAGATCGACGCGATCGAGGCGCAGCTCTCCGTCACCGCAGGCACCTGCGCGGTGATGGGCACCGCCAGCACGATGGCGTGCATCGCCGAGACGCTCGGCATGTCGCTGCCCGGCACGGCCGCCATTCCGGCCGTGAATGCGCACCGGCTCGTGGCCGCCGAACAGACCGGCACGGCCGCTGTCCGTCTGCTGACCACCCGCATTACCCCGTCGCAGGTGATCACCGCCAAATCCGTCGAGAATGCGCTGCGGGTGCTGATGTGCATCGGCGGATCGACCAACGCCATCGTTCACCTGACAGCCATTGCGGGTCGGCTCGGTATCAAGGTTTCGCTGGACCGCCTGAACCAGATCTCCGACGAGACGCCGGTACTGGTCGACCTCAAGCCTGTCGGTGAAGGCTACATGGAAGACTTCCACGCGGCCGGTGGCATCGGCGCGGTCCTGCGCGAACTCAAGCCGCTGCTCCATCTCGATACCATCGATGTCGAGGGCACCGTGCTCGCCGACCGGCTGGCCGAGCCGCTCGACTGGGTGGATCGCGCGATCATCCGGCCGTTCGGCGACCCGGTGTCGCCTGTTGGCGGCCTGATCGCACTGCGTGGCTCGCTCGCCCCCGACGGCGCGATCTTCAAGCGTGCAGCCGCGACGCCATCGCTTTTTGAAAGCGAGGGCCGCGCCGTGGTGTTCACCAGCCTTGAAGACATGGCCGCCCGCATCGACGATCCGGATCTGGACGTCGAGGTCGGCGACATCATGGTGTTGCAGAATGCGGGTCCGCACGCAGCGGGGATGCCGGAGGCGGGCTATCTGCCTATCCCTAAGAAGCTGGCCCAGCAGGGCGTCAAGGACATGGTCCGCATCTCCGACGCCCGCATGTCCGGCACCGCGTTCGGAACCATCGTGCTTCATGTGGCGCCGGAAGCGGCCATCGGCGGACCGCTTGGGGCAGTGCGCGATGGCGACCGCATCAGGTTGTCAGTCGCCGAGAAGCGGATCGATCTGCTCGTCGACGAGGCCGAGATCAGGCGGCGCCTGGCGGACTTCACCCCGCCCCCGAAACCGGCCCGCGGCTACAAGGCACTTTATCGCAACACCGTCACCCAGGCGCCGGAGGGCTGCGATTTCGACTTCCTGGCCAGAGCAGACACACCATGAGTGAAAAATTCGATCTCGAGGCGGCGGCCGCCATCCTGGCGGAGGCATGGCGGGATGGAACCCAGCTCACGCACCTTCCCGAGCCGATCCGGCCGCGGACAATGGCGGACGGCTACGACGTCCAGGACCGTTTGATCCAACAGATGGGCCTGTCCACATGCGGCTGGAAGCTCGGGATCGGCAGCCTTGCCCAGAAGCGTGATCTCGGCGTCGGGCGATCGGTGGCCGGGCGCATCCCGTCGAACGCGCTGTATCGGCACGGCGGCGTGGTCGCGCTGCCCAACGCCGCCCCTGTCACGGTCGAGTTCGAGATCGCCTATGTCCTCGCCCGTGACATCCTGGCCGACGAGGCGCCTTTCCCGGCGATAGACGCGGTGGCCGAAACGCGGGTGTCATTCGAACTGGTACTGTCCCGTTTCGTCGATCGTCGCGCCGTTGGCTGGCCGAGCTTCGCAGCGGACAACGGCGCTTGCCAGGCCGTGGTGCTGGGCGACACGATTTCCCGCTCGGACATCTCGGCCCTCACCGGGAGCCTTGTCGTGCTGGTCGACGGCGTGGAACAGGCACGCGCCGTCACGGGGGAGGACGTCACCAACCCCGAGGCAGCGTTCGCCGACCTCGTCGCGATCGCCCGCGAGCGCGGCATGAATTTGCCCGGCGGCAGCATCATCTCCACCGGAACCGTCTCGCGGCCCTTCAACGTCGCAGCCCGCACCGCAGAGATCACCGCCCGGTTCCTCGGCCATGCGCTGACGGTCCATACGCGCGCGCCAGCCTCTGGAAACGCGCCATGAGCGCGCGCATCGACCCGGCCGGACTGCTTGAGTTTGCCACGAAGGTTTACGCCGCCGTCGGTATGCCCGGGGAAGATGCCCGTGTGGCCGCAGATACACTGGTGCAGGCGGATCTGTGGGGCCACCAGTCGCACGGGGTCATGCGTCTGTCCTGGTATGTCGCCCGGCTCAAGGCCGGGGTATGCGACCCGGTGGCGAAGCCGGAGCAGGTTATCGACGCAGGGGCCATCGGCCTGATTGACGGGCACGACGCAATGGGCCAGGTGCTGACGGCGCACGCGATGCAGGACGCGATCCGCCGGGCCAAGGCCCATGGCATCGGTGCCGTGGGCTTGCGGAACTCCAACCACTTCGGCACTGCGATGTACTTTACGCTGATGGCGGCGCGTGCAGGCTGCATCGGCTTCCTGTCCACCAACGCCAGCCCTGCCATGGCGCCCTGGGGCGGGCGGTGCAAGCTGGTCGGCACCAATCCGTGGTCATGGGCGGCGCCGGCAGGGAGCCTGGCGCCGATGGTGCTCGACATCGCCAACACCGGCGTCGCCCGCGGCAAGATCTACCTGGCGCGGCAGAAGGGTCAGCCGATCCCGGAAGGATGGGCGATCGACGCCGCTGGTGCGCCGACGACTGACCCCGCTGCGGCGATCGACGGCATTATCCTGCCGATGGCCCAGCATAAGGGCTACGCGATCGCCGTCATGATGGACATGCTGTCCGGCGTGCTGACCGGCTCGGCCTTCGGAGCCGGTGTGCACGGTCCCTATCAGACAGAGCATCGCAGCGGCGCCGGGCAGATGATCATCGCGCTCGACATCGCGGCGATGCAGCCGCTTGCCGACTTCGGAGCGCGGATGGAAAGCTACATCGCCGAGCTGAAATCGGTGCCGCTGGCGCAGGGCTTCGAGGAGATCGTCTATCCCGGCGAACTGGAGGCGCGCAGCGAAACGAGAAACCGTGCGGAGGGACTGCTGCTTCCGGATGACACGGTCACGGACCTCGAGAAGACCGGCACGCTATACGGGGTCTCCACAGCCGGTATGTGGTGCACGCCCGGAGAGAGCCATCTGCACTCCGGGTAGCCCTGACGCCTCGGCAGCACGATGGATTACCGCCTTTTGACCCCGCATGCTGCTTTCGCCCGTTACAGCCTGGCCAGGCGAAGGTAGGTCGGGCTTGCAATGGACTTCCTAGCAGTCCAAACCTACGTGGAAGAACACGTAAGCGCTTGAACAATTAGCAAAAGCGCGCACCTAGAACGGGATGTCGTCGTCTAAATCGCCGCTGCGGTTGGGTTCCCAGGATGGGGCGGTGCCGCCACCGCTGCGGGCAGGCTGCCGGGCGGCGGCCGGGCGCGGCGCATAGCCGCCTTCCCCGCCCATTCCAGCGCCGCCTTCGTCGCCGCCACGGTTGCTGTCCAGCAGGGTGATGTCGCCGCGGAAGCGGTCCACCACGACCTCGGTGGTGTATTTCTCCTGGCCCGACTGGTCTGTCCATTTACGGGTCTGCAACGATCCCTCGACGTAGAGCTTGCGGCCCTTCTTCACGAAGCGCTCGACCACGTCCACCAGCCGGTCGTTGAACACGACCACGCGGTGCCATTCGGTCTTCTCCTTGCGTTCGCCGGATGCCTTGTCGTTCCAGGTCTCGCTGGTCGCCAGCGTCAGGTTGGCGATCTTGCCGCCTGCCTGGGTGCTGCGAATTTCCGGATCCTTGCCGATATTGCCGACCAGGATGACTTTGTTGACGCTGCCGGCCATGCCCGCCTCCTCCACATCATGACGCCCTAAACTGCACGCTGGCGGCCGTCCACGCCAGCGCTTTGGACGCGGCGGCCGCTTCGTGCCAAACATCCCTCGGCCAGCGGAATAGTCTTTCCGCGCTGCCACAAACGCCCATATACATGGAACAAGGCATGAACGCACGCCGAATCGCCACGGAGGCTTGATGGACGGATCGGTACCACCGGGCGTGGGTTCCCGCGGCTTCATCACCGTGCGCGGCGCGCGGGAGCACAACCTCAAGAACGTCGACGTCCGCATTCCTCGCGACCAGCTTACCGTCATCACCGGGCTGTCGGGCAGCGGCAAGTCCTCGCTCGCCTTCGACACGATCTATGCCGAGGGCCAGCGCCGCTACGTCGAGTCGCTGTCCGCCTATGCGCGGCAGTTCCTGGAGCTGATGGGCAAGCCGGACGTGGACAGCATCGAGGGCCTGTCCCCCGCCATCTCGATCGAGCAGAAGACCACCAGCCGCAACCCGCGCTCCACCGTCGGCACGGTGACGGAAATCCACGACTATATGCGCCTGCTCTGGGCGCGCGCCGGCGTTCCCTATTCGCCGGCCACCGGCCTGCCGATCGAGGCGCAGACCGTCAGCCAGATGGTCGACCGGGTGCTGGCCCTGCCGGAGGGAACGCGGCTGCTGCTGCTGGCCCCTGTGGTGCGGGACCGCAAGGGCGAGTACCGCAAGGAACTGGCGGAGCTGCAACGCCGCGGCTTCACCCGCGCCAAGGTGGACGGGACGCTGTACGAAATCGCCGACGTCCCCGCGCTCAACCGCAAGACCAAGCACGACATCGAGGCCGTGGTGGACCGCATCGTCGTGCGCCCCGGCATCGAAAGCCGCCTGGCCGACAGCTTCGAGACCGCGCTCGCCATGGCGGACGGCATCGTCTACGCCGAAACCGCCGACGAGAAGGCGGAGCGCACCGTCTTCTCCTCCCGCTTCGCCTGCCCGGTCAGCGGCTTCACCATCGAGGAGATCGAGCCGCGGCTGTTCTCCTTCAACTCACCGCATGGCGCCTGCCCGGCCTGCGACGGGCTCGGCATGGAGACCTTCTTCGACCCGGCGCTGGTGGTGCCGGACGAGCGCGCGTCCATTGCCGAGGGCGCCGTCGCTCCCTGGTCCGGCGCCAAGAGCGAGTATTACGACCAGACGCTCGCCTCCATCTGCCGCCACTTCAAGGTCACCACCCGCAAGCCGTGGGACGAGCTGCCCGAGGGCGTGCGCGAGGTGATCCTGCACGGCGGCAAGATGCCGATCGAGTTCACCTACAAGGACGGCGTGCGCAGCTACAGCGTCACCAAGCCCTTCGAGGGCGTGCTGCACAACCTCCAGCGCCGCTGGCAGGAGACTGACAGCGCCTGGGTGCGGGAGGAAATGAGCCGCTACCAGGCGGAAAAGCCGTGCAAGGTCTGCAACGGCGCCCGCCTCAAGCCCGAGGCGCTGGCGGTGCGGGTAGGGGGCGAGACGATCGCCGCAGCCTCCGACCTGTCGATCCGCCGGGCGCTGCAATGGTTCGGCGGGGTGGAGGCGACCCTGACCCCGCAGCGGGCGGAGATCGCCGGGCGCATCCTGAAGGAGATCGTGGAGCGGCTGCGCTTCCTGGACGATGTCGGACTGGAATACCTGACGCTGTCGCGCGGCAGCACGACCCTGTCCGGCGGCGAGAGCCAGCGCATCCGCCTGGCCAGCCAGATCGGCAGCGGGCTGACCGGCGTGCTGTACGTGCTGGACGAGCCCAGCATCGGCCTGCACCAGCGCGACAACGAGCGGTTGCTCGGCACGCTGCGGCGGCTGAAGGCGCTGGGCAACACGGTGCTGGTGGTGGAGCATGACGAGGACGCGATCCGCGCCGCCGACCACCTGATCGACATGGGCCCCGCCGCCGGCACGCTGGGCGGCCACGTGATCGCCGCTGGCACCCCGGCGGAGGTCGCCGCCAACCCGGCCTCGCTCACCGGCGACTATCTCTCCGGCCGCCGCCGGATCGAGGTTCCGGCGCAACGACGGAAGGTCGATCCGAAGCGGATGATCCGCGTGGTGGGCGCGCGCGGCAACAACCTGAAAGTCGAGTCGGCGGAGTTCCCGCTCGGCACGTTCTGCTGCATCAGCGGGGTGTCCGGCGGTGGCAAGTCGACCCTGGTGATCGACACGCTGTGGAAGGCCGCGAGTCGGCGGCTGATGGGCAGCGGCCAGGTGCCGGCGCCGCATCACCGCATCGACGGGCTGGACCAGCTGGACAAGATCATCGACATCGACCAGTCGCCGATCGGTCGCACCCCGCGCAGCAACCCGGCGACCTACACCGATCTGTTCGCGCCGATCCGCGACTGGTTCGCCGAACTGCCGGAAAGCCGGGCGCGCGGCTACAAATCCGGCCGCTTCAGCTTCAACGTGAAGGGCGGAAGGTGCGAGGCGTGCCAGGGCGACGGCGTGCTGAAGATCGAGATGCACTTCCTGCCCGACGTCTTCGTCACCTGCGACACCTGCAAGGGCGCCCGCTACAACCGGGAAACGCTGGACATCAAGTTCCGCGGCAAGTCGATCGCCGAAGTGCTTGAAATGACCATCGACGAGGCGGTGGCGTATTTCAGCGCCCAGCCTCGCATCCGCGACCGGCTGAGCATCCTGCAGCGCGTTGGGCTCGGCTACGTCAAGCTGGGGCAGCAGGCGACCACGCTGTCCGGCGGGGAGGCGCAGCGCATCAAGCTGAGCAAGGAACTCGCCCGGCGCGCCACCGGCCGCACGCTCTATATCCTGGACGAGCCGACCACCGGGCTGCATTTCGAGGACGTGCGCAAACTGTTGGAGGTGCTGCACGCGCTGGTGGACCAGGGCAACTCCGTCATCGTGATCGAGCACAACCTGGAGGTGATCAAGACCGCCGATTGGGTGCTGGACCTCGGCCCCGAGGGCGGCGAAGGCGGCGGCCGCATCGTCGCGGCCGGCCCGCCGGAGGTGATCGCCGCCACGCCGGAAAGCCATACCGGCCGGTTCCTGGCGCCGCTGCTTGCCCCCGTCAAAAAGGCGCGCAAGCGGGCGTAGAAAAGCCCTCTCCCTCTGGGAGAGGGTTGGGTGAGGGTTGCCGACGCACGAACGGCTCGGAGACAAACCGCCCTCGCACGGCCCTCTTCTAGAGAAAGAGGAAGTCGTGGCCCTTCCCTCCCGGGCTCGCTCGCGACAGGATCGCGCTTTCGCTCCGGAGCGCCCCATGGCAACCATCGACACCGCCCGTTTCCTTCGTGACCTGAACGAGCTGCGCCAGATCGGCGCCTACAAGACCGGGGTGCACCGGCCGACCTACTCGCCGCAGGATATGGAATCCCGTCGCTGGCTGATGGCGCGCATGGCGGAGGCCGGGCTGGAGCCGACGATGGACGGCATCGGCAACGTGCTGGGCCGCCATCCCGGCGCCGGGCCGCACATGCTGGCGGGCAGCCATATCGAGAGCCAGAACCAGGCCGGCTGGCTGGACGGCGCCCTGGGCGTAATGGCGGCGCTTGCCCTGGCGCGCGCCGGACTGCCGGTGGACGTCATCGCCTTCGCCGACGAGGAAGGGCATTTCGAGGGCGGCTTCCTCGGCAGCCGCTCCTTCGTCGGCGAGCTTTCGGAGGAGGAGATGGACCGCGCCCGCAGCCGCAACGACGGCTCCCCGTTACGGGATGCGCTGGCGGCGGCGGGACTGGCCGGGCTGCCCCGGCTGACCTACGAGCCCGGGCGGCACAAGGGCTATGTCGAGCTGCATATCGAGCAGGGCACCAAGCTGGAGGCCGCCGGCCACCATGCCGCCGTGGTGACGGGCATCGTCGCGATCTGGCAGTTCCGACTGGTCGTCACCGGGCAGCAGGACCATGCCGGCGGCACCACCATGGCGGAGCGCAAGGATGCCGGCCTCACCGCCGTGCGGCTGCTGGCGGCGGTCGATCAGGCCTTCCCGCTGGTCTGCGGCGAACGCACCGTCTGGACCACCGGCCAGATCGTACTGGAACCCGGCGCCCCCTCCATCATTCCCGGCCGGGCGGAGGTGCTGTTCCAGTTCCGTGACGTGGAATGGTCCATGCTGGAGAAGCTGGAGACGTGCCTGCGCTCCCTGGTGCAGGAGAGCAACCGGCGGGAGCGGTGCACGACGGAGCTGCAGGTGATCCGCCGCTCCATCCCGGCCCTGTGCGACCCGGCGATCATGTCGGCGCTGGAGGGTGCGGCGGAGCATCGCATCCCCGGCGCGTGGCAACGCCTGCCGAGCGGCGCCGGGCATGACGCGCAGGTGATGGCGCAGGTGATGCCCTCCGCCATGCTGTTCTCCCCCAGCATCGGCGGCATCAGCCATCATTGGGCGGAGGACACGAAAGAGGCGGATTTGGCGATCTGCTGCGAGGTGCTGGGCGATGCGGTGGAGGCGTATTTGCAGGCGAATGACTTCACCGCGCCCGCAAGTGATCGCACCACGCCCTGATCAGCTGAGCTGGAGCAACTGCGCCTTCAGGTAGGCGCTTTCCGGCAGGTTCGGGTGCACCGGGTGATCCGGCCCGGCGCCACCGGTGAACAGCACCCGCGCGTCCCGCCGGGCGCGGTGCAGCGCCGCGGCCACCTGCGCGGTGAAGGCGTCGAGCGGCGCGTGATGGCTGCACGACGCCACGAACAGGAACCCGCCCGGCGCCACCAGCGGCGCCGCCAGCCGCGTCATCCGGTTGTAGGCCCGCAACCCGGCCTCGGCATCCTTGCGGGATTTCGCGAAGGCGGGCGGGTCGCAGACCACCAGGTCGTAGCGCTCCCCGGCGGCGGCGAGTTCGGTCATGACGTCGAAGGCATCCCCCCGCAGCGCCGTCACCCGGTCTGCCAGCCCGTTCACCTCGGCCGCGGCGGTGGCGCGTTCCAGGGCGGGGGCGCTGGAATCCACCAGCGTCACGGCGGCGGCGCCGGCCGCCGCGGCGCGCAGGCCGAACGCGCCGGTATGGCAGAACACGTCCAGCACGCGCGCCCCCTTGGCCAGGGAGGCAACCCGGTCGCGATTGGGCCGCTGGTCGAAGAAGAAGCCGGTCTTCTGCCCGGCCATCGGGTCGACGCCGAACCGCACGCCGCCTTCCACGACCTCCACCGCCGCGGCCTCGCCGTGCAGCAGCGTGACGGTCTGCGGCAGACCCTCCTGCAGGCGGGCGGCGCTGTCGTTGCGGGCGACGATGGCGCGCAGCGGCAGGGTCGCCAGCAGCGCCGCGGTGATCTCCGGCAGCAGCCGGTCCATGGCGGCGGTGTTGGCCTGGAGCACGGCGACGTCGCCGAACCGGTCCACCACCAGGCCGGGCAACTGGTCCGCCTCGGCATGGACGAGCCGGTGGAACGGGCTGTCGCACACGCGCGCCCGCAGCGCCGCCGCGGCCTCCACCCGGGCGCGCACCCAGGCGGCATCGATGGTGGCCGCCGGGTCACGGTCCAGCAGGCGGGCGGCGATGAGGCTGTGCGGGTTGAATGCCCAGGTGCCGTAGCGCCACTTGTCGTCCCCCTCCAGCCGCACCGGCGCCCCAGGCGTCCATTTGCGGTGGTCGGGCGTGGTGGCCAGCTCGTTGCTGAAGGCCCAGGGATGCCCGGCTTTCAATCGCCGGTCCTGACGAGGGGAGACGCGCAGCAGGGGATGGTCGGTCATCGGGGCATTCTACCGGGAGCGGCTGCTTGGGCGCTAAAGTCGACCCATCGCATGGATTTTGCACGATCGTAGAGGATCGCTCTCGACCCATAGCGGACTCTGCGTCCACAGATCCATGTAGGGTGGGCTTCAGCCCACCAGACCAGATCAATGTGCCCGCCGTGACGAAACGCACCGTCAGACAGCCTTGTAGAAGAATCGGGTGGCGTGCGGCTGGCCGTGTTCGTCCAACGCATAGCCGGGGATGGTCCCCGCCTCCGACCAGCCAAGCTGCCGGTAGAGCTGCTCCGCCGCGTCGCCCGCCCTGGTGTCGAGCACCAGGAGACGGCGCCCGGCCGCAGCGGCGTCCGCCTCCGCCGCGTGCATCAGGGCGCGGGCGACGCCGCGGCGGCGCAGCGTGGGCGGCACGAGCAATTTGCGGATGTCGGCCCGGTGCGGCTGGTTCTGCGGCATGTCGAGCCCGAGTTGGACGGTTCCAGCCAGGGCGCCGTTCCACCAGGCGACGAACAGGCGCACCTCGCCCTGCCCCACCGCCCGCGTGACGCCGCGCCAAGTGGCCCGCGCCGTCTCCCGCGCCAGTGGCGGCAGGAACGAGACGGAGGCGCCGTCGGCCACGCAGGCTTGCAGGATCGTGGCCAGGGCGCGCTCCGCGCTCTCGGCCGCGGCGACATCCAGGCGATCCACCACCAGGCCGGCGAGCGGCTTGGCAAACCCGGCCTCGATGGTGTTCGACAGGTCGTGCAAGGCGCGCAGACCACCGTGGCGGACATAGCCGTGCTTCTCGTAGAAGGCGTGGGCCCGGGTGAACAGCACGTCCGACCACAGCGCCATGCGCGTCGCACCGGCCGCACGCGCGTGATCCTCCGCCAGGCGGAGCAGAGCTTGCCCGAGCCCTGTTCCGCGCTGGGCTGCGTCGACGTAGAGCCGCGAAAGAACCCAATGTTCCGGATGGGGATAGGTGGCGATCATGCCAACCACCATGCCACGGTGTTCCGCGGTCCAAAGGCCGCCGCCAAGCCCGGCCACGTAGGTTGCGAAGGCCCGGATCTCCGGCAACTCCGCATCCACGTCGCACACGACGCCCGGGTACTCGCCCCAACAGGCGCTGATGAGCGCGATAAACCCGGCTGCATCGTCGTCGCGGCCGGGACGGATGTTGGCGGCGCCTTCACCCAACCCTCTCGCAGAGGGAGAGGGCTTTTCTGCTCCCTCGCCTGCGAGAGGGCCGGGGTGAGGGTCCGCGCTCACCTCAGCTCTGCACAGAACGCCTGTATGCGGCTGCAGGCCTCCACCAGAGAGGCGTCATCCGTCGCGTAGCTGATGCGCAGATAGGGGCTCATGCCGAACGCGGCGCCGTGCACCAGCGCCACGTGCCGTTCTTCCAGCAAGGCCAAGGCGAAATCGGCGTCCGTCTCCAGCGTCTTGCCGGCCGGCGTGGTCTTGCCCAGGCAGCCGGCGACGTTGGGATAGACGTAGAACGCCCCCTCCGGCCGGTGGCAGCGGATCCCGTCCGCCTGGTTCAGCGCGTCCACCACCAGGTCGCGCCGCCTTGCATAGGCCGCCGCCTGCACGGCCACGCTGTCCTGCGGACCGTCCAGCGCCGCCGCGGCCGCCGCCTGGTTGATGCCGGACACCCCGGCGGTGGCGTGGCCCTGCATCGACACCATCGCCTTCACCAGCGGCTTCGGCCCGGCGGCGAAGCCCACGCGCCAACCGGTCATGCTGTAGGTCTTGGACACCCCGCTGACCGTCAGCGTGCGGTCCCGCAAGGCCGGCTGCACGGCGGCCATGGTGGCGTGCTGGAAACCATCGAACACCAAATGCTCGTACATGTCGTCGCACATGATCCAGACATGCGGGTGGCGCAGCATCACCTCGCCCAGCGCCGCCATCTCCGCGGCGGAGCAGGCAGCCCCGGTGGGATTGTTCGGGAAGTTCAGCATCAGCCACTTCGTGCGCGGCGTGATCGCGGCGTCGAGGTCCTCCGGACGCAGCTTGAAGCCGTTATTTTCCGGGCAGGTGACGGGCACCGGCACGCCCCCCACCAGCTTCACCATCAGCGGGTAGGCGCCCCAGTACGGTGCGGGGATCACCACCTCGTCGCCGTCATCCACCGTCGCCATCAGCGCGTTGAAGATCACCTGCTTGCCGCCAGCCGACACGGTGATCTCGTCGAGCGCGAACGCCAGCCCGTTGTCGCGCTGGAACTTGCGCTGGATCGCCTGTTTCAAGCGGGGCACACCGTCCTGCGGGGTGTATTTCGTCTCGCCCCGCAGCGCCGCCTGGTGCGCTGCCTCGACCGCATGGGGCGGGCTGGCGAAATCCGGCTCGCCGATGGTCAGCGAAATCACCGGGGTGCCGGCGGCGCGCATGGCCCGCGCCTTCGCCGTCATGGCCATGGTGGCCGCCACGGGCACGCGGGCGATGCGGCTGGCGAGCGCTGGCATGGCGCTACGTCAGCTCGCGGCAGAAGCGCTGGATGCGGGTGCACGCCTCCCGCAGCACCTGCGTGCCGGTCGCGTAGCTGACGCGGAAATGCCCGGGATACATGAACGCCGCGCCATGCACCGCCGCCACGCCCGCCTCGTCCAGCAGCGCCACGACGAAGCTCTCGTCGTCGACGATCTTGACGCCCTTGGCCGTGGTCTTGCCGATGCAGCCATGGACGGACGGGAAGACGTAGAACGCCCCCTCCGGCCGGTGGCAGGTGAGGCCCGGCGCCTGGTTCAGCATGTCGACCACCAGGTCGCGCCGCTGCTGATACACCTCCACCATCTGGGAGATGGTGTCCTGCGGCCCGTTCAACGCCTCGACCGCCGCGGCCTGGCTGATGCTGGAGGTGTTGGAGGTCGATTGCGACTGCAGCTTGTCCATCGCCTTGATCAGCTTCAGCGGGCCGCCGGCAAAGCCGATGCGCCAGCCGGTCATCGCGTACGCCTTGGAGCAGCCGTTCATCGTGACGGTGCGGTCGCGCAGTTTCGGCTCCACCTGCACGATGGTGGCGAAGTTGAAGTCGCCATAGGCCAGCTTCTCGTAGATGTCGTCGGTGAAGATCCAGACATCCGGATGGCGCAGCAACACGTCGCACAGCGCCCGCAGCTCAGCGGCGGAGTAGGCGGCGCCGGTCGGGTTGCAGGGGCTGTTCAGCAGGAACCACTTGGTCCTGGGCGTGATGGCGGCCTCAAGGTCCTCCGGCAGCAGCTTGAACCCGTTGTTCTGACCGCAGGGCACGATGACCGGGGTGCCGTCCGCCAGCGCCACGATGTCCGGATAGCTGACCCAGCAGGGGCTGGGGATGATCACCTCGTCCCCCACGTTCAGCGTGGCGACCATGGCGTTGTAGATGATCTGCTTGCCGCCCGTGCCGACGATGATCTCCTCCGGCGCGTAGTCGATGCCGGAGTCGCGCTTGAACTTGGCCGCGACCGCCTGGCGCAGCGCCGGGGTGCCGGACACGTCGGTGTATTTCGTGTCGCCGTCCTGGATGGCGCGGATCGCCGCCTGCTTGACGTTGTCGGGCGTGTCGAAATCCGGCTCCCCGGCCGACAGGCTGATCACGTCGCGCCCGGCCGCCTTGAGCGCGCGGGCCTTGGTGGCGATGGCGATGGTCTGGCTGGGGCTGACGCGGCCGAGCCGTTCGGCGATGAGGTCCATGGGTGCGTTCCGGGTAAAAAGGCGGCTGCACCCTATGCCCGGGTGCGCCCCGCAGCAACCGCACGCTGTTGCACCAGCCATGCGCCGATCAGCGCGGTGGAGACGAACAGTAGGATCACCGTCGCCAGCGCGTTCAGCTCCGGCGTGGCGCCGAGCTTGAGCGAGGAGAACACGACCATCGGCAGGGTCGAGGCGCCGGGCCCGGAGACGAAGCTGGCGACGACCAGGTCATCCAGGCTGAGCGTGAACGCCAGCAGCCAGCCGGACAACAGCGCCGGGGCGAGCAGGGGCAAGGTGACGCGGAAGAACGCGCCCGCCGGCGTGCTGCCGAGGTCCATCGCCGCCTCCTCCAGATCGGTGCCAGACCCGTCCAGCCGCGCCCGCACGACCACGGCCACGTAGGACAGCGAGAAGGAGATGTGGGCCACCGCGATCGTCAGCGCGCCGCGGCGGGAGGGAAATCCGAACGCCTGCTCGCTGGCGACGAACAGCAGCAGCAGGGACAGGCCGATCAACACGTCCGGCAGCACCAGCCGGGTCGCCAGCAGCGTGTCCAGCAGCGTGCGCCCCCGCAGCCGCTGGAACCGCACCAGCACGAACCCGGCGGCGGTGCCCAGGATGGTGGCGCCGGTGGCGGACAGCGCCGCCACCTCCAGCGACAGCGCCCCGGCGGCGAGCAGCGGCCCGTCGTTCCACAGCCGGACATACCAGCGCCAGGAGAAGCCCGACAGCACGGTGGTCAGCCGGGAATCGTTGAAACTGGTGAGCACCAGCAGCACGACCGGGATGAACAGGAACGCGTAGCCGAACAGCAGCGCGGCCAGGAGCGGGCGGGAGAGCCTCATGCCTCCCAATCCTCGACGCGGAGGCCCGGCACACGGGTAAATTCCCGCAGGTTGTGGGTCACCAGGGTAAGATCACGGGCGCGGGCTTGCCCGGCGATGAGGACGTCCAATGGCCCGATCGGTGTTCCTGCCTTGCGCAGCGTCGCTCTGATTTCACCTGCCGCCCGCGCATCGTCTGCGCTGAAGTCCAATATAGGCAGATCAACCTCTGCCAGTCGCACCATGAGTTCCGCCGCATCCGGCGCATACGTGACGCCGAACCAAATTTCGGCATAGGCGATGGATGACAAAGCAAGTGCATTACGGGCGTGGTGCCGAATTTTAGCGCGTAGGGCGCGGTTCCCTCGCATCAAACCCGACACGACATTTGTATCCAGCAGATAGCTCACTCGAAGATAGGTCGCTCCGGCTGCTCTCCTGGATCCTCCTCAAGGGCGTCGAGAAATTCCTGCGAAAGAGGACCGGTAATCCGGTCCAGCCAAGCCCATTCGTCCTCGACCGGCTCCAGGATCACGGCCTTACCGTCGCGGCGGACCCGAACCTCCTTGCCCTCGAAGCGGAACTCCTTCGGAAGCCGCACCGCCTGCGACCGACCGGACCAGAATACTTTTGCCGTGATGGTCTTCATGGCCCCTCCCGTCATATGGCATTGCTATATACCATACCGGCAGCCCGGCTCACAACCGCCGCTGCCCTGCCCGCAGCAGCGCCAGCGGCAGCAGCAATCCTACGAGCAGCGCGTTCGCCAGCGCCGCGGCCATCGGCCAGTCGTGGTTTTCGAAGAACTCGTTCCACAGCGCCCGACCGATCGTCTGCGCGGAGGGGCCGCCCAGCAGTTCCGGGATCACGTATTCGCCCACCGCCGGCATGAACACCAGCGCCAGCCCGGCCGCGACCCCCGGTAGCGACTGCGGCAGCGTGACCGAGAGGAAAACCCGCATCGGGCTCCCGCCAAGGTCGGCGGCGGCTTCCTCCAACGCCGGGTCCAGCTTGGACAGGCGGGCGTAGAGCGGCAGCACCATGAAGGGCAGGTAGCAGTAGACGATGCCGACATACATCGCGAAGCGCGTGTAGAGCATGTGCAGCGGCGCGTGGATCACGCCCACGCCCAGCAGCACGGCGTTGATCCAGCCATCGTCGCCCAGCAGCCCGATCCAGGCGACGATGCGCAACAGGAACCCGGTCCAGAACGGCAGCATCACCAGCAGCAACAGCAGCGAGCGCCACCGCTCCGACGCCCGGGCGATCGCCAGGGCCATCGGATAGCCGATCAACAGGCACAGCAGGGAGGAGACGGAGGCGACCAGCAGGCTCTGCAACGCCGCGTCGAGATAGTAATCGTCCTGCACCAGCGTGTCGTAATTGTCGCCCAGCAAGTGCAGGCTGGGCCACCAGCCATGCCAGGTGAGCAGCGGGTCATAGGGCGGCACGCTCGCGGCTGCCTCGGAGAAGGAGATCGCCAGCACGATAAGCGCCGGCATGGCGATGAACAGCAGCAACCACAGCCACACCGGGCCAAGCACCAGCCAACGCATCAGGAACGGCCGCCCGACTTTGCATAGCTTTCTTCTCCCTCTCCCAGAGGGAGAGGGCTTCCGGCAGAGGAACGGGGAGGAGCGAGGGGGCTCATTCCGGCAGCAGGATGCAGGCGTCGGGGGTCCAGGAGACGCACACCGCCTCGCCCGGCGGCAGCGCCACCGCGGCGCCGTCGCCCAACGGCTGGCTGACCAACAGCGCCACGTCGGCGCCGACACTGACCCGGTGGTCGACCACGATCCCGCGATAGGCGCTTTCCACTACCTGCCCGGCCACCGCGTTCGGCCCCTGCGCCGCGCCACGGGAGAGGCGCAGCCGCTCCGGCCGCAACGCCAGGTGCAGGTCGCGGGCGAAACCGGCCGTGTCCGCCTGCGCCAGCACGCCCAGCGTGGGCAGTTCCAGCACGCCGGGCTCGCGCACCCGCGCCGGCAGGATGTTGGCGGCGCCCATGAAGGCGGCGACGCTGCGGCTGACCGGACGTTCGTAGATTTCGGTCGGCGTGCCCACCTGCGCCAGCCGCCCCTGCTCCAGCAGCCCGATGCGGGTGGCCATCGACAGCGCCTCCTCCTGGTCATGCGTCACCAGCACGAAGGTGGTGCCGAGCTGCCGCTGCACCCTCACCAGCTCGACCCGGGTCGCCTCCCGCAGGCCGCGGTCCAGGGCGGAGAGCGGCTCGTCCAGCAGGAGCAGCTCCGGGCGCGGCGCCAGGCTGCGGGCCAGCGCCACGCGCTGCCGCTGCCCGCCGGACAGCGCATCCGGCCGGCGGTCGGCGAAGGCGTCCATCCGCAGCAACGCCAACAACTCCGCAACGCGCCGGGTGATGTCGGCCCGGCCCATCCCCTGCCGGCGCAGGCCGAAGCCCACATTGGCGGCGACGCTCATATGCGGGAACAAGGCATAGGACTGGAACATGGTGTTCACCGGGCGTCGATGCGGCGGCAGCGTGGTGATATCCCGGCCGCCCAGCATGATCCGCCCCGCGGCAGGCGTGATGAACCCGGCGAGCGTGCGCAACAGCGTCGTCTTGCCGGAGCCAGAGCCGCCTAGCAGCACGAACAGCTCACCCCGGCCGATCCCGAGATCGAGTTCCTGCAGGGCCGTCCAGTCGCCGTAACGGACCGTCAGTCCAACGACGTCGACATGGCTCAACCCGTTACTGTCCGGCCTTGAAATGCTCCCACATCCGGGTGCGCGCCCGCACGGCAGCCTCCTTCACGGCCGCCACGGTGAAGGACCGGCCTAATGCGGCGGCATCCGGATACACGTTCGGGTCGTCCCGCACCGCCGCATCCACCTGGTCGCGGCTGGCGGGAACCGCGTTCGGGTAATGCACGGTGTTGGTGATGCCGGCGATGACGGCGGGTTGCAGGATGAAGTTGATGAACTGCATCGCCAGGGCGGGATGCGGCGCATCCTTCGGCACGGCCAGCATGTCGAACCAGAGCTGGGTGAACTCCTTCGGGGCGACATACACCACCTTGTCGCGCTTCGCCTCTGCCGCGCGATCGCTGGCCTGGATCACGTCACCCGAATAATCCAGCGCCAGGCACGTCGTGCCGGACGCCAGCGCCTCCAACGCGCCGCCGCTGGCGAAATTGCGGATGTAGGGGCGGATCGCCATCAGCGTCTTCTCGACATCCGCCAAATCCGCCGGGCTGGTGCTCGACGGATCGTGATGGAGGTATTTCAGCACGGAGGGGATCACGTCCGTGGCGCTGTCCATCATGGTGATGCCGCAGGGGGCGAGTTTCTTCGCGTTTTCCGGCTTCAACAACAGGTCCCAGCTATCGACCGGGGCATCGGGGAACAAGGCCTTGATCTGGGACGGGATTTCCCCCAGGCCGATCGTGCCCCACAAGTAGATGGCGCCGTATTTGTTGCCGGGGTCGCTGGTCGCGACCCGCTGCAGCAGGGTCGGATCCTCCCCTGTGAAGTTCGGGATCGCGGCCTTGTCGAGCGGTTGCAGCGCCCCGGCGGCGATCAGGCGGGAGAAGGTGGGTTCCGCAGTCGGCACGATGATGTCGTAGCCGGCATGTCCGGCCAGCATCTTGCCCTCCAGCGTCTCCAGGCTGTCATAGGTGTCCGACACCACCTTGGCGCCGGTCAGCTTCTCGAACCCCTCGATCGCATGGGGGTCCATGTAGTCGGTCCAGTTATACAGGTTGAGGACCTTGTCCTCGGCCCGGGCGCCGGACAGCACCGCGACGGACAGGAACGCTGCCAACACCAGACGTTGCAAGGTGGGACTCCCATGAAACTAGCCGGTTCTACCGATCTCCAGGGCGGTTCGTCACCCCTAAACATCACGGCCGCAGGCGTGTGTCTGGCCTCGTCGTGCTGTCGGGCTCCAGCAGGCATTCCGCGGGCAAGTCAGGCCGGATGAATGCTTGACTTCCCGCCCGGGGCTGCGATCCATTGGGCGGGAAAGACGCACGGCGCGCGCCGCAGGTTGCCGGGGTGGACTTCCAAAGGGACTCTGTCGAACGTGCGCCTACACCCTGTGTCCTGACCGAAAGCGAACCCAGTATGCAGCTCGGCGTGTTCATCCCCATCGGCAATAATGGCTGGCTGATCTCCACCACCTCCCCGCAATACATGCCGAGCTTCGAGCTGAACCGCACCGTGGTGGAAAAGGCGGAACGCTTCGGCTTCGACTTCGCGCTATCCATGATCAAGCTGCGCGGATTTGGCGGGCCGTCCGAGTTCTGGGACCACAACCTCGAATCCTTCACGCTGATGGCCGGGCTGGCCGCCGTCACCAGCCGCATCCAGCTTTTTGCGACGATCGGGGTGCTCACCATGCCGCCGCCGATCGTGGCGCGCATGGCCGTCACCATTGACAACATCTCCAAGGGCCGCTTTGGCGTGAACGTCATCACCGGCTGGCAGGAGACGGAGTACAGCCAGATGGGCCTCTGGCCGGGCGCCGAGCATTACAAGCATCGCTATGAGTATTGCGAAGAGTACGTCACCATCATGAAGGAGCTGTGGGCCACCGGCCACTCCGACTTCAAGGGCCGGTTCTTCACCATGGAGGATTGCCGGTGCAGCCCCCTGCCCTCGCGCCCGGTCCCGATCGTCTGCGCCGGGCAAAGCGACCGGGGCACGCAGTTCGCCGCCGAGTATGCGGACTATAATTTCGTCGCCGCGTCCGGCCTGAACGACCCGTGCAACATCGCCGTCCCCGTCGCCCGCCTGGTGGCGAAGACGGCGCAAACCGGGCGAAGCTGCGGGGCGCTGGTGCTGATCATGGTCATCGCCGACGAAACCGACGCCGCCGCCATGGCGAAGTGGGAGCATTACAAGGCCGGCACCGACTACGAGGCGCTGGCCTGGCGCGATGGCGAGGCGGGGCGCGACAAGCAGCGCGACGCGCACTCCACCGTGGACCGGTTCGCCAAGACCACCGCGCAGAAACTGCCGACGAGCCAGAGCGTGCTCGTCGGCTCCTACGCCCATGTCGCCGCAATGCTGGACGACCTGGCGGCCGTGCCCGGCGTGCAGGGCGCCATGCTCACCTTCGACGACTTCGTGATCGGGATGGAGCAGTTCGGCGCCCGCATCCAGCCGCTCATGCAGAGCCGCCGCAACATCCTTTCGCACGCCGCTTAGGCCGTCCCGAATGCAACTTGGCGTCTTCATCCCCATCGGCAACAATGGCTGGCTGATCTCCACCACCTCGCCGCAATACATGCCGAGCTTCGACCTGAACCGCACCATCGTGGAAAAGGCGGAGCGGTTCGGCTTCGACTTCGCCCTGTCGATGATCAAGCTGCACGGCTATGGCGGCCCGTCGGAATACTGGGACCACAACCTGGAGTCGTTCACGCTGATGGCCGGGCTGGCCGCGGTGACGCAGCGCATCCAGCTTTTCGCCACATGCGCCGTGCTGACCATGCCGCCGCCGATCGCGGCGCGCATGGCCGTCACCATCGACAGCATTGCGCCCGGCCGCTTCGGCGTGAACATCGTGTCCGGATGGCAGCGCGCGGAATACGCGCAGATGGGGATCTGGCCCGGCGTGGAGCATTACCGCCGCCGCTACGAATACTGCGCCGAATACGTCACCATCATGAAGCAGCTGTGGTCCACCGGCCGCTCCGACTTCAAAGGTGACTTCTTCACCATGGACGATTGCCGGTGCAGCCCCCTGCCCTCGCGGCCCATCCCCATCATCTGCGCGGCCCAAAGCGACGCGGGCACGCGCTACGCCGCGCAATATGCCGACTACAATTTCTGCAACAGCTTCGGCGTCAACAAGCCCACCGCCATGGCGTCGAGCGTCGCGCGCCTGGTCGCCGCGGCGCAGGAGACCGGACGACCATGCGGCGCGCTGATCCTGACCATGATCATCGCCGACGAGACGGACGAGGCGGCGATGGCGAAGTGGGAGCTGTATAAGTCCGGCGCCGATTTGGAGGCGCTGGCCTGGCGGGAAGCGCAATCCAACGACGACCCGAGCACCGACCCGATGGCGCAGCCCAACAAGCGCAAGACCATGGGCGACGAGCAGATGCCGACCAACCAGGGTGTCCTGGTCGGCAGCTATGCCCGCATCGCGTTCATGCTGGATGAGATCGCCGCGGTGCCCGGCGTGCAGGGTGTGATGATGACGTTCGACGAGTTCGTCGGCGGCATGGAGAATTTCGGCACGCGCATCCTGCCGTTGATGCGCTGTCGCGACCATGCCCATCAGGCCGCCTGATGCGCAGCATCCTGGAGCTTGTCGAGGCGCAGGTCGCCACCTGGAGCGGCATCACCCCGGCCAACGAGCCCGCCCGGCGCCTGGCCGCCGACCTCGCCGCCACCATCCAGGCGTTCGAGGCGTTGCGCAGCCAGATGCAGTTCGAAGACGAGCCGTCCAGCTTCGCCGCCGCGTTGCTGGAGACAAAGGAATGACCGGCCTCGCGTCGCTCAGCCTGCTGGACGCGGCGGACGCGATTGCCAGGCGCGAGACGACGTCGATGGCGCTGCTGGACGCCTGCTTCGCCCGGTTGGACGCGGCGGAGGACCGGGTGAACGCGACCATCTGGCTGGACCGGGAGGGCGCCTTCCGCGCCGCCGAGGCTGCCGACAAGGCGGTGGCCGCCGGGTCGAAGCTGGGGGTGCTGCATGGCATCCCGATGGCGCACAAGGACATGTATTACCAGGCCGGGCGGCCCTGCACCTGCGGCTCCGCGATCCGCAAGGATTTCGTGCCCGATCGCACCGCCACCGTCATCCAGCGCATGGCGTCCGCCGGCGCCTATGCCTATGGCGGGCTGAACATGGCGGAGTTTGCGCAGAACCCGACGGGCCACAACGCGCATTACGGCGACTGCCACAACCCGTGGAACCTGCCGTTCATCACCGGCGGCTCGTCCAGCGGCTCCGGCGCCGCGGTGGCGGCGCGGTTCACCTACGCGGCGCTCGGCTCCGACACCGGCGGGTCGATCCGCCTGCCGGCCGCGGCCTGCGGCGTCACCGGGCTGAAGCCGACGCAAACGCGGGTCAGCCGGGCCGGGGTAATGCCGCTCTCCTTCTCGCACGACAATGTCGGGCCGTTGACCCGCACGGTGCGGGACTGCGCGCGGATCATGACTGTCATCGCCGGGCACGACCCGCTGGACCCGACCAGCGCGGCGGAGCCGGTGCCGGAGTACGAGGCGGCGTTGGACGGCGATTTGCGCGGGATGCGGGTGGGCGTGCCCAGCACCTACTTCCTGGACGGCGCGGACGACGCCGTTGTGGCGGCGCTGGAGGCGGCGGTCGACGTGCTGAAAGGCCGCGGCGCCACGATCGTGCGCATGACGCTGCCGCTGATGGACGCGGTGTCCGGCTATGGCGGCATCGTCTCCCGCGTCGAGGGCGCCACCATCCACGCGCGCTGGATGCGCGACCGGCCGCAGGATTACGCCGTGCATCTCAGCGCACGGATGTATGCCGGCAACGCCATTCCCGGCACCTATTACGTGGAAGCGCTGAGCCGCCGCGGCCCGGTGCTGCGCGCCTTCGCGCAGGCGGTGTTCGGCCAGGTGGACGTGCTGGCGACGCCGACGATCAAGACCATCCTGCCGACACTCGCCGCCACCGACATCGACCACGGGCCGGCGGGCACGGAAAAGACCTTCCTGGCGGTGTCGGAGAACACGCGGCCGTTCAACTATTTGGGCCTGCCCGCGATCAGCGTGCCGTGCGGCTTCGACACCAATGGCTGCCCGATCGGATTGCAGATCGCCGGCCGCCCCTTTGCCGAGGCGCGCGTGATGCGTGTCGGTGACGCCTATCAGCGCGACACGGACTGGCATACCCGCGAACCCGCACCCTGAGACGATGGCTACCGAAGAGGCCGCTTTAGAGCCTGACGCCTCAAGCGATCGGGCTTCTAGGAGCAACGCCTGCTGCGGGTCCGACCCCCTAAGCCGTGCATACCTGTGGTAGACAGGGGGGCAGCAACCCTTCTATTCGGTCCTGCAAGGAACATTGGGGACGCTGATGCGCGCCGTATATCTACTGGCTGGGCTGCTGATTGCGTTTCTGGTCGGCGGCTACGTCGACCACACGTATGACTGGCCGTTCGGGCTCCTCGACAGGCGGTCCGCACCACCGCTGCCTGCCGCGGCAGGTGCGACGCCGCTGCCGACCTACAGCCGGGCGCAAGGGGCACAGGATCCGCCGCGTGCCGACGTTCCCGAAGGCGCGAGGGTCGACATGCAGCGCTGCGTCGACACCATGATCCAGCGGCGTGAACCAGATCAGGAAGCACACACAGTGTGCCAGAAGATCATCTCCGGCATCAGCGGCGGCTGATCCGCCTATGGCAGCGGCGGGGGAAGCTTGCCGGCGTCGCGATGGTGACGGAACGCAAGCCGGTCCCAGCTCACCCCAGGCCGCCTCAGCAAGCCATCGGCGCCTTCCAGGTGCTGCACGCAGGTCATGGCCTGCGCGTGGGCAAGCCCGATCGTTTCTGCCGCAGTCACGTCGAACATGCGGCGGCCCGGAGGGACAGGCCCATGGCGCAGCGTGATCATCATCACGCCGCCCGGCCGGATCAGCGCCACGACTCCGGGGCGAGGCATGCAGGTTGACCGCGCGACTCCGCAACTCGGGCGTTGGTTCGACCGCGGTGACTGAGTGGCCGAAAGCGGGGAAACCAGCGGCATCCCGACGGGTCCCCGCACCAATGTCGAGGATGCGCGCGGGCGGATGTGGGAAGAGGTGCATGCTGGATGCGTGCACATCGGTGAAGGCGATACTTTCATACTGACGCACAAGGGCATCCGCCGCAGCAGCGGATCATCCATGCAGCACCTCCCCCAAGCTCGGCCAACGCTGTCCCACCGTGCTGACCGGGCAACGCCTGGGAGGCGAAAGACTACAGCCCGACGCTGTCCCGCACCTGGTTGGCGATCGAGTGCAGGCGCGCCCGGTCGCCATCCGACATGACGCTATAGCCGATTTGCCGGTTGATCCAGGCATACCCATCGACCACCCCCGCATCCACGGAGCGCATCGGCGTCTCTTCGCCAACCCGCATCGGCTGGATGTAGACGGTCATGCGGTTGCCCTGCGCGTCCGCGTAGATCAGCATCGCCGCCGGGCCATACATCGCCGACAGCACCCGGCCGCCCAGCAGGCGGTAGCCGAGTGCCGACAGGTCCGGCAGCGGCACCGAACGGCCGAGCTTCTGCGTCAAGGAGGCGCTGAGCTCCCGCCGGTTGTCGGGACGCAATTCGATGCCGGGCGCGCTGTCGTTGGCAAACACCCGGTAGGCCGACACGGCCTCGATGCTCAGCCGCGCGATTTCGGACGGGCGCTGCGACCCACGCGCCAGCCAGCCGCTCGCGCCGCCGAGGGCCAAGGCCAGCACGATCCCCGCCGCGAACCGCGACCAACCGGGGCCACGGAAGGCCGCCAGCCGTGCCTCCGCCAGGCTGGACAGGCTGAGCGTCGGCGGCACCGGTTCGCGGTGGCGGATATCCAGCGCCGCCTGCAGCATGTCGCGCTGGGACCGCCATGCCTCCACCCGGCGCTGCAGCGCGGGGTCGCCGGCCAGGCGGCGGGCGACTTCCTCCCGCCGCGCCGGGTCCAGCCGGCCATCGACATAGGCGTGCAGCTCCTCCTCATGGACGGGCGAGGCGCCCTGGCTGCGATCGGTCATTTCACGCGACGCAGCGCCGGGCGGTCGCGGCCCTCCATCCGGTGGCGCAGGGTGTCGCGGCCGCGGCTCAGCCGGGACATGACGGTGCCGACCGGGATGCCGAGCACCGCGGCGGCCTCGCGGTATTCCAGGCCCTCCACGCCCACCAGCAGCAGCACCTGGCGCTGGTCCAGCGGCAGGTCCGCCAGGCCGCGCATCAGGTCGCGCATCGCCAGGGTCCATTCCTGCGGCGCTGGCGTCGGCCTATCAAGCTGCGCCGCATCGACATGCAGGCCGCGGCGGCGCAGCAGACGCCAGCGGCTGACGCTCAGATTATGCAGGATGGTGAACAGCCACGGCCGCACGCGAAGATCGCTGGAGGGCGGCGGCAGGCGGTCCAGCGCCCGGACCAGGCAGTCCTGCACCAACTCGTCGGCGTCGTCGGCGTGGCGCAGCAGCGCCCAGGCGTAGCGGCGCAGCGCGGGGATGGCGGCCTCGATCTCGGCCATGATGGAATTGGGCGTGGCGATGTGGTGGACCTCTGCTGCGTGAACGCCCCCGGTCAATCTTTATTCCAGTGGCATCTCGGGGCGGACGGAATAATGCGCCGCCAGCAGCGTTGATGCTGTGTTGGCAAGGCGGTGACGCCGTGCCGGACAACCATATCGAGGTCTTTTCATGAACAAGCGCTTGTCGTTGGCCCTCCTGGGAAGCCTTGCCTTTGCTGCCGGCGCCGCGAACGCACAGACGCCGCCTGCGGCAGGCCCTGCCCGGCTTCGCGGCACTGTCGACGCCGTCACCACGGACAGCCTGGACATCACCACGCGCGCCGGCATGAAGGTGCATATCGTGCTGCCGGCGACGTTCCGCGTCGTGTCCGTCATCAAGGCCAAGATCGGCGACGTCCAGCCCGGCAGCTATATCGGCTCGGCCGCCGCGCCGCAGCCGGACGGCACGCTGCGCGCCCTGGAAGTCACGGTGTTCCCGCCGAGCATGAAAGGCGCCGGCGAAGGCAGCTACGCCTGGGACCTGGGGCCGACCACCAGCATGACGAACGGCTCCGTCGGCAAGCTGGACAGCACCAAGGGCCACACCATGACGGTCGATTACGGCAGCGGCGAGAAGCAGATCGTGATCCCGGACGACGTGCCGATCGTGGCGCTGGAACTGGCGGACCGCAACGTGGTCGTCCCTGGCGCGCATGTGATCGTCAACGGCACGCGCGCGGCGGACGGCACGATCACGGCGGCCGCCGTCAACGTCGGCAAGGATGGGATCACGCCGCCGATGTGAGGGGCCTGCTGCGATGAGTCCTACAATGGGCCGCGACGTGCCGGCCGGCCGCACGACGGTGGTGCATCCGCTCGTCGTGCGGCTCACGCATTGGGTGAATGCCTTTGCCATCCTGTGCATGGTGATGAGCGGCTGGGGCATCTACGACGCCTCGCCGCTGTTCGGCTTCCGCTTTCCGGCCTGGGCGACGGTGGGCGGCTGGCTCGGCGGCAGCATCGCCTGGCACCTGGCGGCGATGTGGCTGCTGGTGGGCAACGGCGCGGTTTATATCGGCTATGGCCTGCTGAGCCGGCATTTCCACCGCACGCTGCTGCCGCTGCGCCCGGCGGAGATATGGCGCGACCTGGCTGCCGCGCTCCGGTTCCGCCTCAGCCACCGGGTCGGCAGCTACAACGCGGTGCAGCGGCTGTTGTATGTCGGTGTGCTGCTGATGGGCGTCCTGGCGCTGCTGTCGGGGCTGGCCTTGTGGAAGCCGATCCAGTTTCAGCTGCTGGCCGAACTTCTGGGCGGCTACGAGGTCGCGCGGCGGCTGCATTTCGTGGCGATGAGCGGCATCGTCGGTTTCACCGCGATCCATCTGCTGCTCGTGGTCCTGGTGCCCCGCACGCTGCCGGCGATGATCACCGGCCGGGCGCGGGCGCCAGCGACGGAGATACATTGACATGATCCCTCGTCCGCCCCGCCCTCCCATCCGCCTCGACGAGCACCGCACGGCCTTGCGGAGGGTGGAACGGCGGATGCTGCTGCGCGGCGGCCTTTCGCTGGGCGCGCTCACCCTGCTGACCGGCTGCAACCTGCAGGACGGCGACACGGTGGACAAGGTGCTGTGGGCGATGTCGCACTTCAACGACCGGGTGCAGGCGCTGCTGTTCGACCCGAACCGGTTGGCGCCGACCTATGATGCAAGCCGCATCACCAAGCCGTTCCCGTTCAACGCGTTCTACCCGGTGGACGACGTGCCGGACATCGACGGCAGCGACTGGGCGTTGGAGGTGGCCGGCCTGGTGGCGGACAAGACCCCGTGGCCACTGTCCCGCCTGCGCACCCTGCCGCAGGCGGCCCAGATCACCCGGCATATCTGCATCGAGGGCTGGAGCGCGATCGGGCAGTGGAGCGGCGTGCCGCTTGGCACCTTCCTGCAGCGGGTCGGCGCCGACACCCGCGCCCGCTATGTCGGGTTCAAATGCGCCGACCGCTATTACACCAGCCTGGACATGGCGTCCGCGCTGCATCCGCAAACCATCATCGCGCTGGATTACGGCGCCGCCCCGCTGCCGCCGGAGTATGGCTTCCCGATCAAGGTCCGGGTGCCGACGAAACTGGGCTTCAAGAACCCGAAATATATCACCTCGATGTTCGTCACGAACGACTATCCAGGCGGGTATTGGGAAGACCAGGGCTATAATTGGTTCAGTGGCTCTTAGCGTTCGTCCAAGAACAAAGTTCTGTCCCTTCCGGCCTCGCCCCCTCGCGCGCGGAATCACCATGTCCCCCTGCACGAGGACGGCAATCATCCGCCGCTTCCGTGACTGAGGATCGGGGAATCCCAACGGCTAAACATGTCGGTATGAGCAACGGGCCAGACGGGCTACGCTGCTGGCCTTGACGGAGTGATGAATTAGGGTCGAAGTTGCTGTATAGAATGTCCTGCCGACCCGGTTCCATTCCATCGTTGCTGCTTGCGTTGATCCTTCTAAGCGGGGCCGGACCTGCCGTTACCATCTGTGGGGGGCACAGCTACGTGTTTCCGCCGGACGCGTTTCAGGGCGATGTCGCCGCATCTGGCAAAGTCTTCGGTTTTCTGCTGCAACTCAAATGGCCCGACATGGGCGGACTGACGCTGTCGGACTTGTTCAAGCCCGTGGAAGAAGTACCGTCTTTGCTTATCCTGGCAGTGTCGGGAGCGCAGGTCGCGGGTGACGCGGCGCCACCAGCGTATTTTGTGGAAGCGGAACGCCGCGAAGTCTCGCTCGCAGTGGCGCCAGTCGGGACGTCTGGCTTTCCCTTGCGCCTTGCGCCGCCCGGCGCAGCGCACGGAGCTGTGCCAGGAAACGGCATGCTGATGGTCACGGCGCATCCAAACCTTGGCGCCGCCCCTGATGTGTTCGTCAGCCCATCCATTGAAGCACCGGATGAGGTGATCACCTGCGGGACCACGACTGAAACATTTGGCAACCCGCAATGTTCGCAGCATTTCGTCGTGCAGAACCTGATCTTGACCGTGAGCTATAACAGGCCGCTGGTTGGACACTGGCGCGCGATTCACGAGGCTGTTGCTGCCTACCTCACGACAAAACAGACCCGGCAATGAGCATAAATCAGCAGGGCCTGGAGGATCTCTCCGTTCTGGCAAGCATCAAAGGTGAATTGGCCTTGCGGTTGGCTGGGATTGTACCGACCAGCGCTTGGCGATCACTACTTCCACTGTTGAAGGACAGTCAGATGCCTCAGCTTCTGGGCGCCATCCCGCCGCCCTGGATGGCTTCGCCCTAGCGCGCTGCGCAGCCATATTTGCGCGGCGAATGCGGGACCGGATCCCAGATGGGAGGTAGGAGGCGGGAGAGGCTGCGCTTTTCCGCCGTGCCCTGCTCGCAGACTTGCGGAAGAAACACGACTGAGCGACCTGGCTTGAAGCCGGCATCACGCGATCCATCTCCAACCTCATGGCATACGACTCTCGCCTGCAACTGGACATGACGCCGGACGGCCGCTTTACCACGCCGCCGCGGGCGCCGATTTCGACGCGGATCATCGCCGGGGCCGTGCTGCTGGCGGTTGTCGCGGGCGGTCTGGCGTTCGCAGCCCTGGCGCTCTGGGTTGCGCTGCTGCTGATCCCGGTCGTGATCGTGGCCGTGCTGGTGGCGGTGATCACCATCCGGTTCAAGATGTGGCAGGCGCGGCGCCGGGCAGCGTCATTCGGCGGCGACCGCTACGTCGCCCGGCGCCCGTAACCGCATCGCTTCCGCCAGCAGCGTGTAGGATCGCTGCCGCGCCGCCTTGTCGGCGACCGTGGTTATGACGGCCACTTCGGCAGCGCCGACATCCCGTGCCAACCCATCGATCCGTGAGGCGATCTCCGCCGCCGTGCCGCATAGCGCACGCGCCCGGGTGTGGGCGATCCGGGCGCTCTCCTGCCCGGTGTACGGATAGGCCGCCGCCTCCTCCAGGGTAGGGAGGGCAGCGTAGATGCCGCGGTCGCGGCCCAGCCGCCACAGGGCGCGCGACGCGAACAGCCGGTCGGCCTCTGCCTCCGTGTCGGCCGCCAGCGCCCACACGGCCAACGCCGCGTGGGGCGTCTTGTACCGCGGACCTGGCCGGAAACTGGCACGATAGAGGTCAAGCGCCTCCGCCATCCCCTCCCCATCCGTGATGAAATGGGCGAAGCAGTACGGCAGGCCGAAATGCGCCGCGACCTGCGCGCCGTACTCCGACGAACCGAGAATCCATACATCGGGGCTGGTCGGCCCGGTCGGCTGCGCGACGACGCTGCGGAACGGATGGCCCTCCACCAGGGGCTCTCCCGCAAGCCAGGCGAGCAGGTCGCGCAGCTGGGCCGGAAACTGGTCCGCAGCCTTGGCGGCGTTGGGGTTCAACGCGAAGGCGGTGCGCCCGTCGCTGCCCGGCGCCCGCCCCAGCCCAAGATCAATCCGGCCCGGCGCCACCGCCTCCAGCACGCGGAACTGTTCGGCGACCTTGAGGCTGGAATAATGCGGCAGCATGACTCCGGCGCTGCCCACCCGGATGCGGCGCGTGGTCGCGGCGATGGCGGCGATCAGGATCTCCGGGGCGGTCCCTGCCTGGCTGGCGGAGGCGTGATGCTCGGCGAGCCAGTAACGGTCATAGCCCAACGCCTCGCAATGCTGTGCCAGCGCCATGCTTTCGGTGATCGCGTCCGCTGGGGTGCGGCCGGAGACGATCGTGGATTGGTCAAGCACGGAAAGCCGCATGATGATATTCCTCCGCCCGGGAAATGGGGTTGCGGTCAGAAGCTCACCACCCCGAAGATCGCCTTCAGCGCCGCATACAGCGCCCCGCCCACCAGGAACCCGACCACCGTCCCGTTCACGCGGACGAATTGCAGGTCCTTGCCGACCCGCAGCTCGATCCGGTCCACCAGCGTCGCCGTGTCCCAATTGGCCACCACGTCGCCGATGAACGAGGACAGCGACGCCTGCGCCGAGGGCAGCACACTCACCACGATCACCTCGGCGGCCGCCTGCAGCCGCGCCCGCACGCCGGGATCGGACTCCAGCAAGGCGCCGAGATTGGTCAGCGCACCTTCGATGAACGCCACGGTGTGGCCGCCGGGCTCCGCCGCGTCCGCCTCCATCGCCAGGCGCAGCCGGGACCAGATGTCCCACAGCCAGGCCTGTACCGTCTCATGCGCCACGACCTGGCGGATCGCGCGCCCGACCTCGGCCGCCCGCGCCGGGTCGGTTTCCATGCGGGCGATCTCGGCGCGCATCCAGGTATCGAACGCGTCCCGCAGTTCGGACCCGTCGGGGCTGATCTTGTCCAGCTCGCTGTTCATCGTGGTCAGCACGCGGCGCGCCACCTGCGCCCCGAGCGCCCACCCCACGATCCGGCCGCCCTGCTCGCGCACCCGTTCGGCGATGACGGCGCGGAGCTGGTCCTCCTTGGCGGCGAGCAGGGCGCGGAACTGCGTCAGGATAAACGACAGCACGTCCTGGTGCCGCCCGCCCTCCAGCAGGCCGTGCAAGGCCCGGGCGACGACGGCGCTGGCGCCGCGGCCGCCGAGGATGCGGGGCACCAGCCGCGCGATCAGCCGCCGCGCCCGGCCGTCCTCCACCGTCGCCAGCAGGCGCGGCAGCATGCCGGCGAGCGCCTGCGCCGCCGGGCGGGAGGCGGCGGGGTCGGCGAAGAAGCGGTGCAGGATGCCCGCCATGTCGATCCGCGCCAGGGTGCGGCGCAACTCCGCCTCGGTGAACACGTGGGTCGCCACGAAGCGGCCGAGCGCACGGCCCAGCCGCTCCTTCTGCGCCGGGATGATGGCGGTGTGCGGGATCGGCAGCCCGAGCGGATGGCGGAACAGCGCCGTGATGGCGAACCAGTCCGCCACCCCGCCGACAAACCCCGCCTTCGCCGCCGCCTGCAGCAAATCGGTGCCCCAGCCCGGCGGCAGCGCGTAGCTGCCGAGGGTGAGCACCGCCATGAGGACGAGCAGCCCGGTGGCGAAGGCACGGTGCCGGGCGAGGGACTGCCGGGCAAGCCGGTCAGGATCGGGGGAGGACATGCCGGCTGGTTAGCACAGCTTGCCACACGCTGCCGCTGCGCCGCATCATCGTGCCATGCCAGACAACGCCAGCCCGGTCGTGCAAGAGCTCTTGGCCCTGGTGGAGGACGCGCGACAGCGCAGCAGCACCGATCCGTTCGGCAGCCCGGTGCTGTCGGTGGCGCTGGCGGTCATCCGGCAGATGGATGCCGGCACGCTCACGCTCGACATGTTGGACGCCGTGGTGCGGCATCTGCGGGACGCCGCGTTCGACGCCCGCGCCATCCGCCTGCGGGACTATGTCGGCGGCCTGGCCGGGTCCGACGCCGCGATGCAGGCGGTGGCCGACCGGCTGGTGCGGCCGGACCCGGGGGACAGCCCGGTCCCGTTCGACACGTTCCGCACATCCGTCGAGCGGACTCGGTTCGCCGCCGTGTTCACCGCGCACCCGACCTTCTCACTCCCGGCCGAGCAATCCGCCGCACTCGCCCGCGCCGCCGGCGGTGTCGCGGCGCCGCGCTTTGCCTCCCACCGGCCCTCCCGCCCCACCCTGTCGGAGGAGTTCGACCAGGCGGTCGCCGCCATCCTCCATGGCCGTGACGCGATCGACCGGCTCACCGCCACCATTCTGCGCGCCGCGGCGCAAACCTGGCCGGAGCGGTGGCGCAGCCTGACGCCGAAGCCGGTGATCCTCGCCAGTTGGGTCGGCTACGACACGGACGGGCGGACCGATATCGGCTGGTGGGACACGCTGCGGCTACGGCTGACGATGAAGCGCCTGCAGCTCCGGCGGGTGCACGACCAGGTGCCGGACGCCGCGATCCGCAGCCGGCTCGACGAGGCCCTGACGGCGGTGGACGCACAGATCGCCGCCTGCCCCGAGACGCCGGAGCCGGATGCGGTGGCGGCGTTCGCCACGGCGCTGGTGCACGGCCGCGACGCGGCGCTCGTGACGCCCGATCCGGTGCTGCTTCTGTTGGATGCAGCCATCGCCACGGCGGCCGATCCGATGCCCCTGCTGGTGGCGCGCGCCGGACTGGCGAGCCACGGGATGGCGCTGGCGCACACCCATGTCCGGCTGAACTCCGCGCAATTGCACAACGCGGCGCGCGTCCGGCTTGGCCTGGCCGAACCGCCGGCGGACGCCAGCCGCCGCCGGGTGCTGCTGGCCGCCATGGGTGAGGCCTTGGACGCGGTGCAGGCGGAGCCGGTCGATTTCGGCGCCCTCATGGCGGAACAATCCTCCGCCGCGCGGCTGATGATGACGGTGGCGCAGATCGCCAAACATGTCGACGCCGCCTCCCCCGTCCGCTTCCTGATCGCGGAGACGGAGAGCGGCTACACCCTGCTCACCGCGCTCTGGCTCGCGCGGTTGTTCGGGATCGAACGCCATGTCGAGATCAGCCCGCTGTTCGAAACCGCCGAGGCGCTGGAACAGGGCGCGCGCGTCGTGGCGGAGGCGCTGCGGTCGCCGCATTGGTGCGCCTATCTGCGGGCGACCGGGCGGATGTGCCTGCAATTCGGCTACTCCGACAGCGGCCGCTACCTGGGGCAGCTCGCGGCCTCCTACCTGATCGAGCGGCTGCGGCTGAAAGTGGCGGAGTTGCTGGTCAAGCACGGTCTGACCGACGTGGAGGTCGTGCTGTTCGACACCCATGGCGAGAGCATCGGGCGCGGCGGCCATCCCGGCTGCCTGGCGGACCGGCTGAAATACGTCTCCCCCACCCGCAGCCGCATGGCGTTCATACGCGATGGCATCGCGACGCGGGAGGAAAGCGCGTTCCAGGGGGGCGACGGCTACCTGTTGTTCGGCACGCCGGCCCTGGCGGACGCCACGATCGTGCGCATTGCAGAACATGCCTACGCCCCGATGGTGGGCGGGCAGGATCCGATCTACGCCGAGCCCGATTTCGCCGCCGATTTCTTCGCCACCATCGGCAGCGGCATGCGCGAGCTGGTGGAGGATCCGGGATATGCCGGGCTGCTCGGCACGTTCGGCCCGGCGCTGCTGGACCCCACCGGGTCGCGACCCTCGGCACGGCAATCCGACAGCGGCGGCCCGGCGATGATCCGCCATCCGCGGGAGTTGCGGGCGATCCCCAACAACGCGATCCTGCAGCAGCTCGGCTGGTGCGCGAACACGCTCCACGGGCTGGGCGCCGCGGCCGCCCGGCATCGCGAGGAGTTCCGGCCGCTGCTGGAGACCAGCCCCCGGTTCCGCCGGGCGATGGACTTCGCGGCGCATGCCCTGGCGCATTCCGACTGGGACGTGCTGCGCGCCGTCGTGGGGCTGGTCGACCCGGGCGCATGGCTGGACCGGGTGCCGCACACCACCCAGCCGGGCCGGGCCGCCGCCCTGATGAGCGTCGCCCGCGCGCTGGACCGGCTGGCGCTGTGGCAATCCGTTACGGCCATGAGCCGGCGCATCCAGTTGGACTATCTGGCGCTGATCGACACCTGGCCGGACGCCCCGCGCATGTCGGCCGACGCCGTGTTGCTGCACGCGCTGCGCATCGCCGCGATCCAGCGCATCTGGCTGCTGGGAACGGCCATCCCCGAGTTCTCACCCCGCCACGGCGTCACCCGGCAGGGGCTGGAGGACCGGCTGATCCGCCTGGACGTCCCGGCGTGCCTGGCGCTGCTGGCGGAAATCTTCCCGACCGCGCCCGACCCGGCGGCCGTGCGCGACTACGCTGAACCAGCGGGACGCCGCAACGCCGTCTCCTACGAGCGGGAGCACGCGACGATCTTCGAACCCATCCGCCGCCTGTTCGCCACCGTCCGCGAGATCGGCGCGGCAATCACCCATGACGTCGGCGCGATCGGTTAGGGCCAGTGGGTCATGACTAGGCTGCTGAGCCGCCGGCCACAGCCGGTGGCGTGTCGAGTGCGGTCGCAACCCGCGCGACGGCAGAGCCTACGGTAAAGTCCCGATCCACGAGATCGTCCAAGGTCAGCGGACATGCCAACGGCGTCGCCCGCCGCCCAGCCGCAAACTCCGCCATGAAGCTTCTGAGCGTGTGCTGCCACAAGCGGTCGAGTTCGATCTTCTGCGCCATGGACGGTGAAAACGCAGCCGCCGCATCGGCCTGGAACGCGGCAACCTCCAGCCGCCAATGCGGGCCAGCATCGGACGCCGGATCGGACACGATCTGCAACATATGAAGCAGGATTTGGCGGATGAGGCGTTCCACCTCCCGAACGTCGCGCCGGCCCAAGCTCTCGATCTCCTCGGCGAGGTGTGGGAGATCCAGCCGGTTCGATAGTCCAGCAGCCCCGCGCAATGCGACAGCCTGCTGCTCTGTCCAGGCAACGAAATCGGTGTCGTACAGCTCGCTCGGGTCCACGCTCAGCCTCCGTGGCGGAGCATAACGCCGTCAGTCGTCGCGATGCACGCGCTCCATGCGCTCGTGCCGCTCCTGCGCCTCGATGGACAGGGTCGCGATCGGACGGGCTTCCAGCCGCTTCAACCCGATCGGCTCGCCGGTCTCCTCGCAGAAGCCGTAGGTGCCGCCTTCGATCCGTTGCAGCGCCTGGTCGATCTTGCTGATCAGCTTGCGGGCGCGGTCCCGGGTGCGCAGTTCCAACGCCCGGTCCGTCTCGACACTGGCGCGGTCGGTGATGTCCGCCTCATGGATGCCGCCCTCCGACAGGCTGGCCAGCGTGCCATCCGCTTCCCGCAACAGGTCATTGCGCCAACGCAGCAGCTTTTGCCGGAAATACTCGGATTGCCGGGCATCCATGAACTCATCGTCTTCAGCCGGGCGGTAATCAGGGGGCAGGGTTAGCATCATCGGTGCCATTCCTAAGCGCTCCAAGCGCCGTCGCGGTGCGGTTTGGCGGCTGTATAGCGACGCAATTTCGTGTCGCCAAGAGCACGGATATGGCAGAACACCGTGATAAAGCCGGAAACTCCGGCTTCAGACGGGTTGTCGCCAATCCGTCACATGGCACGCCGGGCCAGTTCCACTTGGACGCGCAGCGAAACAGCGGCCAGGGTGGCGCGCAGCGCCGGGTCGGATGCTTCGGGACAATGCTCCGCCAGCGCGGCCAGCCGCTCCAGCATGGCCGGATCCAGCTCGCCATCCAGCAGCGCGCGCTGCAACGCGGCCAAGCCATCCAGCATCGCCCGCCCGTGCCGGCGCGCCTGGCGGTCGCGGGTCGGCCCGTCCTCGACCTGTTGCAGCAGCAGCATGCCGTCGAGCGAGCCGACCGCCGCCGCCGCCGGTGCGGCGAGGCTGGCCGTCTCGCTCGGGGCGACGCTGAAGCCGCCGCTGGCCGGCACCCGGCGCGACCCTGCACTCGGAACGGCCGGGCCACTCACGCGCCCGACGCTCACCATCCGCTGAACCTCATCAACCCGGCTCCTTCTACCTACCCCGGCAGGATGTGCCGGGCTCGCCCACTGCTCGACCGCTGGAAATCAACGGTTCCTGCAGCCGCCGGGGCTGGCACGGGCCTTGCGCTTGGCCGTGCGGATGTCCCGACAGGGCACAGACTGCCGCGTAAAGCTGAACGAGCCGGAAAGACCCCCATGCACGTGCGATCCTTGCTGCTCGCCGCCCTCTTGTTACTGGCGCCCTGTCTCGCCCTGGCCCAGGTCCGCATCAAGGACATCGCCGACGTGGAAGGCATCCGGGAAAACCAGTTGGTCGGCTACGGCCTCGTGGTCGGGCTGAACGGCACGGGCGACCGCCTGGACAACGCGGTGTTCACCCGGCAGTCGCTGATCGGCATGCTGGAACGTCTGGGCGTCAACACGCGCGACCAGGAATCCAAGCTGCAGACCAAGAACGTGGCCGCCGTGATGGTCACCGCCACCCTGCCTGCCTTCGCCCGCGGCGGCAGCCGCATCGACGTCAGCGTGTCGGCGCTGGGCGACGCCAAGGACCTGACGGGCGGCACCCTGCTCGTCACCCCGCTGCTGGGCGCGGATGGTGAGGTCTACGGCGTCGCCCAAGGTGCGCTGTCGACGGGCGCCATTTCCGCCCGCGGCGCCGCCACCTCCGTCACCCGCAACGTGCCGACGGCGGCACGCATCGCCAACGGCGCCATCGTGGAGAGGGAGGTGCCCTTCGCGCTCGGCAGCCATCCCTCCGTGCGGCTCGGCCTGCGCAACCCGGACCTGACCACCGCCCGCCGCATGGCCGCCGTCATCAACGCCAGCCTCGGCGGCGGCGTCGCCACCGCGCGCGACCCGCGCACCGTATCGCTGGAGCTGGGAGGCCGCGACGTGATCGATGCGCTGGGCCGGATCGAAGATTTGCGGGTCGAACCGGACAGCCCAGCGGTGGTGATCATCGACGAGGCGAGCGGCACCATCGTCATGGGCGCCAATGTCCGCGTCAGCACCGTGGCCATTGCCCAAGGCAACCTCACCATCCGCGTGACGGAGACGCCGCAGGTGTCGCAGCCTGGGCCGCTGTCCAACGGCACGACCGCGACCGTGCCGCGGACCGGCGTGCAGGTGGACGACTCGTCGGACAAGCGGCTTGGCATCATCCAGGGCAGCGTGACGCTGCGGGACCTGGTGGCCAGCCTGAACTCGCTGGGGATCGGGCCGCGCGACATGATCAGCATCCTGCAATCCATCAAGGCCGCCGGCGCCCTCCAAGCCGACCTTCAGGTGCGCTGATGAACGCGCCCGCGATCACCTCCACCCTGCCGCCGGCCCAGGTGCAGAAAGCCTGGAAGGCCGCCCAGGATTTCGAGGCGATGACGCTCAACCAGTTCCTGTCGCCGATGTTCGACACCATAGACACCTCCGGCGGCCCGTTCGGCGGCGGCGAGGGCGAGAGCGCGTGGAAGCCGATGATGATCGACTCCATCGCCAAGCAGATGTCGAAGGCCGGGGGACTTGGGCTGGCGCAGCCCGTGTTCCGGCAGATGATCCAGATGCAGGAAGCAGCGCAGGAGAAGCAGCCATGATGCCCGATATCGTCGCGGCGACGACGGAACTCGCCGACACGCTGGTGGCCGAGAACGCGGCCCTATCGGCATTGGACCTGGTTGCGGCCGGGCAGTTGCTGGCCCGCAAGCAGGCGGCGACGGCGGCGTTCACCGCGGCCCAGCGGCAGGCCGTCGCCCTGCGGGCCACGCTGGACGTGAAGGCGTTGCGCGCGGCCGCCACCCGCTTGCAGGGCGTCACGGAGGAGAACCGGCGCCTGCTGGAGCGTGCGATCGGTTTGCAGAACCGGGTGCTGGGGATCATGGCGAAGGCCGCGCGGGCCGCCGACCCGACGCCGCGCTACGCCCGCTCCGGCGTGTACGCCAAGCGGCCAAGCGCGAGCTGGGCGTTGCGCGCCAGCGCGTAACGGACCCGTCCGGCGTATGACGCCATGGCCGCGCCGTGCTAAGCGGAGCCATGGCGGATTTCAATTTCCTGCTGCCGCCCGGTCCCCCCTCGCTTGAGGGCGGCAGCGCCTATCTCCACGGCCTCGCCCCGGCCTTGCGGGCGGCCGGGCATGGCGTCTGGTTCGGCGATGGACCGGAGTCCGCCCTGCGGGTGATCGACGGCATGGCGCTCCCGTCCGTTCCGGCCGACCGGCTGCACGGCGCGGTGGGCCTGGTCCACCATCCAACCGCCCTGGCCGAACCCGAGCGGCGCGACGCGATCCACGCCGCGGAACGGGAGCGGCTGCCCCTGCTGCGCCATATCGTCACGCCCAGCGAGCCGATCCGCCAGCGCCTGGTCGAGGCCTTTGCCTTGGACCCGGCCAGGATCAGCGTCGTGCGCCCCGGTGTGCCCGACGCACCCCGCAGCACCGGTTCCGGCGCGGCCGCTTGCACCGTGTTGTCCGTGGGCGCGCTGGTGCCGCGCAAGGGACATGCCGTGCTGCTGCGCGCGCTGGCGCGGCTGTTCGACCTGCCGTGGCGCTGGGTGGTCGTCGGCGCCGCCGACCGCGACCCCGCCTACGCCGCCTCGCTGCGGGAGCAGGCGGCCGAGTCCGGCTGCGCCGACCGGGTCCGCTTCGCCGGCAGCCTGGATGCGGAAGCCCTGGAGGCCGAATGGCGGCGCGCCGACGTGTTCGCCCTGGCGACGGAGTGGGAAGGCTACAGCGCCCCCGTCGCCGAGGCGCTGCGGCGCGGGCTGCCGGTCGCCGTCACCTCCGGCGGCAACGCGGCGGAGCTGGTCACGCCGGAGTCGGGGGTCGTCTGCGCTCCCGGCGAGATGGATCAACTGTCGAAATCCCTGCGCCGGCTGATTTTCGACACCGCGCTGCGCGCCGACATGGCGGACGCCGCCTGGCTATTGGGGCGCACCCTGCCGGACTGGGCCAGCCAGGCCGCGCGCTTCGTGGAGGCTACACAATGCTGCTAGGCTGCATCGCCGACGATTTCACCGGCGCCACCGACCTCGCCTCCACCCTGGTCCGCGGCGGGATGCGGACGGTGCAATTGATCGGCGTGCCCGCCGGCCCGGCGCCGGAGGCCGACGCGGTCGTCATCGCGTTGAAATCCCGCACCACGCCCGCCGCCGAGGCCGTGGCGGAAAGCCTGGCTGCGCTGCGCTGGCTGCAGGCGGCCGGTTGCCGGCAGGTGTTCCAGAAATACTGCTCGACCTTTGACAGCACCGAGGACGGCAATATCGGCCCGGTTGCCGACGCGCTGGTGGACGCGCTGGGCTGCGGCTTCGCCCTTGCCTGCCCGGCCTTCCCCGCCAACAACCGCAGCGTGTTCCAGGGCCATCTTTTCGTCGGCACGGCGCTGCTGAACGAGAGCGGCATGGAGCACCATCCGCTGACGCCGATGCGCGACCCGAACCTGGTCCGCGTGCTGTCGCGCCAGACGGACGGGACGGTCGGACTGGTGCCGTGGGCGACCGTGGCGCAGGGCGCCGATGCGATCCGCCGCATGCTGAACGGGTTGAAGGAACAGGGCCGGCGCTACGCTGTCGTCGACGCGATCACCGAGGCGGATTTGATCGCGATCGGCCAGGCCGCGTCCGGGCACGCGCTGATCAGCGGCGGCTCCGGCGTCGCAATGGGGCTGCCGGGGAATTTCCGCGCCGCCGGCTTGTTGCCCGAGCGGGCGGACGTGACCGCCCTGCCGCCGGTGCAGGGCCATGCCGCCGTGCTGTCCGGCTCCTGCTCGCGCGCCACGCTGTTCCAGCTCGGCGCAGCGCGGGACCGGGTGCCGACGCTGGAACTCGACCCGCTGGCGACACCCGACGCGCAAGCCCTGGCGCAGCAGGCGCTGGACTGGGCGGACGGCAAGCTGGGCGACACGCCCGTGGTGATCGCCGCGTCCTCGCCGCCGGACCGCGTCGCCGCCCTTCAGGCGAAGTTGGGGCGCGAGGCCGCGGGCAGCCTGGTGGAAGAGACGCTGGCAGTGGTCGCCGCCGGGCTGGTCGATGCAGGGGTGCGCCGCCTGGTGGTTGCAGGCGGCGAGACGTCCGGCGCCGTCGTGTCCCGCCTGGGCGTGCGGCAATTGCGCATCGGCGCGGAGATCGACCCCGGCGTGCCATGGACCTTCGCGGAGGGCGACGGCCCGGCCATGCGGCTGGCGCTGAAATCCGGCAATTTCGGCGGCCGCGACTTCTTCACAGCAGCCTTCGCGGCCGGGTGACGCGGATCAGGCGCAGGTTTTCCAGGTCAGGCATTGATCTGCACCACCGCGTCCAACGCATAGGCCCCGTCCGTCATCGCCAGCACGGGGTTCAAATCCACCGCCTGCAGCCGCGGCCCGGCGTCATGGGCAAAGGCGGACAGGCGCGACAGCATCTGCGCCAGGGCCGGCAGGTCGATCGCCGGCCGGCCGCGGGCGCCGAGCAGCAGCGGGGCGCCGCGCAGGCTGCGGATCATCTTCTCCGCCACATCCGGGCCGAACGGACAGCGGCGGAACGCCACGTCGCGCATGATCTCCACGAACACGCCGCCCAGTCCCACCATCGCCACCGGGCCGAACACCGGGTCCTGGTGGATGCCCAGGATGCATTCGACCCCGCCCATGAGCTGCTTGGCCACCAGCACGCCCTGCACCCGCGCCGTGGGCGCCCGCTCGGCGGCACGGGCCAGCAGCAGGGCGAAGCCGTCCCGCACCGCCGCGGCGTCCGCCACGTCCAGCAGGACGCCGCCGATCTCGGTCTTATGGGTGATGTCGGGTGAAAGGATCTTGAGCACCACCGGGTAGCCGAGGGCGTCGGCAGCCGCCACGGCCGCGTCCACGTCGTGGCAGGCCTGCTCAGGCGCGCTGTGGATGCCGGCGGCGGCCAGGATCTCCTTCGCCCCGGCCTCGTCGGGCGAGTACGGCGGAACCTCCACCGGCGCAATCGGCGGCGGCGACAGGCCGGGCTGTTCGGCAAACGCGTCCCCCAGCCGCCCCATGGCCGCGATGGCGTTGACGGACCGGGTCGGGTCCTCGAACACGGACCAGCCATCCGCTTCATACTCGTCCACCAGCGTCGGCGCCGCCAGGACCGAGAGCACGAACAGGCGGTCCGGATGGCGCGCCTGCACGGCCCCCAGCTCCCGCCGCAAGCCCGGCGCGATGGAGGCGGCGCCCCCCGTCTGCGAGAAGAAGGCGAGCACGGAGCCGTAGCCGCCCTCCTGCACCATCGCCTCGGTGAAGGTGCCGACCAGGCTGATGTCGTTCAGCGCCTGCGCCGTGCAATCGACCGGGTTATGCGCCGCGGCGTAGGGCAGCAACCTGGTCAGCCGCTGCTGCGCCGCCTCCGGCATCGGCGGCATGGGCAGGCCGAGCGCCTCGGCCGCGTCGCTGACCAGCACGCCGGCGCCGCCGCTGACCGTCACCATCCCCAGCGTGTTGCGCACCGGGTAGATGCGACGGGTGGCGAGCTGGGCGAAATCCAGCATTTCCTCGGTCGAATAGGCGCGCAGCGCCCCGAACTCCGCCAGCACGGCGGAGGTGACGGCGTCGTCCCCAGCGATGGCGGCGGTGTGCGAGCGGGCGGAGGCAGCGCCCAAGCGGGAGCGGCCGACCTTCATCACGATGACCGGCTTGCGCGCGGCGCGGGCGGCGGCCAGCGCGGCGATGAAGCTGGCGCTTTCGCGGATGCCCTCGGCATAGACGACGATCACGTCCGTGCCGTCATCCTCCACCATCCAGCCGATCACCTCGCCGACCGCGACGTCGGACTCGTTGCCGGTGGCGACGCAGACCGGCGTGCCGATGCGGCGCTGCCGGGCGATGGTGAAGACGTGGGTGCCGTATGCGCCGGACTGGCTGACGATGCCGATGCGGCCCGGCGGCGGGTAGCCGGTTTCCAGCGAGGCGGAGAAGATGCCGTAGAAGCCGATCCGGTCGTTGAACAGGCCGAGGCAGTTCGGCCCCAGCACCCGCATGCCATGCGCCCGGGCTTGACCCAGCATCTTGTCCTGAAGGATGCCGCCCGCCTCCCCCGTTTCGGCGAACCCGGCGGAGAACACGATGGCGGCCTGCACCCCCCTGGTGCCCAGCGCCGCCACCGTCTCCACCACCTGCGCCGCGGGGACGGCGACGATGGCGGCGTCCGGGACCAGCGGCAGGCTGGCGATGTCGGGAAAGGCGGGCAGCCCCTGGATTTCGCGGCGGTTCGGGTTCACCGGCAGGATCGCCCCCTTGAACCGGCGCGCCTGCATGTAGGCGATCGGGCGGCCGCCGATCCGCGTCGGGTCCGAGGATGCGCCGATCACCGCGACGGAGCGCGGCGCCAGCAGTGACGACAACGCTGCAAACCCCATTGCCCTGCGCCCTCCCAGCCGCGGTGTGCCACCGCTTGCTCCTGCGCTAGACCGGAAGCGGGCCGTGTGCAAGCTGCGGCAAACGGGCAGCACGTCGCAGCGCCAGAACCGTGCCTTTGTTTGAGCGGCAGCTTTGTCGGCGTGCCGACGCACTTATTCGCCGACGCTGCCGCAGGATCTTACTATAACTTAGATCGTTAAGAAGCTCTGCAGCTTGGCCCGCGCCACACAGATGGTAACCTTGCGATTGACGTCTGTCAGACAAGTTATCAATTTGTCTGACAGATGGTGGAGGAAGGTCATGCCGTCGGCTCCGAACGTCGACCGAGTTATCGCCGCCGCCAGAGACGAGGGACTGATCTCGCCTTCGGACAAGGATGCCAGAGTGTCGGGGCGAGTCCACCGGACCTTGTTGGAGGCGGCAAAGAAGCGGGCCGGACTGACCTCCGAGACTGCTTTGATCGAGTACGCGCTCGCCAAGGTCGCCATCGAAGACGATTTCGGAGATTACTTCGCCCGCCTGCGCGGGAGCGTGAGCAAGGACGTAGATCTTGAGTTTTGATCTGGATAGCGTATTGCGAAGATTGAAGCCGTCCAGATCAACCGCTTCCTTGGCTCGGCGCCCTCCCGCAGACCTCCCGTTCATCGACGATCACCTCCGGCCCGGATCTGAACTGCTGTTGGATACGACGGTCTATATCGATGGCCTGCAAGATCGCTCGCCACGGGAGGTTGACCACCTCATGGGAATGCGGATTTGCAACCATTCCGCGGTTTGCCTGGCGGAGTTGACGCACGCTTTCGGACGCCTTGACCCGAACCACCCCGAAACGGGGAACGCACTCGATAAGTGCAGGCAGACCGTCAACGGCATTCGGTCGCATCGACTGCGCGAGCCCAGCCGATCAGTCTGGGGGACCGCGGGCGTCCTTGCCGGGTTGACCTTCCGACTGGGCGGCTTCGTGAAAGGACAGGAACGCAAGCTGTTGAACGACGCTCTTGTCTTCCTTCAGGCAATGGAGAATGGCCATACGGTGCTCACACGAAATATTGGTGACTTTGATATCCTGAACCAGATAGTTCCTGATGGCCGGATTCTCTTGTACAAATCGCCTCAAGAGGCGGTCGTTTGAAACCCGTTCGGCATCCGCCAAATTTGGCGTTTCCAAAAATAAGTTGGCCACAGAGAGAATGATTACGCAACTGACCCGCTGACCGCTTGATTGCCGGCTAAACCGGCAGTCTGTCTTGCGAGTTCCGCGGCTGTCGTCCATCGGCTGGCACCTGGATGAAACCACGGGATCCGACATAACCCTGAGGTGCCTGCAGGCGCACGGCGAGATCGTTGCCCCAGATGCCAACGGTAACCTGTCCCATGCGCCCTCCTGCTCAGATCATCCTAGCGTAGACCTAAGGGATGGCGGTAGGCGTTCCTTGCGCCTGCAAAAACGCGGACAAGGCCTGGCCGTGGAGCGGCTGGCTCAGCAGTTGCTCGTTTTCCTCGTAGATCAGCACGTCCGCGCCCAGCACCTCGGCATCACGCTGCACTTCGTCGACGCCGAAGTGTTTATCGAGCTCACCGTTGCCCCAGCGCAGCGTATAGGTGTGCCAGTACTCGTACTCGGTCGCCTTGACGCTGCACGGCATGCCGCTCAACGCCTTTAGCGTCGCGTGGCTGAAGCTGCCGCCGACGATCACCACGCGGGACGGCTGACACGCCGCGGGGGTGACCACGGGGTGCGGCGTCACCGCGGGGACCGGGCCATTCGCGGCGGGGATGAACAGGTTCAGCAAGCGCGCCAAATCCACGTCGTCGCTGTCGCGCACCGGGTGGGGCAGCATGCGCCAGGTGAACGGCGAGGCAGCGAAGCCGCGTCCCGGCACGAGGCGGTCGAGCGCGGTCAGCACCGCCTGCTGCGCCACTGCCTCCCCCACGGCGTTCCAATGCGTGCCGCCGGCCGGGAACAACGGCATGGGATAGGACCGCTTGGCGGCCTGCAGCACCGCCGTGGTGTCGACCAAGTGGACGCCATCGGCCTGCAGCATGGCGATCCAATCCGGCACCAGTCCAACCCGGTCCGCCTGGTGGGAGGGGCAGTTGAACGCCGGCGGCAGCAGGTCGGGGTATTGCGCGACCTTGGACGGCGTCAGCACGTAGAGGAACGCCTTGCCCCGAGTGGCCTCCTCGTCCTGCATCTGCCGGATGCGCGCCGCCCAAACCAGCGCCCCGGGCCGCCACCGGGCGATGTCGCGGGAGCAGTATTCGTCCGCATAGGCCCGCTCGATCAGGGCATGGTCCTGGCCGACCATAACCACCGGGTTGGGGGAAAAGCCGAACAGCGAGTACTCGAGCTGGTTGCGCAGCCGGACCGCCGTCGGGTACAGCGGCATGTCGCCGCCAAGCTCGCGGGTGATGGTCGCCTGGAACTGGCCATGCAGGATGGCGTCCGGCGTTTGCGGCACCGGCTCCGGCGCCGTCACGCCGGTCAGGCCGGGCACCAGCTTGATCGCCGAATGGCCGATGGCCAGCACCGCCAGGTTCACCACCAGCAACACCGTGCAGGCGGCCATCACCCCGGCGCCGAGCCAAACGGGAAGACTCCGCACCTGCATCGTCAGAACCGGAAATACAGGAACGGCTTGAACGGGTCCGCCAAGGCCATGGCCAGGGCGAGCACGAACAGCAGCGACAGGCCGAGGTCGAGGACGGTCCGTCCAGCCGGCGCCGTCACCACCGCCCCGGCCACGCGGTCGAAACCCGGCAGGCGCGGCAGGAACGACAGCAGCGCCGCCGCCGCCGCCGCCGCCAGCATCGGCGGCGTCCACCACATGCCGACGACCTGGCTGTGCCGGCCCGGGTGAAGCATGGTGGACAGCATGGACCGCGCCTGCCCCAGCGACGCCGCCCGGAACAGCAGCCAGCCCGCCACCGTGATCGCGAACGTCACGCCATTCGCCGTCCAGCGCGGCAAGCGGTCCAGCCAGCGCAGCAGGAACAATCGCTCCAGCACCAGGAACACGCCGTTATAGGCGCCCCACAACACGTAGGTCCAAGCCGCGCCGTGCCATAACCCGCTGGCCAGGAAGCAAATCCACAGATTGAGGTAGCAACGCCAAGCCGCCACGCGGTTGCCGCCGAGCGGGATGTAGAGGTATTCGCGAATCCAGGTCGACAGCGAGATATGCCAGCGACGCCAGAACTCCGTGATGCTGCAGGAGATGTAGGGACGGTTGAAGTTCTCGTTCAAGCGGAACCCGAACACGCGGGCCAGGCCGATCGCCATGTCCGAATAGGCGCTGAAATCGATGTAGATCTGGAAGGTGAAGAACAACACGCCGCCCCAGGCATCGCCCCAGCCAAGCTGCGCCGGGTCCGCGCCGAACGCCATGTCGGCGCCGGAGGCGAGCGTGTCGGCCAGGATCGTCTTCTTCACCACGCCGAGCATGAAGCGGCGGAAGCCCTCCAGTAGGTCATCCCCGCGGTTGCGACCGAAGGCGAGCAGTTGCGCCTCCAGCTCATGGTATTTGATGATCGGGCCGGCCAGCAGCTTGGGGAACAGGAAGACGTAGAGCAGGTAGGTGGCGAAACCCGGCGCCGGGCGGCTGCGGCCGCGGTGGATGTCCACCAGGTAGGTGATCTTCTCGAACACGATGAAGGAGACGCCGATCGGCAGCGCCACCCGCGCCACATGCCACGGCCGCATCCCCAGCGACACGAGCAGGACGTCGAGGTTGTCGACGGCGAAGCCGGTGTATTTGTAGTACGCCAGCATCCCGACATTCACCAGGATGCCCAGCGCCAGCGCGGTCCGGCTGCCCCGCGCCACGCGCACGGCCAGCACGTAATCCGCCGCGCAGGTGGCCAGCACCACGGGGACGAACAGCGGCTCGCTCCAGAGGTAGAAGAACAGGCTCGCCACCAGCAAGACCCCGGCCCGTATCCGGGCGCGGCGGCGCACCGCCAGGAACGCGCCCAACACGGCCGGGAAGAACAGGAACAGGAACAGCGGCTCGTAGAATAGCATCAGGCCGGCCGGGGGATGGGCAGATTGCGGACTCCGAAGGCGCGTCGGGGCTCGACGGCGGGCACGCCCGCCGCCATCTCTGGCGCCGACGCAGAGGGAGTGCCGGATGTCCGAAGTTATCGTCAAGCCGACCCGGTCCGTCCCGGCCAAGACCCGCGGCGCGTCCAACCGGGACGCCCTGGTCGGCACCGTCACCTTCAAGCCGCAGCGCCAGCCCACCAAGCCGCTCACCCGGCGGCTGACGGTCAAGAGCGAGTACGAGCCGGCCGGCGACCAGCCGACGGCGATCCGCGACCTCTGGGCCGGGGTGCAGGCGAACGAGCGCGACCAGGTGCTACTGGGCGTCACCGGCTCCGGCAAGACCTTCACCATGGCCAAGCTGATCGAGCATGCGCAGTGCCCGACCCTGATCCTGGCGCCCAACAAGACCCTGGCGGCGCAACTTTACGGGGAGATGAAGCAGTTCTTCCCCGACAACGCGGTGGAGTATTTCGTCAGCTACTACGACTACTACCAGCCGGAAGCCTACGTCCCGCGCACCGACACCTACGTGGAGAAGGACAGCCAGATCAACGAGGCGATCGACCGCATGCGCCACGCCGCCACGCAAAGCCTGCTGGAGCGCAACGACGTGGTGATCGTCGCCTCCGTGTCCTGCATCTACGGCATCGGCTCGGTCGAGACCTACTCCCGCATGGTCGTCAAGCTGGAGGTCGGCGGCAAGATCGCCCGCGACACCCTGGCGCGCGCGCTGGCGGAGCAGCAATACCGCCGCAACGACACCGCGTTCCAGCGCGGCACCTTCCGCCTGCGCGGCGACACGGTGGACATCTTCCCCTCCCATTACGAGGACCGCGCCTGGCGCATCAGCCTGTTCGGCGACGAGATCGAGTCGCTCAGCGAGTTTGACCCGCTGACCGGGGAGGTCACCGGCGCCTTGTCGGAGGTGCATATCTACGCCAACAGCCACTACGTGACGCCGCGCCCGACGCTGACCCAGGCGGTGCGCGACATCAAGGTCGAGCTGAAGGACCGGCTGGACTGGTTCGTGAAGGAAGGGCGCCTGCTGGAGGCGGAGCGGCTGCAGCAGCGCACGACGTTCGACCTGGAAATGATCGAGACCACCGGGTCCTGCAAGTCGATCGAGAACTACAGCCGCTTCCTGTCCGGCCGCAAACCCGGCGAGCCGCCGCCCACTCTGTTCGAATACCTGCCGGAAAACGCCATGCTGATCGTGGACGAAAGCCACGTCACCGTGCCGCAGATCGGCGGCATGGAGCGGGGCGACCACGCGCGCAAATCCATCCTGGCGGAGTTCGGCTTCCGCCTGCCCTCCTGCATCGACAACCGGCCGCTGAAATTCGAGGAGTGGGAGCATTTCCGCCCGCAAACCATCTTTGTCAGCGCCACGCCCGGCCCGTGGGAGCTGGAGCGGGTGCAGGGCGTGTTCGCCGAGCAGGTGATCCGCCCCACCGGGCTGATCGACCCGGTGTGCGAAATCCGCCCGGTCGAGCACCAGGTGGACGATCTGCTGGCGGAAATCCGCGCCACGGTGGCGATGGGCGCCCGCACGCTGGTGACCACGCTGACCAAGCGGATGGCGGAGGACCTCACCGACTACCTCACGGAGCACGGCATCAAGGTCCGCTACCTGCACAGCGACGTGGACACGCTGGAGCGGATCGAGATCATCCGCGACCTGCGGCTGGGCGTGTTCGACGCGCTGATCGGCATCAACCTGCTGCGCGAGGGCCTGGACATCCCGGAATGCGCCCTGGTCGCGATCCTGGACGCGGACAAGGAGGGGTTCCTGCGCTCCCAAACCAGCCTGACGCAGACGATCGGCCGCGCCGCCCGCAACGTGGACGGACGGGTGGTGCTGTATGCCGACGTCATGACCGACAGCCTGCGCAACGCGCTGGAGGAGACGTCCCGTCGCCGGGCCAAGCAAGCGGCCTGGAACGCCGCGCATGGCATCACGCCGACCAGCGTGCGCAAGCAGATCGGCGAGGCGCTGAACAGCGTGTTCGAGCAGGATTACGTCACCATCGCCCCGGTGAAAGACACCAGCGTCACCAACATGGTGGGCAAGGACCTCGGTCAATCGATCGCCGAACTGGAGAAGCGGATGCGCGCCGCGGCGGCGGACCTGGAGTTCGAAGAAGCCGCTCGCATGCGCGACGAGATCAAGCGGCTGGAGGCGCTGCAACTCGGCCTGGAGCCGCCGCCGATGCCGCAGCGGATCGGCGCCCCGAAACGCGACCGCACGCCGGAACCGCTCGGGCCGGGCGGCGGTGGCTACGACCCGGAGAAGCGCAAAGCCAAGGGCGCACGACGGGCCCGGCGGTAGCCCTCCGCCCGTGAAGAAAGCCCTCTCCCTCTGGGAGAGCGAGCCTCTTTTGAGGCGCCCGGCAGACGTCATTGCAGTCGCAATCTTCGCGCGCTTGCGCCATCGTGCAGGGTGATCGCAACCAGGATTTGAGACATGGCGCATTTGCTCGACACCGTGGACACCGATGCCGAGTTGCCGCGTCGCACCGGCGTCGTCGTCATCGGCGGCGGGATTGCCGGGGTCAGCACGGCATTGTCCCTGGCGGAAAAAGGCGCCGCGGTGACGGTGCTGGAGAAGGGCCGCATCGGCGCCGAGCAATCCAGCCGCAACTGGGGCTGGTGCCGCACCATGGGGCGCGACCTGGCGGAAATGCCGCTCGCGATCGAAAGCGTGCGCATGTGGGAACGCATGGCCGAGCGGATCGGCACCGATGTCGGCTTCCAGCGTGCCGGCGCGGTCTGGGTGTCCGAAGACAAGCAGAAACTGGACGCGCATTCCGACTGGCTGGAACAGGCGCGCAATTACCAGGTGGAATCGCGGCTGCTGGATGCGGACGAGACGGCGGCGCTGCTGCCGGATGCGGGGCGCCGCTTCGTCGGCAGCCTGTACACCCCGTCGGACGGCCGGGCGGAGCCGCATCGTGCCGTACCCGCGATGGCCGCCGCGGCCCGGCGGCTCGGCGCCACCATCCTGGAAGGCTGCGCCGCCCGCGGGCTGGACCTGGCGGCGGGCCGCGTGGCCGGCGTCGTGACGGAGCGGGGGCGGATCGCCTGCGACTCCGTGGTTCTCGCCGGCGGCGCCTGGTCGCGCCTGTTCTGCGGCAACCAGGGCGTCGGCTTCCCGCAGTTGAAGGTGCTGGGATCGGTGTTCCGCACGGCGCCGATAGCCGGGCCCGCCCTCTCGGTTGGCGGCACGCATTGGGCGTTCCGACGCCGGGCGGATGGCGGCTACACCGTCGCCCGGCGCAGCAACATGCGCACGCCGATCGTGCCCGACAGCTTCCGGCTGCTGCCGCAGTTCGGGCCGTCCTTCCTGCGCAACCGCAGCGAACTGAAGCTGCAACTGGATGGGCGGTTCGCCGCCGAATGGCGCACCCCGCGGCGCTGGGCGCTGGACCGCCCCTCCCCGTTCGAGGCCACGCGCATCCTGGACCCGCTGCCCAACCAAGGCGATCTGGACCTGGCCCGGCAGGAACTCGTCCAAGCCTTTCCGGCTTTTGCCGCCATGCAAGTGGCGGCGAGTTGGGCCGGGATGATCGACGTGACGCCGGATGGCGTCCCCGTCATCGGCGCGGTCGACGCCATTCCCGGCTTCCACCTCGCCAGCGGCTTCTCCGGCCATGGCTTCGGCATCGGGCCCGGCGCCGGGCGCCTGATGGCCGACATCGTGACGGGGGCGACGCCGATCGTCGACCCGGCGCCGTTCCGCTTCAGCCGCTTCACCAGACCCGTTCAGAAGGCCGCATGATGGACACCCTGATCCCAGTACGCACCGAGGCGACCCGGCCGCAGCAATTCGCCATGGGCGCGTTGGCGCTCGGGCTGGTCCTGCTCGGGCTCTACACGCTGCGAAACTTCCTGAGCGCGCTGGTCTGGGCGGGGGTGTTCGCAATCGCCCTGTGGCCGCTGTACAGCCGCGCGGTGGCCCGGTTCGGCACCGGGCGTCACAACATCCTGCTACCCAGCGTGTTTGCCGTGGCGGTGGCCCTGGTGTTCATCGCGCCGCTGGGCATGGTGGGCATGCAGATCGCCCACGAAGCCCACAACGCCACCGAATGGATGCGCAACGCGCAGGCCAACGGCATCCCCGAACCCGACCTGCTGCATCACCTGCCGTTCGGCCAATCGCAGGTCGATGGATGGTGGCAGACCAACCTGGCCGACCCGGGCAGCGCGCGCCAGCTTGTCGGACGCATGACCAGCGGCCACGTCACCGATGTCAGCCGGATGATCGGCGAGCAGGTGGCGCGGCGGCTGACGCTGTTCCTCTTCACCTTGGTGACGCTGTTTTTCCTGTTCAAGGAAGGCCGGCGGCTGAACGAGCAGTTCCGGACGGCGAGCCAGCGCGCGTTCGGCCCGAACGGCGAACGCATCGGGCGGCAGATCATCGCCTCGATCCACGGGACGGTGGACGGGCTGGTCCTGGTGGGATTGGCCGAGGGACTCATCCTCGGGATCGTCTATGGCGTGGCGGGCGTGCCGCATGCGAGCATTTTCGGCGTCTTGACCGCACTGGCGGCGATGATCCCGTTCGCCGCGCCCGTCGTGTTCGGGCTGGCCGGGCTGGTGCTGATCGCGCAGGACTCGTTCGTGTGGGGCATCGCCATTATCTGCATCGGGATGGCGGTCACGTTCACAGCGGACCATTTCGTCCGCCCGGTGCTGATCGGCGGCGCGACCAAGCTGCCGTTCTTGTGGGTGCTGCTCGGGATCCTGGGTGGCGTGGAGCAGTGGGGATTGATCGGCCTGTTCGTCGGCCCGGCGATCATGGCGGCGCTGATTATGCTGTGGCGGGAATGGGCGTGCGGCCGTAGACCTGCATGACGCGGGAGATCCGCTTCAACGCATTCGACATGGCGTGCGTGGGCCACATCCAGCAGGGGATGTGGACCCATCCGCGCGACCGCTCCAGCGAATATGGCACGCTTGCCGCCTGGACCAGCCTCGCCCGGTTGCTGGAGCGCGGCTTGTTCGACGGGTTGTTCCTGGCCGACGTGCTCGGCGTTTACAACGTATATGGCGGCGCGCCGGACGCGGCGCTGTGCCACGCGGTGCAGGTGCCGTTGCTGGACCCGCTGATGCTGGTGCCGGCCATGGCGGCCGTGACCGAGCATCTCGGCTTCGGCGTCACCGTGAACCTGGCGTATGAGCAGCCCTTCAGCTTCGCGCGGCGCATGTCGACGCTGGACCAGCTCACCGGCGGCCGGATCGGCTGGAACATCGTCACCGGCTACCTGGACAGCGCCGCCCGCGCGATGGGCTTCACCGCCCAGATGGCGCATGACGACCGCTATGCCCTCGCCGACGAGTTCATGTCGGCCGTCTACGCGCTGTGGGAAGGCAGTTGGGACGATGGCGCGGTGGTCAAACAGCCGGGCCGGTTCACCGACCCGGCCCGCGTGCGCCGGGTGCAGCATGCCGGCGCGCAGTACCGGCTGGACGCGATGGCCCTGGTGGCGCCGACGCCGCAGCGCACGCCGGTGCTGTACCAGGCCGGCAGCAGCGACCGCGGCCGTGACTTCGCCGGGCGGCATGCCGAATGCGTGTTCGTCAACGGCGGCAGCAAGGTGGGCGTGGCGCGGCTGGTGGCCGACCTGCGCGCCCGCGCGGCGCCACGCCCGATCCGCGTGTTCGTCGGCGCCACGCTCGTGCTGGGGCGCACCATGCGGGAGGCGGAGGATTTGCTGACGGAGTACCGCAGCCATAGCAGCGTGGAGGGTGCGTTGGCGCACGCCGCGGCATCGCTCGGGATCGACTTCGCCCGCTATGGCTGGGACGAACCGGTGGATGCGTCGCCCACGGACGCGATCCGCTCTAACGTCGAAGCGATGACGCGGCAGTTCGGGCCGGGCTGGACCAAGCGGATGCTGGCGGACCAGTTCGTGCTGGGCAGCCGGCAGCCGCCGATCGTCGGCAGCGCCGCCGACGTGGCGGCTGCGTTGCAGGATTGGATCGACGAGGCCGACGTCGACGGCTTCAACCTGTCGCGCACCGTAGCGCCGGAATGCTGGGAGGCCGTCGTCGACCTGCTGGTCCCGGAACTTCAGCAACGCGGCGTCTACAAGCACGCGTATGTCCCCGGCACCTATCGCGAAAAGCTGTTCGGGGCAGGCCGTTTTCTTGCTGCGCCGCATCCTGCTGCCGCAGCCCGGCGGTAAATTTCCCGCCCCATGACTTGCAAAAGCCCTCTCCCTTTGGGAGAGGGTTGGGTGAGGGTGCAGGGTACAATCCTGCGCGCTGGACCCTCACCCCGACCCTCTCCCTCGGGGCTACCGTTGTCGGGTAAGTGCGAATCGACTTTCCAAGTTGTGCGCGAGTGATTTGCAGGTAGCCGGGTCATAGTTTGGGGTGGCGGTATAGAGCCAGTTGCTTTGGTCTCGAGCTTCAGATTCGCTGCCATCTAGGCAACTCAGGATCCGATTCGCATGGCGCAGTTCCAACTCGGCCGGTTCGGTGACCGCCGTTTGGCGGCAACCGGTGACTGCCTGCTGGCGGCCATGGAGAAGCAGCAGACCATGTGCCTGCACGCGCTGGCCGACAGCCGGGAGGAGGTGCTTCGCTATGGCGCATTCCTCGATAACGAGGCGGTCACCCGCTACGAAATGCTGGTCCGCACCGGCCAACTGACCGCCCAGCGCGCGGCTGGCCGCCAGGTTCTGGTGGTGTCCGACACCTCGGAGCACAACTATGCCGGCCATACCGGGAGCAAACGCGGCTTTGGCACTGTTGGCAACGGCACGGATATAGGTGTGTTGATCCATCCGGTGCTGGCGCTGGATGCTGGGACGGGCGGTATCCTCGGGCTGGTCGGCGCCGAGGTGATCAATCGTGCGCCGGGGACGGTTGGGGATCACAAGCTGCGGGATGCCGACGACAAGGAGTCGCGCCGCTGGCTGGCCGGGGTGGAGATGGCGGGCGATGTCCTCGCCGACGCGGCGCAGATCACCATGGTGGAGGACCGCGAAGGCGACATCTACGACCAGTTCGCCCGCCGTCCGCACAACGTGCACTTGCTGGTGCGCGCCGCACGCGACCGCTCGGTCGGCGTTGGGAGATTGTTCGAGACTTGCGCGACCTGGTCGGAGGTGACGCGCTACTCGATCACCGTCCCGGCCAAACGCAGCGGCAAAGGCCAACGCGCCGAGCGGACGGCGGTGGTCGCGGTGCGGTTTGGTGAGGTGACGGTGCGCCGGCCGGCGTTGGCCAGCAAGCAGTTGGCGGAAAGCCTGACGCTGCGGGTGGTCGATGTCCGTGAGATTGATCAGCCGCCTGACGTGGCGGACCGCGTGCATTGGTGTCTTCTGACGACCCACGCTGTGACCACAGCGGCCGACGCGCTCCGGGTGGTGCGCTGGTATCGCCTGCGCTGGACCATCGAACAGGTGTTCCGCACGATGAAGACGGACGGCGTGGACGTGGAAACCTCTCAGATCACCACGCCGAACAGCCTGTTGAAGCTGGTAACGGTGGCGCTGATCGCCGCGGTGCGGATCATGCAACTGGTGATCGGGCGTGACGGCAAGACAGAGCAGCCGTTGACGGACGTGATCGCCGATCCAGTGCAGCTTCCGGCTCTCGTGGCCATCAACAAGACGCTGGAGGGGCGGACCGAAAAGTTGAAAAACCCGTTCGACCCCAGCTCGCTCGCATGGTTTTCCTGGATAGCCTCCCGCCTGGGCGGCTGGTCTGGCTATACCTCAAAGGGATACAGACCAGCCGGCCCAAAAACTATGGCCCGCGGCCTCAAAAGGCTAAACGCCATGGTCGACGGCTGGCTTCTAGCAAATCGTTCCGCACTTACCCGACTCCCGTAGCCCAGAGGGAGAGGGAGAAGGAGCGATCAGCGCTCCACGGCCGACCTTTTAGTTGATCGACTCGCTGGTTTGAGCCGTGGTCGGCTCGGGGGGCATGGCGTCGGCCTTGCGGCGGCGGGTCTTGGGCGCTGTGGAGCCCAGTTCCTTCGCGGCGGCAGAACGGGTCGCTGGCGACTTTGCCGTCCGCATGGTCTTGGACGCTTCGGCCTTGCTCGCGGGCTTGGCGGCGGCCTTCGGTGCGGCCTTTGCCGCCTTCTTCGGAGCAGCCTTGGCAACCAGCTTTGGCGCAGCCTTAGCGTGGCTCGCCGTCTTCGCCACGGACGTCTTCGCAGCAGACGTCTTGGCAGCGGCCTTTTTCGGCGCCGCGCTGGCCTTTGACCCGTTCAGAGACTTGGCCGCGGCCGAGCGTGTCGCCGGGGATGCCGCCGTCTTCATCGTCTTGGCCGCTTGCGCCTTGGTCGCCGGCTTTGCCGCGGCCGCCTTTGGCGCAGCCTTCTTGGCCGGGGCTGCTTTCGCCGGGGCCGCCTTCATCGTCTTCGTCTTGGCCGCAGCCTTCGGGGCTGCCTTCGTCGCCTTCGTGGGCGGCGCCGCCTTTATGCGGCGCTTCGGTGTGGTTTCGTCTGTGCTCATGGCTTGATGTCCTTCAGGGCCGTTGCGTGTCACGTGAAAGCGAACGGTGGCTTGTGCAGCCAGTTCCTCCGGCCGCGAACCAATCACCGGCAACGCTCCGGAATGCGGAGCCGGAAGCATGCACGTGACACAGGCGCAGCCTGCGGCGAAGCGCCGCGTCAGCCCAAATGGCCGGAGAAAAATCTTGGCGCCTCCGACCGTTCTTCCTGTCGTCTGCGTCACAGCCAACCCGTTGCGAATCGGCTGCAGCACATGCCTTCCCGCTATCTCGCGTGCGCCGTTTGCATGTCAAACAAAAACGACATCATGACTTCGCCACGCTGCAACATAGGCAAACCAGAAGCTCAGGCAGTGCGCTGCGCCAGCGGCACGAACGCACGGTCTTCCGGCCCGGTGTAGTTCGCGGCAGGCCGGATGATCTTGCCGTCGATGCGCTGTTCGATCACGTGCGCCGCCCAGCCGGAGGTCCGCGCGATCACGAACAGCGGGGTGAACATCGCGGTCGGCACGCCCATCGTGTGGTACGACACGGCGCTGAACCAATCGAGGTTGGCGAACATCTTCTTGATCTCCGCCATCACGCTCTCCAGCCGTTCGGCGATGCTGTAGATCGCGAGGTTCCCGGCCTCCTCCGCGAGCGATTTGGCCACGCCCTTGATCACCACGTTGCGCGGGTCGGACACGGTGTAGACCGGGTGGCCGAAGCCGATCACGACCTCCTTGTTGGCGACGCGGCGGCGGATGTCGGCCTCGGCCTCGTCGGGCGTTGCGTAACGCTGCTGCACCTCCAGCGCCACCTCGTTGGCGCCGCCATGCTTCGGCCCGCGCAACGCCCCGATCCCGCCGACGATGGCGCTGTACATGTCGGACCCGGTGCCCGCCACGACGCGCGTGGTGAAGGTGGAGGCGTTGAACTCATGTTCGGCATACAGGTTCAGCGAGGTGTGCATGGCGCGCACCCAGCTCTCGCCGGGCTTCTTGCCGTGCAGCAAATGCAGGAAGTGGCCGCCGATGCTGTCGTCGTCGGTCTCCACCTCGATCCGCTTGCCGTTGGTGGACCAGTGGTACCAGTAGAGCAGCATGGAACCAAGCGACGCCATCAGCCGGTCCGCGATGTCGCGTGCGCCGGGATGGTTGTGGTCGTCCTTCTCCGGCAGCACGCAGCCAAGCGCCGACACGCCCGTGCGCATCACGTCCATCGGATGGGTCGCCGCGGGCAGCGCCTCCAACACGGCGCGCACGCTGGCGGGCAGCCCACGCATGGCATGCAGCCGGGCCTTGTAGGCGCGCAACTGCGCCTCGGTCGGCAGCGTGCCGTGGACGAGCAGATGGGCGATCTCCTCGAACTCGCAGCTTTCCGCGATTTCTAGGATGTCGTAGCCGCGGTAGTGCAGGTCGTTCCCGGTGCGGCCGACCGTGCACAACGCCGTGTTGCCGGCGGTGACGCCGGACAGGGCGACGGATTTCTTCGGCTTCGGACCCGTGGTTTCAGACATTCGTGCTGCTCCTCTGCGACGGGAGTGCATGTCGTCTGATCATGCCGGCACTCCCTGGAAGTTTCGTGTTATACGCCTTATCACCGCTTCGTAGGAGCCGCGGTGCGACGGGGCAAGAAGCGGGACGGAGTGCAGCATCGTCATGTCGGCAACGACCGCACCGCATCACGAGCCGATCCTGCAGCTCCCAGGTTTTATGCCGGACGCCATCGGCTTTGCGACGCGCACCACGGTGTCGTTGCTGCTGGCCTATTTCGCGTCGTTCGCCATCCAGCTCGACACGGCATCGAGCGCCGGGCTGTGCGTGGCGATCGTGGCGCAACCGACCCCCGGGGCGGCGATGTCGAAGGCGATCTACCGGACGCTGGGCACCGTGCTCGGCGGGATTGGCGCGGTGGCGCTGACGGCGGCCTTTCCGCAGGACCGTACGATGCTGCTGCTGGGCTTCACCCTCGTGCTCGCCGCCTGCACGTTCATCGCCGCGCTGCTGCGGGATTTCCGATCCTACGGCGCGGTGCTGTGCGGCTACACGGTGGGCATCATCGCCGTGTCCAGCATCGACACACCGGACGGCGCGTTCCTCGCCGCGTTGAACCGGGTCGCCGCCATCCTGCTGGGCATCGGCTCGGTGGCGGTGGTCAACCTGCTCCTTTCGGGCGTATCGGCCTTCGCCGACCTGCTCGCCGCTCTGCGCCAGCGCATGGCCGCCGCGGAGGCTTTGGCGCTCTCCGCGCTGACGGGCAACGCCTTGCCGACGGAGCCGCTGCCCGCGCAGATCGGCGCCGCCATCCTCGCGCTGCGCACCGAGGCCGGGTATGCCGCACGCGAAATGCCGGACGGGAAAACCCGGCGCGCCGGTGCGACCGCCACCATCGCGGCGCTGCTGGGCATGCTGTCGGCCACACGGGCCATCGCCACCGGGCTGCGGCAGCCGGTGGACGACGCCACAAGGCAGGTCATGGCGGAGGCTGCGGACCAACTTCGCGGCGTGTCGCCCCGCACGCCGCTGCCGTCGATCCCGGCAACGCCGTTGGCGGCCGCGCTGCTCGACCGGGCGAACGAACTGCTGTCGCAACACGAGATCGCGAAGGACGGTCTGCACGCGCTGGCCACGGGGGATGGCCAGGCGGTGCGGGTCGACCTGCCGTTCCATTACGACGTGGTCGGCGCGGCGATCAGTGCGGCGCGGACGATCATCGCGGTCGCCGGCGGATGCCTGTTCTGCATCTATGCCGGGTGGCCCGGCGCCACGCAGCTCCTGGTTCAGCAAGCCGCCTTCACCGCCTTGCTGGGAATGTCGCCCAACCCGTCGGCCGCCGCGGTCGGCATCGCCGCCGGGCTGCCGTTCGCGGCACTGGCCGCGGGCGTCGTGGGCTTCCTGGTGTTCCCGCAGGCGGCGGGGTTCGTGCCGTTCGCACTGGCGCTGACGCCGCTGGTGTTTGCCGGGGCGATGGCGTCGCGGCACCCCGTGACAAGCCGCTACGGGCCGGGATTCCTGCTCTACTTCACGCTCCTGCTCGCCCCCGCGAATACCGAAAGTTTCGATCTCGCATCCTTCTTCAACAGCTTGCTGACGCAGGTCGTGGCCGTGGTGTTCATGCTCCTCGCGTTCCGCTTCGTCCTGCCGGTGTCGCGCGGCAGGCGGCTGCTGCGGATGGCGATGGCGATCGTCCGGCAGCTCCGGCGGTCGATGGAGGGCGAACTGCCCCGCCACGGCGCCATCCCCGAGCGTTGCCTCCGCTTCGACCGCCTGGCGCAGGCGCAAATCTGGCTGGGGCGGCCGACACCGGTCCGCATCGCCATCCTGGAGCGGCTGTCCGCCTTCAGCGAATTGGAGTCGGCATTGCGCCGCGCCTGGGCCGGGATGCGCGCGCTCGGACGCGCCATGCCGCCCCGCACGCCGGACGCGTTGGAGGCGGCGTCGCAGGAGCTGCTGGCAAGCAGCCAGCCGCCAAGCGCCGAAACCATCCAGGCCGCAGCCGGGCTGTATGGCGCCGCCGTGCTGCTCCGCACGCACCGCCATGCGCTTCGGCGCTACGGCGTCGTGACGGATTGACGCATGTGGCGCGAGACCAACATCGCCGGCGTCTTCTTCTCGCCGCTGATCACCTACATGCTGGTCGCCTTGCTGGTTCATGTCCCGTTGCGCTGGCTGCTGGTTCGCCTCAGGCTGCACCGCTGGGCGTGGAACCCGCTCCTGGCGGAGGCGGGCCTGTATGTCTGCATTCTCGGCGCCTTGGTGAGCCTGCTGTAGATCATTGCCCGAACCCGGAGTCGCCCTTGATGCCAACCCCCGCCCTGTCCTTGTCGGAAGGCTGACGGCCGTGTTCGGACGCGCCGCCCGTGCCCTGCGCTACGCCGTGACGATCGCCATCCTGGCAGCCGCCGCGGTCGCCGGGCTGCTGATCTGGAACCACTACGTCACCGCACCCTGGACGCGGGACGGCCAGGTGCTGGCCAACATCGTCAACCTGGCGCCGGAGGTGTCTGGCCGGATCACCAAGCTGAACGTCGCCGACAACCAGATGGTGCGCAAAGGCGACGTGCTCTACGAGGTCGATCCGATCGACTACCAGGTGGCGGTGGCAAGCGCGCAAGCCAACGTGAACAGCAAGCTGGCCGACCTGAAGCTGAAGCGGGAGGAGGCGACGCGACGCACGACGCTGACAACGTTGTCGACGTCGGAGGAGGAACAGCAGACCTATGTCAGCGGGGCGGACGTGGCAGCGGCGGCCTACGCCACGGCGATCGCGCAGTTGAGCCAGGCCCACATCAACCTGGACCGGACGCACGTCGTCTCCCCGGTGAACGGCTACATCACGAACCTGCTGCTGCGCGAGGGCGACTATGCCACGGCGGGGACGCGCAACATCTCCATCCTCGACAGCGACAGCTTCTGGATCGCCGGGTATTTCGAGGAGACGAAGTTATCCGGCATCCATGTCGGCGACCCGGCGCTGGCCGCGCTGATGGGGTATCACGATCCGATCCATGGCCACGTGGAAAGCATCGCCCGCGGCATCAGCACGCCCAACACCGACCCTGGCTCGCTGGGCCTTGCCTCCGTCAGTCCGGTGTTCACCTGGGTGCGGCTCGCGCAGCGCATCCCGGTGCGCATCCACATCGACCAGGTGCCACCGACCCTCCAACTGGCGGCCGGCATGACGGCGACCGTCACGGTGGGTGCGGACGCCGCCGCGGATTCCTCGCACGGGCTGCTGTCGCGGCTGACGTCTCGGTAGCGCGACGCGTTTGTCCCCAACCCAGGTGGCCTATTCAGTCGCGGACGGTCGGCCGCTGCACCCCGCCGCCCGGCGGCGCCAGGCCCTTCAACTGCATGCAGCGCCGGGCGGCGTCGATCTTGGCGTATTTCAGCTCCTCGGTATGGTTCAGGGCGTAGAATGAACTGCCCGCCCCCTTGAGGATCAGTTCCTTGACCAGCGGGTCGGCATAGACCTGGTCCTCGCAGACCGCGGGGATCGGCGCGTTCGGCGCCGGGTCGATGCTGCCGCAGGCGGTCAACATCAGCAGGACGACCAGGACATACCGGGAGGTCATGACAGCAGCCAGTCCTCGATCAGGCGGCGCGCGATGCTGTCGGCCCGGGGCAGCGCGAAGCCGTGCGCCTTGGGGTCCGTCATCTCCGCCCGGCTGAACCAGCGCGCGTCCGTCAGTTCGTGTTCGTCCAGGATGATGTCCTCCGCCAACCCGTCTGCGTAGAAGCCAAGCATGATGCTGGCGGGAAACGGCCAGGGCTGGCTGCTGTGATAGCGCACATTGGCCACCGGCACGCCCGACTCCTCCAGCACTTCGCGCGCGACGGCCTCCTCCAGGCTCTCGCCGGGCTCCACGAAGCCGGCGAGCGTGGAATACATCACGCTGTTGGGGAAGCGCGCCGAATGGCCCAGCAGCGCCTTGTCTCCGCGCGTGACCAGCATGATCACCGCCGGGTCGGTGCGCGGGAAGTGGTGCGTGCCGCAGGCGGTGCAGGCCATCACGTTACCGCCGCTCTGCGGCTCGCACGCGGCGCCGCAAAGGCCGCAGAAGCGATGGCGGCTGCGCCAATGCATCAGGCCGCGCGCATGCGCCAGGATGGCGGCATCGGTTGCTGGCAGCGCGGCGCCGATGGTCCGCAACTCGCTGAACTCGCCCGCGCCGGTGGCCAGCAGCGGCAGCGGGTCCTCCGCCGCGCTGAGATCGAGCGCGAATGTCGCCACGCCGTCGGCATTGCCCAGGAACGCCCAGCCATGCCCGTCGCTGGCCAGTCCGTTCGGGAACGCCGCTGCGGGCGTGCCGTCCGCAGCGGCCAGGAACAGGTTGCGGCCGCGCCAGATCGGCACGAAGCGCGTGGCCGGATCGCGCAGCGCCTCCGCCATCCAGGCGTCATCGGTGCGGAGGTGGGAGGCGCGGTCCAGCGGGCTGCCGGTATAGCGGTTCGGGCGGGTTGGCGTGATCATCGTCATGGGCGGCGGACCCTGGCACGAGCCCAGACAGGCGGCAACTCCGCAGGCCGGGGCGTGGCCGGAGCCCCTTGTCGGTCGCGCCGCGCGTTACCCTTCGTTGCAGGCTGTTAGAACCCGCTTCAAAGCCGCGGTAGACAGTTTTCTGGCTTCCTTCGAAGCAGGAGACAGTATCATGAGCATCAGCAGCGTTTCATCATCCGCTTCTTCGGCCGTCGCCCTGCAGTTGCAGCAGCAGGCTTCGGCCGCGGCGCAGACCGCCACGGTGGCAGACGGCAGTTCCACCAGCGCCACCGGCCAGGGCCAGCAGGCTGGACGGGTGCACCACCATCATCATCACGGCGAGGACGGCGAAGCCTCGGCCAGCACGGCGCAGCCGCCGCATCCAGCCCGGCCACCAACCCGAACGCCCTGCTCGACACGATCGTCTGACCGGGCGGTTTGCTGGCTGGCGCCGGACGCCCCAAAACGGGGCGGCGCCACTCAGCCGGAGAAGTTGAAGGCGATTGAAATCCTCGGCTGCGCGCCGCGGAAGCGGCTGACCGAGTGGATGAGCCATGACGGGAACAGGATCATCGTGCCTGCCTGCGGCGTCACCACCTCGCCCCGCCCGGCGCTCAGGCAATCCTTCACCGCGAAGTGCAGATGCGGCGCGCTCATCTCCGGCATGATGCCGCGCGGGTCGGCAAGTTCCAGCAGGCCGCCCACGGCAGGGTCGGCCGCCACGCCGCCATCGTCCACCCAGTAGATGCCGGACCAGAAGGCGCCGGGATGGCCATGGGCGCGGTTGCCGTCCCCGGCCGTGCTGACATTGGCCCAGGCCGAGACACGCCAGCGTATGTCGGCCGGGACCAGCTCGTCGCCCTCCTCCATCAGCGTCATCCGTTCCACGATCTGCCGTGCCGCCTGCATCACCGCGACGCCCGCCGGGCCGCACCAGGGCAGGAAATCCGCCGAATGCCAGCCGTCAAGGTTGCTGACCGTGACACCGCGGTCCACCGCCTGGTGGGCGAGGATGGTCGGGATCAAGGCCGCGTTGATCGCCTCATGATCCACCAGTTGCGCCGTGACGAGCGGCGTCGGGAACAGGCCGCCGACGGCGAAGCTGCCGCGGCGGATGACGGCGTCGAAGGCGGCCTTTTCGGCGGCTTCCGGCGTGAGTGCGCCGATGGTGCGCGTTTCCAACTGCGTCGGCATTTTAGCCTCCGGTCACAGGGCATGGTCCGCCTGGTTTTCCAGGCGGAGGCGAAGACAAGCCCGGTGCCGGTTAACGCACGGTTAAGCTGGGCTCCTTCGGCTCACCACCTTGCCTCACCCCCCTCACCCCGTGGTATAGCGTCGCTGGGGAGCCGGTTGCGGACGGTCGCCTTGCCAACCCGGTCAGGTCCGGAAGGAAGCAGCCGCAGTGAGTTCCGGCCGGGTCGTGGTCCGGTTCCCCACCTATCCCGTCTGAAGGAGGCCTGGCGCCGCTGATGTCTGGCCTGTTTGGAGACGTTGTGGCCGACGCGGCGCCGGACGTGGCGCTGCCGCCCCCCGAAGGCGCCGGGCTGTTCGGCGACGCGCTCCCCCAGGCGAAGGCCACGCCGTATCGCGTGCTGGCGCGCAAATACCGGCCCACCCGGTTCGAGGATTTGATCGGCCAGGACGTGATGGTGCGCACCCTGCGCAACGCCTTCGCCCTGAACCGCACCGCCCACGCCGTCATGCTGACGGGCGTGCGTGGGGTCGGCAAAACCACCACCGCCCGCATCATCGCCCGCGCGCTGAACTGCATCGGTCCCGACGGCGCGGGCGGCCCTACCGCGACACCCTGCGGCGTGTGCCCGAACTGCACCGCCATCCTGGCCGACCGCCATCCGGACGTGATCGAGATGGACGCCGCCACCCGCAACAAGGTGGACGACGCCCGCGAGATCATCGAGGCCGTGCGCTACAAGCCGCTACAGGCCCGCACCAAGGTCTTCATCCTTGACGAAGTGCACATGCTGACCACCCAGGCGTTCAACGCGCTGTTGAAGACGCTGGAGGAACCGCCGCCCCACATCACCTTCATCTTCGCCACGACCGAAATCCGCAAGGTGCCGGTGACGGTGCTGTCGCGCTGCCAGCGCTTCGACCTGCGCCGCATTTCCGCCGCGGAGCTGGCCGGGCTGTTCACCCGCGTCGCCGCCGCGGAACACGTCGCCGTGGCGCCGGCCGCGATGGAGCTGATCGCGCGGGCGGCCGACGGGTCCGCCCGCGACGGGCTGAGCCTGCTGGACCAGGCGATCGCCCGGATGGAGAGCGCCGAAGTCACCGCGGCCGAAGTGGCCGACATGCTGGGGCTCGCTGACCGTCAGGTGGTGTTCGACCTGATGGAGGCGGTCGCCGCCGGCGATGTGCGCACCGCGTTGGAGATCACCGACCGCGCCCACGCCTTCGGCGCCGACCTTGGCACGGTGCTGACCGACCTCGTCGAACTGGTCCACATGCTCACCCGGCTGCGCTCCGTCCCCGGCCTGCGCGACGGCATGGCGTTGCCGGAGGCGGAACGCACCCGCGGGGCGGCGCTCGCCGACCAGTTGTCGGTGCCCGTGCTCAGCCGCGCCTGGCAGATGCTGCTGAAAGGGCTGACGGAGGTGGACTCCGCCCCCGACCGGCGGGCGGCGGCGGAAATGGTGCTGATCCGGCTGTGCCATGTGGCGGACCTGCCGCCGCCGGGCGAGCTGGTCCGCCGGCTCACTGCCGAGGGGGGCGACGCCCCGCCGCGTCCCACGCCACCCGGGCCGCCCGGTGGAGGGGCGCGTGCGGTCGCAGGCGGTGGCGGGATGGTCGCGCGCGCGCCGGTCGAAGCGACGGAGGCCGCGCCGCGCCCCATGAGCTTCCGGGACGTGGTGGCGCTCTGTTCCGGCCGCGACCCGACCTTGCACAGCCATCTGCGCCACTCCGTCCACCTGGTCCGCTTCGCACCCGGCGTGCTGGAGCTGCGGCCCCAGCCGGCCGCCCCGCGCGACCTGGCGCCGCGCTTGGCCGCCCTGCTGCTGGCGGAGACCGGCATGCGGTGGACGATCGCTCTGTCGACCGCCCCGGGCGACGCCACGCTGGGCGAGCAGGGAGAGGCCGCGGAGGCCGCGCGGCGGCACGCGGCGTCCGACCACCCGCTGGTGCGCGCCATCCTGGACGCGTTTCCCGGCGCCACGATCGGCAAGGTGCGGGACAGCTCGCTTGATGACTATGGCCTGCCGGCCGTCCCCGTCGCGCTGGGCGAGCCAGACATGCCCGATTTCGCCCCGCCGGACGCCGAACCGGCCGACATGATGGAGGAGTAGCCGATGAAGAACCTTGCCGGGCTGATGAAGCAGGCCAGCCAGATGCAATCCAAGATGGCGGAAATGCAGGCCAAGATGGAGGCCCTGGAGATCGAGGGCCAATCCGGCGCCGGCATGGTGCAGGTGACGCTGTCGGGCAAAGGCGACCTGAAGCGCGTCAAGCTGGACCCGAAGCTGCTCGACCCGGCGGAGGTGGAGATGATGGAAGACCTGCTGATCGCCGCCCACGCGGACGCCCGCCGCAAGCTGGAGGCGCAGACAGCCGAGGAAATGGAGAAAGTGACCGGCGGCATGTCCCTGCCGGGAGGGCTGAAGCTGCCATTCTAGCGCGCGATCGTTCCAGGCTGGCTCATAAAAGCCCTCTCCCTCTGGGAGAGGGTTGGGTGAGGGCCAGGGTCTCGGTTATGCGCGTCGGACCCTCTCCCAGAGGGAGAGGGCTTTTTGTTTGCGTGGGCCTGTTCTTCCTGCTCGCCGCTGCCCCGCCGCCCGGCCTGTCGCTCTTGGGCATCAACCTGGCCTCCGCCGAGTTCGGCATCGATGACATGGAGCATGGACACGTGCGGATCGGCGCCTATGGCGCCGACTACACCTATCCGACGCATGCCGAGTTGGACGACGTGGCCGATGCCGGGCTGAACGTCGTGCGCGTGCCGTTCTCCTGGGAGCGGATGCAGCCGACCGAAAATGGTCCGTTGGATGCAGGGCAACTGGCCCACATGGACGACCTTGTCGCCTACGCCGCCACGCGCGGCGTCTCCGTCATCCTTGACCCGCATAATTACGGGTATGGCTACGGCCACCTGATCGGGTCGGCCGGGACGCCCGGCAGCGCCTTCGCCGATTTCTGGGGCCGGATGGCGGCGCATTACCGCACCAGCCGCAACGTCATCTTCGGCCTGATGAACGAGCCGCACGATCAGACGCCGGCACAGTGGCTGGGCCCGGCGAACGCCGCCATCGCCGCGATCCGGGCGGCGGGCGCCACGCAGGAAATCCTCGTGCCGGGCACGTTCCACAGCAACGGCGCATCCTGGGTCGCGCAGGGCAACGCCGGGGAGTTTGCCGGCAAAATCGTCGATCCCGCCGACAACATGGCGTTTGAAATCCATCAATACACCGATGCCGATCAAAGCGGCGGCAGCACCGTCCCTGTCTCCCCCACCATCGGGGCCGAGCGGTTGGCGGCCGTCACGGCATGGGCAGAGGCCACGGGGCGCCGCCTGTTCCTGGGCGAATTCGGCGCCGGACCAGACGCGGCGAGCCTGCTGGCGATGACCAACCAACTCGCCTTCATGCAGGCGCATGCCCGGGTTTGGCAGGGCGGCACCGCCTGGGCCGGCGGCCCCTGGTGGCCGGCCGGCAATCCCTGGGCCATGGACAATGTCGCGGGCGTCCCGTCGCCGCAGACGCGTGTCCTGCAGGCGTTTGCAATCAAGCGATGATCGCATCGCCGGCGTGCGTTCCGATGGAACGACGCAAGACGCGCCGGCGCTCAGGATTTCGCTGTGGCGGGATCCTTGGCGGGCTCGGTCGCGGCGGCCTCTGGCGCAGCCTGGTCGCGCTCGGCCTCGCGGCGCTTGGCCTCTTTCTTGGCCAGCTTCGCCCGCTCGCGCTCGGCTTTCTGGAACTGGTAGTTGATCTTTGCAGCCATGGGGGTCTCCTGGTGTCAGCTCCGGCAGCACTGCCGCGCGCCTGGACAAGCGTGGTCGGAGCGCAAGCATTGCACGCGACCGTCCCGGTCGCCAGCACCCCGTTTGCAGCCCCCCTCAGGCGGCGGAGCGGACCTCGCTGACGAAGGTGCCGACGCTGTCGCGCAGCAGCCCGGTCGCCCTGCCCACCGCTTCGGACACTTGCGGCAGCCGCATGGCCGTGGCCCGCGCGGCCTCGGTCTGGATGGCGGCGCTTGCGACCCTGGACGTGGCCGCCTCCGTACCCGTGGCCGCAGCCTGCGCCGCCTGGGCGATCTCCTGCGTGGCCGCCCCCTGTTGCGTCAGGGCGGACGCCACGTCGTCGGCCGTCGCGGACACCGCGCTCACCTCGATCGACAGGCCACTGATCGCCGCGGTCGCCTCCGCCGTCGCCGACAGGATCGCGGTGACGTGGGAGCTGACGTCCTTGGCCGCCTTCGCCGTCTGCGCCGCCAGCCGCTTCACCTCGGCAGCGACCACGGCGAAGCCACGCCCGGCCTCGCCAGCCCTGGCCGCCTCGATGGTCGCGTTCAGCGCCAGCAGGTTGGTTCGGCCGGCGATGTCGACGATCAGGCGCAGGATGTCCTCGATCCGCCGGGCGGTGCCGGCCAGGTGCTCGACCGAGGCAGCCGCCTTGTCCGCCCCGAGCGCCGCGCTGCCGGCGGAGCGGGCCGCCACGGACATCCGGTCCGACACGTGACGGACCGAGACCGCGAGTTCCTCCGTGGCGGCGGCCACGGCAGCAACGCTGGTGGCGGCGACCGACACGCCTTGCGCCGCGCCGCGCGCTTCCTCCGCCGTCCGCGCCGCGGCCGCGTTGATGGTTTCGGCGGCCTCGCGCAACTCCGCCTCGGTCGCGGTGACCTGCGCCAGGGCGGGCAGGCTGACATCCTCGAACCGTTTCGCCGCATCCGCCAAGCTGGCGGCGACCGCGATCTTGCGCTCCTGCTCCGCGGCAACCTGCTTGTGCAGCCGTTCCGCAGCCGAAGCGCGCTGCGTCAGGATCGCCACGGCGGCGGCCACCTCGCCAAGCTCATCCCGCCGTTCGGCGCCGGGCACGGGAACGGCCAGGTCGCCGTCGGCGATTTTCGTCACCGCAAGCGCCAGTTCCAGCAGGGGCCGGGCCACCCGGCGCATGACCTGGATTGAGGCCAGCGCCGCCACGAGCAGCGCCGCGGCCGCCATCAACCCGTCCCGCCAGAGCTTCAGGGTGGTATCGTGGACCGCGGCGGCCCGCTGCGCCTCGGCCGCCACAAAGGCCGCGTCCCGCACCATGAGCGCCTTGCTCAGCATCGGCAACGTCCACGACCGGTATGCGGCCAGGCTCATCGGCGGGGGCGCACCGACCCGCATGGCGTCGACGATGCGGCGGTATGTCCGCTCCCCTTCCCCCATGATGGTTGATTTTGTCGCTTCGGTCGCCGCGGTGACGGAGGGGGCCCCCCGCATCTGCGCCACCGTCAGGTAAAGCCGGTTCCAAACCGTACCGGCCGCACCGCTCAACTCGTCAACTTGCTGCAGGTCGCCGGCATCTACGGGAAAGCCCGCAACAAAGGCGGAAAGGAAAGAGGAACGTAGCCCGAGCATTTCGCGCAAAGCCTGCGACAAACGCGCGACGGCGACGAGTTGACCCAAATCGGGCGAAAGCTCCCCCACATCGCGCTCGAAGCAATCGGCAACCTCGTTGACGCTTGCCATGGCCTCCGTTACGGCCATGACGGAGGCCAACCTCCCCTGCCTAGGCGCTGGGCGGTTGAGCTCCGCCAGCATGGTTGTCCGCGCTACCTCCAGGCGGCGGTGGATCTCGATCAACTTGCTTCCCGCCTGATCGGAGCTCGCTTCGGACCGGGCGAACGCAGCGTCGGTCGCCGCCCGGGCTGCCTGATAGTTGACCAAGGCCGTTTCTGCACCGCTGCCCGGCGTCATGAAAAGGCTGTTCACCGCACTGCGCTCGACCGCCAGGCGCTCGCTCACAATCAAGCTGGTGCGCAGTCCGGCCTCAAACAAGCCGGCCTGCTCCAGCTTCGCCCGCAGAGAGATCCATTCGACGATGCGGATGGACGCACTCGCGACGGCCAGGCCACCGACAAGCCAGAAGCAAACCATGAGCATCGGGCGGATTTTCAATTTGGCTGCCCCGAACATGACCGGATTGACCTTGACTCGTGTGGATTACCATCCGTTTAAGACCCTGCGTCATGACCAAGACGCTGTATGGCGTAGGCTGCGCCGTCCGGTTCACGTCAATCGAACGTGTGATTTGCCGTGCCACCGGTATATGAGAGCGGCGGCGGGCTGTACGCAGCCTCGTCCAGCAAGATGTCAAAGGGTCCGGTTGCGCCGCCGACGGAAGGCTTTGTGGATATGAGTGTATCGACGAACGTCACCGATCCGACGTCAGTCATGAGCCTGCCGGCCCCGGCGGATCCGCCATCCGTGTCGCTGGTTCGTCTGTTCTCCGTCGTTTGGGCCCGGAAGTTCTTCATCCTGTGGGTCGCCCTGGCCCTGTTCTGCGTTGCGAGCTGGGCGATCCTGAGCCTGCCTGAATACTACCTTTCCACCGCCTCCGTCCTGGTCGGAACCCGCGACAGCGTGGGCGACCCATCCATCTCCGACAGCAAGGTGGCGACGGCGACCGATTCGGTTGCGATCCGCACCCAGGTCGACCTGCTGAAGAGCTTTTCCCTGGCCCGGCAGGTCGTCCAGCAACTCGACCTCGTCAAGGCGCCGGAGTTCGCCCGGACGATCTCGCCGCGCCCCAGCCTGGTCCGGACCGTGACCGTGCGGCTCCGCCAGGCGATGGGCCGGCCGGAGCCGCCGCCTTTGGACGAGGCATCGACCATCGACCTCGCGACCGACCTGCTGCTGGGCAAGATGTCGTTCACCAATGACGGCCGGTCCTTCGTCATCAATATCGGGGCCAAGACCACCGACCCGCGGCTGAGCGCCAACATCGCGAACGCCTACGCCCAGGCCTATATCGACTTCACGCGCAAGGTGAAGACGGACGCCATCGCCCATGCGAGCAGTTGGTTCGACGCCCGGCTGTCCGCCCTGAAGGACAAGGTGAACGCGGCGAACTCCGCCGTGCAGCTCTTCCGCGCCAATAACGGGCTGATCTTGGACCGCGGGCCCGGCGGCTCCTCCACGGAGAATGGCGGCGGCGTTACGATCGCCGGGCAGCAGATGTCGCAGATCAACACCCAGCTCAGCGTCGCCTCCAGCGCGCTGGCGGAGAAAGCGGCCAGCCTGGCGCAAATCCGCGCGGCCGGGGCGGATTTGGACGCGGTCCCCGAGGTCGTCGCCTCCCCGCTGATCCAGCACTACCGCGAGCAGCTTGCCGATGTCAGCGCCAAGGCGGCGCACCTGGCGATCACCCGGTCGGACAACGACCCCGGCATGCGCTCGCTGCTGGCCGAGCAGAGGGACATACGCGGCCGCATCGCGGCGGAGGTGCACAACATCGCCGCCAGCGTCGCCAACGAGGTCAACGCAGCCAAGGCGCGGGAGGACGCGTTGCAGCGGCAGCTCGCCGCGTTGCAGGTGAAAGTCTCCAGCCAGGGCGTGTCGGAAGTCCGGCTCACGCAGTTGCAGAGCGAGGCGGACGCGGCGCGGGCGATCTACACCAGCTACCTGAACTGGTTCGAGCGGACGTCCAACGAGATCGGGCTGCAGACGCCCGATGCGCAATTGGTGTCCTCCGGCAACCCGGCGATCGGCCCGGTGGCGCCGTCCAAGCGGCAGCTCATGGCGCTGAGCGCGGTGGTCGCACTGGCCGCCGCCACCGCCCTGGCCTTGCTGCGGGAGCGCGCGGTCAGCGGGTTCCAGACGCCGGGGCAACTGGAAAGCGAGACCGGGTTGCCGGCCATCGGCATCGTGCCGGAGCGCAAGGCCATCCGGTTCGGCCTGGCCAGCGCGGGCAACGTGCGCCGCTTCGACGACGCCATCACGCTGACGCGCAGCATGCTGCAGCATCGGGGATCGGCGAAGACGCCGCAGGTCGTGCTGGTCACTTCCGCCATCCCGCGCGAAGGCAAGACCTTCTTCGCCCTGGCGCTGGCGAAGAACGCGGCGGCGGCGGGCCGCAACACCCTGCTGATCGATGGCGACCTGCGCCGGCCGGAGATCGCGGCCCTGCTGGGCATGAAGGGCCGGGCCGGCCTGGAAGCCATTATGGCCGAGGGTGGATGCCGGGTGCAGACCTACACCGGCGGCTCGCAACCCTTCGACGTGATCACGGCCAGCGCGGGCGTGGCCAACCCGCAAGACCTGCTGGCGTCGCACGAGGTGCAGGACATGCTGACCCGGGCGCGGTCGCTCTATGACCTCATCATCTTGGACGCGCCGCCGATCCTGGGCTTCGCCGACGCCCGCGTGCTCTCGACCTTGTGCGACAGCACGCTGCTGGTGGTGAAATGGAGCTATACGCCGCAAAAGCTGGTCGCCGCCGCGATCGCAGCGCTGCGGCTGTACGGCGCCAGGATCGAGGGGGCGATCATCAACCAGGTTGCCGCCAACAACCAGAGCGTCGATGAGAACAACGTGCGCGGCATCAGCCGCCGCTACGCCGCCCTGCTGAAATAACCGGACGCGCGGCGAGAGGCGGCTGAACCATGCTTACCGCCTTCGGCATCCTGGTCCTGCCGATCTGCCTGGCCTGCAGCCTGTCGCCGGAGCTTCTGCTCTGCGTCGTGATCTACACCGGCGGGTTCGAGGCCGCGGCGAGCCTGGTGCTGGGGTCGTTCGGGGTGCAACCGAACATCCCGCCGACCTTGCTGTTCATGGGACACCTGCTGGTCCTGCGCATGATGGGCAGCCGCTTCCGCGGCAATGCCGAGGTGGTGCGCGCGATGGCGCCGCTGCTGATCTTCATCGCCTGCGTGCTGGTGGGGGCAGTCATCCTGCCGCATCTGTTTGCCGAGGGCGTGTCGATCTGGCCGCAGAAATCGGACGAGCACGCCCAGGTGCCGCTCACCTTTTCCGCCGCGAACATCACCCAGTCGGCCTACATGATCCTGGACATCGCGTTCGTCTGGTGCTGTGCCACCTATATCGCGTCCTTTCCGGTCCGGACGCGCCGCCTGGTGTCGGCCTATTTCGGCTGCGCCCTGCTGGTTGTCGGCATCGCGGTCTGGCAGTTCGCCAGCCGGGTGGCCGGGATCCCGTTCCCCAACGATTTTTTCTACTCCAACCCCGGCTGGCTGGTTTACCCCGACCAGGCGATCGGCAGCGTGCCGCGCACCAACGGCCCGTTCAGCGAACCCGCGGCGTTGGCCGCCTTCCTCTGCGGCCCGACCTATGCCTCCGCCTGGCTGCTGATGCACGGGCGTGGCAGCCGGCTGGTGAAATGGACCTTGGCCGCGAGCGTGTTCGGTATGGTGCTGTCGACCTCGACCACCGGCTTCGTCATCTTGTTCATCGGCGCCGGGTTGGCCGGGCTGTACGTCCTCACCAAGGCCAAGCCGAGGGTGGCGCGGCGGTTCAGGCAGGTGGCGATCCCGGTCGTGGTGGCGGGCTTCTTCGTGGTGGTCTCGACCCCCATCCTGTTCCCCAGCATCGCGGACGCGGTGGGCAACGTCATCACGCAGACGCTGTCGAAATCCGACTCGGACTCCTATGAGGAGCGCACGCAGGCGGACAACGACAGCATGGCGCTGGTGTTGTCGACGTACGGGCTCGGCGTGGGATGGGGCAGCAACCGCTCCTCCAGCCTGATACCCGGCGTGCTGGGCAATGCCGGGGTGCCGGGCGCGATCCTGATCCTCTGGACGCTGGCGAGCCTCCGGAAGGAGATCCGCATCATGCGCGATTTCATCCGGGACAGCGACGACCAATGGGCGCTCCAGGGCGCTGCGGCCGGTCTGCTGGGTTTCTTTCTGGCCTCCTTGGTAGCGGGACCGACGATCACGTCGATGACGTTCTACGAGCTGCTGGGCATCACCTACGGCGTGCTGGCGCGGGCGCGGCTGGTGACGAACGAACTGCGCCGGACGGCCATCCGGCAACAGCATGCGCTGCTGATGACGCGGGCCGGCTAGCGGATAAACCTGACGCTTGGTCCCCGCGGAGCTATGGCCGCTTCCGACCCCAAAGCGGACTCTGCGTCCACAGATCCATGTAGGGTGGGCTTCAGCCCACCAGACCAGTCAATGTGCCCGCCGCCACCGGGCATGACCGAACAGGACCATCAAGTCTATGCCCAGTGAAACACGGGTTGGCAGGCAGCGCCGCGGATTGGCCGTTCTCGAGCTTTTCCCGGTGTGTGATCCTCGGCCTATATCCGGTCGGTTGGGCGATGCAGGACGCCGGGCCGACCGAAACCGGCGAGCGGACGTGATGCGATGGTGGGCTGAAGCCCACCCTACTTTGTAAAATCAAGGTTGTTGGGAAATCACTGAGGTATTCTCCATCAGCGTCTTACGTGGTTCGAACGTTACGACCGAAGGTTGGCTAACCATCACAAGCCGACCTACAGCATCGGTATCAAGCGTCGGATTTCATCCATTAGCGTCCGCACCTGCGGGGGCGACCGTGCCAGGGACCGGGAACCGGGACGCTAGCCGGGCTTGCGCAGCACGACGACGGCGTAGGAGCACAGCAGCGGCCAGCGCGCCTGCAGCAGCACGCGGCTCTTGGCCTGTTCAAGCCGGTGCAGCAGACGAGACCGGTGCAGATAGTACTCGTGCCCGAAATACCCGGTGTAGGAGATCACGTCGTAGCCGACATCGCGGAAACGCTGCACCGCGCCGGCCGTGGGGCCGCGGCTCCAGCTGTAATGGGCCGGGAACTTGCCGTGCTGGTGCGCGTCGCGCGGGGAGACCAGCTCCAGCAGGACCTGGCTGAGCTTGACCGGCATCAGGTAGTTCACCAGGAACGGCACCGTGTAGAGCGTCGAAAACGCGTGCACCGCGACGCCGCCCGGCGCCAGCATCCGCAGGATGTTGGAGTGATAGCAGTGTCCGTCCCTGACATGCTCGTTGACCATGCGGCTGAAGACAATATCAAACGTGCCGAGCAGGCTCTCCGGGACGTCGCCCTGGGAGGCATCCATGCACTGGGTCGTATAGACCGGGTCGGCCTTCGCAAGCTCCGTCTCGTCGATGTCCGACGTGACGTAGTGGATGCCGCAGCGCCGCACGTCGTCGATGCTCATGGTCGGGTTCGCCCCCGACCCGACTTCGAGCACGGTTTTCGGCGCGTAATAGGCCACCAGCGCGTTCAGCAACTCCGGCCCGGCCGCCCAACCCGGGAAGTCGTCGACCGTGCCGTACGCGATCGTGGTCGAACCGGGCAACGATCGCCCGATCACCGGCAGGCGCTGCGCCGATAAGAGGTCCGCTGCGGCTTGCATCAGCCCACACCTTCCACGGATTGAGGCCACTTATCGTAGCACGGATCGTTCCGTCCGCGCTTCGTTTATCCGGCGCGGCGGCCGCCGTCTACGACAGCGCGGCCTGGCGCTGAGCCCGCTTGCGGGTGAGTTGCGACAGGCGCCGCCGTAGGGGTTCGTCGTAGAACCGCAGCGCTGCCAAGGCGAACACGCAGATCGCCGCCAGGCTGCACCCGACCAGCACCTGCGGGTTCCAGCCCCGCAGCGCCGTCTGATACAGGCCGGACGCCACCAGCAGCATGGGGAAGTGCAGCACGTAGACCGGGTAGGACAACGCGCCGAGCAGGACGCCGAACCGCCCCGCCGGCCCCTGCCCCGTGCCGAGCACGACGATGAGCGGGAGGAAAACCAGCACGCTGAGCAAATCCCACCAGGGAATGCCGGTCTCGGCCGCGTTCACCGGGCTGGCCAGGACCGCCAGCAAGGCAAGTGCGAGGATCACGGGGCCGCCGCGCCAGGCCGGCACGCGAAGCCACGCCCGCATCCGGTAGATCACCACGCCGACGGGAAAGCCGAAGCACACCCGCGCCAGGCCGGCGCTGATGCTGCTGATCTCGAACCCGATGTTCAGGGTGTGGCGGTCGCAGGCAAACACCGCGAGCGCCCCCCAACTCACCAGGGCGATGGCGAGCAGCGTGGCGCTCCGCAACCGCACGCCGATCCAGGCCCAGAGCAGGTTGGCGACGGCCTCGAAAAACAGGGTCCAGAGCGGTCCGTTGGTGGGGAAGATTTCGTGCCGCGACGTGACGCCGCCGAAGAACGTCGGCAGCAACAGTCCATTGAACAGCCCGGACAATAGGACAAGCGGAAGGGGATCGACCTTGTCAGGGAAGAAGCGCCATTTCAGCAGAAGGATGACGAAGCCCATCATCGCCCCCAGCAGCGCCAACGGATAGAGCCGTATCAGCCGCTTCACCAGGAAGGCATACAGTGTCAGGGAGGTCTGGAGTGCGGCCTCATAGGCGTATGCGACGACGAAACCACTGAGGACGAAGAAGAAATCGACGGCCAGGTAGCCGTGCGGCACCAGCGGCGGTTCCAGCTTGACCGAGTTCAAGTGGAACAGCACGACCGCCATGGCAGCGACGCCGCGCAAGGCGTCGAGCGTTTCGAACCGTCTTGCCGCCAATCGCTCGTTCCCGGTGACGCTGTCTTCAAGTCCGGAATTGAGTGTGGAAGCACCGAGCCAGCATGTCCATAGTGACAGCCGCAGCGGCTATCGGACTGGCGCGCGATCGTTTCAGGTCAAGCTGAAGCGATCATGCTCTAAGCCGCTGATCTAGCTCGGCTGCGCATAACCAGTCACCCTGTCTATGCTCCGCAAACATCACCCATCATCGATTGTGTGATGATCCAGGAGCCGTTGTCATCCAGCACTGGGCCTAGCGGGTGATCGCTCGCAGCGTAGGCGAGGAGTCCTCATCCTCCAATTCTGCTTCGTAAGCGAGCTTACCACCGCGGTACACAAGGTACGAGGAATACTCCGCAGTTTCGTCACGAGGTCGCGCTACGGTCAAATTAGAACGCGATAAGGCGCAGGCTACGGAATGGCTTGGGATCGGCGTCGTAAATTCCAAGTCAAGCTTCCAGCTGGAGAATCCTGCCAACTCGCCGATTTCCGTCGCGACGGCCAAGTTTTCTACACCAAGCGTTTTTAGATACAGGTCGAACTCCTCCTGTTCGAAAAACAAGTACGATACTTTTGGTTCCACTAGCTTTAGAGCTGCCCTTAGGTCAGAGCGGGAACCGCCCATCACGTAGAAGTCTACGCCAAATAAAATACTCACAGCATTTTCCCTATGATATTTTTTTAAGGCACTTGTTCCACAAGGCCATAACTTGTTTGAACTCTTCGTCCGACATCCAACCTTTATCGCGCAGGTTGCCAGCAAATTTCATGGCATTCTCGTAAGAATTAGAGTTTAGTTGCCCCAGAAGTTGGTGCTGTAGTCTATTTGGTAACTCAACGATACCTGGGCCAGACTGAGGGAACAAAGCGCCATTATGCTGACCATACGTTCGTCCATTCGTGGTCCAGGTTTCTCCCTGCTTCTCGACCTTGCCATTTTGAATGTTTTCGACATCCTGATTCACCTGATCCGCGTAATCAGGGTCAATCATAGAATTCTTACCTTTCGTAGGACTATTTTGTTTTACCTTGCATGGATCGTGGCGATCGTTCGGTGGTCGTACAGGGAGGCAGGTGGAACAAACTTCAGCCTGATCAGCTTGCCCGGCTTTGTCCTTGTCGGCCTCCTCGTTGGCATTGTTCATGTGGCTGGCACACCATTCGGCTAAGCCAGACCCGGCCCATTGACCTACATAGCCCCCGAGCTTGCGGCCGATCATCGCGCCCGGGACAACAGCCTCAGGCCCGAACAGCTCGCCGATGGCCCCGCCGAGGATGCCGCCGCCCCACTGGCCAGCAACGCCCCCAATCGCACCACCAGCTGTGCCTGCCCCGGTCACCACGGCGTGGTCGCCGCGCCGCGGCTGTGCCGCATCCGGTCCGAGATCATGTCCATCATCCGGCGCACTTGGCCGTCGGGCGAGGTGCCCTCGTGCTGGATGAAGTGCAAGGCGCCGGGTGTCGTCGTAACCCGCCCCTCACTCGCCATAACCAGGTAGGCCCAACGCTTATGGGCCGCCTCCGTCCGTATCCCAAGCCGTCGCCCGCTTGCGTCCGCATCACGCACGAAATCCTGGAGTTCCAGGCCGGGATAGGCCGGCGCGGCTTCCGGGAACACCTCGCGCAGGTAGGCGGCCACGCGCCGATGTGACGCTTCCAGCCGCCGCTCCGACAGGCCTGCAACCTGCTCTGGCCTGATTGTCAGCATCCCGCCCGGTGCCGCGGGCCATTCCCGGTCGGTTACGACGCGCTTGGTCCCGCCCTGGTCCTCCGTATGGAACACGATCTCCCCTGCCGGCCCCACAATGCGGCTGAACTGCGCCTCGTCCAGCACCGGCAGCAGCGCGCCCAGCACCCGAGGGTCCCAGTGCCGGAACAGCACCGCCTCCCAGCCACGGTCCGCCTCCAGCCCTGGCTCCGGACCAGCCTTGCCCGCCGCCGCCCAGGCCGGCAGGCGCACCATGTTGAGCCGCCGCAAATGCCCGTATAGCGCCACATCGCCGTCCAGGCACGACCAGAACACCAACGCTGGCCGCTCGCCCACGATGCCCAGCACGGCACCCAGGTCCCGCTCGCCGCGCAGCGTCACGAACCACGGCCCATGCCGCTCCACGTCGCGCTCGCCGTTCCCCAAGAATAATGACCGCGCCTGCAGCCCGGCCTCGGCCAAGGCGCCCGGCAGGTTGTCGAAATGCCCGCCATCCACAATGGCAAACACCGGTTGCGGCATGCGCGCCACCGCCACGGCCAGCCGCGCCACACCCTCCGACCGGGCTGGCGCCGGGCGCGGACGCACCACCTCGTCGTCTTCGTTCCTGTCCATCGCGCCAACGCTTTACCAGTTTCGCACGAACGGCGCGCGAGCCGCCGCTAGTCTCATCGTTCCGCCCGTGTCAGAAGACAAGCCGGTTTTCGCGCAGTCCCGGCACGTCGATGCGGCGAAGAGCGCGTTGCGACGGTATCGTCTCGCGGTCGACGACGTCCGATGTGCGGCTACGCAACTGGGTTCAGAGGGAGAAAGGGACATACGAAAACCTACTTCTCCGCGGCAGCCAGCAGGTCGAACAGCGCCGACGAGCTCCCGGCCTTGCGGATCATGCGCAGGATGTTCTCGTCGCGCATGCTGCGGGAGACGGCGGCCAGCGCGGCCACGTGGTCGTTGCCCTTGTCGGCGGGGATCAGCAACAGGAACAGGATGTCCACCGGCTTGCCATCGATCGCCTCGTACTCGACCGGCTTGGCGATGCGGACCAGCAGGCTGAACGCCCGGTCCAGCCCCTCGATCCGGACGTGCGGCAGGGCGAAGCCGCGTCCGAACCCGGTCGAGCCCAACCGCTCGCGCGCATCCAGCGCCGCGAAGATCACCGAGCTTTCGATGGGCAGATGCGCGCTGGCTCGCTTCGCCATCTCCGCCAGGGCCTGCGTCTTGTCGGCGGCGCGCAGCCCCAGGATGATGCGATCGGGCTGGATCAGCTCTGACAGTCTCATACACCACCATTCACGTTGTGCGTCGGCTCAGTCGATCGCCCGCAGGCGGTAGCCAACGCCGGTCTCGGTCAAAATATGCGTCGGCTGCTCCGGATCCGGCTCGATCTTCTGCCGGAGCGCGCGGATGTAGATGCGCAGGTATTGCACGTCCGTGTCGCTGCCCCAGACCTCATGCAGGATGTGCCGGTGCGTCAAGACCTTGCCGGCATGCGCCACCAGCAGTCGCAGCAGCTCGTATTCCCGGCGGGAAAACTTGACGTCGGCGCCCCGCACGGTGACGACGCGGCGGACCAGGTCCACCGTCAGGTCGCCGCTGCGGAACACCGGCCGTTCGCCGTTCTGCTGCAGGCGGTGACGCTGCGCCGCCCGGATGCGCGCGAACAGCTCGTCGATGCCGAACGGCTTGGTCACGAAATCGTCGGCGCCGAGGTCGAGTGCGGACACCTTGCTGCTTTCGTCGTCGCGGCTGGACAGGACGATGATCGGGATGGCGGAGCCTGCTTCCCGCACCTGATGGATCACGTCGAACCCGTCCATGTCCGGCAAGCCCAAATCGAGCACCACCAGGTCGATCGCGTCGCGGCGGATGCAGTCCAGCGCCGCACGGCCGGCCTGCGCCTCGGACACGATGAAGCCCTGGGCCGACAGGCCGGTGCGCAGGAAGCGCAGGATCGCCGGCTCGTCATCCACCACCAGGACGCGCAACGGGTTCGCCTTGATCGTCATGCCGCGTCCTCCTCCTCGACCCGAAGCTGTGCCGGCACCGGCATGTCGATGGTGAAGATCGCGCCGACCCGGTCAACCCGGTTGGCGGCGGTGATCTTGCCGCCCATCGCCTCCACGAAGCCGCGGCAGATGGCGAGCCCCAGCCCGGTGCCCGCCCGCTGCCGGTCTGCCCGGCGGACGCGGTAGAACTTGTCGAAAATCCGCTCCAAATCGTCCGGCGGGATGCCGTCGCCCTCGTCCAGCAACTCGACCCAAATGCGGTCGCCGTGGCGTCGCGCCCTCACCTGGATGACCGAACCCGCCGGCGAGTATTTCGCCGCGTTGTCCAGCAGGTTGAACAACACTTGCTCGAACAGCACCATGTCGATGTTGAGCATCGGCAGGTTGGGCTGCAGCTCCACCTTCACCTGGTAGACGGACAGGATGCGCGCGGCGCGGCGCAGCACGGCGCCGACCACGTCCGACAAATCCGCCAGGCCGCCGGTCGGCGCCAGCGGCCCGGATTCCAGCCGTGTCATGTCGAGCAGGTTGCCGATGAACCGGTTCAGCCGCTCCGCTTCCTCGCGGATGGTGCGCAGCATGGCGACGCGCCCCGTCTCCTCCAACGCCCCATGCCGGCTGGTCAGGCTGGTGACCGCGCCCAGGATGGAGGCGAGTGGGGTGCGCAGGTCATGCGAGATCGAGGTGAGCAGGGCGGAGCGCAACCGGTCCGTTTCCGCCTGCAACCGGGCCTGGTCCACGTCACGCACCAGGTTCACCCGTTCGATGGCCAAGGCCGCCTGGTCGGACAGCGCGTTCAGCAGGCGTTCGCCATCCGGCGTCAGCAACGGGCCGGGCTCGTCCCGGTCGATGCCGAACACGCCGATCGGGCCGCGCCCGGTCTGCATCGGCAGGAACAGCCGCTTGCCGCCGGGCAGCGTGTCGGCGCCGCGCCCCGCGACGCGATTGTGCTCCCAGGTCCATTTCGCGGCCGCCAAATCCGCCGCGTCGAACTCGTCGTCCGGCGGGAAGCCGGCCTGCACCGCCAGCCCGTCCTTGCCCGGCAGCAGCACCACGACCCGCACCTTCAGCATCAGCGCCACCTGGTGCACCGTCGCCCACAGCACGTCGTCCAGCGACACGGCGCCGGCCAGCTTGCGGCTGAACTGGTAAAGTTCCTCCGTGGTCTTCACCCTGGCCTGGGCGGTGACGGTCTGCGCCCGCATGCGGGCCGTGAGGTTGCTGGCCACGATGGCGACGATGGAGAACACCACCAGCGTGACGATGTTTTCCGGGTCGGCGATGGTGAAGGTGTAGAGCGGCGGCAGGAAGAAGAAATTATACGCCAGCACGCTCAACAGGCAGGCCAGCAGCGATGCCGCAAGCCCGTAGGCCACGGCGCTGGCCAGCACGCCCATCAGGAAGACCAGCGCCACGCTGGTGACGCCCAGCACCTGCCGCAAGAGCATGGCGACCGCCAGCGCCGCGGCGACCGGGACCACGCTGCCGCTCCAGGTACTGAACGGCGGGACGTGCAGGCCGGAACCGCCCTCTGGCTCGTCGCTTTTACCCGGCGCCGACTCCTCGGCCAGGACGTGGACGTGGATGGTTCCGGCCCGTGCGATCACGCGTTGCGCCACGGAGCCGAGGAACAGCTCGGTCCAATGCGCCCGGCGGGATGGCGCCACGATGATATGGGTGAAGTTGTTGGCGCGGGCGTACTCGACGATCGCCGTCGCGGCGTCGGAGCCCGGCACGGTCATGATCTCGCCGCCCAGCCGCTCCGCCAGGCGCAGGGCGTCCGCGGTGCCGGTGCGCCGGGCTTCCTCCCGCCAGCCGCCGCCCTCGACATGGATGGCGGTCCAGGGGCCGCGCAGCCCGTCGGCGATGCGCCGCGCATGGCGTACCAGCGCCAGGCTGCCCGGGCCGCCATCGACATGCACCAGCACCCGGTCGCTGGCGCCCCACGGGCCGCTGATGGCGTTGCTGCGCATGTAGTCGACCATCTGGTCGTCCACCCGCTGCGCCGTCCGCCGCAACGCCAGCTCCCGCAGGGCGGCCAGGTTGCCGGGCAGGAAGTAGTGCTTGACCGCCCGTTCCGCCTGGTGCGGGACGTAGATCTTACCGTCCTTCAGCCGCTGGATGAGATCCTGCGGGGTGAGGTCGATGACCTCGATGTCGTCGGCGCGGTCGATGATCGAGTCGGGCACCGTTTCGCGCACGCGGATACGGGTGATGCCGGCGACGACGTCGTTCAGGCTTTCGACGTGCTGGATGTTGAGCGTGGTGTAGACGTTGATGCCGGAGGCGAGCAGTTCCTCCACGTCCAGGTAGCGCTTCGGGTGGCGGCTGCCGGGGGCGTTGGTGTGCGCCAACTCGTCGACCAGCACGAGCTGGGGCCGGCGGGCGAGCACGGCGTCAAGGTCCATCTCCTCGACGGTGCGGCCGCGATAGTCGACCTGCCGCCGGGGCACTTCCTCCAGCCCGTCCACCAGGGCCACGGTTTCCGGCCGGCCATGGGTTTCCACGATGCCGATCACGACATCCAGCCCGTCGCGCCGCCGGGCCTGGGCCTTCGTCAGCATCTCGAACGTCTTGCCGACGCCGGGCGCGGCGCCGAGGAAGATCTTCAACCGCCCCCTGCCCTCCTGCGGCAAGGCCGTCAGCAGGGCGTCCGGAGAGGGGCGTCCGTCACGATCGTTCATGTCAGGACACCAGGGCTCCCTCTCCCAGCGGATCCGACGACCTTGCCGTCCCGCTCGATCAGGCTGCCATTCGCCTGATGCGGGAAGATGGTCTCGGCAATGCCGGTCATCGCCAACGGATAGGCCAGCCCGGTGATGACCGTCATGGCGACGATCATCAGGATGGCCGGGCGGATTTGCTTCAGCATGGTTGTCTCCCCAGCCCTATGCGAGGCCAACGGACGTGATGAGCATGCCGATCAGCTTGATGCCGACCGGAAAGAAGTCCCGTTCCCGTATAAATGCGAGACGCGGCGCGAAAGGCTTATCTATAAATGCTATATAGATGTGCTTGCAGATGGGTCGGCCAACGAAGACCGATCCGGCCCCCGCATGGACCCGGCTGACTGGACGGAATTCCGGGCGCTGGGCCACCGCATCATGGACCACATCCAGGAGGCCGGCCTCGCCGCGCCCTCCACCACCACGATCAACGGCAAACTGCCGATCCGTGCCGCCATCGTGAACCACCGCACCCGGCCGGCAGACGTGGACGCGATGGTGGACGCCGTGCTCGCCGCCGCGGCTGCGCGGATGGCCGGTCAGGCGTAAAGCAGCGCCGGCGGTGCTCCCGCCGGGTGGGCATGGTCGAACACCACCCAGGCGTGGTGGTGTTGCGCCTGATTGGTGTGCTCACCCAGGTCAAACCAACGGATCCGGCGGGTCAGCACGATCGTGGCGGCGAACGGGCCGCTGGACAGCACATCGGCGGCGCGGCGCCCGGCAATCCACTGCAGGCGCACCAGCAAGGCGAGCTGCCCCTGCACCGACGCCGCCAAGCCCAGCGTGTGGCGCAGGAAGTCCAGCATGGCGAGGGGGGATTTTGCCTGGCCTTTATGGGAGCCGGTGTCGCCATAGGGTGGATTGGTGACGATGCTTCGGCAACCCTCCGGCGGGCGGCTGCATGTCAGGACGTTGACATCAGGCGTGCCGAAGCCCCGGTCGGCGATATCCGTGGAAGTCACCTCGTAGCCATGGGCCATCAGCACCCGGGACATCGCCCCGTCGCCGCAGCACGGCTCCCACACCCGCCCGCGGAAGCGGGTATGCCGCAACAGGGCTTCGGTCACCCAGTCTGGCGTCGCATAGAAATCCTGCGCTTCCCGCGCATAGCCCGAGTTATGGATAGCCCGCACCACATCCGTCCGCGCGGTCGGCGTGCCCGGATGGATCGGTGGCGTGCTGCCCGAGCCGATGAGCGGCAGGCCATGCTGGTAGGACACCGACTCGAATGACTGGGAGCGCGACATAGGTGAAGCACAGTCACACCGTGGCAGAGGCCGCAAGGCTGACGGGCGCGAACGGCGGGTTGATCCGTCAAAGCCGCATAGTTGCCCTGCGTTGAGCGCAATCCTATAACCGCCGTGTGATACGGTTCATCGTCCGGTCGGTCGTGCTCGCAGGCTTGGTCTGCCTGACGGTGCTCATCCTCAGCTTCGCCTTGTCGCGCTCCTCCAGCAACGTCGCCATCAGCATCGCCGGCCCGGACGCCACGGCCGAGGACATCGCGAAGATCAACCATGATCTGGGCCTCGACCGGCCGTTGCCGGTGCAGTTCCTCGACTGGGCCAGCCGGGCGGCGCGGGGCGATTTGGGCGATTCGTTCCTGTTCCACGAGAAAGTCTCCTCGTTGATCGCCGATGACCTGCCCGTGACGCTTACCCTTGGGCTGATCGCCATCGCCGTGGCCGTGGTGATCGCCGTGCCGGCTGGCATCCTGGCCGCCCTGTATGAGGGCACCGCGATCGACGTGGCCGTCGGCTTCGTGGCGCTGGCGGGACAGGCGGTGCCGAGCTTCTGGCTGGGGCTCATGCTCATCCTGTGGTTCGGCGTGGACCTGCAATGGCTGCCGATCGCCGGGCTGGACGAGTGGGATGGCTACGTCATGCCGGCGGTGGTGCTGGCCTTCGTCGCCATCCCCGTGATGATGCGCCTGACCCGCAGCGGCATGGTGGACGCGCTGCGCTCCGACTACGTGCGGACGGCGCGGGCCAAGGGGCTGTCCCGCCTGTCGATCGTGGCCAAGCACGCGCTGCGCAACGCCGCGATGCCGGTGGTCGCGGTGTCCGCCGTGCAGCTCGGCTTCATCCTCGGCGGCTCGGTGATCGTGGAGGTCGTGTTCAACGTCCGCGGCGTCGGCTACCTGGCCTGGGAGTCGATCGGCAAGGGCGATTTCCCCGTCATCCAGGCAGTGGTGCTGCTGTTTTCGGTGATCTTCGTCGGGCTGACCCTGCTGTCGGACCTGGTGGGCGCGGTGCTCGACCCCAGGCTGCGCGGCCGCTGATGCGGGTCCGGCAAATTCCCCTGGCGGTGGGCGCGGTCATCGTCGGAGTGGTGGCGCTGGTCGCCCTGTTCGCCCCCCTGCTCACGCCGCATGACCCCTTTGCCCAGGATCTGAGCCGACGCTACATCGCCCCGGCCTGGATGCCAGGCGGCTCCCCGGCGCACTGGCTGGGGACGGACGGGTTGGGGCGAGACTACCTGTCTCGCCTCATTCTCGGCGCCCGCATCTCCATGATGATCGGGCTGTCCACCATCCTGCTGTCCGGCACGATCGGCACCGTGCTCGGCGTGCTCGGCGGCTATTTCGGTGGCGCGGTGGATGCGGTCGTGATGTTCATCGTGTCCTGCCGGCTGGCGATCCCGCTGATCCTGGTGGCGCTGACGGTGGTGTTCATGGTCGGCAGTTCGCTGACCGTCGTCATGCTGACCATCGGCCTGCTGCTATGGGAACGCTTCGCCGTGGTGTCCCGCGCCGTCACCCGGCAGGTGTGCGGCCTGGACTACGTCGCGGCGGCCTGGTCGGCGGGATGCTCGCGGGCCTGGATCATCACCCGCGAGGTGCTGCCCAACATCGTGCATCACCTGGTGGTGATCGCGACCATCGACATGGCGATCGCCATCCTGCTGGAGGCGGCGCTATCCTTCCTCGGCCTGGGCGTGCCGCCGCCGTTGCCGTCCTGGGGGCTGATGATCGCCGAGGGCAAGGACTACATGTTCTTCAAGCCCTGGGTGATCGAAATCCCGGGCGTCACGCTGGCGATCCTGGTGCTCGGCATCAACCTGCTGGGCGATGGGCTGCGCGACAGGCTCGGGGCCGACACAGGGCGATGAGCCAGGCGACGCTGGAGGTCGAGGGTTTGCGCGTCCGCTTCGGCGGGATGGAGGCGGTGCGCGGGATCGACCTGGCGGTTGCCCGGGGGGAGACGCATTGCCTGGTGGGTGAGTCCGGCTGCGGCAAGTCGGCCTCCGCCCTGGCCATCATGGGCCTGCTGCCCGGCGGCGCCCGGCGCAGCGTGCGGCGGATCGGGTTCGCCGGGCAGGAGATCGGCAGCCTGTCGGAGCGCCGGATGGCCGCCCTGCGCGGCGACCGCATCGGCATGATCTTCCAGGACCCGATGAGCAGCCTGAACCCGGCCTACACGATCGGTTCGCAGATGACCGAGGTGCTGCGCCGCCACCGCGGCCTGTCGCGCGACAAGGCGGCGGAGCGGGCGGCCGCGATGCTGGACCGCGTCGGCGTGTCGGCGCCGGGCATGCGGCTGGGCCAGTTCCCGCACCAATTGTCCGGCGGACTGCGGCAGCGGGTGATGATCGCCATGGCGCTGCTGTGCGAACCGGCGCTGCTGATCGCCGACGAGCCGACCACCGCGCTGGACGTCACGGTGCAGGCGCAAACCCTGCGCCTGCTGGCCGAGTTGCAGCGGGAACTGGGCCTGGCCGTGCTGCTGATCACCCACGACCTGGGCATCGTGGCGCGGGTCGCGCACCGCGTCTCCGTCATGTACGCCGGGGAGATCGTTGAGCAGGCGAAGACGGAGGCGTTGTTCGCCGCCCCTTCCCACCCCTACACGCGCGGCCTGCTGGACGCGATTCCGGTGCCCGGCAAGGTGCGCCGGGGCGACAGGCTGGGCAGCATCCCCGGCCTCGTGCCGCGGCTGCCGCAGGGATTCGCCGGCTGCGCGTTCCGGGAGCGGTGCGCCCATGCCCTGCCCGTCTGCGCCGACGACGTGGCGTCGCAATGCGATGGCGCGGAGCATCGCTATCGCTGCCGCATGGCGCCGGGCTGGTGGCGTGCGGCGGCATGACGGCCGCGATCCAGACGCTCGGCCTGCGACGCGTGTTCGACCAGCGGCAGGGCATGTTCGGCGGCGCGGCGCATGTGGTGGCGGTGGACGACATCACGCTCGACGTGCCGGCCGGACGAGCCCTGGGCGTCGTCGGCGAATCCGGCTGCGGCAAGTCGACCCTGGCCCGCGTGCTGCTGGGCCTGCTGCCGCCCAGCGGCGGCACGGTGCGGGTGGACGGCCGCAGCCTGGCGGACATGGACCGGCGGGAACGGGCCCGATTGATCCAGCCGGTCTTCCAGGACCCGATGAGCTCGCTCAACCCGCGGCGCCGGGTGAGCGACATCGTGGCGCTGCCGCTGATGGCGCAGGGCGTCGGCACGGCAGAGCGCCGACGCCGCGTGGATGCGATGCTGGCGCGCGTGGGCCTCAGCCCCGAGACCGGCTCGCGCTACCCGGCGCAACTGTCCGGCGGCCAGCGGCAGCGCGTCGCCATCGCCCGGGCGCTGGTGATCGAGCCGCGCATCCTGATCTGCGACGAGCCGACGTCGGCGCTCGACGTTTCGGTGCAGGCGCAAATCCTGAACCTGCTGGCCGAGTTGCGGGCCGAGTTCCGGCTGACGATGGTCTTCATCAGCCACAACCTGGCGGTGGTGGAGCACATCGCCGACGACGTGGCCGTCATGTATCTCGGCCGCATCGTCGAACATGGCAGCAGCGAAGAGGTGTTCGGCACGCCGCGCCACCCCTACACCCGCGCGCTGCTCGCCTCCGTGCTGACGCCGGAGCCCGGGCTGGGCCTGCCGGACGTGCCGCTCGGCGAGGGCTATCCCGATCCGTCCAACATCCCGCCGGGCTGCCGCTTCCATCCGCGCTGCCCCGTCGCGATCCCGCGTTGCCGGGTCGAGGCGCCGGTGCGAAGGGCGGTGGAATGCCACCTTGCGGCCTGAACAGCCTGCCCATAGCGTCCATTACGAACAGGAGACGACACGCATGAAGCGACGCACATTCCTGGGGGCCGCCGCAGCGGTCAGCCTCGCGCAGCCAGCCCTGGCGCAGAAATCGCGCGACACGCTGCGCGTGGTGTGGCGCGACGCCGTGCCCGACGTCGACCCCTACCGCAACAGCCTGCGCACCGGCCTGATCCTGGCGCATGAGGGCTGGGACACGCTGGTCTACCGCGACCCGCACTCGTTCAAGATCGTCCCCGCGCTCGCCACGGCGTGGGACTGGAGCAATCCCATGGCGATCGACTTCACCCTGCGCGCCGGTGTGACGTTCCACAATGGCGACGCCTTCAACGCAGACGACGTGGTCTACACCTTCGAGACGATCCTGAAGGATCCGATGGTGGCGGTGCCGAGCAACTTCGCCTTCCTGGCCGGCGCGGAGAAGCTGGGCGACATGAAGGTGCGCTTGAAGCTGAAGAACGTGTTCCCGGCCGCGCTGGAATACCTGGCGATGACGCTGCCGGTCTACCCCAAGACGTATCGGGAGAAAGTGGGGCCGGCGGGCTATTCCAAGCAACCGGTCGGCACCGGTCCCTACAAGATCACCCGCGTGAACGGCACCAGCGAGGTCGATTTCGAGCGGTTCGACGGCTACTACAAGGACAGTCCTAAGGGCCGTCCGGCGATCAAATACCTGAAGGTCATCGAGGTGCTAGACGAGGCCGGCGAGCTTACGGCTTTCATCAGCGGCCAGGCCGACTGGATTTGGCAATATAATCCGGACCAGTTCCAGAGCTTGCAGGGCTTGCCGGGCAAGACGGCCCTCCGCGCCGGATCCATGCGGATGGGCTACCTGGAACTCGACGCCGCCGGGCGCGCCGGCAACGACGCGCCGCTGGCCAACGAGAAGGTGCGCCAGGCGATCTTCCACTCGATCGATCGTGCGTCGATGGCGCATAACCTGGTGCAGGGCGACAGCCACCCGGTGGCCGCGCCGTGCTACCCGACCCAGTTCGGTTGCGACCAGGCCGCCGCGGTCGATTACAACTACGATCCGGCGAAGGCCAAGGCCCTGCTGGCGGAAGCGGGTTATCCGCAGGGCTTCTCCACCACGCTGGTCAGCTACCTGTTGCCTGCCTGGAACGCCGCGTTGCAGAACTACATGAAGGCGGTCGGCATCAGCGTCGACATCCAGCAATTGCAGGTCGGCGCCGTCGTGCAGAAAGTGGCGGCGGGGCAGACGCCGATGAACGCCGGAAGCTGGGGCAGCTATTCGATCAACGACGTCTCCGCGATCCTGCCGTATTTCTTCGGCGGCGGCAGCAACGACTACTCGCGCAACCCGAAGGTGGAAGAGTTGCTGAAGGCCGGCGGCTCCGTCACCGACCCGGCGGCGCGCCAGAAGAACTACTCCGAAGCCATCCACATCGTGACCGACCAGGCCTATTGGCTGCCGCTGTTCACCTTCGTCACCTACTACGCGTTCAGCGCGGATTTGGACTTCGAGCCGTTCCAGGACGAACTGCCGCGGTTCTACCTCTGCAAGTGGAAGTAGGGCTGCCCGGTCCGGTCACTTCAGCAGCGTCATCGACACGGTGAACAGGACGGCCGCAAGGCCGATCCGCAAGGCGCCCTCGGGCAGCCGGAAGGAGAGTAGGCTGCCCACGATGATGCCGGGGATGGATCCTACCAGCAGGCTGGCCACCAGGCCGAAATTGACGTCGCCCAGCGCCCAGTGCCCGGCGCCGGCCAGCAACGTCAGCGGGATCGCATGCGCGATGTCGGAGCCGACGAGGCGGACCGCTGGCAGGCGCGGATACAGCATCAGCAGCGCGGTCATGCCGATGGCGCCGGCGCCCACGGAACTGACGGTCACCAGGCATCCCAGCAGCACCCCGGTCGCCACCGTCAGCCCGGTGATCTGCGCCGGGCGCAACCGCGCCAGGGATTTGGCGAACAGCGCCAGCACTGCGTTGCGGAACACGAGCAGCGCGGAGGTGATCAACAGCACCACGGCAAGCGCCAGGGATACGAGGTGGGATTGCGGATTGGTCTGCGGCCATTGCGCCAGGGCTACAAGCGTCAGCATCGCCGCCGGGACGCTGCCGCAGGCCAGCAGGCCCGTGATGCGCCAGTCCACGCTGCCATGACGGCCATGCACCACCGCCCCGACGGTCTTGGTGGCGGAGGCATAGAGCAGGTCGCTGCCCACCGCCGTGGTGGGATGCACGCTGAACAGCAGGATCAGCAGCGGCGTCATCAGCGAGCCGCCGCCGACGCCGGTCAACCCGACCAGGAACCCGACCAGCAGCCCGGACAACGCGTAGAGTGAAGACGACATGCACACTTCCGAATGCTGAACGGCTGACGCGTTGGTCATGCAACGGCTGTGATCCTACGCCAGGCGCGAGCGTTCCTGAAATGTTTCGCATGCCATCCGTGTCCTGGCTTGCCGGTCTGGGCGCCGGCCACTAGTAGATCGATTCCATGAAACCGACCCTATCGAGAGGATGTCGTAGGGTGGGCTTTAGCCCACCATGGCCTCCTACGGCGCCGCCTCGAAGCGGTGGGCTGAAGCCCACCCTACGAAGCGCCTGCGCCAGGCGGCGGGATGGGAGACGATCAACGAAGACCCTTTAGCGCCGGACCACTTCAGGGCGACCGGCAAAAGCCCTCCTCTCTGGGAGAGGGTTGGGTGAGGGTCAGATGCACGGTCCTCCGCGTCGGAGCCCTGCCCAGAGGGAGAGGGCGTTGTGTGTCACTCAAGCGATCAAGCTCTTAGCCCGTGGTTCAATGTCGTGCCCTGACACCGGCAGGCATTCCAGGGAAGGACACGAGGATGCCGCATGCCTGACGATCTTGCCGGAACCATCCAGGACGCGCCGCTCGCCGACGCGCTGAGCGAGCGCTATCTCGCCTACGCTCTGTCCACCATCATGTCCCGCTCCTTGCCCGACGTGCGGGACGGGCTGAAGCCGGTGCACCGGCGTCTGGTCTACGCCATGCACCAGTTGCGGCTGGACCCGACCGCCGGGTTCAAAAAATGCGCCCGCGTGATCGGCGACGTGATCGGCAAGTACCACCCGCATGGCGAGGCCTCCGTCTACGAGGCGCTGGTGCGGTTGGCGCAGGATTTCGCCTCCCGCTACCCGCTGGTCGAGGGCCAGGGCAATTTCGGCAACATCGACGGCGATAATCCGGCGGCCATGCGCTACACAGAGGCGCGGATGACCACCGTCGCCCGCGCCATGCTGGACGGCATCGACGACGACGCGGTGGATTTCCGCCCGAACTACGATGGCGAGGAACACGAACCCGTCGTGCTGCCCGCCGGCTTCCCCAACCTGCTGGCGAACGGCGCCGCAGGGATCGCCGTCGGCATGGCGACCTCCATCCCGCCGCACAATGCCGGGGAGGTCTGCGCCGCCGCCCTGGCGCTGATCGCCAACCCCAACGCCACCACTGCCGAGCTGTTGCAGCACATGCCCGGCCCGGACTTCCCCACCGGCGGCGTGCTGGTGGAGGATCCAGCCGCCATCGCCACCGCGTACGAGACCGGGCGCGGCGGGTTCCGGCTGCGCGCCGCGTGGGAGGTGGAGCGGGGCAAGAACGGCACCTGGCAGGTCGTCGTGACCGCCATCCCGTACCAGGTGCAGAAAACCAAGCTGATCGAAACGCTGGCAGAGTTGCTGGAAGCCAAGAAGCTGCCGCTGCTGGGCGACGTACGGGACGAAAGCACCGAGCAGGTGCGGCTGATCCTGGAGCCGAAGACCCGCACGGTCGAGCCGGCGCAGCTGATGGAAACGGTGTTCCGCGCCACCCAATTGGAAACCCGCTTCCCGCTGAACATGAACGTGCTGACCGCCGACCGTACCCCGATCGTGTTGGGCCTGCGCGGCGTGCTGCAAGCCTGGCTGGACCACCGGGGCGAGGTGCTGGTCCGCCGCACCCGCCACCGTCTGGCCGCGGTCGAGCGGCGGCTGGAGCTGCTGGACGGCTTCCTGGTCGTGTTCCTGGATTTGGACGAGGTGATCCGCATCATCCGCGAGGAAGACGACGCGAAAGCCGGGCTGATCCGCCGCTTCGCCATCAACGAGGTCCAGGCGGAAGCGATCCTGAACATGCGGCTGCGCTCGCTGCGCCGGCTGGAGGAAATGGAGCTGCGGCGCGAGCACGCCACGCTGGAGAAGGAGAAACGCGGGCTGAACGCGTTGCTCGGCAGCGAGACGCTGCGCTGGAAGCGGGTGGGCGAGGAGGTCGTCGCCATCCGCGAGAAATTCGGCAGCGGGCCGTTGGGCGACCGCCGCACCGTGCTCGCGGGCGTGCCGGACGCGGTGGACATCTCGTACGAGGCTGCGGTCGAGCGGGAGCCGCTGACCGTGGTGCTTTCGCAAAAGGGCTGGATCCGGGCGGTGCGCGGCCATGCGGTCGACCACGCGGAGCTGAAGTTCAAGGATGGCGACGCGCTGCGCCTCACCGTGGCGTGCCAGTCGACCGACCGGCTGTGCCTGTTCGGCACCAATGGCCGCGCCTACACGCTGCGTGCCGCGGAGTTGCCCCGCGGTCGTGGCGACGGGCAGCCGATCCGCCTGCTGGCGGAAATGACCAACGCGGACGATGTGGCGACCCTGTTCCTATGGCAGGAGGGCCTGCGCTACCTGGTCGCCTCCGCCCCCGGCCGCGGCTTCATCGTGGAGGCGAATGATTTGTTGTCCGAGCGCAAGGCCGGCAAGCAGGTGCTGAACACCCGCCCCGGCGAGGAAGCCGCCCTCTGCATACCCGCCATCGGCGACCACGTGGCGCTGGTGGGGGAGAATCGCCGGCTGCTGGTGTTCCCGCTGGACCAGGTGCCGGTGCTGGCCCGCGGCTCCGGCGTGATCCTGCAGAGGTACAAGGATGGCGGGCTGAAGGACGCCAAGGTGTTCCGTTTGGCGGACGGCCTGACCTGGCGGTTGGGCGACAAGACTCGCACCGAGACGAACCTGCGCGACTGGATCGGTGAACGCGCCCAGGCCGGGCGGCTGCCGCCGAACGGATTTCCGAAGGGGGGGACGTTCAGCGGCGGTTAGCCTGGTTGCCACAGCCGACACGGGGATCGGGTAGCAGCGAGGTCGGGAGTTCAATCAGCAGCGGAATCGGCTCGGATCAGCTCCGCACGTATGCTCCCAACCCCTCAACCAGCCAGTCGAACGTCAGGCGCATACGGCGGCTGCTCTTCAAGTCTTCGTGCATGGCGACCCAGATTTCCAACTCGTAACGGAGGGCGTCGTCCAGCACTGGGATGAGGTCCGGGTGGCGCCGAGCAATGGGTGCGTGGCAGGCCCCGACGCCGAAGCCGGCGCGCAATGCGGCGAGCTGGGCGAGCTCGTTGTCGGACCGGAAGGCAAAAGCGTCCCGCTCAAGCGAAATAGAAGTCTGACTGTCTTTGAGCGCCCGGACGTTCTGAAAGTCGCGGTCGAAGCCGATTGCGACCTGTTTGGCCGGCCCATGCGCCTCCAGGTAGCGCCGATGGGCGTAGAGCCCGAGCCGCACTGAGCCGACCCGTTTTGCCACTACCGCAGCTTGCGTTGGCCGCACCATCCGCACCGCGATATCGGCCTCGCGGCGCAGCAGGTCTTCCTGGCGGTTGGACAAGGCCAGTTCGAGCACGACCTCCGGATAGGCTTCATGGAACCCGGTCAGGATCGGCGGCAGCACCTCGACCCCCACGATATCGGCGGCAGCAATCCGCACTGTCCCACGCACGGCGTCGACGTCGCCGGACGCGGTTCGAACAAGTGCGGCGGCCGCGGCCGCCATGGCCTCGGCATGTGGCCGTAGGGCAAGCCCGGCTTCCGTGGGGGCGAGGCCACCCACCGACCGGCTGAACAGCGACGTGCCAAGCGCAGTCTCAAGCGCCTCGATATGGCGGCCGACCGTCGGCTGCGCCAAGCCGAGCGCCCGCGCTGCGCCGGAAAGGCTGCCTTCGTCGAGCACGGCCAGCAGAGTGCGGTAGTGATCCCAGCTATCCATACGGAAACCTATGGACAAAGAACATATTCCGTCAATTTCGTATATGGCCGCGACGGCGTAGAACTCGCGTCATCAAAGACGGAGCATCCAGATGGTCCAAGATACCTCCAAGACCGCCCTCATCGTCGGCGCCACCGGCTCGTTCGGCGGCCATGCCACCAAGGCCTTGATCAAGCACGGCTGGACCGTTCGCGCCCTGGCGCGCGATCCCGTGGCGGCCGCTGCCAAGCTCGGCGCCGACATTCCGGTCGACTGGATGAAGGGCGATGCGATGGACCGCGCCAGCGTCGTTGCCGCCGCCCGAGGCGTGCAGTTGATCGTCCATGCGGCGAACCCGCCCGGCTACCGCAATTGGAAGGGCACTGTGGTGCCGATGACCGACAACGCCATCGCCGCGGCCCGCGCGTCCGGCGGTCGCCTGGTGATCCCCGGCAGCGTTTACAACTTCGCCCCCGACTCTGGCCCGAGCATCGGTGAGGACGCACCCCAGGCGCCAGCCACCCGCAAAGGCGCGATCAGGGTCGAGATGGAGCAGCGGCTGCGCCAGGCTTCGGCGGAGAACGTGAAGGTGTTGATCTTGCGGGCGGGCGATTTCTTTGGCCCGGCCGCTCCCGCCAGTACCCTGGCCTTTCTCGCCCGTAAGAATCGCGGCCATCTCTCCGGGGTTTATTGCCCTGGCCGGGCCGGGCATGCTTTCGCCTACCTGCCCGACCTTTGCGAGACGCTGGCGCGGCTGGCCGACGCGGACGATCGCCTGGGCGCTTTCGAGGTGTTTCACTTCCGCGGCCAGTGGATGGATGATGGCCACACATTGGGCGAGGCGGTCCGTCGCATCGCTGGCGACCCAAAGCTACCGATCAATAGCTTCCCGTGGATCGTCTTCAAGCTCGCAGCCCCATTCAACGAGACCTTCCGCGAAATGCTGGAGATGCGTTATCTCTGGGACAAGCCGATCGGCCTCGACAACGCGAAGCTGGTCCGCTTCCTCGGTGAAGAGCCGCACACGCATGTCGACGTCGCGCTGAAAGCGACGCTCGTCGACATGGGCTTGGTCAAAGACCGCGCAACAGGCAGTCGCCGTCAAGTGGCCAACGATGCGGCGCCCCACGCTCTAGCGTGAGCCCTCCGCCTCCTGGGCCGACCAGTAGGTGTCGGCATCCAGCACCCATAATGCCCCAGCATCGTACGCAAAGGGGCCGGCGGCGCGCAACTGGCCGTTTTCAAGGAAGGTCCGGAGGTACGTGCGATGGGCGGGATGGTTGGCTTTCAAGCCGTCCGCGTCGTCGCCGTACTCGATGATCGCAGCGAACTTCATGCTGGCTCCCACGGCGCACCAGGCAACGTCCACCTGATTGGGATCGCCTTTCCCAGCCTAGCAGGCGCCGCGGGCAGTCTGTCAGACATTGAACCGGAACAGCAGCACGTCGCCGTCCTTGACGACGTAGTCGCGGCCTTCGACCCGCATCCGCCCGGCCTCCTTGGCGCCAGCCTCACCCTTGTAGGCGATGAAATCCTCGTAGCCGATCGTCTCGCAGGCAATGAAGCCGCGTTCGAAATCGTTGTGGATCACGGCGGCGGCCTGCGGCCCCTTGGTGCCGGCGACGATGGTCCAGGCCCGCGTCTCCTTTGGACCGACGGTGAAATAGGTGATCAGGCCCAGCAGCCCGTAGCCGGCGCGGATCACCCGGTCGAGCCCGCTATCCGCCAGCCCCAGCCCGGTCAGGAACTCGTCCCGGTCTTCCTCCGGCAATTGGCTCACCTCCGCTTCGATGGCGGCGGAGACGACGACGGAGGCAGCCCCCTCGCGCTTGGCCATCGCCGCGACAGCGGCGGAGCGCGCGTTGCCCTCGGCCGCGTCGCCCTCCGCCACGTTGCAGACGTACAGCACGGGCTTGGACGTCATCAATTGCAGGCGGCGCACCGCCTCCGCCTCGCCGGGCGGGATCGCGCTGCGGGCCGGGCGGCCGGCCTGCAGCGCGGCCACCAGCGGTTCCATCAGGGCCACCGCCGCCACGCTGTCCCGGTCGCCGCCGCGCGCCTTTTTCTGCGCGGCCAGCAGGCGCTTCTCCAGACTCTCCAAATCCGCCAGCATCAACTCGGTCTCGACCGTTTCGGCGTCGCGAATCGGATCGATGCTGCCTTCCACATGGGTGACGTCGTCATCGTCGAAGCAGCGCAGCACGTGGATGATCGCGTCCACCTCGCGGATATTGGCCAGGAACTGGTTGCCCAGCCCCTCCCCGCGGCTGGCGCCGCGCACCAACCCGGCGATATCGACGAATTCCAGGCTGGTCGGCACGATCTTGGCGGACTTGCCGATGGCCGACAGCTTCGCCAAGCGTGGGTCCGGCACCGTCACCCGCCCCACATTGGGCTCGATGGTGCAGAACGGGTAATTCGCCGCCTGCGCCGCCGCCGTCGCCGTCAGCGCGTTGAACAGGGTGGATTTGCCGACATTCGGCAGGCCGACGATGCCGCAGTTGAACCCCATCTAGCCGCTCCCCTGTGTGGCCAGCGCCACCTTGCTCATGAACGCCTCCGCCTGGCCGGACGCCAGCAAGGGGGAGGCGTCCGCCACCGCGTCCAGCAAAGCGGCCAGCCAAGGGGCGTCGACCTTGGCGAAATCCCCCAGCACATGGCCAAGCACGCGATCCTTGTGCCCGGGATGGCCGATCCCCAGCCGCACCCGCCAATACTCCGGCGTGCCGAGCATGCGATCCATGCTGCGCAGGCCGTTATGCCCGGCCGCGCCGCCGCCGCGCTTCACCCGCACCTTGCCGGGCGTCAAATCCAGCTCGTCATGGAATGCCGTGATGTCACCCGGCGTCAGCTTGAAGAACGCGGCCGCCGGCTGCACCGCCGCGCCGCTGTCGTTCATATAGGTCAGCGGCTTCAGCGCCAGCACCTTCTCGCCGCCGACGCTGCCCTCCGCCACCAGCCCCTTGAACCGGCTGCGCCACGGGGAGAACCCGTGGCGCTCGGCGATGCGGTCGACGGCCATGAAGCCGATATTGTGCCGCTGCCGGGCCATGCCCGGCTCCGGATTGCCGAGCCCGACCCAGAGCTGCAAGGCTTACTTCTTGGCGGCGGGCTTCGCCGGAGCCTTGGCGGGGGCCGCCTTGCCCTTGGCCGGGGCAGCGGCCGGCGCCGCAGCCGCCGCGTCGGCGACTGGAACGTCCGCCATCTTGGTGGGCGCCGCCACCGTCGCGATCACGAAGTCGCGGTCGGTGATGGTGGGCTTGGCGCCCTCCGTGCCGGTCAGGTCGGAGAAGCGGACGTTGTCGTTGATGTCCAGGGCGCCGAGATCCGCCTCAAAATGCTCGGGCACGTTGTCCGGATCGCACAGCACGTCCACGGAGTGGCGGACCACGTTCAACACGCCGCCGCGCTTCAGCCCGGGGGACGTCGCCTCGTTCAGGAAGGTCACGACGACGGCGACGCGGACCGGCTCGCCAGCGGCCAGGCGCTGGAAATCGACATGCTCGGGCTTGTCGCTGACCGGGTGGAACTGCACGTCGCGCATCAGCGCGCGCTGCGTGGCGCCGCCCACCGATACCTCGAACAGGCGGGAGCGCCAGCCGCCCCGCACCAGTTCCCGCATGACTTCGCGGGGATCGAGCGCGATCAGCGTCGGCGTCTGCTTGGCGCCGTAGATAACGGCAGGAACCTTCCCTGCCCGCCGAGTTGCGCGTGCCGCCCCCTTACCTGCAAGCTCGCGCGCCTCGGCCTGGATCGTGGTGAAACTGGCCATGAGACACTCCGTGCAAAAATCGCCGCCGCAGACCTGCCTGCAAATGCGTGCAGCCGGCCTCCAGGGGTGCCGGCGAGAGCGGCTACCTAGCGGATCGGCCTGGCTGGGGCAAGCGCCGAGGCCGCGCGTGACGTCGCGGCAACAGGCTTGATTCGTTTTATCAAAGCTGCCGACCTCTCGGGAATCTTACCATGGATTTAGAAATTGCTAAGCTAAACACTGTATTTCCCGCATGTTGCTGGGCAAGGTTCACTGCATGTCGAAATGTGTGCTGCTCGTTGAAGACGAGGGTTTGATCCGGCTGACCTTGGCGGAAACGCTTGAGGATGCCGGGTATACCGTTGTCGAGGCGGGGACGGGCGACGAAGCCTGCGCCCTCCTGCGGGAGAAAGCGGGCTTCGACGTGTTGCTGACCGACATCCAAATGCCCGGTTCCGCCGATGGGATCGACGTCGCCCGCAGCTTCCACGCGCTGCATCCAAACCGTCCGGTGGTGTTCATGACGGGACGGCCGGACATGCTGTCCCGGGTGGGACGGCTCTCCGCGTCCGAGACCTTGCTGCGCAAGCCATTCGGGTCCGTGCAGATGCTGTCAGCGATCGAATCGCTCCTAGGGCAGGCGGCGAAACTCTGCCCGGGCAAGCATAGGTAGAGCGCAGTCCTCTCCCGGCATGGCGGCAGTGGGCCAGCGCGCTACCCAAGCTCCGTCACGAACGCCACCAGACCGGTCTGCCGGGCGGTGGCGCAGCGCGCAGCGTGCAGGATGCTGCGCACCGAGTCGATCGCCTCCGGCAGCCGGTCATTGATCACGGCATGGTCGAATTCCGGCCAATGCGCGATCTCGTCGCGGGCCGCCTGCATGCGCCGGGCGATCTCGGCCGGGTCGTCGCCGGCACGGTCCCGCAGCCGCTGCTCCAGCGCCGTGATGGAGGGGGGCAGCACGAACACGCTCACCACGTCGCCGGGCAGCGCCGCGCGCAGCAGCCGATGGCCCTGCCAATCGATGTCGAACACCACGTCCTCGCCGGCGGCGAGGGCCTGCTCCACCGGTGCGCGCGGGGTGCCATAGCGGCGGCCGAACACCTCCGCCCACTCCAGCAACTCGCCCCCTTCAACCATGGCGGCAAAGGCCGCCGGCGGGCGGAAGAAATAGTGCTCGCCCTCTATCTCACCCGGCCGCGGCGCCCGCGTCGTGGCGCTCACCGACAGGCGCAGGGCGGGTTCGCTGGCCAGCAGGGCGCGGGTGATGGTGCTTTTGCCGGCGCCGGAGGGGGCGGAGACCACCAGGCAGACCCCGCGCCGCGTCACTGCTGCACCGGCAGCGGCGGCAGGGCGCGGGCACGCTCGATGTCGCGCCACCGGGCGACGTTGCGCAGATGGTCGCCCTCGGTCCGGGCGAAGACATGCCCGCCCGTCCCGCTGGCGACGAAGAACAGCGCGTCGGAGTCGGCCGGCTGGGTCGCGGCGCGCAGGGCCGCCTGCCCGGGCATGCAGATCGGCGCCGCCGGCAGCCCGGCGATGCTGTAGGTGTTGTAGGCGTCGACGTGGTCCAGTTCGGACCGGGTGATCGGGTGGTCCAGCACGCCCAGCCCGCCGCTGGCGCCATACACCACCGTCGGGTCGGATTGCAGCTTCATGCCCAGCCGCAGCCGGTTGAGGAACACCGCGGCGATGATCGGCCGCTCCTCCGGCTTGGCCGTCTCCCGCTCCACCATGCTGGCCAGCACCAGCGCATCCGCCTTGTTGGCCAAGGGCAGGCCGGGCGTGCGGCTGTCCCATGCCTTCTGCAGCGCGCGGTCCATGGCGCTGCGGGCACGGTCCATGAGCTGCTCGCGGGTGGTGCCGCGCTCGTAGCTGTAGGTTTCCGGCAGGATTGTCCCCTCGGCCGGCACGGGCGTATCCCCCGTCAGCGCGTCCGCCGAGTCGAACAGCCGGGCGACTTGCGCCGCGGTCAGGCCCTCCGGGATGGTCAGGCGGTGCTGCACGGGGTGGGCCGTGCGCAGGACTGCCAGCACCTGGCGTAGGCTGGCTCCGGCCGGGAAAGCGAGTTCTGCCGCGTGCAACGGCCCATCGGACATCGTGGCCAGTGCGAAGGCGCGGAACACCAGCGGCCTGTCGATCACGCCGTGCTGCTGCAGCTCCTGCGCGACATCGGCTAGGCCGCCGCGGGGAACCACGACGTCGGTCGTCGCTGCCAGCGGACCCGGTGCGTCGAGTTGGCGGTAAAACCAGAAGCCGGCGCCGGCCGCACTCCCGAGCAGAAGCACGAGGACGATGGCGATCACGCGCATCACCGGTCTCAGAGACGCGTACGCCCCTCACCCCGGCCCTCTCCCAAGAGGAGAGGGAGCAGGATGAGGCGTGGATGACCCTTTGCCCGCTTCCTCAAGCCGCCCGGCGGAACAGGATGCTCGCATTGGTGCCGCCGAAGCCGAAGCTGTTGGACAGCACCACCTCGATGGGACGCTGCTGCGCCTCCTTGGCGACGCGGTCGATGGCGCTGGCGCGACTCGGGTTCTCCAGGTTCAGCGTCGGCGGTGCGACGTTGTCGCGGATGGCCAGGATGGAGAAGATCGACTCGATCGCGCCCGCCGCCCCCAACAGATGCCCGGTCGCCGATTTGGTGGACGACATCGCGACCCGCCCGGCGCTGTCGCCGAACAGCCGCTCCACCGCCTCCAGCTCCAAATCATCGCCCAGCGGGGTGGAGGTGCCATGGGCGTTGACGTATTGGATGTCCGCCGGGGCCAGGCCGCCATTCTTCAGCGCCGCCTTCATCGCGCGATACGCGCCTTCATGGCCCTCCGCGGGGGCGGTGATGTGATGCGCGTCGCCGGACATTCCGTAGCCGCACACCTCGGCGTAGATCTTGGCACCCCGCGCCTTCGCGTGCTCCAGCTCCTCCAGCACCACGACGCCCGCGCCCTCCCCCATGACAAAGCCGTCGCGGTCCTGGTCCCACGGGCGGCTGGCCTTGGCCGGGTTGTCGTTGAACGCGGTGGACAAGGCGCGCGAGGCGCAGAATCCGGCGATGCCCAGCGGGTTGACCGCGGCCTCCGCCCCGCCTGCCACCATCACCTCCGCATCGCCGAGCATGATCAGGCGGGCTGCGTCGCCGACCGCATGCACGCCGGTCGCGCAGGCAGTCACGATGGAATGGTTGGGGCCTTTGAAGCCATATTTGATCGAGACGTTGCCGGACGCCAGGTTGATCAGCGAGGCGGGGATGAAGAACGGTGAAATCCGCCTCGCCTTGCCGGCGTTGACGAGGATGGACGCCTCGTAGATCGTGTGCAGCCCGCCGATGCCGGACCCGATCATCACGCCGGTGGCGCAACGATCCTCATCCGTGTCGGGCGTCCAGCCTGAATCCTCCACGGCTTCGGACGCCGCGACCATGGCGAGATGGATGAAACGGTCCATCTTCTTCTGGTCCTTCACGGGGACCCATTCGCCGATATCCAGGCCGCCCGTCTCGCGGGTACCAGGGGGCACCTGGCCCGCGATCTTGGTGGCCAGGTCGGCCACGTCGAAGGATTGGATGGCGGCGATGCCAGACTCCCCCGCGACCAGGCGCTTCCACACGTAGGGCACGCCGACGCCGAGCGGACAGGCGATGCCCATCCCCGTCACCACGACCCGACGCATCACCCTCTCCCCGTGCCGGCGCTGCTAGCCTGCCTCAGGCGCCTTCTGCTTCTCGATATACTCGATCGCGTCCTTCACGGTGCCGATCTTTTCGGCCGCATCCTCGGGGATCTCCACGCCGAACGCCTCCTCGAACGCCATCACCAGTTCCACCGTGTCCAGGCTGTCGGCGCCTAGGTCATCGATGAACGAAGCCTCCGGCGTCACCTTGCTTTCCTCGACCCCCAGATGCTCCACCACGATCTTCTTAACCTTGTCGCCGATCTCGCTCATGTCTTGTTCCATTCCTATCGGCCAGATGCCGCAAAAGGGGGCAGGGAGCGCCTCGCTGGAGGCAAGCCGCGCGCTTAGCATGGTTTCGCGGCGTGCGCCAAGGCAGGTCAACAGGCGTCCCAGGGCTATCGCATTTAGCAAACCTCCCTCTCCCGCTGGCGGGAGAGGGTCGGGGTGAGGGTGGCGCCGCTCGCTGGAAAGCAAGCATTACAAACACTTCCTCTGCTGGCCGGCCACCCTCACCCTGCCCTCTCCCGCTGGCGGGAGAGGGTTCACACGGCCCAGGTGCCAAATGCGATTGACCTGACAGGCGCCCTACAGCCGCGGGCCCATCTTCGCGATCACCGCATCGGCAGCACCAGTCGAAGCGAGTCCGGCAGGCGAACGAAGCCATGCCCGTGGTAGAATGCCGCGGCCGTCAGATCGACGAACACGGCTACCGGATCGACGACCTTCAATGTCTCCTTGGCAGCGATGCCTCCCCTGGCGTAACACTCCAGCGGCGCGCGGGTGTAACTCAATGGTAGAGTTCCAGCCTTCCAAGCTGGCAATGCGGGTTCGATTCCCGTCACCCGCTCCAACGCCCAGCCAATTCTCGTACTTGACACGGCAGCCCGCTCGCTCTTGATACCGGGGCTGCGCGGTCGGCGCCGTACAGGGGTGTAGCTCAATTGGCTAGAGCGCCGGTCTCCAAAACCGGAGGTTGAGAGTTCGAGACCCTCCACCCCTGCCAGCCGGTCCGCCAGGTTCGTGGTCTTGTGGAGAAACGACAGGTGGCGATTGCTCCGGCTCAATTCGTGCGCGAGGTTCGCGCCGAGGTCGCAAAGGTCACCTGGCCCTCCCGCAAGGAGACGTTGGTAACCACCGGCCTGGTCTTCGCCATGGCCGCTGCCGCAGCCATCTTCTTCTTCTTGGTTGATCAGGTCGCCGGCTTGGGCGTGCGGACCCTGTTCGGCGCGTCGCTTTAAGGTCTTTTCGAATATGCAAACCCAACAGGTTTGCTGGGGTCAAAGGTTCAGGTCGTGGCCAAGCGCTGGTATGTCGTGCATGTTTACTCGGGCTTCGAAAAGAAGATCGCCGAACAGGTGAAGGAGCAGGCTGCCCGCAAGGGGCTGGCCGATCTGGTGGACGACGTCCTGGTGCCGTCTGAAGAAGTGGTCGAGCTGAAGCGCGGGCAGAAGGTGAATGCCGAGCGCAAGTTCTTCCCCGGCTACGTGCTGGTGAAGATGGAGATGACGGACGACACCTGGCACCTGATCAAGGACACGCCGAAGGTCACCGGATTCTTGGGCAGCAAGACCAAGCCGCAGGCCATCAGCGAGTCTGAGGCCGAGCGCATCCTGAAGCAATCGGCCGAAGGCGTGGAGAATCCGCGGCCCGCCGTCCTGTTCGAGATCGGCGAGCAGGTCCGCGTGGCCGACGGCCCCTTCACCTCCTTCAACGGCACGGTCGAGGAAATCGACGAGGACAAGGGCCGCGTGAAGGTGTCCGTTTCGATCTTCGGCCGCTCGACCCCCGTCGACCTGGAATACGGTCAGGTCGAGAAAGTCTAACCCACGCCGCCGGCCGCCCTCTCCCGCACGATCGACCGCCTGCCGGAGCGCTATCTACCATCGCTGAACGTTCTACCCCATTGCGTGGCATGGATTTGGTAGGGGACTTGAGTGATAGGGAAACGTTGCGACGATACAAATCCTAACATCAATCCCGGAAAGTCTAGTCCATCGAGGAAAGAATGAGGTCTGCTTGCCTGGTGGGTTTGTGCTTTGTGATCATGGTAAACGCGTTTGTTTTAGAAGACGATGTTAATACCGCGATCTTAGTTTTCAAAACGTTGGGATTTGGCTTCCGCTGGTATATTTTGCCAGATTTTGTGCCGGTTTTTAGCATTGTTTTTTTAGTTTGGCTGCTACTCCTAATTGCAAAAAGTCGTGGAGAGCATCGTAGATTTTCATTACTTGCTTCAATCGGTGTTGTGGCCGCCTTGGGTAACTTGTATTGGATGTTGGTTAGTCTATTCTGGATAATACGTTATCCTAGCAGGATGCTTACTCCAGGGATTATTATGGTAGACATGATCCCGTTGATTACCATGGGGATGGGCATTTCCGCAGCAAGACTTACCGCGAAAATGAGGATGCGATGAACGTCTATATGGCGGCGGCCTTTTCGGGAATGTGGGGCTCCCTGGATTGATCTTACTGCGGAGATTATCAGCTCAAAACCTTACCGGCTGCATCTAGAGTTTATAGCTGTTACCAATGTGCCTGCTAGAGTAGATGGTCAACTCAGCTAGGCCGCACTTCCCAGCCGGATGATGCTATCACTCAGACGATCGACGTGGGGTGCTGGTTGGCGCGTCAGGTGAAATTCCTCCTGCAATAGCCTACATCGCGGTGATGGATTTCGACTTCACCGATGACGAGATCACCCGCTATTCGCGCAACATCCTTCTGTCCGAAGTCGGCGGCGTCGGACAGGCAGCGCTGCGTGCGGCGCGGGTGCTGGTGGTGGGGGCGGGCGGGCTCGGCTGTCCGCTGGTGCTGTATCTGGCCGCGGCCGGCATCGGCACCATCGGGGTGGTGGACGATGACGCCGTCGAATTGTCCAACCTGCAACGCCAGATCGCCCACACTACCGCCGCGATCGGCACGCCGAAGGTCCGCTCGCTCGCCGCCAGCGTCGGCGCGCTGAATCCCGCAACGGTGCTGGACCTACATCAGACCCGCCTGACCGCCGCCAATGCTGCAGCGTTGGTCGCCGCCTATGACCTGGTCTGCGACGGCAGCGACAACTTCGACACCCGGTTCCTCGTGAATGACGCGTGCGTGCTGGCGGGCAAGACCATGATCTCGGCGGCCGTGCTGCGCTTCGACGGGCAACTCGCCACGTTCAAGCCCGGAGGTCCGTGCTATCGCTGCCTCCATGCTGCGCCGCCGCCGCCCGGCGCCGTCGCCACCTGCGGCGAGGCCGGGGTGCTGGGCGCGGTGACCGGCGTCATGGGCACGCTGCAGGCGACGGAGGTCCTGAAGGAGGTGATGGGCGTGGGCGACAGCCTGGCGGGACGGATGCTGATCTGGGACGCGCTCGGCGCCCGCTTCCACGTCATCCGCCTGCCGCGCGACCCCGCCTGCCCGGCCTGCGGCGACACCCCCACCATCCACGACCTGTCGGCCCATGCCTGAGCCGGAGCGGTTCGGCGTGCTGCTGCTGTCCGGCTCGCATGACCGGGCGCATTACGCCTTCGTGCTGGCGACCGGCGCGGCGGCGCTTGGCCGCGACGTGACGCTGTTCGCGGCCAATGGGGGCTGCCGGGCGCTACTCGCGGATTGGCGCTCGCTCGACGATGCCGGGCGGGATGCGGTGATCGTGGCGCGAGGCGTGGCCGGGCTGGACGTGCTGCGCGAGGCGGCGTTCGAATTGGGCATCCGCCTGATCGCCTGCGAGTCCGGCCTGCGTGCCGAAGCCATCGCGGCGGCCGCTCTGCTGCCGGGCATCCAGGTGGCCGGCGTAGCCTCCTTCCTGGATGCGACGCGCGGCGGCGTGGTGGTCACCTGTTGACGCTTGACCAGTTCCGTCCAGGCTTGGCAGGGAAGCACATGCACCGTCCCGCCATGCTCATCATCCTCGTCACCTTGTTCGGCGGAGGGCCGCTCGCCGCCCAAGAACCGCAACGACGGGAGCCGGCGAGGCCAGCGCATGCGCAGCGCCCCGCAGTGCATCACGCTGCGGCAAAGCCGGTGCCGGTGGTGGCGGCGCCCGCCGCAGCGCCGCCGCCAGCAACGCCCGTGTCCGTCCCGGCGCCCACGCCCGCCCCTGCCCCGGCCGAGCCGGCCAAGGGCAGCGTCACCGGTTTGCCGTTGCCCCGTTTCGCCTCCTTGAAAACCGACGAGGTGAACCTGCGCACCGGGCCCGGCCTGCGCTACCCGATCGACTGGGTCTACAAGCGCCGCGACCTGCCGGTTGAGATCGAGCGGGAGTTCGAGGTCTGGCGGCTGATTTCCGACCAGGAGGGCGTGAAGGGCTGGGTGCATCAGGCCACGCTGATGGGCCGCCGCACCTTCGTCGTGACCGGCGGGGAGCAGGTCATGCGAGCGGATGCACGGGAGGCCGCCGCACCGGTCGCGCGGCTGAAGCCCGGCGTGATCGGCCGGGTGCGGTCCTGCGAGGCAAACGCGGCCTGGTGCCAGGTGCAGGTCGGCGACTATCGTGGCTGGCTGAAGCGCGACCAGTTCTGGGGCAGTTCCCCCGGGGAGGCGATCCAATGAGCGTTGTCCCGGAGCCTGGCGACGATCCCCGTCGCGCCCATCACGACATGGGCGGCGTGTCGAAGTTCCTGTGCGAACCGATCGACACCAGCCCGCACGTGCTGACCGAGTTCGACCGCGAAGTGGACGCGATCCGCGGCCTGTTGGGCGCGAAAGGCGTCATGAGCGTGGACGAACTCCGCCGCGGCATCGAGGCGATCCCCGAGGCGGAATACCACCAGCTCGGCTACTACCAGCGCTGGATGCGCTCTATCACCGATAATTTGCTGGTGCGCGGGGTCATCACCGCGGCGGAGCTGGAGGCGGCGCTGGCATGAGGTTCACGCCGGGATCGGCCGTCCAGGTGCGCGACGACTGGCCGGAGGCACGCGGCCCGGCGCATGTCCGGACACCGCACTACCTGCGGGGCCGCACGGGCACGGTCGTCCGCCATCTCGGCGACTTCGCCAATCCGGAGGACCTCGCCTTCGCCCGGCCGGCGGCCCGGCTGCCGCTGTATCACGTCGCCTTCGCCGCCGATGGCATTTGGCCGGACAGCGGCAGCGACCTTCTGGTTGAGGTATTCGAACCATGGCTGCTGCCGATCTGACGCTGCTGCGCACCGACAGCGGCCGCTTGCTCGCGGCGGTGCGGGATCTGCTTGCGGCCAAGGGCATTGTTTCGCCCGCGGAGATCGCCGACCGCGTCCGCAGCACCAATGCGGCCAATCCGGCACAGGGCGCCCGCATGGTCGCGCGCGCCTGGGTGGACCCCGAGTTCCGTGCGCTCATGCTGCGCGACGGCACGGCGGCCGCCGAGGCGCTGGGCATCCCCATGCATGGCGTCGCGCCCCTGGGTGTGTTGGCGAACGAGCCGGGATTGCACCATCTGGTCGTCTGCACCCTGTGCAGTTGCTATCCGCGCGCGGTGCTGGGCTATCCGCCGTTCTGGTTCAAATCCGCCGCCTACCGCGCCCGCGCCGTGCGGGATCCGGCCGGCGTCCTGGCCGAGTGGCATACCGTGCTGCCGACGGGCACGGCGATCCGCGTGGTGGACAGCACGGCGGATTATCGCTGGATGGTGCTGCCCATGCGACCACCGGGCACGCAGGATTGGCCGGAAGACCGGTTGGCCAGCCTGGTCGGGGAAGGCGACATGATCGGCGTGACCCTCCCGCAAATCGGGCGCTGAAAGGTTTCAAAATTTTCGTTTCGCTGGCAACCGAACGCGACGTGGTGACGTTGCATGAATCGATCCCGTCCATTGAGGAGCTGCCATGAAGAAATTTGCAATCTTGACTGCAATCGCCGCGACGCTGGCCGGTGGCGCCCTGGCGCCTGCCGCATTCGCCGCCAATGCCAAGCACCCCTACAAGAACGTCAACCACGCCAACGATGCGGGCAACCGGTCGGGCAACTCGATGACCGACCAACTCAACCAGCAGCAGCTCGATCAGGCTCGCACTCGGTAGAACGACCACTGCCCGGCGGTGGGCATCCGGGCTTGAAACCCCGGACGTCCACCGCTATGTAGGTTTAACACCGACATTCTCCGACTTTATGGAGGGTGGCCCTAACCGGCCGCCTTTTTTCGTTTGGACCACGACGACGAACCGCCCATCCAACAGGCCAGCCTCGAAGCGCGGATCGAGGCTGAAATCCAACTCGTGCTGAGCCACATGGGTTATGAGCTCGTCCGGGTGTCGGTGCTGGGACGGGAACGCCCGACCGTCCAGGTCATGGCCGACCGGGCGGATGGCAGCCTGATCGCGATCGAGGATTGCGAGCGCATCAACGACGTGGTGAGCGCCACGCTGGACGTGGCCGACATCATCAAGTCGGCATGGACGCTGGAAATCAGCAGTGCTGGCATCGACCGTCCGCTGACGCGGGTGAAGGACTGGAACCGCTTCGCCGGCCACCAGGCGCGGGCAGAGGTGAACATGCCGATCGACGGCCGAAAGCGTTTCACCGGGATCGTGCTGGGGGCGGACGAGGCCACCGCACGCATGCGTCTGGACGACGGGACGGAGGTAGCGCTACCCCTCTCGGACCTGCGCCGTGCCAAGCTGGTGCTGACCGATGCGTTGATCGCAGCCACAGCGCCACCGAAGCCAGCCAACGAGATGAACTGAGGAAGACCCGACCATGGATACCGCCGTCTCCCGCCCCGAGTTGCTGCTGGTCGCCGACGCCGTCGCGCGCGAGAAGTCGATCGACCGGGAGGAGGTGATCGAGGCGATGGAGCAGGCCATCCAGAAGGCCGGCCGCGCCAAATACGGCAGCGAGAAGGACATCCGCGCGACCATCGACCGCAAGAACGGCGACGTGCGGCTGTCCCGCTGGACGGAGGCGGTCGAGGTGGTGGAGAACGAGGAGACGCAGATCCCGGTCCATATCGCCCGCAAGTTCAAGCCGGACATTGAGATCGGCGGCCATCTGGTGGACCCCTTGCCGCCGATCGATTTCGGTCGCATCGCCGCGCAAACCGCCAAGCAGGTGATCGTCCAGCGCGTCCGTGAATATGAGCGCAAGAAGCAGTATGACGAGTTCAAGGACCGCGTCGGCGAGATCGTCAACGGCCTGGTCAAGCGGACCGAGTACGGCAACCTGATGGTTGAACTCGGGCGCGCCGAGGCCCTGCTGCGGCGCGACGAACTGATCCCACGCGAAAGCTTCCGCAACGGCGACCGGGTGCGCGCCTATATCTACGACGTGCGGGAGGAGCCGCGCGGTCCGCAAATCTTCCTCTCCCGCACCCATCCCGCCTTCCTGGCCCGGCTGTTCGCGCAGGAAGTGCCGGAAATCTACGACGGCATCATCGAGATCAAGGCCGTCAGCCGCGACCCGGGCAGCCGCGCCAAGATGGCGGTGATCAGCCGCGACAGCTCCATCGACCCGGTCGGCGCCTGCGTCGGCATGCGCGGCAGCCGCGTACAGGCCGTGGTGCAGGAGCTTCAGGGCGAGAAGATCGACATCATTCCCTGGTCCGCTCAGGCGCCCACCTTCGTGGTGAACGCGCTGGCGCCCGCCGAGGTCACCAAGGTCGTGATGGACGAGGAAGCTGGCCGGGTCGAGGTGGTGGTGCCGGACGAGCAATTGTCGCTGGCGATCGGCCGCCGTGGGCAGAACGTGCGACTCGCCAGCCAGTTGACGCGATGGGATATCGACATCCTCACCGAGGCGGAGGAGAGCGAACGCCGCCAGGACGAATATCGCCGCCGCACCGGCATCTTCGTCGAGGCACTGGACGTGGACGACATGATCGCCGGGCTGCTTGTGACGGAGGGGTTCACTTCGGTCGAGGAGTTGGCGTTCACGCCGGCCGACGAGCTTGCGGATATCGAGGGCTTCGACGAGGCCGTGGCCGCCGAGTTGATCAGCCGCGCCGAGTTGTTCCTGCAGCGACGCGACGCCGAGATGGACGAGAAACGGCGGGAGTTGGGCGTGGACGACGACGTCGCCGGGATCGAGGCGCTGACGCCGGCGATGCTGGTGCAACTGGGCGAGAAGGGCGTGAAAACGCTCGACGACCTGGCGGACTTGGCCGGTGACGAGCTGGTCGAGATCGTGGGCGAAGCGGCGATGAGCGCTGACGACGCCAACGCCATCATCATGGCCGCGCGCGCCCACTGGTTCACCGAGGACGCACCCGCCGCAGAGGAGGCTGGCGACGCCTGAGCCCCTCCCTCCCAAAACCTCCCAGGCACAAAGCCCCCTCCCAGAGGGAGAGGAAGAAGATGCCCTGGAGGAGGAAGAGCGCGGTCCGCTCCGGCGCTGCCTGGTCACGCGGCAGCATGACGAACGGGCCAGGATGATCCGTTTCGTCCTGGGGCCGGAACGGATGGTGATCCCCGACCTGGCTGCAAGGCTGCCCGGCCGGGGATTTTGGTTGAGCCCGTCGGCCGATGTGATAGAAACCGCCGCCAAGCGAGGCGCCTTCGCGCGTGCGGCGCGCGGCCCTGTCATCCTGCCGCCAGAGCTTGCCACCCTGCTTCGGGAGGGTCTGACCCGTCGGGTCACCGACATGCTTGGGTTGGCCCGGCGCGCCGGGCAGGCGGTGGGTGGGTTTGCCAAGGCGCGGGAGGCATTGGCGAAGGCTGGGGTAGTCGTGCAGGCGTCGGACGGCAGTGACGAGGAATGCCGGCGTTTGCTCTCAGGGTCGCGGGATGTCGCGGTCGTGCGGCCGTTGACGGCGGCGGCCCTGGGCGCGGTGTTCGGGCGTGACCATGTGGTGCACGTGGCGGTTGCGCAGGGCCGGCTGGCCGAGGCGCTGAAGGCGGAGAGTTTCCGGCTGGTCGGCGTGACCACCGGCAGCGGGACGATGAACAACCCGGCGCCAGCAAGGCGTCGCGGTGATCGAACGGACGGGTGAATGAGCGAGAATAACGATCAGGACACGGCAAAGGGGCGGCTGTCGCTGCGACCAGCAGGCCGCTTGGAACTCGGCCGCACGGTTGACGCCGGGTCGGTGCGCCAGAGCTTCAGCCATGGCCGGTCCAAGGAAGTCCAGGTGGAGGTGCGCAAGAAGCGCCAGCCCTTCCCGGCGCCTTCGGCGACCCCTGCCCCCACCGCGCCAGGGGCACCGCGTGCGCCCGCCGCACCGACGCGCCCCAGTCCGGCGGCCGGCCGCGCGCTGACCGCTGGCGAGTTGGCAACCCGCCAGCGCGTGCTGGAGGAGCAGAAGCGGGAGGCTGCACGGCGCGACCTTGAGCGCCGCGAGCAAGAGAAAATCTCGATCATGTCGGCCGCCGAAGAAGCGCGGCGACGCGATGAGGATGCGGCCCGTGCCGCCGAGCTTGCCGCACGCGAAGCCGCCATGGCCGAGGCCGCGGCGCGCGAGGCGGCGGAGGCCAGCGCGCGCGAAGAAGCACAGGCGGCGGAGATGGCCGTCGCGGCCGCCACGATGCCGGCGCCGGCCGCCAAGGCCGCGCCGGCCGCCGAGCCCGCGCCCGTGCAGGCAAAGCCGGCAACGGCCCCGGCCACGCCAGCAAGTCCCACGGAAACCCTGCGCCTCAAGCCGGCACGCGCTGGCGAGGAGGAGGAGGCGCCACGCCGCCGTCCCGGCATGGCCCTGCCGGCCCGCAAGGTCACCATGCCGGTGGCCAAGAAGGGCCTCGTCGGGCGTCGCGACGGCCGGATCGACGTGCAGGCGGCAATCGAGGGCGAGGACGAGAAGACCCGTTCGCTGGCCAGCGTCCGCCGCCAGCGCGACCGCGAGCGGCGTCAGCAGGAGCTGGAGCTGCTGCGCTCCGACGGCCTGAAGGTCACGCGCGACGTCGTGTTGCCCGACACCATCACCGTGCAGGAACTGGCCGCCCGCATGGCCGCCCGCGCGGCGGATGTCGTGAAGGCGCTGATGAAGATGGGCGTGATGGCCACCGTCACGCAGTCCTTGGACGCCGACACGGCCGAGCTCGTGGTGCAGGAATTCGGCCATCGCGCCCGGCGCGTGTCTGAAAGCGACGTTGAGATCGGGATCGAAGGCGAGACCGACATCGACACCGACATGCTGCCTCGGCCACCGGTGGTCACCGTCATGGGCCATGTCGACCACGGCAAGACCAGCCTGCTGGACGCGCTGCGCTCCACCGACGTGGTGCGCGGCGAGGCCGGCGGCATCACCCAGCATATCGGCGCCTACCAGGTGCAGATGCCTAGCGGGAACCGCATCACCTTCATCGACACGCCGGGCCACGAGGCGTTCACGGCCATGCGGTCGCGCGGCGCCTCGGTGACGGACGTGGTGGTGCTGGTGGTCGCCGCCGATGACGGCGTGATGCCGCAGACCATTGAGGCGATCCGCCACGCCAAGGCCTCCGGCGCGCCGATCGTGGTCGCCATCAACAAGATGGACAAGCCGGACGCCAACCCGACCCGCGTCCGCCAGGAGCTGCTGAGCCACGACATCGTGGTGGAAGACATGGGCGGCGACACCCAGGACGTGGAGGTCAGCGCCACCAAGAAGACGGGGCTCGACCAGTTGGAGGAGGCGATCCTCCTGCAAGCGGAGCTGCTCGACCTGAAGGCCAATCCGGATCGGAGCGCCGAGGGGACGGTGGTGGAAAGCCGCCTGGACCGCGGCCGCGGCCCGGTGGCCACCGTGCTGGTGCAAAAGGGCACGTTGCGTGCTGGCGACATCGTCGTGGCCGGCGCCGAATGGGGCAAGATCCGCGCCATGACGGACGACAAAGGCAAGGCGGTGAAAGTCGCCGGCCCCTCCACCCCGGTGGAAATCCAGGGCCTGGCCAGCGTCCCGCGTGCCGGGGAGCCCTTCGTCGTGGTGGAGAACGAAGGCCGCGCCCGGGAGATCAGCGAGTTCCGGCAGCGCAAGCTGAAGGACACGGCGGCCGGCGCGCAGACCGCGGCGCGCGGCACGCTGGACGAGATGCTGGCCCGCATCCAGGCGGGCGAGCAGAAGGAAGTCGCCGTCCTGGTGAAGGCGGACGTGCAGGGCAGCGCCGAGGCGATCAACGTCACCGTGCTGAAGCTTGCGCATGAGGAGGTCCGCGTCCGCGTGCTGCTGTCCGCGGTGGGGCAGATTACCGAGAGCGACGTGCAGTTGGCTAAGGCGTCCAGCGCGATGATCGTCGCGTTCAACGTGCGCGCCACCAGCCAGGCGCGCGACCTGGCGCAGCGCGAGGGCGTGGACATCCGCTACTACTCGATCATCTACGAGGTCGCCGACGACATCGAGAAGATGGTCCGCGGCAAGGTGGCCCCGAAGGCGCGCGAGAAGTTCCTGGGCTACGCGGAGATCCGCAAGGTGTTCGACATCACCAAGACCGGCAAGGTTGCCGGCTGCATGGTGACCGAGGGCCTGGTGAAGCGCGGCTCCGGCGTGCGGCTGCTGCGCGAGGGCGTGGTGATCCACAACGGTGAACTGAGCCAACTCAAGCGCTTCAAGGACGACGTGCGCGAGGTGGCCCGCGGTTACGAATGCGGCCTGTCCTTCGCCGGGTTCGCCGATCTGCGCGAGGGCGACATGGTCGAGTGTTTCGAGGTGGAGTATGTCCCGGGCTAACCAGGGCGCGACGCAGGGCGCCCCGAAGCGCAAGCCCAAGCGAGCGCCGGCCGGCCCGACGCAGCGGCAATTGCGGGTGGCGGAGGAGATCCGCCACCTGCTCTCCGCGATCTTCACCCGCGGCGAGTTCCGCGACCCGGCGCTGGCGGACGTGCAGGTCACGGTGACGGAGGTGCGGATCAGCCCGGACCTCCGAAACGCCACTGCTTTTGTGACGCGCCTGGGTCGGTCGGATGTGCACCTGCTGCTTCCGGCGCTGACGCGCGCTGCGCCCTATCTTCGCGGCGAATTGGCCAAAGCCATGCGCCTGCGCGTGGCGCCGCAGGTGAGTTTCCAGCCAGACACCGCGTTGGAGTACGCGATGCACGTGGACGCTTTGCTGCACTCGCCGGAAGTCGCACGGGACTTGTAAGGCAACTAACTCAGGTAGCGTGTCGCGTTGGACGAACTATAAAGCTACGGACGAGTGGCACCACACGGATAGGATGCTCTGACCTGTCGGCTCACCTGGCGGGGACATCCCTGATGGTTCTGGCGATGTCCTGATGCCGGAGGACAAACGATCAAGACCATCCTACGTATGAGCGGGCAAGGAGCGCGAACGAGTGTAATTTACGGGCCGTTCCACCGGTTAGAAACTCCCTCCCAGACTGTTGCGGATGCCGCGTCCCAGGAATCCTCCAGAGAGATGTGGGGACGAGCCGCGAGATGGAGTAACATACCGAGTGTGAAGGCATACCAAGGCCCGCTTCCGTCGGGCGCAAGAGGAGTTGAGTTCACGACCACCGTTAAGCCACATTACCAAACGCATCCCACATTGGCGTGTTGGTACGAAGGCGATCCAGGCGTTTCCGCTGTCGACCAGAATGGGTTTGTTCGAATCCCGGTAACGGTTACCCGCAATACACAGGTGTGATCATGATAAAGCGTCTCGGCGCTGAGAAGATCGAAGGCCTCAACCTAGTCCCGGTTGCTGCGATCGATGTTTCGACGGAGAGGTTCACAAGCTTGGGTATCGAGTTCGACCATGACATAGATGATATGGACTCATATGCTGTCGCCGCCTTCAGCATTTCAGGGAAAGGCGTCTTCGCCTTCATGCATTATGACACTGCGAAGCGCGATGAGGTAACTCTCTTGGTCGAAGATAAAGAGTCGGATGAGGTGGCGTTTACAGCCGTCATCGAGTGCGTTTCACGCCACTTCAACGTTCCAGTATCGTTATTTCACTGGAAGTCAAACGGCTACGTCGTCCGTCTTGCAGATCGCTCGGAAGAAGTGCACGTACGGGCCTAGCTTTACTTGGCGACCATTTTCAACGCCCACGCGCCTCGTCGGGAGCGATGATCACTGATCGACAATTGAATGACACCTCCTTGCAACGAGCTTGTCAATCGTCCTTGATGTTCCGCTGCGTCACCGAGCGTCCTTACGATCGTCTTAATTCAAAAAAACAAATGTGTATATAAAGCTGCGTGATGACATAGCGGCGGCTTGCTGAACATCCCACCGCGCGGGACGGTGCAGTCCATGATCCCGACCCTCGTCGCCCTTCTCCTCGCCAGCGTCGTCTGCGTGCCGATCTCGCGGCGGCTCGGCTTCGGCAGCGTGCTTGGCTACCTGGTGGCAGGGGTGGTGATCGGGCCGCAGGCGCTGAGCCTGATCAACGGCGTGGACCAAATCGCCACCGTCTCGGCGCTCGGGGTCGTCATGCTGCTGTTCCTCATCGGGTTGGAACTGCGGCCGCAGCGGCTTTGGGTGATGCGCCGTGCGGTGTTCGGGCTCGGTGCGGCGCAGGTGTTGCTCAGTGCGGCCGTCATCGCCCTCCTGGCGCACCTGGCCGGCATCGGCTGGCCTGGCGCGGCCATACTGGGCGCCGGCCTGGCGCTATCCTCCACCGCCATGGTGCTGCCCATCCTGGGTGAGCGCGACTTGCTCGCCGGGCGCGCCGGGCGGGACATTTTCGCGGTGTTGCTGTTCCAGGACCTGGCCTTCATTCCGCTCGTGGCCCTGGTGCCGCTGCTGGCGCCTGGCGAAGGCGCCGGGCTGCTGGGCGCGGTCGCGCACCACCTGCCCTGGCGCTCCGTGCTGATGGCGGCGGGCGCGGTCGCAGCCATCCTCATCGGCGGCCGTTTCCTGGTGCCGTTCGTGTTCCGGCTGATCGGCGGCGCGCGCACGCCGGAGGTGTTCACCGCCACCGCCCTGCTGATCGTGGTTGGCACGGCGTTCCTCGCCAGCGAGGCCGGCCTCTCGATGTCCTTGGGCGCGTTCATGGCAGGCGTGCTGCTGTCCAGTTCCGAATACCGGCATGAGTTGCAGGCGGACATCGAGCCGTTTGAGGGCCTGTTGCTGGGTTTTTTCTTCATGTCGGTGGGGATGCAGGCGCAGCTCGGCCTGATGCTGTCGCAGCCGGCGTTGATCCTGGGTGGCGTCGCGGCCCTGATGCTGGCCAATGTCGTCGTCGCCCTGGTGCTCGGCCGCCTCGGCGGGCAGGACTGGGCCAACGCCGTGCGGTTCGCCGCCGCCCTGCCTCAGGGAAGCGAGTTCAGCTTCGTGCTGTTCGCGGCCGCCGTGGCGGTGAGCGCGCTGACCCAGGCGGAGGCGGATCGCGCCGCGCTGGTGATCGCCCTGTCCATGGCCGCAACCCCGCTGCTGTTCGCCGCCAGCGAAAACCTGGTGGTGCCCCGCCTGGCCAAGCGCAAGGTCGAGCATTATGACGCGATCGAGGAGCAAGCCCCCGTCATCATCTGCGGCTTCGGCCGCATGGGCCAGGTCGTCGGCCGCATCCTGCGCATGCAGCGCATCCGCTTCATCGCGTTGGAGAGCGACCCGACCCAGATCGAGGTGCTGCGGCGCTTCGGCACCAAGGTGTATTTCGGCAACCCGGCCCGGCCGGACCTGCTGCGCTCCGCCGGGGCAGACACGGCGAAGCTGCTGATCGTGGCGCTGGACAATGTGGAGGAAGGCCTGCGGGTGGTGGACATCGCGCGTCGCACCTTCCCGAAGCTGCGGATCCTGGCCCGCGCCCGCAACCGCCGCCACGCCCACCTGCTGATGGATCGCGGTATCGCCGGGATCGTGCGGGAGACGTTCTATTCCAGCCTGCACCTGACGGAGCTGACGCTGCGCGAGCTTGGCATCCCCGCGTCGGAGGCGCAGCGCACGGTGGCGCTGTTCCGCCAGTCCGACGAGAAGAACCTGCTGGAAAGCCATGCCTTCTACGAGGATGAGCGGCGCTTGATGCAAAACGCGCGTGAGCAGGCGGAGGAACTGACCGGCTTGTTTGAGGCCGACCAGCAAAGCACGGCCAAAGCCGCCGAATAAGGCTGGACCCCAGTCTCCTAGCCCGCATCTTGATGCGGGTTGCCACCGGAGCAACCCGCATCAAGATGCGGGCTACGAAAGCCCCCTCTGGCACGGAGGGCTGGACCGCGTCCGCCGGCCTGCCTACACCCGCCCTCCGCGCCTACGTGCTGCGCGCTGTTCAAGATGAAAGCCGAGTTCCATGCGCCGACGCCGGGGCCGCCCCCTTGATGGCTGGCTGATCATCGACAAACCCGCCGGCATGACCAGCACGGACGTGGTTAACCGCGTCCGCCGCGGGTTCGACGCGCAGAAGGCCGGGCATGGCGGCACGCTGGACCCGCTGGCGACCGGTGTGCTGCCCATCGCCTTCGGGGCGGCCACCAAGACCGTGCCCTACGTGATGGACGGGACCAAGCTGTACCACTTCACCCTACGCCTGGGCGAGGCGCGCGACACCGACGACGCGGACGGCGCTGTCATCGGCGCCTCCCCGGTGCGGCCCGGCGACGCGGCGATCGAGGCCGCCCTGCCCGGCTTCCGCGGCACGATCATGCAGGTCCCGCCCGCCTACTCCGCCATCAAGGTGGCCGGGGAGCGTGCCTACGACATGGCGCGCGAGGGTCGCGCCCCCACGCTGGAGCCGCGGCCGGCGCGGATCGACCGCTTCGACCTGATCGACCGGCCGGACGCGGACACCGCCGTGTTCGCCGTGCAGTCGGGCAAGGGGGTCTACATGCGCTCGCTCGCCCGCGACCTGGCCGCGGCCTGCGGCACGCTGGGGCACGTGGCCGCGCTGCGCCGGCTGCGCGTCGGACCCTTCACGGAAGCGGAAGCGATTTCGCTGGACAAATGTTCGCCGGGGGACGATATCCCGCCCGCTTCCCCGGACCTGCTGCTTCCGGTCGCGACCGCGCTGGCCGACATCCCGGCGCTGGCCTTGACCGAGGCGGAGGCCTTCTTCCTGTCACGCGGCCAGGCGATCAGCCTGGTGGATTTGATGGGGCGCATTCCACGGACGGCCGATCCCGATGGCGGGGTGGCCCGTGCCATGGCGGGGGCGCGCGTGATCGGCCTATGCCGCATGTCGGATGGCATGCTGCGGCCGGAACGCCTTCTTTAACCCCCTCCGGAGGATATCCGATGTCGATTACAGCGGAGCAGCGCACTGCTCTGATCGCCGAATACGCCACCGGGACTGCCGACACCGGCAGCCCCGAAGTCCAGGTCGCCCTGCTGTCCGAGCGGATCGGCAGCCTGACCGAGCACCTGAAGACCCATGCCAAGGATTTCCACAGCCGCCGCGGCCTGCTGATGCTGGTCGGCCGCCGCCGCCGCCTGCTCGACTACCTGAAGAAGAAGGACCAGGCGCGCTACCAGACCCTGATCGGCCGCCTGTCCCTGCGCCGCTAGGCCGAACGCCCCGGCGCCAATGGTGGCGCCGGGGAACGCCGCGCTGGGGTGCCACGGCATCCGGACCGCGACGGCGCCTTCGGCCACATGGTCGCGGTTGACGCCGCGCCGCCATGCCGCCCGAGACGCCGCCCCCGCACCGGGTTTCCGCCGCATCGCCCGCGCGATCCCGAGGAAACACTGTATGTTCAACCATTTCCGCAAAGAACTCGACTGGGGCGGCCGCACGCTGGTCCTGGAGACGGGCAAGATCGCCCGCCAGGCCGACGGCGCCGTCATCGCCCGGCTCGGCGACACCATCGTGCTGTGCACCGCCGTGGGCGTGAAATCCGCCAAGCCCGGCCAGGATTTCTTCCCGCTGACCGTCAACTACCAGGAAAAGGCGTTCGCCGCCGGCAAGATCCCGGGCGGCTTCTTCAAGCGCGAGGGCCGTCCCTCCGAAAAGGAGACGCTGGTCAGCCGACTGATCGACCGCCCGATCCGCCCGTTGTTCCCGGAGGGCTTCCGCAACGAGGTGCAGGTCGTCGCCACCGTGCTGTCGCACGACATGGAGAACGATCCGGACATCGTGGCGCTGATCGGCTGCTCCGCCGCGTTGACACTGTCCGGCATCCCGTTCTTCGGCCCGGTCGCGGCCGCGCGGGTGGGATACATCGACGGCCAGTACGTGTTGAACCCCACACTGGACCAGATGAAGGGCTTCCAGCTCGACCTCGTCGTCGCCGGCACCGCCGAGGGCGTGCTGATGGTGGAGTCGGAGGCGCATGAGCTGTCGGAGGAGGTCATGCTCGGCGCGCTGGAGTTCGGCCATGCCAGCTTCCAGCCGGTGATCCAGGCGATCATCGAACTGGCCGAGCACGCCGCTAAGGAGCCGTGGGCGTTGCCCGAGGCCGCTGCGGAAGTCGCCACGCTGAAGCAGCGGATCGATACGCTCGCCCGGGCCCCGATTGCCGAAGCCTACAAGGAGCAGCAGAAGGCCGCCCGCTACGAGAAGGTCGGCGCCGCGAAGAAGGCCGTCACGGCCGCGCTGACGGCGGAGGATCTGGATGCCGAGCAGGCCAAGGGCATGTTCAAGGATTTGGAGGCGGACATCGTCCGCAACGCCATCCTGGACACCGGGCTGCGCATCGACGGCCGCGATACCAAGACGGTGCGGCCGATCATCGCCGAAGTGGGCATCCTGCCCCGCGCCCACGGCTCCGCCCTGTTCACCCGGGGCGAGACGCAGGCGCTCTGCGTCGCCACCCTCGGCACCGGCCAGGACGAGCAGATCATCGACTCGCTGGAAGGCGAAAGCCGTTCCGCCTTCATGCTGCATTACAACTTCCCGCCCTATTCGGTGGGCGAGGCAGGGCGCATGGGCACGCCGGGCCGTCGCGAGATCGGCCATGGCAAGCTGGCCTGGCGGGCGGTGCGTCCGCTGCTGCCGAGCAAGGCGGATTTCCCCTACACGATGCGGGTGGTCAGCGAGATCACGGAGAGCAACGGCTCCTCCTCGATGGCGACGGTGTGCGGCACCTCGCTGTCGCTGATGGATGCCGGCGTGCCGTTGACACGCCCGGTGGCGGGCATCGCCATGGGGCTGATCAAGGAAGACCGTGGCTTCGCCGTGCTGTCCGACATCCTTGGCGACGAAGACCATCTCGGCGACATGGACTTCAAGGTCGCGGGCACCGAGGCCGGCATCACCAGCCTGCAGATGGACATCAAGATCACCTCCATCACCTTCGAGATCATGAAGACGGCGCTGGAGCAGGCGCGCGAGGGGCGGTTGCACATCCTGGGCGAGATGGCCAAGGGATTGTCCGGCGCCCGCGGCGGCGTCGCGGCCACGGCCCCGCGCATCACCATCATCAACGTGCCGAAGGACAAGATCCGCGAAGTCATCGGCACGGGCGGCAAGGTCATCCGCGACATTGTCGAGACGACCGGCTGCAAGATCGACATCGACGATGACGGCACCATCAAGATCGCCTCCACGTCGGAGGAGCAGAGCCAGGCGGCCATCGACCGCATCCGCGGCATCACCTCCGAGCCGGAAATCGGCGTGATCTATAATGGCAAGGTGGTGAAAACCGCGGAGTTCGGCGCGTTCGTGAACTTCCTGGGCGCCAAGGACGGGCTGGTGCATATCAGCGAGCTGACGCAGGGCCGGGTCGCGAAGACGACCGACGTCGTGGCGCAGGGCGACGCGGTGAAGGTGAAGGTCATCGGGTTCGATGACCGCGGCAAGGTGAAGCTGTCCATGCGCGTCGTCGACCAAGCGACCGGCGAGGACATCAGCGACAAGGTGGGCTCCAAGGGCGGTGGCCGTCCGGGGCGCGAAGCCGACGCCGCTTAACGGTGTGCGACAGGGTGGAGGAGCCGCCGGTTCCTTCACCCTATCTTATCGTTTTCGCGTCCCAACATTTGTAAATTGTGCCTCTAGCGCCGTGCCTCCCTTGCCCTCATATTGCAATTTGTTTCAGCCCGGGGAAGAAACCGAGTTATGAAAGCGATCAACGCGATACGCATGGGCGGCGTCGACGTTCTCCCGCTTGTGGAGGGCGGCAAGGGCGTGGCGGTGTCCACCGGCGTGTCATCCGGGCATTGGGCGCAGGCGGGCGGCGCAGGCACGTTCAGTGCGGTCAATGCCGATAGCTACGACCTGGATGGCCATGCGGAGCCGCAAATCTACCACGGCCGCACCCGGCGGGAGCGGCATGAGGAGCTGATCGATTTCGCCATCCGCGGCGGCATCGCGCAGGCGCAACAGGCGCATGAGCTATCCGGCGGCCAGGGCCGCATCCACGCGAATCTGTTGTGGGAGATGGGGGGCGCCGAGCGCGTGATCAGCGGCGTGCTGGAAGGCGCCAAGGGGCTGATCCACGGCCTCACCTGCGGCGCCGGCATGCCCTACCGCCTCAGCGACATCGCCGCCCGGTTCGGCGTGCATTACTACCCGATCGTCTCATCCGCCCGCGCCTTCAACGCGTTGTGGAAGCGGGCCTATTCCAAGGCCGCCACGTTGCTGGGCGGCGTCGTCTACGAGGACCCATGGCTGGCCGGCGGCCATAACGGCCTGTCCAACGGGGAGGAGCCGGAGAAGCCGGAGGATCCGTTCCCCCGCGTCCTGGCCCTGCGCAAGCTGATGCGCAGCTTCGGCCTCGGCGATACCCCGATCATCATGGCCGGCGGTGTGTGGTGGCTGGAGGAGTGGGAGGATTGGATCGACAACCCCGAACTCGGCCCCATCGCGTTCCAGTTCGGCACCCGCCCGCTGCTGACCCAGGAAAGCCCGATCGGCGACGCGTGGAAGCAGAAGCTGCTGACGCTGAAGGAGGGCGACGTCTTCCTCAACAAATTTAGTCCGACCGGCTTCTATTCGTCCGCGGTCAACAACAGCTTCATCCAGGAGCTACGGCAGCGCAGTGAGCACCAGGTCGCCTACACGATGGAACCGGTGGGCGAGCACACCGCTGCCTTCGGCGTCGGTCCCCGGCAACGCATCGTCTACCTGACGCCGCGCGACCTTGGCCAGGCGCAGCGCTGGGTGCGTGAGGGCTTCACCGAGGGATTACGCACGCCCGACAGCACGCTGGTCTTCGTCACGCCCGAAAAGGCGGCCGAGATCATCAAGGACCAGACGGATTGCATGGGCTGCCTCAGCCAATGCCGCTTCTCCAACTGGTCGCAGCACGAGCCGGATTTCAGCAACGGCAAGAAGGCCGACGCCCGCAGCTTCTGCATCCAGAAGACCTTGCAGGCGGTGCGCGACGACAAGGGCGATCCGGCCACGCTGGACAACAATCTGATGTTCAGCGGCCACAACGCCTACCGCTTCGCATCGGACCCGTTCTACTCCAACGGGTTCATCCCCTCCGTGAAGCAGTTGGTCGAACGCATCCTGACGGGACGCTGAGCGGAGGGCTGCACGCAGCGGATTTTCGTGCTAGTGCCCCGGCGTCGGCTCCATAGCTCAGCGGATAGAGCGATCGCCTTCTAAGCGATGGGTCCCTGGTTCGATTCCAGGTGGGGCCGCCATCCCCGTCAGTGGGTCCAATTCTCCGTGCGGTTGAACTTGAAGTTGTCCGCATAGACCTTCGGCTTGTGTTTGACCGGCGCCGGAGGGATTTCGACGTCGTAGGAAATCCCGTTGGCCTCGGCGTAGGCGACCGCCTGATCCCGCGAGTCGAACCGCAGCTTCACCTGACCCCGCGTGTCGCCCCGGCCCCACCATCCCATCAGCGGGTCATTCACCTCGGGCAAGGTCGGCGCAAACTCCAGCACCCAGTTCTCCGTACCGGCGACACCGGACTGCATGGCGGTCTTGGGACGCTGGAAAATCCGCGCGCGCATCACATTCTCCTCGGGACCAGCAGCGGTTTAGGGCCCGGATCGGACAGTGGCAAGCTGGCCCTCCACCAAGGGAGCCCTACCCCGCCGGGAACGTCGGCGGGCTCACCTGTTCCACGCTGCGCCGCGCCCAATCGCGGTCGCGCACGCCCCGCACCATGCGCTGCTGCGCCTCGTGTAGCGCCTCGGCCGCGGCCGGGTAGTCCATGGTCAGCACCGCGCCGCGGTCCACCACCATCATGCCGTCGACATAGACCGCCTGGATCGCGCGGTCGGCCGCGGCGTAGATCAGCGAGCGGACGGGATCGTAGGCCGGGCGCATCGCCGGGTGGGTGATGTCCACCAGCACCAAATCCGCCCGGCATCCCACCGCGAGCCGTCCCAGATCGGGCCGTTGCAGGATGTCCGCGGCGCCGGACGTCGCCATGGTGAACAACTCGCCGCCCGTCAGCGTGCGCGGGTTCACCGCCTGCGTGCGGGCCAGGTACATCGCCAGCCGCATCTCATCGAGCATGTTGTGCGGGAAGGTGTCGGTGCCGAGCCCCACCTTCACCCCCGCCCGGCGATACCGCCCGACATCGCGCAGGGTGATGCCGCGCCGGGCGAACACGGTGGGGCAATGCGCCACCGCCGTGCCGGTTTCCGCCAGCAGCGCCAGGTCCGCATTCGTGTGCCAGGGCGTGGAGGCGTGGTCGTCCAGGAAGATCGAGTGCCCGATGATGGAACGCTCCGACAGCACGCCGAGATGGTGCAGCCAGCCGATCGGGGTGAAGCCGTGCCGCCGGGTGATCTCGTGGAACTCGCTGACGGATTGCGCGGCATGGGTCTGCCAGGTGAGCCCGCGCCGCGCCGCCTCCGCATGGCTGTCGCGCAGCAGCCCCTCGCTGCAGGTGTCGATCTGCGCCGGCACCACCATGCCGCTGAGCCGGCCGGAGGGGTGCTGCTTCGCCCGGTCCAGCAGGCGGAACGCGTCTTCCATCGCGCGCTCGCCGGCCGGGGCGTCCCATTCATATTCGACCAGGTGGCCGTTGCGGGTGAACCAGCGGGCGGAGCGGAACATCGGTCCCATCACCACGCGCAGCCCGCTCTCGCCGGCCACATCCAGCCAGGCATCGTAGGGCATCGACAGGTCGACCAGCGTCGTCACGCCAGACAGCAGCAGCTCGCTGAACGCCACGCGCGCGCAATCCGCGACCGCTTCGGGCGGCGGGCGGAAGATCGGCAGGTACTCGTATAACGAGGAGTTGTAGAGGCCGGGCGTGCCGACCTCGTCGGTCAGCCCCTTCAGCATCGGCTCGGACGAGGGATGGCTGTGGATGTTCACCAATCCGGGCATCACCATCATGCGGCTGCCATCCAGTTCGGCGTCCGCCGGGCCGGCATAGGATGGGCCTATATGGGTGAGGCTGCCGCCATCCCAGGCCAAGTCGATCCCGGAGCGCGTGACGTGCTGCGTCCCGTCCCAGGCGATGGCGGTGTGCACGTTGCGGATGACGGTGGTCGGCATGCCCTGCCCTCCTGGAAACCTCGTCGGAGCTTAGCCAGGTGGCGGCGTAGCGTCGACGCTTGCGGTGGCCGGAGCAGTGCGGTGGCCGAGATAGCTGGCGGACACCCGCTCGTCGGCCAGCAGCGCCCGGGCGGAACCCACGGCGGAGATGCGGCCCATCTCCAGCACCACGCCCTCATCGGCCAACGCCAGGGCGGCGCGGGCGTTCTGCTCCACCAACACCATCGCCAGGCCGTCCCGCCGCAATCCGTCCAGCACGTGGAAGATATCCCGCACGATCCGCGGCGCAAGGCCGAGGCTGGGTTCGTCCAGCAGCAGCAGGCGCGGCCGGCCCATCAAGGCCCGGCCCAGCGCCAGCATCTGCCGCTCACCGCCCGACAGCGTGCCGGCCATCTGCCGCCGCCGTTCCTCCAGGCGCGGGAACACCGTGAAGACCTGCCGCATATCCGCGCCGCGCCGAACGTAGGCGCCGAGTTCGAGGTTCTCCGCCACCGTCATGTCGGCGAACAGCGCCCGCGTCTCCGGCACCAGCAGCAGGCCGCGCGTCACCAGCTCCTCAGTCTGCATGCCGCTTATGTCGACGCCGTCGAACTGCAGCACTCCCGTCGCCGGCAGCAGGCCCATGATGGCGTGCAGGGCCGTGGTCTTGCCGGCGCCGTTGGGGCCGATCACCGCGACAATCTGGTTCGGCCGCACGGTCAAGTTTATGCCGTGTAACACCTGCGCCCGTCCGTAGCCGGCATGCAGGCCGGCGATGCCCAGCAAGGGCGTCATGCGACGCCGCCGAGATAGGCGTCCAGCACGCGCGGGTCGGACTGGATCTGCTCCGGACGTCCCTCCGCGATCTTGCGGCCGTATTCCATGACGACGACGCGGTCGGCCAGGCCCATGACGAACTCCATGTCATGCTCGACCAGCAACACCGCCACGCCGTCCGCCCGCAGGCTGCGCAACGTGGCGGCAAGGTCTTGCTTCTCGCCGAGGCGGAGGCCGGCCGCTGGCTCATCCAACAGCAGGAGGGCGGGGTGGAGGCAGAGCGCACGGGCGATTTCCACCACGCGCTGCTGGCCGAGCGACAACTCGCCCGCCGGACGGTGCAGCAGCGCACCCAGGCCGAGCCGCTCGCATTGCCGCGCCGCCTCGGCCAGCAGCGCGCGCTCCTCCCGCCGGTCCAGCCGCAGCATGGCGGCGACGATGCCGGCGCGCCCGCGGCTATGCGCGCCGAGCGCCACGTTCTCCAGCACCGTGCGCGTGGGCAGCAGGCGAACGTGCTGGAAGGTGCGTCCTAAGCCACGCCGGGCCATGCGGCGGGAGGGCTGGCCGGTCACGGCCTCGCCGAACAACCGGATGCTGCCGCCATCCGGGCGCAGCAGGCCGCTGACCTGGTTGAACAGCGTGCTCTTGCCCGCGCCGTTCGGCCCGATGAGCGCCACGATCTCCCCGGCACGCACGGTGAACCCCACCGCCTCGTTCGCCACCAGGCCGCCGAACCGTTTTGTGACACCGTCCAGCGACAACACCTCCCGCTCTTTTTCATCTCCCCCTCCCTCTGGGAGAGGGCCGGGGTGAGGGTTCGCCCCCGCATCCTCATGCCGCGCTTGACTTCGCCGCTGGACCCTCACCCTCCCCTCTCCCAGAGGGAGAGGGTTTGTAGACCGTACGGAGAGGCCGGCATTCGCTGCGGCAGCGGGCAGCAGCCGCGCCACCAGCGGCGCCAGCCCGCCCGGCATGCGCTGCACCACCAGGATGATGATGGCGGCGAAGGCCATGCCCTCGAAATTGCCCGGGCGGCCGAACAGCCGGGGGAGCAAGTCGTTCAACTGGTCACGCAGCAGGGTCACCACACCCGCCCCCAGCACCGCGCCCCACAGCGACCCAGCGCCGCCGAGGATCACCATGAACAGGTACTCGATGCCCGCGGTGAGGTTGAACGGCGTCGGGCTGACGAGCCGCTGCACATGCGCGTACAGCCAGCCGGACAACCCCGCATACAGCGCGGCAACAAGGAACACCCAAAGCGCCAGTTGCGCCGTGTCCACCCCCACGCTTTCCGCCATGGCGCGACCCCCGGCCAGCGCACGAATCGCGCGACCTTGCCGGCTGTCCAGCAAGTTGCGCGACAGCAACAGCACGAGCAGCAGCAGCAATCCGATGAAGCGCAGCATCCACCGTCCGTCCGGCGCGTCGAACGGCGGCAGGCCGGGCACGCCGCCCATACCGTTATAGCCGCCCAGCCCCGGCAGCGTGCCGAACAAATAGAAGGCGGCGCTGCCCCACGCGATGGTGCCGAGCGGCAGGAAGTGGCCGGACAGCCGCACCGTCACCAACCCCAGCAGCAGCGCCGCCACCGCCACCAGGCCCAGCGCCACCGGCAGGCTGAGCCAGGGCGACCAGCCGTACGTCCGCGTCAGCACCGCCGTCGCATAGGCCGCGATGCCTGCGAAGGCAGCCTGGCCGAACGAGGTCTGCCCGGCGATCCCCGTCATCAGCACGAGCCCGACAGCGACCAGCGCCGCCAGCGCCACGTACGTGAACAGCGTCACGTAGAAATCCGGCAGGAGGGACGGCAAGGCCAGCACCACCAGCAACGGCACGCCCCCAGCCAAAGCGCTGCGGCGGTTCAATCCTCCGCCGACCGTCGCCGCACCGACAGCACGGCCAAGGCCGGCAGCAGCAGCCCGAACACGATCGCCGCGGAATACGCGCTGACCCAGAAGGAGGCGAGCGACTCGACCACGCCGACCCCCAGCGCCCCGACCGCGGCGATTGGGTAGCTCGACAGTCCGCCCAGCACCGCCGCGACGAAGCCTTTCAGCCCGATGACGAAGCCGCTGTCATACGAGATGGGCGAGATCGGCGCGATCAGCAGCCCGGCCAACCCGCCGATCGCCGCCGCCAGCAGGAAGGCGAGGCCACCGGTCCGCGCCTGCTCGATCCCCATCAGCCGCGCGCCGAGCGGGTTGGACGCGGTGGCGCGCAACGCCTTGCCCAGCAGCGTGGCGCGGAACAGCCAGCGCAGCCCCGCCACCAGCAGGATGCAGCACCCCGCCACCCACAGCGAATGGCCCGACAGGTCCAGCGGGCCGAGCGTGACGTCGGCATCGGAAAAGGCGGGCGTCCGCGACGCCTCCGGCCCGAACAGCACGAGGCCGACGCCCACCAGCACGTAGTGCAACGCCATCGCCACGATCAGCAACGTCAGGATTGAAGCGTCGGCGAGCGGACGGAACACGAGCCGGTGGATCGGCGGCCCGAGCTGCGCGGTGACGGCCACGGCCAGGCTGCCCAGCACCCAGGCTGGCGCGCCCCAGCGCAGCGCCGCCAGCACCGCCAGCGTGGTGGCGGCGGCGGGCAGCACCGCAGCGGCCGCGCTGCGCCAGGGTTGCCGACCCCATGCCGCCAGCAGCGCGCAGGCGAGCGCCGCGCCGTCGAGCAGCCATAGCGTGCCGGGCGCCTGCCCCTGCAACATCGCCGCGAAGCTGAGCGCCGCGAACGAGACGAAATCACCATGCGCGATGAAGATCACCCGCGTCACGGAGAACACGATCAGCAATCCGACGGCGAGCAACAGGTAGATCGCGCCGTTGGTCAATCCATCCTGCAACAGCAGCAGGAAGATGGAGCTGTCCACCCCAGGCGGCCGGCTACTGGATCAGCGTCCAGGCGCCGTTCTTGACCTGCACCATGACCCGGGCGCGGGCATCCATGCCGGTGTGGTCGGTGGGCGACATGTCGTACACGCCGTGCGTGCCGACCAATTCATGCACGTGCTCGATCCCGTCCTTCAGGCCGTCGCGGAACGCGGGTGTGCCGGGCTGGCCGGCCTTCAGCGCGGCCGGAACCGCCGCGGCGATCAGCAACCCGGCGTCGTAGGTGTAGCCTGCGAACGCGTTGCGGCTCTGCGGCCCGAACTTGGCGAGGTATCGGGTCATGAACGCGGTGGCGACCGGCTTGACCGGGTTGCTGTCAGGCAGTTGGTCGTAGACGACGAGCGGACCGGTCGGCGCGATGCAGCCCTCGACCGCCGCGCCGCCGAGCTGGATGTAAGCCGGGCTGACCACGCCGTGGTTGTTGTAGACCTGGCCTTTGAACCCCCGCTGCGTCAGCGCGATATTCGGCAGCGCACCCGGCGCGGCGGACCCGCCCAGCACCATCACGTCCGGGTGGTGGGACATCGCTTTCAGCACCTGCGGCTGCACGGAGGTGTCAGAGCGGGCATAGCGCTCGTCATCCAGGATGGCGATGCCGGTGCCGGCGGCGTCCGCCTTCAAGGCATCGTAGACGAAATCCCCCCAGCCATCGCTGTAGCCGATGAAGCCGGTGCTGTTCACGCCGTGCGCCTTCATGTGGGCAACCACGCCCTCCATCATCAGCCGGAGCGGCTGCGCGTCGTCGAAGGCGTAGGGGTATTGCGTGGTGTCGACCACGTAGGGGGACATCGCGATCATCGGCACATGGGCCTCGTTCGCGATCGGCAGCACGGCGAGCAACGGGGCGCTGGTCGCTGGCCCGATGAAGGCGTCGACGTGATCCTCGGTGATCAGCTTGTGCGCGATGGTGGCGGCGGCCGTAGGGTCGGCGCCGTCATCGCGGATCAGGTAGCTGACGTGTTGCCCGTCGATTTCGGTCGGCAACAGGTCGAACGCGTTCTTGTAGCCGACGCCTTGCGCCGCGGTGGGGCCGGTGATGCTGATGATCGCGCCGATCTTGATCTCCGCCCGGGCCGGTGCGGCAAACGGCAGGAAGCAGACGGCCGCGAGCAGGACGGTCGAATGGCGCATTGGGATGGGAACTCTCCGGGAGGACGCACCATCATCCTGGAAACGAGAGGGTTCACAAGTCAAGGATGTGGGCGTGTCGCCACAACATGCCCGAGGTCACCTCGGATCCCAGCAGCAGGATGACGATCGGGACGGAGCGGTCCAGGCTGGGGTGGGGGCTTGCTCGGCCTGCGTTGACGGATGGAAACTGGGTGATGCCCGATCCTGATCCTCTTCCGGACGCACCGGATGACATAGAGGTTGGTGCTGCTGAGGGAGACTTGCGGTACTGGCTGGCAAAGGAGGCCATGCGGCAGGGTGAAGCGCGCTTGGCTTCACAGAACGCCGTCCGAACAGCCTTGGAGGCGAGAGCGACGGCTTTGACCGGTTGGGGCGCTATTGGGCTTCTGGCGACCGCTGGAGCCAGCTTCACCGCCAGGGACAGTGCAGCCTTCCTTGGCGCGACTGCGGCGGCTGTCGTGCTGTTTGTCGCCGCATCTCTGGGGATTTACGCCGTTCGTCCACGGGACTGGAGCATGGTGGGCTATGAGCCCGACGTGATGACCGGCCTCTCATCCCGTTTCGCGACCGAGCTGGAAGCCGTGGAGCATGTCTGTACCGGTCTGACGGACGGCATTGCCATTAACAATAAGCGCATCACTCGCACGGGCCAGATACTACGCTTGGCAGGGTGGCTTCTGATAATGGCACCGATCGTAGGGGCTGCCGTCTACCGCATCCGGCTTGCGCTCACCGGGTGGTGGTAGGCGGTTTTCCTGCTATGCCGGTTGGCGGCGGCATGCGCGGCAGCGTCGGAGCAGGTGGGGGCGCGGGGCGTTTAGCCATAACTAAGCTGTAGCACGCAGCGAGATGCCGGCGCCAGGATGTTCAGTGCCATGCAGTACAGGCGCACCATATCATCCCGCGGCGCTAGCAGCCGCCACAGCAAACGAGAAGGGGCGGTCCATCCCTGGACCGCCCCTTGGATCCGTCGCAACGCGGAGGCTAGTCGCCCAGGATCGAACGGACCTCCGGACCCTTCTGGCCTTGGCCGACCACCACCCGGACGGATTGTCCCTCCGTCAGCGGCGGCTTGCCGGCGCGTTCCAGGGCGGTGGCGTGGACGAACACGTCCTTGCCGCCATCCTGCGGGGAGATGAAGCCGAACCCTTTGTTCGGGTCGTACCACTTCACGGTCCCCGTCATCTCGACACCCGGGCCGGTATCCATCTGCGGGCGCGGCGGACGGGGCGAGCGGAACCCGCCTTCGCCGCCACCACCACCACCGACGCCAAAGCGCGGGCCGGGCGAACGGCTCGGTGTGCTGGAGGCCGTGCTCTCATCCACGGAGATCACCTGCTCAACCTGGCGGCCCTTCTGACCCTGCCCCACGCGCACCTGCAACGTCGCTCCCTGGCTGACCTGCTGGATGCCGGATGCCTGCAGCGCGTTGGCGTGCAGGAACACGTCACCGGAGCCGTCCGCCAACTCGACAAAGCCGAAGCCCTTGTCGGGGTTGTACCACTTCACCGACGCCTGAAGCTGGGGCGCTGAGGAGGGCGGCGGGGCGAACGACGGGAACGTCGGGGGAGACGGCGTGTTGCCATAGAAATTGTCGTCGTCGAATCCGCGACGACGCGGTTGCCGCTGGCGGCTGTCCTTCGGGGGTCTCAAGTACTCAATCCTCTGCCCTAATTCACGCACTTCGCCTGGCAGATCGGTACGGAGCCCGCCCGTCCAAGGCCGCGGGACTTAATACATCGATCTCGGTATATGTTGTTGACGATACCCTGGACGAATTCAAGGTCGCTGACAGGTTAAATCTCGATTCAACCACGCACACTTGCTCGCGCGCAACGCGGCGTCTCCTATGGGCGTGCAAGCGAAGGGGATAGGATAGTGGGCGACTGGACAGGCAAGCGCGTTGTCGTGATGGGCGGCAGCCGCGGGATAGGACGTTCCATCGCGCTGATGTTCGCCCAGGGCGGCGCGGCGGTGGCCATTTGCGCCCGGGGCAAGGAGGCGCTGGACCGCACGCGGGCGGAGCTGGGGGACGCCGCGTTCGCCGGCCAGGTGGACCTGGCCGACGCGGCGGCGATCACACGCTTCATCCCGGACGCGGCTGCGGCGCTCGGCGGCGTCGACGTGCTGGTGAACAACGCGTCCGGCTTCGGCGCCGCGGATGACGAGGCGGGATGGGCCGCCTCCGTCGCGGTCGACCTGATGGCGATCGTGCGGGCCAGCCAGGTCGCGCTGCCGTTCCTGCGGGCGCAGCCGGGCGGCAGCATCGTCAACATCTCCTCCATCTCCGCCTTCCGCGCCACCAAGCGCAATCCGCCCTACGGCGCCATCAAGGCCGCGGTGATCCACTACACCGCCAGCCAGGCGCGGATGCTGGCCGCCGACGGCGTCCGGGTGAACTGCGTCGCCCCCGGCTCGATCGAGTTCCCCGGCGGCAGTTGGGAGCAGCGCCGCACCAGCGACCCCGCCCTCTACCACGGCACGCTGGGGCAAATCCCGTTCGGCCGCATGGGAACGCCGGAGGAGGTGGCCGAGGTCGTGGTGTTCCTCGCCTCCCACCGGGCACGTTGGGTGACCGGACAAAGCATCGTCGTCGATGGCGGCCAGTTGCTCGGCCCATGACGGAGGTGAACGCCAGCATTTCCCCGCATGTGCCGTCCGACGATCCGGAGGCATTGGTCCCGGCCCGGCATGAGCGCGCCCGCCGCGCCTGGGACGCGACATTGCGCGGTCCGCTTGGGCTGGAAGGATCGACGCGCGGTATCCCGGAGGCTTGGTTCCTCGGCCCCAAGGCGGAAAACATCGATCTGCTGAAGGAGCTGGTCCTCTCCGCCATCGACAGCCATGCGGCGTTCCGACGCAGCTTCCACCCGCAGGACCCGACGCACGTCACGCCGGCGCTGCGCGCGAGCGCCGGGTTCCAGGATGGCGTGGCCCGGCTGCGCGCGGACGTGGCGGAACTGCTGGACAAGCTGCGGCTGTCCGCCCCCTTCGCCTCGATGCGCTACCAGGGGCACATGCTGTGGGACCAGGTGCTGCCGGCCACGATCGGCCTGTTCGCCGGCATGCTCTACAACCAGAACAACGTCGCGGCGGAGGCTTCCCCGGTCACCACCCGGCTGGAGATCGAGGTCGGCAACGATCTCTGCCGCATGCTGGGCTATTTCGTCCCAGCCGAGGGCGCCGCGCCGAAACCGGGCAAGCCCCTGCCCTGGGGCCACATCACCAGCGGCGGCACGGTCGCGAACGTGGAAGCGCTGTGGGCGGCGCGCAACCTGAAATTTGCCGCCGTGTCGCTCCGCCAGGCGATCCGCGAGGTCCCCGCCCTGCATGACGCGCGCAGCCTGGAAGTCCCGCTGTGGGAGGGCGGCGCCGGGCGGCTGGTGGATTTGGATACCTGGACCCTTCTCAACCTGGACATCGACGCGGTCGCCGCACTGCCCGCGGCGATCACCGCACTCGGCATTGAACCGGCGCGCTTGACGCGGATGCTCGGCGGCTACGCGGTGCAGAATGTCGGGCTGGTGAATTTCTACCGCTCGTTCATGCGCGACGTGCAGGAATCGCCGGTCTTGCTGGCGCCGGCCACCAGCCATTACTCGTGGCCGAAAGCGGCGACGCTGCTTGGGCTGGGGCAGAACGCCGTGGCGATCCAGCGGGTGGACCGCGACGCCCGGCTGGACCTGGAGCATGTGGAGAGCACGCTGACGGAGATGCTGCGGCGCCGGGCGCCTGTGCTGTGCACCGTGGCCGTGATCGGCAGCACGGAGGAAAGCGCGGTCGACCCGCTGGCCGGGCTGCTTGCCCTGCGCGAGCAGATGCGCAGCCGCGGCCTGAACTTCGCCATCCACGCCGATGCCGCCTGGGGCGGGTATTTCCGCTCCATGCTGCGCGAAGCCGGCGCGGAGGACGAGACGGCGGGCGTGCCCACCCTGGCCATGAGCGACTACGTGCAGCGGCAGTACGCCGTGCTCGGCAAGGCCGACAGCATCACGGTCGATCCGCACAAGGGCGGCTACATCCCCTACCCCGCCGGCGCGCTGTGCTACCGCAACGCCGCGATGCGGGACGCGATCTCGCTGCAGGCGCCCGTGGTGTTCCACAGCCAGGCAGAACCGACGGTCGGCATCTACGGCGTCGAAGGCTCCAAGCCCGGCTCCGCCGCCGCGGCGGTGTGGCTGGCGCACCGGGTGATCCGCCCGGACCGCTCGGGCTACGGCTACATCCTCGGGCAATGCATGTGGACGTCCAAGCGGCTGTTCTGCCGCCTGCACACCCTGGACGACCGGCGCTTCCGGGTGACCATGTTCAACGCCACCCCGGCGGAGCGCGCCCGCCGGCCGGACGACGAGTTGGCGGTCGAGCGCAGCGCGATCCGCCGCTTCGTGGAGATGGACAATGCCGCGCTGGGGGCGACGCTCGCCGCGGACCCGGCCGCCAAGCGGCTGTTCACGGCGCTCGGCTCCGACCAGGTGATCCTGGCGTTTTCGCTGAACTTCCGCACGCTGGATGGCCGGATGAACCCAGATCTGGCGAAGGCGAACGCCTTCAACGACCGCGTCTTCCAGTATTGCAGCCTGATCGAGCCGCGGGCGGATGTGAGCGACCTGGACCTGGTGCTGACCTCCTCCCGCTTCGAGCCCCGCATCTACGGTCACCAATTCGTCGACGCGTTCTCGCGCCGGCTCGGTGTGGTCCCGCAGGCGGAACTCGGGGTGGATTTCCTGATCTCCACCACGATGGACCCGTGGACGACGGAGACGGATGGCGGCGACTTCCTCGCGGTGATCGAGGCTGCGCTGGTCCGCGCCGCATACCGGGCGCTGGACGACCTCGGCTACGGGTGAGCCGTTTCAGGTCGACCGGCACTGCGCCACCCTCTCCCTCTGGGAGAGGGCCGGGGTGAGGGTCCCTACGCGAACGACCGTGCACTTGGCCCTCACCCAACCCTCTCCCAGGAGGAGAGGGCATTTCAAGGTCAACCTGGAACGATCCCGCTTCAGGCCACCCACGCCGCTCACCCCTGGCGCGGCAGTTCCTGCTCCACCAGCGTCGCCCAGAGCGAGGCGCCGATCGGCAGGATGTCGTCGTTGAAGTCGTACAGCACGGTGTGGACCGGCTTGCTGCCCTTCTCGCCGTCCGCCTGGCCGATGCGCACGAAGCAGCCGGGCACCTTCTGAGCCATGTAGGCGAAATCCTCGCCGCCCATGCCCGGCAGGCGTTCGTGGATGATCTTGTCCTCGCCCAGCAGCTTGGCGCCGGCCATCGCAGCGCGCGCGACGGCCGCCGGGTCGTTGACGACGGACGGGTAGCCACGCTCGAACGTGAACTCCGCCTCGGCGCCGTTCGCAGCGGCGATGCCTTGCACCAGTTCGCGCATCATCCGCTCCATCGCGTCCCGCGTCTCCAGCTTCAGCGTGCGGACGGTGCCGCTCAGCAGCGCCTCGTCCGGGATGACGTTGGTGGCGCTGCCGGCATGGAACTGGCAGGTGGACAGCACGGCGCTGTCCAGCGCGTCCACCCGGCGGGCGACCAGCGTCTGCAGTCCCAGCACGATCTGCGCGCCGACCACCACCGGGTCGATGGCGCGATACGGCCGCGCCGCGTGGCCGCCGCGCCCCTTCACGCGGATATAGAAATCGTCAGTGTTGGCGCAGACGGCGCCGGGCACCGCGGTCATCTGGCCGATCGGGATGGTGGTGTCGTTATGGGCGCCGAACACCATGTCGCAGGGGAAGCGGTCGAACAGCCCCTCCTTCACCATCACCTCGCCGCCGCCGCCATTCTCCTCCGCCGGCTGGAAGATGAAGTGCACGGTGCCGTCGAAATTCCGCGTCTCCGCCAGATAGCGGGCGGCGCCCAGCAGCATGGTGGTGTGCCCGTCATGGCCGCAGGCGTGCATCACGTTGGGCGTTTGCGAGCGGTAGCCGAACTCGTTGGCCTCCGGCATGGGCAGCGCGTCCATGTCGGCGCGGATGCCGATCGCCCGCGGCGAGGCGCCGTTGCGCAGCGTGCCCACCAGCCCGGTGCCGGCGATGCCGCGCGTGACCTCGATCCCCCAGGAGGCCAGCTTCTCCGCCACCAATCCGCTGGTCCGGTGCTCGTCGAACGCCAATTCCGGGTGCGTGTGTATGTCCCGCCGCCACGCCGTCATGTCCGCGGCGAAATCGGCAATGCGGTTGTGGACTGGCATTCGAAACTCCCTCATATGCAGCAACGTCTGCGAAGCGTAGAGCGCTTGGCAGTATGGCTCCAAATCGCGGAAGACCGACACGATGGCCCAACGAGTGATCGATCAGTTCTACCCGACCTACGCCGAGGCTGTGCAGGTGGTGGCCGATTTGACCTCGGCCGGCATCTCGCCTGCCAATGTCAACCTGATCGAAAGTGAAACGGACCCGCGGCTGCCGCGCGAGGTGGCGACCGATAGCGCCCAGACGCCCGTCGCCGCCGGCACCACGTTGGGCGCGGCGATCGGCGCCGGGCTGGGCGCTTTGGCGGGGGTGGGCGCCGTCAACATCCCGTTCACCGCCCCGTTGGTCCAGACGGGATGGGTGCTGCCCTGCGTCGTGCTCGCCATCATCGGCGCGATCATCGGCGCCATCATCGGGTTGATCCTCAAGCTGGTCGTCAGGAACAAGACGAGCCAAACCATCGCGACCCGGCTGCAACGCGGGCAGCAACTGGTGATGGTCCGCGTGGATGAAAGCGAGGTTGCCATGGTGCAAAGCATATTGGCGCGCGCCCACCCCGTGCCGACCGCAGCACTGGCGACCAGCGAGCCGCTGTATGATGTCGCCGTTCCCACCGTCGCCCGCACCGTGGAGGACGAGGTCGAGCCGGTGATGACCCGTGGACCTCGTGTGCGTTCGAGGTAGTTACCGTCGCGTCAGGAAGAACTGCCGCAGCAGCGTCGCCGACTCGCTCTCCCGCACGCCACCGACGATGTCGGGCCGGTGGAGGCAACCCGGCGAGTCGAAGATCCGGGGGCCATGCTCGACCCCGCCGCCCTTCGGGTCGTAGGCCCCGAACACGAGGCGGCCGACCCGGAAATGCACCGCGGCCGCGGCACACATCGGGCATGGCTCCAGCGTCACCACCAGGGTGCAGCCCGGCAGCCGGGCCGAGCCGAGCCGGCGCGCGGCTTCCCGCATGACCAGCAACTCGGCATGCGCGCCGGCGTCATGATCCCCCTCCACCCGGTTGCCGTCGCGGACCAGCAGCGTGCCGTCCGGCGCGAGGAGGACGGCGCCGACCGGCACCTCGCCGCGCGCCGCGGCAAGCATGGCTTCTTCCAGCGCGATCACCATGGCGTCCATGCCGGGTGTCTTGCCCGCATGGGGCCGCCGGGTCTAGGCACGGTCCCATGACCCGCCCCCTGATCGGCGTGACCATGGATGCCGAGCAGCCCGGCGGCTGGTCGCGCTTTCCCTGGTATGCCCTGCGCGCCAACTACACCGACGCGGTCGCCGCCGCGGGCGGGCTGGCGGTCGCCCTGCCGCACGAACCGGAGCTGGCGGCCGCCATGCTGGACCGCCTGGACGGGCTGGTGGTGACCGGCGGCGCGTTCGACGTCTCGCCCGCGCTGTACGGCGCCGCGGACATCCATCCCACCGTGACCCTGAAGGATCGCCGGACGGCGGCGGAGTTGGCGCTGGTACAGGGCGCGCTCGCCCGCGACATGCCGGTGCTGGGGATCTGCGGCGGCCAGCAGCTCCTGGCCGTGGCGCTGGGCGGCACGCTGATCCAGCACATCCCGGACGCGGTGCCGGGCGCGCTGGAGCACGAGCAGCCGAACCCGCGCAACGAACCGGGGCACAGCGTCACGGTTGCGCCCGGCACCTTGCTGCACCGCATCGTGGGCAGCGGGACGATGCAGGTGAACTCCGCCCATCACCAGGCCGTGGCCTCGCCGGGGCCGTACGCCGCGATCAACGCCACGGCGCCGGACGGCGTGGTGGAGGGCGTGGAGGATGGCCGCTACCGCTTCTGCCTCGGGCTGCAATGGCATCCGGAGTTCCTGATCGACCCCGGGGACGCCAAAATCTTCGCCGCCTTCATCGCCGCCGCAGCATGAGCGGGCAGGCGCCCGGCGAGCCCACGCCGGAGCGCGGCGAACGGATCGCCAAATGGCTCGCCCGCGCCGGCGTGGCCAGCCGGCGGGACGCGGAGAAACTGCTGGCCGACGGGCGGGTGCGGGTGAACGGCGCGCCCATCACCCACCCGGCGACCTTCATCAGCCCGGGCGACATCGTGCAGGTGAACAACCATGTCGTCGACGCGCCCGACCGCGCCCGGCTATGGCGCTACCACAAGCCGGAAGGGCTGGTGACCACCCATCGCGACCCCCAGGGCCGCCCCACCGTGTTCGAACGGCTGCCGGAGCAACTGCCCCGCGTGGTGAGCATCGGGCGGCTGGACTTGAACAGCGAGGGGCTGCTGCTGCTGACCAACGATGGCGGCCTGGCGCGGCAATTGGAACTGCCGTCCAATGGCTGGGCCCGGCGCTACCGCGTCCGGGTGCACGGCGTGGTGCCGGAACGGGCGCTCGCCGGCCTGGCGGACGGCGTGACCGTCGACGGCGTCCGGTACGGCGCGATCGAGGCGGCGGTGGATTCCCGCGCGTTGAGCAACACGTGGCTGAGCGTCAGCCTGCGGGAAGGCCGCAACCGCGAAATACGCCGGGTGATGACGCATCTGGGTTTGCAGGTGACGCGGCTGATCCGGGTGGCATACGGGCCGTTCCAGCTTGGCAATCTGGAGCGCGGCGCCGTGGACGAAATCACCGGCAAGGTGCTGCGGGAGCAACTGCCCGACATGCCCAAGCCCGCGCGGGTCAAAGACCGGGATCGCGCTTTCTGAGGATCATCGCCGGGGCCTGGCGCGGCCGCAGCCTGCGTGCGCCCCCCGGCCTGGCGACCCGGCCGACGGCGGAGCGGCTGCGGCAGGCGCTGTTCGACATGCTGCTGCATGCGCCTTGGGGCGGGCGGCTGGATGGCCTAGCGGTGCTCGACGCGTTTGCCGGCACCGGCGCGCTGGGGCTGGAGGCGCTGTCCCGCGGCGCCGCCTCCGCCGTGTTCATGGAACGGGACCGCAGCGCGCTGGACGCCTTGCGCGCCAACGTCGCGGCCTGCCGTGGCGTGCCGGCGCAGGTACTCGCCGTCGACGTGCTGCGCCCACCGGCCGGCACGCCCTGCGGGTTGGTCTTCCTGGACCCGCCCTATGGCGAGGGCCTGCTGCCGCGGGCCGTGGCGGCGCTGACCGGCGCGGGATGGATCGCACCGGACGCGTTGATCGTGGCGGAGGCTGGACGCGACGAGGCGGCCGGGTGCGGCGAGGTGCTGGCGGACCGGGCGCATGGCGCGGGACGCGTGCTGGTCTGGCGGGCCGCGGGTCCAGCAAGCCCGTTCACCCCTCCTTAACCCGTCGTAGCCTACCATCGTCGCATGTCCGACCCGATCGAAGCGCTGCTCCTCGCCATCGCGCATTGCCACGCCGGGCGCCACGCCGAGGCAGAGGCGCTGCTGCACCATGTGCTTGCCGCCGATCCCGAGCAGCCGAACGCGCTATTCCTGCTCGGCGAGTGCGCCCTCGCCGCGGACCGGCCGGAAGACGCCATCGATGCGCTGTCGCACGCGTTGGCGCTGCGGCCGAGGCACCGGGATTGCCGGATCGCACTCGCCCGCGCCCAACTGGCAGCCGAATTGCCGTGGGACGCGCTGGATACGCTGGAGCCACTGGAGCGCGACACCGCCCTGGCGGCAGCGCAAAGCCTGCGCGGCACCGCCCTCAATGCCATGGGCCGCCCGGACGAGGCGGTCCCGGCGTTCATCCATGCCCTCGCGACCAAGCCGGACCACGCGGAAACCCATCTGAACCTCGGCAATGCCTATGCCGAGTTGGACCAGCCCGAGCAGGCGGAACACCATATCCGCCGCGCCATCGCGCTGGAGCCGGAGATGGTGGCGGCGCATACCAGCCTCGGCCACCTGCTCGCCGCCGCCGGCCGCGTGGCCGAGGCGGTGGCCAGTGCGCAAACCGCCATCACCCTGCAGCCGGATTTCGCCGCCGCCCATTGGAACCAGGGCGTGGCGCTGCTGCTGGGCGGCGACATGGCAGCGGGCTGGGAGAAGTACGAGTGGCGTAAACGCCGCTTCCCCGACAGCTTCGGCAACGCTCCCGGTCCGCAATGGGATGGCGGCGCGCTGAACGGACGCACCATCCTGGTGCTGGCGGAACAGGGGATGGGCGACACGATCCAGTTCGCCCGCTACCTGCCGCTGCTGGCGCAGCGCGGCGCGCGGGTGATCGTGGAATGCGCCGCATCGCTCGTCCCGCTGTTGGGCGCCATGCCCGGCGTGGCGCAGGCCTGCGCCCGCGGGCGTCGCCCGGCCTACGACCTCTGGGTCGACCAGATGAGCCTGCCGCGCCTGTTCGGCACCACATTGGACACCGTGCCGTTCATCACGGCGTATATGCGGGCCGATCCGGACAGGACCGCCCACTGGGACAAAAGGCTACCGGGCGGGCTTCGCGTCGGGCTGGCCTGGGCCGGCAACCCGCTGCATTCCAACGACGCCAGACGCTCCATCCCGGTCGCGGCACTCGGCCCCATCATTGCCGCGGGGTATGGCAGCCTGGTCAACCTGCAAGTCGGCGGCCGGGCGGACGAGCTTGCGGGCGTGGCCGACTGCTCGGACGGGCTGACCGACTGGGGCGAGACGGCGGCGGCGGTCGCCACATTGGACCTCGTCATCACGGTCGACACCGCGGTCGCTCACATGGCGGGGGCGCTCGGCATCCCGGTCTGGGTCATGCTGCCGCACGCGCCCGACTGGCGCTGGATGCTGGATCGCACCGACAGCCCCTGGTACTCATGCATGCGCCTGTTCCGGCAGCAGCGGCCGGGCGACTGGGCTAGCGTTGTGGACCAGGTCGCCGCCGCCCTGGAGGACGTGATGCGCCCGGTCGCCACACCCGGTCACAGCATCGCCATGCCGCCATTGACGTGCAGCGTGGCGCCGGTGACCCAGCCGGCCTCGTCCGACGCCAGGTAGGCGACGGCGGCGGCCACGTCCCCGGGTTGCCCCATGCGGCCCAGCGGGATCGCCGCGGTCAGTCGCTGCTTCTGCTCCTCGCCCAGCTTGTCGGTCATCGCCGTTTCGATGAAGCCGGGCGCCACGACGTTCACGGTGATGCCGCGGGCGCCGAGCTCCTGCGCCAGGGATTTGCTCATGCCCACCAGGGCGGCCTTCGCGGCGGCGTAGTTCGCCTGGCCCGGATTGCCCGTGCTGCCGACGATGCTGGCGATCGCGATCATGCGCCCGGCCCGGCGGCGCACCATCCCCTTCATGGCGGCCCGCGCCAGCCGGAACGGGGCCGTCAGGTCCACATCCAGCACCGCCTGCCAATCCTCGTCCTTCATGCGCAGGGCAAGCATGTCGCGGGTGAAACCGGCATTGTTCACCAGGATGTCCAGCGGACCGGCCGCCTGCTCGGCCGCGGCGACCAGGGCGTCGGGCGCCGCGGGGTCGCGCAGATCCGCCGCGCAGACATGCACGCCCTCCCCCAACTCCGCGGCCAGCGCCGCCAACGCGTCCGTCCGGGTGCCGGAGACCACGATGCGGGCGCCCTGCCCGTGCAGGCTGCGGGCGATGGCCGCGCCGATCCCCCCGGACGCGCCGGTGATCAGCGCCACTTTGCCGTCCAAACGGAACATCGCGGGCCCTCCCTTGGTGAACGACGCCGCCTACAAGCTGGCCAGGCCGGTGTCCAGCGTGACCAGAGCAGCCCGCATCGGCCTTGTCGGATGCGCAACCGCCAGGCGCGGCATCGGTTGAGCATCCGTCAGGTGCAGGAGCAGGCGGTGGCATTCATCAAGGCGGCAAACTTGTCCACCCTTGCCGAGGGCATGACGGCGCTGGAGCTGGGTGACACCAAGCTGGTGCTGGTGCGCGACGACCAGGGCGTGCGCGCGCTCGAAGGCACGTGCCCCCACGCCAAGGCGCCGCTTGAAAAAGGCGTGCTTTGCCGCGGCCGCATCATCTGCCCCTGGCACATGGGGGCGTTCGATGCCCGCACCGGCGCGCTGTTGGAGCCCGTGGCCATGCGCGCGCTGCACCGGCATGACGTGCGGATCGATGGCGACGACGTGCTGGTGGACCCGGTCCCGCTGCCGGTCGCCGCGCCGGCCAGCCCCAGCGACGGCCGCGTGTTCGTGATCGCCGGCTCCGGCGCGGCGGGCGCGATGGCGGCGATCACGCTGCGGGACGAAGGTTTCACCGGGCGGATCCGCGTGCTGGGTCCCGACCCTGCGGAGCCGTTGGACCGGACCCAACTCAGCAAGATGGCGATCGCCTCCGCCGAGTTCGACCGCGCCACCCTGCCGCTGCTGGATGCCGACACGATCGGCCGGCTGTCGCTGGAGCGCACGCCGTCCGCCGTCGCCGCACTCGACCCGGCGGCCCGCACGATGACGCTCGCGGATGGCGAGGTGGTGCGCTACGACGCCGCCCTGCTCGCCACCGGCGCCGCACCGAAGCCGCCGCATTTTCCTGGACCGGGCCGGGCATTGACGCTGCGCAGCGTGCGGGATGTCGACGCGATCCTTCAGCACGTCACCCCTGGCGGCCGGGCGGTGGTGATCGGCACCAGCTTCATCGGCATGGAGGTCGCGTCCGCCCTGGCGGAGCGCAAGATGGACGTGACGATCGTGGGCGAGGCCGCCCTGCCCTTCGCATCGCTGCTCGGCGACAGGGTCGGCGCCGCGATCCGCAGCCTGCACGAGGGCAAAGGCGTCCGCTTTCGCCTGAATGCGCGTGTCGCGCGGCTTGAGGAGGATGCGGTCCTGCTGGACGGGGGTGAGCGCCTGCCCGCGACGCTGGTGGTGGCCGGGCTCGGCGTCATGCCGGTGCTGGACTATGCGCCGGAGCTGCAGAAGACGGACGATGGCGGCTTGGCGGTGGACGCGTCGTTGCGGGTGGCGCCCGGCCTGTGGGCCGCAGGTGATATCGCGTCCCCTGCCGGTTGGCCGCGGATCGAGCACTGGCGGCTGGCGCAGCAGCATGGGCGGATCGCCGCGATGGGCATGGCGGGGCGGCAGGCGGCGTATGACGGCGTGCCGTTCTTTTGGAGCGCCCAGGCTGGCAAGCGGTTCCACTCGCTCGGCCACGCCGCCGGGTTCGACGACATCGCCTATGACGGCGACGTGGAAGCGTTCGACTTCACGGCCTGGTATTTGAAGGACGGCCGGGTGGTCAGCGCCTTCATCTGCGGCCGCGACCAGGCGGCGGCGACCCTGTCGGACGCGATGCGCCAGACGCTGACCCTGGCGCAGGCACGGGCCGCCGTCGGCTGAGTCTACGGCGATTCGGGCGGGTAGACGTCGTGGCGTGGCGCCGGCGCCGGTAATGGCGCCGCGGGTGCGGCGGCGGGAACGCGGATGCATTGGGCGGCCACGTGGTGCACCGGGCGCGGCCGCGGACGGCGCGGCGCGGGCGTGACGTAGGCGATCGGCGGGACAAAGACGACCGGCGGCGGCGGCGGCAGATAAACGACAGGCGGCGCCACGTAGTACGGGCGTGGATAAAACCCGCCGTAATACCCGCCGCCGAGCAGGCCGACGCCCAACCCGACCCCGAAGCCGGGACCAAAGCCGCGATAGCCGTAGCCGCGATAGCCGTAGCCGCCATAACCGCCCCGGAACCCGCCATAGCCGAACCGCTGCGCAGCGGCCGGCGCGGGCGCCAGTGACACGGATGCGGCGAACAGCGCCACAACCAATGACGTGACAGGAATGCTCCAACGCATGATCCACATCTCCTCCGACGCCGGAATCCCGCGCATTTGCGGTGAAATCGTGGCGGGCCGGGCGGCGCATGGGCCGGTCTCGCGGCAATGTGTGCGGTCGGCTCAGCCTTCGCGGATCGCGCGGTACTCGCGCCGGACGATCTCCATCAGCGCCGCGACGGAGGTGGACCTGGCATGGTCCTCGAACGTGACGCGGCCCCGCTGCATCAGCATGATGCGGTCCGCGATCTCCAGCGTCTGGGCGTAGTTGTGCATGATCATGATGATCGACAAATTGCCCGCTTGCTTCAGGCGCAGGATGAGGTCGATGATCAACCCGGCCTCGCGCGCACCCATGGCGGCGAGCGGTTCGTCCAGCAGCAGCACCTTCGCGTTGGAGTTGACGGCCCGCGCCACCGCGATGGCCTGCCGCTGACCGCCGGACAGCCGCTCCACCGGCAACGTCACGGACGGGATGTGCACGCCGATCGCGTCGAGGCACTGCTCGGCCTGCCGCCGCATGGCGCGGTTGTTCAGCAACCGGAACGGGCCCGGATAGAGGATTTCCCGGTTCAGGAACAGGTTGTGATAGACGCTCAACGAATTGGCGAGCGCCAGGTCCTGGTACACGCACTCGATACCCAGCGACCGCGCGTGGTCGACCGACCGCAGCGCGACCGCCTGCCCGGCGACGAACAATCTGCCCTCGCTCGGCGCCTGGAAGCCGGTGAGGATTTTCATCAGCGTCGACTTGCCGGCGCCGTTGTCGCCCAGGATGCCCAGGATCTCGCCCTGCTCCAAGCGCAGCGACACGCCTGACAACGCCGTCACCGCGCCGAAGCGTTTGACGATGCCGTCCGCCCGCAGCGCCTCCTTGCGCGGCTGCGCCACCGCCACGGCAGCCGGTTGCAGCAGGGTGCTCATAGCGGACCGGAGCGGCGCAGCCGCCCGACATGGATGTTGAACACCATGGCCGCGAGGATCGCCGCCCCCAGAATGATGTTGAAGGTGAAGGCGTTGATGCCGATCAAGGTAAACCCGTCGCTCAGCACGCCGAGCACGAAGGCGCCAATCAGCCCGCCCACGATCGTGCCGGAGCCGCCGGCCAGCGGCGTGCCGCCGATCACCCCCGCCGCGACGGCCAGGAACATGATGCCGTTGCCGCCGGCCTGCGGGTCGATCGAGGAGATGCGGAAGCCCTCCAGGATACCGGTCAGCCCGGCCAGGGCGGCCGCGATCATGAAGTTGCCGATCTTGAGCCGGTTGACGCGGATGCCCGCCTCCGACGCGCCGAGCGGGTTCGCCCCAGCGGCGATCGTGTGCAGCCCCCAGCGCGTGCGCCGCAGCACCACGTGCATCACGGCGACGACGAGGACGGCCCAGATGATCTCGCTATACCCCCAACTGCCGAACACGGCGGCGAAGCCGGGCTCGTCCGGCGCCTCCACCGGCGTCCCCTGCGACAGCGTCAGGGTCAGCCCGTTCAGCAGGAAATTGGTGCCGAGCGTGGTGATGAAGGATGGCACCCTCAGCACGACCGTGATCACACCGTTGACCAGGCCGAGCAGGGCGCTCGCCGCCAGCGCCAGGACGACGGCGACCGGCAACGGCGCGCCCGCCTGGTGGGCGAAATGCATGAGGAACGGCGCCAGGGCGAACACCATGCCGGCCGAAAGGTCGATCTCGCCGCCGATCATCAGCATGATCTCGCCGCACGCGATGATCGCGGCCGGCGCCACGAACTGCGAGAGGTTCTGCAGGCTCGCGTCGGTCAGCAGGAAGTCGGTGTTGGCCCATTCGAAATACGCCGTCAGGATGATCGCGACGACGAGGATGCTCAGTTCCGGCCAGCGCAGCACGCCTTCGACCAGGCTGGTCCGACGTGGCGGAGAGGGCTCGGCCATGGCGCGCGACTACGTCGTGATCGGGCCGGAGCGGGCGACGATCTCCCGTTTGTCCGTCTTGCCCTCATACCGGGTGCTGGTGGACAGGTAGGTCCCGACCGTGTTCTTGGTGACGAACTTCAATCCGGTGTTGCAATCCGCCGGGCCGAGCAGACCGCCGGACGCCAGGAAGGCGAACATCTGGGTCACGGTGTAGAAGCCCTGGAGATAGGGCTGCTGGTCGATCGTGAAGTGCATCGCACCCGATTGGATCAGCGCCAGCGTGCGGGGCAGCAGGTCGAACCCGCCGCCGATCACGCCTTTCGCCGCCAGCCCATGCTTGTTCATCGTTTCGGCCACCGCCTGGGTCGTGCCGCCATCCACCGAGAACATGCCCTTGACGTCCTGGTGGCCGAGGTAGAACGACTCGACCTTGGACACCTCCTCGTTGACGGTCGCCCCCGTCGCGATCACCTGCACGTCGTAGCTCTTGCCGGATTTCTTGATGGCGTCCTGCGCACCGTCGATGCGCGGTTGCAGGTTCAGCGCGCCGGGCGTCGCGATCAGCAGGGCGACGGTGCCCCCATCCACCATCCGGGCGATGCGCTCGCCCATGGCATAGCCGGCTTTGTACAGGTCCTGCCCGATATAGGCGAGCCGCTTGTTGCCGCTGCCGGACGGTGCATCGGCATTGTAGGAGAACACCGGGATGCCCGCGGCCAGCGCGCGATCGGTCGGCGCGTCGAACGCCTTGGGGTCGATCATCGGAACGGCGATCGCGGCGGCCTTCGCCGCGATGGCGGCGTTCATCGCGTTCACCATTTCCGCCACGTCGGAGTTCGCCGAGCCGGTCCATTGATGGTCGCAGCCGAGCAGGTCGCAGGCATCCGCCAGGCCGTACTGCGTCGGCACGAAGAACGGGTTGGTGGTGACGTGGTTGACGAACACGAAGCGCCAGCGCGGGTGGTCCGGGAACGGCCCGGCCTCCGCCGCCTGCGCGGCCCGCGTGCCGGCGAGCAAGGCCATGGCCGACGCCAGGCCGGCGCCGTGCAACAGCCCGCGGCGCCCGGACCGCATCTGCGTCAAGCCAGGCCCAGCATCGCCGGTCATCGACTGCGTCACAGCACTGTCTCCCCCGAATATGTTCTTATCGGCTCGTTGCCGAAACCGTGCCGACATGGGGAAACGCCGTCAAGGGCGATGCGGGATGCGGCGCCGGCAGCGGGGTTGACACCCATTCCTCCACTCTCATCTGAACGTTCAGGAAGTTCTGAAATAGGCTGTTCCGGTGCAATTGCCGCCTGTGATCGAGACGTTCGTGCTGCATTTCGGCGAGATGGGGGGCCGCTGGGGCATCAACCGCACGGTGGGCCAGATCTACGCCCTGCTGTTCCTGTCCGACCGCGGCCTGAATGCCGAGGAGATCACCGAGGCGCTGAGCATCTCCCGCTCCAACGTCAGCATGGGCATGAAGGAGCTGGAGGCCTGGCGCCTGGTCCGCAAGCGGCACCGGCCCGGCGACCGCCGCGACTATTACGAGGCGCCGGACGACATCTGGCAGATCGTCCGCACCCTGGCGGAGGAGCGGCGCAAACGCGAAGTCGACCCGACGCTCTCGATGCTCCGCGACGTGCTGATGGAGAAACCAAGCAGCCCCGAGGAACGTCACGCCCAGGACAAGATGCAGCAGATGCATGACCTGATCGAGGTCCTGGTCGGCTGGGCCGACGACGTACAGAGGCTCGACAATGAAAGCCTGATGCGGCTGCTTTCGCTCGGCGCAGGCGTGTCGAAGCTGTTGGACGTCAAGAGCCGGATTTCCGTGTTCGTCGGCGGCAAGCGACGCAACACCGACGTAGAGGACGCATCATGATCGACGCATTCCACCTCGCCCGCGCCCAGTTCGGCTTCACTGTCGCGTTCCACATCATGTTCCCGGCCTTCTCAATCGGCCTCGCCAGCTACCTGGCTGTCCTGGAAGGCTTGTGGCTGCGCACCGGCAAGCAGGTCTACCTGGACCTGTTCAAATACTGGGTGAAGATCTTCTCCCTGGGCTTCGCCATGGGCGTGGTGTCCGGCCTGGTGATGTCGTACCAGTTCGGCACCAACTGGTCGCAATACGCCGACAAGGCCGGCCCGGTCATTGGCCCGGTAATGGCCTACGAGGTGCTGACCGCGTTCTTCCTGGAGGCGGGGTTCCTCGGCATCATGCTGTTCGGCATGGAGCGGGTGGGCCGCACGCTGCACTTCGTCGCCACCTGCACCGTTGCGTTCGGCACGCTGCTCTCCGCGTTCTGGATCCTGTCGGTGAACAGTTGGATGCAGACGCCGGACGGCTTCGGCGTCGGAGCGGACGGCCGGATGTTCCCCACCGATTACTGGCGCGTGATCTTCAACCCGTCGCTGCCGGTGCGCTACCCGCATATGGTGCTCGCCTCCTACCTGGTGGTCGCGTTCATCGTGGGCGGGGTGGGTGCGTGGCACCTGCTGCGTGGCCGGGCCACGCCGGCGGTGCGGACGATGTTCTCCATGGCGATGTGGATGGCGGCCTTGGTGGCGCCGCTGCAGATCGCCATGGGCGACACGCAGGGGCTGAACACGCTGAAATACCAGCCGATGAAGATCGCCGCCATGGAGGGCGACTGGACCCCGAGCGGCAAGGACGGCGCCCCGCTGATCCTGTTCGGGTTGCCCGATATGGCGAAGCAACGCACCGACTATAAGATCGAGATCCCGCACGCCTCCTCCCTCATTCTGACGCATAGCTGGGACGGCCGGGTGCCGGGCCTGAAGGAGGTGCCGGCGGCGGACCGGCCCTATGCGCCGGCGATCTTCTGGACGTTCCGCGCGATGGTCGGGCTCGGCTTCCTGATGCTCGGGCTTGGCTTGTTCAGCCTGTATGCGAGGTGGCGCGGCACGTTGTTCACCAACCGGTGGCTGCACCGCGCGGCGCTGGTGATGGCGCCGTCGGGGCTGGTCGCCATGCTGTGCGGCTGGGTCACGACGGAAATGGGGCGGCAACCGTACACGGTGTATGGCCAGTTGCGCACCATCGACAGCATGTCGCCGATCGCGCTGCCGGGTATCGCCACGTCGCTGGCGGTGTTCGCCGTCGTCTACTTCGTCGTGTTCGGCGCGGGCGTGATGATCATCCTGCGCCTGATGTCGCGTCCGCCGGTGCCCGGTGAAGCAGGGCCGCAGACCGGCCAGCCCACCCGCACGGCCGGGATCCATCCCGGCCTGCCCGGCGCGGTGCCGTCCAACACCGGCGCCGCCAGCGCCCTGCCGGCGGAGTAGCGGGGATGAGCGCCGAGACGATCGCCACCATCTGGGCCGGGCTGCTCGCCTTCGCCGTGCTGGCCTACGTGGTGCTGGACGGCTTCGATTTGGGCGTCGGCATCCTGTTCGCCGCCGAGCGCGGGGCGGAGGACCGGGACACGATGGTCAACACCATCGCGCCCATGTGGGACGGCAACGAGACGTGGCTGGTGCTGGGCGGCGGCGGCCTGTTCGGCGTGTTCCCGCTGGCCTACGCGGTGATCATGCCGGCGCTCTATCCAACCATCCTGGGCATGCTGTTCGCGCTGATCTTCCGCGGCGTCGCCTTCGAGTTCCGCTTCCGCGCGCAGACGGAGCTGGGTCGCAAGCTATGGGACCTGTCGTTCTTCGGCGGCTCCACCATGGCGGCGCTGTGCCAGGGGCTGAGCCTGGGCGGGTTGCTGCAGGGCATCCACGTGGTCGACCGCCAATATGCCGGCGGCTGGTGGGACTGGCTGACGCCGTTCACCGTGCTGTGCGGCGTGGCTGTGGTGGTCGGCTACACCTGGCTGGGCGCGTGCTGGCTGGTGTGGCGGACGGAGGGTACGTTGCAGCGCCGGGCGCGCAAGCAGGCGGTGGTGTTGGCCTGGGTCGTGCTGGCGCTGATCGTGGTGGTGAGCCTGTGGACGCCGTTGCTCAACCCGACATTCCTGCATCGCTGGTTCGGCTGGCCCGGCATCCTGCTGACCAGCCCGGTGCCGCTGCTGGTCGCCTGCCTGGCGGCGGCGTTCGCCTGGGGCATCCGGCGCAAGCACCACCTGACGCCCTTACTCTGCGCGCTCGGGATTTTCGTGCTGTGCTTCATCGGGCTGGGGGTGAGCTTCTACCCGCTGATGGTCCCGCCCGACATCACCATCTGGCAGGCCGCCGCGCCGCGGGCGAGCCAGGTGTTCGTGCTGGTGGGCGCGGTGGTGCTGATCCCGCTGATCCTGACCTACTCCGCCTTCAGCTACTGGGTGTTTCGCGGCAAGGTGCAGGCCGGTGCCCATTACCACTGACCCGCCGCCGCTCTGGCGCCGCCTGCTGTGGTTCGCCGGGCTGTGGGTGGCCGGCGTGGTCACGGTCGGCGCGGTCGCGGAGGCGCTCCGCTGGGTGCTGCATCCATGAGGGCGCCGAAGACACGGTGGAAGACTATAAATCAGCCGACGTAATACCGGCTTTAATATTGATGCCGGTGACGTAGATAAATGGCTTATTTGTTCTTCCAGACTTCGTCGCGGTGTCACGTCACCGCAGCCAGCGCCTGTTGCAACGCGTGCAGCATGCGGTTGCGGGCGCAAACCGCATCGACTGTGGCGAAACGGACAGCGTCCGCGTCCGTGGCGGCGGCCAGCGTGCGGATCGGGTCCAACACCGGCCAAGGGGATTGCGGCAGGGCGGGGTCGTGCCGGAACCGGTCGCCGCTGGTGTAGTCGGCCGGAACCAACGCGCGGGAGGCCGCCATCAGTGCGGCGTTGACCGCGTCAGGCTCACCGGACAGCGACGCGGCCCCGTCGCGCAACGCCTCCGCAGCCGCGACCAGGGGCGCCAGGGAAAGCCGGTCCCCCAACCTGCCCGCCAGCGCCGCCAACTCCGTCAGCAAGGCGCCGGCGTGGGCGGCGTAATCCAGCGGCAGCACCGCATCCGACAGCAGCCGCCAGATCGCCCGCACGAACACGCTTGTGTCACGGGTGAGGTTTGCGGGGTCGATCTTGTCGAGCAGGTCGTGCGGCGTGTGCCACCACCACCCGAGCGGGTTGCGCATCTTCACCGGGTTGGGCGGCTGATGGCTGAGGCTGCCGAACAGCGTCGGGATGCCCACGCCCCAGAACGACATGTCGCTGTTGCGGCCGACTCGCCGGCCCTCATGGGCCTGGTTGGTCTCGGCCTGGATGACCTCCGACGCCAGCCCGGCCAGTTCGGAGGCGACGGCGCTTTCCGTCATCACGCTGGCGCCGACGCCACCGGTCGAATCCACGTTCACGTGGACGGCGCAGCGACGCTCCAGCTCCTGCCAATGCGTGTCGACATACCAGGCGGAGCCGGAATAGCGCCCGTGGGAATGGCCGGACCAGAAGCAGAGGCGCAGGCCGCGCCGCCACTGGTCCCGCCCTTGGGCCAGCACCCGCGCCGTTTCCAGCATGGTGGCGTTGGCGCTGCCATTGTCCATCACGCCGTAATACCAGGTGTCGTGATGGCCGGAGAACAGGACGAACGGCCCGGCAGGGTCCGGCCCGTCCATGTCGGCCACCAGGATCGGCGTCTTGCGCCAGCCGGTGTCGACGGCGGCGTGCAGCACGACGGCGGGCGCTTCGCCCCGCGCCAGGCGGTCGCGCAGGGCCGCGCCATCGGCGTTGGAGATGGTGCAGGTGACGGTTGTCGGGATGTCCGCCAGCGTTGCCGTGGACGGACTCCCCCATACCGGCGAGATGCACATCTCATGCAGGTGCTCATGCGGGCTGATATGCAGTTGCCCGGCGGCCCCTGCCTTGGCGGCGCGGGCGGCGACCGCCGGGCTGGCGATGCCTTCGGCCAGCACGATGCAGCCGCGCAGGTTGCGCCCGGCGAACTCCGCCTCTGTCCCCTCCCCCACATAGGCCAACGGGGCCGACAGCCCACCGGGCGGGGAAACGACCGAGAAGGAATGCGTGATCGCGACCAGGTCCGCGCCATCGACGACGACCCGTGCGGCGCCTGGCAGGCTGATATAGGCGTCATGCGAGAGGAGGGTGGTGCGATAGCCGAAGCCGTCCAGCTTGGCCTGCACCACCCTCATGCTCGCCAGCTCGTCGGCGCTGCCCGACAGCTTCACCCATTTGGCGAAATCCTGGCAGTGCCCCATCAGGCGCTCGGTCTCGACGGCATCGGGATATGTCATCGCCAGGTCATTCATGCGCGGCTCCCCTGTTCGGCGCACGAAGCGAAAACCTCGCCGGCGTTGGCGTCAACCATCCGTCGCCAGACGAGGCCGGGACAAGCGGCTGGCGCTTGACCCATCGCTCCGATCGTCTGAACGGGGCCGGTCCTAACCCTGCCCTCTGCCAGAGGGCGAGGGTCTCTGGGATCGATCTTTCATCGCCCGCTTATCCGTACGCGACGACGATCGTCTCCGCCACGAGGGCCGGACGGTCCTTGCCCTCGATCTCCACCATCGCCTCCGCGACCAGCCTGCGGCCGCCCTCCACCGGCTCGGACGCCTTCAGCCGCAGGTGCAGCCGCACGCGGGATCCGGACGGGACCGGGCTGGTGAAGCGCAGCTTGTTCAACCCATAGTTCAGGCTGCGCGAGCGCTGCTTGATGCGGTACACCGTCGTCGTCAGCACCGGCAGCAAGGATAAGGTCAAGAAGCCATGCGCGATGGTGACGCCGCCGGGCAGCTCGGCCTTGGCGCGGGCGACGTCGACGTGGATCCATTGATGGTCGCCCGTGGCCTCGGCGAAGGTGTCGATCATCGCCTGCGTCACCGTCAGCCACTCGCTGGCGCCCAGCGCCTGACCGGCATGGGCGTCCATATCGGCCGGCGTCGCCACCTCCAGCATCAGGGCAGCTTTTCCGCCCCGATGGTCCGCTCACCCGGGCGCGCCAGCGGATGGTGCTCCTGCACCAGGCGCTGCAACCGTTCCGGCAGGACATGAGTATAGATTTGCGTGGTCGCGATGTCGGCATGCCCGAGCAGGGATTGCAGGCTGCGCAGATCAGCGCCCCGCGCCAGCATGTGGGAGGCGAAGGAGTGACGCAGCACGTGCGGCGATACGCGGGCCGGGTCGATGCCGGCTGCCAGGGCCACGGGCTTCAGCATCAGGGCAAAGCCTTGCCGCGTCATCGCGTGCGTCGTGTCGCGGCCCGGGAACAGCCACGGGCTCTCCGATCCTCCGCTCAGCCAATCCGCCGCCGCCCGCCGCGCCGCGCCGCTCAACGGCACCAGGCGCTCGCGGCCGCCTTTGCCGCGGACCGCCAGCATCGCGGCGCCGCTGACCAAGGCGACACGGCGCAGGGCCAGCAGCTCCGAAACCCGCAGCCCGGTGACGTACAGCATCTCCAGCGCGGCGACAGCCAGCAGCCCGCTGCGGCCCGGGCGGCCGGCGGCGGCGGCCAGCAGGGCATCCACTTCGGCCACGCTCAGGTATTTGGGCAGGGCGCGCGGCAGGCGGGGCGAATCCAGGGTTTGCGTCGGGTCATCCGCGCGAACGCCCTGGCGCAGCAGGAAACGGTAGAACTGGCGCAGGCAGGACAGCCGGCGCGCCGCCGTGCGGGCGGACAAACCCGCCGCATACAAGCCGGCCAGGTAGCAGCGCAGCGTGTCCGTCGAGGCGGCGACCGGCGCCTCCCCCCGCGCGGCGGAGAATGCGGCGAAATCCGCCAAATCCGCCGCATAGGCGGCTTTCGTGTTGGCGGCGGCCCCGCGCTCGGCCACCTGCATCTCCAGGAACGCCTCCGCGTGATGGTCGGTCATTGGCTCTGGAAGCGGTCGTTCGGGAGGGTGTGCGCCACGGGCTGCGGGTTCAGGTGCGGCGGGAACGCACCGAGCATGACGATGCCGATTGCCCCCAAGACGACGATGGCCAAGACGATAATGAGGAAAAGCTGGCGCATCCGCCATCCTTGGCCGTGGAGAACCGGCCTGTGCTAGCGTTGGCCGCCATGACACGCAACAGCGGGCTCGCCGAACAGCCGTCCGAAGCCACACCATACGGGGCGGGTCGCAGCGTCGTGCTCGTCGGGCTGATGGGGGCCGGCAAGACGGCGATCGGGCGGCGGCTGGCGGCGCGACTCGGCCTGCCATTCCGCGACTCCGACGCAGAGATCGAGGCTGCGGCAGGACGCACGGTGCCGGAGTTGTTCAGCCAATTCGGCGAGGCCCATTTCCGCGCCGGGGAGCGCCGCGTGGTGCGGCGGCTGCTGGAGGGCCCACCGATCGTGCTCGCCACCGGCGGCGGCGCCTTCATGGACCCGGCGACGCGCGCGACCGTGCGCCAACGCGGCACCTCCATCTGGCTGCGCGCGCCCCTGCCTGTGCTGCTGCGGCGGGTGGCGCGGCGGCGCAACCGCCCCTTGCTGGCCAATGCCGACCCGGCCGCGACGCTGGGCCGGCTGATGGAGCTGCGGCACCCGATCTACGCGGAAGCCGACATCGTGGTGGATTGCGCCGACGACCTGCCGGACCAGACAACCCGCCGGGTGGCGGCGGCCCTGTCCGCGTTCCGGCCACCGGAGCGCCTGCCGGTCCGCACCGGGACGGCGTCGTACGAGGTCGTGGTGGGGGATGGGCTGCTGCAACGCGCCGGCGCCCTGCTGGCCGCGGTGCTGCCGCAGAAGCGGGTGGTGGTGGTCAGCGACACCACCGTCGCCTCGCTTCATGGGGCGACGCTGATGGACAGCCTCGCCGCCACAGGGTTCGATGCCGTGCTGCTGCAGGTGCAGCCCGGCGAGGCGTCCAAATCGCTGGCCTGCTTCACCGACCTGGTCGAACGCATCCTGGACACGGGGGTGGAGCGGCGGACCGCGGTGCTGGCGCTGGGCGGCGGGGTGGTGGGCGATCTGGCCGGGTTCGCCGCGTCGGTCGCCCTGCGGGGCCTGCCGTTCGTGCAAATCCCGACCACCTTGCTCGCCCAGGTGGATTCCGGCGTCGGGGGCAAGACCGGCATCAACACCGGGCGCGGCAAGAATTTGGTGGGGGCGTTCCACCAGCCGCGCATGGTGATCGCCGATACCGCGACGCTAGCGACGCTGCCGCCGCGGGAGAAGCGCGCGGGCTATGCCGAGGTGGTGAAGGCCGGGCTGATCGGCGACGCTGGGTTCTACGAGTGGTGCGAGGTCCACGGCCAGGCGATCGTGCGCGACGACCGTGACGCGCAGGCGGAGGCGGTGCTGCGGGCCTGCGCCTTCAAGGCGGACATCGTTGGCGATGATGAGCGCGAGGAGCGTCCGAACAACGGGCGCGCCCTGCTCAACCTGGGCCACACCTTCGGCCACGCGATCGAGGCCGAATGCGGCTACGGCGTCGTGCTGCATGGGGAAGCGGTGGCGGTGGGGCTCGGCCTTGCCCTGCGCCTGTCCGCCGCACTCGGCTACTGCCCGCCGGCCGTGGCCGAGCGGGTGGAGGCGCATGTCGCCGCCGTCGGCCTGCCATCCGAGTTGTCGATGCTGAACCGGCGGTTCTCCGCCAGCCGCCTGATGGGGGCGATGCGCCGGGACAAGAAGATGCGGGACGGTGCGCTGAGTTTCGTGCTCGCCCACGGCATCGGCCAGGCCTTCACCGCCGCGGACGTGCCATCCGCGGCGGTGGAGATGATCCTGCGGGACGCCGGCTGCGAACCCTGAGCGATTAGGGCGTCGGCGGACCCGGCGGCTTGGCGAGCGCGTCGCGGATGTCGGTCAGCAACTGCTCCGACTTGGTCAGCGGCGGCGGGGCGAAGGCGTCGCGATGCTGCATCCGGCTCAGCGCCTTGACCACCCAGAAGATCGCGAAGCCGACGATGAGGAACTGGATCACCGCGTTCAGGAACAGCCCGACATTCAGCGTGACCGCGCCCGCCTTCTGCGCTGCGTCCAGCGTCGGCTGGGCTGGCCCGCGCAGGGTGACGAAGATGTTGGTGAAGTCGATGCCGCCGACCAGCAGGCCGATCAGCGGGGTGAAGATGTCTTTCACCAGGCTGTTCACGATGGTGGTGAAGGCGGCGCCGATAATGATGCCCACGGCGAGGTCGACGACGTTGCCGCGCAGGAGGAAGCTCTTGAACTCGGACACCCAGCCCGGGGCGGACAGGCGAATCGGAGGTTGCATGACGCGATCCCATCTTGGTGGCCGCCCATAGCGGCATCTCGGGGCCGTCCTGGCAACAGGCCAGACTGGTGAAAAAAGCAGCACAGAGGAATTCGGCGACGGCATCATGTCCGCCATCGATTCCGACATGACGATGGAACGTCAGCCGGACCAGAAAGGCGACCGGGTCAAGCTGACGATGAGCGGCAAGTTCCTTCCCTACAAGCGCTACCGACGGCCGCTATTCGGCGGCCATGAGCATCTGTGTCGCGCCGGATTGCTGCATGAGCAGGTCACGATACGGCCCATTGCTCCGCTCCAGTCGCGCCGGTGTGCCATCCTGCAGGATGCGGCCCGACTGCATCACAACGATCCGGTCGAAATCCCGCAAGGTGGACAGGCGGTGTGCGACCGCGATCACGGTGCGCCCCTGCATGAGGCGGTTCAGCGCACGTTGCACCGCCGCCTCCGACTCGCTGTCCAGCGCGCTGGTCGCCTCGTCCAGCAGCAGGATCGGCGGGTTGCGCAGGAACGCCCTGGCGATGGCCAGCCGCTGCCGCTGCCCACCTGACAGCTTCACGCCGCGGTCGCCCACTTCGGTGTTGTAGCCCTCGGGCAAGGCCTCGATGAACTCGCGGCAGCAGGCAGCCTCCGCCGCGGCAAGGACCTCCTTGTCGGACGCATCGGGGCGACCATACCGGATGTTGTCCAGGACCGAGCGGTGGAACAGCGACACGTCCTGCGGCACGACGCTGATCGCGTCATGCAGGCTGTCCAGCCGCAGGCGTGAGAGATCGACTCCGTCCAACAGGATGCGTCCGCTCGGCACGTCCCGCAGCCGCTGGGCCAGGGCCAGCACGGTGGACTTGCCCGACCCGGACCGGCCGACCAAGCCGACGCGGGACCCGGCCTCGACCTTGAGGCTGAAATGGTCCAGGACGGACTGGCTGCTGGCGGGATAGACATAGCTCACGTCCTGGAACTCCAACGCACCGCGCGGTCGGTCCAAGGCGCGGGCGTCGGCCGCATCCGTCAACTCATGCGGCAGCAACAGCGTGGCCAGCGCCTCCGACACGCGGGCGACGTGCTGGATCGTGTCGACCAGGGCCACGGCCAGGTCGCGCGTGCCGTGCAGGATCGTGAAGCCCAGCGTCGTCACCAGCACGACGTCCCCGGGGCTGGCGGACCCGTTCTCCCACAGCAGGATGGCCCAGGCCAGCAGGCCCGCCGTCAGCCCGGCCGTCACCGCGGCGTGGAACAACCGCAGCTTCTCCAGGTAGCGCAGGGAGCGGCCGCGCGTGCTGACCTCCTGCTCTACCCGCTCACTGAAGCGTTCCCGCTCCCGCAGGGTCGCGCCGAAGGCACGCACCAGCGGCATGTTGTTGATCACGTCCACCAACTCGCCGTCCACCGCGGCGGCGTCGGCCGCGTATTGATGGTGCAACGGCCGTCCCCACGCGGCGAGCCGGCTGAGGGTGAAGGCGATCACTCCGGACACCAGGATCAACGTGCCAGCCATCAACGGGCTGACGGTCATCATCACGGCGATCGACCCGGAGACTGCCAGCAAGGGCGGCAGGACGTTCCAGGCGAAGGTGTTCTCCACCGTGTAGATCGCGTTTCCCGTGGCCGTAATGCGCCCGGCCAACGTGCCGGGCGGCCGGTCCACGAAATAGGCGGGAGAGTGGCCCGTCAGGTGCTGGAACAGGTCCCGGCGAAGGTCACCGGTCACGGCGACGAAGCTATGGGACGCCACCCAGCCCCCCACGCGCCAAAGCATGTTATCCGCCGCGATCAACGCGGCCAGCAGGAAGAAAGCGTTCCAGACCGGGCCGTGTGCCCCCGCCGTCAGCGTATCAACCAGATGCTTGACGCTATACTGGGACGCGACGGAGCATCCCACCGCCAAGACCACGGACGACAACACCACGATGTGGCCGACCAAGTGGCGGCGTAGGTATCGTCCCATGAAGACGATGGGTTTTTGCGATACGTCGACCGTCTGGCCATCGCTCGGGGTCATGATCTACCTCTCCAATCGATACGGACGCATGACGACGTGTTTGGTGCAGCCAACATTTTCGTGATTGGTCATCAATGTTGCCATCTTCCGGTATCCGCCGTTGTGAGCCCGGGTTTTGGCAAAGCTATGGCGGCGTCTGCCGCATTCATGCCGCGATCACGGCGTTGATGGGGCTGACGAGAAGGAGTTACCCGACACATGCGTATCGCGCAGATTGCTCCCTTGCATGAGGCTGTCCCTCCGAAGCTGTATGGCGGCACGGAACGTGTCGTCTCCTTCCTCACGGAAGAGCTTGTGGCGCTGGGCCACGACGTGAAGCTGTTTGCCAGCGGCGACTCGCAGACCAGCGCCAAGCTGGAGGCGATCTGGCCCCGCGCCCTGCGGCTGGACCCGGCCATCCGGGACCCGATCGCACCGCACATGCTGCTGATGGAGGCGGTGCGGCGGCAAGCCGAAGATTTCGACGTGCTGCACTTCCACATGGATTATTGGTCGTTCAGCCTGTTTGGCCGGCAGCGCACGCCGTTCGTGACCACGCTGCACGGCCGGCTTGACCTGCCGGAACTGCAGCCGGTGTTCAACACCTTCCCGAACGTGCCGGTGGTGTCGATCTCGGACAGCCAGCGCCGCCCGCTGCCGCAGGCCAACTTCGTCGACACCGTGCTGCATGGCCTGCCCGAGAACCTGTTGACGCCGCAGGGCGAGCCGCAGGGTTACCTCGCCTTCCTCGGGCGCATCGCGCCGGAGAAATGCCCGGACCGCGCCATCAGGATCGCGCAAGCCTGCGGGATGCCGATCAAGCTGGCGGCCAAGGTGGACGTGGCGGACAAGGTGTATTTCGATAAGCATATCCGTGCGTTGCTGGATCTGCCTGGCGTTGAGATGGTCGGGGAAATCAGCGACAGGCAGAAGCCTGCCTTCCTGTCCGGCGCCACGGCCCTGCTGATGCCGATCGACTGGCCGGAGCCGTTTGGCCTGGTCATGATCGAGGCGATGGCCTGCGGGACTCCTGTCATCGCGTTCAACCGCGGCTCCGTGCCGGAGATCGTGGAGGACGGGGTGACCGGCTTCATCGTGGAGGACGTGGAAGGCGCCATGGCTGCGGTGTCCCGCATCCACACGCTGGACCGTCGCCGGGTGCGCCAACGCTTTGAGGAGCGGTTCACCGCCCGCCGGATGGCCGAGGATTACCTGGCCGTCTATCGCAGCCTGGCGGGGGAAGACCGCTCGGTCTTGCGCGCGATCCGCTGAGACTGCTGCGACGCTTGGCTCATGTGGGCCAGGCGTCGCTGAGTCGATAGGGCTGTTTGTCGTATCGCTCAGTTTGTCGGCAGGCGCCAGCCGCTGGCACCATCCGGCCGAACTATTGAGGTGAACATCGACGTTGCAGGACATAAGTGTTATGTCCAACCCAATCGTTAAATATTGAAAACGATCACGCAGATCTTCAGCACGCAACGTCGTTTCTTCTGTCCGCCGTTGCCAAGAAGGCAGGCCACTATTGTGTGAGCCAGCCCGTTGGGGATGATGTTCATGAAAGTTATTTTCGTAGCTGCCGTCGTTGGCCTAACCCTCACATCTGGTTTCGCACTTGCGCAGGGCGAAGGTGAGCCGTTCCCGTTTCACGCACCAGGGGTGGTGACACACACTATTGGCAGGGCGGTGTTGCCAGGCGGCATCGACAATCCCTATCCGTTCCAAGGTGAGGGAACGGCCATGACGCCGTTGATGTCGCAACAAATGGCGCCCATCAACGGCTCCCAGGGGGCGGTGCAAAGTTTGAACTCACTCCCCTTGGGATCTGAAACTGGCACAGTTGCGTACGCGCACAAGGAGGCCGTGCAGCACTATTTCGCGGCACGGGTCACGCGGCGAGCCGCCCTTCGTCTTCTCGCTCAGCATCGGAGTGGTCGTATAGGCAGCAACAACAGTTGATGCCGTCCGGCTTGCACTGGCAAGGGTAAGGTCGCTGTTGCTCCACGTCAGGCAACGGTGGCCGGCCTTGACCAGCAAAAGAAAACAACAGGCGGCGCCAGACTTCCCGCAGACCCGGCCAAGGCGCAAAATCCTGCTAGCGGCAGACGAGTTTGAACCGCCGACCTCGGGTCGGTCGATCCCAGCAAGCAGGCTCAGTGTGCCGTGTTAAGTCCGACAGGCTGCTAGAGGATCGGTGCGGCTTAGCAAAGCATCCCCCTGTTCCACAGCTATCCACAGGTCGAACGCGTGCCCCAACGGCGTGGTTGGTCTATGCTGCGTGCCCTATGACCGTCATCGACTCTCCGCTGCTGGGCCTCTCGCAGCGGCTGCCTCCCGCCAATACCCAGGCCGAACAGGCGCTGCTCGGCGCATTGCTCGCCAATAACCGGGCCTATGAGCGGGTGGCGGAGTTCCTCGCACCCGAGCATTTCGCCGACCCGATCCACGGCCGGATTTTCGCCGCGATCCACCGCCGGGTGAGCAACGGCCAATTGGCCGACGCCATCACCTTGCGGGCCGAGTTCGAGCATAACGGGGTGCTGGATGAGGTCGGCGGCACCGCCTACCTCACCCAGTTGCTGACCGCGATGGTCGGCATCATCAACGCCGGCGAATATGGCCGCGCCATCCACGATGCCTGGCTGCGCCGCCAGTTGATCGATGTCGGCGAGGAGGTGGTGAACAACGCGTTCGGCGCCGATCCGGAGATGGACGGCAAGACGCAGGTCGAAGCCGCTGAGCAGAAGCTGTTCGAGATCGCCGACAAGGGCGCCACCAGCGGCGGCTTCATCGTCTTCGAACAGGCGCTGACCATCGCGATCGAGGGCGCCGAGCGGGCGTTCCACCGTCCGGGCCACGTCTCCGGCCTGGCGACCGGGCTGCGCGACCTGGACAAGAAACTGGGCGGCCTGCACCCCTCCGACCTGATGGTCCTGGCTGGCCGGCCGGGCATGGGCAAGTCTGCCTTGGCCACCAAGATCGGGTTCGGCGCCGCCCGGGCCTTGCTGGCCGAGGCGCGGGCGGCCGGGCGGGGTGATGACGTGCCGAAAGGCAGCGTCGCGTTCTTCACCCTGGAGATGAGCGCGGAGCAGATCGCCCTTCGCCTGCTGGCGGAGGAGGCGCGCGTCTCCGGCGACCGGATCCGCCGCGGCGATATCGCGCAGCGGGACTTCGACCGCTTCGTGCAGGTCAGCCGCGAGGTGGCCGGCCTGCCCCTGCACATCGACGAGACACCGGGCATTTCCGTCGCGGCGCTGCGGACCCGCTGCCGCAGGCTCAAGCGCGTGCATGGGTTGAGCCTGGTGATCGTCGATTACCTCCAGTTGATGCGCCCCTCCGCCGGCACCCGGCCGGAGAGCCGGGTGTTGGAAATCAGCCAATTCACCCAGGGCCTCAAGGCGATCGCGAAGGAACTGGCGGTCCCGGTCATCGCGCTGTCCCAGCTCTCCCGCGCGGTCGAGCAGCGGGAGGACAAACGGCCGCAGCTTTCAGACCTGCGCGAGTCCGGCACGATCGAGCAGGATGCCGACAGCGTGATTTTCATCTACCGGGACGAATATTACCTGCAACAACGAGGTCCTAAACAGGCCAATTTCGAGTCGGACGAGAAGTTCAACGCCGCCATGGACAAATGGCAGCAGGACATGGAGCGCGTCCATAACCGCGCCGAACTGCTGATCGAGAAGCAGCGTCACGGCCCGACAGGCAAGATCGACCTGCTGTTCGAGGGTGAATTCACCCGCTTCGCCGATTTGGACCTGGTGCATGACGCGCCGTGATACGGCTACGCTGACGCCAAAGCAGAGGCTGCATGCAATGTCTGAGATCAACCACCAAATCCTGCTCGCCAGCCGGCCGCAGGGCGCCGTCACGTCGGATAATTTCCGCATGGTGGAGGCCGCGCTGGCGCCGCTGGAGGCAGGGCAACTCCGGGTGCGCAACCACTATCTGTCGCTCGACCCCTATATGCGCGGCCGGATGAACGACACGAAATCCTACACGCCGCCGCAGCCGCTGGATACGGTGATGGTCGGCGGCACGGTGGGCGAAGTGACCGAGTCGCGCCACCCGGGCTGGCAGCCCGGCGATAAGGTGGTGGGGTATTTCGGCTGGCAGGAATACGGCACGTCGGACGGGACGGGCCTGCAGAAAGTGGACGACAGCCGCCAAATCCCGCTCTCCGCCTATCTGGGCTGCGTCGGTATGCCCGGCATCACCGCCTGGTATGGGCTCAACCGCATCTGTGCGCCGAAGCCTGGCGAGACCGTCGCGGTCAGCGCGGCGAGCGGCGCCGTCGGCAGCGTCGTGGGGCAGTTGGCGAAGCGGCAGGGCTGCCGGGTGGTGGGGATCGCCGGCGGGCCGGACAAATGCCGCTACGTGGTGGACGAGCTCGGCTTCGACGCCTGCGTGGACTACAAGGCCGGCGCCTTGGAGACGGATCTGAAGGCTGCCGCACCCGGCGGTCTCGACGCCTATTTCGACAATGTCGGCGGCACGGTGCTGGACGCGGTCATGGCGCAGATGAACGCGTTCGGGCGAATCGCCGTCTGCGGCGCGATCGCCGGCTATGACGGCCAGCCGATGACGATGGCGAACCCGCGCCTCATCCTGTTGTCCCGGTTGAAGATCGAGGGCTTCATCGTCTCCGAACACATGGAGGATTGGCCGGCAGCGTTGAAGGAACTGGGGGAACTTGTGGCGTCCAAGCAGTTGAAGTTCCGGGAAACTGTGGCGCAAGGCCTGGCGAGCGCGCCGGAGGCGTTCATGGGCCTGTTGAAGGGCAAGAACTTCGGCAAGCAGTTGGTGAAGCTGGTTTAGTGGGCGCTCACCCCAGCCCTCTCCCAGGGCGAGACCTACCCTCCGCCCCCAGCGGGAGAGGGTCTGAAGAGACGGCTTCCGTGTGGCCCACCCTCCTCGAAATCGACCTCTCCGCCATCGTCGCCAACTGGCAGTCGCTCCGCCGCGGTCCGACCGCCGCCGTGGTCAAGGCGGACGCCTACGGCCTGGGCGCCCGCGCCGTCGTCCTCCCGTTGCATGCCGCCGGCTGCCGCCACTTCTTCACCGCCCATCCGTCCGAGGCGATGGCGGTCCGCGACCTGATCCCAGGCGCCATGCTGGGCGTGCTGAACGGGTTGTGGCCGGGGCTGGAGCCGGAGTTCGTGGCCGCCGACCTCACCCCCGTGCTCGGCACGCTGGACGAAATCGACCGCTGGGCGGCGCAGGCCCGGGTCACCGGGCGGCCGCTCCCCGCCATCCTGCACGTTGATACCGGGATGAACCGGCTCGGGCTGGACCCTGCCGGGGTGGACGTCCTGGCCGCCGATCATGCCCGGCTCCATGGCCTGACGCTCCGCTACGTCATGACCCACCTGGCCTCCGCCGAGTGCCCGGACGACCCGTTGAATGAGCAGCAGCGCAGCCGGTTCGCCGCCGCCTGCGCCCGCCTGCCCGCTGCCCCCCGCTCCTTCGCCAACTCGTCCGGCCTGTTCCTGGGCCCGGGCTTCGCGTCGGACCTCGCCCGGCCTGGCGCCGCGCTGTACGGCGTGAACCCGACCCCCGGCCGCCCCAACCCGCAGCGTCCGGTGGTCCGCCTGCGGGCGCGGATCCTGCAGATCCGCGAGGTCCCACCGGGCGACAGCGTCGGCTACAACGGCTGTTGGACCGCGTCCCGGCCCAGCCGGATCGCCACCGTGTCCGTCGGCTACGCGGACGGCTTCCTCCGCTCGCTTAGCAACAAGGCGACCGCCTATTTTGACGACCAGCCCGTGCCGCTGGTAGGTCGCGTATCTATGGACCTTTCCACATTCGACGTGACGGACGTCCCGCGTATCACGACCGGCGACTGGCTCGACCTGATCGGCCCCGGCGGTGTCGACGCGTTGGCGGCGCAGGCCGGCACCAACGGCTATGAAATCCTGACCTCGCTCGGCCGTCGCTACCAGCGCCGTTACCGATGATCCTGCTCGACTGGCTGGCTGTGCTGGGGCATGCGGCGTTGGTCGTATGCCGCCGGGTAGGCTCTGTCGCCACATTTGCGGCGGAAGGTGTCTCCCACATCCTGCGGCCGCCGCTGTACGGGCGCATGTTCGGCCGCGCCTTCGTTGAGTTCAGCTATTTCAGCCTGCCCGTCGTGGCGCTGACCGCGATCTTCTCCGGCATGGTGATCGCGCTGCAATCCTTCACCGGCTTCTCCCGCTTCAACGCCGAAAGCGCGGTCGCCTCCATCGTGGTGCTGTCGGTTGTGCGGGAGCTGGGGCCGGTGTTGGCCGGGCTGATGGTGGCGGGCCGCGTCGGGGCGGCGATGGCGGCGGAGCTCGGCACCATGCGCGTGACCGACCAGATCGACGCGCTGGGCACGTTGTCCACCGACCCGATGAAATACCTGGTGGCGCCCCGCCTGCTGGCCGGCACGCTGGCCTTGCCGCTGCTGGTGGTCGTGGCCGACGTCCTGGGCGTGTTCGGCGGCTACATCGTCGCGACGGTGAAGCTGGGACTGAACCCGGTCGGCTACCTGAACAACACGTTCAGCTTCATGACCACGGGGGACGTGGTGAGCGGCCTGGCCAAGGCTGCGGTGTTCGGATTCCTGATCGCGCTGATGGGGTGCTACCACGGGTATAACAGCCGCGGCGGGGCCGAGGGCGTCGGGGCCGCCACCACCTCCGCCGTCGTGGTCGCCTCCATCCTGATCCTGGCGGCCGACTACGTGCTGACCGAGTTGTTTTTTGCCCACTAGCATGGAGCCCGCCGCAGCCCGGCCGAAAATCCGCATCCGCGGGCTGCGCAAGCGCTTCGGCGACAAGCAGGTGCTGGACGGCGTCGACCTGGACGTGATGGCCGGCACCTCCATGGTGGTGATCGGCGGCTCCGGCACGGGCAAGTCGGTGCTGCTGAAATCCATCCTCGGGCTGATCGAGCCGGACGAGGGCAGCATCGAGGTGGATGGCGGCGACGTGCTGCGGATGAGCAAGCGCGACCGTGAGGCCGTGAACCGGCAGATCGGCATGCTGTTCCAGGGCGGCGCGCTGTTCGACAGCCTGCCGGTTTGGGAGAACGTCGCCTTCGGCTTGCTCGCGCAGCACCGCATGGGCCGCGACGAAGCCCGCGCCAAGGCGGCGCAGGTGCTGGGCCAGGTGGGGCTCGCCCCCAGCGTGGGCGACCTGTCCCCGGCGGAGCTGTCCGGCGGCATGCAGAAGCGTGTCGGGCTGGCGCGCGCCATCGCGGCGCAGCCGAGCATCCTGTTCTTTGACGAGCCTACCACCGGGCTGGACCCGATCATGGGCGCCGTGATCGACGGGCTGATCGTGGATTGCGTCAAGCGTCTCGGCTCGACCGCCATCGCGATCACCCACGACATGGCCTCCGCCACGCGGATCGGCGACCGGGTGGCCATGCTGCATCGGGGGCGCATCGTCTGGGAGGGCCCGGCAGCCGACCTGCTGCAAAGCGGCAACGCGGTGGTGGACCAGTTCACCCACGGCCGCCGCGAGGGACCGATCCAGATGGAGCTGCGGAAGTAGCTTACGTGTTCGGCCGGACCACGGTGAACACGGTCAGCATGGCGGCAAGGGCCGTCGCCAGCCAAAGCGCATCCAGGCCGTAGCGGCGATAGACCAGGCTGCCGATGACGGCGCCGCCGAGCATGGAGAACCAGCGCAGGAAGTTCGGCACCCATCCGAAGGCCGGACCGCCCAGCAGCGCTGCTGCCATATGCTGGGCCATCTTTACCAACGTGCCGGTCATGTAGGTCAAGCCGATGCTCACCTCGCCATCATGGTCGAAGACGGTGTTTTCGGCGCCCATCGCCAGGGTGGCAGCGCCGATCGCCAGCGTCGTGTGCCCGGCGGCCTGAAGGACGCTGCTCGCCAGCAGCAGCAGCGTCACCATCCCCATGGCGCTGGTCCGGCCCCGCCGCAGGCGGCGGCGCAGCATCGTGGCCAGGATGACCCCGCCGACGAACATGGTCAGCACGGCGACCGGGACGATCGCCTGGGACCAATCGGGCCCGCCCAGTTCCGTGCCCAGCCGGGTGGAGTTGCCGGTCATGAACGAAATGAAGATGCCGCCAAGCCACAAATACCCGACGGCATCGGTGAAGCCGGCCAGCGCGGCCAGGCACATCGCGAGAGGCTGATCCCGGTTGGGATTGAACATCATCTGACCTTTACCGCCACCCGTTCCATCCAAGCGGAGCGCTTGACCGCATGGGCGCGCCGCGGGATGGCTGGCCGATGGCCAAGCCGATCCACCGCTATGTCTGCCAATCCTGCGGCGCCGTCACCGGCAAATGGGCGGGTCGCTGCGATTCCTGCGGCGAGTGGAACACCATCGTCGAAGAACCGGTCGAGGCTGGTCCAGGGGCGCTGAAGCCGGGCAAGGCCGCGCGGCTGAACTTTGTGGGGCTGCAAGGCAGCGCGCCGCCGCCGCCGCGGGCGCAAACCGGCATCGCGGAGTTGGACCGCGTGCTGGGCGGCGGGTTGGTGCAGGCTTCCGCGGTGCTGGTGGGCGGCGATCCCGGCATCGGCAAGTCCACCCTGCTGCTGCAAGCCGCGGCGTCGCTGGCCCGGGCGGGACGCCGGGTGCTGTACATCACCGGCGAGGAATCGATCGACCAGGTGCGGCTGCGCGCGCGCCGGCTCGGCCTGGCGGATGCGACGCTGGACCTCGCGGCGACCATCAACGTGCGCGACATCGGCGCCGCGTTGGAAGGGGCAGCGGATGCGGCGTTGGTGGTGATCGATTCGATCCAGACCATGTGGATGGACAGCATCGACTCCGCGCCGGGCACGGTCAGCCAGGTGCGCGCCTGCTCGTTCGAGCTGATCCGGCTGGCGAAATCCCGCGGGTTCGCGCTGGTGCTGGTCGGCCACGTGACGAAGGACGGTGCGCTGGCCGGCCCGCGCGTGCTGGAGCACATGGTGGATGCGGTGCTGTATTTCGAGGGCGACCGCGGCCACCAGTTCCGCATCCTGCGCGGCGTGAAGAACCGCTTCGGCGCCACGGACGAGATCGGCGTGTTCGCCATGACGGAAACCGGGCTGGCGGAAGTCCCCAATCCCTCCGCCCTGTTCCTGGCGGAGCGGCGGGGCAACATCGCCGGGTCCGCCGTGTTCGCCGGGCTGGAGGGAACGCGGCCGGTGCTGGTGGAGGTGCAGGCCCTGCTCTCCCCCAACGCCGGCGGCTCCCCGCGACGGTCGGTGATCGGCTGGGATGGCGGACGGCTGGCGATGATGCTGGCCGTGCTGGACAGCCGCGCCGGGTTGCGGCTGTCGGCGCACGACGTCTACCTGAACGTCGCCGGCGGGTTGCGGGTGGTGGAGCCGGCGGCGGATTTGGCGGTGGCGGCGGCGCTCGCCTCCGCGGCGACCGAGACGCCGACGGACGCTGGGACGGTGTATTTCGGCGAGGTCGGACTGTCCGGCGAAATCCGCCAGGTGGCGCAGGCGGATGCCCGGCTGAAGGAGGCGCAGAAGCTGGGGTTCACGACCGCTTGCCTACCCCGCCGGCTTGCACAGGGCGATCGCAAGCCGACCGCCGTGCCAGGGCTGGCGTTGAACGAGATGGGGCATCTGGCTGAGCTGGTGGCGGGGTTCACCGGGAAGGGCTGAGTTCAGCCTGGCTGATACCAGCCGGCAATCGCTGACACGAAGAGGTGGGCTGAAGCCCCATGTGCGTTAAGATAGTGGTTTGACGGGATAGATCACGTCTGGTTTTCGTTTTCGTGGCTGGTGTGCGAGTTGCCGATGGAGATGGGCGCTCGACTTGAGCATGCGATCGAGTGGTAGGGTTCCAAGGACTGCCATGAGCAGCAGCAAGGCTGCTGTTTTATGGATGCGCCATGGCGAGGGTGTGCAGTCGATCTCGGCAAGGTCCTGAGGGGGAAGATTCCAGGAAATCCTGGTTCATGTCGTCGCATAAGAGAGCCAGGATGAGGTGAGCGTAGAGCCAACTTCGGGAAGCGCTGGTGGTGCGTGTGGGCAATTGGTCGATGTGCAGCAGCGACTTCAATCGCTTGAAGGCGAGTTCGATCTGCCATCGTAGTCTATAGACGATAAGTATTTCGCTCGCCGGGTAGGTTTCGGCGGGCAATGAGGTCGCAAGGATGAGGAATTGTGCGGCCACAAGCGTCCGGGGGTCGAGTTTCTTCTGCTTACGCAAGGCTGCTTTGCGAAGATGGTGCTGGGTCTTCTCGATCTGTTCAGGTGGTCGGCGCTGGATGATCAGGCGCAGTGGCACATGCGTCGTCTTGTCGACGGCCGCGTGCACCAGCACCTCGCTCGTCTGTGTGGCGGGGTCGAGGGCGCTGAGGTGCTCGATGAGGGTGAAGGGCGCACCAGCGGGAGTGCGCAACGCGAACGACTTCCATCGTGCCCGCACGATGAAGTCAACGCGCTCGGCTTGCTGGCAAAGACGATGCAGGGCGCCAGCGTTGGCATAGTTGCGATCGGCGATGCGCACTTCGCCAGCCACGGGCGCGCCGCGCGCCAGCGACTCGGCGCCGCGGTTGTCGGTCAGTTCCAGGTGGAAAAAGCCGCCGGTGGCGAGGTCGAACCCGGCATGCACCCGCCAGTCGGTGCCAAGGCTTGCCTGCTGCGAGATGTTGGTGCCATCGACAATGCGCAGGCTGCGTCCTGGCCACCGGATGACAGCGCTGCCCGTCCGGGCAGCAAGCTGTTGTTCCATGATGGCTTTCAGGAAATCGACTGCCTTGTCCAAGCGGTATTTGACCGCGGGATCGCTGAGCTGGGCCAAGCCGCTCATCGACGCCCACGCTGCCGTTTGATTGAGCGATAGCCCGCCTGGACCGCGCGCCAAAGCCAACCGCAACAGGCTCGCCCCATCGCACACCTTGCGCGGACGCTCGATGGCTCGGCTCGATATCGCCAGCGCATCTAGATCCAATCCCGGGGGCAAGCGCGCTAGAAGCTCAGGGAAACTGTCGATAACATGAGATGCTGGCTGCATCTGCACCCAGAATCATGCCGATTCGCGTCGAGTCAACCCTATCTTAACGCACATGGGGCTGAAGCCCACCCTACCTTAATGGAGACATTGTGGAAGTAGGGTGGGCTTCAGCCCACCGGAGGGTCAAGACCAACGTCCGTTGGTATAAGACAGCCCATGCCTTCCAACCGCTGCAGCCCGGCGAGGCTGCCAAGCACCGCGACCTTCTCACCGCGGGTCATCGTGGCGGCGGCTTCCTCCACCGTGGCTGCCTCGTCCAACTTGGCCAGGCCCGTCGCCAGGCTGGCGTCTTCCGACCGACGCCGTGCGGGCGGCAGCATGCGGGCATGGGCCGCGCGCAGGGCGGGATCGCCATGCAAGCGGCGTAGCGCCTCGACGACCGGGCCGTTTGCGCTTTCATGTGCGCGCGCCACCGCCATCGCCAACACCTCCGGCGGATGCAGCTCTTCCGGGATGCGTAGCAGGCCGAGCCGGCGCAGGCTGCGGCCGACCGCGCCGCTGCCCGTCACCGTTGCCAGCGGGATGGCGAGCGCCTGGCCCACCACCACCGGCGACATCCAGGCCAGGAGGTAGGGCGATACGAGGAAGGACGCCACGGCCAAGGTCACGCCGAACGCCGTATGCCAGGCATATAGCCGCGCCACGATCCCCAGCGGGATGCTGCCGTCGTCGCGGCGCTGGGCATTCCAGCCGGAGTCGCGGCCGAGCAGGATGGCGAACACGTCCAGCGACTGGGTCAGCATCGTCACGGGGGCAAGCAGCCCGGCCACGACCGTCTCCAGCAGCATCGACAGCATGGCGCGGACCACCCCGCCGCAGCCGCGCCGCAACGTCCCGTCGAACACCAGAGCGATGTAGGCCAGCAGCTTCGGCGCCAGCAGCAGCGCCATGGTGCCGATGAACACCAGCTTGGCGCGCTCCGGGTTGATGATCGGCCAGGTTGGGAACAGCGCCTTGCCATTGGGGAAGTAGTCCGGCTGGATGAAGCGCGCTTGCAGCGAGATCAGGATGCCCACCAGGATGAACAACAGCCACATGGGCGCCGTGATGTAGGAGCCGATGCCCGTGAACAGGTGCATCCGGCTGACCCAGTGCAGCCCGCGCGTCGGCAGCACGGCCATGTGCTGCAGGTTGCCCTGGCACCAGCGGCGGTCCCGCACCGCCAGGTCCGGCAGCGAGGGCGGACTTTCCTCGTAGGAGCCCGGCAGGCCCGGCACCATGCGAACCGCCCAGCCGCCGCGGCGGAGCAGTGCCGCCTCCACGAAATCGTGGCTGAGGATGTGGCCGCCGAAGGGCTTGCGGCCAGGCAGTACGGGCAGCCCCGCCTGGCCGGCGAAGGCTGCCGTGCGGATCATGGCATTGTGGCCCCAGTAATTGCCCTCGCTGCCATGCCACCATGCGATACCGTGCGCGATCACCGGGCCATACACGCGCCCGGCAAATTGCTGCATGCGCGCGAACAGGCTGTTGCCGTTGGCGATCACCGGCAGCGTCTGGATCAGCCCGACGCCCGGGTTCGCCGCCATTGCCGCCGCCAGCCGCACCAGCGCGCCGCCGGTCATGACGCTGTCGGCGTCCAGGATGAGGAACTGCGGGTAGGCGCCACCCCAACGCCGCACCCAGTCCGCGATGTTGCCGGCCTTGCGTTCCGTATTGATGGGACGGTGGCGGTAATACACCCGGCAGTCGGGGCCGAGCCGATCCCGCAGCGCCAGGAAGGCCGCTTCCTCGGCGATCCACACATCCGCATCCGTGGTGTCGCTGAGGATGAACAGGTCGAACCACTCGGCCTGCCCGGCTTGCCGCAGGGAGGACTGGATCGCCTCCAGCCCGGCCATCACGCGGGCCGGCTGCTCGTTATAGGTGGGCATCAACAGCGCCGTCCGCACGCCGAGCGCGGGCAGCGGCCCCGCGGCGGCGATCCCCATGCCGCGGCCGCCGCGGCACAGGCAGGAGACGAAGCCCGCCACGGCGCTGGTGAAGGAGAGCGCGATCCAGGCAAACAGCGCCACGAACAGCACCAGCAGCAGCACGATCAGTGTCGTGATGCCGCCCGAATCCAGCACGCGCAGCATCTCGCGCGCCGCCTGCACCGTCATCGCCACGGCCGGCACGATCACGAGCAGCCGCCTGAGCGCCATCCCGCGCGGCCCGCCCGGCAAGCGCCGGGCCGTGGGCGCGGCCGGCCCGTGCAGCGCCTGCACCGGCATGGCCAGGGGCGCCTCCAGCGGCAGCGCGGCCGGAAATGCCAAGTCTAGGGTGTCCAACGGTAAAGCCATGTCTCGGTCAGCGGCGTATTGCCAGCCATCAAGCGCCCGTGCAGCTCCACCGTGGTTTCCCGTCCCGGCGCAAGCTCAAAGCTGATGCGCCAGCCCGCGCCGCCAGGCAGCGGGGCGCCGGTGAGGTTGCGAAGCTGGCCCTTGTCGGTGGTGACATCCAACCGCGGCGTCACGCCTGGCTTGAACGGAGCGGTATCCAGCACGAACATGCGTGATCCATCCGGACCCGGGCCCGTCATCGTGTTGGTGAACGGCGAGGGCAGCGGCTTCACCGGCGGTGCTGCGCCCCAATACAGCTTGTAGGCGTAGTTGTAGGCCACACCGGCTTGCAGCTTCGCTTTTGGCCGCCAGAACGCGACCATGTTGTCGTTGACCTCCTTGTCGGACGGGATCTCCACCAGCATGACGGCGCCTTCGCCCCAGTCGCCGGCGGGCTCGATCCAGGCGCAGGGCCGGTTGTCGTAGCGCGACTCGATGTCCTCGTAGCCGGCGAAGTCCCGTTTGCGCTGCTGCAGCCCGAACCCTTTCGGCGACTGGTCGACGAAACTGCTCACCTGCAGGCGGGCGGGGTTGTTGAGCTGCCGCCACAGCGTCTCCCCACGGCCGGTCTGCATCAGCAGGCCGTCCGAGTCGTGGACCGCCGGGCGCCAGTCGTCGACGCGGTTGCGTTCGTTGCCGTCGAACAGGAACATGCTGGTCAGCGGCGCGATACCGGCCTGGTCGATGTCGACCCGCGGGAACAGCGTCACCGCCGTGTCGAACACGGTTTGCACGCCCGGCGTGATGACGAACTTGAACGCCGCGGACGCGCTCTGGCTGTCCAGCAGGGCGTGCACGGTGATCGGCGCCGGCCGGGAGCCCGGTTTAGGCTGTTCGATCCAGAACGTCTTGAAATACGGGAACTCCTCGCCGCCCGGGTCGGCCGTCTTGATCGCCAGGCCACGCGCCGAGAGGCCGTAGCCGAGCCCTTTGGCGACGGCGCGGAAATAGCTGGCGCCGAGGAACGCGCAGACCTCGTCGAAATAGTCCGCCCGGTTGATCGGGGCATGAAGGCGGAAGCCGGCGAACCCCAAATCCTCGTTGGTCGGCCGCTGCACGCTGCCGAAGCTGAAATCCGCCGGGTCATAGCGCACCTCCGAGGCGCGGCCGTCGACGACGACGTTCACGTCCACCCGCCCCTTGTAGATCGAGCCGCGATGGAAGAACTCGATCTGCCACGGCAGCTTGGTGTCCCGCCACACCGCGTGCTGCTTGTCGAAGCGCAGCATGCGGTATTGGTCGTAGGTGAGATTGTCCAAATAGCTCGGCAGGCCGGTTTCTTGCGCTTGGAACGGCTTGGAGGCCAGTGCGCGCGCGGCGTCCCGCACGGTGGCGTCGCTGAATGGTGTACCGCCCTGAATTGCAGCCCGGCCCGGCGCAGTGGCGAGGATGGCAGGCAAGGCCGCGAGCAGCACTCTTCGTTGCAAAGACCGAACTCCAACAAAAGACGCCACCACAAGCCGTGGCGACGGGTAGGGTTGCGTCATGACGGCTGGACCCGTCACGTGCCAGCCGGTAGGAGGTTCGTCACAATGTCCGACCTCCGCATCACTGCCGGGCCGTTTCGCTTTGGCGCACGATTCGAAGCTTCTACCCCGCGCACTGTGGCGAAATTTCGCAGCCTGCTACCATACCGCGAGCGTATCATCCATGTGCGATGGAGCGGTGAGGCCTGCTGGATCCCCCTGGGAGATCTGGATTTGGGGCTTGGCTACGAAAACCCCACCAGCTACCCGGCGCCAGGCCAAATCCTGCTGCATCCCGGCGTGATCAGCGAAACGGAGATCCTGCTGGCCTATGGCAGCGTGCAGTTCGCCAGCAAGGTGGGCGTGCTCGCCGGCAACCACTTCCTCACGATTACGGAGGGGGTGGAGCAGTTGCCGGAGCTGGGCCGCATGGTGCTCTGGAGCGGCGCGCAGGACATCGCGTTCGAGTTGGCCGGCTGAACGGCATGGCCCAGTCAGGTGCAGGGTCATGAACTGGGTCGACATCGTCGTCCTGGCGATCGTCGCATTTTCCGGCATGCTGGGCTTCATGCGCGGCATGGTGCGGGAGGTGCTGGGCCTGATCGCCTGGATCGGCGCAGCCTTTGCGGCAACATGGTTCTTCCCGCAAGTTCAAGGGATTGCACGCCGCTTCATCGCGGATCCGGACGTCGCCGACCCGGTGGCCTTCGGCGTGGTGTTCCTGTTCGTCCTGATCGTGCTCTCCCTGCTCGCCCGCACGCTCAGCGGTGCGGTCCGCCATTCAGGCTTGGGCGGCCTGGACCGCACCTTAGGCCTGGTCTTCGGCCTGTTACGCGGGGCGGCGGTCATGATCGCCGCATATATCATCGTCGGGGTGGTGGAGCCGGTGGACCGTTGGCCCGATCAGGTGTTGGCAGCGCGCACCCTCCCCTCCATCTATCTCGGCTCGGTGTGGGTCGTGCAGCGTCTGCCGGCGGAGTATCGGCCGGTGCTGCTCGTCCCGCCCGGGGATCGGCCCACGAGTTCGGCAGACCTGCTCCATGCCAACCCCGTAGGCCGCGCGCTCGGCACAACGCCGGCGCGCCCATAGGAGGGTCGCACATGCTGCCGGACCGCTTCGATGACGATAAGCCGCATGAGGAATGCGGTGTTTTTGGTGTCTGGAACGTTCCGGATGCTGCGGCGCTCACCGCGCTCGGCCTGCACGCCCTGCAGCATCGCGGGCAGGAGGCGACGGGCATCGTGGCCTTCGACGGCCAGCGGTTCCATCAGAACCGAGGGTTGGGGCTGGTCGCCGATATCTTCGGTGACGCGCGGGTGATCGCGTCGATGCCGGGCTCGGCGGCCGTGGGGCACAACCGCTACGCCACCACGGGCGAGACGATCCTGCGCAACGTCCAGCCGCTCTATGCCGATTTCGAGTTCGGCGGGCTGGCGGTGTCGCATAACGGCAACCTGACCAACGCTATGGCCCTGAAACGCTCGCTGGTGCGACGGGGCTGCCTGTTCCAATCCACGACGGACAGCGAGGTGTTCGTCCACCTCATCGCGATCAGCCTGTATTCCACCGTCGTGGACCGGCTGATCGATGCGCTCAAGCAGGTGGTCGGCGCCTATTCCCTGGTCTGCCTGTCCAACGAGGCGTTGATGGGCGTGCGCGACCCCCGGGGCGTGCGCCCGCTGATCCTCGGGCGCATCGGCGCCGACAGCCGTGGCACTGGCGGCTGGGTGTTGGCGTCCGAAACCTGCGCGCTGGACATCGTGGGGGCACAGTTTGTCCGCGACGTGGAACCGGGCGAGATCGTCATCATCAACGACAAGGGCGTGCACAGCATCAAGCCGTTCAGCCCGGTGAGCGAGCGGTTCTGCGTGTTCGAATACATCTACTTCGCCCGCCCCGACTCGGTGGTGGAAGGCATGCCGGTGTATGAGGCGCGCAAGCGCATCGGCGAGGCCCTGGCCCGCGAATCCGCCGTCCCGGCAGACGTGGTGGTGCCCGTGCCGGATTCCGGCGTGCCCTCCGCCATGGGATACGCCGAGGCGAGCGGGCTGCCGTTCGAGCTGGGGATCATCCGCAACCACTATGTCGGACGTACCTTCATCGAACCGACCGACCAGATCCGCAATTTGGGGGTCAAGCTGAAGCATTCCGCCAACCGGGTGGTCCTGAAGGACCGGCGGGTGATCCTGGTGGACGACTCGATCGTGCGCGGCACCACCAGCCGCAAGATCGTGGAGATGGTGCGGCAGGCCGGGGCGGCGGAGGTGCATATGCGCATCTCCTCGCCGCCGACGACGCATTCCTGTTTCTACGGCATCGACACGCCGGAACGGGGCAAGCTGCTGGCGGCGCGGCACGACGTGGCCGAGATGGCGAAGCTGATCGGCGCCGACAGCCTCGCCTTCATCAGTCTGGACGGGCTGTACCAGGCGCTGGGCCAGGCGGGCGGCCGCGGCGAGCGCCCGGCCTATTGCGATGCGTGCTTCACCGGCGACTACCCGATCGGCCTGTCGGACCTGACGAACGAGGCGGACCGGCAACTCAGCCTGCTTCCGGGACATTGACGCAGCGCATCGCCTTCGTCACCGGGGCAAGCCGCGGGATCGGCGCCGCCGCGGCCGTGGCGCTGGCGCGGGCCGGCGTCCATGTGGTGATCACCGCCCGGACCCAGGGCGGCCTGGAAGAAACCGACGACGCGATCCGCAGCGTGGGCGGCGTCGCGACGCTGCTGCCGCTCGATTTGGCCGAGGGCGAAATCCTCGACACGGTCGGTCCCAGCCTGCTGGAGCGCTTCGGACGGTTGGACGCGCTGATCCACGCGGCCGGGGTGCTCGGCAAGCTCACGCCCGCGCCGCACATCCTGCCCCGGGACTACGCGGCGGCGGCGGCGGTGAACATGGCGGCGACGTGGCGGCTGATCCGCACCTGCGGCCCCTTGCTGCTGGCGGGGGAGGCCGGGCGGGCGGTGTTCGTCACGGATGCGCTGGTCCGCCAGCCGCGGGCGTATTGGGGGTTGTACGGCGCGACCAAGGCCGCGATGCAGCACCTGGTTTTGTCCTGGGCGGAGGAGACCAGGACCACACGGTGCCGGGTGAACCTGTTCGATCCCGGCCCTGTCGCGACCCGGCTGCGCAAGGAGGCGATGCCCGGCGAAGACCCGGCGAGCCTGAGGCAGCCTGCCGAAGTGGGGGATCCATTGGCGGCGTTGTGCGGCGTAGAAGAGAATCGGCATGGGGAGGTCGTTATCCTGCCGCGGTAAGACGGCGCGCTATAAAGGCAGGCTCGTCGATGTAGGGGCAATCCGTTCGGGGATTGCATTATCACCCGTGTGACGTCAGGCGCGCGCAGCGGCATGGTGCAATGCTTGAAAGAGCATTGCACCCTACACGGTGAGACAAGGGTCAATGTGCCAACGCAGCCAGTGTAGACGGGGGCTCAAAGCTAGTTTGCCGGGATGATTGCGGTCGGCAGCAGCGGATCATCGATCTCCGGCTGGCCGGCGATGTGCTGGTAGGTGCCGTAGATCAGCATGCCGGTCGGGATGTCCTTCCAGACCGTGCTGACCGAACGGTAATGGTTGTCGCCGAAGCCCTCGCGGTAATGGCTGATCTTCAGGGCGTGGTACTGCTTGCCAAGCAGTACGATGTCCTCCACGCCCTCGTTGCGGACCAGGTCGTGCCACTGCAAGCCAGGCTGGATGACGGTGTCGAACCCGGTCACCGTCCCGCTCGGGCTATGCATGATCTGGCGCAGGGCAACGTGGCCGTCATCGGCGCCCGGCCACACGGTAACCCAGATACCATACCAAGCCTTCACCGCGTCGCCGCCGATCGTCATGACGCACAGATCCGGGTCGGACGGATCGGCGCCGCCATAGTCGAAGGTGGGGCCGCCCTTCTGCTCCACCCTGGCGCCAGCCGGCGGGCAGGATCGCGGCACGTCGTGGCCGTCGGTGGGATGCACGTTGGAGCCGAGGATCATGGGCGGGTAGTTGGCCGCGGCTGCCTGCTCCGCCGAGGGCACCGGCGCAGGCGGCATGGTGCAGCCTGGCGCTGCGAGCAGCAACAGCAGCCATCCCGCCTTCCTGGTCATCGCGCTCTCCAAATCCAATGCGTCCCCGCTACGGCTTTTTGGTGTCGTTCGCCACCACCGGGTCGATGACGGTGTTGATCGTCTCGCGCACGGCGGTCACACGGACGTTCGGCGCCAGCTCGATATCGATTTCGTTGCTGCCCTCTTTCACCCGCTGCACGATGCCGATGAGGCCGCCGCCGGTGACGACCTTGTCGCCGCGCCGCAGGTTGGCCAGGCGCGTCTTCAGCTTTTTCTGCGCGGTTTGCTGCGGCCGGATCAGCAAGAAGTAGAACACTGCGAAGATCAGGACGATCGGCAGGAATGTGGAATACTGCGCGAAGGCGCCGCCCAGATCGAATCCCTGGGCATGGGCGGGGCTGATGAACATGACAGGATCCGGGTTGCGGTGGATGGCGCCGGACCATAGTTTGCCCGGCCCTCCCGTCAAGCCGAGGTTCTTTTGGACGCAAACCTAGCCCCCCTGCTCGCCCGCATCGCCGATGCGCTGGATCGCCTGGCGCCGCCAGCCGCGGCTGCCACCGCGCTGACGGAGGCCGACGCGTTCGTATGGCGCCCGGAGGGCGCCGTGCTGCAGCCGGTGCCGCAGGTCGCCCATGTCAAGCTGGACCTGTTGCAGGGCGTGGCGCCGCAGCGGGACCGCCTGTTGGCCAACACGCTGCAATTCGCCGCCGGGCTGCCCGCCAACAACGCCATGCTGTGGGGCGCGCGCGGCATGGGCAAGTCCTCCCTGGTGAAGGCGGCGCATGCCGAGGCGCTGGCGAGCCATCCCGGCAGCCTGGCGCTGATCGAGATCGCGCGGGAGGATATCGTCACCCTCCCTACCCTGCTGAACCTGCTCAGGGCCAGTGACCGCCGGTGCCTGGTGTTCTGCGACGACCTGTCGTTCGAACGGGAAGATGCTGATTACAAAGCACTCAAGTCTGTGCTGGATGGCGGGATCGAGGGGCGGCCGGGCAACGTGCTATTCTACGCCACGTCCAACCGTCGCCACCTGATGCCCCGCGACATGATCGAAAACGAGCGCAGCAGCGCGATCAATCCCGGCGAGGCAGTCGAGGAAAAAGTGTCGCTGTCCGACCGGTTCGGCTTGTGGATCGGGTTCCACAATTGCGACCAGGCCACCTACCTCGCGATGGTCGAGGGGTATGCCAGCGAACTCGCCCTGCCGATCAATCCTGCCACGCTGCAGGCTGAAGCGATCGCCTGGTCCGCCGGCCGCGGCGGCCGGTCCGGCCGGGTGGCCTGGCAGTTCGTCCAGGATTTGGCCGGTCGGCTGGGAACGCGGGAGGTCGTTGGGCGAATGCAATAGCGTCAGCCTGACGTGCAAAAAGCGAAACTGAGACGATCACCCGCTAGTAGATCGACTCCATGAAACTGACCCTATGGCGAGGAAGTCGTAGGGTGGGCTTTAGCCGACCATGGTCTCCTACGGCGCCTGGACGAGGTGGGCTGAAGCCCACCCTACGACGGGGCCTGCGTCAGGCGTCGGCACTTCAGGCGTGGGCGCTGAACTCCGCGACCAGGGCGGTAACGCCGTCGGGTTCCCGCTGCGCCATGACGGTGTCGGCGAAGGCCTGGCAGGCCGCGATGTCCGCGGTGCGGATGGCCTGCTTCACGCGCGGCACGGCGGTCGCGTTGACGGACAGGGATCGCAGACCCAGCCCGAGCAAGAGCGGGATGTTGCGGGCGCTGGCCGCCATTTCGCCGCAGAGGGAGACGGAGATGCCTGCCCGGTCGGCCTCCGTCACGATCATGCGCACGAGCCGCAGGACGGCCGGATGCAGCGGGTTGTAGATGTCGCTCGCTTCGGTCTCGGCGCGGTCCGCGGCCAGGGTGTACATCGTCAGGTCATTGCTGCCGATGGCGAAGAAATCCGCAACGCCGGCCAGCGCGTCGGCGCATAGCGCGGCGGCCGGCGTCTCCATCATCGCGCCCAGCGGCGGCAAGGTGGACGGCAGCCGCACCCCCCGGGCGCGCAGGCGGTCGGCGACGTTGTGATAGATGGCGCGGGCCCGCCGCACCTCGGCCACATCCGTCACCATGGGCAGCATGACGCGGACGGGGCCAGCCACCGCCGCGCGCAGGATGGCGGCGAGTTGGGTTTCCAGCAGGGCCTGGTGGCGCAGCAGCATGCGGATGCCGCGGGAGCCGAGCGCCGGGTTGGCGCCGGCGGCGTCCGGCACGATCCCGGCGCTGGACAGCGCCTCGATCTCCTTCTCGCCACCCCAGTCGAGCACGCGGATGGTGACGGGATCGCCGGCCATCGCCTCCACCGCAGTGGTGTAGATATCCGCCTGCGCCGCCTCGCCGGGCAATTCATCGCGGTTCATGAACAGGAACTCGCTGCGCAGCAGGCCCACGCCATGGGCGCCGGATTGCGCGATGAGCGGCAACTCGGCGGGGATTTCCAGGTTGGCCTGGAGCTCGACAGCCGTCCCGCAGCGCGTGACGGCGGGCAGGCGGCGCAGCCGGCCCCAGCGCTGCCGACGCCGGGCGAAGGCGAGCACGCCGCGGCGCGCCTGCACGATGGTGGCAGGCGTCGGGTCCAGGATGACGAGCCCGGCGGAACCGTCCACGACGGCCAGGCCGCCGGCATGCATGTGGGCCGTCAGCCCCATCGCGCCGAGCACGGTGGGGATGCCCAACGCCCGCAGCATGATGGCGGTATGGCCGTCCGCCCCGCCCTCCTCCGTGGCGACGCCCACGACGCGGGCCGGGTCGATCAATGCGGCGTCCGCCGGGGTCAGCCATTCGGCGACCAGGACCGCGCCGGGGGGAAGCCCCGCAAAGGAGCGGAATGGCGCGCGGGTGAGGTTGCGCACCAGGCGGCGGGCGATCTCCCGCACCTCGTCGGCCCGGCGGCGGCCGGCGGGTAGGTCGTCGGCATTGGCCGCCATCAATGCGTTGGCGATGGCCTCCGCCTCGTCGGTGACCGCCTGCTCGGCGGAGCGCAGTCCCTCGGCGATGCGGGTGCGGCTGCCGCGCAGCAGGCGGGACGGCCCGAGCATCTGGACGTAGGCGTCGAGCAGGGGCGCGATCTCGGCCTGGGTGTCCTCCGGCAGCACATGGAGGCGGGCGCGCAACTTGCCGAGCTGCTTGCGGGATACGGCGATGGCGGCGTCCAGCTTGGCCCGCTCGGCCTCGATATCGGCGGCGAGGATGCGCTGCCGAGTGATGATGGTGGGCGCCTCCACCGTGCCGAACATGGGGCCGATGGCGATTCCGGCGCCGATCGGCAACCCGCTGAGACGCCGCTCATACCCGCAAGTGGCGGTGAGGCCGTCCTCAATCCTGCTCATGGAAGCCGGCCTCAACCAGCTCAACGAGCACGGCAAGGGCTTCCGCGGCATCGCTGCCGGTGGCCCTGAGTTCCAATACGGCTCCCTTCCCCGCGCCCAGCATCATGAGGCCCATGATCGACTGCGCGGACACGGATTGTCCATGCGCTTCTACCTCGACCGCCGCGGTAAACCGCTCGGCCGCGGACACGAACTTGGCGGCGGCGCGGGCGTGCAGGCCGCGTCGGTTGCAGATGGTCGCGGTCGCGGTTTGGTCGGCTTGCGGAAGGTCGGCCATCAGGGATGCGCTGGCGGACGGCATATCGCGCTCAACTGCGGACGCCGTTCACCTTGCATCCGTGCAGCACATGGGAGGCGGCGGCGATGTATTTGCGGCCCGCGACCTGTGCGCAGTCCACGCATTCGTCCAGCGGCTGCCGACATCGCACCTTGGCCAGCTTGACCAACATGGGCAGGTTCACCCCTGCAATCACCTCGACCCCTGGGCGGTCCATCAGCGAAATCGCCAGGTTGGAGGGCGTGCCGCCGAACATGTCCGTCAGCAGCACCACGCCATCGCCCTTGTCGACGCTGCTGATGCTGGCCTGGATGTCCGCCCGGCGCAGCTCCATGTCGTCCTCCGGGCCGATGCAGACCGTGGCGACATTTTCCTGCGGGCCCACCACGTGTTCGAGCGCGAGCCGAAGCTCCTCCGCCAGACGGCCGTGGGATACGAGTACGAGGCCGATCATTTTTGAGGGTCAGGCCTCCTGCGCCTGAAAGGAGACAGATGAGGATGAGGCAGCATGGGTAAGACCCGCCTTCAGCAATTCCCTGTGCGCAACGGTGACCTGCCAGGCGCGCGAGTCAAGTCCGAGGTTCCCGCCACACGCTCCTCGCATATGGCTGGCTAATTTCTCGATAATCCGGACTGATCGATGCCGGCCGCCGGTGCAGCCAATCGCGATGGTCACGTATTTCTTCCCTTCCTGCGCAAACCGCGGCAGGAGTAGTTTCATCATTGATTCGATCTGCGCGAAGAACGCGGCGAAGTCCGGGTCTGCCTCGACAAAGGCAGCGACGTCCGGGTCCAGTCCGGTCTTAGGACGGAGGTGGTGATCGTAATGCGGGTTGCGCAAGAACCTGGCGTCGAATACCAGGTCTGCTTCGCGCGGCAGGCCGTGCGGATAGCCGAACGACACCAGCGAGACGGTGATGCCGAGCTTATCGGAGGCGAAGCGGCTTTCCACCAGCCGCCTCAATTCCGGCAACGGCGTGTCCGACGTGTCGATCACCAAATCCGCCGCATCGCGCAACGGCGCGGTCAGGGCGGCTTCCGCAGCGATGCCGTCCACCACCCGGCCGCCCGGCGCCAAGGGATGGCGGCGGCGGGTTTCGGTAAACCGGCGGAGCAAGGCGTCGTCATCCGCATAGGCGAAGACCAGTTCCGGCCGCAGCGCCTGGTTCAGCCGCAGCCGCTCCAGCGTGGACAGCACGGCGGCGGCATCGAAGCCGCGGCTGCGGGCGTCCAGGCCGATCGCCACGCGGCGGTCGCCGCGGCTGATCAGCTCCTCCGTCAGGGTCAGCGGCGGGTTGTCCACCGCCTCATACCCCAGATCCTCCAGCACCCGCAGGATCGAGGAGCGGCCGGCGCCCGAAAGCCCGCTCACCAGCACGACCCGGCGGGGCGTCACGCGAACGCCCCCACGACTTGGCTGGCCCGCCCCAAGGCGCAGTCCAGCGCCAGGGCGACGCGCTGCGGCGCCGATGCGGCGGCCGGGTTGATCCGGACCAGCGGCTTGCCCGACAGCGCGTGGATGCTGGGGAGGGGCAAGCGGTCGCCCGTTCCAAGTTCAACCGCCAAGGCCACGCGGACGGAGGCGACGTGCGGCAGGCGGACCACGCCCAGGCCGCGGACCTCCAACAGGCCGGCGATCGATTCGGGGACGGACGCGATGCCGTCCGAAAACTCCACCCGGTCATCCGCCACCAGGGCAAATCCACGATCGAGCAGGCGCAAGAGAAGATCCGACTTCCCTGATCCGGAAGGACCTAACAGCAGCACGCCCTGGCCCTCGCGGGCGGCGCAGCTCGCATGAATTTGCATCGAGTCCGGTATGTGAGCCGGTGCGTGCAAGAAGGGAAGCGTCTTCTGGGACACAGTTTGCTTGAAGTGCCCCGTCGTTTTGCCGGCCGCAGGCCAGAAAAGATTTATTAACCTCAGTCCGGCAATAGATTGGCGGTCGAATTTACCGCGCTGTGGAAGGTCCGAAGGCAGTCGTTCAAAAACGCTTACAAGCCCGTTGCCGGTCGCCACGCTCTGGCTTAGGTGTGGTGCCGTTGCGATTGCGTGTCCACTTCCAACCCTTACGGATGTATTCGATGGCGTCTCCGATCCTTGCCGGCCTGACGATCCTGATGCTCGGCGACAGCCACTTCGCCACCCAAGGCTACCTCGTCACCACCCTGCAGGACGCGCTGATCCAGCAGGGTGCGCATGTCGTGACGGAGGCGGCGTGCGGCGCCCCGGCGAGCGTGTGGGCCGAAGGCGGCATCGCGCCCTGCGGCTATGCCGAGCGGGTCGAGTTGGGGCCGATCAAGAAGGACAACTCCAACCACGCCCATGTCCCGGTGTTCGAGACGCTGGTGGCGAAGTACCATCCCAACCTCGTGGTGATCGGCTCGGGCGACACCATGGCGGGCTATGCGCAGGCCGCGCTGCCGGCAGAGTGGATCGGCGAGCAGATCAAGGACATCACCCGGCGCATCCAGGCAGCGAACCTGCCCTGCCTGTGGATCGGTCCGGGCTGGGGCACGGAGGGCGGCCCCTACTTCAAGAACTATGCGCGGGTGCAGCAGATCAACGCGTATCTGGCCGCTAACGTGGCCCCGTGCCGGTATATCGACAGCACGAAGTTCGCCGCGCCGGGCGAATGGCCGACCTTTGACGGGCAGCATTACACCCTGCCGGCCTACCAGAAGTGGGGCCTGGCGCTCGACCAGCAGATCGTCGCCCTCGCCCAGGCAAAATAGCCCGGCGCGCGAAGACCCTCCGCCCCCTGCCCAGGAAGCGCCGCCGTGATCTTCGCGTCCTTCGAATTCCTGTTCCTGTTCCTGCCGATCTTCTTCGTCGCCTACTACCTGACGCCGGTCCGGTTGCGGAACTGGCCGATCCTGATCCTGTCCTGGGCGTTCTATGCCTGGTGGCGGGTGGATTTCCTGGCGCTGCTGATCTGCGTGACGGCGTTCACGTTCCTCACGTCGCGCATGATGGTCAGCGCCGGGCTGGGCAGCCCGGCCGGCAAACTTTGGCTGCAGGCGGGGCTGGTCGGCAATCTGGGGGTGCTGGCGTATTTCAAATACGCCAATTTCGGCGTGAATTCCTTCAACGGCGTGCTGGCAGTGGCCAATTTCAACCCGATCGTGTGGTCGGAAATCGTGCTGCCGGCCGGGCTGTCGTTCTACGTGCTGCAATCCATCAGCTACCTGGTGGATGTGTGGCGGGGAACGATCCCGGTCAGCCGGTCGCTGCTGAACTATGCGGCCTACAAGGCGATGTTCTCGCAACTGATCGCCGGGCCGATCGTGCGGTATGCGCAAATCGCCGATGAGCTGAAGGGGCGGGTGCACAGCCTGGCGCTGTTCGGGCTGGGCGCTCGGCGGTTCATGGTGGGGTTTTGCATGAAGGTGATCCTCGCCGACACGCTAAGCCCGCTGGTGGACGCCATTTTCAAGCTGCCGGCGCCGACGCTGGCGGATAGCTGGCTGGGGGCCGTCGCCTACACGCTGCAACTGTATTTCGACTTCGCCGGGTATTCGGCCATGGCGATCGGGCTGGCGCTGATGATCGGGTTCCACTTCCCGGAGAATTTTGACTTCCCGTACCTGTCCGGTTCGATCCAGGCGTTCTGGCAGCGCTGGCACATGACGCTGTCGTCGTTCCTGCGCGACTATTTGTATATTTCCCTGGGGGGCAACCGACGCGGAGCGGTGCGGACCTACGTCAATTTGTTCCTGACGATGCTGATCGGCGGGTTCTGGCACGGGGCGAATTGGACGTTCCTGGCCTGGGGCGCCTGGCAGGGCGGGCTGCTGGCGCTGCACCGCTACTACCGCTCCCGCGGCGGCGAGATGCCGTACGCCTTCGGCCACGTGCTGACCTTCCTGGCGGTGATCGTGGGCTGGGTGGTGTTCCGCGCCGACGATTTCGGCCAGGCGCTGCGCATGTATACCGGCATGCTGGGGATGCACGGGGCCGGGATTTCGGACGACCTGGCCTGGCAATTGACGCCGGACCGGCTGTGGATGGTCGTGATCGGGATGGTGGTAGTGTACATACCGCTGATCGAGCGCCCGATCGTGGCCGCGATTGGCCGCCGCGGCGGCGGCCTGGCCCTGGTGGGGCCGCTTTGCGGGTTCATGGTGGCGATGGTGATGCTGTATAGCCGCGCCGCCGTGCCGTTCCTGTATTTCCAGTTCTGAAGGTCCACGTTCGATGGGTGGCACGGTGCTGATGGCGCGGCGGGCGCGGGGATTGATCGACGGGGCCCGGCTGCAGGGTTGGGCGATGATCGTGATCCTGGCCGGCGGCTTCGGCCTGGGCGTCGCCACCCTGTCGCAGCCCGGCCCGCAGCGCCGCCTGGCGGAGACGCTCACGCCGGGAGAATTCATGGGCGGCCACACCGCCGCGGCCGTCAACTACGCCATGGCGCACGACCTGCCGATCGGCAATGTCCTCTCCGCGGCGGGCGGCATCCTGCGGTGGCGCGTGTTTGATTCCGGCGGGCCGCAGGTGACGGTGGGGTGCGACGGCTGGCTGTATCTGACGGAGGAGTTGCGGCCCTGGCCCGGCAGCAACGCCGCCATGCAGGCGCGCGCCGACACGCTGCACCGGATCGCCAAGGACCTGGCCGCGCAGGACATCGCGCTGCAGGTGGTGCTGGTGCCGGACAAGGTTCGGGTGGAGCAGGCCTATGCCTGCGGCGTCCCCTATTCGGCGCAGTCGCAGGGCCGCTACGACACGTTCAGCAAGATGCTGGCCGGGCTGCCGGTGGTGGATGTGCTCGCGACCTATAGCGGTGTGCGGTCGCCGCTGTATTACCGCACCGACACGCATTGGAACGAGGACGGCGCCGCGATCGCCGCGGCCGCCACGGCTGCGGCCAGCGATGCCCCGTTCGCGCGCGACCGCCCGTTCAGCACGGCGTATGGCCCGGACGCGGACCGCGCCGGGGATTTGCTGCGGTTGATGAGCCTGGACCACGTGCCGGACCTGATCATCCCGCTGCGCCCCCTGCCCGACCGCGAGCGCCCGGCCACCACGACGGAGACGAACCCGCCCGCCGACACCGGCGGCCTGCTGGATGACGCACCGGTGCCGGAAATCGCGCTGGTGGGCAGTTCCTTCTCGGTCAACGCCAACTTCCAGGGCGCGCTGGAGCAGGCGTTTTCCGCGCCGATCGGCCAGTTCGCCGAGGCCGGCGGGGCGTTTTGGGGTTCGGCCCGCGACTATTTCCGCAGCCCGGCGTTCAAGGAGACTCCGCCCAAGCTGGTGATCTGGGAAATCCCGGAACGCGTGGTCAACCAGCCGATCGGGGCGGAGGAGGCGGCTTTCCTGCGCAACTGGCGAGGCGAATGACCGACCGCACCCCGGCCGAGCTCACGGAAGAGGAAGCCGCGGCCGAGCTGCAGCGGCTGGCGGCGGAGATTGCCCGGCACGACCGGCTGTACAACACCGAGGACGCGCCCGAGATCAGTGATGCCGCGTATGACGCGCTGCGTCGCCGCAATGCCGAGATCGAGGCGGGCTTTCCCAGCCTGATCCGGCCGGACAGCCCGTCGCAGAAGGTCGGCGCCGCGACGGCGAGCGGGTTCGGCAAGATCCGGCATCGCGTGCCGATGCTGAGCCTGGACAACGCGTTCAGCCGGGCGGATTTCGACGAGTTCTGCGCGCGCACGCGCCGCTTCCTGGGGTTGAAGGACGCGGTGTTGAAGCTGGTGGCGGAGCCGAAGATCGACGGGCTGTCGATTTCGCTGACCTACGAGAACGGACGCCTGGTCCACGGCGCCACCCGCGGCGATGGCGCGGAAGGCGAGGATGTGACGGCCAATTTGCGCACGATGAAGGGGGTGCCGGTGCGGCTGAAAGGCGGCGCCCCCGAGCTGATCGAAATCCGCGGCGAGGTCTTCATGACGAAGGCCGACTTCCTGGCGCTGAACGAGGCGCAGGTGGCCGCCGGGTTGCGCACCTATGCCAACCCGCGCAACTCCGCCGCCGGCAGCCTGCGCCAGCTCGACCCGAAGATCACGGCGGCGCGGGCGCTGTCGCTGTTCGCCTATGCGTTCGGCGAGGCGAGCGAACTGCCGGCGCCGAGCCATTGGGAATACCTCCAGCGGCTGGCGGCGTGGGGGTTCGAGGTCAGCCCGTTGAACGAACGGGTCGACCAGGATGGGGCGGAGGCGTTCCACGCGGCGATGGCGGAGCGCCGGTCCGGGCTGCCGTACGACATCGATGGCGTCGTCTACAAGATCAACGACCTCGCGCTACAGCGGCGGCTGGGCTTCGTCGGGCGGACGCCGCGCTGGGCGACGGCGTGGAAGTTTCCGGCGGAGCGGGCGACGACCCTGCTGGAGAAGATCGACATCCAGGTGGGACGGACCGGCTCACTGACCCCGGTCGCCTGGCTGCAGGGTGTGAATGTCGGCGGCGTGCTGGTGACGCGGGCGACGCTGCACAACGAGGACGAAATCCGGCGCAAGGACGTGCGTCCCGGCGACACGGTGGAGCTTCAGCGGGCTGGCGACGTCATCCCCCAGATCATCGGCCCGGTGCTCGACAAGCGGCCGGCGGATGCACACCCCTTCGTCTTCCCGGACCACTGCCCGGCCTGCGGCAGCCTGGCGGTGCGGGCGGAGGGCGAGGTGGTACGGCGCTGCACCGGCGGCCTAGTGTGCCCGGCGCAGACCATCGAACGGCTGGTGCATTTCGTCAGCCGCCCCGCTTTCGACATCGAGCATCTGGGGGAGCAGACGGTGCGGGCGTTCCATGCCGAGGGGCTGATCGACAGCCCGGCCGACATCTTCCGGCTGCACAGGCACGAGGCGGAGATTGCCAAGCGCGAGGGGTGGGGCAGCACCAGCGCCGCCAACCTGATGCGGTCGATCGAGGCGCGGCGGCGGATTTCGTTGGCCCGCTTCATCTATGCGCTGGGCATCCGGCGGATCGGGGAGGCCAACGCCAAGCTGCTGGCCCGGCATTACAGCACGCTGGCGCAGTGGCGGGAACAGATGGCCGCGGCGACGGTGGTCGGGTCGGAGGAGCGGCAGGCGCTCGGCAGCATCATGCGGGTGGGCGGGGCGATCGCGGACGAGTTGGTCGGCTTCTTCGCGGAGGCGCGGAACACGGCGGTGCTGGACGATCTGGCGGCGGAGCTGGACGTGCAACCGGAGGCGGCTGGGACGGATGGTCCGTTGTCGGGCAAGTCGATCGTGTTCACCGGCGCGTTGGCGACCATGACGCGGCCGGAAGCCAAGGCGCGGGCGGAGGCGCTGGGTGCGCGCGTGACGGACAGTGTATCGAAGAAGACCGACCTGGTGGTGCTAGGGGCCGACGCTGGCTCGAAGGCGAAGAAAGCGGCGGAGTTGGGCGTCGCCACGGTGGATGAGGATGGCTGGCGGGCGATGGCGGGGTTCGGGAGCATCGCAGCCACCGAAACCTGATGCGTCAGCGCTGAGGAGCATGTCGTGGGCGTCGCCCCATGGCCGCACCGCTCCGATGCTTGGAAACCCACGCCGGGCGGCGCTCAGGGCGTCTCTGGCTCGCCGTAGCGCATTCTCAAACGGGCACGCAGCACTCGGGGGCAAGTCCGTCTACTACGTCAGGAAGTGCCCAGTCTGCGCATAGGTGTTGATGTAGGCAGTCAAGAATTGGTCGTTCGTTGCATAGACACCCTGTAGGTCTGTGTGCGCCGCTTCATACGCCTGGACGTTGAATGCTGTTGTACGTCCTTCGTTTTGGCCGAAATTGATGTAGTGGGCTGCACCCAGATCATTGTTTGCGCCGAACGCCTGCATCAGGTCCGTGTAACCAGCGATATAGGACAAACCGTCGAACGTCGTTGTGCGGCCTTCTTCGCTTCCGAACGTGATGAAATGGTTCGCGCCTGCCTGTTCATTGGCGCCAAATGCAGAAGTAAGATCCTTGTAGCTGGCTATGTAGTCGAGGCCGTCGAAGCTTGTCGTCCGCCCCTCGGCTTCCCCGTACTGGATGAAATGGAGCGCGCCCTCATCTGCGTTGTTGCCGAAGGCTTTGACCAGATCGGGGTTGCTGGCGACGTAATCGAGTGCGTTGAAGGTTGTGGTTCGGTCTTCGTCCAGGCCGTATGTAATATAGTGCGTCGCCCCCGCGTTCTGAAGTGTGGCCTGTGTGGCACCCGGCGTATCGAAGGCTTGAATGAGATCCTTGTAGCTGGCGACATAATCCAGGCCATTGAAGGTGGCTACACGCTGCTCGGCCGGCTCAGACTGCTGCAACCAAGCTTGCATGCTTTGCTGGTTGGTTCCGAATGCGTTGATTAAGTCGGGAAAGCTCGCTTCGAAATTCGTGGAGTTGATGAAGTGGTTGGAGCCGGTGGCCGACGGCGCGTAGGTCAAGTCGTTGGAATGTATCTGCGGAGAGGCAGCGGCCTCTACGTCAACGCGCATACTTGTCAGGGTTAAGGTGGAACCGGTAAATCCACCCGTAGCGTTGTCACCTAACAAGTAGAGGCCGCCTAAACCGCTGAGGTAAGAAATGTTGTAATGAATACCGCCGACGGCGAATTCGATGCCGTGGGCGTCGAAGCCATCTTCGCTGCCTTGATAGCCATCGTTATTGGCTAGGAATACGGTATTGTCGAACGTCTTGACGAGTGTCGCATCCGTGGCGATCGCACCGCCCGGCCCCACTTCGCCAGTGACAGGCGCGGCTCCGATATCACCTGCGACAGAAGTGACAGCAAGACCTGGTCCGAAACCGATACTGTTTGTTGCGGGCGTGGCCGCCGTAATGGTGAGGTCCACCAGACCAGTAAAGTTCCCCGCCGCGGAAAAACGGTAGGAGTAGGTCGCCACGCCCATAAGTTGTTTATTCCTCGCCTGGAGGAGGATGATGGCTCATCCTGCACACTCCTTATCGAGATATTAGCGTACCCGGTCGGACTGGGAAGTCCGATCCCAATGCAAAGCTGTCAATGCTCTAGACTTGCTGTTGGGGTGGGTTCAATTTGCAACAGGTGAGTGTTGGAGTAAACGGCCGCTCTCGCTTTCGTCTGCGGCTCAGACTTGTAGCGCGCGGCGTGCCTTCATCGACGTGCACCATGCCAGGCTGAACCAAGATCTCGGGCCGAAAGGCGGGGCGCGTCAACAGCAGCAAAGCCGATCGCTCCGCAACCATGAACCCAGACCGCTGCTGGGCAGCCATCGATGGCATCGAAACCTGCTTCAGTTAATCGCCACGCCCGGGGATATGGAACAATTGAGGGCAGTGCTTCTCTCTCTCCTTTGGGCGAGGGCCGGGTTGAGGGTCCGTAGGCAAGACCGAGCACTCGACCCTCACCCTGCCCTCTCCCAGAGGGAGAGGGTTTTAGATGGGGTTAGCCGCGGCAGCGCTGGATGAAGGCCTTGGCGGCGTCTGGCGCGCGGACCTTGTCGCCGCTGATGAAGAAGACGAAGCACTCGCGGGGCTGCGGCTTTGCGGCCGGGGTGGTGAGCGGCAGGTCGTCCACCGTTTGGCCGCTGGCCCAGCGACGGGCCCGGTTCGCCCACATGTCGAGCGCTTTCGACGCGTAGCCCTCCGGTTCGGCTTCGGCGTTGCGTTCCAGGCGGGCGTAGACGAACGGCGCCGTCAGGTCGCCCAGCAGGGTGTGCTTGTCGGAGTCCACGATGGCGGCGGCGATGTCGTGCTGGCGCAGCAGGGCGAACCACTCGGGCACGGCGAAGCTTTCGTGCCGGGCTTCGATCGCGTGGCGGAGGGGCACGCCGCGATGGCTCGGCGGCAGCAGCGCCAGGAAGGGCGCGAAGGCCTCGGCATCGAAGCGGCGGGTCGGCGGGAACTGCCAGAGGATCGGCCCCAGCGCGTCCGCCAACTCGACCAGCCCGGAATCCAGGAAGCGGGCGATGGACGGTTCCGACTCGGCGAGCGCGGTGCGATGCGTCGTCACCCGGGGCGCCTTCAGCGCGAAGACGAATCCGTCGGGCACCTCGGCGCGCCATTTGGCGAAGCTCGCCGGGGCCTGCGTCCGATAGAAGGTGCCGTTGATCTCGATCGCGGTCAGCCGGCTGGCGGCGTAGGCAAGCTCCTTCGCCTGCACCAGGCCGGCTGGGTAGAACGGGCCGCGCCAGGGGGCGAAGGTCCAGCCGCCGATGCCGGCTCGGATCCGGGCTGTCATTCGGCTTGGGCGCTCGCCTCGCTGCGGGTGCCCCCCACGCGGGCGGCGAGGGCGGCGGCCATGAAGTCATCCAGCGCGCCGTCCAGCACCGCGGCCGGGTTGGACTTCTCCACCCCGGTGCGCAAATCCTTCACCATCTGGTAGGGCGCCAGGACGTAGGAGCGGATTTGGTGGCCCCAGCCGATTTCGGTCTTCGACGCTTCGGTCGCCGCGCTGGCCGCCTCGCGCTTCTGCAACTCGGCCTCGTACATACGCGCGCGCAGCATCTCCATCGCGGTGGCGCGGTTGCGGTGCTGGCTGCGGTCGGTCTGGCAGGCGACGATGATCCCGGTCGGGACGTGGGTGATGCGGATGGCGGATTCCGTCTTGTTCACGTGCTGCCCGCCGGCGCCCGAGGCGCGGAAGGTATCGACCTTGAGGTCGGAGGGGTCGATCTCGATCTGGATGGTGTCGTCGATCACCGGGTAGACGTAGACGGAGGCGAAAGAGGTCTGGCGCCGGGCCGCGCTGTCGAACGGCGAGATGCGGACCAGGCGGTGGACGCCGCCTTCCGTCTTCAGCCAGCCATAGGCGTTGGGGCCGGTGACTTGGAAGGTGGCGGATTTGATGCCGGCCTGCTCGCCCTCGCTCTGCTCCAGGAGTTGCATCTTGTAGCCGCGCGCTTCGGCCCAGCGGGTGTACATGCGGGCGAGCATTTCGGCCCAGTCTTGCGCCTCGGTGCCGCCGGCGCCGCTATTGACCTCCAGGAAGGCGTCGCGGCCGTCCGCTTCGCCCGACAGGAGGCTCTCGATCTCGCGCCGCTTCGCCTCCGCGGCCGCGCGGCGCAGCGCCTCGATCCCTTCGGCGACCAGGGCGGTGTCGGCGTCGCCCTCGCCCAGGGCGATCAGTTCGAGCGTGTCGGCGACTTCAGCCTCCAGCGCCTGGACGCCTTCGATTTGGCCAGCGAGTTGCGTGCGCTCGCGCATCAGCGCTTGGGCGGCGGCGGCGTCATTCCAGAGGTCGGGGTCCTCGGCGCGGTGGTTCAGCTCGGCGAGGCGTTCCGTGGCGGCATCCCAGTCAAAGATGCCTCCGCAGCAGGGCGATGGACTGCTTGATCTGTTCGTTGAGGGCGTCTGATTCGGTCGACATGGGATACCTGCGTTGGGCATGGGGCCGGGAAGGCGATTGCGGCGTCCCCTAAGATCGACTTCTCTTGCCGTTGGCTGGTGGGTTGTGAAGGACAACCCACCCTACGATCGGAGCAACTAGGGACCACCGCACTAAATAGATCGATTCCACGAAACCGACCCTATCGAGAGGAAGCCGTAGGGTGGGCGTTAGCCCCCCCCTCGGAGCGGTGGGCTGAAGCCCACCCTACGAAGGGCCTGCGTCAGGCGGCGGGATAGGAGTCGTTTCATGAAAACGCTGTACTAGTAAAGTCCGCCGACCCCGCTGTCCACACCGGTGCCGGTGCCGCCGCTGCTGGCGGTCACCCCGCCATCGCCGGTGGCATCGCCGCCACCGCCGCCGCCGCCGCCACCGATGGTAGGCCCGCTCTGCCCGGGCACCTGCCCCACCTTGAAGGCGTCCGTCACGTTGGAGGTCCAGGTGCTGAGGGTGAGCCCGTCCGGCATGGTGAAGGGCAGGTTGGGGCGGTTCTGCAATGCGACGGCCATGAAGTCGTGCCAGATCGGCGCGGCGATCGCACCGCCCGTCTCGTTCTCGCCAAGGCTGCTGGGATTGTCGAAGCCGATCCAGACGGCGGTGACCAAATCAGGCGTGAAGCCGACGAACCAGGCGTCGTTGAAATCTTGGGTGGTGCCGGTCTTGCCGGCGATGGCGAGCCGGTTGAGCCCCTTGCCCGCCTCGTAGCCCGTGCCGTGCGCGACCACGCCCTGCATCATGGTCACGGTCTGGAACACGCTTTGCGGGTCCGCCAATTGCTGCCTGGTGTCGTTGAGCAAGGGTGGGCGGTAGGCATCGCCGCAGCCGGTGCAGGCGATGCCGGGCGCGCGCCAGACGACATGACCGTCGCGGTCCTGCACGGAGTCGATCAGCGTGGGCACGACCTCGCGCCCGTTCTCGTCCAGCGAGGCATAGGCGCCGGCCTGGCGCAACACCGTGGTATCGACGGCGCCGAGCGCGTTCGGCAGGTAGTGGCTCATTTGATCGACGACGTGGAAGGCGATCGCGTTGGCCGCCACGGCGTCCATGCCGACCTTCTGGGCGATGCGGACGGTGGCCAGGTTCAACGATTTCTCCAGCGCCTGGTGGATCGAGATCGGCCCGGCGAAACCCTTCTCATAGTTGCCCGGCCGCCAGACGCCGGCGGCGCCCTGATCCAGCACGAAGGGGGCGTCCAGCACTCGCTGGCTCGGCGACAGGTTCTGCTGCATGGCGGCCAGGTAGACCATCGGCTTGAATGAGCTGCCGGGCTGGCGCTGCGCCTGGGTGGCGCGGTTGAACTGGCTGCTTTCGTAGTTCCAGCCGCCGGACATCGCGAGCACCCGGCCGGTCGCCGGGTCCAGCGAGACGAGTGCGCCCTGGACCTGCGGCACCTGGCGCAGCAACAGCCGGTCCGTCGTGGGAGCGCCCTTGGCAACCGTGGCCGCCGCCTGTTCCGTCATCACCACGTCGCCGACCTGGATCACGTCGGCCATGCGTCGCGGGGCGCCGCCGAGGGAACCGTTGTGGTTCGGCCGCGCCCAGCCCGTGTCACCCAGCAGCATCGGGGAGACGTGCTGCGCCCCCGCGGCGTCGACCCAGCCAAGCCGTGCCTCCGTCCCGTTGACCTCCAGCGCCACTGCCAATTGCCAGTCGGGAAGCATGCCGGGCGGGCGGGGCAACGCGGCGAGCGAGCGCGGCCAGCCGGTGCGCAACACGGACGGGGACGGGTCGAGCCGGGCAACGGGACCGCGCCAGCCGCCATGGACCTTGTCGTAGTTGATCAGCCCGCGCCGCAGCACCTGGTCGGCCGTGGTCTGCAAGGCCGGGTCGAGGCTGGTGCGCACCACCAGGCCGCCCTCGGTCGTGGCATCGGCGCCGAATCGGTCGACCATCTGGCGACGGACTTCCTCGCCGAACCACTCGGAGCCGGCGACGATGTCCGGGCGGTGGAACTGCCCGGTCACGACGGGGCCGAGCTTGGCGGCGCTGGCCTGTTCGGGCGTGATCGCGTGGTCCTCCGCCATGCGGTCGAGCACCCAGTCGCGCCGGGCACGGGCTGCCTCCGGGAAGCGGAACGGGTTGTAGTTGTTGGGGGCCTTCGGCAACGAGGCGAGAAAGGCGGCCTCGGGCAAGGTGAGCTCGTCGAGGGACTTGTTGAAATAGGTCTGCGCCGCGGCGGCGACGCCGTAGGATTGCAGGCCGAAATAAATCTCGTTCAGGTAGAGTTCGAGGATGCGTTCCTTGGGCAGCGTCTGCTCGACGCGGATGGCCAGGATCGCCTCCTTGATCTTGCGGCTCATCGTCCGCTCGTTGGAGCCGAGCAGCATGTTGCGGGCGACTTGCTGGGTGATGGTGGAGGCGCCGATCGGCCGGCGGTTCTTGCCCAACTGCATCAGGTCGGTGAACGCCGCGCGGGCCATGGCGCCGGGGTCGACGCCCTTATGGGTCCAGAAATTCTGGTCTTCCGCGGAGACGAAGGCCTGCTTCACGACGTCCGGGATGGCGGTGAAGGGTATGAAGATACGACGCTCTTTGGCGAGCTCGGCGATCAGTTGGTCGTTGCCGGCGTAGATGCGGCTCATGACCGGCGGCTGGTATTGCAGCAAGCCGGTGACGGTGGGCAGTTCGGCGGTCAGCGTCTCGTAGCCGCGGTACAGGACGGCGGCGCCAACGATGCAGACGACGGCGACGATCGTGACCGCGATGCCGGCGAGTCGGCCGATCCAGCGAAGGGATGACCGACGGCGGCGGACCGCCGCGCGGGTCACGACCTTGCTGCGACGTGGATCGGGGGCCGTGTCGGGTGGGACAAGCCGTTCGCCGGCTCTCAAGTTGCTCATACTCGCCCATCATCCTCCAGCATGGCCGCTGTCCTAGCCTGCCATGCGAATACCCTGGCCGTCGAAAAACGCATCCACCGCCTGTTTCATCGCGGCAGCCACCACGGCGCGGTGCTCCGGCCGACGCAACGCGGCTTCATCCTCAACGTTCGACATAAATCCCATCTCGACCAGCACGGAGGGGATGTCGGACGCCTTCAATACCACGAAACCCGCGTGGCGTGCGGGGTTTTGCAGCATTGGGATGCTGCGGTCCAGGGCGGTGACCATCCCGCGCTGCATCCGGGCGGACCCGACCCGCGTCTCCTGCCGGACCAGGCTGGCCAGGATGCGGGCGACCTCCGGCGGCTGGTCGCGGAAGGCGGCGCCGGCGAAGCGGTCGGCGCTGTTCTCCCGCTGGGCCAGCGCGGCGGTCTGCGCGTCGGAGGCGGTGTCGGACAGGGTATAGATACTAGCGCCGCGCACGCTGTGATCGCCGACGGCATCGGCGTGCATGGACACGAAGAGCGCGGCGCCCCGGCCCTGCGCCCAGGCAACGCGGTCCTCCAGGGGGATGAACACGTCGCGCCCGCGGGTCATTTCCACGCGGAGGCGGCGGGCGGCGAGCAATTGCCGCTTCAGCTCCGTGGCGGCGGCGAAGGCGACGTGCTTTTCGTAGGTGCCGGTGACGCCGATGGCGCCCGGGTCCTTGCCACCGTGGCCAGGGTCCAGGACGACCAGCGGCAGGGCGCCGCTGTTCTGGGGGTCGCCTGGCTGGGGGCCATGTCGCGATTTTGCCTGCGCCAACCCACTCATCAGGGCCGCCACACCGCCACCAAACAAGACCCGACGCTTGATCATTGCATCACCCATGATGACCAGCCTAACACGTGAGCTAAAGGCCGTGACATTGCGCCTTGATTATGGCTGTACCCTGTTGCACGGCTGCCACGGCAGCGCGGTTTTTCCGCCGGGCTTGCGGGGCGGGTTGCTTTCGGCCATGGTCTGTATCGCTGCGGTAAAGCCTTCGTGGGTTGCTGCTCCGCCATTTTGGGTGGGAGCGCCCATGTAATCGACGGCTCTGCCGCCCGCACCGCGCGGATCGCGCGCTGGGGCCTGTTCTTCGAATAGGCCGGCATCCGACCAACCCGGTTTCGCAGCTTCTGCTCGCGCCGCCGACTGACAGGACCGTCTTAGGCCGAATGAGAGCCGCCGCATCGTTTCGTCGCGCTTCCAGCCAGTCCGCTTCATGCGGCGTGGCCGGGCGACGCGACGCCATGGGCTTCTCCCGGTCCGGGCTGTCGTTCTTCCCTCGCCCTATGAGCCGCCGCCGCTCCGCGCCCGTTGCGCCAGGCTGGCAGGCGCGCCGGAGACTTTCATTCAATGACGAAGCGTATGCTGATCGACGCGACCCACGCGGAAGAAACCCGCGTGGTGGTGCTGGACGGTAACCGGCTCGAAGACTTCGACGTCGAGACGGCTGCCAAGAAGCAGCTCAAGGGTAACATCTACCTCGCCAAGGTGGTCCGCGTAGAGCCCAGCCTGCAGGCGGCGTTCGTGGAATATGGCGGCGGCCGCCACGGGTTCCTGGCGTTCGGGGAGATCCACCCCGACTACTACCAGATCCCCGTCGCCGACCGGCAGCGCCTGCTGGAAATGCAGGAAGCCGAGGCCCGGGCGGAGGAAGAGGCGGAGGACGCCGCCGCCGCCGCCGCGGAAGCCGCCGGCACCGACATCGAGGCGGAGCTGGAAGCGGGCGCCGGGTTCGAGGAGGCCGAGCCGCCGCTGCCCCTGGAAGAGCCGAGCCATCGCGCGTCCGGAGCGGACGCCATGGCGCAGGACTTCGTCGCTGCCCGGGAGGATGCCGCGGCGGCGGAGGTTACGGCCGACAGCCTCGGCGTCGATTCGGCGCCGGAGGTGGCGGAGCCCGTCGAGGCGACGATGGCGGAGGTCGCGGCAGACGAGCCGCCGGCATCCGGGGCAGCGGCGTCCGCACCGGCTGACGAGCTGCTTCCCGGCGAAGTCCCGGGCAGCGTGGAGGCGCTTCCCCCTGCCCCGCCCCCGGAGGTGCTGCAGGCTGACCATGCCGATGACGGGGATGACGATGGCGACGACAGCCCGCGGCGGGAGGGCCGGCCGCCGCGCTTCATGCGGTCCTATAAAATACAGGAGGTCATCCGACGCCGGCAAATCCTGCTGGTGCAGGTGGTCAAGGAGGAGCGCGGCACGAAGGGTGCGGCGCTCACGACGTTCATCTCGCTCGCCGGGCGGTTTTCCGTGCTGATGCCGAACTCGCCGCGCGGGGGCGGCATTTCGCGCAAGATCACGTCGGCGGCGGACCGGCGGCGGCTGAAGGAAGTGACGACCGAGCTGCAAATCCCGCGCGGCATGGGGATGATCATCCGCACGGCGGGCGCGGCCCGGCCGAAGGCGGAGATCAAGCGGGATTGCGAATACCTGCTGGAGCTGTGGGACAGCATCCGCGAGACGACCATGGCGTCCATCGCCCCGGCGCTGATCCATGAGGAAGCCAACCTCATCAAGCGCGCCATCCGCGACAACTACTCCCGCGACGTGGACGAGGTGCTGGTGGATGGCGAGGCCGGGTGGCGGGCGGCGCGCGACTTCATGCGCATGCTGATGCCGGCGCATGCCCGCAAGGTCATCCTGTGGAACGAGCCGCAGCCGCTGTTCGCGCGGCAGGGGGTTGAGGCGCATCTCGACACCATGATGCAGCCGAACGTGCAGTTGCGCTCCGGCGGCTACCTGGTGATCAACCAGACGGAGGCGCTGGTCGCCATCGACGTGAACTCCGGCCGGTCGACCCGCGAGCGGGGGATCGAGGAGACGGCGCTGAAGACCAACCTGGAAGCGGCGGACGAGGTGGCGCGGCAGTTGCGGCTGCGCGACCTGGCCGGGCTGATCGTGATCGACTTCATCGACATGGAAAGCCGGCGCAACAACGCGGCCGTCGAGAAGCGGATGAAGGACGCGCTGAAGGATGACCGGGCGCGCATCCAGATCGGGGCGATCAGCCATTTCGGCCTGATGGAACTGAGCCGGCAGCGGCTGCGGCCGTCGCTGGCGGAAACCAGCTTCACCACCTGCCCGCATTGCGGCGGCACCGGGCTGGTGCGGACGACGGAGACGGCGGCGCTGGCGGTGCTGCGGGCGATCGAGGAGGAAGGGGCGAAGCGCCGGGCGGCGGCCATCCTGGTGCACGTGGCCGGTTCGGTCGCGCTGTACGTGCTGAACCACAAGCGGGTGCGGCTGGCGGAAATCGAAACGCGCTATGGCATGAGCGTCAGCTTCGGCGCGGACGATACGCTGATGCCGCCGCAGACCCGGATCGAGCGTCTGCGGCCGCAGACGAACGAGGCGCTGCCGGCGCCGACCGCCATCCCCATCAGCCCGGCGACGCCGGAAGAGGATGACCTGGTGATTGAGGAGGCCGACACCGACGACGAGGCGGAGGCCGGGGACGAGGCCGATGCGGAGCTGGCGCCCGCCAACGAGACGGCGGAGGAGAGCGAAGCACGTGGCCGCAAGCGCCGCCGCCGCCGCCGTGGCGGACGCCGGGAGGACGGCGCCTCTGGCCCCGCGGCGATGGGCGAGGACCCGGCGATGGCGGAGCAGCCAGAGATCGGCACTGCCCCGGCCGTAGAGGCTGTGGCAGAGCAAGAGGTCACACCGGCTGTGACTGAAGCGTCGCCAGAGGCGGTCGAAGCGGGCGACGGGGCGCTTGACGACGATGGACGGGGACGCCGCCGCGGTCGCCGTGGTGGCCGTCGGCGGCGGCGGGAGCCGGACGGAGAGGTGGTGCAGAGCGAGGACGGGGGCGAGGCGCCTGCGTCCTTCGACCAGGCGCCGGCCTATACCGGGCCGACCCCTGCCGACCCGTTTGGCCAGGTGTACGACATCTTCGATATCATGGACGAACCAGAGACCCTCGCTGCGTCACCGCAGCCGGTGGTGGAGGCAGCAGAGGCGCCGCCTTCCCCTGTCTTGACGGACGTGCCAGCGCTTGACAGCGAGGCGGTTGCCGAGCCGACCGCCCCTGCCCTGCCCGAGCCGGCGGAGGTGGCCGTCGCCCCCTCGCCTGCCGTCGTGGAGGAAGAGCCGCCGCTCATGAATGGACATGCCGCACCAGAGCCGGAACCGGTTGCGACCGCAGCGGAGGAGCCGGTGAGTGCCCCGGTCCCGCCGCCTATCCTGGTGGGGGCAGAGACTCCGGAGGTGGAAAAGAAGCGGGGTTGGTGGCGACGCGGATAATGGCGGATTAACGGAACGACCGCCGCCGCTGGATCACGTCCGCCATGTCGGCTTCTGGCATGAGCATTTGGAGCCTACTTGTTCTAGGCTGAAGGCAGCGCGTCTCCCCCTCCCCAAGGGAGGGGGCTTTCCTTAAGTCAGCCCTGAAACGATCGCGCACTATGTTGCGACTTCGCTGCTGGCCCATACATTTTTTCTTCGCATGAGAATGATGCCGGATGGAATTAACCACCCGGCATCACGGGGGAGAAAGCGATGCACACCATCGCTGTCACCCTGCGCTGGAAGACCAGGCTGGCCACCAATAGCGCACAGCGCGTGAGCATGCTGCGCCCCGGATTCGAGGTGTCGGACGTTACCGCCAGTGCTTCAGTCGTTCGGCTGCACCGGCCATATCGGATTCTGATCCGCAGTAGCTGAAACGCACCGTTTGGTGTCCACGCGCCGCGTCGAAGTCGAGGCCGGACGCGGCGGCGATGCCGGCCTCGGCCAACATGCGGGCACAGAACGCCGCGCTGTCGTTGGTTCGCGCGCCGATGTCGGCGTAGATGTAGAACGCACCTTCGGCCGGGGCCAAATGGTCGAAGCCGACGCCGGGCAGGTCGCGCAGCAGCAGGTCGCGGGACCGGCGATAGCGGGCGACGTTGGCCTGCAACTCCTCATGGCAGTCGAACGCCGCCTCCGCGGCAAGCTGGGCGATGTGGGGGGCGGAGATGAACAAGTTTTGCGCCAGGCATTCCACTGGACGCACGAGTTCCTCCGGCAGCACGGTCCAGCCGATGCGCCAGCCGGTCATGGAGAAATATTTGGAGAAGCTGTTCACCACCACCGCGCTGGGGCTGAAAGCGGCGGCGGTGGCAACGGGCTGGCCGTATTGCAGGCCGTGATAGATCTCATCGCTGATCAGCCGCACGCCGTGCTGGTGGCACCAGCGGGCGATGGCGGCCAGCTCGTCCTGGTGCAGCATGGTGCCGGCGGGATTGCACGGGGAGGCCACGATCAGCCCGTCGGGCAGCGGGTCCAGCCGTTCCAACAAGGCGATAGTGGGCTGGTAGCGCGTCTCCACCCCGGTCTCGATCAGCACGGGGACGAGACCGAGTGCGGTCGCGATGTTGCGGTATGGCGGGTAGTAGGGGGCGGCCATGGCGATGCGGTCGCCGGGGTCGAAGGCGGCCAGGAAGACCAGGGGAAAGGCGGCGGACGCCCCCATGGTGATGGCGATCCGCGCCGGGTCCGCGGCATGGCCGTACCAGTCCACGCCATGGGCGGCGATGCGGGAGCGGAGCGACGGGCGACCGAATGACTCCGTGTAGCCGAGCGGTGCGCCGCTTTCCAAGGCCTGGCGGACGGCCGCCACGGCGCCGCGGGGCGCGCCGGTGCCGGGCTGGCCGACCTCCATGCGGATGATGCCGGGTGCGCCGGGCGGCAGGGCTGCTTGCCGCCGGTTGGCCGCTGCTATGACGTCCATGACGCGGAACGGCGGCACCGCGGCCGTGCGGCCGACCTTCAGCAAGGTATGCCCGCTATTGGATTTGCAGTTCGGTCACGGCGATGCTGATCGACGGGTTTTGCTGGTCGGGCGTGCGGTGCTCCGGCTCCGACGGATAGCCCGTCGCCGTGGCGCGGCAGAGCGAGAAGCATCGGCGCAAATCGATCCTGTCCTGTCCCTGGAGGGCCGGGAAGTGGAAGTCCACCGTGCCATTGGAGGGCATGCCTGGCACCTCGAACATGTGGCACTTGTCCAGGTCGCACAGCATGTCCGCCGGGCCGTAGGTCGCGGACCCGTCATGCGGCGGGGCCAGGTGGAAGGTCACCACAGCGGGCAGCGGCTCGGCTGCCATAAGGAACACCGATAGGATCAGCAAACGTCGCATGGAGAGGTCCCTCGATACCGTGCTTGCTGCATAATCGAAGTTCTAGCCTCGGCACAGATGCAAGACATCCCGAATGCCATGAAATCGGAATGAGGCCGGTGTCAACTGCCCCCTACGGCAAGGCCGCTGCCCCGGCTGTCGGTCGTCCAGCCACACTGGTCCTCGTTCCCTGGCAAGTAGCGCGTGCATGCTATGGCGTTAAGTCGCCCCGGATCGGGGACGAGATTGGCCGGCACCGCTTGGCCGGCCAGTATGGTCTTCAAACCGGTGGCGACCGCGAGGGGCGCCGCCTCCTGCCCGCTGGCGCCGACGGCGGCCCGGAACGCGCGGAGGGTGGGGTTCCATACGATGGCCGCGGACAGCAGGGGCGGCGGCACGCTGCCAGGAGACGCGGCCATGACGATGCCGGTGCCGCGGGCGATGCGGCCGGTGCCGAAGAGGTTGTCCATGGTCACTGCGCACACCACCGCATTGCCGTCCCGGTCGAGCGTGGCGAAGGTGGTGGAGGCAGGGAGCTGCGGCAGGGAGCCGGTCACGTCCTTGGCGGCCAGCACCGCGGCGGCATCGACACCCCCTGCCCGCCAGCGCGCCGCCACGGCTAGCGACCGGGCCTGGGCGGCGGCCGCATCGTTCGGGGTCGCCTGCAAGGCTTGGAACGCCGCCGCCGAGGCGAGGCCGCCATCGGCAGGCGGCGGCAGGAACGAGACCTGGTCGTCCCCGGCGCGGACATTGATCGTGGGCACGGTTTTTGGCAGCGCCGCACGCAGATCCGCCAAGGTCAGGCCGCCGCCCGCAGCGTCGGACGCGCTGACGAAACGGCCGGCGAGTGCGCCCTGGTAGAGATCGCCGACGCCGGCGACCCGCAACTGCGCCATCGTCGCGCCGAGGTCGGGTTGGATGAGGTTCGATCCCTCGGTGAGCAACGCGCCGCCGGGGGCGAACACGGCCCGGGCATCCGGATCGGCCAGGAGCGGGCCGGACACGACCTGCAAATCCCGCACGAAGGCGCGGGAGGCGGGCGTGCCGAACCGCGCGAGTTGCTCGGCCGGCGCGACCAAGGTCTCGAACGGGCGGCGGCCGTAGCGGGCATGCAAGGCAAACAGGCCGCGCGCCAGCATGGGGACCGCGGCCGGGCGGTCGGATTTCCCGGCGATTCGGGTGGGCGCCACGGGCGTGAACACGATCGCCTCCGGCATGCCCTCGCCCGCGCCAGTGCGGGCCGGGCTATAGGCGAGGCAGGCCCCCCCGGCACCCAGGCTGGCGCGCGAGGGGTAGGTCACGGCCAGGGTGAAGCCCACGGCCACCGCTGCGTCGGCGGCGGTGCCGCCCAACACCAGGACCTCTCGCCCGGCCAGTGCGGCGGTCGGTTCGTCTGCCACGACGCCGCCCACGAAGCCGCTGATGCGCCGGGGTTCCGAGCCAGGGCCGCTCACCCCGCCACCGATGAACGTGTTCTTCACGTCCGTCAGGGTGTCGCATGCAGCCAGGGCGCCGCACAGAACCAGCATGAGGCTGGTGCAGATCCGTTTCACGGCTGGCATCGGGGTGTCGAATCCTCCGTCGGCCGTGTTGTTCGGCCGGGACCGTGCCATAACCGGCTTCGCGGCAAGCGGCAAATTTGGCGCCGGCGGGCCGGCAGCTTGTAGATGGGAAGGTGCGTGCGCTTCATGACCGGTCGGTTTGGATGGACGAGCGTCGTGTTGCTGGGATTGCTTGGCGGGGCGGCGCATGCCGCGGCGCTGACGGCCGAGCAGCGGGCGGAGGTGGTGCAGGTGGTGCGGCAGGCCCTGCACGATGATCCCTCCATCCTGCGTGACGCATTGGCGGCGATGCAGGCGGATGACGCCGCCCGGCAGGACGCGGCCAGCGCCAGCGCGATTGCCGCCCAGCAGGCCGCGTTGTTTGCCGATCCAGCGGATGCGACGGCGGGCAACCCGGCCGGAGACGTGACGGTGGTGGAGTTCTACGACCCGCGCTGCCCGTATTGCCGCCAGATGCTGCCCGTCATGGCGGCGCTGCTGCAGGCGGACCCGAAGGTGCGGCTGGTGTTCAAGGACATCCCGATTCTCGGCCCCGCATCCGTGCTGGAGTCGCGGGCCCTGCTGGCGGCGCAGCGCCAAGGCGGCTACCTGCCGCTGCAGCAGGCGATCATGCGGAGTTCGGCGACGCCTACCCCTGCCTCGCTGCGCGCGGAGGCGGAGCGGCTGGGTATGGACGGGGCGCGGTTCGACCGGGACATGGCCGACCCGGCGGTGCAGGCCCGGCTGGACAAGAACCTGCGGCTGGCCGCGGCGCTGCACGTGGATGGCACGCCGGCGCTGGTGGTGGGCACGCGGATGATCCCGGGCGAGGTCGAGCTGGCGGAGTTGCAGCAGGCCGTGGCCGCCGCCCGCGTGCGGTAGGCGGCGTTGCTTGCATCAGGGTCCGCCTTACGGTTCCGACACACGCAGCCAGCGTAGCCCCTATCGCGCTTGGGCGACGCGGGACCTCAGGCTGAGACATCCGAGGTCAGCATAGTGGGCGGTGCGGCCGAACTCGACATCGGCTGGACTGGCCAGTCCCGCATCGCCCAAGCGCGATACGGGCTACACCCTGTGGACGGAGCCAAGTCGAAAACCTCACTCCATGGGCCGGTCTGATCCCAGCTTGGAAAGCGGTAATCGCGACGCCATTTGCCCACCCATGCAGAACAACACTCCGTATGACCCCGTCGGGTGGCATGGCACCACCATCCTGTGCGTGCGCCGGGACGGGCACGTGGCGATGGCTGGGGATGGGCAGGTCACGCTTGGACAGACCGTCATCAAGGGCAATGCCCGCAAGGTCCGCCGCATCGGCGCGGGCGACAAGGTGTTGGCGGGGTTCGCCGGCGCCACCGCCGACGCCTTCACCCTGCTGGAGCGGCTGGAGGCGAAGCTGGAGCGGTTTCCCCACCAGCTCGAGCGCGCCTGCGTGGAGTTGGCGAAGGATTGGCGCACCGACCGCTACCTGCGCCGGCTGGAGGCGATGATGGCGGTGGCGGACGACCAGCATTCGTACACGCTCACCGGCAACGGCGACGTGCTGGAGCCGGAAGACGGGCTGATCGCGATCGGCTCCGGCGGCAACTACGCGTTGGCGGCGGCGCGCGCGCTGCTGGAGATCGACGGCATGTCCGCGGAGGAGATCGCCCGGCGCGCCATGCGGATCGCCGGTGAGATCTGCGTCTACACCAACGCCAACGTCATTGTCGAGACATTGTAAGCCATGGACGTTCCAACCTATTCGCCGCGCGAGATCGTCTCCGAACTCGACCGGTTCATCGTCGGCCAGACCGACGCCAAGCGCGCCGTGGCCATCGCGCTGCGCAACCGTTGGCGCCGCCAGCAGCTCCCGGAGGAGATGCGGGAGGAGGTGGTGCCGAAGAACATCCTGATGATCGGCCCGACCGGCTGCGGCAAGACGGAGATCGCGCGGCGGCTGGCCAAGCTGGCGCAGGCGCCGTTCCTGAAGGTGGAGGCGACCAAGTTCACCGAGGTCGGCTATGTCGGGCGCGACGTGGAAAGCATCGTGCGCGACCTGGTGGAGGTGAGCCTCACCATGCTGCGCGAGTCCAGCCGCAAGGACGTGCAGGTGAAGGCGGACATGCAGGCGGAGGACCGGCTGGTGACCGCGCTGGTGGGTGACGGGGCCAGCGGCGACACGCGGGCCAAGTTCCGCCGGATGCTGCGCGACGGCGAGCTGGAGGACAAGGAAGTCGAGGTGCAGGTGGCCGATAGCGGCGGCTCGCCGATCGGGCAGTTGGACATCCCGGGCATGCCACCGGGCCAGATGATCAATCTAAGCGAGATGATGAAGGGGATGATGGGCGGTCGGGCGCAGAAGACCCGGCGCATGACGGTGGCCGCCGCCCGCGCGGCGTTGACCCGGGATGAGGCGGACCATCTGCTGGATACCGAGCAAATCACCAAGGACGCGGTGACGCATGCCGAGCAGAACGGCATCGTGTTCCTGGACGAGATCGACAAGGTGTGCGCCCGGTCCAGCGAGGGCGGGTTCCGCGGCGGCGACGTGTCCCGCGAGGGTGTGCAGCGGGATCTGCTGCCGCTGATCGAAGGCACGACGGTGTCCACCAAATATGGCCCGGTGAAGACGGACCATGTGCTGTTCATCGCCTCCGGGGCGTTCCACTTGGCCAAGCCGTCGGACTTGCTGCCGGAGCTGCAGGGCCGGCTGCCGATCCGGGTGGAGCTGGCGCCGCTGTCGCGGGCGGATTTGCGGCAAATCCTGGTGGAGCCGGAGCATAGCCTGCTGAAGCAATACGGCGCGCTGATGCAGACGGAGGGCGTGACGCTGAATTTCGGCGAGGACGCGATCGACGCGCTGGCGGATTTGGCGGCTGATATCAACGAGCGGGTGGAGAATATCGGCGCCCGCCGGCTGGCAACGGTTCTGGAGAAGCTGCTGGAGGAGGTGAGCTTCACCGCAAGCGACCGACGCGGCGAAAGCGTGGCGGTGGACGCCGCCTACGTGAACGAGCGGGTGGCGCCGTTGGCGGCGCGGGGGGATTTGAGCCGGTTTATCCTGTAGCGGCGATGTTCATACCTGTGTTATAATACGCTGAGCCTGGCCCCTCACCCGCGAGGGAGAGAGGCCGCTCGAGGAGGTATGACATGGCGGAGATGAAGCTGATTGCGGTGGGGAACTCCGTCGGGGTGATCCTGCCGCGCGAGTTGCTGGTGAAGCTCGGCGTGCAGAAGGGTGACACGCTATTTGCAACGGATACACCGGATGGCGTCCAACTGTCAGTGCGGAACGCGGACATCGAATATCAGATGGAGGTGGCGCGGGGCCTCATGAAGAAGTGGCGTAACGTGCTTCATGAACTCGCAAAATGACCATCTGGGTTGACCGCGACACGGTCGTTCTCATGCATAATGAGCAACTTGCCTGGCATGGTGGAGCAGCAGGGATCAGGGATGAGGCTTTGCTGGAAAGCGCCCTCGCCCGGCCGCTCAACCGGGCAGGCTACGGCGAACCAGATGTCGCGGAACTCGGTGCGACGTATGCGATTGCTATCGCGCGAAACCATCCGTTCATCGATGGCAACAAGCGAGCCGGGTTTATGGCAATGGTCCTGTTCCTCTCGTTGAATGGGATGCCGCTGGAGGCGCCGGAGCCGGAAGCGATCGTTGCCATGATCGACATGGCGTCGGGGGAGATGGGGGAGGACGAGTTCACCGCTTGGGTGCGCGTTCATGCGCGTCCGGTGCACGCTGAGGCATCGTGTCACGAAGCTTGAGCCAGCGATACCGCAGGCTCAGCCACCTCCAGTAGCGTCCTACCGTCACCACCAGATCGAGATCGTGCCAGCAGAAGGCGACCTCATCGGGGCTGTGCCGTTCCGCATAGGCAAGGAAGCCTTGCGCGTAGGCGCCCCCCACCATGACGCGGTCCCGTTCACGCAGGTCGGGGCCGATCAAAGACAAGGTCAAGACCTCCTGATAAAGCGTGTTGTCGCTGATCAGGACGAGCGTGCTGCGGTCCGAAAGGGTAAACTGCGCTTCCACCGTTGATCCCTGCACGGGGACGACTGGCCGGCCTTTGAAGTGCAGCATGTTGAGGGAGCCTTTGGGGCCGAGTTCGACGGAAAAATCGTCCGCTGCTGGCATCGTGTCCGCGTCGGCTTCCACACTTGTCTTCATCGGGCCATACGCCACCGTTTGGAGACGAGGGCAAGATTGACGAGGAACGGAGCCGGCGTCACATCCACAGCATGACCGACCCGTTCGTCCACCCGACCGAAGCCAGTGCGGCCGACGCCATCGCAGCCATCGGCGAGGAGTTGGCGGTGTTCGATGACTGGATGGACCGATACCAGTACATTATCGAATTGGGACGCAGCCTGCCTCCTTTCCCCGAGGCCTGGACCGACGACTCGCACCGTGTGCCGGGTTGCCAGAGCAAGGTGTGGATGGAGGCGGCGCGGGAGGGCGGCGTGCTGTCGCTGGCCGGGGCGTCCGACGCGGCGATCGTGTCGGGGTTGGTGGCGTTGCTGCTGCGGGTCTATTCTGGACGAAGCCCGGCGGAGATCATCGCCACCGACCCGGTGTTCCTCCGCGAGCTCGGGCTGTTGGAGGCGCTGTCCACCAACCGGGGCAACGGGATCGCGGCGATGGCGCGGGCGATCCGGGAGGCTGCGCATTCGCAGCTTGGGGCGGATCCGGCCTGACCCCCTCCCCCTCGGTTCGCGTCGGGCTGTTCACCGGCGCGATCTTTGCCGCCGGCGCCGTCACGACCGCGTTCCTGCCGCTCTGGATGACGGACCGGGGGATCGATCCCGGACAGGTCGGCACCGTGCTTGGGGTTGGCTCGCTGGTACGGCTGGTGGCGGTGCCGGCCTGGGGCGCTGCGGCGGACTGGGTGGGACGGTTGCGGCCGATGCTGCTGCTGGCGGCGTTTGCGGCGGCGGCGGCGGTCGCCTGCCTGCCGCTGATGCAGGCATTCTGGGGCGTGCTGGCGGTGGCGAGCTTGCAGAGCATCGCGGCCGCGGCGCTGACGCCCTTGGCCGATACGTTGACGCTGGCCTTGGCGATGGCCGGGCAACTGTCCTACGGCGGCACGCGGGCGTGGGGATCAATCGCCTACATGCTGGCCACCGCGGCGGCCGGTCCGGTCCTCGGATGGGCGGGGTCGTGGCTGGCCCCGTTACTGATCGCGTGCGGCTTTGGCGTCGCGGCGGCGGTATCGCCGGGCCTGCCGGAGCCGGCGCGGGTCACGCGGCCAGCCTTGCGTTTCGGCGGGCTGCTGCGGCTGCGGGCATTGCGGCTGACCATTGTGGCAAGCGCCCTGATCCAGGGATCGCATGCGGTGTATTACGGGTTCGCCGCCATCTACTGGCGGTCTGCCGGATTGAGCGACGGTGTCATCGGCTTGCTGATCGCGGAAGGCATCGTGATGGAGATCGTGCTGTTCCGTTGGGGCGGCGCTTGGGTGGCGCGGCAGGGGCCGGCGCGCCTGACCGCGTTCGCGGCAGCTTCCTGCGCCGTGCGGTGGGCGACGCTGGCGGCGACGACGGCGTTGCCCGTGCTGGCTGTCGTACAACTGCTCCATGCTGCGACATTCGCCATGCAGCATCTGTCGTCGATGGCGATGCTGGGCCGCCACGTGCCGCCGGGCCGCGGCGCCGCAGCCCAGGCGCTGCATTCGGCGCTGGGGTTTTCCGCGCCGATCGGACTGCTGATCTGGCTGGCGGGTCTGGGCTATGACCGGTTCGGTGGATTGCTGTTCCTGCCGATGGCGGCGCTTGGCGGGGCCGGCCTGCTGCTGGCCGGCCCGCTGGCACATGTCGAGCGGCTAGGCCGCGCGGGCACTGTCTGAGCAACGGGCCGGCTGCCGCGTCGCCGCGGGCGCATGCTGCGTCTGGAAGCGGGGCGTGGCTGGCGGCGATGCTTTGCTCCAGCATCATGCGACCCCTCCCGATGCAGGGCATTATGCACGGAAAACCATGAACGTATTTTGAGCGCAACACGTTAGAGAGCCGCGGCGCCTTGAAGCAGCTCGATCTGCCGGGCGATCCGCAGGAGGGCGTCGGGGGCGCGGCCGGCGGGCCTGGGGTCCGACAAGGGAACATCATCTGCCAGGCATTCAAGCGTCCTGCTGATCCAATCGCGCCAGGATCGCAGCGCCTCGGGGCTGACCCCATCGGCATGATGCGGGTCGAGTTGCAGGGCGGAGAGGCGCCCCGCCATGCGGCGGAGGGCGGCGTCCACCACCAAAGCGGCCTGCAGTTCCTTGCGCTGGGTGCGGCGCGGTTCGTTCAGGGCGCGGGAGATCGAGGTTTCCAGATTGTTGCTGGCCACGCCCGCCGCCCGGCGCGCCCGGTCGACGGCCGCCGGCTTTGCCTCGCCCAGCAGGGAGCCGAGTTCCGTCACCGCGAACGCGGCGTGGGCGAGGATGGCGGTGCGGAGTTCGCGCTTGAGGCGGTCAGGCTCCCAACTCGGCCATAAGACCAGACATCCGAACACCGCCAGTGCGCCGCCCAGGACGGTGTAGAGGGCGCGGAGCCCGGCGATGTAGAGTTCGCCGGTGCCGGGCTGGCTGAACTCCGTCAGCAGCACGACCAGCGGGGTCAGCAGGAAGATGAACGCGCCGTAGTTCACCGAGCGGACGGTGAAGGCCAGGATCGCCAAGGGGAACAAAGCCGCCGCGATGCTGAGCGGCGTGGTGCAGACCAGCGCGATCACGGCAGCCAAGAGGCCGCCGAGCACGGTGCCGCCGATCCGCTCCAGCGCCCTCTGCCACGTCAAGGCGTAGAAAGGCTGCATGGTCAGGATCAGCGTGATGGTCAGCCAATGGTGATACCGGCCGGGCGTCGCCAGCGTGTAGGTCAACGCCGGGGCGGCGATGACGGCAGCGCGGAGGGCGTGGCGGAAGATCGCGGACCGCCATTGCAGGTTCGCCCGCAGCGGCGTCAGCAGGCGGTGCCGCCAAGTGCCGGCGGGCGGCGTGTCCGGCAAAGCGCCGGGCACCCAGCCGGCGGGGGCCGTCAGCGTCGCCGCAATGCGCAGCCGCTCCACGATCGCGTCGGCCACGGCGGACAAGGCGGGCACGTGCATCGTGGCGGCCAGCATCTCGTCCAGGGTCGGCCCGATCTTGGCCAGGCGCTGCATCGGGCTATGGCGGCCCTGCCCGGGATCGTCGGCCCGGATCGCATCCGACAGCACGCGCAGTGTCGGACGCAACAGCCGCAGCAGACGCTGCGCCGCGCGCTGGACCTGGGGATCGCGGTTTGCCTCCAATACATCCGACAGGGCGATGGTGGCGCCGAACAACTGGTCGATCGTCTCGATGCGGAGCAAGGCTTGCATGGCGCGCTGGCTGGCCTGGCCGCGCACCCGCAGCGTGTCCTGCACGGCGATGCGGGCGCGCTCGATCGTGTCGCGGACGGCGCGGCGATGGCCCCTGGCATGGGCCTCCCAAGCGGGGGCGTCCGCATTCGTCTGGATGAGGGTGAGAAGATCGGCCACCGACCGGGCCGTGGCGCGGTAGGCATCCGACACGGCCTGCCGGGCAGGGCGGAATGGGTAGATCCGCCAGATCACCATCGTGAGCAGCGTCGCCCATAGGCAGCCGGCGGCGAAGACCGCGCCGAACATCGCCGCCTCGGAAAGCTGACGTGGTTCGTCCAAGGCGAACACGAGGACGACGGCGAGCAGGCTGCCGACCTGCATCGACGCCTGCCCCCAGATCCGGGCGAAGGACAGGACGAAGACGCCGAGGCAGGCAATGGGAACGGAGACGGCCAGGCTGCCGCCCCGCAGCAAGCCGAAGCCGACTGTGATGGCGGCGCCCAGCAGGGTGAAGGTGATCAGCGCGGGCAGGCGACGGCGGATCGGACCGCCGGCATCGCCGAGACAGGTGAGCAGCGCGCCGAGCGCTGCCTCCAGCAAAGGGGGCCAATGCAGCCATTGGTCGGCGGCGACGATGAAGGCGATGGAGAGGGCGGCACGCACGCCCTCCGCCAGGCTGATGGCGCGCAGGTCGATGGCGGTCGGCAGGCGGGCGAGATTGGCCTCGGGCGTGGTGGCGAGGAGACGCATGAAATTGGTTGGGGGCGCCCTTACCCCGGCCCTCTCCGAGAGGGAGAGGGGGAAGAAAGGAGGCCCTCTCCCTCTCGGAGCGCTGCGCTACGCCGCCTGGGCCATCCCGCGCAGCACGTATTGCAGGATGCCGCCGTGACGGTAGTACTCGACCTCGTCGTCGGTATCGATGCGGCAGAGCGCCTCCACGGTTTCCTGGCTGCCGTCGGCGCGTTGGATCGTCACCGGCACCGTCATGCGCGGCGTGATCGTCTTGATACCCGTGATGTCGATCACCTCGTCGCCCTTGAGGCCGAGGGAGTGCCGGGTCACGCCCTCCGGCAAGGTCAACGGCAGGATGCCCATGCCGACCAGGTTGGAGCGGTGGATACGCTCGAAGCTTTCCACCAGGACGGCCTTGATGCCGAGCAGCATGGTGCCCTTGGCCGCCCAGTCGCGGGAGGAGCCCATGCCGTATTCCTTGCCGCCGAACACCACGAGAGGGATGCCCTCGTCGCCATACAGCTTGGCGGCGTCGTAGATCGGCATCTCCTTGCCGTCCGGGTAGTGCTTGGTGAGGCCGCCTTCGACGCCGCCCAGCATCTCGTTCTTGATGCGGATGTTGGCGAAGGTGCCACGCATCATGACCTCGTGGTTGCCGCGGCGGGCGCCGTAGCTGTTGAAGTCGCGCGGGCTGACCTGCCGTTCGACCAGGTATTCGCCGGCGGGCGACGATTTCTTGATGTTGCCGGCCGGGCTGATGTGGTCGGTCGTGATGTTGTCACCGAACAGGCCCAGGATCCGGGCGCCAACGATGTCGCCCTTGGCCACGGGCTCCATGGTCATTCCCTCGAAATAAGGCGGGTTCTTCACGTAGGTGGAGCCATCCGTCCAGCCATAGGTGTCGTTGCCGCCCTCGACTTCGATCTTCTGCCATTCCTCGGGACCGAGGAAGACTTCGCCGTAGCGCTTGAGGAACTGCACGCGCGTGAGGTCGCCGCGGACGATAGTGGCGATTTCATCGTTCGTGGGCCAGACATCCTTCAGGTAGACGGGCTTGCCGTCGTTGCCGACGCCGAGCGGCGCCGTGGTGATGTCCTCGTTCATCGTGCCGAGCAGCGAATAGGCGACGACCAGCGGCGGGCTGGCTAGGTAGTTGGCGCGGACCTGCGGATGCACCCGGCCCTCGAAGTTGCGGTTGCCGGACAGCACCGACACGGCGACCAATTTCTCGTTGTCGATCGCTTCGCCGATCGTGTGGTCGAGCGGGCCGGAATTGCCGATGCAGGTGGTGCAGCCATAGCCGACCAGGGCGAACCCCATGGCGTCGAGGTCATCGTGCAGGCCGGATTTGTCGAGGTATTCCGTCACGACCTGGCTGCCCGGGGCGAGCGACGTCTTCACCCATGGCTTTGGCCGCAAACCGAGCGCGCGCGCCTTGCGCGCCACCAACCCGGCGGCGACCATCACGTAGGGGTTGGACGTGTTGGTGCAGGAAGTGATCGCGGCGATCACGACATCGCCGTGGCCGATTTCGTAGTTCTTGCCCTTGACCATCACCTTCTTGGCGATGTCGTTGGCAGGGACGCCGAGGCTCTTGCTCAGCTCCGCCTTGAACGCGCTGCTGGCCTCGCTGAGGAGCACCCGGTCCTGCGGGCGCTTCGGCCCGGCGATGCTGGGTTCGACGGTCGACAGATCCAGTTCCACCGTGTCGGTGAAGACGGGGTCGGGCGTGTTTGTGTCGCGCCACATGCCCTGCGCCTTGGCGTATGTCTCCACCAGTTCGATGCGGGCCTCGTCACGGCCGGTGAGGCGCAGGTAGTCGAGGGTGGTGCTGTCGGTCGGGAAGAAGCCGCAGGTGGCGCCGTATTCCGGGGCCATGTTGGCGATGGTGGCGCGGGTGGCGACGGCCATGTCGTCCAGCCCGGCGCCGAAGAACTCGACGAACTTGCCGACCACGCCCTTCTTGCGGAGCATCTGGGTGACGAGGAGCACGAGGTCGGTGGCCGTCACGCCCTCCTTCAGCTTGCCCACCAGGCGGAAGCCGATCACGTCCGGGATCAGCATGGCGATGGGCTGGCCGAGCATCGCGGCCTCCGCCTCGATCCCGCCGACGCCCCAGCCGAGCACGGCGATTCCGTTGACCATGGTGGTATGGCTGTCGGTGCCGAACAGCGTGTCCGGATAGGCGAACTCCTCGCCCTTGATCTTCGAGGTCCAGACGGTTTGCGCCAGGTACTCCAGGTTGACTTGGTGGCAGATGCCGGTGCCGGGCGGCACGACGCGGAAGTTCTCGAACGCCTGGCTGCCCCAGCGCAGGAAGCGGTAGCGCTCACCGTTGCGGGCGAACTCCATCTCCACGTTCTCGTGCAACGCGCCCTTCGTGCCGGCGACGTCCACCATGACGGAGTGGTCGATCACGAGGTCGACGGGGATGAGCGGGTTCACCTTGTCCGGCTGCCCGCCGAGCTTGATGATGCCGTCGCGCATCGCCGCCAGGTCGACCACGGCAGGGACGCCGGTGAAGTCCTGCATCAGGATGCGGCTGGGACGGAACGGCACTTCCTTCGTGCTGGTGCCAGCCTTCACCCATTCGGCCAACGCCTTCGCGTCATCGACGGTCGTGCTGCCGCCGTCCTCGAAGCGGAGCACGTTCTCCAGCAGGACCTTCAGGCTGTATGGCAGTCGGGATACGTCACCGATGGTCTTCTCCGCCGCAGACAGGGAGAAGTAGTGGTATTCCTGACCGCCGGCGGTGAGTGTCTGTCGCGTCTTCAGGCTGTCCTGCCCCGTGCTCTTCATTGGTTGCCTTGCTCCTTGGGCCGGCGCAGGAATGCGGCGCGGTCTCACTATGCTGGTGGTGTGACGGTTAAACCACACGGGCCGCCGTGGGTCCACATGTGGGAGGCGGATGCTGGCGTTGGAGGCATGCCTGGTGCGGGCTGAGGGCCTCGTGGCGCTGCGGGGGGAGCGGGTGGTACTGTCGGGCGTGTCGCTGGCGGTGCCGCCGGGTGGCGCGTTGCTGCTGCTGGGACCGAATGGCTCCGGCAAGACGACGTTGCTGCGCGTGTTGGCAGGGCTGAAGCGGCCGGACGCCGGCGCCGTGACGTGGCCGGAGAGCGAGGCGCCAGTCGCCTATCTGGGGCATGCCGACGCGATCAAACCCGGCTTGACTGCGCTGGAGAACCTCCGGTTCGCCGCGGCGGGTCAGCCGGTGGCGCCCGCCTTGGCGGCCATGGGACTCGAGCGGCTCGGCGAGTTGCCGGCGCGCATGCTGTCCGCCGGGCAGCGGCGGCGGCTGGCATTGGCGCGGCTGGCGTTGAGCCGTGCGCCGCTTTGGCTGTTGGATGAGCCGACGCTTGGCCTGGATACGGCGTCGCTGGGGCTGCTGGGGGCCATGCTTGCGTCGCACCGGGCGACGGGGGGCGGGGTGGTGGCGGCAACACACCAGGAGTTGATGCTGCCGGACGCCGCAATCTTGCAGCTCGGCTGATGTTTGCGCGGCTGCTTGGGCGCGAGTTGCTGCTGTCGATGCGGCATGGCGGCGACACGGTGGCGGCGGTGCTGTTCTTCGTGCTGGCGGGGACGTTGTTTCCCCTGGCGATCGGCCCGGCGCCGGAGGTGCTGGCGCGGCTGGCGCCCGGCGTGGTGTGGGTGTGCGCGCTGCTGGCCGCGCTGCTGCCGCTGGACCGGCTGTTCGGGGCGGATGGCGAGGACGGATCGCTCGATCAACTCCTGTTGTGCGGCCTGTCCCCGGCGAGCGTCGCGCTGGCGAAGGGGCTCGCGCATTGGCTGGTGACCGGCTTGCCCCTGCTGGTGGCCGCCGGGCCGCTGGCGCTGATGCTGCGGATGGAGCCGGCCGTGCTGCCGACGCTGCTGGCCGGGCTGCTGCCGGGGACGGCGGTGCTGTCGCTGCTGGGGACGATGGTGGCGGCCATCATACTGGGGGCACGGCGGGGTGGCGTGCTGCTGCCGCTCCTGCTGCTGCCGTTGGCGATGCCGGTGCTGATCTTCGGCGCCGCCGCCGCCGACGCCGCGGCCACGGGGTTGAGCCCGCGTCCGCACCTGCTGCTGCTGTGCGCGTTGTTGGCGGCGGCGCTGCCGCTGTGCCCGCTGGCCGCCGGGGCGGCGCTACGGGTGGCGGCCGAGTAGCGTTACAAGGGCGGGCCTCTAGGCCCTGCCCACCGGGCCCAATGCGTCCTGCCCGTTCACCCGCACGACGCCGGCGAGCAACCGCAGTGCATCCGGGCCGCCGCGGTCGAGCAAGCAGCCAGCTTCCATTTCCTGGGCAAGTGCCTCGGCTTGTTCGGCAATGATCTCCGCCGCGCGGCGCAATGCCTCACGCGACAGGACAAGTTGGAGATCGTCAGACAGGATATTCCAATCGGCGAGCATCGGTGCTCCCTCCAGTCTGCCGTTTTTGGCTCATGACGCCGCGAAGGGGTGGTAGACGCGGTCCCCATTGGTGATACAGGGTATTGGTTAACGCCGCGTTGGGATTGCGGGAAGACGGAGAGGCAGGTCGTTTGGCTTAACTGCGCCGCGCCAGTTCATAGAGCGCCACGGTGGCGGCGGCGGAAACGTTGAGGCTGTCCATGCTGCCGGGCATGGCAAGGCCGGCGACCTCATCGCAGGTTTCGCGAACCAGGCGTCGCATGCCGGGCCCCTCGGCGCCGAGCACGAGGGCGACACGGCGGGCCGACAGGGCCGGGCCGGATAGCGCAGGGCCGCTGGCGTCCAAGCCGACGGTCCATAGTCCGGCTGCTTTCAGCGCCACCAAGGTGCGGGCCAGGTTGACAGCGCGGATCAGGGGGATGGTTTCCAAGGCGCCGGACGCGGCCTTCGCGAGCGCGCCGGTTTCCTCCGGCGCGTTGCGGTCCTGGGTGATGACACAGGCGGCGCCGAACGCGGCGGCGGAGCGGAGCACGGCGCCGATGTTGCGCGGGTCGCTCACCTGGTCCAGCACGAGCACCGGGCCGGGTTTTTCCAGCACGTTCGCCAGCAAGGGTGTGCCGAGCGGATCGGCCAGCAAGGCCGCCCCCTGGTGCACGGCGTCCCGGCCGAGGAGCTGGTCGATGCGCGCGCGGTCCGACCGCTCCGGCGCGAGTGGCCAGGGTTGCGGGCGGCGGGCGAGCAAGGCGGCCTCCGCCTCCTCCGTGAGGATGAGGCGGCGCAGGCGACGGGACGGGTTGCCCAAGGCCGCCTCCACCGCGTGCAGCCCGTAGAGCCATATGGCGCCCCTTGGCGCTTCGGGCAGGCGGGGGGTTTGCGGGGCACGGTCCTGCCGACGGTCGTCCGGGCGGTCGTGTTTGGGGCGGGCGGCGTCCTGCGGCCGCAGGTCGAGCGGGCGGCGAACGCGCTGGTCCGGCCGCGGCTCTGCCGGTTTCGCGTCCGGGTGCGCGGCGCCGGCGCCGGTCGGACGGGCGGGGCCGCCCTGGGGCCGCGGGCCAGCGGTGGGAGGGCGGCTGGACGGCGGGCGCGGTGGGCCCCCATGCGAACGGTCGCCCCCGCGGCCAGGGCCGCCTGTTGAACCACCAGGTTTGCGCGGGGGATAGGACATCGTTGCGGTATAGCCGCCCTGCCCGGCGGGAGCTACAGCGAGGCTGGAGGCCGCTCCTGGCAGCGGGCGGCGGCATCGACCCGGTGGCGTTGACAAGCGGACGGCAGACGGAATAGGTGCGGTCGCAGCGGAGGGGTGCCCGAGTGGCTAAAGGGGGCGGACTGTAAATCCGCTGCTGTAATGGCTACGTTGGTTCGAATCCAACCCCCTCCACCACGCTGTTCCTTACTGGATCCACCTCTCGATCAAACGTCTTATCAGGACGTGCCTTTAAGCGACTTTAGGGTGGCGGACTCATAGGCGCACATGGTGGCAAACGGCACGACCCGACCGTCATGATCAGCGCCACGGCCACATCGATCTTGTTCTCCGGCAGAGCCCTGCGCGGGTAGACGTTCCCCGGCGTCGTCGTGTCCCACAACGCTGCCCAGGCACCACTCCGGCACCGGGTTGCCGTCGTGGGTCAGCCCGCACATCTATGACCTCGGTTCCAAATCGGCCTTCGAGAGCCGTTCACGCTCGCCCGGCAGCAGCAGACCGAAGCGGACCAGATAGGCCCGCTTCGGTCTCCGCCCTCAGTCGAGGTGCATGCAACGCCTCCAAGTTGCCGGGAAGACGGCGGGCGGGATTGACGCACATTGCGTCATTCCAGCTTGCATTTCTCCGCGCTGTGACGCATTGTGCGTCTATCGAGAGCATCAGACTCCGGCTTACCGCGGGACACCCCGATGAGCGACGCAACCACCGATTACTCCGCCCGTCTCAATCTCGCCGACTTGGTCGCCCGGATCGAGCGGACCAATGCCGAGACACACAAGTTCGTGGCCGAGCAGGCGAAGCTGATGGCCGAGCAATCCAAGCTGGCGGCCGACGCCGCGAAGCTGAACCGTGATCACGCGTTTGCGCCGTGGCAGATCGCCGCTGGCTTCATGGGCGCTGGAGCTGCGCTGTTCGGCGCGGGCGTGGCGTTCTGGAAGGTGTTGGGGGGATGAGCCCCACCCGGCTACGCGAGTGTCTGGATACCCTCGGCTGGTCGCAGCGGGGGCTCGCCGACATGCTAGGGCTGCATGAGACACGGGTGCGGCGCTGGGCGCGAGGCGCCGGAGATATCCCGACAGAAGTAGCCGAATGGTTGGAGCGGCTGACGGCGGTGCATGCTGCGCATCCCCTTCCAGACGGGTGGGAGCGGCAGGCGGCTTAGGGCTTGTCCGACATCAATCGATCGATTGGCGGCGTCGAACAAGCCCTAACCCGCATTTCTCACAGAGCCATCGCTGAGCGTCGTCTCGGGTGGTCGGCGTCTGTTGTCGCCTTGGTTCCGGCGTCGGCGCGGGCTTCGGCCATCTGCGCCTCGATCTGCGCCGACAGGCGCGGGTTGCGGGCCAGGCCGAACAGGAAATCCACATGGTTGGCCTCGCACCAGCTCATCAGCCCATCACGGGCGAAGCCACTATCGGCACGCAACACAACGCGCGTGTACGGCCATCGCGTGCGGATTTGGGCGACAACACGCTCGATCTCCTCCACGGCCCCTGCCGATGCGTCGAGGTCGGAGCGACGCAGCTTGGCCACCAGCAGATGACGCCCGCAGAACACGTAGAGCGGCAGGTAGCAGTGGCAATCATAGTAGCCGTGGAAGAACCGGCCCTCCTGATGGCCGTGCAGCGGGTCGTCGGTGGCGTCGAGGTCCAGGATGATCTGCTCGGGCGGCTGCGCGTGGGCGTCAAGGAACAGGTCGACGAACAGGCATTCGAGCTTGGCCGTGCTGGCCGCGAGCTTGTGGTAGCGGGTGGGTTCGGCGCGGCTGAGTTCGAGGCGGTTCAGCGTGGACTTGCCGGCCAGCGGGGCGCAGCCGCGGTGCCGCCGGGCGGTGAGCTTGCCGGCGAGGGTTGCCATGACTGGATCGTGGCGGAGCTGGTCGTGGTCGTTGAGGTCTTCGTAGCCGAGCGCTATGCCGACGACGCGCTGCAAGACCAGGGTCTGCACCTCGTGCTCGATGAACAATGGATTGCGCGTGTCGCTGAAGCAGGCCGCCATGCGCCGGGTCAGCCGGATCGCACGATCCGCTGCACCGAGCAGGACCGCGCCAGCATCGGAGGTGATGCGCCCACCATCGAACGCGGCCACCACGGACCGGCGTTCGACAGGTGCAAACTCGAACAGGGTTGGGCTACAGTCTGTCAGCACCGGGATTATCCTCTGCGTCGGAGTAAGGCTTTGTTGCAGAAGAACTTTCGCCTATTCAGAGACCCGGTGCACCTCATTCTTGTGAGAAATGCGGGCTAGCCCGCATTTCTCACAGTGCCATCGCTGAGCGTCCTCTCGGGTGGTCGGCGTCGGTTGTCGCCTTGGTTCGGTGTCGCCGTGTTATTTTGAGCGTGTTGAGTGTGTTGAGCGGGCGCGGTGGTGCGATCACCGCTGGAGCAGTGCTGATCGGGGTGGTGGCGCTGTGCGGTGTCTGGTTCGTGGCGGTCAGTCGAACGCTCTTTGCAGGGCGGCATAGGCCAGCCCCCATTCGTTTTGCGAGGGGCAGGCCGACGCCATGGCGATCTTCACCCGGCGCACGCTGGTCCGCACCAGCGCGCCGATCTTCAGCAACTTGAGCCGGATCGTCCCGCACGTGGCGGTCGCCAACGCGGTGCCCTCAAGCCCGATGCGCCTGAGGGCGCACAGCAGCACATAGGCCGCGGACGCGAACCACAGCCGCAGCTGGTTGGCCTGCATGGTGTGGGCCGACGTGCGGTCGGCGAAGAGGTCGAGCTGGCATTCCTTGATACGGTTCTCCATCTCGCCGCGGGCGCAGTAGATCGCTTCGTAGAGGTGCTGCGCGTCGGCCTCGCGGGGGTTGAGCGAAGTCACGACGAAGCGCGGATTGGCCTTATCGCCGGCCGTGTCGGACCCTGGGATCCACTCCGCCTTGCCCACCACCCGGCGCTCCTGCGACCAGCTGTCGTGCGTGGACCAGGTGAAATCGCGGAAGCGGCGGGCCGCCTTGCCGGTCGTCTCGGCGTCGGCGCGGGCTTCGGCCATCTGCGCCTCGATCTGCGCCGACAGGCGCGGGTTGCGGGCCAGGCCGAACAGGAAATCCACATGGTTGGCCTCGCACCAGGTCATCAGCGCATCACGGGCGAAGCCGCTATCGGCACGCAACACAACGCGCGTGTGCGGCCATCGCGTGCGGATTTGGGCGACAACACGCTCGATCTCCTCCACGACCCCTGCCGATGCGTCGAGGTCGGAGCGACGCAGCTTGGCCACCAGCAGATGACGCCCGCAGAACACGTAGAGCGGCAGGTAGCAGTGACAATCATAGTAGCCGTGGAAGAACCGGCCCTCCTGATGGCCGTGCAGCGGGTCGTCGGTGGCGTCGAGGTCCAGGATGATCTGCTCGGGCGGCTGCGCGTGGGCGTCAAGGAACAGGTCGACGAACAGGCGTTCGAGCTTGGCCGTGCTGGCCGCGAGCTTGTGGTAGCGGGTGGGTTCGGCGCGGCTGAGTTCGAGGCGGTTCAGCGTGGACTTGCCGGCCAGCGGGGCGCAGCCGCGGTGCCGCCGGGCGGTGAGCTTGCCGGCGAGGGTTGCCATGACTGGATCGTGGCGGAGCTGGTCGTGGTCGTTGAGGTCTTCGTAGCCGAGCGCTATGCCGACGACGCGCTGCAAGACCAGGGTCTGGACCTCGTGCTCGATGAACAATGGATTGCGCGTGTCGGTGAAGCAGGCTGCCATGCGCCGGGTCAGCCGGATCGCACGATCCGCTGCACCGAGCAGGACCGCGCCAGCATCGGAGGTGATGCGCCCACCATCGAACGCGCCCACCACGGACCGGCGTTCGACAGGTGCAAACTCGAACAGGGTTGGGCTACAGTCTGTCAGCACCGGGATCATCCTCTGCGTCGGAGTAAGGCTTTGTTGCAGAAGAACTTTCGCCTATTCAGAGACCCGGTGCACCTCATTCTTGTGAGAAATGCGGGCTAGCGTTGCGGCTTTTCGCCTGGGTTGCCGGCGCGGCGCTTCTGGCGCACGCCGCATGGGCGCTGCCCCCGCAAGACGGCTACGGCCAGCACCTGCCGGTCCGCCTGCAACCGCCTGGCGCGGCGGAGGCGGCGCGGCGGGCCGCCAACGATTGCGAGGCGCCGATCCTGGCCGCCGAGCGGCGCTACGCCATCCCGACCGGGCTGCTGCTGGCCATCGCCGTGGTCGAGACCGGGCGGCCGGACGCCACCAGCGGCCAAAGGCGGGCTTGGCCGTGGACGGTGGACGCCTCCGGCCAGGGCCTGTTCTTCCCGGACCGCGCCGCGGCCGTCAAATGGGTGTTGGCAGCGCAGAAAACCGGCACCGCGTCGATCGATATCGGCTGCCTGCAGGTCAATCTGGCGGCGCATCCCACCGCCTTCCGCAGCGTCGATGACGGCTTCGACCCACAGATCAACGCTGATTACGGCGCCCGCTTCCTGGTGAGCCTGTTCCAGGAATCGCATGATTGGCAGGTGGCGGTCGGCACCTATCACTCCCGCACGCTCGCCCTGGCGGCGCCCTACCGCGACCAGGTCGGGCGGCAATACGCCCGGTCGGACCTCACCGAGCGGCTGTTCGTGCAATCCGTCGTCGCGCAGCGGGCACGGCTGCTGCAACAGCTTCGCCTCGCCTGGTCCGCCACCCTGCCGCCGCCAGCCCTACCCGCGCCGCCTGCCGACGACTCGCTGCCCGTCCGCCGCAGCTTTCCCTGAGCGTCAGACACCCTTGGGCAGCGTGCGCTCCACCATGCGCGCATACAGCCCGGCGCCGAACGGGATCGCCGCGTCGTTGAAATTGTAGCGCGGGTGGTGCGGGGAGGCGCCTTCGCCGTTGCCCACCAGGATGTAGGCGCCGGGCACCTGCTCCATCATGAAGGCGAAATCCTCCGAGCCCATGGTCGGCCCCTTGTTGCGGTCCACCGCCGCCTCCCCCACCAAATCCGCCGCGGCGTCGGCATACGCCTGGGTCTGCACCGGGTCGTTGTCGAGCGGGGCGAAGATCGTGCGGAAATCCACCGTCGCGGTCGCGCCGAACCCGGCGGCCACGCCCTCGACCAGGCCGCGCATCCGCGTCTCGATCCGCTCCATCACGTCCTTCTTGAAGGCGCGGGCAGTGCCGGCGAGCTTGGCGGATTGCGGCACCACGTTGTAGGCGTCGCCGCTGACGATCTTGGTCACGCTGAGCACGGCGGTGTCGGTGGGGGAGATGTTGCGCGACACCACGGATTGCAGCGCTGCGCCGATGTGGCAGGCGGTCAGAACCGGGTCGATGCTGTTGTTCGGGTGGGCGCCGTGGGATCCCTTGCCCTCGACATGGATGTCGAAGAACGCGCCGCCCGCCATGGCCGGGCCGGGGCAGATCGCGTATTGGCCGACCGCCATGCCGGGCCGGTTGTGCATGCCGAACACGGCGTCGCAGGGAAACCGCTCGAACAGCTTGTCGTCCAGCATCGCCAGCGCGCCGCCGATGCCCTCCTCGCCGGGCTGGAAGATGAAGTGCACCGTGCCGTTGAAGTCCTTCTTCTCCGCCAGGTAGCGGGCGGCGCCGAGCAGCATCGTGGTGTGGCCGTCATGGCCGCAGGCATGCATCACGCCGGGTGTGCCGCTGCGATACGGCACATCGTTCGCCTCCATGATGGGCAGGGCGTCCATGTCGGCGCGCAAGCCGATGCGCCCCTGCCCGTTGCCGGACCGCAGCACGCCCACCACACCGGTCTTGCCGACGCCGCGATGCACCTCGATCCCCCAGGACTCCAGCTTCGCCGCTACCAGCTCCGCCGTCCGATGCTCCTCCAGGCCCAGTTCAGGATGGGCGTGCAAATCCTGCCGGAAGGCCGTGAGGTCGTCGTGGTAGGCGCGGATATCGTCGATGGCGGACACGGGCAGGTCTCCTGAAGGGGCGTGGCGGCGATGTTACAACACGGCGACGCTGGGGCCACCCCCCGGTTGACCCGGCGTGCCCCGGAAGCTACCCCCGCCGCCTTGCACGGAGGCGGATGGACCATGGCGACGGCAGAGAAGGCGGATGACGACACCCAGGTGGGCGGCATCGCAGCCGACCGGCTCCGCAGCATCATCGAGCGGATCGAGCGGTTGGAGGAGGAGAAGAAGGCGCTGTCCTCCGACATCAAGGACATCTACTCGGAATCGAAATCGGCCGGGTTCGACGTGAAGGTGATCCGGCAGATCATCAGCATCCGCAAGCAGGAGCCGGCGGATGTCGAGGAGCAGGAGACGCTGCTGGACCTCTACCGCCGCGCGCTGGGGATGTAGCTACTCGGCCGCAGGCCAAGAGAACCGGATATTGCCGTCGCGCAGCCCGGCCGTGACGACGTCGATCCCGCCGGACTTGACCATCCACTCCAGGCGGTGGTCGCGATACTCCCGCCGGCGGCCGCCGGTGGTGTAGAGGTCCGCCGCTGCGGCCATGCGCGCGGCCGCCGCGTCGAACTCGGCGAAGGTGGCCGCGACCGAAGGGCGCTCCCGCAGCCTTTGGCGCCAGCGGGCTAGCGGCGTGCCGGGCGCCGGGCCCATGCCGTAATGGACGGAGCGGTTGACCATCGGCGCCGCCGCGGCGTCGGCCCAGCCGAACGCGGCGCCGCCGAACCATGGGCCGTCACCCAGCCGGGCGGCCAGCCAGTCCTGCAAGATGGCGGTTTGCCGTGCTGCCTGCGCCCGCAGATGCTGTTCCAGCGCGCCGGTCGCCCGGCGAAACCATAGCAACTCGCCGAACCCCCAGTTCACCGCCTCATACTGCGTGTCGCACACGTCCTCAATCATCCGGGCTGCTGCCCGGTCGGCTGGGCTGCGCGGCAGCAGCGGCGGCTCGGGCCAGGTTTCCTCGATGTATTCCATGATGATGGTGGACTCGAAGATGCGGGTTTCGCCGTCGATCAGCACCGGCACCTCCGCCCGCGGATTGGCGGCGGCGAAGGCCCCGTCCGTGCGCCCGGTGCCGAACGTCTCGGGCAGTTCCACCTCGAAGGACACGGCCTTCTCGCGCAACGCAATCTTGACCTTCTGGGCGTAGGACGACAGCGGATGGTCGTAGAGCAGCATGCCTCGGGAGTCCCCCAATCGGTCAGTTTTGGCTGATACCACCTTGCCAGCTCCCAGCCCAACCGGTCTTGCCGCTGTTGCGAACACCCGGGCATGTGGGGTGTATTGCACCAGGCGGAACGGCGCCTTGCGGATCGTGGAACCTTGATGCCATGTCGCGTGGCCGCGGCCCGTCTCCCAGGGCGCGACGACCGGGCCCGGCGCATCCGTGAGCCCTCACCGTTATGGAGACGCAGACCGTCATGCCCGCTGACATGCCGCCCCGACCGACCCTGCTGAAGGCGCCGACTGGCATCACCGGGTTCGACGACATCACGCTCGGCGGCCTGCCGGCCGGGCGGCCCACGCTGGTCTGCGGCGCGGCGGGCAGCGGCAAGACGCTGTTTGCCGCGACATTCCTGGTGAACGGCGTGGTGGAGTTCAATGAACCCGGCGTGTTCATGAGCTTTGAGGAGCGGGCGGAGGATTTGGCCGCCAACGTCGCCTCGCTGGGCTACGACCTGAACCAGTTGATCGCCGACGACAAGCTGGCGGTCGACCACGTCCGGGTCGAACGCAGCGAGATCGAGGAATCGGGCGAATACGACCTGGAGGGCTTGTTCGTCCGGCTGGGTTTCGCCGTCGATGCCGTCGGCGCCAAGCGGGTGGTGCTGGACACGATCGAGACCTTGTTCGCCAGCCTGGACGATACGGCGGTGCTGCGTGCGGAACTGCGCCGCCTGTTCGGCTGGCTCAAGGATCGCGGCCTCACGGCGGTCATCACCGGGGAGCGTGGCGAAGGCCAGTTCACGCGGCAAGGGCTGGAGGAATACGTCTCGGACTGCGTGATCCTGCTGGACAACCGGGTCCAGGACCAGGTCAGCACCCGCCGCCTGCGCGTGGTGAAATACCGCGGATCGGCGCACGGCACCAACGAATACCCGTTCCTGATCGACGACACCGGCATCAGCGTGCTGCCGATCACCTCGGCAGGGCTGCAGCACGACGTGTCGGACGAGATCGTCTCGACCGGGGTGGCCGGCCTGGACGCGATGTTCGGCCGGGGCGGGTTCTATCGCGGGGCCAGCGTGCTGCTGTCCGGCGTGGCGGGCACCGGCAAGACCACGCTCGGCAGCTTCTTCGCCGATGCCGCCTGCCGCCGGGGGGAGCGCTGCCTATTCTTCGTGTTCGAGGAAAGCGCCGAGCAGATCTGCCGCAATGCCCGCTCGGTGGGTTTGGACCTGCAGCAGCATCGCGCCAGCGGCAGGCTGCGCTTCGAGGCGGCGCGGCCCAGCCTGTATGGGCTGGAAATGCACCTGGCGCGGATGCACCGCGATATCGACCGCTTCAAGCCGGACGTGGTGGTGATCGACCCCATCTCCTCGTTCCGCGGCCCTGACATGGAGGTGTATTCCACTCTGCTGCGGATGGTGGACCTGCTGAAGAGCCGCGGCATCACCGCCGTGTTCACCAGCCTGCGGGTCGATGGGGAGGCGCAGGACAGCGGCGACATGGGCCTTTCGTCGCTGATGGATTGCTGGGTGAAATTGATCCCGGTCGAAGGCAACGGGGAAATGAACCGCACCCTCTATGTCATCAAGGCGCGCGGCATGAGCCATTCCAACCAGGTGCGCGAATATGCCATGACGGCGAGCGGCATCCAGATGATCGAGCCCTATATCGGCGTGGACGGCGTGTTGACCGGGTCCGCCAGGATGATCCAGGCTCAACGGGAGCAGTCGGAGCAACTCCGCCGGGCCGAAGAGCATGGACGGCGCCAGCGCGAGATCATCCGCAAGCGGATCGCGTTGGACCGTCAGATCGAGGAGATGCGGGCTGCCCTTGCCGCAGAAGAGGAAGAAAGCCGTCTGCTCCTCTCCGAGGATGAGCGCCGCGTTGCGGCCTTCGACGAGGGGCGTGCAGAGCTGTCCACCCGTCGGAGCGCCGCGGAATGAGTGAGGATGAGGCCGATGCCGACCTCGGCCACTATCATTTGCGCCTCTATGTCGCAGGCCAGACCACCAAGTCGCTCACGGCCATGGCAAACCTCAAGCGCGTGTGCGAGGAGCACCTCGCTGGGCGCTACGAGATCGAGGTGATAGACCTGCTTCAGCAGCCCAAGCTGGCTGCAGGCGATCAAATCCTGGCCATCCCGACGCTGGTGCGCCGGTTGCCCGCGCCGCTGAAGCGCATCATCGGCGACCTCTCCAATACCGACAAGGTCCTGGTTGGGCTGGACATCAGGCCGAAGGCCGGCCGCGCGTGACGCAAGGGGAGGCAGACGCTGCGGCGCCGCCTCGTTACCATCTGCGCCTGTTCGTCGCCGGCACCACCCAGCGCTCGCTGCGCACGATCAACAGCCTTCGCCGGATTTGCGATACCCGGCTGGGCGGACAGGTCGATGTGGAGGTCATCGACATCTACCAGCAACCAGAACTGGCCCAACTGGATGCGGTCGTCGCCGCGCCGACCCTCGTAAAGCTCAGCCCGTTGCCGGTCCGGCGCATCATCGGCGACCTGTCGGACGAGGCGCGGGTGCTGCGCGGCCTCGGCCTGGCCCTGGACGACACGCTGCCATGACGCCGGCGGACGTCCCGCTGGAGCAGGCGCTGCGCCGGATCCAGGAGCTGGAGGCGCGGCTGGAGGAAAGCGAGGAGACGCTGGACGCCATTCGCCGCGGCGACATCGACGCCGTCGTGATCAGCGGCAACGCGACGGACCACCGGGTCTACACGCTGGAAAACGCCGACCAACCCTACCGCGTGTTGATCGAGCAGATCCAAGAGGGCGCGGTCACCATCGACCGGGCCGGAACCGTGTTCTACGGCAACCGGCGGCTTGCAGACATGCTCGGCATCCCGCAGGAACGCATCATTGGCCAGCGCCTTGGATCCTTTATCCTGGCCGGCGACCACCCCGCCCTGGACACCCTCCTGGCCGCCGCCGACGCGGGTGCTACGCGCGCGGAGCTGACCCTCGTGAGCCCGGACGGGGTTGAGACGCCGGTTTACCTGTCGCTGAGCCTATTGCAGTCCCAGGGCGGCATACGGCTGTTCTGCGGCGTGATGACGGATTTGACGCAGCAAAAGCTGCATGTCCGCGCCTTGTCGGACGCCAACGCGATGCTGGTGGCCGAAAGCGAGCAGCGCAAGGCCGCCGAGGATGCGCTGCGGCAGAGCCAGAAGATGGAGGCCGTGGGGCAACTGACGGGCGGCCTGGCGCATGACTTCAACAACCTGCTGACGGGCATTTCCGGCAGCCTGGAACTGCTGCGCACCCGCGTGGCGCAAGGGCGCTACAGCGAGTTGCAGCGCTATATCGCCGCCGCCGAAGGCGCCGCGAAACGTGCCGCGGCCCTGACACACCGGCTGCTCGCGTTCTCCCGCCGCCAGACCCTGGACCCGAAGCCGACCGACGTGAACCAGCTCGTCGCCGACATGCAGGAAATGGTCCGGCACAGCGCCGGCTCCGCCGTCATCCTCGATATGATGTTGGTGCACGATCTATGGCCCACGCTGGTCGACCAGAACCAGCTCGAGAACGCGTTGCTCAACCTCTGCATCAACGCCCGCGACGCCATGCCGCATGGCGGCCGGCTGACGATCGAGACCAGCAACCGGGTCATCGACGGGGAAGCGGCCAAAGCGTTGGAGTTGACGCCCGGCGACTATATCTGCCTCTCCGTAGCCGATACCGGGACGGGGATGCCGCCGGCGGTGATGGAACGGGCGTTCGACCCGTTCTTCACGACCAAGCCGATTGGCAAGGGCACCGGGCTGGGCCTGTCGATGATCTACGGCTTCGCCCGGCAATCCGGCGGTGACGTGCGCATCACGTCCGAGGTGGGGCGCGGCACGAGGATCCGGCTCTACCTTCCGCGATACGACGAGGTCGCCGCCGGTCGACAGCAGCCCGGCCTCGCAGGCCCACCGGCGGGGACCCAACCGGGCGAAGCCGTCCTGATCGTGGATGACGAATCAAGCGTGCGATGCTGGTGACCGACGTGCTGGGAGACCTCGGTTACTGCGCGATCGAGGCCGCCGACGGCGCCGCCGCCTTGCAGGTGGTCCAATCCGATGCCCGTATCGACTTGCTGATCACGGATGTGGGCCTTCCCGGCGCGTTGAACGGCCGCCAGGTGGCGGACGCCGCCCGGGCGCTTCGGCCCGATTTGAAGGTGCTGTTCATCACCGGATATGCCGACAATGCAAGCCTGACGGCCGGTCACCTCGACCCTGGCATGTACGTGCTGACGAAGCCTTTCGCCATCGACGTCCTCGCCCAGCGGGTCCGGGACCTGACCGCCCCGGCCTAAGGCAGCGTCGGCAAATAAGTGCGTCGGCACGCCGACAGAGCTGCCACTCTAACCAGAGACTTAGGGCTTGTTCGACGCCGCCCATCTAAGGGATCAATTCGAGTAGGGCGGAAAAGCATCAGCGCATTCCGCCACCCAGTGCCACGATGTGGCGGAAGACGCTGCGCTTTTCCGCCCTAACCCCGTTTGCGTCACAGTCGGCCGGGTCTCGCAAGCTTCGCTTGTCTAGTCTCGGGTCCTAGCCCGCATTTCTCACAAGAATGAGGTGCACCGGGTCTCTGAATAGGCGAAAGTTCTTCTGCAACAAAGCCTTACTCCGACGCAGAGGATGATCCCGGTGCTGACAGACTGTAGCCCAACCCTGTTCGAGTTTGCACCTGTCGATTGCCGGTCCGTGGTGGCCGCGTTCGATGGTGGGCGCATTACCTCCGATGCTGGCGCGCTCCTGCTCGGTGCAGCGGATCGTGCGATCCGGCTGACCCGGCGCATGGCGGCCTGCTTCACCGACACGCGCAATCCATTGTTCATCGAGCACGAGGTGCAGACCCTGGTCTTGCAGCGCGTCGTCGGCATAGCGCTCGGCTACGAAGACCTCAACGACCACGACCAGCTCCGCCACGATCCAGTCATGGCAACCCTCGCCGGCAAACTCACCGCCCGGCGGCGCCGCGGCTGCGCCCCGCTGGCCGGCAAGTCCACGCTGAACCGCCTCGAACTCAGCCGCGCCGAACCCACCCGCTACCACAAGCTCGCGGCCAGCACGGCCAAGCTCGAACGCCTGTTCGTCAACCTGTTCCTTGACGCCCACGCGCAGCCGCCCGAGCAGATCATCCTGGACCTCGACGCCACCGACGACCCGCTGCACGGCCATCAGGAGGGCCGGTTCTTCCACGGCTACTATGATTGCCACTGCTACCTGCCGCTCTACGTGTTCTGCGGGCGTCATCTGCTGGTGGCCAAGCTGCGTCGCTCCGACCTCGACGCATCGGCAGGGGCCGTGGAGGAGATCGAGCGTGTTGTCGCCCAAATCCGCACGCGATGGCCGCACACGCGCGTTGTGTTGCGTGCCGATAGCGGCTTCGCCCGTGATGGGCTGATGAGCTGGTGCGAGGCCAACCATGTGGATTTCCTGTTCGGCCTGGCCCGCAACCCGCGCCTGTCGGCGCAGATTGAGGCGCAGATGGCCGAAGCCCGCGCCGACGCCGAGACGACCGGCAAGGCGGCCCGCCGCTTCCGCGATTTCACCTGGTCCACGCACGACAGCTGGGCGCAGGAGCGCCGGGTGGTGGGCAAGGCGGAGTGGATCCCAAGGGTCCGACACGGCAGGCGATAAGGCCAATCCGCGCTTCGTCGTGACTTCGCTCAACCCCCGCGAGGCCGACGCGCAGCACCTCTACGAAGCGATCTACTGCGCCCGCGGCGAAATGGAGAACCGGTTGGCCGCGTCCCGGCGCGGATCGAACGCGGCGTATGCCCGCCAGGCGGCTTCCAGGGCTGGGTCGTCCGGCATGTGGCGGGCGGTCAACGTCGTCGGCACACCCTGGCTGTGCATGAGGGTTTGGATTCCCCGAACGAGGACGTTCAACAGGCTCTGCTCCACGTCCGGCAGCCAGATGACGTGCATGTCCTGGTTGGCCGTAGGCGAGCCGATGTGCTGGATCGCGTGGCAGAGCGGACATGCTGCCGCCAGGTTGGCCGGGTCCAATTGTCGTGGTCGTCGTCGAGGTGAAACACGTCCTGCCAGCCTCCGGCCGGGAGGCCGCAGAACTGGCAGGTGTGGTGGGCGCGCTCGAGAGCGTGCTGGCAGATGTCCTGCCGCTCGACGCCCGCCGCCTCGGCCAGTCGGGCCGAGGGGTGGGCGGAAGGGACGAGCGGCAAGAGGTCCATGACGGTTTCCAGGCTTACTGGAAGGTCATTTGCTGGGCAGTGCCCGTGTTGGACGGACCGGCGCCGGCCATGGACTGCGAGGCAAAGGTGCCGAACAGGCTGGCGGTCAGGAAGGCGCCGCCGGCGAGGATTGAGACCAGACCGTAGCCGAAGCGGGCTGTTTGCTGGTTTCAGGGAGGACGAGCTTACCCTGCTTGATAAGCTCCCGGCACATAGTGTAAGACAGATGGAACGAAATCGTCTTACGTCGGGCAGATCAAATCGGAGAACATGGGTATGGAGACAAGTAGCCGGCGTAATGAGACGACCCTTGTCGAACCAGAAGGGGGAGACCCTCAGCTGACCGCATTTGTGAACGCTGCGCAGAGCCGGCTGAAGGCTCAAGGCCTTGGCGGTGTGCGCAAGGGGCGCCCTGTTTCGGCGCGCGTCGATCCTGATCTGCTGGCCGCGGCAACAGCCCGCCTTGGTATGACGAGCCAGACCGATGTGCTCAACGCCGGCTTGGCTGTTCTGGCCGGTGCGGACACGTTTGGCGGTTGGTTGATGGCTCAGGCAGGGCAGTTGGACCCCGGCCTGGAAATCGACGTCTAACCTTGCGAAGCTGAGCCGCAGTAGCGCTGTTCAATCCAGCTGCCTCGACGCGTCAACTCTCTTACCGCCCCGACACCGACCTTCCATTTCAGCCGAAGCATGTCGACGTCAGGTCGGCGCTATTGCCCGATAGCTGCTTCTACATCGATGCCTTGAAGGGCCTTGTGCCTGAAGCCGTCGCTGACCTGGTAAAATCACCAGCACGCGCTCTGCTTCATAGCACCATCTGCCGGGCCGAGTTGCTGGCGGGATCGGCCAAACTACCAGTGACCGACGCACGTACGCCTACCTCAAGGGCCCGCATCAAGGCCATGCTGGACCGCATGCCATCCGAGCGGGTCTTGCAGCCTTCGCCTGCGGCTTGGGACGAAGCGGGATCGCTAGCAGGCACGCTGGCCCGGACGCAGGGCCTGGCGAAAGGGGCTCATCTGACCCTGGTGCTCGATGCCGCAATCCTGCTCACCGCGGTCGAGCGAGGAGCCGTCGTTCTCACAGCCAACGTTCGCGATTTCGACCTCCTGCTCCAACTCCGTCCCGATGCGAACGTGCTTCTATACCGCCCGGTCGGATCGTCCTTGCGAGGCGCTCCCGTGATCCTGAGCTGATATATGACAAAGGATTACTGACCAACCGAACATTCTCCCGATGACGCTTCGAAGACTGCCCGTTGACCGGCCTCAGAGTCCGTTGGGAAAGTGTCACCGCATAGTTATTGATGCGAGGAGTCGGCCTAATGGATGCGAACATCATGGTTGCGGCGGAGACATGGATTAGCGTCTCGTAGTCTACTTTGAGGCGGCGGGAGATCGTCAGAGCACCAAGTACTCTGCTCGACTCTCCAGCGCTTGGGCAGCAGGACGAAGCCTTTTGCGAAATCAGGCCGTTTGTATCTGCTCAACCCGGCCGAGGACGAACAGGCCTGAGAGGGTCATGAGGACGGCCTGATATGCGTTGATGCCTCGGCGTGCTGCGGTTCCGATGACGGAACGGAAGGCGGCGAACAAGTCTTTGCCCCAGTCGGAGCGGAAGCCGCCGGTGACCTTGCGGTAGGTGGCGGTTGGCCGCAGTTCGCGCTCGCTTCCGTTGTTGTCGGCACCGACTTCGGGATGGTCGAGGAAGGTGAACAGGTGGGCCCGAACCTTCCCGTATCGCTTGCGCAATCGTCGGCCGTCGCGTTGCGTGGGCGCCAGCGCCATCACCGCGTCGAGGTCTCGCTCGAGCCGCTGGCGATACTGGCGGCGGGTGCTGGCAGCCAGACGGTGCCGCCGCCGAGCCAGCACGAACGCGCGCAGCAGCAGCGCCCTCATGCGCGGCGCAAAGATCGTGTCCCCTGCCTCAATGGCGAACTTGCAGTCGCGGAGTTGATGCGCCAGGCAGATCTGCCAGTCCGCGGCGCACCCCTGCTGTGCGCTGTAGAGAGCGGAGCCCCAGATCGCCGGACGATGGCCATCCATCACCTCGCCGACGATTGCGGCGCCGCGGCTGTTGCGGATGACGTGGATCACCACCTCGCCGTTGGAATCCCTCCACCTGCTTTCCACCGATGCTGCGCATCGCCGGAACCTTGGCAGGCTCCGCCCAGTTCCAGCAGGTCTTTCCCGCCACGCGCACGGACGTCTCATCGGAACACACCACACGGGACCGCCGCAGCCGCGCAAGGATGACGCTGACCTCGGCATCGAAGCACGGCATGGCACGGCGGAATGCGGCATCCAAAGCGCCTTCACTGATGGCGAGGCTGAACAGTTCGGCCATCATGCGGCTCAGGCGGCGATAGCTGATCGCGTGAGTGAAACGCAGATAGATCGCCAGCGCCACGATGTTGCGGCTGAACGGAGAGCCTGGCTCCAGTCCGTCCGGTACCGGCGCCAGCGTGGTGCTGCCGCACTCCTGGCAGTGCCCGGCATATTGCTCCACGCGCGTCACCACCGGCTCGACCTTCGGCAGGTCGAACTTGTCGAAAGCGAGCGGCCAGCGTTTGATCGTCGTCGTGGAATGCGGCCCGGCAGCGGGCGCAGCACATCGGACTGGCGATCACCGTCTCGTCGGGATGCTCCACCAACATGCGCCCGCCGCCCTTGCGCCCCAGGCTGCCCTTGCGCGGGCCTTCAGGCTTGGGTTTGTCCGCGGTTGGGCTTCTTGCCCTGCGAGGGCGGCACCGACGAGTTGTCCGGCGTCTTCGGCGGCTCACCCAGCTTGGCCTCAAGCTCGGCCACTCGTGCCGTTAGAGTTCGAACCTGTGCCATGAGCATCTGAACTTGCGCCCAAAGCGCACGAATCAGCGCGTCTTTCTCGTCGTGCGACAGGCCGGTGAGGTCGGGAAGCTCGGTCACCCGAAGCTTGACTCGTGGCCGCCGTGGTCACGTCAAGCGCTCTTCGACCAGAGACCGGCCATGAGGCCGAGCCCCTCCCGGAACAACGAACCGAGCCCGTGTTCGTCCAAAGCCCATCTGTTCAGCCATCGGCCCAAGACTGTGCGTGCAGTAGCGGATCAAGTCTGCCTGATGGGCCGGCGGGTTGCTTTCAGTTGGAACGGCAACGAGGGTGGCGAGCCTGGCAAGGAACGTTCCATCATCATACAGGGCTTTCGCTGCCTCGATTGCAGCGGCGCGGCGCTCGGTCATGGACAATCCTCGAAGATAGTTTCCCGGTGGAGAGGTCGCCACTGCCTCATCGTGACGCAAGCCAAAGACACAAATAATCTTAGGTTATTCCTACTGAAAATCATAGCGGTGGGGAACTTATGGCGCGCCAGGCACGCGCGTCGGGGATGAATGGAATGGAGCAGGCTGTCTTGATCTTGGGTGCCGGTGCGATCGGCGGGATCATCGGCGCCCACCTTATCCGGGCAGGCCGCAAGGTTCTTTTCGTCGATGTCGCGGACGACCACATCCAGCAGATGACGGCGAACGGAGTGACGATCGAGGGGATCTCTGGGCGGTTTCTCGGTGCGTGTGGAGGCGATCACGCCGGACCGTTTGGCCGGAACCTTCCAAACCGTCCTGCTTGCCGTGAAGTCGCAGCATACGGCAGCGGCGTGCCAGTCGCTCCTGCCGCATCTTGCAGCGGACGGCTTTATCGTATCGTGCCAGAACGGGATCAACGAACCTTGCATCACCGGGATCGTCGGCCGTCACAGGACGATCGGCGCATTCGTGAACTTCGCGGGCGACTACCTGGCGCCTGACCGCCTCACGTACGGGCTGCGCGGCACGGTCGCGGTCGGGGAACTCGACGGCAACATCACGCCAGGCATCGAGGCGCTTCGCAGCTTGCTGGCGAACTTCGAGCCGGACGCCGTGGTCACCAACAACATCTTCGGCTTCCTCTGGGCAAAGATGTCTTATGCAGCCGTGCTGACGGTCTCGGCGCTGACGAACCAGACCATCGCGGACTTCATCGGCGACCTCGCCCGGCGACACCTGATCACCCACCTCGTCCACGAGATCCTGAGAGTGGCCGTGGCGGAAAGGTGTTCAGCCGCTGGGCTTCGATACGTTTCAGCCAATGGCCTTCATCACGCGCGACACCGCGGCGATCAGCGCGACCCTGGATGCACTGGCGGCTTTCAACCGCGGCACGGGAAAGACCCATAGCGGCATCTGGCGGGACCTCGCCGTCAGGCGACGGAAGACGGAGGTGGTGGCACAACTCGCGCCGATCCAGCAGATCGCACGGCAGCATCGCCTGACCCTCCCCTTGGTGAACGCTCTGGTGGAGCTAATCGGAGCCGTGGAAGCGCCTTGTCTGGGGGATGACAAGCGTGTGGAACCAGGACGTCCTACCGCTCATGCCGGGCGGCTAGGATCGCGCGTCCGGGTTGCGCCGTATCTCGGCGGCAAGCTGCTCTGCGAAGCCCTGCAAACCGGGCTCCAATTCGGTCCGCATCGTCATGTTCCACCGGTTGAACAGACCAAAGGTGGCGCAGACCAGCGCGATCTCGGCCAGGACGGCCTCCCCGGCTTGCTCGCGCGCAGCCTCGGCAAAGGGTGACCCGTCGCCGGTTCGCCCTATCGCACCGGCCATCTTGAACAGCAGTTGCTCGCCGGGTCCGAAGCCGCCATCCGCAGGCGTGTAGGCGGCTGCGACGACGCGCGAAAGGGCCTCGCCAGCCTCGACCGCGCCTTGGGCCGCATGCGTGCCGGAGTAACCGCAGCCTGCGCCGACGCAGGTCGCGTAGGCCGCCATCCACCTCAGGCCGACGGGACTGGCGCCGGGCGCGAAGATCACCTGCTCCACCAGTGAAAGCACCGCGCCCAGGGCCTGAGGGCGGCGCGCCATCGTCGCGAGCGCGTTCGGACGGTAGCCGATCCGGGCCGACATGCGGTCCAACGCGGCATCGGCTTCCGGTGACCCGGCGTGTGACAGCGGTTGCAGGATCGCCATTCGCCTTTCTCCCTTGCCAAGCTTCGCCACGTCAGCCCACCCGCCGCTCATGCCTATCCCAGAACGGCGCGCGCAGTTCACGCTTGAGCACCTTGCCGGCGCCCGAGAGCGGCAGCGGGCTGTTCCGGATATCGACGCTGCGCGGACACTTGAACCCGCCGAGCAGGGTGCGGCAGAACGCGAGCACCTGCTCCGCCGTGGGCGCCGCATCCGGCCGGGGCACGATGACGGCATGCACCTGCTCGCCCGACTGCTCGCTCGGGGTGCCGATCACCGCGCACTGGGCCACGTCCGGATGCTGTGCGATGGCGTTCTCCACCTCGACCGAATACACGTTCTCGCCGTCCGTGATAATCATGTCCTTGATGCGGTCAACCACGGTGAGGAAGCCGTCCGCGTCCAGCACACCGCGGTCGCCCGTGTGCATCCAGCCACCGACCAAGGCGCGCGCCGTCTCCTCCGGGCGGTTCCAGTAGCCGAGCATGACCGTATCGCCCCGCACCGCAACCTCGCCCACCGTCCCGGCCGGCACCGGGTTGCGGTCCAGGTCCACCACGCGCACCTCGCAGCCGATCGCGGCCCGGCCGGCGCCCTTGTCGCGCTGCTTCGCATGGCCCTCGCCGGAATGCTCGCTCCAGTGCAGCAGCGTCGCGCAGGGCGACAGCTCGGTCATACCGTAAGCCTGGATGAAGGCGGCATCGGGCAGCGACGTGATCGCCCGCGCCAGGACCGCGCTGCTCATGGGCGAGGCGCCATAGACCACGCGACGCAAGGACGACAGGTCGTGCTGAGCCCGGGCCGGGTGGTCCACCAGCATCTGGATCATCGTCGGCATGAGCAGCGTGTCCGTCACCCGCTCGGCGGCGATGGTGGCCATGACCCCCTCCGGCGCGAAGCCCTGCACCATGACGTTGGAGCCGCCCTGCAGCAGTGCGGCATACATGCCCATCCCGCTCGCCAGGTGGAACATCGGCGCGGCGTGCATGTAGCGCATCGCCGGTGACCAGATCCCCTCGCTGAGCGAATTGAGCGCGTTGGTCGTCACGTTCGTACGGCTGAGCATCACCCCCTTCGACCGGCCGGTGGTACCGCCGGTGTAGAAGATGCCGGCCAGGTCGCCACCTTCCCGCATGGCGTCCGGGACCGGTGCGCTGCGGCCGATCAGCGCTTCGACATGCTCGGTCCCGGCGGGCGCGTCTGCGTCATCGGTGTGGACGAGCCTCATGCCGGAGAACGCGTGCGACAACTGGCCGGCCAATGCGCCGAACGCGGCGTCCGCCATCAGCACGCCGGGCGCGCAATCGTCCAGCGCGTCCTCGACCTCCCGCGCGCTCCATCGAATGTTGAGCGGCACGGCCACCGCGCCGGCCCAGGCGATGGCGAGGTAGGCTTCGAGGTAGCGGTCCGAGTTGAGCGCCAGCACCGCGACCCGGCCGCCCGGCTCCACCCCCAGCCCGCGCAGGCCGGCGGCGAGGCGGCCGACCCGCTCGCCCGTCTCCCCCCAGTTCCGGTGGCGGGTGCCGAACGTCGTCGCCAGCCCGCCCGGATTGAGTTGGAGTGCGCGCCGCAGCCCATAGGTGACGTTCATGCTTTCCCCACTTTGTTTTTTTATGCCGTCTGCGTGCGGCCCCGCTTCGCCGCAAGTCCGTCCGTCAGGCGCGTGGCGAAGCTTTCCGCGATCGCCTCCGGCCCCAACTCGCCGCCGGGCTGGTACCAGTGCCCGATCCAGTTCAGCGACCCGGCGATCGCGAAGATCGTCATCTTGGCATCGCACGGGACGATCGAGCCATCCGCGATCCCCTCGCCGAGATAGCCGCGGAACACCGTGTCGATGCCCCGCTTGGCTGACCGGACGATCTCGCCGTGTGGCGGAGCCAGGTCGCGGATATCGAAGCGGACCAGGCTGCGGCCGTAATCGGTGGTCATCAGCTTGGCATAGCCGCGCACCATCTCGCGCAGTTTCACCAGACCTGTGCCGCCGGCAGCGTCAATCCCGGCAATGCACTCGAACACGGCTTCCTGGCCCATAGCCCAGCACTCGAACAGGATCTCGTCCTTGCCGCGGAAGTAGTTGTAGATCGCGGGCTTGGTGATGTTCAGCCGTTCGGCGACCTCGTTCAGGGTCGCACGGTGGTAGCCCTGATCGAGGAACAGTTGCACCGCGGTTCGCAGCACGGCCTCGCGCTTGGCGTCGCGGTCCCGCCGCCGCGTCTCGAAGGGCAGCCAAGGTGAGAGGGTCGTTCCGGTGTCCATTCCGCTCGCCGGGTCGCCTTGTTGACAGTGATCTAGACGTATCTTACTCATGGGTAGTAATAATTCCAATGGGTCATTTCAGGGAGCGGGACCATGGCATCCAGCGTTGTCGTTGCCGGCGTCGGCATGATCCCATTCCGCAAGCCAGGGAGCAGCGCACCCTACCACGTCATGGGCGCGCAGGCCGCGCGGCTGGCGCTTGAGGATGCGGGACTGGACTACTCCGCCGTGCAGCAGGCCTATGCGGGCTTCGTCTATGGCGACTCCACCAGCGGCCAGCGCGCGCTATATGACGTGGGGATGACCGGTATCCCGATCGTCAACGTGAACAACAACTGCTCCAGCGGCTCGACCGCGCTGTTCCTGGCGCGGCAGGCGATCGAGTCCGGCTCGGCGGAGTGCGTGATGGCGCTGGGCTTCGAGCAGATGCGACCCGGCGCGGTCGGCCCGGTGTTCGATGACCGCCCGAGCGTGTTCGAGCAGTTCGATGCCGCAGCCGACGCGCTGGTGGACGCACCCGGCGTGCCCCTCGCGCTGCGCCAGTTCGGCGGCGCGGGGCTGAGCCACATGACGAAGTACGGCACCCCGCTGCGTGCCTTCGCGGAGGTCCGCGCCAAGGCCAGCCGGCATGCCCGCAACAACGAGAAGGCAGTGTTCCGCACCGAAGTCAGCGCGGACGACGTGTTGGCGGACAAGGTGCTCTGGCCCGGCGTGATGACGCGGCTGATGGCTTGCCCGCCCACCTGCGGCGGCGCCGCCGCGATCCTCGTCTCCAAGCGCTTCGCCCGCGAGCACGGGCTGCAGACCGGGGTGCGCATTGCGGCGCAGGCGATGACCACCGACACCGCCACCACCTTCGGTGCCGGCGACATGATGCAGGTCGTGGGCTACGGCATGAGCCAGTCGGCGGCGCACCGGGTCTATGAGGCGGCCGGCATCGGCCCCGACGACCTCGAGGTGGTGGAGCTGCACGACTGCTTCGCGCAGAACGAACTGATCACCTACGAGGCGCTCGGCCTCTGCCCCGAGGGCGGTGCCGCCAAGTTCATCGGCGACCGCGACAACAGCTATGGCGGCAAGGTCGTGACCAATCCGTCCGGCGGGCTGCTCTCCAAGGGCCACCCGCTCGGCGCCACCGGCCTGGCGCAATGCTACGAGCTGACGCGGCAGTTGCGGGGCACCGCCGGCGCCACCCAGGTGGACGATGCAAGACTGGCGCTCCAGCACAACCTCGGCCTCGGCGGCGCCTGCGTCGTGACCCTCTACGAACGCGCCTGAGCGGACCATGGTCGGTCGTGCCGTCGGGCACCGCTTCCCCGAAGTCACCGCCCGGGCCGAACCGGGCCGGCTGCGCTTCGGGCCGCGGCATGACCGCGCCCGCGATCGGCGAGCGCGTCGTGCACAAGGTGTTCGCGCCGGTCCCCGGCATACCCTGGCGCTGTATTGCGGGGCGTCCGGGGACATCAACCCGATGCATGTCGATATCGATTTCGCCAAGGCGGCGGGCTATCCGGACGTGTTCTGCCAATGGATGCTCGTCATGGCCTATCTCGGACAGGCGGTCACCGATGCGTTCCCGCCCGCTGGCCTGCGCTCGTTCACCACGCGGTTCGCGCCCATCACGCAACTCGGCGCCCGCATCACCTGCGAGGGCCACGTTGCCGAGATCGTGGAACAGGCGGGCGAGCGTCGCGCCCGCATCAGCCTGATCGCGCTGGACGAGGCGGACGAGGTGAAACTCAAGGGAGAAGCGTTGGTGGCGCTATGACGGGCAAACTTGCGGGCAAGGTCGCCCTGGTTACCGGGTCGGGCCGGGGCATTGGCCGGGCAATCGCGCTAAAGCTGGCGGAGGAGGGCGCCAGCGTCGTCGTCAACGACCTGGACGCCGAAGCTGGCGACGCGGCGGCGGCGGAAATCGTGGCCGGCGGCGGCAGGGCGGTGGCGGTGAACGGCAGCGTGACCGGGGCCGGGTTCGCCGACCGTTTCGTGTCGGCCGCGACGGACGGGCTGGGCGGCCTAGACATCATCATCAACAACGCCGGCTACACCTGGGACGCCACGATCCAGAAGATGACCGACGAGCAGTTCCAGGCGATGCTGGACGTGCACCTGGTGGCACCCTTCCGCATCCTGCGCGCCGCGGCCGAACCGATCCGCGTCATGGCCAAGCGGGAGGCGCAGGAGGGGCGAGAGGTGTTCCGCAAGGTCGTCAATGTGTCCTCTATCGCGGGGCTTTACGGCAATGCCGGGCAGGCGGGGTATGGCTCGGCCAAGGCGTCGCTAGTCGGGCTGACGCGCACGCTGTGCAAGGAGTGGGGGCGATACAAGGTCAACGTGAACTGCGTCGCGTTCGGCCTCATCAGCACGCGGCTGACGCAGCCGATAGAGACGGTGCAGGCTACGATCGACGTCGCCGGCCGTGACATCAAGGTCGGCATGCAGCCGCGCCTGCTGGAGACGATGGGGCAGATGATCCCGCTCGGCCGCGGCGGCACGCCGGAGGAGGCAGCGGGCGCGGTTTACATGTTCTGCAGCCCGGAATCGAACTACGTCAGCGGACAGGTGCTGGTCTGCGGCGGCGGCCTGCTGATCTGAATGGAGCACGCGATGCCCTACCGCTCGCCCTGGATGACCGAGGAGCTGGACGCCTTCCGCGATCCGTTGCGCAAGTTCCTGTCCGCCGAGCCCGCCCCGCGCGCGGGGGAGTGGCGCCGCAACCGGATGGTGGACCGCGGCGCCTGGGCCGCGATGGGCCACATGGGCGCGCTGCTGCCCAGCATCCCCGAAGCCTATGGCGGGTTAGGCGGCACCTTTGCCCAAAACGCGGCCGTGCTGGAGGATCTCGAGCGGATCGTGCCCGAGACGGTCAGCGGGGTCGCGGTCAGCAGCGCCATCGTGGCGCACCATGTGGCCGAGTACGGCACGGAGGCGCAGAAGGTCCGCTGGCTTCCCGGCATGGCGCGCGGCGAGCTGATCGGCGCCATCGCGATGACGGAACCCGGCACGGGCTCCGACCTGCAACAGATCCGCACCACGGCGAGGCGCAAGGGCAACGGATACGTGCTTAACGGCCAGAAGACGTTCATCACCAACGGCCAGGCCGCCGACCTCATCCTCCTCGTGGCACGGACGGGGGAGGCCGGTGGCAAGGGCCTGTCCATCCTGGTGCTGGAGGCTGCGGGATGTGCCGGGCTCCGGCGCGGACGCAAGCTCGACAAGATGGGGTTGCACGCGTCGGACACGTCCGAGCTGTTCTTCGATGACGCCCGTGGTGCCGCCGGAGAACTTGATCGGCGACGGCGAGGGACAGGCCTTCGCGCAACTGATGCAGCAGCTTCCGCGGGAGCGGCTGATCATCGCGATCGGCGCCGTCACCGCGATGGAGCGCGCAGTCGAGATGACGGTGGACTACACGAAGCAGCGCCAGGTGTCCGGGCAGCCCGTGTTCGGCTTCCAAAACACCGCCTTCACGCTAGCGGAATGCAAGACGCAGGCGACGATCGGCCGCGTGTTCGTGGATTGGTGCATCGGGCAGGAGATCGCCGGCGTGCTGGACGCCGCCACCGCATCGATCGCCAAGTGGTGGTGCACCGAGCGGCAGGCGCGGACGATGGACGAGTGCCTGCAACTGCACGGCGGCTACGGCTGCATGGACGAGTATCCAATCTCACGCATGTTCGTCGATGCGCGGATGCAGTCCATCTACGGCGGCACGAACGAGGTCATGAAGATGATGATCGCCCGATCGCTGTGAACGATCACGCTGTGAACAGCCTCGTCCAATCCGAGCGACGCGGTGCGGTGAGCCTGCTGACGCTCAACGACCCCGTTCACTACAACGCCCTCGATGACGCCATGCTGGCGGCGTTGCGCGCGGCGCTTGACCGGGCCAGCGGCGACGGCGAGACGGGCGCTATCGTGCTGTCCGGCGCCGGCCCCGGTTTCTGTGCCGGGGCACGGCTGGACGGCGACCTGTTCGAGTCCGGTGGTGGTGTCGCGGCGTTGCTCACCGAAGGCGTCAACCCGGTGATCAGGCGCATGCGCGACGCGTCGGTCCCTATCGTCACCGCGGTGAACGTTCTGGATGGCGGGGGCACCGTTCTACCGCTGCTACCAGGTACGCGACGGCGGCCACGTCGCCGTCGCCGCGATCGAGCCGGCGGCGCAGATGGACAGGGCACAGTGGGCGCCGACGCACGCGCGGTTCACGGAGACGTTCCTGACCCGCACGCGGGACGACTGGGCGAAGCATTTCGGCGGCACCGATGCCTGCGTGACACCCGTGCTGAACTTTGCCGAGGCGCCGCTGCATCCGCAGGCCGCCGCCGCCTTCACGGTGGCGATGCCAGGCGGCTGACCCGTGCCACGCGCCGTGCCACGCTTCCAGGACGCTTCGACCGAAGGGGAGTATGACGATGTTCAGCGGCCTGCATGATCCTGCGCAATGGGTGCTCCCCGCCGTCCTGACCGAGGCGGCCGCCACGTCCCCGCAGGCATGCTGGCTGACCGACAGCTCCGGCCGCACCCTGACCTTCGCCGAGGCCGAATCCTGCTCCCGCAAGGCGGCCTGGTTCTTCCACGGCCTCGACGTGCAGCGCGGCGACCGGGTCGGCATCCTTATGTTCAACGGCTGCGATTTCGCATGCGCCTGGCTCGGGCTCGGCAAGCTGGCAGCCACGGCGGTGCTGTTCAATACGGAACTGCGGGGTGAGTTCCTGCGCCACCAGATAACCGATTCCGGGATCGCGTGCCTGCTGATCGACGCCGAACTGCTCCCCACGCTGATGGACATCGCGGAGTCCGTGCCGAGCCTGATGACGGTGGTGGTCGCGGGGCCCGTGCCGCCCGTGCAGGACGGCCGATGGCGAGTCGAATCTTGGCGGGATCACGTGGACGCGCCGGAATGGGATGGTCCAGGCCCGGGCTTCGCCGATATTGCCTGCATCATGTACACCTCCGGCACGACGGGGCCGTCGAAAGGCGTGCTGATGCCGCATGCCCACTGCACGCTGTTCGGCATCGGCTCGATCCGGTGCTTGGCGCTGACGCCCGCCGACCGGTTCTACATCAGCCTGCCGCTATTTCACGCCAACGGATTGCTGATCCAACTCGGTGCGACGCTGCTGATGGGGATTCCCGCCTTCGTCCGGACCCGGTTCAGCGCGAGCAACTGGCTGGGTGACATCCGCGACAACGATTGCACGGTGACTTGCATGCTGGGCTCGACCGCCTCCTTCGTGCTGATGCAACTCCCTGGCGAACTTGACTGCGTGCACCGCCTGCGTGTGGTGATGACCGCGCCCAACCTACCGCAGCACGAGGCGGAAATGCGGCGGCGTTTTGGCCTGCCCGACGTGGTTTCCGGCTTCGGCATGACCGAGTCGAACATTCCGATCTGGGGCAGAATCGGCCGCTCGGTGCCGGGTGCCGCCGGCTGGGTGCATGGTGACCATTTCGAGGTCGCCATCGCCAGCCCGGACGACGACCGGCTACTGCCGCAAGGCCAGATTGGCGAAATCCTGGTCAGGCCGAAAATCCCGTTCGGTTTCATGGCCGGCTACCACAACGCTCCGGAGAAGACGGTTGAGGCGTGGCGCAACCTCTGGTTCCACACAGGCGACGCGGGAATGGCCGGGGCAGACGGCCTGATCACCTACGTCGACCGCCTGAAGGACTGCATCCGCCGTCGCGGGCAGAACATCTCTGCCATCGAGATCGAGGCGGTAGTAGAGGGCATGCCCGGCATCGCCGAAGCCGCTGCAGTCGCGGTGCCGGCCGACATACCGGGCACCGAGGACGAGATCCTGTTGGCGCTCGTCGCCACAAGCGGCGAAACGATCGATTGCGACTCCGTAATGCGCCGGGCAGCCGAGCAGCTTCCCCGGTTCGCACGTCCACGATATCTCCGGATCATGGAGGAGTTGCCGAAAACCGCTACCGGAAAGGTGCAGCGTGCCGTGCTGCGCAAGCAGGGGACAGTAGGCGCAAACGATATGGTGCGGGCTTTAAACCAGGCTAACTAGCCGTGTCTTCGGCAACACCAAGAAGAAAACCTTCAAACTCGATGCAGCTGGGGCCAAGCCGGCAGGGTCCACCCGTGCAGCATCAAACGTCGAAGTGAACTCAGCAATGGCCAAGTTGAGATTGATCTCCAAGCTCGGCCGGCGCCCGGAACGAAGACTGCAGCAGTAGCCGATCAGAAGCATGCGGATCATCCGCGCAGGATCAAACGAGAGGCGGTGGATTGCCGAACTTGCAAATCGCCGCCCGAACCCACTCCGCACTTCGATGGTGCTGGCCGAGGAGTACAGCACGGCTGCCGCCCGGCACGTCAGTGCTCCGGGGCGATCGTGCCGGAGTCGGTATAGCGCACGAGAAACTGGCGGGCGCGGTAGGTTTGCGGTCTGCTAAAGAACGTCTCAGGTGCACCAGTCTCGACGACACGGCCGTGATCAATGAAGACGATCCGACTCGCGGCCTCATGGGCGAAAGCCATTTCATGTGTTACGACGATCATGGTCATCCCGTCTCGAGCCAGGTCGCGCATGACGACCAAAACCTCGCCGACAAGCTCGGGATCGAGTGCGGAGGTCGGTTCGTCGAACAACAGCAGCTCGGGCTTCATCGCGAGCGCCCGTGCAATGCCGATGCGCTGTTTCTGGCCGCCGGAGAGACGGGCGGGGAAGGTGTCGGCACGGTCGGACATCCCAACCTTGCGCAGCAGCGCCTCAGCTTCGGCGCGCACTTCATCTTTCGGGCGTCGGAGCACGTTGAGCGGCGCAACCATCACGTTCTGGATGGCGGTGAGATGCGGCCACAATGCGAAATGCTGAAACACGAACCCTATGCGGGTGCGCATCCCGGCCAGCGCGGCATCGCTCATTCGGACGTTGCCACCCGTCACCAGGCCGATGCGCTCGCCCGAGAGTCTGACCGTGCCGCTGTCCGGCGTCTCCAGCCAGTTCACGCAGCGCAGCAACGTTGACTTGCCGGAACCCGATGGGCCGAGGACGCACACGGTCTCGCCGCGCGCAACGTCGAGGTCGACGCCGTCAAGAACGACGTGGTTGCCGAAGCTCTTGGTCAGGCCGCGCACCTCCAGGACGGGGCAAGCGGTCACCGGCGCGATTCCGCGCGGGCGCCGACGGATCTGACGATCTGCTCGACACCGAAGCAGAGCACCCAGTAGAGCAATAACGCCGAGACGAAGGCGGCAAACGGGAGAAAGTAAGTTGCCTGGATCACGGTCGCCGCGTGCGTCAGCTCCTCGACGGCGATGATGGTGAGGAACGCGCTGTCCTTGATAACCTGGATAACCTGGTTGCCGATCATGGGGCTGGCGGCGAACAAGACAGGCGGCAGGATAATGCGACGGACCAGGACGAAACCCTCGAAGCCGAAGGCATATCCCGCCTCGATCGTCTCGGCGGGCAGCGCGCGCCAGGCGCCACGCAGCAGTTCGGCCATGTAGGCAGTGTTGTAGACAATCAACGCGAACAGGCCGGAACTCCAATTATTGAGGCGCAGGCCAAGCGAAGGCAGGCCGTAATAGATGACATACGCGAACAGCAGGAATGGCACGCAGCGCACGGCGTCGACAAGAAAGCCGGCGACGCCAGCGATAGCGCGGTTGCGCGACATCAACGCTGCGGCGGCGCCAGCGCCCAACGCCAGCGAAGCAGCCGAGGACAGCACGGAGAGCCAGAGTGTCGTGAGGAATCCGTCGATCAGCAGGTCCCGCGCGCCCCATACGAGGCCGAACTGCGCGATCATGCGGCCGTCGCCCGGCGCTGCCGCGCTTCGACGGTCCGCTGCACGATGACGAACAGAAACACGACCGTGCCATAGATCACCGTTGCAGCCAGAAACGGTGGCAGCGGCTCGTAGGTATTGGCGCCGATACGTACTGCCGCCCGGGTGATATCCACCACACCGATGACCGCGACCGCCGGGCTCGCCTTCACCAGCAGCGTCATCTCGTTGACCAGGGCCGGCATCGCCGTCCGCACGATTTGCGGCAGCACGATCAGGCGCAGCCGCAAGCCCGCCGTCATGCCGGCAGCGCGGGCGGCATCCAGTTGATCGCGCGGGAACTCGACGAGCGCACCACGCCAGATCTCGCAGTTGAATGCGGCGGTGCTCAGCGTGAGCGTCATTACTGCCGCGGGAATGGTGCCGATCTCGATGCCGGCAACCGGCAGGGCGAAGAAGATAAGCAAGCCGAGCGTGACCGCGGGGGATGCGCGCAACAGGCTTACCAGCACGGCCACCACCCGCTCCAGCACCGGCACGCCGCGCCAGCGCACCAGCGCCAGCAGCAAGCCGAGCGGCAGGCCGATCGCAATGCTCACCAACGACAGGCACACGGTGACGACCGCGCCCTGCGCCAGGCTGTAGTAGTCGTAGGCAGTCAAGGTGCCCGGTCAGACGGGCGTGAAACTAACCGGCATGTCCTCGAAGGATTGCCCGAGCCACTGCTTCTGCATCGCATACATCCGGCCGCTCTTGCGCTCGGTGGCCAGGAAATTGTCGAGCAACTCAAGCACGCCCGTGTTGCCCTTCTTCACAGCCCAAGCGATGTAAGTCTTGGCTGCTATCGGCGAGCCGATCTCGAACACACCCGGCTTCTCCTTCACCAGGAGTGCCAGGTTGATGATCGTGTTGGATACGTAGTCGATCCGGCCGATCGCAAGATCTTCATAGGCCTCCGGATAGGCGACGTATTGGACGACCTTGCCAAGCTTGCCGCCGTCCTTCTGCAGCATCGCTTCGAGCTGCGGCAGGGCTGAAAGCATAGCGCTGCCGGCTTCCACGCCGACGGTCTTGCCGCTCAGGTCCTTGATGCTCGTGATGCTCGTGTCCTTGGCCCGTTTGGCGTAGTAGAGCGTCGCATCCGAGACCGGGCTGGTAAAATCGAGGAACGCGAGACGCTCCTTGGTGATCAGCACGCCGGTGACGGCGGCGTCGAATTTCCCAGTGTCAACGCCCGGAAGCAGGCCAGTCCACGGGATGATCTGCTGGTCGACTTTGAATGGCACGGTCTTCCCGAACAACTTCAGCAGTTCGGTGTCATAGCCGGTTGGTATGCCGTCCTTGACGAACTCGAACGGCCGGTAATCGTCTTCCGTCGCGACTACCATAGTGCCGCGCCGCTTGATTTCTTCGAGCGTCGCGGCGCTCCCGCGCTTTACGTTGGACGCAGCGGCGATGGCGGCAAGTGCCACTGTGTGCAGGACGCTTCGGCGAGTTTGTATAAGTCGGCTCATGGTGTTGCTCCGTTCAGGTGGATATCGCAGTTGGACATAGAGCTGTAGGCGGCCGCGCCTGGCATAGCTCACCTCGCCACTTCGAAGATCGCGTCCACCTCGACCGTCGCGCCGGCCGGCAAAGTCGCAACCCCGATGGCCGTGCGTGCGTGCCGGCCGCAAGCCCCAAATACGGCGAACATGAGCTCCGACGCCCCGTCCACCACCTGAGGCACGTCCGGGTAGCCCGGCCTTGCGTGAACGAAGCCGCCAAGCCGATGACACGCCACGACGCGGTCGAGATCGCCATCCAACGCGAGCGAAAGGGCGGCAAGCAGGTTCAGGGCGCAGAGTTGAGCAGCCTTCTGCCCGGCCGGAAGATCATGGGCGTCCGGCATGGGGCCGGTGAACCAAACCTTGCCGAGCGACTCGCAAATCTGGCCTGCGAGATAGACAATGGGGCCACTACGGGCAAACGGCTTGAACGCACCACGTGGAGTCGGCACCGGCGGCAGCCCCAGCCCGAGTGCCGCCAGCCGCTGGGTGATGAGGCTCTGGGTCGACGATGTGGTCGCGGCGGCCATGACGTCCTTTGCTATGCATAGGGCACTTACTTAAGCGCCTTTGTTCGCAAGCAGCGTGCCACCGCAATAATCGGCTTGGCCAAGCTTAAGGGCATGCCTTCCTGTCGGGCACCAGACGGCGTGCCTGTAAAGCCGCCAAGTGTGCATAATATGCTTACTTAAAGGGCAACAGTCGCAGTCGTTCAGTGATCGCGGAATAGCGATCCGCAGCCCAGGACCTGGTCCGCAATCCCGCGTTGACGCAGAGCATGCCAGTATGTCGCGGCATTGATTGCGAGCACGGGCAACCCCAGCCAGCGCTCGGCCTGGTCGGCAATGTCGATGGCGGCGAGGTCCGTTCCCGCTTGGACAATCGCGTCGACACCTGAGGCGGCCAATGCCTTGAACCCGTCCCGGATGTCGGCGTCCGTTGCGTGCGCGATCTGGACCTCGCTCGGCCGCTTGAGGCTATGCACCATGGCGACGTCGTAGCCGTGGTCGTTGAAGAACCGTGCAACCTGGCTGTCGCCGACCGGCTGATACGGGGTCAGGATCCCGATCCGCTTGACCGAGCCAAACCGGCCGAGTGCCGCCGCACACGCCGCCGACCCGATGCTGACCGGCACGCCCGCGCGGGCAGTCAACCGGTCGAGCAACGCCTCCGCTCCAGCCTTGCCGCCCCAGAACGTGGGGATCGACATCGCCATGACGAGATGGGCTGGCTTGCAGGTCATGACCCGGTCCACCGCGCCGTAAAGGTCCGGCCCGATCGCTTCCACCATCGCTTCAAACTCGGTGTCGTTGCCGAGGGGAAGGTCCTGGATATGGATCCGCCCGATATGGTTGGTCACTCCGACCGGGCGCATCATGTCGGTCTCAGGCTGAACGGTGGTGTTTGTCGAGGGGATGATGATGCCGATCTTGCAGCGGTAGCCGAGCCTGTCCGTCATAGCCTGGTTCCTTTCGTGATGATGGCCGCCGCCAACCGCCATGTGGCAAGCAGCTTGCAGGAAGTAGTCCAAACTGCCGTCCCCGCACCGGAGGCCGGGTGGGGAGCGGAGATGCCATGATCGGTCCAGGTTCCATGAGCGCCGCCACTGCCGCACCATCGCCGCTCGCCCCGGTGATGCAACGCACGCGGCACCGTATCGCGCCCTTCCGCCTCCTGCGGCCGACGAGCTTCGGCGAGGCGCGCAGCCTGCTCGACGCGTGGCCCGGTGCGATGCCGGTTGCAGGCGGCATCGACCTAGTCAACCAGATGAAGGAGGGCGCCGATCCCGGCACACTGGTCTGGCTCGGCGCCATCCCGGATGCCGACGCCGTGCGGTGGGAGGGCGGCGACCTCCTCATCGGCGCATGCTGCCGTCACGACCAGATCGCCCAGGACGCCGCGCTTCAAAAGGGTTTCCCGGACCTCGCCGCCGCCTGGAACCGGATTGCGAACAGCCGCATCCGGGGCCAGGGCACCGTCGCCGGCAACCTCATGGCGCAGAACCCGGGCTACGAGTCCGCGATCTTGTTATCGGCCGTGGCCGCGCAGCTCTCGTTCCTAGCGCCAGGAGGCCATGGCTCGTCGGCTGCCGTCTTCCAACTCGGGGACGAGCGGGGCGGCCTGCGCCCGCGGCCCGGCCTCGTTACGCACTTGCGGGTCCGCGGTGGCACGCCGGGTCAGCCGCGCCGGCTCCTGTACGACCGGACGCTTCGGCCAGCCCTATCGGTGGCTCTCGGGCTCGACCTTAATGGCGGGCACATACTCGCCGCCCGCGCCGTCCTGGGCGGGTGTCATCCCGTACCTGTGCTGCGGATCCTGCCGCTCGTCGGCCTGGCGCTGCCGGACCTGGAAGGCCGTGCCAAGGACATTGCGCGAGAAGCGTTCGCCGACCTGCCGCCCTGTCTGGTTCCGTGGCGGGGCGTGGCCGGCTACCGCGAGCGTGTCGGCCCCATCCTACTGCAACGCCTCCTCGCTGAGGCGGCCCGATGACCTTGGTGGAAGCGGTGTCCTTCATGCTCGATGGCGAGCCGGTCACGCTGGCGGCAGGCGCACCCGCGGTCCTGGCTGACGCGCTCCGGCATGGCGCCGGCCGCACCAGCGTGCGCGTCGCCTGTGACCAGGGCGTGTGCGGGGCCTGCACGGTGCTGCTGGATGGGGTGCCGATCACCGCGTGCAGCGCGCTTACCGAGACGATCCGCGGCAAGACCGTCACTACGCTTCAGGGCCTGCGCCCAAGCGGGGCTGGTCCCACCGCCGTGCAGCGCGCCTTCGTTGAGGAGCATGCCTTCCAGTGCGGGATGTGCACGCCCGGCATGATCCTGCTGGCCGAGGCGCTGCTGGACCGGACGCCTTCTCCAACCCGCACGGAGGTGAGGGCCTGGATGGGCGCCAATGTGTGCCGATGCACGGGCTACCGCGCCATCGAGGATGCCGTGCTGACGGCGGCCCGGCTACGCACCGCCGCCTCTGACGCGCCGGATCGGCCGTGGCGTCCGGAGCAGGCGGCCAAGGTGTTTGGACGGCCGTTCTACACCTCCGACCTGAGCCTGCCGGGCATGCTGGAAGCCAAGATCCTGCGCAGCCCGCATGCCCACGCCCGCATCCTCGGCGTGCGTACCGCGGCGGCGCGCGCGCTCCCCGGCGTCTACGCCGTGGTCACGGGTGCCGACGTGGCCGCGCTGCCGGAGTCGTTCTACGGCCTGTGGATCAAGGACCAGCCGCTCCTGGCGATCGACCGGGTCCGCTACGAGGGCGACCCCGTTGCCGCCGTGGCCGCCCGCGATGCCGCCACCGCCTTGCGCGCGCTCGCCTTGATCGAGGTGGACTACCAGCCGCTCCCCGCCGCGCCGACGCTGGACGGGGCGCTCGCGGCGGGCGCCACCCCGCTGTTCGACACGCCGAGCCTGGGCAGCATCCCTGCCCATGGTACGGGAGTGACCTGCGAGAAGGAACCGGCGCCGAACATCCTCTACCGGTTCCACCACCGGGTGGGCGACGTGGAGGCGGAGTTCGCCGGGGCGGACCACGTGTTCGAGGACGTTTTTCACTTCTCACGCATGAGCCACGTGCCGCTCGAGCAGATGATCACCCTGGCCCGGCCGTTGGGGGACGGTTTCGAGATCTGGTCGTCCAACCAGGACCCCTTCCTCCTCCGGCAGGACATCGCCGAGATTTTCGGCGTCGCCGAGCACCTCGTTCGTGTCCATACCCTGCCGATCGGCGGCGCCTTCGGGATGAACAGCTTCTGCAAGATCGAGCCGCTGACCGCCTTGCTGGCGCGCAAGGCCGACCGTGCCGTCCGCCTCGCCCTGACGATGGACGAGGGCTTGGTGACCCTGTCGCAGCACGCGGCCCGCCTGCACCTGAAGACCGCGGTCACATCCAACGGCAAGCTCCTTGCCCGGCAGTCCCGCATCCTGCTGGACGGTGGGGCCTATGCGGATGCCAGCGCCCTAGTAACAGACAAGGTCGGCTACCGCATCGGCGGCCCTTATCGCTGGCGGGCGCTGGACAGCGACGCCCAGGCGGTGCGCACCAATACGGTGCCCGCCGGCTCGTTCCGCGGCTTCGGCGGCACCCAAGCCTCATGGGCGTCGGAAAGCCAGATGGACATGATCGCTCGGCGGCTTGGACTGGACCCGGTCGAGTTCCGCAACCGCAACCTGCTCGCCCCGTCCGAGCCGTTCAGGCCCGGCGACAGCGGCATTGACTGCGATTTGGCTGCCGGGCTGTTCACCATTGCCGAGCAGATCGGGTGGGGGCGGCGCGAAACCTCCGCCGAACCCCACCTCGCCCGGGGCAAGGGCGTTGCTATTGGGTTCAAGGATGCGGGTGGCCAAGGCCGCTACGCCAAGGCAAGGATCAAGGTTTTGCCGGGCGGAGACGCCGTGATCAGTTGCGCCACGGTCGACATGGGCCAAGGCGCCACGGAGGCGTTTCGCCGCATCGTCGCCAAGGTTCTGGACATGGACCCTCATCGTGTGTCCCGCGCCGAGATCGATACCGACCAAACGGACTTCGACCAGGGCACGCACGCCTCCTCGGCCACGGCCGTGACCGGGGAGGCCGTACGGCGCGCGGCCGAGGCCGTCCGCACCCGCATCATCGGCTTTGCTGCCGAGCGGCTGGACACCCCGGCGGAAAGCCTCGGCTACGCCGACGGTGCCATCCGCCGCGGCAACGAGGCGATCTCGTTAAAGCAACTCGTCCGGGCGTATTATGGCGGCCTTGGTGCGGAGTTCACCGGCGATGGCGAGGTCAAGGTGCCAACAGACCCGGGCGCCGCGCTCAACGCGCAGATCGTCTACTGGATGCCGAACTGGGTGGGGGCGGAGGTGGAGGTGGATACCCAAACCGGCAAGATCACGCTGCTGCATCTGGCTTGTGCCGCCGATGCTGGGCGGGCCCTGGTCCCCGAGGCGGTGCGGGGACAGATAGAAGGCGCCGCCATGCAGGCCGTTGGACAAAGCTTGTACGAGCAGCTCGTTTACGATGGCGCCCACCTCGCGACCGACACGCCGCAGCGCTACCGCATGCCGCTCTCGACCGACTTGCCCGGCCGCTTTGAAGCGGTGACCCTGGAACACGGCCTAGGGCGCGGCCCGTTCGGCGCCAAGGGCGTCGGTGAGGCAGGCATCCTGGGTGTCGCCGCCGCAATCGCGAACGCGGTCGAAGACGCCATCGGCATCCGCATCACCTCGCTTCCGCTTACGGCAGATAAAGTCCTTGCGGCGCTGGATGCACAGCCCATGGCTGCGCGGGAGCCGGAGTGAGCCGGCTTGGCAAGCCCCGTTTGGCACTGCCACAGGGCACCGGGACGACATGCGAGAGGACGGAGGCGGTCAGTACGGCGGGCGAAAGTTTGGCGGCAGGTTCCACCAGTCCGAAACGACGGACGCGGCCCAGGGATGCTGACGCAACGACACAACGCATTCTGCAAGCGGCCATTATGGAGTTTGCTGAGCACGGTCTGACTGGCGCACGTGTCGATGCGATTGCCCGGCGCGCGGATACGAACATGCGCATGCTCTACCATTACTTCGGTAGTAAGGTAGGGCTTTACACAGCCGTTCTCGAGACTGTTTTCGCTGATATCCGCCAGCAGGAGGAGCGGCTCAACCTGCGTGATCTCCAACCCCTGCCTGCAATGATGAAGCTGTTCGATTTTACTTTTTTGCACTTCGAGCGAAATCCCGCCTTCATCCGCATCCTAGCCAGCGAAAACTTGCTTGAGGCCCACTACTTGAAGCAGTCCAAGAGAGTTGCGGCAATCTCCTCCCCATTGATGGACGCAATTTGCGAGTTGTTAGCGCGTGGCGAAAAGTCTGGTGTTTTCCGGACTGGTATAGATCCGCTGCAGATTTACGTGACGATGGTATCCCTCAGTTATTTTCATATCTCAAATGCTCCAACGCTTTCACATCTATTTGGAGCGAACCTTACCGCCGCACGATGGCGTTCTGAACGACGCAAGCATGCTAGCAAGGTCATACTCTCTTACCTAAAAAGAGAGTAGCCGAGAGTGAACTTGCGACGAGATGGCTCCCTAGCATAGTTCTTACTTCGAAGCTTGAGCGGCCGAGTATCGCTGATCGGCTCTTGGGTGTAGGGGCCTCGGTTCTTCACTGTCCACATCCCATCACCCCTGCGACTCGACGCAGAACCGAAGGAATAAAACCGACCTGCCCGACTCCACATGATCTCGGATCAAAACTTAGGCTCTGATTCTGCATGAGCCGTATTATACGATTTCATAATCACTGACACCGACGGCAAGCTTCATCACGGGGACCAACCTCGTCGTCGACGGCGCGGTGAGCCATAACGTGAATTCCTTCCGGGGACCTTTCACGCGAGCGGTGGGTAAACTACCCCGGTGAGCTCCTCCGACACCGTCCAGAGCCGTCGCCACATATCCTGGTCGAGGGCATGCGGCGAGGGCTTCGCGAGCGCCGGAGCACCGCGGATTTCCAAGAAGCCGTTTGGCCCCCAATATTGCCCGCCCTGCACATCGGGCATGGTCGCGGCATACAGGCCGGGCAGCGCGCCGCGTGCGCCGTCCTGGGCGAAAATGCCGATGGCGAAATTGGCCAGGGCAACCTTGAACGCAGCCATCTCGGTGCCCGCGATGAACCCCGTGGTGGCCACGCCTGGATGCGCCGCGACACTGGCAAGGCGGGACCCCGCATTCCGCGCCCGACGGTCGAGTTCGTAGCTGAACATCAAATTGGCCAGCTTGGACTGGCTATACGCCTTGGTGCCATTGTAGCTGCGCGCACCTTGCAGATCGTCGAAGTCGATCCGCCCGCGGCGGTGCGCGATGCTCGCGATGGCGACGATGCGGGGGGCGGGCGCACGCAACAGGGCCGGGATCATGAGCCCGGTCAGGGCGAAATGCCCCAGATGGTTGGTGCCGAACTGGCGCTCGAACCCGTCTACGGTCGTTGCCCGGTTGGCCTGCAACCCGAGCCCGGCATTGTTCAGCAGCACGTCGACATGGGGCAGCTCCGCACTCGCCCGCTCGGCGAAAGCGCGCACGCTGGCTAGGCTCGCCATGTCTACGACCGAAACGCTCGCCTTCGCGCCGGGCGTGTGCTTGACAATCCGGTTCATCACCGCCTCCCCGCGCCCCTGGTCGCGCACCGCGAGCACCACCTGGGCACCCTTGGCCCCGAGCGCCACCGCCGCTTCGGCGCCTATGCCGCTGCTGGCACCGGTAATGACGATGGTCCGGCCGGTCTGGTCCGGAATATCGGACACTGTCCAAGATGGCATTTGCCTGCCTCATGCGGTTCGCGCTGTAAGTGGTGCGTGGCCTGCGTTATACAGCAGGCTGATCCGTGCCCGCCACCCGGCCAGGGCGGGTCATACAAGCCGTCCGAAACCCCGACCCACATTGGGGCGAGGAAACGGTCTGGTAAGCCAGGCGCTGCTGGGCAGCACGCGGCTTGCCGGTCAACCAGTCGATATCTGGTTTCAGCATGAAGCCAGGATCGGGCCGAAAGGCGGGCAGGCGTATATCTGGGGCGAGGTCGGCTCACGCCGATGATGGTGCGGGATATGCACCGGAATTTAAGCCCATGGAAACGTCTGGGAATACCTCCGCGCCAACAAGCCATTGGCACTTGTCTGCGCTGGCAATGAGCAGATCTCGATCCCTCTTGCAAAGCGTGGAACTGGTTTGTCAACGATCCAGACCGTATCCGGTCGAATGGAACTCGAAGAATGGACGTCGGTCAACGTCTGAGAGGCGGAGCTGCAGACTTCCGGCATCAATAAGTGAAGCGGCTGATCCGCCATGGACAAGGCCACTTTGTTTCCACTCGCTCCGAATACCAACATGCCGAAGGCGCTTGCAGCCGGGATATGGCTGCCGCGTCCAACCAGCGTCTCGCCAAGTTTCCGAAGCGTTGCATGTGAATGGGATGGCTGATGCCGTTGCCTATGGTTTTCAGAGGGCATACTCCCGGTGGCGACGATCGATGAGGATAGGCAAGACGGGGCTGGGCATGTTGCGAGAGAAGCAGAGCGTCCGTGCAGACGGGCACGCAGGAAACGAGGCAGCGCCGGTAGCCACGTCCCGCGGCCCGGGCGGGGCGGGGCGGGTCAGCACATCGGATAAGCTGCTGCTGGTGTTTGGCCTGTTCACTCTGGAGGAGCCGGAGTGGACCGTTGACGCCGCGGCCGAGCGGCTCAATCTCGGAACCAGCACAGCCTATCGCTTCTTCAAGAGCCTGAGCGACGTGGGGCTTATTTCCGCCTTTGCGACCGGCCGCTACGTCCTTGGTCCGGCCATCGTTCAGTTGGATCGACAGACCAGGCTGTTGGACCCGCTGATCAAAGTTGCCCAGCCGATCATGCAGGCCGTCGTTGCCGAAATGCGCGTGCCCGGCGTCTTGCTTCTCTGCCGCCTGTTCCGCAACCAGGTGATGTGCATCCACCAGGATTTTTTGGATCGCCCATCCAGCGTCATCAGCTACGAGCGAGGCCGTCCGATGCCGCTGTATCGGAGCGCCGCCTCGAAGGCGATCCTGGCTCATCTGCCCGCCAGGTTTGTCCGGAGCTTTCACGAGGCTCACCGCATGGAAATGTCCGCAGCCGGGTTTGCGCCAAACTGGGAAGGCGTCAAGGCGACGTTACGGCGCCTGCGAAACAATCAGATTTGTGTGACGGCGGGCGAACTGGACACCGGAATGACCGGCATTGCCTCTCCACTGCACAATGCGGAAGGAGCGGTCGACGCCAGCCTGGGCTTCGTGCTGCCGGACAGCGACGAGGGATCGGGCCAGGTGGCGGTCGTCTCCGCCGCGCTTAGCTCCGCGGCCACCGAAATCGACGCCCGGCTTGCCCTTGCGGCGATCCCGTTGGCTACCCGGTCCTCCTAGTGGCCTGAGTCTCTCATATTGCGGGGTATAGCCTCTTGAGTTTCACCCTTGCATCGGCGTTGGTGAATTGCCAATCAGCCTTGGCGTGATTTTTATTCCGTTCTGCCTGCCAGGCGGCCACCTCGATGGTGAGTGTCTGCTTATCCGGTATGCGGCGGTCCAGGCACTGGCCTGAGAGCACTGCAAGTTCGGATTCGGCCATATCGAGCCAGCTTCCGTGCTTGGGCGTATAATGCCACTCGAAGCGTTCAACGAGGCGGCGCGCCTCTGGTGCGGGGAAGGCTTCATAGAGTGACGCAGGCTTATGGGTGTTTAGATTGTCTTGAACGAGCACGATCTTCTCAGCCTTAGGGAAGTGCGTATCGGACAAATCCTTGAGTATGTGGGCGTAATCAAGGGCGGTGTGGCGGTCGGTCACCTCGACATGCCGCCATCCCTCCAACGGCGCGAACAGCATGAACAGATTGGCCGTGCCGTTGCGCGCGTATTCATAATCATGCCGCTCAGCCCGGCCCGGCTTCTGGGGGATCGGCTGGCGCGTCTGGCTGATCAACTGCTTGGAGGTTTCGTCCAGGCAAACCACGGGCCGGTCGGGATCATGCGGCCGGTGATAGACCTCCAACACGTCTTCCATAGCGGCGACGAACGCGGCGCTGGCGTCCGGTGCGATGACCCATTGCTCTTTCAGGTGCGGCTTGAGGATGTTTTTTTTAGCGTTCGCCCGATCGTGTTGTCACTGACGCGCTCAACGATGTTCAGTTCGACGACCTTGTCCTCCAGCATCCGCAGGGTCCAACGCACGCGGCCGGTGGGCGGCTGCGAACAGGCCAGCGCGATCAACTTGGCCTCGGCGGCGCCATCGAAGACGCGTCGCCTGGCTGAGGCCTGCGAATGTTTGCGCGTCAACACGCCATCAAGGCCCTCCTCGACCAGTTGCTGCCGTGTCCGCGCGATCGTGGCCAGGCTGGTATCGAGCGCGCTGGAGATTTGGCTGTCGCTCCATCCTTCACCGCGTTCTGAAGCGTCGGCCTTCAAAAGGATGCGCGCCTTCATGAGCCGCTGGGCAGTATGCTTGCCGCTTCGTATCATGGCGTCCAGCCGCTCGCGCTCACCGGCGTCGAGCTTCACGACGTATTCTTTACGGCAATTTCTTTGGCGGCCACGAATCGACTCCGGCAGTCTGTTGCCCAGCCATCGATTAGAAGAAACTGATGCGCCGCCAGGTGGGCGCGTCAAGGCATTCAGCGGCCTCGCCTGTTCGATCTCATCGACACATGCAAGCCATGCTGCAGGAGGAAGCGGAGCGTCGCGTGGACGCCCGTCATCTGGGTCCGCGTGAGGTAATCCACCGGAGCCTCGCCGTTGAACGGGGCGGCCTTGATCGGCTGATGCAGCCAGAGTTTCGGGTCGAGTTGCAGCGGGACCAGCGCGGCATCGATCTCCTGGAAACTTCGCAACAACTCGACTTCCTCGCCGACCAGCTTGAAACGCGGACGTGTGCCCTTCTTGGTCAATCCACCAGTGTGACCCAGCAGGGCGAGCGCCGCAGCGTCTGCGATGTCCCATCGGTCCATCAACGTCCAGAATGCCGTTGATGCTGTGCTGGCCGGACCGCGCTTGAGCTCGATCGACATGCGCCCTTCGACCTCGTGCGGTTCGGGCAGGGCGGCCGGCGGCAGCTTGAACGACGGAGCCGAAGTCTGGCGTGGTGTTGTGTGCGGTTCGCGATGCGGCTCCGCGGGCGGGGACAGTGCGGGTTCCGGGCCAGGCTCCGACGTTGGAGCGTTGCGCGCGGGAGCGATCGTCCCAGCCACGCCATCGCCAAACAAATCGACGGCGAACTCGTTCGCCAACAGCTTCAGAATGCCCCGGGCGATACGGATACCAGCACGAATATCTTGCTTGTCGGGCGGGTCTGGTGGGGCGCCTGTGCCTGACACGACCGGTGTGCCCGCCCATGGGCTGGCCTCCGTTATCTCCGTCAAGCGGTCCTTCAACGGGTTCTCGTCCGCGATCGAGGCCGGGCTAGGCTCAGGGCGCGGCAAGGGCCAGCCAAATTCGGTGGCAAGAACAGCCTGAACCAGCCGGTCCGCCGCGAGTTGAAGCAGGCCTGGCGCGTTGCCGGCATTGCGGCCAGAGCTGAGGAGTTCCGCGTCCTTCAAGTCCGCCTCCGCCAGGCGGAGCAAGCTCGCCACAGCGCGGGCGACGATTGCCGGATCAGACCGTGGCAACGCCACGCTCAGGCATTCTTCGATCGGGAATCTAATCGTGAACTGGCCTGCCTAGCCAGATTACAGGACGCTGATAGCATAGGCGCCTGTATCGAGTCGCAGCCTAGCATCTGAGAGGCCTTGCATGTCGACCACCAAGCAAACCGTTGTGGCGCTTTGGCATTATCAATGCCCCGAATGTGGCATCAGCGACCAGGAAACGGCGTATCATGGCCAGATCCACATGATCTACTGCGAGGTCTGCCTGGAAGACAACCAGCATGTCAGGCTCAAGCGCTGGCAGGTCGACCCCGAGTCAGGCGCTCTTGCGCCGGGCCGGCTTGACCGGGGCTGACGGTTTCGTTGCCGCGGCCTTCGTTGGCGCCTTCTTCGCGGCGGTTTTCCCCTTCGGTGCAGCGGATTTCTTTGTCGTCGCCTCCCCGCCGGTCTGGCCCAGGCTTTTGCGCAGCGCCGCCATGAGATCGACGACGTTGCTCCGTTCGGGTTCGTCCGGTTCTTCGGCCTCGATGCCCTCACCCTTGAGCTTGGCCTCGATCATCGCCCGCAGCCGCGTCTCGTAGCGGTCCTCCACGTCGGCTGGGTCGTATTTCCCCGTTTGACGGTCGATCAACTGCGTCGCCAGTTGGATCATGTCCGGGTCCGGCTTGGTGGATGGCAGGTGGTCGAACAGGTCGGCGTAGTCGTTCAAGTCACGCTCCTCGTGGAGCGTATGGATCACCAAGCCTTTGCCCATCGGCATGATCGCGATTGGGTGCTCCCGCCGGGCGATCACCAGCCGCGAGAGCGCGACCTTGCCGGTGCTGGCGATCGCGTCCCGCAGCACGATGTAGACGTCCTGGCCGGCATCCCCGTCGGGGGCGACGTAGTAGCTGGCGTCGAAGTAGATCGGGTCGATCGCGTCCGCGTCCACGAACTTGTCGATCTTCACGGTGGAAGAGCTGTCGATGCGGGCGGTGTCGAAATCCTCGTCGGTGACGATGAGGTAGTGATCCTTCTTGAACTCATACCCCTTGACCAGATCGCTGCGGGACAGCGTGTCGCCCGTCTCGGCATCCTGGGTGATCATCCGGATGCGGTTGCCCGTGGCCGGGTTGATCAGGTTGAAGTGCAACGATCCGCGATCGTGGTTGGCGCTGTACAGTGCGATCGGGCACGACACCAAGGCCAGGCGGAGATGTCCTCGCCAAATAGGACGCTGCGGCATCGTTGCTCTCCTGTGGCTGGGACGTGGTGGCGTGTGGGCGCGGATTGCGTCCTTGGAAGCGGATCAGGCAGCACCAGGTCGATCTTGTCAAAATCAGCCCATCGTTGTGTGCTGCAAGTCCAGTGTGGGATAGTCCGGTTTCTGCGTAAGCTTGCACCGATGAGCGACCTCGCGCCCCGGCCGCCACCAGGACAGACCATCCAGGCCGGCTATTGCGCGCTGTGCCGGTCGCGCTGCGGCACGCTGAACACGGTCGTCGACGGGGCGCTGGTCGCCGTCCACCCGGATCCGGCTCACCCGACCGGCGCAGCGCTCTGCGCCAAAGGCCGCGCCGCCCCGGAGATGGTGGCAAGCCCGCGCCGGTGACCCGGACCCAGGCTGGGTCGCCATCAAGCGGGAGACCGCGCTGATGCGCGAGTAATCGGCGCGCGGATCATACAGGACAATCGCGCTCTAACCCTGCATGGTGTCGGTGGCGATGGCTTGGTGCCGCGAACGTCACTCGGCAATGGTGGGCAAGACGCGTCCGGGGTTCATCAGGTTCGCCGGGTCCAGTTGGCGCTTGAGTCCCTGCATCAGCGCCAACTCAATCGGGTCCTTGTAGCGGGCCATCTCTGCGAGGTGGAGCGCGCCGATGCCATGCTCCGCGCTGAAGGTGCCGTGAAAGGCCGCAGCCTGGTCGTACACGAGCCGGTTCACAGCGTGCCGCGTCCCGGCCTGGTCCGGCATTTGCGCCCAAACCGCATGCTGGAACATGACATTGTAGTGCAGGTTGCCGTCACCCAGGTGCCCGACGACCACGATCTCCGCCTCCGGGAAGGCGCGGGCGACGGCCTGCCCGGTGGTCGCAATGAAGTCGGCGACTGAAAAGACCGGCACCGCCACATCGTGGGAGAAGCCCATCCCCTCCTTTTTGTTCGCATCGGTCACGCTGTGTCGCAGCCGCCAAAGCGCCGCCCGCTGCGCCTCGTTCGCGGCGGTCACCGCGTCGATGATCGTGCCGTCCTCGATCCCGGCGGCCACGTGCTGCGCCAGCCGTTCGGCCATCGCGTCCGGCTCGGTGGTGGACGCCAGGTCGATCAGCACGAACCAGGGCGCGTCCGGCGATACCGGGCAGGCGTTGCCGGGCACGTGGGCAAGCACCAGCCGCACCTGGCTCGCGGAGAGCAGCTCCAGCGCCGTCAGCTCCGACGGGAAGGCTGCCCCTAAGAGGGCGCCGAGTTCGACGCAAGCTGCCGCCGTCCCGAGCGCGAACAGGGCGGTGACGGTGTGGGGTTGCGCGGGGAACAGCTTCAGCGTTGCGGCCGTGACGATCCCGAGCGTTCCCTCGGCGCCGATGAACAGGTTCCGCAGGTCGTAGCCGCTGTTGTTCTTGCGCAGGCTACGCAGGCCGTTCCAGACCCGCCCGTCCGGCAGCACCACCTGCAGCCCCAGCACCAGGTCGCGCATGTTGCCGTAGCGCAGCACGCCCGTTCCCCCGGCATTGGTCGCGATGTTGCCGCCGACCTGGCAGGAGCCCTCCGCCCCCAGGCTGAGCGGAAAGATGCGCCCCACCGCATGCGCCGCCTCCTGCACCTTGGCGAGGATGCAACCGGCCTGCACGGTGATGGAGCTGTCGCGGGCGTTCACGTCGAGGATGGCGGCCATGCGGGACAACCCCAGCACGATGCCGCCGGACCGCGCGGGCGGGATGGACCCGGCGCATACGCTGGTATTGCCGCCCTGCGGATAGACCGGCACGCCGCATCGCGCGCAGAGGGCGACGACGGCCGACACCTCCTCCACGCTCGCCGGCAGCACGACGCAGAGCGCATCGCCGCGCACCCGGCCCCACCAATCCTCGACGAACGGCTGCATGTCGCCCTCGGCCAGCAACACGCCCTTTGGCCCGACCACGCCCTGCACGGCCGCAACGAGGTCCGCGACCGGCATACCGGCCCCGCTCACGACGCCAGCACGATGCTGTCGGACGGCGACCACCCGAGGCTGACCGGCATGCCGGCCTGCGCCCTGGCATCGGCACGCATCGACACGTTCTTGAACACCACCGGCGCGCCTTGCTGCGTCCGCACTGAGACGCGCGTCAGCCCTCCGGCGAAGGAGACGCTCTCCACGACCCCGTCGACGCGGTTCATGGCCGGATCGTCCTCGCAGCGGTCGCTGATCTTTTCCGGCCGCACCAGCAGCCGCGTGGCACAACCCGGCGGGACCCCGCGGGCGCTTGCGACGCGGATTGCGTGGCCGGAGTCGGTCCGGAACGTCGTCTCGTCCAGCATTGCGCCGGCGAACAGGTTGGACTCGCCGATGAACTCGGCCACGAAGGCCGAAACGGGCTCGAAATAGATCTCCTCCGGCGTGCCAAGCTGCTCGATCCGGCCTGTCCGCAACAGGCAAATCCGGTCGGACAGGTTGAGCGCTTCCTCCTGGTCGTGCGTCACGTAGATGATCGTCGTCGACAGCTCCCGGTGCAGGGACTTGATCTCCTCCTGCATCTGGTCGCGCAGGTTCTTGTCCAACGCCCCGAGCGGCTCGTCCATCAGGATGATGCCGGGAGAGTACACCAGGCAGCGGGCGATGCCGACGCGCTGCTGCTGGCCGCCGGAGAGCTGGCGCGGCTTGCGGTCGGCGAATGCGGTGAGGCCGACGCGATCCAGCACGCGGCGCACCGCCTGCTGGATACGCGGCTTGTCCCAGCCGCGGACGCGGAGCGGGAACGCCACGTTGTCGAACACCGACATGTGGGGCAGCAGGGCATAGTTCTGAAACACCATACCGAGCCCGCGCTCGCGGGCCGGCTTGTCGGTGACGTCGGCCCCGTCGATCAGCAGCCGGCCCGTGCTGGGCAGGATGGCGCCGCAGATCATGTTGAGGATCGTCGTCTTGCCCGAGCCGCTCGGTCCCAGGAGCGTCAGGAATTCCCCCGGGCGCACCCTGAGCGTCACCTCGTCGAGCGCCACGAAGCTGCCGAACCGTTTGGAAATCCGGTCCAGCATGATCTTATCGCGTAGGCTGGAATCCGGAACGGTTTGGGTCATCGCGCCTCACCTTACTCTGCGACAGGGACGTTGTAGGCCAGGGGCAAGCGGCCGCCATCGGCGTAGATCGTCTGCCCGGTGATGTAGCTGGAGGCCGGCGATGCCAGGAACACGGCGATGTCGGCCATCTCGCTTGCCTTGCCGAGCCGCCCGATGGGTGTGCGCGAGAGGATGTTGCGCCGCGCCGCCGGGTCCGCGCTCATGATCTGGGCGAGCAGTTCGGTCTCAATGCTGCCGGGCCCGATCGCGTTCACCCGGATGTTGTGCTTGATCAGGCCAAGCGCCATCACGCGGGTGAGCTGGTTCAACCCGCCCTTGGAGACGGCGTAGGGCACGATATGCGGGCTGGCGACCACTGCGTTGATCGAGCTCATGTTGATGATGACCCCGCCGTCATGGGCCGCCATCACCTTCGCCGCCGCCTGGCCCAGCAGGAACGGTCCCTTGAGGTTCACCCGTAATACGCGGTCGAAATCCGCCTCGGCCAGGTCCAGGAACTCTGCGCTGTGGCTGATGCCGGCATTGCAGACGGCGATGTCGAGCTGCCCGAACGCGGTCAGCGTCTGGGAGACGAGCCGTCGCGTGTCGGCGGCGTCGCCCGCGTCGCAACGCTCGAAGATGCATGCTGCAGGTCCGCCCAGCTCGGCGGCGAGCGCCGCGCCACGCTCCTCCTGGATGTCGGCCAGGACGACGCGCGCGCCCTCCGCGACGAACTTGCGGGCGATGGCTTCGCCGATCCCCTGGGCTGCGCCGGTCACAACCGCGACCTTGCCAGTCAACTGCATGGATTCTCCTTTATCCTCCGGGCGGGTGCGGCGGCGTCAACGCGCGTCGGCGGCCGTGACGGGCTGGAACAGCGCCGAGGCCAGGCAGACGATGAATGACAGGACCGTCAACAGCGTCGACACGGCGGCGATGACCGGCGAGATCTCCCATTGGATGCTGCTGTACATCTTCACCGGCAGCGTCATGGTGTTGGCGCCGGTCAGGAACCAGGCGATCACCACTTCGTCGAACGACATCAGCAACGCGAACAGCCCGCCGGCGACGATCGAGGGCCGCAGTTGCGGCAGCACCACCTGGCGCAACAGCGTGACGCGAGATGCGCCCATCATGGTGGCGGCGAACTCCAGCCGCGGGTCCAGCTTGCGGACGCCGGCGGCGACGGTGATGACCACGAACGGCGTCACGTAGACGGTGTGGGCCAATGTCAGGCCGACAAGGTTGCCGGTCAGCCCGATCAGCGAGAAATACAGATAGAGGCCGAGCGCGGTCACGATCGCCGGGACCGCGACCGGCGACATCAGCAGCAGCACCGCGAGGGTCTTGCCCGGGAAATCGTGGCGAACCATGCCGTACGCCGCGGGCACCGCGACGGCCAGCGACAGCAGCGTCGTGCCCAGAGCCACCTCGATGCTGTGCCACAGCGGCGTCGTCCAGCTCGCGGAGCTGAAGAACTGCGCGTACAGGCGCAGGGAGACGCCATGCGGCGGGAACTGGATCTGACCCTCGGTGCCGAAGGAGATCGGGATCACCAGCAGGCTGGGCGCCAGCAGGAACAGGTAGACCAGCGCCGCGAGCGCCGTGCCGAACCCGCGCATCAGGCGACGGCCTCGCGGCGCCAGCGCAGGGCGGGGATGCCGAGCACCGCCACCATCACGAGCAGGATGACGCCGATCGCGGAAGCGGCGTGCCAGTCCAGCGTCTCGCGGGTGTAGAAATCCACCAGGTTGGCCATCATCACGTCCTGCCGGCCGCCGAGCAGCGCCGGCACCACGAAGAAGCCGAGCGACATGACCGCGGTTGTGGACAGCGCCGCGATGACGCCGGGCAGGCTCAGCGGCACCGTGATGGTGAAGAAAATCCGCGCCGGCCGGGCGCCCATGATCTCCGCAGCGCGGCGCAGCGCCGGGTCGATGGCGAGCAGGCTGGCCAGCACCGGCAGCACCACGAACGGCACCAGGTAGTTGGTCATGCCGACGAGCACGCCGACCCGGTTGAAGATCAGCGGCACGGCGACCTTCGTGCCGGCGACGAAGCTCAGCGCCGAGTTGATCAACCCATCGCGGCCCAGGATAACGGTGAAGGCGTAGCTCTTGACCAGGATGCTGGTCCAGAACGGCAGCAGCACGAGGATCATATAGAGCGCGCGGCGCCGTGGCGGTTGCCGGGCCAGGTGGAGCGCCACCGGGTAGCCGAGCAGCAGGCTGAGGATCGCGGCGGTGACGCTGATCTGCAGCGTCGTCCAGAGGGATCGTTGGAACAACCGGCTGGACAGCAGGTCCGCATACGCCGCGAGCGAGAAGTTGGGGCCGTATAGGCTCGTGTAGACGAGGTAGCAGAGCGGCAAGCCCAGCACGAGCAGGGAGAGCAGCAGCGCCGGCCCGAAGCAGAAGGCCGCTTCCGCCAGGTTGCGGCGCATGGCTATGGCCTCAGGACAGCACCCATTCCTTGAACCGCCGGGTCAGCTTGTCGAAGTTGTCGGCCCAGTAGGCGTCGTTCATCAGCGCGTTGTTGGGGTTGTCCATGTCGGGCAGCCACTTGCGGGCTTCGGGCGTCAGCAGCGGCGCGGCCTTGCGGTTCACCGGCGTGTTGGACAGCAGCTCCATGGTGGCGGCCTGCCGCTCCGGCGTCAGCGCGTATGCGAGGAACTTCATCGCCGCCGCCTTGCGCGGCGCACCCTTCAGCACGGCCAGGTATTCCAGGCCGTTCAGTGTCTGGGCGAACGAGAAATCCATGGGCGCGCCGCCGGCCACGCGCGCGGTCTTGACCCGGGAGGCGTAGGTGTAGCTGAAATCCGCCTCGTTGGTTTGCAGCAGGGTGATCGTTTGCGGCGTCGATTCCACCCACTTGATGATGCTCGGCTTGATCAGGTCCAGCATCTTGAAGCCACGTTCGACGTCGAGCGGATACAGCTTGGCCGGGGAGACCCCGTCCGCGAGCAGCGCGACCTCGAGCGTCTCGCTGATGCGGTTGCGCAGGGTGCGCTGGCCTGGAAAGGCCTTGACGTCGAAATACTCGGCGAAGGTGGTCGGATGCTTGCCGTCGGGAAAGCGCTTCGGGTCCCAGGCGATGCCGCCGGCGTAGGTGTAGAACGGCGCCAGGTCCTTGGTCACCGGGACCGACAGGTCCGCAGCCGGGAACAGGGCGGGGTCGAGCGGCTCCCAGAAGCCTTCCTTGGACCCGCTGGCGCCCATGGCGCCCGGCGCGTCGAACACGTCCCACTCAACGTTGCCGGTCATCACCTGCGCCTTGACCTTCGCCAGGTCCGGCGTGTCCACGACGGTGACGTTGATGCCGGTGTCCTTGGTGAAGGGCTTGATCAGCCCTTCCTCCACGGAGGTGCGGTAGGAGCCGCCCCAGGTGACGAACACGAGGTTTTCCGCGGCGCTCGCCCGGCCGGAGCGCAGGATGAACGGGGCGGCCAGGGCAAGCGGCGCGACGCCGGCGACCAGTCGACGGCGGGAGATTGCTCCGGCAGGGCTAAGGGTCGTCGACATGGCGCGTTCCTCGGTCAGCGGCGTCGGGCGACGCCTGGGTTGATCGGCTCAGGCTGCGTGGGACAGGGCGGCTTCGCCCTGCTCACGTGCGAGCAGCGGCGGCAGCACGGCGAGCAGGCGCTCGCGCAGGGCCGTGCTGGCGGTGCGTAACGGCGGCAGCACGTCGCCGCATGGGCGGCCCAGTTGGGCGAGCGCGGCTTTCAACGGCGCCGGGTTGTGTTCCGCGAACAGCGCGTCGATCGCCGGGCGCAGCGTTGCGTGCAGCGCCATCGCCTCACCGGTCTGGCCCGACCGCGCCAGTGCGTAGATGCGGTTCCACAAGCGCGGAAACAGGCAGGACGTGGCGAGCACGCCGCCCCTGGCGCCCATGGCCACGTGCAGCGGGAAGACGTCTTCCTCGCCGGTCAGGATGGCGACCCTGTCGCCGGCTGCCTGCATGACCCGCATTTGCTGCGACAGATCCTGGTTGCAGGCCTTCATCGCGGTGATGCGCGTCGCCTCCGACAGGCGCGCCACCGTCTCCGGGGTGAGCGATATCCCGGTCCGGTACGGGATCTCGTAGAGCATCAGGTCGGCGTCCAGCGAGTCGGACACGGCCTTGTAGTAGTCGAGCATGCCGTCCTGGGTCGGGCGGGCGTAGTACGGCGTCACCACCATGAGGGCGGTGGCCCCGGCCGAAATCGCCGCCCGCCCGGCATCGATCGTGTCCCCGAGACCCGGTGCGAGCAGCCCGGCGATCACTGGGATCGCTCCGTCCACGGCTTCGGCAGTCGCCGCAACCATGGCGCTACGCTGCGACGGTGTGAGCGCCGTGTACTCGCCGGTTCCGCCGATCGGCGCGATGGCCGCGGCGCCACTTGCGACCAGCGTCCGTGCCAATTCGGCCGCCGCGTGCGAATCCACCCGCCCGCTTCCGTCGAGCGGAGTAGGGGTTGCGGTCACGATGCCGGAGAGCGCTTTCAAGGTGATACCCCGCATAGGCACGCCCCAACTGTATTCGTATCCATCTTGGATACAGCTAAGCTACCGGTCAAGACGATTCGTATGCAATCTGTATACCGACCTCGACGCGCTGGTGCTGGACGGCGTAGGGTGTGAGGTGTGGCGGGCGCCCGTCCTGTTTGGAGATCGAGGGAACAAGCGGTTGGAGTCCATCTACGACGTAGGCGTGCGGGAAGCCGATCGGGTGTATGCCAATCTCCGCAAGCGGATACTCTCTCTCGATCTGGCGCCTGGGTCAGTGCTGGACGAGGCTGGCATCGTGCAGGACATCGGCGCCTCCCGCACACCGGTGCGCGAAGCGGTGATCCGGTTGGTGTCCGAGGGCTTGCTCAAGCGGGACGGGCGACAGATCGTCGTGCCCACCTTCCAGGTCGGGCAGTTGCGGGCCTTCTTCGAAGCGCTGACCCTGTTGGCCCGCGCCACGCACCGGATGGCGGCCGAACGGTGGCGGGAGCCCGAGTTGGCCGCCATCCACGACGCCAAGGTCGCGTTCGAGGCAGCAACCAAATGCGGCGACGAGGGCCTGATGAACGAGGCGAACTACGCCTTCCACCGCGCCATCTCGCAGGCTGCGGACAACGTGTTCATCCAGGACGCCTACGAGACGATCCTGCTGCAATCGCTGCGCCTGTCCCGGCACTGCTTCATCGCCGGCGGGAACTCAGAATACAGCCACCGCGAACACATCGAGCAGATCGTCCGCGACCATGCCAACCTTCACAGCGCGATCACCCGGCGCGACCCGGACGAGGCGGACCGGCTGGCGGCGGCCCATATCGATCTATTCCGCAACTGGCTGGGCACGCAGTTGCTTGGGCCGCCGCTCCAGGTCGCCGAAATGGCGCTCACCCCATAGCGGGTGTCATACTCTCAGCCGTCGCCACGTTATCGCTGCGCAAATCTACAACGCTGTTCATGTCACTCGCCTGCCATCCGGGTCTTGACGGTCGCGTCAGGCCGCGTGCCGAACGACGGGTTCGAACCGGGCAAGCGACCGACCGAGCATCAAGTCGCTCGCCTTCTCCGCGATCATGATCGTTGCAGCGTTCGTGTTGCCGGTGACGATCAGGGGAATGATGCTGGCGTCGGCGACCCGCAGCCCGGCGACGCCATGCACCCGTAACTGATCGTCGACCACGGCCATCCCGTCATGTCCCATCTTGGCGGTGCCGGCGAGATGATAGCCGCTGAGCCCCGTCCTTGACCGGGCACTAGGCAACGCTATGGGAGACTCACCGAAAGTCGGGATTGCGCCGCTACCAGAGGCGCTGCCGTTACCGCCATAGCAATCTAAAAGGCCGCCTTAATGACTCTAGCAGAGCTAATATACCTCCTCGCTCACGTTAACAGGACAGGCGATCTTCTTAGTCTAGACGAGGGAGGTTTTCCCGACGATGTTCACCCACAGCTGCTGTTTGGGGTAACGACTGAGCTGTTTTTCAACAGTGTTGGGAATAGGGCTAAGAAACAGTCTGCGATTGATCTTGCGGCGAAATATTTCAGAGCTTCTGACCCAAAACCGGATGTGCTTGTGCAGGAGAGCAGTAGGCATGTTTTAACGACAATCGGCGACATCCGCACAGCGTTGGCGCTTAGCCGAACCGACGATCCGACAGTCGGCGATCTCGCTGAACAGATGACAGATCCTCGCCGAACGCTTTCTTTCTATATCCGCAACGTAGGCCAGGGAAAACCGCCAAGACCCAGTCACGTGGATTTTTCAACCCTTATTGACGGCGAGGGCTATCGTGGCGGCGGTAGCTTCGTAAACTACCAAGGACGTATCAAGAAAGTACTTGAAGAGACGAAGGCATTTGTTGCTAACTTCATAGATGACTGCAGTCGGTGCGAGACGTTTTATGCAACGAGCGGTTTGTCACTGCTGTTTAATACCTATGCCGGTTCCGGGCCGGTCAGGGCCTATCCACTGTTTCAAAGATTTCCAGGTTTGCTATATGCTGACAGTGTGACCTTTTCCTCCGATGTTCAGCGGCGAAACGACGTGATCCGGGATGTGAACTGGCTTACCGCAATTAGTCATGGGATGTTCGACCGGCTAGGCGGTGAAGCGGCGGCAGATGCGGTACTTGGTCCAGAGATAAGGCGGCACCCGTTTATTGGCGGCGTCGTATTCCAGGCCGGACCGCTGCCGCGGCTGGGCGATGCCAATGCCGCCGATATTCCCGAGGCATACCGGCAGATCGCGCGCTTTCTCAAGCCGCTGCGCTTTGAGGGCTGGACGGCGCCGTTCTATTTGCGCACGCCCTCTGGTGTAGATCGTGGCGTGGCAACGCAGGCCTGGATCACGCGCTTCGATTAGTTGTGTTCAGTTGAGGTCTATAGTGGCGCCATTAACGTGCACCGGCCCTGTCGCGGCAAACGTTAAGTTGGTGCCATAGATAAGGACAGTTCCGTCCTTGCGCATGATCAGCTTTGACTGTCCGCATTCGATAACGAACTCGTCGCCCACCACGATCTTGCGGTAGCTTCCGATGTTCTCGAGAAAGGTCTTGCCGACGTTGACGACCTTTGCCGTCCCGATCTGCTCGGCACTAGCCACACCGACCGTCTCCGACAGATAGCTTCCCACAATGGTGTTCATCACGCCGGGCTGACTGAACAATTCGCTCACGGCTGTGCCGACGCCCCCTCCAGCAGTTGCCAGCGCTGAAGCTCGCCGTGCAAGCAAGGCCCAAGGGCGGCCGCGATGGCGTAAAGCGGCGGACTTCTGGATCGGACAGCACGGCATGCAGCGCCCGAGTGTCGCCGTCTGTGAGGGGGCGGAGGCGCGCGCGGGGCTGGGTGGCGGGCACGCGCTACCCCCCGATCATCCGGACGGGTACCATCTCGAGGTCTTTGAGGGTGACCAGCCGGAAGCGGTTCAGTCCTGCCAGGATGGCAAAATGCTCGGGCGCGCGAACCCGGCGCAGGTATTCCAAGCGACGAGCACCGCCCAACCCGATTGCCGGAACGAAGCCGAAGCACTCGTCGCGCTGCGGTGCTCCCAACGCCCGAACGGCGCGTTTGAACATCGGAGTGCCGTCCTCATCCTTGATGTCGCTGTCCTTATCGACGCTGTATAGCCCTGTGGCGATAAGCCTTTCAGGACCGAGCTTATTCCGAATCTCCAACTGCTTCATGTCTGTGGCGGTGAAATCCCCGTCAACTTCCGCGAACAGCAAGTCCACTTTGATCCTGCCAAGGGTGCGGTGCCAGACGGGTAACTGACAGAATGCCTCGTAGCCAAACACTGTGCAGTCATGGGCGTTTACTTCTGGGTCACCCTTGAACACGGTCTCGATGATGTTTGCACAGTCCGCAGGTCGGCAGAACTGGAACACGCCATTGCCCCACGCGCCCAAACCGACCTGCCGCCAGAACTCCAGTAGGCTGTCCGGCAACCGGCCCCGACAATACGCTATCTCCTCGTCGGTTAGGAACACCGGGTCGGCTGATTTGCCAAACTCCGACAGCAAAAACTCAAAGTCCTCGTTCATCACGACACGTTCCTGCAAAGCTCAAGCTGTGCGTCCATCGTCTTGTCCCCTCTTGATTTGGCGTTAGCGGCTTCCTGCTCCAGGGTGTCGCCCCGGGAGCGACCATCGCCATCGCCGGCCTTTCCACTGCGACCTATCGACTGGTTCTCGGCCCCGCCAGCCAAGCGGGGCTAAGCGTTACGTCGCCGCCCACCCGCAAGTCCGGCGCATGCGCCATCTGCCGCACGCGAGGCGCTACGGGCGATACCGGCGTCAGCCGCCGATCATCCGCACGGTGACCATTTCAAGGTCCTTGAGCGTAACCAGCCGGAAGCGGTTCAGCTCGGCGAGGATGGCGAAGTGCTCGGGTGCGCGGATCCGCCGCAGGTATTCTAAGCGGCGAGCACCGCCCAACCCGAGTGCCGGCACAAAGCCGAAGCATTCGTTGCGTTGCCCCGAGCGCCTGCACTGCCCGCTCGAACATCGCTTCACCGTCCTCATCCTTGATGTCGGCAGCCTTGACGACGTTATACAAACTTACTGCGATAACCTGATCGGGGCCGAGTTTCTCATCGATCTCCAACTGTTTCGCGTCAGCGCTGAAGTCCGCCTCAACGTCGGCGAACAACAGATCAACCTTCATGCCACCGAGGGTATGATGCCATACGTGCAACTGGCTGAACGCCTCATAGCCAAACACCATACAGTTGCCGCTATCGATCTCAGGGTCGCCCTTGAACACGGTCTTCATGATGCTCGCGTATTCCGCAGGCCGGCAGAACTGAAACAGGCCGTTGCCCCACGCGCCCAGGCCGACTTGCCGCCAGAACTCCAGTAGGCTCTCGGGCAACCGGCCGCGACAAGACGCTATCTCCTCGTCGGTTAGGAACACCGGGTCGGCCGGTTTGCCGAACTTGGACAGGAGGTATCCGAAATCCTCGTTCATTACGAGACGTTCCTGCAACGCTCAAGCTGTACGTCCATCGTCTTGTCCCCTCTCACATTTGGGGGTAGCCCCCATCTGCAGGACGTCCACTCGAAATCAGCCACCGATCATCCGGACGATCACCATCTCGAGGTCCTTGAGCGTAACCAGCCGGAAGCGGTTCAGCCCGGCGAGAATGGCGAAGTGCTCGGGCGCGCGGATCCGGCGCAGGTACTCCAAGCGCCGAGCACCGCCCAACCCGATCGCCGGAACGAAGCCGAAGCACTCGTCGCGCTGCGGTGCTCCCAACGCCCGAACGGCGCGTTCGAACATGAGGTTGCCGTCCTCGTCCTTGATGTCGCCGTATTGGATTACGCCGTTGAGCGATATGCCAACGAGCTTTTCTGGGCCGAGCTTTTTCTGGATCTCCCGCTGCTTCGCATCCACGGTGAAATCCGCATCAACCTCGGCGAACAGCAGATCAACCTTCATGCTTCCAAGCGTGCGGTGCCATATGTGCAGTTGGCAGAACGCCTCGTAGCCAATCACCGAGCAATCACTGGCGTCGATTTCGGGGTCTCCCCGGAAAACCGCCTCGACGATGCTCGAGTAGTCTGCTGGCCGGCAGAACTGAAACAGGCCGTTGCCCCACGTGCCCAAGCCGACCTGCTGCCAGAACTCCAGTAGGCTCTCCGGCAACCGGCCGCGACAAGACGCTATCTCCTCGTCGGTCAGAAACACCGGGTCGGCCGGTTTGCCGAACTTGGACAGGAGGTATCCGAAATCCTCGTTCATCACGACACGTTCTGCAGCGTTCCAACTTCCATCGTCTTGTCCCCTATCACTTTGCGAGTGCTAGCCTCCATCTGCAGGACGTCCATTTGAAATCAGTCACCAATCATCCGGACGGTCACCATATCGAGGTCCTTGAGCGTGACCAGCCGGAAGCGGTTCAGGCCGGCGAGGATCGTGAAGTGCTCGGGCGCGCGGATCCGGCGCAGGTATTCCAGCCGGCGGGCGCCCCCCAACCCAAGTGCCGGCACGAAGCCGAAGCACTCGTCGCGCTGCGGCGCCCCAAGAACCGCCACCGCCCTCTCGAACATCGGAGTGCCGTCCTCGTCCATGATGTCGCCATACTGAAGGACGTTACTAAGGCTAATAGCGACGATCTTGTTCGGACCGAGTTTTCTGTCGATCTCCAACCGTTGCGCATCCCGAGTGAAATCCGCGACAATCTCTGCGAACAGTAGGTCGACTTTCATCTTGCCCAGCGCGCGGTGCCATATGTGCAGTTGGCAGAACGCCTCGTAGCCAATCACGGAGCAATCACCAGAATCGATTTCGGGGTCTCCCCGGAAAATCGTTTGGACGATGCTCGAGTAGTCTGCTGGCTGGCAAAATTGGAACAGGCCATTGCCCCATGCGCCTAGGCCGACTTGCCGCCAGAACTCCAGCAGGCTGTCCGGCAATCGTCCGCGATAGACCGATAGCTCCTCGTCAGTCAGGAACACCGGATCGGCCGGCTTGCCAAATTCGGAGAGGAGAAACTCGAAGTTTTCGTTCATTACGACACGTTCCTGCAAAGCTCAAGCTGTACGTCCATCGTCTTGTCCCTTCTTGCTTTGGCGTTGGCGGCTTCCTGCTCCAGGATGTCGCCCCGGGACCGGCCATCGCCATCGCCGGCCTTGTTCCACTGCGACCCTATCGACTGGTTCTCCGAGCCGCCAGCGGGAACGGGGCTGAGCGTTCCGTCGCCGCCTACCCGCAAATCCGGCGTATGCGCCATCTGCTTGCGATGCATTTGCGCGGCCGCATCGTTCGCCGCGTCCTGTCTGGCCTGGGCTGGAGGCCGCCGTCGGCCTGGTATCGCCTTTCCAGATCTCCTTGCAGCTCGATTTGCGCCTGCGTCCTCGCAACACTTCACGTGCTTGCGTCACCGGGTGGCCTGACAATGTTGCCCGTGACGGGGTCGCGGCTGTTCTTTAGGTTGTTGAGCAACTGGTCTGGCGACATCTTGTTGATCGCATCCTGCTGCTCCTTCAACTGCCGGCGCATCTCGGCGTCCGTCCCATTCGCCGGCGTGTTGAAGCAGGGGATCGCCACCTTCGGGCACGTCTCGCACCCTTTCACCTCAGTCCGCGACAGCACCGTGTTGGCGGCCTGCGCCGCCTGCTCCAGTTGACGCGCGATTCGTGCCGCCCGGGCAAGCGCCTGGGCGGCCCGAGCGGCACGATAAAGCTCGTACCCCTCAGCGACCGCCTCGCCGAGCTCGACTGCCTCAGGAACCAGCAGCAGGAGCATTAGCGCCCGTGTCCGGCCGCGGCATCAGCCTGCGCGAACTTGGTCATGCGCTCGAACATCCTGTCGAGGTTCGTGTCCGGCACGCCGCCACCGTGCATCACATAGCCGAGGAGCTTTCCGTTGCGCCCGAAGGCGCCCCCCGTGGTCAAGGCAAGATAGGCCCACTGACCCTGGGAGCACTCGCTTTGCAGTCCAGCAGCCTGCCCTTCCGCGGCAGAGTGCAGGACGTGCTGCCGAAGCTGCGCGTCGCTCAGGCCACTTGCCTCCTCCGGTGCAACTTGCCGTAAATATGCGGCAATCTTCCGACAGGACCGCTCCCTCGCCGCATCTTCCAAGGCCTCAAGTTGCGCCTGGGTGAGACGCAGCCGACCGCGCGGCGGGGGCGGCAGGTCTGAGCTTCGCAGAGCCCGGCGGACGCCACGGCCGCCCAGTGCCCGCGGATCGCAGATGCCGCCGGAGCCGCCGTTATAGACGTGTTGCGTGGCGCTGCGCAGCACCATGCCAGATCTGCGTCGTGTAGCTCTGCCCGACGCTGAGCACCTTGGCCACGCCCACCTGCTCGGCATGCGCGATGCCCACCGCGTCGGACTTGAAGGCGCCGACCACCGTGTTCATCACGCCCGACAACCCGAACAGCCCGGCCACGGCGCTGCCCACCCCGCCGCCGGCGGCGGCCAGTTGCTCGCCCGCGTCCGCCCGGGTGCTGGGGCCGGCCACCACGCCCTGCCGCGCTTGCAGCCCGCCGCCGTCCAGGAAGCCCAGCGCCCATTGCGCGATGCTCGGCGCGAACCCGCCGCCGCCCGCACCGCTCAGCAGCCCGGCCGTCTGCGGCGCCAAGGCCGCTGCCTGGGCTGCGACCGCGGGCGCCATCGGCCCGGCGCCGCCCACCACCAGGTTCAACGACCCGCCGACCTCGTGCTTCTGGTTGCCGGCGACCTCCACGCTGCGGCTGCCGCCGACCGATTGCACCTGGTGCGCGTCCACCCGCTGCGTGTGGTTGTTGCCGACCTTCTCCGTGTGGTCGTGCTGCGCGTGCAGGTGCAGGCGCTCCACGCCGGTCTGGTCCTCCATCGCCAGCTCGTTGAAGCCCTCGCCCTTGTAGGTCTGCGACCGGAACACCATCCGCGTCCGGTTGGCGGGCAGGCCGTAGGGCACGGGCGTGTTGGCGTTCGGCATGCTGCCCAGGATCAGCGGCTGGTCCGGGTCGCCCTCCAGGAAGCCGACCAGCACCTCCATGCCCACGCGCGGGATGGTCTGCCCGCCATAGGTCCGGCCCGCCCAGGGCTGCGCCACCCGCAACCAGCAGGAGCTGCTCTCGTCGTTCTTGCCGCGGCGGTCCCAATGGAACTGCACCTTCACCCGGCCATACGTGTCGGTGTAGATTTCCTCGCCCGCCGGGCCGGTGACGACGGCGGATTGGATGCCGGGGATCACCGGCTTCTCGGTGCGTTGCTCCGGCGTGAAGTCCACGGCGGCGGGGATGCAGGTGAAGTTGTTGTGGTAGCTCGGCGCGCCCTTGGCCACGCTCTCGAAGCTGGGATCGGTGGCGTGGTGGACGATGGCGGTGATGGCGTATTTCGCGTTCTCGGCGGCCACCGGGTGCGCCTCCAACTGGAAGCGGCCGCCCGGGCCCAGCGTGCGGCAGGCGCTGCTGGTGGAGATGGTGTCCTGCGCCTTCTCGTGGCCGGCCATCATCCGGCTGCTGACCTTCTCGCCATGGTCGCGCTGCATGTAGCGGCCGGGGAAGTCAAAGGATCTTCCGAACTTCTACGTCTTTTGTAGGGGCAACTCGGGGACCGGACTCAAACCGAGTGCGGTCATGGCAGCGCGCCACGTTGGAAGGTCCGGTTCAACAAAGCCGGCGGGACCGCGATCTGGGTCCAGTCTTTCCCGTCGAACCGATGAACTCCCTGCCGGTAGTCGAAGAAGAACAGGACATCGTCAGCCGCTGCGACCTTGAGCGGTGATATCACGCCGATGGTGCTGGTGGGGCGCAGCGGCGAAAGATTGTAGCCGTTGAACCAGTGCAGGGAGTTGTCTGCGGCGCAGGCATAGCGATCGCCGAAGCGCGTGAAGGACAAGATGCGCTCCGTGTCGCCGTGGAAGCCAACCTCCGTAAAGCCTGCGCCAGCGCTTCCGCAAAGGATTGTACCATCGAAGCCGGTGATCCACACCTTGTCTGGGCTTTCAACGAAAATGTCATGCAGACCATGGCGATTGGGCCGGGCAATCTCGTGCCAGCCAACCACGTCGCGAAAGAATCCTCGGCCTTCAATTGTAAGATCCACCCCAGGCGGCGTCAGGCTGTCTATAATTTCGACGATCCGCGCAGTATCTCCGCGCTGGCCGGCCTCAGCGATCTCGTCCATCTCGGACTGAGTCAATGACCGCGCGGCTGGCGACGCGAAACCTACGACGTAGATCAGTTCGGGGCTGGCCCCCGCGACAACTCGTAGCGTCAGCGAGGTGTAGGCCGCAGAAACGTCGAGGCCCGGTCCGGCAAGGCTGGTCCAGGTTGCGGGTCCATCACGACGGTAGACTTGGCCGGAGTCGCCCACAACGTGCAGCACGCCGCCGATAGCGGCGATGTCGATGGTCGCGCCAAGTCCTGTCGCGTCAGGGCTGTGGGTGCCGGCGCCAGAAATCTTCTCGGTCAGCGGGCCGTCGGGCAAGAGGATGTAGACATCGCCCTCACTGCTCAGGGCAACGTAGCTGGAGCCTAACGCAGTGATTGCGTTTACCTCGCGCTGCACGTCAACGCGCCCCCAGGGCTGCCTAAGTGTTCCATCGTAGCTGAGTAGGTAGCTGTAAGGATCGTCTGCGTCCGACTCGACAACGGCAATGCAGAAATTGTCCCGCCCGCGCGCAGACGCGGCGTAGAGGCGCTGGTTCTCCTTCATGGGGCGATCCTTAATATTGGTGCTGCTGCAATACAGTGCTTGCAGTGCTTGATAAAGGTAGCGAGGTCTGAGCCCGACCCGGTTGGCCAACTAGCGGTGTAGCTTGCGCCGCGGTAGACGCTATGGCGAATTGCTTACATCTAGCGCTGACACCATCGAGGCGCTTCAGTGCAAGGAAAGACCCCGCCATGATCGCTGGCATCGGAGCCGTGGCCGTGGGCGTATTTGCGGCCCCAAGCGTATTCAGCGCTGGATTCAGCGTCCGGTGGACGGCCTGTTCATCGGTGCGGTGTTCGCCCGTGGTCAAGGCGGCGACGTCGTGGTGACCGTCTGCGCTACCCGGGCTGTGAGCCAGGAGTTACTGCACTGCTTGGAAAGTTTCGGGCATCCCGGTGCGCTTGCTGGCTTTCCCACACTCCGCCGGGTGCACCCTGCCGTTCCGCGGGCACGAGATCGCGGCGGTCCCCCTTCAACACTGGGTATTTTGGAGGTCTTTGAAACACGCTCGCTACCGTGGCATTTGGTAGATGGGCGGGATTGGAATGCGGGTCCAAGTCTTGCCCTCAAAGCGGGAAACGCTGCGGGCGCCGAACGCCAACATCCGGCGGGGAACGACGAAGTCGTAGGCAGCGCCGCCGGCGCTGAGCTCCCCCCAACGCCAAGGAGCGCCCAACGAAGGACGGTGGAACAGGGCGGGCGCGCGATGGCGATATTGCCGCAGGCATAGGCCTCGCCATTGGGCAACTGCACCAGATCGGTCAGGGTGGCGGGCTTGCCGATGTCCACCGGACGCTGACGATGGAAGGCGGGTGCGAAGGCGAGCATTCCCGCGTCGTCATGGGCCCATGCGCCGTCATGGTGGCGGTAGCACTGGCCACCCTGCCCGGCGGCGAGCAGGTCAGGACCGGACCGGCAAAGGAAGTTAAGCAGCCCGTAACGGCCATCGCCGCCTGCTTCGGGAATGCGCTCCTCGCGCGCACCCGCGCCGTCAACGAACCAGATTTGGCCTTCCTGGCCGAGCGCGAGCAGCTCTGCGCCGCCCGCGCCGGTAGTATGCAGGACGAGGAGGTCGGCAAGTGTTTCGTCCAACTCCACGCATACCCAACGCCCGGCGTCGTAGCGGTAGAAGCGGGAATAAGGATCATCGAGGCTGTATTCGCTGCCTTCAAGCACCGTGGATAGGACGAAGGCGTTCGGGCCAAGGGCAGCGCTGGCGAAAATAGAGAAGTTCTCCGTCGCCGGGACCTTCCAGCGAGGATCGTCGGGCAGGATGGCGTGCTTGCGGCGGATGTCGCCAACCCTGCCGTTGCTGACCCGTGCCGCGTGAGCATGGCTGGCCGATCCGGCTGCGTCAGGCTCACCGGCTTGTCTCTCTGCTCCTCGTGGTATGATCGGACACGGGCGCCGACCAGGTGAAGGACACAGGAGGCGGAGGATGAGGGTTTCGCGCATGGTGGCGGTGGTTGCGCTGGCTTGTTCGATCACACTGCCGGGTCGCGCGGCAGATATGGGCACGGTCGAGTTCCACGGCCGGCGCTACCACGTGCCGTTGCAACCGGACCAGTTGGCCGACCCGGTCTTGGTCCAGCGGTTCGGCGACGACGCGATGGAGGTCGAACTCCCGACCTCGTTCTGGAACAGCCTGTACCACGCCCCGGCCGCCGCAACGGGATGGCAGTTGAGTCCGGGGGACATGCCGCTTCGGCTGACCCTGCCGGACGAATTCTACATGTGGTCCGCAGGCCAGCCTGCAAACCGCCCGCCGGTGCCGCAGAGGCTCGTCTCCGTCGGGATGCAGCGCGGAGTGCATGTTTGGCAGGATCCGGCATCCCGCGCCCCTCTAGGGCGGCTTCTGCTGAGCTATCCCGGCCGGGCGGATTTCTACGTCATCTGCGACCGCCAGCAGATTTGGAACCAGCACGATTCATGCGACCTCGTGTGGAACGATGCCGGCGTGCTCGCCGTCTTCTCGATCTACGGCAACCTGGTCGCCTACGCACCCGGCGTCGTCGATGCATTCGTGGCCGCCACCCGCCCGGCCGGATGACACCTTCAACGGGGCGGTTGGTCCACCGCATGCAGCGCGAGCGGCAAATCCTGCTGCAGGGTGGCGGCAGCCACGGGCCATAACTCCGCCATGAAGAAGGGGCTGTGCAGCACCAACCTACCCTCCACCGTCACGCGGGGCGTGAAAGGCCCGATGGGTTTGTCGCCGAGCAGGGCGAAGATCTGCTCGCCGCCCCGCTGGAGCAACTGGTCGTGCAGCAAACGGGCTGCAGAGGGCCGCAGCGCCAAGGCCAGGGTCGTGACATCGGTGTCGTCCAGTTGCGTCAGGCGGACGATCTCGGCCCCTGTGACGTCCCCGGACAGCAAGGCCGGCGCGTCCTCCAGCCGCAGCGTGACGCCGAGGCCAAGGTCTTTCACCAGGCTGGCCCGGATGGGAGGCGCGCCGGCCGGCTGTGGCGTGCTGGTCGGAGCGAAACGGCCCCAATGCCATTCAGGCAGCGGCGCCGCGGTCAAAAGCGCCTGCACCGCTGGCGCGTCCTCACGCGCTCCAAGGCTGACGGTCAGCAAGTCGCCTGGGGCGATGGCGACGGCCGCATTCCACAGCGCCAGATGCGACAGGTCGTCTTGCAGCGCGTCCCGCGCCCGGCCCAACGCGTCCGGCGCGGCCGGATGATCCGGAGCAAGCGTGAGCGTGACGGGCTGCGGCGGATTGCCGAGGATCACGTCGGACCCGGGCGGATCGCCCAAGACCGTCATATCCGTTACGGAAAGCCGCAACGGCAACGGCCCCGATTGGAAGATCGCTTCGAGGCTGCGTGCGTAGAAGCCGACCTCGTGGCTGGGGATGACCATCTGGTCTGGCCCAGCACCGGCAGGGGAAGCGGCCAGCACGTCCCCGTCCAGGGTGAGCACCAGCCGCGCCCCCGGCGGTGCGGCGGCGCGCCCGGCCGCCACGGCCTGGATCGTCTCGGCGTCCAGCTGCAAGGTGAGCTGCGGCACGGTGTGGTTGGGCGGCGTCGACTCGGTGACGTGGCTGAAATGCGGGTGACCGGTCGCCGGCGCGGCAGGGAGCGCCAGGCCGATATACTGCCCATCCGGCTTGTCCCAGTCCGCGTTCCAACTCAGCACCTCGCCGTCGTGCACCCCGACCGGCGCGACGCCCGTGAAGGCCTGCGCCCACCAGAGCCCCAGCACCCCGCGCTGCGCCAGCGCCAGACCGAACGGCGCCAAATCCGTCTCGTCCGGCGCCGTGAGCGTGATGCGGTCGGCATCGGTCACCAGCCCGGCCCGCAGGCCCAAGCGCGCGACCCGATCCTTCAGCACGGCAGCCGCTTGATGCATGCCAGCCTGGTCGAGCGGGCGGGCCGGCGTGAGCACGACGCGAACGCCGCCCTCCGCCGCGGCCGGCGCGACGGCCAGGACGGTGCAAAGCAGGGCCAGGGCTGCGGCACGGTGGCGATGGGCTCGAATCGGACGACCTCCTTCATAGGGTGCGGGCGGGGCGATGATGGCTGCCGGCGCGCGCTGCGCCAAGGATGGAGAGTTGTTTTCCGCCGCCGGCCGCGACATGCTCCGTGCAACAACGGAGAACGACCGAATGAGACGTGCTTGCCTCGCGGCCCTCCTCGCGATCTCCAGCGCTCCGGCTTGGGCGCAGTCGAACACCATGCAGATCTACGGCCCCGGTACCGCCAGTTGCGCGACCTATCTGCAGGATCGCACGCTGCGCATCAACGCAGACGGCTGGATCCTCGGGTTCTGGACCGGGAACAACAACGCTGGCGACCCGCACACCGTGGGGCACTCGACCGACAGCCGCGGGATCGTCGGCGAAGTCGCCCGGATTTGCCGAACCCAGCCATCCGTATCCCTGTTCGAGACCGAGAAGCAGGTCTTCCAGCAGATGAAGGGTGAAGGACGCTAGAGCCGTTTCAGACCGGAACGATAGCTGATAAAACTACTCGCCCAAGCATGGGAGAGCGCGCTGACCTATCCGGTCAGCCTAAAAGCTTTTCAACGTGCTGACCTGCTCGGTTGCTGAACGCCCCTAACCGTCATCGCCCTTGCGGTAGGGGGAGAACTCCGCCTCCAACTCCTGCATGCCCGCCAGCACCGCCGGGCGTTCGCGCCGGAGGAAATCGTCCACCGCACGGCTCAACCCGGGATGGCTGAGCCAATGGGCCGAGTAGGTCGGTTTGGGCAGGTAGCCACGCTGGATCTTATGCTGTCCCTGCGCGCCCGCCTCAACCCGGGACAGGCCGTTCGCGATCGCAAAGTCGATGGCGCGGTAGTAGCAAAGCTCGAAATGCAGGAACGGCCAGTCGCCCTTGCAGCCCCAGTTGCGGCCATACAGGGCAGTCCGACCCATCAGGTTCAGCGCCCCGGCCACCGGCTCCCCGGCGTGTTCGGCCAGCATCAGGACCACGCGGTCGCCCAGCCGGTCCCCCAACATGGCGAAGAAGCGCTTCGTCAGGTAGGCGCTGCCCCATTTCCGGTCCACGGTCGACTGGTAGAAGCGGTAGAACGCGTCCCACTCCCGACGCCCGATCTCGCTTCCCCGCAGGGTGCGGAACACCAGCCCGGCGTCGTTGGCGTCCCGCCGTTCGCGCCGCAGCACCTTGCGCTTGCGCGACGACAAGGCGCCCAGGAAATCGTCGAAGCTGCCATAGCCGGCGTTTTCCCAGTGATATTGCTGCCCCAGCCGTTGCAGCCAGCCAGCCCGGCCCAGCGCGTCATACTCCGCCTCGGTGCAGAAGGTGGCGTGCACGCCGGACAGCTTCAGTTCGCTGCACGCCTGCACCAGCGCCTGGCCCAACGCCTCCGGCGGGACCTCGCTTCCAGGACGGCACAGCAGCCGCGGGCCAGGCACCGGGGAGAACGGCACCGCCACCTGCAGCTTGGGGTAATAGTCGCCGCCCGCCTGCTCGAACGCGTTGGCCCAGGCATGGTCGAACACGTATTCGCCATAGCTGTTGGACTTCGCATACATCGGCGCGGCGGCCAGCAACTGCCCGCCCCCGTCTCGCAAGGCCGCGTGCTGCGGCAGCCAGCCGGTGCGGGGGCCGGCCGACCCGCTATCCTCGACCGCCGAGAGGAAGGCGTGGCTGACGAACGGGTTGTCGTCGCCCGCGCAGGCATCCCACTCGGCCGCGTCGATGGAGGCGATCGACGGATGCAGCGAGAGCGTCAGGGCGGGTGAGCCGTCGGGCATGGCGGATCATATGGCGGCGCAGCATGGCGCCGCCAGTCAATTCCCCCGCCGGATCACCGGACGGCGAACATCCCCTCGACCTCGACGGCGGCGTCGCCCGGCAGCGCCGGCACACCGATGGTGGACCGCGCGTGCCGCCCGGCCTCGCCGAACACCGCCACGGCCAGGTCGGAGGCGCCGTTCATCACCAGGGCGTGCTGGCTGAAACTCGCCGGGCTGGCGATGAAGCCGCCGAGCCGTACGACCCGCACGACGCGGTCCAAATCCCCCTCGCAGGCGGCGCGCAAATGCACCAGGACGTTGACGAAGCACAGCCGGGCCGCGTCCTGACCCTGCTCGACGGACACGCCCTCCCCCAGCTTGCCCGTGACGGCGATCTTGCCGTCGCGCGCCGGCACCTGGCCGGACACCACCACCAGCTCGCCCATGCGGACGAACGGCACGTAGTTGGCCATCGGCGCCATGGGCTGCGGCAGGGTGATGCCCAACCCGGCCAGCCGTGCCTCGACGGCGCCCATCAGCCGGCCACCAGGCGCAGCGCGGCGCGGGAACGGCGGCGGGGCAGGTCCAAGGGGAGCAAGGGCGTTTCCTCCGGTTTCGGCGGCAGATCGGGTTCGTCTGCCGGCACGATGCGGCCAAGATAGCTGGCCGCCAGCGATCGGGCCACATAGTCCGGGATGGAGCTGGCGCGATCGACCCCCGGGTCGCCCTCCACCGCCCCGGCAGGTGCGAAGCGGAGATGGGCCAGCGCCTCCACATAGGCGTCCAGCGGCGTGCCGTGCTGCAGCCCGACCGACAGGGAGGCGGCAAAGGCGTCGGCGAGTCCGCGCACGGTGGGGCTCTCCCGCGGCACGGCCAGCCCTACCTCGCCCAGCCGGCCGTCGGGGTATTCCCCGGTGCGCAGGAAGACGCGGTGGCCGCCCACCGCCGCCTTCTGCGTGTAGCCGCGCCGCCGGGCCGGCAGCTCCTCGCGCCGTGCGTCGTTGGCGGGGGACGGGGCGCAGACGGGCCGCGGCGGCATGACGTGCAGGAAGGCGGCCACGGTGTCGTGCATGGCGGCATGATCGGCCGCGCTGGCGACGGGCACCACCGGCTCGCCCGCCAGGGCTGCCGCCAGGGCCATATCTCGGGAGATGCCACGGGCCTCCAGCCAGGCGCGGGTGGCGCGCAGCAGCCCGTCCGGGCCGACCGGGGCGAAGGCGGGGGCGATGCCGCCGGTTTCCACGCCGAGCAAGGCGTCCGCCGCACCGGGCGCCAGGATTGCCGTGCCGGGGCGGACGCCGCCGCTGCGCAGGGTCTCCGCCCGCGCAGCCGCAGCGGCCGCGGCCAGGCCGGGCACGGCGCAGGTCGCAGGCGGCGCGGGCCAGGTGGGGATGGCGGCCAGCAGGTCGGGCTGCGGCCCGGCCAGCACCGTGTCCACCCGGCCGCGGAGCAGGCCGGCCAGGCAGGCAGCGACGTCGCGGGCCGGCTTGCCCGCGTAATCCAGCCCCAGCGCCGCGAGCAGCCCGGCCAGGTCCGCCATCGCCACGGCGTAGCGGGCGGAGTGCGGCGCCAGCAGGTGGAGCGCCTGCGCCGCGGTGGTCACGGCGTCGGAGAACGCCGCCACGTCGAAGCCGGCGGTGTCGTGGAAGGCGGGCAGGTTGAGCACGAAGCCGGGGGTTTCGCCGGGCGTGCCGCGCCAGACCCCCTCCGTCGGCGCGCCCCGGCGATGCAGCAGCAGCGTGTGCAGCCGGTCCGCCAGGCCGACGATCCCGGCCTCCCTGGCGCGGAGCGACAGCGGCATGATCCAGGATTGCGCAAGCGTGGGGAGCGACACGAACCCATGGCCCGGCGCCAACTGGCAGACCGCGGACGCTGCCGCCTCATCCCAGGCGGCAGGGATCCGGACCGGCCGGCTGTCGGAGTCTGGGTCGGGTGCTGCCTCGGTCTGCCGCAACCGCACGCCCTGCCAAATCCGCTCGGTTTTCATGCCGCCAGGCTACCCTGCGGGGCCGCAGGGGAAAAGCAGATTTTGCGTCTGAGAAGCGCCGTGACCACAAAATGCTGTGGGTAACATTCGTTCGCTCAGCATACGCGGCTGTCGCAGCGCTGATCCAGGCTAGTGGACCGGCCTTCCGACGCTGCTATAAGCCATGCATGACCCTGATGATGCGCCTGTTCACCTCCCTGACCGGCCAATTGGTTGGCCGGGACGCCGCCGGCAATATCTACTACCAGGCCAAGAAGATCGGCCGCGGCGACCTGCGCCGTCGCCGCTGGGTGATGTATGCGGGGGAGGCGGAGGCGAGCACGATCCCGCCGGAATGGCATTCCTGGCTGCATTACACGACCGAGCAGCCGATCCCGGAAACGGTGCGCCGTGCCTGGCAAAAGCCGCACGAACCGAACCTGACCGGGACGCCGCAGGGATATCGCCCGCCCGGCAGCGACTATCTTGGCGGCCACCGGCCGCCGGCCACCGGCGATTACGAGGCATGGACGCCGGGCAGCTAGCATGGCGCGCCGATCCGTTACGGAGGTCGCCGCGGGGGCGGTCGTCCTGGTCGTGGCTGTGGGCTTCCTCGGCTATGCCGTCGCCAACACCGGGCGCGCCGGCCTGGGCGGCTACAGCCTGCATGCCGCGTTCGACAATGTGGGCGGCATTTCGGCCGGCGCGGACGTGCGCATCGCCGGGCTGAAAGTCGGCAGCGTGACGGGGCTGGCGATCGACCCCAAGAGCTACCAGGCCGTCGCGACCTTCACGGTGCAGCGCGACATCAAGCTGTCGGTCGACAGCAGCGCCAGCATCGCGACGGGCGGCTTGCTGGGTGGCAACTTCATCTCCCTGGCCACGGGCGGGGACGAGAAGATGCTGTCGGATGGCGGCACGATCACGATCACGCAGTCGGCGGTGAACCTGGAAGACCTGCTGGGGAAGTTTATCTTCAACGTGGGCAGCCTGGCGGACGCGGCGCAGAAGCAGATGGACACGTTGAAGAAGACGTCGCCGTGAGTGGGACGGTGCCCCTGTGGCCCGGCGCCGACGGCCAGCCGGTGAGTTGCCGCGAGAAGCTGCGCACCCTGGCGGACAACTATGCCGAGTTGCGGCAGGTGATGCAGGATGCGTTCGAGGACGCCGTCCTGATGGGCGTCGACGAAGCGGCGCTGCGGGGTATCCTGGCGGACATGGTGGCTGGGCTGCACAGCCCGAAGCGGCACTGATGCGGGTCGGCTGGCTTGCCGCCCTGGTGCTGGGCGCCGTGCCGGCGTTGGCGCAAGCACCTGCCAAGCCGGACGCCTCGCCACGCTCGGCGCCGGGCACCTGGCTGCCGCGCGATACGGCGGATCTTCTGGTGCTAGACAAGGTCAACGCCAAATCCACCGCGCTGACGCTGAAGGTCGGGCAGGCTGCCGACAATGCCTCGCTGTCCATCACGCTGCGGGCCTGTTCGGTGCGGCCGCCGGACCTGGCGCAGGACTCCGCCGCCTATCTGGACGTGAAGGACAGCCGGCCTGGCGCGCCTGGATTCCACGGCTGGATGTTTGCCAACGAGCCGGCGGTGAACATGCTGGAACACCCGGTCTACGACCTCCGCCTGGTCGATTGCCATTGATGACCGACACGCTGCCGCCCTTTGCCGAGACGGCGCTGCTGTTGGACCTGGACGGGACGCTGCTGGATTTTGCCCCGACGCCCGACAGCGTGGTCGTCCCGCCCGGCCTGCCGCCGACGCTGAGCCGCTTGTGCGGTGAGCTGGACGGCGCGCTGGCGATCGTCACGGGCCGCCCGGTGGATCAGATCGACGCGCTGCTGCCCGGGATCATCCCCGCCGTGGCCGGCGAACATGGCGGCGCCCTCCGCCCGGCGCTGGGCGCCGCGTTGCAGCGCGCCGACCTGCCGGCCGCGCCGCCCGAGCTGGTGGGCGGGGCGGAGGCGCTTGCGGCCGGAACCCCCGGGGTGCTGGTGGAGTACAAGGCCCGCGGCTTCGTGCTGCATTACCGCCTGGCGCCCGAGGCCGGCCCGCTCCTGCATGGCGGACTCGCCGAGCTGATGCAAGGTTGGACCGCGCAGTTCCAGTTGCTGGCCGCCCACATGGCGTGGGAAGTGCGTCCGCGCGGCGCGGATAAAGGCCGGGCGGTGGAGGCGATCATGGCGTTGCCCGGGTTTTCGCACCGCCGCCCGGTCTTCATCGGCGACGACGTGACGGATGAGGACGGCATGGTCGTCGCCCGGCGGATGGGGGGTGCGGGGTTGTTCGTCCCCACCGTATTCGGCACCGCCCGCGCCGTCCGCCAGTGGCTGGATCGCTGCCGGTCCGATTGGGCGGCGCTGTAGACGGTTCTATCCGTGCTGCACGTGGCGACACAGGAAACAAATCCATCTTTTTGAGTCCGTAGCGCTTTCTGTCGATTAGTTCGCTGGCAAAATGGGATTGCCTTCCCAAAGCAGGTGATGTTCTCTATACGTTCCGTAGAGAGCAAGGACTGCCGGACATTTCTGCCAGCGCCACTTTGGACACATTGCGCAGCCGCATCGCGCGCCTGGAACGGCGGCCCGCCGCGCGCACGGGGGTGCTGCGGTTCGGCGTGCCAGCGATCGACCAGCATCTGCCCGGCGGCGGCTTGCTGGCCGGGGCGCTGCACGAGGTGGCGGGCGAAGGGGCGGATATCGAGCACGGGGCAGCCGCGGCGTTGCTGCTGGCCGGGCTGCTGGCGCGGCGGCGCGGCCCGGTGCTGTGGGCGGTGACGCGGCATGACCTGTTCGCCCCCGCCCTGGCCGCCGCCGGGCTGCATCCGGACCGCGTGGTGTTTGCCGAGGCCGGTCGCGCCGTGCTGCTGGTCATGGAGGAGGCATTGCGCCATCCCGGCCTGGCCGGCGTGGTGGGCGAGGTCGGGAAGCTCGGCCTCACCGCCTCCCGCAGGCTGCAACTGGCCGCCGAAGGCTCGGGCGTCACCGCCTTCGCCCTGCGCCGGTTCCGCCAGGCCGCCGACCCGGCCTTGGCCGAGCCGAACGCGGCGGTGACGCGCTGGCGGGTGGCCGCCCAGCCTTCGCCGCCGGCCATCCCGCATGCGCCGCACGTGCCGGGCTTGGCCCGCGCCCGCTGGCGGCTTGACCTGGTGCGCTGCCGCGGCGGCGCCCCCGCAACCTGGATCGTGGAGGCATGTGATGCGCAGGGTCGTCTCGCTCTGGCTACCGACCTTTCCCACCGACCGGCTGCGCCGGGGCAACGCCGCGCTGCCGGCTGACGCCTCGTTGGTGACGCGGCGGCATGACGGGCGGCGCATGGTGATCGGGGCGGCGGATGCGGCGGCGGCGGCGCTGGGGCTGCATCCCGGCATGGCGCTGGCGCATGCCCAGGCGATGGTGCCCGGCCTGCTGGTGGCGGATGCCGACCCGGCGGGCGATACCGCGGCGCTGGCCCGGCTAGCGGCCTGGTGCCTGCTCCTGTCCCCGCTGACCGCGCCGGATGACGACGGCGTGTGGATCGACGCCACGGGCTGCGCCCACCTGCAGGGCGGCGAGGCCACCATGCTGGCGACGCTGCTGGCGCGGCTGGACGCGGATGGGATTGCCGGGCAGGCCGCCATCGCCGACACGCCGGGCGCCGCCCACGCCTTGGCCCGCTACGCGGCCGAGCGCGTGACCATTTCGCCGCCCGGCGAAACGGCCGCCCTTGCCGCCCTGCCGGTGGCCGCGCTGCGCCTGGAGCCGGAGGCGGTGGCGACGCTGCGCCGCCTGGGGCTGGACCGCGTGGCGGATTTGGCCGCCCTGCCCCGCGCGCCCATCGCCCGGCGGTTCGGCGCGGGCGTGCTGCTCCGGCTGGACCAGGCGCTGGGCCGCGTGGCGGAGCCGATCACTCCCGTGGTGCCGCCGGACATGCCGCAGGCGCGGCTGGCCTACCCCGAACCATTGCTGACCGCGGATAGCTTCGTGGCTGTCATCGCCCGGCTGGTCGGCCAGGTTTGCACCCAGTTGGAGCAGGCCGGGTTGGGGGCGCGGCGCCTGAACCTGCTGTTCGAACGGGTGGACGGCACGGTGGCCACCATCCGGGTCGGCACGGCCCGCCCCTCCCGCAACGCCAAGCATTTGGGCCGGCTGCTGGCGGAACAGGTGGAAACGATCGACCCCGGCCTGGGCGTGGACGCGATGCACCTGGCCGCCCCGTTCACCGAACCGCTCGCCTACGCCCAGTCCACGCAACTGACGGCGGATGCGGAGGCGGACATGGCGATGCTGGTGGACCGGCTGTCCAACCGGCTGGGGGCGGGGCGTGTCTGGCGCGCCGCGCCCACGCAAAGCGACGTGCCGGAGCGCTCGGTGCGCCGGGTGCCCGCCGTGGCGCCGCCGGGGCGGGCGGCATGGCCGTCCTGGCCACGCCCCACCCGGCTGATCCACCCGCCGCAACCGGTGCAGATGACCTCGGTCATGCCCGACCATCCCCCCCTCGCCTTCACCTGGCGCCGCCACCGCCACCGGGTGCGCCGCGCCGACGGGCCGGAACGGGTGGCAGGGGAATGGTGGCGCCGGGACGCGGAGACCGGGGCGGTGCGGGATTACTGGCAGGTGGAGGACGAAGGCGGCTGCCGCTTCTGGCTGTACCGCCGCGGCAATGGCCAGGACGCGGCGACAGGCGATTTGCAGTGGTTCCTGCATGGGGTGTTTTAGCAGATGATGCACGCCGTCATGGCAACTTTGCCGGACCATCCCTATGATGATTCCCATGCTGGCGAAACTGACCCGCGACAATCAGCTCACACTGCCGGCACAGGCGGTGGACGCACTCGGCCATCCGACTCACTTCGACGTCGCCGTCGAAGGGGAGAGGCTGGTGCTGACGCCCCGCACCAATGCCGAAGCTGTTCGAGAGCGCTTGGCTTTGCAGGGGATAAGCGAGCAGGACGTGGCCGACGCCGTGCAGTGGGCACGTCGCGTGGAGTGATCCTACGGCGGGCTGTTTTCGACACCAACGTCGTCGTGTCAGCCCTCGTATTCCGGTCCCGGCTGGGATGGCTGCGGCAGGCATGGAGCACTGATTGTTCGCCCGTTCTCTGCACAGAAACATTGGACGAACTGTCGCAGGTTCTGTCTTACCCTAAGTTCAAGCTGTCTACCTTGGACCAGCGCGTGTTGCTTGACGACTATCTTCCTTACGCTGTGATCATGGCGTTGCCGGAGCCATTGTCTCCGCTGCCGGTGCTTTGCCGCGACAGGAAAGACGCGGTGTTCCTGCAACTGGCCCTTACGGCAGCGTGTCCCTTGGTGTCGGGTGATGCAGACCTGACGGTACTCCGGGGCGCAATAACTGTCCCGATCCTCTCCGCGGCCGAACTCAAATCACTGTTGTATGAGAACGAGCCAAGGCGGGAGGGCTGATCATGTCCGGTCCTTCGGCCATGATCCTCCCATTTCCCGGCGCGGGCGCCGGCGCGGACAGGGAGGCGGCAACACCATCGCCGCCATCACGCTACGCGGAGCTCCAGGCCACCTCCAACTACTCCTTCCTGCGCGGCGCGAGCCATGTGGAAGAATTGCTGGTGCAGGCAAAGGCGCTGGGCCTGCACGCGCTTGCCATCACCGACCGGAACACGGTGGCGGGGCTGTTGCGGGCGCATGGGCGGGCGAAAGACCCCCGGCTCGACATGCGCCTGGTGATCGGCTGCCGGCTGGATTTGCAGGACGGCACGTCGCTGCTCGCCTACCCGACGGACCGCCCCGCCTATGCACGGCTGTGCCGGATGCTGACCAAGGGCAAGGAACGCGCGGGCAAAGGCGCCTGCCTGCTCGGCTGGGACGACGTGGTGGCCTGGGGGGACGGGCTGCTCGCCACGCTGCTGCCGGATGCGCCGGACGACGCCACCGAGGCCAATTTGCGCCGGCTGCACCAGGCGTTCGGCGACCGCGCCTCCCTGGCGCTCAGCCTGCGGCGGCGGCCCGGTGACGCCGTGCGGCTGCGGCGGCTCAGCGACATGGCGCAGGCGGCGGGCGTGGCGACCGTGGTGACCGGGGACGTGCTGTATCACGAGCCCGGACGCCGGGTGTTGCAGGACGTGATGACCTGCATCCGCGAGGGCTGCACCATCGACGACGCGGGCCACCGGCTGGAACGCTTCGCCGACCGCCATCTCCGCTCGCCGGCGGAGATGGCGCGGCTGTTCGCCGATTATCCGGAGGCACTCGCCCGCACGGTCGAGATCACCGGCCGCTGCCGCTTTTCCCTGTCGGACCTGCAATATCAATACCCGGATGAATCCGAACGACCGGGCGAGACCGCGCAGCAGGCGCTGGAGCGCCATGTCTGGGCCAGCGTGCCCGACCGCTACGAAAACGGCATGCCGCCCGGGGTCGATCAGCAACTGCGCCATGAACTGGCGCTGATCGCGGAGCTGAGCTACGCACCCTATTTCCTGACCGTGAACACGATCGTGCGGCAAGCACGGGACATGGGGATCCTCTGCCAGGGCCGGGGCTCCGCCGCCAACTCCGCCGTGTGTTTCGTGCTGGGGATCACCTCGATCGATCCCGTGCAGGCCGGGCTGCTGTTCGAGCGCTTCGTGTCAAGCAACCGCAACGAGCCGCCGGACATCGACGTGGATTTCGAGCACGAGCGGCGGGAAGAGATCATCCAATGGATCTACGGGCATTACGGCCGCGACCGCGCCGCACTCTGCGCCACCATCGTGCGCTACCGCTCCCGCGGGGCCGTGCGCGACGTGGGCAAGGTGATGGGGCTGACGGAGGATGTCACCGCGGCTCTCGCCTCCCAGGTTTGGGGCTGGTCGGAGGACGGGGTGGAGTTGAAGCATGCCGAACAGCTCAACCTCAACCTCGCCGACCGTAGGCTGCGCCTTACGCTGGAGATCGCGCGCACGCTGATCGGCCATCCCCGCCACATGTCGCAGCACCCCGGCGGGTTCGTGCTGACGCGGGACAGGCTGGCGGATTTGGTGCCGATCGAGCCGGCAACCATGCAGGACCGCCAGGTGATCGAGTGGGACAAGGACGACATCGACATCCTGAAGTTCATGAAGGTCGACATCCTCGGCCTGGGCATGCTCGGCTGCCTGCGCCGTGCCTTCGACCTGATCCACCAGCATCGCGGGCGGCGATACGACATCGCCACGGTGCCGCAGGAGGACAAGCCGACCTATGAGATGATCCAGCGGGCGGACACGCTCGGCACGTTCCAGATCGAGAGCCGGGCGCAGATGTCCATGCTGCCCCGGCACAAGCCCGCCACGCTGTACGACCTGACCATCCAGGTCGCCGTCGTGCGCCCCGGCCCGATCCAGGGCGACATGGTGCATCCCTATCTGCGGCGCCGGCTGGGACTGGAGAAACCCGACTACGTCAAGCCTGAGCTGGAGGCCGTGCTCAAGAAGACGTTAGGCGTGCCCTTATTCCAGGAACAGGCCATGAAGGTCGCCATCGTCGGCGCCGGCTTCACGCCGGACGAGGCAGACCAGTTGCGCCGCTCGATGGCGACGTTCAAGCAGACGGGCGGCGTGGGCGGGTTCCGTGACCGCATGATCAACGGGATGGTGGCGAACGGATACCCGGTGGAGTTTGCCGAACGCACCTTCAAGCAGATCGAGGGCTTCGGGTCCTACGGTTTTCCGGAAAGCCACGCCGCCTCCTTCGCGTTGATCGCCTATGCCAGTTCCTGGGTGAAACGCCACCATCCGGACGCGTTCTGCGCCGCGCTGCTGAACGCGCAGCCGATGGGGTTCTACGCCCCGGCGCAGATCGTGCAGGATGCACGGCGGCACAAGGTGACGGTGCGGCCGCCTTGCGTGAACGCCAGCGCATGGGATTGCACGCTGGAACCTGACACCGGGCCATACCTGGCCGTGCGGATGGGATTGCGCATGGTGAAGGGCTTGGCGGAAGCGTTGGCCGCGGTGATCATCGCGCGCCGCGGCCAGCACTACGCCTCGGTCGAGGATGTGTGGCGCCGCGCCTGCGTCCCGGTGTCGGCGCTCGAGCGTTTGGCGGAGGCGGACGCGTTTGCGGGCCTGGGTGCGGACCGGCGGCAAGCACTCTGGGCGATCCGCGGGCTGGGGGAGCCGCCGCCGCCGCTGCTGGCCACGCGCGACACCGAACCCCGCGTCACACTGCGCCCCATGACCGAGGGGCACGAGGTGGTGCAGGATTACCAGGCCACCGGGCTGACGCTGCGCAGGCATCCCGTTCATTTCATGCGGCCGGAGTTGCGCCGACGCGGCATGATCACGTGCGAATCGCTCGCCGCGATGCGGGAGGGGCAGCGCGTGGTGGTGCCCGGCATCCTGCTGGTGCGGCAGCGGCCCGGCAGCGCCAACGGCATCATGTTCATCACGATCGAGGATGAGACAGGCATCGCCAACCTCGTGCTCTGGCCCAACCTGTTCGAGAAGCAGCGTAGGCTGGTCCTATCCGCCAGGATGCTCGCCTGCCGCGGCCGGGTGCAGCGCGAGGGTGAGGTGATCCACGTGGTGGTGGAACACCTGACGGATTTGTCGCGCGACCTGCGCCGCGTCGGCTCGCAAGACCTGCCGTTCCCGATCGAGTACGCCCGGGGCGACGGCGCCACCCATCCCGGCAGCGCCGATTCACGCGAGCAGGTGGCCGCGGCAGGCTGGCGCACGCGGGACATCTACGTCCCGGACCGGCTATCGCAGAATGGCCACATCAAGGTTCCCACCCGGGACTTTCGCTGACTCCGCTCAGCGTTCGAGCTGGAAGCCTTGCAGTGCGCCGATCGCCAACCGCTCGGTCAATGCCAGGGTGGAGCGTTCCAGCCCATCCAGCGCGTCCTGCACCGGGGTAAAAGGCGGATGCGGCGTCGCCGCCGGCACGCCTGGGGCTGGCCGCTCCCCGGCGGCAAGGGCAGCCAGACGCCGTTCGACCGCATCCGCCCGGGCCGAAGCTGCCGCATCAGGGGTGGTCGCAGCGACGGCGAGCAAGCGCACCCAGTGCACGCAGTCCAGCAAGGCCGGTACTGGCCGCTCCAGCTCCGTCCGGCGCAGCATGAACCGGCCGGCGACCAAGGGCAGCAGGGCCAGGCGCAAATCCGCAACCTGACGGTCCACCGCGCGCATGGCGGGCACCGGGTTGACGCCGGGCTTGCCAGCCAGGAGGTCGCGGCAGGCGCCGACAGCCTGGGCCAAGGCGCGCAACACGCCGACGCCGGAGCGCTGCACCTGGTCGCGCGTGCGGGCGGGCAGCACGCAAGCCGCCACCAGCATGGCGGACCCGGCGCCGATCGCGGTTTCTTCCAACCGCAGCACCAGCAGCGGCTCCAGCGACGCACCCAGCAGGCTGTAGAGCATTCCCAACAGCACCGTCACGCAGAGGATGCCGACCGTGTAGGAGACGAGGAAGAAGTAGTACATCCCGAATACGGCGGCCAGCAGCGCCAGCGTTTCCACCAGCGGGTCCCCCGCCAGCAACGCGGCGAGGCCGACCCCGGCCACCAGCCCCAGCAGCGTTCCGCCAAGCCGCTGCACCCCCTTATAGATCGCGTCGCCGCGCGACCGGGCATTCAGGAACACCACGTACACGGTGACGACGGCCCAGAACCAGCGCTGCGGCGACAGCGCCATCCCGCCTGCCATGGCGAGGGCGGAGGCAAGGCTGACGCGCAACGCGATCCGCCAGGCGAACGGTCCGGGTGGCGGCTTCGGCTCTGCCACCGGCAGGACCGGCGGCACGGCGGCAGCCAGGCCCAGGGCGGAGGCCGCGCGCATGATGTCCGCCAGCGCCACCGCAACGGTAGTCTGCGGCAGCTTCGCCGTCGGGCCCCGCAGGTGGTGGGGCGACCAGCGGCCCCGCCGCAGCCGCCGCTCATGCGCCTGCAACCGGGCCGCCTGCCGCCGGCTGGCCTGCCCTGCCACGGCCTGCAGCGGCGCCACGGCCAGGCGGGCGGCGGCGAGTTCCAGATCCATCAGCCGCAGCCGCAACGGCGCGCTGCCGGCCGGATCCAGCAGGGCCATCTGATCGTCCGCCGCCAGCGCTGCCTCGTTCAGCCGGGCCAGGCTGCGCCGCAGCCGCAACACCGTGGCGGGCTGCCCCGCCGTCAGCCGCCCGGCGTCATGCAGCACCAGCGCCGCGCGTCCCTGCACGGCCTGCACCGTCCGACGCAGGGTCGCGGCGGGACGCAGCGGCAGCAGGACGAAGCAGGCGAACCAAGTCACGGGGGCAGCCAGCACGACGGACAGCAATTGCAGCGGCAGAGTCGTCGGCGGCAGCTCCAGGTAAAGCCCGACATAGCTGACGATGACGGCCACCAGGCCAAGCGCGATGCCGCGTGGGCTGCGCGCCTGCAGCAGGAAGCAGAGGAACACCAAAACCAGGAAGAAGCTGTCGCCCAGCACGCCCCGCCCATGCAGCAGCGTGGTCGCCACCTGCGATGCAGCCGCCGGCACAACGAGCATGACCAGCGTGCGCTCGCGTTGCCGCCGCGTGGGTTCGCGCATCAGGAACGGCGCCATCAGGCTCAGCGTGACGCCGGCCGCAAATTCCACCGGCGACGTGCCGAACAGGTAACCCAGCAACACGGCCACCCAGGTCATCAGGAACACCGCAAGCGTGCCCCGTGCGGCCATTCCCAGCCGGAGCAGGCCAGGGTCGGAGGCGACCATGCGGTCCCATACCCCGGCAAGGGCCTGGCCCGGCGCCGTCACGACCCAGCCGAGCCAGTCTCTTCGCATGTGCAGCATGCGCCACCATAGAATCGTTCTGTTGCGAGGGTCATCACACAATCAGCCGAGGGCAGAGAGCAGGCGGTCCCAGTCGGCGGGATGGCCTGGCAGGCCGAAGCGCAGCCAGGCGGGCTGATCGACGAAGCGTCGCACGAGGATGCCGGATCGGCCGAGCCGGTCTGCCAAGCCCGCGGCATCGGGGTGCTGCACCAGGCGGAACAGCCTCGTGCCCCCGGCCACCTGGCAGCCGGCGCGGCCCAGCATGGCGTCCAGCCGGTCTGCCTGCTCCGCCAGGCGGGCCGCCGCGGCGGTGCGCCACCCCGTGTCCGCCAGCGCGTGCAGGCCCGCCCATACCGCCGGGCCGCTGACCGCCCAGGGGCCGAGCGCCTGCCGCAGGTCTGTGGCCAAGCGGGCGTCGGTGAGGGCGAAGCCGAGCCGCATCCCGGCCAACCCATAGGTCTTGCCGAAGGAACGCAGCAGCAGCAGCCCCGGCCGGGGCAGCGCCGGGGCGAGGCTGCACCCCTCCAGGTCGGCGAACGCCTCGTCCACCACCAGCAGGCCACCGCGGGCGGCCAAGCGGTCGGACAGGGACAGCAGCGCCGCCGCATCCGCCACTCCGCCATCGGGGTTGTTGGGGCGCACCACGACCTGCACGGGGGCGTCGTCCGGATGCGTCACCTCCGACACGGCGTGGCCGGCCAGGGCCCAGGCGGCCCGGTGCTCGGCATAGGTGGGGGACAGCACCGCGACCCGGCCCGGCGGCAGCAGGCGCGGCAGCAGGTGGATCAGCGCCTGCGTGCCGGGCGCGGCGACGACGCAGGCCGGGTTGGTCACGCCGTAGGCGCGGGACGCCGCGGCCTCCAGCGCCGCCATCTGTTCCGGCTCGGGCAGGCGGGTGAACGCGTCGGGCGGGATCGGCGGCATCGGGTAAGCCAGCGGGTTGATCCCGGTGGACAGGTCGAGCCACGGCGCCGGCGCGTCGGGGAAACGCTGCCGCGCCGCGATCAGGCCGCCGCCATGCACGATCGCCGCCGCCATGCTACCCCCCTGCCCCGTGCTGACATCCCCATTCCTGCTGGTCGCCACGGGCGCGCTGCTGCTGGAGGCGGCGATCGGCTATCCGCCCTGGCTGCTCCGCCGCATCGGCCACCCGGTGATGTGGGCCGGCGCAGCCATCGCATGGCTGGACCACAGGCTCAACCGGGGGGTGATTGCCGGGCGGCGGGGCGGCCGATCTGCGGAGCCGCGACCCTCACCCTGCCCTCTCCCAGAGGGAGAGGGTTTGATGCGGTGGGGTGGTCGGGGGACTGGAGTCACGGCGATTGTGACGCTGGTTGCCCTGGCGGGACTGCCGACATGGGCGATCGAGTGGGCGGCGTTGCACTGGCTGCCCCCTTTTTGGGCCATCATCGTGCTGGCAGTCGCGGCGTCGACCCTGCTTGCCCAGCGCAGCCTCTGGCAGCACGTCGCCGCCGTGGCGGACGGGCTGGGGCGCGGCCTCCCGGAGGGGCGGGCGGCGGTGGCGCATATCGTGGGGCGCGATCCCGACAGCTTGGACGCCAGCGGCGTGGCCCGTGCCGCGATCGAAAGCCTGGCGGAAAACTTCTCCGACGGCGTGGTGGCGCCGGCGCTCTGGTGCGCGCTGCTGGGGTTGCCGGGCATCGCGGTCTACAAGGCCGTCAACACCGCCGACAGCATGATCGGCCACCGGACGCCCCGGCACGAGCGCTTCGGCTGGGCCGCCGCCCGTCTCGACGATGGCGTGAACCTCCCGGCCTCCCGCCTCGCCGCCCTGCTGCTCGCGGCGGCAGGCGGGCGCGGGGCGGGCCCCGCGCTGCGTGCCGTGTGGCGGGATGCCGGGCGCCATCGCTCGCCGAACGCCGGTTGGCCGGAGGCCGCGATGGCCGGGGCGCTGGGATTGCGGCTGGCCGGTCCCCGCGTGTACGGCGCCGTGCGGGTGGAGGATGGCTGGATGGGCGATGGCCGGGCGGACGCCGGCACGGCGGACATCCGGCGCGCCCTGGCGCTCTACCGGCGGGCCTGCATGCTGCAATTTGCCATCCTGGCCGGCGCGGCTACGCTGTTGCCATGAACACCCCTGCCATGCAGCGCCGTGACCTGCTGGGCCTGATCGGGGCGGCGGCCGGCGGCTCCGCGATGTACCTCGCCATGGCGGCGCTGGGGCACGCGGCGGAGTCCACCTACACCGGCCCGATCAAGCTGGAGGGCGCTCCGCGCGGCGCCAGCGTGCTCGTGCTGGGCGCCGGGGTCGCCGGCATGGTGGCGGCGATGGAGCTGAACCGCGCCGGCTACACGGTGGAGCTGCTGGAGTATAACGACCGGCCCGGCGGCCGCACCTGGACGCTGCGCGGCGGCGACCGCTACACGGAGCTGGGCGGCGCGGTGCAGGACTGCGCCTTCGACGCCGGGCTGTACCTCAATCCCGGCCCGTGGCGCATCCCCTACCACCACCGCGCGCTGCTGGATTATTGCAAGCGGCTCGGCGTGGCGCTGGAGCCGTTCATCCAGGTCAACCACAACGCCTACCTGCATGCCGCCCAAGCCTTCGGCGGTAAACCGCAGCGCTATCGCGAGGTGCAGGCCGACTTCCACGGCACCGTCGCCGACCTGATGGCCAAGGCGGTGCGCACCGACCGGCTGGACGGCGCCGTGACGCAGGAGGATACCGAGGTGCTGCTCGCCGCCCTGCAAAGCTGGGGCGGGCTGGATCGCGACTACCGCTACGTCACCGGGTTCGACAGCAGCGAGCGGCGTGGCTGGGACAAGCCGCCCGGCGGCGGGCTGAACGCCCGGCCGGTCGCGTCCAAGCCGGTCGCGCCCTCCGACCTGCTGCACAGCCGGCTGTGGCGCGCGCTCTCGGTGGCGGCGGATTACGACTACCAGACCACCTTGTTCCAGCCGGTGGGCGGCATGGACGCCATCGCCCGCGCCATGGGGCGGGAGGTGCAGAGCATGCTGCGACTGCGCACCAAGGTGACGGCGATCCGCCAGGACGGCAGCGGCGTCACGGCCGATTGGCAGGACACCGGCAGCGGCGCGGCCGGGCAGTCGCGGGCGGATTGGTGCGTCTGCACCATCCCGCTGTCCATCCTCAGCCAGATCGACATGACCGTCTCCCCGGCGATGGCAGCGGCGATCCAGGCGGTGCCGTATGCCGCCGTGGCGAAGATCGGCCTGCAGTTCCGCCGCCGCTTCTGGGAGCAGGACGAGGGCATCTATGGCGGCATCAGCTACACCGACCTGCCGATCTCGCTGATCGGCTACCCGGCGACCGGCTACAATGCCGGCGGCAAGGGGGTGCTGCTGGGCGCCTACGCATTCGGCCCCTACGCCTACGAGTGGACGGCGCTGGACCCGGCGGAACGGGTGCGCCGGGCGGTCGCCTACGGCGCGCAGATCCACCCGCAATATGCGGCGGAGTTCGAGACCGGGATGGCGGTGGGCTGGCACCGCGTGCCGTGGACGCTGGGCTGCTACGGGCAGTGGACGCAGGCGGCGCGGGCGGAGCATTACGACGCCCTCTGCGCGCTGGACGGGCGGATCATGCTGGCGGGCGAGCATGCCTCCTACATCCCGGCCTGGCAGGAGGGCGCGGTCTTGTCCGCACTGGATGCGATCACCCGGCTGCATGCGCGGGTGTTGGCGGGATGAGGACGCTGGTCTGGCTCCTGGTGCTGCTCGGCGCCGCGCGGGCGCAGGAGGCGGGGCCGACCTTCGGCAACCCCTTCCACTTCACGGAGGCGAGCGGTGCGGCGATCTACCGCTCGGTCTGCGCCGGGTGCCACATGCCGGACGGCCGCGGCGCGACGGGCGCCGGCGCCTATCCAAACCTGGCCGGCGACGACAAACTGGCGGCTGCGGGCTACCCGATCGCGCTGGTCCTGCACGGGCACGGCGCCATGCCGCCCTTCGCCCGCCTATTGAGCGACGCGCAGGTGGCCGCGGTGGTCGAGTATGTCCGGCAGAATTTCGGCAACGCCTACACCGATGCGCCCTCCCCGGCCGACGTAGCGGCGGCGCGGTAGAGCAGGCCGCGGAGCCCGGTGGCGAGCGGCACGGCGGCGCTGAGCCCCAGGGCGGCACGCCCGCGCGACGGGTCCCCAACGGAGTGGCGGATTTCGCCCGCTCTTGGCGGGCCGTGGGCGATCTGCGGCGTCACGCCATGGATCGCGCCGATGGCTGACGCGAGGTCCAGCACGGAGATAGCCTGTCCGGTGCAGACGTTGAACACCGGCGCGCCGGGCAGGCGCCGCGCCATGGCCTGCAGCAGGGCGGCGACCACGTCGGCCACGGCCACCAGGTCGCGCGTCTGCCCGCCATCGCCGAACACCGTCAACGGCAGCCCCCGTGCGATCCGGTCGGCGAAGATGGAGACCACGCCGGAATAAGGCGAATCCGGCCGCTGCCGGGGACCGTAGACGTTGAAGAAGCGCAGGCCCGTGGTCGGGATGCAGCGGGTATGGGTGGCGACGGCGGCGTGCAGCTCCCCGGCGAGTTTGTCGGCGCCGTAGGCGGATTGCGGCCGCTTGGGCGCGTCCTCGCCGATCGGGACGGCCGGGCAGTCGCCGTAGACCGCGGCGGACGAGGCGTAGACGAACGGAATCCGCCGGCCGCTGGCCGCGATGGCGTCCAGCAGGGTGAGGGTGCCGCCGAGATTGGTCCGGTGGGTGCCGAGCAAATCCTCCTCCGAGCGCTGCACGGAGGCGATGGCCGCCAGGTGAAAACACCCGTCGACGCCAGCCATCGCCTGGCGGACCAGCGCCGGATCGGCCACCGAGCCGTGCAGCAGGGTGGCGCCCGGCGGCAGGTTGTCGGCCGAACCAGTGGAAAGGTCGTCCAGCACACGCACGCCGTGGCCGGCGGCGACCAGCGCATCGGCCAAATGCGAGCCGATGAAGCCGCATCCGCCGGTAACCAAATAGAGCGCCATCTAGCAAGTCTCCGGCAAGCGTTCGACGTCTGGCAACCCTGCCATGAACCGACAGGGTGATCTGCAAAACCCCGCTGCCATAGCGAAAGGGAGATCAGTTGTGGCTGTGGCTAGTAGATCGATTCCATGAAACCGACCCTATCGAGAGGACGTCGTAGGATGGGCTTTAGCCCACCACGGCCTCTTACGGTGCCGCCTCGAAGCGGTGGGCTGAAGCCCACCCTACAAAGGGTCTGCGTCGGGCGGCGGGATAGGAGTCGTTTCATGAAAGCGCTGTGGCTAGTTCCCATGGTATGATTGGAACCAATAAACAAACCGCGGGATGCCAATTTCGAGCGGCGTGCTCGGCACATACCCGGCCAGCGCCGCGATCCGGTCGACCGAGGCCCAGGTCTCCACCACGTCGGCGGGCGGCCGCGGCATGGTCTGCACGATGGCGGGGCGGCCGAGCGATTGCTCCAGGAGCTCGACCAGCCGGGTCACCAACTCGGCACGGTTGTTGCCGATGTTGAGGATCCGCGGCGGACCCGGCGGGGGCGGCTTGTCCAGCACGCCCAGCACGCCGGCCACGATGTCGTCGATATAGGTGAAGTCCCGCTTCAGCGTGCCGCCCTCATAGAGGGTGATCGGCTGTCCAGCGGTGATGGCTTTGGCGAAACCGTAATACGCCATGTCCGGCCTGCCCCACGGCCCGTACACGGTGAAGAAGCGCAGCCCGGTCTGCGGCAGGGCATACAGGTGCGTGTAGGCGTGGCTGATCAACTCGTCCGCCCGCTTGGTGGCTGCGTACAGCGAGGTCGGCTGGTCCACCTGCCCCGCCTCCTCCAGCGGGAAGTCGACACCCAGCCCGTAGACGGAGGACGAGCTGGCATAGACCAGGTGGCGAAGCTGCGGCAGGGACCGCGCGGCCTCCAGCACGACGAGGTGGCCCATGACGTTGGAATGCACGTAGGCGTAGGGGTTCACCATCGAATAGCGGACCCCCGCCTGCGCGGCGAGGTGGACGACATGGGTGATGCCGGGTTCGGCGGCCACGATCGCCGCCATCGCCGCCCGGTCCGCCACATCCGCCCGGTGCAGGGTGAAGCCGGGCTGGCCGAGCCGGGCGACCCGCGCCTCCTTCAGCGCCACGTCGTAGTAGTCGTTGAACACGTCGACGCCAACGACGCGGACGCCGTCCGCCAGTAGGCGCGCGGCCACGTGGTAGCCAACGAAGCCCGCCACACCGGTGAGAAGGACGATCACCCGGCAGTCATGCGACGGGGCCGGGCGGGATGCAACATGGCAGCCTCCCTCCTTCCGGGCTCCGACAGCCATATCCCACCTCGACACCCGGCAAGTGGCACATTATGGAGGCGGGCACAAAGGCGGCAAGAACAAGTGGCGGAATCGCAGATTCCCATCGGTTTGGCGCTCGGTGAGGCCGGCCTCGATGTCCGATTTCACCGCGAGCGGCGGCAGACCGCGGCAGCGAACGCCCGCGCGGATCGGGAAGAGACACGCGCCCAGGTCGCGGAAGCGCGGGCAGCCGAGGCAGAGAGACGTCTGGCGGCCATAGAGGCGAGCGCCGCCTGGAAGCTGACCTTGCCAGCACGCCGCGTGGCAAACGCCGTTCCGAAGCCGATCTACGGCATGCTTCGCAGCCTGCCCGCGCGGTTGCGACGTGGCCCTGCCGGCATCTCCGAAGCGGGCGCTCCTGCCGACCCTGAGTGGATGCAGCCAGACCCTGCGCCGCGCAACGCCGCAAGGGCCCTGCTGATCGATAACAACTGGCCACGGCCAGACCGCGATGCGGGCTCGATAGAGATCGTCAATTTGGCTGTGGGCCTGCGCGCGCTCGGCTTCCAGGTGGTGTTCGCGGTGGACCTCAGCCAGGCCGATGGTGACGACGGGCGCGAAGCACTCGCCGGCCTCGGCGTGCGGTGCATCGGCCTGCCGGACGGGGCGTCGTTCCGCCCGTTCCTGGAGGCGAGTGGGAGCGGCTACACGCTCGTCGTGTTGAACCGGGTATATTGCGGCGGCCATCACATGGAGGTCGTACGGACGTACTGCACGCGGGCGCGTGTCGTCTTCAACACGATCGACCTGCACCACCTCCGGATCGCGCGGGAGGCAGCCGTGCTGGGCAGCCAAGCCGGCGTCGCCGCGGCCGTGGCGACGCGCGAGCGCGAAGAGTGGCTGGCGGCGGAAGCAGACGCGACGTTCGTGGTGTCGGACGCCGAGCGGGACTTGCTCCGCACGACAGTGCCCGGTGCGGATGTGCTCGTGCTTCCGCTGGCGCGTGACGTGCAGCCTCCCCAAACACCCTTTTCGCTTCGTTCCGGGATCGGGTTCATCGGCGGGTTTGCACATTCGCCGAACGTGGACGCGGTTGCCTTCTTCTTGCGGGACGTCTGGCCGATCGTGGTGCAGCGCGAGCCTGCTTGCCGGTTCAGCATCGTCGGCGCCGGCCTCGCAGCGGATATCCTCGCTGAAGCGCCGGGCAAGGTGGAGTATTTGGGCGCCGTCACGGATATCGGCCCGTGGTTCGAATCCCTGCGCCTGACCATCGCACCGCTCCGATTCGGCGCAGGCGTGAAGGGAAAGATCGTCTCGAGCCTCGCTGCCGGCGTGCCTTGCGTTGCGACCACGGTCGCTGTCGAGGGCATGCAGTTGCGCGATGGTGTCGACATCCTGGTGGCGGATGAACCGAAGGCATTGGCGGAGCGGATTTTGCAGGGCTACGACGACCAGCGCCTATGGACCCGGCTCAGCGAAGCAGGCTTGGCGCATGTCGGCGCCCAGTTCTCCCCGGACGCCTGGCGCGCGACACTCGTAAAAGCACTCGGCGCCATCGGCGTGCTGCCCTTGGCTTCGGAGTAAGCGGCTTCGAACGACATCGTCGAACAAGCAGCCCAACCGCTCGGGTGCGGCCAGAGGTTGAGCCGGACTGTCAACCATTTGATCAAACAGTATGATCGAGATATTTGAGGGCGCCTTTGCTCAGGGAATCTGCGTGGTGGATGACGGTTCAGTGTTGGGGACGTGGATAGCGGCCGATCTGGAGTTTGCGCTCACCTGCGATCCCATGCGTGTCGTCGCGCCCGCGCCCTGGGTTGGCCATCTGCCCTTCGCATACTGGCTGGTGCGGACGCAGCGGCCGGGCACGTTGGTGGAGTTGGGGACGCATTCCGGCAACTCGTATTTCGCCTTCTGCCAAACCATGGCCATGCTGACGCCCACGGGCCGCGCATATGCCGTCGACACCTGGGTCGGCGACGAGCACGCCGGGCATTACGGCAAGGACGTTTACGCGAGCGTCGCCGCGTTCAACAGCGAACATTTCAACCCCTTCTCCACCCTGCTGCGCAGCACCTTCGACGATGCCCGGTCCTATTTCGCGGATGGGTCCGTCGATCTCCTGCACATCGACGGGATGCACACGTACGACGCAGTGCGGCATGATTTCGAGACGTGGCAGAGCGCCTTGTCCGCTCGCGCTGTGGTGGTGTTTCACGACATCAACGTGCGCGAGCGCGGCTTCGGCGTATGGCGGTTCTGGGAGGAAGTTCGGCAGCGTTTCCCGTCTTTCACCTTCCACCATTCCCACGGCCTGGGCGTGCTGGGCGTGGGGGCGGAGCAATCGGCCGCGCTGCAAACGCTGTTCGCCCTCGGCGAGTCGGCCGCCGCGGGCACGTTCCGCGCCTGCCTCGCTGCACGCGGCGAGGCGTTCCAGCGCAAGGTGGAGGTCGCGGATTTGCGTGCCGCGGCCGGCGCCGAACGGCGCCGCGCCGTGGATCACGACGCGGCCTTGCAACGCGAGGTCGCGGCGCGCACCGCCGTCGAGGCGCGGGACGCGGAGCGTGAGGCGGCAACGCGCAGTGCCCTGGAGTGGCATAACGCGATCCTAAGTACTCAACGGGAGCTGATCGCCAGCAAGGACATGGCCGTCGCCCGGTTGGAGCATACGGTCGCCGCCCGGACCCATGCCCTGGCGGCGCGAGACCAGGTGATCGCGTCGCGTGACTCGCTGGCGGCGCAGTTGCTGGCCGATTTCCGGCACCAGCGCTTCCTGGCCGGGGAAGAGCGCCGCGTCCGCGACGAGATGCAGCAGGGCTACGAGAAGGCAATCAGCATGCTGAACCGCCATCGCGAGGAGCTGCAGCACTACGCCGAACGGATCCGGCAGGATCGCGAGGAGCGCCGGGTGCAGGAGATCGCCGACGCGGTGCGGCAGGCGCGGGAAGACGTGGCGAGGGCCGTCACGCAAAGCTTCGTCGCATCCACGTCCTGGAAAGTCACGCGCCCGTTGCGTGTCGCCAAACGACTGTTGCGCGGCGGCGACGCGGCCCCGCCTGGATCGCTCGCATCGCTGCCGAGCCCGCCGGCGCCACCGGCCCTTGCCTTCGAACCCTTGCCGGAGGCGAAACCGCCCGAAGCGGAGGCCACATCGCCGACGACGGACGACCCAGGCTCGGACGTGACGGCGCCGACGCGGTTGAAGCTGGCGTTCCGGACCCTGCTCGCCGCGCGGCTGCAGACGTTCCTGTCGGGCCCGAGCAAGCTGCGTTTGCCCCGCGCTGACACGCCGGACGTCAGCATCATCCTGGTGCTGTTCAACCAGGCGGAGCTGACATTCGCCTGCCTCTGCTCGATCGTGGAGACGTTGGCCGACGCTGCGTTCGGCGCGGAGGTGGTGATCGCCGATAACGGATCAACCGACGACACGGTCCAGTTGCTGGAGCGTTTGGACGGCGCCACGATCCTGCGCAGCGCGATCAACCTGCACTTCCTTCGGGCGGTCAACCTGGCCGCCCAGTCAGCGCGAGGACGAACGCTGCTGCTGCTGAACAACGACGCGCAACTGCTGCCCGGCAGCTTGGCCGCCGCACTGCGGACCTTGGACTCCGACCCCGCGATCGGCGCCGTCGGCGGCCGCATCATCCTGCCGGACGGCACGCTGCAGGAGGCGGGATCGATCGTCTGGCGGGATGGAACCTGCAGCGGCTACGCCCGCGGCCGCGAGCCGACAGCGCCGGAGGTGATGTTCCAGCGCGACGTGGATTACTGCTCCGGCGCCTTCCTGCTGACGCCGGCCGCCCTGTTCCGCGACATGGGGAAGTTCGATGAGCGGTATGCCCCCGCCTATTACGAGGAGGCCGATTACTGCGTGCGCCTGTGGGAGGGTGGGCGGCGCGTGGTGTACGATCCCGATGCGGCGATCATCCATTACGAGTTCGGCAGCTCGACCAAGACAGGCGACGCCCTGCGCCTGCAGGCGGCAAACCACGAAGCGTTCGTGACGCAGCATCGCGCGTGGCTGTCCCGCCAATTCCCGGCCAGCGCACTCAACGCGCTGCCGGCGAGCCGGGCGCAGACGGGTGCGCTGCGGGTCCTGGTGATGGAGGACCGGGTGCCGCATATCTCGCTCGGAAGCGGCTATCCCCGCTCCAACCGCCTGGTGCAGGCGCTGGTGGATGCGGGGGCGGACGTGTCGTTCTTCCCGATGACCCGGTTCATCCAAACCTGGCCCGAGCTGCGAAGCGCGCTGGACAAGCGGGTCGAGGTGATGATCACGGGCGATAAGGCGGAGTTGCACGAGTACCTGGTGGCACGGCCCAAACAGTTCGACGCGTTCGTGATCTGCCGTCCCCACAACATGGAAGCCTTCCTGCAAGCGGTCGGCCCGCAACGCGAGCTGTTGGGCGGCGGCGCGATCATCTACGACGCGGAGGCCTTGTTCGTCACGCGTGACCTGCAGAACCGGGAGCTGGAAGGCAACCCGGCGTCACCGCAGGAACGGCACGCGATGGTGGCTCAGGAAGTGTCGTTGACCCGCCTGGCCGACACCATCCTGTCTGTTTCGCCCGCGGAGCAGGAGACGATGGAAGAATACGGCGCGCGGGAGGTGCACCTGCTGGGTTTCGCGTTGGACGATGCGCCGCTGCCCACGGCGTATGCGGAGCGGGACCAGATCGTGTTCCTGGGCGCCATCACCGCAGACGACCTGCCGAATGCCGAAGCCGTGCGCTGGTTTGCCTCGGACATATTGCCGCCGCTGCGCGAAGCCCTCGGCCGTCGCGACTTGCGCCTGACGGTGATCGGCGTCAACAAGGCCAAGACGGTTGCGGCATTGGACGGCATCAGCGTGGACCTGGTGGGCATGGTCGACGACCTCGCCCCCGCTTTGTCTCGCTCCTTGGTCATGGTGGTGCCGAGCCGCCGGGGCGCCGGCATCCCGTTGAAGGCGCAGCAGGCGGCGATGCTCGGGATACCGCTCGTCACCACCACGCTGATTGCCGACCAACTGGGTTGGACAAGCGGCGTGGAGCTGCTCGCCGCCGACGACCCCGCCGCCTTCGCCGAAGCCTGCGCCCGGCTCTGCAAGGACCAGGCGCTTTGGGAAACCCTAAGGAAGAACGCGCTGGACCGGGTTCGCCGCGACTGCTCACCGCAGGCCTTCGCCGCCACGGTGAAGGCGGTCCTCGCCGGCGTTCGCCGCGTGCATCGGGAGCCGGAGCGCGGCAGCGACTACGTTCCTCTGCCATCCAAGACTCCGACTCCTCCAGCGGAACCGCTGACGGGGCGTCCGGTGGAGCACGACTGGAGCGTAGCCGTTCCGTTCGGCTACGTGCCGGCAGCCACGCAGCCGCGCTTGGGGGTGATCTGCCATCTGTTCCACACCTCCACTGCAGCGGAGTTCCTGTACTATTTGCGCTGTCTCCCGCTCCCGGCGGATTTGTTCCTGTCCACCGACACGCCGGAGAAAGCGGCGGAGCTGCGCGACGCCTTTGCTGCCTGGGGCGGCGGCAGCGTCGAGGTACGCGTCGTCCCCAATCGGGGCCGCGACATCGCGCCGAAACTGGTGGGCTTCGCCGACGTGCACGGACGCTACGACCTCGTGCTGCACCTGCACTCCAAAATGTCATCCCACGCCGCCTTCCTGGCGCCCTGGCGCTCCTACCTGTTGGAGACGCTGCTCGGCTCGCCGGAGGTGGTGCGCAGCATTCTGGACGCATTCACCCGCCTGCCGGACCTGGGGATGGTCGCCCCGCAGCATTTCGAGGCGGTTCGCCGCTGGCTCGGCTGGAACGGCAATTATGCCTCTGCCGCCGCGCTGGCCAAACGCATGGGCGTGACCCTGTCGAACCGCCGGGCGCTGGACTTCCCGTCCGGCTCCATGTTCTGGGCGCGCCCGGCGGCGCTGCAGCCGTTGTTGGACCTGAACCTGTCCTTCGACGATTTTCCGGCGGAGGATGCGCAGCTCGATCACACGCCGGCGCACGCGATCGAGCGGCTGTTCTTCTACTCCTGTGAGCGGAGCGGCCATAGCTGGCTGAAAGTGGCCCAGCCGGCGCTGATGTTCGACACGCGCACGATCGCGGAGATCATCGTCCCAGCCGATCTCAGCCGCTTCGCTGCCACGCACGGCGTGATGCTGAGCGGCCCGGCGCCGATCCCAACCCGCGACGAGCCGGCGCCGCTCATCAAACGCATACCGCCGGGTCTCGCCGCCCGCCTGGCCAACCGGCCGATCAGCCAAGCTGGGGGAAAGCCGTGCTGAGGCAGCTTTGGTCCCGGGCGAAGCCAGCCCGCGTGTCCGTGGTCGTGCCACTGTATAACCACGCCCGCTACATCGGGGAGGCGGTCGACAGCATCTTGGACCAAGGCGCGCTGGTGAAGGAGGTCGTGGTGCTGGACGACGGTTCCTCCGACGGGTCCGTCCAGGCCATGGAGCGCCTCGCCCGGCGAGATAGGCGGATCCGGTTTGAACGCCAGGCCAACGCGGGCGCGCATGCCGCCATCAACACGGCGCTCGGCTACTGCACCGGCGAGTTGGTCGCTATCTTGAACTCGGACGACGCGTTCATGCCCGGCCGGCTCGCCGCATTGGTCGAAATACTGGACGAGGATGCAGGTATCGATATCGCTGCGTCCGCGCTCGCCTTCATGAACGGTGACGGAACGCAAATTGCCAACGCCTGGTACGAGGAGGCGCGGGCGTTCCACGCGTCCGGAGCAGAGCTCGGCGTCAGTCTGGTGAACGGCAATTTCCTGATGACGACGTCGAATTTGGTCTTCCGCCGCACGATGCTCGACTCAGTCGGGCGGTTCGCATGCTTCCGTTACGTCCACGACCTGGACTGGATCTTGCGTGCCCTGGCCCTGGGCCGGCGGATCGCGATCACCGACCGCCCGTTGCTGCGCTATCGCATCCATGCCCAGAACACGATCAGTGAGGAGCACGGCCGGGTGCGCGCCGAGTGGGCCATCGCCGCCGCGGGATACCTCACGCTGTTATGGGACCGCCCGGGCGCACCGCCGATCGACTGGGCCCATGCCGCGGCGCTGTGCGACGTGCTGCGCAAGCATGCGCTCGACCGCGCCGTGGCGCCCTGCATGGCTTATCTTCGGCGCGGCGGTTCCCTGTCGCTGGACACGGCGCCCTTGATGGAGGACGCGGCGTTCAAGGACCGCGTCCGCGGCTGGGTCTGATGCGCATCCTGGTGCTCAGCAATCTGTACCCGCCGAATGTCATCGGTGGCTACGAACGCCTCTGCTTCGACGTGACGTCCGCCCTCGCCGCGTCAGGGCACGAAATGACCGTGCTGACCAGCCGCTATGGCGGCGGCGTGGCGGAGTATCCGCGCCAGCGCGTGCACCGGGATCTCACCCTGCTCACCGGCGCGGATGTCTACACGCCGTTTTCCGGCACACCGCAAGAGCGGGAGCTGATCAACCAGTCCAACCTCGACACGCTGCACCGGGTCGTCAGCGAGTCGCGGCCGGACGTGATCTTTGCCTGGAACTTGTTCTTCCTGGATGCAGGTTTCCTCGCTGCCCTCGAACGAGGGGCGGTCCGCACGGTGGTCATGCTGACCGACAACTGGCTGCTGGTCATGCGGAACCCGATCTTCGTGCGCGACTTCTTCCAGAACATCGTGCACGGCAGCCAGCCCTTCGTGCCGCCTCCGCAGCCCGGCATGATGGCGCGGATCGCACGCCGCCTGTCCGCTCGATGGAAAGGCCGGGCGTCGCCGGCAGGGTTGGAGGCGATCTTCGGCGCAGCCTTCGTGCGGGATTTATACGGCGCCGGTGGCGCGACGTTCGCCCGGCACCGGGTCATCCATAACGGCGTGCGCCAAGCCGGCTATGCAACGGCTCCGAACGTGGACCGAGGGCGGCTTGTGCACACCGATACGCTCCGCCTGCTCTTCGCCGGCCGCTTGGTGGATTTGAAGGGCGCGCACACCGCCGTCGCCGCCTTGTCGCAACTCGATCCGGCCGCCCTTGGCGTGACGCGCGTCGAGTTGACGATCCTCGGCGACGCACAGGATGCCGCCTATGTCGCAAACCTGCACGAGTCGATCCGCCAGAGCGGACGAGCCGGCGACATCATGCTGCGGCCGACGGTGCCGGAAGACCAATTGCTGGCATTGTTTGGCGAGCATGACGTCTATCTGTTCCCCTCGCTGTATGAGCCGTTTTCCCTGACGCTGATCCATGCCCTGGCGCTGGGAATCCCCACGGTCGCCTCCCGCGTCGGTGGCAATGTCGAGATCATCCGGGATGGGGAGAGCGGCCTGCTGTTCGACAAGGGCGATGCAGCGAGCCTCGCAGCCTGCGTGCGCCGCTTGGCACGTGACGGTGAGCTGCGTGCCCGCTTGGCCGCCGGGGGGCAACGTTCGGCAGCGCGGTTCACGTTCGAGAAGATGGTCGGCGAGATGGCGGCCTTCCTGGGCAAGCCATGACAGGCACGCTGGACGGCGTCCCGTGCCTGGTGCTGGGCGCCGGCGGTTTCATCGGCGGCCATCTCTGTCACGCGCTGGTCCGGGCTGGCGCGCGCGTGCATGGGTTCGGCCGCCGCCCGGCTTTCCCCGACAGCCTGCCGCCGCTGCGCTTCACGACGGGAGAGTTCGGGGACCGTGCTGCGCTGGCCCTGGCAGTGGACGGGGCGGAGATCGTCTTCCACCTGCTGGGCGGCACGACGCCGGAGGTCTCGAACAGGGATCCGGCGGCCGACTTGCAGGCCAACACGCTTGCGTCATTGCACCTCATGGAGATGTGTCGAGCCGTGGGCGTACGCAGGATCGTGTTCGTATCCTCCGGCGGCACCGTCTACGGCGTGCCGGCCGCCGTGCCGATCGCGGAGGACGCGCCGACGGACCCGATCTCCGCCTATGGCATCAACAAGCTGATGGTGGAGAAATACCTCCAGCTCTACGCGCATCTGGGCGGCGCATCCGCCATCACCTTGCGGGTCGCCAACCCGTTCGGCCCGTATCAAAGCCCGCTGCGTCGGCAGGGCCTGGTGACGGCGACGATCGCCAAGGTGCTGGCCGGCCAGCCGGTCGAGGTCTGGGGCGACGGCCTGGTGGTCCGCGACTACCTGTATGTGACGGACCTGGTGGAGGCGATGGTGGCGGCGGCCCAGTACGACGGGCCGGAACGGGTGATGAATATCGGCTCCGGCGTCGGACGGTCCGTACTCGATGTCATAGGGGCCGTGGGCGCCGTGCTCGGACGCAGTTCGCCCCCGATCATCCGCAAGGCCAGCCGACAGGCGGATGTGCCGGTCAACGTGCTCGACATTTCCCGCGCCCGCCATGCGCTGGCCTGGACCCCCCGCACGGATTGGCACCAGGGGCTACGGCGTACGGCAGAGTGGATATCGCAGGCGTTCCCGCCGGAAGGCCAGCAGGATCGCTACAAGGCAGATCCGTCGGCGTAGGGCATGGGTCACGGACGCAGCAGGTCGACCCGCACAGGCTGGTCGAACACGCCGCCGGTTCGGGCCGCCACCGTGTCAAACCGCGCGCGGACCGTGGGGGCGCGAAGTTCGGCCTCGGTGAAGTCGTTGAACCGCAGCGTGGCGGCCATGCGAGCGGCGTAGTCTTCGAAGCTCGGATGCTCACGGCGGTTCCGATACGTGATCTGGTCGTGGCGGCGGAACAACGCGGGCGTGCGGGCCGCCAGGATCTCGGCCGCCCGTTGCCGCACCGCCGTTTCGTCGTGATACAGCGCGCTGATCTCCTGCAACGGTCCCTCCGCCAGCGGCTCGGCCACGTACAGCGTCCCGGTCTCGCGCAGCACGCGCCGCGCCTCCGCCAGGATGTCCGGCAGCACCGGGCCGGGGATGTGGTGCAGCGAGTAGATGAACAGCACCAGGTCGACCGATGCGTCCGGCAGCGGAAGCGCCTCTGCCCCGCTGCGGACCAGGCGGTATCGCCCGGCGCCGGCGCTGCTCCAGGGCTGCGCCGGACCGAGCGGGTCGAACCCGCTCACCTCCGCCCCGGCCTCGGCCAAGGAGCGGGCCAGCGCCCCGTCGCCGGAGCCGATATCGACCACAGCCAGGCCGTCGAACGCCCCGACCACCTGCCGCAAGGCCTCCAACCCGGTGCATACTCCCAAATCCTGGCTCACCACCCCGATCCCCCTCCGTGCTGCCTGCCGACTATCGCAGACTGGCTCTATGAGCGCCAAACCCACCTGGCCCGTTGGAGTCGTTCACGGAAGCAGGCTGCCGGGCTGGCCGCGTTAAGCGATTATCAAGCACTCGGTCGCACCGTGCCCTGCGCTCGGAGCCGCCCCATGCAAGCTGCCTTCCCGTCCCTGACGCCGGATCCCGGCGCGTCTGATGCGATGGCGGAGCTTCAAGCCGCCGCAGCCGAATGGACCGCCGGCCAACCACAGGCAGCGATGGCGCGCGTCAGCCGGGTTGCCGCCCAGGCCCCGGACGATGCCGACTCGCTCGCCACCTTGGGCCGGGTGGCCATCTTCCTTGACCAGCCGGCCATGGCCTTGGCCGCCCTGGAACGCGCCGTCGCCCTCAACCCGCGGTCTGACGCGCGGATTTGGCTATCGATCTGCCTTGACCAGCTTGGCCGGCGGGACGAGGCGCTTCAGGAAATCCGCCAGGCGGTCACATACACGCCGCAATCGCCGAAGGTGCTGTTCGCTCTCGGCATGGTGTTCGAGCGTTTGGGCCATCCGGACGAAGCGGCGCAGTTCTATGCCGCCTGCGTCGCGTTGGACCCGGACCATGCCGACGCCCACCATCGCTATGGCCGCGTGATGCACGAGGCGGGCCGGTTCGACCTTGCGGTGCCCGCATACGGGCAGGCCCTGCGTCGCTGCGCCACGAAAGGCGGGTACTACACCGATCTGAGCTCGGCATTCTCCAACATCGGCAACTTCGAGCAAGCCTGCCGCGCGGCCGAGGTCGCGGTGGCGCTGACACCGGATTCGGCCGACGCCTACAACAACCTGGGCCATGCGCTGCTCAACCTGAACCGCAGCTGTGAGGCCGTATCCGCCTATGACCGCGCCCTGGCGCTGCGCGACCCGTATCCCCGGGCGAGCTTCGGGCGCGCCCTGGCGCTGCTGAAATCGGGGGATTTCGAGCGCGGCTGGCGGGACTACGAGTGGCGTTGGCGCGACTGCCAGACGCCGCGGGCGGATTTGGCGGTCCCGGCCTGGCAGGGCGAGGACATCGCCGGCCAAACCATCCTGCTGCATGCCGAGCAGGGCTTCGGCGACACGCTGCAATTCATCCGCTTCGCGCCGGCGGTCGCCGCCCGGGGTGGCCGCGTCATCCTGGAGGTCCCTCGGCCGCTCGTCCGCCTGCTGCGCCACGTCGATGGCGTGTCGGAGGTCATCACGCGCGAGGAAGCGCGGCCCGCGATCGACCGCCATTGCCCGATCGCGAGCCTTCCCTTCGCCTGCAAGCTTCGCCTCGACGGCGTTCCGGCGGCGCCATACCTGCACGTCCCGGCCGAGCAGACCCTCCGTTACCGCTCGGCGCGGTCGCCCGGGCTCGTCGTCGGGCTGGTATGGGCGGGCGATCCCCGCAAGTTCGAACAGCGGTCCAACCAGATCGACCAGCGCCGCTCCACCAGCCTCGCCACCCTGTCTCCGCTGTTCGACGTCGAGGGGGTGCAGTTCGTCAGCTTCCAGCTTGGCGAGGCGCGGGGCCAGCTTGCGGCGTTCGGCCGGGTCGCGGACGGCATGGACGGTGTGGGCGACTTCGCCGACACGGCGGCGCGGCTAAGCGGGATCGACCTGCTGATCAGCGTCGACACGTCCATGGTGCATCTGGCGGGCGGGCTTGGCCTCCCCGTGTGGATGCTGTCGCGCTTCGACGGATGCTGGCGCTGGCTGGAAGAGCGGGAGGACACGCCGTGGTACCCGACCATGCGCATCTTCCGCCAGCCCGCGCCCGGCGACTGGCCGGCAACGGTGGCCAACGCCGCCGCCGCCCTTCGCGCGATGGCCGGACAGCGCAGCCGGGCCGCTTAAGCGTCACGCGATTGTTAAGGGTTGACCGGCAAAAGCCCTCTCGCAGAGGAGAGGGAGAAGCGCGCTAATATCCTCGTTCCGGCAGGAAGAGGTTCGGCAGTGGCTGTCCCGCCTCCAGCGCCGCCATATTCTCCAGAAAGGTGTCCAGGCTGCGCACATTGTAGGTGAGCGGGTCGTCGCACGAGACGTGCGGCGTCATGACCAGGTTGCGGGTCGTCCACAGGCGGTGGCCCTGCGGCACCGGCTCCGGCACGAAGACGTCCAGCACCGCGCCGCCGAGCCGGTCGCTGTCCAGCATGTCGCACAGCGCATCCTGATCCAGCAGCGGGCCGCGGCCGATGTTCACTACTCCGGCGCCCGGGGGCAGCAGCTCCAGCCGGCGTCGGTCGATGATGTTGCGCGTGGCCGGGGTCAACGGGCAGGCGATCACCAGGAACTCCGTCTGCGGCAACACGCTGTCCAAATCGGCCGTGGCGAGCACACGCTCGCAGTCCGGATGGGGCTGGGCGGCCGTGCGCACCCCGGTCACGCGCATGCCGAACTGCCGCGCCCGTTGCGCCACCGCGCCGCCAAGGCTGCCGAGCCCCAGCACCGTGACGTGACGCCCCTCCACGACGCTCCCGGTCAGCCGCCGCCAAGCCTGGTCGTGCTGGGCCGTCACCAGCGTGGGGATGAAACTGGCCAGCATCAGGATCGCCATGATGCCGTATTCGCCGGCCTTGGGCGCGTGCACGCCGCTGTTGTTGAGTACGGGAACACCGGGCGGCAGGTCGTGGAACGGCACGATATCCAGCCCGGCGGAGGTGCAGAAGATCGCGCGCAATTTGGGCGCCTCGGCCGGAAACAGCTCCCGCGTGCTGCGGGTGCTGGTCACCAGCGCCTCCACCTCCGGGATCGCTGCGCGGTACTCCTCCATCGTGTGGCCGATGCTCATCTCGTGGCGCTCGGCGCCGGCGCGGGCGGCCGCATCCTCCCATTGCGCCAGGGTGATGGGCTCGCCGTACATGGTCGGCAGGTTCTGGATGTGGATGCGCATGCAGGTCTCCGATTGTCACAGCGGCAGGGCAGCGTCCGCCCGGCTCGCAAAGCCTATGCCGCAGAAGCGCCTGATGGGCCAGCGCGGCTTGCGCCACGGGACCACCGGGCAATTTGCCTGGCGGAGCCCTTTCCTGTAGCTCCTTTCGGACTGGGATCGTTCTCGCTGGTCTGCGCCGCTGCACCGCCTCCATTGCGGAGGCATGCGGTCGAGACAGTCCTGGCTCGGCCGTCACGGAGCAGGATCATTCAAACCGCACCGACCCTGCAAGACGGACACGACTGGATGCCGGCCTCTGCCTCCAATCTCGATATCGTCAGCACGCGTGCGGGGCGCCCGCTTGCCCGGCGCGTTCCTTGAACGCCATTGCCGATGCCACGGGGGTGATGACCGTGCTCGGCATCCTCGTCGTGGCGGCGGGGGCGGTGGCCGTCGCGTGCTTTCGTCGCCGGGCTGTCTCACGGCCGCTGTTGCGCCCGGCGGTCACGGTGCTCAAGCCGCTGTGCGGCGACGAGCCGGGGCTGGAGGCTGCCCTCGCATCGTTCTGCGTTCAGACCTACCCGGAGTTCCAGTTGGTGTTCGGCGTGCAGGCGGCCAATGACGCCGCATTGCCGACGGTGCAACGCCTGCGCCTCCGCTTTCCGGAGATCGACATCGGGGTCGTTGTCGACCCAACGCTGCACGGGCGGAACCGGAAAGTCAGCAACCTCATCAACATGTTGCCGGTCGCCAAGCACGACCTCCTGGTGTTTTCCGATAGCGACCTGCATGTCGCGCCCAACCACCTCGACACCATCGTCGCCGTGTTGGAGCAGCCGGGCGTGGGGTTGGTGACCACGCTGTGCGGCGGGTTGCCCACGGTGCCCGGCATGGCGGCACGGCTCGGGGCCACCGGGATCAGCCACTGCTTCATGCCGTCGGCGCTGCTGTCCCGCGTGCTGGGCCGGCAGGATGGGTTGGGTGCGACCATGGCGCTGCGGCGCGCGACCTTGGCCGGGATCGGCGGCCTGCAGGCGATCGTGATGCACCTGGCGGACGACAACGTGCTGGGCAGCCGGGTGCGGCGGCTGGGCCTGCGGATCGGGCTGGCCGACACCGTGCCGCTGATGGCGGTGCCGGAGCGGTCTTTCGCCGCGCTGTGGCAGCACGAGTTGCGGTGGGCACGGACCATCCGCGCCCTTGCTCCGACGCTGTTCGCCGCGTCCGTCGTGCAGTTCCCGCTGTGCTGGGCGATGGCGGCCATGGTGCTGAGCGGCGGGGCCAGGTGGTCCGTGAGCCTGTTCGCCGCCGCCTGGATCGCCCGGGTCGCGGCCGCGATGAGCGTCGAGCGGCTGCCATTCGGCCGCAGCCCACACGCCGCGGTCCCCATCCTGCTGCTGCCGCTGCGCGACATCGTGTCAGTCGCCCAGGTGGCCGCCAGCTATTTCGGCGACCGGGTGGTGTGGCGCGGGCACGCGATGCAGGCGGATAACGGGCGATAGCCTCGTTGTTGGGAGCTCGATCATTGCCGCTTTCAACAATTAACCTGTTCTCGGTCGTCCGCTCCAATTCGCAGCGGCCCCAAGACTTACTTCGCCTGGTTACGGTGGCGCTGCTCGTCCTGGCGCAGCCAAGCGCGGCGCAGACCACCGCAAGCCAGGCCGCAGCGGAGTTGCGGTCCCGCTGGAACCTGGAGGTGCGCTGGGGCAGCGCCGGGTTCGGACAAGTGACGTTTCCGCTGCAATCAAACGAGATAGCCGTTCCATTGGACGACAGCGAAGCCCTAGCCGCAATGAGCGTGATTCGAAACGAACCGCCTTGACATGAGGCGCTGGCCGCCCGCCCCTCGTCTCGGCCTGGCCGCGGCGGCGCTGCTCATCACGGCTCAACCAATCTCGGCGCAGACCTCGGCTGATCAGGCGGCTGCGGAGCTCCGAGCGCGCTGGGACTTGGATGTGCGGTGGGGCAAGACCGGCTTCGGCCCGGTGACCTTCCCGTTGCCATCCAATGTGGCGGCTGTCCCGCTACACGACCGGGACGCCTTGGCTGCGATGGTCGTGATTCGCACTGCGCTCTCGGCTTACAGCGATAGCTTTGTGCGCGAGCATGCCGCATTGCCGATGCTGCTCTGCCAAGAGCTGACGGTAAACGGCGCGACCATTGGCGGTCTGGTCCGGGCTTGCCTCGCTGCGCAGCGAACCGCCGTGATGTCAGGCGCTTGCATGGTTTGGTGGAGCTGAGTGTGACCGGCGCGGGACAGGCTCCCTGTTCGCGGATTGACCCAGGGGGCGCAGTCCTTTGTATGTCCATTCCGGCACACCGCCAACACGAGGGTGACGTTCCATGAAGATGACGCTCGACACCGCCTCCCGCATCGTCGACGCCGCGCTGCAGGCCGGGCGGGAGCATGGTTTCATGCCGCTCAGCGTCGCCGTGCTCGACGCCGGCGGGCACTTGGTGGCGTTCAAGCGGGAGGATGGGTCCGGCATCCTCCGCTTCGACATCGCGTTCGGCAAAGCCTGGGGCGCGCTGGGAATGGGCTTCGGCTCCCGCGAGTTGTTCAACCGCACCAACGCCAACCCGACCTTCATGGCCGTGCTGTCCACCGTCAGCGGCGGTCGCCTGGTGCCGGTGCCGAGCGGCGTGCTGGTGCTCTCGGAGGGCGAGGTGATCGGCGCCGTCGGCATCTCCGGCGACAACTCCGACAATGACGAGACCTGCGCCGTGGCCGGGATCGCCGCCGCCGGGCTGGAGGCGAAAACCGGCTTGTAGCATTTGACTCGGGCGTCGCGGGCGCTATAACGCCTGCCTCCGGCGTCAGGGCGACCTGCTGCCCGGTCGCCAATGGCGCGGCCGCGTGTCCCGATAGGATTTGGATCGATGTTCGCAGTCATCCGCACCGGCGGAAAGCAGTACCGCGTCACCCCAGAGCTGGTGCTGAAGGTGGAGAAGCTGGATGCCGAGCCGGGGTCGACCGTGACCTTCACGGACGTGCTTGCGGTGGGCGGCGGCGAGGGCGGCATGACGATTGGGGCGCCGGTGGTGCCCGGCGCGTCCGTCACGGCCACGGTCGTGGCGCAGGACCGTCTGGACAAGATCATCATCTTCAAGAAGCGCCGCCGGCAGAACAGCCGCCGCAGGAATGGCCATCGCCAGCACGTCACCGTGCTGCGCATCGCCGACATCATTGCGGCCTGAGCGGCAGGAGACTGGACCATGGCACATAAGAAGGCAGGCGGTTCGTCCCGCAACGGCCGCGACACCGCAGGCCGGCGCCTGGGCGTCAAGAAGTTCGGCGGCGAGTCCGTGATCGCGGGCAACATCATCATCCGCCAGCGCGGCACCAAGGTGAAGCCCGGCCCCAATGTCGGCCTCGGCAAGGACCACACGCTGTTCGCGCTGAGCGACGGGCACGTGAAGTTCTCCCGCCGGGCGGAGGGCCGCGTCCATGTGTCGGTCGAACCGCTGCCGGTCGCGGCCGAATAGGCCCTCGCCGCCCGAGGCGTTGCGTGCGCGGGGGTCGGCGATGAGCCGGCCCTCGTTTCGTTTGGACCCACCCCAATGAAGTTCCTCGACCAAGCCAAGATCTATGTCCGCTCCGGTGATGGCGGCGACGGCGTGGTCGCGTTCCGGCGGGAGCGGTTCATCGAGTTCGGTGGCCCTGATGGTGGCACCGGCGGCAAGGGCGGGGACGTGGTGTTCGAGTCGGTGGAGAACCTCAACACCCTGATCGACTTCCGCTACGCGCAGCATTTCCGCGCCCGCAAGGGTGGCAACGGCGCCGGCTCGGACCGGACGGGTGCGGGCTCCGACGATGTGGTGATCCGCGTTCCCATCGGCACGCAGATCATGGACGAGGAGAACGAGATCGTCCTCGCCGACATGGACCGGCCGGGCAAACGCATCGTGCTGTGCCGGGGCGGGGATGGCGGCCACGGCAACGCGCACTTCAAATCCAGCACCAACCGCGCGCCGCGTCGCGCCGACAAGGGCTGGCCCGGCGAGGAACGCTGGGTCTGGCTGCGGCTGAAGCTGATCGCGGATGTCGGGCTGGTGGGCCTGCCCAATGCGGGCAAGAGCACCTTCCTGTCCGTCGTCTCCGCCGCCCGGCCGAAGATCGCCGACTACCCGTTCACCACGCTGCACCCGCAATTGGGCGTGGTGCGGCTGTCCCACTCGGAAGAGCTGGTGATCGCGGACATTCCCGGCCTGATCGAGGGCGCGCATGAGGGCGCCGGGCTGGGCACCCGCTTCCTCGGCCACGTCGAGCGCTGCGCCGTGCTGCTGCACCTGGTCGATGGCGCGGCCGGCCACGTGGTCGACGCCTGGCGCACCGTGCGGGAGGAGCTGTCGGCCTATGGCGGCGGCCTGGCCGACAAGCCCGAACTGATCGTGCTGAACAAGGCCGACGCGATGAGCCCGCGCGAGGCCAGCACCCGGCGCGCCGCCCTCGCCCGTGCCTCCGGCCAGGAGGTGATGCTGATGTCCGGCGTCAGCGGCCAGGGCGTGCCGGAGCAGTTGCGGCGCCTGATGGACACCGTCCAGGCCGCCCGGGCGCCCGCGTGACGCTCCCTGGCCTGGCCGACGCCAAGCTGCTGGTCGTGAAGATCGGCAGCGCCCTGGTGGTGGACGGCGCCGCGCCGCGGACCGCCTGGTTGGAGAGCGTGGCGGCGGACGTGGCGGCGGCCCGGGCGCGCGGCACGGCGGTCATCCTGGTGTCCTCCGGCGCCATCGCGCTGGCCCGGCGCACGCTGGGGCTGACGCAACCGCGCCTGCGGCTGGAGGAGAAGCAGGCCGCCGCCGCGGTGGGGCAAATCCGGCTGGCGCAGGCTTGGGCCGCCGCCTTGTCGGACCAGTCGCTGGTCGCGGCGCAGATGCTGCTGACCCTGGGCGACACCGAGGATCGCCGACGCTACCTCAACGCGCGCGCGACGCTGACGACGCTGCTGGGGTTGGGCTGCGTGCCTGTGATCAACGAGAACGACAGCGTCGCCACCACGGAAATCCGCTTCGGCGACAATGATCGGCTGGCGGCCCGCGTGGCGGAGATGGTGGGGGCGGACCGGTTGCTGCTGCTGTCCGACATCGACGGCCTCTACACCGCCGACCCCCGCAGCGACCCGGCGGCGCAGCACATCCCCGTGGTGCCGCAGCTCACGCCCGAGATCGAGGCGATGGGGGGCGAGCCGCCGCCGGGCTATTCCTCCGGCGGCATGCGGACGAAGCTGGTGGCGGCGCGGATCGCGACGCAGGCGGGCTGCGCCATGGCGATCGCGCTGGGCAGCGTGCCGCATCCGATCGCGGCGGTGGCGGCGGGCGGGCGCTGCACCTGGTTCCTCCCTGCGCCGGAGGGCCGCACCGCCCGCAAGCGCTGGATCGCCGGCAGTTTGGCGCCGCTCGGCACGCTCACGGTGGATGACGGCGCGGCGCGGGCCCTGGCCGCCGGCCGCTCCCTGCTGCCGGCAGGGGTGCGCGGTGTGGCGGGCGGGTTCGACCGCGGCGACCCGGTGGAGGTGCGCGACATCGCCGGGGCGGAATTGGCGCGCGGCTTGTCCGCCTATTCCGCCGACGACATGCGGCGCATCGCGGGCCATCGCTCCGAGGAGATCGAGGCGCTGCTGGGCTGGCGCGGCCGGGACGAGGCGATCCACCGGGACGATCTGGTGTTGCTGGCAACGTAGCTCGCTAAGGATGCGATAGTCGGCGTAGGGTGCAATCCCCTTGGAGGATTGCACCATCACCCTGTGACATGAGGCGCGCCCGGCGGCCGTGATTGCTGAACCCGGGCCGGTATGAGCATGGGGTAACCGAATCATCCTTCTTCGCCTGGTATTTCGCGGCTCGCTGGACCTGACATGAACACTGAAACCGATCCTGCCTCTCAATGGCTGCAATCCGCCGGCGCCGCGGCCCGCGCGGCCTCCGCCATCATGGCGCGCTCGCCGGAGGCTGTCCGCAACGCCGCCCTAACCGCCGCCGCGGCGCGGTTGCGGTCGGACGCCGGGGCGATCCTCGCCGCCAACGAACGCGACCTTGCCGCCAGCCAGGCCACGCCAGCCTTTCGCGACCGGCTCACGCTTACGCCACAGCGGATCGAGGCCATGGCGGTGGGGTTGGAGGAGATCGCCGCCCTGCCCGATCCGCTCGCCCGCACCTTGGCGGAATGGGAACGACCGAACGGGCTGCGCTTCCGTCGCATCGCGGCCCCGATCGGCGTGATCGGCATGATCTTTGAAAGCCGGCCGAACGTTGGCGCCGATGCGGCCGGGCTCTGCCTGAAATCCGGCAACGCCGTGATCCTGCGCGGTGGCTCCGAAAGCCTGCATAGCGCGCGGGCGATCCATGCGGCCATCGCAGCCGGGCTGGACGCCGCCGGGCTGCCCGCCGCTGCGGTGCAAATCGCGCCGGGGGCAGACCGGTCCTACGTCGCGGCCATGCTGGGCGGCGCGGGGCTGTTGGACCTGATCATCCCGCGCGGCGGCAAATCCCTGGTGGAGCGCGTGCAGCGGGAGGCCCGCGTGCCGGTGCTGGCCCACGCGGAGGGGCTGAACCACTTGTTCGTCCACGCGGCAGCGGAGCCGGGAATGGCCTGTTCCCTCCTGGTCAACAGCAAGCTTCGCCGCACCGGCGTCTGCGGCGCCGCCGAAACGCTGCTGGTGGATGCCGCCGCACCCGCCAGCCTGCTGCCGCAGCTCATCCACGCCGTCACCGCGTTTGGTTGCCGCATCCGCGCCGACCAACGCACCCGCGCCGTGCTGCCGGACCTGCCAGAAGCCGGGCCGGAGGATTTCGACACGGAATGGCTGGACGCCGTGCTGAACGTCGCCGTCGTGGACGGGGTGGATGGCGCGCTGGACCACATCGCCCGCCACGGCAGCGAGCATACGGACGCCATCGTCACAGCGGACGAGGCTGCCGCCAACTATTTCCTGGCCGGCGTATCCTCCGCGGTGGCGCTGTGGAACGCCTCCACCCAATTCTGCGACGGCGGGGAGTTCGGCTTCGGCGCCGAGATCGGCATCGCCACCGGCCGGTTGCACGCGCGCGGTCCCATCGGGCTGGAGCAGCTCACCAGCTTCCGCTACGTCGTGATCGGCACGGGGCAGGTCCGGCCCTGACGCAGCATGCCGTCGACCCGGTTCCGCGGTTCGGCCATCACCATCGCATCCGGGTCGGGCTGCTGGGCGGCTCGTTCAACCCGGCTCATGCAGGCCATCGCCACGTGGCGCAACTGGCGCTGCGGCGGCTGCGCCTGGACCAGGTGTGGCTGCTGGTATCGCCGGGCAATCCGCTGAAGCAACCTGGCGGGATGGCGACGCTGGCGGAGCGGCTTGCCGCTGCAGCCGCCATCGCCGACGGACGGCGTGTGCTGGCCACGGCGATCGAGCAACAATTGGGCACCCGCTACACCGCCGACACCCTGATCGCGTTGCGGCGGCGGTTCCCGCGCGTGCGCTTCGTCTGGCTGATGGGGGCGGACATCCTGGCCGAACTGCCGCGATGGTGGCTCTGGACCAGGGTGACGCAGGCGGTGCCCTTCGCCGTGGTGCCGCGGCCCGGCTACAATCACCGCGCCCTCGCCGGACAGGCAGCGCGGCGGCTACGGCCTGCCAGGCACGCGGCGCGCGAGGCGCCGGTCCTTGCCGATCTGCATCCGGCAGCCTGGACCTTCCTGCCGGCGCAGCAGAATGCCATATCAGCGACGGCGTTGCGCGCGGCATACTCCGCGTCAGCGCCACGCAGCGCGGGAGCAGGACGATAGCACGCAAACCAACCGCTGCCGATCCCGGCACCAAGCCGCCTGCCAAGCGCCGGCTGCCGAAGCCTGCGACGGCGCTGAACGAAGCCGCCAAGCCCCCCGGCACGCCGCGCAAGAAAGCCGCCGCGGCGGGACCGAAGCCGCGTGCCGCACGCAAGACGGCGGAACCGTCCGCCCTGGACCGCGTGCAGGCGATCATCGTCGAGAGCCTGGAGGCCGACAAGGCCGAGAACGTCACCGTGCTGGACCTGGCTGGCCGCGCCGCCTTCACCGACCGGATGGTGATCGCCACCGGCCTGGCAGACCGGCAGATCAGCGCCATGGCCACGCATTTGCAGGAAAAGCTGCATGAGGCCGGGGTCGGCCGCGTGCCGGTGGAGGGCGCGGGCGGGTCCGACTGGGTGCTGATCGACGCCGGCGACATCGTGGTGCACCTGTTCAAGCCCGAAGCGCGGGAGCTTTACGCGCTGGAGAAGATGTGGGGGCGCGATCTGGACGAGGAGGTGGCTGAACCGGCCGCATGAGCGATCTGTACGAACAGGATTTCTACGCCTGGACCACCCAGCAATCGCGATTGCTGCGGGAGGGCCGCGCGGTCGAGGCGGATTTGGACCATATCGCGGAAGAGATCGAGGACATCGGCCGCAGCCGCCGCCAGGAACTGCGCAACCGCCTGTCCGTCCTCCTGCTGCATCTGCTGAAGTGGGAGTACCAGATTGCGCTCCGCAGCCGCTCCTGGCGCTCGACCATCGCGGAGCAGCGCGCTCGCATCGCCGAGCATCTGGAAGAGAACCCCAGCCTCCGACCGGGTCTGGCCGACGCCGTCGCCACTGGCTACCGCTACGCGCTGTTGCGCGTCGACCGGGAGACGGGACTGCCGCAGGAGACCTTCCCCGCCACTTGCCGCTATGACACGGACCAGGTTCTCCAGCCTGGTTTTTTGCCCGGCGAGCCATGACCCTGCCGCCGGAGCGCGTCTGGGATTATCCGCGGCCGCCGCGGCTGGAAGCGGCGCCGCAGCGTATCCGCATCGTCCTGGGCGGCGAGACCATCGCCGACACACGCGCCGCCTTCCGCGTGCTGGAAACGAGCCATCCGCCCACCTACTACCTGCCGCCCGGCGCGTTCGTGCCGGGCTCGTTGGTGGCGCGCCCGCGGGGCTCGTTTTGCGAGTGGAAGGGCCATGCGCGCTACTGGACCGTCCGCGGCGGCGGCAAGACGGCTGAGGATGCCGGGTGGAGCTACCCCGATCCCACCGCGGCCTTCGTCGCCATGCGGGACCACGTCGCCGTCTATGCCGGGCCGATGGATGCCTGCTTCGTGGGAGAGGAACAGGTGACGCCGCAGCCCGGCGGCTTCTACGGCGGGTGGGTCACGCCGAACCTGGAGGGTCCGTTCAAGGGTGAGCCTGGGACCGAGTTCTGGTAGCGGCGTGGTGCACGCGGCGCGGCCGGCGCGGACGCAGATCCACCTGTGGGGCCGGCAAGGTGTCGGCATAGGCGTTGGTCTTCCACACCCAACGGTCGTTCTTGCCGACCAGCAGGTCGTGCATGCCGCCGTGTTGGGCCGGTTCCACCACGACTTGGCCGCTCACCGCGTCCAGCACCTTGATCCATCCCGCCTTGGTCGGCAGGTAGACGGAAGTGGAGCAGCCGGCCGAGCCGCAGGACCGCGGCGACTGCACCTGCACGAACAGCGCGGGGCCGATCCCGGCGGTCCCCAGATGCTGGCTGCCCAGCAGCAGCAGCGATCCCGGGCCGCCATCGCCCAGATCCGCGGCGGCAACCTGGCGCGCCGTGGCGTCCAGCGGCGTGCCGGGTTGCGCCGCCAGCTTCACTGGGCCGGTGAGGACAGGCGGCGCGGCCGCGGCCAACAGCATGGCGGCAGACAGCAACAGGGCTCGACGAATCACGGAGCGGCTCCTCGGTCTTATCTGCCCGCTATGTCCCGAACCGCCGTGTCGATGCAACAGCGATGCGTTTGATCGCGGTTGGCCGCCTGCGGGCGGGGCCAGAGGCGGATTTGTTCGCCCGCTACAATGGCCGGCTGCGCCCGCCGCTGGAGGTGACCGAAGTGGCTGAGGGCCGCGGCGCCCCCGCGGAGATAAAGCGGCGGGAAGCGGTGGCCTTGCTGGCGGCGCTCCCCACACCCGCCCTCGCCGTGGCCTTGGACGGCGGCGGCGACGCGCCAGACAGTCCGGGACTGGCAACCCTGCTGGAGCGGTGGCTGGGATCGTCCCGGCCGGTGTGCTTCCTGGTCGGGGGCGCAGAGGGGCTGGCGGAGGCGGTGCTGTCCCGGGCCGACGCGACGCTGTCGCTCGGTCCGATGACCTGGCCGCATCTGCTGGTCCGCCCCATGCTGGCCGAGCAGTTGTTCCGGGCGCGGGCCATCGCCACCGGGCACCCGTACCATCGTGCAGGACGGCCGGGGGACTGACTGCCGTGGCGAGGGACGCCCTGCACTGGACAGCCCCGGCAAATCCATGCACCAGAATCGCATGCCCGACGCCCCGCCCCGCCCCGTGATGCTCGTGATCCTGGACGGTTGGGGGTGGCGCGAAGATGCCACCGACAACGCAGTGAGGCAGGCGCGGACGCCTCATTTCGACCGCCTCTGGGCGGCTGGGCCGCGCGCGTTCCTTCGCACCTCCGGCGAGGATGTCGGCCTGCCGGATGGCCAGATGGGCAACTCGGAGGTGGGGCACCTCAACATCGGCGCCGGGCGCGTGGTGATGCAGGAGTTGCCGCGCATCGGCCGCGCCATCGCGGACGGCTCGCTGGCCGAAACGCCGGCGGTCCGGGCGTTCATCGGCGCGCTGACGCGGAGTGGCGGCACATGCCACCTGCTGGGCCTGGTATCGCCCGGCGGGGTCCACGCGCATCAGGACCATGCGGTGGCGCTGGCGCGGATCGTGGCGGCGACCGGCGTTCCCGTCCGCATGCACGTGTTCACCGATGGCCGGGACACGCCGCCCCGCTCCGCCGCCGACTTCGTCGCATCGCTGGAGGCGGCGCTGCCTGAGGGCGCGGTGGTCGCCACGGTGTGCGGCCGCTACTTCGCGATGGACCGGGACAACCGCTGGGACCGGGTTGGCCGCGCCTTCGCCGCCATCGCCCATGCCGAGGGCGGCCGCTTCCCGACCGCGGCGGCGGCCATCGCGGACGCCTATGCCGCCGACGTCACGGACGAGTTCATCGCCCCTGCCGCCATCGGCGAGTATCGCGGCATGGCGGACGGCGACGGCATCCTGTGCTTCAACTTCCGCTCCGACCGCATCCGCGAGTTGCTGATGGCGTTGCTGGACCCGGGCTTCAGCGGGTTCAAGCGCACCGTCCCCGCCTTCGCCGCCGCAGCCGGCATGACGCGCTACAGTGACGAACTCGCGCCGCTGATGGCCTCGATCTTCCCGCCCCACCCGATGACCGGCATCCTGGGCGAGGTAGTGGGCGCGGCGGGCAAGCGGCAACTCCGCATGGCGGAGACGGAGAAATACCCGCACGTCACCTATTTCTTCAATGGCGGCCGGGAGGAGCCGTTCCCCGGCGAGGAACGCATCATGGTGCCCTCGCCCAAGGTGGCGACCTACGATTTGCAGCCGGAGATGAGCGCCCCCGAACTCACCCGGCGGGCGGTGGAGGCGATCGGCAGTGGCCAGTTCGACATGGTGGTGCTGAACTTCGCCAATCCCGACATGGTCGGCCACACCGGCAGCCTACAAGCCGCCATCGCCGCGGTGGAGGCGGTGGATTCCGGGCTTGGAGCGATCGCCGAGGCAGTGGCGGCGCAGGGGGGCGCCTTGCTGGTGACGGCCGACCACGGCAATTGCGAGCTGATGCGCGACCCGGCCACTGGTGCGCCCCATACGGCGCACACCACCAACCTGGTCCCGCTGCTGCTTGCATCGGCGGCTCCCGCATCGTTGCGTGACGGGCGCCTGGGTGATCTTGCCCCGACGATGCTGGCGCTGATGGGCGTGGCCCAGCCATCGGTCATGACGGGCCGCTCTCTGCTCAATCCATAATCTGTCTCATCATACAGTGATTAGAATCTGAGCAGACGACTCCATCGTCCACATCACATTTGCCATATACCGTTTCGCGCCGGCTCATCGCGTTGCTATAAATGGGCATGCTTTCAACGTACCCTCTTCAGGTCATCGTCGTTGGTGCTGGTCCGGCAGGCGCACGTTGCGCGGAACGCCTGGCACTCGGCGGGGCAAGCGTCACTCTCATCGGTGCCGAGCCCGCTCATCCCTATAACCGCGTCGCACTCAGCCAATACCTGGCCGGCGACCTGGACGCGGTTGCGCTGGTGACGCACCACCCGGAGCGCCTTGGCGAGCACCGGATCTCCTGGCGTCCGGACACCAAGGTGGCGTCGCTGGATCGGGACGCGCGGCAGGTCGTGCTCGGATCGGGCGAACGCATCGCCTACGACCGGCTGGTCCTGGCGACGGGCGCGCAACCCGTGCGCCTCCCGCTTCCGGGGGCGGACCTGCCAAGCGTGCTGATGTACCGCACCTTGGAGGATGTGGAGCAGATGATCGCCCATGCGGCCACCGGGGGCGACGCGGTGGTGATCGGGGGCGGCCTGCTGGGGCTGGAGGCAGCCGCGGGCCTTGCCCGGCGGGGCATGCGCGTCACCGTGCTGCATGCAACATCCCGCCTGATGGACCGGCAGCTCGACGCGGGGGCGGCGGCGCTGCTGGAACAGCGGCTGGCCGGCCAGGGCATCGCCGTCGTGACGGAGGCGAAGACCGTGGCCATCGAGGCGGACGCCGTCCTGCTGACGGACGGCCGGCGCATCAAGGCGCGCATCGTCGTCATGGCGGTCGGCATACGCCCCCATGCCGAACTAGCGCGCGCCGCCGGGTTGGCGGTGAACCGCGGCGTGCTGGTGGACGACACCATGCGGACGGACGACCCGGCGATCTGGGCCATCGGCGAGTGCGCGGAGCATGCCGGGCAGTGCGTCGGCCTGGTCGCGCCCTCCTTTGCGCAGGCCGAGGTCGCGGCCGCCAGCATCCTGGGCGAGGACGCCCGTTACGTGCCGGTGTCCGACGCCACCGCGCTGAAGGTTGCGGGTGCCGGTGTCTGGTCCGCCGGGGAAACCGAAGGCGCCGACCCGATCGTGCTGGCCGACGCCGAGGCCGGGCAGTATCGCCGCCTGCTGGTGCGCGACGACCGCCTGGTGGGGGTGATGCTGTACGGTGAAGTCGGTGACGCACCCTGGTACCTGAAACTCATCAAGGAAGGCCGCCCGATCGGGGCCGCGCGCGCCAGCCTTGCCTTTGGCCCCGCCTTTCAGCCCGAGGAGTGGGCCGCATGACCGATCAGCCATTTTCGACCGAGCAGCAGGAATACCTGAAGGGCTTCATGGCGGGGGTGGAGGCCAAGAATGGCCCGCTTGCCCTCGGCAGCGGCGGTGGGGAGCCGGTGGACCCGAACGACCTGCAACGCGCCGCGCAGGACCGGGCCATCGCGGCCGGCGGCAAGCTGGTGCCGGAGGAGGAGGCCAAGCGGAAGAAGAACCCGCTCGACCGCTTCGGCGAGATCAGCGCGCTGGCGGCGGAGAACAAGTTCCCCAAGGGAAGCGACGTGTTCCTGACCAAATACCAGGGGCTGTTCTTCGTGGCGCCGGCGCAGAACAGCTTCATGTGCCGGCTGCGCATGCCGGGCGGCATCCTCAACACCCTGCAGTTCCGCGGCATCGCGGCCATCGCGGAGGAGATGGGCGGCGGTTATGCCGACGTGACGACCCGCGCCAACCTGCAAATCCGCGAGATCGGCGCCGCCCACGCGCCGGAGATACTGACCCGGCTGGCCGATCTGGGCCTCACCTCCCGCGGCTCCGGCGCGGACAACGTGCGCAACGTGACCGGCAGTCCGACCGCCGGGATCGACCCGCAGGAGCTGATCGACACGCGGCCGGACGCGCGCCGCATCCACCACCACATCCTGAACCATCGCGAGCTGTATGGGCTGCCGCGCAAGTTCAACATCGCCTTCGACGGCTGCGGCGTCGTCCCGGTGCTGGAGGACACCAACGACGTGGCCTTCACCGCCGTGCCCATCGTGGCGGGCCATGGCGTGGAGCCCGGCATCTACTATCGCCTCGCGCTGGGGGGCATCACCGGGCACAAGGATTTCGCCCGCGGCACGGGCGTGATCGTGGCGCCGGCGGACACGATGCCGGTCTGCGACGCGATCCTGCGGGTGTTCATCGCCAATGGCGACCGGACGAACCGGGCGAAGTCGCGGCTGAAATACGTGCTGGATGCCTGGGGCTTCGACAAATTCCTCGCCGCCGTGGAGGAGGAGCTGGGCCGGCCGCTCACCCACGTCCCGGCCGAGGCGATGCTACCGACGCCGCCGCAATCCCGCAGCGCCCATGTCGGCGTGCATCCGCAGGTGCAGCCGGGCCTTTCCTATGTCGGCGTGGTCGTGCCGGTGGGGCGGATCACGGTGGAGCGGATGCGCGGCCTGGCCGACATTGCGGACCGCTTCGGCTCCGGCACCATCCGGCTGACCGTGTGGCAGAACCTGCTGATCTCGGACATCCCGGACGAGCGCATGCCCGAGGCGCTGGCCGCGATCGAAGCGCTGGGCTTGGGCCATTCCGCCGGGCCGCTGCGCACCGGGCTGGTGGCCTGCACCGGGAATGCGGGCTGCAAGTTCGCCGCCTCCAACACCAAAGGCCACGCCGCCAAGCTGGTGGAATGGCTGGAGGAGCGGATCGAGGTGGACGAGCCGATCAACATCCATCTGACCGGCTGCCACAACTCCTGCGCGCAGCACTATATCGCCGATATCGGGCTGTTGGGCGCCAAGGTCGATGTGGGGGAGGACAGCGTCGAGGGCTACGACCTGCATGTCGGCGGTGGCGCCGGGCCGAACCAGGCGATCGGCCGGCTGATCCGGCCGGGCGTGGTGGCGGAGGAGCTGCCGCCCCTCGTGCTGAACCTGCTGAGCGCCTGGAAGGCCGAGCGGGCGGCCGACCAGGGATTCCAAGCCTGGTCCGCGACCAAGAGTGAGGAGCAGTTGGACGCCATCATCGGACACCCCGCCGCATGAACGCGATGAACCAGACCGTCATCCCGGTCATCCCCGACAACGCCCCGTTCTCGCCGCCGCAACGCGCCTGGCTGAACGGCTTCCTGGCCGGGCTGTACGGCGGCAGCACCGGCAATGCCGGCATGTCGGTCGCCAGCCCGGTCGCCGCGGAGGAGGATTTTCCCTGGCACGATCCGGCGATGGAGATGGAGGAGCGGCTGAGCCTGGCGGCCGACCGGCCGTTCGAGCGCAAGCTGATGGCGGCGATGGCGCAGTTGGATTGCGGCCAGTGCGGCTATCTGTGCCAGAGCTATGCCGAGGCGCTGGCCAGCGGCAAGGAGAGTTCGCCATCCCTCTGCGTGCCCGGCGCCAAGCCCACCAGCAAGAAGGTGAAGGAGTTGCTGGCCGAGCGGCCGGCCGACGCGGTGGCCGTGGCGCCGCCCGCCGCCGAGACGCCGGCCCCGACCGTGCCGCAGGGCATGCCGGTGCGGGTGCTGGCTGCCAACCGGCTGACGGGCGAAACCTCCGGCAAGGACGTCCGCCACGTCGTCATCGACCTGTCGCCCTCCGGCATGACGTATGAGCCGGGGGATTCGATCGGCATTTCCGCACCCAACGATCCGGAACTGGTGGAGGCGTGCCTGCGCACGCTCGGCGCCGCGGGGGACGAGTTGGTGCCCTGCCCGGACGGCACCATGCGCACGGCGCGGGACGCGTTCGCCTGGCAGGTGGACATCGCCCGCCCGCTGGACCGCACGGTGGATTTGCTGGCGATGTCCGCGGTCCACCCGGTCGAGGCCGCGGACCTCCGCCGCCTGGCGGACGGCGATGACGGGGCGGAGCCGGCGGATGCCGACCTGCTCGACCTGCTGGAGGCGTTTCCCTCTGCCCGGCCGCGCCTGTTCGACCTGGTCAAGTCGTTGCCGTCGCTGAAGCCGCGCCTGTACTCCATCGCCTCCTCCATCCAGGCGGAGCCGGGCCAGGTGCATCTGTGCGTCAGCGTCGTGCGGGCGATGCGGCGCGGGCGGCTGCGGCACGGCATCGCCTCCGCCTTCCTGGCGCACCGGGCGGCGGTGCATGGCCAGATCCTGGCCAACATCCAGGTGAGCCATTTCCGCCTGCCGGCCGAGCCGACGACCCCGGTGATCATGGTGGGGCCGGGCACGGGGATTGCCCCGTTCCGCGCCTTCCTGCAGGAGCGTGCGGCGCGCAAGCATGCCGGCAAGACCTGGCTGTTCTTCGGCGACCAGCACGAGGCGACCGACTTCCTGTTCGCCGACGAGCTGAAGGGCTGGCTGGCGGACGGCACGCTGTCGCGCCTGGACACGGCCTGGTCGCGCGACCAGGAGAAGAAGATCTACGTGCAGGACCGCATGCGCGAGGGGGCGGCCGAGCTGTGGAACTGGCTGCAGGATGGGGCGCATTTCTACGTCTGCGGCGACGCCATGCGGATGGCGAAGGACGTGGACACTGCGCTGCGCGACATTGCCCGCAGCCAAGGCGGGTTGGACGAGGCGCAAGCCAAGGATTGGATCGTCGCCCTGGCGCGGCAGGGGCGGTATCTGCGGGACGTCTACTAGCCATGGGCCACGTCCTCACCCAACCCTCTCCCAGCGGGAGAGGGCTTTTTGCTCCCTCTCCTTCTGGGAGAGGGCCGGGGTGAGGGTCATGCCCCTCGATCCAAACGCCGCGCCGGTCCGCACCACCTGCCCCTATTGCGGCGTCGGCTGTGGCGTGCTGGCGCGACCTACCAGCCGGGAATCGGCTGAAATCGCCGGCGACCCGACCCATCCCGCCAATTTCGGCCGCCTCTGCGTCAAGGGCACCGCCCTCGGCGAGACGCTCGCCTTGGACAATCGACTACTCTATCCGGAGATCGACGGGGCCCGGGCAGGCTGGGACGACGCGCTCGACCACGTGGCGCAGGCGTTCCGCGACACCATGGCGACGCACGGGCCGGACAGCGTGGCGCTCTACGTCTCCGGCCAGTTGCTGACCGAGGATTATTACGCCGCCAACAAGTTCACCAAGGGCTTCCTCGGCACCGGGAACATCGACAGCAACTCCCGCCTCTGCATGTCCTCCGCTGTCGCCGGGCACCGGCGGGCGTTCGGTGAGGACATCGTCCCCGCCATCTACGAGGACCTGGAACTCGCCGACCTGCTGGTGCTGGTTGGCAGCAACACCGCCTGGTGCCACCCCGTGCTGTTCCAGCGCATCGCCGCCGCCCGGGCGGCGCGGCCGGAGATGCGCGTCGTGGTGGTCGACCCGCGCCGCACCGCCACCTGCGAGGGGGCGGACCTGCATCTGGCCATCGCACCCGGCGCCGATGTGGCGTTGTTCGCCGGGCTGCTGCGCCACCTGCACCGCAGCGGCCGCACGGACCGCACGTTCGCCGGGTATCTGGCGGATTTGGACGACGCGGTCGCCGTCGGCGGGACCGTGGCCGAAGTGGCGGCCGCGTGCGGGCTGCGGCAGGCCGAAATCACCGCGTTCTTCGAATTGTTCGCGCAGACGCCGAAGACGGTGACGCTGTTCAGCCAGGGCGTGAACCAGTCGAGTTCGGGCGCCGACAAGGTCAACGCCATCATCAACGTCCACCTGCTGACCGGACGGATCGGCAAGCCCGGTGCGGGACCGTTCAGCATCACCGGCCAGCCGAACGCGATGGGTGGGCGGGAGGTCGGCGCGCTGTCGAACCTGCTCGCGGGCCACCTGGAGTTCGGGCGGCCGCAGGATTTGAGCCTGTTGCGGACGTTCTGGAATGCACCGAACCTGGCTCGCTCGCCCGGCCTGAAAGCCGTCCCGCTGTTCGAAGCCGTGGCGGACCGCAGGGTGCGCGCCTTGTGGATCATCGGCACCAACCCGGCGGTCTCGCTGCCCAATGGTGACCGGGTGCGGGCGGCGCTGGCCCGATGCGAATTCCTCGCCATTTCAGAATGTGCCCGCAGCGACAGCATCGTGTCGGCCCATGTCCGACTCCCGGCGCTCGCCTGGGGTGAGAAGGAGGGCACCGTCACCAACAGCGAGCGGGTGATCAGCCGCCAACGCGCGTTCCTGGACGCTCCTGGCGAGGCGCGGCCCGATTGGTGGGCCGTGTCGCAGGTGGCGACGCGGCTGGGCCATGGCAGCGCGTTCGGCTGGCGCGGCGTGGCGGATATTTTCCGGGAGCACGCGACGCTGTCGGGAACCGGGAATGACGGCGCCCGGCTGTTCGACATCAGCGCCTTGGCCGGGCTGAGCGACGCCGAGTATGCCGCCATGGAGCCGACCCGCTGGCCCCGACCGGCGAAGCGCATCGCGCTCTCCCGCCTGTTCGGCCGCGGCGGCTTTTCCACGCCGGACGGCAAGGCCCGCATGGTGCCGACGCCGCCGCGTGCCCCGGCGAACGCCGTGTCGGACGAGTGGCCGCTGGTGCTCATCACCGGACGCGTGCGGGACCAGTGGCATACCATGACGCGGACGGGGAAGACGGCGCGCCTGTTCCGCCACATCCCGGAGCCTGCGTTATCCGTGCATCCGGATGACCTGCCGGCGCTGGCGGATGGCGACCTGGCGGTGGTGGAAAGCGCCTGGGGCAGCGGCGTGCTGCGGGTGCGGCATGATCGCGGGCTGCGCCGCGGCACGGTGTTCGCCCCGATGCATTGGACGGCGGCATTTTGCGCCGGCGGCCGGGTGAACAGCGCCGTCAACCCGGCCACGGACCCGATCAGCGGCCAGCCGGAGTTCAAGCACACGCCCGTCCGGGTGCGCCGGGCCGCGATGGCCTGGCACGGGTTTGCCTTGGCCCGCCGCTCGCTGGGGCCCGAGACGGCGGCCTGGTGCGCGGTCATCCCGCTGGACGGCCAAGTTTGGCGTCATGAATTGGCTGGCCTGGGCAACGCGGCGGAGGCGCATGCCGGCGTGGTGGCCAGGCTCGGCGGTCCGGATGGTTGGATGTCGCTGCGTGACCCGGCGGCCGGCGTGTTCCGGTCCGCCCTGCTCCGGGACGGGCGGCTCGACGCCTGCGTCTTCACAGGACCGGACCATGAATTGCCGCGACGCGACTGGCTGATGGAGCTCTTCGCCCGCGAGTCGATCGATCCGGGGGAGCGCCGCGCCCTGCTGGCGGGTCGGCGTGCGGACGGTGTGGCGCCCGAACCCGCCATCTGCGTCTGCATGGGGGTCGGCGCCGGCGCCATCCGGGAGGCGATCCTGGCGGGATGCGACAGCGTGGAAGCAGTGGGGCGCGCCACCCGCGCCGGCACGAATTGCGGTTCGTGCAAGCCGGAGATCGGCGCGATCCTGTCTGACCTGCGGGTGAAGGAAGTGGCGTAGCAGGGGCATCCGCCGCCGGGCGGCATGGTTGGCCGCCCTATTCGGCGTCCAGTTCCGGGTAGGCGCGGAAGATGCCGTCTTGGTTGAACGGGATGCGGCGGTCGGAGGCAAGGTAGGCTGCTACCCGATCGAGGGTGGCAACCTGGTGGTGCACCTGGGCCAATTGCGGATAATCGTGGTCGAAGCGGGCCATCGCGTTCGGGAAGGCATAGCGCAGCCCTTCCACGAGTTGGAACACGGACAGGTCGGCCGTGCTCAACGCATCGCCGACCAGATGCGGCGCTCCCGCCGGGTTGCGCAGCACGGCGCGCTCCAACCAGCGCAGGTATTTCGGCATGCGCTCCAGCACGAAACCGCGGGACCGGCGCAGCGCCTCCGGCTTTTGGTCCTCGTAATACAGGCCGGAGCCGAGCGGATGGTGCGTGTCATGCACCTCCGCCACAAAATCCGTGATGGTGAGCTGGATTTGATGGCACCAAAGCCGGGCGGTCGCATCGTCCGGGACGAGCCCGAGCGTCGGCGCCAGGTACTGCAGGATGGCCGCAACCTGCGCCACCATCACGGCGCCATCCACCAGGAAAGGCGGCGCGAAGGCGGGCGTCGGCCCCTCCGACATGCGCTTCACCATTGCGGGCACGCCCTTCTCGCGCGCGACGTCGCGATACGGCGTGCCCGTCGCCTCCAGGGCGAGGCGAACGAATTCGCCCCGCCCCTGGATGTTCGGCCAGTAATAGAGGTCGTAGCCCAAGCTGGTCAGACGTAGTGCTCGGCCAACGGTGCGAAACCGTTGAAGCGCTGGCTGGCGTAGGTCGTCACATAGGCGCCGGTCGACATCACGTTCACCGTCTCGCCTGTCTGCAGCGACAGCGGCAGGTGGTAGTTGCTGCGCTCATACATGATGTCCGCGCCATCGCAGGTCGGCCCGGCGATGCAGACCGGCCCGGTCGGGTCCCCATCATGCGCCGTCTCGATCCGGTACTTGATCGACTCGCCTTCCGTCTCGGCCAGGCCGCCGAAGCGGCCGATGTCCAAGTAGACCCAGCGCGTCGGATCACCCGGGATACGGCGGCTGACCAGCACCACCTCGGCATGCACGACGCCGGCATTGCCGACCATGGATCGGCCCGGCTCGATCAGGATCTCCGGCAGATCGTTGCCGAAATGCTCAGTCATGGCGTGCATGATGGCGTTGGCGAACTTGTCGACCGTCGGCACCTCGTCGCGATACCGCACGGGGAAGCCGCCGCCCAAATTGACCATGCGGAGGTTTACGCCGGCGTCGCGCAAATCGGTGAACAGCATGCCGACCTGGCCGATCGCCACCTCATAGGCCGCCGTGTCCATCTGCTGGCTGCCGACGTGGAAGGACAGGCCATACGGATCGAGCCCGAGCTCGCCGGCGCGGATCATGAGGTCCCGTGCGCTCGCCACCGTGGTGCCGAACTTGCGGGAGAGCGGCCAATCGGCACCCTTGTTCTCGACCAACAGGCGGCAATAGACGCGGCTTCCCGGGGCGTGCTTCGCCAGCTTCTCCAACTCCTCGGCGGAATCGAAGGCGAACATGGACACGCCGGCGGCAAAGGCGTTCTGGATCGCAGAAGCCTTCTTGATCGTGTTGCCGAAGGAGATCGCGGCCGGGACGGCGCCTGCCTCCAGGCACATGCTCACCTCCTCGAACGAGGCGGCATCGAACGCGCTGCCGAGCCCCACCAGCCGCTGCAAGATCGGCTGCGCGGGATTTGCCTTGACGGCATAGTAGATGCGCGCCAGCGGGAGGGCGCGGTGGATGGCGCGGAAGTTCTCTTCCACGCGATCCACGTCGAGAACGAGGCAGGGCGTGGCCGGACGGGAGTCGGCCAGAAACTGCGCGACCTTAGGTGTCATCGCACTGAATCCTTCCAGGGAATGGACGCCCATCTGTTGCTGCGATGGGCGAGAGTTGACGAAACGGTCGAACGAACCAGCGAAAGAAGAAGTCGATTGCCAGAACGCTTGACGTCGTTGCGTAACCCTAGGGCCAGAGGCACGTGCGTTGCTGCGTGGAGCGGGGACATAAGGCCGGGAGGTTTGGGGTGCAAGCGATAATTTTGCTCGCACCGCATAAAATCTCAACCGTGCTTAACATCCTGTAAGTACAAGCTGTTGTTGGACTTCAAGGCGCAACGGATCCGAGTGTCGGCACCGCTGGATCGCACCCGGCCGGTCGATTCGGCTGCCCGCCCCTGCAAGGGCGACGTGGCCGCCATCAGTTCGGCGCCAGGGCGCCGCGGGTCGGTTCTCAGCTACAGCGTGTGCCGCAGCGAGCGATGCTGAACCGAATGGCGCGCCAGGGTGAGGAATGCAGCATGGCAGCATCGCCGGTCGGCCAGGATCAGCCGGGCGCCATGGCGCGAACGGCGCCGTGCGCGCGGGGTGGCGTCACCCGGCACCTCCGCCGCCTCGTCCTCAGACGCCTCGGCCACCTCAAGTGGTTCGTCCGACGCGGAGGCGATGGCCACCGTTCCCCTGCCACGCCCAAGAAGCCCGATCTCCCGCGCCGCGGCCTTCGACAGGTCGATCATGGCGCCGCGGCCGCCCATGCGGTCATTGACCGTCACCACCACGGACTGCCCCGTTTCCTGCAGGGTGACGCGGATCCGCGATCCCAGCGGCAACGTGCGGCTGGCGGCCGTCAGCCCCTCCTGGTCAAAAATCTCGCCACTGCTGGTCCGCCGGCCGTCATGCCTGTCGCCATACCAGGAGGCGACGCCCACCGTTTGCGCCCAGGCCGCCGCAGGGAGCAGCGCGGAGAGCACAAGCGCCGAAATAAGCAATCGTTGAGATGACATCGCCAGCCTCCTGCCGCCGGAATAGGCGCGCAGAGGGATAGTCTCTCAACCCTGGTTGCATGATCAAGCGGTAACTAAGCCGCGAGGATCTGGAACGATGCAGGACCCCATAGATCAATGTGCTTCTGAGACCACAGCCCGCATTTCGATAGGAAATTCTTTATGGTTTGTTTATGCACATCCAAGGGCTCCATTACTCTGACTTTACTTCGTCACTTCAATTGTTCCAAGATTTCAGCCACGCGGCTCGCCCCCGACGCGGCTAATCGCAAAGACATGGATGGCGTGTAACGAAGCGTCTCTCCTGCGCCACACACCGTGTGGCAGCCGCGCCATGTTCACGAAAAAGTTGATCGAACAGCTTCGTCCAGCAGGTGGATTGGCGCTCGCAGCCGTCGAATTGCGACCGCTCCAGCGGCAACGTTGGACGATCGAAGTCCCACGTGATAGGGGCGCGCTCCATGTCAGACCATCGCCTGCCAGGCCGCATGCCGCTGGTCGCCGTGCTGAACGGCCCGAACATGAACATGCTGGGCCTGCGCCAGCCGGCGCTTTACGGCGCCGGGACGCTGGATGATGTCGAGCAGCTTTGTTCCGAGACCGCAGAGGCGCTGGACCTGGCGATCGACTTCCGCCAATCGAACCACGAAGGCGAACTCGTCTCCTGGATCCAGGAGTTCCGGTCCAGGGCAGCGGGCATCGTCATCAATGCGGCTGGCTACACGACGACCTCTGTCGCACTGATGGATGCGCTGCTCGCCAGCGAGCTCCCCGTCATCGAAGTACACGTGACCAATATCTACCGGCGGGAGGAGTTCCGGCAGCGCTCCTTCGTGTCGCTCATCGCCGAGGGCGTGATCTGCGGCTTCGGCATCCGCGGCTACGCCCTGGCATTGACGGCGATGTCGGACCTGCTGCTGGACCGCCGGGAGGCACCATGAGCCGTTTGCCCATCGACACGGCGGAAATCCGCGCGCTGGCGGAAATCCTCGCCGATACCGGCCTGACCGAGATCGAAATCTCGGACGGGGACAGCCGCATCCGCGTGGCGCGCAGCCCGGCGCCACTCGCCGGGCCGCCCCAGGCCAGTTTGGCCCCGCCGGCGCAAGCGGCCGCGTTGGTCGCGCCCGCGCCAGTGGCGGACGCGGATCACCCCGGCGCCGTCACCAGCCCGATGGTGGGCGTGGCCTACCTGTCTGCGGAACCCGGGTTGGCGCCGTTCGTGAGCCCCGGCCAGGCCGTGGCCGCCGGGCAGACGCTGCTGCTGATCGAGGCGATGAAGACCTTCAACCAGATCAAGGCGCCCCGCGCCGGCACGATCACGCGCGTGCTCGTCACCTCCGGCCAGCCGGTGGAGTATGGTGAGGTGTTGATGGTGCTGGAATGATGTTCGGCAAAATCCTGATCGCGAACCGCGGGGAGATCGCGCTGCGCATCCAGCGCGCCTGCCGCGAACTCGGCATCCCCACCGTCGCCGTCCATTCCACCGCCGATGCGCAGGCGATGCACGTGCGGCTGGCGGACGAAAGCGTCTGCATCGGACCGCCGGCCGCCCGGGACAGCTACCTCAACGTCGCGGCGATCCTGACCGCCGCGAGCGTGACAGGCGCCGATGCGATCCACCCGGGCTATGGCTTCCTGTCCGAGAATGCCGGGTTTGCCGACATGGTGCAGGACCATGGGCTGACCTTCATCGGCCCGGCGGCAGACCACATCCGGATGATGGGCGACAAGATCACCGCGAAGGTCGCCATGGCGTCGCTGGGTGTGCCGCTGGTGCCGGGCAGCCCGGGTGCGGTCGCCGACCTGACCGATGCCGCAGGCGTCGCCGACAGCATCGGATATCCGGTCCTGATTAAGGCCGCGGCGGGCGGCGGCGGGCGCGGCATGAAGGTCGCGCATGCGCCAGACGAGCTTGCCGAGGCGTGGCGCGTGGCGCGCGCAGAAGCCCGCGCCGCCTTCGGCAACGACGCCGTCTACATCGAGAAATATCTCGACCGGCCGCGCCATATCGAGCTTCAGGTTCTCGCCGACGCGCATGGCACGGTCGTCCACCTGGGCGAGCGCGACTGCTCTCTGCAACGCCGGCATCAGAAGCTGCTGGAGGAGGCGGGTTCACCCGCGCTGAGCGCCGCCGAGCGCGACGCCCTCGGCGCGACGGTGACTGCCGGGCTGTCCAGATTGGGCTACCGCAACGCCGGGACGCTGGAATTCCTGTATCAGGACGGGCAGTTCGCGTTCATCGAGATGAACACCCGGTTGCAGGTCGAACACCCGGTGACGGAGATGATCACCGGCATCGATATCGTCCGCGAGCAAATCCGCATCGCGGCTGGGCAGAAGCTTGGCTACGGCCAGGCCGACATCAACTTCAGCGGCCATGCGATTGAGGTCCGGGTGACGGCGGAAGACCCGGATACCTTCACCCCGTCGCCCGGCCGGGTGGACGTGTTCCACACGCCGGGTGGTCTGGGGGTGCGGGTGGACTCGGCGCTGTATGCCGGCTGCGTCATCCCGCCGCACTACGACAGCCTGATCGCCAAGCTGATCGTCCACGCGGCCGACCGGCCAACCGCGATCGCCAGGTTGCGCCGGGCGCTGGACGAGTTCGCGATCGGCGGCATCAAGACGACGCTGCCGCTGCACCAGCGGATCGTCAACGACCCTGGCTTCAACGACGGGGACTACGATATCCACTGGCTGGAGCGTTTCGTTGCAGCCAGTTAGGCGACGGGTGGCACCCCCTGCGGGTCCAGCCGGTAGCCGCCACCCTCCGTCACCAGAAGGCGGGAGTTGCTGGGATCAGGTTCGATCTTCTGGCGAAGCCGGTAGATATGGGTCTCCAGCGTATGCGTGGTGACCGCGGCGTTGTAGCCCCACACCTCGTTCAGCAGCACCTGCCGGGCGACGGGCTTGGTGCCGGCGCGGTAGAGAAATTTCAGGATCGCCGCCTCCTTCTCCGTCAGCCGGATCCGGCGGTTCTTGACCGGCTCCTGCAACAACTTGGCGGACGGACGGAACGTGTAGGGACCGATCGTGAAGACCGCGTCCTCACTGTTCTCGAAGATACGGAGCTGGGCACGCAGCCGGGCCAGCAATTCGGCCAGGCGGAATGGCTTGGCGATATAGTCGTTCGCCCCGGAATCGAGCCCACGGACGACATCGGCCTCGTCGTCCGAGCCGGTCAACATGATGATCGGCATGCGCATTCCCTGCCGCCGCAGGCTGGCGCACAGATCGCGCCCATCGCCGTCCGGCAGGCCGACATCGAGAATCACGGCATCGAAGCGCGAATCGCGCGCGGTGACCTTGTTTTCAGCTTCGCCGATCGAACCCGCTTCCTCGGCCGTGAACTCTCCATCGAATTGAAGCTGTTCGACAAGGGTCTCCCGGAGGGACAGGTCGTCGTCAACGATCAGAATTGGGCGCTCGCCCGCCATCAGCGACTTCCTTCATTCGAGACATCCCTCGCCACTTGCGGCGAGGGCGGTAGCGCAACGCCCCGGCGGGGCGCCGACACATTCCTGTGTGCCCAACCACTCTTGACCTTAGACTCTCCGTCGTCACAACGCGGCGACATGCCAGAGAAGCCTAGCACGACCATTCCCCTGAGCACACATTCCCGTGATCTTACCAGTTCTGCGGCGCGGCTTCTTCCCATATCAGGCGAATGCCAGGATGAAGGGGCGGCTGGCGCGCTGGGTCACCGCCCAAAAATTGCTGCAATCACCTCCTGCTTCGGGAACCGGGCCGCGAACCATGCTTGATCACGCGTTGCCTTCGACGAACGCCCTGCCACGGCTCCAGGCGATCGAGGCTGCGGTCGAGGCGCTCCGCCGGGGTATGCCGACTGTCCTGGTTGGCCAGTCGCACCTGGCACTGCTCGCGGTGGAGACAGCGGATGCGGCGGGGCTGGCCGCGCTGGCGCGGGTTTCGAGCGGATCACCGGTCCTCGTGTTATCGGCGGCAAGAGCGGCGGCGTTGCTGCCGCCGGGAGAGACAGCGGACCAGCCAATCGCCTTCGATGCCGCAGGCATCGGTCTGCCGGATTTGCAGTCGCTGGCCGACCCGACGCATCCGGCGCCGCATTCCATCCCCTCCCGCGCCAGCGTGCCACAGGATGCGGAGGCGACGCTGGCGCTGGCCGTGCTGGCCCGCCTGCTTCCGGCCTTGCTGGTAGCGCAAGCACCAGGGCGTCCAGGCGTCCCAGCGTCCGACATCCTGTCCCATGCGACCCTGAGCGCGGGCAACCTGGCCCGCGTGAGCGAAGCGACCGTCCCCCTGGAGGATGTGGCGGATGCACGGGTGATCGCGTTCCGCGCACCGGGGTCCGGCGCCGAGCAATATGCCATCCTGGTCGGCCGGCCGGAGGACGCGGCGGCGCCGTTGATCCGGGTGCATTCGGAGTGCTTCACCGGGGATCTGCTGGGAAGCCTGCGCTGCGACTGCGGCGACCAGTTGCGCGGCGCGATCCGCCGCATGGCCGCGGAGGGTGCGGGCGCGCTGCTGTATCTGGCGCAGGAGGGCCGCGGGATCGGCCTTGCCAACAAGCTGCGCGCCTACACGCTGCAGGATCGCGGGCTGGACACGGTCGACGCCAACCGCGCCCTTGGCTTCGCCGCCGATGAGCGGGATTTCCTGACCGCCGCCGCCATGCTGCACCAACTCGGGTTGCGCCGGGTGCGCGTGCTGACCAACAACCCGGACAAACTCGCGGCGCTGGCGGCGCATGGGATCGAGGTGGTGGGACGCGAAAGCCTGCTTTTCGCGGCGAACGGCGTGAACGACCGTTATATCCAGGCGAAAGCTTTGCGGTTCGGCCACCTGCGAAGCTGATAGGCGGCGGATCCCGGCGGCACGGCGCTTGCTGAACCCGGTTTGTCCAGCCCGAGGCGCCCAGCATGACTGATGCCGCAACCTTCTCCACCACCGCCACTGTTCCATCGCCACCGCCTATCGTCTTCGACGTTGGGTCGGAGAATTGTCCGCAATTCGGACTGCCGGGCAAGGCGGTGTTTTCGGTGGATGAGGCAAAACATGCCTTGAACCCGCTGCAACATCTGCCGATCGTCGGCATGATTTACCGGGAGGCGACGGGAGAATCACTGCCGCCGCCGCTGGCCATCCTGGGCTCCGTCGCCATGGGCGCCATCTTCGGCGGCCCCATCGGGATACTAGGCTCCGTCATCACCAATTTTATCGAGGAGATGGTGCGGCTGGGCCCCGATACCTCACGACCGTCCGCGCCGGAGGGCATGAGCGCCACGGGCAGCGAGGCGGGGGTACAGCCGGTGACGCCGGGCACCGTGACCGAGCCAGGCGGCTACACGACGCTGGCCACGGTGCTGCCAGATTTCCTGGGTGGCGGGGACCATGACAGCCCCTCCGCACAGGTTCGCCTCGCGTTGGATTCGTATGCCGGGACCATGATGGGCCACGGTTGATGGAGGCAACCGTCGTCGGGGACGGGCTGCTGCGCATGGGGCCCAGCGCATGGCGTTGCTGCCATGGCCGCGGCGGGCTCCGGTTGCACAAGCAGGAGGGCGATGGCGCGAGCCCCGTTGGCCTGCTGCCACTCCGCCGCGTGCTGTTCCGCGCAGACCGCACCGCGCCGCCGGATACGGCCGTGCCGCTGGAGCCGATCGGCCGCGGCGATGGATGGTGTGACGATCCGGCGGATCGCAGCTACAACCGCGCGGTCCGCCTGCCCTACCCTGCCCGGCACGAGGCGCTATGGCGGGACGACGAGATCTACGACATCGTGGGCGTGCTTGGGTGGAACGATGCACCGGTCGCGCGGGGCGAAGGATCGGCGATCTTCCTCCACGTGGCCCGGCCGGATTATGCGCCGACGGAGGGCTGCATCGCCCTGGCCGCCGCGGATTTGCGCGCCGTGTTGGCGGCCGGGCTTACCGCAATCCGGATCGGGCCGGCGGCGGCTGGCGGCTGAGCCCCTTCACGGCGAGGGACGCCAGGTACGCCTGCCATCGCGCCTCATGCTCCTGGCCGAGTTGGAGCAGGTAGTCCCAGGTGTAGATTCCGGTGTCGTGCCCGTCGTCGAAATGGATGCGGATGGCGTAATGGCCAATCGGATCGACTGAGACGATCCCGACCGCCTGCTTGCCCGGCACGGTGACCCGCTCAGCGGGACTGTGGCCCTGCACCTCGGCGCTCGGGCTTTCCACGCGGAGGTATTCGGCTGGGTAGCTGAAGCACAGGTCGCCGGCGAAATCCACCTCCAGCCGTCGCGATGCCCGGCGGACACGGATTTCAACCGGGGTCGCGGTCATTCAAGCGGCCGCGCCTCATCCGGCAGCATGATCGGGATGCCGTCCCGGACCGGGTAGGCCAGGCCAGCCGAGCGGCTGATCAACTCAGCCGCCGCCCGGTCATAGATCAGCGGGCCTTTGGTAACCGGGCAGACAAGGATTTCCAGCAGCTTCGGGTCGATTTCGGTCGGATGCGGTGCGGTGTCGGACATGATCGTATCTCCGGACAGTCAGCTCAACGTGCGGCCGGTTTCGTCGCCGCCATGGCCGTGGGATCCCATTTGCAGGAGGGCGACGAGCGTGTCCGCGCGCACCAGGGGATCGGGTGCCTCCAGCAGCGCCTGCTTTTCCAGCGTGTTGAACGGGCACACCATGCAGAGCGTCACGACGAGCTCGTCATCCTCCATGCCCTCGATCGCGTCCCAGTTGGCGTCGAAGCCATTCTTGGTGAAATAGCGGCGCAACGCCTGCAACAACTCGGCCCTTTGCGGCAAAGCAGGCGGAGGCGGATCGATGTCCCGGCGGAACCGGCTGAGATCAGCGGAGACGCGACGATAGCCGCGACGCCCCGCCAACTCGGCGCGGACGTCGAAGCGGACGACGCCGCTCACCGCGATGAGATAGCGGCCATCCCCGGTCTCACTGAACGAGGTCAGCCGCCCGAGGCAGCCGACGCTGAACAGCCGAGGCCCCAACGCCGCACCCGGCAGGGCCTCGTCCGGCTGGATCATCCCGAACAGACGCTGTTCGGCCAGCGCATCCTCCACCATGGCTTTGTAGCGTGGTTCGAAGATGTTCAACGGCAATTTGCCGTGCGGCAGCAGGAGCGCGCCGGCAAGCGGGAACACCGCGAACTCGGTCGGCAGCTCTTCCATGGCTGGCTGCCACCCGTCCATGGCTAGCTGAACAGCAAAGCCGAGAGTTTTCGGCGGGCGGCAGAGGTTGCCGGGTCGGCATTGCCCCACACTTCGAAGAACTTCAGCAATTGCAGACGGGCGGCGTTGTCGTTCCAGGTCCGGTCCTGCCGGATGATCTCCAGCAGGGCGGCGGCAGCCTGTTCGCGCTCCCCGGTCGCGTTCAGCGCGGTCGCGAATTCGTAGCGGGCGTCGTGATCCGCCGGGTCAGCGGCGACCCGGCGCTGCAGCGCGGTGAGGCCGGCGGCTGCCTTCGCCCCTTCTGTCGCCAGGGCCAAGGCGCTGCGGGCGCCGTTGACGGCCGCGTGGTCGGCGATCTTGGCCGGGACTTGCGCCAGGGTCTCGGCCGCCTGCTCCGGCTGGCCGAGGGCGAGGAGGGTCCGAACCAGACCACCCCAGGCGTCCGGATTTTCCGGCTCCTCCGCCAACACGGCGCTGAACAGTTCCACCGCCTCCTCTCCGCGATCTTCGGCCAGGGCGGCTTGCGCCTCGGCCAGCATCTCGGCCGCGGGCATCGCGCCGCCCGCAAGCTTCAGGAGTTGTTCGATAAAGCGCTTGACCTCGCTTTCGGGAAGGGCGCCTTGGAACAGGTCGGCGATCTGGCCCTGCCAAAAGGCGGCAACGGTCGGGATGGACTGCATGGGCAGCCCCATCCGCGCCAGTTGCTCGACCAGGGCGCGGTTTTTGTCGACATCGACCCTGACGAGCTTAACCCGGCCGCCCGCAGCGCCGACCACACGCTCCAGCGTGGGCGTGAGCTGTTTGCACGGCCCGCACCAGGTGGCCCAGAAATCGACCAGGACGGGAACGGTACGCGACGCCTCGATGACTTCGCGGACGAACGTCGTCTGATCGGCATCGACGATGCTGGCCGCGGCGGTGGCGCCTTTGCCTGTTTGACGCTGTTGACCGATGATGGTGTCCATAGCCCTGCTATCCCTCCGCGCGTTTCTGGCCCGCACGCAATTGTTAGATGTAGTTGCCGCATGGCACCGCAACCCGGCCCGACGCGGCGGCAGCCAAGACCATGCCGCCAAGCGAGCTGCGCGTCCACCGTTTGGCCAGCTTGCAATCCGCTGCAAACCGGCCTAGACGGCAGAGGGGATGCGGGCGTAGCTCAGGGGTAGAGCACAACCTTGCCAAGGTTGGGGTCGAGGGTTCGAATCCCTTCGCCCGCTCCAGTTTTCTCAATTACTTCAGCATTTTATCACAGGGTCGCCGTGAAGCGACCGTTTCTTGTTCTGCCCGTGGTGTCCACAGGTGTCTACCGTGGACACCAGCTTTCGGCCGGACCTGTGCCCTAAAATGCTGCGTACCGGAGAGGAAGGGGTTTTCGGGGCATACCATGACGGGTTGAGAGTCGAGAGAGAGGCTCCCGGCCAGCCTGTCGTGGAGCACGTCCCATGCATCAGTCAGCCACCTTCAGCCGCGCCGGCTCGGACCAGTCCGAGGCGATCGGGGCCTACAAGGTCGATATTTCCCGCGGCGACCGGATCGGCCGCGTCCTCCGAGTGGTTCTCACGCCCCGACGACGAGCGATACCTGTCCCTCAGTGCGCTCTACGCAGCCGTCCGCGCCCGCGCCGACCGCGCGAGCGCCCGCATTATTGAGACACGCTCGCTCCGGGTGGAGGCTAGTCGCGATAACGCCGAGCGCATGGCGCTGATCGTGCCCGGCCGGGACGAGCCGGTCGCACCGACCCACTGGTCGTTCGGCCAGATGTGCAGCCTGGTCGGCGCCCCAGCCGGCTATCTGCGCCAGCTTCCCGCGCCACTTGCGGCGATCAACATGCAGCACGGCTTGCTGTCGCACCGGGCCGAGCTGATCAAGACGCCCGAAACCGACGACGGCCGGATCGAGTTGCGCGCCGTCACCGGGCCCGATTACGGCCGCATTTGGGACCATGAGCTCGTCTCCGCCGTGATGAACATTGCCGGCGATGGCTCACCGATGAGCCTGGCGTCGAGCGGGTGGTCTGGCTGTTCTCGCTGGTGCTAGGCCATAGTCGCATGCTGTGGGGCCGGTTCGTGCCGCAGCAGGACATGCAGACGGTGTTGCGCTGCCACGCCGCGGCGTTCGAGGCGCTGGGCGGGGCGCCGGCAGAGATCCTCTACGACCGGATGAAAACCGTGGTTGACCGCGAGGCGCCCCAGGACGGCCCGGAGCCTGGCCATATCGTCTACAACCGCACCCTGGTCGAGTTCGCCCGCCACTACGGCTATCTGCCGAAAGCCTGCAAGGCGTATCGGGCCAAGACCAAGGGCAAGGTCGAACGGCCATTCCGCTATATCCGGGAGGACTTCTTCCTCGGCCGCAGCTTCCGCAACCGCGATGACCTCAATTGCCAGTTCCGCCAGTGGCTCGACCAGGTCGCCAACGTCCGCACCCACGCCACCACGCACCGGGTGGTCAGCGAGCACTTCGCCGAGGAGCGCCCCAGCCTGCAGAAGCTGCCGGCCGGTCCGTTCCAGGCCGTGCTGCGCCTGGAGCGCCGGATCACCAAGGACGGCATGGTCTCGGTCGACGGCAATCCCTACAGCGTTCCCAACACCACGCGCCGCCGGCCGGTCGAGGTGCACAGCACGGCCGACGAGGTCCGCATCCTCGAAGAGGGCAAGGTAATAGCCATGCATCCAGTGATGGACGGCCGGGGCCAGCGCCGCATTACGGCTGGGCATCGCACCACCCCGGCGCCGGTCAACAGCCAGACGCCGCGCCACGGTCCACCGCCCGGTCGCTCCGGCGAGGTCGTGGCATTGCGCCCGTTGGCCTTCTACGACGCCGTCGGCAAACGCCTGGCCACCGACGGGGCGGCAGCATGATCAGCTCAAGCATGCCGGAGAACCCGGTCGCGCGGATCCGGCACAACCTGGTCGGCCTGCGCATGCCACGCGCCCTGGAGGCGCTCGAGGGCGTCATCCAGCAACTTGAGCGCGGCCAACTCGGCGCCATCGAGGCGATTGACACTCTGCTCGCCGAGGAGATCACCGTGCGCGAGGGGCGGCGGATCAAGGCTGCTCTGCAGATGGCGCGGCTGGCGACGATCAAGACATCGACGGGCTTCGACTTCTCGTTCCAACCGTCACTCGACCGTAACCGCATCATGGCATTGGCCAGCCTGGACTTCATCGACAAACACGAGGTCGTCCACTTCATCGGCCAGTCCGGCACGGGAAAAAGCCATCTCGCCGTGGCGCTGGGTGTCGAGGCGATCCGGGCGGGGCGCAGCGTATTTCTGTCCGCTGGCCGACATCGTCGAACCAAGTGGTTCGCCGGACATCGACAGCCTGGCCAAGGCTGACCGGGAGGGTCGCCTGCGCGAGCGCATCCGCTATCTCTGCCGCACCCAGCTGCTGATCATCGACGAGATCGGCTATGTCACGCTGGGCGCTGCCGCTGGGAACCTGTTCTTTCAACTAGTCAACGCGCGCTACGAACGCGGCGCCATGATCCTGACCTCCAACCGCGGCTTTGCCGAATGGGGCCAGGTGTTCGGCGATCCCGTCATCGCGACGGCCTTGCTGGATCGGCTGCTCCATCACGCAGTCGTCGTGCACATCGAAGGCTCCAGCTACCGCATGCGCCAGCACGCCGACCTGCTGCCGCCGGTAGCACCGCCCGGCCTGCGCCCGGGTGCCCAGCCGAAGCGCCGCGGCCGGCCATCCAAGGCAGCTGCCGACACGGTGCTGGCTGCCTGAGCCCTCCCCGACCTCCGCTTGTCCAGCGTTACGTAACGAGGCGACCATGCCGAAAGACCTGCCAACAGAAGCCAGCCAGGCGCTCACCAATGCAGAACGCCGGGCCCGCTATCGCGCCCGCAAGGCCGAGCAGGCGGGAACCACCATCCGCTATCGCCGGCCTGCCGACCGCCGCACCCGGCCACAGCGCTGGCACGCCGCCGTCGCCGAACTGCTCGCCTTGCAGGCCGAGTACACCGCCTGGGCCGATGCCCTGCCGGATGGCCTGCGCGACACCGCCACAGCCGAGGGGCTCCAGGCCATTGTCGACCTCGACCTATCCGACCTCGTCGATATCGAGCCGCCGCGCGGCTACGGTCCGACTATACCGTAACGAAGTGGGGAATTTTCAATCGCCACTTCTTGGGAGAATTCAGGTTCTCCCGCACTTTGCGTGCTGTTTGGTCTTGTACTTTGATGATGGATCGGAGACATGGTGGACTCACGTCCATGGTGGTCTATTTCGTGTCGTCTCCCTTGCTTTCCATCGTACCCGCTGGGCTCGAGATTAGCCGCGTGCTGCCGACAACTGAGGATGTCACCATCGAGGCTGGTCTGGCGCGTAGCGTGGTGAACTGTCCGGATTGTGGTCAATCCTCTCGACGGCTGCATAGCCTCTATCCCCGCGTGCTTCGTGATCTACCGTGGCAGGGACGCCCGGCCATGATCCGGGTCACGGCACGGCGCTTCCGATGCCTGAACTCCGCATGTGCTAGAAAGACGTTCGCGGAGCTGTCGGGTGCGGTCGCGCCGGCATCGGCACGCCGAACGGCTCGGCTCGGTGATCTACAGCGTCACGTCGCGTTTGCTCTCGGCGGTGAGGCGGCGGCTAGGCTGGCGGGACGGCTCGCCATCCCGACCAGCGCGGACACGCTGCTGCGCATGGCAACCAAACCCGTCGCGCCGGAAACCCCGCCACCAACGCCGAAGGTTCTTGGCGTGGATGATTGGGCGAAGCTGCCAAAGGTTCCAAGTAAGAGGGGCAAAAGTGTGGGTAAGCCTCATTTTTTCCTTGCGCCGATTCGCCGCCGTCGAGTCTTTGCATCATGTGCCGCCACCCTCCACCCTTTCGACGCTGAGCCGTCCAGATCTTGAAGCTCTGCTGGTCGAACTGTACGGCGAGGTAGCTGCGCTGAAGCAGGCCGTGGCTGAACTGCGCGAAGAGAACGCCCGGTTGAAAGGCCTCAAAGGCCGCCCGACCATCAAACCGAGCGGCATGGACAAAGGCGCCGCGCCAATCAAACCCGCCAAGGATGAGAAGCGTCCTGCCCGAGGTAAGGTCACCCCACGGGTCCACGTCGAAGACGAAGTGATCCAGGTCGAAATCCCGGCCGGCTCGATTTTCAAAGGCCATGAGCCTTTTCTGGTCCAGGACCTTGTGATTTCAGCCAAGGCGACCTGTTACCTGCGAGAACGCTGGATAACGCCGGACGGCCGGACGATCCTGGCGCCCTTGCCGCAGGGTATCCAAGGCCATTTTGGCCCGGAATTGCGTAGGTTCGTGCTGGTGCAATATCATCAGGGTCAGTCGACGATGCCCCGGCTGCTCGTCCTGTTGCGATCGGTGGGGATTTCGATCTCCAAGCGGCAGTTGGTTCGACTGTTGAATGAGAACCACGAGGCGTTTCTCGCCGAAGCTCAGGATGTTCTGCGCGCAGGGTTGGAGACATCGTCATGGGTCAGCGTGGACGACACCGGCGCGCGCCACGCCGGCAAGAACGGCTTCTGCACGCAGATCGGCAATGAGTGGTTCACCTGGTTTCGCACCCGTTCCTCGAAAAGCCGGCTGAATTTCCTCGACCTGCTGCGCGCCGGACATACCGATTACGTGCTCAATGATGCGGCTTACGCCTATATGCGCGAGCATGGCTTGCCGGCCGCGTCGATCACCCTTCTGGCGACGGGGCCACAGACGTGGTTTGCTGATGAGGCCGCGTGGCTGGCGCATCTCGACCAGCTCGGCTTGTCCGGGTTGAAGGTCACGCCGGACCCAGTTCAGGTCGCCACCGAAGCGACGTTGTGGGGTAGCGTTCAGGCGCATGAATTTCTGTGCGACGCAGTGATCCTGAGTGATGACGCCGGGCAGTTCAACGTCAGTCGGCACGCGCTGTGCTGGGTACACGCCGAACGGCTGGTGCATAAGCTGGACACCTTCAACGACGAGCATCGCGCCGCCCAGACGCGGGTTCGTGGCAAGATTTGGGACTTTTACGCCGACCTCAAGGCCTACCAACTGAAGCCGAACAATCGGCGGGCTCGGGCGTTACGGGCCCGCTTCGACCGCATTTTCCTCGGCCGCACCGGCTTCGTGACGCTGGACCGCCTGCTTGCGCGGCTGCACGCCAATAAGGCCGAACTGTTGATGGTGCTGGAACGGCCGCAAATTCCGCTCCACACCAACGGGTCAGAAAACGACATCCGCTGTCACGTCACACGACGCAAGATCAGCGCCGGAACTCGCAGCGAGGTCGGACGGGATTGCCGCGACGCGTTCCTGAGTCTGGCCAAGACATGCGACAAACTGGGTATCGCCGTCTGGGACTATCTGGGCAGCAGGCTCAAAGTGGTGGGGGCAGCGATCATTGAACCGCTCGACCACTACGTCAGAGCGCAATGCCGACCCGCATGACAGGCCGCCGCGCAAACTGCTCTCGGCTACCCATTCATCTCGGGCGTTCGCAGCAATCAGTACAGGCGTGCCCACACTTTTGCCCCTCTTACGCGCTGGGAAATGAACTGTCTGATAAGAAACAGAATTCCCGAATCACAATATGTCTGACTCCTGGGGCGGCCAACCGAATGTGAGGTGCCATGTCCCAGTTCGCGCCGTTGCTCTCCATGCTGTCAAAGGTTCCCGATCCCCGTCGCGGGCAGGGACAAAATACAAGCTGCCCCACGTGTTGCTCTTCTCCATCCTGGCGATCGTGACCGGCTGCAACTCCTATCGCGGCATCGTCACCTTCATCGACGTGCATCGGTCCAAACTGAATGCCGCGTTCGGTCTCGCATGGCGCCGGGCGCCTGCCCACACCGCCATTCGCTATATCCTCCAAGGTCTTGCGCCTGCCGATGTCGAAGCCGCGTTCCGCCAACACGCTGCCCGGCTGCAGGCTGCGTGCACGCAACCGGGGCCACGCAGCATGGCGCTCGACGGCAAGACGCTTCGCGGCAGCTTCGACAATTTCAACGATCGCCTTGCTGCGCAAGTGCTGAGCGCTTTCGCCACCGACACGTCCTTGGTTTTGGCCCACATCGGCATTGCCGGAAAATCCAATGAAATCCCCGCAGCCCAGACGCTGCTCGCCGAACTCGGGGTCCCTGCCGGCACCCTCGTCACGCTCGATGCGCTCCACTGTCAAAAAAACACTTTGAAGTCGCCAAACAGGCCGGCATCGCTCTGATCATACAGGTCAAGGCCAACCAGCCGACCCTGCTTCAGACGATCACCGCCATCGCCGATACGGCAAAGCCGCTCAACACCTACAAAAGCCATGACAAAGGCCGCAACCGCTACGAAAACCGCACTGTCACGGTCTTCGATCCCGCCCAAAACTTCGAAGCCACGGACTGGCAGGATCATGTCCGCGCCATTATCCGCGTCGAGCGTGTCGTCTACACGCGCAACGCCAAGACCGGGCTGTTCGACAGAACCTGCGAAGTTGCGTTCTACGTCTCCAATCAACCGCTTCCCGCCGCCCAAGCGGCAGACGCCATCCGCGCCCATTGGCGCATCGAGACAACCTCCTGAGTTGGACCCCATCGGTTGGACAGGAATCGGGGTGACTTAAGAGAGAGCCCCGCCGTGTTTCCTGCGCCCCTCTCGATCCAGGGGCGCTTACCAAGACTAGTGTAGATCCTGTTCCACGCTAGTCAATACAAATAATACTTCCTTTTCTTGATGTTGCGCCTGTGAGTATGTGGGTAACGCCGGAGCAGCGCGCAGCGGTGCGGAGGTGTTATCCACATACTCACAGGCTTCGCCGTCAAAAAACTGCACGCGGCGTCCGGTAGCCCAAGCGCTTGGTGCGGCCGCTCATCGTTGTAGAAGGAAAGCCAGCCGCCAATGCCCCGCCGCGCCTCGATCACCGAGCCGTACGCCTTGATGAACACTTCTTCATACTTGAGGCTGCGCCAAAGCCGCTCAATGAAAATGTTGTCCAGGAAACGCCCTTTGCCATCCATGCTGATCCGCACGCCGGCGGCCTCAAGTTCATCAACAAACGCCGCACAGGTGAACTGCACACCCTGATCTGTGTTGAAAATCTCCGGCCGACCATATTTGCCCATCGCTTCCTGCACCGCCTCAACGCAAAAATCCGCCTCCATCGTGATCGACAGACGCCACGACAGAACCCGCCGGCTGAACCAGTCCATCACCGCTACCAGGTAAACAAAGCCCTTTGCCATCGGAACATACGTGATGTCCGCACACCAAACTTGGTTCGCTTGCTCGATCGGCAGACCCCGCAATAAGTAAGGATACACCTTATGGTCGGGATGCCCCTGGCTGGCGTTCGGTTTTTGATAGATCGCCTCCAGACCCATGAGGCGCATCAGCCGCCGCACCCGCTTGCGGTTCAAAACCACACCCTCGCGCCGCAACACCGCAACCATCCGGCGTGAGCCATAGAACGGCGAGGCCAAATAAAGCTCGTCCATTCGCCGCATCACCGCCAGATCGTCCGCGTCAGCCGGCGCAGGCTGATAATACAGCGTCGAGCGCGCGATCTTCAGCAATCGGCATTGGTCAACGATCGCCAGAACTGGGTCTTCACGATCGACCAGTGCCCGCCGATCAGGTACGCTCATGGCCCAGACCTTTTGCGAAAAAAATCCCGCTCCACCGTCAGTTGGCCGATCTTCTCATATAAAGGCGCCATCTGAGCTTCGGCTGTCGCTTCACCGCCATTGGGCGCGCCCTTGTTGGCCGCAAATAAATTCGCCGTCCCATCCAGAAGCGTCTTCTTCCACGCGTGGATCTGGCTGGCATGAACCCCAAACCGGCTCGACAATCCGGCGATGGTGCCCTCTTCTCGTACCGCAGCAAGCGCTACTTTCGCTTTGAACTCAGGACTGTGCTTCTTCCGTGTATTCGCCATGTCTCACCTTCGGCCAACCGGCCGTTCCAAGGGAAGACTCTCTCTTAGCACCCTGTCCAGTTTTCGGGGACCACCTCATCCCACTACAACCGCAACGTCACCCTCGGCGAGGACCGTTCACGGATACGATGCAACCCAGGCGTATTCGCTAGATTGCGCAGCTTCGGGTTCAATATCCTCAAGGCCAATCAGACCGCCACCCTCAGCCAGGATCGATATCGCGCCGCTCTTGGCGGATTCGAGGCGCTGTCGCAGATGGCTCATCTCTAGAGTTGAACAGCCTTGGGTCATGCCGGGATTGTTTGTCGAGGAAGCCGGGCCGGATCATGACGTCCCGTAGAATCCAGCCCGCGTCTTTTCGCAAGGGGGGCCGCACGGATTTTCAGGGAGTCGGGGTATATCATAAATCTCGACGCATGATGGTTGGGACGGAGTGGGGGCTGGCGCGGCCATGCGCTGGGCGTGCGTCGTCTGGAAAACGGGCGGTTTCCTGGCGGCCACGCCCGGCCGGCCGATCAGCCCCGCAATTCGCCAGAAAACCCGTTGCGGAATTGACCGTCAGCTTGCAGGGTGGGCTTCTTGTTTCCTGAGGCTCTTTCGGTGCTCCGATGCTGATCGGCTATGTGCGTGTTTCCAAGTCGGACGGCACGCAGACGCTGGCGCCGCAGAGGGATGCGATGCTGGCGGCTAGTGTCGATCCCACTCGCATCTACGAGGACCTTGCTTCGGGTCGGCACGATGCCCGCCCTGGGCTGATTGCCTGCCTGAAGGCGATCCAGCCCGGCAACACGCTGGTGCTCTGGAAGCTCGACCGGCTTGGCCGCGACTTGCGTCATCTGGTCAACACCGTCGAGGATCTGCGGACCCGTAATGTCGGTCTCAAGGTACTGACCGGGGCGGGCGCACAGATCGATACGACAACGGCCAATGGCCGCCTCGCATTCGGCATCTTCGCCGCTTTCGCGGAGTTCGAGCGCGAATTGATCGCCGAGCGCACCATGGCGGGACTTGCCGCCGCCCGCGCTCGGGGTCGCATGGGCGGACGGCCGCGCAAGATGGATCGCGGCACGCTGATGATGGCGATGTCGGCGATGGCGGACCACAAGGCGGTGGCGGCCGAAGTGGCCAAGCGCCTGAACCTCACGACCACCACCCTCTACACCTACGTCAACGGCGACGGCACGCCGAAGGCCGCCGGCCAGGCGGTGCTCGACGGCACGCATCGTCCTGGCACAGCTGGCAAGACCCGGCCACGGCTGGCGTCCGCCTCGCGGCATTCCAACGTGACCGCGGGCGCGTGATGCCGCGGGGCGGCGGCGTGCCGGCCGAGGCGCTTTCGGCCCTGCGCCGCCGTCTCATTGGGTTGTCGGCGCGGCATCCTGAGCGCAGCGCCTTGATGGCATCCACGGCGCAGCTCTATGCCGTCAGCCGCGCCACGTTGTACCGGCTGCTGCGCGGCGACCGTCGGCCGAAGGACGCACATCGCGCCGACCACGGCCGTCCTCGCGCAATGCCAGCCGCCGAGGTGGAACGTTGGTGCGAGATCGTCGCTGCCATGAAGGTGCGGACCACCAACAAGAAAGGCCGCCATCTGTCGACGGTGCGCACCTTGCAGCTGCTGGTCGAGCACGGCGTCGAAACGCCCGATGGGTTCCAGAAGCTGACGCCGGGCAAACTGACGGCCTCGACCGTCAACCGCCATCTGCGCCGTCTCGGCTATGACCATGAGAAGATGACGCGCCAGCCGCCGGCCATCCGGTTCCAGGCGGAGTGCGCCAACGCGCTGTGGCACTTCGACATGAGCCCGTCGGACCTGAAGCACCTGAAGGCGCCGGCCTGGATTGACGCGGATCGGCAGGGTGCGCCCACCCTGATGCTGTTCTCGGTCATCGATGACCGCTCGGGCGTGGCCTACCAGGAATATCGCTGCGTCTACGGCGAGGATGTCGAGACGGCACTGCGCTTTCTGTTCAACGCCATGTCGGCCAAGTCGCCGGAGGCGGGCGGCGAAGCGGATCCGTTCCAGGGCATTCCGGCTGCGCTCTCTCTCGACAACGGGCCCGTCACGAAATCGGCGGTGTTCAAGCGCGTGATGGAAAGCCTGGGCGTCGAACTGCTGCCGCACATGCCAGCCGGGTCGGATGGCAGGCGGACGACGGCGCGCGCGAAGGGCAAGGTTGAGCGCCCGTTCCGCACTGTGAAGGACGCCACGAGACGCTGTATCACTTCCACCAGCCAGAGACCGAGGCGGAGGCGAACCGATGGCTTGCGCGCTTCATCGCCACCTATAACCGGAGCGACCACAGGTCCGAGCCGCATACGCGCATCGACGACTGGGTGGCACACCTGCCTGCCGAGGGCGTCCGGCAAATGTGCGCCTGGGAGCGGTTCTGCGCCTTCGCGCGCGAGCCGGAGCGACGCCTGGTCGGCATCGACTGCCGTCTGACCGTCGCGGGCGTGACATACGAGGTCGATGCCGAGCTTGCCGGGGAGACGGTCGTTGTCTGGTGGGGCCTGTTCGACCAGGAGCTATTGGTCGAGCATGGCGAGACGCGCGTAGGGCCGTTCCGGCCGGCTGGCGGCCCGATTCCGCTGCATCGCTACCGCAAGCACCGCAAGTCGCTCCACGAAGTTCGCGCCGACCAGGTGGCAACCCTGGCTGGCAGGCTCGCTTTGCCGCGCGATGCTCTCTCGGGCGAGGATGGCGTGGTCGTGATAGGGCCGCGCGCGCAGGCCGGGGCTGCCGTCTCGATACCGGTGCGGCGTTCCAGGACCCCGATCCGTTCCATGAACTCGTGTTCGCCAACCCGATCGCCGCACGGCGTGCGATCGCCGAGGAGATCAGGGTGCCGCTGGCCACCTTGTCGGACGACGACAGGACGTTCATCGATGCGCTTGTGGACCGAAGCCTCGCGCGCCCTGAAATCTTGGCGGCCGTGCGCGACCGCTTTCCACTGGGGCGCAGGGGAGGCGTTGGCTGATGCTGACCGAGGTCATGCGGCACTACGGTCTGACGCGCCCGCCGATCGACGCCGGCTTCTTCGAGACCGAGCACCATGCCCAGGTGTCGCGCGACATCCGGGCGGCAATCATGGGCGGCCGGCTGATTGCGCTGACCGCCGTCATTGGCTCGGGCAAGACCGTCTCGTCGCGCCGGTTGAGAGCCGAGGTCGAGCGCGAGGGACGCGTCATCGTGTCGCGCTCGCTTTCGATCGACAAGGCGAAGATCAGCCTGCCGCTGCTGGAGGCGGCACTGTTCTACGATCTGACCCCAGAGAAGACTGTCAAGATATCGAGCCAGTCGGAACGGGGGGTGCGTGATCTGCAGGAGCTGTTCCGGCGCGCCAAGAAGCCGGTGGCGCTGTTTGTTGACGACGCGCACGACCTGCATCCGAAGACGCTGACCGCCTTTGAAGCGCCTCATCGAGCTGGTGGCCGAGGGCGGCGGCCAGTTGTCCATCGTGCTTGTCGGACATCCCAAGCTGAAGAACGACCTGCGCCGTCCCAAGATGGAGGAGATCGGCGACCGTACGACCGTGTTCGAATTCGGCGGCCTGCGTGACCGGCAGCGCGACTCCATCGACTGGGTGCTGAAGGCCTCGCTTCAGGAAGGCGTGGCGCCGGAGGACGTGCTGACCGACGAGGCGGCAACGCTGCTGGCCGCCAAGCTGAATACGCCCCTGCAGATCAGCCAGCACCTGGTGCGTGCATTCGAGGCCGGGTTCGAGATCGGCGCCAAGCCTATCGCCGCCGGCGTGGTCGATGCGGTTCTCTCCAGCAAACTCGACGAACTGGAGCCGCAGCTGACGCGCAACGGCTACGACCTGCGCAGCCTCGTCGAGCAGTTCGACGCCAAGCCCGGCGAGATCCGTCGGCTACTGCGCGGCGACCTGGACGCGGGCCGCGCGCAGGAGCTGATGGACGAAATGCGCGCCGCCGGATTGCCAACGTGACCGCTACGGGTTTTCTGGCGAATTGCGGAGGCTGATCGGCCGGCCGGGCGTGGCCGCCAGGAAACCGCCCGTTTTCCAGACGACGCACCCCCAGCGCATGGCCGCGCTAGCCCCCACTCCGTGTCAACCATCATGCGTCGAGATTTATGATATCGCGTCCGTCTCACCGAGCCTGCGCCCAGTCTCAAACAACGTGCGTCAGACACACCCGATAGTCTCAGCTAATATGCGCGGAAATTGCCCTCGATTGCGCGTCGGGGCATTTATGATTGCGCGCCGCTACAGGTAGTCGATGGCGCGAGCGACATCGTTGCCGCGGGCCAGCCTTGTGCGGTGCTCGCCGACCCATTGGCAGGTTGACCACCAGCGGCGCCGACTGAGCTTGCCGGGTCGCCTGACGCGCCTCGGCGGTGTGGCCGTTGATGTCACGCTCAATGTCGAATAAGGCGTCGATGTGCTGCACGGCTTCCAGGCAGATCGGCGACAGCACCGCCGCAGCCTTGCCTGGGCCGCCCGGCGCGCACTGCCCTCGACGTCGGCCAGCACGAAGAACTTTCGGCGTGCGTGTGCCCAGCAGACTGCCTCCCCGATCGGCCCTGGCGCTCGACCGGGTTCGTAGAGCTTGCTGTAGCCGCCATAGGCGTCGGCTTGCAGGATGCCGTTGTATCCCGCCAGATGGTTCTGTGGGTGCTCGCCCCCGGGATCGCGCGAGTAGTGGAACACCGCCCCCGGCGGCGCGGGTCCGCCGAACGGCCGATCGTCGCGCACATAGGTCCAGAGCCGAGCGATGTCGGTCTTGCCTCGCGCCAGCACTGGCACCGTGGTGTCGTCGCCATGCACTCGCTAGGCAGCCATGACGTGCGCTTGCAGCCGGTGGAACAGCGGCATCAGCACGGTCGTGGAGGCGCCGACTTGGTCGGCCAGCGTGGACAGGCTGAGCGGCACACCCTCGCGGGTATAACGCTCGGCCTGGCGGTTGAGCGGCTGGTGCTGGCCGAACTTCTCGAACAGCATCATCGCCGGCAGGTTCGGCCCCGCCCACCCCCGCGGCGTGACCTGGAACGGTGCAGGCGGCTGGTTGATGCGCTCACAGTCCCGGCAGGAGAACTTCTCGCGCACATGCTGGATAACCTTTCAGGTGCGGGGGACGACCTCCAGGGTCTCGGTGACATCCTCGCCTAGTTTGGAGAGGCGAATGCCGCCGCAGCAGGCGCACGCCGCGGGGCCCGGGACGACGACGCGCTCGCGTGGCAGGTGGTCCGGGAACGGGCGCCGCGATGGACGCGCGCGGGTGAAGCCTGTGACGGTGGTGGTCCTGGCCGCGGCGGCCTCGGCGGCCAGTTCGTCCTCGGTGGCTGCGGCCTCCAGCTCCTCGAGTTGCAACTCCATCTGGTCCAGCAGGCGGGCAGTGCGCTCCGAAAGTGGGCCGAAGCGGTCGCGGTTGAGTTTCTCGATCTGCAGCTTGAGATGCGCGATCAGCGCCCGATTGCTGGACTGCTCCGCCAAGGCGATGGCGGTTTCGGCGCGTGCCGCCAGCAGGGCCGCCTTGAGTGCCTCGACATCATCCGGCAGGGCGGCAAGCTCGGCATCCATCCCACGATTGAATCATGAACGAGGCTGCCGTGGTACCCTTTTCAGCAGCCCGTAGCGCCTACCCTGCCGATTGAGGCCGCCACGTGCGCTGCGGATTGCGCCAGTCGATCCCGTCCAGCATGTAGCCGAGCTGGGACGCGGAGATCGCCACGCACCCGTCAGCCGGAGATGGCCAGAGAAAACGTCGGCGCTCCAGCCGCTTGGCGTAGAGCGACATGCCGAGCCCGTCATGCAAGAGAATTTTCAGGAGATCACCGCGGCGTCCCCTGAACACGTAGAGGTCGCCTGCATGTGGATCGCGCTGCAGCGCCTGCTGGACCTGGAGCGCCAGGCCGTTCATGCCGCGGCGCATGTCCGTGTGACCGTTGGCTAACCACACCCGCACGCCCGAGAGTGGCGCGATCACCGGCGCACCGCCGCCATGATCCGACGCAAGCTTGCCAAGCCGACATCAGCGCCCACCCTGACGCAGGTCCCATCCGGCCGCGTGATCTCCACCCTGGTATTATCGGGTTGAACCGGGATCGGAGTTGGATGAGGAGGCGGCAGCACCAGCGGCGGGTCGGGCGTGATCTGCACCGGCACGAATACCGGCATCGGCTCCTGCACCAGGTCGCCACGCCGGACTTGCTGGCGCCAGTTCCTATCAAGCGACATCGGGAATCCATCCAGGTGCGACACTGAGAACCCAGCCACCTCCGCTACTGTGGTGCCCCGGCTGATGCCGGTGCGGGTCTCGCTTAAGCTTTGTCAGGCACACTGAACCACTCTCGTCTGGTGACCTGGATCCGTCTGACGGGGCGTGCTGCATCAGTCGCGCCCGTAGCCACGGGGCAACTCGCCAGCGCTTCGGCCGCGAGCTCGCGTCGCAGATGCGACACCATGCGCAGGCTGACCGCAATGCCCAACTCCGACGCCAACTCCTGGCGCACCCACGTCCGCGTTGCCCCGGTGACGCCGCAGCCGCTCAGATACCCAGGCCGCGTGTCCCGCCAGCAGACCGGGCCGGGCCGGAACTCGGCACGGCGCCCAGGCACCCGCCGCCAAATACCTCTGCACCGTCTCGCGATTGCACCCGACCTCCGCCGCAATACGACGTGTGCCCCAACCCAACTCGTGAAGCCGCTGCATCGTCGACACCTCGTCCGGCGTCCTCATCACCTGTCTCCGCCCGTCCCTGCCGTGCGGAAAAACACCCAATCGATTTATCATACCGCCTCATCCTGCTACGCAGGGTGGCTGGGTTCCTGATGTCGCCTCCGGATGGATTTACCCTGTCGCCTGACAAGTTCCACAGCAACCCTCGGCTCACCTCGTGCCGACGCGCCACCGCGACGAACGAGGCGCCTGGTTGCTCCGTCTCGGCGACGATCCGGAGTTTCTCCTCCTGCCGCCAGCGACGCCGACGCTCATACCCAGTGATGATCTCCATCCAGCCCGCCTCTGATCTTAACGGCGCTCGGACGAGCGCCCCTAAGATCACCTACCCACCTCAGCCCGGGTAGGCGGTCCCACCGTAGGGATACGTCGCAATACGCGTCCGAAGCGTATCGCGCGCTGCTGGCGGCCATGGCCTGACTGGGTCGATGAGCCGCCGCGGCAATCCGTACGACAATGCGAAGGCGGAGAGCTTCATGAAGACGCTGAAAGTCGAAGCAGTTTACCTAGTGGTCTGAGTCTCTCATATTGCGGGGTATAGCCTCTTGAGTTTCACCCTTGCATCGGCGTTGGTGAATTGCCAATCAGCCTTGGCGTGGTTTTTATTCCGTTCTGCCTGCCAGGCGGCCACCTCGATGGTGAGCGTCTGCTTATCCGGTATGCGGCGGTCCAGGCACTGGCCTGAGAGCACTGCAAGTTCGGATTCGGCCATATCGAGCCAGCTTCCGTGCTTGGGCGTATAATGCCACTCGAAGCGTTCAACGAGGCGGCGCGCCTCTGGTGCGGGGAAGGCTTCATAGAGTGACGCAGGCTTATGGGTGTTTAGATTGTCTTGAACGAGCACGATCTTCTCCGCCTTAGGGAAGTGCGTATCGGACAAATCCTTGAGTATGTGGGCGTAATCAAGGGCGGTGTGGCGGTCGGTCACCTCGACATGCCGCCATCCCTCCAACGGCGCGAACAGCATGAACAGATTGGCCGTGCCGTTGCGCGCGTATTCATAATCATGCCGCTCAGCCCGGCCCGGCTTCTGGGGGATCGGCTGGCGCGTCTGGCTGATCAACTGCTTGGAGGTTTCGTCCAGGCAGACCACGGGCCGGTCGGGATCATGCGGCCGGTGATAGACCTCCAACACGTCTTCCATAGCGGCGACGAACGCGGCGCTGGCGTCCGGTGCGATGACCCATTGCTCTTTCAGGTGCGGCTTGAGGATGTTTTTTTTAACGTTCGCCCGATCGTGTTGTCACTGACGCGCTCAACGATGTTCAGTTCGACGACCTTGTCCTCCAGCATCCGCAGGGTCCAACGCACGCGGCCGGTGGGCGGCTGCGAACAGGCCAGCGCGATCAACTTGGCCTCGGCGGCGCCATCGAAGACGCGTCGCCTGGCTGAGGCCTGCGAATGTTTGCGCGTCAACACGCCATCAAGGCCCTCCTCGACCAGTTGCTGCCGTGTCCGCGCGATCGTGGCCAGGCTGGTATCGAGCGCGCTGGAGATTTGGCTGTCGCTCCATCCTTCACCGCGTTCTGAAGCGTCGGCCTTCAAAAGGATGCGCGCCTTCATGAGCCGCTGGGCAGTATGCTTGCGGCTTCGTATCATGGCGTCCAGCCGCTCGCGCTCAACGGCGTCGAGCTTCACGACGTATTTCTTTACGGCAATTTCTTTGGCGGCCGTGAATCGACTCCGGCAGTATGTTGCCCAGCCATCGATTCGAAGAAACTACTCCCTGTCAATGACGCGCACGACTAGGGTCATTCAGACCAGGATTTTTCCACCCCTATCAGCGGCATGTCGTCCGGCGATGTAGCCGAACGTCATTGCGGGGCCGATGTTGATCCCGCCGGCCGGGTAATGGCCGCCCATGACGCTCGCCATGTCAGTACCGGCGGCATACAGCCCCGGGATTGGCACGCCGCCGTCATCGAGCACGCGGGCGCTCCCATCGGTCTTCAACCCGGCGAACGTGCCGAAGCTGCCCGGGACGACTTTAACTGCGAAAAATGGCCCGTCCTCGATGGGCGCGACATTGGGGTTGGGTTGATTTCCTTGGTCGCCCTGGTAGCGATTGTATGGTGTCGAGCCGCGGCCGAAGGCGGGGTCTTCACCATTGCGGGCGTGCAGATTGTAGTCCGCCACCGTCCGCTCCAGCCCGGCTGGGTCAATCCCAGCATTATGGGCGAGTTCGGTGAGCGTTCGCCCGGTCTTGAGGTAGCCTGACTTGATAAACGGCCGGACGGGTAGTGGCGCTGGCCGGGTAATTCCAAGTCCGTAGCGCCGCTGGAAAGCGCGCGTGCAGATCAGCCAAGAGGCGACTTCTTGGCCGTCGGGGACGGCGCGCAGCATGGCATCGACGTAGTCGTGGTAGCCGTTGCCCTCGTTGCAAAAGCGCCGCCCATCCTTGAGCACGCCGATGATGCCCGGCTTGCCGCGTTCAATGATGTGGGGGAAGCGGCCGGTGGTCCCGTTCGGGAATGGCACCAGCGACACCGGACACCATGCGCCCGCTGCGGCCAGCGTGTCATCGACCACGCCGCCCACCGACTCTCCTAGCCGGGCGCCATCGCCGGTAGCAGACGGTATCGCCAGTGTCAGATGCTGGTCGTTGGCCGGAAACATTCGGGACCGGCGTTCGCGGTCATGCGGAAAGCCGCCTGACGCGAGCACTACACCGAGCGCCGCCCGCACCTCGATTTCTCCATCCGCATCTTTCAAGGCCGCGCCAGTGACGGCGCCCCCTTCCTGCAGCAGCCGCACCGCCGGCGACGACGAACGCAACTCGACGCCCAGATCGGCGGCCGAGCGTAGTAGCCGGCCCACGAGCGCCAGGCCGTTGCGTAGCTGCATGCCGCGCCGGTGCAGTCCGAGGTCCATCAAGTGCCGCCCGAAGCGGCTCGCCACGTGTAGGAAGGCGCTCGGCGACCGGGTCATGTTCATGAACGCGGCCAGGTCCGGCCCGGCCTGTATGGTCATGCCCATGAACGTCGTCTCGCGCATCGGCTTGCGTAGGCGATGGACCAGATCGCCCAGCTTGCGGGCGTCGTAGGGGGCGGCGATGACGGATCGCCCACCTGTCCCTGCGCCAGGCATAGTCCCGTAGGTGTCAGGAATCTTCAGACCCGGCTCGAACTGTAGCGCAGTGTTGTCCTCGAAGAACGCAACCATTTCCGGCGCCGCTTGGAGAAAGGCGTCCACCTTGGCCTCGTCGAAGTTGTTGCCAAGCGCGTTGCGCAGGTAAGTTCGTGACGCCTCTGGGTCTTCGATGACTCCGGCACGTTGGGCGAGTGGATTGCGTGGCACCCATGCCCAGCCGCCGGACCAGGCCGTCGTGCCGCCAAACACCGGTTCTTTCTCCGCCACTATGACCCTCAGGCCGTGGAACGCGGCCGTGACGGCCGCCGACAGACCACCGGCGCCTGAGCCGACGACCAATACGTCGCACGAGATGGAACGTGTCATTCTCTCAACTCATTGCAGCCGCCCGCCAAGAGGCCGAAATACCTGCTCCGACTCGATCTTTCCAAGCACCTTGTACAGATCCCATGGCCCCGTGCGTTCCGGGACTGATTGACTTGGAAGATAGGTCAGGTGCAGCACACGACCATCGGCGCGGATAGAACTCTTGCTGAAGCAGTCGTCGTCAGTCGGCATGCCCTTTATGGCCGCGACGACGTCTAGCCCCGACGCCTTCGGCGGCTCTATGCCGAGTGCCGTGGTCGCCCTCATGTAGTGGGTGACGGCGCCATACGCGCAGGCATGTTCGCTGTTGGGATAGTTGTTCGGAGTCCGGCTCTTTAACCGGGTCAAGAAGATACGGGTGCGATCGTTCAAATCCCAATAGGCCCGCGGCCCGGCGATTGTTCCGGCTGCGGCGCTGGTCAGTATCGCACGGCGGCGGATCATCATGACGGCGTTTCCTCTTAGGAGTGAAGGTTCAGGGTTCTGCTTCGAATGCGGCTAGTAAGTCGCTCTTCCGCCCGATAGGTCGAAGGTCGCGCCGGTCGAGAAGGAGCACTCGTCCGAGGCAAGCCAGCTCACCAGCGCCGCAACTTCGGTGGCTTGGCCAGCCCGGCCCAGTGGCACCTTGGCCAGCACCTGCTGCAACATCACCGGCGGCATCTGAGCCAGGAGCTGGGTCTCGATCACGGCGGGCGCGATGGCATTGACTCGGATCGCCGTGTCGGCGAGTTCCTTGCCGAGGGACTTGGTGAGCGCGATCACCCCGGCCTTGCTAGCGGAATAGCTGGACTGGCCGGCATTGCCTTCCTTGCCCGCTATCGACGCGATGTTGACGATGCGGCCATAGCCGCCCTTGCGCATCCGCGGCACCGCCGCCCGACAGCACAGGAACGCGCCGACCAGGTTCAGCTCGATGACCCAGCGCCACGCCTCGGGTGTCGTGTCCTCGAGGTTTTGGTTCGAGCCGGTCGCTCCGGCTGCCGTCACCAGGATGTCGAGGCCGCCAAAGGCCGCCTCGGTCTCCACCGCCGCGCGCTCCACGCTTGCAGCGTCGGTGACGTCCACCTGGCAGGCCAGTTGCGCCCCGGTCCGCTGCGCGACGGCGGCAACGGTATCGTGGTCGATATCCCACAGCGCCACGGCAGCACCGGAGGCGAGGAAGCGTGCAGCAATGGCCTCGCCTAGGCCGCCGGCGCCGCCCGTGATGGCGGCGCGCCGGCCCTGCAGATCGATCTGGTTCATGGAACGTCTCGCAGCGTCGCCTGCTCGGTCAGCAAAGGCCGCAGATAGGCGAGACTGTCGGTGATCGCCGTCTCCTCTGGCGCGTAATCCGGGTGCAGGAAGTCGATCTCGAGCGCGAGTAGCCCCGCGTAGCCGGCCCAACGCAGCGCGCCGAGCGCCCGCGGAATATCGATCAAGCCGCGGCCAAGCGGGAGGCTGGGCCAGAAACTGAACTCATGCGGACTGCCGCGGTAAGCGGTGATATCTTTCAGATGGACGGCCTTGGCATAGGGTGCCAAGCGTTCGATCGCCACGGCAGAGTCCTCGAACAGTCGCAAATTGTTCGCGGTGTCCAAGCACACGCCGATGTTCGGATGGTCGAGCATCTGCATCAACTCGATCATTTCGCCAGTCGAGAGATCTATGTGATTCTCGATCGCCAGGACGACGTGCCGGCCGGCCGCGTAGTCCGCGGCGCGCCGCAGCAGCGGCAGCAGTAGTTCGCGGTGTTCGGCCCATGTCAGCGTCCGGGTGCGGCGTCCTCCGGCGCAGATGCGCATCACGCCAGCCCCGATGGCGGTCGCGATGTCCACGTGGCGGAACAGGTCGCCGAGCGCATCCGCCTCCGTCCCGGACGCGAGCCCGCGCGGATGGCCCCAGGCCCAAACGCGCTCGAGCCCGGCCGCATCCAGCCGCGCCCGCAGCGCGGCTGGATCAGTGTCGCCCAGCATGAACGACTCCAGGGAGACGCCCTGGACGCCGTGCGCCACCGCCCGGTTCACGAAATCCAACAGCGACATGCGCTGCCCCGGGTCTTCCTCCAGACCCGGATAGATCTCACCGAAGAAGCGGTGGTAGCAGTACGAATCGATGGCAAGCTTCATGAGGCGGTCCTGTGAGTTGCGTGCATTGCCACGAGCCAGCCAAACACGATCGCAGGGCCGAGGGTCGTGCCCGGTCCGGGATACGTCCCGCGGAAAATGGAGGCGAGATCATTGCCGCAGGCATAGAGGCCGGGAATGGGCTCGCCATCCGGGTTCAGGACCCGTCCGTCGCCGTCACCCTGCAGCCCGGTGCTCGTCGCGAGGTCCGCGGGCAGCACCTCGACGGCGTAGAACGGGCCAGGTCCGATCGGGCGCATGCAGGGATTGGGCTTGTTGGCCGGGTCGCCGTTGATACGATTGAGGTCGCTCGTGCCGCGGCCGAATGCCTGGTCGACGCCGGTGCGGGCGTACTCGTTGTGCTCGGCCACGGTCCGCTGGAAGGCGTCGGCATTTGCGCCAATCTTTGCAGCCAGCACACGCAGGTCTGTTGCCTCGATCAAATAACCCGCGTCGATGAAGCTCGCCAGGTTCTTCGTCCCGGGATGAATAAGGCCGATGCCGTAGTCGCGGATAAAGCTGCGGTCACAAATCAGGTAGGCCGGCACGCTCGGCGTTGTCTTGTTTGCCTCCAGCATCGCCATGACGAAGTCGTGGTAGCTGTCGGATTCGTTGACGAACCGCCGCCCCGAGGCATTGACCGCAATCAAGCCGGGCTTGGAGCGGTCGAGGATGATGTGGGGCCAGACCGATCGCGTCCCATCCGGGCGCTTGAGAATCGAGCACGGCATCCATAGCCCGGCGCTGTCCATCTTATCATCCAGCGCCGCCCCGCTGCGCAGCGCCAGCGTAATCCCGTCTCCGGTGTTGCACTCCGGTGCCAGTGAGTGCTTCCGAGCCGGCGACGGGAACAGCTTTTCCCGCAGTTCCTTGTTCCAGGCGAGGCCACCCGTTGCGAGCACGACTCCGCGCCGGGCGCGGATCGCGCGGCGGCCGGTCGGGCCATCGACCTGCGCGCCGACGATGCGCCGGTCCTCTCGCACCAACTCGGCAAGGCTCGTGTCGAACTCGATCGGCACATTGTTCTGCCGCAGGCTATACAGCAGCCGGGCCACGATGGCGTTGCCCATCACTAGGTTGGTCCCGCGCTTATAGCGCAGCCGATCCGCTCCATGGCGCAGCAGCAGCTTAGTCACGTGGGTAAAGTTCTTGATCGATTTGAACGGCGTCAGCAGGAACGCGATGTCGCCCCGAGTGATCATCATCCCGTTGAGTACAAGGAACTCCGGCCGTGGGGGACGCACCCGGGCGAAGTCGGCGCCGAGCTTGCGGCCATCGAAAGCGAGCGGACCCAGAGCCCGGCCACCATAGGCGGCTCCCGGGTGGTTCTTCAGGTAGTCCGGATGGGCGAGCGCGGCTTCAAACCTCAGCTCACTTCGCGCCTCGAGATAGTCGATTGCCTTCGGTCCGGCCTCGAGGAACGCCTCGCGCTGCGCGTCGCCGCCCCGCATACCTATCACGGAATGAAGAAACACGCGCGCCTTTTCCGCGGAGTCCGGCACGCCGGCGCGCAGGCTTTGGCTCGTGCCCGGGATCCAAGTCGTTCCGCCGGAGGTCGAGGTAATACCCCCGACCATGCCGGTCTTCTCGCATAGCATCACCTTCAGGCCCTCGAGCGCGCCGACCAGAGCCGATGTCATCCCACCTGCGCCGGCGCCCAATACCAATAGATCGACATCTTCGTCCCATCGCGTCGATACGGCATTGGCTCCGTCCATCATTCGCCTCCTCTGGTGAGATCTTCTGGACGCACCGGCATCTTCTCCGTGGCCGAGCGCCCGACGGCGAGCGTTGCCGCGACTGTTCTGGCCCCGTCCCACCCGGAGACGAGCGGCGCTTCCTCGCCCCGGATCACCCGCAGGAAGTGGAGCGTCTGCTGCTCCAGCGGCTGGCGCCTCTCGACGGAGTTGGCCTCACACACCAGGCGCTTGTCCCAGCCGCGCTGGCCGGGATAGCGCCAGAGGGTGAGCGAGGGCAGTTCCAGAGTCCCCTCGGTACCCGAGATGCGGTAGGCGTCCGCTTGATGCGTCGGGAACGTCGTGTTCTCGCCAGCGGTTTGGTCCCAACAAAACGGCGAGGGCGTCGCGTCCGAGAGCATGATGGTGGCGAGGGCTCCGCTACGGAATCGCAACAACACCGCCGCCGTGTCTTCGACCGGCAACCCACGTGCCTTGTTGGCAACCAACGCCTGCACGGTCTCGATCTCGCCGCAGAGGAAGCGCAGCGCGTCGATATCGTGGACGAGGTTGATTAGGATCGGCCCGCCACCGGGCTCCCGTCGCCAGGCGACCTCGAAATACTGATCCGGCTTCAGCACGGTGGAGGAGGCGGCGATCACGACGAGCCGGCCCAGCTTTCCGTCCTGGATCATCCGACGTGCGGCTTGCAGCACCGGGTTATGGCGGCGGAAGTGGCCGACCAGCAGCTTGACCCCGGTTCGTTCCGCGTGTTCAGCGATGGCCTGTGCCGTGGCCACATCTTCCGCGAGCGGCTTTTCAACGAGTACGGCGATGCCGCGGGCAATGCAACTATGTGCATTTGGGCCATGCAGCGCGTTGGGCGTGGCGATGATAGCTGCGTCCGGCTTGGCGCCGTCCAGCATCGCCTCCGCATCCACGAAATGCTGCACGCCGAGCGAATGGGCCAGGGCCGCGCCTGCATCGCTCGGGTCGGCGATGGCCACGAATTGCGCCTGATCCGGCGGCAGCTTGGCCAGGATGGCGGAGTGGGCACGGCCGATGACACCGGCCCCGACAAGTCCGATGCGGATGGGACTCATGGCACCTGCTCGACAGCCGCAAGCGCCAGCAATTCGTGTGTTCGAGCAACAGCCCGGCGTGCCCTTTCGAGCGGGCCGACGCTGCGTGCCAGGCCGACGGCCGGAATTTCGAGTGTAATCGGTAGATCGGCCGGAATTGCCCGCACCAGCGATACGAGATCAATGCCGCCTTCGCCCGGGAACATCCGCTCCGCGCGTGCGGCGTGGAGCAGACTTTCGATCGTCGTTGGCTTATCCCGCGGTCCATCGCAGAGCTGCCAGTAGTTCATCGCGCCGGACGGGATCCGAGCGATATCGTCGATCCGGCTATTGGATCGGTCGAAATGCAGCGCATCGAGCAGCACGCCCCCATTCGGCCGTGCGGCCGCGTGGACGATCCGGATCGCGCTGGCAAGGTCTGGCACGTTCGACCAGGGCATAAATTCGAGATCGCCGGTGAGGCCGAACGAAGCCGCGGCATCACAGAACGCCGCGAAATTGGCGATGAGGCGCGCTTCGTCGGGATCGTAGCCGGCGACCACGACGTGCTTGGCACCGACTCTCGCCCCCGCATCGAGAAACGGTAGGAATGCGGCGATTTCGGTATCCGGCTTCAGCATTGCGATTTCGAGATCGCTGATGCCGACGCCTGTCTCGGCCACGGCACGCTGCGTCTCGCGCAGCATGGCCGGATTGTCCATCAACGGATACGCGACACCGCCTCGGACAACCGCGATCATGCGGATACCAGCCTCCTGGCAGCCGGCTTCGGCGGCTAGCCTCACCATCTCCGGCGGCGAGAAATCCAACGCCATCAGTTGGGCTAGCGCAAGTTTTTGTGTCGTCATGGTCGATCCCTTCAGCCCAGCAGCCGTTCCGCGGCTTCGTGTATCCGGCGGACGACGGCCTCAGCGCCCTTGGCCGCCATCATCGCTGTCATGGGCACTTCCAGCCCAACCGGAATGTCCGCCGGCAGGTGCTGGAGAATGCCTTTGATATCGATATCGCCTTCTCCCGGCGGTAGCCGTTCGACCCGGCCGGCATGAAACAGCTCTTCCCGCGTCCAGGAGATGCCGCCCGGCGCATCGCAAACGTGCACGAAGGGGAACCGCGAGGGCGCCAATCCCTCGAATTGCTCGGGAGTGCTGCCGCCGCGCGCATAGTGCAGCGTATCGACCAGGATGCCGCAATCGTCCTGCCCGGTCGCCTCGACCACCCCGGCCACGGTTGCCAGGTCAGGAACGTCGGTCCATGGAAAGAACTCGAGCACGGCCCGCAAGCCGTAGCCGCGGCAGAGTTCATTGATCCCGCCTAGCCGGTCCGAGAGGCGTGCGTGATCCGGATCATAGGGGGCCGTGATCAGATATTTCGCCCCAAGCTCCGCCCCGGCGGCCACTACTCGCTCGAGCTTTCCGACGTCGATCTCCGGGTTGATGCGGACGAACTCGATGTCCATAACGCCCACCCCGGTATCGGCGATGGCGGCTTTGGTGGCACGCATGGCGGCCGGATCGTCCACCAGCGGATAGCCGGGGCTGTCAGGGGTCACCGCGATCAGGCGCAGGCCGACCGACCGAAATCCCGCGCGCGCGGCCACGTGGATCAGCTCCGGCGGCGACAGCACGATCGCGGTGAGATGCGCGAGGGAGAAGGCGCGCGCCGTCATCCGATAGTTTCCGGGAGCGCTTGCATGAAGCCGGCCAGCAGGCCGATCTGTCCGGCAGCCATCTCGACGCCGGTCTGTATCTTGCAGCCGCGTGCCTGCGCGGCGAGGAGAAAGGATGTCACGGGGGGGCTGGTGACCACGTCGGCAACCAATGTCTCCGGCCTCAATCCTGCGAGGCTATGCTCCAAGATCGGCAGCTCGCCCATGCCTCCCATGCCGGCTGGCGAGGCGTTGACCACGAGATCGAAGGCGTCCAGCCCGTCATAGCTGTCGACGATCTCGACACTGGGAAATGCCGCGGTAAACAGCGCGCGCAACTCGCTGACCCGGCCCGGCTTGAGGTCGTGCAACGCCAGCCTGGCGATACCCGCCTCGCATAGGGCATCCACGATCGCGCTGCCGGCACCGCCGGTGCCGATCACGAGTCCGCTGCGTCCCGCTGCCGTGAAGCCATGCGTGGTGGTGGCCGCCAGGAATCCCGTCCCGTCTACCATGTCGCCAATCAAACGGCCATCCGGCTCGCGGCGAACCACGTTGACAGCCTGCAGGCGGCGCGCCCGGTCCGTCAACAAGTCCAGATGCCGCACGACCGCTCGCTTGTGCGGGACCGTGACGCAAAAGCCCGCCGAGTTATTCCACCCGCGTGAGAAAGCGATGAAGTCGCCCAACTGCTCGGGACTGACGTCAACCGGTATCAGCACGACATCGGCCCCGAGCTGCTCGGCGCGCGCATTGAAAAGGTCAGGCGAACGAACCTGGCCGATGGGATGGCCGATGACCTGGCAAATCCGAGTGGCGCCGCTGATGTTCATCGTCACGCTCCAACGTCAGGTAAGTGTCGAAACGGTAGTGGGGAGGTAGATGGCTGAGTATATCTCCGGGCTAAGCCAAACGGCGCTTTTCGGCGGCGGCGTCGCTTTCTAAACCGATTCTGCCCTGCCGTTGGTGCTGGCGTAGGGCAAGATGTGCGTCATGCGCGGCGTGCCCGCCCAACGCGTACATCGCAACCAGAAGCTTCAAGATCGCGGTCCGGGCTGGACGCTTCTCGGTCCAGCCCGCGAAAGTCGGGCTGAGCCCCCTGGTCTTCAGGATGTAGCGGCGTATCTCATAGACCGGCACGAATGCCCGGGTCTCGTCCGGCTGCGGACCGGAGAACGGCGCGTCGCTATCGAGGCTCAGCCGGATGAGGTAGTCGGCACAACCAAACGGGGTGCTGCTCCGGAGTGTGAAATCCCGCTCGCGGCCCAACTCGGCGTCGTCGGCAAAGCCGTGCAAGACCGCAATGTTGTTGAGTGAGACGAGGTGGCCGAGCGACGCGCCGGGTTGGTTGCCGTGCACGTCGGGCATCTTATTGCCGGCGACGAACTGGAGCGCCGTATGCCGTTCAGCGCGGAGATAGGTGCGGATAGCTTTCTTGTCCTCAGTAACGCCGGCGCGCTGCGCGAGCGGGCTGCGCGGCACCCACATCCAGCCACCGGACCCGGCGGTCGTTCCGCCGAGGACGCTCTCCTTCTCCGACATGATCACTTTCAGGCGGTGAAAAGCGGCCCTCACCGCGGCCGACAGTCCCCCAGCCCCCGAACCGATTGCCAACAGGTCGCAGCGCCCTTGCGATGCCATTCAGTGATTTACCGGCCGACAGAGCCTCGAAAAGGCGACCAGTTGATCGCGGCGCGTGCAGTTGCGGACCACCTTCAAGACGCCACCTCTTCCAGCGGCAGCTCGTCAGCTTGGACGACGCCCAGCAAGCGAGCCTGGAGGCTGTGGTCGATCTCCAGCTGCCGCGCCGAGCCGTCGTAGGCCATTTGTCCATTGACCAGCACATAGGCACGATTGGTGATCGGCAACACCGTCTCGGCATGGTGCTCGACGATCACCATCGCCACTCGGCCGCGCAGCCGCACCAGCGCCTCCATCACCTCCTTGACGATCGCGGGCGCGAGACCCTCGAACGGTTCGTCAAGCAGGATTAGCCTGCTCGGAACCACCAGCGCGCGCGCGATAGCAACCATCTGGCGCTCGCCGCCCGAGAGATTTTCCGCCCGCGCTCTTTGCCGCTCTCGCAGACGCGGGAACAACGTGAACACCTCCTCTAAGGAAATCCCACCTGGCCGCCGCGCCAGGCGCAGATTCTCGGTGACGCTCAGGTTCGGGAAGAGTCGCCGCCCTTCCGGCACGAGCGAGATCCCAGCACGGTTTATTTCGTACGTGGCCTTGCGCGCCAGGTCCTGCCCCTCGAATGCAATGCGGCCTGCCGTCGGCTTGAGCGTCCCGGAGATCGCCCGCAGCAACGTCGTCTTACCGACCCCATTGCGCCCAAGCAGCGCGACCGCCTCGCCCTTCCGCACCCGCAGTGACACGCCATTCAGGACTGTACCACCGCCATAGCCGACCGACACGTTCTCCACCACGAGGATCTCGCTCGCGTTGACGGCGTCATTCGTGGCAGTCAACAGTGGCGTCACTTGCACGCTATCGGCGTCGCCGAGATACGCCGCGATAACGGCTGGATCGCGGGCGACCTCCGCCGGTCGGCCGTCGGCGATCAGCTTGCCCTGGTGCAACACGGTGATACGGTCCGACAACGACAGCACGCGGTCGATATCATGCTCGATCAGCAGCACGGCATGCGTATCAGCAAGCTTACGGATCAGTGCCCCGACCACCTCGCGATCCGCCTCGGCAAGTCCCGCCAGCGGCTCGTCGAGCAGCACCAGCCGGGCATCGGTCGCCAGGGTAATGGCAATCTCGAGCAGCCGTTTCTTGCCATGCGGCAAGTTGATGCACAGCACGGCGGCATCATCGGCCAGCCCCACCGACTGCAGCAATGTCCAGGTACGCAGGTTTGTCGCTTCGTCGTGATACGCGTTGCCGAGCCAATAGTGCAGCCCCCAGCCGACGCGTTGCGCGTGCTGCCGCTGCACCGCCACGCGCACGTTCTCGAACGCTGTCAGTTGTGGAAACACAGAGAGAATTTGGAATGAGCGGCCGATGCCGAGCATGGCTCGCTTGTGCATCGGCAATCTCGTGATGTCGCGCCCCTCGAATCTGATCGTCCCGGAGTTGGGCGGGAAGATGCCGGAGAGCATGTTGAAGAATGTCGTCTTGCCCGCACCGTTCGGACCGATGAAGCTGTGTAGCTTGAACGGATGCACGTCGAGCGCGATGTCGTTGGCGGTAACCAGCGAACCGAACCGCTTGGACAGTCCCCGCACGCTCAGGATTGGTTTGTCGCAGTCGGCTTCCATGCTCTGTCGCCGAAGACTCGGGATCGTCGATGGACGCGTCGGGATCGCCCGCCGCACCAGGGTCCACCGTTCGCCGCCTGTGACGCGTTGTACCAGCCCGATGATCCCCTCAGATGAGAGCAGTGCGAAGAAGATGATGATGGGTGCGAAAATTAGCCACCACGCCTCAATCAGCGAAGACAACTTGTCTTCGAGTAAGGTGAACGCGATCGCGCCGAACAGTGGACCGAGGAACTGATGCATGCCGCCCAGCACCGTCATCAGCAACGCGTCGCCGGCGTGCTGCCAGCTCAGATTATCGGCATAGGCGCCACGCAGCATCAGCGACAGCAATCCACCGCCGAGCCCTATCACCGCGCCCATGATGACGAAGGCGCAGAATTTCAGCGCGAACGCGTCGTAGCCAAGCGAGCGAACGCGCATCTCGTTGTCGCGCAGCGCCTGGCAGGCGCGGCCGAACGGCGCGTGCGCGAGCCGCCACAGCAGCCAAGTCACGACGCACACGACGAGCACGACGAAGACATGGAAACCGAGATCGGTTGGGAAGGTCGGGCGCGGCACGCCCTGCATGCCGTTCTCACCGCCGGTCAGGTCGGTCGCCTTGAACGCGATCTCGTAGGCGATCTGAGAGAAAGCGAGCGTCAGCAGCGAGAAATACAAGCCGCGCCGACGCAGGACGATGACCGCAATGAAGGCAGCCAATGCGATTGAGAATAGAACGCCGAGGACCAACGCCACGAATTCGTTGGCCACGAAGCTCTTCATCGAGATCGCGACGACGTAGCTCGCCGTGCCGAAGAACACTGAAGCACCGAATGGCACCAGACCGGTATAGCCGACGAGCAGGCTCACGCCGGCGCCATACAGCACGTAGATCGAGATCTGAGTGATCAGCGCGATCGGCGAGCCCATCGCCAGCCAGAGGCAAGACAGAGCAGTGAGGACCAGAAATACCCAGAGCGTGGGATGGCGCAGATTGTCGCTCATTCAAAACGCTCCCACCGCTCGCCGAGCAGCCCGCGCGGTCGTACCAGCAGGACGAGCGCCATGAACAAGTACATCATCGCCGTCGCCGCATCGGGCACGAACTGGATGGTCAGCGCGCTGACAATGCCGACCAAGAGCCCGGCGATGACGGCACCCGGGAACGAGCCAAGCCCGCCGATCACGACGACGACGAAGGCTGGCATGATCGCTCCTTCAGACATCGCCGGCGTCACGACCCATAGCGGCGCGGCAAGCACGCCCGCGACTCCAGCCATGCAACAGCCCAGGCCGAAAGCGAGCGTGAACACGCGTGGCATCGGAATGCCCAGCAGCCCGACCATCTCCGGATCGCGAGCGCCGGCGCGCAGGATACGCCCGTACGGCGTGAATTGCAGGAATGCCCAAAGCGCCAGCAGGATCACCGCCGTCGTCACGAAGACAAAGAACCTGTACTTTGTGATCAGAACCGGGCCCCAGACGTAGATGCCTGACAAGAACTCCGGCGAGTTGAACGGCTGGCCGACGCCGCCGTAGACGAGCCGCAGCAGCGCCTGAATCATCAGCGCTAATGCGAAGGTAACGACCAAGCTGATTAGCGGCTCTTTATCGTAGAGCCGCCGTATCAGCAGTCGTTCTATGATAATACCGACAATACCGACCAAGATTGGCGCGACTATCATACCGGCGGGGCCAATGTAGTCCGCCAGCGAAACGGCAAAGAAAGCTCCGAGTGCAAAGAAACTGCCGTGGGCAAAGTTGACGATGCCCAGTAGACCGAAAATGATCGACAGTCCCACCGCGATCAGCACGTAGAGGCCGCCGAGCACAAGCCCGTCGACGAGTTGTGACAAGATCTGTTGCATCATCATGACGGACCCCGCACCGTGTCAGCGACTCATCGAGCAGGCGTTGGAAGCCGGCGAGCCGAAGATCGCCTCGAGATCCGACTCCTTCTTCGGCACCGTGGCGATCACGTCGAAATAGTTCCATTTGTCGGTGATCTTAGCCTTGACCTGAACGACCAAGTTCTTGAGCAGCATCTGGTGGTCGTCCTTACGGTAACGATACGGATTTTCGTCCGTGCCGCCTTTCCAGCTCTCAAGCCCGTCGACGATCGCGTCCGCCTCAGTCGACTTCGCCGCATCGATCGAGTCGAAAAGTGACTTGGCGGCGATCCAGCCCATCCACGCCTTATCGGCGGCGGGCTTCCCGTACTTCTTCAGATAGTCGACCGCGAATGCTTTCTCGTCGACCGAGTTGTTCTTGTTGTCGTACCACCAGAGCGAGGTGTAGAGTCCCGTCGCCGCCGCGGGTCCAACCGACCAGATATCAGTATCGCCAATCCCGATCTCGCAAATTGGGATTTGCCCCCGCATTCCCATCTCGTTCCACTGCTTGAGGAATGTCGAGAGGTCACCCGAGGTCAAACCGCCCAGAACCATGTCTGGCCTGGCCTCGCGTATCTTTAGGGTAAACGAACTGTAGTCCGGCGTATTGAGTGGCACACTGTCGTCACCCACGATCGTGCCGCCATTCTTAATCAGAAGCTCCTTGAACGACCTGGCGATATCCTGGCCAAACGCGTAGGCAGATGTCAGGAAATACCACCTTTTCCCCTTCTCGTACAGGAACGGCGCGAACATCGCTGCTTGCACATTGACAGGCGTATTTATCCGGAAAGTGTACTGATTGCAGTTCTTGCCAGTGATGTCGGTTGCGGCTGCATTGTTGATCACGAACGGCACTTTGAGGCGGGCCGCCGCGGCTTGTTCTGCCAGCCCGCTCGAACTCAGCGCACCTCCAAGAATAGCGACGCAGCCGGCTTCCTGCGCCAACTTCTGGAAATTCTGCTGCGCTCCCTGGGGGCTCGGCTCGTCGTACCAGACCAGTTCAGCCGACTTACCCATCAGCTTCCCGCCACGCTGCTCAAGCGCAAGGAAGCTGCCGTTGGCCAGGTATTCTGTTTGTGCCGCGATGTCCCCCGTCTTGGCCAAGAGAAGTCCGATCTTGATTGTCTCGGCCGCCCGTGCGTTCGCGATGAAGGGCATTCCGATCTGCCGGCTAGCGCCCAGCAGTGCCGCTCCTCCAAGCAGGGTGCGCCGCTTCACCTCTGGCAGGCTAACAGATGATTCAGTCGTCGCCATCGTGTTTCCCCAGGTCGGCCCCGTTCAGAGCATTCAGAAATGTCTTATATGGAACTGGATTCGGAATCCACCTGTATTTTAGAAGCAAATTTGATTCCTCCGCATCTAGGAATTATGGTCCATTTTCGTTGGGTTTCGAGATTGCATCGAGGCCGATTACGGATCGAAGGACTCTTCGTCGGTATGGACGCCCATAGCTCCGGCCAGAATCTGACAACGCAGGCGACTGACGGCCCGCACGGCCAGATCGAGCGCTCTCTAGCCGTGTTGGAACTGCTGACGCTGCAAGCGGCAGGGCGTGGCCTGTTCGAGATCGCCGACCAATTACGTATTCCCCGTAGTGCCACCCATCGCATCCTGGCCTTGCTGACCGCACAGGGGTATGTGCGCCAGGACCGTTATCACGGTGTCTATCGGCTCACCGCGAAAATTGCGTCGCTCGGCTTTACCTTTCTCGCCAGGTCCGGGGTGACTGATCTGGCTCAACCGATCCTGGACCGGCTCGCACGCGAAAGCGGGGAACTCGTCAGGCTCGCAATCGTCGACGAACGCAGCCTGACGTGGGTTGCTAAGGCGCAAGGCTCTCCGTATGGACTGCGCTACGACCCGGAAATGGGACAAGTCGCCCGGTTGTCCTGCTCAGCCAGCGGGATGGCTTGGCTCCTCTGCCTGTTGGACGAGGAAGCACTCGCGCTGATCGAGGCGCAGGGGGTTGGATCGCCAGCCGAGTATGGACCGAGGGCGCCTCGGACGCCGGCCGCGTTTATCAAGCTGCTGCATCAGGCGCGCAAGCAGGGCTATAGCGAAATGGTGCAGACGTTCGCGCCGGGAATGGCTGCCATGGCAGCACCTGTCCGACATGCTGTCACATCCGACGTGGTCGGGACCGTCAGTATCGCGGGTCCTCACCTCCGGTTCACAGAACGCCTCATGCAGCAGCTCGTCCCTGCCCTGCTGGACAGCGCAAAGGAACTGTCCTCCGCGATGATTGCCTCGCCGATATGGTCTGGCCGCCGGAAAGACATCTTCAATACCGCACCCGAGCTTTCGACCGGGAACGCGTCCGACAAACGCCCGAAGAGAAGCAAAGATTGACGATCTTGATCAAGGGCGGTGGCGTCGCGGATGTGGTAGAATCGTAGGGCGGCGTAGTCTCCGGTTTGTTCAACCAACCACAACCGGCAATTCAGCGCTGGCGGAGACCACGCCATGGAAGAGAATAGCACGCCGACGGATGTAATTGACACTGGGCTGTTTGCTGGGGAGGCCCTCAAGCCTCCCCTCATTCTTGACTGTACTGCTACTTTGACCGTGGCTACCGTGACTCTGAGCGAGCCCGATTTTTGTTGCAGATTCCTGCCGCGATTCGGCGGCCGGCAGTCGTTCGGCCGGCTCGCCCGGGAACGGATGTAGCGCCGGCGGCGTTCGCGGGTTCATCCAAGAGTTGTTGGAACAATAACTAACGGCAGCCTTGGGCCGTAAGCGGCACGAGCGCGTGACGGGTGAATCCACGGGCTACCGGAACGGTACGCGAGAACGTCAGTTGCTCGGCAGCTTCGGACCGGTCGAGATCAGCGTGCCGCGGGCGCGTTTGGCGCTAGCCGAAGGCTGCACCCGGGATTAAACAGCCCGTCGCTGCCTCGGTATGCGCGGATGACCCGGCAGGTTGAGGCGCTCATCGCCGGCGCCTACCTAGTACTGCGATTCTGAATTGGTGATCAAAACCGAGGTCCGCTAGGAGCATCTGGCAACGGGCAGGAGAGACTGGTAGAAGAACCGGGGCAAGTTGCGGAGTGGCGGTGGCCAAGCGCGTCTGGATGTATGTCGGTGGCCGGGCCGGCAACAAACTGCCGCCGGCCGAGAAAGCGGCGATCACCACGGCTTGCGAGAGGCTGATTGCCGAGGTGCTGCGGCCACGGTTCCTCCCCGAGATACGGCCTACGGCGGCGTTCAACTATCCGGTCGCCATCGAAGGCAAATGGCTCGGCAACAAATACCGCTTCTTCACGCGCTATCGCTCGGATGATCCCACGTCGCTGAAAGCCGAGTTCGACGCGCCCTTCGCTAGATTGGACTACGTCAGCCGGGACTGCTTCGATCTCATGTGGCACCGGCACACCGGTGAATGGTATTGCGTGTCCGAGCGTCTGTCCCTGACGGACGCGCTACATCAGATAGAGATCGAGCCGTATTTCCAACCGTGTTGACCTGACCACGAGTGTGCGCCAACCCGATGGCAGTTGGTTGCAGCTCCGGACGACATCGCATGCCGCGCAAAGCCGCTACACTGGCGCTGTGCCTGACTAAAGAAACTCGCATCACGCTGAGCGCGCTAGCCCCCTCGCGCACCGCCCCAGCCCATCATGTCGAACGCTCGGCCATCATCCTGCACCTGGTGGATCAGCATGATGTCAGCGAGATCGCCGCAAAGCTGCATATCGACCGCCAGGGGGTCGCCCGATCCCTGCGCCGGGTCATGGCTGTGGGACCGCTCAAAGCGATCGAAGACCTTCCGCGCTCGGGCCGGCGGCCGGACATCACCGAAGCAGCGCGCACTTGGCTGATCGGCGAGGCGTGCGCCAAAGCCAAGGAGCGCGGCTATCCGCATGAGTTATGGACGTTGCGCCTGCTGGCGGCGCACGCACGCGAGCACGGGCCGCTCGCTGGTCACGCCTGCCTGGCCGAACTCGCGCCCAGCACGGTGCACGAGATGCTCAACAGCCAACCGGTCAAGCCGCACAGGGTGCTCTACTACCTGCAACGGCGCGATCCGGCCTTCGAAGAGCGCAAGGCCGAGGTCCTGGAGGTCTATGCCGCGGCCGAGATGCTGCGGCAGATACCAAAGGCCGACCGCGCGGTTGCCGTGCTTTCTTATTACGCGAAACCCGGTATCCAGGCGATCGCCACCACGGCCCCTGATCTAGCGCCGAAACCGGGCAAGCACGCCACGGTACAGCGCGACCACGAATACAAGCGGCTTGGCACCGTTACGCTGTCCGCGGCGGTCGATCTGGTAAGCGGTTTCGTGCATCACGTGCTCACTCAGCGGCATCGTTCGCGCGAGTTCATTGCTTTCCTTGAGCGGCTCGATGCGCGCGACCTCCATCTCCCCAGCCACACCCGCCAGCCGCCGCCGGATCGCCTCCAACTCGTAGCCGTCCGTCACCTTGGGGGCGCAGAACCGGCCGGGGGCAGTCGCATCTGGGCACAGCACCGCGAACTCGGATGCGTTGTGGAACATGCCCCGGCTGTTGTCGTCCAGGAAGCTCTCCGACGGCGCGCCCTCAGCCAACAGCACGTCGTGGCTGTCCAGCTCCACATGGAAGTAGTCCACCCGTTCCAGCTTGCGCTTAACGGTGATGGTGCTGCCGTTTACCAAGCAGCGGGCCGGGATTAGGACGCCATCCAGGAACATCGCATGCTCGGGTGATACCAGCAGGTCAGGGCGGGCAGGCCATCGCCGAGTGAGCCGGCGGGGAAGCGGATCGGCTGCACGTTCGGGTTGGCGGCCAGGAACCGGCCGGCATAGCCGCGGCGGCCGATCCACCTAATCGGGCGATGCTCGCCAGCGGCGGTAAACGCCCTGCGACGTCAGCGACTTCAAATATATTGCCATTTAACGTGCTCGTTGTTCCGAAAACTTCACCCACTGAATCAAGTATGAGATTTACTTGGTCCGCCATCAGAAGCACTGAAATTGGCAATGATCGCCGCGGAAGCATAACCACTGGAAGTTTAACCAACTCGTAAAATCGAAGACGGAAATCCAGATACAGCGAATTCGGCGATCCCGAACAAGTCTCCAGCCGCATCGGCGACAAGGAGGCCGGATGTATTGAATGTGGCAAGTTGAGCGACCGTGTTATCGGCAAGATTGACCTCATACACACCATATAGTAAGTGCTTACGCCATCAGGGCCAGAACGCCTCTGCGGCCCTTCACAGCGCGCCTGCTTGGACAGTATCCCACAAGGCGCAGAAGGCGGAGGCGTTGCAGCCGGTGTAGCCGGCCAGGTTGAACATGATGAAGAACACCCCCAGCATCAGCACCCGGCCGTCGAGCAGTCGGCGGAACGGGTGCCGTGGGCCGGCGGCATATGCGCGCGTTCGGCGGCAAGCGTCCGCGCCCAGCCAATCCTTCCCCGCGCCGCTCAGGAAGTCCGCCGTCTCCGGCCCGTCGGGCAGCAATCACAGCAGCGCGATGCCGGCGACCACCGCCGGCGCCCCCATCACGGCGAACATCCATTGCCAGTTGTGCCATCCCCCCGGCGCGCCCATCTTCGAGACGGCGACGGTCGCCGGGGCCATCAAGGCCGGGGATGGTGAGGCCGCACGCGCCGCCATGACGACGCACGTCCAGTCCAACCTCGGCTACCTGACGGAGTTGGCGCGCTCCAATCCCGGGTTCCTGATGGTCGAAAGCTGATGCCGGCCGCCCCGATCGCCCTCGGCATCACGGTCATGCCAGAATTCCTCCAGGTCGAGTGCGTGGAGCCGGTGCTGGACCGCATCGCCGGCTTGGCCGGCGTCGCGGCGCTGGAACGGGTGGACAAGAACGGCTCGCTGGGCCAGTTCGGCGATCCGCGCCTTTGTGGCCACGCTGATCGAGGGCCTCGCCCGCGCCTATCCCGAGGCCCGTCAGATGCTGACTGGCTTGGCCATGGTCTGCATTGGGTCGAGCGCGTCACCCGCGTAAAATAAGAGGCCCACCGCCGCTACCTCTCCGCCCGGCTCGGGCGCGACCATCGAATGGTTGACCGAGCCGAGCCGTCCCGACGCAGTGAGGCTCAGCCCGCGATGATTGCGGCGGTCATCATCCGCACCAGACGCTCAATATGCGCCAGATCGGACGGCCCCGAAGTGACGACGATGCGCCAGTAGAGCGGCCCTATCAGGAGGTCGAGGATCGTCTCGCGATCCTCCGATCCCTGAAGTTCGCCGCGTGCGACAGCGCGCTCGACGAGTTGTTGCACACGGTCGCGCCGCGCCTGCTGGATTGGCCGGATCGCAGCCTCAAGCGCCGGCTCGCGCCCGATCTCCGCGAGGAGGTCACCCAAAATACGACGGATCACACGATTACGCATCAGACGGCGGAACGCGAGCAGTAGCGCCCGCACATCCGCCTCAAGGGAGCCCATGTCTTCGACCTTGGTCAGCCCGATGCCGACCTGCGCGAGCAGGTCGCTCGCCATCGCCGCCTTGGACGGCCAACGGCGGTAGAGCGCAGCCTTGCCGACGCCGGCCTCCTTGGCTACGCGCTCAAGGCTCAACGCTGCATAGCCAACACGCGACCACTCGGAGAAGAAGGCGCGCGAAAGCGCGTCCGTCACCGTCAGCCGCATCACAGCCGCTCCGCTCGGCCGTCGGGCCGATAAAGTTTCGCCGGAACGCTTGCGTTCCATCGATTGAGCCTCTATGTCGTCGGAACGATAGCGTTCCACAGGTGAGGCTTAGAGCATGACGAACACAGTGCAAAGCGCCTCGAGCAGACTGCGCCGGGTGCATGGCGCGAATGGTCTCGCTCCGTAATGCACGGGCGTCACCGGGCCGCTCATCGACGATGGTCTCGATAGTTCGCTGTCTCTTTGAGGGGCACCGATGCAGCGCTGATTGCATCAACGATACCGAACACCGTGAGCAACCTAACCCTAAACCGGAGAGCAGCATGAAACTCGGTTCACAGACGACTCGTTCGCCTTCGAGTTCATTCGCAACCTTGGCTTCATGTATTACGGAGGCGCGGACCTCGGCGAGATGATGGCCACGGCCGAGAAGGTCGAAGAAGGCGACTTCGAGAGCTGGTTTGCCGAATGGAACAAGCTTGGCGATCGTTTATTGTCGCGCGCCGACGCCAGCTTCAGCGCCGGCCACTTAGAGAGCGCTCGCGAAGCCTTTCTGCGCGCATCGACTTATTACCGCATGGCCGAGTTCTACCTTCATGGCGACCCGGCGGACCCGCGCATCCTATCAGCGTCCAGGGCTTCACAAAAGACTTATGCCAAAGGCGCGCAACTCACCGGCTCCACGTGGGAGCCGGTCCAGATTCCCTACCAGGGAACCACAATGCCAGGGTATTTCTACAAGGTCGATGACTCCGGCAAGCCGCGTCCGACGCTGATCTTTCATGGCGGGTTCGACTCCAGCATCGAGGAGTTGTTCTTCTTCGGTGCCGCCGGGGCAGTGCGCCGGGGCTTCAACTGCCTGACCTTCGACGGCCCCGGCCAGGGTGCTCCCATACGTGAAGAGAAACTCGTCTTCCGCCACGACTGGGAGGAAGTGGTTACCCCAGCGGTGGACTATGCCCTTACCAGGCCGGACGTCGACGGCGACAATCTCGCTTTGATGGGCATGAGCATGGGCGGGTATCTTGCGGCGCGCGCAGTTGCGTTCGAACACAGGTTTAAGGCAGCCATCTTTTTCGATGGCGTATACGACATGCATGCCAGTCTTCGGGCGTTGCTGCCGAAGGAAGCGCTGGCAGCCTTGGACGCGGGTGACGCACGCAAGTGCAACGAGATTACTGACACACTCATGCAGAACAACACCACTCTGCGCTGGTGCGTGACACAAGGACTTTGGTCGTTCGGTGCTGACAGCGTTGCGGACTTCGTGGCGAAAGCCAAGCCTTATACGATCGAAGGGATCGCCGAGCAGATCCAATGCCCCTGTCTCGTTCTGGAAGCCGAGGGCGACATGTTCTTCAAGGGGCAACCGAAACAGGTGTTTGACGCGTTACATGCGCCAAAGCAGATCTTCGCGTTCACGAGCGAGGATGGCGCGGAGAACCACTGTCAGTCCGGCGCACTGTCTTACTTGCACGAAGTCGTCTTCAACTGGCTCGACGAGACAATGAGGCTGCACAACGGCAGTCGAAGCTAGGAGCGTCTGCATTAGTCCCGAGCTGCATACTCTCAGCCCATCTACTGGCACAAGCCAAGGCGCCCGAGTGCGGGTCGAACACGTTGGCAGTCTGCCAGGCGTGTAGCCGCTCGCACTTGGCTCGCCGCTCAAGTTCCAGGGGGCGCCCTTGCAAGCGGGGCTATTCGTCAAACATCCCCGGATGGCCTCGTAGCTCACCCCGATGCCCCGCAGGAGCAGTATCTCGCTCAGGTCTCGCAGGGTCAGGCGGTAGCGTAGGCAGAATACGACGAACGCGATGATGTCGCTGGGCAGGCTGGTCCGGTTCAGCACGCCGCCGCTGCGCTCGTCGAACTGCCGACCGCAGTGCCTGCAGCGAAACCGGCGATAGCCCTGTGCTGTGACCTCAGACCGCTCCGTCACGGCATTCGAGTAACGTGCTGCGCCACAGCACGGCGATGCACCTCTTCCAAGCTGGTGTCGACATGGCAGTGATCGCACTCTGGCTCGGACACGAGAGCCTTGAGACGACCCACATCTATGTGGAAGCCGACTTGGCCACAAAGGAGCGGGCGCTCAACAAACTCGAGCCGATGCCGGGAACGCCCACCCGATACCGAGCCGACGACAAGCTCTTGGCCTTCCTCGCTGCCCTCTGATTATGCCGAGATGACCATGACAACGGGGGCGCTTTGCAAGGGTCGGGCGCTCCCGCTCGGCGTAATCCGGGACGCGGCATAAACACGTATCCCGAACCTACCCCTACTCACTTCATCATGCCTGCCCCCCTCGTGGTCAGGCATCTGCCAGGCTGATCAGCCCAAGGCAGGCAAGTAGGCTGCCCAAGTTTTCGACAAGCCGGGTTGATCTAGATAGGTTCAGCGAACCGTGTATGGCACTAGTCCCCTTTCCCGCGTGCCGACATCGAGCATGTGGCCGATCGGCGGTACGGCGCGGTGTCGGCAATCCGCCCGCTCGCATAGTCGGCAGCCGGGGCCAATGGGAACGGCCGTGCGGTGATCTCGCAGGTCGAGGCCGGCGGCGTAAACGGTCTGCGCCGCATGGGCTGCCTCACACCCTAGCACGACCGCGACCGCCCTTGGTCGGGCCAGGTGGTAACTGCCACTCCGGCCGACGGTCCTTGCGACGTTCAGATAGGTCGCGTTGTTTGGGGTGCTCGCGAGTTGCACATGTAACTGACCCGGCGCCGCGAAAGCGCGGTAGACGTTCCATAATGGGCACGGGCCGCCGATCCGGGCGAACTGAAACCGTGTTGCGCTGCTGCGCTTCATGACGTTTCCTGCAACGTCGGTTTTCAGGAAGAAAAACGGGATCCCGGCCAGGCCTGGCCGCTGCATCGTGCTGAGGCGATGGCAGACCTGCTCGAAGCTGGTGCCGAAGCGCGTCTGCAAGCGTTCAATGTCGTAGCGGACCGCCTCCGCGGCTTCCAGAAACCTGCGATACGGCATCATCAGCGCGCCCGCAAAGTAATTGGCCATCGCCACGCGAGCGAGTGCACGAGCATTCTCCGTTGTCAGCCGGGACCGGCGCAGCGCTCGGTCAATCGCGGCCCGCTGCTCCAGCACGCCGAGCACATGCGCCATCCAGAAAATGCGGCTTTCCCGGGTCGCCTCTGCCGCCAGCAGTAGGCGCCCATCCCTGGGCTGTAACCGCCAGACCGTGCCGTCTTTGAGCAGTTCAGGCTCGCTCACCACTTGAAGGCCATGTACGTGCCGGAGCCGGCCCGTCAGTGTCTCCCATGCTGTAGATGCCGACACCTCAATGGACGCCGCCAGGTCCTCTGCCGCCCGGTCGAGCTCGTCGAAATAGTTGCCGTGATCTTGGACCCAGTCGCGAACCTCCTCGTAGGCCCCCATGGCGTCGGGAACGCCTGCCCTGCCCTGTAGGGACCGCAGTTGCTCGGCCTGGTTTCGGTAAGCCCGGTAAAGGAGCAGCAGGCGCTTGGTGGCTTCCTGCGTTTCCTCCACGAGCCGCTGAATCTCTGCCGGGTCGAACGGCCGATTGCCGAAGAGCGGATCGGCCATGGCCTCGCGAACCGCCTGGGCCGTCCGCAGCGCCTCGACATCCCCGAAATGGTCCAGGGCGACCCCGAACATCAGCGACAGCCTGTGCAGCAAGGGCTTCGGGAGCGGCCTCTGGTTGCGCTCGATCTGATTTAGGTAGCTCGGGGATAGCGCGAGTTCCCGTGCGAGCGCCGCCTAGGTCAGGCCGGACCGCTCGCGCAAGCTCCGGAGCTGCGCGCCAGCAAATAGTTTGTTCATACGCATACGATCATTCGCAAGATTTGCAGGCTTGCACGGGTGCATTCGCGCCTTTTCACCTTCCTATACCTTCCACGCTAAAAAGACATTTGCAATATTCGATGCATTGCGAAAGCTTTGCCCATGCAGCTTCACGACGTCCGCGTCCACCCCTCGAAGTCGGACCTGAAGCGCGAGGACCAGCTCGCCTGGAAGATCGCCGCCGTTGCCGCCGACCCGGCGCCGGTGCCCGCCGACACGGCGGAGATGATCGTGAACCGGGTCATTGACAATGCCGCCGTCGCCATCGCCAGCGTCAACCGCCACCCCTGCATGTCGGCGCGCGACATGGCTCTGGGCCATCCCGTCCGCGTGGGTCGGCCAGGAAGCGTGCCATTCGGCGCCACGGTGTTCGGCATGGCGGACAGCTCGCTGCGCGGCATCCCCGCCCCGGTCCGCGCGGTGCTGGAAGCGCTGCCGGCGGCCACCCACCCGATGGACGTGATGCGCACCGCCGTCAGCGCCCTCGGCTGCGCGCTGCCGGAACGTGAGGACCACAACCACCCCGGCGCCCGCGACATCACCGACCGGCTGATGGCCAGCCTCGGCTCCATGCTGCTGTATTGGTTCCACTACGCGCAGAACGGCCGGCGCATCGAGGTCGAAACCGACGACGACAGCATCGGCGCCCACTTCCTGCACCTGCTGCACGGCGAGCGCCCTAGCCCGGAGTGGGAGCGGGCGATGCACACCAGCCTGATCCTGTATGCCGAGCACGAGTTCAACGCGAGCACCTTCACCTGCCGCGTCGTCGCTGGCACCGGGTCGGACATGTACTCGGCGATCACCGCGGGGATCGGCGCGCTGCGCGGCCCCAAGCATGGCGGCGCCAACGAGGCGGCGCTGGACATCCAGGCCCGCTACACCTCGGCCGACGACGCCGAGCGGGACATACGCGCCCGCGTCGCCGCCAAGGAGGTGGTGATCGGCTTCGGCCATCCCGTCTACACCATCGCCGACCCGCGCAACGTCGTCATCAAGGAGGTTGCGCGCCGCCTGTCGGAGGCGTCGGGCAACATGCGCGGCTTCCTGGTCGCCGACCGGATCGAGGCGGTGATGGCGGAAACCAAGCGGATGTTCGCCAACCTCGACTGGTTCAGCGCCGTCTCCTACAGCCAGATGCGCGTGCCCACCGCGCTGTTCACGCCGATCTTCGTCATCGCCCGCACGTCGGGCTGGGGCGCGCACGTGATCGAGCAGCGGGTGGACAACAAGATCATCCGGCCCGCCGCCAACTACACGGGTCCGGAGAACCTGGCCTGTATACCCATCGAAGGGCGCGCATAATGACCTACCTTGTCGCCGCCGACCTGCCGACCGAGCCTGCGGGCCATCGCTTCCGCAAGATGGTCGAGGCCGGCGGCATCCTGCAGATACCCGGCACCCATAACGGCATGGCGGCATTGCAGGCCCGTGCCGCCGGGTTCGCGGCATCCTACCTGTCGGGCGCCGCGATGACGGCCAGCATGGGGCTGCCGGACCTGGGCATGATAACGGTGGACGAGGTGTGCTTCTTCATCCGCCAGGTCGTGCGCGCCAGCGGCCTGCCGGTGCTGGTGGACGGGGACACCGGCTATGGCGAGGCCCTTAATGTCATGGCGATGGTCCGCAGCTTCGAGGACGCCGGCGCGGCGGCGGTGCATATCGAGGACCAGATCCTGCCCAAGAAGTGCGGCCACCTGAACGACAAGAAGCTGGCCGACGCGCACGACATGGCCAACAAGGTCGCCACCGCCCGCAAGGCCCGGCGGCATCTTTACCTGATGGCCCGCACCGACGCCGCCGCGAGCGAGGGCATGGACGGCGCCGTCCATGCCCTCGCCAAGCTGTATGTGGAGGCTGGCGCCGACGCGATTTTCCCGGAGGCCCTGCACGACGCCGAGATGTTCCGCGAGTTCGCCCGCCGCATGCCCGGCGTGCCGGGCATTGGCCCAGTGCCGGCGGTGCGCCGCCTGCTGGAGCGCACCGGGATGCGCGTGCAGCAGTTCGACGTGATCGAATCTAACGAGGCCTTCGCAGCCCAGGCTTGCGCCGTGGCGCGGGAGCTGGGCTTCGACCCCGCGAAGCTGAACCCCAATGGCGGCGCTATCGCCCTGGGTCACCCGATCGGCGCCACTGGCACCATCCTGGTCGTGAAGGCCGCCTACGAACTGCAACGCACGAGCAGGCGCTACGGGCTGGTCACCATGTGCATCGGCGGGGGACAGGGGATCGCGCTGGCAATCGAGCGCGTGGCCTGAGATGAAAGCGAATGCTGCCTGCGACGCCGACATGCTGGGCACTTCTCTCCGCACGGATGATGCAAGCAAGAATGGGCCGCTTACCGATCGGAGTCTTGGCGCATGAGCGAGCAGTTGGATCTCACGGGCCGCACCGCCCTGGTTACAGGCGCGTCGAGCGGCCTAGGCCGGCACTTCGCCGGCGTGCTGTCCCGGGCCGGCGCCGTGGTGGCCCTTGCCGCCCGCCGGGTAGACAAGCTGGAAGAGGTGGCTGCTTCCATCAAATCCGAAGGCGGGCGCGCGGTGACAGTAAGGCTGGACGCCGGCGACCCGGCCTCGGTGCGTGCTGCGGTGACGCAGGCCAGCGAACAGCTCGGCGGGCTTGATATCTTGGTCAACAACGCCGGAACCTCGGTGTCCAGGCCCCTGCTGGAGCTAACGGAAGCCGACTGGGACAGCGTGGTGGACGTGAACCTGAAGGGCTGTTTCCTGGTAGCACAGGCGGTAGCAGGGGCGATGATGCAGGGGGGCAGGGGCGGTTCAATCGTAAATGTCGCTTCCATCCTGGGGTTGCGGGTGGCCGCCCAGCTCGCCCCTTACGTGGCGTCCAAGGCCGGGCTGGTGCGGCTAAGCGAAGCGCTGGCGCTGGAACTCAGCCGTCACCGAATCCGGGTGAACGCGCTGTGCCCCGGCTACATCGAAACCGACATTAACCAGGCCTTCTTTGCCACCCTGCCCGGCGAGGCGCTGATCAAGCGCATCCCGCAGCGGCGCCTGGGCCGGATGCAGGAGCTGGACGGACCGCTGCTGTTGTTGTGCTCGGACGCGGGGTCTTACATCACAGGTGCCACGCTGGCCGTGGACGGCGGCCATCTGGTCAGCACGTTGTAGGACGCGACCCGCCCGACGGCTGAACAGAAGCGCAACCTTTCTCAAGGAACGACTGATGACGACGAAGTCGCAGGGACCGGATGGCAGCCTTGCCGAGGGCAAAGCCATTGCGGAGCGCGTGGAGCGCTTCGTGCGCGAGGTGGTGATCCCCTACGAGACCGATGGGTGGCGGGACGCCCACGGCCCGACCGACGCGCTGGCCAAGGAATTGCGGCAGAAGGCGCGCGAGCACGGGGTGCTGACGCCGCACATCTTCCCGGACGGCCGCCACCTCAGTCATCGGGAAACCGCCATCGTATTGCGGGCCGCCGGGCTGTCCCCGCTCGGGCCGCTCGCGGTCAACGTCGCCGCGCCTGACGAGGGCAACATGTTCCTGCTGGGCCGGGTAGCGCAGCCGGAGCAGAAACGCCGCTTCCTCGATCCACTGGTCTCCGACGACGCGCGGTCGGCCTTCCTGATGACGGAGCCGGCGGCCGAGAACGGCGCCGGATCCGACCCGTCCATGATGCTGACCACGGCCCGGCCGGACGGCAACCACTGGGTGGTGAACGGACGCAAGGCCTTCATCACCGGCATCGCTGGCGCCTCGGTCGGTATCATCATAGCGAAGTCGGAGGAGGGAGCGACCATGTTCCTCGTGGACCTGCCCATGGAGGGCGTCCGCATCGAGCGCGTGCTGGACACCATCGACAGTTCCATGCCCGGCGGCCACGCGGTCGTGGTGCTGGACAACGTTCGCATACCGGCTGACCAGATGCTGGGGCAGAGCGGGGAGGGCTTCAAGTACGCTCAGGTGCGCTTGGCGCCTGCACGCCTGACGCACTGCATGCGCTGGCTCGGCGCCGCGACCCGGGCACAGGAGATCGCCGCCGCCTACGCCGTGCGGCGACACGCGTTCGGTAAGCCGCTGATCGACCACGAGGGGGTAGGCTTCAAGCTGGCCGACAACCTGATCGAGCTGAAGCAGTGCGAGCTGATGATAGACTGGTGCGCCGGCGTGCTGGACTCGGGACAGCCGGGTACGGTCGAGTCCTCAATGGCCAAGGTTTCGGTGTCCGAGGCGCTATTCCGCATTGCCGACCGTTGCGTGCAGGTGATGGGCGGCACCGGCGTCACCGGCGACACGATCGTGGAGCAGGTGTTCCGGGAGGTCCGCGCCTTCCGCATCTACGACGGACCGACCGAGGTGCACCAGTGGTCGCTGGCCAAGAAGATCAAGCGTGACACGCTCGCGGCGGCTGGCGCCCGATGAGTGCCGTGGAGTTCGACACGGCACGGCTGGACGCCTTCCTGCGGGAGCGGATTCCCAGGCTGGCCGGCACCATGCAGCTTGAGCGGATCTCCGGCGGGCAGTCCAACCCGACCTTCTTCGTGAGCTATACCGGCCACCAGATGGTGCTGCGCAAGAAGCCGCCGGGCCAGACCTTGCCCTCTGCCCACGCGGTAGACCGGGAGGCGAGGGTGCTGACCGCGCTGGCCGGCAGCGCCGTGCCGGTGCCCCGCGTGCTGCTGTTCCACGCGGAACCCGACGTGGTAGGCACGCCGTTCTACCTGATGGAGCGTGTCGAGGGCCGCGTGTTCGGCAGCAGCGACATGGACGGCGCACCGGCCACGGACCGGCGTGCGATGGTGATGTCATATGCAGAAACCCTGGCCCGGCTGCACGACGTGGATTGGCAGGCATCCGGGCTCGACGGGTTCGGCCGGCCCGGCGGTTACTTCGACCGCCAAGTGGCGCGCTGGGGCAAGCAGTGGGACGCTGAGCGGTTCCGCGACATCTCGGAGTTGGGCGAGCTGCGCCGCCTCCTGTTGGTGGCCCTGCCGCCGGATGACGGCGCCGCCTCGCTGGTGCACGGCGATTTCCGCATCGGCAACATGATGTTTCATCCTACAGAACCGCGTGTGGTTGCCGTGCTGGATTGGGAGCTGTCCACCATCGGCCACCCGATGGCCGACTTGGGGTTCAGCGTGATTTGTTGGCGCAGCCGCCCGTCCGAATACGGCGGGCTGCTCGGCCTCGACCTGCCGGCACTCGGCATTCCACTGGAGCCGGAGTACCTGGCGCACTATTACGCGAGCCGGCAAACGCTGGTGCGTCCGCTGGAGCCGTTCCACGTCGCGTTCTCCATGTTTCGCTTCGCCGTGATCTTCGAGGGCATCGCGGCGCGGGCGCGGGCGGGCACGGCGGCAGGGGCGGACGCCGGCACGGTGGGCGACCTGTCCATTGCCTTCGCCCGTCACGGGCTGGAGGCAATGGAACAGCCCTGACGAGGACCGGCCGGGGCGCCCCGCGCGGGCGCACCACCCGGCATCGGGTATGGGGTCGCGGCGATGCCGGCTATGACCGGGACCGTTGCCATTCCCCTACCCGAACCACGCGACCAGCCCCGATACGGTCACGACGGAGATCACATGCGAGGCTAGGATCGCGCCGGAGGTCACCCTGGCCTCAAGCCCGTAGAGCTTTGCAATGGTGAACGGCCCCGACCCGATCGGCAGAGCACTGAGCAGCACCGCCACGTGCGCCTGAAGCGGCGGCAAGTGGAGCACGGGGATTGCGAGCAGCGCCGTCAAGCCGGGCTGGACGATCAGCTTCAGCCCGACCAGCATGCCGACCGGGATGGCGTCGCGGCCCGTCACGCGCTCCTGCGCGAGGAACAGGCCGATGCATATCAGCGCGACCGGCGACGCTGCGCCACCAAGCAGGGTAGCGAACTGCTCGACCGGCACAGGTATTGGAAGCCCTGCCAATGCCACGCCAAGCCCGGCCAACGGCGCGAGCAACAGGGGATTGCGCAGCAGCGAAAACAGCACCTTGCCGAGCGTGTGCCCGAAGCTGGCGCTCCGTTGTAGGTTGAACTCGATCAGCGCGACGGCGGACAGGAACAGCACGCAGGCCGTGAATAAGGTGGCAATGACGGCCATCGGCAAGCTGCTGGGTCCGAACACCAGCAGGCAGAGCGGGATGCCCATGAAGCCGACGTTGCTGTAGCTTGCGTCCAGTCCCTCGATGCTTGCGATGGCGGCGTTCCCGCCCCGCCAGCGGCTGAGGATGAAGCCGAGCATGAAGGTGACCACGATCCCGCCGCCGAAGGCGAGGGCGAAGCCGCCCTGGCCGCCCTGGTCAGGCGTGATCCGCGCCATCGCGAGGAACAGCAGCGCCGGCAGGGCAAGGTAGATCGCGAAGCGGTTGAGGTTGTCGGTCGCCTGGCGGTCGAACATGCCGGAACCGCCGCATGCCGCGCCGGTCAGGATCAGCGCGAACACCGGCAGGGCGGCGTCGAGGACGGCACGCATGGGCTACGTCCGATCCCGCAGGCGCAGGTGGTGCCCGCGACGGGCGGCAGGCCAGATGCCGTAGCCGAACCCATCCCGGCATCGCCGCTGCTGTCCGGCCCTTGTGTTCTTTTGCAACAAAGTCATCCTCATCGTGATTGACACGACCGTGCCAGTTTGTATTCTGAACTCCGAACTCAGTATGCGGAAGGGCGCAATGCTGCTGACCCCTCAACCAAGCCTGGTCGAACAGGCCTATGAGGCCCTGCTCGGCGAGATCACCGACGGCACGCTTGCCCCTAACATGCACCTCGTCCAGGAACTCCTCGCCGAGCGGTATGGCGTGTCCCGCCAGCCGATCCAGCAGGCGCTGTTGCTGCTCAAGACCGATGGCCTGGTGCAGGACGCTGGCCGGCGCGGGCTCATTGTGGCGCTGCTGGACATGCAGATGATGCGGGACCGCTACGAGGTGCGCGCTGCGCTCGATGCGCTTGCAGCTCCCCTCGCCGCCAGGCGGTGCGCCGCCTCGCCCGAGGTGGCGGCGCGTACCCGACGCGATGGCGAGCGCATCCTCACCGCCGGTATGTCCGCCGTGTCCGGGGGCGTGATTAAGGCCATGATCGCCCATGACGTCGCCTTCCACGCCTTTGTTTACGGTGCGTCCGGCAACCCGATGATCGGGCCGACGGCCGAGGTCCACTGGCGCTTCCTGCGGCGTGTGATGGGGGAGGTGCTCCGCCGGTCGGAGCCGCCCCACTCGATCTGGGAGCAGCACCGCGGCATCCTGGATGCGATCGTCGCCGGGGATGCCGCGGCGGCCGAGGCGCGCACCCTGGACCACGTACGCACCGCCGCCGCGCGCCTGGCCGCCACCGCCGGCCCTGGCGACACCGACCAACCATAGGAGCAACCCTACCGACCCTGCGGCGCATCCGCCCCACACCGTGTCGCACGGGACCGAGGGCGAGCATCGCAACGGACCTGACAATCGCAACTGGCGCGCGGCTTCACAAGCGCCGGATAGCCTTCTGGGAGGAAGCAACATGTCACAAGCAAGCGGCTTGGCCATAGGTCCTGCGTCACTGCCATCAGCCGAGGACCGGACCTACCGCAAGGTAACGCAGCGGCTGCTGCCGTTCCTGTTGCTGTGTTACCTCAGCGCCTACCTCGACCGGGTCAACGTGGCCTTCGCCAAGCTGCAGATGCTGGACGAGATGAAGCTCAGCGAACAGGTTTATGCCTTTGGCGCCAGCATCTTCTTCATCGGCTATGTCCTGGTCGAGGTGCCGAGCAACGTGATCCTGCACCGGGTCGGCGCCCGGCTGTGGATCGCCCGCATCATGATCAGCTGGGCGCTGCTGTCCGCCGGGATGGCCTTCGTTCAAACGCCACTCGCCTTCTACGTCGTGCGCTTCCTGCTCGGCGTCGCCGAGGCCGGGTTCATCCCCGGCGTGCTGCTCTACCTGACTTACTGGTATCCGGCCCGGCGGCGCGGCCGCATCACTGCCATCTTCCTCACCGCCATTCCGATGGCCAGCGTCTTCGGCGGCCCGGTTTCAGGCTGGATCCTGAACGCCGCCGGCGGGGCCTACGGGTTCAGCAACTGGCAATGGCTGTTCCTGATCGAGGCAGTTCCCTCCCTGATCCTCGGCGTGGTCACGCTGTTCTACCTCGACAACCGCGTCGCCTCGGCCAAGTGGCTGGACGCCGACGAGAAGCGCATCGTCGCCGAGGCGGTCGCCCACGAGGAGAAGGAGAAGGAGGACCTGTCGTTGCTCTCGGCCGCGTTCCGGACGCCGCGGGTCTGGCTGCTCGGGCTGATCTACTTCGGCATCGTGTGCGGCATCTACCTCAACAGCTTCTGGGTGCCGACCATCATCAAGCAGACCGGCGTGTCCGACCCGTTCAAGATCGGCGTGCTGACTGCCGTGCCCTACGTGGCGGCCGTGATCGCGATGATCGCCCTCAACAGCAATGCCGACCGCGTGCGTGAACGGCGCTGGCACACGCTGGTCCCGTGCCTGGTCACCGCGGCCGGCTTCGCCTTCACCGCATGGGCCGGCGGCAACACCGTGCTGGCGATGATCGGGCTTGTGTTGGCGGTGGCCGGGGCATCCAGCGCGCAGGCCGCATTCTGGAGCCTGCCTGGCGCGTTCCTCGGGGGCACCGCTGCCGCGGCCGGGATCGCGCTGGTCAACTCGCTCGGCAACCTCGCCGGGTTCACCACCAACAACATCGTCGGCTGGCTGGCCGCCGTCACGCACAGCAACTCGGCCAGCCTGTATCTCTTTGCGGCGGTGCTGGTGGTGAGCGGGGTGCTCGTACTCGCGATCCCGGCCCCTATCGTGAACAAGTAGCGCGGAGCATGCAGATGACAGAGCTGTTGACGCTGGGCCAGATGCTCTCGGTCCATGCCCGCCTGTCTCCGGACAAGATCGGCGCGCGCGACCTGGAGCGCGCGATGACGTTCCGGGACTGGAACGCGCGCGCCTGCCGCCTGGCCAATGCCTTTCTGGGCCTTGGTCTTGCCAAGGGCGATCGGGTCGCGGTCCTCGCCTACAACCGGGTGGAATGGGCTGAAATCTTTGCCGCCACCGCCAAGGCGGGCCTGATTGCGGTGCCGGTCAACTTCCGCCTCGTCGGCCGCGAAATCTCCTATCTCATTGAGGATGCGGGCGCGGCCGCGGTCATCGTCGAGGATGATCTCATCGGTGGTCTGGAGGAAGTCCGGACGGACCTGTCGATTCCCGCCGGCAACCTGATCCGCCTCGCCGGCCAGGGCCGGGCCGGCGAGGCTTGCCCCGCCGGCTATCGCGACTACGAGGACCTGCTCGCCATGGCCGCCGACCGCGAGCCGGCCCAGCCGGTGCTGGCGTCCGACCCGTGGACCCTGATGTATACTTCCGGCACGACCGGGCGGCCCAAGGGGTGCTCCGCAGCCACAATGCCGCAACCCACCTGTCCCTGGTGACCGACATCGAGCTGGGGGTGCATCGGGAGGACAGCGCCCTCCTGGTCATGCCGATGTGCCACGCGAACTCGCTCAACTTCTTCGGCGCCTTCACCTACTTGGGCGGCGAGGTATCCATCTACTCGCGCCGCAGCTTCGACCCGGAACACTGCGTCCGCACGCTCGCCGAGGGTGGATCAACCTTCACCTCGCTCGTGCCGACCCACTACACCATGATGCTGGGCCTGCCGGTCGCTACGTGGGGGAAGTACGACCTCAGACGGGTCGCCAAGCTGATGATCTCCTCGGCCCCGGCGCGCCAGGACACGAAGCGGGCCGTGATGGAGATGTTCCGCAACTCTGGCCTCTTCGAGCTTTATGGTTCAAGCGAGGCCGGGTGGGTGACAATGCTCCGCCCGCACGAGCAATTCACCAAGCTTGGCTCGATCGGCCGGGAATGCGTGGGCGCGGCGCCGATCAAGCTGCTGGACGGGAACGGCGATGAGGTTCCGGACGGCGAAGCCGGCGAGCTTTATTCCAGCAACGCCCATACCTTTGACCGCTACTGGAACCTGCCGGAGAAGACGCAGGACGCGTTCCGGGGCGAGTACTGCACCGTCGGCGACATGGCCCAGCGCGACCCGGACGGCTACATCCACCTGGTCGACCGCAAGAGCAACATGATCATCTCGGGCGGCGAGAACATCTACCCGTCCGAGGTCGAGGCCATGCTCGGCGCCCATCCCGCAGTCCAGGACGTGGCGGTGATCGGCCTGCCGGACAAGAAATGGGGCGAGCGCGTGCACGCCGTCATCATTCCGCACGACGGCGCCACGCTGGGGGAGGGCGAGCTGCTCGCGTGGTCGCGGGAGCGGATCGCCGGCTACAAGCGCCCGCGGTCGTTCTCGTTCCTTCGCCAGGAGGAGGTGCCGCGCACTGCCACCGGCAAGATCCTGCACCGGGTGCTCAAGACACAGCTTTCCGGCGCCGAGCGGACCGGCAGCTGACCGAAACGGGACATGGAAGCGATATGATGAAGATAGATCCCGATAGTGTGGCCGGGTTGGTCGCCCGCCTGCTCAAGCGGCGGGGCACGAAGCGCGTCTTCGCGCTTTGCGGCGGCCACATCATGCCGATCTGGATGCGGCTCGACGCGGAAGGCGTCGAGATCGTTGACGTGCGCGACGAGCGCGCTGCGGTGCACATGGCCCAGGCCCATGCAGAGCTGACGGGCGAGTTGGGCGTTGCCCTCGTGACGGCAGGCCCAGGTATGACCAATTCGATAACCGGCATCGCCAACGCACACATCTCGCGCGCACCGGTGCTGGTCATCTCCGGAACCAACCCGACTGCGCAGGAGAACCGCGGCGGCCTGCAGGATCTCGACCACACCCTCCTGGTCCGCTCGATTACCCGCTATGCCCGCACGGTGCGCGATCCGGCGCTCGCACTGGCTGAGTTGGACGAGGCGATTGCCCGCGCGTTCGGCGATGCGGGGGAGCCCGGTCCTGCCTATATCGACTTCCCGGCCGACGTGCTGCGCCGCATCGTCCCGAAACCCGTCCAACTCGAAGAACACCTGGAACCCAAGCCGCGGTGGGTGGTGATGCCTGACCAGGCGCGAGTGGCGCAGGCGGTCGAGGAGCTTTGGGGCGCCAAGCGCGTGGTCGTCATCTCCGGGCGCGGCGCCCGCCGGGCAGGGCCTGAAATGATCGCGCTGCTGGACCGGCTCGGCGCGGTCTACCTCGATACCGGCGAGAGCCGCGGCTTGGTGCCGGATACGCACGCCTCCGTCGTTGGTGCGATGCGTGGCACGGTGATGACTGATGCGGACGTCGTGCTGACCGTAGGACGCCGGTTGGACTTCCAACTCGCCTATGGCTCACCTGCGATTTTCGGCCAGGCGCGTTTCGTACGCATCGGGGAGGTGCCGGGCGAGCTGCGTGACAACCGGCGTGGCGTGGTGGAGATTCTTGCCTCGCCGGCGGAGGCGTTGCGCGCGCTGGTCGAGGCCGCCGGCAACCGGGCCGCATCCGTTGACCGGGGATGGGCAGACGGGCTGCGCCGGTCGCATGAGGAACGCGCACGCAAGCTGAAACAATCCATGCGGGCGGCGCCCCCTGGCAGTGACGGGCGGCTGCACCCAAGCCGCTTGCTCGCCGCCTTGCAGGAGGCCATCGGCACGGAGGCGGTTGTCATAACCGATGGCGGTGACTTCCTCAGCTTTGCCCGGATCGGCCTGTCCGCACCGGATATGCTCGACCCCGGACCGTTCGGCTGCATCGGCATCGGCGTGCCCTATGGCATTGCCGCGAGCCTCGCCGTCCCCGATCGGCCCGTGGTGGTGGCGACCGGGGATGGCGCATTCGGCTTCAACGCGATCGAGGTGGATACCGCCGTGCGACACAAGGCGCCGGTGTTGATCGTCGTCGCCAACAACGGCGCCTGGCAGATCGAGGTGCACGACCAGACGGTGACCTACGGCAAGGTCGTGGGCACCAGGTTGCAGTTCAGTGACCATGCGGCGATGGCGCGTTCGTTCGGCATGCATGCCGAACGGGTGGAAACTGAGGAGCAGCTGAAGCCCGCGCTCGAACGGGCGCTCGCCAACCGTCCGGCGTTGCTGGACGTCGTCGTGACGCCGGAAGCGGTGTCGTCGGATGCGAAGACGGGGTTGGCATGGGTGCCCGATCTGCAACCCCTTGCCGCATGGGACGACGCGGAGCGGAAGTGGCGCGGCAGTGGCTCCTGAGTCTAAGCCAGTCGACTTCTGTGCGGGCAGATCGTCGGCGTAGGGCGGAAGGCGCTGCGAGTCGGCGAGTCCATGATGCATTTCAGTAAATGCCGCGGGCTGCGCATTGACCGCCTCCACCGCCTAGGCCAGCCCGACGGCGCCTCCAGGTAGCGGAAGTTGCTTCCCTCGCGTGAGAACACCGCTCACTCAACCGCCCACCGCGCCTTGCGTGTTGACGTACACGGCATACAGCGAATGGCTTGCCGCCATGAAGAGGCGGTTTCGCTTGGCGCCACCGAAACACAGGTTGGCGCAGCGTTCCGGCAGCTCGATGTGGCCGATGGCCTCGCCATCCGGATTGAAGACCCGCACGCCGTCCAGTTCCGGATCGCCCATGCCCCAGCCGCACCAGAGGTTGCCGTCGACATCGCACCGCAGGCCGTCGGGCGTGCCCGGCCCGGCGTCGATCAGGATGCGCCCGTTGGCCAGCGTCGTGCCATCCACCACGTCGAACACCCGGATCTTTCGGTTCGGCACGCCGCGGGATTCAACCACGTAGAGCTTGGACTCGTCCGGGGAGAAGCACAGCCCGTTCGGCCCCAACACGCTATCTTGCACGACCGCGGCTTTCCTGGTCGCCGGGTCCAGGCGATACACATGGGCGGGGATCTCCTGCTCGGCGACGTCGCCCTCGTAATGCGTGTGGATGCCGAACGGCGGGTCGGTGAACCAGATGCTGCCGTCGCTTTTCACCACGACGTCGTTCGGCGAGTTCAGCCGCTTGCCGTCCCAGGAATCCATCAGCACCGTCACCGTCCCGTCGTACTCGGTGCGGGTGACGCGACGGCCGCCATGCTCGCAGGTGATCAGCCGGCCCTGGCGGTCCCGCGTGTTGCCGTTGGCGTAGCCGGATGGTTGGCGGAACACGCCCACCGTGCCGGTCTCCTCATCCCAACGCAGGATGCGGTTGCCGGGGATGTCGCTCCACAGCACGTGGCGCGCATCACCGAACCAGACCGGCCCCTCGCCCCAGCGGCATCCGGTGGCAAGCCGCTCCACCGTGGCGTTGAACGGCCGATACGGCAGGAAAGACGGATGCAGCACGCGCCACGCCGGGTCAGGGTAACGCTGGTTCGGTTGCCACATGGTGGGCTCCTGCTGTTGGCGGTCAGTCGGCCGTCCATCCGCCATCGATCACCATGGCGGACCCGGTCATCAGTGCCGATGCGTCCGAGGCTAGAAACACGACGGCTCCCATCAAATCCTCGCACTGTCCGAGCCGGCCGAGCTTGATCTTGCCAAGCACGCTCGCCCGGAATGCCGGATCGGACAGGAACGGCCGAGTCATTGGCGTTTCAATGAAGGTCGGGCAGATCGTGTTGACGCGGATCCGATGCGGCGCCAGATCAAGCGCCATCGCCTTCGTCAGCCCCTCGACCGCGAATTTGGAGGCGCAGTAGATGGTGCGGCCGGCGCCGCCGACATGGCCCATCTGCGAGGACATGGTGATGATGGAGCCGGGCCGCCCGGCCGCGATCATCCCCCGGGCCACCGCCTGCGCGACGAAGAAGGCAGCGCGAACGTTCAGGCCCATCACCACGTCGTAATCGGCCTCGGAGACGTCAGTGAACGGTTTCGGCCGGTTGGTGCCGGCATTGTTCACCAGCACGTCGAAGGCCGGCCTGCCGGCGAGCGCCGACACGACCGCCGCCTGATCGGTGACGTCGAGCGGCAGCGCCTCTGCCTGGTCGCCGCGGGCGCGCAAGGCGGCCGCCACTGCCTCGATCTCCGCGGCCGAGCGGGCGACGAGCGTCACTGCCGCCCCGGCCGCCGCCAGCGCCGCCGCGGCCGCTAGGCCGATGCCGCGGCCGGCGCCCGTCACCAGCGCCCGCCGCCCCGCCAGGCTGAAGGACGGACAGACCGGCAGCGCCTCCAGCGTCATTCGGCGGCTTCACCGTAGGGCACGTTGCGGCCACCATAGCGGCGGACGCGCAGGTTGGCCTGCTCGGCATGGCCCACGAAGCCCTCCAGCAGGCACAGGCGCGAACACACCTCACCGATCCGTGCCGAGGCTGCGTCGGTCAGCACACGCTGATAGGTGCAGGTCTTCAGGAACTTGCCCACCCAAAGGCCGCCGGTGTAGCGCGCCGCCTTCTTGGTGGGCAGGGTGTGGTTGGTGCCGATCACCTTGTCGCCGAAGCTCACATTGGTGCGGGTGCCGAGGAACAGGGCGCCGTAATTCGTCATGTGAGCGAGGAAGTAGTCGGGTTCCCGCGTCATGACCTGCACGTGCTCGGAGGCGATGCGGTCCGCCTCCGCCACCATCTCCTCCGGACTGTCGCACACGATGACCTCGCCGTAGTCCTCCCACGCCTGGGCGGCGATGGACGCGGTGGGCAGGATCGTGAGCAGGCGGTCGATCTCCGCCATGGTCTGGCGCGCCAGCCGCTCGCTGTCGGTCAGCAGCACCGCCGGGGAGTTGGGCCCGTGCTCCGCCTGACCCAGCAGGTCGGTCGCGCACATCTCGGCGTCCGTGCTGTCATCGGCGATCACCAGCGTCTCGGTCGGGCCGGCGAACAGGTCGATGCCGACGCGGCCGAACAACTGGCGCTTGGCCTCGGCGACGTAGGCGTTGCCGGGGCCGACCAGCATGTCGACCCCGGCGATGCTCTCGGTGCCGAGCGCCATCGCCGCGACCGCCTGCACACCGCCCAGGCACAGGATTTCGTCCGCGCCCGCCAGATGCTGGGCGGTGACGATCGCGGGCGCCGGGCGGCCGCCGAACGGCGGCGCGCAGGTGATGACGCGCTTGACCCCGGCGACCCGGGCGGTGACGACGGACATGTGGGCGGAGGCCAGCAGCGGGTATTTGCCGCCCGGCACGTAGCAGCCGACCGAGTTGACCGGGATGTTCTTGTGGCCCAGCACGACGCCGGGCAGCGTCTCCACCTCGATGTCGCGCATGGACTCGCGCTGGTACTGGGCGAAGTTGCGCACCTGTTCCTGGGCGAACTTGATGTCCTCGATCGCGCGCGCGGGCAGTTCCGCCATGCAGTCGCGGATCTCATGGTCGGTCAGCCGGGCATCGGCCCGGTCCAGCCCGTCGAAGCGCAGGGACAGTTCGCGTACCGCCGCGTCTCCTCGTTCCTGCACGTCCGCGAGGATCGTCTCGACGACGGTGCGGACCTGCCTGTCGTCGGCGGCCGCGGTGTCGGCATTGCGCCCGTGCTTGAGGTATCTTGCCATGGTTCTCTCTCCTGCCGGCGGTGCCGGCGCTATCGCGGGGCGGGGTTCAGGCCTGCACGCCCCAGCGTCGGATGGTGCGCCGCTCGATAATGCGGAACACCAGGTTGTCCACCGCGAGCCCGATGACGATCACCGTCAGCAGCCCGGCGAACACGGCGGGGATGTCGAGCACGTTGCGGTTCTCGAAGATGAACCAGCCCAGCCCGCCTTGTCCGGACGACACGCCGAACACCAGCTCGGCCGCGATCAGCGTACGCCAGGCAAAGGCCCAGCCGACCTTGAGCCCGGTCAGGATCGACGGGAACGCGGCCGGGATCAGGATCAGGAAGACGTAGCGCAGCCCGCGCAGCCCGTAGTTGCGCCCCACCATCCGCTGCGTCTGCGACACGCCGAGGAAGCCGGCATGCGTGTTGAGCGCCACCGCCCACAAGACGGAATGCGTCAGCACGAACACCAGGCTGCCGATGCCGAGCCCGAACCAGATCAGCGCCAGCGGCAGCAGCGCGATGGCGGGCAGCGGGTTGAACATCGCGGTCAGCGTCTCGAGGATATCCGTGCCGACCCGCGTGTTGATCGCCACGATCGTCAGCACCGCCGCCAGCCCCACCCCGCTTCCATAGCCCAGGACCAGCACCCGCAACGACGTCCAGGTCCGCGCGGGAAGGCTGCCGTCCCGGACGTGGTCCACCACCGCGCCCAACGTGTCGGTCAGCGTGGGGAATAGCAGCGGGTTGTCCAGCACCCGCGCGTAGACTTCCCAGATCACCGCCAGCAGCACGATGATGGCCGTCTTGCGCAGCGTCGTGCTGTCCCATAGCCGCCGCCAAGGCGTGACGGGGCGGCTGACTTCAGGCACCGCGGCGCTGGAGGGCGCGTAGGTGATTACACGCGGCTCAGGCAACGTCGGCGGTGACCGGCACGCGGTCCTCCTCCATCGTCGGGGCGAACAGCAGGTCGTGGATGCGCTGCTCCAGCTTCGCGGCCGCTTCTGGGCTGGCTTCAGCGAAATCCTCCACGTCCGCCTTGACCTGGCCAGGGTGCGGCGAGAGCAGCAGGATGCGGGAGCCGACCTTGATCGCCTCGCCGATCGAGTGGGTGACGAACAGCACGGTGAAGCGCGTGTCGTCCCACAGCCGCAGCAGCTCGTCCTGCATCTGGCGCCGGGTCAGCGCGTCAAGCGCGGCGAACGGCTCGTCCATCAGCAGGATGTCCGGCTCCATCGCCATGCCGCGGGCAATCGCCACGCGCTGCTTCATGCCGCCCGACAGGGTGTGCGGGTGGCTGTGCGCCACCCGCGTCAGGTGGACCTTGTCGATGTAGTGCATCGCCTTATCGGCGGCGGCGCGCGCGCTCATTCGCCGCGCCACTCGCAGCGGGAACGCGACGTTCTCCAGCACCGTCTTCCAGGGGAGCAGCTGGTCGAACTCCTGGAAGACCATCATGCGATCCGCGCCGGCGTCGCGCACCGGCTGGCCCTTGATGCGGATGGCGCCTTCGTCGGGCTTGATGTAGCCGCCCACAGCTTTCAGCAGCGTCGACTTGCCGCAGCCCGAGGGGCCGAGCAGCACGTAGCGGTCGCCCTGCTCGACATGGAAGCTGACCCGGTGGGTGGCGGTCACCACGGTGCGGTCGGTCCGATACCGCAGCGTGCAGTTGTCGACCTCCAGCAACGCCGCCATCTCAGTTGCCGTCCAGGTCTTGCGCGATCGGCAGGAAGTAGTCGGTCCACGCCTTCGGCATGGTCTTCAGGAGGCCGACCTCGTGCATGTGCTCGGCAAAGCGCATCGTGCCCTGCGGCTTCGTGCTGAAATCCATCATGCCGGGTTGTTTCAGCATGGCCAGCAAATCCTCCTGCGAGGTCGGGTCCTTCGAAGCCTCCCGGTAGAGGGCGACCGCGTCGGCGGTGTGGGCCTGCAGGTAGTCGAGGGCGTCGGCCGATGCCTCTTTCACCGCCTGAACCAGCTTAGGATTGGCATTGGCAAACCGTGTCGTCGTGAAAATCACTGCGACGGTGAGGGGCGTGCCCATGATCTGCTGCGAATCCGTCACGACATGGGCGCCGGGCACGCGTCGCAGCTCCTCGAACACGAAGGGCGGCGCGGAGAAATGGCTGGTGATCTCGCCGTGCGGGTCCATCATCGCGCCGGTCGCGTCGGGATGGCCGAGCTGTACCGTGTTGGTGTCGAGCCTGGCGCCCTGGCCGGGGCCGAACACCTCCTCACAGGCGATTTGCAGCAGGATCGCCTGGGTGGAGATGCGAACCGTCGGCAGCGCGATCTTGTCCTGCGGCGTGTAGTCGCGCAGGGTCTTGATCGCGGGGTTGCGCGTGATCAGGATCAGCGGCTCGGCGGAGGTCGCGACGATCCCCTTTACGCCGCCGCGCGTGCGGTCCCATAGCAGCAGCATGTTGCCGACGCCGCTGTTCACCATGTCGATCGAGTCCGACAGCAAGGCGTCCGTCGCGTTGCCGCCGCCGTTGAAGTTGACCCATTCGACCTTCAGGTTCGGAACGCCGAGTGCGGCGGCCCGGGACTCGATCAGGTGCTTCGCCTCCATGATGTAGGTCGGCATGTATATGATGCTGGGCTGGCGGGTGATCTTGATCTCCGCCTTCTCCTGCGCCTGCACCGCCGAGGCGATCAGCACGCCGACCGCCAGGCACAATCCCCAGAACCGCTTCCGCATCATCGTTCCTCCGAACACGCCGTCATGGCGGCGCATCCTTGTTGTTGTCAGACCGGTGCCTGAATACGCATTCTGGCGAAACTAACGCCAACTCCGGCAAGGCGCAACGGGATGCTCGTATGGCCAGCTTGACGCTTACTGGACGCCTTCATTCAGGATGAGGGTTCACCGCGCCACGTCATTGTCCGTCCGGAAACGAAGCGTTTTTCGCGGCTGGACTCATCCAGCGCACGCGGTCAAGAATGCGTATTCAGAGTGGGGCGCACACGATCCCACAGGCGGAGGGCGTCATGACCACTATCGTGCTGACGGAGGCGATCGACCAAGCAGGCATAGACCTGTTGGCCGCGCGTGCCGACCTTCACCTTGTCGTGGCCGCACCTGGGGCGCCTGCGTTCGAAATGGCGTTGCCGGAAACAGTCGCGATCGGCGTCCGCACCGCACGGCTCGACCAGGCCCTGCTGTCACGCGCTGCCAAGCTGCGCGTCGCAGCCAAGCACGGCGTGGGCTTCGACAACATCGACGTGGCCTACCTCGCCGGCCGTGGCATCCCGGTCACGATCACCGCCGACGCCAATAGCATCTCGGTCGCCGAGCACACCATGATGTTGCTGCTGGCCGCCGCGAAACATCTCCGCGCGTATGACGGTGCGGTGCGGCAGGGCGACTGGGAGTTCCGCAAATCGGCCTGCGCGGTCGAGTTGGCCGGGCGCCGCGTGCTGGTGGTCGGCTTCGGCCGCATCGGCCGCCGCGTCGCAGCCCTGTGCCGCGCCTTCGGCCTCCACGTGCTGGTGCATGACATCTCTGCCGCCGCCCGCGAGCAGGCGACGATGGCAGGATACGCGTGCGTGGACGAGCTCGACGAGGGGCTGGCGCAAGCCGATGTTCTGACGCTGCACATCCCGCTCACGACGCGCAGCGCCAGGCTCATCGACGCCCCGCGTCTCAGCCGCCTGCCGCGAGGCGCGATCGTCGTGAACTGCGCCCGCGGCGGCATCGTGGACGAGGACGCGCTGGCGCAGGCACTGACCAGTGGCGGCCTCGGGGCGGCGGCGCTGGACGTGTTCGGGAAGGAGCCCATCGTTCAGGCGCACCCACTCGCCGGGTTCGACAACGTCGTGCTGACCCCGCATAGCGCCGCGACGACGCGCGAGGGCGCACGCGCCATGGCGGTGGCGATGGCACGGAACATCCTCGACGGCATCGATGGCCGGCTTGATCCCTCTTGCATCGTCGACCCGGCGAGCGTCGCGTGAGCCTTCGCGCGGCATCAGGACCGGCAGACCGTGTCCCGCCACACGATCTCGGGCGCGACGCGGATGGTGACCTGCGGCCCGGCGCCGCCCCCGGCCCGTTCGGTCAGCACCTGCACGGCCTTGCGGACCATCGCCTGGATGTCCTGCCGGATCGTCGTCAGGCGATAGTTCGGCCAGGTCGCGAGCGCGATATCGTCGAAGCCGAGCACCGAGACCGTCCGGCCCGGTACCAGGCCGCCCTGCCGCGCCGCGTCGAGCGCGCCGAGCGCGATGATGTCGTTGGCGCAGAACACCCCGTCAGGCGCCGTCCCGGCCTCCAGCGCGCGCGCCATGGCGGCAAACCCGGCCTCATACGTATAGGCGCCCGGCTCCACGAGAGGTTCGGGCAAACCGAGCTCGCCGCACCGCTCGGTGAAGCCGGTCAGGCGCTCGGTATTGGTGGACGTATCCGCGGTCCCAGCCAGGAACGCCAGGCGACGGTGCCCGGCTTGCGCCAGGATGTCCGCAGCGAGCCGACCGCCGACGCGGTTCTCGCAGCAGACGGACGACACCTCGGCGTCCTTGCTGACCCGGTTGAACAACACCACCGGGGTGCCGAGCGAAGCGCAGTTGCGCGCCATCCCGGACGAGAGATTGGCCGAGGCGATCACCACGCCGTCCACCTGGTATTGCAACAGCTCGGGCAGCAGGTCGTCCACGGTCTCGCCATCGCGGACGGTGAACAGCAGCACTTGGCGCCCGGTGCCGCGCAGCACGTCGCTGAAGAGCTCCAGCACCTGCGGATAGAACGGGTTGCGCATGTTGCCCATGACGATGCCGATCATGCGGGACCGTTGCGAGGCCAGCCCGCGGGCGATGGCATTGGGGCGATAGCCGAGCGCCAGCGCCGTCGCCAGCACCCTCTCCCGCATCGGCCCGGTGATGCGCGAGCCCGGCGTGAACACCCGCGAGACCGTCGCCTGCGACACGCCGGCCGCCCGCGCGACATCGACGGATGTCACCGGCCGGACGATGCCATTCGTCGTCGCTGGGCTGTGGTAAATGGGTGAGGCGCCTTCGCTCGTCATGGCGGTTCCTGGCACGCCTTCCGATCCGGATCGTCGGGCCAGATTGAACCAAGCGCGGCATCATGACCAGCCATCGACGCTTTCCCCAGTCCAGGCGCTTGCCGCGGGCCGGCCCACGGCCCTCTGGACCGACTTCGTACCTGCCCGGCAGATCACCCGCACTCGATAAGGAGAAACCGCATGCCCATTCCTCAGCGTGGCCTGAAGCAGCACCTTGCCGCGGGCGGCAAGGCCATCAACGGCTGGTGCTCGATCCCCTCTACCGTGACGGCGGAGATCGTGGCACGCGCCGGCTTCGACACCGTCACGGTCGACCTGCAACATGGGCTGGTCGACTACCAGATGGCGTTGGCCATGCTGCAGGCGGTGGACGGCCAGGGCATGCCGACACTGTGCCGGGTGCCGTGGAACGAGCCCGGCATCATCATGAAGGCGTTGGACGCCGGGTTCACCGGCATCATCTGCCCGATGATCAACACGCGCGAGGAGGCCGAGCGCTTCGCCGCCTCCTGCCGCTATGCGCCGGCGGGTGCGCGGTCGTTCGGGCCGACCCGGGCCATGCAGGTGCACGGCGCCGATTACGCCCGCACGGCGAACCAGTTCATCACCACCCTCGCGATGATCGAAACCGCGCAGGCAATGGAGAACCTCGACGCGATCCTGGGGGTGGACGGCATCGACGCCGTCTACATCGGACCGGCCGACCTGGGATTGTCGCTCGGCTTCGCACCGACCCTTCTGCCGGAGCCTGCCGTGCAGGCAGCCATCGCCACCATCCGGGACAAGGCGGTTGAGGCCGGCAAGCTCGCCGGCATCCACTGCGGATCACCCGACATGGTGCGCCAGATGCTGGCGGAGGGCTTCCATCTGGCAACGCTGCTGACCGACGCGCGCATGTTCACGAACACCTTGGCCGTGGCGCTGGCAGAGGCACGCGATGTCCGCGCGTCCATAACGAAAGGCCAATACTAAGGCCATGGCGGACACGGAGCATGGCCGCGCGGTCATCCGCAAAGTCGCCTGGCAGCTGATCCCGATCCTGGGGCTGTGCTACTTCGCGGCGTTCCTCGACCGCGTCAACATCGGCTTCGCCGCCCTGACGATGTCGAGCGACCTGAGCCTGACGCAAGCTGAGTTCGGGTTCGGCGCCGGCATCTTCTTCCTCGGCTACGTCCTCTGCGAGGTGCCGAGCAACATCGTCATGGGGCGCGTGGGGGCGCGGCTGTGGATCGCCCGCATCATGATCACCTGGGGCATCCTGTCCGCGATGACGGCGTTCGTCGTGGGTGAACGGAGCTTCTACGTCGTCCGGATCCTGCTCGGCATCGCGGAGGCCGGGTTCTTCCCCGGCATGCTGGTCTACCTGACCCTGTGGTTCCCCCGCGCCGACCGCGCGCGCATGTTCGGCCTGTTCAACATGGCCGTTCCCCTGTCATCGGTCATCGGGTCGCCGATCTCGGTCTTGATCCTGACCTATCTCAACCGGGTCGGCGGCCTCGCCGGATGGCAGTGGCTCTTTGTCATCGAGGCGCTGCCGGCGATCATCATGGGCGTCGTGGTGCTGACGGTGCTGCCCGACCGGCCGGACCGCGCGGCGTGGCTGGCGCCCGCCGATCGGAGCTGGCTTGCGGCGACCCTGACCCGGGAGCAGGCGGAGCGTGAGGCCGATGAGCGCTTCACCGTGCTGGGCGCATTGACGGACCGGCGCGTCCTGCTGATGTGCCTGGTCGGGGTCGGGCTGGTGATCGGCACGACGGGCGTCGCGGTGTGGCTGCCGCAGATCGTCAAGGCGTTCGGCCTGACCACGATGCAGACCGGCTTCGTCGCGGCGATCCCCTCGCTCGCCATGGCGATCGCGATGGTCGCCTCCGGCCGGCACGCCGACCGCACGGGCGAGCGCGTCTGGCACGTCGCCGCGCCCTTCCTGGCCAGTGCCGCCGGGTTCCTGCTGGCTGCGGCGACCGCTTCCCCGATCGTGGGCATGATCGGGCTGACGGTCGGCGCCGCCGGCGTCGGGGCGGCCACCCCCAACATCTGGATCTTTCCCACCACCCTGTTGACGGGCGGCGCCGCGGCCGCGGCCGTCGCGCTGATCAACTCCGTCGGCAGCACCGGCGGCTTCTTCGGCCCGGCCGTGATCGGTTGGATCCGACAGGCCACCGGATCGTTTTCGGGCTCGCTGGTCTTCCTGGCCGCCATGTGCGTGATGGCCGCCGTGGTCGCCCTGCTGCTGGGCTCCATGATGCGGCTCTTGCTCACCACGCACGCGCAGGTCGGTCCCGCGCGTGCAGTACCGGAGACCGCGCGATGAAGATCACGCAAATCCGCGGCTACCACCTGCGCTGCACGCTGGGAGAACCGATCGGCAATGCCGTGACGTTCTTCGACAGCAAGGAAGCCCTGCTGGTCGAGGTCCTGACCGATGCGGGCATCGCCGGTTGGGGCGAGGCCTGGTCGTCGCCCATCACCGCCGCCGCCTATATCCGCCAGCGTCTCGCCCCCTTGGTCCTGGGGCAGGATCCGACCGCCACGGGCCGGCTGTGGCGGATGATGGCCGGCACGGCCGGCTACGATCGCCGGGGCAGCGCCATGATGGCGACGGCGGCCATGGACATCGCGCTGCACGACATTGCTGCGAAGGCGCGCGGTGTTCCGGTCTCCGCCCTGTTAGGTGGCGCCTTGCGCAACCGCGCCACGGCCTATGCGAGCGGGCCGTTCATGAAACCCGGTGGCCATCCGTATCGCGCGTTCCCGGCGCAGGTCGAGGCATGGGCCCGCCAGGGGTTCCGCGCCTTCAAGCCACGTGGCGGGTTCAGTCCGCACGAGGACGGTGCGATGATGCTGGGCCTACGCCGCCAACTCGGCCCGGAAGCGGCGCTGATGTTGGACTTCAACCAGGGCTACACGGCGGGCGCCGCGATCCAGGCCGCCCGGCGCCTGCAGGATGCAGAGCTGTTATGGCTGGAGGAGCCGGTGGGTCCGGAGGATACGGCGGGTTACCGAGCCGTCGCGGAGGCGGCCCCGATGGCGATCGCAGGCGGCGAGGCGCTGGCGAGCTTGGCCGGATTCCGCGATTTCGTCATCGCGGGTGCGATGGGCATCTTGCAGCCCGACCTTGCGGTATGCGGCGGCTTCAGCGGGGTGATGCGCGTCGCGTCGCTGGCGGAGGCGTTCGACCTTCCTGTGGTGCCGCATGTCTGGGGCGCCGTGGTCAACTACCATGCGGCTCTGCAACTGGTCGCCGTGTTGCCCGGCTGCCGTGCCGGGGGCGCTGCGAGCCTCCCGTTCATCGAAGTCGACGTGACGGAGAACCCGTTGCTCGACATGCTTGGCAAGCCGAAGCCGGATGACGCGGGCACGATCGCCATCCCGGACCATCCTGGTCTCGGCCTCGATCTTTCCGTCGATCAGCTGGCGCCGTGGATCATCGACCGCTGGACCGTCAATCCGTGACTTAGGGCTTATCAGGGAATAGCTGAACTTGGCTTTCCGCAATGTAGGCGGCGAGACAGAGCGTCAGAAAGAGTCGATTTAGCAAGCCTGCGGTAATTGTCACGGTCTCACCCTGCTGCCGGGACATGGAGAAATTCGGCGGCGCCCACAACACACGTCGTACGGCGGCGATCGCGTCGCTGAATGTCGGCTCTTGCTTGCGATACCACGCGGCGGCGTTCGGGCGCAGCACAGTTGCGTTGTCGCGCGCCAGGTCACCGGCCCACACGGTGATCAGCGAGAACAGCCCCAGTAATGCTGGGGTCGTCCGCAGGATGGCCAGATCGGACCACTGCCGCTGCGTCTCCACGCCGAGATGGGCGCGCACTTCCTGGAACGTGGTCGCAACGCGCCAGCGTGAGACGAACCAGCCCAGGATGGTCGCCGGTTGCGCATCGAGGTCGGTGCTAAGAAACGCGGCAGGCTCATGTTCGCCGGTTGGGTCGCGAACCAGCACCCAGCGGATCGGCACGGGTGCAGTTCCAGCGTGATACCAAAGCGCTGTGCCAGTCGCGACCAGTAGCTTGCGCTGCTGGGCGTTATACCATTGAGAGACAACCACGCTCGTCCAGACCGTCTTCTTGTTCTTCAGCACCGCATTCAGCTTCGGCAGGGCGCGACCCTTCAACGGCGTTCGGCCGCGTTGACCTGGTCGGCGTTTGGGCGCTGGACGGAACAGGTTGGCGTCCAGCCGCAACCGCGTGATCATGCAGACATGGCCACGCACAGCAGCCAGTAGATCAAGGGCAGCGAAGCCGGTGTCGCCGACAAAGATCAGACGGCGGTTTGGTAACCAGCGTTTGGTTTGCAGGATCGCCTGGCGAGCCCAGGTCGTCAGGGTCTTATGGCGCTTGCCATTGGCCTCGCTCCAGCGCGCGGACGGAGCGAGGACGGTGAGGAATGGCAAAGACCAAGTCCTCCCTGCCCAGGGGATCGGCACTGCGACCATCAGCGACAACCAGCGCAGGCCACTGGTCTTGACGAACTGCCCCTTGGAGGAGCGGACCGGGTCGCGATAGATACCACGGGCTTTGATGCGTGCGCCCCAGCGGCGCTCGATGGTATCATCAATGCCGATCACCACGTCGCCGTTCGGCAGCAGCCGCTCAATAATATAGAGCAACAACCGCCGCGCGACGGCACGCCCATCCCAACGTGCCCGGCTGAGGACTTCGTGGTAGCGACGGAAGTGCCGGTCATCTGCCAATCCCATGACGCGCAGCACCTGGGTGACGGTGCGCTTGCCGGGCGCCAGCACTGCGCCCGCCACCAGAACCAGCACGCGGTTCCATACCGGGGCGGTGAAGCAGGGGCGAAACACCGCCAGCCAAGTGGCCAGGATCGGTGGAACCAATTGCGAGTCGAGCGCCGGTGCGGCGCCGGGATGGTGCGATGCCATCGCAGTCGTAGAATCGAAGGGACACCGCGCCGCAAGAGTCCCCGCGAGACATTCGGCAGCCCGGTGAATTACCATCGACCATCATGACCGATCCGATCATTCAGCGTATCGAGAGCTTCCGATGCCGTCGTGGGCAACTGGCCGCCGAACGCCGCAACCGCGGCTACACACTCTATCGCGCCGCCTCAGGGACGCCGGTCGCGCGCCTACGCCCGACCGTGCAGAACGATCGCGTCGAGGTGCTCTACTGGTCGCTTTGGAATGAGCGCTGGACCAACGCAGGGCCGTTCGGGCGAACCATACTGCCCATCGACGACGCCCTTCAGTTCATCGCGTCAGAGGATATCTTCTGGGCAGCGAGGTAGCCGCAGCGGCAATTCAAAAATGCGGAAAGTCAAGCTTAGCAGCTAATGTGAGCACGATCGTCGGTTGGAGAGCACGACGCTCCGTTGGCAAGCACGCTGGCGCACAATGTGAGTATGAGCCGGGCCTCATTGGCAGCCAATCCGAGCAAGATTTGTCTCCGTTTGCGAGCACGAGCCCCGATGATTGCGAGCAGCTACACATATCAGGTCGCACGGGAGGAGGTGAGCCGCTTCATGAACGGAGTGGCGGGCATGAGTCCGTCAGCTCACCCTGTCACGGCGGGTTCGATCTGTACGCGCACGTCCAGGCCCGCACGGGTGGCGAGTTGGATCAGGTCGTCAAAGCTGAACTTACCGAGGCTTCCGCGCAGCAGCTCGTCCAGCCGCGGCCCGGTCAGCTCAAGCCGTCGTGCCGCCGTCGCCCGGGTCATGCCCCAGCTCGCAACCGTCTGCTGGATGGCACTCAACAGGTCTGAGCGCAGCCGCATGGCTAACGACTCAGCCGGGCTATCCGCTAACGCATCCCACACGCAGGCGAATGTCTGGACGGCAAGATCGTCTGTCTCTGGCATGACACCCTCGTCGTCCATCACGCCCTGCCCTTTCTCGAACCCTGGTTAACCGTGCTGCACGGTCGTCTTCGGCCTGGACTTCGGCCGCCCGCCTAGCCGTCCGTTGTGTGCGGACGCGACTGCTTTGGCCGGTGATGTCGTCAGTCCTGCAAGGCGCGCCCCGGAACGTTTGATGGCCAGCGGTGACTCCTCCATGATCCGCGTCACCAGGCCGTCCACGCTGATGTGCAGGTCCAGGGTCTCAATGACCAGATACACCCCATCGTTCGATGCCCGCAGCCCGGTGAGCTGGTTTGGCGATGCACCTTGCAGCGATGGGATGAAGCCGGGCTCGGCTCCAAACACCCGGCCGTCTGTCAGCTTCAGCATGACCGTGCCGTGCTGGCCGTCAAACCAAGCCTCCCGCGCCTGATGCTCCTGGGATGCGGCCTCCTCCTCGGCGCCGATCGCGCGGTCGAGCACATTCTTAGTGATTGGCTTGCGCTGCGGCAGCATCCAGCCCTCGTCGTCCTTCACCATTCCTCCGCCTCCTCAATGTGCTGTCCGGCCGTCAGCGCGAGCATCCGTCCGTCATCCAAGGTCAACGCGACCTTGCCTTTGCTTGGGTCGTAACCGGCCGACACGATGCCAGCCGCCGCCTTGCTGGGTTTCAGCGCCACCTTGGCGAGCAACCCGTCCCCGCCCTCAATGCGCCTCGTCTCGACACGCCGGTTGACTAGGTTGATCTCGTGCCGGCTTCCGTGCGTGGTCCACCAGCTCTCCCGGCACACTGGAGGTGCGCCATGATCGCCTCTCTGCCACCCGGTCCAGTGTGGCCTCAGTCGGCTTCCGTCCCGGCGACGAAACCGGTACAGGCCGGTCACGTCGGACAGGAACGAGAAGCGGAACCTCGCCACCCAGCCCTCCCCCGTGTGGACGGCATGGACGTGAGGCGGCGGATGATCCTCGGCGGCAATGAACACTTGGATGGCATCGATCCAGAAAAGGGTTCCAGCCATCTCTGGTAAATAACCTATCAGATAGGTTCATTCAACTTGATTCCGACGAAGAGCGGCGGACAGTCACTCGGTTGCAGCCGACCCTTGACGAGACCTCATATTTTCACACATATGGAATAATGGAAAAGCCGGATGCTATAGCGGCGCTTGCCGCCCTCGCTCAAGACACCCGCCTCGATGTGTTCCGCCTGCTGGTCCAGGCGGGCGCGGAGGGAATGCCAGCCGGCCAAATCGGCGAACGGCTGGGCCTTCCCTCGGCAACCCTCTCCTTCCATCTCAACCAGCTCCGGCACGCCGGCCTGGTCACGTTCCGGCGGGAAAGCCGCTCGCTGATCTACGCGGCCGAGTACGACGCCATGAACAGCCTGCTCGCCTACCTGACCGACAATTGCTGCCAAGGCGATCCCGGAGCCTGCGGCGTCGGGGTCTGCGACTCAACGACGCTCGTCAAATCCAAGGGAAGGAGCACACGCCAATGAAGCGCTTGCACGTTCATGTCTCGGTCGATGACCTGGCCCAATCGGTCCGGTTCTACTCGACGCTGTTCGCGGCCGAACCGGCTGTGACCAAGCCGGATTATGCGAAGTGGATGCTTGACGATCCGCGCGTGAACTTCGCCATCAGCACGCGCAGCGGCGGGTCCGGCCTCGATCACCTTGGCATCCAGGTCGAGACACAAGGCGAACTGCAAGAGGTCTATGGCCGGCTGCGGCAAGCGGATCGGCCAGTCGTCGAGCAAAGTGCGACGACCTGCTGCTACGCGCAGTCAGAAAAATCCTGGATCACCGACCCGCAAGGCGTGTCGTGGGAAACCTTCCTGACGACGGGCGAAAGCACCGTCTATGGCGACAGCGCCGACCTGGGCGCGATCCGCACCGCGGCGGCCGTCTGCTGCACCCCTGAGACGCCGCAAGGCTCGTGCTGTGCCCCGAAGCCCGAGCTGGCCGCCACTGCCCCTTGCTGCGCGTCGTGAGGGGCACGCCGGCATGAGTGCGACACAGGCGCTCGGCCGTCCGGCTGCGCCCTCCATGAACGTCTTTGAGCGATGGCTCACGCTCTGGGTGGGGCTGTGCATCGTCGTCGGTATCGCCCTGGGTCAGATCTTCCCGGCCCCATTCCATACGCTCGGCAACTTCACCGTGGCGCAAGTCAATCTGCCGATCGCCGCACTGGTGTGGCTGATGGTAATTCCGATGCTGCTCAAGATTGACCTGGCAGCGCTCGGCCAGGTGCGCGCGCATTGGCGCGGCATCGCCGTCACCGTGGGCGTCAACTGGTTGGTCAAGCCGTTCAGCATGGCGCTGCTGGGGGCCATCTTCATCGGCTGGCTGTTCCGGCCGCTGCTGCCGGCTGGCCAGGTGGACAGCTACATCGCCGGGCTGATCCTGCTGGCGGCCGCCCCCTGCACGGCCATGGTGTTCGTGTGGTCGAACCTGCTGGATGGCGAGCCGCATTTCACCCTGAGCCAGGTCGCCTTGAACGACACGATCATGGTGGTGGCGTTCGCGCCCCTGGTGGGCCTGCTGCTCGGCCTGTCCTCAATCACCGTGCCTTGGAGCACGCTGATCCTGTCCGTCGTGCTCTACATCGTCGTGCCCGTCATCGTGGCGCAACTCTGGCGGCGGGCGCTGCTGCGCCGCGGGCCAGCCGCCCTGGCAAGGACGCTCGCGGTGCTGGGGCCGGTGTCGCTCGTGGCGCTGCTGGCCACGCTGGTGCTGCTGTTCGGCTTGCAGGGCGAGCAGATTATCGCCCAGCCCCTGGTGATCCTGCTGCTGGCCCTGCCGATCCTGATCCAGGTCTATTTCAACGCCGGCCTGGCCTACCTGCTGAACCGCCGCGCAAAGGTGGCCTGGTGCGTGGCAGGGCCGTCCGCCCTGATCGGCGCCAGCAATTTCTTCGAGCTGGCGGTTGCCACGGCCATCGCGCTGTTCGGCTTTCAGTCCGGCGCGGCGCTGGCAACCGTAGTGGGCGTGCTGATCGAGGTCCCGGTGATGCTGTCCGTGGTCGCCATCGTGCGGCGAAGCCGGGGTTGGTATGAACGGGGTGCCGCGTGATGGCCGGTAGGGTGACGATCTACCACAACCCTGCCTGCGGCACCTCGCGCAACACACTGGCGATGATCCGCGCAACCGGCACCGAGCCGGTCCTGATCGAATACCTCAAGACGCCGCCAAGCCGCGCCGAGCTGCGGGACCTAGTGCGGCGCATGGGCATCCCGCTCCGCGTCGTCCTGCGCCAGAAAGGCACGCCGTTCGCCGAGCTGGGGCTGGACAACCCGGCGTTGTCCGACGACGCGCTGCTGGACGCGATTGAGCAACACCCGATCCTCATTAACCGGCCGATCGTGGCCACGCCTAAGGGCGTCCGCCTGTGCCGGCCGTCTGAAACGGTGCTGGACCTGTTGGACGCGCCGCTGCCGTCTGACTTCCTCAAGGAGGATGGAGAGCGCGTAGCCGCGCCGCCGATCTGATGCGGGATGGACCATTAGGCAGCGTCGGCAAATAAGTGCGTCGGCACACCGACAAAGCTGCCGCTCCAAACAAAGGCTTAGGGCTTGTTCGACGCCGCAATCGATTCGATTAATGTTGAACAAGCCTTTAGACGGCGGCGAGCCGATGCCGGGGCTGCGCCGTGAGCTGTTGCAGCCGCCGGACCTGGCACGCCTGGAGCCGTCCAGCCATGCCGAGCACCCGCCCCGTATCCTGCTGCTGTATGGGAGCCTGCGGGAGCGGTCTTACTCGCGCCTGTTGGTGGAGGAAGCGGATCGGTTGCTTCGTCTGATGGGGGTGGAAACGCGCATTTTCAACCCGCGGCAGCTGCCGATGGCCAACAGCACCGGGCCGGACCATCCTAAGTGTAGCTGCTCGCAATCATCGGGGCTCGTGCTCGCCAACCGACGATCGTGCTCACATTAGCTGCTAAGTAAGAGGGGCAAAAGTGTGGGTAAGCCTCATTTTTTCCTTGCGCCGATTCGCCGCCGTCGAGTCTTTGCATCATGTGCCGCCACCCTCCACCCTTTCGACGCTGAGCCGTCCAGATCTTGAAGCTCTGCTGGTCGAACTGTACGGCGAGGTAGCTGCGCTGAAGCAGGCCGTGGCTGAACTGCGCGAAGAGAACGCCCGGTTGAAAGCTCAGCCATCCCCTCATTTCGTAACCGCAAATCTTTGCATGAACAGACCGGCGTTTAAGATGGCTTCGGCGAAGTTTTCGATCAGCGGTACAAGCCTGTGCTCTGGCATGGTGGGAATGAGATCGTAGAGCATGCACCCCTGTCGGAACAACGAGTGGGTACGGGTCCTCGCCATGCTCGGCTTCGCCTGCGCGTGGCTCCGGTCCCGCGCCAAAGGGCGCGCCATTGCGCCGCTTCCCGGCCCGGTTCGCAGGGGCCGCACCCGAGAGGACGAGCCGGCACAGGGCCGAGCCGACTTTCGAGGAGAGAAGAAGGAAGACGACGACGGCCGGTAGCGTGAACAAGGTGATTCTGATCGGGCGGCTGGGTAAGGACCCGGAGGTCCGCAGCACGCAGGGCGGGGGCAAGATCGTCAGCTTCAGCCTGGCCACGAGCGACCAGTGGACCGACAAGGCGTCCGGCGAACGCAAGGAGCGCACCGAGTGGCACCGGGTCGTGATCTTCAACGAGCAGATTGCGGGCGTGGCGGAGCGATTCCTGCTGAAGGGCAGCATGGTCCACCTCGAGGGCGCGTTGCAGACCCGGCCGTGGACGGACAACGCCGGCGTGGAGCGCTACAGCACCGAGGTCGTGCTGGCCCGGTTCCGCGGCGAGCTGACGCTGCTGGGTGACGCCCGGGGGAACGGGAACGCCGACGAAGCTCGCCCGGCACAGCGCCGTCGCGAACCCGCCATGGCCGGAGCCGGTGCGAGCCCGGGCGGCGGCTTCGGCGGCGGCGATCTGGAAGACGACATCCCGTTCGCGGTGCGCTGGCAGTGACACCAGGCGCCTGGCGGTGACCCAAGGCCTACTCCTGCCCACTGCCCGGCGACCCTGACGACATGGCGCGTGCGATCCTGAATGCGCCGACGGCCTATCACGCTGCGCACGACGTGATGGCGGCCGGGGCAACGACCTACACCGGCGAGGCGACCCCCAAAGGCTGCCTGCTCGCCAGTGCGGCCGCGAGTGGTTCGGCGGCCGCGGCCGATGTGCAGGACGCCGTGGCCACCGTGCGCCGCGGCATCGAACACTGCCTGCGGGTGCGGATCGAGCGCGACATCGAGGACGGCGTCCTGCCCCCCGGAGTGCAGGCGGTTCCGTTGGCTGGACTGATCCTGGCGGCCACGCAAGGCATGTCGGTGCTCGCGCGCGACGGAGCCTCGCGGGCATCGCTGCTGGCGATAGCGGAAGCAGCGCTGCAGGCCTGGCCAGGCGAGCGCCGCTAAACTATCGCCGTCGCATCAATCTCGACCAGGAAATCCGGATGCGACAGGCGGGTGATGCCGATCGTGCTGCTGGCCGGCAGGGCCAGACCAAAATAGCGCATGCGCACGTCAGGATGCTGGAAGAATGCCTCGATGTCGGTCACATAAGTCGTCGTGCGCACGACGTGCTCCCAGCCAGCACCCGCCGCCGCGAGCGCGATGGCGATGTTCTCGCAAACCTGCTCGATCTGCGCGCGCATATCGTCCTTACCAACGAGAGTACCCTCGGCGTCGCGCGACACCTGGCCCGAAACGTAGACGAGCTTTTGGCCGCCGGTGATGGCCAGTGCATGGGAATACAGGAGATGCCCGCCCACCCGGCGTTGCACGAGTCCCTCCGGCTGGAAGCTTTCGCGGAGCACTGGGGCCGGGTCGTTGGGCATGGGAGACTCCTGAACTGTCTTGCGGCGAACGTGCAAGCGCCGGGCCGAACCTGTGGCACATCGCTTGCAGCCATCGACGTCACTGCGTCCGCAGTGAAGGAGAAGCCATGTCCGACCCCAGAACCCTCGTGGCCTCGCTGAAGCGAGCGGCTGCGGGATGCGTGGTATTCGCGGGCGCGCTGCTCTGCTCGGGGCTGGCACAGGCGGCTTGCGAAACGCCAATTCGTTTCGGTGTGACGGACCCGCTCACCGGTCCCTCTGCGTCCTACGGCAAGGATCAGATGCAGGCGGTGCGCTGGGCCGTCGACGACATCAACGCGAAGGGCGGCGTCGATGGCTGCCGGCTCGAAGCGATCATCGTCGACAACCAGGGCAAGCCGGAGACGGCCATCGGCGTCGTCAGCCGGTTCATCGATGTCGACCATGTGCCCGTCTTCATCACGGCCTTCAGCGACGTGGTGCACGCGGTGGCGCCGATCGCCAATCGGCAGAAGACGCTGATGCTGAGCGCCGGGGCGAACTCGCCGGAGATCGCCAAGTTGGGCGATTACGTGTTCACGGTGTCCCCGCTGGCCGACAAGGAAATGGATGGGCTGGCGCGCTACCTGGTGCAGCAAGGCCGCAAGAAGGTCGCGATCCTGTATGTGAACAACGACACCGGTAAGGACGGCGCGGCCGCTTTCGCGGCGGCGTTCAAGGCCGACGGTGGCACCGTCGTTCTGGACGAAGCTTATCAAGCAGATCAAGCCGATTTCACTGGGCTGATCTTGCAAGTGCGGCTGGCCGATCCGGACGAGATCCACATCCACGGCGTCGTGGCCGACACCACCGCGCTGCTCGCGCAGCTTCGCCAACTTGGGGTGACGACGCCGGTCGACAGCTACCAGAACGCGTTCAATCCGCAGATGGTCAAGCAAATCGGCCCGGCTGCGAACGGATTGGTCGTGAGTTCCATGGCGCCCACCGCCGATGTCACGCCGGCTGTGGCCGACTACGTCAAACGCTGGAAGGACCAAACCGGCCGCGAGCCGGTGGGTCTGCCCTACACGCAATATTTCTATGATGCACCCTGGCTCGTAGCGCAGCTCGCCCACTATGTCCGTAGCCACAACATGCCCGATACCGGCGAGAGCTACCGGGCGGCCTTGCTCGCTCAGCGCAGCTTCGACCAGCCGCTGACCGGCACGGTGACGTTCAACGCCGACCACACCGTCGACAAGCCAATTTACATATGGGACGTGAGGGATCTGACCTTTCATTATGTCGGCCTAGCCCCGACCCATTGAGGTAGGTCGACCATGCTCTCGATGCCGATCCTGCTGCAGCTGATCTGGAGCGGGTTCGCGACGGCCTCCTTCAACTGCCTGTTCGCCGTCGCCTTCGCTCTCGTGTTGAAGGTCAATCATGTCTGGAATTTTGCGCAAGCCGCGATGATCGTCGTGAGCTACGCGGCGGCGCTGCTGTGCAGCCGCGAGTTCGGGTGGCCCATAAGCGTTGCATTCGCCGGCGCCATCGTCATCGGCATTGGCTTCGCTTTGCTGGTGGAGCGGTTCGGGTTCGCGATCCTGCGCCGTCGGCGCTCACCGATGCTGACCTTCTTCATCTTCGCCTTGGCACTCTCGGAACTCTGCATCTTCATCGCCGAGCTCCTGTTCGGCACCACGCCCACGACCTTGCGCGACGCGTTGGTCACGCCGATCCACCTGATAGGCGGCGTTGCCGTGAGCGACTGGGATATCGCCGCGCTCACCACGACCGCGGTGTTGCTCGCCATGCTGGCCAGCTTCCTGCATCTGACCCGGCAGGGGCAACATCTGGTCGCCGTCGCGGACAGCCCGGCCCTGGCCCAGCTCTACGGTATCGACGCCGCCCGTTCGTTCCGCCTCGCCATGGCGCTCGCCGGGGTGCTCGTCGCCGCCGGCGCGGTACTGCTCGGCACCAAGGCGGCGACCGTGCCGGCGACCGCACTGCAGCAATTCCTCACGGTCTCGCTGGTTGCCACCATCCTCGCCGGGATCGGTCGCGTGTTCGGCGCCGGGCTGGCGGCGCTGTTGCTGGGCGTCGCACAAGCGCTCAGCATTCTGTTCATCGCGGCGCGCTGGCAACCGCTGCTGACCGACGCGCTGATGGTCATCGCCGTTCTCGTGTTCCCCAGCGGGGTCACGGCGGGCATCGCGGCGCTGTTCGGCGAACGGCGGCGCACCGTCTGATGCTCGCCTATGCCTCCGTCTTGCTGGCATTGACGGCGATCAACGCACTGCTCGCCGTCGGCTTCAACCTGGTGCTCGGCTACGGCGGGCTGCTGAGCATCGCGCAGCCGATGTTATACGCGATCGGCGCCTATACGGCCGCGTTGCTGAGCGTGCAGGCCGGTCTGCCCGCCGGGCTCGCGATCCTGCTCGGCGGGGGTGCTGCGCTCGTGGCGTCGTTGCTGCTGTCGTTGCCGGCGCTGCGCGTCTCTGGCGACTATTTCGTGCTCGCCAGCCTGGGCGCCCAGCTCGCCGTGATGCAGGTCATCGCCAACTTAGACATCACCGGCGGCCCGTCCGGCCTCGGCGGCATGCCCGCCCTGTTCGACGGCGGCGCCCGCAACCCGGCCACTTCATTGCTGCTGGTCATCCTCGTCGCGGTCGTCGTGGCCGGCGTCTCCTTGTTGGTGCGCAGCGGCTACGGCCGGATGATCCGAGCGATGCGAGACGACGAGCAAGCCCTGATGGTGCTGGGGCGCGACACGCGGCGCATCAAGATCGTCTTGTTCGCGCTGAGCGCCGCACTCGCCGGAATCGCAGGCGGCCTCTACGCTCACATCTTTCAATACATCACCCCGGCACAATTCGACATCACCGCGTCGACCAGCTTGCTGACCATGGTCGTCGTTGGCGGCACCGCGACCATTTGGGGACCGGTGATCGGCGCGGCGCTGCTCACGATCCTGCCGCAAGCGATCGACTTCCTCGCGCTACCAAGTGCCGTGTCGGGACCGCTACAAGGCATCGTGTTCACCGTGCTGGTGCTGGCCTTCTTGTTCCTGCGGCCGCAAGGCGTGCTCGGCGCCAAGCTGTGACGGAGCCTGTTGCGCCCGTGCTCGAGGTCGACGCGGTCAGCAAGCGGTTCGGCGGTGTCGTCGTCGCCGAGCGCGTGACGCTGGCGCTCATGCCCGGCGAAGTCGTCGGGCTGATCGGACCGAACGGGGCCGGCAAGACATCCCTGTTCAACCTCATCAGCGGCATCGTGCGCGCCGATGCCGGCAGCATCCGCCTGCACGGCCGGGCCCTCGACCGGCTCGATCTCTCGACCCGCAGCCGGCTCGGCCTCGCCCGCACATGGCAGCAAGCACGCCCGTTCGCGTCGCTCTCCGTGCTGGAGAACCTGATGGTTGCCGCGGGCGATTATCCAGGCGAGTCGTTGCTGCGCACGCTGTTTCGCCGCCGAGCGCTGGCGGCGAGCGAGGCCGCGTTGCGCGACCAGGGCCTGGCGTTGCTCGAGCGGCTCGGCTTGGCGTCATTCGCGACCCGGCCGGCGACCGCTCTGTCCTACGGGCAGCAAAAGCTGGTCGGGATCGGCCGGGCCCTGATGAATGGCGGCCGCTGCTTGTTGCTGGACGAGCCCATGGCCGGCGTGGAAGGCCGCACCTATGCCGTCATGCGCCGCATCGTGGCCGAAGAAGCCGCAGCCGGTAGCGCGATCTGCGTCGTCGAGCACAATGTCGGCTTCATCCGCGACATCTGCAGCCGCGGTGTGTTCATGGCCGCCGGCCGGGTGCTCGCGACGGGCCGCGTCGACGACCTCATGGCCGATCGCGCGCTCACCGAGATCTATTTCGGCGCCGCCCGTGCCCCGGACATCCATGTTCCACGTCACTGACCTCGTTGCGGGCTACAACGGCAACACGGTGCTGCACGGCATCGCGCTCGCGATCGGCACCGACGAGCGCGTCGGTATCTTCGGCCATAACGGCTCCGGCAAGTCGACCCTGCTTCGCTGCCTCATCGGCGACGTGCCGCAGATGACGGGCAGCGTCCGCTTCGGCGAGGCGCCGATCCTGCCGGGCGCGATCGCCCGCAACGTCGCGCACGGCATCGGCTTCGTGCCGCAATCCAACAACGTCTTCGTGGGCCTCACGGTTGAGCATTGCCTGCGCATCGCCGGACTCGAGAGCAAGCGGCCCACCTCGGACATCTTCGACACCTTCCCGGCCCTGGTCCCGCGCCGCCGGCAGCGCGCCGGCTCGCTCAGCGGCGGCGAACGACAGATGCTCGCCGTCGGCATGGCGCTCATGACCCGGCCGAAGATCCTCTTGCTCGACGAACCGACCGCCGGGCTGGCGCCATTGCGCGCCCAAGAGGTGCTGGCCAACCTCGCCGACATCAGCCGCACCCAGGGCACCGGCGTCATCGTCATCGAGCAGAACGTGCTGCCCGCGCTGGCCGTCGTCGATCGTGCGATCGTGCTGCGCGGCGGCCGGGTCGTCTACGACGGCGGCACGGCCGAATTGCAACGCGAACAGGACCTTTGGGAGTTGTTTTGATGTCGCTCAGCGATCCGGCGTTCCCCGAATACCCGCAGATCGTCCCCGCCGGCGGCCTGCTGTTCCTGTCTGGCATCCGCCCGGATCCAGCACTGACACGCTTCGCCGACCTCCCCGCCGACGCCCACGCGAAATGCCAGGGATACGCCGTGATCGACCAGCAAGAGGGTCTTGCCACCGCGCAAGCCTGGTCGCTGCTCGAGCGGATGCAGCGCGTTTTGCACAACGCGGGCTCGTCCCACGAGCACATCCTGCGTCAGCACATCTGGCAGGACGACAAGCGCTGGTTCCCGTGCTTCGAAGCCGCCCGTATGTTATGGCAGCCGCGGCCCTCGCCGAGCAGCGGCCTGGGCGTGCGGACCGTCGGGGGCGCCGGTGGCCGCGGCTACGGCTCGGACGCGATTGCCGTGGCGCCGGACGCCGGCAAACTTTTCACCGGCCGCGCCACGCTGGCCGCGCCCGATCACCGGGACCTGCCCTCCGCCTCGCACTACGCCCAAGCGGTGCAATCGGGTCCCCTGGTCTTTACCGCGGGCTTCATCGCCATCGCGACCGCCACGCCGGGTCAGCCGCTGATCAACGGTTTCGATGACGTCCCGCTCGCGGGCCGGGCGCTGGCCACCGGCCGTAGCCACCCAGACAGTCGCGACGGTCCGATCGCGGCGCAGAGCTGGTTCATCCTCAACGAGATCCGTCGCGTCCTGTCCGGCCAAGGAGTGGGACTGACCGACATCTTGCACGTGTCCGTCTACCTCGCCGACGTACGCGACACGCCGGTGTTCCACCGCGTTTATCGAGAATTCTTCCCCGATGCCGGCGCCACGCTCTGCATCACCGGCTTCGACGAGGTCGGCCACCGCGGCTGCCGCATCGAGATCGAGGTGACGGCCTTGCGCCCCGACAGTGGCTTGCAGCGCCGGACGTATGCATGGCCCACCAACCCGCCGTTTGCGGCACCCTGTGCCGTGCAGGCCGGCCCGATCGTCTATTTCTCCGGTATGCTCGGCCTCGACAGCCCGGCGGTCGAAGTGCCGCCCGCCTTGCGCGACCTGCCCCCCGAGTTTGCCCGCCAGAGTTGGGGCGCGCTTACCGTGCTGCGGCGCGCCGCCGCCTCAAGTGGCGCCACGCTGGCCAAATGCACGCTTTACCTCGACGATGCCGCTCTGCTCCCAGCCTGGGAAGCAGTCCGCCGCATGCAGATCCCGGAACCGACGTTCGCGTTCGAGAGCGTGATTGTTCACAGCCCCGGCCCGGTCCCCGGCGCTTGCGTCCAGATCGAGGCGATCGGCACGGCGGATGTCCGGTGACTGGGAACTTTGGAATGTAATCGTATAAGGGGCAAAAGTGTGGGTAAGAAAGTGCAGCATTTCTCCATGCTCCGGTCCAAAGTCGCGGTTTTACGGCTTTTTTGTCGCGCCGAAGGCGGAACGTTCCGGCATCCCTCCGGAGTTACCCACACTTTTGCCCCTCTTACATGTAATCCCGCTAAGCCGTTGTTCTGCTTAGAGCAGAGTGACAGACCATTATGGACTGTCATGACAAGCTGCTGGAATCAGTGACAACTGGATGGAATGCGCCCTTTCGCGAGTTCGCCCTACTCTCGCCCGGGCCGGGCGTCCGCAATGCGGTCCGGTCAACAGTCCTAGAAAAAGGTCGCATCTTTAACTAATAAGCTGTGCGTCCGGTGATGCCCGCTTCAGAGCACGTCAAATAGTTGATCCTAGGTCCACTATGAGGTCGATAGCAGAACCGTTGAGCCCGGGAGGAAGGTCCGGAAACCACCCCAAGCGGTCACTGCGCCGTTTGGGTGTACGCCATCGGCACGGTGGCATTACACTTTATCTGTGCCGTTAGGGTCGGTTCGTGCTTTGGAACGACACCGTTCTCGATCTAGACCCTTGTGGAGCACACTCGATCTGAAATGCATTTTCGGCTCCGCTACGCACGCGCCATCCTCAACCAGGAGGCCGCCGCTATCCGCAACGAGGGAAAGGAGCCTGATGCTCAGACGATCTGGTTGAGACTGATGGACCGAGCGGTCAATGAGGGCGGAGGCTAGGAACTTCTAGTGGTCTGAGTCTCTCATATTGCGGGGTATAGCCTCTTGAGTTTCACCCTTGCATCGGCGTTGGTGAATTGCCAATCAGCCTTGGCGTGGTTTTTATTCCGTTCTGCCTGCCAGGCGGCCACCTCGATGGTGAGTGTCTGCTTATCCGGTATGCGGCGGTCCAGGCACTGGCCTGAGAGCACTGCAAGTTCGGATTCGGCCATATCGAGCCAGCTTCCGTGCTTGGGCGTATAATGCCACTCGAAGCGTTCAACGAGGCGGCGCGCCTCTGGTGCGGGGAAGGCTTGATAGAGTGACGCAGGCTTATGGGTGTTTAGATTGTCTTGAACGAGCACGATCTTCTCAGCCTTAGGGAAGTGCGTATCGGACAAATCCTTGAGTATGTGGGCGTAATCAAGGGCGGTGTGGCGGTCGGTCACCTCGACATGCCGCCATCCCTCCAACGGCGCGAACAGCATGAACAGATTGGCCGTGCCGTTGCGCGCGTATTCATAATCATGCCGCTCAGCCCGGCCCGGCTTCTGGGGGATCGGCTGGCGCGTCTGGCTGATCAACTGCTTGGAGGTTTCGTCCAGGCAGACCACGGGCCGGTCGGGATCATGCGGCCGGTGATAGACCTCCAACACGTCTTCCATAGCGGCGACGAACGCGGCGCTGGCGTCCGGTGCGATGACCCATTGCTCTTTCAGGTGCGGCTTGAGGATGTTTTTTTAACGTTCGCCCGATTGTGTTGTCACTGACGCGCTCAACGATGTTCAGTTCGACGACCTTGTCCTCCAGCATCCGCAGGGTCCAACGCACGCGGCCGGTGGGCGGCTGCGAACAGGCCAGCGCGATCAACTTGGCCTCGGCGGCGCCATCGAAGACGCGTCGCCTGGCTGAGGCCTGCGAATGTTTGCGTGTCAACACGCCATCAAGGCCCTCCTCGACCAGTTGCTGCCGTGTCCGCGCGATCGTGGCCAGGCTGGTATCGAGCGCGCTGGAGATTTGGCTGTCGCTCCATCCTTCACCGCGTTCTGAAGCGTCGGCCTTCAAAAGGATGCGCGCCTTAATGAGCCGCTGGGCAGTGTGCTTGCCGCTCCGTATCATGGCGTCCAGCCGCTCGCGCTCACCGGCGTCGAGCTTCACGACGTATTTCTTACGGCAATTTCTTTGGCGGCCATGAATCGACTCCGGCAGTATGTTGCCCAGCCATCGATTCGAAGAAACTCCCTGTCAATGACGCGCACGACTAGTTTGCAGCCCTCCCAAATCACATCATACTGAGCACCGATCGAGACCATCACGCGTTTCAGGCGCGCAATATCCGGCCAAGTGGCCGCACGACTGCGGGCATTTTGCCATACGAGGAGCAACCTGATGCGTTTTCCATCCCTGCTCGGCCTTGTAAGCGTTGCCCTTGCGAGCATGATGGTCGCGCGGCAGCCGGCGAGGGCGATGAATTTCTTCACCGTCGACACCAATGACGACAGGCTGCTTCTCGTTGCCCAAGGCGAGATCAAGGAAGGCGATGACAGGCGGCTACACGAGTTCGTTGCCAAACTTCCCGCCCAGACCAAGCTATTTGCCATAGGGCTCGACAGCCCGGGCGGGAACCTGCGCGAAGGGGTGTACCTCGCCAACTCTATCCACTCCACCGGGCTGCCGACCATCGTGTCATCCCGTGGAATGTGCGCGTCGGCGTGCTTCCTCATGTTCGCGGCAGGCAGCACCCGGATGGCCTCCATCAACGCCCGGATCGGAGTACACAGCGCTTCGGCGGATGGGGAGGACAACGGCCCCGCACAGGCCGTCACAACGCTGATGGCGCGCCAAGCGGCAGAGTTCGGCGTGCCACCTTCCATTATAGGCAAGATGGTCACGACTCCGCCGGACGACATGACGTGGCTGAACCGGCAGGACCTTGCCGCCATGAACACGACGATCCTGCCTTCGTTTGAAAGCACCTATACGCCCGGCAGCGAACTCGTGCCCGGCTCGGCCGTGCAGACCACCGATCCCGCCCGGACGGACCAATCAACCCATATAGAAGCGGCGCCCGAACACGACCCGGCCTACATGGACGGCCGAAACGACCGCTTCGCTTTCGAGCAGTGGATCGGAAAGCTGCAAGGCCGCTACTCGGACGGCGCACACTGGTGGGCTGCAAACCGGAGCCGGCCCGGCGCGTCCTGCCAGCAGGCACCGGGCGCTTCCGACCCGGACTTCAACGGCGGGTGCCAGGAAGCCACCAGCAGGCTGGTGCAGTTCGACCGCCGCCGTTTGGCTGAGCCGGACTACCGACTCGGCTGGAACAGTCTTTGATAAAACCCGGGGCGGATGGGCTTGGAGCGCCGGGTTCAGCCCCCGGCGGAGGTGATCGCCGACTGGATACGGGCGCGGTCCGGATCATCTGCCGGCGCCACTTCCAGCGCCTTGCGAAAGTCCGCGAGGGCGGATTGCCGATCGGATCGGCGCTGGTGGATCAGCCCGCGCACGAAGTAGATCGAGGCCGGCTGCTCGCCGGATGTGATGGCCAGGTCGAGGTCGGCAAGCGCCAGGTTGTCCTTGCCGAGCGCGAAGTAGGAAACGCCCCGGTTGCCAAGGGCGGCGGCGTTTGACGGATCGGCCTTGATCGCCTGGCTCAGATCCACGACGGCTTTGCCGTAGTCGCCCGCCGCGTTGTAGGCGTCGCCGCGGTCGCTGAGCGCCGGGACGCTTCGTGGATTGAGCCTGATCGCCCGGCCGTAGTCGTCGATCGCCGCGGCGTAGTTGCCTGCCTTCATGGACTGGTCGCCGCGTCCGATGTAGTTCAGTTCGAACCGCATCTCCAGCGTGTCGGCGAGGCCGGGCTGGAGCGCGACCGCCTTGTCGAGGTCGGCAAGCGCGAGGTTGTATTCGTGGGCGGAGTAGTAGCCCGAGGCGCGGCCGGCGTAGGCTTCCGCGAACTCCGGTGCCAGCGCGATGGCCTTGCTGAGGTAGCGGATCCTGGCCTCGTGGTCGCCATCACGATCGGCGAGCGTTCCGAGCAGCAGATAGGCTTCGGGATGCCCATTCGGCTTCAGTGCGACCGCCTTCGTCGCGTCGGCGGTCGCGGCGTCATAGTCGCCTGCCATGAACTCGGCCGTGGCCTGCCCAGCGTAAGCCGCGTCCGAGTTCGGGTCGAGCGCCAGAGCCTGCCCGAAATAGCCGCGGGCGGCATCCACGTCCTGGACGCTCGCCGCTGTGATCCCGGCGCCGGCGTAGGCCATCGCACGGTCGTGCACCGGCCTGTTCTTGTCCTGGGCGGCCGCAAGACAGGCCGGTAGTGCGACGGACGCGTCCTGGTTATCCGTGCACACCGTCATTGCGTCCGGCACTGCGGCCGCGACCGCGAGCGGCCCGGCAAGGATGACGCCGGCGAGGCAGAGCGTTCGTAGGCCAGGCATGTTGTTTCTCCTGTTTGATCGACGCTGGACAAGGTGGGCGGGGCGGCTTGCCTCGTGCGATGGTCTGGCTTCAAATACCGCTTCGGATCACGCCGCCGACGCGAGGGTTCCCCGAATGAAGTGTTTCATCTTGCGCGGACCTGCCGTGCGGCCGTTCCGCCTGGCCGTACTGGCCAGCCTAGTTTCGGCGGCCCTGCTGGGCTCGGCAAGCGCGGACACGCTCGCGGTGCCTCCGTTCGATGGCGGGCAGGTCGTGTCCCGCCAAGCCGGAACGAGGGCGCTTGCCGCGGCCCAAATTGCCGGAATACGAGCGTGGCTGGAAGCGCACCGCACCGGTTGGCATTTCAACCTCGCAACTCCGCCGGTCGCCGAGGTCACTATAGGCCTGAGCGCGGCTTCGCAGCCGCCGGCGATCGTCCTCAGCCTGTGGCCGTCGGCCCCGGATGCGGATTGGCGCCGATCAATCCTCATTGAGGAGCCGGGCGCGGGTTCCCCGCAGGTACGCACCCTTTCGGCAAAAGACGAGACGGCGCTGCTCGGCTTCGCTCGGTGACGCCCGGCCCTCCGATTGCTTGGGACCGTTCAACCCGCGGTAGAGCGCCTTGACGCGCGGCGCGCCTCGGGATTAGGGACAATATGTCCAGCAACGCAGCAGCCGGCCGTCACCATGCACCCTGTTTTCGTTGCCCTGTCTCGCACCCCGCGTGCCGGCCGAGCGTATGTGGCCACGGTATTGCTGGCGGCATCCCTCCTCGGCGCGACGGCGCGGGCCGAGGTGCCGCCGATGAGCGACGCCGACATGCAATCCGCCGCCGAGCTGATCGCGACCGGGATCGTAATCAACGTTTCGGAAAAGGACGAGACGTCCTATCCCGCCCGGGGCCAGAAGCTCGTGAGGGGAACCTGGACGATCACAATGAATGTCGAGGCGGTGGAAAAGGGCCAGCTCGCGCCAGCCGAGTCGGTGATACGCTTCACCGGCGAGAGCAACGTCGCCGTGCCGAAGGGCTGGCTCGGCGGCACGAACACGCTGCGGCTCACGCTGCAGCCAGGTGACGAGGTGAAGGCCTACCTCATACGCGAGGCCGGTGGGTGGCGGCTCTTCCACCACCTCGGACTGTGGATGCGGCGTTAACGCCCGTGATGACTGGCCGTAGCATGCCGCGGCGGGTGGCCAACCGCGCGGCCATCCTGGCGAGGCTGTGCGCCGCCTCGCCGATCGCGGCCGCGCCGATGAACACGCCGGCGCCACGCCCATTCCGCGATCGAAGCCCCTTTCTGCGCTTCGCCCGGTACCCGCGCCTGCGCGACGGCGGACGGGCGCCCCGTGCGCCTCTGGTGAGGCCGGGCGTTCCGCACCGGCGGCGAGGACCGCTACGTAGGCTTCGTGGTGGCCCTACCGGGCGCGAGGCAGGACGCCCGTGCGCCGGTCCCGCTCATGGAAACCGAGTTCGTGCGCCGAGGCGCGGCCTGGCAGGTGGCCGGCCATTCCGTCCCGATCGGCCAGACGGCCCCTGCCGGGCTGCGGGTGAAGACCCGCGTCTACGCGCCCACGAAGGAGCAACCTTATGGCGCGCAGGTGTTCGCCGTGCCGACGGTCGCGATGCTGCCCGGGACGCGGATCCACAGCTACCAGCTCCTGCGGCGCGACGCCGCGGGCTGGACGGTCGCCGGCAGCATTCCCGCCGCGACGGATGACACGATACCCTGCCGCAACGGCGTGCCCGTCGACAAGGGCGATCCCGGCGAGTGCGACACGGTGCAGGGCAGCCTGCAGTTCGAACGGTCCCTCGACGCAAGGATGGCCGGAGGTGACGATCGACGTTGATCTCCGCACGCACCGCAACGGGCAACTCCTGACTGCAACGGCCTAGGAATTGCGCTGTTACACCTATAGCGCGGAATCGCACGGCTATGTCCTTCACAAGGAGTGAACCCCTGACCGCCGGCGCCGCCGTGCAATTCAATCGCCCAGGCCTTGCAAAGGAAAAGCCAATGTATCTCGGCAGGGTCTGCGCGCTGGTCCCGCTTTGTATCGCCCTGGCATGCGGCACACCCGTCGTGCGTGCTCAGTCGCGAGGGTGCCGCTGCGCGTGTTCGCGTGCTCGCTGGGCAGGAAGCCGGTGGTGTGGCCGCGGCCGGACCGCAACTGACCTACAGCTTTGGTATTGCCGCCCACACCGAACTGCGCATCGTCGTGAGCGCCAAGCTCGGGAACGTCTTCTATCGCACGGATCTCTACGACAGCCCGGAAGAGCAGTTGCGCTTCGTGGCTGGCCCCTACAGCTATGTCTTGTACAGTCTGGAGGGCGACCCCAGGAAGGATGCCAAGGCGTCCGCGGGACTGGTCGTGACCAAGGACGGCAAGAAGGTGGCGGACATGCCGTGCAGCGGCTACGCGGAGTTCGGCGTGCATTTCGAATATGCCGCGTTGCCGCAGGACACGGAAAGCTATTCGGCGATGGCGCTGTAGGTCGGCCAAGCTACCGCACGCGGCTCCGCCGCTATGGCCCTGGGAAGAGCCTAGAACTTTTCCCATACGCTGAGTGTCGCGAGCAGGCTCGGGCGCAGCCGCAGGTGCATCTCCCGGCAGTACACCGTGAACACCAGATCCACCGAGGTGCCCGGCCCGATCATCTCCGAGAGCATGAATTGTGCTTGGATGCCGTCGAACTCGACATCGCTCAGGGTCCAGTCGGCGCCGGGTAGCACCGCCTCCGTGTTCGACCGGGTGTCGCGGCCCCGCACCAGCGAGATGCCGACGAAACGCAGCATGCCCGACCAGCCCAGCCACCGTCCGCGTACCTGGCGCACGCCGATCCGCAGCTCGTCCTCCTCGCGCTCGATTGCGGTCGTGGTGCCCCGGAGCTTAAGCCGGCGCACGCTCACGTTCTCGCCGCTCGCCGTCGTGTTCGAACGGCTTTGATGAGCTGCTGCTGTTCCCAATCGTCCTCGGTGCCTTCAAACGCTAAGGACGGCACCAAATTGGCCGGGCTGTTCCGTAGTGGCTTTTGGTAGCTCTCGGTCACGAGGCCCTGCTCGGTGATCAGCTTCCCGTCATCGTCGTGTGCAATGACGGGTAATCCCTGGCTCTTGCCCATAGCCGCTCCTCCTCTCGATGTTCGATCTGCTGCACCCTACCCTTAGTAACCTGGATACCGGTTACGGCTCGGCAGAGATGCTGAACTGGCTCGTCGCGGAGCGCACGGAAAACGCCGGCCTTGCTTGGCCTGTTCTCATTCGCCACGCTGCGGGCGCACGAGTTATAATCCGGAACAGCGAGGCCGTGGTGCAGCACAAATTCATCGCCGACCCCGCTATGTCAGCTGCGTGCTCACCCACAAGGTGCACTCGTCCATCGATCAGGGCGAACGACGGGAGCGCCATGACGTGGCCTGCGGCGGCAACCGGGGCGCTGCCCCCCGGCTGTTCATCGTCAACCGCACGAGCGATCAGATGGCGAAAGTCGCCGCCGACCCGGCGGATGGTGGCATGAGGATGCTCCCAATGAGGGTCGCGCGCGCCCTGGCCGCGGCGGCGGCCATCACGGGGAGCGCTACCGCTGCCCGGGCGGACTGCCTCGCTGCTAGCGACCTGGAGCAGGTCGTCCCCTATGCGGCCACCGTCTCGCTGCAACAGCCCCGGACGTATTTCGTCCGTGGCGGCGAGGTGCCAGGTTGCCCCGCGAACACGCCCGCCTGCAGCGCCCATGCCTACGCCGTCCCTCGCGATACGGTCGTGGTAACGGGTACGCAGGGGGCTTTTTCGTGCGCGCTGCTGACGACCGCGAAGGGCAACACGACCGAGGGCTGGCTTCCTTCGGCGGCCCTCGCGCCGGCCGTCCCGACGCAACCGGCACCCGATGCCTGGGTCGGTCACTGGCGGACGGGGGACCAGTCTCTCACGATCTCTGCCTCGTCCTCCGGTCTGCTGCACGTGAAGGGGGAGGCCACCTTCGGCAGCCACGACCCCGACCGGGTGCGCCGCGGTGCCGTCAACCTCGGGGAGGTCGAGGGCACGGTGGAGCCGCAGGGCAACCTGCTTGCCTTTACCCAGGGCGACAACGGCAGAACCCTGCCGTTCAGCGACGCGGATCCGTACGCCTGCCGCATCCGGATGCGGCTCGCCGGGCCGTTCCTGTGGGCGTGGGAAAACGGATGCGGCGGAATGGGCGTGAGCTTTATCGGGGCCTACGCACGCACGTCGGGTTGAGGCCAGCCATATCGTTAACGAGAAGCCGTTTGGAGTGCCCCTTTTGAAGACATTGCTGGAAGCAAGTGAGCATCTGGTCAGAAAGGGCGGTGCCAACTTGCAGCGGGGGCGCGAGACCGTGGGCGGGTTCCTCTATCTAACGAACCGCCGGCTCGTGTTTGAAGCACACAGAATCAACTTCCAGCGGCAGAGCACGCAGATCGCGCTGCCCGATATCGAACATGTGGTGCCGTGCTGGACCAAGTTCCTTGGGGTCTTACCCCTGCTTCCGAATTCCCTCTCCATCCAAACAAGGAGCGACGTCTACAACATCGTTCTGTTTGGCCGTGCGGCTTGGCGCAGAGCGATCGAGTCGGAGATGGGCGTTAGTGGGCGAGGGCTCGGATAGCCTGTTTCTGGTGGGACTCAGTTCCTGATCTGCTTTTTGGCACAAGGCGACCCCGGCGAAATCGCATCCCGCGCCGGGCATGACTGGGATGGCGGTCGGCAGGCCGGTGGACACCGGCGGCGGCGATGGCAGTGGAGGCCATCTGCTTGCAAAGCGTGTCGGCCATTGTGCTGGGGAGGCGAGCGAGCGCGAGAGGCGCGCCATGCTCCGGAACGATCGTGCCGTCACGGCCGTCAGCCTCGGCATCGGTGATATACTGTGTGTAGGGGGCGTCGGCCGGAATGGGGGGGAGGCGGGCCATGACATTGCGCTCGGCGGTGATCGCGTCCGCGCCGGTGTGGCCTTGGGCCTGGCAGTATTGCAGGAGACCGAGTTGGTTGGCGGCGTGGCGCCTGTCGAGAGCGAACTGGTCGGTTTGCGCGTAGGCGTGGGGGGCCAGCGCGAGGGCGGTCAGGAGGGCGGCGATCTGAAGCCTGGGCATTGTCGGTCGCAACCGTGCGACGCCCTCTCTAAGTTGTGGCGAGGGGGTAGGCATCGTCGCGAGCGAGGAGGCCGGCCGGTTCGGTGAGGATGACGATGCAGTCGCCGTGGCGTAGGTCCGCCTCATCTCATCCTCCGCACAGCAGGCCGGCGCGCATGCCCGTCTTGGCCGAATGAACAATCGTAGAGTGTGTCGACGACGACAATAACATGTTCCGGCTGCGGGAGGCCAAGGCGGTTGGTGTCAGGCGACAGGGTAAACTCATCAGGCGTGTTTCCTCATGACGGGATGTTACCGGGGCTTTTCATGTCGCCTTCGGCCCACGTCTGATTGGCTAAACCCCCGTGACGCCGGACACCGAGGCCATTGGCAGGCGCAATGGTCCCAGCAGAACCTCCCGAGCCATCGTTAGCCGCGGCACCTTTATAAATCGCTGCACCGCGCGCAGGTGATCCGCGGTGAACCGGTGCGGATGCAGCTCCCGCAGTCGCTCCAGTGCAGCCACGGCCGTCAACACGGGCTTCGCCTCCAGCCACGTCAGCAGTTGGTCGCGCACCGCGTCCAGCGTCGACGGCCGCACAATCGGCTTGACCCGGATGTAGCGGCGACGGTGCGTGGGCCGTTGTTCGCCAGCCTCCCACGCCATCTTCAAGCTCGCCGTGAACAGGGCCAGATCGAGTGGTGCCGGTGTTTCGGTACGACAGGCCGCCATGCCGCGCTCATCCACCCGTTGGCCCAGCTCCGTCTATGACGCACGGATCCCAGCTAGCAGCAGGACAGGATCGACATCCGCCAGCATCGCGCGCAGGCGCAATTTGTCGGCCTCCGATATCGCCGTGTGCGTCAGCGCCTGCATCACCGGCGGCTCCGGCGCATGATAGCGCTTGATGACCCAGGCGCGCTGATGCGTACAGCCTACCAAGGCTTTCTCCAGCCAGGACACCCTCGAATCGACCATAGCCCACCAGCCGCCGGACAGTCGCGCTGGTTAGTGACACGACTGTTTGGGGTCAGGCTACCTGCATCTTATCCCGGGCAGGCGGCCCTTGATGAACACCTGCATCGGCGACAACGGGACAGAGGCAGCAGGCATTGCGGGCGGCGGCTTGGCCGGCGTTGAAGGCACGGTGGCGCCAACGCCCGGTTTAGGAGCGGCGGCGCTGCTCACGGTCTTCCCGCTCCAGGTCTGCCGCTTGGCGCATCGTCGTGTGGTCGTTCCACCAACCCTTGTACACGACCCGCATGGGCGGGGGCGGCACCGGGCTCAGGCGACGCGGGTCCAAATTCGACAGCGTCTCGCGATCCGGCCCCGTCCTGTCGCGCGCTGCTGGCTGTTCCATGTCCATGCAGATTGGATACCACAACCAGACCCACAAGAACCAGCACGGCGAACACGGATGCGAGCGTGGCGAGCCCTGCCCTGGTTCGGCGGTTGGCACGGCCCTGGTTGATCAGACGGTTGCTGGAGGCGCCGATCGCATACTGCTGCACCATGACCGTCCTAGCCGCCAATACGGCTGCCTGGGTGGCTTGGTCCGCCGAGCCGCCGCTTGCAGCGGCGGTCGTCCGGACGGTCTCCAGGTATGTTTGAAGTTCCAGCTCGCTGGTGACATAACGGAATCTGGCCGGCCAGATCGATTGCGCCAGAAAGACAAGGGCGGCCAACGTCGCCAGGGCGGCGGCAGCCAATAGGGCCAGGGACAGCCAGAACGGCCAGCCCGCCGCACCGCCGACCCAGTCCCGGATTTGCGCAAGACCCGCAAGCTGCAGCGCGAGCGTTGCCGCGAAGAATGGCAGGCTGCGCCAGACATTCTCCTCTTGGTCGATTTCTTTGCGGTATGCCTCGCCGAACAGCGTCTCCAGGTAGTCGATCTCGGGGTCCGTCGTCATCTCGGTGCTTTACATCATCAAGCCTCGGTTGACGCGGGCGACTGAGCCTAACGCTGACGATCCGTTCCGCGACGCGGCATGGACGGACGCCGCGCGATCAGATCGCGGGTCAGGGTGGTTGTCCGTTGAACCTTGGCTGCTTCCACCGGGTCGCGTTGTTGCGGCGGTGGATGTCTAGTTCGCGACGGCTAGAGGCAACTCGGGCTTGCCAACCCGGATCGACCGCCAGTCGACGACTTGGGTGAGCTCGGCCGTTCCATCCCGGGTCAACTCAAGCCCGGCCAGGAAGGTCCCCGCCACCGCCACCCGGCACCGCAGCTCCCGCTCCGGCGCATCAACGGGGACCTCCGGCAGAAAGGCCGCCAACGCCGCGCCTTCCTCCCCGACCAGGTCCAGCATCGCCCGGATCCGCTCCGCCGCGTCGGCCACGCTCCAAAACGGCGGCCCGGGCACCCGGTAGCGGGCGCCGGCCTCGGCGGGTAGCCGGATCGCAACCAGACAGGCTCGCAGCAGAGCGGTGACGTGCCCGGTCCGCCCAACCCGCACGACCCCTGCCCCGTCCGTCTGCCCGCGCGCGAACACGTCGCGCCCCAGTTGGGCCCTGCCCTCCAACCAGTCCGCGGTGCGAGAAATCGCCGCCCGGCCCAGCAAACGCTGCCGTAGCCGCTCGGCCTCATCGTGGGCGTCTTGCGCCGCGGCGGCGTCGGCCGGCACCAGCAACCGGGACCGCAAGAGGGTCAGGTCGGCGGCCATCACCAGCCAGTCGCCCCACCGGCCCAGCCGCGTGGGCTGCAGATCCGGGGTCGCCAGCGCCGCCGTCAACGCCTCCTCGAATGCCTCCACTAAGGACTTGTTCGACATTAATCGAATCGATTGCGGCGTCGAACAAGCCCTAAGCCTTTGTTTTGAGCGGCAGCTTTGTCGGCGTGCCGACGCACTAATTTGCCGACGCTGCCTAAGGCCACGATGGACAGCCGGGCCAGATCGATCCGCCGGGTGCGGGCGAGGTCGAGCAGCAAGTCCAGCGGCCCTTCGAAGCCGTCGACGGCCAGCACCGGGGCGGCTGCCAGACCGGGGTGACGCCGCGGCGGCCGCTCCCAGTTTTCCAGCGCCAGGCCGCCGGTATCGCCGCGTCCATCAGCTAGCTTCGTAGTGCGGCTGCAGCTCGAAGCGCAGCGCCGGCCAGTTACTCCGGATACGCTCGAAGGCCCGCCACGGCGTCCAGTCCGCCGACCAGAAGCTCAGCTGCAGTCTATCCTCTCCCGCAGCGAGCTCTGAGGCAGGCGCCCTGGTTGGGGCCGTATCCAGCGCCACGTGGCGCAGCGGCTGCGTGGTGCCCCAGTGCTGCCAGAGCCAGCCAGGGCCTTCGGGTGATCGGGGCCAAGAAGCAGACTATCGGCCGGCACCGGCGCTAGCTAGGTGGAGGGAGTATCGGCCCCGTTGACGGTGGCGCCTGATCGCTTTTAGCGTAGGTGTCGCGGTGCAGGCCGCTTCCGGGTCCGCGGAAAGGGTTGAACCCGCCTGTTGCTGCCACGCTGATCCATCGCCGCCTTTGTGCTGCCGGTGTTGCGGGCCTTCGGCCATCGAACGCACGGAGGTCTGCCATGGACACGCTGCCCGATCGGGACAATCTCGACCGTTTGCGTAAGCAGGCGAAGGACCTGCTCCGCCTTTCACGCGCCGGTGACCCAGCCGCGCTGGCGCACTTCGCCCGCCTCCTTCCGGCCGCCTCGGGCCGCACGGAAGCAGAGATCGTGGCGCTCGGCCTGCGCCTGCATGACGCTCAATCTTGTGTGGCGCGCCAGTATGGCTTTCCATCCTGGTCCGAGCTGAGCCTCCACGTGGAGGCTCAGACCTTCGCACGCGGCGACCGTGCGACGGCCATCCGGCGCTGGCTGGCTCTCGCCTACGGCGGCGATGTGACCGGCAGCCTTGCCACTGGCCGTCCAAACGTCGCGGCCCGGATGCTGCGCGACATGCGCGGCCTGACGGACGACGTGGGTTGCCTGCGCAGCTGGCAATCTCGACGGCGTTTCCCGCACAGTCGGGGACGATCCATCGTGGGTCAGCCGCGAGGGCGGACCATTTCGCCTGCCGCCGCTTGTCGCGGTCACGCACTCTCGCCTCGGCACCCTCCCGGAGTTGCGGGAAGGCCTGCGCGCGTGTGCGGCGCGCCTGCTCAGGGCTGGTGCCGACCCGAACGGACGCATCTTCAACCGTTTTCCGCCCGCTTCCCTCGCCACGCCTGACGAGCACGGACCGTTATCGGCCCTCTACAGCGCCGAGCCCCTGCACCTGCTGGTGGACGGCACGGGGCTGAAGCTGTGCGGCGCAGCCGAATGGCTGCATGAGAAGCAAGGCACCAAGACCCGCCGGGCCTGGCGCACCCTGCACATCGGCACGAAGGCCGACACGGGCCAGATCGTCGCGGCCACGCTGACCGGCAGCGACGCGAGCGACGCGTCCCAGGTCGGCCCCCTGCTCGATCAGGTGACAGGCCCAGTCGCGTCCTTCACCGCCGACGGCGCCTATGATTGGGACCGCGTCTACGACGAGGTGACCACACACTACCCCGAGGCTGCCGTGGTCGTGCCGCCACGCGTCAACGCCGTGCCGAGCACCACGGCCGAGACCGCGCCGACGCAGCGCGATCGCCACCTGCAAGCGATCGAGGAACAGGGCCGCATGGCTTGGCAGGCCGCCTCGAGCTACAACTGGAGGGCGCTGGTCGAGGCAGACGTCAGCCGGTTCAAGCGCGTCATTGGTGATGCGCTTCGTTCCCGCACGGACCGGCGTCGCGCGCACCGAGGTGTCCATCGCCGTCGGCGCGCTAAACCGCATGCTGGACATGGGACGCCCGGAGTACGTCCGGGTCGCGTGAGATCGGCGGTGGAAAGGGCATCGTGCGTCTGGACCGCTGGTCCGTGCAACAAGATCCCTTAACGGGCATGCGGTTCGGGATCCAATGGGAGTGTGTCACGACACGTTCCTGCATCAGATTAACGGCTTGTACCATGCCCGTCAACCCTGATGAGTAATCTGGACTAGTGCCACATTGACAGCGCAAGGAGTCGCGTGGGACAGGCCCTACGCTCTTACCGAGGGAATGTTAGACTGCCTATTGTAGGCACTCGAGTGGCGAGCCTGGAAACGGGGTTCGACCTGATTGACAACCCGTTTGTGGTGCTTGGCGCAACTCCCAGCACCCGACTGGAAGAATTGCAGGCCCTGGCGGCTAGCATCGGCACGACGGAGGCTGCAACGGCGGCTCGGGTGTTGTCACTTCCGCGTTCCCGACTTCCAGCCGAATTGGCATTCCTGCCCGGGTCCGCCGCAACCACGACGATCGTGCTGGGTGCGCTCCGGCAAGGGATGCGGCCCGATCCCGCCATCCTGACGCCTTTCGCCCGGGCCAATGTTGTAGCCCATCTATGCGCTGCCGGCGTGGCGAGCGAGGGCGAGCAGGATAGGCTAGCTCTCCTGCAGCCTGCGCCCGGGGATGCCGCGCTGGCCGATGCCATTGATGGCGACCGCGCCTTGGTAGGAATGCCGCCCGTCCAGCGTCCAGCCATGGCGGCGGAGCAGGAGGCGCTGGCAGATCGGCATGCGGCCGCCCTCGTGTTCGCATGCCGCACGGCCGCGTCTCCTGCGGTTCGGCTTGCACAGCTCGTCCGCATGGCGCCGGACGGCACCCCTGCCGGGTTCATGCGCCGGGTTGCGTCCGCCTGGACGCGGCAATCCGCCGCCGAGCTGGCCCGGGTGGAGGAGGATGCGACCGAGGCAGAGCGGGCGCTGCTGCGGATCCCGGAGGCTGCAGGCATGGGGCGGCTGGTGGCCGCCGTGCAGGCCTGGGCGGCGTTGACCGCGCCGCAGCGCGCCTCGGACGCTCGGGCTGGGTTGGACAGCCCGGCGGCGTTGCGGATGGTGCGGGCATGGCGCACCGCCGTGGTGCGCTTGGCGGATGACTGCTATTCCGATCTGGCCCTGCTGCTCGCGCGTGCCCTGGCGGCGTGCTTCGCGGACCTGCCCGGGGAGGCTGCGCGGCTTGCGGACGATGTGCGCGATTGCGTCGGCCGGGCCGAGGAGCAAGGATTGGAGCCCCGGCTGGCACCCTTGCGGGCGCTGACGCAACGGCTGGCCGCCACGGACCTGGCCATCTTGACCAACGATCTCGCCAAAGCGCCGTTCGGCCCGGGCGCGCGGGGTGTCGCTGCGGAGCTTTGGGCGGCGTTTGACGCCGCCGCCGCGGCATGCGTGCAGTCGGAAGCCCCCTGGACGATCGTGCGCGACCTGGCGGCCCGGCTGGGCGGTGAGCACAAGATGAGCGGCGCGGCGCCCGCCCTCGCACTGCACCGTGGCATGGCGGCACGGGCCGACGCAGCCGGGTTCACCACCCTGGCGGTCCGGCTGCGGGCGGCGGAGCGGGGCCTGGAACGTGCCGCGGCGGTGTGGCGCTATGTCGAGGCTACGGACACGGCGAAGCAGGCCGGGCACGTTGGTTTCATGCGCCGCCGCCGCGCGTTGGTCGCCCTGCGCGCCGCACTGCCGCTGGTCGACGATCCGGCCGAACGCGCGACGCTGGTGGCCGATGAGCAGAAGCTGCTGCGCAACCAACGCAACGCCGTCTTCGGCTGGCTCGCCCTGTCCGCGTTCGTCGTGGCGATTGGCGGCGCATGGCGATTGGACGCCTCGTATTCCGCACAGGCCCCTTATCGTCGGGCTGCCCCACAGTCGCTGGTGCCGTTCCCGGAGCCGGCCGCCCCCAATCGGCACCTTTCAGCCAGCGCAGTGCCGGATACGCGGCCCGCACCAGCCCCGCCCATTCCGACCCTGGTGGACCCGAACGCGCGGGTCGACGGCTCCAAGGAATTTAAGTTGATGACACCCGTCTTCCTGCCTCGCCTGGCGTTTCCCACCCACACGGTGTTGCCCGAACGCCAGCCGCCGGGCAACACCGGCCGAGTGCGGACTCTGCCGGAAGTGCGGTGGTGCGAGTTCAACAAGGTGCGCCTGCAGGCAGCGTTGGATGCCGCAGACGAAACGCAGCAGTCGGCGGCGCGTGCATTGGGCCAGGACTGGATGGCGGTTTGCGAAACTTATCCGAACACCCGCCGGGACGAGGATCGGGTGGCCGGTGAGGTCGAGCGTTTTCGCGGCCGGCTGGAAACCGAAGGCCGGGCCATGTTGGATACCACAACCCCGTACGGAGGATCCCGATGAGCGGCGCCGGCCGGGACGAAGACCCGTGGGCAGACGCCGTGCTGCTGCTGGCCACCGAATGGTGGCGGACCAGCCGTCGCGTGCTGCGCTTGGCCGCCGCAGCCGCACCGGAGCGAATGGAGCGCGAACGGTCGCAGCTCACTTACGCGTCGCGCCGCATTGAGGCGGCGCTGGCGGCGCTGGATTTGCGCCTGGTGGAGCATGACGGGCAGCCATACTCGCCCATGCTGCCGGCCGAGCCGATCAATCCAGAGGATTTCGACACCGACGAGGGCTTGGCGGTGCTGGACACGGTTGAACCGACCGTCCTGCGTGCAGGGCGCATAGTGCGGCGCGGCAAGGTGGTTTTGCGGCAGGCGAAGGGCTGACGGTGCTTCTCGGGATCGACCTCGGCACGTCCAACAGCTCCGTCGCCGGCCACCGGAGCGGGCGCAGCACGTTGTTCCGCACCCCCGAAGGGACGGAGGTGATGCCGAGCGTCATCCACATGGACCGGCGCGGCAACCGCACCGTGGGCGTGCGTGCCTACGACCAGGCTATCCTGGCGCCGGAGAACGTGGCGCAGGGGTTCAAGCGCCTCATGGGCACCGCCACGCCGCTGCATTTCGCTGCCGCCAACCGGGACATGCTGCCGGAAGAAGCCAGCGCCGAGCTACTGCGGACGCTTGTCGGCTACGCGCTGGTGGAAGCGGGCGAGGCGAAAGTGGACGGCGCCGTCGTCACCGTGCCCGCCGCGTTCAACCAACTGCAAAGCGAAGCCACGCGGGAAGCAGCCGCGCAGGCCGGGCTGGACCGCGTCGCCCTGCTGCAGGAGCCGGTGGCCGCCGCCATGGCGGCCATGGCGGCATCCGACCGGCGCAGCGGACAGTTCCTGGTGTATGACCTGGGTGGCGGCACCTTCGACCTGGCCCTGGTCCAGGCGGTGGGCGGCACGGTGAACGTGGTGGCGCATGAGGGCGTCAACATGCTCGGCGGCCGCGACTTCGATCGCATGATCCTGGACGAGCTGGTGCGCCCTTGGCTTGCCGCCAACTTCCACCTGCCGGAGGGTCACGAGGCCGACCGCCGGTTCGACCGCCTGGTCCGCGTCGCCCGGCTGGCCGCCGAGCGCGCCAAGGTGGAGCTTTCGACCCGGCAGGAAACCGCCATCAGCGCGTCCGACGACCTTGTGCGGCTGGAGGATGCCCGGAGCGTGCCGATCTTCCTGGACGTGCCCATCACCCGGGCGCGGCTGGATGGCCTGGTCGACGCGGCGGTGTCGCGCACGGTCGCTCTGTCCCGGCGGATCGTCGAGGATGCGGGCTATGCCTTGTCCGACATCGACCGCGTAGTGCTGATCGGTGGCCCCACCAAGATGCCGCTGATCCGCGCCCGCATCGGGGCCGAGTTGGGCATCCCGGTCGAGGACCCGGGGCGGGTCGATCCGATGACGGCCGTTGCAGTGGGGGCGGCGATCTATTGCGAAAGCCGCGACTGGTCTGGACCAGCCAGCGTCGCTAAGCCGTCGCGCGCCAGCGCCGCGGCAGGAGACGCCGTCGCCATCAGCTATGACTACGAATCCCGCACCGCCGGAATAGAGGCGCGGCTGCGCGTGGCGCGCATCGCGGGGCCGGAGGGTGTGGCGGTGCAGATCGAAAGTGCGCTGGGCTGGAGCAGCGGCCGGCTGTCGCTCGACGCGCCGGTGGAGCTGCGCCTGCCGCTGTCCGACTTGGGCCCCACCCCCTTCCGCGCCCTGGTGTTCGACCCGTTCGGCCGCCCGGTGCCGGATGCCGGGCGCGAATTCACGGTGGAGCGCACGGCGGCGACCAGCGCGGGCATCCCTGCATCGCAGTCGGTGGGCGTGAAGGTGCAGGACGACAACGGCCGCAACACGCTGGCGGTGCTGGTGGCCAAGGGCACCCTGCTGCCTCAAGGCGCCACGGCTCGCTTCCGCGCCGCCGCTACGCTTCGTTCCGGCAACCCGGCCATGCTGCGGCTGGAGCTGTTCGAGATCAGCGACCTCCTGGTGCTCGACCCGGCGCTCAACCTGCGTGTCGGCGAGTTCCGCATCCGCGGCACTGACCTACCGGACAGCATGGCCGTGCGGCGTGGCAACGAGCTACTGGTGCATTGGGTCATGGGCGAAAGCCAGACGCTGCAGGCCGAGGTTGAGGTACCTGCGCTGGGGCAGACCTTTGACAACGCCAATTTCTACGACTGGCAGACCGGCCGGCAGTCCTTCGACGGTGAGGAAGGCGGCCGCCTGGCCGACGCCGTGCTGGACGACGCCGAGGAGGACCTGGACGGGGCGGAAAAGGTGCTGCCGCTGCACGCCCGCATCGCCTTGCTGCCGCTGCGCCGCCGGATGGATGCGGCGCGGGCCGCCTTGCACGGGACGGCGGACGCCGATGCGCGCCGCAGCGCCGCGGAAGAGGCGCGCCTGGTGCGGCAGGCGGTGGCCACCGCCTGCGCGGCACCGGACATCCGCGCGGCGGTGCTGCGGCGGGAGCTGAACGACCAGATCCGGTTCTGGGATCGCGACGTGCGCCCCGGCGCGCCCGACGCCGCGAACGGCCGTGCCGATCAGCTCGTCCGCAATGCTCGCCTGGAGATCGAGCCTGGCTCTGAGGACGGGTTCGCCATGGCAGAAAGCCTGACGGATCAACTCAATGGGCTGTACTGGAACGAAGGCATGCGCCAACCCGGCTTCTGCACGAAGTATTGGCGCTGGCTGCGTGTCGAGCGCCACCTGATGCGCGACAAGGCCAGATTCGATGCCGTGCTGGCGGAAGGCGATGCCCAGCTTGCGGCAGGGGACATCGCCGGGCTGCGCGACAGCCTGCGGGCGATGTGGAACAACAAGGTGTCCACCGGCCGGGGCCGCGACGTGGGCGCCCGCGCCGACCTACTGCGCGAATGACGGGGTTTCCGTGGCTGCCAATCGGCACCGCGCTGCCCGGCGGTGCGGCCTCCGCACAGTTGCTGGACGGCGGCTCCTTTTGGCAGATTTGCGGCACGGGCGGCGGCGGCTGCGTCGCCCTGCTGGTGCGCCATGGCGACGGGCCGGAATGGTGGGATGCCGAATTAGAGGCGTTGCGGGCGGTCACCGCCTTGGGCGAAACCGACGGCCTGCTGTGCCTTGTCATGCCGGCGGCCGCCCGGCCGAGGTCGGTGCAGGATCTGGCTGTCCGCAGTCCGGCGGTAGGGCAGGCCGATGCGAAATTGCTGGGCCGTGCCCTGGGCGCCCTGCGCCGTCGCAATCCGGGCGCGGCGTGGACGTCCGCCTTGTTCTTGCCGAAGCAGCATCTGGTTTTGGCAACGGCAATGGACCCGGATGAAAACCGCCGGGCCGTGCTGGTGGCGGCGCTGTGCGGCGGGGTGCGGGATGCAACGCTGTCGCCCGGGCGCATCGCGACGCTGAACCCCCGCCTGGACCCCGCCACGGTGGCAGCGGTGCTGGGTGCGGCAACCGACGGAACTGGCACAGCCGGCGGCATCCCGGCCCCCGACGGGTTCGTGCTGCCCGGGCAGCCGGCCGTGCAGGCGCTACTGCGCGAGCGCGTGCTGGATCTGCTGTATCGCCCCGCAGAATACGCCCGGCTCGGCGTGCCGCCACCGGCCGGCGTGTTGCTGGCGGGCCCGCCAGGCTGCGGCAAGAGCTTCGCGGCAGCGCGGCTGGCCGCCTTCCTCGGTTGGCCGCTGCACGAGATCTCGGTCGCGGGCGTCGGCAGCATGTGGCTGCACGAGACGTCCCGTCGCCTGCACGATGCCTTTCAGGCTGCGGCCGCGCAGGCCCCTGCCGTCGTGCTGATGGAGGAGCTAGACGCGTTGGGTAAGCCGCGCGCCGGCGGGTTCGCCCCGACGGTGGAGGAGGTGAACACGCTCCTGCGCCTGGTGGAAGGCGCCCGCACCCGCGGCCTGCTGGTGGTGGGCACGACAAACCGGCTAGACGCCATCGACCCGGCGCTCCGCCGTCGCGGCCGATTCGACCACATTGTCGTCATGGACTATGCGGATGAGCACGGCGTGGCCGCTATGCTCCGTGCCTTGCTGGACGGCCGGCCGTACGCCGCCACGCTGGACATCGAAGGAGCCGCGCGCCGCCTGGCCCGGCGTCCGGCGAGCGACGCCGCCTGGGTGGTCGACGAGGCGGCACGCTTGGCCGTGCGCGGCGGCCATGACGCCATTGACGACCTGCTCATGGCCCGTGCGCTGCAGGCACTCGCGCCATAACGGCCCCGTTTCGGAGGGAACCATGCCCGATGCACTGACCACCTTGCCCGCCCGGCCGCTGCATCCGCGGCCACCGTTTCAGGGCGGATGGAGTATCCAGACTATCCTGGGGATCCTGCTGTTCGGCGGGTTCCTGGTGTTCAGCGTCGTCTGGGTTGCGCCCGTCGTGTTCACGGACTGGCAGGTGCGGAACACGGCCGTGCCGATCCGCGGCGGACACCTGTCGGACGGCAGTTGCACGAGCAAGCTGTTCTTGAAGACCTGCGACGTGACGCTGACGGCGCCAGCCGGTTCGGACACCATCACCCGCAGCGTGCACTACGCCTTTGCCTCGTTTACCGACGGCGACCTCACCGCCCGTGTTGTCGCCGACCCGCAGCGGCCTGAGTGGCTGACGACGGACCTCGGGCTTGACTACTTCTGGAACCGCCTCGTCTCGCTCCTGCTGGATCTCGGGTTGATTCTCGCGCTGCTGGTTGGCGCAATCAGGGGTATGATGCGCGCGTCCCGCACCCGCACTGCCTGGCACAAGTCGGAGATGGTGCCCGTGCCACTCAAGCTGGTGAGGATGCAGAAGGTTCGGGCGGGAACCGTCTGGACTGTCAGGGCGGAGAACGGCAAGACGGCGCGTTGGACGGTGCCGCACCGGGCCAAGCCGTTCGTCCTCGGCCCCACGGCCGACCGGGTGCTGGGGCTGATGGTGAAAGGCGGTGGAAGCATCATCCCGCTGGACGCCGGACTGCGTTGGGTGGCGTTGTCGGATGCAGAGCGAGCGGCGGCTTTGGCAATGAAGTCGCGCCCCAGTCTGGCATGATTTCAGACTCGCTCTGACCTGTCGCATAGATCGGCAAGCCCCTCGTTAGGACCCGAGCAAGAATAAGCGATTCGGGTTCGTGTTTTATCTGATAGGGAATTCCGGCACGGCGTTGCGGTAGCTACGATTCGCGGATGATTGATGAAAACGCGATCCGCGCCCGGTATGTTGCCATCAAGGACCGGTTGGATGAACGAGGCCGCCGCTTGTTCGTTGCGGCGGAGAAGGCTGCGGCGGGCTATGGCGGAACAGCGGCCGTCTGTCGGGCGACCGGTGTTGCGCGCAGCACGATCATTCGCGGCGCGAAGGATCTCGTTGCTGCGTCTGCGCCCACGGTCCGGATCCGGCGCCGCGGCGCCGGCCGGCCGCTTTCGAGCCAGGTGGACCCCACGCTGCTTGAGGATTTGCAGGGGTTGGTGGAGCCGGCCACGATGGGCGACCCGATGCGCCCGCTGCTTTGGGTGTCCAAGAGCCGCGAGAAGTTGGCGGCAGCACTGCGCGCGATGAACCATGCCATCAGCGCCAATACGGTTGCGAAGTTGCTGGTCACCCTGGGCTATTGCCCCCAGGTCAACCGCAAGACCAAGGAAGGCAGCCACCATGCCGACCGTGACGGGCAATTCCAGCATATCAATGGCCAGGCCGTTGCGTTTCAGGCCGCTGGCCAGCCAGTGATTTCCGTTGATACCAAGAAGAAGGAGTTGATTGGCGAATACAAGATGACCGACAAGAGCGTCCCGTCGGCCACGCGTCGGCTCACGCAGCGCATGAGTGGTCCGTGTGGGATCGTCGAAAAGTAGTCGCTGAGGTCAGCGTCTACCACCTCGGACCGTCCTCGGTCGCTCACATGCCAGAAGGCTTGGCGAACCGCCATTTTGGCGTCCAGCCCCGGGCGGAAACCATACTGATTACGAAGTAGGTCCGCCTCGAAGATCGGTCCCCAGCACCAACAGCGCCGCCATCTCGACCACGCGGTCGCGAATGCACGGGATGCCGAGGGGGCGTTGACCGCCGTTGCTCTTGGGTATCCACACGCGCAGCAGGGGCTGTGGCCGATATTCGCCAGCCAGTAGCTCCTGCCGCAACTCTCCCAGCCATCGTTCCAGCCCATGGAGCGTGATCTGGTCGAACGTTGTTCCGTCGCAGCCCGGAGCGCCGCCGTTGCGACGGCAAGCCCGGAATGCTTCTTCGAGAACGTCGGCCCGGCACACTTTATCCCATAGAGCGTAGAAACGAAAAGCCGGTTCAGCCTTAGCTTTCGCCTGTAGCGAGGTCTGCAACTTCCGAACCCTTTCGAGCGGAGTTGATAGGCTTTCGGCCAATCTCCGGGGTCTCGTCGCTTTGCCCGCCTGTCGCAGGTCAGGGCCCCTTCCCTCAGCCGGCATTACCCGGCGTCCTCAGTACTACGGACCCATCCGCCGTCTGCCCCAGCCGGCGCTGGCCCTCGCGGGTTCGCCGTTGACCAGCCGGCTGCCAGCCGTGGTCGCCCAAACAGACTTCCCTTGTTGCGCATCGATGGTCTGCCATACGTGCTGCCACCTTTACCCCGGTGAGACCGTCAGGGGCGTGTCTCGCTCGCTTGCCTGACGACGGCGGCCTGCCCGTTCCACTGGCGGGTCGGCTCTCACATTGATCCTTTCGAGGCCTCGTCGGTGTTCGCTTGTGCTGCGGCCCGTATGGCCCGCTGATCCCCAAAGGAACCTTTTCCCGAAGTGCTTCAGACCATTCGTCGCCTCCTGATCCGCTCCGGGTGCTTCCGGCTGGAGCGAGAGTTGCCGGGTGGGACTTGCACCCACGACATCGATGCGCCTTGGCAAGGCACACAGTGGAACCGCATCGAGCACCGCCTATTCGCATTTATCACGCAGAACTGGCGCGGCAAGCCGCTGGTGACGCATGAAGTCATCATCCAACTCGTTGCCAATACTACGACCAAAACGGGCCTGAGCGTGCAATGCCGCTTGGACGAGAACGACTATGAGAAAGGCATCAAGGTTTCCGACGCCGACATGCCTGCCCTCAACCTAACCCAAGGCTGTTCAATCCTGGCGGCAAGGTTCGACTGAGTCTGATTTGCCACACCTGCGCTGGGAAATGGACTGTCTGATAAGAAACAGGATTCCCGAATCACAATATGTCTGACTCCTGGGGCGGCAACCGAGTGTGAGGTTGCCATGTCCCAGTTCGCGCCGTTGCTCTCCATGCTGTCAAAGGTTCCCGATCCCCGTCGCGGGCAGGGACAAAAATACAAGCTGCCCCACGTGTTGCTCTTTTCCATTCTGGCGATCGTGACCGGCTGCAACTCCTATCGCGGCATCGTCACCTTCATCGACGTGCATCGGTCCAAACTGAATGCCGCGTTCGGTCTCGCATGGCGCCGGGCGCCTGCCCACACCGCCATTCGCTATATCCTCCAAGGTCTTGCGCCTGCCGATGTCGAAGCCGCGTTCCGCCAACACGCTGCCCGGCTGCAGGCTGCGTGCACGCAACCGGGGCCACGCAGCATTGCGCTCGACGGCAAGACGCTTCGCGGCAGCTTCGACAATTTCAACGATCGCCTTGCTGCGCAAGTGCTGAGCGCTTTCGCCACCGACACGTCCTTGGTTTTGGCCCACATCGGCATTGCCGGAAAATCCAATGAAATCCCCGCAGCCCAGACGCTGCTCGCCGAACTCGGGGTCCCTGCCGGCACCCTCGTCACGCTCGATGCGCTCCACTGTCAAAAAAACACTTCGAAGTCGCCAAACAGGCCGGCATCGCTCTGATCATACAGGTCAAGGCCAACCAGCCGACCCTGCTTCAGACGATCACCGCCATCGCCGATACGGCAAAGCCGCTCAACACCTACAAAAGCCATGACAAAGGCCGCAACCGCTACGAAAACCGCACTGTCACGGTCTTCGATCCCGCCCAAAACTTCGAAGCCACGGACTGGCAGGATCATGTCCGCGCCATTATCCGCGTCGAGCGTGTCGTCTACACGCGCAACGCCAAGACCGGGCTGTTCGACAGAACCTGCGAAGTTGCGTTCTACGTCTCCAATCAACCGCTTCCCGCCGCCCAAGCGGCAGACGCCATCCGCGCCCATTGGCGCATCGAGACAACCTCCCACTACACCCGCGACGTCACCCTCGGCGAGGACCGTTCACGGATACGATGCAACCCAGGCGTATTCGCTAGATTGCGCAGCTTCGGGTTCAATATCCTCAAGGCCAATCAGACCGCCACCCTCAGCCAGGATCGATATCGCGCCGCTCTTGGCGGATTCGAGGCGCTGTCGCAGATGGCTCATCTCTAGAGTTGAACAGCCTTGCAACCTAACCCAGGCGGAATTTCATGGCGAATGGAACTACACCATCACGCCGCGCCCTCGTCCATCATGAAGCAGCTGTTTTGTCTCCTTAGGTTGCGCCTTTATGTGTGGCTGGCCTCTTGCCCAGGAGCCGGATCACCGGCCGGTAATCGCTGCACCCGTCCCGCTTGGGTCGGTCACTGCCCGCTACCACTCGATATTCGTCGTGCGCGCATCATCGTCCATCCAGACCATTGAACAGACGTTTGGCGGCAGCTTCGCTTACAACGCAAAGGGCTCGCATTCGGGCTGGCACATGCCCCAAGCCACCCTGTCCCGATTAGGCGCGTTCTTCTCGGCCGAGGTCGAGCCGTTCGGGCCGCATCAACGCGCTGCAGCGGCGGTCGCCAAGGGCCATGCCACGGTAGCTGCGATCGACAGTCTAGTACGGGCGTTGTTGGGAAAGCACGACCCGGCGCTGACGATCGCGCTGCGTGTGGTGGGTCGCACGCCAGATCAGCCAAGTCCGTCTTTCGTGGGCTCGACCGCACTCGCCACCGACCAGGCTGAACGCCTACGCACAGCATTGACCGGTCTTGCCGAGGATTCTGGTGGGCAGGCGTTGCTGGCGGATGTGTGCCTATCTGGCTTCATCTCTGCCCAGAAGAGCGATTATGATGAAACGCTCACCCTCGGCTCAGTTATATAGCAAAGCCGGCGTCAGCACGGCTGCACAGTGAACGAGTTTATAGTATTTGGCTCTCTAATGTTTTCGTCCTGGTTTATCTATACCCTCACGAATCCCCTCATTTTTAGCTGTCCCTGACCTAGTCGTGCGCGTCATTGACAGGGAGTAGTTTCTTCGAATCGATGGCTGGGCAACATACTGCCGGAGTCGATTCATGGCCGCCAAAGAAATTGCCGTAAAGAAATACGTCGTGAAGCTCGACGCCGGTGAGCGCGAGCGGCTGGACTGTAGATCGGCATGGAAGATTGACCCCCTGAAGGGGTGATCGGCGTCCAAACTTGCCCCCCTGATTGTGTGGCAAGACGCCGCCCGGCAAATGCGGGTGGTGGGGGAGATGCTGGTTGTGGAAACTGTTGCCCGGATCAGGCGGGCTCACCTTGTTCAGGGCAAGACGATCAAGGCGATCTCGCGAGAGATGGGGATTGCTCGGAACACCATTCGCAAGGTGTTGCGCTCGGGTGAGACGAGCTTTGCCTACGAGCGTGAGGTGCAGCCGCGTCCCAAGTTGGGTCAGTGGACGGAGGAGCTTGAGAAGCGTCTTGCCGTTAACGATCGGCTGTCGCGGCGTGAACGGCTTGGGCTGATCCGGATTTTCGAGGGCTTACGGGTTGCTGGATATGAGGGCGGTTACGATGCTGTCCGCCGGTATGCGACGGCGCGTAAGCGCAAGCAGGGAACTGGATCCAGCGACGCGTTCGTTCCGCTGAGCTTTGCGCCTGGGGAGGCGTATCAGTTTGACTGGAGCCACGAGATCGTGGTGCTGCGCGGCGCCACGACCGAGATCAAGGTGGCGCAGGTTCGGCTGTGCCATAGCCGGATGCTGTTCGTGCGGGCGTATCCGCGCGAGACGCAGGAGATGGTGTTTGACGCCCATGACAAGGCGTTCGGGTTTTTCCGCGGCACCTGCGAGCGCGGCATCTACGACAATATGCGCACTGCGGTGGACGCGGTGTTCGTCGGCCGCGAGCGGGTGTTCAACCGCCGTTTTCTGCAGATGTGCAGCCACTACCTGATTGAGCCGACCGCCTGCACTCCGGCTTCGGGGTGGGCTCGCCGAGGTGCGCCATCGGTCCGAGCACCGAAGGCGAGGGTCAAGTCGAGAACCAGGTCAACGTGGTGCGCGAGCGGTTCTTCAAGCCGCGGCTGCATTTTGCCAGTTTCACGGAGCTGAATGCCTGGCTGCTGGAGCAGTGCGTCAGCTACGCCAAGGGCCATCCGCATCCGGAGCGGCGCGACAGCGCGGTCTGGGAGATGTTCGAGGCCGAGCGGCCGAGCCTGGTGCGCTACGCCGGGCCGTTCGACGGCTTCCATGCCAAGGCGGCGTCGGTGTCCAAGACCTGCTTGGTGCAGTTCGACAAGAACCGCTACTCGGTGATGGCCCAGGCGGTCGGCCGCCCGGTCGAGGTGCACGCCTACGCCGATCGGGTCGTGGTGCGCCAGGATGGCGGCATCATCGCCAGCCACGATCGCTGTTTCGGCCGCGAGCAGACCATCTACAACCCCTGGCACTATGTCCCGGTGCTGACACGCAAGCCCGGCGCGATGCGTAACGGCGCGCCGTTCAAGGATTGGGTGCTGCCGGGCGCGCTTGGCCGGGTGCGACAGAAGCTCAAAGGCATGCCGGACGGTGACCGGCAGATGGTCAAGATCCTCGCCGCGGTGCTGACGGACAGTCTGCCGGCGGTGGAAGCGGCGTGCTCGGAAGCGCTCGAGGCGGGCCTGTGCAGCAGCGACGTGGTGCTCAACGCCTTGTCGCGTCAGCACCAGCCTGACGCGCCGCCCGTCATCGCGGTGCCGGACGCGCTGATCTTGCGCCAGCAGCCAACAGCGGATTGCGCGCGCTACGACGCCCTTAGGAGGATACCCGATGGAACGCCATGAGATCATGGAGATGATGGCCGAACTCAAGCTGCTCGGTATGCGCGGAGCGTTCGACGAGGTGCTGGCCAACGGGCTCAAACGCCAGCACGCCGCACAGCAGATCATCGGCGACCTGTTGGCGGCCGAGATCGCGGAGAAGCACGCGCGGTCCATCCGCTACCAGGTCGGTGCGGCCAAGCTGCCGTTGGCCAAGGAGCTGGCCGACTTCGACTTTGCCGGTAGCCAGATCAACGAGGGCCTGGTGCGTGAGCTGGCGGTCGGCACATTTCTCAGCCAGCAGCGCAACACGGTGCTGGTCGGCGGCACCGGCACCGGCAAATCCCACATCGCGGTCGCCATTGCCCGCAGCTGCATCCGAGCCGGGGCGCGCTGCCGGTTCTACACCGTGGTCGACTTGGTCAACGGCTCGAGGCGGAGAGCAAGGCTGGGCGAGCGGGAAAGATTGCCGACACGCTGACCCGGCTGGACCTTGTGATCCTCGACGAGCTGGGTTACCTGCCGTTTGCGCAGTCCGGCGGACAATTGCTGTTCCATCTGATCAGCCGTCTATATGAGCGCACGTCCGTGGTGGTCACCACCAACCTCGATTTTGCCGAGTGGCCGACGGTGTTCGGCGACGCCAAGATGGCTACCGCCCTGCTCGACCGGCTGACGCACCACTGCGACATCATCGAGACCGGCAATGCCAGCTGGCGCATGAAGACCCGCGCCTGAACCAGTCGCTCTGCCCACCTGGTATCGTAACGTCACGATTGGAAGCAGCCCATGCCGCGCAAGCCGATCGGCGAGACGGCCATGACCGATGCCGAGCGCCAAGCTCGCTACCGGGCAACCCGGGCCGCAGGCAAGCCCGCCATCCGGACACGTCGCCCTACTGACCATCGCAGCCGCGCCCGGCGCTGGCACGATGCGGTCGCCGAACTGGCGGAGCTGCAAGCCCAGTATGCCACGTGGCTAGACGCATTGCCCGATAACCTGCGGGACAGCTCCACGGCCGAGGCGCTGCAGAGCATCTGTGACCTCGACCTCGACGAACTTCAGGCCATCGAACCGCCACGTGGGTTCGGCCGAGACTGACAATCCTCTCCGATCAGAGGGTCAATTTTGCACGCCGACAGGGGGTCAATATTCAACGCCGATTGACAGCCCGGTCGGCGTCGAAACGGAAGGCTGCCTCGCAGGCCTTGCGGAACAGGACCAGGGACGACGCGGTCTTGGGACCAAAGCCGGGCACGGCTTCGATGCGTCCTTGCTGGATGTCGGCTGCAGTCTCGATGCCGTAGCTCAGGAGAGTGGCTACCTTTCCTTTCCCCACACCAGCAATCTTGGCTGTCGCGATCTCGAAGCCTTCCAAGTGTGCTTGCATCTGTTGCTGGCGGCGGCTTTGCGTCAGCGTCCTGATTTCCCGTTCGCGCTGGTCCGGCATGCCGTCATGCTCGCGCTTGAGTTCGCCCATCGCCTGGCGCACGGCACCGAAGCGGCGGGCCGGACCAGGCTGCCACTTGCCTTCCAGGTCCCGCCACGAGGAGCGCGCGTCGAGCACGGTCTCCCGGACCTCAAGCCGCTCTCCGGGCCTGTTCAGCCACCAGAAGCCCGCCGCCAGGGCCGTAACCGCCAGGAACGGCACCACACGTGCGGAGGCCGGTACCGCTGCCATCACTGCGATATAGCCGATGACGAGCGTGGCCGCCGCGAGCAGCTTGCGGGTCCGAAGGCGACGGCTCGCAGCCTTGATCCTGGCCGATGGCTGGGCAGCGGATGCGTCAGGGCGCTTCAACGGCGGCAGCGGACCCGGCTCCTGCACGGATTGTATCTCCTGCCAGAGGCAACCAGGGTCGTCGTGTCCCGTGACATCTGGGTCAGGGACGATGCTGGCATGGAACACGACGTCCGGGTGAACCAAGACATCCCGGTGCGGGTCGGACAGCAAATCGCATTCATCTACTGCCAAGGCGTAACGACGACAGCCGGGAACCGGGGGCTTGAAGCAGGCGGCCTGATGTCCGTCTAGGTTGTTTCCACGAACAAGGTCTACACAGTCCTGTCTGCCCCAGCTCTCACGACGCAGCTTGTTGAACCTCCGGAACGCATGGGAGTGGCTGTTTTCCGCACGCTGCTGTGGGTGCTCAGCGTACTACTGATTGCAATCTTCGGCGTCGGCCTGCTTGCGCTCGCTGCGCTCTTCACGCGGTCTTTCCTCGTGCGGAATAAACGTAACGCACGGGGCCAAGCAATCCTGAGCGAACTCAAGGCCAAGCAGCAGAGGCTAATCCAAGCACTCTATTCGAGTCATAAAGCCCGCTTGGTAAGCGCCGACGCACCCGTTGCTGTCGGAGCCCAGCCGAAGATCGCAGGCTAGGCGCCTTCAGGCAGCTTCATGGACCGGTTCGAGGAAGATGCTTGCCGGGAACTAGTGGTCTGAGTCTCTCATATTGCGGGGTATAGCCTCTTGAGTTTCACCCTTGCATCGGCGTTGGTGAATTGCCAATCAGCCTTGGCGTGATTTTTATTCCGTTCTGCCTGCCAGGCGGCCACCTCGATGGTGAGCGTCTGCTTATCCGGTATGCGGCGGTCCAGGCACTGGCCTGAGAGCACTGCAAGTTCGGATTCGGCCATATCGAGCCAGCTTCCGTGCTTGGGCGTATAATGCCACTCGAAGCGTTCAACGAGGCGGCGCGCCTCTGGTGCGGGGAAGGCTTCATAGAGTGACGCAGGCTTATGGGTGTTTAGATTGTCTTGAACGAGCACGATCTTCTCCGCCTTAGGGAAGTGCGTATCAGACAAATCCTTGAGTATGTGGGCGTAATCAAGGGCGGTGTGGCGGTCGGTCACCTCGACATGCCGCCATCCCTCCAACGGCGCGAACAGCATGAACAGATTGGCCGTGCCGTTGCGCGCGTATTCATAATCATGCCGCTCAGCCCGGCCCGGCTTCTGGGGGATCGGCTGGCGCGTCTGGCTGATCAACTGCTTGGAGGTTTCGTCCAGGCAGACCACGGGCCGGTCGGGATCATGCGGCCGGTGATAGACCTCCAACACGTCTTCCATAGCGGCGACGAACGCGGCGCTGGCGTCCGGTGCGATGACCCATTGCTCTTTCAGGTGCGGCTTGAGGATGTTTTTTTTAGCGTTCGCCCGATCGTGTTGTCACTGACGCGCTCAACGATGTTCAGTTCGACGACCTTGTCCTCCAGCATCCGCAGGGTCCAACGCACGCGGCCGGTGGGCGGCTGCGAACAGGCCAGCGCGATCAACTTGGCCTCGGCGGCGCCATCGAAGACGCGTCGCCTGGCTGAGGCCTGCGAATGTTTGCGCGTCAACACGCCATCAAGGCCTTCCTCGACCAGTTGCTGCCGTGTCCGCGCGATCGTGGCCAGGCTGGTATCGAGCGCGCTGGAGATTTGGCTGTCGCTCCATCCTTCACCGCGTTCTGAAGCGTCGGCCTTCAAAAGGATGCGCGCCTTCATGAGCCGCTGGGCAGTATGCTTGCCGCTCCGTATCATGGCGTCCAGCCGCTCGCGCTCATCGGCGTCGAGTTTCACGACGTATTTCTTTACGGCAATTTCTTTGGCGGCCATGAATCAACTCCGGCAGTATGTTGCCCAGCCATCGATTCGAAGAAACTACTCCCTGTCAATGACGCGCACGACTAGGCTCAGGCGAGCACGGCAGGATGCAAATTCCTTGGAACTCCTCATGCCCGCATAGGAACTGTTCCTTTGGCGGAGTGGACAACGAGTCCTAATTCCAAGGCGTCAGTTCACCGGCGTCGAGCTTTACGACGTATTTCTTTACGGCAATTTCTTTTGCGGCCAGGAATCGACTCCGGCAGTATGTTGCCCAGCCAGCCCAGCCATCGATTCAAAGAAACTACTCGCTGTCAATGACGCGCACGACTAGCCGACGCGGAGGCAACGACTGTGGGCGACCTGGTCAAGCAGGCGGTGGCCTTCTACGCAGGGCTACCGCCCGCCGCCAGGCGCTCCCTCCGCGCCATGGCGGTGCTCGCGGACGACCAGGCCGTCGGCGATGCTGCCGGTGCGGCTGGATGCGGCGTCATCCAGACCGGCATGGACTTGGCGCGAAAACGGGGCGTCAGGCTGCCGAACGCGCCTACCCCGATGAGCCATCGTCGGAACAGGACATCGAACGCGAGGCCGTCAGGCTGTCGCGGGAGGGACAGGTGGTACTCCGTCAGAGACGGCGGCGCCTCTCCGACGCGAGGAGTGAACAAGATGCCTTCCCGTCGGCCACGGACTGACGGCGGCTCTAGCTAGCGGCTCGCTCCGTCCCACTCTGGGACGCCCTGGTCATGCCGAAGCCTAATCCGCTGGATCGCGACGGCGGTGAGGAGCTCCTCGGACGTCAGGCTGCCGGAAGCGGCAAGCCCCGGCAGGCTCGCACGCGCTTCGGCGGCAAACCTGGGAGAAAGCGCCTGGCCCTGATCACCCAGATATGCCGCCATCCACCAGTGGGCGAGCCGCTCCGACGCCGCACCGAGCGCCGCTGCCGATGGCAGCAACCCGCGCTTCGAGTGCCGGTTGATCCGGCTGTCAGCGGGAACGACGTTCCAGAGATCTCCGCAGGGCCAGGCGGCCCAAGGCAAGCAGTGGTCAAGGTCCAGGTTGCGTGCCTCCAGTCTGCGGCCGCTTCAGATGCACAGGACGCTTTGTCCAGCTGCGAGCATCCCGGTGGCGATTGAGCGAGGCAGGCCGACCCCACGGTCCGGGTCAGACCAGAAGGTCGCCGTCGCCAGGGCCGCCTGGTTCAGCTGCCTTCCTTGCGTGGCTGCATAGCCATGCATGAGCCTGGTCCACTCGGCCACGAGGGCGGGCTCAATCCATGCGGCGAACCGTCCCATGGCGCGCCATAGTTCGGCGGAAATCCTCATCGTCCCGAAGGCCGAAAGCGTGGAGCTGTCCAGAACGAATGACTCCCGCTCGCCCGCACGTGCCCGGCGAGCGGGAAGAATGGGTTTGCCGTCCTTGGCCGTCAGGTGCGTGGCTGGCATCCGGACGATGAGGTCGGCCGCTTCGCGCAGCGCCGTCCATACCGCGGGACCGTTCGCCGGGCCGAAGGCTGCGCCCACGCGCAGATCACGCATGGTGGCGGCACCTCCTGCCAAGGCCGTCCAGCCTGGACCGGCGAAGCCCAGCCCATCGGCGCCCCTACGGTTGCGCGGCGCCTGAGGCAGGTTGGCGGCAGTCAGGGGCAGGTAGAGCCGTAGCCAGTTCAAGGCCACCAAGCCAAGCGGGACGACCACATGCTCGTCGCCATCGCGGACCGCCAGTCCAGCTGCGGCATCGGCGGCGCGGCAGACTGCCCGAAGCAGGCCAAGTTTGTAGGTGGAACTCTTCTCTTGAAGCAGGATGACGTGGCGCAGGAGCGGCAGGGCGCCGGTGCCGTCATCCGGCAGCCGCAGCACCATGTTGGTCCACCGTATGTCCGACCGGCCCAGCGCGTCCGCGGCATCCAACCGCCGGACAACCTGCAGACCATGGTCTCTTGCCAGCCGCTCGATTTCATCCCCATCAACTGGATGGGCGCCTCGGCCGTCGTCAGGTCCGTGACGGAGCGTAATCGCAAGTAACCCGCCCGGTGCGAGCAGCGTCACCATCTTTCGGAAGGCCTGGGCGCGGGCAGGTGCTACGTGCTGCCAGACCGCGTTTGCCAGCACGACGTCGGCCGTGAGGCCCGCCCGGGTGACGGAGCCCAGTGCGGGCAGCGAGTCCGCCATCCACCGCAGTCGGGGACTGGCATGCAGGCTGGCTCTTTCGGGACTGAGGCCATGCCATTTGTGCAGCGCCTCCGAACCGGTCCTCCATATTCGGCCCTTCTGATCGATCATCAGGTCGACCGCCGGTTGCTTGTAGCTTCCTGTCATCGCGCCTCCGCTTGTAATTTGTGAAGTTACGTCAGGCTAACGACGTGTTGGATTCGCACGCTAGAAGTTTCGCGCGATGACGCATCTGATCTCTGATGCGGAATTTTAGACGTGGCTTATGGCTGGTCACATGACTTGGTGAACCTCCCCGATGCATCGACGTCAATCGTAAACGTCCGGTAAGGAGCTCGAACGACGCTTTGGGTCTGCTACACCCGAGAAAGGACTCAACTCGACCAACACGTTCTCTTTACGTTCTCCGCCATGTCCTACCCTTCACGCCTGGCCCTCGGCGGCCTGCTTGCCTTCCTCGTCGCCTCTCCAGCGCATGCGGCGGCACCTATGAGCGCATTCTTCCGGACCAGCGCACCGCACTTGGTGCATGCCCACGCCTACCACTATCTGAACCGTCTCGACGCCTCCTGCGGGACCCATGCGCCTCTCTCGGGTGCCTGCGCGGGGCGCAACGGGACGGTGGTGTGGCGCTCGTTGCCACCCTTGCTTCACCTCGCACCGATAGCCAGGCGGTCGGCATGAGCGACGCGGGGGAATCGGGTGAAGCTTTCATGCGGTAATAAGGCTTGCGAGGAAGTCATCGTCCCACCCGGCGGCCTTCCGCCTGCCGCGCATTGATTGCTTGCCTACGGGTTTTTTCAGCAGATTGAGGGCGATGTGCTTTATGGTGGTGAAATTGGCGGGCGCATGATGGGTTCGCACACGGCACTCGTCGTCGCGAAAGACCATGTCCATGACCCAATGCAGGCTGTTTTCTATCGCCCAATGACTACGCACGACCGGCCCGAGAAGGTGCGCCAAGATCACCAGCGAGGTGATGTAATAACGAGTCTCCTGCTCGACTTTTCCGCTGATCTCGCGCGTGCTTTCGACCATGACGACCGCCTTCAGGCCGGGCCAGCGATGGTGCTCTTGTAGCCAGGCTACGTCGTGGATGACGGTGGTGGTGCGGGTTTCGATACGACCGTGATCGCCATCGATCGTCGTATCTTGGCTGATTTTGGTGTCGGTGAAACCGCGGGCCTTTTGCTCGCGGGCAAACAATCGACGTCTTCACGCAGCGAGCCTTGGTTGCCTTTCAGCGCGAGAACGCAATCAGCCTTCTTGTCCATGACCTTTTGCGCGATGTCGCGCTGGCACCCCATGGCATCGATGGTGATGATCGCTCCTTCGATGACCAGCATGTCGAGCAGCTTCGGGATAGCGATGATCTCGTTTGACTTTTCTGCCACTTTGACCTGCCCGAGCACGAGGCGCTGGCGTGCGGCGAAGGCCGAGACCATATGGATGGAAGCCTTCGCATCGCCTTTTTTGCCGGATCGGCGCGCCGTCTTGCCATCAATCGCGATCACTCCCGCCGGCACGCCGGTCACAGCCGCGACCCAGGCGACGAAGCAGGCTTGGAACTGCTCGGCGTCCAGCGTGGCTAGGATGTCGCCCAGATGATCGTGGGCCGGCGTGCCGTCCTTGAACGGGCGAAAGCGGCGAAGCAGCGTAAGCTTTTTGACCCCAAACAGAGCGATCTCGGTGAAGCACTCGGCGCCGGCGAGCACCGAGAGTAGACACAACAGCAGGATCTCATCGAGCGGGTAGCTAATCTTTCCAGGCTGGCGAGGGTCCTGGAGGTCTTTGAAATGGCTCAAAAGGACAACCGTTTCGTCGAATACTCCATCGTCCGTCGCCGCGCCGCTCATGTCCGTCCCCGTCCACCGAATCGAGGATTGTCATAGATTCAGCAATTTGACAGTTTGTCACGCATTCCTTCACCCGATTGCCCTGGATCCGTTCTCGACTATCGTGCAGCAGATTTTGGCGATTCGGAGGAATCTACGACTATCCTGCAGTGCGACACCTGGGCGCGGTCCCGTGCCACGGCTTCGAACCGTCTCGCTAGCCCGCATTTCTCACAGTGCCATCGCTGAGCGTCGTCTCGGGTGCTCAGCGTCGGTTGTGGCCTTGGTTCCGGGTGTCGCCGTGTCATGTTGAGCGTGTTGAGCGTGTTGAGCGTGTTGAGCGGGCGCGGTGGTGCGATCACCGCTGGAGCAGTGCTGATCGGGGTGGTGGCGCTTTGCGGTGTCTGGTTCGTGGCGGTCAGTCGAACGCTCTTTGCAGGGCGGCATAGGCCAGCCCCCATTCGTTTTGCGAGGGGCAGGCCGACGCCATGGCGATCTTCACCCGGCGCACGCTGGTCCGCACCAGCGCGCCGATCTTCAGCAGCTTGAGCCGGATCGTCCCGCACGTGGCGGTCGCCAACGCGGTGCCCTCAAGCCCGATGCGTCTGAGGGCGCACAGCAGCACATAGGCCGCGGACGCGAACCACAGCCGCAGCTGGTTGGCCTGCATGGTGTGGGCCGACGTGCGGTCGGCGAAGAGGTCGAGCTGGCATTCCTTGATACGGTTCTCCATCTCGCCGCGGGCGCAGTAGATCGCTTCGTAGAGGTGCTGCGCCTCGGCCTCGCGGGGGTTGAGCGAAGTCACGACGAAGCGCGGATTGGCCTTATCGCCGGCCGTGTCGGTCCCTGGGATCCACTCCGCCTTGCCCACCACCCGGCGCTCCTGCGACCAGCTGTCGTGCGTGGACCAGGTGAAATCGCGGAAGCGGCGGGCCGCCTTGCCGGTCGTCTCGGCGTCGGCGCGGGCTTCGGCCATCTGCGCCTCGATCTGCGCCGACAGGCGCGGGTTGCGGGCCAGGCCGAACAGGAAATCCACATGGTTGGCCTCGCACCAGGTCATCAGCCCATCACGGGCGAAGCCGCTATCGGCACGCAACACAACACGCGTGTGCGGCCATCGCGTGCGGATTTGGGCGACAACACGCTCGATCTCCTCCACGGCCCCTGCCGATGCGTCGATGTCGGAACGACGCAGCTTGGCCACCAGCAGATGACGCCCGCAGAACACGTAGAGCGGCAGGTAGCAGTGGCAATCATAGTAGCCGTGGAAGAACCGGCCCTCCTGATGGCCGTGCAGCGGGTCGTCGGTGGCGTCGAGGTCCAGGATGATCTGCTCGGGCGGCTGCGCGTGGGCGTCAAGGAACAGGTCGACGAACAGGCGTTCGAGCTTGGCCGTGCTGGCCGCGAGCTTGTGGTAGCGGGTGGGTTCGGCGCGGCTGAGTTCGAGGCGGTTCAGCGTGGACTTGCCGGCCAGCGGGGCGCAGCCGCGGTGCCGCCGGGCGGTGAGCTTGCCGGCGAGGGTTGCCATGACTGGATCGTGGCGGAGCTGGTCGTGGTCGTTGAGGTCTTCGTAGCCGAGCGCTATGCCGACGACGCGCTGCAAGACCAGGGTCTGCACCTCGTGCTCGATGAACAATGGATTGCGCGTGTCGGTGAAGCAGGCTGCCATGCGCCGGGTCAGCCGGATCGCACGATCCGCTGCACCGAGCAGGAGCGCGCCAGCATCGGAGGTGATGCGCCCACCATCAAACGCGGCCACCACGGACCGGCGTTCGACAGGTGCAAACTCGAACAGGGTTGGGCTACAGTCTGTCAGCACCGGGATCATCCTCTGCGTCGGAGTAAGGCTTTGTTGCAGAAGAACTTTCGCCTATTCAGAGACCCGGTGCACCTCATTCTTGTGAGAAATGCGGGCTAGTTCCGGAGTGGCCTTCGCCAGCTCAACCTCGTCGTCCGCAACCCAAAGGCAGTACCGCTCAATTCCTTCATCAACTCCTTAGAGCCGTAGAGACGCCTCACGAATCGCGCCGCTTCCGGGTGAGCCAGCAGCAGCGCATCGCGCTCATGGCGGTTAAGAATCAGGTTACCGCCGTCGGTTGGCTTATTGCCGAACACCATCGGCTCTAGGTCGTGTGCGATCGGCCTGCTCGCCTTGGCCACAATCGCCGTGGTGCCCGGCGCGAGGTAGGGGCCAATCACCTCCACGTCGCCCACGGTATCACCATCAAACAGGCGCTTGGCCGCGTCGCCCGGCCGTCCCATGCCGACGATCACGCAGGTCACGCCCGCATTGTGCGCAGCGAGGTTTGACCACTTGAACGAACGATATGCGAAACGGATCTCGAGCTCTTCCAGCAGGTGGGGCGGTGGGGCCAAAGCTCGGGCACCTGCACGCCTAGCACGATCGAGTTGGTCGCCACGAAGGCGAAAGGCGCGTCGGCCGCCACCGCGTAGTCGCGCGCCTTGGCAAACCAAAGCGTCACGTAGTCGAGATTGCCCCAGTTTTTCACCCGCCCCTTGAAGACGCGCGCCATGTCCGCCTTTTGGCCGGTCGACCAATACGATGACCCGCGGAATTGCGGGTTCCCGACCACGATTGTCTCGCTTCCCTCCCTGGCCGGGTACACCGATAGCCAATCGATCTCGGCCGCGTTGCCGCACGTGATCCGCCCCGCCTGATTCAACGGAAGGAACTTGCGGGTCTGGCCCAGGCCGGCCTCGGCAAGCTTGTCCATCTGGTATTGCGCGATCCACAGCCCGATCCGCGCGGCCTGGCAGGCGAAGTCGTCGATCTCGATCCCGTAGAACGAGTCGAGCCGGACCACTTCGTGCGGCAACTCGCCGAGGTGCCGGAACGCGAGGCGCTCGACCTCGCGCATGGCCTTTTAGGCCAGGATCAGGAAGTTGCTCGAGCCGCAGGCAGGATCGAACACCCGCACGGTCGCCAGCCGCTTCAGTAGCGCCCGCAGCTTGGGCTTGCTGCTCTTCGCCCGGTCCAACTCCGCCGTCACGTCGTCCAGCAGGATCGGCCGCAGCACCTTCATGATGTTGGCGGCCGACATATAGTGCATCCCGAGCTCGTCGCGCTTGGCCGGGTCCACCACGGCCTGCAGCATCGAACCGAAGATATCCGGGTTGATCAGCCGCCAATCGAGCCGGGCGCAATCAAGCAGGTGCCGCCGGCACTGTCCGTCGAGTACTGGCACGGGCAACGTATCGCGAAACAGGTCGCCATTGACGTAGGGGAGCCGCGACCATCCCCGGATCGGCCGCGCCCTCGCCTTCTCCGGCTCGAGATCCATCTGTGCGAACGCTCCCGCAAGGAAGTCCTGCAGGTCGCCACCGTCAGCCCTGGTCTACCGCTCCACGGCTGTCTGGAAGGCGTCTTTCTCGAAGATACCGACATCGTCGGAAAACAGACAGAACATGACGCGCGCCATGAACACGTTGAGCGCATGACGGTCCACTTCGCCCTTCCATCCCGGGTTCGCGTCGCGCACCGCGTCAAACAGGCGCGACAGATGCTTGGTGGCGCGAATGTCGGCTAGCCGCTCCGGGTCCGGCACGTGGCGCTCGTGGCCACCTAGCGGGAAGAGGATGTCGGCCTCATAGGCGAGGGCGTCCAGACTGAGCCGCTGCTCATCGCCGACCTTCGTGTCGCGGATCGCGATCGCGTCTCCGTCGTAGGCGATAACGATGCGGGTGCGCCTGGCCTTCGGCTTGGCCTCCTCCTCCGCCCGCATCGCCTCGATCGAAGGGACTGTCGCGCCCTTGTCCACAAGCGCGAAGCGAAGCATCCGCTTCCACGCGAACGATCCGCCGCCGGCCGCCTCAGCCCGAAGCTTCGTGATCGTCGTGCGCGGCGCACCCACGGCATCCATCAGTTCGAGCCCGAAGCCGGCTCGGTGCGGCCGTCGCGCCACCAATGCCTCGACGTTGTCATAGATCTCGGTCGGACTCAGCTTAGGGCTGACCAGATCTACGTCGCCGGGTTTGCAACGCCGGCCGCGCGGTCGTTGACGCAGGCCCAAAGGGACGAAATGGTCGAGGCTGGTAAGCGCGGGGACAACACCCGCATCGTCGAAATCCTCAACAGCCTGACACCGCCCGGCGTGGACCCGACCATTGAGGGCCGGGCCTTCTTCCGTGACGCGACCGGGTGGAGGGAGATCGCACGGCCCAACCGGCACAGCCTGGATGATATCCTTGTCGAAGAGCCGGACAAGGTATGGATCACCGGCTTCTACGGCACCATCCTACAGGGCAGTGCCGCTGCCGGCTTTCAGTTAGTTGGCTTCCACGGCGACACGGAGACCGTCCTGTCCTTCACGCGCTTCGGCGATCGCTATGCCTGCGCCGCAGATAACTCCCTGCACTGGTTCAACGGCTACAATCTTTCGCCGCTGCGCCCCACCAGCACCGTCGGCGTGATATCACCGCTCAAGGTCGCAGCGGCTGACGATGTCCTGTTCTTCTTCGACTACCGGCAGGGAGTTCATCGGTTCGACGGGAGAGACTGGACCCAGATCGCGATCCCGCCGGCTTTGTTGGACCGGACCTTCCAACGTGGCGCGCTGCCATGACCGCACTCGGTTTGAGTCCGGTCCCCGAGTTGCTCCTACAAAGACGTAGAAGTTCGGAAGATCCTTCGACTTCCCCGGCCGCTACATGCAGCGCGACCATGGCGAGAAGGTCAGCAGCCGGATGATGGCCGGCCACGAGAAGGCGCAGGACACCATCTCCACCAGCAGCGCCTGCCGCACGCTGGGCCCGGGCGGCCGCTTCCAGTTGGAGGCGCACCCGGTGGCCGCCGAGAACGCGAAATACGCCATCACCGCCATCGTCCACCACGCCACCGACCCGAGCTTCGAGAGCGTGGCCAAGGGCGCGCCGAGCTACCACAACAACTTCACCTGCATGCCCGACGCCGTCGACTTCACGCCGGAGCAACGCACCGAGAAACCGGTGATCCCCGGCATCCAATCCGCCGTCGTCACCGGCCCGGCGGGCGAGGAGATCTACACCGACACGTATGGCCGGGTGAAGGTGCAGTTCCCACTGGGACCGCCGGGGCAAGAACGACGAGAGCAGCTCCTGCTGGTTGCGGGTGGCGTAGCCCTGGGCAAGAGACGACGGACCCTCGTGTGGCTGCGAGAAGCAACCGACGCACGTTCCTCAACCCGCAGACCGGGCAGGAACTCGAGTTCGACCGGGGGAAACCGGGGGACACCGGGTTCAAAGGCCGGGATCACTACCACATACCCAATCCCAACAGCACGGGTAACAGGGACGAATACCTCGACAGGGACGGACAGCCAACCTACGATGGCTCCAAGCGATCACATATCGTCCCGGACGGGTGAGCGAGAATGTATGTCGAGAGCGACTTCGAAGCGTCCGAGATGCACGACTCAAGGGTCTGCTCGTTCGTCAGGCAAGGCGATAACGTCACGATCACGTTCGCTAACTTGTCCATGGACGTCGACGAGGAGGAATATTATACGGTAATCGTGCGGCTTGGCGGTGTCAGCAACGTGACCCGCGACGACAAACCGCTTGCGGATGTGGGCGTGCTCGGCAGGGCTGTGCAACGCTAACGCGGACGTGATGAAGGTTTTGGTTGCGCCGTCACACGGGACGATTCCCCCGACGCGCTTTGTCTGAATCTATGTCGAGCAACCATCCCGAAGGGTTGTTGCCCCGATGCCAAGCACGCTGCTGTCGCTGTTCTGTCAGATTGTCGATCCCCGCCGTGGTCAGGGGAAGATGTATCCACTGGCGCCGATCTTGCTGTTCACGGTGCTTGCGATGTTGGCAGGAGCGCAGTCGTATCGCCAGGTTCATGCCTTCATCCAGGCTCATCTGGATCGCCTGAACAGTGCGTTTGGCCTGTCACTACGTCGTGCCCCGGCCTATACGTCAGTGCGTTTCATCCTGCATGGCCTCGACGCAGAGCCGTTGGAACTTGTGTTCCGGCAGCATGCCGCAGATTTGGTCTCTTGTCCGGCCGAAGATGCAAGCTTCCCCGCAGCGGTGGCCATCGATGGCAAAACCCTGCGCGGCAGCTTCGATGCCTTTCACGACCGCAAGGCGGCCCATGTGCTTAGCGCCTTCGCCGCCGACGGGCAGATCATTCTCGGTCACCTGGCCGTCTCGCAGAAGAGCAACGAAATTCCTGCCGCGCAGGATATGATCGCCGCTCTGGGCCTGACCGGGCGCCTATTCACCCTGGACGCCTTGCACTGTCAAAAAAACATTCGAGGTCGCCCGCCAAACGGGCAACGACATTCTGGTCCAAGTGAAGGCGAACCAGACCACGCTGTTTGATGCCGTCGGCATCGTTGCCGACAACACCGCCCCCGTCGACAGCGTGACGTCGCGCGACAACGACCGGTCTCGCGCAGAGGACCGCACCGTCGAAATCTTTCCCGCAGGCGATGCCTTGGCCGCGACCGAGTGGCATTCTTGCGTCAAGACCATCATCCGCGTCACCCGGCGCACCTTGCTGCGTTCGGCCGTGACGGGCCTGTGGACTGAACGCGGAGAGGTCGCCTTCTACGTTTCTTCCGCCAGAGATCTCCCGCCGACTGTTTGGGCCGCCGCCATCCGGGGGCATTGGGGCATTGAGAACCGCAACCATTATGTCCGCGACGCGTCCCTCGACGAAGACAAGAGCCGGATCCGAGATAACCCCGGAACCATGGCCCGTGCCCGCAGCTCTGCACTCAACATCATGCGGAAAAACGGCGTCAGCAACGTGGCAAAGGCACTCTGGAATGGCACACTCAGCCTCGATCACATTGTGGCGTATAAAAGAATCTGACCCGCGTTGAACAGCCCTGACGTGTGCCCCAACCCAACTCGTGAAGCCGCTGCATCGTCGACACCTCGTCCGGCGTCCTCATCACCTGTCTCCGCCCGTCCCTGCCGTGCGGAAAACACCCAATCGATTTATCATACCACCTCATACTGCTACGCAGGGTGGCTGGGTTCCTGATGTCGCCTCCGGATGGGTTTACCCTGTCGCCTGACACCGTCGTCACGGAACCGGGCAAACCAGCCATACACTGTCGATGACGGGGGAAAGTCCTTCGGCAACAAGCTCCAGGGGACACCCCCGCGTAGGACATAGAAAAATCGCGTTGATGATCTCCCGCATCTCCCGCTTGCGGGGACAGCCGCAGGAGCATGGCGCAGGCAGAGTGGCGACAGGATCAGCCACTCCAAATCAGTGACGTCGCTTCCATACCGCAGTCTCCCGCGGCTAGGCTGCGCACGTATGGTCGGGGTCCACACAGGGCAAACGACTTCCAGCGGACTCGCTTATGCGTCACGGACGCTGGAAAGAAACGCGACAACCTTCTGGTCGAGTATATGGGCCTGTTGTGCAAGCTGCCCAGCTGAGCCTAGAACTTGAGTTGCGGCAGATCCTGTGTCGCTGGCTGTGCGGCTCACTTCCGAGATGTTCGATGTCACCTGTTCCGTGCCGCTCAGCACGCGCCTGACGTTGCGTAAAATCTCATCCGTAACGGCTCCTTGCTCGTGCACGGCGGATGCGATCAACTTGGCGATTGCGCTGACCTCTTCCACGGTAACGGTGACGCCTGCAATCGCGTTGGCCGCCTCTTTCGTTGCAGCCTGGATGTGGCCAATCTTGGTGCTGATCTGTTCCGTCGCCCGAGCTGTTTGAAGAGCGAGTTTCTTAACCTCTGCGGCGACCACCGCAAAGCCGTTTCCGGCGGCACCCGCTCGTGCTGCCTCAATTGTTGCATTCAACGCCAGAAGCTTTGTCTGCGCTGCGATTTTACTGATCAGATTTATGACCTCACCGATCTCCTTCGAGTTCTTGATCAACGCGCCAACGATACCGTCCGTGCGGCGGGCTTCGGTTGCAGCCCTTTCCGCATTGAACGCTGACATGCTGACTTGGCGGCCGATTTGGCTGACCGAAAGGTTGAGGTCACCGACCGAACTGGCAACCGCATTCAGCCCCCTCTCCGCGTCTTGGGCGGCTCCCGCCGTGCATGCGGCTCGGTCATTGGTCAACTCAGCCGCGCCGGACATAAAGCGAGCGGTTGTCTGAAGATCGTTGGCTGCCATGGAGACAATGCCCGATATATCACCGATGGTTTCCTCGAACCCATTGGCCAGGAGCAAGAGGGTCGTCTTGCGGGCGAGTTCCAGCGCCCGCTTGTGATCATCTTGTTCTGATTGAAGGTCCGCCACGCGTTCCAAGCTGGCGCGAAAGACTCCGAGGGATCCGACGATTGCGCCGAGTTCATCCCGTCGCGCCAAGCCGGAGAGATCAAGATCCAAATGGCCGTCGGCGAGGGCCAACGTTGCCTTGGCAATCTCCCTAATCGAGCGAACGGTTGTCAGTGCCAGCATGAGCGTGGTTGCAAGGACAATGAACAGCGCACCGCCTGTGACGATTATGAAAGCGGATCGCACGGTGCCAGTGTCTGTTCTGGCCTTGGCGGCACTTGTCTCCTGGAGCGACGTAAAAGCCTGGACCATCACGTCCAGTTCGTGGTTGAGTTTTACATAGTTTTCATCAAAGGGCCGCAAGAACGAAACAGCGGCCGCAAAGTCCACGTCGAGCATCTGGCGAACCCAGTCAATCGCGCCCTTATAGTTGTCGATGGCGGTAATCAGGGCGTCGACATCCGCCCGCTGGGCCGGTTCGGCGTATGTGACCTGCCAGTCTTTAAGACGCGTCGATAGGCCGTCCACGCGGCCGCGAAGTTTGTCCAATTCCGCGACGGCATCTAGCCCCCCGGTTCGTGCTGCCTGAAGTGCAAGAACCCGATAGAGGGCGCCGTTGATCTCCTGAACACCGCCCGAGACCGCCGCAAGTTCACGAGACGCTTGGGCAGTGCGCTGCAACTCGTTCACCGTCCCGATATCGGATCCGAGCCCCCCTAAGCCGAGATAGGCAACGACAATCATGCTGCAGAGCGCCACGATCGGGCCCAGCATCAGCTTGAATGCAAACGGCCAATTCTTGGTTTTCAACACAGTTCTTGCGATCATGAAATGGGGTTAGAAACGTGCGGTTGCAGCAATGATAAACCGTCGCTCAACCGGAGGGCCCGCCGTTTCAACCAACTTAGAAACGTTAAATTGCTGTGCTGTCCCGGAGATCGTCAGGAAATCGGTGACCCGATAGCCAACCCGTGCATTAAATGTTACGTAGTTGCCGACACGAACCGGCTGGATGCTGAGACCTGTTGGAGCGGCCTTGAAGTCTTGGTAGCTGGATTGCCACTCACCCTCGGCATCCAGTTCCCACTTGCCAACGCTGTATCCCCCACCGACGATCACCGTGTGTTGGGGTGTGCCGTGATTGTAGTCCAGGTTGGGTGCTGTGGCCAAACCGGATATGAGATGGTCCGTGATCGACGCAAAGCTGTAGCTTGCATTCCACCGGAAGCCGTTGTCCGACTTCCCGTTTATGCCCACTTCGAGTCCGACCTCGTCACTTGAACCGATATTGCCCGATTGAAGCGAACCAGAGGCAGCTGCAGCGGCCGTGAGTGGAAGTGAGAAGGACGCAGCAAGCAGGCTCACGTTTCGCTGGAAAAAAGTTGCCGTCTTGACCGTGCTGTTCAGCCATGTGACGTCGCGCTCATAGCCAAGCTCGTAGTTCCACACCGCGGTTGGCGCCAATGTGGGGCTGCCATGCAGAGTGATTCCGGGGATTGCGAGTTGAAAGGCATAGTCGATCAAGCTCGGAGTCTGCAGGCCGCGTGCTGCCGTCAAGCGGATCGTGTCCTTCTCTGTCACGCGCCAGACGAGTCCGGAGTTGAAGCTAGGCTCTGTGATTGTTGTCTGATTATATTGGGCCGCCGTCAGGCCTAGCCCCGCATATGGCGTGCCGTCGAGATGGAGCGCCAGATGGTCTACACGGACCGCGTTGGTAAGTGATACGGATGGCAGAACCTGCCAGTCCCACATGGCGTTCGCCGAATAGACTTGATAGCCGATTGTGCCATTGAAAATGGTTTGGCTCGCAGCGGCGTTGTTGCGGTACTCAAGTCCAAGCCTGATGGTATTGTCGGCGTCAAGCTTGAGCAAGTCACTCGCCTTGGCGACGTAGACCGTATTGACCAGGTCCTCGACTACACCTTCCACTGTGTAGCTGTTTTGGGCCTGGTTGCGATAGAAGTCGAAGTCGAGGACGCCAATGCGTGAGTCGAAAGAGGCACCGACCCGGGCAGTGCTGATCCGGTAACGGGTACCGAGATAGGTGCCTTCTGGATCGAAGACCCCAACGGTGCTGTCCACCACCCCCGCTTCCGCGTTGAGCCTGATGCCGGGCTGGACATCCCAGCTCCCACGCGCGTTGAAGGTCCCGTTACGCGGAGCGGGCCGGTCGGCGATGTCATAATCGGACAGTCCACGTGGCTCGAAGTCGCGCGAGGTGAAGCCGCCGGCCGAGACACGCAAGCCTGCGTTCGCCCCAAGATGCACCGTGCTGACGATTGATGCCTCCGCCAGTCCCTGGGTGCCAGTGCGCACCGTAATGGCGTTGAGCGTGTCTTTGATGGGATCAGTCGTAATGATGTTAATCACGCCGCTGGCGGCGTTGAAACCGAACAGTGCCGAGTTTGGTCCCTTGATGATCTCGATCTGCCGGATTTCATCGAGTTGGACCGGGATGGCGTTCCAGGCGACATAGCCGTAATCATCAAGATAAACTTGGCGTCCGTCGACCATCACCAGCAGACGCGGATTCATGGGCTGATTGTAGCCGCGGATGCTCACGCTTTGGTCGCCGATTCCATATGTCCGGATGTTGAGGCCTGTGACGAAGCGCAGAATGTCTGGAATGGTGTCGGCTCCGCTGCGCCGAATGTCGTCCTGCGTCAGAATTACGATATCCGCCGGAGCGTCGGACGCCTTCTGCGGCTTTCCCGTCACGGAGGTGGTGATGGGTTCGCCGAACAGCTGTTCTAACGATCCATAGTCAACCGGCTGTGCGCGCGCGGCGACCGAAAACGCCAGCATCGTGGCAAGCAGCACCAGGGACTGGGCATTGTAGTGTCTTGTCATGGCCATTGCCCGGTTAGATTTCATGGACCAGCATTCGGAATGCTGCAGCAAAGGACAGGCCTGCCGCTGCTGCGGCCTCGTGGTTCAAGATGATGTTGACCCTGGGATCGGATTGAACGGCGATGATGCAACGGCCAGTTTTGACTTGATCTGCGTCACCTGTGATGCAGGGAATGTGGTTACTGCGCGCAACCCGCATGATCGCATCTGCTGGCGCACCCTGGGCTGCGATCAAGGCGACGTATCGTCCTGCATTGATCTGAGCGACATCAACGGGCATTGCTGTTAAGGTGCTTTTGCCTGCCTTCAGCCCTTCGTTAAAGAGGGCCGCTATTTCTGTGGCATCAGCTTGTGAGTTCACTTGCCCTGAGGCGTAAATGACGGCGACTACGCCATCAGTGCACGGAGGTTCAAGAAACCCCAGTGACTTCACGATTATCTTTGTATCCTTATCTGTCAAGGACGCCGCATTCGCGTGTATACTGATAAACAAGGCGGCGAACGCCAATGCGACTCGCCGTATTGGGAAAGCCTTATGGCCCGATGATATTCTGGCCATCTAAACTACCCTTGTTTACTCATCTTGTTAAGGTAGTCTGCTGCCTATGAATAAATAATTAACGTGAGTAACATCGCTGAGGGTCAATCGTTTCATTCGGGCGAGATTTGTTAGGTCTGGTTTGATTTCCTCAGGTTGTGATGGGTTATCACGATGAACGGCATACGATTGGAGATCAGCGGCATGCTATTTGTGGTAGAGTTGCGCAGGCGTGGTCGCAGGAGCTCACAGCTGTTCAACGCTCTGTTTAGGCGATCATGTCGAGCAGGCGGTCGACGCCTGCAAGGGCGGCACGGTAGCAGTCCTGGGGGCGTGATGCAGTCTTGTTAGCCGTGAGAATATTGAAGGCGAAGCTGCGCAACCGGGCGAAGACGCCGGGGTTGGTTCGAATGCGCGAGCGGTCTTCGCCAAAGGTGACATCGCGGCTGTAATGAGAGGTGTTCTCTATGGCCCAATGTCCGCGGGTGGCTTCGGCGGTTCGCTCGGCGGTGAGCATCGTACTGGCGGCGTAGGATGCGGTCTCTCGGGAGCGGCCGAGCAGACCGGTGTCGGTCTTACGGGTATAGACCTCACGCTCAACGCAGATGATGGCGGCGACGTGGTCCTGCCAGCCGGTGTTGGCCAACCGGCCGGCGGAGTCGAAGACCGTGACGGTGCGGCACTCGTGGCGATTGCGGCCTTTGTCGCGGTTGATCACCGAGGCGGTCGGCGCGGCGGGCGCGGCGATGGCCTCGCAGTGCTGCAGCAGGGTGGGCTGGTTGTCCTTGACTTGGACGATCAGCGCGATATTGGCCTCAGCCGCGACGGCAAATGTTTTTTTGACAGTGCAGCGTATCGAGCGTGGCGATAGCGAGTGGCGTCACGCCGAGTTCGGCGAGCAATGCCTGTGCCGCCAGGATCTCATTTGACTTCTCGGCGATGTCGATATGGGCGAGCACGAGTTCTGTGTCGATGGCAAACGCGCTCAGCACTTGGGCAGCGGTGCGATCGTTGAATGTCAAAGCTGCCACGCAGTGTCTTGCCGTCGATCGCGATGCTGCCTTGTCCGGGCGTGGCGCGTACGGCCTGAAGAAGGGCACCTTCATCGACGTGCATCGCCACCGACTGAACGCTGCCTTCGGTCTGAAATGGCAGCGCGCGCCAGCGCACACCGCGATCCGCTACGTCATCCAAGGCCTTGACCCACACGCCGTAGAGGCCGCGTTTCGTCGTCACGCCGTGTGACGATGGCGAAGATGGCGAACAGCAGGACGTGGGGCAGCGTATAAAGCTTGCCTTCGGCCCGGCGCGGATCAGGGACGTCCGCCAATATATCGAGCAACAGCGAAAACGCAGCCACGGCAACCTCCGATACGGTTGCCTTGCCAAGAGTCAGAGATTGTCCGCTTCGAGAATCCCCAGACTGACCAGACGCTTATTTCACGCCGCACCTGTTGCAAATCGGACTCAAGAAGAGCGTTGAACACCCGTGTGATACAGCCGATGCCAGGTGCGGATGGTGTCGTCGTCCAGAAACAGGACGTTCGCGATCGCATCACAGCTCATCCCGTCGTCCAGCAAAACCAGCGCGTTCGCACGCCGGGCCAGGCGATGCACGGCCGACCCGTCGCGAGCAAGCTCAATCAGGTCATGCCGGGTTGTTTGTCGAGGAAGCCGGGACGGATCATGACGTCGCGTAGAATCCAGCCCGCGTCTTTTCGCAAGGGGGCCGCACGGATTTTCAGGGAGTCGGGGTATAGAACCAGTGGCACAAAGAAATAGAGCGGTTATCCCCGGATGAGCCCTTACGATGCTGCTCAAGCAGCAGGCGGTGCTGTTTCACCGCAGCCGGTGCTGCCTGGGCAGGGCTTCTACAACGTCATCCCTTGCAGCGTGATGGTTGCCGTCGGGTCGGTGAGTTTTCTGTTCGCCCTGCCTTTCAGCAAGTCCGTCCACGGGCTGTACGGCTGTACCGGACCAGTGCCCTGATCCGCCACGCCATAGAGCGGCCCGGCGCGAGCGATCCGAAGCCAGTGATGATTCCGGCGGGGACCAAGGCGCGATAATCGCCAAAGTGACGATAGGCCTCACTCGTTGTTGGCGGCGGCGCGTTGCACCTCGTGCTCGATCAGGCGCCAGATGCGGTCCACGAGTCCGGCGAAGCCGGCCGTGCGCTTGACGTCCAGCAGGCGCGGTCGCGGGAGGTCGATAGGGATTTCCTCCCGCACCGTCCCGGGCCGCGCGCTGAACACTACCACCCGGTCAGACAGATAGATCGCTTCGTCGATCTGGTGCGTGATCAGCAACACCGTTGTGCCGCTCTGCTGCCAGATACGCAACAACTCGGCCTGCATGACCTCGCGGGTCTGGGCGTCCAGTGCGGCAAAGGGCTCGTCCAGCAGCAGGATGCGCGGGTTGACGGCGAGCGCCCGCGCCACGTTCACCCGCTGCCGCATCCCGCCGGAGAGTTGATGAGGGTAGTGTGATTCGAACCCGTGCAGCCCGGCCATCTCGATGAAGCGTTGCGCGGTCGCCGCTGCGTCGCGGCGGCGGACGCCGTTGACGCGCAGGCCGTAAGCGACGTTGTCCGTCACGGTGCGCCAGGGTAGCAGCCCGTCCTGCTGGAACACCATGGCGCGGTCACGTCCGGGCCGGGTCACCGCGGTGCCGGCGACGCGTACGATGCCGGCGGATGCCGGCAACAGGCCGTCGATAATCCGCAGCAGGGTGGACTTGCCGCTGCCGCTGGCGCCGACGATCGACACGAACTCGCCTTCCGCCACGGACAGCGAAATATCCCGCAGCGCCTCGATCGGTGGCTGGCGCGGGCGCTGGAAGGTCTTGCTGATTCCCGTCACGGCAAGCGCCGTGCTGCGGGCCGGGATGCCCGTCATTGGTGGCGCCAGGGGGCTAGGCGCCGTTCGAGCCACTCGAAGAACAGGCTGCCGAACAGGCCCAGCAAGCCGAGCAGGATGACGTAGGCCAACAGCGTGGCGGTGGCGAAGGTCTGCTCCGCCGCCAGGATGGCGAAGCCGAAGCCGGCGAAGGAGCCGAAGAACTCTGCCACGATGATGCCGACCAGGGCCCGTGCCCAGGCAACGCGCACGCCGCTGACGATGAAGGGCAGCGCGAAGGGCAGCGTGACGGTGGTGAAAACCTGCCAGCCGGAGGCGTTGTAGGACCGCGCCACCTCAATCAACTGCCGTTCGGTCGAGCGCAGGCCCACCTCCGTCGTCACCAGGATCGGGAACACGGCGACCAGTGTCACGATGACGAATTTGGACGCGAATCCCAGCCCAAGCCAGGCGATGAACAACGGCGCCAGCGCCACGATCGGAACGGAATACATCGCGGTCATCACCGGGCCGAGAGTGAGCGAGACGAGCCGGCTGGACGAGAGCATCAGGCCGAGCGCGATGCCGATGATCGCCGCGACGGGGAACGACGCCGCCACCGCCGTGATCGTCGCGACGGCGTTGGTCCACAGGTCGCCTGACCGAGCCTCCCGCAGCAATGCGACGGCAACGTCGCCCGGCGGTACAAGCAGCAGGCGGTTGGTGACCACGGTCGTCGCGAGAACCTGCCAAAGGACCAGCACCACCAGGATCGACAGCGTGATGCGGGTGGCTGCGGCGGGCCGCGTGCTGCTTTCCAGGAAGGCCCGCACCGTCCGCTACGCCGCGGCGGCCGCGATCACGTCCTGGCGCGCGAGGGCCTGCGCCGCCAGCCCGCGCTGGGCCGTCACCATCCCGTTCAGGTAGACCGTGCGGCCACGCAGGATGGTCCGCATCGGCTTGCCGTGCAGCACGCGCCCGGCATAGGGGCTCCAGCCGACCAGGCTCAAGACATCCTGGTTGCGGATTTCATACGACATATCGCGGTCCACCAGCACCAGGTCGGCGTCCAGCCCTGGTTCGATCGCGCCCTTCTTGGCCAGCCGGAACAGCCGGGCTGGGCCGGTGCTGCATGCTTCAACGATGCGCTCCAGGCTGATCTTCCCCTCGCGGGCCGCATTGAGGAACATGCTGAGGTAGAACTGGGTCGAGGGTGTTCCGGTATGCGCCTTCCAACCGTCCTGCCAGCCGACCTCTTTCTCGTCGCGCGTGTGGGGGGCATGGTCGGTCGCGACGATGTCGATCGTGCCGTCGTTGAGGCCCTCCCACAGGCTGGGGACGTTCTTCTCCGGCACCCAGTAGGAGAGTGCGTAGGATCCCAGCCGCTCGATCGCGGCCCAGTCGCAGCCGAGGAACAGCGCCCACGGATTGATCTCGCAGGTCACCCGCTGGCCGGCCTTCTTGGCCTGGCGAATGAGGTCCACGCTGCCGGAGGTCTGCGTGTGCAGGATGTGCAGGTGGCACCCGGCGGCGCGCTGCAGGCGCAGCAGGGTGGCGATCGCGGTCTCCCAGATCACGCCGTCATGGGCGGCGTAGGCTTTGGCGTAGGCCAGCGCGTCCCGCTCCCCGCGGTCCCAATACTCCTTCTCGATCACGTCCATCAGCGCCTGGTCGTGCGGGTGGACCATCAGCGGGATGTCCAGCGCGGCGCATTTCTGCATGATCGACAGCAGGCGACCGTGGTCGTGCACGCCGATGCCGGGCATGTGCGGGTAGTTCCGCCCGGTGTCCACCACCATGAAAATCTTGAACGCGGCGATGCCGGTCGCGACCATCTTGCTCATCTCGTCCGGGATGGTCGGGGCCGGATTGAAGCTCCAATCCACCAGCGCGTTCTCGCGGTAGAGGGCGTATTGGCGCTCCAGCAGCTCCAGCGAGTTCGGCGGCGGGTTGACGTTCGGCATGCCGACGCTGGTGGTCACGCCGCCGGCGGCGCATTGCATGGTCGCGGTGTAGATCGTGTCCTTGTACTCGAATCCCGCCTCCGATCCTTGGCGATGGTGGGAGTGCATGTCGACGATGCCCGGCATGATCGTCAGCCCCGCCGCGTCGATCACGGTGGCGGCGCCCGGCTCCGCGCCCGGTTCGAAGATGCCGGCGATCGTCTCGCCCTTGATCCCGATCGAGCCGTGATAGCGACGGGACGCGGTGACGATCAGGCCGTTCTTGATGATGGTGTCCATGGTCTTTTCTCCGAAGGCCGCTCAGGCGGCAGGGCGGCGGGTGCGGATGATGCGGAACACCTCGGCCACGTAGTCGCGGGCCAGGTTGCGGGCGATGAACACGATGCGGGACCGGCGCAGGCCGTCGGGCCAGGCGCTGAGTTCCGTTGGCGGGCTGAACAGCCGTTGCACCGCTTGCACCACGATGGGCCGGTCGCGCCCGGCGATGTCCAGGATACCCTTCACCCGCAGCAGGTCCGGACCATGGGCGCTGACCAGGGCGTCGAGCCAGGTGGCGACATGCTCCCAATGCAGCGGTTCGTCGAAAGTGAGGCCGAACGAGCCGATCTCGGCATCGTGGCGGTTACGGTCATGCGCATGATGGTGGTGGCCGTGGTCCGTCTCGGCGGCGAGCCAGTCCCGCACCTGCTCCGGCCGCAACGCCGGGTCGTACAGGTCATCCGCGGCCAGCAGCGCGACGGGGGCTGGCGTCACGTCGCTGGACCGATGCTGCACGGCGCCGGGGTTCAACGCGGTCAACCGTGCGGTGAGCGCGTCCAGCGTGTGGCTGATGAGGTCGGTCTTGGACAGGATGATCGCGTCGGCGACAGCCGCTTGCTTCACCGCTTCCCCGTGCCGGTCGAGCGTACTCATGCCCTGGACGGCATCGACCAGCGTCACGACCCGGTTCAGCCGATAGGCGCGCGCGACGGGAAAGGTCATCAGCGCCTGGATCACGGGGGCCGGATCGGCCAGCCCGGTTGTTTCGATCAGGACGCGGTCAAACTCCCGGATGTCGCCACGCGACCGCTTTTCCGCCAGGTCACGCAGCGTCTCCACCAGGTCGCCGCGCACGGTGCAGCAGAGGCAGCCGGTGCTCAGTTCGATCGTGTTGTCGTTGCTGGACGCGATCAGCGCATTGTCGATGCCGATCTCGCCGAACTCGTTCACGATGACGGCGGCATTAGCCATGCCGGGGTCCCGCAGCCAAGCGTTCAGTACGGTGGTCTTGCCGCTCCCCAGGAAGCCGGTCAGCACCGCGACGGGAACGCGCGCGTCCACATCCACTGTCGCTATTTCCCCTCGACGAAGCTCGGGTCGTAGTAGCTCTGCAACTTGAACGGCAACGGCGTCTCGGTCGAGCCATTCACCGCAGCATCGATGGTGACGATGTCCTCCAGCCCGGTCTGCGTGACTGCCAGGTCGGGCGGCACGGCCTTCATGTCTTTGATGATGAAATCATAGGATGCTTCGCACACATCGTGGCCCGCGTTGGTGGCGGTGGCCAGGATGTCCACCGTGGCCTCGCGATTTTGCGGATCGTTCATCCACGCCGCCGCGCGTTTCATGGCCTGCGTCAGCGCCACGGCCGCAGCGTGGTTCTTCGCCGCCCAAGCCCGGTTGAAGATCAGCGGCGTCTCGACATAGGGATCGCGATAGGCAGCGAGTGCGTGGAAACCGCCCTGCTCGGCCAAGGTGTCGAACGGGGCCAGCAGCAATGCTGCCTCGATTTGGTTGTTCTGCAAGGCCAAGATTCGGTCGCGCGAGTTCGCAATGGAGACGAGCTTGAGGCTCGCCGGGTCGCCGCCACCTTGCTTGACCATGTAACGCAGCAAATCCGCGGTGCCGCCGCGCACCGCGCCGGCGGTCACCGGCTTGCCGTCCAGGTCATGCGTGCCGGTGATCGTAGCCGGCGCGTAGAGCCGCAGGACAGCCTTGTCCAGGACGGCGCCGGCCACGACGATCGGCGCTCCCCTGTCGATGGCGCGGATGACGAGATCGCCCAGCGAAAGCCCGGCCGCCACGCTGCCGCTGGAGACCGCCTGCAACAATGCAGGGCTGTCCGCAACCCGCAACTCGTGGACGGTTACACCGGCCTGGGTGTAGAACCCCTGTTTCTCGGCGACGAGGTGCACCCAGAGCAACGCACTCGGCGCAAGCATCGCAACGCCCACGTCCTGCGGCGGTGTCTGCGCGCGGGACGCCGGGGCCGATCCTGCCAGGAGGCCGAGCAGGACTATCGAGGTGAGCGGGATGCGGACCATGCGGCAACTCCACACGCGATGACGCGACGATACGGTTGGTCGCTGCAGGCGGCAAGTAATTTCGCAATACTTGCGAGTTTGTCGTTTTGCCGATAAACGCTAATCGCGGTCATGGCTGAGATAACGAGTCGCGCTCTCCGTCTGCTCCAACTGTTCAGCCCGGCACGGCCGCTCTGGACGGTAGAGCAGGTCGCCTCCGCATTGGAGGTCTCGATGAGCTCGGCCTATCGCTATGTGCAGGATTTGCTGGCGGCGGGATTTCTCGACCAGGTGCAAGGCGGCTACATGCTTGGGCCGGCTTTGATCGAACTGGACTACCTGATCCGGCAGCATGATCCGTTGATCCGGGCCGCGGCTCCTTTCATGCGCGCGCTCCTGCAGCAGACAACGCAGCAGGGTGCGGTCATCCTGTGCCGCCGGTTCCGCGACCGCGTCATGTGCATCCACCAGGAACACGGCGTCGAACCACACCGGGCTGCGGGATATGAGCGTGGCGTGGGCATGCCGCTGTTCGTCGGAGCGACCTCACGTGTGATCCTCGCCAACGAAGCGCCGCGCATCCAGCGCCGCATCTATCTGGAGAACGAGGAGGACATCCGCTCGAAGGGCGTGGTGTCGGGATGGAAGGAGTTCATCGCGCTCGCCGCGACCATCCGGCGGCAAGGCTATTGCGAGTCCGAGTCGGAGGTCACTCCGAATGTGAGGGGCATCGCCGCGCCGATCTTCCAGGGCGCCAAGTTGGCTGCTGCAGTCAGTCTTGTCGTCGACGTGTCCGTCCGCCCGTCGGAGCTGGCGCGCTGGCGCGATCGCGTCGTCGCCGCGGCACGGGATTTATCCGACACCCTGGCGATGGCGGCGCTGCCCATCGCCCGATGACAGGCGTCAGGCGACAGTGCTTTGGCAGTCTCGCCATGGCGGATCAGGCGCGCGTGGATGGACGCTCGCAGTCGGTCGAGTTCGGCCCGCCGGATGACTGCACCGTGATCCGCCGGGCTGCCTTACATTTAGATTCAGCCTCAATCCATGGTGAGAAGTCTTGTCTTGGGCCCTGAGGATGAAAAGCCGCCTGCCGCCCAATCTACCACCTGCAACCGAGACGGACCGAACTCCATGCCCAAGCAGACCGCCCTCATCATTGGCGCCTCCCGTGGACTCGGCCTAGGTCTCGTGCGTGAGCTCTCAGCCCGGGGTTGGGACGTCATTGCCACGATCCGCCAGACCACCCCACCGGACGCGCTGGCAGAAATAGGTGTGCGGGTTGAGACCGTGGATTTCAATCACACCGGCGAAATTCTGCAGTTGCGGGACCGACTGGCGGGCACGTCCCTCGACCTGCTGTTCGTCAACGCCGGGATTTCCAACGGCCCTGAGGAGGTGCTGACGGACGTCAGCACCGAGGATTTCGTCCGCGTCATGACCACCAACGCGCTGAGCCCGCTGCGCACGATCGAGGCGCTGGCCGAGTTGGTCACCCCCACGGGCACGATCGCCGCGATGACGTCGGGATTGGGCAGTGTGGGCAACAACACGACCGGCAAGTGGGAGATCTATCGAGGCAGCAAGGCGGCGCTCAACACGTTCCTGCGCAGCTACGCCGTGCGTGCGGGCGGACAGCGGACGATCCTGGCCGTGGCGCCGGGCTGGGTGCGGACCGACATGGGGGGGCCGAACGCGATGCTGGACGTGGAGACGAGCGTTCGCGGCATGGTCGATATGCTCGCCGCCCGGGCTGGGCAAGGCGGAGTGGCCTACGTCAACTACCTGAACGAGACTGTCGCATGGTGAGGGGCGGACGCCAGGCTGCACGCAACGACAGCCAGCGCAAGCCGCTGGTCTTGACGAAATGACCCTTGGAGGACCGCACCGGATCGCGATAGATGCCGCGTGCCTTGATGCAGGCGCCCCAGCGGCGCTCGATGGTTTCGTCGATGCCCACCACCACCACCACCTCCTCGCCGTCCGGCAGCAACCGATCTATTATATACCCCGACTCCCTGAAAATCCGTGCGGCCCCCCTTGCGAAAAGACGCGGGCTGGATTCTACGGGACCTCATGATCCGTCCCGGTTTCCTCGACAAACAATCCCGGCATGACCTGATCGAGCTTGCTCGCGACGGGTCGGCCGCGCATCGCCTGGCCCGGCGTGCGAACGCGCTGGTTTTGCTGGACGACGGGATGAGCTGTGATGCGATCGCGAACGTCCTGTTTCTGGACGACGACACCATCCGCACCTGGCATCGGCTGTATCAGGAGGACGGGATCGAAGGGTTGGCCAGCTTCGGCCATGAGGGCAGCGCTTGCCGCCTGAGCGAGGCGCAGCAGGACCGGCTGAAAGGCTGGATCACCGCGACGCTGCCGCGCACGACGCGCGAAATCGGCGCCTGGATCGAGAAGGAATGCGGCATCGTGTATCAAGGCCGGTCTGGCCTGATCGCGCTGCTGCACCGGCTGGGCATGGAACACCGCAAGCCGAAAGCGGTGTCGCGCAAGCTCGATCCGGCCAAGCAGGCCGCCTTCATCAAGGCTTATGAGGACCTGCTGAACCATCTGGCGGACGACGAAGCGGTGCTGTTCGGCGATGCCGTGCATCCGACGCATGCGGTGCGGCCGGTGGGGTGCTGGGCGCCGAAAGAAACCCCCGTTGCCGTGGCGCAGACCAGCGGGCGCCAACGGCTGAACATTCATGGTGCGATCGACCTGGAGAGCGGGCAGACGCGGATGCTGGAAGCCCTGACGGTGGATGCGGCCAGCACGATCATGCTGCTGACGGCGATTGAGGCGATGTATCCAGGCAAACGGATGATCCATCTGTTCTTGGACAATGCCCGCTATCATCACGCCAAACGGGTGCAGGCCTGGCTGGCCGAGCCGGGTCGTCGGATCAAGCTTCACTTCATTCCTGCCTATTGCCCCCATCTCAACCCGATTGAACGGCTCTGGGCGTTGATGCACAAGCATGTCACCCACAACCGGTGCCACGAGAGGTTTGCTGATTTCAGTGCCGCCATGCTGACGTTCCTCCGCGAGGAGGTGCCGCGGAAATGGAACCTCTACTGCGATCAGGTGTCGGACAACTTCCGCATCATCTCGCCTCAGGATTTTCGCATCCTCACGTGAACGGAGTATAGTGTGATAGTGTTCAACAACCGCCGCGCGACTGCCCGCTCGTCCCAGCGTGCCCGGCTGAGCACTTCGTGATAGCGGCGGAAGCCCGACTCGTCGGCCAACCCCATCACCCGCAAGATTTGGTTGACGGTGCGCTTGCCTTGGGCCAACACCGCGCCAGCCACCAAAACCAGAACACGCGCCCAGACCGGAGCGGTGAAGAGGGCCGGAACACCGATAGCCAGGTGGCCAGGATGGATGGAACCAGATGCGGTCGGGCGCCGAGCCGGCGCCGGAGTGATGCGATGCCATCGCGGTCGTAGAATCGAAGTGGCACCCGCGCCGCAAGAGTCCCAATCGCCGATCGCGACATCCGCCGGCCAGGCGATTTATCATCTCCGGCATGGCCGATCCCATCATCGAACGCACCCAGAGCTTCGCCTGTCGCCGCGGCCTCCTGCGCGCCGAACGCCGCAACCGCGGCTACACGCTCTATCGCGCGGCGTCCGGCGCGCCTGTCGCGCGGTTGCGTCAGACCAGCAAGGACGATCGGGTCGAGGTGCTCTATTGGTCCTTGTGGAAGGAGCGCTAGAGCAGCGCCGGGTCGTTCGGGCGAACCATCCTGCCAATTGATGACGCGCTCAAGTTCATTGCGTCGGGGGATATCTTCTGGGCGATCCAGTCGTCGTCCGCACGCGAAAAATTCGGAAAGTCAAGCTCAGCCGCCGAACAATACCGCGGACAACGCGTCAAAACTCGCCCGATCGGACGTGCAAATTAACCCGCCTCCCGTATCCGCCGCGGCCAATGGGGAGCCGTCGAAATGTGCGGAAAACCCGCCGGCTTCCTGGTGCAGCAGCCAGCCGGGCAGATGGTCCCACGGCATCAGCCGGTTGAACACCATGTAGTCGCAGTGCCCGGCGGCCAGCATGCGGTATTGATGGGCGGCGCAGCGGTAGTCGCACGATACCCCCACCCCGACCATGTTGCGCAGCACGGTGCTGCGCAGCGGCTCCCGCATGTAGCGCCAGGACACGCAGCCCGCCATCACCGCCGGCGCCACCGGGGCTGCCACCTGCAGCCGGGTGCGGTCGCCCGCCGGGTCCACCATCCAGGCGCCCTCGCCCAGCCGGGCGAGCGCGGTGGTGTCGCCCACCGGGTCCAGGATGGCGCCGGCCACCACCCGGCCACCCACCACCGCCGCGGCCATTACGCCGAACAGCGGCAACCCGGCCACGTAGTTGGCAGTGCCGTCGATCGGGTCCACCACGAAGGCAAGCTCTGCCTCGCCCAGCCGGCCCACCAGGCCGGGGTCGGCGGCGCACGCCTCCTCCCCCACCACCAGGCAGCCGGGGAACAGGCGGTGCAGGCCGCTGGTGATCACCGCCTCCGCCGCCACATCCGCCTCGGTCACCAGGTCGGACGGGCTGGATTTCTCGTGCACCATCTCCGGCCGCAGCTTGCGAAAGCGGGGCATGATTTCGGTCCGCGCCGCCAGCCGCAGCAGGACGACGACCTCGTCCCACGCCGCCCTGTCGATCACGCCAGATGCTCGAACCGGGCGCGGTCCGCCGGCAACAGCCGCACACGCAGCCGGATCGCGTCGTCCGCATCCGCCCGCGACAGCACCTCGCCGTGCTGGTACAGCCAGGCCAGCCGCGCGCCATCGCTGGGCGGAATGGCGAAGTCCGCCTGTTCCATGCCCTCGGCGATCCGCGCATCGACCCGCGCCAGCAGGGCGCCAACGCCCTCCCCCGTCATGGCGGAGATCGGCACCGCGTGGTCGCGCGCGGGCACCTGGGCGATCCCGCCCAGCAGGTCGGCCTTGTTCAGTACCTCGATCGTCCGGTCGCGCCAGTCGGCGTCCAGCGTGCCGTCCTTCTCCATGCCGTCCAGCACCGCCACCACGTCCGCCCGCTGCGCCGCCGTGTCCGGGTGGGCGACGTCGCGCACGTGCAGGATCACGTCCGCCTCCGCCACCTCCTCCAGCGTGGCGCGGAACGCCGCCACCAACTCGGTCGGCAACTCACTGATGAAGCCCACCGTGTCCGACACGATCGCCCGGCGGCCGGAGGGCAGGCGCAGGCCGCGCATCGTCGGGTCCAACGTGGCGAACAACTGGTCCTGCGCGTGCACCTCCGCCCCCGTCAGCGTGTTGAACAGGGTGGACTTGCCCGCGTTGGTGTAGCCGACCAGCGCCACCACGGGGAACGGCACGCGGGTGCGGGCGCTGCGATGCAGGCCGCGGGTGCGGCGGACCTGCTCCAGATCCTTCTTCAGCCGCACGATGCGGTCGGTGATCAGCCGGCGGTCCGCCTCGATCTGCGTCTCACCGGGGCCGCCCAGGAAGCCGAAGCCGCCGCGCTGCCGCTCCAAATGGGTCCAGGATCGCACGAGCCGGCTGCGCTGGTAATCCAGATGCGCCAGCTCGACTTGCAACGAGCCCTCCTTGGTGCGGGCGCGCTCGCCGAAGATGTCCAGGATCAACCCGGTGCGGTCGATCACCTTGCAGCCCCAGCCACGCTCCAGGTTGCGCTGCTGCACGGGGGAGAGCGCGGCGTCGACGATCGCGACCTCCACCTCCTCCGCCTTGAGCGCCTCGCCCTGCGTCGCCATCTGCCCCTCGCCGAGCAGGGTGGACGGACGCCGGGCGCGCAGCGGCAGGATGGCGGTGTGCACCATCGTCAGGCCGATCGACGCGGCAAGCCCGACTGCTTCCGCGAGCCGGGCCTCCGCAGCCCGCGGGACATCGGCCCGGTCCGGCCGCTCCCACGGGAGGATGACGGCCGCCCGGGTGGGGCGGACCGTGTCGTCAGACCGCTGCGTCGGCAGTCAGCATCTCCCGCGCCAAGGGGGATGGGGCGGCGCCGGCTGGCGCACCAGCCTCGGCCTTCGTCGCATCGAACAGTTGGATCGGCGCACCCGGCATCACCGTGCTGATCGCGTGCTTGTAGACGAGCTGGGTGTGCCCATCCCGCCGCAGCAGCACGGAGAAATTGTCGAACCAGGTGATGATGCCCTGCAGCTTCACCCCGTTGACCAGGAACACCGTCACCGGCGCCTTGCTCTTGCGAACATGGTTCAGGAACACGTCCTGAACGTTTTGAGTCTTTTCACTGGCCATGATGCCAATCCTTATATTGTTGTTGTTCTAGTCCAGCCTGACTTTTTTGCCACCGAACCGGGCACACAGGTCCCGGTCGCGCCGGGCAAATGTAGCCATCTGGTCCCCCAACGCAAGCGTTACGATCCACTCGCATCGTCTTACTGCGGTGCGTTCGCCCGGCCCTTCGCATGGTTGGCAAACAGCTCGAACAGCCGCCGCGTGACCGGGCCGACCGTGCCATCGCCCACGGGGGCGCCGTCCAGGCGGGTGATCGGCTTGACGAAGGAGGTGGCGCTGGTCACGAAAATCTCCCGGGCGCTGCGCAGTTCCGCCTCGGTGACGGCGCGTTCCTCGCTCTCGATCCCGGCCTCCGCCATCTGCGCCAGCAGGGAGGCGCGGGTGCAGCCTGGCAGGATGGCATGGCTCAGCACCCGGGTGCGCAGCACGCCCGCGGCGTCCACCACCCACACCGTGGTGGAGGAGCCTTCGGTCACTGCGCCGTCCCGGTCCACCAGGATCGCCTCATACGCGCCGGCCTGGCGCGCCGCCTGCTTCGCCAGCACGTTCGCCAGCAGCCCGGTGGATTTGATGTCGCACCGCTCCCACCGCTGGTCCGGCGCCACGATCGCCGACCCGGCCCAGGAATCAGGCGTCTTCGGGTAGGCGGGCGTGCGGCGGCAGGTGACCACCATCGCGGCCGGGATCGGACGGGCGGGAAACGCGTGGTCGCGCCGGGCGACGCCGCGGGTCACCTGCATGTAGACCAGCCCGTCGCGCAGCCGGTTGCGCTGCGTCACCTCGCGGATGACGTGGAGCATGGCGCGCCGGCCCATCGGCGGGGTGATGCTGATCTCCCGCAGCGAGCGCTCCAGCCGGCTCATGTGCAGGTCTTCGTCCAGGAAACGGCCGCCCGTCACATAGAGGACCTCGTAGACGCCGTCCGCGAACTGGTAGCCGCGGTCCTCCACGTTCACGCTGGCCTCGGGTTGCGGCACGTAGCGGCCGTTGACGTAGGCGATCCGGCTCACGATGCATCCTTTCCAATCTGGTTCCGCGCCATGCGAAGGCGATTGCTACCCTGGGCCGCCTGGCAGGTCGAGCAGCGCTTTCCAGCCCTCCGCGCCGGGAAGCGGCTGCCAGACCAGCGCCGTCCCGCCCCGCGACTCGATCCAAGCCGGGTGGCCGCCCGTGTGGACCGCATCGCCGCGGACGATGTGCAGCCCGAGTCCGGGCAGGCCCGGCAGGCCGCAGGACGCCCAGTCGGCATAGGCCCGCAGCATGGCCCGCATCGCGCCCGCGTCGCCGTAGCCCAGCACCTCACCCCCGCGCCATAGCGCGACGCCGCGACGCGCGGCGTCCACGACCCCGAACGGCTCGGCTGGCAGCCATGGCCGTTGCTCCGGCGGCTCGCCGCTGCCGAAGATCGCGAAACCGGGCGCAACCCGGCCCAGGAAGGCGCGGAACGCCACCACGGCGCTGCCCGCAGCCCCGTCCGGCCCGATCGCGAGCGGCAGCGTTACACGCCGGGGCGGCGGCCCGGCGATCCCACCCCAGAATGGCAGCCCCGTCAGCGGGACGCGCAGCACCGGGCGGTTCTGCCCCTCGCCGAGCAGCGGCACGAACCAGCCCGCCACGGTGTGGTCCGCGACGAAGCGATCGCCCTGCCGCCGCAGCACCGACACCTGGCAGCCGCCGCCGCGCAACTCGACCGGCGCCAGCACCTGCCCGCCTTCCGCCACCTGGTCGAACAGCACGGCGGGCAGCGCCCAGGTGGCGGCGGTGATCATCACGCGGTCGAACGGCGCGCCCGCCGCATGCCCCGCGGCGCCGTCGGTGGCGAGCACGGTGACGGCGCCGAGCCCCAGCCCGGCCAGGTCCGCCCGGCTTTGCTCCGCCAGGTCGGGGATGATCTCGATCCCGCTCACCTGGCCGCCCTCGCCGACCAGGCGCGCCATGATCGCCGCGAGCCAGCCGGAGCCGGAGCCGATCTCCAGCACGCGGTGCCCCGGCTGCAGGTCCAGCAGGTGCAGCAGCCATAGCACGTAGCTGGGTTGCGAGTTGGTGGAGGGCAGCGTCGCACCCGCCGCGTCCACGTGCTGCATGACGGCATCGCTGTAGATGTCGGCCAGCGCGTCCTCGGGGTCGACGTCGCTGTCCCGCAGTGTGTCGTCGCTGGCGGGCCGCAGCACTCCGCCAAGGCGGAACCGGTGGACGAAATGGTGCCGCGGCGTCGCGGCCACGGCGTCGCGGAATCGGCGCGGCAGCCCGTCCGGCGCGCCGTAGCGGCGGAACGCGCCGTCCAGCATGTCCAGGAACCGCGCCATGTGGGGCGCCACTTGCTCGTGCGTCAGCGTCATCGTCATCTCCTTCGCGGCGGAGTGCGCGCGGCGCCGGGCGACGCGGACGGTGCAAAGAATTTTTTGCCGCCCTGTCCGCGCGCGCCCGTCGTGGGCGCATGGAGGTGCGATGGCCGACCTGTCACAGCACGCGCGCACCCGGGCGCCCCCGACGCCGCCCACGCCGCGGGATGTCGGCGCGGCCTTGGCTGCGCTGTCGGAGGATGACCTGCTGCGCCTGCGCGCGCTCGCCCGGCTGCGGGCGCGGGCGCTGCCCGGCGGCCTGTCCTGGTCCGACCTGCTGCATGAGGCCGTGCTGCGCGCCCTGGCAGGCTCGCGCCCATGGCCGCCGGGCGTGCCGCTGCTGGCGTTCCTGGCGGGGGTGATGCGCAGCCTCTGCGACGAGCACTGGCGGCATCACCGCCGCCAGGCCGCGCTGCCCGCGCTGGACGAAAGCGGCCGGTGCTACGACCCGGAGCGGGCCTGCGCGGCGGCAGAAGCCTTGGCCACCATCCATCGGCTGTTCGCGTCCGACGCTGGCGCCATGACGGTCATCACCGGGCTGATCGGCGGCATGACGGCCGAGGAGATCCGCGGTCATTACGGCCTCACCGCCATCGAGTACGACACGGCGCGGAAGCGGATCAGGCGGGCGCTGCTGCGGCACGGGCTGGCGTGGTCCTGGCCATGAACGACCCGATCCATCGCCAGCGCGGCCTGGCAGCGCTGTTGGACGCGCTGGAAGCCGAGCTGCTCGCCGCCCCGGCCGAGGACGTCAGCGACGCGTTGCGCGACACTGCCCGGGCGCGGGACGTGCTATGCCGGGAGGTGCGGGGCCTGGTGAACAAGGCCATGACGGCGGTCGAGGACAGCCCCGCCGCTGCGATGCCAGACGGGATTTGCGAGCAGGCGGGCTTGCATCGTCATTGACCTGAGCGTCTCGACAGCCTTGCCGCCTTGGCAAGCATCACCCAGGCCCGTCCATCGATGGCGACGAGAGCGAGCCCGATGAGCAGCATCTCACCTGGTTGAGTGTTCGATAACTATTTATCCTAGGACGACGCATCCCAAGAGGACGGCGCTCGCCGGGATCAGCAGGGTCACGAGGGACACGTGGTTGCGCCTGCCCGGCCCAGAATACGGAAAAAATGAACGTGTCCCAACACTTTGAGAAAAGCACAAGCGCGTTGCAGCAGTTCCGTAAGGGAAGTTGAGACAATTGCATTGTGGACCACTGCGCAAACTCCGCTAAGTGTTGGACCGACGCCCGTTGGGGGCCATATGAGCGGAAACCGGCGTTTATGAGCGAAGAACTCCTCCAGACGATCCCGCAGCAGCTTGGAAAATACACCTACTACAGGTTGGGCGCGACGACGTTGGACCAGTTAAAGAAGGCTGGCATAATCCCCAATCGGACATACGCGAAGCTACGTCGTAAAAAGCCGGACGGTCTGGTGGTGTATCATGGAGAAATTAAGGCTGTTGTCGAGTACAAGCAAGCTAAAGAACTTAGCTCGCAGGCAGACATTAGAAAGGCGATTGCTCAGGAGATCGATGTTGCCAATACTCTTTGTAAAATCCTTATAGTCACAGACGGAAGCAAAAGCTTCTGGGTGAATGCCATGAATGGGGACCGAATTAGGGATTCGAAGGGCCATGAAGTGCAAGTTGTTTTTCATCCGTTTCCTGTTACTGATATCAACAAAATTGAGTTCCTTCTAAGTGAAATGGATGCGTCACTCACGCCGTCAGATTCGGTCATTAGAAGCGCAAAACTGATAGACCCGACGCCATTGGCAAATCGCCTTTGGCAAACGATCTGGGTAGCCACCGGAAAGTCGCCGGTAAAGTGTCTGTACAACGTTGTCGAGTTGTTCATTTTTAAGTTCCTAAGTGATTTACGGGTTCTTCCGTAATTGCTCACCTGGGTAGCCCCAGAATTGGATCGGGGTGGGCCGTCAAGCCAGAGTTAACGGTTGACGTGACCACGAGCGACTCGATTCAAGCTCTGTGTGCCCCCCGGTATCGACCTCGCCAAGCTGAGCCACGCGGAGAAGGATGAACTGATCCTCTCGCTGTTGCCGTTGGTCGGGCGGCTGGAAGCGGCATTGGCGCGGATCACGGACCTGGAGAAGCGCCTGGCCGCCTATGAACGGCCGCCGAAGAACCCCGGCAATTCCTCGATGCCGCCGTCCAAAGGCCAAAAGCCCAATCGCGCCGAGGGCGACAAACCGCCCCGCAAAGGCCGGCCCGGCGTCGGGCGCATGCTGGAACCCAACCCTGATCGCGTGGTCGACGCCACCCTCGATGCCTGCCCGCATTGCGCCGCCAGCTTCCCCGCCGGGCAGCAGACGCCGCAGCAGGTCTATGACCGCATCAAGTTGCCGCCGATCAAGCCCGACGTGACGCGCGTGCGCCTGTTCGGCGGCCGTTGCACGTGCTGCGGCGAGCGCGCCACGGCTACCGCACCTGCGGGCTTGGAGCCCGGCTCGCCCTTCGGCCAATCGATCACCGCCCTGGTGGTGTATCTGCATTACGCACACGCCATCGGGCTGGAACGCCTGTGCGCCCTGATGGCCGAGATGTTCGCGCTGACCATCAGCGAAGGCGCGATCAGCAACATGTCGGCGCGGTCGCGCGAGCCGCTGGTGGCGGCTGCCTCGACCATCCAGCAGGCGGTCGTGGCCAGCGAGGTGGTCGCCTCGGATGAAACCTCCGCCCGGGTGAATGGCCAGACCTGGTGGGAGTGGGTCTTCGTCGGCACACTGGCCGTGCTGCACGTCATCCGCCCCAGCCGCGGCAAGGCCGTCGTCCAGGAGGTGTTCGGCGCCGTCCAGCCGATGGTCTGGGTGTCCGACATGCTCGGCAGCCAGCGCGGCCACGCGGTGCAATGGCAGGTGTGCCTGGCCCACCTGCTGCGCGATGCACAGTATGGCATCGAGTGCGGCGACACCGCTTTCAGTACGCCATTCAGACGCTTGCTGCTGCGCGCCATCGCCATCGGGCGACGACGCGACACGCTGAAAGACGCCACCCTGAAGCAATATCATGCTGACCTGGACCGTAGGCTGGACCGGATCATGGCCGCCGTGCCGGTGGGGGAGCCGGGCCGCAAGCTGCGCAAGCGCATCGCCGCCAACCGTGGCCACCTGTTCGTCTTCATGACAAACCGGGCCGTGCCCTACACCAACAACGTCTCCGAGCGGAACCTCCGCCCCAGCATCATCTTCCGCAAGGTGACCAACGGCTTCCGCTGCGAATGGGGCGCCCACGCCTACGCCGCGTTCCGCTCCATCGTCAGCACCGCCAAAGCCAATCGGGCTCCCGTGCTCAACGCACTCCGCACCGCACTGCTCACACCACTAACCTTGCCGGGGTGAGCAATTACGTTTTATTTCGAACACTTCTAGGAAGGGGCTGGCTTCCGCGCCACCCCTCTTCAAAGAGGCCAATAGCGTCAATATACCCACAATTGCACCGCCATTTATAAGAAACAGGTTTCTCATAACGCCGGTGGCATATGACGCTGCCGAAGTTATTCTCGCCTGATCCTCAAGTCCAACAATCCGCCTTAACTCTAACTCAGCCGCAGCCTCCAGCCGCCTTTGCTCGATCTGCATAGCCAATTCAGCTTTGGGCCGCTCGACCTGCAAGGCTTCATCTAGCGTCATCTGTTCTCCGCTCAAAGAGACTGGGCACGTGGCGCTGCGATTTGCCCACAATCCCATCCAGAGACAACCATGATCCAGGGGCGTTCGTCCACGGCGCTGCGCGAACCTGGCGACCTGTGTTAGCCCGGTCTCCGGCCCTGCTATCGTGCTCATCGCGGATCAGCGCGTCGGTTCGCGTCCAAGCTGCCAGTAGGGTTGCAGATCGTATATGGTCGCCGTGGAGGGAGAAGCTGCGCCGTCCGCTACATCATCCGGCGTGTGATCGAACGGCTCTGGGCGTTAATGCACAAGCATGTCACCCACAACCGGTGCCACGAGAGGTTCGCTGATTTCAGTGCCGCCATGCTGACGTTCCTCCGCGAGGAGGTGCCGCGGA
>CBDAQM010000007.1:0-1001503 GCA_965199095.1 Acetobacteraceae bacterium
AGGAGGTGCCGCGGAGATGGAACCTCTACTGCGATTAGGTGTCCGACAATTTCCGCATCATCTCGCCTCAGGATTTTCGAATCCTCACGTGAACGGAGTATATTCAAAGTCTCGCTCGGGAATTTCGCAAGGACGGACATCGCTGGGGCCAGCTTTACAAGCTGTGCGACGTTCCACTCTTCGTGGACTCGAGCGCAACAAGGCTTATTCAACTTGCTGATCGTAATTGCTCACCCCGGTAAGGTTAGTGGTTCTGTGAGCAGTGCGGTGCGGAGTGCGTTGAGCACGGGTGCCCGATTGGCTTTGGCGGTGCTGACGATGGAGCGGAACGCGGCGTAGGTGTGGGCGCCCCATTCGCAGCGGAAGCCGTTGGTCACCTTGCGGAAGATGACGCTGGGGCGGAGGTTCCGCTCGGAGACGTTGTTCGTGTAGGGCACGGCCCGGTTTGTCATGAAGACGAACAGGTGGCCACGGTTGGCGGCGATGCGCTTGCGCAGCTTGCGGCCCGGCTCCCCCACCGGCACGGCCGCCATGATCCGGTCGAGCCTACGGTCCAGGTCGGCATGATATTGCTTCAGGGTGGCGTCCTTTCAGCGTGTCGCGTCGTCGCCCGATGGCGATGGCGCGCAGCAGCAAGCGTCTGAATGGCGTACTGAAAGCGGTGTCGCCGCACTCGATGCCATACTGTGCATCGCGCAGCAGGTGGGCCAGGCACACCTGCCATTGCACCGCGTGGCCGCGCTGGCTGCCGAGCATGTCGGACACCCAGACCATCGGCTGGACGGCGCCGAACACCTCCTGGACGACGGCCTTGCCGCGGCTGGGGCGGATGACGTGCAGCACGGCCAGTGTGCCGACGAAGACCCACTCCCACCAGGTCTGGCCATTCACCCGGGCGGAGGTTTCATCCGAGGCGACCACCTCGCTGGCCACGACCGCCTGCTGGATGGTCGAGGCGGCCGCCACCAGCGGCTCGCGCGACCGCGCCAACATGTTGCTGATCGCGCCTTCGCTGATGGTCAGCGCGAACATCTCGGCCATCAGGGCGCACAGGCGTTCCAGCCCGATGGCGTGTGCGTAATGCAGATACACCACCAGGGCGGTGATCGATTGGCCGAAGGGCGAGCCGGGCTCCAAGCCCGCAGGTGCGGTGGCGGTGGCACGCTCGCCGCAGCACGTGCAACGGCCGCCGAACAGGCGCACGCGCGTCACGTCGGGCTTGATGGGGGGCAGTTCGATGCGGTCATAGACCTGCTGCGGCGTCTGCTGCCCGGCGGGGAAGCTGGCGGCGCAATGCGGGCAGGCATCGAGGGTGGCGTCGACCACGCGATCAGGGTTGGGTTCCAGCATGCGCCCGACGCCGGGCCGGCCTTTGCGGGGCGGTTTGTCGCCCTCGGCGCGATTGGGCTTTTGGCCTTTGGACGGCGGCATCGAGGAATTGCCGGGGTTCTTCGGCGGCCGTTCATAGCAGCCAGGCGCTTCTCCAGGTCCGTGATCCGCGCCAATGCCGCTTCCAGCCGCCCGACCAACGGCAACAGCGAGAGGATCAGTTCATCCTTCTCCGCGTGGCTCAGCTTGGCGAGGTCGATACCGGGGGGCACACAGAGCTTGAATCGAGTCGCTCGTGGTCACGTCAACCGTTAACTCTGGCTTGACGGCCCACCCCGATCCAACTCTAGGGCTACCCAGGTGAGCAATTACGACCGGACGGCGGATGCGGCTCAGTATGCAAGGCAATGGTGGCTCCATGGAAAGCCGCGACCGGACTTGCGACAAGCGTTGTTTGGCTTACCTCGCTATATTGCGACCGTTGAAACGGCTAAACACCGGCTGTTGCTTTTTGCCGAAAGAGGTTTTGCCTGACAACATGCTAGTTTGTATCGCTACAGCGGACGCTTTACATCTCGGTGTGTTGTCTTCGCGCCTGCACGTAGCATGGGCGCTTGCAACTGGCGGTACTCTAGAAGATCGGCCTCGCTACAACAAAACTCGCTGTTTCGACCCTTTTCCGTTCCCCCAACCCAAATACCGCCCAACAGACTGAGATCCGGGAAGTGGCCGAAGAACTTGATACTCTACGCCGCACCCGGCTCGATTCAAACGCACAGCTCACCATGACCGGGCTCTACAACGTATTGGAAAAGCTTCGGCGCAACCTGGAACTGACGCCGGCGGAGCGGGACGTGCATGATGCCGGCCATGTCTCGATCCTGCGCCGGCTGCATGACACGCTCGATCACGCCGTCGCGGCGGCCTATGGCTGGCGGCCGGACCTGTCTGCGGACGAGATCGTCGCGCATGTCGTGGCGTTGAACCGGGTGCGTCGCGCCGAGGAGGCCGAAGGAACAGTGCGATGGCTCCGTCCCGCGTTCCAGGCGCCAGCGGAGGCGGCCATCACCCAACGCGTGCTCGCCGTCGAGCAGGGCGAAGTAGAAGTCGGCCTTCCCGCCTGGCCGGCTGACGAACCAGAACGCTTCGTGGCGTTGCGCGCCGCCCTGATCGCAGCACCGGGCCGGCCCGACGAGCTCGCCCGCCGCTTCCGCCGCGCACGCACCGACAAGGTGCGGGAAATGCTGAAGACGCTGGCCGCCCTCGGCCAGGCACAGACGCTCTCGGACGGGCGCTACCAGGTCTGAGCGTCTGATATGCCCGGTTTGATCGCTCTACCGGGATCACGGCGCCAGGTTCCGCCCCGGCGGCAAGCCCCGATCCGCCAAGCTGCGTCCAATCCCGTCTGAGGCGCCGCCTATTTCGGGAACACCGCCAGCACGACAGGCAAGGCAACCGTGCCGTAGGGCCATACGAGCAGTTGGACGCGGCTTCCCTCCACTTGCGCCTCCCAACGGCCATACGTGCGGCGTTGGTAGCCGTCCAAGGCGATCGCCTGGCTCGCGACCGGACCGCCGTCGAGATTGAGCGCGACAGTCAATCCAAGCGGCGCTGCCAGCAGGAAGCGGGCCAATCGATCCAGCGTGAAGAACGCGTCCTTGGTCGTGCTGATGATGATTCGCCCGTCTCCGTCCTGTCCGACGAAACTGCGGTTCGCCAGGAGGAGGGGAAAGGATACCATGGCGTCATGCGCACCATGAAACACCGCCACCCAGTCTGAGTGACTGAAATCGCGCACGCCGGTGAACGCAGATGAACTGACGAACGCCCCGGCCGTCGCATCATACGTCCGCGGTCCCAACTGAATCTGGTTGCTGATCACAGGCGTCGCTGGCGTGCCGTCGCGCCCGGAATAGCTGCCATTGACCAACAAGGCCGGACGAAGCCGCGTCATCCATTGATCGAGGCCCACATTGCCCGCATAGGCCGTTTGCACCTCAAACCGGAAAAGCGACGGCTCGATGCGGGCCAACAGCACATGGTCCACATCGTGCCCGTCTACCATGGCGGCCAAGTCCGCGGTTTCGAAGCCAGGCGCCACCGCGGTCCACTGGACGTCACCCGGCGTGGCAACTGGGGCCGCGCCCAGCGCGAGCCGCATGGACGGCGACAACCGTGAACTATCGGCCTGAACAGGTATCCACCAAGTGCCGCCATGCCGAAACAGCACGTTCAGCCCGTATACCCCGGCATAGAGGTACAGGCTGCCAAGTCCCCCCGCCATCAACAGGCCGAGCGCTGCCACGGCGTAGGTGAGACGCCGCCGGCTTCGGTATCTCCGCCCCGAGCCTGTGATCACTGCACCCTCGACATGGCGCTATCGACTATGTCACGCCTGGTGCGCGGTCCAGAGGGACTACCGGACTGGGAGGAGGGCGACACATGCTGACCTTCTATTTTGCGCCCGGATCAAGCTCGATGGCCGTTCACATCGCGCTGCATGAAACCGGGGCGCCATTCGACGCGCGTCCGCTCTCGTTCGCCAAGCGGGAGAACCGAACGCCGGGCTACCTGGCGCTCAATCCCGAAGGCAAGGTGCCGACCCTGCTCATCGACGGCCGCCCGCTCACGGAGGTGGCAGCCATTTTGTTCTACCTGGCACGAACCTTCCCGGAGTGCAGGTTGCTGCCGGATGGGGCCGAGGGCGAGGCGCAAGCGGTCTCGTGGATGTCGTTTGCCGCGGCGACGTTGCATCCAGCCCGGCGCAAGGGCCTCGACCACGCCATCGCCGTCTACCAGGTCGCCGACACGCGATTGGTCGGGCGGGAGTGGGTTCTCGGCCGGTATTCCGTGGCCGACATTCATCTGTTCCGCTTGTTCTGGCGGCTCAACGCGTCACTGCATTTGCCATCTGGTCTGCTGCCCAACCTCGCGGCCCATCATGATCGCATGCTGGGCCGCCCGGCGGTTCGCAGCACGCTGGACATCGAAGCGGCGCTCGGGTTTGAACTTCCAGCGTAAGGACATCGATAAAGGGCAGCGTGACGGGATCACTCATCCGAAAGGCTATGCCGGACGACCTGCGTGGCGTCCTGGCGTTATACCGGCATCTTCATCCCGCGGATCCCGATCCCGGCATTTCAGCCGCTGAGCAATCCTGGTCGGCCATCCTGTCCTCCGGGCTGACCACCATCGTCGTCGCAGAAATAGCCGGACGGCTGGTGTCGTCCTGTGCGCTCGCCATCCTGCCCAATTTGTCCCGAGGCGCGCGGCCGTATGGCGTGATAGAGAACGTGGTGACCCATCCCGACCACCGCCGTGCGGGACTGGGCCGCGATGTTCTCCGCTTCGCGCTCAAGGCAGCCTGGGACGCTGATTGCTACAAGGTGATGCTGGCAACGGGGTCGAAGCAGGAGGCAACGCTGCGGTTCTATGAGGGCTGTGGGTTCCGCCGCGGCGGCAAAACCTATTTCGAGGCCCGCCGCCCGTAAAAGGGTGCTGTCACGGTTACCGCCGCTCATCCCCCTTCACCGCCTGCCACGCCGCCTCCATCGCCGCCAGCCCCGCCTCCCCCGGCGTTCGCCCCTCCGCCGCCAGCCGTGCCTCCACCCCCTCGAACCGCCGGGTGAACTTGGCATTGGCGGCGTGCAGGCAGGTTTCGGGGTTCAGTCCCAGCTTGCGGGCCAAATTCGCCAGCACGAACAGCATGTCTCCCACCTCGTCGGCCAGCCGCGCCGGGTCGGCGCCGGGCAGTTCGGCGCGCAGCTCCGCGGTTTCCTCCGCCAGCTTGTCCAGCACCGCACCGGCATCCGGCCAGTCGAACCCGACGCGGGCGGCCCGCGCGGTCAGCTTGGCGGCGCGGGTCAGGGCAGGGAGCGCCACCGGAACGCCGGCCAGGGTGCCGCCCTGGTGGCGGGCGGCGCGCTCCGCGGACTTGCCGGCCTCCCAGAAATCCGCGGCCGGGGTGGCGCCGGCGAAGACGTGGGGGTGGCGGCGGATCATCTTGTCGGCGATGCCGCGCGCCACGTCGGCGAAGGCGAAGCGGCCGGCCTCCTCCGCCATGCGGGCGTGGTAGACGACCTGGAACAGCAAATCCCCCAACTCGTCCGGCAACCCGGCCCAGTCGCGCCGGGCGATGGCGTCCGCCACCTCGTAGGCTTCCTCGATCGTGTAGGGGGCGATGCTGTCGAAATCCTGCACCCGGTCCCAGGGGCAGCCATCCGGCGCGCGCAGCCGGGCCATCACGTCCAGCAGGCGACGCAGCTCCGCCTCCGCGGGGACAACCGGCTTGGCCATGTCGACGATGGTGAAGCTGGCGCGCTTCGGATGCGGCCGCCGCCCCGTCTCGCGGAAGCCGCGCTTGGCGTAGATCGCCTGGTTCAGCGTCATCAGCGCGTTGGTGTACAGGCGCAGCTCCGCCACGCCCCAGGACGCCGCCATCCGCTCCGCCGCGTCCAGCAGCCGGCCGCCCAGCCCGGCGCCATGCCGCTCCGGCCGCACGGCGACGCTGTAGATCAGGGCGTGGTCGGGATGCCGCTCGATCACCAGCACGCCGTCCCCGCCCAGCAGCCACACCTGCCCGGCGGCGATGCGGGGGCCGTACGCCTCCACCGCCGGCATCGGCAGCGCGCCCAGCACCGGTTCGTAGTCGCGGTAGGCCGCCAGGCTGATCGCCCGCACCAGCGCCTCGTCCGCCGCGACCGCCTGGCGCATCATGCGTTGCTGGCCCGGATCGCCTCGCACACGGCGCGTGTGACCTCCGCCGTGGTCGCCTTGCCGCCGAGGTCCGGGGTCAGCAGCCCGGTGGCGCACACCTGTTCCACCGCCGCCATAAGCCGCGCCGCCGCCGCGGCCTCGCCCAGATGGTCCAGCATCATCGCCGCCGTCCAGAAGCTGGCGACCGGGTTGGCGATGCCCTTGCCGGTGATGTCGAAGGCGGAGCCGTGGATCGGCTCGAACATGGAGGGGGAGCGGCGCTGTGGGTCCACGTTGCCGGTCGGTGCGATGCCCAGCGAGCCGGCAAGCGCCGCCGCCAGATCGCTTAAAATATCGGCATGCAGGTTGGTGGCGACCACGGTGTCGATGCTGCGCGGCTTGTTCACCATGCGCATCGTCATCGCGTCCACCAGCTCCTTGTCCCAGGTCACGTCCGGGAAGTCGGCGGCGACCAGGGCCGCGATCTCGTCCCAGAACACCATGCCGTGGCGCTGCGCGTTGGACTTCGTCACCACCGTCAGGTGCTTGCGCGGGCGGGCCCGGGCGGATTGGAAGGCGAAGCGCATGATCCGCTCCACGCCGACGCGGGTGAAGATCGCGACCTCGGTGGCCACCTCCTCCGGCAGGCCGCGATGCGCCCGGCCGCCATGCCCGGCGTATTCGCCCTCGCTGTTCTCCCGCACGATCAGCCAGTCCAGGTCGCCCGGCCCGGCATGCCGCAGGGGGGAGGTGACGCCTGGCAGGATGCGGGTGGGGCGCACATTGGCGTATTGGTCGAACCCTTGGCAGATCGGCAGCCGCAGGCCCCACAGCGTGATGTGGTCGGGGATGTCGGGCGCACCGACCGCGCCGAAATAGATCGCGTCCGCACCCCGCAACTGGTCCAACCCGTCGGCCGGCATCAGCGCCCCGGTGCGGCGGTAGCGCTCGCTGCCCCAATCGTAGTGGTCGACCGTCAGGGAGAAGCCGCCGTCCCGCGCGGCCAGGGCGTCCAGCGCCTCCAGCCCGGCGCCGATCACCTCCGGCCCGATGCCGTCGGCGGGGATCGCGGCGATGCGGTATTCACGCATGATGTGTTCTCCGGACGGGCATCCGGTCTAGCATCCGGCGCGCGGCTTGCAAGGTCGCACCGTTTCCGGAGCCAACGCCGCATGATCCGTCCGCTGTTCGCCTGCCTGCTCGCCTTGCTGCCCGTCGCGGCGGCAGCGCAACCCGCCCCGGTGACGCTGCGGATCGCCCTGCGGGAGGATGCGGACATGCTGGACCCGACCCTGGCGCGCAGCTATGTCGGCCGCATCGTGTTCGCCGGGCTGTGCGACAAGCTGTTCGACATCAACGACAAGCTGGAAATCGTCCCGCAACTCGCCACCGGCTACGAATATACCGACCCGAAGACGCTGGTGATCCATCTGCGCACCGGGGTGAAGTTCCAGGACGGCACGGTGATGGACGCGGCCGCGGTGAAATACAGCCTGGACCGCCACCTGACGATGACGGGCAGCGCCCGGCGGGCCGAGATCAACGTGCTGGACCACGTCGATGTCGTGGACCCGCAGACGGTGCGCCTGGTGCTGAAAGGGCCGTCCGCGCCCTTCCTGTCGCAACTCACGGACCGCGCCGGCATGATCGTGTCGCCCAAGGCGGCGGAGGCGGAGGGCAAGGATTTCGCCCTGCATCCCGTCTGCGCCGGGCCGATGAAGTTCGTCGAGCGGGTGGCGCAGGACCGCATCGTGCTGGAGCGGTTTGCCGATTACTGGAACAAGGATGCGATCCACGTCGACCGCGTGATCTACCAGCCGATCCCCGACAGCTCCGTCCGGTTGGCGAATTTGCAGGCGGGCAGCGTCGACATCGTCGAATACGTGGTGCCGACCGATACCGACGCGGTGAAGCGCAACCCGAGGCTGCGGCTGCTGACGTATGACGGGCTCGGCTACCAGGGCATCACCTACAACCTGGGCAACGGCCCGAAGGCGGACTCGCCGATCGGCAAGAGCGCGCTGGTGCGCCAGGCGTTCGACATGTCGATCGATCGCGAGGCGCTGATGCAGGTGGTCTATAACGGCATGTTCCCGCCTGCGGCCCAGGCGGTCGCCCCGGAAAGCCCGTTCTACGACCCCGACGTGAAGCCCATGGTGCGGAATATCGAGAAGGCCAAGGCGCTGCTGAAGCAGGCCGGGGTGAAAACGCCCGTCACGGTGGAGATGATCGCCCCCAATAGCCCGGATATCAGGCAGATCGCCGAGGTGATCCAGTCCATGACGGCGGAGGCCGGGTTCGACGTGAAGATCACCGCGATGGAGTTCGCGTCCTCGCTGGACAATGCGCAGCAGGGTGGCTTCCAGACCTATCTGCTGGCGTGGTCCGGGCGGATCGACCCGGACGGCAACCTCTACAGCTTCCTGGACAGCACCGCCGGCCCGCAGAACTACGGCAAATACGCCAGTCCGGCGATGGACAAGCTGCTGGACGATGCACGGGCGGAACAGGACATGGCCAAGCGGAAGGCGCTGTATGGCCAGATCGCGGAGCTGACGCAGAAGGACCTGCCGATCTCCTACATCTACACGACGCGCTACTTCAACGGGCTGTCCACGAAGGTCACCGGGTTCAAGCCGGTGGCGGATGGCCTGATCCGCCTGCAGGGCATCAGCCTCGCGCCATGACCCGGTTGCGCGGGCGGCTGCTCCAGGTCATCCCGACGCTGCTGCTGGTCAGCGTGCTGGTGTTCGGCTTGCAGCAATTGATGCCGGGCGACCCGGCGCTGGTGCTGGCCGGGGAGGAAGGGGCGAACCCGCAGGTGCTGGCGCAAATCCGCGACGAGCTGTGGCTCGACCGGCCGTTGCCCGTGCAATACGTGCATTGGCTGGGCGGGCTGCTGCACGGCGACCTCGGCTATTCCTGGCGCATCCGCCAGCCGGTGGCCAGCCTGGTGCGGGAGAAGCTGCCGGTGACGCTGCAACTCGGCGTCATGGCCTTCGCCTTCGCGCTGCTGATCGGGGTGCCGGCGGGCGTGCTGTCGGCCGTGAAGCGCGGCACGTGGTGGGACCATGCGGCCAACCTGATCGGCCTGGGCGGGTTGTCGATCCCGAATTTCTGGCTGGGGATCATGCTGATCCTGCTGGTGTCGGTCGATCTCGGCTGGCTGCCGCCCTCCGGCTACGTGCCGCTGACGGAGGATTTCTGGCAGTCGATCGCCACCACGATCATGCCGGCCTTCGTGCTGGGCAACGCCACGGCCGCGGTGCTGATGCGCCATGTGCGCAGCGCGATGCTCACGGCGCTGGACCAGGATTACGTGCGGACCGCGCGGGCGAAGGGGCTGCGGGAGCTCCGCGTGGTGATCCGGCACGCGCTGCGCAACGCGCTGGTGCCGGTGGTGACGCTCGGCGCGCTGGAACTCGGCACGCTGTTCTCGGGCGCGGTGTTGACGGAGCAGGTGTTCAGCATCCCGGGTTTCGGCAAGCTGGTGGTCGACGCGGTGTTCAACCGCGACTACCCGGTGGTGCAGGGCGTGGTGATGGTGACCGCGACGTTGTACATCCTGCTGAACCTGCTGGCGGACGTGCTCTACGTCCTGGTCAACCCCCGGCTGCGCGTCGCATGAGTTTGGAGTCCCATGCCGCCCTCAAACCATCTCCCTCTGGGAAAGGGCAGGCTGAGGGTGGCGGGCACATCCTGGCGGGTGCTGCAGAGACGGTGGCCCCACCCTCACCCAACCCTCTCCCAGAGGGAGAGGGCCTCTCGGCAGTGGCGGGTGCGAGTGTGCGGGGGGCAGAGAGGGCGCGGAGCCCGGCGGCGCTGGCGCTGCGGCGGTTCGCGCACAGGCCGGCCGCCGTGTTCGGGTTGGTCGTGATCGTCATCTTCGTCGCGGTCGCCGTCGCCGCGCCTTGGATCACCCCGTATGACCCGGTGCGGCAGTCCTACAGCGTCATCCGCAAGGCGCCCTCCGCGTTGCACTGGTTCGGCACGGACGAGAACGGGCGGGACGTGCTGTCGCGCGTCATGATGGGCGCGCGGGCCACCCTGATGGCGGGGCTGGTTTCCGTCGTCATCGCCTCGGGCGTCGGCGTGCCGGTGGGGCTGCTGGCCGGGTTCGCCGGCGGGTGGGTGGATTCGGTGATCGGGCGGTTGGTGGACGCGATGCTGGCCTGCCCGTTCCTGATCCTGGCCATCGCGCTGGCCGCGTTCCTGGGGCCATCCTTGACCAACGCCATGATCGCCATCGGCGTCACCGCCACGCCCGTCTTCGTCCGCGTCGCCCGCGCCGCCACCCTCGACGCGGCAGCCAACGATTATGTCGAGGCAGCGCGGGCGCTGGGCAACCCGCCCTGGCGCGTGGCGGTGCGCCACGTGCTGCCGAACATCGTCCCGCCCGTCCTGGTGCAGGCGACGCTCGCCATCGCCACGGCGATCATCGCGGAGGCCAGCTTGTCGTTCCTCGGCCTCGGGCAGCAGCCGCCGGAACCGTCCTGGGGGTCGATGCTGAACGCGGCGCAGCGGTTCCTGACGCAGGCGCCGTGGCTCGCCATCTTCCCGGGCGCCGCGATTTTCCTGACCGTACTGGCCTTCAACCTGGTCGGCGACGGCCTGCGCGACGCGCTGGATCCTCGGCGGCGCTAGGCGCTCGCCCAGGCGGCGTTAGGCGCTCGCTCCGGCGACGTTGACCAGGCGGGCGCTCCGGTGTGTCATCCCGTCCAGAAAAAACAGGGAGGATGCCATGCGCGCCTGGGCCGTGGTCGAGAATGGGGCGGACTTGCAGGAGATCGAGCTGCCGACGCCGGAGCCTACCGGCAAGCAGGTCCTGCTGGAGGTGACGCATTGCGGCGTCTGCCACTCCGACCTCCACATCTGGGAAGGCTATTACGACATCGGCGGCGGCAAGCGCATGTCGCTGAAGGACCGCGGCGTCACCCTGCCGCTCGCCATGGGGCACGAGATCGTCGGCCGGGTGGTGAAGCTCGGGCCGGAGGCGAGCGGGGTCAAGATCGGCGACGTCCGCATCGTCTTCCCCTGGGTCGGCTGCGGCCATTGCGAGCGCTGCCTGGCGGAGGAGGACAATATGTGCCTGCAAGGCCGCTCCCTGGGCGTTTACCAGAATGGCGGCTACGCCACCCATGTGCTGGCGATGGAGCCGCGGCACCTGGTCGACCCCGGCACGGTCGACCCGGCGCTGGCGGCGACCTACGCCTGCAGCGGCATCACGGTGTATTCCGCCATCAAGAAGGTCATGCCCCTGCCGCCGGACACCCCGATCGTGCTGGTCGGCGCGGGCGGGCTGGGGCTGAACGCCATCGCGGTGCTTAAGGCGATGGGCCATCGCAACATCATCTCCGTCGACCTGAGCGATGAGAAACGAGCCGTCGCGATGGCTGCCGGGGCGACGGCCACGGTCGATGGCACGGGCGAAGGCGTGGCGGAGCGCATCATGCAGGCGGCGGGCGGCCCGGTGCGCGCGGTGATCGACCTCGTCAACGGCACGGCCACGGCGCGCTTCGCCTTTGCCGCGCTGGCCAAGGGGGGCCGCCTGGTCCAGGTGGGGCTGTTCGGTGGCGACCTGACGGTGGTGCTGCCGATCATGGCGATGCGCGAGCTGACGGTCGGCGGCAGCTATGTCGGCAACCCGAAGGAACTGCGGGAGCTGGTGGCGCTGGCGCAGGATGGCACGCTGAAGCCGCTGCCCTACAGCACGGTGCCGATGGCGCAGGCGAACGACGCGCTGATGCGGCTGAAGAACGGCAAGATCACCGGTCGCGTGGTGCTGCAGGCGGCATGATGGTCTGTTGACGCCGGGTGGGATGGGTCGGTAGACCCATTCCATGTCCGCGACGATGACACTCAAGCGCACGACCAAGACCACCGCCTCGGCGGGGCGTCTTCTGGTGCGCGTGCGGTAGTCACCGCGGCATAGACCAGACGCCCCGCCGGGATCGGACGGGGCGGTTCGTCAGCCAGCACCCGTCCTCCGCGGCTTAGACAAAGGACGGACACGATGTTGGATGGCCTTGCAAGACCTGTCGAAACGCTCGCCGACCGCCTCGGTCAAAGCGCGCCTCATGTCGCGATCGTCGGCGCGACCGGCGCTGTCGGCGTGGAGTTGCTGGGCTGCCTGGAACGCCGCGGCTTCCCCGTCGCCGGGCTGACGCTGCTGGCCTCCCCGCGCTCGGCGGGCAAGACGCTGCGGTTCAGAGGGGAGGCGGCGCCAGTCCAGATCTTGACCGAGCAGAGCTTTGCGGGCGTCGACCTTGCCTTGTTCTCCGCGGGGAGCGGCATTTCCAAACATTATGCGCCCGTCGCAGTGGCGGCCGGCGCCGTGGTGGTGGACAACTCCTCGGCCTTCCGCATGGACCCGGGCGTGCCGTTGGTCGTGCCGGAGGTGAACGGCAGCACGCTGGCCGGTCACCGCGGCATCGTCGCCGTCCCCAACTGCGTGGCCATCATCGCCACGGTCGCGCTGGCGCCGTTGCACCGCGCCCATTGCATCCGTCGCGTGTCGGCTGCGACCTATCAGGCGGCATCGGGCGCCGGCGCCGCGGCGATGGAGGAGTTGCGGGCGTCGACCGCCGCCTACCTTCAAGGCGAGCCGTATGTGCCGACGGTATTGCCGCACCCCTACGCGTTCAACCTGTTCAGCCACAACGCCGAGATGGACCCGGCCACCGGCTATAACGGGGAGGAGTTGAAGGTGGTGTCGGAGACGCGCCGCATCCTGGACGCGCCCGCTCTCCCCATCGGCATCACCTGCATCCGTGTCCCGGTGCTGCGTGCCCACGCCATGGCGCTGACGGTCGAGTTCGATGAGGTGGTATCGCCGGACGCGGCGCGCCTGATCCTGGCGCAGGCGCCGGGCGTGCGTCTAGTGGACGACCGCCTCGCCAATCACTTCCCGATGCCGTCGGAGGCGTCCGGGCAGGATGACGTGCTGGTCGGTCGCATCCGCACCGATCTCGGCGATCCGTCCGGGCGATCCTTGGCCCTGTTCGTCGCCGGCGACCAATTGTTGAAAGGTGCGGCGTTGACGGCCGTGCAGATCGCCGAGTTGCTGTTAAAGCGCTGAGGTCGGCTGCGGCCGAACTGACCCTGGATGTGACACACATCATAAGTTGTCCGGCAGCATCCAATCAAATCAATCACGACGGTCATCACCGCCTGGTGGCGGTGGTCGAGGCCGACGCCGTCGTCGGCATGGACGTGCGTTTCGGCGTCGCCCGCCCTTGGGTCCGATAGCCGGATGTGCACATTCGCCTTGTCCGACCCGAGCTCTGGCCGGTGCCGCGCCCAAGTGATTTATCACAAACTGCGGCATGGTTAACGACGCGGGATCAGGCAGCCAGCTCCAGAACGTTCGAAGACACGATGGCCCTGAATTGATCGAGGAACTCGGAGTGATGCTCGGCCAGGTAGCGTTCGACCTGCGTGTTCCTCAGCAGTTTGCAGAGGTAGCCGCTGGCTACCACCAATTCGAGTATATGTGGCCTGGAAAGGGCATCCTTGCCACGCAGCTCGGGCCGAACCGCAGCGGACGGAAGTGGTGATCGGCATCCTCGCGTCACCTTGGACGACCTGGGTCATCGCAGCCGCGGCCACCGCGGGCGTCATCATCCGGCCGTTCTCCTGGCCGGAATACATCTGGGCCGCCGCCGGGGCAGTCCTTCTGGTGGTGCTCGGCTTGTTGCCGTTCGGGGACGCGATCTCCGGCGTCGCCAAGGGCACCGACGTCTATCTGTTCCTGATCGGAATGATGCTGCTGGCCGAACTCGCACGGCAGGAGGGCCTGTTCGACTGGCTGGCCGCGAAGGCCGCTGCACGTGCAGGCGGTTCGGCGGCACGTCTGTTCACCCTTGTCTTCTGCGTCGGTACGGTCGTGACGGTGTTCCTGTCCAATGACGCGACGGCGGTCGTGCTGACGCCCGCGGTGGCGGCCGTCGTGAAGGCGGCCAAGGCCGACAAGCCGCTGCCCTACCTGTTTATCTGCGCCTTCATCGCCAATGCGGCCAGCTTTGTGCTGCCGATCTCGAACCCGGCGAACCTGGTGATCTACGGCAGCCACATGCCGCCGCTGCTGCACTGGCTGCCGCAATACGCGCTGCCCTCCGTGCTCTCGATCCTCGCCACGTATTTCGTACTCCGCTGGTCGCAGCGCGGCGGCCTGCAACAGACGATCACTTCCGACATCGATGTCCCGGAGCTTACCACGGGAGGCAAGGCAGCGGCGTTCGGGATCGGCACGACCGCCGCTGTCCTGCTCGTATCCTCAGGTTTCGACATCCAGCTCGGGCTGCCGACTTTCCTGGCCGGCCTGGCGACCGCACTCCTTGTCCTGGTGCGCTCGAAATCCAGTCCGGTGGAGGTGGCGAAGAACATCTCCTGGGGCGTGCTGCCACTCGTGGCCGGGTTGTTCGTGCTGGTCGAATCCTTGGAGAAGACCGGAGTCACCGACCGGATTGGGCATCTGCTTCATGATCTTGTGCAGCATTCGGCGGTCGCGGCAGCCTGGGTGTCCGGCGCGGCCCTCGCGTTTGGCTGCAACCTCGTGAACAACCTGCCCGCCGGATTGGTGGCCGGGCGGGTGGTCGAGATCGCCGACGTTCCGGAGCACGTCCGCAGCGCGGTCCTGATCGGCGTCGATCTCGGGCCGAACCTGTCCGTGACCGGCTCGCTCGCGACGATTCTGTGGCTCACCGCCCTCCGGCGCGAGGGACTCAATGTGAGCGCGGGCACCTTCCTGAAGCTGGGCTTCCTCGTGATGCCACCGGCTCTCCTGCTCGCGCTCGCGGGCGTCTTTGTCTTCGGCTGAACTGGAGAAGAATCCGATGCAGAACATCAGTGCCGCATGGCTCTACCCGCTCATCCTCATCGCAGGGGCACTCCAGGCGTGGGGACCGCCGATGAACGGCGCCCTGCGGGGGGCGCTGACGAATCCCTGGCTGGCGAGCCTGGTCTCGTTCCTCCCCATCGTCGCCTTCCTGGGCGTATTGCTTCTCTGCCAGCCGCGACCGATGCCGACGGCGGACGGGCTCGGCGGGATGCCCTGGTGGGCGCCGCTGGGCGGCGTCATCGGGTCGTTCGCCGTGATCGCCGGGCTGCTGTTCGTGGACAAGGTGGGAGCCGGGGCGTTCGCGGGACTGACGATCACGGCGAACATCCTCATGTCCCTGGCCGTCGATCACTTCGGCCTGTTCGGCATGGAGGTCCACGCCATCAACATTTGGCGCATCCTCGGTGGGCTGCTGATGGTCGCCGGGATCGCTCTCGTCGCGATGTTCTGAGCGTGGCTAAGGCATCCTTCAGGCCATGGTCGCTCGATGCGCTGAACTTCCTGCTTGCGGATGTGCGCGGCGCGCTCGGTCCCTACCTCAATGTCTTTCTCGTCACCCAGCAGCACTGGAGCCAAACCCAGGTAGGCTGGGTGACGACCGTCAGCGGCCTGCTGGGCTTGGTCGCGCAGACACCCGCCGGTGGTGCCATCGACGCCACGAACCGCAAGCGCGGCGCCGTCGTGATAGCCCTCGCGGTGCTGGCCGCCGGGGCCGCCGTCATCTTCGCGGCGCCGACGTTCTGGCCGGTGCTGATCTCGAACACGGCAATGGCGATCGTCGGCGATATCTTCGGCCCGGCGGTTGCAGCCATGACCCTGGGACTGTATGCGCGCAACCGGCTCGCCCGGAGGATGGGCCGCAATTCGGCATTCGACCATGCGGGCAACGTGGCCATCGCGGCCGCGGCCGGAGCCGTGGGCTACCTCGTGTCGCAGCGGGCGGTCTTCCTGCTGGTCCCGGTGTTCGCCGTGCTGGCGATCGGGGCGACGCTGTCGATCCCGCATGAGGCGATCGACCAGAACCGGGCACGCGGCCTGGACCGGGAGGGGCAGAATCCGGGCCAGGGTGCGTCGGGCTACCGGATGCTGATGAGATCGCGTCCGCTCGTGTTGTTTGCCATCTGCGCGATGCTGTTCCATTTCGCGAACGCGCCGCTGCTTCCCCTCGTGGGACAGAAGCTCGCGCAGTCGCATCCCGAGTGGGCGACCGCGATGATGTCAGCCTGCATCATCGCGGCTCAGCTCATCATGCTTCCCGTGGCATTGGCGGTCGGCGCGACGGCGGACCGGCTCGGCCGCAAACCGATCCTGCTGATCGGGTTCGCCGTGCTTCCCGTCCGCGCCCTGCTCTATACGTTCTCAAACGACGCCTGGTGGCTGATCGGCGTGCAGCTGCTGGACGGCGTCGGTGCCGGGATCTTCGGGGCCATCACGCCGCTGCTGATTGCGGATCTGACCAGGGGAACCGGACGATACAATCTCGCGCAGGGGGCGGTGGCCACCGCCCAGGGAATCGGGGCCAGCATCAGCGGGCTGTTTGCGGGTGTCGTCGTCGACCACTTCGGCTATTCGGCGACATTCCTGGCGCTGGGCGTGGCGGCGTGCGTCGCGTTCGCAACGCTGTTGCTGGCCATGCCGGAAACCGCCGGGCGGAGCGACGAAACCCTGTGCCCCGGTCCCGGCGCCGCAGTCCGTCGCACCGTCAGCTCGTAGCCAGCAGCACGCCTGCGGCCGATGTCACCAGGACCACGATCCACGGCGGGACCTTCCAGACCGTCAGCAGCACGAAGGCGGTCAAAGCGATCGCGAAGTCACGCGGGTTCAGCACTGCGCCGGTCCACACGGGGTCGTAAAGGGCTGCGCCGAGCACGCCGACCACGGCCGCGTTCGCCCCGCGCATCGCCGCCTGGGCGGAGGGTCGGGACCGGAACCCGTCCCAGAACGGCAGGCAGCCGTAGAGAAGCAGCATGCCCGGGAGCGACAGGGCGACCAGGGCGATGACGCCGCCGCCAATTCCGCCGGGACCGACCCGGGAGACGGTGCCCAGATAGCCCGCAAAGGTGAACAGCGGTCCGGGAACGGCCTGGGCGGCTCCGTATCCGGCGAGGAACCCGCCGGGGGTGACCCACCCGGGATCGACGACCGCAGACCGGAGGAGCGGCAGCACCACATGGCCGCCGCCGAAAACCAGGCTCCCTGAGCGGTAGAAGGCGTCGAACAACGCGAGCGTTCCGGGCGCGGACGCTGCCCTGTCGACCAGCGGCGGCAGAAGAAACAGAGCGGTGAATAGCACCAGCGAGACCGCTCCCGCCCGGCGCGACACCGTGAACACGGAACGCCCGGCCGGTGTCGCATCGCCGCCCTGGCAAAGGATCAGGCCCGCCGCGCTTCCCAGTGCGATCGACAGGATCTGGCCGGAAGATCCGCCGACGAAGACCACGAGCGCCACGGCGGCGGCCGCGATCGAAGCGCGCTCCCTGTCGGGTGCCAAGGTGCGTGCCATGCCCCAGACCGCCTGCAGGTGGACCGCGCGGTCGCGCAGGGCAAAATTGCGCTGGCAACGGGCTGTGCCCGGCGTATCGTGGCGGTCTACGATGCGATCGTACGGCGCGGGCTGGCCTTCCACGAAGCGCAACCGGCGCTCGCGCGGCTCCCAGGCGCGCGCGGCCGATCGCCCAAGCGCGTCGGCCACAATCTTCTGGAACGGCTGCGCGACCACAGGGCGGCGGTGTTGCGGTTCGTGTTCGACTTCGCCGTCCCCTTCACCAACAATCAGGCCGAGCAGGACATCCGCATGATGAAGGTGAAGATGAAAATATCGGGTGGCTTCCGCACCTGGGGCGGCGCCCAAACCTTCACCACCCTGCGTTCGGTTCTCTCCACCGCCCGCAAGCAGGGCAGGAATATCCTGCGCACCCTCACCGCCCCGCCCGCCACATTGATCCAGCTATTGTCAGGATGACACCGGCCGACGCGACCGCCTCCAGCAACTGGGTGAGATAGACTGGGGCCTTGGGAGTTACGAGTTTTGTAGAGATTTCGGCTCGATTGAGGCCGGGAGCGTCGACGTGGGCAAAGCGGGTGAGCGGTTTTGTTTGGGTGAAGTGCGCTCGTTTTTGGGCAAACTGTATGGGCCGGACCTGCACGCCAAGCGGATTGATTCCTTGGCCGGCGCCACGCTTGGGGTGATGTCGGCAGCCTCGCTCGCGGTGGCGCTGATCGGCCAAGCGCTGGCCCAGGCGCGCGGCCTAGTGACCAAGCACGCGGTCAAGCAGGTGGACCGGCTGCTCAGCAACAACGGCATTGACGTCTGGGACAGCTTTGTCCGCTGGGTGCCCCATCAGATGAGTGGGCGTAAGGAAGCCTTGGTGGCAATGGACTGGACCGATTTCGACCACGATAGCCAGTCCACCCTGGTATTGAGCCTGGTGAGCGGTCATGGCCGCGCCGCCCCGTTGCTGTGGCTGAGTGTCTGGAAGGATGAGATTGCCAGCCGGCGCAACGACTACGAGGATGCCTGCCTACGCCGCCTGGCCGAACGCGTGCCGCCAGAATGCCGGGTGACGATCTTGGCCGACCGCGGCTTCGGCGACCAGAAGCTGTTCGCGTTCCTGGAGGAACTCGGGTTTGGCTATGTCATCCGCTTTCGCGGCAACATCCACGTCACTGCCGAGGACGGCCAAACCAAGGCTGTTCAATCCTGGCGGCAAGGTTCGACTGAGTCTGATTTGCCACACCTGCGCTGGGAAATGGACTGTCTGATAAGAAACAGGATTCCCGAATCACAATATGTCTGACTCCTGGGGCGGCAACCGAGTGTGAGGTTGCCATGTCCCAGTTCGCGCCGTTGCTCTCCATGCTGTCAAAGGTTCCCGATCCCCGTCGCGGGCAGGGACAAAAATACAAGCTGCCCCACGTGTTGCTCTTTTCCATTCTGGCGATCGTGACCGGCTGCAACTCCTATCGCGGCATCGTCACCTTCATCGACGTGCATCGGTCCAAACTGAATGCCGCGTTCGGTCTCGCATGGCGCCGGGCGCCTGCCCACACCGCCATTCGCTATATCCTCCAAGGTCTTGCGCCTGCCGATGTCGAAGCCGCGTTCCGCCAACACGCTGCCCGGCTGCAGGCTGCGTGCACGCAACCGGGGCCACGCAGCATTGCGCTCGACGGCAAGACGCTTCGCGGCAGCTTCGACAATTTCAACGATCGCCTTGCTGCGCAAGTGCTGAGCGCTTTCGCCACCGACACGTCCTTGGTTTTGGCCCACATCGGCATTGCCGGAAAATCCAATGAAATCCCCGCAGCCCAGACGCTGCTCGCCGAACTCGGGGTCCCTGCCGGCACCCTCGTCACGCTCGATGCGCTCCACTGTCAAAAAAACACTTCGAAGTCGCCAAACAGGCCGGCATCGCTCTGATCATACAGGTCAAGGCCAACCAGCCGACCCTGCTTCAGACGATCACCGCCATCGCCGATACGGCAAAGCCGCTCAACACCTACAAAAGCCATGACAAAGGCCGCAACCGCTACGAAAACCGCACTGTCACGGTCTTCGATCCCGCCCAAAACTTCGAAGCCACGGACTGGCAGGATCATGTCCGCGCCATTATCCGCGTCGAGCGTGTCGTCTACACGCGCAACGCCAAGACCGGGCTGTTCGACAGAACCTGCGAAGTTGCGTTCTACGTCTCCAATCAACCGCTTCCCGCCGCCCAAGCGGCAGACGCCATCCGCGCCCATTGGCGCATCGAGACAACCTCCCACTACACCCGCGACGTCACCCTCGGCGAGGACCGTTCACGGATACGATGCAACCCAGGCGTATTCGCTAGATTGCGCAGCTTCGGGTTCAATATCCTCAAGGCCAATCAGACCGCCACCCTCAGCCAGGATCGATATCGCGCCGCTCTTGGCGGATTCGAGGCGCTGTCGCAGATGGCTCATCTCTAGGGTTGAACAGCCTTGACGGCCAAACCAAGCCAGCGGCCGAATGGGTGGGCAAAGACGGCCGGGCACGCAAACTGCGCCATGCCCGGGGTGACGGCAAAGGGCCGGCTGGTCGGGGCCGTGGTGTGCGTTCATGCCAAGGGCATGAAAGAACCCTGGTGCCTGGCCGCAAGCGATCCGGACGCGATGGCTGCGGTGCTGGTCAACCACTATGCCAAGCGCTGGACGATCGAGCCACAGTTCCGCGACACCAAGGATCTACGGTTTGGCATGGGACTGTCGGCCACTCGTATGGCGAACCCACGCGGCGTGACCGGCTGCTGCTGGTCAGCGCGTTTGCCACCGCGCTGCTCACCCTACTCGGTGCGGTCGGTGAGAGCCTTGGAATGGACCGGCTGTTGAAATCCAACACCAGCAAGACCCGTACCCACTCGTTGTTCCGACAGGGGTGCATACTCTACGATCTCATTCCCACCATGCCAGAGCACAGGCTTGTACCGCTGATCGAAAACTTCGCCGAAGCCATCTTAAACGCCGGTCTGGAGATTCATGAGGCCTGCGCCATCTTTGCTCGGCCATGCGGCCTGACGTGGTACCTGATGACGGGATCTGGAATGGCGTGGGTGGTGGGTCGCCGCCATCTGCCACCGGCTTGGACTGGATGAGTTATGGAAAGGGCAGGCTCGTGCCATCGACCGAGAAATGCTTGCCCGAACCGCATCAGCCCGATCCCGCCATACACGCCAAGCCGATCACGACCGACGTGCTCCAGGCGTCTTCATGCGGCCGACGAACGTGGCACCTACCCCGCGCCCGATCCGACAAGTTCGAGCTATCTCCTGTCGAGTTCAATTCGCCCGGCACGCAGGTGCCGGTTTACAAATTCCAGAACCTAAACCTCGTTTGAGCAATATCTCGACAAGTTAACTCCACATTCGTTCACAGCAGCTATAAACAACACTGCAACACCTATGCCTAGATGGCCGAGGAAAAGATGCCCGATACGTCGTCTAAGAAGATGGATCAAACCAACGTGCTCTATCCCCCAAGCCGACATGCCGAGTTGGCGGCGTGGCGGAGCGTGAAGGCAGACCTGGACAAGATCGTGGGGCCGCGGCTCGTTGGTGGCGCCAAAGGCCTCAAGATCCACCAAGCCGACGAACTGGTGAAGCAGGCGCTGGAAACGAAGGACGCCAAGAAGCACGTCTATTTCAAGATTGGGCTGGTCGGCAACGACTTGGTCCTGCGCGTCAAAGCCAAGAGTAGCGGCATCGGCCAAATTCTAGGCTACGACCAAAAGGACGCCTTACTGTTACGCGGCTGTAAGCTAAAGCCGGCGAAAACCGGCGGTGCCAAGGAAGCAGACTACAGTTTTCCGAAATACATCGTGCTTAGCCCGAGCGAGTGCTCCACGGTTGTACGAGAACATTTTGAAGTTTCGGGGCCCTATAGCATAAAGCTATCCGTCAACATAGACGGCGCGGAAAAAAGTCCGAACCTGACCAACACGGTCGGACGGATACACACCGCATTGTGCACGGAGTATCGCACCAAGGCGAACGCAATTGTCACGGAATTGGAGCGGCAACTGCTAGCGTGCCGGGTCAAGAGCGGCGCCACCCTGACCGAATTGGCCGCCGATGCGCAGCAAGAGTTTGAATCTCTGCTCGATGACAAGACGCTGCAGAAAGAGTTCAAGAACCGCGTTTCCAAAACCCTGAAGGAGGACCAGAATTTCAGGGATCACGCCAAGGAATGGGTGGTCAAGGGTGTCTGCAACACGGTTCTGAGCACAATCAAGTTGGCCACCGCCTTCATACGCGTTGTCGCCTCCCACGGGGCGGAGGTGACCGCCTACTTTTCCATTTTGTCTAACGGCTACGCCATCTACGCCCTGATCACGGACTTCATGAAGAAAGAGGTGGAGATCGCGGCGGAGCTGACGAAGGCGATCGACCTCTATCAGAGGAGCGCTAACGACCTGCTGGAAACGGTGAAGGCGGAGTTCGCGGCCAATAACCTGACCGCGACTACAAAGTTGGAGAAGATCACCAGCGCGACGGGAGCAGCCAGCAACGTCCTGGCCATCATGCAAAACAAGATCACAGCCAAGATTAAGGAGATAACCGACAAGGACGTTGGCCAGGCGCCGGAGAAGGCCCGCAGGCGTTACCTGGTCGAGCTGGGCAAGCTGGTCTTTAAGCTGGATAAGCATTTTGCCGAGTTGGAGAATCAGACCGGGATCTTCACCAATGGTACTATACTCAACGCGGTCCGCATGCACCCCGCGCTTGTCATGCTGCAGCGGCAGTGCAACGTCGCCAAGGACGCCTTCATGGCGAAGAAGAGGTTTGCTGAAGCCGCAAAGGATAAGATCGAGCGGTTGGGGATTGAGGTTGACGACCGTACTGACCTTACCAAGCTGAAGACGATGGTGGCCGGCTTACGGGAACCGGACAAGAGCAAGGTCATTGAAGGCGCCAGCATCACGGCCGGCCTAGCCAGCAACGTCAAGGAAGCTTATGGCACCGTCAAGGCCTTTGCCGGCGCCGTTCAGGCCTTCACGTAGGCGGGCAAGATGCACCGTATCTGCTTCGAGCAGTATGGACGATCGTTGCCTTATCGCGTGATACGCGTTGATCTGCTGCGGCACCCACGGGGCGAAGCTGTCCCACACGTCGATGCCCGCGTTGCTCGGCAGCCCGTCCTGAGGTGGCCCCCGAAAACTGGACAGGGTGCTAAGAGAGAGTCTTCCCTTGGAACGGCCGGTTGGCCGAAGGTGAGACATGGCGAATACACGGAAGAAGCACAGTCCTGAGTTCAAAGCGAAAGTAGCGCTTGCTGCGGTACGAGAAGAGGGCACCATCGCCGAATTGTCGAGCCGGTTTGGGGTTCATGCCAGCCAGATCCACGCGTGGAAGAAGACGCTTCTGGATGGGACGGCGAATTTATTTGCGGCCAACAAGGGCGCGCCCAATGGCGGTGAAGCGACAGCCGAAGCTCAGATGGCGCCTTTATATGAGAAGATCGGCCAACTGACGGTGGAGCGGGATTTTTTTCGCAAAAGCTCTGGGCCATGAGCATACCTGATCGGCGGGCACTGGTCGATCGTGAAGACCCAGTTCTGGCGATCGTTGACCAATGCCGATTGCTGAAGATCGCGCGCTCGAGGCTGTATTATCAGCCTGCGCCGGCTGACGCGGACGATCTGGCGGTGATGCGGCGAATGGACGAGCTTTATTTGGCCTCGCCGTTCTATGGCTCACGCCGGATGGTCGCGGTGTTGCGGCGCGAGGGTGTGGTTTTGAACCGCAAGCGGGTGCGGCGGCTGATGCGCCTCATGGGTCTGGAGGCGATCTATCAAAAACCGAACGCCAGCCAGGGGCATCCGGACCATAAGGTGTATCCTTACTTATTGCGGGGTCTGCCGATCGAGCAAGCGAACCAAGTTTGGTGTGCGGACATCACGTATGTTCCGATGGCAAAGGGCTTTGTTTACCTGGTAGCGGTGATGGACTGGTTCAGCCGGCGGGTTCTGTCGTGGCGTCTGTCGATCACGATGGAGGCGGATTTTTGCGTTGAGGCGGTGCAGGAAGCGATGGGCAAATATGGTCGGCCGGAGATTTTCAACACAGATCAGGGTGTGCAGTTCACCTGTGCGGCGTTTGTTGATGAACTTGAGGCCGCCGGCGTGCGGATCAGCATGGATGGCAAAGGGCGTTTCCTGGACAACATTTTCATTGAGCGGCTTTGGCGCAGCCTCAAGTATGAAGAAGTGTTCATCAAGGCGTACGGCTCGGTGATCGAGGCGCGGCGGGGCATTGGCGGCTGGCTTTCCTTCTACAACGATGAGCGGCCGCACCAAGCGCTGGGCTACCGGACGCCGCGTGCAGTTTTTGACGGCGAAGCCTGTGAGTATGTGGATAACACCTCCGCACCGCTGCGCGATGCTCCGGCGTTACCCACATACTCACAGGCGCAACATCAAGAAAAGGAAGTATTGTTTGTATTGACTAGCGTGGAACAGGATCTACACTAGTCTTGGTAAGCGCCCCTGGATCGAGAGGGGCGCAGGAAACACGGCGGGGCTCTCTCTTAAGTCACCCCGATTCCTGTCCAACCATGGGGTCCACCTCATCCACTTGCTTGATTGCATGCTTGGCTAGCGACGAAGGATGGAGCGACCGCCGGATCGCGGAGGCACTGGATACCAGCACCGACACGGTCTTGCGGACCCGGCTGCGTTTGCTGGAGGAGGCTTGGACATGGCGCTGGTCTACAAGTATAGCCCTCCTCGGCTCGGCCGCGCATCTTTGACGGAGCCGCCGAGGCCATACTGATCGCACTGGCCTGCAGCGAGCCACCGAAGGGGCGGGCGCGGTGGACCCTGCAACTGCTGGAAGAACGGGTCGTCGAGTTAAAGATCGTGGCGCGCGCCAGCGACAACACAATTGGCCGGACGCTTAAAAAACGATCTCAAGCCTCACCTGTATACTCCGTTCACGTGAGGATGCGAAAATCCTGAGGCGAGATGATGCGGAAATTGTCGGACACCTGATCGCAGTAGAGGTTCCATTTCCGCGGCACCTCCTCGCGGAGGAACGTCAGCATGGCGGCACTGAAATCAGCGAACCTCTCGTGGCACCGGTTGTGGGTGACATGCTTGTGCATCAACGCCCAGAGCCGTTCAATCGGGTTGAGATGAGGGCAATAGGCAGGAATGAAGTGAAGCTTGATCCGGCGACTCGGCTCGGCCAGCCAGGCCTGCACCAGTTTGGCGTGATGATAGCGGGCATTGTCCAAGAACAGATGGATCATCCGTTTGCCCGGATACATCGCCTCAATCGCCGTCAGCAGCATGATCGTGCTGGCCGCATCCACCGTCAGGGCTTCCAGCATCCACGTCTGCCCGCTCTCCAGGTCGATCGCTCGCACCATGAATGTTCAGCCGTTGGCGCCCGCTGGTCTGCGTCACGGCAACGGGGGTTTCTTTCGGCGCCCAGCACCCCACCGGCCGCACCGCATGCGTCGGATGCACGGCATCGCCGAACAGCACCGCTTCGTCGTCCGCCAGATGGTTCAGCAGGTCCTCATAAGCCTTGATGAAGGCGGCCTGCTTGGCCGGATCGATCTTGCGCGACACCGCTTTTGGCTTGCGGTGTTCCATGCCCAGCCGGTGCAGCAGCGCGATCAGGCCAGACCGGCCTTGATACACGATGCCGCATTCCTTCTCGATCCAGGCGCCGATTTCGCGCGTCGTGCGCGGCAGCGTCGCGGTGATCCAGCCTTTCAGCCGGTCCTGCTGCGCCTCGCTCAGGCGGCAAGCGCTGCCCTCATGGCCGAAGCTGGCCAACCCTTCGATCCCGTCCTCCTGATACAGCCGATGCCAGGTGCGGATGGTGTCGTCGTCCAGAAACAGGACTTTTGCGATCGCATCACAGCTCATCCCGTTGTCCAGCAAAACCAGCGCGTTCGCACGCCGGGCCAGGCGATGCGCAGCCGACCCGTCGCGAGCAAGCTCGATCAGGTCATGCCGCAAGGCTGTTCAATCCTGGCGGCAAGGTTCGACTGAGTCTGATTTGCCACACCTGCGCTGGGGTAAGAGGGGCAAAAGTGTGGGTAAGCCTCATTTTTTCCTTGCGCCGATTCGCCGCCGTCGAGTCTTTGCATCATGTGCCGCCACCCTCCACCCTTTCGACGCTGAGCCGTCCAGATCTTGAAGCTCTGCTGGTCGAACTGTACGGCGAGGTAGCTGCGCTGAAGCAGGCCGTGGCTGAACTGCGCGAAGAGAACGCCCGGTTGAAAGGCCTCAAAGGCCGCCCGACCATCAAACCGAGCGGCATGGACAAAGGCGCCGCGCCAATCAAACCCGCCAAGGATGAGAAGCGTCCTGCCCGAGGTAAGGTCACCCCACGGGTCCACGTCGAAGACGAAGTGATCCAGGTCGAAATCCCGGCCGGCTCGATTTTCAAAGGCCATGAGCCTTTTCTGGTCCAGGACCTTGTGATTTCAGCCAAGGCGACCTGTTACCTGCGAGAACGCTGGATAACGCCGGACGGCCGGACGATCCTGGCGCCTTTGCCGCAGGGTATCCAAGGCCATTTTGGCCCGGAATTGCGTAGGTTCGTGCTGGTGCAATATCATCAGGGTCAGTCGACGATGCCCCGGCTGCTCGCCCTGTTGCGATCGGTGAGGATTTCGATCTCCAAGCGGCAGTTGGTTCGGCTGTTGAATGAGAACCACGAGGCGTTTCTCGCCGAAGCCCAGGATGTTCTGCGCGCAGGATTGGAGACATCGTCATGGGTCAGCGTGGACGACACCGGCGCGCGCCACGCCGGCAAGAACGGCTTCTGCACGCAGATCGGCAATGAGTGGTTCACCTGGTTCCGCACCCGTTCCTCGAAAAGCCGGCTGAATTTCCTCGACCTGCTGCGCGCCGGACATACCGATTACGTGCTCAATGATGCGGCTTACGCCTACATGCGCGAGCATGGCTTGCCGGCCGCGTCGATCACCCTTCTGGCGACGGGGCCACAGACGTGGTTTGCTGATGAGGCCGCGTGGCTGGCGCATCTCGATCGGCTCGGCTTGTCCGGGTTGAAGGTCACGCCGGACCCAGTTCAGGTCGCCACCGAAGCGACGTTGTGGGGTAGCGTTCAGGCGCATGAATTTCTGTGCGACGCAGTGATCCTGAGTGATGACGCCGGGCAGTTCAACGTCAGTCGGCACGCGCTGTGCTGGGTACACGCCGAACGGCTGGTGCATAAGCTGGACACCTTCAACGACGAGCATCGCGCCGCCCAGACGCGGGTTCGTGGCAAGATTTGGGACTTTTACGCCGACCTCAAGGCCTACCAACTGAAGCCGAACATCGGCGGGCTCGGGCGTTACGGGCCCGCTTCGACCGCATTTTCCTCGGCCGCACCGGCTTCGTGACGCTGGACCGCCTGCTTGCGCGGCTGCACGCCAATAAGGCCGAACTGTTGATGGTGCTGGAACGGCCGCAAATTCCGCTCCACACCAACGGGTCAGAAAACGACATCCGCTGTCACGTTACACGACGCAAGATCAGCGCCGGAACTCGCAGCGAGGTCGGACGGGATTGCCGCGACGCGTTCCTGAGCCTGGCCAAGACATTCGACAAACTGGGTATCGCCGTCTGGGACTATCTGGGCAGCAGGCTCAAAGTGGTGGGGGCAGCGATCATTGAACCGCTCGACCACTACGTCAGAGCGCAATGCCGACCCGCCTGACAGGCCGCCGCGCAAACTGCTCTCGGCTACCCATTCATCTCGGGCGTTCGCAGCAATCAGTACAGGCGTGCCCACACTTTTGCCCCTCTTACCTCGCGTCGTCCTAACCTATTGAAATGATTGGCGTCCCGTAGGGGATTCGAACCCCTGTTACCGCCGTGAGAGGGCGCCTAAACCGTCCAACGGCGGCTAACGGGGGCCATACAACGCGCTGATATCGCTGAGTGCGATGCAGCCGTGTTCAGACTTGTCTAAGTTCGTCCAACAGCATATATTGGACGTGAGTTGGACGGGGATGTTACCGCCGTAGCCAGAACAGTGCGTGATGCGAACCTTGGAACCCGGACCAGCCGGGCTGCCCTGAAGGTTTCTGACAAACCCTATTACCGAGCGATCGACGAGGGACTGCACCTCGGCTACCGGCGCAACAAGACCGGCGGCAAATGGGTGATGCGCTGGTACGTCGGCGACCAGACATACAAGGTCGAGACCATCGCCAGCGCTGACGACACGCTGGACGCGGACGGGGCCGAGTTCCTGACCTTCTCCCAGGCGCAAGCTATCGCCCGGACACGGTTCGTCGAGACCCGCCGTGTGGCTGCCGGGCTGCCGGCGAAGGGTGGCGCCTACACGGTCAAGCTATGCATCGAAGAATACCTGACCTGGCTGGAACAGCATCGGAAGTCCGCCAAGGACGCCCGGGTCCGGGCGGAGGCGCTGATCATCCCGGCGCTGGGCGATACCGAATGCGCCAAGCTGACCACCCGGCAGCTTCGGGACTGGCGGGACAGCACGGCCAACTCGCCGGCCCGGCTCAGGACGAAGAAGGGCAAGGAACAGAAGTTCCGGACCGCTGAGCCGGCCGACCCGGAGGAGGCCAAGCGCAAGCGCCAGGCGACGGTCAACCGGGTTCTCACCACCCTGAAGGCCGCGTTGAACATGGCGTGGAAGGACGAGAAGATCGCCTCCGACCAGGCATGGCGCGCCTTGGAGCCGTTCGGCCAGGCCGACGCTGCCCGGGTGCGGTATCTCACGGTGGCAGAGGCCAAGCGGCTGATCAACGCCGCCGACGCGGTGTTCCGCAAGATGGTCCAGGGCGCTCTGTTGACCGGATGCCGGTATTCCGAGCTGGCGGCGTTCGAGGTTGGCGACTTCAACCCGGACAGTGGCACCCTTCAAGTCCGGCGCAGCAAGGGCGGCAAGGCTCGCCACGTCGTGCTCACCGATGAGGGGCAGAAGTTCTTCGCCGGGTTGTGCGCCGGGCGCGCCGGGCGGGACGTGCTGATCGCCAAGACCGATGGCACCCGGTGGAACACGTCGCAGCAGGCCCGGCCCATGGCGGACGCCAGCAGCAAGGCGAAGCTGGACCCGCCGGCCTCGTTCCACACCATCCGGCATACTTATGCCAGCCTCGCCATCATGGCCGGCTGCCCGCTGATGGTGGTGGCACGGAACCTCGGGCACGCGGACACGCGGATGGTCGAGAAGCACTACGGGCATCTGTCTGCCAGCTACGTGGCGGACGCCATCCGGGCGGCGGTGCCGAACTTCGGGATCGGGGCCGGGAACGTGGTGGCGGTGGCGTGAGCGGCGCGGACAAGTGGATTAACCTCGGCCCGTGGCATGAGCTTCAAGGACTGCCGCAGACTTGCGCTGCTCGGACTGGAAAGCCTCTGCACATTGTCGGGGCGGCGCTGGAAGCAGCCTTGAGGAACGGAGACATCCCGGCGCGCATCCGGCCAAGTTGCGTCAAGCGTATCGACCCAATCGTTGTGGCCAGTCGCGCCAGCGCCGCCAGGCGGGTTCCGCCGTATAGCTCAAGCAATCCTCAAAGCGCTCCATTCCCGCACGTGTCGGGGACAACAAGTGACCCGACCATTGAAGGAAACGGCGGGTGGGACATGGTGGACTGGGAGCGCGGATGGATAGACCAATGTGAAATCGAGGTGCACTGGCCCAGTGCTTTGAGGTTTATCGAGGAGATATCGTCCCCAGTAGCTGCGGCCTTGCCAAAGCGCAGCACGGGCAAGGCCGCAGGCAAGCGAGCCGCAGTGGAGCGTGCCATGCGTGACGCCTTGGCGTCCGGCCGACTGACGCGCGAAGCACTGAACGCGATCCCCAAGAAGGCCCTACCGAAGCACTTCGGAGCGGGAGAGACCACCTGCTATGAGGTGCGGCAGATCGTACTCGCCGACAGCGACTAGAAGCGACTAATGCCGACTGAACGGCGACAAAAGACTAATAGCGACTGACGCCCGACTGATCATCCTCCCTCTCGTCCACCCGAGTTGGAGATAGACAGATGGCACAAAGCATTCCCCCGGAAACGGCGGCCACTACGGTTGACGAGTTCTGCCAGGCTCACCGCATCAGCCGCGCCAGCTTCTATAATTACCTGAAGGCGGGCCAGGGGCCGGCCGTGATGAAGGTCGGCGGTCGCACGCTGGTCAGCAACGAGGCGGCAGCGGCCTGGCGCCGCCGGATGGAGTCCCACACCGCTCAGGCGGCCTAACCCGAAACGAAAACTGCCGACCCCGGCGAGGATCGGCAGCGCTTCGTTTTCGGGCAGCTTACCACTGGTCAGGCGGTAGGCAGGAAGATAGCGGGACGCTGCGAAAGGTTCAAGCGCCGGGTGAGGCTGATGGAGCCCACCATGACGAAGCCCACCACCACCAAAGCCAGAACTTCGCGGCGCCGCGAAGTTGCGAAGGCGCAGCCTACCTCCCTGCCCCAGCCCGACCACCAGGCCATCCTAGCCGCCCGGCTGGACCGGCTGGCGGACCACAACCTGCATCTCGGCTACCACCACCAGGCCGAACAGCTTGCCCAGCGGGCGGCGGAAATGCGGGGCGTCCAGTGAGCACCCGCAACCTCCAGCTTACGATTTCCACCTTCTCCACCGCCGAACCGAATGGCGTGGCATACGGCGAGCACCATCATACAACCTGGTTTTCTCTCGTCACCACGTTGCAGCAGCGCCGAGAGGGCGCGAAGGACGGCTCGTGCTTTGCTTGCGCCACGTTCACACCGGAGCCGGACGGTCGGGTCCGCCGGCTGAAGGCGAACGTCACAGCCCGCACGCTGATCGCGCTGGACATTGAGAGGAACAAGCAGACGGGCGAAGTGCCGCCGGACATACAGGAGACGGTCGAGGCCGTGATCCGCATTGGCTGGGCGTGCGTCGCGTACAGCAGCCACAACCACAAGCCGGATGCTGATATCCGATATCGGCTGATCCTGCCGATGACAGCGCCCGTCGCGGCGGACTTGCCCGCCCCCGAGGTGGTGGCGGACCGGCTTGGCCTGCTGGGCGTGTTGGACACGTCCAAGGTCGGCGCATCCTCGCTGTTCTACCTGCCGAGTGCGGCACCGGGCTGCATGGACCGGCACGAGACCATCGCGATTGACGGTGCCGCGCTGGACGCTGTCGGCCTGCTACAGGCTGCCGGGCGCCTCCAGGCTGCCCGCACTGCCGAGGCAGAGCGAAAGGCGGCTGCTGCGCACGCGGAGGCGGCGGCGCGGCGGGCTGAAAAGCTGGCTGCCGGGTTCGACCCCGATGACAGCCTAATCGAGAGGCTGCGCGCCCATTACGACCTGGCGGCAGTGCTGGAGGCGAACGGCTATGATCGCGCCGGCAGTAAGTTTCGGCATCCCAACTCCAGTTCCGGTTTGCACGGCGCGGATATCAAAGTGTTTGGCGCCGTCGCGCGCGTGTTCAGCCACAACGCAACGGATCCGCTGCACGCTGACAACCTGCCGGACTGGTGCGGCGTGACGGCGCTGGACGTGTTCGATGTGGTGGCGATCCTGTCCTTCGGTGGCGACCGGCGCCGGGCCTTGCGCGAGCTTGCCGAGAAGCATGGGCTGAACAAAGCGGCGGAGCGTAAAGAGATCGCGCGGCTGCTATTCCGGCTGGTGAAGCAGCGGACACCGCAAGCGGCTATCGAAGCTGCAGCCTATGCAGAGGGTGACCGGCTGGGGTTGTCCAAGCGCGATGTTGTCCACGTCGCCAAATGGGTTGTCCAGCAGGGGGCAAGCTGATGGACGGCTTCCCCAACATGGGCACGAAGGAAGCGCCCCCACGGCAATCGCGTGCCACCGATGCTGCGCTTGCAGCGTATCTTGCAGCAGAGACATGGGCGGAGCGAGAGTTCCCGCCGCCGATCCGGCTGCTGGGAGACATCGTCACCACCACCACCCGCGCGTTCCTGATCGGCGCCACCGGGCTAGGCAAGACGATGCTGGGCGTGGCGCTGGGGGCCGGCATGGCATCCGGGCAGGGGTTTCTAGACTGGCGGTGCGACCATCCCGTCCGCGTGCTGTATCTCGACGGCGAGATGCCCGGCGAGTTGGTAAAGGCGCGGGCAATCGACGCGATGCGCCGGCTGGGCGAGGCTAAGTTGCAAGGCAACCTGTTCTTCTACTGCGCCGACAGCGGCGAAGCTGCGGCGCGGCTGTTCCCGCACCTCGGCCTTATGCAGCCGTTGAATACGACAGAGGGACAAGAGTTCGTCTATGGGCTGATCGAGGCGTTGGGCGGCGTTGACGTGGTGATCTTCGACAATGTGATGTCGCTGGTGGCCGGCGATCAGAAGGACGAAATCCCCTGGTCGGAAACCCTGCCGCTGATCGCGGGATTGACCTGTCGGCAAATCGGCCAAGTTTGGCTTGACCACGCCGGGCACAACACCGCGCGGCAGTATGGCAGCAGCACAAAGGCATGGCGCTTCGACGCGGTTGGAGTGATGACGGAGGTGCCGCAGGACGAACGGACCCCGCGGGAGATGGCGTTCAAGTTGTCCTTCGATGCGCCTGGCAAGGCCCGCCGACGCACGCCGGACAATTGGACCGAGTTCGCCCCGCGCACGATCCGGCTGGCCGATGACGTCTGGACCAGCGACTTTGTGGAAAGCCAGCCTCGGTCATTCGCCACCGTCAGCGGATCGCCAGGCAAAGTTGCACCCTCGCGGGCAGTCTACCACTCTGCCTTGCTGGACGCCCTGATCGGTAGCGCCATCGTTCCGGGCATGACCACAATGGCCGCATGGGAGGGGGAGTGCGTCCGCCGAGGTCTAGTGAATCCGCCGCCATCTGATGAAACCGGCAAGGCCCGAAGCATACGCCTGTCAGGTTTTCGAACCTCGCGGTCGCGCTTGGTTGAGGCGAAATGGATCGGAGTGGATGGCGAGCGGGTGTTCGATTTGGTCGGCAAATACGATCGGACGATAGCGCCACGCGTGGCTGCAACCGTGTCCGAAAGCTGACTGGAATTGCAGGGCGGTTGCAGGTGGCGGGTTGCAGAAGATTGCAGGTAATAACCTATTGAATTACAAGGGAGTTGCAGAAAGCTGCAACCGAATTGCAGAAGGGAGTTGCAGAGTTGCAGCGCATCTATAGATGCGCGCACCTGCAATCCTCTGGTGCACCGTGCGACGGCTGACGTTGAAAAACCCCGCGGCGGCGTCTTGGGCCTGTCTCTGACATCAGGTCGTGCGTCAGAAACAAAGAACCCACCTCATTACCAGTGCTTCCAAGCGCACACGCTGGGCACGGACTTGCGCGTTTACCGAGGCTCCCGCGCAACGCACACGTGGCGCTCACGCAAAACGTGAACGGGAGCGTTGTGGTCGCGCTGCAAGCCGTTGGACGCAAGTAGCCGCTTCTACACAGCGATAAACAGTGCCGGACGAACGCAGCTAGTCTGCTGCAATTGCTCAATGTTCTTGCGCTCATAGCCCGCATTCGTCCAATATCCGGCCCATAACTGCCGCATACGGACCCCTAATCCTGCCCCTCGTGTCACCCTACTCCCGTCCGGCTACGCTGGCGAAGCTGGACGGACGCACTCGCGAAAGCCGGCTCATGCGGCAGACGCGAAAGGAACTGGTGGCCCACGTAGGCGGCCAGCCCAGCGCAACGCAGCGCGTGATGATTGAGCGCGCGGTGCAGTTGACGCTTCAGATCGCGTTGTTGGACGCCAAGCACTGCGACGGCGGGCTGTCCGAGCATGATGGACGCGCCTATCTCGCCTGGACGAACACGCTCACGCGCCTCATGCGCCAGTTGGGCATGCAGGGCGTAGCCGAGCGGCCGAAATCCCTGGCCGAACACATCGCCACTCGGTCCGCCGCATGACGTTGCTGGATGCCCTTGACGATCCGCACCTGTTCGCACCCCACTTCCGCGGCGACACGTGGAAGGCTTGGCGGGCCTTCCTGGCGGCGCTGTTCGGCTTGCCCATGGACGATGCCGCCCTGGTCCTCTACCGCCACCACACGGGCCGGGAAACCGCCCCCGCGGTGCCGTTCAAGGAAGCCGCCCTGGTGATCGGTCGCCGTGGGGGCAAAAGCCGCGTGCTGGCGCTCATAGCCGTGTTCCTAGCCTGCTTCGGCAATTACGCCCCACACCTGGCACCGGGCGAAATGGCCACGGTGGCCGTTATCGCGGCGGACCGTCGACAGGCCCGGTCCATCTTCCGTTTCGCCACCGGCCTCTTGCGCGCCGTGGGCATGCTGGACGCCATGATTGAGGATGAGACGGCGGAGACAATCACCCTGAACAACCGCGTGGTAATCGAGATTGCCACCGCCTCGTTTCGGGTGACGCGCGGCTACAGCTACGCCGCCGTGCTGGCGGACGAGGTGGCGTTCTGGCGCAGCGATGACAGCGCGAACCCGGACGTGGAAATCATCGGCGCCATCCGGCCGGACTTGGCCACCCTGCCTGGCGCGATGCTGCTGCTGGCGTCCAGCCCATACCGCAAGCGCGGCGTTCTATGGCAGTCGTTCAGCCGCTACTTCGGCCGTGACGATGCCCGTGTGCTGGTGTGGCAGGCCCCTTCGCTGGACATGAACCCGTCGCTGGACCCCGCCATCGTGGCGGAGGCATACGAGGACGATCCCGACGCGGCGGCGGCCGAGTATGGAGCCGAGTTCCGCAACGACCTGTCGGACTTCGTCCCGCGTGCGGTGGTGGAGGCCGCGACGGTGCCCGGCCGGTTCGAGATACCGCCTCTGACAGGCGTGGCCTACGTGGCGTTTGTGGATCCGTCGGGCGGCACGGGCACGGACAGCATGACGCTCGCGGTGGCGCACCAGGACGGTGACCGGGCAATCCTCGATGCCGTGCGGGAGGTCCGCCCGCCCTTCAGCCCCGAACAGGTCACGCACGACTTCGCCCTGCTGCTGAAGTCCTACCGGGTGAAGCAGGTAACGGGTGACAGATACGCGGGAGAGTGGCCGCGGGAGCGCTTCCGCACGCATGGGGTGGAGTATGCCCTGAGCGAGCAACCGAAGTCCGACATCTACCGTGACTTTCTGCCGCTGCTGAATGGCGGCCGGGCGGAGTTGTTGGACGTGCCACGGCTCGCCTCGCAGTTGTGCGGGCTGGAGCGACGCACGGCGCGCAGCGGGCGCGACAGCATCGACCATGGGCCTGGCGCGCATGACGACGTGGCCAACGTCGCGGCCGGCGCCTTGCTACTGGCGACGGTGGTGGTGGCGAAGCCCGCGCCACCCCGCTTCGTCCGCAGCTTCCACATGCAGCGATGAACACGAACACGGATCCCGGCTGTGAGGTTTGATCGGCCTTCACGTCGGGCCAGGGCGCGGCTGGCCGGACCTCCCGGCCGGCGCCCGACCCTTTCACGGAGGAACCACCTAATGCCCACACTCGACGAAGCCGCCGCGGCGGCCGGCCTGAAAGACCCTGACCTGGTGAAGCTGGCCAAGCCCGGCTTGCACGCGGAGGCGGCCGTTGCGGACCTGAAGAAGCGGTATCCGGCGGCGTTCCCGGCTACGCCGAAATACCGGGACATGACGCCGGCCGAGCAAGCGGCATTCGACAAGGCGCACAAGGTGCGCGTGACGAGGAACGGACGATGAAGCGAACCCCCACCCGATCGGCCAACCGGCATATGTCGAAGTCCATGAAGGCATCGAACACCACGTTGCAGCCGACGATGGGTGACGCGCTGACCAAGGCCCACAAGGTCGGGCGGACGCTGGCGAACGCCACCACCCGTCCCGGTGATCCGCTCCGTCCCAAGCCTCCGAGGGCGGCATGATGGCGGCTCGCCCGGTGGCGCAAGCGCCGCTGGCTTCCGCCCTGCCGGTGGTGGTCGACCTCGATACGCTGCATGCCCGCGCGCAAGCGCGCATCAGGGCGCACCCTACCGGCGTGGGATACCACGGGCAGTATTCCCCGCTGGGGATGGTGGTGCAGCGGGCGAAGCACCTGGGCGGCGCGTTCCGGGTCGCGGCGTTGGCATCGTGCCAGGATGTGCTCGATGCCACGGACGCGGACCTGGACCGGGCCTTGCGGGCGCAGCGACCATCCCCGAACACCCCGACCGGCGTGGAGCAGGCGGCCCATCACACCGCCGCGCAGTTGCAGACGCATCGAGCCGCGATCGACGCCATGCGGCCTCGTGTGAGCTTGGCGGAGCAACTGGCGGCCATGGAGCACCGCGGCTTCCGGTTCACGGCGCACGGAGACGAACTGCGTGTCGTGGCACCTCCAGGCGCGATGACTGATGGCGACCGAGGGCTCATCCGCGAGAACAAACCCGGCATCTTGGCGCACCTGAACGCGCTGGCGGAGGTGTTCTAGTGGCCGGACCCGTCACCTTCGCCGCTGCCGCCAGCGTCTCGGTCCAGCCCGACACCGCGCCGGCCACGTTCGCCATGCCTCCCATTGATCCGAACAACCTCGACGCGACGGTGTCGCTGAGCGGCACTGGCAGCACGGTATGGATCGCGTTCTCGGCTGGCGCTGCGGTCGGGCCGGCGTCGGCCGGCTGCCTTCAGGTGAACGGCAGCCGGGCCTTTCTCCTGACCAGCAACGCCACCGTGCTGGCGGCTTCCGTGGGCAGGGATGCAGTGCGGCAGGACATCGGCGCCGGGGCTGCCACGGCCGGCACCGCGCTGGGGATGGTTCGCGGCGGCACCATCACGATCACTCGCGGCACGGCCGCGGTCACGACGCAGTTTTAGGGGGAAGCGAAGATGATCGACGTGCATAAGCTCGCGGAAAGCGGCAGGCCATCCCTGATCCCGCGCTACGTCCCGCCCGCTCCCCCCACGCGCCGGGGGCAGCGGGAGGTCGTGGCGGCCACCCTGGCGGCTGGGCTGATCGCTGCCGATCACACCCGTCCGGCGACGGTGGAGAACGCCGTCGCGCTGATGCGCGCGGTGCATGCGGAGATGTGGCCGCAGGTTGAGAATGAAACGGAGAAGCAGGTATGAGCGAGACGACGACAGAGGCAACGGTCGGGTCCGAAACGCACACCATTACTGACGCCAAAGGCCGGACGCTCGTCATCCGCCGGCTTAACATGATGGAAGAGTTCGACCTGATCGAAGCTGCCGGCGCCGAAAACTCGCAGAACGCCCGATGGATGCAGTATGCCACCATCGTTGCGTGCGTGCGGTCGATTGATGGGATGCCCAGCCCGCCCTTCATCAAGAAGCAAATCATCCGAAATTGGGTCGGACGTGTCGGGTCGGAGGGCTACGCCGCGGTCGTGAAGGCCCTCGACCTGTTGGTCAAAGACGAAGACGACGCTGACGGCAGCGCTCCCGCGACGGCGGATCAGCTAAAAAACTAACCAGGCACGGCGATATGCGGCAGCTCATGCGGCTGCTGAAGATCGGCGTGCCCTGGAACGTCGCCATAAATTCAAGCGTCACTCGCCGGTTCGCAATGATAGTGGCGGCCGGCGAGATCGAGGGCGGCACTTTCGATTGGGAAAACATGCGCTGGGAAGAGAGATAGTTCTTGGGATCGCTGACGCTCGACGCCTTCCAGGAAAAGCTGCTGCGGATCAAGGCCAGCCTGCCAGAGGCAATGCATCACGGTCTCGGCCACGCCGCCAGCCTCGTTGAGCACGAGGCCAAGGCGATGATCGGCACAGAATACGCGGGGTGGACTGCGCTGGCAGACGGCACGGTCGAACGCAAGGCCGCCAAGGGTCAGACGGGCCGGGTGTCAGGCACGGACCCTCTGCTGGCGACGGGCGAACTGCGCGCCACGATCGGCCATCAGGTGCACGAGAATACCGCCATCATCGGCACGCCGGATGAGGTAGGTGTCTACATGGAAGTCGGCACGTCCCGAGTGCCCCCCCGTCCATTCCTATCCTCCGCGCTGCACAGGAAGGGCGAGGAAGCGGCAAATGCGATCGGGGCCGCCGTAGGGCATGCCCTGGCCGGCAAACAGCCTCCGTGGAAGCCTTAGCCGTGCAGCAGGCTGGATATCAGCGCTGCCACCGGGATGGACAGGAAGGCGGCAAAGCTGCCCAGCATTGCCAGGACAGCCAAGGCCGCGACCTTGGCACCGAAGCTCGCCGTGCGCCAGGTCGGTTCGGGGCTGGTGCTGTAGCCGGTGTGGCGGGCAATCAACCAAGCGTCACGGGGTAGATGGGACATGTTGGAAACCTACGCCGTTGGCGTCAAGTTGGAAATGGCTACGAACGTCGGGAGCGTTCTCGACAAGCTGATAGCGGACTTCGACAGGTTCAATGTCCTTGTAAAAGACACCTCAACCGCGCTCTCACGGCTGGGACGCAATCTGCGCGCGGACGGCTCGTCTATGGCGGGCCTGGATCGCATGGCGGAGGCGATGAAGGCCGCTGAGAGTGCTGGCGCTGGCCTGACCCGCACCCTTCGCAGTAATGCCGAGTATGCCAGTGAGACCGCAAGGGCGATGCAGGCCAGCGCCAAGGCGATGGAGCAATCCGGGCGGGCCTCGCGCAGCAGTGGCGCCTCAAGCAGCGGCCATGGCGGCGGTCGGTTCTCCGAGCACAACATCATGATGGGCGGCATGGCCGCCGGCCTGACGGGCGGAGCGCTGATCGGCGGCGTCCGCTACGCGCTGACGCCCGCGATCGACGTGGCACGCACCACGGACGTGCTGGCGGCAGACATGCGGCTTACGCCGGAACAGGTGCAGGCCGCGCTTGGGGTTGCCCGCGCTACCACGCAGTCTGCGCCGGGCACTACGGTTGGCGAGAACCTTGCTGGCGTGTTGGACCTCAAAAACGTCTTCGGCGATCTGGGCGAGGCCCAGAAGCTGCTTCCCGAGTTCGCCCGGATGACGACGCTGTTTGAGACGCTGAACAAGCGGTCTGGCGGGACGGGCGACCAGAGTTACGCTGCCGCGAAGGCGCTCGAAATCATGGGCGGCATGATCGATGAGCACACCGACGCGCAAGGCCACACAGTCCGAGAAATCAATCCAGAACTTGGCATGCAGCGGCTGAAGGCAATGGAGAGGGCAGCCGTCGCCACAAACATGCGGGTGACGCCTTCTGATTACCTTGGCTTCGCCAAGCAAGCCCGGGTTGCTGGGATGACCCTTTCGGACGAGTTCACTTACGAGAAGCTGCCCGGGATTATGCAGGCGCTGGGCGGTCAGCGGACCGGCACGGCGCTAATGTCGATGGCCCAAGTGTTTGAGGGAGGCAAGCTCACCGACAAGAGCATGGGGGCCTTGATGGAGATCGGCCTTGCTGGTCCTGGCGGTCTAACCCGCGTCGGCGCCCATCGTGGTCGAAATGGGCGCATGGTTGGCGGTAAGATGAAGGTCCACGAGGATGCTATCTACGACCTGCCCCTGATGAGCCACGATCCGCAACTCTACCTCGCCGAGGCGCAGAAGCGAATGGAGGCGGCCGGCATTCACGGCACCGAGGCGCAGATCAAGGCGCTGATGAAGGCGTCCCAGCGGTCCACTATCGCCGGCATTTTCGCCGATCTGCTGAAGGACATGCCGTCGATCCTAAAGGAACAGCAGAACATTCGGAACACCCGCCCCGACATGGCGGAACACATGGCGGCGGTCGACCCGGCGGCGAAGGTGATACAGTTCAACGCGGCAATGACGAACCTGGCCACGGAGCTAGGTTCCGCCGGCATGGGTGACGCTATGAAGGTGCTGGACGCCGCGACCGCTGGCCTGAATAAGTTGGGCCAGTGGGCACACGATAATCCGACCTTCGCCCGCATCGCGTTCGATGCCGGCGCTGGGCTGGGAGCGTTGGCGACGGGGCTGGGAGCGCTGTCTACCGCCATCCTGGTATTTGGTCCGGCGCTGCGGCTGCTGGGCGTGGGAGGCGCTGGCGGGGCAGCAGCGGCTGGCGGCGCGGCTGGGACAGGTTTGCTCGCCCGGTTGGGAGTGGGAGCCGCAACGGCGCTAGGCGGCCCGCTCGCAGCGCTGGGGATAGGCGGATACATGGCATACGACGCCGGCCGTGATCCGCTATACGGAGAAAAGGAAAAAGCGCGGCAGTTGGCCGCTTCCCACGCCAGCGCAGCGGCCTCACGCGCGATTCCGCAGTCAAGCACATTTCAGCCCGGCGATGGTTACAATGTCGATGGAACGCCGATTCAGCTCAACGGCTCGGTGAACATAGACGGGAAGAAGGTCGGCGACATCATCGCTCGCGGTATGTCAGGCCCGAACCGAGGCACAACCGGTTTTGATTTGCGGACAGGTTACGGGGGAACGATGCCGGCCAACTAGGATGTGGGTATGCTCCGCCACCATATACGTTTGGCAATAAGCGCATCAGGTTCAGCAATGCCGTAGATCACTGCAATGCACTTCTCGCCACCCGGGTCGAAGCAGTGGGCCAGGCGCGCCCTGTCGTCGCCATCCAAGGCGGACCGGTCGAAACGAATAGTTGCCCGCTCGCGGTCGCCTTGATCGCTGATCAGTACGCAGTCATCCACCGTAGGGCACTTAGGCAGACCAAACACGGAGACGCGCGCGCCGGCTTCCTGTGGCGCCGCAACAACATCGGCAACTCGCCTGAACGACGGGTAGTCCCTTGCCGAGGGCGAAGGCGAGGCGGCGGGTCACGGGCGCTCTCATAGGCCACCAAGCCGCGGTTCGGCCCGGGCGAGACCTCGATGCTCTCCACGTCTCGCATTATGCTCTGAGCCTCTTTGCGCGATGATGCGGAGAGACTGCTGCATGTCGTAGACTGCCACCGCTAATCCGAAGACAACACCCGCAATAACTAGTCCTGCAAATAGCCCAAGCAAAGCGCAAACCACCTCGTTCGGGGTGATGCCCTTTGTGTATGCCTGGCCGTAATGCTGAACATCGCGCGCGACGCCCCAGACCCAACCCGCAACTACTGCGCCGAAGACGGTGATCACGGCAGCCAAAAGCGTCGTAACGCGTCCAAAGGCGATGATGGTAGCGGCCATAACCCACTAATCCCTTGCGAGGCCGGCTTCATACTGCCGCACCCCACCGCAAACGACAACGCCGCCACGCCCCTTGAAGGGCTGGCGCTCACCCGATCGTTGCGCCCCACATTTGCCAAGCCCGCACCAAGGCGTAGACCACCGCCGCGACTAGCACGGCCTTGCCCAGGAGGTTCATCACCCAAGGCTTGCCCCGCTGGGGAGGCCGGCTTGGACCGCCGAAGCGGTAAGGTTGCTTCACTTGGCTCCTTCGCGCCTGGTGGGCCGCAGCAGAACCCCAGGCGCATCGCCGTTGGTGAACTCGACGCCAGCCGCCTCCAAGGCGGTGCGAATGGCAGTAAGGGTGCCTTCTTTCAGCACTTCCCCCCGCTCAAATCGCGCCACGGTGTTGGTTGAGAGACCAGCCTTCGCGGCCAACTCGCGGACGCCCCAGCCTACTGCGACGCGAGCCATTTTGCTTTGCACGGCCGACAATTGATAACCCCGTTGCGAAACCGACGACATGCAGTTATGATAACTGTGTTGCGATAATCCCGCAACGACGGCCGGACGATCGGCGGCAACCGCGCGCCCGGCCTAACCGCAACCAGCATGGAGGCATGCAGGCTATGGCTGAACACGCCCATACCACACTCACGCCCGTCGCCAGAAGAAGAGCCGCCCGCCCGGCTGGCGGCGTCCTGGACACAAGAGACCCGCCAGCCGCACCAACACGGGGGCCCATCATCCGCATCCGCCTCCCGGGCACGCTGGACGGTCCGTTCGGCCGCATCGCCCGAGTGCAGCTTGAACACCACGTTGCCCGCATCCTCGCCATCCTGGACGCTTGGGACGGCGACGTAGAGGGCAAATGCGACGCGGAGGACAGCGTCCTGGATGGCACCGGCCAATGGGACGACGGTGGCAGCCGCATCGGTTCGGAGGAGGACGCCGAATACACCGGGGACGACGAGCCGCACCTCGGCTGGAACCTAGACGGCACACTCGTGTGCAACACTGCGGACGACGACCAGGAGCACGATACAGCCGATGCGGAACCCGGAGAGGCCAACGATGCCTTTGCCGACCGGCTGACGTGCGTCATGGGAGGGGTGCCAGCATGACCGAGGTGCACCCCGACCACCCGTTTCCGCCCGGGCAGCATCCGGCGCGGCAGCCGAAACGCAAGGGCGCGGTGCAGATCGGCAACGTCGTGCCGATCCGCAAGCCGAAGCGCTCCGCCAGAGAGATCGCGGCCAGCACTGCGGCACGCAACGCGGCAGTGGAGCAGGAGACCACCGAGTGCCTCGCCCGACTCAACCGGCTCATGGACGCGAGGGTGGCCGCCTGTCGGGCGGAGGCTGCCGATCTGGCGCATGCCATGCCCGTGCAAGACCTTTACGACTGGCTGGCGATCGGGCGTGAGCTGGCCGGGCGGACCACCGGCAGAGGGGGCGATCTATGACCCTCCGCCGCGACTTCCTCGCCTTCACGGCCGGCGCGATCGTGGCGCGGACCGTCCTGCCGATCGGGGCGATGGCGGAGCCGCTATCCCCGCGTGCCGAGTTGGAGGCGATGGCGAGGCGGGACGCCAACACGGCCAAGATGCTGGAGTGGTGGGACGGCGCCGATGAGCATGCGCGGGCGTGCTTCGTGCGGTTTCTTAAGAGGGTCCATCTCGGTGACACGGTAGAGCAGGCCGGGGAGTTGTTCCGGCTGGAGATGGCCGAGCCGGCGGTGTCCGCATGACCGGCCGCATCGTCACCGTGGACTTCCACGATGCCACCTTGTTCGCCGTGGCAGGGCGAGTTGCCTATGGCGGTGGCGGCGTGATCCGCCCGTTCGTCTGGCCAGCGAACCCGGCCAAGCCGTGGAAGAAGCCGCCTGTCTGGCGACCAAAGCCGAAACCAAAGGACTGACACCTACCCCCGCCGGGCACGTCCTGGCGGGAGATTCATACTGGTGGCTTGGCCGGCCTACGCGCCCGCCTTCTTGTGGGCGGGCGCAATTGGCTGCTGACCACCGCCGTTCGAGCCCGCCTGCACTGCTGTGTCGGCAGCCGCTTCTTTCGCTGTCGTCGACCCCTGGTGAGCGAACGTCTCGAACCTCTTCACTCGGGCTGCCGCGACGTTAGCGTTCCCGCCCGCGATCTGCATCAAGTCTCGAAATAGGCCTGAGTCAGACGACATTTGAAAGCTCCTCATGATGATGAACAAGCTCACCGAGAATAAGACAGTGAGGCGACAGGGCCTTCCCAATAGCTTCTATACAGTCCGGGCCTCGACCTACAATGTCAATCTCGCTTGACTCGATATTAACTACTCCAATGAGTTCCTGGCCCCAAATTAATGGGATCGAAAGAACGCTGGAGTAGGATGCATTGCGGAAATACTCTGCCACTTGTTCTTTGATGCCGTCCGAGACACCTTCGCGAAACTCGAGCTTCTTGATATTGATGTGTGTCGCGGCGCGCTCTGTGACGCACGACGGAGCTCCCGGCAGAACGTGGAGACTTCGCGCGTCGCGTTCGATGGGAAGAGCAATCTCGAGTCTAACACCATCTTTGTAACGACGAAATGCTAATAACTTCTCGTATACCGTGCCATTTTCTAGGAACAGAGACTGCGACGTTCCTAGCTTATCCGCAGGAACCAACACCATGTAGTTGGATTTCAGCTTAAGATCGTGCGTTTTCCCGCGCATGACCTGAATAGTGCTTTCAATTGCAGTCAGCGACTGGTCTATACCGGTATATAGAAGCTCTTTGTTGAACCCATCGCGAGCAACGGCACTATGCACGATCACCGTGGACACGACTGAGCCGAGCTCTCCCAGAGCTGATAAAGGGTCAAGATTAGCCGCCAAATTTCGATCGGCCTCTTTGAGGGCTTCTTTATAGTAGGCAAAGCCATAAGCTATATAATCAAGTAAGAACTCGACGGATCTGCCTCGGAACTCTGGTTCGGTCTTCGCCCTGGATCTAACTGAGAAGAATATGAAGGTTCCCTGGAAGATGATTACTAACGCTGCGGTTGCTATAGCGCAGCCGACATAGGAGGCGGCCATGTAAGCCTTGGTTTCTATGGGGAGGTCTTTAGCGATCTGAGCCCAATCCCCGACGAACACAACTACAGCGCCGGTGACTACATAAAGGAGGTTCTTGACCCGGGGATTTTTTGATAGATCGCCGCCTTTGGCAGCATCCCCGTAACCAGAAACTCCGTAAAGCCATCCCATGGCTATGCCGATCAGGCCGGAAATTACCAACAGCACATTAGTCATCCCGCACTGCTAGCCGCAACCCTCACGGACAGCCTCCCTATATTGATTCGGACTGCCGGCGCCCGTTTCGGATGCGGATTAGACGCCCTACGCCCAACGCTGTCTATGCCCGTATATGGGCCGCATGTTGGACGCCCTGCCCGGGCAAACGCACTAACTTGTTGATATCGTTGGCGTCCCGTAGGGGATTCGAACCCCTGTTACCGCCGTGAGAGGGCGGTGTCCTAGGCCTCTAGACGAACAGGACGTGGCCGGGCGCTGCATTAGGACGAACGCGGGGGCTTCGCAACCCTCTTTCCAGCACGCGACCCAGTAACGGCCGCAGACCGCCGGCCGCTGCGGCAGGCATCCGAACAGTAGCGCACGCTATCCCAATCGCGGGCCCATTTGCGCCGCCAGGCAAACGGACGCCCGCACGCAGCGCATATCTTCTGTGGCAAGTCCGCCTTGTTCACCGCGCCAGGCCGACCCGGCCGACAATCTGTCCCGACCGCGGATCCAGCAACACCACCCGGTCCGGTCCGCCCCCCTGAAGCAACACGGCCAAACGATCCCCCGCCGCAGCCATACCCAGCATGTGCGTCCCCGCCGGCTCATCAATCACGAGCGCCGCCTGCATTGGAGCCACCGAGAGGCGGCGGATCACAGTCACCGCCAACACCGCGACACCCAGCACGATCAGCACGCCCATCCCGATCACCGCGGCCAACATCGCCTTCATGCCCATCTTACCTCGCTTCGCCGGGCCCGACACGCTATGCCGCCACCATGAGCGACTTGCCAGACGGCGCCTGGAGCCTCGTCGCCAGCGCGGCGGATACCGGGAGTCGGTTGGACCGGTTCCTCACGCAACGGATCGGCACGCTTTCGCGCTCCCGCGTCAAGGGCTTGATCGAACACGGCCACACCCAGGTGGAAGGCCGCGTCACGACGGACCCGGCGGCATCCGTGCAGGCCGGGTGGCGCTACGTCGTGCAGCCGCCCCCTGCCCTGCCCGCACGCCCAGCGCCGCAGGCCATCCCGCTGACCATCCTGTTTGAGGATGCGGATCTGCTGGTGTTGGACAAACCGGCCGGGCTGGTCGTGCATCCTGCACCAGGCAACCAGCACGGCACGCTGGTCAATGCGCTGCTGGCGCATTGCGGCGACAGCCTCGCCGGCATCGGCGGCGAAAAGCGGCCCGGCATCGTGCACCGGCTGGACAAGGACACATCCGGCGTGATGGTGGTCGCGAAGACCGATACTGCCATGGCGGGGTTGGCCCACGCCTTCGCCACCCGGGATCTGGAGCGCAGTTACCTCGCGCTCTGCTGGGGCATTCCCTCGCCTTCAACGGGGGAGATCGAAGGCGCGATCGGCCGGGACCCACGCGACCGCAAACGCATGGCAATGGTCGGGCGTGGCGGCAAGACGGCGCTCACGCATTATCGCGTCATTGCGGCCTGGGCCGCAGCGGTCGCCTTGGTGGAGTGCCGCTTGGCAACCGGGCGAACGCATCAAATCCGCGTCCACCTCGCCAGTTCCGGCCATCCGATCGTGGGGGACCCGCTTTATCTCCGCCGCCCGCCGGCCGCCGCCAAGCTGTTGCCCGACTTGGCGCGCACCGCACTGACAGCGTTCCCCCGGCAGGCGCTGCACGCTGCCGTGTTGGGCTTTCGCCATCCACGGACAGGCGCCAGCCTCCATTTCGCGACGCCCCCGCCACCTGACTTCCAGGTGCTCACCGAGGCGCTTGCCTCCACGCTGAAACCGTCATAGTTGCAATTCCGTTGACAGGACCAGTCTGGTCCTGTATCACACCATCGGATGCGGACACAGCGGCGCCATCCGAGTGATTGCTGCCTGATAAGGGGCAATCGCCAGGACGTGAGGAGCCATTACCGCATCAGCGCTTGGCCTGCACTGAAACTGAGATCACCCTTCGCCGTATTGGGTAGGTGTCCGGCAGTGCGGACAAAAGGAGTCCATCATGGCTGCTGCTGTGATTAACGTTGCACCAGAAGGCAATCTGTCCCGCTACCTCCAGGAGATCCGCAAGTTTCCGATGCTTGCGCCGGAGGAAGAGTTGGCGTTGTCCCGCGCCTGGCGCGACACCGAGGATATGGAGGCGGCGCATAAGCTTGTCACCTCCCATCTGCGCCTCGTCGCAAAGATAGCCATGGGTTATCGGGGCTACGGCCTGCCGGTCGGCGAGCTGATCAGCGAAGGCAATGTCGGCATGATGCAGGCGGTCAAACGATTCGACCCCGATCGCGGGTTCCGCCTGGCGACCTACGCCATGTGGTGGATCCGCGCCGCCATCCAGGAATACATCCTGCATAGCTGGTCCCTGGTGAAAATGGGCACCACCGCGGCGCAGAAGAAGCTCTTCTTCAACCTGCGCCGGTTGAAGGGCCAGATGCAGGCGATCGAGGACGGCGATTTGAAGCCGGAACACGTGGCGAAGATTTCCCGCGTGCTGCAGGTGCCGGAGCAAGACGTCGTCAGCATGAACCGCCGCCTAGCAGCGCCGGACCATAGCCTCAACGCGCCGGTCCGTGCCGATAGCGAGGGTGAGTGGCAGGACTGGCTCGTCGACGAGGCGCAGAGCCAGGAGGCTGAACTCGCCGACCGGGAAGAGCTGTCGGGCCGCAAGGCCCTGCTGGGCAACGCGCTGAAGACGCTCAACGAGCGTGAGCGGCACATCTTGATCGAGCGTCGGCTGAAGGACAATCCGACCACCTTGGAGGAACTGTCCCAGCAATACTCGATCTCGCGGGAGCGGGTGCGTCAGATCGAAGTCCGGGCTTTTGAGAAGTTGCAGAAGTCGATGAAGCAGCAAGTGCTAGAACAACGGCTTGCCCTGCCGATTGCTGCGTGAGGGCTATGCAGTCAAACCCCTCTCGCCTCGCCGAGAGGGGTTTGGGCTGCTCGGACCAATGATGCAATAGGACGCGTAGCCTACTTCAGGTTTAGCGCGCAAACCAGTCGGCAATGGGCCGAACAGCCTCCATCGTCTTGGCACCCCACGCAACTTCAGCGCGGGCTTTTCGCACGGCGCGGATGTAATCGGCGCCCTGCAGGTTGGTCGACCGCAACATCTCCTGAGCGTTGGACACGAGACGGTCGATCCGCTGGAACACGACGCGACCGATGTCCGAAACCCCCAGCTTTTCGATCCGGATGATTTGGAAGCGATAGGCCTCGGTCTTCAACGTGCGGTCTAGAAACTCGCGCCATTCCGGTGCAGCGCCATCGAAGCGACCGAGATACTCCTGCTCGACCGCGAAAATTCGGACCTTCGGTCCCCATCCGATCCCCGCCTCGATGGCTGCGATCGCCGACTCGACAGAATCGGACGCGGTCGTGACCGGCACCACGATACCCATCATCTCGCCGCCGTCGGGAAAGATTGGCCGGGGTTCGTCATCCAGGATGCGGCAGATTTCGGCGAAGATGTTTGCGCCGAGGTCAACCGCCATGCCGCCTGACCCAAGCGCGAACAGCAAGTCATCCCAGGACGTTGCATTCGGATCATGCGCGATCTCCCGCGACGCCTCGAACGCATGGGCGTTACGGGCGTCGTAGTGGGTGACGCTCGCCAGCCCGTCCTCTTTGCGAAAGATGTTGCCCAGCCGGGGCTGCCGGTCATATTCGCGGACCGATACGGAGCGCATCAGCATCGGATAGCGGTCCAGCAGACTGACGATCACGGCGTTCGCCGTCGTCGTTTTGCCGCTGGACTTGTCGTTGGCGAAAATCAAGGTCTTGCGGGTGCTCGTTGGCCCATCGAGGGCTGGCGCTGCGCCCGGGGAGGCGTCGTGGGCTACGTCATCCGGCGGTACCATGGGCGCATCCTGTCAAAAGCGTGTTTATCCCCAGCTTCTAGCACAAGGCGATGCGATATCCAGTGCATGGGACGGGCTGACATGCTAGCCGGGCGGCTCACTCTCACGAGCGCCTGACCGCCATGCCGACCAGCGACTTCCTGCACGAGGCCAAAGCCCGTGGTTTCGTCCATCAATGCACCGACTTGGCCGCCCTGGACGCAGCGTGTCGCGCCGGGCCAATTGGCGGCTATGTCGGGTTCGACTGCACCGCCGACAGTCTGCATGTCGGCAGCCTGGTGCAGATCATGATGCTGCGCCTGCTGCAGCGACACGGCCATCGCGCGGTCGCGTTGATGGGCGGCGGCACGTCCCGCATCGGCGATCCATCCTTCCGCGACGAGGCAAGGGTGCTGCTGGACGACGGCCGGATCGCCGCCAACATGGCCGGCATGCGCCGCTGCATCGAACCGTTCGTCCGCTTCGGTGACGACGGCGCCCGCATGCTGGACAATGCCGAGTGGCTGGACCGCCTCGGCTACATCGAATTGCTGCGAGAGGTCGGACCGCATTTCTCCATCAGCCGCATGCTGTCCTTCGACAGCGTGCGCACCCGGCTGGAACGCGAGCAGGGGCTGACATTCCTGGAATTCAATTACTCCATCCTGCAATCCTATGATTTCAGGGAGTTGCTGCGTCGTCACGATGTTGTCTTGCAGATTGGCGGCTCGGATCAGTGGGGCAACATCGTGTCCGGCGTGGAGTTGGTGCGGCGGACCGAGGCGCGCACCGTCTTTGGGCTGACGACGCCGCTGATCACGACGGCATCGGGCGCCAAGATGGGCAAGACGGCGTCCGGCGCCGTCTGGCTGTCCGCCGCTCGTCTGGCGCCGTATGAGTACTGGCAGTTCTGGCGCAATACGGAAGATGCCGATGTCGGCCGCTTCCTGCGCCTGTTCACCGACCTGCCGTTGGATGAGATTGACCGCCTGGCCACACTTGGCGGCGCGCAGATCAACGAAGCAAAGAAAATCCTGGCGACGGAAGCAACTGCGCTCGCCCATGGCCGGGACGCCGCCGAGTCGGCGGCCGACGCGGCGCGCTCCACCTTCGAGACGGGCATGGTCGCAGAGACGCTGCCAACCTATGACATTTCCATTGACGTGCTTTCCGCCGGGATGCCGGTGTTCCGCCTTCTGGCCGAGAGTGGCCTCAGCAGCAGCCTGGGCGAGGCGCGCCGGCTCATCCGCGGCGGCGGCGCACGGGTGAACGACGTGGTGGTGGCGGACGAGGCGTCGGTCGTCACGGCCGGCGACTTCCGCAACGGTGGCCTAAAATTGTCCGCCGGGCGAAAGCAACACCGGCTGATCAAACTGGGCTAACGCGGTCGTTTCTGTTCCATCGCGAGCAACTTGACGCGCTGCGGGCAGTTACCGCATCAGCAAAGCAGGAGGATGCGGTGAGCATCATTGGTTGGATTGTATTTGGACTCATTGCTGGCTTCATCGCCAGCAAGATTGTGAACAAGCAAGGGGAGGGGTTGTTTCTCGACATCATCCTCGGCATCGTGGGCGCTGTTATCGGTGGTTACCTGGTCTCGTTTTTCACCGGTGCGCCGTGGCAGAGCGGCTTCAACATCCCCAGCATGATCGTGGCGATCGTCGGCGCTGTCATCGTGCTGTTCATATACCACGCGGTCTTCGGACGACGGACCTACTGAACCGGCTCCTCAGGGGCGGCCTGGCCGCCCCTGAGGTTATACCATGAACTGTTCGGCGATAATTCGCTCAGCCAGGGGAATGTCCGGGTCGAACAGCAAAGTCCAGGCAAGCGTCCGATCCTCACTCACCGCGACAGAGGCGACGTTTCGGACCTCGAACGCGTCCGCCACGGCAGCAACCGGGCGTTTTTCCGGTTCCAGGATTTCAAACAGGACATCCGCCGTGCTCGGTAACAAAGCCCCCCGCCATCGTCGCGGCCGAAAGGCGCTGATCGGTGTCAGTGGCAGCAAATTCGCCGAAAGCGGCACGATCGGACCATGGGCGGACAAGTTATAGGCCGTTGATCCGGCAGGAGTCGCGACCAGAACGCCATCGCAGATCAGTTCGGCGACGCGGACCCGCCCATCAACCGAGATGCGGATTTTGGCCGCCTGGCGTAGTTGTCGCAACAGACTCACCTCATTCAGCGCGACTGCTTCTTCGACTGCTCCCGTCTGGGTGACGGCATGCATCCGGAGCGGATGAAGGACAGCCGCCTGGGCTTCGGCGAGCCGGCGTGGCAGGTCGTCTTCATTGAACGAATTCATCATGAACCCGACCGAGCCGCAGTTCATCCCGTAGATCGGCAACGGCCGACCGGCGAGGCTGTGCATGGTTTCAAGAAGATGGCCATCCCCACCCAAGGCCACAACAGCCTGCGCGTCCGCGATGGCGGCGTTGCCGTAACGCTGTGACAGCCGGGCAAGCGCTTCGAACGCGACAGGGGTTGCGGCGGCCACGAACGCGATACGGTCCACCGGCAGGAGTGGCAGCCCTGGCGGCGGCGGCACGACCGACGCACTCATTCACGCGTCAGCTTTGGTCGAAACGTGGTTCGGACCGGGTCTGGCGCGATGGCTGCACCCGGCGGCCGGGCGGCGGCGCAGGCCGATCCATTTCCGCCATCCGAGGCGGAATCGGCGGCCGGGGCTGGGGCTGCGGCTGTGGCCTGGTCCAACTTCGCCGATCGTCCAACTCAGGCTCGTAATCCGTCCGTCCCGGTTCCGGCAGGCGAAGTACCAGGCTGCGGATTTCCCGCTGGATCTCATCCAGCCGCGCCTCCACCCCGTCCAGCCGCCCCTTCAACCCGAAGACGTTGAACGGCATCATCAGGAAGGCCAACAGGAACAGCACGCCAACCACGATGATGACGAACCCGACCCAAGGTGGCGCCCAATCGGGAAGCGTGAACGGCAGTTGCATGGCGCCAGCTTAGCCGAACCGACGCATTCCGCCTAGCTGCCGCTTGATCTCCGCACGTAAACAGGCGAGGGCTGGGCCATCAATGATGGGGGCGACATGAAACTGCTGATCCCTGGCCCGGTCACGACCGACCCCGCCGTCCGGGCGGCCGCGGCACAGGATTTTGCGCCCTGGGACAATGCGTTCCGACCCATGAACATCGATATCCGCGCCCGTGTGCTGGCCATCGCCGGGTCGGAGGACGGCTTGCATGCCACCTTGCCGCTGCAAGGCTGCGGCCATTTCGCCGTCGAAGCGGCGCTGCGCACCTTCGTACCACGCGGCGCGCGGCTGCTGATCCCCGCGACCGGCGCCTATGCGGACCGGGCGACTCGGTTGGGGCGCGAGATCGGCTGCGACATCGTCACCCTGCCTGTCGGCGAGACGGAGCGGGTGGACCCGGCCGCGCTGGAAGCCGCGCTGCATGCCGATCCGACGATCCGGCACGTGGCCCTGGTCTACAGCGAGACTGGCAGCGGCATCATCCATGACGTCCCGGCGCTGGCCCTCGCCGCCGGGCGGGCGGGATGCCGTGTCATCGTGGACGCCGTCTCCGCCTTCGGCGCCCTGCCATTGAACGTCCGGGCGTTGCCGATGGTGGATGCCGTGGTGTTCACCGCGAACAAGTGCCTGGAGGGATTGCCGGGCCTGGCCTTCGCCGTCGCGCGCGTTGACCGGCTGGTCGAGTGCCAGGGCAAGGCGGGAAGCTGGTCGCTGGACCTGGCGGACATCTACCAGCATGCCCTGCGGGTCGGCTGGGGCAGCTTCCGCTTCACGCCGCCGGCGCAGGTGCTGGCGGCGTTCCAAACCGCGTTGGACCTGTATGACGCGGAGGGCGGCGGCCCGGCCAGGCTCGCCCGCTACACCGAAAACATGCGCGTGCTGTATGACGGCCTGCGGCGGATGGGACTGCGCCCCTACCTGCCGGCAGCGCTGCAAGGACCGGTCGTGGTCAACATCCATGCGCCGCCGCATCCCGCCTGGTCGCTGCAGGGCTTCGTGGACGCCCTGAAGCTCCGCGGCTTCTTGATCAGCAATTTCTACAACACGGCGCAGCCCTCCTTCCGGGTGGGCTGCATCGGCGCGATCACCCCGCAGGACATGCGGGAGGCGGTCGCCGCCATGGGCGACGTCTTGTCGGTAATGGGCATCGCCCAGACGCAGGCTGCCTGATGCGCAGCGACATCGAAATCGCCGATGCCGCAACCCTGCGCCCGATCGCCGAGGTCGCTGCCGAACTCGACATCCCCGCCGACGCGCTGGAACCCTATGGCCGCTACAAGGCCAAGATCGGCTTCGACTTCATCCGCAGCGTGGAGGCGAAACCGGACGGCGCGCTGGTGCTGGTGACTGGCATCAGCCCAACACCCGCCGGCGAGGGCAAGACCACCACCACCATCGGCCTGGGGGACGCGTTGCGCCGCATTGGCCGCCGGGCGGCGATCTGCCTGCGGGAGCCGTCGCTCGGCCCCTGCTTCGGGGTGAAGGGCGGGGCGACGGGCGGCGGCCTGGCGCAGGTGGCGCCGATGGCGGAGATCAACCTGCACTTCACCGGGGATTTCCACGCGATTACAGCAGCCAACAACCTGCTGGCTGCGATGCTGGACAACCACGTCTATTGGGGCAACGAACTCGGGATCGACACCCGGCGGGTGAGTTGGCGCCGGGCGCTGGACATGAACGACCGCGCGCTGCGCGAGATGGTGGTCGGCCTGGGCGGCCCTGCGAATGGCGCGCCGCGGCAGGACGGCTTCGACATCACCGTTGCGTCGGAGGTGATGGCGGTGTTCTGCCTCGCCCGCGACCTGCCGGATTTACAGGCGCGGCTGGGCCGGATGATCGTGGCGCCCGGCCGGGGCGGCGCTCCCGTCACTGCCCGTGACCTGAAGGCCGATGGCGCGATGGCGGCCCTGCTGCGGGATGCGTTCCAGCCGAACCTGGTGCAGACCCTGGAGGGATCGCCGGCGCTGGTGCATGGCGGTCCGTTCGCCAACATCGCCCATGGCTGCAACTCCGTCATGGCGACGCGGCTCGGCCTGAAATTGGCCGATGTGGTGGTGACGGAGGCAGGATTCGGGGCGGATCTCGGCGGCGAGAAGTTCCTGGACATCAAGTGCCGCAGCGCCGGGTTGCGGCCCGCCTGCTGCGTGGTGGTCGCAACAGTGCGGGCGTTGAAGATGCATGGTGGCGTCGCCAAGGCCGATCTGGGCCGGGAAGATTTGCCAGCCCTGCGCAGAGGCGCCGCCAACGCTGCCCGCCATGTCGAGAACATGCGCAAGTTCGGCCTGCCCGTCCTGGTGGCGCTCAACCGCTTCACCGGGGACACGGACGCGGAGTATGACGCGGTTCGCCAAGGGCTTCCGGGCGTGGAGGTGGTGCTGTGCTCGCATTGGGCGGATGGCGGCGCCGGGGCGGAGGACCTGGCGCGCGCAGTGATGCGCGGGGTGGAAGGGCAGACACCGGACTACCGACCGCTCTACCCCGACGCCATGGGACTGGCCGCCAAGCTGCGGACGGTAGCGCAGGAGATCTACCGGGCGAGCGACATCGCCATGACCCCAGCGGTCGCCCGGCGGCTTGCGGCATTTGAAGACGCCGGTTTCGGCAACCTGCCGATTTGCATCGCCAAAACGCAATACAGCTTCACGGCGGACCCGAAGATGCTTGGCGCGCCCTCTGGGCACGTTCTACCCGTTCGCGAGGTCCGGCTCTCGGCAGGGGCTGGCTTCATCGTCGCGGTCTGCGGCGACATCATGACCATGCCAGGGTTGCCGCGGCATCCCGCCGCCGAGAAAATAGCCCTGGATGAGAGCGGCCGGATCGCCGGATTGTTCTAGCTATACCTGCCGATCGTCCCGCAGCAGTTTCAGCAAGGCATCCGGCAGTGGTTCCGCTGCAACCGAATCGTGGTGCTCACGGAACAGCAGCTTTAGCCAGCGGTTCACGGCCTGCTCGCGAAGCAGCTCAGCACGGGGCATATCCGCCCTCCATGGCTCGGGTTGGTCCATGAATTGATAAGCGCCCGCCCGCCAGGCAGTTCCTCATCGGGATGGTCACGCTATTGCAATCGCGTGAGGCCGGCAGACAGAGGCTACGACGGTAGGTGCACCGCCGCGGTGATCATGTGCGCCAGACTGGCGCCAAGACAGGCGTGCAGTAACTCGACCGCCTGCAAACGCTGACCCTTCGGCGTCCGCTCCAAGTCGATTTGGCCTTCATTCGCCCAGTACTGCATCAGGTCGTAGCGGTGGAACAGCATGGCGCCGGGCTGCGCAGCGATTTGCTGCATGCTCCGGGCATAGGGGTCGAGGTCGGCATTGGCCCGCAGGAACCGACTGAACTGCGGGTCCACCAAAATCAGGTCCGCACCGGATTTGGCCACCGTGGTCGATCCATCCAGCAGCGTGTCGTAGAACGCGCTCGCGGGCATATTGTGCACCGCCTCCACCGTTCCGGTCTGCCAGATGACGAGCTGGTAATGATGTTCAGCGGTCTCGCTGCGGATCAACCCCAGCATGTCGGAGGCGGTCATGCCGCGGCCGCCCTTCACGACCACGGAGACCTTCAGGCCGGGGACGGCGTTGCGCAGCATCTCTGCCATCTGGAGCGGGAACGCCGCTTCCGACGGGCTCGGCAGGGTCGCGCTGTCGGAGCTTCCGGCCAGTCCCAGCGCCCGGCCGGTGACCGTACCAGGTCGCAACGTTTCCATGGGACTGAACACAGTCGCCGACCCGACTGTCAGGACATCCAGCGCACCGCCATCCTTCAACACGGCGGCAACGTGCGGGATGGCCTGGATGTCGGACGTCAGGTCGGGGGGCGCCGCGCAGATGTCGGCGGCCAAGGCGCAGCCCGTGAAGGCGAGCAGAGCAGTGCCCGTAAGGATCGCCAGCCGCCCGACGAAAAAGCGCATCATCACAGCCGCTTCGATATCAGGGTGTTACCCCGCCGGCAAGGCGCTGGGGGGCAGGACGACCCTTCTCCCGGTAATAGGCGGCCAAAGCGCCGACGCCGACCAGCAAAGCAGCGCCGACGACGTTCACCGGGACCTGCACCCACCAGCCATCCACCTCCTCCATGAAGGATCGCCCGAGGAACGACAGGAATATCCCGGCACAAAACACCGGCAGGGAGTGCTGGCCGCACAACATGAACGGCGCCGCCCATCGCGAAGACAGCCAGCGCGCGCCCGGCGGCACCCAGCGGGACACGACCCATGCCAGGGCAAGGATGGAGAGCAGCCGGAACGGATGCAGGCCGCCCTTGTCCACCGACCACAACACCCGGGCGACCCGGACAGGCAACAACGCCGTCAGCTCCGGATGATCGCCGAGGCCCAATTGCATCGCGAGGCCGAACAGGATCATCAATCCGCTGAGCCAATCCATGGCCAGCGTCACCCGGCGGCTCGGCGTATCCGGCGGCAAATACGCCATGATGGCGCCCAGCATGAAGAGCAACTGCCATGTCAACGGGTTGAAATACCAGCCCTCCCCCGTGATCGACGGCAGGTTCAAGCCGGCGAGCCGCGCGGTCGCGTAAAGCGTGAAGGAGAGCAGGGCCAGCAATTGCGGCCAGCGCAACAGCGGTAGCACCACGGCGAACAGCACCAGCAGCGCGATGTACATCGGCAAGATGTCGAGATAGGCCGGCTGGAAGTGCAGCATCAGCGCCTCGAGCATGGCGCGATACGGCTCCTCCCCCAGCACGTCCAGGTGGATCTCGTCCAGGTAATCCGCACGGTCGAACGTCGTGGCGGAATAGGCGACCTGTGCCGCGAACACGACGAACAGGAAGATATGGGCGATATACAGCGTCCAGGCCCGCTTCAGCGTGTCCGCCGCAGCATAGACCCAGCCGTTGCGGTCCATGGACTTGCCGTAGGCCAAGCCGGCGCCGTAGCCGGCCAGCAGCACGAACACCTCCGCCGAATCGCACAGCGCGAAGTTACGCAGGCTGAACTGGTTGATCCAGTTGCCGGGAATGTGGTCGGTGAATATCCACCAGAGAGCCAGCCCGCGGAAGAAATCCACCCGCATGTCCCGGCCGGCACGGATCAGTCGCAAGCTGCCCCTCCGCGGCCGTCGCTGGTGACATAAGGGCGCGGGCGTCGTCGACGCAAGCCTAACCGCTAGGCGAGCAACCCGGAGGCCAGACGCTCCACGTCCTGAGCGGCGGGCGTATTGGGATGGCGCACCTGCAGCAGCATCTGCCGGCGGATCGCGTCGCGCACATGGTCATCCTTTCGGATGATCCCGGCCAAAGGCGGCTTGCGGCCAAGGAAGTTCGCACTGGCGCGGGCCAGCGTGGCGTAGGTCCGCTCCGCCGCGACCTTGCTGCTGGCCTGGTTCACCACGATCCGAACGTCGCCGCCGGGCCGGTCGGCGTTCGCCAGTTTCAGGACGGCGTAGGCGTCTGTCAGGCTGGTCGGCTCCTCCGTTGCAACCACCAGCAAGGTGTCGGCGACCGCGGCCATGCGGCGGACGAACCGGTCAAGCCCGGCGCCGAGGTCCAACACGATGTCGTGGACCGTCGTCTCCGCAGCCAGCGCCGCCAGGACGCGGTCAAGCGCCGCCGGATCCAGCGTCGACAGCGCGCCTGACCCGGAGCGGCCCGCCAAGACGGCGAAACCACCTGCGGGATAGGGCACGGCGCTGTCCGCCACGCTGCGCTGGCCGGCGATGACGGCGGACAAATCGTGCTCCGGCACGATGCCCAGTTGGATGTCGACGTTTGCCAGGCCGAGGTCGCCGTCGAACAGCAGGACGCTGCGCCCGGCCTGCACCAGGGCGCGCGACAGGGTGACGGACAGCCAGGTCTTGCCGACGCCCCCCTTGCCGGACGCGATGGCGAGCAGCCGCGGGCGATGGCGGATGACGGGGGCGATGGATGCGCTCATGTCTGCAACTCCGCATGCGCCGGTTTGGGACGGCGGGCCCCGTTGCAGGACAGCCGATCCGCCAGCACGTGGGGCGTCAGCGCCTCCAAGCCATCGGCGGCGCCGGGGCCGATGCCCGCCTCCGTCAGGGTCAGCTTACCGGCGTCGGCCGCCGCGACGAGGCCGCCGACGCGCCGTGCGAGGTCCAGGCGCGTGCCCACCAGCAAGGTTGCGCCCGCCGAGGCAAAGGCCGCGGCCAGGTCGGCCGACTCGGCCGGGTCCAGGCCGGCCGGCAGGACGAGCGCCATCGCGGCATTGGCGGTCACCGCCAGCCCGGCGATCTCATCATTCTGCGCGGGATCGAACGGGTCGGTGCCCGGCGCGTCGATCAACACCGGCGCGCCGGGCTGCCGGCGCATCAGGGCGCGCGCCAGGGTCGCAGGATGGCTGGCCACGATCAGCGTCAGGCCAAGCAGGCGGGTAAACGCCGCCAACTGCTCGGTGGCGCCAGCCCGGCGGCCATCGGTGGTGATGATCAGCGGCTGCTCCCCGCCCATCACCAGGCGGGTGGCAAGCCGGGCCACAGTGAGGGTCTTGCCGGCGCCGGGCGGCCCGGCCAGCAACAACGGTTGCGGCGCATCGCCCGCGAGGTCCAGCGAACCGAACCGCAAGACCTTGGCCAAGGCCGTCTCCAGCTTTCCAGCCGCGAGCTTTTCCACCAGGCGCGCTGGTACGCCGTGCCAGGCCAGCAGGCGCTCGCGGGCTGGGTCGGCGAGTGGCGCCGGGAGTTCGTCCTCAGGCTCCAGCGCGGCGGTGAGTTCCACGCCATCCGCTACCCGGCGGGTCGCGAGGATGATTGCATCCAGGCCGAGCTCAGCACGGACGCGCGCCATCGCTTCCGTCACGCCAGGGGCCCGGTATAGCTTCAACCGCATGGCCGGACGTTAGGGTCCGCGGTGTTGCCAGAGGATTAACGGCTGGTATCGTGCGACGATGAGTGAACTCCACGCCATCCTGTTCGACACGTTCGGCACCGTGGTGGATTGGCGCGGCAGCCTGATCGCCGACCTGACGGCGTTCGGCGCTGACCGCGCTGTGTCCGCAGATTGGCCTGCGCTGGTGGATGCGTGGCGCGGCGCTTACAAGCCGTCGATGGACCGGGTGCGCACCGGCGTGCTGCCCTGGACCAAGCTGGATGACCTGCACCGTGCGTCATTGGACGACCTGCTCGCGGAACAGGGCGTCCATGGCCTGACGGAGGCGGACCGGGTGCACCTCACCATGGGATGGCACCGGTTGCATGGCTGGCCGGATGCGACACCGGGCATGCTGCGGCTGCACCAGCGCTTCATCACCGGCCCGCTGTCCAACGGCAACGTGTCGCTGCTGATCGACCTGGCGCGGCTGAACCAGCTTCCGTGGACCATGATATTCGGCGCCGATGTGTTCCGACACTACAAGCCCGACGCCGAGACCTATCTCGGCGCCTGCGCCCTGCTCTCCCTGCCACCCTCCCAGGTGATGTTGTGCGCCGCCCACAATGACGACCTGGCGGCGGCGCAACGCCATGGCATGCGAACCGCCTTCGTGCCGCGGCCAAGCGAATACGGGCCACACCAGGTCAAGGACACACACGCCACAGGCGCCTGGGACTACGTCGCAACGGGGATCGACGACCTGGCCGGGCAACTCGGCGCCTGAGCAGGCGTGGCTGCATGTCCCCTGACACTTCAGAGCCTTTGTTTGGAGCGGCAGCTTTGTCGGCGTGCTGACGCACTTATTTGCCGACGCTGCCTTAGATCATCATGCCGCCGGAGACTTCGATCCGTTGCGCGTTGACCCAGCGATTATCCTCCGACAGCAGTGAGGCGATCATCGGGCCGATGTCGTCGGGTAGGCCCGGGCGGCCGAGCGCGGTCGCTTCGGACACGCGGCGGTTCACCTCCGGGTTGTCGCGCACCATGCCGCCGCTGAAATCGGTCTGGATGGCGCCGGGCGCCACGACGTTGACCGCGATCCGCCGCTCGCCAAGCTCCTTGGCAAGGTATTTGGTCAGCACCTCGACCGCCCCCTTCATGGAGCCGTAGACAGCGCTGCCGGGATAGATGATCCGCGTCAGCCCGGACGAGACGTTCACGATCCGGCCGCCGTCGGCGATCAGGGGCAAGAGCGCCTGCGTCAGGAAAAACACGCCCTTCAGGTGGACGCGGTAGATCGCGTCGAAATCCTGTTCGGTCACATCCGCGATCGCCGCATGGTGCGACGTGCCGGCGTTGTTGACCAGGAAATCGAAGCGTTCCGCGCCCCAAGCGGCCAGGGTTTTGCGGAGCTCGGCCGCAAAGTCCGCGAAGCCGGCGGTCTCGCCGGTGTCGAGCCGGAGTGCCGCAACACGCGCGCCGGTCGGCTGGACCGCCGCGATGACCTCGTCAGCGGCGGCACGGTTCTTATTGAAGGTGAAGATCGAGCTGACGCCGCGATGGGCAAGCGCCTCGACCGTGGAGCGGCCCAGTCCACGGCTGCCGCCGGTGACGAGCGCGATGCGAGACTGTGTAGGCATGGAAACCTCCGTTGATTGATGACCCCGGATGTTGCACCCCGCCGGCCCGCGCATAAGATCGCGTTTGCAGTCAGCATTGTTTTGCTGGACAGAATGGTTTGATGGACCGGCTTGCCAGCCTCGAATTGTTCGTACGCATCGTCGACCGCGGCAGCTTCACCGCCGCGGCGGCCGACCTCAGCATCTCGCGCCCTGTTGCGACCGCGACGATCCAGGCGCTGGAACGGCGGCTTGGCGCCCGGCTGTTGCAACGCTCCACACGTCACGTCCAGCCGACTGTCGAGGGCGCGGCCTATTACCGGCGTTGCGTGGCGATCCTTGCGGATATCGAGGATGCGGAGCGAGGCGCCAGCGGGGCAGTGGCCGGTCTGCTGCGGGTCGATACCGTGGGCAACCTGGCGCGAACCATGCTGCTGCCGGCATTGCCCGCCTTCCTGGCGCGGCACCCGGCGCTCACCGTGCATCTTGGCGAGGGCGAACGGTTCGTGGACCTGGTGCGTGAAGGCGTCGACTGCGTGGTGCGCGCGGGCCTGCTCAGCGACAGCAACCTGGTGGTGCGGCGGCTGGGCGTCGTGGAAGAGATCACATGCGCGAGCCCCGCCTACCTTGCCAAACATGGCGTGCCCTTGTCGCCCGAGCGGCTGGACGGCCATGCCATGGTCGGCTTCGTTTCCTCACGGACCGAGCGTCCGCTGCCGCTGGAGTTCACCGTCGACGGCCGGACGATCGAGGTGATGCTGCCGGCGCGCGTCCTGGTCGGCGGCGCCGACACGAGCGCGGCGGCGGCGCGGCATGGGCTGGGTCTCGTTCAGGCGCCACGCTACCGTTTCGACGACGACCTCGCCTCCGGCGCTCTGGTGGAGGTGTTGGCCGACTTCCCGCCGGCTCCCATGCCGATCTCGGTGCTTCATCCGAGCAGCCGGCAGCTCTCCTCGCGGGTCAGGGTGTTCGTTGACTGGCTGGTCGAGACGATCGGGCCACAACTCACGCCACGAAGGCACCAAGATAGGGCACGGTCAGGTCAATAGCGACGCAGCAATCCCACCAGGCGGCCCTGCACCTTCACCCGGTCGGCTGGGAAAATCCGCACTTCGTAGTTCGGGTTGGCGGGTTCCAGCACGATGGTGCTGCCACGCCGGCGGAGGCGCTTCAACGTGACTTCCGAGTCATCGACCATCGCCACGACGATCTGGCCGTTTTCGGCCGTCTCACCCTTGCGGATGATGACCGTGTCGGTGTCCAGGATGCCGGCGTCGATCATCGAATCGCCGGCCACCTCCAGCGCATAGTGCTCCCCGCTGCCCAGCATTGCCATCGGCACCTCGATCTGGGCGCCGCCGTCGCGCAGCGCCTCGATCGGCTGGCCGGCGGCGATGCGACCATACAGCGGCAATTGCACCGCCGCCGCCTCTCCAGCCGCACGCACCCCGGCCAGCCGGTTGCCGCTGAAATCGCCGCGGATCACGTTCGGGGCGAAGGCAGGCGCCGAAGCCTCCGACCGCTCCGGCTCGGCCGCCTTTTCCGGCAGCCGGACGACTTCCAGCGCGCGGGCCCGGTGGTGGTGACGACGCAGAAACCCACGCTCCTCCAGGGCGGAGATCAGGCGGTGGATCCCCGACTTGGACCGCAGGCTGAGCGCATCCTTCATCTCCTCGAAGGAGGGCGAGAAGCCGGTGTTACGGAGGTGGTGGTCGATGAAAATCAGCAATTCATGCTGCTTGCGCGTCAACATCGGATGACTCCCGGGCGGAACAAACCAGCAACCGAGGCCGTGTTCTACATTGGTTCGCACAATCCCGTCAAGCCGGCCTCACAGCCCCATGCTGGCGAGCCGGATCACCTCCACGTCGGCGCCTTCCGGCAGCGCCGCGGCATGTGGCGCCCGCAGCACCAGCGCCTCCGCCCGGGCGAGCAGGCTGAGCATCCCGGAATCCTGACGCGGAAACGGTGTGGCGACCAGAAGGCCGCCGGGCGCGACCGCCAATGTCGCACGCAGGTGATCCGCCCGGCCGTCATTCTGCGGCACCGGGCAACCCAGCACGGCCCGCTCGGTATGCGGCGCGGCGGCGGGCAGGCCGCCCAGCACGTCCAGCGAAGGCAGCAGGAACAGCGCGGCGCAGATCAGGGCCGACACCGGGTTGCCGGGCAACCCGAGCACGGGCGTTCCGGCGACGCGGCCCGCGATCAGCGGCTTGCCCGGGCGCATCGCGATCTTCCAGAAATCCAACTCGAAACCCCGTTCCGCCAGGGCCGACTGCACCAGGTCATGCTCGCCCACGCTGGCGCCCCCGGTCGTCACCAGCATGTCCACCCCGCCCAGCCCGTCGACGATGGCGGCGATGGCGGCGCTGTCGTCGCGCGCGATCGGCGGGATCACCGGCTCGCCCCCGCCCGCCCGAACCAGCGCGGCGATGGCGTGGGAGTTGGAGCTGACGATGCCGCCCGCCACGATCGGCTCACCGGGCATGGCGATCTCGTCGCCGGTGGCGAGGATGGCGATCCGCGGCCGCCGATGCACCGTCAGCCACGGGTAGTTGGCGGCGGCGGCCAGCCCGATGTCCCGCGCGCCCAAACGGCGGCCCGCCTGGATCAGCACGTCTCCGGCGGTGAAATCCTGCCCGGCGCGGCGAATATGCCGGGCAGGGGTGCAGGCCTCCCGCACCACTACCGTGTCGCCGTCCCGGGTGGCATCCTCCTGGAGCAGGATGCAGTCGGCGCCCGCCGGGACCACACTGCCGGTGAACAGCCGCACTGCCTCACCGGCGCCGACCTGCCCGGCGAATGGGTGGCCGGCGGGGGCAGCGCCCACCACGCGCAGCCTTGCTCCCAACGCGCCATCCACGGCGCGCAGGGCATATCCATCCATGGCGGACACGTCGGCCGGCGGTTGGGTCAGCCGGGCCACGACGGGCGCGGCGAGCACCCTGCCCCAGCCCTGGGCCAGCGCCACGGTCTCGGGCGGCGTGGCGCGCAGCGGCGCCAGGATGCGCTCCCGCGCTTCGGCGACGCTGATCATCCCTGGCGGAACTCGCCGGACTTGCCACCGTCCTTGTGGGTCACGCGCAGCCCGTCGATCCGCATGCCGCGGTCCATGGCCTTGCACATGTCGTACACCGTAAGGGCGGCGATGCTGGCGGCGGTCAGCGCCTCCATCTCCACGCCGGTGCGCCCGGTTGTGCGCACCGTGGCCACGATGTCAACGGCGCCATCCCCGCCAGACAGCTCCAGCGTCACGGCGGAAATGGGCAGCGGATGGCAGAGCGGGATGAGGTCCGCGGTTCGCTTGGCCGCCATGATACCCGCAAGCCGGGCGGTGCCGAGCACGTCGCCCTTGGCGGCGCTGCCGGCCATGACCGTCGCCAGGGTTGCCGCCTGCATCACCACGCGGGCTTGGGCGGTGGCGGTCCGCGCCGTCTCCGGCTTGGCGGACACGTCCACCATGATGGCCTGGCCCGCCGCGTCGAAATGCGTGAGGCTCATAGGTCCGCGCAGGTCCCGAGCAACGCGTGCACCGCCCGCTCCAGGTCCGGCTGGCGGAGCAGGCTTTCCCCGACCAGCAGGCATTGCGCGCCCACTTGGCCGAGCCGATGCACGTCGTCGGCGTTGCGGATGCCGCTCTCAGTAATCAGCAAATGGTCGGGCGGAACGAAGGGCGCCAGCTCCTCCGTCGTTTGCAGATCGGTCTGCATGGTCCGCAGGTTGCGGTTGTTCACCCCGATCAGCGGCGTCTGCAAGCCCAGGGCGCGATCCAACTCGGCCCGGTCATGCACCTCGACCAGCACGTCCATCTCCAACTCGCGGGCAATCCCCTCCATCTCGACGGCCCGGGCATTGGACACGGCCGCCATGATGATCAGCACGCAGTCGGCGCCCATCGCCCGGCTTTCGTAAATCTGCCAGGGATCAAGCATGAAGTCCTTGCGCAGGGCGGGCAGCGAGCTGGCCAGGCGGGCCGCGCGCAGGTGGGCCGCGTCACCCTGGAAATGCGGTCCGTTGGTCAAGACGGACAGGCAGGTCGCACCCGCGTGCTCATAGGCGCGGGCGATTGCGGCCGGATCGAAGTCGGGGCGGATCAAGCCGCCGGAGGGCGACGCCTTCTTGACCTCGGCAATCAGACCGCACCGCCCAGCGGCCACCGCATCCTTCAGCGCGGCGGCAAAGCCGCGCGGCGGGCTGTGCGCCTCAAGGATCCTGCGGCGCAGCACCTCCATGGGGGTGGCGCGCCGCCGCTCCTGCACCTCCTCCATCGTGTCGCTGCAAATACGCGCGAGCACGTCCGGCATGGCCTGATCCATTGCGTCTCCTACGCCGTCGCCTTCCGTAGCCGGTCCAGCGCCGCCAGTGCAGCCCCGCCATCGATGGCCGCAGCAGCCTGCGCCGCGCCATCCCTCAAATCATTTGCCCGGCCAGCGACCATCAACCCAGCCGCGCTGTTCAGCACAACGGTGTCGCGGTAGGGTCCGGGCTTCGCTTGCAACAACGCAACCAATGCCTGTGCGTTTTCCGACGCATCGCCGCCGCGGATGGCCGCCACCGGGGATCGCGGCAACGCTGCCTCCTCCGGCGTGACCACGCGCTCCGTCACCACGCCGTCCGCCAGCATCACGACGTGGTTGTCGCCCGCGACCGTCAACTCGTCCAGGCCGTGGCCATGCACCAGCCAGGCATGGGTGGTGCCAAGGGCGGCGAGGGTTTCCGCCATGGGCCGCGCCCACGCCGGGTCGAACACCCCGGTTAGTTGCCGCCTCACGCCGCCTGGGTTGGCCAGCGGGCCGAGCAGGTTGAAGATGGTCCGCGTTCCCAATTCCACCCGTGCGGCGGCCGCGTGGCGCAAGGCGGCGTGATGCCGCGGCGCGAACAGGAACACGCAGCCAGCCTGGGCCAGGATGCCGGGCAGCCGGTCGAGCGCCACATCCACATTCACGCCCAACGCCGTCAGCACGTCCGAGCCGCCCGTGCGGGACGAGAGCGCACGGTTGCCATGTTTCGCCACCGGAACGCCCAGCCCGGCCAGCACGAAGGTCACCGCGGTGGAGACGTTCAGCGTGCCTGCCGCGTCCCCGCCGGTGCCGCAGACGTCGATCGCATCGGGCGGCACGGGCACGGCCGTCATGCGGGACCGCATGGCGCGGACGGCGCCCACCAGTTCGGCCACCGTCTCGCCCCGCAGCCGCATCATCATCAGCAGGCCGGCGATTTGCACTGATGTCGCCTCGCCCGACATGATCAGGCCGAACGCCGCCTCCGCCTCCGCCTCCGCCATGGTCTCGCCGCGCGCGAGCCGGGCGATCACCGGCTTGAGGCTGCTGTCCACCCGGGCCGGGTCAGGCGGCGCGGCGCGGCGCGTTGGCGCCGCGGGCGATGGCCAGGAAATTCGCCACGATGTCGCGGCCGTGCTCGGAGGCAATGCTTTCCGGGTGGAATTGCACGCCGAACAGCGGCAGACCGCGGTGGCGCAGGCCCATGACCAGCCCGTCCTCGGTCCAGGCCGTCGCCTCCAGCTCCGGCGGCAGGGTGGCGCGTTCGACGATCAGGCTGTGGTAGCGCACGGCGTCGAACGGGCTGGGAAGCCCGGCGAAGATGTCGCTGCCGGCGTGCTCCACCCGGCCGATCTTGCCGTGCATGGGCGTGGGCGCGCGCTGCACCACGCCGCCGAACGCCTGCCCGATGGCCTGATGCCCCAGGCAGACACCTAATACGGGCACGTGCCCGGCGGCAGCGGCGATCAGGGGCAGGCAGATGCCCGCCTCGTCCGGGGTGCAGGGCCCGGGGGACAGAACGATTGCCTCGGGCGTCATCGCCATCGCGGCCTCGACGGTCAGCGCGTCGTTGCGACGCACCTCACAGGCCGCCCCGGCCTCTCCCAGCAAGTGGAACAGGTTGAAGGTAAAGCTGTCGTAGTTGTCGATCAGCAGGATCATGGCTGGCTGTATCGCGCGCGCACCGCGTCATGGTCAAATCGGCCGCGCGCCTCCGCATCCGGGTTCAGCCAAACAAGTCAGAGTGCGTTCCTGCCCTAACAAACTGGACCTGCCCAGGGGAACCACTGACGATCCTGTAGACCAGCAGGAAGTCACCGCCCACATGGCACTCGCGGCAGTCCGACCAGGCACCTTCCAGTTGGTGGTCTTTCCGCTCAGGCGGTAGCGGCGCGTCGTTTGCGATGAGGAGCAACATCACGGCCTTCAGGCGGTTCATGTCATATCGGCCGGAATGCGACAGCCTATGCCAATCCTTGAGGAACGCGGATGTGTAATCGCTCGCCCGTGGCGGGTTTGCCCGTTTACGAGCAGCTGTCTTTGCCAAGGCTATCAAATAGTTCGCCTGCGTCGCTGAAGCGGGCAGTGGCCAGAGCGCGCGCTTCCTGAATTGCATCACGGGTGACGGCGTTTGGCACACTCACGGCAAACGGAATAGCACCATCGGCAACGACCCGCGTCAAAAACACCCTAATGGCATCTGAAACGCTCAGCCCCATGGCGGACAGCGCCTCCGTTGCTTCATGCTTCAAGCTGTCATCAATCCTGACATGAAGCATACTCGTGCTCACCTAGCCCTCCAATCACCATCGCCGTATCTCAATTGAGATATAATGAGCGACATAAGTTGTCAAGGTGTTCACACTCGCCGGATCAACCTGGCGCGGATCGTACCCTCGAAGCTGCGGAGTTCCGCCAGGCAGTCCTCGCAACCCTCGTCGCTCTGCGTCTCGATCACGACGTAGCCCAAATCGCCGTCGGTCTGGAGATACTGCCCGGCAATGTTCACCCCGCGGCTGGAGAACACGCTGTTCACCCGGCCCAGCATGCCGGGCATATTCCGATGGATGTGGATATACCGTGTCGCGGCCGGCCGGCCGGGCAACTGCACCTGCGGGAAGTTCACCGCGCCCAGCGTGGAGCCCGCATCGCTGTATTCGATCAGCTTGTGCGCGACCTCCACGCCGATCCGCTCCTGCGCCTCACCGGTGGAACCGCCGATATGCGGGGTCAGGATGACGTTGGGCAGCCCCTGCAACGGGGTGACGAAGGGTTCCGCCGCCCCCGCCGGCTCCACCGGGAACACGTCCACCGCGGCGCCCAGCAGATGGCCGCTCTGCAACGCGTCCCGCAGCGCGTCCAGATCCACCACCGTGCCGCGGCTGTTGTTGATCAGGTAGCTGCCGGGCTTCATCGCCGCGAGCTGGGCCGCCCCGATCATCCCCGCCGTGGCCGCCGTCTCCGGCACGTGTAGGCTCACCACGTCGCTCATCGCCAGCAACTCCGGCAAGGAGGTGACCGGCTCCGTATTGCCGTGCCGCAGCTTGTCGACGACGTCGTAATACACCACGCGCATCCCCATCGCCTCCGCCATGGTGGAAAGCTGCGTGCCGATCGAGCCATAGCCCACGATGCCGAGCGTCTTGCCCCGCACCTCGAAGCTGTTGGTCGCCGACTTGTCCCATTGCCCCTGATGCGCGGCGGCGGAGCGCGGCGTGATCCGGCGCAGCAGCATGACGATCTCCCCGATCACCAGCTCGGCGACGCTGCGGGTGTTGGAGAACGGGGCGTTGAAGACGGGGATGCCGCGGCTACGCGCCGCGTCCAGCTCCACCTGGTTGGTGCCGACGCTGAAGCAGCCGACCAGCATCAGCCGGTCGGCCGCTGATAACACCGCCTCGGTCAACTGGGTGCGCGAGCGGATGCCCAGGATGTGGACCCCGGCCAAAGCCTCCGTCAGCGCCGCGCCGTCCAGCGCCTTGGCATGCCGGATGATCTGGGAGTAGCCGGCCTCCCGCAGCAGCGCCACGGCGCTGTCGTTGACGCCCTCCAGCAGGAGGATGCGGATCTTGTCCTTGCTCAGCGACAGGGTGGCGGCCATGGGTGCACTCGGATCGGTTGCCGGGCGGAATTAGTCGCCTGGGCGGGAACAGACAAGGCGGGGCGCTACGCGTCGGGCCCGGCGGGGCGCTGCAACGGCAGCCGGGCTTCCACGATCTCCGGCTCGTCCGGCACGCGCCGCAGGGTGAAGCCCAGGCGGCGCACGAAAGCCAGCATCGGGTGGTTTTCCGCCAGGACTTGCCCCACCACCGCCTGCATGCCCTGCGCCCGGCCCCACTCGATCACTTTCTGCATCAGCCGGCGCGCGACGCCGCGGCCTTTCATGTCGGGCTGGACGATGACCGCGAACTCCCCGGCGTCGCCATCGCGCACCAGGCGGCTCACCCCGACCGTGTCGCCGTTCGCGCGCACGGCGATGAACGCCATTTCCCGGTCGTAATCCACCTGCGTCATGCGGGCGATCCGCTCCGGCGACAGCTCGCGCAGGGCGGAGAAGAAGCGGTAGCGGATGTCCTCCGGGCTGATGCGGGCGAATAGCGCGGCATGCGCGACGGCATCCTCCGGACGGATCGGGCGGATGTCCAGCATGTCGGCGCCGGCCTGCCATCGCTCCGCCAACTCGGCCGGGTAGGGCGGAATGGCGAGGCGCCCGGCGCCGCCCGGCGGCCGCAGGGTGAGAGTGGCGGACTGCGCCGCCAAACTCAGCGTCGCCAGCTCCGGCAGGTCCACGACGAGCTGGCTGATGCGGACCAGGGCGTCGGCCATGCCGTCGATCTCGCCCTGCGTCAGCGCGTGGGAGGCGGGCGCGTGCGCCACCAGGCCATGCGCCAAGGAGAGGTTCAGCGGCGGCAGGTCGAAGCAGCGCTGGTCCAGCCGGCCATCGCCCACCTCGATCGCAGGGCCGAACAACGGGTCGTCCGCGACCGCGATGGCAAGCGCCGGCTGGGTCATCAGCCCATAGGCCGCCAGCACATGCTCCGCGTCCGTGGCGGCCAACGCGAGCCGCCCCTCTGCGCGGGCCGCCGCCACGATGGCGCGGACGGCCTGGCGGTCGGGCCGCACGGTCAGCACGTCGCTCGGCGGCAGTTCCTGCGCCGCCGCCCGCGCCTGGCGGAGTTGCAGCAGATGGCGAAATCCCTGCACCGCCTGCTCGGGTGACGCGAAAGCCGGGATCCCGCCCTCCGCCAGGCGGCGGCGGTGCACGGCGCCCGTCGTCTCCCCCATGGCGCACGCCAGCAGCGGCACGCGGGAGCGCGGCGTGGCGAGCAGCGCCTCCACCCCCGCGGCGTCGGCCAGGCCGGTTGGCGCCAGCACGGCCAGGATGCCGCTCACCTCCCGCGCGCCGCCCAGCAGGGCGGCAGCCTCCGCCAGCCGGGTCGGCGCCTGCACCCCGACATAGACGATGGTGTCTGCATTGCCGCCGGGAAACGCCAGCCGCAGCACCTCCCGCGTTTCCGGCGCCAGCGCGGCGAGCGGGACGCCGCTGGCCAGTGCGGCATCGGCGGCCATGCGCCCCGGCCCGATCGCGTTGCTCACCACCACCAGCCCGCCGTCGCGCGGCGGCGGGGCGCGGGTAAGCGTTTGGAGGGCGGCGAGCAAATCCTCCAGCGTGGAGACGGTGAGCACGCCGGCGCGGCTCAACGCGGCGTCGAACACGCGCTCCGCCCGGCCGCTTGGGTCCAGCAGGCGGCTGCCGGCGCGCAGGGCGACCACGGGGCGCAGCCGGGCCGCAGCGCGGGCGGCGGACAGGAAGGCCCGCGGATCACGGATCGCCCGGATGTCGAGCAAGATCGGGCCGGTCGCGGAGTCGCGGGACAGGAAGTCCAGCACCTGGTCGAACCCCGTCCCGGCATTGCCGCCGATGCCGACGATCTGGCTGAACCCCACGCCGTTCGGCCCAGCCCAATCCAGCACCGCCCGGCACAGCGCGGCCGATTGCGAGACCAGCGCCACCCGCCCCGGCTGCGGCTGCAAATGGGACAGCGTGGCGTTGAGGCGGAGCGCCGGGCAAGCCACGCCGAACGATCCCGGCCCCAGCACGCGCAGGCCCGTCGCAGCCTGCGCGGCCGCCAAATCCTGGCTGAGCCCCAGCGCCACGCCCGCGTAAATCCCGGCGCGGGCGAGGCCGGGCAGCAGGGGCGCGATCGGATCGGCCTCCATGGCGAAGATGGCGAGGTCGGCCGGCTCCGGCTCCTGGCCTGGCCGGAGCGCCTGGATCGGCCCGGCAAACCCGGCCGCCGCGATATTGTCCTGCACCTGCCGCCCGATTCGGCTGTCGCCGCCAAAAATCGCCAGCGAGCGAGGCCGGAACATCCGCTCCGGGTCGAAACGCGTGGTGGCAGGAGGACGGTTCGCGGCCATGGTGCCGCGCAGCATAGCGCGATCCCGACCCGATTGCCTCCCTCTCTAGTACTCCGCGCCGGAAGTAGCGACGCCGGTTTCGGGTGAGTCTGGGCCGCCTCAGTTGGCCAACAATCGTGATGGTGGACCGTTGCGGGGCCACCTATTCCCGAGTCAAGCAGCATGCGGTCGTGACAGGGCGGAGTCTGACGCCATGTCGTGATTAGCTGGAGCCCGCATGCCCCTATTATCTGCCGCCGCGATCATCCTGACGGCCGAGCAGGAGCAAGATTTGCTCCGGTTGAGCCGAGCCCACAAGACTCGCGCACGGTGATTTCCTCTGTGCTTCGCCGCGCAAGCTGGCGGAGCGCGCCGCCATGATCCTGCTGTCAGCCGGCGAAACGCCGGTCCGCGAGATCGCCCGCCGGCTCGCGTCTGGCCGAAGACGATGCGTCATTGGCGCGTCCGTTGGCTGGCCAGCCCGGAGAAAGCCTTGGTTGTGATGCGGCTGGCGGATGCGCCGCGGCCATGAACCCGGCGACATTCACACCAGAGCAGATCTGCGCGATCATGGCTCTGGCCTGCGAGCCGCGCGAGCAGAGCAATTTGCCGCTCAGTCACTGGAGCCAGAGCGAACTGGCCCGAGAGGCGGTCAGACGTGGTATCGTGGACTGTATCTCGCACGGCTCCGTCGGGCGCTTTTAAAAAAAGAAGCCGACCTCAAGCTGCATCTCGGTTGGACGCAGATTGAAGCCAATAATTGATGCGTGATGTTTGCGGCGCGTGTTCGTGAAGATATACCCCGACTCCCTGAAAATCCGTGCGGCCCCCTTGCGAAAAGACGCGGGCTGGATTCTACGGGACCTCATGATCCGTCCCGGCTTCCTCGACAAACAGTCCCGGCATGACCTGATCGAGCTTGCTCGCGACGGGTCGGCTGCGCATCGCCTGGCCCGGCGTGCGAACGCGCTGGTTTTGCTGGACGACGGGATGAGCTGTGATGCGATCGCGAACGTCCTGTTTCTGGACGACGACACCATCCGCACCTGGCGTCGGCTGTATCAGGAGGACGGGATCGAAGGGTTGGCCAGCTTCGGCCATGAGGGCAGCGCTTGCCGCCTGAGCGAGGCGCAGCAGGACCGGCTGAAAGGCTGGATCACTGCGACGCTGCCGCGCACGACGCGCGAAATCGGCGCCTGGATCGAGAGGGAATGCGGCATCGTGTATCAAGGCCGGTCTGGCCTGATCGCGCTGCTGCACCGGCTGGGCATGGAACACCGCAAGCCAAAAGCGGTGTCGCGCAAGCTCGATCCGGCCAAGCAGGCCGCCTTCATCAAGGCTTATGAGAACCTGCTGAACCATATGGCGGACGACGAAGCGGTGCTGTTCGGCGATGCCGTGCATCCGACGCATGCGGTGCGGCCGGTGGGGTGCTGGGCGCCGAAAGAAACCCCCGTTGCCGTGGCGCAGACCAGCGGGCGCCAACGGCTGAACATTCATGGTGCGATCGACCTGGAGAGCGGGCAGACGCGGATGCTGGAAGCCCTCACGCCAAACTGGTGCAGGCCTGGCTGGCCGAGCCGGGTCGTCGGATCAAGCTTCACTTCATTCCGGCCTATTGTCCCCATCTCAACCCGATCGAACGGCTCTGGGCGTTAATGCACAAGCATGTCACCCATAACCAGTGCCACGAGAGGTTCGCTGATTTCAGTGCCGCCATGCTGACGTTCCTCCGCGAGGAGGTGCCGCGGAAATGGAACCTCTACTGCGATCAGGTGTCCGACAACTTCCGCATCATCTCGCCTCAGGATTTTCGCATCCTCACGTGAACGGAGTATACATGAACTTCCCCGCCCAGCATCGGGTGAAGATCCACTCGACCAGTCCGCTTGAGCGGCTGAACAGGGAGGTCAAACGCCGGGCCGATGTCGTCGGCATCTTCCCCAACGAGGGCGCCATCATCAGACTGATCGGCGCGGTGCTGCTAGAGGCCAACGACGAATGGCAGCTCCAGCACCGCTACATGCAGACAGAGGCCATGGCCGAACTCACACCGCCTACCATCGACGCCGTGCCCACCCAGATCGCCACCGCAGCCGAGTGATCCGTAGCCACCTCAACTACACCGCATTTTACACCAGCTTGACGGACACGATCCAAAGCCGTCCTGCGCTTCGCCGCGCAGCGGCCCGTCAGCCGACAGCCATGGCAATTCGGACGACTATGAGTTGCTGGCAACCATCCCCGGCGCGCAGGCGTTCTGACCGCCGAATAAGGGTAGGTGCCTGCTGGTAAGACAGCCCTTCCCAAGCGAGGAGGCGGCATGAACACCCCGATGGAAGGCGCCGATGTCGCAACCATGCGCATCGCCGTGCAGCAACAGACGCAGGCGGTGGCGGCGAACCCTGGTGACACGCGGGCGCAACGGGCGTTGGCCATCGCGCACGACAGCCTGGGTCGGGCGCTGCGAGCAGCAAACGACATGCCAGGCGCCATCGCGGAGTTCCGGGCCGCCATCGGCGTGTTCGAGCGCCGGGCCGCGCAGCACCCGGCCGGGGCACGGGATCTAGCCGTGGCCCAGCACGGCCTGGCACGCACGTTGGTGATGCAGGGCGACGGCGCAAGTGCCATCCCCTTGTTCCAGAGCGAGCTTGCCATCGCCACGCGCTTGGCGGCCACGGCACCGGACGACCCGAACCTGCAATCCATGGTGGCAGGCGCTCAATCCGGCTTGGGCCGCGCGATGTTGGCCGCAGGCAATGCGGCCGAGGCGGTGCCGCTGATGCGGGCCGGGCTCGCGATTAGCCAGCATCTGGCGGTGCTGGGTCGAAACCATGCCGACCTGGAGCGCGACGTGGCAGCGAGCCAGCACGGGTTGGGCTGTGCGTTGGAGGCCGTTGGTGGCGCAGCGGAGGCGTTGTCGGCGTTCAAGGCGGCGCTGGCGGGCTACGAAGGCCTGGCGACGCGCGAGCCGGGCAACGGGGAATGGCAGCGCAGCGCGGCGACGGTCCGCAGCAGCGTGGACCGGTTGCAGGCGGCGGGAGTCAGCCTTCCGGCAGCGTCCCAGCCTGCACCTGCGAAGCCCGCACGTCCCTGGTCGCGATGGTTCGGGGGCGGTGCCCCGGCCTCGTAACCGCCAAGGCCAGATCACCCCCTGCCGCAGCCGGATCTAGAGTAGTTTCTGGCTGCTAGGTGCGGGCCTTCAAAGCGCCACGATGGTCCTGGAAAAGGCTGGATCGCCAGGCAGCAAGCTGCTTCAGCATCCAGCCCGGACGCCATGCGTTATCGTCCTGTGCAAAAGAGGATACTGTCTGTGTCAGGGCTGATAAGACTGGTGCTGCCAACGATCATGGCGATAGGGTCTGCTGTTCGCCGCACCTGCTGCCGAAGCGGTTCCGTCGGACGGAGTCACTGTCCAGGCTGTGCAGTACCATGGCGGATACGGGGGCTATGGCGGACACGGCTACTATGAACGCCGGAGGTTCTACGGTCGTCCTCGCTTTCTATGGCCGGCCCGGCTTCTATGGTCCTCGAAGGTACGGTCGCGGCCACTATGGCCGGGGTGGCTATGGGTATCATGGTTTTCGCTAGGCTGATGTCGATAACGAACCGATGAAATCAGCATTATCGGACTGGCTAATAGGCTCGCTATTTGGCTCAAGTCGGGTAGGTCGACTTAGCGGCTGATCTGGGATATTGTGTCTCTTGCCTTGCGCTGGCGCATGGCTGCTCTTCATAGTCGCGATCCCGGACCTGGTTTTCAGACCGCTTCTCAATGCTGCGACAGGCGGAGCTATAGGTGATCCATCAAGCGGCAAGCCCCTGCTGTATCGTTGCCAGCGCAATTTTGCCCTGCGCGTGCGCGACCACAAGGCGGCGGTGTTGCGGTTCGTGTTCGACTTCGCCGTCCCCTTCACCAACAATCAGGCCGAGCGGGTGACCGCGCGGTCCACCTGCTTGGCTGCCCGCACCAGCAGCCGCGACATCTTCTTCGCCCAAGGCTCTTTCTCGATGTCGATCAGCGCTTTCAGCTCACGCAGATGATGCGCGTTGCACAGCGCGTGTTCGACCTCTCCCAGGGTAAAATAGGGCTTGAAGTGATCATGCACGATCACGCCGCCGTGCAAGGCGTCAAACATCGCGCCGCGCTGCTCGCACACCCGATAGTACGTCATGGCCACGGTAGAGACCGTGTGCAGCCATCGCGTCTTGCCGCCAATGCGAAATCCCGTCTCGTCCAGATGCCGCACCGCTGCGATGGCAACCCGTTGCGCGATCTCCGCCTCGACCGCCGCCCACTCCCGCGCTTTGTGCTCGCCCCATGCAGCGATGCTCGCCGGGCACAGCAGCGGCGCGCCGAACAGGTCGTGCATGATCTCGCCGACACGGTCTTCGGGGATCAGGTGCTGCGCGTTCAGATAGATCGCCGCCGCGCGGATGCGCGGGCCGTATTGCACATGCGCGGTGACATCGGCTGGGAACGCCGCGCGGGTCTCGCCGCGGCAGCACGCGCAGGTGTAAATCGACGCCTGATGCTCGGTCACCTCCAGCTGCGGCTGCGGCATCTCGAATACCTGCCGCTTCTCCACTCGCGTGGCCATGGCCGCCGTCAGTGCGGCCCGGCAATGCCCGCACTGCGTCGCCGCGTGGCATTCGATCTTGTCGGGATTGGCCACCGGGCGCAGCGTATCGCCCCGATGCCCGGGCTGGCCGCCGCTCTTCTTGCCCGAGATACCGCGCAGGCTGCCGGCGATGCGCGGCTTCTTCGCCGGTCCGTCGCTGGACGGCGGCTTGCTGCTGTTGGAGCTGTCCTTGCCCAACCGCCGCCGTAGGTCTGCGACCTCCTGCTTGAGGGCGGCGATCTCCGCACGCAGCGCTTCGATCAAGGCGGTGACGTCGGGCGACAATACCATCCCGACGTTGACTCATGCCGGCGCTTCCGACGCAATCAGGGTCGGGGTCGGACGAAAAAAACGGCCCGCCGATGTGGCCGATCGGCCTCACCATGCCCCTGCTTGGGAGTTACCCTTATACTTGTTCGACGCCGCCAATCGATTCGATTGATGTCGAACAAGCCCTAAACGGAGCGTTGAACAGCCTGTTCGTGCAGGGCAGCGACGGGAAGACTCTGCCGTTCACCGACGCCGACCACAACGCCTGCGCATCAGGATGCAGCTCGCCGGGCCGTTCCTATGGGCTTGGGAGGATACGTGTGGCGGCGTGAACGTGACCTTCACCGGCGCGTACGCTCGCGCGCCCCGGTAAGCCCGCGTGATCGGGCGGACTTACAGCGCCATCGCCGAGTTGCTTTCCGTGTCCTGCGGCAGAGTGGAATAGTCGAAGCCAACGCCGAACTCCGCATGGGGGCTGCACCGCATGTCCACCACCCTCTTGCCGTCCTTGGCCACGAGCAGGCCCGAGATCGCCTTGGCGTCCTTCCTGGGGTCGCCGTCTGTGCTGTATACGATATAACTGGCCCGTGGTTTACCGGAACGGGCAGCGTTCGGAAAGCAGGCGCAACTCTTGCGCGCGCCGGGTGTCGTGCTCGGCGTGGCTCGGCGGGTGGCGGGCGCGCTGTGCGGCCGAACGGGTCTGCCCGCCAGTCTCCAGGTCTCAGCCGTTACGCATCCGGGTGTCGTAGTCGACGTCTCCGTCTGGCCGTGGGGCCACGGCAAGCGCCACCGTGCGCAGGAAAGCCAGCAACTCCGCCTGTTCGCATCGCGCCAGCCACCGTCCGCCGAGCCCCAGCATCACCCCGGCAAGCGACATCCCCGTGATGGCGAGCCCCAACACGCCGACATCGGTCCTGCCGTGCCGCAGCAACTCGCCGACAGCCTGAACGTCGACAGCGATCGCGAGCGGTCCAAGCATGAGCACCCAGAATGCCAGGAAGATCCAAACCGCCGGGCTCATGCCGACACTGATGTCGAAGCACGTCCCCGCCGGGTAATCCCGCATCCGGCCGACCAGCCGGGGCTGGAAGGAGTTGCGGTAGCCGATGCGCCGCTCCAACCTCACCCAGTCCGGCTCAACCCGGCCGCGCATGTCGGACGACCCAGTGGCCAGGGCCTCCGCCAGCCGGCGCACGCACTCCGCCCGGGGCAGCGGAGAGAACAGCTTCAGGGTCGACCTCCTGGGCATGGCGAGTTCAGCAGGCTTACCGTCTATGGATCGGGTCGCGTGAGCATGGACGGCCGCCCCTTAACTCTGCTCCGGGTCGAGCAGTTGGAACCGGCGGCGCGCTGCATCCCATTCGTAACCTGCATTGCAGGCCGGACAGATCGCATGAAGACGCCGCACCACCCGGCGCAGCCGCAAGATCGGCTGAGCCGCGCGTGGCGGACCACACGCGGCGTCGGCGAGCGCCAGCGCGTCGGAGTGAAGGCTGCTGCCACACACGGCACAGGACATGGCGGCCAGGACAGCCAGCTTGCTGCGCCGGGTCACGGCCTGGTCCACAGCCAGGAATGGCATCAAAATCGGCAAGGCAAGCAGCAGGATCATCAACCCCGCGATCACGAGGAGACCCGTGGCCAACCCTTTCAAGCCGGCGAAGATGCGTGTCATGCGGCCGTTCATACCGTTTCAGTGAAGCACGTTGTCCTTGTAGCGATGCACCGGGTGCGGTGTGCGAGAGGTGCGGGCGCAGTCCAGGACGAACGAGCCGGCAACCACCCGCCCCTTCGGCGCCACGCAATCGTGGATGGCGGGCGTCACCGTGACGATTGCACCGGACACGTCGGCGATCCAGACGATGTCGGTAGTATCCGGCCCCTGGGAACCGGTCAGCAGCACGTAGCTCCTGCCGTCGCCCCGAACCACGTCGGCGAACAGCGGCATGGTCAAGCCGAAACTGAAAAGCCGTCTACCGTCGGCCGAGACGGTCCAAGGCTCGCTGGCGATTTCGGGGTGGTATCCGAGGGCGATGCTGCCGCGGGCCAGCAGCGTGTGCCCGGCGACCAGGAGCACCCGCTGCTCCGATGAAATGCGGGTGTCGGTCGTGCTGGTGTAGGTCACGGTGCCGCCCGGGATGGGCGTGGTCCGCACGATCGGCGCCGCGGCGAGCGCCGGCCATGTCAGGTGCCAGGTCAGCACAGCGACTACACGCCACATACGTCGTACCTTTCCCGGCTGCCAATGGCGCCGGGCTCCAGGCTTCATCGCCGCGTACCTGGAACGCCGGCCGATCCAGCCGAAGCGCGTAGAGAAGCAAGCTGATCTTCCGACAGGACCCGCTTGGGGATGAACTGGAAAGTCACGGCCGTGGTGTAAAGCAGGATCACGTGGTTGTCCTCCCGCCACAGGAGATAGCCGGTCCACGGCGTCAGGCTGCTCGCGGTCGATGTTTTTGCTGCAAGACCTGCGTCGGACCAGCTCACCATCATGGTCGAAGCCGACTGAGCGCGCTGCCGATGAAGCCGTTTCGCCAAGGACCTCACGCGCACATTCATCAGCGCAAGCGGAACGCGACGCCACCCAGCAAGGCACCCGCGAGGACGACAAAGCTGAGGCCTTTATGGTCGGTCAGAAGCGCCAACATCGCGATCCCGAACAGAATGGCACTGGTGACGAACAACGACGCGAACGTCTTCCAAGCCAGAAATTTGCCAAGGCTGTGGCGTCTCTGCACTGCAACCGTGTCGACCTCGGTCCTGGTGAACGCGATCAACCTCATACCCCCTGGATTTCTGGATGACGGCTTGGTAGCTCGATCATCCGAGATGCCGAAAAGCCGGGCAGCAAACGGCGCACTCGTTGTCTCCATGGTTCGGAGCCAGACCTTAGCCCAGACTGTGCGCCGACTCTACCGGCGTCCGATGTAACCAGCTCATGGCCGGGATGGCTGCACAGCGCCCCGCGCACCCTCCTGCACCTGCACGAGCAGCACGCCAAGCGGCTCGGCCGCGTCGACGACATCTGGGCGCGCAGCCGTGCCTTGCAGCGCGATCTCGCACCCGTCGCGCAGGATGGCGGACAGGGTGAACTGGTCGCCGCCCTTCGGATGGTGCAGGGTACGGCCGGCGAACCCGACGATATCGGACAAGGCGGCGAGCTTGAGGCCGTTTAAGGCCAGGCTGTCCGCCCTGCCGTTCAGCACGAGGTCTCGTCCACCGACGATCAGCGCGATCGCTGCATAGGAGTACCGGGCCAAGCCGAGAATCGGAACCAGGCCGCCCACGATCGCGCCCCGGTGCCGTGCGACCAGGCCATACACCAGCACGGCGGCGGTGCAGCACAGGAACGTGGCGGCGACACCGGCCATCGCGGCGCGGATACCGGTGGTTTGGGACAATCCGGCCGGCGGCGGTCGCAGGCTTGAAAGGTGTCCTGGCGTGCGGCAGCGTCATGCGGCGAATTCGTCCTGCGCCCTAGTCTAAGGGCTTGTTCGACATCAATCGCATCGATTGGCCGCGTCGAACAAGCCCTAAGCCTCTGTTTTGAGCGGTAGCTTTGTCGGCGTGCCGACGCACTTATTTGCCGACGCTGCCTAAGCTGGACTTTCCGCATTTCAGGCCGCGAGACATAGAGTCTGGAAGACTCGATTTAAAAAATTGAGCGGAATTGTGACGGTGTCGCCCGCTTGCCTGGACATCGATAAATTGGGAACTGTCCATAGCACGCGGCGGACGGCGGCGATGGCGTCGCTGAACGTTGGCTCCTTCTTGCAATACCACGCGGCGGTGTTCATCTTCAGCGCGCTCCCGGCGTCGCGTGCCAATCCATCGGCCCACACGGTGATAAGCGAGAACAACCCCAGCAGCGCCGGGGTGGTGCGCAGGATGGCCAGATCGGACCACTGCCGCTGCGTCTCCACGCCGAGATGGGCGCGCACTTCCTGGAACGTGATCTCTACGCGCCAGCGTGAGACGAACCAGCTGAGAATGTGTCGCCGCGGCCTCCTGCGCGCCGAACGCCGCAACCGTGGCTACACGCTCTATCACGCGGCGTCCGGCGCGCCTGTCGCGCGGTTGCGTCAGACCGGCAAGGACGATCGGGTCGAGGTGCTCTATTGGTCCTTGTGGAAGGAGCGCTGGACTAGCGCCGGGCCGTTCGGGCGAACCATCTGACACTTGATGACGCGCTCAAGTTCATTGCGTCGGAGGATATCTTCTGGGTGATCCGATAGTCGTCCGCACGCGAAAAATCCGGAAAGTCGAGCAAGCCCTAAGTGTCTCTCCTAAACAACAAGCTGGTGGATCAGCCTGTCTTGGCCGCTACTTCGGGATAGGGCGGAACTGCCGAGGCTCCTTGTCATGGCTGGATGAACTCAGGCCAGGCGGCCGTGGCAGTGCTTGAACTTCTTGCCGGAGCCGCAGGGACAGGGCGCATTCCGCGGGGTGTTACGCCAGGTTGCCGGATCCTCGGACATGGCAACCTCCGGCCGGGGCAGGGTCATGACGCCGACCGGCTCCGACGTCGCCATGCTGAACGCCGGGGCCTCCAACACCGCCTCCGGATGGTTCTCCCACATCATGGCCGGCAAAGGCGGCGGCTGCGGCGGTTCGGCCTGGAGCTGCAACCCGGCGACCGTCGAGGTCACACGCTGCTTCAGGTCGTCCAGCATGGCGTTGAACAGGGCGAACGCCTCGCTCTTGTATTCATTCAGCGGGTCGCGCTGCCCGTAGGAGCGCAGGTGGATGCCCTGGCGGAGCTGGTCCAGAACGAGCAGGTGCTCCTTCCAGACGGCGTCGAGCGTCTGCAGCAGCACGGATTTCTCGACGAAGCGCATCAAATCGTGGCCGAACCGCTCGGCCTTCCCCGCGACATGCGCGTCGGCGGCCGCCGTGATGCGGTCGCGGATCGCTTCCTCGTCGATCCCCTCCTCGGCGGCCCAGGCCGCAACAGGAAGCTCCACGCCGAGCAGGCGGCGGCAATCCTCCGCCAGCGCATCGGCCTCCCACTGCTCGCTGAATGCCTTCGCCGGGATGCGCTGCGTCACGGCGGCGTCGATCACCTCCGCCCGCATGTCGTTGATCGTCTCCGACACGTCGGTCGCCAACATGAACTCGCGGCGCTGGGCATAGACCTCCTTGCGCTGGCTGTTCATGACGTCGTCGTATTTCAGCACGTTCTTGCGCGTGTCGAAGTTGCGCGCCTCGACCTTCTTTTGCGCCTTCTCCAGAGCGCGGTTGATCCAGGGATGGATGATCGCCTCGCCGGGCTTCAAGCCCAGCTTCTGCAGCATGCCACCCATGCGCTCGGAGCCGAAAATCCGCATCAGATCGTCTTCCAGCGACAGGAAGAAGCGGCTGGCGCCGGGATCGCCCTGCCGGCCGGACCGGCCACGCAACTGGTTGTCGATGCGGCGGCTCTCATGCCGCTCGGTCCCGATCACCATCAGGCCGCCGGCGGTCTTCACCACCTCGTGCGCCGCCGCCACCTCCGCCTCGATCGCGGCGGCGCGGGCGTCCCGCGCCTCGCCGTCGAGGTCGCCGAGCTCCAGCTTCAGCCGCATGTCCAGGTTGCCGCCGAGCTTGATGTCGGTGCCGCGGCCGGCCATGTTGGTGGCGATGGTGATGGCGCCGGGCGCACCGGCCTGCGACACGATGGTCGCCTCCTGCTCGTGGAAGCGGGCGTTCAGCACGGCGTGCGGCACCCTCTTGCCCGTCAGCAACTCGCTGATGATCTCGCTCTTCTCGATCGACGTGGTGCCGACCAGGACGGGCTGCCCCCGGCCGCGCGCCTCCGCGATCAGGGTCGCCACAGCCTCATACTTCTCGGCGGCGGAGCGGTAGACCTCGTCGTCGCCGTCGGTCCGCTTCACCAACACGTTGGTCGGGATTTCAACCACGTCCAGCTTGTAGATCTCGGCGAACTCGTCCGCCTCGGTCATGGCGGTGCCGGTCATGCCGGACAGCTTGGGGTAGAGGCGGAAGTAGTTCTGGAAGGTGATGGAGGCGAGCGTCTGGTTTTCCGCCTGGACGGTCACGCCCTCCTTGGCCTCCAGCGCCTGGTGCAGCCCGTCCGAGTAGCGCCTTCCCTCCATCTTGCGGCCGGTAAACTCGTCGATGATGACGACCTTGTCCGATTGCACGATGTAGTCGACGTCGCGGGCGAACAGCGTGTGCGCCCGCAGGCTTTGCTGCACATGATGCACGACGGTGACGTTGAAGATGTCGTAGAGGTTGCCTTCCTTCAGGACGTCGGCCTCGCGCAGCCGCTCCTCCACCTGTTCGGAGCCGGTTTCCGTCAGGGTGACGGTCTTGAACTTCTCTTCCTTCTCATAGGTCTCCGGGTCGCGCACCAGGTCGCGGACCACGGCGTTGACCTGGCGGTAGAGGTCCGAACTGTCCTCCGCCGGGCCGGAGATGATCAGCGGGGTGCGCGCCTCGTCGATCAGGATGCTGTCGACCTCGTCCACGATGGCGTAGGCGAAATCCCGCTGGGCCATGTCCTCCAGCCGGTACTTCATGTTGTCGCGCAGGTAGTCGAAGCCGAACTCGTTGTTGGTGCCGTAGGTGATGTCGGCGTGGTAGGCGGCGCGGCGCTGCTCGTCGTCCAGCCCGTGCACGATGATGCCCGTGGTGAGGCCCAGGAAGCCGTAGAGCTGCCCCATCCATTCCGCGTCGCGCCGGGCGAGGTAGTCGTTGACGGTGACGACGTGGACGCCCTTGGCCGGCAGGGCGTTGAGATAGACGGGCAGCGTCGCCACCAGCGTCTTGCCCTCGCCGGTCTTCATCTCGGCGATCTTGCCGTCGTTCAGCACCATGCCGCCGATCATCTGCACGTCGAAATGGCGCATCCCCAGCACGCGGACCGCGGCCTCCCGCACGGTGGCGAAGGCCTCCGGCAGCAACTCGTCCAGGCTGGCGCCATCCGCCAGGCGCTGGCGGAACGCCGCCGTCTTGCCCCGCAGCGCCGCGTCGTCCAGCGCCTGCATCGCTGGCTCCAACGCATTGATCTCCGGCACCCGGCGCTGATAGAATTTCAGCGAGCGGTCGTTGGCGTTGCCGAAAATGGTACGGGCGAGGCTGGCGAACATTGTGATTCCGGTGCTGGGCTGGCGGGACTGAGATAAGAGCAGCACCCGCCCTGGTCAACGCGGGACCACCGGTTGACAGTCGCGCAGCCCGGGGCGAGTCTCGCTTGCGGAGACTTAATAGATACGCAACTTGGCGGGCAACGTTGCTTCCGCCATAAGCGGCAAAACCCAAGATTGAGGTAACTTCCCATGCGCTTGTCGCTTGCCGTTGCGGCCGCCCTGCTTGGCGCACCATGCCTTCCCGCCGCCGTGATGGCGCAAACACCGGCCGCGCCGGCACAAGCTGGGCCAGCATCCGCTGCGCCGGCGAGCGCTGCGCCGGCATCCGCCGCACCAGCACCCGCAGCGCCGGCCCCGCGGCCGGACGTCGTCGTGGCGAAGGTGGGGAATGACGAAATCCACCTCAGCGATCTGTCGGAAGCGGCGCAGTCGCTGCCGGACGAGGTGCGGTCCATGCCGCCGCAGGTCCTGTATCCCATGCTACTGGACCAGATGGTGGACCGCGAGGCGCTGGTGATCCAGGCCAAGAAGGACGGCATGGCCCAGGACCCGCAAGTCAAGCGCGCCATCGAACGCGCGACCGACCAGGTGCTGCAGAACGCCATGCTGACCAAGGCGATCGGCCCCAGTGTCACCGATGCCGCCCTGCATGCCAAATACGACGCCGAAATCGCCAACAAGCCCGGCGAGGAAGAGGTGCATGCCCGCCACATCCTGGTGGAGACCGAGGCGCAGGCAAAAAGCATCATCGATCAGTTGAACAAGGGCGCCGACTTCGCCGCCTTGGCCAAGGCGAACAGCAAGGATCCGGGGGCGCAGAACGGCGGCGACCTCGGCTTCTTCAAGAAGGAGGACATGGTGCCGGAATTCGCCGACGCCGCCTTCGCGCTGAAGCCCGGGCAGATCACGCAAACGCCGGTCAAGACGCAGTTCGGCTGGCACGTGATCAAGGTGGACGAGGTGCGGAGGGCGCCGCCGCCCACGTTCGACGAGGCGAAGGACCAGTTGCGCCAGCAGATCATCCAGGCCGGGGTGCGAAAGGTCCTGGACCAGGCGCGGGTCGGGCTGGTGGTGCAGAAGTTCAACATGGACGGCACGCCCATGACCGCTACGGCAGCGAGCGCCACGCCGGACCCGACGGTGACGCCCACGACGGACCTGCCGCCAACCCCGGGCACGACGCCCGCCGTTCCGAAGTAGCGCAGGCATGGCGCTGGCCCCCTCACCGCTCGCGGTCCCGCTGCCGGCCTTGGCGCCGCTATCCGGGGTCCGGCTGGGGGCTGCCGCGGCGGGCATCCGCTACAAGGGCCGCACCGACCTGGTGATGGTGGCGCTGGCCGCCGGGACGAGCGTGGCGGGCGTGTTCACGCGGAACAAATGCCCCGGCGCACCGATCGACTGGTGCCGCACCGCGCTGGCGGGCGGCCGGGCGCGCGGCCTGGTTGTGAACGCGGGCAACGCGAACGTGTTCACCGGGGCACGCGGCCGCGAAACGGTGAAGGCCACCGCCGATGCCGCGGCCGCCCTGCTCGGCTGCCCGCCCAGCGAGGTGTTCCTAGCCAGTACCGGCGTGATCGGGGAGGTGCTGCCGCACGAGCGCATCACCGCAGCGTTGCCGGCCCTGTATGCCGGGTTGTCGCCGCACGGGTGGGAGGCCGCGGCGCGCGGGATCATGACCACGGACACCTTCCCCAAGGCGTCCACCCGCACGGCCGTCATTGCCGGCACACCGGTGCGGATCACCGGGGTGGCCAAGGGCAGCGGCATGATTGCGCCCGATATGGCCACCATGCTGTGCTTCGTGTTCACCGACGCGGCGATCCCGTCGGGCCAATTGCAGGCGATGCTGGCGGCCGGCACGGAGGCGAGCTTCAACCGAACCACGGTAGACAGCGATACCTCCACCAGCGACACGGTGCTGCTGTTCGCCACCGGCGCTGCGGGCAACGAGGCCGGCCCGCTGGACGAGTTCGCCGCCGCCCTGGACGAGGTGCTGCTGGACCTGGCGATCCAGGTCGTGCGCGACGGCGAGGGCGCGCAGAAGCTGGTCCGCATCGACGTGACGGGGGCGGTGGATGACGGCTCGGCGAAGCGGATCGGCATGGCGGTGGCGAACTCGCCGCTGGTGAAGACCGCGGTCGCCGGCGAGGACGCGAATTGGGGCCGCATCGTGATGGCCGTCGGCAAGGCGGGCGAGCCGGCGGACCGGGACAGGCTGTCGGTCGGCGTTGGCGGAACCTGGATGGCCCGCGAGGGCACGGTGGTGCCGGGCTACGACGAAGCGCCTGTCGTGGCGCACATGAAGGGGCGGATGATCGACGTGGTGGTCGATATCGGCCTCGGGTCCGGCCGCAGCACGGTGTGGACCTGCGACCTCACGCACGGCTACATCGACATCAACGGGTCGTACCGGAGCTGAGGCGATCCCCTCCCCCTCAAGCCCTCTCCCAGGGGAGAGGGCTTCTCGGTAGAGCTACGTGTCTGCCCCTACTACCTCGCTGCGGCCCTGGCGGCTTTGTCGGCCTTTTCAGAGCGGGCTTTCCACAGCGCCATGTCGGCGTCCTTGCTGAACATCACGCGGACGCCCTTCCCCCCGAGGCTGACCCGGATTTTGCCGCCGTTGCGGGCCTTGTGCTCCTCCATCCAGGCCAGGAACTCGGGATCTTCGCTGGTCCGTCCCTCAAACTCCAGGACACCGGCGATCTCCTCCTGCTTGTGACGCTTGACCATTGAACCATGCCTCCACACCGCGCGATGCGGCAGTGCCGCGTTGACAGGCAAGAATGCCAGCTTGGCCCGAAGTGCAAGGGCTGACATCGGATCATCGGCAGACGAGGGCGCGAACAGGACCGGAAGGACCGCGACCGGCCGCCGACTTAAATCCCCGCGGTGAATTTCAGCAGCAGCGACTCGTCGCTGTAGTTCTGCCGCGTGTTGGACGACGATTGGGTGTGGTCGAACGTCGCGGACACACGCTGCGTCTGGTTCAGCAGCCAGGAGGCGCCGACTCCGGCGCCGTAGATCGTCTGCTGGCCGCCATTATTCTGGTACTGCGCCTGTTCCACGCTGGTATGGGCGTTCAGCAGCACGTTGCGCAGGTATTCATGCTCCACCTGAAGCCGGGCCGCTGTGTCGGTGTAGCTGGCGGTCAGCGGATCCGTGGCGTTGACGATCTTGCGGTTCACCGTGCCTTCGACCGTCGTCAGCAGCGATGGCGTCCAGATGACGTCCGCCTCCACCACCGGGGCGGTCTGCGACCTGAGCGCGGCGGACGCATAATCCCGCACCTCGAAGCCCACCAGGGCCCTGTAGCGGAACACCCCGTTCGCCACGTAGTCGATGCCGCCCAACACCGAGACGTCGACGCTGTTCCGCCGCGGCTGCCCGGCGACTTGATGGCTGAAGCTGCTTTCCGCGCTGCGCACCACCACCACCGCCTGGCGCAAGGGCGAGAACTCATATCGCGCCGTCACCCCCTCTGTGACGGTAGTGTTGTCCAGGTAGCTGTTGCTCTGCGATGCGCCGCCGCCCAGCTTGGTCGGGGCGTAGCTGGTGTCGGCAACCAGGACGAACGGCTCGAACGACAGCCGGGACAGCTTGAACAGGTAGCTCGCCGTGCCGCTGTTGACCTGGTACGGCACCGCCCGCTGCGTCGACAGCGCGTCGATCCCGGTGGGTTCGATATGCAGGTCGGCGTGGGTGGCGGCCAGCAACAGGTGGTCCGCCGTGCCGACATCGTAGCGGCCACCCACCGCGAGGGTGTCGTCCGTCCGCGACAGGTTCGGCTCCTGCAGGTAGCGCCGGTCGTCCACGCTGGCGCTGGCGGCGATGCCGTCGCGGTTCCAGTCCGATGCCGCGGAAACGGAGGCCTGGGTGCTGACGAAGGCGCTGCCCGCCTGGCCCGGCGCCCCGCGCGGGTTGGAATCGAAGCCGACGCCCTCCGACACCAGGGGCTGGATGACGAAGGAGCCCTCGCGCAGCCCCAGGGGATCGTAATCCGGCCGCGGCCGGGTCGACACCGTCACGTTGGGCGGGGTGCCGAGCACCGGCAGCGTGGTGGGCAGGTAATCCTCCAACTCCTGCCCGAGCGTGACGGAACTGACCGCACACAGCGAACCCACCAGCATGACCTGCAACCAGGCCGGCGTGGATGCCCGGTGCAGCTGCAAGACCTCCGGGCATGGCGCAGGCTGGTCCTCCGGCACCGACGTCACCACCGGGCAGACGAGTTGCCAGACCAGGTCGGCCGTGACACCGGGGCCGCCGATGCCGGGCGCGCGGCGATCCCACGCCGGAACCTGGTAGATGGGCCGCAGATGGGGCGGAAACCGGCGCAACAGCCGCACCGGGCGCGGCCGGCTGCCGAGCGGCCAAGGGGAGTGCCAGTCGCTGATATCGGCGCAAGGCATGTCAGGCAGGGCCCATCGGCAGCTCAGAATCGCCGTTCGAAGATGGTCACCACGTCGCTGGGCTGGATCAGCGCCTGGCGGTCGACCTTGCCCTCGACGACGTGGCCATCAACGGAGCGCACGATCGACGCATAGCTCTCCACCGCCCGGTAGGTGAACCCGCCGGCGACGCTGACCGCCGACAGCAGCGTCATGCCCGGTTGATAGGGGTATTGCCCCGGCTTGTTCACCTCCCCCAGGATGAAGATGGGCCGGTAGGTGGTGACTTCCGCGGACACGCTGGGATCCTTGAAGATCTTGCCCTTCTCCAGCGCGGCGGCGATCTTGGCGGAGACCTGCTCCACCGACAGGCCAGCGACCGGGATTTGCCCCAGCAAGGGCACCGAGATCGTGCCGCTGTCGCCGACCTTGAACTCGCCCGTCAACTGGTCTTCGCCGAAGGTGATGATGCGGATGCTGTCGCCGCTGCCGAGCTTGTAGGCGGTCGGCGCCACATGTTGATCGGGAAGCATGGGGAGGTTCCGGCCGGGTGCACAGCCGGCCATGCCCATTATCACGGCCAGCGCACAAAGCCGCGGAGCCGCGCTCAGAAGGGCACGCACCGCGTGAGGCATGCGGGTCAAAGCAGGAAAATTCACTGTCGAATCCAGGAGTCTGCATCCTCAGCATAGCGTTTCCGCCGGGTTTGATCGACTCCCGAGCGGACGGCCCCGCAACGAGTCCGCTCCCGCAGGCAGGAAGACGGCGGCAGCGGGATTGTGTATGCCGCAGTGCCGCCATTGGATCGGACCCGAGCATGACCGCCTTGCCTCACCCCCGTCTCGTCACCCATAGCGGCAAGTTCCATTGCGACGAGGTGTTCGCCCACGCCGTCTTGCGGCTTGCCTTGGGCCTGCACTCGCCGGGCGGGGATTACACCCTGGTCCGCACGCGCAACCCGGCCCTGATCGAGGGCGGCGACATCGTCTGGGATGTCGGCGCCGTGTTCGACCCGGCCACCAACCGGTTCGACCACCATCAGCGGGGCGCGCCGTTGCGGCCGGACGGGACGCCGTTCTCATCGGCCGGGCTGGTGTGGCAGGTGTATGGCGAGCGCGCGGTCGCAGCCCTGTTGCCGCCACAGGAGGCCCATTTCGCGGCCGGGATCACCGGCATCATCGACACCGGCGTGGTGCGCCGCATCGACGAACTCGATAACGGCGTATCCGTCCGCGGGCCTTTGGTGGACGACACGCTGGGCCTCGCCGCGCTGATCGGCGACTGCAACCCAAGCTGGGACGATCCGGCCGCCACGGGCGAGACCGCTGGCGACGCCGCCTTCCTGGAAGCGACCGACCTGGCGGCGGGCGTGCTGCGGCGGCGCGTGAACGGGGTGCGCGCCCGGCTGGCCGCGGAGGAGATCGTCGTGACGTGCCACGCCGCCGGCGACGACCCGCGCATCCTGGTGCTGGCGACCGGAATGCCATGGAAGAACGCGGTGTTCGCGCACGACCTGCCCGTGTTGTTCACCGTCTCCCCGGCCTCCAACGGCAATTGGATGGTGGACGCCATGCCGCCCGAACCAGGCTCGTTCGCCCAGCGCCTGCCGCTGCCGGAATCATGGGCCGGGTTGCAGGGGCAGGAACTGGCGGCCCTGTCCGGCGTCGAGGACGCAGTCTTCGTGCACCTCAGGCGCTTCGTCGGCGCGGCACGCTCCCGCCAGGGCGCCTTGGCGATGGCGCGCCGGGCCCTGGAACTCGGCTAGAAAAACGCCGCCAAGTTCGCGCGGATACGGTCGAGCACCGGCGTGTCGTCGGCTGGAATCTGGAAGCTCTGGCCGGTGATCGTCTCGAAGGCTTGTATGTAGACGGCGGCGGTGCCGAGCACGAGGTCGTCGGGGATGTCGGGGATCGGGTCGCGGTAGGGGTCGCAACGCTCCGCAACCCAGTTGCGCACGAAATCCTTGTCGAAGCTGTCCGGCCGCTGCCCGGCGGCGAAGCGGGCGGGATAGCTGTCCGCCAGCCAGTAGCGGCTGCTGTCCGGCGTGTGGATTTCGTCCGCCAGCACGATGCGGCCGTCCGGGTCGGCGCCGAACTCGTATTTGGTGTCGGCCAGGATCAGGCCGCGCTGCGCCGCCATCGCCTGCCCGCGCGCGAACAAAGCCAGCGCATACTGGCAAAGCTGGTCCCACTGCGCGGCCGTCAGGAGGCCGTTCGACACGATGTCGTCCGGGATCAGCGGGGCGTCGTGGCTGCCGTCGAACGCCTTGCTGGTGGGCGTGATGATCGGCTGCGACAGGCGCTGGTTGTCGCGCAAGCCGTCCGGCAGGGTCACGCCATACATCCGACGTTCGCCTGCACGGTAGAGCGTCAGGATGGAAGTCCCGGTGGTTCCCGCGAGGTAGTCGCGCACCACCACCTCCACCGGCAGCACGTCCAGGCGCCGGCCGATCACGACGTTCGGGTCGGGATAACTCAGCACGTGGTTGGGACAGATGTCGGCCGTGGCGTCGAACCAGAACCGCGCCGTCTGGGTGAGCACCTGCCCCTTGAACGGCACGGCGCACAGGATGCGGTCGAAGGCGCTGAGCCGGTCCGTCGCCACCATGATGCGACGCCCGTCCGGCAGGTCGTAATTGTCGCGCACCTTGCCGCGGTAATGGTTCGGCAGTTCCGCGATGGTGGCGTCCCGCAGGACCTGGTGCGCGTGGGCGCGGAGCGCGGGTGGGTCGATCATCTTATCTCATGCCGTCTCGTCGATATCGATGTTCGTGCGCATCGGCTAACCCTATGTGTAAGCCCCGGCAAATATAGACACATGCGGCGGCTCACGCCACCGACTCCTGCCCGCCATACTCCCGCACCGCTGCCTCCGGCGTGACGTAGCCGTTCGTCACGTCGCGATCCACGTCGCGGCGAGGGCGCTGACGGGGGTCGCCGTAGCCCGAGCCGCCGGCCAGTTGCACCTCCACAACCCGGTCCACCGTGCTGAGCGTCACCAACTCGCCGGTGCCGCAATCCTGCACCACGGCGCCGTCCAGGTCGCGCACCACGCCGCGCACCTCGCCGCCGGGCTTGCCGCCGAACAGCCCGTCCGTGCGGATCCCGACGCCTTCTGGATAAACCGAGAACAGCGTCGGCAGGCCGTCATCGTGCAGCTTGCGCAGCCGGGTGCGCACGCCCAGCCCGCCGCGATACCGGCCGGGGCCGCCCGAATCCGCCACCAGCGTCTTCTCGATCACCAACACGGGCGCGCGTGTCTCCATCAACTCGACGGAGGTGTTGGACGCCGAGGTCGGATATAGCAGCGCGGACTTGCCGTCGGACCGGGAGCAGCCGCCCTGCCCGCCGCCCATGAAGAAATGGTCCGCATACAGCCGACCCTCCCGGTCGCGGCCGTAGATGTTGACCGCGTGGGGCAGCCCGGTCGCGGCCTGCACCTGGTCGGGCGCCGCCTCCGCCAGGGCGCGGAAGATGTTGGGCGCGAGGTACCAGCCGGTCCGCGTGCGCAAATTGACGCTGGCGGGCTTGTCGCAATTCAGGATCGAGCCCGGCGGCAGCGTCAGCGTGAACGGCCGGTAGCAGCCGGCATTGCTGCGCACGCCCGGGCTGAGGATGCACTTCATCGGATAGGTCGCGTGTGCCGCGGCGTAGGAATACGTGCAGTTCAGCCCGCCCTGCGGCTGCTGCGGCGGGGCGCCGGTGAAATCCAGCGCAATCGCCTCGCCCTGCACCGTCACCGTCAGCGGATAGCGCAGCTTGGTACCAAGCGGGTTGTTCCAGATTTCGGAGCTGTAGACGCCATCCGGCAGCTTGCCGATCGCCTCGCGCACCGCGGCCTCGGACCGGTTCTGCACCACCGCGGCCAACGCGCGCAAATCGTGCATGCCGTAATCGTCCATGAACGCCAGCAGCCGGTCCGCGCCCAACTGGTTGGCGGCGACGAAGGAATGCACGTCGCCCAGCACCTCCTCCGCCTTGCGCACGTTTTCGCCCAGCAGGGTGAACAAATCCGCGTTCGGCTGCCCGGCGCGGTAGAGGTACATCGGCGGGATCTGGAAGCCCTCGTCGTAGATCTCCCGCGCCCGCAGCGAATCCTTGGTGCCGCCGATATCGCCGACATGGCCCACCGTGGCGGTCAGCGCCACCAGCACGTCGCCGCGGAACACCGGCGTCACCACGGCGATGTCGAACAGATGGCCGGCGCATAGCCACGGGTCGTTGGTGATCAGCACGTCGCCCGGACGCAAGGTCGCGGCCGGATATTTCTTCAGGATCGCCTTTACCGCGATCGGCACCGTCAGGTTGAACACCGGCATGGCGCGGGGCGAGTGCGCCAGGCTCTCGCCATCCGGGTCGAGCAGGTCGGTGGCGAAGTCCTGCGCCTCCGACACGATCAGGGAGAAGGCGGTGCGTACGATGGTGTGCCACATCTCCTCCACCACCGTCACCAGGCGGGCCCACATGATCTCCAGCGACACCGGGTCGCTTTCGATCAAGGCCATGGCCTCGGCGACCGGCGTGGCCGGGGTGATGCGGGCGCTGGCCGGGGCGGCGACGGCGATCCGGATGCGGAGCGTGCCGGTGTTGTCCACGCTGACGGTGTCGCCGGGCGCCACGATGGTGGTCGCCTCCCGCTCCTCGATGATGGCGGGGCCGGCGAGCGTGCTGCCGGGCGTCAGCGCATAGCGGTCATAGACCGGCGTCGCGACGAAGCCGTCGCCGAACCAGGCCTGCCGCGTGCCCTTCTGCGCCGCGCCGGCCGTGGGGCGGTCCGCCTGCGCCAGCGTCAGTTGCGGCACCGGGCCGCGGCAGCGCACCCGTAGGGAGACAAGCTGCACCCCGACGCCCGCGTAGACGGAGGTGTAGCGCGCGGTATAGGCGGTGGCGAAGGCGCTGCGGATGCCGGGCATGGCGGCGTCCGAAATCTCGCCGCCGGGCATGGCGACGCTGATCTCGTGCAATTGCCCGAACAGCCGCATGTCGGCCACGCGCTCCGTCACGATGTCTGCCTCGGCCACCCCAGCCGCGAGCAAGGGCGCACGGGTGTCCCGCTCCAGGTCGCCCAGCACGCCGTCGATCGCCGCCGCCGCACCCGGCGCATCGAGCCGGACCGGGTGGCTGCGCACCTGCTCGAACGACAGCGGCGCCGCCAGGAAGCCGAGCGCGGAGGCCGCGCCCGACGCGGGCGGGATCAGCAGTTCCGACACGCCCAGCACCCGCGCCACGCCGGCCGCATGCGCCGGGCCGGCGCCGCCGAACCCGACCATGGCGTAGCGGCGCGGGTCGCGGCCCTTCTCCACGATGTGGATGCGCGCCGCCGCCGCCATGCTTTCCGTGACAACGCGGTGGATGCCCCAAGCCGTCTCCACCGTCGACAGCCCGAGCGGCCCCCCGACCGTATCCAGCGCGCGTTGTGCGGCGTCGAGGTCCAGCGTCATGCGGCCACCGAGGAAGAAACCCGGGTCGTAGTAGCCGAGCACCAGGTTGGCGTCCGTCACCGTCGGCTGCGTGCCGCCGCGGCCATAGCAGGCCGGGCCGGGATCGGCCCCGGCGGAGAGCGGACCCACGCGCAGCAGCCCCACCTCGTCGATGCCGGCGATGGAGCCGCCGCCGACCCCGATCTCGATCATGTCGATGACCGGCGCCTTGATCGGCAGGCCGGAGCCCTTCTTGAAGCGGTGCACGCGCGCCGCCTCCATCTCGGCCGCGGTCGCGGCGCGCCCGTCCTCGATCAGGCAGGCCTTGGCGGTGGTGCCGCCCATGTCGAAGCTGATCACGTCGGACTTGCCGGCCGCCTGGCCGAAGAACGCCGTCGCCAACCCGCCGCCGGCCGGCCCGGATTCCAGCAGGCGGATCGGGAAGGCGCGCGCCATCTCCGGCGAGACCAACCCGCCGGCGGAGTGCATCAGGTACAGCGCGCCGCGGAAACCGCGCTGCCACAGTTCGCGCTCCAACCGGCGGACGTAGCGGTCCATCAGCGGCTGCACGAAGGCGTTGGCGCAGGTGGTGACCAGGCGCTGATACTCCCACAGCTCCGACACCACGTCCGACGAGAGCGACACCGCCAGGTCCGGGAAGGCGGCGCGGATGGCGGCTCCCGCCTCCCGCTCATGCGCCGGGTTGCGGTAGGCGTGCAGGAAGCAGACGGCGACCGCCTCCACCCCGTCCGCCGCCAGCCGGCGCGCGGCCTCGACGACGGCGGCGGTGTCCACGGCGACCACCGTGTTGCCGTCGCGGTCCATGCGCTCCGGCACCGCCAGCCGCCGCGCGCGCGGCACCAGCGGCTCCGGGTATTGCAGGAACAAATCGTAGATGTCGTAGCGCTGCTCCGTGCCCATCTCCAGGATGTCGCGGAAGCCCGCGGTGGTGATCAGCCCGAGCTTGGCGCCACGCCGTTCGATCAGCGCGTTGGTGACCAGCGTGGTGCCGTGCACGATGTCGCCGACGTCGCCGAGCCCGATCCCGGCATCCGCCACGATCTGCGCCAGCCCCTCCAGCGCGCCAACCGAGGGGTCGGCGGGTGTGGTGAGGCATTTGTGCAGGCGGATGTCGTTGCGCTGCGCGTCCAACAGGATGAAGTCGGTGAACGTGCCGCCGATGTCGAAGCCGATGCGCCAGCGTGTCGGGTCGGTCATGGTCGGATCTCCTGCGTATATCGGGGCGGCAGCACTGCGGCCAGCAGCGCCCGCGTGTACTCCTGTGTCGGCCGGCCCAGCACTTCGGCCGCGGCGCCATGCTCGACCAGCACGCCCTCATGCATGACGGCGACCCGGTCGCAGATCAGCCGCGCGACGGCGAGGTTGTGCGACACGAACAGATAGGCCAGGTCGTGCCGCGCCCGCAGCCGCACCAGCAGCTCGATGATCTGCGCCTGCACGGACACATCCAGGGCGGAAGTCGGCTCGTCCAACAGCAGTGCGCGCGGGTTCGGCGCCAGCGCCCGGGCGATGCACACGCGCTGCTTCTGCCCGCCGGAGAGTTCGTGCGGGTAGCGCCACAGGAACTCCTCGCCCAGCCCCACATCGTCCAGCAGCGCCGCCACCCGGTCACGCATCGCCCGCCGCGACAGGCCACCCATGAGACGCAGCGGCTCCGTGATGGAGGCGGCGACGGTGCAGCGCGGGTCCAGCGCGGCGTGCGGGTTCTGGAACACCACCTGGACCCGGCGGCGCAAATCCCGCAGGGACCGGTCGGCGGCGTGGGTGATGTCCCGGCCTTCCAGCAGCACCTGCCCGCTGCTGACCGGCGCCAGACGGAGCATCATCCGCAGCACGGTCGTCTTGCCGGACCCGGACTCGCCCACCAGCCCGAGCGCCTCGCCGGGCTGCAAGGCGAGGCTGACGCGGTCGACCGCGCGCTTGGGGCCGAATTGGCACACGGCATCGCGCACCTCCAGCAGCGCGGTCATGCCCGCGGCCTGTCCTCTCGCCAATCTCCCTCTGGGAGAGGGTCAGGGTGAGGGAAACTGCCGCTGTCGAGCGGATGGTCGATCCGGAACTTGATGACCCTCACCCTGCCCTCTCCCTGGGTTCCGGTTGCCAACTCAGCCTTCTCGGCCGGGGCCTGCTAGGAACGGCTTCCCGCGATGGAGATCACGGCAGCGCTATCGGCTGTTCCGTCACGAGGCCTTCCTCAGCGCCCGCCTGTCCAACCCGACCCAGGCGGGAGAGAACGACCACAAGGCTTGGCTGGCGCCTGCTTGGCCGACGGTGACGCCCGCGGCGGAGGGTATCACCCGCAACCCTCCCTCTATCGCCGGATCCAGCTTCAGGTGCCCGACCGGGACGGCGAGGTAGACGTCGCGCAGCTCCTCGCGCACATGGTCCACGACGAGCCTGTGGCCGCCGAGCGCCAGCGCGAGGAACGCGAAGGCCACGCGGAGGACGCGCCATGCCCCGTGCGCGGGAGCGAGCAGCGCGATGGCGAACACGGCCAGTGCGGTCCATTGGACAGCTGCAGGCGGCGCCACGAGGAAGGACGTCGATTCGCTGCCGCCCACCATCAGGAACGCGTCGTCGCTGAGCCTGAGCAGCAGGGCGAACGCCGCGATGGCCAACGCGGCCGCCGCGTAGCCTACGGCGCGGCCGCGCCTCATTGGAAGAACCCGATGCCGACGTCGATGGTGTCGTCCTTGCGCTGGCCCGGGCGGACGATGACCCTGCCGTCGACCGCGAGCGTCGCGCTGTCGCTCCCGTCGTAGAATACCGCGGCGTCGAACCCCCGCTGGGCCAGCGCGGACGCAAGTGCGGAGTGCCGCTGGCCCGGTCCTTCTCCGTCCGCCTGCACGGCCACGAGGAGGGCGCGCTTCTCGCTGCAATAGGCGACGATCGTCTTGCCCGTCGCGGGCGGCCACCGGTCCACGTCCTGGAACGTGTTGTTGTTGCGCTGGATGAGGTAGGTCATCGCCGGGGCCGGCGGCTGCCCGGTGAACGGCTCGTCTGTTCCCTTGGGCGCGCCGGGTCGGTAGGCGTTGCCCGTGCCGTAGCGCAGCGCGCCGACGATCATCGGACCGGCCCCGCCGACCGCCGGAACGTCCAACTCCAGGCGTCGCCGGTCGGCGCCGCCACCTGCCCGAACCAGAAGCTCTGCGGCCGGCTGTCGCCGGCGATGACGGCCACCTTGCAGGATTTGGCGGCGCCATCGGACTGCAGGAATTGGGTGAACGTGATGGCCGAACAGCGTACCAACGGCCTCATGCGGTAGGACTTGTCCAGCACCACGAAGCGCAGCGACCCATCCTCTTGGACCCTGCCTACGGAGCGGGCGGCGTATTCCCAGAACATCGGATCGGCAAGTGCGGCCATGGGCTCTGCATTGTTGTGGTCACGGGTGTCCTATACCCGCGCCAGAAGGCCGACGCTATCGCATACGGATCATTGCACATGAGTGCCCTTGATCGGCTATCGGATGTGGCCCGCGACGCCATCCGACCGATGGCGGGGCGGCGAATGGGCCGTCGTTCGATGCGGCCTTCGCGTAGGTGGTCCCTGTCCATTCTTAGGATGCACAGCCCGAGCGACCGCAGCTCGACGTCGGCGTAGCCGCCATGCCCGCTGTCCAGGACGCCGATCGACCCGGGCTCCGCGGCGAGCAGCCTGGACCAGCCCCGGCCGCGGCGGACGACCAGGCAGTCGTTCTCCCCGGCTCCCCGAGGCAAGACCGCTGGGCTGTTCGACTTGTCGTGCGCGGCCGACGGGGCGGGTCTGGCTGCCTGGACCGCGACCCGCACGTCCGTCGGCGCTGCCGTGGCGACCACGTTGCCCTCAGGGGGAGACGGTTTGAGCCACCGCGTGGCAGGCGGTGCGATGGGCGTGGCCCAGCAATGCCGGCACCAGCGTGCGGCAGACCGGCATCACCAGCGCACAGCGCGGATGGAAGCGGCAGCCGGGTGGCGGGGCGCGCAGCGACGGGATGCTGCCGGGAATGCCGGTCGGCATGGCGGTCGGGCGCTCCAGATCCGGCACCGCCGCCAGGAGCCCTTGCGTGTAGGGATGGCGCGGGGTGGCGAACAATGCTTCCGCCGGGGCGTCCTCCACGATGCTGCCGGAATACATCACCACGACCCGGCGGCAGGTCGCGCCGATCACGCCCAGATCATGGCTGATCAGCAGCAGCGTCAGGCCCAGCCGCGCCACCAGGTCGGAGATCACCGCCAGCACCTGGCCCTGCACCGTGACGTCCAGCGCCGTGGTCGGCTCGTCCGCCAGCAGCAGGCGCGGGTTGGCCGCCAAGGCCTGGGCGATCAATACGCGCTGGCGCATCCCGCCCGAGAGTTCGTGCGGATAACGCCCCAGCAACATGGCGGCGTCGCGGAGCCGCACCGCCTCCAGCAAGGCGACGCTGCGGGCGCGGATGGCCTTGCGGCCACGCACGCCATGGGCGCGCAACACATCCGCCATCTGGCTGCCGATGGTGAAGACGGGATTGAGGTAGGTGGCCGGGTCCTGGAACACCATGCCGATCCCGGCGCCGCGGAGGGCCCGCAGCTCCGCCGGGTTCATCGCGAACACGTCCTGCCCGGCGAAATGGATGCTGCCGCCCTCCACCCGTGCCGGCGGCGACGGGTTGAGCCGGAGGATGCTGCGGGCCAGGACGGATTTGCCGCACCCGGTCTCCCCCACGATGCCGACCGCCTCGCCCTGCTGCACCGACAGGTCAATCCCGTCCAGCACCTGCGCCGTGCCCTCGTAGCCGCTGAAGGAGAGGCGGAAGCCCTTTATGTCCAGCAGCGCGTCCATCGCAAGGCGAGGCTGGTTCAGTGAACGAGTTGCCAGATCAGGCTGCCCGCGCTGGCCGGAACAAAGTCGCAGGACATGGCGAACCCGCCCTGATACAGGCGCGAGCCGCGCGAGTATGGTATGCCATTGTACAGGCAATACAGCGTCGGTTCGTAGATCGACGCCTGCGCCGGCTGCGACGGCACGGTCGGCAGCGGCGGTGCGGGCGGCAGCGGGTTCTGGGCGTTGGCGAACGCCGGTATCACAATGACGAACAACGCAACGAGTCGTTTCATACCAGGGCCTCCTTGCCGCGAGGCCAACGCTAGTCGGTTGCCGCATCCCTTGCCAGAGTGCTGGCCAAGACAGGGGAGGAGACGGCGATGAGCGACGAAGCGCTGGTGCAGGGATTCAACTTGGCCAAGCTGACACCGGACTTCCTGGACGATCCCTATCCGGTCTACCGCGCCCTGCAACGGATGGAACCGTGCAAGCTGATGGAGAACGGCCAATATTTCCTGACGCGGTATGACGACCTGAACGCGATCTACCGCGACACCACCCGGTTTTCCTCCGACAAGACGGTCGAGTTCCTGCCAAAATACGGCCGCAGCCCGCTGTACGAGCATCACACCACCTCGCTGGTGTTCAACGACCCGCCCTTGCACACCCGCGTGCGCCGGCTGATCGCCGGGGCGCTGACGCCGCGGGCGATCGGCGGGATGGAACCGGCGCTCCGCAGCCTGGTCGACCGGCTGGTGGCGGAGATGGGCGACTCCGCAGACCTGATCGCGGATTTCGCCTCCGCGATCCCGGTCGAGGTGATCGGCAATTTGCTGGGCGTGCCGATCGAGGAACGGGCGCCGCTGCGCGGCTGGTCGCTCGCCATCCTGGGCGCGCTGGAACCGGCGCTGACGCCGGAGCAGGAGGCGTTGGGCAACCAGGCGGTGACGGAGTTCCTCGCCTACCTGGACACGCTGGTGGCGCGGCGCCGCACTGCGCCCGGCGACCCGGCGCGGGATGTGCTGACCCGGCTGATCCAGGGTGAGGCGGACGGGGAGCGGCTCAGCGCAGCCGAGTTGCTGCACAACTGCATCTTCCTGCTGAACGCCGGGCACGAGACCACGACGAACCTGATCGGCAACGCCCTCGTCCTGCTGCACGACCACCCGGCGGAACGGGCGGCGCTGCTGGCTGACCCAGCCCTGGTGCGCCCGTGCGTGGAGGAGGTGCTGCGCTACGAAAGCTCCAACCAGTTGGGCAACCGGATCACGACGGAGCCGGTGGTGCTGCACGGCGTGGCCATGCCGGCGGGGACGCAGTTGGCGCTGTGCATCGGCGCGGCCAACCGCGACCCGGCGCAGTTCCCCGAACCGGACCGCTTCGACATCCGCCGCACGCCCAACCGGCACCTCGCCTTCGCCGCCGGTCCCCATCAATGCGTGGGCATGAGCCTGGCGCGGTTGGAGGGCACGATCGCGATCGCCGGGTTCGTCGCCCGCCACCCGCACTATGAGCTGGCCGGTCGGCCGCAACGGGGCGGGCGCGCGCGGTTCCGCGGTTATGCGAGTATTCCGTGCATGCTCCGGTCCTGAGCCCCGCATGACGCTATGTCGGTGATCAGGGCAGATCGTCCGGCAGTTCGTCGCCCGTACGGGGCGTCTCCCCGCCGTCCCGGGTCATGAGCCGGTCGAATGCCGGCCAGTCGGCACGGCCTTGCCGCTCGGCGAAGTAGCTGGCGGTGCGCAAGGCTGCGACTTTCTCCGCCACGGCGGACGCGACGAATTGGTTCAGGCTGGTTCCCTCGGATGCGGCCAGGCGTTCGGCCTCCGCCTTGATTGAGAGGGGCAGGCGCAGCGGGTAGGTCGATGTTCTGGTTGTCATGTCGCTAGCCTCCGCAAGGCGTCCCCAGGTAGCAGCACCTCGATACCGAACCGACTTGCTCCCGCCAGGAAGTCGCGATGGTTGAATGTCACGATAGCGGCGGCTCGCCCGTTTGCGGCTGCTTCCAGCACAAGTTCATCCCCGGGGTCGCGCAGTTGCGGCCGCCATAGGAACCAAGCTTCGACCGGCTCCACGAGATCCACGACTGCATCAAGGAACATGGTCAAGTCGGCCGCGCTGAATTCGGCTGCCGCAACATGGTCAGGACGGCTGCAAACACTTTCGTACTCGATGCATAGAGGTGCCGTGGCCAGGAGAGTTGCACGACCATCACGGGCGGCGCGGAGCAACGCGGCCGAAGCTCCGCTGGGGCTGCGCATTGCCGCTACGACTGCATCCGTGTCCATCACCAGCCTCGCACCTCCACGTCCTCTCATATCACGGATGATGTCTCACCAGGTATGTCAGGTGCCGCTGGGAGTCAGGCTGCTACCGCGCCCAAAGGCGGGAAAAGCTGGCAATCCCCGCACCTCCCGCGAAGCACGCGCCCAGGGTGAGCGCGAGCGCCGGGCCGTGCAGGAGGGAGATGCCGAGGCACAATGCCACCAACGCGGCGCCGGTGGACTGACCGACCAGGCGGGAGGTCGCGATGATGCCGCTGGCGCCGCCGCTGCGCTCCGGCGGGGCGGCCGACATTAGCGCCTTCAGGTTGGGCGACTGGAAGAAGCCAAAGCCGGCGCCGCAGATCATCATGCGCCACACGATCTCCCACGTGGTGGGAGCCGCATGCATCGTGGCGAGCAGCGACAGCCCGATGCAGAGCGTGACCATGCCGATCCCGCCCAAAATCGCCGGCGGGTAGCGGTCCGACAGCGGGCCGGCGATCGGCGCCATGATCGCCGTTACCACCGGCCAAGGCGTCAGCAGCAGCCCGGTCTGGACGGCGGTGTGCCCCAGCACGGTCTGGAAATAGAAGGGCAGCGACACGAAGCTGAGCCCCTGCGCCGCGAAGGAACACATGGACGTCACGGACGAGAGCGCGAAGATCGGCCGTTGATACAGGTCCACCGGCAGCATCGGCGACCGCAGGCCCAGTTGACGCCGCACCAGCAGCGCGCCCAGCACGACGAACCCGGCCAGCACCGCCGCCGTGGTCGACCAGGCGGCCTCATGGGCGCCCTCGCCGATGCCGAAGATCAGCAGGCCGAACGTGCCGGCGTTCAGCAGGGCGCTGATCACGTCGAAACGGTGCGTTGCCCGGGGCGTCTCCGGCAGGGACCGCAGGGCCAGCGCCATCGCGATCAGCCCGGCGGGCACGTTGATGGCGAACAGCCATTGCCAGGACGCGATCGACAGGATGCCAGCCGCGATGGTCGGCCCGACCGCGGTGGAGGTGCCGACGATCATCGCATTGATGCCGACGCCGCGGCCGAGCAGCCGGGCCGGATAGATGAAGCGGATGAGCGCCGTATTCACGCTCATGATGCCCGCGGCGCCGACGCCCTGCAGCACCCGCGCCGCCGTCAGGCTGCCCAGCGACCAGCTCAGCGCGCAGAGCAGCGAGGCGACCGTGAACAGCGCCAGGCCGTAGCGGTAGACGCGGCGGTAGCCGAGGATTTCACCGAGCGAGGCGAAAGGCAGCAGGCAGGCGACCAGCGCCAGTTGGTAGGCGTTCACCACCCAGATCGAGTCGGCCGGGGATGCGTGCACGTCCACCGCGATGGTCGGCAGCACCGCATTGGCGATGGAGGTATCGAGCGAGGCCATCGCCACCGCGATGGTCACGGTGGTCAAGGCCCATCGCCGCCGTGCGGGTGGCAGGCCGTCGAGCGGAATGGGTTCGGTCATCGGTGCCATCATCGGGGCCGGGATGCAGCCCGTCCAGGGGGTGCGGCTCGCGGTTTTGTGAACATAGCCGCGGTGGGCAGGCTCGGCCGCCGGGCAGACAGTCCCGCCATGTCCAGTTCGACCGTACCGGCGGCAGCCCCGGCGACGCCTGACGCGCGCGCCCTGTTCTTCACCGTGTTCCCCTCCATCATGTTGCCGATGTTCCTGGCGGCGGTAGACCAGACCATCGTCGCGACCGCCCTGCCCGCGATCGCCGGCTCCCTGGGCGATGTGGAACGGGTGTCCTGGGTCGTGGTGTCCTACCTGGTCGCGACCACGATCGCGGCGCCGGTGTATGGACGGCTGGGCGATGCGCTGGGCCGGCGGCGGATGCTGTTCGTCGGGCTCGGCCTGTTCATCGCCGCCTCGCTGCTGTGCGCCATCGCGCCGAGCGTGCTGCTGCTGACCGCCGCCCGCGTGTTGCAGGGCCTCGGCGGCGGCGGGCTGATGACGACGAGCCAGGCGCTGGTGGGCGAGGTGGTGCCGCCGCGGGAGCGCGGCCGCTACCAGGGCTACCTCGCGAGCATCTTCGTCGCGTCCTCGACCTTCGGCCCGGTGGCCGGGGGATGGCTGACGCAGCAATTCGGCTGGCGGTCGGTGTTCCTGGTCAACCTTCCGCTGGGTGCGTTGGCGGCCGTGCTGGCGCTACGCCTGCCGCCCCGCGCTGGCTCCGGGGCGCGGCTTCAGTTCGACGTGCTCGGCGTCGTCTTGTTCGCCGCCTTCATCACGCCGCTTCTGGTGGCGTTGGAGCGGATGCAGCGGTTCGACCTGGCGGCCCTGCCGCTGGTGGGCGCGATGGTCGTCGTGTCGGTGGTGGCCCTGCTGCTGCTGCTGCGGCAGGAGCGCCGGGCCGCGGCCCCGCTGCTGCCGCTGGGGCTGCTGAAGCAGTCGGCGATCTGGCGTTGCGACCTGATGGGCGCCTGCGTGGGCGCGATCCTGGTGGGTATGGTGACGTTCGTGCCGATCTGGCTGCAGGTGGTGCGCGGCATCGGCCCGGGACAGGTGGGATTGATGCTGCTGCCGATGACGGCGGGCATCGCCTGCGGGTCGCTGTTCACCGGGCGGATGATGGCGAAGACGCAGCGGACGGCGATCTTCCCGTCGATCGGCCTGGCCATCACGGGCAGCGCGTTGCTGGCGCTGGGGTTCGCCGCCCCGCATCTGTCCAACACGACCATCCCTATCCTGTTCCTGGTGTATTCGATGAGCCTGGGGACGGCGATGCCGGTGGTGCAGTTGACGGTGCAACTGGTGGCGGGCCGGGCGAATTTGGGCGCCGCGGCAGCCTCCGTGCAGTTCTCCCGCTCCGTTGGCGGCGCGTTCGGGACGGCCATCGTGGGGGCGGTGCTGTTCGCCGTGCTGTCTTCCGCCGACCGTGGCACGGCCAGCCTGTTCGCCCGGATGGTGGAGCAAGGGCCGGTCGCCATGGCGGCATTGGATGCGGCGCACCGGGCTGTGGTGTCGGCCGAAATCCGCGACGCGTTCCGCTCGGCGTTCCTGACGGTGGCGTGTTTCGCCGGCCTCGGCCTGGTCATGGCATGGACGATCCCGGTGCGGCGGCTTTAGCGGCCGGGTTCATCCGCCAGAGCGCCAGGTTGAGCGCGCCGGCGAACGTCACCCAGGCCAAATAGGGGATCAGCAGGGTCGCCGCGGCCGCGCTGATCGGGGCGAACATCGCGATGGTGGCGGCGATCGACAGCCACAGCAGGATCAGTTCGCCGAATGCCAGGTCGAGCCGGTGCAGGCCGAACGAGCAGGCCGACCAGCCGGCGTTCAGCAGCAACTGCACCAGGTAGACCGCCATGGCCAACGGCGCGCCCCAAACGCCCACCCGTCGCCACACCAACCATCCGGACACGGCAATGCAGAGGTACAACACCGTCCAGGCCGGCCCGAACAGCCAGTTCGGCGGACGCCAGCTTGGCTTTGCCAGATGCTCGTACCACTCGCCCGGCCGGAACACGACGCCGGACAAGGCGACGATGACGCAGGCGGCCAGGAAAGGGAGCAGGCCGAGCAAATCAGAAATGGTCATGGCGAAGGCTAGGAGGCGGTCCCTAGGCTGTCGAGCGGTACGGTTGTTGCTGAGCAAGCCCGGTTAAGGAGCAGGACGATGAACCATCTCTCCCCCGTCGCTGCGGTGCGGGCCGCCCTGGCGGCGGATGCCGCCCATGCCGATCCGGCGCTCTGGATCACCCGGGCGCCGGACGACGCCGTCCTGGCCCGGGCAGCGGCGCTGGAGGCGGAGGGGCCGCAGGGCCGCCCGCTCTGGGGCGTGCCGTTCGCCGTGAAGGACAACATCGACGTGGCCGGCCTGCCGACAACGGCCGCCTGCCCGGGTTACGCCTATTTCCCGGCGGCCAACGCCCCGGTGGTGCAGCGCTTGCTGGATGCCGGCGCGATCGTGCTCGGCAAGACGAACTTGGACCAGTTCGCCACCGGGCTGGTCGGCGTGCGTAGCCCGTACGGCGTGCCGCGCAACGTGTTCGACGCCGCCCGCGTGCCGGGCGGCTCCTCCTCCGGATCGGCCTGCGCGGTAGCGGCGGGCATCGTGCCGTTCGCGCTCGGCACGGACACGGCCGGGTCGGGCCGGGTGCCGGCGATGTTCGGCAACGTCGTGGGGCTGAAGCCGACGCTCGGCAGCCTGTCGACGCGCGGCCTGGTCCCGGCCTGCCGCTCGATCGACACCATCTCCGTCTTTGCCCGCAGCGTGGACGAGGCGCTGAGCGTCGCCCGTATCGCGGCAGGTTATGACGAGTCGGACCCGTATTCCCGCGCGGCGCCTACCCCGCATCTTCGTCGCGGCGGCGATGCGGCCGTCCGGATCGCCTGCGTGTCGGCGGAGGGCTGCGCGCCGGAACAGGCCCGGCTGTACCGCGCCGCCGCGGCCAGCGTGGCGGCAGAGCAGGTGGACATCACGCCGCTCCTGCAGGTCGCGCGGCTGCTGTATGACGGCCCCTGGGTGGCGGAGCGGAGCGCCGCCCTGCGCAGCGTCCTCGCCACGCCGGACTGGCTGCACCCGGCGACGCGCACCATCCTGGAAGGCGGGCTGGAGCGCCGCACGGTCGACGCGTTCGACGCCTTCCATGCCCTGGCGCAGGCCCGGCGCTTTGCGGCGCAACTATTCCAGCGCTTCGATGTCCTGCTGCTGCCGACCGCGCCGGACACGCCGCGCTTGGCCGAACTCGCAGCCGACCCGATCGGGCCCAACAGCCGGCTCGGGATGTGGACCAATTTCGTGAACCTCTGCGACCTCGCCGCCTGGGCGGTGCCGGCCGGGATCGGGGCGGATGGGTTGCCGGCCGGCGTCACCCTGGTCGGGCCGGCTTGGTCGGAAGGACGCTTGGCGGCGTTGGCCGACCGGCTGCATCGCGCCGCGACCACCACGGTCGGCGCCACCGCCCTCCCGTTGCCGCCGCCGATGGCAGCGGACCCGGTCGCGACGGATGAAACCGCGCTGTTCTGCGTCGGCGGCCACATGGCCGGGCTGACGCTGAACAGCCAACTCACTTCATTGGGTGGCCGCTTCGTGGCGGAGGCGAAGACCCTGCCCTGCTACCGGCTTTACGCGCTCGGCACGCGGCCTGGCCTGGTGGCGGCGCATGGCGGCGGCGCCATCGCGGGCGAAATCTGGGCGCTGCCGACCGCCGCCATCGGGGCGCTGTTGGCGCAAGTGCCGCCGCCGCTCGGCTTCGGCACGGTGCTGCTGGAGGGCGGCCCCTGCCTCGGCTTCCTGGCGGAAGCGGCCGGGGTCGCGGGTGCTGCGGACATCAGCCATCATGGCGGCTGGCGCGCCACTCTCGCCGCGGACGAGACGGCGGCGTTCATCCGGTCCGGCGCCGCCCTGATGCGCCTGCCGATCGACCCGGCCTGGGAGGATGGCGTGGCCTTTCACCTGCGCACCATCCTGGCGCAGGCAGCAACCCTGACCGACCCGCCGCTGTCCGATGAGTTGGACCCCGCACCGGTGTACCGCGCGTGACCTGGCCCACCGCCGCCGCCATCGCAGAAGACGTGACCGCCGGCCGCGCCAGTGCGACCGAGATCGTCCGCAGCGCACTGGACCGGATCGCCCGGCACAACGGCGTGCTGGGCGCCTTCACCGATGTGGTGGCCGATCGGGCGCTCGCCCGCGCCGCCAGGAACCCGTCCGGCCCGCTGGCCGGGGTGCCGTTCGCCGTGAAGAACCTGTTCGACGTGGCCGGGCTGCCGACCCGCGCCGGCTCCGCCATCAATCGCGGCCGCGCCCCCGCCGTGGCAGACGCCCCGCTGATCACCCGGCTGGAGGCAGCGGGCGCTATCCTGGTGGGCGCACTCAACATGGGTGAATATGCCTACGACTTCACGGGCGAGAACGTGCATGACGGCCCGTCCCGCAACCCGCACGACCCGGCGCGCATGACGGGCGGTTCGTCCGGCGGCTCCGGCGCCGCGGTGGCCGGCGGGCTGGTGCCGCTGTCGCTCGGGTCGGACACCAACGGGTCGATCCGCGTGCCGGCGTCGCTGTGCGGGCTTTGGGGGCTGAAGCCGACCTTCGGGCGGCTGACCCGGCAGGGCAGCTTCCCGTTCGTGTCGTCGCTCGACCATCTCGGGCCCTTGGCGCGTTGCGTGACGGACCTGGCGCTGGCCTATGACGCGATGCAGGGGGCCGATCCGGCCGACCCGGCCTGCGTGGACCAACCGGCCGCACCTGCCCTCCCCTGCCTTGGGGCCGGGATCACCGGGCTGCGGATCGCGGTCGCAGGCGGCTACTTCCAGCGCGGCGCATTCCCGGAGGCATTGGCCGCGCTGCGCCGCGTCGCCGAAGCGCTCGGCGCCACCGAGATCGACCTGCCGGACGCCGCCCGCGCCCGCGCCGCCGCCTACGTGATCACCGCGACCGAGGGCGCGGCGCTGCATCTGGACCGCTTGCGCCACCGCCCCGCCGAGTTCGACCCGGCGGTGCGCGACCGGTTGCTGGCGGGCGCGCTGGTGCCCGCGGCGCTGGTGACGCAGGCGCAGAAGCTGCGACGCCGGTTCCGGGCCGACACGCTGGCGCTATTCGACAGCGTGGATGTCATCCTCGCCCCCGCCACGCCGTGCCCTGCACCGCTGCTCGGCCAGCAGAGCTTCGAGTTGGACGGTGCGATGCTGCCGGTGCGGGCCAACCTCGGGATTTTCACCCAGCCGATCAGTTTCATCGGCCTCCCGGTGGTGGCCGTCCCCGTGGTCACGCCGGGCCTGCCGGTCGGCGTGCAGGTGATCGCCGCGCCATGGCGGGAAGACGTAGCGCTCCGGGTCGCCCGCGCGCTGGAGCGGGAGGGCGTGTGCGCCGCCCGGCAACCGAAGGGATGGGACTGACATGGAGATCAACCTGCCGGATGTGCTGGCCGAGGTCGAAGCCGCCTTCGCCCGCTACGAGGCGGCCCTGACCGGCAACGACGTCGCCACCCTGGACGCGCTGTTCTGGGACAATGCGGCGGTGATCCGCTACGGCATTGGGGAAAACCTGTATGGCGCGGCCGAGATCGCCGCCTTCCGCGCCGCGCGCCCGTCCAAGGGGCTGATGCGCGCGCTCTCCCGCACCCTGATCACGACGTTCGGCCGCGATTTCGCCACCGCCTCCACCCTGTTCGAGCGGGCGACGGCGCCAGGCAGGATCGGCCGCCAAATGCAAAGCTGGGTCCGGCTGCCCGCGGGCTGGCGGGTGGTGGCGGCGCATGTCAGCGTGATCGATTCGTGATCGCCCTGGTCCGCCACCCGGCGGTGGACGCAGCGGGCCGGTGCTACGGGCGGACGGATGTGGCGCTGGCCGATCCCCACGCGGCCGCGGGCTTGGCCGGCCGCCTGGCGAGGCTGGGCGGCGCCGTGTGGACCAGCCCCTCCGCCCGGTGCCGCGACGTGGCCGCCTGGCTCGGCCCGCACCAGGTGGACCCGCGTCTGATGGAACTCGATTTCGGCGCGTGGGAGGGGCAGCCCTGGGACGCCGTGCCCCGGCCGGCGTTGGATGAATGGGCAGCCGATCCCTGGCGCTTCGCACCCCCTGGCGGAGAGAGCGGCGCTGCGTTGGTGTCCCGGGCACGCTCGTTCCACCTGGACCTGCCGCGTGGCGACCACATCGTGATCTCTCATGGCGGACCGCTGAAGGTGCTTTGCGCCCTGGTGGAGGGGCGGCCGATCGACCTTCTGGCGCCTTCGGTCGCGTTCGGGTCCGTCACGGTCTGCCCGGATGCGGCCGCCTTTGACGGCTCACTATCATAACGATAGTATCCGTCGATGCAGCGCACTTCATTCAGCGACATGCCGTGTCCGATCGCCCGCAGCCTGGAGCATGTGGGTGAGTGGTGGAGCATCCTGATCCTGCGGGAGGCGTTCAACGGCCGCACCCGGTTCGACGAGTTCCGTGACGTGCTCGGTGTGGCCCCCAACATCCTGACCCGGCGTCTTAAGGCCCTGGTCGCCGCCGGGCTGCTGGAACGCCGCCAATACTGCCAGCGGCCGCCGCGCGACGAGTACGTGCTGACGGAGCGCGGGCGGGACTTTCGTCCGGTCATGTTGAGCCTGATGATCTGGGGCAACCGCCATTTCGCGCCGGAAGGCCCGGCGGTCGAACTCGTCCATGCCGACACCGGACGCCCGGCCGAGCCGGTGCTGGTGGATCGCTCCACCGGCCTGCCGGTCGAGGGGCCGGAGTTCAAAATCCGCCGCAACCGCAGCCCGGCGGCTGCCGGGCGAGAGATGACATGACGCTGCGTATCCTGGTCGTGGGCGCCGGCGCCATCGGCGGTTATTTCGGGGGCCGCATGCTGGCCGCTGGCCAGGACGTGACGTTCCTGGTGCGGCCCAGGCGCGCCGCCCTGCTGGCCGAGCACGGGCTGACGATCCGGAGCCGGCGCGGCGACCTGGCCCTCCCGAACCCGCCCACGGTGCAAGCCGGCGCCATCACCGGTCCGTTCGACGTGGTGGTGTTGAGCTGCAAGGCGTTCGACCTGGCGGACGCGATGGACTCGTTCGCGCCTGCGGTCGGACCGGATACGAAAATCCTGCCGCTGCTGAACGGCATGGCGCATCTGGATGCCCTGGTCAGCCGGTTCGGCGAGGCAGCGGTGCTGGGCGGGCAGTGCCAAATCTCCACGACGCTGGAGGAGGACGGCACGGTCCGGCAATTCGGCGACATGCAGGCGCTGTCGCTGGGCGAGCGGTCCGGCCCTGCCTCCGTCACCGCACAATCCCTGGCCGCGGCCCTCGCCCCTGAAGGCGGCCGGTTGAGCGAGACGATCCTGCAGGAGATGTGGGAGAAATGGGTCTTCATCACCACCATGGCCTGCACCACCTGCCTGATGCGGGCGGCGATCGGGGATGTCGTGGCGGCGGGGGCAACGGAAATTCCCCTGACGATCGCCCGTGAAGCGACCGCCATCGCCACGCTGTGCGGCTTCGCGCCGCGCCCGCAGGCAGTCGAGCGATTGCACGCCATGGCCACCGCCGCCGGTTCGCCGCTGACCGCGTCCATGCTCCGGGACGTGGAACGGGGCGGCAAGGTGGAGGCGGACCACGTCGTCGGCGATTTGCTGCGGCGGGGAGTAGCAGGCGCCTCCCCCATGCTGCGCGTCGCCTACCTGCATCTGAAGGCCTACGAGGCGCGGCGCGCCCGCGCGATGTAAAGGCCGCCTACCACATGGTTTGGCGAGCCCGCTCCTGCCAAGTACGGTCGTATTCGGGACCACCGACAGTCTCGTTGCTCAGCGCCGCCAGTATGGCGCCGGGTGTGGGGAGGTTTTTCGGATCGACATGCCGCTCGGCGTTCCACAGATCGGCACGGACGATGGCCCGCGCACACTGGAAGTAGACCGCTTGCACCGTTATCACGATCACAGAGCGGGGCTGCGCACCGTCAACCGTGAAGGAAGCGCACAGAACGGGATCGACCGAGAGCTTCGCCGTCCCGTTCACGCGCAGCGTCGTGCCAGAACCCGGCACCAGGAACAACAGCCCAACGCGACCATCCACCACGATGTTGCGCAAGGAGTCGCACCGGTTGTTACCCCGCCGGTCGGGCATGTGCAGCGTGCGCGCATCGGCCACCCGCACGAACCCCGCACCGTCTCCGCGCGGCGAACAATCCGCCCCCTCTGGCCCGACGGTCGACAGCGCGACAAAGGGCGATGCCTCGATGAACGCGCGGTAATGCGCTGTCACGTGGTCCGTCACCTTCACCACCGCGGGGTCCTGCGGCGTTCCATACAACGCGGCCAACGTCGCAAGGTCGGTGATGTCAGTCATGCCGCGCCCCTATGAGTGGCGAGGATGCCGGTGCGGCGCCGGGCGCCGGGTGGTCCTGCGCCGCTCGGCGGCCGCGCGGGTGACCGGCGGGGGCGGCGGGTTGCCGATCTTGTCGAACGTCGCGTCCAAGCCCTGCGCGGCGAACGCCTCGGCCTCCTTGGCGCGGGCAACGGCCGCGCCCATGCCGAAGAACTCGTGCGTCGTGCCGCCATACTCGGTGCGATCCACCGTGACGCCTTGGGCCTGCAGCTTGTAGGTCAGGAACGTCCCGTCGGATTCCAGCGGGTCGATCTCCGCCGAAACGATGGTGGTGGGCGGAAGGTTGTGCAAATCCGCCTTGCCGATCAGGTCCAACCGCGGATCCTGCAAATCCGCCGGGCTGCTGATCGTGTTCTTGACATACCACAGCACGTCGTCGCGCCCGAGCGGGATCGCGTTCTCGTCGGCGATGTAGGAGGGGGTGTGGGTGTCCGTCCCCGCCACCGGATAGATCAGCAACTCGTGCACCGGCGGCCGGACATGGGCGTCGCGCGCCGCGATGGACACGTTGATGGCCAGGTTGCCGCCCGCCGATTCCCCAGCCACCGCGATCCGGCGCGGGTCGGCGCCCAGCGTGGCGGCGTTGGCCAGCAGCCAGCGGTAGGACGCGAAGGCATCGTCATGCGCGGCGGGAAACCGGTTCTCGGGCGCCAAGCGGTAGGCCACCGACAGAACCATGGCATGGGCCTGGCTCGCCAAGGCGCGGTCGGACGCGTCATAGGTGTTGAGGTCGCCCGTCACCCAGCCGCCGCCGTGGAAATACAGGATGATCGGTTCACCCGGGTGGCCCGGCGTCGCGTCGTACAGCCTGGCCTGCAACGGGCCCGCCGCGCCATCGACCGTCAGGTCCCGCGTCTGCACGAACGGCTCGGCCACCGGGCGGCCACTCTGCGCCGCCAGCACGGCCTTGACCGCATCGCCCGGCGTGGGCTGCGTGCGGGCCTGCTGCACCGTCAGCAGGTGCACGGGTTTGGCGCCGAGATGGACGTAGGTGTCGATCACCCCGGCCATGTCGGGGTTCGCCCGGCCGTTGGCGTCGCGGAACGGCGTGTAAAGCTGGCAGCCCGCCACCAAGACCAGCGTGCCCAGGCTTGCCACCGCACGCCCGGCCCGGCGGGACGGGCGAGGCGTCGGATGGGGTTGGACGGGGGACTCGGTCGCTGGCATAGGCATCCTCCACCGCGCGAACCGACCGGCAGGGTTTGCCGTCGGCGGTCGCGCTTGCTTTGTCCTCCGTGCCATCCTATCCGCGCCGCAACAATACCATCTTCGCCGGAGACCCATCGCATGGCCGCCATTGCCGACATCGTCGCCCGCGAAATCCTCGACAGCCGCGGCAATCCGGCGTTGGAAGTCGACGTGGTGCTGGACAGCGGCGCCATGGGCCGCGTCGCCATCCCCTCCGGCGCCTCCACCGGCGCGCACGAGGCGGTGGAGCTGCGCGACGGCGACAAGGCCCGCTACGGCGGCAAGGGCGTCCGCCAGGCGGTCGCGAACGTCGAGGGTGAGATCTTCGACATGCTCAGCGGGCTGGACGCCGCCGACCAGGTGAAGATCGACGACATGCTGATCGACCTGGACGGCACGGCGAACAAGAGCCGGCTGGGCGCCAACGCGGTGCTGGGTGTCTCCCTGGCCGTGGCGAAGGCGGCGGCGGAGGATTTCGGCATGCCGCTGTACCGCTATGTCGGCGGCGTCTACGCCCGCACCCTGCCCGTGCCGATGATGAACATCATCAATGGCGGCCAGCACGCCGACAACCCGATCGACGTGCAGGAGTTCATGATCCAGCCGGTCGCCGCCGCCACGGTGGCGGAGGGCATCCGCATGGGCTCGGAAATCTTCCAAGCCCTGAAAAAGGCGCTGAGCGCCGCCGGGCACGCGACCAATGTCGGCGACGAAGGCGGCTTCGCCCCCAACCTGAGTTCCGCCGAGGATGCGCTGGGCTTCATCAGCAAAGCCTGCGAAGCCGCCGGCTACCGGCCCGGCGAGGACGTCACGTTCGCGCTGGACTGCGCCGCGACGGAGTTCTACCGCGATGGCAAATACGCGATGGCGGGCGAGGGCAAGTCGCTGGACTCCGCCGGCATGGTCGCCTACCTCGCCGACCTCGTGGCGCGGTTCCCCATCGCCTCCATCGAGGATGGCTGCGCGGAAGACGACTGGGACGGCTGGGCCCACCTGACGCGCGAGCTTGGCGACCGGGTGCAGCTCGTCGGCGACGACCTGTTCGTCACCAATCCGGAGCGCCTGCGCCGAGGCATCAAGGCCGGCGCCGGCAACGCCGTCCTGGTAAAGGTGAACCAGATCGGCACGCTGTCCGAGACGTTGGAGACGATGGAGATCGCGCATCGCGCCGGCATGGCCACGGTGATGAGCCACCGCTCCGGCGAGACGGAGGACACCACGATCGCCGACCTGGCCGTCGCCGCCAATTGCGGGCAGATCAAGACCGGCAGCCTGTCCCGCAGCGACCGGACCGCGAAATACAACCAACTCATCCGCATCGAGGCGGAGTTGGGGGTCGCCGCCCGCTACGCCGGGCGCACCATCCTGCGGCGCTGACGCAACACTCCAAGCGCGATCGGCAGACCCTTGTAAAATATCGCATACCTCACGAAACCGGGAGCGTATGGTGCAGGCGCGGAGCGGGGGCGTCGGGGCAATGTCGATCGGGCGTGAGATCAAGCGGCGGGTCAAGTCGATTGTGCCGTCCTTCGTGCTGCTGGCGGTGGCGGCGTATTTCGGTTGGAGTGCGACGCAGGGCGACCACGGCCTGAAGGCCTATGCGCGGCAGCAGGACCAGCTTCGCCTGGCGCAAGGCGAACTGGTGCGGACGAACAGCGAGGTCGATTCGTGGGAGCGCCGGGTGGCGGCGCTGCGCAGCAACCGGCTGGACCCCGACGCGCTGGATGAACGCGCCCGCGCCATGCTGAACCTGGCCGACCCGGCGGACATCGTCGTCATGTACGGCCAAGGCAAAAAACTCTTCTGACCGGGCCTCGCTGCCACGGCGAGGATTTCTCCCAACCGGCCCGAAACCGCGTTATGATTCCGCCGATGCTGGGCTGAACCCGGCACGGGAGGACATCATGCTTGGGCTCATGCAAACGCGTCCGTTGATGATCTCGTCCATCATCCAACACGCTGCCCGGAACCACGGCGACAGCGAGGTCGTGTCCTATACGGCGGAGGATACCATCCACCGCATCAGCTACCACGCGATCGAGGCGCGGATGCGCCGGCTGGTGCGGGTGTTGCAGAGGCTGGGTGTGGCGGAGGGTGACCGCGTCGGCACGCTGGCCTGGAACGGCTTCCGCCATCTTGAGGTGTACTACGCCGCCCCCGGCATGGGTGCGATGTATCACACGATCAACCCGCGGCTGGGCGTCGAAGACATCGCCTACATCATCGACGACGCCGGCGACGCCGTGCTGTTCGTCGACACCAGCTTCGTTGCGCTGCTGGAGGCGTTGGCGCCACGGATCGAAGTCCGCCACATCGTGATGATGACGGATGCGGCCCACATGCCGGCGGTGACGCTGGCGCCGGGGCAGACGCTGCATTGCTACGAAACGCTCATCGCGGCTGCGGACGAGGACTACGCCTGGCCCGAGTTCGACGAGCTGAAGGCGGCTGGGCTGTGCTACACTTCCGGCACCACGGGGCGGCCGAAGGGCGTGCTGTACAGCCATCGCTCGACCGTGCTGCATGCCTACGCGATCAACATGGCGGATGTGTTCGGCCTGCGCGCCGTAGACCGGGTCATGCCGGCCGTGCCCATGTTCCACGTCAATGCCTGGGGCACGCCGTTCGCGGCCCCGATGGCGGGCGCCACGTTGGTGATGCCCGGCCGGCGCCTGGACGGGGCCAGCCTCACCGCCCTGTTGAACGCCGAACGGGTGAGCGTGTCGGCCGGCGTGCCGACCATTTGGCTGGGCCTGTTGCAGCACCTCCGCGCCTCGGGCGCGCGGCTGGACACGGTGCGCTGCCTCGTCATCGGCGGCTCCGCCTGCCCGCCGATGCTGATCGATGCGTTCCACCGCGAATACGGCGTCCGCGTCGACCACGCCTGGGGCATGACGGAGATGAGCCCGCTCGGCACCTACAACAAGCCGAAGGGCAACGAGGATGCGCTGGCCGCCGAGGCCGCGGCCAAGCGCAGGCTGGGCCAGGGGCGCGGCATCTATGGCGTCGAGATGAAGATCGTGGACGATGCCGGCCAGGCCCTGCCGTGGGACGGCGCGGCGTTCGGCAACCTGCTCGTGCGCGGGCATTGGGTGTGCGAGCGGTACTATGGCAAGACCGCCAGCGGTGGCGCCGACGAGGCGGGCTGGTTCGCCACCGGCGACGTCGCGACCATCGATCCGGATGGCTTCATGGAGATCACCGACCGCTCGAAGGACGTCATCAAATCCGGCGGGGAATGGATCAGCTCCATCACCCTGGAGAACATCGCCGTCGCCCATCCGGACGTGGCGGAGGCCGCGATCATCGCCGCGCGCCATGCGACGTGGGACGAGCGACCGCTGTTGCTGGTCGTGGCCAAAGCCGGGCACACGATCGACCCGGCGGCGCTGCTGGCGAGCTATGCCGCGCACGTGCCGAAATGGTGGCTGCCGGACGAGGTGTTGGTCGTGCCCGAACTGCCACACACCGCCACGGGCAAGCTCAATAAACTCGTGTTGCGGACACAATATGGCCAGCATTTTCTGCAAACTGCGGCGGCGTAGGTGAACGGCCGAGCCAAACGGGCGTTACGCATGCGTTCGTAACTGGAGTTTGACCATGAAATTCATCGTAGCCCTGGCTGCGTTGTGCACTTTGGGTGCAGCCGTTGTACCGATGTCGGCAGAGGCAGCGGGTTGTGCGTCCGGCGCGGCCGTCGGCGGGGTCGCGGGCCACGTTGCTGGCCATCACGCCATACTTGGCGCGGCTGCGGGCTGCGCCATCGGCCACCACGAGAAGAACAAGCAGAACGCGGCGGCAAGCTCCGCCACGCCTGCCGCCAAGCCGCAATAAGGGACAGAGGTTTGATGAAGACACTTGCAGCGTTCGCGATCCTTGTGGCCGCCGGCTCCACCGGGCTTTCCCACCAGGCCGGGGCGGTCGGTTGCCTATCAGGCGCCGCAGTCGGCGGGGTCGCCGGGCACTATGCTGGCCATCACGCCATCCTCGGTGCAGCGGCCGGCTGCGCCGTCGGGCACCACGCCAAGGTCCTGCAGCGCCGCCGGGCCGCAGAAGCGGCACAGGATGGGTCCTATCGCCAGTAGAAAGGCCTGGAGGCGGGTTACGCCGCCTCCAGCACCCCTCCGCTGCTGGCGAGTTGGGCGAGATGCGTGTCGGCATCACCGAATTGCAGTTCGATCATCGACATCCGTTTGAAATAGTGGCCGACCATGTATTCCATGGTCACGCCGATGCCGCCGTGAAGCTGCACCGCCTCCTGCCCCAATTTGCGGCCTGACCGTCCGATCTGCACCTTGCCCGCGGCCACGATCTTGTGCCGCTCCACCGCATCATCATCACCCGACATCATCGTCGCGAGCAGCGCCATCGAGCGGGCCTGCTCCAGCAGCACGTACATGTCCACGGCCCGGTGCTGCAACGCCTGGAACTCACCGATGGCGCGGCCGAATTGCTTGCGCTGCTTCATGTAGTCGACGGTGGAGGCATGCATCGCCGCCATCACACCGACAGCCTCGGCTGCCAGATAGGCGAGCGCCTCATCCACCACGCGCTCGACGATGGGCAATGCCGCGCCAGGGTCACCCAATGGGATGCCGGTGGCACCCGCCAAGGAGATTTCGGCGGCACGAAGGCCGTCCTGCGTGGGATAGCCCCGGACGGAGACGCCCTCACCAGGCGCGTCTACCAGGAATAGGCCGATCCCGTTGCGGTCGCGCGTGCCGCCGGCGGTCCGCGCCGTGACGAGCAGCTTGTCGGCACGATCGCCGTGCAGCACCACACCCTTGTCGCCTTCCAGACGCCAGCGTGCACCCTCCTGGCGCGCGATGGTGGCGACGTTGTTCAACTCATAGCGCGACTGCCGCTCCACATGGGCGAAGGCAAGCAGCAGGTCGCCCGTCGCGATCCGCGGCAGCAGATCCGCCTGCACGGCTGGATCCGCCGCCCGGCGGAGCAGCCCACCGCCCAGCACGACCGTCGCCAGATACGGCTCCACCACCAGGCCGCGGCCAAATGCCTCGGCGACGATCATGGTTTCGACCGGGCCGCCGCCGAAGCCGCCATGCTCTTCGGGGATCGCCACGCCGAGCAAGCCCAACTCGGCAAACTGCGCCCACATGGCCCGGCTCCAGCCATCCGGCTCGGCCATGAAGGAACGCCGCTGTTCAAAGCCGTATTTGTCGGCGATCAGACGGTCGACGCTGTCCTTGAGGAGGCGCTGGTCGTCGTTGAGGTCGAAATCCATGTGTCTCCTTAGTAGAAGCTTGGGTGAGGGTCGACGCGCAAGCTCAGAACCCTAAGATCGCCTTCGCCACGATGTTGCGTTGGATTTCGTTGGAGCCGCCGTAGATCGAGACCTTGCGCCAGTTGAAGTAGGTCGGCGCCGCTTCGGCCGCGTAATCGGGGCCGATCGAAGCAGGGTCGTTATCGCCTTCCGGCGCCACATCCGCGCGGTACGGCATGGCATACGGCCCCACCAACTCCATCAGCAGCTCGGTCGTCGCCTGCTGGATTTCCGAGCCCTTGATCTTCAGGATCGAACTCATCGGGTTGGGCTTGCCCTTCGGCCGGTCCCGTTCGGCCGCGACGATGCGGAGCTGCGTCATTTCCAGCGCCCGCAGCTCGATCTCCACTGCCGTCAGCTTTTCGGCAAAATGGCGATCCTCGATCATCGGCTTGTCGCCCATGCGCTCCAGCTTCGCCAGTTCGCGCAACCGCAGCAGACGCGCCTTGGACACGCCGACCCGGGCGATCCCCGTCCGCTCGTTGCCGAGCAGGAACTTGGCATAATCCCAGCCCTTATTTTCCTGCCCGACCAGGTTTTCGGCCGGGACGCGGACGTCGTCGAACCAGACCTCGTTCACCTCATGCCCGCCATCCAGCGTCTGGATCGGGCGCACGGTGATGCCGGGCGTCGTCATGTCGATCAGGATGAAGGAAATCCCCTCCTGCTTCTTCGCGGCGTTCGGATCGGTGCGGCACAGGCAGAAGATCCAGTCGGCATGTTGGGCGAGCGTGGTCCAGGTTTTCTGGCCGTTGACCACCCACTCGTCGCCATCGCGGCGGGCGGTGGTGCGCAGCCCCGCGAGATCGGACCCGGCGCCGGGTTCGGAGAAGCCCTGGCACCACCAGATGTCGAGGTTGGCGGTGGCTGGCAGGAAGCGCTGCTTCTGCGCCTCGCTGCCGAACTGCGCGATGACCGGGCCAACCATGGAGGTGTTGAACGACAGCGGCGCCGGGACGGAGTTGGTCTGCATCTCGTCCAGCCAGATATACGACTGCACCGGCGTCCAATCCTTGCCGCCCCAGGCGACGGGCCAATGCGGCACCGCCAGCCCGGCCTGGTTCATCGCGCGTTGCACGGTGACCAGGTCGGCCTTGGAGACATGTTCGCCCTTGCCGGCCTTGGCGCGGATGTCGGACGGGATTGCCGTGCGGAAGAAGCCGCGCATCTCCTGCCGGAAGGCGCGTTCCTCGGGGGTGAAGCTCAGGTCCATGGCGGGCTCCTAATTTTGGCGTTCGACGGACGCGGCACTTTGCGCCTTCGGCATCGCCTGGGTGGCGGCAAACCCCTCGCCTCGGCCGGCCAGGTCCCGCAGCAGCTTGGCAGGACGCAGCGACTCATCCCCGCTCCGGTCAGCGTAGAAATCCAGCCGGTCCGCGATGGTCTGCAGCCCCACCTTGTCGGCGTAATGCATCGGGCCGCCGGTCCAGGACGGCCAGCCGTAGCCGTTCATCCAGATCACGTCGATGTCGGACGGGCGGCTGGCGATCCCCTCCTCCAGGATGCGCGCGGCCTCGTTGATCATCGGGTAGATCATGCGCTCGAAAATCTCGTCGTCGCCGATGCTGCGCGGGTTGACGCCGACCTTGCGCTGTTGCTCCGCGATGATGCGCTCGACCTCCGGGTCGGGCGACGGCGTGCGGCCGTCGTATTTGTAGTAGCCGGCGCCGGTCTTCTGGCCATACCGACCGGCCTCGTACAGCGCGTCGCTGACCGGGGCCTTCGCGCCGCGGCCCTGCCGGATGCGCCAGCCCACGTCCACCCCGGCCAGGTCGCCCATCGCATACGGCCCCATCGGGAACCCGAACCGCGTCACCACCGCGTCGACCTGCTGCGGCAACGCGCCCTCCAGCAGCAGGGCCTCCGCCTGGGCCGACCGTTTGTGCAGCATGCGGTTGCCGACGAAGCCGTCGCACACCCCCACGACGGCGCCGACCTTGCCGATGGTGCGGCCGACGGCCAGCGCCCGGGCCAGCGAGTCGTAGCTGGTGGCCTTGCCGCGCACGATCTCCAGCAGCTTCATCACGTTGGCGGGGGAGAAGAAATGCATCCCCAGCACATCCTGCGGCCGCTTCGTGAAGGACGCGATCTGGTCCACATCCAGCGTCGAGGTGTTGGAGGCGAGCAAGGCGCCCGGCTTGGCGATGGCGTCGAGCTTGGTGAAGACCTCGCGCTTGACCTCCATCGTCTCGAACACCGCCTCGATCACCAGGTCGGCGTCGGCGACCGCGTTCCAATCCGTCGTGGGATGGAACAGCGCCATCCGCTTGGCCAGATCACCCTCCGGCATGGAGCCGCGGCTGACGGCGGTGCGGTAGTTCTTCTCGACCACGGCCATGCCGCGGTCCAGCGCCTCCTGCTTCACCTCGATCACGGTCACGGGGATGCCAGCATTGGCGAAGCACATGGCGATGCCGCCGCCCATCGTGCCGGCGCCGATGATGGCGGCCTTTGCCACCGGCGGTGCCTTCAGGCCAGCCGGCATGCCCGGCACCTTGGTGGCTTCCCGTTCGGCGAAGAAGGCGTGGCGCTGCGCCCGGCTTTCGTCGCTGGCGACCAGTTCCATGAACAGCGTGCGCTCCAGCGCCAGCCCTTCGTCCATCGGCAGGGTGACGGCGGCCCGCACCGCCTCGATGCAGGCGGCCGGGGCGCGCTGGCCGCGGGCGCGCTTCAGCAGCGGGGCAGCGGCCTCGTCCAGCAGGGCGGGATTGGCGCGGGCTTCCGCCAGCTTGTCGTCGCGGTCGCGCAGCTTGGTCAGCGTCTTGCCGATGCAGGAGCGGGCAAAGGCCACCGCCTCCTCCCGGGTGGCGCATATCCGGTCCACCAGGCCCCCGGCCTGTTCGGCTGGGATGTGCGTGCCGCCGACGATCGCCTTCATCGCCGCCACCGGCCCCATCACCCGCGGCAGCCGCTGCGTGCCGCCCGCGCCGGGCAGGAGACCGAGCTTGACCTCCGGCAGGGCAAGCTTGGCGCCCGGCGCCGCCACGCGGTGATGGCAGCCCAGTGCCAGTTCCAGCCCGCCGCCCAGCGCCACGCCGGAGATCGCGGCCACGACAGGGCGGTCGAACGCCTCGATGGTGGCGATCACCTCGCTCAGGCTCGGGCGCTGCGGCGGCTTGCCGAACTCGGTGATGTCGGCGCCGCCGGAAAACGCACGCGGCGTTCCAGTCAGCACGACGGCCTTCGCCTCCGGCATCGCCTGCAAGCGGGCGAAGGCTTGCATCAGCCCCTCGCGCAGCAGGAGGCCCAGCGCATTCACCGGCGGGTTGTCCATGATGACGACCGCCACCTCGCCGTCCTGCTGCAGGTCGACGACCGCGTTGATGCTGCCCATATCCGTCAAACCTCCATGCGTTCATGCAAGGTGCGGCCCGGCTGCGCGCCGGCCGCTATCAGCACGTGACGTTCCCCGCAACGCGGTCCTTGACCGGACCTGTCGTGTTCCTGTTTCGTGATCCTGCGGCCTGACCTGCCCTGACGTCAATGCCGCACGACAGCCGCGATCGGACGCCTTGCCATGCCGCTTCCCCCTGTGTTCGGCCGCCTCCGCCTGCCGGTGATCGGCTCGCCGCTGTTCATCATCTCGAACCCGGAGCTGGTGATCGCGCAATGCCGCGCGGGCATTGTGGGGTCCTTCCCGGCCCTGAACGCGCGGCCGGACGCCGTGCTGGAAGACTGGCTGCAGCGTATCACCGGAGCGCTGGGCGACTCCGACGCCCCGTTCGCGGTGAACCAGATCGTCCACCGCTCCAACGACCGGCTGATGCACGACGTGGCGCTATGCGTGAAATACCGTGTGCCGATCGTCATCACCTCGCTGGGGGCCCGCGAAGAGGTCAACGAAGCCGTGCACGGCTATGGCGGGATCGTGCTGCACGACGTGATCAGCGACGCGTTTGCGCGCAAAGCCGTGGCGAAAGGGGCTGACGGGTTGATCGCCGTGGCGGCTGGCGCGGGTGGCCATGCCGGCACCATCTCCCCCTTCGCGCTGGTCGCCGAGATACGCCGGTGGTTTGACGGCCCGCTCGCGCTGTCCGGCGCAATCGCGACCGGCGGCGCCGTGCTGGCGGCGCAGGCGATGGGGGCGGATTTCGCCTATGTCGGTTCGGCGTTCATCGCGACGGAGGAGGCCAATGCGGCCGCCGGATATAAGGAGATGCTGGTGCAGGGCGATGCGAGCGGGATCATCTACACCAACCTGATCACCGGCGTTCACGGCAACTACCTGCGCGCCAGCCTGGTCAACGCCGGGCTGGACCCGGACAACCTGCCCGCCGGCGACCCGAGCCGCATGAATTTCGGCAGCGGCCGAACCAAGGCGTGGAAGGACATCTGGGGCTCCGGCCAGGGCATCGGTGCGATCACGGCCGTGACCCCGGCGGCCGAGTTGGTCGCCCGGCTGGCGCGGGAATACGCGGCGGCACGCCTCCGCCTGGGGCTGGCTGCCGCAAGCCGCGCCGCATGAGACCGATCGGCCCGTTCGCATGACGGACTTCGTGCTGACGCGCGCGCTGCTGGAGGCCGGTGGCGTGGATGCGATGGTCGCCCGCTCTGCCCCGGACCTCCGGTTGCTGAGCGAGGCGGAACGGAGCTTGTCGCTGCGGCAGACCCTGGCGGCCAGGCCAAGCGGCGAGGCGGTTTGGTTGTTCGGCTACGGCTCGCTGATCTGGAACCCGCAGATCCATGCCGTCGAACGCCGCGTCGCCACGGTGCATGGCTGGCACCGCGCGTTCTGCCTGTCGACCCGGGCTGGACGCGGGACGCCGGACAATCCTGGCCTGGTGCTGGGGCTGGACGCCGGCGGTACGTGCCGCGGCGTCGCCTTCCGCATCGCCGAGGAGGTTCTCGAAGCCGAATTGGCGTTGTTGTGGCGGCGCGAGATGCTGGCGGGAAGCTACGTGCCGCGCTGGCTGGATTTGACCGATGAGTCCGGAGCCCGCTTCGGCGCCGCCATCGCCTTCACGGTCGACACGCTGAGCAGCGAATATGCGGGCAATTTGGCGCGGGACGCGATCATCGCCCGGTTGGCCTCTGCGGGCGGCGAACTTGGCAGTTCAGCCGACTACCTGTTCCGAACCTGCGCCGCATTGCGGGCAGAGGCCATCCCTGATGCCGAACTCGAAAGCCTGGCGCAGCTCGTTGCGGAAACGCATATGTCACGAAATCCTGAAGAAACGCAAAATCCGCCAGCGCCTTAGCGCGTGTAACATGATGTGTGCATTGCAGCGTAAGATATTTGCCACCTGGATCGTCGTATGAACGACGACCGGGCCGGTTCACCCAACGCTGAAGGGGCCGCAACCGTCGACCAATATGTCGGCCGCCGCGTGCGGATGCTGCGCGGGGCTCTGTGCATGTCACTGGACACCATTGCGCGGGCGCTCCAAACATCAGCATCTGAGATCACCCGGTGGGAAGAGGGCGCCGAGCGTGTTCCGGCTTATCAGCTGCTCAAACTGAGTGAACTGCTATCCTGTCCGCTCAAATGGTTTTTTGAGGATCTTGTGGCGCCAACGGCGCTCCGGGGCACATCGGACTGTTTGGAGAGTTCCGTTGACGCGCTCTTCAACCATTTCTCAGACGTGAAACATTAGATCGCTGGGGCTCCCCCGCGGCGCCATTGTCATTTGCTGCCGGCCGCCTCAGGCGCTAATCACTCCTGACGCAGCGGCCATCCCCTGCCGATGCGGCAGGGAACTTGCAGCATGACCGACATGGCGCCTCGCCAAGCCGCCCTTCTCGCCCGATACGGTGAGGACGCAACGTCGCTCCCCGCCGGCCCATGGAACGAGGTGATCGCGAGCCTGCTGCAACACCGCTCCGTCCGCGCCTACCGGCCTGATCGCCTGCCGGACGGGACGCTGGAAACGTTGATCGCCGCCGGGCAGTCGGCCGCGAGTTCGTCCAACATGCAGGCCTGGTCCGTTGTCGCGGTGACCGACCCGGCCACCAAGGCGATCCTGGCGCGGGTGGCCGGCAACCAGGCGCATATCGAGCAATGTCCGCTGTTCCTGGTATGGATCGCGGATGTCTCGCGGCTGGAGCGGGTCGGGACGGCCGTTGGCCAGTCCTTCGAGACGCTGCCTTATCTGGAAACCTTCTTGTTTGCCGCGTTCGATGCCGTGTTGGCGGCGCAGAACGCCACCGTCGCCGCCGAAAGCCTGGGCCTCGCCACCGTGTACATCGGCGCCTTGCGCAACGACGTGGAAACCGTGGCCGCCACGCTGGGCCTGCCGCCCGGCGCCATGGGTGTCGTCGGCCTGTGCATCGGCTATGCCGACGAGACGGAGACCGCGTGGCGGGTCAAGCCACGCCTGCCGCAATCCGCCGTGCTGCATCGCGAGCGGTACGATGTGACGACCGAACACGACGCGCGGCTGAGCTACGACCACGCCCTGGAACGCTTCAGCGAGGCAAGCGAACGAACGCGCTATACGTGGACGGAGCGCGTGGTGTCCCGCATGGGACGCCTGAAGGCACTCGCCGGCCGCGATAAATTGCGGGCCGCCATGGAGCGGCTCGGCCTGCCGCTTCGCTGACCGACGGATTTGGTCTAGTGCGCGCGTCGAGGACCGGTGCCAGACCGTTCTAACGCTGCGCCAAACAGCCGGTGCGCGACGTCGACAAGATGGGCCGCATCTTCTGACTTGCCGTCCGCATAGGCGCGCTCCGCCAAGACAAGCGCCGCGTGCGCCACAATGCGAGCCTCATCGAGAGCACAGGACTTCAATGGAACGGTCATGATCAGCACTGCCTCCACTGCCGGGTACACCAGTCCTGCCGCCGAGTAGCAAGGAAGTGGTGAACCGCCTATGAAGATTATGCTGTCGAAGGCTTAACAACCGATTACCAACGTCTTCATCTGATCACGCGACGGGCGGTGATGAACGGGACGCCGTTACAAAGACGGTTTCGGGCGCATGGCTGACCGGAACCCTAAGTGAGTTGGCGATGAAGCATTTCGCATGCGCCTCCTGGTGCAAGGCTGCCAATGTGTCGCTGGATACCGCGCCGGCCACCGTCACCCGGGGACGCAGCAGGATGCTGGTGAAGCAGCCGCCCCCATCGGCCGCAACGGCCATCTCGCCCTCCGCACGGTCTTCGTAGGCGGTCACCACCACCCAAGCGGCGGCGCACAGGCCGAGGAACCACAGCATGTGGCAGGCGGACACGGCGGACACCAGCAGATCCTCCGGGTTGTGCCGCGCCGGGTCGCCGCGGAAGGACGGGTCGGACGACCCGGCGATGGTGGGTTTACCGTCGACGCAGATGTCGTGCCGCCGTTCGTAGGCGCTGGGGGAGGCCGTGCCGCGCCCCGTGTTGCCCGTCCATGCCACAGTGGCGACGGTGCGGTGGGTCATGACGGCAGCCTCCGATGCGGGTGTGTTACGCGTGGACGGATCGACCCGGTGCGGGGAGGCTTGCCCTCGCGGCAGGGCCGTGCTGGAAGGCCCCATGATAGAGCTCGACAGGCACGACGAGCGAGTCCTCGTCCTCGATTTCGGCAGCCAGGTGACGCAGTTGATCGCCCGGCGCCTGCGCGAAAGCGGCATTTACTGCGAAATCTGGCCCTTCAACGCCGCACCAGGACGGATCGCGGAGTGGGCGCCCAAGGCGGTCATCCTCTCCGGCGGCCCCGCCAGCGTGACCGACCCGGCGTCACCCCGGGCGCCCGACCTGGTCTGGACCATGGGCGTGCCGGTGCTGGGCATCTGCTACGGCCAGCAACTGATGTGCGCGCAACTCGGCGGCGCGGTCGAAGCGCACGGCGTGCAGGAGTTCGGCCGCGCCTTCGTGGACGTGACAGAGGGTTGCCCGCTCTTCGACGGCGCCTGGCATCCGGGCGGGCGCGAGCAGGTGTGGATGAGCCATGGCGACCGCGTGACCGCCCTGCCGCCGGGGTTCCGCACCGTGGCGTCCAGCGAAGGCGCCCCGTTCGCCGTCGTCGCGGACGAGGCGCGGAAGTTCTACGGCGTGCAGTTCCATCCGGAGGTCGTGCACACCCCACATGGCGCCGCGTTGCTGCGCAACTTCACCCACGGCGTCGCCGGGCTGCGCGGTGATTGGTCAATGGCGGAGTTCCGGCAGGAGGCAGTCCGTCGCATCCGCGCCCAGATCGGCAGCGGCCGGGTGATCTGCGGGCTGTCGGGCGGGGTGGATTCCTCGGTGGCGGCGGTGCTGATCCACGAGGCGGTGGGCGACCAGCTCACCTGCATCTTCGTCGACCACGGCCTGCTGCGCCGGGGCGAGGCGACGGAGGTGGAGGCGATGTTCCGCGACCGCTACAACATCCGGCTGGTGCACCGCGATGCGTCCGACCTGTTCCTGGGCGCGCTGGAGGGCGTCACCGACCCGGAGGTGAAGCGCAAGACGATCGGCGGCCTGTTCATCGACGTGTTCGAGCAGGAGGCGGCGAAGATCGGCGGCGCCGATTTCCTGGCGCAGGGCACGCTGTATCCGGACGTGATCGAGAGCGTGAGCGTGACGGGCGGCCCCAGCGTCACCATCAAGAGCCACCACAACGTGGGCGGCCTGCCGGCACGCATGCGGATGTCGCTGGTGGAGCCGCTGCGCGAGCTGTTCAAGGATGAGGTCCGCGTGCTGGGCCGCGAACTCGGCCTGCCCGACACGCTGGTGGGCCGCCATCCCTTTCCCGGCCCGGGCCTCGCCATCCGCATCCCCGGCGCGGTGACGCGCCCGGCGCTGGAGACGCTGCGCCATGCGGACGCGATCTTCCTGGAGGAAATCCGCAGCGCCGGGCTGTATGACGCAATCTGGCAGGCTTTCGCCGTGCTGCTACCGGTCCGCACGGTGGGTGTGATGGGCGACGGCCGCACCTACGACCAGGCCTGCGCCCTGCGCGCCGTGACCAGCACGGACGGCATGACCGCGGAGTTCTACCCGTTCGACATGGGTTTCCTCGGCCGCGTGGCCGGGCGGATCGTGGGCGAGGTGCGCGGCATCAACCGCGTGACCTACGACATCACCAGCAAGCCGCCGGGCACGATCGAGTGGGAGTGACCGGTTAAAGGTCAGGGCCCGCGGCGCTGTGGTGGACGGGCGCGGGCTACTGAAGCTGCTTGGCCAGCCGCCGGGCCATCAGCCAGCCGATCAATCCCGAGCACGGCGCGCCAATGCAGATCAGCAGCAGCCCGGCGTAGGCCCCCTCGATCATCATGGCGATGCCGAGACCGAGCATCATGCCGCCGATCATCCCGCCGGTGACGCCGGAGGCGACGCCGAGCCAGATGATGTCGCCGCGATTGATGCCGGGATTGACCATAGCACGCAGATGCCGCCGCCGCGCCGGTTTGACAAGCCGGGGAGCGGGGCGTAACCCCCGGCCCACTGCCGGGAACGTGGACGAGCCTTCGGGGCTTGCTCCCGCCGAACGCTATTTCGGACTACCGGTGCAACAACGCTCCAACGTGGGCGACATAGAATGGAGTGCCTTGCGCATGACGAAGCGCGCCGAAAGCAAGTACAAGATCAACCGCCGCCTCGGCGTGAATCTGTGGGGCCGCGCCAAGTCGCCGATCAACAAGCACGATTACGGCCCCGGCCAGCACGGGCAGCGCCGCAAGCAGAAGCCAACCGATTTCGGCATCCAGCTGATGGCGAAGCAGAAGCTGAAGGGCTATTACGGCAATATCGGCGAAAAGCAGTTCCGCAAGTATTATGACGAGGCGGTCCGCCGCAAGGGCGACACGTCCGAAAACCTGATCGAGCTGCTGGAGCGCCGGCTGGACGCGGTGATCTACCGGCTGAAGTTCGCGATCACGCCGTTTGCCTCACGCCAGTTCGTCAACCACGGGCATGTCCTGGTCAACGGCAAGCGGGTCAACATCCCGTCCTACCTGGTCAAGGACGGCGACACCATCGAGGTGCGCGAGAAATCCAAGCAACTCGCCGTGTTGCTGGACAGCACGCAGAGCACGGAGCGCGATGTGCCAGAGTATCTGGAAGTGGACCACCGCGCCATGAAGGGCCGCTTCGCCCGCGCGCCGAAGCTGACGGACGTGCCGTACCCCGTGCAGATGGAACCGAACCTCGTGGTCGAGTTCTACTCGCGGTAATTCCCCGCCAACCTTCATGAAAACCCTCTCCCTCTGGGAGAGGGCAGGGTGAGGGTCTTCCCACACCCCCTATCGTTCGACCGGTGCCAGCTCGCCCTCACCCCGACCCTCTCCCAGAGGGAGAGGGAGCTGTTTCCAGAGAGGGGAGCCGAATTCGGAGAGGGTGGAATTCGCCCATGACCCCAGCCGAAGAGATCGCCCGCCGCCGGACCTTCGCGATCATCTCGCACCCGGATGCGGGCAAGACGACGCTGACCGAGCGGCTGTTGCGGGCTGGCGGGGCGATCCAGCTTGCGGGCAACGTCCGCGCCAAGGGCGAGCGCCGGCGCACCCGGTCCGACTGGATGGGGATCGAGCGGGAGCGCGGCATCTCCGTCGTCACCTCGGTCATGACGTTCGAATATGGCGGCTGCGTGTTCAACCTGCTGGACACGCCGGGCCACGAGGATTTCTCCGAAGACACCTATCGCACGCTCACCGCGGTGGACTCCGCGGTGATGGTGATCGACGCGGCCAAGGGGATCGAGGCGCGCACCCGCAAGCTGTTCGAAATCTGCCGCATGCGCGACATCCCCATCCTGACCTTCGTCAACAAGATGGACCGCGAGGCGCGCGACCCGTTCGAGTTGCTGGACGAGGTGGGCAACACCCTGGCCTTGGACACCGCGCCGGTGACCTGGCCGATCGGCCGCGCCGCGACTTTCGCCGGCACGTACGATTTGCGCACGCGGGAGGTTCACACCATCGACCCACTGTCGCAATCCGATGACCGCATGATCGCCATGGCGGAGGAGATCGACCTGGCCCGCGCGGCCCTGCCGGAGTTCGACCGCGACGGCTTCAACGCCGGGCACCTGACGCCGGTGTTCTTCGGCAGCGCCATCAAGGAGATCGGCGTCACGGATTTGCTGGACAGCCTGGTCGCCTTTGGGCCGCCGCCGCGCGCGCAGCCCGCCGACACCAGGATCGTCGACGCCAGCGAGGAGAAGCTCACGGCGCTGGTGTTCAAGATCCAAGCGAACATGGACCCAAACCACCGCGACCGGATCGCCTTCGCGCGCGTCTGCTCCGGCAAGCTGGAGCGGGGTATGCGGCTGCGCCAGGTGCGCACGGGCAAGCTGATCCCGCTGCACGCGCCGCAATTCTTCTTCGCCCGCGACCGCCAGATCGCCGACGAGGCCTATGCCGGCGACGTGGTCGGCATCCCCAACCACGGCACCTTGCGGATCGGCGACACGCTGTCGGAGGAGGAGGACATCAACTTCGTCGGCGTGCCCTATTTCGCGCCAGAAATCCTGCGCCGGGTGCGGCTGGACGACGCGATGAAGGCGAAGAAACTGCGCCAGGCCCTGCAGGAACTGGCCGAGGAGGGCGTCGTGCAGTTGTTCCGCCCGCAGGACGGCAGCCAGCCCATCGTGGGGGTGGTCGGAACGCTGCAGTTGGACGTGCTGATCGCCCGGCTGCAAGGCGAGTATGGCGTGGGCATCGGGTTCGAGGCAGTGCCTTATGCGATGGCGCGGTGGATCAGCGGGGACAAGGCGGCGGTGGAGAAATTCAGCCAGGTGCAGCGCACCGCGATGGCGGACGACGTGGACGGCGACCCGGTGTTCCTCGCCTCCTCCACCTTCAGCCTTCGCCGCGTCGCGGACCAGAACGAGGCACTCACCTTCCGCGACATCAAGGACGTGCGGGCAGGATGACTGACCACCATGGGCACGGCCGCGAAGATGCCGCTCGGACCCATGCCCGTGCTACGATCGAGCAGCGCGGTTGGGAGCCGTGGAAGCCCTATCGGCCGCTTTTGGCGTCGGGGTCGCCGTCACGACGGTGCTGTTTACCCTGTTTGGATGGATCGTGACCCAACTTATCCGCTGAGCTACGCCTCCCGCGCCTGGGCCGGACCATCATGGGCGAGGTTCAGCGCGCTGGCGATCAGCGCCGTGTGGCTGAAAGCCTGGGGGAAGTTGCCGGTCATACGCTTGGCCGCCGGGTCGTATTCCTCGCTCAACAGACCGACATCGTTGCGCAGGGCGAGCAGCCGGTTGAACAGCGCGACCGCGTCCGCGCGACGACCCTGCATGTTCCAGTTGTCCACCAGCCAGAACGAACACGCGAGGAACGCCCCCTCGCCCGGCGGCAAGCCGTCCGATTTGTCGGACGTGTTGTAGCGCAGCACGTAGCCGTCCTTGAACAACTCCCGCTCGACCGCCGCCGTGGTGCCGAGCACGCGCGGGTCGTCATGCGGCAGGAACCCGACGAGCGGCAGCAGCAGCAGGCTGGCGTCGAGCACGTCGGTGTCGAAATGCTGGGTGAAGCTGCTCTTGCCGGGATGGAACCCCTTGGCCAGCACCATGTCGCAGATCTCGGCCCGCGTCGCCTTCCATTCCTCGACCGGGCCGTCGAGGCCATGCTCCTCCGCATCCTTGATCATGCGGTCGAACGCCACCCAGGCCATCACCTTCGAGTAGGTGAAATGCTTGCGTCCGCCGCGCGTCTCCCAGATGCCCTCGTCCGGTTGACGCCAGATGGTCGCCAGATGGCCGACGATGGCGCATTGCAGCGCCCAACTGGCCGGGGCATTGGCCAGGCCGCCGTTGCGGGCCTGGTGCATCGCCTCCGTCACTTCGCCGAACACATCCAGTTGCAGTTGCTCGGAGGCGGCGTTGCCGATCCGCACCGGGGATGCCCCTTGATAGCCGGGCAAGGTGGTGACTTCCCACTCCGCCAGTCGCCGTTCCCCGGCGATGCCGTACATGATCTGGATTTCCTCCGGACGGCCCGCCACGCTGCGGTGCAGCCAGTCCCGCCAGGCCCCGGCTTCCTCGTAGTAGCCGGCCTGCATCAGGGAAAACAGCGTCAGCGTCGCATCGCGCAACCAGCAATAGCGATAGTCCCAGTTGCGCGTCCCGCCCAATTGCTCGGGCAAGGAGGTCGTGGCGGCGGCCGCGATGCCGCCCGTCGGGTGATAGGTCAACGCCTTCAAGGTGAGCAGGGAGGTCCGCACCGCGTCCTGATAGGCGCCCTTGTACGAGCAGCGGCCCGACCACTCGCTCCAGTAGCGCTCCGTATCGGCCAGCGCCTGCTCCACATCCAGCTTCGGCGGCGGCGGCAAATGGGACGGCCCATGGCGCAACATGAACGACACTTTCTCCCCCGCCGTCACGGCGAAGCTGGCGAGGGTGCGCATGTCGCGCCCCTCCAGCTCCACCTCGGTATACAGGGCTGTCAGTTCCGGCCCGGCGATGGCGATGTAGCCGGTGTCGCCCGGCAGGCGCGTCACCCATGGGGTCGATACGCCGTAGTCGAAGCGCAGCGCCAGGTCCATCATCATGTCGACCCGGCCGGACCGGCCCTCGACGATGCGGATGATGGAGGAGTTGCCGAGTTCCGGCACCATGAAGTCGACCAGCGCCACCACGCCGCCGGGCACAGTGAACACCGTCTCCAGCACCAGGCCGCCGTCGCGGTATACGCGGGTCACCTGGCCGCCCGCCTCGGCTGGCGCGATCATCCACCGGCCGTGCTGCGGCGTGCCGAGCAGGGCGGCAAAGCAGGCGGCGCTGTCGAAGCGCGGCCAGCACAGCCAGTCGATGGACCCGTTGCGGCCCACCAGCGCCGTGGTGTTGCAGTCGCCGATGAGCGCGTAATCCTCGATCGGCAGGGCTTGGTCGCTGTTCGCCATCACATGGTATCTCCTGGCCCGCAGCCCTACGCAGCGCGACGCATAACGTTGCACGTGACGTGATTTCCTTGACTTTCGACGTCCGGTTGCAGATATGCGGCGCTGAGGCGCGGGATGTCGCGCCCGCGCCCCCATAGCGCCTCCTGCCGGCACACCGTGACTGCTGGCGTAAAATCAAGCGACCGGAATCCCTTGTTGACCGAAACGACAGCCGCCTCGGCGGACCAGCCTGCACACTGCGAGCCTGAATCGACCCACGACGCCGAGCCGGCTGGGGCAATTCAGGACACGCCCGAGACGGACATCCAGCCCGAGCTGCCGATGGGGACCGTGCTCGCGGACACCGACGCCGACGCGTCGATGGAGTCGACCGGCATGCATGTCGGCGGCGGCGTGGCCGGGCTTGTGGCGGAGGAAGCCGAGGCCCCGCGCACCGTCTTCGCCGATCTGGGCCTGTCGGACGCCATCCTGCAAGCCATCGCGGAGATCGGCTATCTCCATCCCACCCCGATCCAGGAGCAGGCGATCCCCGCCGTCCTCATGGGCCGCGACGTCCTGGGTGTGGCGCAGACCGGCACGGGCAAGACCGCCTCCTTCACCCTGCCGATGATGGAAATCCTGGCCGGCAGCCGTGCCCGCGCCCGCATGCCGCGCTCCCTGATCCTGGAGCCGACGCGCGAGTTGGCGCTGCAGGTCGCCGAGAACTTCATCCAATACGGCAAGCATCTGAAGCTGAACCACGCCCTGCTGATCGGCGGCGAAAGCATGTCCGAGCAGAAGGACGCCTTGATGAAAGGCGTGGACGTGCTGATCGCGACCCCCGGACGGCTGATCGACCTGTTCGAGCGCGGCGGCCTGCTGATGACCGACACGCGCATCCTGGTGATCGACGAGGCGGACCGCATGCTGGACATGGGCTTCATTCCCGATGTCGAGCGGATCGTCGCGATGCTGCCGCGCACCCGGCAAACCTTGTTCTTCTCCGCCACCATGGCGCCGGAGATCAAGCGGCTGGCCGACGCGTTCCTGCAGAACCCGCGGCAGATCACGGTGTCGCGTCCTGCCTCGGTCGCCACCACCATCGTGGCCGGGCTGGTCCTGGTGAAGGAGACGGACAAGCGGGAGGCGCTGCGTCGGCTGATCCGGTTCGAGCAGGTGCAGAACGCGCTGATCTTCTGCAACCGCAAGACGGAAGTGGACATCCTCTACAAGTCGCTGAAGCGGCATGGCTTCGACGTGGGCGCGCTGCATGGCGACCTGTCGCAGTCGGAACGGACGGCGACGATGGCGCGATTCAAGGCGAGCGAGTTGCGGCTGCTGGTATGCAGCGACGTGGCGGCGCGGGGTGTCGACATCAGCGGCCTGTCGCACGTGTTCAACTTCGACGTGCCGCACCATGCCGAGGACTACGTCCACCGCATCGGCCGCACGGGCCGCGCCGGGTTGACCGGGCATGCTTTCACGCTTGCGACGCCGGAAGACCGGCTCGCCACCGAGGCGATCGAGGCGCTGGTTGGCGCGCCTATCCCGCGGTTGCAGGTCGACGGCCTCGACCTGGTGGAGTGGGCGGAGGGGGACGGACGCAAGCGCCGGGGCCGCGGCCGGACCGCCGCCAAGCCCGAGGCCAAGCCGAGCCGGGCCGAACCGAAGGAGGGCGTCGCGCCCCGGCGCGCCCGTGCGCCCCGGGCCGAACCGCCAGCCGCGGAGCTGAAGATCGAAGCGGCCGCCCCGCCATCCCGCAGCCGCCGGGAGCGTCCGCCACGGGACGCCGCGCGCGAGCCCGAGCAGGTGCGCGAACGCCTGCCGCGTCGCGACCCACGCGGACGCGACGACGATCTTGGACCGTCCGTGCAGGGCTTTGGCGATGACGTGCCGGCCTTTATGCTGATACGATCACCCCAGCGCGCGGCCCAACCGCGCCATTCGGAGGAGACCCAGGCATGAACGTCATGAGCCCCGTTGCAATACCAGAGGCCGCCGAGGGCGAACCCGGCCGCGACGTGCCGGCGGGCATCGCGCCACAGAACCGTCCCATGGGCCCATTCTCCTGGGATGACGCCCTGTTGCTGGACGACCAGTTGACCGAGGACGAGCGCGCCATCCGCGACGCCGCCCGCGCCTATTGCCAGGACAGGCTGTTCTCCCGCGTGTTGCTGGCCAACCGCCACGAGAAATTCGATCGCGAGATCATGAACGAAATGGGGGAAATGGGCTTCCTCGGCGCGACGCTGGAAGGCTACGGCTGCGCCGGGGTCAGCTACGTGGCGTACGGGCTGATCGCCCGCGAGGTGGAGCGGGTGGATAGCGGTTATCGCTCCGCCTTCTCCGTGCAATCCTCCCTGGTGATGTATCCCATCTGGGCCTTCGGATCGGAGGACCAGCGCCAGCGCTTCCTGCCGAAGCTGCGGTCTGGCGAGTTCGTCGGCTGCTTCGGCCTGACGGAACCGGATGCCGGCTCCGACCCCGGCTCCATGCGCACGCGCGCCAAGACGGTGGAGGGCGGCTATCTGGTCAGCGGCTCCAAGACCTGGATCACCAATTCGCCGTTGGCGGATGTGTTCGTGGTGTGGGCGAAGGATGACAGCGGCACAATCCGCGGCTTCATCCTGGAAAAGGGCATGAAGGGGCTGACCGCCCCGGTCATCGAGGGCAAGTTCAGCCTGCGCGCGTCCAAGACCGGCATGATCATGATGGACGAGGTCTTCGTCCCTGAGGCCAACATGCTGCCCGGCGTGAAGGGGCTGCGCGGCCCGTTCTCCTGCCTGAACAACGCCCGCTACGGAATTGCGTGGGGCGCGTTGGGTGCGGCCGAGTTCTGCTGGCATGCCGCCCGCGACTACACGTTGAACCGGATGATGTTTGGCCGGCCGCTCGCGGCGACGCAGTTGATCCAGAAGAAGCTGGCGGACATGCAGACGGAAATCACGCTCGGGCTGCAGAGCGTGCTGCGGCTGGGCCGGCTGATGGACGAGCACCGGGCGGCGCCGGAAATGATCAGCCTGTGCAAGCGGAACTCCTGCGGCAAGGCGCTGGCGATCGCCCGCGAGGCGCGCGACATGCACGGCGGCAACGGCATCGCGGACGAGTACCACGTGATCCGCCACGTCATGAACCTGGAGGCGGTCAACACCTACGAGGGCACGCATGACGTGCATGCGCTGATCCTTGGCCGCGCCCAAACCGGAATCTCCGCGTTCGGCGCCTGACGCCGCGCGCTCGACCTGAAATCAAACCCCCTCCCAGCGGGAGGGGGTTTGATGAGGGGGAGACCCAAACCCTCACCATCGAGAAGATCGGCGCCGATGGCGACGGGGTCGCCTCACGGGCCGACGGCAGCCTCGCCTACCTCCCCTACACGCTTCCCGGCGACCAGGTCCACGTCTCGGCGCTGGTCCGCCGCGGCCAGGGTTGGACTGGCGCCGCCGACCTCATCACGGCCTCGCCCGACCGCCAGGGGGCGCCCTGCCCGCATTTCGGCGCCTGTGGCGGCTGCACCCTGCAGCACTGGCAGGACGTGCCATACGCCGCCTGGAAATCGGCGCAGCTCCAGGCGGCGCTCGCCCGCGCCGGCTTCCCTGACGTAACCCTGTCGCCGCTTGCCCGCACGCCGCCACACGACCGGCGCCGCATCGACCTGGCGTTGCAGCGGGTGGGCAAGGACGTGTTGGTCGGCCTGCATCGACATCGCGGCGCCGACATCATCGACCTTCACACCTGCCTGGTGGTCGAACCGCCACTGCTGACATTGATGCAGGCGCTTCGTGCGGCCTTGCCGCGGATCGCCGGACTCCGCCGCACCGGATCTGCCATCGCCAATGTGTTGGACAGCGGGATCGACCTGCTGCTCCGCACGGACGCGCCGCTCACCGCCGGCGACCGCACCCTGCTGACGCAGCTTGCACGCGATACCGGGGCGTGCCGGGTGGCCTGGGCGCTTGGGACCGGCCCGGCGGAGACGGCCGCGCAAATCGCGCCTGCTGTCACGACCCTGGCGGGTACCAGCGTGGCAGTGCCGCCAGGCGCTTTCCTGCAAGCGTCCAGGACCGGCGCTGCCGCCATCACAGCGGCTGTCCTGACCGGACTGCCGGCGCAACGCACCGCGCGGGATGCCGTGATCGAGCTGTTTGCTGGAAGCGGCACCCTCACCTTCGCACTCGCGACCAGGGCGCGCGTCATGGCCTACGAGGGCAGTCCGGACGCCTGCGCTGCCCTGCGCAACGCTGCGGCGGGCCGCCGCGTCGACGCAGTCCATCGCGACCTCGCCCGGCAGCCGTTGACCGCGAAGGAGCTGGCGGGCGCAGCCGCAATCGTGCTCGATCCGCCGTTTCCCGGCGCCGCGGCGCAGATGCCGGCGATCGCGGCGTCCGGCGTTGGCCGCGTCATCTACGTCAGTTGCAACCCGGCCGCACTCGCCCGGGATGGCCATACCCTGCGGGGTGCCGGATACGGCGTCATCGCCGCCACGCCGGTGGACCAGTTCCTATGGTCGGCCGCGGTGGAAAGCGTCTGCGTGTTCGATCGGCCGCGAACGAGGGGCCGATGAGCCACGCGCGGATGTTGCGGGCTCGGGCCGTCACATGACGCCGGATTAACTTTAAGCGGACAGCCCCCCTGCCAACATCAGGAGGACGGGACCAATCCCACGAGAGGACTCCATCATGCTCATTTCCGATGTGCTGCACATCAAGGGCCACAAGGTCATGACGATCCGTCCCGACCAGACGGTGAAGGACGCGGTGGAGCGGCTGGCCGAGCACCATATCGGCGCCCTGGTCGTTGAAAGTCACTTGAAGCCGATCGGCATCTTTTCCGAACGCGACCTGGTCAACCGCCTGGCCCAGAGCGGCGCCCGCGCCTACGAGTACCATGTGCAGGAGGTGATGTCCTCCCCCGTGATCAGCGGCAAGCCGAGCGACACAACCGACCAGGCGCTGCAACTGATGACCAACCGGCGGGTCCGGCATCTGCCGATCGTGGTCGATGACGACCTGGTCGGGATCGTAAGCCTGGGCGACCTGGTCAAGCACCGGCTGGAAGAGAAGGAGTTGGAGGCCAGCGTCCTGCTTGACCTGTCGCGCATGCGAGGTTGAGGGGATGCCATTCCGACCCTTGGCTGGGCGCTAGCCGCCGAGTTCACGCACCATCGTCAGCAACTGGGACATCGCGAAGGGTTTGAGGAGGGCCCGTTCGCGCTCCCTCAAGGTGCGGCGCCGGATGGCGATATGGGTTCCGGATATGTAGATGACCGAGAGCTCTGGACTGCGTTCCAACGCCTCCGACGCCAATTGGAAGCCGTTCGGCCCCTCCTTGTCGACAGAACGGTCGGCGACCAGGATCACCCGTCCGTCCGCCGCCGCCAGGGCATCCTTGGCCTGCGATCCCGTCGCCGCCTCCAGCACTGGATAACCGGCGTCACGCAGCCCATCGGCCAAAAGAGCCCGCAAGGTGGAGTCGTCCTCCATGAGGAGGATCGTTACATTAAAACCGGTCACGCAGGCAGCTTAATGCAGGCGGATGAATCCTGCTATATCACCACCCGGCGAACGACCTGCCTGCGTTTGCGCAGGCAGACGCATCGTCAGGAACGTCGGATTACTTGAATAGGCTGAGCAAGGACTGTGGAGACTGGTTCGCAATCGAAAGAGCCTGGGTGCCAAGCTGCTGTTTGATCTGCAGGGATTGCAGCACTGCGGACTCTTTAGAGAGATCCGCGTCCACCAGGGCGCCAAGGCCGGAGTTGAGGCTGTCGATCTTGTTGCTGTTGAAGGTGATCTGGCTGTCCAAATAGTTCGAGTCCGAACCGGCCTGGTTCAACTGGTTGTTGACCCCGACCTGCGTCTGGTCGAACCCGGCGCCGCTCTGCAACGCTGCCAGCGCTGCGGTTTGCGCGGCGCTGGGCGTGGCGGGTCCGGTGATCGTGTCCTGGCCTGTGGCGCTGCGGGTGAACGACACCCCGATGAGTTCGGCCAAAGTGTTCGGCAGCGCGCTGACATCTTCGTTGTTCAACGTTGCCGTGGAGCCCGCTTCGTTGCTGATCACCGATTTGTCTGCGCCGGGAACGGTGCCGGAGGCAGCCCCAAGCAGCGTCTGGCCATTATACGTTGAGTTGTCGACGGCATCGGCCACCGTCTTCACCAATTCGGTATAGGAGGTGATGTATTGGTTCCGCTGATCGTCGGAGATGCTCTGGTCGCTGATCTTGACGAGCAAGCCCTTGGCGGTCGTGATCTGGTTGGAGATGCTGGTCAGGGAGGACAGGGCTGTGGTGACCAGCCCCTTCGCGGTGCCCAGTTGCTGGTTGACGCTGGTCAATGCCCCGACATCGGACCGCACCTTCTGCGCCACGGCGAAGGCGCCCCCATCATCGGTGGCATCCGCCACCCGGTAGCCGGTGGAGATCTCCTTCTGCGCGGTTTGCAGCGCGGAGCTGGTGTTGTTCAGGGATTGCAGAGCAACATACGACGCAGTGTTGGTGTTGATCGATCCAACGGACATGGTGTTTTACCTGATGCTAGCCGTCCGCCATTCTGCGGACCACCAATCCTTATCAAGTGAGCGTGAACAAAAGCTTAATCCGTTCCGACCGCGCAGAGACAAACGAGTAGAGTCTTGTTAGAACCAAGACGGTTTCAACGAAGGAGTCTGCCTTGACCGACGCCAACCATCGGCATTCCGATTACCCGATCGACAAGCTCTTCCTGGATCGCTGGTCGCCGCGCGCGTTCACCGGGGAAGAAATCAGCGAGCAGGCGCTGATGACCCTGTTCGAGGCCGCACGGTGGGCGCCGTCCTCCTACAACTCGCAGCCTTGGCGTTTTGTCTACGCGCGCAAGGGCACTCCGCATTTCGACAAGTTCCTGGACCTGCTGGTTCCGTTCAACCAGAGCTGGGCGAAGACCGCCTCTGCCTTGGTGGTGTTGATCTCCAACTCGTTGATGCTGCCGCCGGGCAAGGACAAGCCCGTGCCGTCGCATAGCCACTCGATGGATGCCGGCGCCGCCTGGACCTGCCTGGCGCTGCAGGCGACTTTGTCCGGCTGGCACACCCATGGCATGGTCGGCTTCGACATGGAACGGGCGTTTGCGGAGCTCAACGTTCCGGAAGGCTACCGGGTGGAGCAGGCGATCGCCATCGGCAAGATCGGCGACAAGGCCACCCTGCCGGAGGCGATGGCGGCGCGCGAGGCGCCGAACGATCGCATCCCTCTGTCCCAGGTGGTGATGGAAGGCTCGTTCAAGGCAGCATAACGGGGGATTCGGCCCTCTCCCGTTTGGAGAGGGCCGCCTAAATCGCGCCGTACGCGCCTGCCTTGTAAACGAGGTTCGGCACGTCGCGAGACACCGCGGCGACGATCGCGCCGATGAAGATGGTGTGCGTTCCTGCCTGGATTGTCTGCACGACCACGCAATCGAAGGCCGCGGCGGCGTTTTCCAGCAGCGGCACGCCCGACGCGAGTTCCGTCCATTGCGCATGGTCGAACCGGTCGTCCAAGGAAGCGGCGAAGGCGTTGGCGACGAGTTCCTGGTCGTGTGACAGGAAGCTGACGCCGAACCGCCCGGCCGCCACGATCACGGCCTCGGCACTGCTGGACCGGTTGACGCACACCAGCATCTGCGGCGGATCGGCACTGACGGAGCACACGGCGGTGGCCGTCAGACCGCCGCGTGTGCCCTCATGCACGGTGGTGACCACCGTCACGGCCCCGGGCACTTGGCGCATGCACGCGCGGAACGTTGCGGAATCGATCATTTTTTCCGGCAGGGCGATTTTCACACCAGGTTCGGCTGAAGTGTCCATGCCCCGCTTTAGCATGCCGGAGCAGTGCGGCAATGCGCCGAATGCAACGCCGGGTTTCCCACATGACCATGAAGCAGGGGATATGGCCTGCGACAAGCTGCCCCTTGGATGACGCGGATGGCTGCCCCGGCGCTGCACGGGGATGCTTCGCCCGCCGTAGATGCTATACTACCGCGCCCAGCCGCGCTTCCGCCCGCTCCACGGGCAGACTGGCTGCCGTTATCGAGGTTTTGCTCTGCATGCCGACGCCGTTTTCCGCCGAAGACCTCCGCGCCTTGTTTGAGCCGCGCACACTGACCCGGGGTCGCAGCTTGGTCTTGTTGGGCGCGGTGGAGGTTGCCCTGGCGGGCGAGTCCATCAGTGCCGGCGTTGTCGACACCGGGCAGCGCCGCACCGCAACGCTCACCCCGCTCCCGCGCAGCGGCCGTGTTGGGTTCAGCACGCGTTGCACCTGCCGCCAGCCGGCCTGCGCCCATTTGGCGGCCGCTGGGTTGGCGGCGCTGGACCGCTTCCCGGCGCTGCGTCGCCCTGCCACGCCGTCACTGGACCAGCCGGGGCCTGACGCCCCACCGCCCCGCCGGCTGTTGTTCGACGTGGGCGCCGCGAGCCCGCCTTTCGCCTGCATCGTCTCCGCCGTCCTGCTGGACGAGCAGGCCGGCCGGCTGGAGGGCACGACGCCAGCGCGGATTGCCGCGGATGCCAGCGCCTCCGCGGAGGCGAAGACGGTGGCAGGCCTGCTGGAGGGCGCCCGCACGGAAGTCAGCCCTGAGAGGCTGGACGCCGTGATCGCGGCGCTGCTGCAATCGGGCCAGGCCCGCTGGGTGGCGACGCGGCGCCTGATGCGCCCGGGACCGCCTCGCTCCTTCGATGCCGGGGCGCCGCCACCGCTGCCGCCACGGTCCGCCGTGCTGCTGGGCGCTGTTGGCAATTGGTACGTGGACGCCAGCAGCGGCGCCACCGGACAAGCCCGGTTCAACGCGGCGGCCAAGCCAGCGGCCAAACCCCGCGGACGCAAGCGGGAGCCGATCCCCTTGCCCGCACTGCAGAGCGACCACGTTATTGTTACCAGGTCGGCGACGCCGGTGTTGCGGCTGCGCAAGCGGCAGGGTCCGGACGAGGCGGGCACGCTCACGCTGCTGGACACATTGACGCTGGATTTCGACTACGCAGGCGAGCACGGCGGCAGCGGCCTGGCGGAAGGCGATGACGAACGGCAGTTCGTGCGCGTTGCCGGGGGCAAGGGTGTTGAATTCGTCCGGCGCGACCCGGCGGAAGAGGAGAAAGCAGGGCAAACCCTGGCCGAATACGGCTTCGTCCAGCTCCGCGTCGCCGATGGCAGCACGGGCAAGGGGCGTCGCGTCCACGTGCTGCGCGGGCCGGACGCGGCGGAGCAATGGCACCGTTTCCTGTTGGACCGGGTGCCGGCGCTGCAGGAACAGGGCTGGACCGTCATCGTGGAGGCCGGGTTCGGCCCGCGCGTGGCGAAAGTCGTCGGCGGCTTCGACGCGCGGGTGAGCGACGCCGAACGCGGCAGCTTCTCGCTGGATCTCGGGATCGAGGTGGACGGCGTGCGCGTGCCGCTGCTGCCGATCCTGGTGCGGCTGCTGGAGCGCGGGCCGGAGGCGATGCGCACCATGGGCGACGAGCTGGTCACCAGCCTGGAGGATGGCCGCGTCGTGCGGCTGCCGGCGGAGCGGGTGCGCAAGCTGCTGGCGGTGGTCGGCGACCTGGTGGAGGCCGCGGCCAACCGCACCGATTCCGCCCTGGTGCTGCCGGACGGCGAGGCCGCGGCGGTGCTGGACCTGGAAGAACTGCTCACCACGCGCTGGCAGGGCGGCGCCGACGTGGCCGCCACGGTGGAGCGATTCCGCGACCTGCCGGATATGGTGGACGTGCCGATCCCCCAGGGGTTCACCGCCACGCTGCGCCCCTACCAGCAGCACGGGCTGAACTGGCTGCAGCATCTGCGCGAGCACGGGCTGGGCGGCTTCCTGGCCGATGAGATGGGGCTGGGCAAGACGGCGCAGACCATCGCGCATATCGCCGCCGAATACGAAGCGGGCCGGCTGGACCGCCCGGTGCTGGTGGTGCTGCCCACCAGCCTAGTCGCCAACTGGCAGGCCGAGTTGGCCCGCTTCGCGCCGCATCTGACCGTCGAGGTGCTGCACGGCCAAGGACGCGAGGCGCGGCGCGCCAAGCTGGACGGCGTGTCCGTCGTCATCACCACCTACGCCGTGCTCGCGCGCGATGCGGAAGCGATGAAGGAGATCGCCTGGCACCTGATCGTGTTGGACGAGGCGCAGGCGATCAAGAGTCCGGAAGCCAAGGCCACCCGCGCTATCTGCCAGTTGGACTCGCGCCACCGCATTTGCCTGTCCGGCACGCCGATCGAGAACAATCTGGACGAGCTGTGGTCCCAATTCGCCTTCCTGCAACCCGGCCTGCTGGGCGATCGGCGCTCCTTCGGCAAACGCTTCCGCTCGCCGATCGAGAAAGAGGGCGATCCGCTGCGCCGCAGCCAACTCAGCCGCCGCATCCGGCCGTTCATCCTGCGCCGCACCAAGGCGGAGGTCGCGTCCGAGTTGCCGCCGAAGGAGACGATCCTGCGGCATATCACGCTCGGCGCCGAGCAGCGGGAGTTCTACGACACCATCCGCGCCACGCTGCACGACACGGTGCGCGACCAGTTGGCGGAGCTGGGGCCGAACCAGGGCCGCTTCGTGGTGCTGAACGCGCTGCTGAAGCTGCGCCAGGCCTGTTGCGACCCCAGGCTGGTGAAGCTGACATCCGGGCCGAGCGAGGCCGGATCCGCCAAGCTGGACACGCTGCTGGAGATGATCGGCGGCATGCTGCCGGAGGGGCGGCGCATCCTGCTGTTCAGCCAGTTCACCTCCATGCTGGACCTGATCAAGCCGCGGCTGGTCGAGGCCGGGCACACATTCGTCGAGCTGCGCGGCGACACCCGCGACCGGGCCGAGCCGGTGCGGGCGTTCCAGGCCGGCGAGGTCCCGCTGTTCCTGATCAGCCTTAAGGCCGGCGGCCGCGGCCTGAACCTGACCAGCGCCGATACGGTGATCCACTACGATCCCTGGTGGAACCCGGCGGTCGAAGACCAGGCCTCCGACCGGGCCCACCGCATCGGCCAAACCCGCTCCGTGTTCGTCTACAAGCTGATCGCCGCCGATACGGTGGAGGAACGGATCGTGCAACTGCAGGAGCGCAAGGCCGAACTCGCCAATTTGGCCTTCGACTCGGAGATCGAGGCATCCGGCCTGGATTCGGACGATTTGGAGTTCCTGCTGGCCTCGGAGACGCAGCGCCGCGCGGCGTGATTGCGGCCGACTGGCTGGACAGCGTGGCCCGTCTTCGCACAGCGAATGCACGGACAAACCGGTGCAGCGAGACTGCGGCCGGTCCGTGCGCGTTGTCCCGCATGAGCAAACGCTCATGCGGGCTACGTTCTCCTCAGCGGGACCGGTGATCCTGGGAGCGCGGGCGGAGGGCGTGGCGCAGGGTACGGCGGCGGCGGCGAAGCCAGCGGCGGAGGACACCAGGCCAGCGTTGCGCCCTGGCACGGGCCCGCACGCTGCTGCGAAGCTTGCGGAGCCGCTTGGCATAAAGCGACGCCCCGTTGGTCAGGGTCGCCACGTTCTCCATGACGGCCAAGGCCTCCGCCAAGTTGCCGCTTTGCTCCAGCGCGAAGCTGTACAGCACCAGCACGCCGGGGCTGGTCGGGTGCAGCGCCACAGCCTGTCGGTGCAGGGCCAGCGACTCGTCGAAGCGGCCGGCATGGCTCAGCTCCATCGCGAGCGTCGACAGGCAGCCGCCATGGTGCGGGGCGACCCGGACAGCCTCCTGCAGCACGGCGATGCGCTGGGTCGGGTCAGCCGTCTGCTGCGCGACGGCGAGGAAATGCTGGGGCGATTGCCCACGGCGCGGCCAAGCCTCCGCGATCAACCCGGCGGCGTCGAACGTGCCGTCGCAGACCGACAGGACGGTGGATTGGAGGAGCCCGATCTCGTGCAGGTAGCCCACCACCGTGTGCCCGGCCTGCTTCAGCGGCACCGGCGTGAACTTGAACCTGGTTTTCAGCAGCTCGGCATGGCGCCCATCGGAATCCGTGGGATCGTAGACGACATAGGCCTCGTCCAACACGGGGAACGGCAACCGCCGCTCCCATACCGGCGCGAACCGCCGGCTGGGCTCGTGCCAGCGCCGCTCGAACGGGGCGACCTTGGGGTCGATCGAATATTGCGGCGACATCGCCAGCGCACAGTGCGCCCCCACGAGCCCGGCCAAGCGGATGGCCGCGTAGCCGCCCATGCTGGAGCCATAGGTGATGACGCGGGCGTGCCCACGCGTCGCAGCGTGCACCGTCGCCATGGCGGCTTCGGTCTCAGCATACTGGTACCAGTCGTTTTCCCGCGACAGGATGTGGATCGCATCCATGCTGCGCGAGCGGAAGAAATCCTCGCCGAACCCACGCCGGTCCAAGGTGCGGTTGTCGGTGAACGAGTCGAAGGTGACGACGCAGCACGCGCTGCCGAAATCGCCGACTTTGCGAACAACCAGGTCGTTACTGCGGAATAGCTCCTGGCTCATCCAAGGAGTTTAGCCCACCGGGCATAGATCGCGGTAGCCCGGCTACAGCTTGACCAACATTGCCTGGGAGGTTGCGAGCTCGATCGGCCGCTCCCGACGGCCAAACAGGAACTCGGCGAACGCATCACGCACGCCATCGAGATAGGAATAGTCATGCGACAGGATTACGCCGCCCTGGAGCATGCGCGGATAGAAAAACTCCAGACACGCCAACGTGCTGGATTTTAAGTCCACATCCAGGTGGACGAACGAGAACCGACGCTCGGCACAAGGCTGCGCCGTCGCGGGGAACAATCCCTGATAGTAGCTGATGTTCTCCCGATCGGCCAGGTACGACTGGACCGACCCAAGCGATGCGGCATAATGACCTTCCCGCATCCGCTCGTGCTCGGTGGCGTCCGGCGCCGGAAGCCCGACGAAGGTATCGAACAAATGCAGCGGGTTGTTGCCGCTTGCAATGCTGATGAGCCGCGCCGAGACGCCTTGATAGACGCCAACCTCCGCCATCTCGCCACCCAACCCGCCCTGGGACCTGGCGAGCGAATACACCGTGAAGGCTTCGTTCCCGCTCAATAGCGACTCGCGGCCTCGCCTCGCGGTGCGGATCGCCGACATCACTTCAGTCTGCTTGTGCCCGCCGAGGATGCCGAGCTCCAACCGGGCCAGGATACCGATCGACAACGATCGGATGGTCCGGCTTGCGGCGATCAGCCGATGCAGGCGGGCACTGTTGTACGGCCGCCGCGGTGGCGAAATCCCTGTCAATGCCAGGGCGGACGCGGCCGGGGAGCCAGAGGAAGGGGGTATGGTGTTCACCTTCTGATGGTGTCGCCACGCCACAGACGGCGGGGACGGACCCGGCGTTCACCGGGTCAGGTGGCGTGGTTACGCTTTTCGACCGTTGGTAGTTCGTTTTAGGGCGTGCAGCTTTTGCTCGGCCGTCTCAGAATCCAGCGATTGGGGCCACGATGCGCAGGATCAGCAAGATCAGGAACACGAGCAGCAGGATCCGGAACACCCCTCCGAACAGACGCAGCACGGCAAACACGAACAGCAACGCGACGATGATGATGATCGCCGATTGCAACCGGCCGGGCACCCCAAGCTGCACGAGGATCGCGCGCAAGAAACCCTCGACCACGCCGAACAGCGCCAGGAACAGGCCGAGCAGGAGGCGGAACCAGCCGATCATGGTCTGCAGGGCCTGATTGATCGCGTGCATGCCTGGCTTCCCGTTACGACCGGCGTTCTATCCGGGCAAAACCCCGCTTGTCACGCGACGGTGGCTTGACCGGGCTGGCCGTGCGATGGAAGCGGGATAGATGCTGACCTGGTTCGAACGGATCATCCACCCAACTGCGCCACCTCCGCCGGGCCAACCGCCAGACGGGATGCTGGCGTTCTACTGGCATTTCATCCGCCAGTCGCGCGGGCTCGTCGTGGCCCTGTTCGGCGTCGGCATGCTGACCGCGCTGGTCGACAGCGTCATACCGGTGTTCGTCGGCCGCGTCGTGTCGCTGGTGAACCAGTTCGGCCCGGCGCAGCTTTGGCCCGACGCCCATTGGCAGTTGCTCGGCATGGCCGCGTTCATCCTGATCGGGCGGCCCGTCGCGATGCTGATGCGCAACCTGGTGACCAACCAGGCCATCGCGCCCGGCATGACCAATTTGGTGCGCTGGCAGAGCCACTGGCACGTGGTGCGGCAGAGCTGGACGTTCTTCCAAAACGACTTCGCCGGCCGCATCGCCAACCGGGTCATGCAGGTGGGCCCGGCGCTGCGCGAGAGCGTGGTCGGCACCACCAACGCCGTGTGGTACATCATCGTCTATGGCGGCAGCGCCATGCTGCTGCTGGGCCGGGCAGACCCGATCCTGGCGCTTCCCATCGCGGCCTGGTTCGTCTGCTACGTCATCCTGCTCCGCAGTTTCGTGCCGCGCGCCCGCCTGCGGTCCCGCCGGGTGTCGGAGGTGCGGTCCGGCCTGACCGGCCGGGTGGTGGACAGCTACACCAACATCCTCACCGTCAAGCTGTTCGCCCGCGCGCGGGACGAGGACGCGCATGTCCAAAGCGCCGTGGACGAGCACACCACCGCCTACCGCGACCAGTTGCGGCTGATCACGACCTTCGTGCTGTCGCTGCACGGCCTCAACGCCTGCATGATGGTGGGCACGGGCACGCTGGCGGTCTGGCTGTGGACCCGGGGCATGGTCAGCGTCGGCACCGTGGCGATGGCGCTGCCGCTGTCCTGGCAGCTCTCCAACATCTCCGGCTGGGTGTCGGACAACGTGACGTCGATCTTCGAGAACGTGGGCGTCGTGCAGGACGCCATGCGCTCCATCGCGGTGCCGCAGCAACAGCCGGACGCGGCGGGCGCCCGGCCGCTGATCGTGACGGAGGGGGCGATCCGGTTCGAGCAGTTGCGCTTCGGCTACGGCACCGACCGGGGCGTGCTGCACGGCGTGGACCTGGCGATCCGCCCCGGCGAGCGGATCGGGCTGGTGGGCCAATCCGGCGCAGGCAAGTCGACCCTGGTGAACCTGCTGCTCGGCTTCTACACGCCCGAGGCCGGGCGCATCCTGATCGACGGCCAGGACATCGCCCTGGTGACGCAGGAGAGCCTGCGCGGGCAGATCGGCATGGTGACGCAGGACACCTCCTTGCTGCACCGCTCCATCTGCGACAACATCCGCTATGGCCGGCCGGAGGCGCCGGAGGCGGAGGTGGTCGATGCCGCCCGGCGCGCCCATGCTGACGGGTTCATCCGGACGCTGCAGGATTGGAACGACCGCCGCGGCTACGAGGCGCATGTCGGCGAGCGCGGCGTGAAACTGTCCGGCGGCCAGCGGCAGCGGATCGCGATCGCGCGGGTCATCCTGAAGGACGCGCCGATCCTGGTGCTGGACGAAGCGACCAGCGCCTTGGATTCGGAGGTTGAAAACGCCATCCAGGAGCAGTTGGACGGGCTGATGGAAGGCCGCACGGTGATCGCCATCGCCCACCGGCTGTCGACCTTGGCCCGGATGGACCGCATCGTGGTGCTGGACCAGGGCCGGATCGTGGAACAGGGCAGCCATGCCGGGCTGCTGGCGACCGGCGGTGCGTATTCGCGGCTATGGCAGCGTCAATCCGGGGGGTTTCGGGAGCAGTTGCCGGCGGAGGCTGGCTGATTACAGGTTGCCGGCAGCACTTCTCCCTCTCCTTCTGGGAGACGGCCGGGGTGAGGGTCCAACGCCCGAGACCGTGCACTTGGCCCTCACTTTCACCCAACCTCTCCCACAGGGAGGGCTTGCGGGTCATCTGAGGCCATGAGGCTTTGGCATGAGTATTGCGGCCCGTAATCGCAGCGCGTGTTCTTGACACTCCATTACCTCGCGGTTAGCAAGCCCACGCCTTCTGACAGCCCGCAGCAGCGGGCGCGGAGAGCGGATATGGATGACGATTTCGAACGCCGGCTGAATGCCGCACGAGGTCGGCGGGCGCCTGTCGACGCGTCCACCCGATCGGTCGGCGCGTCTGCCTGGGGTATCGGGACGCGCGTCGGGGTGGAGCTGCTTTCCGCCTTGATCGTGGCCGTCGGGATCGGTTGGGCGCTTGACCGCTGGCTGCACACCTCACCGTTGTTCCTGGTGATCGGTGTCCTGCTGGGCGGCGCGGCGGGGGTGGCAAACGTGTGGCGCCTGATGGCGCCGAAGAAGGGACGGGGTAGTGGCTGAGGCTTCGGCACCATCGATCGACGCCCTGGGGCAGTTCAGGCTTCATCACGGCTGGGGCTTGATCGGCAAGTCCGTCAACTTCACGCAGTCGAACGCCTGGATGGTCGCTGGCGGCGTCATGGTGCTGTTCATGCTGGTGTACGGCATGCGAAACCGTTCCGTGGTGCCCGGCCGTCTGCAATCGCTGGCGGAGATGAGCTACGGCTTCATTGAGAAGATGTGCCTGGACCAAATCGGCGAGGAAGGCCGTCGCTTCTTCCCCTTCATCTTCACGCTGTTCTTCTTCGTGCTGATGGGCAATCTGCTCGGGCTGCTGCCCTTCGCCTTCACCTATACCAGCCACATCGCGGTCACGGCGGCCTTGGCGGTCATGGTGATCGTGTTCGTGACAATCGTCGCCATCCGCGAGAACGGCCACCACTTCTTCACCGAGTACTTCTTCCCACCGGGCGCGCCGAAATTGCTGGCGCCGCTGATCATCCCGGTGGAAATCATCTCCTACCTGTCACGCCCGGTCAGCCTGTCGATCCGCCTGTTCGCCAACATGGTTGCCGGCCACGTGATGTTCGAGGTGTTCGCAACCTTCATCCTCATGTTGTCCGCCGCCGGGGTGCTTGGGACGATCGGGGCGGTGGGACCGTTGGCGATCAACGTGATCCTGGTCGGGTTCGAACTGCTGGTCGCCTGTCTGCAGGCCTATGTGTTCGCCATCCTGACCTGCATCTACCTGCATGACGCGGTGCACCTGCACTAGCCGTCGGACAGATCTCTCACTTTAACACAGAAGGACTCACCACCATGGACGTCGCCGCCGCTAAGGCCCTTGGGGCTGGTATTGCCGTGATCGCGCTCGCCGGCGTCGGTATCGGCATCGGCAACATCTTCTCCGCCCTGGTCACCAGCGTGGCGCGCAACCCGTCTGCCCGCGACCAGGTCTTCGGCCTCGGCATCCTTGGCTTCGCGCTGACGGAAGCCGTGGCGCTGTTCGCCCTGCTGATCTCGTTCCTGATCCTGTTCACCTAACCGGATCGGGCTTTTCGATGCGTCGCCTCCATCTGGCAGGCATTGCCGTGCTCCTCATGGCCGCCGGGCCGGAGAAGGAGGGCATGCCGCAACTGAACTTCAAGACTCCGCTCACTGTCAGCCAAGTGGTTTGGGGCGCGATCATTTTCGCCCTGATCTACGTGCTCATGCAGCGATGGGCGTTGCCGAAGGTCGCCAGCGTGGTGGAGGACCGGCGGACGCGCATCGGGACTGATTTGGACACCGCCCGGGCTGCCAAGACGGAGGCCGACTCGGCGGTGGCGGAAGTGACGGAGGCGACGCGGCGCGCCCGGTCGGAAAGCCAGGCGGCGATCGCCACGGCGACGCAGCAGGCCAAGGCGGAGGCGGCAAGCCGCGCCGCCGTGATGAACGAGGCGCTGGACAAGCAACTCAGCGAGGCGGAGGGCCGGATCGCCGCCGCCCGCACTGCCGCGATGGGGGCGCTGCGCCAGGTGGCAGGCGAGACGGCGACGACCGTCGTCACGCGCCTGACCGGGCATGCACCCGACCCGGCAGTGGTCGACCACGCTGTCGTCGGCCTGTTGCCGGCTGCGGCGCACTGAGGACCACGCGATGCATGCATTCTTCGCCGAGCCGCGATCCTGGGTGGCGATCGCCTTCGTCATCTTCTTCGCCGTGTTCGGCTCGAAACTCTGGCGAGCCTTGACCGCCATGCTGGACAAGCACGCCGCCAGCATCCGCAGTGAGTTGGAGGAGGCCAGTCACCTGCGCAAGGAGGCCGAGCGCATGCTGGCGGACGCGCAGACCCGTCGTGAGGCCGCGCTGACCGAGGCGAAAGCGCTGATCCAGTCCGCCCATGCCGAGGCCGCCCGCGTGGCGGACCAGGCGCGGGTCGATGCGGAAGCGGCCGGCAAGCGGCGGGAGCAGATGGCGATGGACCGCATCGCCGCAGCCGAAAAGGCCGCCGTGACGGACGTTCGCGTCGCCGCCGCCGATATCGCCGCCCGGGCGGCGCAGGATGTGATCGCAGCGACCCTGTCGGCGGAGGCGGACGGCGCCATCATCGACCGCGCCATCGCCAGCCTCCCCGCCGCCCTGGTCCGCCGCGCGGCGTAACGCCAGCTTGTTGCTCCCTCTCCCTTTGGAGAGGGCCGAGGTGAGGGCTGCCGACGACCATACGTGTTTGCAGCACCGTCACCCTGCCCTCTCTCAGAGGGAGAGGTCTTAAGGTAGTTCGACACCGCATAGTCTGTGCTCAACAAGAACGGAGATCCCTGGAATGGCGTTGACATCCCGCCTGGTTGCGACCTGCCTGGCCGCGACGCTCGGCCTGTCTTCCCTGCCGGCTCCTGCGGCGACATTCCGGTGGGCCAATGACGGCGACGCCAACTCCATGGACCCCTACACCCGCAGCGAGACGTTCCTGCTCACCTTCACGCAGAATTTCTACGATCCGCTGGTGCGGCGCGATAAGGACCTGAAGGTCGAGCCGGCCCTGGCCGAAAGCTGGGAGCAGCCGAACGACACCACCTGGCGCTTCCACCTGCGCCACGGCGTGAAGTTCCACGACGGCACGCCGTTCACAGCCGACGACGTCGTGTTCAGCTACAACCGCGTCATCGCCCCCGGCAGCCAGCTCAACGGCTACATGCAGGCGGTGACCGGCGTGAAGAAGATCGACGACTTCACCGTCGACTTCATCACCAAGGTGCCGGACCCGATCTTCCTGCAGGAGATCACGAGCTGGGGCATCATGTCCAAGGCATGGTGCGAGGCCAACCACGCCGAACAGGCGATGGACCTCACCAAGAAGGACGAGAACTTCGCCACCCGGCACGAGAACGGCACCGGCCCGTTCGTGCTGGACGACCGCGAGCCGGATCGCCGCACGACGATGCATGCGTTCCCCGGCTGGTGGGACAAGATGCCGGGCAACCTGGACAAGGTCGAGTTCAACGTCATCAGCAACGCGGCGACCCGCGTGGCCGCGCTGCTGTCCGGCGACATCGACATGATGTACACGGTCCCGCCGCAGGACGTGCCGCGCCTGCAGAGCAACGCCGACCTCAAGGTGCTGGAAACGCCGGAGCTTCGCACCGTGTTCCTGGGCTTCGACGAGAGCCGGGACGAGCTGCTGAAGTCGGACGTGAAAGGCAAGAACCCGTTCAAGGATGTCCGGGTGCGCCGGGCGTTCAACGAGGCGGTCGACATCAAGGCGATCCAGTCCCGCGTGATGCGGGGTGAGTCCCACCCGACCGGCCTGATGTACGGACCCGGCGTGAACGGTTGGACCGAGGCCTCCGACGTCCGCTACCCCTACGACCCGGCGGACGCGAAGAAGCTGCTCGCGGATGCTGGATATCCGAACGGCTTCGGCGTCACGCTGGATTGCCCGAACGACCGCTACATCAATGACGAGGCCATCTGCCAGGCCGTCACCGCCATGCTGGCCCGGATCGGCGTGCGGGTGACGCTGAACGCGCAGACCCGGCTGAAGTATTTCGCGGAAATCAGCAATCCCGACTACCACACCAGCTTCTACATGCTGGGTTGGACGCCGAACACCTATGACGCGCTGAACTCGTTGTTCAACCTGGCCGGGACGCGCAACGGCACGCGCGGCATCTTCAACGACGGCGGCTATTCCAACCCGAAATTCGACGCGCTGCTGGACCAGATCGCGGTCCAGACCGACCCGGCGAAGCGCCAGGCCGAGATCCTGGATGCCTCGCAAATCCTAAAGGACGACGCGGCCTTCATGCCGCTGCACCAGCAGGTGGTCGTCTGGGCGGCGCGCAAGACCGTCGACCTGGTCGAACAAGCGGATGACGGCTTCCAACTCCGCTTCGTCTCGGTGAAGTAGCCACCGCCGCCGCGACGAAAAAGCCCTCTCCCAGATGGAGGGGGTTATGAAAAGCTCTCCCAGACGGAGAACGGACGCCCGCCTACTCCGCGGCCATCGCGTAGGAGTCGAGCGGGGCGCAGGTGCAAACTTCGACGCGCTCGTCTGGGCAGCCCGCAAAACCGTCGACCTGGTCGAACAGGAATGACGGCTTGCAACTCCGCTTCGTCTCGGTGAAGTAGCCGCCATCGCCGCGACGAAAAGCCCTCTCCCTCTGGGAGAGGGTTGGGTGAGGGCATCGCCCATTTGACGAAAGCCCTACGCGCGTGACCCTCACCCTACCCTCTCCCAGAGGGAGAGGGTTATGACGGAGAACCGATGCCCGCCCCTACTCCGCGGCCATCGCGTAGGCTTCGAGCGGGGCGCAGGTGCAGATCAGGTTGCGGTCGCCGTAGACGTTGTCCACCCGCTTGACCGGCGGCCAGTACTTTTGCGCGCGCACCCAGGCCAGCGGGAAGGCTGCCTCCGCACGGGTGTAGGCGTGCTGCCACGTCTCCGCCATCACCTCGCCGGCGGTGTGGGGGGCGTTCTTCAGCACGTTGTCGGCGCGGTCCATCCGACCATCGGCAATCGCCGCGATCTCGGCGCGGATGGCCAGCATGGCGTCGCAGAACCGGTCGAGTTCCGCCAGCGGCTCGCTCTCCGTCGGCTCGATCATCAGCGTGCCGGCGACCGGCCAGGACATGGTCGGGGCGTGGAAGCCGTAATCCTGCAGCCGCTTGGCGATATCCTCCACCATCACCCCGGCCTCGGCCTGAAAGCCACGGCAGTCGATGATGCATTCATGCGCCACCCGGCCGCCCTGCCCGGCATACAGCACCGGGAACGCCTCCCGCAGCCGGGCCGCGACGTAGTTCGCGTTCAGGATCGCCACCTCGGACGCGCGGGTCAGCCCGGCTGCGCCCATCATGCGGATATAGGCGTAGGAGATCGGCAGGATCAGCGCCGACCCGAACGGCGCGGCGCTGACCGGCCCATACCCGCCGGCCGGCCCGGCATCCGCGCGCAGCGGATGGTTCGGCAGATGCGGCGCCAGATGGGCCGCCACGCCGATCGGCCCGACGCCCGGGCCGCCGCCGCCATGCGGAATGCAGAACGTCTTGTGCAGGTTCAGGTGGCACACATCGGCGCCGATCGCAGCCGGGCTGGTCAGCCCCAGTTGCGCGTTCATGTTGGCGCCGTCCATGTAGACCTGCCCGCCATGCGCGTGGATGGTGGCGCAGATCGCGCGGATTTCACCCTCGAACACGCCGTGGGTCGACGGATAGGTGACCATCAGCGCCGCCAGCCGGTCGGCGTGCTGCGTGGCCTTGGCCCGCAAATCCGCCACATCCACGTTGCCGTCGCGGTCGCAGCCCACCACCACGACCCGCAGCCCGGCCATGGCCGCGCTCGCCGGGTTGGTGCCGTGCGCGGAAGACGGGATAAGGCACACGTCGCGCCCCCCCTGCCCGCGCGAGGCGTGGTAGGCGCGGATCGCCAGCAGCCCGGCATACTCGCCCTGCGACCCGGCGTTCGGCTGCAACGACACCGCCGCGAACCCCGTCGCCGCCGCCAGCCAGCCCGACAGCCGCTGGATCAGCGTGTTGTAGCCCGCGGTCTGGTCCGCCGGCGCGAAGGGATGCATGTCGGCGAAGCCCGGCAGCGTCACGGGCACCATCTCCGCCGTCGCATTCAGCTTCATCGTGCAGGAGCCGAGCGGGATCATGGAGCGGTTGAGCGCCACGTCCTTGTCCTCCAGCCGCTTGAGGTAGCGCAGCATCTCGTGTTCCGACCGGTGCGCGCCGAACACGGCCTGCGGCAGCACCTGCGCCGTCCGCAGCGACGCCGCCGGGATGGAGGCGGGGGCGCCCGCGATCTCTGCCCCCAGCAGCCCGGCCAGGGCTTGGAGCTCCGCCGACGTCACCGTCTCGTCCAACGCGATGGCGACGCAAGCAGCCTCCACTCGGCGCAGGTTGAACCCGGCCTCGACCGCCCGGGCCATCAGCCCATCGGCATCCGCCACCTCCAGCGCGATGGTGTCGAAGAAGCTGTCGTGCCGCAGCGTCATGCCCGCCCGGACCGCCGCGTCGGCCAGGGCCCGCGCCTGCAGGTTTACCCGGCGCGCGATCCGCACCAGCCCCTCCGGACCGTGCCACACCGCATACATCCCGGCCATGACCGCCAGCAGCACCTGCGCGGTGCAGATGTTGCTGGTCGCCTTTTCGCGCCGGATGTGCTGCTCGCGCGTCTGCAGCGCCAACCGCATGGCCGGGTGCCCGGCGGCATCCTGCGACACGCCCACCAGCCGCCCCGGCATCACCCGCTTGAACTTGTCCTGCGTGGCGAAGAAGGCCGCGTGCGGTCCGCCGAACCCCATCGGCACCCCGAATCGCTGCGAGGAGCCGACCACCACGTCGGCCCCCATCCCGCCGGGGGAGCTCAGCAGCACCAGGCTCAGCAGGTCGGCGCAGACGATCGCTAGCGCCCCGGCCTCGTGCGCCGCCGCGATCTCCGCATGCAGGTCGCGCACGGCGCCTGACGTGCCGGGGTATTGCAGCACCACGGCGAAGGGCTGCGCCGCGCCGATCGCCGCCGTGTCGCCGGGAGCAAACGACGTCAGCGTCCAACCCAGCGGGTGCGCCCGCGTCGCCAGCACCGCCGCCGTCTGCGGATGCAAATCGGCGCACACCGCCACCGCCGTGGTCTTCGTGCGCGACGAGGCATAGGCCATCGCCACGGCCTCCGCCGCCGCCGTCGCCTCATCCAACAGGGAGGCGTTGGCGATCGGCATTCCCGTCAGATCGCAGATCATGGTCTGGAAGTTCAGCAGCGCCTCCAGCCGGCCCTGCGCGAGCTCCGCCTGGTAGGGCGTGTAGGCGGTGTACCAGCCCGGGTTCTCCAGCACGTTGCGGGCGATCACCGGGGGCACGAAGGTGCCGTGATAGCCCTGCCCGATCAGCGAGCGCAGCCGGCGGTTCTGCCCGGCCAGGCCGCGGAGTTCCTCGATGACCGCGATCTCCCCGATCGCGTCCGGCAGCCCCTGCATCGGCGGGGTTCTGATGTCACCGGGCACTGTCTGCGCGGCCAGCGCCTCCAGGCTCTCGGCGCCGACGATCCGGAGCATGCTGGCGATGTCGGCCTCGGCCGGGGCCACGTGGCGGGCGACGAAGCTGTCCTCCAGCGCGGCCAATTCGATGAGCGCGTCCATCATGCCGTCTCCGCCAGCAATGCGTCGTAGCCCGCCTGGTCCAGCAGCGCGTCGAACGCGCCCGGGTCGGCCAGGTGCAGCTTGAAGAACCAGCCTTCGCCGGACGGATCGCGGTTCACCAGCGCCGGGTCGTCGGTCAGGGCGGCGTTCACCTCCGTCACGCGGCCGGCGAGCGGGGCGTAGACGTCGCTGGCGGCCTTCACCGACTCGACGACGGCGACCGCCTCCGCCACGGCCACCTCGCGGCCCGGATCGGGCAGTTCGACGAACACCAGGTCACCCAGCGCGTCCTGCGCGTGGGTGGTGATGCCGACGGTGGCGACGGCGCCGTCCAGGCGGACCCATTCGTGGTCCTTGGTGTAGCGGATCATGCGGCAGGCTCCTTCAGCGGGCGTAGCGGTGGGGGACGAATGGCAGGGCGGTGACGCGGGCCGGCAGCGCCCTGCCCCGCACCAGCAGGTCGAGCATCTGGCCTTCGGCGGAGAGGTCGCGGCGGACATAGCCCATCGCGACCGGGCCGCCCGCGGTCGGGCCGAACCCGCCGGAGGTCACGGTGCCGGCGCTGGTGCCGTCGGCCGCGGCAATGACGGTGTCCGCGCGGGCGGGCGCCCGGCCATCCGGACGCAGGCCGACACGCAGCCGGGTCGGGCCGTGCGCCAACTGATCGCAGATCGGCACCGCGCCCGGAAAATCCTTGGCCTCGCGCCGCCGCTTGGCGATGGTCCAGTTCAGGTTCGCCTCGACCGGCGTGGTCAGCTCGTCAATGTCGTTGCCGTACAGGCACAACCCGGCCTCCAGCCGCAGGCTGTCCCGCGCGCCCAGCCCGGCGGGCCCGACCTCCGGCTCCGCCAGCAGCCGTTCGGCAAAGGCCTCGGCATCAGCGGCTGGGACGGAGATTTCGAATCCATCCTCCCCGGTGTAGCCGGAGCGGCTGATCCAGACGGGAATGCCGGCGACGGTCAGCGCGGCGACCTGCATGAAGCCGAGCGCGGCTGCCTCCGGCGACAACCGCGCCATGGCCGTGACGGCTAGCGGCCCTTGCAGCGCCAGCAACGCGCGGTCGTCATGCCGCTCCGCCGATATCTGCGGGATGCGGGTCGCGAGATGCTGGGCGTCCGCGGCCTTGCGGCTGGCGTTGACGATCAGCAGCAGCCGGTCGCCGTGATTGGCGACCATCAGATCGTCCAGGATGCCGCCGGCTTCGTCCAGGAACAGGGTGTAGCGCTGGCGGCCCGGCTTGATGCCCAGCATGTCGCCGGGCACCAGCGTTTCCAGCGCGGCAGCGGCCGCGGCGCCATGCAAGCTGATCTGGCCCATATGCGAGACGTCGAACAGGGCCGCCCGCTCGCGGCACTGGGTGTGCTCCGCCATGACGCCGCCCTGGTACTGCACCGGCAGCTCATACCCGGCGAACGGCACCATGCGGCCGCCCAGCCGGCGATGCAGCGCGTCCAACGGGGTGGTGCGCAGGATATCGGCGTCCGGGTCTTCAAAGTCACTGGGGATGAGTTCGGACAAACCAGTAGTCTCCGCGCAAAAAGGCCGCCCGCCGGCGACACTGCCTGCAGGAACGACCCCCCTCTGTCGCGGGACCTGAGAGATTCGGATGCGCCACGCACATCCTTACTCCGTCGGTGCGGCCCTGAGCCTTGGGCCGGCTTTCCAGAGACCCTGGCGCCGTGCGGTCCTTTGTGCCTGAGCGTTTCCGGGGGCCGGTTGCGCCTTCGGCGGCGGACAAATCCGCTCTCTCCCGCACGGGTGGTTCGGGCGTCGGGACAATGGCGGAACCGGGGGACGGATGCAACGGTGTATGCTGCGGTCACCGTTCTGTGTGGAGAAAGCTCCTGGCAGCGGCAGACCTGCCGGTCGATCAGGCCGCCTTCAGACCGGCCGCGAACTCCTCGACATCGGCCTGCAACTGGTCAGCCTTCTGGGACAGCGATGCCGCAGCGTCCAACAATTGCGCCGCCGCCACGCCGGTCTCGCTGGCTCCGGCGCTCATCGCACCCACCATCGCTGTGACCTCCTCGGTTCCTGCGGCGACCGCCGAGGCGCTCGTTGCGATCTTCTCCGTCGCCTGCTCCTGCTGCCCGACGGCCACGGCGATCTCCGCCGCCATCGTCTCCACTTCGGAGATCGACGTGACGACAGCCCCCACGCCGGAGACAGCTTGCTGGACGGCCGCCTGCATTTCCAGGATCTGCGCGCCGATGCCTTCCGTGGCCCGCGTGGTCTGCCCGACCAGCTTCTTCACCTCGCCCGCCACGACGGCGAAGCCGCGCCCCGCCTCGCCCGCACGGGCCGCCTCGATCGTGGCGTTCAGCGCCAGCAGGCTGATCTGCTGCGTGACGCGCCCGATGATGCTGGTGATGGTGCCGATCTGTTCGGCCGCCGTCGAAACGGCCTGGATGACGCTGTTGACCTGCCTGGCCTGGCTGACGGCCTGGGCCGCCCTCTGGGTCGATTTGGTCACCCGGTCGGCGATCATCGCCACCGACTGCGCCAGTTCTGCCGCCGACGCTGCGACCAAGTGGACGCCATCCGTCGCCTCTCGGCTCACCACCAGGGCGCGGTTGGCCTGGCCGTCCGTCGCCGCGGCCGTGTCCCGCATCGAGCCCGCCGTCCCCTTCAGCTCGACGGCAGAACTGGCCAGGCCGGTCGCCATATTGCCCAGCGCACCCCGGATATCGACTGCCAAGGCCTCCTGCGACCGCAGCCGCTCGCGTTCGGCAACCCGGCGGGCCTCGTCCTGCTCGCGGCGCAACTGCGCGACCTCACGCGACTGGTCGCGGAACACCAGCACGGCATGCGCCATCTGGCCGATTTCGTCGCCGCGGCTGATTTCCGGCACCTCCGATTCGGTGTCGCCAGCGGCGAGCCGGTTCATCGCGGCCTGTAGCGTGAGGATCGGACGGCTGATGCCGCGGCCGATGAGCAGCACGGCCGTCGTTGCCGCGCACAAGACTGCGATCGCCAGCACGCCCAAGCTCACGATCCGCCGCATCATCGCATGGTTCACGTCGTCTACGTAGACGCCGGCCTGGATCGCCCAGTGCCACGGTTCATAGGCGCCGACATAGCTGATCTTCGGCAGTTCCGGGCCGCCCGACGCGCGCGGCACGGCATAGCGGACGTAGCCGCCGCCCGACTCAGCCGCTGCGATGATGTCGGCGACGAGGTGTTTGCCAGAGCTATCGACGTAGTTCAGGCGGTTGACGCCCTCGTTCTTCGGATTGCCGTGCACCAGGGTCACGCCGTCGAACTGGTAGACGCCGTAATAGTCGCCGTTATCCCAGCGCATCGACCGCAGCGCGCGTGCGGCGGCCTGCTGCGCCTGCGCCACGGACAGGCCGGCGGCGCGCGAGTCGGCGTCGATCGCCTCGACCAGACGCAGCACACTTTCGACCATGCTGTGGACTTTGGCCTGCCGCTCCTGGACGAAGGTCTCCCGCATCAGCACGAGATCTCCGGCGATCAGTGCGCTGAAGGCAAGCAGAAGGACTGCCGCAGCCAGCAACAAGCGATGAGTGATGCGGAACCGCATGCCGCGCAAAATCCCTAGCTTTGAGCTAGCTTGTGGCAGCCCGCCGTTAAGGGATCGTGAACTCCGCACGGCCGCGCGCTGCTTTCACAACATCGCCCGGCGACCAGGGCATCCACCCGCTGCCGCCGGGATGATCGAGAAATCGAGTAGTTGCGTAGCCCGCATGAGCCCTTGCTCATGCGGGACCCCGCAAATCGGGACCCGTCGCTCATGAGCGTCAGGATGAGCGCGTGCACTCGTCATGGCGCCGAAGGTTTGCCGTTAGGCCTTTGTTTTGAGAGGCAGCTTTGTCGGCGTGCCGACGACGCACTAATTTGCCGACGCTGCCTTAGATCGGCACCCCCGCCAAATCCCGGCTCGTGCGGATCGTTTGCAGCGTCTGCACCCGGCTGACCGAGTCGGCGCCCGTCAGGTCCTGCGTGAGCTGGTTCTCATGCGCGGTGTCGCGGGCCACCAGGCGCAGGAGGAAGTCGCCGCCGCCGCGGATCATGTGGCAGGCGCGGACCTCCGGCCATTGCGCCACCAGCCGCTCGAACGCGGTCAGCACGGCCTCCTTCTGGCTGTCCAACCCGACGATGGCGAAGAACTCGATCGGCCAGCCGAGTTTCGCCGGGTTCGTGTCGGCGCGGTAGCCGCGGATCACCCCCGCCTCCTCCAACCGGCGCACCCGGCGCAGGCAGGGCGGGGCGGAGATGTCGGCCCGGCGGGCAAGCTCCACATTCGTCATTCGGCCGTCCTGCTGCAACTCGGCCAGGATGCGGCGGTCGATCCCGTCAAGTTCCGGGATGTCTGCGGGAGAATGTTTCATCAGGCTTCTATGCGCTTCCATTATCGCGTGCAGGCGGTTGCACGAAACAATATTCCCCGGAGCGCCCCGGGCAAGACCCTGCTTGCAGAACCCCTGCCCTGCGCAGATATCGGGTTGCAGCCGTTGGAGCGCCTGCCGCATGTCCCAGACCATCCACTCCCGCATCCTGATCCTGGGTGGCGGCCCGGCGGGCTACACCGCAGCCATCTATGCCGCCCGCGCCAGCCTGTCCCCGGTGCTGGTGCAGGGCTTGCAGCCGGGCGGCCAGTTGACCATCACGACCGAGGTAGAGAACTACCCGGGCTTCGCCGAGGCGATCCAGGGCCCCTGGCTGATGGACCAGATGGCCGCCCAGGCCAAGCATGTCGGCACGCGGATGGTGGATGACGTCATCACCCGCCTGGATTTGGCGGCGCGGCCGTTCCGGGCCGAGGGCGACGGCGGCGACGTCTACACCGCCGACACGCTGGTGCTGGCGACCGGCGCCCAGGCGCGCTGGCTGGGGTTGCCGTCGGAAAAGGCGTTCGCCGGCGCCGGCGTGTCCGCCTGCGCAACCTGCGACGGGTTCTTCTTCCGCGGCAAGGCCGTGGCGGTGATCGGCGGCGGCAACACGGCCGTGGAGGAAGCGCTCTACCTCACCCACCACGCCTCGACCGTCACGGTCATCCACCGCCGCGACAGCTTCCGCGCCGAGCGCATTCTGCAGGACCGCTTGTTCGGCAACCCGAAGGTGCGGGTGGTGTGGAACAGCACCGTGGAGGAAATCCTCGGCGCCGCCGCGCCCAAGGCGGTCGAGGCGGTGCGGGTGCGCGACCGCGCCGGCGTAGCGCAGGACATCCCGGTGGAGGGCGTGTTCGTCGCCATCGGGCACGACCCGGCCACCAGCCTGGTGCGGGGGCAGTTGGACCTGGACGACAGCGGCTACGTGCGCATCGCGCCCTGGTCCACCGCCACCAACATCCCCGGCGTGTTCGCCGCCGGCGATGTGGCGGATCCGCGCTACCGCCAAGCCGTGACAGCCGCCGGAATGGGCTGCATGGCGGCGCTGGAGGCGGAGAAGTTCCTCGCCGAACACTCGCCGTTGCCGCAGATCCGGGCCCGCGAGGCGCGGACGGAGCAAATGATTGGCGCCTGGGACTGAAAATAGCCCGGATTTGGAGAAGACTCCCAGGCATACGCTGTTACTCTGCCCGACATGGCTGCGAATCGGGAAAGAGGACCTTCAATGGACTGGGACAAACTGCGGGTGTTCCACGCAGTCGCGGAGGCCGGTAGCTTCACCCACGCAGGTGACACGCTGAACCTGAGCCAGTCGGCGGTAAGCCGGCAGATTTCCGCCCTGGAGGAGAACCTCCAGGTCTCGCTGTTCCACCGCCATGCCCGCGGCCTGATCCTGACCGAGCAGGGCGAAAGCCTCAACCGCACCGTGCGCGACGTGTTCGCCAAGTTGGCGATGACGGAGGCGCTGCTGACCGAAAGCAAGGAGAAGCCGACGGGACGGCTGAAGGTGACGACCACCGTCGGACTCGGCTCCCACTGGTTGGCGTCGCGGGTGGGTGGGTTTCTCGCGACCTATCCCGACGTTTCGATGACGCTGCTGCTGGACGATTCGGATCTGGACCTGGCGATGCGCGAGGCGGACGTCGCCATCCGCATGCACACGCCGAAGCAGCCGGACCTGGTGCAGCGCCACCTGATGACGCTGCAATGGAACATCGTCGCGTCGAAGGAGTACCTCGCCCGGCGCGGCACGCCAACGCGGCCGGAGGAGTTGGATGACCACGCGCTGATCCTGTTCGGGGATTACCGCCCGCCCTTCGCGGAGATCAACTGGCTGGCGCAAGCCGGGCGTCGCCCCGGGCAGCCGCGCCGGCCGGTGATGGAGGCGAACTCCCTGCACGCGATGGCCATGGCCGCCCGCGGCAGCGTCGGGATCGCCGCGCTCCCCACCTGGATGAGCGAGGAGGTCGACGGGCTGCAAACCGTGCTGACTGACCTGAAGCCGCCGAAGGTGGACGTGTTCTTTGTCTACCCGGAGGAACTGCGCAATTCGAAGCGGGTGGCAGTGTTCCGGGATTTCCTGCTGGCGGAGATCCAGGGGCTGCAATGAAGCCAGTCTCGCGCGTCGGACCCTCACCCCGGCCCTCTCCCAAAGGGAGAGGGAGAAGCACTGCCGTCAACCTAAAACGATCGCACTCTAATCGATTCGCTTGAGCGCTGCGTCCAGCCGGCTGAGATCGGTCTTGAAGGCGACGAGGCGGTCGCGGTTCTCCTCCACCACCTCCGGCTTTGCCCGGGCGATGAAATCCGGCTGATCTAGTTTCGTCATGACCTTGGTCAGCTCGGCCTGGATCTTGGCGCGTTCGCGGGTCAGCCGCGCCCGTTCGGCCGCCAGGTCGATCAGGCCCTCCAGCGGCAGCACGATCACGGCCTCGTCCAGGCCCATCTGTGCGCTGTTGCGCGGCGGCTCGCCGGTCAAGCGGCGCACCTCGCTGGCGCGGGCCATGCGACCGATCACCTCGGACCATCGCTCCGCCCGCGCCATCGTGTCCGGCGCGGCGTCGCGGAGCAGCAGCGGCGCCAGTATCGCCGGCGGGACGTTCATTTCCGACCGGACGGTACGAACCTCGCCCACGAGCCGGACCAGCCAATCCAACTCGGCCCGGGCGTCGGACGCGCCCGGCACCGCGATCGGGTCCGGCCAAGGCGCGCGGATCAAGCCGGCGACCTCGCCGAAGCCGAACTCGCCCCACAAGGTCGCGGAGACGAACGGCATCACCGGGTGCAGCAGGCGCAGTATGGTGTCCAGCACATGCGCCGTGACGCCGCGCAACTCGGCGTCGGTGGCGAAGGAGGGCTTGGCGAACTCCAGGAACCAGTCGCAGAACGTGTTCCAGGTGAAGCGGTAGCAGGCGGCGGCGTATTCGTCGAAACGATACGCCTCCAGCGCTGCAGTCGCCTCCAGCACCGCCGTGTTGGCGGCGTCCAGGATCCAACGGGCGAGCGGCCCTTGGACGGCGGCCGGGTCGAATGCCGGGTCGGCACGCACCGCGTTCAGTTCGCACAGTCGGGCGGCGTTCCACAGCTTGGTGACGAAGCGGCGATACTCCTCGACCCGCGCCGGACCGAGCTTCACGTCCCGCCCCGGGCCAGTCAGCACGCAGATGGTGAAGCGCAACGCGTCGGCGCCGAACTGGTCCACCATAGCCAGCGGGTCGATGACGTTGCCCTTGGACTTGCTCATCTTCTGGCCGCGCTCGTCGCGCACCAGGCCGTGGATGTAGACGGTGCGGAACGGCACGTCGCCCATGAAGTGCAGGCCCATCATCATCATCCGGGCCACCCAGAAGAAGATGATGTCGAACCCGGTGACGAGCACGTCGCCGGGATAGTAGCGCGCCAGGTCGGCCGTCTGCTCCGGCCAGCCCAGGGTGGAAAACGGCCATAGGGCGGAGGAGAACCAGGTGTCCAGCACGTCCTCGTCCTGGGCCAGCGCCTCCTCCCGGCCGTAATGCGCCAGCGCCGCCGCCTTCGCATCCGCCTCGGTATGGCCGACGAACACCGCGCCGTCCGGGCCATACCAGGCGGGGATGCGATGGCCCCACCAGAGCTGGCGGCTGATGCACCAGGGCTGGATGTCCCGCATCCAGGCGAAGAACGTGTTCTCCCACTGCTTCGGCGTGAACACGGTCTTGCCGGTTTCCACCGCTGCGATCGCGGGCGCCGCCAGCGTCTTGGCGTCGGCATACCACTGCGTGGTCAGCAACGGCTCGATCGGCACTTCCGACCGGTCGCCATGCGGCACCTGATGCGTGTGCGGCTCGGTCCGGACCAGCAGTTCCAGCCGCTCCAGCTCCGCCACGATCGCCTTGCGGGCCGCCGCCCGATCCTGGCCGGCCAGGCTCCGCGTCCAGCCCGGGTCGGCGAGGCCAGGCACGGCCAGCAATTCGATCTCCGCGAGTGTGACCCGCGCCTCGCGGTCCAGCACGGAGGGCATCGGCAGGTCGTGGCGGCGGCCCACGGCGAAGTCGTTAAAATCATGCGCGGGTGTGATCTTCACCGCCCCCGTGCCCTTTTCGGGATCGGAGTAGCTGTCGGCGATGATCGGGATGCGGCGGCCGGTCAGCGGCACGACCGCGTGCCGGCCGACCAGTGCGGCGTAGCGGGCATCGTCGGGATGCACGGCAATGGCGGTGTCGCCCAGCATGGTTTCCGGCCGGGTGGTGGCCACCGTGATCCACTCCGCCGTGCCTTCGACGGGGTAGCGGATGTGCCAAAGACTGCCCTTCACCTCGCGGCTTTCGACTTCGAGGTCCGAGATGGCGCTTTGGAACTTCGGATCCCAATTCACCAGCCGGCGGTCGCGGTAGATCAGGCCCTGGCGGTACAGGGTGACGAACACCTCCCGCACCGCGTCCGACAGCCCGGCATCCATGGTGAAGCGCTCGCGTTGCCAGTCGAGGGAGGAGCCGAGGCGGCGAAGCTGCGCCGTGATCGTGCCGCCGGACTGCGCCTTCCAGTCCCACACCCGGTCGACGAAGGCGGTGCGGCCGATCTGCTGCCGGGTCGTGCCCTGCGAGGCGAGTTGACGCTCGACCACCATCTGCGTGGCGATGCCGGCGTGGTCCGTGCCGGGCTGCCATAGCGCGTCCCGCCCCTGCATGCGGCGCCAGCGGATCAGCACGTCCTGGATGGTGTTGGTCAGCGCGTGGCCGACATGCAGGCTGCCGGTGACGTTCGGCGGCGGGATCATGATGGTGAAGGGCTGGGCGTTGCTGCGGGGTTGCGCGGCGAACGCGCCGTGCTGCTCCCATGCTTCGTAGAGCGGAGTCTCGACGTCAGCGGGGGAGAACGACTTGTCCAGCATGCCTCCGTTCTAGCCGGTGCCGAGCGACTGGCAAGCAGCTAGCGATGCATTGCTCCCGTGGTCACAGCGCGGCGCGACCCGCGACCCGCTCAATCTCCTGGCGCACCAGCCGCTCGACCAGCGGCGGCAGATGATGGTCCAGCCAATCCTTCAGCAGCGGACGGACTTCCTCGCGCACCAGATCCTCGATCGTGGGGCCGCCGCGATGGACCTGCGTGGTGCGTTCGTGGGACAGCGTCCGCAACAGCGACCCGACGGACGCGGCCGCGGCGGCCGTGCTCTCCGGCGCCATGAGCCCGTCGCCGGCGGAGACTGCCGAAAGCGGCGACGGCGCCAACTCTGGCAATGGCGCGGGTTCGGCCGGCGGCGGCGGCGCATGGGCGTCCGGTAATTCAACCGGGACGGGTAGCAACGCTGGTCCTGGTTCGGCAGCCGGTTCATGCACCAGCATCGCCTCGTCCAAGACCAGCACGCCGTCATCCGCCTGCTCGGCCGGCGTAGCAGCGGGCGCGGAAGCAGGCGCCGGCGCGCCGCCTTCATGGGCCGGGTCAGGCGCCGCACCCGGGGCGGCCCCCGGCGTCTCATCCTCGTTCAAGATGCGGCGGATGGAAGCGAGGATGTCCTCCATCGAGGGATCCGAGCCTCCGCCGCCTCCTGCCGGCGGTTCCGCGCCGCTCACGCTGTCACCGGCCCGGTTGGCTGAGTTCGTAATCGCCCGTGCCGAACAGCCGGTCGTGCACCGCCTTGTAGTAGGCGGTGTCGTCATACAGCGGCACGTTCAGGTTCAGGTCGCGCGCCGTCAGCCGGCCGATGGCGGAGGCGACCGCATAGGACGACGTCACCAGGCTGGCCAGGTTCTGCACGAGGGTGACGCGCGATTGCAGCAGCGCCTGCTCGGCGTTCAGCACGTCCAGCGTGGTTCGGCTGCCGACGATCGCCTCACGCTGCGTGCCTTCCAACGCGATCTCATTGGCGCGGACCGCCGCGCGCGTGCTGTCGATGGCGTAACGCGCGGCCGACAGCGTTTCCCAGGATTGGAGCGCCGCCTGGATCACCTGGCGACGGGTGTCGTCCACCGTGCCGCGGGATTGCTGCTCCGTCTGCCGGGCTGCCCGCACGGCGGCGTATTCCGCGCCGCCCTGGTAGATCGGGATCGTCACGTTCAGCAGCGCCTGGGCGCCCAGCGCGCGTGAATCGTTGAACGTCGAGTTGTCCTGCCGGAACGCGGACGCCTGGGCGCTCAGCGTTGGGAGGATCGCGGAATAGGCGATGTCGACCGCGTCCTTGGAGGCAGCCGCATCAAACATCGTGTAGATCAGGGATGGGTTGTTGGCCGCCGCGATCCGCGCCGCCTCCGCCGCACTCTTGATCGGCACCGCCAAAGGCTGCGGGACCGTCAGGTTGTTCGGCAGAAATCCCACATCGCGCTGGAACGCAGCGCGTGCCGTCTGCACGGAGCCCTCGGCGGTTTGCCGGGTGGACCGCGCTCCCGCCAGGGCTGCTTCCGCCTGCGCCACATCCGTGCGGGTGATCTCACCCACGCGGAAGCGGTCGTTGGTCGCCTGCAACTGACGGGTCAGGACCTGCTCGTTGTTGACGTCGAGCTGAAGCAGTTGTTCGGACTGGATGACGTTGACGTAGTCGGTGATCACGTTGGTGAAAACAAGTTCCTCGGTCGCGATCAGGCGGCCGCGCTGGCTTAACACCCGGTTTTCCGCCTGGTGCGTTTGCGCTTCGGTCCGCCCGCCGGTGTAGATCGGCTGCGTCACTGTCGCGGTGGCGGACAGGGGCTGACGGTTGTCCCGGAGCTTTTCGTTCGACGCGCCGGCGCCCGTCTGATCCGTTCCGACGGCGCCGCCGTACGAGCCGCTGACGATGATGGTGGGCCGCCATCCGGCGAGGGCCTGGGGCACCGTTTCGTCCACGGCGCGCAATGCGGCGCGGGCTGCGAGCAGCGTCGGGTTGGAGCTGTAGGCGGCGGCCATCGCCTCCTGCAGCGTATGGGGTTGGGTCTGCGCGCTCGCGGCGGTGGCAAAGCATGCCAAGGCAAGTCCCAAACCCGTCGCAACCCGTCTTTGCATTCGCAGCATCCTCTGCACCTCAGCGGCAACTTGGCATAGTGGATCGGGCCGCGCCAACATATCCTGGCCAGGCGCGCTGCAACCGGCTGCGGTGTGTTGCGGCGATGCCCGTCAGAACACGAAGGCTGGCGCCGGGCGCAGGCCCGGCAGCAGCGGCGTCGCGCAGTCGAACATCTCACGCGACCGCAACTGCCTGGAGTCGCCCACCCGTTCAGCCAGCACGGCCCGGCCGCCGACGGAACCGGTCGCGGCCAGCACGGTCACCAGGCGGCCGGCGGGCGCCAGTTGCGCCGCATACGCCTCGGGGATGGTGGTGACCGCGCCTTCGATCATGATCACGTCCCACGGTCCCCCGCTCGGCAGCCCCGTCGCCAGGCGTCCGTTGACCATGCGGACCGTTGGCGCCAGTCGTGGCAGGGTGCGCAGCGCGATCGCCATGAGGGCGTCGTCCTCTTCAAGCGCCGTCACCTGCGCGTCACAGGCGGCCATGACGGCCGCGCCATAGCCGGTGCCTGCCCCGACCACCAGCGCACGCTCACCGGGCCTCACCCGCGCCATCTGCACCAGCCGTGCCACCACCAGCGGCTCCACCAGGACGCGGCCGTTGCCGAGCGGCAAATCCTCGTCCACATAGGCGAGCGCCGCCAGTCCAGGCGGCACGAACTGCTCCCGCGGCAGACGCCGCATGGCGCCCAGCACCCGCGGGTCGCTCACCCGGTTCGGACGGATCTGGCAGTCAACCATGTTGTTGCGGGCAGCGGTGAAATCGGTCTGAGACTGGTCCATGAGCGGTCCGAAAGACAGGCCCCGTGTATAGGATGCAGCCCCTGCCCCGGCAACCGGCCGCATCAGGCATGCGGCCGGCCAGGCTTGTCCGACACCGGTGGCGGCAGTATGCAGTCGCCAACGAGGTCCGATGTCAGAGCGGTTATGTAAGGGACTGCAAATCCCTCTAGCCCGGTTCGACTCCGGGTCGGACCTCCAGTGACGGTCAGCGGACCGCGAGCAACTCCACGTCGAAGATCAGCGTCGCACCCGGCGGGATAACCCCGCCGGCGCCGCGGCTGCCATAGCCCTGGTCGGGCGGGATGATGAGGGTCCGCTTGCCGCCGACATGCATGGTGGCGACCCCCTGGTCCCACCCGGCGATCACCTGGCCGGCGCCGAGCGTGAAGGAAAACGGCTGGCCACGGTCACGCGAACTGTCGAACTTGCGGCCCGGCTTGCCGCCATCGTCCAGCCATCCGGTGTAATGCACCGACACGGTTTGCATCGCATGCGGCTGCGGGCCGGTCCCAACGACCTCGTCACGGTATTGCACGCCCGAAGGCAGGGTCACGAGGTCGGCGGCAGGGGCGGCGCTGGTCATGGCGAGGAACAAGGCTCCGGTAAGGGGCGCAAAGGCCCGGGAGAGAACGCAACGGATCACGAAGACGCTCCTGTTGGAGATAGCCCGGCGGGCCAGGCAGGATGCCATAACCCCATCGGACCCTGATGCCTACCGCCGGCCTGCCGACTTTGCTTTGAGCGGCAGCTTGGTCGGCGTGCCGACGCTGCCTTACGACACCTCCTGCATCGCCTCGGCGTGGGCTTGCCGGTTGCATACCATGTGGATCCGGGCGAGCAACTCGCTTGCCCGGAAGGGCTTGCGGACGATCTGGTCGATCGCCAGCGTTTCGCTGGTGAGATCCGGGTAGTCCGCATAGCCGGTCGCCAGCAAAACAGCCACGTCCGGCCGCCGCTGCCGCACCGTCTCCAACAACTCGCGTCCCGTCATGCCCGGCATGGCATAGTCGGCGATGACCAGCGCCACCCGCTCGCCCTGCTGCTCCAGCACCGCCAACGCGGCCAGGCCATCCGCCGCGGCGACGACGGTGTAGCCGTTTTCCGTCAACGTGGCGGCCGTGATCTCCCGCACCTGAGTGTCGTCGTCGACCAGAAGCAGCAGGCGGTCCCGCGTCAGGGCGGGCACCGTCAGCGATGTGTTCGCCTCATCCGTCGGCGTCGTCACAGCCAGGCTACGCGGCAACAGCATGGTGACGGTCGTGCCGTCACCGGGGCGGCTGTCGATCGTGACCGAACCGCCGGTCTGGCGCACCATGCCGTGGACCTGCGACAAACCCAGCCCGGAGCCGCTTCCCGGCTCCTTGGTCGTGAAAAACGGCTCGAACGCCCGGGACAGGGTATCGGCCGACATGCCGCAGCCGGAATCGGCCACGACAATGCGGACATAGTCGCCGGGTGGCACGTCGGGCATTGCCGCGGCCTCGGTCAAACTGACGTTGCTCGCCACCACGCTCATGCGTCCGCCATCGGGCATCGCCGCGCGTGCGTTGAGCGTGAGGTTCACGATCGCTGCCTCGAATTGGTTTGGATCAAGCATGACCGGCCACAATCCGTCTTCCGTCTTTACCTGGAGGCGCACCGCTGCCCCGAGCGTGCTCGCCAGCAACTCGCGCAAGCCGGAAATCGCCTCAGCCACGTCCACGCTGACCGCAAGCAGCGGCTGCTTGCGCGAGAAGGCGAGGAGTTGCGCCGTCAACCGGGAGCCGCGTTCGACCGAGACCGTGGCATGGTCAATGAGCCGATTTACCCGCGTCTCAGGAGCCAGTTGGCATTTGCGAAGCAATTCCAGGCTGCCGAGGATGACGGTCAGCAGATTGTTGAAGTCATGCGCGATGCCGCCGGCCAACTGTCCCACGGCCTGGAGCTTCTGCGCTTGGCGCAGGTTGGACTCCGTCATCTCCCGTTCGGCGATTTCCACTTGCAGGCGGTTGTTGCTTGCCAGCAAGGCCCGGGTGCGCTCAGCCACGCGAAGCTCCAGCGCCTCGTTGAGCCCCTGCAACTCTGACCGCTGCCGCTGCAGCATCCCCGCCATATCGTTGAAGGCGCGTGCCAGGCCGCCGAATTCGCTCGCGCCGCCCCGCGGCATGTGGACGCGGGCTGTCAGGTCGCCGCTGCCAAGCTGCCGGGCGGCGGTGAGCAGCGCAGCCGCCGGCACGCGCAGGTAACGATGGCCAAAGAGCAGTGCGAAGGCGAAGGAGCACACCACCCCCGCCAAGATCAGGGCGTAGCCACGTCGCGCTGCCTGGTCGATACCGCTGTTCAACTCGGCAACATCGAACCCGGCGCTGACGAACAACCCGACCGGTGGGACAGCGACCGGCACATATCCCAGCACCCGATGCCGTCCGGAGCTGTCCTGGAACACGGTCGCTCCCGACATGCTGCGGTCCATCATCGCCCGGTCCGGACCGTCCGGCCGCTCCCCCACGGTCGCGGCGCTGCTGGGAGCGCGGGCCAGGACCGTCGCGTCCCGGTCGCGGATGACCAGCGTGCCGCTGACGTGCTGCGCCCCGGCGGCAAGCAAGGTGTCGAACCGGCGCAAATCGAGTCCAGCAACCAAGACGCCGGGCGGCATGCCGTCCACGCCGCCGAACGGCATGGAGAAGGTCAGCATCGGTCGCCCGAGCGCCGGCAGGTTTGAATAGCCGCCGACGGTGAAGCCGGTCGACCGGACAAAGGGGGCCGCAAAGGGTTGCAGAACAGCCGCCGGCGCTGACGTGGCGGTGCTGCCGCAGACAAGCGCGCCATCAGGGCGGATGACCGCGAAGGCGAGGTAGTCGGGCAGCCGTCGTCGCACTTGGTCCAGGCTTCGCCCGCATCCGGGGTCCAGCCTTTCCACCGCATCCAATTCAGTCACCATGGTCATGACTTCGTGGGTGGCTTCCGAAAGGTCTGCGATGGTCGCATTGATCAGCTCGACCTGCCGGAGTGCGACCGACTGCGCTTGCGCCTCGCGCTCGCCATAGAGGTCCTGCTGGAACGCGATGAGCACCGCAAAGGCCGGAGAGGCAACAATCACGACCAGCAGCAGGATGCCCAAAAGCAGGTTGCCGCCAGTCAGCGGCCGCCTGGGCATCCAAGATCTGAACCGATGTTCGGAGATGGCAACAACCCCGCTGAGCTACCCCCTGATAGCTTGCCAGGCAGGGGATGCCGACGCACCGCCATCATCACAAATGCGCCATGTGGCTATTTTGTCTTGCTTTCGGTCGGACGACCGCCGGGCGACTGAGTCGCGATACCGGCAGGGCCGGGCGATACGAGGGAAATTTCTCACGACATGCGGGTGGTCGGGGTCGAACCGACACTCCTTGCGGAACCGGATTTTGAGTCCGGCGCGTCTACCAATTCCACCACACCCGCGCGACGTGCAGCACGATAAGCCAGGCGGTCATGCCACAAACGCAGCGTTGCCGTCCAGAACGTCTTGCCCGCTGTCGAAGCACACTCCGCGGGTGGATCGCTTTGCATTGCGCCAGCCAGTCAACGCGGCTATAGACGCCGCCGCGCGGTGATCCCGAATAGCTCAGTTGGTAGAGCAAGCGACTGTTAATCGCTCGGTCGTAGGTTCGAGTCCTACTTCGGGAGCCAACTGCGCCTGCTTCAATGTACGTTGTAGCGCAGTGAAGCTTCTCCTTCCCGTCTACCCCCTTTGGCCGCGGTAGGACCGCGGATGTGCGTCAACTATAGTTGACATGCCCATTTCGTGTATCTTATAGTTTACGGGTGCAAGCCAGCAGCCTGATTGAAGTCCGTCAGACCGAAGCGTTCGCCGCCTGGTTGGCCGGGCTGGCAGCCGACCTGAAAGGATAGACCATGCCCATCAAGACCATCCCATTCGACGCGGCCGAGCAGATCACGAGCCAAGAGGGGCAGGCGTTTCTCCTCAATGACGCCCTGGAGAGCGGCGACGCCACTTATATCACCAACGCGCTCAACACGATCGCCAAGGCGCGCGGGATGGCGCACGTGGCGCGTGAGGCAGGCGTTACCCGCGCCGGCCTCTATAAGGCCCTCAGCGGCGACAGTGACCCGCGGCTTACGACGGTGATGGGCGTCACCAAGGCGCTGGGGATCAAGCTGGTGGCGGTGGCGGTATAGGTCTGCCGCGCGCTGGACTTGGGGCGGGAGGCGGGGCTTACTGCCGCGATGCGCCAGCCCGACGGACCGACGACTTCGACGATGGCGGCACGCCCATGTGGCGGCCGCGGCAGAATGAGGCCCACGCCGGATACAAGAGTGGGACCGGCCAACGAAGCGAAGACTGCATAGGGTCAATGTGTTCTGTCGCATGGCCCGCTCCTATTTCGGGGAACCAACTGCGTCTGGTTCTGGCATACCTCTCTGTGCCAACACGCGACGCTAACCTGGGACATAGCCGGGGATCCGCGCCCTGTCATCGGAGCGTCACGCCAGCTTGACGCTGCCTATGGCAGACCCGGCTCCATCGTCGACCATCCATACCGGAACCAATCATGACCTGCCTGACCAATGCCCGGATCGTCCTGCCCGACCGCGTCCTGCACGGAACGGTGGTCATGGACGGGGCGCGCATCGTTGCCGCGGAGGCCGGCGCCTCGCATGCGCCGGGCGCGGTGGACATGGACGGCGACATGCTGATCCCCGGCGTGGTGGACCTGCACACCGACAATCTGGAACGGCAGGTGCAGCCGCGCAGCAACGCGCGCTGGCCCTCCCGCTCCGCCATGGTGGCGCATGACGCGCAATGCGCCGCCGCAGGTGTGACCACGGTGCTGGACGCGCTGTGCCTGGGCGACCTCGGCTTCGACAAGGACCGCATCCGCACCTTCCGGGAAGGCGTGATCGACGGCGACGCGCTGGCCGGCACGGGGCTGCTGAAAAGCGAGCATTTCCTGCATCTGCGGTGCGAAATGCCGGCGCTGGACGTGATCGCCCTGCTGGACCCGGTGGCGGACCATCCGCGCGTGCGGATGATCAGCCTGATGGACCACTCGCCCGGCGTCGGCCAGTACGCCAACCTGGACCGCTACCGCGCGTTGCGGGCGAAGGAGGGGGTCGATCCCGCCACGATCGAGCGCCGGATCGGCGAATTGGTGGAACAGCGCGCCCGCCTGCGCGACCCGAACCGCCGCGCCCTGCTGGACCGGGTGCGGCCCGGCGGCACGGTGCTGGCCAGCCATGACGACCGCACCGCCGAGGAAGTGGACGAGAACCATCGCGACGGCATCCGCATCAGCGAGTTCCCCGTCACGATGGAGGCGGCACGGGCGGCGCAGGCCCACGGCATGCAGGTGATCGCCGGCGCCCCCAACATCGTCCGCGGCGGTAGCCACAGCGGCAACGTCGCGGCCGCGGATTTGGTGCGGGAGCGTGCGGTGGACGCCTTCGCCTCCGACTACGTGCCGGCGAGCCTGGTGGAGGCCGCGTTCGGCTGCGTGCGCGACACGGCCATCACCCTGCCCGAGGCGATCGCCTTGGTGACCGACAGCCCGGCCCGGATGGCCGGCCTTGCCGACCGCGGCCGCATCGCCGCCGGCTACCGCGCCGACCTGGTGCGGGTGCGGGTGCATGACGGCCTGCCGATCGTGCGCCAGGTGTGGCGCGCGGGCGAGCGCGTCATCTGATGATCAACGCGCCGCCGAGCGAGCGCGTCATCTGACGGCGCGGGCGGCGGTCTATTACGCGCCGGCGCTGGACGACCCGCTCTGGGCCGCCGGCTGCGATTGGCTGGGCCGCGACGCGCAGACCGGCCGGCGCATCACCCATCCCGGCCGGGATGAGCTCACGGCCGAGCCACGGCGCTACGGCTTCCATGCCACGCTGAAGCCGCCGATGCGGCTGGCCCATCCGTGGAGCGCGCTGCTGGAGGACGCCGTGGCGCTGGCGGAGGGCATCGCGCCGTTCGCCTTGCCGCCCTTGGAAGTGGCGGCGATGGGGACGTTCCTGGCCCTGCGGGAGACGGTTTCCTGCCCGCCGCTGCACGCCTTGGCCGATGCCTGCGTCACCGGGCTGGACAGCCATCGCGTCCCGGCCGATGCGGCGGACATCGCCCGGCGCCGCCAATCCCGCCTCACGCCCGAGCAGGACGCGATGCTGCTCGACTGGGGCTATCCCCACGTCCTCGGCACGTGGCGGTTCCACATGACGCTGAGCCGGACGCTCTCCCCGGCGGAACGGGCGGTCATGGAGCCGGAAGCAGTGGCGCATTTCGCCGCGGCGCTGGCCCGGCCGCGCCAGGTGACGGAGATCTGCCTGTTCACCCAGGCGGCCCCGGGCGCTCCGTTCACTCTTGCAGAGCGTGTGAGGCTGCGCGGATAAGGATGGCGGCCAACTGCCGCGCGCCTTCCTCCACGGTGCCGGTGTTCGCGATCGTATCGCGCTCGACCGGCAGCGGCAGCAGGATGGACCGGGCAAGCCGCCGGGCGAGGTCGTCCGCATCCTCCCGCCCGCGTTCGACCAGGCGGCTGGCGCGGAGCTGCGCCGGGGCCGTCACCTCCACCACGTGCACCCGGAAGCGCTGCGCCAGTTGCGGGATGGTGGCGCGGGACACGTTGGCCACCACGACGCGGCCGGCCTTCAAATCCGCGGCGATGCTGCCGGGCAACCCGTAGCGCAGGCCGTGCGCCCGCCATTGCAGCGCCAGGTGGCCGGCCTCGGCCCGGCGGTCGAACTCCTCGTCGGTGACGCTCTCATGCTTCTCGCCGCCCTCGATGACGGGGCGGGTGACGACGCGGCGAACGAAGCGGAAGCGGCCGTCGCCGTCCAGCTTCGCGCGCGCCGCATCGATCAATGTGTCCTTGCCCGCGCCCGAGGCCCCCACCACCAGCACAAGCATCCCTGCGGCCACCCTGTCTTGTCCGGCGCGACCTTGGCGCTAGGCTGCGGCTGACGCAACGGAGCACGCCGCCATGTTCACCACCCGACCCGAAATCGCCGGCACGTTCGGCGTCGTCGCCACGACCCACTGGCTGGCGAGCGGCGTGGGACAGGCCGTGCTGGAACGCGGCGGCAACGCGTTCGACGCCGCGGCCGCCGCGGCCTTCACGCTGCAGGTGGCGGAGCCGCACCTGAACGGACCGGGCGGCGACGCGCCGATCATCATCCACGACGCGAAGACCGGGAAGCAGACGGTGATCTGCGGCCAAGGCCCGTCCCCGGCCGCCGCCACGCTGGCGGCGTTCGATGCCCTCGGCCTGGACCTGATCCCGGCGACCGGCGTGCTGCCGGCGGTGGTGCCGGGGTCGTTCGGCGCCTGGTGCGTGCTGCTGCGCGACTGGGGCACCTGGGAGCTGGCGGACGTGCTCGCCTTCGCGATCGGTTATGCGCAGAACGGCGTGCCGCTGGTGCCGCGGGTGCCGGCCACGATCGAAAGCGTGCGTCCGCTGTTCCAGGCCGAATGGCGCTCCAGCGCCGCGATCTGGCTGCCCGGCGGCAAGACGCCCGCCGTCGACGCGCTGTTCGCGAACCCGACCCTGGCGGAAACCTGGCGCCGCGTGCTGCGCGAGGCCGTCGGCGACACGCGCGAAGCGCGGATCGAGGCCGCGCGGCACGCCTGGTACCATGGCTTCGTCGCGGAGGCGGTCGGCGCGTTCTTCGCGGAGACGGACGTGCTGGACGTATCGGGACGCCACCATCGCGGCCTGCTCGCCGCCCAGGATTTCGCCGAATGGGAACCAGGGCTAGAGGCGCCGCTGGCGTACGACTATGCCGGGCACACGGTGCTGAAATGCGGCCCGTGGAGCCAAGGCCCGGTCATGCTGCAGCAATTGGCGCTGCTCGCCGGGTTCGACATCGCAGCCATGGACCCGGTGGGCGCCGACTTCGTCCACACCGTCGTCGAGTGCATGAAGCTCGCCTATGCCGACCGCGAGGCGTTCTACGGCGATCCGGACTTCACCGACGTGCCGCTGACGACGCTGCTGTCGCGCGACTACAACGACGCGCGTCGCCGGCTGATCGGCAGCGACGCCTCCTTCGAGTTGCGGCCCGGCGTGGTCGGCAACCGATCCCCCTGGGTGGACCACGAGGCCGCGTCGCGCGCGGATTTGCTCACCCGGGCGCCCGGCGCGGGGGAGCCGACGGTGGCCCGCATGGGGGTGATCGGCGCCGATACAGTGCATATCGACGTCATCGACCGCTGGGGCAACATGGTCAGCGCCACGCCCTCCGGTGGCTGGCTGCAATCCTCCCCGGCGATCCCGGGCCTGGGGTTCTGCATGGGCACGCGCGGGCAGATGTTCTGGCTGCGGCCGGACCTGCCGAACAGCCTGCAGCCGAAGAAGCGGCCGCGCACCACGTTGTCGCCGTCGATGGTGCTGCGCGACGGCAAGGCGTGGATGGCGTTCGGCACGCCCGGCGGCGAGCAGCAGGACCAGTGGTCGCCGATCTTCCTGCTGCGCCGCATCCATCACCGGCTGGGCATCCAGGCCGCGATCGACATGCCGTCCTTCCACAGCGAGCATTGGCCCAGCAGCTTCTGGCCGCGCGTCGCCCGGCCGGGCAAGCTGGTGCTGGAAGGCCGCTTCAGCCCGGCGGTGCGCGATGATCTCGCACGACGCGGACATCAGGTCAGCATGGGCGAAGATTGGTCCGAAGGCCGGCTCTCCGCCGCGGACCTGGCGGCCGGCGTGATGCATGCCGGCGCCAATCCGCGGGGCATGCAGGGGTACGCGGTTGGCCGATAACGTGCCGGACTGTCGATCCGGGCGCCGTGGGGTGGCGGACCGGCACCGCTAGCGCCCAGGCATGTGGATCCGGTTGGACCTGTCCGGAACGTCGATTTGGTTCTGGCTTGGGCTGGCGGCCGAGCTGCACTGGGTCACCGTAACCCTGGTCCTTCTGGCGACGATCCTCCTCGGGTCGTGCTGCCGCGGACTTGCACGCAGTCTCATTCTATTGCTCGCGCTGGTGGAAGTCGTGCTGGTCTCCGTCAGCCTCGCCGCCCTTTGGTTCTCATGACGCCGCTAGGACATCATGCGCTGCAGTTCCGGTTCCTTGTCGATGAACTGGTGCTTCAAGGCCCCCAGCACGTGTAGCGCCAGCAGGGCGTACAGGATGTAGGCCAACGTGCTGTGGATCTGGAACCAGACGCTATGGACGTGCTCCTTGGTCGCGGGATCCAGCGCCATGATCGGTGCGATGCGGGGCCAGGGCACAAGGCCGAACAGGTACAGCGGGTATTTGGCGGCGTCCTTGAACGCGGAATCATGAATCCAGCCGGAAATCGGCAAGCCGAGGATCAGCCCATAGAGCAGCAGGTGGGCGGCGTGAGCGCCCGCCCGCTCGACCTTCGGGTACGAGGCCGGCATGGCGGGCGGCGTGTGCGACAGGCGCCACAGGATACGGAGCAACACAAGGCCAAGCACGGTGATGCCGATCGATTTATGCGTGTCGATCGCCGGGCGGACCAGGGTATCCGGGAACCAATCCACGGTCCAAACCAGCAGCACGTTGCCGATGATGAGGACGGCGATCACCCAGTGCAGCACCATGGCGGTCCGCGTGTAACGATTGGCAACCATCATCTTGCTCATAGTCCCTTCAACGCGACATAGCTGGGGCAAAGCGCCATACCACAAGACTGCCGGCTACGCCGCTGCAACAGCCTGGGACGCCTTCATGAACGCTGCCGCCGTAGAACAGGAGTTGGCGCGCAAGCGGCTGACGATCTCGCCGCGCTATGCGCCGCCGCCGACGCCGCTGCGCAGCCGGCTGATCCATGGCGGCGCGTTCGCCGTGTGGGTGGTGCTGTTCGCGCGGGCCTTCCTGGGCGGCGGGCTGTTCGCCTGGTCAGCCGGCCTGGCCTACATCGCCTACGACACCGTGCTCGTGGCCTTCGTGTTCTGGCAGACCCTGGCGCTGCTGCGGCCGGCCAAGCCCTGGGATGGCGCGACGGAGCCGCCTGCCGCCACCATCATCGTCGCCGCGCATAACGAGGCGGGCACCCTGCCGATCACCCTGGCGGCGCTGTTCGCCCAAACCAGCCCGGCGGAGGTCATCCTGATCGCCGATGACGGGTCCAGCGACGGCACGGCCGAGCTGCTGGCGCGGGATTACGGCCTGGCGGCCCCGGCGCTGGGCGCGCTCAGCGGGTTCAGCACCACCCATCCCTCCCTGCGATGGCTGCGGCTGCCGCATGGCGGCAAGGCCCGCGCGCTGAACGTCGCATGCGCCGCATGCGAAACCGAATTGGTGCTGACGGTGGATGCCGACACGCTGCTGGAGCCGGGTGCGCTGGCCGCGATGCGGGACTCGTTCGCCGCCGACCCGGCGCTCGCGGCGGCGACGGGCGTGCTGACCCCGGTCTGCGGCCCGTCGCTGTCGGGCCGGCTGCTGCAATGGTTCCAGACCTACGAGTATGTCCGCAACTTCCTGTCGCGCTATGCCTGGATGCAGGAGGATGGGCTGCTGCTGATCTCCGGCGCCTTCGCCTGCTACCGCCGCCAGGCGCTGCTGGCGGTGGGCGGGTTCGACCCGGATTGCCTGGTCGAGGATTACGAGCTGACCCACCGGATGCGGGATTTCGCCGCGCGGCAGGGCATGGTGTGGCGGACCGGCGTGGTGGGCGCCGCCCACGCCCGGACCGACGCGCCGGCGACCATCGGCGCCTTCCTGCGGCAGCGCCGTCGCTGGTTCGGCGGCTTCCTGCAGACGCAGCTTTGGTACCGGCACATGGTCGGCAATCCCGGCTATGGCCATCTGGGGACGCGGATGCTGCCGGTCAAAGCCATCGACACGCTGCAGCCGATCTACGGCCTGACGGGGGCAGTGTTGCTGATCTGGTATCTGGTGACCGGCCATTTCGCCATCGTCGTGCCCGTGGCGGGGGTCATCTTGGCCAAGATCGTGCTCGACCTCGCGTTCTACCTGTGGTCGTTGCATTTGTATCGCCGCTGGCTGGGCCATTCCTCCGGCCTGTACCTGATCCCGGCGATCCTGGCGGCGCTGATCGAGCCGTTTACCTTCCAGTTGCTCCGCCATCTCGGCGCGGCGCTGGGCTGGGTGTCGTTCCTGACCGGCGCGCGGTCATGGGGCGTGCAGGAGCGCCTGGGGGTTGTGGCGCCTGCCGCGGCGGTCCAACGATAGGGCCTGGCTGAAGCAGTCGCGCTTGCAGCGTCGCCAGCCTCACCGTTTCGCGCGCGGCCGTGCGGTCGCCGGGCGCGGTGGCTTTGCAGAGGGCTTGGCGGCCGGCTTCACCACCCCGGTCCCGGCCCGCAACTGCGCGACCGTCGCCCGGCTGGTGATCTGCTCCGGATCCATCACCAACTCGATCACGGCGGGGCGTCCGCTCTCCATCGCGCGGCGGAAGGCGGGGGCGAAGTCGGCGGTGGCCTTCACCGTTTCGCCATGGCCGCCGAACGCCTCGATCAGCCGGGCGAAATCCGGGTTGGTCAGCGCCGTGCCGGAGACGCGGCCGGGATAGCTGCGCTCCTGATACATGCGGATGGTGCCGTACATCGAGTTGTTGAACACGATGACGATCGGCGCCACCCCGTGATGGAACGCGGTGGCGATTTCCTGACCGGTCATCAGGAAGCCGCCATCGCCGACGAAGGCGACAACGGTGCGGTCGGGAAACGCGATCTTCGTCCCCACCGCAGCCGGCACGCTGTAGCCCATCGCCCCGTTGGTGGGGCCGAGGAAGCGCTGGCCCGGCCCGAAATTGATGAAGCGCTGCGGCCAGCCGGCGAAATTGCCGGCGTCGCAGGTGCAGATGGCGTCCGCCGGCAGCAGCGCCGACAGCTCCCGCATGGCAGCCCCGACGTTCAGCGGGAAACTTGTCTCGCCGGGCTGCAGCCCGGCCTGGCGGATGGCGCGCAACTCGGCCGTCCAGCCGGACCAGGCAACCTTCGGGACCGGCAGAGCGGCTGCGGCGGTTGCGAAGGCGTTGAGGTCGGCGGCGATGCCCAGCCGCGGGCGGAACACGCGGCCGATTTCCGCCGGATCCTGGTGCACATGGATGATGGCGGTGCTGCCCGCCGGGTCGAACAGGGTGTAGCCCTGCGTCACCGCCTCGCCCAGGCGGGTGCCGATCGCCAGGACCAGGTCCGCCTCCCGCGCCCGCGCGACCAAGTCCGGATCGGGCCCGACGCCGAGGTCGCCGGCATAGTTGGACAGCGTGCCGTCATACAGCGCCTGACGCCGGAACCCCACGGCCACGGGGAGGTCGTGCGCGGTCAGGAAGTGGTGGATCGCGTCGCGCCCCGCCGGCGTCCAGCCGCCGCCGCCAAGGATCGCAAGAGGCTTGCTGGCCGCGGCGAGCAGCCTGGCCATGGCGTCCATGGCGTCCGGATCGGGCTGCGGGCGGGAGACGGAGGCCGGGCCGATATCCGGCACGTCCACCATCTCCTTCTGCATTTCCTCCGACAGGGCGATCACCACCGGTCCCGGCCGCCCGGTGGTGGCGACGTCGACGGCATGGGCCACGATCTCCGGGATGCGGGCGGCATCGTCGATCTGGGTGACCCACTTCGCCAGCGGCGCGAACATGCGGCGGTAGTCGACTTCCTGGAAGCTCTCGCGGTCGGTTTCGGCGAAGGGGATCTGGCCCACGAACAGCAGCAGCGGCGTGCTGTCCTGTTGCGCGATGTGCACGCCGATGGCGCCGTGGCACGCGCCCGGGCCGCGGGTGACCATGGCGGCGGCCGGGCGGCCGGTGAGCTTGCCATAGGCTTCGGCCGCGTTCACGGCCCCCGCCTCGAACCGGCAGGTGATGAGTTTCAGCCGGTCATGCACGGCATACAGGCCGTCCAGCACGTCCAGGTAGCTTTCGCCCGGCACGGCGAACACGTGGTCGATGCCCTGTGCCACCAGCGCGTCCGCCAGAACGCGTCCGCCAGGCCGGGCGCCTTGCCGCGCCGCGTTCGCCCGCTTCAATTCCATGTCGCGTCTCCCTCGCCGGGCAGATTAGCCTCGTGGGTCCAACCTGCCATGGTGCCCGAATGCGTGCGATCTTCATGCGAGTCAAACCACGTCCAGCCACGTCGCCGGTCGGCGCCTCATAACCGCAGTCGCAACACCAGATGTCTGGCCTGGGCGGCACGGCAGATGAGCGTTTGCCCAGCCGGCCTGCTCATGGCATACCAAATGCGCGGAGGGGTGGCCGAGCGGCTGAAGGCGGCGGTTTGCTAAACCGTTGTGCACTGTCAAGGTGTACCGTGGGTTCGAATCCCATCCCCTCCTCCAATCCTTGAAAACGGTGATGTTGACAAAGGATTCCTGGCTTCTCGCGGGCGATGTGTTCATCACGAGCAAGAACAGATAAGGATTGTTTGGCCACATTCCTTTCAGAAAGCTACAACCATGGTGCAACCATAAACGTCGCGCCACTCACAGGAGAGATTGTCTCATGCAAGCGCTCGGCTTTGGACTCGTCGTCTTGCTTGTCGGTGGTGCCGTGCAAGCAGCAACGCCGCGAAGCCTGAACACTCCCACCACCCCAGCCGCTGGGACATACTGCCCCGATGCTGGGACGCTAGTGCACATTGGAGGTGCGCCAAGAGATATCGTTGCGAAAATCCATTCTGCTTGTCACGCGGGCGACCGGTTGGCGCTTCCAGCCGATGCAACAGGCGTGATTATGCTGGCATGCGACCAGGGCAAGCCCATGTCGACTATTGGTGCGAACGTAGCGTGTACTCTCGGTCAGTAGGACTTTACCAAGGGGCTGCCGCGCCTACCGCTTGGGTGCTGTTGGGACCGGGCCAGCCGTTGTAGCACGGCTTCCTGCCCTCTTCCTCTCAACGGCCTAGCGTGCCTGCTCATCCTGGCACTCCTGCCAGGCAAGGGCCGCTTTGTGGGCGGCGAATAGGTCTCCTCGGGATACAGCCTGCACTGTTGCGTCATCCCCAGCCAACGCGGCAGCGGTCGCCAGCCGGGCCGTCGCGAGCGCCCGTGGCACGCCTGACGCTCCGCGTTCTGCCCGTGCCAGGACCCGCACCGCCCTGTCCCGCGGCGTCTCCGGCCTGCCGGTCCACTCCTGCGCCCGGGCCTGGGCCTGTTTGGCTGCCTGTGCAGCGCCCTCCTTGTCGCCCGGGGCAACCGCCGCCAGCGTAGCCGGGTCGCCACCGGCCAGCGCAGCCCGCAAGGCCCTGGCTGCCGCCAGGTCGTGGCCCGCCTGGGCTCCCGGCCCGGCGAGCCAATCTGCCCGCTGACGCTCCGCCTGCTCCGCTGCCAGTCCTTTAGCCCGGCTGGCAGCAGCGCGCTCCTCTGGCGGCGTCCGCGCCGCGTAGCCCGCCGTGCGACGGGCCTGGACGGCTACCCGCGCTCAAAGACGCTTGCCGAGAAGGACGCCTGGGCGATCGCGCAGGCGTCCGACGGCGCCTTGACCTTGACCACGATCTTGCCGGGCATGGTCTTGGGCCCGGCGCTCGGTCCGCAGGTGTCGGGCTCGCTGGAACTGCCTCTGCGCATGCTGGCCGGCCGCCTGCCGCTGCTGCCGCGCATCAGCTTCGCGGGTGTCCACACGGATGACGTGGTGGCGCTTCATATCCAGGCGTTGACCGACCCGCGCGCCCGGGGCGAGCGCATCATCGCCGCCGCCGACTCTCTTTGGTTGCGCGAGATCGCCCAGGTGCTGAAGGACCGCTTCGCCGAGCGAGCGTCGAACGTGTCCGTCCGTGCAGCGCCAGACTGGCTCATCCGCGCCGCAGCCTGGTTCAGCGCCGATGCACGGTTCATGGCGCCCGATCTCGGCAAGCTGCGATCCTATTCGTCCGCCAAAGCCACGATGCTCCTCGGCCGTCCGCTCCGTTCCAGCCGGGACGCGGTGACAAGCGCGGGCGAAAGCCTCATCGCGCTCGGCCTGGCGTAATACCGGCCGCTCTAAAGGCGGATCCGGCGTAGGTGCAATCCGCTTGGAGGATTGCACCCTCACCTTCTGACATGAGGCGCGCTTGGCGGCATGGTGCCGTGCAAGCTGCGATACCCGCAGGCCCTGTCCGCATTTGACGGGTCCGCCTCGGCACCCTTTAACCTGCCGACAAACGCTGGTCCCGTACCGGCCAGGTGAAGGGATCAGCATGAGCGAGCAAGACGGCCTGCCGGCGCCCCAGCGGCGTTGGGTGATGGGGTGCGCCATTTTGGGCATCGTGCTGGCCGGGTTGGACAGCGCAATCGCCAATATCGCCCTGCCGACCATCGGGCGGGAGTTGGCGGCCAGCGACGCCGCGACCGTTTGGGTGGTCAACAGCTACCAGCTCGCCGTCACGGTCTGCCTGCTGCCGGTCGCTTCATTGGGCGAGTCGCTCGGGCTCAAGCGGCTTTACGGCTTCGGCCTGGCGCTGTTCACCGTGGCGTCGCTGGGCTGCGCGCTGTCCCCAACGCTGGGGGTGCTGGTGGCGGCGCGCACGGTGCAGGGCGTCGGCGGCGCCTGCATGGCGGCACTGGGCGGCGCGCTGGTGCGCACGATCTACCCGCGCAAGCTGCTGGGCCAGGGCTTCGCGCTGATCGCCCTGGCCGTGGCGATCTCGGCCGCGCTGGGGCCGACGCTGGCGGCGCTGATCCTGTCGGTGGCGACATGGCCGTGGCTGTTCCTGGTCAACGTCCCGGTCGGCGTCGTCGCGGTACCCTTGTTCATGACCAAGGCGCCGGCAAGTCCGCAGCACCACCGGCCGCTCGACCTGGTGGGGGCGCTGCTCAGCGCCCTGGCGCTCGGGCTGGTGGTGACGGGCGTGAACGGGCTGGGCGGCGCGGACCGCACCCTCGCCTCGACGGAACTGGCCGTCGGACTGGCCTGCGGCGCATTGCTGGTGTGGCAGCAATCGCGGCGGTCCGCGCCGCTGCTGCCGCTCGACCTGTTGCGCATCCCGCTGTTTGCCTTGTCGGTCTGCACGTCGATCTGCTCGTATGCGGCACAGATCCTCGCCTATGTGTCGCTGCCGTTCCTGTTCCAAACGGTGATGCACCGCTCGGCCGTGGCGACCGGGCTGCTGGTGACGCCGTGGCCGCTGCTCGTCGCGGTGGCGGCGCCGGTCGCCGGGCGGCTGTCGGCGCGCTACCCGGCGGCCCTGCTCGGCAGCATCGGACTGACCGTGCTTTCGGCCGGGCTAGTGCTGCTGGCGACGATGCCGCATGCGCCGGCGGATTGGGACGTGGCGTGGCGCATGGGCATATGCGGCATCGGTTTCGGCTTTTACCAGACACCCAACAACCTGACGCTGATGACCGCCGGGCCGGCCAACCGCAACGCCGCGGCCAGCGGCATGGTCGCGGTGGCGCGGACCGTCGGCTGGTCGCTGGGCTCCGCCCTGGTGGCGCTGATTTTCGGCTTGCAGGGCGCCGACGGTGCGGTGACCTGTCTTCAAGTGGGGGCAGGATTCGCTGCTGTCGGAGTCCTGGTCAGCGTCTCACGCACGGGTGCGCGTCGCCAATCTGCGACATAGATGGTTTGGTGTGGCGACAATAGCAAACTATCCAAAAACCTGGTCTTTTTCTTAACGGCTGGGTAAGGCCATCGGCCGCATGGTCTGCATCAGTTTGCAGGGATGCGCCACGATGTTTGAGACCGAGAGCCTCGTTCGCAGTCAAATTGAAGCCGACACGTCTGAACGACGCCGGCATGGCCGCTCCGACGTCAGCCCAGCTTTGCTGCCGCTGCTTCGTGACTCGACTGGGGATGGCCTCAGCGATGGTGAAGCAGCGCCGGACCAGTGGATGCCAAGCGAGCCACTGGCGCCCGCGCGCGGGATCGGCGTGGCCCTAGCCCTGTGCACGCCGATCTGGTGCGGCATCGGCACCCTGCTCTACGTGCTGATCAAATAGGCCAGCTTGCATGGTCCACCATCTGACGCCCCAACTTCGACGGGAAATTGCAATGAATTTCGACCGCCACATCGTGGCGCCGGCGCCTGCCACACGCGTGGAGATGGAGCGCCAACTTGTCTTCAAGATCGTCGCAATCATCTGCGTCGTCTGCCTGTTGGCAGTGGTGACAGCATCATAAAACAGGCCAGTCCCACCATGTTAGACGGGCTTTAACGATCCCCTGGCATCGTGGCTCCATCGGGACCGTGGGAGGAGGCGACCATGACGCAGATAACAGCTTTGGACAGCCCCCGCGCGCCGGGTCGCGCCAGTCCCACCGAGACCGCGGTCGCCGACGAGCCGGATGAGTCCGAGGCACGCTGCACGTCACCCCAGCCCGGTTTTGCAGCCGGCATGGCGTTTTGCATCCCGAGCCTCACGCTGCTCGGACTGCTCTACTCGCTGCTGAAGTAACGCCGGGTCAACTCACCCGCTTGACGAAGCGCCCGGCCTGCATGATGGCCGGGATGTGGCTGCCCTGCCCTTCCAGCAGGCTCCAATCGCGCAACGGATCGCCGTCCACCACGAGCAAATCGGCGTCCGCCCCCGGCTCGATGATCCCGGCGCGCCCGGCCAGGCCGCACAGATCGGCGGCCAGCGTGGTGGCCGAGCGCAACACCTCCAGCGCCGGCAGCACCCGCGCCCGCAAGGCGAACTCCCCCGATTGGTGCCGGTGCATGGCGCCGAGCAGGTCGGTCCCGTAGGCCATCCGCACCCCGGCGTCGTGCAGGATCGACAGCGACTCCAGCCCGGCGCGCCGCACCGTCTCGATCTTCGCCACGCTATCCGCCGCCATCCCAAGCGACGCCGCCTCGATCGCCAGCCTGTCGTAGGTGATCAGCGTCGGCACGGCGAACGCCTTGGCCTCCGCCGCCAGCCTGGCGGTCTCCGGCTGGATCAGGTTGCAATGCTCCAACGAGTAGACTCCGCACTCGATCGCCCGGCGGATCGCCACGTCGGTGTAGAGATGGGCCGACACGTAGGTGCCGTAATTCACCGCCTCCTCCACCGCGGCGCACAACTCGTCCCGGGTGAATTGCAGCATGTGGATCGGGTCGGTCGGCGAGGCGATGCCGCCATTGGCCATCACCTTGATGAAGTTGGCGCCAGCCCGCAATTCCTCCCGCGCCGCCAGCCGCACCGCCTCCACCCCGTCGCACAGCCGGCCCATGGCGCCCACCCGGTGTTCGGACGGCGCGCGGTCGTCGGAGCGGATGCGCATGTCGCAATGGCCGCCCGTCTGGCTCAGCGCCTTGCCTGATATCACCAGGCGCGGCCCGGCCACGACGCCGCTGGCCTGCGCCTCCACCAGGCCGCGATCCGCGCCGCCGACGTCGCGCACGGTGGTGAAGCCGCGCATCAGCATGGCCGTCATGATCTGCCCAGCGCGCAGGGCGGCCAGCGACGAGGGCTGCACCGCGTTGGCCGCCAGGTCGGCGAACGCGGCGATCACGTGCACATGCGCGTCGATCAGCCCTGGCATCAGCACGCGGCCGGCCAGGTCGAACCGCTCGGCGCCCTCGCTGCGGATCGGTCGGTCGGACACCGCGCGGATGACGCCGTCGGCGACTAGCACCTCCACGCCGTCGCGCGGCCCGTCATGCCGTGGGTCCAGCACGCGGCCGTTGACGAAGAGGGTCTGGGTCATGCGGAGGCTCCTTCAATGCCGAACGGGTCGTCGACGGAGCGGCAGGGCTGGGTGAACCAGCGCGCACCCTGTTCCGTCATAAAGATGATGTCCTCCAGCCGGACGCCGAACTCGCCGTAGATGCACATCATCGGCTCGTCGGAGAAGCACATGCCGGGGACCAGCGGGGTCATGTTGCCGCGGACCATGAACGACTCTTCGTGCACGTCCATGCCGATGCCGTGGCCGGTGCGGTGCGGCAGGCCCGGCACCTTGTAGCCCGGCCCGAACCCGGCGGCCTCGATCACCGCGCGGGCGGCGAGGTCCACGGCCTGGCACGGCGCGCCCAGCACGGCGGCGTCGAAGGCGGCGCGCTGCGCCCGCAGCTCCAGCTCCCAGATGTCGCGCTGCCGGGGTGTGGGCTCACCGAACACGTAGCTGCGGGTGATGTCGGAGCGGTATCCCTCCACGAAGCAGCCGGTGTCCACCAGCACCATGTCGCCCTCCGCCAGGGTCTGTGGGTAGGGCACGCCGTGCGGGTAGGCGGTGGCCTCGCCGAACTGCACCGCGCGCGAGGCGGGCTGGCCGCCCAGCTTGCGGTGCGCCGCGTCCAGGAAGGCTTGCACCTGCCCGGTGGTCATACCCGGCGCCATGCAGCGGGCCGCGGCCTTCTGCACCTCCAGCGTGATGTCCATCGCCACCTGCATGAGGGCGATTTCGGCTGGCGATTTCACCTGCCGACAGGCGGCGGTGATGGACGCCGCGCTGACGAAGCTGAAGCTGTTGCCCGCCTTGCGCAGCCCGTCCACGGTGAAGAACGGCGTCGCCGGGTCGATGGCGATGGCGCCGCTGTCGATGCCCTTGGTGCGGACGGTGTCGATGACGAGGGCGGTCGGGTCCTCATGCTCCTCCCAGCAGCGGATGTCGTCGCCGAACTTCAGGTATTCCCGGGTCTTCGGTTCCTCGAACGCCGGGCTGAGATAGGCGACGTCGCCCGCGGCCGGGATGACGGCGCCGTGCAGCCGTTCCGTCAGGCTGAGAGCCACGCCGGTGAAGTAGCGCAGGTTGGTGGAGGTATCGAGATAGAGCGCATCGATCCCTTGCTCCCGCATGAGGCGCTGCGCCTTGGCCACGCGCTGCTCCAGCTCGCCGACGGAAATCGGCGTGACGCCGGCTGTCATGGGCGCCATCCGCGCCAATTCCGCCTCGAAATCCGACCCGCCGACACCCAGCACCATGCGCGCACCTCTGACGGGCTACACTATCGCCGCAGGCCCGATGCACAAGACCGGCCGAGACGCGGGGCATGACGGAACAAGCCCGCGCCGCTGCTCAGGCGATATCGGCCGATTGCCTCGCCCGGCCCGGCCATGGCACGGTGATTGCTGGCGGCTTTGGATCATGTCGGAACGGATGATGCTGGACATCCCCATTCATGGGTGATTCATGGCGCGGGCGGTTGCAGCGCGGGCTGGTGCACGCGCTCGTCGCCGCGGGCGCGGCGGTGGTCTTCGTGCCGCTGGTGCTCACGCTGTATCTCAGCGTGTTCAACGAGACCATCATCGTCTTCCCGCCGCACGGCTACACCTTGCGCTGGTATGCCCGCATCCTGCCGGAGTTCGCCGGGCCGCTGCGCACCAGCCTGCTCACCGCGGCGGCGGCCGTCGTCGTCAGCCTGCTGGTCGGCGTGCCGGCCGGGATCGGGCTGTCGCGCTACCGCTTCCGCGGCCGCTCCATCGTGGCCACGCTGATGCTGGCGCCGCTGACCGTTCCCGGCGTGGCCATCGGGCTCGGCATCTACGTCCTAGCCGTCATGATCGAGGAGCGGACGGATTGGCCGCTCAGCGGCTCGATCCCGCTGATGGTCGCCGCCCACGTGGTGATCACATTGCCCTGGGTGGTGCGGCTCTGCCTCGCCTCGCTGGCCAACCACGACCAGTCGGCGGAGGAGGCGGCGGCCAGCCTGGGCGCGCGGCCGCTGCGGGTGATCTGGCGGGTCACGCTGCCGGCGATGCGGGGCGGCATCGTCGCCGGGGCGCTGTTCGCCTTCATCTGGTCGTTCGAGAACCTGGAGATGACGCTGTTCCTGAAGGCGCCGGGCGTCACCACCCTGCCGATCGCGCTGCTGCAATACCTGCAATACCATATCGACCCGCTGGTGGCGGCGATGGCGGTGGCGCAGGTGGTGCTGGTCGGCGCCGTGCTGCTGGTGCTGGACCGTCTGGTCCCGGTCGCGCGGGTGGTCGCGTGAGCCGGCTGCAACTGGACCGGCTGGGCAAGACGTACGGAAGCTCCGTCGCCGTCGATTCCGTCAGCCTGGACATCGCGCAGGGCGAGATGGTGGTGCTGCTCGGCCCCTCCGGCTGCGGCAAGACGACGACGCTGCGCATGATCGCCGGGTTCGTCGCCGCGACCCGGGGCGACATCCTGCTCGACGGGCGCAGCATCCTCGGCCTGCCGCCGTACAAACGCGACCTCGGCCTGGTGTTCCAGAGCTACGCGCTGTTCCCTCACCTCTCCGTGGCGCGCAACGTCGCCTTCGGGCTGGAGATGCGCGGCATGCGCCGCCCGGCGCTGGAGGCCCGCGTGGCGGAGATGCTGCGGCTGACCCGGTTGGAGGCGATGGTCGACCGCCTGCCCCGCCAGCTCTCCGGCGGGCAGCAGCAGCGCGTCGCCCTGGCCCGCGCGCTGGCGATCGAGCCGCGGGTGCTGCTGCTGGACGAGCCCCTGTCCAACCTGGACGCGGCCCTGCGCGGCGAGGTTGGGCGCGACATCCGCCTGCTGCAACGCACCAGCGGGCTGACCACGATCATGGTCACGCATGACCAGGACGAGGCGATGGCGATGGCCGATCGGCTGGTGGTGATGAAGGACGGGTGCGTGCAGCAGACCGGCACGCAGGAGGACGTCTACGAGCGGCCGGCCACCCCCTTCGTCGCCGGCTTCATCGGCCGCAGCAACATGCTGCCGGGCACGCAGGCGGACGGGCGCGTGATGGCGGGCGGCGCCACCATCCAGCTCGCCGGCCAATATGCCGGGGCCGGCCCCTGCACCCTGGCGTTACGGCCGGAGCGACTGTCGCTCGGGCCCGCCGGCGCCAGTGGACGCGGCCATGTCACCGGTACGGTCGAGCTTGCCAGCTATCTTGGCCCGGTGCGCGAACACCTGGTTCGCCTGGCGCCGGAGCTTCGCGTCCTGGTGCGTGACACCACCGCGCGTGCCGCCCCCTTGATCGCTGCCGGGGAAGCAGTGACGATCGGGTGGGACGCCGGGGCGGAACGCCTGTTCGACGCCAGCGGCACGCCCATGCCCAGCCTGCACCCCGAACCCACCGCAACGAGGATCATCCACCATGCCTGACGCGTTTCGCCTGTCTCGTCGTGCCGTCATCGGGGGCGCTGCAACGCTGCCGTTGCTTTCCCGGACCGCCGCGGCCGAGGGCACGGTGGTGGTGGCCGCCTGGGGCGGCGACTACGCCAACCTGCTGCACGACAACGTGGACGTGCCGCTGATGGCGCCGCAGCAGATCGCCGTGACGCAGGACATCGGCGACGAGGATCCCCGGGTGGCCAAGCTGTATGCCCAGCGCCGCCTGCCCCGCGGCGCCGATGACGTGGACTGCCTGCAGGCGATCCGCGGCCACGAGGTGGGGGACGCCGGCCTGGTCGAGACCATTACCGAGGCCGAGGTGCCGAACCTGGCGCACGTGCTGCCGAACCTGAAATCGCCGGTGTACGTCCCGCATATCTGGAGCGCGCAGGTCTTCATCTACAACCCGGACAAGGTGAAGGAGCCGCCGAAGACCTTCAACGACCTGCTGGACCCGAAATACAAGGGCCGGGTCGGCCTGGGCGCCGGCAACTACTTCTACGTCATGATGGGCGCGGCGCTGGCCGCCACCGGCGACGTGAACAAGGTGGACGCCGACGAGACCAAGGCGCTGGCGATGAAGCTGAACGCCAACGGCCTGCGCCTGTATCCCACCACAGACTCGATCGGCGCCGGGATCAAGTCGGGCGAGATCGACGTCGGCATCATGTGGCTGGCCCGCGTCGTGATGTGGCAGAACGCCGGCATCCCGGTGAAGGCGATGTTCCCGACCGAGGGGGCGGTGCTGTATGTCTCCGGCATGGTCGTGCCGAAGAACGCGCCCAACAAGGCCGACGCCTATAAATACCTCAACGCGATGCTTGAACCTTCGGCGCAGACCAAGTTCGCCGAGCGAATGGGGTATTTCCCGACGGTGAACAACTGCCCGCTGACCGGCAAGATCGCCGAGCAGCTCACCCTGCCAACGCCGGCGCCCAAGCTGGTCGCACCCAATTACGACATCACCGGGAAGATGCCCGGCCCGCTGCTGGATTGGTGGAACAAGAATATCCAGGCCTGAGATGGACGCCGCCGCGATCCCGCGCCCGGTCCGGCCAGCCGTCGCGGGGGAGCGTCAGGCCGTCGCGGCGGCGGGCTTCCTGTCGCCGGCGCTGTTCGTCGTGACCGTGATGCTGGTGGCGCCGATGCTACTGGTGCTGCGGTTCAGCCTCGACCGCTACGACATGACGGAGTTGATGATCGAGACGTTCACCGCGGCGAACTACGTCCGCTTCGTCTCCGACCCGTTCTATGTCGGCGTCCTGCGCACCACGTTCTTCGTGGCCTTCACCACCACGGTGATCTGCCTCCTGCTGGGCGTGCCGATGGCCTACCGGCTCGCCCGGATGCAGCGCCGGTGGAAGACGGTGTGCATGCTGGGGATGGTGCTGCCGCTGTTCGTCAGCAGCGTGGTGCGCATGGTCGGGTGGATGATCCTGTTCTCGCATGGCGGCGTCATCGACACGGCCGTGCGCTGGGCGACCGGGCATGGGCTGGAGCTGATGTTCACGCCGTTCGCCGTCATCATGGGGATCGTCTCCGTCAACCTGCCCTTCGTCGTGCTGACGGTGCAGAGCACGGTCGAGACCATCGACCTGCGGATCGAGGAAGCGGCGCAGAGCCTGGGCGCGCCGCCGGGGCGCAGCTTCTGGCGGGTGGTGTGGCCGCTGGCGCTGCCGGGCATCGCCATCGCGGGGGTGCTGTGCTTCATCCTGGCGATGAACGCCTATGCCACGCCGAACCTGCTGGGCGGGCCCCGCTTCCAGATGATGGCGCAGATGATCTACCAGGAGTTCACGACCAACAACAATTGGCCCTTCGCCTCGGCCATGGCGCTGATGCTGATGGCGACGACGCTCGTGCTAACCGCTGGCAGCAGCCTGCTGATCCCCCGCCGCTACCGCGGGTGAGCGCCACGGTCCGGCAAGCGGTCGTCCACGTGGATGGGGCGGCCACTGACGGTCTGCTGCGCGGGTTGGTGCGGTTCGGCGTCACGGATTTGCTGATGCTGGGCTCGGCAAGGCCGGCGCCGGCCTTGCCGCGGGAGGTACGCATCAGTCACCTGCCCTGCCTGGAGGCCGCGCGGGACTTGCTGGACACCCGGTTCCTGCTGTGCGAGCGCGGGGCGGTGCTGGACTTCAACCTGTCCCGGCTGCTGGTGGCACCCCCGCCCTGCTGCGCCACCCGGGACGGGGTGGATAGCGGCATCCGGGTGATGCGCCATTTGGATGACCGTCCGCTTGGTGCTGTCGCAGTCCCGCGTCTGCCGCCGCGGCAGACCAATCCCGCGTTGTTCCTGGACCGCGACGGCACGATCAATATCGACCATGGCTATGTCGGGACGCGGGAGCGGTTCGAATGGATGGCGGGCGCCATCGAGGCGATCCGCATGGCGACCGAGGCAGGATGGTACGTCTTCGTCGTGACCAACCAGTCCGGCATCGCGCGCGGCCTGTATGACGAGGCCGCGCTGGAGCGCCTGCATGAATGGATGGTGGACCAGATCCGCCTGGCGGGCGGCAACATCGACGACATCCGCATATGCCCGTTCCATGAGGCGGCGGCGGTGCCGCACTACCGCCGCCGCAGCGCCTGGCGCAAGCCAGCGCCGGGCATGATCCTGGACTTGATGGCCCGGTGGTCGCTCAACCCGGCCTTCTGCGTGCTGGTGGGCGACCAGGCCAGCGACATCGCCGCCGCCGGGGCTGCCCGCATCGCCAGTCGCTTGTTCCATGGCGGAAACTTGGCGGCCACGGTGGCCCCGCTGCTCCGCGAGTTCGCACCACCTGCCCCGGTTTAAGGCAGCGTCGGCAAATAAGTGCGTCGGCACGCCGACCAAGCTGCCGCTCGAAACAGTGTCGCACGATTGAATTCAAGAGCGCGATCGTTCAGGCCGACGGCAGCGCACCTCAAGGTTCCGCCTACGAAGCAGGTGGAATGATGCTGGAGGGAGGGTGAGAGTGGCCGATCAAGGGAGACGATTGCTATTTCTCGCTGTCATGCGGGCGACGCCACCCTCACCCCGGCCCTCTCCCGCCAGCGGGAGAGGGAGCTTGCTGCCCAGTGAGCTTGCGAAGGGCCTCACGCCGTCATCGTCACCTGGATGTCGCCGCGGCGGTCGATGGTTTCGACCGACACCTGCTCGTGGCTGCGGCGGATGGTCAGGCTAACCATCGCGTCGTTGAGCAGCAGGTTGCGGAGGGTGACCTGGTCGAGGAAATGCGGCATCATGGGACGGTCAAGCCGGACCGTCTTCGTCGCGGGCTGGAACGACAGGCCGAGGCAGGCGCGCACCAGCGCCGGCAGCGTCGCCGCGGCCCAGGCCTGCGGCGAACACGCCACCGGGTACGGCGTCGGCAATTGGCCCAGCCGCCGGCCGAAACCGCAGAACAACTCGGGCAGGCGACGCATGTTCATCGTGCAGCAGGCGGCATAAAGACCCTCAAATAGCCGGACCGCTTCCCCGATCAGGCCGTAGCGGGCGAAGCCCAGCGCGATCAGGGCGTTGTCATGCGGCCAGACCGACCCGTTATGGTAGGACATCGGGTTGTAGCGCGCCTCCCCTGCCGCCAGGGTCCGGATGCCCCAGCCGGTAAAGCACGACGCGGACATCAGCCCCGCCGCGACCAGCGCCGCCCGCTCGGGCGAGGCAATCCCGGTGAGGAGGGCGTGCCCGGCGTTGGATGCGCGGACCTCGCAGGGCCGCCCGGCGCCATCCAGGGCCAGCACGTAGCTCTGCAGCCGCTCGCTCCAGAACCGCGCCTCGAACGCGAGGCGCAGCCGTTCCGCCCCCGCTTCCAGTTCCGCAGCCTGCTCCGCGTTGCCCATCTCCCGCGCGATCAGCGCTGCGGCGCGGCGTGCGGCGAAGACATAGCCTTGCACTTCACACAGCGCGATCGGGCCTACGGCCAGCGTGCCGTCGGCATGGGAGATGCTGTCGTAGCTGTCCTTCCAACCTTGGTTGGCCAGCCCCTCCTCCGTCATGCGACGATACGTCACGAAGCCGCTGAGATCGGCGCAGCGATCCATCCAGCCGAGCGCGGCCAGGATGTTCGGCCAAATCTGCCGCACCGTCGCCAAATCGCCGGTCCGCTCCAGATACGCTCCGGCCAGCATGACGAAGAGCGGCGTCGAATCGACGCTGCCGTAATAGCGGCGGAACGGCACCTCCCGCAGTTCCGCCATCTCCCCGGCGCGCATCTCGTGCAGGATTTTACCTGGCTCCGCGTCGGAGGCCGGGTCGAATTCGGTCGCCTGCTCCTGCGCCAGGTAGCCCAGCACCCCGCGTGCCAGCGAGGGATCCTGCCACAGGACGAGCAACGCGGTGATCAACGCGTCGCGGCCGAACGCGGTGCTGAACCAGGGGATGCCGGCATAGGGGTATGGCCCGGTCGGCTTGCTGGTCGTCAGCATGCGCAGGTCGCTGGCGGCGCGGGACACGGCCTCCTCAAACTCGCTGTCGCCGCCGGAGACCGAGGCCGTGCGCGCTGCGCTTTCCCGGACTGCCCGTCGCGCGCGCAACAGGTAGGACCCGAATGCCAGGCCGGGACGACGGGCGTCCGACTGGTCGGGGCCGCAATCCGCCTGTAGGAACACAGTCACTTGTCCTCCCGGTGGCAGGGTGAGGCGGAATCCCGCGATGTCGGGGGTGAGTTCCTCCGGGACCGGGTCGAACTGCAGCAGCGTTCGCCGGGGCAGTTGGTCCAGCCCGACATACTCGGCCCGGACGGAGTCGCGGCCCAGCACGACAGATCGTTGCGTGCCGCGGCGCTCGCGGTTCATTCCGCGTACCTCGAACAAATCGGCGAAGTCGGCCTCAAAACCGAGATGCAGCATCACCTCGTGCTGGTGCATCCCGTGGTTGAACAGCGCCACGCGGGAAAAGCAGGTGCCGCCCACCAGGAACATGGACCTGCGGATGTAGATCAGCCCCTGCTCCACCGCGGTCCCGCGCAAGTCGCGGATCCGCGCGTTGGTCAGGTTGGCGGTGAGCATGACGTTGTTGCCGCTCAGGCTCGAACTCAGCAGCAGCGGACGGGCGCCCCCCACCATGAGCGCAAGGTGGGAGAGGTGCCTTGTGTCGTGGTAATACAGCCCGTCATTGCTGCCCGGCGCCGCATGGATGTCGCCGATACTGTCGAGAATGGCGAAATTGTCGTCGTTTTTCAGCACATGGAACCTCCGTTCCTGCAGCGCAGTCGCTGCGCTGACGGATGACGGGTCAGGCGTGGCCTCGGTGAGCGGAAGAGTGTCCATGCTGCCCCTGTGCTGCGCAGAACCTGACGACGAGACCGTCCGAATTCAACTGGCTTGCGTCAGCCGTGGATGCAGTATCCGGGGCAAACCCTTCGCGCAGCTAAATACTTGGCAACATCGCGCCCTTGGCTTTCCCCACCGACTCAGGAAGGATCGGCTCCCATCACGCCGGGGGACCGTCCATGCAGATCAACCGCCTGCCCTTCGACAGCGACTCGATGCTTGCCGGGTTGCGGCCCTGGATCGAGTGCGAGAGTCCGACCTGGGATGCCGGCGCGGTCAACCGGATGCTGGACATGGCCGGCGGCGAGTTGGCGGCGCTGGGCGCCCGCGTGGACGTCGTCCCCGGCACGAGGGGCCTGGGCAACTGCGTGCGCGCCCGGTTCGGGGATGACGACGCACCGGGCCTGCTTGTGATGGCCCATCTCGACACGGTGCATCCGGTGGGCACGCTCGCCCACCTGCCGTTCCGCCGCGAGGGCGCCAAGTGCTACGGGCCCGGGATTTGCGACATGAAAGGCGGCACCTATGCGGCGTTCGAGGCGATCCGCCAGTTGCACAAGGCCGGGGCGCTTCCTGCCCGGCTGACTGTCTTGCTGACGCCGGACGAGGAAATCGGCAGCCCGTCCAGCCGCGCCCTGATCGAGGCGGAGGCAGCCCGGGCCCATCACGTGCTGGTGCCGGAGCCAGCCCGCACGGATGGCGGCGTGGTGAGCGGGCGGTATGCGATCGCCCGCTTCAACCTGACCGCCACCGGCACGCCCAGCCATGCTGGCGCCCGCCTGGCGGAGGGGCGGTCGGCGATCGCGGAGATGGCCCGGCAAGTCCTCGCGATCGAGGCGATGACGACGGAGGACTGCACCTTCAGCGTGGGCGTGCTCCATGGCGGCCAATGGGTGAACTGCGTCGCCACCACATGCGTCGGCGAAGCCTTGTCCATGGCGAAACGGCAGGAGGATTTGGACCGCGGCGTCGCGGCCATGCTGGCGCTGCACGGTTCGCCGGGTGGCGCCAGTTTTGCCGTGACGCGCGGGGTGACGCGGCCGGTGTGGGAACCAAGCGAGGCCACGATGGCGATGGTCTCCCTCGCCCGCGATCTCGCCGCGCCCCTGGGGCTCGACCTCAGCCATCAGAGCGCCGGTGGCGGGTCGGACGGGAATTTCAGCGGGGCTATGGGGATCCCCACGCTGGACGGGCTCGGCTTGCGCGGCGGCGGGGTCCATACCCTGGGGGAATACATCATGGTCGACAGCCTGGCCGAGCGCGCCCGCTTGTTCGCCGGCCTGCTGCACGCGCTGGGTTGATCTGCCGCAGGCGGTTAGGCGCTCAGATACTCCTTGGCCGGACGGTCAGCACGGCTGTTTGCAGCGCTGAGGCAGGTGTTGACCGCTGCCGCCAATGAGTCGGATGTATGGTCGGCGCCGATCGCCAACCGCAGCCGGTCATCGTGCAGCATGGCTTCGTCAGCCGGCCACAGCCCGATCAAGGTGGCCGCGCCGGGTAATTGCTGGCGCAACCGCCGCATGAGGTAGCGAAGATGCGCCGGGCTGCCGCTCACTTCGACGTAGCAGACGCAGACCATGGCCGTGGCGTCGGGATCGAGTTCGACCATGCGGCTGCGGGATACGGCCGCGTGCGGCACCCAGCGTGCGCCGATCCCGTGCTTTCCCAATAGCTGCGCCAAGATCGCCGCCGCCGCCACGTCCAACTGGCCGCGTCCGGCGACGCAGAGCACCGGGCGGTCCGCATCCCATGGGGATGACGCACCGGCGGCGTCGAAGTCGGGACCGGGCACGGGACGCCGGGGCAATTGCGTCTCCCGCTCCGGCAAAGCCACGGGGCCGTCGGCGGAGTCGGAACTTGGAAAGTCCTCGTCAGTGTGGCCCTCCAATTCCGCGACGAGTTCGAGGACGGTGGCCACCACCTCCTCCGCACGCTCCGGGGTCAACTGGCCGCGCTCGATATCGATCATCGCCATGCGCAGGCCCTTCAACACGACTTCGTCATAATAGGAGGACAGGGAGCGGTCGCGCAGCAACTGCTCCGCCTGTTCCAGGAGGGCATCGGCGTCGTTTGCCAGGATGCGCTGGTAGAAGCTTTCGATCGGCGTCAGTGCCGGCCGGTCGCCGAGGATGACGTCCAGGAATTCAAGCCGGGGCACATGCCGGCCAAGCACGACCAGGCACAGCGTGAGCGGCGTGGAGAGGATGAGGCCGATCGGGCCCCAGAGCCAGGACCAGAAAATCGCCGCCACGACCACGGACAGGGGGGAAAGGCCGGTGCTGTGACCGTAGATGAACGGTTCGACAACCTGGCCGACGACCAACTCCACCGCGGCATAGAGGGCGATCGTCCACAGTGCCATCGACCAGCCAGGTTCCACAGCGCTGGCCAACAGGATCGGCAACACTCCAGACAGCCATGATCCCACATACGGCACGAAGCGCAGCAACGCCCCCAGGATCCCCCACAGCACGGGGTTGGGAACGCCGATCAAGAGCAACCCCGCGCAAATGACGCAGCCGAAGCTGGTATTGATCGCCAATTGCGTGAGGAAGTATCGGCTGAGCCGCCTGCCCGCGTCATCCAGCGCCAGGGTGGTGCGATGCAGGTCGCTCGACCCGAACAACCGGATCAGCCGGTCCCGCAAATCGTCCTGTTGCAGGAGCACGAAGATCGCCACCACGAACACGACGGCGCCGTCCGCCAAAGGCGCAAATACCGGAGTCAGGAATTCCCGAGCCAGCTCCAGGGGGGAGACCGGCGGCTCCTGCACCTGAACCGGCACTGGCGTGGGTCCAGGCGAGGCGCTGGTTTCCGCCGGCTTTGACGCCGGAGCAACGAATTGGACCTGATGGCCGTAGCTGTTCAGCAGATTGGATAGCCGGCCGACGGTGTATTGCTGGACGAACGAGGCTTTGTTCTCAATGATATATTGGTATTTCGGCAGGTTGCCAGCGAGGTTGGCGATTTGCACGCCGATCAACCCGGCGAGGGCCGAGATGATTCCGAGCGCCAGCACGACCGACAGCAAAACAGCCATCACCCGTGGCAAATGGCCGCGCCGGAGGAGGTTGACCAGTGGCGCCAGCACGAAGGACAGCAGAACGGCCAGCGTGATCGGCATCACCACGTCGCGGCCGAAATACAGCGCCGCCACGATGACGACGAAGATCGCCAGCAGCAGGAGCGCATCGTAGCTGGGCGTGGCTGCGGGACTGACCTTCGGAATGCTTCGGGGTGGGGCGGGCACGCGATCCGACATCAGAAACGCCTCACTTTACACGTGAAACGCCATCCTGTTCATGCAGTTGCTGCGGCTGGTGCCCTGCGCCGCGATTCCCAAAAGCAAGACGCTGCGAGCGCCATGAAGGCGCCCGTCCGTGTCCTATGCCGTGACACCGGCCGCCGCCTTGCGGCCGCGCTTCGCCGGCGCCGGCGAAGCGGGCTCACCAGCCGGTTTGCGGCCAAGCCCGATCTTCTTGGCAAGCTCAGACCGATGCTCGGCGTAGCGGGGCGCCACCATTGGATAGTCATGCGGCAGGCTCCAGCGTTCGCGGTATTGCTCCGGAGTCATGTTGTAGGATGTCTGCAAATGCCGCTTCAGCATTTTCAGCTTCTTTCCATCCTCAAGGCAAATTATGTATTCTGCAAACACGGACTTCTTAATAGGCACCGCCGGTTGAAGGCGCTCCGGCTCCGCCGGCTCCGTTCCAGCCGACATCAAAGTCGAGAAGACTTGCTGTATCAACTCCGGCAGCGCGTCACGCGAGACCACGTTATTGGACACATGCGCCGATACTATCTGGGCCGTCAGGCCAAGCACCGCCTGCGTTGAACTCGTATCTGCCATGGTTATCGACTCCGCTGATGTTTGTCGTGGCCTGTGGCAGCTACATTGCATTGAAGTAGTTTGTCCACAAGGGAAGTCGCAACGACATCCAACAAATTATTTGATGGAAGATCCGTAAACTTCACGATCACGCGCAGACGCGCGGCCAGCTTGGACAAACAGTCACGACTGCAACCCAATGCTCGTGTTCCTGAAGGCACTGTCTCGCATCGCACCATGATCGCAAGAACTCGTACGAGTTCTGACTTCTGCCGCGCCATGCCCATCAGGCGATCAGCAATCTGCCTGAGAGGCATGGCGATTGGCACTCTGGCTCAGAGAGTGCCAGAAGGGGCTTGACGCAGCGGAGAGCCGCGGATACATCGCTGGCACTCCAGGGGCTGGAGTGCCAAGCTCCAGCCTGGATCGCAACAGACCAGTGTCGAAGCCACTGAGGAGCACGTCAATGAAGTTCCGTCCCTTACACGACCGCGTCGTGGTCAAGCGGCTCGAAGCCGAAGAGAAGACCATCGGCGGCATCATCATCCCCGACACGGCCAAGGAAAAGCCGATGCAGGGCGAAATCGTCGCCGCCGGGCCGGGCGCCCGCAACGAGCAGGGCCAGATCGTCGCCCTGGACGTGAAGGCCGGCGACAAGATCCTGTTCGGCAAATGGTCGGGCACAGAAGTCAAGATCGACGGCGAAGAGCTGCTGATCATGAAAGAGTCCGACATCATGGGCATCATCGCGGCCTGATCGGCGTCCGCGACCACTTCCCAGCAAGATAGAAGGTAGAGTTATATGGCAGCCAAGGACGTACGGTTCGGCGGTGAAGCCCGCCAACGCATGCTGCGCGGCGTGGATATCCTTGCCGACGCAGTGAAGGTTACGCTGGGGCCGAAGGGCCGCAACGTGGTCATCGACAAGAGCTTCGGCGCACCTCGCATCACCAAGGACGGCGTTACCGTCGCCAAGGAGATCGAGCTGGCGGACAAGTTCGAGAACATGGGCGCGCAGATGCTGCGCGAAGTCGCCAGCAAGACCAACGACCTGGCCGGTGACGGCACCACGACCGCGACCGTGCTGGCGCAGTCGATCGTCCGCGAGGGCGCCAAGGCCGTCGCCGCCGGCATGAACCCGATGGACCTGAAGCGCGGCATCGACCTCGCCGTAGCCGCCGTGGTCGACGAGCTCAAGAGCCGCACCCGCAAGATCACCACCGAGGCCGAGACGGCGCAGGTCGGCACCATCTCCGCCAACGGCGAGGCCGAGATCGGCCGCATGATCGCCGAAGCCATGCAGAAGGTCGGCAACGAGGGCGTCATCACCGTCGAAGAGGCCAAGGGCATCGACACCGAGCTCGACGTCGTCGAGGGCATGCAGTTCGACCGCGGCTACCTGTCTCCGTATTTCATCACCAATGCGGAGAAGATGATCGCGGAGCTGGACCAGCCCTACATCCTGATCCACGAGAAGAAGCTGTCCGGCCTGCAGCCCATGCTGCCGCTGCTGGAGACGGTGGTGCAGTCCGGCCGTCCGCTGCTGATCATCGCCGAGGACGTCGAGGGCGAGGCCCTGGCGACGCTGGTGGTGAACAAGCTGCGCGGCGGGCTGAAGGTCGCAGCCGTGAAGGCGCCGGGCTTCGGCGACCGCCGCAAGGCGATGCTGGAAGACATTGCGATCCTGACCGGCGGCCAGGTCATCAGCGAGGATCTCGGCATCAAGCTCGAGACCGTGACGCTCCAGATGCTCGGCAAGGCCAAGCGGGTCATCATGGAGAAGGAAAACACCACGATCGTCGAGGGTTCCGGCAACACCGAGGACATCAAGGGCCGCTGCAACCAGATCCGGGCGCAGGTGGAGGAGACGACCTCCGACTACGACCGTGAGAAGCTGCAGGAGCGGCTGGCCAAGCTCGCGGGCGGCGTCGCGGTGATCCGCGTCGGCGGCGCGACCGAGGTCGAGGTGAAGGAGCGCAAGGATCGCGTGGACGACGCGCTGCACGCGACCCGTGCCGCCGTCGAGGAAGGCATCGTGCCCGGCGGCGGCGTCGCCCTGGCCCGCGCCAGCCTGATCCTGGCGCAGTTGAAGCCGAGCAACGACGACCAGAAGCTGGGTATCGAGATCGTGCGCAAGGCGGTGCAGACGCCGCTGCGGCAGATTGCCGAGAATGCGGGCGAGGACGGCGCCGTCATTGCCGGCAAGGTCATCGAAAACAGCGACTACAATTACGGCTTTGATGCCCAGACGGCCGAGTTCAAGGACATGGTCGGCGCCGGCATCATCGACCCGACCAAGGTCGTCCGGACGGCCTTGCAGGATGCGGCCTCCATCGCAGCCCTGCTGATCACCACCGAGGCGATGATCGCCGAGCGTCCGGAGCGCAAGCCCCCGGCCGGCGGGCCCGGCGGCGGCGGAATGGGCGGCATGGGTGGAATGGGCGATATGGATTTCTAAAAACCAGGTCGTCTTGCGGAGAGTGGGAGGGGCGGATCGCAAGATCCGCCCCTTCTGCATCCGGTGTGCTGCATTTTCAGGCAGCGTTTGACGGCGAACGTTGCAATTGACTTGCAGCCCCAATGCTGCGATGTAGGGCTACTACAATCGCTTCGGCCGCCGCCTTGCTGCGCCTTCACCCATCCGGGTGCTGCCCTTCAAGTCGTCCAGGGTTCGGTTGTTAAAATACCGCCGTGCATCCGCATGGCGCTCTGACGGAGTTTGACGCAGCTATGGCTATGGGTACTGTAAAGTGGTTCAATACCACAAAGGGTTTCGGCTTCATTATGCCACAGGACGGCGGCAAAGACGTGTTCGTCCACATCACGGCGGTGCAGGCTGCTGGCCTTCGCGGCCTCGATGAAAATCAGAAGGTTAGCTACGACGTTGTCATGGAGCGTGGTAAGGCTGCTGCAAGCAACCTGAAGCTCGCTTAAAGCCGTCTACCGGCCCTGTAGCGGGGCTGGTTGATCTCGGTAAGCAATAGGCCAGGCGGCATATGCCGCCTGGCCTATGTTATTTTCAGCCCGTCCAACTCGACGAGTCGATGCCAGTGTCGGCCTTCGACGTGCGGGTAATGGCGGCAACCTTGCTGGCTCCAGTCGCCCGCATGATCCGCTCCGCCTCCGCCTGCTTCTCCGGCGTTGCGGCATGAACGGACAGGACAAGGGTGCCAGCCCGCGCGTCGGCATCATGCGCCTCTTCCTGGGACGTCTTGGCAGCGGTTCCAATCGCGTTCGCCGCCAACGCCGATCCCGCGCCGACGGCCGCCGCCGCCGCGATGGCCACGCCCGCGACGCCACCGGTGGCGATCGTGGCGCCTGCCGCAGCGAAAGCCCCAATCGTGCCCGCCATGCCGGTGCCCATGTTGCGGACCTGCCGCATGTCGGTATCCGTCAACGGCGTCTCCGCCCCTTGTTCTGGCGTGGCGGTGCTGCCGGTGGGGCTGGTGGTGGGAAGGCTGAAATCCGCCCGGTCGAAGCCAGCCAGGGTCAGCTTCGCGATGGCATCCTCCATGGCGGCGTTGCTGGGGAAAATGCCCTGAACCTCGTCCACGCTGTCGGCCATCGCAGGACCAGCCTTGGCGCTCAACTCGTCACTCATCAGACACCTCCACTCCGAGGTTCATCCAACGCCGCTTCACCAGGCTGTGTTCCCTGCAGCCGCTGCCATTCGGCCGGACCGACCTCAATCCTCGACCTCGCGATAGCGCGCACGTGTACCGCGCTCGATCGCGCTAGCGACCAGCGGGTCCAGGTGCAACTCGTTGCGCACGAATTCCAACATCTGCAAGGTCGGCTGTGCCGCGAAACCGTCGCCGGCAATCACTTCACAGGCCAGCGCATAGGCGGTCTCGCGCAAGCGCGTGGGCAGCGCCTCCCGGATCAGCCGGGCAGCATGGGCCAGCCCCTCATCCTCTCGCAGCAAGTTGATGGCCGCCTCGGTCGCCGCGTCGAGTTGCTCGGTGGAAAATCCGTTGAACGCCGGCAAGGTCTGCACCAAGGCGGACATCACGCCGATTTCCCGGTCGGTGATGCCGCCATCGGTCGCGGCGACCAGGACCATGGTGCAGACCAGCGCCTCCTGCGGGTCAAGGCCAAGCCGTGCAAGCATTGTCATCCCTCGAACTCGGTCTCGTCGCTTTGCCGGACCCTGGGCGAAGCCGGCATTGAGATCAAGGGGGCACCCGGACACGCCAGGAACGCGCGCGTCTGCACCGCCACCGCCGCCAGGCCGAGCCGTTGCGCCTCGACGCCGGGCGGCAGGGCTGACAAAAGGCGGCTCGGCGCCCGCCGATCCAGCAGCACGAACACACCGCGGTCGCCGCCGGCACGGATCAGCCGCCCGAAGGCTTGGCGCAGCTTCAGCCGGGCGATGGCGTCGTCGAAGGCGCGGGGATCGCCGCCCGACAGATGGATGCGGCGCTCGCGGTGCAGGATGTCGGGCCGCGGCCAGGGCACGCGCTCGAACACGACCAGGCGCAGCGCACGGCCCGGCACATCCACACCGTCGCGCATGGCGTCGGTGCCCAGCAGGCAGGAATCAATCTCGGTCCGGAATACGTCGACCAGCGTGGCGTTGTCCATCGCGTCCACGTGCTGGGCCAGCAGGGGGATGCCGGCCTCCTCCAGGGCCGGGCCGATGCGGCCATGCACCGCCTGCAGCCGGCTGATCGCTGTGAACAGGCCGAGCCCCCCTCCCCCGGCCGCCAGGAACAAGGTGCGGAAGGCGGCGGCCAACGCCGGCACGTCGGCCGCGACGTCCGTCACGACGAAGGCGCGGGTCTGCCGGGCATAGTCGAACGGGCTGGCGACCGCCGCGCGTATGGCCGGCGACGGCAAATGCGGTGCGCCCACCCGCGCCTCCGCCGCGGCCCAGGCAAGCTCCGGCTCCAACTCGCCGCCATCCCGCAAGGTCGCGCTGGTGATCAGCAGGCCATGGGCCGACGCGGCCAAGGTCGCGGTAAACGGCAAGGTCGGGTCCAGCCAATGCCGATGCACCCCGGCATCGCGGTCGCCAGCCTCCCGCCGGTCTAGCTGGAGAAAGGTGACATGGGTCGGCCGCTCCCCCGGCGAGGGGGCAGGCGTGGCGATCTCGTTCAGCATGGCCTGCCAGGCATGGAGCCGGTCGACGGCACGGTGCTTCATTACGCGGGACGACGCCTCGATCCGCGCCCGCGTGGCCGCGTCCAACTCGTCCGCCTCCACGTCCAGCCGCTCCGCCAAGCGGGTGACAAGCGTGCGCAGCGGTTCCACGATGCGGCCGAGGGCGCGTTCCAGGCGGGCAGCGGCGTCGGCAAACCCACTCACCAGGGGATGCAGGTCACACTCCAGCAGCGCGCGCCGCCCGTCCGTCAGCGCCGCGCCCGGCGCGCGCGCCAGCACCTGCTGGCGCACCAGGCGGAGCAGCACCTCCGACACATTGGCCTGCCCGGCCTCCAGGCCGCCGAGTTCCGGCGACTGCTCCGACAGGCGTTGCGACCATCCGGGGGCCGGCAGCGCGCGCGCGGCCTGCAGCGCCGCATCCAAGGGCGCCTCCAGCTGCGGCCGGCCGCCGACCAGCTCCTCCAGCCGGCGGCGCAGGCCGCGGGCGCGCGAGGCCCCGCCCTCCGCCCCCAGCAGCCAGCGGCGCAACTCCGCCCCCTCGATGCCGCTGAACACCGCGGCGAAGGCGCTGTCCGCCGCGTCGAACAGATGATGGCCCTCGTCGAACACGTAGCGGGTCGGCACGGCGCCGCCATCCAGCCCACCCGCGCCGACGCCCTCGGCAGAGCCGTGTGCGGCCTGGATCATCACCAGGGCATGGTTCGCCACCACCAGCTCGGCCGTCCGGGCCCGGCGGATCGTGTGCTCCACGTAGCAGCGTCGGTAATGCGGGCAGGCGCCGTGGATGCACTCGCCGCGGCGGTCGGCCAGCCCCAGCAGCGCCGCCGGGCCGAACAAATCCGAAAACCAGCCGGGCAAGTCCCCGCCGGCGATGTCGCCGTCCGCGGTCGCCAGGGCCCAGCGCGCGATCAGCCCCAGCGGGATGACCCCGGCCGAGCCATGCGCCCCCGCCAGGCTGTTCACCCGGTCCTCCAGGTTGAGCAGGCAGAGGTAGTTCTCCCGCCCCTTGCGCACGACGACCCGGCGTCGCCGCTGCGCTGCGTCCGGGTAGAGCCGCGCCAGCTCGCCCTCCACCTGGCGTTGCAAGTGGCGGGTGTAGGTGCTGATCCAAACCGGCGCGCCGTTGCGCTCCGCCCACAGGCTGGCCGGCGCCACGTAGCCGAGCGTCTTGCCGGTGCCGGTGCCCGCCTCCGCCAATACCGCCACCGGGTCGCCCTTGGTCTCCCGCGGGTTGAAGGCGGCTGCGGCGGCGGAGGCATAATCCCCCTGTCCCGGCCGCTGTTCCGCATTCGGGCCCAGCATGGCGGCGAGGCGGCGGCGTGCGTCCGCCGGCGGCACCGGATGGGCGGAGGGCGCCGGCGGTGGCGGCTCCTCCTCCCACTCGGGCAGTCTTCGCCAGACCCGCAACGCATCCGTGCCGGGGCCGGCCGGGTGGCCCAACGCGGCGATGACAGAGGGCGCCCAAATCCAGCCGGCGGCGCCCATGCGGACCGCCAAGGACGCCGCGTCGCGGTTGGCCGGCGTGTCCCGGCCGGTGACCAGGCGCGCGAGCAACGCCTCCGCCAGGTCGGGCAGCAGCACCGCCGCCCCCTCCATGTCCGCGGGCGGTTCCATGTCCAGCGCCAAGGCGAGGCCGCGGACCGTCGGCGCCACCGGGCAAGCCGGCCGCACGAACGCCCACAGCTCCAGCAAGTCGAAACACGCGCGCGGCCGGAGCTGGAGGCGGCGCAGCGTCATCGGTGCGTGAACCAGCAGCGGGTTCGCACTGCCGAGGGCGGCAACGACCGCCGCCGACGTGCCGGTGACGAGCTCGCCCTCCTCCGTCAGGATGCTGGCGCGGCCATGCCCGGCGACGATGGCGGCAGTCTGCGGCATGGCCAAAGCGGGGGGCGACATGCCGCCATAGTGGACCTCGCCGTCCGCGCTGGCGAGCACCGAGGCGTTTGGCTCCGCGTTACGGCGTGTGCAGCGCCGCCAGGCCTGCCATCGCGATCGGCATCTGCTCCGGCGTCAGGTCCGGCTTCAGCAGCGTTGCCGCGCCCGCCTGGTCCCCGGCCAAGGCCAGCGCGGTCGCGAGGTCATGACGCACACGGCGCGGCGCGGACGGGCTGGCGGCAAGCGGACGCAGGACGTCGACCCCCTCGGACGCATTGCCCGCCAGCGCCAGGGACAGCCCCAGGTTCACGCGGGCGGCGTCCAACTCGGGCGCCACGGCCAGGGCCTGGTTGTACGCCTGCTGCGCCTCTGCATGATGTTCCTGCAAGTCGCGCGCGATGCCAAGGTTGGTCAGCGCCCGGGCGTCATTCGGCTGGATGGCCAGCGACGCCTTGAAGGCCGCCTCGGCCTCCGGTGCACGGCCGGCCAGCAGCAACACCCGTCCCAATCCGAACTCCGCCCCGGCCGATGACGGGGCAACCTTGGTGGCGCGGCGGAAGCTCGCCTCCGCCTGCGATGTCTCACCCAGTTCGGTCAACGCCTGCCCCTCGATCAGCAAGGCGCCGAGATCGTCCCGGTTGCTGGCGAGCTTGCGCCGGGCGACCGACAGGGCTGCCTCCGGCGCACCCCCTTCAAGTGCCGCCTGCCCCACCTGGAGGCTCGGCGGCTTGTTGCTGAACTGGGAGCTGGACGAGCCGCAGGCACTGAGCAACAGCGCCTGCGGCAACAGCAGGGCGAGCATGGGAAGAATACGCATTTTGCGAACTCCAGTGGAAATCAGTGATGATGCATGGTGGCCAAAACCTTCAGCACGGCAGGACCGCCCACCACCGCGAACACGGTGGGCAGGATGAACAGGATCATCGGCACGGTCAGCAGCACCGGCAGGCGCGCTGCCCGTTCTTCAAACCGCGTCAACATCTCCGTCCGCATTTCGGCGGACAAGGTCCGCAACGCCTGCGACAACGGCGTGCCATATTGCAGCGTCTGGGTTAACGTGGAGCCAAGACGCTTCAGGCTCTCCAGGCCGGTCCGCGTGCCCATGTTCTGCAGGGCGATGCGGCGATCGGCCATGATGCGCAGCTCGCTGGCGGTCTGCTGCAGCTCCTCCGCGACGGCGGGATGGGCGTGGCCGATCTCCGCCGCGACGCGGGTGATGGCCGGCTCCAGCCCCAATCCGGCCTCCGAACAGATCACCATCATGTCCAGCGCGTCTGGCAGGCCGCGGTCCAGCCGCTTGAGGAAGCTGGCGCGCATCGACTTCACGATGTAGTCGGGCGCCAGCAGGCCGATGATCGCCGCAACGACGGCGAGGCCGTTATGGACCATTGAGGAAAACCCTAAGACACCGGTCCCGAACCAGACCAGCGCCGGTAGGCCGCAGAGCAGGAGTATCTTGCTGCCGACGAACAATCCCAGCCCGTTGCCGCCGCGGAATCCCGCTGCCAACAAGGTCTGCCCCAGTTCGGTGATCGTCTTGTCCGACAACAAGCCGCTACGGGCCAGGCCGGTGCCGACCATCGCGATGACGCGGAACACCGTGGAGCCAGTGTTCATTCGTGTTGCGCGTTCAATCCCGGCAGAACGCTGCACGAATGCGACGCGCGCTGCCATCTTCTCCTGCGCCTGGACCGCCCGCATCAAGCCCAGCGCGCCCAGCGAGCACAGCAGGGACACGCCCCCGGCAGCAAGCAAAGCGGGGCTCATGACAGGCTCTTCTTGATCAGGAAGCGCATGACGACCATGCCGATGCCGAGCCAGAGGACGGTGCAGCCGAACACCGTCTGCCCGGCGCCCTCCTGCAGCAATTCCCCGATATAGTCCGGGCTCATCACCGCCAGCGCGCCGGCCGCGAAAACCGGCAAAACCGCCAGCACGCCCGCGCTGGTGCGCGCCTCGGCCGCCAGCGCGTAGCCGCGGGACTTCAAGGCGACCCGCTTGCGCACGACGTCCGCCAAATTCTCCAGCGTCTCCGTCAGGCCGCCGCCGGTTTGGCTTTGCAGGGCCAGCGCCGTCGCGAAGAAACGGTATTCCGGCAGCCGGTTGCGTGACGCCATCTCGCGCAACGCGTCTTCCAGCGGCGTGCCGATGCTCACCTGGTCGTAAAGCCGGCCGAACTCGGCGGAGGTCGGCGGTTGAGAGTCATGCGCCACGGCACGCAGCGCCTCGCTCACGGGGATACCAACCCGCACGCCGCGCACGATCGTCGCCAGCGCATCGGGAAACTGGCTGTACAGCGTCGCCGTGCGCTTGCTGTCGCTGCCGGTATAGACCGAACGGATGACGAACCAGGCGGTCAGCGGCACCAAAGCCCAGGCCAGCTTGCCCAGCAATCCGTGCAACAGCCACTCCACGATGTAGCCGGGAACGAAGGCGAGCGGGATGACCAGGTAGGGCTTTAGCGGGTACGGATCGCGGCGGGCCGGGTCCATGCCGATCATCCGCTTCATGCGCCGCCCCAGCTGCGCCGTGGGCAACGCGACCGACAACCGCGCGATCACCGCACCCGGTGCATCGGCCTGTTGGTATGGCGTGACGATCTTGGCGCGACGCTCCCGCACGCGGCGGGCGTGCTGGTCTGCGTACAGGACCAGCACGCCCGCGGTGGAAAAGCCGACCAGCACGACGCTGGCGACCATGAGCAGGGTCAGCAGGCTCACGACGCCCTCAATCCGCCGCGTCGGCGGGTCATCGTCCGGCCTCCTCCAGCGCGCTCGCCCAGACCTTGTCCAGGCCGAAATAGGAGAGCCGGTCGATGAAGGAGGGCCGGGCGCGGCTGACCTTGTAGATACCCTGCAACCGGCCGTCCGGGCCTTCGCCCGTCATCTCATAGGCGAAGATGTCGTTCAGGATGACGACTTCGCCCTCCAGGCCGCAGACTTCGGTCACCTGGATCAGGCGGCGTCCGCCATCACGCTGGCGCTCCACCTGGATGATGATGTCGACGGCGCCGACGATCTGCTGGCGGATCGCCTTCGACGGCAGGCCGAAATTGCCCATCTGCACCATGTTCTCGATCCGCGTGATGGCGTCGCGCGAGGTGTTGGCGTGGATGGTGGACATGCTGCCGTCATGGCCGGTGTTCATCGCCTGCAACATGTCGAACGCCTCGCCGGCGCGGACCTCGCCCACGATGATGCGGTCGGGGCGCATCCGCAGCGCGTTGCGGACCAGGTCGCGCTGGGTGATTTCGCCGCGGCCTTCCAGGGAGGGGGGGCGCGTCTCCAGGCGGACCACGTGCGGCTGCTGCAACTGCAGCTCCGCCGCGTCCTCGACGGTGACGATGCGTTCGCTGGTGTCGATCAACTGGCTGACGGCGTTCAGCAGCGTCGTCTTGCCGCTGCCGGTGCCGCCGCTGATGATGATGTTCAGGCGGCAGCGCCCGGCGATCTCCAGGATGCGCGCGACCGGCGCCGTCATGGAGCCGTATTCCACCAGCTTGGCGAAATCGATCCGCTTCTTGCTGAACTTGCGGATAGAGATGTAGGGGCCGTCCAAGGCGAGCGGCGGGAACACGATGTTGACGCGGCTGCCGTCCTTCAGCCGGGCGTCCGCCATCGGGCTGCTCTCGTCCACCCGGCGTCCGACATCGGCGGCGATGCGCTGGCAGATATTGGCGACATGCGCCGCGTCGCGGAACTTCACGTTGGACAGGAACACGCGGCCGGCCCGCTCGACGAACACCTTGTCGGGGCCGTTGACCATGATGTCGGCCACCGTCTCGTCCTCGAGCAGCGGCTCCAACGGGCCGAGGCCCAGCATGTCGTTGACCAACTCGCCGGCAAGCTGGCGTTGCTCGCGGCCGTTGAGCTGGATGCGCTTGTCCGTCGCGATGTCGGCGAGCAGCCGCTCCACCTCGATGGCCAGGCGGTCGGGCGGCAGCCCGGCGATCGATGCCGGGTCCAGCCGGGTCAGGCAAAGCTGCCGCAGTTCCGCCAGGGAGGCGGTAGCGCGGACCGCGCCGGGCTGCGGTTCGGCAGGCGCCGGCGCCGAAATGGCGAGCGGCGCGGGCTCCGTCGCAGTCCGTCGGCCGAACGCGCTCACCGGCGCACCCACGGCATCCGCCGCTTCTTCGTCGGCGTGGAAGACGGTGCGAACGCCACCTCTTTGGCGAGGTCGTATATGCCGGTGCGGAAGCCGCCGCGTTGCTTTGCGGCAGGTTCCCCCAAATTCTCCGCCGCACCGAGGACGCGCGGAAGGTCGGGGATCGTCACGTCAACGGTCATGCGCAACGCCTCTTCAACCTGGCGCTTGGTCAAGCCGCCGGGCATCCCGGCGCGGTTCAGCACGAGCACGGCGCGGCGCGCCTGCGCCGTACCCGACGGCAAGGCCAGCATCCGCAGCGCATCGCGCACGCTCGCCAAGGTCGGCACCATGACCAGCACGCGCTGCTGCGTCAGGTCCAGCAAGTCACGCGAGAGCAGCGACGCGCCGAACGGCACGTCCGCCACCACGAAGTTGAATCGCCGCCGCATCAGCGCGGCCAGCCGCTCGGTGGCGCCCGGTGCGCAGCCCGGCTGCTCGGACAGCGGTTCCTCGCCGGCCATAATGTGCAAGCGGTCGCCGAGCGGGATGGCGGCGCGCTCCACGAACAGTTCGTCCACGCGGCTCGGCTGCTCCAATGCGGAGCGCAGGCCCGGGCCGGATTGCGCGCCCAGCAGCATGGCGGCGGTGCCGGTCTGCAAATCCGCATCCAGCAGCGCGGTATGACGCCGGCCGATCTCCGCCAGGTGCCAGGCGAGGTTCGCCGCGATCGTGGTGGCACCCACGCCGCCGCGCGTTCCGGTCACCGTCACCATGCGTCCGCCCAGCGCGGCGCTGGAGGGCGCCTGATGCGTGATCTGCGCGCCGAAATGCCGCGCCACCATTTCCGACACCAGCGGCTTGTAGAGGTACTCCGTGGCCCCCAGCGTGCGGGTCACCTGCCGATAGAACGCCACGTCCTGGCGTTCTCCGACGATCATCACCTGCACGTCCGGCTCCAGCACGTGGCTCAAATCCGCCAGCAGGCCGAGTGGCTGGCTTTCGCCGGTAATGTCGATCACCAGCGCCCGCGGCGTTGGGATCTGGGCAAGCGCCGTCAGCGCGGCGCGCACGTTCCCGCGGCGGATTTCGAACCCGCCCGGCAGCGCCTGCGCCAATCCCTCCCGCAGCACGTTCTCGCTGTCGCCGTCGGCGATGAAGGCGAGGAACGGCAGCCGGTCGGACCGGGTCGAGGTCTCCGGCCCGGCCGGTGTAAGGTTGGAACCGCCATCCATTACTGCGTGCTCGCTGCTGATGATGCTCCAGCGCCAGAGGACGCGATCGGCGCGACCTTTGAAACGGACGCGTCAACCAAATCCTTGACCTTGCCGGCCCGGTAACGCGCCACCGCGGCAGCCACCACCTGACCGTCCGCCCGCGGATCGGCGACGCCGGTCACCAGATCATCCGGATCCGCGATCATGGCGCGGAGGTTGGCATCGTTGGAGCCGACGGGCCGCCACACGCCGGGTCGCTCGTACACATCGCCCGCTGCGCCGCATCCCGCGACGGGGAGCAAGAGCGCCGTGATAAGGATTGCCCTCATTGCACGATGAACCCGGCATCGCCCGGCACGCTCTGGCGAATCGCGACGTTGGTCGCCTCGCCGCGGGCCTTCTGACGCAGCAACAGGATACGCTCCAGATCATTCGGCGGACGCCAGCCCTGGTCCGGCGTGCTGAGCGCCGCCGGGCTGCTGGCCGGTTGCACCAGGTAGGGCGTCACCAGGATCACCAACTCGGTCTCGTTGCGCTGGAAGCTGTCGGACCGGAACAATGCGCCGAGGATGGGCACGTCGCCGAGGAACGGCACCCCGTTCGCCGTCATCGTCGTCGAGTCCTGCATCAGCCCGGCGATGGCGAAGCTCTGGCCGCTGCCCAGTTCCACGGTCGTGTCGGCGCGCCGCACTTGCAGCGCCGGAACGGACACGGTGCTGTTGCCGGTGCCGAGCTGGATCGCGCCCTGGTTGGTCAACTGGCTGACTTCCGGCCGCACATGCAGGCTGATCCGGCCGTTGCCGAGCACGGTGGGAACGAAGGCAAGGCTGACGCCGTATTGCTTGAAGTCGATCGAGATGCTGTCGCCGAACTGCGCGACGGGGATCGGGAACTCGCCGCCCACCAGGAAGCTCGCGGTCTCGCCGCTCATCGCCGTGATGTTCGGCTCCGCCAGCACGTGGACCAATTGATCCTGCGCCAGCGCGTCGATCACGTTGTTGATGTCCAGCACCTTGCCCGGCGTGTTGAAGTTGTAGCCACTGGCCAGTGAGGACGTGGCGGCCGTCACCAAAGCCGGCGCGGACGAGAAGCCGAGCGTGCCGTAGCGGCCGCCGACGCTGGCCAGGGTCTGCCAGTTGACGCCGAGTTCGCGCGTGACGTTGCGGTCCATCTCGACCACGCGGACGCGCAGGTTGACTTGCACGGAGCTCGACACCGTGGTGCGGTTGTCCAGCTTCTGGGTGTCCGTCAGGCCGGCGCGCGCGATGGTCGCCGCGCGATCCGCCTCCAAGGGGCTGCGGGCCGCGCCGTTGATCACCAGGCCGTTCGGCTGCACGCCGGCCATCATGCTGCTGCCCGGCATGGTGGAGGTGAACTGGCTGTTTGCCGCGCTGGCAGCAGCGCCGTTCGGCCCGACCGTCACCTGGAACTGCGCGATCGGCTGACCGCTGGCCGACATCGCCGCGACCGTCGTGCGGCCCGTGGCGACGCCGAACAGGAACAGGCTGGTGGGGCTGGCGGGCCGCACCTCGACCACTTTCGGATCGGCCGCAAAGACGCTGGCGGCGGGCGCCGTCAACGTCACGACCCGGCCGGAGCCGGCCTCAATCGTGATCGTTTGGCCGTCACCGCCGGGTGGCGGGCGCCGCGCCGCAGTACAGGCCAGTGCGAGGCAGAGCAGGACGATCGTGCGCTTCAACATCAGAACCGGAACTCCTTTCCGTCGGCTGTGCCCTGAAACAGGCGCACCAGGCTGCCGCCGTCTTTTTCGGCGGGTGGCGTAGGCTTTCCCAAAGCAGGCGACACGTCGCCGCCCCAGGTGGTCTGCACGAGTGCTTCTTCCGCCGTGGCAGAGGGCTCCGTGCTGACGGCCGAGCGGACGGCGAGCGACAGCCTGCCCAGCCGGGTGGCGACGGCGATGCGCTCCGCCTGGGACGAGGTCACTTCCAGCGTCACGGTGCGGCCCATGCCGGCCGCTTCGCCGCCGGGTGCGACGCCCCGGGCCAGCAACTGGTCGATCGCGATCACCCGGATGCCGGACAGGATGGTTTCCGCCGCCACCTTGTGGGCGGCGGGCAAGCCTGTCCCGTCGAGCGTCTGCGACAGGATCACGTCGACCTGGTCGCCGGGCCAGATCAGCCCGGCGGAGCCGCTGACATTGTCGACCGCAACGCTGGCGGCGCGCATGTTCGGGCCCAGCACCGCGGCAAGGAAGCCGTGGTCGCCCGGACGCATCACGTCGGATGACAGCACCGGTGAGCCTGGGCTGAGGCTGTGCCGCACCATCGCCCCCGTCAGCCCGGCTCGGTTGGCCGGTGAATCCTCCTGCGCGCCATTGGGGGCGGCTGGCAGGTCCAAGGCCACCAGGTCTTCCGGCTTCAGCAGGGTGCCGGCGCGCAACGCGCCCGTCGCGGCCAGGATGATGTGGTGCACGGGCGGCGGCGGCGGCGCGTCCGCGACAACGGAAGTGGGTGCGGCCGGCGGCGGCCGGGTGGCGAGCCACGCAACGGTGCCGAAGCCGCCCAGCCCAAGCGCCATCAAGCCGAACACGGCGAAGCGGAGCAGCATCGGTCAGCCCCCGAGCAAGATAAAGGTCGCGCCCGCGGCGATCGCCGTGGCGTAGGGCAGCGGACCGCGCCGCTGCAGGCGCCGCTGCTCCACCCGCAGGTAGCGGCGAAGCTGCGACAACGGCCGCGTTGGCGCCGGCGGCGGGATGATTTGCGCCAGCCCGGCGTAGAGGATGGCCAGCACACCGCCGGCCAGGCAGGAGGCGAGGACGAAGCCCGATGCGGCGCCCGGCGGCACCAGCAAGGCGCCGGCCCCGAACAGCTTCACGTCGGCACCGCCCAACCAGCCGCGACGCCAGCAAACCATGGCGATGAAGAAGACGATGAAAGCGGCGCCCAGGCCGAACAGCAATGATCCGTCAAGGCAGCGCAGCGCCAGCCCCACGACGGCAATAGCCGCCGGCACCCGGTTGGGCACCAGGCGCATCGCCCAATCCTGCAGACAGGCGAGGCCAAACAGCGCCAAACCTGACAACAAGAGAACCAAGTGGATCGTGTGAAGCGGCGCTGCCATCTTGGCACTCCAGACGGGATGGGCCACCGAAACGCCGGGACGTGCCGGCGGCCCAGGTCGTTACGACTTGCCGGTGTTTGCGTTCTTAAGCGTTGTTCCGATCGTGTTGAAAACCGTGGTCAGGTTCGTGCCGACGGTCCCCACGGCGGCAACGATGACCACGGCGATCAGCGCCGCGATCAGGCCATACTCCATGGCGGTCACGGCGCGGCGGTCGACCTTCAGCGCCAACCAAGCCTTCATGTACTCGATCATGTCCTGAGTCCCTCATTACCATGGCTCAACCCCAGCCAGCCGGGGCGCCGAAACACACATCGCTCCAGCATTTTCGCTGATGTTGCCTGCGCCATTTCTCGGGCGCCCGTGCCGGCATTTAGCCAGCAAAAACTCTCTAAAATCTTAAAGCCGCGGAGAACTCGGCCCGATGACGATCGGCAGGCGCAGGCCGCTTCCCAACAAGGTTGGGCGCACCACACGGGGCAGGCCGGCGGCGCTGGCAGGGGCGGCCGTCGCCGTGGCGAACGCCTGCGGCACGATCACCCGGACCAATGCCGCAACCTGGGACATGGGCGCGGACGCCAGCATCGGGCCACCGCGCCAGGACGCGAAAACCTGCCGCATATAGGGAATGCCTAACAGCGGATCGGCGGAGTGGTAGCGGCCCACCGCGTCCTCCCACCCCTGCACGATGCCATGCAGCTCCCGCAGGAAGCCGGCAGCCGCACGCGCGTTGGAGGCCGGATCAAACCCGTCCTCCAGCGTCGTGAACGCATTGGCATGGAACATCAGGTTGACCTGGAAGCAGCCGACATCGATCGAGCGGATACCCTCCGCCTGAAGCGAGCGAACCAGGCTCACGGCCTCATTCAGCGAGTCGAGATAGTAGCCGCGCCCGGCGGCATTCACCGACCACGGCCATGGCGCTACCCGCCCATCGGCGCCGCGGCGGCCGCTTTCGACCCGGCCGATCGCGATGAGCAGGTCGTCCGGCAATCCTTGCGCCTGCTCGGCAGTGTGCCCCGCCGTCTCACACTCATTGCCCAACGCAGGAGTCGCGAGCAGCAGGAGACCAAACAGGAAGTGGGCTGCCCTCTTCACCGGGGCAGCATGGTCCGCAAACGTTAGGAAAGACCCAACGGGCCGTTCTCCCTCGGGAGAGGGCGTTTGCAGCCAGGTCGAGGCTACGTTGACCGAAACAGGGAAGGGCGGAAAAGCCTACCTAAGGGCTCGTTCGACATCAATCGAGTCGATTGGCGGCGTCGAACAAGCCCTTAGCCTTTGTTTTGAGCGGCAGCTTTGTCGGCGTGCCGACGCACTTGTTTGCCGACGCTGCCTAAGCAAACATCGCCGCGATGGTCTCCCGGTGCACCGAAGCGATGTCCGGGGATGACCAGCGGGGCTGGCGGTCCTTGTCGACCACCATGGCGCGCACACCCTCGGCAAAATCCGGGTGCCGCGTGACGTGGCGGGTCAGCACCAACTCGGCCGCGAGGCACTGGGGCAGCGTCCGGGTCGCGCCAGCCTGGACGATGTGGAAGGTCCACAACACCGCACTCGGCGACATGCTCTGCAACGTGGTCAGGGTTTGGCGCGACCAAGCGGTGTCCTCGGCCCCGAGCCGGTCGATGATCCCCTGCACGCTATCGGCCGCGAAACAGTGGTTGATGGCCATCATGTGCTCGGCGATCGGCGCGTCAAACGGTCGCGGCGCCAAGGCGAGGGCCGCCATACCGTCCTGCTCCAAAGCGGCGGGCAACTGCGCGATGGTGTCCTTGTCGGTGAAATGCGTCGCCAGACCGACATAGGCGGCATCAGCGCCATGCAGCCGGGCGCCCGTCAACGCCATATACATCCCGGCCTGACCCCGCAGCCGTGGCAGGAGGTAGGTCGCGCCGACATCCGGGAAGAGCGCGATCCCGGTTTCGGGCATCGCGAGCATGGCCGTTTCGGTGGCCACGCGGGCCGCCCCATGCACCGACACGCCGATGCCGCCGCCCATGCAAATACCGTCAAGCAGCGCGACGAACGGCTTCGGGTAGTCCGCAATCATCTGGTTGAGGGCGTATTCCTCGGTGAAGAACGCCTCAACCTCCTCGTGGCGGCCAGCCAAGCTGGCCTCGCGGACCATCCGGATGTCGCCCCCCGCGCAGAAGGCGCGGCCGCCGACGCCTTGGATGACGACGACGTGGACCGCAGGGTCCCACCGCCAACTCTCCAGGGCCGCCGCAATCGCCGCGATCATGCCTCGATCGAGGGCGTTCAACGCGCGGGGGCGGTTCAGTAGAACGTGCCCTGCCCGTCCCGCGCGCCAAACCTGGACCGTCGGTTCCGCCGCGCCGGTCACCGCCGGGTGTTTGACATGAACGACGCGGCCAGCGTGGCGAGCATCACACCCCACATGCTTTTCCCGCCGCGGGTGCGAAGGATCAGCCGCGTCACCGGGCTGAGCAGCGCCGACACCGCGACGCTCTGCCGCATGCCGACAAGTGCGTCATCGCGCACCGTCTTCGCCTCGGCCTCGATCCGGTCGGGCGCGCTGCTCTTGGCCAATAGGCCGAAGATCGCGGCGACGACGAGGTCGAAGGCCAGCACGATGACGGCCGCCCAGAGCGGCGAGGCGAGCGCCATCGTAAGCGCCATGTAGGCGACCACGTGGATCATCACCAGCAGGGCGATCGCGAACACGGCTGCGACCGCGCCCCACACCGCCCGCATGACTTGGCGGTGGATGAGGCGCTTGAGGCGGACGAGTTCGGCCTGTGCGGCGGTGCGTCCGAGATCGACTGTTCGCATCGCTTAGCGGATGAAACGGCCGAGCACGTAGCCCACCGCACCGGCTAGAGCAATCGCTAGCAACGGGCTGCCCCGCACCTGCTCCGCCACGGCGCCGGCCTGTTCGCGCGTGTAGTCCGTCGCCTGCTGCACAGCCTGGGTGGCGCGGCTGGCGGCGTCGTTGACCGCCGGCGTCACCCGGTCTTCCATCAACTGGTTGACCTGCTTGCGCAGGGCGGCGATCTGCGCCTGGGCGTCATCAGCGCTGTAGGACATGGCCATCTGGGCGGCACTCCTGGTGTTACAATCCTGGGGTGGCGGCAGAACGCGCCTCTGTGATCGGGGTTGCTTCCGCGGGCGGGTATTTCGCTGCGGCTGAGGCCGTGGCGGGATTGCTAGAAGCACTGCAGCAAAGGTAGGGTCCAGCGCGCTTTTCCTGGCCGGGACCGACTGCCGAATGACGCCTCGCACGCTGCTGGCAGCCACTCTTTGCGGGGTCATCCTGGGTTTACCGGCGCTCGCCCGCGACCTGACGGTGGTGACCCAGGCCGGCCCGTTGCAGCAGGCGCAGACCGACGCCTACTTCAAGCCATTCACCGCGGCGACCCGGCAAGCCCTTGACGTCCGCACCTGGACGGGCGGCGAGGGAACGTTGCGCAGCCGGGTGGAAGGCGGCCCGAACGACTGGGATATCGTGCTGGTCTCCGCCGACGAGTTGCTGTCGGGCTGCGATGACGGATTGTTCGAGAAGCTGAATTGGGCCGCCATCGGCACCCGCGACCGCTACCTGCCGCAGGCGGCGACCGATTGCGGCGTCGGCGAAGGCGTCGACAGCCTGGTGCTTGCATGGGACCGCGACAAGTTCCCGGCGACGCCGACCTGGTCGGATTTCTGGGACGTCGCCCGCTATCCCGGGAAACGCGGGTTGCGGCGTGGCGCCCGCAGCAACCTGGAAATCGCCCTTTTGGCGGACGGCGTGGCGCCGGGCGACGTCTACCGCGTGTTGCGGACGGATGACGGCGTGGACCGCGCCTTCCGCAAGCTGGAGCAGATCAAGCCGTATCTCGTCTGGTGGGCGCCGAGCGCACCGGCTGGCACGTTGCTCGGCTCCGGTGAGGTGCTGCTCTCCAGCGCGGACAGCATATCGGTGGCGTTGGCCAATCGCGACGGGCGACGGCATTTCGGCGTGCAGTGGGCCGGCAGCCTGTACACCATATCCTCCTGGATCGTGATGAAAGGCAGCCCGAACCTGGCCGATGGCATGAAGCTGCTTGCGTTTATGGGCGACCCCGTGCGCCAGGCGCTTTGCGCGGCCGCCGTGCCGGAAGGCCCGGTGGTGAAAGGCGGCAACGAGTTGCTGCCGCCAGACCTCCAGGCGAGCTCGCCCACCGCGCCCGCCAACATGGCGGCGGCGTTGCAAGTGGACGAACAGTTTTGGCGTGACAACGGCGACAAGCTTGGCCAGAGGTTCGACGCCTGGCTGGCGCACTAGCCACCGCGGCGCCTGCGCTGACAGGCAGTGCCAGGCTGACGCAGGCGCCCGGCCTGCTGGCGCTTGAGGGGCGGCTGGACCACGCCGGGACGGCGCTGCTCTGGCCGCAGGCGATCCGCGCGGCAGACTCGGCGCGTGGGCAGCCGCTTATCATAGAGTTGGGCGGCGTCACGGCCGTCGAGACGGCGGGCGCGGCGTTGGTGGCGTCCATGATGCGCCGCCACGGCGATGCAACGCTGCGCGGCGCGGCTGCGCCACTGGCCGAACTGATCGAGCGCATCAACGCCACGCCCGAGCCCGGGCAGCCCCTACCGTCGCCCTGGACGTTCACCGGCCTGGCGCGGATGGCGGTCCGGTCCGCTGCGGATGGGGTCGCCTTCTTCGGGGAAAGCCTGGTCGCCCTGGCGACGCTGCCGCGCCACCGGCGGCAGTTTCGCCTGCTGGATTTGGCCCGCCTGGCCGACGAGGCCGGCTGGCAGGCGTTGCCGCTGGTGATGCTGCTGGGGTTCCTGATGGGGTTGATCCTGGCGTTCCAATCCTCCATCCCGCTGCGGCGCTTCGGGGCCGACCTGTTCGTGGTCAACCTGGTCGCGTTGTCGCTGCTGCGGGAGCTGGGGCCGCTCTTGGCCGCGGTGATCCTGTCCGGCCGCACCGGATCGGCCTTCGCCGCGGAACTCGGCACCATGAAGGTCAACGAGGAACTGGCGGCGCTGGAAACCATGGGCATTTCGTCGGTCACCATGCTGGTCCTGCCGCGCCTTGCCGCGGCCGTGGCGGTGATGCCGGTGCTGACCTTGTTCCTGGAGCTGGCCGGGCTGCTCGGCATGCTTACGGTCATGATGGCGTTCGGCTTCTCCCCGGCCACCGTCTCGGGCCAGTTGCTCCGCGCCGTGCATCTCCGCGACCTCTGGGGCGGGCTGTTCAAGGCCGTGTGCTTCGGCGCCGCCGTGGCCGGGATCGGCTGCCGGGCTGGTCTGGCCACCGGGATCGGCCCGCGCGCGGTCGGTCAGTCCGCGACCGCCGCGGTGGTGGGGGGGATCGTCGTCACGATCGTGCTGGACGGCGTGTTCGCCATCGTGTTCTACCGCCTGGGGACGTGACCCGGCCGCTGGCTTAGGGCTTGTTCGACATCAATCGAAGCGATTGGCGGCGTCGAACAAGCCCTAAGCCTTTGTTTTAAGCGGCAGCTTTGTCGGCGTGCCGACGCACTTATTTGCCGACGCTGCCTTAGCCCGGCGGCGCGACGGTGTGCGTCGCCAGCACGGAGTCGTCGTCCACATCCACCTCCACCAGCCGCACCTCGTAGCCCCAGAGGATGGCGAGTTGGCGGAGCGTGGCGTCGGCGTCCTTCTTCGCCAGCAACTGCCCCCGGTGGGTCCGATGTTCCAGGCGAAGCTGCCGGTCGCCCGATAGGTCGACGTCGACCACCTGGATGTCGGCGTCGTTCAGACCCGGATCGTAGGACCGCGCCAGGCTGCGGCGGATGTCGCGATAGCCCTGGTCGTCATGGATCGCATCCACCAGCAATGTCGGCTCCGACGTATCATCCAGCAGCCGGAACATGCGGAAGTCGCGGATCACCTTGGGCGAGAGGAACTGCAGGATGAAGCTCTCGTCGCGGTAATTGGCCCAGGCATACCGCAGCGTCCCCGCCGCATCCCGGTTGCCGGCGATGTCGGGGAACCAGGCGCGGTCCTCGGCCGTCGGCGCCTCGCAGATACGGGCGATGTCGGTCATCATGGCGTAGCCGAGCGCGTAGGGGTTGAAGCCCGGGCCGCCGGCCGGGTGGTCGAAGCCGGGCTGCATGATGACGTTGCTGGTGGTGTGCAGCACCTCCAGGAAGGCGGCGTCGTCGATCTGCCCGGTTTCGTGCAGCCGGGTCATGATCCGCTGGTGCACCCAGGTGGCGCAGCCCTCGTTCATCACCTTGGCCTGCGGCTGCGGATAGAAATACTGCGCGATCAGCCGGACGATGCGGATGACCTCGCGCTCCCAGGAGTGCAGCTTGGGGGAGGATTTCTCCAGAAAGTACAGCAGGTTCTCTTCGGGTAGGCCCAGGCGGCGGCGACGGTCGGCCAGCTTGTCGATTCCCGCCGGGCGCTTGGCGTCCGGCAGCGTGCGCCACAGGTCGTCGAACACCCTTTCGTCGTACTCGCGCCGCTCCCGCTCCCGCTGCTCCTCCGTCTTCAGGTTCATGGGGCGGCTGCCGCCGTGCCGGTGCACGCCGTGGCGCGACAGCGAGTGCGCGGCGTCCAGGATGCGCTCCACCGCCGCCACGCCGTGGCGGTCCTCGCACTGGGCGATGTAGGTCCTCGCGAATTCCAGATAGTCCAGGATCGCCGACGGTTCCGTCCACTGGCGGAACAGGTGGTTGTTGCGGAAGAAGTGGTTGTGGCCGAACGCGGCATGCGCGATCACCAGCGCCTGCATCGTCGCCGTGTTCTCCTCCATGAGGTAGGAGATGCAGGGGTTGGAATTGATCACGACCTCGTAGGCGAGGCTGGAGTAGCCGCGGCGGTAGCTGGCCTCGTGCTGCATGAAGCGCTTGCCGTAAGACCAATGCCGGTAAGTCAGCGGCATGCCGTGGGCGGTGTAGACGTCGAGCATCTGCTCCGACGTGATGACCTCGATCCGGTTGGGATAGAGTTCCAGACCCAACTCCTCCCCGGCAATCCGCTCGATCGCGTCGTAGGAGCGTTGCAGCGTCGCGTAGTCCCAGTCCGTGCCGCTGAACAGCAGGGGGAGGTCCATCAGCCGACCCGGTTCATGGCGTCGCCGCCTTGCGTCCGAACAGGTCGCGGAACACCGGGAAGATGTCCCGCCGCTCCGCCACCCGGCGCATCGCGAGCTTGGGCGCCCGCTCCGCCACCGGGGCGTATCCCCGCCACAGATCCGTCTCCCCGCGGATGATCGCCGCCGAGATCGACACCTCGATATAGGCGAAATGCTGCACGATCGGCAGGATGTCGTTCTCCAGCATCGCGACGGCGCGATGCGTGTCGCTGCCGGAATTGTCGCCGTCGGACGCCTGCGCGGCATAGATGTTCCACGAGGCGGAGGGATAGCGCTCGCGCTGGATTCGCGTGAGTTCCGCCAGGGCGGTGGAGACGACGGTACCGCCGGTGCGCGGATCGGTGAAGAAAATCTCCTCCGCGACCTCCTCCGCGACCTCCGTATGCCGGATGAACACGACGTCGACCCGCTTGTAGCGCCGCTCCAGGAACACGTGCAGCAGCAGGAAGAACCGCTTGGCCATGTCCTTCATGCCTTCCGACATGGAGCCGGAGACGTCCATCAGGCAGAACATGACCGCGCGCGCCGACGGCTTCGGCACCGGGGTGTAGCGGCGGAACCGCATGTCGATCGGGTCGACCCAGGGGACCCGCGACAGCCGCCGCAACGCGAGTTCCAGCTCCCCGCGCAGTTCATGCAGTCGGTCGGCATCCTCCCCGCTCTCGGTCAGGCGGGCGACCTCCTCCTCCATGGCGCGCACTTCGGGGGGCTTCGGGCGCCGCAGGCCGATACGCCGGGCCATCGACTGGCGCATCGTCCGGGACATATCGACCTGGGACGGCGTGCCATCCACGCTGATGCCGGCACGCGCCGGCGCCATGGTCTCGGTCGCGACGACCTGGCTTTTCACCAGATCGGGCAATTCCAGATCCTCGAAAAAGAGGTCGAGGAACTCGTCCCGGCTCAGGACGAAGCGAAAGCCGTCCTGCGCCTCGCCATCCCCCTGGCCGCTACCGTTTCCGCCGCCACCGCCGGGGCCGCCGGGCGGCCGCTGGATGCGGTCGCCGGTGGAAAACTCCTTGTTGCCGGACAGCACGATGTCGCGCTGCCCGCCGGTGAACACGGTGTGGAACGATGGCTCGTGCAGCACGTCGGCGGGGATGGTGACGGTCTCGCCCTGCCCGGTCTCCCGCAAGGTGCCCTGGTCGATCGCGTTGCGCGCCGCCCGCGCGATGGCCCCCCTAGCACGGGTTAAAACACGCTGGCGGTTTTCTAGGTTCTTGCCGTGCGGGTTCGGCCTGCGGTCGATGATGTCCAAATCTGCGCGCTCAGGCCGATTGCTTGACCCGCATATACCACTCGACCAACCGGCGCACCTGGCGTTCGGTATAGCCGCGCGACACCATGCGCTCGACAAAGTCGTGATGCTTCTTTTCGGTATCGCCATCCTTCTTGGAGCCGAAGCTAATCACTGGCAGTAGATCTTCCACCTGAGAGAACATCCGCTTCTCGATGACGTCGCGGATTTTCTCGTATGACGTCCAGGACGGATTGCGGCCGCCATTGGACGCGCGGTTGCGCAGGGCAAACTTGACCACCTCGTTGCGGAAATCCTTTGGGTTGGCGATCCCGGCCGGCTTCTCGATCTTGGTCAACTCGGCGTTCAGCAACTCCCGGTTCATCATTTGGCCGGTATCAGGATCCTTGAAGTCCTGGTCCTCGATCCACGCGTCGGCATAGTCGAGGTAGCGGTCGAACAAGTTTTGCCCGTAATCGCCGTAGCTTTCCAGATAGGCTTTCTGGATCTCGTTGCCGATGAACTCGGCATAGCGGGCGGCCAGTTCGGACTTGATGGTCGCGAGGTAGGCAGCCTCCGTCTCCGGGGGGAACTGCTCGCGACGGATCGCCTGCTCCAGCACATACATCAGGTGCACGGGATCCGCCGCGACCTCGTTGGATGAGTGGTTGAACGTGGCTGACAGCACCTTGTAGGCGAAGCGGGTGGAAATGCCGTCCATCCCCTCATCGACGCCGGCCGTATCGCGGTATTCCTGCATGGTGCGGACCTTCGGGTCCGTCTCGCGGATGTTCTCGCCGTCATACACCCGCATCTTGGCGAACGGACGTGAGTTCGCGTGCGGCTTCAGGCGCGACAGCACGGCGAAGCGCGCCAACATCTCGAGCGTGTGCGGAGCGCACGGAGCCTCCGCCAGCGCCGAGCCGCTGATCAGCTTCTTGTAGATCATGCCCTCTTCGGTGACGCGCAGGCAGTACGGCACCTTCACCACGGACACGCGGTCGAGGAAAGCCTCGTTGGTGCGGTTGTTGCGGAAGCTCTGCCACTCCGCCTCGTTAGAATGGGCCAGCAGGATGCCCTGGAACGGGATGGCGCCGATATTCTCGGTGCCGAGGTAATTGCCCTCCTGCGTCGCGGTCAGCAGCGGGTGCAACATCTTGATCGGCGCCTTGAACATCTCCACGAATTCGAGGATGCCCTGATTGGCGCGGTTCAGCCCGCCCGAGAAGCCATACGCGTCGGGGTCGTTCTGGCTGTACATCTCCAGCTTGCGGATATCGACCTTGCCGACCAGGGCGGAGATGTCCTGGTTGTTGTCGTCACCGGGCTCCGTCTTGGCGATGGCGACTTGCTTGCGGCGGGAGGGATACAGCTTCACGACGCGGAACCGCTCGATATCGCCGCCCCATTCGTCCAGGCGCTTCAGCGCCCAGGGGCTGGCGATCCCCGTCAACAGCCGGCGGGGGATTTTGTAGCGTTCCTGCAGCGCGTCGCCCATCGTGTCCGGGTCGAACAGACCCAGCGGACTCTCGAACACGGGGCTGAGTTCGTTGCCGGCCTTCAGCACGTAGATCGGCTCGTGCTCCATCAAAGCCTTGAGTCGCTCGCCGAGCGAGGACTTGCCGCCGCCCACCGGGCCCAGGAGGTAGAGGACCTGCTTACGCTCCTCCAGCCCTTGGGCGGCATGGCGGAAGAAGCCGACGATGCGTTCGATCGTCTCCTCCATGCCGTGGAATTCCGCGAAAGCCGGGAACATGCGGATCGTCCGGTTCAGGAACAGTCGGCCAAGCCGCGGATCCCGCGACGTGTCGACCAACTCCGGCTCCCCAATCGCCCGCAGCATGCGCTCGGCCGGGGTGGCGTAGCAGCCCGGATCGTTGCGGCAGGCGTCGAGGAACTCCGCCAGGCTCATCTCCACTTCGCGCCGCTGGTCGCGTAGCGAGGAGTGCAAGGAAAACACGCTGACTGTTTGACCCATCACGAAACTCCCAAGGTGTCCCGGTGGATCGGCGCGGCGCGCCTCCCCTGGTCACCAACAGATGCACGCGAGCGGCGCCTCAGAGTGGCCTTCCCCGTTCCATCATGCAGTGATCCTCTCCACGGTCTCTAACGACGCTACCTGGCTCCTGCGCCGAAAAGCACGAGGTGTTTTAGGAGTAAACACTATATGAGCGCAGGCGTGGCGGAAAAACTACAATATGAAGCGTTTATCACTTGTGGAACAGGCCTGAGCGCGAATGCTCGTCCGCCGAAGGAGCAGTGTATATAATCGCGGGTCATCGCTGCAAGGGATTCATGCGTCGTGATGCATGCGGTATGATATGATCCGGGAACGGATCAAGCCAATCAGCCTGCCCATGCCTCAGCCAGACAGACGGCGATCGCCCCGGCTGCCGTGCAGCCAGGGCGATTGGTAAAGGCTACTCCCCCGGGATGGATGCCAACGGTCGCCGTAGCACGACATCCGGTTCAGCAGAGGCGACCGTCGTCAACACTGCGGTCAGGCGGCCGCCGCCATCCCGGGCCCGGTCGACATCCGCTGAGCCACCGCGGCGTCGTAGAGGGCCTGTTCTTCCTGCTTGTGCTTGACGGAAAACCGGATCGTCGCCGCGCCACAGGCACATACGAGCGCGGCGACGCCGAGCACCAGGAAGCAGAGTGCGGGCTTGCCCGTCGCGCGCAACAGGAGCCCCGCCGCGACGCCACCGATGTTGCCGCCGGCGCCGATGATGCCGCAGACGCCGCCCAGGACCTTGCGATCGATGAACGGCACCAGGGCATACAGCGAGCCGCATGCCATATGGGTGAACAGGCCGAACACCAGCATGGATGACACCGCGAGCATCACCGTGTCCGCCTGCGAGAACGCGATCAGGAACACCCCTTCGCCGAGCATCAAGCCGAACAGCAGCCAGGTCCGCCCGTCCAGGCCGCGGGTGCGGGCGACGCGATCGGACAGCAAGCCGCCGACCGCCCGGGCGAACAGCGCGAGCAGGCCGAACGCGCCCACGGCGAACCCGGCGTTCTCAACCGTCATCGCGTAGCGGTTGAAGTAGTAGGTCACCGCGATCGAGTGGACGAACAGCTCCACGCCAAACGACGCGCCGTAGCAAGCGGCCAGCATCCAGACGCGATAGTTCTTGGATGCCTCCTTCATCACGTCCCAGCCGCCCTTCTTGCCCACCTCCGTGGACAGGCCCATGCGGCGCATGTCGGAGAAATTTCCCTCCGGCGTGTCCTGGGTGTATTTCCAGTACAGCACGGCCACGACCAGCATCAGGACGGCCGGCACCACCTGCGCGTAGCGCCACGCCATGCCGTTGCTCAGCCCCCAGGCCGCCACGCCGGCAAGGATGAGCGGCATCACGCTCTGCGTCACGCCGCCGCCCGCGTTGCCCCAGCCCCCGACCGTGGCGTTCGCAGTGCCGACCACGTTGGGCGCGAACATCACCGAGGTATGGAACTGCGTGATGACGAAGCTCGCCCCGATGATGCCGATCAGCAGCCGGAAGATCAGGAAGGAGGTGTAGTCCCAGGCGAACGCCACGCCGATGACGGGAATGGCGCCGAGCGACAGCAGCAGCGTGTAGGTCAGCCGCGGACCGTATTTGTCGCAGAGCGGGCCGATGGCGAAGCGGGCGAGCACGGTGGCGAACACGCCGGCGATGCCGATCGAGTAGACCTCGTCATTGCTCAGCTTCAGGTCGCCCTTGATGATGGGCATCAGCGGCGCCGTGGCGAACCACGCGAAGAAGCAGACGAAGAACGCGATCCACGTCAGGTGGAATGCACGCATTTGCGGCGTGCTGGCGCTGAACAAGTCGATGCGGGTGGCTTTGGCGGAGATCATCAAGAAAAATCCCGGCAGAGAGTTGAAATGCGGACCGTCACGATCCAGACCCGAAAATCTGGCCTTCTTGCAGCACCGGCTGAAGCAGCACTGCGAACACGCTCGTGGCTGGATACCGCCCGATGGTTGCGGGCGGGCTCCACGCATCCCCACCCACCGCCTTGTGGGTATCGGCGCAGCATGCGCATCAACGAGCAAAGCGCACTTCGTTGTGCAGCGTCCCAGAGACACAGCAGGTTTCGTGCCAACGCCGCCACAGCTCCCACGTCAGTGCGGCGCTGCTTTGGACTTCGGGTTTCCCGCAACCGCAATTGCGCCCGCGCCCCAGCGGATGCACAAACTTTATGCACATGTCTGCAACGATGCACGAAACCCACCTCGTGCCTCAACAATGCTCACGCGAAGACCAGAGCCCGGTTGACGCATCTTGCCACCTGGGCAACGGATACGGTTGGTGGGCAAACGGTTTGCTCGATCACATGGGACCTCATGAGCAGAGCGCCTGACCGAAGCCCCCGGATCGCGATCGTCGATGAAAGCGCTGTCCGCAGCGTGCTCATCGAGGAGGGCCTGCGCGAATCCGGCTATACCGACATCATCCGCATCGAGGAGATGCAGGGCCTGATGGCCGCCTTGGTCGCGGCAGACCCGGAGGTCATCATCATCGACTTGGAGAATTCCAGCCGGGATGTCTTGGAGCAGATGTTCATCGTCAGCCGCGCCGTGCGCCGGCCCATCGCGATGTTCGTTGATCCCGCCGATTCCGGGCTGATGCAGGTGGCGGTGGATGCCGGCGTGTCCGCCTACGTGGTCGATGGGTTCGACAAGCGGCGCATCCGCCCGATCCTGGACATGTGCGTGACGCTGTTCAACGCCTTCATGCACCTGCAGCAGGAGTTGGAAGAGGCGAAGTCGCGCCTGGCCGAAAAGGAAGTCGTCGACCGCGCCAAGCTCATCATCATGAAGATACGCGGCATACCGGAGGATCAGGCCTATGCCATGCTCCGCTCCAAGGCGATGAACGAGAAGCGCCGCCTCGCCGAAGTCGCCCGGGCCGTGATCACCTCGGCGGATTTGCTGGGATGAGCACGACCCTGCGGGTGGGCTACATCCCCCTGATCGACGCCAGCCTGCTGGTCGCCGCCCGCAACCAGGGGTTCGCCGCAGCCGAAGGCATCGACCTGGTGCTGGTGCGCGACGTCACCTGGGCGAATTTGCGCGACCGGCTTGCGGCCGAGCGCCTGGATGCCGCCCATATGCTGGCTCCGGCCGCCATCGCCTCAACGCTGGGCCTGGGCCAGTTCCCCGTCGCGATGGCGACCGCCGTCTGCCTGAACCGCAACGGGAATGCGATCACCCTGTCGCCCTCCCTGCACGGGCAGGTCCTGCTGCAATGCGCCGGCAGCCCTGCGGACCCAGCCGTCTCGGCCGCCGCATTGGCGCGGGTCATTCAAAACCGCCGCGACAAGGGCCTGCCCGAGCTGGTGTTCGGCACAGTCTACCCGTTCTCCATGCACTCCATCCTGCTGAACCGCTGGTTCAAGCTGGCAGGGATCGATTCGCAGGAGGATTTGCAGCTCACGGTGCTGCCGCCGCAATTCATGGTAACGGGCCTCGAACGCGGCTTGATCGACGGTTTCTGCGCCGGGGCGCCGTGGAATGCACTCGCCATGGATGCCGGCTGCGGGGTCATCATCCACGCCGGGATCGACATCATTGCCGATGCGCCGGAAAAAATCCTGGTCTGGCGGACGCCAGATATCGACGCCCGGCGGGAGTGCGTCTTGGCGCTCAACCGGGCCATCATCGCGGCGTCCCGCTGGACGGCGGACCCGGCGAACTGGTCCATCCTGGCCGATGACCTGGCACAGCCCGGCATCTTGGGGGCGCCGGCCAGCGTCATCCGCGACCTGCTCGGCGGCAACATCTCCGGCAGCCGCCTGGCAGCGCATCGCCAATCCACCTCCTTCATGCGGCTCGACCCTGAGATCCTGCGTCCGCGCAAGGGCGACGCCGACTTCCTGTATGGGTGCATGCAGGAGGCTGGGATGCTGCGACCCACCGAAAGCGGGCTGCATGCCGCCCGGGCCATCTTCCGTGACGACATCTACGACGCGAGCGTGCGGTCGTAGCGACGCAATCTCCACCGCGCAATGGCACGGCCCTTGCTTCGCCCTGGTATGCCTACGCCTGCGATCAGCAGCCCTCCCCTCTCGCTCAACCCTGCCCATCGGGACCGGGTTCCCCGATCCTTCTCGTTCCCGCGGCCTCTCCTTGGCATGGTTTCGGTTGCCGCCATGCTGGCGGGATGGTGGGTTATCTCGGCGACCGGCGCTGTGCGGGCGGATCTACTGCCTTCTCCGCTGGATGTCTGGGACGCCTTCATCGAAGTGACGCGCGATGGCTATCGCGGGACGACCCTGTGGGGTAATGCCGGCGCCACGCTGGGGCGGCTGCTGAGCGGCTTCGGCCTGGCCACGCTGCTGGGCATACCGCTGGGCCTGTGGATGGGCACCAACCGCGTCGCCCACGCCGCTGTCGATTGGGCGATCCAGTTCATGCGGCCGCTGCCGCCCCTGTCGTACATGATCCTGCTGATCTTGTGGCTCGGCACCGGCGACGTCTCGAAGGGCGCCCTGCTCTTCCTGACGGCGTTCCCGATCATCGTGGCGTCTGCTACGGCCGGCGTCCGGGGCGTCAAGCAGCAGCGCATCCAGGTGGCGCGGGCGCTTGGCGCCAGCCCGGCGCAGGTGTTCCGCCACGTGATCTTCCCGTCGGCCTTGCCCATGGTGTTCACCGGGCTGCAAATTGCCCTGGCGGCGGCGTTCTCCACCGTGGTGTCGGCCGAGCTGCTGGCGGCGACGGACGGGTTGGGCTGGATGGTGATCTCCGCCAGCGCCTTCCTGCGCAACGACATCATCATCCTCTGCATCCTGATCCTGGGGGCGCTGGGGGTCACTCTGGCGTCGCTGCTGCGGGCCACCGACCGCTGGGTCATCCACTGGCGCGGACGGGATTGATGCGGCGCACGGTGCCCAGTTGGGCCGTCACCCTGCTCAGCATGGCGGTTGTGGTCGCGGCCTGGGTCGGCGTCACCAGCGGCGGCCTGGTGCGGGACTTGTTCCTGCCGGGGCCGGTCGATCTGTGGAGCGGCTTTCTGGAGCTGGTGGAGGACGGCTACAAAGGCCGGCCCCTGCTGGAGCATATCGGCGCCAGCCTGTTCCGCGTGGCCGCCGGGTTCCTCACCGGCGCCGCGGCGGGCACGCTGCTGGGGCTCGGCATGGGCTATGCGCCGCGGCTGAACGCCCTGGCGGCCCCGTTCATCGAGTTCCTGCGTCCCCTGCCGCAACTCGCCTATTTGGTGCTGCTGATCATCTGGCTCGGCATCGGCGAGACCAGCAAGATCACCATGCTGTTCCTGGCCGCCCTCCCCGTCTCCGCCATCGCCGCGCGCGATGGCGTGGCGAACGTCCCGCAGGAGCGGGTGCGGGTGGCCCTGGCGCTTGGGGCCAACCAGTGGCAGGTGTTCCTGCACGTGATCATGCCCTCCGCCCTGCCGGAAATCCTGGTGGGCGCACGGCTGGCCGCCGGCATCGTCTACGGCACGCTGATCGCGGCCGAGATCATCGCCGGGTCGAACGGGATCGGCTGGATGATCCTGGACGCGGGCCGGTTCCTGCGCTCGGACTACGTGTTCGCCGGCATCGCGATGATCGGCGTGACCGGCATCCTGATCGACCGGTTGCTCCTGCTGCTGGAGCGGCGGGCCGTGCATTGGGCCGGGCGATGAGTCAAACAGGAGTACGCGTATGTCGAACGGCGTGATCAACAGGCGCACCATGCTGGCGGGCACGGCGGCGGCCGGCCTAGCGCTCGCGGCCCGGCGCGGCTGGGCGGCGACGCCCGGCGCGGTGAATGTCGGCTTCTTCACCGAGACCAAGCCCACCATGATCGCCAAGGGCGAGGGCTGGTTTGAGGCCGGAACCGGTGGCAAAATAACCTGGACGGAGATGGGCAGCGGGGCGGACATCAACACCGCCATCACCTCCGGAAGCTGCGACATCGGCCTGGCGACGGGCTCCGCGGCGACGGCCGCGGGCATCGCCCAGGGCTTGCCGTTCAAGCTGATCGGCATGGTCGACAATATCGGCCCGGCGGAGGAGATGACCGTCCGCACCGCGGCTGATATCAAGACGCCTGCCGATTTCAAGGGCAAGAAGGTCGCCACCCCGTTCGGCTCCACCAGCCATTTCCGGCTGCTCGGCTTCCTGAAGACCAACGGGCTGACGCAGCGAGACGTGACGGTGCTGGACATGAAGGCGCCGGCCATCGTCGCCGCGTGGAGCCGCGGTGAGATCGACGCCGCCTATGTCTGGGCGCCCGCCAAGAGCAAGATCCTTGCCGATGGTGGCGCCGTGTTCCCGACCTACCAGGCGCTGGATAAGGCCGGCTACGTCATCGCCGACCTGATCGTGGTGCGCGACGGCTTCGCCAAGCAATATCCCGAAGCAGTCAGCGGCTTCCTGAAGGCGTACGGCCGCGCGCTGGACATGTACCAGCAGAAGCCGGACGACGCGGCGGCCATCGTGGCGAAGCAGGCGGGCGTGACGCCCGCGGTCGCCCTGTCCGACATGAAGGAGTATGATTTCGTCCCCTTGCAGGCGCAGACCACTGACGCGTGGCTCGGCGGCACTCCGGACAAGCCGGGCAAACTGGCCGTCGTCCTGAAAGGCACGGCGGACTTCCTGGTTGAGCAGCGGAGCATCAAGAGTGCGCCGAGCGTGAAGGCGTTCCAGGAAGCGATCGACACCAGCTACCTGATGAAGGCGCTTGCTTGACGGCATTCGTGCAGTTCGCGGACGTGTCGGTGCGCTATGGCGCCGGCGCGTCCGCCGTGCGTGCGCTGGAACGGGCGGATCTCGGCTTCGCCCAGGGTGACTTCGTGTGCATCGTCGGGCCGTCCGGCTGCGGCAAGACGACGATGATGCAGACGCTGGCTGGCTTCCTGAAGCCGACCGCCGGCGTCGTCAGCCTGGACGGGCGGGCAGTCACCGGGCCTGGCCCGGAGCGCGGCGTGGTGTTCCAGCAGCCGGCCCTGTTCCCGTGGCTGACGGTCGCCGGCAACGCCGGGTTCGGGCCCCGCATGCAGGGCCAGGGTGGCGAGGCGGCGAAATCCCGGGTGGAGCAGTGGCTGCGCACCACCGGATTGTGGGAGTTCCGCGACCGCTACCCGTACGAGCTGTCCGGCGGCATGCAGCAACGCCTGGCCATTGCCCGTGCCTTGTGCAACGAGCCCAAGGTCCTGCTGATGGACGAGCCGTTCGGCGCATTGGACGCGCTGACGCGGGAGCGCATGCAGGAGGAACTGCACGCGGTGTGGCGGCGCACCGGCATGACGGTGGTGTTCATCACCCACAGCGTGGAGGAGGCGGTGTATCTTGGCACCGAGGTCGTGGTGATGTCGCCGCGACCCGGCCGCATCGTGGCGCGCCTGCCCATGCCGTTCGCGCGCGGCCACGCCGCGGAGGGCATCCGCAGCGTCAAGAGCCGGCCGGATTTCATAGCCGCCCGCGAAGACGTGCTCTCGCTGATCTGGCAGATGGGGGACGAACACTGATGCCGCCCGAAGGGACACCCATGAACTCGCTGCACGCCCGCGACATCGCGTCGCTGATCCACCAGCAGACCGACCTGGACGGTCACAGCCGCGAAGGCGGCGTGATGATCGCGCGCGGCGAAGGCTGCCGGGTGTGGGACTCAGAAGGCCGGGAGTATATCGAGGCGATGGCCGGGCTGTGGTGCGCCAGCCTGGGGTTCAGCAACCGCCGACTGGCAGACGCGGCGCATCGGCAGATGCTGGCGCTGCCGTATTACCACACCTTCTTCGGCAAGGGGCACGAACCCTCCGTCGAACTGGCGGAGCGGCTGCTGGCGGTGGCGCCGCCCGGCATGGCGCGCGTGCTGTTCCAATGCAGCGGGTCGGAGGCGAACGACGCCGCGATCAAGCTCGCCTGGCATTACTGGGGCGTGAAGGGCCAGCCGCAACGCCGCAAGCTGATCGGCCGGGTGCGCGGCTACCACGGCAACACCGTCGCGACCGTCAGCCTGTCGGGGCAGCCGCACATGCATGCCGGGTTCGGCCTGCCGCTGCCGGGCTTCGTGCACGCCGACAACCCGAACTACTACCGCTTCCACGAGGATGGCGAGACGGAGGAGGGGTTCAGCGCCCGCATGGCGGCCAATCTGGAGGCGCTGATCCAGGCGGAGGGGCCGGACACGATCGCCGCCTTCTTCGGCGAGCCGGTGCAGGGCGGCGGCGGCGCGATCACTCCGCCGCGCGGCTACTGGGCGGCGATCCAGGCGGTGCTGAAGCGGCACGATATCCTGTTCGTGGCCGACGAGGTCATCTGCGGCTTCGGGCGCACCGGCGCCATGTGGGGCAGCCAGACCTACGACCTGCAGCCGGATATGATCAGTTGCGCCAAGCAGCTTTCGGCCGCGTTCCAGCCGATCTCCGCCCTGATGATCGGCGCCGGCGTGCATGAGGCCCTGCTGGAAGGCAGCCGCACGCATGGCTCGTTCGGCCACGGCTTCACCTATGGTGGCCATCCCGTCGCCTGCGCCGTGGCGATCGAGACGTTGAAGATCTACGAGGAAATGAACCTGGTCGCGCATGTACAGGACGTGGCGCCGGCGTTCCTGGCCGGGCTGGGCCGGTTCCGCGACCACCCTCTGGTGGGCGATGTCCGCGGCGTGGGCCTGATCGCCGGGGTCGAACTGATGCAGGACAAGGCAGGCCGGCAGCCTTTCCCGCCCGGCATGCGTGTCGGTTTGCAGGTGCAGACGGCCTGCGAGCACGCCGGGCTGATCGTGCGCGCGATCGGCGACCGCATCGCTTTCACGCCGCCGCTGATCATCACCCGCAGCGAGATCGACCAGCTCTGCACCCGCTTCGGCGCCGCGCTGGACCAGGTTTGGGCAACCATGCAGTCCCACTCCGCCCTCGCCGCCGAGTAGCGACGGGCGGCGTCAGCGCTTCGCGAGGAAGCGCGCGAACGCCTCCAGCGAGGCCGAGGAGGCGTAATGCTCCATGCCCTCGGCGTCGGCCTCCGCCACGTCAGCCGGAACGCCCACCGCCAGCAGCAGCTCAACCATCAGCCGGTGCCTGGCGCGCACCCGGTTGGCGAGTTCGACGCCCGCGTCGGTGAGGAAGACGCCGCGATAGGGACGGGCCATCGCCAGGCCCTCCCGCTTCAGTCGGTCGATGCTCTTCAGCGCCGTCGGGTGCGTCACGCCGAGCCGCTTGGCGATCTCGGTCGCGCGGGCTTCCCCATGGGCGGCATGCAGGTCCGCGATGAGTTCCACGTAATCCTCCAGCAGCGCGGCGGACCGTGCGGCCCGGGCCTTGCCGAAGCGGAACGCCTGCGTGGGCTCTTCGGGCATGGCGCCTACGATGAGCGGCGGCGGCGTGGCGAGGGTTCGGGTCACGTAGCTCTTCCTTGAGACGCCGTCGCACGGCCTCGGACCGCGTTCCCTGCGTGCGTGAGACTCCGCTTCATACCGTCACTCTAGATGCAGCGGCCTGTCATAAATAGCTGTCTCGTCCTTGTGAGGCTTCGGCTGAAACGCACAGCGTAGGCTAAACGCTGTTGTCTGTTGACAACGATGTATCCAAGGCTACATTCGGCTCGCGGAAAACCGGAGTGGACGATGGGCGACGCTGTGGCGCGACAGACCCTCACCGAGCGGACAGAGGCAGCCATACGGGACGTGCTGGCCGGCAACCGGGGCGGGGTGCGCTCCGCCCTGCTGTTCGCCGGGCCAGCGGTGATCGCCTCGATCGCCTACATGGACCCGGGTAATTTCGCGACCAACATCCAGGCCGGGGCCGGCTACGGCTACACGCTGCTCTGGGTCGTGGTGGTGGCCAACCTGATCGCCATGCTGTTCCAGGCGCTGTCGGCCAAGCTCGGCATCGTCACCGGCCGCAACCTGGCCGAGCTGTGCCGCGCGCAGTTCTCGCCGAAGACCGTGTACGCGATGTGGGCCGCGAGCGAGGTGGCGGCGATGGCGACGGACCTGGCGGAGTTCCTGGGCGGGGCGATCGGCCTGTCGCTGTTGTTCCAGATGCCGCTGCTCGCCGGGATGGCCGTCACCGCCGTCATCACCTACGCGATCCTGATGGTCCAGGGCCGCGGCTTCCGCCCCATGGAGATGATCATCGGCGGCCTGGTGGCCGTGATCGGGCTTTGCTACCTGGTCGAGATGTTCGTGGCGCCGGTCCAATGGGGCCAGGCGGCGCTGCATTCCATCCTGCCGATGATGCCCAATGCGGCGGCATTGACCATCTCGGTCGGCATCATCGGCGCGACCGTGATGCCGCACGCGCTCTACCTCCACTCCGGCCTGACGCAGAACCGGGCGCCCGGCGCCGATGGGCGCGAACGGGGGATATTGCTGCGCTACTCGAACCGGGAGTGCGTCATCGCCCTTGCCGTGGCCGGCGTCGTCAACATGGCCATGGTGATGATGGCGTCCGCCGCCTTCCACGCCGGCCACAGCGACGTGTCGGAGATCGAGACCGCCTACCATACGCTGACGCCGCTGCTTGGGGTTGGTGCTGCCGGGGTCTTCCTGCTCTCGCTGATGGCGTCCGGCATTTCCAGTTCGGCGGTCGGCACGATGGCCGGGCAGATGATCATGCAGGGCTTCGTCGGCTTCCGCATCCCGATCTGGGTGCGGCGCGCCGTGACCATGCTGCCGGCCTTCATCGTGGTGGCCCTGGGCGTCGACGCCACCTCCGCCCTCGTGCTCAGCCAGGTCGTCCTGTCCTTCGCGCTGCCAATCCCGATGATCGCGCTGGTCCTGTTCACCCGCCGCGCCGACATCATGGGGGAGTTCGCCAACAGCCGGCTGACGGATGCCGCGGCGATCGCGGGGAGCGTGGTCATCCTGGTCCTGAACGCGGTGTTGCTGCTGCAGATCTTTGGCGTGCCGATACCGGGCCTGCCGTCGAGCTGACGGGGCAGAGCCCGTATCGCCGATCCCGCGGACTCATCCTTGGCCGGAACTTGTATGGGGGATTTGGTGTCAACTGGAATTCGCGCTCTGCTTTTGATCTGACCGAACTGTTCCTGCTGCAACTTGGGTAGCGGTTTGCGGCCAGGTTTTTAGTCGCGTCCGAAGCCGCGGGGTGGCTCTATGTTCGCCAACTCCGAAAGATCGAGGTCGCAGATGGCCCGTAATGCCTCGGCTGTTGCCCCGTCCGCCAAGCTTTCGGGCAGAGCGTCCAGCCAACCCTGGTAACCCTCCTGGAGTGCCAGCAACTCTGCAACGGCATCTTGTCAGCGCTGCGGCCGGCTGCGTCGGTCGGCGGGGCGGCGGTAGCGCACCTTTGGGGCACCGGCGTGACTGGCACGATATCGGGCCTGCCTTTCCGCAGGGGTCATCGTCGTGCCCAAAAGTGGCTTTGGTCCCGGCTTCATGGTCCGCAAGGCTCCTTCACGTCACAAGGGTAATCCGTCACGTCACGAGTTGCAGCAGCTTGGCGCACACTGCCGACCTCCTCACCCCGATCATGCATCGGGGGTAGACAGCAAAACGATCCGAGGGGAGCCCGCCAGTGCGCGCGAATCTCGCGCCGCAACCTTGTATTCGGTTGGACCCGTTCGAGGTCCTGACCATGAAGCAGCCATGCGCTTCAGCAGCGAGGCTCCGAGGCAGCGGGCCCATTCTAACGAACGGCTCGATGACCGTGTTCCGGCTCGGGTCACCGCCACCTCGGATCGTCATCAGCGTCCAGCCAGGGTGGTGCTGGCGCTGAAACTGGTAAGCCGGTTGCTTTGCTCCTTCTCCGTCACGCCGCGGCCCGCACCACGACGCCGTGCGGAATCTCGCCGGTTGTGACCATCCGCCACAAGGCGATGAGCAGTTTGCGGGCGAGGGCGACGATCAGGACCGTTTTGCGCACGCCCTGCACCGCAGTGCGGGTGCGATACCATTGGGCGAGAGCGCTGTCCTTCTGGAACAGCAGGAACCGCCAGGCGAGCTGAACCAGCCCACGACGAACCCTGGCATTGCCAGCCTTGGCCAAGCCCTTCTCCCGCCGCTTGGAGCCACTTTCATCCGGCGAGCCGGTCAGGCCCGCGTATCGTGCCACGGCCCTGCGGTCGCGCAGGTTGCGGGACAGGACCTCCTGGACGAGCATGTCCGCGGTCTCCACGCCCACGCCCACGATGCTGGCCAAGAGGCGCACCATGGCATTCGGCCCAGTTTGCGGAGCCTGTTCGATGCGGACCAACCGGCCCTGTTCGATCAAGTCGATCTGCTCGCGCACCATTGCCAGCCGCGCCAGGTCGCGCCGGATTTCCTCGAGCGTATTTGGCGGGATCGGTATGCCTTCGGGAGTGCACAACCCGTCCAGCTTCTTGGGTGCCCGGCGCAGCTCCGGCTTGAAGCCGCGAATGCCCAGCCGCACCAGTGCCGCCTTCATGCGGTTGATGATCCGGGTCCGCTCGCCGACCAGGTTCTCACGTTCCCGATGCGGACGCTTGGCATCCTCCTCTTCGATCGTCGGCACAGCGACCATCCCACAATGTCCCCGCTCGCCGCGTAGCCAGCCCATGAACACCCGCAGCAGCATCGCGGTATCAAGCCGGTCGGTCTTTGCCCGCCGGTGCTCGCGCGAGACAGCCACGCTGGAGGAGTGGATGACGTCTACGTCGATGCCTTGGCCCCGCAGCCATCGTGCCAGCCAAAAACCATCACGCCCGGCTTCGTAGGCGACGGCGATGCGGTCGATGATACAGCCACTCTTGGTCGCCTCATCCCGCCAGCGCTGCAAAAGCCGGAGCAATCCAGCTTCGTCCGGCTCAAGCTTCTTCAGCGGCTGGCGTTCGACGCCAGGGACGACACCAGCAACCAGCCAACTCGACAGGCTCAACTCGATGACGGCTACCAGCGTCCTATCCTGAACAAACGGCGCCAGGGATCTGCTGAGGTCATTCGGCTGTGTCATCAGGCGCTCCATCATTGGTGGCGTGAAGCCGGATGGTGCCTCCTTCCCGGCCGCCCCCATAGCTTCTAACCAATTGGCCTTCTGGTACGCAGAAGGGGACGAAACCAGAACGGGGCTGCTGCCAGCCTAGGAAATCCGCCCATTCGCATTCTCAGCGTCGATCGGGCCCTTCAATGGCGATGACGGAAAACACCTGATTTCCGTCAGGCCTTTGCGCCGCCTCTACCAGGCTGGTTTTTGCTCGAAAAACTGCACGACAAACCCTGTCGGAATGGAGCACTGTGCGGAAACCCCATTGAGAATGTTTTCCGCACATGCTGGTCGGCCATATGCGGGTTTCGACCGAGACCGACCGGCAGGTGCTCGACCTGCAGCGTGACGCTCTTCTGGCTGCCGGCGTCGATGAACGTCACCTGTTCGAAGATCGGGCCAGTGGCAGCCGCGGCGACCGAGCCGGTCTGGCACGCGCGCTCGCCTTCATTCGGCCCGGAGATTGCCTGGTGGTGTGGAAGCTGGATCGGCTCGGTCGGTCGTTGCCGCATCTGCTGACCACGGTGACGGATTTCAAAACGCGGGGCATCGCCTTTCGATCGCTGACTGAGCAGATGGACACAACTACGCCGCAAGGGGAATTCCTGTTCCAGATATTCGGCGCCCTTGCCCAGTTCGAGCGTGCGCTGATCCAGGAGCGTGTCCAGGCTGGGCTTGCGGCGGCACGCCGACGGGGCCGCCGCGGCGGCCGGCCGTCGGCAATCGATGCGGAGAAGCTTGGCGCCGTGGTCGCGGCACTGGACGCCGGCGCCACCAAGGCAGCGGCTTGCCGGACGTTTGGCATCAAACGCAGCACCTTGCTCGACTCCTTGGCCCGGATCGGATGGTTTCCCGCCCTGAAGGTGCAGGAGGCATGAGTGGCGCGACGACAGCATTTGACCGAAGCTCAGGTCGCGGAATTGTTCGACCCGCCGACTGAGCAGCGCGACCTGGTGCGCCATTACACGCTGTCAGCCGCTGACCTGACCGCAATCCGACGCTGCCGCGGCGACCACAACCGGCTTGGCCATGCGGTCATGCTTTGCTATCTGCGTTACCCCGGCCGGCCACTGCGATCGGCGGAACGGCCACCAAGACCCATGCTTGAGTTTGTTGCTGACCAGATAGGCGTGCTTCCTGATTCCGTGGACATCTATCTGGCCGCTGAACGCAACCGCCGCGTCCATGCAGTGGAGCTGCAGGACAGGCTGCGTCTGCGTCCGTTTGGCACACGCCCTGCGGCTGATCTCACGGCATGGCTTCTGCCGTTGGCCATCGAGGATGAGCGGTTCATTCATATGGCGCGGCTTGTCTTGGAGGAATGCAGACAGCGTCGGATCGCCTTGCCTTACCCGGATGCCCTTGAGCGTCTCTGCGTAGAGGTCCGCCACAAGGCGCGAACTGAGGTCCATCGCCGGCTCACCAGTGGGCTATCCGCTGAGGACCGAAGGCGTCTCGATGCCTTGACCAAGCGAAGCGTGCCGGCTGTGGCTTCGCTGATACGATCGATCGAATTGCTGCGCGAGATGAACCGTTCCGGCAAGCCTCTTCCGAAATCAGTCCCGACTGGTTTGTCCGGCCGCGCTGGGCTGCACAGGTCATGCCCGGCGGCACCATCAACCATCGTTATTACGAACTCTGCGTGCTGTCCGAACTGCGCGACCGGCTACGCGCCGGCGATGTATGGGTAAGGGGCAGCCGGCAATATAGGTCTTTCGAAGAACGCCTGGTCTCGAGGGAAACCATGGAAAAGCTCCGGCGAGAGGGCACTGTGCCGGTCGCCGTCGAATTGGACTTCGCTACCTTCATCACGACCCGCCGCACCAGGCTGCACGATCGGCTCGCCGCCGTCGATGCGCGCGCCACGCAAGGCAAGCTGCCGGATGTGACGCTGACCAAGGGCGTGCTGAAGATATCGCCGATCGAGAAATCGACGCCGCCTGAGGCCGAGGCCCTAGCCCGCATTTCTCACAGTGCCATCGCTGAGCGTCCTCTCGGGTGGTCGGCGTCGGTTGTCGCCTTGGTTCCGGGTGTCGCCGTGTCATTTTGAGCGTGTTGAGTGTGTTGAGCGGTCGCGGTGGTGCGATCACCGCTGGAGCAGTGCTGATCGGGGTGGTGGCGCTTTGCGGTGTCTGGTTCGTGGCGGTCAGTCGAACGCTCTTTGCAGGGCGGCATAGGCCAGCCCCCATTCATTTTGCGAGGGGCAGGCCGACGCCATGGCGATCTTCACCCGGCGCACGCTGGTCCGCACCAGCGCGCCGATCTTCAGCAGCTTGAGCCGGATCGTCCCGCAGGTGGCGGTCGCGAACACAGTGCCCTCAAGCCCGATGCGTCTGAGGGCGCACAGCAGCACATAGGCCGCGGACGCGAACCACAGCCGCAGCTGGTTGGCCTGCATGGTGTGGGCCGACGTGCGGTCGGCGAAGAGGTCGAGCTGGCATTCCTTGATACGGTTCTCCCTCTCGCCGCGGGCGCAGTAGATCGCTTCGTAGAGGTGCTGCGCCTCGGCCTCGCGGGGGTTGAGCGAAGTCACGACGAAGCGCGGATTGGCCTTATCGCCGGCCGTGTCGGTCCCTGGGATCCACTCCGCCTTGCCCACCACCCGGCGCTCCTGCGACCAGCTGTCGTGCGTGGACCAGGTGAAATCGCGGAAGCGGCGGGCAGCCTTGCCGGTCGTCTCGGCGTCGGCGCGGGCTTCGGCCATCTGCGCCTCGATCTGCGCCGACAGGCGCGGGTTGCGGGCCAGGCCGAACAGGAAATCCACATGGTTGGCCTCGCACCAGCTCATCAGCCCATCACGGGCGAAGCCGCTATCGGCACGCAACACAACGCGCGTGTGCGGCCATCGCGTGCGGATTTGGGCGACAACACGCTCGATCTCCTCCACGGCCCCTGCCGATGCGTCGAGGTCGGAGCGACGCAGCTTGGCCACCAGCAGATGACGCCCGCAGAACACGTAGAGCGGCAGGTAGCAGTGGCAATCATAGTAGCCGTGGAAGAACCGGCCCTCCTGATGGCCGTGCAGCGGGCCGTCGGTGGCGTCGAGGTCCAGGATGATCTGCTCGGGCGGCTGCGCGTGGGCGTCAAGGAACAGGTCGACGAACAGGCGTTCGAGCTTGGCCGTGCTGGCCGCGAGCTTGTGGTAGCGGGTGGGTTCGGCGCGGCTGAGTTCGAGGCGGTTCAGCGTGGACTTGCCGGCCAGCGGGGCGCAGCCGCGGCGCCGCCGGGCGGTGAGCTTGCCGGCGAGGGTTGCCATGACTGGATCGTGGCGGAGCTGGTCGTGGTCGTTGAGGTCTTCGTAGCCGAGCGCTATGCCGACGACGCGCTGCAAGACCAGGGTCTGGACCTCGTGCTCGATGAACAATGGATTGCGCGTGTCGGTGAAGCAGGCTGCCATGCGCCGGGTCAGCCGGATCGCACGATCCGCTGCACCGAGCAGGACCGCGCCAGCATCGGAGGTGATGCGCCCACCATCGAACGCGGCCACCACGGACCGGCGTTCGACAGGTGCAAACTCGAACAGGGTTGGGCTACAGTCTGTCAGCACCGGGATCATCCTCTGCGTCGGAGTAAGGCTTTGTTGCAGAAGAACTTTCGCCTATTCAGAGGCCCGGTGCACCTCATTCTTGTGAGAAATGCGGGCTAGCCGGCCGTCTCTATGCCATGCTGCCGCGCATCCGCATCACCGATCTGCTGGCCGAGGTGGCGGGTTGGACGATGTTCCCAGACTGCTTCACCCACCTGCGTAGCGGAGACGGCCGCCGATGGACGCATCCTGATGGCAGGCTTGCTCGCCGACGGCCTGAATCTCGGCCTGACCCGCATGGCCGAGGCCTGCAGCATCGGCAGTCTCGGTCAGCTCGCCTGGACCTCGGATTGGCACATCCGCGAGGAAACCTACCTTCTGGCGCTGCGATGCCTGGTCAATCAGCAGCATCGCGAGCCCTTCGCCGCGCATTTTGGAGCCGGCGTCGCATCCTCATCAGACGGCCAGTTCTTCCAGGCCGCGGGCTTCGGCCGCGACGCCAGCGACCTGAACGCTCATTACGGCCAAAACCCGGGTTCAAGATCTACACCCACCTGTCGGACCGCTATGGCCCATTCTTCACCAAAGTCATCGCGGCCACAGCAAGCGAGGCTCTGCACGTGCTCGATGCCCTGCTCTATCACCAGAGCGAGGTCACCGTGCGCCGGCATCACACCGATGGCGGCGGCGATTCCGACCACGTGTTCGCCCTCTGCACGCTGCTGGGGTTCCAGTTCGCCCCGCGTATTCCCGACCTCAAGCACCGGAAGCTCTACAGTTTCGGCAAGCCCTCGGCATACCCGGCGTTGGAGCCGATGATCGCCGGCCGCATCAACGTGGAGCTGATCCGCGCCCACTGGTCAGAAATTCTCCGCGTGACCGCATCGATCCGCACCGGCAGCGTGACGGCATCGCTCATCATGCGTCAGCTTGCGTCCCACCCGCGCCAGAACGGTGTTGCTGCCGCCCGGCGTGAGTTGGGGCGCCTCGAGCGCACGCTGTTCACCTTGGACTGGATCGACGACCCCGAATTGCGTCGGAGCACTGGCCAGGAGCTCAACAAGGGCGAGGCCCGCAACAGTTTGGCGCGCGCCGTCTTCATCCATCGCCTCGGCGAAATCCGCGACCGAACCTATGAAAACCAACAGCACCGCGCGTCCGGCCTGAACCTGCTCGTCACCGCGATCATCCTGTGGAATACGCGCTACCTCGAAAGCGCCGTTGCAGCGCTACGGCAGCTTGAAGATGTCCCCGACCACCTCCTGGCCCACCTCTCCCCGCTTGGCTGGGAGCACATCAACCTGACAGGCGACTACGTTCGGGGAAGCCAAGAGCGCGCGTCGGAAAACGCTGTCGGATTGAAGCCGCTGCGAGCCAGCCCCGATATCATCCGTAAGGCAGCGTAGTTCTTGGTTTGTCCCCTTAACTGTCAAATCCGGGCGTTTCGTTAGAAGCTATGGGGGCGGCCGGGAAGGAGGCACCATCCGGCTTCACGCCACCAATGATGGAGCGCCTGATGACACAGCCGAATGACCTCAGCAGATCCCTGGCGCCGTTTGTTCAGGATAGGACGCTGGTAGCCGTCATCGAGTTGAGCCTGTCGAGTTGGCTGGTTGCTGGTGTCGTCCCTGGCGTCGAACGCCAGCCGCTGAAGAAGCTTGAGCCGGACGAAGCTGGATTGCTCCGGCTTTTGCAGCGCTGGCGGGATGAGGCGACCAAGAGTGGCTGTATCATCGACCGCATCGCCGTCGCCTACGAAGCCGGGCGTGATGGTTTTTGGCTGGCACGATGGCTGCGGGGCCAAGGCATCGACGTAGACGTCATCCACTCCTCCAGCGTGGCTGTCTCGCGCGAGCACCGGCGGGCAAAGACCGACCGGCTTGATACCGCGATGCTGCTGCGGGTGTTCATGGGCTGGCTACGCGGCGAGCGGGGACATTGTGGGATGGTCGCTGTGCCGACGATCGAAGAGGAGGATGCCAAGCGTCCGCATCGGGAACGTGAGAACCTGGTCGGCGAGCGGACCCGGATCATCAACCGCATGAAGGCGGCACTGGTGCGGCTGGGCATTCGCGGCTTCAAGCCGGAGCTGCGCCGGGCACCCAAGAAGCTGGACGGGTTGTGCACTCCCGAAGGCATACCGATCCCGCCAAATACGCTCGAGGAAATCCGGCGCGACCTGGCGCGGCTGGCAATGGTGCGCGAGCAGATCGACTTGATCGAACAGGGCCGGTTGGTCCGCATCGAACAGGCTCCGCAAACTGGGCCGAATGCCATGGTGCGCCTCTTGGCCAGCATCGTGGGCGTGGGCGTGGAGACCGCGGACATGCTCGTCCAGGAGGTCCTGTCCCGCAACCTGCGCGACCGCAGGGCCGTGGCACGATACGCGGGCCTGACCGGCTCGCCGGATGAAAGTGGCTCCAAGCGGCGGGAGAAGGGCTTGGCCAAGGCTGGCAATGCCAGGGTTCGTCGTGGGCTGGTTCAGCTCGCCTGGCGGTTCCTGCTGTTCCAGAAGGACAGCGCTCTCGCCCAATGGTATCGCACCCGCACTGCGGTGCAGGGCGTGCGCAAAACGGTCCTGATCGTCGCCCTCGCCCGCAAACTGCTCATCGCCTTGTGGCGGATGGTCACAACCGGCGAGATTCCGCACGGCGTCGTGGTGCGGGCCGCGGCGTGACGGAGAAGGAGCAAAGCAACCGGCTTACCAGTTTCAGCGCCAGCACCACCCTGGCTGGACGCTGATGACGATCCGAGGTGGCGGTGACCCGAGCCGGAACACGGTCATCGAGCCGTTCGTTAGAATGGGCCCGCTGCCTCGGAGCCTCGCTGCTGAAGCGCATGGCTGCTTCATGGTCAGGACCTCGAACGGGTCCAACCGAATACAAGGTTGCGGCGCGAGATTCGCGCGCACTGGCGGGCTCCCCTCGGATCGTTTTGCTGTCTACCCCGATGCATGATCGGGGTGAGGAGGTCGGCAGTGTGCGCCAAGCTGCTGCAACTCGTGACGTGACGGATTACCCTTGTGACGTGAAGGAGCCTTGCGGACCATGAAGCCGGGACCAAAGCCACTTTTGGGCACGACGATGACCCCTGCGGAAAGGCAGGCCCGATATCGTGCCAGTCACGCCGGTGCCCCAAAGGTGCGCTACCGCCGCCCCGCCGACCGACGCAGCCGGCCGCAGCGCTGGCAAGATGCCGTTGCAGAGTTGCTGGCACTCCAGGAGGGTTACCAGGGTTGGCTGGACGCTCTGCCCGAAAGCTTGGCGGACGGGGCAACAGCCGAGGCATTACGGGCCATCTGCGACCTCGATCTTTCGGAGTTGGCGAACATAGAGCCACCCCGCGGCTTCGGACGCGACTAAAAACCTGGCCGCAAACCGCTACCCAAGTTGCAGCAGGAACAGTTCGGTCAGATCAAAAGCAGAGCGCGAATTCCAGTTGACACCAAATCCCCCATACAAGTTCCGGCCAGCAAGGTGAGCCCGCCTGATCCGGGCAACTGTTTCCACAACCAGCATCTCCCCCACCACCCGCATTTGCCGGGCGGCGTCTTGCCACACATCAGGGGGTCAATCTTCCATGCCGATCTACAGCCGCTCCAGCCGGCCGATCTGCAAGGCCATAGCTGCCTGGATTTCAGCTTCCGCCGGGTGCAGGCCGGGTGGCCGTTCCGGGAGGATGGGCAGGACCGGCTGCTCGGCATCGAGAGTAGCCTGGTCGCCAACAACGGCGACACGCTGGTGCAGCTCGCGCGGCAGGGAATGGGCATCGCGCGCGTTGGCAGCTTCGCAGTCGCGGCCGACATCGCCGCGGGGCGGCTGGTGCCCTTGCTGGAAGCCTTCAACCCGTGTGACACGGAAACGATCCACGCCGTGTTCGTCGGCGGCACGACCCTGCCCGCTCGGGTGCGGGGTGTTCGTGGATTTCCTGGCCGGACAGATTCGGCCAGGCTCGGCGTGATGGATGGCGACCGGCCTTAACACGCGTGGTGAGATCTGCTTTGTATCAGCAGCGGTTACTCCACAGCCTCCCGGACGCGCTCGTCGGTTTCGTGCTTCCGCAGCACGATCCCGAGGCCGCGGCCGTTGATCAACTCGTCGGCCATCTCGTCGACCACCCCGGCTTGCGCTCGGCCGTCTTCCTCGCCCCGACGCAGCCGCTCGTCCTTCCTCCGGCCGACCTCCTTCTTGGCGGTCCCGGTCGGGAACACACGCGACAGGCGGCGCAACCCCTCCGAGAACTCGACCAGCTCATAGAGCCGGTTGCGGAGCGCCACGTCCGTGGGCGTGGTAGAGAAGGCCCATAGCTCGATCGGACGGAGGCTATTCACCAGCATCTGCTCGTAGCGCACGTTGTCGGCCTCGATGATGGCAAGGAACGGCGAGCCGGACCCATTCTCGTCCGGCCCTTTCAGCTTGTGCCGAACAACCTCGCCCGCTGCATCGGTCAACCGGAAGCGGGTGATGATCTCCTCGGCTTCCTTCTCGTCGCCGGCTCCCAGTACGAACCGCCTCGTGGACTGGCTCACCAGGTCATCGCCGAAATCCTGCATGCGCTGGCTGCTCAACCCGAGCTGCAAGCCGTGCTTGCGGCCCTCGCGACGATCCCGCTCGACCTGGGCACGCACGAAGCGGCGGCCCTTGGTGCGATGATACTCGTCGTAGTCCAGCCGCTTGGTCGCTTCGTACACCTCGGTGAACCGCTTGGTATGATACTCGCGCACCAGCTACGGGACTTCCTCGGCCTATTTCGGCCGCAGGAAGGAGTTGCGCGCCAGGATATGGCGGCCGAGCAGACACATCAGGCCGGTCTGGCGATCCGCCTCGGCGCTGCCAGCCGATGCCACGGCTTCCAGCTCCGGCACAATGACGCGGGCTGGGCTGAAGTCGAGCCGGGTCGCGCGGTCAACGTAGGCTATCTGCGGATCAGCGCCTTGATGTAGCGCTCGAACAGGTCACAGGTCTCCTCCGTCGTGCCCGCCTTCACCTTGGAGAACATATCCTTCGCCTGGGGCTGCGAACCGCCTCCATGAGATCCTGCAGCACCGGCACGGCGCATCGCTGTGCCAGCTCTGCCACGCGGTATTGGCCGGCACCAAGCTGGTCAGCGGCTGGCCACAGGCGCACTGGCGAACTCATGCCATGGAACTGGGCGCCAGCCGCAACCTGACGGGCGGCAAGGGCCTCAGAGCAACGCTTACGCTGGAACTGCCGGCGCCGACATAAAGGGGTCGTACCCACCGCTGCTGGACGGCACATTCTAACCCAGGCGAATGCCATTATAGCGGACGTAGATATTCTGGTTCAGACCGCGGCGCTCAGCCTGCGCCGGTCAGCGGTTTATCGGACAGCCTGCTAGCACGTCAGGCCAACGGATGGGTCAGATGGGCTGACGCTTCGCCCGAGGTAGCGACGGCAAACAGGGCATCACTGCGCGTGATCTGTCCATTGTTCAAGGCCGCGGTCAGCTGGGCTGAGCCCGCCGGGTCGACCGGACGGCCGAGGCCAGACTGGTATAGGTTGTTGATGTAGGCGGAGTTCGTCTGGCTGGCGTGGTCGGCCAGGAACTCCGGCGTGAGGCTGATCTGTTGCGCCACCTGCAGCAGGGAAAGACCGCCCTGCAGCACCTCATTGGTGGCGAACTGCGCGCCCGCCAGGTCGGGCTCCCGACCAAGCCCCGTCTCGAACATCTGGTAGACTGCGGCGGCCGTCGGGCGGGCTACGAACACATCGCTGGTGTCGCTCGCCAGATAGGTTTTCGCCTCGGCAGAGTCGGCGATCCCGGCCAGCACGACGCCGCGGGACGCTCCGGCTGAGAGCAGGCTGGTGAAGCCGTTCACGTCGCTTGCCGAGAGTGTGCGGCCCAGCAGGTCCTGACCGACGGCCGTCACGAAGCTTGCGTTGTCCAACCCGGCGAACTCGGCCTGGACTGCCGGCGTGGCCAGGAAGTCGGTCGCCAACTGCGCAGGGCTGGTGCCAGCGGCCAGCAGATCGTCCGCGTAGCCCGCCCCGCTGGAGGACAGGTGGAGCACGCCCTCGTAGAGGCGGGCCAGGTAAGCCTCGTTGGTGTCCGGCCCCATGCTCAGCGTGCCGTCCAGCAACTGCAACGCCTCAGTGCCGGAGGTGAACTGCAGTTGGAAGCCCTGCCCGAGCAGGCTGGCGATGTCGACGGTGCTGTTATCCGCCGTGACGATCCCGTTCACGGGGTTCGGCAGCACGAACAGCTTCGTGGCAGCCGAAGCGGGCGAGGTGCCAGCCGATGTCGAGGCGGTCACGGTGAGGGTATCTGCCCCCAGCGGCAGCGGATTGGTGGGGGCAACGGAGAACGCGCCGGTCGTCGGGTTGGCTGAGGCGGTGCCGGCCGCGGTGCCGTTGAGCTGGAGCGTCACGACGCTGCCGGGCATGGCGGTTCCGGTCAGCGTTGGCGTGGTGGTGTCGGTGATCAGGTTGCCCGCCGTCACAGTGGGGGCGGCGACGGCCGAACTAGCCCCGACAGCCACCGTGAAGCTGCCCGTGGCCGTGTTCTGGGCCGGGTCGGCCACGGTGTAGCCGACGCTGGATTGCGCGCTGGACACCCCCGCGTCCGCCACGAAGGTCAGCGAGCCGAGCTGTGCTGCGCTGAGCACCTGGTTTAGGGTGATGGGCGTGACGCCGTCGGCGAGGTCGATGGTGCCGTTGGTCGGCAGGGCGGTGACAGTCGCCGTCAACTGGGCGGCGGCGTAGTTGGGGTCGGTCGGCGCAGGCACGTTCAGGGTGGTGGCAGCCTGGCCCGGCGCAACCGTCAGCGCGCCAGAAGTGGTGACCGGGTTGCCTGCGGCAGGCCCGATCGCGAGCGTGGCGGCGCCGGTGGTGGCGTTGTTGGCCGGGTCCGTCACTGAGTAGGTGAAGGCCGAGCTGGTCCTGAACTGGCCGGCCGTGGGCGTGAACAGCAGGCTCGTCAGTTGCGCGCTGGTCAGCGCCTGCCCGGCGGCGACGGCCGTGCCGTTGGCCAGGGTGACCGTGCCGTCGCTCGGCAGCGCGCCGGCCGTGACGGTCAGCTGCGCCATGCTGTAATTCGGGTCGGTCGGCGCTGCGATGCCGATCGCCGTGGCCGCGGCGTTCTCGGCCACGGCGAGGGTCGGCGAGGACACGGTCGGGTTGCCCACGTTTGGACCGACAGCCAGTCCGAAGCTGCCGGAGGCGGTGTTCTGCGACGGGTCGGCCACCGTGTAGCCGAAGCTAGATTGCGCACTGGACACGCCAGCACCCGCCACGAAACTCAACGAGCCGAGCTGTGCTGCGCTGAGCACCTGGTTTAGGGTGATGGGCGTGACGCCGTCGGCGAGGTCGATGGTGCCGTTGGTCGGCAGGGCGGTGACGGTCGCCGTCAACTGGGCGGCGGCGTAGTTGGGGTCGGTCGGCGCAGGCACGTTCAGGGCGGTGGCAGTCTGGCCCGGCGCGACCGTCAGCGCGCCAGAAATGGTCACCGGCCTGCCCACAGCTGGCCCGATCGCCAGGGCGGCGGTGCCGGTGGCGGCGTTGCCGGCCGGATCGCTTACCGAGTAGGTGAAGGCCGAGCTGGCGCCGAACTGGCCGGCCGCGGGCGTGAACAGCAGGCTCGTCAGTTGCGCGCTGGTCAGCGCCTCCCCGCCGGCGACGGCCGTCCCGTTGGCGAGCGTGACCGTGCCGTCGCTCGGCAACGCGCCGGCCGCGATGGTCAACTGCGAGGCGCTGTAGTTCGGGTCGGTCGGCGCTGCGATGCCGATCGCCGCGGCCGCGGCGTTCTCGGACACGGTGAGGCTCGGCGAGGACACGGTCGGGTTGCCGACAGCCGGGCCGATTGCGAGTGTCGCGGTTCCGTTGCTGGCGTTGCCAGCCGGATCTGTCACCGAGTAGGTGAAGGCCGAGTTTTGGCCGAACTGGCCCGTCGCAGGCGTGAACAGCAGCCCGATTAGCTGCGCGCTGGTCAGCGCCTGCCCGGCGGCGACGGCCGTCCCGTTGGCGAGCGTGACCGTGCCGTCGCTCGGCAGTGCACCGGCCGTGATGGTCAACTGCGAGGTGCTGAACCCGGCATCCGTCGGAGCCGTGATCCCGATCGCGGTAGCGAGGCTATTTCCCCCGACCGTGACGGTAGGCGAGGCAACAACCGGCGCGGTGGTGTCGACCTGCAGCCCGGTGAAGCTGGCATCGGCCCCGGTAAGCACGGCGTTGTTGCCGGCGCCGTCCTGGATGGCGGCGCCCGGCGGCAAGGTCACGCCGGTCACCGCCAAGGTGGCCGCGTTCTGCCCGGCGGCCACCGTGGTGCTGAACACCAGGCTGGTGCTGGTGGAGGCCGCAGCATTGTAGCTCGCCGTGCCGCCGTCGTTCAGCGTCAGCGTTGGCGTGCCGGTGACCGTCACTGCCTCGCTGGTTGCCAGCGTGAAGCTGATGGCCTGGCCGGTGGTGTAGTCTCCCGTGGACGGGCTGGCCGTGTCGGACGTGATGGTCGGCGCCGTGGTGTCCACCTGCAGCCCGGTGAAGCTGGCATCGGCACCGGTAAGCACGGCGTTGTTGCCGGCGCCGTCCTGGATGGTGGCGCCCGTCGGCAAGGTCACGCCGGTCACCGCCAGGGTGGCCGCGTTCTGCCCGGCGGCCACCGTGGTGCTGAACACGAGGCTGGTGCTGGTGGAGGCCGCGGCATTGTAGCTCGCCGTGCCGCCGTCGTTCAGCGTCAGCGTCGGGGCGCCGGTCACCGTCACCGGCTCGCTGGTCGCCAAGGTGAAGCTGATGGCCTGGCCGGTGGTGTAGTCGCCCGTGGCCGGGCTGGCCGTGTCGGACGTGACCGTCGGCGCCGTGGTGTCCACCTGCAGCCCGGTGAAGCTGGCATCGGCCCCGGTAAGCACGGCGTTGTTGCCGGCGCCGTCCTGGATGGTGGCGCCCGTCGGCAAAGTCACGCCGGTGACCGCCAGGGTGGCCGCGTTCTGCCCGGCGGCCACCGTGGTGCTGAACACCAGGCTGGTGCTGGTGGAGGCCGCAGCATTGTAGCTCGCCGTGCCGCCGTCGTTCAGCGTCAGCGTCGGGGCGCCGTTCACCGTCACCGGCTCGCTGGTCGCCAAGGTGAAGCTAATGGCCTGGCCAGTTGTCTCGTCGCCCGTGGCCGGGCTGGCCGTGTCGGACGTGATGGTCGGCGCCGTGGTGTCCACCTGCAGCCCGGTGAAGCTGGTATCGGCCCCGGTAAGCACGGCGTTGTTGCCGGCGCCGTCCTGGATGGTGGCGCCCGGCGGCAAAGTCACGCCGGTGACCGCCAGGGTGGCCGCGTTCTGCCCGGCGGCCACGGTGGTGCTGAACACCAGGGCGGTGCTGGTGGAGGCCGCAGCATTGTAGCTCGCCGTGCCGCCGTCGTTCAGCGTCAGCACCGGGGAGCCGGTGACCGTCACTGCCTCGCTGGTTGCCAGCGTGAAGCTGATGGCCTGGCCGGTGGTGTAGTCTCCCGTGGCCGGGTTGGCCGTGTCGGACGTGATGGTCGGCGCGGTGGTGTCCACCTGCAGCCCGGTGAAGCTGGCATCGGCCCCGGTAAGCACGGCGTTGTTGCCGGCGCCGTCCTGGATGGTGGCGCCCGTCGGCAAGGTCACGCCGGTCACAGCCAAGGTGGCCGCATTCTGCCCGGCGGCGACCGTGGTGCTGAACACCAGGCTGGTGCTGGTGGAGGCCGCAGCATTGTAGCTCGCCGTGCCGCCGTCGTTCAGCGTCAGCGTCGGGGCACCGTTCACCGTCACCGGCTCGCTGGTCGCCAAGGTGAAGCTAATGGCCTGGCCAGTTGTCTCGTCGCCCGTGGCCGGGTTGGCCGTGTCGGACGTGATGGTCGGCGCCGTGGTGTCCACCTGCAGCCCGGTGAAGCTGGCATCGGCCCCGGTAAGCACGGCGTTGTTGCCGGCGCCGTCCTGGATGGTGGCGCCCGTCGGCAAAGTCACGCCGGTGACCGCCAGGGTGGCCGCGTTCTGCCCGGCGGCCACCGTGGTGCTGAACACCAGGCTGATGCTGGTGGAGGCCGCAGCATTGTAGCTCGCCGTGCCGCCGTCGTTCAGCGTCAGCGTTGGCGTGCCGGTCACCGTCACTGCCTCGCTGGTTGCCAGCGTGAAGCTGATGGCCTGGCCAGTTGTCTCGTCGCCCGTGGCCGGGTTGGCCGTGTTGGACGTGACCGTCGGCGCGGTGGTGTCCACCTGCAGCCCGGTGAAGCTGGTATCGGCCCCGGTAAGCACGGCGTTGTTGCCGGCGCCGTCCTGGATGGTGGCGCCCGTCGGCAAAGTCACGCCGGTGACCGCCAGGGTGGCCGCGTTCTGCCCGGCGGCGACCGTGGTGCTGAACACCAGGCTGGTGCTGGTGGAGGCCGCAGCATCGTAGCTCGCCGTGCCGCCGTCGTTCAGCGTCAGCGTCGGGGCGCCGTTCACCGTCACTGCCTCGCTGGTTGCCAGCGTGAAGCTGATGGCCTGGCCAGTTGTCTCGTCGCCCGTGGCCGGGTTGGCCGTGTTGGACGTGACCGTCGGCGCGGTGGTGTCCACCTGCAGCCCGGTGAAGCTGGTATCGGCCCCGGTAAGCACGGCGTTGTTGCCGGCGCCGTCCTGGATGGTGGCACCCGTCGGCAAGGTCACGCCGGTCACGGCCAAGGTGGCCGCATTCTGCCCGGCGGCCACCGTGGTGCTGAACACCAGGCTGGTGCTGGTGGAGGCCGCAGCATTGTAGCTCGCCGTGCCGCCGTCGTTCAGCGTCAGCGTCGGGGCGCCGTTCACTGTCACCGGCTCGCTGGTCGCCAAGGTGAAGCTAATGGCCTGGCCGGTGGTGTAGTCTCCCGTGGCCGGGCTGGCCGTGTTGGACGTGACCGTCGGCGCGGTGGTGTCCACCTGCAGCCCGGTGAAGCTGGCATCGGCCCCGGTAAGCACGGCGTTGTTGCCGGCGCCGTCCTGGATGGTGGCGCCCGTCGGCAAAGTCACGCCGGTGACCGCCAGGGTGGCCGCGTTCTGCCCGGCGGCCACCGTGGTGCTGAACACCAGGCTGGTGCTGGTGGAGGCCGCAGCATTGTAGCTCGCCGTGCCGCCGTCGTTCAGCGTCAGCACCGGGGCGCCGTTCACTGTCACCGGCTCGCTGGTCGCCAAGGTGAAGCTAATGGCCTGGCCAGTTGTCTCGTCGCCCGTGGCCGGGTTGGCCGTGTCGGACGTGATGGTCGGCGCGGTGGTGTCCACCTGCAGCCCGGTGAAGCTGGCATCGGCCCCGGTAAGCACGGCGTTGTTGCCGGCGCCGTCCTGGATGGTGGCACCCGTCGGCAAGGTCACGCCGGTGACCGCCAGGGTGGCCGCATTCTGCCCGGCGGCGACCGTGGTGCTGAACACCAGGCTGGTGCTGGTGGAGGCCGCAGCATTGTAGCTCGCCGTGCCGCCGTCGTTCAGCGTCAGCGTTGGCGTGCCGTTCACCGTCACCGGCTCGCTGGTCGCCAAGGTGAAGCTAATGGCCTGGCCAGTTGTCTCGTCGCCCGTGGCCGGGTTGGCCGTGTCGGACGTGATGGTCGGCGCCGTGGTGTCCACCTGCAGCCCGGTGAAGCTGGCATCGGCCCCGGTAAGCACGGCGTTGTTGCCGGCGCCGTCCTGGATGGCGGCGCCCGTCGGCAAAGTCACGCCGGTGACCGCCAAGGTGGCCGCGTTCTGCCCGGCGGCCACCGTGGTGCTGAACACCAGGCTGGTGCTGGTGGAGGCCGCAGCATTGTAGCTCGCCGTGCCGCCGTCGTTCAGCGTCAGCACCGGGGAGCCGGTGACCGTCACTGCCTCGCTGGTTGCCAGCGTGAAGCTGATGGCCTGGCCGGTGGTGTAGTCTCCCGTGGCCGGGCTGGCCGTGTCGGACGTGACCGTCGGCGCGGTGGTGTCCACCTGCAGCCCGGTGAAGCTGGTATCGGCCCCGGTAAGCACGGCGTTGTTGCCGGCGCCGTCCTGGATGGTGGCGCCCGTCGGCAAAGCACGCCGGTGACCGCCAAGGTGGCCGCATTCTGCCCGGCGGCCACCGTGGTGCTGAACACGAGGCTGGTGCTGGTGGAGGCCGCAGCATTGTAGCTCGCCGTGCCGCCGTCGTTCAGCGTCAGCGTCGGGGCGCCGTTCACTGTCACCGGCTCGCTGGTCGCCAAGGTGAAGCTAATGGCCTGGCCAGTTGTCTCGTCGCCCGTGGCCGGGCTGGCCGTGTCGGACGTGACCGTCGGTGCCGTGGTGTCCACCTGCAGCCCGGTGAAGCTGGCATCGGCCCCGGTAAGCACGGCGTTGTTGCCGGCGCCGTCCTGGATGGTGGCGCCCGTCGGCAAAGTCACGCCGGTGACCGCCAGGGTGGCCGCGTTCTGCCCGGCGGCCACCGTGGTGCTGAACACCAGGCTGGTGCTGGTGGAGGCCGCAGCATTGTAGCTCGCCGTGCCGCCGTCGTTCAGCGTCAGCACCGGGGAGCCGGTGACCGTCACCGGCTCGCTGGTTGCCAGCGTGAAGCTGATGGCCTGGCCGGTGGTGTAGTCTCCCGTGGCCGGGTTGGCCGTGTCGGACGTGACCGTCGGCGCGGTGGTGTCCACCTGCAGCCCGGTGAAGCTGGTATCGGCCCCGGTAAGCACGGCGTTGTTGCCGGCGCCGTCCTGGATGGTGGCGCCCGTCGGCAAAGTCACGCCGGTGACCGCCAGGGTGGCCGCGTTCTGCCCGGCGGCCACCGTGGTGCTGAACACCAGGCTGGTGCTGGTGGAGGCCGCAGCATTGTAGCTCGCCGTGCCGCCGTCGTTCAGCGTCAGCGTTGGCGTGCCGGTGACCGTCACTGCCTCGCTGGTTGCCAGCGTGAAGCTGATGGCCTGGCCGGTGGTGTAGTCTCCCGTGGCCGGGCTGGCCGTGTCGGACGTGACCGTCGGTGCCGTGGTGTCCACCTGCAGCCCGGTGAAGCTGGCATCGGCCCCGGTAAGCACGGCGTTGTTGCCGGCGCCGTCCTGGATGGTGGCGCCCGTCGGCAAAGTCACGCCGGTCACCGCCAAGGTGGCCACATTCTGCCCGGCGGCCACCGTGGTGCTGAACACCAGGCTGGTGCTGGTGGAGGCCGCAGCATTGTAGCTCGCCGTGCCGCCGTCGTTCAGCGTCAGCACCGGGGAGCCGGTGACCGTCACTGCCTCGCTGGTTGCCAGCGTGAAGCTGATGGCCTGGCCGGTGGTGTAGTCTCCCGTGGCCGGGCTGGCCGTGTCGGACGTAACCGTCGGCGCCGTGGTGTCCACCTGCAGCCCGGTGAAGCTGGCATCGGCCCCGGTAAGCACGGCGTTGTTGCCAGCATCGTCCTGGATGGCGGCGCCCGGCGGCAAGGTCACGCCGGTCACCGCCAAGGTGGCCGCATTCTGCCCGGCGGCCACTGTGGTGCTGAACACCAGGCTGGTGCTGGTGGAGGCTGCGGCATTGTAAGTGGCAGTGCCCCCGTCGTTCAGCGTCAGCGTCGGAGTGCCGGTGACCGTCACTGGCTCGCTGGTGGCCAGCGTGAATCTGATGGCTTGGCCGATGGTGTAATCCCCGGTGGCAGGGCTGGCCGTGTCGGACGTGACCGTCGGGGCGACAACGATCGACGTGCCGCCGGCGCCGTCGCTCTGAGCGATAAGATCCGGGAATGTGCCAGCGATCGTAAAACTGCCGCCGCCCGCAATCGTCACTGTGCCGTTGTTGGCGACGTAATTGATGGTGACGTCGCCGGTCGGCACGTTGCTCAAGTCGATCGTGTCACCGCGCACGAAGCCGGTCAGGGCCGCATTGTTGAGGCCCGCCTGATTGCTGGAGATCGTCCATTCCGCGCCGGTGTCGAACACCAGCGTGTTGAAGTTCGTGATGGTGGAACCGAAGCCGTCGAGCGTGCCGACGGCACCGCTGCCCTTCGCCAGTTCGATCGTGTTGGAGCTGTTGGCGGCGTTGGCAGTCACATCCCCGCTGAAAACAGCGCCCGGATCAACGATCAGGCGGACCGGCGCGCTCGACGTATCGAATGATACTGCATCACCACCCGAAACGCCTATGATCGCGCCGGCGTTCGTGACAGTACCGCCTGAGTCCAGAACGACTGCGCCGCTGATCGTGCCGCCCGCCTGGTTGACAACCAACTCGTTCTGGGCTGCTTCAAGATAGACGCCATAGATGCTACCCGTGATCCTGCCACCCGCTAGGTTGACGACCGAAAGAGTGGCGGTACTACTTTCCCCGATCTCCAGGATAGCATCATTGGAACTTTGGATCAGGCCAGCATTGGTGACCGTCGACGGATCGCCCTCAATGCCGATAGCGTAGGTACTTCCGGTGATTGTACCACCAGCGTCGTTAACGACATCAGTGAGCCCGTAGTCCAGTATGCCGTAGCCGGCGCTTCCATCAATTAAACCGCCGCTCTCGTTGACGATGGTTCCGGCGACGGCGTCATCGCCGTGGCTATCTTGAAAGACGACAGTTTCGAAGTTCGAGCCGATAATTGTGCCGAAATTCGTAAGGGTCAAACCGGTCGATGCACTCAGTGTGCCATAGATCGCCTGATCCACACCGGGGCCGGTCGTGATCAGAGCTGTCGAGGCTATCGTCGTGCTTTGAGCAGTCAGGGTCACGCCGCTGCTGATCGTGCCCGTAATCGTCTGGCTCATGGAACCTCTATCGAGTTTTGGATAAAGCCAGTGTTGCCGCTGTTACTTAATCTCTGTCGGCGCGTGCGTCGAGCGCTTCTGATTGCAAGCACCATAGAGGATAATCGGCGAAGAAGGCAATGATGACTATTGATTTATGGTCTATTGCAAGCCGGCCACACGACAGGTGCATAGACCACCTCGGACAGCACGCAGGCCGTCGCTTTGAAATGTCCTATAATATCTCAGGCCGAAGCGCCAGACGGCCTGTCGCGCCCAAGGGGCACGACGCGGACGCGCCTAGGACAGGGTGTATCGCCTGGACCGGCCCCGTGGCAGCCCGATCTTGAAATCGGGTATCCGGTCGTGGTTAGTCGCGGTATGTTGGATGTGGACAACAGGGTTCCTATCCCAGGTGCCGCGTGTCCCTGCGGCAGTGGCTTGCGGTCGGCACAGTGCTGCAGCTTGAGCCCCGCAACTCTGCCACCTGGCGAGGGCATGCGACGCTTGGTTCCCTTGGTGGAACGCGCCATCCAGGCTTGGCGTGTCGGCTCGAAGGCGGTAGCGGAGCGACTCTGCCTCGAAGTGCTTGAAGCGGCGCCGGGCCAACCAGGGGCGCTGACTGTACTCTACAAGATACGCAAGTCCGAGGGCATGACGAGCGCCGCCACCGCCCTAGCCCGCCGGATCGTCGCCCTGGATCCCAACAATCTCTGGGCGACGAACGAGCTATGCTTGTTGCTGCTGAGGGCGCGCGATTTGACGGAAGCGCAGGTGCTGGCCCGCGACGCCGTGCGCATCGCGCCCGACAACGCCCAGTCGCACAACCTGATGGGCATGGTGATGACCGAACTGCACCAGGCGGGGGTTGGCGAGTATCATTACCGTCGGGCGCTCGACTTAGCCAGCAACAGGGACGCCGTGCTGCTGGCGAACCTCGCCTGGTGTCTAAAAATGCAGGGGCGCGTGCAGGAGGCGCGGGACCTCTACACCGAATCCACCCTCGCCCGGCCGGACGTTCCACAGACACTACTCGGTTGGGCGCAGCTGGAGGAAGCGGATCGCAACCTAGAGGCCGCGCATGACAAGCTTGATGCGCTGCAACGACTGGTCCCGGACAGCGTCGGGCTGCGGCTGACGCGCGCCACCGTGCTGGGCCGGCAAAAACGATACAACGAGGCGCTGGCCTTGCTTGACGCTCCCGTGGACGGGCCGCAGCAGCTGGGCATCGAGGAGCTGCTGGACAAAGGCCGACTGCTGGACAGCATGGGCCGCCATGACGACGCGTGGGCGGCGTTCGAGGCCGGCAAGGCGGCCTGGCGCGCCACCGGTGCTGCCTACCTGGACGCGCATGCCGCGGCGATGGCGGACCAGCTGCGGGGGTTCTTCACCGCACGGCGTTTGGCGCAGCTCCCGCGGGCCGGGGTACGGACGGACGTGCCGCAGCCAATCTTCATTCTAGGCTTTCCCCGGTCCGGCACCACGCTGCTGGAACAGACGCTGTCCGCTAGTCCGAACATCGCCGCGGGTGACGAGCTGCCGATCATCCAAGAAATTACAGAGCTGATGCCGCGGATGCTGAACAGCCCGCTGCCATATCCCAAGACTCTGACGGAACTCTGGATGGGCGACCAGCGCGAGGGCCTCGACAACCTGCGGGACTACTACTTGCAGAAGGCGCGGCAAATGGGCGTGATGCGCGCCGGCGCTGCGCGCTTCACCGACAAGATGCCGCTGAACGAGACCCATCTGGGCTTGATTGCGCTGCTGTTCCCGCATACGTCGCTGCTGCACTTGGTGCGCCACCCGCTGGACGTCATGGTGTCGGTCATGGCCAACCTGTTCACCCATGGCCTAAACTGCGGCACGTCCCTGGAGAGCGCGGCGCGGCACTACGTGCGCGTGACCGACCTCGTGCAGCACTATCGGGCGGAGATGGCGCTGCGCTACCTGCCCGTCCGCTATGAGGATCTGGTTGACAACCAGGAAGCGACGGTTCGCGCGGTATTCGACTTCATCGGTGAACCCTTTGATCCCGCCGCGCTGCACTTCGAGAATAACGCGCGCTACGCCCGCACGGCCAGCTATGCCCAAGTCGTGGAGAAACTGTACGACCGGTCCCGCTACCGCTATCGTCACTTCCTGAAGCATCTTGGTCCGGCCATCGACATACTGGGACCGGTGATCGAGCGCCTCGGCTATAAGGTCGACTAGATGGAGCAGCAGCCGCTTGCACCGGGGCAAGGCGGGGCTGTCGTGGTCGGGGTGCCGTTGCGCGAGGTGTATACGGTGGCCGCAGAGTACGAGCGTGCCGGCCGGATCGACGATGCCGAGCGCCTGCTGCAGCACATCCTGGCCGCGCAGCCACAGCAGCCGGACGCCCTCCACCTGGGCGGCATTGTGGCACTCCGGCGCGGCCGGGCGGACGAAGCGGTGGAGCGCCTGCAGGCCGCGATGCAGCACGGCGAGGACACGCCGCTCTATCTGCGCAACCTGTGCGAGGCTTACCGCGTGCTCGGCCGTCTGGACGACGCGCTGGCTGCGGCGGAGCAAGCCGTTGCCTTGGCCCCGGGCGACCCGGTCAGCCTGCACAACTTGTCGATCATCCATTACGACCGGCTGGAGCCGCAGGCGAGCCTGGCCCGCGCACACGAAGCCATGGCCATCAACCCCCTTCTGCCGGGCCCGCACCTCGCCGCGGCCGAGGCCCTGCTACTGCTGGGCTATTGGGAGGAAGGCTGGGCAGAGTACGAGTGGCGATTCCGTTGCGCAGGCGTAACCGCGCCGCTGATGCCGCCCACAGACAAGCCGCAGTGGGACGGGACACCCCTGCCGGCCGAGACCCTGCTGCTGATCGCGGACCAGGGCTTTGGCGACGTGATCCAGTTCATGCGTTACATCCCCTGGGTCGCGGAACGCTGCCCGAACCTGGTGATCGTCTGCAATCGGAGCGTTGCATCTCTGCTGCGCCAGGTGGCGCCTGCGGCGCAGCAGTTCATCCGACGCGGTGACTGCCCGGCCTACGCCGCGTTCATACCGCTCTCCGGCCTACCCCGATTGCACGGGACCCGGGTGGACAGCGTGCCGTGGCGCGGCCCCTACCTCCGCCCGGACCCTGCCCGCCGCGCGGCGTGGGCGGGCCGTTTGGCCGCACTGCTGCCCAAAGGTTACGCGCGGATTGGCATCGCCTGGGCAGGGCGGCCGACCCACGGCAACGACCGCAACCGGTCGCTCGGGCTACCGGCATTGCGTGCCCTAGGCAACCTGCCGGGGGTTGCGCTGGTGTCAATCCAAAAAGGCGACAAGGCGGCGCAGGCCGGCGCGTGGTTCGGACGGGCGCCGCTGGTTGGCCTGGGGCCGGAGATCACCGACTACGACGACACCATGGCCATCCTTGACCAACTGGACTTGCTGGTCAGCGTAGACACGTCGGTCGGTCACTTGGCCGGCGCCATGGGACGACCGACCTGGCTGATGCTGCCCCGTGCGCCGGACTGGCGCTGGCTGCTGGACCGGGCGGACACGCCCTGGTATCCGCGACACAGGCTGATCCGCCAGACGGAGGACCGCACGTGGGCAGACGTGGCGGCGCGTGTCACGCAGGCGGCGCCAGCCTTCCTGGCGGAGGTGCGCGGCACGGCCACCCAGCCCTGACGCGCTGATGCGGACGCCTCGGCGTTAACCCGGGTAGGGCGGCCGCATTATTGTAGGAGCCCCGCCCTTCTCGGCCGCCGATATATCAGATCCTGAGTGGGTGCTACCTTCCCCAGGGTGCCGCCCGGCAACTCAACGCCCGCTCGTCATCGAGATGACCCAACGGACCCGATAGGTGCGCGCAACGGTTTATGATGTACAGCTTCAAGTTGAGCGGTCGCCATCGCGCTACCAACCCGCTGCCTTCTGATTGATAATACTGGCTAGGTGCTCTCTTTCGTCAACACCGGCTCTGTTGTCATATTGGCCGCCTTGATGCGCTTGTCCACGTAGTGATCGCTGAAGGTGCAGGGCGGGTTTCCACAGCACTGACCTTGAACGCTGCGATGCACTCGATCAGCGCGTCAGTGTTCGGGTTGTGGAAGAACGGGATGCTCAGGCGGCCAATCTGGGCGAGTCCTCGGGGCGGATGCCGACCGGGCACCGCGACGATGCGTCTTGCCATGGTGGCTCATCAATGCGCGGCGGCGCAGGGCGCCATCTGCGCCCGCAGCGAGGCGTTCGTGCCGGACTGGAGGTCCTCGATCCGCCACCCGGCCGCGGTTCGCCGTAGGTCGAAGCGCACGATGGCGGGCTCTCCCATGTTGCGGAACGAAACGGTGCCGGACGTACGGTCCGGCGTGGCAGGATCGGGCTCGGCGGCGGTGACGTGGACGTCGGTCACCTTGTAGTCGTCCTGGGCGCCGGTGATCGGCTCCGCCCGCAGGCACACGGTGTCGCTGTGACCGGTCTGCGCGGCATAGTGCGCGATTGCGTCGGCAATGTCCGGCACCAGGAAGGCGCGCATTCCTGCCTCACTGGCAAAGGGCAGGCTGCCGTCGGCGCCGTCGACATAGATGGCAAACAACCCGCGCAGGAACTCGGCGGGGCTGGCGGTGGCGGGGATCGGCGGCCGGCAGCGCTGGAAGGTTGCCGACTGGCCCCGCTGGTCCGTCAGGCTGAGTTGGCCGGGCGCAACCACCTCGTACACCCATCGCATCCCGATCGGGTTACCGTGCGCGGACGCTGTTGTTTCCGTTGCGACACCGGTGGCGCGCCGCTCCAGCACGCGCTGGGTGTCGATCTTGCCGTCCGTCCCCACCACGAGCAGCGTTTGGCCAGCAAGCCGGAACTGCACCGGCCGGTCGCAAGAGCCGCTGCGTGTCCACCCGCCACCCAGCGCGGCCGCAAGGTCTTGACCCAGAGGCCCGCCAGAACGCTGTGCGTGCGCGATGCTCGCGGCGAGCAGCGACCCCGCTACGAGCAGGCCACGTGAAAAGAAGCGGTATCGAATGGCAATGGAGGGTCGCATCACCGCATGATACTCAGGATCTCTCGGGTTTTGCAGCGCATCTTACTATGTTGGTGCGAATCGAGTTTGTCCTGGCGCGGACAGGCCGGCTGGTCGGCCTGGCCCGATGACGCTCCTCATCCAATCCCCAGGCGCACAGCATGGCAGTGGCTGCGCGATCACGCTGGCCCTGACACGGGACGCGGCCGAGGCGGTTGACGAGGCTATCGACCAACTCCGAATCTGCTGGCCGGCTCCGGCACGATGCTCATCGCGTCTCGCCGGCGTAGCTAGCGGTCACCGTCAAGGTTAGCGCGACCGCCGAGGCGGTCGCCGGGCTCTCCACCGATCTCTCAAGTGCAGCGACGGTCAACGGTGTGGACGCGGTCACGTGCAGGTCGAACACGTGCTGCGGATGTGGGAAGTCGCCGATGAACCTGGCAACGGCCGCGACCGTGTCCGCCGTGGCGCCGGCCTGGGGAAGATAGCAACGCGCGGCGACCCCGGCCTGCGCCTTGGCCCGGTCCACCGCCCCGCTCGGGTCGTCGTCGGGCAGGAAGGACAGCAGCGAAGGCAACACGAAGGCGACGAGGAAGCGGCGGCTGTCGACCGTCAGCGCCAGCGATTGCAGACCGGCGGAGGCGGGGTCGGCGCTGTCCACCGCCATTGCCGCGAAGGCGCCAGCGTCGTCCGCCCGATAGCTGATCCTTCCAGCCTCAGTTCACGCAGGATAAGCTCCTGCCCGACCGGGTCGTAGCTGCCGGCCACCCCAACGTCGAACGGAGTTTGCGACTGCCGGTTCAGCCAATCCGTCTTCGCCTGACCGCTGTGCAGCTCCAAGACGATACCGCTTGCCTCGACCCGCACGTCGACCCGGCGCTGCGGGATGTCGAGTGCACCGAACGGGATGCCGTGTTCGACCAGGGTGCCGATGCGGTAACCGAAGCGCTGCCGGAACCCGAACCGCGGCCCGGTGAAACGACTCCCATCAGGACCGTCGGGCTCCGCCGTCGCAGGGCCGTCCGACAGCAGCGGCGCGGAGGCGATAAGGTCGCGGAACGATTGCGCAGTGGCCGGTTGGGCGCGCACCGCGGCAGCTTGGCAGATCAACAGAGCGGGCCGCGAGCGCGGCACGGGCGCAGTGTCGGGCCGGACCGGACAAGCCGCAAGTCGTGCCATGCGTTATGTCCAATGACCCCACCAGGTGACCGGCCCGGCCACGCCCGTGGCGTCGTCGACTTCGATCCGCCGGCCGTTCCCGACCGTGGCGCTGTCTACCCGCCAAAGCAGCCGTCCCTCGGCTCGATAGACATGGGGAGCCATCATGTTGAACGACATTCCCGCCTTGGCGGCAGCCGCTCGGGCGATCAGCGACACGTCGTTGGCGGTCATGCGGGTGGGAATACAAGGTGGTGGTAGCGGCCAGCCGAGCAGCCAGAGGATCCACGTCGAGCTCCGGCCTGCGATTGTCAACGGCAGATGAATTCTCCCCAGAAGTGGCGAATGAAATCTCCCCACTTCGTTGCGGTTCATTCGCGACCGTATCCACGTAGCGGCTCGATATCGGCGAGGTCGGACAGGTCGAGGTCGACGATGGCCTCGATCGCCTGGGCTGTGGCCGTGTCCCGTAGGGCATCCGGCAGGGCGTCGGCCCAAGCGGCGTATTCGGCCTGCAAGGCGAGCAGCTCGGCGGCGGCGGTGTGCCAGCGGTGCGGCCGGGTGCGGCGGTCGGCAGACCGGCGGTAGCGAATAGCAGTTCCCGCCTGCTCGGCCTTACGGGCGCGGTACCAGGCCTGTCGTTCCGCGTTGGTGAGCACCTGGCTGGCTTCTGTTGGCAGGTCTTTCGGCATGGTCGCCTCCGTTACGTAACGCTGCACAAGCGGAGTGGACACGCGGCTCAAGCAGCCTGCATCGTGTCGGCAGCTGCTTTGGGCGGGCGGCCACGGCGCTTCGGCTGGGCGTCCAGACGAGGGCTGGGCGGCGGGACCGGCGGCAGCAGATCAGCGTGTTGACGCATGCGGTAGCTGGAACCCTCGATGTGCACGACGACCGCGTGATGCAGCAGCCGGTCCAGCAAGGCCGTGGCGATGACGGGATCGCCAAACACCTGGTCCCATTCGGCAAAGCCGCGGTTGGACGTCAGGATCATGGAACCGCGTTCGTAGCGCGCGTTGACCAGCTGAAAGAACAGGTTCCCGGCGACGGCGCCCAACGTGACGTAGCCGATCTCGTCGATGATCAGCAGCTGGGTGCGGCAGAGATAGCGGAGGCGCTCCCGCAGGCGCCCCTCTCTTCGGCACATAGAGCCGCATGTCCGTGGGCGTATGACGCTGGCCGTCGCTCAGCACGCCGAACACCGCGACCTGGCAGTTATCGATCTTGCCCTGTCGCCCGGACCACTGCCGTGCCACTCCGACCGAGTGGTCGCCTTGCTTGGCGAAGCTGCTTTCGTCGATGATCAGACAAGACTCTGGCTTGCCGCCCAACAACCGGTCGGCGTCTTGTCCGATCTGGGCCACCACAGCCTCATGCTGCCACGGCGAGTTGCTGATGAAGTGTTGGAACTGCTGCGCGCAGCCCTGCTCAACCACCGCGGCCATCGAGGCAAACGTGCAGTCTTGCGCTTGCGCCAGCCCGTTCAGGTAGCGCTCGGCCACCGCCGCGCTGTTGCGCGAACGCGTCCGGAAGAAACCGCCATAGCGTTCGCTGAAGTCCGCGAACGCACTCGCGACGGCTTCGACGAACGATCTGGTCAGACATCGGCTGAAAATACGGTTACGTGACGAAGTGCCTGGGTCATTCGCCTGTCCACTCACTCGATTCGATACAAACCCATCGATTCGAGGAGTGTCGCTCGCGTCAAGCCGGAACGGCAGAAAAATCAGGCAGTGAGAGCGATTTTGTCAAATTAGGAGTTTCGCATATCTGCCTATTTCACATAGCTCCCGTTGGCCACCCATGGTCTATTACTTTCGCATAGGACTTTTGGGTGGTCTTATGCTACTTTTGTGTTCGGCTCAGCCGCGCAGGCCAACTCTGGCGACGTGCCTTGCGCAGGCGCAGGCAGAGAGATCGAACGACGTGGCGAAGGATGGGGAGACTGGCGGATCGCTGGCTGCCCAAACCTCGGATATCCCACCCCTGGCCGGCTCAGCGCTTCCGCGTCAAACACCCAAGGTGGGAGCCGTATGCGGGAATTCCGCACGTACGGTTCTGTGCGGGGGGCGCTCAGTAATGGGCGTCCGTACCGCGATTCAGAATGCAGTTCGTCTGTTCTGGCCGTATCGTTCGCGCCGGTGATTGTCGGTCAAGGCAAAGCGGGCTGTAATGGAAGCAGATGATCTATCGAGTTTCATTGACTGCGATGCTGCTGCTCGCCGCGATTCCTGTTCGCGCTCAGCCGAGCGTGGCGGTTGTGTGCAACGATGGAACGACGAATACTGGCGTCTCGGTACGGAGCGCGTGCCTGCGCCATGGGGGTATCAAACCGATGCCGCCGGCGACACCGCAGCAAGATTCGAAGCCCGGCATGCCGGCAGGACCCCCGAAGTAAACTGCTGACGGTTACCGGCGCACGTCGACCAGCGACCAGTCGCTGCGCTCCCTGAAATTTGGGGGAGCCAGGCTTCAGGATTGCCGCGCCAGCATTTCCCGCAAGCGTGTTGCAGTTCGTGCTCTGCGGGTATTTGAACAGCGGGAGGAACCGGCCGTCCGTTGGCTCCCCATCGATGATCGGACCGACGTTGGTGCCGTTGCCTTTACCCGGTGGGTTGGGTGTGGGAATCCCGCCTGCAATCGGCGCGGGATTGAGTTGCATCTGCCGGCGCACGTTCCAGTAGAAATGTTTCAGAAAGCGCAGGTCTCCTGCGCTGTTTCGCCCGATCAGGGCGGTGCAGAAGAGGAAATCGAGTTGCGCCTCGAACAACGTGTTGATCGCGTTCTTGGCCGTGGCGTTGGTCCGGGTCAGGTCGTAGCTGTCGTCCGGTCCATCGAAACCGAAAATCCGGATCGTATTGCCTGGCGAGTTCGGGGTGGACGAGCCGATGAGTGGGAGCGGCGGGCCACCGGTCGAGGGGGTCTGGAAGGGATGTGGGTTCCCGGTCATCGAAAAGGGGCTGCCCGGGAACAGGCTGTCGTTGCAGGCCTGGCGGGGCCGCGCCGGCGGCCGGCCGCGCTGGACGAAGACGCTCCCATCGGTTTGCCGGAAGCCGCGGTAGAACCCCCAGTTTGTTTCGATGTACTTCGCAGCGCCGGATCCGGACCGTGGGTGCAGACGCAGCAACGAGATCCTTCGCGCCGCGAATGATCGTGCTGCGCGCAACACCGGTCGCCCGACAGACGGCCGCTGTTCCGCCATAGCCCGCCGCAGCCTTCTCCGCCGCAACGAACAAGCGGCGGCCTCGTTCATCCAACTGGTCCTTGATGGCAACATACCGGGCGCGGATCGCGTTTTCATCAATCATCCCCGAATCGTAGCTACCGCAACGCCGTGCCGGAATCCCCCTATCAGATAAAACACGAACCCGAATCGCTTATTCTTGCTCGGGTCCTAAGCTCTGCCATTTGGGCCTCCATTGAACCCCAATGGTCAGCCGCGGACTGGCATGGCACCCATTCCGATAGGTCTCCCCGCCGACCGGGCGACTGTGCTAGAACTCGGTCTACCGAACTGATTTCCCGCCGGAGAGCCGTATGAGCCGTCCGCAGCCTCAGGAGCCGTATTACACCCGCGAGGAGTTCCGACAGTGGTGTGCCACCCAGCCCGGCGGCCGCTACGAAAGGGTCGGGGGCTATATCGTCGCCATGGCGCCGGAGCGTCTGGAGCATATCCGGGTAAAGGTTCGCGTCTTCAACGCTCTAGACCGAGCGATTGCAGCGGCTGGTGTCCAGTGCGAGGCCGTCTCGGATGGCATGACGGTCGAGGTCGGCGACAACGATTACGAGCCGGACGCCCTGGTGAACTGCGGGCCGCGCATGGCCGGCGACGCAATCAGCACCACGAACCCGGTCGTCATCGTTGAAGTCCTGTCGCCCTCGACGATGTCGACGGATACGGGCGGCAAGCTCGCCGACTACTTCCTCGTGCCGTCGGTCGCCCATTACCTGATCGTCCACCCGACGAAGACGACCGTCATCCATCACCGGCGCGAGGCGTCCGGCGGCATTGCCACCCGGATCCTGAGCAGCGGCGAACTCACGCTCGAACCGCCGGGAATATCGATGATGGTCGAGGAGTTTTACCCGGCGGAGTGAGCTGGCTGGCTTCGATGTGGAAGTGCGCTGAATGTCCGAGGGCCTGAACATCTTCCATTGGGCTCCGAAGGAGCTGTCGCAGGAGGCCTTCATCTGCTGGATGCTGTGTTGGGCCGACCCGGCGGCTAACGATGTTGATCCAGGGCTGCACCAGGGCGGTCTGTTGTTCCTGGATGCGCTGCTCGACCTGCATGACAAGCCTTCGGCTGCGGGGATGAGCGTCGTTGTGCATCGGCAGGTCCACCACACCGACATCATCGCGCTGATTGGCGAAAACCGTGTCCTCCTTATCGAGGATAAGACCAATACCAAAGATGGGGTTGAAAAGCTCAGGAACTATGTCGCCGCCATCCGGGATGCTTATCCTGATCGTCGGGTGCTGCCCATCTATTTCAAGACAGGCGATCAGGGAAACTACAGGGCTCCGCGCGAGGCTAACTACAAGCCACATCTTCGGCGAGACGGGAATACATGGCGCGGAGCTACGAGCGGTCGGAGGTCTCGGCCTGGAACATGTTTGCTTGGCAAGGCTTCTTCATGGCCTTGCAAGACCACATCGAGAACATGGACTGGGATCTAGTCAAGCCGCCGGGCGCGCCTTTCATGGCGGCGTACTGGCACTATACGTACTGGGGCGTCTGGGACACCAACCTCCAGATCCAGCAGAACCTGCTGGTCATGAAGATGGGGTTTTGGGAGGAGATGGACACCGCGACACGCAAGAGCCAGCGAGACGAATGGTTCGGCATTCTGACGCAGGCGTCTGAGGGTAGTAAGGTCCGAATACTGCGGCCTCAAAAATGGGGCGTGGGTAAGACGATGACGGCGGCCCATATCGGGGACAGGGCAGAGTGGATCCATAAAGGGTCGGACGGATATCTAGATCTCGACGCCACCGTCGACTACCTCAACCAGGCGATGGCCGTGTTGGAAAGGGCCAGGGCGACGATTAGAGGGCATTTGGTTGCTGGTGCGATTGCCAATGCGCCGGTCAGCCACGCGGTGGAATTATCGGGCGCGCCATAGGTTGACTACCTGGGCATCGTGATCTTCCGGCCATCGATGGCTCGATACTCCACATAGCAACCACAATGCCAAACTGGCTGCTCGGCCTAAGACATAGCGCGGCAACGACTGAGATGATGCGGCAACCAGTTGGTCCGGCTCTAGCGCGGATAGTAATTCGTCGTCCGGGTGGCCACGGGTAAGTTTGTTGATGTCGGCCTTCGGCAAGACTCAACCCTCGCGTTCAAAGGAGTTGGCGAACGCGACGAACGCGTATCCGGCCCCCGCCAGCGTGACGAGAACGATGATGAGAACACCAAGCGCGTTCGTGGCCCATGAATTCACTCGGGTAGCCAGTCGAATTAGGCCCGCCTGCCGGGCGAGTTCAGACAGCAGCATCATGCCGGTCAGGAACAAGTAGACGTCTGCCCCTCATCTGCCCCCCCCGGGCCACGCCAGACCAAGCCTCCCACGAGCGTGCTCTCTCGGGTGAGTAGTTTCCGACCCTCCCGATGGCACAGGCAAATGTCTACCTTCGCTCACCCGGCATAAGCATCCGATCGGATCTCGCGACATTTGGCTGTTGCGAGAGGACCGCTTGACTGCCGGGATGAACGACCAGGGATCACGGCAATGGACACCGCAACACTTGCGATCGAGCTTCCTGACCGCAGCGTGGCCGAGGGTCCGCGTGCAGCAACGATTGCTGAGTTGCGGCTCATGGATGCGTATTGGCGGGCAGCCAACTACCTGTCGGTCGGGCAGATCTACCTCTACGACAACCCGCTGCTGCGGGAGCCGCTGACACTTGCGCATGTCAAGCCGCTGGTGGTGGGCCACTGGGGCACGACGCCGGGCCAGAATTTCATCTACGTGCACCTGAACCGCGTCATCAAGGCCTACGACCTGGACATGTTCTACATCGCCGGCCCCGGCCATGGCGGCCCGGCGCTGCTCGCCAACACCTACCTAGAAGGCAGCTATAGCGAGGTCTATTCCAACATCAGCCAAGACGAGGCCGGGCTGAAGAAGCTGTTCACCCAGTTTTCCTTCCCTGGCGGCATATCAAGCCATGTGGCGCCTACCACGCCGGGGTCGATCCACGAGGGCGGTGAACTGGGCTACTCGCTCAGCCACGCCTTCGGTGCCGCATTCGACAATCCCGGCCTGATTGTCGCCTGCGTCATCGGCGACGGTGAGGCCGAGACCGGGCCGCTCGCGGCCGCTTGGCATTCCAACAAGCTGCTCAGCCCGGTGAGCGACGGGGCAGTGCTGCCGATCCTGCACCTGAACGGGTTCAAGATCAGCAACCCCACGCTGCTGGCGCGTATCGAGCCGGAGGAGCTGGAGCACTTCCTGGAAGGTTGCGGCTGGACACCCTACTTCGTCGAGGGCGACGAGCCGAAGGCCATGCACCGCCTGATGGCCGACACGCTCGATCGCGCAGTCGCTGACATCCATCGCATCCAGCACGAAGCCCGCCTTGCCGGCGTCACCACCCGCCCGCGCTGGCCGGTCATCGTGCTGCGGTCGCCGAAGGGCTGGACCGGGCCGAAGATGGTCGATGGCCTGAAGGTCGAAGGCACCTTCCGCACGCACCAAGTGCCAATTTTGGTGGACGCCGCGCATCCAAGGCACGTGGTGGAACTCGAAAGCTGGATGGGCAGCTACCACGCGGAGGAGCTGTTTGACGGCCAGGGCCGGCTGATCCCGGAGCTGGCGGAGTTGGCGCCGGAGGGCGACCGGCGCATGGGCGCCAACCCGCACACGAACGGCGGCAACCTGCTGCGTGACCTCCGCATGCCGGATTTCCGGGACCATGCGGTAAGGGTGCCGTCGCCGGGCGCCGTATCCGCCGGCGACACGACGGTGCTGGGCCAATTCCTGCGCGACGTGGCCAAGCTGAACCAGGACCGCCACAACTTCCGCATCTTCGGTCCGGACGAAACGCTGTCCAACATGATCGGCGCCGTATTCGAGGCCAGCAGCCGCCAATGGGACGCGACGATCGTTGCCGATGACGAGTCCCTCGCGAGCCAAGGCCAGATCCACGATTCCATGCTGAGCGAGCACCAATGCCAGGGCTGGCTGGAGGGTTACCTGCTTACTGGCCGGCACGGGCTGTTCAACAGCTACGAGGCATTTATCCGCATCGTCGACTCCATGTTCAGCCAGCACGCCAAATGGCTGAAGGTCACCAAAGAGCTGCCATGGCGGCGCGACATCGCCTCGCTCAATTACCTGCTCGCCTCCCATGTCTGGCAGCAGGACCATAACGGCTTCACCCACCAGGATCCGGGTTTCCTCGACCACGTTGTCAACAAGAAGGCGGACGTCGTGCGCGTCTACCTGCCGCCCGATGCCAATTGCCTGCTCTCGGTGTTCGACCATTGCCTGCGCAGCCGCCACTACGTGAACGTCGTCGTCGCGGGCAAGCACGCCCTGCCGCAATGGCTCACGATGGAGGCGGCGGTGATCCACTGCACGCAGGGCCTTGGCATCTGGCAGTGGGCGAGCAACGACCAGGAGGCTGAACCGGACGTGGTGATGGCCTGCTGCGGCGACACGCCGACGCTGGAGATCCTCGCCGCGGTCTCGATCCTGCGTGAACACCTGCCGGCGCTACGGATACGGGTGATCAACGTCGTGGACCTGATGCGGCTGCAGCCGGAGCTTGAGCACCCACATGGCCTGAGCGAGATCGACTATGATGGGCTGTTCACCACGGACAAGCCGATCATCTTCGGCTTTCATGGCTACCCCTGGCTGGTCCACCGGCTGACGTATCGGCGCACCAACCGCCACCTGCACGTGCGGGGCTACAAGGAAGAAGGCACCATCACCACCGCCTTCGACATGCGGGTGCAGAACGACCTGGACCGGTTCCACCTGGTGATGGACGTGATCGCGCGGGTGCCAGGCTTGGGCACCAGGGGCGCCTACCTCAAGCAGATGATGCAGGACAAGCTGATCGAGCATAAGCACTACATCGACAGGCACGGCGAAGACCTGCCTGAAATCCGCAACTGGATGTGGGCCGCACATGCGTGATGACCTGCCAGCATACGAGGATTTGCCAGTGGCTGCTAAAATCCCGCAAGTGAAGCCTAGCATGGACTATTCTGCATCCTCACGCCGCCGCGCGCTGACATGGGCGTCGCTGGCCGTTTCGGGATTGGTGGCGAATTTGGCATCAGCGTCTGCAGCCAAACTGTCAAGCGGCGCCCCCGAACGCGGTAGAACGCAGCAGCAGACCGCGTCGGATTCCAGCGCTGTCAACGACATCATTATGCGCGAGCGCCTGGCCCGAGAGACCAACGACTGGGCGGCCGAAGCGGCATGCTTCCATCCCGACGCATGGGTGGAAGTCTCTTGGTTCAAGGGCAGTGGCGCTGCGTTTGTCCAAGCGGCAAAGGACAACTCCGGCAAGGGAACTGTGCATTTCGACTCGATGAGCCCCGGAGTCGTCTCGCTCAAGAATGACCGTGCGATTGCCGACACTGCCTGTGCCGTCCACACATTCTCACGGCTGGACGACATCGAGGTCAGCATTACCAGCTACACACGCTTGTTGTGGCGCGTTCAGCAATCCGGCGAGCGATGGCTTATTTGCGGGCTGCGCGGCATTTACATCCGCGACACGCTGTTCGCGCGTGATCCGAGCCGGGTGCCGAAACTGGATGAAGAGAAGCTGAGCGGGTTTCGCTCGTCCTACCGCTATCTTAGCTACATCCTTACCGCTGGGGGAAGTCCGGCCCATAACGATCTTCCAGGTGTAGACCAGCCTGAGATGGTGCTTGCTTTGCGAGCGGGTGAGCGGGAATGGCTGGAACAGAGCTAAATCCGGCGGTGGATACCGGTCCCGACGCAGCGACGCTCAGCGTGATCACGCAGCTTATTCTGCATGAGCGGCAGGGACGCGATCGCGGGTGGTGGGAGCAGATGGCCGCCTGCTTCCTTCCTGACTCGTTAGTCAGCCTGAGCTGGTTCAATGGCAGTGGGCCCGACTTTGTGGCGCAGTCACGAACAATGAGCGACAGCGGTTTGCGGACAGTGCATCGGCTGTCGCCGCCCGTCGTGCACATCGCCGGGCGGCGCGGCTTTGTGGAGGTTCCCGCCGCGGTCGAGCTTCGGTTCCCGGTCAGCGGCGTGGATGCGGACCTCACCTCGTACTCGCGGCTGCTCTACCGGGTCGAACACCGCGCGGCTGCTTGGAAAGTCCTGAGCCTGACAGCGATCTACGAGCGCGACACGCTCACACCGGCCATCCCTGGCGCCACGCTCGACATCGACATTACGCGCTTCAGCCGCTTTCGCGAACCGTACCGTTGCCTGGCCTATCAGGTCAGCCTTCGCGGCCAGTCCGCTGACGACAATCTCTATGGCGACGACCAGCCGGACCGGGTGAACGCGCTCTACTCTGAGCATCTGACGTGGCTGCACGCGTGACGCTGTCCGGTAGCAAACGGGCGGCAACATTGGACAAGTCAACATCGAGGCAAGGTGGACTATGATGGATGGCTGGGTGAACGAGCGTCTGACCGCCGCCATTTTTGACGTCGATGGGGTTCTGCTCGCCTCGCCGCACGAACAGGCGTGGCGGGAGGCGCTTAACGGCCTGGCCGACCCGGCGCATTTCACCACGGCGATCTACCAGGCCTCCGTCGCCGGTAAGCCGCGCATGGCCGGTGCCCTGGCCGCCCTTGTAGCACTCGGCGTGCCGGATGCTGCCGCCCAAGTGGACGCCTATGCCGCGCGCAAGCAGGCAAGGCTCGAAGCGCTGATCGCAGATGGCCACTTCGCCGCCTTCCCCGACGCGCTGCGCTTCGTGGCGGCGGTTGCGGCGCTCGGTTGGCCAATGGCTGTCGCATCCTCCTCCAAGAACGCGAACGCCATGTTACGGCAGATACGCCTTGATGACGGCCGCGACCTGCTCGGCCTGTTTGAGGTCAATGTCTGCGGACGGTATCTGCGCCGTGGCAAGCCGGACCCAGAGATTTTCCAGGTTGCCGCGATGGAGTTGCATATGGCGTACGCGCATTGCTTTGTGGCGGAAGACGCGCCGGCCGGGATCCAGGCTGCACGGGCCGGCGGCATGGCCGCTCTCGGCGTGGCGCGCTTGCACGACGAAGTGGGACTTTGGGCGGCAAAAGCCGATCTCGTGGTAGCGAGCCTTGATGACGTGTCCGTGCGCGCGCTTGCGGACGGATCGCTGGGAACTCTGGCATGACCAGCCCGAACGAAGTTCTGCTGCCGACCAATGACCAGGCCTGGGTCTTGGACCAACAAGGCTTCGACCCGCTGCGCGACAGCAGCCGCGAGTCGCGGTTCGCCATCAGCAACGGGTTCCTCGGGGTTCGGGGTGGACGCACGATCGACCGTCTTCCTGGCGGCGCCACGGCGCCCGGGACCTACGTCGCCGGGCTTTTCGACACTGTGGCCGCTGATCAACCGATATCTGCCTTGGTGCCCGCACCAGACTGGCTCCGGATCGACGTCTCGCTGTGCTCGCCACCCGGCTCGACGATCGACGATGTCTCGTTCCACCGTCGGACGCTCGATTTCAAGCGCGGCGTGCTCTTCACCGAGAGCCGTGTCTCGGGCCCGGCTGGCCTGGAGATACGCCTTCGCGTGCTGCGCCTGGTCTCTCTGCACGACCGCGCCATCGGGCTGCAAGTGGTCGAGGTCGAGGTTGATGCCGGTCATGCGGAGGCGACGCTCGAGGCTTCATTCGATGGCCTGGAGTTCGGGCTGATATCGGAACGGTTGGAGCAGGATCTCGGTATCTGGCGCACCAACACGACGGGTAAACGTCTCGAAATCGCCGCGTCGGCGTCCCTTCTTGTGGATGGCAAGCCGGTCGAGCCGAAAGCCCTGGGACCGTTCCGGTGGGCCTGGACGTGGGCCACCCGGCCTGGACAGGCCGTGCACTTCGAGCGCGTCGTCGCCCTCGTTCGGGACGATGTCCCAGTCGGCAAACCGGGTGAAGCGGCCAGTGGTCGGTTGGCGGCAGCGACGAGTCTTGGCTGGGCCGGCATCCTCGACCAGCACGAGGCAAGCTGGGCGCAACGCTGGCGGGACAGTGGCGTCGTGGTTGGGGGCGATCCGGAGGCGCAGCATGCGCTGCGGTTTGCGCTGTACCACCTCAACAGCGCCGCCAATCCACACGACGAGAGGGTGTCCATCGCCGCACGGGCTTTGACCGGGGCCGACTACCACGGGCATGTGTTCTGGGACACGGAGATCTATCTGCTTCCGTTCTACACGCTGACCTGGCCCGAGGCGGCGCGGGCGCTGCTTAGCTATCGCTATAACACGCTCGACGGCGCTCGTGCGAAGGCAAAAGGCATGGGGTTCCAGGGGGCCCTGTACGCTTGGGAGTCCACCGTTACCGGCACGGAGACGTGTCCGGAGCATGCGATCAGCCCGGACCGCCGTATCGTGGATGTCCTGTGCGGGACGCAGGAGCTCCATATTAGCGCGGACGTCGCTTACGCCGTATGGCACTAGTGGGAAGCAACCGGCGACGATATGTTCCTGCGCGATGCGGGCGCCGAGATCCTGCTGGAAACAGCGCGCTTCTGGGCGAGCCGCGCCCAAGCCGAATCCGACGGCCGGCACCACATCCGCGGCGTGATCGGGCCGGACGAGTATCACGACACGATCGACGACAACGCCTTCACCAACGTGATGGCCCGCTGGAACATCCGGCGCGCACTGGACGTCGCCGCCCTGCTCCAGCAGCGATGGCCGGAGCGTTGGACCAGCCTATCCGGCGCAATCGGCTTGGACGACGCGGAGCTGCGCGCGTGGGCAGCCGTCGCAGCCACGATGGCGACCGGCCTCGACCCGCAGAGCGGGCTGTTCGAACAATTTGCCGGGTTTTTCAATCTGGAGCCCATCGACCTCGCGCATTATGCGGGGCGTTCCGTTCCCATGGACGTGGTGCTTGGGCGGGAGCGGACGCAGACGGCGCAGATCATCAAGCAGGCCGACGTCGTGGCACTCCTGGCGCTGCTGCCGGAGGAGTTCCCGCAGGGCGCCGCGGCGACGAATTTCGGCTATTACGAGCCGCGTTGCAGTCACGGCAGTTCGCTTAGCGCGGCCCTGCACGGCGTGGCGGCGGCCCGGCTGGACCAGTCCGAGATGGCGATGCGCTTCTTCCGGCAGACATCGGCGACCGACTTGGCGGACACCCACGCCGCGATCGACGGCGGCGTCCATATCGCGGCTCTCGGCGGCATGTGGATGATGGCGGTGCTCGGTTTCGCCGGGTTGACCGTCGATGCGGCCGGCCTCGGCCTTAACCCGCAACTCCCGGCGGGATGGCAAAGCCTGGCGTTCAGCGTCCAATGGAAAGGCCGCCACATGTCGGTCAGCCTGCATGACGCCGGGAAGATTGCGCAGGTGATACTGACAGCCGGCGAAGCGATGACGATCACGCTGGATGGAAAGCAACATCGCCTGACGACGACGGCGCCGCTCAGCGTGCACTGCCTGAAGCGCAGTGAGGCGGCGATTGCTGTTCTACCCGAGCCTACCCGGCGTGCCGTTCCACGCTGGCGCCCTGGACCTGAGCACATCCCATTGTGACATAGGCCGATGCCCGGCATGCTTGCGGGAGTGCCGTCCTGGTCTAGCGCGCTAGCCGTCCCTGACCCCGCTCGCCTGGACGAGCGTGGTTGTCTCTCAATGGTATAACGTCCAGCAGCGCAAGCTACTGGTCGCGACTGGCACAGCGCTTTGGTATCACGCTGGAACCGCACCCGTGCCGATCCGCTGGGTGCTGGTTCGCGACCCAACCGGCGAACATGAGCCTGCCGCGTTTCTTAGCACCGACCTCGATGCGCAACCGGCGACCATCCTGGGCTGGTTCGTCTCACGCTGGCGCGTTGAGACCACGTTCCAGGAAGTGCGCGCCCATCTCGGCGTGGAGACGCAGCGGCAGTGGTCCGGTCTGGCCATCCTGCGGACGACCCCAGCATTACTGGGGCTGTTCTCGCTGATCACCGTGTGGGCCGATGACCTGGCGCGCGACACCGTGAGCGCACTGCGCCCGAACGCCGCCGCGTGGTATCGCAAGCAAGAGCCGACATTCAGCGACGCGATCGCCGCCGTACGCCGTGTGTTGTGGGCACCGCCGAATTTCTCCATGTCCCGGCAGCAGGGTGAGACCGTGACAATTACCGCAGGCTTGCTAAATCGACTCTTTCTGACGCTCTGTCTCGCCGCCTAAATTGCGGAAAGCCACGCTGAGGATCGAGGTCAATTTTCTATCTGACCTTTGATAACTGAAAGGTCGTCACGCGAGACCGAAGGCGAGCTTAACCCGGCTTGCAAGACGGTCTGCCAGACTATCGGGGTGCTCCTCGCCCTCATCCAACTCCGTAAGCCGCGAGTGACCTAGCGCTACACGGTGAGCCATCACCTGGTTAAGTTCAGTGGTTATTGACGGCCGCTTCTCAAGGATCGGCGCGATGTCCTGTGTGGCGATCTCGTAAACGACAGCTTTTGTCAGGGCCTTGACCGTGAATAGGGCCTTGTCATTGCTCAAAACAGCCGCGAGGGCCAAACAGTCACCCGGCGCCAAACGAAAAACCTCGATATCCGTTGCTCCGTGCCGTTGTAGGGCTGCCAAGACGCCGGACGTGAGGATCAAGAGCGCCTGCGACGCAGTACCCTGCTCGACAAGGACTTCGCCAGCCTTGAAGCTGCGCCGCCGCAGCTTCGGGGCAAGTGTCAGCCGATCTTCATCGGACAGTGCTAAAAACAGCGGCAGTCGCGCCAACAATTGCTTGGGAAACTCCCCTGGGTCCTGTGGCGCACCCCTCAGCGGAAGAGCGATCGCGCTCTCTGCCGGGGGCGCCAACCGAATGCCTGCCGACGTACAATGACGGAAGACACGATCGAAGACTTCGTTCTGGGCTTCTGGACCTTGCTCGACGGACGCAACAAAGAACGTCAGATCACACTCTACTGCGATAGCATCCAGGAGCCGGATTGCCACCCTGGCTGTGGGAATGTGCAGGATGTGATTGCAACTCAGCATGGCCGTTTCCAGGATCTGCACGGTCGTCAGTGGTGCCACCGTTGCGTCCAGCCTGACCGTCACGGTCAGCCCGTGAGCCTCATTAGGCCGGCTCGCATTGATCAGCCTTGCTTTCGCGATCACGCTGTTTGGCACGATGGCTAAATCGTTCGTCAGTGTGAGGATTTGCGTGGCTCGCCAGTTCGTCTCGACAATGCTGCCTTGCAAGCCATTATCAAGGATAACCCAGTCACCGGGGTGATAAGGTTTGGCCATGTTGAGGACGACACCGGAAAACAGATCGCTCAGAGTGCTTTGGAGGGCCAGGCCGAGCACGATCGCCACCACACCCGATGCTGCGAGCAAGCCGCTGACAGGCATATCGAAGACGTAGGCCACAATACCAAGGATCGCGCCTACATAGACGAGTCCAGCGAGCAGGTCCTGCAAGAACCGTGTTTCGACCGGCTGCCGTTTGAAGATGAGAACAGCTCGGACAAGACCGGCAAACAGCCAGGCGAATGCCATCCACCAGACAATCTTGAACACGCTGATGATGATGAACGTGATGGTCATAGCCATCACAGGCGTTGGCTTAAACGGTATGACACCGGCAGCGAACAGCATTGTGGTGAAACCGACAAACGAAAGCAGCTGGCACACGAACCGCCCGACGATATTCTTGCGGAAGGCGAGGCGCGTGACCAGCAAGCCCGTCGCCAGGATGAGACCCGCGACAACGAGAGAACCGGTAAGGTGGGTTACAAGACCAGACAGCCAAGCCACGTGCATGTCAAAATTTTCGCGTTAGGTCGCATCGTCTAAGACTGTCGTCATCGATCGGCCGCCACTTGAACGGGACCATTAACGCCAGGGCTTGCGATGTCGGTCCTCGTGAACGTCACCACTTTGACCGGGACCGACCCAGCTTTTGGCCGCGGGCAGCCGAGATCGGTGTGTCAGTCGCAGGCAGCATGCACCAAAGAAGCCAGCCGCTTGTCAAACTAAGCACGCTGAGCAGAAACGGCTCTGGAGCTATGATTGAGTGCATCATCTATGCCTTCGGGTTATTGTTGTGAAAGATCGCTACAAGAGACATCACCACCCGTAGCCTGGCCAGCCATAGTAGCCGTGCAGCCGCTCCTGATATGAGCGATTGATGATATCGGCAGGGTTCCAGGCAGGGCTGGCTTTGACCTGGTCGCGTGTGACGTCCAGTGTCACGTCACGGTCCGACCAGCTAATTGCTCGTACGGCGAAGGGCGACATGAGCACGTGCTGGCCTGGCCACCAGTTCCTTGTGTCGATCACGAGATAGTGGATACCCCAGGATTTATCATCGACGAGGATGTTCTCGATGTGCCCAATTGCTCCATCCTTGGCTTGGATGTGGTATCCCGTGATAGAGCTGACGCTGCGGAGATGCGGATCGCCATCTCCGGCCGAACCGGTACGAGATGCTTCGAGCACCTCGCCATCTCTGGAGTAAGGCATTGAAGCGTAACCCAGACCCATTCCGTATGGATAAGCGCCGAAGTAGTTGCCGCCGCCCCAGAGTGGGTCCCACCCATAATAGCCATAGAGATCCGTCTCCATCTGCATCGAGACGGGCTCGTCCGAGAGGATGCTCGGGCTGTCCTTCACCTGCGCCTTCGTGAGTCGAACCAGCATCTCCTCCCGCTGGTAATCTGGCTGACTGATGGCAGAGGGGTGCAGCAGTATCTTGCGGCCGGTCAGCCAACCCCCCGTGTCCACCACCATCCAGCGTATCTTCCACGTGGCGTCGTCGAAGAGGAAGTCGCTCACCGATCCGATCCTGCCGTCGCTGGCCTCGATGGCGAAGCCTTTGAGCGCCGATATGGCTAACATCATGGGCGTGATCCTTTTACTAGAAGTGCGGTCGTCATGCAGGCGCTCGTCCCGGGTTGATGCTGCACCAGGTGCGGACAGGAGTCCTCGCTCGGCCGTCTGTCCCGTTAGGCGAAATCCTTATCTCATTAGCTCACCTGCAAGCCGATCGGAGCAGGGTCGGAAACTACCCATTACCGCACATGCAATCCGCACTGGTCGCCTTTGAGTAGATTCCGACTCTGCGCTGCATGGCCACAAAAGCGCAGCAAGGGGATGGGCGCTCAACTGCCCGCCTAGCCACTAAACCCGTCGAAACCGTAGGGAGACAGTATGTCCGAGGATCGTGATCTGCAGCAGGCCGTGCTGGCAGAGTTCAATTGGGAGCCGAGCGTGACGGCGGCCCATATCGGTGTCACTGCGAACGCCGGCGTGGTAACCCTCTCCGGTCATGTCGACAGCTATGCGGGCAAGCTCGCGGCCGAGACGGCGGCGCGCCGGGTCAAGGGTGTCAAAGCCTTGGCCGAGGAGATCGAGGTCCGCCTGCCCTTCGACGTGAGACGGACTGACGATGAGATCGCTGCGGCCGCAATCGAGCGCATCGCCTGGAACGTCGCGATCCCGCAAGACAGCATCACCGTGAAGGTTGAGAAAGGATGGGTCACCCTGACCGGGCAAGTCGATTTCTGGTACCAGAAAGACGCTGCCGAGCAGGAGATCCGACCTCTTATGGGCGTGACCGGCGTGTCCAACCAGGCAACCATCAAGCCTGCGGTCAATGCCCGGAACTTGCGCGAAGACATTGCGCTTGCGCTGCACCGCTCCTGGTTCTCCCACCCGGACCAGATCCACGTCACGTCCGAGGGCGGCCATGTGTGGTTGACCGGAAGCGTGCACTCGTTCCATGAGCGGCAGGTCGCCGGCACGACCGCTTGGTCCTCGCCAGGGGCCACCATGGTGGAGAACGACCTCGCTGTCGTGTGACACGCAGCACCCGCACGGCGCAATGCCGTGCCGGTGCTGCATTTGACGCCTTTCCCTTCCTGATCGTTGAAAGAGGCCTGCATGGCGCGGTCCCAAACGGGTGTCATGTGGTCGGCTGCTCTCGCGGTCCTCGCGCGGAGTGAGCGGCTGCATCCGGAAACGTCCTGGCCGACACAAAGTGGCTGGGAACCGGCGGCCGACATCCTGGAGACCGAAGCCGGGTTGCTGATCGTCGTGGCCTTGCCCGGCGTGCGGCGCGAGGACATGGAGGTCATCGTCACTCCGGAGCAGCTGCTCGTCAGGGGGACAAGGCGCTGGCCCGTGTTGCACCGCCCAGCCCGGGTCCATCGCGTCGAACTGCCGCATGGCCGCTTCGAACGGCGCCTGATGCTGCCGCCGGGTGCCTACCAGCTGCTCGGGCAGGATCACGTCGATGGCTGCCTTTTGCTGACGTTACGGAGGCTTGGCTGATGGATGTCCTTCCCAACGAGGGCACCGTCTCGGCCGACGCCCTGATCCTCGTCGCGGTGGCGGACACCGTGTTGTTGCCTGGCACCGTCATGCCCCTGGTCATCGGCCGTGCCGCTGCGGCCGCGGGCCTCCAGGAGGCGGCACGCACCGAGCAGCACGTCGCCATCGTGCTGGAGCGGCAGCCTTATGCGGAAGACCCGGACATGGAGGCACTTCACTCCATCGGCACCGAGGCGCGGCTGCTGCGCTACTTCACCGCGCGGGACGGCTCACATAATGCGATTGTGCTCGGGTTGGCGCGGATCAGGCTGCTGACAGTCTTGCATACTGCGCCGCACCCCGTCGTCACCGTACAGCGGACCCTTGAGCCCACCGAGCGCAGCCCGGAGATTGACGCCAGGGCTCACCAATTGCGGCAGATGGGTACGGAGATCCTGGGGCTGATCGAACAGGCGCCCCCCGAGCTGATGGCCACGCTGCGCTCGGTCGAGCAGCCGGGTGCGCTTGCGGACTTCGTCACCGGGTTGCTCGATGTGGCTCCGGCGGAAAAGCAGGACGTGCTCGAGACGGTTGAACTGCTGCCCCGCCTCGACCTGGTGATTACCAAGCTCGCCTACCGGCTCGAAGTGCTGCGGCTGTCGCACAACATCGGACAGCAGACCCGACAGGCGATGGAGGGTCGGCAGCGGGAGTTCATGCTGCGTGAACAGCTCAAGGCGATCCAGAAGGAGCTCGGCGATGCGGATGACGCCGAACCCGGCCTCGACGACCTGAAGCGCAAGTTGGACGAGGCCGGCATGCCGGAGGCGATCGCGGGCCAGGCCCGCCGCGAGCTTCGCCGCCTGGAACGGATGCCGGAGGGCGCCACGGAGTCAGGCATGGTGCGTACCTACCTGGAATGGCTGACGGAGCTGCCATGGAGCATCGAGGCGGAGGCGCCGATCGACGTTGCAGCGGCGCGGCTCGTGCTCGACGAGGACCATTTCGATCTGGACAAGATCAAGCGGCGCATCCTGGAATTTCTGGCCGTCCGTAAGCTTAATCCTGATGGCAAGGGCCCGATCTTGTGCTTCGTCGGGCCGCCCGGTGTGGGCAAGACCTCGCTCGGCCAATCCATCGCACGCGCTATCGGACGCAAATTCGTCCGCGTGAGCCTTGGCGGCGTGCATGACGAGGCGGAGATCCGCGGTCACCGCCGCACCTATGTCGGCGCGCTGCCGGGCAACATCATCCAGGCGGTGCGGCGCGCCGGCGAGCGGAACTGCGTCATGATGCTGGACGAGATCGACAAGCTCGGCGCGGGCGGCTTCCAAGGCGACCCGGCCTCCGCCCTGCTGGAGGTGCTGGATCCGGAGCAGAACAACACGTTCCGTGACGCCTATCTGGGCGTGCCGTTCGACCTGAGCCGGGTGCTGTTCATCGCCACCGCCAATGTGCTGGACACCATTCCGGGCCCATTGCGAGACCGGATGGAGGTGGTGCGGCTATCGGGATACACAGCCGACGAGAAGGTCGCCATCGCACGCGGCCACCTGATCCCGCGCCAGTTGCTTCAGAACGGCCTGCCGGACGGCACGGCAACGTTCGACGATGCCGGGCTGAACCTCGTGATTGACGGCTACACGCGGGAAGCCGGGGTTCGCAACCTGGAGCGCGAGATCGGCGCGGTGTTCCGCAACGTCGCCGTCCGTGTGGCCGAAGGCACTGCGTCCCATGTGGCCATCGATGCCGACGAGGTCTCCCGCATCCTCGGGCCTTTGCGGTTCGACGCGGACGTGGCGCAGCATGCGTCGATGCCTGGCGTCGCCACCGGGCTGGCCTGGACGCCAGTGGGTGGCGATATCCTGTTCATCGAAGCCAGCCGCATGCCCGGCAGTGGCAAGCTGATCCTGACCGGGCAGCTCGGCGACGTGATGAAGGAGAGTGCCCAAGCGGCGCTGAGCCTGCTCAAGACGCGCGCCCGCTCGGTTGGGATCGATGCCGATCTCTTCGCGACGAGTGACCTGCACGTGCACGTCCCGGCCGGCGCGACACCGAAGGACGGGCCGTCGGCCGGCGTGGCGATGTTCGTCGCACTGAGTTCGCTGATGACCGGCCGAGCCGTGCCGCCGACCACGGCGATGACGGGGGAGATCAGCCTGCGCGGGTTGGTTTTGCCCGTGGGCGGCATCCGCGAGAAGGTCATCGCAGCAGCGCGCGCCGGCATCGACACAGTGCTGCTGCCAGCGCGCAACCGTCGCGACTACGACGACATCCCGCCGGGCGCCCGGGACCGGCTGCGCTTCGTCTGGCTTGATACCGTGGACGACGCAGTGGCGGCAAGCATCGGGGCGGCCACTGTTGAGCTAGCCTGACAGTTCGGCCAGACTGTTGCTGCCACCTGCGGCCACTCTTAGGGCTTGTTCGACATCAATCGAATCGATTGGCGGCATCGAACAAGTAAGAGGGGCAAAAGTGTGGGTAAGCCTCATTTTTTCCTTGCGCCGATTCGCCGCCGTCGAGTCTTTGCATCATGTGCCGCCACCCTCCACCCTTTCGACGCTGAGCCGTCCAGATCTTGAAGCTCTGCTGGTCGAACTGTACGGCGAGGTAGCTGCGCTGAAGCAGGCCGTGGCTGAACTGCGCGAAGAGAACGCGCGGTTGAAAGGCCTCAAAGGCCGCCCGACCATTAAACCGAGCGGCATGGACAAAGGCGCCGCGCCAATCAAACCCGCCAAGGATGAGAAGCGTCCTGCCCGAGGTAAGGTCACCCCACGGGTCCACGTCGAAGACGAAGTGATCCAGGTCGAAATCCCGGCCGGCTCGATTTTCAAAGGCCATGAGCCTTTTCTGGTCCAGGACCTTGTGATTTCAGCCAAGGCGACCTGTTACCTGCGAGAACGCTGGATAACGCCGGACGGCCGGACGATCCTGGCGCCCTTGCCGCAGGGTATCCAAGGCCATTTTGGCCCGGAATTGCGTAGGTTCGTGCTGGTGCAATATCATCAGGGTCAGTCGACGATGCCCCGGCTGCTCGCCCTGTTGCGATCGGTGGGGATTTCGATCTCCAAGCGGCAGTTGGTTCGACTGTTGAATGAGAACCACGAGGCGTTTCTCGCCGAAGCCCAGGATGTTCTGCGCGCAGGGTTAGAGACATCGTCATGGGTCAGCGTGGACGACACCGGCGCGCGCCACGCCGGCAAGAACGGCTTCTGCACGCAGATCGGCAATGAGTGGTTCACCTGGTTCCGCACCCGTTCCTCGAAAAGCCGGCTAAATTTCCTCGACCTGCTGCGCGCCGGACATACCGATTACGTGCTCAATGATGCGGCTTACGCCTATATGCGCGAGCATGGCTTGCCGGCCGCGTCGATCACCCTTCTGGCGACGGGGCCACAGACGTGGTTTGCTGATGAGGCCGCGTGGCTGGCGCATCTCGACCAGCTCGGCTTGTCCGGGTTGAAGGTCACGCCGGACCCAGTTCAGGTCGCCACCGAAGCGACGTTGTGGGGTAGCGTTCAGGCGCATGAATTTCTGTGCGACGCAGTGATCCTGAGTGATGACGCCGGGCAGTTCAACGTCAGTCGGCACGCGCTGTGCTGGGTACACGCCGAACGGCTGGTGCATAAGCTGGACACCTTCAACGACGAGCATCGCGCCGCCCAGACGCGGGTTCGTGGCAAGATTTGGGACTTTTACGCCGACCTCAAGGCCTACCAACTGAAGCCGAACAATCGGCGGGCTCGGGCGTTACGGGCCCGCTTCGACCGCATTTTCCTCGGCCGCACCGGATTCGTGACGCTGGACCGCCTGCTTGCGCGGCTGCACGCCAATAAGGCCGAACTGTTGATGGTGCTGGAACGGCCGCAAATTCCGCTCCACACCAACGGGTCAGAAAACGACATCCGCTGTCACGTCACACGACGCAAGATCAGCGCCGGAACTCGCAGCGAGGTCGGACGGGATTGCCGCGACGCGTTCCTGAGCCTGGCCAAGACATGCGACAAACTGGGTATCGCCGTATGGGACTATCTGGGCAGCAGGCTCAAAGTGGTGGGGGCAGCGATCATTCAACCGCTCGACCACTACGTCAGAGCGCAATGCCGACCCGCATGACAGGCCGACGCGCAAACTGCTCTCGGCTACCCATTCATCTCGGGCGTTCGCAGCAATCAGTACAGGCGTGCCCACACTTTTGCCCCTCTTACCTCGAACAAGCCCTAACCCTTTGTTTCAGCGGCAGCTTTGTCGGCGTGCCGACGCACTTATTTGCCAACGCTGCCTTAGCTTGGCTTTCCGCAATTTAGGCGGCGAGACAAAGCGTCAGAAAGAGTCGATTTAGCAAGCCTGCGGTAATTGTCACGGTCTCACCCTGCTGCCGGGACATGGAGAAATTCGGCGGCGCCCACAACACACGTCGGACGGCGGCGATCGCGTCGCTGAATGTCGGCTCTTGCTTGCGATACCACGCGGCGGCGTTCGGGCGCAGCACAGTTGCGTTGTCGCGCGCCAGGTCATCGGCCCACACGGTGATCAGCGAGAACAGCCCCAGTAATGCTGGGGTCGTCCGCAGGATGGCCAGATCGGACCACTGCCGCTGCGTCTCCACGCCGAGATGGGCGCGCACTTCCTGGAACGTGGTCTCAACGCGCCAGCGTGATACGAACCAGCCCAGGATGGTCGCCGGTTGCGCATCGAGGTCGGTGCTAAGAAACGCGGCAGGCTCATGTTCGCCGGTTGGGTCGCGAACCAGCACCCAGCGGATCGGCACGGGTGCGGTTCCAGCGTGATACCAAAGCGCTGTGCCAGTCGCGACCAGTAGCTTGCGCTGCTGGGCGTTATACCATTGAGAGACAACCACGCTCGTCCAGACCGTCTTCTTGTTCTTCAGCACCGCATTCAGCTTCGGCAAGGCGCGGCCCTTCAACGGCGTTCGGCCGCGTTGACCTGGTCGGCGTTTGGGCGCTGGACGGAACAGGTTGGCGTCCAGCCGCAAGCGCGTGATCATGCAGACATGGCCACGCACAGCAGCCAGTAGATCAAGGGCAGCGAAGCCGGTGTCGCCGACAAAGATCAGACGGCGGTTTGGCAACCAGCGTTTGGTTTGCAGGATCGCCTGGCGTGCCCAGGTCGTCAGGGTCTTATGGCGCTTGCCGTTGGCCTCGCTCCAGCGCGCGGACGGAGCGAGGACGGTTAGGAATGGCAAGGACCAGGTTCTCCCCGCCCAGGGGATCGGCACCGCGATCATCAGCGACAACCAGCGCAGGCCACTGGTCTTGACGAACTGCCCCTTGGAGGAGCGGACCGGGTCACGATAGATACCACGGGCTTTGATGCGTGCGCCCCAGCGGCGCTCGATGGTATCATCAATGCCGATCACCACGTCGCCGTTCGGCAGCAGCCGCTCAATAATATAGAGCAACAACCGCCGCGCGACGGCACGCCCATCCCAACGTGCCCGGCTGAGGACTTCGTGGTAGCGACGGAAGTGCCGGTCATCTGCCAATCTCATGACGCGCAGCACCTGGGTGACGGTGCGCTTGCCGGGCGCCAGCACTGCGCCCGCCACCAGAACCAGCACGCGGTTCCATACCGGGGCGGTGAAGCAGGGGCGGAACACCGCCAGCCAAGTGGCCAGGATCGGTGGAACCAATTGCGAGTCGAGCGCCGGTGCGGCGCCGGGATGGTGCGATGCCATCGCAGTCGTAGAATCGAAGGGACACCGCGCCGCAAGAGTCCCCGCGAGACATTCGGCAGCCCGGTGAATTACCATCGACCATCATGACCGATCCGATCATTCAGCGTATCGAGAGCTTCCGATGCCGTCGTGGGCAACTGGCCGCCGAACGCCGCAACCGCGGCTACACACTCTATCGTGCCGCCTCAGGGACGCCGGTCGCGCGCCTACGCCCGACCGGGCAGAACGATCGCGTCGAGGTGCTCTACTGGTCGCTTTGGAAGGAGCGCTGGACTAACGCAGGGCCGTTCGGGCGAACCATACTGCCCATCGACGACGCCCTTCAGTTCATCGCGTCAGAGGATATCTTCTGGGCAGCGAGGTAGCCGCAGCGGCAATTCAAAAATGCGGAAAGTCAAGCTGAGAAGGTAGGTGGCCCAAGGCTGTTCAACCCTAGAGATTAGCCATCTGCGACAGCGCCTCGAATCCGCCAAGAGCGGCGCGATATCGATCCTGGCTGAGGGTGGCGGTCTGATTGGCCTTGAGGATATTGAACCCGAAGCTGCGCAATCTAGCGAATACGCCTGGGTTGCATCGTATCCGTGAACGGTCCTCGCCGAGGGTGACGTCGCGGGTGTAGTGGGAGGTTGTCTCGATGCGCCAATGGGCGCGGATGGCGTCTGCCGCTTGGGCGGCGGGAAGCGGTTGATTGGAGACGTAGAAGGCAACTTCGCAGGTTCTGTCGAACAGCCCGGTCTTGGCGTTGCGCGTGTAGACGACACGCTCGACGCGGATAATGGCGCGGACATGATCCTGCCAGTCGGTGCCTTCGAAGTTTTGGGCGGGATCGAAGACCGTGACAGTGCGGTTTTCGTAGCGGTTGCGGCCTTTGTCATGGCTTTTGTAGGTGTTGAGCGGCTTTGCCGTATCGGCGATGGCGGTGATCGTCTGAAGCAGGGTCGGCTGGTTGCCCTTGACCTGTATGATCAGAGCGATGCCGGCCTGTTTGGCGACTTCGAAGTGTTTTTTTGACAGTGGAGCGCATCGAGCGTGACGAGGGTGCCGGCAGGGACCCCGAGCTCGGCGAGCAGCGTCTGGGCTGCGGGGATTTCATTGGATTTTCCGGCAATGCCGATGTGGCCAAAACCAAGGACGTGTCGGTGGCGAAAGCGCTCAGCACTTGCGCAGCAAGGCGATCGTTGAAATTGTCGAAGCTGCCGCGAAGCGTCTTGCCGTCGAGCGCAATGCTGCGTGGCCCCGGTTGCGTGCACGCAGCCTGCAGCCGGGCAGCGTGTTGGCGGAACGCGGCTTCGACATCGGCAGGCGCAAGACCTTGGAGGATATAGCGAATGGCGGTGTGGGCCGGCGCCCGGCGCCATGCGAGACCGAACGCGGCATTCAGTTTGGACCGATGCACGTCGATGAAGGTGACGATACCGCGATAGGAGTTGCAGCCGGTCACGATTGCCAGAATGGAGAAGAGCAACACGTGGGGCAGCTTGTATTTTTGTCCCTGCCCGCGACGGGGATCGGGAACCTTTGACAGCATGGAGAGCAACGGCGCGAACTGGGACATGGCAACCTCACATTCGGTTGGCGCCCCAGGAGTCAGACATATTGTGATTCGGGAATCCTGTTTCTTATCAGACAGTCATTTCCCAGCGCAGGTGTGGCAAATCAGACTCAGCCGAACCTTCCCGCCAGGATTGAACAGCCTTGGTAGGTGGCCATAGGTAGTTTCCGAACCTATCGCCACAATCTCACTGGCTTTAGCTGTGCCGATCAAGTTGGAAGCTGGCCCACGCGTCCAGACCTCCGGTCGCAGGATGACCTGCATCCATCTTTTCCAATTAAGGACAGTCCAACAATGGATCACGCGTTTCCGGCTACAATGGATGCCACAGGTGTCAACCTGCTGAACGACCACGTTCATAACCATGGCACTGCGTTCTCCAACGAGGAGCGTTCCAGGTTCAAACTCGAAGGCCTGCTTCCTCACGCCGTCGAACCACTGGCACGACAGGCCGAGCGCGTCTCGATGCAACTCGACACGAAGACGAGCGACCTCGACCGCTACGTGTACCTGATCGAGCTTTGTGACCGCAATGAGACGCTGTTCTACGCCGTGGTGATGGCGGACCCGGCCCGCTTCATTCCGATCCTGTATGATCCCACCATAGCGGAAGCCTGCCTCAAGTTCGGCCATATCTACCGCCGGGCAAGCGGGATGTACATCACGCGCGACATGAAGGGCCGGATGGCCGACGTGCTGCGGAACTGGCCCGTGGCCGACGTGCGGGCCGTCTGCGTGTCCACCGGGGGGCGCATCCTCGGGCTCGGCGATATCGGCGCCAACGGCATGGGCATTCCGATCGGCAAGCTTCAGCTCTACACGGCCTGTGCCGGCGTGCCGCCCGAGAGCCTGCTGCCCGTGCTGTTCGACATCGGCACGACCAACGCCGTCCTGCGCGCGGATCCGCTCTATCTGGGAATCCGCGATGCGCCCCCGCCCGAGCACGAGGTCGACGCCCTCGTCGAAGAATTCGTGCAGGCGGTGCAGACCGTGTTCCCGGCTTGCCTGATCCACTTCGAGGATTGGAAGGGCACGGATGCGCTGCGCATCCTCGATCGCTACAAGGACAAGATTCTTTGCCACGACGATGACATCCAGGGCACCGGCGCGATCGTGCTCGCCGGCCTCACGACGGCGTTGGAGATCATCGACGCGCCCCTGACGAGCCAGCGCGTCCTGTTCCTTGGCGCCGGGTCCGCGGCGATCGGGATTGCCGGCCTCATCATCGCGGCGATGAAGGTCGGCGGGCTGTCCGACGCAGATGCGCACAAACGGATCATGATGTTCGACACGCAAGGTGCCGTCGTGACAGACCGCCCGGGCCTGCCACTGCACAAGGCGCCGTTCGCGCAGACGATGCCGGCCAGCAAGCGGTTCGATCATCGCGACCTGGCGAGCGAAGGCCCCGAGGTGGTGGCCGCCATCGAGGCGTTCAAGCCGACGATCCTGATCGGCGTGAGCACGAAGCAGGGATTGTTCACGCAGCCTGCCGTGGAGGCGATGAGCCGGCTCAACAAGCAACCGGTCATCTTCTCGCTGTCCAATCCGACCGAAAAGACCGAATGCCTCTCAACGGAAGCCTACACCTGGTCCGGCGGGCGGGCGCTGTATGCGGCCGGCGTCCAGTTCGACAACGTGACCATCGGTGACAAGACCTTCCACCCAGGCCAGGCGAACAACTTCTATATCTATCCGGCGATCGGGCTCGCGGTGTACGTCGCCCGGCCGAAACTGTTGACCGATGAATGCTTCGTTGTCGCAGCGCAGGCGACCGCCGACCAAGTGGACGACGAGCAGCGTGCCGCAGGCCGGCTGTTCCCCAGCCAGTCGAACATCCTGGAAACGGAGGTCACGACAGCGGTTCGCGTCGTGGAGTTCATGTTCGACCAGGGCCTGGCCCAGGTCGAACGCCCAAGCGACATCCGCGCCTGGATCGAGTCACAGCTCTACGTCCCGAAATACGCGTAGCTGACAGTGGCCTTCAGAAAACAACATGCCTGATCACGCCCAGCCTGCCGTTCCGGATGGCCTGACGGCAGGCGAGGCAGGCCGCAGGCTCAAGCAGTTCGGTCCAAACGCGATGCCCGACACGGCAGAGCCTGCGTGGCGCCGGGTCACAGGGAAACTCTGGGCGCCGGTTCCGTGGCTGCTCGAAGCCGCGGTCCTTCTGCAACTCGTGCTCGGGGCCTATGCCGGGGCCGGCATCATAGCCGGTCTGCTGGTCTTCAACGCCGTGCTCGGGATCGTTCAGGAAGGGCGCGCCCAGGCGACGCTGACAGCACTGACAGCGCGGCTGGCCAGGACGGTGACCGTCAGACGCAACGCTGCCTGGGCGACCTTGCCGGCGACCGCCCTGGTCCCCGGCGACGTGGTGAGGTTGTCGTTGGGCGGCGTGGTCGCCGCGGACATGCGAATCACCAGCGGCGAGGTTCTGGTCGATCAATCCATGCTGACCGGAGAGTCGGTGCCGGTCGAGGCAGTGCCCGGGCTGCAGACCTATGCCGGCGCTCTGATCAGGCGCGGCGAGGCCACGGCGGAGGTCACGGCAACCGGGGCCCGCACGAAGTTCGGCCGTACCGTCGAACTGGTTCGCACCGCTAAAGTCGTCAGTTCCGAGCAGAAGGCGGTGTTCCGCGTCGTCCGGAACCTCGTGCTGTTCAATGGCGTCGCCGCTGTCCTACTCGTTGGATACGCAGCCGTCCTCGGCTTGCCGTTCGCTGAGATCGTAGGGCTTGCCTTGACGGCGTTGCTGGCCTCGATCCCCGTGGCGCTTCCGGCAACCTTCACCTTGGCGGCGGCGCTCGGTGCTCGCGCCTTGACCCGGCAGGGCGTGCTTCCAACACGCCTGTCCGCCGTGAACGAGGCCGCCATGATCGATGTGTTGTGCGCTGACAAGACGGGCACGCTGACAAAGAACGAGCTCGCGTTGAGCAGTGTGCATCCGGTGCCTGGCACCAGTGAGGCGCAGGTGTTGACCCTTGCGGCGCTCGCCAGTTCAGACGGTGGGCAGGATCCAATCGACGCCGCTATCCGCGCCGCCGCCGGGCAGCCCAGCCCCGGCGCGCCCGAGCGCCTGGCCTTCGTGCCGTTCGACCCGGCGACAAAGATGTCGGAGGCGACGATCTCCCTGCCGAACGGCATCACGCACCGGGCTGTGAAGGGAGCTTTCGCCGTCGTCTCCGCCCTCGCTGCGACATCGCCCGACGCCGAGGCTGCCGCGAAGACGCTTGAAGAGCAGGGTTTCCGGGTGTTGGCAGTGGCTGCCGGACCGCCGGCGGCGCTGAAGCTGGCCGGGCTAATCGCGCTGAGCGATCCGCCGCGCGAGGACTCCGCCCGGCTTGTGGCCGAGTTACGAACCCTGGGCGTCCGGACCGTGATGGTGACCGGCGATGCGCCCGCGACGGCCGGGACCGTGGCGCTTGCTGTCGGGCTGCACGGCACGATCAGTCCACCGGGAGCGATCCCAGACACTGTCCGCCCGGATACGTTCGCCGTCTTCGCCGGAGTGCTTCCCGAAGGGAAATACCAGCTCGTTAAGGCATTCCAGCGCAGCGGGCACACGGTCGGGATGTGCGGCGATGGCGCCAACGACGCCCCGGCGCTGCGCCAGGCGCAGATGGGGATCGCCGTCTCCACCGCGACCGACGTCGCCAAAGCAGCGGCGGGCCTGGTGCTGACGGAGTCCGGCCTGCAGGGCGTGGTGGCGGCGGTGAAGGAGGGAAGGACCACCTTCCAGCGGATCCTGACCTACACGCTGTATTTGATCATCAAGAAGATCGCGATGGTGTTGTTCCTGATCGTGGGCTTGGTCATGACCGGCCACCCCGTCCTGACACCATCGCTGATGGTGATCGTGATGATCACCAACGACTTCCTCTCGATGGCGCTCACCATGGATCATGTCGGGCCTTCGCCCACCCCGAATGTCTGGCACATCGGCAAGATGACGACAGCCGGCGTGCTAGCCGGACTCTGTCTGCTAGGTTTCTGCGTCGGCATGGTCGCGGTCGGCGAATTTGCATTGCATCTCGGCATCGCCGGATTGCGCACCCTGGCTTTCGTGGCACTCGTGTTCGGCAGCCAGGCAATGCTCTACGCGGTGCGTCAACGCCGGAGCTTCTGGGGCGAACGGCCAAGTCCTTGGCTCATCCTCTCCTCGGTGGTTGACCTCGCCATCGCGTCCACTCTGGCGGTTGGCGGTGTCGGGATGACGCGGTTGCCGGCATCCACGGTGGCCGGCGTACTCGTGGCCGCCTGTGTGTTCCTCCTCGCCATCAATCTGCTGAAGCTGCCGATCTTCGCACGGCTCGAGATTGCGTAACGGAGATCACCTGTGAACATTCCGCTCCTGCTCGCGGCTATCGCCCCCGTCATCCTCGTCCTGGCCCTTGGCTTCGCGGCCGGCAAACACCACAGCTTCGACTCCGACCAAGCCCGCGGGCTGAGCAAGCTCGCGCTGCAATACGCGCTTCCTGCAGCGCTGTTTCTGGGTATGGCGCATTTCAACCGCGCTTTGCTGTTGCAGCAGGGCCTGATTATCGTCGTCATGCTGGTCGGCTATTCGGCGTTCTTCCTGGCCGCCTATTCGATCCTGCGCGCCTGCCACATGGACAGGCTGAAAGCCACGCTGCTCGGCTACACGGTCAGCTCCACCGCCGTTCCGATCTATGGACTCACCGTCCTCGTTCCGATCTACGGGCAGCAGGTGGGGACCGGTATCGTCGGGCTCGCGGCGTTGGTCACGAACCTCGCGCAGGTCTCTGTCGCGATCTACCTGCTCGAGTCTGCTTCGGCCAAGCCGGGGGTCTCCGTTTCCGTCCGGAGCACGCTTGGCCACGCCGTGATCAATCCCCTGGTCTGGTGCCCCGTGCTGGGCGCCGCCTTCTCACTGACGGGCTGGAACCTGGCGCCTTTCGTCTCGACGGCCCTGTCGCCGCTGTCAGTCTCGGCGGCGGGGGTTGCGATTTTTGCGAGCGGCGTCGCACTGGCCGCTTACCCGATTAAGCTGCTTTCGCGTACGGTACTCCTTGGTTCGCTCGTGTGCATCGTCGTCCAACCGGCGATATTCTTCCTCATGGTCAGGCTGTGCGGACTGACGGGAGCGATGGCCAGTGCCGTCTTCGTGTCGAGCACGATGCCGACCTCGACCCCGTCCGTGCTCTTTGCACAACAATACGGCACGTTCGAGGCAGAAACTGCCAGTATCATGTTGGTGACGACCGTTGCCATGATTGGGACCATACCGATTGGCATAGCACTCAGTGCCTATCTTTAGAGTTTGACGACCGCCCGGTTCTTTTCACCCGGTCAGCGCATCGCCCTGCATCCGCTGGACGGCAAAACTCCCGATATCCAAACTTGATACGCGCTACGCTCGGTGAACTGTGAGAAATTAAAGACTGATCGAGTCAGGCCCGAACGCGCCACATCCAATCGCGCCACGTTCTATGGCATACCCCCGATACGCTTCTCATGCCCTGAGCTTGACTTTCCGCATTTTTGAATTGCCGCTGCGGCTACCTCGCTGCCCAGAAGATATCCTCTGACGCGATGAACTGAAGGGCGTCGTCGATGGGCAGTATGGTTCGCCCGAACGGCCCTGCGTTGGTCCAGCGCTCATTCCAAAGTGACCAGTAGAGCACCTCGACGCGATCGTTCTGCCCGGTCGGGCGTAGGCGCGCGACGGGCGTCCCTGAGGCGGCGCGATAGAGTGTGTAGCCGCGGTTGCGGCGTTCGGCGGCCAGTTGCCCACGACGGCATCGGAAGCTCTCGATACGCTGAATGATCGGATCGGTCATGATGGTCGATGGTAATTCACCGGGCTGCCAAATGTCTCGCGGGGACTCTTGCGGCGCGGTGCCCCTTCGATTCTACGACTGCGATGGCATCGCACCATCCCGGCGCCGCACCGGCGCCCGACTCGCAATTGGTTCCACCGATCCTGGCCACTTGGCTGGCGGTGTTCCGCCCCTGCTTCACCGCCCCGGTATGGAACCGCGTGCTGGTTCTGGTGGCGGGCGCAGTGCTGGCGCCCGGCAAGCGCACCGTCACCCAGGTGCTGCGCGTCATGGGATTGGCGGATGACCGGCACTTCCGTCGCTACCACGAAGTCCTCAGCCGGGCACGTTGGGATGGGCGTGCCGTCGCGCGGCGGTTGTTGCTCTATATTATTGAGCGGCTGCTGCCGAACGGCGACGTGGTGATCGGGATTGATGATACCATCGAGCGCCGCTGGGGCGCACGCATCAAAGCCCGTGGTATCTATCGTGACCCGGTCCGCTCCTCCAAGGGGCAGTTCGTCAAGACCAGTGGCCTGCGCTGGTTGTCGCTGATGATCGCAGTGCCGATCCCCTGGGCGGGGAGAACTTGGTCCTTGCCATTCCTCACCATCCTCGCTCCGTCCGCGCGCTGGAGCGAGGCCAACGGCAAGCGCCACAAGACCCTGACGACCTGGGCTCGCCAGGCGATCCTGCAAACCAAACGCTGGTTGCCAAACCGCCGTCTGATCTTTGTCGGCGACACCGGCTTCGCCGCCCTTGATCTGCTGGCTGCTGTGCGTGGCCATGTCTGCATGATCACGCGGTTGCGGCTGGACGCCAACCTGTTCCGTCCAGCGCCCAAACGCCGACCGGGTCAACGCGGCCGAACGCCGTTGAAGGGCCGCGCCCTGCCGAAGCTGAATGCGGTGCTGAAGAACAAGAAGACGGTCTGGACGAGCGTGGTTGTCTCTCAATGGTACAACGCCCAGCAGCGCAAGCTACTGGTCGCGACTGGCACAGCGCTTTGGTATCACGCTGGAACCGCACCCGTGCCGATCCGCTGGGTGCTGGTTCGCGACCCAACCGGCGAACATGAGCCTGCCGCGTTTCTTAGCACCGACCTCGATGCGCAACCGGCGACCATCCTGGGCTGGTTCGTCTCACGCTGGCGCGTTGAGACCACGTTCCAGGAAGTGCGCGCCCATCTCGGCGTGGAGACGCAGCGGCAGTGGTCCGATCTGGCCATCCTGCGGACGACCCCAGCATTACTGGGGCTGTTCTCGCTGATCACCGTGTGGGCCGATGACCTGGCGCGCGACAACGCAACTGTGCTGCGCCCGAACGCCGCCGCGTGGTATCGCAAGCAAGAGCCGACATTCAGCGACGCGATCGCCGCCGTCCGACGTGTGTTGTGGGCGCCGCCGAATTTCTCCATGTCCCGGCAGCAGGGTGAGACCGTGACAATTACCGCAGGCTTGCTAAATCGACTCTTTCTGACGCTCTGTCTCGCCGCCTAAATTGCGGAAAGCCAAGCTGAGGTTCGCCGTAAAACGTTCATTGGAGTCCGTAGACCCAGTTCCGTCTACGCATCCAATCCGGCAGCCGAGGCGGGAGAGGAAGACGACGTTGGTGCGGCCGCTGGTGGCGACGATTGGCTACTCGGCGCGATTCGCGATTGTGGCTCGATCCATTCGGATATCTGGCGCGGGAGCGTAGCTGAGCTGGCAGGGCGGCATGCCATCGGTGCGTTTCCCGCAAGCGGCTGGTGGAAGGAGAAACCAAGCCTGCAACGGTGGGAACGATCAAGTCGCTACAGCCTGATAATTTCAGTACGTGCGCCAGAAGCCCGTATCGACCTCTACGCGGCGATCGGGACCCAACTCGCTGTTGAAATCCCGGCTAGCTGAGCCAATAACGCCTATGCGGGCAAGAGGCTCGCCGAGAGGCGGCAACAGCCATCCCCGGAGTACCGGGTTAAATCCGGCCGAAATCATGGACGGGTGTGCATGGATGCTGCGCGCGCCTGGCCAAGTAGCGGCAGGCCAAAGCGTATTACCGGATCGCGTGTTTGGACGCTACGGCGAGCAGTGAGCCAGCAGCGGCTGCGATGTGCCGGAGGCCCTCGAAGCCGCGCATCCTCGCGCACCTCTGCGTCGACAGCCACAGTGCTGTGCGGGGTTGTTAGGCCCATGCGCACGTCGCTGGTCGTCGTTCGTGCCCGCCACTTGGTGACCGTAGTGCGGCTTAGGCTGTAGCGCCCGGCGAGGGGTAACGCTGGTTTCCTGCGACGCTTGGCTCGAACTCGCGGCGTCGTTCGGGCGCAGCCGTGAAGACTGCCTGCCATAGCGCTTCCTCTGCTTCTCGCGTCAGGTTAGCGTCACGACTCTCTGGGACCAAACACCTAGTGGCCTGAGTCTCTCATATTGCGGGGTATAGCCTCTTGAGTTTCACCCTTGCATCGGCGTTGGTGAATTGCCAATCAGCCTTGGCGTGATTTTTATTCCGTTCTGCCTGCCAGGCGGCCACCTCGATGGTGAGTGTCTGCTTATCCGGTATGCGGCGGTCCAGGCACTGGCCTGAGAGCACTGCAAGTTCGGATTCGGCCATATCGAGCCAGCTTCCGTGCTTGGGCGTATAATGCCACTCGAAGCGTTCAACGAGGCGGCGCGCCTCTGGTGCGGGGAAGGCTTGATAGAGTGACGCAGGCTTATGGGTGTTTAGATTGTCTTGAACGAGCACGATCTTCTCCGCCTTAGGGAAGTGCGTATCGGACAAATCCTTGAGTATGTGTGCGTAATCAAGGGCGGTGTGGCGGTCGGTCACCTCGACATGCCGCCATCCCTCCAACGGCGCGAACAGCATGAACAGATTGGCCGTGCCGTTGCGCGCGTATTCATAATCATGCCGCTCAGCCCGGCCCGGCTTCTGGGGGATCGGCTGGCGCGTCTGGCTGATCAACTGCTTGGAGGTTTCGTCCAGGCAGACCACGGGCCGGTCGGGATCATGCGGCCGGTGATAGACCTCCAACACGTCTTCCATAGCGGCGACGAACGCGGCGCTGGCGTCCGGTGCGATGACCCATTGCTCTTTCAGGTGCGGCTTGAGGATGTTTTTTTTAACGTTCGCCCGATCGTGTTGTCACTGACGCGCTCAACGATGTTCAGTTCGACGACCTTGTCCTCCAGCATCCGCAGGGTCCAACGCACGCGGCCGGTGGGCGGCTGCGAACAGGCCAGCGCGATCAACTTGGCCTCGGCGGCGCCATCGAAGACGCGTCGCCTGGCTGAGGCCTGCGAATGTTTGCGCGTCAACACGCCATCAAGGCCTTCCTCGACCAGTTGCTGCCGTGTCCGCGCGATCGTGGCCAGGCTGGTATCGAGCGCGCTGGAGATTTGGCTGTCGCTCCATCCTTCACCGCGTTCTGAAGCGTCGGCCTTCAAAAGGATGCGCGCCTTCATGAGCCGCTGGGCAGTATGCTTGCCGCTTCGTATCATGGCGTCCAGCCGCTCGCGCTCACCGGCGTCGAGCTTCACGACGTATTTCTTTACGGCAATTTCTTTGGCGGCCATGAATCGACTCCAGCAGTATGTTGCCCAGCCATCGATTCGAAGAAACTACTCGCTGTCAATGACGCGCACGACTAGACCACAAATCCAGTTGATCAAGGATTCTGCAGCGGCTGCTCAGATAATTTCGCCAATGTGATCTCGCGAAGCGTCCCGGGAATGTCTTCAGGCGAAAGTATATAATCGATACATCCGCTAGCTATCGCGCTTGCGGGCATATCCGGTTCTCCGGCCGTATCCAATCTCTGGGCGATGGTCACGCCTCCAACGTCTCGTATCTCGCAGAGAGCGGCCGCTCCGTCGCCATCAAAACCGGAGACGATGACCGCAATCAGCTTGCCGTGCCAGTGCTGAGCCAGAGAACGCAGAAAGACGGTTATGACGTCAGGCCATCCCCTAGGTTTAGATACCGGCTTAAGACGGAACTCGCCATTGAGGACGAGCAGATCATGCTGCGGCGGGATGATGAATATGCAATTGGGCTTGATATCCAGGCCCTCCGTGATGAGTTCGACTGGCATCTTCGTATGATAGGGAAGAATTTGGTGCAGGAGGGTTGCCGTCTTCCTCAGATGATTAACGATTACGACCGCTACGCCGAGGTTATCTGGTAAATTCCGCAGTAGGCGGGTGTATGCGTCGAGCCCTCCGGCGGAGCCGCCGACGCAAACTAAAGGGAAGTTGTGATTGAGCGTAAGACCGCTAGTTGCCGGATCCATATTTTTCTCTGTCATGTTCACTTTCTTTTCTATATGCGAGTGTTATACCCCGAATGGCTGGATCTCCGCGACGCTGCCGCGCACGACGCGCGAAATCGGCGCCTGGATCGAGAAGGAATGCGGCATCGTGTATCAAGGCCGGTCTGGCCTAATCGCGCTGCTGCACCGGCTGGGCATGGAACACCGCAAGCCAAAAGCGGTGTCGCGCAAGCTCGATCCGGCCAAACAGGCCGCCTTCATCAAGGCTTATGAGAACCTGCTGAACCATCTGGCGGACGACGAAGCGGTGCTGTTCGGCGATGCCGTGCATCCGACGCATGCGGTGCGGCCGGTGGGGTGCTGGGCGCCGAAAGAAATCCCCGTTGCCGTGGCGCAGACCAGCGGGCGCCAACGGCTGAACATTCATGGTGCGATCGACCTGGAGAGCGGGCAGACGCGGATGCTGGAAGCCCTGACGGTGGATGCGGCCAGCACGATCATGCTGCTGACGGCGATCGAGGCGATGTATCCAGGCAAACGGATGATCCATCTGTTCTTGGACAATGCCCGCTATCATCACGCCAAACGGGTGCAGGCCTTGGCTGGCCGAGCCGGGGCGCCGGATCAAGCTCGACTTCATTCCTGCCTATTGCCCCCATCTCAACCCAATCGAACGGCTCTGGGCGTTGATGCACAAGCATGTCACCCACAACCGGTGCCACGAGAGGTTCGCTGATTTCAGTGCCGCCATGCTGACGTTCCTCCGCGAGGAGGTGCCGCGGAAATGGAACCGCTACTGCGATCAGGTGTCCGACAATTTCCGCATCATCTTGCCTCAGGATTTTCGCATCCTCACGTGAACGGAGTATAGCACGCTTGGCCATCATTCCGCCGCCACGGGTGCAGGGCCATGGCGATGCTGTCCTTCGCGAGGAGATCGAGTTCTGGCTCAACGAAGGCGGCTTCGGCGATGAGCCTGCGCCAGGACGGCGCTACGCATTCTGCTGGTCGAAGACGACGCAAATATCCGCGCGGCGCTGGCGGAGACATTGGAAAGTCTGGGTCACTCAGTCTGTGCTACGGCCGCGACTGAGATGAAGCGGTGGATGCGGTCGCTCAGTGCATGCCGGATTTAATGATCGTGGACATCGGGTTGAACCCAGGTAACAGGATGGCGGCAATCGCCCGTAGTCTACAAACGGGTTATGTAACGCATCTCTACATGAGCGGGGTGCTGCCGGAGTATCGCACGAGCGGCGTCCCGGTGTTGAGAAAGCCTTTCCGCGCAACAGACCTCATCCTGTCGATTGAAGGGGCGCTGGAGAATCACGACCGGAGCCTGGGATAGCCCGTGAGTAGTTTCCAAGATCGAGCCGGAGGCTTCTCCCATACCGCGTCCAGCAGTGACGGCGGCGGACCTTGCTGTCGTCGGGATCGGCGCTTCGGCCGGCGGCCTGGATGCCTGCACCAAGTTGGTGGCGGCGATTCAGCCTGGTGGTGGGATGGCGTTCGTGCTCGTCCAACACCTCGATCCCACGCATGCGATCATGATGACGGAGTTACTGGCTGGGCGAACCGCGTTGACCGTGTGCGAAGCGGAAGATGGATTGTCTTTGGCGTCGGACCATCTGTACGTCATTCCCCCAGGAACTGACCTGTCGGTGGCCGGCGATGTCCGACACCTGCCCCCGAGGCGGGCCAAGCATGGTGCGCGGCTGTCGTTCGATGGGCTGCTGCAATCCATGGCAACGGCTTTTGGCCCGCATGCCGCGTGCGTCGTTCTCTCCGGGACGGGTGCTGACGGCAGCACCGGCTGGTCGCCATCAAGGATGCTGGAGGTTTGGTCATCGTGCAGAACCCTGCCGAGGCCGCCTATGACGGAATGCCGCGCAGTGCGATCGCGAAGGGGCGGACCGACCACGTGCTGCCAGTCGGCTCCGTCGCCATAATCTTGCCGTATCTTGCCCATGATGGCCGAGTCGAAGGTGTGGTCATCACCTTCGACGACATCCTGGCGTCGCACCGCCAGGATGGGGCGGAATGCTTGCTGATCGACGTTTATCTCCCAGGAATGAAAGAGCTGGATCTGCTCCGTCATATCCCGGGTTCGGGTAGCCACTTGCCGGCCATCATGATCACCGGCCAGAGCGACGTCGCCATGGCGGTGCAGGCCATGAAGGCGAGGGCCTCCGACATCATCGAAAAGCCGGTTGGCCGCGACGACCTGCTTGCCGGCCTCGACCGCGCCTTGGATCAAGCGCGGGACAAGGGCAAGCAGGTCATCTGGCGAGAGGATGCCGCCCATAACATCGCCGCCCTCACGCCGAGGCAGCGGCAGATCATGACACGGATGGTTGCCGGCGAGCCGAGCAAGAACATAGCCGCCGACTTCGCCATCAGTCAGCGTACGGTTGAGAATCATAGAGCATCCATCATGCGCAAGACAGGCGCGGCCTCGCTCCCTGCGCTCGCGCGGCTCGCGCTTGCCGCGACATGGGATGCAAAGGCCGACGTGCCTGAAAGGGAAGGTGCCCCTTGATGCGGAAATGAGTAGTTTCCGATGCTGCCAGCGAGACGTAGGAAACCTGTAGAGTTGCTGCCTTGAGGTGCCAGGGAACTCTATGATGGGCCAGTCCGACTCGTTTGCGAACCAGCCTCTTCCAGATACGGGTGATACCAGCACGGCTGCCGCCCGTGCGATCCTCGTCGGCGGCGGCATAGCCTCGCTCGCTGCGGCTACCTTTCTGATCCGCGACTGCGGCATGGCTGGCTCCGACATCACGGTGCTGGAAGAACTTGCCGTGCTAGGTGGGAGCCTGGATGCGGCCGGTTCGGCCGAGCACGGCTACGTCTTGCGAGGCGGCCGCATGCTCGAAAGCAAATACCGCTGCACGTTTGGCCTGTTCGCGTCCATCCCGGCGCTCGACGGCAAAGGTTCCGTCACGGACCAGACGTTCGCGTGGAACGAAACGATGAAGACCTCATCGAAGTCCCGCCTGTTCCGGGACGGGCATCGCCAGACCGCACCCGCTTTCGGTCTGCGCGAAGGGCACATCCTCACCATCGAGCGTCTTGTCCTGGAACCGGAGGCTCTTATCGGGCGGGACAGCATTGCCGACGCGTTCGACGCAGACTTCTTCAAGACCGATTTCTGGTTCATGTGGTGCACCACTTTCGCCTTCCAGCCATGGCATAGCGCGGTGGAATTCAAACGTTACCTCGCGCGCTTTGCCCACATGGTGGACGGTTTCGACCGTCTGCAGGGCATTATGCGGACCGTCTACAACCAGTACGACTCGATGGTCCGGCCCCTGCACAAATGGCTTCTGGGAGAGGGCGTCCGTTTCGAACTGGGAACCCGCGTCACCGACTTTGCGGTGGGCCAACGGGACGGCAAGCAGGTCGTGGCGGCCATCGCGTTCGAGCGAGCTGGCGTGGCGGACCGTCTCCTTGTGACACCGGGCGACCAGGTCATGATCACGCTCGGCTCGATGACCGAGGCATCGAGCCTCGGGACGATGGACCAGCCGGCGACCTTGAAGTGGCGTCACGACGGCAGCGCCTGGGCCTTGTGGCGTACCATCGCAAAGGATCGGCCTGAGTTCGGCCATCCTTGGAATTTCGGCAACCACATCGATCAATCCAAGTGGGTTTCGTTCACGGCGACGCTGCGCGATCCGACCCTGCTGGAAATTCTCAAGGGTTTGACTGGGAATGTGCCCGGGGAAGGCGGCCTGATCACCTTTCCCGACTCAGGATGGTTGCTGTCGATCGTCGTTCCTCACCAGCCGCACTTCATCGATCAACTCGCCGGTGTGAGCGTGTTGTGGGGATACGGCCTGGCGGTGGACATGCCGGGGACGTTCGTCCGTAAGCCCATGGCGTCATGCTCGGGCCGGGAGATCATGACGGAGTTGCTGGGCCATCTGCGGGTCCATTCTGAGGCCGCAGGGATCCTGGAGGCGTGTATCTGTATCCCGTGCATGATGCCCTACATCACCAGCCAGTTCCTGCCGCGCAGCTCCGGCGACCGGCCGCAGATCCTCCCTCCAGGCTGGGGTAACCTGGCTTTCATCGGTCAGTTCTGTGAGCTACCGGAGGATGTCGTATTTACCGTCGAATATTCGATCCGGTCTGCCCAGCTCGCCGCGTACGCCCTGCTGGGCGTCGCCAAGACGCCACCGCCGGTCTACCAAGGTAAGTTCGATCCGCGAGTCCTGTTTCGTGCGTTCAAGGCGCTGCACGACCTGCGGCCGACACTGACGGCTCCGTTACTGGAAGAGAATCGCGCAAAGGGTGGAGTTGAGCGGGAAACCGCGGGTGATGCCGCCTAGCTCCCACACGCCGCCGTGGACGCCGACTACGGTGAGGTCCGCGGCAGCCATCCCTCAGCGTCACAGTTGCGGGAATTGCTTCAAGGCTCAGGGTATGAGTACTGCTGCTCCTTCGAACCGGCCTGCGCGCAAATCCGCAAGAGCCTGGTTGGCCTGCTCCAACTTGTAGCGATTTGTCCTGGTGACGATCCCCATCGTTGGCGCCAGGCGCAGGAAATCAATTCCATCTTTTCGGGTCAGGTTCGCGACCGAGACGATCTGTCGTTCCTCCCATAACAACTCATATGGGAAACTTGGGATGTCGCTCATGTGGATGCCCGCACACACGACGCGGCCGCCTTTTCGAATCGCCTTCAATGCCTGCGGGACGAGGTCACCATCCGTCGCGAATATAATGGCTGCGTCGAGCAGCTCGGGCGGCGCTTGGTCGGACCCTCCCGCCCATGCCGCTCCTAAGCTTCGTGCGAAGGCTTGCGTTACGTCGTCGCCAGGTCGCGTGAACGCGAACACCTGGCGTCCCTGCCACTTTGCAACTTGAGCGAGGATGTGGGCCGCGGCGCCGAACCCGTAGAGCCCGATGGTCTTGCCCTCGCCGGCAATCATCAGGGAACGCCAGCCGATCAGCCCGGCGCATAGCAGCGGGGCGAGTGCCACGTCCTCACCGCCCTCGCCCAGCGGGAAGGCAAACCGCGCGTCGACGATTGTGGATGTCGCAAAACCACCATCTCGAGTGAACCCGGTGAACAGGGGGTGATCGCAGAGGTTCTCCCGTCCTTCCAGGCAAAACCGGCATACGCCGCAGACGTGCCCCAACCATGGAATACCGACGCGTTGACCCAACGACAGCCCGCTGACATCGGGACCCACGCGGTCAATCCGCCCCACGATTTCGTGCCCCGGGATGATGGGGAGGCGGCGACCGGGAAGCTCGCCGTCGAGAACGTGCAAGTCGGTCCGGCACACGCCGCACGCGCTGACAGCTACTCGAATCTCTCCGGGACCGGGCTGCCGGTCAGGCAGGTCCGTCCATTCGAGCGGCCCTCCAATCTGCGTGAGCACCATCGCTTGCAACCCGGTCTCCAACCAAGCTGGAAACGCCTTTCCATGAGATCCAAAGACAGCGTTGACAGCATCTGACACTCAGTTACCGTTCCACCCGGCCGTGGCGGTAGGGTCGGATTCTACTCAAGCCGACGGGATTGGGCTGCAGCGGTCATTTGAAGCGACCGTCGCTGCAACTCCCGCCCACCCTCATTGTCAGCGCCATCTAGGTGTTTCCCGAGCCTGCCCGCGACGAGAGGGCGAAGCTACGGTGCAGAGACAAAGGCATAGGCTCTGTTCGGGCACGACGACCGGGCCGGACCCGACCCGATGCAAGCTGACTGACTGCACCGTCTTGATAGGCCCTCATCTAAAGCATCTCGATCCTGTATTGCTTTCTCGCCTGCAGTTCGTATGGGTCGTCGCCCTTCACATCCTGCTCCCGGCTTTCACTGTCGGGCTCGCGTCATACATCGCCTTCGCAGAGGGCATGAGCTTCTTCACCGGTCGAGAGGTCTACGCGCGCATCTCGAATTTCTGGATCCGGATTTTCTCGGTGGCCTTTGGGATGGGCGTCGTATCCGGCATTGTGATGCCGTTCCAGTTCGGCACGAACTGGAGCCGCTTTTCCGACGCCACTGCCAACGTCATCTCGCCGCTGCTGGCCTACGAGGGGCTGACGGCCTTCTTCCTGGAGGCCACGTTCCTCGGCGTCTTGCTGTTCGGCCGCAAGCTCGTGCCACGATGGGTGCATTTCGTGGCGGCATTGGCAGTGGCGCTGGGAACCCTGTCCTCCTCGTTCTGGATCCTGGCTGCGAATAGCTGGATGCAGACCCCAGCCGGCTACGAGATCGTGGATGGTCGGTTCTTCCCGACGGATTGGTGGCAGGTCATCTTCAACCCGTCTTTTCCCTATCGCCTCGCCCACACCGTCGCGGCCTTCTACATCACGACGGGCTTCATCGTGCTCGGGATCGGCGCGTGGCTGGTGCGCAAGGGCCGCTTCGTGGCGGAAGGCCGCACCATCATGTCGGCCACGTTGTGGGTGTTGCTGGTGCTGGTCCCCGTGCAGATCGGCCTCGGCGACCTACACGGGCTGAACACGCTGAAGTATCAGCCGACCAAGCTTGCAGCCCTGGAAGGGCGCTACACACCGCTTCGCCCGCCCCGCTGACGCTGTTCGGCATACCGGATGACGCCGCGGCCACCATGCACGACGAGGTGGCCGTTCCGTGGCTGGGCAGCCTGCTATTGACGCATTCCTGGAGCGGCTCGATCAAGGGGCTCAAGGATTGGCCAGTCGATCAGCGGCCGCCCGTTGGGCCGCCCTTCTACGCGTTTCGGATCATGGTGGGCGCCGGGCTAGTGATGCTTGCGCTGGTCGTTACCGGCAACATCCTCCGCCACCGGGACAAGTTCGTTCGCTCGGCCCTCTTCCTACGCGCGTGCCAGTGGGCCGCTCCGCTCGGGTTTATCGCCGTGCTGGCCGGCTGGGTGACGACCGAGGTAGGGCGGCAGCCCTGGACGGTGTTCGGCCTGATGCGGACGGCGCAGTCGGTCTCACCTTCGCTGACCGGCCGCGACGTGCTGCTGTCGCTGCTTGGCTATATCGCCGTCTATGCGATCGTCTTCCCGGGCGGGTTCCTCGTGATGCGCCGCATCGTCCGTCTCGGCCCCCAGGCGCAGGCGCCAGACGGCCCAGTCCAGAGTGGCCGGCCGACCTTACCGATCACGTCACTCCCCACTGCAGTTCTGGAGACAACGCCATGATGCCGGCCCTGGTGCTGGACTTCGTTCCGATCTGGACCGCGATCCTCGGGGTCGGCGTGTTCCTTTACGTGCTGCTAGACGGCTTTGATCTCGGCGTCGGCATCCTCTATCGCTTCGCGCCAGACACGGCATCTCGCAACCTGCTGATGAACAGCATCGCCCCAGTCTGGGACGGTAACGAGACGTGGCTGATCCTCGGCGCGGTCGGCTTGCTGGTGGCTTTCCCATTGGCATTTGCCATCATCATCCCGGCAGTTTACTTCCCCATACTCATCATGCTGCTGGCCCTGGTGTTCCGGGGCGTGGCATTCGAGTTCCGCTTCCGCGACGCCGTCCATCGGACGTTCTGGGATCACGGCTTCTTTCTCGGCTCGGTGACCGCGACATTCGCACAGGGTGTCGTTCTCGGCGCCTTCATTCAGGGCTTCCAGGTCGAGGGGCGGGCGTTCACCGGCAGCAGTTTCGATTGCTTCACATGGTTTTCCCTACTGACCAGGATTGCCCTGGTGTTCGGGTATGGTTTGCTCGGCGCGGGTTGGCTCGTTTTGAAGACATCCGGCGCGCTGCAGCAGCAGGTTCGCCAGCAGGGTCTGTGGTGCCTGATCGGGGTTGCCATTTGTATCGTGGCGGTGAGCATCTGGACGCCAATCCTAAACGCCGACATCGCCCAGCGCTGGCTATCCTGGCCCAACGTGATCTGGTTGACGCCCGTACCGCTGGTGACAGCGCTCGTAGTGATCGTCACGAGCCTTTCGTTTCACAGTAGTTCGGAAGGTGGACCGTTCCTGTGCGCGGTGGCCCTGTTCCTGATGTCCTATCTAGGCATCGCCATCAGCCTGTGGCCGATGATCGTGCCGCACCACTACACACTGGCCCAGGCAGCCTCGTCGCCGAAGACGCAGGCCTTCCTGCTGGTGGGCACGGCCTTCCTGCTGCCCACCGTCCTGCTTTACACGGCCTGGGCCTATTGGGTCTTCCGGGGCAAGGTCAGGGCGGACATTGGCTACCACTGAGAGTACCTGCACGAGATGACCCTGATGCAGATGCGAGTAGCGTGCGCCGGGTGCCTGATTTCCAGTCAATCCGGGATTGTTCGCAAGTCCGTGGTATTAGCCCGTCGCCCAGGTGACGAAGCCCTCGAGGGAGTGAAATTCCGACAGGCTGTGGGCATCGGCGTCAGGCAGGACCTCCCTGATGAGGTGGACCAGCGCTGAGCCTGGCCCCAGTTCGATGACTTTCGTGACGTCGAGACCACGGCATGAATCCATGCAGGCGGCCCAATCCACCGTCTGCTGGATTTGGCGGGCCAGCTTATCCTCCCCGCCCGGCACATCGAACACCGCCGCCCCGTCGATCCCGCTCAGCAACCGGATGCCGGATGGCAGGTTGGGGCGGATCGCCGCCGCCGCCAAGCAGGTGCGGAACGCGGCGCTGGCAGTCGCCAGGAGCGGTGTGTGGGACGCGACAGCAACCGGCAGCATGGTGACGTGTTCGGCTCCGGCGGCCATGGCGTCGTGGACCAACTTCGCCAGAGAGACCCGGGTCCCGCCGACCAGCATCTGGTCCGCGGCGTTGACGATCGCGATGAAGCACCCGTGCGCCTGGCAGATCGGCTCCAACACCGCGCGGGCCAGGCCGCGGACCGCCGCCAAGCCGGATGGCTGCTGCGTGGCTGCGTCCATGGCTGTGGCGCGCCGGGCGGCAAGCTCCATCACGCCATCCACCTCGATCAGCCCGGCCACGCCCCAGGCAGCCAACTCGCCGACACTGTAGCCCGCCACCAGAAGCGGCCGCGGGAGCCGGTCCTTGATCACCGTCCAGGCTGCCATCGCTTGGGTGCAGCACAGGATCTGCCCGGCTTTATCGGCGTGGATGGCGTCGTCGCCGGCCTCGTGCACGAGATCGCGTGGGTCGGCGCCCCCGAGCACGCGCTTGGCGGCCGCAAACACCGGCGCCGCGGCCGGCGCGTCGGCCAGCAGCGCGAACATGGCAGCGTTCTGCGCCCCTTGCCCGGAGCATAGGATGGCCGTGCCGATCATGCCCCGTTTTCCAGGGCGTCGAGCAACAGGGCGATGGCAAGCAGGTCGGCGCAGCCACCGGGGCTCAGGCGGCGCGCGACGAAGGCGTGATGCACTGCGGCGGCCTTGTCGCACCAACCAGGCTGCGCGACGCCACCATCGCCAAGAAAGCCGCGCGCTGCCTGCTGGGCGAAGCACAAGCCTTCGGCGCCGCCGCGATGCAGCAGGTTCGTGTCGTCCACCGTGGCGAGCAAGGTGAAGAACACCTGCACGCGGGCGGCTTCTGGGTCATGGGGGACGGCTTGCCGGGCGAGCCGCAAGGCGGGCAAGGCCACTTCCAGCACATTGGGGAAGCCTGCCGCAGCTTGCGCCCGCGCGCCGCCAGCGCCGAAGCGCCGCAATGCCTCCGTACCGTGGCTGCGCAGCGGGATCGGTCCGCGCAGGATCGCGCGTCCCCAACGCTGGCGGACAATTTCCCCGAGGAACGCTGCGCGCCATTGCGGCCTCTGGCCGGACCAGGCCATCCCCGCCGCAGCCCCGGCTGCAGCACAGACCAGGCCGAGCCCGAAGATCGCGCCGCGATGCGTGTTGATCCCAGCCGTGGCGGCCACCATCGCCTGCTCCGCCGCGACGCCGATGCTGCGCAGGTCCGGCATGGCGGCGCCGGCGGCGCCCGCCTCGGTCAGCCGGGCGAAGAATGGTTCGATGGCGGCGGCACTCACCTCGAAGGTGGCGGCGTCCATGTCCGAATGGCTGCCCTGATCGACATGGCTGACCAGCCCCGGCTTCGGCCAGGTGTGCAGTTCCGCCAGCAAACTCGTGCGGGCGCACGCAGCGACATGGGCGGGAACCCAGGCCGGCACCGGGCAGGCGGCAAGCTGCCAGGCTGCCTTCATTGGGCGGGCTCCATGGCGAACAACCCGGCGACGTGACACGCCGTGACGCCGTGCATCGTCTTCACCAGGACCTCGTCGCAGCCGCGTTCGGCCGCCAGCGCCATCTCGCGCCAGTTCACGCCGCCGCCGCCGGGTAGCTCCAATTCGCCATCCAGACGCACCGGGCCTTGCGCATCGAGCCGTTGCAGACCCGCCAGCAACGTGGCGGCAGTGGCATGATCCGACACGGCCCAGAGCAGGTCGACATCCGACCGCTCCGTCAGGTAGGGCAAGCCGGTGACATGCTGCCACAGCAGCGCGCCAAAGACCCGCGGCGCCACACCGACCTGCCCGCCGAGCGCGACCAGGGCGGCGATCATGGTCTGCCACTCCGGCGGCGCTGCCCGTGCGGCATCGCGCAGCAGCACCGGAGCGTAGGCTGTGACGCCCTGTTTGGACCGCAAGCTGAAACCCACCCGATGCTTGCCGTGACAGGGAGGCAGCGGCAGTGCGGCAGGGATCACAGACGCGGCGTCGCCCTCTGTCCAGCGTCGGACGATGACCGGCCACCGCTGTTGCGCCCAGCCAGCGACCAGCGGCAGGGCAATCAGGTGCTGGTGTTCCTCCAGCACCGCCTGCCAGGCCACGGGGTCGACGAGCAGGAGGTCATGCCGCCGCATGGAAAACGGCCTGCTCCGTCGCGGCCGCGATGACGCGCTTGGCCACGTCAGCGGCCACCGGCCGGCCCTTGCGCTCGGCGCCGAGCACATCGCGCACATCGTTCGGCGATGCTGCGGCCAGGGCTTGCTCCAACTGCCCGTCCAGCGTCTTGGCCGGATCCCACACGGCGGCGACCGCCCCCACGAACACCATGTGGTCCAGACCCGGCGCGAAGACCGGCGTCGTCTTGGCCAGCTCCTGCAGCCGGCTCTCCGGAAGCTTGGTGACGCGCGCGATGGACGGCATGTCCATCACTGCGGGCTCGGCGCCGGGCAGGGCAACCAGTATGTCGGTCGCCAGCGCCGTCGCGAGGAAGGAGCCCGCGGCCGCCTTGCCGTATTCCAGTCCGATGGTGCGATGGCCGAGATGGCTGGCGAGCAGCAGGCATTTCGCGAGATGGCCAAGATACTCGTTCAATCCGCGCATCTCGTCGCGCCGCGCCATGAGCTGGCCTTGTGTGTCCACCAACACCAGGATCGGCACGCCGCCGCCCTTGGCCGCGACCTGCAGAACCTGCTCCGCCAATGGGACCACGCCGGCGGTGCCGAGCGCCACGCCATGGGCCACGCCTATGACGGAGATAGGCTCGCCCGTCTTGCGCGTGGCGTCACCGGTGATCCAGCCCTCGGCGCTGACCTGCACGCGATGGCCGCCTGGAAACAGGCTGCCTAAAACGTCATCGAGCGTCATGATGCCTGTCCTTGATGCTGTCGGCGAGTTGAATGAAAGGCCCGGTTTCCAGGTCGGGGATGGTGTGGGGATGCGCGATCCCCATCACGGTCCACATCGCGGCGGCGTCGTCGCAGTCGCCGAGCGTGGACTGCCGGTGCGCCAGGCGTTTTTGTTCGTCCTGCAGAGTCGCGAGATCGAGCGGCTTGGACAACGCCATCTGCGCGCGGGCAGCGGCGCGGAACCCGTCCATCGTGTCGTCGGTGAACGCGTCGGCCATCCCGAGCAGTCGCCGGTTCTTGCCGCCACAGACGCTCCAGACCAGCGCCTTGTCCCGCGAGTCGTATTCTTCCACGCCCTTGTTGGTTTCGATCACCTCCGGGCCGCTCACGCCGATGCGGCCCTGTTCGGACACCACGACGCGGGAGCAGGTGCCCGTCGTCAGCCCGGCGCCGCCGAAGGCGCCGGCCTTGCCGCCCACCAGCGCGATGACGGCGACGCCGGCGCAGCGTGCCTGGACGATGGCGCGCATCAGTTCCGCAACCGCGAGCTCGCCGGCATTGGCCTCCTGCAGCCGCACGCCGCCGCTGTCCAGCAGGAGCAGGATGGTCTGTGGCAACCGCTTATGGTCCCGCGCGGCACGCACCAGCCCGACCAGCTTCGCACCGCTCACCTCGCCGAACGTGCCGCCCATGAACTGGCCCTCTTGCGCCGCGACGAGAACCTCGACCCCGTCCAGCGCGCCCCGGCCGATCACCACGCCATCGTCAAAGGCGCGCGGCAGATCGAAGATCGGGAGATGCGGGCTTTCGACCCGCTGTTCCGGGCCCAGGAACTCGTGGAAACTGCCGGGGTCCAGCAGTCCCGCCAGCCGCTGCCGCGCCGTCGCCTGCAGCCAACTGCTGGTCTCGTGGGATGCTACGTCCTGCATCATGCCTGCTCCATCAAAGCACAGCCCTGCATCAGCCGCAGATACGCGGTGTCCGGCCGGGCGCCGCCATCGTTGATCGAGATGCGCAAGCCGCCGGGTGACGACCGCGCGATGAACTCCGTGACGACCGCTTGCCATGTGGCGTCGTAACCCTTCACCGGGGTCGCGATCTGCACCTCGCAGGCCGCACCCGGCAGCACGCGTTCCAGCAGCACCTCCAGGTTGCCCGAGGCGACGACGCCGATGATGGCCTGCGGGCGGGTGCCGGCCAGGCGATGCGTCGCCGTGTGCTTGTAATCGAGTGTCAGCATAGCGGCTGCTCCTACCAGTTGCGGAATTTGCTTGGGGGCTCGTAGAGGTTGCCGGACCAGTGCATCAGGTCCTTGATGGACCGGGCGGCCAGCATGCTGCGATGCGCATCGAGCGGGTTGATGCCCAGGTCCTCCGGCCGCTGGATGATCTTGCGGGCGCGCAGGTCGGCCACCATCGCCGGGTCGCGCGCGCGACCCACGTCGGTGAACCCGGCGATGCCGCGGATGGCCTGTTCACGTTCCATGGCGCTGCGGCACAGCAGCAGGTTGGCGACGCCTTCCTCGCTGACGATGTGCGTCACGTCATCGCCGTAGATCATCACGGGGGCCAGCGGCAGCTTGTATTTCTCCGCGAGTGCGATGCACTCCAGCGTCTCGACGAAGACCGGGACCATCTTCTCGCTGAAGGTTTCGACCAGTTGCACCACCAGCTTGCGGCCACGCGACAGCGGCGAGTTGCCACCGCTCGCCTCACGCCCCGCCTTCAGCCAGGGTTCGCTGGCATGCCGGCGGCCGTGCGGATCGCTGCCCATGTTGGGGGCGCCGCCAAAGCCGGCGATGCGCCCGGCCGTCACCGTGGAGGAGTTGCCTTGCAGGTCGATCTGCAAGGTGGAGCCGATGAACAGATCGACCGCGTAGAGCCCGGCCACCTGGCAATACATCCGGTTGGAACTCATCGAGCCGTCCCGGCCGGTGAAGTAGACGTCGGGACGCGCCGCCATGTAGTTGTCCATGCCCACTTCAGAGCCGAAGCTGTGGATTTGCTGCACCCATCCCGACTCGATGGCGGGGATCAGCGTCGGATGCGGGTTGAGCGCCCAATGCGTGGCGATCTTGCCCTTCAGCCCGAGACCCTCGGCGAATGTCGGCAGCAGCAACTCGATGGCCGCGGTGTTGTAGCCGATGCCGTGGTTGATCCGCTTGATGCCGTATTCCGCATAGATGCCCTTGATCGCCATCATCGCCGCGAGGATCTGGACCTCGGTGATCAGCGCCGGATCGCGGGTGAAGAGCGGTTCGACAAAGAAGGGTTTCTGCGTGTGCACGATGAAGTCGACCTGGTCGCCGGGCACGTCCACTCTCGGCAACTGCTCCAGGATTTCATTCACCTGGGCGATGACGATGCCGTTCTTGAATGCGGTCGCTTCGACCACGGCGGGCGAGTCTTCGGTGTTCGGACCCATATAGAGGTTGCCGTGCCGGTCGGCGGCCCGCGCCACGGTCAGGGCGACGTGCGGCGTGAGGTCGATGAAGTAGCGGCCGAATAGCTCGATATAGGTGTGGATCGCACCCAACTCGATCTTGCCGGCGTCCAAGGCTCGCGAAATGGCGCCGCCTTGAGGCCCGGAATACGAGAAATCGAGCTTGCGCGCGATGCCCTTCTCGAACAGGTCGATATGCTCCGGCAGCACGATGCCCGATTGGACGATGTGCAGGTCATGCAGGATCTTCGGATTTGCGGCGGCCAGGCTGGCGGCGAGGAAGTCAGCTTGCTTCTGGTTGTCGCCCTCGAGGCAGACACGGTCGCCCGGCATGATCACCGCTTCCAGCAGAGCCGTCGTCTGCGCCTCGGTCACCATCTTGCCATCGGCGAAGGGCCGCGCGGCCTTCATGCGCTCGTCGCGGGTCCGATGTTCGCTGAGCCAATCGGTCTTGTGGAAGACGTCCATCGCGTGGGTCCTTTGTTGCTAGCTCATACCGGCAGTGAAGTAGATCGCAGCCGCCAGCGTGATGGCGCTTAGAACGGTGCTGGCGATCAACGTGGTGCCCACGACTTCCGAGGTGATGCCGAAGCGCAGGCCGAACAGGATGCCGAAGAAGCCGCACGGGAGTGCGGACAGGACGATCGCTTCGCGCGAGGTCAGCGCCGAGGCGGCAAACAGCCAAGCCAGCCCGGCCGCGATGAGCGGGTGCGCCACGTTGGCGGCCATGGTTTGGATATCGGCGCTGCGGCCAAGGCGGAACTTCTGTGCGGAAAGGATGAGCCCTGTGATGAACAGGGCGGCGCCGCCTGACACCTGCGCCATCAAGGTGAGCGACTTGACCGCCAACGCTGGCAGGCCGACGCCGCTGAACGCGAACGCCACGGCCAGCACGGGCGCCAGGACGATTGGCTTGCGGAACGCGCGCAACAGCACGGTTGCGAACTGGCGCTCGCCCGGCTTTTGCGCCGAGGCCTCCAGGATCACCAACGTCAAGGGTGAGACGACGATCGCGCCGCATGCAATGGACACGGCAACGGCCACGACGTTGGCGCTGCCCAACAAGGCCGCAATCAACGGCAAACCGGCGGCGGCGTAGTTCGGCAGTGATGTCGTGCAGGCTTGCACCGAAGCCTCGCCGGAGGTGGTGTGATACAGGCGGCGCGCCATGAGGTAGACGGCTCCGTACACCAGCAGCATCGAGAGCGAGAGGATCGCCGCCAAAGGAAGCTGAGCCAACAACGTCGTGCGGGACGCCTGAGCGATGGTGGCGAAGATCGCCGCTGGGATTGCGAAATCCATCACCATCGCATTCAGCTCGGCGACGTGCGTGTTGTTCACATCCCGGGTCCATCCGGCCAAGTAGCCCAGAGCCAGGCCAAAGAAGACGGGAACCAGAGCGTCAAGGATGATGGACAGCATGCACGGCCCTCCCGTTCGAGAAGCGGGTTCGTGCACGGTGGCGGTCGTTGTCGCTAGGGTCGGAAATTACTCATGGTGCCAAAACGGCTTTGATGAACGCTCGACCCGGCGTTGGTAGTTTCCGGCACTTCTTCCGAAGAGGGAGATGCAAGAAGGTAACGCACGATCTGAACACGAATGAACAGCTCCGGAGCAAGAACGTGAAAACAGTACAGTCTCCGCCGAACACGATCCGGCACGCCCTAACGGTGCTTGCCCTCCTCGGTGCCAGCGGCCTGACATTGCTTGGGTGTGCCGCTCCGGTCCCACCCGTCGCATCCGCGGCGGCGAACCCACTGCCAGCCCTTCCGGTGCAAACGATTGGTGCGACCTTGCGGGCCGACCCACGGTTTAGCGACTACGTGGACGTGCTCGATCTCGCCGGTCTAGGCAAAGCCTTGAGTGACGCGCGGGATGTGACCGTGTTCGCACCGACCAACGCCGCGTTCGAGCGCTCGGATCCCTCTTGGCGCGTGTACGCCCCCCCGGAACAGGCATATCGGGCATTGCCGGTGCCGATGTCGAGAAACGCCAGGCCGTGCTTGAGCAGTCGGGGCTGCAAGGGGTGCATCCTGTCGCGGACTTTGCCGGCAAGCTGCAGGATGTCCAGGCGATGAATGGCCGCATCTTCCACATCGATGGCCGGACTCCCGGCGTGATAACGATCACGACAGGCGACGTGACAACAACGATGGGCGCTACGAAGCCTATGTTCCGGACCGCAAACGTGCAGCTTCCGCCCATACGTGCCAAGGACGGTCTCATCTACCCCGTCGATACCATCCTCGTCAGTGCGTTCTGAGTAAAACAGGTCTTGAAAGTCGGTGTCTCCTGCGTACGGGTCAGCCCGCCTTGTCATGGCTGGACCGCACGATCCAGGCTCCCGCAGCGGCACGCGCCATTGCGCCTAGGACCTCTGCGCAGTGATGCTGACACGGCGTAACGGACCTGATCGCTGCCGATTGATTGAGTAGATTCCGATGCTTCCGCTCTCGATCGGCCCCTGCCTATGTTCGTCAATGTCGGGCAACCAGCAAGGCGTTAAGCCCGGCGCGCAGTTCCCGCCTTTACCACATGACCTGGAAAACTGCCATGAATGACGGTGTTGTCCAACAAAGAAACACCTACTCCGATCTTCCCAGTGGAGATTTGGACGGGCCCGAAATCACCCTCACAGCAGAGCAAGCCATTCAGGCTGGTCGTGCGCAGGTTGCGGCACTTGAGGTCGAACTGACCGAGATGCGCGATCGTTGGATGCGTGCGGAGGCGGAGATGGACAATGTGAAGGCGCGGGCCAAGAAAGATGTCGATGATGCGAAGAAATATGGTACGCAGAAGTTTGCTGCCGATGCCGTAGAGGCTGCCGAGAACCTTCGGCGTGGCTTGGACAGTGTTCCGCACCTGACATCCGGGCACGGCCCACTGGCACAATTGCATGACGGTTTCGTCGGCGTGGAGCGAGGCTTTATCGCCATGCTCGCCCGCAACGGGATCAAGCGGCATGACCCGACCGGGACCGCGTTTGATGCTGCCACCCAACAGGCGATGGCCGAAGAGGAATCATCTGCGCAGCCGCCCGGCACGGTGGTACGTGCCCTGACATCCACATGGACCCTCAACGGACGATTGCTGCGCCCGGCCATGGTGGTCGTGGCGAAGCCGATCACGGCAAACGCTTACGTCCCGCGAGACTGACCCCACCGAACAGCAGATTGCCTTCGATTGACTGCAAGAAACGACACGCACACCAGCGCTATCAACTCCGCCAGAGGAACTGTCATGAGCAAAGTTATCGGTATCGATCTCGGGACCACGAATTCCTGCGTCGCAATCATGGAGGCGAAGGACGTCCGGGTTATCGAAAACAGCGAAGGCACGCGCACGACCCCCAGCATCGTCGCCTTCGCCGATAATGGCGAACGGCTGGTAGGGCAATCGGCGAAGCGGCAGGCAGTCACCAACCCCACCAACACGATCTATGCCGTCAAGCGGCTGATTGGTCGCCGCTTTGACGACCCTATGGTCGCAAAGGACAAGGGCCTGGTTCCATATGGGATTGTCCGCGGCGACAATGGCGATGCCTGGGTCGAGGCGAAGGGCGAGAAATACCCGCCGTCGCAAGTCAGCGCCTTCATTCTCGTGAAGATGAAGGAAACCGCCGAAGCCTTTCTCGGCGAGAAGGTGACGCAGGCTGTCATCACCGTGCCGGCCTATTTCAACGACGCACAACGCCAAGCCACCAAGGATGCAGGCAAGATCGCCGGTCTCGAGGTGCTGCGCATCATCAACGAACCGACGGCAGCGGCGCTTGCCTATGGCCTCGACAAGAAGACCAGCGGCCGAATCGCGGTCTATGACCTGGGTGGCGGCACGTTCGACGTCTCGGTGCTCGAGATCGGCGACGGCGTGTTCGAGGTGAAGTCCACCAACGGCGACACGTTCCTCGGCGGTGAGGACTTCGATGCACGGGTCATCGACTACCTGGCCGACGAGTTCAAACGCGAGCAGGGCATCAACCTGCGGACCGACAAGCTGGCCCTGCAGCGCCTGAAGGAGGCGGCGGAAAAGGCCAAGATCGAGCTATCCTCCGCCAAGGAGACCGAGATCAATCTGCCGTTCATCACCGCCGACGCATCAGGACCCAAGCACCTGGTGATCAAGATGACCCGCGCCAAGCTCGAAAGCCTGGTGGATGACCTGATCGTCCGCACGATGGAGCCGTGTAAGGCGGCCCTGAAGGATGCGGGGGTGACAGTGGCCGAAATCGACGAGGTGATCCTGGTTGGCGGCATGACCCGCATGCCCAAAGTCATCGAGGCGGTGAAGCAGTTCTTCGGCAAGGAACCGGCGCGCAACGTCAACCCGGATGAGGTCGTGGCGATCGGCGCGGCCGTGCAAGGCGCCGTGCTCACAGGCGACGTTAAAGGCGTGTTGCTGCTCGACGTGACACCGCTGAGCCTCGGCATCGAGACACTTGGCGGCGTGTTCACCCGCCTGATCGACCGCAACACGACGATCCCGACCAAGAAAAGCCAAACGTTCAGCACGGCCGCCGACAACCAGGGCGCAGTGACGATCAAGGTGTTCCAGGGCGAGCGGGAGATGGCGGCCGACAACAAGGTGCTCGGCAACTTTGACCTGACTGGGATCCCCGCTGCGCCGCGGGGCGTGCCACAAATCGAGGTCACGTTCGACATCGACGCGAACGGCATCGTCTCGGTTCAAGCGAAGGACAAGGCCAGCGGCAAGGAGCAGCAACTCCGCATCCAATCCAGCGGCGGCCTGTCGGAGGCGGATATCAAGGGCATGGTGCGTGAAGCGGAGGTGAACGCCGGGTCGGACAAGAAGCGGCGGGCGTTCGTGGAAGCCAAGAACCAGGCCGATGCCCTTGTTGACCAAATCCAGAAGTCTCTCGCGGAGCAAGATGGCAAGATTCCGGCAGCGATAAGGACGGAGGCCGACGCCGCCGTTACGGCTGCGCGATCCGCTATGGACGGCAGCGATCAGGACGCGCTGACGGTGGTGATCGAACACCTCAGCCAGGCTTTGCTCAAGATCGGCGAGGCCGCCAACACGGCCAAGACCGATGCGGGATCATCGCATGGGAATCACCCTTCCGGACAGCCGGACGACAAGGTCGTTGATGCAGAGTTCGAGGAGGTGGGGAGCCGGAAGAGCGCCGCCTGAGCCTCGGATCCGGCCATACGGCTACAGCGGCCTTGACGCCTGGATGCCGGAAGCCTCCCGCTTGAGGTCATCGCCTACGATCGGCGGACTAAATGGCGGCGATCATACGCCTATTGCGGAAGGCCGGGCTGACCGACTTGCCAAGTTGCCGCTGGCAAGTCGCCAGCCGGTCCCGGTGGTCCAGGGTCGGAAAGTACCAAGGCGGTCCGGCACGCTCCCGGTCAATGCCTAGGCAGTTCCGATATCGAGCACGACGCGGGAGGCCACTTCGCCATGCCGCAACCGCGTCAACACGTCGTTGATTGCCGACAAGGGTTGCAGCTCGATATCGGCCCGCACCTTGCCTTCCGCGGCGAAGGCGAGTGTCTCGGCCATGTCCTCGCGGTTGCCCACGAAGGAGCCGCGAACCGTGATGCAGTTTGCGACCACATCGAAGAGCGGCAAGGGGAAGTCTCCGGGTGGCAGGCCGACCAGGACGCACGTGCCCTTCTTGCGCGTCATGGCGACGCCCTGCTTGAAGGCGCCCAGCGAGGCCGCCGTGATCAACACGCCATGCGCCCCGCCATCGGTCGCCTTCCTGACGGCAGCGTCCGGCTCGCCATGCGCGGCGTTGACGACTATGTCCGCACCCAGTCTTGTCGCATGGGCCAGCTTGCCGTCATCGACATCAACTGCGCAGACCTGTAGGCCCATGGCCTTGCCATACTGGATCGCCAGGTGCCCCAGCCCGCCAGCGCCTGAGACCACGAGCCATTCGCCGGCCTTCACCTCGGCCTGCTTGATGCCCTTGTAGGTCGTAATGCCGGCGCAGATCAGCGGTGCCGCTTGCCGGGCGGTCAGCCCGTTGGGAATGCGTGCGACGTAGGTCGGATCTGCGATGATGTATTCGGCAAAACCGCCATTGCGGGTGTAGCCGCCGAATTGGGCGTCGGCGCAGACCGTCTCCCACGCGGTCAGGCAGTATTCGCAGTGGCCGCAGGCGGAGTAGAGCCATGGCACGCCGACGCGGTCACCCTCCCTGATGTTCTTCACTCCAGCCCCCAGCGCCGACACCAACCCGATACCCTCGTGGCCCGGCGTGAAGGGCGGGGTGGGCTTCACCGGCCAGTCGCCGCGGGCGGCATGCAAATCCGTGTGGCATACGCCGCACGCCTCTGTCTTGACCAGGATCTCACCCGGGCCGGGTGACGGGATGTCGTATTCCCGGAACGCGAGCGGTTGACCGAACGCAACGACGACGGCGGCTTGCATTGTCTTTACCATGAGTGGTTCCTTTTGGAGTGGTCGCGGCGGCTTCAGACCGGCGCTTCAGCGGCCAGCGTGCGGACCAATTTCTTATTGACGAAGGCCTGGATGCCCATATCGCCCAGTTCGCGGCCGTAACCGGAGTCCTTGATGCCCCCAAACGGCAGCTCGGCATCCGACCACGAGAGGTTGTTGACGAACATCATCCCGGTCTCGACCTGGCTGGCGAGCCGCTTGCCGCGTTCGATGTTCTTGGTGAACACCGACCCACCGAGGCCGAAATCAGAATCGTTGGCAAGGGCCACGGCCGCCTCGGCGTCCTTGACGCGGAAGAACATCGCGACTGGGCCGAAGAACTCGCCCCGGAACGCGGGATTGTCCGGCGTCACGTGAGTCAGGACGGTGGGCTGCATGAAAGCGCCGGGCCGGTCGATGCGATGGCCGCCGATCAGTATCCTGGCGCCGTGCGACACGGCGACATCGACCTGCTCCATGAGGTCGATCAGGGCGGCTTCGGTCGAGAGCGGACCGAGCGTGGTGCCCTCCGCCGCGGGGTCACCGGGCACCAGCGCGGAAAGTGCGGCTTCAAACCGCACCAGGAACTCGTCCGCCACGGCGTCGACGACGATGAACCGCTTGGCGGCGCAACAGGTCTGGCCGTCATTGTACATCCGGCCCCAAACCGCCCATTTAATGGTGTGATCCAGATCCGCATCCTCCAGCACGATGAAGGCGTCGCTGCCGCCCAGTTCCATGGACGAGGGCTTCAGGTTTCGTCCAGCGCGGGCAGCGATGCTTCGGCCGGCGGCGGTGCTGCCGGTCAGTGCGACGCCCTTGATCCGCGCATCATCGATGACGGCATCGGACTGGGTGTGCGAGATGAGTAGATTTGTGTAGAGGCCGTGCGGCGCTCCCGCGTCCGCGAACAGCGTCTCAAACGCGATTGCGCATTGCGGCACGCAGCCAGCGTGCTTGATGACCAGCGTGTTGCCTGCCATCAAATGCGGCCCGGCGACACGTGCAAGTTGGTAGTAGGGGAAGTTCCAGGGTTCGACACCGAAGATCACGCCGATCGGGCTGCTCTCCATGTGCGCCTCGCCCAGCTTGGGATGCAACGTGACGGGCGCCAGGAAGCGTTCGGCGTTTTCGGCATAGTAGGCGAGGATCTGGGCGCTGAACTCCACCTCGCCGCGCGCCTCGCTGATGCGCTTGCCCATCTCCATCGTCATGATCCGGGCGAATGCCTCGGCTTGCTCATGCAGCAGGACCGACGCCCGTGCGACGATCTTGGCCCGGTGAGAGTAGCTCGTGCGCCGCCATGTGGCGAAGCACTCGGCGGCTGCGGCGAGCTTGGCCTCGAGATCCGCGTCCGTGATATCGTCGTATGCTCTGACAAGCTCGTTGTTGAAGGGATTGACGCTGCGGTAGGCCATCACGGTAACTCCTTATTTCAATAATGGACACCGGGCCCAGCCAGCGGATCCGGCATGCCCTTGTTCAAAGGACCGGCTGGCGACATGGCACGGCCTAGAAGTGCGGCCCCGTTCTAGGGATGAGCCGACGATATCCGGCAGCCCCGGAAACTACTCACGCGCCTGTCCTGCGTAGTTTCCGAAGCTGTGAGCCGACGCCATGCAGGCTCATCCTGAGGAATGAACCAGGTTTACAGGCCGCAAGCGGCTTGCTCGGCAAGAGCAGTCCGGTGTTTCACAGGTACATTATCATTGACACGCTGACACCGACGCGGCCGCCACTTTCGCTGGAGCCAGCCGGCCTGACCAGCGCGCAGGCGGCCCGGCTGCTGGCCAGCGGCGGCCCCAACACCGTCGCCGACATCGCCGAGCATCCAGCGCGGCGGGCGTTGAAGAAGCTGTGGGTGCCGGTGCCGTGGATGCTGGAAGCGGCGATCTTGCTGCAGCTCGTCACCGGCGCCTATGCGGAAGCCGGGGTCGTCGCATTGCTGTTGGTGACGAATGCCGCACTGGGCTACTTCCAGGAGGGACGCGCGCAGGCGACGCTCGACGCCCTGAAGTCCCGCCTGGCCCTGACCGCCGCCGTCCGCCGCGACGGCGAATGGAGGCCCGAGCCGGCCGCGTCGCTCGTGATCGGCGATGCCGTGAAGCTCTCGCTGGGGTCGGTGGTGCCGGCAGACATACGGCTGGACGCGGGTTTGGTCCTGATCGACCAGTCCATGCTAACGGGGGAGTCCGTCGCGGTGGACGTTGGCTCCGGCGCCGATGCTTATGCCGGCGCGCTCGTCCGCCGGGGTGAAGCCGCCGGCCACGTCACGGCAACCGGGACAGGGACGAAGTTTGGCCGGACGACGGAACTGGTCCGCAGCGCCAAGGTGGTCAGATCGCAACGGAAGACGATCATGGCAGTCGTCCGCAACCTGGTGCTGTTTAACGGTGGCGTCACGATCCTGGTGACGCTGTATGCGCTGTGGCTGCCAATGCCGCGAGATCAGATCGTCTCCCTGGCCCTGGTGGCCATACTGGCATCGATTCCCGTGGCGCTGCCGGCGATGTTCACGCTTGCGGCTGCCGTCGGCGCGCGAGCGCTGGCGCAGCAGGGCGTGTTGCCGACCAGCCTTTCAGCCGTGGACGAGGCCGCCGGGATCGACGTGCTCTGCGCCGACAAGACCGGCACGCTCACCCGGAACGAACTGGCCGTCATGGCGGTCGCGGCGATGTCAGGTTTCAACGAGTCAGAAATCCTGGCGCTAGCAGCGCTCGCTAGCTCCGACGGTGGCCAGGATCCCGTGGACGCCGCGCTACGGGCCGCCGCCACGGCCAAACCGGTTACGGGCGGCCCGGCGTTGGTCACCTTCGTCCCGTTCGACCCGGCGAAGAAGTCGTCCGAGGCCATCGTGCGGCAAGCCGACGGAGCAGTCTGGCGAGTGGTCAAGGGCGCCTATGACACGATCGCGGGACTGGCGCCCGTGACAGAGGGTGCGGCGGATCGGCTAGCGAAGCTGCAGGGAGAGGGCTTCCGCGTGCTGGCGCTGGTGGCTGGGCCGCCCGCGGCGTTGCGTTTGGCCGGGCTGATGGCGCTGAGCGATCCGCCGCGGGACGACTCTGCCGCGCTGGTGGCGGAGCTGGCCGGGCTGGGCGTGCGGACCGTGATGGTAACGGGCGATGCCGAGCAAACCGCTAAGGTGGTTGCCGCGGCGGTCGGCATCAGGGGCAAGATCTGGGATAAGACGCCGCTCCCGGCAAACATCAGGGCCGAGGACTACGCGATCTTTGCCGGCGTGCTGCCCGAGGACAAGTTCAGGCTGGTAAAGGCGCTCCAGGCTGACGGCCATATCGTTGGTATGTGCGGCGATGGCGCCAACGATGCCCCCGCGCTGCGGCAGGCACAGATGGGCATCGCAGTCTCCACAGCGACCGACGCCGCGAAAGCCGCCGCTGGGATCGTGCTGACGCAGGCGGGGCTCACCGGGATCGTGGCCTCGGTCAAGGAGGGGCGCACGACATACCAGCGCATCCTGACCTACACGCTGCGGTCGATCATCCACAAGGTGGTCCAGGTCCTCTTCTTGGCCGCCGGCCTGGTGCTCACGGGCCAGGCGATTCTCACGCCGACATTGATGGTGCTGATGATGGTGACCGGGGACTTTCTCGCGATGTCATCGTCCACTGACAACGTGCATCCCTCCAACCTGCCGAGCATCTGGCATATCGGCCCTTTGTCGATTGCCGGGATCGCACTGGGCTTCGTGGACCTGCTGTTCTGTATCGCGTGCCTTGCCGCGGGCAAGTTCGCCCTCGGCTTGGACACGGCAACCCTGCAGACTTTGACCGTCACAACGCTCGTCTTCGGCGGTCAGGCCGTGTTCTACGTGGCGCGGGAGCGACGGCATCTCTGGAGTTCGCGGCCTGGAGGCTGGCTGCTGCTTTCGTCGGTGGTCGACGTGCTGATCGTCAGCGTGCTTGCGCTCAAGGGCCTGCTGATGGCGCCGTTGGCTCCGGCCATTCTGGCAGGGCTGTTCCTGGCGGCAGCCGTGTTCGCCGTCGTGCTGGATTCCGTGAAATCACTGCTGTTCCGGCATCTGCGCGTCGCCTGACGGGCCTTAAGGCAGCGTCGGCAAATAAGTGCGCCGGCACGCCGACAAAGCTGCCGCTCGAAACAAAGTCCTAAGTACTTTCCGACGCTGATCAGGCGGCACCAACCGGCCCATTGTCGCTTTCGGGCCAGGTCGGCCTTTGATGTTGAGGTTCAGCGCATGATCAAGACTGATGGTATCGGGTCGGACACGATGGACCGGATCTGGTTCGTGACGGGCTGTTCGACTGGTTTTGGGCGGGAGTTCGCCCGGCAACTCATCGCAAGCGGGACGCAGGTCGTCGTGACGGCCCGCAACCCGGACGAATTGTCCGACTTCGCCAGTGCTGGCAACGCGCTGGTACTCAGGTTGGATGTCACCGATCCGGTGCAAATCGCCGCTGCCTTGCAGCAGGCCGTGGCGCGCTTCGGCCGGATCGACGTGCTGGTGAACAATGCCGGCATCGGCTACTTCGCCGCCGTTGAAGAGGGCGAGGACGCGCAGATAAGGCGGATGTTCGACATCAACCTGTTTGGCCTGGCGGCCATGACCCGGGCCGTATTGCCTGGGATGCGCGCCCGCTGGGAAGGTTTCATCGTGAACATATCCTCGATCGGCGGCCTGAAGTCGTTCCCAGCCATTGGCTACTACAATGCCTCGAAGTTCGCGGTCGAAGGCCTATCGGAGGCGTTGTGGCAGGAGGTAGAGCCGCTGGGCATCAAGGTCATGTTGGTGGAGCCGAGCGGCTTCCGCACGGACTGGGCCGGCCGGTCGGCGAACGAGAGCCGCGTGCGGATTGCCGATTACGCAGCGACTGCTGGTGCCGCACGCAGCGGTGTCCGGGCTGTCTCCGGCAAGCAGGCCGGCGATCCCGTGCGTGCTGTGGAGGCGATCATAAAGGCAGTCGGGGAGCACAACCCGCCGCACCGGCTGCTGCTGGGCAAGGCCGCGTACGAGGGTGCCATGGCCAAGCTTACCGAACTGGGTCGCGACATAACCCAATGTGAGGCAGTCAGCCGCGGAGCCGACTTTCCGGATGCCGTAAATGGAAAGGCCGCCTGACACTCGGGAGTCTGCCCCACACCCCGCCAAGCACGGAGCCTTTCGCAGCCTGATGGGGGTTGGATGCAACGATTGTTCCCATTCCGGGTGAGCAGAGTCCGGCCCTCGTAGGAGACTTACATGCCTGACCTCCAAGTTGGTATGCCCGACTCTGGCATCCTGGAAAGTCGGACCTTCGATGAAATCCTGCTCGGTGACACGGCGAGTCTTTCGCACACAGTCAGGCAGCGCGACATCGACCTGTTCGCTGCCGCCACTGGCGACTTCAACCCGGCGCATGTCGACCCCGTCTACGCGGCTACCGACAGGTTCCATCACGTCGTTATCCACGGCATGTGGAGTGCCGGGCTGATCTCTGCTGTGCTGGGCACCCGGTTTCCTGGACCCGGAACGATATACTTGGGCCAGGACCTATGTTTCGGCCACCCCGTCAGCATTGGCGACACGATCACGGCCACGGTGAAGGTGACGGTGAAGCGGCCCGGTAAAACCAACGGCACCGGGGACATCACGCTCGATTGCGTCTGCACCAACCAGGGAGGTGAGACCGTCGTCACCGGCACTGCCCAGGTTCGCGCGCCGGACGTCAAGCTGCAGCTGACCCGTGCGATGCCCCCCTCCGTGCAAGTGTCGCGGCACGATGCCATGCAATCGTTGGTGGCGCGCGCCGCGGCAGGCCCGGCGATCGTGACCGCAGTGGTATATCCTGTGGATGCCGGATCACTGCGAGCGGCGCTGACGGCGGGGCAGGCCGGGTTGATCATTCCGGTGCTGATTGGGCCGTGCGCCGTGATCCAGGCAGTGGCGAAGGCCGGGATGATGGACATAACAGGCTTTCGTCTGGTGGATGCGGTGGATGCCCCGGCCGCCGCCGCCAAAGCTGTGGCGATGGTGCGCACCGCCGAAGTGGGTATGATCATGAAAGGCGATCTACACACGGATCAGTTCATGCATCCGATTGTCTCCGGGCAGACGGGGTTGCGGACCGATAAGCATATCAGTCACGTCTACGTCCTGGATGTGCCTGACTACCCGAGGCTGTTGCTGCTGACGGATATGGCGATCAATATCGCACCGACCCTGGCCGAGAAGGTGTCGATCGTGCAGAACGCGATCGACTGCGCCCACGTGGTCGGCATCGCCACCCCGCGCGTCGCGATCCTGGCCGCAGTGGAGGTGGTAAACCCCAAGATGCAATCGACCGTCGATGCCGCTGCATTGTGCAAGATGGCCGACCGTCGGCAGATCACCGGCGGAGTGCTGGATGGTCCGCTCGCGTTCGACAACGCCGTGAATGCCGCAGCAGCTGCAGAGAAGGGCATCATCTCGCCAGTGGCCGGACGGGCCGATATCCTTGTCGTTCCCGACATCGACGCGGGCAATATGCTGGCCAAGGAGCTGACGTTCCTTTCTGATGCACAGGCCGCAGGCGTGGTGGTGGGCGCATCGGTACCGATCATCCTGACCAGCCGGGCCGATAGCACGGCCACCAAGGTCGCGTCTTGCGCTCTGGCCGTGTTGATGGCCCGTTCGGCATAATGAGCGATCCATCCACCCGGACGAGACCGCACTTGGACAACACGGCGTAAGCGTCCGTCCAAGAACGGGGTCTTGTTAATCAAAGGCATGAGGGCTTTTCCGCCCTACTCCAAGGATCTGCCCGCAAGCAATCGACTGAAAGAACGGCGTTTGTTCGTAGACAAATACTAAGCTTGACTTTCCGCATTTTTGAATTGCCGCTGTGGCTACCTCGCCAAGGCTGTTCAACTCTAGAGATGAGCCATCTGCGACAGCGCCTCGAATCCGCCAAGAGCGGCGCGATATCGATCCTGGCTGAGGGTGGCGGTCTGATTGGCCTTGAGGATATTGAACCCGAAGCTGCGCAATCTAGCGAATACGCCTGGGTTGCATCGTATCCGTGAACGGTCCTCGCCGAGGGTGACGTCGCGGGTGTAGTGGGAGGTTGTCTCGATGCGCCAATGGGCGCGGATGGCGTCTGCCGCTTGGGCGGCGGGAAGCGGTTGATTGGAGACGTAGAACGCAACTTCGCAGGTTCTGTCGAACAGCCCGGTCTTGGCGTTGCGCGTGTAGACGACACGCTCGACGCGGATAATGGCGCGGACATGATCCTGCCAGTCCGTGGCTTCGAAGTTTTGGGCGGGATCGAAGACCGTGACAGTGCGGTTTTCGTAGCGGTTGCGGCCTTTGTCATGGCTTTTGTAGGTGTTGAGCGGCTTTGCCGTATCGGCGATGGCGGTGATCGTCTGAAGCAGGGTCGGCTGGTTGGCCTTGACCTGTATGATCAGAGCGATGCCGGCCTGTTTGGCGACTTCGAAGTGTTTTTTTGACAGTGGAGCGCATCGAGCGTGACGAGGGTGCCGGCAGGGACCCCGAGTTCGGCGAGCAGCGTCTGGGCTGCGGGGATTTCATTGGATTTTCCGGCAATGCCGATGTGGGCCAAAACCAAGGACGTGTCGGTGGCGAAAGCGCTCAGCACTTGCGCAGCAAGGCGATCGTTGAAATTGTCGAAGCTGCCGCGAAGCGTCTTGCCGTCGAGCGCAATGCTGCGTGGCCCCGGTTGCGTGCACGCAGCCTGCAGCCGGGCAGCGTGTTGGCGGAACGCGGCTTCGACATCGGCAGGCGCAAGACCTTGGAGGATATAGCGAATGGCGGTGTGGGCCGGCGCCCGGCGCCATGCGAGACCGAACGCGGCATTCAGTTTGGACCGATGCACGTCGATGAAGGTGACGATGCCGCGATAGGAGTTGCAGCCGGTCACGATCGCCAGAATGGAAAAGAGCAACACGTGGGGCAGCTTGTATTTTTGTCCCTGCCCGCGACGGGGATCGGGAACCTTTGACAGCATGGAGAGCAACGGCGCGAACTGGGACATGGCAACCTCACACTCGGTTGCCGCCCCAGGAGTCAGACATATTGTGATTCGGGAATCCTGTTTCTTATCAGACAGTCCATTTCCCAGCGCAGGTGTGGCAAATCAGACTCAGTCGAACCTTGCCGCCAGGATTGAACAGCCTTGGGTAGCGGCCCAGTTCGGTGCCGGGGCGCACGACGGTCTCATGCAAAATGCAATTTGACACCCGATGTTCTAATATGTCCGGAAGGCGTTCGGTTGACAATGCGACGATGAGGAGTTCGTCGACAATCGCAGCCGATCGCCCAAAGTTTTCAATCATGATGTGAGCGGCGAAGCGGGCGGTTGGGTCTGTCGGCAACGGCCTGCCACCGTATCCGACTGCACCAACGTGTTTTGCGGTTTGTATTCCCTCGATGTCTTTCACAAGAAGGATAGGCCGCTCAAGTCTGTTGAAGCTCCGTTCGGCTACGTCCGCCTGCAATCCGGCCGCTTGCGCTGCGGCTTCAGTGGCCTTGAGCTGGCTGTCCATCAGCTTGGCCTGTTCCTGAGCGATAGTCGCCTGGCGCTCCATGACGCTCGCTTGGCGCAAAGGCGACCCACACCTGTCCGCCGACAGCAACCAGGGTGAGAAAAGAGACGATCAGGTCGAATAGCATGCGGGTTGGAGTTGAGCGTGGAGCCAGATGCGGACTTTGAGTTACCTGGGTGTGGTGTCGCGCCGCGATGTTGTCCTGCCTCACCCAGACGGCCTCGGCGACAACGAGCATAAGCAGGACCATGGCCGTCGCTAGTGTCCGAGACTTCGGCCAGGACAACCGTCGCATCCTACGTTCGCTTGGCCCGTCGCTTGGTCTTGATTAGGCTCTTAGCCCACTCGACCGGCTCGTGCTTCACCCCGGCGGCGTCCACCACCTGCCCAATCTTCCCGATGTCATAGCACCGGTAATCCAGCCGCTTGCGTGCCCAGGCCTTGACGTAGCAGTGGCGAAGATCAGATTTGTCGGGGTCAATGTCGAAGCCCATCACCGACAGGCGCACGTCTTCTGTCTTCAGGCCGTTCCGGTCCGTGTGGGTGATGGTCACCTCCTGCGTCACCTTGGCATCGGGGAAGCGGATCGGCGCATTGCAATCCAGCAGCACTGGCCGCGTCAGCCTGACGGACCGCATGTCGCCGGCGAGCCGCGCCAAGCCAACTCCGCACCGGTCGAAATCGAGGTTGGAGACGGGGCCGGATAGCTCGCTGTTGCGGGTGATCCGGTATCTGCGTCGGCGTTCCGTGACGGCGTCAGTTCCGCCGATCGCCGTAACGGCAATGGAGCCGTCCGCCTCCTCCACTGCGAACACCTCGACGTGCCCTTCGAAGCTGGGAGCCTCTGGGGTGTCACCAGCTTCGATCGTACGCCCTTTGATGGCGCCGATGCATACGTCCTTCGGCGCGTTCGAAGCGCTGCCAACAGACGGCGCTTTAAACTGGTCAGGCGGAGGCTGCGCCGGGGATGACCCGCGCATGAGCGACGCCAGGAAGCTGAATAGTCCCATGGCTCAACGGTGCTGGGTTCTCTCACGGGAGTCCAGCCGGCTCGCACGGTCGGCGGCGGGCGGGAAGGGCTATGCCTTCGCCACCACCGGCAGGATCGCGAGGGCGAGGCGGCGGGTCATACTTTTTTCTGCTTACACGCTCGGCAGTTGCAGCCCGCCGAAGCGGGCACGTTATGGACAAGCCCGTGAAGCACTCCACCTTCGGCATCAAACCGATGGCTGATGACATCAAACAAGGTGGCCTTTCCGTTTTCATAATACTTGCGCAGCGCATAGGCGATCAGATCAGCAGTAATTGCTCACCTGGGGTAATTGCTCACCTGGGTAGCCCCAGAGTTGGATCGGGGTGGGCCGTCAAGCCAGAGTTAACGGTTGACGTGACCACGAGCGACTCGATTCAAGCTCTGTGTGCCCCCCGGTATCGACCTCGCCAAGCTGAGCCACGCGGAGAAGGATGAACTGATCCTCTCGCTGTTGCCGTTGGTCGGTCGGCTGGAAGCGGCATTGGCGCGGATCACGGACCTGGAGAAGCGCCTGGCCGCCTATGAACGGCCGCCGAAGAACCCCGGCAATTCCTCGATGCCGCCGTCCAAAGGCCAAAAGCCCAATCGCGCCGAGGGCGACAAACCGCCCCGCAAAGGCCGGCCCGGCGTCGGGCGCATGCTGGAACCCAACCCTGATCGCGTGGTCGACGCCACCCTCGATGCCTGCCCGCATTGCGCCGCCAGCTTCCCGGCCGGGCAGCAGACGCCGCAGCAGGTCTATGACCGCATCGAACTGCCCCCCATCAAGCCCGACGTGACGCGCGTGCGCCTGTTCGGCGGCCGTTGCACGTGCTGCGGCGAGCGTGCCACCGCCACCGCACCTGCGGGCTTGGAGCCCGGCTCGCCCTTCGGCCAATCGATCACCGCCCTGGTGGTGTATCTGCATTACGCACACGCCATCGGGCTGGAACGCCTGTGCGCCCTGATGGCCGAGATGTTCGCGCTGACCATCAGCGAAGGCGCGATCAGCAACATGTTGGCGCGGTCGCGCGAGCCGCTGGTGGCGGCCGCCTCGACCATCCAGCAGGCGGTCGTGGCCAGCGAGGTGGTCGCCTCGGATGAAACCTCCGCCCGGGTGAATGGCCAGACCTGGTGGGAGTGGGTCTTCGTCGGCACACTGGCCGTGCTGCACGTCATCCGCCCCAGCCGCGGCAAGGCCGTCGTCCAGGAGGTGTTCGGCGCCGTCCAGCCGATGGTCTGGGTGTCCGACATGCTCGGCAGCCAGCGCGGCCACGCGGTGCAATGGCAGGTGTGCCTGGCCCACCTGCTGCGCGACGCACAGTATGGCATCGAGTGCGGCGACACCGCTTTCAGTACGCCATTCAGACGCTTGCTGCTGCGCGCCATCGCCATCGGGCGACGACGCGACACGCTGAAAGACGCCACCCTGAAGCAATATCATGCCGACCTGGACCGTAGGCTCGACCGGATCATGGCGGCCGTGCCGGTGGGGGAGCCGGGCCGCAAGCTGCGCAAGCGCATCGCCGCCAACCGTGGTCACCTGTTCGTCTTCATGACAAACCGGGCCGTGCCCTACACGAACAACGTCTCCGAGCGGAACCTCCGCCCCAGCGTCATCTTCCGCAAGGTGACCAACGGCTTCCGCTGCGAATGGGGCGCCCACACCTACGCCGCGTTCCGCTCCATAGTCAGCACCGCCAAAGCCAATCGGGCACCCGTGCTCAACGCACTCCGCACCGCACTGCTCACACCACTAACCTTGCCGGGGTGAGCAATTACCATTATTGAGCAAGCCGTTGCACGTATGAAGTCACACTATGATGTCGCGGTGGATACCGAAGTCGAATATCGCTTGTATCATCCTGATAGACGCTAAAACTGGGACGACTTGCCGTCCGAACTGGCGCGACGTACTTGCAGTCACGGAGTTGATGCGCCAGGCAGATCTGCCAGTCCGCGGCGTGCCCCTGCTGTGCGCTGTAGAGATCGGAGACCCAGATCGCTGGACGATGGCCATCCATTACCTCGCCGACGATTGCGGCGCCGCGGCTGTTGCGAATGACGTGGATCACCACCTCGCCGTTCTGGAATCCCTCCACCTGCTTTCCACCGATGCTGCGCATCGCCGGAACCTTGGCAGGCTCCGCCCAGTCCCAGCAGGTCTTTCCCGCCACGCGCACGGACGTCTCGTCGGAACACACCACGCGGGACCGCCGCAGCCGCGCAAGGATGGCGCTGACCTCGGCATCGAAGCACGGCATGGCACGGCGGAATGCGGCATCCAAAGCGCCTTCACTGATGGCGAGGCTGAACAGTTCGGTCATCAGGCGGCTCAGGCGGCGATAGCTGATCGCGTGAGTGAAGCGTAGATAAATCGCCAGCGCCACGATGTTGAGGCTGAACGGAGAGCCTGGCTCCAGTCCGTCCGGTACCGGCGCCAGCGTGGTGCTGCCGCACTCCTGGCAGTGCCCGGCATATTGCTCCACGCGCGTCACCACCGGCTTGACCTTCGGCAGGTCGAACTTGTCGAAGCGCGCGGCCAGCGTTTGATCGTCGTCGTGGAATGCGGCCCGGCAGCGGGCGCAGCACATCGGACGGGCGATCACCGTCTCGTCGGGATGCTCCACCAACATGCGCCCGCCGCCTTTGCGCCCCAGGCTGCCCTTGCGCGGGCCTTCAGGCTTGGGTTTGTCCGCGCGGTGGGGCTTCTTGCCCTGCGAGGGCGGCGTCGTGCGAAAGGCCGGTGAGGTCGGGAAGCTCGGTCACCCGAAGCTTGAATCGTGGCCGCCGTGGTCACGTCAAGCGCTTTTCGACTCGGCAGGTTGCACGCCGTCGAGCGGGGGAGATGAGCAGCTACAAAGATCCTGATCCTATTCTGGTTTCCTGTGCTCGCACTCGAAGCCATACTCCGCCCGCGCCGCCTCCTGCGAGACGACCTCGTTCTCGAGATCCTGCCGGATGAGCGCCGGGTCGCGCGCATGGGGGCTGCCCAGGCCGCCGCCGCCAGGTGATTTGATCACGATGCGCTCCCCCTTCGCTACCAGGTGGCGCCCCTTCCCCGGCAGGGTGCGGCCGGAGGACAGCCCGACATAGCCTGGTGCGCCGGTCCGCCCGCCGTCATAGCCGCGGGCCGGGTGGTCCACCCGCTCATAGGCGGTCCCGCAGGTGAAGACTTCGTCCAGGCTATTGCCGATCTCGATGTGCTGACCAAGCCCTCCACGCGTGGCGCCCGCGCCACCGGAATCCTCGCGGAGCTGCTTGCGCCAGAACACCAGCATGGACATCGACTCGAAGATCTCGATCGGGCCGCCGCGCACGCCGCTCGGGAACCCCGTCGCCGATAGCCCATCCTGGGACGGCAACGCCCCCATCCCGCCCGTGGTGACGATGTTGACCAGGAAATCATCGCCCATCACGGGCGGGCTCTGCCGCGGACCGGATCCGTTGATGTTCCACAACACGCCGGCGCCCTCGGCCGGCACCCGCTCCGGGATTGCTTGCCGCAGGCAACCGAACACCAAGTCCGGCAGCATCAGCCCGATCAGGTGGCGTTGCACCACCGCCACCGGCTTGACGGCGTTCACGATCGTGCCCACCGGCGCCGAAACCCGGCGCGGCTCGAGTGACCCGGCGTTGTTCGGGATATCCCGCGCCACGATGCAGCCCAGCGCATAAGACGTGTAGGCCAGCGTGTAGCAGAGCGGCACGTTGAAGTTGAACCGCACCATTCCGGACGAGCCGCCATAGTCCACGTCGATTCCCGTGTCGGACACCGTGAGAGCCGCTTTCAGCACCACCGGCTCCCCGTCCTGCCCGTCCAGCGTCAGCGTGCTGCGCCACGTGCCCTGCGGTAGCTCGCGGATCCGCGCCAGAACCGCCTCGCGCGACGCATCGATGATGTGATCGGATAGTGCGTCCAGCGTATCCAGCGCGAACTCGTCCATCATCTCGGTCAGCCGCTCGCAGCCGATCTCGTTACACGAGATGAGAGCGTAGGTGTCGCCTTCGGTCTCCACCGGCAGCCGGGTGTTGGAGCGGATCATCGCCATCAGCGTCTCGTTCACCACGCCCGCCTCCACGATGCGAAGGATGGGGATGAACAGCCCCTCCATGAACACGTCCTGCGACGGTCCCATGTTGCGCATGCCGCCGATATCCATCAGGTGGCAGTTGCAGGCGAGCAGCCCGACGAAAGCGCCGTCGCGGAAACAGGGTGTGGTCGCGGAGAAGTCATTGGTATGCCCCGTGCCGATCCAGGGATCGTTGTGGATGAACACGTCGCCGGGCCGCATCGTCTCGGCAGGATGCTTGGCAAGCACGTGGCCGACCGCCAGCGCCATGGAGTTGATGTGGCCCGGCGTTCCAGTGACAGCCTGCGCCATCATGCGGCCTTTCGCATCGAACAGCCCCGCCGCGAGGTCGCCGGACTCGCGCACGATGGTGCTGAATGCCGTGCGCTGCAGCACCTGCGCCTGCTCCTCCACCAGGGCCAGGCAGCGGTTCCACATGATCTGCATCTCGATCAAGCTGCTCATGCTATGCGCTCCTTGCGGTCCATCACGATCGAACCCAGCCCATCGATCCACACGTCGAACGCGTCGGTGACGAAGGTGGACGTCTCGTCCTCGGCGATCAGCGCCGGGCCCGGCAGGCGCGCGCCCGGGCGGAGGTGCTCGCGCCGGTAGCGGGGCACTTGCATAGCCTGTCCGGACCGCCCGTCGAATATCTCGGCCACGCCGGAGGCCTCTGGCGGAGCAGTGGGGCCGGGCAGGGCGATCGGCTCGGGCAACGCCGTTGCCGTGGCCATCAGCACCGACCAGGCCATGATCTCGACCGCGGCGTTGGGGATCACGCGCTTGAACATTACCTTGTAGGCGGCTTCGAATTGCGCGCGGAGCACGGCGTCATCGGCCGGGCCCAACTCGCGCAATGGAAGCTCCACCGCGATCTCGTGCCCCTGGCCGATATAGCGCATGAACGCGACCCGGCGCTCCGTCAATGCTTGGCCAAGCGCCGCCGGTTCCACCCACGTGCGGATCTCGCTCGCCATATCGCCCAACAGCGCACCAGCCGCCGCATGGTCGAAGCTTCCCAGACGCATATACGTCGTCCGCACCACCTCGTAGGACACGGGCGCGGCCAGGAAACCGATGGCGGAGCCTACGCCCGCATTCGGCGGCACGATCACGCGCTGCACGCCGATCTTCTCCGCCACTCGCGCCACGTGCAACGGAGCCGCCCCGCCAAACGCGATCATGGTGTGCTGGCTTGCGGACACGCCCCGCTCCACCGTATGCACGCGGGCTGCGCTGGCCATGGTCTCGCACACCATCTCATAAACGGCGTAGGCCGCCATGTCCGGCCCCATGCCGAGCCCGGCGCCAACCTCCACCTCGAGCGCCGCGCGGGCGAGGTCCGGCCTAAGCTGGATCGAGCCCCCGGCAAAATCGTCCGGGTCGATCAGCCCGAGCACCAGGTCGGCGTCCGTCACCGCGGGCCGGGTGCCGCCCAGGCCGTAGCAAGCCGGGCCCGGCACCGAGGAGGCACTCTCCGGACCGACGGTGACGCGCTTCAGCGCATCCAGGCGGGCGAGCGAGCCCCCGCCCGCGCCGATCTCGACCATCTCGACGACGGGGATGCGCACGGGGAGCCCGCTACCCTTCAGGAAACGCGCGGCCCGGTCCACCTCGAATACCCGCACGGTCTGTGAGGCATAATCCTCGATGAGGCTGATCTTGGCGGTGGTGCCCCCCATGTCGAACGCCAAAACCTTGCGCTCGCCCAGCCGGGCTGCGATCTGCGCCGCGAACACGGACCCGCCGGCCGGGCCGGACTCCACCAGCCGTACGGGAAAGCGCCGCGCCATCTCGACCGAAGTCAGCCCGCCGCCAGACGTCATCAGGCTCAGGACGCCGCGGAACCCGGCCTCGCGCAGCCGCCGTTCCATGCGTTCCAGATAGCTGTCCATCAACGGCTGTACGTAGGCATTGGCGACCGTGGTGGAGGTGCGTTCGTATTCCCGGATCTCTGGGCAAACTTCGTGCGAAAGCGAGATCCGGACGCCGGGCAGCGCCGCCCGCAGCATCTCTGCGATGCGCCGCTCATCGGTTCCATCCACGTAGGAGTGGATCAGTGCGACCGCGACGCTCTCCACCCTCTCCCGGCGCAGGCGGTCGACCACGCCCGCCACGTCCGCCTCGATCAGCGGCAGCAGCACCTTGCCGCGTGCATCGATCCGCTGCCGGACGGTGAAGCGCAGCGGGCGCGGCACCAGCGGCTTTGGCCGGGCGATCGCGAGTTCGTATTGATCGTAGCGGCTTTCGGTGCCGATCTCGAGCACGTCGCGGAAGCCGTCCGTGGCGATTAGCGCCGTCTTGGCGCCGCGTCGCTCGATGATGGCGTTGGTGGCGAGCGTGGTACCGTGCACGAAGCCGTCCACCGCCGCGATCTCCGTCCCGGCCAGCGCCAGCGCCGCGTCGATCCCGGTGAGCACGCCTTCCTCCGGGGCCGCAGGGGTGGTGAGCACCTTGGTCGTCCAACGGCTGCCGCCCCGTTCGACCACGATGTCCGTGAACGTTCCGCCGACATCGGCGGAGAGCCGGGTGCGTGTGTCTGATGTCACCGGTGCACCCCCTCAGCTCGCGATGTAGGCATGGGCGAAGTTGCCCTCGACGCCGTCCGCGGTCACGGAATGGCCAAGCGCCCGCTTGTTATGGATAGTGTACCAGCGTGGCACGCCGATATTGATGTCGGGCGCGTCGGCCATGACGATCTGCTGGAACTCCATGAACTCGGCGCGGCGCTTGGCCGGATCCGGCTCGACCGCCGCTTGCTCGAGCAACGCGTCCACCTTTGGATTGCGGTAATAGGTGGTGTTGGAGAACGGCACGCCCTTGATGATGTTCTTCGACCAGTAGAGGCGCATTACCCCCACAGTCGGGTCGAACAAGTTGCTGAACGTGGTGCAGGTGAGATCGAAATCACGGTCGGTGTAGACGCGCTTGACATAGCTGCCGGTATCGGATGCCCGCACCTCAACCGCGATTCCGACGCGGCCGAGTGCCGCGCGGATGAAGTCACCCAGGCGGCGGCTCTCGTCGGCGGTCGGGTCGGCTTCGAAGAAGATGTGGAAGCGTGTGCGGTCCGCGCCGCGGGGTAGCCTCGCCTGATCCAGCAGCGTTTCGGCCTGCGCCACGTTGAACGGGTACGGCGTTGGCGCCGGGTCATGGTACTCGGACAGAAAAGGTGCGATGGGTGCCGCACACTCGTCATACGTACTGTAGAATATCACCTTGCAGATTGCGGCGGCGTTGATGGCATGGCTGATCGCCTGCCGCACCGGCAGTTTGGAAAAGTACTGGTTATCCATGTTGAAATTCAAGCTGTAGACGTTGTTGCTGTATTCGTAGCCTTTGGTCTCGAACACCAGGTTGCCCGCACTTCGCAGCCGCTCCACGTCGCTCAGCGCCACCGGCGTGCGGTAGCCGAGGTCCACGTTCCCGGACTCGAGGGCGGCCGAGCGCGCCGCCGCGTCCGGAATGAATTTCACGACGAGCTGGTCCAGGTACGGTCGCGGCTGGTCCCAGTACTCGTTGTTGCGTTCGTAGATCACGTGGTCGCCGCGGGCCCATTCCTTGAAGCGGAACGGCCCCGTCCCGATCGGGGAGACGTTGTTGCGGTTGGTGAAAGGGTCCGTGCCGTCATAAACGTGCTTGGGAATGATCGGGGACTCTGCGGCGGCGAATGCGCGGAGCAGGTAGGGGATCGGCGCATCCAGCCGCAGCACCACGGTGTGCGGGTCGGGTGTCTCCACCGCCGTCACGTGCGCGAACGTGCTGCGCCCGCGCGGATGCGACGTCTTCAGGATGGCCAGCGACGCGGCAACGTCCGCCGAGGTGAAGTCCTCGCCGTCATGCCATTTCACGCCTTGGCGCAGGGTGAAGGTATAGGTCAGTTCGTCCGGCGAGATGTTCCAGGCCGTCGCCAGTTGCGGTTGCGGCCGCATCTCGTGGTCGTACCAGAGCAGGCCCTCCGTCACCTTCGCACTCGTGGTCAGGCTGTTGGTGCTGACCAGCGAGACCATGGAGGGCGGCTCGCTATAGAACATGATCGTCATCGTGCCGCCGCGTTTCGGCGCCGGCTGGGCGCTGGCGAAGCGTGGCGCGACGAGGGCGCCGGCGGAGGCGGCAAGCAGGGTGCGGCGGGTTGGGTTGGGCATGGTGGCTCCCTTGGTCAGACCAGGTGACAGGCGGCTTCGTGACCGGGTGAGACCGGGCGCAACGCCGGATCTTCGGCCGAGCAGCGGTCGAAGGCGAGCGGGCATCGCGCTTGGAACCGGCAACCACCCGCCCCCACCGGCGCCGCTTCCCCCCGCAGCGCGACCGGGGCACGTACGTGGTCCGGTTGCGGATGCGGCACCGCCGCCAGCAGGGCGCGCGTATAGGGGTGTTTCGGTTCGCGCCACAGCTCGGCATAGGGCGCGCTCTCGACAATGCGGCCGAGATACATCACCAGGACCCGGTCCGCGAAGTAGCGCACCACCGAGAGGTCGTGCGAGATGAATAGGTAGCTCAACCCTAAGTCCCGTTTGAGGTCCACCAACAGGTTCAGGATTTGCGCTTGGATCGACAGGTCCAGCGCCGACACCGGTTCGTCGCAAACGATCAGCTCCGGGCGCAGCACCAACGCGCGGGCGATACCGATGCGCTGCCGCTGCCCCCCAGAGAACTCGTGCGGGTAGCGGTCGAGCGCCGACGGCGGCAGCCCGACGCGCGCCATCATGTCCCGCACCTGCGCCCGGCGCACGGCCCGCCCCCGGACGCCATGCACTTTCAAGGGCGTCTCCAGCAGCGTGCCGACCGTCTGGCGGGGGTTGAGCGAGCCGAGCGCATCCTGGAACACCATCTGCATCCGGCGTCGGATCGGCCGCAATGCCGCCGGGCGCAGCGTGGTCAGCTCCTGCCCGCCGAGCCGAATGCTGCCCGAACTCGGCTCCACCAGCCGCAGGATCGTCTTGCCTAGGGTGGATTTACCGCAGCCGCTTTCCCCCACCAAGCCGACCGTCTCGCCCGCCGCCACCGCGAGCGATACGCCGTCTACCGCGCTGACCCGGCGGCCGCGCGAAGCATACTGCGTGTGCAGGCTCTCAACCGAAAGCAGCGACATTGCGGGCCTCCGCATCGGCGGCTTCCACGATGCAGGCAACCCGGCGCCCGGGCTCGATCCGCTCCAGCGGAGGCGGCGCCTGGCGGCAGCCCGGTATCACCGCCGGGCACCGCGGTGCAAAGGCACAGCCTGTCTCCCTCGTGGCGGACACGACGCTGCCGGGTATCTCGGTCAGCCGCGCCGTGGTGTAATGTGCCTTCTGCTCGCCGATGGCGGCCTGCAGCAGGCCGCGTGCGTAGGGGTGCCGCGGCCGTGCAAAGAACGGAGCGACCGGTGAATGCTCCACGATGCGCCCGGCATACATCACCGCCACGCGGTCGGCCCATTGTGCCACCACGCCTAGATCGTGGGTGATCAGCAGCACCGCCATACCCAATTGGCGCCGCAGGCTGCCCAGTAGGTCCAGCACCTGCGCCTGGATCGTCACGTCCAGCGCCGTCGTCGGCTCGTCGGCGATCACGAGCCGGGGCTGGCAGGCGACCGCCATCGCGATCATGACTCGCTGGCGCATGCCACCCGAGAAATGGTGGGGGAATTCGTCCGCCCGGCGCTGCGGCTCCGGGATCCCGACCAGATCGAGCAGCTCCACGACGCGCCGGCGAGCCCCCGCGCGGGAGATCGTCTCGTGCCGGCGCAGCACCTCGCCGATCTGACGGCCGATGGTCAGCACCGGGTTCAGCGAGGTCATCGGTTCCTGCAGGATCAACGACATGCGCTTGCCGCGGATATCACGCAGGGCGCGCGGCGATGCGGCGGCAAGGTCGGTGCCTTCCAGCAGCACGCGTCCCCCCGTGATGCGGGCGGTCTTGGGCAGCAGGCGCATGATCGCCAGCGCCGACACCGACTTGCCGCAGCCGCTTTCCCCGATCAGCGCGAGCGTTTCGCCCGGTGCCACCCGGAAGCTGACACTGTGCACAACGATGTTCGCGCCGAAACCGACCGAAAGGTCCTGCACCTCCAGCAGCGACGGGAAGCTGGGCAGCGCCGTCAAATCGGGCTGGACCTTGGGTTCAACACCTCGTTCAACCCGTCGCCCAGCAGGTTGAGCGAAAGCACGGTGACCGCGATCGCCGCCCCCGGCAGCGCGGTCAGGAACCAGGCGGTCCGCAGCAGCGCGCGGCCATCCCCGATCATGCTGCCCCAACTGACCAGGTTCGGGTCCCCCATGTTGAGGAAGGCGAGCCCCGCCTCCGTCAGGATCGCGTTGGCCACCAGCACCGAGGTGCTGACGATCACCGGCGCCATCGCGTTCGGCATGATCTCCCGCAGGATGATCCGCGCCGGGCCGTAGCCGAGCGCACGCGCCGCCATGACGAAATCCGCCTGCCGTAGCGATCGGAACTGCGCCCGCACCAGCCGGGCGATCACCGGCCAGGAGGACACGCCGATGGACAGGGCGATCAACCGCGCCGAGGGTTGCCCGATCGCCACCAGCACGATGACCAGCAGGAAGGTCGGCACCGTCTGGAACAACTCGGTCAGCCGGACCAGCGCGTTATCCAGCCAGCCTCCGAAATAGCCGCCGAGAGCGCCCACCAGCGTACCGATCACGAGCCCGATCGCCGCGGCACTGACGCCGACCAGCAAGGACACCCGCGCGCCATAGGCCAGCCCTGTCGCCACGTCGCGGCCCAGGCTGTCGGTGCCGAGCGGGAAAGCCGGGTCCTCGCCGGGCCAAAGCGTCGGCGAACCAACCATGTCCTGCGGATCGCCAGGGAATACCCAAGGCGCCGTCGCTGCCGCCAGCACGACGGTGAGCAGGATGGCCGCGCCGATCAGCAATGACGGGTTGCGCAGGATTGCGGAGCGGAGGCGGGATGCCCGGTGAACCGGACCGGTGAGGGCCGCCTGCGCACCGCTCATGTCAGTGCGCCTCGATCCGAGGGTCGAGCCATGCGTGCAGCAGATCGACCCCGACATTGGCCACGATGACCAGCAAAGAGGACAGCAGCAGGATGCCGAGCAATACGTTGAAGTCCCGCCCGGTCACCGCGTCGAGCGCCAGGCGGCCCATGCCGGGCCAGCCATACACCGTCTCCACCACCACGGCGCCGCCGAGCAAGTTGCCGATATTCATGCCGGCAACGGTGGTCACGGGGATGAGCGCGTTGCGCAGCGCATGCCGCATTTGCACCGTCACGGGATGCAGCCCCTTGGCGGCAGCCGTGCGCATGAAGTCCTGGCCCTGCACCTCGATCATCGTGGCCCGGGTCAGTCTTGCATAGACGGCGATGAAAAACGACGAGAGCGCCAAAGACGGCATCACGAGGTAGGAAGCGCGGTCCGCGATAAGCCGCAGGCCCGACAGGTTCACCCCCACCGTCATGTTGCCGTTGGACGGCAGCCAGCCGAGTTTAACGGAGAACAGCACGATCGCCATCAGCCCGACCCAGAAACCCGGCGTCGAGTAGAACAGCAGCACGACGACCTGCAGCACCCGGTCCGGCCAGCGCCCCGCATAGATCGCCATCACCCAGCCGGCCAGCACGCCCAAGACCAACGCCATACCAAGCGCGCACAGCATGAGCAGCAGCGTGTTCGGCAATGCCGCCATGATAAGCTGGGAGACCGGCAGGCCGAACCGGGCGGAGGTTCCGAGGTCAAAATGGGCGAGGTTGCCGAGATAATTGGCAAGCTGGTTGAGCAAGGGTTGGTCGAGGCCGAACTGCGCCCGCAACATGGACATCGTTTCAGCCGTCGCGGAACCGGACTGCCCGGCGAGCACGTCGGCTGCGTCGCCGGGAACGAGTTGCAGCAGTAGGAAGCTGAGCACGACGATGCCCAGCATTGTCGGAACGGCCTGGACGGCGGTGCGTCGCAGCGTCGACGCGACCCGACCCAGCGCCGCCACCCTAGAGGCTTTCCGATACCTTGTGCATTGCACAATCCTGCGCCGCGGCGAGGCGGCTTGCAAGCAGTACCGCGCCTGTGCCGCCCGGGTATATTACAGGCCGAAACACGCTTCCTTGACGCGGTGGAACGGCATCGAAACCGAAGAAGGCGCCACGTCCGCTCAGGTGGGCGAAAAACCGCGCGGCAGATCCTTGCATGCACGCCTTGCCGCCCGTCCACCACCTGGGTGACCGCGAAATCGGCGGCCGCGCTCATCAGCGAACAGGCGTCTTCCCGGCTTAGCCCGCGATGGTCGGTAAGCAGGCGGAGCATCTCGAGCCTGGCGTTGCGCATCGCCACATTCAGGTCTTCGTCGAACCCGTGCGTCATCCAACAATCCGGCGTTTGCAACAGCGGCGAGGGAAAGCTGAAATCACGGCGCACGAACAACTGGAACATCACGTCGCGCGAGGCTTCGATGGCGGTGCCGCTGATCTCGCCGTCGCCCTGAGACATATGCGGGTCGCCGACCGAGAACAATGCGCCATCCACCTGGCGGTTCGGAGCCGGCTCCATGTGGGGTTCCTATCGGCCAAGCCGCCGCCAGAGGGGCCGGACATCGATCGCGCATCCAACATGGCGAGCCGTTGGGTGTGCGCTGGAGGAGGTGGGCGAGTCCGGTTTGCAGGTCCGTAATCCCGAGCTTGCGTTCGCCACGCCGGACCACGCGGTCTCCAGCGTCCCGGGCCGTCCCGCTGCCAGCTTCCCCCCGGGCAGAAGCTGCACGATGGGCTGCGAAATCGTGCCGCGGCCACCGGAATCCGCTTCTTCGACCTTGGCGAGGACGGTCAAGGGATCGTTCACGTCATGGCTCCGGAGCTTGGTCTCGTGCTTCCCGGGGTCACCCTGATCTGCGGCGACAGCCATACCTGCACCAACGGCGGGCCAGGCGCACTCGCGTTCGGCGTCGGCTCTACCGAATTGACCCACGCGCTCGCCACGCAGACCTTGCGGCAACGCCGGCCGCGCCGCATGCGTGTCCGCTTCGAGGGTGCGACCGGGCCCGGCGTCGGTCCGAAGGACGCGGCGGCGGCTGATCATGGGATGCTCCCTCTCGGTCGGCGGAGTGACCACGCAAAAGCGGACCAGCGACACCCGGTCGTTGCCTCCAGCGCGGTTCGACATCAACCGAGCAGCCCCATTTCATCGTGCGTTACGCGGCCACGGGCCCGGTGCAGGCCGCGCGAGCGCCGCTCATGGCCCGGGCGGCATGTCCAGTGCCGGGACGCCGAACCATCGCACGTAGGCCTGCTCCGCGAGGGCGACGGCGGCATAGAGCGCGAGCCCGATCAGGCAGAGCAGCACAAGCGCCCCGAACATGAGCGCCGTCTCACCGATGGAGGACGCGAAGAGGATGATGTAGCCGAGGCCGCCCTGCGCCGTTACGAACTCGCCGATGGTGACGCCGAGGAGGATCATCGTCGCCGCGACCTTCAACCCCGCGAACAGATGCGGCAGGGCGTAGGGCAGGCGTATGCGCACCACTTCCTGCAACCGGCTGGCACCCAGGGAGGCGCACAGCCGCAACACGTTGCGGTCGGCCGACAGCAGCCCGGCGACGCCGGCGATCGTGACGGGGAACAGGGCCAGGAAAACCGAGAACGCCAGCCGGCACGGCGTCCCGGTGCCGAGCCAGACGATGAAGAGCGGGGCGAGCGCGATCTTCGGCACGATCTGCATCGCGAGCAGATACGGCATCACGGCCCCCCGCAGCAGCCCGGAGGACGCGATCAAGGCGGCGAGGACAACGCCGATCACGGTCGCGGCGGCAAACCCTTCGAGCGTTTCCGCAGCCGTGATGGCGACATGCGGCGACAAGATTCCGGCGTGGGCGAAGATCGAGGCCGCTATCGCCGAGGGTGGGACGAGCACCGCTGGCGAGACGCCCAGCAGCGTCACGCCCGCCTCCCACGCCGCCAGCACGGCGACGGCCACCAGCAGCGGCGAGAGCCAGCGCATCAGGCCGCGTGCTCCGCCATGATGCGCCGGACGGCGGTTTCGGCCAGCACGACGACGCCATAGAGCGCGGCGCCGGCCAGGCAGAGCAGTGCCAGCGCGGCGAAGATCAGCGGTGTGTCGGACACGGCGGCGGCGTTCAGGATGGCGTAGCCGATGCCGGACTGGGCCGACAGGAACTCGGCCACCGTGGCGCCGGTGAACGCCATGGTGGCCGCGACCTTCGCGCCCGCGAACACGTAGGACGCGGCGCCGGGCGCGCGCAGGTGCCAGAACACCTGCCAACGCGTCGCCCGGCAGGCGAGCAGCAACTGCAACGCAGAGCGGTCCACCCGGAGGAAGCCGGTCAGGGCGCCGATCGCGATCGGGAACACGCTGAGGACCATCGCGAAGGCAACGCGCGAGGACCAGCCGAGCCCGAACCATGTGATGAACAAAGGCCCGAGCGCCACCTTTGGCACGAGCTGGAACAGCACGAGATGCGGCTGCAGCGCTCGCCGGGCCGCCGGCCGCATGGCCATCAGCGCGGCCGCCGCAAGCCCGCACACGAGGGCCAGCGCAAAGGCCGCGACGGCCTCACCGGAGGTCACGGCGCTATCCGCCAGCAGCGAAGGCCACTCGGCCGCCAGCCGCCGGGCGACATCGACGGGCGCCGGCAGCAGGACTTTCGGCACGGCCCACGCGCTGACCACCGTCTGCCATGCGAGCAAGCCCATGCCCATGGCGGCCAAGGGCAGCGCCGCGGGCACCAGCCTCACGCGGGAAGCTGGGACGACCCGCTCGCCACTGCCGCGCGGAGATGGGAGCACAGGGCGGCGAACTCCGGCAGGTCGGCGACGGAGCGGGCGCGGGGGCGTGGGAACGGGATGGCAAGGTTCTCGGTGATGCGGGACGGGCGCCGGCCCATGACCAGCACCCGGTCCGCCAGTAGCACGGCTTCGCGGATGCTGTGGGTGATGAACAGGGAGGATTTCGCGTGCCCTTGCGACAGGTCCAGCAGCAGGTCGCCCATGTCGTCGCGGGTGATGGCGTCGAGCGCGCTGAACGGCTCGTCCATCAGCAGGATGTCGGTGTCGTGGATTAGCGCACGGCAGATTGCGACGCGCTGCCGCATGCCGCCCGACAGTTCGTGCGGCTTCTTGGCCTCGAACCCGTCCAGCCCGACCGTCGCCAGCAACTCCTGCGCCCGGGAGCGATAGGCCGCCCGGGGCTTGCGGGCGATGATGACGGGCATCAGCACGTTGTCCAGCACCGTCAGCCAGGGCAGCAGGGTCGAGTCCTGGAACATGATGCCGGTGCGCGTGCGCGGCCCGCGGAGGGCTTCGCCATCGACCACGATCTCCCCCCGGGTCGGCCGCTCCAGGCCGGCGCACATCATCAGCAGCGTGCTCTTGCCGCAGCCACTCGGCCCCAGCACGGCGACGAACTCGCCTCGCGCCACCTGGAGGCTCAAATCCTGCACGGCCTCCAGCGGGCCGTTACGCGTGTGGTAGGTCTTGCCCACGCCCGCCACGCGGATCGCCGGAGTGCTATCCACGCCGTAGCGGGCCAGTGCCGTTCACGACAGCAAGGAACGGAACTCGGCCGCGGAGGCTTGAGCCTGATCCCACTCGGCTTGCGTCAGGCTGACGGCTCCGAGGAACTCGTTGGTCATCGGCTGCAGCGGTGGCTTGTCGCCGGGTGCGGCCAAGGTGTGCATCACGAGACCCGTCATCGTCGCGAAGGTGGCCGGGTCGATATAGCCGAGCGGGTGGCCATGTGCGGACGGGTCGAGCATGGCGACCTGGAACAGGCCGATGCCGAGCCGGGCCTGCTCGGTGCCCTTGGCGGCCAGACCAATCTCCGGCACCGCTTTCAGGAACGTCTTGAGCGCGGCCTCCGGCTCCAACAGGACGTGCCTGGCCGCCTGCATCAGCCCGGTCGTGACGGCTCGGACGGTCTCCGGTTCCTGCGTGAGGCGAGCGGCCTGCGTCATGAGCATATTGCCGTAGAAGTGCAGCCCCACCTGGCTGAACAGCAGCGTGCGGATGGGCACGCCCAGGGCATTGAAGGTGGGCACCAGCGTCGGCGCGAGACCGCTCACGGCGTCCACGCGCTGCTGCGCGAGCAGGCTGTTGCGCACGTTGGGATCGGCCAGGACGACGTCGACCTTCGCGAAGTCGATGCCCGCCGCCGCGGCGTAGGCCGGGAGGAAGGGATATTCGCCGGACGACGCGGTAGAACCGAGCTTGCGGCCCTCCAGGTCCTTCGGCGTGGCGATAGGGCCGTCCTTCCGCACCGCCACGCCCATCATGGCGTCGTAGCTGCAGCATGCGATCTGCACCAGCGGCAGCTCCTTCGCGGCCTGCTGCAACCCGGCGGATGCGACGGACATGCCGAAGTCGAACCGGCCCGCCCCGATCGCCTGCGCGGCGGTGGTGGAGCCGGACCCGCGCGAGACGGCGACGTCCAGCCCGAGGTCGGACCAGTAGCCGTTCGCCTTGGCGATGAAGGCGATCATGTTGGCACCCTCCGGCACCCAGGGGAGCGTGAAACTCACCTGCTTGGCAGCGCGGGCGCGGCGTGGGCGCGCCGTCAACAGCACGGCCGCCGTGGCCAGTCCGATCGTCGCACGCCGGGTCAGGGTGGGTGTCATGGGCGCGGCCTCACTGGCGTTCAGGCATCGGCGAGGGTGCCCTCGGTGGCGGAGTTTTGCCGAAGCGTTGCCGACGTGAAGGCAAGCGCTGTGCCAGCGTTGGAACCGTCGCTTGCGTCCTCGGCCGCGTCAAGCGGTGCTGTGCTGCCAACGCTAGCGGCGGCAGGCGATCATGTCGATCTCGACGATGCCGCCGCGCGCCAGGCCTGTCACGCCCACGGTGGTGCGCGCGGGCAAGCGATCGGAAGCGAAGTAGGTGGCATAGATTGCGTTGAACGCCGCGTAGTCGCCCTTGAAATCGGTCAGGAAGACGCGCAGGCACAGCACGTCCGCGAAGGACGAGCCAGCGCCTTCCAGCGCGCGGCGAAGATTGTCCATCACCTTGTGCGTCTGCGCCTCGATCCCGGCGGGCGGCGGCAAGGTATCGTCGTCCGGGTCGGTCGCGAGCTGCCCGGTGACGAACAGCCAGCCGTCCTTCTCCACGACATGGCTGTAGGGCGCCACCGGCTTGGGGGCACCGGGGATGAGGTGGAAGATCGCGTCAGGCATGATGTGTCTCTCCGTTGCGGTCGGACTGGGTCGCGGCGGCGTAGCGCAGCAGGAACTGGCGGGCGCGGTCGGTGCGGGGCTGGCCGAAGAACTCACCCGGCGTTCCCGTCTCGACGATGCGGCCGTGGTCGATGAACACGATGCGGTTGGCGGCCTCCCGCGCGAAACCCATCTCGTGCGTGACGACCACCATCGTCATTCCCTCCGCGGCCAGTTCGCGCATCACCAGCAGCACCTCGCCCACCAGCTCCGGGTCGAGCGCGCTGGTCGGTTCGTCGAACAGGACGAGGTCGGGTTTCATCGCCAGCGCGCGGGCGATGCCGACGCGCTGCTTCTGCCCTCCGGACAGACGCGCGGGGAACGCATCGGCCCGCCCCGCCAGTCCCACTTTGCCCAGTAACGCCCGTGCCTCCGCCTCCACCTCCGCACGGGGGCGGCGCTGAACGTGGAGGGGGGCCGCCATGACGTTGCCGAGCACCGTCAGATGCGGCCACAGCGCGAAATGCTGGAACACGAACCCCATGCGCGTTCGCATGCGCGACAGGGCGGCATCCCCCATGCGGATGTTGCCGCCCTGCATCATCCCGACCCGCTCGCCCGCCAGCCGGACCACCCCGGCGTCCGGCGTCTCCAGCCAGTTCAGGCACCGCAGCAGGGTCGACTTGCCGGAGCCGGACGGGCCCAGGATGCACATCGTCTCGCCCCGGTGCACCTGGAGGTCGATGCCGTCCAGCACGCGCTGGCCGTTGAAGCTCTTGGTCAGCCCCGCGGCCTCGAGCACGGCTGTCATTGGCGCAGCTCCGCCGCGACGGTCATCGGCGCAGCTCCGCCCGGGTGCCGATCACCGCCACCATCCGCTCGACCGCCAGGCACATCAGCCAATACAGCATCAGGGCCGAGAGGAAGGAGGCGAACGGCAGGAAGTATTTCGCCTGGATCACGGTCGCCGCGTGGGTCAGCTCCTCCACCGTGATGATGGTCAGGAACGCCGTGTCCTTGATGATCTGGATCACCTGGTTGCCGATCATCGGCGCGGCCGCGAAGACGACCGGCGGCAGGATGACGCGGCGGAACAGCCCCAGCCCATGGAAGCCGCAGGCATACCCGGCCTCAATGGTTTCCGCGGGGAGGCTGCGCCAGGCGCCGCGGATCAGCTCGGCCATGTAGGCGGTGTTGTAGACCGCGAGCGCGATCAGACCGGACTGCCAGCTGTTGAAGTCGAGCCCGATCGAGGGCAGGCCGTAATAGATGATGTAGGCGAACAACAGGAACGGCACGCAGCGCATCGCGTCCACCAGCACGCTGCTCACCCAGCCGATGCCGCCCCGGCGGGACATAAGGGCCATGGCCAGGAGGGCCCCGAGGACAAGGGAGATCACGGCCGACACGACCGTGAGCCAGACGGTCTGCAGCGCTCCGTCCAGCATCAGCCCGCGGGCCTGCCAGACGATGGCGAACTGGTCCAGCATCACGCCATGGCTCGCCGGCGGTGGCGCTCGGTCATGCGCTGGGCCAGCACGACCATGAACACGATGAGGCTGTACAGGACCAGGGCCGCGGCGAACGGCGGCAGCGGTTCGTAGGTGTTGGAGCCGATGCGAACGGCGGCCCGAGTGATGTCCACCACGCCCAGCACGGCCACGGCCGGGCTCGCCTTCACCAGCAGCGTCATCTCGTTGACCAGCGCCGGGGTGGCCGTCCGGATCACCTGCGGCAGGACAACCCGGCGCAGGCGCGTCCGGGCCGGCATGCCGACGGACTTGGCGGCATCGATCTGCTCCGGCGGAAAATCGTTCAGGGCGGCCCGCCAGATCTCGCAGTTGAACGCGCAGGTGGACAGGGTCAGCGTCACGATAGCGGCGGGAATGGGGTCGATCGAGAGGCCGATGCCGGGCAGCGCGAAGAACACCAGCAGGCCGAGCGTCACGGCGGGCGCGGCGCGCAGCAGGCTGACGATGACGGCGACGAACCGGTCGAGCACGGGGACACGGGCCCAGCGCACCAGCGCCAGGCCGAGCCCGATCGGCAAACCCGCAGAGACGGCCACCAGCGAGAGCGCCACCGTCGTGACGGCGCCCTTGAACAGGCTGATCCAATCGCCCCACGTCAAACCCTAGGTGACCGTAAAGCTCTCGGGCATGTCCTCGAACGACTGGCCGAACCATTCCTTCTGCAGGCGGTACATCTCGCCGTTCTTGCGCTGCGCGATCAGGAAGTCGTTGAGGAAGGCGAGCACGCTCGCGTTCCCCTTCTTCACCGCCCAGGCGATGTAGGTCTTGGCCGCGACCGGCTGGCCGAGCGTGAATACGCCGGGCTTCTCCTTCAGCAGCAGGTTCAGGTTGATCACGGTGTTCGTCACGTAATCGGTGCGGCCGAGGGCGAGGTCCTGGTACGCCTCGGGGTAGGAGACGTACTGCGTGACCTTGCCGAGCTTGCCGCCATCCTTGGCCAGCATGGCCTCGAGCTGCGGCAGGGCCTGGAGCATGGCGCTGCCGGCCTGCACGCCCACGGTCTTGCCGCTCAGGTCCTTGATGCCGTTGATGCTCGAATCCTTGCTGCGCTTGACGTAGTAGATCGTGGCGTCCGAGACGGGGCTGCAGAAGTCCAGGAAGGCTTCGCGCTCCTTCGTGATCAGGGCCGCGGTGACGGCGGCGTCGTATTTGCCGGTGTCGACGCCGGGCAGCAGGCCGGTCCAGGGGATGATCGCCTGGTCGATCTTGAACGGCGCGGTCTTGCGCAGGATCGCCAGCAGCTCGGTGTCGAAGCCAGTGGGCGTGCCGTCCTTCACGAACTCGAACGGGCGGTAGTCGTCCTCGGTGGCCACCGCCATGGTGCCTCGCTTCTTGATCTCGTCCAAGGTCGCGGCGACGCTGATCCGGGGCAGCAGGGCGGCTGCGGCTGCGGTTCCGATGATCGTGCGGCGTGTCAGGTCCATCGTAAGCCTCCAGGGGGTGGATGAGCGGGGAGTGGGCTCAGGGAAAGGTGAAGCCCCGTTTGACGAGCCAGGGCGGGAAGGCGGCACCCTCGCCCTGGGCGGATTGCCGCGCCTTGTCTTCGGACCAGCCGTAGTCGTCGGCGTAGCCGAACCGCGACGGCGCACGCTGCTTCGCCCGCGGGGTCGGGTTGCGCGCCTCGCGGGCATGGTCGTAGCCGCGGACTTGGTCGGCGAGGCCGCTATCGTCGTAGCGGTCCACGTGCAGGCTCGTCGCGGTCGGCAGCCGCATGCTCAAATGCCCGGCGCCGGCCGGCCAGCCGACGCACAGCCCGGCGACCGGGAACACCTTGTCCGGCAGGCCCAGCACCTCGCCGACCATTTCGGCCTCGTTGCGCAGGACACTGATCGGGCAGCAGCCAAGGCCCGCACTTTCGGCCGCAAGGATGAAGGTCTGCAGCGCCAAGGCCGCATCCACCGCCGCGTTGAAAAAGCCCTCCAGGATGCCGTTGTCCTGGGGGTGGCCACGGACATCCCCGATCCGCTCCAGCCGGCGCGCGTCGCCGAGGAACACCAGGAAGACAGGGGATGCCCCGATCCAAGGCATGGCGGGGAATGGAGCGGCCAACGCCGCACGCTTGGCCGCATCCCGCACCTGCAAGACCGACGCCTGCTGGTAATCGGACTTCGCCGAAGCCGACAGCGCGGCCCGGCACAGAAGCCCGATCAGCGCGTCCGGGACCGGGCGGTCGGCGTAGGCACGATGCGTGCGCCGGGCCAGGATCTGCGCCACGGCCGGCATGTCGGGAAGCTGGGCCCAGGCCGGATCGGGTGCCTCGCCGAAGCGGTCGACCACCAGAGCCGCGTAGTCGATCTCCATCGTGCGGTCGTCCTCACGTGACGGGCTGTTGTGCCGACTATTCAGACACCTGTTGTGACAGCCTACATGCAAACGATGTGCCAGCAGCCGCGAACACCGTCACGCCGATCGGCGTCGGAACGAAGCCCGTTGAACGCGTAGGGAGCAGCCGTTACGGTTGGCGGCGGCGCAGGAGAGAAAGATGGCAGTCGTTCCAATGCGAGACATTTTGCTGCGGGGTGGCCGGGTGATCTGCCCCGCCACCGGCCTCGATGGCACAATGGACGTGCTGGTCCGCAACGGGCGGATCGCGGCGACCGGGACGGACCTGGCCGCCGGCGGCGGCGCGGACCGGGCAGAGGTGGTGGATGTCGGCGGCCGGCTGGTGCTTCCGGGGCTGATCGACACCCACGCCCATGTCTACCAATACGTGACGGGGCGGTTCGGGCTGGCCCCTGACCTGGTCGGCGTGCAATCCGGCGTGACCACGGTCGTGGACCAGGGCGGGCCGTCCTGCATGACGCTGCCCGGGTTCCGGCATTTCTGTGCCGAACCGGCTGCAACGCGGGTCTACGCCTTCCTGTCCGCCTACCTGGTGGGTGGGCTGGAGGGACATTTCTACCCCAAGCTTTACAGCCCGGACGGGGTGGATATCGCGGCGACGGTGGCGTCGGCGCGGGCCAATCCGGATATCGTGCGGGGCATCAAGGCGCATGCCGAGATCGGCGGCTTCGCGCGCTGGGGCATCCGCGTGATCGAGATGGCGGCCGAGATCGGCGTCCAGGCGGACCTTCCGGTCTATGTGCATTTCGGCCAGCTCTGGGGCCTGCCGGAGAGCGGCACCAACGGCGAGGACGTGGACACGATCCTGGAGCGGGTGATCCCGTTGCTGCGGGCCGGCGATATCCTGGCGCATCCGTTCACCAAGCATCCGGGCGGCTTCGTCGACCAGTCCGGCCAGGTGCACCCCGTGATTCAGGCCGCGCTGGACCGCGGGCTTAGGGTCGATGTCGGGCATGGCAGCCACTTCTCCTACCGCCTGGCCCGCATGGCGCTGGATGCCGGAATCCTGCCGCACACGCTTGGGGCGGACATGCACGGCTACAACACGCACGTGCCCGCCCCAGCCGGCACCCCGGCCGAACATGCCGACGAGGAAAACCACCCCTTCAAGGGACAGGCCAAGTTCAGCCTGACGCAGGCGATGAGCTCGATGATGGCACTCGGCCTGTCCCTGCAGGACGTGGTGCCGATGGTGACCAGCCATCCGGCAGCGATGCTGGGCCGGTCGGCGGAGATCGGGTCCTTGGCAGTCGGTCGGGTGGCGGACGTGTCCGTGCTGGACGATCTGCGCGGACGGTTCGCATTGCGGGACAACGACAGCAACACCGTGGTCGCCGAGCGGCTGCTGCAGCCGGCTTTCTGCCTGCGCGCAGGACAGCGATACGATGCCGTGGCATCGATCCTGCCGATGGCGGTCGCTGCCTCAAACACGTTCGTTAACAACAGTCCGCCTCGAGCGAGGGGTCCAAGCGGCATTCGGCTCAGGCAGGACGCTGAGCGAACCGGCCGTATTGGACTGCGTGGCCACCCCTCCCTCAAGGGGAGGGAACAGGCCGTTCACCTTGATGGCGTCAAGCGCTAACAAGAAACAGCGGCGTGAAGGCACCCAAACCGAGGCCGCAGCCGGTCAAGTTTCACCCGCGGCGGGTCGGCCGTTGCCGGTGGCAACTAGAGCCGCAACGCCCGGCGGATCGCCTTTCCCAGCAACACGATCGCCAGCTGCAAGCCACCGACCGGGGCCGTATCGATGGCTGTGCCAGATGCGGCGGCGAGCAGGTTGGCATTGAAGCGGGCGAGCATGCCGTCCACCACGTCGGCCACGATCGCGGGGCGTCCGACCTGCGCGAAGGGACCGGTTAGCCGATACCTAATGTCGGCGTGCACCGTGCATCCGTCGGGATGGCTGGTCACGCGGAACGTCATCGCCCCCTGCGCGGCCGATCGTGTCGCGCCATCTTCCGCGACGCCGATCAAGCTGCCGGACAGCGCGGCCTCGTCATAGGCGACGCGGGCGCGACCACGGAAGGTCGCCCGCATCGGGCCGATCGCGACGGAAAGGCTACCCGCCACTTCGTCCCCGTCCACCTGGGTGAGGGCGGCGCCCGGCACGCAGCCGACCACCGTCTCCACCGACCGCAGCAGCCGCCAGGCGGCTTCGGCCGGCATGGGCAGCACGAGGTCCCGGTTGAGTGTCGTGGCACCCGTGAGGTCGGGAGGAATCCAAGCTCTGTTTGGGCCGGCCGGGATTGGGATCGCGGTGGTGATCCGGGGAATGGAGACAGGCACGGCGGCCCGCCTGCACGGTTGCAGTTCGGCTGTGATGCCTGAAGCCGCCACCTCGGCGATGGCCGCGACGATTCCCGCATAGCCGGTGCAGCGGCACAGATTGCCCGCGAGCTCCGCCCGGATCCGTGCGTCCTGCACGCCGGGCAGGCGCCGGACGATATCATAGGCGGTGACGAGCATGCCGGGCGTGCAGAAGCCACATTGCAAGGCGTGGTGCCGCGAGAAGGCCCGCCGCAGCGCCGCCATCAAGGGGTCGTCGTCAAAACCCTCGATCGTGCGGAGATCGGCCCCCGAGCAGGTCGCGGCGAGCGTCAGGCAGGACCGCACGGGCGCCCCATCCAGCATCACCGTGCACGCGCCACAGACCCCGTGCTCGCAGCCGAGATGGGTTCCGGTAAGCAGGAGTTCCTCGCGGATGAAATCGGCCAGGTGGGTCCGCGGCTCCACCTCCGCAGTGCGCGGCTGGGCATTGACGGTAAGGGAGAGGCTCATCCCCGGGCCAACGCGACGGCCCGCCGGACCGCGACCACGTGCAGGTCGAGGCTGGCCGGGTCGCGGCCGGGCAGAGCGGCAAGCAGGCTGTCCTCGACGGAGCGGCTGCCGGCCAGCACGGCGTCCGGTTCCGGCAACAGGATCGGGGCCTGTTCCAGTGCGCCGACCGCGATCCGACTCCGCTCACCGTCCAGCAGCACCGCGGCGCTCGCCTTGGCGAACTCGCCGAGCTTGCGGGTGAACTTCCAGTAGCCCCACCGTGCACGTGGACCCGGCTTCGGCACGCGGACGGCTTCGATCACCTCGCCCGGCGCGAGCAGCGTGGTGAACGGCCCGGTCACGAAGCCCGGCATGGGCACGGTGCGCCGGCCACCGGGCCCGGCCAGGACGATCCCCGCCCCCAGTGCCGCGAGGGTGACGAGCCAGTCGGCCGCCGGGTCGGCATGGGCGATGCTGCCGCCGAGGGTGCCGCGGTTGCGGACGGCGCGGTAGGCGATGCGGCTGGCGACCGCCGGCAGCCACCCGGATGTCGCGTCGGGCACGGCGCCGTCCTCGATCTCCGCATGCGTCGTGGCGGCACCGTACAGCACGCTGCCGCCTTCGTCGGCGCACTGGCGCAGTTCCATCGCCCGGGACAGCTCGACCAGGATCGCCGGGCGGGCCAGCCGCAGGTTCAGCATCGGGCCGAGGGATTGCCCGCCCGCCAGCGGCTTGGCCTCCGCCGCCGCAAGCTGGGCGATCGCGTCCGCCGTCCCGCCGGCGATCACCAGGTCGAACGCGGCGGCCTTCATGTCGCTTGCGCCGCGGCGATCTGGGCACGCAGCCGGTCCGGCGCGATGGGCAGCTGCGTGACCGCGACACCCAGGCCGCGCAGGGCATCGCCGACCGCGCACGCGATCGCCGCCGGCGGACCGATCGCACCGCTCTCGCCGATGCCCTTCTGGCCGAAGCGGGTCAAAGGCGACGGCGTGTGCATGTGCAGGGTGCGCAAGGTCGGCACCTCGGCCGCGCCGGGCAGGAGGTAGTCGGCGAAGGTGGACGCCATCGGCTGGCCGTCCGGGCTGAAGACCATCTCCTCGAACAAGGCGGTTCCTATGCCCTGCGCCGCTCCGCCGCGGACCTGGCCTTCGACCACGAGCGGGTTGATCAGCGTCCCGCCATCCTCCACGATCACGTAGTCCAGGAGCTCCACCCCGCCGGTCTCCGGGTCCACCGCGACCACGACGGCGTGGCACGCGTAGGAGAACGTACCGCTGTCGCGCAGCGGCTTGTAGCCGCCGGTCGCCTCCAGCCCGGCGGGGTCGACATCGGCGGGGAGGTGCTGCGGTGTCCGGTACCACAGCCGGGCGATCTCCGCGATGCTCACCTCGCCGACCGGCCCGTGCGCCATCCCGTCGGCGAGCATGATGTCGGCCGGCTGGCACTGCAGCAGATGCGCAGCGATGCGGCATACCCGCCCGGCCAGGATGTCGGACGCGGCGGCCACGGCGCCCCCCGCCATGACGATGCAACGCGATCCCCACGTGCCTGTGGAATAGGGCGTCAGCGCCGTATCCCCGTGCACGACCCGCACCCGGCCGGGATGCACGCCCAGGATCTCGTTGGCGATCTGGGCCAGCGTGGTCTCAAGCCCTTGGCCATGGCTCTGCACGCCCACCCGCAGCTCCAGCCCGCCATCCGGCGTCAGCCGCGCCGTCGCTTGCTCGAAGCCGGGCACCATCGGAATGCCCCACCCGGCATACACGGTGGTGCCGTGCGCGCCCTGTTCGCAGAATATGGACAGGCCTAAGCCGATCCGGCGCCCGTCCGGCTCGGGCGTGGCCTGCCGGGCGCGGATGGCGGGCAAGCCGATCGCCTGCACCGCGCGTTGCAGCGCCTCGGGATAATCGCCGCTGTCGAAGAACTTGTTCGTGATGTTGGTGAACGGCATCTCCGCGGCACGGGGCAGGTTGCGCAGGCGGAATGCCCAAGGCTCGATCCCCAGCCGGTGCGCCAGGCCGTCCATCACCGTCTCGATCGCGAAGCAGACGCCGGTGCGCGCCACGCCGCGATACGGCAGGATCGGCGGCTTGTTGGTGCAGACCGACCAGGTGCGGCAGCGATAGCCGGCCATGCGATACGGCCCGGGCAGGATGCTGGCGACCTGCGCCGCCTCCAAGCAGGCCGAGAAGGGATAGGCGGAGTAGGCGCCCGAATCCACGATCGCCCGGCAGTCCACCGCGAGCAGCGTGCCGTCCGCCGCGGCATAGCCGGTGATGTCGTAGCTGTGCTCCCGGCAGTTGGCACCGCCCGTCAGATGCTCGCGCCGGTCCTCGATCCATCGCACGGGGCGGCGGAGATGCATGGCGAGGAAGGCAGCGCACACCTCCTCCGCGAGCAGGATGCCCTTGTAGCCGAAACCGCCGCCGACATCGGGGGCGATCACGCGGATGCGCCCCTCCTCCAGCCCGAGGCATTCGGCCAAGCCGCTGCGGACGATGTGCGGCTGCTGCGTGGAGGTGGTGACGACGAGTTGCTCGGCCTGATTGTCCCACGCGGCGACGACGCCGCGGCCCTCCATTGGCGCCATGCACTGGCGGGCGGTGCGCAACTCGGTATGGAACGTGGCGGCCGCGCCTTTGATGCTGTCCTCGAACGCCATGTCCACGGAGGTTTCGAGGAAGACGTTCTCCGACCAGTGCTCGTGCACCAGCGGCGCCGCCGGGTCGCGGGCACGGGCCATGTCGGCCACGGCCGGCAGCTCCTCCAGATCGAGCCGCACCTGTTCGGCGAGGTCTTCGGCGCGGGCGCGGCTGGTGGCCAGGCAAGCTGCGACCGGCTCGCCGACATGGCGCAGTTTGCCGGTCGCCAGGATCGGCTGGACGGAACTGCGGAACCCGGCCAGGCCGGAGTCGGCGCGGATGCCGGCGACCCCGGTCAGGTCGTCGGCCGTGAACACGCTGGCCTCCGCCCCGACCGGCTTGTGGACGGCGTGCAGCCGGGCGTGGGCGAGCGGGCTGCGGACGAAGGCGATCTCCAGCATGCCGGGCAGGCGGATGTCGGCCACGAACCGGCCACGGCCGCGCATGTAGCGGTCATCCTCCAGCCGCTCCATCGGCACGCCGACGCCAACCCGGGTCTTCACGATGCCGTCCACGAACGTCCCCTTCCCAATCGCCCGGCAGAGTGTCCTGGAACGCGGGCGCGCACCAGCCGGGTCAGTCGCCATCGGCCACCCAACCGCCGTTTGCACGGTGGAAGCGCGGGGTGGCGAAGGCGGCGCGCAACGGGATGTCCGCGGCCCTGAGCAGCGCCAACCCGGCGAGGGCGGACACCGCAGTCGGAATCGGCCCGGCCGACGGGGTAGTATGCCCGGGTGCTGGACCCCGACCAGTTGGGGCTGTGACGGGACTGGGAACCAACCCCGGGTCATCACCAAGGCCCCGGGCGCGCAAGGCCGGCCTTGCGGCGCGGCCCGAGTTGGCCGAAACTGACATTACTCTGCCTCGGCGCCACGCCGGCCCGGACGCGTGCGAGGAGGAACATGGCGCGTTCGCCCAAGCAGGACAGAACCACGGTCGTTTCCGGGGTTGCGCCCAGCCCCGCATCGGCCGCCTGGCAGCGGCCGCCAGCCGAAATCGTCCATGCGGACGAGCTGGCCGCCCTGCGCGCCGCCGACACAGCCCCGAAGCCGCCGGGCTGGGCGCTGTCGCTGCAAGCCGTCAAGGACTTCATCCTGGGCGGAAACGGCGCCAGCCCCAAGCTCGTGTGCTCGCCCGCCCTGATCGAGCGCGCCACCGTCACGCTCGCGACCTCCCGCGCCCTGCTGCTCATCGGTGAGCCCGGCACCGCGAAGAGCCTGCTGTCCGAGCTCCTCGCCGCTGCCATCAGCGGCGATTCGACCCTCACGATCCAGGGCGGGGCCTCGCTGACGGAGGACCAGATCAAATACGGGTGGAACTACGCCCTCCTGGTGGCCGAAGGGCCGAGCGAGCGGGCGCTCGTGCCCGCGCCGCTGCACCGCGGGCTTGTGTCCGGGCGGATCGTGCGCTTCGAGGAGGTCACGCGCTGCCCGCTCGAGGTGCAGGACAGCCTGCTGTCCATCCTGTCCGACCGGGTGATGGCGATCCCGGAGCTGCCGGGCGAGGCCGGGATGCTGTTCGCGCGCGAAGGCTTCAACCTCATCGCCACCGCCAACACGCGCGACCGCGGCGTGAACGAGATGTCGGCGGCCTTGAAGCGCCGGTTCAACTTCGAGACCGTGTTCCCCATCCGCGACGCCGACGAGGAGCTGGCCCTCGTGAAGCGGGAAGCGGCGCGGCTGCTGCAGCGCTCGGGCGTGCCGCAGGCGCCGGCCGACGACGTGCTCCACCTCCTCGTCACGTGCTTCCGCGAGCTGCGCGAGGGTGTGGGCGAGGACGGGGTCGGCACCGAGCGCCTGTCGAGCGTGATGAGCACGGCCGAGGCCGTCAGCGTCGCCCACGCGGTCGGCGTCCGGGCCTGGTTCCTGCGCGGCGACGGCGGCCGGCCCGCCGACGTTATGGAATGCCTGGCCGGGACCGCCGCCAAGGACAACGCGGACGACCTGGCCAAGCTGCGGCGCTACCTGGACGGGCGCGTGTCGAAGCGCGGGGGCGACGCGTGGCAGGCCTTCTACGCCGCGCGGCACTTGCTCACGGCCTGAGGGCCAGGGCGGGCCGTGGACGACGAACGACTGGTCATCGTCGGCGTGCGGCACCACTCGCCCGCCTGCGCCCGGCTGGCCGCCCGCACGATCACGGACGTCCAGCCCGCTTTCGTGCTGATCGAGGGTCCCGCCGACTTCAACCCCCACCTCGGCGACCTGCGCCTGCCGCACCGGCTGCCGGTCGCGATCTTCTCGTTCCACGCGGGGTCGGGGCGCGTGCGCGCGTCCTATGCGCCGTTCTGCAACTACTCGCCGGAATGGCAGGCGCTGCGGGCCGCCTGGGCGACCGGGGCGGAACCGGTGTTCTGCGACCTCCCATCCTGGCACCCCGATTTCGGCGACCGCGACAACCGGTATGCCGACCCGCACGGCCTCATGCGCCGGCACCGGGCCGCCACGGACGCGCTGGCGCGGGCGCTGGGGGCGGAAGGCTACGACGCGCTGTGGGACGTGCTTGCCGAGGGCGCCGAGGACGCGGCGCTGCCGGGGCTGCTCGACACGTACTGGTCGCTGCTGCGCCCCCCGGGAACGGCGGACCCGGCGGAAGCGGCCCGCGAAGCCTTCATGGGCCACCACGCCGCCTGGGCATTGGCGCGCGCGGCGGGCCGGCCCGTGGTGCTCGTGTGCGGCGGCTGGCACGTCGGCGCCGTGCGGGCGGCGGCCCGGGCGGCGGACGGCTCGGAACCCGCACTGCCCCTGCCAGCGGACGGCGAGCGCGCCGGCAGCTATCTCGTCCCCTACGGCTACGAGCGCCTGGACCGGTTCAGCGGCTACGCGGCCGGCATGCCGTCCCCGGCCTACTACGGGCGCGTGTTCGAGGCGGGCCTGGCGGACGCGGCCGACTGGGCCGAAACGGCGGTCACGGCTGCGTTGCGGGCGGTCGGCCAGGTCGTGTCCACGGCCGATCGCATCGCCTGGCGCGCCCACGCGCAGGCCCTGGCCCGCGCCCGCGGCCACCGGACCGTGCTGCGGGCCGACCTGCTCGATGCCGCGCTCGCGACCCTGCTCAAGGACGCGCTCGACGCGCCCGCCGGCTGGGGCGAGGCGCGCGGGACGGCGGGCGGGGGCCACCCGGCCGTCCTGGCCATGCTGCGGGCCTTGTCGGGCACGCACGAAGGTCGGCTCGCACCCGGCACGCGGGAGCCGCCGCTCCTGGCCGACGTGGAGGACCGGCTGCACGCGTCCGACCTCATGCCCGGCCTCCGCCCGCGCCAGGTCCAGGTGGACTGGCACGCCGAGGCTGGTCGAGCCCGCGCGCACGTCCTCCACGGCCTGCGGGTGCTCGACATCCCCGGCGTCACGCGGCTCGCGGGTCCGGCAGAGGCCGACGTGCGCCTGGCGGCCGAAACCTTCGAGGTGACCGACCACCGCCTCCGCCTGGGTGCGCTGATCGAGGCGTCGCGCTGGGGGGCCACCCTGCCCATGGCGGCGGCGGCCCGGCTGGAAGCGCGGGTGGAGGACGCGGGGAGCGATCTCGGCGCCGTGGCGGCGGCGCTGTCGGACGCCCTGCTCGCGGGCCTGCTCGACCTTGCACCCGGCCTCGTGCAACGCCTCCGGGACGGGATCGCGCGGTGCCACGACGTCGGCGCCCTCGGCCGAGCCGGGCGGCAGGCCGAGCGCACCTTCCGCTTCGGCGAGGTGTTCGCGCCGGACTCGCGGGCAGGCCTCGGCGCCGTCTGCGAAGCCGTGTTCGCCCGCGCGCTGTGGCTGCTCGAAGGGACCGCGAGCGAGGCGGAAGGCGCACGGGCCGTGGACGCCGTGCTGGCCTGCCGTGACCTGGTGCGCGGGGGCGGCGGCCTGCGGATCGACCGCGCGGCAGCGCTGGACACCTTCCGGCGCCTGGCGGGCGGCAACGAAACGCCGGCCGCGCTTGCAGGCGCGGCGCTGGGCTTCCTCGTGGCGGGCGGCGACGCGGCCGCGGCGACGGCGGCCGGACGGGTGCGGCGCTTCGGCCGCCCGGACCGCCTGGGCGACTTCCTCGTCGGCCTGTTCGCGCTGGCCCGCGAGGAGGTCGGCACCGCGGACGACGTGCTGGGGGCCGTCGAGGCGCTGGTGGCCGCCTGGACGGCAGCGGAGTTCCTGCGTGCCCTGCCGGCCATGCGCCACGCCTTCTCGTGGTTCCCGCCGCGCGAGCGGGAACGCCTCGCCCGTGCCGTCCTGCGGCACCACGGCCGGTCGGACGCAGGGGCCGAGATCGAGGCGCTCGGCTGGATGCGGCAGCATACGCCGGTGGGCGACCAGGCCACGGCCTTGGCGTTGGAGGACCAGGTGGCCGAGCGGCTGCGGCGGTGCGGGCTGCTGTGAACAAACTTTAGGAGGGGACATGCGGCGCTACGAACTGAAGGACGGCACCTCGGCCAAGTTCTGGGAAGCAGGCGTGACGGGGGCCACGCTGACGGTGCGCTTCGGCCGCATCGGCGCGGCGGGGCAGTCGAAGGACAAGGCGTTCGGCAGCGCCGCCGCGGCGGCCGCGGAACTGGCAAAGCTGGTCAAGGAGAAGACCGGCAAGGGATACGCACTGGCCGACGTCGCGGCCGGGCCAGCCGCGGCCCCGCCCATGCCGCCGGAAACCGCCGCGAGCCCTGAGCCGCAGGCGGCGGTTGCCGCCGTGACCCCTGGGCAGGGCCGGCCCGCTGCCTCCCATCCCGCCGAGGGCTGCGGCAAGCTGTTCAGCGCCGCCGCACTGCCCACCCGCACGCGACCCGGCCCACCGCGCGACCCGGCGGCGGATTGGGCGGAGTTCCACCGGCTGTTGCTGGATCTGCTGCCGCTCGCGGCGGCGGAGCAGGATGCCGCCGCCACGTGGCTGCGGGCGGAACAAGGCTCCCGTTTCGTCAGCGACTGGTTCGAACGCTTCTGCCTTGCCTACCCCGGCATGGCGGCCCGGCTCAGGGACATCAAGGACGATGATGGGCCTGCATTGCGGGACCGCACAGCGGCGCTCCTGGTGGAAGCCGCCGAACAAAGGCGTGCGGCCGACGCCTGGCTCCGTTCCCGGCTCGCCGGGCCGCCGGCACCCGTCAGCCCCGAAGATGCCCGAATGTGGGCGACCTGCCTCCTGTCCACCTGCCCTGGCATGGGACAGCGCCTTCAAGGCAGAGGGTTTGGCAAGCACCGGGCGGCATCTCGCGCTTGCGTCACCCATTTTGCCCGCTGGCTGGCGGCGAGTTCCGGTGCCGCCGCCACCGTGGAACTGCTAGGCTGCCTGCGGCCCACCCCGATGGGCTTCTACGCCTCCCTGCCGATGTCGCCGTGGGACATGCCCACGATGCTCGGGTTGCGGGCGGCGATCGTGGGCCTGCCAGAGCCGGAGTACGAGGCCGTGGTGACGGCGTGCAACCGGCACAACGGCGTCGATGACAACCCGAAGCTGGCCATATTCCTGGCGTTCGTGCTGGCCGACGACCGGCCACACTCGCGGCAGCCGTTGCGGGCCGGCCCCGTCCTGAAAGCCTGCGTGGGGCCGGAACGCTACTACGGCCCGAGTTGGGATTTCATCCCCTTGATCGCCGACCTGCCGCCTTCCATCGCGGCTCCTTGGCGTGATCGGAAGGACATCGGCTTCCGGATGTCGGCCTGCGACGTGTCGGCCTCGGAGGCGGCGGCCACGCTGGTCGCCGCCGCGCAAGCGGCGCACGAGCTGGCGGCACCTTCGCTGACCTGGTTCCTGCGGGACCTGACCGGCGCCGACCGCACGGTTGCCGCCAAGGCGCTGCTGGAAACGTGCGAGGACGACGCGTTGGCCAGCCTGCTGCCCCTCATGGACAACAAGCTCGTCCGCGACGCCGTAGACGCCGCCGAGCGGGCCTATCCGGCCTGGACGTTCGGGAAGGTGCTCGCCGCGGCGGCGGCGCGCGACAGCATCGCGCTGGCCGGGCGCGTCATGGCGGCCGCGGAACGCCACGGCCTCGACACGGTCCGCGCCTGGGCGGCCGATGCAGGCCGCAAGGAGGCTGCCTACCTGGAGCGCCTCATAGCCCGGCGCGAGATGGCTCTGGCCGCCCCCGACACCTGGCCACCGGTCCTGCGCGACCCGCCCTGGCGGCGCAAGCGGGTGAGGGAGGCAGAGGTCGTGCTCGACCTCGCACCCATCCCGACGCCGTTCGGGCACGGGTTCGGCGCGGATGCGGCAATCGCCCGCGACACCTATCGCTGGCGATCGTCCAAGGTGCTGGCCGACCTGGCCGGACTGGCGTCGTTCATACGGGCCGTCGAAGCCGACCCGCCGGACTACTTCGACGGTCCCAAGGTCGACGTCGAGCAATGCCCGGCCCTTGATGCGCCAGAGGATCTCGTCCTGCATTGGCTTCGGGACCGGTTCTCCCAGCTCTTGTCCCCGGGTTGGTACCTGATCGGGGACTACAAATGGCTTATGGCGGGCATCGCCTGGCAGCCTGAGCCGCTTTCGCTTCTACTTTGGGACGTGGCGGGAGCGCGGTCCGCTTTCGTGGTGGGCACGACGGAGGTCCTGGCAGCCATGGTGGCGCGCTTCGGGAAGCGGACCGTGCCGGTGCTGGTGAAGGTCGTCGAGGACGACCTCCCCGGCATGCTGCCCCTGGTGGCCGCCGTGGACACGCCCGAACTCGCGCCGGTGGCGGCCCTTGCGCTATCCAAGGTCAAGCGTGCCCGGCAGGCCGCCATGGATTGGCTGCGACGCCATCCCCGCACGGCCGCCCTGCGTCTGCTGCCCGACGCGCTGGGCGCACCCGGCCCCGCGCGCGACGTGGCGGAGCGCGCCCTGCGCTGGCTGGCTGCAGACCACCCCGGCAGCCGCGCCGCCCTCGACGCGGCCGTGGCTGAGTACGCCGCGCTCGACCCCCGCGTCACCGCGGCCTTGTCGCAAAGGCTGCCGTCCGACCCGTTGGACCGCGTCCCGGCCCGGGTGCCGAAGCTGCCCGCCTGGGTGCAGCCCGCCGCCCTGTCGCGCCCGGTTCTCCGCGCCGGGGGCGCCATGCCGGACGAAGCGGTCGCGGCCATGGCCGAGATGCTGCTGTTCAGCCCGCTGTTCGATCCCTACCCGGGGGTCGAAACGGTGCGGGACGCATGCACTCCCGAAAGCCTCGATGCCTTCACGTTCGACCTCCTGCAAGCCTGGACCGACACGGGTGCCCATCCCACCGGCGAATGGATGTTGGGCGCGGTCGCAAGGCTGGGCGGCGACCGCTGCGCGCGCGCGCTGACGCGGCTGGTCCGGGTCTGGGCCGCGAGGGGCTGGCGGCCCCGCGCCATGGCCGGCCTCGACGCCCTGGCCACCCTGGGCTCGGACGTGGCGCTCACCAACCTGAAGGCCATCGCGGACAAGAACCCCTCCGATGTCGTGCGCGGGCACGCGGCGGCCCGGATCGCCGAAGTGGGGGAGGCGCGCGGCCTCACCCCCGACGAGCTGGCGGACCGGCTCACCCCCGACCTCGGCCTCGACGAGCGCGGCGGCCTGGACCTCGACTTCGGCCCGCGGCGCTTCCGGGCCGGCTTCGACGAGTTCCTGGCGCCATGGGCCAGGGATGAGGCGGGCGCGCGGCTGCGGGCGCTGCCGCGGCCCAACAAGGCCGACAACGCCGAGCTCGCGGCCGCGGCCGGCAAGCGCTGGGCGGGGCTGAGGAAGGACGCCGAGGCGGTCGCGAAGCTGCAGCTGTCGCGCATGGAAACCATGCTGGCGACCTCGCGCCGGCTGCAGCCACACGTGTTCTGGCGCTTCTTCGCCACCCATCCGCTGCTCCGCCACCTCACGGGCCGGCTCGTGTGGGGCGTCTTCGACGGCACGGACAGGCGCGAGGCGCCCCGCCTCACCTTCCGGGTCGCCGAAGACCTCAACCTGACGGACGTGGACGACGCGCCGGTTGCACCCGACCTCTCGGAAGACGCGCCGGGCCGCATCTGCCTCGTGCATCCGCTCCACCTGCCCCCCGCCGTGCTGGAGCGGTGGGTGGCCCTGTTCAACGAGTACGAGATCGCCCAGCCCTTCCCGCAACTCGCGCGAGAAACCTATGCGTTCACGGCAGCCGAGGCGGCGTGTGCAAGCACGGGCCGTTTCGAGGGCGCGGCAGTGGCGGGCCGTCGGCTGCGCGGGCTGCGGCCGCAGGGTTGGCCGCTCGAAAGCAACGGGGAGTCGGCCTATTCCCTGGTGCGGGGCGTGGTCCGTCCCGACGGCACGGAAGCGAGGGCCAGCCTCTGGTTCAGCCCGGGGATCTGGATGGGCCGCAGCAGCGGCGAAGACGAGGTGCAGACGCTCGGCACGCTGGCGCTTGAGGCCGCCCAGGGGGCGGGCGGCATGCCGCTGCTCGGCGAACTCGACCCGGTGACGGCGAGCGAACTGCTGCGCGGGCCGAGCCTGCTCGCCGGCCTGGGAGGGACGTGACGACCTTGCCTGTGTTGCGGCAGGATGAGCGCAGGGCTTGCGGTCTCAACAGGGCAAGGGGGCAAGGACGATGCAACGCTACGAACTGACGGACGGCACCTCGTCCAAGTTCTGGGAAGCGGGCGTGACGGGGTCCACGCTGACCGTGCGCTTTGGCCGCATCGGCGCGGCGGGGCAGTCGAAGGACAAGGCGTTCGGCAGCGCCGCCGCGGCGGCCGCGGAACTGGCGAAGCTGGTCAAGGAGAAGACCGGCAAGGGATACGCACTGGCCGGGACTGCTGCGGCACCGCCACTACCGGCGCCGGTTGCGGCACCGGCTTCTTCCCCCGTGGTGGCCCCCGGCGTGGCCGAGGTTTCGGCCCCTGCCGCGGTGGCTACATCGGTCCTGCCCGTGCCGGCCGACGGCGAACGGGGCAGGCTGCTGACCGCCGCCCCGCTCCCCACCCGCACCCGCCCGGCCGCTCCCGTGCCGCGGGACGAGGCGTGGGCCGAGCTGGGGCGCCTGGTGCGCGCAGCGCGGGTCGGCGACGGCGAGGCGGGGGAAGCGTCCGCCTGGCTCCGGGCGCAGGTGGATGCCCCGCAGCCCACTGCGGTGACGGTCGAGGACGCGCGGTTGTGGCGCAACACCCTGTACCGGGCACGCGTCGTGGACGGTGCGCCCTTCTATGACAGCGCCCGTTCACCGTCGCGGGTCCTCGTGCGGGCCACCGTGATGGCGCTGGCGTGGTGGCTGGCGGGGCACGGCGGCGCCGTGTTCCTGGTGCGGCTGGCCGACCGGCTCCGCCCCCCAGTGGACAGGAACGCCCGGTCCGACCTCGGTGGCTGGGCCGACCCGTTCGAGGTCGCGATGCGCCACGCCCTGTCGGCGGCGCCCGACGCCGAATACGATGAGGCGGCCGCATGGTGCGAGGCGGTGTGCCGGGCCGAGCCGGATTGGCACCTGGCTGCGTTCTTCGCCTTCATCCTGGCCGACGACCGCCCGGAGCCGCACCCGCTGCAGCCCTTGCCGGTGCTGCGCGAGGCGGAGCGGCAGGGCGTCGACGTCGCGGCCACGCGCATGACCATACCGCTGCAGGCGGACCTGCCGCCCAGCGTCAATGCGCCATGGCGCACGGAGATGGTCCACGAGTTTTACTTCTACCCTTCCGAGCTGGACGGCGCGCAGGTGGCGGCGACGCTGACGGCGGTGGCGCGGGCGCACGGCGACCGGGTGTTCCCTTCGCTGTGCTGGCTGTTCCCCGAAGCCAAGGAGGAGGACCGTACCGCCCTGGCGGCGGCCATGCTGGACACGCAGGACGACGACGCGCTGCCCTTCCTGCTGGCGTTCGGGCATGAGAAGCCGATCCAGGCGGCCTTGAACCGGGCGGAGGCGGCGTATCCCGCCTGGATGCTGCAGCAATACGTGTTGGCCCTGTCTGCCGGACGGGCGGACCCGGCGATGCGTGCCCGGGTGCTGCGGATGCTGGACGCGCATGGCGAGGGCGCCGTGCGGTCCTGGGCGGGCGGGCTGCCGGCGCGGGCGGCCCGGCACCTCGACGGCCTGCTCGCCACGCGCGACGTGCCGCTGGCGCCGCCGGACGCCTGGCCCGCGGTGCTCCGGGAGCCGCCGTGGCGGGTGAAGGGGCGCACGGCGGAACCCGACATCGTGCTGGACCTTTGGCCGGTCTCGACCCCCTTCGCCTACCCGCCGGGCGCGAACCCGGTGAAGGCCCGGTACACCTACCGGACGAACCAGGCCTGGCTGGTCCCGGACATGGCCGCCCTGGCGGAAACCCTCCAGCGTGCGGAATCGTACAAGGGCCCGTCCTGGCGCTCCCCTTCCCCGCCGGCGGAACCGCCGCCTGCGCGGGACGCCCCCCTCCAGGAGGTCCAGGCGTGGCTGGCGCGGCGGCTCACCGAGCTGAGCCGGTTGAGGTTCGGCATCTACGGCACGAACTACATGCACCTCTACGACGGGCTGGAGAACCAGCCGGCGCCGCTGGCCCTAGCCTTGTGGGAGCTGACCGGGCCGCTGCTGGCGTCCGGCATCCATTGGAGCGACGCCGCCCCGTTGTTCCTCCAGCGGTTCGGCGACGCCGCGATGCCAGGCCTGGTGCGGCTGCTGCAACAGGACCCTCTGACCCTGTTCCCCTACGCGCTTGCCGTGGACACGCCCGACATCGCCCCCGTCGCGGCGCACGCCCTGCTGCGGCTGAAGACGGTCCGGCCGCTCGCCGTCACCTGGTTGCGCGCCCATCGCCGTACCGCCCTGATGCGGCTGCTGCCCGATGCGGTGGGCACTCCCGGGGAGGCCCGCGACGCCGCCGAGCACGTGCTGCGGTGGTTCGCCACCAACACGCGGGACGGCCCCGTGGCCGTGTCGGAGGCCACCGCAGCCTACCTGCATGCCGACGCCCGCGTGACGGCGGCCGTGGCCCAGGTCATGGGCCGCGACCCGCTCCTGCGCGTGCCGGCCAAGGTGGCCAGGCTGCCGGCCTGGGCCAACCCAGCCCTCCTGGCCCGCCCCGTGCTCAAGGACGGCGGCGCCCTGCCGGAGCCAGCCGTGGCCGCGCTGCTGGAGATGCTGTCGTTCTCCACGCCCGAGAACAGGTACGCCGGCATCCCCCTCGTGCGGGACGCCTGCACCCCGGGCAGCCGGGCCGCCTTCGCGTGGGACCTGTTCTCCGCCTGGCTCGCGGCCGGCGCCCCGGCCAAGGACGGCTGGGCCATGCGCGCCGTCGGTTGGCTCGGCGACGACGAGTGCGCCCGTCAGCTCACCCGGCTCATCCGCCGCTGGCCCGGCGAGGCCGCCCATGCCCGCGCCGTCACCGGCCTCGACGTGCTGGCCGACATCGGCACGGACGTGGCGCTGATGAACCTGAACGGGATTGCCGAGAAGGTGAAGTTCAAGGGCCTGCAGGAGCGCGCCCGCGACCGCATCGCCACCCTGGCCGAAGCCCGCGACCTGACGCCGGAGGAGCTGGCGGATCGCCTGGCGCCCGACCTCGACCTCGACGAGCGCGGCGGCCTCGACCTCGACTTCGGGCCGCGCCGCTTCCGCGTCGGCTTCGACGAGTTCCTGAAGCCCGCGGTGCGCGACGAGGCAGGCGCGCGGCTGAAGGACCTGCCCAAGCCAGCCAAGGCCGACGACGCCGGGAAGGCCGCCGACGCCGTCGCCCGCTGGTCCGCGGTGAAGAAGGACGCCCGCGCCGTCGCCAGCCAGCAGCTCGTGCGGCTGGAAGCCATGCTGGCGACCGCCCGCCGGGTGCGCCCCGCGGTGTTCTGGCCGTTCTTCGCCGCGCACCCGCTGATCCGCCACCTGGCGCAGCGCCTGGTGTGGGGGGTGTACCCCGACACGGCGCCCATGACGGCGCCCACGCTGCTGTTCCGCGTGGCGGAGGACGGGACCTGCACGGATGCGGAGGACGACCCCGTCGCCCTGGACGTGTCGGACGCCGCGGAAGGGCTGGTCGGCCTCGTCCACCCCTTTCAGGCGCCGGACGCGCTGGCCGCCTGGGGCACGCTGTTCGGCGACTACGAGATCGCGCAGCCCTTCCCGCAGCTCGGCCGCGACACCTACGCGCTGACGGAGGCGGAGCGCGGCGCGTCGGAAACCAGCCGCTTCGAGGGGGTGAGGGTGGAGTCGTCCCGCGTCCGCGGCATGGCGGCGGGGGGCTGGCCACTGGGAGGGCCGCAGGACGGGGGCGTGATCCATTGGATGGAGCGGCCCCTGGTGTTCAGCGACGGGCGCACTGGCCAGGCCCTGCAATACTTCGAGGACGGGTTGCAGACTGGCGGCGGAGACTGGGAGTCGAAGGTGCAGACCCTCAAGACCCTGCAACTCTACACCAGATGGGCCGCCTCCGGCAGCGACACGTTCCGCTTCGGCGAGCTGGATCCGCTGACCGCTAGCGAGATGCTGCGCGGCCTCCACAGGCTGGCGGCCACCGCGGTCCCATGACGCCCGCCTCGCCTGGTGCCGCCACGCCGGATGCCGTCACGCTCGACGACATCACCCGCTGGCGCCTGATCCTGGGCGAGGCGGCCGATGCGGCGTGTCAGGGTGGCGGCTGCTGCCTGTCGGGGCAGGCGGCGGCCATGGACGCCGCCATGGACTGGCTGTACGGCCGCGACCCGGACCAAACCGGGCGCGGCGTCAAGCGCAGCGCCGGCCGGGGCGGCTCGCAACTCACCACGCCCGCCTGGATCAACGAGATCCACCGCCTGTTCCCCAAGGAAACCATCGAGCGGCTGGAACGCGACGCGATCGAGCGCTTCGCCATCGAGGACGTCGTCACGAATCCCGACGTGCTGGCGCGGGCGGAGCCGAACGAGACGCTGCTGCGGGCCGTGCTCCGCACCAAGCACCTCATGTCGCCCGACGTGCTCGTGATGGCGCGCAAGCTCGTGCAGGAGGTGGTGCGGCGCCTGATGGAGGCGCTCGCACGCGACCTGCAAGTCGCGTTCGCGGGCGTGCTCGACCGCCGCCGCCACACGCGCCTGGCGCAGGCCCGTAACCTCGACCTGCGCCGCGTGCTGCGCGACAACCTGCGCCACTACGACCCCGAAGCCCGCCGCATCGTCGTCGAACGGCTGCACTTCTTTGCCCGCAACATGCGGCAGGTGCAGCCCTGGCAGGTGATCCTGCTGGTGGACCAGAGCGGCTCCATGCTGGGCTCCGTCATCCATTCGGCGATCACGGCCGCCTGCCTGTGGGGCCTGCCCGGCGTCCGCACCCATCTCGTCGCCTTCGACACGAGCATCGTGGACCTGACCTCCGATGTGGACGATCCCGTCGAGTTGCTGATGAAGGTGCAGCTCGGCGGCGGCACGGATATCGGGGGCGCGGTCGGCTACGCCGCGGAGCTGATCGAGGCGCCGGCGCGGGCGATCGTGGTGCTGATCTCCGACTTCTACGAAGGCGCGAGCCCGGCGCTGCTGCTGCAACGGGTGCGGGCGTTGGCGGGCCAGCGCACGCTCGTGCTCGGGCTGGCGGCGCTCGACCCCAACGCCGACCCTGCCTACGACCGGCGCATGGCCGGGCAACTGGTCGAAGCCGGCGCAGAGGTGGGCGCCATGACGCCGGGCGAGCTTGCCGGCTGGCTCGCCACCAAGATCCGGGGCTGATCTGTGCCAGGCCCGGGCCGCCCCGACCTCCTCGCCCTGACGGCCGACGGACTGGCCCAGCTCGGCAATGTCGGGCTGGTGCGGCGCGCGCAACGCGAGCTGGACGCCGGCGCCGGGCCGGTGCTCGACGACGAGGACGCCACCGGTGCGATCGTGGCGCGGTTCCCCGAGGGCACCGTCACCCGGCTCGCCGCCGGCAAGCCGCCCGACGCGGCCGCCTGCACCTGCCCGGCATCCGGCATGTGCCGGCACCGGGTGGCGCTGGTGCTCGCCTACCAGCGCCGGGCCGCCGCGGCGGCGGGGAGCGCGCCCGGCCCCGTCGAAGCGCAGCCATGGGACCCCGGCACGCTCGACGCCGGTGCCTTCGAGGCCGCGTTGCCGGCGGGCGCGAAGGCAGAACTCCAGCGGCTGCTCGCCGCCCGCCCCACCGTGCGGGTCGAGCGCGGCCCCGTGCCGGCCGCGCGGCTGCCGATGGCGACCGTGCGCTTCCTGGCGCCCAACAGCCTCGCCCTTGCCCGCTGCGACTGCGTGGCGGGCACGAACTGCGCCCACGTGGCGCTGGCCTTGCGGGCCTTCCGCGCCGCGGAGCCAGGCACGGACGAGGTGACCCTTGGCGGCCCGGCCACGCCCGTCGCGGTCGACGACCTTTCGGGCGCGGTCGACGCGGTGCTGCGCCGCCTCCTGGAGGTGGGCGTGGTGGCCGGCCCGTCCGCCCACGCGCCGGGAATCGAGCGCGCGCGCCGCGCAGCCGCGGCGCTGGGCTCGGTGCAGGTCTTGCTCGCCCTGGCGGAACTGGGCGAGCAGGTCGGGGCCTACGAGGCACGCAGCGCCCGCTACGACGAGCGGACGGCGCTGGCGCTCGCGGCCGAGCTGTTCGCCCGCTGCCGGGTGGCCGGCGGGGTGGCGCTCGGCACGGGCGAGCCGATGGAGACCGCGATGGGCAAGACGCGCCTCGTGTCGCTCGGCGGGCGCGTCGTGGCGGAGGATGGCGGTGTCAAGGTCCGCGTCGCCTTCGCCGACACCGACACGGGCGCGGCCATGCTGGCGGAACGGTGGTTCGCGCCGCCCGCGCCGGGCAGGCTCTTCAGGGTTGAAGCGGTCGCAGGGCGCATGCTCGCGCCCGGTATCCCCGTCGCGGGCGCCGCGCACGGCCAGGTACTGTCCAGCGTCGTGCGCCGCCGGGCCGACGGCCTCCTCGCCTTCGGGGCCGGCGGGCAGGGCCGCACTACCGTGATGCCGCGGCCGGCCGTGGGGGCGTTCGGGCCGCCGCTGCGGGCCTCGGGCCTGGACACCGTGCTGGCCGCCTTCGCGTCGCGCCCGGTCTCGCTCCTGCGGCCGCGCAACCGCGTGGGCGACCTCCACGTTTTCGCGGTGGACGCGGTGCTGGGCCAGGCTTGGGAACCCGGCGCGCAGGTGTGGCAGGCGGCCGTGCAACTGTCGGCGGGGGGCGGGGTGCTGGTCCTCCGCCGCACCTACGACGCCGGCGCGCCCGACGCCATCGACGTGCTGGCGGCCGCCGCGGCGGAGCGGTTCGGCCCGGTGCAGCAGGTGTCCGGGACCGTGCGGGCCGAGGGCGACCAGGTGGTGTGCGACCCGTGGTCGCTCGGCGCGAACCGCTTCGTCGTCCCCGACCTCGACCGTGCCGAGGCCGGGACGACCCTGCCGGCGTCGGACGGGGACGGAGCCTCCCCTACCCTTCCCGAACAGGCGCATCGTTTCCTGGCGGGGGCGGTGCATGCCGGCCGCGCCGGCGACCGGGACCGTCCCACGCGCGGCGCGGAGCTCGTCGCCGGGCTTCGCACGGCGGGCTTTGCTGCCACGGCGGAGCGGCTTGTGGACTGGCTGCGGGCCGACGACGAGGCGGCGGTCCGGGCCTTCGGACGGGCGGCCGTGTGGCTTGCGACGCTGCTGGAGGCACGGGGCGCGTCCAATCAGGTCTAATGAGACCTGTGCGGTTCGCTTGATCCGGCGGGTCACCGCGGTCCGTGGCCCACGCCGCTTCGCTCCCGACCCTGAGGCAATCCCGCCAGGCGGGGAAGCCGAAGCGCCGAAGCCCGAGGAGAGCCTGAAGCTCAACGGCATGTTCCCGGCGGGTTTGGTCACGGGCCGCATACTCAGCAAATGCGCCCGCCGCCAGCCCAAGCTGCTCAGCGACAAAGCCGATCAGCGACTCCGGCGGATGTTCGCCTGACCGCCTCCTCGATCTCCGCCTGGGTCGGGCCACGCGACGTGACCTGGCGCATACGGCCATGGATCTGGATGAACACCGGCGTGTTGGTCTGCAGCCGGTTGTCCGACGCGCCTTCCCGGTAGGCCCAGATCAACAGATCATCGAGGTTGCGGGCGCCGAAGGAGGGCGGCTCACCCGGCCACAGACCGCGATCGGACTGTTGCTCCGCGTCCTCGACCAGAGCCGGGCTGATCTGGTTCATGGCGTCAGCCTGACCGGGCCGACCGGGGCATAGCCGTTTGGCGGCGGAGCGAAGCTGGGCTGGGCGCCGTCTGCCGGGGTGTCGGACGGTTAGGCGCATCTCCGGCAAGCCGCCGCGCCAGTTCCGCCGGTTGGGATTCAGGCCCGGCGGGTTGGTGATGGTGATGGTGCGATCGTCCACCCGCATCTTGTCCCGGCCTCCCTCGACCGACCGGTTGGCGCACGGGCGTCGTCGGCAGCGTTCTCGCCCAGCAACTCGTCCGAGGCCAGGCTCTCGACCAGCCGAGCCCCCCACTCACCGTCGTCGCGAACCTGCCGCAGCAGACGGAACCTTCTAAGCCGCCTGCGGCATCGCTGCTGCCAGCACCACGTCCATCGCCTGCTGCACCGTCACCGGGTTGCGATCAATGATCCGAAGCAATGTTCAGAGGCGAAAATCATCGTCCCTGGCCCGTTATCACCTTCATTGCGCCGGAGGCGACGCCACGCACTCCGAACCATTCAGGGCGCAGACCACTCTGGATCTGTAGACGTTGTCACCGCCTTCGGGGGGCAGCATTTCGACCCGAACTCGCGCCCCATTTGGAAAGTTCCACATTTCATCTGGTCTGGCAGATCGCGCGATCGCGCCACAATGCTCCCCCGGCTGCAAACTCGGCATCGTGACTGGACGGTCTAGCGCAACATACCTCGGATGCGCTCTCGCCCACTGAGTGCTAAAGTTCATCGAATTGCCCGTAAACGTGGCCATCACTCCATCGACCGTTACCGGAAGGGGTTCCGGTTTTAGGCACGTCTCCGCCGCGTGCGCCTGCCAAACTGTGCCGGCCAGAGCTAAGCACGCAGCGACGAGGTAACTTCGCAGCTTGTTCATGCTGCCTGCGGCATCGTCGCCGCCAGCACCACGTCCACGACTTCCGGTTTTCTGGCAACACCAGCAGCAGAATGCGCGCCGCGGCCTCGGGTTGCCGCCTGCCTTGCTCCCACACGCACCGTGCCGGGCGAGAACCCGAACCGGCTTGCGACAGCTGTCTGGCTCAGGCCCAGGCCGGTGCGGATCGCGCGCACGTCCACTTTGGCCGGCGCTGGGTAGAACCGGCTCGGTGCCTGCCGCCCTGCCAGGATTTCCACGCCTTCGCGCGTGGACGCGATCAGCTCGTCCGCCAACGCGCTACCCTGCTTGCTGTCCTTCATCCTGTCCTTCCCTTCTTCGCGGTGCGCCGCTCCGCCTTGAGTCCCTCAATGATGGACAGCAGCACCCGGCGCTGATCGGGGCGATGAGAGTCCCAGTCCGCCTTTACATCAGTCGTCCATACCAACACGCTGCGCAGGACGCCACTGAACCGGACGCCGCAAACCAGAGATGGCTTTCATTGCCCATCCGTGCACGCTCGCGACAAGTTTGAAGTCAGGCCTTTACGCCAAAACGCCTGGCAGGTTGTACTGATCAACATGTAGCGATCGCGGCGATGCGTGCGCATGTGGGATGGAGGCACCATGAGCGACAATAAGCAAAAGCAAGCCGCGTATGCGTTCAAGCAGGCCTTTACGAAGCATCTTCAGAAGCTAGAAGGTGAACGCGGGAAGACGATCAAGACGGTTAAAGGCTTTACGAATAACAAGAAATTGTCCGACATATTGTCGTCTATTGACAGGGTAGAGGATCAGATGACGACCCTTCGAGAACAATATGTAAAGGAAGCCATCGTAGAGAATACGATGTTCAGGAACTTTAAAGACCATGGAGACAGGCATTACAGGTCTAGCCTCGATACTGAAACACAAACTTCATTGAGTTCATGCGGCAGTCGATTGTCTCATGCCACACATTGCGATCGCTCTGCTTTAATGGCGCCGGTCTCCCCTGCCCTGCTCAAAGCACTTTCGGCCTCCAAGCCGGCGAAGATTGTCGCGAACGTCCGAATATCCTGTAGCTATATGGGCAGCGACCTACCGTTATCTCACCGCGCGATTCAGTCCGCATGCTTTCAGCACCATGGCCTGGTGCTAATCGGGCGTGGTTGTCGTCAATCGTCGCCACTCCCTTGCGGCCCTCTGGTCGGAAGGTCATGATCATCTTTGATGTTCAGCCTGACCGAAGATGAGATCACGTCCGTCCGTGCGGCCTTCGACACAGGCGGCGAGTTTGCTGCGAGCGTCGAATTACGACGGCTTTATCCAGGGATCACAGATCTTCAGAAAGCCAGGCAGTGCGTGCGGACCATCATGGGCTGGTCTCAACCGGCGTCCGCCATCCAGAAAGGTGCCAATTCCATATCGCCGCTTCGGCGTCATTAGGCTTGAGGCAAGCCTGGCGTGTAGGTGAACCCGAGCCCGGCTGTGTGGCCCTGGTCAAACGCGTCCTTCAACACGCGACGGCCGCCTGACCGATTTCGTGCGCGCAGGTTGAGCCCCAGGGACGATAGCTCCTCGTCCACGATACCGGCTTTGACCACCACAAGGTCCCGCCCCGAGCCCTGCCGCAGCGCGGTCTCACGCGCCGTCCGTAAGGCGTGGAGCTTGGCCGTGATGCCGCGCGCAAGACCGATCTGGAAGGAGTTGGTCGCGGTGCGGCGAAATCGAGCGGGCTGCTCAGCATAGGTGGCGCTGGTGCGGAACGACGCCGTCTCGACGGCGAATGCCTGGTCGATCAGGTCGTAAAGGTAGCGCGACGCGGCGACATCCGCCGGCAACCCGAAGAAGACGTAGCGCAAGGTCCCGCCAGGCGCCTTCTCGCTCCAAACCCGGCAGTCGAAGAACGAGGCGGCCGCGGGCACGCAGTCGTCGAGCGGGCCGGCCCGCTTGCGGTCCGTCTCCACGGCCAGGCCCTCACAGGATTGCTGGCGCAAGTCGAACTCGCTCAGGCTCAACCCATAGCGGTCGAGCAGCTCGGCCACCTTCTCGGCCGCAGCCAGCGCCTCCTGCTCCGTGCAGCCCTGTTCGACCGTCTTGGCCCGCAGCGCCTGGATGCGACCGACCAGCTTGTCGAGTTCGGCGTCCGCCTTGTGGCCACCCGGTGCCGCGCCGCTTGCGACGCCCAGGCGCTGCCGGATCGTGTCGAACACGCCGCGCGTCCCGGCTGGCAAAGTGCCCGCGGCGATGCCCCTGTCCACCGCGTCCTGTATCATCGGCAGGCGCAATGTGCCGGAGCCAGCCGCCGCCCGGCGGACCAGCGTCTCCAGCTGGATCTGCGCAACCGCGGCATAGGCGCCGGACAGGGCGTGCAATCCGTGCTCGCGGGTGTTGGCCGCCGAGGCGAGCATGGCGATGATGGTCTCGATATCTGCGTGCCCACGAACGAACTGGACGTCGTCCGGGTCGCGCACGGCGCCGGGTTCTGCCCATTGCACGGCCAGAGCGTCGAGTTCGTTCGGCTCGTCCCCGAACTCGTCCTCCTCACCCGGCAGCGGGGCATTAAGGCCGGGGATTGCCACGATGCCATTCTGCAGGCCGTGGCGGAACAGCACCTCGGCACACCGCAGCGGGTTCACCAGCTCCGGCCGCCCCGGCCGGACGAACCCCATCGCGACCGCGAGCCCGGCCTCGTCGAGCGGGGTGACGGAACTGGCGAACATCTCGGTTCCGCCGGGCAAGGGCGCCAGCCAGGCAACCAGGTGTAGCCCGGCCAGCCGAGGCCGGACCGCCTCCTCGTCGACCCGCAAGCACTCGTTCGACGCCAGGTCACGCAGGCAGCACTTCCCTCCCCCGGCGTCCTCCACCCGCAGCAGCCTGAACCGTGCCCGTCGTAACGCCGCTGCGGCAGCAGCCTCGGCGGGCTTGAGCGCACCACGCCGCTTGACAAGACGGTCCACCGCGGTCGAGCCGCTGGCCGAAGGCGCGAACATCGACAGCGTCGTCGCCATCATGAGCGAGTCGGCCATCAATGCGGCCTGCTTGTCAGGCGGCAAGGAGGCCGGGTCTGTGCGCCCAAGCAGGTCCCGCACGGTATCGGCAACGCGGGTCGGAGACAGACACGTCATGGCGTCCAGCAGAAGCCCTGAGATCGCAGCCTGGACGGTGCCTGGGTCGACCGCGGCCTCCGCCTTCTCCGCAGGGTAGGTCGGATGTTTCAGTGCCTGCATCGCTTGTGCTCTCCGACTCGGCTGCGGTCTATCCAAGCGCCTCTTGCATAGATCGGCTTTCATTCGGGGAGCAAGCAGTCCTACGACCAGCTTACGACCAGCCCAGATGCGGGAGCCCTTTCTTTGCTCCGGCTGAACAAACGAAATCGACTTCAGGGCCGCTGACCTTCGGCACCAACGAGCTACCGGCAAGCACCGCTCTGCTGATTGCGCAGCGTCACCACGGCCGGCCAGTTCGGGGACGGTCTTCGGTGTGGCCACGCCGAATGCGACAGTCGGGCCTACACCGGCCGACCTGATGATCGCGATCTCAGCCAGTTAGGCTGACATACGGCGGCGGGTTGTGCCGGAGGCGCTGCCTGCCGAGAATGATGCGTGGAAGCAACCCCTGAGACGGCTCGCCAGGTATTGCGGTCCTGGCTGGCGACCGAGGTGCTGACGCCGCAGGTCACCCGGACGCTCGCGCTGCGCTTGATGCGTTGCGCACCGACGCGGTCCGGCTCGCCGCCATGCTTGAGCAGGGTCAGGCGGACACGGACGGTGCTGTCCCCGGTCCCGGTTTCTGGGCGCTGCCCGATGCCTAGCTTCACTGTGCGGCACCGTGGAACGGCGGCGCCTTTCGGGCCGCACGGGATCAGCTATTCATCGCTGCCGTGCGGCTCCACCGTGCATTCACCGTCGCGGCCGCCCGCACGATCAAGCCGTCGCTGAACACCATCGCCCGAGCGGCACAAGGAGGGCCCGACGTACCTTAGCTTAAGGGTCTCAGGCAAGATAAACGAGGATAGTTGTCGCAGCCCGACCTCCAAAAGCCCTCTCCCTCTGGGAGAGGGTTGGGTGAGGGCTGCAAGTCCAAGGTCCTGACCCTACGGGCCCTCACCCCGGCCCTCTCCCAGAGGGAGAGGGAGCCTTACCTCACGGCGCGGCCGGGCACCCAGACGCGGCCATCAAACAGGCGCCTGGCGGTGCGGTAGAACGAACCGGCATGGGCATGCCACTCGCCGCCGTCCTGCGCCACCTCCGCCCCGACCGTCAGCACGCCCGAGGGCATGCCGAGCCGCAGCGGGCCCTCGGCCGCGCTGGGCGACAGGGCTTCGGCGACCACGGTGCCGGAAATCCGCGCGGCCACGGCGGTGCACAGCGAGATGGTGAGCGGCAACGCCCGGTGCGGCTGCCCGTTGGAAATGACGCGGGCGGTCAGGTCGACCTCCGCCGCCAGCACCGGCTCGCCGGACAAGGTGGGGCTGTCCGCCGGCGGGCTGACGATGGCGACGAAGGGCACGATGGTGATCTTGCGCGCGCTCTCGGCGTCGGGCGCGATGCCCATGCGGATGGAGGCCTGCACCCGGATCGCGTCCAGCAAGGCCAGGATTTCGGGCCGCGCCTCCAACTGGTCGGGCAGTTCCAGCCCGGTGAGCCCCACATCGCGCGCGCGCACGAACACCGCGGCGTTGGCGGCGTCCACCAACGAAACCTCGATGGCGCCCAGGCCCGGCACCTCCAGCGTGTCAAGCACCTGGCCGCTCGGCAGTAGCTTGCCGGTGGAGGCGCCGCCGGGCTGCACGAAGTCCAGCCGGATCGGGGCGCCGGTGCCGCCGACGCCGGGGATCGCCAGGTCGCCGTCATAGCGGGCGCGGCCCTCCTCCAGCGGGAAGGTGCCGTGGATGATCTTCTTCGTGTTGGTGTTGAAGATGCGCACCGTGGCGCTGTCGCCGTTCGGGCGCACCAGGCCCTCATCGACCGAGAACGGGCCGACCGCCGAGCTCATGTTGCCGCAATTGCCCTTGTAGTCGACCCGGGCCTCTTTGATCATGACCTGCGCGAAGGTGTAATCGACATCCGCGTCCTCCCGCTCCGACGGCGCGATGATGCAGACCTTCGACAGCGAGGACACGCCGCCCCCCATCCCATCCAGTTGGCGGCCGTTCGGGTCGGGCGTGCCCATCGCCCCGGTGAACAGCGGCGCCCAGTCGTCCCGCGCGGCGGGCAGGTCACGCGCGTGCAGCATCAGCGCCTTGCTGGTGCCGCCGCGCATGAAGACGGCGGGAATGGCGTGCTGGATCATGGACGGATCTCCGAGGGTTCGAGTTGCGCCACCTTGGCGCGGCCGGCGGCTTCCAGATGTTCGGTGAGCAGGCGCGCCGCCTCGCCGCGCTCCCCGCGTTCGAGCAGGCCAAGGATGGCGAGGTGCTCCTCGCATTGACGGCCGACACGCTCCCGGTTGTCGGACAGGCCGTATTCCAGCAGGCGGCGGAGCTGGTTCTGCCGGGCGATCACCTGGGCCACGAAGCGGTTGCCCGACAAGGTGGCGAGCGCCTCGTGGAATGTCGAATTGGCCTGGAACAGCTCCACCCGGCCGGCGGTGCGGTAGGCCCCGTCGGCCAGCGCACTCTGCTGGCGACGCAGGCGGCGCAGCGCGGCGGAATCGATGCGGAACTGCGGCATCAGCATCGCCGCCGGCTCCAACGCCGCGCGCAGGGCGTAGCTTTCGGCGCAGGCTGCCGCGCCGTCGATCATCGGCAGGAATGACCAGCCCTTGCTGGCCCGCTTCTCAATCCAACCCTCCTGCGCCGCGCGGCCCAGCACCCGGCGGACACGCTCGCGCGTCAGCCCATAGCGGCGCATCGCCGCCTGTTCGGTCAAGATCGCCGGCAGGTGCCCGGCGAGGCGGTCGCGCGCCAAAGCCAGGTAGCCTTGCTCCTCGCCCGCTTCCTCCCCGTCCCGCACGTCCAGTGCGGCGGCGTCCAACGCCAGGAACAGGCCACGGCGCGGCGGCCGGGGCACGACGATCCCCCGCTCCGCCAGATGCGCCAACGCGCCGCGGATCGGCGAGCGGGAGGTGCCGAGCACCTCCTCCAGCGATTGCTCCGTCAAATGGTGGCCGGCGAGCAGGCGCTCGGCCCGGATATGGTCCAGCAGGCGGTTCGCCAGGAGGACGTGCAACGAACTCACTTCATGCCTCCTGCGTCGCGCGGCCCTTGTATTATGGTTGACCTTGATACAAAATTGCTGCGCTCGCAAGGGTGCACGTTCATTGGAGACCGCCATGGCCGAAATCCCCGTCTCTCGCCTTCAGGTCGGCGGCCGCACGCTCCGCTACGTGCCGATCAGCGACGTGCCGGGCGTGGACGCGCTGCCGTTCTCGCTGCGAATCCTGCTGGAAAACCTGCTGCGGCAGGCGGCGGTTGACGGCGCCGACACGGGGGCGGAGGTCGCGGCCCTGCTGGCCCGGCAGGTCGGCGCCGGCGTCACGTTCTATCCCGCCCGGGTGTTCGGGCAGGATATCCTCGGCCTGGTCATGCTGCTGGACATGGCGGCGATGCGCGACGCGGTTGAGCGTGCGGGCGGCGACCCGTCCACCGTCAGCCCCAAGGTCGCCGTCGACGTCATCATCGACCACTCGCTGCAGGTCGATAGCTGGGCCAACAAAGACGCGGCGCGCATCAACCTGGCCCGCGAATATGAGCGCAACGGCGAGCGCTTCGCCTTCCTGCGCTGGTGCGCCAGCAGCTTCGACGGCGTGCGGGTGGTGCCGCCCGGCAAGGGCATCATGCACCAGCTCCACCTCGAGAACATCGGCCGCGTGGTCTGGACCAAGGACGACCTCGCCTACCCCGATAGCTGCGTCGGCACCGACAGCCACACCCCGATGATCAACGGCCTGGGCGTGCTCGGCTGGGGCGTCGGCGGGATCGAGGCGGAGGCGGTGATGGTCGGCAAACCCGTTGCCATCGCCCTGCCGGAGGTATTGGGCATCGAGGTCACGGGCGCGCTGCCAGACGGCGTGCTGCCGACCGACCTGGTGCTGACCATCACCAAGACGCTACGCGACATGGGCGTGGTGGGCAAGTTCGTGGAGTTCTTCGGCCCGGGCCTGGACATGCTCTCGCTCGGCGACCGCGGCATGATCGCCAACATGGCGCCCGAATACGGCGCCACCGCAATCTTCTTCCCCGTGGACCAGGTGACCCTCGACTACCTGCGCACCACCGGCCGCCCGGAGGAGGAGATCGCGCTGGTGGAAGCCTACACCCGCGCACAAAAGCTCTGGCGGGACGAGCATACGCCGCCGCCGACATTCGACACGGTGATCACGCTGGACCTGACCGCGATCCGCCCCTGCATCGCCGGGCCGCGCAACCCGGAGGACCGGCTGGATTTGGGCGTGGCGAACACCGCGTTCGCCGAGCACCACACGCAGATCGCCGGCCATCCGATCGACCCGGCGCGACGCGTGCCCGTTGCCGGAACCGACTACGCGCTGTTCGACGGCGCCGTGGTGATCGCCGCCATCACCTCCTGCACCAACACCGCCAACGCCGCCAACATGATGGCGGCCGGGCTGGTGGCGCAGAAGGCCGTGGCGCGCGGCCTGAAGACCAAGCCGTGGGTCAAGACCTCCCTCGTGCCCGGCAGCCAGGTGACCGCCGCGGTGCTGGAGCGCGCCGGGCTGCAACCGGCGCTCGACGCGCTCGGCTTCCAGGTCGCGGGCTTCGGCTGCACCACGTGCAACGGCGGCTCCGGCCCGCTGCCGGACGCGATCGTGGACGCGATCGAGCGGGAGAGGCTGGTGACGGCGGCGGTGCTGTCCGGCAACCGGAACTTCGAGGGGCGCATCCATCCCAACGTGCGCGCCGCCTACCTGGCCTCGCCCGCGCTGGTGGTCGCCTACGCGCTGGCCGGGTCGATGACGATGGACATCACGACGGAACCGCTCGGGACGGATGCCGCCGGGCAGCCCGTGTTCCTGCGCGACATCTGGCCGACCGCGGCGGAAATCCTCAGCGCCACCCAGGGCGCCTACACCCGCGCCTTGTTCCAGGAGCGGTACGCCGATCTGTACGACGGCGGCGAACCGTGGGACGCGCTGGCCGGCGAGAGCAGCGAGCGGTTCGATTGGGACGACGCCAGCACCTATATCCGCCGACCGCCCTATTTCGATGAGCTGACGCGCGAGGTGCCGCCGGTGCAGGACATCACCGGCATGCGCCCGCTGGTGATCCTGGGTGACTCCGTCACCACGGACCACATCTCCCCCAGCGGCGCCATCAGCCTCGGCACGCCGGCGGCGGATTTCCTGCTGGGCAAGGGCGTGCAGCGGGCCGACTTCAACAACTACACCACGCGCCGGGCCAACCACGAGGTCGCGGTGCGCGCCACCTTCGCCAACATCCGGCTGCGCAACCGGATGGTGCCCGGCGTGGAAGGCGGCATGACCCGGCTGATGCCCGACGGCGGCGTGATGCGCGTGTTCGAGGCCGCGGAAAAGTACCTGAACCGGGGCGTGCCGTTGGTGGTGGTGGCGGGCCGCAACTATGGCTGCGGCTCCTCCCGCGACTGGGCGGCGAAGGGTGTCGCCCTGCTTGGCGTCAAAGCGGTGATCGCCGAGAGCTTCGAGCGCATCCACCGCACCAACCTCGTCGGCATGGGCGTCCTGCCGCTGCAACTGCCGCCCGGCACGACAGCGGACACGTTGCGGCTGGACGGGTCGGAGGTGTTCGACGTGACCGGGATGGCTGCGCAATTGGGCGTGCGGTCAACGGTGACGTGCACCATCCGACGCGCGGATGGGACGGCGGAGACGGTCCAGCTCACGGTCCGGCTCGACACGCAGGAGGACGTGGAATACTGGCGCCATGGCGGCATCCTGCCGCGGGTTTGGCGCAGCTACGTCACCGGGCAGCCGATGCGTGAGGCCCCTAGCGGCACCGCTGCGGCGGTCCATACCAATGGCGGCCCGATGCGCGAGTTGCCCGACGCGATGCCGGCGAGCGACATGCCGAGCGAGACGCAGGGCGCCAGCATCGGCTGAGGCCCTGCCTACGGCTCCACGCGCAGGTGGTGCAGCGTGAAGCGGTGACCGGTCGCGAGGATGGCGCCAACCCGGCAGCGATGGCAGGTCGCTGGGTCGGCCTCGTAGCACAACAGGCAACTGGGCGCCTCGGCCGCCAGATCAGCGGCACGCGCCAAATCCAGCGCCGCCTCCGCCGTGGTCAGCCGCTCGTCCACGATCTGCCAGAACAGCGGCCATTGCTTACGACGGTTCGCCTCCCGCCCCGCTGGCGGCGTGCCGAGCGCGCGCAGGTGGGTATACGCGATGCCCGCCTCCATCAGCCCAGCCGCCAATTGCCGTTTGGAAAAGCCGGGACGGCGGGACAAAGGCAGGTCGCGCACGTCGATGATCCGGCGCACGCCAGCCCGGCGCAGGGTCGCGAGAAAGGCGGGAAAGGCCGTCTTCTCGTAGCCGATCGTCCAGAGCAGCCGGTCCATGCACCCCCTCACTCCAGCGGCGCGTTGGCATACTCTTTCATGCTCAGGATCGCGACAGTGCTGAGCAGGCCGCCCGCCATCACGTAGAAGGCGGGGGTGAGCGGGTCGCCCGTGACATCGACCAGCCAGGTGGAGATCAGCGGCGCAAACCCGCCGAACAGCACGACGGCGAAACCGTAGCTGACCGAGAGCGCCGTATAGCGCACCCGGGTCGGGAACATCTCAGCCAGGATCGACGGGATTGTGCCCGTGTAGAGCGACTGGAAGATGGCGTTGCAGACCAAGGCCAGCAGCAGGCTCTGGAACGTCCCGCCATGCACGGCGAGCAGGAACAGCGGATAGTCGAAGATCAGGTTCAGCACCCCGCACGCCAGGATCAGCGGCCGACGCCCGATCCGGTCGCTCAAGGCGCCCACGAACGGCGTCAGCACCACGATGACCAGCCCCGACGCGACCGCGCAGGTGAATGCGGCGCCCGGCGGCAGATGCAGGGTCTTGATCGCGTAGGCGACGAGGTAGACGACGAAGATGAAGTTGGCGATGCAGCCAACGATGCTGAGCCCGAAGGCCTGCAGCATGCGCGGCCCGAACTCCCGGACGGCGACCGAAATCGGCGAACGCTCCACCTTCCGCAGCTGGACGACGCGTTCGAACACCGGTGTCTCCGCCACCTTCTTGCGCAGGAAGTAGCCGATCGGGCCGAGCAGGAAGCCGCAGAGGAACGGGATGCGCCAGCCCCAAGCGTAGAACTGCTCCTGGCTGAGGTTGGAGGCGAGCAACGCGGCCGCGACTGAGCCGGTCAGCGAACCGATCTGGGTGCTGAATTGCTGCCAGCTTCCGGTGATGCCGCGCTTGCCGGGTGCAGCGTATTCCACCAGGAACGCCGCGGCGCCACCCCACTCGCCACCCGTCGAAAACCCCTGGAGCAAGCGGCACAGCACGAGCAGCAGCGGCGCCCAGATCCCGATGGCGGTGTAGGTCGGGATCAGGCCGACTGCGCCGGTCGCGCCGGCCATGAGCCCGATCGTGACGACGAGAGCGGCACGCCGGCCCATGCGGTCGCCATAGGCGCCGAGGATGATGGCGCCCACCGGCCGCATCAGGAACGCCGCGCCGAACGTCGCGTAGGTGCCGTACATCGAAACGGTGTCCGGGTAGAACGCCCGGGTGATCGCCACGGCAAAGAAGCCGTAGATCGTGAAGTCGAACAATTCGAAGAAATTGCCCACTGCGCAGGACAGGATGGCCCGCCGCCGCACGATGGCGAGTTGCGCCCCGCTGAGTGGATGGTGATCCCCGGAGAGCACGGCTTGCGACATCGATCACTCCTGACCATGGGCAGACGGGACAACCTACGGACGGGAGCGTTCTGGCGACAACCAGCGTCACTTGCCGCAGGGTTGGCAGGTGGGCGCATTCGTCGAAGCCGTGGTGGTTGGCGCCGCGCGGCCCATAGCACAGGGCCGGCATGCGGTGGTACAGGCCGTAGAACCGGGTGTCGTTGACGGCGGTGGATCGGCGATCCTCCAGCTCCGCGCCGAAGACCTGCCGGTGCGCGGCCGCCAGCACGCGCTCGGCCTCGCTACCGGGGTCCAGCACGTAGCCGTCGGCCTGGAACCCGTTCTACACGATGTCGGGCGGATTGTTGGCCATGAAGCCGTCGGCCCGTGCGCTGCGGCCTGCGCGAAGCGGCGTGACGCGCAGCGGGCCCGCCTCGACGACAGAAATCATCTGCCATGAGAGTCCCTCTGTTCTGTCTCTGCCTGGCCGCTGCCGCACTGGCCTCTCCCGTCCGCGCGCAGGCGCCGCAGGAGCGTAACAGGGGCGGCGACGCCGCGGCAAACCCGCTGCCAATGCCCCTGGACGCCGTTTCGCACCAGACGATCGCCTTGCCCGGGCGCACCCTGCACTTCACCGCCACGGCCGGGTTCGTGCGCGTGCTGAACAACGACGACACGCCGGCGGCCGACATCGCCACCACCGCCTACACGCTCGATGGCGGCAACCCGGCGACCCGGCCGGTCACCTTCGTTCTGAACGGAGGGCCCGGCATGGCCTCGGCCTGGTTGCAAATGGGCGCCGTGGGGCCGTGGCGCATCCCGATGGTCCCTGCCCCGTCCGCCCCGGCGACGCCGCAGCCGAATGCGGACACCTGGCTCGACTTCACGGACCTGGTGTTCATCGATCCGGCCGGCACCGGCTACAGCCGGTTCGTTGAAAAAGGCGACGATGTGCGCAAGCGGCTGTGGTCCGTCGGCGGCGACATCGACTCGCTGTCGCAGGCGATCCGGCGCTGGCTGGACGAATCCGGGCGGATCGGCTCGCCGAAATACCTGCTGGGCGAAAGCTATGGCGGCTTCCGGGCGCCGCGGCTCGCCCGGCGGCTGGCCGAGCAGGACGGCGTCGGCCTCAGCGGGTTGGTGATGATCTCGCCGCTGCTCGATTACGGCAACCACAGCTCGGCCTTCGACGTGCTGGGCTACGCCGCCGCGCTGCCCTCGATGGCGGCGAGCGTCCGCGCGGAAGGCGGACATCCGGTCACCCGCGCGATGCTGCAGGATGCGGAGGCCTATGCGTTCGGACCGTTCCTCAGCGATGCCGTGCGCGGCATGGCCGACCCGGCGGCGCTTGGCCGGGTGGTGACGCAGGTGGCGTCCTTGACCGGCCTGGATCCCGCGCTGGTGCGCCAGCATCGCGGCCTGATCGCCAACCAGGTGTTCATCCACGAGCATGACCGCGGCGCGGGCGAGGTGGACAGCCTGTACGACACCACCGTCGCATCACCGGACCCGTTCCCGGAGTTCACTGCCGAGCGGAGCGCGGACCCGATCTTGGACGGTATGCGCGCCTCCGTGACGGAGGCCATGCTGACGGTCTACCAGGCCCTGCAATGGCATCCGGACGGCGCGGTCTACAACCTGGTCAATGAGGAAGCGGCGCGGCAATGGGATACCGGCCGCGGCTATAACCGGCCTGAATCGTTCAGCGCCCTGCGCCAGGCGCTCGCCCTTGACCCGCGGCTGCACGTCATCATCGCGCATGGCCTGTTCGACCTGGTATGCCCTTACTACGGGACGCAGATGCTGCTGAACCAAATCCCGACGGAGGCCGGCGCCGACCGGGTGAGCCTGCTGACGTTTCCCGGCGGCCACATGTTCTACAGCCGCGACGACTCGCGGGCAGCCTTGCGCACGGAGGTTGCCAAGATGATCGCCGACGGCGCGTAGGTGTGTAGCCCGTATGAGCTTGGCTCATGCGGGACGAGCACATCGGAGTTTGTCCCTCGTGCTGCGGTCGCTACAATGCGTCGGTGCGCCGTGGTCCCGCATTCGCTACGCGAATACGGGCTACAGGGATTACGCCCGACGTTACTTCGCGGCGGCGGGCGTTGGGTCCGGCGGTGGGGTGGAGACGTCGGCGGGATGGGGGCGGTTCATCATCGCGCCGGTCATCGGGATGAAGAACACCCCAACGTCGCGCTTCGAGTGCACCTTGCCCTCGGTATCCTTGGTGTAGATATACAGCACCTGGCCGCGCTTGAACGGCTGGCCGATGGGAATGATCATGCGGCCGCCCGGCTTCAACTGGCGGAACAAATCCGGCGGGGTGTATTGCGCGGCGCAGGTGACGATGATGATGTCGAACCCGCCCGTCACCTCCGGCCAGCCGAAATAGCCGTCGCCCACCCGGCTCTCGACATTGTCGTAGCCGAGCGGCGCCCACAGCTTGGCGACCGCATGGCCCAGCGGCTCAATGATCTCGATCGAATACGCCTTCTTCACGATGCGCGACAGCAGCGAGGACTGGAACCCGCTGCCGGTGCCGATTTCCAGCGTCACGTCCGTGGCCGTCGGCTTGCAGACCTGCGTCATGTAGGCCTGGCCCAAATAGTCCGACAGGGCGGACCCGTAGCCGAGCGCCCAGGGCTTCGGATCGCTTTCGTAGGCGTCGCCGGATTCAGCGCGGTGGTCGGCGTAGTTGTAATGGTAGTACTCGCGCGGCACGGCCTGGAACGCGCGGATGACCGCCGGGTCGGCGCTGCCCAGGCGCTCCTTCAAATAGGCCTCGATCTTGGCGATGGCGGCGGGCTTGCGCGCCTGGATGGCGTCGAACTGCGCCTGCGTCAGGTCGATCGGGCGACCAGATTTGCGCATCGCCTCCTCGAACGCGTCGCGCGTCCAGGCGGGCGTGCCCGCGGCGAAGGCGCGCGGGGCCACGGCGGCACTGGCCGCGAGGCCGAGCAGGGTCCGACGGCTCAGGTGGGGGATGGCTGCCACTGCGGTATCTTCCGGAAGAAGGGATAGGCTGCGAAACAAATGCCATACAGCACGGCGGCCGCCAGCAACACCCAACTGAGGCCGCCCTGTGTTGCTATAAGGTTCGCCAGTGGCGTCGCGACCACACTGAACGCGCCGTTCACCGCCCAGGCAAACGGCAGCATCGGGCCGGACCCGGTGCGCGCGAGCCCCAGCGGGAACGGCATGCCCAGCGCCACCGAGATCGGCGCCACGGTCAGCACCACCAACGCGGCCCGCACCGCCCAGGGCCAATCCAGCGTCGCCAGCATCGCCGGCAGCAACCCGGCATAGGCCGCCACGCACCACACCACGGCAAAGCCCGCCGCGATGGCGATCCCGCCCTGGCCGATGCGCTCCGCCAGCAGGCTGCCGAGCCCGGAGAACACCAGCATGGCCGTCAGCACCAGCGCGAAGGCCGAAGTGCGGTCGTTCAGGAACAGGCTCGCCCGCTCGATCATCGCGATCTCGATGAACAGGAAGCCCAGGCCGAGCGCCGCGAAATAGATCACCGGCCGCACGATTGCGCTGCCCGCCGCGCGCAGCCGCCGCCCCGCGAGCACGGGCACCAGCAGGACCAGCACCGCGATGACCACCGCCTGCGCCAGCACGGCCAGGTTCACCAACTGCCCGATCTCGGCCTGCGGCAGGATCTCCAGCCGGCGCAGGATGGTGCCCAAATGGGACAGGCGCAGCACGTCGTAATAGGCCGGGCGGTCCAGCGTGGCCGGGGTCAGCACGAACGCCGCGTCGGACGCGGTCGGCTGCCCGCGCAACACCGCCTCCGCCTCGTCCGCGATCGCGTCGTCGGACCCGGCGCCGGACGTCACCGAGCCGTCGTCGAACGAGACGGCCGGCAGGTCGTTGTAGAGGTCCGCCCGGCGGGCCGCCACGTCGATGCCGGGATAGTACGAGACGTCGAACGACCGCGCGTCGCACCAGCTCCGCACCGTCGCGATGCGCCCGGCGCTCCACGGTTCCAGCGACAGCAGGATCCGCACGTTCCAGGCGGACCGGTAGACCACGACGTGCTGGGCCGGGTCGGCGACCCCGGCCGCCAGCAGCGCCTGCCGCACCGTCGCCAGCACCCGCAGCGCGTAGACCGGGAAGTCCCGGATCGATACAGGGACGGACACGATGCCACCCTCGCTCAGCGCCGTCAGGTCGGCGGTCAGCGCTTCGACGGTGAAGGCGGTGCTGTTCGCCTCGCCGGCGTCCAGGAAGTCGGCCGACAGGTCGACCAGGTCGTAGCCGCTGCCGATCCGGGCCGCCGCCAGCGGACTGTCCGGTGACAGGCGCACCCGCGCGTCAGTCGCCAATGGCGGGGAACCGCCAAGCCCTCGGCGCAGCGCGCCACGCACCACCGGGTCAGGCTCCAACGCGTCCACCTGCCGCGCGCCCAGCGCCAGCGCCTCCGCCGCACGGAAGCCGCCGGAGGCGCCTGCCAGCAGCACGCGCGGGCGGGACAGCAGCCCGTACGGCAACGCCGCCAAAGTGGCGCTGGCATAGCGCACGTCCAGCGATCCCGGCTTCGGCAGCGCGGCGATCCGGTTGCCGTCCCGGTACAGGCCGAAGGTCTGCGGCGGCCCCGGCACGTTCAGCAGGCCCAGATCGTTGGAGACGTCCGTGTCAACCCGCTCGGTGAAGTCATCCAGCAGGACGTATAATCCGCGCGGCGAGTCGATCTCGGCCAGCACGCGGCTATCCGGCACGTGGAGCGGGGCGTAGATCGCCTTGAAATCATTGTAGCCGGCCTGGCTGCCAGCCAGCAGCGCGGCCTCGCACACCAGCAGGACCGCCAAGCCGGCCAAACCTGCGCGGCGGACCGGCCCGAACCAGGTGGCGGCCGCCAGCGGCAGCAGCAGCGCCGGAACCAGAAGGAACGGGTGCACCACGAACATCAGGCCGAGCACCAGCCCCGCCCCGGCGCCGGCCCCCAGCAGGTCGGCGGCATAGACCCGGGCGACGCGGTCGTCGTTCAGCACAAAGCACAGGCTGATATAGATGCCGGTCAGGAAGAAGAACGGCAGCAGCACGGCGTAGTACAGCGCGATGTTGCCGATCTGCGGGCCATAGGTCGCCGCATTCTGCAGTTGCAGCGGATTGAACGGATTGGCGGTGACGCCCCAAAATCCGCCCGCCGCCGTCACCACGAGGGCGACCGGCAGCCACGTCAGCAACAGCCTGGCATGACGGATCGCCGCGCCCCGCGCCAACGCCATGGCGACGCCGCTGAACGCGAACCCCACCATGACAATCGAGATGACCCAGTAGCCATACTCGGACCATTTCGCGACGGCGAAATACCGGGTGAGCGCGGTTTCAAACCCGACTGCCGCACCCGACACCAGGAAGAGCGGCAACAGGCGTGCGCGGATCACGGCCGGACGGCAGTCTGGATGAAGTCGAGCATTTCCGCGTTGAACCGATTGGCGTCATCAATGAACAAGGCGTGCCCGGCATCCGTGTAGACATCCGACCGCACGTCAGGATGACGGATTTGCAGGTTTTCCGCCTGTCCGGCAAGCCGCGGCGTCACGATATACAGGATCGGCTTGTGCACTGTGTAGATCGCGTCACGCCAGAAGCTGCGCGGCACCGGGTAGGACAGCAGCGCGGCGGAGGCATAGGGCGGCGTGCGCAAGGCCGTGTCCGTCAACTGGTCCAGATACGCCTCGGCCTGCGGCTGGTGGAACATGCCGCGGACGAACCGGGCCATCGCTGCTTCGCGCGACGCCCGCGGCAGCCGCGGGGCGGCCACGCGAGGACCGGCAGACGGCGCCGGGTCCTCCCCCACCGAATTGTCGATCAGCACGAGGCCGAGCAGCTTGCTGTCCCCGCTCTCATGCACGTAGGCCAGGTCGTCCAGCACGCCGAGCGACCAGCCGACCAGCAGCACCCGCCGTCCGCCCAGCGCCGCGATCAGGTCCCCGATATCGGCGCCGCGGCGATAGGGTTCGTAGCCGGTGGCGGGAATGTCGCTGTCCCCCTGGCCACGCGGGTCAAGTGCGATGACGTGGTAGTCGCGGGAGAAGAAGGCGATCTGGGGCTGGAAGATCCAGGCCGGCATCGTCCATCCCGGCACGAAGACCAAGGTCGGGGCGAAGTTCGGCCCAGCCTCTATGTAATGCAGCCGGACGCCGTCGCTGGTGGTGAAAAACCGGTCCGCCGCATGCCCCAGGCCGGGCAGCAGCAGACAGGCCAGCAAGAAGACGCAGTGAACGGCCCGCATGCCGCCTTATGGCCGGGCCAGGGGCGGTGCTGTCAACAAAACTCGCGGCACACGATCTCGTTCGGGCGATAGTCTGGAGCGAAGGGTAGTCTCGATGAACGAACCGTCTGGGGAGGAGCCGGCACGATCCAACCGCGGCGCCCTCGTGGCCCTGGTCGCAGTGGTGTTGCTGGTGGCGGGGGGCCTGTGGCTGATGCAGCACATCCGGGCCGCGTCGGCCATCCAGGATTGCGTGATGTCCGGGCGGTCCAATTGCGCGCCGATCTCCCAACCGTCCCATTAAAGCGGCCACGTCGATGGCCGGGGTGAATGATGGCCTCGTGCTGCTCCATCCGGCTTATCTCACGCCCGAACGCACGATCATCGTCACGGGGCTGGCGCGGTCCGGCACCAGCATGGTCGCGGCAATGCTGCACGCGGCCGGCCTGTATCTGGGCGCGGACTTGGACGACATCGTGCGGGAAGACAGGGAGGTTGCGGCCTGCCTCGGCCGCGGCAGCCTGGCAGAGCTGGCGATGGCGCGAGACCGGCAGCATGCCGTCTGGGGCTTCAAACAGCCCAACCTGCACGTTTTCGGGACGGACATCGTGCGCGCCCTGCGCCATCCGCGCGTCATCCTGACCAGCCGGGACCCGGTGGCGATCGCCCGCCGGGATATCCTGTCGGAACGCCGCGTTGCTGACTCGGCGAGCAGCCAAGTGGAGGCCGCCGCACAGGAAAGCCTCGCCATCCTGAAGTTCGGCAACGCCCTGCCCTGCCCCGTCCTGTTGCTGAGCTATGAAAAGGCGGTTCAGTCGCCGACGCATGTGGCCGACGCGGTGCTGCGGTTCACCGGCCTGCAAGCCGACATCGCGACCGTCGCCAGCGCGGTGCAGCCCGGCAAGCCGGCGTATTTGGAACACGCGCAACGGCGCTATCACGGCTTCATCGACGGCGTGTTCAACCATTGCCTGCATGGCTGGGCGGCCGAGCGCGACTCAGCGTCTCCGTTGGCGCTGGAGCTTCTGATCGACGGCCAGGTGCACGCCGCGTTCACGGCGGATGGCTTCCGGCAGGACCTCGCAGACCGCGGCATCGGCGCCGGGCACCACGGTTTTCACCAGGCCCTGCCGGCCCGGCTTCGCCGCATGGCCAGGCTGTCCGTCCGGGTGGCCGGGAGAACGTTTGAGTTGGTGGGCAGCGGCCGCACGCTGAAATCCTGGGACGGTCGCTGAGGCAGCGTCGCGGTCAGTGCCCGATGGCCGCGGGCTCTTCCGGTGCGCCAGCGGAGACTGTGCGCAAGGGAATGTCGCGCAGCCCAAACGAGATCAGGACTGCCACGATGAACAGGACGAGCAAGGCCAGGAATGCGTAGTGAAAGCCGGACGACAGCGCCGCCGTGCCGGCGGCTTCCGCCGCTGGTCCCAGCACGGCCAATATCCCACCCGGCTTGATCGCGCTGAGGTCATTGGCCGCCTGCGGAAAGCCTGCGGCGGTCAGACGCGCCGCGTAAATCCCGGTCAGCAACGCGCCCACCAGGGTGCTGCCGAACGCACCGCCCAAGGACCGCAGGAACAGCAAGGCGCCGGTCGCCGTGCCGACATCCCGCCGCTCCGCCGCGTTCTGCACCATGACGAGCGTGTTGGGCATGCACACGCCGAGGCCCGCCCCGGCCAGCGCCATCGCGCACAGCACCGGCAGGCTCGGCGTATGCGGCGTCACCAGCGCCAGACCGGCAAAGCCGGCGCAGCTTGCCACCAGCCCGACCACGATGATGATCTTGGTCCGGCCCAAGCGCCGGGCCAACTGCCCACCGGTGAAGGCGCCGATGACGTTGAACACGAGGTATGGCATGACCAGCAGGCCGGAGGCCGAGGCGTCGACGCCGCGGACCAGTTGGAAGAACAGCGGCAGCAGGAAGGTCGTGCCCAGCAGCCCGGTCCCCGTCATGAACGCCAGCATCACGCCGCGTGTGAACACGGACTCGCTGAACATGCGCGGCGGCAGGATCGGGTCGGACACTCGCGTCTCGTTCCAGACCAACAGCACGAACATCAACACCGACGCCACCGCCAGGCCCGCGATCGGCGCCGACACCCAGGCGTACTCGGTACCGCCCCAGCTCAGCACCAGCAGGAAGCACGTCACCCCCGCCGTCAGCAGCGCGGCGCCGACATAGTCGATGCGCGCCTGCAGCTTACGTACCGGCAGCAGCTTCAGCGCCCGGTTGCACAGCCACATCGCGGCGAGCCCAAGCGGCACGTTGATCCAGAACACGAACGTCCATGACAGATGGTCCGTCACCCAGCCGCCGACCACCGGCCCCGCGACCGAAGCCACGCCCCACATCGCCGCCATGTAGCCCTGGTAGCGCCCGCGCTCCCGCGGGGAGACGACGTCCGCGATGGCTGCCTGCGCCATCGCCATCAGCCCGGCGCCGCCGAGCCCTTGCAGCCCGCGGAACACGATCAGTTGAATGAGGGATTGGGAGAGCGCGCAGAGGACGGACGCCACGATGAACAGCATGAGCGCCGGCAGCAGCAAAGCGCGCCGCCCGTAAATATCCGACAGCTTGCCGTAGATCGGCGTGGCCGCGGTCGATGTCAGCAAATAGGCGGACACGATCCAGGACAAATGCCCGAACGCATTCAGTTGCGTGGCAATGGCTGGGACGGCCGGGATGACGACCGTTTGGTCGAGCGCCGCCAGCAGGATGCAGAGCATGATGCCGGTGATGACGCGGATGATTTGCTGGTGGGAGTAGACTGCACCCGACGGAGCGGCTTTGGCGGATGCGATTGTGGCAGTTTCGGACGGCGGCATGCGTCAGCCTTACTCCCGTATCGCCGCCGCGTCAGCCCTTGTCGTGCGCCTCGCCAGCCAAGCACGGCCCCAGCGCAGGATCGGCTGCTCCAACAGTATGTGAAGCGCGATGGCGAGTGCGAGGCAGGCGGCCATCGTCACCAGCAGGTAAAGCGGGATGGCAACGGGGGATGGCAGGTGCAGCCGGGTAAAGACCACCCGGATCGCGCGCATCGGAAACGGGTGCACCAGGTACAGCGCGTACGATGAATCCCCCAGCAGCACCAGCCAGCCTGGCAGGCTGCGCCAGGACAGCGCGCAGAACACCAGCACCGCCGCCGGCAGGCCCCGCGTCACGACGCGCGGCCCAGGCGCCAGCACCGCAACCAGGACGATGAGCACGGCGAGCACCGCCACACCAGGCCAACCGCTGCGCCAGCCGCGCCGCGCCGCCACCGCCACCAGCACGCCCAAGGCGAACTCCAGCACGATCGGGTCGGTCCAAAACTCTGCCGGCGCCGACGCCAGGGGGATCGTCTGCCCGGCGGTCGCCAGCAGCACGAGCGCGAGCAGGATCGCGGCAACGGCATGCAGCCGTCGCAGCGGCAGCGCACAGGCAACGATGGCGTAGAATAGCATCTCATATTCCAGCGTCCAGCCGAGCCGCAGCACCGGCTGGACGAACCCGTCGGCCCGGCGCCATGGCAGGAACGTGACGGAGGCGGCAACGTAGCCCCATCCATCCCGCGTCCCGTCGCTGATCAAGCCGGGCGCCACCACCGCCACCAGCACGGTCGCCGCGGTGAGCAGCCAGTAGAGCGGGGCGATCCGCAGCAGCCGCCGCCAAACGAACGGGCCGACCGACGCGGCATGCCCGAACGCGTTCCACGACGCCCACACCATGACGAAGCCCGAGATGACGAAGAACAAATCCACCCCGGCTTCGAGCGGCAATGCGTCGATGATGCGGTAGGGCGCTTGGGTCGGCGTGCCCGCCAACGCCCCGGCCTCATCCGCGACGTGGAGGAACGCCACCGCCACAGCCGCCAAGGCGCGCAGCCCCTGAATGCCGTCGAACCCACGTGGCCCTTGCAGACCCTCTGGGAGAGGGCAGGGTGAGGGTCGTCCCGCGGCAGAAGGGATCCGGTGCAAAACTCTCTCTAATCTATGGCCTGGGCAACCCTCACCCCGGCCCTCTCCCAGCAGGAGAGGGAGTCTTCGCCCCGTTTCCGAGGGTGCGGCGGAGGTGATACACCGCCACGCCGACCCCAGGAACCCGCAAAGGCATGCCGATCCCACTCCAACCCCCATCCGGCGCCCTGGCCGCCAACGTGCTGGAGTTCGCGCGGCTGTTGCGCCGGGCGGGCCTGCCGGTCGGGCCGGCGCATATGCTGGCTGCGGTCGAGGCGCTGAGCCATACCGGCGTGGCCTCGCGGGCAGACGTCCGCACCGCCCTACGCGCCACCATGGTGCACCGGCACGAGCAGGCGGAGGTGTTCGACAGCGCCTTTGACCTGTTCTGGCGCGACCCCGCCGCCGCGCAGTTCGACGCCATGGCGCTGATGGGCGACAAAGCGCCGCAGCAGGACACCCGCCCCGCCCCCGTCAGCCGCCGGGTGGCCGAGGCGTTCAACGAGCGGAAGGACCGCCGCGAGACGGACGCGACGCCCGAACGCGACGCCGTGCTCACCGTCAGCGCGGCGGAGCGGTTGCAGACCATGGATTTCGAGGCGATGAGCGCCGCCGAGATCACTGCCGCCCGTGCGGAAATCCGCAAGCTGCGCCTGCCGCTGGACCTTCGGCGCACGCGGCGCAACCGGCCCGCCAGCCATGGCAGCCGCATCGACATGGCCGCCACCTTGCGCGCCGGGTTGCGCCATGGCGGCGAGTTGGTCGACTTGGCCCGGGCGGAGCGCACCGTGCGGCCGCCGCCCCTGGTCGTGCTCTGCGACATCTCTGGATCAATGGGCCGCTACGCACAGATTTTGCTGCATTTCCTGCACGCCGTCGCGAATGACCGCGACCGGGTCAGCGTGTTCCTGTTCGGCACGCGGCTGACCAACATCACCCGCCAGCTCCGCCACCGCGACCCGGAGACTGCCTTCGCCGCCGTCGCCGCCATGGTGCCCGACTGGTCCGGCGGCACCCGCATCGGCGACACGATCGCGCAGTTCAACCGGCAATGGGCCAAGCGCGTGCTGGGCCAGGGCGCGGTGGTGCTGCTGGTGACGGATGGGCTGGACCGTGCCGGGGCGGACGGCCTGCCGGAGGCGATGGAGCGGCTGCATAAATCCTGCCGCCGGCTGATCTGGCTCAACCCCCTGTTGCGCTGGGATGGGTTCGAACCGAGATCACAGGGCATACGCGCGATGCTGCCGCATGTGGATGAGTTCCGGCCCGTCCACAACATCGCCAGCCTGCGCGCGCTGATCACCTCACTGTCCCGCCCGGCCCCGGCGCGGGGCCGCCTGTCGGAGTCCGCCGCATGACCGAAGCCGAAGACATCCTCTCCGTCGCCGCCGGATGGGTCCGCGAGGGGGAGCGCGTGGCGCTGGCCACCGTGACGGAGACATGGGGCAGTTCGCCGCGCCCGCCGGGCAGCCAGATGGCGGTGACGGCGTCGGGCCGCATGGCCGGCTCGGTCAGCGGCGGCTGCATCGAGGGGGCGGTGGCCGAGGCGGCCCAGGCCACCATCGCGGGCGGCCCGCCGCAATTGCTCGATTTTGGCATCACCGACGAGCGGGCCTGGGAGGTCGGGCTGGCCTGCGGCGGCAAGCTGAAGGTGTTCGTGGAAGCGCTGGCATGAGGCAGTCCGTGCTGGAGGCCGTGCAGGCGGCGCGGCAGGCGGGCCAGCCGGTCGTGCTGGCGACGCGGCTGCCCGATGGCGAGCAGGTGCTGTTGCCCGACCCGGCCTACCCGGCGCTGAGCGAGGCCGCCAGCCAGGCGCTCGGCACCGAGAAAAGCGGCACGCAGGAGGTGGAGGGCGCCTCCTGGTTCCTGCACGCCTACAACCCGCCCGCCCGCATCGTGATCGTGGGCGCGGTGCACATCGCGCAGGCGCTGGTGCCGCTGGCGGTCCAGCTTGGCTACGGCATCACCGTGGCGGACCCGCGCCGCGCCTTCGCCAGCGCGGAGCGCTTCCCCAACGTCACCGTGTCCACCGAATGGCCGGACGAGGCGCTGGACGCGCTGCGCCCGGACAGCCGCACCGCCATCGTCACCCTCACGCACGACCCGAAGCTGGATGACCCGGCGTTGGACCGCGCGCTGAAATCGGACGCGTTCTATATCGGCGCGCTCGGCAGCCGCCGCACCCATGCCAAGCGGCTGGACCGGCTGCGCGAACTGGGCCACGGCGATGACGCACTGGCGCGCATCCGCGGGCCGGTCGGCCTGAACATCGGCGCGGTGACGGCGCCGGAAATCGCCCTGTCCGTGCTGGCGCAGATCGTCGCCGTCCGCCGCGGCGCCCCGCTCGCGTGATCTTCGGCCCGACCGCGCTGGCGGAGGCGGAGGGCGCCGTGCTCGCCCACACCCACCGGGTGCCGGGCCGGGTGCTGAAGAAGGGGTCGGTGCTGGATGCCGCCGGGATCGCCGGGCTGCGCGCCGCCGGGCTCGACCCGGTGGTGGCGGCGAGGCTGGAGCCGGGCGATGTGGGGGAGGATGCCGTGGCACGGCGGATCGCGACCGCCCTGCTCGGCCCGGGGCTGACCCTGACCCGCGCGGCGACCGGGCGGGTCAACCTGGTGGCCGCCGCGGCCGGGCTGCTGCGTGCCGACCGCGTGCGGATCGATGCGCTGAACGCGGTGGATGAGGCGGTGACGGTCGCCACCCTGCCGGATGCGACGGCGGTCACCGCGGGCGAGATGGTCGCCACCATCAAGATCATCCCCTTCGCGGTTCCCGGCGCCACGCTGGACCAGGCCATGGCGGCCTGCGCCGGCGGCGCGATGGCGGTGCAGCCTTGGCGGCCGATGCGGGTCGGCCTGGTGCTGACGACCCTGCCGGGCCTGAAGCAATCCGTCATCGAGGGCACGGTCGCCGCGATGGAGACCCGGGTGGTGGGGGTCGGCGGGACGTTGCTGCCGCCGCTGCAATGCCCGCATCAGACCGCGCCAATCGCGGCTGCCTTGCGCAGCCTGATGGAGGACGGGGCGGATCTGCTGCTGGTGGCGGGCGCCTCCGCCGTGGTGGACCGGCGCGACGTCGGCCCGGCGGGCATCGTCGCGGCGGGTGGCGAGATCCTGCATTTCGGTATGCCCGTCGACCCTGGCAACCTGATCTGTCTGGGTCGCATCGGCGACCTGCCGGCGCTCGTCCTGCCGGGCTGCGCGCGCAGCCCGAAGCCGAACGGCATCGACCTGGTGCTGCACCGCCTGGCCGCCGGCCTGTCGGTGACCGGCGGCACCATCGCCCGCATGGGCGTGGGCGGGTTGCTGAAGGACGTGACGGCGCGCCCCCTGCCCCGCGCCCGCGCGACCGCCGGCGCCGCGCCGCACGGGGTGGCCGCCGTGGTGCTGGCGGCGGGCCGGTCCAGCCGGATGGCGCCGCGGCACAAGCTGCTGATTGAGGATGCCGCCGGCCGCACCATGGTGGCGCGCGTGGTGGATGGCGTGCTGGCGAGCCGGGCGCGCCCCGTGCTGGTCGTCACGGGCCATCGCGCGGCGGAGGTGCAGTCCGCCCTCGCCGGGCGGCCGGTGACCTTCGTTTCGGCCGCGGACTACGCGGACGGGCTGTCCGCCAGCCTGCGCGCCGGGCTTGCCGCGGTGCCGGCGAGCAGCGCCGCGGCGTTGGTGATCCTGGGCGATATGCCGCTGGTCACCCCGGGGACGATCAACCGCCTGGTCGACAGCTACGACCCCGAGGAGGGGCGCACCATCGTCGTCCCGACCCATGCCGGGCAGTTCGGCAATCCGGTGTTGTGGGACCGCCGGTATTTCCCCGCGATGATGGCGCTGAGCGGCGATAGCGGCGCCCGCCCCCTGCTGCGGCAGCATGCTGAGTCCGTCGCGGAGATCGCGGTTGACGACACAGTGTTGCGCGATTTCGACACTGCCGAGAGCTTGGTTGATCTGCCTGGGTGACATGCCATCGCCGCCGCTCCATCTTGGCCGCATTGTGTCTTGGAGCCCCGTTATGTTTCGCGCGTCTCTTCCCGTGCTGCTCGTGCTGATGTCCGCCGGGTGCACGCCGCCGCCGCAATCATCCGCCAGCCGTGCCGGCGCCGCGGCGCTGGCGTCCTGCCGGAAGAGCACGGACGAGTCGTTCGACCGGCAGAACCGCTATCTGTTGTCGGAACGCAACACGACGGACTCGCCCTTTTCCAGTTCCGGCGACACCGGGATCACCACGCGGGGGCTGACGCAGCGCTACGACTACGACACGCAGCTCGCGTCCTGCCTGGACTCGTCGAACGCCCCGGCGAGCGTGGCGAACGGCCCGGCGACGTCCACGGCGCCGCGGGTGCAGGGCAACACAACTTTGTCGCCCTTCTAGGCGCTGCTACAAGGCGCTCTCCGTAACAAGGAGAGCGCCTTCCATGAGCAAGATCACTCGCACCGCCGCCAACAAGGTTTTGGCGAAAGCGGTCGAATACCATAACTTCGTCTATCTCGCCGGCATGACGGCCGACGACACATCGCAGGATGTGACGGGACAGACCGAGCAGGTACTGGCCGCCATCGACGCCGCGCTTGAGACGCATGGCACCGACAAGACCCGGATGCTGCAGGCACAAATCTGGCTGAAGGACATCCGCGACCGCGACGCCATGAACAAGGTGTGGTCCGCCTGGCTGCCGGAAGGTGGCGCCCCCGCCCGCGCTTGCGTTGAGGCGAGCATGGCCGATCCGCGGCTGCTGGTGGAAATCATGGTCACGGCCTGCAAGTAGCCGCAGCCTGATGGAACCGCGCGTTTGGCAAACGATGCGGTTCCATCACGAGCTTGTGAATAGGACTTCTTTCCGAAAATGTGATCTCGCGACCGTCTCAGCGCGTCAGTTTGGCAAGGTGGCTGCAACAAACCGACATAGTTGGGTTGCCACGCCACCGAGGCTGTTGCTACCGCACCCTCACGATCTAGTGAACTCGTGAGGGAGTCGATATGAACGCAGCCGGCCAGTTCAGGGTCCTCGCCATCGGCGCCGCCTTCCTCCTCGGTCTTGGGGGCGTGGCGGAAGCCCGCTCCCATGCCGGGCATGAGGCGCGGTCGCCGGAGCGGGCAGGACCGTCCGGGCACGGCATCAGCCATGTCCGCGGCACGCCGATCGCGTTCAGCAGCGGGCGGCATGGCGGTCAGCGGTTCGCGGAACGGGAATTCTCCCGCATCGACGGCCGCCGGTTTGGCCATTCCCGCGGCCGGTCCACCGGCTGGTACGCCAGCAGCGGCCATAGCGGCGGCGGCATCCAGTGCGTGACGTTTGCCCGGGCCGATACCGGGATCGAACTGTCTGGCAACGCCAGCGCCTGGTGGGACAATGCGGCCGGGGTTTATGCCCGCGGCGACCGCCCGGAAGCCGGGAGCGTCCTGAACTTCCGTGCGAACGGCGCCATGCGCATGGGTCACGTAGCCGTCGTCAACCAGGTGGTCGACAGCCGCACCATTGAGATCGATCACGCCAATTGGGGCGGCCCAGGGGCTGTTCGCGGCGGTATCAGCCGCGACATCTCCGTGGTCGATGTCTCGCCGTCGAACGACTGGAGCGCCGTCCGCGTGGCGCTGGGCCATAGCGGCGAATACGGCAGCATCTACCCGACCTACGGCTTCATCTATAACCGCCCGGACCGGGGCTTGATGGTCGCAGCGAACGATCACAGCGCGTCCATCCCCGCCCTGAACCCAGCGCCGCGCGACCTGCGGAGCCGGGTGGCCGACCCCGCGTATGACGAGGTCGCCGAGGCGCCTGACAGCCCGGAGCCCGTCGTGGGACGCCGTTTCGTCGGTCACCAGCGGCGCCACCACCTGGTGATCGCCACGCACCATTTGCGCCACGTCCGCGCCTAGTAACAAGGTGCCGCCGAGCAACTCACGATCGGGCCCCTCAAGGGCATGGCGCGCACGGGGGGCGGACCAAACGAGCCGGTGGTGTGTTGATGGCGCAGGACGTTTTTGACGCCATAGCACTTCATGACCTTGAAATGCTCGATCAGACCTTAAAAGATGGTGCTGACCCAAATGAGCCTAAGCAGGAATGGCTCAGAATACGGCCGCTTCGAACGTATAATTAGCATAATGGCGCTTTGTTTCCTCAGTCTAGCCAGGTGTCGTTGAGTTACCAAATAAGCTCTAATTCTTACGAGAATGCCATGAAATCTGCTGGCAACCTGCGCGATAAATGTTTGATGTCGGACGAGAGTTCCACAAGCTATGGCCTTGTGGAACCAGGGCCTTAAAAATATATCATAGGGAAATGCTGTGAGTATTTTATTTGGCGTAGACTTCTACGTGATGGGCGGCTCCCGCTCTGACCTAAGGGCAGCTCTAGAGCTAGTGGAACCAAAAATATCGTACTTGTTTTTCGAACACGAGGAGTTCGACCCGTATCTCAAAACGCTTGCTGTAGAAAACTTGGCCGTCGCGACCGAAATCGGCGAGTTGGCAGGACTATCCAGTTGGAAGCTTGACTTGGAATTTACGACGCCGATCCCAAGTCATTCTGTAGCCTGCGCCTTATCGCGTTCTAATTTGACGGTAGCGCGACCTCGTGACGAAACTGCGGAGTATTCATCGCACCTTGTGTACCGCGGTGGTAAGCTCGCTTACGAAGCAGAACTGGAGGATGAGGACTCCTCGCCTACGCTGCGAGCGATCACGCGCTAGGCCCGGTTCTGGATGATAACCGGCTCCTGGATCATCAAACAATCGATAATGGGGGAGGTTTGCGGAGCATAGACAGCGTGACTGATTATGCGACAGCGTTTTGTTGTGGCACTACTGCCGGGATGTCACGAACAGTTCGTGTGTCGAGCATAGCTCCACGTGCCGATCGTCGCCCTGCCAGGCCGCTTTGCTGAAGCGGATTTTGGCATACTGCTGAAGTCGACTTTGGAAAACGACATCAGGTCCCGTCCGTGTCACTCTGTCAAACCTCCCTTGCCACGATGTTACAGCGAACTTTGACATCACTGCAATCATTGATTACAACAGGATATGCATACCAGCAGACACCTTGCCCCAGCCTCAATCACCATCCGTAACCTCGACCCGGCGCTCAAGGAGCGGCTGCGCGTCCGCGCAGCCCAGCACGGACAGTCGATGGAGGCGGAGGCGCGCGGCATCCTGCAAACCGCGCTGACGCCGCAGGGCACTCCGCCGATGCGCCACCTGTACGACCGAGTTCGCGCCCGCTTTGCACCGCTGGGCGGGGTCGATCTCGAACTGCCTCCGCGCGATCCCGTCCGCGAGCCGCCCCGGTTCGACTGATGCTGATGCTCGATACCAACATGCTCTCCGAAATGATGCGCTCCGAGCCTGAGCCCAAAGTCGCGGACTGGATCGTCCGCCAGCCATCGGATGAGTTGGTCACGGCCGCCGTCTGCCAAGCAGAAATCCTCTCTGGCCTGGCCGTCATGCCGAATGGCCGTCGCCGCGCCGACCTGGAGGAGGCCGCGCGCGCCATGTTCGCCGACGATTTTGACGGTCGCATCCTGCCATTCGACACCGAGGCTGCTGCTGCCTATGCAGAGGTATTCGCAGCGCGCCGTAAGGTCGGGCGGCCGAGCGGGACGGTCGATCTCATGCTGGCCGCAATTGCGCGCGTACGCACGGCGAGCGTGGTCACCCGCAACGTGGCCGACTTCGAGGGCGTGGGTGTGGCAATCGTCAACCCGTGGGATGAGTAGCCACCGGCTAATTAATGACTGTATTCAAGACGTTGTAGCATTGACCGGATGCGATCTGGAGCGCAGGAGAGAGCGTTCCTGGCTTCCCAGCCCTGGCATCCACGGTGTCAGGCGCGGCTGACGAGTCAGGCATGGACCTCTCGCCGGACCGGCGTGTTAAGCCGGCCGATCAACAGCACGGCGCCGAGCCCCACGACCCCCGCCAACGCCATCCAGGCGCCTGGCGCGGCCTTGTCACCGAACCGCTCGATCAAATCCGTGCAGATCGCCGGGGTCATGCCGCCGACCACCGTGGCCAAGCTGTAGGCCAGCGAAAAGCCGGAGGTCCGCACGTCATCCGGCATGACCTCCGTCAGGTACACCACCATGGCGCCGTTGTAGCACCCGTAGATGAAGCTCAGCCAAAGCTCGACCACCAGCAGGTGGCTGAAGGAGGGATTGGCCACCAGCCAGGTCATCACGGGATATGCCGTCACGATCGCCAGCAGCGCGGTGCCGATCAGCAGCGGCCGCCGCCCGATGCGGTCTGACAAGGCGCCGGAGACCGGCAGCCAGAACAGGTTGGACAGGCCCACGCACACCGTCACGACCAGCACGTCGACCGCGTTCAGCTTCAACACCTGCCGGCCGAAGGTCGGCGTGTAGGCGGTGATCAGGTAGAACGACACCGTCGTCGTGATCACCATCATCATGCCCAGCCCCACGAGGCGCCAGTTCACGGCCATGGAGCGCACGATCTCCCCGGCGCTGAGCCGCCGCGGTCGCGCGAGGAACGCCTCCGTCTCCTGCAAGGAGCGCCGCAAGATAAACAGGAACGGGATGATGGCGCAGCCGATCAGCATCGGGATGCGCCAGCCCCAGGACCCCATCACGCCGTCACCGAGCACCTTGCTCAGCACCACCCCGAGCAGCGCGGCGACGATCACCGCCACCTGCTGGCTGCCGGACTGCCAGGCGACGTAGAACCCCTTGTTCCCCGGCGTCGCGATCTCCGCCAGGTAGACGGACACGCCGCCCAACTCGACCCCGGCGGAAAAACCCTGAATCAGGCGGCTCAATACCACCAGCAGCGGCGCCAGCAAGCCGATGGATTCGTAGCCCGGCACCACCGCCACGGCGAAGGTGCCCACCGACATCAGCGCCAGCGTCAGCAGCAGGCCGGCCCGGCGGCCATGCGCGTCGATATAGGCCCCAAGAACGAGCGCGCCCAGTGGCCGCATCAGGAACCCGGCGCCGAACGTCATCAACGCGAACATCAGCGAGATGAAATCGCCATTGGCGGTGTTGGCCTGCGGAAAGAAGGTGTGGCCGATGGCGGTTGCGAAATAGCCGAACACGAAGAAATCGTATTGTTCCAGGAAGTTGCCGCTCGATACGCGCAGCACGCCGAGCAATTTCGATTGTTTTCCGGCGTTCATGCCACGCGTCTCCCTCATTGCCGCGCAGAATAGCCGATAGCGCCGGGTGCACCAGCCATCCTGCCGTGCTTGGGGCGAAAACCCTGCTCTGCTAACCTGCGCCAAACGAAGCAGGAAACGACCGTGACCGACGCCGATGCCTTCCTGGCTGCCCGGGACGTGCTGCTCGCACATCGTACCGACATCGACGCGGCGCGGGCGGCGTTCCAGTGGCCGAAGCTGGCGCGGTTCAACTTCGCCCTGGACCATTTCGACCGCATGGCCAGCGGCAACGGCAAGACGGCCCTCCGCTTCATCGGACCCGGCGAGCACGACAGCAGCGTGTCGTTCGCCGCCTTGTCGGACCGGTCGAGCCGCGTCGCGAACCACCTTCGCCTGCTGGGCGTGCGCCGGGGTGACCGCGTGTTGCTGCTTCTCGGCAACGTCCCGGCGCTGTGGGAGGCGATGCTCGCCTGCTGCAAGCTCGGCGCGGTGGTCATCCCCGCCACGACGATGCTGACGGAGGACGATCTGCGCGACCGGTTCGACCGCGGCCGGGTCCGCCACGCCATCATCGCCGGGGAGCATGCGGCCCGCTTCGCCGTGCTGGGCGACCGTTTCACCCGCGTGGCCGTGGGTGGCGCGCCGGGCTGGCACCGGTTCGAGGACGGCTACCAGGCCTCGCCCGACTTCAAGCCCGACGGCGAGACGAAGGCGAGCGACCCGCTGCTGCTGTATTTCACCTCTGGAACGACGGCCAAGCCCAAGCTCGTGCTGCATTCCCACCAGAGCTATCCGGTCGGGCACCTTTCCACCATGTACTGGATCGGGCTGCAGCCGGGCGACGTGCACCTCAACATCTCCTCGCCGGGCTGGGCCAAGCATGCCTGGAGCAGCTTCTTCGCGCCGTGGATCGCGGGCGCCACCATCGTGATCCTCAACCAGGCCCGGTTCGACGCGCGCGGCGTGCTGGACGTGCTGGACCGTGCCCAGGTCACGACGTTCTGCGCCCCGCCCACCGTGTGGCGGATGCTGATCCAGGAAGACCTCACCACCGCGCGCGTCCATTTGCGGGAAGCGCTGGCCGCGGGCGAGCCGCTGAACCCGGAGGTGATCGAGCAAGTGCAGCGCGCCTGGGGGCTGACGATCCGGGACGGCTACGGCCAGACGGAGACGACGTTGCAGATCGCCAACACGCCGGGACGCATGGCGCAACCGGGTTCGATGGGCTGGCCGCTGCCAGGCTACCAGGTGGCGCTGCTGGACCCTGACGGGCAGGAGGCGACGGAGGGTGAGATCGCCCTGTCGCTGCAGCCGCGTCCGCTCGGGCTGATGGATGGCTACCAGGCGGAGGACGGTTCGCTGCGCGGGGTGGAGGGCCGCTGGTATCGGACCGGGGATACGGCGCTGCGCAACCCCGACGGCTCGCTGACCTATGTCGGCCGGGCGGACGACGTGTTCAAATCCAGCGGCTACCGGATCAGCCCGTTCGAGTTGGAAAGCGTGCTGATCGAGCATCCCGCCGTGGCGGAGGCCGCCATCGTGCCCTCGCCCGATCCCACGCGCACGGCGCTGCCCAAGGCGTTCGTGCTGCTGGCGCCGGGGTTCCCGCCGGACGGCGCGACGGCGGCCAGCATCTTCGCCCATCTGCGGGCGCGGCTGGCGCCCTACAAGCGCGTGCGGCGGCTGGAATTCGCCGAGTTGCCGAAGACGATCAGCGGGAAGATCCGCCGGGTGGAGCTGCGCCGGCTGGAAGCCAGCCGCCGGCAGGAAGGTGCGAGGGGCGAGCTGGAGTTCCTGGAGGACGAACTCGCAATATCCTGACCTACTTCTCCGGCGGCGGCGCGCTGGCGCCGGGGCCGGCGACCACCGCCTGCACCGTCATGGGGCCGGCATGCTCGAACCGGAGCGTCAGGGGCACGTGGTCCCCCTGCTTGAGCGGCTGCTTCAATCCCGTCAGCATGATGTGGTAACCGCCGGGGGCCATGTGGATCGGGGTTCCCGACGTGATGGGCAGGCCATCCGGCACGGCGCGCATCTCCATCACGCCGTGCCGCATCTCGCTCCTGTGGATCTCTGCCGTCGCGGCGACCGGGGTGCTGACGCCGGTGAGCCGGTCGGGCTGGCTGGCTGTCACGGTGACGTAGATGGCGCCGGTGTTCGCATTGGGCGTGCTGGCGCGCGACCAGGCCTGCGTCACGGCGACGTCGGCGGGCTGGGCCGAGGCGGAGCCCGCAACCACGACCAGCAGGCAGAGCGCAAGCCAGCGGAGAGTCTGTATCACGTCGACATCATTTTCTTGAGGTCGGCCGCCATCGCGTCCGGGCCCTCGTCCGCGCGGATCACGCCGATGAACTGGCCGGCCGGGTTCATCAGGTACAGCACCGAGCTGTGGTCCATGGTGTAGTCGTCGGGGTTCGGCCCGGTTTTGTGCGGTGCGTAGTACACGCGGTATTCCTTCGCCACGGTGGCGATCTGCGCCGCACTGCCGGTCAGCCCCTGCAGCTTCGGGCTGAACGCCGCGGCATATTGGCGAATGACGTCCGGCTTGTCCCGCGCCGGGTCGATGGTGATGAACAAAGGCTGCAGCTTGTCCGCCGCCGGACCCAGCTTATCGACTGCCTGGGCGACGTCGTTCAGCGTGGTCGGGCATACGTCCGGGCAGAAGGTGTAGCCGAAATACACCAGCATGTATTTGCCGCGGAACGCCTGGTCCGTGACGGTTTTGCCGGCCCCATCCACCAGCGTGAACGGACCGCCGATGGCCGCGACCTCCTCCACGGGAGCCGGGGCGCCGAAGGTCCAGATGGCGATTCCAGCCACGGCAAGGACCGCGGCGAGGCCGACCGACAGCATGGGGAGGAGCCTCGGGCGCGGCCGAGTCTTGGTCTCAGCCATGATGCAACCTCCTCAGCGATACGGCGCAGACGCTGACGACCTTATAGGTTCGGTCGCCGCCCTCTACCACCCATGCGGCATGGGCATGAACGATCATCAATTTATCACCGGCCGCGCGCTACCGCCCTGGTATGGGCGGCTGCGTCAGCAAACGGAGCAGTGTCATGACCGACCCCACCGGCATCACCCGCCGCCAAAGCTTCGCCGTCGCAGCGGGCCTTGCCGTGGCGCTCGGCGAGCGGGCGAAGGCTGCCGAGGCTACCGCGACGGGCACCGTCTTCGAGGACACGGACGGGTCGGGCCGGCGGGTCGCGGGCAGCACCGGGCTGGCCGGCGTCATGGTGTCCAACGGGCGCGACGTGGTGAAGACCGATGCGGAGGGGCGCTGGAGCCTGCCGGTGCAGCCCGGCGACGCGGTGTTCGTCATCAAGCCGACCGGCTACATGACCCCGGTCGACCCCACGACCCAGTTGCCCAGCTTCTCCTACCTCTACGTGCCGGATGGTACGCCGGCCAAGCTCGGCCTGCGCTTCGCCGGCGTCGCGCCGACCGGGCCACTGCCGTCCAGCATCGACTTCCCGCTGCGCAAGCAGGCGGAGCCGGGCACGTTCGACGTGCTGCTGTTCACCGACCCGCAACCCGAATCACTGGCCGAACTCGGCTATATCCGCGATGACGTGGTCGCCACCACCACCGGGGTGAGCGCGGCGTTCGGCATCACCTGCGGCGACCTGATGTTCGACGACCTCGCCAATTACGGCCGCTACAACGCCATCATCGGCACGGTCGGCATGCCCTGGTACAACCTGCCGGGCAACCACGACATGAACCTGGAGGCGCCGGACAACATCCATTCGCGCGAGACGTTCAAGCGCGTGTTCGGCGCCCGCAGCAGCGCCTTCCAATATGGCGGCGCCACGTTCCTGACGATCGACAACGTGGAGTATCTTGGCACCGACCCCACCAGGCCGAACGGCTTCGGCAAATATCGCGGCCATTTCGGTGCGGACCAAATCGCCTTCGTGCGCAACGTGCTGGCCGGCGTGCCCGGCGACAGCCTCGTGGTGATCTGCCACCATATCCCGCTCAAGACGATGTCGGGCGCCGACCCGGCGGTCAGCAACATCGACAACGCGGATTTCCTGGCGGCGATCGCCAGCCACCCGAACACGGTCAGCTTCTCCGGGCACACCCACACGAACGAGCACTGGTATCTCGACCTGCCGGGCGGCGGCAGCCACCACCACCACGTGCTGGCCGCCGTTTCCGGCAGTTGGTGGAGCGGCCCGTTCGACGAGCGCGGGATCCCGATCGCGCTGGAAAGCGACGGCACGCCGAACGGCTTCCACGTCCTGTCGGTCAACGGCACGCAGTACCAGACCACCTTGGTGCCGGCGCGCGACCCATCGCGCGGCCAGATGCGCATCATGCTGGACAGCCAGATCCATCGCGCGGACCCGGAGATCCTGACCGAGTCGATGCCGGGTACGATGCTCCGCGGTCCGATCGGGCAAGCGGCGGCGGGGTCGACCCGGGTGATGGTCAATCTGTTCGACGGCGGCCCGAAATCGCAGGTGTCGATGACGCTTGGCGGCGGCCAGCCGATCGCGCTCGCCAAGGTGGAGCGGATGGACCCGTTCGTGCAGGAGGTCTATGCCCGCAATGCGGCGGTGAAGAAGCCTTGGGTGAAGCCGGACCTCGTCACCCACATGTTCCAGGCGCCCCTCCCAGCCGACCTTTCCGCAGGGACCCATCGCATCACCGTCACCGCGCAGGACGAGTATGGCCGGACGCAGGTTGGCGGGATGGTGCTGGAGGTGATGGGGTAGAGCTCATCCGCTTCAGGTTGACGGGATGCTTCGCCCTCTCCCAGCAACCCACCACCTGCCCCGTGGGCCGGTGGGTTGCGAAGGGCAACCCACCCTACGATCCTGCCTCAGCCATTAGGATTCGTCCTCGTCCAGGTAGAATTGGTCGGCGTCTTCATCGTAGCTGTAGAGTTCGGCGTAGCGGCCCCAGGCGATCACGGCGCGCATGGTGTCATCGGCATAATCAGGGCTCATCACGTCCTCCAACTCGTCGCGGAAGCGCACGGCGCTGGCGCGGTGGTTCCAACGCTCGTCCAGCACCTGGCGGATTTGCGCCACCAACGGGACATGGGCGCGCAGGGCCTCGGCAAACAGCGCCTTGCGCGGGTCGGTGTCGGCAGCGACGAATTGGCGGCCAGTATCGGTGACCATCAGGTCGCCGTCCGCCAGCATCCCGAACCGCAGCAACTGCAGCGCCTCGCCGAAGGGGAGCAACTCGTCCGCCTCCAATTGCAACGCCGCGGCGAGCGCCGGGAGGTCGGCGCGGCCGTGATACGGGGGGCCGACCAGCGTCTCCAACAATCCGGCCATGATGTTGGTGGACACGGGATGCAGCGCCGTCGCCGTCGTCACCGGGGTTGGGGTGGACTTTGCCGGGGCGCGCCGGGTCATCAGGGCGTAGATGTCGTCCACCATCTGCCGGAACGCCGGGTCCAGCCGGTTGCGCGGGTGCGGGAACGGCACGACCAGCTCGCTGGCGACCCGGCCGGGGTTCGAGCTGAACACCAGCACGCGGTCGCACATCAGCACCGCTTCCTCGATGTTGTGGGTGACCATCAGCACGGATTTGATCGGCAGCTTGCCGTCCATCCAAAGATCGATCAGGTCGGTGCGCAGCGTTTCCGCCGTCAGCACGTCCAGGGCGGAAAACGGCTCGTCCATCAGCAGCAGGTCCGGATGCACCACGATAGCGCGCGCCAGCCCGACACGCTGGCGCATGCCGCCCGACAACTCCTTCGGGTATGCGCTTTCGTAGCCGCCGAGCCCGATCAGGTCGATCGCCGCCTCGGCCCGGGTTTCGCGCTCCGCCCGCGCCACGCCCTGCGCCTCCAGCCCGAGTTCGACGTTCTCCTGGACGGTCAGCCAGGGGAACAGGGCGAAGGACTGGAACACCATCGCCACGCCCTCCGCCGGCCCGAGCAGCGGGGCGCCGCGCCAATTCACCTGCCCGGCGGTCGGCCGCAGCAGGCCGGAGACGATGCGCAGCAAGGTGGACTTGCCGGAGCCGGAGCGGCCCAGCAGGCCGACGATCTCCCCCGACCGCAATGTCAGGTCGACATTGTCGAGCACCAGCAGGTCGGCCGAACTGTCCTTGTGGTAGGACTGCCGCACCCCGCGGACCTCGACGAGGTTGCCGGCCGTCACCCGTGTGTCGATCGTGTCCATGGTTGAACCCTAGGCGATGGTGAAGCGACGGGCTGCGTAGGCGTACATCGGCCGCCATACCAGGCGGTTGAACAGCAGGACAAACCCGCTCATGACGACCACGCCCAACACGACCTTGGGCGTGTTGCCGTTCGCCCCCTCCGTGCTTGCCTGCGCGATATAGGCGCCGAGGCCGTGGGCCTGCAGCCGGTTGTCGCCCCAGGTCACCACCTCCGCCACGATCGCGGCGTTCCAGCAGCCGCCGGACGCGGTGATCGCGCCGGTCACATAGTAGGAGAAGATGCCAGGCAGGATGACCCGGCGCCACCACAGCCAGCCGCCGACCCGGAAGTTCTGCGACGCTTCCAGCAAGTCGCCCGGGAACGCGGCCGCGCCGGCGATGACGTTGAACAGGATGTACCACTGCGTTCCCAGCACCATCAGCGGGGTCAGCCAGATATCCCGGTTCAGCCCGTAGGTCACGATGACCACGACGAAGATGGGGAAGAACAGATTGGCCGGAAACGCCGCCAGGAACTGCGCCACCGGCTGCGCGCGCCGCGCCCAGGTCGGCCGCAATCCCAGCCAGACGCCGATCGGCACCCATACGACCGTCGCCAGCACCATCAGCACGACGACGCGGATCATGGTGAAGACGCCGTCCAGCAGCGCCTCCGCCAGGTCGGCCCAGGTGAGGCTGGCGGAGACGTAGTCTACGATCTCCCACGATGCCGCAGCGACCGCGAGGATGAGCGCGCCGGCCCAGACCATGTCCCACAGGCGCGACGCCGCCGGGTTCGGCGGCCGGGTGGCGCCGCGGCTCCCGCGCGCCAGCCGCATGCCGGCGACGGCGTTGAACATGAACACCAGCCGGTCGACGATGGCGGCCAGCAGCCGGGTGCGCCGCAGCAGCTTCAGCATCCACGGGTCCTCCGCCACCGTGCCGGCCGTCATCTCGAACCGGAACTTGGCCGACCAGGCGACCAGCGGGCGGAACAGCAACTGGTCGTAGGCGAGGATGACCACCAGCATGGCCGCGATCGCGTAGAACACGGCGCGGATATCGCGTTCCTCCAGCGCCTGCGCCACGTAGGAGCCGATGCCGGGCAGCTTCCAGGTGGTGTCGCCGACGGTCACCGCCTCGCTGGCGACGACGAAGAACCAGCCGCCGGACATCGACATCATGGTGTTCCACACCAGCCCCGGCATGGCGAACGGCGCCTCCATGCGCCAGAATTTCTGCCACGGGGACAGGCGGAAGGCGGTGGCGCACTCGGCCAGGTCGGCCGGGACGGTCTTCAGCGACTGATACATGCTGAACGCCATGTTCCAGGCCTGGCTGGTGAAGATGGCGAAGATCGCCGCCAGTTCCACGCCCAGGACGCTGCCGGGAAACAGGCGCATGAAGAACACGACCGTGAAGGTCAGGAAGCCGATGATCGGCACGGATTGCAGGATGTCCAGGATCGGCACCAGCACCTTGCCCGCCCGCCGGCTTTTGGCCGCCCAGACGGCGTAGGTGAAGGTGAACACCAGCGAGCAGGCAAGGGCGGCGAACATGCGCAGCGTGGTGCGCAGCGCGTAGCCGGGCAGGTAGGCCGGGTCGAGGTGGATCGGCTCCATCGCCGTCAGCGGCGCAACGGTGTGGCGGGCGCCGCTGGCGAAGGCAAAGATCAGCCCGCCGATGCAGAGGATGGCGGCGATGTCAAAGAAGTTCGGCAGCCGGCGGACCGAGGCGAAGGCCGGGAAGGTGGTGCCGGACATGGGGTGATCCTCGGCGCTGTGCTTGGCCAGGCCCATACAATCCGCCGGGACGCCTGTCACTCCGGCAAATGATGGCCGTTGCATGACTGCGCTGAGGCGTCTGGGCACCTGCCTTGTAATGTTGTCGCAATAACCGTCGTGCGAGGTCCGCTTTTCGTGGTTTGCGGACCTTCGGTCGTAACGTTCAAACCACGTAAGACGCTGATGGAGAATACCTCACTGGTTTCTCAACAACCTCGATTTTCCAAAGTAGGGTGGGCTTCAGCCCACCATCGCATCACGTCCGCTCGCCGGTTTCGGTCGGCCCGGCGTCCTGCATCGCCCAACCGACCGGATATAGGCCGAGGATCACACACTGGGAAAAGCTCGAGAACGGCCAATCCGCGGCGCTGGCCGCCAACCCGTGTTTCACTGGGTTAAAGTGGACGTAATTTATGCGCCGCGTAATCCTTCTCGTCGCGAATGCTGTGTTCCCAGTAGCGCCGCTGCCAGATGCGGGTCTCGCGCTTGCGAACCAGCGAAGCACGCCGGACCCCGGCCTGGGGCATGGAACGCGAAAACAACGCCTTGATCATCTGCCACCGGACCGAAAAATCGAAGTCGTCCTGCGGCAGGGTCCAGACGCAATGCATGTGGTCCGGCAACACCACCCAAGCGTCGATATGGAACGGGTGCCGCGCACGGGTGGCGCTGCTACCCGGTTACGGCGATAGTCGGGCATAGACTTGATGGTCCTGTTCAGTCATGCCCGGTGGCGGCGGGCACATTGACTGGTCTGGTCTGGTGGGCTGAAGCCCACCCTACATGGATCTGTGGACGCAGAGTCTGCTATGGTTCGGAAAGCAGCGCAGCCGCCATCCGGCTGAACGCTACCGCCGGACTTGTGGGAAAGCGGATGAGTCGACAGCAGCCATTCCGAAGTCGTTTGGCGAGAGGCGTCAGCCCGTGGAACCGAAGCCGCCGCCGCCGCGGGCGCTGCGGCCGGAGAAGGCGTCCACCAGGGTGAGCGCGGGCCGCAGGATCGGCACGAACAGAAGCTGCGCGAACCGCTCGCCGGGCTCCAGCACGATCGGCTCCGTCCCGGGGGCATTGCGGTTCCAGGCGCTGACCATGATCGGGCCCGTGTAATCCGGGTCGATGAGGCCCACGAGGTTGCCCAGCACCAGCCCCTTGCGGTGCCCGAGCCCCGAGCGCGGCAGCACCAACGCCGCCACATGGGGATCGGCCATGTGGATGGCGAAGCCCGCCGAAACGAGCACGGGCGCGCTGCCCGGCGGGATCGCCAGTGGCGCGTTCAGGCAGGCGTGCAGGTCGATCGCGGCGGCCATGGCGCTCTGGTAGGTCGGCAGGCCCCATTGGTGCAGCCGCTCGTCGAGCACGACGAGCTCGACGCTCACGCCAGCGCGTCCGCGATCCGGGCGGCCAAGCGGGTGGCGACCTCGGTCTTCGGCAGCATGGGCCAGTCTTCCTCGCCCTCGGCGGTGACGAGGTGAACCTGGTTCGCCTCCCCCGCCATGATGCCCGTGCTGGGGCGGACATCGTTGGCGACGATCCAGTCGCACCCCTTCCGCAGGCGCTTGGCGGCGGCGTTGGCCGCGACGTCCTCGGTCTCCGCGGCGAAACCCACCACCAGGCGCGGGCGCATCGGGCCCGGCGCCGACAGGGTGGCGAGGATATCCGGGTTGGGCTGCAGCACCAGGGCGGGCGGGGCGGCGCCGGGCTGCTTCTTCAGCTTGTGCTCGGCCGCCACGACGTGCCAGTCGGCCACCGCCGCGGCGCACACCGCGGCATCGGCCGGCAGCGCGGCCTGGCACGCCGCCAGCATCTCGGCCGCCGTTTCCACCCGGCGCACGGTGGCGCCCGCCGGCATCGCCTGCGCCGTGGGGCCGCTGACCAGCGTCACGCGCGCCCCCAGCCGCAGCAGCGCCGCCGCGATGGCGGTGCCTTGGCGGCCGGAGGAGCGGTTGGCGATGTAGCGCACCGGGTCGATCGGCTCGTGGGTGGGCCCGCTGGTCACCAGCACGTGCCGCCCGGCGAGCCGGCCCGGCGTGAAGAACGCCTGGATGGCGGCCAGGATGGCCGGCGGCTCGGCCAGGCGCCCCGGACCGAACTCGTTGCAGGCCATGACCCCCTCGTCCGGCCCGACGAAGCCCACGCCCCGGCTGCGCAGGGTGGCGACGTTGGCCACTGTCGCGGCATGCAGCCACATCCGCACGTTCATCGCCGGCGCCGCCAGCACCGGCTTGTCGGTGGCGAGCAGCAGGGTGGTGGCGAGGTCGTGCGCCCGCCCGGTCGCCATGCAGGCCAGGATATCGGCACTGGCCGGGGCCACCACGACCAAGTCGGCGGCGCGGGAGAGTTGGATATGGCCCATCTCACTCTCATCCGTCAGCGACCAGAGATCGGTGTAGACCCGCGTCTCCGTGAGCGCCTGCAGGCTGAGCGGGGTGACAAACTGCGCGCCGCCTGCGGTCAGCACGCCGGTCACGCCATGGCCGGATTTGCGCAGCAGGCGGACCAGCTCCAGCGCCTTGTAGGCAGCGATGCCGCCGGACACGACCAGCAGGATGTTCACAGGCGGCGTCCGGTATGGATGGCGGCGATGCCGCCCGACAGGTTGCGGTGGCGCACCTGCGCCAGCCCGGCCGCCTGCATCATCGCCGCCAGCGCCGCCTGGTCCGGGAAGGTGCGGATGCTTTCCGCCAGATAGCGGTAGCTCTCGGCGTCGCCGGCTACGGCGCTGCCCAGCCGCGGCAGCACGGAGAACGACCAGGCGTCGTACACCGGGGCCAGCACGGCGACCTGCACGCGGGAAAACTCGAGGCAGGCGAAGCGCCCGCCGGGCCGCAGCACGCGGCGGGCTTCGCGCAGGGCGGCCGGTTTGTCGGTGACGTTGCGCAGGCCGAAGGCGATGGACACCACGTCTACGCTGCGGTCCGGCACGGGCAGCATCTCCGCGTCCGCGACCAGGAAGCTGACGGCCGCCGCGTGGCCGCCGGCAATGGCGCGGTCCCGCCCGACCCCCAGCATGGCGGCGTTGATGTCGGACAGCACGGCTGGGCCGCCCCCGGCAGCGCGCCAGCCGAAGGTGATGTCCCCGGTGCCGCCCGCCAGATCGAGCAAGGTGCGGCCGGCGGCCGGCTGCAGGGCCGCCACGAACGCCCGCTTCCAGGCCCGGTGGATGCCCAGCGACATCAGATCGTTCATCAGGTCGTAGCGCGGGGCCACGCTGTCGAACACGGCGCGCACCAGCGGCTTCTTCTGGTCGCGCGGCACGGTGCGGTAGCCGAAATCAGTGGTGTTGTCGCTCATGCGGCGTCTGTATAGCCTGTCTATCGCCCATGCCGGAACTCCCAGAAGTCGAAACGGTGATGCGCGGCCTGCGCGCGCGGCTGGAGGGGCGGGTGATCGTCCGCGCCGCAGTGAACCGGCCGGACCTGCGGTGGGCGATGCCGGCGAACCTCGCTATCCGGCTGACCGGGGCGCGGGTGGAGGGGTTCCGCCGCCGGGCGAAATACATCCTGATGCGGCTGGAGGGCGGCGACAGCGTGCTGCTGCACCTCGGGATGTCCGGCCGCATGGTGATCGGCCCGGCGAACCCGAACAGCGTGACGCTGCACGAACACCTGGTGCTGCACACGGACGACGGCTGGCGTGTCGGCTTCGTCGATCCGCGACGCTTCGGCTCGGTCGACCTGGTGCCGACGGGGGCGGAGGACGCGCATCGCCTGCTGGCGGAGTTGGGGCCGGAGCCGCTGGATGCCGCGTTTTCCGGCGGCGTGCTGGCCCGGGCGCTCGCGGGCAAGCGCACCCCGATCAAGGCGGCGCTGCTGGACCAGCGGCTGGTGGCGGGGCTGGGCAACATCTACGTCTGCGAGGCGCTGTTCCGCGCCCGGATCGCCCCCGACCGGCAGGCGGCGGCGGTGCCCCGTGCCGGCGCCGTCCGCTTGGTGACGGCGATCAAAGCGACGCTGACGGAGGCGATCGCGGCCGGCGGCTCCTCGCTACGCGACTACGTGCAGCCGGACGGGGAACTCGGCTATTTCCAGCACGCCTGGAAGGTGTACGGGCGGGAGGGCCAGCCCTGCGAGCGGTGCCCGGGACCGCCGGGATGCGCCGGGGTGGCGCGCATGGTGCAGTCCGCGCGCTCCACCTTCTACTGCGCGCGGACGCAGCGCTAGGTGTTCGCAGGCATGGGGCGATCTGCTATGGTGCCGTTATGACGGTCGTGTTCGACAAGCTCTCGTTCATGCGGCACCTCGGAAGCGAAGGGACGTTCGCCCGCCCACAGGCGGAGAAACTGTCCGAGGCGTTCCATCAGGCGGTTCAGGAGACGGTCGCGACGCGGGCGGATATCGACCGGCTGGAAGCGCGGATCGACAGCATGGACGCGAAAGTCGACGCCAAGCTCGCGCGGTTGGAAGGCAAGATTGACACTGCCCTGGGCAGGTTTGAAGCAGCGTCCGCCAACACCAAGGTCTGGGCCGTCGGTGTGGGCGTGGCTCTGTTCAGCGCGTTGTCGGCGATACGCTTCTTCGGCCACTGAGCGGTTTCCTGTCGCCCGCCGCGCTAGTTAGAAGGCGGAGTGAACCACGCATGCTCCTGCTGCGAGCGGACACAACGATAGCTGTCGCAGGGGCCGCGCTGCCTGCTATGCTGCTGGTATGACGGTCGTGTTCGACTAGCTCTCGTTCATGCGGCACCTCGAAAGCGAAGGCACGTTCGCCCGCCCACAGGCGGAGAAACTGTCCGAAGCGTTCCAACAGGCGGTTCAGGAGACGGTCGCGACGCGGGCGGATATCGACCGGCTGGAAGCGCGGATCGACAGCATGGATGCAAAAGTCGACGCCAAGATCGCCGGCGTCGATGCAAAACTCGCACGGTTGGAGGCCAAGATCGATACCGCCCTCGGCAGGTTTGAAGCAGCGTCCGCCAACACCAAGGTCTGGGCCGTCGGTGTCGGCGTGGCGCTATTCAGCGCCTTATCCACGATCCGCTTCTTCGGCCACTAGGCGGTTCCCTACCGTCCGCCGGGCTCGGTAGAAGGGCGGAGTCAACCACGCTTGCTTCTGTTGCGCGCGGACACGACGATAGCTGTTTGCAGGGCCGCGCTGCCTGCTATGCTGCTGGTATGACGGTTGTGTTCGACAAGCTCTCGTTCATGCGGCACCGAAAGCGAAGGCACGTTTGCCCGCCCATAGGCGGAGAAACTGTCCGAAGCGTTCCACCAGGCGGTCCAGGAAACCGTGGCAACGACGGCTGATGTCGCCCGGCTGGAAGCACGGATCGACAGCATGGATGCGAGAGTTGATGCCAAGCTCGCTAGCGTGGATGCGAAATTAGCGGGCGTGGACACGAAACTGGCCGTGCTTGAGGGCAAGATCGATATCGCGCTCGGAAAATTCGAGATAGCGTCCGCCAATACCAAGGTCTGGACTGTTGGCGTCGGCGTGGCTCTGTTCAGCGCCTTATCCGCGATCCGCTTCTTCGGCCATTAGGCGGCTCCCTACCGTCCGCCGGGCTTGGTAGAAGGGCGGAGTTAACCACGCTTGCTTCTGCTGCGCGCGGACACGACGATAGCTGTTTGCAGGGCCGCGCTGCCTGCTATGCTCCCGACATGACGGTTGTGTTCGACAAGCTCTCGTTCATGCGGCACCTCGAAAGCGAAGGGACGTTTGCCCGCCCACAGGCGGAGAAACTGTCCGAAGCGTTCCACCAGGCGGTCCAGGAAACCGTGGCAACGACGGCTGATGTCGCACGGCTGGAAGCGCGGATCGACGCCGTGGATGCGAAGTTGGTGGGCGTGGATGCAAAGCTGGCGGATGTTGACAGGAAATTGGCCGGCGTTGACATCAAATTGACTGGCTTCGAAACGAAATTGGCCGGCTTCGACATCAGGCTGGTCAGTCTTGAAGGCAAGATCGAGGCTGCTCTCGCGAAGTTTGAGGCAGTCGCAGCCAATACCAAGGTTTGGACCGTCGGCGTCGGCGTTGCCCTGTTCAGCGCCTTGTCCGCGATCCGCTTCTTCGGCCACTGAGCGCTTCCCTGCCGCCCGGCGCCGGGCTAGGTAGACGGGCGGAGGGGAACCAAGCATGCCTGAGATGATCCTGGTTGAAACCCGCGACGCCGTGGGGCTGATCCGCCTCAACCGTCCAGCCGCGATGAACGCGCTGTGCGATCAGCTCGTCGGCGAAATCGGCACCCAACTGTTGGATTTCGATGCCAACCCGGATATCGGCGCCATCGTGCTGACCGGGTCGGAAAAGGCCTTCGCCGCCGGGGCCGACATCAAGGAGATGCAGTCCCGCACCTACCCGGCCGTGCTGCAGGACGATTTCATCGCGAGGTGGGAGACGGTGCTGCGGGTCAAGAAACCCGTCATCGCGGCGGTGGCCGGGTTCGCGCTCGGCGGCGGCTGCGAGTTGGCGATGATGTGCGACCTGATCGTCTGTGCCGACACGGCGAAGTTCGGCCAGCCGGAGATCAATCTGGGCGTGATGCCTGGCGCCGGCGGCACGCAGCGCTTCACCCGCGCCGTCGGCAAGTCCAAGGCCATGGACATGTGCCTGACGGGACGCATGATGGATGCCGCCGAGGCGGAACGGTCCAACCTGGTGAGCCGGGTTTTCCCCGCGGACACCTTGGTGGACGAGGCGCTCAAGCTGGCTGCGAAGATCTCCAGCCAATCCCGCATCGCCAGCCTTCTGACCAAGCGCGCCGTCAATGCGGCGTTCGAAACGACGCTGACCCAAGGGGTCGCCACGGAGCGGTCCTTGTTCTTGTCGCTATTCGGCACACCGGACCAGAAGGAAGGCATGGCTGCCTTCGTCGAGAAGCGTAAACCGTCTTTCGCGCGATGATTTCCGCGGTTCCAGCTTGCTTGACTCCGCTGTGACCGGCTCCTAGAACACCGCCCTTCCACGACCCGTCCCGGCAACGATCGCCGCGCAGCGGGCCTGTCGATACTATTGAGAACGAGACCCAAACCCGATGGCCAACACTGCTTCCGCGCGCAAGCGTATCCGCCAGACCGAGCGCCGGACCGAGCGTAACCACGCCCGCAAGTCCCGGATGCGCACCTTCGTGAAGAAGGTTGAGACGGCGATTGCGAGCGGTGACAAGACCCAGGCGGCGGCGGCGTTGAAGGCCGCCCAGCCCGAAATGCAGCGCGCGGCGGGCAAAGGCGTGATACACCGAAACACGGTGTCACGCCGGCTATCGCGCCTGGCCAAGCGGATCAAACTGCTTGCGGCGGCGCCCGCGACCTGAGGCGACCTGCTGCTGACGCCACGCGCGTTCTGCAACAAAGCATCGACGTTAAAGGCTGGTAAGTTCCTCAGGAACTCTCCGGCCTTTTTATTTTCGGGGCATATGTCATTACTTAACATATCCTTTGATGTTCGAATTTGCATTGCCTCGCCCGGCGCGTTGACCTACACCATTACTCCGCGGTCATGTTCGACAGGGTGATTATCCCAGGTTGACGGGCCGCTGCTGGCAACGCTTGAGGCAGGTGGGGATGATCACATTTGGCGGCCATGCTGATCCGCCGGATGGCAATGAGCCTTCAACGTCTCCCCTCGATGGAATGTCCAGCGTGTCGCCCCAGCCAGGATTGAGCACGCAGTGGGCCCGCATCTGCGATCGGCTGAAATCCGAGGTGGGCGAGGTCGAGTACCGCAATTGGCTGCGCCACATGTCCTTGGCGGCCCAGGACGGCGACGAGGTCACGATCCACTTGCCAACCCGCTTCGTGCGCGACTGGGTCCGCAGCCATTACGGTGACAGGCTTACCGCGCTGTGGCGGTCGGAGAACCCTGTGATCCAGCGGGTGGATCTCCGCATCAGCGCCGCCGCGCCAGCGGACGACAGCCTGGTCGAGCCCGCCGGCACGCCGGTGTCCGCCACGCGCGTCGAGGATCGCATGGATGGGCGCGTCGACGCCCGGTCAACCGAGTTGGCCAGCGCGTTGGATCCGCGCTTTTCCTTCGACGCCTTCGTCGTGGGCAAGCCGAACGAGTTCGCCTATGCCTGCGCCCGCCGTGTGGCGGAACAGCCCGCAAGCCAGGGCTTCAACCCGCTGTTCCTGTATGGTGGCGTGGGGTTGGGCAAGACGCATCTGATGCATGCCGTCGGCCTGGAACTGTCGCGGCGCGATAGCGGGCGGCCCGCCAGCGTGATCTACATGTCGGCCGAGAAGTTCATGTACCGCTTCATCGCCGCGATCCGCAGCCATTCCACCATGGATTTCAAGGAAAGCATGCGGTCGGTCGACATGCTCATGGTGGACGACGTTCAATTCTTGATCGGCAAGGACAGCACCCAGGAAGAGTTCTTTCACACCTTCAACGCCTTGGTGGACGCCGGCAAGCAGATCATCATTTCGTCCGACAAATCCCCCTCCGACCTGGACGTGGAGCAGCGGCTGCGCACCCGCCTCGGCTGCGGCATGGTGGCGGATTTGCACGCCACGACCTTCGAACTGCGCGTCTCCATTCTGGAGGCGAAGGCGGCCCGGGCCGAGGTCGACGTATCCCGCCGGGTGTTGGAGTTCCTTGCCCACAAGATCACCAGCAACGTCCGCGAGCTGGAGGGCGCGCTGAACCGCCTGCTCGCCCATGCCAGCCTGTTCGGCCGCCCGGTGACGCTGGAATCGACCCAGGAAGTGCTGCGCGACGTGCTGAAGGCGCAGGACCGCCGCGTCACCATCGAGGAAATCCAGAAGCGCGTGGCTGAGCACTACCATCTCCGCCTCAGCGAAATGAGCAGCGCCCGGCGGGCACGCAACGTGGCGCGGCCGCGGCAGGTCGCGATGTACCTGGCCAAGCAGCTCACCAGCCGCTCCCTGCCGGAGATCGGCCGCAAGTTCGGCAACCGCGACCATACCACGGTCATGCATGCCTGCTCCCGCGTGGCGGAAATCATGGATGTGGATGCCGGCTTCGCCGAGGATGTCGAGTTGCTGCGTCGCATGCTGGAAAGCTGACGCAGCATCGGTTGCACGCTGCCGCGTCTCTGCTAGTGTCGGAGTTCCAAGGTCCGCCGCTCCGACTCGGGACGTGAAGTTGGCGGATTGATGGGATAGCGCACCGAGTCCGGCCGCGCAGAGGGACCGAACCGATGAAGCTCAAGGCCGACCGGGCCAGCCTGATCAAAGCGCTGGCCCATATCCAAAGCGTCGCCGAAAAGCGCAACACGATCCCGATCCTCGCCAACGCGTTGATCGCGGTGCGGGATGGGAAGCTCAGCTTCACCGCGACCGACATGGAAATCGCCGTCGTGGAGGAAGTGCCGGCGGTTGCCAGCCGGGACGGCGCGACCACCGCCCCTGCCCTCACCCTGTACGAGATCGTCCGCAAGCTGCCGGACGGGGCAGAGGTCGAACTGGATTTCGCCGGCGGCGACGCGCAACTGGCGCTGCGGGCGGGGCGCTACGCCACCAGCCTGGTGACGCTGCCGATCGACGACTTTCCCTCCATGACCGCCGGGCAGTTGCCGCACCGGTTCCATCTGTCCGCGCTGGCCTGGCGCGGACTGATCGACCGCACGCGCTTCGCCATCAGCACGGAGGAGACGCGCTACTACCTGAACGGGATCTTCCTGCACGCCGCCGAGGGCGAGGACGGCCGGGTGCTGCGCGCCGTCGCCACCGACGGCCACCGTCTGGCCCGGGTGGAGGAGCCGCTGCCCGAGGGCGCCGGCGCCATGCCCGGCGTGATCGTGCCCCGCAAGACAGTGGCCGAGCTGCGCAAGCTGTTGGATGAGGCGACCGGTGACGTGGAATGCGCGCTGTCCGACACCCGCATCCAGTTCACCGTCGCCAACGTTCAGCTCACCAGCAAGCTGATCGACGGCACCTTCCCGGAATACGAGCGGGTGATCCCGCGCGACAACGAGAAAATCCTCCGCGTCGGCAAGAAGGACTTCGCCGAGGCCGTGGGCCGCGTCGCCGCGATCAGCAGTGAGCGTTCGCGCCCGGTGAAGATGTCGCTCGCCCGCGACCTGCTGGTGCTGTCCGCCGCGAGTCCGGAGCAGGGTACCGCCAGCGAGGAGTTGGAGGGCGACCGGGTGAAATACGAATCCGGTCCCTTGGAGATCGGGTTCCAGGCGCGCTACCTCAACGACATCACCGACCAGATCGGCGGCGAGGTCGAGTTCCTGTTCAGCGATGGCGCGGCCCCCACGGTGGTGCGTGACGCCGGGGATAGCAGCGCGCTTTACGTGCTGATGCCGATGCGGGTGTGATCAAGCGGCCATGTCGCCTTTCGACCTGACGGGGCGCAGGGCGCGCCTCATTCCGGCCAATTCGGTGGATCGCCACGTGCTGTTCGTGGACGGGGGCCTGACCAGCGCGGCCTAGGCATGCGGCTCACCCGGCTGGCCCTCACGGAGTTCCGCAACTATCCCGCCCTGGTCTGGCGCCCGGGCAGCAACCTGGTCGTGGTCACCGGGCCGAATGGCAGCGGCAAGACCAACTTGCTGGAGGCGGTCTCCCTCCTGGTGCCTGGCCGCGGGCTGCGCAACGCCCGCTTGGCAGACCTGGCGCGGCAGGCTGGCCCAGGCCGCTGGGGTGTCGCGGCCCAGTTCGCCGACGGCTTGTCGGTCGGCACCGGCTCCCCGCCCGACGGACCTGCCGACCGGCGCGTGTTCCGCCTGGATGGCGAGGCGCCTCGTTCACAGGCCGCCATCGCCCAGCGGCTGGCGGCCGTGTGGCTCACCCCGCAAATGGACCGCCTGTTCGGAGAGAGCGCCTCCGGCCGGCGGCGCTTCCTGGACCGCCTGGTGTGGGCGCTGGAGCCCGGCCATGCTCGGGAGCTCGCGGCCCATGACACGGCCATGGCGAGCCGGAACCGGCTGCTGGCGCAGGGCGGCGCCGACCCGGCGTGGCTGGCCGGGCTGGAGGACAGCATGGCGCGCCATGCCGTGGCGGCCGCTGCTGCCCGCCGCGGCCTGGTCGGGCCACTGGGCGCGGCGCTCCTGGGCGGGGCCACCGGGCGCTTTCCCAGCGTCCGGATGGTTCTGCTGGACCCGGTGGCGGACCGGCTGGACGCCGAACCGGCGCTGGCGGTGGAGGATTGGCTGCGTGCCGCCCTGCAGGACGCCCGCTTGCGTGACGCGGCTGCGGGATCGGCCGCATGGGGCGCGCACCGGGCGGATATGGCGTTGTTCGACGCTGAATCCGGCGTGTCGGCCGCGCTGGCCAGCACCGGGCAGCAGAAGACGTTGCTGCTGGGGGTGGTGCTGGGCCATGCCGCGTTGATCGAGGCGGCGCACGGGGCCCCACCGCTGCTGCTGCTGGACGAACCCGCCGTGCACCTGGACGCGGAGCGCCGGCGCGACCTGCTGGACGCACTGGCCCGCCTGCGATCCACCGTGCTGCTGACCGGCACCGACGCCGAGGCGTTTGCGCCGTTGCGGGGGCGTGCGGAGGGCTGGCGGACCGGCGACAACACGCTACTGCCGGACCCGGGCTTTCCCCCAGCCAGCCCTGTCTAACGTCCCCGAAACAGCCTATATTGAGCCTTATCCCAGACGAACCCCGGAGTCTCTCGACGGCATGTCCGACCCCGCCGCGCCCGCCCCCGAATCCACCCCCAACAACGGGGAATACGACGCCGCCTCCATCTCCGTCCTGCGCGGGTTGGATGCCGTTCGCAAACGCCCCGGCATGTATATCGGTGACACGGATGATGGCTCCGGCCTGCACCACATGGCGTTCGAGATCATCGACAACGCGGTGGACGAGGCGCAGGCCGGATTCGCGACGGAATGCTCCCTGACGCTGAACGCGGACGGGTCCGTCACGGTGCGTGACAACGGGCGCGGCATCCCCACCGACATCCATTTGGAGGAGGGCGTGTCCGCCGCCGAAGTGGTGCTGACCCGGCTGCATGCCGGGGGCAAGTTCAACCAGAACAGCTACAAGGTGTCCGGCGGCCTGCACGGCGTCGGCGCCGCGGTGGTGAACGCGCTGTCCGACTGGATGCATGTGCGCATCTGGCGCAACGGCGCGGAGCACACCATCCGGTTCAAGAACGGCGACGCCGTCGAGCCGCTGAGCCTGGTCGGGCCCAGCCAGGAACAATCCGGCACCGAGGTCACGTTCAAGCCGAGCCCGGCCACCTTCACTAAGACGGAGTTCGAATACGCCATCCTGGAGAAGCGGCTGCGCGAGTTGGCGTTCCTGAACTCCGGCCTGCGCATCCGCCTGCATGACGAGCGGCATGCGCCGGTGCAGGAGGCCGATTTCTGTTTCGACGGCGGGCTGATCCAGTTCGTGCGATTTCTGGATCGGTCGAAGACCCCCGTCCTGAGCGAGCCGCTGTTCGGCGCCGTCGATGCGGCGGGCGGCATGCGGGTGGAGTTCGCCCTGTCCTGGAACGACAGCTTCCACGAGACGATGCTGTGCTACACCAACAACATCCCGCAGCGCGACGGCGGCAGCCACCTTGCCGGCTACCGCCAGGCGCTGACCCGCGTCGTCACCAAATATGCCGAGGGCATGGGCAAGAAGGAACTGGCCCTGGTGGGCGAGGATATGCGCGAAGGCATGACCTGCGTGCTGTCCGTGAAGGTGCCGGACCCGAAATTCAGCAGCCAGACGAAGGACAAGCTCGTCAGCTCCGAAGTGCAGCCGGTGGTGCAGGGCGTCGTCGCCGACGTGGTCAGCCATTGGTTCGAGACGCATCCGCGCGAGGCGAAGGCCATCGTGCAAAAGGTGATGGACGCCGCCAGCGCCCGCGAGGCCGCGCGCAAGGCCCGCGAGCTCACCCGGCGCAAGGGCGTGCTGGACGTGTCCACCCTGCCGGGCAAGCTGGCCGATTGCCAGGAGCGTGACCCGGCGAAGGCCGAGGTGTTCATCGTCGAGGGAGATTCCGCCGGCGGGTCCGCCAAGCAGGGGCGCGACCGCAAGTCCCAGGCCATCCTGCCGCTGAAGGGTAAGATCCTGAACGTCGAACGCGCCCGGTTCGACCGCATGCTCGGCTCGGCGGAGATCGGCACGCTGATCACGGCACTCGGCACCGGCATCGGCCGCGGCGAACCGGAACAGGGTGGCTTCGACATCACCAAGCTGCGCTACCATCGCATCGTCATCATGACGGACGCCGACGTGGACGGCAGCCACATCCGCACGCTGCTGCTGACGTTCTTTTTCCGCCAGATGCCGGAGTTGATCGAGCGCGGCTACCTCTACATCGCGCAGCCGCCGCTGTTCAAAGCCACGCGCGGACGTGACGAGCGCTACATCAAGGACGAGGCGTCGCTGGAGGACTACCTGCTGGACAAGGCGTTGGCCGAGGCGGTGCTGACCTATGCCGACGGCTTGGTGGTAGAGGGGAGCGAATTGGCGGCGGAAGCCAATTTCCTGCGGGAAGCCTGGTCGAATCTGCAGCGCCTGTCCGACGCGGTGCCCACCACGTTGCTGGAGCAAGCGGCCATCGCCGGCGCGCTGACGGCCGACTACGCCGGCACGGTTGGTGAGCGGTCCATCCTTGCCGACCGGCTGGCGGCGATTTCTGCCCCGTCCGAGCGGGGCTGGGTGGTGGACGCGGACGAACGCGGCCTGACCATGCGGCGCACGGTACGCGGCGTGGCGGACTGGCATCGCATCGACGCGGGGACGTTGCGAAGTGCGGAGGCCCGCTGGCTGCATGACCGGCGCGAGGTGCTGATGCGCAAGTTCAGCCAGGCCGCCACCCTGAAGCTTGACCGCGACACGGTCGCCGTCGCGGGCCCTGCCAGCGCGTTCGACCGCATCCTGCAACAGGGCCGCAAGGGGCTATCGATCCAGCGGTTCAAGGGACTGGGCGAGATGAATCCGGAGCAGCTTTGGAAGACCACCCTGGATCCAGCGGTCCGCACCCTGTTGCAAGTCAGGGTCGGAGACGTTGAGGACGCGGCGGAAGTGTTCTCCACCCTGATGGGCGATGTCGTTGAACCACGGCGCGACTTCATCGTTGGGAATGCGCTGAAGGTCGCGAACCTGGACGTGTAGAGGGTTGTGTTGAAAGTGGACCCCAATACCAAGACAAAGCTACCAATACCTGGACGGAGACCGCGGATTCCTTGGGTAATCACTGATTCATGCACCGCCGATCACATGCTGAAAACTGTCGCCTGATCGAGTTCGGCGACAAGATAGCGGATGCCCTGGTTGTCGTTTGGGCTCATCTCGAGCAGCTGTTCGAAGCATTTGCGAGCGTCATCGGCGTCGCCATTTTCCGCATGCAGAACGCCCATGGCCTGGATAGCACGCATGTAGGGCCGCGTCGCGTTGACCGCCCACCAGGCGAGATCGCCTCCCTCCGATTCGGCTATGGGCCGCCAGAGATGTTGCCCGGTCTCGACGGCCTTGCGTAGGTGCGCCGCGCGCGCGTCGCTGCCATCCAGGTAGGCTGCCATTTCCAGGTGGGCTTCGATGCACCCCGGGTCGTGGCGGAGCGCGCGGGTGGCGAGGACCATCCGGACGTAGGCATCCGGTTCCTCTTCAATGGCTTCGACGAAGCGGTCTGCCGGGCTGTCGACATAATAAGCCAGCCCCGATCTGACGGTCGCCGTCGTGGGCTTGGCCGTCGGCTGGCCGATCCAGGTGTTGCTCGCCATCTGCCTGTCTCCAGAAGGTGAAATCCTTCCGAAGGTGCGGCGGAATCTGGCAAGAGAGAGGGAAGGTTCCCGCATTCTCCGCCCTCAAAGCAGCAGATTGATCGATCAGTCGTGGCTGTCATGCCGATCCGGGGTGCCGCAGGTTGACGCCGAGGAACGCATCACCGTCCTGAATATCCCGACCCGGGACTTCCATGATATAGCCGCTATGGTGCTTTGGTGAGATTGCGACATGCCCCTCGCTGTCTCGAAGGCGTAGCCGCAGTTAGCGAACTGGGCGCTAGCGAGGGCAGCCGGGACGAAGCGGCCAAGTCAGTGGTTGTGTTCGCCCACTAGCACTCCGCCAAAGTGGGCGAGCACCTTCTCAATAGGCATGAACAGGGTCATGGCGCCATGTCCGCCCAGGATGAGGCCCACCGCGGCCGTCCCGTCTTCAGTGACCACGAGAGCGCCGCTGTCGCCAGGTTCAGCGAAAGGCTCACCGCTGGTCGTGGATACCGACCAGAGGCCGGTATAATGCGAAACGCTGCTATTTCTGGAAGACTTGTAAGGGATAGCAATCGGAGAGGTGATTTCCGCATTGATTTTCCCGAAGGTGGTGCCGGATGTCCGCCCCACCTTCTTGACCTTCATCTGCGCAGAGGGAGCCGCGACACTCGTGGGCGTGTCGTAATCCATGTTGCCCTGCCATGAAGTGACCAAGGACTCGTCGGTGATCTCAAAGATCGCGGCGTCCAGTTGCTGCTTCCCTATCTGCGCCGGATCGCCGCTCTTCAGTTCCGTCAGCCGAGTATGGATGCCAATGGCCGTTGGCGGCTTTCTATTCACCTCGGCGTCGATCCCGGCCGGACACATGATGTGCATGCCGACCTCGGTATGATTGCAATCCCCGGTGACGTGATTATTGGTCAGCCCGTAAAGCTTTCCATCTGCAAGACGGATAAGTGCCCCCAGGGTCCCGGCTCCCTGGATCGGGGCCACCGTGATCGAGCTGCCACAAGAGAACCTTCCGGACGGCGTCCAAAACCGCGAGCTTCCCACCACCGCAGACATCGGTGCAGGAGGCTGGGGGTAATTTGGGGCGACGTCCGCGCTGCCGACATATTCGAAGGTCACCTCGCCCGCTTTGACCGGCAGGTCCCTCAGGGCCACATCGGTGACTTGGTTTTTGACCATTACCGCGACGTGGCCAGCCTTATCGTCCGCCCCGACGGCTACGACCCTGAGCTTCTTCAGGCGTGACGCCGCTCGCGAAACTTCCTTACCTGAACCGAAGACGGCGGTCAGGTTCGCTTCTGATGTCGCGAACTTTGACCCATCCGCCAGCGATCCACTGGCCTTGGCCCAATCGTAGAGCGCACTGGCCAAATCGGACGCAGACACTTCCGACACCGCGATCTCGGGGGTCCGGCCCTCGCCGTTTTCCTCGTCCACGACTCGACTCCACTTTGACAGATGATGATCTCAAATGGGGTTCGTTGCACGTGATTTGGACCGCCAGCTAAGCGGCACAAAAATCTTTTTGCTGTCATTGCCGGATTCGGGGCAGCCGGTTCGCATACCCAGAGTGGGGCAGGATGACCCCACAGACCGGCAACACCGCCAATAATGGCTTCGCACCACCAGACAGAGACGGAGAGCCACGATGAACGACGCGATGGTCAGACTAGTGAAAATCATGGAGGGTTTCGGATGGACAGCAGCAAAGTACCAGACGTTGGCGTATGGAGCGAACACCTAGCGACCGGCACGGTCCGCACTGTCTCGTTGGAACTGCTGTTCCGAGCGTGCTGTGCGTTCCACGCGCTAGGCAACAGCCATATGGCGGGCGAACTCATTGTGGCTCTGGCAGATCGTTCTGCCCGGCTCCTGCGCCCACGCGTCGGTCGAGACCTTGAGAACCAGGGCGAGGACGTGATCAAGGCTACCGTCGACAAGGTCGTCGATGCTGTCTTGAATCCGGCGGAGGCGGATGCCGTGGGCTTCAGCGCATCATTCCAGCTGACACTCGGACGGCGCCTGACCGACCAGATACGCAAGTCCCGGAACCATTCGGGCCGGGAAGTCGGGTTTGAGGTTGACGACGATGGCGACGAAGTCCTGCCACCGGATATCAGCCTGGCGAACCCAGAACAGGCAATGTTGATCCAGGAACTTCTCTCCGCAATCGACCCGCGGAAGCGGCGTGCGCTCGCCCTCAGCGCTGCTGGTTTCCCGGCGTGGACAGACAAAGCGGGGCATCGCAGCATCGCTTCCATGTTGAACGTTAGTCGCAAGACCGCGGAAACGTGGCTGAGGGAGATGAGGTGCCTGGTCCAGAAACAGATGAAGGAATGACCATGGAAAACCCCAACTGCCTTCTACTAGACGATGTGTTGACTGGCTTTAGACGCGAGGAGGCCGGTCCGACCCCTGCGGCCGTCACCGCATGGTGCACGCGCTTCCCCCGTTTCGCCGACGAGATCGCCGAGGACGCGATGCTTTGGGCGGAAGAGAATTTGAATGCGTCGCTCCACCGGGAGACGGCACGGGATCGCAGCCTGTATGCGGCTGTCGGGAGCGCAGCTCTCAACGCGCTGCACCGGTCGTCGTCGACCTCCGCCGTGCGGCGGGAAGCCGTCACCCTGGGCGACGCGCTCGAGGCTGCGGGTCTAGGGATACCCGAGGCGGCACGACAGATGTCCTTACCGAAGTCTGTGGTTTCGAAATTGTTCCGGGGCGATATCATGGGCGCATCGATCCCGGCCACGCTGACGGAAATGCTCGCACGTCTCCTGCACCGGAGCGTCGAATGGACGCAAGCCCGGTATCCCGCAACGGTCGTCCAGGCTTATGCCGAAGGGGTGACCAACGGCCGAGCCGCCACCTTGACGTTTCAGGATGCCATCGTCGATGCCCATGACGCTGAGGACGTACAGAGAACGTTTTGGCTTGAAGAAGCATAGCGCGACAAACTTGACCAATAGAGCCAAAAGGCCCCGAAGCAATGTTTCGGGGCCTTCCCATTTTTGGAGCATTCGTCGACCGATTGCCGGATTTCTACCTCCCGCTTCGCTAACCAACCAGAGGGGCTGATGGCCCGGATGGAAAGGTAGTCGAATGGAAGAGTTTTTTGTATTTGTTCACCGCCAGGGCAGCAAGCGGATGATTGAGATTGTCGTCATCGAGGCGATGACGGTCGCTGATTTGGCGAATCATGCCAGTCTGTCGGAAGGATACGGCAACGTCTTGCCCGCGGCGGACCTGGTCTTCTTCGGCGACTCCGAAGCACCGGCGTCCCCCCATGAGCATGTCAGCGACTGCCACCGTCGCCACGACGGCCGTATCCACCTCACGAAGTGCCACCGTATCGCAGTGAGTGTTCATTACACTCACGGGACTCACTCCAAAGACTTTCCGCCGGGCGCGCGGATCAAGGCGGTCAAGGACTGGGCCGTTGCGCAGTTCAGCGTGCCCGCCCTCGATGCCGCGGAGCACGCTCTGGAAATCCACGGCACCAAGGACCGTCCGAATCCCTCGGAACCGCTCTCCATCCTCGTCCATGGCGATGGATGCAAGTTGGTCTTCGACCTCGTGCCCGACATTCGTGTCGAAGGCTGAGAGCGATGAGCGTCGTCGAGTCGCCTGACAAGGTCGCCTTCGTCTCCCACCTGGCTGCCCCTGCATTCCGGTGCGGGGAATTCGAAGGGCGATGGCGACTTGTGGAGATCAGGTGGCCGTATTCGGTCATCGCGGTATCGGCCACCGCGCGCGCTCGGTCACCGACAGAATTCGGGTTCCGTTTTCTCTGTGACGGCTACCCGGGGCAACCGGTGTCCTGCCAGCCGTGGGACGTAACCGAGGGAAGTCCTCTTGCCCCGGCCCGCTGGCCAAAGGGTAAGGCGATCGTGCCCTCGGTGTTTCGTCCGGACTGGAAGGGCGGCTCATGCCTCTACCTTCCGACCGACCGGAATTCCATCGTCGGTCACGACGCCTGGAGGCACCAGCATCCGTCACGTCTGTGGCGGTCTGACATCGGCATCACCTGCTATCTGGATATCATCCATGAACTTCTTCACTCGACTGATTACGTGGGCATCTAACCTCCGTAGGCGACCGCCTGTGACGTGGCCGCAGGAACATTTTGACAGCGTCATAGCCGAGTTGGACCGGCGTGGTGGGCGACGCCACGAGGCTGGAGTGTTCCTCCTCGGCCAACAGCGCGGCTCCACACGTCTAGTGACGGACGCCGTCTACTATGACGATCTTGATGGGCACGCTTACGACACAGGCATTTGCGTGTTACGGGCGGCGTCGTTCTCCAAGCTTTGGGAGATGTGCCGCGAGCGTGGGCTAATAGTTGTCGCGGATGCCCATACCCACGGTGGAGATGCCGGACAGAGCGGCTCTGACCGAACGAACCCGATGGTCGCGCAGGCCGGTCACTTGGCGATAATCGTGCCGAATTTCGCGATGTCGCCAATCAAGCCGAAGACGTTGGGGCTATACGAATATCTCGGCAGCCATAGTTGGGCCAACCACAGCGGCCGGACCTGGAAGAAGTGCATTTCCTTCAAGGGAGCAGCGGCATGAACACGGTTATGCAGCCGACACCCGAAACTATGCACCGCGGGGCGAAGATGTTCATGGATCGAGGAGAGGCGGTCGACTACGAGGCTGCCCTGGCAATCCTTGGAGGCTTCCGCCTGGCAATTATAGTCGGCCGGGACATTGCGGTTTCCATCGGGAGCCAGGTGGCCCTGCTGACGGCCGTGAACGTTGCCCGGCGGAGTTTCCTCGGTGGCGTGTTTGTAAGCGGCTGTCCGGACGCTGCATGCCTCACACCACTTGGCGGCAGTGCAGGCATGAGGCACGCAGTTTTCGCCTTGGGCGGCATTCTTACGGATGAGATCCCAAAGAGCGTTCCGCTGCTCGTGATCGGCGGCGGCCAGCGACTGGCAAATTCGGCTGTCGCGCTCCGGGTGACATGGGGCGGATGGTCAGGCGGTGTCGTCCACCCTGGTGGTCATCGACTGGCGGAAGACTCCAGCTGCCCTGTCGCCGCCGTTCTCGCAGCCTGTATCGGCGTCTCTGAACTCTTCCAGGCTCATACAGGCGACATACCCGACGCGGGCCGCCGGAGCGTTGGCTTGTCGCTGTGGCAGCCATCTGCCCACTGGGCCGACGTAGATGCAGGCGGACCGGACCTTCAATGGCTGCCTTCCCACCTCTGGCTGATCGGCCTCGGCAATCTGGGTCAGGCTTATCTTTGGTGTCTGGGTGCCTTGCCTTATGAGCAGCCCAGTCAGGTTCAGCTCGTCCTTCAGGATTTCGACGAAATCGAGCAATCCAACGACAGCACATCGGTCCTCAGCCACCTCCGCGATATCGGAACCCGTAAGACCCGAATGTCAGCTGCCTGGGCTGAAGGGATAGGGTTTCGCTGTCGCTTGATGGAAGGCCGCTTCGGCGCGTGGACCAAAAGGAGCGACGAGGCGGAAGATCCCACCGTCGCGCTATTCGGGGTCGATAACGCCTATGCTTGCGGATTCCAATGCATTCCGCCCACCCATACCGATTTCAAATCGCCCATCGTTCTAATCTGAAACCGCCCACCGTTCTGATTTCAAACCGCCCACCCTTCTGACGATGCCGCCCACCCCGGTTGGGGAGGGGCATTCGGGGAACGGATTGTCTCGCGGGTCAGCAATGACCTGGCTTCCAGTGCCGCCATCGCAATCGATGGAGGGGTGGGATGCCGAGACCGAGGCTATCCATGCGGCGGATCAAGCAGTTGCTGACGATGCATTTCGGGGCTGGGGCGAGTGCCCGGTCCATTGCGCGGGAGCTGGGCATCGCGCCGAGCACGGTGCGGGAGTATCTCGAGCGGGCTGCGGCGGCGGGCATCGGCTGGCCGCTGGCGCCGGAGGTCACCGACCAGAGCCTGGTAGCCCAGCTATTCGTCAACGCCGGGGTGCGGGGCGGCGCACGGTTCCATGCCGAGCCCGACTGGTCGGCACTGGTCCGCGAGCTCAAGCGGCCCGGCGTCAACCTGCTGATACTGTGGGAGGAGTATCGGGCGGTTCACCCGGAGGGCTACGCATATAGCCGGTTTTGCCAGTTGTTCCGCGAGTTCGAGCGACGCCTGTCGCCGACGATGCGGCAGAACCACGCGGCCGGGCACAAGGCGTTCGTCGACTACTCCGGCAAGCAGGTGCCGATCACCGACCCGATGACGGGCGAGGTTCGCACGGCGGAGGTCTTCGTCGCCGTGCTCGGCGCGTCCAGCCTGACCTACGCCGAGGTCACTTGGACGCAAACGCTACCAGACTGGATCGGCGCGCACGTGCGCATGTTCCGGTCCTGGGGCGTGGTTCCCCGGCTGCTGGTGCCGGACAATCTCAAGAGCGCCATCCACAAGGCGTCGTTCTACGACCCGGAGGTGAACCGCAGCTACGGCATGATGGCGGCGCACTATGGCGTGGGCATCCTGCCCGCTCGGCCGAAGCGCCCCCGTGACAAGGCCGCGGTGGAGGCAGGGGTGCGGTTTGCCCAGTCCTACATCGTCGGCCGCCTGCGCAACGTGACGTTCTTCTCCTTGGCCGAGTGCAACGCCGCCGTCGCGGTCGCGGTCGAGCGGATCAACAGCCGCGAGATGCGCCGCCTCGGCATGAGCCGCCGCCAGCTATTCGAGGCGATCGAGCAGCCGGTGATGCGGGAGCTGCCGCAGGACGAGTTCGAGTATGCCGAGTGGCATCTGGCCCGCGTCGGCATCGATTACCACGTCGAGGTACAGGGCTTCTTCTACTCGGTGCCGCACGCGCTGATCCGCGAGCAGGTCGACACCCGCGCGACACAGCGCACGATCGAGGTGTTCCACCGCGGCCGCCGTGTCGCGGCGCACGCCCGGCGCTATGGCGGCCCGCGACATGGCACCCAACCCGAGCACATGCCCAGCGCGCACCGGCGCTATGCCGAGTGGACGCCGGAGCGGCTGCAACGCGACGCCCGCGGCATCGGGCCCGCCACCGAGGCGCTGGTCATCGCCGTGATGGCAAGGCGACCGCATCCCGAGCAGGGTTTTCGCACCTGCCTCGGCATCCTGCGGCTGTTCCGCGGTCTTGAGGCAGCCCGGGTCGAGGCCGTCAGCGCCCGCGCCGTCGAGATCGGCGCGCTGTCCTACGCCTCGGTGGCCTCGATCCTCAAACACCGCCTCGACCGGGGAGTGCCGCCACAGGCCGCGGACGGCCCACCCCTGCTGCACGAGAACATCCGCGGCTCCGGCTACTATCATTAGGAGAACGACCTTGCTGACCCATCCCACGCTCGACCTGCTGGCGAACCTCGGCCTCCACGGCATGGCCAAAGGCTTCCACGACTTGGCCAACAACCCGGAGGCGGCCAGCCTCGGCCACGCCGAATGGTTGGGCATCCTGCTGGAGCGGGAGAGCACGATGCGCCAGCAGAAGCGGTTCCAGAGCCGGGCCAAGTCCGCCAAGCTGCGCCACCTGGCCGCCGTCGAGGACGTCGACTATCGCGCGCCCCGCGGCCTGGACCGGGCGATGTTCATGAAGCTGACGAGTTGCGACTGGATCCGGGAGCGGCGGCACTGCCTGCTGACCGGACCGTCTGGCGTCGGCAAGTCGTGGCTGGCGTGCGCGCTCGGCTACAAGGCCTGCCGGGAGAACCTCTCGGTGTTCTATCAGCGGGTGCCGCGGCTGTTCGCCGCACTCGCCTTGGCCCGCGGTGACGGCAGCTATGCCAAGCTGCTGCGCCAGTTGGCTCGCGTGGACCTGCTGATCCTAGATGATTGGGGGCCCGAGCCGCTGATCGCCGAACAGCAGCGCGATCTTCTGGAGATCGTCGAGGACCGCTACAGCGCCGGGTCGCTGATCATCACCAGCCAGGTGCCGATCGACCGTTGGTACGAGATCGTCGGCAATCCGACCCTGGCCGACGCCATCCTGGACCGGTTCATCCACAATGCGCACCGCATCGAGCTCAAGGGCGAGAGCCTGCGCAAGCAGCGGGCAGCCGGATGAGAAGCGGCCACTGCAATGCGTTACAGTAACGGAGAACAGGCTATGCCGAGAGGCCGTAAACCCGATGGCGAGCACGCGTTGACCAACGCCGAGCGCCAGGCCCGCCATCGCGCCAACCGGGTGACGGCGCCGGTCGAGGTGATCACCCGGCCGCGCCGCCCAACCGATCGCCGCAGCCGTCCGCAACGTTGGCGGGACGCGGTCAAGGAGTTGCTGAACCTTCAGGCCACGTATGCCGACTGGCTCGGGACACTGCCGGACGGCTTACGCACCAGTCGAACGGCCGAGGCGCTCGAGGCCATCGTCAATCTCGACCTCACCGAGCTGGCCGAGTGCGAACCACCCCGCGGCTATGGCCGCGACTAGGAGATGATGCAGACACGTTGGCGACGATGGTTGACCCAGACTTCGCCCGCGTGACATGACGAAAGCGGCCTACGAGACGATACCATCCCGGGCGATTTGAGATCGGAATGGTGGGCGCTTTGAGATCGGAACGCCGGGCGGTTTGAGATCGGTATACCCGGGCGGTTTCATCGGAATACGCACCTATGCTCGTTCGTCTCTTGAGGATGCAGGCTTCTCACTCGTAGTCAAGGCTGGCCTTGGGGCCGGACCTGTTGGCTACAGCAATTTAACGGTCCACGGCTTCCCATCTGCCAGGACGGCTCGCTCGATCTGGGGCGCTGTAACGGCGCACGGCGCGGCCGATCTCCGGCTAAACCTGCCTGCCTACAAAGCGGCCGCTGATGCTGGCATGGACCCCTGTGGTCTTCTGAATTTGGCGTCTAAAACAGTCGGAGTGCCATTTGTCGGATTGACTGCCGGTGCGTTCGTGGTAGCCGAGCTGTTAAGAAGGATCCATGGTGGCGAGCCGCTTGATCTTGCGTCGATCCCCCTGTCAACCCCGATGGACCTAGAGGTTGTCCTGGCCAAAAACCAGATCCCTTACCTTGGCGCGGTGACAGCCCCACGTGAGTGATGCGGTTTTCTCCGCCGCAGATTCAGACGACCACCGTCCTAGGACCGGATTGGTTATAGGGTCCATCAGAGTGGCGCGGACACTGATTGCCGCAACGGATGCGCTACGCGAGAACAGAATCGACGCCTCTGTGGCTGACACCGGGCAGGCCGTCGATACACAGGTATCAGCCACTTCGGCCGTCAAGCCATGCGAGCAATGTTGCCAAAGATCGATCGGTTTGCAGCAGACGCCCGCCCGGGAGCAGCAAGAGGACGCCATTGTCATTTTCGCACATTGCGCCGATTGCTCCTGCTGATACGGCGTGAGTAAGAGCGTCGCGGTCGCGAAGGATGATGAACCGGCCGACGCGCTCCCCTTCCTCAAGATGATCTCCGCTCATCGCAGGACGTCCCCGGAAACTCCGGCGGAGAAGACGGCGGCCAACTCGTGTAGAGGGCTATGGAGTTCGCGGTCGCCCACGAGCACGACACCCACCGGCGGCGATTTATCCGCCACCGTCAGCGGAGGTGCCCGCGACCCATCGGGATCGCCGTAGAACAGAGTTGTCACGACATCTGTACACTGACCGGGTGATCGTGGACCAGCTTGGCGACCTCCGCGCCGGTCAGAGAGCGCGCGGCGATCAGGGCTTCCATGACCGCCAAGACCGCTGGCTTATGTTCACGCACCAATGCAACCGCCTTCTCATAGACGTCGTCCAGGTAGGTTGCGACCCGGACGGCCAGCTGCGGGCGGTGAACGAGGGTCATGCCGATGGTTTCGGGCGTCGGTACGCCGGTCCAAAGAAGGCCACCATTGCCCAGCCCGAGAGCCGTTTCCATTGCGGTCGCCAGACATGTTGCGAGCGCGATGTCGCTTCCGGGCGATCCGCCGCAGCAGCCCGAGTACGTCCCGAGGATCACTTCCTCTGCGGCCCGCCCGGCCAGCAGCTCCAAAATCTCGCCGCTCGGTCCCAGGAAGCCTAGCCAATCTCCGATCTTCCGACCTTCGCGCGCGGCGCCGCCGTCGGCCGCCCGAACCGGCGGCCACCGGCAGTTCGGCTTGCTAGAAATGATAGGCCACACCCGCTGCCCAGTGATCCTCGAAGCGGGCGTAGACTTGCTCAGCGACCGTCTGCCAACTGGCGTCCGGAGCCAGGCCAAGCCAAGCGAATGATTCTGCCGGTCCGGGCTCCGGCCAAGTGCCGACCCAGCGCAAGGAGTTCTCGACCGCACCCGGCGGCAAAACGAGGGCCCCAGGGAAGGCATTCTCGCGGCCAGCCCGCGCGTCGGCTAGAAGGGTGGCGACGAGTTCAACGTTTTGGCTGCTGAGAATGTCGACCTCGGGCGCAGGCTCCTGGCCAAGTGCCTTTTCCAGTTGGTCTTGGATGTTACCCAGGATCACTCTTCCGGGGTTGTGACCAGACGAGAGCTGGGCGACGGGGCGTACCTCGTTCTTGACCGTGTCGCCGATGATCTCTCCGTCGAAGCGCCCCCCGAGGTCCCACCAGTCCCAACGTCCGATCGGGTTCAGCCAGCGTCCGTAGGCGCCTGTGGTCGGGTGGCGCACGAGGCTTCGGCCAAAGGAAGCGAAGAACGTATGCAGATCCATCTCGTCAGCGAAACGCACACTCCAGCGCTCCACCCCCTGACGCCGCATCTCGTCGCGTACTTTCTGCGTGTCGAGATAGCAGTCGGCGTAGTCCAAAACCTCGATCTGCATACCGCCTTTGCCGCGATCAGTGAACGTGAACCTGGCCTCGTGCGCGCGTCGCAACCAGTCCGTCTCGTCCTCGAAAGCAAGCCATTCATCCGGCAAGTCGCCGGGGCCACCCCTTTGAAAGGGGGCAAGCGACGCGCTGATCGCATCTGCGGGTGTCGTGGCGGCGAACGGCAGAATGACATAGGCAACCAAAAACACGTCAGGGGCCTCCTTCGACCGGCATCAGGTGCGAGGCGGTTTAGCAGGTGGCGTCGAGGAAGTCGTCCGGCGAGCGCGTTTCGGAACGCGAAATCTCCCAGGCGCCATAAGAGATCGTCCGGCCTCACCGTGACGTTCCAGCTCGCCGCCATCAACGCGTCTACCGCCCCGGCGGATCTGAAAGGACTTGCACACTATCGAGCGGCTGATATCCCGGTCGTGTTGCTGGCAAGGATGGTCATGGCAACGGGAGATATACGAAGACAGGTTCGGTAAGCAATCTGATAACGATCGCTTTCGCTTGATCGTCATCATCCAGGTGCCGGTCGATCACTGGCGAGCCGACGATGGCGGACCCCGTGTTCGACCGACTATCGGCCCGAGATGTCACCGCGTCCGTCCTAGGACGTTTTACCCACGCGCGTTCCCTTGGTGGTCACGTCGCCGAGCGGCTGCCTCTAAGCGTCTCTCGCGCATGATCGCATCGATTTCGGCCTTGCCCGCCACGACGCCGTAATGCGCCTTGAGCGGCGACATCGAAGCTGTTTTTCTCAGTCGGATACTGGTGTCGGCTGACCAGGAGGGAAATTCAGCCTGGCTGATCTCCATCAGAAAACCGCAACTACCCGGGGACCTCTCGGCCTCACCGGACATCAGGCAGTTCAGCATGATCAGCTTACTCAAATGTTTTCCGGCGTCCGGATCCTCGTGGTGACCGTTCCGAAATGCATGTCCGATCGAAAGCGCCGAATCCTTCAAAACGGCTGCGCGGTCTTCACCGCGCCTAGCAAGTTCCGCTGACATTGATGCTTCCATGCCTCTCGCGACGGATGCGGGCACGGCAAACGACAGGTCTCCGGATCCATAGAACGCGTAGAAGTGCAGCATGTCGGGCTGGCTCATGTATCGGCATCCTTTGGACTTTGAAGCTCCTACGACAACCTGACAGCCGTTGCACGTAAGCAGTTCGGGAATGGGGGAATCTACTGCCGTGTCCGGCGCCCGCTCTCGCGGCGGCTCTCGCGATCCGGTCACGGCACGCAAGGATTTCGATCGACTTCCGAAGCGGTTTGCCCTATAACCCGCCCATCATGAGCGAACAGACCCTCTCCATAACGTAGTCCTGCCCGGCGACTTCGGTCGCCCGGACAGCCTCTATGGACTTCCGAGGTCTACGCCTCTCTGCATTTCGGACGGCAATCCTTTCTCATAGGAAAGCTACGTCCGTTCTGTCGCGAAGCTCGTCGCCGTGCCTTTCTCAAACCGATACCGAAACAGGAGGACCGACATGCTTGAGCTCACATCGCCGTCGGTCACCGTTTCCAACATCACGCTGCAATCGCGTGTTCTGAACGGAACCCGCTCAGCGACTTCCCGGGGGATATCCGGCACCTGAACTGGCCTGCTGATTCCATGGCGGACACCTCCTGACTGAGGCGTCTCCCCGAAGATCGGCAGCGACCAGTGGTGCCCGGTCGGGTCAGCAGACCCGGATACTCAATCCTCGCCCTGGGGTGTCCTATGCCGACGTTCGTTGAGTTTTTTGCCGGTGGCGGCTGCGCCCGCCTCGGCCTCGGTGACTCGTGGAAATGCCTGTTCGCCAACGATTTCTCCGCGAAGAAAGTCGCCAGCTACCGGGCGAATTTCGGGCCGAGCGAGATTCGTCTCGCCGATATCCGCAATGTCGAAGCATCGGCCATCCCGGCCGCCGATCTGTGGTGGGCTTCCTTCCCTTGCCAAGATCACAGCGTCGCCGGGCGTGGTCTCGGGTTTGCCGGGGAGCGCGGTTCCCTGGTGTTCGAAATCACCCGGCTGCTGGACGCTGCCATCATCGCCGGAACAGCGCCGAAACTCCTCGTCATGGAAAATGTGGTGGGTTTTGTACGTGCCTTTGAAGGCCAAGACTTCGCGTCGGTGATGACCGCCCTGGTGTCTGCGGGCTACCATGTCGGCGCGTTGATGATGGACGCCCGGGATTTCCTGCCGCAGTCGCGCGAGCGAATGATGATCGTGGCCGTCAGGAACGACATCTCAAGATCAGAGGCTTTGACGGCGAAGGCTCCGGACGACAAATGGCACTCGAAGACGCTGCGACGGTCGGTGTCCCGGCTGCCGCCGGAGGTGTCGAAGCGGTGGCATTGGTGGCGTATGCCGCTGCCGCCGGAGCACGGTCTCGCGCTGAAGGACATGATCGACCACCCGGAGCTGCCGGACCTGAAGTGGATGCCCCCGGCCAAGATCGCCGAGCTGCTGACGAAGGTCGTCGGCCGGGATGCGGCTCGCCTGGAAAAGGCGAAGCAAGCCGGGAAGCCGGTGGTCGCCACCATTATGGGCGCTCGCAAGGATTCGACGGAGGGCACCGTTCGGACATTCACCGTCCGCACTGACGGGATCGCCGGGTGTTTGCTGTGCCGGACCAAGAGCAACCGGCAGCGGTTGATGCTCATCGACGGCGAGCGCGTGGACATCCGCAATTTGAGCATCCGTGAGCTGGGACGGCTCATGGGGCTGCCTAGCGGCTACAAGCTTCCAGCGAGCGAAACGGACGCCGTTCACCTCACCGGCGACGGTCTGGTCGTGCCGGTTATCCGCTGGCTTGCCGCCCATTTGCTCGAGCCATTACTGGCGGGTGCGGCCGCTCGTCCTAGGACAGCGGTGGTGAAGCAGCCGCGCGCGCGTGCCATCCGTCAGCGGAAGGAACCCGCCGCCCGGGATGTGGCGGCTCCAGGTGGTATCAAGCGGTCGACGGTCGCAACGACCGCGTATTTTCTTCCGGAGGAAGCGGTGCGGCTGCACGGCGTCGCCGCTGAGATGGGAGTAAGTTTGCATGAAATGGTAATAATCGCACTGGACGCGGTCCTCGCCCGGCGCGGTGAGCAGCCGGTGCGGCGATACTCAGCGCGGCGATAGCCATTCTTCTCGGCCGACGCGCTTCATCGTTGAGGTGTGTCGGTCAGGGCAACGCCCTACGCCTCGTGGTGATCCACGCCCACGCGCTCCGGCTGGGTTCTCAGCCTTCTGTGGATTTCGGTCAGCGACACCGGCCGAAAATCCCAGCAGTCTACCCCGACGTCCAGGGATTGCCGATCACCTGGCAGCCGACCGTGCGAGTGACCATAGAAATGCAGGGCGCCCTTTCCCACTTTCGCCCAGGTCCTGAGCGCATAGTGGAAGGCCACGATCCTGATGCTGTCTACCGTGATCTCCGCGTAGACCTGCGATGAAGCCCACCCCGGCGCCTCTTTGGTCTGCTCGAAGTCATGGTTGCCGTGGACCAGATGCTTCCGACCGTTTAGCCGCCGCAGGTAGCTTGCGGGCGCCTGTGCGGATCGGTAGCAGAAGTCCCCGAGGTGCCAGATGTCGTCGTCGGGAGTTACGACGGCGTTCCAGTGAAGGATCATGGTTTCATCCATTTCGGCCACGGTGCCGAACGGCCGTCCGAATTTGATCATCGAGGCGTGGCCAAAATGGGTGTCGGCTGTAAAAAACGTCTTCATCCCGACAGCCTAGCCGGTTGCCGCAATCCTGAGAGCCCAGCAGATGGCTATCTGCGCCAGCGAATGCCGATGGTTGGTCGGTGACTATACGCCTGAGCTTTCCCTGCCCGGATCCTCGCCGCGCTCCCATTGAGTCATGGCGGCATCGAACAATTCGACTGCCACGCTCTGTGGTGCCGATAGCCCATTGTGAGCGCGGGCCATGCTCACTAGGGCGTCGGATACCTCGGCTTCCGAGGCTCCAGCCGCGTGCATCTCGTCTTGCCGCGTTTCGCACGCCCGGGCGAGATCGGCCGACGCCCGCAGGGCCGTGCGCAAGTAGAGCCGGGCGGCCATCTCCTCGGGGATCGGCAAGGCTTCGTCGGTGATGACATCAACACTGCCGGTGGTGCTGGCACGGTGAGTTTGCGCCACCAGATCGGCAGCCATTATGGCACGACTTTCGGCCGCCTGAGCCTTCATCAAGCCCCGGCGCCTGACGGCACGCTCATCGTCACTTTCGACACTCGGCGTCGGGCCGCTCAGGTATGCATCTGGAATTGGCTCCACTGGGGTGGCGTCCTTGGTTCCGGTCATGACGGCCATGCCGCTGTAATAGCACGTTGCTGATGGGCAGGGATCTTGAAGGCAGGAGTCGGTCGTATCGTCATCGCCGCAGCCAGAACACCTCAAACTTGGCCAGCCCGCGAACGACGCAGCCCCCAGGGAGCGTCTGCTGCGTGCTTTCGTGGTGGTGGCCATGGACAATCAGCGGCGCGCGACACAGGGCGGCGGCGGCATCGATCCCGAGGAAGCCGTTTTTGTGGCTGCTCGGTGCTTCGTGGCAGACAAGGACATCAACGTGCAACCCCGACAGTCCGCGGACGTCTTCCGGGAAAATCGCATCCTACCGTCGGAGGTGGGGGTCGAGACGGTCGGCTGGCGGGAGCTGACGCAAGAACTGTTTGCGAGATCGGAAGTGCGGATCAGCCTCTTCGAATCGGGGATACCAGACCTCCTCGTAAAAGACACCGCCCAAACCGCCGACGATCATGCCGCCGACCTGTCCCCACGTCCCGTGCAGGTTGCCCTGGGGGTAATTACCCCATAGGAAATCATGGAGCGCAGGGGTATCGACATCGTGGTTTCCTGGAATCCACCGAACGCGGATGCCCGCATCGAAGAGGGGCTTCAGCTGCTGCGTCAGCGGCGTTTTGAGATCGCAGTCGCCCAAGATCACTACCCCGTCTGGCCGCTCGGCGGCGCAAGCTTTGAGCAAGGGCACCCAGTTGCCGTGGGGGTCGCCGTAGATGATCAGGCTGCCCATGGTGCGTCCGCTAGGGGGTTAGTAAAGCCAGTGAGCCATTTAATGGGTTCGACTGCGCTGCGGGATGCCCGTGACGGGGTCCAATTCAAAGTCCCGCACGGCGCGATTTCAGCGCATCTAGAAGCTCATCATATCGTGGGCCTTTGCCATCGCTCGAGACCATGCCCGACTCCATAAGCTTATCATCGAACAGTATCTGCTGTTCACGGCCGGACAGGTCCGTCGGCAGGAACTTGCCTTTTAGATAGATCACCACCCCGGTCGGCCGGTCCACAAAGCTCCGGAGCTTTCCAAGATCAACGCGGGTGCGTTCGGACACGACCGGCAGCCTGACATCGGCGTCCATGCAGGAAAGGAAAACCACCCGCGGTCCTTCGAGCTTGATGTCGATGAAGTCGGCGCCCTCGACGCCGCCCCGCAGGATACCCGCACACCCCACGAGCACGCGCAACACCGCAGGCAGCCTATTAAGTGCCGGAGCGTGGAAGCGGAACGTTCCCTCGTTTCGCCAAGCACCTAAGCCTTCCGAGACGGCCGTCTCAACAGCTTCATTTGCGACACCCGACTTCCCAACGGAAAACAAAAGTTCCCGCGCGATTTGGAGTGCAGCAGCGTGGCTACCAAAAAACGTCCTCACGTCGCGCTGGATAGACCTTGCTAGGCCAGCATAGCGCGGCGCACCCGGGAATATCGTCAGGGCGAAGTGGACCAAGAGGTCCTCACGCCGTGTGTAAGCGGCACCAGCCAACTCACCCTGATTGAACAGATCAGAAAGGCACAGTTCAGTAGCTCGACCAGGTGAGACCCGGGCCTTCAGGAGGAGCGAGCGGATGTCGCCAGGGAACTCTTCCGCGTCAAGGATACGTCCGCGTTCCAGCATTGCCGTCCAGAGCAGCTCCAGTTCGGGCCTAACCCGCTCGGCAAGGCTTGGGCGCATCCTGATCGTTGTAGGACGCGTCCGTTCGGGCGGCCTCATACCTACAGGCCGGATGATCGCCCTAGACCTGCGCCGGAGCAGCACCTCCTGCTCGAGGTCTTTGTCGCGGAAGACCACGAACATCCCGGGGCCAAGTGCCACCGGGGCTTCGCCTAGTGCCTCTTCGATGAAGTCGCGGAGTTCCTGCTGGGCAAAGTATTTCTGGAAGGTGCCCCAGGACGTGACGTAGCCGTCGAGATAGGGTCGCAGTCCCGAGAAGCTGGCCTTCCCAATCGTCATCACCGCCACGGAAAGGGCGCGCCGAGTGTATGACCAGGCCGCCTTCAGGGTTTCGACACGCTCGTGCCGATCCTCGACCACATTCAGGACGAAGCCGAGATTGACTACGTCCGCGGCGCGGCGCGGTCCATCTTTAGCATGGTGCGGATCCCATCCGAAAGCGTCGAACCCGTTCGCCTGCAACGCGGCCACGTCGTCGCCCTGGCCGCAGCCATAATCAAACACGGTGTTCCCGGGGGAAAGCACCGTGTTCGCTAAGGCGAGTTGAAAGGGCTGAGATAGGTCGCGGCGCACTATGGCAGTGCGGTGCCTCGCGACTTCCACATTGGCCTCGCCGAGCGGGACGAACCGCTGTCCCTCGATTCGTAGCCCGGCCTCCGTCACCAATGTCGTCCATCGCGAGCGGGTGCCGATCTTGTTTGGCTCCCGAAAAAGTCCGTGGTGCTCGGCTGCCCGCGTCAAAGCGGCGAAGCGCGGCCGCGACGGGTGTTCCCGCGGAAGTAGCATTTCCTTGCGGTGGAGGATGGGGGGGTTGTCGCGCTGACGAAAGTCTGTCGTCGTCGACTGGTTTGTAGCCAGATTAAACCGGAATGAAGCTAAGAGGGCGGGAAATGCTACGCTCTCGAATTCCTCATAAAGAAGGAGGGAGACTGCTTCCGCTCCGATCTTTACGACATTCCACTTAAAATCACCTGCACTGACAGCAGCCAATTCTACTGACGCTCTGACGCATTCATCAAGCTCTTCTAAGGCCGAACTGTGAAGGTAAAGCGCGCCACCAACACGCTTCCCCGATTGAGCGAGTTTGCCCTTGCCCATCTCACTTGCGCCAATGTGACGCGATGATCTGGGCAAGCTCGTGCGCTTCATCGTCATCCATAAAAGGGGACTGGCCGAACACGAGGCTGGACTGATTGGAGGGCTTCTCGTTGGCGAGTTTCGCTGCGAAATGCCCGTTGCCGAGCAGCAGCTCGGCGCCTCCCTCGTCCAATACAATCCGGGAGTTCGTCTGAGACGACACTCTTAGGCAGATCTTGTTGTTCATGTTTGCTTTAATCTGGCCGGGCAGCGCATCCTTATCAGGACGTTGAGTGATCAGGAACAGGTGGATCCCGGCAGCCCGTGCTTTAGAAGCGAGCCTCACCACGTAGCTTTCGACAGCCTCGCGGTAGTCGGCATTGTCCTTGTCCGCCATCCAGTCGCCAAGCTCATCATGAAATAGGTAGATGCGAGGGAGACGCTCATTGGGAGGCACCTTGGCGTTATACTTGTCTATGTTCGGTGCGATGGGTGTGATCTTGGCATAGCGATCGTCCATGGTTGCTACCAAATCCCTGAGGGCTTCGATTGCCCCGGCCTGAGTACTAATCAAGCCGCCATCGACATGCGGCATCAGTCCGATCCAAGGATAGTCGCCGCCGTTTTTAGGGTCGATTAGCCGAATTCGCGCGTCCTGAGGCGAATTCGTCACGCAGATGTCGAGAATGAGATTCCTGGTCAGGACGCCCTTGCCTCCGCCCGTCTCTCCGGCAATCAGTGTGTGGGGGCCATGGGTCGGCTGCCCTTCGAAAGCAGCTCCAAGATTCAAGTAAAGCAGGCGACCGTCATTCTCCCGCTCGCCGATAACGAAGCTTGTGTTGAATCCCGGCGAAGACGACGGGAATGCACGTCGACGCCAGGATTCGCAAAGGTCCAAGATCGCGCGGCGCTCGCGAGCGACCATTACCACGACCTCGCCCTTCTCCGGACGCACTCCGATAATATCAAGCGAATGGGAAGTAAGGAGCACGCCCTTGCGCTTCTCCACCTCGGCGACCGTCATCTTGTCCGTGCCCTTGAATCGTATCAGGGCGGCGTTAGGCGTCAGTCGCTCGCCAACGATCTCCGTTTCGAGGTTGTAGCCACGGAGAGCCATCCTTAGCTTCGCCCTCGTGTCCATCAACCATTGAAGTGCCTCTTGCTCTTCCTCCAGTCGAATGTGACTGGCAACGAAGGACGCGGCTTCGGCAGGTAGGCATCCTTTAAGAACGAATTCCTGGATAGCAGGAGCCACCGCCTGAGCGGCGGATTTCAGCACGTTTGAGGACGCGGGCGTTTTTTGGCACCACGGATACTTCGGCAACGATCGAGGGTGCCGCAATTACGGCTATTTTGGGAGAAACAGTATCCTGGTCATGCTCCTGCTTAGCGAGGAGGTCGGCTGCCGTAGCCGGAACAGGCAAGACTAACCGCAGCATCAGTGCTGACCTGCTGCGATGGCCTGAATGCGTCGCAATCCTTCTGCGACCTCCTTTTTGCCGAAGGTGAACTGCTTCTGCTCGCTGCTCGGGGTCACCAGAGGCTCGGCTACACCTTCGAGGCGATCGTGGACGAAAACGAGGGACAGACCGGAAATCCTCAGAACTGCCTCGTCCGAGCGAATCAACCGCGCCCATTCCTGCGGATCGTGACCGTGGATCGATCCTATGAAGGAGCCCTGCTCAAGCATAAGGTCCGCCAGCCGTCGCAGCCAGGTTGGCCGGTTTAATAGATCGCTCCTGCCCACAATACGATCTCTGACGTCCGCCGTGGAGACGCGCATCTGCAACATCGAGTCCTGCATGGATGCGGATTCATTATCCATCGATACAAACTTACTCTCGACCACCACTAGGTCGACTGTAGGCACGTCGTCGGAGGAAGAGAGGCAGACGATCAGGATGTCGGCCTTGGGTCCCCGGCTCGGGTGCCCAATCCTTTCAGCGAAATCGTCTAGGAGGAGCCAGCAGACCGGAACTATGCCTTCATCAACCGAATCAAGAAAAACTCTCTTGCTCAACACTAGACCAAGCAGTTCGAGGGCGTTGTTCTCCAAGCGCGCGGCGCGGAGCACGACCCGGCCTGAAATGGAAGATGCCTCGTCAATGCAAGTTCGCGCCAGTGCCTCCATCTTTGTACCGGCGCTACCGAGTATCTGGCCTATCTGCTCTAAAAGCTTGGCAACGAGCATTGCGCCAGGTTGGCGTGTCGACACGACGAGATTGTGGTTCCGGTCCGGCCTCGGAACATACCGGATAATGTTGACGTTGTTGTTCCGGAAGAGATTTACGTCAGCGATGGCGTCGTAGGTTACGACCCAGCGGGCCACCTTGTGGGCCTGGTCAATGATAGCGCCCACACCACCGGCATCGAAGTTGATCTCCCTCACTGGGACATAATGGCCATCAGGTGGGTCACGGAAATCCAGGTGCATGTCTCGCACGAGATCTAGGTATTGTTGAACCGCCAGCGGCCGTTCGGCCGGAACCAGGAGCGACTCGGTCTTACGGGTACCTTTCTCCATGTGGCGCAGGCGGGTCTCCCCATCCGGGGAGCTTTGCTCGAAGGTAAGCCAGCCCCTCGGAGGTTCCGGTACACGCCGCCACGCCGTATGGGCGGCCCGCGCAATCACATCGTGAAGGAACACAAGGTCTGCTGCTTGAACCGATTGTTCCTCCCTGCCGAACTCGCCCAGGTCGATGAAGCCTACCCTGAGGCGGGACAGGAATGTCTGCGCGGCGTCGCTGGTCATGGCCCCCTCAAGCCTGTTGCTAACAGCCACATTCTGCTCGGTATAGATCTGCCGGAGCCTCCGCTGGTCCGAATGGGTGAGGATCAGGTCGCACCGCAGGTCTTTCTCAGTTTCCACTTTCGAAGCCAGGGAGTTTGCGAGATAGGACGGTAGGCTCCGGTTGTCCGCGTTGTAGAGAACTATCGAAAAGTTTGCCCTCTCGTGGGGCTGGATCTCGAGGTATTCGTCGGCGACTGCCAGCAGTTCCCGAGTAGCTTGGTCGGAAAACCCATCAAATGCGTCGTCGGCACCCTGGTCGGCTGTCGGGGCCTCCATCAGCCCGAAATCGGCAAACCTGTCCGTTTCGCTTACGAGGGAAGGCTTTGTGTTGGCTGGGAAAAGGGCGACGGAAGGATACCATCCGTCGGAGACGGTCCGGCCAACCGTTCTCGAGAATGTTCTGATGTCCAACGCGCCCCCGCCGAGAACCTGCTTCAGCGCATCCCGCAGACGTCCCGCCTTCGCTGCGGCAGCAGCCAGTTTGAAGGGATGCCAAGGTGTGCATATCGCCACAGGCGGGCGGTCCTCGGAAAACGCAATCCCAAGACCGAGGATCGGCTGCCACAGGGACTTCCGGCAATCGTCCTTCCTTGCAGGGATCCGAAGTATTTCCAGCAACTCGCCGAACGCCGCAGCCTGTTCAAGCAATGCAACCGACGAAAGTCCTGCGCCGCCAGCGTCACCAATCAGTGCCCTTATGGCCTGCGTGTAGGATGCTCTGAAGTGAAGATAGGCGGCTTGCACCGCCTCGGCGTCTGGCGCAGGCAATACATCTCCGCGTAATTCTTCAAGTGCAGCTTCGAACCTGTCGCCCACGCGGTCCCGTTCAGAGTTCGGATCGACGAGGATACCCTCTGGACGGCCGTTTGCATCCTGAAAGGTTGACCGCCTCTCTAAGGAAATCCTTCCGTCCGTCGATCGCTCCTGATCCTGCGCGCGCGAAAAGCGGCCGGACGCGAGCAGGGCGTGCGCATTCGACTTGTCCGCGATCTCGACCATGTTGTCGGTGAAGCTGGACGCGATGGAATCCGCGGGCATGCTCCAGACAAACTGCGTAGTCGTCCTCGGCTTACGGAGCAGGGCGGCAAGCCTGATCGGATCGTCTACGCATCCTGGCTGGTCCGATCCTTCAAGGAGAAGGATGTCGAACTTGAACTCCCGCGACATTTTAGACGACTTCGCGTTGCCGCCAACGTCGTCCCAATTGCCTGTCCAGCACATCCCAAAGTCCAGGACTACGCGCGACGGTTTGAAAACGTTGTCGAGGCCGCGATACCGGTCCCTCATGTAGCGGCAGAGGTCGGGATTGTGCGTCTCCCAAAACTTGAGGCGGTCGGCGCCCTGAAGCCTGACATACACAATAGGAACTGCGGGCAGGTTCTCTGTGCCCTCCACCATGTCCGCTATCGCCATGAACAGCCCCAGAGCGAGGTCCGAGTGCTGCTCGGTTCGCCTAAAGACGTAGACCTCCCATCGCTTGAAGAGTGGCTTGCTACATTCAAGAATATTGGCTCGCTGCCTAAAGAAGAACGCACGTTCCTCCTCGTCGGCGTGCTAGGCAGCATCCGACTGCGATGACAGGGCGATTTTATCGTCGTCCGTCAGAGCTTTGGGCATCTTCTCTTTGAATATGGCCAGGGTCGCCTCCCCGAGGGGGCGCTGCATTTTGCGCTTCGCCGCCTTGACCAGTCTGTCGACAAGCTCTGACCTGAGTTCCGCGACGGCAGCCTGAGTCGGCAACCACATTCCCGGCTGTATATCTTCGTCGGCGATCAGCGCATCCAACGCCGCCCTCTCGGCCTCGTCGACCTCACCCTCCGTAACGAGTTGAGAAAGCCTTTCCTTGAGGGGGAGCCTGGGTAGAGGGGTCCCATCCCGCCTCAGGTGGAGAGAGTCTTCCGCCGTCGCGTGGAGGACTCTGAACCGCTCAGCCCATGAGGCAGCTGACGGAACCCTACCCTTGGCTGCTAATTTCTTGAACCTTCCCGCACCGCGTGGGATTCGAAGAGCGGGGAGCGCGAAGTCGATTGCGCGCTCGATCTCAGGAACCACAAGTGCCTCGTCGTTCATCCTCCAGATGAATTCGCCGAACATCTGCATGCCATTTGTCAGCACCTGTGAGGCCACGAGACCTTGGAGAACATTCACCAGATGCTTGTGGTTCCGGTCGTCAAGCGTGTTCAGGTTCACTGAGTTTTGTATCCATAGCTCCGGTGCCGCAGCCAGGATTTCCTCAGATATTTGCTGGATGTCACCAGATGTCTTGCCGACGTCATCCAATTCCTTAGATGATGGCGCGAAGACAATCGCACCTCCACCATCTGCAAATTGCGTATTTCTGTAGTCACCCAAGGACCGGCGGCTAATCATCGCGTCCGGGACCGTTTCGTCAGCGACGTCGACATGCAGTTCAACGGTGACTGTCGGGAACGCCTTCTTAATGTGAAGCGCCACTGCGGATGTGAGCGTCCTACCCAGACCTGCGATCATGAAAAGAACTTGCCGCTCAGGGCTTTCCGCCATGGCGGAGCGGATGCGGGCCGCCGCAACGCGACCGACAATGTCGAGTGCACCCTGCGCTGGAGTGAGTTGCGCGGGTAAGGGAATGCCGGAGTTTGGGCTGATTAGGTTCATCCTGCCACCTCACTTGACCAGAACGGGTTCACGACGAACGCGCAGTCGTCCGACAGACGCTTCAATAGCCCGAGTGTACGAAGCCGCTCCTCAAGGTGCCGCTGGTTGGCCTTGACCTGCTGATCATTGATCCCTGTGTAGTGAGCGGACGCAATTTTCGTTCCGATCACAAACCTATACCGTTTGTAGAGGCTCTCGAGGAACACCTCGTATTCCAGTGGTTCAGCCACGTTGGCGAGCACCACTGCCTCTAGCATCGCGTCACTCAAGATGTACCAGCGAGCCGATCCCTGCTTTGCAGCCAACCCAATCTGCTCGGCGTAGAATCCAGGGACCAGTCCAAGGTGGTCGTTGTGTCCATCCAGCGCAGCATCCTTGATCGCTTGCGGAAGGCGCGAAATAGTTCGATCTTCGGCCTCCTTAGGCTCGAACCCGAAAGTGGCGTCGACAAGCTCGAGGGCGGCCTTGGTCGGATTGGGCTTCAGCAGTACCTGCGCCCATGCTTCTCCATTTATGAAATCGTCGACTATCTTGATGACAGCCTTCCCTGTCATGTCGCGGTGGACGGAGCAGTGATCCTTGGAAAGCTTCCGTATTCCCGCCGTAGCGGATCCCATGGCGTCGATTGGCATGAGCGGACGGGCTATTTTCAGAACCTCTCCTGCTCGCTCGAGTACGTAACGGACGACGGCCAGAGACGACAGTCGCATCAGTGGATCGCTGAGGTTGTCGTCGGGCAGCGCCTTGAGCTTAAGCAGTGCCAACCAATCCTCGCCAAGGATTCGATAGGTATCGTGTTGCGCAAGCGGGAGGTAGCCAATGTTGGCGAAAGTTACGGGAGGTTCGGCCACGGGAGGGGAAAGCGCCTCAGCAAGCCTATTCCATCTGCTCCTCGCCAGTAGAAGCCGATCCTTGACCAAAGGCTCGAGTTCCGCCGTTTTTCCGCTGCGGTTCAGCATCAGGAACAGAAGTTCGCCTCCACGTCGGAAGAATTTCCGGTCCCGTCGCTTGCGGTGCGGCTCCACCTCGCTTCCCCGGAGCAGCGTGACTGCATTGCGGAAACTCGAAAACCTGACGAAGCGGGATTGCAGATATCCGAAATCTGTTTCGCCCGCTGCGCCGTGAGTTCCGAACCACCTTTTCCAGAGAACAACGTCGGAGACCGCGTGCTGGTCTGCGATTTCGTCGATCTGCCTATCCGAGAATAGTATCCGTCGAAGCTGCCTCGCTTCTTTAAGTTCGTATCTGAGGTTTTCGTGCTCGTCTCCCGCTTCGGTGAAAACCTGCTTGCCGCCATTCTGATCCTGCGCACGGAACGCCATGAGGCCGATTGCTTCAAGGAGGACAAGCCACGGTGTTTGGTCGTTAAAGAACCTGTGCCCCCAGACCTGTTCCTCCAGCCAGATGTCGACGCTGTCAGTCCCCAAGAAACTTGGGATTTTCAAGGATCCTGGTAGAACCTGTACCATTTTAGGCCCCTTCCACGACTTCAATCGGTTCCTGGCGCAGCGAACCGTCCGGTCCTGGCCGGATCAGACGGAGGTCATCGAGTCTGTCCAGGTCGACAATGCCTCTCCGAGATAGGGCGGCCACCACTCGCAGCCTGAACTGGCGGAGTTCCTCAAAACATTGACGGGAGAAGCTGCCCGGCAAGCTACCGGCTTGCACCCGTAGCAAATATTCAAAGAGCAGTGGCGTGAGCGTGTTGCTCGCCATCAGAGTTCCGTCGCCGAGAAGGATCACCATTTGCGGCCTGCCGTGCGCGACACCCGCTTCCAGGCAAAAATCAAAGTAGTACGTGAACTTCCGATTGCGGCCCACGGGGGCCTCGACATCCAGCACCCTTCCCAGCCTGCTCTGCGTGTTCGCTGCGGGCGAAGCAAACCAAACCTGCTGGCTCTCGTCGCACATCGCGCCCGTGTAACTACGATTCAGGCCAATTACCAACCTGGATCTTACCGTCTCAGGCGTGTGTCCGGCCGCGACCGATGAGGCGAAATCGAGATACTCACCGCCATAGCTGAAAATGGTCAGTTTCCAAGGATCCATCGGTCCTTTGCCGCGGGGCATGGAAAAGAACAGCCGCCGCCTTTGTTGCTCTATTGCATTCCGGAAGTCCCGAAACTCCTCTAGGACGCCCCGTTGATACCAGGATCGCACCTTGTCGAAGGCACCGGCACCGAACATCGGATCGGAGCCGACTAGTGCCTCATAATCATGCTTCGGCAGTCCATCTACCAGGATCGTATCAACCGCGTTGTTTGTCTCGCGGCCGATACCCATGTCCTCGAAGACGGTGAAGGCTCGGTATTGCTCATGCGTCCCAGCGGGAACGTTGAGGCCGAGCGCGTTGTCATAGGGATTGGAGAGGTCAAGTTCGTTGCTATCGGCCATTGCGTGGGCCGTCACACATCGCATGAGTGTCGTAGATCTGTTCGAAACGCCTAGGATGATGTTTACGGCAAGGAGCAGGACATGACGAATTGGTAGGTGGTTATCGTCGTAGGCAGCCAATCTAATCAGGCTCCGCAGTCGTGCTCGCATTCCAGGATCCTGCTTGTCCGATAATGCGGCAAGGTTCCTGCGGATTGGACAGATGTTGGCTTCGTAGAGGATGCATCCATTGCAGCCTGCCCAACTGGGATGCTTACCAATGGCGTCCACGACGTCCTCGAAAAGCTCGTCATGGGACTGCCTACTAAGATTGTGCATCTCAAGTCTGAGCGCGGGATCCGTAGAGCGATCCTCTTTCAAGAGTATGCGAAGGCGCTCCTCGACGGTCCGGGCACTAGGCTGAGCTGCCGCAAAGGAACGCCAAAACCTGAGCAGTGCGCCATCGTTCGCGGCGAGGAGGAAGACTTCCTTTTCCTCCTGGCCAAGAAGCGCCGATAGTACCCGTCCCATGATGCCGTGCAGTTCAGGCTTGTCATTGAACTGTGTCAGGTCTTTGATAATGACGAGCTGCCTGTCGCCAAGCGGCATCTCAGGCATTGCGCCTGAGGCGTCCCAGTCTTCTGGCTTCCCGCCCAGCTCGATGAAAATCCGTCGGCAATGCCAGGTTTTTCCGTCTCCTGCGGTGCCGGTGAGAATAACGTTCAGTGGATTCACCGAACGAAAGTTGGTCACGAGCCGGTCAAGTTTCGCGCTGTGGACCTCGATCAGATCCACGCCTGTCCGTCGGGCCTCCGCAGCCACATGCTCGTCCCAGATTGAATGGGAGCCTGCGAGTGGACCATATGTCCTGAGGAACTCGACGAGCGGATTAACCTGAAGAATGCCGTTTATAGGTGGCATATGGCGCACCCTTCCTCGTCCGACTTAGCCTTCACAGCGCGCTTTGGCATCTTCTCGAGGTCGTCGAGCGAGCGTCCGTCTACCCATGTGTAATTTCGGCCGCTTGCCGTCGCCTCGTAGGACTTCGCCTTGGCGTACAGTTCCGGATGTCGTTCCTTGAGACCCTGCCATTCGCCGATCTGCTGGTAGAAGCTGAAATAGCAACCGGAGCGCGAACGCCATTCGTAATAGGCGGGAAGTCCTAGCCCGGACTCGTCGAGGAGGCGTTGCACGTCTGCCAGGCCAATGCCGTCATCTTTGAAGGGATAGACGGGGGTAATATTGGGCTGCTCCGAGACCAACACCGGCTTACCGTTGCCGAGATAACCGGCGCGGTTCTCATCCGCCCTGATGCCGATGTACGAGTAGGCACGGTCGGTCCCGATGTGACGTTCGAAAGGGTGGATCTTCAACATTCTCGTGCACCACCGTGAGCGCGGGCTGGGCAGGAATCCTGAGAAATGGTCGTAGAGGGCGATATCGAAGGGGTTGCGCCCGTGCTTATCGGCTACACCGAGCATGTCTAGCGCGGTGATCCTCGTCACCTTCCGTCCTAGGACGTGTTCGAGCCGTTCGAAGTACTCGTACGTCTCAGGAAGCTCGGCGCCGGTGTCACAAAACACATATTCGAACGGCAGGTGTGCGTAACGCTGCGCCAGGTAGATGGCCAGGGCGGTGCTATCCTTGCCTCCCGAGAGCGGAACGATATGACGAGCGTCTGCGTCGACAGCCGCCGCGTCCATCCTGACGATTTTGATCATCTAACGCCTCCCGCAATGGCACGCAACGACGGCACCACCCCTTTAATAGTTAGCAGCTTTTCCTGTAGATTCCTTATGCGGGCTTCGATGACTGGAACGATTCCTATGTTCGGCTCCGGGGCTGACAGCGCGGCGTCCTCAATCCGCGCTCGACACTCCCGCAGTAGTCGACGCATTTGGTCCGCCGTTCCGTCTTCCCACTTCTCCGGCCCCCTATGCACGAGCACTGAACTCACCGCGCGTGCGAGGCTCTCTGCGGAATATCGACCGTTCATTGTGTCTCGGGCGGTCCGAAGGACGGCCTTGTCGACCATCGTGACATCGTCCCGGACTAAAAACGCCGGGACATCGAAGCAGCTGACCCACGCCTGTACTCCGGCCACAGGGTCGCTGCCTACATGCAGGCTGAGGATTTCACCGACTACGGCTACGGCATCGCGGGAGTATCCGTCGATGAGCTTATCGATGTCCTTCCTAGCTTTCTCGACTGCCCTCAACGTGGAGGCGAGGCGTCCGGCGCGGGGATGCCGTGCCCCGAACGCCTCCAGCAACTCATGCACAAGGGTATGCGGGAGATCCTCGGTCTGCGAGATGAGCCGAAGAAAACGCCTGCTATCGTCAGTGTGCCGGTTTGAACGTTTGACGCCGTCAGACAACGTGGCCCGCCAGGCGAATAGTGCCTCGACGACAAAACTGACGCGCTCGTCCATTTCAGCGGGGTGACGATGACTGAAGACGTAAGCTAACTCCGACAGGTAGTTCAGAATCTCTCGATCGGCTGTATGCACCTCGACGGTGGTTTTGGAGGGTTCAAGGAATAGACGACTGGCTTCAAAGCCAAGCAGGTCCGCAATGTAAGCTCCATCTGTTCGCAAGCTTACAGCACGGGCAAATGCCTTAAACCCGGCCACCACGAGAACGGGTATGACCCCGTCAGGCAACCCGATTGGCGGTGCTGACAATTTCGTCACGATTTCGGCCAAAGACCTTATTCCCGGCTTGCGAAAGAAGTCGGCGATGAGAGTCCAGGCGTTGTGTAGCCCTGGGTCGGTAAGCTCCCGGGGGTCCGCGAAGCGGGCGCCATCGCCATCCCGGCGATGAAGCCCCGTGGCTTCCAATAGGGTCCGGTAGACAGAGCCTTCTGCCGAGGGCAGTTCCTCCGTACGGTAACCTAGCTGAGGTTCATGAGCCTTTTCCAGGATCCGGGTGAGCAGGCGTACGCGCGCGGTATCCATCTGACGCGAGAGCCTGTTGCGCATCATCTGGTCGTTGAATATGCGAGGCGTTGCGCTGTAGACATGGTCCAGCATTTCTGAGGCTGCCATACCAGCTGGACGGTCGGTGCTGACCAGCAGCCGACGGCCGTCCCGCCACCACTGCGTTGTCATTGGCCGATCCGTTGTCAGCCGGTGCATCATGACGGCTAGCTGACGTTGGGCGACTGTAAGCAGTTCGGCCACCTCTTGGCCGACCAGCGGGTCTTCCGCACGGAGGCTTTCGTCGCGCTGTAGCGCCAGTAAGGCGTCAACTTCCAGTGCTGCTTCGGTTATTGAAAGAGGTTCGGCGGGTAGCGCGACGAGCACCCGGTCCCATTCCGGCCAGCCGCCTTCAATCTTCTTTCGGGCACGGGTCAGCTCTTCGGCGGTGTCCGAGAGAACAAAAAGCACCTGGCCCCAGTCCCGTCCGGAAGGCAGCACCGCCAAGCGGTTCGATTGCGAAATCACCTCTGCGGCGCGCACATATTGGCCGCGGAGATACCTGACGGTCCCGAACGTCAGGTTATGCCGGGTAGGGCGGACAAAAGGTGCGGGATGGTGTTTCTCTAGGAATCCGAGAAGGTCGAATCCTTCCAGGCGGCGTGCGCGCTCCTCGCGGATACGGCCGGGTAGGTCCAGATCGGCGCCGTGCCAAATGGATACATCGTCGTTCAGTTTACGGTGAAGCAGGAGCTTGCGGCCGATGAGGGCGGCCACGGCGGCCGTAGCGTCGGGACGCTTCACACCTCTGCTGGTGACCGCCGTCTCAAGCGTCGCGCGCATAAGCCGGTGGCGTTCGCCGTCGACTCCGAGTTGAAGCAGGCAGGCAGACGCCAAAGCCTCCCTTTCCGCATCGTCGTTAGCGCGGCTGCGGGCGGTTTCGGCCTCCACCCAACGCCGGTGCGATCCGCCAATTCCTACATCGGACCGCATTGCATCCGAAAAGTTAGTGTAAACCTCCTCCATCCCAATCGTCCGAGAGAGATCGGCGGTGTCTAAGAAGGCGAAAAGGCTGCGTTCGTTTTGGCCGATACGGGCGACCAAGCGAGGAAGCACCTGCAATGCCGCAGCTGAGACCGGGTAGGCCCGTCCGAGTAGCCCGACGACCCGGTCCTCATCGGTCATACCGTCGAACCACCCAGCTTCAATCACTTGTCGGGCCAAAGATCGAAGCACTGCCTCGCGCGGCGGCCGAATTCCCTCTGGACGCCGTTCCGAGATCACGGTAGCTGCCAGTTCGTAGAGTTCCTGGCTGTCCTCGACAAAACGGATCTGCTCGAAGCGTCCTTCGACCTTGCGCCACTCGTTTCGAGACGTTTGATTTAGGGCACTGGCATAGGCAAGCAGGTTCTGGTGGAGCAACAGAGTAAAGCTTGCGGAAGGATTGCGTGCTCGCACAGCCCATTCGGCGAGCCGCTGCACAGCATCCAATTCACGGGCGCGACCTTCGTTGACGATGCCTTCGAGGTGACGTCCAAATTCGTCCCAGACAATGGCGATGCGATCAGTTTCGGCAAGATGGTCCAGCGCATCCAACACGGCTTCGATGCCGCGTTTTCGGGGTATGCCGATTGCTTCGGACAGGGTGCCCGGAAGATCGCGAACGTGGCCGCTAAGAACCACGACCCGCCCTGAGTTTTTCTCTGCAAGACGCTTGCGGACGGCCGCACCCATCGCCGCATCGACCTTGCGAAGACGTTCGGTTATGGAGCGCAACAGCTCCTTGTCCCGATTTACTACGAACAGAGAGCCGACCCCGGCGGCCAACGACTTGCCGCTGCCGTATGCGGCAATCACCATTGTGGCGCCGCCGTCCAACACAGCCCGCAGCACCGGCAAAGAGCGCTTGGTCGGCTGGTAGTGCGCTAACCTCTCAGGAACGCTGAGATCGTCCCTGAGATTGATAGAACGGAAAGCCATCACGCCGCTCATCGGTCACCTCCGACGCGCTGGAAATGGCGCTCAAGCCAAAAGTGCATGCCGTCCATCATGGGCGCGTGCAAACGTCGTTCCGCCCCGAGCAAGTCGAGTGTCACCCCTGCATTGGCATATTCGCGTGCTCCCTGGGCGGCCATTTCCTCGATTGCGTCGCCGCTCAGGCCGAAAAGCATACCTGGTCCGCCCCTACGTCCGAGAAGTTCTCCCATGGACAGCGATTCCCGGCCTAAATCCGCGGCTTCGGAGGCGGCACAGGCCAGGAACGCCTCCAAGGGTATCTCATCGAGCGGACGGGTCTTCTCGTAACGACTGACTGCGTCATGTCGAACTACCAGACCCAGGTCTCTCAGCGGCGAAGACGTCCCGTCCTCAGGATCGAGGGGCTGGCTGGCGGACGAGGTGCTGTAAGCAAGCAGCAGGCAAGCGACGTCCCGCTGTGCGACAGACAGCGACGGCTCGCGTGCGGCGTGCTGGTTCAGGTGTCGCACATAGGCATCCACGCAGGTCGTACGTTCAAAGCTGCGCTCGCGGAAGTCGTTGAAAAACCATCCCCAGACGCTGCCTGACCGTCGCGCGAGGTTCAGATGCACGAACCACCAGGTCGCGGGGTATTCGAGATAAGGATCGCGCTCACGAACGACGTTGCCTAGACGGCTCGTGTGCAGTTGCCGTGCCTTCGTGCCAGGCAGACTGGCAGGCCGCTCTTCCGCAAGGCCGGTCGCTTCCAGCCAGTAGCGGAGCGATGTGACCATCCGGCTACCAAGGCCGAGGGCGACAATAGCATCCTCGTCGGCCTGAAACCCGGCGGGGCATTCGTCCATTCGCTCCAGCCCTTTACCGAGCCAGCCATGCCGAACGGCGAAGGTCTCATGGCGTCCAAACTCGTAGCGAGCCTTTGTCAATGTTTCCGTGCTCAATGGATTTCTCCTGCGGTCTCGGCCACGAGCCGCGCCGCGCGGTCTGCTTCGTCTAAGGTGTTCAGAACCGAAAAGGAGAACCTGACGCTGGAGAATGCATCTGCTTCCGTTAGACCCATCGCAATCAGAACATGGGACGGTTCGGGTCGCGCGGACGAGCATGCGGACCCAAGCGAGCAAGCCAACCCCTTGGCCTCAAGCCGCGCGACCAGTTCCATGGCCTCGATGCCTGGGAAAAGCATGTTACTCGTGTTGGGGACCCGTGGTGCGCCGATACCGTTCACGCGAGTATTCGGAACAAGCCCGAGTACGATCCGCTCGAAGTTGTCCCGCATTGTGCTCATCCGTAAGCGTCGCGAAGCCGACCTCCTGGCGTGCTCAGATGCGCGACCTCAATTTCGTGACGTTACGATTTGGAGTTGGGGGATGCCGCGCAAGCCACTTGGTGAGAGAGCGATGACCGATGCCGAGCGCCAGGCCCGGTATCGTGCCGCTCGCGCCGGCGGTCAGCCGATTATCCGGTTCCGGCGCCCTGCGGACCATCGCGGTCGCGCCAAGCGGTGGTGTGCCACAGTGGACGAGCTGCTCCAGTTGCAGGCCGAGTATCAAGCTTGGCTCGACGCGTTGCCGGAGGCGCTGCAGGAGACCGCAACGGCCGAGGCGTTGCGCGCGATCTGCGATCTAGACCTCCAGGAGCTTCAGATCGTCGAGCCGCCAAAAGGGTTCGGACGCGACTGAGGCAGATGGATGATCGGGGTATGGGGTTATGCCGCCAATGCTGCCGTATGGAGGTCGAGCGTTGGCCTGCTCGGTTGCCAGTTCCACGGCAGCAGGGTGTGCATCTCGTGCGCCTTGGTTCGGCCGGAGACGATCCGCTCGAGCACGTCGGTCAGCCAAGCCAGCGGATCGACTCCGTTCAGCTTGGCCGTCTGGATCAGCGTCATTGCCAACGCCCAGTGCTTCGCCCCGCCGTCGGACCCGGCGAATAGCGCATTCTTTCTTGTCAGGGTGTTCGGACGGATCGCCCGCTCGACGACGTTGGTGTCCATCTCGACCCGGCCGTCGTCAAGGAACACGACCAGTCCCGGCCAGTGCCGGATCGCGTATCGCATGGCGCGGGCCAGGTCAGACGGGCCGGACACTCGCTTGACTTGGTCCTGCAGCCAGCCGTGTAGCGCCTCCACGATCGGCCGACTGCGTTCCTGGCGCACGGCTTGGCGGTGCTCGGCGGGATGGCCACGGATCTCGGCCTCGATGGCATACAGCGTGCGAACTCGCACCAACACCTCGGCCGCTAGCGGCCGAGGTGTCCGATACGAACTGGTCGTAGAAATGCCGCCGCATGTGCGACCAGCAGAATGCCAGCGTCACCGACGCGTCGGTGCGGGCGCCAGCCAGCGCCTTGAACCCGTTATAGCCGTCGACCTGCAGCACGCCCCGGAACCCGGCAAGGTGCCCGGCCGGGCGCTCGTTCTTGCGGTCGTCCGAGTAGACGTAGGCTGCCATCGGATGTCCGGGGCCTTTCCAAGGCCGGTCGTCCACGGCGTAGCACCAGAGCCGGCCGGTTTTGGTCCGACCCCGGCCGGGATCGAGCACCGGCAGCGTGGTGTCGTCGGCAAACACCTTCGGTGAGCCCAGCACTGTGCCGAGCATCAGTTCGTAGAGCGGCGTCAGCCACCAGCAGGCCCGCCCCACCCAGTTGGCCAGCGTTGAACGGTCCAGCTTGATGCCCTGTCGCTCCAGCATCTGCGCCTGGCGATACAGCGGCAGGGAGTCGGCAAATTTGCTAACCACCACGTGCGCCACCAGCGCCTCCGTCGGCATGCCGCCATCAAGAGGGCGGTCGGGTGCGGGGGCAACGACCACGGTGCCCTCGCAGCCATGGCAGGCGTAACGTGGCCGCCGGGTCACCCGCACCCGCAGCTGCGAGGGCACCATGTCCAGTTGCTCGGTCCGCAGCTCGCCGATTGCGTGCAGGGCGTGGCCACAGCACGGGCAGGCGCGGTCCTCGACGTCGACCACCACCTCGTAGCGTGGCAGGTGTGCCGGCAGCGCCCCGTGGTTGCGGCTCGGCGCCTCGGCGCGCGGCTTGCGAGGCAAGCCAGCACTGGCAGCCACGGCGTCCTGGCCAGCCTGGTTGGCGGCGATGGTCTGCTCCAACTCTTCCAGGGCGAGTTGCAGCTGGTCGGGCGTCAGCTGCTCGGATCGGCGGCCAAACTGGTGGCGGGTCAGGCGCTGGATCAGCAGTCGCATCTTGTCGTTCTCGGCCGCCAACGCACCCTGCTGCAACAGCACCGTCCGCAGCATCAGCTGCAACGTCGCGGTGTCCTCCGGCAAGGCGTCAGGGTCGATCAGCACACCGCCATGATGGACGGTGCCGCCGCGTCGAAGCCAGCGCTTTCGAGCGGATCGGCGGCTTTTTAGCCCGCCAGTTCCGGCCGGCGAACCGGTGCCGGAGCCCGCCACTCGCAGCCGTCGAGCAGGGCGGCCAACTGGGGCGCCGACAATGCGATCCGCCCGGCGGAGGTGGCGGAGGGCCAAACGAACTGACCTTGCTCCAGCCGCTTGGTCAGCATGCACAGGCCAATCCCGTCATGCCAGATCAGCTTGATGAGCCCAGCGCGGCGGCCCCGAAAGGCGAAAACCGCGCCGTCGAACGGGTCGGCGGATAGGCCCTGCTGCACCAGCATCGCCAGCCCCGTCATGCCCTTGCGCATATCCGTCGTGCCGCACGCCAGGTAGACCCGCAGGCCAGATGACAGCGCGATCATCAACCCTCCAGCGCGCCGAGCACCCGGCGCAGGGCACGAGCATCGACATGGGCATCAACACGCACCGATACCCCGCCAGGCAACATGATCTCGATCAAGCCTTCAGGTCGTGGCAGCTTCTCAGGTGCAGGGCACGGGGGTGGTGTCGGCGGCAGCAGGGGAGACGGCGCGCAGCTCGGCGCCAACTCGACAGACGTGAAACGTGGGACAGTGCGGTTCACCGACGAACCCTCACCGCTCAGGAATTGCTGTCGCCAGGTGTAGATCTGACCAGTGCTGATACGGTGTTTGCGGGCAACCTCAGTCGGCGTCAGGTCCGCACCAAGGCTCTCGCCGACAATCGCCAGCTTCTGTTCAGCCGTCCAGGAACGCCGGCGCTCAGCATGGGGGAGAACCTCAACACGGCCTGAACGAGCACTCGTACGACCAATCGTATGAGCGCTCTCAACCGCCTCACTCAGGTCCGGCACCATCGTGTCCATACATCCAGCGGATCACAAACCGCCCCTCAGCCGCCAGATGTCATCGCCGCACGCTTACGCTCATCCGACCGGCAAGCAAATCGAAATCGCCCGCCCGAATGCGCATCGCTAGCCCCAGCCCGGCTGCACCCGCGACATTGGGGGTGCCGGACCGCATGCCGCGCTCCTGACCACCGCCGAGGATGAAGGGGGTGAGTCTCGAGTCGTGATCCCTCAGGACCAGGGCACCTATACCCTGCGGTCCATGCAATTTATGGCCAGAGAAGGTAACAGCGTCGATCGGCTCCTCTTCAAAGTCGATCCGCACGCGGCCTATCGCCTGGGCGACATCCGAGTGGATAAACACGTCGGATCTCGCGCGGCGGGCCTCCCTGATTATGCGTCCCAGCGGTTGGATCACCCCGGTCTCACTGTTGGCCCACTGGACGCTGACCAAAGTCGGCCCGATCGCATCGCGGACAGCGCGACCGATCACATTGGGATCTACCACTCCATCGGTTGAAACGGGCACGACGACCACCCTCCCGCCCATGCGGGCCAGCCGTTCCGCCGGTCGCAGCATCGAGGGATGCTCGACCGCGGTAGTGATCAGGGTTGCCCCAGTTTCATTCCAAGAAGCCAAGTTAAGGATGGCATTGTTCGCCTCGGTGCCCCCAGAGGTGAAAATAACCCCTTCGGGCAGGCTGCCTGGCAGTAGGCTCGACACGTCATCCCTGGCTCGCTCCAGACAGGCTCGCGCGGCTCCGCCGAGCCAATGGGCGCTGGACGGATTGCCCCAGTCCTGACGCATGGAAGTCGCCATTAGCTCTACTACTTGTTCCAGTGGACGAGTAGTTGCATTCGCATCGAGGCAGATGGCGGCCATTTCTTACGAATTGCTTAAACGATTATGGATAGGAGACGCAAATGCGTTCATTGCGCCCTTCTATTCATGTATGCCTGCCAGATCTCATCAAATAGAGCGGCGACGGAAAGTCCTCTCCGGGCCGCCTCGACCTTGACCTCGGTTTCTCGGTCAGGGGTCATTCTGACTCCAACCATTGCAAGTCTCGACTGCCGTGGCTGTTGGGGTGCCTTTGCACCGGAAGTTTTCGGCTCTGCCATCATCGTCATCCGCCACTTTGTCGACAAGTGTACATGCAAGTTCCCAGGCTACCAAGGACTTAACAGGCCCGAAAGTAAGAGGGGCAAAAGTGTGGGTAAGCCTCATTTTTTCCTTGCGCCGATTCGCCGCCGTCGAGTCTTTGCATCATGTGCCGCCACCCTCCACCCTTTCGACGCTGAGCCGTCCAGATCTTGAAGCTCTGCTGGTCGAACTGTACGGCGAGGTAGCTGCGCTGAAGCAGGCCGTGGCTGAACTGCGCGAAGAGAACGCCCGGTTGAAAGGCCTCAAAGGCCGCCCGACCATCAAACCGAGCGGCATGGACAAAGGCGCCGCGCCAATCAAACCCGCCAAGGATGAGAAGCGTCCTGCCCGAGGTAAGGTCACCCCACGGGTCCACGTCGAAGACGAAGTGATCCAGGTCGAAATCCCGGCCGGCTCGATTTTCAAAGGCCATGAGCCTTTTCTGGTCCAGGACCTTGTGATTTCAGCCAAGGCGACCTGTTACCTGCGAGAACGCTGGATAACGCCGGACGGCCGGACGATCCTGGCGCCCTTGCCGCAGGGTATCCAAGGCCATTTTGGCCCGGAATTGCGTAGGTTCGTGCTGGTGCAATATCATCAGGGTCAGTCGACGATGCCCCGGCTGCTCGTCCTGTTGCGATCGGTGGGGATTTCGATCTCCAAGCGGCAGTTGGTTCGACTGTTGAATGAGAACCACGAGGCGTTTCTCGCCGAAGCTCAGGATGTTCTGCGCGCAGGGTTGGAGACATCGTCATGGGTCAGCGTGGACGACACCGGCGCGCGCCACGCCGGCAAGAACGGCTTCTGCACGCAGATCGGCAATGAGTGGTTCACCTGGTTTCGCACCCGTTCCTCGAAAAGCCGGCTGAATTTCCTCGACCTGCTGCGCGCCGGACATACCGATTACGTGCTCAATGATGCGGCTTACGCCTATATGCGCGAGCATGGCTTGCCGGCCGCGTCGATCACCCTTCTGGCGACGGGGCCACAGACGTGGTTTGCTGATGAGGCCGCGTGGCTGGCGCATCTCGACCAGCTCGGCTTGTCCGGGTTGAAGGTCACGCCGGACCCAGTTCAGGTCGCCACCGAAGCGACGTTGTGGGGTAGCGTTCAGGCGCATGAATTTCTGTGCGACGCAGTGATCCTGAGTGATGACGCCGGGCAGTTCAACGTCAGTCGGCACGCGCTGTGCTGGGTACACGCCGAACGGCTGGTGCATAAGCTGGACACCTTCAACGACGAGCATCGCGCCGCCCAGACGCGGGTTCGTGGCAAGATTTGGGACTTTTACGCCGACCTCAAGGCCTACCAACTGAAGCCGAACAATCGGCGGGCTCGGGCGTTACGGGCCCGCTTCGACCGCATTTTCCTCGGCCGCACCGGCTTCGTGACGCTGGACCGCCTGCTTGCGCGGCTGCACGCCAATAAGGCCGAACTGTTGATGGTGCTGGAACGGCCGCAAATTCCGCTCCACACCAACGGGTCAGAAAACGACATCCGCTGTCACGTCACACGACGCAAGATCAGCGCCGGAACTCGCAGCGAGGTCGGACGGGATTGCCGCGACGCGTTCCTGAGTCTGGCCAAGACATGCGACAAACTGGGTATCGCCGTCTGGGACTATCTGGGCAGCAGGCTCAAAGTGGTGGGGGCAGCGATCATTGAACCGCTCGACCACTACGTCAGAGCGCAATGCCGACCCGCATGACAGGCCGCCGCGCAAACTGCTCTCGGCTACCCATTCATCTCGGGCGTTCGCAGCAATCAGTACAGGCGTGCCCACACTTTTGCCCCTCTTACGCCCGAAATGCTTGAATGAAAAACCGCACTGGGCAGGAGGGTCGCTCGATTCGAGCGAAATCCTTCCAAGCAGTCCGGATTAGGGAGCTGGTTATCCGGTCTGCCGAGCGACGGTAATCCATGGCCCGCGGAGGATTTCGATCGACATATCTGGCTTGTCGAGGTTGGTGGAAGTCGTACCGTCCTAGGACGGCGAGTAATCAGCCGATGGAGTGAATAAGAGCCACGCGTTGAATTGGCTGCTCGGGCGAGGCATGAAACGGCTGGACATGTTTACCAACCATTCGCTTCCTCGTTGTGAGGCAGCCCTCGGGACATCTTCTCGGATCCCTCGTAGCTGCCGTTTCGTCCTAGGACGGTAACTGCGATCGGGTCGATCGCAGTTACGCGATCGCTGAGATTGCAGTTGACTCGCCGACACTGGGTTCTCTAAACGTTCCGGCGTTATGAAGATTTACGACAAGCGCATTCCTGACGACGCTAGCGAGACCATCCGGGTCCGCGCGGTCGCACGCGCGTGGCACTTCATATCCTGATCCGGGCTTAGTCGTCCGCGACTGAGCCGAGCTGCCGTCCGTCGGTTACGCCGATGGATACGCGAAGCTTCCGGAATCAGGATTCAAGCAAATGCCGATCACCGTCCGTCGGGGAAAAGTCCTCGGCGATATCGCCTATGAAATTGAGCGTATCGACAGACTCTCGGCCGATCTGAAGCGGCTGGCCGCCGGAGACCTTCCCACAGCGGAGGACCTGGCTGACGCGCCGTTGCTGGAGGACTACGTTCAGGCACAGCGTCCGATGCTCTGTCTCCTGGGAATCTGCCACGATCACCCCCGGCTTCACGGTCCCGTCGTCGTCACAACCGACATCTGGATCATGGCACCCGATTACGGCTGGTGCCGCACGCTCGGGCGTTATTACCGCCTCGGGTCACCGCGCGACTGCGGGGAAGTCCAATGATCGCGCCCCGTTCGGTTTCCGATCTCCTGACGCCGGAGGTCGAGTTCGAATGCCCCGGTGATCCCGACGCGGTCCGCCCCGTCCGCCTGATGACTAAGGAGCATGCCGATCCGGCGATGCTCGCGGCACGCCATATGCTGCGTCTGGCACTGTCGGACCCGACACTGCGTGCCGCAGCCGCCGCCAACGGGAAGGCGGTGATCGTCCTCGTGCCTGATGCGGCATGGCTGGACCTGGTGATCGAGCAGTGGACCGACGTCGTACGGGGCGGTGTCGAGCCGCGCGACGGCGATGTCGAGATGCGCCGAACGCTGCCCTGGGTATCGTTCAAACGAAGCGGGCAGGACAAGATCGGCCAGCCCGAGAAATCGAATGAGGCTATCGATTTTGCGCTCTGGAACGGGACCGCCGTAACGGCATTCGGCACCGCCGACCGGCACCTTCCTGGTAGCATCGTGGCGGCGGCCGACCACCGGATCGTCATCGCACCCCCGGCACGCTCGACAGTGCGGTTCCTCGTCCGGTGCATGTTCGGTCGGTCCTGCATCGGTCCGGTGACCAAGGATCTGGCGCGCAGCCTGACGCCTTCGGTTCTCCGCCAGGCACGGCGTCCCGGACAGTCGGCCGAAGATTATCTTGGCCGCTTGGTCGCAATCGTAGGACGGAACCGCGACTCGGGGCGGCCGGGACCGATGCTGGAACAGCTGCACGGCATGCCCGAGGCAACCGCCTGGGGCATGCGTCTGGTGCGGGATCTTGAAGACTACCGCCTGGGTCGTGTCCGTTGGACCGAAATGGATCGGGGTCTGCTTCTGCACGGCACACCGGGAACGGGCAAAGGACTCTTTGTGGAAGCCCTGAGCCGCAGCTGCGGCATTCCGCTGGTTGCGACATCGTTCGCGACCTGGCAGGCGGCTAAAACAGGCCACCTGGGCGACTGTTTGGCCGCAATGCGTGCCGACTTCGACAATGCACGACGACTCGCACCGTGCATCCTCTACATCGACGAACTCGATGCGATCGGCAGCCGGGAGGGAGGTCACCGGGAATACCGTGACTACTGGACCGCTGTGATCACCGGCTTGCTAGAGCAACTGGACGGCGTCGGCGACCGGGAAGGCGTCGTGACAGTCGGCGCAACGAACCACCCCGGGGCGCTTGATCCTGCACTTGTCCGCTCCGGCCGGTTTGACCGCTCCGTCGCGATCCCGATGCCCGACCAGGCCGGACTCGTTCGGGATCATCCGGTATCACCTCGGGACAGACCTCGCCGGGGAGGATCTCTCAGCAGCTGCGCGGCTGGCAATTGGGGCGACAGGTGCCGACTGCGCGAGGTTCGTACGCAACGCGAAGCAGATCGCGCGGCACGCCGGGCGTCCGGTCAGACTGGAAGACCTCTCCACGGCGATCGCCGGACCAAGAAAATGCTGTCCGCCCGAGACGCTGCTGAGGATCGCAATCCACGAGGCCGGTCACGCCGTCGCAGCCGCATTAGTCCGGCCGGGCAAGCTTGTCGCGGCAAGCATCATCGAGCGCGGCAACACCGGGGGATCCGTCCATACGGTTGCGCACCGGATCCCGTCCGACCGGGAGGCCGTCCGGGTCGAGATCGCGGAACTGCTCGCCGGGCGCGCGGCGGAGGAAGTGGTCCTGGGCGATGCATCGGGCGGCAGCGGCGGGTCGGAGTCGAGCGACCTGGCTCTGGCGACGATTCTGGCTGTAGCCGAGGAGACCGCGCTTGGCCTTGGCGGTTCCGGGCTGCTCTGGACCGGATGGCCGGAACCCCGGGACATTCGCGGCATCCTTTCTGCGGACGCGGCTCTGGCGGTCCGGGTGCGGGAGCGTCTTGGCGGCATCTACGCAGGGGCACTCGTTTTCGCGCGCGAGCATCACCGGGCTATCCGTGTCGTCGCGGCGGAGCTGGTCCTTAACAAGGCAATGTCGGGTATCGAAATCGAGGCACTTGTCGCCCGACACCTTCCGGCGGCGGAGGTTGTGCCATGAGCCGCGAGTTGCAGGAAGGTGAGCGGATCGGCCGCTTCGTCGTCGTCCGTGATCTGGACGGCCACGTCCATGCCGTCGCCGCCGGTTCGGTCGGAGCGGTTTGCGCGACAGACGAGGGGGCGCTCCTGCTTCTCCCGGGTGGGCGCCTGCTTCATCTCGGCCGCCCGCTGTCGGTCGTTCTGGCCTGGCTCGACGGCAGGGGACCATGAAATCCTTGTCGCCGGATGTTTCGATCGACAAACGGGCCGACTTCCGCTATACGCTCGCCCATCATGCCCCGGAACATATCGATCTAACTAAGATGCGCTTGCCCTTCACGGGGTGCATCTCCGATGTTACGTGCCGCTCCGCTTCGCCGGAACGGCCTTCCGAGACAAGGATTTCCGCCGTGCAGACTAAAACCATCCGTTCCGCCGCCTGGTCGCCGCTCGTCCGTCCCATGACGGTCTGCGTGGTCGCGCTTGTCCGCACGGCTGTCCCGGCTTTTCAGAGCGTTCGCATAACTCGGCCCTTCGCCTGAGTTGCCGCATCCCCACGGGGAGCGGTTTGACCGCTCTTCCGGGGACGACCATGCGAAACTGCTGCATCGGCATCAAGCCGCCTAAGTTCAAATTCAATCCGAAGAAGCCCCCGGGGGAAGTCCGGGAACCGTCCGGGACGAAACTCGGCCAGCGGGACACGAGCGTCGTCTGCTACTTTCCCACGATCAAGAGCGGGATGCGGATGGAAAAGCTCCGGCATTACGCGCACCGGGACTACGCCGTCATCCTCGACACCGACCCGGAAGTGGTGAGCTGGACCACCGAGGGCGTGCCGATCGAGTTTGCCTTCGGTGGCCGGGAGATGACGTTCAAGCCCAACTTCTCCATCGTCACCCGGGCGAAAAACCGCGTCGTCCGGCTGGTTCGCGGCGACTACCTGGAGGAGTCCCGACGGGCCGAGCGCCACCGTTCGGCCGCGGCCGCCTACCGGAACATCGGTGTCGATATACTGGTTGTCACGGAGGAGTCCGTGAAAGCCGACTACCGCCTCGAGAACGCCGAAACGCTTCACTGGCACCGGGTCTGGGAATTGCCGGAAGCCCTGAAGGTGCTCGTGGCGGGTCTTGCGGGTGACCCACCGGCCACGCTGGGCGACCTTCAGCACCTGATCGGCGGCGGACCGGGCACCTGGCCGTTCGTCCTGTCGCTGGTCGGTCGCGGGTATGTCGAGACAGCCGAAAAAGGCCGCATCGGCCTGAAGACACGGATTGCAGCTTGCAGGATGAAGGGGTTCGAATGATGGCCGGTGACAATGAACTGCGGCGCGGCGCCTACATGCGCCGGGCGAACGGCGTGTGGATGGTCAAGCTGCTCAGCAAGGGCGTCATCCACCTCGAAAAGCCGGATACCGGCGAGGTGGACCGCATCGACCTGAAGCAGTGGAACACCGAATGCAGCTCGGGTGTGACACGGATGGTCGGCGCACCCGACGCCGAGCTGTCGGAGACAGACAAGGCCCTCCGGAAGATCGCGCTTTCCGACCTTCCGGGAAACGTGCAGATCTCGGAACTCCAGAAGGCTTTCTTCGTCTCGGCGTTCAACGATCCGGGCAAATTCTACCGCGCGTATCTTCCGGATCTCACCCGGGAGCAGCGGGCATACCCGAACAAGTCAAAGTCGAAGCTTGACCGGTTCGCATGCCTGGTGAGAGACGCCTTCGTAGCCGAGCACAGGACCCGCATGACACAGGTGTTCGAACGACCGGACGCCACGGCCCGTCCGCGCACCAGAAAGCAGCGGAATGAGATCCCGGTACCTCTGCATTTCCTGCGCGCGCCTGCGTTCAGCACCTATTGCAACTGGATCAAAGAAGCCGAAGGTGTGGTCCTCCGGAACGGGACAGCCGACCCGAAGCTGAGCGCATCGCGATATCACGACCGCGGGCCGCCCGCCCGGATCATGGCGCCGCAGATCGAGGAGTGGTTGAACGAGATCATCGACACCCAATGGCTGACCACAGCCAGAAACACCAAGACCGCTGTCTACAACAAGTTGAAAAAAGAGCTCATTGACTACAACAAGGCAAATCCGGAAGTGCCTCTGACCGCCCCGAGTGACAGACACGTACGGAGATACATCACTGAAACCGTGCCGCAGGAGACGGCGGTCCGACGCCGTCAAGGCAATGACGCCGCGGACGACAGGTTCAAGCCCGTAGGGGAAGGTCCGGTGGCCAGGTGGCTGCTCGACATCGTCGAGGTCGACCATACGCCCGCCAATGTCGATGTCTGCGACGATTCGACAGGGGTCAAACTCGGCCGTCCCACGATCACGACCGCCCTCGACCGCTACAGCCGGATGCCCGTCGGCATCCATGTGCATTTCGACGGACCGAGCCTCGGCGCGGTGATGACCGTCCTCAGGAACGTCATGACGATGAAGGATTACCTCAGGGACTGGTTGCCCGACGTGAAGGCCGAATACCCCGGCTACGGCAGGCCGCAGACCTTCTTCTTCGACCGCGGAACCGATTTCGACAACGACTACGTCCGCGAGATCAACGGTGCGTTCGACATCGTCTGCGAATACGAGCCGGTGGGGTGCCCTAACTACAAGGGCAAGCTGGAACGCTGGCAGCGCACGATGGCGGAGCAGGTCGCCCATCCCCTGCCCGGCGCGACGCCGCCCAGAGACAAGGACGGCGATTTCCGCCGGGATTCCGAGGGACGGGCCTACATCACCCTGAGTGATTTCATCCGTCGGCTCTGGCGGTGGATCATGACCGTCTACATGCACTCGCCCCATCGCGGCATCCGGACGACGCCCCATTTGAAATGGATCGAGGGGAGCGAGTTGCGGCTTCCGCGTCCTTTGCCGTCGAAGGATGAACTGAACATCCTGCTGAACCGCGTCGAATACCTTGTGCCCTCGAAGCGCGGCGTCCAGTGGAAGCATCTCAGATGGAATGGCAATGTGCTGCGTGCCATTCATTCGCATCCGTCTTTCAAGAAGGGCGACAGGGTCAAGGTTCGGATCGACGAAAGCAACGTGGCGAACGCCTGGGTCGTCGATCCCGTCACCCGCCAGCAGGTCCAGCTCGAACCGGTTCTGGAAAGGTACATGCCCGGGCTTTCCTACTACCAGCACCGGATGGTGATGCTCTACAGCGACGAGGCTCTCGAAGGCGCCCGTGACGAGGAGAGTCTCCTGGACGCGATCCAGGTGCTGGACACCGAGGCAGACGAACTTCTCGCGGGCAACACGAACCGCAGGAAGAGCATCAGGGCCGCGGCCCGCTATCTTGGACCCGGCGACGGCCTCGTCACAGGGGAACCTTCGGCACCGCCTGTGCCGCCTGCGCCTCCGGCGACTGGATCCGACGCTGCTCAAGCCGCACCTGACGCACCTGTAGATCCCGACGACACGTTCAAATCCAGGACCAACCGCAAGAACGCCGGAAAGACGGCAGCCAGGGAGAAAACCGAATGACCGAAGCGGAGCAGATCGCCAAGCTGAATGCCGTCGTGCATGCGTTCCGGGCCGAATTCATCGATCGCCCGGAACTGGAACCTATCCGGGACGATCTCCGGATGCTCATTACCCGCGACAACACCGTAAGTGAAGGCGGCGTCCTGACGCTCCTCGGGGTGTCGGGGAGCGGGAAGACGCAGTTCATTCAGGACTTCATCGCTGACTACCCGCGCGAGCGCCACGCCATCGTCAAAGACGGTAAGAGGAACGACAGGGTGACCGTCGTCGTGGTGGCGGTAACGGATACGGGAATTAAGGATCTCAGCAAGGAGATCTATCTGGCTCTCGCGCAGGCGGAACCACCGGTCGAGTCCCGTGCCGATATCCTGAAGGCGGTCTATCATTATGCGGATCAGATGGAGACCAAGCTGATCATTTTCGAGGAGGCGCACGACGCGAGCGCCGACAGGACCGGCCTCATGGTTGCGGCGGTCGCCCGTCTCTTCAAGCAGATTGCGAACAGGGCCACGTTCTCCATCCTGATCGTCGGCACGCCGGACGCCGGGGCTCTGGTGAGTTCGAACAAGGAGCTGAAGCGAAGGAATTTCGGCTTCCACACGCTTCACCCGATCTCCTGGGATGATCCGCCGTCGCGCAGGTTTCTTATCAAACTGCTGAACACCTGGGACAAACTCCTCGCTCCGGCCCTCGGACTGTCCGGTCTTGGCGGACAACTGGCTGTGAAAATCGTGAAATCGAGCGGCGGAATCATCGGTCTGGCCGCCCTGCTCGTCGAACGTGCCGGAATCACCGCGGTGGTCGACAAGGTCCGACGCGGCGGGACGTGCATCACCGAAACCCACTTCTTCACCGCACACAACCTGCTGCTCTTCGAGACGGATAACCCGTTCGTACCTGCGCCCGGCACGCCGCTGCCGCCGGTTCCTCCTGAGCCTAAACCGGTCAAACCCACAGGACGGAAGGGGGGAAGGCAGGCGGCACGGGACAAGGATTTCAGGCCGTGATAGGAACCCGCCGTGCTGGCGCTCAGCATCGAGCCGGTCACAGATGAAAGCCTCCCCGGCTACATCGTCAGGCTGACCGCGCACATCCGCCACCCGAATGCCTTACGGGTTGCAGCCATGGCCGGGCTGCGGCAGCCCGGGTCGGCTTTCTCCTCCGCCAGCCTGGCCAGGCTTTCTGAACTTGTCGGGATCGAGGTGGCCGGGCTGGAAGGGTTGGCTTACCGACCTCTCTCGCGGGTAGCCCATCATCGCTTTCTCGGCGGAACCCTGCATCGCGAGTTCATCGATGTCGGCCACCGCAAGGCGTGTTCGACCTGCTTGTTGGAAGCCTCCCATCACAGGGCGATCTGGGACTTTGCACTCTCGACCTGCTGCACCCGTCACGGGATCCGACTTGTCCGGAGCTGCCCCCGGTGCAGGCGACGGCTGGGCTGGGCGGAACCGGGACTTGGCAGGTGCCGCTGCGGAGCGTCGATCACGGACTGGAACGGTGAGCCAGCAGCGGGGGAGGAACTGACCGGCCAAAGCGAGATTCTCGCGATCGCCACGGGTGTCAATCGGCGTCGAATATTGACCCCCTGTCGGCGTGCAAAATTGACCCTCTGATCGGAGAGGATTGTCAGTCTCGGCCGAACCCACGTGGCGGTTCGATGGCCTGAAGTTCGTCGAGGTCGAGGTCACAGATGCTCTGCAGCGCCTCGGCCGTGGAGCTGTCCCGCAGGTTATCGGGCAATGCGTCTAGCCACGTGGCATACTGGGCTTGTAGCTCCGCCAGTTCGGCGACCGCATCGTGCCAGCGCCGGGCGCGGCTGCGATGGTCAGTAGGGCGACGTGTCCGGATGGCGGGCTTGCCTGCGGCCCGGGTTGCCCGATAGCGAGCTTGGCGCTCGGCATCGGTCATGGCCGTCTCGCCGATCGGCTTGCGCGGCATGGGCTGCTTCCAATCGTGACGTTACGATACCAGGTGGGCAGAGCGACTGGTTCAGGCGCGGGTCTTCATGCGCCAGCTGGCATTGCCGGTCTCGATGATGTCGCAGTGGTGCGTCAGCCGGTCGAGCAGGGCGGTAGCCATCTTGGCGTCGCCGAACACCGTCGGCCACTCGGCAAAATCGAGGTTGGTGGTGACCACCACGGACGTGCGCTCATATAGACGGCTGATCAGATGGAACAGCAATTGTCCGCCGGACTGCGCAAACGGCAGGTAACCCAGCTCGTCGAGGATCACAAGGTCCAGCCGGGTCAGCGTGTCGGCAATCTTCCCCGCTCGCCCAGCCTTGCTCTCCGCCTCGAGCCGGTTGACCAAGTCGACCACGGTGTAGAACCGGCAGCGCGCCCCGGCTCGGATGCAGCTGCGGGCAATGGCGACCGCGATGTGGGATTTGCCGGTGCCGGTGCCGCCGACCAGCACCGTGTTGCGCTGCTGGCTGAGAAATGTGCCGACCGCCAGCTCACGCACCAGGCCCTCGTTGATCGGGCTACCGGCAAAGTCGAAGTCGGCCAGCTCCTTGGCCAACGGCAGCTTGGCCGCACCGACCTGGTAGCGGATGGACCGCGCGTGCTTCTCCGCGATCTCGGCCGCCAACAGGTCGCCGATGATCTGCTGTGCGGCGTGCTGGCGTTTGAGCCCGTTGGCCAGCACCTCGTCGAACGCTCCGCGCATACCGAGCAGCTTGAGTTCGGCCATCATCTCCATGATCTCATGGCGTTCCATTCGGCATCCTCCTGAGGGCGTCGTAGCGCGCGCAATCCGCTGTTGGCTGCTGGCGCAAGATCAGCGCGTCCGGCACCGCGATGACGGGCGGCGCGTCAGGCTGGTGCTGACGCGACAAGGCGTTGAGCACCACGTCGCTGCTGCACAGGCCCGCCTCGAGCGCTTCCGAGCAGGCCGCTTCCACCGCCGGCAGACTGTCCGTCAGCACCGCGGCGAGGATCTTGACCATCTGCCGGTCACCGTCCGGCATGCCTTTCAGCTTCTGCCGGACCCGGCCGAGCGCACCCGGCAGCACCCAGTCCTTGAACGGCGCGCCATTGCGCATCGCCCCCGGCTTGCGCGTCAGCACCGGGACGTAGTGCCAGGGGTTGTAGATGGTCTGCTCGCGGCCGAAGCAGCGATCGTGGCTGGCGATGATGCCGCCATCCTGGCGCACCACGACCCGATCGGCGTAGGCGTGCACCTCGACCGGGCGGCCGACCGCCTGGGCCATCACCGAGTAGCGGTTCTTGTCGAACTGCACCAAGCAGGTCTTGGACACCGACGCCGCCTTGGCATGGAAGCCGTCGAACGGCCCGGCGTAGCGCACCAGGCTCGAGCGCTCGGCCTCGAACATCTCCCAGACCGCGCTGTCGCGCCGCTCCGGATGTGGGTGGCCCTTGGCGTAGCTGACGCACTGCTCCAGCAGCCAGGCATTCAGCTCCGTGAAGCTGGCAAAATGCAGCCGCGGCTTGAAGAACCGCTCGCGCACCACGTTGACCTGGTTCTCGACTTGACCCTCGCCTTCGGTGCTCGGACCGATGGCGCACCTCGGCGAGCCCACCCCGAAGCCGGAGTGCAGGCGGTCGGCTCAATCAGGTAGTGGCTGCACATCTGCAGAAAACGGCGGTTGAACACCCGCTCGCGGCCGACGAACACCGCGTCCACCGCAGTGCGCATATTGTCGTAGATGCCGCGCTCGCAGGTGCCGCGGAAAAACCCGAACGCCTTGTCATGGGCGTCGAACACCATCTCCTGCGTCTCGCGCGGATACGCCCGCACGAACAGCATCCGGCTATGGCACAGCCGAACCTGCGCCACCTTGATCTCGGTCGTGGCGCCGCGCAGCACCACGATCTCGTGGCTCCAGTCGAACTGATACGCCTCCCCAGGCGCAAAGCTCAGCGGAACGAACGCGTCGCTCGATCCAGTTCCCTGCTTGCGCTTACGCGCCGTCGCATACCGGCGGACAGCATCGTAACCGCCCTCATATCCAGCAACCCGTAAGCCCTCGAAAATCCGGATCAGCCCAAGCCGTTCACGCCGCGACAGCCGATCGTTAACGGCAAGACGCTTCTCAAGCTCCTCAGTCCATTGCCCCAGCCTCGGACGCGGCTGCACCTCACGCTCGTAGGCAAAGCTCGTCTCACCCGAGCGCAACACCTTGCGAATGGTGTTCCGAGCAATCCCCATCTCTCGCGAGATCGCCTTGATCGTCTTGCCCTGAACAAGGTGAGCCCGCCTGATCCGGGCAACAGTTTCCACAACCAGCATCTCCCCCACCACCCGCATTTGCCGGGCGGCGTCTTGCCACACATCAGGGGGGCAATTTTGGACGCCGATCGCCCCTTCAGGGGGTCAATCTTCCATGCCGATCTACATTGAAGAGGCTGCATGCAAATCTAACCGGGAAGAGATGCTGAATCCGACGTGCTATCCAGAAGGCTGCGACCTGACGCATGCGGGAGTGTGTTGCCCAGGTAGTCGGACCAGGCTGGGATTAGCGGTGTTGTAGGGGGAAATGGCGCGGTCGGGCTCCACATTTCCAGACCGTACTCGGTCCTCCCTACATCTACGGCTGCGTAGCCCCCCCTTTGGCGTCCCAACCGGCAAACCCTGGAACTGGTGCTCCCAAGACGCTGTCCGCATGCCAGGTCACCGGACGACGGCGTCGAACCTCATCCTGCTCGCCGTTAGAGCATAGGCATCCCGCCGGTGACCGGGAGCAGAGCACCCGACATGTAGCTTCCTTCCCGGGACGCCAGGAGGACATAGGCACCCACCAGTTCGGCTGGCTGGCCAGCACGGCCCAGTGGCGTGTTCTGCCCCAGCTTCTCCAACTCCTCCGGCGACTTCGCTATGGGCTGTATCGGCGTCCACACGGGACCGGGTGCCACGCAGTTCACCCTGATGCCCTGGGGGGCAAGCAGGTTCGACAACCCGATAGTCAGGCTGGCGATTGCACCCTTGGTCGCCGAGTAGACGATCATCCCCTTGCTGGCGACCTTGGCCTGCACGCTGGTGGTGTTGATGATGGCGGCACCAGGCTTCATGTGGACGACGGCGTCCTGTGCCAGCCATATGGGGGCGAAGACGTTGGCCCGGAAAGCACCCTCTACATCCGGGACGGTGATGTCGGCCAAGGTCTCGTTCGTCGTCTGGGCTGCTGCGTTGTTGACCAGCACGTCGAGGCGGCCAAACGCCTCCACCGTCTTGTCGACCAGCGTCTTGCACCATGCCGGGTCGCGGATGTCCCCCGGCAGCAGCAAGCAGCGCCGACCTGCCTTCTCCACCCAGTGCTGCGTCTCCTCCGCGTCGGCCTGCTCGTCTGGGAGATAGGAGATTGCGACGTCCGCGCCCTCGCGGGCATATGCGATGGCCACGGCACGCCCGATACCGCTATCGCCGCCGGTGATCAGCGTTGCCAGCCCGCTCAGCAGGCCCTTGCCGACGTAGCTCTCCTCGCCGTGGTCGGGCTTGGTGCGCATGTCGGCTTCCAGACCTGGTCGGGGTAGGTGCTGCTCTCCCGGGAAGCTGGTGGGTGCGCTCGTCCTTGGATCTTGGGTCATGCAGGTGGGACGCATGACGACGGCAAGCGTTGCACGCCTAGGTGCTGCTGGCCCGTTCCGGTCGGAGCGACATCGTCGGGATCACCGCCGCTTGGCGGACCGGTCCCTTGCACGCCGGGTCGGTGCATGGAAGTCGTCGGGTTTGGTCCTGACCCACGCCACGAAGCGGGCGAGTTCCGGATCGGACTGCAACAGCTCGGGCGAGGCCAGCGTCCGGGCAATCTCGGCCTCGGTGTAGCGCGCATGGATGGCGGAGTGGCAGATCTGGTGCAGGCGGACCGTGCCCTGACGGGTGCCGCCCTTGAGCTTGGGCACAAGATGGTGGAGCGATGACTTGGCCGAGGCGGGAATGACCCGTCCGCACAGGGCGCATCGAACCTCCTGCTCTTCGGCGGAAGCTGGCCTTTGCCGTTCCATCGCCCAGACCTGGGTTCAGGTGGTCCGATGGAAAGTGCCCGAAACGTGCTCTCGCCGCAGGGGCATTCAGCCGCCTAGACGCCCTCGGTTGCCGGAACGACGAACATCCCACCGTCACGGGCGATGGCGCCCGCCGCCTCAAGGCGGTCGGTCGCGATACGGACGACTTGGCGAATCTGGGCACTGACTGCCCTGAAGCCCAACAGGCGCGGAACAGCTGCTCCAATCTCATCGGCGTTCGCCCCAAGACCTTTGCGCACCACATGGAGGACGGCGGCTTCCATCTCTGCCGGGGGAAGCATGTCGGGCCTGCGCAGCGTCGAGGAAATTACCGAGGCACGGTCACGGACTGTCACCACCCCGCCTGGGGGTGACAGGAACGCTCCGTCGCGCACTAACCGGCCGCGCTGCACGCCGATGTCGCAGGCGCGCTCAACCGCGCCCTGGATGCGTCCACCGGCGCGTTGCAGACCCCAGGCCGAACGCAGCCGGATGACGACCTCGTCGACATGCACCGGCCCCTCGATGGTAACGACCTGCTCCACAAGCTCGGCCATTCGGCCGCTCGGCACCTCGTGCATCTCCTGGCCCAAGGGCACCTGGGGCGTCGCCTCCCGATACGGGGCGGCCCCTCCATTGGCATCTGCCAGGCCGATTTCAGTGACGTCGTCCCGCTCGACCGTGACGACCTCGACCGGAACCGCCCGCCCAGCGAGCTGCCCGGTGCGCTCGCGCTCCCCGAACTCGGCGCGGGCGGAGTCGATTGCGACTACGATGCGCTCCAGCTGCTCTTTTGGGCGCTGGAACCAGTCCGAACCCCAGACCCGGTGGATGGTCCACCCGTGGTCTTCCAGCACCGCTTGGCGAAGACGGTCGCGGTCACGTGCAGAGCGAGAGCTGTGGTAGGCGGCGCCATCGCACTCGATGCCCAGCAGGTAACGCCCAGGATGCTCCGGGTCCGCAATGGCCAAGTCGATGAAGAACCCGGCAATGCCGACCTGGGGGTGGACCTGGTAGCCGCGGTCCTGAAGGGCCCGCCCGATCTGCTCCTCCAAGACGCTGTCGTGACCGCGGGCGGTCTGCCGCGCCATGTCCAGCCGTCCAGTCCGTGCGTAATGCAGGAACAGCTTCAGTGCGAGCACGCCCTTGCTCTTGGCCCGCTCGAGGTCGATGTCCTCGTCCGTGATGGAGGCAAAGACCTCGCACCGGCGTTTCGCACGGCTGATAAGGACGTTCAGGCGCCGCTCGCCACCCTCGGCTCCAAGCGGGCCGAACCGCATGGAAATCGTGCCGTTTGCACCCCTTCCGTAGCCGACCGAAATCAGGATCACGTCGCGCTCGTCGCCCTGAACGTTTTCCAGGTTCTTGACGAAGAACGGCTCGCCCGGGTGGGACCGGAAGAACTCCTCGCAATCCGGGTTCAGCCGCCGGACCACCTCAAGCTCATCCTGAATGGCGCGACGCTGGGCCGCCGAAAATGTCACCACGCCCAGGGAGAGGTTAGGGTGCGTCTTGGCATGGCGGATTACCTCCTCCGCCAGCAGCTTGGCCTCGACTGGATTCGTCCCCGTGCCGCTGCCGGTCCCACGGGAGTCGAACATACCCTCTGGCACATGCCGGAAAGACAGCCCCATGCCTGCTTCGCGCGTGTAGGGGCTGGGCACGATGTACAGCTTGCTCTCGTAGAATTGCCGGTTGGACACCGCGATGAGCGACTGGTGTCGGCTGCGATAATGCCAGCGCAGCATGCGCTGCGGCAGGCCGCGCGCGGTGAACAGGCCCAGAATGCTCTCGATGTCGGCGACGGACGCGCCGTCCTCATCGTCCTCGGTCTCCGCGCCCGTCATCCGGGCGAAGAACCGCGTGGGCGGCAGCTGCCGCTCGTCGCCGACAACCACCACCTGACGGCACCGCGCAATGGCGCCCAGGGCGTCCACGGGCTGGATCTGGCTGGCTTCGTCCATGACCAGCAAGTCGAAGGTCATGCGACCCGGCGTGAGGAATTGCGCCACCGACAGCGGACTCATCATCATCACCGGCTTTAGCGCCTGGATTGCCGGACCCGCACGCTGCACCAGTTGCCGGATCGGCATATGCCCGCGGCGACGCGCGATCTCGCCGCGCAGGATGCCGACGGGACCCATGCCGACGGGGGCGGGGATGCCGCGGTGGTGGGCGCGCACCACCTCGAGGCTGGCCGCCGAGATGCGCTGCTTGTCTAGGGTCGCAAATTCGCGCGCCTGCGCCCCGTGCAACGTGCCGTCGAACCGGCCCAGTTCGGGATCGAGACGCACCTGCTCTGCCAGCAGCGCCTCGTAATACGCCATCTGGAAGGCAGGGAGCGCGTCGGCTGGAGCCACCCGGCCATCCTGCAGCCGGTCGACGAGCGGCGTCAGAGCCAGCTTGCGGCCTCCATCCGCCCGTTCCCGGTAGGCGACCCACTTGGAGAGCTGTTCGCCGCTGGCACGCCATTCCGCCAGGCGTTCTGCAAGGTCGGCCAATGGAACAGTACCGAGGGCTGCATGCCCGAATAGGGAGGCCGTGTCGGCCTGGAGCGTGGCAAGGATTTCTTCTGCCTCCCGGCGCAGGTCGTCCCCACTCGCCTCGATCCAGGCCGCCATGTCCGCGACCGCCGCTCGGTCGGCAATGCGAGCGGCCAAGTGGCGGATGTCCGGGTTGGTGGCGATCCAGTGCGCCGCCTGCGCAAGACCTCGCCAATCGGACCGCCGACCCTGCCAGGTTCGGCCGAACGCCTCGACACCGAGCCGCTCGCCTTCGTCAATGGATCGGGCGGCGTCCTGCCGGGCGGCGATGCGACGGAGCACCTGCAGGCGGTCGCCCGCCTGCTCGGCGGACAATACAGTCGCCGAGGCGACTTGGTCCGCGGCGTAGAGGCTGTGGATACATCCCGCGAACCCCGGCAGCGCGACCCGGTCGTCCGAGAGGTTATCGCCGAAGAGGACTGACAGACTGCCACCGGCGTCGTCCCGCAGAGCTTCCATCCGAGACCGCACGGACGCCTGCAGCCCCTTAAGGCTGGTCGCCATCTCGCCCAGCGATGACCGCTGCGGCATACGGCCCGCGATGAGCCGCGGCTCGGCCCCGAGACCGCACGGACGCCTGCAGCCCCTTAAGGCTGGTCGCCATCTCGCCCAGCGATGACCGCTGCGGCATACGGCCCGCGATGAGCCGCGGCTCGGCCCCGAGACCGCGCAGGGTCCGCATCCAATCCACCAGCGCCACGAGCGGGGCGGAGGCGGACCGCTCTCCACGCCAGTCGGCTCCGAACGCCGACTTGCCGAACTCGGCACCGTCTTTCACCGTGCGCAGTGCGGCCTGGCCCCGCATCAGGACGTCCAGGCGCTCCAGAAGCTCGGGCAACGGCACATCGGCATTCCTGACGACCGAGCGCACCAGGGCGTTGGCCCGTCGCCATTCGGAATTCAGCTTGCGCAGCAATCCCGTCTGGGTCGCCAGCGTCTGCCTGGCAGCGGCGATGTCGGTGGTCCAGGCGACGTCGTTGACGCTGTCGCCCAGGGTGCTGCGCGCGCGCTCCAACGCGGCTACGGCTTCGGCCAAGTCGCCTGCCTGTTCGACGCCGTGGTCCCAGACCGTCGCCGCGAACGCCTCCGGACTGGCATGGGGTGCCGCGGCAACGCGTTCGGCAGTCTCGATCGCACGCGCCAGGCTGAGCAGGGTGCGCTCGCCGCCGGAGCGCCCTAGTTCCGCATCAAGCTGGTCCGCCCCGGACAGCAGACGAGGCAGCGCATCGTGGAGGAACGCCACATGGGCGAAGCTTGTCCCGCCAAAGTCGGGCGGCAGCGTTGCCAGCGCTGCGATCGCAACGTCGACTGGTGTGTCCAAGCTTTGTGGGGTTGCGCGCCCTTCGAGGTCGGCGGTGCAGCGCTCGAACTCCCGGCCAACCGCAATGAGCGCCACGATGGCCTCGACGCTGTCGTCCCAGGGTGGGCCCCCGAGCGGTCCGGCTTCCAGCTGCGGTGCGGAGGCCACCCGGCGTGCAAGTGCAATCAGCGCTGTGCTGGTGGCGAAAGTGGACGGCGACGCGGTCTCTAGGATGCCGGACAGCGTGGCCTGGTTAGCCCGCCACTCCTGCAACCGTCCCGCCACCTCGGCGAGGCGCGCCATCAACCGCTCGACGGCGGTCGGCAGCATGAAGGCCAGTCCGACGCCGCGCCATGGGTGCCGGTCGGGAAGGCCGATGTCCAGGATGCGCCCGGCGAGATCCGCGAGCAGGCTTTCGCGCTGGGCTACGCCCTCAGGCGTCCATGTCGGTGCCGCAGACAACTCGAACGCCACCGGGCTGCGGCCGTCCTGTTTGAGCCGCGCGAGCTGCCCGAACACCTGGTAAGGCGTCAGCCCGGCGGCTGGATGGATGCGGTGCAGGCGCTCGGCGTGGCCGTTCAGGACGTCCCGGGCCTCGGTCAGCCGCCGGGTCAGCGCGTCGGGGCTTTCGCCTTTTGGCGCACCTAGGTCCCATGTCCGCCGCAGCTCTTCCAGCACGGAGCGCTTGTTGGCCTTGTTGCTGTGCAGTTCCAGGCAGGCTTCGCCGACACCCGCCATGTCGAGGCGGCGCTTGACCACTTCCAAGGCCGCCATCTTCTCGGCGACGAACAGCACCGTCTTCCCGTCTGCCACGGCCGAGGCGATCACGTTGGAGATGGTCTGCGACTTGCCGGTGCCGGGCGGTCCCTGGATGACCAGGTCGCGACCATGGCGCACGTCATGGACCGCCAAGGTCTGCGAGCTGTCGCAATCGACGATCTGGAGCATGTCGGCAGGGGTGATGTGCCGGTCGATGGCCGCATCCTCGCCCAGCATACCGTCCGGCGGGGCGAACCCGTCCGACAGCAGGGACCGGATCAAGGGGCGGTCGGCGATGGTCGCGTCCGAGGGCCAATTGACCGTGTCCAGGTCGCGGTACATCAGGAACTTGGCGAAGGAGAAGAAGCCCAGGACAACGTCATCCGGCTTGACCTCCCAGGCCTGCTTCGTCTCCACAGCCGATGCGACCGAGGCCAGGTAGGCCGCCGGGTCGAACTCGTCGCCCGGATCAAGGGGTGGCAGCTTCAGCTTGTGGATGCGGTCGAGGAAGGCTTCGAGCGACAGGTTGGCGGACAGGTCCTCGGGCCTGGCGCGGAGGCGGAAGCGCTCTCCTGCGGCTCCCCGTTCCAGACGGACGGGAACCAGGAGCAACGGCGCGTGCCGGGTGTTGGCGGCATTCTGGGGGTCCACCCACTTGAGCATGCCGAGTGCCAAATAGAGGACGTTGACGCCCTGCTCCTCCTCCAGCGTGCGCGCGTCGCCGTAGAGGTCCAACAGGCGCTTCTGCAGGCCCTTCGACGTCATCCGGGTCTGCAACCGCGTGTCGGAATGCCGACTGGCGACACCGCGCTCGTCGACGGCCTCGCCCTCCTCCGGCTGGGGCAGATCTGCTACGACGTCCTCGTCGTCAGCCTCGGCCTCAGTCTGCTCCCCGGCCTTCTCCTTGCCGGGCACGAAGGTGAATGCCTTGGCCTCGCGGACCAGCAGCCGGAACAGTTCGGCCGAGCGCTCGTCGACAACCTCGACCGTCTTGGCGGCCTTCGAGAAGCGCGGCACGTTCAAGAGGCGATTGCGAGCCGAAAGATCCAGGAGTTCGGCGCGCGCCCGGTCGAGCTTGGCGGCTATGGGCAAGTCGCTTTGGAACACCGATACGGGCGCGTCCGCCATGCTAATTATCCAGACGACGTTTCGCCGGAGGATACTGGGACGGTATGTGCACGCAAGACTGCCCGGCGGGGCAGGCTCTTCTCTAGGACAGCTTCGTCGCCTTCCTCAACCCTTTGTTCGCCAACAAGAATGGGGTGCTGGAAGTGAAATCGACCTCGGCTTAGGGAGGACGGGCCGCAAAGAGGATCTTGTGCTTGCCGTGGTTCCGATTCGAGCTCCAGGCACCTAGCCAGATCATTCCATTGCCGGGGCGGCTTCCTCGACCGCTTCCTCCGAAGTGACATCCGCCACCATGACCATGTCGGTGGTCGTCTCGACGGTGACCTCGGTCTGGACGGTATGGGTGGTCATCGCCACCGCGATATGGCCGTCCGCGGTCTCGAGCAGCGAGGAAGGGATTGCCTTGGTCGTGCGGCCTCCCATGGCTTTGAGGAGCTCGACCTGGCGGATGAGGTTGCCGTTGCCTGTCTTCAGCTTGCCCATCGCCTTGTCGTACGACGCCCGTGCCCGGTTGATCCCGTCGTCGATCGCCGACATGTCCCCGACGAAGCCGACAAACTTCTCGTAGAGTTTGCCTGCCCGGCTGGCGATCTCCTCGGCGTTCTGGTTCCGCCGCTCGACGTGCCAGACGTTTGCGATCGTCCTGAGCGCCATCATGAGCGTGGTCGGCGTGGCGATGGTGACGTTCCTCTCCGCCGCAAACAGGACCAAGTCGTTGTCGGCCTGGAGGGCGGCGGCCAGCGCCCCCTCGATGGGGACGAACATGACGACGAAGTCCAACCCGCTGCCAGCGGCGGCGTGGTATTCCTTGGAGCCGAGGGCCGCGATGTGGTTCCTCACGGAGCCCAGGTGACGCTGGAGGTTGGAGGCGCGCTCCTCCTCCGTGGGCGAGTTGACCAGCGCTTCGAACGCGACAAGCGACACCTTGGCGTCGACGACCATCTTCTGCCCGCCGGGCATGGTGACGACCACGTCCGGCCTCAGCACGCGTCCCTCCTCCCCGGCGAAGCTCTTCTGGGCAGAGTATTCCTCGTCCGCCCTCAGGCCAGACCGCTCGAGAACGGTCTTCAACACCATCTCGCCCCAGGCACCCTGGGTTTGCGACCTGCCGCGCAGGGCCTGCGTGAGCTCCTTGGTTTCCTTGCCCATGGCCAGGCCCAGGTCGGCAATGCCCCTGATCTGCTCGGCGAGCGTGGCGCGCTCTTTCACGCTCTCGACGTGGGACGCCTGCACTTTCTGCTCGAACTCGCCGAGCTTCTCGCGCAAGGGCGTCAGGATGCCGTCGATCTGCTCCTTGTTCAGCTTGGTGAAGCTCTCGCCGTGCCGCGACATCACCTCCTCGGCCAGCGACTTAAATTGCAGCCCCATGTCCTCTCGCGCCTGGACGAGCAGCGCGATCTTTTCCCCGGCCTGCTTTCTCTCCTGGTCGAGCGTCTCCTTGAGGGCGGCGGTATCCGCGGCCAGTCCGGCTGCCCGATCTGCGGTCTCGGAAAGGCTCGATAACGCTTCGGCCAGCCGGGACCGCAGGTCCTTGGCCTGCTCCTCGCCGATGCGGAACGCCTCGGCCTTGGCGGACAGAGCTTCGTCAACGGCCGACTTCTCCGCCCTGAGCGCCTCCAGGCGGCTCGACCCGTCGCGCTGCTCCGTGACAGAGGCTTCAAGCCTTCGGCCCAAGTCCGCGACATTCGAGGTTGCCGCCTCCAGAGCGGCGACCTTCCCGGCGAGTTCCTCGTCTACAGCGGCCTTCGACTTGCGCACGGCGTCCATCCCTGCCTGCGCCGCCTTCGCCGCTTCCTCCGTGCTGTCCAGCCTGCCCCGCAGGTCGGCTTCCATGGACCGTAAGCCCGCCGTCTCCTGGCGGGACGCCGCAAGTTCGACATCAACGGCCGTTTTCCCGGACCGGACCACCTCCAGCGCCGAGCGCTCCGAGGCCAGCGCGGCCTCGAGCCCGGCGACCCGCGACGAGCGGAGCTCCTCTACGGCCAGCTTGCGCTCAAGGTCCGCCTTCGCCTCCCTGAGGCTGCCGAGCTCCGCCGCCGCGTCGGCGTCGGCTGTCCCGGTCTTTCTCCTCAGAGCCGACCGGAGCATCAGGCCGAGCACCGCCGCGATGACGAGTGCTGCCGCCATCACGAGGGCAAAGATCGCGGGCAAACCAAGGCTGTCCAAGCTGTTTCCTTCCATGGACGCACCATTGCACGGCAGGGCGCGCCCGCGAAGACGGAGCGCCATATGACACTATCTCCCGTATTCTCCCGGCACTTCTCAGGAAGAACAGACTCCTTTGAACCCCTGAATCCGCCCCTCAACAGCCTACGGTTTTTGGCGACTCTTGCCGGTCTGCAGGGGTCGTCTTCTGGTAGGAGCCGGTGGCGGTTCGGAGCTGGCTTCCGCCGAGGGCGCCCGCCTCTGGAGCAGGTCTGCCGCCTCGACGCCTAGCACACCGGAGATCCGTTCCAAGACGTCGATGGATGCAGCGTAGATGCAGCGTTCCAGCGAGGAGATGTAGGTTCGGTCCAGGTCGGCTCGGTGAGCGAGCTCCTCTTGGCTCACGGCTGCAGCTTGCCGGGCAAGCCGTAAATTGGTGGCGAAAACCTCTCGTATCGTCGGCCTCATCAGCCTTGAGAGACGTTTTTGGCTTGCTTTCTCCCACGGAGTATTCTCTACAAACCGACATGGTTCAAACCTGCCGAACAGCGCGCCTGACCTGGGTCGTAACGGCCGCGGCCACCTTTCTGCCAGCCGTCGCACAGGCACAAGGCAGGGGCGACGAGGCGACCGGTGCGGCTGCCTCGGCGATGCGCCAATGGTTCACACGGGATCTGTCCCTGGAGTGTTCGGATCCGAACGGCGCCACAGTCCATTGTCGTCCAGCCAACACGCCGATCATCCACATCCAGTATGGCAACGCAGGCGGGGGATCCGGCACTCCGGACGCGCTGGCCTTCGTCCAGTACGTCAACGACCCGACTGGCAGTGCACAACAGCTCGCAGTGGCGGTCTTCCGGCAGACCGGCGACGGCCACCAGTTCGTCAAGCGGCTGCCGCCGACAATGGTCGGGAACTTGGCGCCGGGCGCGACAGTCCAGTTCCAGCACGGACAGGCGAGCTGGACCGCGGCGGCACTTCAGGGAAGCGACAGCAGGTCGATGCCGACCGGGCACAAGCAGGTGACGGTCTCGATACGGTAGGCAGCGGGCTCCTAAAGAAGAGGAGCCCCGCCTGGCATGCTGACGTCGGCCTCTATTGTGAGAACACCATGTTTACTTCGACTGAAGTCGGACGGACATTTCCGTTGGATAGTGCGCAGGAGAAGAGTGCATCCGGCCGCTCCCTTGACCAGCATCGGCTGGAGTGCCTCGGATGAGCGGCGCAGGCGGCCCCCTGCTCGCAGGCGGAGCCACGCTCACGTTTTCCGCGCTTAAAGGCGTGGTGCTCCACACCGATCAGCGCAGCGACAGCTTCACATCCGGAGGCGGCCGGACCGTCGTCGTCGACGGCAGCGGAGGTGGCACGACCTCAGCTTGGCTTTCCGCAATTTAGGCGGCGAGACAGAGCGTCAGAAAGAGTCGATTTAGCAAGCCTGCGGTAATTGTCACGGTCTCACCCTGCTGCCGGGACATGGAGAAATTCGGCGGCGCCCACAACACACGTCGTACGGCGGCGATCGCGTCGCTGAATGTCGGCTCTTGCTTGCGATACCACGCGGCGGCGTTCGGGCGCAGTGCGCTCACGGTGTCGCGCGCCAGGTCATCGGCCCACACGGTGATCAGCGAGAACAGCCCCAGTAATGCTGGGGTCGTCCGCAGGATGGCCAGATCGGACCACTGCCGCTGCGTCTCCACGCCGAGATGGGCGCGCACTTCCTGGAACGTGGTCTCAACGCGCCAGCGTGAGACGAACCAGCCCAGGATGGTCGCCGGTTGCGCATCGAGGTCGGTGCTAAGAAACGCGGCAGGCTCATGTTCGCCGGTTGGGTCGCGAACCAGCACCCAGCGGATCGGCACGGGTGCGGTTCCAGCGTGATACCAAAGCGCTGTGCCAGTCGCGACCAGTAGCTTGCGCTGCTGGGCGTTATACCATTGAGAGACAACCACGCTCGTCCAGACCGTCTTCTTGTTCTTCAGCACCGCATTCAGCTTCGGCAGGGCGCGACCCTTCAACGGCGTTCGGCCGCGTTGACCCGGTCGGCGTTTGGGCGCTGGACGGAACAGGTTGGCGTCCAGCCGCAAGCGCGTGATCATGCAGACATGGCCACGCACAGCAGCCAGTAGATCAAGGGCAGCGAAGCCGGTGTCGCCGACAAAGATCAGACGGCGGTTTGGCAACCAGCGTTTGGTTTGCAGGATCGCCTGGCGTGCCCAGGTCGTCAGGGTCTTGTGGCGCTTGCCGTTGGCCTCGCTCCAGCGCGCGGACGGAGCGAGGACGGTGAGGAATGGCAAGGACCAGGTTCTCCCCGCCCAGGGGATCGGCACCGCGATCATCAGCGACAACCAGCGCAGGCCACTGGTCTTGACGAACTGCCCCTTGGAGGAGCGAACCGGGTCGCGATAGATGCCACGGGTGTCAATCGGCGTTGAATATTGACCCCCTGTCGGCGTGCAAAATTGACCCTCTGATCGGAGAGGATTGTCAGTCTCGGCCGAACCCACGTGGCGGTTCGATGGCCTGAAGTTCGTCGAGGTCGAGGTCACAGATGCTCTGCAGCGCCTCGGCCGTGGAGCTGTCCCGCAGGTTATCGGGCAATGCGTCTAGCCACGTGGCATACTGGGCTTGCAGCTCCGCCAGTTCGGCGACCGCATCGTGCCAGCGCCGGGCGCGGCTGCGATGGTCAGTAGGGCGACGTGTCCGGATGGCGGGCTTGCCTGCGGCCCGGGTTGCCCGGTAGCGAGCTTGGCGCTCGGCATCGGTCATGGCCGTCTTGCCGATCGGCTTGCGCGGCATGGGCTGCTTCCAATCGTGACGTTACGATACCAGGTGGGCAGAGCGACTGGTTCAGGCGCGGGTCTTCATGCGCCAGCTGGCATTGCCGGTCTCGATGATGTCGCAGTGGTGCGTCAGCCGGTCGAGCAGGGCGGTAGCCATCTTGGCGTCGCCGAACACCGTCGGCCACTCGGCAAAATCGAGGTTGGTGGTGACCACCACGGACGTGCGCTCATATAGACGGCTGATCAGATGGAACAGCAATTGTCCGCCGGACTGCGCAAACGGCAGGTAACCCAGCTCGTCGAGGATCACAAGGTCCAGCCGGGTCAGCGTGTCGGCAATCTTCCCCGCTCGCCCAGCCTTGCTCTCCGCCTCGAGCCGGTTGACCAAGTCGACCACGGTGTAGAACCGGCAGCGCGCCCCGGTTCGGATGCAGCTGCGGGCAATGGCGACCGCGATGTGGGATTTGCCGGTGCCGGTGCCGCCGACCAGCACCGTGTTGCGCTGCTGGCTGAGAAATGTGCCGACCGCCAGCTCACGCACCAGGCCCTCGTTGATCGGGCTACCGGCAAAGTCGAAGTCGGCCAGCTCCTTGGCCAACGGCAGCTTGGCCGCACCGACCTGGTAGCGGATGGACCGCGCGTGCTTCTCCGCGATCTCGGCCGCCAACAGGTCGCCGATGATCTGCTGTGCGGCGTGCTGGCGTTTGAGCCCGTTGGCCAGCACCTCGTCGAACGCTCCGCGCATACCGAGCAGCTTGAGTTCGGCCATCATCTCCATGATCTCATGGCGTTCCATCGGGTATCCTCCTAAGGGCGTCGTAGCGGGCGCAATCCGCCGTCGGCTGCTGGCGCAAGATCAGTCCGTCCGGTACGGCGATGGCAGGCGGCTGTTCGGGCTGGTGCTGACGTGACAGGGCGTTGAGCACCACGTCGCTGCTGCACAAACCTGCCTCGAGCGCTTCCGCGCAGGCCGCTTCCACCGCCGGCAGACTGTCTGTCAGCACCGCGGCTAGGATCTTGACCATCTGCCGATCGCCGTCCGGCATGCCTTTGAGCTTCTGTCGCACCCGGCTAAGCGCGCCCGGCAGCACCCAATCCTTGAACGGCGCGCCGTTACGCATCGCGCCGGGCTTGCGTGCCAGCACCGGGACATAGTGCCAGGGTTGTAGATGGTCTGCTCGCGGCCGAAACAGCGATCGTGGCTGGCGATGATGCCGCCATCCTGGCGCACCACGCCCCGATCGGCGTAGGCGTGCACCTCGACCGGGCGGCCGACCGCCTGGGCCATCACCGAGTAGCGGTTCTTGTCGAACTGCACCAAGCAGGTCTTGGACACCGACGCCGCCTTGGCATGGAAGCCGTCGAACGGCCCGGCGTAGCGCACCAGGCTCGGCCGCTCGGCCTCGAACATCTCCCAGACCGCGCTGTCGCGCCGCTCCGGATGTGGGTGGCCCTTGGCGTAGCTGACGCACCTCTCCAGCAGCCAGGCGTTCAGCTCCGTGAAGCTGGCAAAATGCAGCCGCGGCTTGAAGAACCGCTCGCGCACCACGTTGACCTGGTTCTCAACCTGACCTTTCTCCCACCCAGATGCTGGCGTACAAGCGGTCGGCTCGACCAGATAATGGCTGCACATCTGCAGAAAACGGCGGTTGAACACCCGCTCGCGGCCGACGAACACCGCGTCCACCGCAGTGCGCATATTGTCGTAGATGCCGCGCTCGCAGGTGCCGCGGAAAAACCCGAACGCCTTGTCATGGGCGTCAAACACCATCTCCTGCGTCTCGCGCGGATACGCCCGCACGAACAGCATCCGGCTATGGCACAGCCGAACCTGCGCCACCTTGATCTCGGTCGTGGCGCCGCGCAGCACCACGATCTCGTGGCTCCAGTCAAACTGATACGCCTCACTCGGCGCAAAGCTCAGCGGAACGAACGCGTCGCTGGATCCAGTTCCCTGCTTGCGCTTACGCGCCGTCGCATACCGGCGGACAGCATCGTAACCGCCCTCATATCCAGCAACCCGTAAGCCCTCGAAAATCCGGATCAGCCCAAGCCGTTCACGCCGCGACAGCCGATCGTTAACGGCAAGACGCTTCTCAAGCTCCTCCGTCCACTGACCCAACTTGGGACGCGGCTGCACCTCACGCTCGTAGGCAAAGCTCGTCTCACCCGAGCGCAACACCTTGCGAATGGTGTTCCGAGCAATCCCCATCTCTCGCGAGATCGCCTTGATCGTCTTGCCCTGAACAAGGTGAGCCCGCCTGATCCGGGCAACAGTTTCCACAACCAGCATCTCCCCCACCACCCGCATTTGCCGGGCGGCGTCTTGCCACACATCAGGGGTCAATTTTGGACGCCGATCACCCCTTCAGGGGGTCAATCTTCCATGCCGATCTACAGTCAACATAAAAGATCGCCGTATTTGTAAATAATATCGACGGATTAAGGCGCTTTTCTGTAAGAGGGCAAAAGTGTGGGTAAGCCTCATTTTTTCCTTGCGCCGATTCGCCGCCGTCGAGTCTTTGCATCATGTGCCGCCACCCTCCACCCTTTCGACGCTGAGCCGTCCAGATCTTGAAGCTCTGCTGGTCGAACTGTACGGCGAGGTAGCTGTGCTAAAGCAGGCCGTGGCTGAACTGCGCAAAGAGAACGCCCGGTTGAAAGGCCTCAAAGGCCGCCCGACCATCAAACCGAGCGGCATGGACAAAGGCGCCGCGCCAACCAAACCCGCCAAGGATGAGAAGCGTCCTGCCCGAGGTAAGGTTACCCCACGGTCCACGTCGAAGACGAAGTGATCCACGTCGAAATCCCGGCCGGCTCGATTTTCAAAGGCCATGAGCCTTTTCTTGAGCGCGTAAGCCAGCAGCACCTGTTGCCGGGCCGAGCTCGCCTCACGCGCGAGACCGACGCGCACGTCCGCGACGACGCGGCGCGGGTCGTAGACCACGTTGAATGCCGACATGCTCCCCTCATGCAGCGTGCACCAGGTGTCGTCGCCGCCGTTAAAGAGATGGGTTGAGCGTGCCGAGGCGCACTGGCGCGTGCACGCCGCAGGTGCAGCATGGCGCCGGAACCGGTGAGTAGGGTGATGATGCGGGCCAAGTCAGGAAAAGGCTAGAATGGTCCTGACTTCTCCACTTCGGCGATGGACACGCGCCACCGCAGGCGGCCACGGTCTTGATGGACGGCAAGCTCGCGCGTCGTTCCGCCGCCATTGCGCCATGCCATGGTCTTGTGGTCGCAGGGGCGAATAAGCCGCACCGGGGCCGCTTACGTCTGGCCGGTGGGGGAAAAGCGGCCCACTAGCCGGTGCCGCTCGCCCGAGTAGGTCAGGCGTGCCTGCGTGATCAGCCGGCCCGCCTGCCAGGTCCGCCGCTCCAGTACCAGGCATGCGGTTCCCGGCTTGAGCCCGAGCAGGGTGGCGACGGCGGGGGGGGCGTTCACCGCCTCGATCGCGTGCTCGGCGTCGGTCCAGGGCACGTAGTCGAGCAGCCAGGTCCCGGGCGGGCAGGTCCGGAAGCGTTCGGCGCGAACCTCCGGCACGGCCGCGATGTTGATCAGGCGCTCCTCGAACGCCTCCGGAGCGCCGCCGACGCTGTGCAGGGTATCGACTGCGACGACCTTGCTCCCCGATGGCAGGCCGAGCCGGGCGGCGGCTTTGGCAGCAAGCCGCACCGTCTCGCGCCGGAGCACCGTGTGGGCATAGGGAATGCCGGAGGTGGCGGCCTCTTTGGCGAAGTCGCGAATTTCCAGCACGGCGCGCTCGGCATGAGGTGCCGCAACCTCCGACCCGGCGCCGCGGCGGCGGTTGATCAGCCCGCGCGCCGCCAGCCCGGACAGCGCCTTGCTCACCGTCATACGGGAGCAGTCATAACGGGCCATCAACTCGTGCTCGACCGGCACACGTGTGCCCGGCGGCCACTCCCCGGATATGATCTTGGTCTCGATCTCGACCTGGATGGCCTGGTGGACCGTGGTCATGGCGTGGCCTCGATCAGCCGCGCCAGCATGGCCTTGTAGCGGGTCGTTATCGCCTCGTGCCCATGGTGCCGGCCGGCGGACACGACCGTCCGGCCACCCACCAGCGCGCTGTCCAACGCGGCATGGCCGGCGCTGAAGACATAGCCATCCAGCCAGCGGTCGCCCGCCGCAGCGGACAGGCTCGGATGCGCACGGTTTAGTACCACCAGGTCCGCCCTGCGCCCGACCTCGATACGGCCGAGCCTGCGGCCGAGCGCCTGCGTTCCGCCAGCTAATGCCGCCTCATACAGGCTGCGTCCGGTCGAGGCGCCGGGTTGCGTGGCGAGCAGGTTGCGTCCGCGCCGCAGCAGCCGTTGCCCGTATTCCAGCATCCGCAACTCGCCCGGCGCCGTAATCTGCACGTTGGAGTCCGATCCCACCCCGACCCGGCCGCCGGCGCGCAGGAAATCCGGTGCCTCGAACAGGCCATCCCCTAGATTGGCCTCCGTAATCGGGCACAGCCCGGCCACGGCGCCGGCGGCGGCCAGCGCATCCACCTCGCCCGGAGTCATATGCGTGGCATGCACCAGGCACCAGTGCGGGTCCACCGCGGCATGGGAGAGCAGCCACTCCACAGGCCGCTGGCCAGACCATGCGAGGCAGTCCTCCACCTCCCGCATCTGCTCGGCGACATGGATGTGGACGGGGCCGCCGCCGGCCAGCGCCACCAGGCCTGGCAACGCCGCCGGCGCCACGGCGCGCAGCGAATGCGGGGCCACGCCCAGCACTGCGTCCTCCAACGGGGCGATGGCAGCGCGCGCGCCCTGCAGCAATCTCGCATAGCGGTCGGGATCGTTGAGGAAGCGGACCTGGCCCGCATTGGCCGGTTGTCCGCCGAAGCCGCCCTGACTGTACAGGGCCGGCAGCAAGGTGAGGCCGATCCCTGTTTCCCCGGCAGCCTGCGCCACGCGGGCGCACAGTTCCGCCGGGTCGTCGTAGGGGCAGCCATCCGGGCCATGATGCAGGTAATGGAATTCGGCCACGGCGGTGAACCCGCCTTCGAGCATCTCGGCGAAGGCGAAGGCGGCGATGGTCTGCACATCCTCCGGCGTGAGCTGCGTAAGGAAACGATACATGGCGTCGCGCCAGGTCCAGAAACTGTCTCTGTCCGGGCCGCGGATTTCCGTCAGCCCAGCCATCGCGCGCTGGAAGGTGTGGCTGTGCAGGTTCGGCATGCCGGGCAGCACCACCCCGTGCAGCACCTCCCGCCCGGCAGGCGCGGCACCGGGCAGGACGGCCTGGATCCAGCCATCCGCCACATCCAAGCCAACGGCGCTTGCCCAGCCGCCCGGCAGCAGCGCATGTTCCAGCAGCAGGCGACGCTTCGTCATGGCGGTCCCATAGGTCGCTTTGAGGTATGTATAGACATTTGCACCGGCCACGCCAGACCTTGACGATTACGTACTGGCAAAGCCTGTAGCATCCGGGCAATGTCTATACATTATTACCGAGTGGACGGATGTACGCAGACACAGCCTGGACCGATGCGCGCCTGCTGACGCTTCAAGGCGATGGGCTTGGGCAGATCGACCATGGCACGGTGGCGGCGGAGGACGGGCGCATCGTTTATGCCGGCCCCGCCGCAGGGGCGCCGGACGCGGCGCTGGTCGTCGATTGCGGTGGCCGTCTGGTGACGCCGGGCCTGATCGACTGCCACACGCACCTGGTATTCGCTGGCGCCAGATTCGGCGAGTTCGAGCGGCGGCTGGCCGGGGAGAGTTACGCGACCATCGCCAAGGCCGGCGGTGGGATCATGGCCACCGTGCGCGCCACCCGTGCGGCAGACGAGGCCTCGCTCGCCGTCTCCGCCCTGGCGCGGCTCGACCGGCTGATCGCCGAGGGCGTGACGACAATGGAGGTGAAATCCGGCTATGGGCTGGAGCTTGCCACGGAACGGCGGATGCTGCGCACGGCCCGCGCGCTCGGCCGGCAGCGCCCGGTCACCATCCGGACCAGCTTCCTTGGCGCCCACGCGCTGCCGCCCGAGGCCGCGGACGGGGACGCCTACGTGGCGCAGCTCTGCACGACGATGCTGCCCGTCCTCGCCGGGGAGGGCCTGGTGGATGCCGTGGACGCGTTCTGCGAGAGCATCGCCTTCAGCCCGGCGCAGACCGCGCGTCTATTCGGCGCGGCCAAGGCGCTCGGGCTGCCGGTGAAGCTGCACGCGGACCAGCTGGAGAACGGTGGCGGGGCACGGCTGGCGGCGGAGTGGGGAGCGTTGTCGGCCGATCATCTGGAGCACGCGGATGACGACGAGGCCGCCGTCCTGGCGCGCAGCGGGACCGTGGCGGTGCTGCTACCCGGCGCCTATTACACGTTGCGCGAGCGCCAGGCCCCGCCCGTCGCCGCCCTGCGCCGGCATGGGGCGCACATCGCCGTCGCGACCGACTGCAACCCCGGGACGTCGCCGCTCACCTCGCTGCTGCTCGCGATGAACATGGCCGCAACGCTGTTCGGCCTGACCGTCGCCGAGTGCCTGGGCGGCGTCACGCGGGAGGCGGCGCGGGCGCTAGGCTGCCTCGATCAGGCGGGAACGCTGGAGGCCGGCAAATGGTGCGACCTGGCGATCTGGAACGCCGAGGCCCCGGCCGAGCTGGTGTTCCAGCTCGGTTGCAACCCGCTGCACGCCCGTGTCTGGCACGGCCATTGAAGGAGACACGCATGGACAGGCGGAACAGCCGTGTGGTCCGCGCCGACCGCGGCACGGCACTGCAGGCCAAAAGTTGGCTGACCGAAGCGCCGTTGCGCATGCTGATGAACAACCTCGACCCCGACGTGGCGGAGCGGCCAAGCGAGCTGGTGGTCTATGGCGGCATCGGCCGTGCCGCGCGCGACTGGGGCGCGTTCGACCGCATCGCCGCGGCACTGCGCGCGCTGCAGGCGGACGAGACGCTGCTGGTGCAATCCGGCAAGCCGGTCGGCGTGTTCCGCACCCACGCCGACGCGCCGCGGGTGCTGATCGCCAACTCCAACCTGGTGCCGCACTGGGCGACCTGGGAGCACTTCAACGAACTCGATCGCAAGGGCCTGATGATGTATGGCCAGATGACCGCCGGGTCGTGGATCTACATCGGCAGCCAGGGCATCGTGCAGGGCACGTATGAGACCTTCGTCGAGATGGGGCGCCAGCATTACGGCGGCCACTTGGCGGGCCGCTGGATCCTAACCGCCGGACTGGGCGGAATGGGCGCGGCCCAGCCGCTGGCGGCGGTGATGGCGGGCGCCTCCTGCCTCGCCATCGAGTGCCAGGCGAGCCGGATCGAGATGCGGCTGAACACAGCCTACGTGGATGTGCAGGCGCGCGACATCGAGGAAGCGCTCACGATGATCGAGCGGTCCTGCGCCGAGCGCAAGCCGCTTTCGGTGGCGCTGCTCGGCAACGCGGCCGACATCTTCCCCGAGTTGGTGCGGCGCGGCATTCGGCCGGATTGCGTCACCGACCAGACCTCCGCGCATGACCCGGCCAACGGCTACCTCCCGCGCGGCTGGTCGGTGGCGGAGTGGGAACGCCGGCGGGAGACGGACGGCGCCGGGGTTGCGCGCGCCTCCCGCCAGTCGATGGCAGAGCAGGTACGGGCCATGCTGGACTTTCACCGCATGGGCATACCCACGGTGGATTACGGCAACAACATCCGGCAGATGGCGCTTGAGGAGGGCGTGGCGGATGCGTTCGCCTTCCCGGGCTTCGTGCCCGCCTATATCCGGCCGCTGTTCTGCCGCGGCATCGGGCCGTTCCGCTGGATAGCGCTGTCCGGCGACCCAGAGGACATCTACCGCACCGATGCCAAGGTGAAGGAGCTGCTGCCGGACAACCATCATCTCCACAACTGGCTCGACATGGCCCGCACCCGCATCCGCTTCCAGGGCCTTCCCGCGCGCATCTGCTGGGTAGGCTTGGGGGATCGCCATCGCTTAGGCCTCGCCTTCAACAAGATGGTGGCCAGCGGCGAGCTGAAGGCCCCGATCGTCATCGGGCGGGACCACCTGGATAGCGGCTCCGTCGCCAGCCCCAACCGCGAGACGGAGGCCATGGCCGACGGCTCGGACGCCGTGTCCGACTGGCCGCTGCTGAATGCGCTGCTGAACACGGCGTCGGGCGCCACCTGGGTATCGCTGCACCATGGCGGCGGCGTCGGCATGGGGTTCAGCCAGCACGCCGGCATGGTGATCGTGGCGGACGGCACCGCGGACGCGGCACGCCGCCTGGCCCGGGTGCTGTGGAACGACCCGGCCACTGGCGTCATGCGCCATGCGGATGCCGGCTACCCCGACGCCATCGCCTGTGCCGGTGAGCAGGGGCTGAACCTCCCATCGCTGGGACCCGTTGCATGAGCCGGCCAGGTGTTGCCGCAGCCACGCAGACCGGCCACGGTGCCGCGTGATGCAAGCAGACGCGCCCTGCCTGTCGTTCGAGGCCATCCGGCAGAACTTCGCGGCGCTGCGGGTGCTGGACGGCGTCGGGTTCGAGGTGCCGACGGGGGCGTTCGTCGCCGTGCTTGGTCCGTCCGGTTGCGGCAAGTCGACGCTGGTGCAGATGGCCGCGGGGCTGCTGGCGCCGACCGCCGGCACGGTCCGGCACAACGGGCAGCGGGTCCGTGGTGTCAACGCGGGCATCGGGCTCGTGCCGCAGCAGGCGCAACTGCTGCCCTGGAAGACGCTGATCCAGAACGTGGTGCTGCCGCTGGAACTCCGCGGCGTGCCAATGGCAGAGCGCACCACCCGCGCCCGCGCGGCCATCGCCGCCGTGGACCTGGCCGGGTTCGAGGACAGCTACCCCTACCAGCTCAGCGGCGGCATGCAGAAGCGCGCCTCGATCGCGCGCACCTTGGTGTACCAGCCTGACGCCATCCTGCTGGACGAGCCATTCGGCGCGTTGGACGCGCAAACGCGCATGGTCATGCAGCGCGACCTGCAGGCGCTGGTGGCGGAGCGGCGGGCGAGCGTGCTGCTGGTGACGCACGACATCACGGAGGCGGTGCTGCTGGCCGATACCGTCATCGTGCTGAGCCGTCGTCCGACGCGGGTGCTGGCGCAGGTGCCGGTCCAGCTGGCGCGGCCGCGCGACGTGTTCCAGCCGTTCGGCATCCCGGGCTTCGGCGCCGCCTATGACGAGGTCTGGTCGCATATGCGCGGCGAGCTGGTGTCGGCATGACGCCGTCGGACGCGCTGGCCAGCTCCACAATCCGTCGAAGGGCGCCCGACTGGGCCGGCCTGGGGAGGCGTGCCTCGCATTGGGGCATGATGCTGCTGCCCGGCGCCGCGCTGCTGGTGTTCTGGCAATGGGCATCCGGCCGGCTGATCCGCACCATCTACGTCAGCCGCCCGACCGACATCGCGGCCCGGCTGTACGAGGTGTTCGCCAGCGGCGAGATCTGGCCGCATCTGCTGGCGACCGCGCAGGAACTGGCGCTGGGCTACGTGGCCGGCGTCGCAACCGGCGTGGCTGCGGGCGTGCTGCTGGGCCGGGTGCCGCGGGCTGCGCGCATCGTGGAGCCCTACCTGATGGCGTTCTACGGCATCCCCAAGATCGCCCTGGCGCCGCTGTTCGTCATCTGGTTCGGCATCGGCCTGTGGTCGAAGGTGGCGTTGGCCGGGATCATGGTTTTCTTCCTGGTCTTCTATAATGTTTACACGGGCATCCGCAGCGTGGACCGCGAACTGGTGAACCTGGTGCGCGTGCTTGGCGCCTCGCCACGGCAGCTGGACCGGCACGTCTACCTGCCCGCCGCCGCGCCGTTCATCCTGCTGGGCATGCGCATGGCGATCCCGTATGCGGTGATCGGGGTGATCGTGGGGGAGTTCACGTCCTCCATCCGCGGCCTCGGCATGTTCATCAACTACGCCAGCTCCACCTACGATCCGGCAGGCGTGTTCGCCGGCATCGCCATCCTCGTGGCGTTTGTGACGGCCGCCGGCGCGGTCGCCAGCCGGATCGAGCGGCGGGTACTGCGCTGGCGCCCGCAGGCCCCCACCCAGCCCGATGTCCCGTAAGGATCCCGCGACCATGCTGACGCGCCGCCTGGTGCTTGCCTTGCCGCTGCTTGCCGCCAGGCCGGCGCGCGCGGCGGGGGCGGTGCGGATCGGCCAGGCGACGACCTCGCTGTCGTTCCTGCCGCTATGGGCCGCCCGCGCGCTGGACACCTTCACCCCGCAGGGCCTCGCGCTCGGCTGGGCCGCGATCCCCGGCGGCGACCCGGCGGCCCTCGCGGCGCTGGACGCCGGTGACCTGGATTTTGCCGCCGTGGGGGGCGAGACGGCGCTTCAGGCGATCGGCAAGGGACAGCCGTTCAGCCTGGTTTACTCCCTGATGGCGCGCATGTCGCTGGATCTGGTGGTGGGGCCTGAGGTGAAGGTGGCCGCCGACGCGCCGTTGCCGGGGCGGCTGGCGGCGATGAAGGGCATGGTGGTGGGCGTGAGCGCGGTGGGCGGCACGCAGGACCGGGCGGTCCGCTGGCTTGCGGCGCAGGGCGGGATGGCGCGAGCCGACCTGCAGGTGGCGATGGTGGGCGGCCCCCCCGCGCTGCAGGCCGCGCTGGAGAACAGGCGCATCGACGCGTTCATCCTGTCGCCGCCGGAAGCGCAGATCGCCGAGGCCGGTGGCTATGGACACACGCTGATCAGCTTGGCCAACGATTTTCCCGCGCTGCGCGACCTGCCGTTCTTGGCCTTGGTCGCCAAGCGGCCCTTCGCCGATCCGGGCCGCAGCCGGGCCACGGTGCGCGCGCTCCAGGCCGCTGCAGCCGCCGTGCGTAGCGACCCTGACGGCGTGGCCGACGCGATCGCCGCCAAGTACTTCCCCAAGGCGCCGCCCGGCACGGTGCGCGCCGCCACGCGGTCGATGCGGGACGGTGTGACCGACGGCGCGCTGAGTTCGGCATCCATCGACGCGCTGGTCCGCTTCGGCGCCGCCAGCGGCAACCCGATCACCGGACTGGGTCCTGACGCCTGGACCGACCAGTTCATCAAGGATCCACCGTGACCCAGCCGATCTACATCGACTTCCTTAACGGCCCGGACATCGCCGAACTGGCACTGACCGACGACGAGATCCTGGTAGCGATCGAGGCCAGCCTGGCGGCGCAGGGCCGCGGCGAGGCGGTAATCGAGCCGCGGATGCACCTGAAGCCGGACCCGGACGGGCACGGCCACTTCAACGTGCTGCGCGGCGCGTTCCGCGGTGCGGCGATTCGGCTGGCCGGCGTCAAGGTGGTCAGCGACTTCGTCTACAACTACGAGCGCGGCCTGCCGTCCGAGATGGCGGTGCTGACGCTGTTTGCGCCGGACACGGGCATGCCGCGGGCGATCCTGGATGCGAGCCACATCACCGACATGCGGACGGGCGCCATGACGGCGATCGGGGCTAAATACCTCGCGCGCAAGGGCAGCAAGGTGCTCGCGCATATCGGCGCCCGGGGCACGGCCTACTGGAACGTGCGGCTCCTGGACCGGCTGTTCGACTTCGACGAGATACGCGTGCACTCGCGGCGGCCGGAGAGCCAGGACGCGTTCGCCGCCCGGCTGACGGCTGACCTCGGCAAGCCCGTGCGCGGCATGGACAACTGGCAGGAGACGGTCGAGGGCGCGGACATCGTGGTCGAGGCGTCCCGCCTGCTGCAGCCCGAGCCGCTGTTGCGAACCGCCTGGATCAAGCCCGGCGCGTTGGTGATGCCCTACGGGACCATGAGCGCGGTCGAGTTGGACCTGACCGACATCATGAGCAAGCTGGTGGTGGACGATTGGGGCCAGGTGGGTGCGGGGCCCTACGGCGCGCTGCGGGCTCACGTGGATACGGGCAAGCTGACACGGGAAACACTGCATGCCGAGATGTGCGAGGTGGTCGCCGGGCTGAAGCCGGGGCGGGAGCGGGACGACGAGACGATCCTGTTCTGGCACCGCGGCTTGTCGCTGTCCGACATCGCGTTGGGGCACGCGATGCTGGCCAAAGGCGCGCGGCTGGGCATCGGCCAACGGTTGCGTTTCGCATAGTGCTGGTCGCGAGCACCCGCATGTACAACGTGGCCCAGCTGCCACGGCGGCGTGGCACCGGCTACTCGCTCGCGTAGGCGCCGATGCCGGGGTATCGATGAAGATCGTGGACCACCCACACCCGGCAACGCTCTCCGCGCTGTGGGGGCAGCCTGACTTAGGGTCTGAGGCGAAATAGCCGAATCGGGCTAGGAATAGGCTTGTGAGGCGTACTAGTTGCCACCGGCAACGGCCGACCCGCCGCGGATGAAACCTTGCCGGCTGCGGCCTCGGTATGGGTGCCTTCACGCCGCTGTTTCTTGTTAGCCTTGCGTGATGATCGATACGGTAGGGATTAGGGCGCGGTTCGAGGTGCTTGCACCCCATTTGAACGAGCGGGCGCGGCGGCTTTTTGCGGCCAGTGAAGCGCGCGCGGCGGGCCGGGGCGGTGTGACGGCGGTGGCGGCGGCGACAGGCCTTGCGCGCAGCACGATTGGCCGCGGCCTTGCCGAGTTGCGGGACAACGAGGCGCCGACGTTGCTTCGCGTTCGTCGTCCTGGCGGTGGCCGAAGGCAGAAGATCGACACTGAACCTGGGCTGCTCGACGCTCTATCTGATCTCGTGCAATCGGCCATCCGCGGCGACCCGGAGTCTGCGCTGTTGTGGGTCAGCAAGAGCCAGCGTCACCTTGCCGCGGCGTTGGCCGAGCGAGGTTTCACCGCCAGTCAGAAGCTGGTCGGGCGTCTGCTGCGCCGTTTGGGTTTCAGCTTGCAGGCGAACCGCAAGACGCGTGAAGGCACGAGCCATCCGGACCGCAATGCGCAGTTCGAGCATATCAACGCGCTGATCGGTGCATTCCAGACGGCTTCCCAGCCCGCCATCTCGGTCGACACAAAGAAGAAAGAGCTTGTGGGCGACTTCAAGAATGGCGGACGCGAGTTACGGCCTTGCGGCCAGCCGGAGCCGGTGCGGGTGCATGATTTCATCATCCCCGAACTGGGCAAGGTGGCGCCCTATGGCGTCTACGACATCGCTGCCAACACGGGCTGGATCAATCTAGGCATCACCAGCGACACGGCCGCCTTCGCCGTGGAAAGTATCCGGCGCTGGTGGAATGAGTTGGGACACGCACGCTACCACGCCGCGCAGGAAATCCTGATCACGGCGGATTGCGGCGGCAGCAATGGCGCGCGGGTGCGCCTGTGGAAAGTCGAGTTGCAGAAGCTAGCCGATGAAACCGGGCTGTCGATCACGGTGGCGCATTTGCCACCGGGCACAAGCAGTAGAGTCGACGACTGGCGCGGTGGCTGTAGGTCCGAGGAGTAGCTGTTGTCCGGCAGCTTTCGCCCATTGCCGGTGCCTGGTTTGACGGCCAGCATGGCACCGTCATGCTGAAGCTGGTAGATGGCCGGGCCTTTGGAGCCGAAGCCGGCTTCATCCCTTCGCTACGAGGGGCATCGTCCGAGCAACTCAGCGGGCTGCAAGCGTCAGCCGACGGGGCGTATCTGGTGGTGGCGGACCTGGACCTGCACATCAACGTGGACGGCCTGGTGACGCGGATCATGGAGAAACCGCCGCTTACCATCAAACGCTCCGGTGCTCGCCTTGCCGGGCTTGCAACATCGCCGACCAAAGCCCTGGCGTCAGCGCGCCTCATTTCCGTGAACCATGGCTCCGTTTCCAGTCGCCGCTCGTTAAACCGGACATGCAGATCGCCCGCATCCGGCTTTCTCCTGCGTCATCAAGCCTTCGCGCTCGGCAGGTCGGAGCGGCGTTGTGGCAAGTTGTAGAGGCCGAGCGTCCCGTAGAGATACTCGTCCGGGTATTGGCGATACCCAGTGCCCGCTTGTCCACTGCGTCGAACCAACCAGCGTTGCAGGCGCCGCTGCACATACCATCGCACCAACTTGTAGGTCGGCAGAACCGGCCCTTGGTTGAAATACTCGGCCCAACCCCGGAGCAGCCGATCGAGGGCGGCAACTCGGAGCTCTGGGCTTTCGGCATGTTTATGCGGCGTCGTCGCATCGTGAACCCGTTCGAGTAAGCGCCGGACAGCCTTCCGGGACGGGCGGGTGCCAATAAAAGACACCCCGTCCTTGCCGTAGAACCGGCCGATCGAATACCCAAGGAAGTCGAAGCCCTCCTCGGGCAGCCGTATCAATCGGGTCTTGGCTTCGTTCACCGTCAGCCCGAGCCGTGTCATCAACTGCCGCATGACGGCCAGCGCCGCCGGCCCGTTTCCGGGTCGACAACAGATGACCAGATCATCGGCATAGTTGACGACGTAAGCGTCGAGGCCCTCACGATGGCCGAATTGCTCCCAGGCCAGCAGGAAGCGGCGGAAATAGAGGTTCGCCAGGAGGGGCGAAATCGGGGAGCCTTGCGGCGTGCCCCGATTGCGATCCTTCGCCTCCGTGGTGCACCGGGTCGTGCGCTGGTCACGCTTGATAACCGGTGCCGTGAGCCAGCTCTTGATGACCGACAAGAGCGTCCCGTCGGCCACGCGTCGGCTCACGCAGCGCATGAGTGGTCCGTGTGGGATCGTCGAAAAGTAGTCGCTGAGGTAGCGTCTACCACCTCGGACCGTCCTCGGTCGCTCACATGCCAGAAGGCTTGGCGAACCGCCATTTTGGCGTCCAGCCCCGGGCGGAAACCATACTGATTACGAAGTAGGTCCGCCTCGAAGATCGGTCCCAGCACCAACAGCGCCGCCATCTCTACCACGCGGTCGCGAATGCACGGGATGCCGAGGGGGCGTTGACCGCCGTTGCTCTTGGGTATCCACACGCGCAGCAGGGGCTGTGGCCGATATTCGCCAGCCAGTAGCTCCTGCCGCAACTCTCCCAGCCATCGTTCCAGCCCATGGAGCGTGATCTGGTCGAACGTTGTTCCGTCGCAGCCCGGAGCGCCGCCGTTGCGACGGCAAGCCCGGAATGCTTCTTCGAGAACGTCGGCCCGGCACACTTTATCCCATAGAGCGTAGAAACGAAAAGCCGGTTCAGCCTTAGCTTTCGCCTGTAGCGAGGTCTGCAACTTCCGAACCCTTTCGAGCGGAGTTGATAGGCTTTCGGCCAATCTCCCGGGTCTCGTCGCTTTGCCCGCCTGTCGCAGGTCAGGGCCCCTTCCCTCAGCCGGCATTACCCGGCGTCCTCAGTACTACGGACCCATCCGCCATCTGCCCCAGCCGGCGCTGGCCCTCGCGGGTTCGCCGTTGACCAGCCGGCTGCCAGCCGTGGTCGCCCAAACAGACTTCCCTTGTTGCGCATCAATGGTCTGCCATACGTGCTGCCACCTTTACCCCGGTGAGACCGTCAGGGGCGTGTCTCGCTCGCTTGCCTGACGACGGCGGCCTGCCCGTTCCACTGGCGGGTCGGCTCTCACATTGATCCTTTCGAGGCCTCGTCGGTGTTCGCTTGTGCTGCGGCCCGTATGGCCCGCTGATCCCCAGAAGAGACCTTTTCCCGAAGTGCTTCAGACCATTCGTCGCCTCCTGATCCGCTCCGGGTGCTTCCGGCTGGAGCGAGAGTTGCCGGGTGGGACTTGCACCCACGACATCGATGCGCCTTGGCAAGGCACACAGTGGAACAAAATCGAGCATCGCATGTTCTGCCACATCACCCAGACTTGGCGCGGCAAGCCCCTCGTTAGTCGCCTTGCGGTCGTCACAGCGGCGGCGCTACGTCGTGACGACCGACAGCGATCACGCCGGGCCGATCTTTTCCGACCTGGCCAAGGGTGTCGTTCTCGATCGCCCGAACCAGATCTGGGTGGCGGACCTGACATACGTGGCCATTCCGGGCGGCTTCGTCTACCTGGCTGCCATCCTTGATGCCTGCTCGCGCAAAGTCGTCGGCTATGCAATCAGCCGCTCCATGGATGCTCGCATCGCCGTCGCAGCGTTGAAGGCGGCGATCAGGAACCGGGCTCCGCCAAAAGGCTGCATTCATCATTCCGATCGTGGGTCGCAATACGCGTCCGAGGTGTACCGCACCTTGTTGGCAGCCCATGGCCTGATCGGCTCGATGAGTCGCCGTGGCAATCCATACGACAACGCCAAGGCGGAGAGCTTCATGAAGACGCTGAAAGTCGAAGCAGTTTACCTAGCGGCTTACGAAACCTTCGAGGACGTGACTGCCGACCTTCCGCGTTTCATCGACGAGGTTTATAACTCAAAACGGCTGCACTCAGCGCTGGGATATCTCAGCCCTGTGCAGTTCGAGGATCAACACGCTCGGCAGACGGTCAAAACAGCGGCTTGATTCTGTCCACCCCCAGGGGCGCACTCCACAAGGGGGCATTTTTGATGCCGATTGACATCCTACTGTCGTACGACCGGCGGCAAGGGGCTACACGTGGTGCTGCCGCTGGCCCCCGAGGCCGACTGGTCCGTCGTGAAGCCGTTCTGCCGCGCCTTCGCCGAGCGGATGGCAGCGGAGGAGCCGACCCGCTTCCTGGCGCACCTGAAGATCGCCGACCGCAAGGGCCGCATCCTGGTGGACTGGCTAAGAAACGGGTTGGGAGCGACGGCCATCGGGAGTTTCTCGCCGCTGGCAACGTCCTGGCGCCACCGTGGCCACGCCGGTGACCTGGCGGGAGGTGCCGGTCAAGCTTGACCCCGCGGCCTACACGGTGCTGACCGTCCCAGCGCGCGTGGCGGAGCTCAAGGCCGATCGGTGGCCGGGTTTCGCCGAGCTGGCGCAGCGGTTGCCGGTCCGGCTTGCGGAACCGTTAGTTCCTGGCCGGGATGCCGCCGCCATCGTCAGGGCGGCGCCAGCTCAGAAGCGGCGCTGACGTTCCGTGTTTCGGAAAGTGGCTATGCTCGGCTTGGCCCGTGTTCCGCCCACACCTCCCCCGTTCTACCGCTGCACCGCACAGCGCTTGGTCTATCCGCGTCCTTCGAAACTCCCTATGTGGTCACGACAAGCTCTGGCCCGACGAGGAGACGTCTCATGGCTAAACAACCCGGTACGCCGAAGGCTAAGACGCCCGCCCCTGCGCAGTTCGACATGAACAGCCGCGACCGCAAAGGCGGGAAGGGTGGCAAGGGTGGTTCCGGGAGCCCGGGCCGGGGACGTGACGACAAGCGTCCGCCCGCCCGCATCGTGAACCTTCCCCCAACTTTGGTCGACCGTGGCGAGGGTTGGGTCATCAAGAAAATCGCCAAGATCGACCAGGCTTCGCACGTCGCCCTGGGTGCCGAATACCAACTGATTTTCGAGGGTCACGACCCGCTGGTGTTCGACTACCTGGGCGGTGCGCGGGACCGCGCCAAAGAGGCGCCGCCAGAGGCCGCGCCGATTACGGAGAGTGCCGATGATCCGGCTGAGGAAACGACCGCCACGGAACCGCCGACCGAGTTGGCCTAGACCGTCCGGAGCGGGAGCTTTGAACCGGAGAGACCTGTTGGCATGGGCAGGCATCGGGGACGAAACACCTGTCGGAGGACATTCAACCTCCCGCCTCTTCTGCTTGCAACGCACTGAACCACTCAGCGTAAGGGGTGGTTCGTGCCATGTGCCGGTTGTAATCGGGTGCGCCGTCCGACCACCAGATCGGTCCTCGCTCCCCCAGCGCGACCTTGGCGGCATCCACCCGCCGACGTGCGGCTTCGCGCCCGTCGATGTCGCCAGCCCTCATGGCCACGCCCTTCACGCGACGGGCCGACATCAACTCCCTCTTGAGGCTGTCGCGGAGATCAGGATCGAGATTGGGGTTGGTGCAGCGCCACAAGCGGCCGCGCACCACGAAGTAGCGCCCGTCTGGTGTGACGGGGGGCATCAGCGTCCGCCGGGTGCGACCTCCCAATCCATCGGCCCGAACTCCTGAAGCAGCTTGTGGGCGGTATGCATTTCGTCGGCCATCACGGTGACGCTGATGACCGTGCCACCCGCCTCCAGAGCCTTCTTGTAGAGCGCGACGCGGTGGGCGACGGGGTCGCGGCCGAACAGCCATCCGAAGAACCCGCTGCTCGTCGGCGGTTCGGGTGCGATTGCGACCTCCTCGACGGTGCCTGACGACACCGGATGCCGCTTGATGTCCTCCGACGGCACCCCGAGTTGCCGGAGGGCCGCGATGGCGGCGCTGGCCCGTTCGGGTCGGTCGTACGCGACGATGATTGTTTCCCGCTCCATGCCCGCGACATCCTTCTGGTCGTCCCGTGAAGGGAGGAACCGAGGAGAGAAACGTCACAGGCATCAGTTGGCTGCCTACAGCAATAAGCCCTGCCGCACCGGGACAGGCTCCGCCAACCCGCTCGTTCCACCCGCATCCTCCTTCTCGCCCCGCAGGACGACCACCAGCGCGTCGTCCGCCAGCAGTCGTTGCAGGGCGAGCGCCTCGAAGGCGGGCGCCGACATCCAGATGTCGATTTCCTCGGCCGTCCGGAGGATGACCGGCATCGCCTTGGGATGGTACCTGCCGACCAGGGCGTTGGGTTCGGTGGTGAGGATCGCGAACACGTCGTTCGTGGTCTCGCCCTCCCGCACCTTCCGCACCGAAATCCATCGCGTCCAAATGCCAGCGAAGCATGCCAAAGGCCGACTATCTTCCAGGGCAAACCAGAGTGGCGGCCGCCTGCCGTCGGGCATGGCCTCGTTCTCCGAGAAACTCGTGAACGGTACGACACAGCGGCTCTCCATGCTGAGCCACCTGCGCCAATGCGGGGAGGACACGTTGCGGACGTTGGTGACGCCCGGGTCCGAGTTCTTGCCCCTGACCACTGCGGCCGGTGACGGCATGCCCCACCGCGCCATTGTCAGTTCGCGGCCGTCCGGCGTGTTGCGGACGACGGGCGCCGGGTAGTCGGGGTAGATGCCCGGCAAAGGCGGGAGGTTGCCGGTGCGGTCGGTCATGGCGCGGGTCAGGTCGCGTATGGCTTGCTGGCCCTTGGTGACGGCGTAGAGGTTGCACATCCAGGTCCCCGGCCTGCTTGCCTGATGGCCGCGTCAGCGGCTTAGCTGACCAGAGGGATGGCACCAAGGAAGTCCCGCTTGCCCACGACGAGACCGTTGTGACGTAGAATGTCGAATGCCGTGGTCACGTGGAAGAAGAAGTTCGGCAGCATCCAACCGCTGATATACTCCGGCGCCATCATCACCATGGCCCGCTTGGCGACGCTGAACTCGATGCGGCGCTCGGTGGCGGCGTCGATTGCACTCCGGTCGAGCGAGCGCAGGAAGCCGACGCACCGGGTGAGGCGTGCCTGGAGTTCGTCGAAGCTCGCCTCGGTATCCGGAAAGGATGGGTTGTCCACCCCGGCCAGCCGCGCCCCTCCAGCTTTGGCGCCGTCGGTGGCGATCTGCACCTGCCGAACGAGAGGCAGCATATCCGGATACAGCCGCGACTGCAGCAGCACCGAAGGTTCGATACCCCGCTCAGCCGCATAGGAAGCCGCCTTGCCAAGCACGGCGGATAAGGCATCGAGCATCTGCAAGCAGGGTGCGAGTGACGCCTGGTAGAGTGACATGGCCATGGAAGTGCCCCCATTCATGTGGTCGCGAGCGCGTCTTAGCCCAGGTCGCACCGCCTGTCTGCCGCACGGGCGGGAGGGTTGGCTTGGACAGTCAGCCTACCTACCTTTCATGCATGCCCCGTTCCCCTGCTGCCGACCTGGCCCCGCTCATCAAGCTGCTGCAAGCGGGCGTCCCACCCGAGCGTGCTGGCAACGAACTCTCTCGCGTGGTGGCGATCTGGACGGCCGAACTCAAGGACGATGGCGAGCAGCTGCAGGAGCGGCTAACCGGGTTGGCCGAGCAGATGACGGCGGGGATCGAGGAAATGCACGAGGGCATCGCCGAGGCGAGCGACAAAGGCAAACCCACGCTGCGGCGAATACTGGCGACGCACCAGGCAGTCCTGGACGGGCTGCGGAAGGCGCAGGGAGCGGTGTAAGGCTGTCCGCTTACGGCGGCGACCGCAGCGTCGGGTTGACCCTGGGACAGCATCCGGTCGCGTTCTTGCGGGCCGAGTTGCGCTCCCGAGGCATGATCGAGTGCCGGGCATCGTGCTGGTGCGGCAGAAGGAGCGCTGTTAAGCTCCCCCATTCACATCAGCCCGAGTGGGCGGTGCTCGCCGGGCGGATACCCTGAAGATGGGTGTAGCGCGAGGACGACCGGGACCAGCACCTCCTTCCCGAAGTAAAGCGTGGCGACGATCATGACGAACAACGTCATTACCCGGAAGCATCCGGCGCGGGAGCCTGCGCAACGGTCTTCGGCAAGGGCGTCGCCGATTGTTCGGGCATCACTGGATCCGGAGTGGGGTGGTCTGTTTGCCCGGCCGCATCGCGGCGGGAGTGTCAGGCGAGCGGGTCGACCGCTTCTGCCCGCACCCTTTCGACGGTCAACGGGTCGAGGTCGCCGGGCGCCGTCAGAAGCTCCTCAGTCAGCGGGGAGTCCTCGTTCTCCTTGATCGCGTCCAGCACAGCTTGCGGGTCGGCAGCCACGGACATCGCAGCTGCCTCCTCATCCACCCGGTTCCGGAGGCTCGGGCTGTCCCGCCGCATCTCTTCCAGCAGGGCGATAATTTTGGCCGACTTCTGCTCGCTCAGGATGGCCAACTCCAAGGTCAGCTGCTCACGGTATCCGGCCAACTGGTCCTCACGTCGCTGAGTGGCCAGGATCAGGATGGTGACGTAGAGCGCCAGCAGGCCCGTGATGCCCTGCAACCAGCTGAACGGCGGGGCATCCCAGGCTGGGAGCCCCGCCGTTCCCACGGCCAGGTTCCCGCCCATCCAGGTCGCTACGAGCACGGTTAGCACCGCGATGAACAGCGGTCGCCCTATGAAGGCAGTCAGCCGCTCCACCGTTCGCTGCAACGTCCCGGCGCTTTGGCGGTGGTCGGCGTGCAGCTTCGCTATGGCCCGGAGGGTGTCCTCTATGTGGGCTGGAAGGATCGGGGTGTCGTCGCCCACGATAGGGGCCTCAGCCGCCCGTCGCGAAGCCGGGATAGAGCGTCATGCCGCCGTCGACGAACAGGGTGGCGCCCGTCACGTAGTCCGCCGCGTCGGAGGCGAGCCACACGGCCGCCTGCGCGATGTCGTCCGGCTCGCCGATGCGCTTGTAGGGAACAAGGGTCATGAGGCTGGCATACGCCTCCGGCGTGCTCCACGCGGCGGTGTTGATCGGCGTGCGTATGGCGCCCGGGCCGATGCTGTTCACCCGGATGAAGTGTGGTGCCATCTCCTGCGCCACGCTCTGCATCAGCATGTTGATGCCGCCCTTGGACGCCGCGTAGTTCGCGTGCCCCGCCCAGGGAATGACCTGGTGGACTGAACTCATGCAGATGATCTTGCCCGCCGCCTTGGAGACGGACGGCACCACACCGCGCCTCTTGAACTCCCGCACGGCGGCCCGGGCGCACAGGAACTGCCCCGTCAGGTTGATCCCGATGACGGTGTTCCATTCTTCCAGGGTCATCTCGTCGAACTTGGCGTCGCGCTGCAGCCCGGCGTTGCTGACCGAGATGTGCAAAGTGCCGAACTGCGCGATGGCCGCGGCGTACATCGCCTCCACCTCGTCCTCGTTGCTGACGTCGGCCTTGAGCGCGATAGCCTTGCGCCCCATCGCCTCGATTTCGTGCGCCACCTCCTCCGCCGTTTCCGGATGGGTGACGTAGTTCACCACGACGTCGGCGCCCGCTTTGGCCAAGCCCAAGGCGACGGCCTTGCCGATGCCGGAATTGGCGCCGGTGACCAGGGCGGGCTGCCCGGAGAGCACGGGATAGTACGGGGCGTCCGGCAGCCGGGAAGCGTCAGGCAGCGCCGGAGCGGTCGGAGCCTTCGGGTCGGTGGCGGCATCACTCATGGAAACGTCCTCCATTGCTTTGGGCGTGCGTGGATCTCAGGCCGTCGGTCGGGAGACAGTACCCTCCACGTGGCATGCGAGACCTTTGGTTTAAAGCGCGGCTCTCCGCCGCCCGGCGACCAACAGACGCCGCTCGATAGCCGGGCCGGGCAGCAGCGGCGCGGCGAACAGGGCTGCGGCAACGACCCAGACGGCTCCCCGGTTGAACCGGGTGCCGCCTATCCATGGATTCATCGACGGCTCGTGTGCGTCAACACGCGGAGGACGAATCCAAGCGACAGGGCGACCAACATTGCGGTGAGGGGCTTGTCCTTGGCCAGCCCGGCGACGTCTCCGCCCCACCCGCTCGCCGTGTCCATGGCGGACCCGAACGCGTCCTGCGCGCTTCCCGCCGCCTGGTTCAGCCTGCCCTTGGCCTGAGTGCCGAAATCCCCCGTCAAGCCGCCGACCGCGTCCTGGATTTTGCCGCCGATGTTCTTGGCGGCGCCTTCGACCCTGTTCTCGTCGACCATGTCCGGTCCTTCTAAATAAACCTATATGCCGCCACGCCGCCGTGCCTTCAAACGGACACCGTGCCCTCGTCTGGCACGCGCCCGTCCGGCGTCATGCCGTGAACCGCGTTGGGCAGGTGCTGGCTGAGTTGCGACAGGAAATCGTTCGGCTCCATGCCGGATTGGCTGGCCATGTTCTGCACCTGCTGCTCGCCGAAGACGCTTTGCAGCTGTTGCGGGGACACCGACTGGTTCGGGCCGTTGCCGACCCAGGATTGAGCGATGTGGCCCAACCCCGCGCCCTCGAACGCCGAAACCAGCCCTCCCAGGCCGCCTGCCATGCCGCCCATTCCGGCGCCCTGCATACCCATGCCCTGCTGGCCCACTCCGCCCTGCTGGGCCTGGCCGCCGCCGAGCATGTTCATCAGCACGCCTTGTATCGGGTTCGCGCCGCCTCCGGCACCGCCCATCAGGCTGCCGACTACCGAATCAAGTAATCCCATGCGTAGCTCCTATGGCTTTCGTGGTTAAATTGTGCGGCTACGGCCGGTGACGGCGTGGTAGACGACCAGGACGAGCACGGCGCCGACGACCGCGACGATCATGCTGTAGATGTTCAGCCCGGAGACCGGCGACGCGCCGAAGAAGGTAAACAGGTAGCCGCCGACGACGGCACCAATCACGCCGAGCACGATATCAAGCACCAGGCCCTCGCCGCTCTTGTTGACGAGCTTGCTCGCGATGAAACCGGCGACAAGTCCCAGGATGAGCCAGCCGATGATGGACATGTGGAAATCCTTTTTGCGAGGGAAGGCACGCCCGACGCGGAGGTGCCGGGCGTGTAGTAACTTGAGCGACTAAGCGACGACGCGCCGGGACACGTGCATGCGACGCTGCACGGCGAGCGAACCGCCGACCGCAGCCGCGATGGCCCCGATCAGCAGGTCGGCGAAAGCCGCAAAGGACGTGTGCGCGGCGGCCGTGGCAGTGGCATCCGCGGTGTTCTTGGCGGTCTGAACGGCCTGCGCCTTGGCCTGGGCCAGCTTGGCTTGGGCGTCGTCGAACTGCTTGCCCGCCTGGTCGGTGGAGATGTGCTGCTGCGCCGCCATAATCGCGATGACGCGCGTCTTGGCCCCCGCGGCGTCGGGTCCACCCTTGGCGTAGGTCGCCAGGTTGGTCACGACCTCCTTCTGTGCGTCCTGCGCCGACATGGTCGCCGGGTCCGGGTTGGCTGGCTTCAGATAGGACTGGGCCTGCTGCTGGAGCATGTCCGGGCTGACGCCCGCGGCGTCCGCGACCGGCTTGGCCGCGTCCTTGATGCCGCTGCCAGCGGCGGAAGCGATGCCACCAAGCGCGGAGGCACTGCCGCCGATGATGCCGCCGATGGCCGAGGACAGGAGATAGACGGTCAGCAACGAGGCGATGCCCCAGGTGATCAGGCCGTGCAGCACGCCGTCCCAGCGGATCTCGATGCCCGCCAGCCAAGCTGCCGCGTATCCGCCGAAGGCGAGCGCGATGACGCTGCTGATGATCCACCAGGCTCCGGCCCCGATGCCGAGGCTGCTGGCGTCCGGCGTGGTGCCCGCGTTGGTGTTGACCGTGTCGAGGCCGATGCCAGCACCGAGCAAGCTGAGCACGAGCTGCACGGCGACGACGAGGATGACGCCGCCGAAAATGGCGGCCCAGGAGATACGACGGTGCACGTGCGCACCCCCGCCTATCATGGTCGTGGTGGTTTCGAGCGCGGGACCGCGGAGCGGCGGCTCGTTGTAGACTGAGGTGGACATCGTTGTGCTTTCAAAAGGGAACCCGGGGCGACGATGCGCCCCGGGTGCAAGGCGTCAGATCTTTGGCGCGCGGGGGTCGAGCGTCGTGCCGGTCGTCTTCGTGGTGGTCGCCGTCCCGGGAATTTGCACCACCTCGACCTCTTCCTTGCGGACGGTGTCGCGGATGGTCTCGGTGCGATCGGTGGCCTTCTTGTGCAGGCCGACCTCCTCGTAGACGCGCGCCGTCTTCGACACGACCGCCTCCTCCGCCGACTCCGTCATCTCGACGGTCTTGTCGGTGAAGCTGTCGGTCACGGGGCGGCCGTCGGTGACCGGATGCCGTTCCAGGGTCACCTTCTCGCTGTGGAGCGACACGCTCTCCTCGACGGGCGTCTCGACCACGAAGCGGCGGATGCGGGTGCCGCCGCGATTCACCACGCGTTTGCCGACTGCCAGGCTTTCTTCCGACAGCTGCATCATGCCGTCGGTGGCGGCGGCCGCGGTTCCGACGACTGGCATCATCGGGGTGGCCAACGGAGTGCGCGTTGTCGTCGTGGCCTGCGTCAGCCCGTAGCCCGTAGCCCGCTCGTCGATGTCGATCGGATTGTGGTTTTCCAGGATCTCCATCACCTTGGTGATGTGCGTCTCGGGTGCCTTGACGGTGACGACAGTCGAGCCGCCGGTCAGGCTGCGGTCGTAGACCGCCGTGTCGTGGTCCGGCTGGCCGCCGAACAGGCTCGACCAGAAGCCCGGCTCGCGGTCGACCGGGGCCGCCGTCGTCGTAGTCGTGCCGGACATGGTGCCGGTGGCGGCATGCACGCTGATGGCGCTCTCCGGCACCCCCGCCCCGCGCAGGTCGGCCGCGGCTGCGTCGGCATGTGCGGCGGTGTCGTAAATCGCAACGATAGTTTCGTCTGTCATGGTCTGTCCTTCGATTTTGAGTGCGGCGGCCGCGGCGCGGCCGCCGTTAGTCCGCGACCTCGGTCCTGGTCACGGTCAGCTTCTGCTCGCGCAACGTCACGGTTTCGGCGTGGCGCGTCGTCGTCCTCACGCGACGCAGGTGGACCTCCTCCTTGAGGACCATGCGCCGCACCAGGACGAGTTCCTCCTCGACCACCGGCACGATCGTCACGTCGCCCTCCTGCCGAACAGGAGGTGCAACCTCGACGATCCGGCCGATGGCGACCCGCTCCACCACGACGCTTTCCCCGGCGAGTTCCTCGTCGACGGCAACGGTCCGTTCGGCCGTGGTCCGCGCGGCACGGACCAGGGTCTTGCGGACGCGCTTGGTGACGGTGATCGCTTCCGCGTGGAGCGCGAGCGTCTGGTGGTCACCGGACTCCCTCCCTTCGACCGCGGTCCGCAATTCGTCGTCGAGAGGGTCGCCAGGCAAGTGCCTTACTGCTCGGCGGCGTCGCGTACGGTGTCCTTGACACCGCCCACGGCGTTCTGTGCCGCTCCTGCAGACTTCTCGATCGTGCCCTCGGCCTGCAATTTCGTATCACCGGTGACCTTGCCGATTGCCTCCTTGACGGACCCGGCAACCTTCTTGCCGATGCCCTCGACGCGATCCTTGTCCACTGGCTACTCCTGACGGCAAGGCGGAACATTCGCCTCGATATGGCAGGGCCTAGCTGCTCGGCATGCCAAATGATATGAAATTTTCGATTACGATCTCTCCTGAAGCGTCTCGTTCTTTTTGATTACTCTGTCGTGATGCCTGCACTAGCGCTGTTTCGTCCGCGGTATTTTGTCGAGCCTTACCCGCGGTTTGAGGGAAGCGCCGAGCCCTCGTTCGCGCGCCCAGACGATGACGGCACTCCGCTTACGGATGTTCAGCCGCCCGTAGATCGCAGAAACGTGATTACGGACGGTGTTCCGCGTGATGCCGAGCCTTGTGGCGATGTCGTCGTCCGAGAGTCCCTGCGCCACGAGCGCCAATACTGCACGGAGCCGCTCAGGCAGCGACGACACCTCTGGACCCGGGGCTGGTGCCTTGCCCCCGCGACGGGCGGTCGCCAGGCGTTCGACGATCCTCTGGCTGAGCCAGGTCGTATCCTGCATGACGGACTCGACGGCGGCGATGAGTTCGGTCTCCGTCTGCTTATGCTCGCCGACATCCTGCATCAGCGTCAGCACGCAGCCCGTGCCTTCTATTTCGGTGGTTTCCGCCGAAAGCTGGAAGTCGCCGACGGGACCGCCCTTGCCACCCAGCTTGATGTCGACCTGCCGGAGGCGGCCTGTCTCATAGAGCTGGCGCTCGATGACGTCACAGGCTGCCTGGTCACCCCAGAGACCCAGTTCGGCCTCCCCGCGGCCCAGCAATTCTTCCCTGCTCCAGCCGGTCACTGTCATGAAGGCGCCGTTCACGTCGGCGAAGGCGAAACCGTCCAGGGTCAGGATCGCCATCGGACCCGGCGCCATGTGGAACGCCTTGGAGAAGCGTTCTTCGCTGAGCTTGAGGGCGTGTTGAGCCTGCTGCCGTGGATGCAGATCGGCGAAGGTGAACAGCATGCACGCGTCGTCGCCGATCTCGATCGGCTGGCCGCCCAGCAGCACCGTGCGCTGAAGCCCACCCGGAAGCGACAGGCAGCCCTCCATCTGGGGAATCGTCTCCCCCGCATGCAGCCGCTTGACGGCCAGCTCCCGCTTTTCAGCCCCGCTGAGGACGTCGAAATCGTGGAGCGAGCGGCCGACCAGGTCGTCCCGCTCTAATCCGGTAAGCTCCAGGAAGCCCCGGTTGACCTTCACGTAGCGCATGTCCGAAAGCCGGGCGATGATGGCCGGGGCCGGATTGGCGTTGAAGGCGCGCTCGAACCGCTCCTCCGCATTGAACCGTTCAGTCTCGTCGTTGACGATGATGACGAGGCAATCGGGCTGCCCGGCCTTGTCCGTCAGCACCAGGGTGCGGAGGCCATGCACCCATCGGCGTCCGTCGGCGACGTTCCGGACCTCGACCACGACCTCGCTGAACGCCTCCCCCGCGAGCAGGCGCTCCATCGGGTAATCGCCATCGGGCAGTTTGTGGTTGTTGCGGTAGGTCAGCTCGAACCGCTTGCGGTAATCCGACACCGTTGCGCCGAGTTCACGCACGTCCCCGACCCCGTGAAGGTCCAGGGCCGTTTTGTTGGCCCAGGCGATGGTCTGGTCGGGATCGACGAGGATGACGCCGTCGGTCAGCCCGGCGATGATTTGCTGGAGTTGAGTGCGGTCTGCCGTCGGCGGCGGCAGGTCCAGTGTTTTCCCGGGAGGGTGGCGGCTGCCTGCCCGCTGCTTACCGCTCCTTGGTCGCGGGTCGGCAGGCATCAGGCCGGGAGCGCGGGTGCCGTCCGTGGCACCCGCTCCCCGTCGCGTGGCTTGTGCAAGACGCGTCCCCAGTCCCGCCAACCGCCGCCCTGTTCACCCCATCCCAGGTCGAACGTGCTCGCCGCACCGCGGGCTGCGGTCCAACTGATCGCCACCGCTCCGGAAATGACTGATGTTGTCGGCGAGGTTTGGGGACCCATGTAGCCGCATCATGCTTGATGGGAGCTTGCTGCACAAACGGTGAAGTCGACGAAGGCGGACGTTCCGATCGATGACCTGCTGGGACGCGGTTCGCTTGACCGCGATTGTACCCTTGAGAGCGCAAACCCGATCGAGCAGCCGCTCGCGCTCATCGGCGTCGAGCTTCACGACGTATTTCTTTACGGGAATGTCTTTGGCCGCCACGAATCGACTCCGGCAATGTGTTGCCCAGCCATCGATTCGAAGAAACTACTCGCTGTCGAAGACGCGCACGACTAGGGCAGAGTCATGCCTCGCTGCCGTAGAGCGTGCGATAGGCTTCGAGCATCACGTCGTCCAAACGGCGGCCCGCCTGGTAGCCCATCATGCCCTCCGGCTGGGTGACGCCCGGCATTTGGCGGGGGCATTCCTCGGCGGCGCCCAGCACGGTGCGGATCGGCAGCAGCGCGGTCCAGGCGGGAACGGCGTAATCCGCCTCGTCGTCATGCACCGGCTCGTTGCGGATCTTGCCCGACGCCTGTTCGATCTCCATGCCGACGAAGGTGGTGGCCTTGATCTCTTTCTCCGTCGCCGGGCGCAGCAGCTTGGAGCGCCCGGGAAAGAAGCGGTCGATGAAGCTGTCCATCGCGGCAAGTTTCTCCGCCTCGTCCTCGATCAAACGGGCCGTGCCGTAGGCCATCACCGAACGATAGTTGATCGAGTGGTTGAAGCCGCACCGGGCCAGCACGATCGCATCCGTGTGCGTCACGGTGAGGCAGACGGGCAGGCCGGCCGCCTGGTTGCGCAGCATGCGGCTGGCGGACGAGCCGTGCCAATACAGATGGTCGCCCTCCCGCCAGAAGGAGGTGGGGGTGCAATAGGGCTGCCCGTCGATGACGTAGGCGATGTGGCAAACCAGGGCGGAATCCAGGATGTCGTAGACCGTCGCCTTGTCGTACTTGCCGCGCGCCGGCCGCCGGACGACGCGGTTGCGCGGCGAGATGTCGAAGCTGGATGCGGACATGGGCGTCTCCTGGACAGCGTGGCTGAAATCGATCAAAGCCGCCGGGAATGGTCGGGAAAAGGACCAATCCAGATCCGCACGGCAGACCAATTGCTTCCATCTGCCGCCAGCGCCGCGTAGCCTGCCGCCATGGCCCAAGCTGCCTCTGCGCCCGATTGGTCCAGCCTGCTGACGCTCACGGTCGACCGCGACGCGGCGGCATCGCTGTTCCGGCAGCTCTACGGCGAGTTGCGGCGGGTGATCCTGGACGGCGCTGCGGCGCCTGGAAGCCGCCTGCCAGCGACCCGGCATTTGGCCGCGCAACTCGGCCTGTCCCGCACCTGCGTGGTGGCCGTCTACGAACAATTGGTGGCGGAGGGCTATGCCGAGGGCAGGGTGGGCGCTGGCACATTCGTGTCGCGGACCATGCTGGAGCCGCCGCTGGCGCCGCAGCGCAGGACTGTGCCGTCGCGGGCGCCAACGGCTGCGCCTTCGCCCGCCGCGAGGTATGCCCGGCTGAAACCGGATGAAAGCCATTTCGCAGCCCTGCCCTTCAACATCGGCCGCTGCGGCTTGGATCAGCGCAGCTTGGCGGTGTGGCGCCGGCTGACGATGGCGCAACTGCGCAAGGTCGACCCGCTATGGCTGGGATACAGCGATCCCCGCGGCTCCCCCCGGCTGCGGGCGGCCGTCGCGCAATACCTCCGCGCGTCACGCGGGGTGCAGTGCGACCCGTCGCAGATCATGATCCTGTCGGGCGTGCAGCAGGCGATCGACCTGGTGGTCAAGGTGCTTATCGAACCCGGCGATGCCGTCTGGATCGAGGATCCGACCTACCCCGCACTGCACGCCGCACTTCAGGCGGCACGCGCCGCGATCATCCCCGTGCCGGTCGATGGCGAGGGCATCGTCGTGGCTGACGGGATCGCCGCCGCCCCCGCCGCGCGTGCCGTGTACGTCACGCCGTCCCACCAGTCGCCCACCGGCGTGGTGCTGTCCATGGCGCGGCGGCTGGAGTTGCTGGCCTGGGCGCGGGAGGCGCGGTCCTGGGTGATCGAGGACGATTACGACAGCGAGTTCCGCTACGCCGGGCGGCCCCTTGCCTCCTTGCAAGGCATCGACCGTGGTGAACGCGTCATCTATCTCGGCACGTTCAGCAAGGTGCTCTTCCCCGGGTTGCGGCTGGGCTACGCCGTCGTCCCGCACGAGCTGCTGGACGCCATGATGGCGGCCCGCTACCTGGCGGACCGGCACGCGCCGGGGCTGACCGAAAGCGTGGTGACGGCGTTCCTTGAACAGGGGCATTTCGGCGTCCATCTGCGGCGCATGTGCGCGCAGTACCGCGCGGCGCGCGACATTCTGGTCGGCGCGATTGACGGACTTAGGGAATACCTTGATGTAACCACGCCGGACCAGGGCATGCAGGTGGTGGCGCGGCTGCGCCATGGGCTGGACGACGTGGCGGTCGCGGGCGTCGCAGCGGCGCACGGGCTCATCGTTCGTCCGCTGTCGCCGCTTTACATCGCGGCCCCGCCGGTGTCCGCGCTTCTGCTTGGCTTTACCGGCTACGACGCACAGCTTTTGCAGGGAGCGGCCAGCCGGCTCTCGCAGGTGTTCCAGGCCGAGGCCGGCACGCTCACGGGCGGATGATACGTTATCGCAGCTATGAAAGAGGCGCATCTCGCGCAGCCAAGGGCATGGTTGCTGCCTCATGTGATATGTTGTAGCATTTGCGTGGCGACTTTTACTGGGAGGCTTGATGCGCAGGAACTGGATCGCGGCCGTGTTGCTTGGGGCGGCAGTGATGCCCGGGGGCCAGGCGCGGGCGCAGCCTGCCAGCACGCCGGTCCCGATCGTGGCGGCGGAAAACTTCTACGGCGACGTCGCCAAACAGATCGGCGGGACGCACGTCACGGTGACAAGCATCCTCAGCAATCCGGATCAGGATCCGCATTTGTTTGAGGCCAGCCCGTCCGTCGCGCGCAAGCTGTCGGCGGCCCGGATCGTCATCTTCAGCGGCGTCGACTATGACCCATGGGTCGAAAAACTGCTGGGCGCCGCCCGCAGCACGAACCGCCAGGCCATCAACGTGGGCGCCTTGATCGGCAAAACCCCGGGCGAGAATCCGCATATTTGGTATGACCCGGCGACGATGCTCGCCCTCGCCAAGACCTTGGCGAACGCGCTCAGCGTCTCCGACCCGGCCGATGCCGCGGATTACGCCCATAACCTGGCGATGTTCCAGCAATCGCTCGCGCCGGTCTTGGCCAAGATCGGCATGCTGAAGGCGCGGCTGGCCGGCACGCCGGTGACGGCCACCGAACCGGTCTTCGGCTACGTGTTCGACGCATTGTCCATGACGGTGCGCAACCAGGCGTTCCAGCTTGCCGTGATGAACAACACCGAGCCGAGCGCGTCCGACGTCGCCGGGTTCGAAAACGACCTGAAGACGCACCAGGTCAGGCTGCTGGTCTATAACAGCCAGGCCAGCGACCCGATCGCGGCCCGCATGGAACGGCTGGCGAAGGCGGCGCACATCCCGGTGGTGGGGGCAACCGAAACCGAACCGCCCGGCAAGACCTACCAGGCTTGGATGCTGGCCGAACTCGATGCCGTGGACCATGCGTTGCCGAAATAACGTCGGATCTCCCGTGGCGGCCGTCGAGACTGGCTGCTGTCGGAACGGATGTGGTAGGAGTCGTCTCATGAGCAAAAAACGCGAGCAGTTGCAGGCGCTTGAAAAGCTGGTCGCGATTTGCGTCGGGCGCGGCGGGCGGATGACCCGCCAGCGGCGCGCCGTCCTCGAAACGCTGCTGGTGGCCAGACGGCCGATGTCCGCCTACGATCTGCGCGATCGGCTGCTCCCGGATGACGCCGCCATCACCCCGGCCAGCGTCTACCGCTGCCTGGACTTCCTGATGGAACACGGCCTGGTGCATCGGCTGGAGACGACCCGGTCCTTCGTGGCGTGCGAACACGCCGACCATCCCCATGCCGTGCAGTTCCTGATCTGCCGGCAATGCGGCGTCGTCGTCGAGGCGGAGGACAAGCGGGTCGCCGCTGCCACCGTCAGCCTCGGGGAGCGGCTGGGCTTCGATGTCGACCAGCGTACGGTGGAGTTGACCGGGCTTTGTGGCACGTGCCGCAAAGACAGCCCGGCCATGACTCCGCTGCGCTGATCCTGTAACGACACGAAGCCCCGGATTCGGACGACAGGACGAGACTGGCGACGCCGGCCGCTATCGGAAGGAATGACGATGCTGATCTCCCGCCGCAAGGTTCTGGCGGCAACCGCTCTGCTCAGCCCCGCGGTGCGGCCGCGCCGTGCCGCCGCGCAAACGCGCACGCTGCGGGTCGTCTCCCCATGGACGTATGACACCCCCGACCCGCTGGACACTGGCTACATCCTGACGCGGCTCGGGATCGGTGAAACGCTGGTGACCGTGACGCCGGATGGCAGGCTGTCCGGCGGCGTGGCCGAACGCTGGGCGGTGGATGCGGACCGCCTCACCTGGCGCTTCCGCCTGCGCGACGCCCGGTTCCATGACGGAACGCCGGTCACGGCGGACATCGTGGCGGCCGCACTGGTCCGGGTGCAGCCGAAGGCGGAGACGCTGTCCACCATCCCCTTCACCGCGATCGAAGCGAATGGCGATCGGGAGGTGGTGCTGCGGACCCGCACGCCCTTTGCACCGCTGCCCTCCTTTCTGGTGGACTATGCCGGCGTGGTGCTGGCGCCATCCTCCTACGACGCGTCCGGTACGGTCACGCGCCCGGTGGCGACCGGCGCGTACCGCGTGACCGCGGTCGGCGGGGTGCAGACCATCGAAGCCGAGGCATTCCCCGGCTATTGGGGGAAGCAGCCGGCGATCGACCGCATCCAGTACACGGCCGCGCCGGACGGGGAAACCCGGGCCAACCTCGCGCTGTCTGGCGAGGCCGACCTGTCCTACACGCTGCTGCCACAGGCCGCGGACCGGATCGCCGCTGGCGGCCGGGCGACCATCCTGCGCGCGACCATCCCGCGGGTCCGCATGGTCACGATGAACCTGCAACTGCCGCAATTCAGTGATTTGCGGGTGCGCCAGGCACTGTCGCTGGCAATCGACCGCAGCGGCATCGCCCGCACCATCCTGCGCGACCCGGCCAGCACGGCCACCCAATTGCTGCCGCCGGTCCTGACCGGCTGGTACGACCCGGCGCTGCCGCCCTTGCACCGCGACGTGCCAGAGGCCAAGCGCCTGCTGGCGGAGGCAGGGTGGACCACCGCCGCCGACGGGGTGCTGGTGCGGGGCAGTGACCGGATGGCCGCGACGCTGCTGGTGCCATCCAACCGCCCGGAACTTCCCGTGATGGCGCAGGCGCTTCAGGCGGAGTTGCGCGAGGTCGGCGTGGCGTTGGACATCCGGCTGGGCCAGCCGAGCGCGATCCCGCAGGCCGCCCGCAACGGCAGCCTGCAAACCGCCCTCCTGGCGCGGACCTACGTCAACGTGCCTGACCCGATCGGCACCATCCTGCCGGACTTCGCGTCCGACGCCGGCATTTGGGCCTCCACCGGCTATCGCAGTGACGCGTTGCGCGGCCTGGTGCGCCAGTACATCGAGAACTTCGACGAGGGCGACCAACCCCGCTTGCAGCGCGAGATCGTGGAACTGCTGCAACACGACCTGCCGGTGATCCCCGTGGCGTGGTTCGAACACAACGCCGCGGTGTCCACCCGCCTCGTTCCCGCGAGCGTGAAGCTTGATCCGTTCGAGGTGAGCTACTGCCTGGCGGAGATGCGGTGGGCCGCCTAGCGCAGCCCCTGCTCCGGCGCGCCGGGCAGGCGCTCCTGACCGCCGTGCTCGTGGCGACGCTGTGTTTCGCAGCGCTCCACGTGCTTCCGGGCGACCTGGCCCTGCAAGCCGCCGCAGCACGCTACGGAGAGGACCGGCTCACCACCGCCAATGTCGAGCTGCTGCGGCAGGAAGCAGGGTTGGACCAGCCGGTGGCCGCCCAGTACGCCCGCTGGCTCGTCCATTTGGCCGAGGGCGATTTCGGGCGGTCGCTGCTGACGGGGCAGCCCGTGCGGTCGGTGCTGGCGCCGCGGCTGTGGGTGACGGCGGTCGTGGGTTGTGGCGCGGCGGTGCTCGCGATGCTCGCCGCGCTGCCGCTGGGGATCGCCGCCGGTCTGGCGGCGGGCCAGTGGCTGGACCGGGCGGTGGCGGTGTTGGCGGCGTTGACCGCGTCCACGCCGACCTTCGTGGCAGGGAGCCTGCTGGTGGCCCTGCTGGCCGTGCGGTTGCAATGGCTGCCGGCCGCAGGCACGGCGTCGGCCGCCCACCTGGTGCTGCCCTCGGCGACCTTGGCGCTGAGCTTGCTGCCGGGGCTGACCCGCGTGGTCCGGCATGGCGTCGCGTCAGCCGCGCATGCGCCCTACACAGCCTTCGCCCGGATGCGGGGCGTTTCGCGCTGGGCGATTGCGGTATCGGTCGCCGGGCGCCCAGCCTGCGTTCCCGTCGTCGCCTACCTGCCGGTGCTGGCGATGCACCTCATCGAGGGGTTCGTGACCGTCGAGTTGGTGTTCAACCTGGATGGCGTGGGCGGGTTGCTGGTCCGCTCGCTGCTCGGGCGCGACCTTCCCGTCGTGATGGCGGCGGCCATCGCCTTCGTGCTGCTCGTGGCGGCGGCGAATGCGTTGGCGGATGTGCTGCTCCGCCTGCTGGACCCGAGGCCGGTCCTGGCATGAGCCACGCCCCCGGCCACGGCCATGCCCGGTTCCCCGTCGTCGGCGCCACTCTGGCTGTGCTGCTGGTCGTGGGCGCGATCGCCGGGCCGGCATGCCTGGCGGTGGACCCGCTGGCGCAGGATCTCGGCCAGGCCTTTGCGCCGCCGGGATCGGAGTGGTTGCTCGGCACGGATGCCTTGGGCCGCAGCGTCTTGGCCCGCGTGGTGGCGGCGGCGCCGTTGTCCCTGGGCGTGGCCGCCGCCGCCTCCGTGGCGACTGCGGCGCTGGGCACGGGCGCCGGGTTGCTGGCTGCGACGGCGGGCGGCTGGGTCGGTCGGCTGGTGATGGCCGTGGCGGACGTGACCTATGCCATCCCGTCGCTACTGCTGGTGCTGCTGGTCAGCGGCCTGCTGGGCGGGGGCATCGCCGTGGTCCTGAGCGGCCTGGTGCTGGCGCGCTGGCCGTTGTTCGCCCGGCTCTGCCACCCCTTGGCGCGGACCGCCCTGGGGGCGCCCGATGCCGAGGCAAGCCGGCTGCTGGGCTTCGGTGCATGCTACCGGCTGCGGCGGCACGGCTGGCCCGCCGTCCGCGCCGTGGTGGCCTCGCTGGCCGCGCTGGACGTGGGCAACAACGTGTTGGCCGTCTCCTCGCTGGGCTTCATCGGCATCGGCCTGGCGCCGCCCCGGCCGGAATGGGGTGCGATGGTGGCGGACGCCCTGCCCTACCTGCAGGACAGCCCGGCCGCCTTGCTGGCGCCCGCCGGCGCGATCTTCCTCACCACGCTGGCCTGCGTGCTGCTGGGGGAGCGCTGGGCCGCGCCGAAGCTGGGATCCGCGGTGGATGCCGTGCTGTGACGGACGGCCTGCGGATCGAGGGGCTGTCGGTGCGCCATGACGGCCGGCCGGTGCTGACCGACATCTCACTCGCAGTGGCGCCGGGCGAGTCGCTGTGCCTGGTGGGCGCGTCGGGCGGCGGCAAGAGCCTGATCGCAACCGCCATCTTCGGCCTGCTGCCGGGCTGCATGGCGGCGTCCGGACGCATCAGGCTGGGCGATGTGTCCTGCCCGGCCGCCGACAACGCCCGGCTGCGGGCGCTCTGGCATCGCGAATCCTGCCTGCTGCCGCAGGAGCCGCTGGCCGCCCTGGCGCCCCTGCTGCGGGCTGGCCGGCAGGTCGCACTGACCCCGCCCAGGCTCGGACGGGCGGAGGCCCGGCGGTGGCTGGAGCGTTTCGGCCTGGACCGGAACGCGGCAGGGCGGCTGCCGTCCGAGTTGTCCGGCGGCATGGGGCAGCGGCTGCTGGCGGCCTTGGTTGCGCGCAGCCCGGCGCCGGTTCTGGTGGTGGACGAACCCACCAAGGGGCTCGACACCGTGCGCCGCGCCGAGTTGGTGGCGATCCTGGCGAGCCTGCGGGATGCCGGGCGCAGCCTGCTCGTGGTCACCCACGACCTCGACATCGTGGCGGCGCTTGGCGGCCGGTTGGCGGTGCTGGAGGATGGCCGGATCGCGGAACAGGGGTCCGCAGCGTTGCTGTTGCAGGCTCCACAGTCTGCGTTCCTCCGCGCGTGCCGGTCCGCCGCCGCCGGGCGGTCGCACCCGGCGCCGGCGGCGGGGCGCGCGGTCGCCACGGCGGACGGGCTGGTCGTCGCCCGCGGCAGGCACATCCTGGCCGGGCCAGTCGACTTCGGGTTGGCGGAGGGCCGGGTCACGACGCTGCTGGGGCCGAGCGGCGCCGGGAAGACGACGCTGGGCGACACGCTGCTGGGCCTGGCCCCGCCGGCGGGTGGCCGTGTGACGTGGTTCGGCGCCGCCCTGGACCAGAAACGCCGCCAAACCCTGCGCCCCCGCTTCCAGAAGCTGCACCAGGATCCGACGACCGTCTTCCCCGCCGGACGGCGGTTCGGCGACTCGCTGGCCGATTTGCGCCGGCTGCCCGACGGCCGGGCCGCCACCACTCGATTAGCGGAGCTGATGGAGCGACTGCGTGTCTCGCCCACGCTGTTGCAGCGTTTCCCCGGCGAGGTCAGCGGCGGCGAGGCGCAACGCCTGGCCCTTGCACGGGTGCTGGCGCTGCGCCCGGCGCTTCTGGTGGCGGACGAGCCATGCTCCCGGTTGGATCGTCCAGTTCAGGCCGCGACCATGCAGTTGCTGCGCGACCTGTCTGACGATGGACTCGCTGTCCTGCTGATCAGCCACGACCTTCCGTTTACCGAAACGATCTCGGACGCCACGGTCGCGCTATAGAGGCTAATCGTCTGAAGTTAAGCCGCAGAAGCCCTCTCCCTCTGGGAGAGGGTTGGGTGAGGGCTAGATGCACGGTCCTGCGCGTCGGACCTCACCTCTCCTAGAGGGAGAGGGAAAAGCGTTATCGTTACGAACCGGGCCCTGCCTGGGCGGCCAGCCGGAACGGGGCGTTGGCGGCGCCGAAGCCGACATTGCCGCTGCGCTCCAGGATCTCGAAGAACAGTCCGCCGTCGAACAACGCCGTATAGGCCTGCCGCAACTCACCACCCTCATCGCGATCGTACAACAGGCTCAGCCGCTGCATCGTGGCAACCTGGTCGGCATCCAGGTCGAACCGGGCCGCCAGGTCATCGTAGTAGTTCGCGCCGATCCGCAGCATGGGCGTGCGGCCCTGCAAGGCAGCGACCACCCTCGCCAGATCTGCGGCCGTGAAAGCGACGTGCTGCACGCCTGCCCCTGACACGGCCGACACGAAGCGGCTGGTCAGCGTGTTGCGGCTGTCCGACACGTTGAGCGCGAGCCGGAACGCGCCGCCGTCGCTCGCCAGCGCCTGGCTTTGCACCAGGCCATACGGGTCCGTCAGGTCGACGGGCGCTGCGACCCGCATGCCGAACACGCCGCGCCAGAACAGCACTGCGCTGTGCAGCCCGCTGGCCGGCAGCGCCTGGGCAAGGTGGTCGATGGCGAGCAATCCCAACCCGGCGGGATGCGGCTGCAGGTCGAAATCTTCCTCCCAGATCGAACGTCCGGACACATCCGGCTGCACCAGGTGCACCAGCATGCCGTCCGGCGCGCGGATCGCCGGGATGTCACGCTCGCCGCCGGCGTGCCCGGACCGCCATTCCGGGCACTCCAACGCCGCCGCACGCGCGACCGTGGCGGCCGCGTCGTCCACCCGTAGCGCCAAGGCGCAGACCGACGTCCCATGCATCTGGAAATGCTCGGAGGCGGCGCTGTCCTGCTCCCGGTTGAGCACGAGGTTGATCTCGCCCTGCCGATACAGATCCACGTCCTTCGACCGGTGACGCCCGGCGTGCTGGAACCCGAGCGAGACGAGCCGGTCTGCCAACGCGTCGCTGGCCGGACGGTCCACGGCGAACTCCACGAACTCCACGCCCGCGACGCGGGGCGTCGGCGGCAACGCGGTCAGTCCCACATTCGCCTCGATCAAGGCCAGCGAACGCAGCCCGTCGCGGGCGATCATCCGCGCCGGGGCGGAGCGGAATTCGTCGTTGAACACCTCCAGCGACAACGGCCCGGCATAGCCGCCCGCGAGCACCGCGCGCACGAAGCCGGCGACGTCCAACTCGCCCTGCCCCGGGAAGCTCCGGTAGTGGCGGCTCAGCGACAGCACGTCCATCGCCAGGCGCGGCGCGTCGGCCAGTTGCATGAAGAACACCCGGTCGCCCGGGATGTCGGCGAGGCCGGACGGGTCATCCCCCACCGCGAGCGTGTGGAAACTGTCGACGATCAGGCCCAGCGCCGGATGGTCGGCCGCCTGCACGATGCGCCAGGCATGACGCCAGCGGTTGACGTGGCGGCCCCAGGCCAGCGCCTCGTACCCCACGCGCAGGCCGCGCCTTGCTGCCCGCTCCGCCATGGCGTGCAGGTCGGCGGCGGCGCGGGCGTCGTCGTCGATGGCGCCGGGCTGCACGTTGCTGCATACCAGCACCAAATCCGTGCCGAGCTGCTGCATGACGTCGAACTTGCGCTCGGCGCGGTCCAAATTGCGGGTACGCTGCGCCTCCGGCATCGCCTCGAAGTCGCGGAACGGCTGGAACAGCGGGATGGCGAGGCCGAGATCGTCGGCCATCCGGCGGATTTCGGCCGGCGAGCCGTCGAAGGTGAGCAAATCGTTCTCGAAGATCTCCACCCCGTCGAAGCCGACGCGGGCGGCGGCATCCAGCTTGTCCGCCAGGCCGCCGCTGAGGCACACGGTCGCGATGCAGCGCGAATGTCGCCGTTTGCCGGACTCAGCCCCAGCGGTCGCAGGCATGGCCGTCAAACCTCCAGGAACACGGTCTCGTCGTCGCCTTGCAGCCGGATGTCCAGCCGCCAGGCGGCGAGCCCGTCCCGCTCGCCGACCGGCTGCGCCACCAGCGTCCCGCGGCGGGATGGCTCCAGCGAGGCGAGCAGCGGGTCGGAGTCGTTCAGCGGCTCGCCCGCGAAATAGGCGCGGGTTTGCAGATGGATCAGCAGGCCGCGGGCGAACAGGGTGAGCGCGACGTGCGGCGCCTGCGGCACGTTGGCGCCGGGCGCACCGGCCACCGGGCCGGGCTTCAGCGTGATGAAGCGGTAATTTCCCTCCACGTCGGTCGCCGCGCGGCCGAACCCGTCCCAGTTGGGGCCGGCGGCCGGGCTAGGCTGCCACAGCTCGACGCAGGCATCGCTCACGGGCAGGCCGTCGCCATCGCTGACGGTGCCCAGCAGCATGATCCGCTCCCCTTCGGCGCCGAACCGCGTCAGGTCGGACCAGGACGGGTCCTCCAGCAGGTGCCAGTACGGGCCGATGGTCTGGCTGGTGGTGGCGGCGGTCATGCGGCGTCCTCGAACGGGGTTCGGCCGCGGCCGCGCAGCACGAAGTCGAACCGGTAGCCGAGCGCCCACTCCGGCTGCGTGAGGTCGAGGTCGAACGCGGCGACCAGCCGGTCGCGGGCCGCCGCGTCCGGCGTGGCGTTGAAGATCGGGTCCAGCGCGAGCAGCGGGTCGCCAGGGAAATACATCTGGGTGATCAGGCGCTGGGCGAACCCGGCGCCGAACAGGCTGTAATGGATATGGTTCGGCCGCCAGGCATTGTGGTGGTTGCGCCAGGGATAGGCGCCCGGCTTGATCGTCGTGAAGCGGTACGCCCCCTCCGCGTCGGCGAAGATGCGGCCGGCGCCATGGAAGGCCGGGTCCAGCGGGGCATCGTGCTGGTCCCGCTCGTGGTCGTAGCGGCCGGCGGCGTTGGCCTGCCAGATTTCGATCATCACGTGGGGCACCGGCCGGCCGTCCTCGTCCAGCACCCGGCCCTCCACGATAATCCGCTCGCCCTGCGCCTGCCCGCCCGCGGCGACCGACAAATCCGCCGTCGGGGGATAGCGCTGCGGGCTGAAGCGCGGCGCCGTGGTTTCGGTCGCGGTGTGGCCGGAGGGCAGGCGGACCAGCGGCGCGCCAGGATGGCGCTTGGCCGTGCTACGGTAGCCAGGTGCATCCAAGGGGGGCTGGGTGCCGGGCGAAAAGGGCCGGAATGGCATGTCGTTCATTGCATCTCTCTCCCTCACTCGTCCTGCTGATCGTCCCATCCGGCCATTTTGGCGTGGGTGGAGCGGCCGCAGGATTGTCGTTGACTTGGTTTAACCAGTTAGTCCATAGGTGCGTCAATCACGTTGTGCGCATCCATACAGGTGCCGCACGCAAGGGGAACGGAAACTCCGCATGTCACGCACGGCATTCGTCCTGAACGGTCCCAACCTCAACCTGCTCGGCAAGCGCGAACCGGATATCTACGGGCGCGAAACGCTCGCCGATGTCGAAGCGGCCTGCCGCAAGGCGGGCGAGAGCCTCGGCTTGGCCATCCGCTTCCACCAGTCGAACCGGGAATACGAACTGATCGATTGGATCCACGAGGCGCGCGAGGCCGCAATCGGCATCGTCATCAACCCGGCCGCGTTCACCCATACATCCGTCGCGATCCACGATGCCCTCGCCGCCTGCGATTGCCCGATCCTGGAGGTCCATATCTCCAATATCCACAAGCGGGAGGCGTTCCGCCATCATTCCTACGTGTCCGCGCTGGCAAGCGGGGTGATCGCCGGGTTCGGCACCCAGGGCTACGCGCTGGCGTTGCAGCGGCTCGCCACGCTGGTCGGTGCGGCATGAGCGCCGATCGCCGGGCCGTGCTGCTGGGGCTGATCGGCGCCGGCATCGCCGCCTCCCTGACGCCGGCGATGCATGAGCGCGAAGGCGACGAGCAGGGCCTCCGCCTGCAATACAAGCGGATCGACCTCAGCCGCCTTGGGCTGGAGGCCGGCAACCTGCCGGAGTTGCTGCAAGCGGCGGAGCGGATGGGCTTCGACGGGCTGAACATCACGCATCCCTGCAAGCAGGCGGTCATTCCCCTGCTCGACGAGTTGTCGGAGGACGCGGCGTTCCTCGGCGCGGTGAACACCGTCGTGCTGCGGGATGGACGCCGGGTCGGCCACAACACGGATTGGTGGGGCTTTGCGGAGAATTTCCGTCGGGGCATGCCGGACGTGGCGCTGGGCCAGGTCGTGCAGGTCGGCGCCGGCGGCGCGGGGACGGCGGTCGCCTATGCCGCCATGACGCTCGGCGTAGAGCGGTTGGCGCTGGTGGACGTCGACCCGGCAAAGGCCCAGACAGTGGCGGCATCGCTCTGCGCGCGGTTCGGAGCCGGCCGGGCCGTCGCCGTGGCGGATGCCGCCAGCGTGCTGCCGGACGCGAATGGGCTGATCAACACCACCCCGATCGGCATGGACAAATACCCGGGCACGCCCATCCCAACCACGTTGCTGCGCCCGGCGCTCTGGGTCGCGGAGATCATCTATTTCCCGCTGGAAACCGCGCTGCTGCGCGCGGCGCGGGAGCAGGGCTGCCGCACCCTGGATGGCGGCGGCATGGCGGTGTTGCAGGCCGTGCAGGCGTTCCGCCTGTTCACCGGGTTGGCGCCCGAGGCGGACCGCATGTCGCGCCACTTCGCCGCCATGACGCAACCAAAGGCCGCGGCATGAGCTGAGCCGGCCCACCAAGCAACAAGGGAGTCCAAGCCATGTCGGCAATAATCAACCGCGGACCCACAGCCAAAACCGCGATCCGCGCCCCGAAGAAAGCCGCGCTCGCCAGTTGGATCGGCAGCGCGGTGGAATACTACGACTTCTTCATCTACGGCACCGCCGCCGCCCTGGTGTTCAGCCGGGTGTTCTTCCCAGCCAACGACCCTGCGACCGCCACGCTGCTGGCCTTCGCCAGCTTCGGCCTGGCCTATGTCGCGCGCCCGGTCGGCGCCGTGATCCTGGGCCATATCGGCGACACCTTCGGCCGCAAGCGCGTTCTGACGTTCACGCTGCTGCTGATGGGCCTCTCGACCTTCCTGGTCGGCGTGCTGCCCAGCTACGGCCAGGTCGGCGTGGCCGCGCCGATCATGCTGGTGGTGCTGCGGCTGCTGCAGGGCTTGTCCGCCGCGGGCGAGCAGGCCGGCGCCAACTCCATGACGCTGGAGCACGCGCCGCCGGAGCGCCGGGCGTTCTTCACCTCCTTCACGCTCAGCGGCACGCAGGGCGGCTTGATCCTGGCGACGCTGGTGTTCCTGCCGCTGGCCGGCCTGTCGGACGCCGACATGGTGGCCTGGGGCTGGCGCATCCCGTTCCTGCTGAGCGCCGTCGTCGTCGCTGTGGGCTTCTGGGTGCGCCGCAGCTTGCCGGAAACGCCGGCCTTCGCGGAAGAGGAGGCCGCGCATGCCGCGCCCCGGCTGCCGATCGCGATCCTGTTCCGCGACAGCGGACCGGACGTGCTGCGGGTGATCTTCGGGGCGCTGATCTCCGTCGTCAGCACCATCTTCACCGTCTTCACGCTGTCCTACGCGGTCACGACCGCCCACATCCCGCGCTCCACCATGCTGACGGTGCTGGTGCTGGCGAATGTCGTTGCACTCGCGGCCATCCCGCTGCTGGCGATGCTGGCCGACCGGGTGGGACGCCGCCCGGTCTTCATCGTCGGGGCGCTGGGCTGCGCCGTGCTGATCTGGCCGTATATCTGGGCGATCGGCCAGGGCGACATCCCGCTGGTCTTCGGCCTCGGCATCCTGCTGTCGGGCGTGGTCTACAGCGCGTCCAACGGTGTTTGGCCGGCGCTCTACGGCGAAATGTTCGACACGCGGGTGCGGCTGTCGGGCATGGCCATCGGCACGCAGGTGGGCTTCGCGCTCGGCGGCTTCGCCCCCGCGATCAGTGCGGCCATCACTGGCACGGGCCCGTATGGTTGGATGCCGGTGGCGGCGTTCACCTCCGTGACGGCCATCCTCTCGGCGATTTCGATCGCCACAGCGCGGGAGACGTTCCGCACGCCGCTGCACGCCCTCGGGCGCAAGGCGGCGCTCGCGGCGGGGCGCTGATCACCCCGCCGACGCAGGCGGGGCGCACCGGGCCAAGGCCCTCAGCACGACATCCACGATGAGGTCGCGGTGGCGCTGATGCACCGCCGGGTCGGTGAAGTCGCAGTTGAACAGGGTGGCGAAGGTGTGGCGGTTGGCGACGCGGAAGAACACCAGGGCGCTGATCGTCATGTGCACGTCCACCGGGTCGAGGTCGGCGCGGAACGACCCATCCGCCACCCCGCGCTCCAGGATGCGGCGCAGCGAATCGAGCACGCTGACGTTGATGGATTGGATGCTGCCGGAGTCGGCGATGAAGCGCCCCTGGTGAATGTTCTCGATGCTGACCAGCCGGACGAAATCCGGGTTGGCGGTTTGATAGTCGAAGGTGAACTCCACCATGCGGCGGATGGCCATCGCGGGCGGCAGGCGGTCCAGCTCCAACCCCGCCTCCGCCTCCCGGATCGCGGCGTAGGCGCGTTCCAGCACCGCGCGGTACAGCCCCTCCTTGCTGCCGAAGTAATAGTAGATCATCCGCTTGACGGTGTTGGTGCGCGCCGCGATGGCGTCCACCCGCGCGCCGGTCAGGCCGTGCTGCGCGAACTCCTCGTGCGCGGCGGCGAGGATGGCGCTGCGGGTGCGCTCCGGGTCAAGCTTGCGCCGCCCGGTGGCTTTATCCTGCTCTGCCACACGCCCCATCCTTGCCGCCGCAGGCGCTGCGGATGATCTTGGCCGGCTCTTTTCCGCCAGACGGACAAGCGCTATAGCCCGATGAGACAGAATTTTGGATCGGTCGCTTCATGAAACTGCGTCTTTTCGCGTTCGCATGCGCCATGCTGCCCGGCGCCATGGCCCTGGCACAATCCGACCCGATGGAGATGGCGCAAGTCGCCGCCGCCAATCAACTCGGCGTCATGGAATACTGCCAGAGCAAAGGCTGGGCGGACCAGCCCGCGGTCGATGCGGAGCGGGCGAGCCTGTCCGGCCTGCCGCCGGCGACGCAGACCGGCATCGTGGCCGCCGCGGAAGACACCGGCAAGGAGGGCAGCTTGCTCAATAACGGGACGGCGATGCCCCTGCGGTCGATGGCCAGCCAAACCAACACCTCCGAGCAGGCGCTGTGCGGGAAACTCGCCGACTCCGCCAAGCTGGTCGCGGCGCAACGAAGCGCCGCGCCGGCTGGGTTCTCGGCCATGCCGGGCGGGATGCCAGCCATGCCAAACGGGATGTCGATGCCGTCCATGCCAGGCATGCCAAAGCCGCAATAAGGGTCGGGCGCCGCACCAGCCTGCGCCCGAAGCCCAAATGAGGGAAAGAGTTGATGAGAACCACCCGGGTGACACTGTTGGGCGTCGGCCTGCTTGGATTGCTGGTCGGGCTGGTTTGGATGGGACAGGGATCGGGATATTTCCCCTACCCGGCCAGCAGCTTCATGATCGACCAGACGCCATGGATCTGGCGCGGGCTTGGCTTGGCCGTCGTCGGCGCCGTGATGGTGGCTGTGTCCCGGAGGGTTTAGTCTTATACGTTGCTTGGCAATTAACGATATAAGCGTCCGTCCCAGAGGACGCTGCGCTTTTCCGCCCTACTCCAACGATCGTCCGGCGAAGCAATCGACTGACACAAAAGCGTTTGTTCGTAGACAAACACTAAGGCGGGAAAGCCGAAAGGCTGGGCTGTTCCCCGCTTCAGGCGGCGTTTTGCTATGCTGTCCGGGAGGCCGGGGGGACAGTCTACCGGCGTAGCGCCGACCGGGAGCCGCCTTCGCATGTATCTGCCGCCTCTCGCCCGGGCCAGCCGCTCACGGATCCGGCGCAGCCCGGCGCTCACCTTCCGCCACATCGTCTACGCATTGCGCGGCGGCTTCCTCATACGGCCGATGCTCATCGCGCTGACCCTGGGCGTCGTCGGCGCAGCCTTGTCCTCGCTGGAGGAACAATATCCCCTGTTGGATGCCTGGGTCCCGGCGATGCTGTTCCCAAGCCGGGCCGACCCGCAGGTCTCGCAGATCATCCTCGCCGGCATCGCCGCCTCCATCATGACGGTAGTGTCGATCGTGTTCGCGATCCTGCTGATGACGCTCACTCTCGCCTCGACCCAGTTCTCGCCGCGCATCCTGGTCAGCTTCGTGCGCGACCGCGCGACGCAGTGGACGCTCGGGCTGTTCCTCGGCACCTTCACCTACTGCATGGGCGCGCTGCCCGCGGCCCGCACGCTGCCGCATCCGTTCGCGCCGACCGCAACCACCGCCGGCGCCATGCTGCTGGCGCTGCTCTGCGTCGGCTGGCTGATCTTCTTCATCCAGCACATCAGCCAGGCCATCAGCGTCAACCACATCGTCGACCGCATCGCCGGGGAGACGGAGGACATCATCGACGAGTCGATGCCGCATATCCGCACCAGCGACTACCAGGCCGGGCACCCGACCTTCGAGTGGAACGGCAGCGACACGCCGATCATCAACGTCGTGTCCGGCTACATCCGCTTCGTGGACACGGCGAAACTGGTCTCCATCGCCAAGGCGGCGCGGCTGCAGCTCCACGTCTTGCGCCGGGTGGGTCATTTCGTGCCGTCCGGCGTGCCGCTGATGGTGGTGAACCGGGGCGACCGGCTGCAGGACCACATCGTGGCGTCCCTGCTCGCCACGTTTGATATCGGCCCGGTTCGCACCCTGCAGCAGGACGCGGAGTTCGGCGTGCTGCAGATCGTGGATATCGCGCTGAAGGCCATCTCGCCCGCGGTGAACGACCCGAGCACGGCCATCACCTGCATCGACCAGTTGAGCCGTATCCTGATCCGCTGGATCTCCCGCTACTCGCCCGAAATGCTTATTTCGGACCCGCCGCATGTCGTGCGCGTCGTGATGCCGGGCATCGAGGTGGACGGGCTGTTCGACACCGCGTTCGAGCAAATCCGGCATTACGCGGTGGCCGACATCGCCGTCAGCGCCCGCCTGCTCCGTGCGCTGACGGACATCGCGAGCAGCACGGCTGATCCGGGCATGCATGCCCGGCTGGTGACGCGGGGGAACCGCATCTACGAGGGTTGCCGCTCCCGCCTGGGCAAGGCCGCCACCGCGATCCTGCGGCAGCGCCTGGACGCACTGCAGGATTGCCTCGCAGTGTCCCAACCCAACGCTCAGCGCTCCGACCCTATGGAGAGGAAGTCGTAGGGTGGGCTTTAGCCCACAATGGTCTCCTACGGCGCCTCGAAGAGGTGGGCTGAAGCCCACCCTACGACGGGCCTGCGTCAGACGGCGGCATAGGAGTCGTTTCATGGAAACGCTGCATTAGGACATGATCGCTTTAAAAGTCAGTTCGGAGGGCCGGGCCGACGAATGCCCGGCCCTAGACCTCAGGCTGCTGCCCGCAAGGAGGCAGGCGCCGTCGGATCCGCCATGTCCTGCTCCGTGATCTTGCCGTCCGAGGCAACCGTCATCAGGCCATAGACCACCTTGGCAAGCACATCGAGCACTGCGATGCACAGCACGCTCAGCGTGTCGCCCATGATGTTGAGCCCGTCCGGCGCCACGGCCAAGATGATCGGGTAGATCAACCACAACACGGACAGGATCGTGGCGTTGCGGCGATACACACCACGCACATCGTCCCGGTCAGCGACGTTCGCCTGCATGTTAGACACCCAGATGACGTAATACACGCCCAGGAACGACACGCAGGAGATCAGGAACCACATCCATTTCGCGAATGGGGTCTCGGATGCGCCGAAGCAGAACGCCGTGACGATCATCATGAGGTCCGCCAGCACGATGCCGGCGAAGGCGCCGAACCGCTTCGTCTCCGTCCGCATCGCGGTCATCGTCAGCGTGATGAGCAGCAGCGGCGTGGTGAACGACCAATCGATGTAGCGTGCGAAGTAGAAAATGCGGACACCGCCGGCCGCATCGGTTGGCAAGGGCACAGCGCCCTGGCCGATCGCCATCGCGAAATATGAACATGCGGCGATGATGGGTACGATTCCGTGCAAGACGGTATGCAGTTCCTCGGTCGGTGTGCGGCGTTTCCCGGTGAACAGGATCGCTAAGCCGCCCACCAACATGATCACTGTCGCGACCCAGAGTATCGTAGGTGAATTCATGCCCTGACGCTCCTGTTGGAAGTACGGCGAGCGTTCACCTTGGGCAAAGGTTCCCAGGCGCTTCTACAAAGTGAACACTGCGGCTCCGCATCATCCCCCCTAGCACTCGCCGCCGCCACCGCCACTTGCGATGCAAACGCAGGAGTTGAGGCATGGGACAGGTGGTCGTCATCACGGGTGGCAGCGCGGGGATCGGGCGGGCGGCGGCGCGCGCCTTTGCCGCAAAGGGGTTCGCCGTCGGGTTGATCGCCCGCGGCGCTGAGCGGCTGGCCGCCGCGAAGACAGAACTGGAAGCGACGGGCGTGCGCGTCCACACCGTGTCCGCCGACGTCGCGGATGCGGAGGCGGTTGCAGCCGCAGCGGACGAGATGATGGCCGCGTTGGGACCCATCACCGTCTGGGTGAACAACGCCATGGCGACCATCTACTCGCCGATCCGCGACCTCGACCCGGGCGAGGTGCGGCGGGTGACGGAGGTCACCTATCTCGGCGCAGTCAACGGCACGCTCGCTGCGATGAAGCGGATGCAGAGCGGCGCGATCGTGCAGATCAGCTCCGTCCTGGCGTGGCGCGCGATCCCCATCCAGGGCGCCTATTGCGGGGCCAAATTCGCCCTGCGCGGCTTCACGGAGGCGTTGCGGTCCGAACTGATGCACGACCGCAGCCGGCTGCACCTGACCATGGTGCACCTGCCGGCGATCAACACGCCGCAATTCGACTGGGCGCGGAACAAGACCGGGCAGCAGACCAAGGCGCCCAGCCCCTACCAGCCGGAAGTCGCCGCAGACGCGATCGTCTTCGCCGCGACGCATAAGCGGCGGGACGTGTTCGTTGGCAGCTCCACACCGCCCACCATCCTGGCCGCAAGGCTGGCGCCGGGCCTGATGGACCGTGTCCTGGCGTCCAAGGGCTATAGCGGACAATTGGGGGACACGGCCGTGCCGCCGAGCGACGGCAACCTGGACGCGCCGGCGCCCGGCGCCCAGCAGGCCGCCCATGGCCGGTTCGACGCCGAGGCCAACAGCAAGCGCGACATCTACACCAGCCGCCAGGCGGATGCGGTCGCCGCGGGCGTGCTGCTGCTAGGCGCGATCGGGGTGAAGGCGCTGGCAACCTCACCGCTCTTCGTCGCCCCGGCGTTCGCGGCGCGGGCGCTGGCGAGGGCATCCCGGCGGCATTAGCTTTTCTGGAGGTTCCAGAACACGGGCGCCGGGCCTTTCTGGAACCCTGTGACGTTCGCCCGCCAGGCGGAGGACTGGAAATACTGGCCCAGCGGGATGACCCATGCGTTGTCCAACGCACGCTGCTGCATCTCCGCCTCCAGCGCCGCGCCCTCGGTGGCGGACTCGCTATACAACCAAGTGTTGTAGAGCGATTCCTGCGTCGCGTCGGAGGGCCAGCCCCACCACGCGCCGGCGCCATTGGCCCGCACCGCCCCCGCCGTCAGCGGGTCGATGTAGTCGAGCGCCGGGGAGGACGTGCAGAACAGCGACCAGCCACCGGCGTCCAGCGGCGCCTTGCTGGTTCGGCGCTGCACCACCGTCCCCCAATCCATCGACTGGTCGTCCAGGTTGATGCCGACCCGCTTCAACGCCGAGCCCACGACGTCGCACATCGCGCTGTAGAATGACTGGTCGGTCGGATGCAGCAACACGACCTTGCTGCCGTCATAGCCCGCCTTGTCCAGCATGGCGCGGACCGTGGCGTCCGGCTTCGGGCCGAGGCGATCCAGCCCCACATCGGTGACGCCGGGCTGGCCCGGCACGAACACGCCGACGCCGGTGCGGTAGGCGCTGGAATCATCCCCCATCACGGCCTGCATCACCTCCCGCTGGTCAATCGCGGCAAGCATCGCCTGACGCACGCCGACATTGGCGGTCGGCCCCTGCAACATGTTCGGCCGGCATTGCGGGAACAGCCCGATCGGGTCCAGCCGCCCGATCACCAAATCCTTGTTGCGGCGCAGCAGCGGCAGCAGGTCCGGCAGCGGCATCCCGATCCAGTCGATCTCCCCCGCGGTCAGCGCCCCCACCGCCGTGGCGGCGTCCGGGATGATGTGCCACTCGACCCGGTCGACCAGCGCGCGCTTCGCCCCGGCGCAGAAATCCGGCGGTTCCTCGCGGGGCTGGTAGGTGTCCGCCTTGGCGAACACGGCCTGGCTGCCGGACACGTACTCGCCCGGCAGGAAGCGGAACGGGCCTGAGCCGACGATCTCCGTGATGGCGGTGAAGGCGTCGGTCTTCGCCAGCCGTTCGGGCATGATGCCCGCCGCCGTCAGCTTGCCGATCATGGTCAGCAGGCGCGGAAAGGGCTGGTTCAGGCGGAACACCAGCGTGCGGTCGTCCGGCGCCTCGATGGCGTCGAGCCGCGGCTGCATCGCCTGCCCCAGCGGGTCGCGCTTCATCCAGCGCGCGACGGAGGCCGCGCAGTCCCGCGCCAGCACGCGGGAGCCGTCATGGAACAGCAGCCCGTCGCGCAGCCGGATGGTCCAGCGCTTGCCGTCCGCGTCGACCGAATGGCCCGCCGCCATTTGCGGCCGCGGCGTCAGCGTGCTGTCGATGCCGTAGAGCGTGTCGTACACCAACAGGCCGAAATCCCGGCTGACCGCCGCGGTGGTCCAGACCGGGTCCAGGCTGGTGAGGTTGGCCTGCGGCACGAAGCGCAGGGTGCGCGCGCTGGCCGGCTGCGCAAGGGCGGGGCGCGGCAGGGCTGGCAGCGCGAGCGCCGCCGCACCCGCCAGCATCATCTGGCGTCTTTGCATCATGGGCCTCCCCGTGGTCTTGATTTTTACTGAGTATGCGGCCGGGTTGGACCCGACGCAATCGAGGGAGGACATCGATGGACCATGCCGCCGGCTTCCGCCTGCCCCGTGCCACGCCGGGCTCGCTGGGGGTCTCGCCGCGGGCGATCGCGACCTTCCTGAACCATGTGCAGGCCGCCGGGCTGGAACTGCATAGCCTCATGCTGTTCCACCGCGGCCACGTGATCGCGGAAGGCTGGTGGGCGCCCTACCGGCACGACCTGCTGCACATGCAGCACTCGCTGAGCAAGAGCTTCACCGCAACCGCGATCGGGCTGGCGATCGGGGAAGGCCTGCTGTCGCTGGACAGCACGGTGGTGGGGTTCTTCCCGGACGAAGCGGCGCAGGCGGACGCGAACCAGGCCGCCATGACGATCCGGCACCTGCTCACCATGACGAGCGGGCACCGCACCGGCATCTCCGGCGATGCCTGGCGGCAAATCCGCACCAGTTGGGTGGCCGAGTTCTTCAAGGCGCCGGTGGTGGACGCGCCGGGCACGCGCTTCGTCTACAGCAGCGCGTCCAGCTACATGCTGTCCGCCATCCTGCAACGCGTCACGGGGGAGCGGCTGCACGATTACCTCCGCCCACGGCTGTTCGAGCCGCTGGGCATCGGCGGAACGCGCTGGGATGTGTGCCCGAACGGGGTCAATCCAGGCGGCAACGGGTTGTCCTGCCGCACCGAAGACATGCTGAAATTGGCCGTGCTCCATCTGCAGCAGGGGCAATGGGGCGGACGGCAGATCCTGTCGCCCGACTGGGTCCGCCAGGCGACGCAGGCCAAGGTGGCGGCTCCGGATGGGCCGGACGCGCTGCACCTTGACCCCGCGGGCCCGGGGTGGCCGCGCGGCTATGGCTATCAATGGTGGACAGGCCCGGCCGGCGCCTCCTACGCGTCCGGCTTGTTCGGCCAATACGCGATCGTGTTGCCGCGGCATGACGCCGCCATCGCCGTCACGGCGGCGTTGCGGCCCAGCGACCAGCGCCTGCTGGACCTGGTCTGGCGCGACCTGCTGCCCGCGCTGGACGACGACCTCGGCCACCGCCTGGCCGGGCTGCGGCTGGACTTGCCCGCCCCCACCCCGGCGCCATCATCCACCGTGCAGCGCATCTCCGGCCGCTGGTTCCACATGGAGCCGAACGAGCACGGCGTGCAGGCCGCCCGGCTCCGGTTTGAGGAGGCATCGGCGACGTTCCAGATGCGGGACGCGCGAGGCGAGCACAGCGTCGAAGTTGGGCTGACCGGTTGGATCGAGGGCGAGACATCCATGACTGGCAACGACCTGCACCACCAGTATCAGCCAGACGCGATGCGGGTCTCCGCCGCCGGGCATTGGCCGGACGACACCACCTTCGTCATGACCTGGGTGTATCTCGAAGCCGCGTTCCGCGACCAGGTGACGTGCCGCTTCGACGCCGACGGCATGACGCTCGACCGCAGCGTCAACGTCAACACCGGGGCGATGGCGCGACCGAGTTTGCGCGGCAGGATGGAGCGGCAGCGCGGATGCTGAGCACGGCTATGGAACAACCATTGCGGCAGGACCGGTTCATCGATGATGCAGCAAGCCTCAGGCTGAGACAAGCCAGCGGAGCGACCGGCGCAGCCGTTCGGCGCCGTCATGGTCGAACCAGCGGCCATGGGCGAAGATGACCCGCTCCGGGGCGAGGGCGAGCATTTGGCGGGCGGCCGCGGCAGCGTCCCGGCGGCGGCGCTTCACCACCCAGCGCAAATAGGCCGGGGCCATGCCGTCCGGCGCGAGCACGCCCAAGAGGCGCAGCAGCGGCCGCATCGCGCGCGGCAGCTTCTCCGCTTCGAGGTTCAGGACCAGGTCCGCCAGCATCAGCGTGCGCGACGGCTGGTGGAACAGGGCGACCTCGCGAAACCCGAAGCCGCCGGGGACCGGAACCAGGGCAAACCCCGGACCCCAAGCCCTGGGAGGCTGCTCCCCCAAATCATGGTCCAGCCGCACGAGGCTGCGCCGGACTTGGCGGCGATGCCGTAAGCCGGGAACGGCCCAGGTCACGGCGGTGGGCACGGCCTGTTGCCAGCCTTTCACGAACATCCAGTGCGCCGTGTTCGGCGCGACCAAATGGCTGATTGGCCCGAGTCGTTCCAGCTCCGCCCTCAAACCGGCGCTGAACCGCGTCGCAGAATGCAGCAGCAGCCCACCATCATCCAGCCGTACCACGGTCATCCGCACCGGGAGCACCGTCCCAAGCGTGCCGGGCAGCAGGCTATCGACGACGTAAAGACCTTCGGCAACCGGCTTCGGTGTATCGAACGGCGGATAGCCAGCCGTCAGGGCCCGGGCTGTTTCCACCGCAACGACGATCGGCGACCGTGCAACCCGCGCCGCGTTACTTCAGATGCTGCGCCAGAAGCTTGTTCATCTCGAACATCGTGACCTTGTCCTTGCCGAACACCTTCTTCAGCTTGTCGTCGGCCAGGATCTCGCGCCCATCCTTGGGGTTCTGCAGCTTGTTCGACTTGATGTAGGTCCAGACTTTGCTGACGACCTCACCCCTTGCCATCGTCCCCTCCCCCACGACAGCCGCCAGATCCGCCGAGGGCTGCAGGGGCTGCTGGAGCGCGTTCGGCTTGTGCCCGGCCTTGGGCTTGTCGACGGCCTTGCCCTTTGGCGCTGCCTTCTCTGGGGTTTTCGTCATAGGGGACCTTGTCTGTATCCGGTGAATAGTAAACCCACTCGTTTCGGACTGTGGGCCTGCGGCACGTAACCTTCCATGCGGGACCGGGTTCCTGATGTCAATTTGCCTCGTATGGTGCAGGGCCCCCGTCCGCGCGGGCCTCGGCCTCCTTCGGCCCGGTGAACCGCGGTGCCGCTCAGGCGTAGCAACAAGGACGTAACCGGCGGAGTGGCAGCGCGATGGTGAGCAAGCAACGGCGTTTGGCAGGTGTCAGGTGTCTGCGCGCCCTTGCCCTGTTGGCCCCCTGCGCCACCGCCTCCTGCGCCGGGCTGGACCGCAACGATCAGGGCAGGTTGCAGCCGCAGACGGTCAGCGGGCCGTGCCAGGTGAAGAAATTCTATATCCTCGGCACCACCACGGTGCGCACCTCCTTGACCGTGGCGAACAGCGGCGGCGCGTGCAGCTTCACGATCTTCAACCCCGATCTGCAGATCGTCCTGAACGCCGCCCTGGTCTCCACGCCTGCGTCACACGGCGTCGCCACGGTCGGCCTGACCAACCTGGGACGCCAGGCGCAGATCAGCTACGCGCCGCAGCCGGGCTACACCGGGCCGGACCAATTCGTCGTCACGCTGGAGCCGAACGACCTCAGCATGGCATTCGCCGTGACGGCGCAGCCGACGCCCCCGTGACGCTTGGTGCGGCCGCCGGCCATAAAGGCGGCTGTATTCACAGGCATCGCCCCCAAATCCATTGACACACAAGTTTGTCCGGATTGGACCGTGATCGATGGCTTACCCGATGCCCAAGACCGCCCCACCCGCCCCGGCGGACGTCCTGACGCGACCGCTCAAGCAGGCGATCACCGCCGGGGTCGTGGCGCTGTTCAATGACAAGGCGCGGGGGGAACGGCCGGTCCAGCGGCGCACGGACGGGCTGTTCGGGGCGCACTCGGTGGCATGGCGGGTCCATGGCGACGTGACCTCCATGATGGTCGGCGGCGTGACCGGATTGCTGCTCCAGATGCTGCACCCGGCTGTTCTCGCCGGGGTATGGGACCACTCGAAGTTCCGCACCGACATCCAGGGCCGCCTGCGGCGCACCGCCCGCTTCATCGCACTCACCACCTATGGCGGTCGGGAAGAGGCGGAGGCAGCGATGTCGCGGGTGCGCGGCATCCATGACTATGTCCAGGGGACGCTGCCGGACGGCACGCCCTATCGCGCCAACGACCCTTCGCTGCTGGCCTGGGTGCACGTGACGGAAACCACCAGTTTCCTGGGCGCCTGGGTGCGCTACGCCCAGCCATCGATGCCGGCCGCCGAGCAAGACCGCTATTTCGCCGAGATGGCCCGGGTGGCGGCGGCGCTGGGAGCGGACCCGATCCCGCGCTCCAAACGCGAGGCGTACCAGCTGATCGACGCGATGCGGCCACTTTTGCGCAGCGACGCCCGATCGCGCGAGGTGGCTAAGATCGTGTTGACCAACCGGGCGGCCAGCCGCCTGACGGAGCCGTTCCAGGCCGTCACCCTGCAGGCGGGCGTTGACCTGTTGCCGTCTTGGGCACGGCAGATGCACGGGCTGTCCAACCCGGTGGTCGGTCGTCCACTCCTGCGGGCCAGCACCTTCGGTATCGCGGAAACCTTGCGGTGGGCGTTCCGCTAGACGCCACTGCGGCATGGCCGGGGTTGAATGGCCGCATCCAGACGCCCGGCTCCGGCGCGCCGCCCCGCCTCTCACTGCCCAGAAGGGCCGCTTGAGCGTCGTCCGGCAGACGACGTCAGTGACTGCTCGAGTTCCGCTCACCGGAGATCGGGTTGTACGCGCCTCCTGTCGGCGGCTCGTTGCCCGGCGTGGCGGGCTTGACGGCGCCGCACGCAGCCAGCCCGAGGCAGCTCGCGAGAGCCAACACCGCCATCCGCATCAAGCGGCGCGGCGGCCGCTGCGGGGCCGGGTGCGACGAGCCGGGGATGTGAACTGACGCCATGGATCACCTTTCTGGAAGGCAGGGCCGCCTGCGTCCCCGCACGGAGCGACGCCGGTCATACCTCGCTGCCACATGTCATCTCTCAATGTGGACGAGGTCACGAGGACTGCAATTCACGGTCAGGACGATCCATGCCAGGATCGGATAATCCTGCTGGAGACATCCCCCATGGCCACCACCACCGCGCCGAAAGTCCACATGGGCACCCTGACCGGCGATGAGGGACGGGAGGTTTACGCCCGGAACCCCGTCATCCTGCTGCCGATGGGAAGCCAGGAGGACCAGGGGCCGCACGCGCCGATGGGCGACTACCTGCTGGCCGAGAAGATCGCCGAACTCGCCGCGCTCGAAGCCACGGCGATGGGTACGCCGACGCTGGTGGCGCCGGTGGTCCCGTTCGGCGGCGCCGACTATTTCGGCGCCATGATCGGCGGTATCGCGATCTCGGAAGCGACCCTGACCAGCGTGTTGCGCGACATGTTCGCCTCGCTGCACCGCCATGGCCTGACGCGCTTGATCGTGATCAACGGCCATGGCGGCAATGTCGGTCCCATCCAGCTTGCCACGCGCGAGGTGCATCGCAGCGCCGGATTGCTGGTCCCCAGCCTGTATCTGTGGCGGATCGGCTACGGGTTGTTGCCGGGTATCGTGGGTGCGGAGCAGGCGAAGCTGGCGTCCGGCCACGGGGCGGATCCCTTGACCAGCGTCGGCATGCATTTGTTCCCGGAGGTGATGCGGCCCGACCTGATCCCGGCCGCCGGACCGGTGAAGCGGAACGTGGCGCTTGACCTGCCCTATCTTTCGCTGGGCACGGCGGAGTTCGAAGGCGCCGAAATCGGCCTGCCGACCGAATATGACGAGGTCTACAACAAGGGCGTCGGCAAGGGCGATCCTAACCTCAGCTCCGCCGCCACCGGGGCTGCCCTGGTCGATCAACTCGTGGGCATCTGCGCCCGCTTCGCCGTCCATTTCGCCGCGCGCTGCCCCTAGCGCCGCTGATACGGCGGCCGGGGGAAAGCACGCTTTTCAAGCAGGGCATTGCGGCCTAGGCTGCGCCCCAAAGCCGTGAAGGCGGCGGTCTGGGGGAGCGATACGGGCCATGCTTGACGAAACATCGACCGGGCAAGCCAGGCTGTCCGTCAACGCGGGGGCGCGACTCGATCGGTTGCCGCTGGGGCGTTTTCACCAACGCGTGATGATCCTCATCGGCATCGGGATGTTCATCGATGCCTGCGACATCTATCTGGCGCCCGGCGTGCTGGGGGCGCTGGTGAAGTCCGGCTGGTCCGACCTGGCGACCAACGCCTGGTTCCTGTCCGCCACGTTCAGCGGAATGCTGATCGGCACGCTGTCGGGCGGCTTCATCGGCGACCGCTTCGGCCGCCGGTTCTCCTACCAGGCCAACCTGCTGGTGTTCGGGCTCGCCTCCATCGCGGCGGCTTTCGCACCGGACATGCAGGTGCTGATCGGGCTGCGCTTCCTCATGGGCATCGGCCTCGGCGCGGAGATCGTCGTCGGCTACTCCAGCCTGGCGGAGTTCATGCCGCGCGCCGTACGGGGGCGCTATGTCGCCCTCCTGTCCGCGATCACCAACATGGGCGTGGTCGTGGTGGGGTTCGGCGGGTTGTGGATCATCCCGACCATCGGCTGGCGCTACATGTTCGGCATCATCGGCCTGGCCGCCGGCGGCGTGTGGCTGCTGCGCAAGGACATGCCGGAATCGCCGCGCTGGCTGGAAAGCCGCGGCCGCCTGGCGGAGGCGGAGGCGGCCATGCAGGCCATCGAGGCCGAAGTCTCCCAAGGCCGGCCTTTGCCGCCGTTCCGGATCCTGCCGCCGCCGCGGCCGGGCCGGTTCCTGGACCTGTTCGGCGCCCGGCTGTATCGCATGACGCTGCTGGGCGCCGTGATCGGCGCCGTCGGCAGCCTGTCGTTGTACGGGTTCCTGTCCTGGGTGCCGACCTTCCTGCTGAAGGAGGGCATCTCCCTCTCCACCTCGCTCACCTTTGCCGCCGTGATGGGCCTGGGGGCCCCGCTCGGCGCGTTGCTGGGCTCGGCGGTGGCGGACCGGTTCGGTCGTCCGCGGATCATCGCGGCCTTTACCTTGGCGGAGGCGCTGCTGGGCGCCGCCTACCCGTTCGTCAGCACGGGGGCGGAGGTGATGCTGGTCGGCTTCGGCCTGACGCTGTGCGCCTACGCGCTGGTCGCGATCGGCTATGGGCTATACATCCCCGAGTTGTTCCCGACTGAATTGCGGCTGCGCGGGGCGGCCTTGGCGGTTGGGGTCGGGCGACTGACGGGCACCTTCGTCGGGTTCGCGATCGCCGGGCTGTTCGGCGCCTTCGGCATACTCGGCGTCGCGGCATTCCTGGTGAGCGGGTTGCTCATCCAGGCCGTGATGGTCATCGCCTTGGGGCCGGAGACCAGCGACCGCTCCCTGGAAGACATCGCGGCCGCAAACGAGGGCAGGCTGGGCGATCCGGTGGCGCCAGGACACGGTTTGCACACGCATCCTTCACACTCGTGACCAAGAGGGGATTTCATGATGGACATGCCAATGGCGGCCGAACGGCCGGTGACGGACCAGCGTGCGGGCATCATCGACTGCGACGTGCATCCGCTGTTTGCCGACGGCATCCGCAGCCTCTATCCCTACATGCCCGACGCGTGGAAGCAGCGTTTCCTGCGCAAGCGGGCACACCAGGCCGGCGGCGGGCTGACGCTGCGCTTCGCGCATCCGAACGGCACGGTGGTGCGCGACGACGCGGCGCCTGAGCGGGGCGGCCCCGGCGGCAGCGACCCGCATTTCCTGATCAAGGACCATCTGGAGCGGAACGACATCGCGGTGGCGCTGCTGAACAGCCTGCAATCCGGCTCGCTCTGCGCCGTGCATGCCTCCGCCGACGAAAGCATCGTCATCGCCTCGGCCGCCAACGACTACTACATCGACACCTGGCTGCCGGTCGATCCGCGGCTGTACTACGCGCCCGTGGTGCCCGCGCAGGACCCGGCGGCAGCGGCGGCGGAAATCCGCCGCGTCGGCGGCCATCGCCAGGTGGCGGCGGTCGCGGTGCCGCCGCTGGCGATCCTGATGGGCAACCGCTACTGGTCGCCGATCTGGGAGGCCGCCTGCGACATGGATCTGCCGATCCTGTTGCACGTCACCGGGTCCGAAGGCGTGTATAACGGCGCGCCCATGCCGGCCGGCGGCATGCCCGACAGCTATATCGAGCGCTACGTGACACTCGGCCAGGGTGCGGAGGCCAACCTCAACAGCATGATCATGAACGGCGTGTTCGAGCGGTTTTCGTCGCTGCGCGTCCTGTTCGTCGAATACGGGTTCGTGTGGCCGATCCCCGTGATGCTGCGGATGGACCGGCTGTGGCGCGGCCTGCGGCACGAGGTGCCGTGGGTGAAGAAATCCCCGATCGACTACGTGAACGAGCATGTCTGGTTCACCACCCAGCCGATCGAGGAACCGCGCGACCCGCGTGACCTGGAGCACCTGGTGCGCATGGTCGGCGTGCAGAACCTGTGCTTTTCCACCGATTATCCGCACTGGGACAACGACATGCCGATGCAGTCCCTGCGCCTGCTGGACACGGCGGACCGCAACCGCATCCTGCGCACCAACGCCCTCGACGTGTTGCGGCTGCCGCGATGAGCGCCACGCGCGAGCGGGTGGAGGTGGCGGCGGGCCCGGTCGACCAGTTCACCCCGGGCAAGTTCGTCATCATCGAGGCCGGGCGCCGTTCGGTCGGCGTCATCCGCCTGCGCACCGGCGAGTTGAAGGCGGTGCATAATTGGTGCCCGCATAAGGGCGCGCCGATCTGCCGCGGCATCGTAGGCGGCACCTGGCCGCCCTCCTCGCCCGGCGAGCTTGACTACGATCGGGAGGGGGAGATCCTCGTTTGCCCCTGGCACGGGTTCGAATATGAGTTGGACAGCGGCCGCGAGCTGTATCGGGAGAAACCGACCCGGCTGCGCTTCTTCCCCGTCGAGGTCAGGGACGGCACGGTCTACGTGACCGTGTGACCAGGCCCTAGAGTCATGCAGGAGTAATCGAATGACGAAAGCAGCAGAGTTGCGGGCGCTCTTGGCCAAGCCCGAGATCGTCATGGCGCCGGGCGTGTATGACGGCATCACCGCCCGCCTGGTGGAGCTGGCGGGCTTTCCGGTCGCCTACATGACGGGCGCCGGCACCAGCCTGTCCCTCGGCTATCCCGATCTCGGCCTGGTGACCATGACGGAGATGGTGGGCAACGCCGCAGTTATCACGCGGTCGATCGCACTGCCGGTGATCGCGGATGCCGACACCGGGTACGGCAACGAGATCAACGTCACCCGCACCGTCCAAGAGTATGAGCGGGCGGGCGTCGCGGGCATCCACCTGGAAGACCAGGTTTCGCCGAAGCGCTGCGGCCATCTGGACGGCAAGGAGGTCGTCTCGCGCGAGGAGTTCATCGCCAAGATCCGCGCCGCCGCGGCCGCCCGGCGCGACCGGGATTTCGTGATCATCGCCCGCACCGACTCCCGCGCCGTCTCCGGCCTGGACGAGGCGGTCTGGCGCGCCAACGCCGCGTTGCAGGCCGGGGCCGACATCGCGTTCGTGGAGGCGATCCCGACCCTGGACGAATTGGCCGCCGTGCCGAAGCGGGTGAAAGGTCCCTGCCTGCTGAACGTGGTCCGCGGCGGCAAGACGCCCGACCTCAACATGCTCGACGCGCAGGCGATGGGCTACCGCCTGGCCATCATGCCAAGCCTGCTGCTGGGCACGATGATGGAGACGGCCGAGACCGTGCTGAAGACGGTGCTGACCACCAAGCAGCCGCCCTCCTCGGTTGGCGGCATGAGCGTGACGGACCGGTTCCGCCGCTTCAGGTCGGACGAGTGGGACGCCCTGCGCAACCGCTTCCGCGACGAGGTTCCGGCCAAGGCAGCCGAGTAGCACCGAGAGGCTTTCATTCCGAGTTAGGGCTCGTTCGTTTCAGGTTGGCCTGCAAAAGCCCTCTCCCTCCGGGAGAGGGTTGGTGAGGGCCACATGCAGGGTCTCGCGCGTCGGGCCCTCACCCCGGCCCTCTCCCAGAGGGAGAAGCTATGCCGCCATCGAACCAGCCCGCGGGACCCGGCGGCGAGATGCGCGGTTCGCGTCAGGCGGCGCGCAGCTCGCACACGACTTTGCCTAGTTCCTGGTCCAATCTGTTTCCTTGTGCAGCGACTTCGGCCGCGACGTCCCGCAACTCGTCTGCCGAGCGCACCGCGTCAGAGGTATCGTTCATCACGGCCTGCATCGCATTGGCGACCAAACCCGCAGCAGCCGCCGACTGCTCCGCCTCAGCCAAGAAGCCCTGCACGAATAGATGCTGCTCCCGGAACGTGTCTGCCACGTCAAGCGTGACCTGGTTGACGGAGTTGATGGTGTCATGGATCGCGCGGATGCGGCCAACCGAGCCGTCCACGGCAGCGCGCATGGTGCGAACCTCGCGCGTGATCTGATCCGTGGCGAGAGCAGTCTGCGCCGCCAGCGCCTTCACCTCGTTGGCGACCACGCGGAACCCGCGTCCAGCCTCGCCGGCCCGTGCCGCTTCGATGTCGGCGTTCAAGGCAAGCAGTTTGGTCCGCTTGGCAACCTCCGCAATAAGCCGACTCGCGTGGTCGACACCGTCGGCCGCACCGGCAAGCGACTTGACGGCGAGTTCCGTCTGCTGCGCATCGCGTGCAGCCCCGGCTGTTCCGGCCGCCGCGCCGAGGACACGCTGCTCGATGGAACCGATCTGCGACACCAGCCGGTTCGCCACCGTCGCCACCGTTTCGGCTCGCTTCTGTCCCTCGGCACTGCCCGTCACCACATCCCCGGCGCGGGCCGAGGTCCGGCTGGCGATCTCATTGAGCTCATCGGCCGAACGGAGCAGGCGTTCAGCCGTTCTGCCGACCGACCTGGCAACCTCTCCCAGCGCCTGCTCGGTGGCGGTGGCGCTCTCGTGGACCAGGCGGTGTCGTTCATTGGCCGCGGCAGCGGCAAAGGCCGACGCTTCGCCTTCCGCGGCTTTGGCAGTGATCGCCGACAGGCGCAAGGCATCCAATGCTCCAGCCACTTCGCCTATCTCATCCGAGCGCTTGATATGGCCAATCGGCAAATCAAGCCGCCCTGTCGCGAGCGCACGCACTGAACGGACGAGGTCATTGAGGGGGATGACGCAGGTTCGCCGTATGACAACGATGCAGAGCAGGCTCAGCCCGATCGACACGATTGCAAGGGCCATGACGAAAGGCCCGGCCTGCGACACTGCATGCACGAGGCTATGGTCGGCTGCGCTGGCGTCCGCGTCCAGGCCGGCCTTCGCCTCAGCCATCCCGGCCTTGAGCGCATCGATGGCCGATCGGAGTCGCGACAAGGCAGCGGCACGGCGGCTGGTTGCGGCGTAGACCGTGTCCACGGCATCGCCAAAGTTACGCGAAACCTCCTGCGCAAGCTTGACCTGACGCTGCAGCCGCGGGTTGCCGATGCTGTCCGCGGTGATGCCCATCGTCTTCAACTGTTCGATGGCATGGCCCAGGTCGGCTGTTGCGGCAGCGAGATCGGCGGGTGAGGCAGAGACGAGGTAGCGCGTTGCAAACAGGCTTGCTCGTTGGGTCGCACTGTTGGTCAGCCCGACGCCTGCCACGACGTCCGGCACGGCCTGCTGGGTCGCCGTGGCGCCGATGCCGCCAAGTACGCCAGATAGCGCAGCGCCGGTATCGGCCATGCGGGCGCCTGCGGCATGGCGCGCGATGATGGCTTCGGAAATCTGCCCCACGATGGCCACGAGATCGTCCGCTGCTTGCTGCGCCGTCGCGAGCGGCTTGGAGCCTTGAACGGCGACGCCGCTGAGCAACGTCCGGAGAGCAGTCAGCGCTGCTGCTGCCGCAGCTTGATCGGCGCCCGCTTCGCTGGCCACGTATTCGACCACGCGCAGTTGCAGCAACGTCCCCTGTTCTGCCACGACCGCCAATGCCTGGCTCGCATGTTGGGCCGCGCCGGAACGGCTGAAGTTGACCGAAATGCGGTTGGCGGCAACGAACGTCAGTCCGGCGGACAGGCACAGCAGCAGGAGAATGGCTGAGAAGCAAGCGGCGATGCGCGCCTGTATCGACCGAACGGGCATGTCGCTTTTCCTTGTCGCCAGTCTAGTTCATTCAACTTGCACGCAGGCGAGCGATCATATCGGCCCCAAACTGCTCGGCCGCGACCGCTTCGGCTGGGGCTGCAGCCTCCAGGAAGCTGTGGCGGTCCAGGTCCGTCACGATCGTCATGCCTTTGCTCTGCAATGTCTGCGTCACCGTGTCGTCTTGCCGGCTGCCGAACTCACGCGAGCGAACCGCCGCCAGCTTCGCTGCCTCCGTCAACGCGATACGGTCGGCGGCGCCCAAATCCTCCAACAAGTCGGGCGAGGCGACGATCGCCATGGCGGAGTAGGTATGCCCAGTCAGCGTAACGTGGCTCTGAACTTCGTAGAGCCGCGCGCTGAGGACGAGCTGCAAGGGGTTTTCCTGCGCTTCGAACCGGCCAGTGAGCAGCGCTTCATAGAGTTGTGAGAACGGTACGTTATCAACCGCGGCGCCCATCGCACGAAATCCATTCATCAGCAGCGGCGCCGGCAACACGCGCAACTTCACGCCGCGAAGGTCGGCCGCCGTATGGAACGGACGATGTCCGGTAAGATGCCGTACGCCGTTCTCGCCCCAGGCGAGCACGGGCACCCCACTCGACTTGGCAAGATCGGCGATGGCCTGACCTTCTGGCCCGTCGAGTGCGGCACGCGCCTGTTCCCGGTTCTTGAAGAGGAACGGCAGGTCGAGCAGACCGACCACCGGCTGGTAGCTTGCCAGCAGGGCGGAGGACACGGCCGTCAGATCAAGTGTGCCGGCTTGGACCGCCGCCAACATCGCCTCGTCGTTGCCGAGCGTGGCGTCCGGGTAGATGTCGACACTAAACCGGCCGTCCGTCCGCCGGGTGAAGTCTTCCGACAACGTCTTGGCGGCGATCCCGAAGGAATTGTCCAGCGCGGACCCGGTGCCGATACGCAGTCGGCGTGGAGCAGCCATCACTCGCCTTGAAGACAGGATAGCGCCACACGCGCCAGAAATCGCAAACTGCCGACGCGATATCATGATGAATGTTCCCGGACCTGTCACAAGCATGACCGGCAACGATGAACAATCAGTTGCCAGTTCGGGGCTCCGTTGCGCGCCCAACGGTCTGGTCTTTGGTATTTGAGGCTAATTACATGAATCCTTACGAGACTGATCGACGTTGACGCGCGCTTCTCCCTCTCCCCTTGGGAGAGGGCTCTTGCAGGTCAACCTGAAGCGATCATCCCTTTGGCAACCCACCGCCTTGCCGTCCGCCGATGGGTCTCCAGTCTAACACCGGGCATCCGGCGCCTGTCGCGCCAGGTTGGCCAGCAGGATCGTGGTCCCGGCGGCGATGGCGTGGGCGATGGCCGCACGCACCGCGCCCTCGTCCCGCCGGTCCAGCGCGTCGAGGATCAGCGAATAGGTGTGCTGGCCGTCATCGCCGGGCAGGTCCTGCGGATAGAGGAAGTTCAGTGTCGGCCCGATCTGCAGCCATAGCCGCTCGATCATGTCGAGCAGCACGGGCATGCGGGCCGCCTCGTACAGGCCGAAGCGAAACGCCCGGTTGGCCGCCAGCGCCGCCGGTACGTCGCGTTTCCGCTTGGCGGCCTGGAACCGGCCGTTGATCGCGCGCAACTCAGCGATCTCCCCGGCCGTGATGCGCAGGGCCGCGCGCGCGGCGGCCAGGCTTTCCAACTCGCGTCGTATGTCTGCGATCTCCTGGTAGCGCTCCGTGCTGATGACGGGGACCAGGAAGGCTTGCGACTGCGCCTCCAGGATGCCGGAGGCGACCAGCTTCAGCATCGCTTCGCGCACCGGCGTCGGGCTGGTGCCGAGCCGGGCCGCCAAGTCGCGCGTGATAAGCCGTTCGCCGGGCTGCAACGATCCATCCAGCAAGGCTTGCTTCAGCGACCGTTCCACATAGCCGGCCAGCCCGCCGCGCGGCGCCGGAGCGAAATCGAGGGCCATGGACGTCTCCCTAGGCGCGCGGGAGCATCGTCCTGGACACCCGGCGCCGCGGCTGGTTAGATGCACGATATATCCTGTATCGGCAATCCAGGCCACGGCGGCCGGGCGGTGCAGCAGCCGGGAGGTGTGCCGATGGTTCGCCCATTCACCGCGATCACGCTGGCCGCGGCGCTGGCTTGCGCCGCCGTCCCGTTGCAGGCCAACGAACTGGATGTCGGCCGCGCGGCCTCGGTCAGCGGGATGGACCCGGGCTTCCTGCGGGAGCCGGCGACCGTGGTGGACAACATCTTCGACACGATGGTGGGCCGCGACGCGGCGATGAAGCTGGTGCCGGACCTGGCGCTGTCCTGGCAGGCGATCGACGCCACCACGTGGGAGTTCAAGCTGCGGCCCGGCGTGACGTTCCAGAACGGCGAGGCCTTCACCGCCGACGCCGTGAAGTTCTCGCTCGACCGCGTGCTGGACCCGGCGGCGAAATCCCCGACTGTGTCCTACATCAAGACGATCGCCGGCGTGGACGTGGTTGACCCGACGACCGTGCGCATCCGCACCAACGGGCCGGACCCGCTGCTGCCGACGCGGATGAGCCGCTATCCCGCCTACATCGTGCCGCCGCTCTATGTGAAGCAGGTCGGCAACGAGCAATTCGCCCGCAAGCCGATCGGCACCGGCCCGTACCGGATGACCGAGTTCGTGCCCGACGACCATGTCACGCTACAGGCCAACCCGGGCTACTGGCGCGGCAAGCCGGCGATCGACACCGTGGTCTGGCGCGCAATCCCGGAACCGACGGCCCGCGTCGCCGCGCTGATGGCAGGCGAGGTGCAGTTGATCGAGAACGTGCCGGCGGAGCTCACCTCCACCATCGCGGCCAACCCCGATCTGCAGGTGCTGCAGGTCAAGCATGGCGGCCTGATCATCTATTTCGGGATGAAATCGGCCGAGAAGCCGTTGGACGATGCCCGCGTGCGGCAGGCGCTGTCGCTCGCGATCGACCGCAAGACGATCGTTGCCGAGCTGCTGAAAGGCTTCGCGAGCCTGACGGGAACGCAGGTCGGCCCGTTCGATTTCGGCTATAAGGAGGAGCCTATCCCCGCCTATGACCCGGCCAAGGCGAAGGCGCTGCTGGCCGAGGCGGGCTATCCGAACGGCTTCACCATCCGCATGCAGGCGCCGCGGCATTACCTCAGCAGCGCCGAAGTGGGCCAGGTGGTCGCGCAGGAGTTCGGCGCCATCGGCGTCAAGGCGGAGTTGGAGGCGCCGGACTGGTCCGTCTACGCGCAGCAGGTCCCGGCCGGCAAGCAGGCGCCGATCTACATGCTGGCCTGGGGTTCCACGCAGACGCTGGATGCGGACGCCGCCATCTACCCCATCTTCCACACGGGCGAGCCGTATTCCACCTATTCGTCGCCCAAGATGGACGCGTTGCTGGACAAGACCCGCAGCAGCATCGACCCGGCGCAGCGCGCCGCCGCGTTCGCCGCGGCGCAGGATCTGGCGGTGACGGACGTCCCCGTGCTGACGCTGTACCAGGAGGACGCGATCTACGGCAAAGCCAAGTCGCTGGACTTCGCCGGCCGGCCGGACGCCCGCATCCCGGTGTTCGACATGCGGCTCGCGAACTGACGCCGGGGTGCGGCGGGCGGATGTACGGCGCGGCCTTGCCAGGTTGGACCTGATCGTCGGCGCCGGCCTGCTGCTGGCGGTGGCGGCCTTGGCGCTCGGCGATACGGTCTGGCATGCCGACCCGCTGACCGGCTCTCTGCTCGCGACGATGAAGCCGCCGGGCAGCACAGTGGGCGGCGTGGTTTACCCGCTCGGCAGCGACGGGATCGGGCGCGACATGCTGGCGCGGCTGATCGACGGCACGCGCCTCTCGCTGGCCATCGTGCTCGCGGCCGGCGCGGTCGGCGCGTGCCTGGGCACGACGCTCGGCTTATGCGCCGGCTATTTCGGCGGCGTGGTGGACAGCGTCATCATGCGGCTGGTCGACGTGCAACTCGCCATCCCGTTCATCCTCCTCATCCTCCTGGTCATGGCGGTGATCGGGCCCGGCATCGTGAACCTGGTGGTCGTGCTGGGGGTGACCGGCTGGGCGGTCTACGCCCGCACCGCCCGCGCCCGCACGCTGGAGGTGCGGGAGCTGGAGTATGTCGAGGCGGCACGCGCCATCGGCGGCGGCACAAGGCGCATCCTAAGCCGGCACGTGCTGCCGAACATCCTGCCCTCGCAGATCGTGCTGCTGACGCTGGACCTGCCGCGGCTGGTGGTGCTGGAGGCGTCGGTCGGCTTCCTCGGCCTCGGCGTGCAGCCACCGACGCCGACGCTGGGCAATCTGATCGGGGACGGCCGCGCCTTCCTGCTGGTGGCAAGCTGGATGGTGGTCTATCCGGGGATCGTCATCTCCGCCCTCGTGGTCGGCTTCAACCTGGTGGGGGACGGGCTGGTGCGCCGCCTGGACCGCCGGGCGGCATGACGCGCTTCATCCTGCGCCGGCTCGGCGTCTCCGCCATCGTGCTGCTCGGCGTTTGCGCCATCGTGTTCTTCGCCCTGTTCCTGACCGGCGACCCGGCGGCGCTGATGCTGCCGCCGACCGCCAGCCGGGCCGACATCGCGCAATACCGCCACGCCATGGGGTTCGACGACCCGGCGATGGTGCAGTTCCTCCGCTATCTCGGGCGTGTCGCGGTGGGCGATTTCGGCCAGTCGCTGCGGTTCGGCCGGCCGGTGCTGGGGCTGGTGGCCGAACGCCTGCCCGCGACGGCGCTGCTCGCGGTGACGGCGCTGGCCTGGAGCACGCTGCTGGGTTTCGCCTTCGGCATCATCGCGGCGGTCTCCGCCGGCTCGCCGCTCGACCTGCTGGTCCGGCTGCTGGCGCTGTCGGGCCAGGCGATCCCGGTGTTCTGGCTGGGGCTGATGCTGCTGCTGGTGGTGTCGCTGCAATGGCGCCTGCTGCCGACCGGCGGCTATGGCGGCGTGCAGCACCTGATCCTGCCCGCGATCAGCCTGGGCGCCTATTACATGAGCGCCGTGACCCGACTCGTCCGCGTCAGCCTGATTGAGGCGTTGCAGCAGGACTATGTCCGCACCGCCCGGGCCAAGGGCCTGCGGGAGCGGCGGGTGGTGCTGCGCCACGCGCTGCGCAACGCGCTGATCCCCGTGGTGACGGTGCAGGCCATGCAGTTCGCCTCCTTGCTGGGTGGCGCGCTGGTGACGGAGATCATCTTCGCCTGGCCCGGCATCGGCCGGCTGGCGGTGCAGGCGATCCAGAACCGCGACTTCCCGCTGGTGCAGGCGATCGTGCTGCTGTCGGCGGTCGCCTTCGTGGCGGTGAACCTGCTGGTGGATCTCGCCTATGCCTGGCTGAACCCCCGGGTGCGGATTTGACCGCGGCGCTGCGGGAATCCTGCCTGACGCTGCTGCGGGAGTGGACCCGCATCCGGTCCGTCACCGGCGAAGCGGCCAACCTGCGGCTGATGGCGGCGACGCTGGCGGCCACGTTGCGGGACCGGCTGGGCGCCGAGATCATCGGCGACCCGCAGCGCAGCCGCGCCCCCGTCGTGCACGCGCGCATCGACCGGGGCGCGGCGGCGACGCTGCTGCTGTACAACATGTACGACGTCATGCCCGCCAGCGAGGACGGCTGGACGGTCCCGCCCTTCGAGGGCGGCGTGGCGGACCTGCCCGGGTTAGGGCCGTCCTTCGTCGGACGCGGCGCGGAGAACAACAAGGGGCCGCTCGCCGGCATGGTGGTCGCCCTCGCCGCCCTGCTCGACGCCGACGCCTTGGACGCCAACGTCGAACTCCTCATCGAAGGCGAGGAAGAAAGCGGCAGCGCGGCGTTGCGGCATCTGCTGCTGGCGTCCGACACCCCGGTGCGACGCTGCGGCGCCGCGCTGTTTCCGTCCTTCTGCGAATATGGCGGGGGGGCGCCCCGCGTCTATCTCGGCAGCAAGGGCATCGCCCATGGCCGCGTCCGCGTGGCGGGCGGCGCGTGGGGCGGCCCGGCGCGCGCGATCCATTCCAGCAACGCGCCCTGGATCGCCAATCCCGCCTGGGCGCTGGTCCAGGCTTTGGCGCCCTTGCAGGACGGCACGCTGGGCCGGACCGCCTTGCCGGAGGATGCGCGCCCGCTGCTGACAGCCTTGGCAGCCGCGTTCGACCCGGCCCGCGAACTGGCGTTCCGCGAGACACAGCGCTTCGCCATCCCGGGCGACGCCGCGGCGCTGCTGGAGGCGGTGCTGACCACCAGCTCGCTCACCCTGTCGGCCCTGGCCACGGAGCCGGCGGACGGGCGCGCCGTGATCCCCCACGCCGCCGAAGCCCGCTTCGACCTGCGCGTGCCGCCCGGCGTCGATCCGCAGGCCATCCTGGCCGGACAACCCGGCCCGGCCGAATGGCGGCTGGACGATGCCTATCCCGGCCACCGCTTCGCCGCAGGCCATCCCGTCGTGCAGGCCCTGCTGCGATGCTACCGCGACGCCGGCGCGGCGCCGCAGGTCTGGCCCTGGTCGATCGGCGCGATGCCGGCCTACGCCTTCGCCGCCGTGGCGCCGTGCCTGCTGATCGGCGGACTGGGCCGGGGCGGCAATGCCCACGGCGTGGACGAGTTCGTCACCCTCGCCGGGCTCGACCGCTTTATGTCCTTCCTGTTGGCCTGGCTGCCCGCCACGGCCGCCGCCCTCACCCAAGCCGGAGACCCGCCATGACACCAGACGATTTCGCCCGCGTCGACCTCGGCTTCTTCCCCACGCCAATCGAACGGATGGACCGGATCGGCGCGGCGCTGGGCATCCGGCTGCGCATCAAGCGGGACGATTATTCCGGCTTCGGCGGCGGCGGCAACAAGGTGCGCAAGCTGGAGTTCCTGATGGCCGACGCGCTGGCCCAAGGCGCCGGCGTGCTGATCACCACCGGCGGCCATCAATCCAACCACGCCCGCATGGTGGCCGCCGCCGCCTGCCGGTTCGGCATGGAGTCGGCGCTGGTGCTGCGCGGCGACGCGCCGTCGGAATACCAGGGCAATCTGCTGCTGGACCGGCTGTTCAACGCCACGCTCGAGTTCCTGGACCCCACCGACTACTTCCACCTGATCGACGGCCGCATGGAGGCCCATGCCCAGGCGGCGCGGGACGCCGGCAAGGTGCCCTACATCATCCCGCTGGGCGGCGCGAACCCGCTGGGGGCGCTCGGCTATGTCCGCGCCGTGGAGGAGATGCAGTCGCAGTTCGCGCAAACCGGGGAGCCGCCGCCCGGCATCGTGCTGGCGCCGGTCGGCTCCGGCGGGACGCTGGCCGGGCTGCATGTCGGCGTGCGTCGCCATTGGCCCGGCACGCGCGTGGTCGGCATCAGCGTCAGCCGCGACAGCGCGTGGTTCCAGGACCGGGTCGCCACCATGGCGACAGAGTGCGCCGCCCTGCTGGGCTGGGACATGCAGTTCGCGCCCGGCGACATCTGGGTGGAGGACCAGCATGTCGGCCCCGGCTATGGCAAACCGAGCCCGGGCGGTGTCGCCGCGATCCGCCGGGTCGCGGGCGCGGAGGGCGTGCTGCTGGACCCGGTCTATACCGGCAAGGCGATGGACGGGCTGTTCGGCCTGGTGGGCGCCGGGGACATCCCGCCCGGCACCGACGTGTTGTTCCTGCATTGTGGCGGCAGCCCGGCGCTCTACCCCTTCGCCCGCGCGCTCACCGAGGGCTGATGCATTCCCTGCCCTTCCGCTTCCTCAACGCCCGGGACGTGCGGGAGGCGGGCGGGCTGGACATCGTCGCGGCGATGGACGATGTGCGCGCGGCCTTGGCGCTGTGGCGGGCCGGCGAGGCCGACATGCCGGCCGAAACCTCCGTTCCGTTGGGAAACGCCCCGCAGGCGCGGGTCTACGCGCTGCTGGCCCGGCTGGGCGGCGCGGTCGGACTGGCGGGGGTGAAATGGACGGCGCACCGGCCGCATTTGGACGATGGCGCGCCGCCTATCGTGTCCGTCACCATGGTGAACGACGCCGCCACGGGCCTTCCCGTCGGGATGGTGGAAAGCGCGCAACTCACCGCCGTCCGGACTGCGGCGGTGTCGGCTTTGATGCTGCAGCATGGCGCGAGTGCCCCGGTGCGCCGGGTCGCGCTGCTGGGCGCCGGCGTGCAGGCGACTGCGCATCTGCGCATGCTGGCCGCCTTGTTCCCCGGTTTGGCGCAGGTGCGGGTGTGGAACCGCACGCCGGACCGGGCGCGGGCGATGATCAGCGCGCCGCCGCCGCCCTGGCCTGTGGTCCTCGCGCCCAGCTTGCAGCAGGCGATCACGGGGATGGATGCGGTGATCTGCTGCACGGCGGCCGCGGCCCCGATCCTGGACCAAGATGCCGTGCAGCCCGGCCGCATCATCCTGCAAATCGGCTATCACGAGGTGAGCTTCGACGCGATCGACCGGAGCGACACCGTGCTGGTCGATCTTTGGGGCGAGTTCCGGCTGACCAGTGCGAAAAGCCTGTTCCAGATGCATCGCGCCGGACGCTTCCCGCCGGAGCGGGTCGCCGCCGACCTCCCGGCGCTGGTCTTGGACGGCTGGCGGCCGCCTGCCGGGGCGCGGGTGTATGCCTCCAGCTTCGGGCTCAACCTATTCGACGTCGCACTGGCGGGACGTGTGCTGCGGCAGGCCGCGGCGCGGGATATCGGCACGGTGCTGACACTGGCCTCGCCCTAGTATCTTTCACGAGGATCTGAGAGGTGAGGAATGGTCTGCTTCCGACCCGTTTCGGACATTGTCATCAAGCCCAAATTGCTGGGCATAGTGCGACGTTCACGGCGGAAGTCGCGGAATAAAGTCTCTCAACCGCAACGCGGGCTGACCTAGCCATGTCTGATTTGTCACCGGCAGCAATACGTCGGAACGACCTCCCACATGCGAAGGCGCAACTCGGATATAAACATACTCCTCCGGGAAGTCGTCGACCAATTTCAGGAGATCAAGATGATGAACATCTTTATCATTGAAACCGAGCGCGCGCGAAAAGGCGTCCAGCAACGCTTTGGCCATATTGTCGACATCTCGGTCTCTAGACGACTGGCCAACACGAAGGTGAACGCAAGACAGAGGTGCAAGTAGCAAGTCGGATCGTAAGTTCTGTGATCGGCTTCAAAGCGCGACCGGACTGCATATTGAAATGCGGCCCAATCGATACTGTCGAGCGCCTGCCGCGACGCTGGTTCAATTCTTATTGGAAGAACCCAAATCGGGAACTGCCGGTCGCTGGGCAAAAGACCTGAACAGATATAACAATGCCTCTGTGCAAGCGTGCTCACTTTGAGAGTCAAAGTTCCGTGCAGAAGGGGTTGCAGGACAGGATATTTGCGAAAGCAAACGTCACCGTTCTCAAGCTGGAAGTTCCACCATTTCATAGCTAGAGCGAACTCGCTAGTGGTGCTGTTTGATAGATCTACCGAGAGACCAACTTGGCGCTCGAACTCTCCAACGACCCAGGCACGCAGAGCCGTCCCGTCGACGGTGGGCTGGCGAAGGTGGTTCTGGATTGAGCTTGGCATGGATTGGAACGTGAGCGGAAACCACTCTTCATCCCTGTCGAAACTGGCCATAGCCCCACTCCGCTGCTGTCTGACGCCCATAGACCTTGACCAGCCAACGAGCGTCCAGGGGATGGTGTCCGCTAACCACCAGAAGCCGTCTATTGACAGGGTAGACCTATGCGCTTGGCGGCGCACCCGGGCGAGCGACTCATCAAGGCCTCTGTGCAGTTACTCTAGCCGCCCTACGTGGCGGAGGCGGATGGGAATCGAACCCACCGCCCGCTTATGGCGGGCCACTGGTTTTGAAGACCAGGGAAGCCACCAGACCCCAATCGCCTCCGCCTACGACCCTACGGCGTCCGCCACGTCCGCGCCAGCCAGTCGGCAACCGGCGCACGGCGCCTGGTCTGCGCGGATCACGGCCACCGCCGCCGCAATCTCGGGCACCTCGTCATCGCTGACGGCCAGCATGTCCAGCAGCAGGCTGCCCTCCGCGATCCGCCCGACGATGGCGGGGCGGTGCAGCCGCAGCCGCCTGGCGAGCTGGTCGGGCGAATGGTCCGGCAGCGATAGGCGCACCGCCCGGCTGGCGATCGCCTGCCCTGGCACCGCGCCGCCGCCCGTCATGCCCGCGGTGGCCTGCACCGTTGCGAGGGGGCCGAGCAGCGCCACCAACCGCGCCGCGCGATCCTGCAACACCGCCTCGCTTTGCCCGAGCATGCGCAGCATGGGCACCGCCGCCGCACCGCGATCACGGTGCAGGCGCAGTGTCGCCTCCAGCGCCGCCAGCGACAGCTTGTCCAAGCGCAGCGCGCGCATCAGCGGGTGGCGCCGCAGCCGGTCGACCGCGGCGGCGCGGCCCACCAGCAGCCCGGCTTGCGGACCCCCCATCAGCTTGTCCCCGCTGAACGCCACCACATCCGTCCCCGCCGCCAGGCTGTCCTGCACCGTGGCCTCCGCCGGGCGCCCGAGCCGGGTGAGGTCAGTCAGGGCGCCGCTGCCGAGGTCGTCCACCAGCAGCAACCCGGCCTCGCGCGCCAGGGCCGACAAGGCCGGCAAGGGCGTCGTCTCGGTGAAGCCGACGATCTGGAAATTGCTTTGGTGCACCTTCAGCAGCACCCGGGTCGCCGGCGTGATCGCCCGGCGGTAATCATCCAGCCGCGTCTTGTTGGTGGCGCCGACCTCGACCAGCCGCGCGCCGCCCTGGCGGATCACGTCCGGGATGCGGAAGCCGCCGCCGATCTCCACCAACTCGCCGCGCGAGACCAGCACCTCGCCGCCCTCGGCCAGCGCGCTGAGCGCCAGCAGCATCGCCGCGGCGTTGTTGTTGACCACGACCGCCGCCTCCGCCCCGGTGAGCGCCTGCAGCAGCGGTTCCACGGCATGGGTGCGGGCGCCGCGGGCGCCGGCCTCCAGGTCGAACTCGATGTTGCAATAACCGTGGGCGACCGCCGCCACGGCCGCCGCAGCCTCCGGCGGTAGCGGGGCGCGGCCGAGATTGGTGTGCAGGATGATGCCGGTCGCGTTGATCACCCGGCGCAAGCCGGGCGCCGCGGCCGCCGTCAGCGCAGCGCCGGCACGGGCCAGCAGGTCGGCGGCGTGCGGGGCTTCGTCCGGCCCGTCCGGATCCATCAAGGCCGCCCGCACCTCACCCAGCACGGCCCGCAACTGCACCGTCACGGCCCGGTGTGAGAAACGCTGCAGCAGCAAGGCGGCCTCCGGCGCCTCCAGCAGCCGTTGCAGTTGCGGCACGCTGCGCAGCCGGGCCGCGCCCCGTTCGGTCATGTCGCCGGCGCCTCCATGCGCGGGGCTCCCGGCGGCTACGTCACGATGTCCACGCCGGGCATGCCGGCGGCAACCGCCCCGACGATGCAGGCCGCGTCGAACCCCGCCGCCCTCGCCGTGTCGAGCACGTGCTGTGCAGCGGCGGCCGAGACGGCGATCAGCAGCCCGCCGCTGGTCTGCGGGTCGCACAGCAAGCCGCGCTGCCACTCCGGCAATCCGGCGGGGAGCGTCACCTCGTGACCGTAGCTCGCCCAGTTGCGGGTGGCGGCCCCTGTCCCGACGCCGTCGCGCGCCAAGGCCGCGGCGCCCGGCAACAACGGCGCCGCGTCCATGCGGATACGGGCGCGCACGCCGCTGCCCCGGCAGAGTTCCAGCGCGTGCCCCAGCAGGCCGAACCCGGTCACATCCGTCACGGCATGGACGCCGTCGATGCCGGGCAAGTGCTGCCCCAGCCGGTTCAACTGCGTGGTGGAGGCGATCATGGTGCGGTAGCCCGCGTCATCCAGCCGGCCCTGCTTCAGCGCGGCGCTGAACACGCCAACCCCCAAGCCTTTGGTCAGGACCAGCACGTCGCCGGGCAGCGCCCCCGCATTGCGCAATACACGGCCGGGATGCACCAGGCCCAGCGCAACCAGCCCGTAGATCGGCTCCGCACTGTCGATGGAATGGCCGCCGGCAACGGGGATGCCGGCCTCGGCACAGACGGCGGCGCCGCCCGCCACGATGGAGCGGACGATGTCCACGGCCACCCGGCCCAGCGGCATGCCCAGGATCGCCAGCGCGAAGATCGGCGTCCCGCCCATGGCGTAGACGTCCGACAGCGCGTTGGTGGCGGCGATGCGCCCGAACTCGAACGGGTCATCGACGACGGGGGTGAAGAAATCCGTGGTCGCGACCAGCGCCTGCGTGTCGTTCAGGCGCCACACCGCCGCGTCGTCGCCCGTCTCGATCCCGACCAGCAGGTTGGGGAACGCGCGCGCCTCCGGCATGCCGGACAGGATGTCGCGCAGCACGGCGGGGGACAGTTTGCAGCCGCAACCGCCGCCATGGGCGAGTTCGGTCAGGCGAGCGGGTGTTTGGTCCAAGCGGCGTCTCCCCGGTCAGGCATGGCCCGGACACATGGTGCTGCCTTGACTAGGATAACACGGCCTCTCGCTCACGGATCAGCGCCGGCCGGTCCAGGCGGAGGAAGCCGATCTCATGCCGGGTGCTGCCGTCGCCGGTCGCCAACTCGGCCAGGATTTCGCCGATGACGCTGCAGAATTTATAGCCGTGGCCCGAGCACGGCGAGGCCAACACCACCTGGCGGTAACGCGGATGATGGTCCAGCACGAAATGCTCGTCCGGCGTGTTGGTGAACATGCAGGCGCGGAGCGCCAGGGTCGGCCCCGTGCCGTCCGGGAAATACCGTTCGCCGAAGCTGCGCAGGAGCTCCTCGTCCACCGCATCCACCTCGCGCCGCATATCGTCCGCCGCCATGACCTCCTCGCGATGGTGGTAGCGCCCGAATTTGAAGCCGGGAACCTCGTAGACGGGAAACCCGTAATAGCGCCCCTCCGCCACCTGCAGGTTGAACACCGGGAAGCGGCCCGGCGTGAACCATTCGGGGCGCAGCGGTTGCGTCCAGGCCAGGACCTGGCGCTCCGCCACCGCCAATCCAGCCATCGGGGCGGCCAAGTCCCCGATCCACGCACCGGCGGTGATCACCAGGCGGTCCGCCTGGTAGGTCGCCTTGTCGGTGCGCACCGTCACGCCCTCGCCGGAGGGCGACGCCTCCCAGCCCAGCACCGGCTCCCGCGCCCGGATCACGGCGCCGGCCGCCATGGCCGCGTTGGCGTGCGCCACGACGGCGCGCTCGCTGGCGATCAGCCCGCCCCGCGGCTGGAACACGAACCGGTGCCCGGGCGGCATGCGGTAGCCGGGGAAGCGCTCGTTCACCGCCGCACCGGTCAGCACCTCGTGCGGCAGCCCGTGCAGGGTCGCGGAGCCGAGCGCGCCGTTAAACAGCGGGTCGTCCTCGGGACCGCCATCGATCGACCCGGTGGTGACCAGCAGCGTCTCGCCCGTGGCGCGCTCGGCCTCGTCCCACAGCTCGTACGCACGGTGCAGCAGCGGCACATAGGCGCTGTCTTCGTAATAGGGCAGCCGGATGATGCGCGTGACGCCATGCGACGACCCCATGGCGTGCGGGATGTCGAAACGCTCCAGCCCCAACACGCGCTGGCCCCGCTTGGCGAGCTGCCAGCACGTGGCACTGCCCATCCCGCCGACGCCCACGACGATCACGTCAAACCGCTTGGTGTTTTCCATCGTGCCACCATCCTCCAAGGCGACCGGGGCCTGCTTGTGCAGGTGCGACATCGCACGGGGATAAAAGCGCCATTCATGTCGTCCGTGTGCTACGTAAATGTCGCGTGTGCGCAAGCAGCCGGCCATGGCTGCGGCGACACTGCCAGCCACACGCACAGGAAAGGGCGCCCATGCCACCCGTCATCGGCCAGTACAGGGACGTGCCGGATTTCATCTACGGCATAACCCGGGAGATTTGGGAGGATCGCGGCATCGGCGGCAAGTTGGACCGCTACTATGGCGCCACCTGCCTGGTTCGCGCCGCGACGGGCCTCGCCGCCGACAACAAGGACGTGACGGCGCAGACGCTGGCTACCCTGCATCAATTCCCGGATCGGCAGTTGATCGGCGAGGACGTCATCTGGACCGGCTACGAGGACGGGTCGTTCCTGTCCTCCCACCGGCTGATCTCCGTCATGCGGCACACCGGGGACGGCAGCTATGGCCGGGCCACCAACCGCTTGATCAAGACCCGCATCATCGCCGATTGCTGGGTGGTCAACCAGGTGGTGACGGAGGAGTGGCTGGTGCGCGACCAGGCCGCCTTCGCCCGCTGCCTCGGCCTGGAGCCGCAAGCCCTGGCGCGGCAGATGATGGAGGACGACCTCCGCACAAAGGGGCGCGTCAGCTACTTCCTGCCGGAGCATGATCGGCAAGGCGTCTACCAGCCGACGATCCAGGCAGGACGCGAGGTCGAGATCTATGCCGACGGCTACCGCCGCCTCTGGGGCGACAAGGACGCCGCGATCATCAAGCAGCTTTACTTCCACGGCGCCGCGGTCGAAGCGCCGGGCGGCGAAAGCTACCATGGGCATTCCGACATCGACCGCTTCTATCTCGGCTATCTCGCGGCCTTTCCGGATGCCCGGTTCACGGTGGAGAGCGCCACGATCAACCGTGACCCGGGGCAGCCCGTGCGCGTCGCGTTGCGCTGGTCCGTCCGTGGGACGCATACCGGGTTCGGCCAGTTCGGGCCGCCGACGGGGGCTCCGGTCTACATCATGGGCATCAGCCACGCCTATATCGTGGATGGACGGATCACGCTGGAGTGGATCACGATCGACGAGGTCGTGGTCTGGAAGCAAATCCTGGCCCATGCCGGCGGCCACACCGGACCAGGCTGAGCTGCGCCTGCGGCCGGGTTGCGGCACGATCGTGTCGGATACACCGACAAAAGCCCTCTCCCTATGGGAGAGGGTTGGGTGAGGGCCAAATGCAAGATCCTGCGCGTCGGACCCTCACCCCGGCCCTCTCCCAGAGGGAGAGGGGGACGTAGTAAGGTCATGCCAAACAAGAGGCTCTACAGATACGGGCGCCGGTCCGCCTCCGCGGGCGTCACGGCGTGGGCGACGGGTGTGCGCCTTGTGGCCGGTCCATAGGGCCACCAGCGCTCCAGCATCTGCTGCAAGGCCTGCTTGCCGTCCCGCTGCGCCGTCACCGGGGACATGCCGAACGCGCTGCGGAAGGTGCGGCTGAAATGGGCCGCGTCCGAGAAGCCGCATTGCGCCGCGACGTCGCTGATCCGGCTGGACGCGTGGGACATCAGCCAGACCGCGTAGGACAGCCGCATGTCCCGCCCGAAGGTCTGCAGGCTGACGCCGAGCTCCTTGCGGAACAGCCGTTCAAGCTGCCGCTTCGACACGGCGAGGTCCGCCGCCAACTGGCTGGCCTGCGGCGGGGCGGACAAGGTCTGCTCCATCAACAGCATCGCACGGCGCACCCGCGGGTCCCGCACCGCGACGGTGTTCGGCGGCTGGGGCTGCGCCGCCCCGGCCGCGCGCGGGCCGTCCGACAGCAGGATGTGCAGGCTCTTCTGCGCCACCGCGCCGCCCAGATGCTGCTGGATGATCGACGCCGCCAGGTCGATCGCCGCCAGCCCGCCGGCGCAGGTGACCACCCGCCCCTCCTGGACCCATAGCCGGTCGGCGACGGGCGTGACATCGGGGAAACGCTCGATCAGGTCCGGGTAATGGTACCAGGACACGCAGCAGCGGGCGCCGTTGCGGAGCAGCCCGGCCTCCACCAGCGCCAGGCTGCCGGTGCAGACGCCGATCAGCCCCACGCCGGCGCGATGGGCCGCGCGCAGGAAGCTCCGGGTGCGCGCGTCCAGCATCGTGCGGTCGGAAGGCGGCAGCAGTCCGCCGGCGACCACGATCAGGTCGAAGCGGTCCGGCGCGCCGAGGACTTCCTGCGGCAGGATATCAACCCCGCAGGAGGACCGGATGGCCTGCCCATCGGACGTGACAACGGTCCAGGCGCAGGCGCGCGGACGCGAGCGGTCGCCCTCATCGGCCGCCAGCCGCAGCATGTCGATGAAGCCCGAGAACGTCGTCAGCGTGAAGTTGGGCAGCGGGATGATCGCCACCGACAGCTTCACGCCGGGCGCCACCCGATGCGCGGCTGATCCTGCGTGCCCGGCAGCCCGCTGTGCGGTCAACGCTCGGCGTCGACGGCCCGCCAGGCAACGGTCAGGTCGTCCAACTTGTCCTTCAGGTCGCCGGGCAGCGCCCCCTGCTGCGCCGCGGCGAGGCTGTCCGCCAGTTGCTCTGGCCGGCTGGCGCCGATGATGGGCGCCGTGATAGCCGGGTTGGACAGCACCCAGCGCAGCGCCATGGTGGTCATGCTCATGCCCGCCTCGGCTGCGACGGCGCGCAGCGCCTCGATCGTCTCGAATTGCTGGCCGTGCCAGTACCGCTCCTGATACCGCGCCCCCGCGGTGCCGAGTTGGAAGCGCGACCCCTCCGGGGGCGCCGCCGTGTGGTTGTGCTTGCCGGTGAGCAGGCCGCCCGCCAACGGATTATACGGGATCACGGCCACCGCCTCCTCGGCGCAGAGCGGCAGCAGGTCGCGCTCGAAGCTGCGGAATAGCAGGTTGTAGCGCGGCTGGACGGACTCGATGCGGGCGAAATTGCGCAGCTCGCTGCGGCCGAGCGCGCGCGCCACCTTGTAGGCCGGCCAGTTGGAGACGCCGACATACCGCGCCTTGCCGCTGCGCACGACCGTGTCGAGCGCGTCCAGCGCCTCGTCGATCGGGGTATGCGGATCGTAGCTGTGGAGCTGATAGAGGTCCACGTAGTCCGTGCCTAAGCGCTGGAGCGAGGCGTCGATCGCCTCGAGAATGTGCTTGCGCGACATCCCCTGGTTCCACGGCTTCGGGCCCATCGAGCCCACGCATTTGGTCGCCAGGATGAAATGCTGGCGGCGCCCTTTCAGCCAGGCGCCGACGATCTCCTCTGTCCGTCCGGCGGTGTTGTGACCGCCGCCGAGCGGATAGACGTCCGCCGCGTCGAGGAAGTCGATGCCGCCCTCCGCGGCCGTGTCGAGGATGGCATGGCTCTCGGCTTGGTCGCATTGCAAGCCGAACGTCATGGTGCCGAGGCACAGCCTGGACACGTGCAGGCCGGTCCGGCCGAACTTGGTGTGCTGCATGCCTGCTTGCTCCTGTTCAATCGCGATCAGGCTGCAGCGTAGCCGATCACGGCCTTGGTCTCCAGAAACTCCTCCAGCCCGAAATCGGCGTAGTCCCGCCCATTGCCGGATTGCTTGTAGCCGCCGAACGGTGCGGCGCCGTCCCAGGCCGGGTCATTGATGTGCACGTTGCCGGCCCGCATCCGCGCCGCCACCCGGCGTGCATGGTCCAGATCGCCGGATTGCACGTACGCGGCCAGGCCATGCACGGTATCGTTGGCCATGCGGATCACCTGCTCCTCATCCTCATAGGTGAGGATGGAGAGCACCGGGCCGAAAGAGATGCCGCGCTGCGACCAGCGTCACCCCCAGCCCCACCATCCCGCCCAGCGCCGCCACGGCCGCCCGGAGCGCGGTTGTGCGGTCGGGTGATGACAGGGCGTCGATCAGCCGCCCGGCGAACACGGGCATCAGCACGTCCGACAGCGTCCAGGTGGCGACGCAGGCGACGATGGCGGCAAGGGTCGCCGGGTGCCGCGCCCACTGGGCGATGGCGAAGCCGAGAACCTGCTGGAACGGGACAATCCCCCGGCGAACACGGTCGGAGATCACGGTGCAATCCAACCCGCACGGGCTGGCCTCTGGTCGGGTAAAGACGGGATTGCGGCGAGTTGCTCGCCAGGCAGGCGGGTGGCCGAGCGCTAGTGCGCCAAGGGTCCCGCGGTCGGTCGGCTAAACATAATGCTCATGCAGACCTCCCTTGCCAGAGTGTCGATTGCCTGAGCGGCATAGCCGAGATGATGCCTGGTGCGCAACAGATTTCCCGGCGCGGTTCCAGATGGTGCGCTGACTGGGTAGCCTGTCGGTGGATGGCGGTGCGGCGGGAAAGAGGCTGATGGAAAATCTATACGACGACGTTCCCTGCGGGGCGCGGGATGAATTGGTGACACATTTGCTTGCACGGGATGGCGCGTGGATCGAACGGATCGTTTCCGCCGGCCAATCGACGCCGCCGGACGCCCCCTACAAACAGGACCACGACGAATGGGTCGTCCTGTTGCGGGGTGCGGCTGGCTTGTGGATGGAGGGGTCTGCAGAGTGCGTCATGCGTCCCGGTGACCACCTGCTGATCCCCGCCCACCGCGTGCACCGGGTCACCTGGACGGCAAAGGATGAGCCTACGATCTGGCTTGCCTTACACCTTGGTCCATCGCCGACTAGACCAGCGTCGTAGTGTTGTCGGCAGGCTGCCACGCTGACGGACAACCAAACGCCCCCATGCCCGAAGCAAGAGAGGCGTTCCGACCCAGGCTGCACGATACTGGACCGATCAGACAGGTCCGGAAGTAGACGTTTGGCGAAAGCCCAGGTTGCGGCGCAGAACCCCTTTGCCTGTCTCGTCGATGCTGTGAAGCGTGAACAGATGCTTGGACGTGTCAACAGCAATGCGTGTATACTCAGTCATGGACGGCTCTATCGTTCGATTTAGCTGACGAACATTGGCGCACGATGCCGCGGGGCGGCCCACCGCCGCCGCGGACCGCCCTCCAGCGCTAGACATGCAGCAACCCGCGTGTGGGCGCAGCGTCGGCACTGTCCGGAAAAATCGTGGTCAGAGCGGACGTCGGCAGGTTGAGATGGGCCATCAACAGCCCCTTTGCGATCGACCGCAAATCCGCCGTCGGCTGCAAGTCACGGTTTTCCAGCAGGTTGCCCGACGCGAGCCCGGGCCAATTCGCCAAAACCCGGCCGCCCGCGACCCGGCCGCCCGCCACGAACGCGACCGTACCCGTGCCGTGGTCCGTCCCGTTCGTGCCATTCATCCGGGCGGTGCGGCCAAACTCGGTGATGACCAGGACGGCGGTGCGGGACCAGGCATCCCCCAACCCGTCCTTCAACGCCGCCAATCCCTGGTCCAGTTCAGAAAGCGGCTGCAGCAGCCGCTGCATTTGCTGCGCATGGGTGTCCCAGCCGCCCAACTCCAACGCCGCGACCCGCGGGCCGGCCGGCGTCGCCAGCAGCTTGCCGGCCATGGCCGCCAGTGCCGGGAACGCATAGGGGTTGGCCGGCTTTTCGACGGTTCCCAGCGCCTCGCTGGAGAAGCCGCGGTCGCGCAGCCCCTCTTTGATCGCGGGGCCGGTCACGGCGTCCGCCTGGTTCAGCGCGGCGATGCGCGCATATAGGTCGGCATCGGGCGCGGCGAAGCTGGGCGGCGCCCAGGCCGCGATGGTCGCCGGGCCCTGCATCAGCAGCGGCGTCGTCGTCCCGATGGCCAAGGCGGCCTCTGGCCCGACCGGCTTCGGCATCGCCAGGACGGCGCGGTTCAGCCAGCCGCTGGTCATGCGGTGGTCGGCGCCGCTCTCCATGCAATCCTGCGCCTCGAAATGGCTGCGGCTGCGATAGTGCCCGGCCACCGCGTGCACCGGCAGCAACTCCCCCGCCCGATACATCGCCGCCATCGCCGGCATGGCCGGATGCAGGCCGAAAAATCCGCCGAGATCGGCAAGCCCGCCCTCCGCACCCGGGCCCGGCGGCACCAGGGCGGCGCGCAACGCCGCCAGGTTGGGGTCGCCGTAGGGCACCACGGCCGCCATCCCGTCCAGCGCGCCCCGCATGATGACCACGACGAAGCGCGCATCGGTCGGCGCCGCCGCCAACGCGAGCGAGGCGCGGCCCATGGTGAACGCAGCGCCCAGGCCGAGCAGGGCGGACCGCCGGGTGATGAAGGAGGGATGCATCAGCGCCTCTGGAATTCGGGTGACGTGAACAGCAGGGTGAGTCCGTCGCGGCGCGAGCCGGCGCGCTGGATCGCAGTCCCCGTGGCATCGCCCAGCAAGGGGCCGAGGCTGGCCTGCGCCACGGAAGCAGGGTCGAGCGTCGCGACCCGGCCGGACACGCCATAGGCCCAATCCACCCGGCGCATCATCGCCTCCGGCCCGGCCCAGTCGACCGCACGGTCTGGCCAGCCGATCGGAAACGCAGCCCCGAACAGCGGTTGCCCCAGCCCACGCATGATCGCCGCGGCGTCCGGCCGATGGTCCGGCGGCAGGTCCATCGCCCGCATCACGGCCAACACGTACTCTTGCGGCGTGCGCAGCTTGGTGAGCGGCTGCCAGGCCTCGCTCAGCCCGACCAGCGCCAGCGCCGCCTGCCCGAGATCGCCGCCGGTGTCGTGCAGCACGGCTGCGACCTTGTGGACTGCCGTGGGTGGCGGCGTGTCTGCGACGAAATGCTGCACCAGCTTGGCGGCCAGATGGCGGTAGGTGGCCGGATGGGTCGCGAGGAAGGCGAGCGCGGCCACGCCCCCCTCCTCGCCCGGCGGGAACGAGCGGCCGAGCACGGTCTGCTCGCCAGGTTCGTGGACCATCGGGCGGAAGCGGAACCCCGCCGGCTCCTGCTCGCCATTGGCCACCGACCAGCCGGTGATCACGCGGGCGAAGCTGGTGACGTCCGCCTGGGTGTAGCCGGAGGCCGGGCTGACGGTGTGCAGCTCCATGCACTCGCGGGCCAGGTTCTCGTTCAACCCTTTGCCGCTGCGCAGGCCGACGGTGCTGTTGGGGCCGACCGACCCGGCGTTGTCGAGGTAGAGCAGCATGGCGGGATGGCGCATCACCGCCAGCAGCATGTCGCCGAACCGCCCGGTGACGTTGGGGCGGATGGCGGTGCGGATGAAATCCCCGCCGAAGGCAGCCGTCTGGCCGTTGCGTTGGCTGACGGTGAAATGGTTGGCCCAGAACCACACCAGACGCTCCCGGAACGGCATCTCCGTCGCCAGGGCGTTGGACACAAGGGCGTCGACCTCGGCTTTGAACAAGGTGCCCACAGCGCGCGGCTGGCCTGGAGCCGGCTTGTCCTCCCGGTCCTGACGGATGGCGGCAAACCCGTCCGCGACCGACGAGCCGGGCGGACCCGGATCCGGCGCAGCAAGCTGGCTGCGGAGCCACTGGTTGGCATCGCTGGGCGGGGTCTCCTGCCCTCGGCGGCCGAGGCCGAAGCGGATCAAGGCTTGGGCGACTTGACTATCCATCTCGCCACCTTACCGTCCCTGAGGTAACATAGGTGTAACCAAGGGTAATCCGCACCGTTTCTGAGACGCGGCCCGCAGGCGTGGACCTGCGGCTTGCAAAATCGCACAGCCTGGCGCATCTGCACGCATCATTGACCCGGCATTGGCCGGAGCGTGGCAGGCTGCCCGGACAAAGGGTCTGGTGCCGCCCGTCATTGCATGGAGGATACCCCGGTGGCCACTTCGCTCGATCGCATCCGCAACATTGGCATCACCGCGCATATCGACGCGGGCAAGACCACGACGACCGAGCGCATCCTGTACTATACCGGCGTGTCGCACCGCATCGGCGAGGTGCATGACGGCAACACCACCACCGACTACATGGAGCAGGAGCGGGAGCGCGGCATCACCATCACCTCCGCCGCGGTGACGTGCGAGTGGAAGGACCACCGCATCAACATCATCGACACGCCCGGCCACATCGACTTCAACATCGAGGTCAACCGCTCCCTGCGCGTGCTGGACGGCGCCGTCTTCATCATTGAGGGCGTGGCCGGCGTGCAGCCGCAATCCGAGACGAACTGGCGCCTGGCCGACCGCTACAACGTGCCGCGCATCATCTTCATCAACAAGCTGGACCGCACCGGGGCCGATTTCTACCGCGCCTTCGACACGCTGAAGGAAAAGCTCGACATCGTGGCGCTGCCCTTGCAGTTGCCGATCGGCGTTGAGGACCAGTTCGTCGGCGTGGTCGACCTGGTGGAGATGAAGGCGGTGATCTGGGAAGGCGGCGAGTTGGGCGCCAAGTTCCACGATGAGGCGATCCCCGCCGACATGCTGGAAAAGGCCAAGGAATACCGGCAGGTCCTGCTCGACACCGCGCTGTCGGTGGACGATGCGGGCATGGAGGAATACTTCGAGAAGGGCGACGTGGACGCCGCCACGCTGAAGCGCGCCATCAAGACGGGCGCCATCTCCGGCGCGTTCCGCCCGGTGCTGTGCGGCACCGCGTTCAAGAACAAGGGCGTGCAGCCGTTGCTGGACGCCGTGCTCGACTATCTCCCCTCCCCGATCGACGTGCCCGGCATCTCCGTCGCCGCCGAGGAAGGCGAGGAGGATGGCGAGCACAGCAACCGCCGCCGCATCAAGGCGGACCCGAACGCGCCCTTCGCCGGGCTGGCGTTCAAGATCATCAACGACAAATACGGCACGCTGACCTTCGTGCGGGTTTATGCCGGCCATCTGAAGATCGGCGACACCGTGATGAACACGACCAAGGACGGCAAGGAACGCGTCGGCCGCATGTTCCAAATGCATGCGGACAAGCGGGCCGAGATCAAGGAAGTGTCCGCCGGCGACATCGCGGCCTTCGTCGGGCTGAAGGACACCGGCACCGGCGACACGCTCGCCTCCGCCAGCGACCCGGTGGTGCTGGAGCGCATGGCCTTCCCGGTGCCGGTGATCGACATCTCCGTCGAGCCGAAGACCAAGGACAGCGTGGAGAAGATGACGATCGGCCTGCAGAAGCTGGCGGGAGAGGATCCCAGCCTGCGCCTGAAGACCGACCAGGAGAGCGGCCAGACCATCCTGTCCGGCATGGGCGAACTGCACCTGGAGATCATCATCGACCGCCTGCGCCGCGAGTATGGCGTGGAGGCGAACATCGGCGCGCCGCAGGTGGCCTACCGCGAGACCATCAGCAAGACGCATATCGAGACCTACACCCACAAGAAGCAGAGCGGCGGGTCCGGCCAGTATGCCGAGGTCAAGGTGCAGTTCGAGCCGCAGGAGCGCAACAAGGGCGTCCTGTTCGAGAACAAGACCGTCGGCGGTTCGGTGCCGAAGGAATACATCCCGGCCGTGGAAAAGGGCATCCGGGTGCAGGCGGAGACCGGCGTGCTGGCCGGCTTCCCGACCGTCGACTTCAAATACACCTTGGTCGACGGCAAGTACCACGACGTCGACTCCTCTGCCCTGGCCTTTGAGATCGCGGCCAAGGCGTGCTTCCGCGAAGGCATGAAGAAGGCTTCGCCGATCATCCTGGAGCCGGTCATGGACGTGGAAGTCACCACGCCGCAGGATCACGTCGGCGACGTGGTCGGCGACCTGAACCGCCGTCGTGGCCAAATCCAGAGCCAGGAATCCGCCGGCTCCACGGTGACGGTCCGCGCCGGCGTACCTCTGAAGGAGATGTTCGGCTACATCTCCGACCTACGCTCCATGACGAAGGGCCGCGCCTCCTTCACCATGCAGTTCCACCATTACGACCCGGTGCCGCGCAACATCGCGGACGAGATCATGGCGAAGTCGGCCTAAGGCAGCGTCGGCAAATTAGTGCGTCGGCACGCCGGCAAGGCTGCCGCTCGACAAAGGCTAAGGGCGTCTCCGAGTCTCCGACAGACACTTGCTCAGCGTGACCTGCCAAACCCTCTTCTCTGGGAGAGGGTTTGATCAGGCGCCGAGTGCACGATCTGTGAGGCCGATCTTTGTACTGGCGCTCTCCCGTTCGTACAATACGACAGGCCGTTGATCGCGATCCATTTCCGTAGCGAACGTGGATCGCGGCCGACGACTATATTTGTGCTAGTTATTGGCTCCGGCCTGCAGGCTGAACGGTGTCAAGCACAGGTCAAACTTACTTGGATCATTCGGGCGGTCCAAAGGCCCCGGGATCGGGTCGGTCTGGAGGGACCCTGTTACGCCGAGATCGGTGCGGAGCAACGCCAGTTCAAAGACGTCGGGCACCGGGACACCGCCGATCAAAACCATATCCCTGTAGTTGTTGGCGTGCAGATGCACCGTTGCATGATGCTTGGTGAGTACCTGGAGAGCCGCACAGGCCCGCTCGTAGAATCCTCGATCCGCAAGTTGGCTGAAATCATGGAACTCACAGACAATTACCGGGAAGGATTGGAGCAGATCGGCCGGCAACGACAAGAGTAAGTCGTATTCGGCACCTTCGACGTCGAATTTGAGTAACGGGCTCACCGCGCCCATGCCACGAACCACCTGGTTCATGTCGGTCAGAGAGAGCAGCCGCCCTTTGCTTTCCACACCCCAGCCACGTGGTTCGAACAGGCAGTTATCATGATGTTTTGGCGGATGCGCCAACGTGTGGTCGAATTGCAAAACGGGTCGGCCGAAGTCAGCGAACTCATGATCGAAGCTCACGTCATCACCAACTCCTATGGATATTACCGCGTCACAGGCTGCTGCTGCGTCGGGCAGCACGTAGCCGCCATCGTTTGGACCGCCAACACGAATTTTCCCGCCTTGGAATGCACGCGGGCGGAGATAACCCAACACAGACAAGATGTCGGCAGGGCGGATCGGCAGTAACGGAGTTGGGCTCAGGAATGACATTCACTTACCTGCCTATAACAACCTCGCCAGGCTAATCCGATGAAGTTGAGGAAATGTTAGTCACTGATCGATAATTTGCTGCTTAACAGGTTGGCAAGGTCTGCAAGCCAAAGTCGCTGATGTCGGAGGGGACGTGGCAATGCAGATGCGAGTTATCAATCTTGACCGAAGCCGGGACCGGATGGACAGCTTTCGCGCGCGCAATCCCGCTCGCAATGATATCGCACGATTCCCAGCGATCGACGGATTGCGTGCCGATCGAGCGCGGCTGATCGCCAGTGAGGTGCTAGCGCCGGATCTCGATTACACGGGTGGCGCTCTTGGATGCGCGCTGTCTCACCTCGTGCAGTGGCGCGATGTTATCCAGAGCGATGTCGCGCTTACCGTGATTGAAGACGACGCGGTCCTGGCAGCGAATTTCGTCGAGGAGGCAACGCGGCTGATCGATTTGCTCCCGGACGATTGGGAATACGTCGCGTGGGGCTACAATCTCGACGCGGCCGTCACATTCGACCTGCTTCCCGGTTTTACGCCCTGCCAGGCCACCTTCAACCAGGAGACATCGCGCCGCCGTTCGCAGTACTTCTCAGTTGAAACGGTCGATAGTCGGCTGTTTCGGCTTCACGATGCGTTTGGCACAGTCTGCTACTCAATCTCGCCGCGTGGGGCGCGTCGTCTACTCGATTTCTGCATGCCGCTGCGCCCTATGGTGGTGCAGCATCCGAGTCTGCCGTACCCGCTGCCCAATACCGGGATCGACAGCATGATCGCAAAAGCGTGGCCATCGATGGCTGCATACGTGGCGGTGCCGCCGCTCGTGATCACCGACAACGAGCAGTCGATCAGCACCGTTCAAGTTCAGCGCGCTCCGGAAGCGACCGTCATCGCGGAGATGCTCAAGATGGACGGGAGCCGGGCCGCTCCCGTCTCGCTAAAGCTGTCAAAGCCAGCAACGGCACCCTTCTTGTATCCGCTGTCTTCCCGCATCCCGCGCATACTCCATTATGTGTTTGGCATGGCGCCCGATTTTGGCGGCAAGCCGTGGGGCCTGGTGCACCACGCGTGCCTGTCCAGCGCGATCGAGAAGATCAGGCCGGATGAGGTGTTTTTTCATTATGCGTACGAGCCGAGCGGCCCTTGGTGGGAGCTCAGCCGCAGCCTGGTCACGCTGAAGCAGATGGCGGCGCCAACAGAGATCTACGGCAATCCGCTCCGGCACGTCGCGCATCGCGCAGGTGTGACGCGGTTGCGGGTGCTGCTTGAACATGGCGGCATCTACTTGGATGCGGATGTCTTGGTTCACCGCGCGTTCGATGACCTCATGCACCATCCGGCGGTGATGGGGATCGAGGGCAAAGACCAGGTGCAAGGACTGGCAGACGCCGTGATCCTGGCCGAGCGGGGCGCTCCCTTCATCCGCACATGGCTGGAGAGTTACAGAAGCTTCCGAAGCAAAGGACGCGATGAGTATTGGGCCGAGCATGCGGTCTGGATGCCCGCCCGTATCGCGAAGGAGCGGCCAAGCGATGTTCACATCCTGCCGCATACAGCCTTTTTCTGGCCGTTGTGGACGCCGGACCATTTGACCTGGATGTACGAGAGCACCGTCCCCGTGGAAACCAAACCATACGCAAATCATCTATGGGAGGCCGTGGCCTGGTCGCACTTCAAGGATCTCACCCCAGGGCGCGTGCGCCAGAAAGCGTCAAATTTTCATAGTTGGCTCCTGCCCTATATCGCCGACTTGCCGGACGACTACGGCTTGCAAGGCGCTGCGCTCCCGCTTCCGGCAGAGTTTATCGCCGCCTGATGAACCTGGAGGGCGTTTGAGAACCCGGACGCATCGAGTCATGGCAGTCCGGACAATATGACGACAGGCGCGGGGCGACTCGTGTTCTGCTCGGCTCCCAGCGTCGCTTGGCAAGCCCAATATGCTGGGCAAGATCCAGTTTGCTTGCGCCGGATGGCGACATGGAGGGGTTCACAATCATGCCCGCCGCCGGACTCGAACCGGCACGCCTGTTACGGCCGCGGATTTTAAGTCATGCCTCAAGGGTCGCCACGGCCTGCCAGGCATCGCCATGGGCAACACTAACCCTCTGTGATCGTTGCCTTGTGCGAGAGGGCATGCGACACACGACGCCATGGAGCGCCCTTACCTAGCCATTCTAAAGAGTCCGCGGTGAGTCCGCGGCAAGCCTCTAGGGTCAAGTTCTCCGACGCCACGGTGGCAGCTTTGACCTGCCCTGAAGGGAAGAAGGACAGGATCGTGTTCGATGCGACGGAGCCCGGCTTTGGCGTTCGGGTGACCGCTGACGGCAAGCGAGTGTTCCTGTTTCAGTACCGGGCAGGCAAGGCCGTGCGCCGGCATCGGATCGGCGTCTGGGGCCAAGGCGGCCTAACCACGACGAAGGCCCGGAAGGAAGCCGAGCGCCTGCGGGGGCGAGTGCACACGGGTCAGGACCCGGTTGCCGACAAGCGGGCACAGAGGCTCGCCGAGGCCGCCGCGGAGACAGCAGCCCTATCGCAGGCGGCGGCCGACGCGTTCACGTTCTCCCGCCTGGTGACAGCCTGGGAGACGAAGGGCTTGGCAGGGCGGCGGCCATCCTACATCGGCGATGCTACAGCCCGCCTCCGCAACTACCTTGAGAGCTGGGCCGATCGGCCGGCCGCGAGCATCACTCGGGCGGAGGCGATCCGCGCCATCGACAAGATCGAGGCCGAGCGGGGCACGATCTCTGCCCGCCGTTCGATGGCCTATGCCCGTGCCTGCTATGGTTGGGCCATTAAGCGCGACCTTTTGGAGGCGAACCCCTTCAAGGGCATTGCCCCACCCGGCCGGGAGAACCCGCGCGAGCGTGTCCTGACTGATGAGGAAGTCAGGGCCATCTGGCGGGCCTCCGCTTCCCTCGACCCGATCCCCAGCGCCTTCGTGCGCCTGCTGCTGCTAACTCTCCAGCGGGTGAACGAGGTAGCGGGGATGCGGTGGGACGAACTGGCGGACGATCGCTCCACGTGGACCATACCAGCCAGCCGGGCCAAGAACGGGAAGACTCACCTGGTGCATTTGGCACCCGTCGCCCGCGACATAATGGCCGGACTGCCTCGGATCGAGGGCAACCCTTTGGTGTTCAGCGGGCGGCGAGGTGGCGGCCTGGCGGGCTTTTCCCATCGAAAAACAGCCCTGGAGGCAGCGATTCACAAGGAGCGGCTTGAGGCGGGTGTGCAGCCGCTCAAGCTCCCCGACTGGCGCTTCCACGATTTCCGCCGGACCGGCGTGACCATGCTGGCGAACATGGGGGTGGCGCCGCACGTGGCCGACAAGCTGCTCAACCACGTCACTGGGACTATCAGCGGGACGGCGGCAGTCTACCAGCGTGCGGAGTTCCTGGCCGAGCGCAAGGCGGCCCTGGAGGCCTGGGCGGCGCACGTCACCGGTATGGACGATGCAGCCGACAACCCTGGAAATGTGATTCACGCCCCCAGGTAGTGCGTTACCCGAACAGGCCCGCCAACCTTGAAAATGTGATTCACAGGTAGGGAAGATGTATTGCTGAAAGGTGGAGTAACGGGGGGACGAGAACCGACGCGCTGAAATGTTGACAGCAAGAAGCAATGGCGAACTGCCGCGGCCGGCCAGCCAAGCATGAAGTGTTGACAAGCCCGTCCCAGATTATTTGGCCGTCCACGCATTTTCTGCGTGCGATCTGCCAAGGAAAGGCAGACCTTTATTGCAGGCCCCCAGCGGGTGCACGCAATGGAGACGATCGGTGGAGACGAACACCTACATGACGGAAGGCGACTTCTGCGATCGCTACCTGGTCAGCCCCAGGACGGCGCAGCGGTGGCGGCACACCGGCGATGGTCCGAAGTGGTGCCGGTTCGGGCCGCGTCGGGTGGCCTATCGGTTGGCGGACTGCGAGGCATGGGCTGCGGACCGGACCCTGCGGCATAGGGCGGAGGAGCTGGCGAGGGGGTTGCCAGGGCTGCATCCGGATCCCGTTCCCCAGTGACAATGCTGACACAAAGGGCGCCGGAGCGAACGCAGTCCCCCTCGCTTGTCTCTCCCCACATCCGCCGCCCGCTTTACCGTATCGGAAAGAGTCCCTAAGCCATAATGCTGACTAGTTGAGAGGAGTCCCAGAATGCCTTGGCGACCTGCTCATGAGTCACACGCGATCGAGCGCATGAGCGTAACGCTTCAGTTTGCAGAGCCGATCTCACCGCGGCCGTGGCAGGAACTCATCGCCGCCGCAACTCTGGCAATGCCCACGCGAGGCTTCAATGTGACCGTTGAAGAGGCCGAGGTGTCACTCCCCGCCATGTTCGGCGTTCCTCAGGCAGGTGGCCCTGGAGTGCCGCAACAGATGTTTGTCGGGTTCAATGGGGCGCTCCCTCCAGGCATGCGGGCGTCACAAAGTCCTCCTAGCCGCACGTTCCAGAAGCTTGACGGTGCTGACGTGGTTGAACTTGTGTCGATACGAAGAGCGCATTTTGTCTACATGACACCTCATTATAGTAGTTGGTCACAATTAAAGCTTCGACTTGCAGAAGTCCTTGGCGCTGAACTTGTTCAAACGTTGCGGCTGAACATGCTTGGGGTTGTAAAGTTGGAATACTGGGATCGCTTCATTTATGAAGGTGATCCTGCCGTGGGTATGTATGCTGAGCTGTTCCGAGCGGGCTCTGTCCATGTTGCGGGTTTCGCTAAGTCACGAAAGGAACTCTGGCATTCGCACGTCGGATACTTTTTGCCTGCAGATCGTGCCGCAACCCGCCTCGTGAACGTCAATGTTGACCTTCTTGACTTAGCTGAACCTACTCCCGTGGACGCCCCGCCAGTGCCGGCTTCCCCGCGACGGTCGGCCGGTATTTATTCGCTCGTTCAGGATACCTATATACCCACGGCTGGTGCGGCATCGCCGGGAGACTGGCCTCAGACGGTGGCTGCCCTGGACGGTATGCATGACATGAGTAAGCTGGTCATGCAGGATGTGATCACCGACGATATGGCACAACGCATTTCTTTGAACGAGACGAAGGTGGAACCGTGACGAGCGTTGCAACAACATTGGGAGCTTACAGCCTGGCGGTGTTCCTCGGGTCGGCCGTGCTCGCGGCTCCCAACACCTGGGGTGAGTCGCAGCCGGATCACCACGTTCCTGTCGCTACCGGCACCTTTGCGGGCTCCGGGGGGTGGGACTTCCTATGGGCTGGCACACCTGCTCCAGCCACGTCCGTGGCCGATGCTGTACAGCATATAGAGGCAGAGCCGACAGAGACCGCCCTGGCGCTAGAGGCAGAGATCCAGGCCTACCGCGAACTGCGGGATGGATGGGATGGCGAGAGGGCCGCAGCGCCACTCGCCGCTTCTGTCAATGAAGCGGCTTTGTTTGCGCGACGCTCGTCGGGCTTGCGTGAGACGATCGAGCCGAGCCTTCACGTGGATGGCTCGGTCATCTTGGAGTGGGGCGACGGGATCGCGGGGTCACTCCGTTTCCGCGGAGACAGGACAATCGTCTATGCGACCGCTCGGGACGGTCATGGGGTCGAGCCGTTTGACGGGAAGGTCATTCCCCCACGCATCGTCGGCTTGTTCAAAGTCTGAATGTCGGACGGCGAGCAGGAGCAGGAAAGCTGCGCCGATACCTTCGCGACAATCGGGCCGGACGATTTCGAGGGTGACCGAGCTGCTTACGTGGATGAGCGGCATTGCCTCTGCCAGTGTGAGGCCTGTTCGGTTAGCCGGTTCTCGCCCGGTCCGGTTGCCTCTGAGGAACTACTGATCCGGCTGGTCATCGCGCCACAGCACGTCAACCGAAAGAAACTGCCCAAGGCTGGGGTGCTTTCGGATGCAGAACGCAACGGCCTGTCCATGTTGCGCGCCACAGCTACGGACGCGGAAATAGTGCAATCCGCCACGGGGCTTGTTCAGCGTGCCCGTGAGCGTAACGGGCCGACGGCAGGCGTATTTGGCGTCCTGCATTTGCGATGCGAAACGATCCGATCGTTCTGCATGGAGACTGAGGTCACACCTTGCTATTGCGTTTATGATACTGCCTTGGAGGCAAGTTTAAGTCATGCAGAGGCTTTCCAACAGACTTTTGGAATAAATGTCGACGTAAGAGACCAGAGGCGTCGCCAGCTATTCGAGTTGGTTAGTTCAACGTTCGAGCCGGTTGCGACGTTCAGGGGCGGATTGCTCCAGAATTGGGCCGCTACTGTTTGACTGGTTTTGGATTGTGGTCTGCATAGACAATCAGACGCCACCTGATCAGACCATCGCTCATTGCGTGCTGATGGTGATTTTGCGGCGGCAGAGGATGTGAGGAAATGGAGGTCGCTTCGCGCCCACACCCCTCACAACGATAGATGCCGGAGAAAGGTGTCTGAGCGCCAGCCGGATGAACGGCGTCAAACGCTGCATTATCCAGCCTCACAACAAATGTCGGGTATTTGTAAGTGGCCAAGTAGCTAACCTCCGCCTCTGATGAGGCGATGCGAAGCTACCCCGGCCTCTCCTGTCTCTTCAATGCGGCCGTCTACCAGCGACGCCCCTCCCCATTGCCCGGTGCACAGTGCAACGCCTGGCACCCTCATTGATCTTCCTCGCTGCGATTTTGCGTGGACGGCCAGATGAGGTAGCCAAGTCGGCTAGGATCGAGTGCCTCGCCATTCACAATGACGCCACCGCCTCGTATCTCGGCAATTCGAGCGTCGACCTCGCCTTGAGTGTCGAAGACTTCCGTCAGAACGGTGTAGCCGGCGATGCTCAAGCCTTGCCCCACTGGGTCGACAAGAACGGGTAGCTCAATCGGCATCTGACACGTCCCTTGATTGACGCAACCGCACCCCCAAGGCATCGCCGTTCGTGAACTCCACGCCGGCAGCCTCCAGGGCGAAGCGAATGGCCAACGTCACTGGTCTTCCTCGTCGGCTTGCTGCTCTGAGGCGAGGCCGATCTTGATGAGCTGTCGAATGGCCTCTGGCCGCGACGGCGGGTCGGGCTGCGTGCGACGCCACTCGTCTAACGCCGCGATTTCTGCCGGCGGCAGGCGCACGCCTATCGACGGGTTCGTGCCGGTAGCTGGGCGACCTCGCCGATTTTGTGATTGCGCGTCATCATCATCCATGATTATATGATGACGCGAAATCAGCGGCCGAGCAAGAGGATTGCAGCCTCAAGCTCGGCCTGACCGCACCCACGTTTATGGAGAACGAGGCATGGCTACGCATGCGGATACCACCACACTCACGCCCATCGCCAGAAGAAGAGCCGCCCGCCCGGCTGGCGGCGTGCTGGACAGAAGAGACCCGCCAGCCGCACCAGCACGGGAGCCCATTATCCGCATCCGCATCCCGGCCACGCTGGACGGCCCGTTCGGCCGCATCGCCCGAGTGCAGCTTGAACACCACGTTGGCCGCATCCTCGCTGCCGCGCTCCGCGACTTCGCGTATGCAGAATGGGGGGACGCATCGTGAGCCGCCGCACCCTCGCGCGGGCGCCGCACCAGCACCAGGCGCCACCCGTGTCCACCGCCACCCGGCGGGATCTGTTCGGGTCCATGGGCGCCCTCCTGCTGCTAACGGCGGCCGAGGCTGGACCCGCCAAAGCCACCGAACTGGACGGCGAGCTCCTGGCCCTGTGCGACGAGGCTGTGGCGCTCCACCAGGAAAGCGTGGCTGCCGCGGACGCGATCGACGCGGCCAATCTGCCGTTCAGCAGCCGGAAAGGCCGAGCAGCCTGGGAGGCAGTATATGCCCGCTCGGCCACTTGGCGCGAACTGTGCGAGCAGATTGCCGCCCTGCCTGCCCGCACGCCCGAAGGACTTGTTGGCAAGGCATGCGTGCTGCGCGGGGTGGTTGCGCTGGAGGAGCCGATGGTGGCGTCCCTCTGCCGGGATTTGCTGGGGAGGGCAGGGGCATGATCCCACCTCCGCTTGAGGCGCAATTCATCCGCGCTCGTGTCGCCGTGGAGGTGACCCTGCACCAGCCGCTCGCCCGCAACCGGGTCAACGTCATCACCGGCAAATTGGTCGGCACGATGATGGCCCGCGGCAAGGTCCACCACTACCGCGTGTCGGTGGGCGAGGGCGTGATCTACCTTGCGCCTCCGTCCTGGCTGGTGGGCGATCCGCCCTTGACGGAACGTCAGGAAAAACAGGCGGCGCTTGATGCCCTGATCGCCCGCCACATGCAGGAGATCATCGCTGCGCATCAGGCATTGAATGCTACGACGTCAGGGGACGTCGCATGAGCACCGACCGCAGGGGCTTCCTCGCCCTGATCGGCGGCGCTGGCGCCGTCACCGGCTCCGTCCTGGTCCGCAAGGCCGCGGCGGCACCGACGCTGATCCTGCCGCCCGAGTTTACGTCTAGCAGCGCCTCTGCTGCTCCGGCGTCGCCCAGCCCGGCGGAGACGGATGCGATCCACGCCGTCAAGGCCGGACTGTCGCACGCCATGTTCCTCGACTGGCTGGAGGGCGGGTTGCGCTTGGTGGAGGACTGCAAGCCCGGCGGCGGCATCTTCGGGGCCTACTGGCGCGAGGCGAAGCAGGGGGAGATACCGGCACCGCCCCGGCGCATTGTGGGGGAAGGCGGTCGAACGGAACACGAGCAAGCCTATGCCATGCAGTGCCTTGACCAGCTGAAGGGTTCGCTTGACCGGCAGATTGCGTGGTCGAAGGCGCTGCCGATCCGGGGAGACAAGGCATGACCGGCTCCCTCCGATTTTGTGCCGCGGTGCTGGCGGGCGAACCGGAGGCGCTTGCAGCGCTGACGATCTTGCGGCGGCTTCCACCCGCGGAGGCGCTGGCGCTGCTCCGGCATTTTGACCGCGACCGACCGGCCGATAAGCCAACCGGCACGTCTCGGCCTGAACCACAAGGTAGCTCCGCGTGATCGCCGGGATCGGACAGGGGGATGGCTTTGCGCCCTCCCTTCCAGCGGTCGGCATGCTACTATACGGCCACGGTGGGGCACGGCTGATCCCCGAGTCTCGGTTCCTCCGCACCGAGCTGCCCCGCCGGTCTGCAAGCGGGGCGAGCGCGGGGGCGAATTACAATGCGGCAGGGCGCCACCCTCGGCCGTCCATTGCTCACGGCGGCCATCGACCTACTGACCGATGTCCCCGATCAGATAATGGTCAGCGCCTTTCGCGGCGTGGCAGGGAACCCACGGGAAATCGAGAATGCCCAACACTACCAGCGTGTGGTCTGGAGATCTCTCCAACCGATGTTCCAAGATGGTCGACTTGTCGCTATCGGGTTTCGGGAGGGGGCAGACGAGCCGAAGGCGATCCACCCACAGTTTTTCGACATTGCCGAACCCGACCTGATCCGCAGCAGCCTCACGTCGCATGGTGTGGTGTACACTGCAGTGCGCGTGATCGAGGCAGCGACCGCACCCGCATCTTTGGAGGCAGTAGAACCCGCGCTGAAGGGGAAGGGCGGACGCCCGTCTGTGCACGACTGGAATGCTTTCGCGAAAGAGGTAGTGCGTTTTGCCTTGTTGGACGGCTTTGCGAGCCGCCGAGAATTGACAGCACACATGCGGGACTGGTGTGCACAGAAGTGGGTCAACCCGCCCGGCGACGAGACTATTCGTCAAAAGGTTGTCGACCTATGTCCCGACGGAGTGCCCTCCGAATAGGACTTAGTTGGGGTTCGTTGGGGTTAGGCTGTGCTATTTGGCTCGGGTGGGTAGATGGCCTTCATGGCGGCTCGATAGTGAGCCATCGACCATGAGGCCGGAAATGCCCGACATGTACATGACCGAGCGGGAATTTAGCGATCGCTATAACGTCAGCCCGCGCACCGCCCAGCGCTGGCGCGCCACTGGCGAAGGCGGCCCACCGTTCGTCCGTCTCGGCTTCCGCCGCGTCGGGTATCGGCTGTCAGACTGCGAGGCTTGGGCTGCCAGCCGGACCTTCACCAGCCGCGCCGCCGAACTCTCCCGCCAAGTCGCCGCCTGAAACAGCAACGCCCGGCTGAAAACCGGGCGCTGCACAGGTAACCAGATGGAAACGACGCCCTCGACAAGCGTCATCTAGCCTGCCCTGTCGCCGCGTTCAAGTGTTTTCGGCCGGTCTAGTTAGGACCCGCCTCATGTTCATCTCTCACCGCCTTCCGACGCAATATGGTCCGGCACTCGTCAGCGAGCCCGTCAGGCTGACGATCCCGACCAACCCCATTGCCGCAATGGCCTTTGCAATCCGCACCGACCGCCAGGCGGATGCGCTACTGGCCGAGGGCAGGTTTGAGGCGGCCGAGCGTTTGTCGCACGCCGCGTTGGAGGCCAGGGCGCGGGCGACTGGGGTGCGGGCGTGATTGGCCCTGCTCACAACCGCCACGCCGTGTTGGCCGCCGACATCCAAGCCGCACATGCCGGTTCATGACCGCCTTTTACGAACAGCGCGGAGCCGAGCGCATCCTCTCCCCGGCCGAATCCGAACAGACCCGCAAGCGCATCGTGGGGTTCTGGTATCACTGCGAACCGGCGGCCCGGACGCCAGCGGCAGCCTACCTGGAGCAGCGTGGGATCGGCTGGCTTGTCCAGCACGCGGACGTGCGATTTCGCCCCGAATGCTCGCACCCGACCGGGGCGCGGCTGCCCGCGATGATCTGGTGCGTGAAAGACGCCGCTGGGAACGTCTGCTGCCTGCACCGCACCTATCTCACCCTGGACGGCAGCAAGGCGGCCGTTGACCCGCCCAAGGCGACGTGGGGGCCGTTCGCCGGTGGTGCCGTCCGTCTGCACCCGGCCTGTCCCGAGATGGTGGTAGGCGAAGGCATCGAGACCACGGCGGCAGCGGCGAACCTGCTTGAGCTACCCGGCTGGGCTGCCGTGGCGTGCGGCAACCTGCGCGCGCGCATGGTCCTGCCGGACACGGTGAAGAAGGTCACCATTGCTGTCGACCATGATCCGGCCGGACAGCGCGCCGCACGCCGTGCCGCAATCCGGTGGCGGAAGGAAGGACGGCGGGTGCATCTCGCCATGCCGGACCGGCCCGGACAGGACTTCAACGACGTGTTGCGGGAACGCGCTCATGCTTGACGGGCAAGGTTTCACCGTTGGCATCGACATCCCGGCGGAGTTCTCCGACGAGTCCCTTGCCCTCCGCTTCACCGCCGAGCACGCCGCAACCCTGCGCTACGTCGCAGCGTGGGGGCGCTGGTATGAGTGGTCCGGCGACGTGTGGAAGCAGGACGAGACGCTGGCGGTGTTCGACCTTGCGCGCCGCCTCTGCCGCCAGGCCAGCGCCGAGTGCGAGAAAGAGAAGGTGGCGGCCATGATCGCCAGCGCTAAGACGGTGGCGGCCGTCGAGCGCCTGGCGAAGGCCGATCGACGGCACGCGGCTACGATCGAGCAATGGGATGCGGACCCTTGGCTGCTGAACACGCCGGGTGGCGTGGTGGACCTGCGCACGGGCAAGATGCGGCCGCACGCTCCCAGTGACCACCTGACCAAGATCACCGCTGTGGCGCCCGGCGGCACCTGCCCGCGTTGGCACGCCTTCCTGGCCCGTGTGACGGCCGAGAACATCGAGCTGCAGCGATACCTCCAGCGGATGGCCGGTTACTGCCTCACCGGCAGCATTCGGGAGCACGCGCTGTTCTTCGCCCATGGCACCGGGGCCAACGGCAAGGGCGTCGCCATCAACACCATGACCGGGATCATGCGGGATTACGCCACGGTCGCCAGCATCGAGACCTTCACCGCCAGCACGTCCGACCGCCACCCCACCGACCTCGCCATGCTCCGTGGCGCCCGCCTGGTGACCGCGCAGGAGACCGAGGAAGGCCGGCGTTGGGCCGAGTCCCGCATCAAAGCAATGACAGGCGGCGACCCGATCACCGCCCGCTTCATGCGGCAGGATTTCTTCACCTTCGAGCCGACCTTCAAACTGCTGATAGCCGGCAATCACCGGCCAGGCCTGCGGAACGTGGACGAGGCAATCCGCCGTAGGTTCAACCTGATCCCGTTCGATATCCGAATCCCGCCCGAGGAGCGTGACCTGAACTTGCCAGAGAAGCTCAAGGCCGAGTGGCCCGGCATCCTGGCATGGGCGATCGAGGGCTGCCTGGAGTGGCAGCGCATCGGTCTATCGCCACCGGGCGTCGTGATCAATGCGACCGAGGAATACCTGGAGGCGGAGGATGCAATGGCGACTTGGATGGCCGAGTGCTGCACGCAGGCCAAGACGTTCCTGTCTCGCGGAGCCGACCTCTATTCGTCATGGAAAAACTGGGCAGAAGCTGCCGGTGAAGTGCCGGGATCGCAGAAGCGTTTCACGCAGGCTTTGACCGCAAGGAGCTTTCAGCAAGAGCGTTTTGACGGCGGCCAGCGTGGCTTTCGCGGGCTCTCGGTCAAGCCTGACAACAGGAGCAATCGCTATGGGGAGTGACCGCCGGACACATCGGACAGTTCATCCGTATATCACCGTCACGCGTGTGCGCACGCCACACGGTGATAACCGGAACACGTGTCCGATGTGTCCGCATGCCCATCGGCACCATCCCCTCTCCCCACACATGGGCACCTCCAGATACCCGCTCTGGCGGAATGGGTCCCTCCTAGGACCCTCCAAGCCCACGGGTAGTTGCGCGCCCGATGCGTCCCTAGCCACAGAATTTCTCCAAGGGGGCACCGCACCGCCCATCTCCAGGATCCCCAGCAAAGGTTGAGAAAATGTCAGTTCAGGGAATACAAGAAGCGGCCAATAAAGCTGAGCACACGGCCCGCTCTCTAGCCGCATCAGTGACCGCATCTGCTGCCGCGACGCCGGACAATGAGATACTTCAGGTCTGCGCCGAAACTGCCACGGTTATGATTGAGCTTGCAGGGAAGCGCGCAAGGCTTGTCCCCAAAGATGCCGCCGAAAGCCAGATAGAAACTGTCCACGAAGCACTGGCCGAACTTCAAGGTCAGGCGGACGATGGCCTGATCGGTCGGGATGAGGCTCTAGAAAAGCTAGATCGTCTCAAGTCTCTGGGTTTCGACCTGTGGCTAGCGACGCATCGCCGGGACGCCTGGGAGGCAATGGTCAAGGAACTGCTGGATCTGGTTGCGAGGTTGCCGCATGGAACCTGATGACCTGGTTTCGGCGGAACAGTTAGGCGCCTGGCTCCAATTAAACGAGCGGCAGGTCCGCAAGCTGGCCGAACGCCAAATCATCGAGCGCGACGGCCGCGGGCGCTACCGTCTCCAGAAATCGGTTCAGGCAGTGGTGATCCATCAGCGGGAGGTGTCCGCAGGCCGAAAGGCTGATGCGGCGGTCGACAGTGCGCCGTTAGACTTGGTCGCAGAGCGGGCGCGGGTCGCGAAAGAGATGGCTGACGGCCTCTCAATGAAGAACGCGCAGCGTCGGGGCGAGCTTGTGGAGGTTGCAATAGCGTGCCGAGAGATGGAACGGGATTACTCCCGGGTCCGCACTCGGCTGCTGGCCTTGCCGTCCAGTCACGCTGCCCAGCTTGCCCGACTTCGAACACCGCACGAGGTGAACGAGGCACTGACGAAGCTGATTATTGAGGTGCTGGAGGAGCTATCGGCCGGCAAGGGCTGGGATGAGCGGGGAGGGCAGGACGATACCACCCATGATGTCCCGCCCGAAGGAGATGTCGAATAATGCCCTCCGCATCCCCGATAGTCGCCCTCCGCCGGGCCGAAGCCATCCTCCGCGCCAGTGGCGACCCGGACGGCGTTGCCGTGGCCGATGGCCTAGCCCGGCACGTATACGAGGGTGCCAGCCTGCCCCATGCCCTGGGACTGGTGCGGTATGGCGGAGGCGGCAGCTATGCCACGGCGGAGTGCCGGGCGGAGCGGAACCGGCTGCTGCAAGAGGTGTGGCGCCGCTACTTCTCCGACCTGGACCGCGAGCCCGCTGCGGCTGCTATCCTGGCGGCATTGGGACGGCAGACCCGGGCGCGCGGGCGCACCACGGATGACCTGTCGCGCCGCCTTGAGGTGTTGGTGCAGTTCGATCCGCCCGTGCCCGCCAGCGTCCGGCAGGTCCGCAAGGTTCTGGCCCTTTACTCAGTGTTTTAAGGGCCAGACTAATCCGCCAATTTGCGGAATATGAACCGTCGCCTCCCCTTGGACATCGCCCCCGATCTGACGCTTTCGATCGGCAGCGAATCAGTGCGCGTGACACCGTTCCTCGGCATGCGGCTGGCCGAGAGCCTGATGACCGTGAGCGCCCGCGAGCGGGTGCGCCAGGCCGAAGAAGCCGAACGCGCCAAGATGATCCGCATCCCCATTCCGCGCCGGAGCAAACGCGCGTGACCAATGCCCCCGCCCGCATCCGACCTGGTGCCCGTGGACCCATCGGGAGCAAATCCGACTTCGGGAAAGCCGGCGGGGGCGAGCGTTGGCCGGGTAAAGTCGGAAGGTCCACAACCATTCACCGGAGCGCCTGATGGGTATCTTTGCCGAGCTATTCGACAGGGCCAAGGTCAACCCCGCCGAGGCGGCCAAAAACCCGCCTCGCGCGCAGATGGCACGCATCACGGTTCCGACGCCTCCACGCCCTGCTGCGGCCCGCGTGCTGGTGCAGGGCGTTCCCCACCGGCCGGCAGCGGAGCAGTCCGATCGCCGCCCCGCTGCCGAGCAGGCCCGCTACGATCGGGAGCAGGCAGTGAACACCGCGCGCGTCATCGCAGAAACGAAGGCCATCGCCTCCTACTATGCCAGAGGGGAAGCCCGCCTCGCCCAGCAGGCAGCGGACGCGGAGCGGAAAGCCGATCGCGAGTTCGCGCAGTCCGTGCTTCGCGCCGCCGCCAAGTTCCGGGGCGAGAAGTTCAGCACAAAGGATTGGGTCGAGCCTCCACCGCAGGCGACCTACAGCCCCACCGCCGCTGAGATCATCGCCGCTGCCGAAAAGCGCCGGAGCCTCTGATGCCGGCGATCACCAACGCCCTGCGCAACGTCGGCATCCTCTGCTTCACCCGCGCCAGCGGCTTCGCCCGTCCCGGCCGCATCTGACCAAGGATCCAGGATGAGTTACACAGTAGGCTTCCAGGGCGGCGCAACTGGCCCGTTCGTCCATGATCGCGGCACGGCACCGCCAGCCCGGGCCGACAACCCCCCGCCGAAGTGGAGTCCGCTGGACAAAATCGTGCGCGAGCCGCCTTCCGCCCAGCAAATCGCCCGTGAGCAGCGCGAGGCCGAGGAAGCCCGCATTGCCCGCATGCGACCGGCGGACAAGAGCGTGCGCGCCGTGCAGGCGGCAGTCGATGCCATCATTGCGGAACGTGCCATCGCGGACGCCCGGTTGCTGGCTCGGCGCGACGCGGAGGAGGGGTTGTCGGACGGCGCCTATCACGCGCCCGAAATCATCCGCGACACCATAAACAAGCTGGAACTGGCCGAGTTCGAGGCCCGCAACTTGGCCAATATGGAAGCCAGCATGCGCGCCAGCCTGGTCGCCGCGGAAGAAACTGAGTTGGAGGAGCTGCGCGACCTAGCAGACCGCGCCAAGGCGGCGGAGCAGGTGGTCGGGCGGTTCCGGTCGTTCATTGCAAAGGAGTATCCCAAGGCCGCGATGACGGTGCAGGCCGGCCTTGCGTTGGAGCGGGAGGCTGAGAGCGCGATGCACGTCCTGCGCGCCGCCAGCTATCGCCTGCCGGGCTACAACACGCCGGAGGATCTGCCCCGAGTGGTGAACGGCACGGCACGCGAGGCTTTCCGCTTCCGGGCCTGCCTGCCGGGCACTGACGTGCGTCCGCAGGAGCGTTGATCAACCATGCCCGACACGATACTTCGCGTCCCCGGCGGCGCTCAGCAGGAGGCCGCCCCGCGCGGCACCCCATCCTCCAACGACGTCAAGCTGACCATCAACGGCAAGATATGGTCCGGCTGGACCGCTGTGCGGATCGGTCGCGGGGTTGAGCGCTTCCCATCCGACTTCGAGGTGGCGCTGACGGAGCGTTATCCTGGCGAGGCCGGCACGCTGCTGGTTGAGGCTGGGCAGGCGTGCGTGTTGAAAATCGGCAACGACCTGATCATCACCGGGGCGATTGACCGATACACGCCCGCGATCACGCCAACAGGCCACGAAGTCCGCATCCACGGGCGCAGCCTTTGCCGCGCCTTGGTAGACTGTTCTGCCGGCGTGCTGGCGGATGACAGTTTCTCGGCTATTTTCGCCTCACAGACTGCTTTGGGCACCATCCAGCAAATCGTCAAGCCGCTCGGCATCACCGTCACGTCAACGGCCGATGCCGCGCAGGCCATCATCCCGCAAATCGTCCTGAACCTAGGTGAAACCGCAGCCGAGGTGATCGACCGCATCTGCCGCTGGGCGGGGTTGCTCTATTACGACACGCCGGACGGCAACATGGTTTTGGCGCAGGTTGGCACGGGGAAGGCCGCCTCCGGCTTCCAGCAGGGGGTCAACGTCGAGGCGGCCGGCGCGACCTTTTCGGCTGACCAGCGCTATAGCGACTATATCGTGGTGTGGATGTCCAGCGCCGGACTGGTCGTCAACCGTGCGGACTTGCCCGATGGTTCAACCAACGGCAACAGCCGGACCATCCAGAAAGACACCTCGCAGCCTGGCATAGGCTTTCGGCCGCATGTGATTGTGTGCGAGCAGGTGGACCAATCCAGCGACTTCGGCATGCGCCGCGCAGTCTGGGAGATGAACCGCCGCAACGGCCGTAGCCGGGCTGTGACACTGACCACGGACACGTGGCGGGACAGCGCTGGCAAGCTGTGGACGCCCAACACCCTGGTGACGGTGAGCCTACCCATTCTGAAGATCACATCGGAGCAATGGGTGATCGGCGAGGTGACCTATCGGCGCGACGAGGCCGGCACGCATGCCGATCTGACCTTGATGCCGCCAGAGGCTTACCAGCCCGAGCCGTTCAACCTCCGTCCTATTGACTGGCAGACGCAGCAGGCGTTGCGCGAAGGCGGCGCGCAGAAGGAGACGCCTGCTCCCTATGATCCCGGCCGCGTGCCACGTGGGGATCGCTGACGCGCAGCCTACAACAGGCACGCCAGCGGGGAGCAGAATAGGGCGAGGAAATAGCGCATGGTTCAATTGTCTCGCTCTTGCTTCATCTCTTCCCGGATAACGTACTGGGCCTTGCCCTTGGCATCACTGACTGCTTCCGCGCTGGTGAGCGCCAGTTCATCCACATTCTCACCGAAGTGGCCGCCATTGATTGTATAGGACCAGGTCCAGCGGTCAGGCCGTCCCGCCGGTTCCGCGATGACCCGTATCGACCGCCCCTCGTACAGGTGCGTCACGATCACCGGTGGGGGCAGCGGCCTCTTGCTCATCCCCCAACGCTCGCACGGCCGGCGGTGGGCGGGAAGGGGTTACAGAACCCAAGTCGTAGAGGCTACCCTGAGAACAGTGGCCGACGTGCGAAGGAAGTCTTTAGGATCGTGGGCGAGGCGAGGCTCAAGCAGTATAGCCGGAGAAAGCTCCTAGTTGACCATCCGTGGTGCTGCTATTGCGGCGCCCCGGCCACCACGACCGATCACTGCCCGCCCCGCGCGTTGTTCTTCGATCGCAGATGGCCAGAGGGATACGAATTCCCAGCGTGCAGCCCGTGTAATCAAGAGGCGCGGCGAGACGAGCAGGTCGTTTCGGTTTTGGCTAAAGTCTGGGCAGGTAAAGAGATGACCCCAGATCAGCAGCGGTATTGGGAAGGCGGGGCCGATGGCTTGCGAAATACAAGGCCTGATATTGCTGCGGAAATGTCCGTCAGAGTTAGCCGGAATCAACTTCGGAAAGAGCTTCGTCACCTATTCGGCCGCGAAAGAGGCGACGAGATGCGAATGGCCGGTTACCAGGCCACCCCGATGGGTCCAAAAACAGAAGAGGCAGTCCGCAATTTCGGAGTGAAGCTCGCCAAGGCATTATACTACAAACACACGAAGAAAATTCTAGACGGAGAAATCTTGATGCTATCTGGTGCGCTTGCAAGGGGAGCATTCACTCCAGACGGCCTCGCGGCAATGCTGAAAATAGCTCCTTTCGAAGCTCAACTCCAAAGAGGGGATGAGGATTTGAGGAGCCAATTCATCTACAGGTTCAATTACAAAGACGTGGAAACTCCAATCTTATATGCTGTTACCCAGTTCTCAGACCAATTAATATACGCGATCACAGCTTTGAGCGCGGAATTTCTGAGCGACCCCGCCGTTGCAGAGCAGTGGGCAAAGATGCCGGCTGATCCGTGGCCCTTTGAGCGGATCGTGGTCAAGCGGCAGCATTGGCTAGTTTAGAGGTTATACCCCTACACGCCGCCACGCGCCTTGAAGGGCTGGCGCTACCGTCCGATCAGCACGAGCACTTAGGCCACGTATACCACTGGCATCAGCGCCGACAGTCCTGCCGCAACCCCCATGCAAGTCCACCCGGTTCGCCGCCGGCCGTGCGAGTGGCGCGCGAACTGTCCGAACACGATGGCCAGCCCGATGCAACCGAGGGAGTCCGCGGTGAGTCCGCTAAGCTCGACGTAACACCAAGGAGCCTGGCCCATGGCGCTCTAAATCGCAGCGAAATCAACTGGCTGCCCGCCGCCGGACTCGAACCGGCACGCCTTACGGCCGCGGATTTTAAGTCCGCCGCGTCTACCATTCCGCCAGGCGGGCGCGGCAGCGTTTTAACCCGCGGCCACGCGCTTGGCGATATCCAGCGCGCGGCGGATCAGCGTGTCACTCGCCTCCGGGGTGCGGAATGCGCTGTGCGCCGTGAGCGTCACCCGCTCCAGCGTCGTGAACGGATGCCCGGCGGGCAGCGGCTCCTGGTCGAACACATCCATTGCGGCGTGCGCGATCCGGCCGGCGCGCAGGGCCTCCACCAGAGCCGCCTCGTCCACCAGCGCGCCGCGGGCGGTGTTGACCAGGATCGTCGACGGCCGCAACTGCGCCAAGTGCTCGACGCCCAGGAACCCCCGTGTCTCATCCGTGAGCAGCAGGTGCAGCGACAGCACGTCGCTCTCCGCCAGCAACCGGTCCAGCCCGACGAACTCGACGCCGGGCGCCTCCCGCGGCGTGCGGTTCCAGGCGATCACCCGCATGCCGGCGCCGCCCATGATCCGGGCCACCTCCCCCGCGATCCCGCCGAAGCCGAGCAAGCCCAGCGTCTTGCCATGAAGCTGCACGCCCTCGGTGCGCAGCCACTGCCCGGCGCGCATGCCCCGGTCCATCGCCGCCACGCCCCGGGCCGCCGCCCAGATCAGCGCCACCGTGTGCTCGGCCACCGCGATGTCGCCATAGCCCTTGATGATGTGGACGGTGATGCCGAGCTCGGCCAGCTCCTCCGGGTTCATGTAGGACCGGGCGCCCGTGCCCAGGAAGATCACGTGCTTCAGCGTCGGGCATTGCCGCAGCGCCTCGGTCGGCAGGGCGCTGTGGTCGTCCAGCACGAAGTCATACCCGTCCAGCAGGCTGCGCAGCACCTCCGCCGGGACGACGTCGTCCTGGTTCACGACGATGGACGGATCATCAGGCTGGACCACGCGGTCGAACACGTCTGCCAGCGCATCGCCCGCGTCCAGGAATAGGCCCTTCATGCAACACTCCTCGCGTGTTCGGTGACCTTGCGGGGTGCAACGGGGCGAAGGCAAGGGTTGTCGCCGGATCGTCCGTTGACGCTGGGCTGGTCACCCTTCATCGTTGTCCCGTGCGCAACAGACTGAGTGAGTGGACCCGTTGGGGCGTGTTGACGGCCGCACTGGCCGTGGCGCCGGTCGCCTGGCATGGGGCGTCCGCCGCCGACGCGGGCCGGGTGATGCAGCCGGTCCCGCCGGGCAAACCGCCCCCGCTGCGCCCGGGCGAACGGAGCGGAGCGCCACCCCATCCCGAATCCACCGGCACCAGCTTCGTCGCGGCGGAGGGCCGGCTGCTGACCAACAACCACGTGGTTGAGGGCTGCCGCCGCATGGTGGCGCGCAACGCCAAAGGGGTGGAACAGACGGCCCAGGTGATCGCAACGGACCGCGTCCGCGACCTGGCCCTGCTGACCGTGCCGAAGGAGTTCGGGCCGCCGTTGACCTTCCGCACGGCGCCGGAGGTCCGGCGCGGCGAGACGGTGGTCACCTATGGCTTTCCCCTGTTCGGCCTGCTCTCCTCCGGCCCCACCTTGACGACCGGCGACATCAGCGCGCTCAGCGGGCTGCGCGACAACCAGACGAACTATCAGATCAGCGCCCCGGTGCAGCCAGGTAATTCCGGCGGTCCCCTGCTGGACGGCCAGGGCAACGTGATCGGCGTGGTGGTCGCCAAGCTGAACGCCGCCCGCATCGCGGAGATGACGGATGGCGACATCCCGCAGAACGTGAATTTCGCGGTGAAGGGCGGCCCGGCGCTGGACTTCCTGCACGAGCACGGGGTGTCGCCGCGGACCGCCACCTCGGCCGGCGCCGACAAGGGTGCGGCGGCGGTGGGCGACATCGCCAACCCGTCCACCGCATTCCTGCAATGCTTCCATTAAGCGTTCCGGCCACGGCGCGCATGGCGCCGGGGCTGCCGGGACAGATCGGCCTGGGCTTGTTGGCCGCGGCGTTGTTCAGCTCGACCTTCGTGTTCAACCGTGCCGTCAGCCTGGCTGGCGGGCCGTGGGTCTGGAATGCGGCGCTCCGCTACCTCGACCTTGCCGTCATGATGACAGTCTGGATCTGGCTGCGGACCGGTTGGGAGCGCCTGCGGGCGGTGTTTTCCCTGTTCCGCCGCCGCCTCGGCTTCTGGATCGTCGCGGGCGGGGTCGGCTTCGGGATGTTCTACCTGTGCATCTGCTACGCTGCGGATCATGCGCCGGGCTGGATCGTCGCTGCGACGTGGCAATGTACCATCCTGGCCACGCCGCTTGTGCTGATCTGCTTCGGTTCCCGGGTCCCGACGCGCGGCATCCTGTTCGCGCTGATCATCTTGGCCGGCATCGCCGTGCTGAATGCCGGCGCGTTGGCCGCGGGGCTGCCGGCGCGGCAGGTGCTGGCGGGCTGCATCCCGGTCCTGCTGGCCGCATTCGCCTACCCGATCGGCAATCAGTTGCTGAACCGCGCACGGCATACCGGGCCTGACGGCACGGTGCTGGCCGACGCCTCGGCCTGCGTCCTGCTGATGACGCTCGGCGCATCCCCCGTACTGTTCCTGGCCGTGCTGGTTGTGGCGCCGGCGCCACCCGGCATGGGCCAGGTCATCTCCACTGCGATGGTCGCCTTGCTGGCTGGGTTTGGCGCCACGACGCTGTTCCTTCATGCGCGCAACCGGTCCGCCGACCCCTATCGTATCGCCGCGGTCGACGCGACGCAGGCGGCAGAGGTCGGTTTCGCCCTGTTGGGGGAGACGATGCTGCTGGGTGCTGCCGCGCCGGACGTGACCGGCTGGATCGGTCTGGGTGCGGTCACGGCCGGCTTGCTCGGGTTCCTGTTCGCCGGACGCGCCGCCTAGCCCCACCATGGCCCGCGCCATCGCCGCCGCTGTTCCGGGCCGGCCAAACTCCGGCTCCGCTGGCCCGCGCCGCGCGCGGCTCCGCTGGCGGATCACGCGTTGGCTGCTGATCCTCGGCATCTGGGGCGTGCTGGCGGTCGGCGTGGTGCTGGTGTGGTTCGCCCGCGACCTGCCACGGCCGGACACGGCCTTGGACGCCGCACGAAGACCCGGCCTCACGCTGGAGGATCGGGAGGGCCATCCCTTCGCCACCTTCGGCGACGTCGTAGGGGACCCGCTGCGCCTGTCCGACATGCCGACCTGGCTGCCCGAAGCCGCCGTGGCGATCGAGGACCGGCGGTTCTGGAGCCATCCCGGCATCGACGTGCTCGGCATGGCGCGCGCCATGCTGGTGGATTTGCGCAGCTTCCAGTTGCGCCAGGGCGGCTCCACCATCACGCAGCAGGTCGCCAAGAACCTGTTCCTCACCAACGCCCGGACGATCCGCCGCAAGGTGCAGGAGCTGATGCTCACCTTCTGGCTGGAGCACAGCTTCACCAAGCGAGAAATCCTGGAGATTTGGCTGAACCGCGTCTATCTCGGCAGCGGCACCTTTGGCGTCGACGCGGCGGCGCGGATGTATTTCGGCGTCTCCGCCCGCAAGCTCAACCTGTGGCAATGCGCCGTGCTGGCCGGCATCCCGCGCGCACCCTCCCGCCTCAACCCCCGCACCGACCCGGCGGCGGCGGCGGCGCGCGGGCGGGAGGTGCTGGCCGCGATGGTGGAAACCGGCGCCATCACCCAGGCCGAAGCGGAGGCAGCCTCCGCCCAGATCAGCTTCCCGCCGGTGAACGGGCCGGCCGCGCCCTGGTTCGCGGACTGGGCCTCCGACCAGGCGCAGGCGGTCCTGTCCGCGAACATGGACGCCACCGTGCGCACGACGCTGGACCCGAAGCTGCAGGCCCTGGCGGAGTCGCGGCTGACCGCGCTGCTGAACGGGCCTGGCGCCGCCGCCAATGTCGGCCAAGGTGCGGTCGTCGTGCTGGACGTGGGCAGCGGGGCCGTCCGCGCCATGGTGGGCGGACGCGACTTCCACACCAGCCCGTTCAACCGGGCGGTGCTGGCCCGGCGGCAGCCTGGCTCCTCCTTCAAGATCTTCGTCTGGCTCGCCGCGCTGGAGAAAGGCGCCACGCCGGACGACATGGTGTCCGACGCGCCGATCCGGGTCGGCGGCTACAGCCCGTCCAATTTCGAACCCGGCTACCGGGGCGAGGTCACGGTGGAGGAGGCGCTGGCCCAATCGCTGAACACCGCCTCGGTCCGGCTGATGTTGCAGGCTGGCGGCCCGCGCGCCGTGGCGGCCGTGGCGCACCAATTGGGGATCGCCGATCCGCTGCCCGACAACGCCAGCCTGGCGCTCGGCACCGGGGAGGTGGGGGTGCTGGAGATGGCGGCGGCGTACGCCAGCCTGTTCAACGGCGGCTATGCCGTGACGCCGACGGCGCTGCAATCCGCCACCTCCGGCGGCCGGCCCGTGCCGTTGCCGCACCCGGCGCAGACGCGGATCGTGCCCGTGGAGCAGGCAGGCATGATGGTCCGCATGCTGAGCGCAGTGGTCGCCCGCGGCAGCGGCCGCGCCGCCGCCGTGCCGGACCACACCGTCGCTGGCAAGACCGGCACCACCCAGGATTACAAGGATGCGTGGTTCATCGGCGCGATCGGTCCGGACGTGATCGCCGTCTGGCTCGGCAATGACGACAACCGCCCGATGAAGGGCGTCACCGGCGGCAGCCTGCCGGCCCGGCTATTTCACGACATTGCCCTGGGTGTCCGCTGATGCCGCGGCGCGGAGACCCAGCACGCCGTAAACGCGTTGGCTCGGTGGCCAAGCCTGCATGACCGCCTCCCGCAACACGAAGGCCATCACCAGCGCCGCCACGACCACCACCAGGCTCCCGACCCATGCGAGCAGGAGCGGCAGATGCCGCTCGGGACGCTCGGGCAGTGGCGGAACAAGACGGGCCGGCACGTTCGGCACCGCCGGCTCCGGCTCCGGGGGCGCTGGCAGCGGCGGTGGGGGCGCGACCTCCACCGGCACCGCGGCCACCGGCGCCCATTCCGTGCCGCATTTCGCACACCGCACGACCCGGCCCGCCGCCAGGGTTCCGGGCACATTGTAGTCGGCGGCGCAGGAAGGACAGGTGATCTTCACGCGGCAATTCTGCGGAACGCAGCCTTCCTTGGCAACGCCGCTGGTTTTCGTTCCGATCTGATGGCAGCGGTGGCACAAAAGGCCATGACTCAGCGCGATACGGAGTCGATGATCCGGCTGGAAGGGGTCGGGCTGCGCTACGGCAGCACGGAGCCGGTGCTGCGCGATATCAGCTTCTCCATCGCGACTGGCGGCTTCCGCTGGCTTTTGGGACCGTCCGGCGCCGGCAAGTCCAGCCTGCTGCGCCTGCTCTATTTGGCCACCCGCCCGAGCGTGGGACGGCTGTTCGTGCTGGGGCAGGACATCGCCGCCGCGACCCGCCGCGACCTGCCGCCGCTGCGACGCCAGATCGGCGTGGTGTTCCAGGATTTCCGCCTGATGCCGCATCTGTCCGCTTTCGACAACGTGGCGCTGCCGCTACGCCTGGCTGGCCGGCCGGAAGGCCAGATCCACGCGGACGTGGATGAGATGATGCGCTGGGTCGGCCTGCAACGCCGGGCCGCCGCACGCCCGGCGGAGCTCTCGGGCGGGGAACAGCAACGCGTGGCCATCGCGCGGGCCGTGATCGGCCGGCCCAGCCTGCTGCTGGCCGACGAGCCGACGGGAAACCTGGACGATCGCCAGGCCAACCGGCTGATGCAGTTGATCAGTGAGATGAACCGGCTCGGCACGACCGTGGTCGTCGCCACGCATAATGACGGCCTGGTGCAACGCTATCCCGGCCGGTCCCTGCGGTTGTCGGAGGGGCGGTTGATCACCGATGTTTAGGCGTTCTCCCCTGCGGCCTGCCCGGTTCGACGATCTGGGCCTGCGCCGCGCCTTCTCGGACCGGCTGCTGCCGGCGCTGGTGGGGGCGATGACCTTTCTCGCCGCGCTGACGCTGGCGGCCGTCGTGGCGGCGTCCGCAGTGGCGGAGCATTGGCAGAGCGGCGCTGCCGCCGTCCTGACCGTGCAGGTTCCGCAACCCGGCGCCGCGACGGCGGAGGGCACGCGGTTGGACCGGGTGACGGCGCTGCTCCGCGGGTCGCCGGGCATCGCCGCGGTACGGGTGCTGTCCAACGCGGAGCTGGCGGACCTATTGCGTCCCTGGCTCGGCACCGCCTCCCAGGTGAGCGCCTTGCCCCTGCCGGCGGTCTTGGAGGTTCGACTGGCGCCGGGCGAGTCGGACCCGGACAGCACCCTGCGAAGCCGGTTGAACGATGTGGCGCCAGGGACCTTCATGGAAAGCCAAGGCGTGTGGCTGCAACGCCTGACGACCCTCGCCCGCAGCCTGCAAGCCATCGCCGCGGCGGCCCTGGCCCTGGTGGCGGCTGTGGCGGCGGCGGTCGTGGCAGTCGCGACCCGTGCCGGGCTGGCAACCCGACGCGACGCCATCGAGATCGTGCACGGCCTGGGCGCCACCGACTCGTTCATCGCGGCGCGTTTCGCCAGCCGCGCCACGACGCTGGCGGCTGCCGGCGCATGCGTCGGGGCGGTCGCGGCGTTCCCCATGCTGCTGGGTTTGGGGCGGCTGGCTGCGCCGTTCCTTGCCACTGCCCCTGCGGCCGGCCTGCTCGCGACCTTGCCGCAGCCGCTCTGGCTCTCGCTGGCAGCCCTGCCCCTTGTCGCCGCGGCGATCGGCTGGGTCACCGCACGGGCCACCGTGCACCGCTGGCTTCGGGCGCTGCCGTAGTGGGACGCCGGGTCGCGGTTTGGCTGGCGAGGTTAGTGGCGCTGTCGGTGCTGGCGCTTGGACTAGGGTTTGCCGGCTTCGTGGCCGCCGTCCACCGGTCAGCCGGCCCGCTCCCGAGCGCAGATGGCATCGTGGCCCTGACCGGCGGCGCCGAACGGGTGGAAACCGCCTTGCGGCTGCTGGATGCAGGGAAGGCGAAAATGCTGCTGATCTCAGGTGTAGCCCATGGCGCTGGCCTGACCGACCTGGCGCGTCGGGCTGACTTGGATCCTGTGGCGCTAGCGGCTCGCGTGACGTTGGGCCGGGCTGCCACCACGACGCTCGGCAACGCGGAGGAAGCGGCGGAGTGGGCGCGTGATCATGATTTCCACTCGCTGATCATCGTCACGGCGGGCTACCACATGCCGCGCGCCATGCTGGAGATGCGGCGCGCCATGCCCGGCGTCACGCTGTATCCCTTCGCCGTCCAGCCCCAGGCGATGCTGCGCAGCAGTGAGGCCCGGTTGATGCTGGGCGAATACGCCAAGTTCCTGGCCGCCTGGCTCGGATTATCCCATGTTATGCGCCATCCCGTCGCCTGGGTGCGGCACCCTGTGGACAACTCTGTGAATGGTTAGGCGGCCCCTCCACCATTTCATGCGAGCAAGACGGCACAACCCCCTAGAATGACGGCTTTTTCAACCTGAAACCTTAATGCCATCTTCACACAACCGCGTTCCATGTCGCGGTCGTCAATCTATTAAGTGCATGATTTATAAAGATAAATCGCCGACACAGTCCGGGCGCACGGCGTTGTCAGCCCGGTTAGGCCAGGACAACTTCCGTCATGACTGGTCAGCGGATAACACGCTGTGGATGATCGAAATTTTGGCCGCGACAGCACGCTGTCTATAAAGCGGCATGCGCCGCCCGCTCATACTCTCGGCTATTGCCGCAACTATCATCTTGCTACCGCTTGCGCTCGACACCGGGGCATGGTGGCTGCTGACCACACGATTGCAGACGGAGGCCGCCGCCTGGCAGCAAGCCCGCATCGACGCCGGCTATGCGGTGACAGCCGGGGCGCCGTCCCGCGCCGGCTGGCCCTTCCACGCCGAGTTGACCCTGCCGGACGTAGGCATCGCAACCGGCACCCCGAACACAGCCAATGCAGTGGCCTGGCACACGGGCGAGGTGCGCCTGGTCTACGCGCCGTGGCGACCGTCAGAGGTGACGGTGGTGCTCGGCGGCGTGCAGACCCTCCAACTCGGCGCCGCCGCTCCCGTGATGCTGCAGGTCCAGAACCTGGAACTGGTGGCGCCGCTGGATCAGTCGAGCCAAGCCGGCGGGTTTGTTGCGACGGCCCGCCATCTCCAGCTCCCGCTACCGGCGGGACAGTTCGGGGCGGACAGGGTATGGCTACAACTCGGACCGGCCGACATCCACGTCGCGTTATCCGCACTGACCTTGCCCGATCCGGGTTCGCCGCTTGGCGTCACCGTCAACTCGCTCGATCTGCAGGCCCGATCGACCATCCCGCTGCCCGACCAGCGCGACCCGGCAGCAGCGGCGGCGGCCTGGCGCAATGCGGGCGGCCAACTCGTCATCGGCGCGGCCGCGCTGGAATGGGGCCCGCTGACGGTCCATGGCACGGCGACGTTCACGCTGGACCGCGCTTTGCAGCCGGCGGGGAACGGTACGCTGCATGTCACGGGGTATGCCCAGGCCTTGGACGCACTCGCCCATTCCGGGCTGATCACGCGGAACAACGCCCGGGTGGCGGGCACGCTGCTGGGCCTGATGTCGCATACGGCGACGGATGGCGTAGCCCAGGCAGACCTGCCGTTCACGCTGCAGGACGGCCTCCTCATGACCGGTGCAATCCCTCTGGCAAAAATCCCGTCGCTCTCGTTGCCGTGACCCGCGCTTCGCAGGCGGGCGCTTATGCTAAGACGGGTGAGCACAGATTAGGCCGAGGTGATGGACGCTCCCTTCTGGAAGACAAAGCGGCTGGACCAGATGACCCATGAGGAGTGGGAGTCGCTGTGCGACGGCTGCGGCCGGTGCTGCCTGCACAAGCTTCGGGACGACGTGACCGAGGAACTGAGCTTCACCAACGTCGCCTGCCGCCTGCTGGACCTGCATACATGCGGATGCAGCAACTACCCGTGCCGCCAAGACAAGGTGCCGGATTGCGTGTCGCTGACGCCGGAGGCGCTCGACGAGATCGACTGGCTGCCGCCGAACTGCGCCTACCGCCGGATTGAGGAGGGACGTGGTTTGGCCTGGTGGCATCCGCTCGTTTCCGGCGATCCAGAGACGGTCCACACGGCCGGGGTGTCCGTGCGCGGACGGGCCATCAGCGAAGAACGGTCCGGCCCGCTGGAGCACCACATCGCCGAGTGGCCGGGCCGCGCGCCCCGCACCCGGCGGCCTCCACCCACGACATAGGGTCTAAAAGCCCTCTCCCTCTGGGAGAGGGTTGGGTAAGGGCCAAGTGCACGGTCGTACGCATCCGACCCTCACCCTGGCCCTCGCCCAGCGGGAGAAGCCCGGCCTGCAACCTAAATCAATCGCGCTCTAATACGACTTCAGCAGCCGGTTGATGTAATCCAACTCGCCCTGCGGCCGGGTGCGTTCGCCTTCGCGACGGCGCAGTTCGGTCTGCAGTTCGCGCGTGCGGGCTTGTTCCATCTGGTCCGGCACATGCACGTCCCCGCCATCGGCGCGGCCGGACGTGCCGTCCCGCGTGGAGCGGCCGAGCGGGTCGCGCGGGACGTCCGGCTCGTCGCCTTGCTGGCCGTTCTGCCCGGCATCCGCGTCTCGGTCGCCGGGCGCCATGCCGTTGCTGTCCTGGTTGTCGTCGTCCGTCATCTGGTCGCCCGGGCCATTGCCCTGGCCCTCACCCTCCCCCGGCATGACCGAGATGCCGAGCGACTGAGCCATCTGCTGGCTCATCTGCTGTTCGCCCTTCTTCAACGCGTCGGCGGCACGTTGCTCCGCGGCCCCAGCCTCCTTGTCCTTGCTTGCGCCGAGCGCCTGGCCCGCCTGGTCCATCGCGATGTCAGCCTCACTCAGCGCGTCCGGGACTTTGCCCGTCAGATCGCCGAAATTCTGCATCATCTGACCAAGGGCACGACGCATCGCACGCTGCTGCCGGCTGTCGGTGTCGCGGCCCGGCTTGTCATCCGTGGTCTGCCGGCCCTCCGCCCGCTGCTTCAGCGCGCCCTCGCGGTTCACCATGTCCTCGGCCGCGCCCATTTGCTGCTGCCCGCGTTGGCGCTGCTGGCGCGCCTGCTGGCGGTCGCCGCTCGGGTTCGCCTCCGCCTGCTTCAACTGGTCCAGCATCTGCTCGAGCTGCTGCAGCTTCTGCTGCGCCTCGTCCATGCGGCCGGCGCGGGCAGCGTCCTTCATCTCCTGCGTGAGCCGATCGAAATCCTGCTGGTTCAGCGTCCGCTGCGACGGGTCGAACGGCAGCAGCGTGCCCTCGCGCTGCGCCTTCTCCGCCAGGGCCTGGAGGTGCCGCTGGATTTCCCGGCGAAGCGCGTCGGCCTTCCGGTCCATGTCGGTCTTGTCGCCTTTTTGCACGCTCTGCTGCAATGCATCGCGCGCCGCCTGCACCGCCTGCGCGGTCCGCGCGACGGCGTCGTCCTCCAACTGCAAGGCCAGTTGCCACAGCCGGTTCTGCGCTTCCGCAATGTCGGCGGGATCGCCGCTGCGCGCCAGCAGGCCGGACGTGCTGCTCAACGCCAGGAAGACCGCGGTGTTGTTGTCGAACGCATCCGGCGCTTGGCTCAGCGCGTCCAGGTCGGACGCTGCCTGCACATGGTCGTCCGGCGCGATGCTGAGCCGCTTGCGGATGTCGATCACGGCGCGGGCGAGCGGGTTCTTGAACGTGCGCTCGGGCAGCACGAACTCCGCCGGCGCGCTGGTGGCGCGATGGCCAGGCGCATCCTTGGCGACCAGCACGGCCTGCACCGGCAGTCCCGCCCAGGGGTTGGCCGTCAAATCCTGCATGGTCGCGCCATGCGCCTGCTTCGGCGACCCGCCGGGCAGCGGGATTGCGACGACAATCGGCGCCGCCGTCGGCCGGTCGCGCAACCGCAGCTCCGCCTCGACCGAGACGACGCCGTAATCATCCGACGCGGTCCACGGCAGCCGGGTTTGCAAGCGGCGCTGGCCCCGCCCGGCGCCCGGCGCCTCCGACCAAGCGACCACCGGGGGCGCGTCAGGAATGGCCGTGACGTCCCAGCGGCCCAACTCGCGGCCGCGCCGGCGCACCGTCAGCAGCCCGGATGTCGCAATATCGCGCTCTGCCTGCCAGCTTTCTGCATCCAGCGCGGTGAAGGCTGTCGCTTCGTCGGCGAAGCTCAGGCTGGGCTCGCCAGTCCCTCCGGTCAGGCTGATGGTGAGATGCGAGCCGGCGGGTATGCTGACGGCCGGCGTGTCCGGGTGCAGGAAGGTGGGCGGCAGCCCGGTGTAGGAGGGCGGCGTGAGCCATGCCTGCAATTGCGGCGCGGGAACCGGCGTGCCCTCCGGCAGGCCGGGCCAGGCCGAACGCAGCAGCCGGCCCGGCGTGTCCGGCCCGGCCACCACCAAGCCCGCGACGATCAGCACCGCCAACGCGGCGCGCAGCGCCCGCATGTCGGCCTGCGGAATGCCAGGATGCGGCCAGCCGGCCCGCAACCGGGCGACCTGCGCCGCCGCGCGGTCCATATGGGTTTGCCACAGCGCCGCGGAGGCAGGGTCCGCATGCGCCGGGCGGTCATACAGGACGACCAAGGGGCGGTGCCGCAGCCCGGATGCCCGCTCCAGCCGGCGATCCACCTCCGCATCCGTGGGACGCGCAATCGGCCGCAAACCATGCCAGACCAGGCCCACAAGGGCGACCAATGCGGCGGCCACCAGCGCCAGATGCCACGCTGCCGGCAGCAGGGACGGCACGTCGAACAGGGACACGGCGACCCAGGCGCCGAGCAGGGCGAAGGCAGGCCACAAGGCGGGCCACACACGCTCAAACCACAGAACCCGGCGTGCCTGCGCCCGCCTTGCGGCCAAGCGCGCGTGCATATCGCGCTGCGTCAAGATGCCATCCACCCTGGAATGGTTTCCCCCGCCCACATCGCTTCGACCGGCTGCCTGGCCCGGATCGTGGACCAGCGGTCCCCGTCGATCATGACCTGGGCTGCGAGCGGCCGGGCGTTGTAGGTGGAACTCATGACAGAACCATAGGCACCTGTATCAAGAATCGCCACACGCGCGTGCGGCGCCAGGATCGGCAACAGGCGTCGTCGCGCGAAGGTGTCGCCCGTTTCGCAGACCGGCCCGACGACGTCGCTCTCGCTGAACGCGCCCACGGCGTCCGCGGCGGCGACGGGCACGATGGCGTGCCAGGCGTCATACATCGCCGGCCGCAGCAGGTCGTTCATGGCGGCGTCCAACACGGTGAAGCGACGCCCGGCCGTGGTCTTCGTCAGCACCACGGAGGTCAGCAGCAAACCCGCCGGGCCCGCGAGCCACCGTCCCGGCTCGATCATCAACTGCACGTCCAGGCCGCCGAGCGTCGCGGCCACCACCCCGGCGAAGGCCGCGGGGGAGCCGTCGGCTTCGTCGCGGTAGGAGATGCCGAGGCCGCCGCCGCAATCGACGCGGGACACCCCGTGCCCCGCCGCCCGGATGGCCCGGACCAGTTCAGCCACGTGCGTGAAGGCCGTGCGGTACGGTGCGGTCGCCCCGATCTGGCTGCCGATATGCACGGCCAACCCGACCGGCCGCACGCCGGGCAACGCCGCGGCCTGGGCGTAGAGCGCCGCCGCCGCATCCAGCCCGATACCGAACTTGTTGTCGGCCCGCCCCGTGGTGATCTTGGCGTGGGTGCCGGCATCCACGTCCGGATTGATGCGCAGCGCGACCGGCACCGTGACGCCGGCCGCTGACGCCACCTGCGACAGCATCGCCAGTTCCTCGGCGCTTTCGACGTTAACCTGGGCGATGCCGGCCTGCGCCGCCGCCAGCAATTCGGCCGGCTGCTTGCCCACGCCGGAGAAGACGATGCGCTCCGCCGGCACCCCGGCCAGCAGCGCCCGCTGCAGCTCTCCGCCGCTCACCACGTCCGCCCCGGCGCCGCCGGCCGCCATCAGGCTCAGCACCGCCAGGTGGTCGTTCGCCTTCACCGCATAGTGCACATGCGCCCCCAGTGGCTCGAACGCCGTGCGCAGCGCGGCCAGGCGCGCGCGCAAGACGCCGGCCGACATCACCCAGCACGGCGTTCCCACCGCGTCGGCGATGGCGGCCAAGGGCACGCCCTCCAGCACCAGGCCGTCCTGGACGTGCATCCGCAGGAAGGGCCGGGCGGCGAGGAGCTCAGCTAGGCCAGGATCGTCACCGTGATGTCGGGGGGCGAGGGTGTCCATGTCACAACGATGGATAGGTGTGGGGGTAAATCACCTGGTCTTGCGGACCAGGCGGCGTCGGGTTGCCTTTTTTCCCGCAGGCGGCCAGCGCCAAAACCGCCAGCAGAAGCAGCGCCGCCGTCACAGCCGGCCTTGGCGCCGGGGAACGGCCTCCCCCGGGCGGGATGTCACAGATTGCCGACAAACTGCCTCCATACTCCGACAACGGTATCCCAATCGACGATCAGGACGTACGTGACCGCCACGATGGCGAGCACCACCAAGGTCCGGATCACTTCAACAGTCCGCTCGCTCAAATCCGCCGGCAAGACGCACTCTCCTCCAATCCACCACTTCGGCGGCCGCATTCTCCCAGGGGCCGGACCCCCGGTGGTCTCGCCCGGCTGATCATCATGCCGCCTATGCGCCGGATCAGGGGCGGCCCGCCCGCATGCCCGGCGCCAGCGGCCCCGGGCTACTCCCGGGCACGGCGGCGCGCAACGGCCGTTCGGGCAGGAACAGCACGGCCAGGAAGCCGAGCGCCGCGATGACCGCACCGGCCGCGAACGCGCTCGACAGCCCGGCGCGATACGCCCCGAGTATCAGCGCTTGCTGGGCAACGGGCAGGCTGCCGATCGCCACCACCCCGTTGCCGGCATCGCGCAAACCGCCGGGCAGCCCATACAGGTGGCTGGACAGCACCGCCCCGGACAAGGCCACGCCCATGGCCGCGCCCAGCGAGCGGAAGAACGCCGCGGTTGCCGTGGCCGCGCCCAACTCGCTGCGTTCCACGCCGTTCTGGATGGCGGTCGTCAGGTTCGGCATCACGAAGCCGATGCCCAGCCCCATGACCACCAGCACCGCCTCGATCGGGGCCGGCCCGACACCCGCATGCGTCGCCCAGGACAGCGCGGCATAGGACAGCGCCGCCGCGGCCAAGCCCAACACGGGGAACAGCTTGTAGCGACCGGTGCGCGACACCAGCCGCCCGCCGGCGAAGGACGCCACGATCACGCCGCCCATCATCGGCGCGATCATCAGCCCGGCACGCGACGGGCTGGCGCCCATAAGCAATTGGAACAGCAACGGCAGGAACACCGCGGCGGCGAACAGCGCCATCGCCGCCAGCGCGATCACGCCCGCGCCGACCACGAACACCCGGTTGCGGAACAGGTCCGGCGGCAGGATCGGCTGCGCCACCCGCCGCTCGACGGAGACCAGCAGGCCGAACGCGGCCAGGGTCGCGGCCTCCAGCCCCAGCATCGGCGGCGACAGCCATGGATAGGCGCTGCCGCCCCAGCTCAACAGCAGCAGCAGGCAGCACGTGCCGAGCACCAGCAGGACCGCCCCCAGGATGTCCAGCCGTGGCGCCGGGCCGGGCGGCCGGGCCTTCAGCCCCACCCCGATCAACGCCAGCGCCGCCGCGCCGACCGGCAGGTTGACGTAGAAAATCCACCGCCACGACGCATACTGGGTGATGAAGCCGCCCAGCAGCGGCCCGGCGACGGAACACGCCGCAAACACCGCGGCGAACAGCCCTTGGTAGCGGCCACGCTCGCGGGGGGAGACCAGGTCGCCAATCACCGTCTGCGCCAGCACGATCAGGCCGCCCGCACCCAGCCCCTGCACGGCGCGGAACACGATCAGCTCCGTCATGCCGCCGGCCAGGCCGCACAGGACCGACCCGGCCAGGAACACCAGGATGGAGACGGTGAAGGCCGGCTTGCGGCCGTATAGGTCACTCAGCCGGCCATACAGCGGGGCGGTCACGGTGCTGGCCACGACGAAGCCCGTCACCACCCAGGACAGATGCTCCAGGCCGCCAAGCTCGCCGGTGATGCGCGGCAAGGCCGTGGCGACGATGTTCTGGTCCAGCGCCGCCAGCGTCAGCGCCATCATCAGCCCGGTGAGCACCAGCCGCAATTCGCGGGGGGATGCTTGCCCCGGCAGGGTCTGCTCCGGTCCGTTCGGCATCAGCGGGCCAGGCGAAGGCAGGGGTGGGTCAGCATGGCCGGGACTGTCGGACCGGACGCCCGATTGATCAAGCGCCTGTCTTACGACCCGGGATCAGCGTGGCCAGCGGGACGGGGCGGAAGTCCCAGGCGTCCACGCCGACATCCACCTGGTGCGGCAGCGGCTTCAAGCGGCCGTGGCTATGGCCATGCAGGTTCCAGGCGCCGCGCCCCATGTCCCGCCAGGTGCGGAACGCGTAGTGGCACAGCACCAGCGTCACGCCGTCCACCACGATCTCGGCATAGGTCTGCACGCTCGCCCATCCGGGCGCCGCCGCCGTCGCGGCCGGGTCGTTGTTGCCGGTGACGAGGTGCTTGCGGCCGGGCAGCAGCGCCAACAGGGCGGCGGCATCCACTCGGCGGCCGACGGCGAAGTCGCCGAGGTGCCACACCTCGTCACCGGGCCCGACCGTGGCCTGCCAGGCCGCCACCATGGCGGCATCCATGGCCGCGACGGAGGCAAATGGACGCCGATACAGGCCGAGCGCGCCGCCATGGCCAAAATGCGTGTCCGCCGTGAAGAAGACCGCCATGGTTGCTGCCTACCGCTACGGTGTGGCGCTTCTGCGTGTGCCCGCACTGTGCGCTGGACGAGGGCCGCCCCCCGAATGTCGCACTCAGAAGCTCGAAGCGGGGAGGCTTGGTATGCCATAGGACCTGGACTGGCCCAAGACGTGCAGCCAGCGCCATTGGTGCCAAAGCGCGAGGTAATGAGCGAATCGGTGTTATGAACGCGCACCATCTGCATCGCCAAGTGCTTGTCGAGCCGCCCTTGGCAGCAGCATGCGGTCGTGAACGACGCTCAGGATTTCAACGACACCATCCGCCGCTACCCGATATACGAGTAAATGTCGCGGCAGCGCGACGCGGTCCTCGACTTCAGTCAGGTTTCGTACGGAACGAAGATGCAAAGTCCTAACCCCGGGGAGGCGGGGCACTTTACGTGAACCAGGAAGATCATGGACGTCAGCGACGGCCGCTGCAGCCACCAGGATCAACCGGTGATACCGGGCAGCGGCTGGTATGCCCCACAGCCTGGCGCTTTCGAGCAGGATGGTGTCGATGCGATCTTCCGCGTGACCGACAAGCCGGTAAGACACTAATCCTGATCGGCCGCCATGCGTGACCGCAATCGCATCATCGTCCGGTCGTGCAGCTTTGCCGTGTCATCAAATGTCGTCACCGTCACGAAACGGCCAATCTCAACATCGGCAATGCCAAGTTCGGCCTCAATGGCGATCTCGTCCTCCAACGCAATATCCTCGGCAAACCTTCGCACTGCCTCCACGATGAACTCGCTCTGGCTTGCAACACGCCCCTCTGCGACTTCGCGGTCGATGACCTGCTGGATCTGCTCGGGAAGCTGCACCTGGACCACGTTCATGCCGGTAGAGTAGCCCTCGACGGACGTCCCTGCACGCGTTTTTCGCCGTCGGACCAGGCGTGATAGGTGTGCCTTATACCCGCCTTCGTGCGTTTGAGGCTACGGCAGGCGCCAGCATCCAAGCGCAAGGGCGATAACCCCTCGGAGACCATGATCCATGCCGAACCCGATCGAGGCGGCCATTCGCGCGGCCGCAGAAAACGTGGTCGAGCTTATCGCGGCCTGGAACCGGAGGCGGCTGCCGCGGACGGGCAATCCCTACGTCGTCGGCATCCACGCACCGATGCCAGCGGAACTGACGATCGAGGACCTCGCCGTCACCGGCTCGATCCCGGCCGGGTTGGAAGGCCGCTACCTCAAGATGGGGGCGAACCCGGTCCATCACGATGCCTCGGGGCATCACTGGTTCCTGGGCGATGGCATGGTGCACGGCCTCGCCATCCGGGGTGGCAAAGTCCTGTGGTACCGCAACCGCTGGATCCAATCGCGCTTGGCTGCCGCCGCACTCGGCCGCACCCCGGCGCCCGGGCCACGCCGGGGCAGCAACGATACCGTGAACACCAACGTGGTCGCGTTCGGTGGCCGCGCCTTCGCCCTGGTCGAGGCCGGCAGTTTCCCCGTCGAGCTGTCTCCAACGTTGGAGGAGCAGCGCTACAACCCGTTCGATGGGACGCTCAACGGCTCTTACTCCGGGCATCCGCACCTGGATCCGCTCACCGGCGAACACCACGCCATCGCCTATGACGGACGGGTGTGGGATGCCGTCCGCCACGTCGTCGTCTCCGCGGCCGGGCGGGTGATCCGCGACGTGCCGGTCGCGGTGCAGCATGGCCCATGCATCCACGATTGCGCCATCACCGCGCGGTTTGTCGTCGTGCTGGACCTCCCGGTCACGTTTTCGATGCGCGCCGTGCTGGGCGGCCATGTCTTCCCGTTCCGCTGGAACCCGGCGCATCAAGCCCGCGTGGGGCTCCTGCCGCGCAATGGGCAGAGCGGCGACATCATCTGGTGCGATGTCGAGCCCTGCTTCGTCTTCCACGTGGCCAATGCGTTCGACGACGCGGCGGGCCAGGTCGTGCTGGACGTCATCGTCTATCCCACGATGTTTGCCTCCGGCGCCAGCGGCCTCGATGCGTTGGGCCGGTTCGAGCGCTGGACGGTGAACCCTGGGACGCGCCGCATTGCGCGACGGGTGATCGACACGACGGCGCAGGAGTTTCCCCGCATCGATGAGCGCCGCTTCGGCCAGTCCTACCGCTACGTCTATACGGTCGCCGTCCCGGCGGACGGCAACCCGCAGCTCACCGGCGCCACGCAGCTGCACAAGCACGATTTGGCAACCGGCCAACACCTCGTGCACGAGTTCGGCGACGGCCACATTCCCGGTGAGTTCGTGTTCGTCCCGGCGCATGCCGATGCGGAGGAGGACGAGGGCTGGCTGATGGGCCTGGTGATCAACACGGCGGAAGAAACCACGGATTTCGTCATTCTCGACGCACGACGATTCGAAGCAGCGCCCGTCGCCAGCATCCGGCTGCCGCACCGCATCCCGCCGGGCTTCCATGGGAACTGGTTCCCGGACCGCGAGCCGCCCATGTTAGCCGCCACACAAGGGACACTCTCCCGGTGAAGTATACAGCGAAGAAAATTTATCTCAGTTGCGACCGGAAGAAGGTTCGTGAGTGGGCGGCTTATATGCAGGCCCACGTGGACGAGGTTGTGCAGTCACTGGTGCAAGAAGGTGTCAGGCACGAAGCGTGGTACATGGGTGAAGATGATGGAGGTCTGTATATCGTCGGCGTCATGGATGTGGATGACCAAGCCGCTTCGTCGGCTATCACGCAACATTCTTCGCTGTCGGTCGACACGATGCATCGGCAGTTCAAATTGCATTGGGACCGCTCGAGGATAACAGACTTGCACGTAGCACCCGGGCAAGCTCCCGCCTTAAAGGGCTGTGAATTACTTCTGGATGCCCGTCGAAATTTTTGAGTTCAGCCGTTTAAGGATGACGGCAAAGTTCTCCCTCTCCCGCTGGGAGAGGGTCGGGGTGAGGGCCCGACGCGCAGGACCGTGCACCTAGCCCTCACCCAACCCTCTCCCAGAAGGAGAGGGCTCTTACAGGCCGTGTTGAGGTGATCGCGATTGAGGCGACCTTCAAGCAAGCGCAGCTTTGATCAGGCGTCTCGCCGGGCCGCCGGCGTCGACCACGGGTCCGGCGGACGGTCCAGGCCCATATTCTCCCGCAACGTCGTCCCGCGGTAGCCCGGCGGGCGCAGCCCGCGGCGGCGGAGTTCCGGCACCACCAGGTCGACGAAATCGCGCAGGCACCGCGGCTGCACCGGGATCGACAGCACGAAGCCGTCGCACGCCTTGCCGCGATACCAGTCCTCCAGCACGTCGGCCACCTGCGCGGCCGTGCCGCGGACCATGCTGCCGCCCATGGAAGGCAGGATGCGCTCGTACGTCTGCCGCACCGTCAGACGCTCGCGCGACGCCATCTCCAGCACAGAGCGGCCGATCGCCGTGCCGCCCAGCGCCTCGCCGGCGAAGCCCGGCATGGGGCCGTCCAGCGGCAGGCCCGTCACATCCATCCCGACCACCTTGGACAGGTAGGTGACGGCCAGCGGTTCCGGGATCAGCGCTTGCAGTTCCTGGAACAAATCCTCCGCCTCGGCCTCGCTGCGGCCGACCAGCACGCTCATGCCGGGCAGTATCTTCAACTGGTCCGGATCGCGGCCATACTTCGCCATGCGGCCCTTGATGTCGGCGTATTCGCGCTGCGCCTCGCCCTTGTCGCTCGCCGCGCCGAACAGCGCCTCCCCGCCATAGGCCGCCAGCTCCTTGCCTGCCTCCGACTGCCCGGCCATGAACACGACGGGCTGACCCTGCGGCGTGCGCCCGATATTGAGCGGTCCCTTGACCTGGAAGTGCTTGCCGCGATGGTTGGTCAGCCGCACGCGACCCGGGTCCAGGTAGCGGCCGGTCGCCTTGTCCTGCACGAAGGCGTCCTCGGCCCAGGAATCCCACAGCGCCCGCACCACGTCCAGGCTCTCGCGGGCGCGCTCATAGCGTTCCTGGCGCCCCATGTGCTCGTCGCGGTTGAAGTTCTTGGCATCCTCAACATACTGCGTCGTGACCAGGTTCCAGGCCGCACGGCCGCCGCTGATATGGTCCAGCGAGGCGAATTTGCGGGCGATCAGATACGGCTCCTCGAAGCTGGTCGTGGCGGTGGCGACGAAACCGATATGCTTCGTGTGCTGCGACAGCGCTGCGAACAGGGTGACGGGCTCGAACACCGCCGGGCGGTCGCTGGGGCTGGTGGCCGCGAACAGCGCGGGCTTGTCCATCTGGCGGACACCGTTGCCGTCGGCCAGGAAGATCATGTCGAGCCCGCCTTCCTCGGCGAGCTTGGCGGTGGCGATCATGGCGTCCAACTGCATGGTGACGCTGGGAAAGGCATCCCGGTGCCGCCAACCGCCCAAATGGCCGCCGAGCGCGCCGCCATTCGCCGCGAGGATCATCATAGTGCGGCCGTCCATCGGCTGGGCGGGTCCGGCAGGCCCAGATGGCCGCGCAGCGTCGTTGCCTCGTATTCGGTGCGGAACAGGCCGCGCCGCTGCAACTCGGGCACTACCAGTTCCACCACGTCGCGCAGGCCGCGCGGCTGCACCGGGGCCAGGATGGTGAAGCCGTCGCCCGCCTTGGCGCGCCACCACTCCTCCATGAGGTCGGCCACCTCGGCGGGGCTGCCCTTGAACATCGGGCCGCCGATCGCCGGCAGCAGCCGCTCGTACGCCTGCCGCACCGTCAGTCCTTCGCGGCGGATCATGTCCAGCATGTAGCGGCGCAGGCTGCTGCCGCCGACCACCTCGTCCGGGATGTCGGCCGGGACCGGGCCGTCGACGTCACACCCGGTCAAGTCGCAGGTCAGTTGCTTGGACAGGTAATGCACGCCCAACGTGGGCGAGATGAGCGATTGCAGCTCCTGGTAAAGCTGTTCCGCCTCGGCCGTGGTGGGGCCGACGAAGATGGTGGCGCCGGGCAGGATCTTCAGGGCATCCGGATGGCGGCCGAACTTCGCCATGCGTCCCTTGATGTCGGCATAAGCGCGGATGCAATCCTCCTTGGTGCTGCCGGCGCCGAACAATGCGTCGGCATACTTGGCCGCCAACTGCATCCCCAGGTCCGACTGCCCGGCCATGAACACGACCGGCCGGCCCTGCGGCGTCCGCGGCAGGCTCAGCGGGCCTTTCACGGTGAAGTGCCGCCCGGCATGGTCGATCGGCGCCACGCGCGCGGGGTCAAGGTATCGCCCGCTGGCCTTGTCCTGCGGAAAGGCGTCCGGCGCCCAGCTATCCCATAGCGCAGTCACCACCTCGTAGAACTCCTCCGCCCGGGCGTAGCGGTCCTCGCGCCCCACCCCCTCCGTCCGGCTGAAGTTGAGCGCGTCGCCGGGGTTGGACGCGGTGACCAGGTTCCAGCCGGCGCGGCCCTTGCTGATATGGTCCATGGAGCTGAAGCGGCGCGCCACCATCCAGGGCTCTTCAAACGTGCTGGTGGCGGTCGCGACCAGGCCGAGCCGGCTGGTGGCCATGGCAACCGCCGACAGCAATGTGGTCGGCTCGAACATCGCCGGGCGGGCGGAGGGGAAGTTGGCGGCGAACAGCGCCGGACGCTCCATCTCGCGCACCCCGTTGCCGTCGGCCAGGAACACGGCGTCGAACTTGCCGCGTTCGGCGGTGCGCGCCATCTCGACGACCGCCTCCAGGTTCATGACGCTGTCGTCGAACGCGTCGCGATGGCGCCAGCCGCCCAGATGGCCCCCCACCATGTTGGGGATGGTGACCAGGTGCATCATGGGACGGCCTCCGCGGCGGCGAGCCAGTGCGGGACGGCTTCCAGCACCGGCAACGGGATGTGGCACAGGATCGAGTGGCCGGGACCGACCGCCCGTGCCGGTGGCGCCGCCGTGTCGCACACGGGCCCGAGGTGGCGCGGGCAGCGACCGGCGAACTTGCACCCGCCGGACGGCGCCGGGCGCTTGATCCGCGCGGGCACGGCCCGGTGCTGCCCGATCAGCGGCACGGATGACAGCAACAGCTCCGTGTAGGGATGGTAGGGCGGGCGCAGCACCGCCGCGGCCGGACCTTCCTCGACCAGGGTGCCGTGGTACATCACCGCGATCCGGTCGGCGATGTGGGCGATGACGCCGATATCGTGGCTGATAAACAGATAGGCCACGCCTAAGGCGTCGCGCAGGTCGCGCAGCAGGTTCAGCACCGCCGCCTGCACCGACACGTCCAGCGCGGACACCGCCTCGTCGCACACCAGGAAGTCGGGGCTGGAGGCGAGCGCGCGGGCGATCCCCACCCGCTGCTTTTCGCCGCCCGAGAGTTGGTGCGGGTAGCGGGCGGCGTAGCGGCGCGGCAGGTGCACGAGGTCGAGCAGCCGGTCGACCTCGGCCGGCACGCCGGACGCCGTTGCGAACCAGCGCACGGCGCGGCCGAGGATGACGCCCACCGTCTGCCGCGGGTTCAGCGAGCTGTCCGGGTTCTGGAACACGATCTGCGCCCGGCGGCGGAACGCGGCGTCGGGCCGCGCGCCCACCGCACGGCCGCCGAACCGGAGCTCCCCGCCGCGCGACGGCAGCAGCCGCAGCAGCAGGCGGCCGAGGGTGGATTTGCCGCAGCCGGATTCGCCCACCAGCCCCACGATCTCGCCGGCGCCGATCCGCAGCGACACGCCGTCGACGGCCAAGACGCTACGGCGACGGCCGAGCAGCCGGGCGACGACGCCGCCGGAGTCGAAGCGTGCGGTGAGGCCCGTTGCCTCCAGTAAGGGGATGGACCCTTCTCCCTCTCCCTCTGGGTGAGGGTGGCGCCGCACGTTAGAAGGATGATCCTCAGCCGTGGGACTACCCTCACCCTGCCCTCTCCCAGAGGGAGAGGGTTTGTGGAGCCCGTCGTCCAACGGCCAGTCCACCCCCGCCAGGGCATCTGCGCGATGGCAGGCGGCGGCGTTGGTGCGGCCAGCCAGGTGCTGCGGCCGCTCGCAACCGGGAGCCGCGAACGCGCAGCGCGGCCGGAAATTGCACCCGAGGTCCGGCGCCAGCATGTCCGGCAACCCGCCGGGGATGGGCGCCAGCCGCCCGGCATGCGGGCGGTCCGGCCGCGGCAGCGCCGCCAGCAGCCCCTTCGTGTAGGGATGGCGCGGCCGGTGCAGCACGTCCGCCACCGGCCCGGTTTCCGCCACCCGGCCGGCATACAGCACCGCCACCGTGTCGCACAGCCGGTCGACGATGCCCAGATTATGGCTGACGAGCAGCATCGACAGTCCGCGCTGCGCCCGCAACTGGCCGAGCAGCGCCAGGATCTGCGCCTCCACCGTCACGTCCAGCGCGGTCGTCGGCTCGTCCAGCAGCAGCAGGTCCGGCTCCGTGGCCAGGGCCGCGGCGATGCCGACGCGCTGTTTCATGCCGCCGGAGAGTTGGTGGGGATAGGCGCGCATGATCTCGGCCGGGCGCGGGATGCCGGTTTCGGCCAACAGCGCCGTGCCCCGCGTCCAGGCCGCGGCGGCGCTGCTGCCGAGGTGCAGGCGCATCGGCTCGGTCAACTGCGCGCCCACCGTGCGCGCCGGGTTCAGCGCCGCGGCGGTGTCCTGGAACACCATGCCGATCCGCCGGCCACGCAGCTTGGACGCCTCGCGCAGCAGGTCGCACCCATCGTAGCCGAGCCGCCGCGCCTGCACCGCGCCGGGATCCAGCAGGCCGAGCAGCGCCAGCAGCACCGTCGACTTGCCCGAGCCGGACTCGCCGACCAGGCCCAGCACCTCGCCCGGCGCCACGGCGAGCGACACGTCCTGCAACGCGTGCAGCGGCCCAGCGCCCGACGCGTACCGCACCGACAAACGGTCGACCAGCAAGCCGCTGCCGATCGCGGCCGAGGGCAGCGCGTCAGGCATGCCGGCCAGCCCTCCGCGGATCGAGCCGCTCGCGCAGCCCCTCGCCCACCAGGTTCACGCTGACCAGCAGCAGGCACAGGCAGAGCCCGGGCGCCAGGCAAATCCACGGCGCCTGGGTCAGGAAGTCGCGTCCGCCGGCGATCATCAGCCCCCATTCACTGGCAGGCGGCTGCGGCCCGAGGCCCAGGAAGGACAGGGCCGAGCCGAGCAGGATGGCGAAGGTCACGCGCAGGCCGCATTCGACGATGATCGGCGGCCAGGCGTTCGGCAGCACCTCGTGCCACAGGATCGGCAACGCGCCCTCCCCGCGCGCCCTCGCCGCCTGCACGAACTCCTCCTCCAGCAGGCCGAGCGCCACCGCGCGGGTCAGCCGCACCAGGATCGGCACGTAGACCAGCCCCACCACGGCGATCGTCTTCCACAGGCTGGGCGGCGTCACCGCCAGCACCAGCAGACCGAGCAGCACGGGTGGCAGTGAGACCAGCAGGTCGACGCCGCGCATGATCGCCTCGTCCGTCCAGCCGCGATGGAAGGCGGCGATCAGCCCCAGTGGCACGCCGACGCCCAGGCTGATGGCCATGGCGCCGGCCCCGGTCGCCAGCGACAGATAGCCGCCGGCCAGCACGCGCGACAGCACGTCGCGCCCGAACTCGTCGGTGCCGAACGGGTGCAGCGGCCCTGGCGCCTGCAGCCGGGCGCGCACGGCGAAGGCGGTGGGGTCGAACGGCGTCCACACCGTGCCGAGCAGGCAGGCGGCGACCACCAGGGCCAGCAGCACGCCGCCGACCAGCAGCACGGAGGGCGGGCGCGCCCTGGGCAGGACCAGCGCGGTCACGCCGCCGCCGACAGGCGGATACGGGGATTCAGCACCGCGTAGAGCACATCCGCGATGAAGTTGGCGCCCACGTAGATGGCGGTGACCACCATCATGCCCGCTTGCAGCAGCGGCAGGTCGTGATGGTCGATGGCGAACACCAGCATGCGGCCGAGGCCGGGATAGGCGAACACCGTCTCCACCACCACGATCCCGCCGATCAGCAGCCCGGCATCGATCGCCAGCACCGTCACCGCCGGCGCCAGCGCGTTCGGCACCGCATGGCGCCACAACACCCGGCGTTCCCCCAGCCCCCGCGCCCGCGCCGCCAGCACGTAGCGGGAGCCCAGCACGTCGAGCAGGGAGGCGCGGGTGAGCCGCGAGATATGGGCCAGCAGCCCCAGCGACAGCACCGCCACCGGCAGGACCAGGTGCGACGCCCAGCCCAGCACCCCCGAGTCCGAGATCGGCGCATACCCGGTCGCCGGCAGCCAGTTGAGCGCGGAGGCGAACAGCAGCACCGCCACGATCGACCAAAAGAAGTCCGGCACCGCGATCAGCACGAGCTGCGCCAGGCCCAGCAGATGGTCGGACACCCGCCCCTTATGGGTTGCGGCATGCAGGCCAAGCGCGATCCCGCCCGCCGCGACCAGCGCGAAGGCCGGGCCGGCCAGCAAGGCGGAGCGCCCCAGCGCCTCGCCGATCAGCGATGCCGCCGGGCGGGACATCACCACGGACTCGCCGAAATCGCCGTGCAGCATGCCGGACAGCCAGCGCCAGTATTGCAGCAGCAGCGGATCGTTGAGGCCGAGCTTGGCCTCCAGCGCAGCGACCGCGGCGGGCGTGGCGTACTCCCCCAGGATGGCGTAGGCGACGTTGCCCGGCAGGATGTGCACGATGCCGAAGATCAGCACCGACATGCCGAACATGATGCCGACCATGCCCAGCAGCCGTTGAAGGACGAAGCCGGCCAAGGCGGCTAGGTGATGGTCGCGTGACGCAGGTCGAACCAACGCATCGGATGCGTCTGCACGTTGACGCCCTTGCGGTAGGCGCAGGCGAAGTTCACGGCGTAGGCGAAGAACGAGGCCGGATCGGCGACGAGGGCCGACTGGAAGTCGATATACTGCGTCTTCTGCACCGCCAGGTCCGCCGTCAGCCGCGCCGCGTCCAGTGGCTTGTCCACGGCGGGATTGCTGTAGTGCCACAGCCGCTCGTTCCAGCTCCCCTTGCTGCGCAGGAAGGCGTAGACGCTGGTGTCGATGGTGGGGCGGCCGAAGAAGCCATCGATGTACAGCGGCGCCTTGCCCGACACCTCGGCGCTGAAACTGGAATACGGCACGCGTTGCACCTGCAGGTCGAAGCCGCCGGGCTTGGCAAGCTGCTGCAGCGTCACCGCCAGGCGCTCGCGCACCGGGCGGCCCACCGGGGCGATGATCGGGACCGTGACGCCCTGCGGGTAGCCGGCCTCGGCCAGCAGCTTCTTCGCGGCCGCCGGGTCAACCTTCGGGATGGCGATGTCCTTGGCGTAGAACGGATGGCTGGGCGGGATCGGGCTGATCGTCGCCACCCCCTGGCCGAACAGCGTCAGCTCCACCACGTCGGCCTTGTCGACCGCCAGGTGGAAGGCCTGGCGCACCCGCTTGTCGTGGAAGGGCGGGATCAGGTTGTTCATGATCGCGCCGTCCCAGGACGCGGTGGGCACGCTGTCGACGCGCAGCGCCGTGTTGTCGGACAGCGCCTTCACCTGGTCCAGCGGCAGGTCCCACACCACGTCGATGTCGCCGGCCTGCAAGGCAGCCTGCTTCACGCTCATCTCCGGGATGACGCGCAACTCGACCCCGTCGAGTTTCGGCAGGCCGGCTTCGAAATAATCCGGGTTCTTCGTCATGACCAGCCGGTCGCCGGGCGTGTAGCTGACGAACTTGAACGGGCCGGTGCCAACCGGCGTCTTGGCGGCGTCGATGCCGCGGGGCGTGATCTTGACCTGCCGGTCGCCAAGGATGTCGGCGAACCCGCCATAGGGGATGGACAGCGTGAACACGACCGTGGCGGGATCGGGTGCGGACACCGTCTCGATCATGTCGTATTGGCTGCGCGCTGGCGCGTTGGTGGCCGGGTCCATCATGCGGCGGAAGAACGCCACCACGTCGTCGGCGGTCAGCACGGCGCCGTTGTGGAACTTGACGCCGGGGCGCAGGTGGAAGGTCCAGGTCTTGATGTCGTCACTGGTTTGCCAGCTCTGCGCGAGGTCGCCTTCGAGCTTGAGGTCTTCCCGGATGCGGGTCAGGCCGTTGAACACCAGGCAGTCGTAGATATACTCGTCGCCGATCGTCGTGAGCAGCGGGTCGAGCGTGTTCAGCGAGGTGCCGATGCCGATGCGCAGCACGTTGCCCGGCGCTGCGCGGGCACCCTGTAGCGCGGGTATGGCAAGGGCGGCGCCCAGGAGCGTGCGGCGGCGGATCGTCATGATGGAGCCTTTCATCCGGGATTGGCGAGGTTCTCGCGCAGCGTGCGGCCGGCATACTCGCGCCGCAGCAGGCCGCGGCGCTGCAACTCGGGTGTCACGGTGCGGGCGAAATCCTCGTAGGTGGTCGGGAAGGTGGTGGGCGGCAGCACGAAGCCGTCGCAGGCGCCGGCCGTGAACCAATCCTCCATATAGTCCGCAATCTGCGAGGCCGTGCCGGCCAGCAGCCCGCGCGGCTTGCGCACGGCGGCGGCGAAGCTGATGCCCTGCGCGCGGGCCACCTGGCTCATCCGGTCGCGCGACCCGGCGATGCCCTGGTTGCCGGCCTCCGCCTCCGCCTGCTCGGCGCTTTCCACCCGGCTGAGGTCGACGCCCAGCAGGGTGGAGGACGAGGCCAGCACCAGTTCCGGGTCGATCAGGCTGTCGAAGAAGGCGGCCTTCTCGCGCGCGATCGACTCCGTCTCACCGATCACCACCGACAGGGTGGGCAGGATGCGCATCTCGGCCGGGTTGCGCCCGGCGGCGCGCAGCCGGGCATGCATGTCGGTGCGGAACGCGACCGCGTCCACCTTGGTCGCGTGGGTGCAGAAGATCACGTCGGCCCAGCGCACCGCGCACTCCCGCCCGCGCGGGGACGAGCCTGCCTGCAGAATGAGCGGGCGTCCCTGCGGGCTGCGCGGGATCGACATCGGCCCGCGCACGGACACGTAGGGGCCGGCATGGTCGGCGTAGTGGATCTTGGACGCGTCGGCGAACACGCCGGACGCCTTGTCCATCACCAGCGCGTCCGCCTCCCAGCAATCCCACAGCGCGAAGCACGCCTCCAGCACGTCGTCGGCGCGGTCGTAGCGCTGCTCCTTGGGCGGCACGCCCGCCATGCCGACGTTGCGCGCCTCGAAATCGGTGGCCGAGGTGACGACGTTCCAGGCCGCGCGGCCCTTGCTCAGCAGGTCGAGCGAGCCGAGCGAGCGGGCGATGTGGTAGGGCTGGTTGAAGGTGGTGGAGATGGTGGCGCCGAGCCCCAGATGCTTCGTCGCCCGCGCCATCAGCGGCAGGACGGTCATGGGGTCGATCAGGCTCATCTGCCCGCCGCGGCCGACGTAATCGGCGAAGCTGCCCTTGTACAGGTCCGGCAGGCCGAGCCCGTCGGCGAAGAACAGCGCGTCGAACCGCGCCTCTTCCAGCAGCCGTGCGACGTCCTCGTACCGCTCGGCATCCCAGATGTCGTGCAGCGACGCGGTCGGGTGCCGCCACGCGCTGGCGTAGCTGGCGGTGGGCCCGGTCTTCAGATAGGCGACGAGATGCAGTTTGCGGGTGGCATCGGCCATACCGCGGCGATGCAACAAGCATGCCCGTGGTGCGGCCGGCGAAACCAACTGATCGCTCAGGGCGGGCGATGGATGAGGTGGGTGCTGGATCGGAAATTGTCCAGCACGCTTAACGTGTCTTAAATCTGCGCTTGTGTATCAATAATGATACCAGCGGGAGCGTCTGTCATGTCCACAACCATCGATGCCGCGTTCGACCACGTCTTCGCTGACCAGCCGGCACAGTCGGAACGCTGGGATGAGTTGCCGACCGATGGCTCGCATGCCTGGCTCGGCCTGATGCTGGTGCTGGGCAGCTCCATTGTCGCGGTTCGTGGCCTGTGCTGGATGATCGCCCACATGATCCGGCTGTTTCATTGAGCCAGCCTCGGCATGTCGATAAAGCTGCCGCCTGACGCAGGCCCGTCGTAGGGTGGGCTTCAGCCCACCTCTTCAAGGCGCCGTAGGAGACCATGGTGGGCTAAAGCCCGGGCTAAAGCCCACCCTACTGCCTGGTCGTAGATGACGGCCAGGAACACGGGTGGCCGTGGTGAGGCTGGCTTCGGGCCGCCCACGGCGGGCGTAGTGGCTACGGAGGTGGCCACGTCGCGGGCGGCCGCCGGGCTGAACCCAAGCACGTTCTAGGCGGCGTCGGTCACCTTGCCGGCGCTTGACCACTCAGGCCATGCACGACTCGAACACCCGCGCATAGTTGCCACCCAGCAGCTTGCGCGTGTCGCCCGGGCTGAACCCCGCGTCCAGCAGCGCGGTGGTGAGGCCCGGCAGGTCGGCGTAGCTGGCGAAGGTCGCCGGGCCGACCAGGCCCATCGTGTCCGTGCCCAGCCCGACATGGTCGATCCCCGCCACCGCGGCCATGTGCGCCATTCCCCGCGCCAGCGCCGCCATATCGAGGAACAGATGCGCCACCGGCCAAATGCCGATCACGCCCCCGGTGCCGGCCACCAACTGCGCATGCTCCGGCGTGATCAGCCGGGTGAACGGGCGCGGCCTTCGGGTCAGCGAGGTGTGGGACAGCACCAGCGGCTTGCGGGTGACCGCGGCGGCGGCGCGAACCAAATCGAGCGTGCCATGCGCCACGTCCACCACGATGCCGCGCGCGTTGCAGCGCTCGATCACCGCCACGCCCGCGTCGGTCAGCCCGCCATGCACCGGCGCCTCGGTCTGGATGTCCCCCAGCTCGTTCACCCGGTAATGCGTGAGTTGCAGGTGACGGAGCTGCCAGCGGTCATAGGCCTCGTCCACCCGCTCCGGCTGGCCTTCCAGGAAGTCGCCGCCCTCCGCCGACACCACCACGCATGGTGCGTCCGACCGGGCGGCGTGCAGCCCGGCGGCGTCGGTGACGACCGTCAGCGACTGCTCCCGCACCAGCTTGTGCAGCCGGGCGAAGGCGCGCTGGCCGTAGGCATACAGCTCCCCGGGCGCCGGGTCGCGATACGGGTGGATGAGGTGGTCCGCCATCACCCGGTGCGTCGGCGCGTCCGACACGATGGCCAGGCAGGTGACGGCCAGCCCGCCCTGCCGCATCGGCTCGGCCACCGGGGTGAACGGCGCGTCCGACTTCACGAACAGCAGCTTGCCGGCGTGGGAGTGCAGGTCCACCGTGGCGGCGTCCGCCGTCACCGCGCGGGGGTCGGCGGGGTCCGCCGCGGCGGCCAGGCACAGCAGCGGCGCCGCGGCCAGCAGCCTGCGACGGCCGAACCCGGCCGCCACCGGGCGCGCCTGGCGCAGGCTCCATCCCCCGGCGGGGCCGTGCAGGACGCCCTCCAGCGCGATGTCCCCGGCGGGGAGCGGGGTGGCCGCCGTCACATGCACCTGGGCAGCGGGGCTGCTGGGAACGCACCCGGCGCAGCACGGCGCCTCCGCCACCAGCAGGCGGCGCCCGGCAAGGTCCGGCCGCGACAGCCAGCCTTGCAGGCGCACCACCCGCCCCGCGAACCCGGCGGCCCGCCCGGTGACGAAATCCGGCCAATCGATGTTCATACCATCCCCGCACGCACGCCGCCCCGGCCATAGCATGAGTGCGCCCTTGCGCTGAAACTCCGTCGGTTCATGGTACGGGCAACAGCGCGAAAGGGAGCCGCCCGCATGAAAGCCAACAGCATCCTGGACACGATCGGCCACACGCCGCATGTCCGCATGGCGCGGCTGTTTCCCGACGCCGAGGTCTGGATCAAGTCCGAGCGCAGCAATCCTGGCGGCTCCATCAAGGACCGCATCGCCCTGTCCATGGTGGAGGCGGCGGAGGCCAGCGGGCAGCTTCAGCCCGGCGGCACCATCATCGAGCCGACCTCCGGCAACACCGGCATCGGCCTGGCCATGGTGGCGGCGGTGAAGGGCTACAAGCTGATCCTGGTGATGCCGGAATCCATGTCGGTGGAGCGGCGGCGGCTGATGCAAGCCTATGGCGCGAGCTTCGACCTGACGCCGCGGGAGAAAGGCATGAACGGCGCCATCGCCCGCGCGACGGCGCTTGCGGCCGACCATCCGGGCGCCTGGATCCCGCAGCAATTCGAGAACCCGGCCAACCCGGATATCCATGTCCGCACCACCGCCGAGGAGATCGCTGCCGACTTCCCGGATGGCATCGACGTGCTGATCACGGGCGTCGGCACCGGCGGCCATATCACGGGCTGCGCCCAGGTGCTGAAGCAGCGCTGGCCGCAATTGAAGGTCTTCGCCGTGGAGCCGTCGCAATCGCCGGTGATCTCGGGCGGCGCGCCCGCCCCGCACCCGATCCAGGGCATCGGCGCCGGGTTCATCCCGGCCAACCTCCACACGGCGCTGCTGGACGGCGTCATCCAGGTGGACGCGGAGGAGGCGCGCGAGTTCGGCCGCCGCTCCGCCGCCGTGGAGGGCATCCTGGTCGGCATCTCCTCCGGCGCGACGCTGGCCGCGATCGCCAAGAAGCTGCCGGACCTGGCGCCGGGCGCGGTGGTGCTGGGCTTCAACTACGACACCGGGGAACGCTACCTGTCCGTCCCCGACTACCTGCCCGCCTGAGTGAGCGAGGCGCCGCCCTCACCCTGCCCTCTCCCAAAGGAGAGGGTCCTGCACGGGAGATTTCCAATGCCCCAACCCGCCCATGTGATGGACCTCCGCGAGCCCTCCGAGGACTCGCTGCCCGAGGATTTGCAGCCCTATTTCGCCAAGTGCCGCGACAAGCTGGGCTTCGTGCCCAACGTGCTGCGCGCCTGGCTGCTGCGCCCGGCCAAGCTGCGCAACTTCATCCGCGCCTATGACGAGCTGATGCTCGCCCCCTCCGGCCTGTCGAAGCTGGAGCGCGAGATGATCGCCGTCGCCGTGTCCGCCGCCAACCGCTGCTATTACTGCCTGGTCGCCCACGGCGCCGCGGTGCGCAAGCTGTCCGGCGACCCGCAACTGGGCGAGATGATGGCGTTCAACTACCGCGTGGCTGAGTTGCCGGACCGGCAACGCGTCATGCTGGACTTCGCCCTGCTGCTGACGGAGGCGCCGCACGAGGTGACGGCGGACGACCGCCAGGCCCTGCGCGACGAAGGCTTCAGCGACGAGGACATCTTCGACATCGCGGAGACCGCTGCGTTCTTCAACTATACCAACCGGGTGGCGCACGCCGTGGACATGATGCCGAACGCTGAATACCACACCATGGCGCGGGGCGCGGCCTGATGGCCTCGCGCGAAGGCGCGATCGCCCGGGCGATCGCCGGGTTCGACGATGGCGGCTTCAAGCGGCTGCTGGCCGGGCTGGTCGCCATCCCCTCCACCTCGCAGGACCCGGGGCACGAGGCGGATTTGCAGCGCTATTTGCAGGACGCGATCCGCCCCTGGCTGGAACGGCTGGGCTTCACCGTGCACATCCACCCGAACCCGCGGGAGGGCTTCGGCCCCATCCTGGTGGCGGAGCGGATGGAGGGCGCCGGTCCCACCGTGTTCACCTACGGCCATGGCGACACGGTGCGCGGCCTGGCGGACCAATGGCGCGCCGGGTTGGACCCGTGGGTGCTGACGGAGGAGGACGGACGCTGGTACGGCCGCGGCTCCGCCGACAACAAGGGGCAGCACGCCATCAACCTGCACGCGCTGGAGGCGGTGATGGCCGAACGTGGCGGCACGCTCGGCTTCAACGTCAAGCTGGTGCTGGAGACGTCGGAGGAGCGCGGTTCCGTCGGGTTGCGGGAGTTCGTGGCCGCCCATGCCGAGGCATTGAAGGCGGACGTGCTGATCGCCTCGGACGGGCCGCGCGTCGCCTCCGACATCGCGACCGTTTCGACCGGCACCCGCGGCACGTTCCATTTCGACCTGGTGGTGAACACGCGGCCCGGCGGCGTGCATTCCGGCAATTGGGGCGGCATGACCACGGACCCGGCGATCGTGCTGGCCCACGCGCTCGCGTCCGTCGCGGACCGGCACGGGCGGATCCTGGTGCGCGGCTGGCTGCCCCCCGGCGGCATGCCCGCCTCCGTGCGCGAGGCGCTGGCCGGGCTGGATTTGCGTGCGGAGGGCGAAGCCGCGACGATCGACCCGGATTGGGGCGAGCCCGGGTTGACCGCCGCGGAGAAAATCTATGGCTGGACCAGCTTCATCGTGCTGTCGCTGCTGTCCGGCCGCCCGGAGAACCCGGTGAACGCCGTCGCCCCGAATGCCCGCGCGCATTGCCAACTGCGCTACACCGTCGACTGCGACATCGCACTGTTCGAGCCGTCCTTGCGCGCGCATCTGGACGAAGCCGGGTTCCCCGAGGTCGCGATCCAGAACGCCGGCAGCCGCATGCCTGCCAGCCGCACCGACCCGGCCAATCCCTGGGTGCAGCGCGCGGTCGCCAGCCTGCAACGCACGCTGGGCCGCAAGCCGCAACTGATCCCCAACAGCGGCGGCGGATTGCCCGGCGACGTGTTCATCGACCACCTCGGCGTGCCGCTGGTATGGATCCCGCACAGCTACAACGGCTGCAAGCAGCACGGTCCGAACGAACACCTGCTGATGGCGCCGGCGCGCGAAGGGATTGCGGCGTTCGCCGGGCTTTGGTGGGATTTGGGGGAGGCTGGCTGAGGCATTGCGGGAAAAATGGATGGCGAAACCCGAGTTCAGCGAGTCCGCGTGAACTGCTCCGAATTGTAGGGTGGGTTGCTAAAGCGCAACCCACCCTACGACGGCAAGGTGGTGGGTTGCTAAAGCGCAACCCACCCTACGATCTGGCTAACCGCGTCAATGCGTCACGGCCGGAGTCTTGCGGCCGAAGCGGCGTTTGGCGCCCTCGCGCAGGGACTGGAACGTCGCGTACAGCATCGGCACCAGGAAAATCCCGATCGTCGAGGAGGCGATCATGCCCGCGAACACCGGGGTGCCCACGTCGCGGCGGCTGATCTCGGCGGCGCCGGAGGCGATCACAAGGGGCACCAATCCCAGAATGAAGGCGAACGACGTCATCATCACCGCGCGGAACCGCGTGCGCGCGCCGAGCACGGCCGCATCGTGGATGCTCTCCCCGGCCTCGCGCCGGTCCTTGGCGAATTCCACGATGAGGATGCCGTTCTTCGCCGCCAGCGCGATCAGCACTACCAGGCCGATCTGCGCATACAGATCCAGCGACAACCCGGCGACCAATATGCCCACAAAGGAGCCGAGCACGCCCACCGACACCGAGAGCAGCACCGGAATCGGGATCACCCAACTCTCATACAGGGCGACCAGGAACAGGTATGCGAACAGGATCGCCAGCGCCAGGATGAAGCCCGTCTGCCCGGAGGCCGCGACCTCCTGATACGCCGTGCCCGTCCATTCGAACGCGTAGCCGCGGGGCAGCGTCCGCGCCGACACCTGCGTCATGGCCTGCAACGCCGCCCCGGTGGAGCCGCCGGGCGCCGGGCTACCGTTGATCGTGACCGAGCGGTAGTTGTTGTACCGCGTGATCACCTGCGGCCCGAGCACGATGCGCATGTCGGCAATGGCGCGCAGCGGCACGACACCCCCGGTGTTGTTGCGGATATAGATCTTCCACAGATCGTCGATCTTGCTGCGGTCCTGCTCCTCACCCTCGATATTCACCTGCCAGACACGACCGAACAGGTTGAAGTCGTTGATGTAGATGCCGCCCAACGTCGCCTGCAAGGCGGTGAACACGTCGGTGATGGACAGGCCGAGCGCCTGGGCCTTCTGGCGGTCGATGTCCAGGAACAGCGACGGGTTGGTCGCGGTGAAGGTGGAGAACACGCGCGTCAGCCGCGGGTCGCTGTTGGCGGCGGCCAGCAACCCGTTCATCGTCTGGCCGAGCACGACCGCGTCCTGCCCCTCCAGCGCCTCCAACTGGTACTCGAACCCGCCGGTGGTCGACAGGCCGATGATCGGCGGCAGGTTGAACGGGAAGATGGTGGCGGAGCGGATTTGCTGCACCCCGCCGAACACGCGGCCGATCAACGCCTGCGCCCGCTCGCTGGCGGCCGTCCGGTCCTCGAACGGCTTCAGCTTGATGAACATGAACGCGGCGTTGCTTTCCTGCGCGCTGTCCAGCAGGGAGAATCCGATGATGGCGAAGGTGTCCTGAACGCCGGGCAACGCCTTGGCCAACGCCTCCACCCGGGTCACCACGGTGCTGGTGCGCGCGACGGAGGCGCCGTCCGGCAACTGGATGGCGACGAAGAACCCGCCCTGGTCCTCCTCCGGCAAGAATCCCGTGGGCGTGCGCAGGGCGAGGCCGAAGATGCCGGCGCCGAACACCACCGCCAGCAGCACGCCGAGCACCGCCAGCCGCAAGGTCTTGCCCACCAGGTAGGCGTAGCCGTCACGCACGTTGTCGATGCCGCGCATGATCCGGCCCATGATGCCGCGCTTCGGCCCGGTATGGCGCAGGAACACGGCGCACAAGGCCGGCGACAGCGTCAGCGCATTCAGCGCCGAGATCAGCACCGACACGCTGATCGTCACGGCGAACTGGCGGAACAACTGGCCGGAGATGCCGGGTATGAACGCGATCGGCACGAACACCGACAGCAGCACGAGCGTGATGGCGATGATCGGCGCGGTGATCTGCCGCATCGCCTCCTTCGTGGCCTTGGACGGCGACCACTCCGGGTTTTCTTCCATCACGCGTTCGACGTTCTCCACCACGACGATGGCGTCGTCGACCACGATGCCGATCGCCAGCACCAGCGCCAGCAGCGACACGGTGTTGGCCGAATAGCCCAGCGTCAGCAGCCCGGCGAACGCGCCGATCAGGCTGACGGGCACGGCGATGGTCGGGATCAGCGTCGCCCGCAAATTGCCGAGGAACAGGAACACCACGATGATCACCAGCACGAACGCCTCGCCCAGCGTCTTCAGCACCTCGCGGATGGTGTCGGTGACGAAGGTGGTGCTGTCGTAGGTGACCTGGAAATGCAGCCCGTCCGGAAAGCGGGTGCTGAGCTGCCGCAGCTTGCTGTTCACCGCGGCGGCGGTGTTCACCGCGTTGGCGCCCGGCGCCAGGTAGATCGCCACCGCGACGGACGGCTGGCCGTTCAGCCGGCTCTCGCTGTCCTCGTTCTGCGCCCCCAGCTCTATCCGCGCCACGTCCTTGACCCGCAGCACGGAGCCGTCGGGATTGGCGCGGATGACGATGTTGCCGAACTGCTCCGGCGTGGTGAGCCGGCCCTGGGTCTGCAGGTTGAACTGGAACGACACGTCCGACGACACCGGGCGGGCGCCGATGCGGCCGATCGGCGCCACCACGTTCTGGGCCTGGATGGCGTTGATGATGTCCTGCGGCGCCAGGTTCAGGCTGGTCAGCCGCTCGGTGTCGAACCAGATCCGCATCGAGTATTTCAGGCGGCTGAACAGGTTGGCCTGGCCCACGCCCGGGGTTCGGCTGATCTCGTCCAGCACGTTGATGGTGGCGTAGTTGGTGATGAACAGCGGGTCCTGCTTGCCGCCGTCGCTGTAGAGGTTGATGAATTCCAGGATCGCGGAGGAGCGTTTCTGGATCGTCAGCCCCTGCTGCGTGACGGAGGGCGGCAGTTCCGCCATCGCCGTCTGCACCCGGTTGTTCACGTTGACCGTGTTGATGTCCGGGTTGGTGCCGAGTTCGAACGAGACGGTCAGGTTGTAGCTGCCGTCGTTGCCGTTCGTGCTCTTCATGTAGATCATCTTGTCGACGCCGATGACCTGCGCCTCAATCGGCTGCGCGACGGAGGCCTCGACCACGGCGGCCGATGCGCCCGGATAGTTGGCGGTCACCTGAACCTGCGGCGGCACGATGTCGGGGAATTGCGCGACCGGGATGCGGGTCAGAGCCAGGGCGCCGGCGATGGTGATGACGATCGCGATGACGATCGCGAGTCGCGGACGGTCGACGAAAACGCTGGAGATCATGGCGCCGCGACCCTACTGCCGGGCCGTCGTGGCGCTGGCGGTGGAGCCGCCGGGCGGCCCGCTGGCGCCCCCCGGGCCGGGTGCGGCCGGCGCGGGACTGACCGGCTGGTTGGGGCGGACGCGCTGGACCCCGTCGGAGATGATGACCTCGCCCTGCTTCAGCCCGGTCGAAACCGTGGTCAGCGCGCCGGCGGATTGCCCGAGCGTGATCCGCCGCTGGACCGCCTTGTTGTCGGGCCCGAGCACGTAGACGTAGTTGCCTTGCTGGTCCGACAGCACGGCGGCCGACGGGATGGCCAGGGTCTGTATCGGCTGCGCCCCCTGCAGCAGCACAGTGACGAACTCCCCGTCCACCAACTCGCGGTCGCCGGGTGTGCCGGGCTGTGCGCCGGGATAGTACGGGTTGGGGATGAGGCCGCGGATGATGATGGTGTCCGTATTGGTCGCGACCGTCGGGTCGATGTAGTCGATGTGGCCCGTCGGGCCGTAGATCTTTCCACTCGGCAGCTTCAGCTTGATGATGACGGCCGATGTGCCGCCTTTATCGGCATACCGGTCCCGCAGGTCCAAGGCGGAGCGCAGCGCGATCGGGAAGATGACATACATCGGATCCTGGCTGACGATGGTGTCCAGCGTCCCGGTCGAAGGCCCCACGACGTTGCCGATGGTGACGTTGGTGCGCCCGATCTTGCCGGAGATCGGCGCCACGATGTCGGTGTAGCCGAGGTTGATCTGCGACGTCTGCAAGTTGGCCTGCGCCGCCAGCAGCAGAGCCGCCTGCGACCGCTGGCTGGCAGTGGCGTCGTCCACGGTGGACCGCTGGCCCGCCGGGGTGTTCAGCAGCGAGTTGGCGCGGTTGAGCGTGATGGACGCATTCTGCAACTGCGCGTTGGCCTGCGCGACGGCCGCCATCTTCGCCTGCACATCGGCCTCGAACGGCGGCTTCTCGATCTGGTAGAGCAGGTCGCCCGTCTTGACCTCCGCCCCATCGGTAAACAGCTGCTTGGTGAGGAAGCCGGTGACGCGGGCGATCAGTGCGACCCGGTTGGTCGCCTGGATGCGGCCGACGAACTCATCCGTCTCGGTGATCGACTGCGGTTGCACGACCGTCGTGCCCACGGCGGGCGGCCCTGGCGGCCCCCCTTGCGCCCGCGCCAGATGCGGCAGGGCCAACGCCAACAGGAGGAGCGCGACGGAGCGGATGGTCGATGTCACTGTCATGGTTCCAGCAACTAGGGGCAGTTTCGCGGTGCAGCAATAGCGCAGCCGCTTGCAGGAGCGTCAACCTGATCGCAAATTCTCCGGCTGGAGGATCATCCCATGAGCGAACACGTCCAGGTCTGCGAGGTCGGCCCGCGGGACGGGCTGCAAATGGCGTCCGGCCGCATGCCGACGGAGGCCAAGATCCGCTGGATCGCGGCCATGGCGGCGGCCGGCGTGACGGAGATCGAGGTCGGCAGCTTCGTCCCCGTGCGGGTGATCCCGCAGATGGCCGACACGGATGCGGTGGTGCGGGCCAGCATCGGCCTGCCCGGCCTGGTGGTCACCGCCCTGGCGCCGAACCTGCGGGGGGCCCAGGCGGCCTATGCGGCGGGGGCGCACCGGGTGAGCATCCCCGTCTCCGTCAGCGAGGGTCATAGCCAGGCGAACCTGAACCGCACGCCGGCCGAGCAGGTGGCGGAGGTTGGCCGTGTGGTCGAGTGGATGCGCGGCCAACCCCGCACGATGGCGGTGGTGGCGGCCTGCTCCACCGCGTTCGGCTGCTCGATCGACGGCGCCGTGCCCGAGCGTGCGGTGCTGGCCGTGGCGTCCGGACTGGCGGCGGCGGGCGTGGAGGCGGTCAGCCTGGCGGACACGGTCGGCTACGCCCACCCGGCGCAGATCCGCAGCCTGGTGCGGGCGGTCCGCGCGGAGGTCGGCGGGCTGCTGGACAATCTGCACCTGCACGACACGATGGGACTGGGACTGGCCAACGCGCTGGCGGGGCTGGAGGAAGGCATCCGCGCCTTCGACAGCTCGCTGGCCGGCCTGGGCGGCTGCCCCTACGCGCCCGGCGCGTCCGGCAACATCGTGACGGAGGACTTGGTGTTCATGCTGGAGAGCATGGGCTTCACCACCGGCATCGACCTGGATCGCCTGGTCGCGGCGCGGAACCTGCTGGCCGCCGGGCTGCCGGGTGAGCCGATGCATGGCGGGGTCGCCCGCGCCGGCCTGCCCAAGACGTTCCGGCTGGCCGCGTGAGCGGACCGCTCGCCGGGTTGCGCGTCGTCGAGTTCACCCACATGGTGATGGGGCCGGCCTGCGGGCTGGTCCTGGCCGATTTGGGCGCCGACGTGATCAAGGTGGAGCCGTTGCCCGACGGCGACAACACGCGTCGGCTGGGCGGCTCGGGCGCCGGGTTCTTCGCCATCATGAACCGCAACAAGCGGTCCATGGCGGTGGACATGAAGTCGCCGGAGGGGTTGGCGGCGACCAAGCGGCTGCTGAACACCGCCGACGTGCTGGTGGAGAATTTCCGCCCCGGTGCGCTGGACAAGCTCGGCCTGTCCTACCAGGCGCTGCGGGCGGACAATCCGCGGCTGATCTATTGCTCGTGCAAGGGGTTCCTGCCCGGCCCCTACGAGCACCGGGTGGCGCTGGACGAGGTGGTGCAGATGATGGGTGGCCTCGCCTACATGACGGGCCCGCCGGGCCAGCCGCTGCGGGCGGGTTCGTCGGTCAACGACATCATGGGCGGCATGTTCGCCGCGATCGGCATCCTGGCGGCGGTGCAGGAGCGGCATGCCACCGGCGTCGGCCGCCACATCCAGTCCGGGCTGTTTGAGAACAACGTGCTGCTGATGGCGCAGCACATGGCGCAGTTCGCCACCCTCGGCACGGAAGCGCCGCCGATGAGCGTGCGCCAGGTCGCCTGGCCCGTCTACGATCTGTTCGAGACGGCCGACGGCACGCAACTCTTCGTCGGCGTGGTGACCGACACGCAATGGCGGCTGTTCTGCGCCGAGTTCCACCTGCCGGAGCTTGCCGCCGACCCGGCGCTGCTGACGCAGGGGCAGCGCGTGGCGGCGCGGCCCCGCGTGCTGCCGGTGGTGGCCGCGGCGCTGCGGCAATACGAGCGGTCCGCGCTGATGGAGAAGTGCGAGCGGCTGGGATTGCCGTTCGCCCCGATCACCCGGCCGGTGGAGCTGTTCGACGACCCGCATCTGAACGCCTCCGGCGGCCTCGTGCCGGTGACGCTGCCGAACGGTGTGGCGACCAAGCTGCCGGCCCTGCCACTGTCGTTCGATGGGGCTCGGCCGGTGCAGCGCAGCGGGTTGCCGACAGTCGGCCAACACACGGCGGAGATCATGGCGGAGCTGGACGCGCTGGCCTGATCAGGGTGCGCGCGCCACGGCGCCCAGGATCGCGATCCCGAACAAGGCCGTGACGACGGTGACCACCGACACCATCAGGCGCAGTTGCGCGCCGGTGGCGTCGGAGTCTTGCAGCAGGCCGGCGTGCATGGCGGCGCGCGCCGTCGCCACGCGGGTGGCGAGCGGGCCGTTGCCGTCGATCACCAGCGCCGCGCTGTCGTCCAGCCGGTCGCGCAGTGGCTCCAACGCCGCCTTGGAGTCGCCTGCGGCCAGCGCCTCGTCCAGCGTGGCGTCGCGTGCCATTGCGCGCTCCAGCGGGATTGGCGCGGCATAGCTGGCGAACAGACCGGCCAGCCCGAGGATCGCGAACGTCATCGCCAGGAACGCCATCCAGGTTCCGCTGTTGCGCTTCATCGCCGAGCCTCCGGGTGCAGGCGTGGTGATCCGCCGCGGCCGCCACTGCGTCAACCGGTTGACATCGCCGGGCAGCCCCGGTATCCGCACGCCCTCGCCACGGCGCCCGGCGTGCGGGCTGCCGTCCTTGTTATTTGCTTCGGCCAGGTTCCCATCATGAAGATCCGCAACAGCCTGAAATCGGCCAAGACCCGCGACAAGAACTGCCGCGTGGTGCGCCGCCATGGACGGGTCTACGTGATCAACAAGAAGAACCCGCGTATGAAGGCCCGCCAGGGCTGATCACGACTGCTGGCCGGGGCCGAGCAGGGCAACAATCAAGACGTTACCTGCCGTGGCGGTGAGTCCCGTGTCTGGCGATATCTGGTAGATGATCCTGTACTCTGAAACGATGAGCTTCCGATATTTAGGTCGCTCGGGATCAATCTCACCAAGGTAAGGCCGTTCTTGTAATCGGGCCTTCGCCGCCTGTAACGCATGCCACCGCCGCCGTCCAATTGGTCCGTGCCCTGGTTGCAGGAGCCACGATCGCGCATGTCGTAGGGCAATGAGCGCTGTTGGAGCGAAGACGACACGGCGGCGTTGGCCAACCAGAACGCCGACCTTACGAGCGCGAGGCTAAGGACGGCGGCGGGGCTTTTTCATCGCGATCCAAGGCGGCAAACCAAGCGTCGACATCATCACCATCTATTCCCAGCCCAGCGCTCAACTCTGCCGCACCTTTCGCGACAATCGCGTCCTCTCGCCGGATGCGGGCCATACGTTCAGCATCGGTCTCAGGATATTTTGACGGAGTAATGCCATCCATCGTCCCATCATAGGTGGCAGGACGTGGTTTGTCACCGTGGGCCGCGCTTGCCGGGTGGCGTCGGAAGCGCCATCGTTCAGGGTAAGGAGACAAACCAGGAGGATGCTGCGATGCTGGCCTTGCCCGAGCCGAAAGCCGACGTGCTCGCCCGGCGGGAGGAGATCGTGGCAGGATTGCGGGCGATCCTGCCGGAGAGCGGGGTCATCACCGAACCGCTCCGGCTGAAGCCCTATGAAACCGACGGGCTGCCCGCCTACCGCCAAATCCCCCTCGCAGTCGCCCTGCCAGAAACGACGGAGCAGGTCGCCGCCGTGCTGAAGCTGTGCCACGGCATGGGCGTGCGGGTGATCCCGCGCGGGGCCGGCACCAGCCTGTCGGGCGGCGCGATGCCGCTGGCCGACGCCGTGGTCGTCGGCATGATGCGGATGAACCGCATCCTGGAGATCGACTACGCCGACCGCTGCGCCACCGTGCAGGCCGGCGTGACCAATATCGGCATCACCCAGGCCGTGGCAGGCGCCGGGTTTTTCTACGCGCCGGACCCATCCTCCCAACTCGCCTGCATGATCGGCGGCAATGTCGGCATGAACTCCGGCGGCGCGCACTGCCTGAAATACGGCGTCACCGCCAACAACCTGCTCGGCCTCACCGCGGTCACCATCGAGGGCGATATCCTGCATCTCGGCGGCAACTATCTGGATGCGGCCGGCTATGATTGGCTGGGGCTGATCACCGGCAGCGAAGGGCAGTTGGTGATCGTCACCGAGGTGATGGTCCGCATCCTGCGCGCGCCGGAGGGGGCGCGGGCCATGCTGGCGGCGTTCCGCTCCAACGACGTCGCCGGGCAGTGCGTGGACGCGATCATCGGCTCGGGCATCATCCCGGTCGCGCTGGAGTTCATGGACCGCCCGGCCATCCACGCCTGCGAAGCCTTCGCCCATGCCGGCTACCCGCTGGACGCCGAGGCGATGCTGATCATCGAGGTCGAGGGCAGCGTGGCCGAACAGGATGACCTGCTCGGCCGCATCAAGACGATCTGCGAGCCGTTCGACCCCATCAGCATGCGGGTGTCGCAATCCGCCGAGGAGAGCCTGGCGATCTGGAAGGGCCGCAAGGGCGCGTTCGGCGCGGTGGGGCGGATCAGCCCCGACTACATGTGCATGGACGGCACCATCCCGACCAGCCGCCTGCCGGAGGTGCTGCGGCGCATCGGCGAGATGAGCGACCAGTATGGCCTGAAGGTCGCCAACATCTTCCATGCCGGGGACGGCAATTTGCACCCGCTGGTGATGTTCGACGCCAACGACCCGGACAGCTTCCACCGCGCGGAGTCGTTCGGCGCCGACATCCTGAAGCTGTGCGTCGAGGTCGGCGGCTGCCTGACGGGCGAGCACGGCGTCGGGCTGGAGAAGCGCGACCTGATGCGGGTCCAGTTCTCCGAGCCGGAGCTGGAGCGGCAGCGACGCCTGAAGGATGCGTTCGATCCGCAGTGGTTGTTGAACCCGGCCAAGGTGTTCCCGCTGCAGGCAGAGGCGAGGCAGGCGGCGTGAGCACCCTCACCCCGACCCTTCCCCAAAAGGAGAGGGAGCAGACATACAAACCCTCTCCCTCGAGGAGAGGGCAGGGTGAGGGCGCGAGCGAAACCGAAATCGCGACCAGCATCGCAGACGCCCACGCCGCACGGGAACCAATCCTGATCGTGGGCGGCGGCACCAAGCAGGGCATGCTGCGCCCGGTGCAAGCCGCCCGTACCATCACCACGCGCGGCCTCAGCGGCATCACCCTCTACGCGCCGAAGGAGCTGGCGATCTCGGCACGCGCCGGCACCCCGGTCGCCGAGATCGAGGCAGTCCTCGCGGAAAAGGGCCAGCACATGATCGCCGAGCCGCCCGACCTGTCCGCCCTGCTCGGGAGCGCGGGGCAGCAGACCATCGGCGGCATCGTCGCCACCAATTTGTCCGGCCCTCGCCGCATTACGGCGGGCGCCACGCGGGACCAGGTGCTCGGCATCCGTGCGATCGATGGCACGGGCGAGGCCTTCCACTCCGGCGGCCGGGTATTGAAGAACGTCACCGGGCTCGACCTGTGCAAGCTGCTGGCGGGCAGCCACGGCACGCTCGGCCTTATCACGGAGGTGACGATGAAGGTGCTGCCGGCGCCGGAATGCACGGGCACGCTGGTGTTGCCCGGCCTGGACGCCACCGCCGGCGTGTCCGCCCTGTCCGCGGCGCTCGGTTCGCCCTACGGCGTCAGCGCGGCGGCCTGGCTGCCCGCGGACGCTGCGGCGCGCATCCCGGCCCTGGCGGGCTTCGCCGCGTCGGTGGCGTTGGCCCGCATCGAGGATTTCGCCGCCAGCGTGACCTATCGCACCGGGCGGCTCGCCACGGAGTTGCAGGCCCACGGCCCTGTCGAATTGCTCGGCGACATGCTGAGCCGTGCCACCTGGCGCGCCGTGCGGGATGCCCGTCCCCTGTCGGTCGCACCCGGCGAGGCGGTGTGGCGTGTTTCCGTCCGGCCCTCCGCCGGCCCGGGCGTGCTGGCGCAGACCGGGTTGCGCGGCTTTCTGGATTGGGGCGGCGGCCTCGTTTGGCTGGTGGGCGACCCGCAAGCCCACCCCTTGGTCAGCCAAGCCGCCACCGCTGCCGGGGGCACCTGGATGCTGATGCATGGCCCGGACAGCATGCGCGCCGCCGTCGACGTGATCCCGCCCGAACCAACCGCGCTCGCCGCCATCACGCGCCGGGTAAAGGCGGTCATGGACCCCGCCGGCATCCTCAATCCCGGCCGCCTGGCCGCAGGAGCATAGCGGTGCAGACCTCGTTCACGGCCGAGCAACTGCGCGACCCGGACACCCAGTCCTCCAACGCGGTGCTGCGGACCTGCGTGCATTGCGGCATGTGCACGGCGACCTGCCCCACCTTCGTCCTGCTCGGCGACGAGTTGGACAGCCCGCGCGGCCGCATCTACCTCATGCAGGACATGCTGCAATCCGGCCGCCCGGCCACGGCGGAGGTGGTGAAGCACCTGGACCGCTGCCTATCCTGCCTGTCCTGCATGACGACCTGCCCCTCCGGCGTGAACTACATGCACCTGATCGACCACGGGCGCCGCTATGTCGAGGAGACCTACACCCGCCCCTGGCACGAGCGCCTGCTGCGCACCGTGCTGACGCGGGTGCTGCCGTTCCCGAACCGCATGCGGTTCGCCATGGTGGCGGCGCATGTGGCCCGGCCGCTCCGCGCCGTGCTGCCGGGCGGCGTGCTGGGGGCCCGCTTGCGCGCGATGCTGGATTTGGCGCCCCGGCGCCTGCCACCGCGCATCTCCGTCAATGGCGTGCACCGGGCGGTGGGCGACCGGCGCGGCCGCGTCGCCCTGTTGGCCGGCTGCGCGCAACAGGTGCTGGCGCCGTCGATCAACCAGGCCACGATCCGCCTGCTGACCCGGCTGGGCTACGACGTCGTCGTGCCCCCCGCCGCCGGATGCTGCGGCGCGCTGACCCACCACATGGGCCGGCACGATCCCGCCATGGCCTCGGCCCGCGCCAACATCGCCGCCTGGACGGCGGAGATCGCGGGCGAGGGGTTGGACGCGATCCTGGTCAACACCTCCGGCTGCGGCACGACGGTGAAGGATTACGGCTTCATGTTCCGGACCGAGCCGGAGCGCGAGGCGGCCGAACGCGTCTCCGCCCTGGCCCTCGACGTGTCGCAGTTCCTGGCGCGCATCGACTACGCGCCGAGCCGCGAGGCGCCCGGGCTGACCGTGGCCTACCATGCCGCGTGCTCGCTCCAGCACGGCCAATCCGTCACGGCCGAGCCGAAGGGATTGCTGCGCAAAGCCGGCTTCACCGTTGTCGAGCCTGCCGAAGGTCATCTATGTTGCGGGTCAGCCGGCACCTACAACATGATGCAGCCGGAGATCGCAGGACGTTTGCGGGAGCGTAAGCTGGACAATATCCGCCGCACCACCCCCGACCTGATTGCCGCCGGCAATATCGGCTGCCTGACCCAACTCGCGGGGGGCGGCCTTCCTACCGTGCACACTGTCGAGTTGCTGGATTGGATGGCCGGCGGCCCGCGCCCGGCGGCGCTGCCCGCATGATTCGGTGGCTGGCCATCCTGCTGCTGGTGTCGGGCGCGGCGATGGCACAGGACCGCGACACGCCCGCACGTCCCACCCCGGCGCAGACGCTGGACCGGCTGTTCGGCTTGCTGAAGGTGGCGCCGGACGAGACCACGGCGACGGCGATCGAGGGCTCGATCCAGGGCCAGTGGATCGCCGAGGCGACGCCCGCGACCAAGCTGCTGCTGATGCACGGCTTTCAGGAGCTGTCGTCCAACCCGAACGACGCGCTGGACGATTTCGACGCCGCGCTGGATCTACAGCCCGACCTGCAGGAAGGCTGGCACGGCCGCGCCGCCGCCCGCGCCCGGCTGGGCGATTACGCCGGCGCCGAACGCGATATCGCTGAGGTGATCAAGCGTGAACCAAGGCAATTCCAGGCCTGGGAAGACCTGTCCAACATCGCGGAGCAACGCGGTGACTGGAAAGGCGCCTATGAAGCGTGGAGCCACGCGCTGGAGCTGGACCCCAAAACCACGGGTGGTGCGGACCGGCTGAAGGATTTGAAGCGCCGTGCCTTCGGGGATGCCACGTAGGGCGAGGCTATATCCGCCAAGGCAAGTCGGCCTGGTCGCGCTCCACGCGGTCCATGCTTGCATCCAGATCGGCTGTCACCGCCGCCCTGGGCGCTTGATCGGCAAGTTCGTCCGGTAGATCACCCGCTTCAGCGCGAACGCCGACCGCACGCCGCGCACACCGGGCAGCCGCGTCAATTGCGTGCGCAGGAATTCCTCATACGCGCCCAGATCGCTCGCCACGATGCGTAGCAGGTAGTCGCTGGCCCCCGTCATCAGCATGCATTCCATCACTTCCGGCAGCTTGGCGACCGCCGCCTCGAACGCCTCCAGCATCTCCTGCGTCTGCCCGGCCAGCTCCACCGACACCATCACGTTGACCGGCAGGCCGACGCGGTCCTGATCCAGCAGGGCCACGTAGCCGGTGATCACCCCGCTCTCCTCCAGCAGCTTCTGCCGGCGGTGGCAGGGCGAGGGCGACAGGCCGGCCGCATCGCTCAATTCCACCGTCGTGGCGCGGCCGTCGCGTTGCAGGTGATCGAGGATGGATAGGTCGATCCGATCCAGTCTCACGGGCAAACCTCCTATATTGCACCGCAGCATTAGCCAAATCTGCTAATTCCAGGCTATCCTGGAGCAAAATACGACAGCAATCACCTCCTATTTTCCGGCTAGGGTTTTCCCACATCGACTGCGGAGGAAACGCAAATGGATGTAGGCCTCGGCACCGTCCCGACCACGCTGGAAAGCCGCTATGTCGAGCTGGACAGCCCCGTGCTGCTCACCGGCATCCAGGCGCTGGTTCGCGTGCTGCTGGAGCAGGCGCGTCTGGACAGCGCCGCCGGGCGCAAGACCGGCGGGCTGGTTTCCGGTTACCGAGGCTCACCGCTGGGCGGCTTGGACCTCGAACTGTGGCGGCGCGAGAAGATGCTCGGCGCGCACGGCATCAAGTTCCAGCCCGGGCTGAACGAAGACCTCGCCGTGACCATGCTGTCCGGCCCGCAGCAACTGGATTTCTATCCCGGCGCCACCGTCGATGGCGTGTTCGGCATGTGGTACGGCAAGGGCCCGGGGGTAGACCGGTCCGCCGATGCGTTGCGGGTCGCCAACGCGTTCGGCAGCCATCGCAATGGCGGCGTGCTCTGCATCGCCGGCGACGACCATGGCGCGCATTCCTCCACCTTCCCGCACCAGACCGACCAGATTTTCGAGGCGGTGATGATGCCGGTGCTGCAACCGGCCAACGTGTCCGAGATCATCGAGTTCGGCCTGGCCGGCATCGCCCTGTCCCGCTTTTGCGGGTTGTGGGTCGCGATGAAGACCATCGCCGAGACGGCGGAGCAGGCCGCGACCGTGATCGTGCCATCGGCCCGCGCCTTCGTGACGCCGGACATCGCCGTCCCGCCGCACGGCTTCAACATCGACGTGACGTTGAAATGGCCGTCCGAACGCTTCGTGTTCGAGGGCCGCATGCTGGACGAGCGACTTCCGGCCGCACGGGCCTGGTGGCGCGCCAACGGGATCGACCGGGTGATGCAGGGCGGCGCCGACGCGCCGGTCGGCATCGTGACCGTCGGCAAGGCGCATCAGGACGTGCTGCACGCGCTGGCGGCCATGGGGTTGGCGCGCCATCCAGGGATCGCCGTCTACAAGGTGGGCATGACCTGGCCGCTGGAGACGGAGGGGCTGAAGGAGTTCGCTCGCGGCCGCCGCGCCTTGCTGGTGGTGGAGGAGAAGCGCTCCTTCGTGGAGGCGCAAATCCGCGCCGCCTTCTACAACCTTCCGGCCGACCAGCGCCCTGCGGTGTTCGGCAAGACCGGGCCGGACGACTCGCCGCTGCTCCCCGCTGTGATGGAGCTGTCGCCGGAGTTGGTGGCCCGCGCCCTGGCCCGGATCCTGCCCGGGTTCGGCATCGAAGCGACCGCGCCCGAGCTGGCCGACGCGCCGGAGCGGCCGGACGGCCTGCTCGCCCGTGCGCCGACGTTCTGCGCCGGCTGCCCGCACAACACCTCCACCCGGCTGCCGGACGGCTCGTTCGCGATGGCGGGGATCGGCTGCCACGTGATGGCGATGCAGAACACGCCCGGCACCGGGCTGTTCAGCGTAATGGGCGGCGAGGGCGTGGCGTGGACCGGCCTGGCGCCGTTCACCAGCCTGCCGCACGTGTTCGCCAATATGGGGGACGGCACGTACCAGCACTCCGGCCTGCTGGCGATCCGCCAGGCGGTCGCGGCGAAAACCCGGATCACCTACAAGGTGCTGTACAACGACGCCGTGGCGATGACGGGCGGCCAGCCGGCCGAGGGCGGCCCGACGGTGATCGACATCGCCCGGCAGATCGCCGCCGAGGGTGTCGGCAAGATCGTGCTGGTCGCCGACGACCCGGCCCGCCTGCCGGATGCCAGCGCCTTGCCGCCGGGCGTGGAGCGCCATGGGCGGGAGGTGCTGCCCCGCGTGCAGGCGGAGTGCGCCGCCTATCCCGATGTGTCCGTCATCATCTACGACCAGGTTTGCGCCACGGAGAAGCGCCGTCGCCGCAAGCGCGGCACCATGGCCGCAGCGGAGGTGAAGGTCGCGATCAACCCGCGCGTCTGCGAGAATTGCGGCGACTGCACAGAGCAATCCCACTGCATCGCGATCGAACCGATCGACACGGCCTATGGCCGCAAGCGCCGCATCTCGCCCACAAGCTGCAACACGGATTTGTCTTGCCTGAAGGGATTCTGCCCGTCCTTCGTCACCTCCGCCACCGACGCACCCAAGCGGGACGACGCCGCGGTTTGGCAAGCGCGCGAGGCGGAGTTGGCGGCCGGATTGCCCGAGCCGCATCTGCCGGATTTGGCCACCCCCTGGCGCGGCCTGTTTGCCGGCATCGGCGGCGGCGGCATCGTCACCGCGGGCGCCATCGTGGCCATGGCGGCGTCGCTGGAAGGCCGCCAGGTCAGCACGCTGGACTTCACCGGGCTGGCGCAGAAAAACGGCGCCGTGATCTCCCACGTGCAGGTCGCGGCCGAGGGGCTGGACGTGGTGCGCATCCCCACCGGCGAGGCCGACGTGATGCTGGCGGCGGATTTGGCGGTCGGCGCGCAGAAGGGCGTGCTGGAGCGGATGCGCCGCGGCGGCGCGGTGATCGGCAACCTCGACCTGCAGGCCAATACCGGCTTCCTGTCGGACCGCGACCTGGTGATCGACGCCGGGCTGCATCGCCGGGTCATCGACCGCGTGGTCGGCGGCAACGCCAGCACGTACCTGCGCGCGACCGCCCTGTCGGAGCGGCTGTTCGGCCAGGCGCAGGCGCTCAACACGCTGCTGATGGGGCTGGCCTGGCAGGCCGGGCTGCTGCCGGTCGGGCAGGAGGCGCTGCTGCGCGCCATCGAGCTGAACGGCACGGCGGTGGCGCTGAACCTGCGCGCCTTCACCTGGGGCCGCCTGTTGCACGTGCGGCCGGATTTGGCGGACGCCGTGCTGGCCGGCGAGGATGTGCCGCCCGCCACGTTCGAGGCGCTGGTGGCGGCGCGCGAGGCCGAGCTCGTGCGGTATCAATCCGCGCGGCTGGCGCGCCGCTACCGCCGCCTGGTGGACCAGGCGGCGGCGCGCGAAACCGCCGTGTTTGGACAGCCCGGCCGCTTCGCCCGCGCCGTGGCGGAGGGCCTGTTCCGCGCCTACGCCTACAAGGACGAGTATGAGGTCGCCCGGCTGCACGCCGACGCCGTCTATGGCGACAAGCCGGTGTTCCACATGGCCCCGCCGCTGATCTCCGGCATCGACCCGGCGACGGGCCGACGCAAGAAGATGGCTATCACCGGTCGCATCGCCCTGCCGCTGTTCCGCGCCCTGCGCCACGGCAAGGCGCTGCGAGGCACCCCGCTGGACCCGTTCGGCTGGCAGGCGGAGCGCCGGGCGGAGCGTGCCTTCGCCCGTGACACCGAGGCCAGCCTGGAGCAGGCGATGGCGAGCCTACGCCCGGCGACACTGGACACGGCGGTGGTGCTCGCCAATATTCCCCTGAATGTCCGCGGGTTCGGCCCGGTGAAGGATCAGGCGATGCGGGAGGCCGGGCCGTTGCGCACCGAGCTGCTGGCAGCGCTGGATGCCCCGCCTGTTTCGATCGCCGCCGAATAAGGGGAGACGCGCGATGCTGGACCAGACCGACCCGAACGCCCTGATCGTGGAAACCGCCCGTCGCTTCGCCCAGGAGCGCCTGGCGCCCGGCGCCGCCGCCCGCGAGAAAGCAGGCCGGATCGAGCCTGACATCATCCGCGAACTCGGTGACATGGGATTCCTGGGCGCCACCTTGTCCGCCGAATGGGACGGCGCTGAGATCGACATGGAAACCTATGCCAGGGTGGTCGAGGAGATCGCGGCTGGCGATGGCTCCGTGTCGACCCTGGTGAGCGTGCATAACGCACCCACCTGCGAAATCCTGCAGCACTACGGCACGGACGCACAGAAAGACCAGTGGCTGCGCCCGATGGCGACGGGCGCGGCGGTCGGATCGTTCGCGTTGACGGAGCCGGGCGCTGGGTCGGAGGCATCCGGGCTTCGCACCCGCGCGGTGCGGGACGGCGACGGCTACGTGATCACCGGGTCGAAGCAGTTCATCTCCAACGCGGCGATCGGCCAGACGACGCTGCTGTTCGCGGTGACCGACCCGGCGGCCGGCAAGAAGGGCATTTCCTGCTTCGTCGTGCGCAACGACACGCCGGGCTATCAGGTCGCCCGGGTCGAGGAGAAATTGGGCCAGAAGGCGTCCGACACCTGCCACCTGGTGTTCGACGGCATGCGCGTGCCGGAAGCGCAGCGGATCGGCCAGGAGGGCGAGGGCTACAAGATCGCGCTCTCCACTTTGGAGGCCGGGCGGATCGGCATCGCGGCGCAGTCGGTGGGCATGGCGCGGGCGGCGCTGGACTATGCGGTCGGCTATGCCAAGGAGCGCCGCAGCTTCGGCAAGGCGATCATCGACCACCAGGCCGTCGGGTTCCGCCTGGTCGACGCCAAGACCCGGCTGGAGGCGGCGCGGCAATTGGTGCTGCACGCGGCACGGCTGAAGGACGCCGGGCGCCCCGCGCTGGAGGCGGCGGCGATGGCGAAGCTGTTCGCGTCCGAAGCCGCGGAAGCGATCTGCTCGGCCGCGATCCAGACGCTGGGCGGCTACGGCTTCCTGTGCGACTACCCGGTGGAGCGCATCTACCGCGACGTGCGGGTCTGCCAGATCTACGAGGGCACCAGCGACATCCAGAAGATCATCCTGCAGCGGATGCTGTAAAGATAGGCTCGTATAAAGCCCTCTCCCTCTGGGAGAGGGTTGGGTGAGGGCCAAGTGCACGGTGATGCGCGTTGGTCCCTCACCCCGGCCCTCTCCCAGAGGGAGAGGGAGAAGCTGCCAGGCTATGGGCTGCTGCCTCCTCACCGGACAGGAACGCCCCACCGACTGTACCGGCCAGTCCATCGGTCCGTGTCGCCTCTCCGGCAAAGATCAGCCGCCCTCCGGCCAGCGGGGTTGCCAATGTGCCGCGTCCACCGGCGCAGCCAGGACGTGCATAGGCATAGGATCCGCGCGTCCATGGGTCCGTAAACCACCCTGTGACAACCGCGCCAGGCTGGAACGCCTGGTCTGCCCGCGCGCCGAACAGCGCCCGCAATTGGCCGCGCGCGAACGCCTCCAACCCGCCATCCTGTTCCAAGGCCGCCGCATGGCTGCCGCCGGTGAAGCAGATCGCGTGGTCTCGCCCGTGCGGCCAGGCCAGGACCGTCATGGCCGGGGCGTCGATGGCTGCGACGGCCTGATCCATCCCGCAGGAGTCCGGCAGGTCCAGCCGGTCCGAACCCGCGGCCCGCAGCGCGACCTTGTTGAGCACGCCCATCGGCAGCCCATCGACCGCCTCCTGCACCGCCACCGGCAAGGCGGGTGTGAAGCGAAGCGCACCAGCCGCCAGGATGCCGGTCGACACCGTGACGATGCAGGAGGCGGCATGGACCGTCCCCGCGGACGTCTCCACGCTGACGCCCGGCCCATCCCAGCGGATGGCCGTCGCCGCCGTATCCAGTCGCACCGGACCCGCCGGCGGCCCAAGGCGACGGGCGATGAACGCGCCCAAACCACCCTCGACCTCCCAATTGCTGCCTTCCAGCAGGTTGGTGTGCCAGTCGCGCACGCTCAGCGCGCGGGCGTCCGCGGCGGCGATCACCGGCGCCTCCCAGTTCACCACCGCCGGCATCCACGGCATGGCCGCCACGGGAGCCACCGCATCCGCCAGGCTGGTGTCCGGCCCGGCCAGCGCCGCCCGCGTCTGGCGCTGGAACGCGTCTTCCGCCGCCTGGTAGGCAGCCTGCTCCGCCGGGCTGGCGAACCGGCCGGGCAGCCGCGTCCGCTCCACCCGCACCGTGGCGCTGTCGATCGTGCGGTCGCCGAGCTGGCGGGCCAGATGCGCCAGCGGGTTGCGCTCGGCCGCGTGCAGCCAGGAGGCGCCGTGATCGAAGGCCGTGCCCAGCAGCGGCGGCGTGGTGGTGTGGGCGCGGCCGCCGATCCGGCCCGACGCCTCGATCAGCGTGACCGGCACGCCGCGCCGCCGCAGGGCCGCCGCCGCCGCCAAGCCGGCCACCCCCGCGCCGATCACCACGACCCCGTCCGTTGCAATGCTGGTGTTCATGGACCCTGCTTCATAGCATAAAGGCGCACGGTCTGCCGCCACACCCGGACCAGGAGCGCGGATGTTCTTCGAAGGCTTCACCCTTGCCACGACGACGGTGCCGGGCGGCGTCGTCCGATATCGCATCGGCGGCGCAGGCCCTGCCCTGCTGCTGCTGCACGGCAATCCGCAAACGCACGCGATTTGGCACCACGTTGCGCCCGCCCTGGCCCGGCGCTTCACCGTCGTCTGCCCCGACCTGCGCGGCTATGGCGGCAGCGAGAAGCCGCCGGCCACGCCGGACCACGCGCCCTACGCCAAGACCGAGATGGCGCGCGACGTCGCCGACCTGATGGCGCAGTTGGGGCATGAGAGCTACGCCGTCGGCGCGCATGACCGTGGCGCCCGCGTGGCCCACCGCCTGGCGCTGGACCAGCCGCGGCGCGTGACCAAGCTGGCCGTGTTGGACATCATCCCCACCATCGAGCATTTCGAGCGCGCCGACATGGCCTTCGCGCTCGGCTACTATCATTGGTTCTGGTTCGCCCAGCCGCATCCCTTCCCCGAGGATCTGATCGACCGCTCGCCGGACACCTGGTTCGCCGCGCATACCGGCGGCGTGGCCGGCATCCCGCCGTTCTTCGCACCAGAGGCGCTGGAGGACTACCTCCGCGCCGTGCATGACCCGGCCGCCATCACCGGCATGTGCGAGGATTACCGCGCCGCCGCCACCATCGACCTGGTGCACGACCGGATGAGCCGTGCGGAAGGCCAGCAAATCCAGTGCCCCATGCTCGTGCTGTGGGGTGAGAAGGGCAAGGTCGGCGGCTGGTATGACCCGGTTGCGATCTGGCGGGATTATTGCACCGCCACCGTCACCGGCACCGGCGTGGACAGCGGCCACTTCCTCGCCGAGGAGGCGCCAGACGCCGTGATCGAGCAGTTCGAAGCGTTTTTCTAGCCCGCCGCGTTCGTGGTAGGGTCGGGCAACCAAGACCGCCGGGGATACGCAAGATGCCGACCGATCTGCTGCTTCGCGAGCGCCAGGACGGCGTCGTCACCCTCACGTTGAACCGTCCGGCGGCGCGCAACGCGCTCAGCCTGGCGTTGATGTCGGAGCTGCAGGCCGCGTTGGACGCGATCGACGAGGATGGGACCACCCGGGTGGTGGTGATCGCCGGCGCCGGCCCGGCCTTCTGCGCCGGCCACGACCTGCGCGAGATCCGCAGCATGGATCAAGCGGCGGCGCACCGGGCGCTGTTCGCCGCCTGCTCCCGCCTGATGCTGCGCATCACCTCGCTGCGCTGCCCGGTGATCGCCCAGGTGCACGGCATCGCGACCGCGGCCGGCTGCCAGTTGGTCGCCACCTGCGACCTGGCGGTGGCGGCGGACTCCGCGCGGTTCGCCACGCCGGGCGTTAATATCGGGCTGTTCTGCTCCACCCCGATGGTCGCGCTGACGCGCGCGGTCGGGCGCAAGGCGGCGATGGCGATGCTGCTGACCGGCGAAATGGCCGATGCGGCGGAGGCGTTGCGGCTGGGCCTGGTCAACCGCGTGGTGCCGGAAGCGGAGTTGGCCGCTGCCACGATGGCGCTCGCCACGGGTATCGCCGCCAAAAGCAGCCGGACGATCGCGATCGGCAAGCAGGCCTTCTACCGCCAGGCGGAAATGGGCCTGGCAGCGGCGTACGAGTACGCGTCCGAGGTGATGACCCACAACATGGCGACGGCGGACGCCGCGGAGGGAATCGATGCCTTCCTGCAAAAGCGCGCGCCAGCCTGGACGGATGCCTAGAAGATCGATTCCATGAAACCGACCCTGTCAAGAGGAAGTCGTAGGGTGGGCTTTACCCACCACGGCCTCCTACGGCGCCGCCTCGAAGCGGTGGGCTGAAGCCCACCCTACGAAGGGCAAGCGTCAGCCGGCGCGATAGGAGTCATTTTATGAAAACGCTGTACTAGGGATTGGCGGCACGCCGTTCCAAGCAGGATGATCTGTTCGGAGCCGAGGACCGCCTTCCAAACACTCAGCCCGACGTGACCGCTGCCTGAACAGCGGCTGGCAACGTGGCGTAGCCCGAGGTGCCGACCCAGCGCGTGGTGAACGCGCGCGGAGTGCGATTGTTGAAGGCCACCCACATGCCCGGCGATGCTGTATCCAGTATCAGGGTGGCGTTGGCGCCGGGACAATCGTGCAACCGGCAGCGGTTCACGACGAGGTAGCCGTTGATGAGCTCCACCCTGTTCGGCAGGTGGTAGGAGAAGAACAGCGCGAAATCTGCGGGGCCGAGAAGTGCCGTCAGCCGCTTGCGGATCTGGGGAAGGCCGAAGAATGTCCCTGGGATGCCCGGCATCGCCTCAGTCGGGAAGTGCCCGGCCCAGAGCGGGGCCGCGCCCCAAGGACCGGCCGCCGGGCCCTGGGCAGCAGCGCAGGTCGCAACCAGCACAAACACGACCAGCAGCCTCAGTTGCGACCGCGATGTGCGCCAGGCATGTCGGGCGCTGCTCGTGAGCATACAACGCCACACTATGAAAGCTTGATCTCCACAGGCACTAGCCGCGTTCGTCCGCCCCTCGCTCGACGAGTTCGACAACCTGGTCGCCGGAGTAGAGTGGCATGTACGGCCGCTTGGTCGAGCCGATCCATCCGTGGGCGAAGCTGCAGGTGATCGTCTCAACGGTGTCGCCCCAGATGTCGACGACATCGCCTAACGGTTGATCCCTCACCACGTCTTCGCCGGGGATCGCCCGACAGTGCCAGAAGCCACCGTGGCGGGTTTTCAAATGAACGGCGTTGCCACCGTATCGGATGTCGGCGGCAACCGGCGGCGTGCCCGGCAGCATGTCCATCGCCTGGCACATCCCCTTCAACGCACCCTGAAGATTCGTGAGATCTTCAGGCTGCACCCGGGCGCCGCCACCGCTTTCAACGATCAGTGCGGGCTTGCCACGCCGGGTGAAGTTGCAGAAAGCCGAGCCACCCAGCCACTCCTCGTCCGATCCCCATTGCAGTCGGGAGCCCACGCAGCGCGACAGGGCGCGCGACCGCTCCGACGCCTCGCCTGCACCCTTGTGCCAGATGACGTAGAACGGTGTGATGGTCAGGTCGCCACCGGAGTGCAGGTCCAGCATGGCGTCGCCTTTTTCCAGCGACAGTTCCAGAAGACGGTAGGCGAGCTGCTCAGACACCGTTCCGTCCGCCTTGCCGGGGAACACCCGGTTCAGATTCGCGCCATCCTGCGGCGTGAGGCGATCGCGGCCGCGAAATCCCAACGGGTTGGCCACCATCAGACACGCGATCCGTCCCCGCAGGGTCGAGAGATCCAGCTCACGCAAGAAGCGCGCAATCGCGAGTTGCCCCACGACTTCCGGTCCATGCACGCCTGCCTGTACCCACAAGGTCGGCCCGTCATGCATGCCGGTCGCGATCATGACGGGTGATTGCATCGGACCATCCGGATAATGGCCAAGTTCCACATGGCCGCGGCTGATCTCGCCGGATTTTGCGGTCGCGCTGCCGACATTCATGCTTGCTCTCCAAAAGGAATGACTGCATCGGCCGCCCATGCGAGTCTCACCGCCGACCCGGGCGGATGGCGCAACGGCGCCGCGCCATCCGCCGCCACGGCGAATGTCGAGCCATTGTCGATGCGCACGACGATCTCGCTGCTGCCTCCCAGGAAGGCGGCCGACATGACGACGCCGGCCAACAAGCCTGGTGCTGCATCTTGGACGATGCGGACAGCCTCGGGCCGGACCACACCACCCGGGACTGCATTCGTCTTGCCGACGAAACCGGCCACGAGGCGGTTGACCGGCCGATGGTATACCTCGTGCGGGGTGCCAACCTGCTCCAGCCGGCCCCCCATCATGACGGCGACGCGGTCGGAGATCGACAAGGCCTCGCTCTGGTCGTGAGTCACGAGGATGGCAGTGAAGCCGATCTCGCGCTGCAGGCTACGCAGCTCCTGCCGAGTGCTTTCCCGCAGCTTGGCATCCAGGCTGGAAAATGGCTCGTCCAGCAGCACCACCGCCGGCTCCACGGCCAATGCCCGTGCCAAGGCGACGCGCTGCTGTTGCCCGCCGGAGAGCCCCGCCGGCATCCTCGCCCCCAGCCCGTCGAGATGCATCATCCCGATCAGCCGGCCGACCCGCCGGGTGATCTCCGCCGGCTTGATGCACTTGCGGCGCAGGCCGAAGGCGATGTTGTCGAACACGCTCAGATGCGGGAACAGCGCGAAGTTCTGGAACATCAGCGACGCTTCCCGCCGATGTGGCGGCGTGCGCGTTACGTCCGCGCCGCGCAACCGGATCGTTCCACCGGAGGGCATGACGAAGCCCGCGATCATCCGCAACACCGTCGTCTTGCCGCAACCCGATGCCCCCAGCAGCGAGAGCAATTCGCCAGATGCGACCTGTAGCGAGACCGGACCAATCGTCGCACCCGCCCCGAAGCTCTTCGTCAACCCGTCGAGTTGCACGGCGACCATCAAGCCGTCCGGCGCCACAGCATGAGTTGGTAGATCGCCATCGCCGCTGCCGCGACCAGCACGAGCAAGGCGGACAAGGCGCCAACCGTAGGATCGACCCCGAGCTGGATGGCGGAGTAGATCGTCACCGGCAGGGTCGGATGGCGCGGATCGGCCAGGAAGATGGCAAGGTCGATCTCGTCGAAGCTGACGATGAAGGCGAGCGTCGCCGCCGCGACTGCACCGGGGCGGATTGCCGGCAGCGTCACCAGGAAGAACGTCGCCACCGGGGAGGCGCCGAGCGTCTGCCCGGCCTCCTCCAACGAGCGGTCGAGCCGTTCCAGCACAGGCAGGGCAACCCGCACGACGTAGGGCGTGCAAAGCACCAGATGGGCAACCACCAGGCGGGCATTGCCGTAGGTGAACCCTATGTGACTGAACACCAGCGTCAAGGCGATCGATAGCACGATGGCCGGTAGCACGAGCGGCATCAGCAACGCCGCCTCGATCGCCCGGCGTCCAGGAAACTCGAACCGGGCGAGCGCGTAGGCGGCGGGCAGGCCGATCACCAGCGACAATGCCATGGCGCTGCAAGCGATCAGCAGGCTGGTGCTGAACGCGTCCAGATAGCGCGTGTCGGCCAATGCCGTGGCAAACCAGCGCCACGTGAAGCCCTGCGGCGGGAAGACGAGATAGCTCGTTGTGCCGAAGGCCGCCCCGACCAGCACCAGGATCGGTGTCAGCAGATAAAAGAAGGTGATGAGCGCCAACACACCAAAGCCCATCATCATCGCGCCGGCACACCCCGCGGCGCCTGGCTTGCCCAGGCCAGGGCGATCGCCAACACCACCGCCAACAGGATGAACGACACGGCGGCGGCGAACGGCCAGTCCGCCAGCTCGGTCATTTGTTCGTAGATCGTCGTGGACATGAGTTGCACGCGGGCACCGCCCACCAGGCTCGGCGTTGCGAAGGCGCTGATCGACAGCCCGAACACCAGCAGGCAGGCCGAGACAATGCCGCGGGCCGCCAGCGGCAGCGTCGTCAGCGTCATCGCGCGCCACGGCGCGGCCCCGAGATTCTGCGCGGCCCGCTCCAGTTCCGGATCGATGGCGCGGATGACGCCATACAGGCTCAGCACCATGAATGGCAGCAGGACCTGGGCCAAGGCTATCACCACGCCGCTCAGCGTATATGCGAGTTGGAACGTGCGTCGAACCAGGCCGAGATCGTAAAGCGCAAGACTGAACACCCCACTGCGCGACAACAGCACCATCCAGCCAAAGGACCGGACGACGGCGTTGATCCACAGCGGGAAGGTCACCAGCAGCAGGAGAAAGGAGGCCCACCGACCCGAAAGCCGCGCCAGCCAGTAGGCCATGGGCAGCCCGAGGGCCACCGTCACCGCGGTAACCATTCCTCCCAGCAAGAGCGAGCGGCCCAGCACTCCGAGATATTGCGGCTGCCGGAAGAAATGCGCGTAGTTCGCCAGGCTCCAATCCGGACCATCCAGGCTGATCGTCAGCATACCAACCAGCGGCACGACGAACAGGCCGACGAACAGCAACAGCGCTGGGGCCAGCAACACGACAGCGCTTCGCCTCACGCGTGGCCGATTTCGCGGTTCCAGCGCTCCGTCCATGTCGGCCGCTGCGCCGTCATCACCTTGCTGTCCAACGCGACAAGCTGGTCCGGCCGCGGAAGTTGCCGGGCCAGCGCGTCCGGCAGCTTGACCTTGCCGTTGGTGGGGGCCCATTGCAGTTGTTCGGCAATCGCGGTCTGGCACTCGACCGAGATGAAGTGGTTCACAGCCTCGCGCGCCAGATCGAGGTCGGGCGCTTTCGCAGCCACGCAGACGGAGCAGGCCGATGCGACGCTCCCCTCTTCCGGCGCAACGAAGGCGACGGGCAAGCCGGCATCCTTGCACCGCTTGGCCGAAGTGGAATCATAGGGAATGATCCAGGCGTCACCCTGCGCGAAGAGCTGCGGCACTTCGGAGGCCGCCCTGAATATCGTGGCATCCGGCGCGAACTTCGCCATGGCCGCGAAGCCCGGATCGATGTTGGTTTCACTGCCTCCCATGGCGCGGGCCAGCATCACCAGGAAATCTGTGCCGTAGCCGTTGGTGATGGTCGGAAACGCGATATGGCCGTCGAACTCCGGCCGCAGGAAGTCCTTGTAGCTGCGCGGCGGCGTTTTGACTTTGTCGGTCCGGTATAGAATTCCTTCCGCAATGACGGCGAAGGTCACCCATTTGCCGCCGGGATCACGCATCTTCGGCGGCACGTCGGCCAAGTTCGCGAGCGGACCGAGTTCGGCACTCAGCCCCTCCCCCGCAGCCAGCACCTCCTGTCCGCCGGAAAATTGATACATGTCGATTTGCGGCGCCGCTGCCTCCGCCCGCATGCGCGCGAAGGCAGCGGCGGATTGCAGCGGAACCTGCGTGGATTTGCTCCCCAACGCGGCGTCCAGCGTATCGAACACGACCGTCTGGATGATGTCCTGCGTGGGACCGCCGAAGCCCTGGCTGACGAGCGACGCGCCTTTGAACTTGGACTGCGCCCGCGCGGGCGCCACCAGACCCGTCGCCGCGCCGAGCACCGTTAGGCCAGCCAATAGGTCTCGTCGGGTAAGGCCGTCCATCTTGGTGTCTCCGGCAACGCAGGGAGGATGGTGGATTAAGGTCTATTGATCCATATAGGTCAACCTAGGTTGTCGAGTGTAGCACACGCATGAGTTCGCTTGAAAACGGCTTGGCCATCCTCGGTTTGCTCGGTCCGGCACGCCGGTCCCTCCGGGTCGGCGAAGTTGGCCGTGCACTCGGCCTGCCGAAGGCGTCGATTTCCCGTTTGCTCCGCGACCTCGCCGAAGCCGGCCTGTTGGAGCGGGAGCCGGATGGCCTCGGCTATGTCGTTGGGCCGCGTGCGATGCTGCTGGGCGACCAGTATCGCGCGCGCCATACGCTCGTGAGCTTGATCGACGCTGGGTTGGAGGATTTGGTCGCACAGTTCGGCTTCACCGGGTTCGCCTCGGTCCTGTCGGGTCGGGACATCGTGCTGATCGGGGTGAAGCAGGGGTCCTATCCCCTGCGTTACGTCCGCGAACTCGGCTCCGCGCTGCCAAGCTGGCGGACGACCATGGGCATCGCCCTGCTGTCCCGCCTGACGGAAGCGGCGGTGCGGGAGCGGTTTCGCGACGGGGCGCAGGCAATCGACGTCGGCGCATTGCTGGCGAGGCTGGCCCCGTTGCGGACGGCGAGGATTTTTACCGGCGAGAGCGAATTCACGCCGGGTATCATCACCATCAGCACGGTCGTCGGCGAGGTTCACCGGAGTAACCTGGCGGCCTTCGCAATCGCCTTCCCCAACACCGCAGCGGACGATGGCTTGCGACAGAGGATGGCCACCGCGGTCCTCGATCAGGCAGATAGCATAACGGCAACGATCCTCGACCTGCGCTCATGATCCGGCTGAATTCCAGAACGATTGTAGGATACTTGCCCTTTGCTTCCAGTGCTCCGAGCGACAGCCCGCGTTCGATGCGCCCGGCGAGCGGAGTTCCGGCGACGCTTACCCCTCGACACTCTGCTCGCTGGACAGCCGGGAGCAGGCCCGCTAGAGACACCGCCCGGGCGGGGCGCGTAGCTCAGCGGTAGAGCATTCGCTTCACACGCGAAGGGTCACAGGTTCAATCCCTGTCGCGCCCACCACCGATCCCGTTCCGGCACCGGGCACCTGTCGCGTCATGAAAGCACTGGCGGTCTTCGCGCCGTTGTGGCTGCATGGCGAAAAGGGAGGACGACCACACCCATGCCTGATTCGGTTACGGAGCGGCACCCGGCAGCATCGATCCTCGCCCGGTTGGACCGCCTGCCCGCCACGCGGTCGATCTGGATACTGGTGACCCTGCTGTCGATCGGCGGGTTCTTTGAGTTCTACGACCTGTTCCTGACCGGCTACATCATCCCGGGCCTGATGAAGGTTGGTCTGCTGAGCAACGTGGCGGTCGGCATTTTCACCGGGCCGGCGCTGTTCGTCGCTGCCACCTTCACGGGCCTGTTCATCGGCACGGCCGTGTTCGGCTTCGTCGCGGACAAATACGGCCGCAAGACCATCTTCACCTTCTCGCTGCTGTTCTACTGCGTCGCAACGCTGATCATGGCGTTCCAGCAGACCGGCCTGTCGGTCTGCCTGTGGCGGCTGGTCGCCGGGATCGGCATCGGGGTCGAACTGGTGACGATCGACGCCTACATCGCGGAGCTGGTGCCGAAACATGTCCGCGGGCGCGCCTTTGCCTACAACCAGGTCGTGCAATTCGCGGTCGTGCCCGTCGTGGCCTTCATCGCCTACATGTTGGTGCCGATCGCGCCGTTTGGCATCGATGGCTGGCGTTGGGTGGTGGGGATCGGGTCCGCCGGGGCGCTTATCGTGTGGTTCCTGCGCCGGGGCATCCCGGAAAGCCCGCGCTGGCTGATCCAGCAGGGGCGGCTGACCGAGGCCGATGCGGTGACGCGGATGATCGAGGCCCGGGTGCAGGGCGACCTCGGCGGCGCCGCTTTGCCCCTACCGCTGCCTCACGCGGTCGAACAGTCGGAGGCGCAAGGCAGCTTCTTCGAGATTTTTTCCCCGGTCTATCGCAGCCGGACCATCATGCTGATGGTGTTCCAGTTCTTCCAGACCTTCGGCTTCTACGGCTTCGCCGCCTGGGTGCCGACGCTGATCGCGCAGCAGGTCGGCATCAACCTGGGATCCAGCCTGCTGTACTCCTTCATCATCGCGATCGCGAGCCCGTTCGGCCCGTTGCTGGCCATGACCTTCGCCGACAAGTTCGAGCGGAAATGGCAGTTGGTGGCCGCCGCCTGCGGGGTGGGGATATCCGGCGTGCTGTTCTCGTTCCAGACGACGATCGCGCTGTTGATCGTGTTCGGCGTGCTGATCACCCTGTGCAACAACGTGCTGTCAAACACCTTCCACGGCTACCAGACGGAGCTGTTCCCGACCCGCGTGCGGGCCCGCGCTGTCGGCTTCACCTATTCGTTCAGCCGGATCAGCACGGTGTTCGCCAGCTTCATCATCGGGTTCTTCCTGCAGACGGCGGGGACGAAGGGCGTGTTCGGCCTGATCGCATTCGCGATGATGATGGTGGTGCTGTCCATCGGCATCTTCGGCCCGCGCACCAGCGCGTTGGAGCTGGAGCAGATTTCCCCCTGACCTCCCGGCCGGCGTCGCGCGTCACCGGTTGCGGGTGATCAAGCGGCCCGGCTTCTCCCCGGTTTGCGCCCCGGCGATGTAGGTGGGCACGCCGTTGGCCCACACCTGCTCGATCCCCTCCGACATGAGGGTCGACTCTTCGAACGTCGCGCGGTCGATCACGGTCGCCGGGTCGAACAGCACCAGGTCGGCATAGGCGCCGGGCCGGATTGCGCCGCGGTCCAGCATGCCGTAGACGGCGGCGGTGCGCCCGGTCATCTTGAAGATCGCGGTCTCCAGGTCCAGCAGGCCGAGTTGGCGCGTGTACAGCCCCAGGATGCGCGGGAACGTGCCCCAAAGCCGCGGGTGCGGCACGGCGTCATGCGGCAGGCCGTCCGAGCCGATCATGGACAGCGGATGGCGCAGGATGCGGCGCACGTCCTCCTCATCCATCTGAAAGGTCATGGCGCCGGCGGGCAGCAGCCGCACCGCGGCCTCGTGCTGGTCGGTGTTCCAGCGGCGCGCCACCTCCGCCAGATCCTTGCCCGCCATCTCCGGGAACGGCACCGACCAGGTGATCACCGTGCGTAAATCCGGGCGCAGCGTTTCCGGCCGCAGCACCGTCGACCCGGCGGGATAGGGGTACATGTCGAACGCCACGTCCTGCATGCCGGCCGCCGCGTCGATCAACGCCAGCGTCTGCACCGACCGGCCATAATTCTCCGGCAGCGAGCATTTGTGGTGGCTGATCACCACCGGCAGCCCAAGCCGGTTGCCGATCTTCACCGTCTCTTCGATGGAGGCGCAAACCTGGTCCGCCTCGTTGCGCATGTGGCTGGTGTAGATGCCGCCGCGCGCCTTCATCCCCTCACCCACGGCGATCACCTCCTCCGTGCTCGCCTGCGCGTTCGGCGCGTAGTACAGCCCGGTGGAGAAGCCGGAGGCGCCCTCCGCCATTGACTGCTTCAGGCGCTGCCGCATCCGCTCGACCTCGGAGTCCTTGGCCGGGCGGTAGACATCCCCCTGCATCGCCTCCACCCGCAGCGTCTGGTGGCCGACCAGCGCGTAGGTGTTGACCTCGCTGCCCCGCCGCTTCAGTTCGTCCGCGTAGTCGCCGAAGCTGTCGAAAGTCCACCAGCTCTCGTCGCCCAGCAGGTCCAGCGGCGGCGGCGGCCGCTTGGCCATGCGCGCCGGCGACAGGCTGACGCCGCAATTGCCGACGATCACGGTGGTGACGCCCTGGCTGATCTTGCACAGGGTGCAGGCGGGGCCGCACAGCACTGCGCGGTCGTCATGCGTGTGCGCGTCGATGAAGCCGGGGGCCACGACCTTGCCGGTGGCGATGACCTCCCGCTCGGCGGTGGCGCCACCCAGGTCGCCCACCCCCACGATCCGGTCACCGGCCACGCCCACATCGCCGGTTATGCGCGGCGCCCCGGTGCCGTCGATGATGGTGGCGTCGCGGATGATCAGGTCGCAGCGAAGGGACATGGCGGGGCTCTCCAAACCAACCCGGCAGCATCGCCATGGGCGGCGGCATCTGGCAAGGGCACGGCTTGACAGCAGCACCGCGGCACCTGCAAATGCGAATTGTTCGCAAACATTAGCGCGGAGTCGCCATGTCGTCAGGTAAGTCCGACAAACCCTCCCGGACGGTGCAGTTCGACACCGGCCTGGCGATGACGCTCAGTTGCGGCCCGATGCGGGAGGGCGACGCAGCGCCGGGAAAGCCAAGCCCGGCCGCGACGGAGGCTCAGCAGCGCGGCACGGCCAAGTAGCCGAGCGGGTCGACCGCCTGCCCGTTCAGCAGCACGGCGAAGAACACATGCGTGCCATAGGTCACGCCGGTGCGGGCGACGTGCCCCAGCGGCTCGCCCGCCGCGACGTTGCGCCTGCCCTCGGCGATGGCCGGCACGAGGTTGCCAAGATGGGCGTAGAGCGTCACCAGGCCGCCGGGGTGTTGCAGATGCACGGTGACGCCGCCGAGTCCCTGGCGCTTGATCACCAGGACCGTGCCCGCCGCGGCCGCGTGCACCAGGGCGCCGGCGGGGGCCGGCAGGTCGATGCCGTTATGGAACCCCGCCGGGGCGTGCGGCCCGACGGCATGACGCCAGCCGAACGGGGAGGACACGCAGGCCGGCGTGACAGGCGGCTGTAGCGCGGTTTGGGCCGCGAGGCCGGGCGACATCGCGGCGACCATGGCTGCAGCCATGCGGACGATCCGGAAGAACTGCATGGCCGCTACAGGTGACGCCCGCCGTCGACGACCAGCGTGGTCCCAGTCGACAGCCGCAGATGGGTCACGGCCGACATGATCGCCAATGCCACGTCATCGGCCTGCATCACCGTCTGCAGCGGCGTGCCCGCGGCTTGCCGCTCCACCACCGCCATGCTGCGGCCCTTGACGAAATCCGTCGCCACCGCGGCTGGGGCCACGCCGATCACCCGAATTTCCGGCCCCAACACGCGGCCGAGCGAGATACCCATGGTGTCCAAGGCAGCTCGGCCACCAGCGCCTTCGCCCGGTCGAGGCCGGAATTGTAACCCACCACCACGGTGGCGCCGGACGCGGCCAACCGGCGCACGGTTGCGGCGCCGATGCCGCTGCTGCCGCCGGTCACGACGGCGACGCGGCCGGCCAGCGCGTATTCTCCCAAGTCGCCGCGGCGCAATTCGGTCATTCTCGACTCCCAAACACGTAATGTAGGCTTCGCCCAGACCTGTCGGTTTTCTCGCGTCGAGGATTTGGTTCAGTGACATGCATCTCGACGAAGCGGGTGTTGGCAGGTCCCGGTGTATCAGCGACGCACGGGCGCGTGGTGTGGTCGCCGCTTCGGTCATTCTGGGTTGCAGGCATGACATTGGCCGCGCTCGGGCTGGCGCCCTTCTACACCACGCCCTCGGCCGTGCTGCTGTTTTTCGTGACAAGCGGCGTGACGCTGTGTCTCGGCGGTTCTCTCGGCATCCACCGGTTGCTGATCCATCGCAGCTTCTGCGCGACCCGCTGGATCGAGCGCATGACGGTCTACCTTGGCACGTTGATCGGTATGACGGGCCCGCTGGGCGCGGTGCGCCTGCACGACATGCGGGATTGGGCGCAACGTTAGCACGCGTGCCACGATTTATACGCTCATCGGACCGGGCTCCTGCGTGATGCATGGTGGCAGATGCATTGCCGCCTGGTCTTGGCGCGGCCGCCCCGTGTCGTGATCGAAGCCGAACTCATCAAAGACCGCTTCCTCCAATGGCTCGACGCGACATGGATGGCCCAGCAGCTCCCATGGGCCCTCCTCCTGTTTGAACTCGGCGGGGCGCCATGGCTGGTTTGGGGTATTCCAGTGCGCATCGCTGTTTGCCTGACAGGGTTTTGGTTCGTCGGCCATGTGACCCATCGCCGCGGCGATCCCAACTGGTCCGTCGCCGACACGGCCGTGCAAGGCTACGACCTGCCGGGCGCCGCCTTGATCACCTTCGGTGAGGCTTGGCACGGCAATCACCATGCGTGGCCAGACTCGGCACGATTGGGGGTCAAGCCCGGCCAGCACGACCCGGGATGGTGGGTGTTGGTCGCGCTGCGGCGCGTGGGCCTGGTGTGGAACCTCAAGGAGCCGAGCCATTTGATGCAGAAGCCAGGTTTGCAACAAACGTAGCCCACCACGATCGACGGAATTGGATGTGTGTTGTCCCGCATACGCCAAGGCTCATACGGGCGACGCGCTGCATGGACGACCAGGACGCCTGCAGAGACCGATCCCGGCAAGGAGGCCCGCGAAGACATGCAGTCTGACGGCCTGACGTCAGCCGAACGGGGACGAGGCCCCGGCCGGCGTGATCGGCGCGGCTGCGGCGCGGGCCCGGGCAAGAACGGCCGGAATCGCAGCGAACGCAAAGCCGTCCGTCTTGACGATGAAGAGAATGGTATGACCGCTATTGGTGGGCCGCGGTCATTCGGTCGTAACTTCCGGAACCCCTAAACCGTTGATCCAGAACGACGCGTTGGCGTTTCCAAAAGTCTTGAGATTTGAAACTATTGCTGCATCTTAGTCAGCCTTGACCACGCATAGAGAACGTCCGGTTCCTTCTCTTCGTTCTCGGACCCGTCGGTTTGCTTGATGGATACAAAACCCTTTGCCTCATAGAATTGGCGGGCCAGAGCATTTTTCTGAAAGGTCCAGAGCTGAAGATGGGTAGCGTCGGTCTGCGCGACAGCCAGGAGCGTCGATCCAATACCCCGCCCCTGCATCTCGGGCAGAACATAGAGCTGGTTGATCCAGTTAGAGGTATACGCGATTATTCCGACAACGAGCTTCGCATCCATAACTCCCCATACGCTGCATTCACTGAATACGCGCTCTCTATAAAACCAAGCATCTTCGTCAGCGCTATGTAGACCGGATAGCCATGGCAGTTGGTGGTCAAATGACTTTCTGTGAACACGAGCGGCTTCTTCCATGTTATCGATCGCTAACCGCTTAACTTCCATGATCTCTTTTCACATTCTATGCTGTGTTACACACCAGGTACTGCAAGAATTTGGCGAGCGCGGGAATGGCCGTTTTCCAAAATGGAGCGTAGGCGGCCGGCGACGAGCGTATCACTCTCTCAATTTGACGTTTGACAGAGTGTTACGGTTTTAGGCGGTCTTTGAACCATGTTGCCTAATAAGAGTGGTCTTACAGCGTTCTTAGTTCTCTTGAGTTTCGCACAGAGCATCGGCGTTCCGTTTGGGAGCGACTTCGACTAACGATGACGAGTCTATTAAGAGGCGGCGATGGCGTGGGAAAAGGTGGTTCAGAGGGTTGCATTATCGGGCTGCCCGAACTGCGGGAACCGGGGGTTTGATCTCGAGCCTGAACAAGACATCGATGACCTCGAAGCGGTGGTCCGATGTGGGAAATGCGGGCACGTCTCTCATCTCAGTCAGTTCACTAAACGGGTGCAAAAGTCCTGATTTTCAAAGACGCTTTGTAGCACCCCGCAGCCGGTAGGCCGGGTTGGTGGCCATGCCTGCCGCCCGCCGCTACAGAAACGCTCCCTGCTTACTCTTCGGCTTTGCCTTTGCCTTGAACACGGTCGGGTCGATAAGGGGGATGGACGGCTTGGCCTCGGTGAAAAAGCTCTCGAATCGTGAGGATTTGGGTTTTCGGAAATCAGCGGCTGCTCCGCTTCGAGGGGCCGATATGAACTGTGCCGTCATGACGTGTCTAGGGCACCTTTCGGCGTCTAGATTTGCACAATTTTTATTACGCGACCGCCATGCATATGATGTCGACCTCGGGTCGGAAGCGGAAGGTCTGGGCTGAATGGCTATCCCCAGCATGGACGCCTATGAGTTACGTCGTGACCCTCGGTCAGCTCAGCCTGCGCCCAATTGCGGCGTAGCGTAGCCCGGCCTGCCGCATGGCCACCGGGTCGAACACGTTGCGCAGATCGATCACGGTCTTGTCGTGCAGCGTGCCGGCCAGCATGGCAGGGGCGAGGGCGCGGAATTCGTTCCATTCCGTCACCACCACCATGGCATGCGCCCCCTCGATCGCCTCGGTGGCGTGGGCGCAGAAGGTGACGGTGTCCGGCAGCATCGGCCGGGCTGCCTCCATGCCCTGCGGGTCGTAGGCGCGGATCAGGGCGCCTTGCTCGACCAGGCGGTGGATGATCGGCAGGCTGGGGGCGTCGCGCATGTCGTCGGTCTCGGGCTTGAAGGTCAGGCCCAGCACCGCCAGCGTCTTGCCCCGCACGCTGCCGCCGCAGGCCGCGATCACCCGCGCCGCCATCCCGGCCTTGCGCGCCTCGTTCACCGCCACCGTCGTCTCCACCAGGCGGGACGGCGCGCCCCAATCCTGCGCGATGCGGGCCAGGGCTAGCGTGTCCTTCGGGAAGCACGACCCGCCATAGCCGGGACCGGGATGCAGGAACTTGCGGCCGATCCGCCCGTCCAGCCCGATGCCGCGCGCCACGTCGTGCACGTCCGCCCCGACCTTCTCGCACAGATCCGCCATCTCGTTGATGAACGTCACCTTCATCGCCAGGAACGAGTTGGCGGCGTATTTGGTCAGCTCCGCCGTCTCGATCGCGGTGAACAGGATCGGCGTTTCGATCAGGTTCAGCGGCCGGTACAGCCGGCGCAGCACCTCCTGCGCCCGCTCGCTCTGCGTGCCGATCACCACCCGGTCCGGCCGCATGAAGTCGCCGATGGCGCTGCCTTCGCGCAGGAATTCCGGGTTGCTGGCGACATCGAATTCAAGGTCCGGCCGCACGGTGCGCACGATCTCGCCGATGCGGCGGCCGGTGCCGACGGGGACGGTGCTCTTGGTGACGATCACGGCGTAATCCGTCAGCGCCAGCGCCACCTGCTCCGCCGCCGCGTTGACGTAGCTGACGTCGGCATGGCCGTCGCCGCGCCGCGTGGGCGTGCCGACCGCGATGAACACCGCCTCCACCCCCGCCACGGCGCTCGGCAGGTCCCCGGTGAAGCTCAGCCGGCCGGAGGCGACGTTGTCATGCACCAGCTTGTCCAGGCCGGGCTCGTAGATCGGCATCTTGCCGTCGTGCAGCATGGCGAGCTTGGCTGCATCACGCTCGACCACGCACACCTCCACGCCGAGATCGGCGAAACAGGCGCCGGAGACCAGCCCGACATAGCCGCCGCCAATCATCGCGATCTTCATGCCACCTGCCCCCGCACTAATCCGCCGCCCCGACCACCGCAGGATCGCCGTCGCCCCGCTCAGCGAGCAACCGGGCGAAATAGCCGATCGTGCGTTGCAGGCCGTCATCCAATCCCACGCTCGGCTGCCAGCCCAGCAGCTTTTTTGCAAGCGTAATGTCTGGGCAGCGCTGCAGCGGGTCGTCCTGCGGCAAGGGCCGGTATTCAATCACCGAGTCCGACCCGGTCAGCCGGATCACCCGCTCGGCCAACTCGCTGACCGGGATTTCGTGGGGATTGCCCATATTCACCGGCCCGGTCACCTCGTCCCCCGTGTCCATCAGGCGCAGGAAGCCCTCCACCAGGTCGCTGACGAAGCAGAACGCCCGGGTTTGGCTACCATCGCCATACAGCGTGATCGGCTCCCCGCGCAGGGCCTGGACGATGAAGTTGGACACCACCCGGCCGTCATTCGGGTGCATGCGCGGGCCGTAGGTGTTGAAGATGCGGACCACCTTGATCCGGACCTTGTGTTGCCGGTGATAGTCGAAAAACAGCGTTTCCGCCGCCCGCTTGCCCTCGTCGTAGCAGGCGCGCGGACCCAGCGGGTTGACGTTGCCGCGGTACTCCTCGGTCTGCGGATGCACGGTGGGGTCGCCGTAGACCTCGCTGGTGCTGGCCTGCAGCACCTTGGCCTTCACCCGCTTGGCCAGGCCCAGCATGTTGATGGCGCCCATGATGGACGTCTTGGTGGTCTGCACCGGGTCGAACTGGTAGTGGATGGGGGATGCCGGGCAGGCCAGGTTGTAGATCTCGTCCACCTCCGCGTAGAGGGGGAAGGTGACGTCGTGCCGCATGGTTTCGAAATGCGGGTTGCCCAGGAGATGGGCGATGTTGTCCTTGCGGCCGGTGAAGTAGTTGTCCACGCAGAGCACATCATTGCCCCGCGCGATCAATCGTTCGCACAGATGCGACCCGACGAACCCGGCGCCGCCGGTCACCAGAACACGTTTACGGGTCAGGCTCATATGACGACGACATCCTCGGAACGATGAACGTTCTTTCTAGGGGGAGGCTATGGTTGCAGCAAATCAGTGACATCCCAGGGGCGCTGCCAACCGCTGCCATGATGCGCGACCTCCCCGTCAGTGACGCCCTGCCCGCACTGGAAGCAGCGCTCAAGCTCGGCAACGCCGTCCTGGTGGCGCCGCCCGGCGCGGGGAAGACCACGCTCGTGCCGCTGCACCTGCTAGGCCGGGTGCCCGGACGCATCGTGATGCTGGAGCCGCGGCGGCTCGCGGCGCGGGCGGCGGCCACCCGCATGGCGTCCCTGATCGGCGAGGCGGTGGGCGACACGGTGGGCTATCGCACCCGGCTGGACTCGGCCGTCTCGGCCGCCACGCGGATCGAAGTCGTCACGGAAGGCCTGCTGGTGCGACGCCTGCAATCCGACCCGGGACTGGATGGAATCGGCCTCGTCATCCTGGACGAAATCCACGAACGCGCCCTGGCCGCGGACCTGGCGCTGGCGCTTTGCCTGGATTTGCAGCGGCAGTTGCGGCCGGAGCTACGGCTGCTGGCGATGTCGGCCACCGCCGACGGCGCGCGGCTGTCCGCCCTGATGCAGGCGAGCGTGGTGGAAAGCGCCGGCCGCATGTTCCCCGTCACCGTGCAGCACGCACGGCGCGACATCGCCACCCCCCGCGACCTGCCCGCCGCAATCGCCGCCGCCATCCGCGACGCCCTGGCCGCCCATAATGGCGACATCCTCGCCTTCCTGCCCGGCATGGCGGAGATCCGCCGGGCCCAGGCGGCGCTGGACGGATGCGGCGCGCTGGTCCTGCCGCTGCACGGCGACCTGCCGCCGGCCGAGCAGGACCGCGCCCTCCGCCCCGCCGAGGGACGCCGGGTCGTGCTGGCCACCAGCATCGCCGAGACCTCGCTCACCGTGCCCGGCGTGCGCGTCGTCGTCGATGGCGGCTGGCGGCGCACGCCCCGGCTGGATGCCGCCACCGGGCTGACCCGGCTCGCGACCCTGCGCATCAGCCGCGCCGCCGCCGACCAGCGCGCCGGCCGCGCCGGGCGGGAGGCGCCGGGCGTGGCGATCCGGCTGTGGTCGGAGGCGGCGCATCGCGGCCTGGCCCCGTTCGACCGGCCGGAGATCATGGAGGCCGAGCTGAGCGGCCTCGTGCTGGACTGCCTCGCCTGGGGCACGGCGCCCGAGGCCCTGCCCTTCCCGGACCCGCCCACCGCCGGGGCGCTGGCCGCTGCCCGCAGCTTGCTCACCGGGCTTGGCGCCCTGGAGGGCGGCGCCGTCACACCGGACGGCCGCCGGATGGCGGAGCTCGGCGCGCATCCCCGCCTGGCCGCGATGATGCTCGCCGCCCGGTCCGCCGGGGAGCAATCCCTGGCCGCCGACCTGGCCGCGCTGCTGGAGGAACGCGATCCCATGCGGGAGCGCGATGCCCCCTGCGACATCGCCCTGCGGCTGGAGGCGCTGGCCGGGCGGCGGGATGCGGATCGCGGCGCGCTCGCCCGCATCCGCCAGGCGGCCGCACAGTATCGGCGGCGTCTGCGCAGCACCGCCCCCGCCGCCGGCGATCCGGCGCCGTTGCTGGCCGCCGCCTTCCCCGACCGCATCGCGCAGCGCCGCGGCGAGGCTGGCTCGTTCCGGCTGTCGGGCGGCGGTGGCGGCAAGCTGCCCGCCACCGACCCGCTCGCCCGCGCGGGATTGCTGGCGGTGGGCGCGCTGGAGCTGGGCAGTTCCGCGCGCATCCGCCTGGCCGCGCCGCTCGACCCGGCGGACCTGCCCGCGCACCGCATCACCGAAACGGTGGAGAGCGGGTTCGACGCGGTGTCCGGCGCGGTGCTGTCCCGCCGCCGGCGTCGCCTGGGGGCGCTGGTGCTGGAGGATCGCACGGTGCCCGCCGACCCGGCCGCAACAGCGGCGACGCTGGCCGGGGTGATCGGCCGCAAGCTCGACCTGCTCGGTTGGACCGAGGCTGCGCGCCAGTTGCAGGCCCGCGCCGCCCTGCTCCGCACGCTGGATCCGGCCGTGCCCGACCTGTCGGACGCGGCGCTGGCGGCGGGCGCGGCCGACTGGCTGCCGACGCACCTGCTGGGGCTGTCGAAGCTCGCGGATGCAGCGGCGCTGGATGTGGCGGCCCTCCTGCGCGGCCTGCTGGGCTGGCAGCATGCGGCCCGGCTGGACCAGGAGCTGCCGACCCATCTGGCGTTGCCGGGCGGCCGCGCGGCGATCGACTACACGCAACCGGTCCCGGTGGCGTCCGCCCGGGCACAGGCGTTCTACGGCCAGGCGACGACGCCGTTGCTGGCCGGCGGGCGGGTGCGGCTGCAATTCGCGCTGCTGTCGCCCGCGGGCCGCCCGGTGGCGATCACGGCCGATCTGGCGGGGTTCTGGACCGGCGCCTGGGCCGACGTGCGGCGGGACATGCGGGGCCGCTACCCGAAGCACGACTGGCCGGAGCGGCCGGCGGCCTGCTGACCGCCATCGCCGAGTGGCCGTGCCCTGTCTTCGTGCTGTTGGGCGGCGCGAAACACACGGGGCTGGCCGAGTCTCTTCGAGGGCTCGACATCCTGGCGCAGCCGCTCTTCCTGCCGCAAATGAGCAATCCGGGCCTGGTGGAGGCGGGGCCGTGGCTGGCGCTGCTGGACGATGCGGCGCTGCAACGCCTGTTGCTGGCGCCGCAGCTCGGGGCCGAGCTGGTGCTGTGGGCGGGCGTCGTGCAGGAGGCGGCGGCGGTCCGGCACTTCCGCAGCCTCAACCTCATCGAGATGCCGCGGCAGACGCCGGGTGTGCCCGGGCGGCAGATCGCGCTGTTCCGGCACTATGACCCGGGGGCGCTGGCGATGGTCTACCCGGCGTTGCAACCCGCGCAACGGACGCGCCTGTTCGGGCCGTTCGACGCGGTGCTGCTGCACGGCGCACGCCCGGGCACCAAGCGGATCGCGCAACGCAAGCCGGAGTGGCCGCCGGCGCCGCATGGCTGGCTGCGTTTCACGCCCGGGCAGATGGCGCAGATCGCCGGGACGATGACCTAGCGGTCGCACCACGCGATCGCCGCCTATCTGCGGGGCGCCGCGCCGGAGCAGACACGGAGCCTGGACGAGGACGCGCTGCTCGCCCATGTCGCCGCGAGCGAGCATTCCGGCCGCGCACTCGGCCTGCAGTCCGAGCGGGGGCTGGGCCGCTGGTCCTACCTGGAACTGGTGGGTGGCGGCATGCTCGGCCGGTCCGAACACGCGCGCCGCTACATCGCCGCTGGGCCGGGCACCCCCGACGAGAAGGTGTCCGTGCTGATGAAAGGGATCGCCCAGGGCCTCCGGCAGCTGCGGCGCAGGAGCGCAAGGATGCTACGGGCTCGTACCGGCCCGGCGGGGATGCGGCCGCTCGTGGTAAAACCCGATCAAGCTGTCGCAATGATCAAACGGCCGCACGCGCGGATAAGCTGGAGGCGGGCGGCATCAACGCAAAAGCCGCGCAAGCGCAAGCGTCTGCTGACGTGGCAAAGGACATGAGGAGCATGGATGCCACCCACCAGTTGGACTCGATCGTGGGCGGCAAAGCGGGTGACCCGATGGGCATGGGCGATTTGTCGATAAATCGGTCGATTGGGGCGCAGTGGAAACCCCGTCACGCTGACCTTCAAAAGGCTGTAAACAAGGCAAGGGAAGAGCATAAAGAGAAGTTGAACGTCGAGTTGGATGTCTGTGATGAGTGAGCACGAACCAAGTCTTAACTCTAATTTCGCCTATTGCGTGGAAAAGTTCGGCTTACCGGCGGCGGGAGCGGCAATTCCGCCGGAGGTGATCGCTGTCTACGCCAGCAGAACGCCCGTCAGCTTACTCGATTTCTGGAAGCAGTGCGGCGTTGGTCTCTGGCTGGACGGCCGCTTCCAGCTTTGCCGGCCGGACCACTACCAGCCCATCCTTGACATGATCCTAGCAAACGATCCGGACTATCCCCCGGCCGAGTCGACGCTCCTTGGCTTCACTGCTTTCGGTGAACTATTGATTTGGCACGATAAACAGTATCTGCTGACGGTCGATTTGGTGAACAAGGTCGCATACACGCGTCACCTCAACCCAGATCACCCGATATTGCCGCCGGAGAGGTCCATCGGGTCTGCCCTCAGCCGCGTCGATGATCCAAGCTATGATTTCCTGGAACATACCGACAGCGCAAAGCCGCTCTTCGCAAGGGCGCTCAAGAAGCTCGGCCCGCTGGCCTTCGGGGAGTGCTACGGCTTCTTTCCTGCGATGGGGTTGGGCGGGCTTGGTGTCCTGTCCGAACTGCGGCGGGTGCGGGCGCTCGAGCATTTCGCCATCATCGCGCAACTGGACCCGATCGAACTTAGGTTCAACGATCTCGTCAAGAAACAGGTTGTCCGGCTGCGCAACCTGGGCGGGTGACAGCGCACCGTTTCCTCTCCGATGAACAACGCAAATGATGAGTATCAAGCTGGATTTCTGCGATGAGTGAGCACGAACCGGGTCTCAATGCCAATTTCGCCTTTTGTGTGAAAAAATTCGGCTTGCCGGCGCATGGCGAGGCCGTTCCGCCGGAGGTGATCGCTGCCTATGCCGGCAGAACGCCGTCCAGCTTACGCGATTTCTGGAAGCAGTGCGGCGTCGGTCTTTGGCTGGACGGCCGGTTCCAGCTTTGCCGGCCAGACCGCTACCAAATCATCCTTGATATGATCCTCGCCAACGATCCGGATTTCCCCCCTGCTGAGTCGACGCTTCTTGGCTTCACTGCTTTCGGTGAATTGCTGATCTGGCACAACAAACAGTATCTGCTGACCGTCGATCTGGTGAACAAGGTCGCGTATACGGAGCATCTCAGCCCAAAGCATCCAATCTTGCCGCCGGAGAGGTCCGTCGGGTCTGATCTCGGCCGCATTGATGATCCGAGCTATGATTTCCTGGAACATACCGACAGTGCGAGGCCGCTCTTCGCACGGGCGCTCAAGAAACTCGGCCCACTGGCCTTCGGGGAATGCTACGGGTTCTTCCCTGCGATGGGCTTGGGCGGACTCGGTGTCCTGTCCGAACTGCGCCGGGTGCGGGCGCTCGAACATTTCGCCATCATCGCGCAACTCGACCCGATCGAACTTAGGTTCAACGATCTCGTCAAGAAACAGGTCGTCCGGCTGCGCAACCTGGGCGGGTGACAGCGCACCGTTTCATCTCCGATGGACGACGGAAATGATGAGTATCAAGCTGGATGTCTGCGATGAGTGAGCACGAACCTGGTCTCAATGCCGATTTCGCCTTTTGTGTGAAAAAATTCGGCTTGCCGGCGCATGGCGAGGCCGTTCCGCCGGAGGTGATCGCCGCCTATGCCGGCAGAACGCCGTCCAGCTTACGCGATTTCTGGGAGCAGTGCGGCGTCGGTTTTTGGCTGGACGGCCGGTTCCAGTTTTGTCAGCCGGATCGCTATCAGCCCATCCTTGATATGATCCTGGCTAACGATCCGGATTATCCCCCCGCCGAGTCGACGCTCCTGGGCTTCACCGCCTTTGGAAAGCTGCTGATCTGGCACAACAAACAGTATCTGCTGAACGTCGATTTGGTGAACAAGATTGCCTATACGAATCACCTAAGCCCGAAGCACCCGATCTTGCCGCCGGAAAGATCCGTTGCGTCTGCCCTCAGCTTCGTTAGTGAGCCGAGCTATGATTTCCTGGAACATACCGACAGCGCAAAGCCGCTCTTCGCAAGGGCGCTCAAGAAGCTCGGCCCGCTGGCTTACGGGGAGTGCTACGGCTTCTTCCCTGCAATGGGGTTGGGCGGGCTTGGTGTCCTGTCCGAACTGCGCCGGGTGCGGGCGCTCGAGCATTTCGCCATCATCGCGCAACTCGACCCGATCGAACTTAGGTTCAACGATCTCGTCAAGAAACAGGTCGTCCGGCTGCGCAACCTGGGCGGGTGACAGCGCACCGTTTCATCTCCGATGAACAACGCAAATGATGAGTATCAAGCTGGATGTCTGTGATGAGTGAGCACACACCGGGTCTCAATCCCGATTTCGCGTATTGCCTGAAGAAGTTTGGCTCGCCGGCGGGTGGAGAGGCTGTGCCGCCGGAGGTGATCGCTGCCTGCGCCGGCAGAACGCCCGGCAGCTTACATGATTTCTGGAAGCAGTGCGGCGTCGGTCTCTGGCTGGACGGCCGGTTTCAGCTTTGCCGGCCGGACCGCTACCAGCCCATCCTCGACATGATCCTGGCCAACGATCCGGACTATCCCCCCGCCGAGTCGACGCTCCTCGGCTTCACTGCTTTCGGTGAACTATTGATTTGGCACAATAAACAGTATTTCCTGACCGTCGATTTGGTGAACAAGGTCGCATATACGCGTCACCTCAACCCAGATCACCCGATCTTGCCACCGGAGCTATCTATCGGGTCTGCCCTCAGCCGCGTCGATGATCCAAGCTATGATTTTCTGGAACATACCGACAGCGCAAAGCCGCTCTTCGCAAGGGCGCTCAAGAAACTCGGCCCGTTGGCCTTCGGGGAATGCTACGGGTTCTTTCCAGCGATGGGCTTAGGCGGACTCGGTGTCCTGTCCGAACTGCGGCGGGTGCGGGCGCTCGAGCATTTCGCCATCATCGCGCAACTGGACCCGATCGAACTTAGGTTCAACGATCTCGTCAAGAAACAGGTCGTCCGGCTGCGCAACCTGGGCGGGTGACGGTGCACCGTTTCATCTCGGATGGACGACGGAAATGATGAGTATCAAGCTGGATGTCTGCGATGAGTGAGCACGAACCGGGTCTCAATGCCAATTTCGCCTTTTGTGTGAAAAAATTCGGCTTGCCGGCGCATGGCGACGCCGTTCCGCCGGATGTGATCGCTGCCTATGCCGGCAGAACGCCCGCGAGCTTGCACGATTTCTGGAGACAGTGCGGCGTCGGTCTTTGGCTGGACGGCCGGTTCCAACTTTGCCGGCCAGACCGCTACCAGCCCATCCTCGACATGATCCTGGCCAACGATCCGGATTATCCCCCTGCCGAGTCGACGCTTCTCGGATTCACCGCTTTTGGAAGGCTGCTGATTTGGCACAACAAGCAATACTTGCTTACCGTCGATTTGGTTAACAAGGTCGCGTATACGGAGCATCTCGACCCGGACCATCCGATCTTACCACCGGAGAAATCCGTCGGATCTGATCTCGGCCGCATCGATCAACCAAGCTATGATTTCCTGGAACATACCGACAGTGCGAAGCCGCTCTTTGCACGGGCGCTCAAGAAGCTCGGCCCGCTGGCCTTCGGGGAGTGCTACGGCTTCTTCCCTGCGATGGGATTGGGCGGGCTCGGTGTCCTGTCCGAACTGCGCCGGGTGCGGGCCCTCGAACATTTCGCCATCATCGCTCAACTCGATCCGATCGAGCTCAGGTTCAACGATCTTGTCAAGAAGCGCGTCGTTCGCCTCCGAAACCTGGGTGGATAACGGCGCGCCGTTTCCTCGCCGTGAAACACCGGAGATGATGAACATCAAGCTGGATGTCTGCGATGAGTGAGCACAAACCGGGTCTCAACGCCAACTTCGCCTATTGTCTAAAAAAATTCGGCTTGCCTATGGGTGGAGAGGCTGTGCCGCCCGAGGTACTAGCTGCCTATGGCGGCAGAACCCCCAGCAGCTTACGCGATTTCTGGAAGCAGTGCGGCGTCGGTCTTTGGCTGGACGGCCGGTTCCAGCTTTGCCGGCCAGACCGCTACCAACCCATCCTTGATATGATTCTGGCCAACGACCCGGATTATCCCCCGGCCGAGTCGACGCTCCTTGGCTTCACTGCATTCGGGGAGCTGCTGATCTGGCACAACAAACAGTATCTGCTGACCGTCGATTTGGTGAACAAGATCGCAAATACGCAGCATCTCAGCCCTAAGCACCCGATCTTGCCGCCGGAGAGGTCCATCGGGTCTGCTCTCGGCTTCATTGATCAACCGAGCTATGATTTCCTGGAACATACCGACAGTGCAAAGCCGCTCTTTGCACGGGCGCTTAAGAAGCTTGGCCCGCTGGCTTTGGGGGAGTGCTACGGCTTCTTCCCTGCGATGGGACTAGGCGGGCTTGGCGTCTTATCCGAACTGCGCCGGGTGCGGGCGCTCGAACATTTCGCAATCATCGCTCAACTCGATCCAATTGAACTGAGGTTCAACGACTTTGCCCAACAGCGCGTCGTTCGCCTCCGAAACCTGGGCGGATGACGGCGTGCAGGTCCCGCGCCGATACAGCCACAGACGGAACAGAAGATGACCGTCACGCTGGATGTCGCGATGAGTGAGCACGAACCAGGTTTGTATCCCAACTTCGCCTATTGTCTAAAAGATCGACTTGCCTATGGATGGAGAGGCCGTGCCGCCCGAGGTATTAGCTAGTACAGCGTTTCCATGAAACGACTCCTATGCCGCCGCCTGAGGCAGGCCCGTCGTAGCCCGTCGTAGGGTGGGCTTCAGCCCACCTCTTCGAGGTGCCGTAGGAGACCATGGTGGGCTAAAGCCCACCCTACGACTTCCTCTCCATAGGGTCGATTTCATGCAATCGATGTACTAGCGGCCAATGGCGGCAGAACCCACAGCTGCTTACATGATTTTTGGAAGCAGTGCGGCGTCGGTCTTTGGCTGGACGGCCGGTTCCAGCTTTGCCGGCCAGACCGCTACCGACCCATTCTTGACATGATCCTGGCCAACGATCCGGACTATCCCCCCCGCCGAGTCGACGCTCCTCGGCTTCACCGCATTCGGGAGGCTGCTGAAACCGGGGGCCAACAAAGCCGAATTGCTGATGGTGCTCGAACGCCCTGACATCCCGCTACACACCAACGGCTCGGAAAACGACATTCGCTGCCAGGTGACCTGTTCATCTGAAACGCTCCAGTCACGGGATCAGGCGGTCGGCGCGCAGCGCCGCGAACAGGGCGAAGAAGGCATCGTCCGTGGGCTGGTAGGCGGTGAAGCCCAGCCGGCGGCTCTTACCCATGTCGGTGACCACCTCGATCGGTCGACCGAGATCGGCGTCCGTGTGCCAGGGCGAGGCCAGGCGTGACAGGTCGGGCTCACGTAGGCTGTGGCGGGCGGCGATACCGCGCCAGGTTTCGGCGTCATCAGCCATCTGTTGCTCCAGCGGTTGCACCGTGCCGTCGAAGGGGGCGGGCTGCAGGCCGAACCAGTCGGCGATTCGCGCCCACATCCACTTCCAGCGGAAGACGTCACCGTTGACCACGTTGAACGCCTGGTCGTGCGCCGCGGGCATGGTCGCCGCCCACAGCAGGTGCCGGGCCAGCAGCCCGGCCTCCGTCATATCCGTCAGCCCGTCCCACTGCACGGCCGAGCCGGGAAACCTGAACGGCCGGCCGGTCTCGCGACACAGCGTGGCGTACACGGCCAGCGTGGTGCCCATGTTCATCGCGTTGCCAACGGCCTCGCCGATGATCGTGTGCGGGCGGTGCACGCTCCAGGTGAAGCCGCCCCGCTTGGCGGCGGCGAATAGCTCGTCTTCCTGGGCGTAGTAGAAGTTCTCGACCGGCAGCCGCCCTTGCTCCTCGCGGAACGGCGTCTGCGGCAGGGTACCCTTGCCATAGGATTCAAATGGGCCGAGGTAGTGCTTCAGCCCGGTCACTAGCGCCACGTGGCGCCCAGCCGTGGCCGGTGACAGCCCCGCGAGCAGGTTGCGGACCATAGCCCCGTTGACGCGGATGTTCTCCGCTTCGGTCGCTTGCCGCAGCCAGGTGGTGATGAACACCGCATCCGGCTGCAGGCCGGCCACCGCCGCCGCTGTGCCGGCGGCATCCCGCAGGTCGGCCGAGACAGGCCGCACGCCCCCTGCCCCGTCTGCGCGGCGCGCCAATCCGTGCACCGTCCATCCCTCGCGCAACAGCAGCGCCGCCGTCGCGCGTCCCACGATCCCGCTTGCGCCTACCACCAATGCTGTGCCGGCCATTGCCCGCTCCTATACGTTCGGGGACGTCAGACTGCGGACACTTCCGGCCGTCCCGGCACCAGCAACCACGTGCAGAGCAGGCTGACCAGGCCAGCTTTCGACTTCTTTGAGCACACGGGAAGCGCGAAGCGGAGCTGCATGCACGCGATCAGGATGGTGGGCAGCAGCCCGCGCCCATCCTGGTAGCAAATGCGAAGCTGCGACGCCGTCCGACGCTCCCGCGGGAGCTGCGCCGCATCGAGGCGAGATCCTCAATACTCTCATCTCCCTCACATGGTGGATGGGGCGTTGCATCGACCATGCCTGATAGATGCCGTCCAGCATCCTTGTCGTCGGACAGGCAACGCGCCACCATGACACCATGCCCCATCGCAGTCCTGGACCTCGCCCGATGATCCGCCCGCTGTTCCTCGCCCTCGCGATCACGCTGACCGGCTGCAACAGCTCCAACGCGCAAAGCGGCGGCGCCACCTCGCTGCGGGTCGCGTTGCCGTCGCTGGCGCCGCTGGTCAAGCGGGTGGTCCCCTCCGTGGTCAACATCGCGGTGACGGAGAACGTGGGCGACGACTCGCAATTGCCGCCGGCGCTGCGCGGCACGCCCCTGGAAAAGCAGTTCCGCGACCGCCTGCGCTCCCGGCATGAGCAGGTGCAGGGCGCCGGGTCCGGCTTCGTCATCGACCCGTCGGGGGTGATCGTCACCAACAACCACGTCGTCGGGCATGCCGACCGCATCGTCGTCTCCCTGTCCGACGGCACCGAACTGCCCGCCAAGGTGATCGGCACGGATGAGCTGACGGACATCGCCGTCATCAAGGTGGACGGCGCGCCCTCGCTGCCCGCCGTCACCTGGGGCGACTCGCGGACGGTGGAGGTGGGTGACTGGATCATCGCCGCCGGCAACCCGTTCGGGCTTGGCTCCTCCGTCAGCGCCGGCATCGTGTCGGCGCGGGGGCGGGATATCGGCGCCGGGCCGTTCGACGACTTCCTGCAGATCGACGCCCCCATCAATCCGGGCAATTCGGGCGGCCCCACCTTCAACCTGGACGGTCAGGTCGTGGCGGTGAACACCGCCATCGTGTCCCCCACCGGCGGGTCGGTCGGCATCGGCTTCGCCATCCCCAGCGAGATCGCGCGCAAGATCGTGGCCGAGTTGCGGGAGAAGGGGCATATCGACCGTGGCTGGCTGGGCGTCGCCGTGCAGGACGCACCCAGCACGCCCGGCGTCGCACGGTCCCGCACCACGGGGGTGATCATCGCCAGCGTGGACCGAAGCGGGCCGGCCGCGAAGTCCGGCCTGGCGGCGGGCGACGTCGTGACGGCGGTCAACGGCGTCGCGGTCGACACGGCGCACGAGCTGATCAAGGCGGTCAGCGCGACCACGCCGGGGACCACGTTGCGGCTGACGGTCAAGCGGCGCAACCAGACGTCGGACCTGACGGTCACCGTCGGATTGCGGCCGAGCGAGGGCAATGGCTGATGCGTATCCTGGTGGTCGAGGACGACAAAGAGGTCGCCGGCTTCGTGGTGAAGGGGTTGCGGGAGGCCGGGCACCTCGCCGAGCACGCCGATAACGGCCGCGACGGCCTGTTCATGGCGGCGAGCGAGAGCTTCGACGCGATCATCCTGGACCGCATGCTGCCCGGCGGGGTGGACGGGTTACGCCTGCTGGAAACCTTGCGGGCACAGGACAACGCCACCCCGGTGCTGTTCCTGTCGGCGCTGGGCGCGGTCGACGAAAAGGTCCGCGGGCTGAAGGCGGGGGGCGACGACTACCTCACCAAGCCCTTCGCCTTCGCCGAACTGCTCGCCCGGGTGGAGGCGCTGGCCCGGCGCGGCAAAGGCGACAATCCGCAGACCAAGCTGGTGGTGGGCGACCTGGAGATGGAGCTGCTGTCCCGCACCGTGCGCCGCGCCGGGCAGCGCGTCGACCTGCAACCGCGCGAGTTCCGGCTGCTGGAGTTCATGATGCGCCATGCCGGCCAGGTGGTCACGCGGACCATGCTGCTGGAGGGCGTGTGGGACTACCACTTCGACCCGCAGACCAACGTCATCGACGTGCATGTCAGCCGGCTGCGCCAGAAGATCGACAAGCCTTTCCCGACGGCCCTGCTGCATACCGTCCGCAACTCGGGCTACATGATCCGCGCCGAGTGAGCGCCACGATCCCGCGGGCCCGCCCCAGCCTGTGGCGCTCCGCCGGGCTGCGGCTGGCGATGGTCTACGCCCTGCTGTTCGCCGTCAGCGCGCTGGCGCTGGTGGTGTTCCTATGGCTGGCCACTGCCGGGCTGCTGGACCGCCAGGTGGAGGCCGCGATTCGGGCCGATGCGCAAGGCCTGTCGGAACAATGGCAAGGCGGCGGCATCGAAGGGTTGCAGACCACGATCGAGGACCGGCTGGCCGAGGACGTGGATGACGACGCCATCTACCTGCTCGTCGACAAGGACATGCACCCGCTGGCCGGCAACCTGACCGGCTGGCCCGCGGCCGTTACGGCGACCGAGATACCATACGACCTGATGGTGTCACGCGCCGGCAGGACCAGCATGGCCCGCGTCCAGCGCTTCGACCTGCCGGATGGCAGCCAGTTGCTGATCGGGCGGGACGTGAAGACCCCGGCCTCGCTGCGGGCGCTGCTGACCTCCGCCTTGCTGTGGTCGCTCGTGCTGCTGGCGCTGCTCGGCTCCGTCGGCGGGCTGGTGATGCAGCGGCTGTTCCATCGCATGATCGCGCGGATTTCCGTCACGGCGATGGCCATCGCGCAGGGCGACCTGGGCCAGCGCGTGCGCGTCACCGGCCGCGGGGATGAGTTCGACCGGCTGGCGGAAACCATCAACGACATGCTGGACCGGATCGGGCGGCTGATGGACGGCGTGCGCGAAGTGTCCAACAGCATCGCGCACGACCTGCGAACGCCGATCACCCGCGCCCGCACCCGGCTGGAGGATGCGGCGGAGCACGCGGCCAGTCCTGGCGACCTGCGGGCCGCGCTGTGCCGCGCCGTGACGGATCTGGACGGCGTGACCTCCGTGTTCGACGCCCTGCTCCGCATCGCGGAGATCGAGGCGGGCACCCGCCGCTCGGCCTTCGCCGACATCGACCTGGCGCCCGTGCTGGCAGAGTTGGCCGAGCTGTATACGGCGCCGGCGGAGGAGCGTGGGCTGACGCTGGTGTTCAAGGCGCCGGACAGCCTGCCCATCCACGGCGATCGTGACCTGGTCGGGCAGGCCGTGGTCAACCTGCTCGACAATGCGCTGAAATTCTCGCCGCCGAACGGGGTCGTTCACCTGCGTGCGGACCGTTCGCCGTCGTCCGTAACAATGACGATCCAGGATGCCGGCCCCGGCATCCCGCCGCGCGACCGCGGCCGGGCGACCGAGCGGTTCTTTCGCGGCGAACAGGCCCGGCAGACCCCGGGGTCCGGCCTGGGCCTGGCGCTGGTGGAGGCGGTGGCGCAGCTTCACGGCGGCATGCTGACGCTGGAAGATGCGGCGCCCGGCCTGCGCGCCGTGCTCACCCTCCCGGCCCAACTCGGCCGCAGCAGCATTCCGTGACGATGTCGTCATGTCCCGCCCATGCCTGCCAGACCTCCAGTCGGGTAGCGTGACGGGAATGTTGAAACAAATCCTGCTCAGCGCCGCGTTGGCTGGCCATTTCGGAGTGGCATTGCCGATTGAGGATCCGATGACGGTGACCACTGACACGCCGGAGTATTGTCTCAGCCTGGCGGACCACCTGGATGCCCAGGGCCAGATGACGCGGAACGCCCGGGTGTTGTGGCAGCGCGGCCGGTCGATGTGTGAGCATGGCCATGTCCGGCTCGGCCTCGCCCATCTGCGCCGCGCGATCATGGTGATGCGCGGCGCGGCGGAATATCGCCTGCCTTAACCTTTGTTTGGAGCGGCAGCTTTGTCGGCGTGCCGAAGCACTTATTTGCCGACGCTGCCTTAGGCGACAGGGGCGCGCCGGAACGTGACGACCAAGACGTCGCGGAACGCCTGGATGGCCGGATCGCGCGGTTCCACCGGGGTGACGCCGTGATAGACCCGGCTGTCGTCGACCCAGGCGGCATCCATCGGCCGCGTGAGCGTAAAGGAGCCGAGCAGCCCGCGGTCCAGATCGTGGATCGTGGTTTCCCCGCTGGCGATGTTCTCCCGCCGCACCAGCAGGACGAGCACCCAATCCACGCCGTCGCGGTGCATCCCTTCGGGCGTCGGCTGGCCGGCCTTGCCGGGCTGGGCCTCGATGCGGAACTGATGCACTTCGACCTCCCACGCCGGAACGTCCGGCGACAGCGTGTCGAACACGCGCTGGCAGGTATCGAGGATGGCTGTGAAGGCCGGCATGGCCGCGACCACCTCGGTCACCGGCTCAAACCAGCGGGCGATGCCGCCATTCAACACGTTGTAGTCGCGGCTTTGGTAATGCGGCTGGTGCGGCCGGCGGACGATCCCGCCCGGCGTGGCGGCGAACACGGCGTGGCGGCGGCGGCGATAGCGGCCGCCATCGGCCATGTAGGTGTCCAACCCCAGATCATCCCAGCTTGCGGCGAACTGCTCCCATCCCGCGAGCCCGTTCGCCTCCAGCACGCCCCGCATCTCCGCTTCGTGCACGAAGGCGAAGCCGTCGCGGCCGACCAGGGTCGCGATGGAGGGGCGGGTGGTGGCGGGATTGGGCATCATCCGGTCTCCTTGACAACCTGCAGCGTCGCCTCCGGCTTCGGGATCGGCCGTTCGGAGCCGGGCGGCAGCCAGCCCTGCACTTTATAGGCCGTAATCGGGCTCTGCACTGCATTCTCGTCAAAGCAGTGTTTCACCCGCCGGTTGAACTCGCGGTTCACCGCCCAGCGTTGCGAGGGCGTGGTGCGGATCCGCACCCGCATGGTCCAGTTCGTGTCGTTGAAGGCGTAGACGCCCATCACCTCCAGGTCGGAGGTGATGATGTCCTCCCAACGCGGCTCGGCCCGCATTTGGCCGACGACCTTGCGCAGCAAATCGGCGATCCGATCCGGCTCCTCATCCAGGCCGATCGGCAGGTCGGACAGGACGTAGGAGAAATCTCGCGTCTGGTTGGTCACCGTCGTGACGGAGGAGAACGGGATGATGTGCATCGATCCATCCAGCGACCGCAGCCGGATGGTCCGGATGGACAGGTATTCCACCGTGCCGCTCAGCCCGCCGAGGGAGACCACGTCGCCCACCTGCATCGCGTTCTCCAGCAGCAGGAACAGCCCGGTGATCAGGTCCTGCACCAGCTTCTGCGAGCCGAACCCGATGGCCACCCCCAGCACGCCGGCGCCGGCCAGCAAGGGGGCGATGTTAAGGCCGATCTGACTCAGCACCGTCAGCCCGGTGAAGATGAGAATCGCCACCAGCAACGCCGTCCGCATCATCGGCAGCAGCGTGCGCAGCCGCGCTGCCCGCGCCGTCTGCGCCGCGCGGGTCAGGCTGGCGACCTTGTTCTCCACCCCGGCGTTCACAACCTCCCACACCACCACCGCCAACAGCACGGTGATGCCGGACGTGCCGAGCGCGGACAGCAGTCGTGAGGCCAAGGCCCCGGTGTAGAACCAGCCCTTCGGGGAGAAACCCCAGACCTCCAGCAACACGACGCCGGTCGCGGCGGAGAGCAGCCCGACCAGCACCAGGCGCACGACCGGGTAATAGTAGATCAGCCGCTGTTCCAAGCCGGGATAGCGGGCCGACGTGTTGGTTCCAAGCCGGGTGGCGCGGTCGAGTGCGCCCAGGAGGATGATCCCCACCAGCCGCGCCACGATCAGCGTGCTGCTTGTGACGACGAAAAAATGCAGCAGCCGTTCGTAGCCATCGCGGATTTCTGCCGCTGCCACCAGCCACAGCGCCACGATGTAGAAGATCGCGACCAGGTGCCAATTGGCGGCGAAATGGTTCTGCAGGCTGGCCAGCACCCCCGTGCGGTGCCTGCGGGCCCGCAGCCGGTGGGCGACCGTCTGGCGCGATTGCAGCACCACGATGACCAGCATGATGTGCACGACCAGACCCACCAGCTTGAGCAGCACGTCGTGGGCGGAGCGGTAGAGCCCGAACAGCAGCCCCACCTCGGCCGCGGCAAAGCCGAACACGGCGACGGCGCTGATCCGGCGGATCCAGAGTTCGATGAAGGCCGCCGACGGGTCGTCGCACTGGATCAGCCGCAGCCGGTGCTCGCGCGGAGACACGAAGGTCCGCGTCACGCACATGATCACCCGGCACAGCACATAGGCATCCACGACCGCGAGGACGACCAGACGCGTGTTGGTGGTGGCGCCAAGCGGGGTCGTTAGCAACAGGTGGCCGACGGCGGCAAAGACGGTCACCGGAACCAGTTCCAGCAGCAGCCCGAGCATGACGAAGGGCAGTCGCCGCAACATGCGCCAGGCCACGCTGAAGCCCGGGTGCCGCGCGCCGTCGGCCTCGTCGGAGTCCAGTTCGGTCGCGAGCGGCTCGTCCGCCGGCGCCCGGTCGGCCAGGAACCGGCGCCCCCCGGCGAGCAGGCGGCCGACGCCCCACTCCACCGCGCCGCCGATCACCAGGACCACCAGCAACTTCCACGCGGTCGTCAGCACGCGGTCGCGGGCGGCCGGGTCCATGGCGGTGTCCGCCAGCCAGCCCCAGAGTTGCGGCACGTCGCCGACCGCCTCGGCGGTGGAGGTGAACTGGCCGGCCAGTTCACCAGCCCAATGCGCCCCGGCGACCAGCAATTGCGCGCCCACGCTGTCGGCTGCGAGGGGCACCGCGACCAACGGCTTGGCCGGCGCCACGGCAGGGACCGCGTGCACCATGTCCTCCAGCACCGTCGTGAACTGGGCCCGGGCCTTGTCGTCCTGCAGGACGTTCAGGACCGCCTGCGCCTGCTGGGGCGTCAACATCGGGGCCGGCGGCTTGGCGGCGGCAGAGGGTTGCGGCCATGCCGCCTGCGGCAGGGCGAGGCAGAATAGCAGGACGGCGAGGGCGAAAAACCGCATGGCCGCGTTCCCCCATACAGAGGGGGCTGATGTCAACCGCGCGGCGCTTGGCAGGGTGCACAATCCGGTGGGCGACCCTATCTTTGCCGGCATGAAGGTCGTGCTGATTGCGCTGGTGATCCTGATGATGTTGGCCACGCTCGGCGTGCTGTTCGCCGGGCTGATCGGCCTGGCGCGCGGCGGCGGCGATCCCATGCGCTCGAACCGGCTGATGCGCTGGCGCGTGATGCTGCAGGCAGGCACGCTGCTGCTGTTCATGCTGCTGCTGCATCTGATCCGGTCGTGATGCCCATGCGTGTTTCGGCTTTGTCCAACCGGTTTGACACCGCCCGCAGGCGGCTTCTAAGGTCGGGCGCACCAATAGAGAGTGCGTGGGACGGAGCCGGCTTGCCATGACGGCTCCACACTGCACCGGCACCCCAGAGATCCAGGAAGCGATGGCGCGTCCATGAAAATCCTCGTCGCAGTCAAACGAGTGGTCGATTACAACGTGAAGGTCCGTGTGAAAGCGGACGGCACGGGGGTTGAGACATCCGGCGTCAAGATGTCGATGAACCCGTTCGACGAGATCGCGATCGAGGAGGCCGTCCGCCTGAAGGAGAAAGGCGTGGCGACCGAGGTGATCGCCGTGTCCATGGGCTTGCCCGCCTGCGCCGAGACCATCCGCACCGCCTTGGCCATGGGCGCCGACCGCGGCATCCTGGTGGAGACCACGGCGGAGCTGCAACCGCTGGCCGTCGCCAAGATGATGAAGGCGCTGGCCGATAAGGAACAGCCGCGCCTGATCGTGCTGGGCAAGCAGGCGATCGACGACGACATGAACGCCACCGGGCAAATGCTGGCGGCGCTGCTGGGCTGGCCGCAGGGGACGTTCGCCTCCAAGCTGGAGCTCACCGCCGAATCGGTCACCGTCACGCGCGAGATCGATGGCGGGCTGGAGACGCTGGCGTTGACCCTGCCGGCGATCATCACCACCGATTTGCGCCTCAACGAACCGCGCTATGCCTCGCTGCCGAACATCATGAAGGCGCGGAAGAAGCCGATCGAGACGATCAAGCCAGAAGATCTCGGCGTCGATCCCGCGCCGCGGCTGACCCTGGTGAGCGTGGCGGAGCCCCCGAAGCGCGTGGCGGGCAAGAAGGTTGGCTCGGTCGCGGAACTGGTGGCAAAGCTCAAGACCGAAGCGAAGGTGATCTGAATGACCTCTCTCGTCCTGCTCGATTTCGAAGGATCGGAAATCAAGCAGCCGTCGCGCAGCGCCGTGGCCGCCGCTCGCAAGTTGGGCGAGGTCCACGTGCTGGTCGCCGGCAGCGGCATCGACGGCGCCGCGCAGGCCGCCGCGCAGTTGGAGGGCGTCAGCAAGGTCCATAAGGCCGATAGTCCGGTCTACGAGCACGCGCTGGCAGAACCGTTGGCGGATTTGCTGGTGTCGATGGCCGGGCATCACGACCATCTGCTCGCCGCCTCCACCGCGACGGGCAAGAACGTCATGCCGCGCGTGGCGGCAATGCTGGATGTGCAGCCGATCAGCGACGTCGCCGACATCGTTGATGCCGATACGTTCGTCCGTCCGATCTATGCCGGCAACGCGATGGCGACGGTGAAGTCGTCCGACACCAAGAAGGTGCTGACGGTGCGCGCCGCGTCCTTCGACCCGGTCGCCGCCACCGGCGGCACGGCCGTGATCGAGGACGTTGCCGCCACGGCGCCGGGCAGCACCTCCAAGTTCGTGTCCGCCGAACTGTCGAAATCCGAACGGCCGGACCTGACGGCGGCCCGCATCGTCGTGTCTGGTGGCCGCGGCATGCAGAATGGCGAAAATTTCAAGCTGCTCGATCCGATCGCGGACCGGCTGGGCGCTGCTGTCGGCGCGTCGCGGGCCGCGGTGGATGCGGGGTTCGTGCCCAACGACTACCAGGTCGGGCAAACCGGCAAGATCGTGGCGCCTGACCTCTATGTGGCGATCGGCATCTCCGGGGCGATCCAGCATCTCGCCGGCATGAAGGACAGCAAGGTCATCGTCGCGATCAACAAGGACGAGGATGCGCCGATCTTCCAGGTGGCCGATTACGGCCTGGTGGCGGATTTGTTCGTGGCCTTGCCTGAGCTAAAGGCGGAGTTGGAGCGGACCTGATGGTGGCCGAGGTGACCCGGCTCGGCGTGATCGGCGCCGGGCAAATGGGCAACGGCATCAGTCATGTCTGCGCCCTGGCCGGCTTGCCGGTGGTGCTGCTGGATGCCAAGCCCGAGGCGCTGGACAAGACGATGGCGGCAATGGCGAAGAACATGGATCGCCAGGTCGGCAAGGGCGCCATTTCGGCTGACGACAAGATGGCCGCGTTGGCCCGGATCACCACCACCACGGATTATGCGGCGTTCCACGGGTGCGACATGGTGATCGAGGCAGCAACCGAGAAGGAGGACATCAAGCGCGCCATCTTCCGCACGTTGATCCCGCATCTCAGCCCCGGCTGCATCCTGGCGAGCAATACGTCCTCCATCTCCATCACCCGCCTGGGCGCGGCGACCGACCGGCCGGGCAAGTTCATCGGCATGCACTTCATGAACCCGGTGCCGGTCATGAAGCTGGTGGAGGTGATCCGGGGGATCGCAACGGACGAGCCGACGTTCGAGACGGTGCAGGCCCTGGCGATACGGCTGCACAAGACGACGGCAGCCGCGGAGGACTTCCCGGCCTTCATCGTCAACCGCGTGCTGGTGCCGATGATCAACGAGGCGGTCTACGCCTTGTACGAGGGGGTCGGCACCATCGCCAGCATCGACGCGGCCATGAAGCTGGGCGCCAACCATCCGATGGGACCGTTGGAGTTGGGTGACTTCATCGGTCTGGACACCTGCCTGTCGATCATGCAGGTGCTGTATGAGGGATTGTCCGACAGCAAATATCGGCCGTGCCCGTTGCTGGTGAAATACGTGGAGGCGGGTTGGGTGGGCCGGAAGTCGGGACGCGGCTTCTACGACTATGGGACGACGCCGCCAACCCCGACCCGCTAGTACCGCTGCACAGAGGTTGTGACGGGTTGCGCACCCGGGTGCACCGCCGAGCCATTGAGCAGCACCTGCAGCACTTCTCGGTCGAGTTCCGAAGCTGGATGCTCATGGCTGCAGCGGAACTCGCGGCCAGGAAGAACGGCAGGGCGGCTGAGCCATTTGCATCGTGATTTCAAAGAGCGGCTTTCGGCAAGCACGGAAGCCGTCCTTGAACGGCAACCAAGGGTCGAAAGCAGACCCATGCCACTTGGTTGCTCAGTAGGGTGGGCTTTAGCCCCATGTGCGTTAAGATAGTGGTTTGACGGGATAGATCACGTCTGGTTTTCGTTTTCGTGGCTGGTGTGCGAGTTGCCGATGGAGATGGGCGCTCGACTTGAGCATGCGATCGAGTGGCAGGGTTCCAAGGACTGCCATGAGCAGCAGCAAGGCTGCTGTTTTATGGATGCGCCATGGCGAGGGTGTGCAGTCGATCTCGGCAAGGTCCTGAGGGGGAAGATTCCAGGAAATCCTGGTTCATGTCGTCGCATAAGAGAGCCAGGATGAGGTGAGCGTAGAGCCAACTTCGGGAAGCGCTGGTGGTGCGTGTGGGCAATTGGTCGATGTGCAGCAGCGACTTCAATCGCTTGAAGGCGAGTTCGATCTGCCATCGTAGTCTATAGACGATAAGTATTTCGCTCGCCGGGTAGGTTTCGGCGGGCAATGAGGTCGCAAGGATGAGGAATTGTGCGGCCACAAGCGTCCGGGGGTCGAGTTTCTTCTGCTTACGCAAGGCTGCTTTGCGAAGATGGTGCTGGGTCTTCTCGATCTGTTCAGGTGGTCGGCGCTGGATGATCAGGCGCAGTGGCACATGCGTCGTCTTGTCGACGGCCGCGTGCACCAGCACCTCGCTCGTCTGTGTGGCGGGGTCGAGGGCGCTGAGGTGCTCGATGAGGGTGAAGGGCGCACCAGCGGGAGTGCGCAACGCGAACGACTTCCATCGTGCCCGCACGATGAAGTCAACGCGCTCGGCTTGCTGGCAAAGACGATGCAGGGCGCCAGCGTTGGCATAGTTGCGATCGGCGATGCGCACTTCGCCAGCCACGGGCGCGCCGCGCGCCAGCGACTCGGCGCCGCGGTTGTCGGTCAGTTCCAGGTGGAAAAAGCCGCCGGTGGCGAGGTCGAACCCGGCATGCACCCGCCAGTCGGTGCCAAGGCTTGCCTGCTGCGAGATGTTGGTGCCATCGACAATGCGCAGGCTGCGTCCTGGCCACCGGATGACAGCGCTGCCCGTCCGGGCAGCAAGCTGTTGTTCCATGATGGCTTTCAGGAAATCGACTGCCTTGTCCAAGCGGTATTTGACCGCGGGATCGCTGAGCTGGGCCAAGCCGCTCATCGACGCCCACGCTGCCGTTTGATTGAGCGATAGCCCGCCTGGACCGCGCGCCAAAGCCAACCGCAACAGGCTCGCCCCATCGCACACCTTGCGCGGACGCTCGATGGCTCGGCTCGATATCGCCAGCGCATCTAGATCCAATCCCGGGGGCAAGCGCGCTAGAAGCTCAGGGAAACTGTCGATAACATGAGATGCTGGCTGCATCTGCACCCAGAATCATGCCGATTCGCGTCGAGTCAACCCTATCTTAACGCACATGGGGCTTTAGCCCACCATGGTCTGCTACGGCGCCTTGAAGAGGTGGGCTGAAGCCCACCCTACGACGGGCCTGCGTCAGGCGGTGGCATAGGAGTCGTTTCACGGAAATGCTGTACTTGGTTGGTCAGGGCTTGTACGGCAGCGTCGTGTCCCGGGTGACGAAGGTTGCGGGATGGCCGTCCGGCAACATCAGCCAAACGCTGTAGCTGCCGCCGACTTCCATGTTTTCCAGCATCACGTCATCCGCCGTGTGGCCCGTGCAACTGGCCCGCACCAGCGCCTTCACCGGGTTGACGGTGCGGGTCCGCACCGCGCCGGCCGCGACATCGCTGAACACCGCCGTTCCCGCGGGGAGCAAGGCCAGGCTGGCCGACGGGCAGTCGGGGGTCGCGTTGTAGAAGGAGAGCCGGGCGCGCGCCTGGTTGAACTCCGAACCATCTTTCACGACGGCAGCCGAGAGCGTGCCGGAGGCGTCATTTCGCACCAGGACGGTATCGAAGCTGTCAGGTGCGACCGACAGCGTGGTTTGCGCGGACTGCCCGGCAGCCCGTACCTCCAGGGACAGCGTTTTGCCGGCCACGCGGTCCACCACCGCGTAGGCACTGACTCTGCTTGGCCCCGCGGTGCCAAGCGTGCTGGAGGCGGCGAAGGACGGCCGGACGTCAACGGATGTCGCCGTCGCGTTCACGAACCGCACGAAGGCGGAGCCAGGCGGTGGCTGGGCGCCGTACAGCGCCTCCTGCCCGGCGGCCGGCATTGCGGCCAGCAGCGTGAGCAGCGCCATCCAGCCGTGGCGCATCAGACGGACAGGGCTTTATGCAGGTTGGTCAGGAATGTGGCCGGCGGCATGGCGGTTTGCCCCCAGGCGCCGGAATTGTTCGACGGCGTCTCCAGATCAACCTCGGCGAAATTCCACACGATCAGCTTGGGTGGCTGCTTCTTGAAGCTATCGCTGCCGACGAGGCCGAGCAGGTCGTAGTACGGGCTGAACTGGTGGACCTTCCAAAGGAGCGACACCGGCCGGTTGAGTTGCTCCGACACGACGTTGGCGAAGCCATAGGCCGGTTGCATGAAGCTGTTGCCGATAACGACCACGTCAGCCGTGTCGTCATCCAGCAGGGCACCGCCGGTTTCCACCGGTTTGCGCACCATGTAGCTCTGGAACGGGTATTTTGATTGGTCCGCAACCGGGAGCAGATCCGCGAGGTCATTGTGCTCCTGCAGGACCGGGCTGGCCGCCGCGAGCTTGGTGCCCGGCGCGCTGGAGGGCGGCAGCCGCAACTTGCCCTTGATCTCGCTGGCAAGCAGGATGGCGGCCTTTTCGGCGCCGGGCGCGGTCCAATGCGTGTCGGCCTTGAAGAACAGCAAGTCGCCGGGGTTCTGCTTCCGCGCGGCGGCGAACATGGACGCCTGGTCGGGCACGAGCGTTCCGGGCCGGCGGAACTCCTCCAGCGCGACGGCATAGCGCTTCTCCGCGTCCGGCGACCACTTGAAATCGGCCGGCAGGAACTCCGCATAGACCCGGGATTTGGCGGGTGTGTAGGAGATGACGGTTTCGATTTTCGCCGCCTTCAACGCCGCCACGGCCTCGTTCACCGTTTGCGCGGTCCGCCGCACCAAGGCCAGGTCGGCATGGCGCACCTCATCGAAGACGGGAAACAGCCAGCCGTCGTTTCCGACCACACAGAGGTTGACGATGGCGGCGCGGGCTGGGCCCGTTACGGGAAGGAGCGACGCGGCGGCGCCGCCCGCCAGCAGGGCACGTCGTCCCATTGCTGGTTGAAGCCTGCTCTGCGTGGGTGCGTCCTTGGACGTCATTCATCCGCTCCAGTCAGGGAGTTACGCAGTGCGGTAAACCACAGGTCGGGCCGCGCGGACAGGGTCAGCGCCGGGCGTAGCTCATCAGCACGGTGGACCCGGTACTGCCATCAAGGCGGCGGGTCGACAAGAACGGCTTGCTGCCCGGTTGCTGGGCCAACCAGGCGTCGTACAACCCTTCCAACAATGCGCTCAGCCATTGGCCGGACGGCGTGCCGAGTGAGCCGACGCGGGGGAATCCATGATGCGCGATGTGCAGCGACCGGTCCGCTTCGCTCAACTGCAATTCCACCTCGCCCCAGCCGACGCCGTTGAGCACGTCGTTGATCTCCATCTCCAAGGCCTGGAGCGACTGCACGGGCGGCAACGGCATCAGGCGGGACATACGGCGGCCGACGCCCCGCAGCATGTCGTCCCGGTCGCCCGCTCCTGCCAGGCTGTCGACCTCCTCCGCCAGCGCCCGAAGAAACAGGCGCCATTGGACCGTTGGTTGCTGCGTCCCTGACGTGAGGGTTGCGGACTCATCCATACTGACCGCCCCCTTACAACGGGTCGTTGAAAACGTAGCGGGCGTAGACCAAGCCGGTGCCCTCCGTGAAGTTGCCCGAGCGGTCGAACCCGGCGCGCGCACCGATATGCAGGTTGTCGGTCAGGCGATAGTCGATATCCGCGTGCGCACCCCCTGCCACGCCGGTATCGCCAAAGCCGGCGAACCGTGTCGGGACGCCGGTGTTGACGGATGCCAATTGCTGCAAAGCCGCCTGTTGCGACGGACTGTTCGGGAACACCAGCTCGCTTTTGGCCCGGAACGTCTGCACGCCGACCGACCCGCCGACCGAGTAGCTGAGATCCGGCGTCACCTGCTGCTTGTAGTTGACAGGGAACAAGGCCGCGAAGAATTGCTGCGGGCTGAAATAGCCGCCACTGCCGAAGGTGAAGTTGTCCAGGTTCCGGTCGAAGGCGAAATACACGAGGTCGGTCCCAACCCGCACCTCCTGGGTATCCGTGGTCCAGACCGGCAGGCTGAACCCGGCCCCTGCCTCAACCTCCGTGTTGGACTTCACGTTGTCGCCCACCAGCACGTCGCCACCGGCCCCGGCATAGTAGCTGACCGTGCCGACCGTGCCCTCAAGCTGGACGTGGCCGCGGTTGCGGGTCACCCCGCCCCAACTCTGCCCGGTGAGCGGGTCGCGTTGCCCGGCATAGGACAACAGGCTGTCGGTGACGGACCGGCGCTCCCCCACCACGCGCAACGTCAGGTCGTTGCTGAGGCGTGGTGCGAACTCGATCCCGCCGATGACCTGGCTGTCCCGGAACCCAATGGGCGAACTCCCCACATCGGCCGACACGACGTCGTAGGCGTAGCTCACGTCCAATCCGGCGCCATAGGCATTCTGGTCCGCGCTTTTGCGGAAGGCCGTGCCCGTCGGGGCCAGCGGGTTGTTGCCGAACAGCGCCTCGTTGGCCCGGGAAATCTGGCCGGCGAACAACGCGGTCGGCGTGACCTGAACCTTCAAGCGGCCGTAGCCGTTCGGCGAAAAACTGGCCTCCAGCGGCGCTTCCAGTGCAAACAGCTCACCCAGCCCGCTCGTGCCAGAGCGGCCGCGGAACGCCAACGAGCCGGCCGCTTGCGGCGCCACATCCGCAGAAACCTGCTGGATGCTGCGATCGATGTCGGATGTCAGCGGGTCTACCGGCTGCTGCGGTGTGGCGTTGCCGCGCAACCCCAAGATCCCGGTCGGGGACGCATTCGGCTCATCCGGCGTCGGTGAGGCAGAGGAACGGAACGGATTGGCGTTGTTGGCCGACCGTGCGTCGCCGGACTGGTCCTGCGCCAGTTGCGCCAAGGGTCCCGACGACAGACTGGGCAAGGCGGCGACCGGTGGCGACGACAGTGCAGCGGATGCATTATCCAGGCTGGTCGGCGTCGTGGCGGATGGCGCGGCCGTGCCGACCGGCGCCGGCGGCAGGTATTGCGCATACCGCTCGTACTCGCGCGTGACCGGCTCCGCATCGCCGATGGATGAAACGGGCGTGGGAGAGGCATCGTTCGCCACGTCAGCCGGCACGTTCAGCGCATATTGCCGGCCGATCAGCCAGCCCTCCGGCATCACGTCCGACGCGTCGCTGCTGTTCGTCTCGTCCAACTGCTTGCTGCGCAGGGTACGGGCGGTCCGGAGTTCGCTCAGCGCCTCGCCGCTGCGGCCCTGGGCGCGGGCCACATTGGCGGAGGCCAGCCAGGCTTGCGGATCATCCGAGAATTGTTCCTTGGTCTGCGCCGCAAGCTCGGCCGCGCGGCGCGTGTTCCCCGCGGCAAGATCCGCCTGGATCGCGGCGACGCGCACGTTCACGCTGCTCGGGTTCCGCTTGAGCAAGTCCTCGGTGATCGCGACCGCCCGCGCCGGCTGATGATGCGCCTCGTAAAGCCGCGCAAGGGCCATGTTGAGGTCCGGGTCCTCCGGGTGCTCCGCCAATCGCGGCGCCAACTGGTCGTAGGCGTCGGCCTCGTCGCCGCGATTGGCGAGCTGGTCCGACGAGAACACCGCCGCGTCGTCACGCACGCCAGACAGGTTGCTGCGTTCAAGCGGGTTCAGCCGGTCAGGCTGCAGCCCGCTGGTCACCACCTGGGCGTCCCGCGGGTAGCCCGCGGCGATCAGCATCCCGCCATAGGCGATGCGCTGCGCGGGCAGCGGCGGCCGGCTCGCGTTGAGCGCAGCGCGGATGACCTCACGCGCGCCCCGCTTGTCGCCGGCCTTGATCAGCTCCTGCGCGAACGCCACGCCGCGCGCCCCCGTGGGATCCGGCTTGCTGGCCAGCGCGAGCAGGCGTTGCTCCTCCGCACCGGGCCCCTGCGCCTTGGCATCGCGTAAATCGCTGTTGACCTCGGCGCGGATGGCCACGGCCCGCATGTCGTTGGACCGTGCGTCCGGCGGCAGCCGGCTCACCAGGGAGGTGACGAGCGGCCAATCCTGCGCGTTGTCGGCGAAGTAAATCCCGGCGCGCAATTGATCCAAGCTGGGCTTCGCCGCACCCGTCACAGGCGCCATGACCTGGTGCGCGTCGGCGATCTGGTCCTGCGCGAGCAGGGCCCGGGCCAGCTCCAGACGCAGCCACGGATCGGACGGCGCCTCCGCCACGGCCGAGCGAAGCAACCCGATGCGCGCCGTGGGGTCGCTCGCCGCCTTGGCCTGCTCCTCCAACTGCGCCGCGCGTGACTGGCCGACGGGACCGCCGGTCACCCCGGCCCGGGCGTAGACCTGCTGCGCCTCGTCCGCCTTGCCTTCGCGCGTCAGCACGCCGCCGAGGCCGGTGAGGGCCGCCACATTGCGAGGCTGGCTGCGCAGCACAGTGCGGAACGACGCCTCGGCCTCCGCCAGCTTGCCCGCGCGCGCCTGGATGTCGCCCAGTTCCAGGTAGTTCCCCGCATTGGGCCGGCGGCCCATCAGGTGACGCAGCTTGGTCTCGGCGGCGGCATACTCGCCCCGGCGGGTCAGCACCGCCACCTGGCTGTATTCGGCGAGGATTTCTCGACCGCCGTCGCCATTGTACTGGCCGCCGCCGGCAGTCGCGACTGGGTTGCCGTTCGCGTCCATGCCGACTGCGCTCAGCAACTCGTCGCGACGGTCAGGGGCCAAGGAGACCGCCTTGTCGATCAGCCGCTTGGCCTCGGCCTTGCGGCCCTGCTGGTCGCGGATGAGCGCCATCATGGCAAGCGAGTCGACGTCGTTCGCGTTGAAGGCCAGCGCCGCTGTGAAGTCCTTCTCGGCCTCGGCGGTTTGCTTGTCTTCCAGCGCCTGGTAGCCGGCCAGCCGCGACCGAACCCCGCTATCCGGGAGGGTGCGAGTCAGCTCCAGCTTCTTGGCGTCGAGGTCGGCATCGGTCGGGTTCTGGGCCAGGTAGGCGTTGAGTTGCGCCTGCGTGCGGTCGTCGTCGGACGACCAGAGCAGCGCCTGCCGCCAGGCCGCCGTCGCCTGCTGCCCGATCGACGGCAGCTTCGACAGGGCAGCCAGCCGGTCTACGCCATCGGCGCGGGTGCCCTCGTGATAGGTCAGGGCTTGGGCATAGGCGAGTTGCGTGCGCAGATCCTGCGGGTTGGCCCGCACCTGCGCCGCCAGCCCATCCCGCGCGGCATCCCAGTTGCCGTCGGTGGAGGCAAGCGTCTCGTAGTACTCCGCAGCCAGGCTTGGCGGCGGCACAGTGCCCTTGAAGGCGCGTTGATACGCCGCGACGGCATCCGCAGGCTTGCCCGCCTGGGCGAGCCGCCGGGCTTCCGAAAGGGCGGCGGCGTCGAGCGGGCCGGCACGCAGCACCTGTTGGATGCTTTGGATACGCGGATCATCCGGTCGGACCGCCTGCAGCTTCGCCAGGTCGGCCATCGCCTCCTGCTGGTTGCCCCGCTCCGCCTGCGCCTGCGCCTGCGCCGCCAGGGCGTCCGCGTTTCGCGGGTCCAGGGCCAACACCCGGCTCAACGCCTCGTCCGCGCGCTGCGGCTGGTCTTTGCCTCGCCAATAATTCGCCTGGTCAAGCAGCACGCGGATCGCATCCGCCGTGCTGGCCTGTGTTGTCGGAGAGGTAGGCGCCTGGGCGCGCGCCACCGCCAGCGGGATCACCGTGGCGGAGGCGAGCAGGAGAGCGCGGAAGGCCGGGGAATACGGTCTCATGCTGGACGTTTCCTCAGAGACGCCGGGTCGGGATAGTGCGGGTACGAAGCGCCGCCCGCCGGCGTAGGGCGAAGAAATAGAACACGGCTACGAGGAGGCAGCCGATGATCATCACCCCCACCACGCCGATCGGCGAGTCACGCAGATACCAGGATGGATACAGCCAGATCGGCAGCGACCCCGCGGAGTATTCGCCGCCCACCCGGTAGGAGGTGAACCGACCGCCTGCGAGCAGCGACAGATCCCCCTGGATCTGCGGCGCCTGGTCGGGGTCGCGCAGGGTAGTCACGATCGCTTCCACCGCCGGCGCCGCGCCGCCGAGCAACGCCACCACGCTGCGGTTGCCGTTGAGCGGGCTTTGCGCCCCGACCATCGCCGCGGTTTCAGTCCCGACGCTGGCGTTCAGCGCGGTCACCGCACGGGAACGGTCCTCCCGGGCGGGGTCGCCAAACAGCCGGCGCACGCTGTCGAGACCGCTGTTCAAACTCACCGAAAGGCGGTTGCCGTTCACCTGGTATGGAGAGTTCTTCAGCAGGTTGGCCGCTGCGCCAAGGCGGGAGATGGTCCCCATCAGCAGCAGGTCGCGGTCCGCCACGCTGTCCAGCGCGTCAGGCTTGACGACGACGTGGCGGATCACCGGGTACCCAGTGAGCGAGCCGATGCGGCCCATCATGTCGAGATAGGCGCCGATCTCCACCACGTTTGGCTGCGCAGGCAACACAACCGCCGTATTCGACAAATCCGCCATCCGCGTGAACGGAAAGCCGGAGCTGACGAAGTAGGCCAGGTTCGGCAGTTCGGCGAAGCGGTAGGCCCGGCTGATGTCGAACGTGCTGTCCGGGTCGACCGCCATGCGCACGTCCTCCGGGACCGCGACGCAATCGCCACGGTGCAGCGGACGCGTGTCGAAGAAGAACTGCAAGTCGTTCTGTCCGAACACATCATACACGGGCACGTCGACGCGGGACGCCGGCTGCGTCACGCCGAAGTTGAACAGGCGCGAAAACCAGGAGGCCGTGCGCGACGGCTCGGACGCCAAGGGCAGGCTGGCAAGATAGAGATCGTTGATGCCGACGTCGAGGCGCGACACCGCAAGGTCCTCGATCGGGCCAGGAGGCGCCCGATAGCGCAAATCCATCGGGAAAGCCCGGTCACGCCAGGTGTAGAGGTCCGGCGCAGTGCGGAATGGGACCCGCATGGTGCCGGGCACGTAGCCGGTGCCCTGAAGCTCCGACGCGTCCACCAACTCCCCGAACTTCACGGGGCGATTGGCCGGGATCCACGCCGGCGCGTCGTACGCCACGCGCTTCGGCACGTCCGGCGGCACGACGGTGGAGGCGTCGCCCGACAGCGTGCGGCTGCCAAGCGTCAGCGACGTCGCCGCCGCGATGGCCTCCGCCCCCGTCCGGCCGGCGATCACCAGCAGGGAGGAACTGGCGTCGTTGGGGTTCGGCACCACCGCGAGGGTCGGACCGTTCAGCGGCGGCAGCGTCACGTTGGCCGGCCGGTCGGTACCCGTCACCACGATGACGGCGTTGCCTTCGGACGGGGCGACGTTGACGACGGGGAACGTGGCGCCGCGGAAATCCGCCAACTGGCCGAACCAGGAGGACACGATCCCCGCCGTCTCCAGCGACTCGTTCGAGGCGTTGGCCGGCAGCACGAACGGCAGCGACAGCATGGTCTTTTCATGCGGGTCGAAGAACGGCAGCGGCAAACGCGACAGGTCGCGTTGCGGGGGCAGCCGCTCCAGCGTCAGCGTCAGCGTCGACGTGTCGGAGATCGTGGACCAGAGCAAACCGCTGAGCGGGTCGTTGCACTCGCGTGTATAACGGCCCGTGAAGCGGAAGTTCAGCCGGTTGTTGTCCTGGAAGAACACGGGGCTGACAGGGAGTTCGAAGTTCTCGAACCGGGGTTGGCCGGGCGTGACGGGGATCGTGCCCACATATTGTTCGTTCATCGTCACGGTGACGTTGCTGAACTCAGGAATTAGGGCCGGGGACATCGCACCGGACAGGTTCAGCGTCGCCGCCGTGACCACCTCATCGGCGCGGATGCCGAATTGCACGCCCTGCAACTGGCTCGTCCCGCGCAGGGTCAATGGCCCGAGCGCGCCAAGCTGATGCAGGGTCAGCACCAACTGCCGGGTCTGCGGGGCGCCAGCGCCCGGCGTCGGCGTGAAGGACGTCAGGGTCGGCTGGGATTGGTAGAGAGGCGCACCTGGGTTGCCCGGCGTCGGCAAGGGCGGCGCGGTTGGGTCGGCCGTGACTGGCGTCGCGACCGGTGCGGGCGCCGAGGCAGATACGGGGACGCCAGGCGGGGTCCCCAGCAAGCCCGGCGCACGCGGTGGCGCCGCCGACAGGCTGGGCGTCACACCGGGGACGGGGCGGATCACGAAGCCGCCTGGTTGTCCGCCCTGCGACACCGTTCCCTGGGAGTGCGCCGCGGCGGGCACCAGCATCAGCGCGATGGCCGCGGCCGTGCCAACCAGTTGCCGGCGGCCCGGCGCGGCTGGGCCGCTGCCGGTTGGTCGGCGGGGAGCCCGGTCAGGCGCACGGAACAGGCCCCGGATGCTGACGAGGACGCGGTAAAGGCTGGCGAGGGGTCGATCCACCGGATAGGCGCTCCAATCGGTCCAGGCATCGGCCCGGCCAAACACGACTTGAACGATTGCGGCTTCGTCGGCAACGCTGGCCGGCTGGAAGCTCACTTGCAGGAAACGCTGTTCCCACCGCAGCAAACGGGCGGGAACCACCACCGGCTCGCCGCCGATGATGAACTCGAACTGCACCAGCGCACCGTCCGTGACACCTTGCGGACGCTCCGACACCACGGAGCTGCCGCCCTGCGACAGGTCCTGGGTTATGCCGCTGATCGCGCGCCCGTCGGGCAGCAGGATCGACACCGGCACGGTCGCGCGGACACGGGCGCGGCTGCGCATCTGCCGCGTTTCCCGCCCCACGGCGAGCGCGGCCATGACGGTCAGCAGCGAGAAGGAGCCCCAGATCGTGTTCAGCAGCAGGGCTTGGAAGGTCAACTGTTCGGTGTGGAAGAACAGCATCCCGACCAGGCCGCGGATCACCCCTGCGACCAGGAAGAAGGCAAGGATCAGGTTCGGGTAGACGGCGCCCAGGTCGAAATAGCCGTTTTCCAGCAGGCCGCCCTTGTTGGTCACGTTGAACTTGCCGCGCCGGGGCGCAAACAAGGTCACCATGGTGACGCGCACGAGGAACAGCGCCAGCACGGTCTCGTAGATTTCGGACCAGAAGGAGTGCCGGTTGTTCCGCTGCAAGCGGGAGTTCGTCGCCACCGAGTGGAAGATATGCGGCAAGGCATAGGACACGATGGCGAGCGGCGACGCGGCGATGATGTTCAAGCCAAACAGCAGGAAGGCGAGCGGCGCCGTCAGGAACACTACCCGCGGCAGGGCGAAGAAGAAGTGCCCCATGGCCTGCAAGTAGCAAATCCGCTGCCCGAGCGTCAGGCCCGGTCCGAACATCGGATTGTCCAGACGGAAGATCTGGATCATCCCGCGCGCCCAGCGGATGCGCTGGCCGATATGCAGGATCAGACGCTCGGTCGCCAACCCGGCCGCCAACGGCAGGCGCAGATAGGCGCTGTCCCAGCCACGGCGATGCATCTTCAGCATCGTGTGGGCGTCTTCGGTCACAGTCTCGACCGCGAACCCGCCGATTTCCTCCAGCGCCGCCCGGCGCAGCACCGCGCACGACCCGCAGAAGAAGGTGGAGTTCCAGTAGTCGTTGGCGTCCTGCACCAAGCCGTAGAACATGTTGCCCTCGGCCGGCACGCGGGTGCCGGCCGCGAGGTTCCGCTGGAACGGGTCCGGCGAGTAGAAATGGTGCGGTGTCTGCACCAGCGCGTTGCGCGGTTCGGCGATCATCCAGCCCATGGTCATCTGCAGAAAGGCGCGGGTCGGGATGTGGTCGCTGTCGAACACGGCGACGAACTCGCCATCCGTCTGCGCCAGCGCGTTGTTCAGGTTGCCCGCCTTCGCGTGCAGGTTGTTGGACCGGGTGATGTAGCCGATGCCGCACTCGGCCGCGAACTCACGGAATTCCTCGCGCCGGCCGTCATCCAGCAGATAGACGCGGATTTTCTCGGGCGGCCAGTCGATCGCCATGCATCCCAGCACGGTCGCGCGCACGATTGACATCGGCTCGTTATACGTCGGGACATAGACATCCACGGTTGGCCACAGCGCCGGATCGTCCGGCATGGGAATCGGCCGGCGCTCCAGCGGCCACAATGTCTGCACGTAGCCGAGCACCAGCACGATGATCGCGTAGCATTCGGCAAGGGCCAGCCCGATCCCCAGCAGCAATTCGATGATGCTGCCGAAATCCAGCGTCTCCGTCACACGCCAGAAGATGTAGCGAAGCGATACGGCAAGGCTGAGGATGACGAGGAAGACCGAGACGTAGCGGCTTTTGATACGATTCGCGATCAAGAACACGATCGCCGACGTGACCGCCAGGATGGCTTGTTGACGCGGGTCGAGCTGCACGGTCGCAACGGCCAGTATGAGGGCGAAACCAAGAACGCCGCAGATGACATCGATGATCCGGCTGACGATACTGCCGTGTGGAACACCCTGCCAGCGCGCGCGGCGAACTCGAACCGTCTCACTCATTAACACAAATTCCTAAGTTCGGCGCAAAAGTCACAAAAGCGACCGCGCTGCAGCGCGACGGTCTTTAACACAGGACAGGGTTGAGGTGCAGGTTGCCTCCAGAAACTTTGGAGCAACAACAAGAACTGTTGCCGCAATGCAACAGGACCTGGTCGGAGCCGCGACGTCTAGCCCAACCTAACCCGCTGGCGACTTCAAGTCGATCCAGCGATGTTCGGCATCGACGGCTGCCTCTTCTCCGGCCCTGACATGCCCGGTCATTTCAGGCGTGCGAGGCCGCTGAACATAGAGCCTGCGCCCTTGCGCCCCACCATGGGACTTCCAAGCAAAACGCTTGCGCAACATTGCCAAAGATCGGCTCCGATCCCGCACAGGCAGCGTAATAGGTGAGATGCGGAGCGGCATCCACATCTACGGTCCGGAGCAATCCTACGGACTGCTGCTCTAGTGCGCTGCCAGATACTCAAATATTTCCGGCAAACTGCTGAGGGAACTTGGCACTTTTCCTCGCATCGACGTTGGCGCAGGCATTGGTGCGGGCGTTTGGAGCGGAGATAGAACGGGCGCCGTCACGGACGGCGCCGCTGCGACATGCGGCGGGGAAGCCTCCACGACCGGGGGAGTGAATGGCGCATGAGGCGGCTCCGGCACGGGCGCCGCCGGCATAACCGCAGGGCGAAGCGGTGGTGCGTGCACCGGGGCGGCCCACTCCGCCAGTGGCCGAGGCGGGGGCGCCACGGTCGGGGTGGACGGGAACAACGGCGCCGGGCGCGCCACGGCAGGTTCAGCCAGGAACGGGGCGGAACGGGGCGCCATGGACGGCAGCGGCGCAGGCTGCGGCATCAGGCGAGCGGCAGGCACCGGCTCCGGCGCGGCCACCGGCTCCTCCTGCCGGACCACACCGGCTGTCAAGCCACCCGAAGGCGCCATGGATGGTAAACTGGTTGAAGCCGGGCGGACGGTCGGCATGACGCCGCCGGATCGGGTCGGCGTTTGGCCGAAGCTGTGATACCGGATGGAAGGGGCGCCGAACGCGGCCAGCGCCTTGGCCACGTCATTCGATTCGTCACTCATGGCAACCTCCGCCTCATGAAGCAGAATGCGCGACCTCCTCCGCCGCGATCCGCGACAGCAGGACGAGGCCCGCACCGTAGTAGTCCGTCGCAGCCATAACAGAAGGTATTGCGCCTGTCCTGTCCAAACCCGCGGTCCGGGTCGCCAGGGCGGCCACGGCGCGGATGCCGGCCGGGGCCGAATAGGGCGCCGTCTCTTCCGTGCGCAAATCCACCCACGCGGGCTGCGAATGGCTTGACGCCGTCCAATAGCGATGGAAGGACTCGAACAGCGGTTGTGCCGGGATACCGCCCCAGGCGAGATGCATCGGCACCCGGATCGCGTCCCAGGAGAAGCGCGGCGGCCAGCCCGGCGCGATGCTGAGCGAGCCGTCCGCACGGTCCACCCGCAGCCAGTCGGGCGGCAGCATCCATTTACCGTAGCGCCCCTGCAGGATCAGCGCGGCGCCATCCTGCCGCAGCAAATCCCACGCCCGTGACGGGGCCAGCGCCGCAAGGTCGGGGAACAGGCCGAACGCATAGTACGACGGGTTGAGCAGCAGGCAATCCGGCTTCTCGAACCCGGCGGCGCCCGGCAGCAGGACCGTGCGGGCCCCCGCGGTCCGAACCAATCCCAGGATATCCCGCGCCAAACACGCCGCCTGCGCCGCATAGTCGGGCCGCTGCCAGCGGATGGCGGCACGGGCCAGGGCGGAGGCGATGAACAGGTCGCCGTCGGTGGCGTTGTTCAGGTCCGATACCGGGTTGGCGTCGCTCGGCCGGTAACGCCAGGCATGCAGCACGTCGGTGGGGCGGCGGCGCAAATTATGGGTCGTCCACTCCAGCAATTGGGCAAACGTCTCCTGGTCGTCTGCGGCCTGGGCGCCCATCAAGCCCCAGCCTTGGCCTTCGCTGTGCGAGGCATTGCCGTTGCCGGTATCGATCACGCGACCCTCCGGCGTGACATACTGGTGGCGGAAGGCCAGCCACTCCTGCCGCAGCGCCGCGGAGTGCATGTGGATCGGCGGCGACGGCGGTGCCTGGATGACAGGCGCCACACTCATCGCCACCTCCTTCCGCAAGGGCGAGCGTTCAGGACGGGTCGGCGCCCCATCGCCCCAGTCCGGCGCGAAGCTCGCCATGCCTCCAAGACCGGCGGTCAACACTGCCATGCCCGGCAGGAAACGGCGGCGGCTTAACGTACCGGTAGGCGCCACGGCGAGACTGTTGGAAGCGCGCACACGCGATCTCCTGCGTGTCTGTGGCATTGAGCGGCGGCCGCTCAGATGCGAGACGATGGTTCGCGCGCCTCATTTTGTCGCGCTTTCTTCCATCAGTCTCACACGGAGAGATTAACGTGAACTTTCCTCGCTGCTTCTCTCAGCGTGATTCTGGCCGTTATGATGCTCTCGCCGTCATCATCCGAGGAGACCCACCATGCCACGCCGGCATCCTACCGCTCCCGCACGATCCGCCGGAGCCTTGTTGGTCAGCCTGAGCCTGCTGCTGCCCGGCACGGCCAGCGCGCAGAAGAATTTCGACCAGCCACCGCAACTCGATACGCCGCCACGGGGATCCACAACCGATCAAAACCCCCGGTTCACCCTTATCAATGACAGCAGCCAGATCATCGACAACCTCAACATCTCCCCGGTGAATGATGATTCGTGGGGTGACGACCTGTTGGGCAACCTGGCCTTGCCGCCGCACAGCCGCATCATCGCCGGCCCCGTGCAGCAAACGGGCTGCACCTTCGACGTCCGCGTGGTCTACCATGACAAACGGGAGGAGGTCGCGCGCCGGCAGAACCTCTGCAATTTGGACGAACTCTCCTTCACCGGCCGCAACGCGCGCCAGCTCAAGGACCGGTCACAGTCAGACCAGTGACACAAGGCAGCGTCGGCAAATAAGTGCGTCGGCACGCCGACAAAGCTGCCGGTCAAAACAAAGGCTGAGAGCTTGTTCGCACGCCGGCTATCGATTCAATTGAGCACGATCGTTTCACGTTGCACTGCAAAAACCCTCTCCCTCTGGGAGAGGGTTGGGTGAGGGACAAATGCACGATCACGCGCGTCGGCCCCTCACCCCGGCCCTCCCAGAAGGAGAGGGAGAACCACTGCCGTCAACCTGAAACGATCACGCTCTCTGTCGAACAAGCCCTTAGCGCGCCAGGGCATACAGCGTCAGGTCGGTGTCGCGTCCGCGCGAGTAGTTGAAGCTGCGGAGGGTTCCCAGGGGCTGCAGATGCAGGCCAAGGCGGGCCGCCTCCGCCTGGAAGGACGGTTCATCGCGCGTGGCGACGACCGCCGACCTGGCTTGGCCAGTCGCCAGCGCCTCGGCGCCATCGGACCCGGTCGCCGACATCACCGTCGTGGTGCCAGCCAGGAACATCAGGCTCGGCTCGTGGAAGCCCACGGCGGCCAGCGGTTGTTCCGCCAGCCCATCCCTTGCCAAAACCTGCTCGATGCGCGGCGCAGCCCAAAGCGGGGCGACGTGCGGCAACTCCCACCCCAGCAAAGCGGCGGTGACCAGGACCATGCCGGCCAGCGCCAGCGCCGGGCGTGCCGGCTGGCATGCGAGCCATCCCGCCAAGCCGGCCGCCAGCAAGGTTGGAACGCCAAGCAACCACGGTGCATGAACCACCGGCGGCAACGCGGCCGCGGCGATCCCCAGCACGGCAGCGGCCAGGACGGTCAGGGCCGGCGCAATCCGGCGGCCCCAGCGCCCGGCGGGCGCTGGCCATGCGACCCAGCCACGCGCCGCGAGAAGGAACACGGCAGGGTAGAGCGGCAGGGTGTAGTGCGGCAGCTTGGTCGGCACTGCCTCGAACACCAGCCAGGACGGGATGATCCAAGCAAGCAGGAAACGCGTTGCTGGCTCCCGCCGTTCGCGCCAGGCAGATGGCGCCGCCCGCAGAACGGGCAGCGTCGCCGGAAACGCCAGCAGCGGCAGCAGCAGCAGGTGGAGCCCTGGCGGGGCGCCGTGCGCATCATCCCCACTGGCCAACTTGCGGCCGAGATCCCCCCCGACCGCGTCGCTGAAGAACGCGCCGTGCGTTGCAAGTCCGATCGCGACGAACCATGGCAGCACGACCAGCAAGGTCAGCAGCACGCCGCTTAGCGGTCGCAGGGCCAGCAGCCAGCGCGCCCGCCGGTCGGCGACGACCAGGCTTGCCGCCGCCAACACCGCGACCATGGGCGTGATCGGCCCCTTCAGCAGGATGCCGGCCCCCATCGCGATCCAGAACAAGGCCGCAATGCCCCGGCCAACCGGCAGCCCGCCATAGGCGCGGGCGAGCACCGCCATGGCGATGGCGGTGACCCCAACCAGCGCCGCATCGGTCTTTGCCAGATGGGTTTCCACGACAAGGATGACGCTGGCTGCCAACATGCCGGCCGCAAGCAGCGCCGCCCGGCGGCCACCCATCGCCAGCCCTATCTCGTAGGTCGCCAGCACCGCCAGCATCCCGCCCGCCATCGAGGGCAGACGGTAAGGCCAGATCGGGTTGGCCACCGCGATGTGCAGCCCGCGCGCGGCGGCGGCGAACGGCACTTGCAGCCAGTAGATGCCGATCGGCTTGCGGTTGCGCGGCTCGTCCCCGTTCATGATGCGGACGTAGTCACCCGTCTCGATCATCTGCTTGCTGGCCTGCGCGAACCGGCTTTCGTCCCGGTCGTTGGGCGGCAAGGTGAATAGGCCGGGCAGCCACACCAGCAGGCAGAACGCGATCAGCAGCAACCGCGGTCGCCTGGTGTCGAGCAGATCCATCAGGCGGCGCTCTAGCACGCGTTCTTGATCCGCGCCATGAAGCCACGTTCATGCCTGCTCCCCGCCCCGACCCGACCCGCGAAGGTGCGTTCGATCTGTTGAACGCCGTGCTGGTGCGCCATCGAAGCCTGGAGGACGCATTGGACGGCCTGCCGCCGGGCGAAGTGCGGGACCGCGCGGCCGCGCACCGGCTGGCTGCGGCCGTGCTTCGCCGCGCGGGATCGTTGGACGCGGTGATGCGGCCCCACCTGCGACGGAGGCCGCCAGACCCGGTGCGCGACGTGTTGCGGATCGGGGCCGCGCAACTGCTCCTGCTCGACACGCCGGCGCACGCGGCGGTCGCGACCGCGGTGGCGCTGGCGCGGAGCCGCGGCCTGGCGCCGTTCACCGGGCTGGTGAACGCGGTGCTGCGCCGGGTGGCCGAGTCGGGAGCGGCGGCGTTGGCGGCGCTGGACGGCGCCCGGCTGGATACGCCGGACTGGCTGTGGGCAAGTTGGGGCCACGACGCCCGGGCCATTGCCGCCGCGCACGCACTGGAGGCGCCGCTAGACCTGACGGTCGTTGCCCACGAGCCGCCGGGAGGCACGATGCTCCCCACCGGGTCGGTCCGCTTCCCAGCGGGGACGAAAGTGACGGAGCTGCCGGGCTACAACGCCGGGGCGTTCTGGGTTCAGGACGCGGCCGCCGCCCTCCCGGCCCGCTTGCTCGCAGCGCAGCCGGGCGAACACGTGGCTGATGTATGCGCGGCGCCGGGCGGCAAGGCGGCGCAGCTTGCCGCGGCAGGGGCGATCGTCTGGGCGGTCGAACGGGATGCCAAGCGGCTTGAGCGCCTGAAGGAGAATTTTGCCCGCTTACGGCTGCCGGTGAAGGCCGTGCACGCGGATGCGACGCGCTGGCGACCACCGGCCCCGCTGGATGCCGTGCTGCTGGACGCGCCATGCAGCGCCACAGGAACGATCCGCCGCCATCCGGACATTCCGCACCTGAAGTCACGCGAGGACGTCATCGCGTCGACCCGGCAACAGCATATGCTGATCTCGGCTTCGGCCGCGATGCTGCGTCCGGGTGGTCGTATGGTATACGCCGTCTGCTCATTACAGCCAGAGGAAGGGCCAGGGGCCTTGCCCGTCGCGCTGGCTGCAGGATTGCGGCATGACCCGTTCCGGCCGGAGGAGTTGGCCGCGATCGCGGATGCCCGTACGGCCGACGGGTGCCTGCGCACGCATCCAGGCCTGTGGCGCGAGTACGGCGGTATGGACGGATTCTTCGCGGCGCGTTTCGTTAAGGTATGACGGGCTCGCTTGTGCTGAAATCGTCCCTCACACTAGAAGCACGTGAATGTCGCAACAGGTCATCATCGCCCCCAGCCTGCTTGCCGCCGATTTTGGCCGCTTGCGTGAGGAAGCTGCCGCTGTCGAGCAAGCGGGTGCGGAGTGGCTGCACCTGGACGTCATGGATGGGCATTTCGTCCCGAATTTGAGCTTTGGCACGGCCGTGCTGAAGGCGCTGCGCCCGCATGTCCGGATGGCGTTCGACGTTCACCTGATGATCGCGCCGGTCGACCCCTACATTGCGGCCTTTGCCGAGGCCGGCGCGGACCACATCGCGGTCCATGTGGAGGCCGGCCCGCACCTCCACCGCTCCTTGCAGTTGATCCGCTCGTTCGGCAAGTCAGCGGCAGTCGCGGTGAACCCGGCGACGCCGGCGGTGGCGGTGGCCGAGGTGCTGGACCTCGTTGACGCCATCCTGGTGATGACCGTCAATCCTGGCTTCGGCGGCCAGGCGTTCATCGAGGCGACATTGCCGAAAATCCGCGTCTTGCGGGAGATGGCGGATGCCACCGGGCGGCCGATCCGGATCACGGCCGATGGCGGTGTCTCGGCGGAGACGGCGCCGCGCATCCTGGCAGCCGGATGTAACACGCTGGTCGCCGGCACCTCCGTGTTCGGCTCAACGGACTACGCCAGCGCCATCGCAGCGTTGCGCCCGGCCGTCTGATGGCCGCCCGCTGGTGGCGCGATGCGCGCCGGACCATGGCGAAGATGCCGAGCCTGCGGATGGGCCGCATCCCTGACGGGCCGATGCTGCCGGTGCGCGACCTGTGGCCTGGCGATCCGGCCCGGGGGGCGCAACTGCTCAAGGGCGAGTTGGACGTCAGCGGCGCCGTGCTGGCGCTGCGTCCCGGGGGATGGGGTGAAACCGGTTCGTCGGCCGTGCTGCTGGCGGCCGCCCACGGCTTCACCTGGCTGCGGGATTTGCGGGCGTTGGGCACCGATGCGGCGCGCGGCCGGGCCCGCGCGCTGGTCGCCGACTGGATCGGCGCCCCGGTCGATCCGATCATGCGACGACCCGATGTCGCGGGGGCGCGGTTGGCGTCTTGGCTCGGCCACTATGATTTTTTCGCCGCGTCGGCGGACGACGTTTTCCGCCAGCGCATGATGGCGCGCCTGGTCGCCGACGCCCGCGCCCTGGCCGCCGACCTGCCGCCGGAGGAATTGGATGCCCGCGCGCTGACGGCGCTGAAGGGATTGATCGCCGCGGCCGTGGCGCTGCCGGACCAGGCGGCGTTCCTGACCAGGGCGCTCCGCTTCCTCCCGCAGGAGATCGCGCGCCAGGTGCTGCCGGATGGCTGCCATGCGGAGCGCAGCCCGGTGGCCCAGTTGCTGGCGCTGCAGGATCTGGTGGAAATCCGCGCCCTGCTGCAGGCCGCGCAGGCGCAGCCCCCTGCCGCCCTGGCTTCGGCGATCGAGCGGATGGCGCCGGCCTTGCGGGCCATGCGACACGGCGATGGCGGGCTCGCGCTGTTCAACGGCAGCAAGGAAGAGCAGGCGAGCCTGGTCGAACTCGTGCTCACGCAGGCCGGCCGCATGGGCCGCTCCCCCGTGAGCATGACGGAAGGCGGGTTCCAGCGGTTGCAGGCGGGACGGACCGTGTTGCTGGTGGATTGCGGCCGGCCGCCGCCGCCGGGCGTGGACCGGCTGACCCACGCGGGCACCCTGTCGCTCGAGCTGTCGGTGGGACGGGAGCGGCTGATCGTGAACTGCGGCGCCGCCCCGGCCGCCGGGCCGCAATGGCGCGACGCCACGCGGGCGACGGCCGCACACTCGACGATGGTGATTGCCGACACCAACTCCAGCGAGCTGAAACAACCGGGAATCGGCCGCCAGCCGGAGCGCGTGGAGGCGCAGCGGCAGGAAGCCAACGGCGCCCATTGGCTGGAAGCGAGCCATGACGGGTATCGCAAGCCGTTCGGCGCGCTGCATCGACGCCGGCTGTATTTGGCGGAGAGTGGCGACGACATCCGCGGTGAGGACGCGATCGAGGCGCCGGAGCCGCAGCCTTACACGTTGCGCTTCCATTTGCATCCCTCGGTCAATGCGAGCCTGCAGCAGGATGGCGAGGCCGTCCTGCTGCGCCTGCCGTCCGGTTCGGGTTGGCGGCTGCGGGCGGAGGGGGCGCGGATCACCCTGGAGGAAAGCATCTATCTCGGCGGCGCGGAGCCCAAGCGGGGCGAGCAGGTGGTGCTGACAGGGTATGCGGATGGTCCCCAGCAGGTGAAATGGGCCATTTCGAAAGTAGGATGAAGGGCCGCTGGAGAACGGCTTGAACTCGTGTTATTTCGGTTCCATGAGCGAAGCCTTTCCTGCCACCGAAATCCTGACCCTCGTCCGGCAGCTGGTCGTCAACGTCGAGAAGCTGGCCGACGGGCAGCAGCGATTGACCGAGGGGCAACTCCGCCTGACCGAAGGGCAGTTGCGCCTGATCGAGGGACAGCAGCGCCTTGCAGAGGGGCAAGAGCGTATTTCCGCACGGCTTGACCGAATGGAAGCACGGCTTGACCGAATGGAAGCGCGGCTTGATGGTCTGGAAGCGCGGCTTGATGGTCTGGAAGCGCGGCTCGACCGCGTGGAGACGCGGTTCGACGAGCTCGAGACGAAAATAGGCGGACTCGCGACCGTCGCTGCACTCACGCAAACCCGGGAAGAGCTTTCCAAGCTCCGGTCGGACGTGATGGACCGGCTCGACCGGTTTCAAGCGAGCCTGGATAGCGTGCGGGACTCGATGGCCGTCACGCTGATGATGGACCAGCGGGTCAGCAAGAAACTGGATGAAGCCGGCAAGGACCGGGACGAGCTGTTCGCGCAGATGATGGCGATGGAGCGGCAGATGATGTTGCTCTCGGTTCGGATCGATGCGATCGAGGAGCGTCGCCACTAACCCTCGGCGGCGCTATGAAGGTCGTCGAAGTCGCCAATGTCGACTTCTCGCTGCGGCATTTCGTCCTGCCCTTGATGCGGGGTATCCGTGCGCGCGGCCACGACGTGGTGGCGGTCGTGGCCGAGGGGCCGCTCAACGCCGACATCCGGGCTGAAGGGTTTCGTGTCCTGCCGGCGCCGTTCGTGCGCCGCGCCTCGCTGTTGGCCCAACTCCGCGCCTTCTTCGCACTTGCCGCCCTGCTCCGGCAGGAGAAGCCGGATTTGGTGCATGGGCACATGCCGATCAGCGGCTTCCTGGCCCGGCTGGCGGCGCGGGCGGCCGGGGTGCGGCTGGTGGCCTATACCTGCCACGGCTTCCTGTTCAACCAACCGGCGCCTTGGCCGCGCCGACTGGCATCCTTCCTGATGGAATGGGTTGCGGGCCGCTTTACCGACGTCTTCCTCACCGTGTCCGAGGAGGAAGCGGCCGATGCGCGCCGGCTTGGCATCAGCCGCCGAGCGACGGCCATCGGCAACGGCCGCAACCCGGCATTGTTTCACCCCGACGCCGCTGCCCGGACCCGCATCCGCGCCAGCCTCCAGGTCCCGCCATCCCGCGTGGTGATCGTCGCCGTGTCCCGCCTGGTGCGGCACAAGGGCTATCCCGAACTGCTCGCCGCGATGCAGGACGTGCCGGACGCCGAGCTCTGGGTCGTCGGCGCCCGGCTGCCGACGGATCGCGGCGCGGATCTCGGCCCGGCGCTGGCCGCTGCGGCGGCGAGTGGGCGGGTTCGGCTGCTCGGCTACCGGACGGATATTCCCGCCCTGCTCGCCGCGGCGGACATATTCACGTTGCCCAGCCATTTCGAAGGGCTGCCTATGTCGGTCATCGAGGCCATGCTGACGGGCCTGCCCGTCGTCGCCACCGACATCCGCGGGCCGCGGGAGCAGGTGGTGGATGGCGTGACCGGCCTGCTCGTGCCCCCGGCGGCCGCCACGCCGCTCGCCGCGGCGCTCAACCGGCTGGTTGCCGACGCGGAGTTGCGGGCCGCGATGGGACAGGCCGGCCGCACACGCGCCCTCGCCCGCTATGACGAGGCGGCCGTGATCGAGCGCACCCTGGACCTCCTCGGCTTGTAGGGCTATGCGCCCGCGCATGAACCAGTCCGACATCGTCCCGATCACCCGCGCGCTCATTTCGGTGTCCGACAAGTCGGGCCTGGAGGAGCTTGGCCAGGCGCTCGCCGCCAGCGGGGCCCACATCCTGTCGACGGGAGGGTCAGCGGCAGCGCTTCGCAAGGCCGGTATCCCGGTGACCGAGGTATCGGACCATACCGGCTTCCCGGAAATCCTCGACGGCCGGGTCAAGACGCTGACGCCGCACATCCATGGCGGCCTGCTTGGCCGCCGCGACCTGCCTGCGCATCGGGAGCAGATGGCAGCGCACGGGATCGTGCCGATCGACCTGCTGGTCTCCAACCTGTACCCGTTCGAAGCCACGGCTGCGTCCGGCGCCGCCGATGCCGATTGCATCGAGAACATCGATATCGGCGGCCCCGCGATGATCCGCGCTGCAGCCAAGAACCACGACCACGTCGCCGTGGTGACCGACATCACGCAATACCAGGACCTCCTGGCCGCGATCGCGGCAGGCGGCACCAGCCTTGTGCTGCGCCGCAAATTCGCCGCCGCCGCCTACGCCCGGACGGCCGCCTATGATGCCGCCATCGCCGCCTGGTTCGCTGCCCGGCAGGGAGAGACGTTCCCGGCCCGCATCACCGTCAGCGGCGTGTTGCGGCAGACCTTGCGCTATGGCGAGAACCCGCACCAACAGGCTGCCCTCTATAGCAGCGGTGATCGGCGGGGCGTGGCACAGGCGCGCCAAGTGCAAGGCAAGGAGTTGTCGTTCAACAACTTCAACGACACTGACGCTGCCCTTGAATGCGTGGCGGAGTTCACCGAACCCACCATCGTGATCGTCAAGCACGCCAACCCTTGCGGCGTCGCCTCCGCCCCGACATTGGCGGCGGCCTGGGACGCAGCGCTGCGATGCGACCCGGTCTCCGCCTTCGGCGGGATCGTTGCCGCGAACCGGACGCTTGATGCAGCGGTCGCAACCGGCATCGCCGCCATCTTCAGCGAGGTGATCGTGGCGCCCGACGCCGACGCCGAGGCATGCGCGATCCTGGCCCGCAAGAAGAACCTGCGCCTGCTGCTCACAGGCGGGTTGCCGGACCCGGCGGCTGGCGGCCTGCAGGTTCGCAGTATCGCCGGCGGCCTTCTGGTGCAGACGCGTGACGCCGCGCAGGTCACGGCGGCCACCCTGCGCGTCGTGAGCAAGCGCGCACCGACGGAGACGGAAACAGCCGATCTCCTGTTCGCCTTCCGCGTCTGCAAGCATGTTAAATCCAACGCGATCGTCTACGCCCGCGGAGGCGCCACCACGGGGGTCGGCGCCGGGCAGATGAGCCGGGTCGACTCGGCCCGGATCGCAGCCTGGAAGGGCGAGGCAGCGGCGCAGGCAGCCGGCCAATCCGGGAACCTGACGCGGGGCAGCGTCGCGGCGTCGGACGCGTTTTTCCCCTTTGCCGACGGGTTGGAAACCATCATCGCGGCGGGCGCCACCGCCGTCATCCAGCCCGGCGGCTCGATCCGCGACGACGAAGTCGTTGCGGCGGCAGACAAAGCTGGCATTGCTATGGTTTTTACTGGCGTCCGACACTTTCGACACTGAGAGGCATTCGCATCTACTGAATAGGACTTGCTCAATACACAACCGACCCTCATATCTGCTCAATGCGTGCTTTCACGGCCCTTTCGGAACGCGAAATTCTTGCCCTCGCCATCAGCAATGAGGAGGAGGACGGTCGCATCTACACCGACTTCGCCGAGGGCCTGCGCGACGATTACCCCGATACCGCAGGCGTCTTCTCCGAAATGGCGCATGAGGAAGATGAGCACCGCCGCTTGCTGATCGACACCTATACCGAGCGCTTCGGCACCCACATCCCGTTGATCCGTCGGCAGGACGTGCGCGGCTTCGTCCCGCGGCGCGCGATTTGGCAGTTCCGCCCGCTCGGCCTGGATGCGGTGCGCAGCCACGCCCGCCAGATGGAGAGTGACGCCGCCCGGTTTTACCGCGAGGCCGCCGGCCGTACCACGGACACGGCGGTCCGCCGCCTGTTGGGCGACCTTGCGGCGGCGGAGGCGAAGCATGAAAGCACCGCCGGCACGATCGAGGCGCGGCGGCTGACGGGCGATGTCCGCGCCCGCGAGGACGATGATGCGCGCCGCCGCTTCGTGTTGCAGATCGTCCAGCCCGGCCTGGTCGGCCTCATGGACGGCTCCGTCTCCACCCTGGCGCCGGTCTTCGCCGCAGCGTTCGCCACGCATAACACGTGGAACACGTTCCTGGTGGGCTTGGCGGCCTCCATCGGCGCCGGCATCTCCATGGGGTTTGCGGAGGCGCTCGCCGATGATGGGAAGCTCTCGGGCCGCGGGACCCCCTACCTACGGGGCCTGGTCTGCGGGCTGATGACGATGGCCGGCGGCATCGGCCATACCCTGCCCTATCTGGTGCCCGCGTTCTGGACTGCGACAGGGTTGTCGTTTGCGATCGTCGTGGTGGAGTTGGCGATCATCGCCTGGATCCAGTGGCGCTATATGGACACCCCGCCGGTTTCCGCCGCAGCGAAGGTCATGCTGGGTGGCGCCCTCGTGCTTGCAGCTGGCATCATCATCGGCAGCGGCTGACGCAATTCGCTTGAAGAGAGCTTTTGAGCACCGAAGCGGAGCGACCGTAGGGCTCGTGAGCATCGGAGCACAAAAACACGCGTCGGATGACCGCCGCAGTAGAAGTCTTGCCCAGCCTTCAGGCTAGCCCCGTCCCTCCTCAACCGCATGGCATGCCACTTCGACGGCGCCGGACATCGTGTAGCCAGGCCGCTCGACCCGGCAGCGATCGTTGGCCAACGGGCATCGCGGATGGAAGGTGCAGCCCGGCGGCGGCGCGATCGGGCTTGGCACCTCACCGCCGACGCCGGCACGTTCGCGGCCGGGTCCGCCCGCCGCGGACAGGTTTGGGATCGCTTCCAGCAATAGGCGCGTATACGGGTGGCGCGGCGTGGTGAAGATCGCTTCGCCCGGTCCGTGCTCGACGATGCGGCCCAGATACATCACGCCGAGCCGGTCCGACATGTGGCGGATCACCGCCAAATTGTGGCTGATGAACAGGTACGTCAGCCCCAGCCGCCCTTGCAGCTCGCGCATCAGGTTGAGGATCTGCGCCTGCACGGACACATCGAGTGCGCTGGTCGGCTCGTCGCACACCAGGAAATCCGGCTCGGACGACAAGGCCCGCGCGATCGAAATCCGCTGCCGCTGGCCGCCGCTGAACTCATGCGGATACTTCGCGCCATCCGCCGGCGACAGCCCCACCTGGGACAGCAGCGCGCCGACCCGTTCGCCCACCGCGGCGCCGCGCAGCATGCCGAAGGCACGCAATGGTTCGGCCACGATGTCCTGCACCCGCCAGCGCGGGTTCAGCGAGGCATAGGGATCCTGGAAGATCATGTTCATCCGCCGGCGCAGCGCCGGCTGCGCCCGGGCGGAGGAGAGCGGCTGACCCTCGAACCTTATGTCGCCGGAGCTGGGCGGATACAGCCCCACGGCAAGCCGGGCCACCGTGCTCTTGCCGCAGCCGCTTTCGCCGACCAGGGACAGGGTGGTGCCCTTCGGAATGCTGAAGCTGACCTCGTCCACCGCGCGCAGCGTCCGCCGTCCGCTGCGGGAGATCATGCGTTGCAGCCATGGCTTCGACACGTCGAATGACCGGCTGACCTTCACGGCCTCCAGCACGTCAACCATGCGCGGCCCCGTCCGCGTACAACCAGCACGCGGCGCGGGTCTCCTTCGCCGGCATCAACTCCGGCCGGTCGCGCCGGCAGCGGTCGAACACCTTCGGGCAGCGGGGATTGTAGGGGCAGCCCGGTGGGATCGCGTTCAGCCGCGGCATGGCGCCGTCGATCTGCGCCAACCGGTCCATCCGGGCGCCCAAGGCGGGGATCGAGGCCATCAGCCCCTCGGTGTAGGGATGGGACGGCCGGTGCACGACGGCGGCGACGCTGCCTACCTCGATCACCCGGCCGGCATACATCACCGCCACCCGGTCGCAGGTCTCCGCGATCACCCCCATGTCGTGGGTCACCAGCAGGACCGCCGTGCCGTGCTCCCGCGCCAGGCGGCGCAGCAGGGCGATCACCTGCGCCTGGATCGACACGTCCAGCGCGGTGGTGGGCTCATCCGCGATCACCAGCTTCGGCTCCGCGCAGAGCGCCAGCGCGATCACCACGCGCTGGCGCATGCCGCCGCTGAACTCGTGCGGATAGGCGTCGATGCGCTCGGCGGCGCCGGGGATGCCGACATCCAGCAGCCACTGCACGGCCCGCGCCCGCGCAGCCCTGTCGGACAGGCCGAGATGGGTCTGCATCGTCTCCACCAATTGCCGCCCCACCGTGTAGAGCGGGTTGAGCGTGGTCAGCGGGTCCTGGAACACCGCGCCGATCTGGCGGCCACGCACCCGGCGCATCTGCTCCGGCGGCAATGCGTCGATGCGACGTCCCTCCAGGCTCACCTGGCCGCCGACGATGACGCCGGGCGGCTCCAGCAAGCCGATGATGGCGGCGCCGGTGAGCGACTTGCCCGCCCCGCTCTCGCCCACCACCCCCAGGATTTCGCCGGGCTCGATCGACAGCGACACGCGGTCCAGCGCGTGCAGCCGGCCGCGGCGGGTCGGGAAATCGACCGACAGCTCGCGCACGTCCAGTAGCGCCGTCACCGCAGCCTCGGGTTCACGGCGTCGCGCAGCCAATCGCCCAGCAGGTTAATCGCCAGCACCATCAGCGCCAACGCGACGCCGGGGAAGATGGTGATCCACCACTCGCCGCTGTAGAGATAGTCGTTGCCCACGCGGATCAGCGTGCCGAGCGAGGGCTGCGTCGCCGGCAGCCCGACACCCAGGAAGGACAGCGTCGCCTCGTCCAGGATCGACAGGCCGATATTGATGGTGGCAATCACCACCACCGGACCCCAGGCATTGGGCAAGATATGGGTGAACACGATGCGCGGCCCCGACAGCCCGATCACCCGGGCGGCCAGCACGTAATCCCGCCCCCGCTCCACCAGCGTCGAGCCGCGCACGGTGCGGGCGAATTGCGGCCAGCGGCTGATGCCGATCGCGAAGATCAGCACATACATCTCCAACTGCTCGTGCAGCCCGGCCGGCAGGGTGACACTCACGACCCCGTCCACCAGCAGCGCGATCAGGATGGCGGGGAAGGTGAGCTGCACGTCCGCGATCCGCATCAGCAACGCGTCCACCGCCCCGCCCAGGTACCCTGCGGTGAGGCCGATCACCACGCCGACGACGGTGGCGAACAGCACCGCCGACAGGCCGATCACCAGGCTGATGCGGCCGCCATAGATCATCGCCGATACCAGGTCGCGGCCCTGATCGTCGGTCCCGAGAAGATGCGCGGCACTGCCGTCCGGCAGGAAGGCCGGCGGGATCATGCTGTCCATCAGGTTGAGGCTGGCCAGGTCGAACGGATCGTACGGCGCCACCACCGGCGCCAGCAGCGCCACGACGAGGCAGAACACGACGATGACCGCGGAGATGATCGCGATCGGCGAGCGCCGGAAGTTATAGACGATGTCGCTGTCCAGCGCCCGGGCGATGGCGGAGCTCATCGCGCACGCCCGACGCGCAGCCGTGGATCGACCGCGAAATACAGCAGGTCGACCACGAGGTTGATCGCCACGAACAGCACGGCCACCAGCAGCAGGTAGGTCGACATCACGGGAATGTCGCCGACCTGGATGGATTGCACGATCAGCAGCCCCATGCCGGGCCACTGGAACACCGTCTCCGTCACGATGGAGTAGGCGACGAGGCCGCCCAGTTGCAGCCCGGCGACGGTTATCACCGGCACCAGCGTGTTCTTCAGCGCGTGGCCGAAATGGATGGCGCGGTTCGACAGGCCGCGCGCCCGGGCGAATTTGATGTAGTCCGAGCGCAGCACCTCCAGCATCTCCGCCCGCACCAGTCGCATGATGAGCGTCATCTGGAACAGGCCGAGCGTGATCGCCGGCAGCACGAGCGCCTTCAGCCCGGACACGGTCAGCAGCCCGGTGGTCCAGTATCCGCCGAGCGCGACCGTCGTACCCCGCCCATACGAGGGCAGCCAGCCGAGTTGGACGCTGAAGATCAGGATCAGCAGGATGCCGATCAGGAAAGTCGGCAGCGACACGCCCAACAGGCTGACCAGCATGAACAGGCGCGACGCGATCGCCGTGCGGTAGATGCCCGTATAGACCCCCGCCGGAATGCCGACGAGCAGGGCGAACAACGCAGCGGCGGCCGAAAGCTCCGCGGTGGCGGGAAGCCGCTCCGCGATCAGGCTGGAGACCGGGCGGGCCAACCGGTAGCTGACGCCGAATTGCCCATGCAGCACGGCCCAGACGAATTTCGCATATTGCACCAGGAATGGCTGGTCCAGCCCGAGTTCATGCGTCATGCGCACCCGGTCCGCCTCGGTGTAGGAGGTGCCGAGCATGATGCTGACAGGATCGCCGACGAAAGCGAACAGGGCGAAGGCGATGAAGGCCACGACCAGCAGGACGGGAATGGCTTGCAGGATGCGGGAGAGGATGAATGCGGGTATGGCGGACGCGCTCCGGTGGGATTGAACGACTGGATATGCCGGGGCCGCCCCGCAGGAGCAAGGCCGACCTGCCGAAACTGCATAGGTGTCAGGCCAGCGGGTCTTCCACGGCGGCGAACTCCGCCACGAGGGTGAAGCCGACGCCGAGCAGCACCGGGCCGAGGAAGATGCCCAGCAGGCCGAATGCGAGCGCCCCACCCAGCACACCCAGCACCGTCAGCAAGAATGGCAATTGCGCGCCCCGCGCGATGAAATAGGGCCGGATCACGCTGTCGGCGCCAGACACCGCGACCACGCCGTAGATCATGAGGAAGATCGCCCAGCCGGTATGCCCGATGCTCAGCAGCCACAGCGCCGCCGGGATCCAGATCATCGGCGCCCCGATCGGCAACACGGAGACGAAGCCGGCAACCGCGCCCAGCAGGACCGGGCGCGGCACCCCGGTCAGCCACAGCCCGAACGCCGTCAGCATGCCCTGCACCACGGCCGTCCCCAGCAGCCCGTAGACGGTGCCCCGGATCACCTGGCCCGTGACGACGATCAGCCGCTCGGCATAGGAGCCGGCGATGCGGCGAATGATGGCGTGCAGATGAAGGCCGAGCCGGTCGCCATACACCCAGAAGAAGAAGGCGATGAACAGCGCGAACAGGAACTGCACGACCCCGGAGGCGATGCCGAGCAGCAAAGTGAGCCCGTTTTCCGCGATCATGCCGAAATACGGGCGGAAGAAATCGGCCATGACGCTGAGGTCGGCAGCCCAACTGTTCCAGAGATCGGCCAGCGTCGTCCCGATGATCGGGACGTGGAACAGCCAGAGCGGCGCGGTGGGCAGGCCGCCCTGCAGCAGGCGCTGCACCTGCTCGCGCAACCGTTCCACGTCGTCCGAGCCGGCCGGGGCCGCAAGCGCCAGCGGCAGCACGAGGATCAACGACGTCAGCAGCACCATGACCAGGGCCGCGCCGGTGCGGCCGATATGGGCGCGGTCCCGCACCCATTCGAACACCGGCCACGTCGTGAAGACCAGGATGCCGCCCCACAGCAGCGCGGAGGTGAAAGGGTGCAGCACAAAACCGCAGCCGATGGCGATGCCGGCCAGCAGCAAGCCCATCAGCAGCCGTTCTGCGATCATGGCCGATGGGTTATCCTAGCCCCCACATGCTGCCAACCCATAAGGACCCGGCGATGCCCCGCTTCTGCGCCAACCTGACGATGATGTTCAACGAGCACCCGTTCCTGGAGCGTTTCGCCGCAGCGTCGAAGGCCGGCTTCACCGCGGTGGAGTTCCTGTTCCCGTACGACCATCCGGCCGCTGAGATCCGGGCCCGGCTGGACGATCATGGGCTGGAGCAGATCCTGTTCAACATGCCGCCCGGCGATTGGAGCCTGGGGGAGCGCGGGCTCGCAAGCCTGCCAGGGCGGGTGGCGGAGTTCCGCGACAGCGTGAAGCGCGCCCTGGACTATGCCACCGTGTTCGGGACCAAGCGGCTGCATTGCATGGCCGGCCTGGTGCCCGCCGGCACGGCCCAGGGAACGGCCGCCAGCCTCTACGCGGCGAATCTCGCCTGGGCCTGCGAGCAGGCTGTGGCGGCCGGCGTGCTGGTGGTGATCGAGCCGATCAACCATCGCGACATGCCGGGCTTCTTCCTTAACACGACGGACCAGGGCGCCGCCGTGGTGGAGGCGATCGGCCGCGACCGGCTCGCCCTGCTGTTCGACATCTACCACTGCCAGGTGACCGAGGGCGATGTGACCAGCCGCATGGCGAGGCTGCTGCCGTTGATCGGGCACATCCAAATCGCCGATGTGCCCGCCCGCAACGAACCAGGCACAGGTGAGCTCAACTGGCGCTTCATCTTCGACCGGATGGACGCGGTCGGCTACGCTGGCTGGGTCGGATGTGAATATCGCCCTGCAGGAGACACCGTATCAGGATTGGGATGGTTGCCGGAATTTCGCACTTAGGGTTGGACAAATGACTGGAACCGACACTATGATCAATGGGCGTGATATGCCTGATCCCGTGAGAGAGGTTTGTTCCGCTGGAACAATTGCTTGACGTGCGTGATCACGATGGCGTTATGTTGTGGCGGGGCAACGGGTCTCGATACCTGGGATCAATCGTTGTGGGGAGGCTTTAGGCATGCGGTTTACCGAAATCGGCCAGCAGCTTCGCGCTTATCGGCTTGAATCCGGCCTTCGCGCCGAGGAGATAGCAGCCCGTCTCGGCGTGTCGCGTGCGGCACTCTACCGATACGAGAAGGGTGAGGTCATCAAGCTCGATACGGTCAAGCGCTTGGCCGAATTGCTGAAGATATCCCCGCTTTCGTTGCTGGGCATCGGCGTCGAGTATTATAGCCGGCCGGTCGGTTATTTCGAACGCATCCGGCAGACGGAGGAATCGGCCGATCAGATCCTGCAAGTGTTCGGCCCGCTCTGCTACCTGACGACCTCCGAAGCCTATGACGCCGCCTTGGCGGACGCCTATGAGGAGTCGATCGGGCAGACCGGCGCGGACAAGACGGCCGTGCGGGCGGCCGTGGAGCAGGTGCAGGGTATCCTGGCAGCCCGCAAGCGGATGTACTCCATGCGCCGGCCCGGCATCATCGCAATCCTGTCGCTGTCGCGAATCCAGCGCCTGCTGGATGCCGGGATCGCCGGCAGCCTGACGCTCAGCGACGTGACACGCCGGCGTTGCCGCCAAGTGGCCGCGACCGAGATCGAGCACATCGCCTCCATGATGGAGACGGAGCCGATGGGCTTGCAGTTCGGCGTGCTGCCCTCAGCCGAGCCGACCAGTTCATTTAAAATCCTCCGCGCCCGGGACCGCGCCACGCTGGCGATCAACCCGTTCCGCGCGGACGGGCTGCCCAGCATCCAGACGGGCGTCGCCATGATCACCGGCGCGGACGAAGCCGTTGCGACCCACCAGCGCGTCGCCGAACAGATGTGGCGCGAATCGCTGAAGGGCGCGGCCGGAGCGGCGGAAGTCCGCGCCCTGATGCAGGTGCAACGCGCCGCCTGAGGCTGGCCGCGCCGCGCCGCCCGGTCTAGAACGGGGGATGACCTCTTCCCCGGACGTCACGGTCCTGTCCACCGAAACTGTTTGGAAGCGACGCACCCAGTTGGACGTCGTGACGTTCCGCCAGCGGCGGTTCGACGGCGTAATGTCGGACCCGCGGGTGTGGGAGGTGTGGCTGCGCGGCCGCGCCGTGGGCGTGTTACCGTATGACCCGGCAACCGACCAACTCGTGATGATCGAGCAATTCCGCTATCCGGCGATGCTGGCTGGCGTCGACCCCATCATGCTGGAAATCCCGGGCGGTTTCATGGACCCGGAGGAGACTGAGGAGCAGACCGCCATCCGCGAGATGCAGGAGGAGATGGGGCTCACCGTCGACCGCCTGCATCGCGTCGGCCGCTTCGTGCTCAGCGCCGGCGGATCGGACGAGACGGTGGCGATCTATGCCGGGCGTGTCGCCGCCCCAGCCGCGGATGCCGGCGGGATCGCCGGCTATGCCGGGCTGGCCACGGAGCACGAGGACATCCGCACCCGCGTCCTGCCGGCCGCCCAGGCGATCGAGGACGCGCTGGCCGGCCGCCACACCAACGCGATCACCGTCATGGCGCTGCTGTGGTTCGCGTCCAAGCGCGACTGGTTGCGGCAGGAATGGGCGGCATGAGCGGCAAGCTGTTTCTGGACGACGCCTATCTGCTCACCGCACCAGGGGTCGTCACCGCCGTCCTGCCGGGCGGCGTCGTGCTGGACCGTTCACCCTTCTATGCCCGCAGCGGCGGCCAGCCCGGCGATACCGGCCGCCTGGTTTGGGCGCAGGGTTCCGCCGACATCGCGGAGGCGGTGAAGGGCGAGCACGACACGGTGCTGCTGCCAGTCGCGGGGGAGCCGCCGCCGCCGGGGACGGCCGTGACCACGACGATCGACTGGCCGCGGCGGCTCGCGCATATGCGCATGCACACGGTCCTGCACCTGCTGTGCAGCCTGCTGCCCGGCGCCGCCGTCACCGGTGGGCAGATCGGGGCGGAAAAATCCCGGCTGGATTTCGACCTGCCGGCCGCGCCGGACCGCGACGCCATCGAGGCTGGGCTGACGGGCCTGGTCGCCGCCAACCATCCCGTTACGACGGCGTGGGTGGACGAGGACGTGCTCGACACCAATCCCGGCCTTGTCCGCACGCTCTCGGTGAAGCCGCCGCGCGGCGCCGGGCGGCTGCGCCTGGTGCGGATCGGGCCGGCCGAGACGCCCGTGGACCTGCAGCCCTGCGGCGGCACGCATGTCGCCGCCACCGGAGAGATCGGGGCGGTCCGGGTGCTGAAGATCGAAAACAAGGGCAAGCAGAACCGCCGGATCACTCTGGCGCTCGGGGGTTGAGCATGGAGGACCTGGTTTCCGTTGATTGGCTGGCGGCGCAGACCGGCGCGCCGGACCTGGTGGTGCTGGAATCGACCAAATACCTGCCGAACGAGGGGAAAGACGGACGGGCGGCGTTCCTCCGCGCCCATATCCCGGGGGCGCGGTATTTCGACCTGGACCTGATCGCGGACACCGACAGCGCGTTGCCGCACATGGTCCCCGCCGCCGGCCGGTTCGCCCGGCTGGTCGGCGCGCTGGGCGTGGGTGATGCGACGCGCGTGGTGTTCTACGATCAGAACGGCGCCATGTGGGCGACGCGCGGCTGGTGGATGATGGGGCTGTTCGGCCACGACCAGGTCGCCGTCCTGGATGGCGGCCTCGCCGCGTGGCAGCAGGCCGGCCACCCTGTCGAAGCCGGCGAGCCGCCGACGCCGGAAGCCGCCCGCTTCACGGCCCGCCTGCGGGCGGAGCGGCTGCGCGGCCTGTCGGACCTGCTCCAGACCGAGGCGCTGGTCGTGGACGCCCGCGCCGCGTCCCGCTTCGCTGGCGCCGCGCCGGAGCCGCGGCCCGGCCTGGTTGCCGGCCATATTCCCGGGTCGGTGAATCTGCCGTCTTCCGGGATGCTCGGGTCGGACGGCCGCTTCCTGCCGCCCGACGCGTTGCGGGCCAAGCTCGCTTCCATCGGCGCTGACGGCACCCGGCCCGTCATCACCACCTGCGGCAGCGGCGTGTCCGCCACCATGGTCACCATGGCGTTGAAGCGGGCCGGCCTGCCGCAGGGTGCGGTGTATGACGGGTCATGGACTGAATGGGGCTCCGACCCAACCACCCCGAAGGAGACAGGCTGATGCCAGACCACACGCCGACGCGCACGCACGGCCCGGCCACCCGGCTCTCCCATGCCGGTCGCGCCGGCACGCGCATCCATGGCTTCGTCAACCCGCCGGTGCTGCGGGGATCGACGATGCTGTACCCGTCCTGCGAGGCACGGCAGGCCAGCGCCAGTCACCGCCTGGCCCGCGGCTACCATTACGGCACGGCGGGCAACCCGACCCACCATGCGCTGGAGGACGTCGTGTCCGAGATCGAGGGCGGCACGCGTTGCCAGATCGTCTCGACCGGGCTCGCGGCCGTCACCGTGCCGCTGCTGGCCTATCTGTCGGCGGGTGAGCACTGCCTGCTACCCGACAGCGTCTACGGCCCGGCACGCAGCTTTGCCGACGGATTTTTGGCACGGATGGGCGTCAGCACGACCTATTACGATCCGGAGATCGATGCAGGATCGCTGGTGGCGCTGATCCAACCAAAGACCCGCGTGCTGTATACCGAGAGCCCCGGCAGCCACAGCTTCGAAGTGCAGGACATCCCAGCCCTGGCAGCGGTGGCGCACGAGCACGGGCTGTCGGTGCTGATGGACAACACCTGGGGCATCCGCTCCTTCCAGCCCTTCGCCCATGGCGTGGACGTGTCGATCCAGGCGCTCACCAAATACGTCGCGGGGCATTCCGACGTGCTGCTGGGCAGCATCACCGTGGCAAGCGATGCGGATTGGGAGCGGGTGCGAACGACGGCGATGGCGCTTGGCCAATATGCCAGCCCGGACGATTGCTGGCTGGCGCTACGCGGCGCCCGCACGATGGGCGTGCGGCTGGACCGGCAATTCCAATCCGGCCTGCAGGTCGCCGGATGGTTTGCCCGGCGGCCGGAAGTGGCGCGCGTGCTGCACCCTGCCCTACCCGACGCCCCCGGCCACGCGCTGTGGCAGCGCGACTTCACCGGCGGCGCCAGCCTGTTTGGGGTTGAGTTCCAACCCGGCTACAGCAGCGCCGCCGTTGACGCGATGATCGATAGCCTGACGCTGTTCGGCATCGGCGCATCCTGGGGCGGCTATGAAAGCCTGGCCATTCCCACCACCGGCCATATCACCCGCACCGCCGGCAGCGGCCGGTTTGCCGGGCCCGTCGTGCGGTTGCATATCGGGCTGGAGGAGCCGGCGGACCTGATCGCGGATTTGGAGCGCGGCATGGAGGTGCTGGGTGCCCCCGCCTGACCTGCCGATCCGCTACGACGCCGCGGGCCTCGTCCCCGCCATCGCGCAGCAGCATGACACGGGCGAGGTGCTGATGATGGCCTGGATGAACGCGGCCTCGGTGGCCGAGACGTTGGCGACCGGCCATGTCTGCTACTGGAGCCGCAGCCGCGGGGCGTTCTGGCGCAAGGGGGAGACGTCTGGCCAGGTGCAAACGCTGGTGGAGCTTCGCATCGACTGCGACGGCGACACGCTGCTGCTGCTGGTCGATCAAGTCGGCGCCGCCTGCCATACCGGACAGCGAAGCTGCTTCCACCGCGCGGTGCATGACGGCCGGGTCGACACCATCGCGGCGCCGTTGGTCGATCCTGCCCTCCTGTACGGGACTCAGGCCTGACCCGAATGCCGCGCCGGCGCATGCTGGTGGCTGCGTTGATGGCGCTTCTGCCGGCGCTGCCGGTGCACGCGGCGGATGTCGATAAATCCCGCCAGGTCGTGCTGATGGTCTACGATATCGGCCTGTACAGCGCCGAATTGGACCGCGTGATGGCGCAGGCCGGGGACAAGCGGATTTACGCCGGGAGCACGCCGGCAGCCAGGGCCCGCAACCGGGTGGCAACCCGCGCCGCGATGCTCGGCCAACGCGAAGCCGTCCTCAGCGCGACCACGATCAAGGTCGCCGCACGCGCCACCGATCCCGAATTGGACGCGTTGCTCCGGATGGCGGGGGCGCCGGATGCGACGCCGGATACGCGATTGGTGAACGAAGCAGTCACGGTGGTGAAGTCGAGTTTCGAAGAAGCCCTGTGGGACCAGTTGGCCCGCACGGCCCGGGGCGCCGCCGAGTTCCCTTGCACGCGTGACCAACGGAGCCGCTGCTCCTGACATGATTCTCCCTCTCCCTCTGGGAGAGGGCCGGGGTGAGGGTCCGACGCGCAAGACCCTGCATTTGGCCCTCACCCAACCCTCTCCCAGAAGGAGAGGGCTTCTGCAGCGTCACTTGATGAAGGGGCAGCCGCCATCCTTCAGCGGCCGGAACGCCCCCTCCGCCGGGATGGTCGCCAACTGGGTGTAGATGTCGTCGCGGGCGTGGCTCTCGGCCGGTGTCTTGACGCGGAAGCGGTACATCGCGTGGATGGCCCGGCCGTCGCCGCGGATCGACACGTCGCCGAATAGCTTGTCGTGGATCGGGGTGCGCTTCATCGCGTCCACCACTTGCGCGCCGTCGAGCGTCCCGGCGTCCCGGACGGCCCGCAGATAGGCGAGGGTGGCGGAATACACGCCGGCCTGGTCCTCCGTCGGCATATTGCCGCCCATGACAGCGGCGTACCGCTTGCTCCAGGCACGGGTGTCGTCGTTCAGGTCCCAGTAGAACGCCTCCGTCAACTCAAGCCCCTGCGCCACCGGCAGCCCCATGGCGCGCACGTCGCTCAGTTCCACGAACAGCCCTGCCGGAGACAGCGTGGGCGTGACACCGAACTCACGCGCCTGCTTGATCGCGTTGACCATGTCGGATCCGGTGCTGGCCAGTGCGAGCACGTTGGCGCCGGAACTCTGCGCTTGCAGCAGGGGCGTCGCGAAATCGGTGGTGCCGAACGGATCGCGGCTGGCGCCGGCAACCGAGCCACCCAGTGCCACCAGGGCCTCCGTCGCGTCCCTCTCCAAGGAGAGCCCGAGGGCGTAATTGACGGTCAGGAAATACCACTTGTTCAGGCCCTGCGGGACCAGCCCGGCCGCGGTGCTCTTGCCTTGCACCCAGGTGTCCGTCACCCATTGGACGGTGGTCGGCTGACAGGCCTTGCCAGTCAGGTCCGACGTCATCGAACTCGATGCGAGGGCGACCCGGTTGTGGTCGTGCGCCACCGACGCCACCGCCAGCGCCACGCCGGAGTTCGGCAGGTCGACGATGGCGGCAACGTCGTCCTGGTCGAACCACCGCCGGGCAATGCCGGAGCCGATATCCGGCTTGTTCTGATGGTCGGCGAAGACGATCTCCACCTGCAAGCCGCCGCTCTCCGGCGCGAAATCCTGCGCGGCCAGCTTTGCCGCGGCGACGGAGCCTGCGCCCACCCCGTCCGAGAACGAACCGCTCATGTCCGTGAGCACGCCGATCTTGACTTTGTTGCCCGGGATTTCCGCCCAGGCTGCCGGGGCGGCAAGGACTGTCGCGGACAGCAACAGGGCGGCGAGGCGCTTCATGGACGGTGTCTCCGGTTCATAGAAGTTCGAAATATTCCGACTGCTCCCACTCGGTGACTTCGAGCTGGAAGCGGTCGATCTCCGCCTGTTTCAGGCGCAGGAAATAGTCGATGAAGGCCGGGCCCAACGCGGCATGTAGGCAGGCATCGGCCTCCAGCGCGGCCAGCGCTTCGGGCAGGCTGCGCGGCAGCAGCGGGGCGCCGCCCTCATACGGGGCAGTGGACGGCGGCCCCGGATCGAGGGCGCGGTCGACGCCGTCCAGCCCGGCGGCGATCTGGGCGGCCATGGCCAGGTAGGGATTGGCGCCAGGCTCGCCCGCCCGGTTCTCGATCCGGCTGGCGGGATCGCCGGGCCGCCCCAGCACGCGCACCATGCCGCCGCGGTTGTCGATCCCCCAGCAGGCGCGCGTGGGGGCGTTGGTAAACGGGCGGTAGCGCCGGTAGCCGTTCAGCGTCGGCGTTGTGAAGGCACAGCAGGCCCGCGCGTGGTCCAGCAGCCCGCCCAGCCACCCCAGGCCGAGCGTGCTGAGCGCCTGGCCCGGTGCGTCCGAGGCGAACAGGTTGCGTCCGTCCGCCGCCGTCACCGACTGGTGCAGGTGCCAGCCGCTGGACACCACGTTGGGCAGCCGTGGGCGGCTCATGAAACTGGCGACGGCCCCGTTGCGGGCGCAGACCTGCTTCACCGCCGAGCGCACCAGGATGAGCTGGTCGGCCGGCAGCACCCCCTGCGCCGGGCCGAATGTCAGCTCCACCTGGCTGGGGCCGAATTCCACCTCCAGCGTACGCAGCGGCAGGCCAAGCGCCTGCAGGCTTGTCCGCAAGACCTCCAGCAGCGGGTCCAGCGCGTCGTAGCGCAGTTCCGTCAGGTATTGGTATCCGGGGTTGAGCAGGGCCGGGGCGGCCGGCTGGCCGTCCGCCGCCGGGCCGCCGCCGCGGGCCAGGATGTGGCATTCGATCTCCACCCCGGCGGTGAAGCGCAGCCCGCGGGCGTCGAGCGCCTCCACCTGCTGGGCCAGCAGCCGGCGGGTGGACAGCGGCATCGGGCGGCCATCGGGCAGGAACAGGTCGCACAGCAGCCAGCCGGAATGCGGCGCCCAGGGCAGCACGCGGAAGCTGAGCGGGTCCGGCAGCATCACCATGTCCGCCGCGCCCCGCAACGCCGGGTCGGAGAAGCCGCCGTCGCTGCCGAACACCGGGAAGGCGGTCTTGCCCGACAGGTCCTTCATCAGCAGCGTGGTCGTGGCGTTGGCGCCGTCGCGGAGGATGCGGACCGCCTCCTCCGCCACCAAGGTCTTGCCGCGGAGCACGCCGTGCGCGTCGGCGAAGGCCAGGCGCACGACGCCCAGCCCATCCTTGCCGATCCGCTCCGCCACGGCAGCCGCGGCGGCGTGCTGGTCGGGCGTCCAGGCGCCGTGGCGTGCCGCGAAAGTGTCCAACGGGATGTTCAGGCCGCCTCGGCCAACACGGCGCTCCAGGACGCACCGGCCCGGCGCTGCCGGTCCTGCTCCCGCCAATGCGCCGCCCACCCGTCCACCGGCCCGATCGCGTCGATGGAGGCCGGGCCGCAGACGGCGGCGGCCCCCGCGGTCAGCAACGGCGGGCGGCCTTCCGCCACATCGCCGATGGCGCGCACCAGCAACCGGCGGTAGGCGGCGATCGCCTTGTCGCTGGCGCCAAGATGCTCCTTCGTGCGGTCCTGGATGGCCCCCATGGACTCCACCGCCCACTGGTCGTGCACGTTGATGTCGTCCCCCATGCCCGTGTAGGTGCTGTGCGCCTGCTCGTGCGGGTCGAAGCCGTAATCGTTCAGCTTGTTCACCAGGGGAAGGTAGTCCGGCAGGCTGTAGGATTTCAGCCGTTGCGCCCGCATCTGCCCCTTGTCCACCGCCTTGGTGAAGCTGGTGAAGATCGCGTACCAGTAGCAATGGGTGTCATCCACCGGCACATGCCACTGGGTGATCGTCATCTCCCGGCTCATCGGGATCACGAAGGCATGCGGGAACGCCATGTTGGTGACGCGGATATGCATCTCCTGCTCGTTCAACTGCCGCAACGCCGCGATGCGCAGGCCGTACTCGGTCGTCTCCACCTCGATCCGGGGGCGGCCGAAATCGCGCAGCAGCTTGGTCATCGGGATGTCGGCCCCCATGGTCGCACCGCGGAACTGCTTGCCGTAGGCGGCGCCTGGGTCCTCGTCCTCGAAGAAGCGGTGCAGGTAGGAGGCGTGGGCAGGGTCGATCCCTACTTCGAGCGCCTGCAGCCAGTTGCATTCGATCAGGCCCTTGAAGGCGAACACGTGCGTGTCCGGGGCGGCGAAGCAGTCGAAGCCGGGCAGGGCCGGCGGCTCGCCGGTGCCCATGAAGGCCCACACGATTCCGCTGGCGACCCGGCACGGATAGGCGGGTTGGCGGATGGACCGGCAGAAGCTGCTGCCCTCGGGCTCCGCCGGCTGCTCCAGGCAGGCGCCGGCGGCATCAAACAGCCAGCCATGGAACGGGCAGCGCAGCCCGCCATCCTCAGCCCGGCCGTAGGTCAGGTCGGCGCCGCGATGGGCGCAATGCCGGTCCAGCAGGCCATACTGCCCCGCCGGGTCGCGGAACAGCACCAGATCCTCCCCCAGGAGGCGGACGCGGCGCACCGGTCGCGGCCCCTCGAACTCATCCACCAGGGCGGCGGGTTGCCAATACTGCCGCATCAGGGCGCCGAGCGGGGTGGCCGGGCCGGCCTGCGTGATCAGGGCGTTGCGTTCTGCGGTGAGCATGTGGCATGTCCTCCGTTCGACTAACGAACATCCGTGCGGCTTTGACGATTGTGTCGGGTCAGCACCGGGCTTGCAAGGGGGATATGTCAAAGCTCCGACTGCAGGATGCAGCACAGCGGCAGGCCGCCGGCGTCAGCCCTGACCAGTCGGAGGCCTTGGCGCGGGGCCTCCGGATCATGGCGGTGTTCGACGCGGTGCATCGATCGCTGACGCTGAGCGAGGTGGCGCAGGCGGTGGACCTACCCCGTGCGACCGCCCGGCGTGCGCTGCTGACCCTGGTGGCGCTGGGCTACGTGGAGGCAGAGGGACGCCAGTTCCGCCTGACCCCGCGCGTGCTGCGCCTGGCCAGCGCCTATCTGACGTCCAACCGCGTGTCCACGCTGCTGCAACCGGCCTGCGACCGCATCACCCGCGCCGCCGGGGAGTCCTGCACGGCGGCAGTGCTGGAGGGGGGCGAGGCGGTGATGGTCGCCCGGGCGCTGCCGGCGCAGTTGGTGCCGGCCGGCGCTGGCATCGGCTACCGCCTTCCCGCCTATTGCAGTGCGCTGGGCCGCGTCCTGCTGGCCGCGCTGCCGGCGGACGGGTTGGCCGCATACTTGGATGCGACGACGCTAGCCCCGCTCACCCCGCGCACGCTGACCGGCCGCGACGCCGTGGCAGCGGCCATCTCCCTGGTTCGCGAGGCAGGTTTCGCCTATGTCGACCAGGAGGCCGAACACGGTTTCCGGTCCGTCGCCGTCCCCTTGCGCCGGTTCGACGGCACGGTAGTCGCGGCGCTGAACATCGGCGCACGGGTGGAGCAGGCGGACCGGGCGGCGATGCTGGGGCGGCACTTGGACATGCTGCGGGCGGAAGCGGCGGAGTTGTCGGGATACCTGGTTTGAGGGATGCAGGCAGCGTGGCGCCGGACTCCCATCCTGCCGTGACGCTCGCCAGCGACGACGTCCAGGGCGTGAACGGCCGAAGCCAGGCCCCGGGAAGTCGCATGCGACCAGGCGTGGCTGGCCGACGTGAGCCCGGAGAGCGCGTCATCACCGGGCAGTTGCAGAAGCGGGGTCCGGGCGCAGAGGTGCAGCCGGAGGCCGAACCAGCCAAGTCGCGGTAGGGTCTGCGGAGGCTACGGATGCGGGCCTCTCGAGCGCCCGCGCGAGGATCATCGGGATGATGCCGCCGGCCTGGATGAGCGCCACCTCTCGCGCGGTGTCGAGCAAGGCGGTGGCCGTGCCATGGATGGCCTCGCCGCCCGCCGCCCGGCGCAGCGTCACCGGAACCGCGCAGCGCGGCGACAGCGTGGCCAGCGACCAACCGAGCGAGAGCGTGTCACCGGGCAGCAGGCCGATGGCGCCCGGTCGCCAGCCCTCGGGCAGTTGCAGTGGCAGCACGCCCATGCAGACCAAATTGGCACGGTGGATCCGCTCGAACGAATTGGCGAGCACCGCGCGCGCGCCCAACAACTGCGCACCCTTCGCGGCCCAGTCGCGGGACGACCCGGTCCCGTACCGCTCGCCCGCCACCAGCACGACCGGCAGCCCGGCCTCGGCATAGGCTGCGGCGGCGCGCCAAACCGGCAGCACCTCCCCCGTCGGCGCGAACACGGTCAGGCCCGCCGTCAGGCCGGGGCCGAGATGGTTGACGACCGTCCGGTTGGTGAACAGCCCGCGCAGCATCACCTCCCAATTGCCGCGGCGGGAGGCGTAGACGTTCAGGTCGCCCGGGGTCTCGCCCCGCGCCACCAGCCACGCGCCCGCATCGCTGCGGGCGGGGATGGCGCCGGCGGGGGAGATGTGGTCGGTGGTGATGTCGTCGCCCAGCACCAGCAGCGGGTGGGCCAGCAGCTCCGCCATGTCTTGCCCGCCTTTGCCGAAGCCGACAAACGGGGGCCGGCGCAGGTAGGTGCTGGCTGGATCCCATGGGAAGCGTGCGCCGCCCGGCGCATCCAGGGCCGCCCACGGCCCGGACGCTTCCGCGGCATCGAACGCTTCGGGGATGTCGGACGGCACGGTCCCGGCGGCCACGGCAGCGGCGATCTCGGCCGGGCTCGGCCACAGTTCGGCAAGGTGCACGGGACGGCCGTCCGGCGTGGTGGCGAGCACGTCCCGGGTCACGTCCAGCCGTGCGTGGCCAGCCAGCGCGTAGGCCACGACCAGGGGAGGCGAGGCCAACAGCGCCTGCTCGATCGCGGCGTGCACCCGGCCGGGGAAGTTGCGGTTGCCGGACAGCACGGCAATGGGGACGGCGCCACGCGCCACCGCCGCCTCCATGACCGGGAGCAGCGGGCCGGAGTTGCCGATACAGGTGGCGCAGCCATAGCCGGCGATGGCGAAGCCCACCGCCTCCAAATCCTCCATCAAACCGGCGCGCTGCAGCCGCCGCCGGGCCGAAGGCGAGCCGGGCGTGAGCGAGGTCTTGACCCAGGCGGGCGGGCGCAGGCCCAGATGCCGGGCGCGACGGGCCAGCAGGCCGGCCGTCACCAGCAGGCCAAAATCCGTCGTGTTCGTGCACGAGGTCAGCGCGGCAATCGCCACCGGCGCGGGCGGGAGATCGGCCGGGTCGGCCGACATCGTCAGCGCGGCAGGAACGTCCGCCGCGGCCAGCCGGTCCTGCGGGCGGCGCGGCCCGGCCAGGGTGGGGCCGAGCGCGGACAGATCCACGTCCAGCACGGCCGTGTAGCGCGGCTCGGCCTGCGGGTCGAACCACAGCGCGTTGGCGCGGGCGTAGGCCTCCACGAGCGCCACCTGCTGGTCCGTGCGACCGGTCTCGCGCAGGAAGGCCAGGGTTTGGGCATCGATTGGAAAACAGCCGGTGGAGGCGCCGTATTCCGGCGCCATGTTGGCCACCACCGCCCGCTGCCCGACCGTCAGGCTGGCGAGGCCAGGGCCGAAGAACTCCACGAACTCGCCGGACACGCCCAGCTTGCGCAGAAGGTGGGTCACCGTCAGCGCCAGGTCGGTCGCCAGCGTGCCGTGGCAAAGCGCCCCGGACAGGCGCACGCCGACCACCTCCGGCACGCGCAGGGACACCGGCACGCCGAACATCACGCCCTCGGCCTCGATCCCGCCGACGCCCCAGCCGAGCACACCCAGCGCGTTGACCATGGGGGTGTGGCTATCCGTGCCGACCAGCGTGTCCGGCACCGCCCAGTCGACGCCGTCCCGCTGCTGCGTTGCGACCACGGTGGCGATCCGCTCCATGTTGATGGTGTGCATGATGCCCGTGCCCGGCGGATACACCTTGAAGCCGCGCACCGCACCGGCCGCCCATTTGGTGAAGCGGTAGCGCTCGGCGTTGCGCTCCATCTCCCGCGCCATGTTGCGGTCGAGGGCGTCGGGCGTGCCGGACACGTCCACCGCGAGCGAGTGGTCGGTGGAGGTGGCGACGGGCACGGCCGGGTTGAGCTGTTCCGGATTGCTCCCCGCCTCCGCCAGGGCGTCCCGCATGGCGGCAATGTCCACCAGCGCCGGGCCGCAGGTGGTGTCGTGCATCAGGATGCGGGTGGGGGCGAAGGGGATTTCCGCCTCGCTGCGGCCGGCTGCCAGCCAGCCCAGCAGGGCGTCGCGGCCGGCCTGCCGGACCTGCGGCTCCGGCTGGCGCAGCACGTTCTCCAGCAGCACGCGGTGACACCACGGCATTCGGGCAAGGTCGGCGCCGACGGCGGCGCGGAGGTCGACGATGCATCGCTGGCCGAAGATGCCGCTGATGATCCGAGACGGAGTTTGCATGGCGCGGCCCTCCATGGACCCGACTGCCCGGCGTTGCCGCGTCGGGTGGATGGCTCGTTGAGTGTCTGCCAAGATTGTGTCAGCGGAGACGTCAATACAATTCAACACATGCGACCGGCTGGGCCAAGGCGCTCCCACGCGGTGGTCAACGCGTTGAAGTCCCGAACGGCGCCGGTGAGCAAGGCTGGGTGATCGACCCGCTGCGGCATCAGACGGCCATTTTGCACAGCTTCGCGGTCACCCGGTCACACGCAGTTCCTCGTAGGACAGCATGACGTGCTCTCGGTAGGCGGGCCGCTTGGTCAGTGCGTCGTAGTAGCGCTGCAGCGCCGGGCGCTCCGGCCGGGGGATCGGGATCGCGAAGTAGCGGAACAGCACGTGCCCGAGCTGCACATCGGCGAGCGTGAAGTCGTCCCCGGCGAGGAAGGCGCCGCGCGCGAGCTGCGCCTCCGCGATGTCAAGGACCTTGTCAAAGGTCTCCACGGCTTGGCGGATCGCCATCTGGTCTTGGTCTTTCGGGGCGGTCCGCACCACGCGCCAGAAGATCGGTGCGGTGAAGCCGAGGGCGACGTTGATCTTCGCCCACTCGGCCCACCGGTCCACGTGGGCACGCGCAGGCCCGTCAGGCGGCCAGAACGGCGTGCCACCATACTGCGCCGCGAGGTAGCGCAGGATCGCGCCCGTTTCCCAAAGCGGCTCGCCGTCTCCGTCCCGCAGCACCGGCACGGTGCCATTCGGGTTCATCGTGAGGAACTCGGGCGTGTCGTTGCCCCCGTAGCGATGTCCGACGTCGTGACGCCGGTACGGCAGCCCCAGCTCGCCAATACACCACATCAAAGCCTGGACATTCGACGACGTCTTGCGTCCCCAGACGGTCAGCACCGGCGACCTTCCCGGACCTGTCCGATGAACGACGCGAGCAAGGCCTTAACCTCCTCCGGTTGCTCCAGGCTCGGCAGGTGGGCAGCACCCGTCATCCCGCGGCCCGACCCGTTCGGCACCGTCGCGACGACGTGGCAGGCCCGCTCCTGGACATGGGGGAAATCAAGGTCTCCCCAGACCACGAAACACGGCACCGCAACTTCGGGAAGGCGATGGTAGATGGACGGCACGTCGAAGTCCGACCCGACCGGCGGGGAGCGGAGCGCAATGCCGTTCATGTCGAGGAACAGGTCGCGCGCGGGACCGGTGACGCGGCCCTCGGGAGCCAGCGGACCATCAAGCAAGAGGCGGGCCTTCATCGCGTTAACCCGATCGAGTTCGCGGGCCTCTTCTGCCTCCTTCAATTGCGCCATCAGCCTCTTGATCTCGGGGGAGTAGACCGGGTCGGGCGCACCGGTGACGTTGGGAGCAATCAGGAACAGGGCGCGGACGCGCGACGGATGGCGAAGCGCGGCATCAAGCGCGATGCGTCCACCCAGCGAGCAACCGACGAGGATCGCCGGCTCACCATTCGCATTGGCGTCCAGAACCGCCATCAGGTCCGCAAGGGCGGAAAACTCCTCTTGCTCAGCGGTTGTCCGGCCGAAACCGCGCCGGTCGTAGGCAAGGGCCTTCTGTCTCGATCCGATGGCGTTGAGTTGCGCGCTCCACATGCGGCTATCGCAAACGTTCGCGTGTAGGAAGACGACCGGATCGCCGCTGCCGACAACGTAGGTGGCGAGGGAGGCGCGGCCGGTCTCAACCTGATGATCGTGGCTCATTGCCCATCCTAGACGGCGCCAGAGCGGTTGGCACCATTGCACAGGGATTGAAGGCCGCGACCAATGCCTTGTTCTCTGGTGTCGTATGCGGGTTCCTTCATCGCGGCCGGCAATTAAAGCAACTCGTCCGGCCGGAACTCACTGCCGCGCACCAGCAGCCGCTCGGTCGTCGCGCGTCCAGAGCCGCATCATCCGCAGGCATCAAAGGCGCTTGGCGACCTCTTCGAGCATGACCTCGGTGGCGCCGCCGCCGATGGATTGGATCCGGGCATCGCGCACCATGCGCTCGATGGCGCTTTCCCGCATGTAGCCCATGCCGCCGTGGAATTGCTGGCAGTCGTACATCACGTCATTCACCAACTCACCGCACAGCGCCTTGACCATGGACACGTCGCGGATGCAGTCGCGGCCTTGCGAGTCGAGCCAAGCGGCCTGGTACACCAGGCAACGCGCGGCCTCCACCCGGGATGCCAGCATCGACAGACGCTGGCGGATGACCTGCTTGTCCCACAGCGTGGCGCCGAACGCCTTGCGCTGTCGCACCCAATCCAGCGTCAGCGCGAGGGCCGCCTGCGCCTCCCCCATCGCCTGCGCGCCAAGCACGATGCGCTCGTTCTGGAAATTGCGCATGATGGCGTAGAAGCCGCGGTCCTCCTCCCCGAGCAGGTTGGCTGCCGGCACGCGGCACTCGTCGAACACCAATTCGGCAGTGTCGGAGGAGCGCCAGCCCTGCTTGTCCAGCGCGCGCCCGACGGTGAAGCCCGGGGTTCCGGCGTCCACGATGAAGATCGAGACGCCACGGGATCCCTTCGCCGCGAGGTCGGTCTTCGCCGCCACGAAGGCGACATCCCCGTGCACGCCGTTCGTGATGTACATCTTGGTGCCGTTCAGCACCCAACTTTCGCCTTCGCGCCGCGCCGTGGTGCGGATGGCGGCGACGTCGGACCCGGCATCGGGCTCCGTCACCGCCACGGCCGCGATCTTACGGCCGGCGATGATGTCCGGCATGTAGCGCGCGAGTTGCACCGCATTGCCTGCATTGGCGAGATGCGGCGACGCCATGTCGGTGTGCACCAGCACGGTGATTGCGAAACCGCCGAAGGTCGACCGGCCAAGCTCCTCCGCCAGCACTGCGGTGGCGACCGTATCCATTTCGCTGCCGCCATAGGTTTGCGGGTAGCGCACACCGAGGAAGCCAAGTTCGCCCATGCGCCGCAACACGCTGCGCGGCACCATGCCATCGACCTCCCACTGCGCCCCATGCGGCGCAACCTCGGTACGGATAAAGCGCCGAAGTTGGTCGCGCAGCGCGATATGTTCTTCCCGCAGGAACGGGCTTTCGGCCTGCGTATCGTCTGAGGGAAGCGGCGCCAGAACTGCGGACATGACGAACCCCGAAAAAATGTGGCGCGTCGGCATGAGTCATGGTCAACTCACATCCAACCTAACGAACGTTAGACTGTCGAGGGGCGAAATGTCAATGAGCGAGCCGGCCGGCGTGCTGGCGGGAATCCGGGTGGTGGAGTTCGCCGCCATCGGCCCGATTCCGTTCTGCGGCATGGTGCTGGCGGACATGGGCGCCGAAATCGTCCGGGTCGAGCGGCCGGTCCCGTCCGATCTCGGCATTCCGATGGACGCCCGCTTCGATCATCTGAACCGTGGCAAGCGCTCCCTCGCATTGGACATCAAGCACCCGGATGGACGCCTGGCGGTGCAACGCCTGCTGGCCGGGTCGCACGTGCTGCTGGAGGGTTTCCGCCCGGGCACGATGGAACGCCTCGGCTTCGGTCCGGACGTGGTTCTCGCGGCCTGTCCTGCCTTGGTCTACGGCCGGATCAACGGTTGGGGCGGGGCCGGGCCGCTCGCGCCGGCGGCCGGGCACGACCTCAACTTCATCGCGGCATCCGGCGCCCTCGCTGCGATGGGCCGGCCGGGAGAGCCACCGCCCGTGCCGCTCAACCTGATCGGCGATTTCGGCGGCGCGGCGATGCATCTGGCGTGCGGTGTGCTCGCAGGATTGCTCGCGTCATCCCGGGATGGAACAGGCCAGGTGGTGCAAACCAGCATCGCCGCCGGGTCGGTCGCGCTGACACCGATGCTGCAAGGCATGCGGCAGGCCGGCCTGTGGTCAGCGGACCGCGCCGACAATGTCCTAGATGGCGGCGCCCCGTTCTATCGCTGCTACGCCACCAGCGACGGCCGCCACGTCTCGGTCGGCGCCATCGAGGCGAAGTTCTACCAGGCGCTGCTGGAGCGGCTCGGCTTGCTGGGCCAGGTGTCGGCGGACGACCAGATGGACCGGACCCGCTGGCCTGCCACCGCGGACATCCTGGCGGCGAGGTTCGCCACGGGAACCCAGGCGCAATGGTGCGAAGTGTTTGCCGGCACGGATGCCTGCGTCACCCCCGTGCTGAGCTTGGACGAAGCGCCCCGATATCCCCAGCATGTCGCGAACGGCCACTTCACAGCGGTTGCCGGCCAATGGCATCCGTCGCCGCAACCGGTGCTGTCCCGCACACCCAGCCGGATCGCCGGTCCGGCCCCGCAACCCGGCCAAGATACTGCGGACCTGCTTCGCGAACTCGGCTACAGCGCCGCGGACGTGCTATCGTTAGCGCAACAAGGCATCGCAAAGGTGCTCTGAGAACAAGTCCTAGAGGAAAGCTCCCGCCCCCATGACCAACAGCGACGATGCCCTGGCCGACCTGATCAACCAACCCCTGCAAGCGCTGCCGCAACAGTGGCAATCGGCCCGGCAGCAAGCCTTGCTGGCGGAGGCACGCACGGCCGAGGCGTCGGGCATCGACGAGTACTGGGCGTGGGCCGCCCGCCATTTCCGCTGGTCCAGGCCGTGGGACACGCTGCGCACCGGCGGCCTGACCGATGTCCGCTATTTCGAGGGTGGCACGCTCAACGTTGCCGACAACTGCGTCGACCGCCATGCCGAGACACCGGCGCGCGCCGACAAGCCGGCCGTCATCTGGGAAGGCGAGGACGGCGCCGTCCGCACGCTCAGTTACCGCATGTTGCGCGACCAAGTGGCCCGCTGCGCCAACGCGCTGAAGGAGCTGGGGGTCGGCCGCGGCGACGTGGTGGCGATCTACCTGCCCAACCTGCCGGAGGCGTTCATCGCCATCCATGCCTGCAACCGGATCGGCGCCATCTACACCGTGCTGTTTTCTGGCTTTTCGGCGGAAGCGGTCGGATTGCGGTTGGCCACATCGCGCGCCACCTGCATCATCACCGCCGATGTCAGCTACCGCCGCGGCCGCAACGTGCCGCTGCTGGACAATGTACGTGCCGCCCGCAGCAGCGCCACGGCACTTCGCCACGTCGTCGTCGTCGACCGCTCGGGCAGCAATGCCCCTCTGCAACCAGGAGAGACCGGGTGGGCGGCGCTGATGGAGCGGCAAGTGGCCGACTGCCCCTGCGTGCCGGTCGGCGCCAACGACCCGGCGTTCCTGATCTTCACCAGCGGCACGGAGTCGCGGCCCAAGGGCGTGGTGCACAGCGCCGCCGGATTCCTGATCGGCACCTGGGCCAACGTGCAGTGGCAAGCGGGGTTGGAAGCGGACGACGTGTATTGGTGCGCCGCCGATGTCGGTTGGCTCACCTTCCCGATCCAGGCGGTGATCGGCGGCCTGGCGCATGGCGGCACGATCCTGTGCTACGAGGGCGCGCTGGATACCCCGTCGCCACTCCGGTTCTACCAGATCGCGGCCCGGCACAAAGTGACCAAGATCCTGATCGCTCCGACCGCACTGCGCATGTTGCGGGCCCTGGGCGACGACGTCGCGGCGGACAATCCATTGCCGGATCTGAAGCTCGTCACCGTCCAGGGCGAGCCGCTGGACAGCGAGACGTTCCACTGGGTCAGCACCCATCTCGGCACGGACGGCGTTCCGGTGGTCAATGCCTATGGCCAGACCGAAACCGGCTCTACGTGGACCTACCCGGTGTATGGCGTGGACGACCTGAAGGCCGGGTCGACGGGCCGCCCGGTGCCGGGGCACCGCGGGCAGGTGGTGGATGATGACGGCCAGCCAGTGGCCCCGGGTGTGCGCGGCAACCTCGTGCTGACCCATCCTTTTCCCACGCTGGCCCGCACCATCTGGGACGACCATCCTCGTTACCTCTCCACCTATTTCGACCGCGAGGGAACGTTCTACCGCACGTCCGACGAAGCGGTGGTGGATCGGGATGGCCACATTTGGGTCCTGGGCCGCGCCGACGATGTCATCAACGTGGCGGCGCACCGGATCAGCACGATGGAGATCGAATCGGCCGCAAGCGCCGAGCCCGGCGTGGCGGAGGCGGCGGTGGTCGGCATCCGCCACGCCATCAAGGGCACGGTGCCCGTCGCCTTCATCACGCTGCGCGCGGATGCCGAAGCGAACGCCGTGAAAGGCGCGCTGATGGCCTCGGTGGAGAAGGCGATCGGCGGTATCGCGAGGCTGGATCGGGTCTACGTCCTGACATCGATGCCGAAGACGCGCGCCGGCAAGATCATGCGCCGCCTGCTGCGGGAAGCGGCGGAGACGGGAAGCATCCGCGGCGACACCAGCGGGTTGGAGGATCTGGCCTCCGTTACGGCGCTACTCGAGGCGGTCGCATAGCCGCTCGCTGCCGGAACGCGTCCCGTGCTTGACGCGCACCGGCCGACCTGCCTAACACTTGTAAGGTTGTGGGAAGACCGACGGTGGCAGGTGTAGCGGAGGAAGGCGCCTCGCGGCGTCACGTGCTGGATTGCGCGGCCAGGTTGTTCAGCCGTGAGGGCTATGCCGCCGTCAGCCTACGGGCCATCGCCGCCGAGAGTGGCATGAAGGCGGGCAGCCTGTACTATCATTTCGACTCCAAAGAGGTCATCGTCATCGAGATCCTGAACACGGGCGTCAAGCGCGTGCACGAGGCAGTGGAGCAGGCCGTCGCAGCCCTTCCGCCAGGCGGGCCGGCGACACAGGCCATCATCACCGCGATCGAGACGCATCTTCGGGCGCTGCACGAATCAGGCGACTACACCTCCGCCAACATCCGTATCTTCGGCCAAGTGCCAACCTCCATCCGCAAGGCGCATACCGCCACACGACGCTCGTACGAGGCACTATGGGCCGAGTTGCTTCGCCGCGGCGTGGACTCGGGCGAGCTGCGCAGCGACATCAACATCGCCAACCTGCGCGCCTTCCTGCTCGGCGCGATGAACACGTCCCTGGAATGGCTCGAACCGCGCCGGGGTGCCGTGGCGCGGCTCGCCAGCGATTTGTCGACGATCGTCCTGAATGGGGCCATCGCTGCGCGGCCGCCTGCCGCTGCCCGGAAGGCTTGAAGCATGCCCGTCCTCTCCTCCCCGACCGACACGGCTACGGCCGGCTTCGCAGGCAATGCCCGCGCTTATGACGCATTGCTGGATGTGTTGCGCGAGCGGCTTCGCACCGTGGCGGCGGGCGGTGGGGCGGCCATGGTGGAGCGCCATCATGCCCGCAACAAGATCGTGGTACGCGACCGCATCGACATGCTTGTCGATCCACTCAGCCCATTCCTAGAGCTTTGTCCGCTGGCCGCCTGGGGCTTGTACGGCAACGAGGTGCCGTCCGCCGGGCTGGTCACCGGGGTCGGCGTGGTGCACGGCACGCCGTGCATGATCATCGCCAACGACGCCACGGTGAAAGGCGGCAGCTTCTTCCCCGAAACCGTGGCCAAGCACATCCGCGCCCAGGAGATCGCCGCGGAAAATCACCTGCCGTGCCTGTACCTGGTGGATTGTGGCGGCGCCTACCTGCCGGAGCAGGATCGCGTCTTTCCGGGCAAGGACCATTTCGGCACCACCTTCCTCAACCAGTGCCGCATGTCGGCAGCCGGCGTGCCGCAGATCGCCGCGGTGTTCGGCGGGTGCACGGCCGGGGGCGCGTATATCCCCGCGTTGGCGGACGAGGTCGTCATGGTGCGCGGCAACGCCCGCATCCATCTCGGCGGCCCGGACATCGTCAAGGCCGCGATCAAGGAGGTGGTCGACGGCGAAACCCTGGGTGGCGCCGAGATGCACACGCTGGTGTCCGGTGTGAACGACTACCTGGCGGACACCGAGGCCGAGGCGCTGCTCACCCTGCGCGACATCGTGGCGAAGTTGAACCGCCCGATCTCACAGACCATGGCGCTGCGCCCTCCCCAACCACCTCGGTTCGACGCGGCGGAGATCGGCGGCATCATCCCGGCCGACCCGAAGACGCCGTACGACGTGCGCAACGTGATCGCACGGCTGACGGACGGTAGCGATTTCCAGGAATTCAAGCCGGCCTGGGGCGCCACGCTGGTGTGCGGCTTCGCCCATATGCACGGATACCCGGTCGGGATCTTGGCCAATAACGGCGTGCTGTTCGCCGAATCGGCAGTGAAGGGCGCGCATTTCATCGAGTTGTGCAATCAGCGCAACATCCCGCTGTTGTTCCTGCAGAACATCACCGGCTTCATGGTCGGGACGGAGGCCGAGCGGGGCGGCATCGCGAAGCACAGCGCCAAGCTGGTCTACGCCGTTTCGACCGCACGGGTGCCGCGGTTCACCGTGATCATAGGAGGCTCCTACGGGGCGGGAAATTACGGCATGTGCGGCCGTGGCTTCGCACCCCGGTTCCTGTTCGCCTGGCCCAATGCACGCATCGCGACCATGAGCCCGGACGTCGCCACCACGGTCCTGACGGAGCTGCGCGGCCGCAGCCTCAAGCGCGGATCCGCGTCGGCAGCGGAGATGGACGACCTGGCCGCGCGCACCACGCGCCAATTCACCGAGCAGAGTGACCCATATTACGCCACCGCCCGGCTATGGGATGACGGCATCATCGAGCCGCAGGACACGCGCGACGTCATCGGCCTTTGCCTGGCGCTGGCCGCATCCACACCGCGGGAAACCGGCTTCAGCCCTGTGTTCAGGATGTAGCTGCGATGTTCGAATCCGTCCTGATCGCCAATCGCGGCGAGATCGCCTGCCGCATCATCCGCACCTGCCGCCGGCTCGGCATTCGGACGATCGCGGTATATTCCGCGGCCGACGCAGATGCCCTGCACGTGACGATGGCCGATGAGAGCCACCCGATCGGACCCGCGGAGGCGGCACGGAGCTATCTGCGGCCAGCCGCCATCATCGAGGCCGCACTGGCCCATGGCGCAAGCGCGATCCACCCGGGCTACGGCTTCCTGTCCGAGCGCGTGGAGTTGGCGGAGCTGTGCGCGGCGAACGGCATCGCCTGGGTCGGTCCCTCTCCGCGCTGCATCGCATCCATGGGATTGAAGATCGAGTCCAAACGGCTGGCGGCGGAACACGGCGTGCCAAGTGTCCCCGGCTATCACGGCGACGATCAGTCGCCCGAGCGGCTGCTGCGCGAGGCCGTCGCGATCGGGTTTCCCGTTCTGATCAAGGCAAGCGCCGGCGGCGGCGGCCGCGGGATGCGCCGGGTGGAGGATGGCGCGCGTTTCCTCGAAGAGCTCGCCACAGCCAAGGCAGAGGCGATGGCGGCATTCGAGGACGACCGCGTGCTGCTGGAGCGTTTCATCGCCCGTCCGCGCCATCTCGAGGTGCAGCTTGCCGGGGACAAACACGGTGGTTTGGTCCACGTCTTCGAGCGCGAATGCTCGATCCAGCGCAACTATCAGAAGCTGGTCGAGGAAGCCCCTGCCCCGCGCCTGCCGGCAGAGACCCGGGCGCGCTTGCTGGAGGCCGCGGTCCGGCTGGGACGCGCGATCGGCTACGACTCGCTTGGCACGGTGGAATTCATCCTCGAGGCCGGCGACTCACAGCCCTATTTCCTCGAGATGAACACCCGCCTCCAGGTCGAGCACCCGGTGACGGAGCTGATCACCGGGCTGGACTTGGTGGAGTTGCAACTGCGCATTGCGGCCGGTGAGCCGTTGCCCATGCGCCAGGCCGATATCACCGAGCACGGCGCCGCGATCGAGCTTCGTGTCAATGCCGAGGATCCGGCCGCCGGCTTCAGGCCGCAGCTTGGCCACGTGACGCAGTATCGCGAGCCCGCCGGACCCGGCGTGCGTGTAGACAGCGGCGTTTGCGAGGGCAGCGAGGTCACGCCATTCTACGACTCGATGCTTCTGAAACTGATCGCGCACGGCCCGGACCGGGCAACCGCGGTCAAGCGCCTGGATGCGGCGTTGTGCCAGACGGTCGTCCTCGGCGTCGGCACCAACCAGGCATTCCTACGCGACGTCATCCGCAACCCGGCGTTCCACGCGGTGCTGACGACGAGGTTCATTCCAGAGACCTTCCCGGACGGCTGGGCGGCTCCCGCGCCGCCGCCTGCCTTGCTCGGGGTGGTCGCGGTTGGGATGGCGCAGTATTGCCAGGCCCGGATCGAACAGGCGGCGCCCGGCGCCTGGGGCACGCTGCTTGGCTTCCGCACCGGCGCACGGGCCGGGCTGCCGGCGCGGTGCCGCATGCAGCTCCAGGCGCCATCCTCGGGTCCAGTGAGCATCGACGTGATTGCGACGCCCACCGGGCTGCGGGCCGTGCTGGATGGCGCAGTGCTGGCCGAGCCTGCGCATGTTACAGCCTTGCAGGTCGAGGACGGTACGGTGCGCGTGTCGTGCGACGGCGCCGCCTGGACAATGGCGGCGACGCCGCTGGTCCAGGCATTGGCGCACAAGGAGGTCCATGCCTCGCGCAGCGGCTCCGACGTGTTCGCCGCCATGCCGGGCCTGATCGCGCAGGTCTGTGTGGTGCTGGACCAGGAGGTGCGCCGTGGTGACCTGGTGATCGTGCAGGAGGCGATGAAGCTCATGCAGCCGCTCACTGCCAACACCGACGGCACGGTGCGGGCGGTGCATTGCACCCCGGGGCAGATCGTCGCGAGCGGCGCCTTGCTTGTGGAGATCGAAGCGCTGCCGCGGTCCTGAGGCAGCCTGCTATGAGGCTGATTATATCCAGACGGGATTGCCGCAGGCGGCTTGAAAATAGAGGATACGGGTGGCACTTCGGTTGAGACACCGTCGAGACATGCTGGAGGCCGGGCGATGAACACTGCGACGCCGCGCGTGCTGTCTGGCACGGAAGTCCGCGCCCTGTCCGCCCGATCCGACGCCTGGGGCAGCCTGCAGATCGGCCTGCACCTTTGCCTGATCATCGCCGCCGGCTGGCTGGTGTCGCAATCCGGCCCGTGGACCATCGGGCCGGCGATCATCCTGCTGGGGCTGGCGCAGTCTTCGCTGTTCGCACCCGTGCACGAGACGATGCATTTGACCGCGTTCCGCAGCCGCCGCGCCAACGCGATGGTCGGCTGGCTGGCCGCCTGCCCGTCACTGCTGAACTGGCACTTCTATACCGTGTTCCACCTCGCCCACCATCGCTTCACCCAGGATCCGGAGCGCGACCCGGAGTTGACGCCGCGACCGCCCGCCTCGCTGGATGGCTACCTGCTGCGCGTGCTGGCGGTGAATTACTGGCGGGCGCGGGCGAAGGTCGTGATCGATTGCTGGCGCGGCGACCTGTCGGCCTACGCCTACGTCCCCGAGGCGTCGCGGCGGCGCGTGATCAGCAGCGTGCGCGCCATGTCCGTCTTCGTGGTGGTGCTCGCCCTCGGCTCTGCCCTGATGTTCGGCTGGTGGACGCCGTTCGTGTTCTGGATCATCCCGCAGGCGGTCGGGCAGGTGTTCCTACGGCTCTATCTCCTGACGGAGCATACGGGCTGCGAGGAGTCTGCCAACGGGCTGGTGAACACGCGGACGACGCTGACCACCCGGCTGGTCAAGCTGCTGATGTGGAACATGAGCTACCATGCGGAGCATCACCTCTACCCCTCGATCCCGTTCCATCGCCTGCCGGACGCCCACCAAGCCGTGCGGCAGCGGCTGGGCGTGGTGCAAGACGGCTATGCACGCTGGCATCTCCGCTACCTGAGGGACATCCTAAGCCGCGCGTGACAGGCCGCCTGCCCGCTCGACGAAGGCGGCCACTTCGGCGACGCCCTCGCCGGCGCGGATGTTGGTGAACACGAACGGCCGGTCGCCTCGCATCTTGCGGCTGTCGCGGTCCATCACCTCCAGGCTGGCGCCGACATGGGGGGCGAGGTCGATCTTGTTGATCACCAACAAGTCGCTGCGGGTAATCCCAGGGCCGCCCTTGCGCGGGATTTTGTCGCCGGCGGACACGTCGATGACGTAGATGGTGATGTCTGCCAATTCCGGGCTGAAGGTCGCGGCCAGGTTGTCGCCGCCACTTTCGATCAGGATCAGGTCCAGCGCGGGGAAGCGATGGCAGAGATCGGCCACGCCGGCCAGGTTGATGCTAGCGTCCTCGCGGATGGCGGTGTGGGGGCAGCCGCCGGTCTCGATGCCCAAGATCCGCTCGGCCGGCAGCGACCCGGCGCGGGTGAGGAACTGGGCGTCCTCCTTGGTATAGATGTCGTTGGTGATCGCGGCGATGTCGTAATGCGGCGACAGGGCACGGCACAACCCGTCCATCAGCGCGGTTTTGCCGGTGCCGACCGGGCCGCCGACGCCCACCCGCAACGGTCCGTGTTTGCTGCTCATGTTCGGAATAGCCTCGTATATTGCGTCTCGTGCCGCATGGCGGCGATATCGGAGCGGAAGCAGGCGCCGCCGATGTCGTCCAGGCTGGCCGCCGCGGTTTCGCAGACCAGGTCGGCGATCGTTGTCGCAAGCCCGGCCAGGATCCGCAGCCCGGCGGTCTGCCCCAGCGGCACCAGCCGGACGGCGGCGGAGACCAGGTTGGCGGCGAACGCATGCAACAGCCCAGCGGCCGCGTCGTCCTCCGCCACGCCATGGGCGGCGGCCAAGGCGCCGACAGCCACCGGGTAGGCGACCGGCCCCGGCAATGCGAGCAGGAGCGGGGCGCCCCAGACCTTCGCCGCCAAGGCGAACGCCGTCCCCTGGGCCAGCGTCTCGGTCCGGCGTTCCGCGCCGGGTTGCATCGCTGCGGCGAGGACGGCGATGTCCGACAGCGCCGCCGCGTCCCGCGCACGATGCGCGTGGCGCAGCAGGATCGCATCGGATCGGCCTGCTCCGTAACGCAGCACCGTCGCCAGCCAAGCGGCGGTGGTTGGTTCATCGCGGACGTCGCGGCTCTCCACCGCCCATTCCAGGCCGTGGCTGTAGGCGTAGGCCCCGGTCGGGAACGCGGGCGACAACCAGGTCAACAGGTGCAGCAGGGCGCGATGGCCCGGTTGGTCAATCATCGTCGTGGTGATGATGGTGCCCGCCGGCATAGGCGCCGCCTTCTGGGTCAAACGGAGCCTCGACCGCGTGCGCATGGCCACCCAGCCCGTGCACCATATCGGCGATCACGTGGTCCGCCCGGATGCGGATGCGATCGCCGAGCAATTGCACCGGCAGGTGGCGGTTGCCGAGATGCCAGGCAATGCGCACTAGCTCCGCCGGGCCATGGGCGTGGATTTCCAGCAGTGGCTCGGGCTGCGCCACGACGCGGACCAGGCGCCCATCCGTGAGTTCCAGGCCATCCCCATCACGCAGCCGGATGGCTTGTGGTAAGTCGAGCAGGATTTCCGAGCCGGATACCGTGCGGAGCACGACCCGTCGGCGATGGCGGCGATCAAAATCGATCAGGACTTGATCGGCCACGGGGCGGTTGTCCCATGTGCCGGCCGCCAAAACAGCGGTTGCGCGCTGCGTCACCCGAAATATTTCATGGCAGCCAGCACGGCGATGATCGTGGCGCCCACGCTGACGGTCCAAACCTTGGTCTCCGCTAGCCCAGCCTTGATTTCACTTCGGACCACAGCGATTTCATTCTGCAACTCCGACCGGACGACCCCAATCTCCGACCGGACGAGATTAACCTCCGACCGAACTCCGTCAATGGATTGCTGCAGTTCGACACGGGTCAGTGCCACGTCCTGTTTCGTCGCGACCGTTTCAGACACTGCCTGATGAAACGCATCGCTCAGCGCCTCGGCCTGCGGGCGCGAAAAATTGCCAGCATCTTCCAGCCGTTTCACGAAGGACAATTTGTCGAACACGACGCTCATGGCCACAGCCTAGAACAGGAAGTAGCGCTGCGCCATCGGCAGCACCGTGGCGGGCTCGCAAGTCAGCAGGACGCCGTCCGCCCGCACCTCGTAGGTCTCGGGATCGACCTCGATGTGCGGTGTTGCGTCGTTGTGCACCATGGAGCGCTTGCCGATGCCGCCGCGCGTGTCGCGCACGGCCGACAGCATCCGCCGCAGCCCCAGCGTGCGTCCGAGGTCGGCGTCCATGGCGGCGGCGGACAGGAAGGTCACGCAGGTCGCGGCTAGCGCGCCGCCGAACGTGCCGAACATCGGCCGGTAATGCACCGGCTGCGGCGTAGGTATGGAGGCGTTGGGATCGCCCATCGGGGCGCAGGCGATCATACCGCCCTTGATCACCAAATCCGGCTTCACGCCGAAGAACGCCGGCGACCACAGCACCAGGTCGGCCAGCTTGCCCGGCGCAATGCTGCCGACCTCGTGGCTCAGCCCCTGGGCGATGGCCGGGTTGATGGTGTATTTGGCGACGTAGCGCTTGGCCCGCGCGTTGTCCGCGGCGCCGTCACCGGGTAGCGCGCCGCGTTGCAGCTTCATCTTATGCGCGGTCTGCCAGGTGCGGATGATGACCTCGCCCACCCGGCCCATCGCCTGGCTGTCGGAGCTGATCATGCTGATCGCGCCGATGTCGTGCAGGATATCCTCGGCGGCGATCGTCTCGCGGCGGATGCGGCTTTCGGCGAAGGCGACATCCTCCGGGATATTCGGGTCCAGATGGTGGCACACCATCAGCATGTCCAAATGCTCGTCCAGCGTGTTGGACGTGTAGGGCCGCGTCGGGTTGGTGGAGGATGGCAGCACGTTCGGCAGCCCGGCCACGCGCAGGATGTCCGGCGCATGGCCCCCGCCGGCGCCCTCGGTATGGAAGGCGTGGATCGTCCGGCCCTTGAACGCGGCGATGGTGTCTTCGACGAAGCCGCTCTCGTTCAGCGTGTCCGTGTGGATCATCACCGGCACGTCGAACCGGTCCGCGACGGACAGGCAGCAATCGATCGCGGCCGGGGTGGTGCCCCAATCCTCGTGCAGCTTCATCGACGACGCGCCGGCCCGCAGCATCTCCTCCAGCGCCGCCGGGCGGGAGGCGTTGCCCTTGGCGGAGAAGGCCAGGTTGACCGGCAAGCCCTCCGCCGCCTGCAGCATGCGCGCCAGGTGCCACGGGCCCGGCGTGCAGGTGGTTGCGGCGGTGCCGCTGGCCGGCCCGGTGCCGCCGCCGCACATCGTGGTGATGCCGGAGGCCAGCGCCTCTTCCACCTGCTGCGGGCAGATGAAGTGGATGTGGGAGTCCACCCCGCCGGCGGTGAGGATCTTGCCCTCCCCGGCGATCACCTCCGTGCCCGGGCCGATGATGATGGTGACGCCGGGCTGCACGTCCGGATTGCCGGCCTTGCCGATGGCGGCGACGCGACCGTTGGTGATCGCGACGTCCGCCTTGACGATGCCCCAATGGTCCAGGATGAGCGCGTTGGTGATGACGGTGTCAACCGCACCCTCCGCCTGGCTGCGCTGGGACTGGCCCATGCCGTCGCGGATCACCTTGCCGCCGCCGAACTTCACCTCCTCGCCATAGAGCGTCAGGTCGCGTTCCACCTCGATGAACAGTTCGGTGTCGGCCAGGCGGACGCGGTCGCCGGTGGTGGGACCGTACATGTCGGCATAGGCACGCCGGGTGATGCGGGTCATAGCGCGCCCATGATGTCGCCGCGGAAGCCGTAGACGGTGCGGGCGCCGCGGAACGGCACCAACGTGACCTCCCGCGATTGCCCCGGTTCGAACCGGACCGCAGTACCGGCGGCGACGTCCAGCCGCTGGCCGCGGGCCAGGCCGCGGTCGAACTGCAAGGCCGGGTTCGTTTCGGCGAAATGGTAGTGGCTGCCGACCTGGATCGGGCGATCACCCGTGTTCGCCACCGTCAGGGTGGTGCGGGGTTGACCCACATTTAGGTCGATGTTGCCGTCAAGCGTAATGATCTCGCCCGGTATCATTTCAGGATCGCTAAACTGGCAAGACCGCACGCAAACGCCGCAACCATCGCCGTCATGATGCCCCACATGTAGGTGCGGGTCGGCTTGTCGGCCAAAGCGATCTTCACGTCTGAAATCTGATCTTTTGCTTCTATCCGCACCACGGCGATCTCACTTTTAAGCTCCGTTCGCAACTCGGCGATATCACCCTTCAACTCCACCCGTAGTTCTGCGATATCACCCTTCAGGTCGGAGCGGACAGCCATCAAGTCGGCCTTTGTCACCATCTCCAGCAGCCTGGCGTCAGTCCGTACGATCATCGGCTCCAGACGACGCAGGATCGCCTTGATCTCGCCGACATCTTCCTCCAGCCGGGTGACCCGCGCGTCCAGCCAGGGATCGTGCCCCGGCTCGCCCGGCGGTGCGACGCCGTCCGGGCTCATCGGATCGGCTCGTGCACCGTCACCAGCTTGGTGCCGTCGGGGAACGTCGCCTCCACCTGCACGTCGGCGATCATCTCCGCGATGCCGTCCATCACCTGGTCGCGCGTCAGTACATGCGCGCCATGCTCCATCAGATCCGCCACCGAGCGGCCGTCCCGCGCCCCCTCCACGACGAAATCGCTGATCAGCGCCACCGCCTCCGGATGGTTCAGCTTCACGCCACGGGCCAGGCGCTTGCGCGCGACCTCCGCGGCCATGGCGATCAGCAGCTTGTCCTTCTCGCGCGGGGTCAGGTTCATCGGGTCAGCAACTCCAGACGCGGGGTATCGGGCGGCCCGCCCGCAGCGCGGCCAATCCTGCCACGATCGCGGCGCGCAGGCTTGCCCCATCCTGCGCGACCACGCGGGCAACCAGCAAGCCGTCCATCGCGGAGGCGCCCGCCTGCCACGGCGACAGCGCAGACCGCAACGCATCCAACCGTGCGGCGCTATCCGGCGCCAGGTGAAACAGGGTTGCCACCGCCCGTGCGCCGGCCGCCACCGCCGGGCGGTCCAGCAGCGCCTGCACCCCGCCATGGATCCGGATCGCATCGTGCAACAGCAACTCGCCGCCCCGGTGCAGGCGGATCGTGTCTGACAGGGCGGCCCGGTGCACCGTTTCCCCCATCAGGGCGCGGCCGAACACCAGCATCTCGACGCCGAGGAACCAACTGTCCGGCGCCACCGCGACGTCCACCCGGCGGTCGAGCGCGCAGCCATCAAACAGGATGGTCTCCTGCGGCAACCACTCCAACGCCCCGCCGGGCGCCACCGTCAGCGCGGTGCGCACCCGGGCCGGCGCGCCGCCCGGCGAGCGATAGAACCGCTCCGCCGCCTGGCTGGCGACGGTCAGCCGGGTTCCGGCGCCGGCCGTGATGCCGACATCAAGCTGGTCGCCCTGCGCCACGCCGCCTGCGCTGTTCAGCGTCACCAGGCTGGTCCAGGCGCCGTGTTCCGGCCGCGGCCAGCGCGCCTTCAGGCAGCCCTCCTGCCGCAGCCGGTCCAGCACGGTCGACCCGTCCCGCAGCTTTACCGCCGCCTGCAACGTGCCGCGCGACCGTTGCAGGCCGGTCGCGATCGCTGGTCCTATCGCGCGAGGCCACGCTGCTGCTGCGCGACGCCGCTGCTATACTGCTGGTTCAATTGCGCGACGCCGGCATCCAGTTGCTGCCGGCTGAGGCGCCCGGCGTTGAACTGCTGCTGCAAGGACAACACGCTCTGGTTATGCTGCTGCTGCAACGCGGTGACCGACTGATTGTATTGCTGCTCCTGCGCCCGCTGCTGCGCCAGCGCGGGGTTGCCACGGCTGTCCTCGTTGCGCTGGTCGTTGCCGTAGCGGCGCTGCTGGTCGTCCGGGCGGCCTTGCTGCTGGAACCGGTCATCCGGGCGTCGTCCATCGTAGCCCGGCCGCGGCGGCGGCGTGCCGTAGCCATATCCCGGCGGCGGCGGCGGCGAGACCCCATACCCGTAGCCCTGCGCCGCGCTTCCGGTCGAAAAAGCGGCTGCCATCCCCAGCGCCAGCAAACCGGCCACCGCCATGCTCTGCGTCGTCATCCCTGTCCCTCCCATTCCGTCGCTGTTTGTAACAGGGAAAGGGGGCGGTTTCAGGGCAGGTTTTACAAACGCTGTCGGATCGAGAGACGCCGCCGCACGCCGGCTCGTCCAGCGTTCCCACGGGACCGCTCAGGACGATGGTGGAGAACCGCGCCTCCGCCGCCAGCATCGCCATCCGCACGGCGAGTGCGGAGTAAGGAACACGCGACTCAGAAAGCCGATGCGTCGAACCCGTTCGGCAGCACGCCGCGCGGGCGGATCGCGTCATACGCTGCGACGGGCAAATACTGCCCGCTGCCCGGCTGCGCCTGCACCACCCCGTCCTGCATGACGACCCGCCCGCGCAGGATGGTGGTGACGGGCCAGCCTGTGACCCGCCGCCCTTCATAGGGTGTGTAGTCGATCGCGTGCTGCATCCGCGCGTTGGTGATCGTCACCTGCCGCGCCGGGTCCCACAGCACCAGGTCGGCATCCGCGCCCGGCGCGATCCGGCCCTTCGCGCCCAGCCCGAACAGCCAGGCCGGCTGAGTCGCCGTCAGCCGCACGAACGCGCTGGGCGTGATGCGCCCGGTCGCCACGCCCTCGCTCCACAGCAGCGGCAGGCGCGCGGCCAGGCCGGGCACGCCGTTCGGGATGGCGGTGAACGGCGCACCGTCACCGGCGACGCGCTTGCCGTGCGGCCCCTCGAAGCTCCATCCGCTATGGTCGGAGCTGACGACGGAGAGCGTGCCGAGCCGGATGGCGTCCCACAGCGCCTGCGTCGCGGCGGCATCGCGCGGCGCCGGGCTGCACATGAACTTCGCGCCCTCGAAACCTGGCCGGTCCATGTCGCTGGCCTGCAGCACCAGGTATTGCGGGCAGGTCTCGCCCCACACCCTCAGACCGCGGCGCTGCGCCCGGGCGATCTCCTCCGCCGCTTGCGACCCGGACACGTGGAACACCTCGATCGGCTGGTCCACCAACTCCGCGAGGGCGATGGCGCGGTGCGTCGCCTCCCGCTCCACCACCTCAGGCCGCGACCAGGCGTGGTATTTCGGCGCGGCCCGGCCATCCGCCAGCAAGGCGGCGGCGCGCCAGGCGATCGCGTCGTAGTTCTCGCAATGCACCGTCACCAGGCAGCCGAGCCGGCGTGCGGCCGCCAGCACGGCGAGATATTGCCGATCGTCCAGCCGCAGCGGATCGTAGGTGAGGAACACCTTGAGGCTGCGCACGCCCCCCGCCACGACCTGCGGCAGTTCCTGGTGGATGACGGCGTCGGTCGGGTCCGTGACGATCTGGTGAAACGCGTAATCCACCATCGCGCCCGCGGCCGCCCGGCGGCGATACTCCGCCAGCGGCCCCAACACGCCGCCGCCCTTGAACTGGGTGGAGAACGTGACGACGGAGGTGGTGCCGCCCGCCAGGGCGGCCGTGCTGCCGGTGACGAAGCTCTCCTCGTCGGCGCCGCCGCCCTCCTGCAACTGCTCGATATGGCAGTGGCTGTCGACGCCGCCGGGCAGGACGAACAGGCCGTCCGCGTCGATGGCCGGCCCGCCCTCCAACCGTTCGGCAATGGCGGCGATGCGGCCGGCGCGGATGCCGATATCGGCGGCAAATTGGTCGCACGCCGTGACCACCGTTCCGCCGCGCACGATCAGGTCAAACTCCGGCATGGCAGGCCCTCGGCGGGGTGATTTGACCGCCACCTAAGAAGGGCGGGAGGGTATTGTCCATCCGAGGTGATCCGTGGACCGTGCCATGCTGCCGTCGCAACGCCATTTGTTCGAGATTCCGCGGCAGGTCGCCTACCTCAACAACGCGGCCTACGCGCCCCTGCCCCGCAGCGTGCGCGAGGCCGGTGAGGCGGGGGTGGCCGCCAAAAGCCAGCCCTGGCTGATGGACCACGACGTGGGACTGCAGCAGGCGGAGGCGGTGCGTGCGGCGGCGGCGGCGCTGATCGGGGCAGAGGCCGGCGACGTTGCCATCGTGCCGTCTGCCGCCTACGGCATCGCGACCGCCGCAGCAAACCTCCCGCTCGCGGCGAACACGCGAATTCTGCTGATCGAGGGGGAATATCCGTCGCAAGCGCTGGAATGGGCACGCCGGGCGGAGATGAGTGGCGCGATGCTGGATTTGGTCCCCCGCCCGGCGGATGGCGATTGGACGGCGGCCCTGCTGCGCCGCATCCAACAGTCCGGGCTGCCCCCTATCAGCGTCGCCGCGCTTACGCCGCTATATTGGACGGATGGGACGCTGATCGCGCTCGAGCGCCTGGCGCCGGCGCTGCGGCAGCAAGGCGCGGCGCTCGTGGTCGACGCGACGCAGGCGGTCGGCATCCTGCCCATCGACGTCCGCCGGCTTGGTGCGGATTACCTGGTGTTCCCAACCTATAAATGGCTGCTGGGGCCATACACCCTCGCCTTCCTCTACGTGGCGCCCTCGCGGCAGGAGGGCACGCCATTGGAGCAGCACAGCGCGACCCGCCACGGCGGAAGCGACCCGTTCATCGGGAGGTTGGGTGCGCTGATCCCCAGCGCCCGGCGGTTCGACATGGGTCAACGGGACAACCCGGTGAACCTGCCGATGGCGCTGGCCGGCATGACGCTGCTGCAGTCATGGGACCGCGCCGCCATGGTCGACCGCCTTCGCAGCGTCACGGACAGCCTTGCGTCACTCGCCGAATCGCACGGGTTGCAGCCCGTGCCGCCCTCCCTGCGCAGTCCGCACATCCTGGGGCTGCGCGTGCCGCCGGGCGCGGACAGCAGCCGGATGGTCCAGATGCTGGCCGCACGCGACGTGCACGTTGCCGACCGCGGCGGCAACCTCCGCATCGGCGCCCACGTGTTCAACGACGAGGAAGACGTGGCGCACTTCGGCTTCGCGCTCCGGCAGGTTATGTAAAGCCGAAGACTCCGCAAAGGCGCCGCCTAACGGAGTGTTAGTGAAACGTCAGTTCGGCACGAGCACCGAGCTGACGACGTGGATCACGCCGTTGGACTGCATCACGTTCGGGATCGTCACGACGGCCACGCCGCTCTTGGCGCCCTGGAGGTAGATCTTGCCCGCATCCTGGGTCAGTGTCAGCGGTTCGCCCTGCACCGTCTTCAGCATCGCCTTGCCATGCCCGGCCCTGATCATCTTCATCAGATCGGCCGCCGTCAGCCGGCCGGGCACGACGTGGTAGGTCAGCACGGCGACCAGAGTGGCCTTGTTCTCCGGCTTCAGAAGGGTGTCGACGGTGCCGGGGGACAGCTTGGCGAACGCCTCGTTGGTGGGGGCGAAGACCGTGAACGGCCCTGGCCCCGACAACGTGTCGACCAAGCCTGCTGCCTTGACCGCCGCGACGAGCGTGGTGTGGTCCTGCGAGTTGACGGCGTTTTCGATGATGTTCTTCGTCGGGTACATCGCCGCGCCGCCAACCATCACAGTCCCGGCAGTGGAAGGCTGCGCCGAAGCCGGCCCGGCGGGCAAAATCGCGGATGCGGTGACCGCGGCAAACAGGAACGCGAGCGAGCCAAGACGACGCATGATGGAACTCCCTAATCAGTCTCACGCCCGCTTGGGCATGTGATCTCCATACGGGGCTCCCGCCACGGCAGATGCGCGGCGGCGATCATGAAGGTTTCGGTCAGAGTAATGACTGGCGGCGGCGCGTCTCCGCCCGCGTGGCGCCAGGGTGGTCACCGGGGCGTCGCCGAGGCGTCGGTGCTGGGTCAGGTCGTTTCCAGGTCCGGCGACCCTTTGCAAAACCCGCTCCGCCCGGTAGAGGTCAATGTCGCCGGAGGGGTGCCAGAGTGGCCGATTGGGGCAGTCTCGAAAACTGTTGTGGGTGCAAGCCTACCGTGGGTTCGAATCCCACCCCCTCCGCCAGCAAACATGCAAGCGCGACGGAGACATGATCCTCAAGCGTTATGCAAACAGCTAAATCGCAATGGTTCTTGGGATTTTGCGCTACGAAGAAGGCGGCGGCAGGGTGAGTTGGCACGAGCTTGGTGGCACGCTGCCCGTTCGGATTGCCCGAGATGCTGGATATAGGATGCCCTGCCCTGCCCAATATGCAGTAGAAGGCGCAGCCGTATGCTCGGGATGTGCCATCACCGTCGACGTAACTAAATCTATGCGGGAGGTTGAATCTCAGCAGAACGTCGTATAGGGGCATCAGATCATACTTCCGCTATCAAATTGATCATTGTCGCGTAATGTTATGGTCAAAGGCTAGATGGTCGACCTGGATTGGAAGGTTTTTAGGGCGCGCATGACAAAACAAAGAGTTGCACCAGGTTCTGACATGGACAATCTAACTCGGGCGCCGCAAGCCGGTTTGGTCTCTAATGTTGTGTCGCCGGCAGAGACAGCCCTCGCGTCAGCTTACTTGCTCAGCTACCTTGTAAAGCGGGCGTCTTTAGCAGAGGCGGAAATTGCGGCACGTCTTGCGCATCTGTCCGAAACAGCCGAGGTCATTCGCCTTTTCAATGCTCCAAGCGTGCATGACCCGGCTGACAATTTTGAAGGCAAGGCTCCTCTTCTAGACAGCGGACTGCTAGAGCTACGAACAGAGTTGATCGCCCGCAGTGGATTATTTGACGAAGGATTTTACGCCAGTCAACAAGCCGAGCCACTATCGGGACGAATCGATCCTATTGAGCACTACCTTTTGCATGGTTGGGTGACAGCAAAGGATCCTCATCCACTTTTTTCTACACGGCATTACCTCTCACGGTATCCTGACGTGCGTGCGTCGGGCATGGACCCGTTGACCCATTATGTCGAACGCGGATCGTCGGAGATGCGTGATCCACATCCATTGTTCATGAATTATTATTACGCTTCTCAATGTTCAGAACAACTAAATTCAAGTGTTACGTGGCTTAGACACTTTCTGTCTCAATCCACGTCCCAGAAAAGTCCTCATCCGATCTTTGATATCGATGACTATGCATCAAGAACCAGGTCAGACCCGTCCTCGGCGGCAGAGGCTTTGCTACATTACGTGGTGACAGGATGGAAAACTGATTTTGACGTATCTCCCTTGTTTAGAGCAGAATACTATCGAAATCAAATAGGCCAGACAAGCTCATATTACGAGCCATATACACACTACTCGATCTTTGGAGTTAGACAGGAAGTCAACCCACATCCGCTATTTGAAGTAAGACGTTATAGATCCATAGTGAAGGATCTCGATCCGGACCTAGATCCGCTCATTCACTACCTTTGGAAAGGGGAAAGAGACTCGATCTCGCCCTCGGGGCTCATCGATATCGATTTCTACAAACACAAGTATCGACATGAAATTGGCGAACGCGGAGCATTCTGGCACTACTTAACCGAAGGATCTAAACGCGACTATTTCCCAAATCCCCATTTTGATCCGGTGAACTATCGCGCGAACTTTATGGAGAACAGGGGCACCGCGAGTCAACAGATAGCGTTAGAACATTTCTTGCTGACGGGCATGTTTACGGCGGACGATAAACTTTTTGGCAAACTGCTGTCTAGCAAGGCGCTGCCGCACGGCCGAGCGGCCGTATCAGACGTAGGCTCCCCAGTTGAGCATGGAGCGATTGCAATTCCGGACATCCGGGAGTTTCCCGGCAAGCTGTCCCACATAGATGGACGGCCAAACGTTCTGCTCGTTGCACATGCGGCGAGCGAGCACCTTTTCGGCAGTGAGCGTAGCTTGCTCGATATGCTGGACGGGCTAGCGGCCATCGGCGCGAACGCCTTCGTCGCACTACCGCGGAACGCGCCAGATTACACCAACATGATACGCCGTGCCTGTGAGCGGGTCTTTATCTTGCAATACGGCTGGTGGCGCAAAGGAGACGAAGCTTCCCCAGTTGCTAGAGCAGGCTTTCGTAACATCCTTCGGACGCACAATATCAGTGCCGTCCATGCCAACACGATCATGTTGCGCGAGTGCATAGAGGCCGCCCGAGAGGAGCAAGTGCCGAGCGTCGTCCACGTCAGGGAGTTGATCACCCACGACGCTGATCTGGTAGAGATCATTGGTCGATCTGTGCAGGACATTATAACGGATGTTCGGTCGCGGACAGATTGGATCATCGGCAACTCCGCCGCAACGGCTGAGGCATTTCTCAAGCCCGATATGACCTCGGTTATCTTTAACACCATCGATGTCGCTGACATGGACATGCCGAACATTTTGCAGCCGGAGTGTGTTCGATTCGGTCTGATCAGCAGCAACATCCCTAAAAAGGGTGTCTTCGACCTGGTTGCGATCGCAAGGTTATGCAGCGAAACGGCACCGAACGCCGAATTTTTGCTGATTGGCCCGGACTCTCCTGCGATCCTTGAGTTGCGAGAGGGCGCTAGGACCGGCCACGTGCCGGCCAACATCAAGTTTCCCGGCTATGCCGCAAGCCCGAAGGAAGCCATTGCCCAGGTCAACGTGGTTCTAAACCTCTCCCATTTTGCTGAATCATTCGGGCGATCCGTTCTAGAGGCAATGGCAGCCCGGCGGCCGGCGATCGTCTATGAATGGGGCGCGTTGCCCGAACTCATCGTGCATGGCCGCACTGGTTTTCTTTCGCCGTTTAAAGATGTCGAGAGCGTGGCACGTCACGTGGTCGATATATGCGCTACTCCTGAGCGCATCGCCGAAATGGGCGAAGCGGCGCGGGAGGTGGCTGTCGCCAAGTACAGCCTCAAAAGCTATCGCCACGCCTTCCGAGAGGCCTACGCCAAAATCCTGCCCAACACGACATTCGAGCTACCGCTGGACCGCTCCAAGCCAATCGTACGGCCGGCACGGCTGCCGGGTTTGAAGGAGCGGCGATTGGCCAATCGCATCGCCTATTTCTGCTGGCATTTCCCGGTTCCATCCGAGACGTTCGTTCTCAACGAGTTACGCGTTCTCGTCGAAGGCGGTGTCGATGTCATCGTTTTCTGCCGGCAAAGTCCGCACAAGGATTTTATTCCAGACTTTCCAATCCAGTTTGAACGTGTCGATACGCCGTCCACGCTGGCCCGCCGACTGACAGAAACCGGGCGCACCATCGTCCACGCGCATTTCGTCTATCCGACCGTCACCAACATGGTCTGGCCTGCCTGCGAGCAGGCCAACATCCCCTTCACGTTCATGGCGCATGCGCAGGATATATTCGTCCACAAGAACGACGAGAATAACCGGCTGGCGGACATCGGCGCCTCCAAATTGTGCCTGAAGCTGTTCACGCTGTCGCGCTACCACCTGAAATTCGTCGTCGAGCGGGGGTTCCCGCGCAGCAAGGTGGTGATCAACCCAAATGCCGTCGACACGCAGCGCTTCCTCAAGGCAGGAATCACGGGCAATGAAAAACGAAGTGCTAAACGGATCGTCGCCGTGCACCGCTTCGTCAAGAAGAAGGGCTTGTCGCTCTTGATTGAAGCAGCGCCCCTCATCCGGGAGCTCGGCATTCAGATTGACATCTATGGGTACGGTGAGCTCGAGACCGAGTATCGCGATTTGATCCAGACGCATGGCATCACCAACGTGACGATCCATGGTGCGGTCAGCCAGGACGAAGTGGTAGGGATCATGGCGTCCGCCGACCTGTTTGCATGCCCATGCATCCGGACCGAGGATGGCAACATGGATGGCATTCCCACCTCGCTCGTCGAGAGCATGGTTGCCCGAGTCCCGGTGCTGACAACGGCGATCAGCGGGATCACCGACTTGGTTGAGGACGAGATCACCGGGATCATCTGCGAAGCGAGCCCGGCGGGCGTGGCGGAGGCAATCCGGCGGTTCTACGCCCTGCCCGCTCTACATGTGCGTGCCATCATTGAGGAGGCGCATCAGCGTGCCGTCACCCGGCACGACGCCGGCAAGTTGGTTACGACGCTGCGCCGGGTGTGGGAGAACGAGACGGTCGACATCGTCATCGTCGCCTGGAACAACCTTCGCGAGTTGCGCATGGTCGTTGATGCAATCCTCGCCAATACGGCGCTCCCGTATCACCTGATCATCTGCGACAATATGAGTGAGAAGGAGAACGTCTACGCCTACCTCGAATCGCTCTGGTCGATTGAGGAGCGGGTCACGATTGTCCACAACAACCGCAATGCGATGGTGGGTCCCGGCACCAACCTGGCGATGGCGCAAGGCAGCAGCGAGTACGTCATCTACGCCTGCGGCAAGGAGTGCGTCAGTTTCCGCAATGGCTGGGAGAAGGCGCTCATCCAGGCGTTTGACGCAGCCGATATCGGTCTTGTCGGCTCGCTGGGCTACTCGCCCACCTATCGCGTTGGGGCGCAGTATCCACAAGGCATCCGATTGTTCGAGAAATTCCGCAACAAGGCGTTCGCGACTGACAACCCAGAGCGGCTGTTCCAACACGTTCAAGGCGGCCTATTCGCCATGCGTCGCAGCATGGCCGAGCAGATCGGCGGCTTTAGTGATGAAGTGCCGCACGATTACACCGACGTCGAATATAGCTTCTATGCGGAAAGCTGCGGCTGGAAGCTACGCGAGGCCGACGGCGTTCTCGCGTTGTTCAACAAGAGCCGGCCGACTCTGTCCCAGCGGTTTCGTGAGGACATCATGGTGGCCCATCCTGTGCTACAGCACCAAATATCGAAGTTTCAGAGCGTTGTGGATGACCGACTTCGGCATTGTAACATGTGTGATTGGTATGGAACGGCGTTTGAACCGGGAGATTGCTGTCCTGAATGCGGTAGTAAACCTTTGGATCGCTCGCTCTTCCGATGGCTAAGCGAGAGCACGTTGATGTACCGCCGCTTGCCGACACTGGCTGTAGGCTTGACGGGTAAGATGGCGGCAGTCTGGGCAGATCAGTTCCAGGGACCACGGCTTACACTTGGTGAGTTAACCGGAGAGTTGCGTCGTTCTGGAAGGCTACCCAACTCGGCTGGACGTCTACAAATGGCGGCGTTGCGGATCACCGAAATCACTGATGAGGAGATTGTTTTAGTAATACAAGAGTTGAGGAGGCTTTTGGCAGCAGGCTCTATTGTCTTGATGCAATTGGAATGCGAGCGCATCGAAGTTTTTGACAGGACGATTTCTGTCATTCAAGACACTCTGAGGAGCAACCGGTTCTTATTTCAGAAGCGGATACAATACGCGAGCACTGCAGTGGCTTATAGCTTTATACCGCTGCATCAATTTACCTGTATCATGAGTTAACACGCTAGTCCACAATCGAAAGGTTAGGAACGACAACTACTCGACACAAGTATTGTTTACTTCAAGTATTGTAGTTTATGACGCTCCAGTGCAGCACACTATTACACTGCCGCAGTGTAATTACTGTCAGCAGAACGTCACTCAGACACAAAACAGGAGAAAGACATGCCCGTCCTTTTCGGATCATTCTTGCTGTTAACTGGAGTAGGTCTAATTATCTGTGGCGCGGTGAAGCTTTCGCGTTTAAGCGATATAAATGACGCTCACTTTAAGCGCATGCGGGAGCAGCTGTCGCGAGTGCCTACAACCAAAATACCTCCCCTAAATTACGGCACCCCCGTCTCTTTCATTGCAATAGGATTCACAATGATAAGCATATCTATAGCTCTATTCCTCATTGGTTGATATCGCCCGGGACATCGTGTAGCTGGGAGTTCGACACTGGATCGGTCCTAGTGAAATCAGCCGAAATGTGGTTTAAGTCGCAAGAGACTATTGCTCAAGCTTGTAATTCCGACCATCAAAGATGAGACCGAGATCAGGGCCAGGCTTACTATAACTAAAATGCATGGTTGATACTCCCGTCCACTGAGCAATTCGACTTAATGTGCGTGAAAATGTAGACCTGTGGAGCCCAACATAAACCAGACTACGTAAACAGATTGAGTAGTCGATCATGGATCGCATCAGCAGAATGCTTGGCAACTCGATCTCTTTGGGGATATCACTTTGAAACATCAAATTGAAACCAAACCGGAAGCCGACCCTCTTCAAGTCGGCTTTTGACACGGTTAGATCGGCTTCATCGCAGCACGCCCAGATGGTGTCAAATCCATCTAGCTGCGGCGATCGTCTAATTTTTGCGAGGATTTCTGCTACGTCTGTTGTGTCATCGTGCGATCCATCATCCCTACCCTCGTCCCGTAAGCGTTTTAAGTAGTTCTGCCAGTCACGCTCTATTCGCAATTGGACAGCGAGCATTTTAGACATTGGAAGCCATCCTACTAGGCGCTCTACAATTTGGAGCAACGGTTTAGATGCTGTAAGCCCGGTTGTGAAATTAACGACATAGGACTGAGGAGCAGGATTAAAACAGTCTGCTACGCCTCTAGGAAAGGCTTCTGAAAAAGGGATAAGCCGGGTTGGTAGCTCCAGAGATACTGCCTCTTTTGCGGTAGCCAAACGAAACGCTTCAAGATCAAATAAATCGGGGAAAAGAAATCTAGATGGCCTTTCATCACCGACCCGCGGCATGAAGTCCACCATTTGGCTAGGAAATCTAGCAAAAGCCTCTTCATCCCGGGCAATACTCAAGAGCCCCAACATCGCCAGCCGCTGATTACTTAAGCCACCCGTCAGACCCCTTATACCTAGTATCATTTTAGGACGACAGACTTGGGATGTAGTGAAGACACCGCTCATCTAAATTGTTCCGATTATGCTTCGAGACCGCAACTACTGTGTTGTCTTGGTGACTAGTAGCGCAGTTGGAGTTGTTCCATAAGTAAAATTGTCAAAGTAGATTGTCTGAGTGCCACGCTGCCTTCGTCTGTATGTCCCAATATCTATCCCTAGATATGGCTTGACCTCATGGCCATCACCTGGATGAGAACCGGGAGCATAGCCCCAAAATCCTCGATAATCGACCTTTTTGACGCCATTAAGCCAAATGTCTATTGAGCCCGGTTCACTACTTCCATCTGCTCTGGGTTGTAGCGCCAGACCCACGTTAATCCAAACCCCGCGTTCTATAGTGGTTCGATAAAGTATCTGCTCTTTTCCGCCTTCCTTTGTCTCTATCTCGTCGTCACGATAGCCAAAGTTAAGTTCAACCGGACCCTTAGGATTGACGTTTGGAGTGACGCTCATTGTAAACGGAGGATGACCACCGCAACACTGCCACACTTGCATATGAATAAGCCAGTTATGCGGCGTCTCATAGCCTTTATCAAGCATGAAGGAGTAGCTGAGGTAGTGCAGCGTATTCTTTGACGTAATGTCGAAATGTGCAGGTGACGCATGAGGCACAGCGTCGAAAAAGATTTTGTCTTTGACGTTTTCATCCTCGCCGGATGTAATTTGAATGCCTAAGGAGCGCTTATCAGAAGGAGCATCGTTGTTTGGAGTATGCTGATCTAACCAAACTTTGAACTGCGTTCCTATATCAACAGTGAACGGCGTATTAGAACGACTGACCCCGCTATCGTTTAACGGTCGGGCAATATTGAAGTAAAATGGTTTAGACTGGTCACGAGCGGTAAAACCGCTTTCATCAATTGAATAAAGTTTTGAAAAGTCATAGCCAACACTCAAGTCGTTAGCTTTGGCAGTCTGTCCTATTGCCTGGCTGTAGAACACACCTAGATAGATTGATCCTACAACAAAGCTTTTTCTTGCATTCCAACTCACGATGTCTTCCTATTTTATAGATTTGTTCGCACCAGGATCAAGTAATACCATTCGAAATTTACAGCTAATGGTCGCGGTCTCAGCAGATAATGCTGCCCTTGCCATTGGATGCAAGCTACGCAGCCTTAGCCGCGATAGTGTGTGCGTCGATCTTGTGTAAGCGTTGACGTACCGCATCCACCTCATACCCATCCTCCACCCGCGGCGCGCAGAACGCGGCGGACGGCACCGCCTCGGGGTATGATTCAGCAAACTCCGCCGCGTTCTCGAACATCGCACGGCTGTCGTCGTCCACGAACGTCTCGGAGGCAGCGCCCTCCGCCAGGATCACCGCATGATCCGCCAACTCGATGTGGATATACTCCACCCGCGCACGCCCGCGCTCGGGCACGATGCCGATCCCGTTCACCAAACACCGGGCCGGCACCAGCAGGCCGTCCAGCAGCATCGCGTGTTCCGGGGACACCAGCAGGTCGCGGCGGGGCAGGCCATCGCCCAGGGACCCGGCGCGGAACCGCACCGGTTGCACCTTCGGGTTGGCCAGCACGAAACGGCCGGTGTAGCTGCGGCGGCCGATCCAGCGGATCGGCTCGGCGCGGCCGTCGGCGGTCAGCACCAGGTCGCCGATCGCCAAATCCTCGATCGCAACCTCCCCGCCCGGGGTCGCGATCAACGTGCCGGGGCAGTAGCACGCCACCGTCACCACCGTTCCCCCCGTAGCATCCGTGGCGAAGTTGAAGTTGGACAGGGCGGTGAAGCCGGGCGCGAAGTCCAGGTCGGCCGTGTGCGTGCCGTCACTCAGTTGCAACTGGTTGGTGGCGAAGGATGTCGTGAGCGTCGCGAACGCCACATCCTTCAGGTCGATGCTGTCGCCCACGGCAAACTGGGCGATCACGTCCCCGGTGTAGCTGGCCGTGCCCTGCCCCGTGCCGAACCCGGCGGCCGTGTCGATCACCAGCGCCGAGTCCGTCCCCAGCCCGATCGTGCCCGTACCGGTCGCCGTCCCGGTAATCTCCAGGCTGCCATTCGCCGCGATATCGGCCTCGCCCATGACTTGCAGCGCGGCGAGCGCATCGACGCCCGAAAAGCTCCACACCGCCCCGGCGTCGATCTGGATCGTACTGACACTATCGAAGGCGAACCCGTCGGTAACCGTCCCGCTGCCACCCGCCAGGCCGGAAAAACTCCCGGTGCCGTTGACCAGCTCCAGCGTGGTCGCGGCCCCTGCCCCGGCGCCGCCCTCCACCTTGCCCGTGATGGTGAAGCCGGAGCCGAGCTGCAACAGCGATTGGCCGCTGCCGAACTGGATCGCCGTGCCGGCCGCCCCGGCGGTGCTGGTGATCGCGCCGTTATCGGCCACCGTGCCGGCCACACCATCGAAGTCGATGGCGACCGTGCCACTGATCGTGCCGCTGTTGATGACGCTGCCGGCGGCGCCTTGCACCAGGACACCGTCGTCCGCGCCGCTGGTCACCGCCGCGCCGTTTGCCGCGAAACCCGCCGTGAACCCGTTGTAAACCGTGCCGCCATCCGTCAGCGACACGCCCACGACCGGCGCAGCGCCGGGGGCCTGGCCCGTCGCGTCGGTCGCCTCAATCGTCCCGAGATTGGTGACCGTGGCGCTGCCGCCGGAAACCGACACGCCGTCCTCGCCACCCTGGATCAAGGCGGTGGCGCTGTCGTTGAGGCCGTTATTCACCGTGCCACCGCCGATCAGCACGCCCGCGCCGGCCATGTCGGTGGTCGAAATCGTCGCGTCGTTGGTGACCGTGGCGGTCGCCCCGTCGATCTCCACCGCGTTGGACGCCGCCGTCTGGATGGTCGCCGCGCCGTTGGTGGACGAGCCGTTGGTGACGGCGCCGTCGCCGGTAATGTCGACAGCCTGCGCCGTGGTCGCGGTGATCGTGCCGTCGTTCGTGACCGTTCCGTTGCCCGCGCCGGGGCCGTTGCCGCCGATCAGGATCCCGTTCTGGCCGCCCTGGATGGACGCCGTCGTCGCACCGCCGGGCCCGTTGACCACGGCGCCGTCGGCCGAGAAATAGATGCCGAATTGCCCGCCCGTGATCGCGCCCGCGTTCGTCACGGTCCCGGCCGCGCCCAACACGGTGCCCGCGGTGCCGCCGCTGAGCGTCCCGGACGACTCGTTCGTCACGGTTCCGCCGGCTTCCAGGAAGACGGCGGTGCTGGTGGTGGCCACCGGCACCTCGATCTGGCCGAAATTGTCCACTGAGTCGCTTGCCGATTGACCCAGCACCGTCCCGGACAGCAATTGGTTGGCCCCGGCGTGCAAGGCGGCGCTGGAGCCATTCACCAGGCCGGCGCCGTTCAGCACGATCGTGGCGGCCGGCGCGGATTGGGTATAGGCGTCGCCGCTCACCGGGGTGTCCAGCGTCAGCACACCCAGCGTGGCCGCACCGCTGGCGGTGGTCACATCGAACACGTCGCCCGCCGCCACCGTCAGCGTGCCGGGTCCGTCCACCGCCAGCGACGACCCGTCCGGCAGGGTCAACGTCTGCTCGCTGTTGAGCGTGATGTCGTTCGCGAGCGCAACGGTGTAGGCGGTGTCCGCGGCGGAGTCGGGGCCGTTGCTGATGTCGGCGACGTCGGTGTCGAAATCCGTCTCGGTCGTCGCGGTGAAATTCGTCGGCATCGAACGGCGTCCTCGCAGCTACGGCGGTTCACATTACGGCGCAAGCCTGGGCCGGGGCAACGTTTCTGTGGGCCAACATGCGCCTCAGCAAAGCGGCCACGGACAACGAGAAAACGCGGCCAACAGCAGCAGCCCCGGGTTCCGCGCCGTCCAAAAATCTGCCAATCTGCCTCCAGGATCACGCCCAAGAGGTCATCGATGTCCCGCCATGTCCTGTTGCCCGCCCTTGTGCTACTGTCAGCACTCGGCACAAGCGCCCAGGCGCAGACCGCACCCACGGCGGAGCAGGCCAAGTCGCTGGAGGCGCAGATCACCGCGTGGCTCAAGCAGGTGACGGCCGGCGCCGTGCCCCTGCCGCCGCGCCCGGTGCAGTTGAGCCCGGAGGGCGACCACTTCCTCGTCCGCGTTCCGCTGTCCGATTTCACCGCCGTGCAGCCGCCGGACGCCGCCTTCACCGCCAAGGCCCGGGCGCTGGACGGCACGCGCTGGTCGGTGGACGACCAGCAATTCCCCCCTGACATCACGTTCACGACGACCGAGACGGTTCCCGACGCACCGGATGCGAAGGATCCGAGCCCGGACGGCAAGCACACGGAAACCGCGACCTACCACGTCACGCTCGGCCAGCAGGACGTGCATGGCGTGTTCGACCCCACCTACACCACGCCGACCACCAGCGGCGGCACCGTGGCCTCACTGGACATGACGAAGACGGGCGGAGTGAGCCCGTCGACCACCCATATCGGCCGCTTCACCAGCCAGACCAGCACGCAACCGGTCGATGCCGGGCACGTCAACGTGCTGCTCGACGGTGCGGCCGCGGGGTACTCGCTCAAGGCGAGCATGCCCGATGGTTCCAACCTCGCGCTCGATGCCGACCGGCTTCACGTGATGACCTCCATATCAAGCCTGGCGCACGACCAAATTTACCAGGTCATCCAGGCACTTGCCGAGTTCAGCCGCCTCACCAAGGGGGCGCAGCCAGATGACCTGTCGAACGGGCCGACGCCGGAGGAAAAAGCAGCCTTGCGCTCAGCCCTCACCAAGGCGCGGGCGCTGCTCACCGGCACCAAGCTGGATGAATCGTTGGAGGGCGTGAAGTTCAATCTGGGCGGGGCCGGCGGTTCGCTCGACAAGGTGGACATCTCGTTCGGTGCCGACGCCCCGCAGGACATGCTGTCCGCCGACATGGGCTTCACGCTGGACGGCCTGAAGGTCGACGGGTTGCCGCCGAACCTCGCCGCCTACCTGCCCACGCATTTCGCGATCCATCCCACCGTGTCGAACATCAGCGTCGCGGCGCTGACGAAGATGGGGATGGACGCCACGGCCCCCACCCCGGCCGGGCAGCCTGCCGACATCCCGCAGCCGGACCTTAAGACGTTGTTCGCCAATGGCGGAATCAATGTCGGCTTTGACACGCTGGACCTGGACGTCGTCGGGACCACCCTGTCCGGCACGGGCAAGTTCGTCGCCACAGGGCCGCAAACGATCACCGGGCAGGCCGAATTCACCGCACATGGCCTGGACTCGCTGGTCACCAAGATGCAGGCGGACCCGATGCTGGCGCCCGGCGTGGCGGCCGTAATCTTCTTGAAGGGAATCGCCCGGACCACGGCCGACCAGTCGGTATGGCAGGTGACGGTGAACAACGGCGCGATCCTGGTCAACGGCGTGGACCTGTCCGCGATGGCGGGAGCGATGACCAAGTAAGGCAGCGTCGGCAGATAAGTGCGTCGGCACGCCGACACGCTGCCGCTCAAAACAAAGGCTTACTCGGGCGTCGTTCGCCTTGCCCCAGCACGCCGGCACCTGATACCGACTGCTGCCGCCTGAAACGAGTGGGGTCTAGAACCGGTCGATCCGGAATGGCGTGATCGGCAGCGGGCTTGCGCCGGTCAGCGCCAACTCCGCCAGCAGCTCCCCCACGATCGGGCCGAGTTGGAAGCCGTGGCCGGAGAAGCCGAAGGCGTGCAGCAGGCCGGGGTAGCGGGTGGACGGGCCGATCACGGGAATACGGTCCGGCATGAAGCCCTCGATCCCCGCCCAGGCCCGCACCAGCGGCACGGCGGCCAGGTGCGGGAACAGGGAGGTGACGGTGGCGGCGCTGATGCGCAACTCGTCGAAATCCAGCTCGGTCTCGTCGCCGGCGATCACCGCGCGGTGGCCGCCGCCCACCAGCACGGTGCCGTTTCCGACCTGCTTCAGCGTCAGCTTGCGGCCGATCGTCTGCACGACGGGTTGCAGGAAGTGCGGCGTGCGGGCGGTCACCATCATCATCGGCGCCTCCTGCCGCAGCGGCACCGGATCCCCGGTCCGCGCCGCGATCGTCCCGCCCCAGGCCCCGGCGCAGTTGACCACCAGGGGCGTGGTGATCGCCTCCCGCGCCGTCCGCACCGTCCACGCCCGCCCGTCATGGCGCAATCCGGCGACGGCCGCGCCTTCCTGCACCCGCACCCCGGCCGCTTCGCCGCGGCGGCGATAGGCGGAGACGGTGCGCATCGGGTTTGCCGACCCGTCCGTTTCGGAATACAGCGCGGCCGGGATCTCTGGCGACAGCGCCGGCGCCAAGATGCGCAGCGCATTGCCGTGCACCACGCGCTCGAAGTCGTAGCCCAGCGCCGCGGTTTGCGCGGCCCGGGCCTCGATCGTCGCGAGCTCGCGGCCGTTCTCCGCCAGCAACAGGTGGCCGCCGGCGTGGAACTCCACGTCCTCGCCGAGCAGGTCCGGCAGGCGGCGCCAGCGGTCCAGCGCCGCGGCGGCCAGCGGCAGTTCGGCGACGTGGCGGTTGGTGCTGCGCACGCCGCCTGCGTTGGCGCCGGAGGCGTGGCGTCCCACCGAGCCGCGCTCCAGCAGCAGCGGCCGCAGGCCGCGCAGCGCCAGGTGCAGCGCGGTGGCGCAGCCGTGCAGGCCGCCGCCGATCACCACGGCGTCCGCCGTCTGCATCAGGACGCGCCCGCCAGCATGCCGAGCCGCACCGGGCGAATCGGCGGGCGCACCCGGGGCGGCAGGCAGGCATCCGGCGGCAGCCCATGCACCTCGGCGGTCAGCCGGGCCAGCGCCGCCCCGCATTGCCGGCCGCCGCACGGCCCCATGCCGCAGCGTGTCACCGCCTTGACGGCGTTGGCGTCCGGTCCGCAGGCCCGCGCCACCTGCCGCAGCTCCCCGGCAGTGACGCTCTCGCAGCGGCAGACCAGCACGTCGTCGGCGGGGTGCAGCAGCTCGCGCGCCGGGCTGAACCAGCGGTCGAGCAGTGGCCGCACCCGCAATTCCCGCGCCAGCGCCGCGCGGAGCGGGCGGGCCTGGCGGTCCCGTTCCGCCGCGTCGATCCGCCCGAGCTCGGCCGCGACCGCCAGGGCGGACAGCCGCCCGCGCAGCGCCGACGCGGCCGCCCCGGCGATGCCGGCGCCGTCGCCCGCGACGAACAGGACGGGGTTGGCCGAGCGGCCCCATTCGTCCACCCTCGGCGACCACGCGACCTGGTCGTCATCCCAGCGCACCGGCAGCCCGGCCGACCGCGCGGCCTGGAGATCGGGGGTGACGCCGAAATGCACCAGCAGCAGGTCGGCGGCGACCACTTGGCTGCTTCGCCCGCGGCTGATCCGCACCGCCGACAGCCGGTCGGTTCCCAGCGCCGCCACGCCGCGCACCCCGTGCATCTGCCGGACGCCGTGGCGGCGGAGGCGCGCCAGCAGGCCGACGCCCTTGTGCAATGTGGGGTCGGCCACGAAATTCGGGCGCGCTGCGACTGCCGCGCACAGCCGTGACTCCATGCGGGTGGTTTCCGCGATGGCGGCAATATCGACGCCGGCCTCCAGCAATTGCACTGCGACCAGCAGCAGCAGCGGCCCGGTTCCGGCCAGCACCACCCGCCCGGACGGCAGCAGCCCGCCCGCCTTCATCATGATCTGCGCGGCGCCCACCGTCATGACGCCGGGCAGTGTCCAGCCGGGAAAGGCAACCGGGCGCTCGATGGCGCCGGTGGCCAGCACCACACGGCGCGCCTGGATGGCGCCGCCCGTCGAACAATCCAGCACGCCGTCCGGCCCGACGCGCCAGACCTGCGTGCCCGGTCGGTAGTCCGCACCGGACCGCCGGAACGTGTCGATCAGCCGCGCGCCGGCCGCGTAGTCTGCGCCTAAGAGCTTGCGTTGCGCGTCGGACGCTGCCTCCGACCCGCGGTAAATCTGTCCGCCCGGCGCAGGCTGCTCATCCACCAGAACGGTGTCGAGCCCCAGCCCGGCGGCCGTAGCGGCTGCGGCGAGCCCAGCCGGGCCGGCGCCGACGATCGCGAGGTCACGCAGCCTCGTCACCCCCGAGGCTGACCTGCATGCCCTGACGCAGCGGCATCAGGCAGGTTTGGCAGTCCGGCACGCCGTCCACGGTGGCGAGGCATTCGTGGCAGGCGCCCATCATGCAGTATGGCCCACGCAGCGCGCCGTCGGCCGGGGCGCGGCGGATCGCGCCGTAGCCCGCCAGCAACAGCGCGCCGGCGAGGCTGGAGCCCGCAGGCGCCTGGGCCGGCACGCCGTCCACGACGAAGCCGAGTTGCACCGCCCCGGGGTCGAGCAGCCGGAAGCCAGGGCTCAGCGCTCGATCTCGCGCTGCCACCGGCGGGTCCACTCGGCACGGTGCGCGTTGACCTTGTCCCAATCCACCGTTGCCAGGCTGGCGATCTTGTCCGGCCCGTAGATCACCCGGGCCGCCGTGGCGTCGTCCAGATGCGTCTGCTTGTTGGTGGGCCCCCAGCCGTATTTGGACGCGAGCAACACCTGCACCTCGGGCTGCAGCATGTAATCGAGGAATTTCTGCGCCATCGCCGGGTGTGGCGCGCCCTGCACCGGGCAGAGCGAGGTGGTCACCTCCACCGCCTTCTCCTTCGGGTAGACGAAGGCCAGCGGCAGGCCGGCATCGGCGATCGCGCGGATGCGGCTGTTGGCGTAGACCGACATCACGACTTCGCCGGTCTGGAACAACTCGGTGATCTGGCCGGGCGAGCCTTCGAACGACAGCACGTTGGGGGCGATCGTGTCCTTGATGGCCGTGAAGCCTGGGTCGATGTTGTCTTCGCTGCCGCCGTTGATGCGGGCCATGGTGACCAGCAGGTGGATGCCCTGCGTGGTGTCCAAGCCCGGCACCAGGATCATCTTGCGGAACTTGGGATCGCCGAGGTCGGTCCAGGAGGTCGGCGCCGGCCATCCGTGCTGGGCGAAGACTTTGGTGTTGTAGCCGAGCCCGGTTGCGGCCACGCCGACGCCCACCGCCTTGCCCTGGATGTTGGCGATGTCGTACAGATCGTTGCGGCGCGGTGTTTCCACCGGGGCGCACAGGCCCAGCGCGATTGCTTGGTACATCGGCCCGTCATCCAACATGATGACGTCCATGTCGGGGTTGCTGCGCGTGGCTTGCAGCCGCGCCAAGGCCGGGGCCGCGTTGGCGGCGACGTAGTTGATCGTGACGTTGTTGTCGTGCTCGAACTTCGGGAACACGAAGCTGCGCAGCGCCGTCTCCAACTCCCCGCCGAAACCGCCGACGATCAGCGTCGACTGCGCCTGGGACGGCAAGGCCGCGGTACATAGGCCGAGTAAGGCTGCAGTGAAGAAAAGCGCGCGCCGCATGAGACCGCCCCCGTCAGGATTGAATGCGTATGCAGATGACCATGCGCGCGCACCCGGTGTCCATGCCTATCTGCTGTCCCTCGCCGCCACCATGATCATTTCGACCTTGAGGTCCGGTTTGCCCATCGCGACCACGCAGGCGCAGGCGCGCGACGGCGGGTTGGCCGGATCGATCCAGGCATCCCACACCGCGTTCACTTCGTCGAAGTAACGGATGTCGGACAGCCAGATCTGCGTGGCCAGCAGCCTCGACTTGTCGGTGCCTTGGCTGGCCAGCCGCTTGTCCACCGTCGCCAGGATCTGCCGCGCCTGGTCCGCCGCGGACAGCGCGGGATCATACGGTTTGTTCGGCGTCGTGGTGACGTAGATCGTGTCGTTATGCACCACCATCTCGCTCGACCGCGGTCCAGGATTGATACGCTCGATCGTCATCGGCAGCCTCCGGTGTTGATGATGGCCGATCTATCTGCAAAGGTATGCAAGACGCAAGCAGGAGTGCCGTATTGAGCCACGTCGTGCTCGACCAAGTGGTGAAGCGGTATGGGCCAGTGCGTGCGGTGGACGGCGTTTGCCTCTCCGTGGCGCGGGGGGAGTTCGTGGGCCTGCTCGGCCCGTCCGGTTGCGGCAAGACCACGACGCTGCAGATGATCGCCGGCTTCACCAGCCCGGACGCCGGCGCCATCATGCTCGACGGGCGCGACCTTACCCGCATTCCGGCCAACCGGCGCAATGTCGGCATCGTGTTCCAGTCCTACGCGCTGTTCCCGCATCTGACCGTCGCCGGCAACATCGCCTTCGGGCTGGAGATGCGCAAGGTGCAGCGGGCGGAACGCGACGCACGGGTGCGCGCGGCCATCGCGCAGGTGGCGCTGGACGGCCTGGCGGACCGCCACCCGCGGCAACTCTCCGGCGGGCAGCAGCAGCGCGTGGCGCTGGCCCGCGCCCTGGTGATCAACCCCGACGTGCTGCTGCTGGACGAACCGCTCGGCGCGCTGGACGCCAAGCTGCGGGAGGGCATGCAGATCGAGTTGCGGCAGTTGCAGCGCAAGCTGGGGATCACCACGATCCTGGTCACGCATGACCAGTCGGAAGCCATGGCGCTGTGCGACCGGGTGGCGGTGATGGACCACGGCCGCATCCTGCAGGTGGCGGAGCCGTGGGAGGCCTATGAGCATCCGGCGGACGCCTTCGTGTCCGGCTTCCTGGGCAAGACCAACCGGCTGGAGGGTCGGGCGGAGGGCAGTGCCGTCGTGTTCGGCGGCGGCCGCCTGGTGTTGCCGCACGCCGTGCCGGACGGCCCCGTCATCCTTTGGATACGGCCCGAGCGGCTGCGTTTCTGCACGGATGGTGGTGTGCCGGGCCGTATCGCCAACCGCGTCTTCCTGGGCCAGCAATGGCTGTACGAGGTCGACAGCGCCGCCGGCCGCCTGCTGATGGTCAGCCAGAACGACGGCGGGTCCGAGCACGCCATCGGCACGCCTGTCCAGGTCACCGCCGCGCCCGCCGGCATCCGGATGGGCCTGGCGTGACGCGCCTGGCGCCGCTGCTGATGAGCATGCCGGCCTTGCTGGTGTTCGGCGTGTTCTTCGCCGTCCCGCTGGCGATGACGGGGCTGCTGAGCGTCTACAGCTTCGTGACGGCCGGGACGTACGACCCGGCGCTGACCGCCACGAACTACGCCAGCGTGCTCAGCGATCCTTACTATCGCGAGGTGTTCCTGCGTACCTACCTGGTGGCGCTGGCCACCACGGTGATCTCCGTCGCGATCGGCACGCCGGAGGCCTATATCATCCACCGGATGCAGCCGCGTTGGCGCGGGCTGCTGCTGCTGGTGGTGATCGGGCCGCTGCTGGTGTCAGCCGTGATCCGCACGTTCGGCTGGATCGTGATCCTGGGGAACACCGGTCTGCTGAACCGGGCCTTGCTGGCCACCGGGCTGATCGAGCGGCCGGTTAGGATGATGTTCACCACCGGCGCCGTGGTGCTGGGCCTGGTGCACGTGCTGACGCCCTTCCTGGTGCTGTCGGTCTGGGCCTCGCTCGCGCGGCTGGACCCAGCGATGGAGCGGGCGGCGGTGTCGCTCGGCGCGTCCCGCGTCACCGTGTTCTTCCGCGTCGTGCTGCCCAACGTGGCGCCGGGCGTGCTATCCGGCTCGCTGATCGTGTTCTGCATGGCCGCCAGCAGCTTCGCGACCCCGCAGATGCTGGGCGGCCCGCGCATCCCCGTGATGTCAGGCGCGATCTATACGGAATTCCTGTCGACGCTGAACTGGCCGCTCGGCTCCGCCCTGGCCGTCGTGCTGCTGGCCGGCAACCTGCTGCTGATCCTGGGCTACAGCAAATTCATGGAACGCCGCTTCGTGGCGCGGCTCGGCTGATGCGCAACGGGGCTGGTGCGCTGCTGTTCAACGCCGCGTTCGTCACGTTCATCATGGCGCCGATCGTCGTCGTGATCCTGGTGTCGTTCACCACGCGACCCTACATCGCCCTGCCGTGGGACGGCCTGTCGCTGCGCTGGTATGGCGAGCTGCTGCGCAACCAGGATTTCGTCACTTCGTTCTGGGTCAGTCTGCGTTTGGCGCTGGTCGCCGCCAGCGTCGCCGTCCTGGTCGCCTTGCCCGCCGCCTTCGCGATCGCCCGCCACAGCTTTCCCGGACGCGGCACGCTATCCGCGTTCCTGTTGTCGCCCTTGATGGTCCCGGCCGTCGTGCTGGGCATCGCGTTCCTGCGGTTCCTGACGCTCGCCGGCTTAGGAGGCAGCTTCCTGTCGCTGGCGGTATGCCACGTCGTGCTGGTCACGCCGTTCGTGCTGCGCCTGCTGCTGGCGGCGCTCGCCGGGTTCGACCGCCAGGTGGAACGCGCGGCGGTTTCGCTGGGTGCGGGCCGCATCACGCTGCTGCGGCGGATCACGCTGCCCCTGCTGCTGCCCGGCATCGCCGGCGGTTGGGTGCTCGCCTTCATCACCAGCCTGGACGACCTGACCGTGACGATCTTCGTGGCGCCGCCGGCGCTGACCACCCTGCCGGTGCGGGTGTTCAACTACATCGACCAGATGACGGATCCCCTCGTGGCCGCCGTGTCCACGGTGCTGATCGTGGCGGCTGGCGGCATGATGCTGGTGCTGGACCGCGTCTACGGGCTCGACCGGCTGCTGGTGGGCCGCTGAATGCCCGCATCGCCGCGGCTGCTGGCGCCGGCGGGCGCCTGGGACACGCATGTCCACATGTTCGACCCGCGCTTCCCCATCAGGGCGGACACGGTGTTCCAGCCCCCGGTGGCGACGGCGCGGGACTACGCGGCCGTGCAGCGCCGCCTGGGCCTGGACCGGGCGCTGCTGGTGCAATCCTCCGCCCATGGGACAGACCATGCCGGGCTGCTGGACGCGATCGCGACGCTCGGGCGCGGGACCGCGGGGATCGCCATGGTGGACGCCGCCGTGACCGACGCGGAGCTGCGGCGGCTGACGCGGGGCGGCGTGCGGGGCGCCCGCTTCCTGATGGTGCCGGGCGGCGTGCTGTCCTGGAACGAGCTGGAACCGCTGGCCGCGCGCATCCAGCCGTTCGGCTGGCACGTCAACCTCCAGCTTGACGGCCATGCGCTCGCCGACCGCGCCGGCTTGGTCGCCCGGCTGCCGGGCCAGATCATCATCGACCACCTCGGCATGTTCGGCCGCCCGGTGCGGGACGATCACCCCTCCGTGCTGGCTTTGCTGCGCCTGCTGGACAGCGGCCGGGTCTGGGTGAAGCTGTCCGCCCCGTATGCCGGCGGCGGCATGGGCGAGCCGCCCTATCCCGCCGCCGGCCTGCTGGCCCGCGCCCTGGTGCGCCATGCGCCGGAGCGGCTGATGTGGGGCAGCAACTGGCCGCACCCGTTCACCACCCAGGTACGCGGCCTGCCAGCGGAGGACGACGCCATGCTGTTGGACCTGCTGCTCGACTGGGTGGAGGATGCGCGTGTGCGGCAGCGCATCCTGGTCGACAATCCGGCGACGTTGTTCGGCAGCGGCCCCGTTTCCGTCTAAGCTGCTGGCTGGGCGTGCGGAGTGGTCGATGAAGAAGGCACAGGCTGTCCGGGTGACCTCGTTGGACGTGGCCAAGCTGGCCGGCGTGTCGCAATCCGCCGTGTCCCGCGCCCTGACGCCCGGCGCCAGCATCTCCGCCGCCATGCGCCGCCGGGTGACGGAAGCGGCGGAGGCGCTCGGCTACACGCCCAACGTGTTCGCGCGCAGCCTGATCACCCAGCGTTCCAACCTGATCGGCGTGGTGATGGGCGAAGTGACCAGCGCCTTCTATGCCGAGGTGCTGGACCGGCTGGGACGCTCCCTGCAGGAGCGTGGGCAGCGCGTGCTGTTCGCCGGCGCGCCGCTGGACGCGGGGCCGGACCAGGCGGTGCAGGAACTGCTGCATTACCAGGTGGCCGGCATCGTCATCACCTCGGCCACGCTGTCGCGGGACGTCGCGGCGCGGTGCGCGGCGGTCGGCGCCCCCGTGGTGCTGCTGAACCGCAAGCCGCCGCCGGGCGAGGCCAGCTCGGTCCGCTGCGACAGCGTGCATGGCGGCGTCCTGGCCGGCGACCTGCTGGCGCGGGCGGGACACCACTGCTTCGCCTTCATCGGCGGTCTGCCGGGCGCGTTCAGCAGCAGGGAGCGCGAGCGTGGCTTCGCCCAGGCGCTGGCCAAGCACGGCAAGGCGATCGCGGTGCGCGCCGAGGGCGGCTTCACCTACCAGGGCGGCTTCGCCGCGGCGCGCGAGCTGCTGCGCGGCAGCGCCCGGGTGGACGCGATCTTCTGCGGCAGCGACGAGATGGCGCTCGGCGCCATCGACGCGGCACGGGTGCTGGGCCTGCGCGTCCCGCAGGACGTTTCGGTGATCGGCTTCGACGACATCCCGACCGCGGCCTGGGAGGGCTACCGCCTGACCACCATCCGCCAGCCGGTCGAGCGGATGATGGAACGCACGCTGGAAATCCTGTTCGAACAGATCGAGCAGCCCGGCAGCAAGCGTGTGGTGCAGCAGGTCGCGGGCGAGCTGGTGGTGCGCAGCTCGGCCCGGCTGCCAGCGGGGCACCTCGCCGCCACGGGATGATCCGCGGGTTAAGCGTGCGCTCGCTCAGATCGACGTTAAAAGTCGAAGCGTAGCCCGTATTTGCGCAGCAAATGCGGGATCACGGCGCAATGACGAGTGCACGCGCTCGGTCCAACGGTTGGGCAAACCGGTGTGCAACATGATCCGCGGTCCAGACGGGTGTATTCCCGCATGAGCAAAGCTCATACGGGCTATCCAACTATGGCTCCCGCGGAACTTGTTGCAAGCGTGTGCAACAGCCGCCATGCTGATACGGCAAGGACAGCAGCAGAGGGGCGTGCATGCCGGATCGCCATGGTGCAAGGTTGGGACGCCGCACGCTGATGCAAGCCACCGGCGCCACAGCCTTCGCCGCCGCGCTGGCGCCACACGATGCCGAAGCGGCGACGCTGTTCCGCGCCGCCTGCGTCGGCACCTCGTTCCAAAGCCTTGATCCCGCCAAGGCGAGCGCCGCACCCGATTTCTGGGTGTTGTGGGCGATGTTCAACGGCCTGGCCAAGTTCAACGCGGACATGGCCATCGTGCCCGACCTGGCCGAAAGCTGGACGACGCCCGATCCACGCACATGGGTATTCGTGCTGCGCCGCGGCGTGCGATTCCATGACGGCAACGAAATGACGGCCGACGACGTGAAGTTTACCCTGGACCGTGTCCGCGACCCCGCCTTCGGCTCACCCAACCGCTCCAAATTGGCCACCGTGCAGGAAATCCGGATCCGCGACCCCTACACTGTCGAGATCGTGACGGCCGAACCGTTCGCGCCATTGCTGACATACCTCACCAACACGCGGTCCGGCACGCAGATCGTGTCCCGCCGCGCCGTGGAGCGCATGAGCGCGGCGGATTTCGCCAAGGCGCCGGTCGGCACCGGCGCGTTCCGCATGGTGGAGTGGCGGCCGAACGAGAAGATCACGCTGGCGGCGCATAAGGATTACTTCGGCGGCGCGCCGAAGATCGACACCGTCGACATCCCGCTGATCGCCGACGAGAGCACGGCGGTGAACGCGCTGCTGGCCGGCAACGTGGACCTGATCGGCCGTGCGCCGTTCGACCAGGTGCAGCGGCTGGAGAAGATGCCGAACCTGACGGTCTACCGCTCGGCCGGCATGAACTGCCGCTACATGGCGCTCAACCTGAAGCGGCCGCCCTTCGACGACCTGCATTTCCGGCGCGCGCTGTCCATGGCGTTCGACCGCAGCCTGATCGTGCGGGCCGTGCTGTTCAATGAGGGACAACCCTCCCAAGGCAACATCCCGAGTGCCATTCCCTGGGCGTTCGACACGGAGAAGCGCCCGATTTGCGAGTTCAACCCGGCCGCGGCGAAGGCCGAACTGGCGAAATCGAAATACGGCCCCGGCCAGGCCGCCACCGTGCTGACCTGGGGTGCCAGTTGGTGGCGGCGATGGGCGGAGCTGTTCGTCAACCAGGTCAACCAGGTGCTCGGCACCAAGCTGACCGTCGAAGTCTCCGACGCGATCACCGCCTTCCAGCGCTTCAGGCAGGGCGACTACGATGCGCTGACCTGGGGGTGGACCGGGCTGATCGAGGTGGACGAGTATCTCAGCGAATGCTTCCACAGCAAGGGCTGGCGCAACACCGGCGGCTACAGCAACCCGGCGGTGGACGCGCTGCTGGACCAGCAGCGGCAAACGATCGACCAGGCGGAACGCGGCCGGATTTGCATCGCGGCGGAGCGGCTGTTGGCGGAGGACGTGCCGGTGCTGTTCACGATGGACGCCAACGTGCACCAGGTCTACACGAAGGCGGTTCACGGCTACGTAGGCCTACCCTACGAGGCGTTCGGCGCGCAGTTCGCCACAGTGAGCGTGTCTAGCTAATCGGATGGGTTTTCCCGCCTATCTGGCCGGACGCCTGTTCGGGGCCGTGGCGACGATCCTGGCAGGCTCGTTGGCGATCTTCCTGGTGATCCAGGCTGCACCTGGCGACCCGGCGCTCGCGGTGTTGCAGGAAAGCGCCAGCCCGCAGGCGATCGCGGATTTCCGGCGGGCGCATGGGCTCGACCGGCCGGTGCTGGTGCAATACGCGACGCTGGTGATGAACGCGCTGCACGGCGATTTCGGGCAGTCGCTCACCATGGGCGGCGGCGTGCCGATCGGCCGCCTGATCCTGCAACGGCTGCCAAACACGCTGTTCCTGGGGCTCTATGCCCTTGGGGTTGCGCTGGCCGTGTCGGTGGCCGCGGCCACGCTGGCCGCAGCGCGACGCGGGCGGGGAACGGATGCGGTCGTCACGACGCTCGCTGTCGGGCTGATCTCGATGCCCGATTTCTGGCTGTCCTATATGCTGGTGCTCCTGTTTTCACTGCGGTTCGAGGTATTTCCGGCCTATGGGTTCACGCCGCCGGGCACCTCCCTGACGGGGGCGTTGTTCACCGGTTTCCTGCCGGCGCTGTCGATCTGCGCCGCAATGACGGGGTTCTTCAGCCGCATCCTGCGCGCGTCCCTGCTGGAGACGTGGCGGCGCCCCTACGTGGTGGCGGCGCAATCTTTCGGCTTCGGCCGCCGCTTCGTCTACCTGCACTATATCCTGCGCAATGCGATCGTGCCGTTGGTGGTGGTGATGGGGTTCCAGGTCCGCCACCTGTTGGGCGGCGTGGTCGTCATCGAAAAGATCTTCGGCATCCCGGGGCTTGGATCGCTGATCGTCGACGCCGCGTTCGCGCGGGACTATCCGCTGGTCCTGGCCTGCTCGCTCACCTTCCTGATCGCGGTCGTGCTGGTCAACCTGGCTGTCGACCTGGCCTGCACCGCGCTCGACCCGCGGCGGGGCCGGTAGGTGGTCGCCGCGATCCGTCGCACATGGCGGCACGCCCGCTCAGGCGGCGCCCTGCTGCCGGTCGGTGCGGCGCTGGTGGGCTTCGTGCTGTTCGCCGTGCTCGCCGGCCCGTCCCTGACGGGCTGGGGCGAGAACGAGATGGATTACATGGCCCTGCTGCAAGCGCCGAGTTGGGCGCATCCGTTCGGCACCGACTCGTTCGGGCGCGACGTGCTGAGCCGGGTGCTGTACGGCGCCCGGGTGTCGCTGCTGGTCAGCACCGGCGGCGTCGGCTTGGCCGCCGTGTTTGGCACGGCGCTCGGCATGGCGGCGGCGATGCTCGGCGGGCTGGTGGACGCACTCGCCATGCGCAGCGTCGACCTGCTGCTGGCGCTGCCCAGCGTCGTGCTGGCGCTGTTCCTGATGCTGATCCTGGGCTTCGGCCCGCTGAACGTGGCGCTGGCGCTGGCGCTGATCTTCCTGCCCAATTTCGCCCGCCTGGCCCGCAACACCACGCTCGCGGTGAAGAACGAGAGCTACGTCCAGGCCGCCATCGTCATGGGCCAGCCGACCTGGCGCATCATGCTGTACGAGATCCTGCCCAACATCGCGGCCCCCTTGTTCGTGCAGCTTTCCGCGGCGCTTGCCTTCGCCATCCTGGTGGAGGCCGGGCTCAGTTTCCTCGGGCTCGGCGTGCAACCGCCGACGCCGTCGCTGGGCGGGCTGATGAGCGAGGGCAAGGATTATTTCGAGAGCGGGCCCTGGGTGCTGACCTACACGGGACTTTCGGTCAGCACGATCATCCTGGGCCTGAACCTGCTGGCGGACGGCATCCGCGACGCGCTGGACCCAAGGCTGCGGCGCATCACCGGATGAGGCCCGTCCTGGAGGTGGCCGGGCTGGATGTGTGGCTGCCGGTCTCCGGCGGGCGGCGCCCCCTGGTGCGCGACATCTGCCTGAGCGTCGCCGACGATGAGGTCTTGGGGCTGATCGGCGAATCAGGCTCGGGCAAGACCATGACCGCGACCGCGATCCTGCGCCTGCTGCCCGGCGGCATCCAGTCGAGCGCCCGCACCCTGCGCCTGGCCGGCCAGGACATCGGCTCGCTCGACGCAGCGGCGTTCGACCGGCTGCGCGGCACCGGGCTGGCGATGATCTTCCAGGACCCGTCCGGCGCGTTCAACCCGGCCAAGACGATCGGCTGGCATTTCCGCCACGTGCTGCGCCGCGCACCCGCGGATGACACAGGGGGATGGCGCGCCACCGCAACCAGGCTGCTGGCGGACTCGGGCGTCGATCGGGCGGACGCGGTGCTGGCGCAGTATCCGCACCAATTGTCCGGCGGCATGCTGCAACGCGCGCTGATCTCCCTGGTGCTGGCGCTGCGCCCGACCCTCATCGTCGCCGACGAACCGACCACCAACCTCGACGCGATCGTCGCCCGGCAGATCATCGCGCTGTTCCGCGAGCTGAAGCAGCGGCTCCGTGCTTCGTTCATCTACATCACGCATGACATCGAGGTCGCCCGGGTGTTCTGCGACCGTATCGCCGTGCTGTATGCCGGCCAAGTGGTCGAACAGGGGCCGACCGCGACGATCCTGCGCCACCCGCGCCATCCCTACACCAGCGCCCTGATCGCCGCGGCGACCGAACTGGCCGAACGGCCCCGCCGCCTGCGCGAGATCGCTGGCGAGCCGGCGGGCGCCGCGGGGCCCGAAGCCTGCAGCTTCGCATCGCGCTGCCCCCTGGTGCACGCTGCGTGCCTGGCGAGCGATCCGGGGCTGCGGCCACAGCCCGGCCGCGCGGAGGTCCGCTGCGTGTTGCATCATGCCGCCTGACCCGCCGCTGCTGCAGGTCCGCGATCTCGCCGTCACGTTCAAGCCCGGCGGGATGTCCTGGCTTTCCCGCGGCCGCTCCCCGCACCGGGCGGTGGACGGCGTCAGCTTCACGCTGCGGCGCGGCGAGACGGTCGGCATCGTCGGCGAGTCCGGCAGCGGCAAGACCACGGTGGGGCGCACCATCCTCCGCCTGCAAGCGGCCAGCGCCGGGCAGGTCTTGCTGGACGGCGAAGACATCACCGCCGTGTCCGGGTCACGCCTGCGGGCGCTGCGGCGGCGCATGCAGATGGTGTTCCAGGACCCGCTCTCCTCGCTCAATCCGCGTCAAACCATACGGACCGCGCTGGCCACCCCGCTGCGCGTGCACCGGCTGTGTCCACGCGACGAGATCGCGGAGCGGGTCGCCCGCATGCTACGCCGCGTGGGCCTGCCGGAGGCCGCGGCGGACCGTTACCCGCACGAGCTGTCCGGCGGACAGGTGCAGCGGGTTGCCATCGGCCGGGCGCTACTGCTGTCTCCCGGCCTGCTGCTCGCGGACGAGGCGGTGTCGAAGCTGGACGTGTCGGTGCGGGCGCAGGTGCTGAACCTGTTCAAGGACATCCAGGAAGAGCACCGGCTCGGCGTGATCTTCATCACGCATGACCTGGACGTGGCGCGCTTCCTGTCCGACCAGGTGCTGGTGATGTATTTCGGCCAGGTGGTGGAATGCGGCCCGCCTGACATCCTCACCGCCGCGCCGTTGCACCCCTATACACGCGCCCTGGTCGAAGCGGACCCGGGCGCGACGCCGGGAAGGACGGGGATGACCGGCAGTACTGGATGCCGCTTCCATGACAGATGCCCGATCCGGATGGCGCGCTGCGCGGTCGACACACCGGCACTCGAACCGCAGGGTGGCACGCACGCCGTGGCGTGCTGGGCCGTCAATCCCGAGCCAGCACGGGTCGCTGCGGCAGCATCTCCTGCACGGGGAGGCGACGGGGGCGCCGTCATCCTCCGGCCCGTGGAAGCCCAACGGAGAGGAAGGTGATTTGCACGGTCCTGCGAGTCGGACTCTCACCCCGCCAGCGCCCTTCAACCTGCGACGCAGGCAGAACCATTACGCGGCCGCTGCCTTAGGAGCGACCTATAACGACAGACTCGGCGGCGTAGGGTGCAATCCGCTTGGAGGATTGCACCATCACTTGTGACGTGAGGCGTGCTCGGGCGGCGTGGTGCAATGCTTGAAGGAGCATTGCACCCTACACCGTAAGACAAAGGTCGACGGATGCATTACCCCGCAGGCGCGGACGGTCGCGCTGCTTGGCGGGGGATAGCGGCCAGGCCGAGGTTTTCCCGCAGCGTGCGGCCCTCATACTCCGTGCGGAACAGGCCGCGGCGTTGCAGCTCCGGGATCACGCCGGCGACGAAATCGGCGGCGCCCTGCGGCAGGAAAGGCGGCTGCACGATGAAGCCGTCGGCGGCGCCCGTGGTGAACCACTCCTCCATCGTGTCGGCGATGCGGGACGGCGTGCCCACCATGCCGAAATGCCAGAACCCGCGGGAGATCACGTCGAACACCTGGCGGATAGTCAGCTTGTCGCGCCGGGCGCGTTCCATCAGCGCCAGCGTATGCTCCGGCTCGCGCCCCGCCGTTTCGTGATCGCGGCTCATCGCCACGTCCGGCATCGGCGCGTCGATGTCGTGGCCGCGCAAATCCGGGAAATGGTTGATGGCGAGCATGCCAAGGCCGACGCGCGGGTCCAGCAACTCCTGCAACCGGCCAAAGATGTCGTCCGCCTCGCCCTGGGTGCGGCCGATCACCGGCATGATGCCGGGCATCATGCGCAGGCTGTCGGCGGTGCGGCCGTGGCGCGGCAGCCGGGCCTTGACGGAGGTGTAATAGGCCCGCGCGCCCTCGATGGTGGGCTGGCCGCCATAGACCAGGTCCGCGACCTCCGCCGCCAGTTCCTGCGCGTTGTCCGAAGTGCCGGCGGTGACGACCGGCAGCGCGCCCTGCGGCGGGCGCTCCACGTCCAACGGGCCACGCACCTTGAAGTGGCGGCCGGCATGATTCACCCGGTGCATCTTCGTGCGGTCCATGTAGAGGCCGCTGCCGGTGTCGCGCGGGAAGGCGTCGGCCTCCCAGCTTTCGAACAGGCCCTGCATGACCTGGAGGAACTCGCGGGCGCGCTCATGCCGGGTGGCGGAGTCCTGCGCCTGCTCCTGGCCGAAATTGCGCGCCTCGTCCGGGCTGGTGCTGGTGACGAGGTTCCAGCCGGCGCGGCCCTCGCTCAGGTGGTCGATGGAGGCGAGCCGGCGCGCGAGGGCGTAGGGCTCGTGGAAGCTGGTGGACGCGGTGGCGACGAGCCCGACGCGGCTGGTGACGGCGGCGAGCGCCGCCAGCAGGGTCAGCGGCTCCAGCTTGACGTGGCCTTGCTCCCGCTCGCGGGCGATGCGCGGGTCGTCCAGGTTGCGCACCGCGGCGATGTCGGCGAAGAACAGGAAGTCGAACTTGCCGGCCTCGGCGATGCGGGCGCAATGCGCCATGTGCTGGAAGCTCATGTCGCCATCGGCCGGAACGCCGGGATAGCGCCAGGCGGCGTAATGGTAGCCGACGCTGCCCAGCGACAGGCCGAGCCGCATGTGCCGGGTGGGCATCATGCCGGCTCCATCGCGCGCTGCGCCAGGCGGTGCTGCAGGGTCGCGCCGGAATACTCCCGGCGGAACAGGCCGCGGCGCTGTAGTTCCGGCACCACGAGGTCCACGAACTCCGCCGCGCAGCCGGGCAGATAAGGCGTCTGAATGTTGAAGCCGTCGGCGGCGCCGGTGATGAACCACTCCTCCATCGCGTCGGCGATGTGCACCGGGGTGCCGACGCAGCCGAACTGCCAGAACCCGGCGGCGACGATCTCGTAAAGCTGGCGGATGGTCGGCCGCTCCCGCCGCACCCGCTCCAGCAGCCCGGCGGACAGGCTGGCGTAACGCCCCGCCGTCACCTCCACGTCGGGAACCGGACCGTCCAGATCGTAGCCGCGCAGATCGGGGAAGTTCCACAGGGCGAGCATGCCGAGCCCGACTTGCGGGTCGATCATGGCTTGCAGCTTGGCGAAGCGGTCCTCCGCCTCCCACTGCGTGCGGCCGATGAACGGCATGAGTCCGGGCAGCACGCTGAGCTGGTCCGGACTGCGGCCGTGGCGCGGCAGGCGGCCCTTGAGGTCGGCGTAGTATTCGCGGGCCAGCGCGATCGTCGGGGCGGCGGCGTAGACCATGTCCGCGACCTCCGCCGTGAACTCGTTGGCTTCCTCCGAATAGCCGGCGGTGACGATGGGCATGCGGTCCTGCGGCGGCCGGGCGACGTCCAGCGGGCCGCGCACCTGGAAAAACTCGCCGCGATGCTCGAGCCGGTGCATGCGGCTGCGGTCGAACATGATGCCGCTGGCCTTGTCGCGCGGAAAGGCGTCGGCGTCCCAACTCGCCAGCAGGCCGCGCAGCACCTGCACGAACTCCCGCGCGCGGGCATGACGGATCGGGGACGGCGCCATCGCGTCCTGGCCGAAATTGCGCGCCTCGTCGATCGAAAACCCGGTGACGAGGTTCCACCCCGCGCGCCCGCCGCTGATATGGTCGAGCGTGGCGAGCGAGCGGGCGAGATTGTACGGCTCGCTGAAGGTGGTGGAGGCGGTGGCGACCAGGCCGATCTCGCTCGTGGCGGTGGCGAGGGCCGCCAGCAGGCTGATCGGCTCGAATTTGACGTGCTCGTGCTCCCGCTCCCGCGCGATGGCGGGATTGTCCAGGTTGCGCACCGCAGCGATGTCGGCGAGGAAGACGAAGTCCAGCTTGCCCCGTTCGGCGATGCGGGCGCACTCGACCGCGTGGCGCAGGTTCATCGCGCCGTTGGGCGGCACGCCCGGCATCAGCCAGCAGGCGGGATGGTAGCCGATCGCGTGGATCGGCATGCCCAGGATCATATGCCGCGCAGGCATGCTCCGCCCTCCTTCCCTCTGCCCCAGGCTTGTGCATTACCGCAACGGCGCAGCTATCTCAATGCACAGCACTCTATTGCATGGCGATAACGGCTTGGCTCGTAATGATTGGCAAGGTTTTTGCGTGTCATTACCGGGGCGAGCGCCCATGGGAAAAGGAGCTTCGGTATGACCCGCGTTTTCGGCACGGCCGGATTGTCCCGGCGCAGGCTGCTGCAGGCCGGCGCGACCACGGTGGCGGCGCTGGCGATGCCCGCGATCGCGCGCGCCAAGCCCGACCACATCGTGGTCGCCTCGCCCGGCGGCCCGATGGACGACACGTTCGAGGCCGCGTATTTCGCACCGTTCAAGGCCAAGACCGGCATCACCGTGATCAAGACGCCGAACCAATACGCCAAGCTGAAGGCGATGGTGGATGCCAACGCGGTCGAGTGGGACGTGATGGATGCGGCGCACGACCAGGCCGCGCTGTTCGCCAGGCAGAACCTGCTTGAGCCGCTCGACACCTCGATGATCGACCCGGCCGGGCTGCTGCCGGGCACCATTACGCCGAACTACGTGCTGATCGACGTGGTCGGCGCCTGCGTGTCCTGGAACACCAAGCGCGTGCCCGCCGGCGCCGTGCCGACGAGCTGGAAGGATATCTGGGACCTCAAGCGCTTTCCCGGCGACCGCGCGTTGTGGAAGAAGGCATCCGAGACGCTGGAGGTCGCCTTGCTGGCCGACGGCGTGGCGCTGGACAAGCTGTATCCGTTGGACGTGCCGCGCGCCCTGCGCAGCCTGGACACGATCAAGTCGCAGGTGAGCTGGTGGGAAAGCGGTGCGCAGTGCGCGCAGTTGCTGATCGACGGGGACGCATCGGCCGGCCTGGCCTGGAACGGCCGCCTGCAGGGACCGAAGCAATCCGGCGCGCCGGTGGATTTTACCTATGACCAGGCGCTGTTCCTGTCGGACGCCTTCTTCATCCCGCGCGGGGCGAAGAACAAGCGTGAATCGATGGAGTTCATCGCCTTCTGCCTGGAGGTGGACAACCAGGCCAACTTCGCCAAGCGCATCCCGTACGGCCCGGTGCGCATCGCGGCGATGGAGCAGTTGGATCCGGCGCGCCAGGCGCTGATGCCGTCATGGCCCGCGAACTTTTCCAAGGGCGTGATGATCGACGCCGCATGGTGGGCGGACCACGGCGCGGACGCGGTGGACAAGTTCAACACCTGGATGCTGGCTTGAATGCAGCGGCGCCACCGTCGCTGAGTGTGTCACGGGCCTGGTCGCAGCGTCCGGTCTATACCCTGCTGGCGGCCGGCCCGGCCCTGTTCCTGGCCGCGCTGTTCCTGCTGCCGCTGCTGCGCGTCGTCGTGCAGGGCTTCGCCGCGCCCGCGGCCGGGCCAGGAAACTTCACCCGCATCGTCATGGGCGGCCCCTACCTGACCGTGCTGCTCGGCACGGTGGAGACGGCGTGCGTGGTGACGGCAGCCTGCCTCGTGCTGGCCTATCCACTGGCCTATGTCGGGTCGCGGCTGCACGGGCGCTGGTACACGCTGTTCATGGGATTGATCCTGGTGCCGCTGTTCACCAGCGTGGTGATCCGCAGCTATGCCTGGATGGTGCTGTTCCAGCGCAACGGGCCGATCAACCAGGCAATGGTCTGGCTCGACTGGATCGACTCGCCGGTCCGGCTGCTGCAGACCGCCTTCGCCGTCGATGTCGGCATGGTGCACATCCTGCTGCCGTTCATGGTGCTGCCGATCCTGACCACGATGCGCGGCCTGGACCACACGCTGCTGCAGGCCGGTGAAGTGCTGGGCGCGTCGCCGTCGCGCGTATTCTTCCGGGTGTTCGTGCCGCTGACGCTGCCGGGCGCGAGTGCCGGGGTGATCCTGGTGTTCATCAGCGCGCTCGGCTTCTTCATCACACCGGCGCTGCTCGGCGGCGCGCGCAGCACCACCATCGCAGTGCTGATCGAGCAGCAGGCCGTGGACCTGCTGAACTGGCCGATGGCGTCGGCGCTGGCGACGGTGCTGCTGGTGCTCTCTGTCGTGATCTATCTCGGCTACAGCCGGCTGACCCGGCGGTTCAACGAGGTGCGGGCCTGATGGCTGGCGGCGACCTCGTGCACCGACCGCTGTCGCCCATGCTGCGGATCATGCTGGGCGGGTTGACGGCGCTGCTGGTGCTGTTCCTGTTCTTGCCGATGCTGATCGTGGTCGTGCTGTCCTTCAGCTCACTGTCCTACCTGGCCTTTCCACCGCCGAGCTTCTCGCTGCGCTGGTACGAGGGGCTGCCGTCCGATCCGGAGTGGCTGCACGCGCTGTGGTCCACCCTGAAGGTCGGCGTGCCGGTGGCCGCGCTGTCCGTGCTGTTCGGCGTATGCGCGGCGCTGGTGGCGGCGCGGGCGCGGGTGTTCTGGCGCAGCGGCTTTTCCGCCCTGGTTGCGGCCCCCATGATGGTGCCGCACATCATCCTGGCGATCGGCGTCTATCCGACCATGGTGGATGCCGGGCTGTCCGGCACCTTTGCCGCGATCGTGCTGGCCCATACCGTGATCGCGATGCCGTTCGTGTTCATCACGGTGCGCGCCTCGCTGCAAGGCTACAGCGCCACGCTCGAACTGGCCGCGATGACGCTGGGTGCGAATTGGTGGGTGAGCTTCCGTCGCGTCACCGTGCCGATGATCCTGCCAGGCATCGTCGTTGGCGCCATCTTCGCGTTCATCGCCTCCTTCGACGAGCTGATGCTGTCGCTGTTCCTCACCACGCCGGAAACGAACACGCTGCCGCGGGTGATCTGGGCGCATCTCGCCTACCAGCTTTCGCCCGACATCGCGGCGGTGGCCACGCTGGTGCTGGCGTTCTCCTGCATCCTGGTGGCCATCCCGCTGGCGCTTGGCAAGGGTCACGCAACCCTGGACACGCTGGACGGATGAGGGGGGCACGGATTGAATTCGCCGGCGTCACCGGGCGCTACGGGGAGTACATCGCGCTGCGCGAGACGAATTTGGTGATCGAACCCGGGGAGTTCTTCGCCCTGCTGGGTCCGAGTGGCTCCGGCAAGACCACCTTGCTGGGCTCGGTCACCGGGTTCAATCCGCCGAGCGCCGGGCGGGTGCTGATCAACGGCGCCGACGTGACCGGCATGCCGCCCTATCGGCGCAACATCGGGATGGTGTTCCAGAACTATGCGCTGTTCCCGTTCATGACGGTGGCGCAGAACGTCGCCTTCCCGTTGCAGACGCGCAAGCTGCCGAAAGCGGACATCCGCCAGCGCGTGGCGCGGTCGCTGGCGATGGTGCGGCTATCCGAACTGGCTGGCCGCCTGCCGCGGCAGCTCTCGGGCGGCCAGCAGCAGCGCGTGGCGCTCGCCCGGGCCTCCGTCTACGACCCGCCGGTGCTGCTGATGGACGAGCCGCTGGGTGCGCTGGACAAAAATCTACGGGAGGAGTTGCAGGACGAAATCCGCCAGTTCCACCGCCAAATCGGCGCCACCATCATCTACGTGACGCACGATCAGGCGGAGGCGGCGGCCTTGGCAGACCGGGTGGCGATCCTGAACCACGGCCGGCTGGAGCAGATCGACACCCCGCAGCGATTGTACGAGCAGCCCTGCAACGCCTTCGTCGCCTGCTTCCTCGGGGAGGCCAACCGCTTCCACATCGCCGGCGCAGCCGAAGACCCTGGCGGCGTGAGCCTGCGCACGCAGGAAGGCCTGGCCTTAGCGGCGCTTCGGTCGGGGCCCGGCGACAGCGTGGTGTGCGTGCGCCCGGAACGCATCGTGATCAGCGGCACAGCAGGATCAAGGGCTAACAGCTTCGGCGGCACGGTCGTGGACGCCGTCTTCTCGACCGGGTCGATCCGCTACCGCGTGTCGGTCGGCAGCCACACGCTGCTGGTCCGTGCCGGCAGCGACCGGAACGGCGCCGCTTTTCCGGTCGGCGCGCCGGTCCATCTCGGCTGGGATCGGGAGGACACGCTCGTCCTGCCGGCGTGAACGGCGTTTGGTCTCCCTCTCCCAAAGGGAAGAGGGCTCTTGCCGGTTAAGCTGAACCGATCACGCGTCAGTCGGCGTAGTCGGGTTGGGTCCGGTCCAGTATCCGCTTCAGCGCATCGAAATGGTAGTCGGCTGGGCTCTTCTGCAACGCGGGGTTTGGCGTCTTGGCCTGCTCGCGCACTTTGGCGAGGATCGCGTCCGGCACGAAGCGGCGGCGCTGGCCGGTCCACATCGAGAACATCTGCGTCTGACAGGCACGCTCCAGGAAATAGAGCCGGTGATAGGCCTGGGCGACGGATTTGCCGGTCACCACGACGCCGTGGTTGGCCAGCATGAGGATCGGCTTGCCGTTCATCAGCGCGGCCATACGCTCGCCCTCTTCCTGCTCGTCCGCGAAGCCGCCGTAATTGTTGTCGTAGGCGATCTTGTCTTCGAAGTACAGCGCGCTCTGCCCCGTCATCTCCAGCGTCATGTCCTCCAACTGCGCCAGCGCGGTGCAGTACGGCATGTGGGTGTGCAGCACGCAGGCCGCGTCCGGTATCAGGCGATGGATCGGCGCGTGGATGCAGATCGCGGACCGATCGGCGACCCCCTGGCCCTCCACGATGTCGCCCGCATACGACACTTCGATCAGGTTGCTGGCCGTCACCTCCGACCAGTGCAGGCCGAAGCTGTTGAGATAAAAGCGGCCGGCGCGCCCCGGCACGGTCAGGGTGAAGTGGTTGTCGATGCCCTCGTGGAACTCATGCATCACAGCGAGCCGGTGGGCGGCCGCCATGTCGATACGAGCCTGCTGCCGTTCCTCCGCCAAACCATCGGTGCCGCGTTCGCTGACGATCTGCATGCTTCACTCCGTTGCTGCACTGCCAAGGCTGGCGATGCGCAGACCCTAAGACCTCCGGCCGGGCGCGGCGAGCGAATAATCACGATTTGCCTGGTGGTACGTGCCGGGCTAGGGACGCGGAATGGGGAAAGCAACACGCTCGCGGAGCGCGCCGACGCAGGCCGACCCCGCGCCGCTGGCTGACAAACGGCGCTCCACACTGTTCGTCACCTCGTTCGAGAAGGGGTTGCGGGTCCTGGCCGCATTCGGACGGGACCGGCCGCAGATGGGCCTGCGCGAGTTGTGCGACGCGACCGGGTTGGACGCAAGCAGCGTGCAGCGTTTCGCCTACACCCTGCACGCGCTCGGCTTCCTGCAGAAGGACGAGCGCAGCCGCAAATACTCGCTGACCCCGCGCGTGCTGGATTTGGGTTTCGCCTATCTGCAGTCCAGCAGCTTGATCGAGAGTGCCACGCCGCTGCTGTACGAGGCCAACCAGCAATGTGGCGAGACGCTGAGCCTGACGGAGCTGGTGGGGACGGAGATCGTCTACGTCGCGCGCGCGCCGGGCCGCCACGTGATTTCGGTGGACGTGCTGCTCGGCACCCGGCTGCCCGCCTTCGCCGCCGCGGCCGGGCGCGCCTTCCTCGCCTTCATGGACCGCGCCGCGGCCCGCGCCATCATCGCCCGGTCCGACCTGCGCAAGCTGACGCCCCATACCGAGGACAACCCGGCGCGGCTGCTGGCCCAGTTGGACCGCATCGCGCGCAAAGGCTACGCCCTGGCAAGCGAGCAATGCTACGTCGGCGACATCTCCGCCGCGGCGCCGATCTTCGGGCCGGACGGCCAACCGGTCGCGGCCTTGAACGTTTCGGTGCCGTCCTCGCGCTGGACGGGGCGGCAGGTGGAGGCGGAGTTGGTGCCCTTGCTGCTGCAGACCGCGGCGCGCATGGCGCAGCGGCTGGGCGGCGTCCGCTCCGTGCCGTGGTTCATCCCCACCATCCCGGCCTCGACGGCGCGGGAACGACCGACCAGCCCGGTGGCTTCTGCGCCTGCCTCGCTTCGGGCGCCGCCCACAACGCGGCCGCAGCGCAGCCAGCGGCGAATGCCGGAGTGATCAGCTCCGCGCCACGTCGATGTCCAGCCAGCCCAGCGTGTTGACCCGCACCCGGTCGCCGCGACCGGCGATGACCGTCGTCGTCTCCGCCTCGAAAATCGCCGGCCCTTCGATCTCGGCGCCGGGCGCCAGCGTCTCGATGCGATGCACCGGAACGCTGCGCCATCCGCCGAACCATGCCTTGCGCTCGCGGGCAGGGAGCTGGGGCTGGCTGCCGGCGGCGACGGGCGCCGGTGCGACGTCGCGCTGGACGCCGATGGCTGCAACGCGGGCGTTGACGAGCACCACCTCCTGGCTGCGCTGCGCGTAGGTGTAAAGCGCCTCGTGCCGGGCATGGAACCGCTCGTGGATGTGGCCCAGCAGGCCGGGCCCGGCCCAATCAACGCCGTCGAGCGGAACGTCCACCTCGAAAACCTGCTCGCCGTACCGCATCTCGGCCGAGCGCTCGACGCGGACCGGCCCATCGAACCAGGCGGTTAGCCGCGCTGTCGCCTCGCGCTCCATGGCGTCGAACATGGTGCGCACCTGCCCGTCATCGGCCGCGGCGGTGACATGGGTGCGGCTCACCTCATAGCGCAAATCGCTGGTCAGCATGCCCCAGGCCGACAGCACGGACGCCATGGCCGGCACGATCACGCGCGGTATCTCCAGCTCCCGCGCTATCTCCACGGCATGCAACCCGGCCGCGCCGCCGAAGGAGAGCAGCGCGAAACGCCGCGGATCGAGCCCGCGGCGTAGCGTCATCAAACGGATGCCGTCGCCCATTTCGAGATTGATCAGCCGGTGGATGCCGAGCGCGGTTTCGTCCTGCGACAAGCCGAGTTGCGCCGCGTGCCGCTCCACTGCCCGCTCCGCCGCGGTCCGGTCCAGCGTCTGGCGGCCGCCGAGAAAGTTGCCCGCATCCAGGTAGCCGAGCAACAGGTTCGCGTCCGTCACCGCCGCCGCCTCGCCGCCGTTCCCGTAGCAGGCGGGGCCTGGCGCCGCGCCGGCGCTCTGCGGCCCTACCCTGAGCGCACCGCCGGCGTCCACCCGGGCGAGCGATCCGCCGCCGGCGGCGACGGAGGCGATGTCCAGCGAGCGCAAGGCAATCCGCTGCCCGGCGAGCCCGCGCTCGGCCGAAAGGATGGTCTGGCCGTCGACGATGAGTGAGATGTCCGTCGAGGTGCCGCCGACATCGAACGGGATGAGGTTCCCGACGCCGAGCAGGTCCGCACAGTGCCGCGCCCCCGCCACGCCGCCGGCCGGGCCCGAGAGCACGGTGGCCGCCGCGACCCGGCCCGCTTCTTCCGGCGGCGCCATGCCGCCATGCGACAGGACGATGAAGAGGCTACCGCCGAAGCCGGCCGCCTGAAGCCGCTGCTCCAGCCGGGAAAGGTAGCGCTGCACGATCGGCCCGACATAGGCGTTCACCACCGTGGTCGAGACCCGCTCGTACTCCTTGATCTGCGGGAAGATGTCGGAGGAGCGTGAGACATACACGCCCGGCAGGGCACGCGCGACGCGCTCCGCCGTGGCGATCTCGTGGGCGGGATTGCGATAGGCGTGCAGGTAGCAGATCGCGACGGCGCCGACATCCTCCCCGACGATCCTGGCGAGCGCCGCGTCCAACGACGCCTCGTCCAGCGCCGACAGGACGGAGCCGTCCGCCCGCAGACGCTCGCGGACCCCGAAGCGCATGCGGCGCGGCACCAGCGGCGCCGGCGGGGCCAGGCGCAGGTTGTAGCGTTCCGGCTTGAGACCTTCGCGCATTTCGAGCACGTCGCGATGGCCTTCGGTTGTCAGCAGCGCGACTTTGGCGCCCTTGCGCTCCAGCAGCGCGTTGGTGGCGACCGTGGTGCCGTGCACGATCTGCGAGCATCGCGCGAGCAGCGCCTCCAGGCCCAGCCCGTGCCGCTGCGCCATCTCCGCCAGACCGGCCATGACGCCGACCGACTGGTCCTGCGGCGTGGACGGTGATTTCGCGATCCGGGTCACGCCGTCCGCCTCCACCGAGACCAGGTCGGTGAACGTGCCACCGACATCAATCCCGATCCGAAGGTCACGCATCGTCGACCTCCCCGGTCAGCCCCTCGTCACGGTCGCGCAGCCGGGCCGCCTGGTCCCGGTTCGCTGGCGGGCCCCATCCGCCGCCACCGCCGGAGCGGATCTCGAACATGTCGCCAGGCATGACCGCGATGCCGACCTCCTTGGTCCGCAGGACCCGGGCCGCCTGGCCGGCCGACAGCAGACGGTAGCGGTGCGGCTTGCCATCCTCCCCGCCCAGGATGCCCGCGGCGCCGTGGACCGTGCCGTCCCCCGCGGTGTTCGCAACCGCCGGCTTCGCCGTTTCCACGACCAGGTCCATCGCAACACCCAGCCCGCCGCGGAATTGCCCGTCGCCGTTGGAGTCCGGCAGGAATTCGTGGCGTCGGAACAGCAGGGGGAAACGCGCCTCGGCGAACTCCACGCTGCCGAACTTCAGCCCGCCGGCGGAGTGCCACTCCCCCACCGAGGACCAGCCGTCGCCCGCGGCCGATGCGCCGCCGCCGGGCCGGGCGTGGAACAGGTGCCAGATGAAGTCACGCCCGGTGCGCGGATCCTGGCCGCGGATCGCGACCCGGAAGCGCCGGCCCCAGCCAGCCATCGCCCGCTCCGGACAGGCCTGCGCCAGCGCTTTCACGATCGCCTCGACGATCTCGTTCGACGGGTGGCTGGTGCACATGGTCACGGGGCGTTCCGGCGTCGCCCAGACGATCGTGCCCTCCTTGGCGCGAACCGAGAGCACGCGCAGCACGCCGTCATTCTTCGGAATGTCCGGGTCGATCAGGAAGGCGAGCGCCATCGCGCAGGCGGATTGCATGTTGGCATGCGACGAGTTGACGAAGGTCGTCACCTGCTCGTCCGACCCGGTCAGGTCCACCTCCAGGCTGCTGCCATGCTTCGTGACCGTCGCGGCGATGCGGATGTTCTCCCGCCCGGCGCCATCATCGTCCAGGAAGGCTTCGCCCTCGTACACCCCATCCGGCCAACTCGCGACGATCGCGCGCGTGCGCGTTTCGGAGGCCTGAAGCACCGCCTCGATGGCTGCGATGACCGTTGCGTTGCCGAGTTCGGCGAACAGCTTTTCCAGGCGCTGCTCGCCGAAATGCGCAGCCCCCACCATCGCCATCAAGTCGCCGCGGAAATCATGTGCGCTTCGCACGTTGAGCGCCAGCATGTCGACCAAATCATCCCGCGTCCGGCCGGCCTCGGCCAGCCGGATGGGCGGCACCCGCAGGCCCTCCTGCCAGATCTCGGTGGCCGCCGGGTTGTAGGCGCCGTGGGTGGAGCCGCCGATGTCGCTTTGATGCGCCCGAACCACCGTCCAGAGCAGCCGTTCGCCGCCATGGAAAACCGGGACGAACGCCGTCAAGTCTGGCAGGTGGGAACCGCCATGGGCCGGGTCGTTCAGCAGGAACACGTCGCCGGGCACGATGTCCTTGAACCGCGCCTCGACCGCCCGGGTCGCCCAGGGCAACGCGCCGACATGCACCGGGATGTGGTCGGCCTGCGCGATCAAACGGCCGGCCATATCGGTGATGGCGACGGAGAAATCCCGGCTTGAATTCAGGATTTGGGAGTAGGAGGTGCGCAGCATCGCCTCCCCCATCTCGGCGACGATGGAGGTCAGCCGGTGTTCGACTACGGAGCGGGTGATCGGATCGACCTGCATGGGGGTGGTCACCGGCTCACGCCGCCGCCGTCTTGGTCGCCATCAGGCCGACGCGGGCGGCGAGATGGATCTTGGCCAGCAAACCCAATCGAGTCATTCCCGCCGAAGGCCTTGTCCACGAAGCAGCAAACCTATCGCTGATCGGCCTCGGCGATCAATGCGCCGTGAAGCCGCCATCCACCGGCAGCGCCACGCCAAGCACGAAGCTTGCCCCCGAGTTGCAAAGCCAGAGCACCGCCGCCGCGACCTCCGTGGCCAAACCCATGCGCCCGATCGGCTGATCGCGCAGGAATGCCTGCATGGCCGCCGGGTCGATGCTGTCACCCATCGGCGTGTCCCTGTTGGCGGGCGTCACGCCCGTGTTGCCGTCGCTGACGTGGTCCATCCCGTCCACCGGCGAACCGTTCGGCTATCCTGGACGGGGTGCAATCCCGCCCGCTTGATCTCCGTCCATCGCGTCACGCGACTGGGCGTAGGTCAGAGCGTTGGAGCGCTGGTATCAGACCCCAAAGCCCTTCCAATCGACCAAGACCCAGATGCAATCATCGCGGCGGTCAGGCGCGGGCACCAAGCGTTCGATTCGCACCACTACCCGAGACCCTCGCGCCCCATGGCCAGGAATTTCTCCCGCCGCCGGGCGAGCAAGGTCGGGCCGTCGAGTTCGTCCAGGCTGGACAAGGCCTGGCGCACTGCCTGCCCGACCGCCGCCATCGTCGCCGCCGGGTCGCGGTGGGCGCCGCCGAGCGGTTCCGCCACCACCGCGTCGATCAGGTGCAGCAGGCGGAGGTCCTCCGCGGTGAGCCGCAACGCTTCGGCGGCCGTGGCCGCCTGGGCGGCGTCACGCCATAGGATGGAGGCACAGCCCTCGGGGGAAATCACGGAGTAGATCGCGTGCTCCAGCATCAGCACCCGGTCCCCGGTCGCCAGGGCGATCGCGCCGCCGGATCCGCCTTCGCCGATGATCGTGGCCACGATCGGCACCGGCGCCAGCAGGCAGGCCTCGACCGAGCGGGCGATGGCCTCGGCCTGGCCCCGCGCCTCCGCCTCGATGCCGGGGAAGGCACCCGCCGTGTCGACGAAGGTCAGCAATGGCAGGCGGAAGCGGCCAGCCAGTTCGATCAGGCGGCGCGCCTTGCGGTAGCCCTCGGGTTTGGCCATGCCGAAATTGTGGCTGACCCGGCTCTCGGTGTCGTCGCCCTTCTCCGTGCCGATCACCACCACCGGCCGCCCGTCGAACCGCCCCAGCCCGCCGACCACGGCCGCATCCTCGGCGAAGCTGCGGTCGCCGGCCAGCGGCGTGAAGTCCGTGATCAGCGTCTGGAGGTAGGCGAGCGCATGGGGGCGGTCCGGGTGGCGGGCGACCTGCGCCTTCTGCCAGGCCGTCAGCCTGGCATAGGTGGTGCGGAGCTGCTTGTCGGCCTTGTCGGTCAGCCGGGCGATCTCTTCGGCGATGTTGATGCCGCCGGGTTCCTGCATCTGGCGGAGCTCTTCGATCTTGCCTTCCAGTTCGGCAATCGGCTTCTCGAAATCCAGGAACGGTCGCATGGCGGCGTGCTGTAGCACACTCCGGCAGACCGGCTAGTCCGGGCCGGACGATGCGGCTAGGCTGCCGGCATGACGATCAAACGCCAGGCCTATATCGTGGGTGCGTTCGAGCACCCGACCCGCAAGGCGCCGGACAAATCGGTCGCACAGCTCCACGCCGAGTCGGCGGCGGGCGCGCTGAAGGACGCCGGGCTGACGAAGGACGACGTGGATGGCTATTTCTGCGCCGGCGATGCGCCCGGATTGGGGCCGCTGTCCCTGGCGGACTACATGAACCTGCGCCTGCGCCACCTGGACAGCACGGATTTGGGTGGCTGCTCCTACATCGCGCATGTGGCGCATGCGGCGGAGGCGATCACCGCCGGGCGGTGCGAGGTTGCGCTGATCACCCTGGCGGGGCGGCCGCGCAGCGAGGGCCATTCCGGCACCAACGCCCGGCCAGCCATCGCCAACGTGCCGGATGCGACGTGGGAGGCGCCGTTCGGCCCGGTGACGCCCAACATCTACGCCATGTGCGCCATGCGCCACATGCATGAGTTCGGCACCACGTCCGAGCAGCTCGCCTGGATCAAGGTCGCCGCCAGCCATCACGCGCAGCACAACCCGCACGCCATGCTGCGCGACGTGGTGACGGTGGCGGACGTCGTCGGCTCCCCGATGATCGCCGACCCGCTGCACCGGCTGGATTGCTGCGTGGTGAGCGATGGCGGCGGCGCCCTGGTCGTGACGAGCGCCTCCGTCGCGAAGCGGCTGAACCGTCCGCTGGTGCGCCTACTGGGCGCGGGCGAATCGTGGAAGGGCCAGCAGGCCGGCGCGGTCGACCTGACGTATTCCGGGGCGGTGTGGTCCGGGCCCCCGGCCTTCGCCATGGCGGGGGTGACGCCGGCCGACATCAAATACGCCTCCATCTATGACAGCTTCACCATCACCGTTCTGATGCAGTTGGAGGACCTGGGCTTCTGCGCCAAGGGCGAGGGCGGGCGCTTCGTGGCGGATGGCAACCTTATCTCGGGCGTGGGCAAGCTGCCGTTCAACACCGATGGCGGCGGGCTTTGCAACAACCATCCGGCCAATCGCGGCGGCATCACCAAGGTGATCGAAGCGGTGCGGCAGTTGCGGGGGGAGGCGCACCCGGCGGTGCAGGTGCCCAATTGCGACCTCGCGCTGGCGCACGGCACCGGCGGCTTCCTGGGCAGCCGCCATGGTTCGGCCACCCTCATCCTGGAGCGTGCATGATGGCGGACCACCTGCTTGCGGCGCCACCGGCCAGCCCGGAGAGTGCGGCCTTCTACGCTGCGGCGAGGGAGGGCCGCTTCCTGATCGGGCGATGCAGCGGAACCGGCCGCTACTTCTGGTATCCGCGTGCCGTCTCGCCGTTCGATTTCGGCCCGACGACGCTGGAGCCGGCGTCCGGCAGGGGCGTGATCTACAGCTACAGCGTGATGCGCCGGGTCGATCCGCCTTTCGTCATTGCCTATGTCACGCTGGCGGAAGGGCCGACCATGATGACCAACCTGGTGGATTGCGATTTCAACGCGCTGTCCGTGGGCCAGCCCGTGACGCTCATCTGGAAGCCGAGCGTGGACGGCACGCCCGTGCCGTGCTTCCGGCCGCGGGATTAGTCGGTTGTATCGAGCGGTCTAGCCCCAAGACCCTGCATGCCCCCGAGCTTCGTGACGCGCCCGCCGCTGGATACCAGCGGCGGGGGCGCTGCTTGTCAGGCCGTCTTCGTGAGATCGTAGATCACGTGGCAGGAGCCGGTGTTGATGCGCGCCACCATGGCCTTGTTGGTGATCTTGCCGGAGAAGAAAACCGGACCGTTCTGGGCGGTGAAGGCGCCATCCTGCATGACGGGAGCATACAGGGTCAGGCTTGGCGATGCAGTCCAGGACACGGTGCCATTTTGAACGACCAGCTTGCCAGGCGCCGGCGCCGTGTTGGCGCAGCTATTCGCCGCCGCGTGCAGCGAGGTCATCGTGCCGCTGTAGCTACCGTCAAATGCGGTCGGCGCTGTTCCAGGGGTCGTGTACATGTTGCACGCACCAAGGGAGAGGCAGAAGGCACCTGCGAGAAGGCGAGCGATCATGAGAGTTCCTAAAGATTTGTCTGGAACCGAATTGACCGCACGTGCCGGGGCGGCTGCAAGGTGTTTCTTGGACTGTAACGATAATATTGCACAGCCCGCCCGGAACGATGCAGCCGGGCCACAGAGAGCAACCAGAACCGCGACGGCGGCGGGCCAAAGTGGTGAGAAGCCTTGCTGGCCTGGGCCAAACCTTGCCCCCGACGAGTGCCGAGGCGGCGTGACGCCCATCCCGGGTCGCGACTCCTATCCCGCCGGCGGTAGGGTGGGCTTCAGCCCACCGCTTCAAGGCGGCGCCGTAGGGGCCGTGGTGGGCTAAAGCCCACCCTACGACCTCCTCTCGATAGGGTTTCATGGAATCGATCTCCTAAATCAAGAACACGTCGTCGAAGCTGGCGTGTACGCCGAGGCCGGTGGAGATCAGGCCGTGCGCCCGGTCGGCATAGAAGGTCGGGAAACTCATCTGCATGAGGTAGAGGTAGGGCATGTCCGCCACCAGGATCCGCTGTAGCTCGGAGAAGATTTTCTGCCTCTCGGCGGGAACGAGCGAGTTGCGTGCCTTCATGAACAGTGCATCCACCTCCGGATTGTTGTAGCCGCCGGTGTTGGTGAAGGTGATCTTCTTGATGTTGGACGATATGAAGTATCCCTCCACCGCCAGGCTGGGATCGCCGATCTGGTAGGTGAAGTTGACGCTGGTGTCGTAATCCCAGCTCGCCATCCGCGCCGCCCAGCCGCCGGCATCGGTCGGGTCCAGCGTCACCGCAATACCGATCTTCTGCATCGACGCGCGGAAATATTCCGATAGCCGAGTCCACACCTCGCCATACGGCAGCGGCATGTGCTTGATCGCGAAGCGCACACCGTTGCTGTCAGGCTTATAGCCCGCCTCGTCGAGGATTTTATTGGCTGCCGCGATATCAAACGGGGGAAGCTGCACGCTGGCATCGTAGAACTTGGTGCTGGCGCAAAGCGGCCCGGTGGCCGGCTTGCCGATGCCGAACCACAGACGGTCCGTGACGAATGTGCGGTCGATCGCCTGGCTCATCGCCCGCCGCACCCGCGCGTCGTCCAGCGGCTTGACCCGCTGGTTGATCTCGAACCAGGAGATCGGCGCGAAATACTCCCAGCCCTTGGTGGTCGTCGTCAGCCTGGGTTGCTTCCGGAACATCGGCACGTCGAACGGCTCGATGTCGTTGGCCGCGGCCAGTTCCACCTGGCCGGTCTGCAACGCCAAGGCGCGGCCCTGGCTGTCCGGCACGAAGCGGAAGATGATCTCGTCGAGATAGGGTTCCGCTGGCTTCCAATAGGCCTCGTTGCGTGCCAGGCGGATGAAATTGCCGCGCTGCCACTCGACGAACTTGAACGGCCCGGTGCCGATCGGCGTCACGTTCTTCGGGTTGTTGCGGTAATCCGTGCCGGCGTAGATGTGTTTCGGCACCATGGGCGCGCCGGTCACCGGAAAGATCAGCAGGAACGGCGGATAGGCCTGCTTCAAGGTGAACACCGCCGTCAGGGGATCCGGCGCCTCGGCCTTTTCGATCTGGCTGAACACGTTGCGGGCGCGCGATGACAGCGTCATCAGGAAGTCCATCACCGAGAAGATCACGTCATCCGCGGTGAAGGGATGCCCGTCGTGGAAGGTCACGCCGGATTGCAGGTGGAACGTGTAGGTGCGCTGATCGGCAGAAATCTCCCAGCTTTTCGCCAGGACCGGGATCGGCTCAAGGCTGGGGGAGAAGGTCAACAGGCCCTGATAAATCTTGCTGCCGGCGATCAGTGTTGGCCCTTGGCCATTCACGCCGAGGATCAGGATCGGCGGCTCCGGCGACAGCAGGCTGGTCAGCGTGCCACCACGCTTCGGGGTGATGCCCTGCGCCCGCGCTTCCCCCAAGGTCATCACCTGCGACAGCACTGTGGGGCCAAGCAGCGTGGAGGCCGCAGCGCCGCCGAGCAGGGCACGCCGGGTGGCGCCTCGCTCGCGACCATCTAGCCCGCCCGGAGGATCGATGTCCATGCAGCCTCTCCTCGCCGCGCCGGCTCCGTATGGCGCAGGCACTGCGCAGCAAGGCACATGCCACGATGCGATAAATGGCAATGCTGAAGAAACGATCGGCCGCCGCTGGGTTGACACCACCTATCGTGACCGTGAAATGTGCAATGTGGCATTGCCTGCACGGGCTGTGCCCATGGCGGCGGCAACTTTCCCCGAAGGCGGTCGGATTGATGCAGATTTCATCGTCGGGGCCGCTTTGGCAATGGGACGCGGCCGATCTTGCAACGCTGATCCGCACCGGCGGCGCCTCCAGTCGCGAGGTCGTGGCGGCCAGCCTCGCGCGGCTCGACGCCGTCAACCCGACGCTGAACGCAGTGGTGCGCCCGCTGCACGCCGAGGCGCTGGCAGACGCCGATCGGGCGGACGGGGCCTTGCGGCGCGGCGATGCCATAGGCCCGCTGCACGGCGTGCCGGTGACCATCAAGGTCAACACCGACCAGGCAGGACAGCCCACCGATAATGGCGTCATCGCCTACAAGGACGTCATCGCGGCGGAGGATGCGCCCGTCGTCGCCAACATGCGTCGCGCCGGCGCCATCATCATCGGGCGCACCAACACGCCCTGTTACTCCATGCGCTGGTTCACCCAGAACGACCTGCACGGCAAGACGTCCAATCCGTGGAACGCGCAGCACACGCCGGGCGGGTCCAGCGGCGGCGCCGGATCGGCCATCGCCGCCGGCATCGGCGCGATCGCACAGGGCAACGACATCGCCGGGTCCGTCCGCTACCCGGCGTTCTGCTGCGGCGTCGCCGGGCTGCGCCCGTCCTTCGGGCGCGTGCCGTCGTTCAATGCCACCGCCGCCGCGGCCCCGCCGATCTCCTCCCAGTTGATGGCCGTGCAGGGGCCGCTGGCCCGGCGCGTGCGCGATGTGCGGCTTGGCTTCGAGGCCATGGCGCAGCCGGATCCGCGCGACCCGCGCTGCCTGCCGCTCGGCGGGTTCCCGCCCCGCAGCGGTTCGCGACGCGCCGCCCTCGTGACCGATCCCGGAGGCCTGGGCGTGAACCCGGCCATCGCCGACGGCATCAGCCGCGCCGGCCGGACGCTGGAGCAGGCCGGCTACCAGGTCGAGGAAACCGAGCCTCCGGAGCTGACCCGCACGGCCTCGCTGTGGGGAGAGATGGCGATGCCCGACAGCGTCGCGCGGTTGGAACCGCTGGTGGCGGCGAACGGCGACGAGGGGATCAAACGCGGCCTCGGCTTCTGGCGCGCCTGTTGGCCGCAGCGCGATCCCGCCGCCACGCTGGCCGCCCTCGCCGAACGCTTCCGGCTGCTGCGCCTGTGGGAGGCGTTCTTCACCCGCTTCGACGTGGCGCTGCTGCCAGTCTCCACCGAGTTGCCGTTCGAGTGGGACGAGGATGTGCGCGACCATGCCAGCACCGCCCGCATCGTGCGCTCGCAGCGCGCCATGCTGGCGATTTCCGTGCTGGGCCTGCCCGGCTTGTCGGTGCCGACCGGTGTGGCGCACGGCCTGCCGACCGGCGTACAAGTGGTTTCTGCCATGGGCCGCGAAGATTTATGCTTCGACGCCGGCGAGATCATCGAGCAGCATAACCCCATGCCGACGCCAATCGACCCACGCTGAACCTCCTTTCACGAGAGCAATCATGTCCCTGAGCAACGCCCCCGATCCCGCCATTCGCCAGGCCGTCGTCAAGCAGGACCTGGAGAACGTCCTGCACCCGATCGTCCAGCACAAGATGCTGGAGCAGCATCAGATGGTCATTGTCAGCGGCCAGGGTTCGACGGTGATGGAGGCCGACGGCACCGAATATCTTGATGCGATGGCCGGGCTGTGGTGCGTCAACATCGGCTATGGCCGGCTGGAATTGGCGGACATCGCTTCGGAGCAGATGAAGCAACTCGCCTATTTCCCGCACACCGCGATGAACCTGCCAGCCGCGGCCTTGGCGGAGAAGATCAACGCGCTGATGGGCGGCAACTATCACACCTACTTCGTGAATTCCGGCTCGGAGGCGAACGAAGCCGGCTTCAAGTTTGCCCGGCAATACTCCAAGCATGAATTTCCGAATGAATTCCGCTACAAGACCATCTCCCGCTACTGGGCCTATCACGGCACCACCATGGCCACCCAGGCCGCGGGCGGCATGGGCGAGCGGAAGAACAAGTTTGAGCCGCTGTCAGGCGATTTCGTCCATGTGGCGCCGCCTTATTGCTACCGCTGTCCCTATGGCTTGACCTATCCCGCCTGCGGCTTGGCCTGCGCGAAGAACATCGAGACGACGATCCTGGGCGAAGGCCCGGAATCGGTCGCCACCGTGCTGGTCGAGCCGATCATGAGCGGCATGGGCATCGTGGTGCCACCCGACGAATATCTCGGCGTGGTGGAGGCGACGTGCCGCAAATACGGGCTGCTACTGCATGTCGACGAGGTGATCAACGGCTTCGGCCGAACCGGCAAGATGTTCGGCCATCAGCATTACGGCATCACCCCCGACATCATGGCGATCGCCAAGGGCGTCGTCAGTGCCTACCTGCCGATCGCCGCAACGGTGGTGCATAACGACGTGTTCCGGTCGTTCTATGGCGAGGCGGCGGATATGCGCCAAGTGATGCAGGTCAACACCTATGGCGGCCACGCCGCCGCCGCCGCCGTCGCCAGTCGCAACATCGAGATCCTGCTGGAAGAAGCGCTGCCGCAACGCGCTGCAGACACCGGTCGCTACCTGATCGATAACTTGGCCGCGTTAAAGCAGCACAAGCATGTCGGCGATGTGCGCGGCAAGGGATTGCTGATCGGCGTCGAGTTGGTGATGGACCAGACCACGAAGCAGCCGGTTGCTCCGGCGGACATCCAGTTCGTCGTTGATTTCTGCAAGGCGAACGGCGTGATCGTCGGCCGCTCCGCCGGCGGCCGACGCTACAGCAACACGATCGCCCTCTCGCCGCCGCTGGTGATCACGCGGCGGGAGTGTGACCGGTTGGTCGAAGTGCTGGATCGCGCGGTGATGGCACTGACGGGACGGCTGGCGAGCTGACCCCGCAGGCGTCCGCCGGAGGGCGGCACACCACGCCGAGCCCTTTGCGGCTTGATCGAACGCTGGCGTAGGCTAGGCGGAGTTTTGAGGTCGCGGTTTTACACTGAACTGGTGCCCCGTACGGGATTCGAACCCGTGTTACAGCCTTGAAAGGGCCGTGTCCTAGGCCTCTAGACGAACGGGACCGCAGGCAGCGTCATGTGCCCGTGCTGGGTTGCGGGGTCAAGCCGCTGCGGCGTCCGTGACCACGAAGCCGGCTGTCACGGTTCCGTTCCACTCCTCCGCCCGCAAGTGGCCCGCCAGATGTAACGGGGGGCCGGGCGTGGCAAGGGCCTGGCCCAATGCCGAGTCGGCAGCGCGGAACACCATCGCCTTCAATCGGCCGCCGCCCTCCCCCTCCACGAAGGCCCGCAAGGTGGCGCCATCTCGGCCGATCCACTCGGCACGGGCCACGCGGGCCCGCTGCACCGCAATCACCGGCTCCTCATTGCCGGGCCCGAACGGCGCCAGCCTGGCAATCTGTTCCGCCAGCGCAACCGTGGCGCCGGCAACCCCGACCGTCGCCTCAACCGCCAGGTCGGGCACGCGGGGATAGCTCGCGGCATGGGCCAACCGGTCCGCCAGGAAGGCGTGGAACGCCTCCAGACGCTCGGCAGGCAGGCTGAACCCCACCGCCATAGCGTGGCCGCCGCCGGTGCCGAGCAGGCCCTCCCGCCGCGCCTCCAGCACCGCGGCGCCAAGGTCAACACCCTCGATCGAGCGGCCCGACCCCTTGATCACGCCGTCCGCCAGCGCGCCGGCCAGGGCCGGGCGGTTCTGACGCTGCTTGATCCGACCGGCGATGATCCCCACCACGCCTGGATGCCACCCGGCGCCGTGCACCAGCAGGACCGGGCGCCCGGAATCGGCTTGCGCGTGGGCAGCGAGATGGGCCGCCTCCATCACGGACGCCTCCAGTTCCTGCCGGTCGCGGTTGACCTGGTCCAGCCGTGTGGCCAGCGCGCGCGCCTCCACCGGGTCGTCACTCAGCAACAGCCGCAGCCCGAGCCCGGCCTCGTCGATCCGCCCGGCGGCGTTGATGCGGGGGCCGAGCGCCCATCCCAGCGTGCCGGCGCTGGGCTGGTCCTTGGCGGCCGCAACCTCCAGCAGCGCGGCGACGCCGGGCCGCTCCCGCCGGGCCATCACCTTCAGCCCCTGCGCAACGAAGGCGCGGTTCACGCCGACCAGCGGCATGACGTCGCACACGGTGGCAAGGGCGACCAGATCCAGCAGGCTGCGCAAATCCGGTTCCTGCCGGGCCGCGAACCACCCGGCGGCGCGCAGCGTGCGCAGGGTCGCGACGGCGGCCAGGAACGCGACGCCCGCGGCGCATAGGCCACGCAGCCCGGACCGGTCATCCAGCCGGTTCGGGTTGACGGTGGCCAAAACCGGGGGCGGCGGCCCCTCCGCCTTATGGTGGTCCAGCACCAGAACCTCGGCCAGGCCGGCAACCGCCGCCAGCGCCTCCGCAGCCGCGGTGCCGCAATCCACGCACACGACCAAGGTGGCGCCTTGCGTGGCCAACGCGCGCAGCGCCGGCGCATTCGGGCCGTATCCTTCCAGGACGCGGTCGGGCACATGGGTCAGCACCCGGCATCCCAGGCCGCGCAGCAGCAGCGTGATGATGGCGGCGGAGCACGCGCCATCGACGTCGTAGTCGCCGAACACGCCCACGGTCTCGCCCGTCCGGATAGCGTAGGCGAGGCGCTGCGCCGCAACGTCCATGTCAACCAGCACGGACGGGTCCGGCAACAAACTGCGCAGTGTGGGGGCGAGGAAATCGGCCGCCCCCTCCACCGGAACGCCGCGCGCGGCAAGCAGGCTGCCGACGATCTCCGGCAGCTCGGCCCGCTGCGCGAGCAGCAGCCCGGCCCGTTCGCTGCCGCCCCGCCACACCCAGCGGCGCCCGGTGACTGAGCAGGCCACGCCCAGGGCCGGCGGGGCGAGCGGGATGGCGTTCATCGGGCCGGCATGTGCGTCAGTTCGGCTGCCAGGTCTTGGTCGCGAAGTTATGGTGCGCCTCGACATAGCGCACGGTGCCGGATTTTGACCGCATTACCAGCGAGTGCGTCACCGCCCCCGTGGCGAACCGCCGCACGCCGCGCAGCATCGGCCCGGTGGTCACGCCGGTGGCGGCGAACATCACGTCCCCCTTCGCCATGTCCAGCAGGTCGTATTTCTTCTTCGGGTCGGCGACGCCCATCTCCCGCGCCCGGGTGACCTGGCCGTCGTCCTCGAACAACAACCGGCCCTGCATCTGTCCGCCCAGACACCGCAGGGCGGCCGCCGCCAGCACGCCCTCGGGCGCGCCGCCCGAGCCTACGAAGATGTCGACGCCACTATCCGCCTGCGCCGCCATGATCACGCCGGACACGTCGCCGTCGCCGATCAGCATGATGCGCACGCCGGCCTCGCGCGCCTTGGCGATCATCTCGGCATGGCGGTCGCGGTCCAGCGTGCACAGCACCAGCTCGCCGATCTCCACCTTCTTGGCGGCGGCCAGGTTGCGCAGGTTCTCGCCGACCGGCGCATCCAGGTCGACCACGCCGGGTGGCAGCCCGGGCCCGACCGCGATCTTGTCCATGTAGATGTCCGGCGCGTGCAGGAAATTGCCGCGCTCCGCCAGCGCCACCGTGGCCATGGCGTTGGGGCCGCCCTTGGCGGTGATCGTGGTGCCTTCCAGCGGATCGACCGCGATGTCCATCGCCGGGCCGCCGCTGCCGACCTTCTCGCCGATATACAGCATCGGCGCGTCGTCCATCTCGCCCTCGCCGATCACCACCGTGCCGTCGATGGCGACGCTGTCGAACGCGCGGCGCATCGCCTCCACCGCCGCGCCGTCCGCCTCGTTCTTCTTGCCGCGCCCCATCCAGCGGCTGGCCGCCAGGGCGCCGGCCTCACTGACGCGGACGAGTTCCAGCGCCAGGTTGCGGTCGTGGGTGACTTCGGGGGGCCGGGTCATGCTGTGTCCTTCTCAGCCAAGCTCGATTCGGATCAAGGCGGGTGTTTCCAGCACGGCGTCCAGCGCGGCGATGCGGTCCAGCGCCGCGCGCATCGCGTGCTCCTTCACCTCGTGCGTGACCAGGATGACGGCCACCGACTCCCGCGGGTTGCGCCCGTGCTGCAGCATCGATTCCAGCGACACGCCGTGGTCGCGCAGGATGGCCGCGACGTCGGCGATGACGCCGGGCCGGTCGACCACCATCAACCGCAGGTAATAGGCGCCCAGATGTTCGCCGATCGGCACGACGGGGTCGTCGGACGGCGCATCCTGGCCCCAAACCGGCGTCAGGCGGTGGCGCGCGAGGTCGATCAGGTCGGCGACCACGGCCGAGGCGGTCGGCCCGGCGCCGGCGCCCCTGCCCTCCAGCATGATGCGCCCGACGGCGTCGCCCTCCGCCACCACGGCGTTGAACACGCCGTCCACCCGCGCGATCGGCGCATCGGCGCGCACCAGGCACGGATGCACCCGCGCCTCCACGCCGCCGGCGATGCGCCGGGCGATCCCCAGCAGCTTGATGCGGTAGCCCAGTTCCTCCGCGAAGCCGATGTCGAGCGCGCTGACCCGGCGGATACCCTCCACATACACCGCATCGAAGCGGACCGGATGGCCGAACGCCAGCGCCGCCAGGATGGCGAGCTTGTGCGCGGCGTCGATGCCGTCGATGTCGGTGGCCGGATCGGCTTCGGCGTAGCCGAGCGCCTGCGCCTCCGCCAACACGTCCGCGAACTCCCGCCTCTGCTCGCGCATGGCGGTCAGGATGTAGTTGCAGGTGCCGTTCAGGATGCCGGCGACGCGGGTGATGCGGTTGGCGGCAAGGCCCTCGCGCAGCGCCTTGATGACGGGGATGCCGCCCGCCACCGCGGCCTCGAACGCGAGCGGCGCGGTGCGCGGCAGCGTGGCGCCGTGGCAGGCGATCAGCGCCTTGTTGGCGGTGACCACGGGGCGGCCGTGTTGCAGCGCGGCCGTGACGAGGTCGCGGGCAGCACCGTCCGCCCCGCCGATGAGCTCGACCACCACGTCGATGCCGGGATGGGTAGCGAGGTCCCGCGGGTCGTCCGCCCAGTGGACATGGTCCAGCGGGATGCCGCGGTCGCGGGTGCGGTCGCGCGCGGACACGGCGGCCACGGTGATCGGCTCGCCGGCCCGGGCGGCGATGAGGTCGGCGTTGCGGTGCAGGAGATGGAGCACACCCGCGCCGACGGTGCCGAGGCCGGCGAGGGCTATGCGCATGGGGGCGCACCCTCACCCCGACCCTCTCCCAGAGGGAGAGGGAGTAAAAAGCCCTCTCCCTCTGGGAGAGGGTTGGGTGAGGGTTCGCGCCGCACTATCGTCCCGCCATGCCTCCGCTTGGCAACCGCACGAACTCGCACGCCGCCAAGCTGCGGGCGGCGCAAACCACTGCCGAACGCACCCTCTGGTTCGCCGTCCGGGACCGGCGGCTGGACGGGTTCAAAATCCGCCGGCAGGTCTCGGTCGGCGCCTACGTGGTCGATTTCCTGTGCGTCGAGGCGCGGCTGGTTATCGAACTGGATGGCGGGCAGCACACCCCGGAGATCGACGCGGAGCGGACGAACGCCATCCAGGCGTCCGGATACGACATCCTCCGCTTCTGGAACATCGACATCCTCGGCAACCTGGACGGCGTCCTCACCGTCCTGCTGGGCACGCTGCGGGGGCGGGCCCTCACCCAACCCTCTCACAGAGGGAGGGGGCTTTAATCGGGAGAGACAGTGCGTCACACTGTCACCTCTTCCATCACGGAAGTGTTGGTGCCCGCCGCCAAGAACCCCTTGATGCTGCGCACCGCTTGGCGCAGGCGCTGCGTGTTCTCCACCAGGGCGATCCGCACGTGGCCGTCCCCCTGCTCGCCGAAGCCGATGCCGGGGGCGACGGCGACCTTGGCGCGGGCCAGCAGCAGCTTGGCGAACTCCACGCTGCCCAGATGCGCGTAGGCGGGCGGGATCGGCGCCCAGGCGAACATCGACGCGTCGGGGCTGGGGATCGCCCAGCCGGCGGCGTTCAGGCCACGCACCAGCACATCCCGGCGCTCGCGGTATAACGCCCGCATGTCCGCCACGCAGTCCTGCGGGCCGTTCAGCGCCGCGGTCGCCGCGACCTGGATCGGCGTGAACGCGCCGTAGTCCAGGTATGACTTCATCCGCGCCAAGGCCGAGATCAGCCGCGCATTGCCGGCGGCGAAGCCCATGCGCCAGCCCGGCATGGAGTAGGTCTTGGACAGCGACGTGAACTCCACCGTGATGTCGCGCGCGCCGGGCACTTGCAGCATCGACGGCGGCACGTCGGAGCCGAAATAGATCTCGGCATAGGCCAGGTCGGACAGGATCCAAATCTCGTGCTTGCGGCAGAACGCCACCACGTCGCGGTAGAACTCCAACGAGGCGACGAACGCCGTCGGGTTGGACGGGAAGTTCACGATCAACGCCGTGGGTTTCGGCACCGAGTGGCGCACCGCCTGGTCCAGCGCGCGCAGCATCGACTCGTCCGGGGTCGCCGGGATCGACCGGACGGAGGCGCCGGCGATGATGAAGCCGAATTGATGGATGGGATAGGACGGGTTCGGCACCAGGATCGTGTCGCCCGGGCTGGTGATGGCGGCGGCCAGGTTCGCCAGCCCCTCCTTGCTGCCGAGCGTCGCGACCACCTCCGTCTCCGGATCCAGCCGGACCTCGAACCGCCTTGCGTAATAGGCGGCCAAGGCGCGGCGCAGGCCCGGAATCCCCTTGCTGGTGCTGTAGCGGTGGGTGCGCGGATCCTGCACCGCCTCCACCAGCTTGGCCACGATGTGCGGCGGCGTGGCGCTGTCCGGGTTGCCCATGCCGAGGTCGATGATGTCCTCCCCCGCCGCCCGGGCGCGCGCCTTCGCCTCGTTGACGGAGGCGAACACGTAGGGCGGCAGGCGGCGGATGCGGTGGAACTCGGTCGACATGGCGTGGTCCCTATAGGCTGGCAGTACCGCCCCGGCCGGCAGCCTGGGCTTGGAGATGGAGGTTGGCGGCGGCCACGCCGGCGCTCGTCAGGGCGGCGGCGATCGCCTGCGCCCGCCGCAGCCCGAGGTCCAGCGCCCGCGCCTGCGAATCCAGGGTGGGCAACACCGCCTCCCCCCGGCCGACCACCGTGACGGTGACGCCTTTATGCGCAAGGGCGAAGCGCCGCAGGTTCAGCGGGGCGGAGGGCGGCAGCGTGGCGGAGCCCGGCGTGAACGTGACCGACACGGACGTGGCTGCCACCGAGGACGCAGCCTGCAGCGGCACGGCCGGCGCGGCGGGCGCTGGCGGTTGCAGGACGACGCCCAGCCCGACCGCCGGCGCTGGCGGAGCGGCCGCCAGCGTCGGCAACGGTCCGGACGTCACGGACGCGGGAACGGCGGGCACCGAGTCGATCCCCTCCGTCGCTGCCGGGCTTGCCGGCGCGGGTGGGGCTGGAGGCGGTGCGGCGGCATCCACCACCACGCGGTTCGCGTTCGGGTCCGGCGTCGCCGGCGGCTTGGGCGTGGCCGGCGCCGGCGGCAGCGGCGTCAGCGGGCTGCTGGCCGCCGCGTTCGTCGCGGCATCGCGCTGGCCGGCCAGTTGGTCGGCGATGCGTTGTTGCGCCGCCACGTCCGGCGCGCCAGGGCGCTTCGGGACCGTGGCCAGGTCCGGGTACGGCGCATCGGCGCCGGGCGGCGGCGGCCGTTGCTGGGCGATCGCACCACCCTCCAGCCCGTGGTATAGGTCGACGCCGGCATCGATCGGGGTCCGCCCGCTGCAGCCGGCCAGCCCCGCCGCAACGGCAGCACAGACCATCCCCGCAGCCGCTTGCCGCCGCAGGACCCCGCGCCTATTTCTGGATGAAGAACCCTCAAACATAAGTCGGTGATGAGCCCCAGCCTCGGCCTTGTCTAGCGGGGCGCGAACCCGACGGGAAGGACGCCCATGCCGGACAACGGCAATCGCTTCGCCGACGGCCTCGCCGCCTCAAGCCGGGTCACTGACCCGGTGCAGCTCGGACGGTCCATGGCCGATATCGCCGAACGGTCCCAACGCATCGTCGGCGACTGGCTGAGGCGCCAAAGCGAGGATGCGCCGAGTCCGGACCCGCTGAACATCGGCGCCGCCTTCATGGAGATGACGGCCAAGCTGATGGCCAACCCGGCGCGGCTGATGCAGGCGCAGATTGGCTTCTGGCAGGACTACATGACGCTATGGCAGAACACTGCCCGGCGCATGATCGGGTCGGATGACGCGCCCAAGGCTGCGCCGGTGATCCAGGCCGACCCCAGGGACAGGCGATTCAAGGACGAGGCCTGGAAGGAAAACGAGGTCTTCGACTTCATCAAGCAATCCTACCTGCTGTCCGCCCGCTTCGTGCAGGATGTGGTGGGACAGGCCGAGGGGCTGGACCGCAAGACGGCGCAAAAGGTCGATTTCTACTCCCGCCAGTTCATCGACGCGATGAGCCCGTCCAACTTCCTGCTGACCAACCCGGAGGTGCTGCGCAAGACCGCGGAGACCGGAGGCGAGAACCTGCTCCGCGGGTTGAACAACCTGCTGGGCGACCTGGAGCGCGGCCGCGGCAAGCTGGCCATCAAGATGACCGACATGGACGCGTTCAAGCTGGGCGAGAACATCGGCGTCTCGCCAGGCAAGGTCGTCTTCCAGAACGAGTTGATGCAGTTGATCCAGTATGCCCCCAGCACCGGGCAGGTGCTGAAGCGGCCGTTGCTGATCCTGCCGCCCTGGATCAACAAATTCTACATCCTGGACCTGCGTCCGAAGAACAGCCTGGTCCGCTGGGCGGTCAGCCAGGGGCACACCGTCTTCATGGTGAGCTGGGTCAACCCGGACGAGAGCATGGCCGAAAAAGGCTTCGACGACTACATGCGCGAAGGCGTATTCGCGGCGCTCGACGCGATCGAGCAGGCGACCGGCGAGCGCGCGGTGAACGCCATCGGCTATTGCCTGGGCGGCACGCTGCTGGCCTGCACGCTGGCCTGGATGAAGGCGCATGGCGACGACCGGATCAAAAGCGCCACGTTCCTGGTGACGATGACCGACTTTGCCGAGGCCGGCGAGCTGAGCGTGTTCATCGACGAGGAACAGCTCGCCCAACTCGAGGCGAAGATGGAGCGGCAGGGCGTGCTGCCGGGCGTCGACATGGCGACGACCTTCAACATGCTGCGCGCCAACGACCTGATCTGGTCCTTCGTGGTCAACAACTACCTGCTGGGGAATGAGCCGTTCCAGTTCGACCTGCTGTATTGGAACAGCGACGCCACGCGCATGCCGGCGAAGATGCACAGCTATTACCTGCGCAACATGTACCATGCCAACAAGCTGGCGAAGGGCGAGTTGGAGCTGGCCGGGCAGCGGATCGACCTGGGCACGGTCGATGTGCCGGCCTACTTCATTTCCACACGGGAGGACCATATCGCGCCCTGGCGCAGCACCTATCGCGGCACGCAGTTGCTCGGCGGTGCGAACCGCTTCGTGCTGGCGGCGAGCGGCCATATCGCCGGCGTGGTGAACCCGCCCGACAGCGGCAAATACAGCCACTGGGTGAACGAAGCACTGCCCGCCACGCCGGACGCCTGGTTCGCTGGCGCGCAGGAGATGGGCGGGTCGTGGTGGCCGGATTGGCAGCGCTGGGTGAGCGCGCAGGCGAGTGACACGGTCCCTGCACGGACCCCGGGCGAAGGCGGGCTCGCACCGATCGAGGACGCCCCCGGCCGCTACGTAACGGTCAAGGCATAGCCTAACTCTGCTCCTCCCTCTGCGGGAGGGCCGGGGTGAGGGCCCCGCCCGTATAATGGAGGGCGGTTGATCGCTTTCACCGCACGACCCTCACCCTGCCCTCTCCCAGAGGGAGAGGGTTTGAGGGGGGGGAGCGGCGTCAATACATGTGCTGGCCGCCGTTGATCGACAGCGTGGACCCCGTGATGAAGTCGCCGTCGTCGCTGGTCAGGAAGACGACGCCGCGGGCGATGTCGCTCGCATGCCCCAGCCGACCCATCGGAATGCGCGCGACGATCTTCGTCAGCACGTCCGGCGGCACGGCGCGCACCATCTCCGTATCCACGTAGCCCGGCGCGATGGCGTTCACGGTGATGCCGAAGCGCGCGCCCTCCTGCGCCAGGGCCTTGGTGAAGCCGTGGATGCCGGATTTGGCGGCGGCGTAGTTCACCTGGCCATACTGGCCCGCCTGCCCGTTGATGGAGCCGATGTTCACCACCCGGCCGAACTTCGCTTGCCGCATCCCCTCGAAGGTCAGCTTGCACAGGTTGAAGCAGGAGCCGAGATTGGTGTCGATCACCGCATCCCACATGTCCCGGGTCATGCGCGCCATCGTGCCATCCCGCGTGATGCCGGCATTGTTCACCAGGATTTCGACCGGGCCGTGCTGCTCTGCGATCTGCTTCACCGCCGCCTCGCAGGAGGCGAAGTCGCCGGCATCGAACTTGATCACGGCAATGCCCGTCGCTTCGCTGAAGCGTCTGGCCGCATCTTCGTTGCCGACGTAACTCGCGACGACCGCTCGGCCGGCGGCATGCAGCGCCACGCTGATTGCTTCGCCGATGCCACGTGTCCCACCGGTGACCAAGGCTACTCGTGCCATGAACTCTCCTCCCTGAAGCGGCTACTCGCCCGGTTCAACTCCAGACGCTGCCAAGCAATATCCTTGCCCGTTCCCGCGCAGAGGGCAACGCTAGCGTTCCAGGCACATCGCCACGCCCATGCCGCCGCCGATGCAAAGCGTGGCCAAGCCTTTATGGGCGTCGCGCCGACCCATCTCGTGCAGCAAGGTCACCAGCACGCGCGCGCCGGAGGCGCCGATCGGGTGCCCGATGGCGATGGCGCCGCCATTCACATTCACGCGCTCCGTATCCCAGCCAAGGTCCTTGTTGACCGCGCAAGCCTGAGCGGCGAACGCCTCGTTGGCTTCGATGAGGTCCAAATCGTCGGTCTTCCAGCCAGCACGCGCCAGCGCCTTGCGGCTGGACGGGATCGGGCCGGTGCCCATGACCGAGGGGTCCACCCCGGCCGTCGCGAAGGAGGCGATCCGGGCCAGCGGCGTGAGCCCGCGCCGCGACGCCTCCGCCGCGCTCATGATCACCAGCGCCGCGGCGCCGTCATTGATGCCGCTGGCGTTGCCGGCGGTGACGCTGCCGTCCTTGGCAAAGGCGGGCCGCAGCTTGGCCATCGTTTCCGGCGTGGAGTCGTGCCGGATGTACTCGTCCTCACTCACCACCGTGTCGCCCTTGCGGCCCTTCACGGTGACCGGGGCGATCTCGTCCTTGAAGCGCCCGGCTTTCTGCGCAGCCGATGCCTTCTTCTGCGACCGGTCGGCGTAGGCGTCCTGCTGCTCGCGGGTGATCTGGTAGTGCTTGGCGACGTTCTCCGCGGTGACACCCATGGCATAGCCCTGGAATGCGTCGATCAGCCCATCCTTCATCATGGTGTCGACCATCGCCAACTCGCCCATCTTCTGCCCGGCGCGCAGATAGGCGGCATGCGGCGCCATGCTCATGCTTTCCTGGCCGCCGGCCAGCACAACGCTGCTCTCCCCGGTGCGAATCTGTTGCGCCGCCAGGGCCACCGACCGCAAGCCCGATCCACAGACCTGGTTGATCACAAAGGCGGTCTTGCTGTCGGGAATGCCCGCCGCCATCGCCGCCTGGCGCGCCGGGTTCTGGCCGAGGCCCGCGGTCAGCACGTGGCCCAGGATCACCTCGTCGACGTCGCCGGGTTCCAGCCCGGCACGCTGCATCGCGGCCTTCAGCGCGGTGCTGCCCAGCAGATGGGCCGGGACGTTCCCGAACACGCCGTTGAAGCTGCCGACCGGGGTTCGGGCGGCAGCAACGATGACGATGTCGTCGTTGGCGGAGGTGGTCATGCGGCGTTCTCCATGGTTTTGCCCCCAGACATAGGCAGTCACGTCGCCCGCAACCAGTCCAGCACCGGCTGCCACAAATCCACCTGCGCCCGCGTTCCAGCAATCATCCCGACATGGCCGCCCCGCGGCCGCAGCATGGTCGCGCCGCGGATCAACCCGGCCAAGGCAACCGCGCTGGCGAAAGGCACGATCCGGTCCCGCGCCGGCGCCGCCACCAGGGCCGGCATGCGCAAGGCAGCCGCGTCCACCACGGCCCCGTCGACGCGCCACTGCCCGGCAGCCGGCGTGTTGTCCCCATACCAGCCGCCGATGCACTCGGCCGCCACCGGGCCGGCGAGCGGCACGCCATCCGACAACCAATCCTCCAGCGCCACGAAGATGCGGGCGCGTTCGCTCCCGGGGTCGAGCTCCGGGAAGCTGCGGTACCGGGCGGCCACGCCCTCCGCGTCCAGCGCCGCGAAAGCCCCCTGCAGCACGTCCACCGGCAAGGCGCCGCCGGCGAGCATGGGGGCGATTTGCAGCGCGGCGAGTGGCGCGGCGTTCTTGGCGTCGGGGGCGGCGGCATGGAAATCCCAGGGGGTGGCCAGCAGCACCAGGGCGCTCACCCGCGCCGGGCACCGCAGCGCGGCCGCAAGGGCCAGCAACCCGCCCATGCAATAGCCCACCATCACGGCCGGCCCCGGCAGTGCTACAAGCGCCCGCGCCAGCCGGCCGGCAATGTAGTCGGTCAGGGAGAAGCGGCGTTCCTCCGCGCCGGGCCATCCCCAGTCCAGCAACACCGGGTGAAGCCCGTTCGCCGCCCAAAACCGCAGCATGGACCGCTCGGCAGCCAGGTCCAGGATGTAGGCGCGGTTGATCAGGCTGGGCACCACCAGCAGCAAAGGCCCGTCGCCGCCATAGTCCAGTAGCCGGCTGCCCCCCTCCGACCAGAGCACCGGCGGGTCGGCCAGCGTGCGATGGTAGGGATGGCGGCGATAGGCGGCGATACCGCGGACCAGCGCCGCGTCAATGGTCCCCGCCGGCAGCGGCGGCACGTTCGAGTTCGGCGATGCGGCGGCGAAGCCGGCCGATTTCATCGTCAGGCCCAGATGCAGCGCCAAGGGCCGCGGCCCCCGGCGGCGCATCGGCGCCGGGGCGTCCGGCCGGTCCGTCATCCCGGTCGGCTTGCCCGTCACGAGTGGCGGCCCAGGCCTGCGACAGCGTGGCCAGCGCCTCGTGCGCTTCGCGGTCGACGGCCAGCGCCGCCAGCTCGCTCTGCCAAATCGTCGTCCAATCCTGTGGGTCGATTTCGTGCAGTTTCATCCCCAACTATCCAACGGACCAGCGCGCCCGCTACGCCGTTTCGCCGACCCCGTGTTATGGTGCGCTGCATGGAGGGTTCAATGTCAGTGTCCGATGCCACCCCATCGCAGGGGGAAAAGGGCGACCAAGCGGTGGTCGTGGTCAAGAAATACGCCAATCGCCGCCTGTATAATACAGAAAGCTCCAGCTACATCACATTGGACAACCTGGCTGGCATGATCCGGGTCGGGCGCGACTTCGTGGTCTACGACGCCAAGACGGGCGAGGACATCACCCGCGGCGTGCTGACGCAGATCATCGTGGAGGAGGAGAGCAAGGGCCGGGCGATGCTCCCGACGGCGTTCCTGCGCCAGATCATCGGCTTCTATGGCGACAGCCTGCAGCAATTCGTGCCGTCCTACCTGGAGCAGGCGATGTCGTCCTTCGCCACCCAGCAGGAGCAGATGCGCAGCACCATGCAGGCGACGATGGGCAATCTGTTCCCCGGCATGCAGGAGGTCGGGCGGCAGAACATGGAGATCATGGAACGGGCGATGAGCCTGTTCACGCCGTTCTATCGCGGCGCCGCCGCCGCGGCCACGCCGGTTCCGACCCCGGAACCAGAGCCGGCACCACCCGCGGCGCAGACGAGCGAAATCGCGGCGATGCAAACCGAGATCGATATGCTGCGCATGCAGCTTGCGGCGGCCCGCGCCGAGGCCGCGGCCCCGCGCCCCCGGAGCCACAAGAAGATGGAAGGGCCCGCGAAAGCCCGGCCGGATGCCGACACGATCGACGAGACCGAGCCCGCCATCGAGACCTGACTCCGGCTGACGCCTTCGGGGGAGGTCCGCATGGCATGATGGCGCGGTCGCATGTGGCGGTCGGTCTGGCCGGCTGGGTCGTTGTGGCGCCGTTGCTGCACCTGCCGCCGTTCGATCCAGGGGCCTTGACGCTTGTGGTCTGCGGCGCCCTGGCGCCGGATATCGACCACCCGCAATCCTGGGTTGGACGGCGGTCCAGGCCGTTTTCCACCCTGGTTGCGGGCGTGCTCGGGCATCGCGGGATCACCCATTCGGCCCTCGCCGTCGTCGCCCTGGTGGCCGTGCTGCTGCATGGCGGCACGTCGCGCGCGACCGTTTCGGCCTTCGCCGTGGGCTATCTCTCGCATCTCGCCGCGGACATGCTGACCCCGCGCGGATTGCGCCTCGCCTGGCCGTTCCGCAAGGCCTGGGGCTGGCCGGTCTGCCGCACCGGCTCGCCGGCCGAAGTGCTCATCGTGATGGGGCTGTGCATGCTGGCCGCGTTCACGGTGCTGCAGGGGCTCGGCAACGCGGACCCGCTCCACGCCGCGCGGAGCTGGTTAGACCGCTTCCTCCTCGCCGCGAGCAGGCACGCCTGGTAGCCGCCGCTGCGCCGCCTGCAACGCCCGCCAGACCCGCTGGGCCGAGGCGGGCATGTCCAGATGCGTGACGCCGCGGGGGTGCAGCGCGTCCAGGATGGCGTTCATCGTCGTGGGCAGCGAACCGACGGTCCCCGCCTCGCCCACGCCCTTCACGCCCAATTGGTTGCTGGGGGACGGCACCATGAGCAGCTTGATCGTCACCCGGCGCACTAAATCGGCATGCGGCATGACGTAATCCATGAAACTGCCGCTCAGCATCTGGCCGTCATCGTCATACACGCAGAGTTCGCCGAACACCTGGCCCAGGCCCTGGAGCAGCCCGCCCCAGATCTGCCCCTCCAGCAGCGTCTGGTTCACCACGGCGCCGCAATCGTCGATGGAGACGTAGCGGACCAGCTCCGTCATGCCGGTATCCGGGTCGACCTCCACCTCCGCGACATGCGCGCCGGAGGGAAAGGCGCGGGGCGACGGCAGTTCGGCCGTGCTGTCCAGGCCGCCGGGATGGCGCTGCGCCAAGGCGGCAAGGCTGATCGCGCGGTCGGTGCCGGCAATGCGGTAGGCGCCGTCCGCATAGGCGATGTCGGCCTCGGCGGCTTCCAGCGCGTCGGCCGCCAGCGCCAGCCCCTTCTTCACCACCAACCCGGCCGCCTCCACGCTGACGGAGCCCTGGGACATCATGCTGCGCGAGCCGAACGCGCCGCCGCCCTTCAGCACCGGGCCGTCCGCCCGGCCGGCGCGCAGGGTGATCCGCTCCGGATCGATCTGCAGCACGCGGGCGACCAGCTCGGGCAGTACCTTCTCGTGCCCCTGGCCGGAGGCGATGGCGACGTCATGCAGCAGGATGCTGCCATCCGGCTCAAACGTGATGGCCGCCTCGTCGGAGGGCGCCACGCCGCCGGCGGGTTCGATGAACAGGGCGCAGCCGATGCCGCGCAAGCGCCCGCGCTGCGCCGCCTCTGCCCGGCGGGCCGCGAACCCGTCCCAGTCCGCTTCGGCCAGCGCCGCGTCCAGCAGCGCATTGAAGTCGGCGCTATCATAGGCGCTGGGCATGGGCGCGGTGACGATCGTGTAGGGGAAGGCGTCGCGCGGGATCATGTTGCGGCGGCGGAGGGCGATCCGGTCCAGCCCGGTCTGGCGCGCCGCCTCGTCCACCAGGCGTTCCACCATGTAGGCCATGTCCGGCCGCCCGGCGCCGCGATAGGCGGTGATCGGAACGGTGTTGGTCACCGCCAGCCGGTTGCGCCCGTACACGGCGGGAATGCGATAGGCGCCGGCCGCCATCAACGCCGCGTTCAGCGTGTTGGCGCCTGGACCGGCAGCAGACGGGTGGGCGCCGATGTCGCACACCCAGTCATGGCGGATCGCCAGGAAGCGCCCGTCGGCATCCAGGGCCAGTTCGGCTGCCATGGATACGGCCCGGCCGTGATAATCACTGAGGAAGGTCTCGGACCGGCTCGCCACCCACTTCACCGGACGTCCGACCTGCTTGGCGGCCAAAGCGAGGGCGGCATATTCGGGATAGGTGGCGCCACGAATGCCGAACGCGCCGCCGACATCCTGGGCATAGACGCGGATTTGCGCCGGCGGCAGGCCAGTCAGCGCGGCCAGGCCGTCGCGCATGCCGGTCATCCCCTGGCTGGCGCTCCAGAGCTGCAGCACCTCGCCATCCCAGGCGGCGATGGCGGCTTTCGGCTCCATCGGGTTGCCCACCACCCGGCCGCTGACCTGCTCCAGCCGGACGATGTGCGCGGCGCTTGCGACGGCGGCAGCGACGGCGGCAGCGTCGCCATAGTCGAAGTCGAAGCAGAGGTTGCCCGGGACGTCGTCGTGCAGCAGCGGCGCCCCGGGGGCGACGGCCGCACGCGCGTCCGCAACGGCGGGCAAGGTGTCGTAGCGGACGGCGATCAGTTCCAGCGCGTCCTGCGCGGCATGCGCCGTCTCCGCCACCACGATGGCCACCGGCTCCCCCACGTAGCGCACGCGGCCCTGAGCCAGTGCGGGGGAGAGCGGCGAGCGCAATGCCTCGCCGCGGCCCTTGTAGGGAACGGCCGCCCGGCCCCGGTTATAGCCAGCCGCCGCCATATCGGCCGCGGCAAGGACGGCGAGCACGCCGGGTGCGGCGAGCGCGGCCTGCGTGTCGATGGCGAGGATCGTCGCATGCGCCCGGTCCGCCCGGAGGAAGGCGGCATGGAGTTGCCCGGGGAGGCTCCAGTCAGCGGTATATCGCCCGGCCCCGTGACCAGCCTGCCGTCTTCCCGCCGCCCCTTGAACACGTAGCCCATACCCGGTCCGGTCCTTTTACGCAGGCGGTCATATGGGCACGGCAGGCGAAGCGCTAGACGTCCGCAGGGCTGCCGTCAGCGGCCGCAAAAGGGACGTCCTCGTACAACTCGGCCACCGGCAGCTCGATCGTAGCCTCGGCCAGGGCCAGGACATCGTCGCCGGTGAGCACCAGCGCCAACCAAGCCTCTTCGGCCGCATGCCGATACAATACGGTCACACCGGGAAAGCGGCTTTCTATCATGACGTAGCGGCGCATCGAACGAATGCGGGCGTAGTCCCGCACCTTCGTGATCCGGTCTGTGCTGGCAGTCGAAGGACTAAGCACCTCGAACACGATGCGCACGTCGGTGGCAAGACGATCCTCGCCGCGCTGCCTGGTGCAGGTGACGAGAGCGTCCGGATACCGGATCGCGTCGCCGGCCTGGACGCCCAGATCAGGGCCGAAGAAGGAGCATGGCGTGCCGCGAAGCGTTGAGCGGAGGGCGGCGTGGAGGTTCGACACGATGCGGCTGTGATTGACGGTGCCGCCCGTCATACCGACGGGGCGGAACCCATCGAACTCATAGCGGCCTTCCTGGGACGCAGCCCAGGCAAGGAATCGCGATGTTGTCCAAGGTGTCTCAAGTGCCACGCTCATGGCGTCACGATAGCGCCACGGTCACGCCCGGGGAACGGGGGCAGGTGCGGGGGTGGTGACATGCTTCGGCTTCATCCAAGGCGGGGCGACCGCCGGCGCCGCTGGCCGCGCCACATGGAGATGCCGTGACAGCCTTCGCTCCAGGACATTCCACAGCCGGCTGATCGTCTCCGTGATCGCGAGATAGATCAGCGCGGCATACAGGTAGACGGAGAAATCGAAGGTGCGGGCGAAGATGAACCGCGTCTGCCCCATCAGGTCCAGCAAGGTGACGATCGCCGCCAGCGCGCTGGCCTTGATGATGCTGATCAGCTCGTTGCCGAGCGGGCGCAAGGCCACCAGCATCGCCTGCGGCCAGACGACATGGCGGGCAACCCGGAACGGCGACAGCCCGAGCGCCCGGGCGGCCTCGATCTGGCCCTTGGGCACGGCCAGCAGGGCGCCGCGCAGGATTTCGGCCTGGTAGGCGGCGGTGTTCAGCGTGAAGGTGAAGATGCAGCAGTCGAACGCATCGCGGAAGAACCACCAAAGCCCCGCCGCGGTGAGGAGCGGCCGCAACTCGCCGGCGCCGTAATAGACCAGGTAAAGCTGGCACAGCAGCGGCGTGGCGCGGAAGAAGCTGGTATAGGCCAGCGCCGGCGCGGATATCAGCCGCGCGCGGGACATGCGCAGCCGGCACACCGGGTAGGCAAGTATGAAGCCGAGGCTGCACGAAATCAGCACGACCTCCGCCGTGACGCGCAGCCCCAGCAGCAGGCGCAGGCCCCACCGGTCCAGGAGCGGCAGGTCGAAGACGAAGCCAACGAGCGTCTGCAGCACCGGCACGCTCAGCCATACCCGCGCGCAGACCGGCGTTCGAGATAGGTTTGCCCCAGGCCCGACAGCAGCCCGACCACGAGGTAGATCGCCGTCGCCGCCCCGTAGAACACCAGCGGCCGCACCGTGGCCCGGCTTGCCTCCGACGCGGCCCGCAGCAGATCCATCACGGCGAGGGTGGAGATCAGCGACGTGTCCTTGAACAGGATGGTCCAGATGTTCCCAAGTCCGGGCAGGGCCAGCCGCAGCAGTTGCGGCAGCACGACCAGCCCGAACACGCGCTTGCCATCAAGCCCGAGCGACCGTGCCGCCTCCGCCTGGCCCGGCGGAACGGCGCGTAGCGAACCCAGCCACACCTCGCTGGAATAGGCCGCGGTGACCAGCGACAGCGCGATGACGCCGGCGACGAAGCCGCTCAACTCGATCCGCCACGCGCCGCCGGACGCCTGCGCCAATGTGTTGAGCAACGCTTGCAGGCCGAAATACACGAGAAAAAGCGCCAGCAGGTCGGGGATGCCGCGGAAGAAGGTGGTGTAGGCATCGCAGGCGAGCCGCAGCGTCCGGCTGCGCGACAGCTTCAGCAGCGCCAGGAGCAGTCCGCCGCCGAAGCCGAACGGCACCGTGGTGACGGCAAGCAGGATGGTGACCAGCGCCCCTTGCAGCAGGAGCGGCGCCCAGCCACCCGGACCGAAGAACAGGCCGATCCAGCCCATGCCGACCCCTTGCCGGCGCCGCCTATTTGCCGCGGATGTCGATCTTGAAATACTTGGCCGCGAGGGTCTTGAACGTGCCGTCGGCATCCGCCTCGGCGATCGCCTTGTCGAACATCGCCTTCAGATCGGTGTCATCGGGGCGGAACGCCGCGCCGACGCCGGGCCCGAAGATATCCGGCGTGCGCTGGATCTCCGTCACGATGCGGCAGCAGCCCGGATTCTTCTCGATGAATTTTTGCGCAACCAGGATGTCGCTGACGACGTAGTCCAGCCGCCCGTTCGCCAGGTCGCCGAACGGCTCGTCCCCGCCGGGATACAGCTTCACGTCGACGCCCTTGTAGTCCTTGTCGAGATAGTTCGCGAACACGGTGGAGGATTGCGTGCCGACCGTCTTGTCCTTCATCGCGGCGGGCGAAACATCGTTGCTCTTGGTCGCCGCCTGCGTGACCCAGACTGGCGGCGTCGCGTAGTACATGTCCGAAAACAGCACGCGCTTGGCGCGTTCGGGCGTGATGTTCATGCTGGAGAAGATCACGTCGAACTTGTTGCCGAGCAGGGCGGGGATGACGCCGTCCCAATCCTGGTTCTGGAACGTGCAGGTCACGTGCATCTTGCCGCACAGGGCGTTCGCGTAGTCGACTTCAAACCCGACGATGTCGCCCTTCGGGTCCACGCTCTCGAACGGCGGATAGGTGGCGTCCATCCCGATGCGGACGGTCTTCCAGTCCTTGGCATGGCTCGGCACGGCGGCCAGGGATAGGACGAGGCCGATAACTGCGACGATCCTGGCTACTCTCATCGGCCGCTCCTGTATGTTAGGGAACCCTCATGCAGGAATCATACCGTTCCGGCAGCCGCTGCAGTGGCATGATGCGTGCTTTGCCCCGCCCACCCGCAAGGAGCCACGCATGGCCGCAGACCCGTTCCACCTCGCCTGGTTCCTCCAGGGCTCCAGCATCCAGGCCTGGGGCGAGCAATGGACCGGCAACATCAGCGAGGAATGGATGTCCGCCGACATGTTCCTCGACCTGGCCCGCTCCATCGAACGCGCATGCTTCGATTACCTGCTGATCGAAGACTCGATCTATATCGGACAGAATTGGGAGGATTCGCGCGACATCTTTCTCAAGAACGGCATGTCCGTGCCGCGGCAGGAGCCGTCGGTCGTGGCCTCGCTGATGATGGCGGCCACGTCGCGCCTGGGCATCGTGCCGACCCTGTCCACCTTCGCCTACCATCCCTACCTGACGGCGCGGATCGTGGGCACGCTGGACCAGGTGTCCGGCGGCCGGGCCGGCTGGAACATGGTCACCGGCAGCTCCGACCTGTCGGGGCAGAATTTCGGGCTGGACCAGTTGCCGGAGCACGATACGCGCTACGACATGGCGGCCGAATACATCGACGTCGTCACCCGGCTGTGGGAGTCGTGGGAGCCCGGCGCGATCGTCGCCGACCGCAAGACAGGCGTGCTGATCGACCCCGCCAAGGTCCACACCATCGACCACAAGGGCCAATACTATGCCAGCCGCGGCCCGTTGAACTCCGGCCCATGCCCGCAGGGCCGCCCGGTGATCGCGCAGGCGGGAGGCTCCGCCAAAGGCCGGGCGACCGCCGCGCGCTACGCCGACACCATCGTCGCACATCCGAAGGGGATCGCCGCGATGAAGGAGTACCGGGACGACGTGCACGCCCGCATGCGCGCCGCCGGCCGCGACCCGCGCAGTTGCAAGGTGCTGTTCATGGCGACCCCTGTGCTGGCCAACACGGACGAGGAAGCGCAGGCCCGTGCCGCCAAGCGGGGCGTCGCCACGACCGCGGAAGTGCATCGCCGCCTGGCGCAGATGGGGTGGACCACCAACATCGACTTTTCAGGGCATGACCTGGACGCGCCGGTGGGCGAGCTGCGCACCAACGGCCACCAGTCCAGCCTGGCCAATTTCCTGAAGAAAGCAGGCGGGCGCACGCTGCGTGAGGCCATCCTGGCCTATACAAGCGGCGGCGGCAGCGTCGACCTGGTCGGCACGCCGGACACGGTGGCGGCGCAAATGGACGAGGCGATGCAGGAGGTCGGCGGCGACGGCTTCCTCCTGGTGCTGCCGAATGTCAGCCGCAAGACGGTGGTGGAGGTGACGGACGGGCTGGTGCCCGCCTTGCAGCAGCGCGGCCTGGTGCGCCGCAGCTACGCGCACAAACAGTTCCGGGACAATCTGCTGGAGTTCTAGCACCTCCGGCCGAGCTGAAACGATCAACGCCCTGCTCAAGGCCGGGTGAGCCGCACCGCGGCCCCGATCAGGTCGAACAGGTCCAGCAACCGGGCGACGTAGTGGTCGTGCACCGTGAACCCCGTCGCCGTGTCGTCGAACGCCTGCGCCTCCAGCCGGTCGATCATACGCGTCAGCCGCGCCCGGTGCAGTCCCAGCGCGCGCTGGATCGGGTCGGACACCACGCCCGCGACCGCGGCGAAGGCGGTCGCCGCCAGCATCAGCCCGCCCGTCGTCGACATCAGCAACACCGCCGATGGCGCGGCGGGGAACATTCCATACCACACGCCGCCCAACCAGCCGCCGAGCGGGAAGGAGGCCACCGCCGTCTGCTGCGCCATCACGGCGGCCAGCGACGGCCCCAGCGAGGCCGCGCCTGGCGTGACCTTGTTCAATGCCAAGGCCCCGGCACTGAGCGACAGCAACCCCGTGGTGATCTCGGCCGCCGCCGTCCGGCTGGTGCCGTACTGCGTCATGGCGTCGTGCAGCCGCCTGCGGAACGCCGGGTCGTCGCCATGCTGCCCAATCTGGCCCAGTGCGGAGCGAATTGCCGCTTCAAGCCCGGGATCGGCGAGGATGGTTTCAGCCAGCGCGTCCCGGTTGCTCTCGCGGCCGCGCTGCCGCAGCGGCAGGCCGAGCAACTCGGTATGCACCAGCCACTCGATCTCCCGCTCGACATCCGTCTTCAGCATGATCGATCGCCCGAGCGCACCCGCGGCCCGGCTCGCCCCGGCCGCTCTTGCCGCCCGGGCGCCCAACTGCAGCAGGATTTGTGGTGCGGCGAGGCTGAGGTTCAGGGGTGCGCGGGCAAAATCCCAGCCCAGCGCCGCCCGGTGCAGCGACAGCGTCCCGCGGAAGGAGAAATGCGCGTCGATGAAAGGCCGCACCAGCGCCCGGCGATCGGCGAAATACCGTCGCGTCCCCGCCTCCACCGCCGCCAGGGCAAGGTCGCGTCCCAGCACCGGCTCGTCGGAGACTGCTTCGGCTGCCATGATGACAGTCCAAACCGGTCGAGCGCATCCTGGTTCCGTCGCGGCGGACGACGGGCAAGTGGCCTGCGTGGCGATGATCGAAGACTCGGCCGCGTTGGAGGGATCCTGCCGCTGCGACCAGCGTCACATTGCCTAGAAGCCATCGGGCAGAGTAGATCAAGATCTGCCATCGACCTCGGTTCCCCAAGAAGGACGTCATGCGCGACATTGCTCTTGTTTGGCCGATGCTGGGTCTGGCTGCTGTCTTGGCGTCCGGCTGCGCCACAAGGCCGCCGGCCAGCGACCAGGAGGCCGTGGCCGAGTTCAAGGAACGCAACGACCCCTACGAACCCGCGAACCGCAAATTCTACGCGTTGAACGAGGTGATCGACCGCAACGCCCTCCGGCCGGTCGCGGCGGGCTACCGCGACACCGTGCCGGGCGCGGTTCGCACCCATGTCCACAACGTGCTGGCCAACCTCGGCAACCCGGCGCAACTGACCAACGACGTTCTGCAAGGCAAGCCGCGCAAGGCGGGCAACACCTTCATGCGCATCCTGATCAACACCACGGCCGGCGTGGGCGGCGTCTTCGATGTCGCGACCGGCCTGGGCTTTCCGGATCATGACACGGATTTCGGCCTAACCCTGGCCTTGTGGGGTGTTCCCAGCGGGCCGTTCCTGTTCTTGCCGGTGCTCGGCCCCAACGACCCGCGCGACGCCGCGGGCTTTGGCGTCAACATCACGCTCGACCCGCTGACGTGGCTCAGCTTCGGCGGCAGCAACGCGCTGGGCACGACGCGCTTCCTCGTCAGCGCGGTGGACGCCCGGGCGCGGGTGCTGTCGGATACCGATGCGATCGACAAGACGGCGCTGGACACCTACGCGACCTATCGCAGCCTGTATCAGCAACACCGGGAAAGCGCCGTGGAGGATGCCCATGCCGACCTCCCGGCGACGGTGCCGAACTGGTACGCCAAACCGGTTGCCGATGTGCAACCCGCCCCGCCCGACGCGGTGCCGCCGTTGGTCAGCCCCCAATTCGCCCCGCCGCCATCGACGGCGCCGTAGTCAGCTTTTCATCTGCGCCAGGGTGCCGGCGATATCTCCCATGCCCCAATGCTCGGCGAGTTTGCCGTCGCGGACAGCGAAGATGTCGCAGGAGGTGAAGCGCAGCGCCCTTCCGGTGGGCTGAAAGCCGAGATAAGGACCGCTTTGCGTGCCGGTATAGACGAAGCTCGCCGCGACCTTGTCGGCGGTTGCGACCACCACCTCGGTTGCGACCTTCAGGTCCGGCATGCCGTGCAAGCGGGCGGTGAAAAACCCGACCGTGGCCTGTTTCGCGCTGAGCCCAGGCGGCGGGGCTGGGGCGGCGGCGCTGACCTGGTGGTTCTGGTAGTCGTCGGCGAACAGCGCGGCGAACGCCGCCATGTCATGCGCCGTCAGCGTCGCCGCGAACTGCTCGGCCAGGGCCTGGCTCGCCGCCGCGGTTTGCGCCCGCGCCGGCCGCAGCAACGCACCGCCGGCCGCCACCGCGCCCGCCACCATCATTCCACGGCGATCCATCGTTCGACCTCATTCCGCGCCAGGGTTACGGAGCGCTGCCAGAGCATACATGCTGTCCTTGAGCGCCGGATAGAGCGCGATGTAGACGGCGAACAGCGCGTCGTAGCGGGCCTTGCGCGGGCCGACCGGCCGCGTGCGTTCGACAAGGGTGATCCAGTCGGACGTTCCGGTCCCCAGCCCCACGCCCAGCGCGGCGAGCCGGGCGGCGCCGAGTGCGGCCTCGACCTCCTCCTGGATGGTCCACACCGGGTAGCCGGTCGCGTCGGCGATGATCTGCATCCAGAGGTCGGACCGCGCGGCGCCGCCGACCACGACCAGCCGTGGCTCCAGCGATGCCGCGGCCCGCGCCCCTGCCTCCATGTTATGGCGCAACGCCAGCGTCACGCCTTCCAGGACGGCGCGGTATAGATGGGCGCGGCTGTGGAACAGGTTCAGGCCGACGAACGCCCCCGACGCCCTTGCGTCCCACACCGGCGAGCGTTCGCCCATCAGGTATGGCAGGAAGACCAGCCCTTCGCAGCCCGGCGCCACCGTGGCGGCCTTTTCCTCCAGCAGCGCGTGCGGGTCGCGGCCGGTGGCGTGACCCTCCGCCGCCTCCGCCTGGCAGAACTGCTCGATGAACCAGCTCACGGACGCGCCGGCCGTGGCGGCGCCGCCGAACACGTAGAGGTCGCGGCCCACGACGTAGGGCATGGAGACCAGCCCATGCGCCGCGTCGGTCGTCGGTGCGATGAAGCCCCAGCACATGCTGGTCCCCAGCATCGCGACGTGGTGGCCCGGTGACGTCACGCCGGCCGCGAAGGTCGCCATCGCCGCGTCCACGCCGCCGGCAATGACCGGTGTTCCCGTCGGCAGGCCGAGCCGGGCCGCGACGTCCGGCAGCAGCCCGCCCACCACCTCCGCCGGGTCGACCAGCCGCTCCGGCATGGTGTGGGCGGGGATGCCCAGCACCGCCATCATCTCGTGCGACCAGGTGCGCGCGCCAACGTCGTAGACGCCGCCGATATTGCCGGCGGAGGAGTGATCCACGGCCACCACGCCGGTCAGGCGATGGATAACGAAGGCGTTGGGCGGCAGGAACAGCGCCGTCTTGTCCCACACCTCCGGCCGCTCGTCGCGCAGCCACATGATCTTGGTGAAGCCGTAATAGCTGTCGACGCCGTTGCCGGTGACGGCGCCCAGACGCTGCAGGTCGACATTCGCCTTCACCCAGGCGGATTGCGCCTCCGCCCGGCGGTCCATCCAAATCAGGCACGGATGCAGCGGCTGCATCGCCGCGTCCACCGGGATGCCGGAGCCGCCGTAGAGGCTGGAGACGCAAATCGCCCGCACCGTCACGTCCGGGGTCTTGGCCACGGCGGCGAGGCAGCGCTCCACGGCGCGCAGCCAGACGTCCGGCCATTGTTCCGCCCAGTTGGGGCGCGGCGTGTCGGGGGCGTAGCTGTCCGACGCCTGCGCCAGGATCGCACCGTCGGGGCCGGCCAGCACCGCCTTCGTGCTCTGCGTCCCGATATCGATGCCGATGACGGCGTCCATGGCGGGCGCTACAGGTCCAGGCTTTGCGGCAGGATCACCAGGTCGCGGATGGTCACCGTGGGCGGCCGGGTCAGCATGAACATTACGGCCTCCGCCACTTCCTCCGGCGGCATCAGGCTGCCGCGGGCGAGCGCGTCCTCCATCTTCTCGCGCGGCCAATCGTCCAGCAGCGCGGTCACCACCGGGCCGGGCAGCACGGCGCCCACGCGGATGCCGTGCTGCATGACCTGGCGGCGCAGCGTGTGGACGAAGGCCTGCACCGCGTGCTTGGAGGCGGTGTAGACCGGCTCCACCACCACGGGAATGATTCCGGCGACCGAGCTGGTCACGATGATGTCGCCGCTGCCGCGCTCCACCATGTGGGGCAGCACGGCGTGGATGGTGCGGAACGTCGCGTTGACGTTGAGGTTGAGCATGCGGTCCCACGCATCCGGATCGCCGCCATGGACGTTGCCGCCGACATAGGACCCGGCATTGGCGTGGAAGATGTCGAGCCGGCCGGCCTTCTCCAGGATGGCGGGCACCATGCCCGCGACGCTGCCGGGGTCGAGCAAGTCCACGACCAGCGGCGCCGCGCCCGCCCCGATGTCCGCGCAGGCCGCCTGCAGCTTCGGCTCGTCACGGTCCACCAGCACGACCCGTATTCCGGCCGCCGCCATGGCGCGTGCGCTGGCCAGGCCGATGCCGGACGCGGCGCCGGTGACGGCCGCGACTTTGCCTGACAGGTCCTGACTCATGGGGTGGCTCCGAACGCGCGCGGCTCAGCCGCGGCCATGGGATGCGCGCGAGCGGCGCGCGAGGGAATCGACGATGACAGCCGTCGCCAGCACCCCGCCGGTGATCATGTAACGGAGCGAGGACGACAGGTCGAGCAGGGTCAGCCCGCTGGCGATCGACTGGATGACGATGATGCCGAGCAGCGCGGAGTAGGCCGACCCGCGGCCGCCGAACAGCGATGTGCCGCCGATGACCGCCGCGGCGATGGCGTCCAGGTTCACGTCCCCCGTGCCGGCCTGTTGGCTGGCGGAGGCCAGCCGGGCCGCCGACATCAGGCCCCCGAACGCCGCCAGCGTGGAGCACAGCACGAAGGCGCTGGCGTAGATGAACCGCACGTTGATCCCGGCCCGGCGCGCCGCTTCCCGGTTGCCGCCCACCGCAACGATCGACCGGCCCCATTTCGTGCGCCGCAGCGCGTAATCCAGCGCCACCACGAGCACCGCGAACAGGCCGAACATGCAGGGCACGCCGCGATCCGTATTGAGGTAGAACGCCACCGCTTCCAGCCCGACCAGCAGCACGCCGGCGCGGGCCAGCAGCCCGGCCGTCGAGCCAGGCGTGAGCCCGGCGTCCCGCCGGCGCCTCGCAGTGCGCAACCCGGTCACCACCATGGCCAGCGGCCCCAGCACGGCCAAAGCATAGGACATCGCGGCCGGCATGACCAAAGTCTGGCCGAGGCTGACGATCGGAGAACCGTAGGGCAGGTTGATCGACCCGGTCGAGCCGAGGAGGTAGAGCTGCAGCCCCAACACGGCCAACAACCCGGCGAGCGTCGAGACGAAGGACGGCATGCCCAGCCGGTTGAACAGCACCGCATAGACCGCGCCGATCACCGCCCCGGCCACCAGCGCGACCAATACCGCCACCGCGACCGGCCAATCCGCATTCACCCAGATCACGCCCAGCAGCGCGGAGGAGAACCCGCTCACGGAGCCGACAGACAGGTCGATCTCGCCCACCATCAGGATGCAGACGATGCCCAGCGCGATGACGCCGGTAGTGGACGAGTCGAACAGCAGGTTGACCAGGTTGTCTGCCGACAGGAACACCGGATTGATGGTCTGGAACACGGTCCAGATCACCGCCAGCCCGACCACCACGGGAATGGAACCGAGGTCGCCCGAGCGGACCCGGTCCCGCACGCCGCGCAGCCAGCCGCCGAGCCCTTCGTCGTGGCGCACCCGGACGTCGCTGCGGTCGAGCCGTGCGACGCTCACGCCACGGCTCCTGCGTCCTGCCGCCGGCGCGACCGGCGGGACACGGCGTTGTCGGTCGCCCCGGTGATGGCGCCCACCAGCTCCGCGTTGGTGGCGTCCGGCGTGAACACGCCGTTGTTGCGGCCGAGGCGGAGCACGATGATCCGGTCGGCCACGGCGCGCACGTCCTCCATGTTGTGGCTGATGACGATGACGCCCAGGCCGCGCGCCCGGACCCGCTCGATCAGATCCAGCACCTCCGCCGTCTGCGCCACGCCGAGTGCGGCCGTCGGCTCGTCCAGCAAGATCAGCCGCGGCTCCAGCAGCAGGGAGCGGGCAATGGCGACAGTCTGGCGCTGCCCGCCGGAGAGCGACGCCACGGGTTCGCGCACGCTGGGGATCCGGGCGGACAATTCGTTCAGCAGGGTCCAGGCGCGGATTTCCATCGCCACCTCATCCAACTGGGCAGGTTTCAGCTCCCGCCCGAGGAAGATGTTGGCGACGACGTCGAGGTTCTCGCACAGCGCAAGGTCCTGGAACACGGTGGCGATGCCCATGGCCAGCGCGTCGCTCGGGCCGGCGAAGCTGACCGGCTGGCCGCGGAACGTCATCGTGCCGGCGGTCGGCTGGTGCACGCCGGCCAGCACCTTGACCAGCGTCGACTTGCCGGCGCCGTTGTCCCCCACCAGCGCCACCACCTCGCCGGCATGCACGTCGAGGTCGATGTCCGTGAGGGCGGACACGGCGCCGAACTGCTTGGAGATGCCGCGCAGGCTGAGCACCACCTCCCGCGCCGCGTCCGTCACGGTCCCGTCCTTACTTCGTGATCCCGAGCTTGGCGCAGCCCGCCGCGTAGCGGCCGGTGCACAGGACGGAGGCCGGCTCGATCGGCTTGCCGTCCACCGTCTTGTCGACGATCTCCGCCTTCAGGTTGCTGGCAGTGACCAAGGCCGGGACGAAGAGCCGGGCCGGGGTGTTGAACAGGGTCGCATCCGCCTTCGGCGTCTCACCGCTGAGCAGTTGGATCGCCACGTTGGCCGCGGCGGCAGCCACGATCTCGCTGGGCTTGGAGATCGTGTTGTACTGGTCGCCCGCGATGATGAGCTGCAGCCCGGCGATCGTGGCGTCGTTGCCCGTCACCGGCGGCACCGGATCCACGCCGGCCGCCTTGAACGCGGCGATGGCGCCCCCCGCAGTGCCGTCATTGGCGGCGACCACGCCCACGATCTTCTTGTTGAAGCGGGAGATTTGGCCGCTGGCCCATTGCTGCGCCTTGGCGGGCGCCCATTCCGGCGTGTCGTATTCGGACAACACCTTGTAGCCGCCGGTCTCCAGCCCCTCGTGGATGCCCTTCTTGATCAGTCCGGCGGCGGCATCCGTGGGCGAGCCGTTGATCTCCAACAGCCCGTTCTCGTCGCCGGTGGGGACGTTGGCGGCTTTCAGGTGCTCGACCAGCGACTGCGCGATCGCCTTGCCCAGCGCTTCGTTGTCGAAGGACACGTAATAGTCCGCCGGGGTGGACGGCACCGGCCGGTCATAGGCGATGACCTTGATGCCGCGGCCCTGGGCCTGCTTGACCAGCGACGCGGCGGCGGCTGAGTCCACCGGATCGAGCACGATCGCCTTGGCGCCCTGCGACACGACCGAGTTGAATTGCTGCTGCTGGCGCGCGGCGTCGCCGTCCGCGTTCTGGTACAGCACCTTGCAGGTCGGGCACAGCTTCTTCATCTCCGCCACGAAGCCCGGATGGTCGTGCTCCTCATACCGGGTGGAGCTTTGGTCCGGCATCAGGAAGGCGACGGTCGCGTTGGCCACGGTCGCGGCCCGGGCGTTGGGCAGTGCCAGGGCAGTTCCGGCGAGCAATCCGAAGGCGGCGGTGGCGAGGAGTGCGGTCGGGCGGGTCATGGGCGTTCCTTCTTGTTTCGTTGGACGTCAGGCGGCAATCGCGGCGAATGTCGCCCCGCTGCGATGCAGGGCACGGAAACGCGACGGCGGCATGCCCTTGGCAGCAAGGAACCGCCGGTTGAAATTGGACAGGTTGTTGAAGCCGACAGCGTAGCAGATATCCGTCACCGGCAGCTCCGCCTGGCACAGATGCTGGCAGGCGAGTTCAATCCGCAGCGAATTGACGTATTGCACGAACACCATCCCGGTGTGCCGGCGGAACGACCGCGAGAACGAGCTGACGCTTTGCCGGCTGAGCGCCGCCATGTCGGCCTCGCGCAGGTCGCTGGTGAAGTTGCAGCCGATGTGCTGCAGCACCGCGTTCATGGTCGCCGACAGATAGGCGGACGGGTCGGGCTGGAAGCCGATGCTGGCGAGCATGTCGCGGCGGCTTTCATGGCCCAGCAGGTCCATGATCTGCATGAACAGCGCCAGCCGATGTGCGTGCGTCGTGTCCAGCAGCGCCGTCATCAAAGGGCGCACCTGCTGGGCCAAGGCGACGGGGAAGCGGACGCCGCGATGGGCGTCGGACAAGAGCGGCTGGAGAAACCGCAACTCGGGAAACAGCGCCAGGCAGGAATCGATAAACCCGGCGGTGAATTGCAGCACGAGGCAACGCTCGGCCACGACTTCGCCCTGCGCGACCTCGCTGATCCAGTTATGCGGCAGGTTGGGACCGACCAGCACAAAGTCGTGGGCGCCGAACGGCCCGATATAGTCGCCGACATGCATCCGGCCGGTCGTGGCCGTCACCAGGTGCAACTCGTATTCCGGGTGGAAGTGCCAGCGGACCGTTCGGAACGGGTAGCCGTGCGACCATATCTTGAAGGATTGGTCGTCGCGTACCTGGACGATCTCGAGATGTGGTGCCGCTGCCATGGTCCTCCCAAACCCCGGCCGGCCGGCATTTTTGCGCGGGCCTCGTTACCGTAGCGGAAGCCTAGGATGCCCGGCAGCAGGGCGCTACGCAGTTTGCAGCGCAGCAATGATATTTTTTTGTCGGTATGGCGGACGTCGTATGCCGGCTACGAGTCGCCTGGGAGGTTTTCGTCCAAGGCGGCGCGGGCGGCGACTGCTTCCTCATCCATCGGCTCCGGCGTTGCAACGGCAACGCCGGGCGGCACGGCATCGCCCGGGTCGACCGCCGGCCGCGGCGCTGCTTTCCGGGGTTTGGCCGGTTTGCCGACGGCGGGCGGGCGCGCCGCTACCTCCTGAAGCCGCGCCAACTCGGCTTCCAACTCGGCAATACGCTGCGCGGCGGCCTTGGCGGTGCGGTTCGCCTCGCGGCTCTTGGCCTTGAGCATCGCGTTTGCTGCTTCGAGCTTCTCGACCTGCGCGCGCAACTCGCCCTTGCTGGGTGGCGGCACGCGGGCGGTCGCAGCGGCCGGACCTGTCGCGGCTGACAGTTTGCCGCGGGTGGCGGCCTTTGGGGCGGATGGGGCTGGCGGGGCCTTGGCCTTGGTGGCCGGCGCCGGGGCTCCGGTCTTCGTGCGGGTCGGCGCCGCGCCCTGTGCGGCCGGCTTCGTCGTCGTCTTCGTTGATCGCGCCACCCTCATCTCCCATGCGCCAATCAGCCCGTGACATCGATTGCCACTCTGCCATGACGTCACCTCAACAGGTGGGGGAAACACTTGGTTCCCGCCACCCCGCCGTTGAACATCATACCGATCGTGGCAGAATGCACGCAACGAAGCCGCCAGCCCGGTGAGCGACCACGCCTGATGCAGTCTGCAACCGCCAACCGCCTCGGGATCGGCCTTCTTATCCTGGCGCCGGTCCTGCTCCTGGCCTACGGCTGACCTGCACATGAGGTTTCGGCGTTTTTGGCTGGGACAGGTCGATCCGGTGACGCGGCAGGCTGCGGAGCAGGCCTTCCGCAAGCAGGCCGGAGCGCCCGGGGCCACACTCGAGCGGATTTGGACGGCGATGGTCGCCGCCATGGCGGCTTACATGCTCGCGGTGATCTGGGTCGTTCCGGTCCTGCTGCCCGGATGGTTGCGGTTGGCCGCGAACGCACTGCACGCGTTCGTGCCAGGCCGGTTCGCAGGCAGCGACGCGGCGTTGGACGTGTTGGCCAACCAGCATCTCGCGGCCACCGGCATCCTCGTGCTGCTTGCCGCGCCCGTTGCGGCCGGCTGCTATGCCATGGCCCATCGCGAGAGCTTGGCCGAAGGCTATGACGCGGCCGACGCACGGGTGTCCGGCCTCTACCTGGGTCAGCCAGGCCGCGGCTTCACCGCCGTGGGCCTGCTCCTGGCCGGATGGGTGCTCGGCCTTGGCGTCTTGTGGTGGCTGGCCGGCCTTGCAGGATCGCAGGCGGCGTCCGAGCTGCTGATCCGGGTGGCCGTTACCCGGGATGGCCGCCTGCGACTCGCGGGGCGGCTGTTCGTGCGCTGCCTACGCACGCGGAGCTTCGCCGCAACGCTCGTCCTGGCTGGGCTGCTGACTGCACGAGCGATTTGGTTCCCGCCTGGGCCGGCGGCGCCCTCCCCGGCCGCGCAATCACATCAGGTGCGAGCCGACCCGCGCGTCGCCGCCGCGGACGAGCAGGTGGAGCAGGCCTACCAGGCAGCGCTGCACCACAGCGTCGCCGCCAGCGACCTGGTCCGGCTGCATCAGCTTTGGCGGACCGGCCACCTGTTCGACACCGACGTCGCCGCAGCCCAGGCGGCGGACGCTGCGTTCCAGCGGCGCATCGGGATGGTGGAAAAGTTCTGGGAGGATGTCCAGTCCCGGCGGTTCTCGCTGGCGGAGCTGCATGACACCTGCGATCAGGTGGGCCAGGCCACGGGTTGCCGAACAACCCGGGTTGGACTGGTGGACGGCAGCGACGGCCGGCTCGGCTTTCGGCTCACCGCGCCCGATTATGCCGGGCTGTTCCCGCCCGGCCCTGGTGATCCGTCGCAATTGGCGGCGACCGACACCGCAGCGGATGTGTTCCGGCCGGATGGGGATGGCTGGCGGCTTGTCCTGCACGCCTCCTTCGACGGCGCGGCGGTCCAAGCCCCAAGGCAGATTGCCTCCGTGGCCGGACCGCTGCTGGTCATACCGGCCGATGCGGGCGGCATGGGCGATGCGACGGCGGTCTATGCCGCAGGCGACGATGGCTGGCGGTGGCTCGACACGGGCGTTTGGCTCAAGCAGGCGGCGTCCGCCCTGCCGGCCCATGCCTGCCTGTTGCACACGCTGTATCTCAGGTCGTCGCAGCCCTTGTTCACCTCGGTGCAGCCCGACTATCGCACCATGACTGCAAGCGCGTTGTTCGGCGCCGACCCCGACGCCGCGGACCGGCTGGCGACGGGCCGGATCGACCTGCGGCTCGGCATCGACGGCGGCGCACTGGTGGTGGCGCACAGCGCCGTCGTGACCTTCCCCAAGACGCGGGGCTGGCTCGCGCGTTTGTTCGCTGCCCGGCCGCAATGCTGATCCTGGGCGAAGAGGTATCGGCCTTGTCCCCAATCGGTTATGAGTGACCGGAAATGCCCGGAGTGGTCCGCATGCGCTTTACCATCGCCTTCGCCGCCGTCGCCCTTGGCCTTGCCGGCCTCGGCACGGCGCAGGCCGCGACAGAAACGACCTACAGCGACAGCGCCTTCGCAGCGGCGGAACAGGCCGGCAAGCCGATCCTGATCGACATCACGGCGCCCTGGTGCCCGGTGTGCGCCAAGCAGCACCCGATCCTGTCCCAACTCTATACGACGCCGGAGTTCAAGGATTTGCAGGTGTTCGACGTCGATTTCGACACCAGCAAGCCGCTGCTGCGCAAGCTCGGCGTCCAGATGCAATCGACGATGATCGTCTATCACGGCGACAAGGAACAGGGCCGCGAAACCGGGCAGACGGCGGCGCCGGCCATCCACGACCTGCTGGCGAAGGCGAACTCCTGACCCGATGACGGCGGGGAGCATCGGCGCCGGGTATTTGGCGGGGGTGCTCTCCACGTTGTCGCCTTGCGTGTTGCCGTTGCTGCCGCTGGTCGTGGGCAGCGCGGTGGCGGTGCACCGGGCCGGGGCGATGGTGCTGGCCGCCGGGCTGGCGCTGTCCTTCACGGTGGTGGGGCTGTTCGTGGCCACGGTGGGGTTTGCGATCGGGCTGGATGGCGACGTGTTCCGCACGGCGTCGGCCGTGCTGCTGATGGTGATCGGCCTGGTGCTGTTGAGCGGGGCGTTGCAGGCACGCTTCGCCCTGGCGACGGGCGGCGTGGGCGACGCGGGCAACCGGCTGCTGGCGCGGCTATCGCCGCACGGCGTGGGCGGCCAATTCATCGTCGGCGTGGTGCTGGGTGCGGTTTGGAGCCCCTGCGTCGGGCCGACGCTGGGCGCCGCATCCGTCCTGGCGGCACGGGGGCAGGACCTGGTGGCGGTGGCCGCAATCATGCTGGCGTTCGGCCTGGGGGCCGCGACGCCGCTGCTGCTGATCTCGTTCCTCTCGCGCGGCGCGCTGGTCCGGTGGCGCGGGCGCATGGCGAAGGCCGGGCAGGCCGGCAAGATGCTGCTGGGCGGCGGTGCGGTCGCGGTGTCGCTGCTGATCCTGACCGGGCTGGACCGTTCGGTGGAGACGGTCCTGGTGAACGCATCGCCGGACTGGCTGACGACCCTGACGACGCAATTTTAGCCGTGCGATCGTTTCAGGTGCGGGCAGCGCTATGGCATCAATCCTGTAGCAGCGTGCAGCTTCGCGGGTCGATCTGCAGCGCAACGTGGGCCCCGACGGCGTAGGCCTGTACCCCGGCGACGCGCGGCCGCTCCACCTTGATGCGGCCGATGCCGATTACCTCCACTTCGTACAGCAGCCGGCCGCCGAGGTTGCTGGCGAACACGACCTGGCCCGGCCAGCCCTCGCCTGAACCGTGCGGCAACAGGCCGATCGACTCGGCCCGCACGGCCAGCGCTGTCGGCCGCGCGCAGGCGGTGGACGGTGTGGGCAGGCCATGCGGTCCGATCCGCAGCGTTTCACCATCCGCTTGGGCGTCCAGGATGTTCTCCACGCCCATGAATCCGGCGACGAAGCGCGTGGCCGGATGGTCGTACACCGTGGCGGGGGAGGCCAACTGCTCCACCTGGCCGGCGCGCATCAGGGCGATCTGGTCGGCCAGGATCATCGCCTCCGCCTGGTCGTGCGTCACGATCACCGTGGTGACGCCCAGCCGCTGCTGCAGCTTGCGCAACTCCACCTGCAGCGTTTCGCGCAAATTCTCGTCCAGCGCGCCAAACGGCTCATCCAGCAGCAGCACGTCCGGCTGGATCACCACGGCCCGCGCCAGCGCCGCGCGCTGCTGCTGCCCGCCGGACAGTTGCGACGGGTAGCGCCCGGCGACGTGGCCGAGCTGCACCATCGCCAGCGCCTCCGCCACCAGCCCAGCCCGCTTCTCCCGCGGCACGCGGTGCATGCGCAACCCGAAGGCCACGTTCTCGGTCACCGTCATGTGGGGGAACAGCGCGTAGTTCTGGAACACCATGCCGGTGCCGCGCCGCTCCGGCGGCAAACGGGTCACGTCGCGCCCGGCCAGCCGGATCGTGCCGCGATCCGGCGCCACGAAGCCGGCGATGGTGCGCAGGATCGTGGTCTTGCCGCACCCGCTCGGCCCCAGCAGCGCCAGGATCGCGCCGCGCGGCACATCGAGCGACACGCCGTCGATCGCGGCCACCGCTCCGAACCGCTTCTGCAGACCGGCGAGTTGCAGCGCGGGCGGTGGGGTGTGCTGGTCCGCCGGAGCCTCGGCCGTCATCCAAGCCGGGTGGTCATTCCGCCACGGTCTGCTTGAACTCGTCGCTCCACTTGTCGAAGTTGGCGTTGATGACGTTCTCGTCGAACGAGACGGAGGCGCCCGGCGCCGGCAGTTCCGCCTTCACGCGGGCGGGGATCGGGGCCAGGTGGTTCACCGGCTCCATCTCCATCTTGGTGGCGATCAGCGACTGCGATTGCTGGCTCAGCACGAAGTCGATGAACTTCGCCGCCATGTCCTGCTTCGCCGTTTTCACCATCGTCATCACGTCGAACAGCGCGGGCGCAGGCTTGGGCGAGATCATCTCCACCGCCGTGCCCTGGTCCCGCACCGACTTCGCGCCAGAGGGCGGGCCGATCAGCACCGAGATCTCGCCCTGCGCCAGGGATTTGCGGGCCTGCGCGTCGGAGGTGTACCAGAACGCCACGTTCTTGCGCCACGCCTTCAGCTTGGCGAAGCCGGGCTGGATGTTGTCGATGCCGCCGCCGTTCAGCAGCGCCGCCACCAGCAACATGCGCGCCTGGTACGAGCTGGGGGCCGGGGCGCCGATCTGGTTGACGAAGCGGTCGCTCCACAAATCTTCCCAACTGGTGATCGGCCCCTTCACCATGTCCGGCCGATAGATGATCCCGAGCGGATAGGCATAGGCCGCCACCCAGCCCGGCGTCATCGCGTCCTTGTCGACGTCCTTGGCGTTGGTCAGCTTGACCATCGGCAGGTCGACGAACAGCCCGGTGTCCTTTACCGCGCGCTCCGCCACGGAGGAGGTGGTGAACCACACGTCGATCGTCGGGTCCGCCCGCATCGCCTGCAGCTTGACCAGAGACTCGCCGCTGGTGGTCTGCGTCTGCACCTGCACGCCGATGCCGGTCGCGGCAGTGAAGTTGGCCGCGATATCCTTCATCACGGCTTGCCAGGTGGTGCCCCAGATCAGGATCGTGATCGATTGGTCGGCGGCGCGGACGGGGTGCGCCGCCATGAGCGGGAGAACGGCCGCGGTCCCGATCAGCGATCGGCGGCGGAGCAGGCTGGGCATGCGGCGTTCCCTTCGAACAGGCTTCGATGCGACCGAAACGAATGCAGCAACGAATGCAGCATTCGTGCCGGGTCGGCTCAGGCGTCGTAGCCCGGGTTGACGCGGTCCAGCAGCCGCAGCATCGCCGGCCAGCCGCGCATGCCCGTCATCGCCGGATTGTGGGCGCTGGTGTATTGCGCGGCCGTGCGCGCCTGCACCTCGGCCGGCGGCGTCACAATGCGGCCGCCGGACGCCATCACGTCCATCTGCACCCGCGCCGCCTGCTCCAGGTAGTACGCGGTGTAGAACGCGCCGGGCACGGACTGCGCCGCGGTCAGCAGCCCGTGGTTGCGCAGGATCATCACGTTGTACGCCCCCAGGTCGCGCACCAGCCGCTCCCGCTCCGTCAGGTCGAGCGCGATGCCCTCATACTCGTGGGTGGCGATGCGGCCGGCGAATTCGAGGGCGAACTGGTTGATCGGCAGCAAGCCCTCCTCCAGGCAGGAGATGGCGACCCCGGCCCGCGTATGGGTGTGCAGCACGCAGTCGACGTCCGGCCGCGCGGCGTGGATGGCGCTGTGGATCACGAAGCCGGCGGCGTTGACCGGCGCCTCCGACTGTTCCAGCGCCGCGCCCTCGTGGTCGATCGCGACCAGGGCGGAGGCCGTCATCTCGCCGAACATCAGGCCGAACGGGTTGATCAGGAACGTGCCGGGCGCGCCGGGAATGCGGGCGGTGATGTGGCCGAAGATGGTGTCGTCCATGCCGAAATGCGCCACCAGGCGGTAGCAGGCGGCGAGTTGCACCCGCGCCTCCCACTCCGTCGTGGCGCGGCTCTCCATCGGCTCGCGGTCGCGCAGGTCGGCAGGCTTGTTGATCAGCATGGTGCAGGGTCCTCTTCGGGATCAGGCGGCGGCGGTGGCGTCGGGCGACACGGCGCGGCCCACCACCGTGTCGGCGAACGGCTGGTACAGCGTCCATAGCGCGCGCAGTTCGTGCAGCGGGTCGGCCGCGGCATCGACCCGCAGGTCGACATAGGGGAACGGCAGGCTGGAGACCACGAGCAGGGCGGCGGAAACCAGCGGCTTTTCCTCGCCGCCGGCCGCCTGCCCGGCGTCCAGCGCCGCCAACAGCCGGTCCGGCAGCGGATCTGCCTCGTGGGCTGCAAAGGCCGCCACCATGGCGCCGGGCACGGACTCGTTGCGCAGGATGTTGCCCACTGCCACGCAGCCCAGCCCGGTCGCGGCGGCGAAGGCGGGCTTGTTGCGCGCGCCGGTGAAATGCGCGACGCCGCCGCCGGCATCCAGCACGGCAAGCTGCCGCCACGCCCGCTCCGGCGTGCTGGCCACCAGCGCGTCCAGGCTGGGACCGGCGCCGCAGCCCTCCGCCAGCAGGGCCAGGCCGCGCGGGCCCAGCCGCGGGTCGGTCCAGAACTGCGTCAGCACGACGCCCACTCCGGCGCGGGCGAACACGCAGCGACTGCCGACCGCCGGACTGGAGGTGGTGATGACCGCGCCCAGCATCCCCGTCCGACCGCAGCGTCCGGCCAGCGAGAAGGTCATGCCGCCACCGGCCGCGAAATCGGGACCGCCGGGTCCGGCAGGGCGATCACGGCGCGGGCGCGGGCGATGGCGGCGTCCCGGTCGAAGGTCTGGAACAGCGCACCCTCCTGCGCGAACAGCGGCGTTTCGGCGAATTGCTGGTAGGCGCGGGTGCGCCCGGCGAAGCTGGAGGCCGTCAGCTCCTGCACCAGATGCAGTACCGCCAGCCGGTCCGCCGCGTCCGCCCGGCCGGTGGCGAAATACTTCCGAACATCGGCGCCGACCTCCGGATGGTCCAGCATGGCCTGGTCCGGCAGCATGACCGCCTGGCCGCCGGCAAGGTTGGTCAGCAACTGCACCATCTCGTAATGGTTGGCCGTGCAATACATGCGGCCGGCATTCTGGATCGCCTGGTTCGGCATGCAATAGCCGCGCACGCTCCACTCCGGCTTCGCCTCGCCCGCCAGCAGATACGCCTCGATCGTGGACTTGAACGCCATCAACTGGCTGATCGCCGAGCGCACCGGCGGCAGCGCCAGCGTGCCGGACTGCTCCGCCGTCAGCAGCGCTGCCCCCACCAGCAAATCGGCCTTGGCCAGCGAGCGGATCAGGAAGCCCTGGCCCGACCAATGGCTGAAATCGCTGCGGATCATGCGCGCCAGCTCCGGCTGGCGATGGAAGATCACGCTGTCCCAGGGCACCAGCACGTCGTCGAACACCAGCAGGGCGTCGATCTCGTCGAAGCGCCGGGTGAGCGGGCGTTCCATGCCCGGCGCCGCGCCGACGTCGCGGTTCAGCGGCATGCGGCAGATGTGGCGCACGCCGGGCGCGTTCAGTTTCACGATGCAGGCGACGGCGTAGTCGCGATTGGCCTCGTTCCAGACGCCGACGGTGGGCTTGACGAAGGCGACGTGGGCGTAGGGCGCCCCGGTCTCGAACTTGGCGCCGCGGATGACGATGCCCTCCGCGGTTTCCCGCACCACGCGGACGTACATGTCCGGGTCATGCTGCTCGGACGGCTGGCGCGAGCGGTCCCCCTTCGGGTCGGTGTTGCCGCTGGACATGAACCAGTTGGTGGTCTGCAGCGTGTCGAGCCAGTGCTGCCCGGCGCGGTGATAGCGTTCATCGAAACTGTCCAGCAGCGCCTTGCGGTCGTTGATGACGAACAGCGGGGTGACGGTTTCGTCGCCGAACCGGTCCATCACGGGGGAGATGCGGTCCAGCACCGCCATCGTCATCTCCCGCCGCAGCCGCAAATCGTCGACGGTTTCGGGGATTTTGTAGAAGCGGGAGGCGCGGGCGCCATCCGGCCGCAGGAAAGTCATGGTCTCGCGCAAATCGGGCGCAAAATGCAGGTCGTAGATGGCGGCGATGTTGTCCACCATCGGGGCGAACAGCGGATGCCGCGCCACGTCCGCGACCCGCTCGCCGCCGATCCAGACGGCCCTGCCATCCCGCAGACTGTCGCGATACGCCGAGCCGGTCAGCAACGCCATGACGGTTTCCCACCTACAGTGGGTTGAGTGTATGCAGCATACACTACGAGCGGCAAGGGGACCATGATGCAGGTGATCGAGGGCTTGGCCGACCCGGCGGCGGCAGCCACCCTGCAACGCCATGGGCCGGGCGATGCGGCGGCGACGATGCAGGCGGAGGCGGTGTTCGACCGGCTGCACAGCGCGCTGGCCGCGATCGGCTGCGTGGCGCGCGACGTGTGCAAGATCACCATGCGGATCACCGACCGCACCTGGCGGGAGCCGGTGTACGCCGTGCTGGGCCGCCGCCTGGCGGGTGTCTTCCCCGTTTCCACCGGCCTGATCGTGGCGGCGCTGCCCGACCCGGCGGCCGTGTTCGCGCTGGACGCCTACGTCGTTCCCGGCGGGCCGCACGAACGGCTGCGCCGCTACCGCTCCAGCGACGGCGCCTACGGGTTGCAGCGCCAGGCGTTTTCGATGGAGTTCTGCATGGTGGTGCGCGCCGGCCGCGCGGTGTTCCTCCGCGGCCAAACCGGCAGCACGCTGGACCGCCAGTTCCCCCATCTCGGCAACCCGGCCGCCCAGGCGCAGCAAGCCGTCGCCAACATCCGCACGCTGCTGGCCGACGCCGGCGCCGAGCCCCGCCACGCCACGCACATCATGACCTACGCCACCGACGCCGCTTTGTTCGGCGCGGTGCAAGCCGCGGTGCGCCCTACCTTCGCGGGTGCCCTTGTCCAAGCGACCGAGATGATGGTGAAGGGTCTCGCTGCCCCTGAAATGCTGCTGGAGATCGACGTGATCGCCGGTTTACCGGCGGACGTCTGTTGGAGACCTTCGTCCAGGGAGTAGTGAGTAGCCCGTATCGCGCTTGGGCGATGCGGGACGCCCAGTCGCGCCGATCACGAGTGCGCTCCACCCCACCACGCTGACCTCGACTGTCTTAAGCCAAAGGTCCCGCATCGCCCAAGCGCGATACGGGCTACGCCGGTTGGACCGGTGCAAGTGCGCCAGACGCGAGGTGCACCGAGTATCAGTAATCCTGCACCATGGTAGCGGAGCTGCCAGTCTCCAATGCTGAAGTTTCAGCATCTCGCCGTGCCCGGTAACGACGTCGGAATGCAATTGTCCAGCCGATGAAATAGCCAACGGAGGTGCCCGAGACCGCGTGTCCAGCCACGGTGAGGCTCGCGCGCGCCTCGGCCCGGTTACAAGTCCCAAGGGAGCAAACGCCACCAGCCCGACAAGCCATGCCGCCATGGGCATGATGTCCCCTGATGGCTGTAGGACGAGGAGAAGCAGGCCCGTAGCCTCGAAGAGACCTGGAACTATCAGCATCCGCCATATTGGTAGCCGCCGCGTCCTCAACGATTAAACCCCCTGCCAGAAGAGGTAGGCAAGGAGGACGAAGACGTATGGTGGCGTATGGGCCAGGATTTGGACGACAAAAATCATCGTCAACCCCAACTGTTCCGCTAGCATAACATAGAACAATCCAGACGGAAGGTGCGCGATGCCTCTGCGTGCAACAGTCAGTCTCTTACGCGTTCCAGATGTCGCGATCCAATGTCGCCGTCACCAGACAGGCCGGGGCGCCTGCCCACGCCGCCCGGTCAGGGCCACGAGGGAGGCAAAGCGGCGGAACTCGCCGGCATCATCGCCGCCGTAGGCCTGGCGCAAAATTTCGCCGATGTGCCATGCACGGGGCATCTCTAGCGCCGGGCTGGCAAACCAGGCAGCTTGCTGCGGCGGTCGTTAAGAGCCTCAAGGGAAGCCGGGATGTCCACCACTCTGACTACGACGCCACGCCTGCGCCTCGTGCAGCGCTCGGCGCTCGGCGCTTGCGCTGCTCGTACTGAGCGGCGCCGTCAACACCATCGACCGCGCGGCGCTGGCGATCGCCAACCCCCTCGTGCGCCACGACCTGAACCTGTCGGTGTCCGATATGGGGCTGCTGCTGTCGGCGTTCCTGTGGGCCTACGCCTTCGCGCAGTTGCCGATCGGACCGCTGATCGACCGGCTGGGGCCGAGGCGGCTACTGACTGCAGGACTTGCAGTCTGGTCGACGGCGCAACTGCTGTGCGGGCTGGTCAGCAGCGTCACGCAGTTTGCGGCAGCGCGCGTGCTGCTGGGCATCGGCGAGGCGCCGCAGTTCCCAACCGGCGGCCGAGTGGTTCGCGACTGGTTCAACGCGCGCGACCGCGGCCGCGCAACGGGCATCTTCAACAGCGCCTCCACCCTCGGCACCGCCATCGCGGCGCCTCTGCTCACGACGCTGATGCTGCTCTACGGGTGGCGCTGGATGTTCGCGATAATGGGCCTGCTGGGCCTTGGCGCCGCCACCGCTTGGTATGCCCTCTACCGCGACCCGGCGCAGATGGCGCTGACGCCGGAGGAGAACCGCTACCGCACCGCTGGCGACCCGCCCGAGTCACCCCGCCCGGTGACGTTTAGCGAGTGGGGCCGGCTGTTCCGCTGCCGCACAACCTGGGGCATGGTGTTGGGCTATTTCGGCGTGATCTATGTCAATTGGCTGTTCAACGCCTGGCTGCCAGGCTATCTCGAGATGGGCCGCCACATGAGCCTGCTTCACACCGGCTGGGTCGCGGCCATCCCCTACGTGTTCGCGGTGCTCGGTGGTGTGTCGGGCGGGTTCTTGATTGATTGGCTGATGGCGCGCGGCCTGTCGCGTATCGACAGCCGGAAGTTCCCGCTCTGCCTGGCGATGCTGGGCGAGGCCGCGTTCGTGGTCGTGACGGCGCTGATCGCGAGCAACACGATGGCCGTCGCCTGCCTGTGCGGGGCCATGTTTTGCGGCACAATCGCCACCACCAGCGCATGGGCGATGGTCAGCATCGCGGCTCCGGCCAACAGCACCGGCTCGCTCGGCTCGCTGCAGAATTTCGGGGGCTACCTGGGCGGCGCGCTGGCCCCCATCGTGACCGGCTTCATCGTTCAGATCACCGGATCGTTTGTGCCGGCCCTCATCGTGGGCGCGGTCATGTGCGTGTTCGCGGCAGTGAGCTACTTCGTGATCCTGCGTCGGCCGATCACGCCGGAGGACCTGTTGCCGCCGTCGGACCTATTGCGCGTGGAAGGCGGCGGCCGGCGGGCGGCGATGGGCCCAGCGGTCGAGTGAGCGACCCGCCAAGCCCGGCCATTCACCTCCTGCAGGCCGCTCACCCTGCAAACAGGGTGGCCTTGCGGATCCGGCTTTTCGCGCGAGCGATTGATCACCGGAATCATTTTGAGAGAGCGTCGGAAGGTCGGAATCCGCCCTGCGAGGTCCCGGGTTCCGACGAGCACTGTTTTCCACCTTCGTAGCTGAGGGCCGCCTGTCGCCGACGCTCGGCTGCTACTCTGCCCTGGGACTCATCCACAGCACCGCCCGACATCCATCACGCAGTGCTAAACCGGTCGGTCGCCAGAAGTTGGTGTTCGCGGCGGGATTCGAACCCACGACCCCAGGATTCATACCACTTCGACTTTCGCCGCCGCCCACCGGGCGTTCGTGGTCTGGACTGTCCCTTCACCATAGGCCGAAGCCCTTAGGCGCCACCCATCCAGTCTCTACACCTTCCCGTCCTTGCGGAGCGGGCTTGGCTCGGGATCGGCAAGGTGCGAGTGCACCGTAGCGTTCCCCGACTTTGAGCGGTTCCGCCGCGCTGTTTCCATGCGCGACGCCCAATTTTTTACGACCAGGAATCCTGTGCTCTATCCTGCTGAGCTACGCGAACGCCGTAAACTCCGTGCCTGTTTGACCCCATTGCGAGCCAACTTGGCCGCATCCCGCGTCTATCACGTCCCCGCCGGACCTGAAAGCCACCACGAGGCGTGCGGCAGGACCACTAGCCGCGCGCAGCATCGCGGAGCAAGATCGTACTTCCCCCTTGGAGTGGCCGGCTGCCGGCCAATACGGATGCAACCTGATCCCACGGACGCGCTGGCGCTCCACGCAAGCCTGCTGACACTGGATAGCCATATCGACATCCCCTGGCCTGACGGGCCGGACCCGTTCACCGCCACGCAGCGCCGGGTCGACATCGGCAAGATGGTGAAGGGGGGGCTGCGGGCAGGCTGCTTCGCCGCCTATGTCGCGCAAGGCCCGCGCACGCCGGAAGGCTGGGCGGCGGCGCGCGACCGGGCGTTGGGCATGCTGGCCACCATCCGCGGCATGGCGGCGGAGCGGAACGGCCTGCGCGCGCGGCTCGCCACCGATGTCGCGTCGATCCGGCAGGCCGCGGCCGAGCCAGACGTCGCGATCATCATCCCGGCGGTCGAAAACGGCCACTCGCTGGGCGAGGATGTTGGCCTGTTGGGGCAGTTCCGCGCCCTCGGCGCCTGCTACCTGACGCTCACGCATAACGGCCACAACGCCCTGGCCGACAGCAGCAACCCGCGCACCGACCTCGGCGACGGCCCGGCCCTGCATGGCGGGCTCAGCGCGCTTGGGCGGGAGGCGGTGGCGGCGCTGAACCGGCTGGGCATGCTGGTCGATGTCAGCCACGCCGCGAAATTGACCATGATGCAGGCGGCGGAGCTGTCCGCCACCCCGGTGGTCGCCACCCATTCCTGCATCCACGCCCTGTGCCCGGTGCCGCGCAACCTGGATGACGAGCAGCTCGACATCCTGAAGGCGACGGGGGGCCTGGTGCAGATCACCGCCGTGCCCTCCTTCGTCCGGCCGCAGGGCAAGGCGGACAAGGTGTCGGTGGCGGACTACATGGACCACCTGGACTACGCGGTGCGCCGCTGCGGCGTGGAGCATGTCGGCATCAGTTCCGATTTCGACGGCGGCGGCATGCTGCTCGATTGGCGGGACGCCTCAGACAGCGCCAACCTGACGGTTGAACTGCGTCGCCGCGGCTATGACGCGTCGGAAATCGCCGCCTTGTGGGGCGGCAATTTCCTCCGCCTGCTGGCGCGGGCGGAGGCCGCGTCCGCGTGACCATCGGGTTCCTGGGTCCCTACCTGCTCTGGACCAAATCGCTGCACGTCATCGCCGTGATCGCGTGGATGGCGGGGCTGTTCTACCTGCCGCGGCTGTATGTCTATCACTGCGAGGTGGTGCGGGGCTCGGCGGCCAGCGAGCGGTTCAAGGTGATGGAACGCCGGTTGCTCAAGCAGATCACCACCCCCGCCATGATCGCGACCTGGTGCCTGGGGCTGCTGCTGGTGCTGACGCCGGGTGCGGTGGATTGGGGTGCGACCTGGTGGCACGTGAAGCTGACGGGCGTGGTGCTGATGAGCGGCTTTCACGGTGCGGCGTCGAAATGGCGGCGCGACTTCCTGGAGGACCGCAACGTCCGCCCGCAGCGCTTCTACCGGTTCGCGAACGAGGTGCCGACCGTGCTGATGGTCGTCATCGTCATCATGGCCATCGCACAGCCGGGCTGAGATATGATGTGGTGGATGAGACTGAATTTGGGCTGATCCTGCCAGTTGCGTCCGGCTTGATTGAGAAGGCGTGATCGCGGCAACGCACCTTAGAAAAGGCTTGCGCCACTAGAACTCCTCCCAACCCGCCTGGTTGGCGGACGCCGCCGCCATGCGCCCGGCGCCCCGTGCGACGACCTTCGCCGGCGCCCGTCCGGCACGGCGCTTCGGCGGTTCCGGGGCGTTGCCGCCGGGCGGCGCCGCAAGGATGAAGCGTTCGGTGAGCAGCACCAGCTCCGCCGTTTCCCGTTCCAGCGCCTGGTTCGCCGCCGTGCTCTGCTCGCCCATGGCGGCGTTCTGCTGCGTGACCTGGTCCATCTGGTTGATCGCGGTGTTCACCTCGCGCAGCGCCGTGGACTGTTCCCGCGCGGAGGCGGCCATCTCCGTGACCGCCGCGGCGATCTCGCTGACCTGACCGGCGATGCGCCCGAGCGCCTCACCCGCCCGGCCGACCAGATCCACGCCCACATCCACCTGTTCCACCGACGTTGAAATCAGCGCCTTGATTTCCTTGGCGGCCCCCGCTGAGCGCTGGGCCAGCGCCCTGACTTCGCTGGCGACCACGGCAAACCCGCGGCCGGAATCGCCCGCCCGCGCCGCCTCGATTCCGGCGTTGAGCGCGAGCAGGTTGGTCTGGAACGCGATCTCGTCAATGACGCCGATGATTTGACTGATCTGCTTGGAGGATTGCTCGATGCCGCCCATGGCGCCCACGGCCTGTTGAACGATGTCGCCGGACTGCTCCGTGTCCGTCTTGGTGCGTGCGACGACGAGGCTGGCCTGGATGGCGCCCTCGGTCGTCTTGCGGACTGTCTCGGTGATCTGGTCCAGCGCGGCCGCCGTCTCCTCCAGGCTTGCCGCCTGATGCTCGGTCCTCCTCGAGAGATCGGCCGCCGCCTGCGCGACCTCGCCCGTTCCGGAGCGGATGCCCGCCGTGCTCGTCACGACGGCGCTGACGGCGTCATGCAACGCCTGCACTGCCGCGTTAAAATCCGTTCGCAGACCTTCATACTGCGGCGAGAAGCTCCGGCTCAGCGTACAGGTTAAGTCCCCGCCGGCAAGCCGGGCCAGCGCAGAAGCGAGGTTGTCAACGACGAAGCCCTGCGCCTGCGCCGCCTCGGCCTGCTCGCGCCCGCGGGCCAAGCGTTGCGCTTCGACCAGCGCCTGCTGCTCAACCTGGGCCTGTTCCAGCCTCCGCCGCTCGATCGCGCCATCCCGGAACACCTCGACGGCACGCGCCATGGCGCCCACCTCGTCACCGCGCGCGACGCCGGAGACGACAACGTCCGTATTGCCCGCGGCAAGATCCTGCATCTGCCCGGTCAAATGCTTGATCGGGCGGCTGATGCCGCGGCCGATGATATAAACCAGCACGCTGGACAGCAGCAGAAGCCCGGCGCTGACCGCCAAGTCGCGCAGCATGTACGACCGAACCGCGGCGTCCACATCGTCGATGTAAACGCCCGCCTGGATGGCCCATTGCCAAGGCTCATAGCGGCCGACATAAGCCATCTTGAGGATCGGCGTGCCACCGGCCGCGCGGGGCACCGAGTAATAGGTGACGCCCCCGTTTGCCTTCGCAAGATTGATGATGTCGGCGACCAGGTGCTTACCGCTCGGGTCCACATAGTCGAACCGGTTGACGTTCTCATTGCTCGGATTGCCGTGCACGAGCGTCATGCCATCATAGCGATACACGCCGTAATAATCGCCATCAGCCCATCGCAACGCCCGGATCGCCTGCTTGACGGCATCCTGCACCTCTTGCGTTGTTTGGTGCGCGTCACGGCCACGCTTGTCGAAGGTCGCCGCCAATCGTACCACGCTATCGACCATGTCGTGCAGTTTGGCCTGACGCTCCTGCAGCATGGTCGAGCGGAGCACGCGCAATTGCCATGCCGACGACGCTGCTAGGACGACCGCCATGATGATCGCTATGAGCATGACCCGGTGCTCGATGCGATATCCGCGCAATCGAGCAGGCTTACCGCCGCGATGTTGGCCGGAGTCTGCTCGACGAGCGCTTTGATCCACCTCGTCCGCTCCAAGCATGACACTTGGTTGATGCAGGTTAGCTCGTTTGCTGGACTCCAGCAGCTCCAGTTGAGACACGACGGCCCTCCAAGGCAGTACACATCGTATACGTATCGCCATTAGAGTTAAGACTTTGTTTGCTCCAGCTTTGCTCCAGCCTGTAATCGTGGCTGTATCATCCGGCGCATCCCGGGTTTGGCCGTGCCAACGGCTCCTGCCGGTCGGCCGAGACGTTAACGCCGAAGTCATACATATCTTATACGTCAAGGCGCCGTTTCGGGGTGTGTCGGATGACATGGAAGATGAGGAAGTCCTTCGGCATCGGAACGGCCTGCCGATCGTACATCCACGTTCGATCCGCCGACGCGTCGAGGGCATTCTAGGTGGAACCAACCGCTCGACTTGCCGATCCGCTCGCCCGGTTCACCGCAATGGTTGTGGACGATGACGAATTCAGCCGGCACACTGCGGGCCGCATCCTTAAACGCTTGGGAGCGTCTTGCGTCATCGAGGCGTCCGACGGTGATGAGGCGCTCAGCCGCGTCACCCGGCTGGCGGCGCCCTTGGACATCATCCTTTGTGACCTGAAGATGCCACGAGTGAACGGGATCGAGACGTTGCGCAGCCTTGCCGCCCGCGACATCTCCGCCTTGATCGTCCTCGTCAGCGGCGCTGACTCGCGTGTGCTCCGTTCGGCCCGGCACTTGGCGGCCGATTTCGGCATCGGGCACGTGCGGACCATCTGCAAGCCCCTGACGGTAGAGAAACTCAGGGAGACGCTGGAGGCGAACCGAGGGCTGTGTCAGGCTGCCACGGCCGAGGCGTGCATCGCAGCCGAACCCCCAATCTTCACCGTAGAGGACATCCGACGCGGCCTGAAGGCGGGAGAGTTTGACGCACACTTCCAGCCGAAGATGGTTTTGACGTCGCGCCGGGTGGTCGGCGCGGAGGCGCTCGTCCGGTGGCAGCGTCCTGATCTGGCCGTACTAGCGCCCGGTCATTTTCTTCCGGCAGTGTTGGCTGCCGGGCTGCTTGACGAACTGACCGAAATCGTCCTCCGCAGGGCGGCGGCCGCGTGCGCGGGATGGCGGCGAGACGGTCACGAGCTGACGGTGAGTGTCAACCTGCACGTCTCCTCCCTGGTCGAGCGCGATCTTCCGCGACGGCTGGAAGGGATTGCGAATCGTTCCGGCCTGGCAGCCGACCAGATGATCCTCGAGATCACGGAGGACGGCTGGTTGCGCCAGGCCGGCGCCCGCGAGGTATTGACCCGTTTGCGTCTCCAAGGCTTCGGGCTCTCCATCGACGATTTCGGAACCGGCTACTCGACCTTGCAACAATTGCTGGAGGCCCCATTCAACGAGCTCAAGATCGACCGGTCGTTCGTCCGCTCCGCGCCGTTTGACGACGAGGCCGCCGCCGCCCTTGCTTCGAGCATCACCCTCGCCCACCGCCTCGGCCTCGCCGTGGTTGGCGAAGGGATTGAGAATGTCGCGCAGTGGCGGTTCTTGGAGCAGGCCGGCTGCGGCATCGGGCAAGGCTACGCGATCGGCCGCCCTATGCCGGCCGGGGATTTTACGGTGTGGCTGGCGCAATGGGACAGGGACCGGGCCGCCGACACCAGCGCCGGTGATCGCCTGATCCCATGAGCTTGATCGCCCGACTCGGTCGTCTTCTCGGCGGGGGCGCCGCGCGCGTCAAGGGCATGACGGGCGCTTCCATCCTGGGACTGTGCGGCCTCGTTATCATCTGGATGGCGGTGCTGCACTCCCTGTCCGCCGAACGCGAGCAGGCGCTCCAGGGCGCGGTTCAGGAAACCTCCAACCTGTCGCGGGCCTTCGAGGAACACATCATCCGCTCGCTCAAGGCGGTCGACCAGACCTTGCTTTACATCCGCGAATCATACGAACGGGATCCGGCCGCCTTCGATGTCTCCGCCTGGACGCGGAGCACGCAGGCCCTCACGGACCTCACCTTCCAGATATCGCTGATCGACAAGAATGGGATCGTGATCGAATCGAACCTGATGTCAGGCGGCGCGCGGGTCGACCTCAGCGATCGGGAGCATTTCCGGGTCCATCGCGACAGCACGGAGGACAGGCTGTTCGTCAGCAAGCCGGTCCTGGGACGGGTGAGCCATAAGTGGTCAATCCAACTTACCCGCAAAATGATCGCCGCCGACGGTTCGTTCGACGGCGTCATCGTCATGTCGCTGGACCCGCAATACCTCTCGCGGTTCTACGAATCCGTTGATCTCGGCCGCCGCGGCTCCGTGACCCTCGTCGGGCGCGACGGCATCATCCGTGCCAGGGCCACGCGCGATGCCGGCCCGCAGGAGAGCGACCCGGCGATTGGGCGGTCGGTCACCGGGGGCAGGCTGATGGCTGAATTCACCGCGGCGCCGAGTGGGAGCTACACGGCCGCGAGTTCGGTGGACCACGTGCAGCGGATCGTGGCCTACCGCGCGGTACGTGGATATCCGCTGGTCGTCAGTGTCGGCGTCGCGCAGGACGAGGTGCTTGCCGTCCACGTTGCCCACCGCAGATCCTACCTGGTGTCGGCGGCGCTCGTGTCCGTGCTGATGCTGCTCGTGACGCTCCTGGTGCTGGTGCGCCAAAGGCGCTTGAACCACGCGCGCGAACTGCTGCGGGCAAGCGAGATGGCGCACGTGCAAAAATCCCGTCTGTTCGAAATCACGCTCGAACATATGAGCCAGGGCATCATGATGGTTGATGCCGACCGCCGGGTGCAGGTCTGCAACGCACGGGCCATCGCCAAGCTCGGCCTTCCAACCGAACTCATGGCGAACCACCCGCGCCTTGACGACGTGCTGCGCTGGCAATGGGCTGAGGACGAGTTTGGCCGTGACGGCTGCGCCATTCCGGAGGATTTGCGCGGCTTCGTTCTGGCGGGCGGCATGTCCGCCGAACCGTCGACCTACGAACGGACCCGGCCGGATGGAACCGTGATCGAGGTGAGGAGTACCCCGCTGGAGGGCGGCGGCTTCGTGCGCACGTATACGGATGTCACCCGGATCAAGGAGAACGAAGTAACCCTGCGCTCGGCGCTGGTTGAGGCGGACAAGGCGGCAAAGGCGAAGTCGGAATTCCTTGCCACGATAAGCCACGAGATACGCTCCCCCATGAGCGGGCTGGTGGGGGTGGTCGACCTGTTGCGCGAGACGGAGCTGGATCGCGACCAGGCCCGGATGGCGGCCATGGTCCATGGGTCGGCCCAGACGCTGCTGGCGGTGCTGAACGACATCCTGGATTTTTCGAAGATCGAGGCGGGCGCCCTCTCCGTCGTGCCGCAGCCGACGCGGCTCGCGGACCTCGTGGCGGCACTCGTGCAGCCGCATGCCGTGGAGGCCGCGCGCAAGGGGGTGCACCTCGACCTGCGGTTTGACCTTGCGATCCCGGAGCGCGTCGAAACCGATGCGCTCAGGCTCGGACAAATCCTCAACAACCTGCTGTCCAATGCCGTCAAGTTCACGTCGGACGGCACCATCGAGCTTGCGGTCGACCCCTTGACCGACGGCGCCAACGCCATGCTGCGCTTCACGGTGGCCGATAGCGGCATCGGCATGGACGCTGAGGTCATGAGCCGCCTGTTTGCTCCGTTCATGCAGGCCGACGGTTCGACGACGCGTATCTTCGGCGGCACGGGGCTCGGGCTGTGCATTTCGAAGCGCCTCGCGGGGCTGCTCGGCGGAGCCCTGACAGTGGCCAGCCGGCGGGATAAAGGCAGCGTCTTCACGCTGCTGCTGCCCTTGGTCGCCGCTGCGGGCGACGATGATCCGGCAACCGGGCAGGCGCCCCAGCCAGAACTGATCTATCCGTCTGGGCGGGTGCTGGTTGCGGACGACGACGCCACCAACCGCTGGCTGTCGCAACGCCAACTGGAAAAAATCGGACTGCGCGTGGACGTGGCGTGCGACGGGGCGGCGGCGCTCGACATGCTCAGGATCGGACGCTACGACCTGCTGCTGACGGATTGCCACATGCCCCGGATGGACGGTGTCGCCCTGGCCAAGGCCGTCCGGCAGGAAGCCGACACCCATCTGCGCCTCATACCGATCATCGGCCTCACCGCGGACGCGACCGCCGCGCAGCGGGCCCGCTGCCACGAAGCCGGGATGACGGAGGTCGCCTTGAAGCCGCTGGGGCGCGAGGCCATGGCGCGTCTTGTGCACTCCGTCCTCCCAGCCTCCCCGCAGCCCGGGGTGGACGCGGGCAGCGACGAGCCCGGCGTGTTCGACGACAGCGCATTCTGCGAATTGTTCGAGCCGGGCGATGCCGACGGGCTGGCATGGCTTGGCGAGTTTGTCGAAGGCCTGGACGCGAGGGAAGCGGAATTGGCCGCTTTGGCGCCGCCGGGGGCGGGACACGGAGGGGCGATCGCCGCAGCATCCCATCAGCTCGCGGGATCCTCGCTTTGCGTCGGCGCGTTACGGCTTGGTCAAGCGGCCAGGCGCTTGGAGCAGGCCGCGCTGGAGAGCGGTCCCGCCGGCCTTGCCGCGTTGTTTGACGAACTGGTCGAAGAGGCGGCAGCGGCCCGTGGCGCCATCGCCGCGTTCGCCGCGCGGGCGCAGCCCCACCGTGTCGGATAGCGCTCCCGCGTACCGTCAAATCCTTGTTGCAGCATCATTCCTCCTGCGGTCCCATGAACCGGAGGAGCTCCAGCAGCTTGGCGCGTTTGGCCGGGTCGGCGATGCGGTAATAGGCGCGAACGAGTTTGAGCGTTTCGCGTTGAGCGGCCGGGCCATCCGGCGGGTACGGCTGGTGCTCACCCGCGCGGTCGGCCGCTCCATCGGGTGTTTGGTCGTAGAAGTAGCCGACTGGCACATCCAGGACGCGCGAGAGATCGAACAGGCGGGAGGCCCCCACGCGGTTCACCCCGCGCTCGTATTTCTGGATTTGCTGGAACGTCAGTCCGACGGCGGACCCCAGCCGCTCCTGCGACATGCCGAGTTCGATGCGGCGCAGCCTGATCCGCGATCCGACGTGCACGTCCACCGGGCTGGCCCGGCACCCAGTCGGCCCGGCCATCAGGACGAGGGGTGGTCGGGGTTAGGGCGATCCGCCGGGACATCGTTCAGCATGATGAGCACCCGCCAATACTAAATTATACGTTATATATTAACGACTTTTTGCCGCCTGGCCAGCATTTTCGCAGCCGCGAACGGGCGATCAGGCGGGACAGGAGGAGACGGCCGTGACAGCTATCCCGTGGATCATCTCAAACGACAAAAACCGATACTTTGACGACCCTTTTATTAAGCGGGCTGCGCCGTCTGCGGGGGATTGGCGTTTTCTATTCCGATACTCACCGCCAGGCGCTATATCATCGGCCTAAGAACTTGCTGACGGGATGATGTTAGATGGGAGGACAGGACAGCGTCGTTGCTCAAGGTGATCTCTGGGAGGTCACCTCCCATCTTGACGCCGTCCTGGACAGCTTGGCCGACCACGCCATCCTGACGCTCGACGTCGACGGCGTGGTAACGAGTTGGAACCGTGCGGCCGAGCAGACCAAGGGTTATACGCGCGACGAGATCATCGGCCAGCATTTCTCGCTGTTCTATTCAGACGACGACCGCAAGTTCGGCGAACCCGGCGAGGCGCTTAGAACCGCCGCCGCCTCCGGCCGTTACGAGACCGAGGGCTGGCGGTATCGCAAAGATGGCAGCTCATTTTGGGCGAACGTCGTCATCCAGCCGCTGAAAGACCGTGACGGCACCGTGCAAGGCTTCGTCAAGGTGACCCGCGACGTCAGTGACCGCCTGCACCTCGACAAACTCCGCGACGAATTGCAGCAGTCCCAGAAGCTGGAGCTGGTTGGGCAACTCACCGGCGGGGTTGCGCATGACTTCAACAATCTTCTCACGGCGATCGAATCCACGTTCCAGCTCATCCGGAACATCACGAAGGATTCCCGTGTCGAGCGGTATTTGGACATCAACCGAATCGCCATCGACCGCAGCCGCAAGCTGATTGCCCAATTGCTGGCGTTCTCCCGCAAACAGGTGCTCAACCCCAAGCTCAGCAACATAAACGAAGTCGCCTCGGTCTTCGATGTACTGCTGCAAAGGGCGGTCGGCGAACGGATTAGGATCAATTGGCGCTTGGCGCCGAAGCTGCCACTGGTGAACATCGATCCCGGTCATCTCCAATCCGCCCTCCTCAACCTCGTCGTCAATGCCCGCGACGCGATGCCGAACGGGGGATTGCTGACCATCTTTACCGAGGTGCGAACTTTGCCGCCCAACGCCCACGACGTACCTTTCGACCTTCCTGCAGGGGTCTACGTGGCGCTTGGCGTTGCCGATTCCGGAACGGGTATGACCCCAGACGTGCGCAGGCGGGCAGTGGAGCCGTTCTTCACCACCAAGGACATCGGCAAGGGCACCGGCCTCGGGCTGAGCCAATGTTTCGGCTTCGCCCGGCAATCCGGCGGCACCCTGACGATCGAGTCCATCGTCGGAAGCGGAACCACGGTCAGCATCATCCTTCCCGTTGCGAAGGGTCAATCACTGGCGAAGGCGGACGGGGCCAAGACGATCCTGCTGGTCGAGGACGACGAAGCAGTGCGGGCACTGACCGCCGACGTCTTGCGCATGCTCGGCCACGTGGTTCTCGAAGCCGCCGACGCGTCTGACGCGATCAGCCAGATCCAAAAGGACCTGACGATCGATTACCTCTTCAGCGACATCATCATGCCGAACGATATGAATGGCGTCGAGTTGGTGATGAAGGCCCGCACACTGCGCCCGGAGCTGTCCGCCCTTCTCGCATCGGGTTATCCGCGCGACACCCTGCGGGAGACGATGAACCTGCCGGAGGACGTGGCGTTCCTGCAGAAGCCCTACACGATGTCGGACTTGATGACGAAATTCGGCGGCGCCGTTCCGACGACGACCACCCCCGCCTAGTGCAGCGTTTCCACAGAACGACTCCTATGCCTCCGCCTGACGCAGGCCCGTCGTAGGGTGGGCTTCAGCCCACCTCTTCGAAGCGCCGTAGGAGACCCTGGTGGGCTAAAGCCCACCCTACGACTTTCGAAACCGCTCCCAGAGGTCTGACGGGCACCGATGCGCCCGCTCCTGTCCGAAGCCGCCGTGTTCCGCGTGGTCGCCTCGCTGGTTGCCGCCGGGCGCGCCACCACCGGCAGCGGCGGCCTCGCCCGGTCAGCTTCGACCTGCAGCCCTCCGAGCACCCCCACAGTCAGGGCTATCCCATATGGCAAACCTTCCTTTCCCGCCAGCGGGAGAGGGTTCGTACCAGCCCCACAGTTGAGCTCGATGGACGTCTGCACGCGTTCGATATAAAACCCGCTACTATGGAAACGCTATCCAAGACCATCCCGAAACCTTGGGCTCGCGGTTCTTCTGGCCCACGCCGGCTGCCGCCGGGCCAGGTTTGACAAACCCGCTCCTCCGCCGCGACGATCCATGAGTGAAGCGGGCTTACCAGGAGGCCATGGGTGTCCAATCCAGACCCAGTCTTGACCGGCTCGGAGGGGGCGCTGCAACGGCTGCCCGCCGCCGGTCTGGTGGACGTCTCGCGCCTGGAACCGGCGAGACGGCAGCAGGTCGGCATCATCGCGCAAAGCGTTCAGGCGCGGGACAGCAATACCATCGCAACCTTCGGCGCTGGGCCGCAACGCAAACTGTCGGGCTTCCTGGACCAGTTGCTCGCGGGCGCCCGGGCGGAAGACATCGGGCTCGCGGGCGAACTGGTGACGGAACTCGCCACCAACATCAAGGCGCTCGACCTTCCTGCGGTAAAACGCGAGGTCGACGGCCAGCGCTCCATCCTCGCCAGCCTGCCCCTGGTGGGCAAATACTACTCGGCCTTGCGCCGGTTCCGCGCCATGCAGAAAACCGTGGTCGAGCACCTGGCTGCGATCGAGCAAAAGGCCGAAACGCATCTGGGCAAGCTGAAGGCCAGCAACGCCGGGCTCGACCGCTTGCTGGACGCGACCGAAAACAACCTGCGCGAACTCGAAGTCTGGGTGGCCGGCGGCCAGCAGGCGCTCGCCCGGATGCGCGCAGAGATCGAGGCGGAGCGCGCTGCCCTGGACGACGTGCACGACCCGGTGGCGCTGGCCAAGCTGCGCGACACCGCCGAACAGATCGACGCGTTCGAGACGCGGCTGGTGCGCATGCACGTCGCCTTCACCCGCGGCGTGCTCTCCATCCCGCAAGTGCGCATCGCGCAGCAAGCCGGCCGGATCGAGATCCAGAACACGCTGGATACCATCCTGTTCGACTTGCCGGACCTGAAATCGGCCATCGTCCGCGTCGCCGCCCTGCACCAGATCAGCCGCGCCGGCGACGCCACGGCCGCCCGGCGCAAGATCGGCCAGGAGTTGCAGCAGATCGGGATCGAGGCGCTCGACCAGGCCTATACCAAGGCCAAGCAAACCCAGGGCGACATGGGGACCGACGTGGCATTGCTCAGCCAGATGAGCGACAAGATCCTGGCCACCCTGGACCGCGGCGTGGCGATCGACCGCGAGAACCGGGCCAAGCGGGAGCAAGCGGTGCAGCAACTCGGCGAGGTGCGCCTCCGGCTGATGGACGGAATGCGGTCCCATGCCGAGGAGGTGCGGCAGCCGCAAGGGACCGAGTTCCGATGAAATTCACCGTCGAGACGTTCCTCAACCAATACCTCCCACCCGGCGGCGCACGGGCGGACGCGGTGTTCACCCTCGTCGCCCAGGGCGGTCCCGCGCCGACGCGCGCACGGCGTGTGGTGGGGCTGATCGCCGACAAATCCGGCTCCATGTCCGGCGAGAAGATGGACGCGCTGAAGCACGCGCTGCGCGTCGCGGTCGACCAGATGGACGCCGATATCGAGGCGTTCGTCGTGGCGTTCGACCTGAAGCCGCGGGTCGTCCTGGACCTGACGCGGATGGATGAGGCTGGCCGCCGGTCCGCCCACGCCGCGATCCAGAAGCTGGAGGCGGCGGGCGGCACCATCATGTCCGCCGCGCTCTCGGTGGCGCGCGGCCTGTTCCAGGACCGGCCCGGCGCGCTGTGCCAGGCGATCATGCTGACCGACGGGCAGAACGACGCCAGCGACGGTCCCTCCCTCGATCGGGCTTTGCGGGATTGCTCCGGCGTGTTCCAGGCGGATTGCCGCGGCGTCGGCACGGATTGGTCCCCGGCCCAGTTGCGGGAGATCGCCGGGCACCTGCTCGGCACCGTGCAGTTGATCGCCAGCCCGGGCGAACTGGCGCAGGATTTCCGCGACACCCTGGCCGCCGCCATGGCCAAATCGGTGGCGGACGTTCGGCTGCGGCTATGGATGCCGAAGAACGCCCGGCTGGTCGCGATCAAGCAGGCCTACCCGACGGAAATCGACCTGCTGGGCAAGCTGCGCCCGGTGGACGTCCGCGCGGTGGACGTGCCGCTGGGCGCCTGGGGCGAGGGCACCCAGGATTACTTCGCGACCTTCGAACTGACCCCGCTGGCGGTCGGCGAGCAGATGCTGGTGTGCCGGCCGAGCGTCGTCTGGCGTGACCCGGCAGCAGGCGAGGCGACCTCCCCCGGCGGCAACGTCGCCGTCACCTGGAGCGAGGATGCCGGGCTGACCACCCGCATCGACGCCCAGGTCGCCCACTACACCGGGCAGGCCGAAAAGGCGCGCGCCATCCAGGAGGGGCTGGAGGCGATGGAGCGCCATGACGAGGCCACCGCCACCCTGCATCTGGGCCGCGCCTTGCAATTGGCTGAAGCTGCAGGCGACGCCGAGACGACGCGGCGCCTGCGTGAGGTAGTGGAGCCGGATGCCGCTGGCGGCACCTTGCGGCTGCGACGCGGCGCGGAGAAGGTGGCGGTCATGGACCTGGATGTCGCCAGCACGCGCACGGTGCGCGCCAAGCGGGACTGAGGCGGTTTGACGACCTGTCCCAAATGCGGCGCCGCCTCGACGGACGCGGAGTTCTGCTCCGAATGCGGCGCGGCACTCGCCGCCCCCACGGCGTCGGCCCCCGAACCGGCGCCGGGTGCGGCAGAGGCCTGCCCGGTCTGCGGCGAGCCCCGGCCGGGCCCGTTTGCGCGCTATTGCGACAATTGCCGCTATGACTTCGCGGCCAGGCAGCCGTTCTCCGCCGCAGCGCCCGCAACGCCGTCGCCGCCGGAACCCATCGAACGACCCGCCGCCATCGCCGCCCAATGGGATTTGCACGGCGCCGTGGACCTGTCGCTGCGCCGTCCGGAGGACCCGATGCCGGCCGACACCCGGGCGCGGATTTTCCCGCTGGACCTCGCCGACCATCTGATCGGCCGGCGCTCCGACAAGGAGGACATCCACCCCGAGATCGTCATCGACGACCCCGGCATCTCCCGCCGCCACGCGCGCATCCTGCGGGCGGCCGATGGGGCGCTCAGCCTGCTGGACCTGGGCTCGATGAACGGCACCCGGCTTGATGGTGCCGCGGTGGACCCGAACGTGCCGCTGCCGCTGACCGATGGCAGCGAAGTAACCCTGGGCTGCTGGACGCGGCTGACCGTGCGGGCGCGCTGATGTTCGACGTCGCCATCGCTGGCCGGGCGGCGACCAGCACGCCGGGTTGGCTGCTGCGGGCGGCGGGGCTGATCGTGGCCATGGCGGTGGTATCCGGCCTGGTCATGCTATCGGCGGCCGGTTCGATCCAGGACACCGCGCGCACCATCGGGCGGGACTCGGAGCCCTCGGTTGCCCTGGCGCTGCGCATGATGGCGACCCTGGCCGACATGAACGCGTCCGCGATCTCCGACTCGCTGACCGATAATGGCGCGGCCGCCGGCACCTCGCGCGCGTTCCGGGACGGCACCGCCCAGTTGTCCAGCGACCTGGTCGAAGCCGCGCGCAACATCACGTACGGCGCGGCGGAAGCGACGCCGCTGCGTGACTTGCAGCAGGCCCTGCTGAACTACGAGGAGGCCGTCGTCGAGAGCCGCTACATCGGCGCCGGCAATGTGTGGCTCACCTCGCACCGGGTGCAATGGGCCAGCCGTGTGAACCGCGACTTCGCGTTGCCCGCGGCCTCGGCCCTGGCCCAGGCGAATGCAAATGTGCTGGAAGACCGCTGGGCGGCGTACCAGACGAATTGGATCATCGGGGCGCTGGCAAGCTTCGTCACCCTCGGCGCCCTGCTGGCGCTACTGGTGGTGGTGCAGGCCTGGCTGCTCCGGCGGACGCACCGCCTGGTCAACCCGCCGCTGGCCGCCGCCACCGCGGTCTGCGCCATCACCCTGCTCTGGTTCGGCAACCAGACGATCGCCGCGCACAGCCTGCTGCGGGGGGCCAAGCAGGACGCGTATGACAGCCTGCACGTGTTGTTCGAGGCCAAGGCCGCCGTGAATGCGATCCGCGCCGACATGTCGCTCTGGCTGCTCGACGCTGAGGTGCGGACGGAGGCGCAGGGGCGGATCGCGCAGGCCGAGCAGGCGCTGATCGGGGATGCCAGCCACAACCCGGCCCAGGCCCGGGCGCTGGTGGGGGCGCTGCGATCCGCCCTGACCACCGAGCAGTCCGGGGACGCTGGACGCGCGGCGACGCAGGTGCCCAAGACCGGCGGGTTGCTCGGGGCCGAGTTGGCCAACATCACCTTCGGCGTGCCGGAGCGGACCGCCGCGAGCGATGCCGTTTACCGGTTGCTGGACGCGGATGCTGAGGTGGGCGCGGTGCAGGGCGAGGCGGTGCGGGACCGTGCCGGGGCGGTGGCGCGCTGGCTGGACGAACGGCCAGGCGGCGGGGCCGCGATCTTCGCCGCCGAGCAAGCGGCCCTGGACCAGACGATCGCCGTCAACCAATCCGCGTTCGAACGCGACACCGCCGCTGTCCTGTCCAGCGCCGGACTGCTTGCGCCGGTGACTTTGGCCGCACTCGTGCTCGTGGCGCTGCTGTCGCTGGCTGGCGTGTGGTTGCGTCTGCGCGAATACCGCTGATGACGCCGACGCTTGCCACCGTGGATGCCGAATTGGCCGCCTGGCGCGACCGGCTGGCGGCCGCCAGCCGCAACGTGTCCGAGTTGAGCGAGCTGCCGGAATACGCGCTCGCCAGGCACGCCGCCACGGCGACGGGCCGGGTCGCGGACGAAGCCCGCAGCCTCGTCGCCACCATGGCGGAGCTGTGGCAGGGCGTGCTGCTGATCGGCGCCGCGCTGGACCGGGCGGAAACCGCACGCACCCGCGGCTCCCGCCTGTGGCGCGGCGAGGAGGCGGCGGCCGAGGCGAGTTCCATCCTGCACGGTCCGTCGGTGAAGGTGGATTTGTCGGACACGCCCGTGCTGCACCGCCGCCTGCTGGCCGGCCCGCGTGCGACCGCCACCGTGTCGCCGGAAACGCTGCTGCAAACCATGGAGGTCGCGTTCGACCGCGCGCGCGAACAGCTTGGGCGCATCACCGATGCGACGGGCCAGGCGGAGTCGCTGCAAACCCGATTGGCCGCGGCGGTGGCGGCGTTGCCCCCGGGGCCGCTTGCGGCGCGGCTGGCCGCGTGCGCATGCCCCGACCCGCTGGACCGGCTGGAGGCGCTGGAGGCGCTGCGCCCGGCGGTCGACGCCGCGGCGGACGAGTTCGCACGCGGCCGGGCCGGACTCGCCGCAGCCCGCTCGGCGCTGGCGGCGCTGGCGGCGGCGGACGCAAAGGCCCGCCGCCAGGCGGAGCTGTGCCGGGCCGGGGTGACGGCGCCGTTGCCGCCGGCGACGGGGTCGTTGCCGGAACTGACCGCCTGGCAGGAGCGGCTTGGCCAAACACTGGCCGCCGGGCGCATGCAGGCTTGCGCGATCGGGCTGGCCAACTGGCTCGCCCTGCACGACCGGGCTGCGGCCGAGATCGACGCCCTCGCCATCGCCGCCACCGCCGCGCTGACCCGGCGGGACGAGTTGCACGCCCGCCTGGGTGGGCTCCGCGCCAAGCACCGCGCCCGCCCGGCGCCCCAGGCCGACGCGCTCGCCACCGCCGCCAAGGCCGCCATCGAACGCGACCCCATGGACCTGGAGGCCGCCGCTGCGGCGCTCGGCGCCTACCAGGCCGCCCTCGCCGCACCCTGACGGAGCCGCCCATGGCACGCGCCTGCACCGACCCAAGCTGCCCCGGCCAGTTCGATGGCGGGTTCTGCGACACCTGCGGCCGGGCGGAACCGGCGGGCGCACCTGCCAGCTTTCCCGCCAGCGTGCCGACCACGGCCAGCACCGCCAGCCGTTCCAGCAGCATCCACACCGCACGGGAAGGCGGGTATGGCCGGGTCACGGGCCGGCTGACCGGTGCGCGGCGTCCTGCGCCAGCCGGCTCCACCGCGACGGGAACCACGCCGGGCACCACGCCGGGCACGGGGGCGACGGGCAGCGCCCGCACCCGCGGCAGCCGCGGCAGCAGCAGCCGGCGGCGGGCGCTCGGCGGTGGCCTGGTGCAGATGCCGGTCGAGCCGTCGATGGACCCGCTGGCCCTGGTGATGGCGGACACCCGCATCCCCGACAGCAAGGCCGTCTGCCCCAATTGCGGCAACCGGGTGAATCCGGACAAGCGGTTCTGCTCGAACTGCGGCGCCGAGTATAATTTCCGGCCGTCGCTGAAGGCGGGCGACGTGCTGGCCGACCAGTACGAAGTGAAGGGGCCGATCGCGTTCGGCGGCCTGGGCTGGATCTACCTGGCGATGGACACGCGGCTGAACCGGTGGGTGGTGCTGAAGGGCCTGCTCAACGCCCGCGACGCGGCGGCCGCGGCGGCGGCCGTGGCGGAGCGGCAGTTCCTCGCCTCCGTCAAGCACGGCAAGATCGTCGGCATCTACACTTTCGTCCAGCGCGACGGCGAGAGCTTCATCGTGATGGAGTATGTCAGCGGGCGCACGCTGAAGGCGATCCGCCGCGAACGCGGACCGCTGCCGCCGGCGGAGGCGATGGCGTTCATCCTGGGCATCTTGCCGGCCTTCGCCTACCTGCACGAGCAGGGCCTGGTCTACTGCGACTTCAAGCCCGACAACGTGATGCTCGAAGGCGACGACGTGAAGCTGATCGACATGGGCGCGGTCCGCCGGGTCGATGATCCGCACGGGGACATCTATGGCACGGCCGGCTACAAGGCGCCCGAGGCCGATGAGGACCCGCAAGCGGTGTCGGACCTCTACACGGTGGGGCGCACGCTGGCCGTGCTGCTGATGGATTTCGACAACACCGGGCGCTGGAAACAGGCGCTGCCACCCCCCGACGAGGTGCTGCACATCGTGCCCGAGGCCGCCTTGCGCTCCGCCGGGCTGGACCCGGCGGCGTCGCTGCGCGCCTCGCTGGCCGATGGCGCTCCGCTCCCGGCCTGGCTGCGCTGGAGCGCCCCCAGCCGTGTGTTCAGCGGCGCCGCGCCGTCTGGCGTCGCCGGGCTGGACGTGGTCGTGACGGGCGATTTCGGTCGCTTGCCAGTAACGCTCGCGCTGCCGCTGGCGGCCAACGAAAGCCTGTACCGCTTCCTGCTGAAGGCCACGGCCGCCTCCATGGATGCGCGCTTCCAGTCCGCCGACGAGATGGCGGTGCAGTTGACCGGCGTGCTGCGCGAGACGGTCGCCCGCACCGGCCCGATCCCCGCCCAGGACAGCGCCGTCTTCCTGCCCGAGCGCGCGGTGCCCAGCGACCCGCGCCGGTTGGACGGGGCCTGGCGCCGGCTGCCGGATTTGCGGCTGGAGGCCGGCGACCCGGCCGCCGCCGCCCTGTTCGCCGTGGGCGGGGCAGAGCCGGATCAACGTGCGGGCCTCCTCGCCGCGGCCGCACGTGCCAACCCGGCCTCGGCCGAGGCGCGGCTGCGCATGGCGGACGCGATGATCATGGCCGGCGCGCCCGATGTGGAAACCGTCATGCGCCCGCTGGACGAAGCGCTCGGCATCGACACGTTCGACTGGCGGCCAGACTGGTATTGCGGGAAGCTGTACCTGTCGCTGGCCCGCGCGGCCGAAGCCATCGAGTGCTTCGACAAGGTCTACACCGAAATCCCCGGCGAGCCTGCGCCAAAGCTCGCCCTGGCCATGGCGCTCGAGACAGACAGCCGTCAGGCCGAGGCCGCCGGGCTGTACGATGTCGCCAGCCGGACCGACCCGGCGCTCACCGCCGCCGCCTTCGGGCTCGCCCGCTGCCGGCTGGCCGCCGGGGACCGGGCGGGCGCAGTGGAGGCGCTGGCCCGGGTGCCGGAGGGTGTCGCCCTCGCCTCCGAAGCGCGGCTGGCGGCGGTCCGCGCGCTCACCGAGGACAACCCGAGCGAGGCCGACCTGCACCAGGCGTCGGCGATCCTGGCCACGCTGAACCGCAACGACATCGCCCGCCACGAGGTGGAGGCCGCCTTCGCATTGGAGGCGGCGCGGCAGGCGGAGGCCGGTTCGCTGCGGCCGAACGGACGCTTGCTGCTGGGCGTGCAGGTGGCCGGCAAGGCGTTGCGGCAGCGGGCCGAAGCCTCGTTCCGCGCCTGCGCCCGGCTGAGTGAAGAGGTTGGGCAGCGTGTCGCCTATGTGGACCAGGCCAACCGGGTCCGCCCGCGGACGCTGCTGTGACCTGCCGCCGCTGCGGCGCAGCGGTGGCCTCCGGCGACCGGTTCTGCTCCGAGTGCGGCGCCCGCCTGGCCGCACCGGAACCCCCGGCCGCCAACGGCCGTGCCGAAGCCGCCGGACCCGGCCTGGCCGGACAGACCGATCCGGGGGTCAGGCACACCAACAACCAGGACGCTTTCGCCCTCTCCGGGCCGGCAGCGGGGGGCGATGGGTCCATCCTGGTGTTGTGCGATGGCGTGTCCAACTCGCAGACGCCCGACCTTGCCGCCGCGGCCGCGTCGCGCACGGCCCATGACGTGCTGGCGGCCGGGGGTGACATGCGGGACGCCATCCGCCGCGCGCATGATGCGGTGTGCGCGCTGCCGTTCGACCGCCAGGCCGCGCTGGACCCGCCCGCCACCACCATCGTTGCGGCCCGCCTGCACGACGGCCAGGCCACGATCGGCTGGCTGGGCGACAGCCGTGCCTACGCCTTGGGCGGATCCGGCGGGACGGTGCTGACGCGCGACCATTCCTGGCTCACCGCCGTGTTGGAGCAGGGCGGGATGGCCGAGGCGGAGGCCCTGCGGGACCCGCGGGCCCATGCGCTGCTGCACTGCCTGGGGACGACGGATTTCACCGCCGCCAGCCCCTGTCCCGAACCCGGCGTGGTGACCGTGCCGCCGGGGAGCGGCTGGCTGCTGCTGTGCAGCGACGGATTGTGGAACTATGCCCCCACGGCGGCCGCACTGGTCCAGGCGGCGGGCCAAGGCTTGCACGGCGACGCAGCCGACCTGTGCGCGCGCCTCGTCGCCTTCGCCCGCTCAGCCGGCGGGCATGACAATATCACGGTGATGGCGATGCAGTGGCCGGGCTGACCCGCAGCCCGCCAGAGTTGCAGCGGTGCACCCTGGGCACGGTCACCCTTATGCGCGATCGTTTCACGTTGACCTGCGGGGTGCGGGCCGGGCTGCCAGGATGAGGCATGCTCAGAAACCAAGAGGCAGCCACCTGGCTATCCTGGCTGCCATTATCTTTGTGGTTGTCATCGAGGTGGCTTTCGGAGGCCTGTGGCATGGCGTTCCGCGTCGGCTAAACGAGTCAGCCAAGCGTGCAGATCGTGCCGATCTCGAACAGCAATCGCGTCATCGGAACGATTGGCCGACCGGGCGTTGGCCGCCGCCGGACACGCCAATCCATATCAACAGCGCGTTCGGACGCTACACCGTCCCGTTGCAGAATCTTGGCGGTCGCGACGAGTTCCTGCTCAAGCCGCTTACCCCGATGGGGCTTGCAGTTCCGCTGCAGGATGGAAGCTATAACTGGAGTTCTTTCAGCGTGTCGTTCTGGATGCCTGACGGTGCGGGTGTCCTTACCGAAGCCGCCGAACTTTTGACATACCAGTATGTCGATCCGGCTGATCTGGCATGGCATCGCGCTCCAATGCGGCCCCGAGAAGCCAGACGGCCGGATCCATCGGCCACGCGGTACGTCGTCGTCGTCGGTGAGTTCTGCCCTCGCGCCGGTCCACCACCCGGACCTCGTTTCCAGGGTGCTACGTTGACCCTCGGCGGCTACGGTTACGGTGCGGTTTCCATGTATGGATGCGCCGCCGACAAGCCCGATGCGGAATGGATGTCGGTCGATACGAACGGCCCAGGTCGCACGGAGATATTCTGTCACGCCGGGGAAGGCGTGTGCTTTGGCTGGATCGACCTCGCGAGCGACGGCGTCAGGGCTTTGACGTATCTGCCCCGTGACGCAGTGGATCAAACCCCAGCCATCGCCGCGCGCATGCACGCGCTCCTCCAGCAATGGAAAGACCCGCAGTGATGACGACCCGGACCAGGCCGCCGCGTGGCTCATCGATAGGACAGGCCGGCCGGATCCCAGCGCATCGGGTCCAACGCGTGCGGCGGCAGGGCCGACTCGCCCGCCTCGTAGAGGTCGATGCGGCGCGGCAGCCCATCGCGCCACTGGACGAAGCGGACGCGCAGGGCCCCCGGCGGGTCGACCGGAAAGCCCTCCGGCAGTTGGCCGAGCCGCGTGCCGCCCGGGCCAAGGAGGACGGGATCGGGGATGGTGAAGTCGATCCGTTGGTGGACGAAACGGGCGTATACCCGGTCCACGCGCACGATCACCACGGTGAGGCCGCGCCGGCCGTCGGGGCCACGTACCGGGCAGTCCTGCACGTAGGCAGCAAGGGTCTGCCAGGCAGGCCCGAGCGATGCCGCACGGGACGGCGCCGCTTGGCAGGCCCTTGCATCCAGCCGAACCGAGTATGGCGCCGGGGCCGCCTGCGCCGGCAGCAGCCCGGCCAGCAACGCCACGCCGCGACTCGCCCTTCGCAGCGAGGTCGAGCGTCCCGCCCGGTCTCGCAGCAGTAAGCTGAACCAGAACTGGCGCAGGCTATCGCGCAGCACGTTTCGCGTCCGGCCAGGCGGCCGGCACCAGCTCCGACCTGCGTAGCCAGCCGGTGACGGGTTTTGCGCCGCCATAGAAGCGCACCTGCAACCAGCCAGGCCGCGCCGCCAGCACCGCGACGGGGTCGTATGCAACGAGGTAGGGCGTATGCCGTTCATCTGCGCCCGGGGTCGCGTGCAGCACGGCGCGCTTCGCCTGGACCATCCGCACGGCGATCCACGCCGCCCCATCCTGTTCGCGATCCAAGGTGAAGTCCGACCGCACCATGTCGGCCCCCGCCATGGCGCATCCATCCTGCTCTTGCTCCAGGCGCAGGGTGGCCGCCTCCGGGGTCAGCACCAGCCGTCCGGCCACCGTGTTCGGGTCGCCCGGCGTCCATGTGGTGACATCCGCCCGGCCCCCCACCAGCCGCCCGCGCAGCAGGAACGCGCAGCTAAATTGCGGCGCGGCATCCGAGCCATTGCCGCGGATACTCGTGCTGTAGGCTCCGGTGACCTCGCCGCCCCGTGCCGAGATCAGCATCCCGTCATACACCCCGGATAGCGGTGGCTGCGCCCGCGCGACCCCGGTCAGCAGGATCAGTGCGACCATGGCGCCGGGGCGTGTCACGGCATCGCCTGTGGGAGGGCGTGGGGGGAGACGAACATCGCGTCGATATCGGTGTCCGCGACCCAGTCCGTCGCCATGGCGACGAGCCGGTACGGCCCGTCCGGGTGGAAGTGCAGGCTGCTGGGGCAGATGGCGATCGTGTCGTCCGGGTGCTGCGCCTGCAGTGTGACGGTCAGCGTGCCGATCGGGCCGTGCCAGTTGCGGGCGGTGCGCAGCACGAAGGACAGGAACGACATCCACAGCATCGCGTCGGGATCGGCCTGCCATTGCTGCAGCAACCGGGCCTGGCCGGCCGCCCGTGCCGCGTCGGACAGGCAGTATTGCTCGGCATACGGCGACAGGATCGGCGCCTGGTGGCCGGGGTCGTAGGCGCCGCCCAGGATCGGGCGGTAACGGTGCTCCACGACGGTGATGCCCGGGGGATAGCTCTGCTCGCACTCGAACGCGACGTGGGTCTCCCACTGGCCGACGATTTCGCCGCCCTCGACGCTCACCGCGCCGGCCGCTTGCAGGCGATCCAGCGCGCCGCCGGGCAGGTCGGCGGGGAGGAGTTGCGGACGCAGCGTCAGGGTGCGGATGTCGAGTCCGTTACGTGCCAGCAGCGCCGTTACGTCGACATCGCGCACCGTGGCCCAAACGCGCATGGCCGCCGCTTTCGGCTTGCCGTCCACCGTCAGGGTGAAGCCCAGGAAACCCGGCTTGGCATCGTTCGGGATAAGGTTGGATGCCTGGTAGTGGTTGTCCCCGGCATAGATCGCGGGCAAGGGGAAGGCCACGTGGCCGGAGACGGGAACGGCGCCGTCATTACGCATCTCATAGCGCACCCGCACCTCAAGCGGCGACAGGAACAAATCCTCCCGCTGCATCGCCACGCCCTCGGTTTTCTCGAACACCAGCCCGCCGCTGGCCACGGCGGCGAAGCTGTCGTCGGCCCGCGCCGCAGCGGGCAGCAGGAGGGATGCCGCAAGGCAGAGGCGGCGCAGCTTACGGATGGCCGCCCAACCAGTTCTGCACGAAGCTGCCGTCATAGGCGCCGTCGAGGTCGATGCCCGCGTCAGCCGGCATGGCAAGGCAAGTCGCCGGCATCCGCCGTGCTCCACCAGTCGGGCCAACCGTATCGCTGGGCGCATGCGCGCTCAATCATAAAAATACCTCATCTCCCTTGCGCCAGCGTATGGCGCCACCGCGATGCTGCAGCCGGCAGGGTCCACATCTTGGGCATGCGAATGTCTATCGCAAAGATGGCGATTTGGGGTTTGCGCGCCCGTTGCGAGCAGGCAGCATGTGCCGCATGGAACCATCCTTTCGCCGTGACCGGCCAACCAGCCAACAAATCCATGTCGTGCTCGCCGCCTACCTTGGCTGGACGCTCGACGCCTTCGACTTCTTCATCATGGCGTTCGTCCTACGCGAGGTGGCGGCGACGTTCGGCGCCCCCATCGGCAGCGTGGCATTCGCCATCACGCTCACGCTGGCCTGCCGCGCGATCGGCGCGTACATCTTCGGGCGCCTGGCCGACCGCTACGGGCGGCGGCCGACGCTGATGGCCAACGTGCTCTGCTACTCCCTGCTGGAGTTCTTCTCCGGCCTGGCGCCAAGCCTGACGGCCTTCCTGATCCTCCGCGCGCTCTACGGTGTCGCCATGGGCGGCGAGTGGGGGGTGGGCGCGTCACTCACCATGGAAAGCATCCCGGCGAAATGGCGCGGCCCGGTGTCCGGCCTGCTGCAGGCGGGCTATCCCAGCGGCTACCTGCTGGCGTCCGTGCTCTATTTCGCGCTGCCCTGGCTCGGCTGGCGCGGCATGTTCATGGTCGGCGTCGTCCCGGCGCTCCTGGTTTTCTACATCCGGCGTAACGTGCCGGAAAGCCCGGATTGGCTGGCCCGCAGCGTCTCGGAGCACAAGGTCGGCATCGGGTCGGTGTTGCGCCAGCATGCCCCCTTGGTGGTGTTCGCGGCCGTTGTCATGATGGCGTTCAACTTTTTCAGCCACGGATCGCAGGACCTGTACCCGAGCCAGTTCCTGGGCGCGCAACACAAGCTGGCGCCCAACACGATCTCCGTCATCACCATCATCGCCAATGTCGGTGCGATGATCGGCGGGATCGGCTTCGGCACATTGTCGCAGCGGATTGGCCGCAAATGGGCGATCGTCATCGCAGCGCTGCTGGCGCTGCCGGTGCTGCGGCTCTGGGCGTTCTCGACCACGCCGGTCATGCTCGGGCTGGGGGCGTTCCTGATGCAGGTCTGCGTGCAGGGCGCCTGGGGCGTGGTGCCCGTCTACCTGAACGAACTGTCCCCGGCCACGATCCGCGGCACCTTCCCGGGGCTTGTGTATCAACTCGGCAACTTCCTGGCCTCCGCCAACGCGAACATCCAGGTCTGGCTGGCGGGCCAGTTCAACGGGAGCTACGGCATGGCGCTGGCCATCGTCATCGGCATCGTCGCCATCGTCATCGCGGTTCTCGTCGCGTTGGGACGGGAGCCGAAGGGCACCCGGATGGGATCGGACCTGGCGTGATTGCAGGGCGTGCCGAACCACCGCTGCTTCGCGTCGCCGTGGCGGGGTTCGGCGCCATCGGCAGGTCGATCGCCCAACACCTGCTCGCCCGGCCCGTCGATCCTGGTGGTGGAACAGGACGTCGCCACCGCGCTGGACCTGGCGCGCGAAGGCTTCGTGCTGGACCGTGGCCGCATCGTGCTCAGCGGGCCCTCCGGCGCGCTGGCCGAGGAGCAGCGCGTGAAGGAGGCCTGTCTCGGCCTACAGCCTAGTGATCCGATCCTGAAATACGGTCGCGGGACTCCGGCGCTCCAGGATACAAGTGCTTTGGCATGGGTTCCCATCCAGGTGGCCCGAAGACGTAGCCGATCCGGTCTCGCCAGTAGCGGGCCGTCACGACGTCGTGCAACATGGCGCGCCATTCATGGAACGCGATATGGGCCGGATTGTACGAGTGGAGCGGCTTGGTCAGCCCGTACCGGCACGGGTCACCCGGCTGCTCCTCGGCGATCGTGCCGAATAGCCGGTCGAACACGATCAGCACGCCGCCGAAATTGCGGTCCAGATAGCCGGGGTTGGAGGCATGATGAACCCGGTGGTGCGCCGGGGTGTTCAGCACCCATTCCAGCCAGCCAAGCCGGGGAACCAGCTCCGTATGCAGCCAGAACTGGTACAGCAGGCTGAACAGGATGGCGACGGCCACCACGTCCGGCCGGAAGCCGATCCAGATGAGCGGCAGGTTGAACACCGCCTCGCCCGACAGCTTCGACGTCCAGCCCAGCCGGTAGGCGGCCGCCAAGGTGTAGTCGTTGGGTGAGTGGTGGACGGCGTGGGTCGCCCAGAACCAGCGCACATGATGACAGGCCCAGTGCAGCCAATAATAGCACAACTCCTGCCCCAGCAGGAGCAGCATGAAGCTCCAAGGTGCGGCGAGCGGCACGGTGGCGATCCGGTGCTGCCATGCCAACGCGAAGGCCGGCCCGGCCAGGCTGAGTGGCACGAGGTCGATGACCTGCCGCACCATGGCGTCGCCTGACGAGGCAAGCCATGCTCGCCAGTCGTAACCGGCCGGGCGCAGCGTCAGCACGACGCCTTCGGCCACCGCCAACAGCATCACGCCGGGCAGGATCCAGGGCAGGATGTTGATCCCCGCAACAGCGAGGTGGCCTCTGGAGGGAAGCAGGAAGACGGCCGCCGCAATGAAGGCCGCCACGGTTACCACGGCGAGTGCGAACTTTCCCATGCTGGGTTCTCCTTGTGGGAGACCATCGCACCCCGCCCGGGCGGCCGCGTGCCGACCTTGGAAATCGCCTGGCCGATTCTTCAAACCACCTTGCCGAGTTCTGCATTATCGTGGGATTTGAATGGTTTCGTCGTCATCTCCGCGAGGCATCTGCGACGGTATTCAGTTGGCGTCATTCCCGTGTCGGCCTTGAACGCGCGATTGAACGGGCCGACGGACTGGAAACCGGCATCCATCGCGATGGTCAGGATCGGCACCTCGGCCTGGTCGGGGTCGCCCAAGGCGGACTTGGCGTCCTCGATCCGGTATCGGTTCAGGAACACGTTGAAGTTCCGATGGCCGAGCCCTTCGTTGATCGCCTGCCGCAGCCGGTACTCCGGCACCCGGAGGCGGTTCGCCAGCCTGCCGATCGTCAAACCCTCCTCGCGATAGGCGCGCTCCGCGGACATAACGTGGTCGAGACGGCGAAGCAGCACCGGGTCGGGGATCGGTCCGGCGGCTGGTGCGGCCGGCGCTGCGGCCGTGGTGTCGGCAGCCGCGTCGTCGCTCGCCGGCAATAGGGCGGCAGCCCCCTGGGTGCGATCGACCTGGAGCAAGTAGCCGCTCGCCAGGAACGCCAACGCACATTGAGCAGCGGTATCGACGATCTCGCCCGACCACACCCCCGGCAGCCGGAGCTGCGGCGCGATGTCGGCGGCCGATCCCACAGTGATGGCCGCCACGATGCCCAGGAGAACCACGAGCCGGAGGGAGCGGCGATCTCCGACCAGGTCACTCCGCCACGTCGTCAGGATCGGCACGGCCGCCGCGATGGCCAAGCTGAGTGCCAGCAGCGGCACGATCGATCCGAGCACGGGCTGCGCCGGCGCAAAATGACGCCCGCCGTAGGCGATGAACGACCAGCCTCCAGCCAAGGCCAGCCACGGCAGCCCGTGCCACGGGCGCGGCCTGAATTTGTCGTCGAACGCCGCCCAGGTCCATACCACGAAGACGGCGGGATTGCCCCAGGCCAACACCAGGAGAGGCAACTGCCAGGCCGCCGCGCCGGGCTGGAACCCGGGCGTGGACGCGACCGCGTTGGCAGCCGCCCCTCCGAGCAGGAGCAAACTTAGCTTGCCGACCGCGCTCCCGGCCCGGTCCCGCCACAGGACATAGATGAGGAGCCCGAACAGCCCACACGCCGCACCATGCCCGGCCAGGATAACATCAAGGAGGGAAGCACTACTCACCGTCACGCCATCAGTGCCGGACCCTTTGTGCAGCGCTGAACTTACGACGCGTCCGCGGCCAGGTGGTATCCGCGGGACTGCATGCAGTCCTGGATCTGCTTGCGTTCCGGCGCGTCCGAGGTGAACAGGGCGCGCACCGCGGATTGCGGCGTCGCGTTCGCGATGCGGGTTGCGGCCGCGCTGGCCTGTTTCTGGCAGCGCTGCAAATCCGTCTGGTAGCGGAGCGCGGCGTGGTCCCCGGCCACGGGTGGGTCATAGGACGACGCACACCCGGCGAGGCCGAGCAGAATGACGGCGGTCAAATTTTGGCGCATGCAAACCCCTTCAGCAACACGCGACGTGGCGTTATCCTTCAGCGCCATAACCGCAGCAAGACAGGAGCAACCGTCATTCGGCTCCCATCCCTCACCCTCATCCCGGCGACGCTGCTGCTGCTTGCCGCGTGTGCGGCGCAGACACCGGGCACCGACGGCATCCCGCCGGTCCCCGTGGCGGAAGCGCGGCCGTCGCCGGCTCCCTTGCCCGCGCGGCTCACCCTGCCGCCGGGCCCAGGCCCGCATCCCGTCGTCATCGTGCTGCATGGTTGCGGCGGGATCAACGCGAACACCACCCTCTGGGCCAACCGCCTGGTGGACTGGGGCTACGGCGCGCTCATCGTCGACAGCCTGCAGCCCCGCGGCGTCACCTCCGTTTGCGCCCCCGACCGCCAGAAGCTGGTGACACCGCGCGACCGCGCGGGGGACGCGATCGCCGCTTCGCGCTGGCTCCAGACGCAGCCCGGCGTCGACGGCGCGCGCATCGCGGTCATCGGCGACTCGCATGGCGGCGGCACGGCGGCGGAGCTGGCCAACCACCCCTTCGTCGACGCAGCGGGCGGGCAGATCAAGGCGGCGATCGATTACTACGGGCCATGCCGCAACCCCGGCCGCTACGGCGGGCTGCCGTTGCTGGTGCTGGCCGGCGACGCCGATACCTGGAGCGACCCGGCCCAGCGCTGTACCGCCTATCGCGCCGCGCAACCGCCGGGAAGCCCGATCACCGTCGCCACCTATCCCGGCGCGGTGCACGGCTTCGAAAACCCGCGCAACGTGCAGCTGCGTTTCAACGAGGGGCATCCCATGCAGTATGATGCGACTGCCGCCGCCGACAGCATCCAGCGCGTCCACGCCTTCCTGCAACAGACGATCGGCCCCGGCGCCTAGCCGCCTATTTCTCCTTCGCCGCGAACGGGAAAAACCGCAGCGACAGCCGTTCGTCGGTGCGGAGCACGGGTTCGACCGGCACTTCGGCCACCGCCAGCCGGTTGACCACGGCGGCCAGTACCGCGATCTCGACATGGGCCGCCGAGCGCGGGGCCTGTGCGCCGATCCAGGTGCCCGCCGTCGCCGCCTCCACGAACGCCGAGCGCAGGGTGACCGCCGGGCCGACCGGCTCCCCCATCTCGTGCAACGCGGCCTCGATCTCGCAGCCGGCGGTGGTGCGGCGGTCCACCCGGCTCGGCACCAGCAGGCAGCGGGGCCGGCTGTCGCGCCGCGCCGCACGCACCTGCTGCAAGGGCGCCAGCGCCTTCAGGGTCGCCCGCCCGTCCAGCATGGAGGGCGTGATCGGCAGCACGATCAGGTCCGCGATCATCATCGCGGCCGTCGTCACCGAGCCCAGCGCCGCCGGCAGGTCGATGAGGATCGTGTCCGCCGTCAGCTTGCGCACCCGCTGCACCCATTCGCCGGTCTGCCGGCCCTCCTGCAACGGCAATCGCTCCGTCGTGCACGGCAGCCGCCCGGCCAGCGACCACTCGTAGGACGAGGCTTGCGGGTCGGCATCCACCAGCGTGACGCTGCCCACCGAGGCGAGCTCGCAGGCGAGGTTCACCGCCAGCGTCGTCTTGCCGACGCCGCCCTTCAGGTTCGCGACGGCGATGATCCGCGTCATGGTTCCGACACTCCCCGATCGCTGCCGCGCGCCGCCCGTGTCATGCCAGCACGTATCCGGCGGCCCGGTCCGCCGCGACAGCGGCCGCGTCGCGCTGGGCGGGATCGCCGAAGCCGCCGCCGCCGGACGTTTCCAGCCGGATGACGTCCCCCTGGCGGAGCCGCAGGTTGGCCACCTTCGACGGCAGCGCCTCCCGGCCACCATCGCGCAGCAGCCAGAGCCGTCCGGGCGCGCCGGCCTGCCCGCCGGACAGGCCGTAGGGTTGGTATTTGAACCGCTCCAGATTTGCGGTGAACACCGCCTCCGGGCAGTCGACCCGCCATTCCCGCACCAGCCCCGTGCCGCCGCGGTAGCGGCCCGCGCCGGCGCTGCCGGGGAGCAGTTCATAGGCGGTGATGGTCAGCGGCAACTCGCTCTCGATCATCTCGATGGGGATGTTGGCGTTGTTGTGCATGCCGCTGGAATAGCCGTTGAGCCCGTCCTGCGCCGGATGGCCGCCGCTGCCGCCGACCTCGATCTCCACCAGCACGCTGCGTTCCCCGGCGGCGCCGATGGTCTGGAACGTGCACACGTAGCTGGCGCCGTAATAGGCCGCCGGGATGCGGTCCGGCGCCGCCTGATGCAGCGCGCCGAGCAAGGTCGTCGCCAGCCGGTGCGACACGACGATGCGGTTCGCCACCGGCGCCGGATGCGTCGCATGCACGATCGACCCCTCGCGCGCCACCACGCGCACGGGGCGGCCGCAGCCGGCATTGGCCGGGATCGGGAAATCGGCACAGGCCATCACCGCGTAGGCGACCGCCGACCCGGCGGAGGCGAGCGTCGCGTTGATCGGACCCAGGGCCTGCGGGCCAGACCCAGACAAATCCACCACCATCTCCTCGCCCTTGACCTCGATGGCGGCGTGGATGCGGATCGGCTGCTCGGTCAGCCCGTCATCGTCGATGAAATCCTCGAACTCGTAGCGGCCATCCGGCATGCGGCCGATCATCGCGCGCATCGCCGCCTCCGAACTGTCGAGGATGCGGGCGCAGGCGGCGACGATCGTGCCGGCGCCGTAGCGCCGGGCCAGCTTGACCAGGTTGGCCTCCCCCACCGCCAGAGAGGCAAGCTGCGCCTGCAAATCGCCCCACAGCATGTCCGGGCGGCGCACGTTCTGCCGCATCATCGCCAGCACCTCGGCGTTCAGCGTGCCGCGGCGGACCAGCCGCATCGGCGGAATGCGCAGCCCCTCCTGGAACACTTCCGTCGCGTTGGCGGCGTAGCTGCCGGCGGCCATCCCGCCCATGTCCAAATGGTGGCAGAGCGTGCCGACGATGGCGATGCGCGCGCCGTCCACGAACACCGGGCGGAAGGCGAGGATGTCCGGGATGTGCTGCCCGCCGCAATACGGATCGTTGGTGATCACCACGTCCCCGTCCTCCCACCCGTCCAAGGGCAGGAAGTCCCGCACCAGCGTCAGCAGCCCGGCGCCCATCGAGTTCAGATGCTGCGGGATGCGCGCGGATTGCGCCACGTTGTGGCCGTCGCGGTCGAACACCGCGGTGGAATAATCCAGCAACTCCCGCACGATGGTGGACCGGCTGGTGCGCCAGATCGTCACGTCCATCTCGGCCGCCGCCGCCGTCAGCGCGTTGCGCAGGACCTCCAACGCGATGGGACCCAACCCGGCTGCATCAACCATGGGCCGCCCCCAGCAAGCGCCGCGCCACCAGGTCGCCGTTCTGCCCCGGGCCGCACGTCCAGCCGGCGGCGACGAACACCGTGGTGTAGGCTTCCTCGATCAGCACCGGGCCGTGCACCCCGCCCGTCACGCCGGCGCGGCGATACACCGGGATGGTGCGCCACGCGCCCTCCAGGAACACGGCGCGGGGCGGCGGCGGCGCGCCCTCCGCCGCCGCGGCAGCCTGCCCGGCCGGCGCGGGCGGCAAGCGGCCGGTCGCGGTCAGGCGCAGGGTGACGATGTCGACCGGGTCCTCCGGGTTGGCGTAGGAAAACCGCTGCCGGTGCAGCGCGTGGAAATCCGCCAGCAACTGCGCCAGCGTGTCCGGGCCGGGCTGCACGTCGCCCCACGGCACCACGAGTTCGAAGGCTTGGCCGGCATAGCGCATGTCGGCCGACAGGCTCATCCCGCGCTGCTCCGGCGGCAGGCCGTCGGCATCCAGCAACGCGTGGCCCTGCTGCCGCAGCGTGGCGCAGGTCTCGGCCAGGGCGGGCAGGGCGGCAGCGGCAGCCGGCGTCAGGTGGCTGCTGGCCAGATCGTGCACGATGTCGGAATGCAGGATGCCGCTGGCGGAGAAGGTGCTGGCGTCGGCGGGGAACACCACCTGGTCCATGCCCAGCTCCTCCGCCACCGGGATGGCATGCAGCCCGCCCGCCCCGCCAAACGACAGGACGCTGAAGCTGCGCGGGTCCAGCCCCTTCTCGAACAGGCTGAGCCGGATCGCGGCGGCGAGGCTGGCATTGGTCAGCGTCAGCACGCCCTCCGCCGCGGCCTCCAGGTCCAAGCCCAGCGGCTCCGCCACATGCGTCAGGAGGGCCTGGCGGGTGCCTTGCAGGTCCAGTTCCAGCGCGCCGCCCAGGAAATACCCGGCGTCCAAGCGCCCCAGCACCAGATTTGCGTCGGTCACCGTCGGCCGGTCGCCGCCGCGGCCGTAGCACACCGGGCCCGGCCGCGCCCCGGCGCTGTGCGGCCCGACCACCAGCCGCCCGCCGGGCAGCACCGCGGCGATGGAGCCGCCCCCCGCGCCGATGGTGCGGATTTCCACCATGGGAAGGCGCACGGGCAGGCCGTCGACCTCGCCCTGCGTCATCAGCGCCACCGCGCCGTCGCGCACGACGCAGACGTCGAAGCTGGTGCCGCCCATGTCCACCCCGACCAGGTCCGGCAGGCCCAGCCGGGCGGCGGCCCGCTGCGCCGCCAGCGCGCCGCCGCTTGGGCCGGACAGCAGCAGCCGCACCGGCTGTTGGCACGCCAGCTCGGCGCTGCACACGCCGCCATTGGACTGCACCAGCAGCAGCCGCGCCGTGATGCCGCGCTCGCGCAAGCGGCCGGCCAGGCGGACCAGGTAGGACCGCACGATGGGGATGAGCAGCGCGTTGAGCACGGTGGTCGAACTGCGCTCGTATTCACGGATTTCGGGGCTGACCTCCGAGGAGATCGACACCGGCAAACCCGGCATGGCGGCGAGCAGCCCGTCGCGCAGCCTCTGCTCGTGCGCCGGGTTGACGTTGGCGTTCAGCAGCGTGATCGCCACCGCCTCCGCCCCCAGGCTGCCTATGGCAGCCACCGCGTCCGCGACGGCGTCGTCGGTCAGCGCGTGCTCCACCCCGCCATCGGCGCGGATGCGCTCGGCCACGCCGAGCCGCCGCTCCCGCGGGATCAGCGCTGGTTCGCGATGCGGCTTCAGGCCGTAGACATCGCGCCGCACATGCCGCCCGATCTCCAGCACGTCGCGGAACCCGGCGGTGGTGAGCAGGACGCCGCGGGGCAGCTTGCGCTCCAGCACGGCGTTGGTGGCGATGGTGGTGCCGTGCAGCAGGTAGCTGATGTCGGTGACGGCGAACCCGACCTGGCGTGCCGCCTCCTCAAGGCCGGTCATCAACCCGATCGACGGATCCTCCGGCGTCGTCGCCGTCTTCAGGCTGTGTGTCGCGCCGGAGCGTTCATCCAGGATTTGCAGGTCGGTGAACGTGCCGCCGATGTCGATGCCGATCCGGATGTGCCCGGTGCTGCTTAAATCCATGCCACAGCGTGCCGCCCCCGCTTCCAACGCGGGGTATGCTGGCATATCCGCACATGGGGGTGAAGCTGAGAGACCCGGCCTCCCCGGCGCATGCCGCATGGTCGCGGGCTTGCCAGGCCATTCCGCGTCACGCAACGTCCCCCTTTGAGCATGACCCATCGGGCGGCACGACGAGTCTGTCCGGTGGAAGATCAGGGGAAAGCGTTGCACGGGTCGCTGGAAGCCTCCTCCCTGGAAGACGTGATCGTTGCGGTTCGGCATTTCGAGGATTTGGAGGTCTTCGTCGGCCAGCGTTCGCGCATGCACCCGGGCCCCGGCTGGGACGTCGTCCTGACCATCCTGCGCCGCGACCTGGAGATGGTCCGGTCGGAGCTACGGCAGCGCCAAGCCTCGATCGGCCAGTCGGAGGTGAGTTCATGAAACCGTCATCCAACCGGACCGGCAGACGCGGTCTATGCGGCGGAAACTTTTCTGGAGTACGACATGCGGCGACGGATTAGGCTGCTGGCAACCGTCGCACTGGCGGCTGCGATGGGCGCGGGGACCGCATCCGCGTCCCCCATGCTGACGGCTCAGCCGGACCCGACGCCGGATGTCCAACCCTTCGTCCAGCCGATCCCCGCAACCATGCCGGACCGTGATGCGGTGATCGCCCTGCTGCGGCAGAAGGTGAAATACGTCTTCGTCATCTTCAACGAAAACCACGCCTTCGACAACGAGTTCGGCAGCTTCCCGGGCGCCAACGGGTTGTTTTCGGACGGCGCGGCCCCGCGCGACGCGGCGCACACGCCGGGCTTCGTCGAGCAGTATATGGATGCCGCCGGCAATGCGGTGACGCTCCACCCGGTGCGGCTTGGGCCGGAGCAAAACAGCTCCTTCGTGGACAGCGTCGACCATAGCCATACTGGGCTTGCCGCGAAGTTGCACGTGACGGGCACGCAGGCGGCGATGGACCGGTTCGCGCAGGGCGAATACACGCGGTATGCTGGCCGCGGTGGCCCGGCCAACATCGCCATGGGCAAGCAATTCGCCCAACTCGTCATGAGCTATATCGACTGCGACACCGTGCCCTTCTACTGGCGCTGGGCCAGCCGCTTCACCCTGTTCGACAACATCTTCGCCACCGAGGACACGCCGTCCAGCCCGAACGCGATCGCCATGATCGCCGGGCAGGCTGGCGAGACGCAATGGGTCAAGCACGGCAATGACGCGCAGGCGGTCAGCGTCGCCGGGCATTCCGGCGTACTGCAGGCCGTGCCGCTGTACAACGACCCACAGCCGTTCTGGGGCTCGCAGTTCGACACCACCACCCAGGGGCGGCAGCCCGCCGGCCACGGCGCGGAAAGCTACGCCGCGAGCAACATCGCCCGCAACCTGACCTTTGCGACGGTGCCGCTGACCCTGGGCGGCAAGGACACGGAAGCGGCGTTGGCGCAGGACCGCGACCCGGAGCACGACCAGGCGGACATCAGGCAGGACATCGGCTTCATTGCATCCCGCGCGGGCAAGCCGGTCGCCTGGCGCTGGTACCAGGAAGGCTACGACCATGAGCCAACCGACACCGCGGCCGATGCCAGCCATGACGGCTATGTCAGCCACCACCAGGGGCCGCAGTATTTCGGCTACCTGGCGAACAACCCGGCGTACAAGGACAATTTGCGCGGGCTGGGCGACTTCTACAGCGACATGGCCAGCGGCAACCTGCCGGCCGATGGCGGCGTGTTCTACATCCGCGGCGGCTTCACCAACCTGCTGGGCCAGACCCCGCCGATCACCAACCCGAACTACCCGGCGGCCCTGACAGACGCCGACAAGGCCACCATCGCCAAGGTCAAGAGCGGGGACGACGACCATCCAGGCTACAGCGACCGGCAGCTCAGCGAAACGATGATGGCCCGCGTCATCAATGCTGTCGCCTCGCGGCCGGATGTCTGGTCGCAGAGCGCCATCGTGATCGCCTATGACGAGTCGGACGGGTTCTACGACCACGTGCCGCCGCATATCCTGTCCTTCGGTCCGGACGGGCTGCCGCTGGCGCGCGGCATCCGCGTGCCGACGCTGCTGATCTCGCCCTACGCCCGGCCGCATGTCGTGGCGCATCCGGAGGGGGACCACAACGCCGTCATCGAGACGCTGGACGCGATCTTCGACCTGCCGCCGCTGGCAACCTTGCCGGACGAGGCGCAGGCGCTGAAGGCTGGCGAGGATCCGCGCTTCAACGGCCCCGGCGGCTTCGTGCAGCACTATCTCGGGCCACGCGACATCAACGCGCCGGAGACCGACGACCTGTTGGCGGGGTTCGACCCGGCGCGCCTGTCCGGCCAGTTGCCGCCGCTGCCGGCCTCCCTGGCGATGACGCCGGAGGCGGATCTGCGGCACCTGCCGCATTACGATGGCAAGGGCTGCAGCGTGATCGGCGTGACGCCGGAGGATGTGCGGCAAGGGGTGCGTGCGACGGTCCCGGCCGGCTTCAACACCCTGCCCGCCACGCTGCCGGCCTATAACGGGCCGTGATGCGGTTGCTCCAGCCCGGGCTGGTGCTGCTCGTCGTCTTGGCGGCAGCGCCGGCCTGGGCGGGCACGTTGGACAGGGTGACGGCATCCGGCGTGCTGCATTGCGGGGCCGCGGCACGGGCCGGTGTTGCCGAGGCAGCGGAGGATGGGCACGTCAGCGGGCTGGCGGTTGACCTCTGCCGCGCCCTGACGATTGCCGTGCTCGGTCCGGCTGGACGCACGGAATTCCGGCTCTACGACTCCGCGCTGGAGTACCAGTCGGTAGGCCGCGGTGAGGATGAAGTGTCCTTCCTGACCGCCGATACCGTGCAGGCGCACGACCTCGCGGCCAGCGTGATCCCCGGTCCGACTGTGTTCGTGGCCGAGTTGTCGACGATGGCGCAGCCGGACGTCAGCAGCCTCGCGGGCCGCACCGTGTGTTTCATCAACGGCAGCCCGGCGCACCGGGCCCTGGAGGCCTGGGCCGCCCGCACCGGCGCCGCCATCAGCCGCAGCGGCTACCAGGAGGACGGCGAAATGCACGACGCGTTCGATGCCCGCCGCTGCGACGCCATGGCGGGCGAGGCCACGGAGTTGGCGGACATCCGGGCAGAGTCGCCAACACGCGCCGGCGCCCGCATCCTCCCGCCACTGGCGCTGGCGCCAGTCTTTGCCGCCACGCCCGTGGCAGACGGCGCCTGGGCTGCGCTGGCCGGCTGGACGCTGGACGCTGTCGTCCAGTCGGAATCTTCGCCGAGTCCATGGCGCGCCGACCTGCCCGGCACGGCGATCCAGGGCCTGCGGGCGGGATGGCAGCGCGACGTGGCGAGCGCATTGGGCAGCTATGACGACATGGTGCGGCGCGACGTGGGCGAAGGCTCCGCGCTCGGTCTGCGCACTGGTCCGAACGCGCTGTGGCCGCAGGGCCTGTTGCTGCCCGCCGGCCCGCATTAGCGCAGCCCGTGCAAGACCGGCACGTCCCGCGCATCACACCGCGGTATTGGATCGCCATCACGCTCGCCAGCGTCTTCGGCGCCAATCTCGGCGATTTCTGTTCCCACGTGCTGGGCTTGGGGCATGTCCGTGGCCTGCCGGTCTTGGCCGCCGTCTTCGTGGTGATCCTGCTGGCCGAGCGGCGGGTGCGGTTCGGGACGACCGGGTTCTATTGGATGGCAGTGGTGACGTTGCGGACGGCCGCCACCAACCTGAGCGACTTTGTCACCCATGATCTAGGGCTACGATCCATCGCCTTCGTCCTGGTGCTGACGGCGTTGGTTGCCGCCATGGTGGCGCTGGGACGCACCCGGCAGGATCCAACCGGCGACCTGCCGGATACTGGCGGGCTTTACTGGCTGACGATGCTGACTGCCGGCACGCTCGGCACGGCCATGGGGGATTTCTGTGCCGATGGGATCGGCCTCGGCCCATCGGCCGCCGGCTGGCTGGTGGTCTGGGCCGCGGCATTGCCGACGGTCGCCCGGTGGCCGGGCCTGCGTAGCTATTGGGCGACGATCGTGGTGGTGCGGACGCTCGGGACCAATTTGGGCGACCTGGCTGCCGGTCGCGCGGGTCTCGCCCTCGGCCTGAAGCTGAGCACGGCGCTGACCGGCCTTGCCCTCACGGCACTTCTGACCGCGTGGCGGACGCAGCCCGTCAAAGCCCTTTCGCCGGAGTGAGGGTCGCGGCTGGGCAAGGAGCAGGTCGTCGGTCTTGGTTACTTTGTTCGGGCGACGCCACCCTCAACCCGGTCCACTCCGGCCAGCGGGAGAGGGGGATAGTGCGGCCAGTCATGCCTGGTCTTGATTTGCTGAGTGGCAAAGCGGCGCGCGGGGGGGAGGGAGACCGCGGTGAACGGTCCGGTCGCGACATATCCTACCCGCAGCGGTGTTGCCCTGGGCTTGCTGTCGGGGTCAAAATGCTGCCAGCCAAGGACCACCGCGCCGAACAGGACCAACCCTGACGCAACCGCCAGCGGGAAGACGCTGTCATCCACAAAGGCGCCCTCCGTGGCCATCAGCACGAGCGGGGCGAGAAGCACCAGCAACCATATGGTCACGATGGAGTACCAAAGCGCGCTGATCAGGGTTGGTCGGGATTGGCAGGCCACGGGAAGATCGTCCAGCATGGTGATGCGAACCTCATTAGATAACGTATACGTTATCTAACCGTAGTTTCGCCGCCCGGCAAGCCTTTTCAAGACACGAACGAGGCGCGAGCCAACTCCAGGCGCTTGGTCAATCTCGCCCGATACAGCTCCGCCACGCGCTCCGCGTCGCCTTTCAGCCATGCGGAGACCAGCGGCCGAAGGTTGCTGGCGTCGCTGCCTGCCGGCGGGCTGGAACGCAGGTGATAGCGTTCCGAACGATCGAAGACCTGGACGAGGATGTTCATCGTCGTCTTGCGGCCGGGCTGGTTGAGGAGCGACAGGATGATCCGCCGACGCAACTTCGTCGTCTCGCCGGATGTGCCGGCATCGCGCAGCAGGTCGTCCCTGGCGGCTTTCACCTGCTCGCCCTGGGCCATATCGGCCGACCCGGCGGTTTGGGCTGCGATCGGCGGCTCCAGCAGCAAGCGAAGCGCGAACAGCTCCTCCAACTCGTCGAGGGACAAAGGCGCCGAAATGAACCCCCGGTTGGCGTTCGCCTGGACCATGTTGCTCTCGACGAGGCGGGACAGGGCTTCCCGAATGGGGATCTTGCTCACGCCCAGTTCCGCAGCGAGGGCGTCCTGCCGGATGGCCTCACCGGGCGGGATCTCATGGCTGACGATCCGCTCCCGCAGGTACTCGTGGACGCGGTCTGACAGCGAAAGGATGACGAAGGGCATAACATATAATAACACAAGAGGCGGGGCGGGAAACCGCCCCTGCCGGTTTCCTCCTGCCCCAAACCATTGGACCGGCTAGAACTCCTCCCAGCCGTCTTGCTCGGCAAGGACACGGGACGCAGCCACACGCTTCGTGCCTCGCGCGGCTGCTTCGGGATTTTTGGGCCTGACGGACCGGGTTGCGGCGATCCTGGCCGAAGCGGCCTGCGCAACCGGCGCGTCGGCCGCCCGGAAGAACCCGGTGAGCCGGCTCAACTCGGCCGCCTCCTGCGCCAGACCGTGGCTGGCGGCGGTGCTCTGCTCCACCATCGCCGCGTTTTGCTGGGTCATCTGGTCCATCTGGTTCATCGCGCTGTTGACCTCATGCAGCGCCGTCGCCTGCTCCTTGGCGGACGCCGCGATGGCGTCGACGGCGGTGAAGGCTTCCCCGACGTGACCGGCGATGCGCTGGAGCGACATTCCCGTCGCGTCGACCAGCTTGACGCCCTGCGCAACCTGGATGGAGGAGGTCGAAATCAACTGCTTGATCTCCTTGGCGGCGCCAGCAGACCGCTGCGCCAACGCACGCACCTCCGAGGCCACGACCGCGAAGCCGCGTCCGGCGTCGCCGGCGCGTGCCGCCTCGACGCCCGCGTTGAGCGCCAGCAGGTTTGTCTGGAACGCGATCTCATCGATGACGCCAATGATCTGGCTGACCTGGTCCGAAGATCTCGCGATTGCATGCATCGCCTCAACGGCCTCTCGCACAACCGCGCTGGAGTCTTCCGCGTCCGTCTTGACGGTTGTCACCACCCTTTGCGCGTGTCCCGCACCGTCGGCCGTGGTCCGGACGGTCGCGGTGATTTCGTCCAGCGCGGCCGCCGTCTGCTCGAGGCTGGCCGCCTGCTGTTCGGTCCGCTTCGACAGTTCGTTGGCCGCCTGACTGATTTCGCCCGTGCCCGTTGTCATACCGTGGACGGCGGCCGCCACGGTGGCCATCGTTTCGCACAGGCGAGTGGCCGCCGCGTTGAAATCATCTTTCAGCTTGCTCGTCTTCGCTGCGACATCCTCGGTCACCCGGTGCGTCAGGTCGCCGTCCGCCAACGCTGCCAGGCCCTGGGCCAGCGCATTGATGGCGGTCTGGTCCTCTTCGGCCTCCCGCGCCCGACGCGCCTCCTCGCGGGAGCGTTCAAGTTCGATCTCGGAACGGGCCGCCTCCGCCTCCGCCTGCAACACGACCGATCGCAGGCCAGCCGCCTTGAACAAAACCAATGATTGGGCGAGCTTGCCAACTTCGTCTTTGCGGTGGCTGCCTCTGACCGCAACGGAAAGGTCGCCATCGGCCAAACGTCGCATGGCAGCCGTCACCGCGGTGAGCGGGCGAACGACCAGCCAAAGGATGATGGCGCCCAGAAGTGCGGCGGCCAACGCCAGGCCACCGACCGCCACGACATACAGACGCTGGAGCACGGAACTTCCAAGCGCATCCAGGCCGGAGATCTCATGATCCATGCGCTCGGCCAAGGCGGCGGCGCGTTCCTCGGCCAGCGCCGCGAATTTCCTGCGGGCGTCTAAAACCTCTCTCTTGGAAAGCCGTACCGCATTTTCGTGCTCACCCCGGCGGTTGAGCGCCATGCTCTGGTCCGCGAGCCGTTTGTAGTCGAGCAGCGCCGCCCGGAAGGCTTCACTGGCTGCACGCTTTTCCGGCGTTGGCGAGCCGGCAACCAGTTCATCCGCTCCCGCAAGCGCGCTCTTGAGTTTGGCTTGATAACGGTCGAAGTAACGACTGCTCTCGCCCGCGTCCGTGGTTTCCAGCGCAGTCTTTTCCTGGATGGCGGCGTCGTTCACGTCGGCCACGGCCGTCAGCAGCGTGATCCGTCGGGCGACAATGTCACCGACCATATGATGCGTGTCGCGGCGCAACGAGTCGAAGCCGCTTTGGGCGGTCAATAACACCAGCGCGACCGTGAGCAGCAGAAAGACGACCGGGATGGTGATCTTATAGATCAAGTTCAGGTCAACGAACATACGACGCATGGCGGCCCCTTCATCGACCGGTCCCGCGAGGAATGGTCAGATTCAGTCATATGCATATAACGTATACGGAAGTTCATAAGGGATGATGAATCCGGCTACTCTGCGGGGTGTGCCGCAGCGCGCGCCAGCACTCGGTCGCTGCCGAGCGCCCAACGCTCACAAAAGGGGCTGGATCATGCGAGCCCGATCGATCGCGCAGCAACCCCCTTTGACGCACGACGATGGTGGTGGGGGCTACTCGGCCGCGGCCCGGTGGGCGTTGCGCTCGGCGAGCAGACGCCGGGTGAGCGGCAGCAGGGTGCGGCCGTACTCCAACGCGTCCTCCAAGGGGTCGAAGCCGCGGATCAGGAAGGTGGTCACACCCAGGGCGTGGTAGTCGAGGAACGCCTCGGCAACCTGCTGCGGCGTGCCGACCAGGGCCGTGGTGTTGCCGCGTGCGCCGGTCACGCGGGCGATCGCGGTGTACAACCGCCCCTCCGGACGGTCACCCAGCGCCGCCGCCGCCAGCAGCCGCTGCGACCCGGCGTTGGCCGGCGTGGCCACGGACGGGCCGAGCGCCGCCTCCCCCCGGCTGCGCTGGACGCGGGCGAGGATGCTCTCCGCTTTGGTCCAGGCTTCCTCCTCCGTCGCGCCCAGGATGGGACGGAACGAGAGGCTGAAGCCGACCTGGCGGCCGTGCTTGGCGGCCTCCGCCCGCACGCGCCCGGTGATCTCGGCCACCTGGGCGCGGGTTTCACCCCATAGCGCGTAGACATCGGCGTGCTTGCCGGCGACGCGGATGGCGGCGTCGGATGCCCCGCCGAAATAGATCGGGATGCGCGGACGCTGCACCGTCCGCACGGCGGGCGATGCCCCCTGGATGCGGTAATAGGCGCCGTGATGGTCCACCGGCGCCTCCGCCGTCCAAACCTGCTTCAGCACGTCGACGTATTCGTCCGTGCGGGCATACCGGTCATCCTTGCCCAGCCAGTCGCCGTCACGCGCCTGGTCCGTGTCGTCGCCGCCCGAGATGACGTGGATCGCCGCCCGGCCGCCACTGAGTTGGTCGAGCGTGGCGTAGGCGCGCGCCGCGTTCGTCGGCGCCTGGAAGCCGGGCCGATGCGCCACCAGGAAGCCGATCTGCGTGGTGTGCGCGGCGGCATGCGCGGCGATCTGCAGGCCGTCCGGCCCATTGCTGTACCAGCCGATCAGCACGCGGTCGAAGCCGCCGCCATCCGCTGCGTGCGCCTCGTGTGCCTGGGCGGAGGCGACGAGGTAGCCGGGGTCGATCGCCGGGCCACGCGCCGGATGGATCTCCGACTGCTCGCGCGGCTGGATCATGCCGATGAATTCGAGGCTCATCCTGGGTCTCCTATTGTCCGAGCGCCGCGCGCCCGGCGGCGGTGTAGGCGCTGTCCGGCTGCGGCGTGTGCACGCGGGCGCACAGCACGTCGCGCAAATGCCGCTCCAGCGGGTTGGCCCGCGACAGGCCGTGGTTGCCGGTCAACTCCATCGCGGCCTGCACGGCGGCGATGGCGTTCTCGGCCACGACCGTCTTCAACAGGCCGCTTTCGGCCATCTCGGGCGGCGCCCCGGCATCCGTGTCGGCGGCTGCCGCGGCGATGAGGCGCCGATTGGTGAGCAGCAGCGCCTCGATCCTGCCCATCGCTTCCTGCATGCGCGGCAGGGTCGCGAGCGACGCCCCGAGATTGGCTGGCACGCGGTCCCGCAGGAAGCCCGCGACCCAGTCCCGCGCCGCCTCGGCGACACCCGTGTAGAGCGCCCCCACCATCAGCCCGCTCCACGCGGCTGCCACCGGATCGCGGCGGGCCCAGCCGGAGGGTTCCCGCAGGTCGACGGCATGGTCGGCGGGGATGGCCACGTCGTCGAACACCACGTCGTCGCTGCCGGAGCCGCGCAGGCCGAGCTGGTCCCAGGTCGGCTCGATGCGGATGCCGGGGCTGCGGGCCGGGACGATGAACAGGCCGGTGCGCGCCGCCGCCTCGTCGGTGCGGGCAAACACCAGCATCCAGCTGAGGCCCGGCGCGCCGGTGCTGAAGATCTTGCGGCCGGTCATCCTCCAGCCGTCGCCGCTGCGCCGCGCCATCGTGTCCGGCAACCCGCCGCGGGCCGGCGTGCCCAGCGCCGGCTCCACCCGCAAGGCGTTGATCAGCGCGCCGTACCGCCCGGCGCTGCGGCCAATCGTCGCGCGCACATGCTCCGGCCAGGTGGATTGCGCGACGGCACGGAGATGGGTGAGTTGCATGGCGAAGATCAGTGCCGTGGACGCGCAACCCTGCCCAGCCCGGCGTACAAGTTCGGTGCAGCGCGCCAGGCCGGCGTCTTCCCCGCCATCGACGCGGCGCGCCGTAAGGTTGAGCAAGCCCTCCGCGTGGAGCAATTCGAGGCTCTCATACGGGAAGCGGCCTTCCCGGTCCACGGCGGCCGCCCGCTCTGCCAGCGCGGCGACCAGATCGTCGCCCAAGTCACGCCGGGCCAGCACCATCCCGTCCATCATCGGTCTCCAAAAGCAGGCGTTCCCAGGCGAGTCATCGTCACTGCGGCGGATCCGGGGGGTCGGCACCGTAAGGCTGGTTGAGGTACGCGATGTCGTTGCACGGCAAGGCCCGGCAGTTCAGCCCAACCCGATCCGGTCGCTCGTTGAGATATGGCAGTTTGGAAGCCCGCTCGGCGAAGTCAAACCTCGCCGCCTCACCGACCAGCAAAAAGAAAATGTTTGCTCTGCAGCGGCGGCGTTGAAGAAAAATACCCGCTTAATCTCGCTCAGAGTGGCAGTTGATTTAAGCACGGGCTGGTTTGTAGCCGTGGCGGCTTGCCACGCTACGAGGTTGCGAGGTTCATGCGCTCACCCACCGCCTGAAGCCCGTCGGCCACGCCACGCTTGCCAGATCGACGCCGGACGTTGACATTCAGCGTCCTGATACACGGCACGAACTGGACGCAGCGGCATGTCCGACACGATCGAACGCGACGCCTATCGCTTCATCCCCGGCCCATTCCAATACTCTGCCGGCGTTGCGGCAAAGCCCGGATTTGCCATGCACCGCATCCGGTTCGCCAAGCCGGTTCCGCTCGTCGAAGGCTTCCGCCGGATCGAGGCGTTCATGACCGGAGAAGGCCTGCCCTTCACCGCATTCGCCGCGTGCGAACTGCGCTCCCCGGCGCCTTTCACCGATGCCGGCTTCACGGCGTTCAACCGCGCGTATGTCGGCACGCTGGAGCGATGGGGGATTTTCAGGAACGAGGAAAACCCGGTTGCCCGCACCAACGTCTGCCCTGAAATGCATAAACCGGACGGGCCCAGCTTCCACGCGTTCAGCCTTGCCGTGCCGGCCGCAGACGCCGCGGCGTCGTTCGTGATCGCCGGCGGCGGCGAGTCGAAGGAGGGTCCCGGGAGCTATCGTGACCGGACGGTGCGATATGGCGACACCAGCACAGACGGCATGCGCGACAAGATCGCCCATGTCATGGCCACGATGGAACGCCGCATGGCGGCGGTGGGCGCCGATTGGGCGGCAACGACGGCGACGCAAATCTACACCGTGTTCGACATCTACCCGCATCTGGCCGACGGCATCGTCGCGCGCGGCGCCGGGCAGCACGGGGTGGACTGGCATTTCTGCCGTCCCCCGGTGATCGGGCTGGATTATGAGATGGATTGCCGCGGCGTGCAGACCGAGCGGGTGCTGCCGAGCTAGTCCAGCCGCAACAGCCGCTCGGCGTTGCCGTGCGCGATCATGGCGCGGTCGTCGTCGCTGATCGCAAGGTTTTCCAGCCAGCTCCGTGCGCCCGTCATGGCGAGGTACGGATAATCGACCGAGAACATGATGCGCCCGGCCCCGAGCAACTCGTGGATGAAGCGGAAGTGCGGCAAATAGAGCATGCCGCTCGGCGTGACGTAGACCTGGTCGCGGTAGCTCTGGCTGACCGTGCGCGAGAGGCCGGTGGCGCCTGGGGGCAGCGCGTCGTCCATGCGGTCCAGGAAGAACGGTACCATCTCGCCCCAATGCCCGCTGATGATCCGCAAATTGGGATGGCGGTCGAGCGCGCCGGAGAGGATCAAGCGGATCACCTGGATCCCGGCCTCATTGTGCCAGCCCCAGCCATACAGCGACAGCCGCGCCGTGACCTCCTTGTCGAGGCCGCCGTAATACGGCCGCTGCACGGCCGCGAGCGGCGGGCCGGGGTGGATGTATATCGGCACGTCCAACTCCGCCAGCTTGGCGAGGATCGGTGCGTAGCGCGGATCGTCGAGGAACGCGTCCTCGCTGGGATGGCCGATGAGCATGGTCGCGGTCAGCCCGAGTTCGCCCGCGCTGCGCTCCAGCTCGCGCACCGCGGCGTCCGTATCCTGCCACGGCAGCGTCGAGAAACCGGCGAACCGGTCGGGATGGCGCGCGACCGCCTCCGCCAGCCGGTCGTTCGCCGCGCGTGCGAGGTCGGCGGCGTCACCGGCGGGTACGGCCTGCGTGGCGTTGGAGTACGACAGCACCTGCACGTCGATGCCGTGCGCGTCCATCTCCGGCAGCCGGTCGTCGATGGGGGCGCTCACCGCCGCCATGGCCTGGGCAGGCGAGACGAGGTTGGGCCGGCCGCTGGTGTGCGTCGCCTGATCCTCGCGGAAGCGGCTGCCGAGATCGGCCATGTACGGCGCCTGCCGCACCATCGCGGGTTGCGACGCCTTGGCGATAGCCGGATCAAGCGTGTGCTCTTCAAGACAGATGATTTTCATCAGCGCGGTCCGATCATCAACAGCTAAGGCAGCGTCGGCGAATAAGTGCGTCGGCACGCCGACAAAGCTGCCGCTCAAAACAGAGGCTCAGGCTAGGAGCCTGAACTCGCGGGAGCGAGCTCCGTTCCGCGGCTGCGCAGACTTGCTGGTGGATAACACCTGACGGAAGAGTCCGGCTGGGGATTTCCGCTGATCGTGCGTTGTGCGGTCTATGACATGCGCATCGGGTTCGCCATGACCCTCAGTTCCGCCGATCACGTCCGTTTGCCGGGATAGCGGCAGGCCGGAACAGCCGGCAGAAACACGTATGGCTGGCGCAGATCGTGCTGCTGTCGGCACGGCGTCGCTGCTGCCCCGAGACCCTCGCCGTGGTGGTCGGGAATGCCGGCCAGGCGACGGCGTAGGCGCTAAGCCGAGGCTCGCGCGACCGGCTCTTCGCCGGCGAACAGCGTTATTGCTGACAGCCGTACAAGCGCCCGTCACTGCCCGTGTAACAGCCACGCATGTTCCCGTTGATGAAGTTTTGCGCACCCGCATGGTTCGCGTTGGCGATCGCTTGGCCCGGGCCGTTTGGCGTTTGATACGGGTGCAGCGTCGGCATCACTGGCTGCTGCATTTGCGGTTGCACCGGCGCACGGGCTGCCAGCACCAGTTGTTCCGCGACGCGTTGTTGCAGCAGGTAGGGTGCGGGATCGCGGCTCATGACGATGCCGTTCACCATGAACGATGACGGTGACGTCATGGTGATGTTGGCAGTGGCGGAGCCCTGCACCTGGTTCGGCCGGCAGTTCACCGGGAAGCCGGGGGCCTGCGCGCAGATCTGCAGAGGCAGGTGGCCTTCCACCTGGAAGTCCACCCGCGCGGCGTTGGGTGCGGTCGGCGTCGCCTGGTAGTGCCCCCACAGGCGTTGCACGGTTCCGTTCGGCAGTTGCAATACGGAGACGAACGAGCCGTCTGGTTGATAGGAGTCCGTGATGTGGTCCATCCCGCCCTGGCCGGGTCGTTGGCCGCTCCACGCGCCCGTCAAGTCGATGCTACGCGGCTGTGCGCACAAAGGGACGCTGGCGCCGAGGAGTGTGGCCAATGCCGCCGTGATGGAGATGCGCATTTTGTTGGTCCTGAAAGAGTAGCGTGCGGGGTTGCCGCTACAGGTGTCTAGGAGGCGATCACCGTGCCGAGTCCTGCCGTGCGGCCGTCCGAGCCACCGGCGTCACGTTGGTTCGCCCTAAGTCCAATTCGAATGATCTTTACACCCGACCGATCCCACTCCTAATTGTTGTCGACCCGTTGATCGTTGGAGGATGCCCCATGGGATATGTCGGCACGGCCATCTCTATTATGTTCCTCCTCTGCATGGCGTCCGCGCAGGCCGACCCGATCGTGCGAAAAGGCGGCGAATGGCGGTCGACCGTGACCGGTCTCACGCCCGAGCCCAAGACCATCGAGCTGTGCTTTGCGCCGGCGACGCGGGAACAAGCTGTGGCAAACTTGGCGACCGGCAAAGACTGCACCAAGCGGGACATCAAGTTCGACGGCGACCGGGCCATCATCGACATCATGTGCAGCGGCATGTCGCTGAAAGGGACCGCGACGATGCTCGGCGACAGCGCCTACAGGGCGGATTTCACCCTCGGGATCGGCACAGGGAGCGACGCCAAAGTCGTGCACACGACCACGGACGCCAAGTGGATCGGCGCCTGTAAGCCGGGGGAGACGCCTCACTGATCTGCCATATCCGGGCGTCGATGCGATCACCGCCTGATTCCAAATCCACACGCTTGTTTTCCTAGCCCGCTGGCGTGGCGGCGGTCGTCATTCAAACGGATGACGCGCGGATTATTTGGTGTGCCGTAGACTTCCCGCAGTGACCTGCGATAACGATCCCGCGACAGACCCGGCCCGCGTGCCGCCTGGCAGGAGTGACCCCGACAAATGCGACCGGACCCGAAAGCCGCATTCCTGATCGGTATGGCGACCCTCGTGCTGTTCATCGGCATCGGCGTCGCGTTCGCGTCGGACCCCGGGCTGTTCTCACGCCGGGTCATCTGGCAGGGCCGGTTCGCCTCCGTCGCCGCGCTGGATGAGGGCGCACCGGTCTACGAGAACGGCCTGATCATCGGCCGGGTCGGCGACCGTCAATGGCAGCCGCAGACACAGGATTTCCTGGTGGAGTTGCGCCTTGACCGGAGCTGGACGCCGGCGAACGGCCGCTCCATGCGCATCGAGCAGACCAACCCGTTGCGCGGCGCCTACGTCGCGGCGGTGGAAGGATCCTGCGAGGGCATGCACCTGCCGGCCGACGCACCCGACCTACGGGAGGTCGCGACCTGCCCCCGGCTGCCGGGATTGTTCGACGTGGCCAACAGCCTGCTGGCCCGCCTGTATGGCATCACGCAGCAGGTCCAGGCCATGGTCGGCGCGACGGCGGGGAGCGGCGATGCGCAGGCGGCGCAGCGGTCGCGTGTCGAACAGGTGGCCGATAACCTGACGGCGCTCAGCCTTTCGCTGCGAACGCTGGTGGACCAGCTTGGCGCCTTGCAGCCGGAGCTGACGCGGACGCTGGTGTCGACCCGCAATTTGACGACCGACGCCGACCACATGGTGCGGCAGACGGACGACATGCTGCAGCATGTCCGCCGCGACACGTTGACGCGGCTGGACCGTACGCTGGACGGCACGGATCAAATCGTGCGGGGCAATGCCGGCACGGTCCAAAGCGCGCTCGGGGACGTGCGCTACATGCTCGGCGCATCCTCCGGCTCGATCGTGAACCTGGCCATGCAGGCCGACGCGATCGCCGCCAATTTGGCGGAACTGACGCGGCAGTTGCGGGACAATCCCGGCGTATTGCTGCGGGGCCGCTCGCTTGCCGATCCGCCCGGGACCCATGCCGCGCGCCCGTAGCGCCGCCGGGCTGCTCGCCGCCGCAGGGTTTGCGCTGGCCGGCTGCAGCTCGGCCCCGCCGGAGCGCTACCTGCGGCTCGAGGCGGTGGCCACTGCGTCCACGTTGTCCTTCGCGCCGGCGCTGCCGGGAGAGTTGCAGCTACTGCCGTTCCGTGCCCGGGGTGAGTTGACCGAGCGGCACGTCGTGTATCTCGATCCCAGCGGCGCCGCCCGGCCCTCCGCGCTGCTTTGGGAGGAGGCGCCGGCCGTCGCGGTGGCGGGCCTGGTCGGGCGGGTGCTGCAGGCCGACCATGTGGCGGACGCCGTGCTGTCGCCGGATACGAGGGGGCTGGCCGAATTCTGGCTCGACGGCAGCATCGAACGGTTTGAGCTCACGGGTTCGGACCAGGCGGTGGTGCAAGTCCAGTTCACCCTGTCCGCCGGACAGGAGCGCCGCCCGGCGCTGATCGCGCGCTATTGCCGGGCGGTGCCGGAGGCGGGGAACCCCGCGCGCGCTTTCTCACAAGCCGTCTCGGCGGTTGCCGCCGCCCTGGCCCGGGACATCGCGGCGGCCACCACAACGCATGGAGGCCGGGCCGGGGCGCCGGTCCTCGTCGGCCAGCAGATCACCGGGCCGCCCGGCGCGTGCGGCCAGGATGCTTAGCCGCTTCCGGCGGAGCGATCCGTCCGGGGCGGTGCTCGGCCTTGCCACGGACGCGACCCGGTCTGCCTTGGAGGGCTTTGCCACCGGATTGGGTGTGCGGCGGCGGTTGCGCCTGCACGGCACGGTGGCGGCGCTCACGGCCGACCGGGATTTCGCCGTCACCCCGCTGATCCTGGTGGCGGCTCCGGCGTCGCTCGACGTGGCGGCGGCCCGCCGCGGCGCCGAGCCGCCTTGCGAGATCGCAGTGCTGACAGAAGACCCGCTCGACCATATCGTCCTGCGGGACGCCGACGCCGCCGTGACGGATCGCCGGCTGCGGATGCGGCCGGTCTCGGCCACCCTCGCGGCCGTGCGCAGCATCCTGTCCGGCCCGGCGCCGCCCGACCGTATCCTGCGCGCCGGACCCGGCGACGGCGTGCCCATCCTGATCGCCGGCCGCGCCGGGCCATTGGCGGCGCACCTCGTGCTCGACCTGCTGCGGCAGCTCCAGCTTCCCGGATTGACCGCAGCGATCACGCTGGCCGGCCCGGGCATGGCCGCTCTACTGAACCAGCTGCGCCAGGCGATGCCGGAACTGGATGCGTGCGGCCGGGTCTCCGCCCGGGACGAGGCAGACCTTCAGACGTTCCGTCCGGCGCCGATCTTCTGCCTCGCGGACGCGCCGGACGAGGCCACGCTGCGGGCGCTCGACCCGAGCGGGCTGGCGCCGGTCGTGCGCCTTGCCGTGCCGTCCTGGGTGGAGGTCGGCCAGGCGCAGGCCGATCCGACGGCAGACCGCGTCGCCCGTGCCATCCACGGCCTGCATCTAGAGGAACGGCACGCAGCCGGCTGTGCCGACGACTTGCCGAGCCTGCGGCCCTGGGAGGATCTGCCGGAACGCTTCCGCGAAGCCTCCCGCCTGCAGGCCAGCCATGTTCCTCTCAAGCTGCGATGGGCGGGTGCGCGGCCCGGCCGCGACGGCGATCCACCCTTCGCGTGGACGGCGCCCGAACTCGCCGCGCTGGCCGAGGCAGAGCACCGCCGCTGGGCCAGTTGCATCCGGCTGGAGGGGTGGCGCCGGGGTCCGACCCGCGATGATGCCACCAAGCGCTCGCCGCTCCTGGTGCCGTTCGCGGCGCTGTCGGCGGAGATGCAGGACCTCGACATGCTGCCGGTCCGCGCCGCGCCGCGCTATGTCGGCGCACCGGTTACGCGCGACGTGATCGTGGCGGTGGAAGGCGACGCGGTGACGCTGCCGGGTTTTGCCGGCGCCATCAGCCGCACGCTGGCCGAAGTGCGGACCCGCTTCAGCAGGCGCGTGGTGCTGCGGCTCGGCGAGGCGACGACGCTGATGGCCGCGCTCGCCGAAGCAGCCGCCGCGGCGGGCATCCCGGTGCAACTGGCCTTGCCGGAGGAACCGGATGCGCCGTTGCACCCGGCCTTCGCGGCGGCCGAGCGGGTGGCCGTCGGCGCCGCCGTGCAGCACCTGCCGGGCGTCGCGCACCGGGTGCGGATCGGCGCGGATGGCCGGCTCGCACCGGCCCAGGCAGGTTAGGTGTGGGCCGGGGCGCCTTGCTCGGCCGCACGCTGGTGCTGCTGCTGCGCGACGGCGTGGCCGCGGTCGGCGCTGCGCTGGTGCTGCTGGGCGTAAGCGGGGCGACATTGGCGCGGATGCTGGTCCGGCCCGATCGGTTCGAGCGGCGTCAGCTCGCCGATGCGATCGGCCGCGCCGTCTTGCTGCCCCTGCCGCTGACCAGCGCGTTGGCGGCCGTGCTGGCGGTGATCTTCGCGCTGGCCGTAGGCTACGCCTTCGAGATCGTCCAGTTGGAGGAGGTGCTGCTGGGCGTGTTGCGGCAGGGCCTGATGCGCCAAGCCGTGCCGTTGCTGGTGGGCCTGATCGTGCTGGGCCGGGCCGGACTCGGGCTTGCCGCCCGGTTGGCCGCGATGACCGCGGACGGTGAGGCCGACACGCTGCGCAGCCTCGGCATCCCGCCCGCGCAATGGGTGCTGCCAGCCGCCCTGCTGGAATTCATCGTGCTCGGCGCCGTGCAGTTCGCGTGTGCCGCCGCGGTCGGCCACCTTGCCGCCGCGCTGGTGCTACTGGCCGATTACGGCATTCCGCCGGCACACTACGCCGACGCCCTCGTCGGCACGGCCGCGCGAGCCGATCTCTGGAGCGGCCTGGCGCGCAGCGAGGCGGCGGCGCTGCTTGCCTGGCTGATCGCAGCGACCGCCGGAGTGAACGCGGTGCCGGGGCCGGATCTGGGTGCGGCGGCGGTGCGGACCACCTTCCTACTGACCTTGCTCGGGATCCTCGTGATCGCGGCGCTGTTCACCACGCTCGGCGCGTGAACGAACCGGTGCTGACCGCGGACGGGCTGGTGGTGGAGCGTGCCGGACGCCGCGTGCTGGACGGCCTGTCCTGCACGTTGCGGCGCGGCGGGATCATGGTCGTGACGGGGCCGAACGGGGCGGGCAAATCCACCCTGGTGCGGGCGCTGGCCGGCCTGCTGCCGCTGCACGCGGGGGAGGTGCGGTTGGCGCCCGGCATGCGCGCGCCGGCCATCGTGTTCGACGGCGGCGGCCTGGTGCGCGGCCTGACGGTTGCGGAGACCATCGCCCTTCCCGCGGTACGGAGTGGTTTGCCGGCGCACCGCTTGCACGAGCGGGTAGCGTGGGCACTGGCGCGGTTTGACCTCACCGAACTGGAGCGGCTGCCGGCGGAGCAGTTGTCACGCGGGCAGTCGGTCCGCGTCCAGCTCGCCCGCGCCACCTTGATGGAGCCGGACGCGTTGCTGTGCGACAGCCCGCTCGACCAGGTCGGTCCCGCCGCGGCGGCGGAGATCGCCCGCCTGCTGCGCCGGGCGGCCGCGTCCGGTGCGGCCGTGCTGATCACGACCAACGTGCCGGAACGGTTCACGGACTTCCCGCCGCCGGTCTGGCAGATTGAGCACGGCCGCCTGCACGGCGGGGACCCGGATGCCGCGGAGGGGTGAACCGCGGCATCGCCTGGATTTATGAACAGCCGTACGGGAGCGGCGCCGGCGGATGCCAGACCATCTGGAAGCCGCCGCAATGTGGGTCGAGCACCGTGCCGCTGTAGACCGGCCCATCAATGACACCCGCCAGGGCAGCCCAGACGAAGCCGTACGGCCGCATGAACCAGTGCGTCGGGGTGAGCTGCAGATTATCTCCCTGGGGCACCCCGGTCATCGCGAAACATCCCACCGGGTGGCCCGGACTACCGTCGCCGAAATGAAACCGTGCGTCCAACGTGCCGGCTGGCGTGCGCTGCACATACAATTCGAGGTTGGTGGCGAGTTGGTTGCATGTGTAGACGCCGGTCCACACACCTTCCAGCGGTACGGCCATGGCCGTCGTCGTGCTGCAGGCAACCAGCAAAGCCGTGGCGAGATATTTCCGCATTCAACGTCTCCTTCTGCTGTCCAACAAGATGTCAGCTAGTCCGCAACGACCCTGGGACTGCGGGTCATCACACTCTTGGCGGCCGAGGGTCATGGCATGTCGGCCTTCAAGCCGGGCAGCACCCTGAGCTTGGCCCGCAACGCCTCCGCCTCGCTCCACTTCTTGGTGTTCGCGGGATCTGCTTCAGCAACTCGGGTAGCGATCACCAGCGCAGCCCGCTCGCTTGCCGCCGCCGCCGTGTCGTCACCCATCGCGTGCTGCACGTCACCGACCGATGCGTTGGAGAGCGAAACATTGCGCTGCCAGTCGATGTTGCCGGGGTCCACCAGTGCCAGCGCCTCCCGGATCGTCAGCGCGGCCTGGTCGCTGGCCAATGCGGCAGGCAGATCGGCTAGCGCCAGTTGCACGGACCCCATGGACGCAAACGTGTCCGCGAGCGTGCTGCGGCGGGATGCATTGGCCGGGTCCAGTGCGGCAAGGCGAGTGATGATCGCCAAAGCCTGCCGATCATCGTACAACGCGGCGGGCAGGCGACCCTGCGTAAGATGGATTTCGGCAGCTCGCCTGATAAATCCAAGCTGATCAGCCTGGAACAAGCTATTATCAGGTTGTCCGGCAAGGATACGGTCATTGATCTCGCGCCCGGCCTGGTAGTTTGCCATGGCCAATGCAAGGTTGCCCTGGGCCGATGCAACGTCGCCCAGGAAAGCGTGCGCCGAACTCACGATCTCCGCCGACCCGGCATTGCCCGGATCGTCCGCGGCGACCGCCTCGGCCAGCGTGAGAGATGCTTGCAGGTTCGCCAGGGCAGCGTCCAGATCACCCTGCTTCTGCTGCATCAAGCCAGTATTCCGCTCGGACAGTAACAGGTTCTGCTTCACCACTGAGTTGTTCGGGTCTGCCTTCAGCAGTGAATCATTGATGGCAAGCGAGGCCTGATAACTCGCCGACGCCGCTGCCACGTCGCCGCGCATGGCCTGCATATTGCCGACCACGCCGTGACAAAGGGCCAGGCCTGCCAAGGCGGGCACGTTGCCGGGGAACTCCGCGACGAGACGCTGGACGATGCCGCGCGCCCGTTCGGCAGCTTCCAGCCCGGCCGTCGTGTCCCCCAGCGCGCCCAGGGTTTGCGCCATCACGACCAGCGCTGCCGCCTGGCTGCCGCGCAGGTTCGGGTCCGTCTCGCCGGAACTCAGCAACTGGTCCTGCAACGCGCGCGCCCGGTCCAGGATGTCCTTCACCGTCGTGATCGGGATGCCCGCCGTATTCCGCAACGTGCTCGACAAGTTCAGCACCAGGCTGTTTGCGGTTTGCGTCGCGAGGGTGAGGCTGCGTTGGGCGCGGTCGCGCTGTTGGCCGGCTTCGTGCCATTGCCAGCCGGCGAGCACCGCCAGCACCAGCGCCGCCGCCAGGCCCGCCAGGGTGCGCCGGGCGGTGCGGCGCCGCGCAGCCGCCAGCGCTTCGGCATCGCGGATGCGACGCTCCTGCTCCTGGCGCTCGCGGTCGCGCCGGGCCGCGTCTGCCGCCGTCGCGTCCCCGATGAAATCCCGCATGTCCGCCGGCAGGTCCGCCCCGAACCGCGCCAGCAGGCCCTGCGCGCCGTCCAGCAGCGCCGGCGACAGGTCCAGATGCGTCGGCTTGGCCGCCGCGTCCGCTTCCGACCAACTCCGCACCAGCGGCATCAGCGTGTGGCGCACCCGGATCAGCGACGCCGTCTCCGCCACGATCGCCACCGCCTGCGGCCAGATGCGCAGCAGCGCCTCGTGCACCGGGCGCACCAGCGGGCGGGCGCCGTCCCCCTCCGCCGTCAGCAGCCGCTTGGCCACGAACGCCTCCACCAGCGCCGCACGCGCCGGGCTCGTCTCGAAGCCGCGCCGGTCCAGCGCCGCCACCACCGGCGCCGCAGCCCCCGTCCGTGGGTCCGTCGACACGTCCGACACCAACCCGGCCACCAGGGCCGGCAGCTCCGCCCGCGCCGCCGCGTCCAGCGTGCCCAGCGCCTCGTTCGCCGTCTCCGTCACCGCCGCGTCCATGCCGCTGTAGTCGGCAAACCGCAGCACCCCGTCCCCACGGCCCGCCTCCGCCGCATACAGCCGCGCCAGGCTCACCTGCAGCAGCGGCAGCGCGTCCCCGCCGCGCGCGTCGGCCACTAGCCGCGCCGCCAGCGAGCGGCCGTCCGCCTCCTGGAACGCCAGCGCCGGGTGGCAGACCGCCACCGGACGGGTGACGATCTCCTCCAGCTCCGCCGCCGAGGGCGGCACCAGGTCCAGCGTGGCGCCGTCCTCCCGCAGCGCCACCAGCGCCTCGCTGCCCTGGAAGTCGGCATAGGCGTCGCTGCGCAGCGCCATCACCACCGTGGCCAGGCGCTGCCGCACCATCGCCGCCAGCAGCACCGCCAGTGCCGCGGCCATCTCCGGCGTCGCTTCGCTGAACAGCCGCTCCGCCTGGTCGATGCCCAGCGCCAGCCGGGCCGGACGCGGCGCGTCGAACCCGGCCTGTTGCTGGCGCTGCACCGCCACCCGCTCCAGCGCGTCGCGCAGCGGGGCCAGCGCGATCTCCGAGTCGCCCGCCATCTGGCGGGCCAGCATCTCCCGCGTGCGGAACGTGCCGGCCCGCAGCTCCGCCCCCAGCGCCGCGTCGGCGAACAGCGCGTCCGCCAGCGCCGCGAACGGGGCGGCGCCCGGCGTCATCACCGCCACCCGCCAGGCATCCACCTCCGGGATCGTGCCCGGCAGCACCAGCCGTGGCAGCAGCCCGGCGCGCAGCAGCGAGGACTTGCCCGACCCGCTCGCCCCGATCAGCAGCAGGAACGGCGCACGCCCGGCCCGCTCCGCCTCGGCCAGCCGCACCGTCGCCTGGCCCAGCGCCGCGTCGCGGCCGAAGAACACCCGGCCGCGATCCGCCTCGAACGCCGCCAGCCCGGGAAAGGGCGAGCCGTGCAGCACCCGGTCCCACACCGGGCCCTGCGCCAGGTAGCCGCGCTGCGCCAGCCACTGGCGCAGGCAGTCCTCCACCTTCTGCGCAAAGTCGTCCGTCGAGGTGTAGGTCTGGAACGCCGCCAGGAACTCGCCCGATTGGGTGCGGAACCAGGTGTCGAAGAACTGCTTCAGCCGGCCCCACTGCGCCTCGACCTCGGCACGGTCCGGCGCGTCCAGCCCGACTGACGGTGCGTCCGGGTAGCGGAACACATACACGTCGGGCACCCGCTTGCCAGCGCGGCGCACCTCCATGGCGGAGAGGATCTCGTACGCGGTGCCGCTGGGATACGGCTCGCCCGAGGGCAGCGGCGGAAAGGCCGCCGGCAGCGGCGTGCCCAGCCGGCCGCGGAACACGGCGACCACCACATCGCACTCGGCCGCCTCCGGGATCTGGCGCTGGAAGGTCTCGTGCGCCGAGTAATAGCTCAGCTCCCACCGCACCGTCTCGATCCGCACGCGGCCGGCGAACTCCGCGTTCAGCCGTTCGACCACCAGGTCGATCCGGCGCCGCTCCCCCGACACGTCACCCGGAGACGACACAAAAAGCCGAAGCACAACCTCGCTCATGACAGCCTCCCGGCAGGCGCGAGCGGCAGGTGACGGAGGTCCACCACGTGTTGTGCCACCTCGCGCGCCAGGGTCCACAGCGCCTGCATCTGCTCGGGCGCGTCCAGCCGTCGAAGCGCCCGCACGTCACGGGACGTCATGCCTGGCGCCGGCGCCGCATCAAGGTCGAGGTCGTAGCGTATGGCCGTGAAGAGCGGCTCGGCGCCGAGCAGGTCGTGCGCCATGTCGCCCACCTCTGAGTCGACCGGGAACGGGAGTGGAGTGTGGCCGAAGCCCTGCAGGCTGCGCAACGCATGGGCGCTGCCGTCGCCAACCATGCTTTGCAGCGCGCGCATCGCCTCCAACAGGAGGAGGCGCTGCGGCAAGGCCCTCATCCAGGCGGCGAACTGGCCAGCCGCCAAGGCAGGCGTCTCGTGGGTGGCGCGGAAGCGGCCGGTGCCGATCGAGACGATCAGCAGTTTGTCTTTGCCCGGCGCCCATTCCAAACCGTAGCAACGGAGGCGCGCCAGCTCGAACAACCGCATCGCAGGATTGTTGTAGGGCGACGCGCCGCCGTCGACAAAACGCCCAATCTCCGCCGTGCCATCCGCCTTCGGCCCTAGGGGTAATGAGACGGCGCGGAAGAAAGTCGGGGCGGCCGCCGACGCCCGCACCAGGTTCCGCAACGGGATGCGCCAGTTCCCGTTCGGGCCATCGCGATCCGCGTAATAGGGTGATCCTGGCAGGTTCGACACCACCCATGGCCGGGCCGTGTCAATGCGCTTGGCCACGATCGCGAGACCCGTCCGGACGGCCGGGCTGCCGAGCACGAGCTCCGTCCCGTCTTCGGCCTGCCCCATATGGGCGTGCAGCAGCGTCTCGAGCCGACCGGCATCGTAACGGTTCACCAGTGGGGAGATGCGGTACCACCTTCGGCGGAACACAGAGTGCGCAAAGGACTCGTACAGAGCGCGGATTTCGGCGACCCGCCAGCCGAGCGCGAGAGCCGCAGCGATGATCGCACCCGTCGACGTGCCGCCGATGAGGTCAAAACGATCGGACAGGCGTCCGGCCGGGTCGTCGCCGCACAGCAGGGCTTCAATGCGTTCCAAGAACGCTAGGGTGACGACTCCGCGCGTGCCGCCGCCATCCAGTGAGAGGATCGCCTTTGGTCCGGGCGCATGGAGCCGCCGCCCCAGCACTGACATGTCGGGCGCGGTCACGCAGGCCAGGGTAACGGTGTCATGGCGCCTTCACGAGCCCCGTCATCATGACTTGGTAGTGATCATCCACGACGGTGATGTCATAGCCCATGCGGCCGGCTTCCCCGGTGCTCAGGGTCAGCATGGCCGTGCAGCTAGCTTTATCCGGGTTGGTGGAGACCGTCTTCACGTCATCCACTTTGGTGAGGGTCGCGCCCGTCTTCTGCTGGACGATGGTCTTCACGACGTCCGTAACCCGGTCTTCTCCGCAGCCAGCCATAATAACAGTCCTGCCGGACCCGGCGTATTGGGCATAAAGCGTGGAGAGACCGCTCACCATCAAGGCCACGCCGCCGATGCCGAAGACGATCCTCTGCCAAAGCAGCATGGGTTGCCGCCCTGCGGGCATGTCGCCCGGCAGGCCCGCCAATTCGCCACCCATGCGGCGCCGACGTGACGCCAGGAACCATGCGACGCAACTGCTTAGGACAACGCAGCCGCCGCCGGCCAGCACTGTCCCGATCGGCGTGGTCTTGAACAAGACGAGGATGTTGAGGGCCAGGTAGCCGACCGACCCGATCGCCATGTGGAGCAGCAGCGGTCCGCGGCGCCACCGCCCAAGCAGGAAGCCGCCGATGGCCGCGCATGCGAGGATGCAAAGGACAGTCAGCCAATCCGGTACGACCGCGTGCGTGGCGGCTCGGAGAAAGCTCTGTATGAACCCTCCGATGAAGCCACCGGCAAGTCCTGCCAGGAAATCGGCCAGCACGACGACGACGGACAGCATGGTCTTAGTCCTTTGCTCGCGTTGCCGAAGGTGTCACCCGACGGCCGGCCGGGCGCGGTGCCGCGATCGGTAGGCGCGGATCGAGCCCGTGAGGGCGACGACCGCCGTGATCAGGACGGCGATCCACAGAAACAAGCCCGTCACGGATGCCGCCATTTGCAGCGACGAGGGCGGAGCATCCTGCGCGTCACCCACGAGAAACAACACGAAACCCACGACGAACATGATGGCGGCGAAAGCCCACAGGCGGCCTGGCCGCGGACGCCGCCGTGGTTGTCTCGGGGCAGGTGCGATGTCGGCGCTTACGGGCGCGGCCATCCTGGGTAGGGGTGCGAGCAGCGCCTGCAGCACCCGCATCGCATCATCCAGTTTGTCGGCTGGAACCGGGGCCAGCATCTGGCTCTGCATGTTCGCGAGCGCCCCACCCGCCGCGACGCTGCCGCCGGCGAGCGACGCCACGGTAAGGACGGCGCCAGCGGCTTGGACCACCTGGCCGGTCCCGATCGTCAGCTCCACCATGACAGGCGGCCCAGGCAGCAACCGGGCGCGTTGCAGCACCAGCATGCTGACGTTCCAAGGCTTGAAGAAGCCGCCGCAGTAGATCGCGCTGGCGCCGACCAGCACCCGCGGATTGCGGCGCAGTGTCGCGATCCGCTTGCGGAAGAACGCTTTCTGGATTTGTCGCAGGAGCCACAACGCGACCGCGGCGCAGGCTGCAACGATCGCCATGGTTTCCACGCGGGCCATGACGCTGTGGGAGGCGATCCACAGGATCATCGCGGCGATGCCTGCGGAGGGGCCGACAAGCCACAGCCAGACCAGAGCGCTGGTCTTATTGAGCCGGACAACCTCCGCCTCCACGTGCTCGTTCCATTCCGATGGCGTGAATCGCCAATCCGCCAGCAGCTCACCGCGGCGGAATTGATCGAAGATACGGTCCGTCACCCGCGCAGGCCAAAGCATGATCAGGGCCGACAGAAACAGCGCGATGGCGCCGGGGCCGCATAGCGCCAGGACCAATATGCAGCCGATGGCCGCCGATGTGTTTGCGGTCCCGGCAAACCGCGGGTCAGTGAACTGCAACAGCAGCGCAATGCTCGCGGCCACCATAAGCACGCAACCGAGCGGCACCATGACCTGCATGGCCTGCCGGCTTGAGTTCGTGAGGGTGATCCCGTCCCAGGTGACCACCGCGGGCCGTCCTAGGGCCATGCTACGCACCGCCGCAGCTGTGCTCGGAATCCGGCAGCCACCAGGACGCGCGGGTCCGCAGGTCGGTTGCGGCGTAGGTACGCCCGCGCACGTCGCCGGGTGGGCAGTGGCGCGGGATCGAGGTGAGGCACACCACGACGTCGTCGCCGCGCTGCGAACTCAGCAGCGGTTCTTCCCGCTCGTACGACACCTGGGATCCCCCATTGGTGAATACGATGGCGGTGCCGCTGTCGAAATCGCTGCTGGTCGGCGGGTGACCGGGATCGAGCCGTGGCGTCACCCGCGCCACCGTGGTGCGCACACACTGCCCGATCGATTTCGGGATCGTGCCTGACTGCAGTGCGTCACTGCCTGCAATGGCCGTCGCACTCGCCCAAACCGGGATGGCTATTTTTGATCCGCGATCCTGATACGTCCCGATAACGGCCACGTAGCTGGCCATGATGCACGCCGTGGCGGCGCCGCAGGCCCTGCGATCAGCCAGGAAGTCACGGGCGATCGGCATGATCTCGGCCGGGCCTGCAACCTGACGCACCCGGCTGAACGCCTCGCCGGCGATCGAGTCCAGTTGCGACAGTTGCGGGTCGGCACAGACGGCACGTTCATCCGGCGTGGAGGCCCGGCCGCAATCGAAGCTGGCGGCCTTGGCCCCAAGCGATAGCGTGACGAACGTCAGGAGAATGAGCAGGTGCCTCATCGTGTATCTCCGTTCAGGAAAAAATTAAATTCGTTCGTAGGTTTCGCGGAAGATGTCGTCGCACACGACACCGGAGCTGCCATCCTCGTACTGCAACAGCCAGTCGCCGGCGCGGCCATGCAAGATGTCGTCGTGTCGGCCTGCCGGCACCGTCATGACCGTGCGAAGCCGCAGGGCCAGCGCCGTCACCGGATGTTTGACATAGACGCCCGGCTGGCCTGCTTTGGTCGGTGCGACCGGGTCGTAGGATGCGGCGAACGCCTCTTGCCGGACCGGCCATCGTTCGCCGTGGACCCCGGTCAGAATTGCGTCGCCGGCTGCGTGCCGAACCGGGCCCTCCAATGTATCGACGGTGCCGTCCGACTCGGCAAACCAGACGCTCACAGCAACCGGTCGTTTGCGGACCCGGCATGCGCCTGCCTCGGTGGCCAGGTCCGGGGGCGGCGAGGCTGGCCCGGCGGTCATTGGACTTTCCCCAGACCGGCGATATCGCGGTCGAAAAAGCTGAGGTCACTGGGATAGGTCGTGTTTGAGGGGAACAGGCGGATCAACGTAACGATGATGTCCCGGCCTTTCTGGAAGTTCGCAAGCGCGTCGTCATGCGCGTCCTCACGCGACAACACGGAACCGATGCGCCAATAGATCGCGGCCAGATCGTGCTGCCAGTCGGCATTGCTGGGATCAGACTGCGCGAGCGTGGCCATGATCGCCAGGGAGGATTGGAAGCGGGCTAAGGCCGCACCGAAATCACCCTGTTGGAGCTGTACGTCGCCGACGTTGTTGGCAGCGATCGAAAGCTCCCGTTGCGCTGTGGCATTTGCGCTGTTGGCAGCAGCAAGTCGCGCGAACACGTCATAGCCGGATTGGAAGCTTGCCAACGCGGCCGGCAGATCCTGCAGCCGGACCTGCAGGGCGCCGACCGTGGTGTAGGCTTGCGCAAGGTCGTGCTGCGTCCCGGCGCCGCCTGGATCATCGGCGGCGAGATGCCGCCGGACAGCCAAGGCGGACTGCTCGTTCTGCAAGGCGTGCGCCGGATCATTCTGGTTCAGCTCGGTGTCCGCCAGCCTTACATAGGCGTTCGCAAGGTCGCGCTGGGCGCCCGAATCTGCGGCATTCGCCTTCGCGAGCTGGGTCCGGATATCCACGGCCGCCTGGTAGCTTGCCAACGCGGCGGGAGCGTCATCCAGGTACGATTGGAGGCTGCCGATCAGCGTGTCATGCAATGCCAGTTCGCGCTGCCAGGCGGCGTTCGTCGGCGCCTTGGCTGAAAGCTGTTCCCGCACCGTCCGCGCAGCCAGTAAGCTCTTCAGCGCAGCCGGGAAATCGTCAAGATCGACGTCGAGCGTCCCGGTCTTCTCCTCGCTTTCCGCAAGGTCATGCTGAGCGTCGAGGTCGCCCGGCGCTGCCGCGGCCAATTGGGCGCGGATCGCCGACGCCGCCTCTTGGCTCGCCAGCGCTGCTTTATAGTCGTGCAGGGCAGATTGTGCATCGGCAACCCGCTCGTTCGATAAGGCCAGGTTGCGTTGCCGTGTTGGATCCGCCGGCGCTGCCTCGATGAGGCGCTTGCGCATGGCAAGCGATTCTTTAGCGTTAACCAGCGCCGCGGCGGCGTTGCCTTGGCTCAACTGCATACTGCCGACCAGGTTATCCAGCAGGGCAAGCTCGTTCTGGCGAACCGGGTTGGTGGGGTTCGCGGCGACGAGCCTGCTTTTGATCTCGTATGAGGCCTGGAACTCGGCGAACGCGGCCGTGGTGTCGCCCTGCTGGAAACGCACTCTGCCGACATTTTCATGCAAATTGGCAAGCTCATGCTGACGGTCGGCGTTCGTCACGTCCAAGCCGGCCATCTTGATGCCGATCGCCAGGGCCGCCTGGTAGCTCGCCAGCGCCGCGGTCAGGTCGTGCTGCGCCGCCTGTACGTCGCCGAGCCCAGCCTCGGATGTCGCGAGCTCCTGCTGCCAGGCACCGTTTGCCGGGTCCGTCGCGGCGAGCCGCGACGAGATCGCGGCGGAGGCTTGGTAGCTTGCCAGCGCGGCAGGCAGATCGCCCTGGATGCGTTGGGCATTCCCGATGTCCCGAAGCGAGTCCGACAGGTCTGACTGAAATCCGGTATTGCTCGGATCAGTCCTGGCGAGGCGGTCCCGGATCGCCCGAACGGCCTCGTAGCTTGCCAACGCCGCCGGCACGTCACCCTGCGAAAGCTGGATGGTTGCAATCCTGGAACGAGTATAGGCTGCGTTGCGCTGACGGAACGTATTTCCCGGGTCCATCCGGGCAAGCGCGTCACTGATCGCGAACGACGCCTGGTAACTTGCCAAGGCCGCCGGTTGGCTGCCCTGCGCCGCCTGTACGTCGCCGATGCGCTCATTGGCCACCGCCACGTCACCTTGGGCGTCGGCGTTCGCCGGATCGGCCTCGACGACATGCTTGCTGATCGCGAGGTCCGCCTCGTAGTGCGTGAGGGCCGTCGGGAGGTCACCTTGCGACCGGATGACGTCACCAACCTCCTGCTGCAACATTGCGGCGGTCAATTGCCAGTGGGCGTTTCCCGGATTTTCTTGTGAGTAATCTTGGGCAAGCTTGAGTGCGTCCTGGTAGTACATCAGCTCCGACGCAAGATCGCCTTTCATCCCGTATGTCTGCGCCTGCCCCAGGAACACGTTGAGGAAGTCCCCCGCGTAGTCGTAGTTGTCCGCTTTAAACAGCTTCACGTAGATGGCGGACGAAGCCCGGAAGCTTGTCAGCGCCCCCGCCATGTCGCCTTGCACGCGCAACGCGTCGCCGATTGCCGCGTCGGCCAACGCGAGCCCGTGCTGGAAGGCAGAATTGTCCGGGTCGGTGGTCAGAAGCGACTGGGCCACACCTTGCGCCTGCTTTGCCGTTGCAAGCGCGCTGTTGGTGTCACCGAGCGTACGCAGGGTTCGCGACGTCTCGACCAGCGCGTCAGCTTGGCTGGCGCGCAAGGCGGGCGCGGTTTCGCCGGATGCGAGCAGTTGGTCCTGCAGTCCGCGCGCCCGGTCCAGGATGTCTTTGACCGTCGCAACCGGCACGCCCACCACGTAGCTGAACTTGTCTGCCAAATCGAAGACCAGGCTGTTTGCGGTTTGCGTCGCGAGGGTGAGGCTGCGTTGGGCGCGGTCGCGCTGTTGGCCGGCTTCGTGCCACTCCCACCCGGCCAGCACCGCCAGCACCAGCGCCGCCGCCAGGCCCGCCAGCGTGCGCCGGGCGGTGCGGCGGCGGGCGGCCGCCAGCGCCTCGGCATCGCGGATGCGGCGTTCCTGTTCTTGGCGCTCGCGGTCGCGCCGCGCCGCATCCGCCGCCGCTGCCTCGGCGATGAACGCCCGCATGTCGGCCGGCAGGTCCGCCCCGAACCGCGCCAGCAGGCCCTGAGCGCCGTCCAGCAGCGCCGGCGACAGGTCCAGATGCCCGGGTTTCGCCGCGGCGTCCGCCTCCGACCAGCTCCGCACCAGCGGCGTCAGCGTGTGCCGCACCCGGATCAGCGACGCCGTCTCCGCCACGATCGCCACCGCCTGCGGCCAGATGCGCAGCAGCGCCTCGTGCACCGGGCGCACCAGCGGGCGCTCGCCGTCCCCCTCCGCGGTCAGCAGCCGCTTGGCCACGAACGCCTCCACCAGCGCCGCACGCGCCGGGCCCGTCTCGAAGCCGCGCCGGTCCAGCGCCGCCGCCACCGGCGCCGCAGCCCCCGTCCGCGGGTCGGTCGACACGTCCGACACCAGCCCGGCCACCAGGGCCGGCAGCTCCGCCCGCGCCGCCGCGTCCAGCGTGCCCAGCGCCTCGTTCGCCGTCTCCGTCACCGCCGCGTCCATGCCGCTGTAGTCGGCGAACCGCAGCACCCCGTCGCCGCGACCCGCCTCCGCCGCATACAGCCGCGCCAGGCTCACCTGCAGCAGCGGCAGCGCGTCCCCGCCGCGCGCGTCGGCCACCAGCCGCGCCGCCAGCGAGCGGCCGTCCGTCTCCTGGAACGCCAGCGCCGGGTGGCAGACCGCCACCGGGCGGGTGACGATCTCCTCCAGCTCCGCCGCCGAGGGCGGCACCAGGTCCAGCGTGGCGCCGTCCTCCCGCAGCGCCACCAGCGCCTCGCTGCCCTGGAAGTCAGCGTAGGCGTCGCTGCGCAGCGCCATCACCACCGTGGCCAGGCGCTGCCGCACCATCGCCGCCAGCAGCACCGCCAGTGCCGCGGCCATCTCCGGCGTCGCCTCGCTGAACAGCCGCTCCGCCTGGTCGATGCCCAGCGCCAGCCGGGCCGGACGCGGCGCGTCGAACCCGGCCTGTTGCTGGCGCTGCACCGCCACCCGCTCCAGCGCGTCGCGCAGCGGCGCCAGCGCGATCTCCGGGTCGCCCGCCATCTGGCGGGCCAGCATCTCCCGCGTGCGGAACGTGCCGGCCCGCAGCTCCGCCCCCAGCGTCGCGTCGGCGAACAGCGCGTCGGCCAGCGCCGCGAACGGCGCCGCACCCGGCGTCAGCACCGCCACCCGCCAGGCATCCACCTCCGGGATCGTGCCCGGCAGCACCAGCCGTGGCAGCAGCCCGGCACGCAGCAGCGAGGACTTGCCCGACCCGCTCGCCCCGATCAGCAGCAGGAACGGCGCACGCCCGGCCCGCTCCGCCTCCGCCAGCCGCGCCGTCGCCTGGCCCAGCGCCGCGTCGCGGCCGAAGAACACCCGGCCGCGATCCGCCTCGAACGCCGCCAGCCCGGGAAAAGGCGAGCCGTGCAGCACCCGGTCCCACACCGGGCCCTGCGCCAGGTAGCCGCGCTGCGCCAGCCACTGGCGCAGGCAGTCCTCCACCTTCTGCGCAAAGTCGTCCGTCGAGGTGTAGGTCTGGAACGCCGCCAGGAACTCGCCCGACTGGGTGCGGAACCAGGTGTCGAAGAACTGCTTCAGCCGGCCCCACTGCGCCTCGACCTCGGCGCGGTCCGGCGCGTCCAGCCCGACTGACGGCGCGTCCGGGTAGCGGAACACATACACGTCGGGCACCCGCTTGCCGGCGCGGCGCACCTCCATGGCGGAGAGGATCTCGTACGCCGTGCCGCTGGGATACGGCTCGCCCGAGGGCAGCGGCGGAAAGGCCGCCGGCAGCGGCGTGCCCAGCCGGCCGCGGAACACCGCGACCACCACGTCGCACTCGGCCGCCTCCGGGATCTGGCGCTGGAAGGTCTCGTGCGCCGAGTAGTAGCTCAGCTCCCACCGCACCGTCTCGATCCGCACGCGGCCGGCGAACTCCGCGTTCAGCCGTTCGACCACCAGGTCGATCCGACGCCGCTCCCCAGACACGTCACCCGGGGACGACACAAAAAGCCGAAGCACAACCTCGCTCATGACAGCCTCCCGACAGGCGCGAGCCGCTCGTCTACCGCGGTCATGCCCGGGCCGATCTGAAGCGCTTCACCCGGCCCGGCGGCAACGCTCACCGCCTACGCGGTCTGGCCGCCATCATGCGCGCCGGAGGAGAGCAGGCTTAGGACCAGCCTTGCCTCGAATGCAGCGAGGCCTGGATAGACCGACAGCACGCGCGCCAGCAGCCCGGTCACGTGAGGGCACGCAAAGCTGGTGCCGGTGAACAACTGGCTGCCGCCCCCGGGCGCCGGCGCCTCGACATAGACGCCGCGGGCGGAGAGTTCGATCGGGCCGCCGTAATCGTAACGGACGACCGTTGCATCGTCGAACCCCTCCATGTTGACCGACAGCACCGACGAGAACTGCGCCGGATACGCGGTGCGGCCCTGGTTGTTCGCCGCCGCCACGATGATCCTGCCCTCGTAGAACGCCCGGTCCGTCAGCGCGCCGAGCCGCGCCGTGATCCGTGCATCGGTCGTGCCGAGGCTCATGTTGATCACGTCGTAACCCTGGTCGAGCGCAAAGGTCAGCCCGGCGACGAGCTGGTCCGCCGTACCGCGCGAGTCGCTGCCGATCACCTTGACGCTGTAAATTTCAGCCTCGGGCGCCAACTGCAAGACGATGCCGGCGCAGGCGGTGCCGTGACCGATGCCGTCCGTCGGCTGGGCCTTGACGCAGCGCGACCCCATGCGGTCGGTGACGACGTCGAACTGCGCCCGCAACTGGCTTGCGAACACTGGGTGCTTGCCGTCGACGCCGCTGTCGAGCACGGCGACCCGGACGCCCTTACCGCGCCCGGTGTGGAGCGCCTCTCGGAGGCGTTCGACGTCCACGACCTGCCGCAGCGTGGAAAGATGCTCACCGGGCGCCATGCTATGCGGCCCGGTTCTGCAGGAGGGAGCTCGCCAGGTTGTGCACCATTTGCCGCTCGGGTCCGGTCAGCGCCGCCAGATCGGTGAGCAGGTCCGGGTCAAGCGCATCGGCGCCGTCCTCCGGCCCATCGTCACCAAGCCGTGCCAGCAGGGTGATGGATTGCGCCATGCCCTGCGCCGCATCCGCGGCCTGGCGCAGCTCGGCCATGTCAAACGGGCGCGGGGCGGTTCCCGTCGGCCGGTTCACCAGCGTGACCACGCCCACCACGGACTGGCCGTGGATCGGTATCGCGGCGAACTCGTGCGTTTGGAGGCCGACATGCTGGTCGACCGCCTTGTTATGGGCCTGCTGGCTCGCCGCATCGGCGAAGGCGATGGTCTGCCCGGTCCGGTAGGCCAATCCCGTGAAACTCGCACTGACTGGGACGACCGGCGCGGCCGGCCCCATCAGGGCCGCGTTGCTCGATGCGAAGAAGATCAACGCGTCCTCGCCCTTGGGAAGCAGGATGGAGGATTCGGCGGCGCCGACGGCCTGGCACAACTCCGCAAGGGCACGCGCCAGTTCGGTCCGGGTGACGGCCAGGATCCGGGCCGCAATCGCGTCTGCCATCACGTGCGCCATGGCGGCGCGGCGCCGCCCCCCCTGGACATCAGCGCTGCGATTTGTTGCGCTTTATGCATGTCATCGACCTGGTTGCGCCAATTCCGCCAAGAGTCCGTCGCACCCGTCCCAGCCTCGACCGGATAGCTGCGCAGCGTTGCCAGGCTTTCCGAATCGGGCCGGTCCGACGGCGTCACTGTGTCGGTGCGCTGCGGCTGGTGGCCCGGCTCGGCGATGAGCGACCTGGCCCGGCGGAGATCACGCTCGATCGTGTCCAGCGGGAAAAGCTGCCGGTTGCGGCACAGCACGATCGTCCGCGGTTTCACGTGCGCCGCCAGCGCGACCAGCCTGTCCCAGGCCAGCGCATCATCGCTGGACAGCGACAGCGCGGCGACATGCGAAGCAGGCAGTGTGTCGCCGTCACCGGCGTCCACGACGATACCGGTTGCGCCATGGGCGCTGATGAGGTCGAGGAAAGCGATACCGTCCCACCCGGTCGCGTTGGCGCCGCCGCCCGAACTCGGCAACGCGAGTTGCACCGGGACGCCAAGCGCGGCCTGCGCCTCCGCCTGTCGCCGCGCGATCCAATTGGCCGCGGCCGCCGTGAACGGCACGGGGTACGGGGTCGTCTGGCCCTGGCTCCGGTAGCCCATCACCTCGGTACAGCATGCGGCCGGCGTCATCTCGAGCAAACGGCGGATGGTCTGCACGGTGTAGGGCGGAAAGGCAGGTTCCCCGTCCAACGGGACAGAGGCAAGCGATAGGGCGCTGCCGCGCCAGGCGCAGGGCTTGGCCGCGATGACTTGCCGCAACCGCGCCTGCCCCGGGTCCAGCAAGGCGGACCGTGCGGCGTCGGTATAAAGGTCCAACGGCAGTTCGATGAAATCGAACAACTCCGCCCTTTCGAGCAGGTAATCGTGCAGGAAGGGGTGGTACATCACCCCCACCCCCTCCGCACAGCCGGGACGATCCATCAGTGTCATGTCAGGAACCCGCCCCGGCGCTGCTTACCAGTTGCCCCAGTTGGGCCAGAAATTGCCCCACGGACGATAGAAGGTGATGTTGCGCCACCACCAATACGGATTGACGTCGCCGTCCTCGCCACCCTGGGCCGGTTCACCCTGCGCGGGCGGTTGCTGCTGCATCTGCTGGCCCGGAGGCGCTCCGTAGCTGGGCTGCGCGCCGTAGATCTGCACCAGCACCGATGGCGGCGGCGCGCCTTGCCCGGGGCCGGGTCCCTGGCCGGGCATCTGGCCTGGCCCCTGGCTCGGCCCAGGGGCACCCTGCGCCGCAGGAGCACCCGACTTCTCAAGTAATTCTTTGACCTTCTCGCGCGGCACCTCGAATGCGGTCGCCTGCTCATCCGGTATGTCGTAGAACTTACCGTCCATAGCCTGTAACACGGGCATTTAACCACTCCTTACGTTCAGCCTGTATTGACGATCATCAGGCTGCGTGGATCATGATGGGATTATAACGGGATGTCAGTGAAATTTTTCATACACGAGATTTAGAAAACTCGGTATGATTACAGCAGATGATCAAACTCCTCTTACGGAACAGGGCATGAACGGAACACGACAATGACAGAGGGAAATCGTTCCGGCATCATTCATTCGGATGATACGGCGGCTCACAATCCTGCGATCAGGGGACGTAGACCGAGGATCGACCTCCTCGTTATCCAGCCCACGCCGTTCTGCAACATCAACTGCAGCTACTGCTATCTCCCGTCACGCTCGGTGCGGGACAAGATCAAAGACGCGACGCTCCATTCACTGTTCGCCAAGGTGTTCAGCTCCGGCTGGGTCGGCAGGCGGCTCGACATCGTTTGGCACGCCGGCGAACCGACCGTGTTGCCGGTGGCGTTTTACCGCCATGCGATCGCGATCATGGACCAATACCGGCCGGCAGGCTTGCCGGTCACCCATAACTTCCAAACCAATGCGACCTTGCTGAACGAGGAGTGGTGCGAGCTGTTACGCCGGCCCGACATGCGGATCGGCGTCAGCATTGACGGGCCGCAGCGGCTGAACGACGCGAAGCGGTTGAGCCGGTCCGGCGGCAGCACGTTCGCCAAGGCGATGGCCGGCATCCGCCGGCTGACTGACGCGAACATCCCGTTCCACGTCATCACCGTGCTGTCGAACGACAGCCTCGGGTCCGCACGCGAGCTGCACGATTTCTACGTGAGCGAGGGCATCCAACACGTCGGCTTCAACGTCGAGGAATCGGAGGGCGACCACGTCTCCGGATTGCAGGCCGGACAAGCGACCTGCGACCGCTACAAGGCGTTCCTGGCCGAATTCTGGGCGATCGCCGCGCGGGCGGGGACGATCAAGTCCATCCGCGAGATCAACCAGATGCTCGGCGCGGTGTACAGCGGACCATGGCCGGGTCCCGGCAGCCCGCGCGGCGGCAGCAACATGCTGACCGACGCCTTTTCGATCCTGAGCATGGATCACAAGGGAAACCTGTCGACCTATTCGCCGGAACTGCTCGGACAGAAGAACGCCGAGTACGAGGACTTCACCATCGGCAACGTGCACACGGACTCATTCCAGGAGGTGATGCACAGCCCCGTGCTCGCGCGGATGGACCGGGATATCCAGGCCGGGGTGGCGATGTGCCGTGCGCAATGCGCGTATTTCCACGTCTGCGGCGGTGGCGAGCCGGTGAACAAATTGGCCGAGAACGGAACGTTCGCGAGCACGGCGACGCAATATTGCCGCATGACCCGCATGGCCATCGCCGACCTCATGTTCGAGGGACCCCATGCAGCCTAGGCCGTTGGAGGCCATAGATGGCCAGGGAGCGCCGCTGCACGAGTGGCTGAGCGTGTTCGCCCGCGCCTACCGCAGCAAGATGGCGCTGCTCCTGGGGCTCAACGCGCTGTCTGCCGTCGCCGTGTTCGTCGAACTGCAATTGCTGCGCTCGCTGACCGTCGTGCTCAGCCGCCCGGCGACGGCGGCCGACATGCGGTGCAGCCTGGGCGATTGGATCGGCTCCGGCTTCTCGATTGATCCGCAGCCATGCGGGGCGAGCCTGCCGGCCTTCCTGCTGGTGACCTACGCGGTGACGATCGTCGTGCAATCGGCGGTCGATTTCGCCGCCCTGGCCGCCAACAGCCGCATGGTCCAGGCTGCCCGGCACGACGTGGAGCGCGAACTGCTGCGCAACCTGCTGCGGCAGGACGATGCCTTCTACCTGCGCCGGGCGCCGTCGGAGATCATCAGCCGGCTGGGCGGCGATCTGGCGCGGGTCGGTGGCCGACGGCAGATCGTCGTCCAGGCGGTCGCCACCGCGTTGTCCATCATCGCCGTGATCTGGGTTCTGGTGGTGCAGAGCTGGCTCGCCGCCGGCGTCGGCATCGCCATCTCCGTGCTGGGCCTCGCAGCCGCGACCCCGATCCTCCGCCGTCAGCGCGACCTGGACAGCCGCATGGTGCTGAGTGACGAACAGGTGAAGGCCGGGTTCGAGGACACATTGCAAGGCACGGCGGAGATCCAGGTCTCCGGCCTGCTGAGGAGCGTCCTAAGCCAGTTCAAGCGGCGCCAGCAGGTCCGCGACCGCGTGGCGCTTGAGAACGCGGACATGAACAGCGCCATGTCGGTGCTGCAGAAGCTGACTTTCACCTTCGGCTTCATCGCCGCGCTCTCGCTCGTCGTGTTCACCACCTGGTTCCAGGGGGGCGCGGCGGCGGCCGATGGCAGCGCCACGGCCGGGCTGATCGTGCTGCTGATCTCGACGCTGCCGCAGCTGTATTACAAGTTCGGCGAACTGACCCAGCTCTACAGCCAATTCCAAATCTCCGGCGTCTCTGCCGACCGGCTGGGGCAGTACGAGGCGCCGCCGGACGCGCTCACCCAGCCCGCGGCGTCCGGCGGGGACGGCGCGATCGTGCTGGACCACGTCCGCTATCGGTTCAGCGGCAGCCACCAGGTGCAGGGCGGCGCGGATGGCGTCAGCCTGCGCATCCTGCCCGCCGGGCTGACCGGCGTGGTCGGCCCGGCGGGGGCGGGCAAGTCGACGCTGATCCGACTCATGCTCGGCCGGCAGCGCCCGCTGGATGGCGCCATCACCTATCCGGCGGCGGCGGCCCAGGGCGCCACCTTCGTCTACCTGCCGCAGAAGCCGATCATCTTTGACGCCTCGCTGCGGGACAACCTCTTCCTGACCAGCCTGCAACCGGACACGGCGGCGCTCGGCTCCATCGGCGACCGGCTCGGCGGTTTGGGTCTGCTGGACCTGATCCGGCAGAAGGGGCTGGACGCGATGCCGGGTAGCGACGCAGCCGCCGGATACGACTTGCCGGCCTTGCGCGCCGGGTTCCGCGGCGCCGCGGAGGCCGCACTCGGCATCGCGCTGCGCCCGCTGGGCCCGGGCCATGGCGCGTCGCGCCAGATGCTGATCGAGGGGCAGCTTGGCTGTGCCGCGGATCAGGAGGAGATCGCCCGGCGCCTCACCTCCGCGCATAGCCGCGAGGCGGTGCGGGCGCTGGCCTCGGGCGCGTTCGGGCAGCAGATGGCGGAGCTGGCTGCAGCCCTGGTGCGCCGAACGGCGCCGCTGCTGGCCCAGGCCGGCAGCCCGGACGATTACAACCGCATCGCATCGGCGAAGATCGAGGTCGGAACCTGGCAGCTCCGCTCGGCAGCGCTGGACGCGCTGTCGCGTCCGTCCGCCGCGCCGCCCGGTGCGGCCGCGAGCCCGTTGCTGGTCGCGGTCGCCATCTCGGCGCGGATCGAGGAGCTGGAGGGCGACGCGTTGCCGGCGCCCGACGCCGCGGCACGGTCGCAGTTGGAGGCGATCGTCGCCGGCATCAGCCACCGGTTCGAGCCGGATGCGATCAACCCGATGCTGAGCTGGCGCGAGAACCTGCTCTTCGCCGCACCCGACCCCGGCAATGTCCGGCGGCTGGAGCAGGTGGACCGGCTGGTGATGGACCATTTGCGCGGGTCCCCGGTCGACGGCGCGGTGCTGGAGGCCGGGCTGGACTACCAGGTCGGGCGGCAAGGCGGCCGGTTGTCCGGCGGACAGCAGCAATTGGTCGCACTCGGCCGGGCGCTGCTCAGCCCCTCCCCGTTCCTGGTGCTCGACGAACCGAGTTCCGCCTTCCATCCCCGGCTGCGCGCCGAACTCGTGACGGTATTGCAGGCGGAGGCCAAGGCACGCTCCGTGGTCGTCGTCACCCACGACATGGGGCTGGCGCGCGGCTGCGACCGCATCGTGTTCGTGCGGGAGGGGGCAGTCGCGGGCGATGCACCCTGGCCAGAGCTCGCCCGGGACAACATGGAGTTCAAAGCGTGGCTGGAGCATGGAACGGAGCCCGCGTGATGGACGACGCAGCATGACGTTGGAGCAACGCTATGACGCCCTGACACTGGTGCCGGAACTGGCTGCCATCGCAGCACAATCCCGCGCCGCCTTGGCCGCCAGCATGCGGCAGGAGCGGTTCGCCGCCGGCGAGGCCGTGATCGGGGTCGGCGACCAGGCGGACCGGGTGTTCGTGCTCTGCGAGGGCATGCTGGAGGTGACGCAGATCGGCCGCGCCGGGCCGCTGCGCCGGCTGGAACCGGGCGCGCTGCTGGGCGAACTCGCCTTCTTCGCGGAGGGCGCCCGCACGGCGAGCGTACGGGCCGTCGACGACTGCCTGCTGCTATCGCTGCCTTACGAGAATTTCCGTGCGTTCCTGCTGCGCCATCCGGAAAGCCTGTTCGCGTTGACGCGGCGGATCGTCCACACGCTGCGCGACGCTGAACGGGCGCTGGCCGACCGATGAAACGCGGGCAGTCTCAGCCCTCGAATAGCGCGCGCAGCGCATCCTCCCGGTGGATCGTCAGTTGCGCCCGGTCCGTGTCGTAACGCACGATGTCGGCGGCGCGCCAACCGTTCAGCACGGTGATGATGCTGCGCGTGGTCGTGCCCAGCAGGTCGGCCAGGTCGCCCTGCTTGAGGCGGTTCTTCAGGACGATCCCGGCCTCCGTCCGGCGTCCCTGCAACGCCCCGAGGTAGAGGATTTGCCGCGCCAGCCGCACCTCCACCGTCTCGAACGTCGCGTCCTGGAACAGGGCGAAGGTGCGCCGGAGCCGTTGCGCCAGCATCTGCGCCAGGTTGGCGCCCAGCAGGGGCGTGTCGTGCAGGACAGCGCTGAAACTGGCGGCGCCGATGCGCATCAAACGCACCCGACCCTCCACGACGGCGGCGGCTGTGCGCAGTCCGCCATCGATCACCCCGATTTCGCCGAACGTGTCGCCGAGGGCGAACATCTCCACCATCAGCCGTTTGCTGCGCCGGTCGATGACGCCGATCCGCACCCGGCCCTCACCGCCGATGATGGCGTAAAGCGACCCGGCGGCCTCGTCCTGCGCGAAGATCTCCTGGTCGTTGTGGGCGTCCAGGGTCAGGGCGCCCACCTCAAGCCGATGCAGCGCGTCGGGCGGCAGGTCCCGGAACAGGTTGACCTTGCTGAGCGGGTTCATGCGGCAAAGCACATCACCGCGCTTCGCGGCCGTCAAATACGCCGATGACAGGATTTGCGGCCCTGCTGCGGCTGTCACCGGCTGGCCCGTTCGATGCGGACCGGGTGGGCCGGCGCATGGCGGCGCTCTACCGAGTATGGGATGGCCGCCGGGCTCCGGACCTGACGGAGCTGGCGCGTTGCCTGCTTTCCCCACTCGGCGTGATCGGCGAACCGATCGGGACGACGTGCCTGGCAGCCGCGGCGGCCGTCATGCAATGGGGCGGCACTGCCTACCACTCGGCGCGGCACCACGCGGAAGTGGCGACCAATGCGCAGGTGTTGGCGGAGCTTGCCGCCTATTCGGGCGATGCCATGCCCGCGTATGACCGCGCAGTCCTGCTGACGGCCGCGTTGTCCCACGACTATCTCTACCAGCCCGACGCCGCCCCGTTCGGCGCGGAACAGGCATCGGCGGACGCGGTCGACGCGATCGCGCGACGCTGCGGCGCCGGGCAGCCGGAGCGCGACGATCTGCGCAGCCTCATCCTTGCCACCGCCCCCGGTTTTCGGCCGGTCTTGGCCAACGCGACCGTTCGACCGGATCAACCGGTGCCCCAGGCGCTGCGTGACTTGCTCGCACGTCCTAGGCTCGCCGCGCTGGCGGCAACGCTCTCCGACGCGGACCTGCTCTCCTCCGCCGGATTGAGCATGCGGTGGCAGCAGGTGCAGCATGTCCGTCTGGAGCGGGAGATGTGTCGTACCATGACCTACCAGGAGGACCTGGCGTTTCTGGACCGCCTCGTCGGCCCCACCTTCCTCAGCGCGCCAGGCCGCTGCTTCACCCCCAACCTCACGCGCATCCGGGCGGTCTGCGCAGACTTGGCAGGCGCGGGAGCCATGACATGACGGCCGATCCGCCCGCGATCATCCAAGACCTGGCGACGTGGCAGTCCTTGGCGGCGTCCGCCCGTCGCCGGGGCGAATACCTCGACGTCATCGACCTGGCCCGGCAGGGATTGGAGGACCATCCGGGCGATTTGCGGCTGGAGTATGAAAAGACCCTCGCCTATGCGCGCGCCGGTGCGACGGGCGAGGCGGAAGCGAACCTATCCGCACTGCGCCAGGCGGGAGCACTGGATGGCATCGCCCACCCCAGTCTGCGCACCGACTTCGCAGCCCTCGCCGCGCGACTGCTGAAGGACCGCGCCATCGCCGCATCGCCGCAGGCGGCAGGGTCCCTGGCGGCAGACGCTGCGGCGGCGTACGAGGCCGTGTTCGCCGCCACCGGCGACTATTTCCCGGCGATCAACGCGGCGACCCTGCACCGCATCGCGAACAACCCGGCGCGCAGCGACGCGCTGGCCCAGGCCGCCTTGGCCGACGCGCTGGCCGCAGCCCCCGGATACTGGCGGGCGGCGACGATGACCGAGGCTTACATCTTGCGCGGCGACTTCCCCGCTGCCCAGGCCGCCCTGCGCGAGGGTGTCGCTGGCGGCGTGAGCCTGGACGAACTCGCCTCGACCCGGCGGCAGTTGGAGTGGCTGCTGGAGCACGGCGTCGGCGATGCCGGCATCCTGTCCGGCCTGCCCGCGCCCTACGTGGTGTGCTGGGAGGCAGAGTCCGGCCAGGACGAGACGGAACGCATCCAGGCGCTGGTCCAGGCCAACTCGGGTGGCGGGCTTCCGGTGCTGGCATACGGCGCCATACTGGGCCTGCCCGACATCGTCGCCGCGGAGGCGTTCATCGCCGCCGGGGCGCAGGTGACGGTGGTGGTCCCCTGCACCGCGTCCCTTTGCCTGCAAGCCGCCGCGCAACGCTTCGGACCGGACTGGGCACGCCGGCTGCAGGCTGTGCTGGCAGGCGCCGCCGGGTTGTCCGAGGTGACGTTGGAGGGCGACATGGCCGAGCCGACCGTGGCCGCCATGGCGTGTCTGCAAGCCAGTGGGCTGGCGGCCATGCGCGCCACCGCCCTCGTGACCGCCGCGCATACGCTCCGCCTGGGAAACGTCGCGGATATGCCATCGTCCGACCCCGATCTTCCCTTGGGCTTTCGGGACCGGATCGCGCGCAGCTTCGTGTTCGGCGACATCAAGGGCTTCAGCACTATCCCGGAGGCGGCGCACCGGCCGTTCTTGGAGCACGTGATCGGCGGCTTCGCGGACGTCCTCGCCGAACTTGGTGGCGATGTGGAATATACCGAGACGGCGGGCGACGGAATTTTCGTGGTGCTGACCGGCATTGCCGCCGCCCTGCGCTGCTGTGACGGGCTGCAACGCATCATGGAGCCGGCGCGGGTCGCGGCGGCCGGGCTGCCATCGACGCTGGCGTTGCGGCTGGGCGCCCATATCGGTCCGGCGGCGCGCGGCCTGGACCGCGTCACCGGGCGGCAGAAGTTCATCGGCAAAGAAGTGATCCGGACCGCCCGGATCGAGGCGGTGACGCCGGTAGGGCGAACCTACGTCACCGAACAGTTCGCGGCCACACTGCACGCGTCCTCACGCGTGGGTCATGCGTGTGAGTATGTCGGGTGGCAGGCGATGGCCAAGGGATTTGGACGCTGCCGCATGTACTCGTTGCGATCCACCCCGGAGATCATTGCGCTGCTGCACAATTAATGCGACATTCCTAAAGAAGCGACGCGCTTCGGTCACTATTTGTTCTCACAACGCCGCCGACGAGAAGTGGACGTGACATGGACAGCGAAAAGCTTAGTGCAGCGACGCTGCTGATCTATGATGTCGCGCTCGACCGCTCACGCTGGCCATTGTTGCTGGCGCACCTGGCCGATCTGTTCAACGCACACTTCGCCGACAGCTTCGAGCGGACGTGGGATTACAGCCAGTATGGCGGCATCGTTTTCGGACTAGACGATCGCGACTACCACGAACAGCTCTTGGGCCAATGGGCGACCCGCAACGTCTGGGGCAAACGCCGCCCGGTCAAGCGCGCTGGGGACATAGTGTGCACGCGGGACATCATGCCGGCGGCCGACTTCAGGCGGACCGAGATGTATAACGAGTATCTTGCCCCGCGCGACTTGCACGAGGGACTGCGCTTCGACATTTGGGTGGACGGGGTCGGCATAGCGGATATCTCCGTGATCCGCCCGTGGTCGGCCGGCGCTTACACAGCGGCGGAACGTCGCATGGCGGCGTTGCTGCTCCCGCATCTCCAGCGTTCCGCCGCCGTGTCCCGCCGCCTGCACCGGCATGACACTGTCGCCTCGGCGAGCCTGGCTGTTCTCGACCAGATGGAGATCGGCATCGTCCTGATGGATCGGTCCAGCCGGGTCGTGCACCAAAACCGGGTGGCGTCGGTGTTGCTGGCCCAGGCGGACGGGCTGTCCCTGGACCGGACCGGGCTCGTCGCCGCCACGCCGGCGGCGACGAGCAAGTTGCAGGCGGTGATCGCCGCCGCCGTTGGGACCCCGACATGTGCTGCCCGGTCCGACGCGCTCAGCGTCGCTCGACCGTCCGGGCTGGCGCCCCTGTCGCTGATCGTCACGCCGCTGCGGCGGGAGTGCGAGCTTTACGCGACCGAGTTGCCGGGCACGGCCGCGGTCATGCTTTGCATCTCCGACCCTCAGGCAGGCGCCGCCCGTCGCCTCAGCGATTTGGTTGCCTTGTTCAAGTTGACCCCGGCCGAAGCCGCGGTTGCCGCCGACCTCCTGGCCGGGCTGGAACTTCGCGACATCGCAGAGCGCCGCGGGCGCAGCGTCAACACGATCCGAACGCAATTGGTCCGGCTCATGGACAAGACCGATACACGCCGCCAAGCCGAACTCGTCAGCCGGCTTGCAACGGTCGGCAGCAATAGCGCCAGATTCAGGAGCGCCAGCGGCTAGTACACCGATTCCATGAAATCGACCCTATGGAGAGGACGTCGTAGGGTGGGCTTTAGCCCACCATGGTCTCCTACGCCACCTCGAAGAGGTGGGCTGAAGCCCACCCTACGACGGGCCTGCGTCAGGCGGCGGCATAGGAGTCGTTTCATGGAAACGCTGTACTAGTGGATGAAATCTGATGCTTTTTGGGCATGTGATAGATACACGCGTCAGGCGAGACCTTGGCCTGCGATCTCCACACCTTCTGATCCAACCTTCGTAACTGCCTTGTCGTTCGGTGTGCGATCGTCACGCCACCGGGCCACCGTCCAGGAGCGGCGTGTTGTCGATGATGCGGCGATAGTTCAGACGAGACAGATCGATGGACTGAAATCCGCCATCCATGATCATTTCCTTCACCGCTCGTCCCACAGCTGGGGCATGCTGGAGGCCATGGCCTGAAAACCCGGCCGCAACGATGAAATTCGATATGGCGGGGCAGCGGTCAATCACCGGATTACCGTCGAGCAGATTCATGTCGTAATGGCCGACCCAGCCGCCCTTCATCTTGATCGCGTCGAAGGCGCTGCTTTGTGCAAGGCTGTTCAATCCTGGCGGCAAGGTTCGACTGAGTCTGATTTGCCACACCTGCGCTGGGAAATGGACTGTCTGATAAGAAACAGGATTCCCGAATCACAATATGTCTGACTCCTGGGGCGGCAACCGAGTGTGAGGTTGCCATGTCCCAGTTCGCGCCGTTGCTCTCCATGCTGTCAAAGGTTCCCGATCCCCGTCGCGGGCAGGGACAAAAATACAAGCTGCCCCACGTGTTGCTCTTTTCCATTCTGGCGATCGTGACCGGCTGCAACTCCTATCGCGGCATCGTCACCTTCATCGACGTGCATCGGTCCAAACTGAATGCCGCGTTCGGTCTCGCATGGCGCCGGGCGCCTGCCCACACCGCCATTCGCTATATCCTCCAAGGTCTTGCGCCTGCCGATGTCGAAGCCGCGTTCCGCCAACACGCTGCCCGGCTGCAGGCTGCGTGCACGCAACCGGGGCCACGCAGCATTGCGCTCGACGGCAAGACGCTTCGCGGCAGCTTCGACAATTTCAACGATCGCCTTGCTGCGCAAGTGCTGAGCGCTTTCGCCACCGACACGTCCTTGGTTTTGGCCCACATCGGCATTGCCGGAAAATCCAATGAAATCCCCGCAGCCCAGACGCTGCTCGCCGAACTCGGGGTCCCTGCCGGCACCCTCGTCACGCTCGATGCGCTCCACTGTCAAAAAAACACTTCGAAGTCGCCAAACAGGCCGGCATCGCTCTGATCATACAGGTCAAGGCCAACCAGCCGACCCTGCTTCAGACGATCACCGCCATCGCCGATACGGCAAAGCCGCTCAACACCTACAAAAGCCATGACAAAGGCCGCAACCGCTACGAAAACCGCACTGTCACGGTCTTCGATCCCGCCCAAAACTTCGAAGCCACGGACTGGCAGGATCATGTCCGCGCCATTATCCGCGTCGAGCGTGTCGTCTACACGCGCAACGCCAAGACCGGGCTGTTCGACAGAACCTGCGAAGTTGCGTTCTACGTCTCCAATCAACCGCTTCCCGCCGCCCAAGCGGCAGACGCCATCCGCGCCCATTGGCGCATCGAGACAACCTCCCACTACACCCGCGACGTCACCCTCGGCGAGGACCGTTCACGGATACGATGCAACCCAGGCGTATTCGCTAGATTGCGCAGCTTCGGGTTCAATATCCTCAAGGCCAATCAGACCGCCACCCTCAGCCAGGATCGATATCGCGCCGCTCTTGGCGGATTCGAGGCGCTGTCGCAGATGGCTCATCTCTAGAGTTGAACAGCCTTGCTGCTTTGTGCCGCCAGTTGTGGCCACAGCACGTCGTCGAACACGGAGTAATCCAGGTCCCACTTGAAGGCGGAGGATTGGTTTGCCGCCGTGTAGCCGGTAATATAGCCTTTCTGTAGTCGCCGCATCGAATGTCCATCCGCATGACGCATGGCGGGAATCGGCTCCAGCGGGACCTGCATGTCGAAAAAGAATGTCTGCCGCTGTCGCGGCTCAACGGGGAGTGGCATCCCAACCATCTTGCAGACGCTCGCAGCCCAGCAATTCGCGACGTTGACGAGTGTGTCGACGGCCAGGTTACTGCTGCTTTCCAAGTGAGCGGTCGTTACTAGGCCGCCTGCGACGTCGAGGCCGGTCACCCTGTCCCGGAGGTATTGGACGCCACGCCCTTCTGCCGCCCTGCGAAACCCCATCAGCGCCGCATTCGGGTCGATCTGGCCATCGTCGGGGGTCAGTGTTCCAGCATCGGCCTCGTTGAAGTGGAAGGAGGGATAGCGCTTGCGCAGGCCAGACTGGTCAAGCCGCACCACCCGCACGCCAAGCGACGCCAGCATGTCGGCATCCATTTGCAGCTTCGCCACCTGTGCTGATCCCTGCACGAGGTAGAGGTAGCCCATGCGGTAGAATTGCGGGTCATACTCCACAGCTCCGCCGGTGACCTGGTTGGGAAAGTCCGAGTAGACCGCGTCGCCGTAGAGTGACATCTCCACGTTCTCGCGCAGCGCGTGCTGCAGCCTCACCCCCCCGACCGCCCTTGGCGTTGCCGCAAACTCGTAGGTCGGATCTGGTTCCACGACGACGACATTCTCCGCCGCTCCCGCCACTGCGAGATGGTAGGCGATGCAGGAGCCCATGATACCCCCACCGACGATGACGATGCGTTTCACCGGGCAATCTCCACACTCTCAACGTCGTCTAACTGCCGCGTTTGCAGGTATAACTGCGGATGAGCAAACGGCTCAAGTTACCCTTCGCAGAACACGAGCAGGTCAGCGCCGCGCTGATTCGCGATAGCGAGATGGCCAGCGTCCTGAACTCCGAACTCGGTAGCCGCTTCGCCCACGACGTGGCGACCCTATTAGAGAGAAGGAGCCGGGGGAACCTCTACGACGCCGTTGTCTCCAGCCAGTTCGACGCTGATCGTCTAGACTACATGCAGCGCGACCGGCTCATGACAGGCTTGCAAAGTAGCGGCGTCGATCCGGTCTGGCTGTTGGCAAACCTCGAAGTCGCTTCGGTCCCAACCGGTGCCGACAACAACGCGGCCGGCTCGGTTGAGACATTGGTACTCGGACCGAAGGCGGTGCAGACGGCAGAGAGTTACGTGGTTGCATTGTTCCACCTTTATCCGAACGTCTACCTCCATAAGGCGACCCGGGGCGCGGAACAGGTGTTCGGCGCTATTCCGTGGCTTTTATTCCGGCGCGCTTTGCACGCGGCCGAACAGGTGCACAATCCTGCTTATCAACATTCAGAGCCGCTTCGTAATCTGGATGCTGGCGATCTCGGCGGCTCTAAAGCGGCTGACGGACGGGCCGGTGTAGGCGGCTGCCATACACCGCCTAAATCAACCCGATCAACTCGTCCTCGCTCAAATGCCCCGCCGTCTCCGCGCCGTCCAGCAGTTCAGACGCCAGATCGCGCTTGTCGCGATGCAGCGTCAGGATCCGCTCCTCAATGCTGTCTTGCATGATCAGGCGGTAGATCGTCACCGGGCGCTCCTGGCCGATCCGGTGGGCGCGGTCGGAGGCCTGGTCTTCGACCGCCGGGTTCCACCACGGGTCCAGGTGGACGACGTAGTCGGCCGCCGTCAGATTCAGGCCGGTGCCGCCGGCGCGCAGGCTGATCAGGAACAGGTCGGCGCTGCCCGCCTGGAACGCGGCCACCCGGCGCTGGCGGTCCGCCGCCGGCGTGCTGCCGTCGAGATACTCGTAGCCGATGCCTCGTGCGTCCAGCGCCGCGCGCACCAGGGCCAGGTGGCCGACGAACTGGCTGAACACCAAGGCACGGTGGCGGTTGCGGACCAGCTCGTCCACCAGGTCGAGGAAGGCGTCCAGCTTGCCGCTCGGGACGCCGGCGGCCGCGTCGATCAGGGCGGGGTTGCAGCAGGCCCGGCGGAGCCGGGTGATCTCGGCCAGGATGTGGATCTTGCGTTTGCCCTCGGGGGCGTCCAACGCGGCGATCGAGTCCAGCGCGCGCTGACGCAGCGCTTCGTAGAACACCCGCTCCGGCCCGGCCATCTCGACCTGCATCGTCTGCTCGGTCCGCGGCGGCAACTCGGTCAGCACGGCGGCTTTGGTCCGGCGCAGCAGGAAGGGGCGGATCAGCGCCCGCAGGGCCTGCCGGGCGGTGGCGTCGCCATCCCGCTCGATCGGCCCGGCGAAGCGCTTCTGGAAGCCCTCGCGTGAGCCGAGCAGGCCGGGATTGACGAAGTTGAACAGGCTCCAGAGCTCGTCGAGGTAGTTCTCGACCGGCGTCCCGGTCAGGGCCAGGCGGAATTTGGCCTGCAGCGCCACGCTCGCTTGCGCCCGCTTGGTGTGGGCGTTCTTGATCGCCTGCGCCTCGTCCAGCACCACCATCTGCCACATGCGGTCACCCAGCAGCGCCGCCGCCTGGTGCAGCAGGCCGTAGCTGCACACCAGCACATCGTGCGGTCCCAGCCCGGCCACCACGGCGCCGCGGTCGGCCGCGGCGGCGAAGCCGTGCACGGTGAGCGTCGGCGCGAAGCGGGTGATCTCGGCCTCCCAGTTCGGGCACACGGATGTCGGCGCCACCACCAGGCAGGGGCCGTCCGCGGCCTGGTCCAGCATCACGGCGATGGCCTGCACCGTCTTGCCCAGGCCCATGTCGTCGGCAAGGCAGGCGCCGGCGCCCCAGCGCGCCAGGCGCGACATCCAGGTGAAGCCGTCCACCTGGTAGTCGCGCAGCTCCGCCTGCAAGTGGCGGGGCAGCTTCGGCGTCCAACTCTCGGCCGATTTGATCCGGTCGACCTGCTGGCGCCAGGCCGCGTCGGTCTTGACGTCGCTCGCCTCGTCCAACAGGTCGCGCAACGCGGGCACGCCCAGCGCATGCACGCGCTGGCCGGCCTTGTGCGGCTCGGACACGGCGGTCAAACGCTGCAACTGCGTCTGCAACTGCTGGGTGAGCGCCACGAAGCGGCCGTCCCCCAGCGGCACGAACCGTCCCTGCGCCCGGTCGAGCCGGTCGAGCAGGAAGCGCATCTCCAGCACCTCGCCCTCGTCCAGCGCGACGGTGCCGTCCACGCTGAACCAATCGCGCTCCTGCGCCACCTTGAGCCGCAGCTTGTCCGGCGTGACGGTGCTGACGCGGAATTTGCGGCCCTCCGGCCACTCGATCGTGGCAGGGCCGGTATAGGCTTGCAGTTCCAGCAACACATCCAGGCTGCCGCCCAGATCGTCGATGGCGGCCTCGTGCGCGTCGGCGGCCATCCGGTCGCGCAGCGTGGGACAGGCCTCGACCAGGGCCGCGCGCTCCGCCAGTTCGCGCGCCAGGTCACGGGTGGCGCGCTGCTGCTGGCCGGCGACGCTCGCCAGCACGGAGCGGCCGCCCAGCCCGGCGACATAGGCCGGCCCTTCGTCGCCGAACGGCCGCACCAGCAGGCTCAGCCGCAGCCCCGCTTCGGACGGCAGCAACTGGACGATGGGCGTGCAGAGGCCCGCCATGGCCGCCGGGCCGACGGCTTCGATGTCGGCGCGGACCGGCAACGCCGGGTCGCTCCGCTGCACCAGGGCGACGACCTGGTCGCGCGCGCTCTTGGGGATGGTCAGGCCGCGCTTGCCCAGGATTTCCTGCACGGCCAGGACACGCTGCGGGAAGTCCACCACGCGGTAGCGCGTCGGCGTCTCGGCCTCCAAGAACACGGTCGGCGCATCCGCCGTGTGCGACAGCGCCACGTGGTAGGAGCCGCCCTGTTCCGTCACCACCAACTCCAGCGGGTAGTTCACCAGCTCCAGCGGCCGTGACCGGTGGCGCGCGTCGAACACGGCGGGGTGCCCGACCAGCGCCGGGATCGTGCGGGACTCGTCGAAGGCGAAGCTCTCCTCGCCGTACCAGCCAGCGGCCTCCTTGCGGATGGACCGCAGCGCGAGCCGGTCCTGCTCGGTCAGATAGTCCAGCCGCGGATCCCGCTCGAACAGCCGCTTCATCGCCACCGGGCGGCCATCGGTCCACTCGCCCTTGCCGCGGGACGCTTGCTCGGCCACCTCGACGTGGCGCCGGTCGGGATCGAGGAACCAGGCCAGGCGCTTGGCCTTCACCGCTGCCGCGGCCTGCGGGGCGTTGCCTGCGTTCATGAAGGCCGCGAGGTTCTCCAGCGCGCGTTCCCAGGGCTTGCGCACGACCAGCAGGCGCGTGAAGGCAACCTTGGTGTCGTGGGACGATCCTTCCAACCAGGCTGCGTACGGGCCCGGCAGGGGCGCCACCTCGGCCAATATCTCGGCGTAGATGCGCGACACCAGCGGGAGGGTGTCCTTGGTCGCTTCGAACCGCTTGGCCAGGTCGACGCTGCGGCGGCGTGCAAGATCCGGATCGACCGCATAGGCGGCCAGGGCGATGCAGGCGGCGGAGAGCGGCTCGACCACCTTGGCGGCTTGCAGTTGCTCCACCAGGCCGCGCGCCTTCGCTTCAAGCCCTTGGGCCAGCCAGACCAATGCCTGGACGCCGAAGAAGCCGGCGGCGTAGCGCGAGTCCGTACGCATGGCGACGTCCAGCCCGGCCTGCGCCTCCGCCAGCACGCCGGCATCGTTGGCGCCCAACAGGGCCAGCGCGAAGAACAGCCCGTGCACGTCGTCAAGGAAGACCTTGCGCTTGCCGACCTCCTTGCGGTGCAGCTTCAGCGCGTCGCGGTAGTGCCGCAGCGCGTCGGCATTGCGGGCTTCAAGGAAGGCGACGGCCCCCTCCAGCGCGTGCCGGGCCATGCCGGTGGCGCCGGCGATACTGTGGCGAAGCCCGTCCAGCCTTCCGCCGACCAGGTCGTAGCACAGCAATGCGGGTGGGACAGACCCGGTTGCCTGCGCGCGATATTGGGCGATCACCGCCACGGTGTCGGGGCCGGACACGCCCGTCCACAGGAAGGCGGACAGTTTGGCGTCGAACAGGGCAGACCGGATAACGTCGCAGCGGCTGGCGAGCCAATCGGAAGCCAAGAGAGGCAGGGCAAACATCTCCGCGAGCGCCTCAGTCGCCGGAGGTCCCGACTGTGCATCGTAAACCTTCCGGGCCGCAAGGAAGCCGGCTTCGTCGTCGGCGTAGATCGCCAGCCGGAGCAGGCGACGCATCGCTTCGGGATCGACGATCTCGCGGTTGCGGAAATAGATGCCCTCCGCCTTGGCCGGGAAACAGGCGCGCACCGCCTCGGCCAAGGACCCGCCCTGTGGCGATGCGATGGCATCAACGGCCACCGGATGCAGCAACGCCGGCGAACAGGCCATGTCGGTCGTCAGCAGTTTCTTGGCGACGAGGAACTCCAGCGCCGGGGTCAGCGATCGGGTGGCCCATGCCTTGCCATCCGGCCCCCGCAGCCCGGCCCGCATGATGCAGGCCAGGAAAGTGGTCTTGTTGGTTGTCAGCCACACGAGGGCTTTCAACTGCATCACGGACCGATGGGCTGGGGTCAGCCCGAGGTAACGGTCCCACAGATCAGGTGCGGTGCGTTGCTGGCTTGCGACTGTCATCGACTCGGATTCTAACCCATCGGGCGCGTCCGGGCCATCGCGGCCATGCAGATTTTCACCGTGACAGGCGCAACAGGCTAGAGGCGGCAGCGGCGAGCGCCAGGCCGGTGCCGATCAGCAGGTTGACCGGTTCCGAATGGGTCGGCGCCAGGTGGAACACGAGCGCCGCGATCGTGGCGCCCCCGGTCTGCCCCGTCAGCCGCGCGGTCGCCAGCATGCCGCCGGCCGCCCCGGCGCGGGACCGGGGGGCCGAGGACAGCATGGTGCGGTTGTTGGGCGCCTGGAAGAAGCCGAAGCCGAGCCCGCACAAGGCCATGCGCCAGGCAATGTCCCAGTCCGATGGCGCAGCGGGCAGGAACGCCATCAGGCACAGCCCGACGGCCAGCAGCAGCAGCCCGGCGCTGCCCAGGATGGCGGCCGGCACCTTGTCCGACAGGCGCCCGGCGATCGGCGCCACCAGGCCCAGCGCCAGCGGCCAGGGGGTCATCAGCAGGCCGGTCTGCACCTGGTCGCGATGCAGCACCGCCTCGAAGAAGAACGGCAGCGACACGAAGGCCAGCATGTAGGCCGCAAAGGAGCAGATCGAGGTGAGCACCGACAGGCCGAACAGCGGGATGCGCAGCAGGTCGAGCGGCACCAGGGGCTTGGGCCGTCCTGCCTCCCGCCGGAACAGCAGGATTCCGGCTGCCAGCGCGGCGATCAGTTCCGCGCCCGCGGCCAGCCCGCTGCCGCCGCCATGGGCCAGGGCTTCGGCGCCGATGAAGAACAGGCCGAAGACAAGGGCGTTCAGCACCGAGCTGATCCCGTCAGGCAAGCGGCCGGTCTGGTCGGAGCGCGGCAGGGCGCGCCAGGCCAGCACCAGGTTGAACAGGCCGATCGGGACGTTGACGGCGAACAGCCACTCCCACGTGCCGACGGACAGGATCGCCGAGGCCACCGTGGGGCCGAGGGCGGCCGCGGCGGAGACGACAAGGGCGTTCAGCCCCACCCCGCGGCCGAGCGACGCCTGCGGATAGGTGAACCGGACCAGTGCGCCGTTGACCCCCATGATCCCCGCGGCGCCGAACCCCTGGATGGTGCGCGACGCCACCAGCGCCGTCAGGCTGTGCGACAGGGCGCAGAACAGCGACCCGACGGTGAACACCGCGATGCCGACCTGGTAGACCCGCCGGTATCCCACCCGCTCGCCAAGGGCCGCGACGGGAAGCAGGCTGATGACGATGGCGAGCTGGTAGGAGGTGATGATCCAGATCGAGTTCGCCGGCGTGGCGCCAAGCTCGCGGGCGATCGTCGGCAGGGCGACGTTGGCGACTGCGGAATCCAGCACCGACATCGTGATGCCGATGGCGATGGCCAGCATGGACCAGTAGCGCTGCGGCAGCGGCAGCCCATCGGGGAACACGCCCGCCGCGCTGACGCTGGCTGCGCCGGGCAGCGTCCGCCCCGCGGCGCCGGCGGGCGATGGGGTGGGCGAGGCGTGTTCAAGGTCCATCGGACAACACTGGCGCTCTCACCGAGATCGTCAACGCCTCAGTTCGGGTCAGCTTGCCCGCCGGCGGCCTTCGAGGGTAGCGTCGAACGCGGCGGTGGTGCGGCCGACGGTGCCCGCCTTGCGGTTTGGACCGGAGTGGCAGGCGAAGCGCATGAAACGAGGCGGATTGGTCACAGTCGCGTTGATCCTCTGCTTCGGCAGTCTTGGATTGCGGGTTGCAGCCCAGCCGCCCTCCTGCCGGCAGACGCTTGGACCGGCACAAGCCGACGTCCTTGTCAGCCGCTGCCTTAATGTTTCGCCCGCAACCCACCCGCCTTGCAACGCATCCAACCCGTGCGACCTCATTCGGGGCGAGATCGCGCGCGGCTGCGCCATGCTGTCTGACGACGCTCCGGCTTATTGTCCGCCGCGCCGCTGATGCGCGTGCTCGTGCTCGGCCTCCTGGCCATGCTGCTGGCCGCGGCCGCACCGGACCAGGATGGCGCTGCAGGGGGCTTCATCGCGGCAGCCATCGGCGCCGGCGCCAACGATATCAGCACGGTTGCCGAGGGGTCCGACGGCGAGCAGCTCACTTGGGCGAGTTGGACGGAGGGTATGCCGGACAGTTGGATCACCCGGTTGGTGCTGATCAAGCCGGGCGCCAAGGGGGCGGCGATCACCTGGGGTGTGCAGCGGCCCGATGGCTACGGCGCGGTGTTGCGGCGGACGCTGTGGCAGGTCCACGGCCGCCCCATCCTGATCCTGCAATACCAGTTCGGCGCGGCCTATACCCGCATGGAGCTCTATGCTGCGGGCCCGGACGCCCAGGCGGCGATGCTGGACAGCGTGGAGGGCGCCTGGATCGACGTGGAGCGGCAGGGCGTTCAAGAAACGTTGCGCGCCTACGATACGGCCGACCTGCAAGGCGCACCCCGGTGCTTCGGCTGGGACGACGCAGCGGCGAAGCTCGCGCGGATCACATGCGCCCCAGCTTCGCCCTGAGCGCGCCATGAGGCGGGGCTTCGTGGGCTGGCTCGACCGTTTCATCTATGTCGACAAGCTCAAGATCGCCTGGCGCGACGTTCTGCCGCAGATGCGCTGGTGGGAGTGGGTCTGGTACGTCGTCGTGGTGTTCGTGAGCTGGAACCTCCTGTTCCGCCTCAACCGATGGATCGAGGCACGGCTCGACCTCATCCCGGTGCTGCGTTGGGCGCCATTTCTCGTCACCTGGCCGTTCCTGATCGTCCTCTATATGCTGGTAAGCCATTTCCTGTTGCCGGCGCGCTCCGCCAGGGCGGCGGCGAAGAACGAAGGATGGCTGGTCGGGCTCATCATGCTGGGCGGCTTCGTCGCCGAGGCTGTCCTGTTCGGCCGCAAAGCCCTTGAGTGACGTGCGGGCGCGTATCGGGTCCCGCGAAGGTCGGGGAACCGGCATGCCCCGGTGGGTCACCATCCTGCTCTCGGCCGGGTTGCTGCCTGTTGGCCTGGTGACCCCGCATCGAGCACAGGCAGGGATCGCTGAGTTCGTGGCGGGTTGCATGGCCAACGTGGCCGATCTGCGGGCTTTGCCGGCCACGCTTGAACGGCAAGGTTACGTGGAGGTCGACCCGGCGCAGGGACCACCCGGGCCGAGCCTGGCGATGGGCGCGGCAGGACGGCGGCTTTGGACCATTCGTCATCCCGGCAACGGGCAGGTCGACATATTCACCGGCTACGTCCCGCCGGGCCCGGACGTCCCGTTCGAGATTTGCTGGCACATCAGCCGGCCCGGCGATACCGCGACCGAGGCCATCAGCGCATTGCAATCGCGCTACCCTGCGGTCGAGGGGACGACGGAGACTGGGACGGAGATGGTCTACGGCGGGTTTGAACGGTGGCGAACCAAGGTTGGGCCGGTCGCGGTCACGCTTGGCGTCACGTGGGGGATGCGCGGCCGTCCTGCAGAAGGCTCCAGCCTGCTCTACGTGGTCCTGGCATCCTCGCCCGCCTGATCCAAGGCTAGTGGAAATCCTCACTGCTCGTGGTGAGGCCGAGCAATGCCCGGAGGCGCCAGACCCGGTCCTCCAGCCAGACGCGCATGCGGCCGTGCGCCGGTGGCAGCGGCATGTCCAGGGTCAGCGGTATGGTGACCTGAAGCGGATCCCAGCTCGTGGGTTCTCCGGAGGCGTCGTAGTCCTGGATCATGTCCAGTGCCGACACGCCGCGGATGAAGCCTTGCGCATCGCGTAAGACGATCCAGGCCGGCGCGTCCCCGCCTTGGCCCGGCATGGCCATCATCATGGGCCGCGGACAGACCGAGAGGGTCCAGGCGCCATCGGGGCTGCGATCCCAGACGCTGCCATGGCATGCAAGATGTCCTTCAGGCAGCACCAGCAGGACCAGGACCGCGCATGCACTGGCCGCTGCCAGCCAAGCCGCCGGGCGGCGCCACCTGGCCCTGGTTTTCATTACGGCTCGGCATGGGCGCCGGCATTGCGCGCCTCCCCACACGGAACCAGATCGGTTCTGCCGATATCGAGGCGCGTATGATCCATTGGTTGGTTCCAGCATTGTCTTGCATCGCCCTGACCACGGCACAGGAAGGCGCGCCGGCTCTGTCGAAGACGGATTTCTACACCAACACCGTGCACGGCTGCCATGCCTTGGACCTGTCGCGGTGGACGCATCCGGCAAAGCGAGTCCTGCTCGACGCAGGCGCCACAATCGTCAAGGTGGAGCTTTGCAACGGGGACACATTCCCGGTCTTCACCGTGACCTTGCCGTTCGACCCGGAGGGTCATACCGACGCGTACGCCAGCACGCTGTATGCCAGCCTGGCGGATGCCAACGGCTTCTGGTCCTACCCATTGGTCGACACGTCGGCCGACGTCATCATCGTTGCAGCCACGGAGCGGCGGAAGCGTACCGTCACGCTGACGTATGAGGAGTTCGATGCGGCGTCGAAGGCGAACCCATAGGCGGCCGGCCTTCTGCCATGCGAACATGTGTCCGTAGACGAATGCTGGCCCTGCTTGGCCTGTGTTTCATCAGCGTGCTGCCGGGCTGTTCGAGGCCGCGCTTCACCGATGTGCTCACAACCTTGCCCGCGCCGGACGGCGGTGTGGTGGCGGCGACCGTTGTGGCGGCCCATGGGCCGATGGCGGGCGTGGTCTACGCGGTCACGCTGTCGCCTCCCGGCACGGACCCCCGGGCTGGTACGGTGGTGCTTGCAGAGTCGGAGGACGACCGGCCCATCGGCCTGCATTGGGACGATGCCCGCACGCTGCGGGTCCGGTTGCCTTGCGGGACATGGTCGGACCTGACCAACGCATACCAGTCACCAGATCGAGGGACGATCATCACGATAAGGCACGACCCGGCGCTGGGATGCGCCGTGCGATGAGGCGCACGATTCGGTTGCCATGTGTGGCGAGACACGCCGCCACGTGCGTCGCCCTCACGGTGATCGCTGCGGCGCCGGTGGTCGGCCACCCTGCGCCGGGTCCGCAACGAGCGCCCCGGCATCCCGACCCGGCCGTCCCGCCATCCGCATCCGCCAGCAAGCCGGTCTGCGCCGTCTCTGACCGGCTGTGCCACCGTGGCATCCTCGTGCACCGGGCCGCCCGGGCAGGCGCGATCATGCCTCCATGACGGCCGGATGGACGAGGATCGTCCGCTCGTCGCGCAGCGTGGCGCTCAACTCGTGCCGTTCCACGCCGTAGTTCCTGATCTTGCTTCCAGAGCCGCGTATCATGATGTCGGAATCGGTCCCGGGCAGCGCGTTGATGGACTCCCGGAAGTCGACGCGGCGGAGCCAGACCCGCGCCGACAGCACGTGCGATCCCGGGCGGACTGGCACGACGAACGCCATTCCGGCGCGCAACTGCCCGATGCGGGCACCATCGACGTAGATGTCCATGCGCGACCACGCCAACGGCTCGCGACCCAGCGCGAGGCGCAGCCGCGCCAACCCGGGCGGCGCTGGTTCCGCGGCGGCCCGGCGCCCGGCAGCGTCCACCCGGCGGAACGGAAGGTCCGGCGGCAGCCGCCGCGCCGCAATCCCCACGAGGAGAAAAGCCAGGCAAACGCCTGCGAGGGCGCCAAGCGCCACGGCATGGGGTTGCATGTCATCCCATTGCCCGGCGGCATTGCCGGCGAGTCCGGCGAGGATGACCGCGAGGCCACACGCATAGCGGGCGGAATCCCAGCGGTTCAGCGGCGGCGGTATCACCGGTGCGGAACGCCGGATGCGAGCTTGGCCATAGAATCGCCCCTTTTCTTGAGATCCGCTATAGGTTTCCGAGCAGGGCACGAGGCAAGCAGGATTTCTAGCACAGATGCGGCGCACCTTGGATATGCTGGCGACCGTATTGCTCCTGACGGCAGCGGCGGCGCCGGCTGCGATCCTGTTCCCGCAGCCGCCCGTCTTCGGGCCGCAGACGGTCGGGATCGCCGCAGCGTTCGGCATCCTTGCCACGGCCGGGATCGTGTTCCGGGCGACACCTGCGCGCCGGAGACGAGTGCTTACCGGCGCAACCGTCCTGCTCGGCCTGACGGTCGGCGCGACGGCCATCCACATCCTCTGGGTGCGTGTCATCCCGGCCGAAATCCCGACCGCCGACCTGCTGCCGAAGCTGTTTGGCTTGCAGGGCGAGGACATCGATGACGCCCTGATCTACGAGGAATGGGTCGAGATGTGGCTCGCTTGCGCGCTCCTCGTCTGTGCGGTGATGCTGATGCGCGCCGTTCGTCGTCGCAGGCGCAACGCGGCGTCGGCGGCAGCGGCGGACCTATGGCGCCCGGCGCCATCCCGGCGATGGAACACGGCGACGGTCGTACTCTGGCTGGTCGGCGTCGGCGTCCTGGTGGCGGCCGTGGTGGACGGCCGTCGAACGGCAGACTTCCTCGACCGGGCGACCCGCGTCGTCGGCACGATCGCCGACCCGCAGGACCACCCGCGTATCCGCTTCATGACCGCGGACGGCACCGCGGTCGAGTTCACGCAGAACGGCGGCGTGTCCCGTCCGCTCGGCGCCTCCGTGCCGGTGGCGTATCTGGCGGACGACACGGCGGGCACGGCGCGGGCCGACACGTTCTGGGCGGAGTGGAGCGACGTGTTGGGGCTGCTTTGGATTGGCTACGCCTTCACGGTGCCCCCGTTCTTCGGCTGCCGCGCGACGTTCCGCGCCAGCCGGTGGTGACCCCGCCCGCCCGCCGCGCCGCCGCCAGGGCTTGCACCCTTCGGACCAAGACCTTAGGAAGACGGCGCTTCCCGGGTCCAACGCTGCTGTAGCTCAGTGGTAGAGCACTCCCTTGGTAAGGGAGAGGTCGAGAGTTCAATCCCCTCCAGCAGCACCATCCAAGTCCTTTGCTTTACCCGAGGCCGGCATGTTCCGAACAGCCGCGCAGGAAGCCGCCGAGCGTGCGGTAGAAATCCGGCTCATCCAGCAGGAAGGCGTCGTGGCCCTTGTCGGTGGCGATTTCCACGAAGCTCACGTTCGCCGCCGCGCGGTTCAGGGCACGGGCGATGGCCCGGGATTGGGCGGTCGGGAACAGCCAGTCGGAGGTGAAGGACACCACGCAGAACCGGGTGCGGGTGCCGCGGAAGGCCGCTGACAAGTCGCCATCGTGCTCCGCCGCCAGGTCGAAATAATCCATCGCCCGCGTGATGGTGAGGTAGGAGTTCGCGTCGAAGCGGTTCACGAACGTGCTGCCCTGGTGGCGGAGATAGCTTTCGACCTCGAACATGTCGCCGAACAGGCTCAGCGCCTCCTTCGCCTTGTCCGGGCCGGCCTGCAGGCGCCGGCCGAACTTGCGGGTCAGCGCCTGTTCCGACAGGTAGGTGATGTGCGCCGCCATCCGCGCCACCGCCAAGCCACGCGCCGGCACCCGGCCGCTGTTCCAATACCGGCCGCCATCATAGTCGGGGTCGGCGAAGATCGCCTGCCGCCCCACCTCGTGGAACGCGATGTTCTGCGCCGAGTGGAACGGGGCGGTCGCGATCGGCACGCAGGCGAACACCAGCTCCGGAAAGGTCGCCGCCCATTCCAGCGCCTGCATACCCCCCATGGACCCGCCGACCACGGCGAACAGCCGGCTGACGCCCAAGGCGTCGACCAGCAGCTTCTGCGCGCGGACCATGTCGCGGATGGTGACGGGCGGGAACTCCGTGCCCCACGGCTCGCCCGTCGCCGGGTTGAGCGAGCGCGGCCCGGTGCTGCCGATGCAGGAGCCGAGCACGTTGGCGCAGATCACGAAGAAGCGGTCCGTGTCGATCGGGCGGCCTGGGCCGACGACGGCGTCCCACCAGCCAGGGCGGCCGGTCAGCGGATGCCGTTCGGCGACGTACTGGTCCAACGTCAGGGCATGGCAGACCAGGATCGCGTTGCTCCGGGCCGCGTTCAGCGCGCCGTAGGTGCAGTAGGCCACGTCAATCCCGGGCAGGGATTGGCCGCAATCCAGGGCGAACACTCCGGGAAAGGATTGCTGCCGGTGGGTGATCTCGGGCAAAGGCGCGGGGTGGTCCACCGCGCCTGTATGGCAATGCGCCCGCCGCGGGGCAACTCCGGGCGATGACGGTGTTTGCCCCAGGGGCGAGGCGCGGGGTATTGCCTACACCATGTCAGACACTGTCGAGCCCGCCGGGGCCAACCCCGACCTCGCGGCCCTTCGGGGAGAGCTGGACCTGTTGGACGACGCCTTGCACGACCTGCTGCTGCAGCGCGCCACCGTGGTGGAGCAGGTGGGCCAGCTCAAGGGCCGCATCGCGCTGCGGCCAGGGCGCGAGGCCGCCATCATCCGGCGGCTGGTCGCCCGGCATGCCGGGCCGTTTCCCGCTGCCCACCTCGTCCGCGTGTGGCGGGAGCTGATCGGCGGCATGACGGCGCTGCAGGGCCCGTATTCGCTGGCGATCTGCGATCCGGAGCCAGGCGCGCCCTATGTCGCGGCCGCGCGGGAGCATTTCGGCGCCTTGGTGCCGTTGCGCACCTACCGCACGCCGGCGCAGGCCATCGGGGAGATCAGTGCCGGGTCGGCCAGCGCCGCGGTGCTGCCGATGCCGACGGAGGAGGAGAGTGCGGCGGCGGCCTGGTGGACGGCGCTGCTGCACAAGGACGATCCACGCATCCACGTCACCGCCTGCCTGCCGTTCTGGGCGCCGCGGCCGGAGGGGGCGCCGAAAGTCCGGGCCTTTGTCGTATGCGCAGCGCCGCCCGACCCCAGCGGGGCCGACCGCTCCCTGCTCGGGCTGGAGGTGGCGCTGGAGCAAAGCCGCGCCCGGCTGACCCAGGGCCTGGCCGCGGCCGGCTTCCAGGCCGGCGCCATCGTGCTGCGGCGCGATCCCGGCGCAGGCTCGGCACGGATGCTGGTCGACGTCGCCGGCTTCGTGACGGAGGACGACCCGCGCCTGGCACGACTTGCGTTCACCATGCGCCCGCCGATCGTGCTGGGCGCCTATGCCGTTCCGATCGAAGGACCTGCCCTGCCATGACCGCTCCCCGCCCGAATGCCGGTATCCTGAAGATCGCCCCCTATGTCGGGGGCGAGGCGCAGCTTGAAGGCGTCAACCGCATCATCAAGCTGTCCGCCAACGAGGGTGCGTTCGGGCCGCCGCCCGCCGCGGTGGTCGCGGCCAGCCGGGCCGCCGCCGAGATGCACCGCTACCCGGACGGCGAATGCCACGCGCTGCGCCAGGCGATCGGTGCGCGGTTCGGCCTGGACCCGGCGCGCATCGTGTGCGGCGCCGGGTCGGACGAGCTGCTGGCGCTGCTGATCCACGCCTATGCCGGGCCTGGGACCGAGATCATCATGAGCCAGTATGGCTTCGTCATGTACGAGATCGGCGGCACGGCGGTGGGGGCCAAGGTCATCAAGGTGCCGGAGCGCAACATGACCGCCGATGTGGACGCGATGCTGGCGGCGGTGTCCCCGGCGACGCGGATGGTCGTGATCGCCAACCCGAACAACCCGACGGGCAGCCTGTTGCCGCAACCCGAGATGGAGCGCCTGGCCAAGGGCCTGCCGCCGGACGTGCTGCTGCTGATCGACGCGGCCTATAGCGAGTATGTCGACCGGCCGGATTTCGATGCCGGGACCAAGCTGGTCGACGCCGGCGACAACGTCATCATGACCCGGACCTTCAGCAAGATCTTCGGCATGGGCGGCATGCGGCTCGGCTGGTGCTACGGCCCTCCCGGCGTGATCGACGTGCTGAACCGCGCGCGGGGCCCGTTCAACGTGTCGCTGGTGGCGCAGGAGGCGGGGGTTGCCGCGCTGGCCGAGCCGCATTGGGTCGAGGCCGGGCGCGCGCACAACGCCGCGCAGCGCGCCCGGCTGACAGCCGCCCTGGACGCGCTGGGCATCAAGGTGTGGCCCAGCGAAGGCAATTTCGTGCTCGCCGATTTCGTGACGCCCGCCAACGCCAATGCCGCCGATGCCGCCCTGCGCCGCCGCGGCATCATCGTGCGGCCCATGCGCGCCTACAACCTGCCGCACTGCCTGCGCATCACGGTCGGCACGGCGGAGGAATGCGACCTGGTGGCGGAGGCGTTGGCAGACCGCATCGTCCATGTCTGACCCGGTCGTCCGCCGGCTGACGATCATCGGGAGCGGGCTGATCGGCAGCTCGGTGGTGCGGGCCTGCCGCGCCCGGCCGGGTCTGGTGGGCGAGGTCGTGGTGACCGACAGCAGCCCGGCCGTGCTGCATCGCGTGGCGGAGCTCGGCATCGCCGATGTGGTCGAGCCTGACCTGGCCCGCGCCGTCGCCGGGTCCGACTGCGTGATGCTGGCTGCCCCGGTGGGCGCGTTCGCCGGCCTGGCCGCGGCGGTCGCGCCGTTCCTGGCGCCGGGCGCCATCGTGACGGATACCGGTTCGACCAAGCAATCGGTGATCCGCGACCTCGCGGCCAGCCTGCCGCCCGGCGTCCACCTGGTGCCGGCCCATCCGATGGCGGGCACCGAGTTTTCCGGTCCCGACGCCGGCTTCGCCACCCTGTTCGACGGCCGCTGGTGCCTGCTGACCCCGCCGCTGGGCACGGATGCGGCGGCGGTGGCGACGGTGGCGGCGCTGTGGCGCGGCATGGGCGCCGAGATCGAGATGATGGAGGCCGGGCATCACGACCGGGTGGTGGCGATCGTCAGCCACCTGCCCCACCTGATCGCCTTCACCATCTGCGGCACGGCGGACGACCTGGCGGATGAAAGCCGGCAGCAGGTGATGCGCTTCGCCGCGGCCGGGTTCCGCGACTTCACCCGCATCGCCGCGTCCGACCCGGTGATGTGGCGCGACGTGTTCCTGAACAACCGGGACGCGCTGCTGGAGATGCTGGCCCGGTTCACCGAGGACGCCCAGGCCATGGCCCGAGCGGTACGCTGGGGTGACGGCGACTACATCGCCCACAAGATCGAACGCGGCCGCGCTATCCGCCGCAGCCTGATCGAGCTGAAGCAGGCCTAGACCCTGTTCCAGGTAATAAAATCCCCCCTCGTGATTCGATCCATTGATTTGCGCATGTACTCTTCATTGCGGCGTGATCCCGCATTTGCTTTGCAAATACGGGCTACGGAAATGGACATGGTCGGCTACTGCAATGTCGCGCAGCGTCATGTGCTGGATGCGTAGCGTGCCAACACGCCGCGCGCGGGGCGGCTGATGGCTGGTCTGCTGGCCTGGTTAGCTGCAACGTGGCTCGGCGGGCGTAGCCTCATCGTCCTATACCGCGGTCAGCGCGAGGCGACCCAGCGTATCCTCAGCCCGCTTGCCCGGCGTAACCCGGCCGACTCGGCGGCGCTGGTCGAGGCCATGCGGGCGGCTGGGTTGCGTGACGCCGAGATCGCCGGATATGCGGCGCGCTGGCATGTTCACCCCGTGCCGGCCGTCGCGGCGCCGCCGGGCCTTGCCGGGATACCGCTCGGCGCGGTGGGGATCACGACGTCGCAGATCATGGGCATGGCGGCCCATTTTGCGGCGGGCGGCGTGGTCCACGTCATCCGGGTGCCAGCGGCGCTGGCGCTGCGGCCGCTCGGATGGCCGTGCCTTGAAATGGAGGCCGAGCACGTCGTGCTGAACGAGGCTCCCGTCGCGGCCATGGCAGGGATTATGCCAGCCAGCCGCGTGCCGTCGCTGGTGGTGAACGAACGCGACTTGCTCGTGCCGGGGCGGTAGACCCCGCGTGGACCGCTTCATCCAGTTCGAACCGCTCGGGTTGCGACGCAACCTGCTGCTCGACTGCCTGGGCGGCCACACGCCGCAGGCGCCGGGCTATTTCGAGCCGGACGCGGGCCTGTCGATCTTCGCTGCGTTCGGTCGCCACGTGGCGGAGTTGGGGCGGCAGCCGGCCTTCGCGTCGGACGCGATGACGGCGCTGCTGCTGGCTGCCTGCAGGCTGCTCACCGGCGAACTGGCGGCAGCGGAGCTGATCGTCGAGAACCTGCCTGTGGCGGCGCATCAAGGCCGCTTCGGGCAGCGCTACTGCCCGTTGATGCCGTTCCGCACCCTGAGCGCCGCCCTGCCGCTGCCGCCGGACCTCGCCGACCCGGATCGTTGGCTGGCCGGCTCGGCGGAGCAGGCGGCGCTTCGCGCGTGGCTGACTGAACACCATGATCGACTGCGCTGGGTGGAAGCCGACGGGACATACGTGGTAGACCGCTAGAGCAAGATCGTTAGCACTCCGTCAGGTCGCCCTTACGAGCCGTTTACGGGACGGCGATATGCTGGCATCGCAATGACATTGATCAATCCTGACTCTGCGGCGCGGGCCAAGCGGCCGGCGTCGGCGCAAACGGCAGGAGAGGCGGGTATGTTCAGTGGTCTGTCGGGTGCGGCGGCAATGGCACGGGGGGACACGGTGTCCTTCCCCGTCGTCGCTGGCTTGGTCAGGATCGCGGACCTGCTGCTGTTGGCGCTGGCCAGCCTGCTCTCCGTCCTTGCCGTGACCTGGATGTATGGCAGCTATCCGGAGGGGCCTGTCCAGCTCGCCGCGCTGGCCGGGGTCCTGGCCACCAGCCTGGGCATGGCGCGCTACGGTGTCTACGCGCAGCCAGCCCTGCTCTCCGTCTCCACCCAGCTTCGCCTGCTGATCAAGCCCGTGCTGGTCGGCACGTTCTGCCTCATCGCCTGCCTGTTCGTGCTCTACCAGGGCAGCCTGCCGGTGCGGCCATGGCCGCTGCTGTGGGCGATCATCGTCGCCGCAGTGATCGGCGTCAGCCGCGTGCCGCTCGCCCGGCTGATGCGGTATTGGACGGCAAACGGGCGGCTGGCGCGCAAGATCGCGATCATCGGGTTGGGCGATTTCAGCCGCGAGTTCATCGAGCGCCTGCGGGACGAGCCGCATGCCTACCGCATCGTCGGCATCTACGACGACCGCCATTCCCGCGTGCCGTCCAGCCAATCGGGTGTCGAGGTGTTGGGCAGCGTCGCCGAGTTGGTGGAGCGGTCGCGGGTGGAGAAGATCGACGTGATCGTCGTCGCCCTGCCGCTCAGCGCGGTCGAGCGAATCAAGGCGATCATGGACCAGCTCGCCAGCACGGTGGCCGACATCGTGCTGACGACCGACCTGGCCGGGCTGCGGTTTGCCCGCACGCAGTTCGAGGGGATCGGCCGCAACGCCGTCGTCTCGGTGCGCGAGGCGCCGCTGAAGGATTGGCGCGCGTTTGAAAAGGCTTTGTTGGATTACGGCGTCGGCGTCCTGGCGCTGGTGGTCCTGTCGCCGGTGCTGCTTGTCACGGCGCTGCTGATCAAGCTCGATTCACCCGGCCCAGTGCTGTTCCGCCAGCCGCGCATGGGGTTCAACAACCGCCTGTTCCTGTGTTACAAATTCCGCTCGATGCATCACCGCATGACGGATGTGCTGGCGGACCGGCAGACCACGCGCGGCGATCCGCGGATCACCCGGGTCGGCCGCGTGATCCGCAAGTTGTCGATTGACGAGTTGCCGCAGCTGTTCAACGTGATCAACGGCACGATGTCGCTGGTGGGGCCGCGCCCCCACGCACCGAACACGAAGGCGGCGGACCGGCTGTTCACGGAGGTCGTGCAGCAATACGCGGTCCGTCACCGGGTGAAGCCGGGGATCACCGGCTGGGCGCAGGTGAATGGCTGGCGGGGCGAGACGACCACGGTGGAACAGATCGAGCAGCGCGTGGCCTGCGACCTGTTCTACATTGAAAACTGGACCATCCGCTTCGATATCAAGATCATGCTGATCACGGTGCTGCGGGAGGTCCGCAGCCGGCACGCGTTCTGAGGGACGGGGGTAGGCTGCATGAGGGAACCCGTCCAGTTCGTCGCCAAGAACATGCGGCTCGACCTGCGGCTGATGAGCGAGATGATCACGCCCGGCAGCCGCGTGCTGGACATCGGCAGCGGCGACGGCAGCCTGATCGAGCATCTGTTCCGCACCCGCGGCTGCGACGCCCGCGGGATTGAGCTGGACATGGCGGCCGTGACGCATGCAGTGGCGCACGGCCTGCCGGTGATGCACGGCGACGCCGACACCGACCTGGAGCATTATCCGGACGCTGCGTTCGACTACGTCGTGCTGTCCCGCACCTTGCAGGCGGTGGAGCGCCCGCGGGAGGTGCTGCGCCAGATGCTGCGGATCGGCACGCGGGCCGTGGTGTCGTTCCCGAATTTCGGCCACTGGCTGGTGCGCTGGCAATTGCTGGTAGGCGGCCGGATGCCGATGACGAAGATCTGGGACAGTCCCTGGCATGAGACGCCGAACATCCACCCGTGCAGCGTGCGCGATTTCTTCGACCTGTGCGCGCAGGAAGGCTACGCGGTGGAGCGCTGGCTCGCCGTGGATGACGTGGGCCGGCGCTCCCCCTGGCGCCGGGCGCCGTGGATCGCGAACATCTTCGGGGAGCAGGCGCTGTTCCTGCTTCGGCGGCAGGGTTAACGCCCGGCACCAGGTTGATGGTCTCTCGTCCTGGCGGGGGTTTGCCTGTCCGCCGGATTGTCGTTGCCTGCAGTGTGGTTGGGGTTTGCGAACATCGGGTCAGGACATAGAACTGCGGCTTTCAACGTGCCCGTTGCACAGGAGGCGGATTTACTGTGGCCGTGACCGAGCTGATGGAGAATCTGCATATCATTCCTGGCCTCGTGAATGTTTATCTATTGAAGTCGCCAGGCGGTTTGACGCTGATTGACACGGGATTTGCCCGCAATACGGCGAAGATCCTCGAAGGAATAAGGTCAACCGGCCAAAGTCCGGAGGAGGTGCGCCACATCCTGCTCACGCACGCGCATCCCGATCATATTGGCGGCGCGGCTGCGCTGCAGAAACGGACCGGCGCGCAAATCTACGCGCATGGCGCCGACGCACCGATCATTGAGGCAGGCGGACCGTTCCGGCCCATGCGGGCCGCTCCAGGATTGCGGAACAGGATTGTCGTCGCGGTGCTGAACAAAGTGACAGGACACGTGGCGCCCGCGCATGTCGACCACTTGCTGCAGGATGCCGTCGCCGTTCCGTTTGATGACGATCTGGTTGCGATCCATGTCCCAGGGCATTGCGCCGGGCAAGTTGCGTTGCGATGGAACAAGGGCGGAGGCGTGTTGTTTGCGGCCGATGCCTGCGTCAATCGGAAGGAAATGGCCTTGGCCGCGGCGCAGGAAGATTTGGGTGAGGCGCGGCGAAGCTTGGCGAAACTCGCTGGTCTTCGGTTTGAGGTCGCTTGTTTCGGCCATGGTCCCCCCATCATGGCCGGAGCAGATCAGCAGTTCAGAAGGCAATGGCTGTAGGAGAAGCCTTAATAGCGTAGCCCGCATTTGCGCAGCGAATGCGGGAACACGGGCCCAACGCAGCGTGACATCAGCGTCGCCCAGTTCGGTTTGACACCACCAGGCTCACGGCACCGTTGGGCTGAAAATCTTACCCTTGCCGGCGCAAGCCGTGTTGTGCTCCCCGTCAGGCTGCTGAATGAATGCCGCCACTATGTCCTGCGCACAGGGACTGAAATGGCGGACGCTGTGCCCGATCCCGGCGAACAGGATCAAACGCGCGTTGGGGCCGGTCGTGGTGGCCACTCGGCGGCTTTGATCGGGCCTGATGTTGGGGTCGAGTTCTCCGGCGAGGATGAGAGTCGGCACTGTCGTGTCGCGCGGCACTTCAGGCTCGGGGCCCAGCGCTGACCAAGCAGCACAGATACCCGGCGGCAACAATCCCAGGTCGAGCGGGCTTGCATCCGAGCTTACCGGGTCGCGCCAGCGTCGACGGTCCCGACACTCGACGGCGACGAACGCACCCTCATTGCCGTTTTGCACGGCGCCCGCAAGCAAGGTCGCGAGCGCCGAGCCGACCGGCTTTACATCGCCGTCGCGCGCTGCAGTGATCAGGTGCGGCAGCCCTGCGTAGAATGGCGGGTAGTAGACCAGCCGGCCGACCACTTCCTCGAACAGCGACGGTGTGAGCCGTATATGGTCACCCGGCACATGCAGGGCTGCCGGCAATGATATGACCGGTGCTTCCTGTCCAAACCTGGCCACGACTTCGCGATAGGACTGACGTAGATCAGGGTACGAAGCTGCGCAGCCCGGGTCCGCCCCGCACGCCGCAAAGAACGCGTCCCGCGCCTGGGCCACCCGCATGGACCACGGCATGCCGAAGAACGCGTCCGGCGGGTTGAGGCTGTCGAGCACGGCCGAACGTATGCCCTCCGGGTGCCGCGCGAGCAGCGTCATGGCCACCGTCGTGCCATAGCTTTCGCCGACCACGTTCCAGCGCGCCACCCCGAGCGCACGCCGCACCCACTCGTAATCCTCGACCGTGGTGACCGTGCCGAACGTATCCGGGTCGACGCCGTGCGTTATGAGCTGATCATGACACGCCGCGTGGACCGCACGGTCGGCAGCCAGAGTGGTGGGCGTCGGTCCGGCCACGACGGCGAGCATGGCCGTGATGAGGTTCCCTTGCAGTTCGGGGCAGAGACGGGGTTCCGAGCGGCCGGTACCGCGCTGGTCGACCAGAACCAGGTCGCGGTCGGCGGCATAGGGGTGACGTGCCTGGAAGCCGGCATAAACAGTGAGCGGCGCGCCCGGTCCACCGCTGATATAGACCACGGGGTCGGGCTGGCTTGGTTGTCGCGCGCTTTTGATTACGACAACCGCGAGGGCGAAGGTTGGGCCGTCCGGGTGGGCGTGGTCGCGCGGTACCCGTACGACGCCGCAGCGCAGCCGAAATAGCACGTCGGCGACATCGGGCAAGCTGCTGCACGAGGTCGGCTCGAACGTCGGACCCGCTACAGCGTGTGCCTGCGGCACGGATATATCCGTCGCCAACACGGCCGCAATCATCGCGATAACGATCCATATTTTAGCTTGTCGGCTCATGGAGCATTCATCGCCGGTAGAACGCCCGCTGCCAAGCAACGTAGCCCGTAGTTCGCGCAGCGAATGCGGGAACACGGTCCCAACGCAGCGTGACATCAGCATCGCCGGCAGGACGTGTGGTTGCGACGGTAGCTGACCACACTTGACGGAGCTCGTGTGTGGTCCCGCATGAGCAAAGGCTCATACGGGCTACGCGACTACGTCGGATCATGCGGGCGCGCCCGGGCGTGGATCCGTCTGACCCGCAAACTCGCCTACAGCGTCCAGGTCACCGTGGGCGGGGAGGGCGTTGAACTCCGCAGCAGCGGCGGCGCAGCGTTGCTGAACTGGGGCGTGCTGAAGCGCTGGGAGGAAACGGGCGGGCCGTGCTGAGAGACGCACATCCGAAAAGAACGAGCACAGCGATCAATCCGGGCACCAGCGTCACGTCGCATCGCAGTCATCTCCTTAGGGCGCGGGACTACTCGCTGTCCGGCCGGCCGCGGTCCCGTTTGATCGTTCCGCGGGCGGCCTTGCTGTCCAGCCGCCGCCGCTTGCTGGCGAGGGTGGGGCGGGTCTTCACCCGGTAAATTGGCGCGACGGCCGCTTGCTTGATCAGCGCGGCCAGGCGTTCCCGCGCGTCGGTGCGGTTGCGGTCCTGCGTCCGGTGGCGGTTGGCGGTGATCACCAGCACGCCTTCCGCGGTCATGCGGCGACCCGCCAGCACCGCCAGCCGCGCCCGGATCGCCGGCGTCAGCGAAGGGCACCGCAGCGCGTCGAACCGGAGTTGGACGGCGGTGGCGACCTTGTTGACGTTCTGGCCGCCTGGCCCGGCAGCGGCGATGAACCGCTCCTCCAGTTCGGACTCGTCCAGCCGGATGCGCGGGGTGATCTGCAGGCCGTCCATGCCGGCATCATAGCAGTCAAAGCGGCCGCGGCAGGATCAGCGAGGCGACGGTCCAGCCATCGGCACGCTCGATCGTCACCCGGCCGCCTTCCCGTTCCGCCAGGCAGCGCATGATCGGCAGGCCTTCCCCGGCGCCGTCGCCGGCCGGGCCCCACCCGTTATCACTGACCCGCAGCACCGTCGTGCCGTTCCCCTCGCTGCGCACCCGCACGGCGATGCGGCCCACCAGGCGCATGTGCATCCCGTGCTTGACCGCGTTGCTCACCATCTCATGCGCGATGCGGACCACCGTCGTCTCCAGCGACGCCGGGCAGGACCCGGTGACGGAGGTCTCTACGTCGATCGTTTGCACCTGGTCGGCCAGCAGCTTGACGGTGGCGTCGCACAGCGAGGCCAGCCGCCCCTGCAAGGTGCCGGGATGGGCGGTGAAGCCGAACAATGCGTCCGACACGCGGGCGCTCAGGCAGATGCGGCGCTCGATGTCGTCGGCCAGGGCCGCGCCTGCATGGGTGGCGCGCAGGTCACTGGCGGCGACCTGGGCGATGATCCGCTGCAACGCGTTCTTGGTCTCATGGCGGAGCTGGCGCATGGCGAGCGCGTCCGCACTCGGCTCCCGTTGGGTCATCAACACCGGGGCCATCATGGCGGCAGGGAAGCGCATCGAGGCGGGTGAGGTGTGGGACATCTGCAACTCCAGGTCACGTTCGGCATCTACCGTGGGAATAATTCCCACGTCAAGCGGTTTGTGGGGTTCTTTCCCACGCCCCGCATGTTACCTTTGATGTGTTCGCTGAATCCTCAGCAGGAGCTGTTGGACGTCTATGTCCCCTGCGCGTCCCGCGCCCGAAACGATGCTGGCGCCGTTGCGGCGGCTGCTGCGCCCGGTGGTCCGGCTGGCCATACGGTGTGGCGTGACGTTCCCGGCGGTCGCGGACCTGATGCGGGCGCTGTATGTCGAGGTGGCCCGGGAAGAACTCGGCCCCGGCCAACGTACGGATAGCCGGGTCAGCCTGATGACGGGCATCCACCGCAAGGAAATCCGCCGGCAACGCAGCGTCCCGGCGGACGAACCGCCCCCGCCGCTGGTGACGCGCAATGGGCAACTGATCGCGACCTGGCTGGGCGCGCCGGGCTTCACGGATGGCAACGGCATCCCCTTGGCCCTGCCGCGGGCGGCTGATCCGGGCAACCCCGAGGCGCCGAGCTTCGACCGGTTGGTCACGTCCGTCACCCGGGACGTCCGGCCGCGCGCGGTGTTGGATGACTGGCTGAGCCAGGGGCTCGTCTCGCTGGACGCGGCGGACCGTGTGCACCTGTCGGCCGCGGCGTTCCTGCCGCAGCCCGGACGGGAGGAGCAACTGTTCTACTTCGCCCGCAACCTTCAGGACCATATCCGGGCGGCCAGCGCGAACGTCTTGGCGGACGGCCCGGCGCCGTTCGTCGACCGCAGCGTGCATTATGACCGGCTGACTCCGACGGCGGCGGCGGAGCTGGAGCAACTGGGCCGGGAGGCGGCGCAGCGCGTCCTGCTGGAGGTGAACCGCCACGCGATGCGGCTGGCCACGGATGCGCCCGCGGGCAGCCCGACGCGCCGGGTGAATTTCGGCGTCTACTTGCTGGCCGAGGACGAGACGCAGGGATGAGGCATGCCGCATGGCTCAGCCTGCTGGCGCTGGCTGCCTGCACCGGCCCGGTTGCCCGCCCGCCGGCCCCACCCGCCTCGGCCGCGGCGAACGTCCCGGCGGTCTGCCGGGTGGGTCCTGACGGCGCCCGGCCCGTGGCGGATCGCGGCATCGGCGGCACGGGGGCGCCGGCCGTGCAGAGCGCTGACCGGGGCATTGGCGGCACGGGGATCATCGGCGTCATCACCGGCTTCGCCAGTGTCTGCGTCGCAGGGGAGGAGGTGGCGCTGCCCGCCGGCGTGCCGGCGCAGGTCGACGGCAAACCGGCCAGCCTGGACGATCTGCGCGCCGGACAGGTTGTGGCGTTGCAGGCCGCGGGACCAGCCGGGTCGCTGCTGGCGCGCGAGATCGTGGTCCGGCACGTCGTCATCGGCCCGGTAAAGGCCGCCCGGGATGGGACGCTGACGGTCGCCGGCCAAAACATCGTGGTCGGGAACGCCGGCGGTTCGGCGACCTATGCGCCTCCCGGGCAGTTCGTCGCCGTCAGCGGCTTCCGCCAGCCCGACGGGGTGATCGTCGCCACCCGGATCGACCCGGCGCCATCGGGTCCGGTCCTGCTACGTGGTGAGCTGACCCGGATCTACGACACGGCGCGCATCGGTGCGCAGAGCGTGCAACTGCCGGAAGGATCGCCTATCCCGAGCGGCTTCCCGGTGGTGGTCACGGGCAGCATGCAGGGCGATGTCCTGGTGGCCGACAGCGTGTCCCGCGACATCGCCGATGAGAGCCCCGCCACGTATTTCGGGCCGGCCGTGTCCGACTTCATCGTGGAGGGCTACCTGGCCGTGGCGGCCGGCGGCTACTTCGTCAATCGCGATTTCGTCCGCGGCGGGGGCTTCCAGCGCGAAGCCCGCGGCCGCGGCATCGCCACGTTCAGCCGACGGCCGGACGGTGGCCTGGTCGCCCGTCCGAATGGTGGGCCGTTCTCGGCGTTCGACCGTGAGTTCGGGCCGGCGCCGGTTGCATTGGGGGGTAATGGCGGGCCGTTCGGGCAGGGCCGCCAAGGCCTGTCATCACCGCATTCGCCATCCGCTGGTTTTTCAGGACCGGGCGGCGCTAGCCAGGCGCCGCAGTTCCAGCCGCTGCACCGTTAGGCGTCGCCAGCCGCATGAACGCAGCTTGCGCCGCCGCGCCATCCGAGACGGGGACGGACCAGGGCAGGCGCAGCACCGCCTCCTCCCGCGCCAGGTCGCAGCCATCGACGTCGATGGCCGCCACACGCCAGCCCGGGCCGCCGGCGATGCGCGCGACGGCGTCCGCATGATCGGCATTGATCTGGGCGAGGAGCGAGGGTTCCGCCGCCAGCACGGCGGCGACGCTGGCCGCATCCGGCGTCAGGTCGGCGGCGGACAGACGGTGGGCGCTGGCGAACCCGCCGATGAAGTGGCCGCCATCGGGGCGCAGCCGGACCAGCCGGAAGTCGTCGAGCCCGGCGTAGAAGGCGGCGTAGGGATGGCGGGCGATCCAGCGGGCCTTCAAAGCCGCATCCGGCTCCGACGTGGCCACGCCGGTCACGGTCAGCCGCGGCGCGGTCTGCGGGTTGGCGCCGGTCGCCTCGCCCGCCACCATCAGGGCGCACCGCCCGTCCTTGGCCAGGTGGCTGGTATGGGCGGACAGGCCGGACAGCAGCATCAGCAGGGACAGGTCCGGCGCCGGCCCGGGGGTCACCAGGGCGGCATAGGGCTGTCCCCCCTCCGCCGTGGCCAAGCTGGCGGAGCGTGCGGCCCGCAGCAGCGTCCTGGCCTGCCACACGATCGCGTTCCGGTCCGCCGCGGCCGCCATACTGTGTTCTCCTTTCCGGCCAGGTTTGCGCCACAATCTGGGCCGATCCTGCCCGTCGTCGCAAAGGCACCCACCCCATGAAGCACACGATCGCCCTGGTCGACGACGACCGCAACATCCTCACCTCCGTCAGCATGACGCTGGAGGCGGAGGGTTTCCAGGTCCGCACCTTCACGGATGGGGAGAGCGCGCTGCAAGGGCTGACCACCCGCCCGGTAGATCTGGCCGTGCTGGACATCAAGATGCCGCGCATGGACGGGATGGAGCTGCTGCAGCGGCTTCGGCAGCGCTCCAGCATGCCGGTGATCTTCCTCACCTCCAAGGACGAGGAGGTGGACGAGCTGATGGGGCTGCGGCTGGGGGCCGACGACTACATCACCAAGCCGTTCTCTCAGCGCCTGCTGATCGAACGGATCCGCGCGCTGCTGCGCCGCAACGAGAGCAGCCGGGCGGAAGGCTCCGGCGCGGCGCCGACTGGGGTGATGACGCGGGGCGACCTGACGCTGGACGAAACCAAGCACCAATGCACGTGGAAGGGCCACGATATCCAGCTTACCGTCACGGAGTTCCTGCTGGTGAAGGCGCTGGCGGCGCGGCCCGGCATGGTGAAGTCGCGGGACCAGTTGATCGACGCGGCCTATGGCGAGAACATCTACGTCGACGACCGCACGATCGACAGCCACATCAAGCGCGTGCGCAAGAAATTCCGTGCCGGGGAAGACAGTTTCGACAATATCGAGACGCTGTATGGCATAGGTTACCGTTATAAGGAGGCCTGATTGCCCGATATCGGCATAATGCCGCCGGCCGTAGTCCGCCGCCGCACCGTGCCCCGGCAGTGGCTGCCGCCGCTGCTGCGCAAGATACTGCTGGTCAACGCGCTGCCGCTGGCCCTTCTGGTGGCGGCCCTGCTGTACCTGGACCAGTACCAAAACGGGTTGCTGGAGAATGAGGTCACGGCCTTGCGCGAGCAGGCCCGCATTTACGCGGGGGCTCTGGGCGAGAGCGCGGTGCGGGAGACCGATCCGGACAACCCGCAATTGGTGCCGGACATCGCCCGCCCGCTGCTCCGCCGCCTGACCGACCCGACGCCGAACAGCCAGGCCAAGCTGTACAGCGCGGACGGCCAGGTGATCGCCGACAGCCGGGTGCGGGAGGGCGCTGGCGGCGCCATCAACACCCAGCCTTTGCCGCCCGCCGCCGATCGCGGTTCGTTCGAGGGCACGGTGGGCGCCATCTATGACAAGCTGCTGTCCTTCGTGCCGCACGGGCAGGAGATCGCGACCGTGCAGACCGGGCCGTCGGCCGCCGGGCCGGACTGGCAGCCGGACGTGAAGGCGGAGCTGAAGCTCAATTCCTCCGACCAAGGACGCGAGACGCCGCCCTATATCCGGCGCACCGCCGACAACCGCCTGCTGGTGACCGTGGCCGAACCGGTGATGCGCAACCGCCACACGGTCGGGATCGTGCAACTGACCCGGGATGCGCGGGAGGTGGATGACAGCCTGGTGGCGGTGCGCATGTCGATCCTGGGATTCTTCGTGATCGCCCTGGCCCTGACGGTGATGCTGTCCTGGTACCTGTCGCTGACGATCGCGCGCCCGATCCTGCGGCTGAGCCAGGCCGCGCGCGACATGCGGGAAGGGCATGGCCGCGCCGGCGCCGTGCCGCCGACGCTGTTGCGGCGGACCGACGAGATCGGCGAGTTGGCGCACGCGCTGCGCGACAGTTCGGAGGCGCTGTGGTCCCGCATGGATGCCACCGAGCGCTTCGCCGCCGACGTGGCGCACGAGATCAAGAACCCGCTCAGCAGCATCCGCAGCGCGATCGAGACGCTGCGCCGGGTGGAGGATGCGGCGGCGCAGCGCCGGCTGCTGGCCATCATCGCGGAGGACGTCATCCGGCTGGACCGGCTGATCAGCGACATCAGCGACGCCAGCCGGGTGGATGCCGAACTGAGCCGGGCGGAGCCGGCGCCGGTCGACGTGGTGGCGATCCTGCGGCTGCTGGTGGAGATCGACGAGGCGACCCGGCCGGAGGATGGCGTCCGGCTGGAGGTGGACGCGCCGGATGGCCCGATGCTGGTGCGGGCGGTGGAGGACCGGCTGGTCCAGGTGCTGCGTAACCTGATCGGCAACGCCAGCAGCTTCAGCCCCGCTAACGGCCGGGTGGTGCTGCGCGCCCGCGAGGCCGGCGCGATGGTGGAGGTCTGCGTGGACGACCAAGGCCCCGGCCTGCCGGAGGCCAAGCTGGAGCACGTCTTCAACCGCTTCTATACGGAGCGCCCGCAGGGCGAGCGGTTCGGCCAGCATTCCGGCCTGGGATTGTCCATCAGCAAACAGATCGTCGAGGCGCTGAAAGGCCAGATCGCGGCGGAAAACCGCCGGGACGAGGGTGGCCGGGTGCTGGGCGCCCGCTTCGTGCTGCAACTGCCCAAGGCATGAATTTCGCCGTTCGCGTTGTGTGATGTGCTAAGGTGTCGCAGCCTTGCCTTTGACCCAGGATCAGGAAGAGCTTGGATACGAGCTCAGGATTGAACAGATGAACGCCAATATCGCCCAGATGCGGGCCAACGAGGAAAAGCTGCGGAGCGACACGCGGTTCGAGAACCGCAAGTTCTTGGTTCAGCTCTTGGTGGGGGCCGCTGCGCTGCTGGGCGCGGGCGTCGCCCTTGGCGGGTATTTCGCGCCACGGACGTTGGCCGGGCAGACCATCATCGTCAACGTCCCGCCCTACACCGCGGCGTCGACACAGCCGGGCAAGCCCTAGACGCCAGCCACCAACCCGAGCTTCGCGAGGCACCGTTGACCGAACTCTATGACCTCACCGTGCGGACCGCGGACGGACAGGACCAGACGCTGGAGGCCTATCGCGGGCAGGTGCTGCTGGTCGTCAACGTGGCGTCCAAATGCGGGTTCACGCCGCAATACGAGGGGCTGGAGGCGCTGTGGCGGCAATACCGGGACGCCGGGCTGACCGTGCTTGGCTTCCCGTGCAACCAATTCGGCGGGCAGGAACCGGGCGATGCGGCGCAGATCGCCAGCTTCTGCTCCACGAGTTATGGCGTGACCTTCCCGGTCATGGCGAAGATCGACGTGAACGGCAGCCAGGCGGATCCGCTGTTCCAATGGTTGAAGCAGCAGAAATCCGGCCTGCTTGGCATTTCCGCCATCAAGTGGAACTTCACGAAGTTCTTGGTCGGGCGTGACGGCAAGGTGGTGGACCGCTTCGCGCCTGCCACGACGCCGGCCGGGATGACGGGTGTCATCGAGGCGGCCCTTGCCAAGCCTGCGTGAACCGGGCACCCCCCGCCGGGCAGCGGCAAGCGACGCTGCCGCGGATAAAGGGCTGCCGACATGGACGTGATTGAGCCCACGGTGCACGGCACGGGGACGGACAAGGACCACGTCGACGCGGCCCGCCAGGAGATGCGCGCGCCCGGCAGCCCGCATGGCAAGGCGCTTGGCACGCTGGCGGTGCTCGCCGTGATGTACACGCTCTACTTCGCCGCCTCCATCCTGCTGCCCTTCGTCCTGGCGATCGTGCTCTACCTCCTGCTGTCGCCGCTGATGCGCGTCGTGACGAAACGCCTGCACCTGCCCCGCGCCTTGACGGCGTTCGTGCTGATCCTGGGCGTGTTCGCCCTGGTGGGCGGGGTGGGGGCCGCCATCTCCGTCCCGGCAAGCAACTGGGTGAGCCGCGCGCCGGAAGCGCTGCCGAAGCTGGAACAGAAGCTCAGCTTCCTGCGCGAGCCGATCAACTACGCAGAGCACGGCTACCAGGAACTGACCAGCCGGATCGGTGGCGGCTCGTCCAGCAACGGGGCTTCGTCGTCGGACGCGGGCCTGTCCAGCCTCACCTCCATCGGCGGGTCGATCCTCGGCGGCGTGCGGACCATGGTGGGGGACGGGTTCACCATCCTGCTGCTGCTGTTCTTCTTCCTGTCCTCGGGCGACACGCTGCTGCGTCGCCTGGTGGAAGTGCTGCCCACGATGGAAGACAAGAAGCGCGCGGTGGAGATCGCGGCCGAGATCGAGGAGAACGTTGCAGGCTACCTGGCCACCATCACCGTGATGAACCTGCTGGTGGGCACGTTGAACGGGCTGCAACTCTGGCTGCTCGGCATGCCGGACCCGCTGCTGTTCGCGACGCTGGCGTTCCTGCTGAACTACATCCCGATCCTGGGGCCGATGTCCGGGGTGGCGCTGTTCTTCGTCGTCGGCCTGTTCACCTTCGACAACTCGCTGTTCGCCTTCGTCCCGGCCGGCATCTACCTCGCGATCCACGTGCTGGAAGGCGAAACCATCACTCCGATGCTGCTGGCGCGGCGGCTGACGCTGAACCCGGTGCTGGTGATCGTGTCGCTGTTCTTCTGGGATTGGATGTGGGGCGTGCCGGGGGCGCTGCTCTCCGTCCCGCTCCTCGCGGTGGCGAAGATCGTGTGCGACCGTCTGCCGGGCTTGCACGCGATCGGCCACATGCTGGGGGCGGATAAGCCACACGGCGACATGGGCTGAGTTCATTTGCCTGCCTCCGTGTGCACCGGTAATGTGCCGCCACTGACCTTCGTCGGGGATTTGACCGTGACATCAATGCGTTCCCTGTCACGCCTCTCGCTTGCGGTGTTGGCCATGGTTGGCGTCCTCGGCAGCGCCAGGGCGCAGATCCTGCTGTATGCGCAGCGGCTGCCGGAAGGCACGGTCTATATCCGCCTGGCAAGCGCGCTGTCCGGCCCGGCGACCGTGCAGACGGATTTCGCCGGCAAGGTGGATTTGGGGGCGGACGGCGCAAACCGCATTTCCTCCTATTTCGTGGCAGGCAATGCGGGCGGGAAAACCGTGTCCATGCAGGTGAACGAGGGCGGCAAGACGGCGACCGCCACGTTCCAGCCGAAATCCGGCACGTTCATCACCGTCGTGCTGCATCCGAAGGGAGACGGCGTTGCGGCTTCCATCGTGACCGACAAGCCGGAGTACAACCAGCTCAAGGCCCGGCTGACCTTCTACAACGCGACCGACGATTGCCCGGCCGGCTCCCTGGCCGAGCAGGTGGGCCGCCCGGTGTTCAGCAACGTGCCGCCCGACGGCGTGCAGGCACGATCCATTAACCCGGTCGCGGCTACGGTGACGGCGGCGTGCGGCGGAGGCAAGGCGCCTCCGCTGCCGCTGGGCCAGTTGGAGGCTGGAGGATTGTATAGCGTGTGGATGATGCATCCCGATGGCCAACTGACCACCTTCGTGGCGCATGACATGATCGCGCCACCCCGGGAATGAGCGGGATGCGCGCGTTCCTGCTCGCCACGGCGATGCTGCTGGGTGCGGCGCCGGCCTGGGCCGCGGGGGACTGCCCCGCCATCCCGCGGCGGACCCCGATGCCGGCCGAGGCGGTGCCCACGGCAATCGACCTGCCGCTGTGGCGCGACCAGGTGTCGGGGCTCGACGCCCGGTTGCCCAGCCTGCAATTGCCCACGCGGCAATTGGTGTTCATCGGTGACTCCATCACCGCCGGCTGGGACCCCGGCCTCTTCAGCCAGTTCTACGGCCAGCGCTCCCCCGTGCTGCTGGGCGTGATCGGGGACGTGACGCAAGGCATCCTGGAGCGGCTGCCGCGCGAATGGGGCACGATGCACCCGAAGGTGGTCGTGCTGCTGATCGGCACGAACAACACGCAATGGGGCAACAGCACCCCGGAGAACCTGTCGCTCGGCATCGCCGAGATCGTGCGGCTGATCCATGGCCGCTCCCCCAGCACCAAGGTGTTGATCGTCGGCATCCTGCCCCGCGGCGCCGGACCGTGGGAACCGCTGCGGGCGGTGAACGCCAAAACCAACGAGTTGGTCGCCCGGTGCGCGGATGGGCAGACCACCTTCTACATCGATGTCGGCCGCGCGCTGGTGAATGCCTCCGGCCAGCTTTCCAACGAGGTGTCGTTCGACCTGCTCCACCTGACGCCGGTCGGCTACGCATTGTATGCGATGGCGCTGGAGCCGGAGATCAAAAGGCTGATGGGCGATTGAAACTGCTTTGTCTGCTGCTGTTGCTGGCGCTGAGCGCCTGTGCCGACGGCACGTCCAACGCGCCGGGTGAGCCCGGCAGTGCGAATGTGCGTCTGAACGGCGTCTACACCGTGTTCGGGGGCTACTCCACCGCCCGGTAACTTGTGTTTATGCCGGTCTCCTCCCTGGGCGTGCCGACGCGTCCGTGGGATGAAGGTGCATGAACCCGGCGCCCGCGCACATCACCACCGACGGCCTGTCTCCCCCACAGCTCTACTGGGCCGTCGTGGCCGTCGCGCTGGGCTTGATCATGGCGGTGCTGGACAGCGCCATCGCCAACATCGCCCTGCCGACCATTGCGCGCGACCTGCACGTGACGGATGCCGAGTCCATCTGGGTGGTCAATGCCTACCAGTTGGCGGTGACGATGGTCCTGCTGCCGCTGGCCTCGCTGGGCGAGATCATCGGCTATCGCCGGGTGCACATCTTCGGGCTGGTGCTGTTCGTCGCCGCTTCGCTACTCTGCGCCCTGTCGGGGACGCTGCTGCTGCTGACGCTCGCCCGCATCCTGCAGGGGATCGGCGCCGCCGGGATGCTGAGCGTGAACGTGGCGCTGATCCGCTTCGTCTTTCCGCGGCAGAAGCTCGGCAGCGGCATCGGCATGAACGCCATGGTCGGCTCGGTGGCGACCGCGGTCGGCCCCACCGTGGCGTCCGTCATTTTGTCGGTGGCGCATTGGCCCTGGCTGTTCGCGGTCAACGTGCCGATCGGGTTGTTTGCCCTGGCGGTGTCGTTGCGGGCGCTGCCGCACACCGCCGCCTCCACCGCGCGGTTCGACCTTGCCAGCGCGGTGCTGAGTGCGGCGACGTTCGGCCTGCTGATCAGCGGCGTGGACGGGCTGGCGCATGGGCAGGGGGCCGTACTGGTTGCGGCCGAGCTGGCCGGCATGCTGGTGGCCGGGGTGGCGCTGGTCCGCCGGCAAACCACGCTCACCGCCCCGCTGCTGCCCGTCGACTTGCTGCGGGTGCCGCTGTTCGCCCTGTCGGTGGCGGCGGCGGTCTGCTGTTTCGCGGGGCAAGGCCTGGCCTATGTGGCGATGCCGTTCCTGATGCAGAACACGCTGGGCTTCAGCCAGGTCAGCACCGGGCTGCTGCTGACGCCGTGGCCGCTGGCGGTGGCGCTGATCTCGCCCTTGGCCGGGCGGCTGTCCGACCGGTTCCCGCCGGCGATCCTGGGGGCGATCGGGCTGGCGGGCATGGCGGTCGGGCTGGTGCTGATGGCGACGCTGCCGGCGCATCCGCCCGATTTGGCCATCATCTGGCGGACCGGGCTGTGCGGGCTGGGCTTCGGGTTTTTCAACTCGCCCAACAACCGGGCGATGATCGGGTCCGCCCCGCCGCATCGCAGTGGCGGCGCCAGCGGCATGGTCGCGACCGCGCGCCTGCTGGGGCAGACGACCGGGGCTGCGTTGGTCGCGCTGTGCTTCGAACTGACGCCCTTGCACGGCGCCCCGGCCGCGCTGTTCGTGGGCGCGGCGTTCGCCGGCGCGGCGGCGCTGGCCAGCCTGATGCGAACGGCGGCGCCGAAACAGGTTTGAACGGCGGACTCAAGGCGGCCTTGCCGACCATAAGCAGCAGCACGAACCAAAAAGAGGCGGAGGATTTTTTGGCGCCACGACCACAGATCATCATACTGAACGGCGTAGGCAGCGTTGGAAAAAGCTCCACGGCGAAGGCGCTTCAGGCAATCACGTCAAAGCCGTTCCTGCACGTGGCGATGGACGCCTTCTTGGACATGCTGCCAGCGAAGATGCTCGCCCACCCGGACGGCTTGCTGCTTGAGGCGGCGTGGGAGAATGGCAAACCCGTCGTTGCCGTAAGGACCGGGCCGGTTCTTGAGCGTGCCATGCGCGGGATGCGGCACGCCGTCGCTGCCTTGGCCGAGCAAGGCAACAACCTCATCGTTGATGAGGTCATGCTCGACGCTCGGACAGCGCAGGATTACCGCGACCTGCTACAATCCTACGATCTTCACCTGGTTGGCCTCGTTGCCCCGCTGGAGGTGCTTGAAGCACGGGAGCGCGAACGTGGTGACCGGCAGATCGGCCTCGCGCGCGGGCAGTATGGCTTGGTCCATCGCGGTATCAGCTACGACTTGGAGGTGGACACCGCGGCGGCGGCGGCATCTGAATGCGCTCGGATGATCCGCGACGCTTTCGGGCTTTAGTCTAAACCACAAAGCCAGCGCGCCCTTTATGCTGCTTGCCGGCGACAGGGCTTGTTCGACACCCTGGTCAAAGCGATAGCTTGCCCGACACGTCGTAAGGTCCGCGCATGTTCTCGATCCTCACCGAAACCCTGGCCGGATTGCGCACACGCTACGCCGAACCGCACCGTGTCTATCACGGCCAAGCCCATATCGACGCCTTGCTGCGTGGCCTGGCCCATGAGGGGTGCCAGGTCCGGAACAAGGCGGCCGTCGAACTCGCGGTCTGGTACCACGACGCCATCTACGACCCGGCCGCCGCCGACAACGAGGCCCGTAGCGCCGACCTGCTGGTGACCGAGCTGCACGGATTGGCTGATCCATGCGTGATCGACGCAGCCGCAGCACTGGTCCGCGCGACGGCCGGGCATGAGCTGCCGCAGGAGTTCCCGCAGGACTGGCGGGACGATGCGGCCATTTTCCTTGATCTTGACATGGCCGTGCTCGGCGCCCCGCCTGCCGAGTATGACGCCTACGAGGCGGGGATCGCCGCGGAGTACATCCCGGTGTATGGCCGAGACCGCTTCCTCGCTGGCCGGGCGGCGTTCCTGCGAGGCATGCTGGGGCGCGGGCGGCTGTTCCATACCGAGCACTTCCACCAACGCCTGGACACGCTCGCACGCGCTAACCTGCAGCGGGGATTGCAGGGGCATGTGATGATGCGTCCCCAGACAGCGGCAGTTCCAAAGTAGGGTGCAATGCGCTTTGGCATTGCACCATCACCATTGCCAACACGGATCACCCAAGACAGGGTACATTACGATATCGGCGCGGAGCCTTGCCCAGATGCCCGAGTACAGGCGCAACCGCGTGCCCGGCGCCACGTTTTTCTTTACCGTCAACCTACTCGACCGCCGCTCCGACCTCCTCGTCAGCCATATCGAACTGCTCCGCGCATGCGTCGGCCGGGTTCGCCACCTGATGCCGTTCTACATCGATGCGTGGGTGGTGCTGCCCGACCATATGCATGCCCTCTGGACCCTTCCCGAAGGCGACGCGAATTTTTCCCAACGCTGGCAGGCGATCAAAATGTCCTTTTCCAAAGCGATCAACCCGGCGGAACGTCTCTGCGCCAGTCGCCGGGTGCGCGGCGAACGCGGCATCTGGCAGCGACGCTTCTGGGAACACACCATCCGTGACGAGCAAGACTACGCAAGCCACGTCGACTATATCCACTTCAATCCGGTCAAGCATGGCCTTGCGCCATCCGCTGCGGCCTGGCCCTACTCCAGCTTTCACCGCGCCGTAGCCCGGGGTCAGTATCCGAGTTCATGGAGTTTGGACGGGAGCGACGACGGGGCCAAGGGCGAACGATCACGGTGAGACAAGTTTGACGGTTGCGGATTTTATTTTCGGCAGTGGTGCAATGCCAAAGCGCATTGCACCCTACTCTGGCTAAGGCAGCGTCGGCCCTAAGCAGCCTGCCGGTGCCAACTCGGCCGCGCCACCTGGCCGGCCGCCAACGCCGGGAGGTCGGCGGCGTTCATCTCCCCGGTGATGGCGCGGGCGACCAGCTCGCCCATCAGCGAGCCCAGCTTGAACCCGTGGCCGGAGCAGGCGCTGATCACCCAGCCGGCGGCGCCGGTGGGGCGGACCTGGAATTCCTCCTGGTCGTGCACGGTGTAGAAGCAGGCCCGGCGCTCCAGCACCGTGTAGCGCTCCAGGTCGCGGTAGGCGGCGTGGGCGCTGGGCCACAGCCGGTGCAAATCCTCGTCGGTGGCGCGGCGGTGGTCGTCCGGGTCGCCGGTGCGGGAGAACACGTGGTCGCCGATCTTCAGCCGGGTGCCGCGGCGGGGCGGCAAAGTGTACAGCCCGCCATCCGGCGAGCGGTCCAGCAGCACCGGCGCCTCCGCCCAGGCCTGCGCCAGCGCCGGGGGCGGCGACAGGTAGAGCACCGCCTGCCGCGACGGCACCACCACCTCCCGCAGGCCGGGCACCAGCCGGTCGGCCCATGCGCCGGCCGCGACCACCACCGTATCCCCGCTATACGTGCGGCCGTTCTTCACCAGCGTGCCCCGCTCCGGGTCCACCTCGGTCACCTTGCTGCCGGCATGCATTGTCACACCCAGCCGGCCAAGCAGCACGACCAGGTCGGTCAGGATGCGTGCGGGGAACAGCATGCCGGCGCCGTCCGTCTCCACCACCCGGACCAGCCCGTCCGGCCGCACCATCGGGAAGCGCCGCTCCACCTGGTCCAGCTGCACGTCGCGGTAGCCGATGCCCATGTCGTCCAGCGAGCGGGCGACGCCGTCGTACCAATCGTCCCGATTGCGCAGGAAATAGACGGCGCCGCACGGCTCGTAATGCGACGTGCCAGTCGCCTGCCAAAGCTGCTCCCATACCCGGAACGCCTCCGGCATCAACTGCGCGTACCCCTCCATCCGGCCATAGGCGTGGCGGATGATGCGGTGCTCGTCGTAGGAGGAGGCCAGCGGGTTGGGCAGCGGCCCCTGCTCGAACAACTCGACCTGGACGCCGCGCCGGGCGAGCGCCCAGGCGGTGGACAGGCCGGCGATGCCGCCCCCGACGATCAGGGCCTTGGTCATGGCTGCACTCCTCACCCGCGGCGGGCATGATCCGACCGGCGGTTGCTTGGGGCAACGCATAAAATGAGGGTGCGAGGGTAAAATATGGTGTAAGTCTTCGCCACAGTGCTGTGCCTGCGCTGGTTGCAGCGCCGAGGGAGGCCGTTTTGCTCGATCTGTCCCGTATCCGCGCCCTGCTGGACCAACGCCGCGACGGCCACACGCTGCCCCAGGCCTTCTACAACGACCCCGATATCCTCCGCTTCGACATGGAGGCGATTTACGGCCGGAGTTGGATCATGGTCGGCTTCGAGGTGGAGTTGCCGGAGCCCGGTAGCACGCTGGCGACCACCGTCGGGCGCAACCCGGTGGTCGTGGTGCGCGGGCGGGACGGGGAGTTGCGCGCGTTCCACAACTCCTGCCGTCACCGCGGCGCCCAAATCTGCGCGCCGGGCGCGGCGCGGCGGCCGCGGCTGGTCTGCCCCTATCACCAATGGTCGTACGACCTGGAGGGCCGGCTGGTGAACGCACCCCGCATGCCCGACTGGTTTGCCCCGTCCGAGCACAGTCTGCGCCCCGTGGCGCTGCGGACCGTCGCCGGCACCGTCTATATCTGCCTCGCCGATGACCCGCCCGATTTCGACGACTTCCACGACGCGTTCGCGCCGATGCTGGCGCCGCACCAGCTCCACCGGGCGAAACTGGCGCACGAGATGACGCTGGTGGAGCGGGCGAATTGGAAGCTGGTGATGGAGAACGCGCGCGAGTGCTACCATTGCACGACCAACCACCCCGAGCTGTCGGTGACGTTCCCGGTCGGCCGCCGCGCGCTGAGCGAGGAGGAGCAGGCGGACATCAACAGCAGCTTCGCCGCCCGCATGGCGGAGCAGGGACTGCCCTCCGACCCGGTGGAAGGGGCGTGGTGGCAGGCGGGCCGGTTCTCGCTCAATCCCGGCACGCGCTCGATGACGTTCGACGGACAGCCCTGCGTCGCCAAGCCGATCCTCGACGTCGGCAACGGCGATGTCGGCTCGCTGCGCTGGGCGCTGGAGCCGCATAGCTTCGCGCATGCCGTGGGCGACTACGTGTTCATGTTCAGCGCCATGCCGACGGGGCCGGAGGAGACGGTGGTGACGGCGAAATGGCTGGTGAGCCAGGATGCGGTCGAGGGCGTCGACTACACCGTGCCGGGCCTGACGGAGCTGTGGGACAAGACCAACCTGCAGGACCGGGCGCTGGCGGAAAACAACCAGCGCGGCGTCAACTCCGTGGGGTTCGTGCCCGGCCCGTATTCCGAGAACGCCGAGTCGCTGGTGCTGCGCTTCGTGGATTGGTACTGCGCCAAGGCGCGCAGCTATGTCGACGCCCATGGCTAGCGGCACGGTGATTGCTTCGTCATGCTGCCGCACCCGGAAGGAAGACGCTGAATGAGCCGTGCCACCGAGTTCCTGGACCGGCTGCGGCGCGGGTCCGGCGCGCTGCAGAACCACGTGGTGGATGAGTTCCTGGCCGGGCGGATCGACCGCCGCGGCCTGCTGATGCATGGCGCCCGGGTCGGGCTGGCGGCGCCGTTGCTGGGCGGGCTGCTGGGCGTGGCCCCGCTGCGGCAGGCACGGGCGCAGGGCAAGGCGGGCGCCACCATCCGCGTCGCCGGCGCGATGCCGACGACGGCGATCAACCCGGTGACGGTCGCCAACACCGGCGGCCTGCTGATGCTGATGCAAACCGGCGAGTTCCTGGTGCGGGACGCGCCGAACCTGGTGCTGCAACCCTGCCTGGCGCTGAGTTGGAAGCCGAACGACGACGGCAGCGTCTGGACCTTCGCGCTGCGGCCCAACGTCAAGTTCCACAACGGCAAGACGCTCACCGCCGCCGACGTGGTGGCCACGATGGACCGGCTGTCCGACCCGAAGAACGGGTCGAACGCGCTGTCGGCGTTTCGCGGCGTGCTGACGAAGGGCGGCACGACCGCGGTCGACGACCTGACCGTGGCGTTCCACCTGGAGGCGCCGAACGGCAACTTCCCCTATTTGGTGTCGTCGGACAACTACAACGCGATCATCCTGCCGGCCGAGTACGACGGGGATTTCGAGAAGAATTTCCTCGCCACCGGCCCGTTCAAGCTCGAGCGCTTCACGCCCAAGGTCGGCGCCAGCTTCGTGCGCAACCCGGACTATTGGGGCGGACCGGTGCTGCCCGCGCGGACCGAGTTCACCTTCTTCGCCGACCAGCAATCCCAGGTGCTGGCGCTGCAAGGCAACCAGGTGGACGTGATCGCCCAGGTGGCGGTGCAAGGGGCGCAGGGCCTGCTGAACGACCCCGACGTGAAGCTGATCAAGCTGCGGTCCTCCGCGGTGCGCGAACTGCATATCCGCAACGACGTGCCGAAATTCGCCGACAAGCGGGTGCGCCAGGCGATGGCGTTGACGCTGGACCGGCCGGCCATTGTCGCCGGGCTGTTCCGCGGCAATGCCGACCTCGGCAACGATTCCCCGATCGCGCCGATCTACCCGTCCAACGACCCCACCGTGCCGCAGCGGAAAAAGGACATCGAGCGCGCAAGGGCGCTGATGGCGGAGGCCGGAGCGGCCAACGGGTTCGAGGCGACGTTGACCTGCGAGCGCACGCAGGAAATCCCCGACTACGCCGTGCTGATGCAGAATTCCTGCGCCGCCATCGGCATCAAGCTGACCCTCAAGATTGAGGACCAGGGCGCCTATTACGGCTCGGCCAAGTTCGGCACGTCCGATTGGCTGGATTCGGAAATGGGCATCACCTCCTACGGCCATCGCGGCATCCCGAACGTGCTGCTGAACGCGCCGTTGGTCAGCACCGGGACGTGGAACGCGTCGCATTTCAAGAACCTGGACTACGACAAGCTGGTCGCCGAGTATGTCGCCGCCACCGACCTCGGCGTGCAGCGGGCGACGGCGGGCAAGATCGACCGCCTGCTGCTGGATGAAACGCCCAGCATTTTCTCCTATTTCTACAACCAGCTCACCGCGACCAGCGCCGACGTGTCGGGGGTGGAGCCGACCGCGATCAGCCAGTTGTTCCTCCAGCACGCCACCATTGCGTAGCGGCACGCGTGAACCCGGCCAACCTCCCTCCTGTCCGTAAAACCCTCTCCCTCTGGGAGAGGGAGACTTAAACCCGGTGGGAGGGGGTTAACGGACCGTGCCAGCCCTCGCGCGCAGGGTGCTGCAACGGTTGGCAGCGGGGGTGGTCACGCTGCTGCTGCTGAGCGTGGTGGTGTTCGTCGGCGCGCAGTTGCTGCCGGGCGATTTGGGCCGCGCCATCCTGGGCCCGCTGGCCGACCCGGAGGCGGTCGCCGCGCTGAACCACCAGATCGGCACGGATCGGCCGCTGCTGGTGCAATATGGCGACTGGATTGGCCATTTCCTCCTGGGCGACATGGGGCAATCCTATGCCTTCCGCTCCCCGGCGGCGCCCTTCGTGCTGCGCGCGCTGGGCAATTCGCTGAAGCTGGCGGCGGTGGCCTTCGTCATCGTCGTGCCGCTGTCCATCGCCGGCGGCGCCTATGCCGCGGCACGGGTGGGCCGCTGGCAGGACCGTGTGATCTCCGTCACCGGCCTGTCGCTGACGGTGGTGCCGGAGTTCGTGTCCTCGATCGCGTTCATCCTGGTGTTGGGCGTCTGGCTGCATTGGCTGCCGATTTCCGCCGGCACGCGGCCCGGCACGCCGGCGCTGGAGCAGTTGCGCCACCTGATCCTGCCGGCGCTGCCGCTGGTGCTGGTGCTGTTCGGCTATTTCGCCCGCATGGCGCGCGCCGGCACGTTGCAGGCGCTGGATGCGGATTACACTCGCACCGCCGTGCTGAAGGGGCTGCCGCGGCACACCGTTATCCTGCGCCACGTGCTGCGCAACGCGCTGCTGCCCACCATCACGGTCATCGCGACGCAGCTTGGCTACCTGATCGGCGGCCTGGTGGTGGTGGAGACGCTGTTCCGCTACCAGGGCATCGGCAGCCTGATCCTGAGCGCCGCGAAGGGAAAGGACTTTCCTATGCTGGAGGCCGGGGTCCTGGTGGTCGGCACGGTCTATGTGCTGGCGACGCTGCTGGCTGACCTACTGTACACCGCACTCGACCCGCGGCTGCGCACGGGCGCCGCACAGTGACCGCGACGCACAGCCGGCTCTACCTGGTGCTGCGGTCGGGGGCGTTCCTGACGGGCGCCGCGATCGTGCTGGTTTGGGTGGCGTGTGCGCTGTTCGGCCCGGCCTTCACGCCGTACGACCCCTACCAGGACGACCTGCTGAACACGCTGGCGCCACCGTCCGCCGCGCATTGGTTCGGCACCGACCAGATCGGGCGGGACATCTTCTCCCGCGTGATCGTCGGCGCCCGGCCGATCCTGGCCACGGCGCCGCTGGCCACGCTGATCGCCACCGTGCTCGGCACGGCGCTGGGGCTGCTGACCGGGTATCTGGGCGGGGTGGTGGACCTCGTCATCGGGCGGTTGATCGAGGTGCTGCTCGCCCTGCCGCTGATCATCGTGGCGCTGCTGGCGCTGGTGGCGCTGGGGCCGTCCTCCGCCACCGTCATCGCGGTGATCGGGCTGATCTTCACGCCGCTGGTCGCCCGCACCGTGCGCGCCGCCGTCCTGTCCGAACGCGCGCTCGACTACGTCGCGGCGGCCGAGTTGCGGGGCGAGGGCACCCTGCAGATCATGTTCGTGGAGATCCTGCCCAACGTGCTGCCCGCCGTGCTTGTGGAGACGACGGTGCGGCTCGGCTACGCCGTCTTCGCCGTGGCGTCGCTGAGTTTCCTGGGGTTCGGCATCCAGCCGCCCTCGGCCGATTGGGGCCTGGCGGTGGCCGAGAACTACAGCATGATCACCGGCGGGTACTGGTGGACCGCGGCGTTCACCGCGGGGGCCACCGCGTCGCTGGTGGTGGGGGTCAATCTGGTGGCGGACGGCATCGCGGGGGCGCTGCGCTGACGCCCGGCCTCCCCGCGCTGGAGCTGCGCGACCTGGTGGTCAGCTACCGCGTGCGGGGGCGCGACCAGCCGGTGCTGCGCGGCGTGTCGCTGCGGATCGGCAAAGGCGAGGCCTACGGGCTGGTGGGCGAGTCCGGCTGCGGCAAGTCGACTGCCGCGCTGGCGGCGCTGCGGGCGCTGCCGCGCAACGGCGCCATCACCGGCGGCAGCGTGCTGATGTCGGGCCAGGACGTGGCGCGGCTGGACCCGGCGGGGCTGCGCCGCCTGCGCGCGCGGGCGGTGTCGATGGTGTACCAGGATGCCGGCCGGGCGCTGAACCCCACGCTCACCATCGGCCGCCAGATGACCGAGGTGTACCAAACGCTGGGCACGAAGGGGCAGATGGCGGTCAGCGCGTCCACGGCGATGCTGGGCCGGGTGCGGATCGCCGACGCCGGCCGCGTGATGTCCGCCTACCCGCACCAGCTTTCGGGCGGCATGCAGCAGCGCGTGGTGATCGCCATGGCCTTGGCGAAGGAGCCGTCGCTGCTGGTGCTGGATGAGCCGACCACCGGGCTGGACGCCACGGTGGAGGCGGAGGTGCTGGACCTGGTGGCGGCGCTGCGGCAGGAGCTGGACACCGCGCTGCTGTTCATCAGCCACAATCTGGGCGTGATCCGCCAGATGTGCGACCGGGTCGGCGTGCTGTACGCCGGCGTGCTGGTCGAGGAAGGGGCGACCGCCGCGCTGCTGCGCCGCCCGATCCATCCCTACACCGTTCGCCTGCTGCGCTGCCTGCCGGTGGCAGGGCGCACCAAGGGCGACGGCCGGCTGGAGTCGATCCCCGGCTCCCTGCCGCCGCCGGGTCCGTTGCCGCCGGGCTGCGTGTTCGCGCCGCGCTGCGACCTGGCGGACGCAGCCTGCCGCACGATCGACCCGCCGCTCGTGCGGTCGGGCGACCACATCGCGCTGTGCCACCATCCGGACGCCGCCGTGCCGTCGCCGCCGGCCAGCGCGCCGCAGGCCGCAGCGCCCGGCTTCGCGGCCCAGCCGGCGATCCGGGCGGCCGGTGTCTCAAAGACCTATGGCGGCCACATGCGGGCGCTGCGGGACGTGACGTTGACGCTGCACGCCGGGCAAACGTTGGGCCTGGTGGGTGAATCCGGCAGCGGCAAGACGACGCTGGGCCGCGTGCTGCTGGGCCTGACGGCGCCCGACCCCGGCGGCGTGGTCGAGTTGGACGGTAAGGCGGTGGCGGCCACCGCGCGCGGCCGCTCGCGCGCCGACCGCAAGGCGTTGCAGATCGTGTTCCAGAACCCGGACTCGGCGCTCAACCGCTCCCACACCGTGCGGCGCCTGATCGGGCGCGCCCTGTCGCAACTGGCGGGGCTGCGCGGCGCGGCGCTGGAGCGCCGGTTGCGCGAATTGCTGGACGCGGTGCGGCTGACGGACAGCCATCTGATGATGCGGCCGCGCCAGCTTTCCGGCGGGCTGAAGCAGCGCGTGGCGATCGCCCGCGCCTTCGCCGGCAACCCGCGGGTGGTGATCTGCGACGAGCCGACCTCCGCCCTGGACGTGTCGGTGCAAGCGTCGATCCTGAACCTGCTGGTCGATCTGCAGCAGCGGGAGGCGGTCAGCTACGTCTTCATCTCCCATGATTTGGGCGTGGTGCGCTACATCGCGGACCGCATCGCCGTGTTGTATCTGGGCCGCATCCTGGAGACGGGGCCGGCCAATTCGGTGTTCTACGGGCCGTACCACCCCTATACCGAGGCGTTGCTGTCCGCCGTGCCCGGCGCCCCCGGGCCGCGCATCCGCCTGTCCGGCGACATCCCCAGCCCGCAGGCGCCGCCGCCCGGCTGCGTGTTCAGCAGCCGCTGCCCCCGCAAGCTCGGCCCGGTCTGCGAGGCGGAGGAGCCGCCCCTGGTCGAGCAGGACGACCATGCCATACGATGCCACATCCCCCGCCACGCGCTCGGCCGCCGCGCCGCTGCCGAGCCTGCCTGGAGCACGACGCCATGACCGCCATCGATCCCCGCTCCACCGCCTCCAGCTCGCTGGCCGTGGAGGAGCGGACGGACATCCTGGTGGTCGGCGCCGGCCCGGCGGGGCTGTCGGCCGCCATCTTCGCGGCCGGGCAGGGCAAGCGCGTGGTGCTGGTGGATGAGAACCCGGTGCCGGCGGCGACCATGGGCGACGACATCCCGCTGCATTTCGGCCAGCGCATGACGGGGGCGGCGCGCAACCGCACCGCCATGATGGAGAGCCTGGTCGCCACCGAACCGCTGCTGGGCGCTGCCTTCGAGGCGGGCGTGGATGTGCGCCTGGGCACGGTGTGCTGGGGCCTGTATGCCAATGGCAGCAGCGTGCACTGGCTGCCCGGCATGGTGGCCGGGCTGACCGACGGCGAGCGGTCCTGGATGCTGGGCTTCGACGCCGTCATCGTCGCCACCGGGCGGCGGGACATGGGGCTGGCCTTTCCCGGCTGGCACCTGCCCGGCGTGATGGGCGCCACCGCCGCCGAGCGGCTCGCCACCCGCTACCAGGCGCTGGATGCCAAGCGGGCGGTGGTGCTGGGCACGTCGGCGGAGGCGCTGGACACGGTGGCGACCTTGCAGGCGGCCGGCGTGGTCGTGGCGGCCGTGGTGGAGCAGGCGGAGGCGGCGGTGGGGCCACAGGCTGTCGGGGCGCCCCTGTTCGCCCGGCACGCCATCGCGCGGGCAGAGGGCGGCGTCGACGGCGTGGCGACGGCCATCCTGGCGCCGCTGGACGCGGCCGGGCGGCCGGTCGCCGGGTCGGCCACGCGGATCGCGTGCGACACGATCGTGTTGGCCGTGGGCCTCGTGCCGGTGATCGAACTGACGGATTCGGTCGGCTGCCGCACGGCGTTCATGCCGGAGCGCGGTGGCCATGTGCCGGTGACGGATGGCAGCCACGCCACCTCGGTGCCGGGGGTCTATGCGGTGGGGGATTGTGCCGGGGTTTGGGCCGCGAAGTCCCTCGACCGGCGGGTTGCGGAGGCAGAGGGGCGGCGGGCAGCCGCGCATGCGCTGGGCCTGGCGGCAGAGGCCGCGCCGCCGCCAGGCACGGCGACGTTCGATCTCGGCGCCTATCGCACGGCCTGGGTGCAGGCGGTGGTGGTGCAGGGTGAGGGCGCGCCGCATGTCTGCCAGTGCGAGGAGGTGACGGCGCGCGACATCCTGGAGGTCCGGCCGCCGGCCTATCTCGGCTGGCGCAAGACGCTGCGCAACGACGCCGATCTGACGGCGCTGCTGGGCAACGGGCCGCCCAGCCCGGACCAGGTCAAGCGGCTGACGCGGGCCGGCATGGGGCTGTGCCAGGGCCGCCGCTGCCGCGAGCAAGTGGCGGCGCTGCTGGCGCTCGGCGCCGGCACCCCGCTGGCGGAGGTGCCGGTCGGCACCTACCGCGCCCCGGTGCGGCCGATGCCGCTGGCCCTCGCCGGGTCGATCCCGGAGCCGGCGGCGATGGCGGCGCATTGGGAGATTTGGTTCGGCATCCCCGGCCAGGTGGCCAGCTACTGGGACATCCCTGCGCCCGCGGGTGACAAGTAGCGATGTCGGACGCAACAGGCGCCAGCGTCATCATCGTCGGCGGCGGCGCCACCGGGTTGAGCGCCGGGTGGTGGCTCGCCCGCATGGGCGTGGACGTGCTGGTGATCGACAAGGGCATCGTTGCGTGGGAGGCATCGGGCCGCAACGGCGGCGGCTGCACCCACGGCTTCAGCCCGCTGTTCACCGAGGAGCAGCGGCTGTGGCCGCAGATGGACGAGCTGCTGGGTTATCCGACCGAGTTCTGCCCCGGCCGCATCCGCATCGCGATGACGGAGGCGCAATTTGCCGACTCGCACCGCATGGTGCGCAACGGCGACAAGCACGGCTTCAAATCCGAACGGCTGGACCTGGCGCAATTGCGCGAACTGGTGCCGCTGGCGTCGGACGAGACGTATGGCGCCTACCTGCATCATTTCGGCGGCCACGCCAATCCGCATCGCACCGCGCAGGGCTATGCCTGGGCGATGCAGGACCATGGCGGCCGGCTGTTGCAGCACACGGCAGTGCTGGGGTTCGAGGTGCTGGGCGGCAAGGTGCGCGCGGTGGCGACGGATGCCGGGCGCTTCGGCTGCGACCACCTCGTGCTGTGCGCGGGGCCGCAGACCGGCAAGCTGGCGGCCATGCTGGGCGTGACGGTGCCGATGGTGGCGGCGCGGGCGGAGATGATCGTGACGGAGCCACTGCCGCTGATGCCGCTTAGCGGGGCCGACGGGAACGGGCTGTACGGCCGGCAGACGCTGCGCGGCAACCTGGCCTATGGCGGCGGCCCGCATGAGTGGTTGGAGGACGCCGAGGGCATGCGCGTCCCGCCGCGGTCGAGCACGCCGCTGATGGGCCCCATCGCCGGGCGGCTGGCCGAGATGTTCCCACGGGCCAAGCAGGCGCGGGTGATCCGGTCCTGGGGCGGCATCATCGAGAATACGCCGGACGGCCGCCCGGTGATCGACCGGCTGAGCGACCCCGACAATGTGGTGCTGGCGACGCTGTCCAGCATCGGCTTCGGCCTGTCCCCGGCCAGCGGCCATGCGGTGCAGCAGTTGGTGACGGACGGGACGTGCGACTTCGCCGACCTATCCACGCTGCGGCTGTCGCGGTTTGATGGGCTGGCCGACGGTTGGGCAGCCGGGCAGGGGTGGGTTGCGCGATCGGCCCCCCTGACCGCGGCGGAGTGGTGGGCGGTCCGCCATAGCAATTGATCCGCAAAGCCCTCTCCCTCTGGGAGAGGGTTGGGTGAGGGCCAAGTGCACGGTCCTACGCGTCGGCCCCTCACCCCGACCCTCTCCCAGAGGGAGAGGGAGACGTGTCAACCTAAAACGATCGCCCGCAGCCGCATCTCCGTGCCGCCGGCGAACTGCCCCGCGGGGTCGCGGAACCCGGCCACGTAGGACGGCTGGAACTCCTCCGCCTTGGCGGCAAGCGGCGCGACGGTGATGGCAAAGAGGACCAGGAACGCCATCCGTGACTGCATCGTTCGTCGCCTTCACCCCGCACCATGCCGCCGACCGAGCCCCATGTCACAGGGGGGTGGTGCAATCCTCCAAGCGGATTTCACCCTACGCCGGTTTGGCGAGCGCCGGCCGCTTGGCGGTGAGGCCGGTGGCGGCCTCGAAGGCGGCGCCGATGCGAAGCACCGTGGCCTCATCGAAGGCGCGGCCGACGATCTGCATGGACAACGGCAGCCCGGACGCGGAGAAGCCGGTCGGGATCGACATCGCAGGATTGCCGGTGACGTTGAACGGCATGGTCTGCATGGCCCAGGCCGGCGTGCCGGGCTTGCTCTCGGCGAAGCTCGGGGCCGGGGCAAGCGCGGTCGCGGTGATCAGCGCGTCGTAGCGCCGCAGCGTGGTGTTCACCGCCACCGCCAATTCGCGCCGCAGCCGCATCGCCTGGTGCAAATCCGCCCCGGTGACGAACGCGCCCAGGGTCATGCGCAGATAGGTCAGCAGGCCGAAATCCAGCGGACGCGCCTGGTAATCCTGTTCGTGGATCGCGTAGGCCTCCGTGAGCATGATCACGCGGCCGCAGATGCTGAACAGGTCGAACTCGGGCAGCGTCACCTCCTCGACCGTGGCGCCCAACTCGCCCAGGATTTGCGCCGCCCGGTCGATCGCCGCGACCACCTCCGGCGAGACGTGCTCGGCCTTGGCGTAGAAATGCCGCGGCAGGCCGATCCGCAGGCCGCGCACCCCGTCCTGCAAGCCGGCGCGGTACTTCGGGATCGGCACGTCCACGCTGGCCGGGTCCAGCGCGTCATAGCCTGCGATCACCTGCAGGGCGATCGCGCTGTCCTCCACCGACCACGATAACGGCCCGCAATGGTCCAGCGTGGTCGACAGCGGGAACACGCCGCGGCGCGAGACCAGCCCGTAGGTCGGCTTCAGCCCGACCGTGCCGCAATACGCCGCCGGGCCGCGGATCGACCCGCCGGTGTCCGACCCCATCGCCATCCGCACCAGCCCGGCCGCGACCGCCGCGCCGGACCCGGAGGATGATCCGCCGGGGATGTGGTCGCGGTTCCACGGGTTGCGCGCCGGCGGGAATGGCAGGTCGAAGGAAGGGCCGCCTAGGGCGAACTCATGCGTCGCCAGCTTGCCCAGCAGCACGCCGCCCTGCGCCTTGAACTTCGCCGCAACGACGGAGTCGGTCGCGGGCACATTGTCCAGCCGCAGCTTGGAATGGCAGGTCGTGCGGATGCCGGCCGTGTCGTAGATGTCCTTCAGCGCGTAGGGCACGCCTTGCATCGGCCCGCGGTCCACCCCGGCGGCGAAATCCGCGTCGGCCCGCGCCGCATCCGCCCGTGCGCGTGCGGCGGTGACGGTGATGAAGCTGTCGATCGCCGGGTCGATCTTGGCGATCCGCGTCAGCGCGTCCTCCGCCAGCGTGGCGGCGGTGACGTCCCCGTCGCGCAGCCGGCGGCCGGCCTCGGCCAGGGACAGCTCGTGCAACGGCGTGCCGCTCATCCGCCGATCCCCCGGGTGACGCTGTGCATCGAATAGGTGGCCGCCGGCTCGCTCGCCGCGGTGCGGGGCTGGCGCAGCAAGGCCAGCCCCTGGCGGAGGTCCTTGAAGCCGTCGAACAGCAGCGCGCGCCGGTCCTCCGGGACCGCCAAACCGGCGCGGTGCGCCAGCGCGTCGAACTCGGCCGCGAGCGCCGCGTCGTCGGGGGTGTCGGTCATGGCGCGGTCCCTAATAGGTTTCGAACATGCGGGTGATCTCGGCAGGGTCGTTCGTCACGGTCAAGGCCAGCGCCAGCAGCAGCCGCGCCTTTTGCGGGTTGAGGTTGTCCGCCACCAGGAAGCCGCTTTGCGTCGCCCGCGTGCCGCGGAACGTCCGGCCGCTGCCGGCGCGGGTGGACTGTACCACCGTCACGCCGTCCTGCACGGCCTGCGTCAGCAACGCCGCGTCCGCGGTGCCGGGGAACCCCGGCGCGAACCCGGCGGAGACGATGCCCTTCGCCCCGGCGGCGATGAAGGCGCGCACGGCCGCCCCGTCCGAGCCGACATAGGCGTAGGCGATGTCCACCCGGGGCAGCGCATCCAGCGCGCGGATGTCGAACTCCGTATCCGGCATGCGGCGACGCAGCGGGGCGCGGTAGAACGCCACCCGGTCGCCATCCGCATGGCCCAGCGCGCCGAAATCCGGCGTTCGGAAGGTTTGCAGGCGGAAGGTGGAGGTCTTCGTCACCTCGCGCGCCGCGTGGATCTCGTCGTTCAGCAGCACCAGCACGCCCAAGCCGCGCGCCGCCGGGCTGGCGGCGACGCGCACGGCGTTGACCAGGTTCATGCCGGCATCGGTCGACAGCGCGCTGGCCGGGCGCTGCGAGCCGACGATCACTACGGGCACGCTGACCTTCAGCGTCAGGTTCAGGAAATACGCCGTCTCCTCGATGGAGGCGGTGCCGTGGCCGATCACGATGCCGGCCAAATCCGGATGGTCGGCCACCAGCGTGTCGCACAGCAGGACCAGCCGCTTCCAGGCGTCGAAATAGATGTTGTGGCTTGGGATGTTGTCGAAATTGACCGGGATGACGTCCGCCGCGTCCGCCCATTGCGGGAACATCGCCGCGATGGCGTCGGCCTGCATGCGGTTTTCCGACGCGCCGTAATCCAGGATGTCCAGCGGCCCGGCGCCAAGCGAGGCGATCGTGCCACCAGTGCCGATGAACGCGACCTTCGGCTTCATGCTGCGCGAAGCATGTCGGCGACCCGCAGGCACCGCGCCATGCGGTCGGGCGCCGGGTAGACCGGGTCGTACTCGTATTTCACGGGGTGGCCGTAATAGGCGGTGCCCGGCGGCAGGGTGGAGTACGCCTCCTCCATCAGCCCGCCCAGCAGCTCCTTCATGTCGCCGCGGTTGATCGCGTAGTTCGCCGCCCGGCGCACCCGCAGGTCCTTGAACGGGGAGGTGACGAAGTTCAGTTGGTAGGCCCAGACATGCCGGTAGATATTGGCGAAGATCTGCATGTTGGGCGTGAGGTCCTGGAACCAGTTCTGCGTCTGGACGAAGCCGTGGACCTTCGGCGACAGCGCGCGCGGGTTCAGGTCGTGCACGACGAAGATCATCAGCGCCTGCTCCGACTCGTACTCATAGGCGTTCCAGTCCATGACGTCGAGCGTGACCTGGAACCCGGCATCCTCCAATTGCTGCTTCACCAGCTCGTTCATCGACGGCGACTGCATCTGGCCGGAGCCGGAGGTCGAGATCGCGAGCGTGATCTTGCACGGCAGGCAACCCGCTTCCTTCAGCAGCGCGCGCGCCTTGGCCTTGTCGTATTTGTAGACGGCCGGGTGCCCGTAATACGGCATGATCGGCGGCACCTCAAAGCGGAAGCCTTCGAAGCCCTGGTCCGGGTTGCCCGTGGTGACCGGGAGGTCGCCTGCGGTCATCGCGACCGTCAGCACGCCCGCGGCATGGGCGTTTGGGGATGCCGCCAACCCACCGGCAAGCAAGCCGAACCCAGCGAACCAGGCGACAAGTTTGTGGGCCAAGCGCGTCATTCCGCCTCCACCACAATGCCATAAGCCCTAGTCTAGCCGCGGTGCAGCATAGCGGCACGGTTAATTTGCGGGCAACTGCCATGTAATAAACCAAAACGGCTCATTAATAGTGCTATCAATGCTGTATTTCGTGCAGTCCGGCGATTAGAAAGGCGTTCCTGCGGCGCCAGAATTATCCCATTCTGCCATACCGCAAGGCTCTACCCCAACAGAGCTCATACCCGCTCGCGTCAGGCTAATTCGTGCGACATCTTGGCAATGTCGGCGAGCAGCCCCGGACCACTTGGGCGCCAGCCCAACCGCTCCTGCGTGAGTTCGCTCGACGCCGACATGTCCTTGCCCACGAACGCCGACAGCCAGGTGAAATGGGCCTCCGCCTCGTCCGGCGTCATGGATATGACCGGCACTCCGACGCGCCGGCCGACGGCGTCGGCGATGTCGCGAAACGGGATCGCGCCTTCGTCCGTGGCATGATAGCGAGCCCCTGGTTCCCGCCGCTCCAGCGCGAGCCGGAATAGGTGGGCCGTATCCGATACGTGCGCTCCAGACCAGCAGTTCATGCCCTCGCCGACATAAGCCGAAACCCCTTTTCTGCGTGCGAGCGCGATCACCTCAGTCACCAGGCCCTGCTTTTTCGTGTCATGGATCTGAGAAAGGCGCACCACCGACACGTTGATGCCACGCTCGGACAGCACGCGTCCGGCCAGCTCGGATGCGACGCGCGGATTTGGGTGGTCGGAATTGAAATAATCCTCTGTCGCCGGCTGTCCCGGCCTGGCCGCACCCATGGCGGTGCCCGACGTGATGATGAGTGGGCGTTCGGACCCTTCCAGAGCCGAACCCAGCGCCTCGATGGCCCGCTTGTCCTTCTGGCAGTTCTCCACGAAGTGCGCGAAGTTGTGGTCGAAAGCGGTGTGGATAATGGCATCGCAGCCGGCCGCTCCACTCCGCAGGCTTTCGAGGTCCTCGATATCGCCGCGATGGGCTTCGGCGCCGGCAGCAGCGAGCGCCTTCATGCCGGACTCCGAGCGTGTCAGCCCGACGACCTGGTGTCCGGCCGCAAGCAACTCAGGAACGATGGTCGACCCGATGAAACCAGTAGAGCCGGTAAGGAAGACGCGCATTGCAAGTGCTCCGGTGTTGTTGACCGGTTCTGTCGTGCTCATCATCGTAGGTAAAGTAGTGACCTTATCGTATTATAGACGCTAACAGGATCAGCATGGAATCCAAGTCCGACAACCCACTGGGAAACTACCTACGGGACCGCCGAACCCGTCTTGATCCTTCAGCTCTCGGTTTCTCGGCCAAGCGTCGCCGGACCTCCGGCTTGCGCAGGGAAGAGGTGGCGCAGCGCGCCAACATCAGTCCGACCTGGTACACATGGCTTGAGCAAGGCCGGGGAGGCGCCCCATCGACGGATGTGTTGAACCGCATCGCCAACGGCCTGATGCTGACCGAAACCGAGCGCGAACACCTCTTCATGCTCGGCCTGGGTCATCCACCGGAGGTTCGTTACAAACCCGCCGAGGGCGTGACGCCACGGTTGCAACGGCTGCTGGATACGCTTGAGGTCAGTCCTGCGATCATCAAGACTGCAACCTGGGACGTCATTGCATGGAACCGTGCGGCGGCACTCGTGCTCACGGATTATGGCCAACTCCCCGCGCAACAGCGGAACATCCTCAGGCTTGTGTTCGGCAACCCCCATATCCGAGCCGCCCAGGAAGATTGGGAAAGCATGGCCCGCTTCGTGGTAGGAGCGTTCAGGGCGGATGCAGCGCGCGCCGGCGCCGTCTCCGAGGTCGGCCAACTGGTAGCGGAGCTTTGCGCGACAAGCCCCGAGTTCGAAGCCTTTTGGCGCGATAACGACGTTCGTGTTCACGGCGAGGGCACCAAGCGGCTACGGCACGCAACTCTCGGCGCGATCGAACTGGAATACTCCGGGTTTGCCGTCGATGGCCGGCCTGACCTGGGCATGATCGTCTACAACCCGGTTGATTGCTCTGTCGCTGAGCGTATCCGTTCGCTCTTGCGCTCATGATCCACGGCGATGAATGTGCTGCGGGTATGTGGCTTAAACACGTATGTGGCGGCTTGTTTCGGCCTTGTGCGGCTAATTTAGCCAGCTAACTGACCCGCTTTTCCCGGTTGGACCGCATTTTCCATTCGGCTGCTATCGGACCCCCACGGACAAGGCTGGCCCCCTGGCGGGCAGAGTGGTGAGCTTGGGCATGGATGATTTCGTCGGGACGATCGCCTTCGTTCTCCTGATTGCCGGGATTGGATGGCTGCTCGGCATCGTGGGCTATTTCCGCGCCAACCGCGCGATTGCGGAGCTGAGACAGCTTCGCGCCGTCCTTGCCGCACAAGGCGCGCCGCCGGCGGAACGGGCTGTGTGGACCGCGCCGATCGATCACGACGTTGCTGCCCCCGAAGCCGCCGCCGCCGCCCAACCGGTCCAGGACGAGCCGTTTGCGCCGCCGCGGCCACGCCGTGATTGGGAGGAGCTGCTGACGGCCAAATGGGGCGTCTGGCTGGGTGCGGCCGCCCTGCTGCTGTCCGGCGTGTTCCTGGTGCGTTATGCCGCCGACGAGGGGCTGCTGGGCCCTCCCGTCCGCTGCGGTGTCGCGGTGCTGTTGGCGGTGGCGCTGATCGCGGCGGCGGAATGGCTGCGCCGGCGGTCCGCCGGCCCGGCGCGGCTGCCGGATTACGCCCCGGGGGCGCTCGCGGCGGGCGGCGTGGCGGTGCTGTTCGCCGCGGCCTACCTGGCTGGCCCGCTGTACAACATGGTGGACGGCCTGGTGGCCTTCGCCTTGCTGGCGGCTGCCTCGCTGGCCGGGCTGGCCTTGTCGCTGCGCATGGGGCAGTTGGTGGCAGCCGTCGGCCTGGTCGGCGCGTTCGTCACGCCGCTCCTGGTGCAGACGGGTGCGCCGTCGCTGCCGGGCCTGTTCAGCTACCTGCTGTTTGCCGCCGCCGCCGCGCTGGCGGTGATGCGCTACACGGCCTGGGTTTGGCTGGGCTGGGCCACGATGGTGGCGGGCGCGGGATTCGTGCTGCTCATCATCGTCGTCACCGGCGCCGACGCGGATTTATGGGCGCCCGCTTTGTTCCTGCCGGCCGTGGCGCTGCTTGCGCTTTGGCTGCTGCCCGGCGCCGCGCTGGACCATCGGCTCGGCCGCCGGCTCGCCTACCTGCCGGTGGCGGCATTGGCGAGCGCCGGGTTGCTGCTGTCCTTCGCCATGCCGGATGCCGCCGTGACGCAGGCGGGCGTGCTGCTGCTCGTGGCGCTGACGGTCGCCAAGGCCGCGACGGAGCCGCGGCTGGACCGGTTGTCCTGGCTGGGCGCCGCCGTGTTCCTGGTGCTGGTGGCGGGCTGGGGGCTGCCGCCATGGCGCCCCACCGGGGAGGCCATCACGGCGGGCGGCTCGGTCATCGCCGTGCTGCCGGGGGCCTGGGCGCCGGCAGCGTTGCGCCCGCTGCTGCTGACGGCGGCCATCGTGGCCGCATTGTTCTTCGCCGCCGGGCTGTGGGGGGAGCGGCGACGCCCCAACCCGCTGCGTTGGAGCGCCCTGGCCGCTGCCGTTCCGGTGCTGGCGGTGGCGATCCTCTACGCGCGCGTGGCGGCGTTCCAGCCGGACGATCTTTGGGCCGCCGCGGCCCTGGGCGTGGCGGTGCTCGGGACGCTCGCCGCTTCGGCTGCACGGCGGGAGGGCGATGGCGCGCGGGCCGGCGCGCATGCGGCGGGCGCCACCGCGGCGCTGGCGCTGGGTTGCGCCTGCGTGCTGACGGCGCAGTGGCTGACGGTCGGGCTGGCGCTGTTCGTGCCGGCCCTGGCGGCGATCGAGCACAAGGCCGACCTGCCGCCGCTGCGCCGCGTGGCGCTGGCCGTGGCGGCCGTGGCGGCGTGCCGGCTGTTGCTGAACCCGTCCGTGCTGCAGGAGGCGACGGGGCAGCCGATCGTGCTGGACGGGCTGCTGCCGGCCTATGGCGTCGCAGCCGCGGGGTTCGCCGTCGCCTCCCGCATGTTCCGCCGCCGCACGGACGACCTGGTCGTCGCCGTCCTGGAACTGTGCAGCGCTGCCTTCGTCGCGGCGCTTGTGCTGCTGGAGGTGCGGCAATGGGCTACCGGACGCCAGCCGGCCGCGCTGGAGACGAGCTTCCTGGAAATCGCGATGGATGTCAGCGCACTCGCGCTGCTGTCGCTGTTCGCCATGCACCTGCAGATGCGCACGGGACGCGCCATGCTTGGCTGGGCCGGCCGCGTCGGCGGGTGCATGGCGTTGGCGGGCGGCGTCGGGTTGTTGCTGGTCAACCCGGCGTTCGATTCGGACGCGAACGCGGGCGGCGGCGTGGTGCTGAACGCGCTGCTTCCAGCCTACGCCATTCCGGCGGCCGTCATCGGCGTGGGGCTATGGATGCGGGCGGCCCCGCCGGGCAGCCGCAACAGCCTGCGAGGCTATGCCCTTGTGGCGGCGTTCGGCTACGTGACCTTGGCAGTCCGCCACGCGTTCCATCCCGATCACATGGCCTTGTCCGACGCCCCGATCGAGGATGCGGAGCTCTGGGCGTGGTCGGGGGCATGGCTGATGATCGGCCTGGTGCTCATGGCGATCGGCATCCTCACCCGGGAGAAAGCCCTTCGGCTGACTGCCCTGGCGCTCGTCGTGCTGACGAGCGCCAAGGTGTTCCTGATCGATATGTCCGGGTTGGTGGGCTTGTGGCGGGTGCTCTCGTTCTTGGGCCTCGGGCTAACCCTGATCGCTTTGGGCGTCATCTACCGCCGCTTCGTCGCGCCGTCAGCACCGGGCGAACTGCAGCCCCGACCATCATCCTGAGCGCCGCCTTACGGTGTACTCATGAATCCGGCGGTCAAATCATCACCGCTTCGCTCAGGCTGTCCGGCATAGTTGCGATACGCCGACTGCGCATACGGGCTGGCGACGGGCGCGTTCACCACGACCGGCACACCGAACACCCGCCCGATCGGCCGGTCACCCTGTGCCGGCTCGGACCCGAAATTCTGGCCCGGATTGTCGAAGGAGCCGTTGCCGAGTTGCTCGTCAGGCCCAAGGGTTCTGGTCGAAGCGGCCACCGGCGTCTGCGCCAGCGCCGCGCCCGCCAGCGCGCAGCAAAGCGCCGAGCCAACCAATATCCGTCCGAGGCGCAATCCCGATCCAAATGACATAGCCCATCCCCACCGACATCAGCCCCCGTCTCGGGGCTGTTACGGCATAAGGGACTATGGCTGCCGCCGTTCCTCGCTCACCATCATTTTAGCTGGGGTCAGGTGCTCCGGAGGCGGGAGGCCAGTTCCGGCATGTGGTCGGTCAGGTCACGGAGTTCGCGGCCCGCGAGGCCGAACGCGGCTGCGTCGACCGGGGTGTCCGACGCGAGCGCCGCCCGGATGAGGGCCATCGCCTGCCGCGACAACGACTTCGAGTGCAGCATGTAGTCTTCGAACGCCTCGTGGACGATCGGCACCCAGGCCTTGACGATCGACAGGATCGCGTCGGCATAGGCCCGGATTTCATACTGGGCATGGGGGTCGGCGCGCAGGGCCAGGAAGCGGAGCAGGTTCCACAAATCCACCTTCCAGTAGAACTGCGTGTAGATGCCGATCGGCAGGTTGATCCGCGCCAATTCCCGCGCGACGCCGAGGCGGGACGGATCATCCGGCTCGCCCCCCTCCGTCTCGTTCAGCATCCACACGTAGTTGTCGTAGCAGCGGCTGGCGTCGTCGCGGAGGATCTGGATCACCCGGCGGGCCGCATCCTCGTCCAGCGTGTCGCCGCGGCCCTGCCGGTTGGCGCCGGACTGGGCGGCCACGGCATCCAGGGCAGGCACATAGAACTCCCCGTCGAGCACGGAGTAGCGGGCGGAGTACTCGTTGATCGAGGCGGTGCGGTGCCGGAACCATTGCCGCGTGACGAAGATCGGCGCCCGGACATGCAGCTTCAGGTCGCCGAGTTCGAAGGGCGTGGAGTGCCGGTTGCGCATGAGGTAGCGGATCAGCCCGCGGTCGCCCGACACCTGCCTGGTGCCGCGCCCGAAGGAGACGCGGGCGCCTTGGACCACCGCCGCATCGTCGCCCATGTAGTCGACCACGCGGACGAAGCCCTGGTCCAGCACGGGCAGCGGGCGGAACATCAACGCCTCCAGCGCCGGGGAGGTCGGCCGCCGCGTGGTCGACATCGCCGCCCTGGCGTCGTCGATCTCCTGCTCCTGGGCCGTGGTGAGGTGGCCGGCGGCTGGGTGCTGGTTGCTCAAGCTGAACTCCGCGAATCGAGGCCGCCACCTTATAGCGCGGGCTGGGGCGAAATGGGCGTGAAGCCCCTACCATTCCGCTCGATGATCGCCTATGTTGGTGGGGCTGGCTTGCCAGATATGGCGATAAACGATGCGTGGAATAATCGTTGTGGACCCGGGGGCAGTACTCGGCGTCTCCACCATCTCCGCGATGGGCTATGGGGACGAAATAGGCTCGACACGCGTGGTAAAGACGTATTTTTCGCTCGGCATTGTACCGCCGTCATCGGGCTATATTACAAGTGCCAATGACAATCATGAGGCATTCGCAGTCGCAGCGTAAGTTGCGATAGACGCGGTTCGGGGGGCACCGGGCAACAGAAGCCCCCCACTCTTGCGTTTTGCCCGTCGAAGACTGACATCCAGTGCCGGATTGCGGTGGGGGTGTCATGCAAGCGTTTTCGGTGCTCGACCTGGCTCCGGTGCCGCAGGGTTCGGACGTTGCGGACGCGCTGCACAATTCGCTGGATCTGGCGCAGCATGCCGAGCGATGGGGCTATCGCCGCTATTGGCTGGCGGAGCACCACAACATGATCGGCATCGCCAGCGCGGCGACGGCTGTGACCGTCGGCTACGTGGCGGGCGGCACCCACCGCATCCGCGTCGGCGCCGGCGGCATCATGCTGCCGAACCACGCGCCGATGGTCATCGCGGAGCAGTTCGGCACGCTGGAGGCGTTGTATCCCGGCCGCATCGACCTCGGGCTCGGGCGGGCGCCGGGTTCGGACGGCTATACGCAGCGGGCCCTGCGCCGCGATCCGGATTCGGCTGAGCACTTCCCGCAGGACGTGGCGGAGCTGCAGGCGCTGTTCGGACCGGTGCAGCCCGGGCAGCGGGTGCAGGCGGTGCCGGGCGGCGGGACCAACGTGCCGCTATGGATCCTCGGTTCCTCGCTGTACGGCGCGCAGGTGGCGGCGCATTTCGGCCTGCCGTACGCCTTCGCCTCCCACTTCGCACCGGACGCGCTCAGCATGGCCTTGCAGGTGTACCGCGAGCGGTTCCAGCCGTCGGCGCAACTGGACCGGCCGCATGCCATGGTGGGGGCAAACGTCATCGCCGCCGAGACGGACGCCGCGGCACGGCGGCTGTTCACCTCCGTGCAGCAGAGCTTCACCAATATGTTCCGCGGCACGCGGGGCAAGCTGCCGCCGCCGATCGACGATATCGAGGGGTATTGGACGCCGGCGGAGAAGATGCAGGCGTCCGGCATGCTGGCCTGCTCGTTCGTCGGGTCGCCGGCGACGCTGCGGCATGACTTGGGCCAGTTCCTGGAGGAGACGCAGGCGGACGAGGTGATGGTGGCCGGCGCAATCCATGACCACCGGGCGCGGCTGCGGTCCTACGAGCTCCTGGCGGAGCTGGCCCCGTCGCTGATCCGCCAGCACGCCATGGCGTGAGCATGGAGATCCCGCCCGACAGCAAGCTGACCACCACCAAGCAAGCCTGGGCGGAGCAAGGCCGTTTCCTGACCGGCCGGGTGGCGCGGCCGGAGCAGGACCGCCTGCCGCCGGGTCAGCATCTGGTGACAGACTGGCCGGTGCTGGACCTTGGTGTCCACCCGAAGATCGATCCCGCGCGCTGGTCGTTGCGCGTGTTCGGCCTGGTGGCGGAGGCGGTAACCTGGGACTGGGCCGCCTTCCGCGCACAGCAGCAGGTGCGCGAAGTGACGGACATCCACTGCGTCACCACCTGGTCGCGCTACGACAATGCGTGGGAGGGTGTGTCCACCCGCACGGTGCTGGACGCGGTGCGGCCGTTGCACGCCGCCAATTTCGTCGTGCTGCACAGCCATGACGGCTACACCACGAACCTGCCGCTGGCCGATTTTGCCGCGGCGGACGCGCTGTTGGCGCATTCCTGGAACGGCGCGGCGCTGACGGCGGAGCATGGCGGCCCGGTGCGCCTGATCGTGCCGCACCTCTATCTCTGGAAAAGCGCCAAATGGCTGCAGCGCATCGAGTTCGTCGACGCCGACACGCCTGGCTTCTGGGAAGTGCGGGGCTACCACGACCGCGGCGATCCGTGGCAGGAGCAGCGCTACTCGGAATGACCGCAGGTGAGCGGGAGCGGGCCATCGCGATCCACCTGGCGGTCAGCTTCAGGCGCGACCCATGACGATGCAGCCGGCCGACCGGCGGGAGGGTGGCATACGCCGGCTGATGGCTGGCGTCCGCACCTTCCGCGAGCAGGCATTTCCGGAGCGCAAGAAGCTGTTCGCCGATCTGGCGGCCGGGCAGCAGCCGCAGACGCTGTTCATCGCCTGTGCCGACAGCCGCGTCGTCCCCGAGCTGATCACGCAAACCAGCCCGGGCGAGCTGTTCGTCTGCCGCAACATCGGCAACGTCGTGCCGGCCTATGGCGAGATGTTGGGTGGCGTGTCCGCTGTGGTCGAGTATGCCTGCGTCGCCCTGGAGGTGACCGATATCGTCGTGTGCGGCCATTCCGATTGCGGCGCCATGAAGGCCCTGCTCAACCCCGACGATCCGTTGCTGCGCACCATGCCGACGGTCGCGTCCTGGCTGCGCAACGCCCAATCCGCCCGCAGCGTGGTGGAGGTGACGCATCCCGGCGTGACGGGCGTCGCCCAATTGCAGGCCTTGGTGGAGCAGAACGTGCGCACCCAATTGGGCCACCTCGCCACCCACCCGGCCGTGGCGGCCCGGCTCGCCGACGGCCGGTTGACGCTGCACGGCTGGGTCTACGGCATCGAGACCGGGAGCGTCACCGCGGTCGACCCGGCCAATGGCACATTCGTGCCGCTGGAGGCGACGAGCCTGGCGAAACGGGCGGGATCATCCTGACCCAACGCGCGCAGTGCTTCTCCCTCTCCCTGTGGGAGAGGGGCGGGGTGAGGGTCGGACGAGCGCCAGGACCGTGCGCTTAACCCTCACCCAACCCTCTCCCAGAGGGAGAGGGCTTTTGAAGGTCAGCTCCGACAATACACACCAGCGGCGTAGCGTCAGCCATCCAACGCCAGCACGGCGAAACTCGCCAACCAATGCTCCCCCATGTAGTCCCCAGCGACGTGCGGCAGGCCGGCATCCAGGTGCAGCCCGGCGGTCTGTTCCATCATGATCCGGCGCGGGTCGCCCGGCGCCAAGCTGCGGGCGAGCGACCGCCAGCACCAGGCGCGGCTGAGGTTCAGCCCGTCCAGATGGGCGATCTTGCCATCCGTGCGGTCGCTGACCGCCGCCGGGGCGAACAGGGTCGCCGGCTTGGCCTCGGCGAGGTGCGGCAGGAAGCGGTCGAACCAGGGCGCGAAGCGCTCGGGCGGCAGCAGCCGGCGCATGCACTCCGCCTCGATCAAGGCCGGGGACAGGAAATCGTCGCCGCTTGGTTCCCATGCCTGGCAATCGGCGTCGGCGCCGTACCAGCCCTCCGCCGTGTGGCGCAGCAGGTCCAGCAAGTCGGTGTCCCGCAGGCAAGCGGCGTAGTCGCAGACGAGCGCCAGGGCGAACGCGGTGTTGAAATGCGTGCCGACCCGCACCGGGTAGCTGGCTTTCGGCAGGAAGTCGTGGAACCGCTCCACGAACACCGCGGCCAGCGGCGCCAGCGCGTCCGACCACCGCCGCTCCGGCAGATGGGTCAGCGCCTCGGACAGCTTCAGCAGCCAGGCCCAGCCATACGGACGTTCGAACCCGCGCGCCATCGGGTGCCGCATGGTGGCGACCTCGCCGGCGATGCGGTCGGGCGTGAGGTGGCTGTCGAACAGGGTGCGCACGGCGCTGGCGGGCGCCATGGCGGGGAACAGCCGCAGCAGGCGCGCCAGCATCCAATAGGCATGCACGCAGGAATGCCAGTCGAAGCTGCCGTAGAACACCGGGTGCAGGTCGCGCGGCGTGCGCGCGTCCTGCGGGCCGGACATCACGTTGCCGGGCTTGTTCGGGTATTCCCGGGTGACGTGGCCGAGCGCCACCGCGGCGAAGCGGGAGGCCGTACCCTCCGTGAGGGTATGCGCGGTCATGCCGCCAGGCCCAGGGCGGCGAGCAGCTCCGGCCGGGCGCTTTGCCAGGCGATGTCGGCGACGCTGACGCCCTCCACATCGGCGTGGCCGGCGTCGGCGCCATGCTGCACCAGCAGCGCCGCCATCTCCGCCCGGCCGAACATGACGGCGAACATCAGCGGTGTGCGGCCGGCTTCGTCCGGGGCGTCGACGGCGGCGCCAGCGGCCAGCAACTGCCGCGCAATGCCGATGTCGCCCTTATACGCCACGCCGCCCAGCGCGGTGCTGCCCTTGGCGTCCACGCCGTCGACCGCCGCGCCATGCGCCAGCAGCAGGGCCGTCGCCTCCGCCTGGCCGTTGTAGCTGGCCAGGATCAGCGGCGGGAATCCCCGGCTATCCGGCTGGTTCGGGTCGGCGCCGTCCGCCAGCAAGGCCGCGAGCCGTGGCGCATCGCCGTCCCGCGCGGCCGCATGGAACCGCGCCAGCACCGGCGCCGGCGCGCTCATTTTATCGTCTGCACCACGGAGAAGCCCTCGAACTCCGGGTGGCCCAGATACATCACCCGGTGGTCGCCGGCGTTGCGATGGGCGGCACGGAACGCCTCCGACTTCGTCCATGCCTCAAAGGCGGCGTGGTCGGCCCATATCGTATGGGATGAGTAGAGCACGTGGTCCTCCTTTACCGGCCCGCGCAGGAGATGGAACTCGACGAAGCCCGCCACGTCCCGTAGATGGCTGTCACGGCTGGTCCAAAGCTGTTCAAAGTCGGCCTCCGATCCTGGGGCCACCTTGAACCGGTTCATTGCGATATACATCCAAAATCTCCTTTGCCGCGACGGCGCCACATTAACATGTTCAGCACCGGACCGTTGGCTACTGGGATAGGGCATTTTTGCTCCGGATGGCCTATCCGCGCTAATCAAGCCCTGCGCCCACCGCCCCCCTGTATCGAGTATCGCGCCATGGAAGACGACGACCCGCCGGCCCCCCGGCCCGACAGCCTGCTGCCCTACGACGCCTGGGCGCAGGAAGCGATGCGCAGCGTTGCAGTCCGCGCGCTGCAGTTTGCCGGGGAGCAGGGCATGCCCGGCCAGCACCATTTCTACGTCAGCTTCCGCACCGACCAGCCCGGGGTCACGATTCCCGCCCGCCTGCTGGCGCAGTACCCCGAGGAAATGACGATCGTGCTGCAGCACCAGTTCTGGGACCTGCGGGTGAACGAGGAGGCCGGGTTCTTCAGCGTCGGCCTGTCGTTCGGCGGCATCGCCAGCACGCTGGTCATCCCGTTCAATGCGCTGACGGCCTTCGCCGACCCGCACGCCCAGTTCGGCCTACGCTTCCGCGCCGCCCCGGTGGAGGCCGCCAACAGCGAGGAGCTGAGCGAGGAGGCGGAGGAGGAACCGGTGGAGGAGCCTGCCCGGCCGACGGAGGAGCCACAGATCGTCAGCTTGGACGCGTTCCGCAAACGCCGCGATTAGGGCGCTTTTACCCTGACCGAAGAGGTCGGCGCACCCTCACCTTTGGCGTCCCCGACGACTCGTTTCTGACCATGCGACGCCTTATCTACCCCATCCATGAGGGAGAGGCCTTGCCAGTCGCCTCCCCTGCTATCGGAGAGCTGCCATGGACAGTCTGCCGCCCCGCACCGCGGGCTTCACCTACGCCCCCATGTTCCCGGTCGGCGAGCGCAACACGCCGTGGCGCAAGCTGGATGTGGCTGGCGTCTCCACCGCCAGCTGCGACGGCCAGACGGTGCTGCGCATTCAGCCGGAGGCGCTGACGGAGCTGGCGTTCCAGGCGTTCCACGACACCTCGCACCTGCTGCGGCCCGGCCATCTGGCGCAGCTCCGCGCCATCCTGGACGATCCGGAGGCGAGCGCCAACGACCGGTTCGTCGCGCTCGACCTGCTGAAGAACGCGGCGATCAGCGCCGGCGGGGTGCTGCCGATGTGCCAGGACACCGGCACGGCGCTGGTGTTCGGCAAGAAGGGCCAGCGCGTCTGGGTGCAGGGCGACGAGGAGGAGGCGCTGTCCTACGGCGTCCACCGCACCTACACGGAAACCAACCTGCGCTACAGCCAGATGGCGCCGCTCGGCATGTTTGAGGAGGTGAACACCGGCAACAACCTGCCGGTCCAGTTCGACATCATGGCGGCGCCGGGCGACCACCATGCCGACGAGTTCCACCTGCAATTCGTGGCCAAGGGTGGCGGCAGCGCCAACAAGACGTTCCTGTTCCAGGAGACGCGGGCGATCCTGAACCCGGCCAAGCTGCTGACCTACCTGGAGACGCGGATCCGCACGCTCGGGACCAGCGCCTGCCCGCCGTACCACCTCGCGATCGTGATCGGCGGCACCAGCGCGGAGCTGACGCTGAAGACGGTGAAGCTCGCCTCCACCCGCTGGCTGGACACACTGCCGACGGTGGGCACCAAGGCCGGGCACGCCATCCGCGACCTGGACATGGAACGCCAGGTGCTGGAGCTGACGCGGCATATCGGCATCGGCGCGCAGTTCGGCGGCAAGTATTTCTGCCACGACGTGCGCGTCATCCGCCTGCCGCGCCACGGCGCCAGCCTGCCGGTGGGGATCGGCGTGTCCTGCAGCGCCGACCGGCAGATCCTGGCGAAGATCACGCCGGAAGGCGTGTTCCTGGAGCAGTTGGAGACCGACCCGGCGCGCTTCCTGCCGGAGGCCACGGACGACGTCCTGGGCGGCGAGGTTGTCCGCATCGACCTGAACCGTCCCATGATCGACATCCGGCGCGAGCTGTCGCGCCATACGGTGTCGACCCGGCTGTCGCTGACCGGCACGATGGTGGTGGCGCGCGACATCGCCCACGCCAAGCTGGCCGAGCGGTTGGAGGCCGGTCAGGCGCTGCCGGACTACATCAAGGACCATCCGGTGTACTATGCCGGCCCGGCCAAGACGCCGGAGGGGTTCGCCACCGGCTCGTTCGGCCCGACCACCGCCGGACGCATGGACAGCTATGTCGAGCAGTTCCAGGCCGCGGGCGGCAGCCTGGTCATGCTGGCGAAGGGCAACCGCTCCCGCGCCGTGCGCGACGCCTGCCGCGCCCATGGCGGGTTCTACCTGGGCAGCGTCGGCGGCCCGGCGGCGCGGCTGGCGCAGGACTGCATCCGCAAGGTCGAGGTGCTGGAATACCCGGAGCTGGGCATGGAAGCCGTGTGGCGGATCGAGGTGGAGGACTTCCCGGCCTTCATCGTGATGGATGACAAGGGCAACGATTTCTACGACGCCATGGAACCGAAGATGAGCGAGCGCTGACGGGGGGCAGCGGGTATGTCGGCTGCCACGGACCTGATCGTGACTGCCGCCTCCCTCGCCTTCGGCAGCGTGCTGGCCGGCTCGCTCGGCGTCCCGATCCCCACCCTCGCGGCCATCATCTATCTGGGCAGCCTGCTGGCCGAGCGTCATGGCACGCCGGTCGCCATGGCGGCGACCTTCGCCGCGGCGATGCTCGGCGCCGTGCTGGGCGACGTCGCCTGGTTTTTCGCCGGCCGCCGCTATGGCGGCAAGGTGCTGGGGCTGATCTGCAGTTTGTCGCTGTCCCGCGATAGCTGCGTCCGCAACACCGCGAACGCCTTTTCGCGGCGCGGCGTCAAAATCCTGCTGTTCGCCCGCTTCATACCCGGGCTGTCCGTCATCAGCGCCCCCATGGCCGGCATCGCGGGGGTGAGTCTGGGCCGGTTCGTCGAGTTCGCGGAGACCGGGGCGGCGCTTTGGGTAGCCGTGGGCTTGGCGCTGGGCTTCTGCTTCGCGGCCCAGGTGAGCGCGATCCTGCGGGTGTTCGAGCGGTTCGGTTTGGGCGTGGGCGGCCTGGCGCTGCTGCTGATTGCTGGATATGCCGCGATCTCCTGGATGCGGCGACGCCGCCTGCTGCGCCAATTGCGGATGGCGCGGATTTCACCGGCAGAACTCGCGGCGCTCATGATCCGCGACTCAAGGCCCGTCCTCCTGGACGCGCGTTCGACATTCGAACGCGCGGCGGACCCGTTCATCATTCCCGGCAGCCTGTTGCTGGACCATGGCGCGGTGGAGCTGGCGATCCCGACGCAGGCGAAGCAGCGGCCGATCGTGCTCTATTGCTCCTGCCCGAACGAGATCAGCGCCGCCATCCTGGCGCGGCGGCTGCATAAACTCGGCTTCGCGGATGTCCGTCCCCTGGGCGGCGGGATCGCTGCCTGGCGGGAGGCCGGCCACCGGGTCATCCCGATCATATCCTCGGAACTGGCGCCCGCCCCCGCACCGGCCGGGCTCACACCGACTGAGTCGATGGGAGCGCTGCAATCGTAAGGCCGGGACGCGCCAGGCCGAGATGGTCGCGCAGGGTGCGGCCCTCGTAGTCCGACCGGAACAGGCCGCGACGCACCAGGATCGGCACCACCTGGTTGACGAAGGCGTCGAACGGGCCAGGGTAGAACGGGCAGCTCACGATGAAGCCGTCCGCCGCGCCGCTGGTGAACCAGGCCGCCAAATCGTCGGCCACCATCTCCGCCGTGCCATGCACGACGCGGTGGCCGGAGCTGGCGGCGGTATAGTCCCGCAACTCGCGCAAGGTCATGCCGCGCCGCCGCGCGACCGAGGCGAGCGTGACCGCATGGCCCTGCATCATCCCGGACGGCGGCAGCTCCGGCACCGGGCCGTCCAGCGGATAGGCCGACAGGTCGTGGCCGAGCCGGTCGGACAGCACCCGCATCGCCGCCACCGGATCGGCCAGGCTGGCGAGCTGCGCGATGATCTGCTTCGCCTCCGCCTCCGTCCGGCCGACGATGACGGATACGCCGGGCATGATGCAGATGGCGTCGCGTGGCCGGCCGTGCGCCACGCAGCGGGCGCGCAAATCCTCGGCGAAGGCGATCGCCTCCGCCTGGTCCTGCTGCACGGTGAACACCACCTCCGCCGTCGCCGCCGCGAAATCCCGCCCGGCGTCGGACGCGCCGGCCTGCAGGATCACGGGATGGCCCTGCGGCGGCCGGGTGATGTTGAGCGGGCCTTTGACCTGGTGAAACGGCCCCTGGTGGTTCAGCACGTGCATCTTGCTGGGATCGGCGAATACGCCGCCCGCCTTGTCGCCGACGATGGCGCCGTCCTCCCAGCTATCCCACAGGCCCTTCGCCACCTCCAGGAACTCCGCCGCCATCGCGTAGCGCTGCGCATGCGGCGGGTGGGCGTCGCGGCTGAAATTGGCCGCGGCGTCCGGGCTTGATCCCGTGACGACGTTCCACGCCGCGCGGCCGCCGCTCAGATGGTCGATTGAAGCGAGGGCGCGGGCGACGTTGTACGGCTCGGAATAGGTGGTGGACACGGTGGCGCCCAGGCCGATGCGGCTGGTGCCCATGGCCAATGCGGCCAACAGGGTCAGCGGCTCAAACCGGACCATCATGCCGGGATGCGCGTCCAGCCCGGTGTTCAGGGCGTCGGCCAGGAACAGGAAGTCGAACTTGCCGCGTTCCGCAGTCTGGGCAAGGTGTTGCAGGAGCGGCAGGTTTTCGGAACCGAACTGCGCCTCCGGCATGCGCCACCCGGCGACGTGGCCGCCGGCGCCCAGCATGATCAGGCCGAGATGCATCTTACGCATGCCGGGCACACTCCTCCGCGGTCGTGACGATGGTGAGTTGCGGCGCACGCTGCGCCATCAGCGCGCAGGCATCTTCGTGGACGTCCGCCGTCCGGGCGGCGCAGGCATCCGCCACCACGCGGATTTGCGCCCCGGCGTCGACCGCGGCCAACGCCGTCATCAGCACGCAGCACTCGGTGGACACGCCGCACAGCGCGACCGTCGGGTCGGGCCCGAACCGGGCGACTGCGTCCGGCAGCCATTTGGAGAAGGTATGGCTGGCGACGCTCGGCTGGTCCTGCCAGGGCGGTTCGAGCGCCCACAGCCAGTCTGCCTCCGGCCGCCGGGCGAACGGCCAGCGTTCGTAGTAGGCGACCCAGCTTCCGAACGGGATCGCCGGCGGGACGAAGCGGGTGAACAGCACGCGGCCCGGAAAGAGCGGCACCAGCGAGGCGATCCGCGGCACGATGCCGGGCAGGGCCGGTGTGAACCAGGGGCTGTCCGGATGGGAAAAGGCCGGCTGGAGGTCGACCACCATCAGCCAGTCGCTCATGCCGGCACCGCTACGGGCAGCGAGCGGGCGAGGAAGGCGCGCACCCGCGGCTCCTTCGGCCGGGTCAGCACTTCGCCCGGCGGCCCCGTCTCGGCGATGACGCCGTCCACCATGACGGCCACCACGTCCGCCAGCTCGCGCGCGAACTGCACCTCGTGCGTCACGATGATCATCGTCATGCCTGTCGCCGCCAGGCCGCGGATGACGTCCAGCACCTCCCCCACGAGGTGCGGGTCCAGCGCCGAGGTCGGCTCGTCAAACAGCATCAGCTTCGGCCGCATGGCGAGCGCGCGGGCGATGGCGATGCGCTGCTGCTGGCCGCCGGAAAGCTGCCGCGGGAAGGCGTGGGCCTTGTCGGCCAGCCCCACGCGCGCCAGCAGGTCATGGGCGCGGTCCAGCACGACGGCGCGCGGCTCCCCCCGCACGCGGATGGGGGCGTCGATGATGTTGTCCAGCACGGACATATGGGGAAACAGGTTGAACGTCTGGAACACCATGCCGATCTCGGCCCGCTGCCGGCTCAGCGCCTGCTCGCCCATGCGGTAATAGGCGTCGCCGCGCCGCACCGCGCCGATCGTCACGCCATCCACCGTGACGAGCCCGCGGTCGCACGGCTCCAGCGCGTTGATGCAGCGCAGCAGCGTGCTTTTGCCGGCGCCGGACGGGCCCAGCAGGCAGACGACCTGGCCGCGCTGCGCCTGGAGGTCGATCCCCTTCAGCACCATGGTCCCGCCGCGCGCCTTCCACACGCCGGACACCTGCACCAGCGGGTTCGCCGCACTCATGCGGGCAGTGGTCGCAGCACGGCGGATTCCGACCCGCGGGCGTAATGACGCTCGATGAAATGCTGCGCCACCGACAGGAGGCTGACCATGATCAGGTACCACAGCGCCGCCACGATCAGCATCGGGATGGTCTCGAAGGTGCGGGAGTAGATGTTCTCCACCGACTGCATCAGCTCCGGCAGGGCGACCACGCTGGCGATCGAGGTGTATTTGAGCATGCCGATCACCTGGTTGCCGGTCGGCGGCACGATCGCCCGCATCGCCTGCGGCAGCACCACGACGCGGAAGGTCTGTCCCGGACGGTAGCCCAGCGCGCGCGAGGCGTCCGTCTGCCCGGGATCAACCGAGAGCAGCCCGGCGCGCACGATCTCCGCCATGTAGGCGGCTTCGTTCAGCCCCAGCCCCAGCATCGCCGCCGTGAAGGAGGAGATGGCGGCGGTGGACGACACCGCGACCAGTTTCGGGCCGCCGAACGGGATGCCAAGCGACAGCATCGGGAACAGCGAGGCCAGGTTGTACCAGAAGACGAGCTGCACCAGCACCGGCGTGCCGCGGAAGAACCAGATGAAGGCGTGGGCGCAGGTGGGCAGCACCGGGTTGCGCGATTGCCGGGCCAGCGCGATCAGGATGCCGAGCACGGTCCCCATCGCCATCACCAGCACCGTCAATTCGATCGTCGTCGCCACGCCGTGCAGCACGTCAGGGTCCAGCATGTAGCGGCCGACGATGCCCCATTGGAAGCCGGGGTTCACCACGGCCTGGTAGGCCAGCCAGGCGACGAACACCGCCAATACGGCGAGGCCGGCCCAGCGCCCAAGCTGTGGCTCCGGCAGGATCGCCGGCCCGGCGGAGGCGGGGACACGCTCGGCCATACCCGCTGGTCCGGCTAGGAGGCGGGGGCGCTGCGGATTTGCTCGGCGGTGAGCGCGCCGCCGGGCACGCTGAAATCGGCGAGGATCTTCTGGTAGCTGCCGTCCTCCGCGGCGCTGGCCAATGCCAGCCGCAGCGCGTCCTGCAGCGGCTTGTTGGCCTTCGCCACGACGATGCCGGACGGCGTGACCAGCCCGGGCAGCATGCCCGTCGTCATCGCCAGCTTCGGGTTGCCCTTGGCGATGTAGGCGCCGACCGCCTGGTCGGTCAGGAAGCCATCGCCGCGGCCGTTGGCCAGCGCCAGGTAGGTGTCGGCGCTGTTCGGGAACAGCAGCGACGCGACCGCCGGCTGGCCCGCCTGCACGCAGTTGGCGGACAGCTTGTCCGCCACGCCCACCTGGGCGCTGCCCTGCGTCAGCACCAGGGTGTGGCCGCAGAGATGGTTCGCATCGAGGCCGGCGGGGGCGCCCTGCCGGACCAGCAGGCTGTAGCCGGAATTGTAGTAGTCGACGAAGGCCACCACGGCAGCCCGTTCCGCGGTGTGGCCGATCTGGTCCACGCCGATGTCGTAGCGGCCGCTGACCACGCCGGGGACGATGGCGGGGAATTTGATGTCCTCGAACTCGGCCTTGAGCCCCAGCTTGGCGGCGAGCAGGGTGGCCAGCCGGATGTCGATGCCGTCCGGCGCGCCGCCTGCCGCCGCATAGTCGAAGGGCGGCCATTGCAGCGAGGTCGCGACCTTCAGCACACCGGCCGACCGCGTCGCCTCCGGCAAGGCGGCCCTGGCCGCGCTGTCGACCGCCTGGGCGGACGCCACGCCGGCCTGGCTTGCCAGCAAGCACAGCCCGAGCAAGGCAGTGCGAAGGCATGAGCGGGTCAGCGTTGCGGCGTGGGTCGTCATGGGTGTCCTTCCGTGGGCGGCAAGTCTCTGCGTCGCAGCACAGTATGGGGAGAGCGGCGGCCAGGGCCAGCCCTCCGGGCCGTCGTTCAGCGCGTCGCGCTTGCCGGATATCTCCTCCCCCTGAGGCAGAGGGTTTATGAACACCAGGCGGCGACGGCGTGGCATGGGGCTTTTTGCCAAGCCGGGTTAGGGTGCCGCCGCAATCACCATCGAGGCGTCGCATGAACGAACTTGCAGGGCTCACCCGCTTTCCGCTGCCCCGCCGGGGCTTCGTCATGAGCGGCCTCATCGGCGGCTTCACGCTGGCGACGACGCGGGTGGAGGCACAGGCGATCCAGACCGATACGGCCGGGCTGGAGGCGGGCGAGGTCAAGATCAGCTCCGGCGGGACCGAGCTGCCGGCCTATTACGCCCGCCCGCAAGGGACCGGGCCGTTCCCCACAATCCTGGTGGTCGAGGAAATCTTCGGCGTGCACGAGTATATCCGGGACATCTGCCGCCGGCTGGCCAAGCAGGGCTTCCTGGCCGTGGCGACCGAATACTACGCCCGGCTGGGGGAGTTGCAGGACATGACCAGCGCCATGCAGATCGACCAACAGATCATCAGCCGCGCGCCGGACGACCAGTTGATGGCCGACATGGATGCGACCGCCGCCTGGGCCGCCGCCAACCACGGCGACCCGGCCCGGCTGTCGATCATCGGCTTCTGCCGCGGCGGGCGGAACGTCTGGCTGTACGCCGCGCATAATCCCACCCTGAAGGCGGCGGTGGCGTTCTACGGCCCCATGGGCGGCGCGCCTTCGCCGATCCAGCCGAAAGGCCCGTTGGACGTCGCCGGCCAGATCAAATGCGCTTTCCTGGGCCTGTACGCCGGCGCGAAGGACCCGAGCAGCAGCCCGGAGCAGATCAAGCAGGCCGAAGCCGAAGCCAAGTCCACCGGGCACGACGTGCAGATCGTCGTGTATCCGGATGCGGCGCACGGCTTCCATGCCGATTACCGCCCCAGCTACAACAAGGCGGACGCCGAGGATGCGTGGGGCCGGATGCTGGCCTGGCTGCGCGCCCACCACGCCGGCTGAGCCAACCGGTTGCAAGGCGCGCCGGCACTATCCTGCGTCACTGGTTGCCGCAGGACAGGTCGCCCTCGGTGCAGTTCGCCTGCGCCGCAAGCCGTTCGGTTTGTTCCCGCGTCAGGCCCTCCAGGCACTGCGACAGCAGGAACGGGTGGACGCTGCCATCGCTGGTGCCGAGCGTCTCGAACTTGCACTCGGCATCGCGGTAGGCAACCCAGGACCGCTGCGCCGCCTGCAACGCGCCGCGGCCGGCGGCGCTGACCTTGGCGAGCAGCGCGGCATAGGCGGCGTTCAGCGCCTTGTCGGCCGTCCGGTACTGCGCGTCGGCGCAGGCGTTCATCGCGCCCTGCGTCGGTTGGGCGCCGCAATCCGCCGCGGCGAACGCCGGGGTGGCCAACAGCATCGACAGCACAAACGTGACAGTCCGCATCGCCGTCTTCCGCATGGATCGGGCGTCCTTCTACGGCAGCCCGGCGTCGCGCGCCACGTTTTGCCCGCCGCCCTGCGGCAAGACGGAACTTACCATTTGTTGGCGGCGTAAGCTCGACGGCGGCGTTGGGCCGATCGACCCGCGCCGCCCTACCTCAAGGATGCCATCATGCCGAACATCGTCGTCGTCACCGGGGCGAGCGCTGGAGTGGGCCGCGCGACGGTCGAGGAGTTCGCCCGTCACGGCTATGACGTGGCGTTGCTGGCGCGCGACCCGGAGCGGCTGGAACGGGCGGCGGCGTCGCTCCGCACGACGTACGGCGTCCGCGCCCTCGCGATCCCGACGGACGTAGCCGACGCCGCGGCGGTGGAGGCGGCGGCCACCCGGGTCGAGCAGGAGCTCGGGCCGATCGACGTCTGGGTGAACGTGGCGATGGCGACGGTGTTCGCCCCCGTGTCGAAGCTGACGGCGGCCGAGGTGGAGCGGGGCACGCGGGTCACCTATCTGGGCCAAGTGCACGGCATGATGGCGGCGCTCGCGCGGATGCGCACCCGCGACCGCGGCACGATCGTCAACGTGGGCTCGGCGCTGGCCTATCGCTCGGTGCCGCTGCAATCGATCTATTGCGGCGCCAAGGCCGCCATCCGCGGCTTCACCGACGCCCTGCGGTCGGAGATCATCCATGACAAGCTCGCCGTGCATCTGACCACGGTCGACCTCCCGGCGGTCAACACGCCGCAATTCGATTGGGCGCTGAACAAGATGGGCAAGAAGGCCAAGCCGGTGGCGCCGATCTTCGAGCCGGAGGTGCCGGCGCGCGCGATCTTCTTCGCCGCCACGCACAAGCGCCGCGAGATCTGGCTCGGCTTTCCGACCGTCAAGGCGATCCTCGGCAACCGCATCGCACCCGGCTGGATCGACCGATACCTGGCCACCGCGGGGTATACCGGCCAGCTCACCGACGAGGCGCTGCCGGAACACGCCCCGGCGAACCTGTTCGAGCCCGTGCCCGGCGATTACGGCGCGCATGGCCGGTTCGACACGACGTCGCGGTCAGCAAGCTGGGAGATGTTCACCGACCGGCATCGCACCGCCTTCTGGGCCGTCGCCGCGCTCGGACTGGTGGCCGGTGTCCACCAGGTCGCCAAGCGGCTTAAAATTTGACTGGATGGTTGTGTCGATGGGTGCGTTCTTTCCCTCTGGGCAGGGCCACCCTCCCCGACCCTCTCCCGTCGGCGGGAGAGGGAGAGTGCCATAAGCGCCCAACAATCCCGCCCCTGACGCCGGTTCAGGCCGCGATCAACGCGCGGCTGCGCAGCAGGGCGGCGGTGCTGGGCGGACGGCCGCGGAACGCGACGTAAAGCTGCATTGGATCGCGCGTGTCCCCGGCGCTGAGCAACGTGCGCAGCCGCGCCGCAATGGCCGGGTCGAACGGGTCTCCGGCCTCGGTGAACGCCTCGAACCCGTCGGCGTCCAGCACCTCCGCCCATAGATAGGAGTAGTAGCCGGCTGCGTAGCCGCCGCCCGCGAACAGATGCTGGAAATGCGCCGGCCGGTGCCGCAGCCCGATCTCCGCCGGCATGCCGATCCGCGCCAGGGTCTCCGCCTCGAACGCCTCGACCGCGATCGTCTCCGGCGCCGGGTGGCTGTGCAGCGCCATGTCGATCAGCGCGGAGGAGGCATATTCGACGGTGGCGAAGCCCTGGTTGAACCCCTGTGCCGCAAGCAGGCGGGTGATGAGCGCGTCCGGGATCGGCGCGCCCGTCTCGCAATGCCGCGCATAGCGGCGCAGCGTGTCCGGCAGCTCGGCCCAGTGCTCGTAGATCTGCGACGGCAGCTCCACGAAGTCCCGCCGCACTGAGGTGCCGGATTGGCCGGGATAGCGCACCTGGCTGAGCAGGCCGTGCAGGGCGTGGCCGAACTCGTGGAACAAGGTCGTTGCGTCGTCGAAGCTGAGCAGCGTCGGCGTGGACCGGGCGAAGTTGTTGTTGTTCACGATGATCGGGGAGACGGGTTCGTCCAGCGCCTCCTGGTCGCGGTAGCTGCTCATCCACGCGCCGGAGCGTTTGTCGGCGCGGGCGAAGGGGTCGGCGAGGAACACGCCGACATGCCCGGCGGCGTCGCGCACCTCATAGGCCTGCACGTCCGGATGGTAGGCCGGCATGTCCGGGCGCGGCGTGAAGCTGAGGCCGAACAAGCGCGTGGCGGTGTCGAAGGCGGCCTGCTGGATCGCTTCCAGCACGAAATACGGCTTCATCTCCGCCTCATCGAGCGCGTAATCGGCGCGGCGCACCTTCTCCGCGTAGAACCGCCAGTCCCACGGGGCGAGCGCGCCGTTGAAGCCCTCCGCCTGGGCAACCGCCAGCAGCCGGTCCCGCTCGAGCCCGGCCTTGTGCTTTGCCGGCTCCCACACTTCGGCCAGCAGGCTTTGCACCGCCTCGGGCGTGCCGGCCATGGTGTCGGCCAGGCGGAACGCGGCGAAGCTGGGATAGCCCAGCAGCTTGGCCCGCTCGGCGCGCAGGGCCAGGATCTCCGGGATCAGCCCGCGGTTGTCATGCTCGCCCGGGTGCATGCCGCGGGCGATCCAGGCCTGGTAGGCCGTCTGCCGCAGGTCGCGCCGGGCGGAGAAGGTGAGGAACGGCTCAATCAGCGAGCGGGACAGCGTGATGGCATAGCCCGGCAGCCCGCGCTCCGCCGCCGCCTGCGCCGCGCCGGCCCGCACGAAGTCCGGCAGGCCGTCCAGGTCCGGCTCGCCCAACGGCAGGTGCCAGGATTTTTCGTCGTGCAGGACGTTCTGCCCGAAGGCGGTGTGCAGCACGGCGAGGCGCTGCGAAATCGCAGCCATGCGGGCCTTCGCCGCCGGGTCCAGGGCTGCGCCGCTGCGGACGAACCCGAGATGCGTCCGCTCCAGCAGGCGGCGCTGGTCCTCCGCCAGGTCGAGCGTGTCGCGTTGCCGGTGCAGCGCATCCACCCGCGCGAACACCGCCGGGTCCAGCGCAACCTGCGTGCTGTGTTGGGCCAGTTTGGGCGACATCTCCCGGTCCAGCGCCTCCAGGGCGGCGCCGCCCTGGCTGACCACCAGGTTGGAGAAGACGTTGCTGACGCGGCTCAGCACCCGGCCGCTGCGTTGCAGCGCCTCGACCGTGTTGGCGAAGCTAGGGGGCGCCGGGTCGGCGCCGATGGCGGCGATTTCCGCCAGATGGGCCGCCATCGCGGTCGTGAAGGCGGGCGCGAAATGCTCCGGCCGGATTTGGTCGAAGGGTGGCACGCCGCACGGAGTCGTCCATGGCGTGAGCAGGGGATTGGCGTCGGTCATGCCACAGGGTTCCGGTTGAACATGGCGCAGGATGTGGGCTGTGCAGCAAACCATGTCGAGGCACTTGGTTTTCGCTGAAGTTTCTTATGCCGAACTAACAAATGACAGCGTATCAGAATGCCTTCTGGTGTGTTATGTCACTTAGCGCGCTAAGTTGATCGACGACACGTTGACGACATCGCGCTTGAAAAAAAGAGGCGAACGTCCGTGATCCAACATCTTGGTTTAGCCCTTGTCCACGAACCAACGGACTACAAGCGAGCTTTGATTCTGGCTCAGATGGCGCATGACGAGGGTCGCATGGACGATGCCGAGAGCCTGGTCAGCATCGTCTACGACCTGATCGACGCCATGACGTGGCCTGGCTTAGGCGCGGAAAACGCGGCGTCAGACACCTGCCAGAACCCTGGCAGCTTCAGGCCGGTTCTCTGAGGCCAATTTTTACGCGCTAAGCGCATTTTGGTTGTTAGAGCCAGAGCAACTGTTTGATGATCGTAACGTCGGCCCAAGTGGCTGAAGGACATAATATGGCCGAGACCTTCCCGCTGCGTCTGGAAGAACAAATTTGCTTTAATCTGTATGCCGCAACCAATGCGATCACCCATCGATACAAGCGGTATCTCGACAAGCTTGACCTTACTTTTCCGCAATATTTGGTGTTGCTCGCCTTGCGGGGGCAACCTGGCCTCACCTCAGGTGAACTCGCCCGGGCGCTGCGTTTAGACGCCGGGTCGCTATCGCCCATCTTGAAGCGACTGACCGAAGCCGGGCTGATCAGCCGGGTGCGGCACAGCGAGGACAATCGCATCATCTACAGTGAGCTCACACAAGCCGGCCTGGCGTTGGGAGATGACATGATCAAGGCGCAGGCGTCTGTGCAATGCGGGATCGACCTGGATGCGGATGAGCAGGCAACGCTCCGCGGCACGCTCCAACACATCACAGACACCCTGATGACGTCCTGAATGCGCCGCGGAGAGCGGCAGCGTAAGAAGGACCGCCGGTGACCACTCCGTTGATTCAGAAGCTGAAGGTGTTCGGTCCGCTTCCCGACGATGACAAGCGTCTTCTGGACGACATCACTCGTTACCCCCGGAGTTCTTGTGCGATTGCAGCCTGCACTTGCAGAACACGGTCGATATGCGTCGCCCGTCGGCCATTGCAGAAGCCGGAGCATGACGCCGCCGGGGGGTGGTCAGCGAGGGCTTGCGGTGGGAGTATCGTCAAACTGACGACACCCTAGACGCGGGGTCGCCCGCAGGGGAACCGCCGCGTCAAGGCAGGAGGGGCCATGGACCCGACAGGATCGTTCCACTCGCTGTACCGGCACGGCTTCGCCCGGGTCGCCGCCTGCACGACGCGGGTGGCGCTGGCCGACCCGGCAGCGAACGCGGAAGCGATCCTGCGCATGGGCCGACGCTGCCACGACCAGTCCGTGGCGCTGGCGGTGTTCCCCGAACTCGGCGTGTCCGGCTACGCGATCAGCGACCTGCTGCAGCAGGACGCGCTGCTGGACGGGGTGGAACGGTCGATTGCGCAGATCGTGCGGGACTCGACGGACTTGCTGCCGTTGCTGCTGGTGGGAGCCCCCGTCCGGCACGAGGGACGGCTGTATAACGCGGCCGTCGTGATCCATCGCGGCCGGCTGCTGGGCGTGGTGCCGAAAAGCTACCTACCCAATTACCGCGAGTTCTATGAGCGCCGGCACTTCGTGTCCGGCCAGGGCATCGCCGGGCAGCAACTCCGCGTGGCAGGCTTGGACGCCCCGTTCGGCACCGACCTGTTGTTCGTGGCGGAGGATCTGGCCGGGCTCGTCGTCCATGCTGAGATCTGTGAGGATTTTTGGGTGCCGGTGCCGCCCAGCGCTGCGGCCGCCCTGGCCGGCGCCACGGTGCTGGCCAATTTGTCGGCCAGCAACATCACCATCGGCAAGGCCGAAACCCGGCGCATGCTCTGCCAGTCGCAATCCGCCCGCTGCCTGGCCGCCTATCTCTACGCCGCTGCCGGCGCCGGCGAGTCGACCACCGACGTCGCCTGGGACGGACAGGCCGGGGTGTACGAGAACGGCGTCACCCTGGCGGAGACGGAACGCTTCCCCGGGGACGACCAATGCGCCATCGCCGACATCGACCTCGACCTGCTCCGCCAGGACCGCATGCGGATGGGCACGTTTGACGACAATGCGCGCTCGGTCCCCGGCGCGGCGTGGCGGCGCGTGGCGTTCCGGGTCGACCCGCCGATGGGCGATCTTGGCCTGCGCCGCCGGTTGGAGCGGTTCCCCTTCGTGCCAGCAGACCCGAAGCGGCTGCAGCAGGATTGCTATGAAGCCTACAACATCCAGGTGTCCGGCCTGACGCAACGGCTGCGCTCGGCCGGGATCAAGCGCGTGGTGATCGGCGTGTCCGGCGGGCTGGATTCGACCCAGGCGCTGATCGTCGCCGCCCGCGCGTTCGACCTGCTGGGGCGGCCGCGCACGGACATCCTCGCCTACACCATGCCCGGCTTCGGGACCAGCGACGCCACCAAGACGAATGCGTGGCGGCTGATGCGGGCGCTGGGCGTGTCGCAGGCGGAGCTGGATATCCGCCCGGCGGCGCGGCAGATGCTGGCGGACATGGACCATCCGTTCGCGCGCGGGGAGCCGGCCTATGACGTGACGTTCGAGAACGTGCAGGCCGGGCTGCGCACCGACTACCTGTTCCGCCTGGCCAACCAGCATGACGGCATCGTCATCGGCACGGGCGACCTGTCGGAGCTGGCGCTCGGCTGGTGCACCTACGGCGTCGGCGACCAGATGTCGCATTACAACGTCAACGCCGGCATGCCGAAGACGATGATCCAGCACCTGATCCGCTGGATCGTCAGCTCCGAACAGTTTTCGGCGGAGGTGTCGGCGACGCTGCTCGCCATCCTCGGGACGGAGATTTCGCCGGAACTGGTGCCGGCGGGCGAGGACAAGGCGTTGCAGAGCACGGAGGCCAAGATCGGCCCCTACGCATTGCAGGACTTCAACCTGTTCCACGTGCTGCGCTACGGGTTCCGGCCGTCCAAAATCGCGTTCCTGGCGCTGCACGCCTGGGGCGATGCGGCGGCGGGGGACTGGCCGGCCGGGTTTCCGGATGCGCTGCGGGTCGCCTATGATCTGCCGGAGATTCGCAAGTGGCTGCGCGTGTTCCTGCACCGCTTCTTCGCGATCAGCCAGTTCAAGCGCTCGGCGATGCCGAACGGGCCGAAGATTGCGGCGGGCGGGGCGCTGTCCCCGCGCGGTGACTGGCGCGCCCCGTCGGACGGCAACGCCCGCGTGTGGCTGGAGGAGCTGGACCGCAACGTGCCCGACGCTTGACCCGAAGGACCATGCCCGCATGCGCATCGAGGTGATCTGCACCGGGGACGAAGTGCTCACCGGCAAGATTGTCAACACGAACTTCAGCTACATGAGCCAGAAGCTGGCGGATTACGGCCTGTCCGTCCGGTGGGAGACGACGGTCGGCGACGACCGTGCCGATTTGCTGGCCGCCTTCCTGCACGCCGCCGGGCGGGCGGATGCGGTGATCGTGAATGGCGGCCTGGGGCCGACCGTGGACGATTTGTCGCAGGAGGTCGCCGCCCAAGCGGCCGGCGTCGGGCTGGTGCTGAACGAGGCGTGGCTCGCCACGATGGAGAGCTTTTTTGCCCGGCGCAGCCGCGTCATGCCCCCCAACAACCGCAAGCAGGCGATGCTGCCCGCCACGGCGGAGGTGTTGGACAATCCGGTCGGCACGGCCTGCGGGTTCGCCGTCGATATCGGGCTGGCGCGGTTCTTCTTCACGCCGGGCGTGCCGCGTGAGTTGCGCCGCATGATGGAGGAGCAGGTGCTGCCGCGCCTGCTGGCCCGCAGCGGCGAACCGAGTGCGATCTACCTGAAGCGGTTCCACTCCTACGGCTTAGGCGAATCCCATGTCGATTCGCTGCTTGCCGGCGTGGAGACGCTGGTGCCGGACGGCAGCGTGAAGCTGGGGTTCCGCGCGCACTACCCGCAATTGGAAACGAAGCTGACGGTGCGCGGCGCGGACCGGGCGGAGATCGACCGCAAGCTGGCGCCCGTGCAGGCGGAGGTTCGCAGCCGGCTCGGCAATTTCATCCTCGGCGAGGATGACCAGACGCTGGAAGGCGTGGTGCTGGAGGCGTTGGCCCGCCGCGGCGGTTCGCTGTCGGTCCTGGAGACCTTCACCGGCGGCCAGGTGGCGGCCCGCATCGCGCCGCTGCCCGGCGCGGAGGCGGTGTTCCGCCTCGGCTTGGTCGCGCGTGACGTGGCCCAGATCGAAGCCATGCTGGGTGTGGCGTCGGGGTCGGTGTCCGTGGCGATGGCCGAAGCGGCGGCCCAGGCGCTGCGCCGGCAATCCGGCGCGACGCACGCCTTGGCGGTCTTGATCGATTTGGACGAGGGAGACGACCGGATCGATTTCGGCGGCGCCATCTGCCTCGCGATCGCCGACGAGGCTGCGGTGGTGTCCCGCCAGTCCCGCGTTGTTGGTGGCCGCGAGTGGGTGCGGCTGGGCGCGGTCGAGCTGGCGCTCGACTGTCTCCGCCGGCATCTGCAGGGCTTGCCCGTGACGGAGCGGACGGATTTCGAGAAAGCATGACCAGCAAGGCTGGCGTCCAGAAGACGCCGTGCTATGCCGCCATGCTCACTCGATACGGCGGATTTCGCCCCATTTGGATCAAACTGGCTAAATAGAACGCCCGGTAGCGCTCCGAAACGAGATGAAGAGTCTCCAACTTCAAGAACGCGTTGTGAATGCTGCGCGTCAGACGGGAGGCCGTGTCCCATGGGGAGAAATAATGATTGGCGATCAAGATCAATCCACCAGGGGCTAGGAGCGCTGAGAGCCGTTCCGTCAGAACAGCGAGCGCGTTTTCGTCTGTCTTGTCCAAGTAATACAGCGTGTCCGTTATGACCACCAGATCATACAGGCCGTCCATTTCGGTTGGAAGGGAAGTTACGTCACCCTGCCTGTATTCAACATTGCTGAGCAAGCCGCGTGACGAAGTGGCCAAGTCTACGGCTGCCTGGGCGACATCAAGCCCAAGGACATGGTCTGAATGCGGGGAGAGCAAGCGGGTGAGCATGCCAAGTCCGCTTCCAAGATCAAGCACCCGGGAATACCGCCGGCCAGCAGGCAACAGGGACAACACGGCCTCACACTTGCGCCTTTGGTAGTGGAAGCGCGGATCGTCGGATCCCCATGGGTCCGGTGAGTGTGTGTAAGCCGTTTCAAAGGCAGCGCGCGCGCCGTTGCCGCGTCGCGCCAGACCTATGGCGGCGTCCGTGCGGCCGCTTCGCAAGAACAGCGAGATATCGCGAGGTCGCACGGCAAAGGGCGCGCGGACTGCAATCGAGAGGACGATAAAAAGCTGATTGATAAGCGATGGCATATCATTTGATACGCCTGCGGCGTCTTTTTCGCAACGTTTTCCAGGTGGTGGCGCGCGTCGTCGGAGGGGGCTGGGCCGATATCGCCGGCAAGGCCCGTCGAGCCGGCGGTCCGAGGCAGGGGCTTCCGCCGACGCGCCGGCCTCTGGCACAGTGGCGCGATTGCTGTGGGAGACTCGGGCCTTGAGCCAGAACGACGAACTTGCCCGGGTCAAGCTGCGGATCAAGGCGCTGACGGAGCGCACCGTCGCGCGCGGCTGCACCGAAGCCGAGGCGATGATGGCGGCCGAGATGGTGGGCCGCTTGCTCGAACGCTACGCGCTGAGCATGGAGGAGGTGGACGTCCGGCAGGAGCCGTGTGTCCAGACCGAGGTGCCGGTCGGCGGCAAGCGGCGACGCCCGATCGACGTCTGCGTGCCGGCCCTGGCGCGCTTCTGCGACTGCAAGGTCTGGCTCGCCCGCACGGAAGGCCAGGCCCACTATGTGTTCTTCGGCTTCGCCACCGACACGGCGCTGGCGGCCTACCTGTTCGCCGTCATCGCCCGTGCGATCGAGAACGGGCTGTCGGAGTTTCGCCGCGGCCCGGGCGCCTTGGCCGGAACGGCGCTGCGCCGGGCGTCGGTGAGCTTCCAGGGCGGCATGGCCGCGCGCGTGGCCGAGCGGCTGGACACCATGCATGCCGCACGGGAGGCGAGCGTGGCGGCGCAACGTCCGACCGGGACGGCGCTGATCATCGTGCGCCACCAGGTGGTGGACGAGGCGTTCCGGGCGCGCAAGGTGCGGCTGCGGTCGCTACCCGGCTTGATGCTGCGGCGCAACGCCGCCTTCCGGGCCGGCCAGGAAGCGGGCGAACGGGTGAATTTGCGGCGCCCGGTCGAGGAGGGTGGCCGCGCGCTGCTGCGCTGAGGATGGCGCGGGACGGGCAGCGATCCCGCGTCTATGCCTGGGAGGACGGGGTGGTCGCGCCGCGTGATCCCAGCACGGTCGCATTCCCGGCGGCGCAGGGTATGGTCGATGCGATCTGGGCGGAGACGGGGCTGCGCTACCCGCCCGGGGTGGAGGCGCTGCCGATGCAGGCGCGCCGCCGGGTTGCCGACGCCAACCGCCTGCGCATCCGCCTGCCTGCAGCCACGCCATCCTGGTGCCTGCTGCACGAACTGGCCCATGCGATGACCACCACGCAGGACGGATTGTCCGATGGGCATGGCCCCGTCTTCATGGGCCTCTATGTGCGGATGCTGGTGCGCTACCTCCGGCTTGATGAGGCCTGGCTGCTGGACAGTCTGCGCTCTGCCGGAATCCAGGTCCACCCTGACGCCCGGCCGGTGTTCAGCGACGCTTGAGGGTCAGCAGGCATCCCGTGACTTGAGACTTGTTGGTGGCGTGGTGAAATGCTCCAAGCAGCATTGCACCCTGCTGCAGTTAGCCAAAATACAGGATGTTGATCGTCGCGGTGACGGCCGGTCGTCCGTCTGCCACGTCGACGATGCTGCCCTCCATCCGGACCATCGTTCCAGACCGCCGTTGCTCGTGAGCCATGACGACCCACTGCATGAGCATGTCGCGATCGACCCGCACCGGGCGCCGGAACTGGACCTGATAGTCGACGCCCACCTGGCCCTTGCCATCCGCGTTTTCGTCGCCGAACCCGGCGCTGAGCATACCGGCCAGCAGGCCGCTGGTATAGGCGCCGCTGGCAATCAGCTCGCCGAAGCGGCTGGCGTCGGCAACGGCGTCGTCATGGTGCAGCGGGTTCAGGTCGCCCACCGCGAGCGCGCCCGCCCGGATGGCGGCGGCGTCCAGCCGCAGCTTGCGTTCGATGCGGGCGCCGAGCGGGGGAGCGGCCACCGGGCTAGGCCTTGCCCTGCATCAGCGCCGACCGTCGGCAACTGGCGACGATCTCGCCGCGCTGGTTCAGCGTTTCATGCCGGAACTCGACGATACCCTGTCCCGGCCGCGACCGGCTGGCGCGCTTGCCGACCACGGTGGTGCGGACCCGGACCGTGTCGCCGTGGAAGACGGGCTTGGGGAACCGCACCTCATCCATGCCGAGATTGGCGACGGTGGTGCCGTAGGTGGTGTCGTTCACGCTCATCCCGATCATCAGGCCCAGGGTGAACAGGCTGTTGACGATGACCTGGCCGAACTCGGTCGTCGCTGCGTAGTCCGCATCCAGGTGCAACTTGGCGGGGTTCATCGTCATGGTGGAGAACAGCACGTTGTCGGCCTCGGTGACGGTGCGGGTCCACGGATGCTCAAACACCTGCCCGTCGCTGAATTCCTCGAAATACAGACCTGGCATGACGGCCACCTCCGCTACCTGCTTGTTGCGCCATCAATGGCTGTTCGGAGCGCTGGTGTAGAGCCATTCCGGCGTCCGCTCCAGCACGACCGCCAGGCTGGCCGATCGGGGCAAGTCTTCCGGTGCATCGCGCCGGGCGTGTAAAAGGGGCGCATCTTGGAGGCCCGCAGCCATGACCGCCCCACCCGACCGCCTGTCGACCAACCCCGCCAGCCCGCATTACGATGCCGACATCCTGGGCCGCGGGATCGGCATCCGCCTCAACGGCGTGGAGAAGACGACGGTGGAGGAGTATTGCGTCAGCGAGGGCTGGGTGCGCGTCGCCGTGGGCAAGACGGTCGACCGCAAGGGGAATCCGCTGACGACCAGGTTGAACGGCGTGGTTGAGGCGTATTTCCGGGACGAGCAGGCGGGCTGACGGCGGTCATTGAGGTATCGGCCTCATGAAGTTCGCGATCGTTCGCCGATGAGGAGGACCATTATCGCCTAGAATCGATTGAGCGTCTTGCCTAACCTTTGTTTTGAGAGGCAGTTTGTCGGCGTGTCGACGGACTTATTTGCCGACGCCGCCTTAGGACGGTCAAACGCTCAGAGTTCCAGCACGCGCGTCGGCCTCATCCTGCCGAGCGCCAAGTCCCACAGGGCCATGCCATTGCCGTGCAGGCGGCCCGCGCGGTCCACGTAGGGCTCCGGCCGCACTGCCTTGGCCGTGTTGGCCAGGACGTTGCGGCCGAGCGATACGATCGCCCGGCGCCAGGAGATGGTGCCCCGTCGCGCCAGGTAGATCGGGTTGCTGATCTGGGAATAGCCGAGCCGCTTGCCCGAACCGCGCCCGGACTTCACGCCCAAATGCACGCCCCGCGCCGCCTGCAACGCCACGATTCGGCCATGCACGCCAAGGCGCCGCGTGAAATCGACATCCTCCAGCCAGCCATAAAGCGGCAGGTCCACGTCAAACCGCAGCGCGTGCTGCCGCACAGGAGACAGCCGGATGGCCATGTTGCAGCCATAGCCGTTTTCCGCCGGGCGAAACCCGTCGGCGTCGCCTTGCTCGCGGGCCAGGATCTCCCGGCCTTGCGCGACCGTCAGGCCAGGTCCGTTGATGCCATCGGCCAGCACCGCGCCGGTCGTGACGACGATGTCGGGATGGCGGAGGAATGCCTCGGCCGTGCGCGCCAGGTAATCCGGCATCGGCAGGAAATCATCGTCGAAGAAGACCACCGCGTCGGACCCGTCCTGCGCCAGGCAATCAAGGATGGCGTTGCGCTGGTTGCACAGCCCGGCCGCCACGCAGAGCAGTTCCAGGCCGTCCGACACGGTGAGGCCAGCCACATCCGACGCATCGGTATGGCAGACGATGAGGCGGGTGGGTTGCTGGGTTTGCTTGCGCAGTTCCGCGATGACCTCCTTCAGGACGGCGGCGCGTCCCTTGGTCGCAATGCCCACAGCGATGCGGAACGGGGCGCCGCCGGCCATGCTAGGACCGGCCGCCATCCACCGAGAGCACCTGGCCGGTGATCCAGTTCGCCTGCTCGCTGGCGAAGAACAGCACGGCGTTGGCGATATCCTCCGCGGCGCCAAGCCGGCGTGTGTGCAGGGCGTCCACCATGCGGCGCTGGGCCTCCGGGCCATATCCCTCCCATTGCCGCCCGGTCGCCGGGTTGCTGAGGATCAGCCCTGGCGCCACGGAATTCACCGTGATGCCGTACTGCGCCAGGCCGACGGAGAGCTGTTTGGTCAACCCGATCAGCGCGTGTTTCGCGGCCGTGTAGGCGTGCAGGCCCGTCAGGCTGGGGCGGAGCCCGGCGCCGGAGGAGATGGTGACGATCCGCCCCCAGCCAGCCCGCTGCATCACCGGCGCCGCCGCCTGCGACAGCCACAATGCGCCCTTCACGTTGGCGTCGAACACCACCTCCCAGCTCTCCTCCGTGATGGCGTCCAGCGTCAGGTCCGCCTGGCCGCAGACACCGCCGGCCGCCATGGCCAGCACGTCCAGCCGGCCTTCCTGACCCGCAATCGCATCCACCAAGGCCGCCGCGCAGGGCCGGTCCGACAGATCCTGCACGTGCCAGGGGACAGCCATCGCTTCGCCTGCGCGCTGCACTGCCGGGTCGATGTCGGCCAGGTGGACCCGGGCGCCGGCCGCCAGGAACGCCGCCGCAATGGCCCGCCCGATCCCCTGGGCCGCGCCGGTGACGAGAACGACGCGCGATTCGAACCGGATTTCCATGGCGGCCGTCCCCTCCCCAGACTATCCCGCCCCTGCCTGCCGCATCCGGCGCCCGTTGTCATCCGCAGATGGCGCTCAGCCGGGGATTGATCCGGCATCTGCATCAATCTCTATACTGCGCCATGGACTTCACCGACGTGACCGTTCTCTGCATCGGCGACCTCATGGTCGACCGGTTCATGTATGGGAAGATCGAGCGGATCTCCCCCGAGGCGCCGATCCCCATCATCCACCTCACCCGCACGCAGGAGATGCTGGGAGGCGCCGGCAACGTGGGCCACAACATCGCGACCCTGGGCGGACGCGCCCTGCTGGTCGGCCTGGTCGGCAAGGACGCTTTGGCTGACACCATGCTCCGCCTGGCCGACGGCATCGCCGGGATCGTCCCGTGCTTCGTCGCGACAGACCGGCGGCCCACCATCTGCAAGACCCGGTTCGTCGCCTCCCAACAGCAAGTGGTGCGCGCCGACGAAGAAAGCCTGCTGCCGCTGCAAGCGGATGAGGAACGTGACCTCCTAGCGGTGATGGAGCAGGCGCTCCCGCAGGCGTCTGCCATCATCCTGTCGGATTACGGCAAAGGCGTGCTCAGCCCGGCGGTCATCGGGCACGTCATGGCGCATGCCCTGTCACGCGGCGTGCCGGTGTTCGTCGATCCGAAAACGGACGATTTCAGCCGGTATCGCCACGCCACCTGCATCACGCCGAACACGCAGGAACTGGCGGCGGCGAGCGGCCTGGCGGTGGATGGCGACGCCGCGGTGGAAGCGGCGGCGCGCAAGGTGATGGCGGATGCTGGGGCCGCCTCGATCCTGGCCACCCGGTCGGAGCGGGGCATGATGCTGGTCGAGGCTGGCGGCCCGACCCACTCCGTGCCGGCCCGGGCGCGGGAGGTGTTCGACGTATCGGGCGCTGGTGACACCGTGATCGCCGCGATGGCGCTGGCCCATGCCTCCGGACTGTCGCTGAGCCGAGCGATGCATATCGCCAATGCGGCGGCCGGGGTGGTGGTGAGCAAGCTCGGCACCGCCACGGTCACCGTGGACGAGGTCCTGCAGGAGCTGGAGAGCAGTGAGGGCATGCTCGACGGTGAGCTTCTGGGACTCCGCTCCTTGACGGCGACGCTGGCCTTGGTCGCCCGCTGGAAAGGGCAAGGCTTGCGGGTCGGCTTCACGCTCGGGTGCTTCGACATCATCCATCCCGGGCATGTCGCCCATCTGAAGGCGGCCCGGGCGGAGTGCGACCGGCTGATCGTGGGCCTTCATGGCGACGCCAGTGCGCAACGGCTGAAACATCGGCCGCGGCTGGCCAATGACCTCCAGTCCCGCGCGCAGGTCACGGCGGCGATCGTCTACGTGGATTGTGTCGTCGGGTTCGATGAGGCAACGCCGACTGAGATCATCCAGCGCCTTGCGCCAGCCGTGCTGGTGACGGGCGCCGATGACGACCCAGAGGCGGCGCTCTGGGCCGACATCGTCCGCCGCGCCGGCGGCCGTGTGGTGTTGCCAAGCCTGGCGCCGGGTCCATCCACCCCCGCGATGGTCAACCAGCAGGAGGAGGCGGTCCCGCGCGCGGAGCAGGCCCCATGAGTGTCGGGCCCGGCGTGCACCGGGCGCAGGCCCGGTTTGCCGACTGGATGTTCCAGGATGCATTGCCCGTGTGGTCCGCTGTCGGATTTGACGGGCCAGGCCTCGGCTTCCACGAGCACCTTACTTTGGCAGGAATGCCAGCGGACGTGCCGTTCAAGCGCATCCGAGTGCAGGCGCGGCAAATCTATGTCTTCTCCCACGCGCATCTGCTGGGTTTTGCCGTCGGCATCGATGTGGCGGCGGATGCCCTGCGGTTCATCACCACGCACGGGTCGCGGGCGGATGGCGGCTGGGTTCGCACCCTCGGCCGCAAGGGCGGTGTGCTGGACCCGGCGGCCGACCTCTACGACATCGCCTTCGTCCTGTTGGCCCTGGCCTGGTTCGCCCGCGCCACGGGGGATCGCGGCGCATTGCAGCAGGCCCGGCGCACCGTGCAGTGGGTGCGGGACACCATGGCCGCACCCGGCGGCGGCTACCACAACGCCGTCCCGATGGAGCCTGGCCACCGCCAGCAGAACCCGCACATGCACCTGCTGGAGGCGGCGCTTGCGCTCTACGAAGCGAGCGGCGAGGACCTGTTCGCCGACTTGGCGCATGAATTGGTGCGGCTGTTTCGCAGCCACTTCCACCATGCGGACACCGGCACGCTGGGCGAGTTCTACGACGACCTGCTGCAGCCAGCCCCCGCCGACGCGGGGACCCATGTCGAACCGGGCCATCACTACGAATGGGCATGGCTGCTGGACCGCTACGCCCGCCTGTTCGGTGGTGCGCTGGACACCGAAATCATGCAGCTGTATCAGTTTGCCGAGACCTACGGGCGCGATCCAAGCGGCTCCGCAGTGCTGGACGTGGTGAACCGTGATGGAACGGTGCGGCATGCATCGTCCCGGCTGTGGCCGCAGACGGAGGCGCTGAAGGCCCACGCCGCGATGGCCCGTCGCGATGTGGCGGTGGATCGACGGATCGAGGCCGGGCTGGCTACCCTGCTGGACAAACACCTGACCGCCTGCCCCCGGGGAATGTGGCGCGACCACTTCACAACGGTCGATGGTTGCGCGATGGGGGCGAAAATCCCGGCTAGCTCCCTCTACCACGTGATGATGGCGTTCGCAGAACTGGAGAGTCTGCTGGCACCAGAGATCGGGCGCTAGGCATCGTCGGGCAGCGCCTTTGATCTGGCGGGTGGATTTGACCAGGCAGGGGGCTTTCCTTCGGGGTTCATGGTGATTATACCACCCCCAGCGGGTGATTAGCTCAGTTGGTAGAGCAGCTGACTCTTAATCAGCGGGTCGTTGGTTCGAACCCAACATCACCCACCATCTTTTCAAAGACTTATGCGTCTTTGGATTTTGCATAAAACGCCTTGTGCAAAATCGTTTGCAAAACCCTATCGGCCGCCCCAAGGCCGGTAGTCTAATGGCATCTTGCTGGTGTTGCCGTCGTCTTCTGACCGATCCCCTGTCGATATAGCTCGGCATCGGCCCGGTCTGCGCTATGGTTCAGAAGAATCGGCAAGCCCGAGACGCGAACCACAGCCTGTTCGCTGAGCCGGCGGCCACCTTCGAATGGCGTCTCAGCAAACGAGACAGCGTCCTGTTCATTGTCGACCAATGCGCTGGCGGCAGAAGCGTCACCAACGACATTGATCGGGTGCTAGCGACCATAGCCGCCACCGGCATCAACTTGGACACTAGTCGTGCGCGTCATTGACAGCGAGTAGTTTCTTCGAATCGATGGCTGGGCAACATACTGCTGGAGTCGATTCATGGCCGCCAAAGAAATTGCCGTAAAGAAATACGTCGTGAAGCTCGACGCCGGTGAGCGCGAGCGGCTGGACGCCATGATACGAAGCGGCAAGCATACTGCCCAGCGGCTCATGAAGGCGCGCATCCTTTTGAAGGCCGACGCTTCAGAACGCGGTGAAGGATGGAGCGACAGCCAAATCTCCAGCGCGCTCGATACCAGCCTGGCCACGATCGCGCGGACACGGCAGCAACTGGTCGAGGAAGGCCTTGATGGCGTGTTGACGCGCAAACATTCGCAGGCCTCAGCCAGGCGACGCGTCTTCGATGGCGCCGCCGAGGCCAAGTTGATCGCGCTGGCCTGTTCGCAGCCGCCCACCGGCCGCGTGCGTTGGACCCTGCGGATGCTGGAGGACAAGGTGGTCGAACTGAACATCGTTGAGCGCGTCAGTGACAACACGATCGGGCGAACGTTAAAAAAAACATCCTCAAGCCGCACCTGAAAGAGCAATGGGTCATCGCACCGGACGCCAGCGCCGCGTTCGTCGCCGCTATGGAAGACGTGTTGGAGGTCTATCACCGGCCGCATGATCCCGACCGGCCCGTGGTCTGCCTGGACGAAACCTCCAAGCAGTTGATCAGCGAGACGCGCCAGCCGATCCCCCAGAAGCCGGGCCGGGCTGAGCGGCATGATTATGAATACGCGCGCAACGGCACGGCCAATCTGTTCATGCTGTTCGCGCCGTTGGAGGGATGGCGGCATGTCGAGGTGACCGACCGCCACACCGCCCTTGATTACGCCCACATACTCAAGGATTTGTCCGATACGCACTTCCCTAAGGCTGAGAAGATCGTGCTCGTTCAAGACAATCTAAACACCCATAAGCCTGCGTCACTCTATGAAGCCTTCCCCGCACCAGAGGCGCGCCGCCTCGTTGAACGCTTCGAGTGGCATTATACGCCCAAGCACGGAAGCTGGCTCGATATGGCCGAATCCGAACTTGCAGTGCTCTCAGGCCAGTGCCTGGACCGCCGCATACCGGATAAGCAGACACTCACCATTGAGGTGGCCGCCTGGCAGGCAGAACGGAATAAAAATCACGCCAAGGCTGATTGGCAATTCACCAACGCCGATGCAAGGGTGAAACTCAAGAGGCTATACCCCGCAATATGAGAGACTCAGGCCACTAGGCTGATCGTCTACCGGGAAAGGCAGGGTATTTGGGACGGCGTGATACTGGTGCGCGGCCGGTTTGCTGGGTTCATCCCGCTGCGCCAGGAGACGCAGGACGCGGCGTGACGATCTGTTTTGGAGTGGGCTCGACGGAGATAACCGTTCCCTGGATAGTGACGGTACCATTCCGACCCGCCAGCGTGTCTATATCTGGAAGAACCTCCAAGATCGGTCGTAGGACTGGCCGAGGCACGCGTGCCCGGTCCATGGTGACATTGGATACCATCTGATTTGAGTTGGCGTCGTGGATCGTTCTGTCGAGCAACACGTGGCATTTGCGGAGACCGTCCCAGCCCTGCTGGTCGCTCTTTTGAGCACCGCGATTTCTGTGTCTTTGCGAGCGATTTCCTCGAGTAGTCGACGGACTTGATCTGCATTCACACCTTCCAGACGCGACCGCTCGGCAGCCTCAGCGGCCGCTTCAGCCTCAATCCGCTTGCCACGCCCGTCGTCAATCGCAAGCAACTCCTTGCGGCGAACGTCGCGACGATTAGAAAGCCACTGATAGCCCGCCCACACTGCTCCAGCTACTGCCAGACCGGTCGGAGCGACCAACGCCTGCCATACCGACCTAGCCGTCTCGACGATCTGCTCAAAGCTGACGTCCTGGGGTGGCGTGTCTGCCATAGCGCTTTTATGAGCGCAGCCGACGAATCCGGTCGGTGAAGAGCAGGATAGTCGCCGCCATGTTCGCAAAGGCGAGCCCACAAAGGACCAGGGAATTCGGACCGGGCTCTGAGCTGACGAGGATGCTGACGGCAAGTATCTTGAATAACACCATGGCGCTAAAGCAGCCAAGTATGCGGATCCAGTCCAAACTGAGAACAAAAGCGACGACCTGAACCGAGCCGATCGCGGCCGCGGTGTAGGCCCACGCGGTGTCTGGGATGTACTTGCTGATGGCAGCGTAAGCCGGGATCTCTGAGAATTTTGCCCCGTCCCTGTCCACCCAGACCGCCCAAGCAATCAAGATGACGCCTGACCATGCTTCAATATGCGTCATAATTGCTCGCAGCGAGGGGAGCGGCTTACGCATTGCGGAACAGCCGCTGATAGACCAGCCAGTAGGAGAGCAACGTCAGGATCACGTATGTGCCGGATCCAGTGCCGACCGGATTACTGCGATAGAAGCCGACAGCAAGCATCCCGGTTAGAAAACTGCCAGCCAACGCACAGAATGCCTTCATCACGCGCCCGGCCGGGAGCACTCCGCGAAAGGCGACTATGCCGACGACGAGACATCGCAGAGCCCATGCGTGCTCGGTGCCGTGATCGACCATCCACTGGTAGGCCATCGCCGTAGGAAAGGTCGGCTGAGGATCCATGAGGATTGCCGCGAGCCAGAAGCAGTTCGCTGCGATAGCGATCTGTACAACCTGAGCGCCGCTGTCGATGATGGCAAATACGAGCCAAACCAACCATCGCATAGTCGGGCTCCAATCATTCTTAGGAACGGTTCGGAGATAGGATGCGCTCCAACTCATAGCCGACCCTCTAAAGTTTCAGCGGCAGGCACGTCAGAAGCCAATGGCCAGCACGTTGCAGTTGTACGATGGACTGCCCGATGTGTTTGTGATGGCGATCTAGCTGAGGTTCGGCACGTCACTGCCGACCGTTCCCGCCGGTGGCGGCGGAGAAGCCTGGTAAGAGACGATGTTGAAAAGATGCCCGAGTGGGAACGGGATGGGGAGATTGTAGCCACGCCGGGTGCTGTCGCCAGGGACGAGGGCCGTGAACCACTGCACGATTAGCCCGCTCGGCAACTTCTGGTAGCCAGGCAGCGCCAACTCCGCGCCGAAGCCGCCAGCAAGAGCGGCAATCTGCCCCTTTAACCACCCGGTGCGATTTGCCAGGTTCAGTAGCGCCTTGTTGTCGTTCCCGCCTGGTCCACCCTGGACGAGATCAGTCGTCTCTAACTCGTAGACCGTGGCGTCATACGTAGCGACCTCGGGTTGCGTTCCCATCAGGCAGTCCTCACCATGTGATAGTCCACGTGCCGGAGATCGAGATCGTGGCGTCCTTGAGCAGGGCGGCCTGCCGAACTTTGCGGGCGAACAGCCGCCCGCCGGCCGTCAACAGTCCAAACTCCCCGATGGAGATGCCATTGGCCTCGGCCGAGCCCAGTGCGAAAGAGAAGACGACCTCGCCCGGCGCGGGATAAGCATTCCCCGCCAGGGCATTGAGGTAGGCGCCTGTCAGCGTGATGTTGCCCGGAGCCGGCGCCAGCAGGTTAGTACCGCCGCCGAATTGCGTCACTACACCGTCCGCTGCGGAGCCGGCGCCGATCGCGCTGGCCAAAATGCTGGTCGCGAGGCTGACCACCAAGTTTGGCTCGTCCACTATCTCGACGATCGCACCATCACGCACGAGGGAATACCCAACCCGGCCCGAAGGTATGCGCACCTGATCTTTCATGACGCAGCAACAAAGCCCAACATCCCACCCTCCGCAAAGAGCATCCTGGCATCACGACGCCCTAACGCCGCACGAAATCAGCACAGCACCAATCGCCGCGAAATACGGATGTTTCAGGCGCATGAGGTTGTCGTGGAGAAGGTGGCGCTATACGCCTAGCTAGTGGGCGGTCTGCTGGCCAGCCGCCTCAGTCGTTGTTGCCGATGAAGCCGCTCGTGATCATGGTTGTGCCACAAACACCGGAGGTAACGTTCCCCGGCATCCAGTTCAGGCTGATAAAGGTGTCTATGGTAGAGGCATTGTAGATGCCGCACGCTTGCGGCGATGTCTGAGTGGTCGCCAGGAACCCTACCCGCCCGATCCGGTTGGCAATCGCCTGCACGCCCGCAACGCCGGCACCAAATGCCACCCCGTAGTGTCCGCTTCCGCTCTGCCCGTTGAACCCGATCAGATTATGCGTAATGGACAATCCCAGCCCAAGATACGGAATGCTAGACAAAGGCAGCGAGGCGCTTGGATACCCTCCGTTAGGGTTAACGTTAGTCGCTACAATCCCATCCTGACCGTTGAGGTGGATGCTGTTGCCGTCCAGCCGAACTCCGCTGATGCGCGGCCCCTGTCCTACATACACCCCGTGGAGGGAGTTGCTGTTGATCCGGCTGTTGATGATGTCAACATCGCCTATTGCGCCGGTAGCGCCGTAGGCGTCCGCTGCCTGAGCAGTCAAGGCCACTCCATAGCCGACTTTCGTGCTGTCAAGCGTGCAAGCGTCACACGTAAGCTCGCTTACCAGGGCGTAGGTCTGCGGGGAGAAGGTTAGCGCCGCGGTACCGGCCTGATACACCGAGGCATCGTGCATGTAGACGCCATCGGCATAGTAGTATTGCAGCCCGTTATCGCGGACCTCCGCCAGCAAGGCGTTTTCGACCACAACCCCGTTGGGCTGCTGGCCGGCCGTCGACTGCGCTCCAACAACCAAGCCGCTGTTCTGCGCCCACTCGGCGACAAAGTCTCGAAATGTCGCTTGAGCCTGCCAGCCGTTTAGGTCATCCACCGCCAGCACATCGGCGCCGCCTCGCGTGTGAAAGTCATAGGCCAGGAAGTTGCTCACTCCCCCGACGTGGATCAGCGCGCCATGTGTTCGCGCGGCCTGCACCATCGAGAAGTGGGCCATAACCAAATCGAACTGCTGGAGGCCGAAGCCGAACCCAAACGCATCGCCAGACGGATAGTCGGCAGACAAGATCGTCAGGTTGGTCCCAGCGCCGATGACGTGCTCACCCTTGGGCGCCACGAGCGCTGGGGCGGATGACAGATGGTACGTGCCCGGCGTGGCATTGACGTAGCCCACACTTGCCGACATCGCGGTGACTGCCGCCGTGTCGTCATGCAGCACCGCTAATGGTGTCGTATTAGTAACCTGCGGCGCTGCGGCCAAGGTGAGGCTGGGATAGGCCAGGCCACCTGACATCGCCGTTCCGACCATGCTGATAGTCGTAACCAACCAGTCGGGCTGGGGAGCCGAGAAAGGCGCGTTGAACGCCGGGCCGCCAGAAACGACCGGGTTGGTCCCCGTAGGGTTGGCCAACCAGTCGGGGATAACGAACGGCACCCAATCGCCATTGGAAGATTGCAGCCACGACGAACCGAAATCAGTCCAATTCGCAGAGTACGACACGCCGATCAGAGTCATCTGAGCGGCAGATAGCCCGCTGTAAATCGCGTAGCCGGACGGCGCCGTGCCAGATGCCGGAGCGGTCCAAGACAACGATACTTGGTTGCCGGCGGCATATGGCGTCGGCGACACTAGCGTGCTGGCCGTGCTTGCCACGCTGGAGATGCTGGAGCACGCGTCGACTCCACCGGCATCGTCAAAGGGTGCCACGCAGTAGTAGCGCGTCGTGCCGCCGGCCGTGCCGATGTAATTGCCGGCAAGCCCACTCGCGGCGCCGAAGGTCTGCTGAGCACCGGCATGATTGATCCGAACGCCCTGACCAGCGATGAAGTCAGCCGTGATCTGCCCTAGCGTTACCGCGGGGATGGCCTGGGTAACAGGAGCCGTATAGCGCGCGTCGGATCCGGACCCATAAAAATCGGCCAGCGAGTACTTGTCTGCGAAGTGCTGTGCGGTCGTCCGGCTCGCCAAGGCAGCGAGGGCCGTGGCACGCTGGGCGGAGGTGTCTCCGCCTGAGAAGGTGCCGCCGGTTGAGGTGGGATTGATGAATGTCGGGTTTGCCTTAGCTTGGCTTTCCGCAATTTAGGCGGCGAGACAGAGCGTCAGAAAGAGTCGATTCAGCAAGCCTGCGGTAATTGTCACGGTCTCACCCTGCCGCCGGGACATGGAGAAATTCGGCGGCGCCCACAGCACACGGCGGACGGCGGCGATCGCGTCGCTGAATGTCGGCTCTTGCTTGCGATACCACGCCGCGGTGTTCGGGCGCAGCACAGTTGCGTTGTCGCGCGCCAGGTCATCGGCCCACACGGTGATCAGCGAGAACAGCCCCAGTAATGCTGGGGTCGTCCGCAGGATGGCCAGATCGGACCACTGCCGCTGCGTCTCCACGCCGAGATGGGCGCGCACTTCCTGGAACGTGGTCTCAACGCGCCAGCGTGAGACGAACCAGCCCAGGATGGTCGCCGGTTGCGCATCGAGGTCGGTGCTAAGAAACGCGGCAGGCTCATGTTCGCCGGTTGGGTCGCGAACCAGCACCCAGCGGATCGGCACGGGTGCGGTTCCAGCGTGATACCAAAGCGCTGTGCCAGTCGCGACCAGTAGCTTGCGCTGCTGGGCGTTATACCATTGAGAGACAACCACGCTCGTCCAGACCGTCTTCTTGTTCTTCAGCACCGCATTCAGCTTCGGCAGGGCGCGACCCTTCAACGGCGTGCGGCCGCGTTGACCTGGTCGGCGTTTGGGCGCTGGACGGAACAGGTTGGCGTCCAGCCGCAAGCGCGTGATCATGCAGACATGGCCACGCACAGCAGCCAGTAGATCAAGGGCAGCGAAGCCGGTGTCGCCGACAAAGATCAGACGGCGGTTTGGCAACCAGCGTTTGGTTTGCAGGATCGCCTGGCGTGCCCAGGTCGTCAGGGTCTTATGGCGCTTGCCATTGGCCTCGCTCCAGCGCGCGGACGGAGCGAGGACGGTGAGGAATGGCAAGGACCAAGTCCTCCCCGCCCAGGGGATCGGCACTGCGACCATCAGCGACAACCAGCGCAGGCCACTGGTCTTGACGAACTGCCCCTTGGAGGAGCGAACCGGGTCGCGATAGATGCCACGGGCTTTGATGCGTGCGCCCCAGCGGCGCTCGATGGTATCATCAATGCCGATCACCACGTCGCCGTTCGGCAGCAGCCGCTCAATAATATAGAGCAACAACCGCCGCGCGACGGCACGCCCATCCCAACGTGCCCGGCTGAGGACTTCGTGGTAGCGACGGAAGTGCCGGTCATCTGCCAATCCCATGACGCGCAGCACCTGGGTGACGGTGCGCTTGCCGGGCGCCAGCACTGCGCCCGCCACCAGAACCAGCACGCGGTTCCATACCGGGGCGGTGAAGCAGGGGCGGAACACCGCCAGCCAAGTGGCCAGGATCGGTGGAACCAAATGCGAGTCGGGCGCCGGTGCGGCGCCGGGATGGTGCGATGCCATCGCAGTCGTAGAATCGAAGGGGCACCGCGCCGCAAGAGTCCCCGCGAGACATTTGGAAGCCCGGTGAATTACCATCGACCATCATGACCGATCCGATCATTCAGCGTATCGAGAGCTTCCGATGCCGTCGTGGGCAACTGGCCGCCGAACGGCGCAACCGCGGCTACACACTCTATCGCGCCGCCTCAGGGACGCCCGTCGCGCGCCTACGCCCGACCGGGCAGAACGATCGCGTCGAGGTGCTCTACTGGTCGCTTTGGAAGGAGCGCTGGACCAACGCAGGGCCGTTCGGGCGAACCATACTGCCCATCGACGACGCCCTTCAGTTCATCGCGTCAGAGGATATCTTCTGGGCAGCGAGGTAGCCGCAGCGGCAATTCAAAAATGCGGAAAGTCAAGCTAAGTTAGGCCGGCGCCAAAGTCGGTCGACAGAAGGTCGGGATATGCGACAGGCACGGT
>CBDAQM010000008.1:0-47500 GCA_965199095.1 Acetobacteraceae bacterium
GCCGTGCTGGACCGGTTCATCCAGCTTCACCCGACCAACCGCGACATTGCCTACGCGTACTATCTCCGCTCATTGAGCTATTACGAGCAGATCGCGGACATCCAGCGCGACCAAAAGGGCACAGACCTGGCGATGACGGCGTTGCAGGAGGTGGTGAACCGCTTCCCCGACTCCGCCTACGCGCGTGACGCACGGCTGAAGATCGATCTGTGCCGCGACCATCTGGCCGGCAAGGAGATGGAGATCGGCCGCTATTACGAGCAGCAGCATCTCTACACGGCCGCGATCGGCCGCTTCCAGCGCGTGGTGGACGACTACCAGACCACCAACCACGTGCCCGAGGCGCTGCATCGCCTGACGGAGATCTACCTCCTGCTCGGCTTGACCGACCAGGCGAAGCAGACCGCGGCCGTGCTCGGCCACAACTACCCGGGCAACCCCTGGTATGCCGACAGCTACCGCACCCTGGTCGCCGATGGGGAAGTGACCGACGCCCGTCCCGCCTCCGCCCGGCCGGGTTTCTTCCAGCGGACCGTCGGGTCGATCTTCTGACGGAGGCCAGCCCCGGCGCTTCGCCGTGCTGACAACGCTGTCGATCCGCGACGTGGTTCTGATCGAACGGCTCGACCTCCGGTTCGGGCCGGGACTGACCGTGTTGACCGGTGAGACGGGGGCGGGGAAGTCCATCCTGCTCGATAGCCTCGGCCTGTCGCTGGGCGCCCGGGCCGAACAGGGCCTGGTCCGCGAGGGCGCCGAGCAGGCCAGCGTCGCCGCCTGCTTCACCCTGGATCCGGGCCATGCCGTGCTGGCGCTGCTGGCGGAGCACGGGGTGGAGCTGGAGGACGAGGTCGTACTGCGCCGGGTGGTGAGCAAGGATGGCCGGTCCCGCGCCACGGTGAACGACCAGCCCGTCAGCGTGGGGCTGCTGCGCCGGGTGGGCGCGCTGCTGGTGGAGGTGCAGGGCCAGCACGACCAGATGGGCCTGGCCGACCCCACCGGACACGCCGCCCTGCTGGACAGCTACGCCAACCATCCCGTGCTGCGCCAGGCCGTGGCGGAGTCCTGGACCGCCTGGCGCATGGTGCGCATGGCGCTGGAGACCGCCCGCACGCAGATCGCCGAGGCAGCCCGCGAGGAAGACTGGCTGCGCCACGCGACGGAGGAACTTGCGGCGCTGGCCCCGGAGGAGGGCGAGGAGGAGCGGCTCGCCACCGAGCGGCACCGCCTGCAACAGGGGGAGCGGCGTGCCGAGGCGATCGCTGCCGCCGTGGCGGAAATCGCGCCGCGCGACCGGCGCAGCGCCGGCCCCGCCGCCGCGTTGCGCGCCGCCTCCCGCGCGCTGCAGCGGCTGGGCGCCGCCGAGCCGAACCCGGCGGCCCCGGCGCTCGCCGCGCTGGACCGCGCGGAGGAGGCGCTGGCCGAGGCGGAAACCCTGCTGACGCGGCTGGCGGAGGAGGCGGAGGCCGATCCGAAGCTGCTGGAGCAGGCAGAGGAACGGCTGTTCGCCCTGCGCGCCGCCGCCCGCAAGCACGGCATCCCGGTCGTGGAACTGCCCGGTTTGCTGGCGACCCTGCGCAGCCGGTTGGTCGCGCTGGAGAGCGGCTCGGCCGCCATCGCGGAGCTAGAGGCGGAGGAAGCGGCCTCCCGCGCCAGCTTCGACGCCGCGGCGGCGGCGCTGAGCACCAGCCGCCGCGACGCAGCGGGACGGCTGGCGCGGGCGGTGATGCGCGAGTTGCCGCCATTGAAGTTGGACCGGGCCCGCTTCGTGGCGGACGTGACCCCGGTCGAGGAGGCGCGATGGGGCGCATCCGGGGCGGACGCGGTGCGCTTCCTGATCGCGACCAACCCGGGCCAGACGCCGGCCGCGCTGGACCGTGTGGCCTCGGGCGGCGAGCTGTCGCGGCTGATGCTGGCGTTGAAGGTGGTGCTGTCCTCCGGCTCCGCCGTGCCGACGCTGGTGTTCGACGAGGTGGATTCCGGCGTCGGCGGCGCCACGGCCGCCGCGGTGGGCGACCGGCTGGCCCGGGTGGCGGACGACGTGCAGGTGCTGGTGGTGACGCACAGCCCGCAGGTGGCGGCCCGCGGCGCCGAACATCTCCGCGTGGCGAAGAAGCTCGCCTCCGGCCAGGTTCGCACCCAGGTCACCCCGTTGGACGGCGCCGCCCGGCGGGAGGAAATCGCCCGCATGCTCGCCGGCGAGACCGTGACGGAGGCGGCCCGTGCCGCAGCCGACAGCCTTTTAGGTGCGGCATGACCGTGCCGACAGCCCTTGCCAGCGACGCCGCCGAGTGATCAGACAGCGGTGCATCAACCCGGATCAAATGCCATGAGCGATACCTCACCCATCGGCCTCGCTGAGGCGGCGCGCCACCTGGGCGTTTCCATCGGGGTCCTCCGCCGCGCCATCCGGGCCGGGACGATCCCGGCCCCGCCGCATGTGACGGCCACCAGCACCTTGCCGGCCGAGTGGCTCAGCAGCGCGCTCGCGGCCGTGGAGACGTCGCCCCACGCCCTGACGCGGACGGCCCGGCAGAAAGTCCCAGCGTTCGCGCGCTACAAGGGCACGTCGGCCTGGCGGAAATACAGCAACCGCGTGCGCGAATACGCCCGGTTCCGGGTCGTGGTCCCTCCCGTCGCAACAGCCGACGCTTGACCGCTGCCGGGATGCCACCGCGCGGAGCGGGGCCGGATGTAGCGGGCGAGCCGCCTGATCAGCGGGCCGAAGACGAACGGACGGGATAACCCCAGCGCGCGACCCGGTCCGGGGTCAGCAGCACCGTGACGGCATAGGCGGCGAGAGGGCGGCAGGACCGAGAAGCCGGACGCCTGCCCTTGCCGGCTGTCGATAGCATTTCAGCACGATGTCACGGACCGGCTTCGGCTGCACTGGCGGTCGTCTCCCAATGCTCCCGGACCGCCTGTTTCACCAGTCGGAACAGGCTCACCAACTCCGGGACCAGTCGTTCAAGTGTTTCTGGCCTGCCGTCGAAGCATGGTCGGTTGTATGGAAGGGCAGGTTTCAAAAAGTCTTGTGAGCTGAGCGGAGGCTGACAGTAGAGTCCTGCGTCAAGAGCTAAACTCAACCAAGTCGATCCGACACTGCGCGTTCCGTCGAGGAGGTCGCCGCGCATCATCGGTTCCAACGAGTTGTAGTTCATAACGCGGAGTGATGCCTCCCATCGCCATCCCGTGACTTCCTCTTTGCCGAAGAAGATCATTTTGAACCGTTTGTCCGCTGTCACTTCGGCGCAGTGCTCCCTGAATAACCTCTTGGCCTCCTTCATGTTGAACGGTGCGCCTTCGGGATCGTAGGCCAGGAAATCCCGGCATAGGTCTTGATACCTCCCGGGAAAATCTTCCTTGGCAAGCACCTGGAGAAGCCGGTCGTGGCTGTTCGGATCAAACACCAAGCCCATCAATACACCTTGCCTTCCACATCGCGGATCTTGATCGAGTGTCGTTGTGCCTCGGCCAGAATCCCCTGCGGGATCGGCTTGGTTTGCACCGGACGCCGCCGAGAGATCAGACAGCGGTGCATCAACCCGATCAAATGCCATGAGCGATACCTCACCCATCGGCCTCGCTGAGGCGGCGCGCCACCTGGGCGTTTCCATCGGGGTCCTCCGCCGCGCCATCCGGGCCGGGACGATCCCGGCCCCGCCGCATGTGACGGCCACCAGCACCTTGCCGGCCGAGTGGCTCAGCAGCGCGCTCGCGGCCGTGGAGACGTCGCCCCACGCCCTGACGCGAACGGCCCGGCAGAAAGTCCCAGCGTTCGCGCGCTACAAGGGCACGTCGGCCTGGCGGAAATATAGCAACCGCGTGCGCGAATACACCCGGTTCCGGGTCGTGGTCCCTCCCGCCGCGACAGCCAAAGATTGACCGCGGCCAGGCTGCGGGTGTGATGATCGACGTCCTAGCAGCCGCTTGCGCTGAGCCTCATCGCACGTGCTCGTACGATGTCAGGAACCGGATTGGACTGCACCGGCTGTCGTCTCCCAATGCTCCCGGACCGCCTGCTTCACCAATCGGAACAGGCTTACCAACTCCGGGATCAGTCGTTCGAGTGTTTCTGGCCTGCCGTCGAAGCATGGTCGGTTGTATTGAAGAATAGGCTTTGAGAAATCCTGCCAGGTGAGCGGAGGCGTGAGGTAGGCTCCAGCTTGCTCTGCGATGTTCAACCAAGTCGAACCGACACTGCGCGTTCCGTCGAGGAGCTCGCCGCGCATCATCGGTTCCAACGAGTTGTAGTTCATAACGCGGAGTGATGCCTCCCATCGCCATCCCACGACTTCCTCTTTGCCAAAGAAGATCATTTTAAACCGTTTGTCCGCTGTCACTTCGGCGCAGTGCTCCCTGAATAACCTCTTGGCCTCCTTCATGTTGAACGGCGCGCCTCCGGGATCGTAGGCTAGGAAATTCCGGCATAGGTCTTGATACCTCGCGGGAAAATCTTCCTTGGCAAGCACCTGGACAAGCCGGTCGTGGCTGTTCGGATCAAACACCAAGCCCATCAATACACCTTGCCTTCCACATCGCGGATCTTGATCGAGAGTCGTTGTGCCTCGGCCAGAATCCCCTGCGGGATCGGCTTGGTTTGCACCGGTACCTCTAGGAAAAGCTGGCGCGGAGCGGGGCTGAGCCATTCGATGTCAGCGTAAAGCCCGGCGGCAGCCATCAATCCGGCGGCTGCTCCATCATTAGCAGGCCGACATAGGTGTCGTTACCGGGTGTGGGCGGAGTAGCCATGCTTCCCTCTCTCAGCCCAGCGAACGTCTAGGAATGCTGATCAAACAAGCCACGCTCAGCCCTCAAAAGGCGCGCGCTGGCGGCGAGGCAGCCGAGGCTCAGGAGCATGACGGCGCCAAGATAGAGGCCGGGGCTCGTCGGGTCGTTCGTCAGCGTGACGAGCCGCCCCACCACCAACGGCGTGACGCCGCCGAACAGCGTCTGGGCCAGCACGTAGGCGACCGACACGCCCGAGGTGCGCCGCCGCACCGGGAACAAATCCGCCAGCGCCGCCGGCACCGTCGCGTAGTAGCCGCAGTAGAACACCAGCGCGATCAGCGCCTGGATGGCCACCAGCGTGGCGATCGACGGGGCGGCGATCAGCCAGCGGAACAGCGGGTAGATCATGACCAGGCCCAATACGCCGGTGAACGCCATCACCCGGATGCGCCCGATGCGGTCGGACAGGCCGCCGAAGAACGGCGGCAGCAGCGTGTTGATCACCCCGGCCGCGACGGTGCCCAGCAGCGCCCCGGATTGCGACAAGCCCAACCTGGTGAAGGCGAAGGTCGGCATGTAGGTGTTCAGAAAGCTGCCGCACGCCCCGGCCGCCACCAGCCCGGCGCCGAGCAGGACGCGATACTTGTCGGCCGCCATCAACTCGGCCATGGGATGGCTGGCGCGGCTGGCCCGCAGGAACTCCTCCGGCTCATCCAGCCGGCTGCGGATGTAGAGCGCGGCTGGCCCGATCAGCAGGCCGAAGACGAATGGCACGCGCCAGCCCCAGCGCGCGACCTGGTCCGCGGTCAGCAAGGCGGTGACGGCGTAGGCGGCGAGCGAGGCCAGCAGGACCGAGAAGCCGGAGGCTGCCCATTGCAGGCTGGCATAGAAGCCGCGCCGGGCCGGGTCCTGCTCGGCCAGCAATGCGGTGGCGCTGCCGAATTCGCCGCCGGCGGAGAAGCCCTGGATCATGCGGGCGACCAGCACCAGGATGGGCGCGGCGAGGCCGATGCTGTCGTAGGAGGGCATGAAGGCCAGCATCGCGGTGCCCACCATCATGAGCCCGGCCGACAGCGTCAGCCCCGGCTTGCGGCCCGCCCGGTCCGAATAGGCGCCGATGAAGATCGCGCCGAGCGGCCGCACCAGCCAGGAGATGGCGAAGGCGCCGAGCGACAGCAGCAGCGAGACGTCCGGATCGGTGGTGGGGAAGAACTCGCGCCCCAGCACGACGGCGAACAGGGCGTAGAGGACGAGGTCGAACCACTCCAACACGGCGCCGATATTCGCGGCGATGACGGTGTGCAGACGGCTGGCCGGGACACGCGTGGTTGCAAGGCTCATCCTTAATCCCCGGACATGTGTGCGCGGATCATGTCGGCGGTGCGACACGGCGGCAAGCGTCCGGGTCCGTCATTGCGGGCCCGCTGGCGCACTCGGGCTGGGCTTGCGACGTTGGCGTCAGTCCCCGCCGTGCTGGTGCTTGTAGGGCTTGGAACTGGCGCAAGACGGCCGTGAGCGCCACCGACACGGCTGACTCCGCCAGCGAGCGACACCAACAGCGGACACCTGTCTCCCAGCCATATGGTTTCCGAATCATTTGCGGTTGAGATAGCATGCAGCAGCGAAATGTCTTCGGCCTCAGAAAGGGTCCCAGCATGCGGTGCCTCTCAACCTTCGCCCTCGCTTTGTTCGTCGCCACCGCCATCGCGGGGGGGCCAGCACGCGCGAATATGTGCCAGGCGGGGCCGCTCTCCTGCGCCACGGCGATGCCGGTCGATGGCTACTGCGAGTGCACGTCCCGCGGCCAGACCCTGAGCGGCACGGTGGTCGCGCGGCCGATGTCGCGCCGCCCGATCAACGCGACCGCTGGCGGATGCGGCGCGAACCCGAACGCGCCGGGCTGCCGCTAGCCTTTCACCTTCCGCACCACGGTCACGGCGTCGGGGGAGGACCAGTCGGCCGCGCCTTCCAGCCAGCCGACTTCCTGGCCCTGCGGGTCGATCAGCAACGTGGTGGGAATGCCGCGGACGTTCAGCGCGTGGGCCATGGCGCTCATCGGGTCCAGCAGGACCGGCAGGTTGGCGATGCCGTGATTGGCGTAGAACTGCTGCACCACCGCGGCGCCGCCATGGTCGGAGGAGACGGGCAGGACCACCACGCCGTCCTTCGCCACCAGCTTGGCCAGGTCATCCAGCGCCGGCATTTCGCGCACGCAGGGCACGCACCAGGTCGCCCACAGGTTCAGCACCACGCCGCGCCCGGCGTAATCCGCCAGCGAGCGGGGCGTGCCGTCCGCGGCGGTGAAATGCAGGTCCAGCTTGCGCGGCGTCGCCAGGGCGTGCAGCGCGCCGATCCCTTGCAGCGCCTGCGCCCGCGGTTTGCGGAGCGGGATTGCCGCGGCTAGGGTCGCCCCGGCCGCGACCAGGGCGCGGCGTGTCACTTCGGTCATCAGGATCCATCCTTGTCAGCAAACAGCGACCCGGAACGTCGGAACGCCCTCGCCAACGCGCAATGGGGCGGCCGCTTCGCGTCCGGGCCGGCTGTCATCATGGCGGAGATCAACGCCTCGATCGGATTCGACCGCAAGCTGTGGCGGCAGGATATCAGCGGCTCGCTGGCCCATGCCGCCATGCTGGCGCGCACCGGGATCATCCAGCCGGAAGACGAGGCGGCGATTCGCGCCGGGCTGGAGGCGATCGGGGCGGAGATCGCGGCCGGGCGGTTCAGCTTCGACGCCGACCTCGAAGACATCCACATGAACATCGAGGCGCGGCTGACCGAGCGCATCGGCGAGGCCGGCAAGCGCCTGCACACCGCGCGCAGCCGCAACGACCAGGTGGCGACGGATTTCCGCCTTTGGGTGCGCGACGCGATGGACGGGCTGGACCACCAGATGGCCGAGCTGATGCGCGCCCTGGCCGACCGCGCCGCGGCGCATGCCGGCGACCCGATGCCCGGCTTCACCCACATGCAAACGGCGCAGCCCGTCACCTTCGGCCACCATCTGCTGGCCTATGTCGAGATGCTGGCGCGCGACCGCGGGCGGCTGGCCGATGCACGGCGCCGGCTGAACGAATGCCCGCTCGGCTCCGCCGCGCTGGCCGGCACATCCTTCCCGATCGACCGGCAGGCGACGGCGGCAGCGCTGGGGTTCGACCGGCCGACCGCGAACTCGCTGGACGCGGTGTCGGACCGGGATTTCGCGCTGGAGTTCCTGTCGATGGCGGCGATCTGCGCCGTGCATGTGTCCCGCCTGGCGGAGGAGATCGTGATCTGGTGCTCGGCGCCGTTCGGTTTCGTGCGGTTGTCGGACGCGTTCACCACCGGGTCGTCGATCATGCCGCAGAAGCGCAACCCGGACGCGGCGGAGCTGGCGCGGGCCAAGACCGGCCGTATCATGGGTGCGCTGGTGGCGCTGCTGACGGTCATGAAGGGCCTGCCGCTCGCCTACGCGAAGGACACGCAGGAGGATAAGGAGCCGGTGTTCGACGCGGCCGACGCCCTGGCGCTGAGCCTGGCGGCGATGGCCGGGATGGTGCGCGATGTGCGGCCGGACCTGGCGCGGATGCGGGCGATGGCGGGCAGCGGGTTCGCGACCGCGACGGATTTGGCGGACTGGCTGGTGCGGGTGCTGCATTTGCCGTTCCGCACGGCGCATCATGTGACGGGCCGCCTGGTCGCGGCGGCGGAGGCCAAGGGGGTGGACCTGGCCGGGTTGACGCTGGCCGAGATGCAGGCGGAGGAACCCGGTATCACGGCGGCGATCTTCGACGTGCTGACGGTCGATGCCTCCGTCGCATCGCGCACCAGCTTTGGCGGCACGGCCCCGGCGAACGTCGCCCGCGAGGCGGCGCGGTGGCAGAAGGCGCTGGCCGTGTCGGCGCCACCCGTAAGCTCGGTATAGCGTGGAGCCGGACCTGGAAGAACCGCGGCGTCCTCGCTCCCGGCACCGGCAAAGCCCTCTGCCTTTGGGAGAGGGGGAGCGTTGCCGTAAACCTCAAGCGATCCGGCTCTCATGATGTGCGAGCCAGTGTCTAAAGGCTCCTCCCGCGTCAGGCCGTCGCCGCGTCGCGGCCGAAGGCGCCCACGCCCATCTCAGCCATGGTGTCCGCCACCGCCACCATGGCGCGGCCGATATCGTCGGGCGTGACGGCCCCCATGCAGCCGATGCGGAAGGTGTCGGCCAGGGCGAGCCGGCCCGGGAAGATGACGAAGCCGCGCCGCTTCATGCCCTGGAACAAGGCGTCGAAGCTGAATGCCGGGTGGTCGGGGTTGTGGAACGTGGCCACGATCGGGCTGGCGACAGCGTCCGGCACGACCGTTCGGAAGCCCATCTGCCGCATGCCGTCCACCAGGCGGCGCCAGTTGGCGCGATAACGGGCAAGCCGTGCCTGCGTCCCGCCTTCCGCCGCATGCTCCCGGCAGGCCTGGGCGAAAGCGGCCAGCACCTGGACCGGCGGGGTGAAGCGGAACAGGCCGGTGCGGTCCATGTGTCGCGCCTGGTCCGCCAGGTCCAGGCTGAGCGTGCGGGGCCGGTCCGCCGCCGCCAGATCCGCCCGGCGCACCACGGCCCAGCCGATGCCGGGCACACCCTGCATGCATTTGTTGGAGGAGATGGTGATGGCGGCCAGGCCCAGCGCCGCGGCGTCGATGTCCATCGCGCCGAAGGAGGCGACGGCATCCACCAGCAGGCCGACCCCGCGCTCCCGGCACAGGGCGGCGACCGGCTCCAGCGGGTTCAGGATGCCGGTGCTGGTCTCGCAATGCACGATGAAGACGTGGCTGATCGTGGGGTCGCCTTCCAGCATCGTGGCGAACTGGGCCGGCTCGGGCGGTGCAAATGCCTCCGTCCGCAGCAGCGCGACCTTGGTGCCGAGCGCCTCGCAAATCTCCGCCAGGCGGTCGCCGTACACCCCGTTGCTGTGCACCAGCAGGGTGCGGCCCGGCGGCACCAGGGCGGCTATCACCGCCTCGTTGGCGTAGGTGGCGCTGCCGGGCACGGGCACGGCGACATAGGCGTCGCCGCCATGCGCCAGGGCGACCAGGGTGTCGCGGGCCTGCTGCAAATCCGCCTGGAAGTCGGCGTCCCCGCTCGGCCGCTCCACTAGCATGGCCTCCCGCGTGGTGGCGGAGACGGAGACCGGACCGGGGGTGAGGAGCAGGGGCTGTTGCATGGTCCCAGGCTGGCATGGGGCGTGCTTCACGGGCAAGGTCTACTCGCACCCAGCGCCTTGAAGGATCGTGCCATGAAACGACACGCGATTGCCGCCCTGCTCGCCGCCGCGCTGGCCTTGCCGGCCCAGGCGGCCACGCGCGGCGGCACGCTGGTGTTCGGTCGCGCGATCGAGAGCCAGTACCTCGACCCGGTCCATACCTCGCAGAACGCCGATATCTGGTTGGCGCTCAACCTGTACGACACGCTGCTGCAGCCGAGCGCGGACGGGAAGACCGTGGAGCCCGGCCTGGCGCAGAGTTGGACCGTGTCAGACGACGGCAAGACACTCACCTTCGTGCTGCGTCCCGGGCTGAAATTCGCCGACGGCTCGCCGCTGGCGCCGAGTGACGTGAAATGGTCGCTCGACCGTGCCCGCACCAAGGAGTCGGGCGGCGACTTCCAGTTCCTGCTCGCCTCCATCGCCAGCATCGACGTGACGGGCGACGACACCGTGGTGCTGCACATGGCCCATCCGGACCCGGTCATCCTGCAGGCGCTGGCGACGTTCAACTCCGGCATCATGCCGGAGAAGCTGCTGATGGCAGCGCCCGGCGCGACCCTGGACGACAAGAGCAAGGCGTTTGCCGACCACCCGGTCGGGTCCGGCCCGTTCCTGCTGAAGAGCTGGCAGCGCAACACCGAGATGGTGATGACGCGCAACCCGTATTACTGGAAGCCCGCGGCGGATGGCGGCAAACTGCCCTATCTGGACGCGATCCGGTTTGAGATCATTCCGGACGACGCGACGCGCATCCTCAAGCTACGGGCTGGCGAGTTGGATATCGCGGAGTTCGTGCCGTACTCGCGCGTGGCCGAGCTGAAGGCGGATCCTAAGCTGAACATGGTGCTGTTCCCGGCGGCGCAGGTGAACTACTTCGCCTTCAACGACCGCCCCACGCTGAAGGACGGCACGAAGAACCCTCTGAACGATGTCCGCGTGCGGCAGGCGTTGAACTACGCCACCGACAAGGACGCCCTCATCCAGGTGGTGACCTATGGCGCCGGCACGCCGGAACATTCCTTTATGCCGATGTCGACGCCGCTGTCATACGATGCCGGGCCGCTCTACCCCTACGATCTGGCGAAGGCGAAGGCGCTGCTGGCGGAGGCAGGCTATCCCAACGGCTTTGCCGTCACCTGCACGGTGCTGGCCGGCAGCGCCGACGACGCGGCGAAGGTCACGACGTTGCAACAGCTTTGGGGCCAGGTCGGCGTGCAGTTGAAGGTGGAGCAACTGGAATCCGCCACGCGCCTGGCGCGCTACAACGCCGCCGACTTCCAGATGCGGACGTCGCTGTGGACCAACGACATCAACGATCCCAGCGAGATCACCAACATCTTCGCCTATTACCCGACCCGGCAAAACAACCGATCCGGCTGGGACGACCCGCGCATCGATGCATTGTTCACGCAAAGCCAGGGCGAGTTGGATCCCGCCAAGCGCGCCGCCGAATACAAGGAGATCCAGCAGCGCTACGCCGCCGCCGCCCCGATCGTCTTCGCGTTCGAGGTGCCGTACCCGATCGCGATGTCGAAGAAGGTGCACGACTTCGTGCAAATCCCGTTGGGCAACAACATCTTCGTCAGCACCTACCTGGACAAGTAGGCCGCCGGGTGGCGTTGCTCGCCGTCATCCTGCGGCGGCTGGGGCAGATCGCGGCCACCGTCGTGCTGGTGGCGCTGCTGGTGTTCGGCCTCATGCGGCTGCTCCCGGGCGATCCGGCCCTGGTGCTGCTGGGGGACCGCGCGACGGACGCGTCAATCGCGCAGATGCATCACGAGCTGGGGCTGGACCAGTCGGTCGGCGTGCAGTTCTACGAGTTCCTGCTCCACACCGTCACGCTGCAAATGGGTGAGTCCATCACCCTGCGCGTTCCCGTGGCGAGCCTGGTGCGCAGCGGGCTGCCCATCACGCTGATGCTGACGGCGATGGCCGCGCTGCTGGCCCTGCTGATCGCGGTGCCGCTCGCCTTCGTCTCGGCCCTGCAGCCGGGCAGTTGGATCGACGTGGCGATCCGCGCGGTGGCGCAAATCAGCCTGTCGATGCCGGTGTTCTATATCGGGCTGGTGCTGCTGATCACGCTGGCGGCGGGGCTGCGCTGGTTTCCGGTGGGTGGGATCGGCGACGGGTTCTGGCAGGACATCTACTTCCTGTTCCTGCCCGCGCTGACGCTGGCCCTGTCGCTTTCGGCGGTATTGCTGCGCAATTTGCGGCAGTCGATCGTGCAGGCGCTCGGCGCCGAGTATGTCAGCTTCGCCACCGCGAAGGGGCTGCCGCGCCGGCTCGTGCTCGGGCGGCACGTGCTGCGCAACGCCTGGGTGTCCACCGTCACGCTGCTGGGCCTGAATATCGGCTCGCTGGTGGGCGGCGCGGTCATTACGGAGACGGTGTTCGCCATTCCGGGGCTGGGCCGCCTGACGATCGACGGCATCTTCGCCCGCGACTACCCGGTGGTGCAGGGGCTCACCATGGTGCTGGCGATCATGGTGTCGATCGTGTTCCTACTGGTGGACGCCGTGCAGGCGCTGCTCGACCCCCGTCTGTCCCGGTGAGCGCCACCCAACTCTCCGCGCTGCGGCTGCCGCGCTTGCCGTGGACGCTGCTGGCGGGCACCGCCATCCTGGTGCTGTTCGTGCTGTGCGCCGCCGTGCCGGAGCGGATCGCGCCGTTCCCGCCCAACGGTTTCGACTTCCGCGCCCTGCTGAAACCGCCGAGTTGGCAGCACCCGTTCGGCACCGACAATTTCGGCCGCGACATCCTGTCGCGCACGATCTGGGCGTCGAGCATCGATCTGCAGATCGCGGTCTTCGCCACCGTGTTCCCGGCCGTGTTCGGCACCTTGGTCGGCAGCGTGCTCGGCTATGCCGGCGGCTGGGCGGATGCGGTGTTCCGCCGCATCGTGGACGTGCTGATCACCATCCCGTTCCTCGTGCTGGTGATCGTCATCGTGGCGGTGCTGGGGCCGGGCCTGCGCAACATGTACATTGCGATCTCGGCCGTGAACTGGATCATCTACGCGCGGCTGATGCGGGGCGAGGTGCTGGCGCAGGCGCAGCGGGACTACGCCGCGGCCGGGCGCGTCATGGGCTACGGCGCGCTGCGCATCATCTTCCGCCATCTGCTGCCGAACGCGATCGCCCCGGTGATCGTGTACTGGATGACGGACATGGCGCTGGCGATCCTGCTCGGCTCCTCGCTCGGCTATCTCGGCCTGGGCGCGCAGCCGCCGACGGCGGAATGGGGCGTGCTGATCGCGGACGGCAAGAACTTCATGACCACGGCCTGGTGGATGTCGATCTTTCCCGGCATCGCCATCGTGGTGGCGGGCACGGGGTTCAGCCTGTTCGGTGACGGGCTGGCCGATTTGTTGCGGCGGCAGCGCTGACGGCGTTGCTGAGCATCCGCGGGCTGTCGGTGCAGTTGGGCGGCGGCCGTCCCGTCGACGGCATCGACCTGGACGTGGCCGCGGGGGAGACGCTCGGCATCGTGGGCGAATCCGGCTCCGGCAAAAGCCTGAGCCTGCGGGCCATCCTGCGCCTGCTGCCGCCGCAGGCCGTGACCACCGGGCAAATCCTGTGGCAGGGCCGCGACCTACTGCCACTGCCGGAGGCAGCGATGCGGCGGGTCCGTGGCGGCGAGATCGCCATGGTGTTCCAGGAGCCGATGACCGCGCTCAACCCCGTGCTGACGATCGGACGGCAGATCACGGAGGGGCTGGGCGTGCATCTTGGCCTGCGCGGCGGCGCGGCCCGGCGGCGCGCGGTGGAACTGCTGGACCTCGTGGGCATCCCGGACGCCGCGCGCCGCCTGTCCAGCTATCCGCACGAGTTCTCCGGCGGCATGCGGCAGCGCGCGATGATCGCCGCCGCACTGGCGAGCGGACCCAAGCTGCTGCTGGCCGACGAGCCGACCACGGCGCTGGACGTCACCATCCAGGACCAAATCCTCAAGCTGCTGCTGCGGCTGAAGGACGAGCTGGCGATGAGCGTGGTGATCGTGACGCATGATCTGGGCGTGATCGCCGGCACCTGCGACCGCGTGGCCGTGCTGTATGCCGGGCGGGTGATGGAGTCGGGCCCGGTCGCCGCGGTCTTCGCCCGGCCGACGCATGCCTACACGCTGGGCCTGCTGCGCTCCATGCCGGACGCGGCGCAGGCCCGGCAGCGCCTGCCCGGCATCGCCGGCGTGCCGCCCGATCTGCGCGCCATCCCGCCGGGATGCCGCTTCGCCCCGCGCTGCGGCTTCGCGGTCGAGGCATGCCGGGTGGGCGACAAGACGCTGGCCGCGTCCGCACCGGGGCAGCTCAGCGCGTGCATCCGGGCGGAGGCCGTGGCCGCGTCATGACGGCGCTGTTGCGGGCGGATGATCTGGAGCGCGGATTCCCCGTGCGGCGCGGCCTGCGGCAGGTCTTTGCCGGCGGCTCTCGGCCGATGGTGCGGGCGCTGGCCGGCGTCAGCATCGCGATCGAACGCGGCGAGACCTTGGCCGTGGTGGGCGAGTCCGGCTGCGGCAAGTCGACGCTCGCCCGCGCCTTGGTGCGCCTGATCGACGTGGACGCCGGACAGATCGAGTTCGACGGGCAGGACGTGCGGGCGCTGCGGGGCAGCAGGCTGCGGGCGTATAACCGCCGGGTCCAGATGGTGTTCCAGGACCCGTACGGCTCGCTGAACCCGCGCATGACGGCGGGGGAGACGCTGGCGGAGGCGCTGCGCGTGCACCGCATGGTGCCCCGGCCGCAGGTGGCGGACCGGGTGGCGGCGTTGCTGGAGGTGGTGCGGCTGCCGCAGGACGCGGCCGAGCGGCTGCCGGACGCATTCTCGGGCGGGCAGCGGCAGCGGCTGGCGATTGCCCGCGCCCTGGCGGTGGAGCCGGAGCTGCTGGTCGCGGACGAGATCGTCTCCGCCCTGGACGTGTCCGTGCAGGCGCAGATCCTGAACCTGCTGCTGGACATGCAGGAGCGGCTGGGACTGGCGATGCTGTTCGTGTCGCATGATTTGCGCGTGGTGCGTCACCTCGCCCACCACGTGGCGGTGATGTATCTGGGCCGGGTGGTGGAGTCCGGCACGGCGGACCAGGTGTTCGGCCGTCCGCTGCATCCCTACACCCAGGCGCTGCTGCGCGCCGCGCCGACGCTGCAGCCCGGGCGGCGCAGCGCGGATGCCGCCCTGCGCGGCGAGTTGCCGAGCCCGATGCGCGTGGTGCCGGGCTGCCCGTTCCATCCGCGGTGCCCGCTGGCGTTCGATCGCTGCCGGGTGGTGGCGCCGCTGCTGCAGGCGCGCGACGGGCATGGCGCGGCGTGCCATTTGGCGGAGCCATGATCACCCGGGATCGCGACGGCTGCGCAACCATAAGTCCAGGAACAGCAACGCCGCACTCAGCGCCACCAGCAGCACCGCGACCGCCGCCAGCGTCGGGTCCAGGTTGTCGTTGATGCCGTCCCACATCCGGCGCGGCAGGGTGAACACGTGGCGCCCGGCGATGAACAGCACGATCACCAGCTCGTCCCAGCTATGCACGAAGGCGAACAGCGCGCCCGACAGCATCGCCGGGCGCAGCAGCGGCAGCAGCACCCGGCGCATCGCCTGCATCGGCCCGGCGCCCAGTGACCGCGCCGCCTGCTCCAACCGGACGTCCATCCCGGCGAGCGCGGTGGCGACGATCACCACCACGTAAGGGATTGCGGTCACCGAGTGCGCCACCATCACGCCGCCCAGCGTGTCCAGCATCCCCAGCCAGGCATAGGCGCGGTAGAGGCCGAGTGCGTAGACGATGGTCGGCACCACGATCGGGATCAGCATCAGCGCCTGCACCGCCTGCGCCCAGCGCGTGCCCATCCGCCAGCAGCCGACCGCGCACAGCGTGCCCAGCGTCACGGCGACGATGGATGCGACGCAGGCCACCAGCAGGCTTTGCAGGATGGAGGATTGCCAGGGTGCGGAATGCAGCAGTTTGGCGTAGTACTGCAGGCTCAGTCCCTGGTGCGGCAAGGACAGGAAGGGCTGGTCGGTCAGCGAGACCGGCAGCACCACGGCGATCGGCAGTAGCAGGAACAGCACCACCGTCCAGGCGGCGCCGCGTGCGGCCCGGCCCGGCCCCGGCGTCATCGTGCGCCGCTCAAGGCCCGCAGGCCGACCACGCGGGACAGCAGGAACAGCAGCAGCCCGATCGCCGCGACCAGGGTGGTCGCCAGCATCGTGCCGGTGCCCCATTGCAGCAGGTCCTGGATCTGCACGCTGATATATTCCGCCACCATCAGCACGCGCCCGCCGCCCAGCAGCACCGGCGTCACGTAGAAGCCGAGCGAGAAGATCAGCACCAACACCCCCGCGCCGAGCACCCCCGGCAGGCTGAGCGGCAGGAACACGCGGGCGAAGGCCTGCGCGCGGCTGGCCCCCATGCCACGCGCCGCCGTGATCAGGGATCGGTCCAGCCCGCGCATGTGCGCCGCCATCGGGAGGATGGCGTAGGGCAGCATGGTATGGATCATGCCGAGCGAGACGCCGAACTCGTTCCAGATCAGCGGCAAGGGCGCGTGGATCAGCCCGGCCCCGAGCAGGGCGGAGTTCACCACGCCTTCCCGCCGCAGCAGCGTCACCCAGGCGAAGGACCGCGCCAGCACGGAGACCCAGAGCGGCAGCAGCACGCCCACCAGCATCAGCCGCTGCACCGCCGGGCGCGCCTGCGTCATGCAGTAGGCGACGACGTAGCCGAGGATGAGCGTGACGACGACGGTGACGGCGCAGATGCGCGCTGTGGTCGCCAGCACGCGGAGGATGGAGGCGCTGGTGACCAGCAGGGCGTAGTTCCCCAGCCCCGGCGACGGGTCGGTGACCGAGATGGTCAGCACCTGCGACAGGGGGATCAGATAGGCGACGATGAGCAGCAGCAGCGCCGGGATCGGGAACCAGCGATAGGCGCCGGCGGTCACAGTTCGTCTCCCTCTCCCTCTCCTTCTCCCTCTCCCTTTGGGAGAGGGTCGGGGTGAGGGCTACGCGACTGGGATGCGGCGGAGGGAGGCGCCCTCACCCAACCCTCTCCCAGAGGGAGAGGGCTTTTGATTGCGAGGGACAGGGCGAGGGCGGGGGGAGGGGCAGGGGCGGCGTCACGCAGAGAGGAAGTCCAGGAAGCGTTTGAACGTGGCGCCGTAGTTCGCGCGGTACCAATCCGCGTTGATCTGCGACTGCACCGCGGCGTTGCTGGGATAGCCGGGGTCGATCGCCCGCAAATCCGCGGGCACCATCGACGCGGCCTGCGGGTTGGCGGGGCCGTTGCCCAGGGCGGCGAGCAGCGTCACCTGGCTCGCCGGGTCCTGCATGGAGGCGATGGCGACCATCGCCTGCTTGCCGGCCGGGTTGCCGCGCGGCACCACCCAGAGGCCCGGCTGCAACACGCCGCCGTTGAAGTTCCAGTCGATCTTGCTGTTGGCCTCCCGCTTCAGCAGCGTGGCGCGGGTGTGCCACAGCCAGCCCATCGACACCTCCCCGTCGCGCAGCAGCGACTGGCTTTGCGCACCGGTGTCCCAGGTCAGGATCGCGTCCTTGATGGTGGCGAACTTCGCCATCGCCCGGTCGACGTCCAGCGGGTAGAGCTTGTCCACCGGCACGCCGTCGGCCACCAGCGCCATCTCCAGCATGGCCTGGCTGTCCTTGCGGATCATGCGTTTGCCGGGGATTTTCTTCAGGTCGAAGAAATCCGCCATGCTTGGCGTGCCCTTCACCCGGCTGGTGTCCCAGGCCATCACGCTGCTGAACATGTAGTTGCAGACGCCGAACGGGTAGGCGAAGGCCGGCTCCACCTTCGCCTTGTCCACGATGCTGTAGTCGATCGGGGCCAGCAGGTTGCGCGTCGCCAGCTCCGCCAGCCCGGTGACGCCGCTGTCGCAGAGATCCCAGGAGACGTTGTTCGCCTCCACCATCGCGCGGATCTTGCCGTTGGCGGGTCCGCTGCCGTCCAGCACCAGCTTGCCGCCGGTGGATTTGTCGTACGGGCCGACGAAGGCGCTGTTGAACGCCTTCATCGCGTCGCCGCCCCAGTTGCACATCACGACCTCCGGCACGGCGGCGCGGACCAGGCTGGGCACGCAGGCCAGCGCCGCCGCACCGCCCAACAGTCCACGCCGGCCGAGCAGCCGCAGATCGTCGCCAAATTCCTGTTTCACGCCGCTTCTCCCTCACTATCGTCCACGATCACGCCTGCATCGGCATCCCAGCCGAGCCGGATGGCATCGCCCGCACGCGGCGGCGCCCGGCGCCAGGTCGGCAGCACCGCCTGCACGCGGCCCAGCCCGTCCACGTCCAACTGCACCAGCCAGGCCTCCCCGCCATAGCTGGCGGTGGCGACGGTGCCGGCCACCTGGTTCGCCGGGCCGCCGGGGCCATCCAGGACCATCAGCTTCTCCGGCCGCAGCGACACCAGCACGTCCGGGCCGGGCGGCTTGCCCGTTTGGTGCAGCCGGTGCCCCCCGGCCAGGTAGGTGAAGCCGGCGGCATCCTCCGCCGCCACGCGGCCCTGCCAGAAATTGCTGCGGCCCAGGAACCCGGCGACGAAGCGGTTGGCCGGCCGGTCATACAGCTCGGCCGGGCTGCCCACCTGCACCAGGCGGCCGCCGCGCAGGATCGCCACCTCGTCCGACATGGCCAAGGCCTCGCCCTGGTCGTGGGTGACGAACACGAAGGACAGGCCGATGCGGCCGTGCAAATCCCGCAGCTCCTCCTGCATGCTCAGCCGCAGCGTCTTGTCCAGCGCGGAGAGCGGTTCGTCCAGCAGCAGCAAATGCGGCCGGAACACCAGCGCCCTGGCCAACGCCACGCGTTGCTGCTGTCCGCCCGAGAGCTGCCGCGGCATCCGCGTGGCCAGCGCGCCGAGCTGCACCAGGTCCAGCGCTTCCCTGACCCGCTCCGCCACCTCTGCCCGTCCGACGCGGCGGATACGCAGCGGAAACGCCACGTTGTCGGCCACGCTGAGATGCGGGAACAGGGCGTAGCCCTGGAACACCATGCCGAAATTGCGCTTCTCCGGCGGCAAATGCGTGATCGGCGCGCCATCCAGCAGCAGCGACCCGCGATCCGGCTGCACGAACCCGGCGATGGCCATCAGCAAGGTGGTCTTGCCGGACCCGCTCGGGCCCAGCAGCGTCACGAACCGCCCGCCGCCGACCCGCAGCGACACGTCGTCCAGCGCGGCAACCGAGCCGTAGCGTTTGCTGAGCCCACTCGCCTCCAGGACATGCGACGTCATGGCGTGAGTATAAGCAAACCGGATGCCAGATGGTACGATGCTTGCCTGCGTCCACGCGCACAACACGAGGGTGACACAGGCGCCATGCCCGACCGCTTCCATCTCGGCTGGTTTTTCCAGGGCTCCAGCGCCCAGGCCTGGGGCGAACCCTGGACCGGCGCCATCGGCCGCGACTGGATGCGGCCGGATTTGGTGGTCGACATCGCCCGCGCGCTGGAACGCGCCTGCTTCGACTACATGCTGATCGAGGATTCCTCCTATGTCGGGGAAAGCTACGGCGCCTCGCGCGACATCTACCTGCGCAACGCCCTGGCCACGCCGCGGCAGGACCCGTCCGTCGTGGCGGCCATCCTGACGCAGGCGACCTCGCGCATCGGCATCGTGCCGACCTTCGCCACCTTCGCCTATCCGCCCTATCTGCTGGCCCGGCTGGTGGCGACGCTGGACCAGGTGTCCAACGGGCGCATCGGCTGGAACGCCGTCACCGGGTCGTCGGACATGGCGGCGCGCAATTTCGGCCTGGACGGGCTGCCGGAGCACGACACGCGCTACGACATGGCGGACGAGTACATGGCTGTGGTCAACGGGCTCTGGGGCTCGTGGGAGCCGGACGCCATCGTGAACGACGAAGCGGGCGGGGTGTTCGCTGACCCGGCGAAGGTGCACAGCATCGACTATGCCGGCCAGCATTACCGCAGCCGTGGCCCGCTGAACTCCGGCCCGGCGCCGCAGGGCCGCCCGGTGATCGCGCAAGCCGGCGGCTCCCCCCGCGGGCGGCAGTTCGCCGCGCGATACGCCGACACGATCGTGGCCGCCGTGCGCGGGCCGGACGCGATGCGGACCTATCGCGATGACCTGCGCGCCCGGGCCACGGCGCAGGGCCGCAACCCGGACGATTGCAAGCTGCTGTTCCTGATCGCGCCGATCCTGGGCGAGACGGCCGAGGACGCGCAGTTGCAGAAGCAGCGCCGGGCGGAGTGGGCGGTGCGCCGCATGGACACGCGGCTGGCGCATTTCTCCAAGATCACCAACATCGATTTCGGCGCGCTGGACCCGGACACGCCGCTGGGCGAGCTGACGACGAACGGCCACCAGCAAAGCCTGGCGGAGTTCCTGCGCCGGGCCGGCACGCGGACGCTGCGGCAGACCATGGCCGATTTCGAAAGCACGGTGCAGTCGGTCGAACTGGTCGGCACGCCGGACGCCGTCGCCGGGCAGATGGCGGAGGTGATGCAGCACGTCGGCGGCGACGGATTCCTGTTCTCCCTGCCCAACGTCAGCCGCCGCAGCGTCGCGGAGGTGGCGGACGGCCTGGTGCCGGCCTTGCAGAAGCGGGGATTGGTGCGGACGGCGTATTCCCACGCGCAGTTCCGCGACAATTTGCTGGAATTCTGAGGTTTATCGGATGCGGTGGCGCCGGGGGCAAAGCCTGGCTATCGTGCCGTCAAGACGATGGGAGCGCACGACGGATGGCTGACGTGCTGGGTTTGCATCCACGGCCAGTCCCTGCCGGTGACGATTCACTCTGGGCCGTCATTGCCTGGCTTGGGTCACAACGTCGGGTGGCCGAGGTGTTCAACAGCCGGGCCAAAGCACTTGCAGATCGCGATTGGCGGGAAAGGCAGGTGCAGGCCTATGGAACGGTTTTCATCGGGACGTCCCACCCGGTGCCGCGCTACATGGTGGCGCCGATCCGGCGATCCGACCTGCCACGGCGCTGGACCCCGCTCCCAGCGCTCGGGTTCTTGCGCGGCCAGTTCGTTTAGGGGGTAGAATCTGACGCGCCGTATTGCTGCTGCTGAATGTCGGATTTAGAGAGGAAGTCTGAGATAACTGACGTTCCCAGATCGACGTGAACTGGCCAAAAGCGCGCCGCTCGCAGCCTGTCTTCATGACACGATCGTCTCCGACGTCTTCCTACTTGCCTGGAACCGCAACCACCTTTCGGACGTCGGCCACCTGCGACACACTCACCGCCGGGGCGGCGTTGCCCCAAGTGTTACGCAGGTATGTGACAACGTCGGCGATCTGCTCATCCGACAGATGCCAACCAAACGATGGCATGGCCGGTGCGGTCGGTGCGGCACCTGTGGACACCACTTGCGCGCCGGCAATGATCACGCGGATCGTGGTGGCTGGGTCGTTTTGCCGTACCGACGGCGCGCCGGCCAAGGCAGGAAACAGCTCCGCCACGCCCATCCCATTGCGGGCGTGGCAGGCGGAGCAATTGTCGACGTAAACCGCCTCGCCAGCCGTCAACTGGGCGTCGCCCGCTGGCAACGGCGCGGCAGGCTGCGGGCCGGCGGCGCCTCGCTCCTTCAGATAGGTGGCGATGGCGCGCAGATCCGGTTCGGTCAACTTGGAGGTGGACACCTCCACCACCTCCCCCATCGGGCCGGAGGCAGCGGCGTGCAGGTTCCGCCCGGTCTGCAGGTACTGAACGATGTCGTCCTCCGACCAACTGCCAAGCCCGGCCTGGGTGTCGTTGGTCAGGCTGGGCGCCAGCCAGTTCTGGATCGAGTTGCCCTGCAGGTGTTCGCTATCCTTCGGGCCTCCAATAAGGTTCATCGGCGTATGGCACGCGCCGCAATGGCCCAATCCCTCCACGAGGTAGGCGCCACGGTTGAACGCAACCGATCGGTTCGGATCGGGCTTGAACACACCGGGCGTGAACTCTAGCGTGTTCCAGCCCAGCATCGATTCCCGCATGCTGAACGGCCAGGGGAGCGTGTTGCGGTCCACCGGGTTGGACACCGGCTCAATGCTGCGCAGGAAGGCAAAGATCGCGTCGCTGTCGGAGCGGGTGACCCGGGTGTAGTAGTTGTAAGGGAACGCCGGATACAGGCGCCCATCCGTTACGCTGTGGCCGTCGTGCAGCGCGTGCCAGAAATCGTCGGCGCTCCATCGTCCAAGTCCGGTGTCGCGGTCCGGCGTCAGGTTCGCGGCGTTGATGTTGCCGAACGGCGTCTCGATCGCCCGACCACCGGCGAACGCGCCCTTCTCACTGGCGTGACAGGCGGCGCAGTCGCCGGCGATGGCGAGGTAGCGCCCTCGGTCGACCTGCACGTAGCCGTCGAGATCGGCGTGCGCCACCGTGCCCAACAGCACCAACCCGGCGGTGGCGAACGCTAGGCGGCGCATCACAGCGGCACCAATGGGGCTTCCGATTTCAGGTATCGGCCCTTGATCGCGTCGAGCGTCCAGTAACATAGCGCGCCTACAGTGCCGGTTGGGTTGTAGCCGGCGTTCTGCGGGAACGACGATGCGCCGGTCACGAACACGTTCGGCACGTCCCAGCTTTGGCCGTAGCGGTTAAGCGCGCTGGTCGCCGGGTTGTTGCCGATGATGGCGCCACCCGTGTTGTGCGTCGTCTGATACGGCACCACCGTGTAGGGCACCTTCAGGGCGTTGGGGCTGACCTGCTTGGCGCCCATCCGCCGGATGATCTCGTTGCAGCGTTCCACCATGAAGCCAGCCATTTTCTGCTCGTTGGCATGGTAATCGAACGTCATCCGCAGCAGGGGTCGGCCTAGCGGATCCTTGTAGGTTGGATCCAAGTCCAGGTAGGCGTCGCGGTAGCTCATCACGCTGCCCTGCACGCCCACGTTCGTGGTGCTGTTATAGGTCTCGTGCACGGCACGCTTCCACTTCGCCCCCCAACCCGGCGTGCCCGGCGGTACCGGGTGGTAGCCGATCGGGCGGCCGTTGGTGTAGGCGTTGGTGATGCTGGCGCCGCCGACGAACCCATGCGGGCCGTGGTCGAAATTGTCACCGTTGAAGTCATCGATCGCGGCCCCGAGCGACCCGGCGCCTGCGAATGGGTTGAACCGTACGCCTTGGTCGAAGTGCCCCACGGCGCCCGCACCCACCTGGTAGGCGTAGTTGCGTCCTACTACGCCCTCTCCGGACGCCGGGTCGTATGGTTTGCCGATGCCTGACAGCAGCATCAACCGCACGTTGAAGAAGCTGAACGCGCAGATCAGCACCAGGTCAGCCGGCTGCTCCCACTCGGTACGCTCGCTGTCGACGAACGTGACCCCGACGGCCCGCTTACCATCCGGTGACAGGTTGACCTTGGTCACCTCCGAATCAGTGCGGCATTCGAAGTTGCTGTGGCGCATCAGCGCGGGCAGCACGCATGTCTGCGGGCTGGATTTGGAGTAGTTCGCGCAACCGAACCACTCGCAGAACCCGCAATACGTGCAGGGCGCCATCCGCACGCCATACGGGTTGGTGTAGCCCTGCGACAGGTTGGCCGACGGGCGGGGAAACGGGTGCAGCCCCATCTCGGTGGCGGCCGTGGTGAACAGGCTTTGCGAGTAGCCCTGTTTCATCGGCGGTGTCGGGTAGTGGTCCGAGCGGCTGCCCTCGAACGGATTGCCGCCGGGCTGCGTCTGGCCGCGCAAGTTGCCGGCCTGACCGGAGACGCCCAGCACCTTCTCAAACCGGTCGTAGTACGGCTCGAGCTCGTCGTACGACATCGGCCAGTCCTGGATGAGGTTGTTCTCCGGCAGGAAGGCCGCACCGTAGCGCTCGGTCAGGTGCGAGCGGATGCGGAAGTCGTCAGCGAGGAAACGCCAGGTCTGCCCGTTCCAGTGCAATCCGCCACCGCCGACCCCGTTGGGTGGCAGAAAGCTGCCGAACTTGCGGATCGGCAGCGCCGACTGGTCCAGCTTGTTGCGCATGGTCAAGGTTTCTTGCTTGGGGCGCAGAAATATCTCCTGCCGGACCGCGTAGCGCAGCTCGTCCGGCGCCGTGGTGATGCTGAAATCGGTCGCAGTGTCCCGCCACGGGCCACGCTCGATCGCCACGACGTCGAGCCCGGCCTGCGCCAGTTCCAGCGCCATGATCGAGCCGGTCCAGCCCAGACCGACAATCGCGACGTCCTTTTTCGGCAGGCGGTGGGTCACCGTGCGGCCTCCTTCGCATTGCGGCCCATCAGGCTCACCGGCGGCAGGGTGTATGGCTTGTTGGGGTTGGCGATGACGTCGCGGTAGTCGTAGCGGACCCCCGGGAAGCCCACGAGCCGCCAGCCGCACATGTCCTTGTTGCCGCCATAGATCGGGTCGGCGAAGTAGCCCTCGACCACGTTCGCCTGGACCTGATTGAAGAACGCCTTGCCGTCCGGAATCTTGACGTCGCCTTTCTCAAGCCCGGTCAGCACGTGGTCCTGGTCGGCCGTGTCGAGCTGATGGAACAACCGCCCTCCGAAGGTCTGCTTAGTGTAGGCCGCCAACGCCGCCAGCCCGTCGCGATATCGGCGCGTTGGCGTGACAGGCGATTGGATGCCGAAATTCGCTGCGGCGTCCAGGACGAAGGGCGGTTCCATGTAAAGCCACTCGCTGCTGCCGTAGGGCCCGACGAGCTGCCGGTCGATGAACACGGCGCACCCGGCATCCTTGCCACCGGGGCCGAGCTCGTCGGCGGGGATGATCCGGTCGGCGATTGCCTCGATGGCGGCGGCCTCGTCGGTGGTGAAGAACTGCCAGGGGCCGGGCTGCACGATCTGGGCTGGGAATGCCTGGTTCGGGCTCCAGGGCAAGGCGCCCGAAATGATCCGTGCCCGGGCCGGCTTGGCAGCCAATGTAGCCACTCCGATTGCCGCCGTGGTGGCCAGCAATTGGCGCCGGCTTTGGTTTTGCATTGATCACTCCCCCTGGTCGTGCAGGCGTTTGGCGCATCGCTGGACTTGCCTCGTTTCTGTCATGCGGCGTCCACGACGCCAAGAGGGGGCAGCCAGGGCGTGTGATCGTGGCGTTCTCGTTCTGCCCAGGAAAACCAAAGTGGCGACTTGCACCTGTGCGCCTGCTTGCCGAAGCATCGCGGCCAACGCCATTGGCGGCCAAAGCAGACCGGGGCCGGACTGCGGCATTCCCGTGACCGGCCAACAGCACGACCCGGTCGGAGATCTTGCACCAGCGCCAGCTTAGGCAGCGTTGAAGCCCTAAGCCTAGCCGGGGTCGAGCACGTCCGCTTTGGAAGATATCGTCGTTGACGCTGAGTGGCCGAGATGCGGCGCATAGCCGTCGATGGAGCAAACGTGCCAATGTCTGCTTCCGGGACAGCCTGAAATTGTCGCGATACCATAGTTGCGTTCGCAGCCTACCCCCGTGACTTGGCGAGCCACCATTTCACCGGCTGAGGCTCCGTCGTCCGTGGAGCCGCCTTCGCTTTGATGAGGCGGCGTTTAACCTTCTCGGGGGCGGCCGGCGGTTCGACGGCAGCCCGCGGCGGCTGGTTGCGCAGATCCTGCAGGGCCGCGTCATGCGCCGCGGCCGCAAGGCGCAGTTCGGACTCGACCTGTTCGCGCGCATGGCGCTCGGCCGCCACCATCTCCTTCGCCGACATCTCAACGTGCGCCAGCTTGGTTTCCAGCGCGTGGATTTGCGCCATGGCGGAATGTGTTGCTTGCTCCGCCTTCGTGCGCGCCGCGTGTTCCGCCTCCAGCGCCGCTTCAAGGGTCGTGATCCGTCCCCGGAACGTGGCGGTCGAGTCGTTATCCCGCTGGCCGCTTAGGTGAACGACCTGAACTTCGCCATCCTGGATGAAACGATGCCGCTGCTTGGCCGGCGCCGATTGCTGGGGCCGCGATTGCAGCCTCGGTCGGCCGCTGAGCCCAAGCGTTTCGCGCATATGCAATTCGTCTACGTCAAGGGTGGTGTCGGAGGTTGCTGAAAGAGGATTTGCCGCGAGTTTTAAATAGTCTTGTTCTGACACTATGATGCTCTGTCACTCTGGAGAAATAAGCGTCCGATCCACCAGTCGACCATTGCGTATCATTTGTAACAACGGTTGGCGTGCGTTCGGCCGGCGTTCTGCTGATAACATAGCTGACGCAGTCGCGCCAGCAATACGGATTTTCTTGTGACACCACAACGCCAGGCTTGTTGACAAGTATCCTAAGACTTTACCGTAAACCGGGTATGAAGGCAGCATCGGTCCAGATTCAAGGCAGCCATGCGTCAAGCCCGTCCGTCTTGACGCGCAACGAGCGCCAACGAGGCAGCGTAGTGCTGCACTGGCGTTCCGGCAAATACTGCCATAGCAGTCATCGGCGCTGAGAAGGAGGATCGGATGGTATCGCCGCATTGGCGACGGAACCTCTACGTTTGTCTGTTCGGGTCGTTCACCACCCTCGTCAGCATGACGCTGCTGTTGCCGTTCCTGCCGATCTATGTCCAACATTTGGGCGTGAGCGACCCGGCGGCCATCGTGCAATGGTCGGGTATCGCGTTCAGCGCCACCTTTGTTCCGGCCGCCATGGTGCAGCCGCTCTGGGGCTGGCTGGCCGACCGCTACGGCCGCAAGTCCATGTTGATCCGGGCGAGTCTCGGCATGGCAATCACCATGTCGATGATGGGTCTGGTGCAGAACGTCTGGCAGTTGACGGCGCTGCGGTTCGCGGTGGGGCTGGCCGGCGGCTATGCCTCCGGCTCGATCGTGCTGGTCGCGACGCAGACGCCCCGGGACAAGTCAGGCTGGGCGCTCGGCACCTTGTCCATCGGCACGCTGGGCGGCAGCCTGGTCGGGCCGCTGGTCGGCGGCTTGCTGCCGGATTGGATTGGACTGCGCCAGACGTTTTTTGCCGGCGGCGCCATGATCGCCATCGCCTTCGTCGCCACCTGCACGCTGATCCGGGAGGAACGCGTCGTCCCGAAGCCCAAGGCGGCCGGCCCGCGGAGGGGCGCCTGGTCGCTGATCCCGGACCGGCGCCCGGTCATCGCCATGCTGATCACCGCCTTCCTGCTGCTGCTGGCCAACATGTCGATCGAGCCGATCATCACCGTCTACGTGGCCCAGCTCGACCCCGGCGACAGCCACGTCGCCCGCATGGCCGGGTTCGTCATGGCCGCCGCCGCGCTGGCCAGCATCGTGGCGGCCCCGCGGGTCGGCCGCTTGGCGGACCGGTTCGGCGCCTGGACCGTGGTCGTGCTGGGCCTGCTCGCCGCGGCCGTGCTGCTGCTGCCGCAGGCTATTGTGACCAATACGTGGCAACTCCTCCTGCTGCGGTTCCTGATGGGACTGTCGCTTGCCGGGTTGCTGCCGGCGATCACCGCGTTGATCCGCCACAACGTGCCGGACCAGATCGCCGGGCAGATGCTGGGCTATTCCCAATCGGCGCAATTCGCCGGCCAGGTGGTTGGCCCGTTGATGGGGGGCTTCATCGGCGCGCATGTCGGCGTCCGCGCCGTCTTCCTGGTCACCAGCGCCTTGATGGCATGCGGCGCCGGCGTGACCTGGGCGGCGCGCAACGCCACCGCCCTGAAGGACCGCGAACCGGCGGCCGGCTCGTGACGCCCGCCCCAGACTGGCCAAGCCCCAATGGCCGGCGATATAGGGGGTCATGGAGCCGGGCCTGACACCCAGAGTGCTTGGGATTTGGAACCGGATGGAGGCGGCGGCGCTCCGTGGCGTGATGGCGTTGCTCCGCCTGCTTGGTCCCGCCCGGTCGTCCAACCTCGGCGGTTGGATTGGCCGGACCATCGGGCCGCATCTGGCGGTGTCCCGCATCGGCGACCAGAACCTCCGCCGCGCCATGCCCGAGCTAGATGCCCCTACCCGGGCGCGGGTCCTGCGCGCGGTCTGGGACAATCTGGGACGAACAGTCGCCGAACTGCCCCATCTGCCATCCCTGGTCCGCACCGCGGCTGGGCCGGGTTGGGAGGTCGAGGGCGAGGAGAACGCGCTGGCGCTGATCCGGAGCGGAACGCCGGCGTTGTTTTTCTCAGGCCATTTCAGCAATTGGGAGTTGATGCTGCCGGTTGCGGCCAAGGTCGGGATCAAGGTGTTCGGTGTCTACCGTGCCGCATCAAACCCGCACGTGGATGCCATCATGGTGTCGCTGCGGCAGGCCGCCCTCGGCCCCGGCGTCTCGATGTTTCCGAAAGGCGCCGCGGGCGCCCGCGCAGCCCTGGCCCATTTGCGCCAAGGCGGATCATTGGGGCTGCTGGTCGACCAGAAGATGAATGACGGCATTGCCGTGCCGTTTTTCGGGCGTCCGGCCATGACGGCGCCGGCCATGGCGCAGTTCGCCCTGCGGTATCGCATCCCGCTCATGCCGGGCCGGGTCGACCGAATCGGCCCGGCGCGGTTCCGGGTGGTGTGCGAGCCGCCTTTGGTGACCGACCTCACCGGTGACAGGAACCAGGACATTTACGCGCTGTCGCTTGCCATGAATGCGACGCTGGAGCGCTGGATCCGGGCCAATCCCGCATCGTGGCTATGGCTGCATCGCCGCTGGCCCAAGGATGACATGACGCTGCAGCACCAGAGCGGCATGGTGGATGTGTCTGCGACCGGGCAGAAGACATAGCCGGAGAATTCTCTTGAACAACGTTCATGAAATGCCTACTGTGAACGTTGTTCACGGAGAAAGCCCCATGTCCCTGCTTCGGTCCCGACGCCTTGCTCCCTTGCTGGTCACGCAGACGCTGGGCGCGATCAACGACAATTTGTTCAAGAACGCCCTGGTGGTGCTGGTGCTGTTCCATGCCGCGGCCGGCGGGGCCGCCCTGGTGGCTGCCGCGGGCGGGGTGTTCATCCTGCCCTACGTGCTGCTTTCGGCCACGGCCGGGCAGGTTGCCGACCGCTTCGAAAAGCAGCGCACGATCGTCTGGGTGAAGGTCGGCGAGTTGGGCCTGATGGCGCTGGCGGCGGCCGGCTTCTGGCTGGGCAGCATGCCGCTGCTGTTCGCGGTGCTGTTCGGCCTGGGCATCCAGGCGACGTTCTTCGGGCCACTGAAATACGCCATCCTGCCCAACCACCTGGCGGAGGCCGAACTCGTCGCCGGCAACGGCCTGGTCGAGGCCGGGACTTTCCTGGGTATCCTGATCGGCACCATCGCCGGCGGCGCCCTGTTCGTGCTGCCGGGGGGCGCCACGGTGGTGTCCGTGGCCGGGCTGCTGATCGCCGCCGGCGGCATCGCCAGCGCCCTGTTCATTCCGGCCGCCCAGTCCGAGGCGCCGGCCTTGCGGATCGGCTGGAACCTGGCGCACGAGACCGGCTTCCTGCTGGCGGCGGCGCGGGCGAACCGGCCGGTCTGGCTCTGCCTGCTCGGGTTGAGTTGGTTCTGGGTCGTGGGCGCAACGCTGCTGGCGGAGCTGCCGACGCTGGTGCGCGACGACATGGGCGCCGACGCCCATGTCGTGACGCTGCTGCTGGCGTTCTTCTCGGTCGGTGTCGGCGCCGGGTCGGTGCTGTGCGCGCGGATCCTGAAGGGGGAGGTCACTGCCCGGCACGTGCCGCTGGCCGCGCTGGGCCTGTCCGTGTTCATCTGGGACTTCGCCCATGCCGTTGGCCACACGCACGGCCTGGTGGATGTCCATGCGGTGCTGTCCAGCCTGGCGGGCTGGCGCATGCTGGGCGATTTGCTGCTGCTGTCGGCCTGCGGCGGGCTGTATTCCGTGCCGCTCTACGCCATCCTGCAGGAACGCTCCCCCGCCGCGGAGCGGGCCCGCATGATCGCCGCCAACAACGTGGTCAACGCCGTCGCCATGGTGGCGGCTGCCGGCGTCACCGCGCTGCTGGCGTTGGCCGGCGTGGCGCCCGTGACCATCCTGCTGCTGACGGCGCTGGCGAATTTCGCCGTGGCGGTGTGGATCATCCGGCTGCTGCCGCAGGAGACGCTGCGTGCCCTGTTCCAACGCTATTTCCGGATGTTCCACGGCGTCGATGTCGCCGGGCTGAGCAACCTGCCCGCCCCGGACCAGCGCGCCATCTACGTGGTGAACCACCTGAGCTTCGGCGACGGCGCGTTCGTGGCCGCCTTCCTGCCCGGCAGCCCGGTCTTCGCCGTCGACGCCACCACCGCGCATCAATGGTGGGCACGCATTTTCCTGTCCGCAGTGCGCCATTTCGACGTTGACCCGTCAAACGCCTTCAGCACGAAGGCGATGGTGCAGGCGGTCAAGAGCGGCGACCGCCTGGTGATCTTCCCCGAAGGCCGCATCACCCGGACCGGCACGCTGATGAAAGTCTACGAGGGCGCCGGCATGGTCGCCGACAAGGCGGGCGCGGTCATCATCCCGATCCGGATCGACGGGCTGCAATTCTCCCGCCTGTCCCGCATGGGCGGGCGCTTCCCGCGCCGCTGGTTCCCCCGGCTGTCCTTCACCATCCTGCCGCCGGTGTCGCTGAACCTCAGCCCGGAGCTGCGTGGCCATCCCCGGCGCGATGCCGTCGGCGTGCTGCTGCAGAACATCATGGAGCAGTCCAGCTTTTCCACCGCGAACACCCATCGGACGCTGTTCCGCGCCCTGCTGGACGCGAAAGCCCGGTTCGGTGGCGCCATGCCGATCATCGAGGATATCGACCGCACGCCGCTCAGCTACAGCCGCGTGGTGCTGGGCGCGGCGGTGCTGGGGCGGCGCCTGGCCCGGCTTGCGCCGCAGGGCGGCTTCGTGGGCGTCATGCTGCCCAACGCCAACGGCGCCGTCGTGACCTTCATGGCGCTGCAGGCATTCGGCCGCGTGCCGACGCTGCTGAACTTCAGCGCCGGGGCGGAGGCGATGCTCGCCGCCTGCGCCGCGGCCGAGGTCACGACGGTGCTGTCCTCCCGCGCGTTCATCGAGCGCGCCAAGCTCGGCCCGGTGGTCGAGCGAATGGAGCGGGACGTCCGCTTCGTCTGGCTGGACGATGTTCGGGCCGACCTCACCCTGCGCGACAAGCTTCGCGGCTGGCTGGACGCGCGGCTGGCGCATCGCCTGCCCGGCGTCCGGGTGGCGGCGGATATGCCCGCTGCGGTGCTGTTCACCAGCGGGTCGGAAGGGACGCCGAAGGGCGTGGTGCTCAGCCACCGCAACTTCCTGGCCAATATCGCGCAGGCGGCGGCGGTCATCGACTTCAACGCCAATGACCGCGTGTTCAACGCCATGCCGATGTTCCACAGCTTCGGCCTGACCGGCGGCACGCTGCTGCCGCTGCTCTCGGGCGTGCCGGCGTTCTTCTACCCGTCGCCGCTGCACTACCGCATCGTGCCGGAGCTGATCTACGGCACCGACGCCACCATTGCCTTCGGGACCGACACGTTTCTGACCGGCTGGGCCCGCTTCGCGCACCCGTATGATTTCTACACCATGCGCTACATCTTCGCGGGCGCCGAGAAGCTGCGGGACGACACGCGGCGGCTCTATGCCGAGCGCTTCGGGGTGCGCGTGCTGGAGGGCTACGGCGTCACCGAAACGTCGCCCGTGCTGGCGGTGAATACCCCGATGCATTGCCGCCCGGGCGCGGCCGGACGGCTGCTGCCGGGGATGGAGTACCGGCTGGACCCGGTCGAGGGCATCGACGAGGGAGGGCGGCTGGTGGTGCGGGGACCGAACGTGATGCTGGGTTATCTGCGCACCACCGCACCGGGTGTGCTGGAGGCGCCGGTGGATGGCTGGTACGACACCGGCGATATCTGCACGGTGGACGCGACCAAGTTCATCACCATCCGCGGCCGCGCCAAGCGCTTCGCCAAAATCGCCGGCGAGATGGTGTCGATGCCGGCGGCCGAGGCCTTGGCCGGCGCGCTGTGGCCCGACGCCGCCCACGCCGTGGTGGCCGTGCCGGATGGCCGCAAGGGCGAGGCGCTGGTGCTGCTGACCACGCAACGCGACGCCACCACCAGCGCGTTGCAGGCCCATGCCCGGGAGCGCGGCGTCGCCGAGATCGCGGTGCCGCGGAGCCTGCGTCTGGTGGACAGCCTGCCGCTGCTGGCGACGGGGAAGGTGGACTATCCCGCCGCAACCGCCATGGCGCAGGAGGAGCGGGTCGCTGCCTGAAGGCAGGATTGCTGTATGGTTGCTGCTCTCCCTCGCCCGCTGGCGGGAGAGGGGTGGGGTGAGGGTGGCGCTACCCGGATAGAAGCAGGCAAAACCAACCTGTTCTTGCCGGCCGGCCACCCTCACCCTGCCCTCTCCCGCCAGCGGGAGAGGGTTCATAACTGGTGGATCCGGCTCACGGCGAGGCAGGGGAGCTTGCCGGAACCCATTGCACTTGGGTGATCCGGCTTGCGCCCGCCGCGATCATCGCGAGGCGGTCGAAGCCGAGGGCGACGCCGCTGGCTGGGGGCATGCCGAAGGCGAGGGCCGCGAGGAAACTCTCGTCCGTGCCCCAGCCAGGGCCATACAGCGCCTCCCGCCGGGCGCGGTCGGTGGCGAACCGGGCGCGTTGTTCGGTGGAGTCGGTCAACTCCTCGAACGCGTTGGCGAGTTCCAGGCCGCAGACATAGAGTTCGAAGCGCAGGGCCGCCCGGGGGTCGTGCGGGTCACGGCGGGCCAGCGCGGCTTGCTCCGCCGGCCAGTGCGTCAGGAAGGTGGGGCGGTCGCGGCCGAGCTGCGGCTCCACCCGCTCCAGCAGCAGGCGGAAGAACAAATCCTCCCAGCCCTCGCCCGGGCGCAGCCGCGCCCCGGCCTGGGCGGCGAGGGCCGGCGCGTCGCCCGCCGTCGCCAGGACGTCGGCGCCGACCCAGCGGGTGAACGCCTCGGCCACGCTCAGCCGGTCGAACGTGGCGAGGGTGTTTTCGCAGCCACGGCAGTGCACCACGGGTGGGAGCACCGCACGCAGCAGCGCTTCGGTTTCGTCCATCGCGGCGTGGAGTGACGCACCGGGGCGATACCATTCCAGCATGGTGAATTCCGGCGCGTGGGTGTCGCTGCCTTCCTCGTTGCGCCAGACACGGGCGAGTTGGACGATCGGCCCGGCCCCTGCCACCAGCAGCGTCTTCATGGCGAATTCCGGGCTGGTGTGCAGCCAGAGCGGGGTGCGTGCGCCGTCGCTGCCAACATGTTCGGTGCGGAAGGCGCGCAGATGCACCTCCTCGCCGGGGACGGGTACGGCATAGGGTGTCTCCACCTCCAGGTAGCCGCGCGCGTCGAAGAAGGCGCGCACCGCCTGGGTCAGGTGCGCGCGGCGTTGCAGGAAGGGCAGGCGGGCGGCGAACTGCTCGGGGTGCCAGGATGGTTGCGGCATGCAGGCTCCGGGACTACACGCCCGCCACCATGCCGGATGGCTCCCTCCCTGCCCACATTTTGCGCGATGCCGCCTCCTTGGTGGCCGCCGGGCTGGCTGCGCCGCAAGACCAGGCCGTGCTGGACCGGGTGGGCGAGCGCTATGCCGTCGCCGTGCCGCCCGCGCTGGCGGCGCTGATCACCCACCCAGAGGACCCGATCGGCCGCCAGTTCATCCCGCATCCGGACGAACTGACCACCGCGCCGCAAGAGCGCGCCGACCCGATCGGGGATGACGCGCTGTCGCCGGTGCCCGGCATCGTGCACCGCTATGCCGACCGGGCGCTGCTGAAGCCGCTGCTGGTCTGCCCGGTGTATTGCCGCTTTTGTTTCCGCCGCGAGCATGTCGGTCCCGAGGGTGGGCTGCTGTCCGACGCCCAGCTTGCCACCGCATTCGACTGGCTGCGGGCGCACCCGGCGGTCACCGAGGTGATCCTGACCGGCGGCGACCCGCTGCTGCTGTCGCCGCGTCGGCTGGGGACGATCCTGCAGGCATTAGGCGCCATCCCGCACGTCCAGACGGTGCGCATCCACAGCCGGGTGCCGGTGGCCGAGCCAGCGCGGCTGCTGACGGTGGCGCCGGTATTTGAAACGGAAAAGCCGCTTTGGCTCGTGGTGCATGCCAATCATGCAAGCGAGTTCACGGCAGCCGCGGTCGCGGCCTTGCGCAGCGTGACGCGGCTCGGCGTGCCTCTGCTGGGCCAGTCCGTGCTGTTGCGCGGCGTGAACGATTCGGCCGCGGCGCTGGAGGCGTTGTTCCGCGCCATGCTGGCGGCACGGGTCAAGCCATATTACCTGCATCAGCTCGACCCGGCGCCCGGCACGGGGCGCTTCCACGTCCCCATCGCGGAGGGGCGGGCGCTGCTGGGGGAGCTCCGCGGCCGGGTGACGGGGCTGGCCTGGCCGACCTACGTGCTGGACATTCCGGGTGGGCACGGCAAAGTGCCGATCGGGCCGGACTACCTTGACGGCGACACCGTGCGGGACCCGGCAGGCCGGCGCCACGCGCTTGCCGCACCGGGCGTCACCGGGTAGACCTCCGCGTTCGGAACCCCTTAAGAGCCCAGAGACCATGAAGCAGCAGGCCAACCTGATCCGCGCCGGCCAGGTGATCGAGCATGAAGGCAATCGCTGGACCGTGCTCAAGCAGCAGATCATCACGCCGGGCAAGGGCGGCGCGTTCATCCAGGTCGAGATGCGCAACATGAAGACCGGCAACAAGACCAACGAGCGCTGGCGCACCGCCGACACGGTGGAGCGGCTGATGACCGACACCAAGGACTACACCTATTCCTACACCGAAGGCGACAACCTGATCCTGATGGATCCGGAGACGTTCGAGCAGGCGTTCATTCCGGCCCAGATCCTGGGGGACCAGGTGGCGTTCCTGCAGGACAACATGGAGGTCGAGGTCGACACGGTGGAGGGCGAGCCCGTGGGCATCCACCTGCCCGCCACCGTGATCCTGACCGTGGAGGAGGCCGACCCGGTGGTGAAGGGGCAGACCGCCGCCAGCTCCTACAAGCCGGCCAAGCTGTCCAACGGGGTGAAGACCCTGGTGCCGCCCTTCATCGAGACGGGGGAGCGCATCGTGGTGAAGACCGAGGATGGCAGCTACGTGGAGCGCGCCAAGGGCTAACCGCATGGCCCTCCAACTCTCCCCCCACATGACGGTGATGCAGAACGCCGTGCAGAAGGCGTCGCGCCGGCTGGTGCGCGACTTTGCGGAGGTGGAGCAGCTTCAGGTCAGCGTCAAAGGCCCGGGTGATTTCGTCAGCCAGGCGGATCTGCGGTCCGAGCAGACCATCCGCACCGAGCTGGAGCGGGCGCGGCCCGGCTACGCCTTCCTGTTGGAGGAAGGCGGCATGGTGGGCAGCCCGAACTGGTCGTGGCGCTGGATCGTCGATCCGTTGGACGGCACGACCAACTACCTGCACGGCGTGCCGCATTGGTGCATCAGCGTGGCGCTGGAGCGGCGCAGCGACGCGGGCAGCGAGATCATGGCCGGCTGCATCTACAACCCGGTGAACGACGAGATGTTTTGGGCGGAGAAGGGCGTCGGCGCCTTCCTCAACGAGCGCCGGCTGCGCGTGTCCGCCCGGCGGGAGATCAAGGACGCGCTGTTCGCGACCGGCATCCCGTTCGCCTCCGTGCCGCCGGCGCGACGCCTGGCCTTCGCCCGCACCCTGGGCGCACTGATGCCGGTGGTTGCCGGCATCCGGCGCTTCGGGGCGGCGGCGCTGGACCTCGCCTGGGTGGCGGCCGGGCGATACGACGGCTACTGGGAAATGGGTCCGAAACCGTGGGACGTGGCGGCCGGCGCCCTGATCGTGCGGGAAGCCGGGGGCTACGCCACCGACGCCGCCGGCGGCGAGTTGGTGATGGACCCGGCCGGCGTCGACATCGTCGCCGCCAATCCGCATCTCCACCCCAAGCTGCTGGAGGTGGTGGCCGACGGCGTTGCCGCCTCGCGTGCAGCCTGATGCCGTGAGCCGGGTGTCCGCCGCCATGCGTGCAGGCTCTCCGTGGGGCATACGGTGCGCGGCCATCGTGGCCGCCCTGTTGCTGCCGGGCGGCGCCATCGCCCAGGTGAGCGTGAACAGCAGCGCGCTCGACCATCTGCAGCCGGCGGCCCCTGCGGCGACGCCCGCGCCGGCGCACACCGCGCCGTCGAAGCCGGCAGTGCATCCGGCCCCGCGGCGTCCCGTTGCGGCACGCCCGCCCGGGCATCCTGCGGCGCCGGCGGCGAACACGCGTGCGTCCAGGCTGCGGCCGGGCTTGCCGCCCGCCGTCCCGGCCGCCCCGCCCGCCGCTGCCGTGCTGCCGCCGACGATCGTGCCACCGTCACGCCCGGCGCCGCCACCGCCGCCCGTTCCGGTGGTTCCGACCGCGCCCGGCGACGTGTCCCAAATCAAGGGTGGCGTCCGCATCACCTTCGGAGCCGGCGGGTCTGACCTGAACCCGGCGACGGAGCAGGCGATCCGCAGCTTCGCCGACACGGTGAAGGCCGATCCCAACGCGGACTTGAACGTCTACGCCTTTGCCGCCGGCGTGCCGGACGACCCGTCGACGCCACGCCGGCTGGCCTTGGCGCGCGCGCTGACCGTGCGGGCGATCTTGATCAGCGACGGCATCGTGTCGACCCGGATTTATCCGCGCGCGCTCGGTGCGTCCCCGAGCCCGATCGGGTGGGACGGGCCGCCGGACCGGGTCGACCTGGTGCTGGCCAACACCCCGGCCGCATCGCCCTGACATGACACGCCCGGCCATCTATCTCTTCCGCATGCTGGCGTTCCTGGTGGCGGTGGCGATCGTGGCGCTGGCCTTGTCGGGTGCCTTGCTCGTCGCGTTCGAAAGCAACCCGCTGCTCAACGCGCTGATCGTCCTCGTGCTGCTGCTGGGCGTCGCGTGGAACCTGCGGCAGGTCATCCGCCTTACCCCCGAGGTCCGCTGGGTTGAGACGTTCCAGCAGTCGCGCGCGCGACTGGCCGGGCTGCCGCCGCCGGTCCTGCTGGCGCCGATGGCGTCGATGATGGCGCAGCGCTCGACCAAGGGGACGGACAAATTCACCCTGTCCGCGCCGGCGATGCGGTCCCTGCTGGACAGCCTGGCCAGCCGCCTGGACGAGAGCCGGGAGCTCTCGCGCTACATGACCGGGCTGCTGATCTTCCTCGGGCTGCTCGGGACGTTCTGGGGCCTGCTGCTGACAGTCGGCGCGGTGGCGGCGGTGATCAACGGCATGTCGGTGGGGTCGGGCGACATCAACGCGCTGTTCGAGCAACTCAAGGCCGGGTTGTCGCGGCCCTTGCAGGGCATGGGGACGGCGTTCTCCTCCTCCATGCTCGGGCTGGCCGGGGCGCTGGTGCTGGGCTTCCTCGACCTCACGGCCGGGCAGGCGCAGAACCGGTTCTTCAACGAGCTGGAGGAGTGGCTGGCCGGACTGACGCGGCTGTCCTCCGGCGTGCTGGGCGGGGAGGGGGAAACCTCCGTCCCCGTCTATGTGCAGGCGCTGCTGGAGCAGACGGCGGAGAACATGGAGAACCTGCAGCGCATCCTGGTGCGCGGGGAGGAGGGGCGGGTCCAGGCCAACCAGGCGATCACGTCGCTGACCGACCGGATCGGGCAATTGGCGGACACCATGCGCACCAACCAGCAGCTCATGCAGCGGATTGCGGAGACGCAGTCCACCCTGGCGCCGGCATTGCAGCGGCTGGGTGAACGCGGGGGGGATGATGCATCGCGCGGCCATCTGCGCAATATCGAGGCATTCCTCGGCCGGCTGACCGGGGAGATGGAGCAGGGGCGGACGCAGACCACCACCGATCTGCGCAACGAAATCCGGGTGTTGACCCGGACGATCGCCGGTATGGCAGGCAAGCCGCAATGAGCCTGCGTCGCCGCGGTGGGGGCGGGGAGGCGCTGAACCCATGGCCCGGCTACGTGGACGCGCTGTCCACGCTGCTGATGGTGATCATCTTCGTCCTGCTGGTGTTCGTGCTGGCCCAGGCCTTCCTGTCCGTGGCCTTGTCCGGCAAGGACCGCGCGCTGGACCGGCTGAACCGCCAGATGGCGGAACTGACCGACATGCTGTCGCTGGAGCGCGGCCGGGGAGCCGAGCTGCAAGCCTCCGTCGCCGGGTTGAGCGCGCAGGTGAAGGAGGCGAGCAGCGCGCGCGACGAGCTCAACGCCCAGGTGTCGACGTTGCACCAGCAATTGGCGGACGCGGCGGCGCAGCGCGATGCATTGCAGGCGGAGCGGACGCGCCTGTCGGCCCAACTCGCCGATGCCGCGGCGCAGGGGCAAGCGACCACCGCCCGCAACCAGCAGCTTCAGCAGCAACTGGCCGCCGCGGCGGCCCGCACCGACGCCGCCGGGCAGAACGCCGCCGCGCTGGCGGCCCAGTTGGCGGACGCCAACCGGCAGTTGGCGGCGGCGAAGGCGGCGCTGGACCAGACGGTGGCGGCCGACAAGGCGACGGTCGAGGCCAAGTTGGCTGACCTGGCGAAGCTGACGGACCAGGTCCAGGCGCTGACGGCGTTGCGCGACGAGTTGGAGGCCCAGGCCCGCACCGCCGCCGCGAAATCCGTTACGGACGAGCAGGCGCGCGCCGCCATGGCCGCGCAATTGGCCGACGAGGAGAAGCTGTCGGACTCGGCCCGCGCGCAGATCGCCCTGATGAACAGCCAGGTCGCCCAGTTGCGGGCCCAGGTGGCGCAGGTCTCGGCCGCGCTGGACCTGTCGGCGCAGGCGGACAAGGCGAAAGACGTGCAGATCGCCAATCTCGGCGCCCGCCTGAACACGGCGCTCGCGTCCAAGGTCGAAGAGTTGCAGCGCTACCGCAGCGAGTTCTTCGGGCGGCTGCGTCAGGTGCTGGCCAACAAGCCCGGCGTGCAGATCGTGGGTGACCGCTTCGTCTTCCAGTCGGAGGTGCTGTTCCCCCTCGGCAGCGCGGATTTGACGCAGGCGGGGCAGGACCAAATCCGCACCCTGGCGGGCACCATCAAGCAAATCGCGGCGGAAATACCCGCCGACCTGCCGTGGATCATGCGCGTGGACGGGCATGCCGACCGCCTGCCGATACCACGCGGCGGCGTGTTCGCCTCCAACTGGGAGCTGTCGTCCCAGCGCGCCATCAACGTCGTGAAGCTGCTGATTGCGGAAGGCGTCCCCGCGAACCACCTGGCCGCCACCGGGTTTGCCGAATACCAGCCGCTTGACGCGACCGACAGCCCGGACGCGAACGCCAAGAACCGCCGCATCGAGTTCCGCCTGACGGACCGGTAAGCCGCTGTATGCGCATGTAATTGGATCCGATCGGCAACACCGCAAGACGAAAAATGGTGAGGATCAGGCGCTAACCACCTGAAATCGGCTGAGAGGTGTAGACCAAGCCGGGATTCCTGCTTAGTCACCGTTCTATGATCAGATCGGTCGCGGTCTTTGCCCGCTTGCTGTCGTTGGTCGGCGTATTTGCTTTGCCGGCCTGTAGCTCCCTGCTTGTCGGGACAACGCAGGAGGTGTCCGGCCTGGCGGGCGCCGGTATCGCCAGCTCCGTGACTAAAAGCGCCACGGCGGCCACGGCCATCGGGCTCGGGGTGGCCGCGGGGGCGACGGCCGGCCTGCAATATGCCGAGCGCCGCGTGCACAGCTATGAACAGGACAGGATTGCGGAGGCGGCCGGCACGCTGGACGCCGGAGCTGTCGGGCCGTGGAGCGTGACGCACAGCGTTCCCATCGAGGATGACGAGCACGGGCAGGTCGCCGTGGTCCGTGTGGTCGGCGGCCCGGCCATCGCTTGCAAGGAGATCGTGTTCTCCGTCGACACGGAGGAGCACCATCAGCCGCAACGGGCCTTCTACACCGCGACCGTATGCCGCGATGCGGACAAGTGGAAATGGGCCTCGGCCGAACCTGCGACGGAGCGCTGGGGCTCGCTGCAATGAAGCTGGTGGCGGTGTTGCTTCTCGTGCTGCTGGGGGGATGCAGCTCCGCGGGCAACATCATCGGCGTGGTGGTGGGGGCCGCGGCGGGTGGGGCGACGGCCAATCCGGCCGTGGGGTTCGGCGTCGGCGTGGCGACGGCCGCGGTGTCCGACTACACCATCCGGCGCGTCGCCCGGAGCTGGCACCAGGGGGAGCAGGACGCCATCGCCGCCTCGGCCGCCGAGCTGGATGCGGGCAGCACGGGGGATTGGCGCGTGCAGCACAGCCTGCCCATCGGCAATGAGCATGGACGGCTGCAGGTGGTGCGGCGCATCGACAACCCGCTTGCGCCGTGCAAGCAGGTCTTGTTCTCCGTGGATGAGAAGGACGAGCCCCCTGCCTGGTATTCCGTCGATATCTGCCGCCAGCAGCAGGGCTGGAAATGGGCGAGTGCAGAACCCGCAGTGGAGCGATGGGGATTCTTGCAGTAGACAGTGTGCCGTGATGAACCAGCGCCTCCTCCTTGTTGCCGGCTTCCTCGTGGCGTGCCTGCATCCAGCGTGGGCGGATCCACTGGTGCTGCAAGTCGGCCGGTTGGGGGAGGTGGTGGCGCCGGAGGCCGGGCCGCCCGAACCGCCGCGGCCCGGCAACGTCGTCGGCAGCACACCGGTCCTTACGCCGCGCTTCACGCATCTTGGCCCGGAGGTGGACGGCGTCTACTGCAAGCAGTTCGGGCTGGAATTCCGCGCCGCCAACCTGGCCCCGGGCGACGTCGCAACGGTGACGGTGCAACTGCAACATCCGCTATGGACGCTGCCGGACGGGCGTACGAGCACGTCGGAGACCAATGTCAGCGGCGTGGTGGCCGATCATTGGACCTACACCGGCTATACGCTGGAGGAGCCGTGGGCCCTGGTGCCGGGAACCTGGACCTTCGTGATCAGCCAGGGCCCACGCGTGCTGGCGGTTGCAAGCTTCAACGTGGCGGTGGAGAGCGGACAGCAGGCCCCAACCGATGGCTGTTCGACACCCACCTCATAGTCTGAGGCGTTCATTGTGCACGAGCGGTGGGCGAAGGACTAGCCCGCATTTCTCACAGTGCCATCGCTGAGCGTCGTCTCGGGTGCTCAGCGTCGGTTGTGGCCTTGGTTCCGGGTGTCGCCGTGTCATTTTGAGTGTGTTGAGCGTGTTGAGCGGGCGCGGTGGTGCGATCACCGCTGGAGCAGTGCTGATCGGGGTGGTGGCGCTTTGCGGTGTCTGGTTCGTGGCGGTCAGTCGAACGCTCTTTGCAGGGCGGCATAGGCCAGCCCCCATTCGTTTTGCGAGGGGCAGGCCGACGCCATGGCGATCTTCACCCGGCGCACGCTGGTCCGCACCAGCGCGCCGATCTTCAGCAGCTTGAGCCGGATCGTCCCGCACGTGGCGGTCGCGAACACGGTGCCCTCAAGCCCGATGCGTCTGAGGGCACACAGCAGCACATAGGCCGCGGACGCGAACCACAGCCGCAGCTGGTTGGCCTGCATGGTGTGGGCCGACGTGCGGTCGGCGAAGAGGTCGAGCTGGCATTCCTTGATACGGTTCTCCATTTCGCCGCGGGCGCAGTAGATCGTTTCGTAGAGGTGCTGCGCGTCGGCCTCGCGGGGGTTGAGCGAAGTCACGACGAAGCGCGGATTGGCCTTATCGCCGGCCGTGTCGGACCCTGGGATCCACTCCGCCTTGCCCACCACCCGGCGCTCCTGCACCCAGCTGTCGTGCGTGGACCAGGTGAAATCGCGGAAGCGGCGGGCAGCCTTGCCGGTCGTCTCGGCGTCGGCGCGGGCTTCGGCCATCTGCGCCTCGATCTGCGCCGACAGGCGCGGGTTGCGGGCCAGGCCGAACAGGAAATCCACATGGTTGGCCTCGCACCAGCTCATCAGCGCATCACGGGCGAAGCCGCTATCGGCACGCAACACAACGCGCGTGTGCGGCCATCGCGTGCGGATTTGGGCGACAACACGCTCGATCTCCTCCACGGCCCCTGCCGATGCGTCGAGGTCGGAGCGACGCAGCTTGGCCACCAGCAGATGACGCCCGCAGAACACGTAGAGCGGCAGGTAGCAGTGGCAATCATAGTAGCCGTGGAAGAACCGGCCCTCCTGATGGCCGTGCAGCGGGTCGTCGGTGGCGTCGAGGTCCAGGATGATCTGCTCGGGCGGCTGCGCGTGGGCGTCAAGGAACAGGTTGACGAACAGGCGTTCGAGCTTGGCCGTGCTGGCCGCGAGCTTGTGGTAGCGGGTGGGTTCGGCGCGGCTGAGTTCGAGGCGGTTCAGCGTGGACTTGCCGGCCAGCGGGGCGCAGCCGCGGCGCCGCCGGGCGGTGAGCTTGCCGGCGAGGGTTGCCATGACTGGATCGTGGCGGAGCTGGTCGTGGTCGTTGAGGTCTTCGTAGCCGAGCGCTATGCCGACGACGCGCTGCAAGACCAGGGTCTGCACCTCGTGCTCGATGAACAATGGATTGCGCGTGTCGGTGAAGCAGGCTGCCATGCGCCGGGTCAGCCGGATCGCACGATCCGCTGCACCGAGCAGGACCGCGCCAGCATCGGAGGTGATGCGCCCACCATCGAACGCGGCCACCACGGACCGGCGTTCGACAGGTGCAAACTCGAACAGGGTTGGGCTACAGTCTGTCAGCACCGGGATCATCCTCTGCGTCGGAGTAAGGCTTTGTTGCAGAAGAACTTTCGCCTATTCAGAGGCCCGGTGCACCTCATTCTTGTGAGAAATGCGGGCTAGTGGCCTGAGTCTCTCATATTGCGGGGTATAGCCTCTTGAGTTTCACCCTTGCATCGGCGTTGGTGAATTGCCAATCAGCCTTGGCGTGATTTTTATTCCGTTCTGCCTGCCAGGCGGCCACCTCAATGGTGAGCGTCTGCTTATCCGGTATGCGGCGGTCCAGGCATTGGCCTGAGAGCACTGCAAGTTCGGATTCGGCCATATCGAGCCAGCTTCCGTGCTTGGGCGTATAATGCCACTCGAAGCGTTCAACGAGGCGGCGCGCCTCTGGTGCGGGGAAGGCTTCATAGAGTGACGCAGGCTTATGGGTGTTTAGATTGTCTTGAACGAGCACGATCTTCTCCGCCTTAGGGAAGTGCGTATCGGACAAATCCTTGAGTATGTGGGCGTAATCAAGGGCGGTGTGGCGGTCGGTCACCTCGACATGCCGCCATCCCTCCAACGGCGCGAACAGCATGAACAGATTGGCCGTGCCGTTGCGCGCGTATTCATAATCATGCCGCTCAGCCCGGCTCGGCTTCTGGGGGATCGGCTGGCGCGTCTGGCTGATCAACTGCTTGGAGGTTTCGTCCAGGCAGACCACGGGCCGGTCGGGATCATGCGGCCGGTGATAGACCTCCAACACGTCTTCCATAGCGGCGACGAACGCGGCGCTGGCGTCCGGTGCGATGACCCATTGCTCTTTCAGGTGCGGCTTGAGGATGTTTTTTTAAGGTTCGCCCGATCGTGTTGTCACTGACGCGCTCAACGATGTTCAGTTCGACGACCTTGTCCTCCAGCATCCGCAGGGTCCAACGCACGCGGCCGGTGGGCGGCTGCGAACAGGCCAGCGCGATCAACTTGGCCTCGGCGGCGCCATCGAAGACGCGTCGCCTGGCTGAGGCCTGCGAATGTTTGCGCGTCAACACGCCATCAAGGCCCTCCTCGACCAGTTGCTGCCGTGTCCGCGCGATCGTGGCCAGGCTGGTATCGAGCGCGCTGGAGATTTGGCTGTCGCTCCATCCTTCACCGCGTTCTGAAGCGTCGGCCTTCAAAAGGATGCGCGCCTTCATGAGCCGCTGGGCAGTGTGCTTGCCGCTTCGTATCATGGCGTCCAGCCGCTCGCGCTCACCGGCGTCGAGCTTCACGACGTATTTCTTTACGGCAATTTCTTTGGCGGCCATGAATCGACTCCAGCAGTATGTTGCCCAGCCATCGATTCGAAGAAACTACTCGCTGTCAATGACGCGCACGACTAGAAGCCCTCGCGTTCCAGGCGCTTGCGCTCCATCTTGCGGGCGCGGCGCACAGCCTCGGCAGCTTCGCGGGCACGGCGCTCAGACGGCTTCTCAAAATGGCGGCGGAGCTTCATTTCGCGGAAGATGCCTTCCCGCTGCATCTTTTTCTTGAGCGCCTTGAGCGCTTGATCGACATTGTTGTCACGAACCAGAACCTGCACTCGATGCCTTCTCCTCTTGCCGTGCCCGGGAGGAAACCCCCTCTATGGGCGTGATAAAGGGCTTCCGCCACGTGTTGGAATCGCGGAAGCGGCGCTATAGCACGGCCTTCGCCTCTCGCCAAAGCCTTTCACAACCCCAATCTGGACTCCCATGGCCATTCTCAAGATTGCCCGCATGGGTCACCCTGTTCTGCTGCAACGCGCCGAACCGGTGGCCGATCCCGGCGCCCCTGACATCCGGCGTCTGGTCGCCGACATGATGGAGACGATGGAGGACGCGCCCGGCGCCGGGCTCGCCGCGCCCCAGGTGCATGTGCCGTTGCGGCTGTTCGTCTTCCGCGTACAGCCAGCCCGCGCCAGCGACGCGCCGGACGACATGCCCGTCCCCAACACCGTGGTGATCAACCCGACGGTCGAACCCGCGGGCGAGGAGCGGGTGCTGCGATGGGAGGGCTGCCTGTCCATCCCCGGCATGCGGGCGGCCGTGCCGCGCTGGGCCCGGATCCGCTACACGGGGGTGGATTGCGACGGCAACCCCGTCGGCGGCGAGGTCGGCGGGTTTCACGCCGGGGTGGTGCAGCACGAATATGATCACCTGGACGGGATCCTCTATCCTATGCGCATGAACGACTTCCGGCTGTTCGGCTTCAACGAGGAACTCGCCCGGGCCGGTGCATGAGGTATCCGGAACGCTTGGACGAGCGGGACGCAGCGCTTGACGCGCTGGTTGCCGCCGATCCCTTCCCCGGTTGGACGCTGGCCGCGCTGCGGGAGGTTGCCGGCCCGGACGCCGACCTGCTGTTCCCGGCGGGTCCGGTCGACATGGTGGAAAGCTGGAGCGACCTGACGGACCGCCGGATGACGGCGGCGCCGGGCGGGCGCGTGCCAGACCGCGTGCAGGCCGCCATCCTGCAGCGGTTGGCAGCCGTGCGTCCCTGCAAGGACGCGGTCCGCCGCGGCCTTGCGATCCTGGCAGCCCACCCCGCCACCTCCGCCCGGGTGACGGCCCGCACCGTGGATGCGATCTGGCACGCCGCCGGGGATCGCAGCGCCGATTGGAGCTGGTATAGCAAACGGGCGATCCTTGCCGGCGTCTACGGCGCCACCCTCTTGTTCTGGCTGCGCGACGACAGTGAGGGCGAGGCTGACACGCTCGCGTTCCTCGAACGCCGGCTGGCAGGCATCGGCCGAATCGGGCAGTTGCGGGGCCGGGCTGCGGCACGGTTGCAACGCTGGCGTCCGGGTGCTGCGTCGTAATCGCAACTCCGGTTTGGTGGCCGGCGTTCCGTCGCCGACCGATTGCTATGGGAGACCCGACGATGCGCAGCTTGCTTCTCTGGTTGGTCGGGATCCCGATCCCGATCATCATCCTGCTGCTGATCTTCCACGTCATCTAAGTGCCCCGCGTCCGCGTCACCCATCAGACCGAGTATCGCTACGAAAAGCCGGTTACGTTGCTGGCGCACCGGCTTATGCTGCGGCCCCGGGACAGCCATGATTTGCGCCTCCTGGAGACGAAGCTGACCGTCTCACCGCCCGCCCTCTCGACGAGGTGGGCGCATGATGTGTTCGGCAACTCGCTCTGTTACCTGCATTTCGACCGCGACCGGCTGGTCGAGCGTCTGGCGATCGAATCCAGCCTCCACCTGCATCATTACCCGACGCGGGCCGACCTGCCGCTCGATCCGCAGGCAGAGGCATTCCCGTTCAGCTACACGTCCGCCGAAGTGCCGGACCTGGCCCGCTCGATCGAGCGGCATTATGACGACCCGGACCGTATGGTGGATGCCTGGGCCCATCAATTCCTTGCTGCGTCCGGGCCGACCGACACAATGACGATGCTGACGGCGATGACGCGGGCGATCCGGGCAGACTTCCGCTACGAAGGACGGCAGGCGGAAGGGACGAACGACCCGTTGGTGACGCTGGCCAGCCGGTCCGGCGCGTGCCGGGATTTCACCGTGTTCATGATGGAGGCGGTCCGCTCCCTGGGTCTCGCAGCCCGGTTTGTCAGCGGCTACCTGTACGATGAACGGCTGGTCGCGTCGGACCATTCGGTGGTTGGCGGGGGCGCCACGCACGCCTGGGTGGAGGTCTATTTGCCCGGCGCGGGATGGGTCGAGTTCGACCCGACCAATGGCTGGGTTGCCGGCCGGAACCTGATCCGGGTCAGCGTCGCCCGCACGCCGCAACAGGCCGTGCCGGTGTCCGGCAGCTTCTTGGGACCACCGGGGGCCTTCGGCAGCATGGCTGTCAACGTGGCAGTCACGGTCGGTTAGGCAGCACCCGGCTTACGCCTCGGACGACAGGCTATAGAGTTGTGCGACTGCCGCGCCTGCCCCCCTTGAGTCCCATCTTTCACCTTACCATTTCATGGCATGAAAGCGTCGCCTGAGTAGGGGCGCTTCACAGCCTTGTCGCCTGATTGAAAGGGACACCTGATGAACATAGAGAAATTCACCGAACGCACCCGCGGCTTCCTGCAGGCCGCCCAGACCATCGCGGTGCGCGAGTATCACCAACGAATCACCCCCGAGCACCTGATCAAGGCGTTGCTCGACGATGAGGAGGGTGCGGCGGCCGGTCTGCTGCGGGCGGCCGGCGCCGATCCAAAGGCGGCGCAGACGGCCATCAACGCCGAGGTCGCACGCAACCCCCGCGTCGAGGGTGGTGGCGCCGGGCAGCCGCAGGTCACGCCCGACCTCGTGCGGGCGCTGGATGCCGCAGAGCGCGACGCGGGCAAGGCGGGCGACGAGTTCGTGGCGCAGGACCGTTTGCTGCTGGCGCTTGCCGCAGCCGATGGGCCGGGCGCCCGCGCGCTGCGGCAGGCTGGCGCCACGCCGCAAGCGCTGGAAAAGGCGATCGCCGATGTCCGCAAGGGCCGCAAGGTCACCAGTGCGACGGCGGAGGACAATTTCGACGCGCTGAAGAAATATGCCCGCGACGTCACCGCCATCGCGCGGGAAGGCAAGCTCGACCCCGTGATCGGCCGCGACGAGGAGATCCGCCGCACCATCCAGGTGCTCGCCCGCCGCACCAAGAACAACCCGGTGCTGATCGGCGAGCCCGGCGTCGGCAAGACCGCGATCGTCGAGGGGCTGGCGCTGCGCATCGTCAACGGCGACGTGCCGGAGGCGCTGCGCAACAAGCGGTTGATGGCGCTGGATTTGGGCGCGCTGGTCGCCGGCGCGAAGTATCGCGGCGAGTTCGAGGAGCGGCTGAAGGCCGTGCTCAAGGAAATCGAAAGCGCGGCCGGCGAGGTCGTGCTGTTCATCGACGAGATGCACACGCTGGTCGGCGCGGGCAAGGCGGATGGGGCTATGGACGCCTCTAACCTGCTGAAACCGGAACTGGCGCGCGGGGCGCTGCATTGCATTGGCGCCACCACGCTCGACGAGTACCGCAAGCACGTGGAAAAGGACGCGGCGCTTGCCCGGCGATTCCAGCCGGTTTTCGTGGGCGAGCCCTCCGTCGCCGACACGATCAGCATCCTGCGCGGCATCAAAGAGAAGTACGAGCTGCATCACGGGGTGCGCATCACCGATGGCGCCCTGGTCGCGGCGGCCACGCTGTCCAACCGCTACATCACCGACCGCTTCCTGCCCGACAAGGCGATCGACCTGATGGACGAGGCCGCCAGCCGGCTGCGCATGCAGGTGGACAGCAAGCCGGAAGCCCTGGACGAGCTCGACCGCCG
>CBDAQM010000008.1:52500-340596 GCA_965199095.1 Acetobacteraceae bacterium
ACTCCCTGGTGACCGATAGTGAACAAGTACCGTGAGGGAAAGGTGAAAAGCACCCCGAGAGGGGAGTGAAAGAGACCTGAAACCGGATGCCTACAAGCAGTCGGAGCGGATTGTTCCGTGACGGCGTACCTTTTGTATAATGGGTCAGCGAGTTTCTGTTGGCAGCGAGCTTAAGCCGTTAGGTGTAGGCGCAGCGAAAGCGAGTCTGAATAGGGCGTTGAGTTGCCGGCAGAAGACCCGAAACCGAGTGATCTAGCCATGGCCAGGCTGAAGGTGGGGTAACACCCACTGGAGGGCCGGACCCACGCCTGTTGAAAAAGTCGGGGATGAGCTGTGGCTAGGGGTGAAAGGCCAATCAAACTCGGAGATAGCTGGTTCTCCGCGAAATCTATTGAGGTAGATCGTCGTGTGTTTACCGCGGGGGGTAGAGCACTGGATGGGCTAGGGGTCCCCAAAGGATTACCAAACCTAACCAAACTCCGAATACCCGTGAGTATAGCGCGGCAGACAGACAGTGGGTGCTAAGGTCCATTGTCGAGAGGGAAACAGCCCAGACCACCAGCTAAGGTCCCCAAATCGTGGCTAAGTGGGAAAGGATGTGAGGATTCCAAAACAACCAGGAGGTTGGCTTAGAAGCAGCCATCCTTTAAAGAAAGCGTAATAGCTCACTGGTCTAATAGAAACCTTGCGCCGAAGATGTAACGGGGCTCAAGCCACGTACCGAAGCTGTGGGGTTAGACGCTAGTCGTTAGTCTTTAGTCGTTAGATAAGGCAGGGGTTCGATGTCGCGGGATGTTTGGGAGCTGGACGTGTTTCGTCGGGCTTATCAACTCTCGCTTGAGGTGCATCGGGCAAGCCAAGGGTTTCCCAAGAACGAGCAGTATGGTGGGCTTGCCGACCAGTTGCGGCGGAGTTCGAAGTCGGTCTGCGCCCTCCTCGCGGAGGGCTCCGGCCGGCAACTGGGCTCCGATGTCGAGTTCAGGCGCTATGTCGTGATGGCGTCCGGCTCGCTCGAAGAAACCAAGCTGTGGTGCCGCTACGCCGTCGATTTACGCTACATCGACACTGCCCAGGCGCAGACCTGGCCAAGAGTGCAGCGAGATCGGCCGGATGCTGGGCGGCCTCCACAAGCACCTCTCCTCTCTAACGACTAACGACTAACGCCTAGCGACTGACCGGTAGCGGAGCGTTCCGTAAGCCTGTGAAGGGCAAGGGGTGACCCTGCCTGGAGGTATCGGAAGTGCGAATGCTGACATGAGTAGCGACAAACAGTGTGAGAAACACTGTCGCCGAAAGTCCAAGGGTTCCTGCGCAAGGTTAATCCGCGCAGGGTGAGCCGGCCCCTAAGGCGAGGGCGAAAGCCGTAGTCGATGGGAACCAGTTGAATATTACTGGGCCTGCTGGAAGTGACGTATGCAAGATGTTGTCAGGGCTTACTGGATTGTCCTGGCTTTTTGCGCATACCGGGAAATAGCTCCAGCGTATAGACCGTACCCGAAACCGACACAGGTGGACTGGTAGAGCATACCAAGGCGCTTGGGAGAACCATGCCGAAGGAACTAGGCAAATTGCTCGCGTAACTTCGGGATAAGCGAGACCCGTCTGTGGGCAACCATGGGCGGGTGGCACAAAGCAGGGGGTAGCGACTGTTTAGTAAAAACACAGGGCTGTGCGAAGTCGAGAGACGACGTATACGGTCTGACGCCTGCCCGGTGCCGGAAGGTTAAGAGGAGGTGTGCAAGCACTGAATTGAAGCCCCGGTAAACGGCGGCCGTAACTATAACGGTCCTAAGGTAGCGAAATTCCTTGTCGGGTAAGTTCCGACCTGCACGAATGGCGTAACGACTTCCCCACTGTCTCCGGCATGGGCTCAGCGAAATTGAATTCCCCGTGAAGATGCGGGGTACCCGCGGTCAGACGGAAAGACCCTATGAACCTTTACTGCAGCTTTGCAGTGGCCTCAGGGGAGAGCTGTGTAGGATAGGCGGGAGGCATCGAAGCATGGGCGCTAGCTTGTGTGGAGCCACCCTTGAAATACCGCCCTGATCTCTTCTGATGTCTAACCGCGTCCGGTCAGCCCGGACCGGGACCCTGCATGGCAGGCAGTTTGACTGGGGCGGTCGCCTCCCAAAGTGTAACGGAGGCGCGCGATGGTGGGCTCAGGCCGGTCGGACATCGGCTGCTGAGTGCAATGGCATAAGCCCGCCTGACTGCGAGAGCGACAGTTCGAGCAGAGACGAAAGTCGGCCATAGTGATCCGGTGGTCCCGCGTGGAAGGGCCATCGCTCAACGGATAAAAGGTACTCTAGGGATAACAGGCTGATCTCCCCCAAGAGTCCACATCGACGGGGAGGTTTGGCACCTCGATGTCGGCTCATCACATCCTGGGGCTGGAGCAGGTCCCAAGGGTTCGGCTGTTCGCCGATTAAAGTGGTACGTGAGCTGGGTTTAGAACGTCGTGAGACAGTTCGGTCCCTATCTGCCGTGGGTGTTGGAGACTTGAGAGGATCTGTCCCTAGTACGAGAGGACCGGGATGGACGCACCTCTGGTGAACCGGTTGTCGCGCCAGCGGCACGGCCGGGTAGCTATGTGCGGACGGGATAACCGCTGAAAGCATCTAAGCGGGAAACCCACCTCAAAACCAGGTCTCCCCATAGGGCCGTGGTAGACCACCACGTCGATAGGCCAGATGTGAAAGTGCGGCAACGCATGCAGCTAACTGGTCCTAATCGCCCAATAGGCTCCATACACCACCATGCACAGCAATCATCGCCGATAACACAGCCGCCAGGTCTCAGGCATCACTCGTCAGAAACCAACACACCAACGCTCAGCACACACAAACACCACACCAGAACCCAAGTCCACACCAGGCCCACAGTCACCTGTCTGACAACTGAAGACCGATGACTGACAACCGAAGCCCGGTGGTTGGACGACCTGGTGGCCATGGCGGGGGGCCTACACCCGATCCCATCCCGAACTCGGACGTGAAAACCCCCAGCGCCTATGATACTGCAGCTCAAGCTGCGGGAAAGTCGGTCGCCGCCAGGTCTTCCAACCACCACCACCACCACCAACAAACAAACACACACACTACCAACGCGGGGTGGAGCAGCCCGGTAGCTCGTCAGGCTCATAACCTGAAGGTCACAGGTTCAAATCCTGTCCCCGCAACCCTAGACAATCCTGGCGCCCAAGCTTCTGGGTCATGGGGGGACGGCTTGACGGGTGAGCCGCAAGGCGGGGCGTGTTGATCCCACCCGTGGCGGCCATCATCGCCTGCTCCGCCGCGACGCCGATGCTGCGCAGGTCCGGCATGGCGGCGTCGGCGGCCCCCGCCTCGGTCAGCCGGGCGAAGAACGGTTCGATGGCAGCGGCACTCGTCTCGAAGGTGGCCGCCTCCATGTCCGAATGGCTGCCCTGATCGACATGGCTGACCAGCCCCGGCTTCGGCCAGGTGTGCAGTTCCGCGAGCAAACTCGTGCGGGCGCACGCCGCGACATGGGCGGGAACCCAGGCCGGCAATGAATAGGTGGCAAGCTGCCGGGCTGCCTTCACGACGCTGACTTCATTGGGCGGGCTCCATGGCGAACAACCCGGTAACGTGACACGCCGTGACGCCGTGCATCGTCTTGACCAGGACCTCGTCGCAGCCGCGTTCGGCCGCCAGCGCCATCTCGCGCCAGTTCACGCCGCCGCCGGGTAGTTCCAATTCGCCATCCAGACGCACCGGGCCTTGCGCATCGAGCCGTTGCAGACCCGCCAGCAAGGTGGCGGCAGTGGCATGATCCGACACGGCCCAGAGCAGGTCGACATCGGACCGTTCCGTCAGGTAGGGCAACCCGGTGACGTGCTGCCAAAGCAGCGCCCCAAAGACTCGCGGCGCCACACCGACCTGCCCGCCGAGAGCGACCAGGGCGGCGATCATTGTCTGCCATTCCCGCGGCGCTGCCCGCGCGGCATCGCACAGCAGCACCGGGGCGTAGGCTGTGACGCCCTGTTTGGACCGCAAGCTGAAACCTACCCGATGGTAACTGCTCAACCCGGCTGTCGCTGAACTCCCGCGGAGTTACGAGAAGCCCTGTTGACGCGGTAACGGTCGACTCGATTCAAGGGGGTGGTGACCCCACCACCCGACCTTTCCAAGCTCACACCTGGCGAGAAGGATGCGTTGATCCTGACGCAGGCGGTGCAGTTGCAGGTGGCGCTGGCTCGCATTGAGGCCCTGGAGAAGCAACTGGAGCGATTGCTCGCGCCGGCGAAGACGCCGGATAACTCCAGCCTGCCGCCATCAAAGGGTCAGAAGCCAAACCGTCCCGACAAGCCCGGGGACAAAGGCCCGCGCCAAGGAAGCCTTGGGCGCAAGGGCGGTGGACGCGGGCTGGCGGCCGATCCCGACGAACTGGTCGTCACCAAGCCGGCCCGATGCCAATGCTGCCACGCGGCCTTTGGCGACGAAGACCACACGCTCAATGCCCGCTACGATAAGATCGAGTTGCCGCAAGTCCGCCCGGTGGTGACGCGCGTCGAACGCTATAGCGCCGCCTGCCGCGGGTGCGGCGCCGTCACGGTTGCCGCCGTGCCCAAGGGGCTGGAGCCCGGCACGCCGTTCAGCCTCAACATCATGGCCCTGGCAATCTATCTGCGCGTCACGCACGCGATCAGCTCCAAGCGCCTGTCGGGGCTGTTCATGGACCTGTTCGAACTTGCCATCAGCGAAGGCGCGCTGGACTCGGCCTTTCGCCGTTGCAAGCCCGGGTCGATGCCGAGGTCGCCGCCATTCTGGCGCGGTTGCGACGCGCCCGGGTGATTTGCTCCGACGAGACCGGAGTAAGGATCGACGGCAAGGGGCACTGGAATTGGGTTTTCCAGAACGACGACGTGGTGATCCACATCGTGCGCGCCAGCCGCGGCGCTTGTGTCGTGGCCGAGGTGCAGGACGGCCATCCCCTCCGCTGGCATTCCACCGGCTACGCCGGCGGAACCTTGGCCAGCTCCGCCCGGCGCTGTGGGTCTCCGACCTGTATGGCGCGCAGCAGGGGCATGCCGAGGCATGGCAGGTTTGCCTCGCGCACCAACTGCGCGACTGCCAATATGCAATCGACGCCGGCGACACCGTGTTCGCGCCCCGCATGAAGGCGTTGCTGCTGCGCGCGGCCGTGATCGCGCGCCGCCACCGTGGCCTGGCGCAGAGTACGCGGCGCAGCTATCGCCAGCGGCTGGAGCGCGATCTGGACGGGGTGATGGCGATGGCGCCCGTAACGAAGGATGGCAAACGCCTCCGACAGCGATACGGCAAGGTGCGAAGCCACCTGTTCACTTTCCTCGACCATCCCGAGATCACGGCTGACAACAACAGCAGTGAGCGTGAACTGAGACCCACCGCGACATACCGCAAAGTCACCGGCGGCTTCCGATCCAAGTGGGGCGCTGACTTCTACGCCGGGACCAGGTCGGTCATCGGAACCGCAAAACGCCGCGGCATCGACGCCTATCAGGCCATTACCGCAACACTGCGCGGGCAAAGCGTCTTACAGCCGGGTTGAGCAGTTACGCTTCATCGAGGCCGTTCAGGCGACGGGCAATCGAATTCTAGAGGTTGTCTCTACAAAACTCCCGCGAATCGAGGCTAGTCGTGCGCGTCATTGACAGGGAGTAGTTTCTTCGAATCGATGGCTGGCAACATACTGCCGGAGTCGATTCATGGCCGCCAAAGAAATTGCCGTAAAGAAATACGTCGTGAAGCTCGACGCCGGTGAGCGCGAGCGGCTGGACGCCATGATACGAAGCGGCAAGCACACTGCCCAGCGGCTCATGAAGGCGCGCATCCTTTTGAAGGCCGACGCTTCAGAACGCGGTGAAGGATGGAGCGACAGCCAAATCTCCAGCGCGCTCGATACCAGCCTGGCCACGATCGCGCGGACACGGCAGCAACTGGTCGAGGAGGGCCTTGATGGCGTGTTGACGCGCAAACATTCGCAGGCCTCAGCCAGGCGACGCGTCTTCGATGGCGCCGCCGAGGCCAAGTTGATCGCGCTGGCCTGTTCGCAGCCGCCCACCGGCCGCGTGCGTTGGACCCTGCGGATGCTGGAGGACAAGGTGGTCGAACTGAACATCGTTGAGCGCGTCAGTGACAACACGATCGGGCGAACGTTAAAAAAAACATCCTCAAGCCGCACCTGAAAGAGCAATGGGTCATCGCACCGGACGCCAGCGCCGCGTTCGTCGCCGCTATGGAAGACGTGTTGGAGGTCTATCACCGGCCGCATGATCCCGACCGGCCCGTGGTCTGCCTGGACGAAACCTCCAAGCAGTTGATCAGCCAGACGCGCCAGCCGATCCCCCAGAAGCCGGGCCGGGCTGAGCGGCATGATTATGAATACGCGCGCAACGGCACGGCCAATCTGTTCATGCTGTTCGCGCCGTTGGAGGGATGGCGGCATGTCGAGGTGACCGACCGCCACACCGCCCTTGATTACGCCCACATACTCAAGGATTTGTCCGATACGCACTTCCCTAAGGCTGAGAAGATCGTGCTCGTTCAAGACAATCTAAACACCCATAAGCCTGCGTCACTCTATCAAGCCTTCCCCGCACCAGAGGCGCGCCGCCTCGTTGAACGCTTCGAGTGGCATTATACGCCCAAGCACGGAAGCTGGCTCGATATGGCCGAATCCGAACTTGCAGTGCTCTCAGGCCAGTGCCTGGACCGCCGCATACCGGATAAGCAGACGCTCACCATCGAGGTGGCCGCCTGGCAGGCAGAACGGAATAAAAATCACGCCAAGGCTGATTGGCAATTCACCAACGCCGATGCAAGGGTGAAACTCAAGAGGCTATACCCCGCAATATGAGAGACTCAGACCACTAGGATCGCAGAACCCGTGTTGTGATCCAGGTGATCTTCTATCGCGATCCTGGGACGGACTTGGCGAGATCTGCGGCGCGTTGCCGGGCCTACCAGCGCCTCAGCGCCGGGTTTCTCGCCATCAAGGGCACGCGACAATTCTCAAAGCACTGCCACCCATCGAACGTGGAACTACACGCGATAATATCGCTTATCGCGTGTAGTGGAATTAAGTTGCTTGCCTTGTCGCGGATGATGCGGGAATCTCAGCCTCATGAGCGATTTGGCCCTTCCTGCTGAACTGCCCGTCTCCGGCGAGATCGCCCTGGACATGCCGGCGACGGCGGCGGCGCAGCCATCTTCGGTGGGGCAGGCCGCCCTGGAGGCGGCGGAGGCGCTCGCCCGCAAGGCCGCCGCACCCGCCACGCTGCGGGCCTACAAAGCCGACTGGGCGCATTACGCGGCTTGGTGCGCCGCAGCCGGGTTCACCCCGGTGCCGGCCGCGCCCGCGACCGTCGGCGCCTATCTCGCCAGCCTGGCCGACAGCCACGCGCCCACCACGGTGCGCCGCCGGCTATCGGCCATCGGCAAGATGCACCGCTTCAACGACCTGCCCTGGAACGCGTCTCACCGCGACATCCAGGCGCCGCTGCAAGGCCTGCTGCGCACCCGCGGCCGCCCGGTGCAGAAAGCCGCCGCCCTCACGCTGCCCCTGCTGCGCCAACTCGTCGCCACCTGCGACGCCTTGGCCCGCGGCCGCCGCGACCGCGCCTTGCTGCTGATCGGCTTTGCCGCGGCGTTGCGCCGCTCCGAATTGGTCGCGCTGAAGGTGGAGGACGTGAGCGTCGCCGCCGGCGGATTGCGGCTGCGCATCGGCCGCGGCAAGACCGACCAGGCGGGGCAGGGGGCCGAGATCGGCCTGCCGCGCGGGCGCCACGCCGAGACCTGCCCACAGCTTGCCTTCGACGCTTGGCAAGAGGTGGCCAAACGCCGCGCCGGACCGCTGTTCCGCCGCATCAGCACCGCCGACCGGATCGGCGAGGCGGCGCTGCACCCGGACGCCGTCCGGCAGATCCTTGGCTACCGGGTCCGGCTCGCCGGGCTCGCGGTGGACGGGTTCGACCGACTGAGCGCCCACGCGCTGCGGGTCGGCTTCATCACCGAGGCCTATGGCAAGGGCGTTCGCGACGAGGACATCATGCGCCACACGCGGCACCGCGACCTGCGCACCATGCGCGGCTACGTGCAGCGCGCCGGGCTGGTGGACGAAAGCCCGGCCGGGATGATCGACCTGTGATGTCGTATCGGACGCCTTGGGAAAGCGACCCAGCGCCTGTGGACGTGGATCCGCTAGCGGCGTTGGCCCCGCCGGCCAAGACGCGGGGCCGGCGGCCGACCGCGCCGTCCACTCTGACCCTGACGAGTCCGACTTGGCTCCACCACCACCTGATCGTCACCGGTCCGGAAGTGACGGTCGCCGATCTTGCCGTTGCGGCACGCGGCGCCGGCGTGATCCCCTGGCGCATCGACAGTACGGCCGTCGAAGAAATGGTGTTCAACCTGGCCGCCTCGCAGCCGGTCGGCGGCCGCCGCCTGGACATCACCGGCTGTCGCATCTTGGCGCGGCAATTTCGCGACCGCGTCGAGGCGCGCCAGGCTCGGGCAGCCGCCCGGGTCGGCCGCAGTCTCGCCTGCGCCTTCGACCTGCACACGCTGCTCCCCGTGCCGGACGACATCCTGCAGCACGGGCCTGCCGAGCCGGCATCGCTGGCCTGGATGCGGCAGCACTGGGGCATCAGCGATGGGCTGCGTCAGGTCACCCAACTCCCCGACCCGCGTCCGGGTCGCCGGCTGCCCAAGGGTCACGCCGTGCTCGGCTACGGCTTCTTCACCGCGGCAGAGACGCCGCACGCCGCGGTCGAGACATTGGCGCAGCGCTGGCCGTCGCTTCGGCTTGCGCTGCAACCCCGGCCGGACTGATCGAGCGCTTGGACGGCATCGCCGACCCAGTGACGTATTCGGACGGGGACGGGCGTTCGCCGCTGCTGCAACTCGGCGGCTATACCGGCCGGCTCGAGCGGTTGCTGACGCTCGCTCGTGCACAGCAGATCGACCTGGCGAGCCTGTCCTTGCTGCAGCTCGTCGAGCAGTTGACCGCGGCGCTGCAGCAGGCCGGCGGCCGGATGCCGCTCGGCCTGCAGGGCGACTGGGTGGTGATGGCGGCTTGGCTGGTGCTGCTGCGCTCGCGGCTGCTGCTGCCGGCCGACCCGGTGACGCGCGAAGCCGCCGAAGCGGACGGCGCGCAATTGCGCCAGGAGCTGGTCAAACTGGCAGAGGTGCAGGCGGCGGCGCGCTGGCTGCAGGCGCAGCCGCAGCTCGGCCACGACGTGTTTGCCCGCGGGCAGCCGGAGATCCTCGGTGCGTCTTTTGCGGACAAGGCCGAACTCGACGTCGTCGAATTCCTCTGGGCGGCAATGGCGCTGTTCGACGATGACCTGCCGCAGGCCGACACCGCCGCGCCATACCGGCCGCGCTGGCTGGATCTGTATTCCATCCCGGAAGCCCGGTTGCGGATCGTGCGACTGCTGACGGAGGCGCCCGACGGGCAGCCACTCGACCAGCTGCTGCCAGAGCGGGCAGGGGAGGGTGTAATCGAGACCGAAACCGCGCTGAAACGGCGCTCGGCCTGGACCAGCACCTTCGTCGCCAGCCTCGAACTGGCCAAGCAGGGCGACATCGTGCTCGACCAGGAAACGCTTTTCAGTCCGATCCAGGTCAGCCGGCCGCTGGCTGCCTTTCCGGCTTAACCGGAAGGAGCGCTGCCCGTGGGCTGCCGGGATGGTTTCGTCCTGACCGCTGGCTCGGCCGCTTTGGACAGCTTGCCGGCGGCGATCTTGATCTTTCGCGCTGTTCGCCGTGCCGCCGCAGCCGCCTGCGATTGCAGGTGTGCCGGGTTGATCGGACCACGGCGAAGCTCCCAAGCCTCGAGCATGACGGCGGTGTGGCGGTCAGCGGCATTGGTCGGGTTGGTGCCGCGCAGGTCGCCAGCGGAAAGCCTCCGGATGGTCTCGTATAGCCTGAACTCGGCAAAGCCAGCCGCGGCGTCAGATAAACGGCGGTGGATGTCGTCGTAGAGTTTGGCCTGATCCGTGAGGGTCTCGCTAAACCGGATCGAAGGAGCTCGGGCGAGCGACGCTTTGCACTTGCAGCAGAGGAACTCAGTGCACGGCACCGCAAGGGCGAGCGGGTCCAGCACGGCGCCGCACCTCCAGCAAGCGTCAAGGAGGAAGCATCCGTCGTCGGAGCAGACCACCTCCAGAGAAAACCGCCAGCCGCGGCGCAGATAGCGGGTCGGCTCACCACCCAGGCAGACAGGACAGTATTGGGTGATTGGTATGGCGCGGCCCCGGCCACCACGCAACCGGTTGAGCACGAGATCGCCGTGCTTGATCAGCGCCTGCTGGACCTGCTGCCGTCGGTCGCGTGGGTCGGTGTCCGCATCGGGGCGCATCGTCCCGCGCAGCAGATGCTCACGCGTCTGACCGGACAGGAAAGCGAGCCGGTCGATCGCGGTGTCGTCGATGTCGCGGTCTACGTCGGCCAGACGGCTCCCGATCGCGTCGACCACGAAGCGCCGTGGCGGTGCCCCGAGGCCACGCGCAACCCGCCAGAGCCAACTCGACAGAAGCTCGTCAGGAAGGCGGTGAGGCCGATACGGCCACAAGGTCGCCCGCTGCCGTTCCGGCAGGATGTTCACCTCCAGCCCGGGACCGTCCAGGGGCGGGGTCTCGTCATGCCCGATCGATGGTATCTCCCGGTGAGCGATCGCGGCGCGAAATCGTGGAAACAGATCCAGGCCTTTGCGCGTGCCCATGGACAAGAGCCTGAAGATATCCTGGCGCGTCTGCGCGTCACGGTCGGGAAGCAGCGCGTCGATATCCTGCCGCAGCCGGATCAGACGAGCCGCCTCGAGATCGAAGTCGTCCATGCTAGAACCGCTCCGAGGTCGCCAGCACCTCGATGGCGGCTGGCGTGGTCACGCTCACCCGATCCAGCATGGCGCGGTCGATCCGCTCGTAGCCCATTCGAACTGCTTCCACAGCAGCCTGCCGGAGTAGGCGCGTGACGGCGCCGATCAGCCCGTCCGACCGCACGAGAATATGCTCGGCAAGCGGCGGGTCGGTCAGATCGGAGGCACACCGCAACGGCAAACGACGCTCAAGCGTCAACAACAACCGGGCATAATCCGGATCCTCGACCTGCCACCTGGGCAAGGTCTTCAGCTCGAACCGATTGGCAAGCTGTTCATCCTGTCGAAGCACATAGGCGATCTCGCGTGTCGCGAAGCAGCCCAGCGATACTCCCGCGGCCGACCCGATCTCACGGAGTTCGACCAGCATCGAGGCCATGCCGGAGCCACGGATGTTGTGCAGGTCGTCGATCAGCAACAGGCGCAGGCCGACACCGCGCATGATCCGGTAGGTTCCTGGCGTAGTTGTGCCGTGGTTTCGCGCCGGCCTGCCGGCTGGCCCAAGGCTGCGCGGATCGACGTCAGCAGCTGTGGGATGCGCGGGCCGTTGGGCGCCTGGATCATCGTGACCGGGATGGTCGACAGCTGCGCCGTGGCATCCTCCGGCGGCAGGCGACGCGCCAGGAACCGCCTGGCGATCGCCGTCTTGCCGTTGTTCGACGCGCCGATGATGAGAAGATTGTCCGGCCGCTGGCGCCGCTCGGACCGGAGGATGCGGTCGAGTTCGTCGAACGCCTCTCGGGCACGGCCGTAGCCGATCCAGCGGTCTCGGTCGATGCGGGCGATCCGTTCGCTGTCTGACAATGTCAGGTCCGGGCGAACTGCCTCGTCCAGGTGAGCGCCGTCATCCTCGCCGGACATCTACGGATCCTCCACGTCGGCGAACGGCTCGACCTGGACGGGGGATCCTCTTGATGTCGTCGGTGGTATCGGATCATCCGTCTTCGACGGGCCGACGACATCGCTGGCCGGTGGAGGTTTTGACACCGCACGCCGGGCCTGCCTAGATCGTTCGGCTTTCATGCGGGTCGTGGTAGTCCGGCCGCGCTCCTCGATGGCGCGAACCTGAAGCATGCTTTCGAACAGCCTGACCTCGGTGCGGTCCGCCGCCTTGAGGGCTTTGAGTTGCTGCCGGGCCGCCTCGCTCTCCGCGAGGGTCATGTCGGCGCGAGGCACGCGGTAGGGCACGGCAATATACTCGCCGGTCGCGTCGTCGACGACCCAGATTGTCGCCAGGCTGCGCGGGTCATAGACGATGACGCGCTCGATCTGGTCCTGGTTCTGCCGGCGCCACATCGGCAGCAAATCGCGCGCGCTGTAATCGACCCGGAACAGACGCAGCCCGGTGCGCACGAGGCGCCGGTGCTCGTAGGGCAGGAAGTCCAGCAAGAAGCGGTCGGCAGGAAGAACCGGCGGCACCCGTCGATCGTCGGGCAGGTCAGGACGACGATAATAGGCACGGTAACGATCCAATGGCCTGTCGCCGACGCCGTCGTGGACGCTATGGTTGTTGTAGCGGCGCGCTATCATAAATGCCCCGACGCGCAATCGAGGGCGATTTTCGGCGCAGATTAGCTGAGACTATCGGGTGTGTCTGACGCACGTTGTTTGAGACTGGGCCGGTCGAACCAAGGAACGTCTGGGATTGCCCCGGTTTTGGGGATACCCGAAGCTTTCACCAGAAATGTTCCTGATGCCCAGATGGTCCGCTATACTTATCGAATCCTACAGAACAGCCCCAGCCCCACCCGCCGGACAGAAATTCCTGGTCGTAATCTCCCGGTAGGAGGGGCAAGCTAAGATCGAGAACACAATAAAGGTGATAATATGCGCACATCGATAATACTTGCAGCTTGCACGGTGTTTACATTCAACATGTCAATAGCAATTGTCCGAGCAGATGATGTCGAAGACGATAGTAAGGCTGCCTTGACGAATCAGCTTGGGATTTTTGAATATTGTCAGTCCAAAGGGTATATCGACGAATCGGCCGTAAAAGCAGAGCGGTCAGTCATCGCTTCCGGCCCTGGTGACGGTAGCACAGCTGAAGCTAATGCTGCTGAAGCCCTTGGTAAGCAGGGAACATTGTCGATGATGGGTATCACAAGATCGATTTCAGATCAGGCCAGCGCTCAGAATGAAAGCGTCGCGGACCTGTGCAAAAATATGGCAAGTATAGCTGTTCAGCTGGGTGCAGCCTTCCAGCAAATGCCAACGATGCCGGCTTTCCCCTCTCCTTCCTCTCGCCCGCACGCTCCTTGAGGTCGAGGCGCTACCGTGCAGCCTAACGGTGATGATCAGGCACGACAGTGAGGGGTTACCCGGCGGTAGCCAAATGCCGGATGACACCGTGGCTATCATCACGCCGCGTGCCGGATCGCGAACGGCAAAGGCAAGAGCGAGGGCTGGGACTTGGGCGGTAGCAAAGCCAGCGGCGTAAATTGCGGTTTCTATGCATTTCATGCATAATACAGCTTATACGGAAGGTTGCCCCTATGCTCAAAGTTCCTGCCGGTGAGTTTCAACGTAATATCGGCCGCTACCAGGATATGGCTCTGACCCAGCCCGTTGCGGTCACGCGCAATGGCCGTGAGCGCACCGTGCTGATTTCCGTGGATGAGTATCAGCGGCTTAAGCGCCGTGACCGCCAGGTTCTTACCCTTGCCGACTTCACCGACGGGGACATTGCCGCCCTGGACGCGACGCGCGCACCAGAGTCGTCGAAAGAGTTCGACCACGAGTTGCAGCAGTAGCCGTGTGGCCTTCCCTGTTCCCGTTCCAGGCCTCGTTATTTGCTACAGCTATCTTTGGGCGTCAGAGCACGCGCGGGGGCAGGAAGAAGGCGTAAAAGACAGGCCCTGCGCCGTCGTCCTTGCCACTGCCAACGAAGCGGGCGACGAGGTGGTGACGGTGCTGCCGATTTCGCACACGCCGCCGTCCAATCCGCTTCTTGCCGTGGAAATTCCTGCTGCCGTGAAACGTCGATTGAAGCTGGACGATCAACGGTCATGGGTGGTGCTGGCCGAGGCGAACCGCTTTACCTGGCCAGGGCCAGACCTGCGCCCATTGCGACCGGGCGATGCACAGAGCTCGGCGTACGGTCCCATGCCTTATGGCCTGTTTGAAGAAATTCGCCACAAGTTCATTGCTGCGCTAAAGAGTCAGGCGGTGAGGGCCGTGCTGAGAACGGAATGAACGCCCTGCACGCGCCATTCGCCTAACGAATGCCGTCCTCCATCTCGCAATCAACCTGTCAGCCTTGCCGTCTGCAGAAAAGTGTATCTGCTCAACTCGGCCCGAGGATGGACAGGCCTGAGAGGGTCATGAGGACGGCCTGATATGCGTTGATGCCTCGGCGTGCTGCGGTTCCGATGACTGAACGGAAGGCAGCGAACAAGTCTTTGCCCCAGTCGGAGCGGAAGCCGCCGGTGACCTTGCGGTAGGTGGCGGTTGGCCGCAGTTCGCGCTCGCTTCCATTGTTGTCGGCACCGACTTCGGGATGGTCGAGGAAGGTGAACAGGTGGGCCCGAACCTTCCCGTATCGCTTGCGCAATCGTCGGCCGTCGCGTTGCGTGGGCGCCAGCGCCATCACCGCGTCGAGGTCTCGCTCGAGCCGCTGGCGATACTGGCGGCGGGTGCTGGCAGCCAGACGGTGCCGCCGCCGAGCCAACACGAACGCGCGTAGCAGCAGCGCCCTCATGCGGGGCGCAAAGATCGTGTCCCCTGCCTCGGCCCGAACTTGTATGGGGTTTTATCTGTCAAGCTGAATTAGTCGCGTCCAAAACCGCGGGGCGGCTCTACGTTTGCTAGTTCCAAAATGTCCAGGTCGCAGATCATCTGCAGCGCATCAGCTGTGGCGCTGTTCACCAGGTTCGCCGGAAGGGCATCAAGCCATGTTTGATACTCGCTTTGCAGGTCGATCAATTCAGCAACAGCATCATGCCAGCGCTGCGGTCGGCTCCGACGATCGGCCGGCCTGCGATAGCTCACTTTTGGTGTGCCCTTGGCATGACTGGCGCGGTAGCGGGCTTGCCTCTCCGCATGGGTTATTGTCGTGCCCAGCAGTGGTTTTGGTCCAGGCTTCATTCTCTCAGGCCTCCGAGCATTTTGGAGCCATGAATGCGTCACGTGACGCATTGCAGTAGGCTTGGCCGGATGGTGACAAACTTTTCCTGTCAACCAGCCGCGAGGTAGGCAAACGGTCCGAGGGGAGCCCGCCAGTGCGCGCGAATCTCGCGCCGCAACCTTGTATTCGGTTGGACCCGTTCGAGGTCCTGACCATGAAGCAGCCATGCGCTTCAGCAGCGAGGCTCCGAGGCAGTGGGCCCATTCTAACGAACGGCTCGATGACCGTGTTCCGGCTCGGGTCACCGCCACCTCGGATCGTCATCAGCGTCCAGCCAGACGTATTGCTGGCGCTGAAACGGGTAAGTCGGTTGCTTTGCTCCTCCGCTGCGTCATGCCGCGGCCCGCAGCACGACGCCGTGCGGAATCTCGCCGGTTGTGACCATCCGCCACAAGGCGATGAGCAGTTTGCGGGCGAGGGCGACGATCAGGACCGTTTTGCGCACGCCCTGCACCGCAGTGCGGGTGCGATACCATTGGGCAAGAGCGCTGTCCTTCTGGAACAGCAGGAACCGCCAGGCGGGCTGAACCAGCCCACGACGAACCCTGGCATTGCCAGCCTTGGCCAAGCCCTTCTCCCGCCGCTTGGAGCCACTTTCGTCCGGCGAGCCGGTCAGGCCCGCGTATCGTGCCACGGCCCTGCGGTCGCGCAGGTTGCGGGACAGGACCTCCTGGACGAGCATGTCCGCGGTCTCCACGCCCACGCCCACGATGCTGGCCAATAGGCGCACCATGGCATTCGGCCCAGTTTGCGGAGCCTGTTCGATGCGGACCAACCGGGCCTGTTCGATCAAGTCGCGCAGTTCAGCCACGGCCTGCTTCAGCGCAGCTACCTCGCCGTACAGTTCGACCAACAGAGCTTCAAGATCTGGACGGCTCAGCGTCGAAAGGGTGGAGGGTGGCGGCACATGATGCAAAGACTCCACGGCGGCGAATCGGCGCAAGGAAAAAATGAGGCTTACCCACACTTTTGCCCCTCTTACTCGAACAAGCCCTAAGCCTTTGTTTTGAGCGGCAGCTTTGTCGGCGTGCCGACGCACTAATTTGCCGACGCTGCCTAATTTGACAAAATCACTCTCACTGCTGATTTTTCTGCCGTTCCGGCTTGACGCGAGCGACACTCCTCGAATCGATGGGTTTGTATCGAATCGAGTGAGTGGACAGGCGAATGACCCAGGCACTTCGTCACGTAACCGTATTTTCAGCCGATGTCTGACCAGATCGTTCGTCGAAGCCGCCGCGAGTGCGTTCGCGGACTTCAGCGAACGCTATGGCGGTTTCTTCCGGACGCGTTCGCGCAACAGCGCGGCGGTGGCCGAGCGCTACCTGAACGGGCTGGCGCAAGCGCAAGACTGCACGTTTGCCTCGATGGCCGCGGTGGTTGAGCAGGGCTGCGCGCAGCAGTTCCAACACTTCATCAGCAACTCGCCGTGGCAGCATGAGGCTGTGGTGGCCCAGATCGGACAAGACGCCGACCGGTTGTTGGGCGGCAAGCCAGAGTCTTGTCTGATCATCGACGAAAGCAGCTTCGCCAAGCAAGGCGACCACTCGGTCGGAGTGGCACGGCAGTGGTCCGGGCGACAGGGCAAGATCGATAACTGCCAGGTCGCGGTGTTCGGCGTGCTGAGCGACGGCCAGCGTCATACGCCCACGGACATGCGGCTCTATGTGCCGAAGACTTGGCTTGCCGACCCGGCCCGCTGCGATCGGGCCGCGATACCGGTGCAAGCCCGCGTGCTGACTTCGAAGAGCGGGCATGCCCTGGATATAGTCAGCCAGGCGCGTGCGCGCGGGATGCGGTTCGGCTGGGTCGGCGTCGACGCCGGCTATGGCAAGGAACCAGCCTTCCTGCGCGCGTTGGACACGATCAACGAGGTGTTCGTCGCCGATGTCCACAAAAGCCAGCGGATCTGGACCGAAGAGCCAAGTCTGGCGGTGCCGCCCTCCAAATCGGGCCGCGGACGCCCGGCGAAGGCGCGGCAGGCATCGGTGGCGTCGGTTACGGTGGAAACCCTGGCCAGCGGGTTCGGCCCTGGCGACTGGCGGCGTTGCGAGTTGCGCGACAGTACTCGCGGCCCGCTACGCGTGGACATCGCGAACCGGCGGGTGTGGCTGTGGGACGGCGAGGAAGACACACCCCGGTGCTGGCACTTGATCGTAAGGCGAGAAGTGAAGTCGCCGAAGACGATCAAATACAGTTTGTCCAACGCCGCCCCTGACACGCCAGTGCTACGCTTGGCGCAGATGCAGGGCCAACGCTTCTGGATCGAGAGGACCTTCGAGGACGCCAAAGGCCAATGCGGCCTGGCGGATTATCAGGCGCTGGGATGGCGGGCTTGGCACCATCACGTCACCATGGTGATGCTCGCCATGCTGTTCATCGCCGAACAGCGTGCAGCCCACCAGCCGGGCCTACACCTGCTCACGCCGCGCGATATCGTCGAGATGCTGCGCGAGACACTGCCGCGCAAGCCAGACGGCAAGGACGCTTTGGTCGCACGCATCAACCAGCGTCACCAACATCGGCAGAACGCCATTGCATCCCGCTTCCGTGCACAGCGACCCGAGGCGCCCTCGTGAATAACCGTGAACCGGCAGCGAGTGCGACTCTGTCAAACTAACCACATCTGATTCCGAGCACAGACGCGCGCCTTGACGGCCTTGAATGAAGTGGGGCGGAGACCGGCTGCCGCGCAGCGCCCGGCCACCTCTTTGACCAAGCTTTGCAAGGCGGGACGGGAGCGATTGGCATAATGCTGGTCGATCGCCTGCTCGATGATCGCCTCGGTCCTGCCGTTCAGCCGCTTTTTCCGCACCTGGCCACGTGCCGGCAGGAACTGGGCAACGTCGTCGCCAACTGCCTGCAGCTGACGCAGCAAGCTCCAGATCCGGCGCGGGCTCAGCCCGAGCGCAGCGGCGGCAGCGGTCACGTCGGACGTCGTTCGGGCGGGATTGCCTGCCAACTCGGCAAGACGATCCCGGCGTCGGGTGGCTTCGGCCCAGTCCGCCTCGCTGTAATGCAGGTCGTTGATCGGCACCTTCTGCGGCTCGGTCGCAGTCGATGCCTCTGGCAACTGGACTTTCAGCGGATCGCCGCGACCTCCTCGCCTGTATCCGAGCGAAGCAGCACGGTCTCTACGCCGAGAACGCGCTGCACCCGCCACCGTGCACCTGCGTATTCAACCAGGGTTCCGGCGCCGAACTGCGAAGCCACCAAACCTCACCACTGAAGCTGCAAAGGGACTTTATGTCGCACACTGCAACCATAAGGGAGACGGTTCAGTGAAATCGCTAAGGATCAAGATGCTGAAAACACTCGCCAGGCGCTGAAATCGCCAAGGGAAAGCGACACCCGGATGCCCTGGCCTGGCTCTGGCAGCACTGGGGCACCACGCAGGCGCTGCGGCACGTGGCGTTGAATATGGCCCCCACCAGGGCGCCGGCCCCCGAGCTGAGGGTGGGAGAGGTCAGGCTGCCCCTGAGCTTCTGGTCGGCGGACTGGACGCCGTGGCGGGCTTTCGAGCGCATCCGGGCCGACTGGCCAACCCTGCGCTTCGACCTGCAGCCGCAGTACGACGCTGACTGATGGACGGGTCGGCACCGCCCGCGTCCGGCCAGGGTGTTCTTCCGCTGGAGAGCTGGGACCAGCCGCCGCGGCGTCTGCCAGGTCCGGCGGCCGCCCCGGTGCTGGCCGTCGACGGCTTCGAGGGGCCGCTCGACTGGCTGCTCGATCTCGCGCGCACCCGGCGGATCGACCTGGCCCGGCTGTCCATCGTGGCCCTGGTGGAAGCGTTCACCGAGGCGTTGACGGCGGCGCTGGCGAGCCCGAACCTGCGACCCACGCTGCTGGGCCGCTGGGGCGACTGGCTGGTGATGGCCGCCGATCTCACCCTCTTGCGCTCCCGACTGTTGGTGCCGACCGACACCGCCGCGGCGCAAGACGCCCACGATGAGGCCGAACGGCTGCGGCAGCGTTTGCTGGGCCGGGCGCAGATCGGGCGTGCTGCGGACTGGCTGGAGGGCAGGGCCCAACTGGGGCGTGACGTGTTCGCGCGCGGTCAGGCGGATAGGGCAGGGGTCGTGCGGGCGGGCGGACCGGGGATGTGACGGCTCTGCTGCGGGCGTGCCTGGTAGCGATCCGGCTACCTGGCGAGGCCGGCGCGCTCTACCGGGTGCCCGGGCCGCCGTTCTGGAGCGTGGCCGACGCGGCCGAACGGATCCGGGCGATGCTGCCAGAGGTCGGGGAGGAGGGCGCAGCGTTGGAAACCTTCCTACCGGACGTGCCGACGGACGCGCCGGAGCGAGAGCTGCGATGCCGGGTGGCGGTGGCGGGGACCTTCCTAGCCGGGCTTGAGCTGACGAGAGACGGAAGTATCGCCGTCCAGCAGAACACATCCTGGGAAGCCATCCAGATCAGGCGGGGTCAGGAGGCCACATCGTCGCAAGCTCCCGGCGCGCCTGTAGGATGACATGCCAGCCGCTATGAACCACCGAGGCCAGCCATGATCACGGCGACGACCATGTCAGGCCAGCCTTACCCCGATGCCGAACACTAATGCCGCGAGAAGGCCGGCTAGCCGAGCAGCATGCTGCGGGCGTCGATGCATATCAATTGGTCCGTTACAAACGTTTTAACCGGGGTTGTTGCAACAACTGACGCCAATTTACGTATGTTAGGAATGCCTGACCGATGCGGTGAGGACCGGAGGCTCATCGTTGATTGGTCATGCACCTGCGTAGGGCGATTCCCTTCATTTGCCTCCTCCTGAGTGGATGCAGTGTCTTCGAACGGGGTTTCCTGTCTCCGGGCGGCCCCGTCGCGTCCGCGACGAGAAGCGAGTTCCTGCTGGTCTGCCTGATCATGCTGTTCGTGATCGGGCCGGTACTGCTGCTCGTGCCGCTGTTCGCCTGGCACTACCGTCTGTCCAACACACGCAGCGCCTACCGGCCGCAATGGGGATTCAGCTGGTCGCTTGAGGGACTGATCTGGATCCCCCCCGCCATCATCGTCGTCGTGCTTGCGGTGTTCCTATGGCGGGACACCCACCGGCTCGATCCGTACACGCGTCTGCCGGGTCAGGCGATCGAGATCCAAGCGGTGGCGCTGGACTGGAAATGGCTGTTCATCTACCCCGACCAGGGTGTGGCGACAGTAAACCAGCTGGTGATCCCGGCAGGCCAGCCGGTACATCTCAGCCTAACCAGCGGCACGGTCATGCAGTCGCTGCTGATGCCACGGCTGGCCGGGCAGATATACGCGATGGCGGGCATGCGGACGCAGTTGAACTTCGCGGCGGATGCCCCTGGCGCCTTCTGGGGTGAGAACACGCAGTTCAACGGCATGGGCTTCCAGAACGAGAAGTTCGACATCGTGGCGGAGAGCCCGGCCGACTTCGCGCACTGGCTGGCGGAGACGAAGGCGCAACCGAACCGGCTCGATACCGCGGAGTACGAGACGCTCTCCCACCGCTCCACCCTGCCGCACCCGCTGGCCTTCGGCGCGGTGGATCCCGGCCTCTTCGACCGGATTGTCAGCCTGGCCCAACCCAGCGGCCATGCGCTCGCGCTGCAAACGCTGCCACCACGCCCCTTGCCGATGGGAACCAGCCCGCCATGACCCAACCTGATTTCTGGCGAATCCTGCTCGGCAACCTGAGCTGGGGCGCGCTGCCGTTCGTGCGCGCCTGGCGTGATCCCAGCATCAGCGAGATCATCGGCGCCGGGGCAGGCTCCGTGGTGGTAATCGGCGGGGTCGCGCTGCTGGCGCTGCTGACCTACCTCAAGGCTTGGCGTTACCTCTGGACCGAGTGGTTCACCAGCCTGGATCATAAGAAGATCGGCATCATGTATATCGTGATCGCCGGAATCATGCTCAGCCGCGCCTTGATCGAGGCCGTGCTGATGCGCGCGCAACAGGCAGTCGCGGTCAATGCCCCCGGGTTCGTCGAGCCGAACCATTTCGCCCAGCTGTTCTCGACCCATGGCAGCATCATGATCTTCTTCATGGCGATGCCCTTCCTGACCGGGCTGATCAACTATGTCGTGCCGCTGCAGATCGGCGCGCGCGACATGGCGTTCCCCTACTTCAACTCCGCCGGCCTCTGGCTGACCGCGGGCGGCGCCGGGCTGATGATGGTGTCCCTGGTGGTGGGCGAGTTCTCCACCGGCGGCTGGAGCGGCTATCCGCCCTATACCGAGCTGTCCTACAGCGGCGGCGCCGGTCCGGATTACTGGATCTGGGCGGTGACGCTCGCCTCGGTGGGCAGCACGGCGGTCGGCATCAACGTCGCCTGCACGATCTACAAGCTGCGTGCGCCGGGCATGACCTGGATGCGCATGCCGCTGTTCTGCTGGACGTCGCTGTGCACGGCCATCCTGATGATCTTCGCCATGCCGGCGCTCACCGTGGCCACGTTGCTGCTGGCCGCCGACCGCTACGCAGGGATGCATTTCTTCACCGACGATCTCGGCGGCAACATGATGAACTACGTCAACCTGTTCTGGTTGTTCGGCCATCCCGAGGTGTACATCGTCGTCCTCCCGGCTTTCGGCGTGTATTCCGAAGTCATCTCCGCCTTCTCGTCCAAGGAGCTCTACGGCTACACGTCCCTCGTCCTCGCCACCTGCGCGATCGCTGTGCTCTCCTTCACGGTGTGGCTGCACCACTTCTTTACCATGGGGCAGAGTGCGAACGTCAACGCTGCCTTTGGCATCGCCACCATGCTCATCGGCGTGCCGACGGGAGTGAAGATCTACGACTGGATTTGGACCATGTTCCGCGGCGAGGTGCGCTTCACGCCGTCGATGCTGCTGTCCATCGCCTTCATGATGACCTTCGTGCTCGGCGGGTTCACCGGCATCATCCTGGCCACGCCGCCGCTCAACTACATGATGCACAACACGTTGTTCCTTGTGGCGCATTTCCACAACATGCTGATCCCCGGCACGCTCTACGGCATGATCGCCGGCTACATGTACTGGTTTCCCAAGGCGTTCGGCTTCCGGCTGAACGAGCGCTTAGGCCGTATCTCCGTCGCCTGCTGGGTGGTCGGCTTCTACCTGGCGTTCATGCCGCTGTACGTGCTAGGCGCCGCCGGCATGGCGCGGCGGACGCAGGAGGTGTTCGACCCGGCGTTCCGCCCCTGGCTGATGGCAGCGTTGTGCGGCGCCTTCGTGCTGGCCGCGGCACTCGCCACGCTGTTCCTGCAACTGTATGTCAGCATCCGGGACCGCGACGCCAACCGCGTGAGCGTCGGCGATCCGTGGGATGCACGCGGCCTGGAATGGTCGGTTGCGGCACCGCCGCCGGAGTGGAACTTCGCCACCATCCCGCATCTCGGCAGCCGTGACGCGTTCTACTGGCGCAAGCGCAACGGCGGCGCTTACAAGCCCGCCGACCACTACCGCGACATCGAGCTGCCCAAGGAGTCCGCTTGTGGGGTGATCATCGGCCTCGCCGCCGCTGCCGGCAGCTTCGGCCTGGTCTGGCGCATCTGGTGGATGGCGGCCCTGTTCCTCGCGGTGATCGTCGCAACTGTGATCGCTCGCTCCTTCATGCGCGACGTGACCCGGACCGTTCCCGCGGCGACCGTGGAAGCCGTCGATCGCCGATGGCTCGCGCAAGCACAGGCTGCAGCACCGGTCCCGCGCCAGCTCGAGCAGACCGAACGCAATGAGGGGCTCGCACAATGGATAGCCTAGGCGGACCGCATCTTCGACATGCCGGGCTGAACCTTGCGGACGACCCACGCGAGATCCGCGAGCCCGTCGAGAGCGACGTGTTCGGCTTCTGGATCTTCCTGATGAGCGACGCGGTGCTGTTCGCGCTGCTGTTCGCCATCTATGGCACCTCGCTGGATGCCACGGTCGGCGCCCCTGGCCCGGCGCAGGAGTTCAAGCTCGGGTCCGCATTCATCGAGACCCTGCTGCTGCTCACATCCTCCTTCACCTTCGGCATGGCGTCCATCGCACTGAAGCGGGATGGGCGGCCCCGACGCCTGGTATTCTGGCTGGGGGTCACGCTGCTGCTCGGCCTCGCCTTCCTGGGCATGGAGGCGCACGATTTCGCCACCATGGCGGCAGACGGCGCCACGCCCGACCGCAGCGGCTTCCTATCCGCCTTCTTCGTGCTTGTCGGCATGCACGGGCTGCACGTCACGTTCGGCGCGATCTGGACGGTGGTGATGCTGGTGCAGCTCGCGGTGTTCGGGCGGGACTGGCGGGTCAAGGTGAACCTCATCCGGCTCAGCCTGTTCTGGCACTTTCTCGATATCATCTGGATCGCGATCTTTTCCGTCGTCTACCTCCAGGGACTGATCCGATGACGTCACCACGGATCGAACGGCGCGAGACGATGACCTATGTCGTCGGCTACGGCTCGGCCCTTGTGCTGACCTGCGCGGCCTTCGGCCTTGTCTACCTCCGCCTGCTGAGCGGGCCGGAGGCGCTCTACACCATACTGGGATTGGGCCTGGTGCAGATGCTCGTGCATTTCCGCTGCTTCCTCCACATCGACCTCAAGCGCTCTGCCCGGGCGGATTTGGCGCTGATCCTGTTCTCGTCCCTGGTTGTGGCCCTCATGGTCAGCGGCACGCTGGTGGTGCTGTTCAACCTGCGGCAGAGAATGATGTAGTGGCTGTCAGCCAGCCCAGCGCGAAGTCGGCAGGCCTGCCACGGGCGCCTGGAACGCGAAGATGCCGCCGTCGAGGGGATGGTCGGCCGCATCCTTGTCGGCGATGGCCCAACGTCCAGATGTGACGAAGACCGTTCGCAGGTCAGGCCCGCCGAAGGTAATCATCGTCGGGTATTTGAACGGCATGGGGATTCGCGCTCGATGCGGCCATCCAAGTCGAAGCGCAGCAAGCGGCCCTGCCCGTTGATGGGCCCACCAGTAGAACCCTTCGCTATCGACCCTAATCCCTTTTGGTTCGCCCCGCGTTACGCCTACACGCGCTCGCACATTAACCTAGGACAATCCCATGTCACAGAACGTTTCGGAGTTCGTCTGGAAGCGCCTGTCCGAGTGGGATTGTCCAGTGTCTACGGCTATCCGGGTGATGGCGTCGGCGGACTGGATGTCGCGCTCGAGAACTCCCGTGAGTTCATGCACTATGTGCAAGTCCGACACGAAGAAATGGCCGCGTTCATGGCGTCGGCGCACGCCAAGTTCACGGGGCAACCAGGGCTCTGTTACGCGACCTCCGGCCCCGACGCCATCCATCTGCTGACGGGGTTGTACGACGCCAGGGCGGACCATGTTCCGGTCGTGGCGATCGTCGGACAACAGGCCCGGTCGGCTCTAGGGTCGAGCTATCAACAGGAAGTCGATCTACAGACCCTGTTCGCTGATGTGACGGAATACGTCATGACGGCGACAGTGCCGGGCCAGGTCCGGACCCTGATCGACCGGGCGGTACGGATTGCGCAGACCAAGCGCGCGGTGACCTGCGTCATTATCCCGAATGACCTGCAGGAACTCACCTACGAAGACTTGCCGATGGTGCATGGCGCCACCCACACCGGCGTGGGTTAACCCGGCGAGTCCAATCTGCCGAACCAGGCTGCCTTGCAGCGGGCCGCCGACATCCTGAACAAGGGTAAGAAGATCGCCATGTTGGTGGGCGCAGGGTGCCTGTCGGCGACCGACGAGATAATCGGGGTCGCCGAGCGTCTGGGTGCCGGCGTGGCCAAGTCGTTGCTCGGCAAGGTCGTGGTGCCGGATGACCTGCCCTACGTCACCGGCTCACTTGGGCTGCTGGGCACCAGGCCGTCCTGGGATATGATGCAGGATTGCGACACGCTGTTCATGGTCGGGTCCGCCTTTCCATACAGTGAGTTCTTACCCAAGCCCGGCTCCGCGCGTGGCGTGCAGATCGACATCGACGGCGCAAACCTCAGCCTGCGCTACCCGATGGAGTATAGCCTGATCGGCGACAGCGCCGAGATGTTGCGGGCGCTGCTGCCGATGCTGAAGCAGAAGACCGACACGGCCTGGCGCAAGACGGTCGAGGAGGGCGTCGCCTCCTGGTGGAAGACGCTGGAGGAGCGGCCCATGGTTGCGGCGGAGCCGATCAATCCGCAGCGCGTGTTCTGGGAATTGTCGCCGCTGCTGCCAGAGAACTGCATCCTGACCACCGATTCCGGCTCGGTCGCCAACTGGTATGCCCGCGACATAGGTCGAGCCTGGCCATTCGCCAACTCTCCGACAGCTGCAGACCTGCGCGACAACACTCCCGTCGCCAGGCGGCCGCTACCCTTACCGGAAGTGCCTCTGCCGGGCGAGGCAGCGATGGTGCGCGCTGCCCGTCGGCTTAATCGGGCGGCCGGGATGATTGCCGCCTCGATGCTGGCCGACAGCGCGATGGAGCATTACCGCGGCGACTTCCACAACAGGGCGATGTGGACGCCCATCGTCTCGGCTGCGCTATCGGTGGCGGTCAGCGTCCACGGCCACACGGACCGGAGGATGGGTGCGCATCGCAGGCGGGATCTGGCATACGCCGCAGCCGGGCTGACAGGGGTTATCGGCACCGGCTTCCATCTTTATAATATCACCAAGAAGCCAGGCGGGCTGTGCTGGCAAAACCTGTTCTACTCGGCTCCGATCGGCGCCCCGGCTGCCCTGTCGTTGTCGGGCCTGAAGGGTTTCCTGTCCGAGCGGGTACGCGCCAACTAACCCGGCACGCGGCCCAAGGTGGCTGGCTACTCAGCAGGCCGCGCGGTCGCGGCGCTCACCAGCGCCTCGTTGCTGGGCACGGTGGCGAGGCGGGGCTGTTGCATTTCCGTGGCACCTACCACAACCCCTTCATGCTGCTTCCAGTCTCGCTGCCCCCTGTCGCCGCGGCCCTTCTCGGCAACGCGGCGATGGGAAAGTTGCGGGTCAGGCGGCATGTCACCCGCTGGTGGCTGCGCGCGACGACGGTGATGGGCATCGCCGGATTCGCCTTCCACGCGTACGGCGTGTTGCGCAACATGGGAGGCTGGCGCAACTGGCGGCAAACCGTTTTAACCGGCCCGCCTCTGCCGGCGCCGCCCTCGTTCAGCGGACTGGCCTTGGCGGGCCTCGCCTCACTGGGTCTGTTGGAGGATCCCGCCGTCTGCTCCAACTGTGCATTCGGCGGCGACGGGATGCGGCGCTTGTTCGTGGCTGCCACCGACCTCTTGCTGGCGATCGATCTCGTGGGCTGAGCCGCGGCGGAGCCTATGCCCCGCCGGGGACGAACGTCCGGCTCTGGGTGACGAAATGGAAGAAGCGGCCGGTAAACGGCTTGAGCACCTCGATCGTGGTCTTATGGGCGGTCGTCTTGATGTCGGAGGCCAGGCTGGCGTGGATGTCCGCCATGCTGGCGAAATCCATCTCGAGCACCATCACGACAGGGATCGCCCCGGGGTCCGCCGCGGTGGTGCGCAGGACGCGCACGGCCTGGACATGCGGGAAGGATCGCCAGATCGGCTCCAGCCTCGCGCTGACGTCGGCGAAGAACGCCTCCTCCGAGCCAGGCTCAAGCGCACCTTCGAACACGGCGACGCGGGTCAGCATGGCAAAGCTCCTTGGAAAGGAAGGATCACGTCAGGCGGGCCTTGATGTGGTCGGCAACGCGGAGGGCGTTGGCGATGATGGTCAGCGTCGGGTTCACGGCACCGATGGAGGGAAAAAAGCTGGCATCGGTGACGTAGAGATTGTCCAGCTCGTGCGTGCGGCAATCCAGGTTCAACACCGACGCCTTCGGGTCCATGCCGAAGCGGCACGTCCCGGCTTGGTGGGCGGTGCCGTTGATCGGGATACCCTTGCCAAGATACAGGCTGCGCTCGAGCAAATGCGGCCGCGCGCCGATCGGCTCCAGCAAGCCTTCCAACTTGTGCTTCAGACGCTTGGCCGCCTGCTCGTCACCTTCGGTGATATCCAGCCTGACCTTGCCGCCGTCGTAGTAGATGCGGTTCTCCCGGCGGGGCAGGTCTTCGCTCTGCAACCAGAAATCCATCGAGTAGTCCGCCATCTTCTCGAACGGCATCTCCGGCACCCAGCTCAGCCACGATGGCAGGGCCTCTCCCCGGATCTGCTCACCGTGCGAGGAGGCGCACATTTGGATCAGCCCGATGGGGAACTCCCACTCCTTGTCGCCGAAATAGTAGTCGCTGAGTGCCAAGGTCTTCTGGAATACCGTGTTGTTCGGCTCCTTCAGCAGCGCCATCAGGATGCTCATGTTGTGGCGCATGTAGTTGCGCCCGACCTGGCCGGACGCGTTGGCAAGCCCGTGCGGATGCTTGTCGTTGGCCGAACGTAGCAGTAGCAGCGCCGAACTGAGCGCGCCGCAGGCGACGACCACGATGTCGGCGGAATACTCCTCCATCTTGCCGTCGCGAAGAACCTTCACGCCCGTCACGGTGTGCCCGGACGGGTCGGTGACGAGCGTCTCGGCATAGGCACCGGTCAGCAGGGTGAAGTTCGGATGTGCCGCCCGCGTGGGGTCGACGCAGATGACCTGCGCGTCGGCCTTGGCATTCACCGCACAAGGAAAGCCGTCGAACGCGTCGCAGCGGATGCACGGGCTGTACGTGGTGGCGCTACCGTCCGCATTCTGGTCCAGCTTGATGCCGAGCGGCAGGTGGAAGGGGTGCAGCCCCTCCTTCACCAAGCTCTCGTTCAAGGCCTGGATACGTGGCTCGTGCAGGACCGGCGGGTAGGCGTAAGGTTTGCTGGACCAGGGCTCGGTCGGATCTTCGCCACGCTGGCCGTGGACGTGGAACAACGCCTCCGCCTCGCAGTAATACGGCTCGAACACGTCGTAGCCGAGCGGCCAGGCCGGCGAGACGCCGTCCACGTGCTGCAACGAGCCAAAATCCTTCTCACGCAGGCGGAACAGGGCCGCGCCGTAGACCTTGGAGTTGCCGCCCACGTAGTAATGCAGGCCAGGATGGAACGACTCGCCCTTCTTGCCATACCATGTGTCCGCCGCCTGGTATTTGCCATCCACGAAAACGGTCTTGGCATCCCAGTTGTCGCGAGAGCGAGGCAGGTAGCCGCCCCGTTCCAACATCAGGATGCGTTTGCCTGTTGGCGCCAGCCGCTGCGCCAGCGAGCCGCCGCCGGGTCCGCTACCGATGACGATCACGTCGTAATGGTCAGCCATGACACTCTCGCCTGTTCTGGTTGTTCAAGGCTCAGCCGCCGCCGCGTTGCAGCGTCGGTCCGCACAGGCCGAGCGCGGTGTTGACGACGGCAAGGTGGGAAAGCGCCTGGGGGAAATTGCCCGCCAGGTGCTTGCCGGGGATGTTGTATTCCTCGGATAGCAGGCCGAGATCGTTGGCAACGGCAAGGACGCGCTCGAATTGGGCGCGAGCCTCGTCCTTGCGTCCCTGCAGGTTCAGGCAATCCGCCATCCAGCAGGAGCAGGCAAGGAATGCGCCCTCGTGCGGCGGCTCGGCTTTCGCCTTGGTGCGGCGGATCAACCCGCCCTCGGACAGCTCACGCCGGATCGTCTCTATCGTCGCGGCCATGCGGGGATCGTCTGCCGGTAGGAAGCCCACCAGCGGCAGCAGCAACAAGCTGGCGTCGATCGCCTGATCGCCATAATGCTGGGTGAACGTCCCCAACCCCTCATTCCAGCCGTCGCGGCAAACCTCGTCGTGGATGGTCTGACGCAGTGCGGTGAGCCGTGCCACGGTTGCCTCGTCCACCGCCCCTGCCTCGGCGTGGTGGCGCAGGAAGCGGTCCAGACCCACCCACGCCATCACCTTGGAGTAAGTGTATTGCCGTAACTCGGAGCGGGATTCCCAGACACCGGAACCTTCGGTGTTCCACACTTTTTCCAGATGCTCGACGATCTGGCGTTCCGCGGCGGCCTGCTGCTGCGTCGGCGGCACGCGGCCACGCCAGGCCAGAGTGAGCGCGTCAAGGACCTCGCCAAACACGTCGATCTGATGCTGCGTCGATGCGGCGTTTCCGACCCGCACCGGACTCGCGTAGCGGTAGCCCGGCAGCGTCTCAACCATCCATTCCGACAAGTGGCGCGAGCCATCGACCCGATACATGATCCGCAGCCGTTCCGGTGACCCGGCGATCGCGCGTAGCAGCCAGTCCCGCCAGTTCGTCGCCTCGGCATCGAACCCCGCGTTCAGCAGCGCGCAGACGGTGAAGCTGGCGTCGCGCAGCCAGCAATACCGGTAATCCCAATTCATCTTGCCGCCGGGTGCTTCCGGCAGCGACGTCGTGGGGGCGGCGACGAGCCCGCCGGTTGGCGCATGAATCAACGCCTTCAGCGTAATGAGAGAGCGGCGGACCGGGCCAGGCCAGTCGGTCTTCGCATCATCGAACCGACCGATCCACTCGCGCCAGAAGCTCTGCGTCTCGACCAGGGCGCCCTCGGCGTCGACCGGCACCGGCGGTGTCTCGTGCGCCGGGCCGTAGCTGAGCACGAAGGCGCATCGTTCGCCTTCGGCCACGTCGAACTCCGCCGACGTGAGGTGAGCCTGCACGTCCAGCTTCACCGGCGCCCGCAGGACGACGAGGTCGGGGCCGACCTTGGCCACCATGTCGTCGCCCGATATGTCGGACCAGGGCGGCAGCGCACCGTAATCGAACCGCAGGCGCATCTGGCTCGACATCCGAACTGTGCCTCGCACCCCGGCGACGATACGGACTAGGCAAGACGCGCCCTTGCGCATTGGCATGAAGTCGATGACCCGCACGGCGCCGCCCGCTGTTTCCAGCTCGGTTTGCATGATGAGGGTGTCGTGCTGGTACTGGCGGCTGCGCTGGGTGACGGCCTCGGTGGGTGCGATCGACCAGTGCCCGTTTTCATTCGTCCCAAGCAGGGCGGCGAAGCAGGCATCGTCGTCGAAGCGCGGCCAGCACAGCCAGTCGATCGATCCATATCGGTTCAACAATGCGGCCGTTTCGCCGTCACCCAGCAGGGCATAGTCCTCAATGGGGCTGCTCATGGCCGCAACCCCGCCTAATTTTTCAGCTTCTTGGCGAGCAGGTGGACGCCGGTGAGCAACCCGACACCGCCAACGACGGCCCAGAACGCGGTACGGTGCCGATCAGTAAACATCTCCCAACTCCCCAGTTTGGACTGGCTGTTGAAGCGGCCATGCGCACCGTAATTGCCGGGTACCGGGTTGAACAGGTTGGCCGGGGCATCCGGCGCCAACGTCTCGTCGGTGAGTTGGCCGCTATATCCGGCGCTGGCCAGGTATTTGTCGATCCAACCCGGCGCGATGCGGTTTGCGAGGATCGCCTTCACCGTGGGGACTCCCACCCAAACTTCACGTCTCTTATGGGTAGCGGCGAAGAAGATCGCCCGGGCCGGGACTTCCGGTTCGAAGATCGGCGCGACAGGCTTGGCCTTGACGCCCATTTTGTTCATGGCCCAGTCGAACTGCGGCGTGTTCACGGCGGGCAAATCCACCGTCGTCAGATGGACGGCGAGCTTGTCGTGGATGATCTCGGACCGCAACGCGTCGGTGAAGCCCCGGATGGCGGCCTTGGCGCCGCAATAGACGGATTGCAGCGGCACCGAGCGATACGCCAGAGCCGAGCCGACGTTGACGATCGTGCCGCTGTTACGCATCCGCATGCGGGACAAGGCGGCCATCATGCCGTGCACCTGGCCCAAATAGGTGACCCGGGTGCCGCGCTCGACCTCCTGCGCCGTAAGTTTGGCAACGGGGGCGAACACCGTCGCCATGGCGACGTTCACCCACACGTCGATGGGGCCGAGTTCGTTCTCCACCTTCGTCGCGGCATTCTCGACAGCGTCGGCATTCGCGACGTCGGTCGGTATGGCCAGCGTGCGCACTCCGTGCACGGAGCGCAACTCGGCGGCCGCCCCCTCCAGCCGGTCCGGGTCGCGTGCCAATAGCGCCACGTCGTAGCCCTGCTTGGCAAACTCCTCGGCCGTGGCGCGGCCGACGCCCGCACTCGCACCCGTCACGACGACAATTTTCGGCACAGTCGGAGCTTCCTTTGGCAAAAGGGTTTCTCTGCTGCGAGATACGACGAAAGCCGAACCGCTGCGTGCCCACCATTCGGCGGGCCATGATTTGTTAAGCCAACGTCTTCCTTGTAGTTCCGGACCGATTTGAACGTGGAAGATTGTTCATGTATTGCAGCATAGCCGCACGTTAGGCCGGCTCGCTTTTCGCTGCCGCGCTTATAGGCTGCCTGATCTCGAAGGTCGGAAAGCCCATGATGTCGTAGGTGGCGGACGCGATGCCGATCCCGGCCTTGTTCCAGCTCGACGACGATGTAGCGGCTCATGGCATCTTTCGTTGCCTCGGATGCGGTGGGTCCCGATGACGAACCGCATCGTCAGCTCCAGCCAGTTGTCGGTGATGCGGTAATAGACGCTCGGGCCCAGCTCGATTGGCTCGACCCCAAAGCGCTTTTGCAACTCGTTCTTCTTCTCGGCAGCCGTGGTGTCGGCTTCGGTCGCGTGCAGCCGGGCCGCTTCAAGCAGGATGGTTCGGCACGGGCGCGGTCTGCGGTGTAGGTGCCTGCCGACCCTGTTCGTGACGGCAGGGCCCATGTCGGGCGCCGGCCGCCCGGTGCTGTGATGGTTGCTGGGCGGCACGCATCCAAACCACCATCATGGAGATGGGCCAGCCCCCGAGCGTTCAAGGCGCCCACCCGGCGATGTGGGTGCACAGCCGCCAATTCACCTGCGGCATCGTCACCGTGAGCACAGCAAGATCTGATCTTTGCCGAGCCCGTGTTCAACTACACCCGCGACGTTCCCTTGGGAGGGAACCGAGATGGCGCAGCAGGACAAGGCGACGGCGGCGAGCGAGCCACATGGATCACGCAGGCGGCGGTGGCCGTTCGGTTGGGCTTTGGGCCTCGGGATACCGGCCGTCTTGATCGTCGGGACCGCGATTGTCTGGAACTGGGACTGGTTCATCCCGCTGATCGAACCTCGCGTCTCCGCGGCGATCGGTCGCAAGGTCACCATCGCGCACCTGCATGTCCATCTCGGCAGGCGGACCATGCTCAACGTGGACGGCGACAAGCTGGTCGAGCATGTGCACTACATCGGCAAGCACGGCGAGGACCTGCCCGAGATCCGCGACTAGTCGTGCGCGTCATTGACAGGGAGTAGTTTCTTCGAATCGATGGCTGGGCAACATACTGCCGGAGTCGATTCATGGCCGCCAAAGAAATTGCCGTAAAGAAATACGTCGTGAAGCTCGACGCCGGTGAGCGCGAGCGACTGGACGCCATGATACGAAGCGGCAAGCATACTGCCCAGCGGCTCATGAAGGCGCGCATCCTTTTGAAGGCCGACGCTTCAGAACGCGGTGAAGGATGGAGCGACAGCCAAATCTCCAGCGCGCTCGATACCAGCCTGGCCACGATCGCGCGGACACGGCAGCAACTGGTCGAGGAGGGCCTTGATGGCGTGTTGACGCGCAAACATTCGCAGGCCTCAGCCAGGCGACGCGTCTTCGATGGCGCCGCCGAGGCCAAGTTGATCGCGCTGGCCTGTTCGCAGCCGCCCACCGGCCGCGTGCGTTGGACCCTGCGGATGCTGGAGGACAAGGTCGTCGAACTGAACATCGTTGAGCGCGTCAGTGACAACACGATCGGGCGAACGCTAAAAAAAACATCCTCAAGCCGCACCTGAAAGAGCAATGGGTCATCGCACCGGACGCCAGCGCCGCGTTCGTCGCCGCTATGGAAGACGTGTTGGAGGTCTATCACCGGCCGCATGATCCCGACCGGCCCGTGGTCTGCCTGGACGAAACCTCCAAGCAGTTGATCAGCGAGACGCGCCAGCCGATCCCCCAGAAGCCGGGCCGGGCTGAGCGGCATGATTATGAATACGCGCGCAACGGCACGGCCAATCTGTTCATGCTGTTCGCGCCGTTGGAGGGATGGCGGCATGTCGAGGTGACCGACCGCCACACCGCCCTTGATTACGCACACATACTCAAGGATTTGTCCGATACGCACTTCCCTAAGGCGGAGAAGATCGTGCTCGTTCAAGACAATCTAAACACCCATAAGCCTGCGTCACTCTATCAAGCCTTCCCCGCACCAGAGGCGCGCCGCCTCGTTGAACGCTTCGAGTGGCATTATACGCCCAAGCACGGAAGCTGGCTCGATATGGCCGAATCCGAACTTGCAGTGCTCTCAGGCCAGTGCCCGGACCGCCGCATACCGGATAAGCAGACACTCACCATCGAGGTGGCCGCCTGGCAGGCAGAACGGAATAAAAATCACGCCAAGGCTGATTGGCAATTCACCAACGCCGATGCAAGGGTGAAACTCAAGAGGCTATACCCCGCAATATGAGAGACCCAGGCCACTAGGTTTGGCGTAACTCACTGTGAATGCGGCCATGCTCGCGACCACCGAGTGTCGGCCGTGGCAAGGGTCTGCTGGCGATGGATGAGAGCATCTCGATCTGCAACCGGCGCTTCGCCGCGACCGGCATCACGCAAACCGAAGAGGCCCGCCTGGTGCCGATTGTAGAGCCGGAAGTGCTGATGGCGGCGAAGCACATGTTGCAGCGCTGCGGCGAGGTGACGCACGCCGTGCTGCGCGCCGTGTTTGATGCTCCGGCTCCACCTGATCCGCCACGGCGAAACCGAGTGGTCGCTCTCCGGGCAGCATACCGGCCGCACCGACCTCGCGCTGACCGCAGCCGGCGAGGACCAGGCTCGAGCCCTGGAACCGCCGCTTCGCACGATTCCCTTTCGACTACGTCGTGACCAGCCCTGGACTGCGCGCCCAAAAGATCTGCGCACTGGCCGGCCTCAGCGGGTCGGCAAAGGTCGCGCCGGACTTGGCGGAATGGGATTACGGCGACTACGAAGGCCGCACGTCAACCGACATTCGTCAGTACCAGCCCAGTTGGAACGTCTTCCGGGATGGTTGTCCCGGTGGCAAGTCGGTGGCTGAGGTGACGGCGCGCGCCGACCGGATGGTAGAGCGCTACACGGCGCTGCATGGCAACGTCGCATTGTTCTCCAGCAGCCTGGCCGCGCGCTGGATCGGCCTGCCGGTGATCACCGGGCAGCATCTCATGCTGGGGACGGCGTCCATCAGCGTTCTTGCCTACAACCCCGCCACCCCGGCTTGCCGGTTATCGCGCACTGGAACATGGCGCGCTGCTGCTCCGCGGCTGAGAATGCCAGCCGAGCGCTCACGCAACCCTGGCAGACTGGCCCACCTCTTTCAGCCCAATGGGAAGCGGCGGCTGCCACCACCCCGGCGGTCATGTTGAAGCCAGCGCGTCAATTACGGACTGGCATCCAGGGACGGCCGTGAAGAAGCCGGCGCATGAGCCAGTCCGTTCGACAGAATGCCCGGCTTGCCGGCCTTGTCGAACATATCCATGAACGGCTTGATGATGTCGATCGGCATGGGGAACACCACCGTCGAATTCTGCTCGGCGCCGATTTCAGTCAAAGTCTGTAGATAGCGCAACTGCATGGCGGCGGGAATGCTGCCCAGGATCTTGGCGGCGTCGACGAGCGTCTGCGAGGCTTGGAATTCAGCCTCCGCGTGGATGATCTTGGCCCGGCGATCCCGCTCCGCCTCCGCCTGCTTGGCAATGGCGCGAACCATGTTGTCGGTCAGCTCCACCGTCCGGATCTCGACGTTGCTTACCTTGATACCCCATGTCTCGGTCTGCGCGTCGAGCATCGCTTGCACGTCAGCGCTGAGCTTCTTGCGCTCCGACAGCATCTCGTCGAGCTCATGCTGACCGAGCACGGCGCGCAGCGTGGTCTGTGCCAGCATGTTGGTGGCGGGCATATAGTTCTGTACGCTGATGATGGCGCGCTCGGGGTTGACGACGTTGAAGTAGAGCACCGCATCGACTTTCATCGACACGTTGTCGCGGGAGATCACGTCCTGGCTGGGGATCTCGATCACCTGGATGCGAAGGTCCACGCGGACCATCTCCTGAATGAACGGAACCAGCAGCACGAGGCCAGGGCCTTTGACCTGTTGGAAACGGCCAAGCCTGAAGACGACCGCCCGCTCGTATTCGCGCAACACCTTGATCGCCGACTTGATCACGAACAGGGCGATGATCGCCAGGATCGGAATTGCATAGGCGAAGACGGGAATGGCGTTCATCAACCCGGCGAACATGATGCGACTCTCCTGAAACGGCATCCGGTTAGGAGGATCGTATCAAGGTCCGTATCGGTCGGGCGAGCGTCGGGAAATACCTACGACACTCGTCTCCCATGGCTCCACAAGGGGCAGAAAGTGTTCAGAGTGAGTAAATCCCGAGGCTCACGCCCGGTGCTCGGTCATCATATCGACGGGCCTCAATCCCGGAGTTTAGATCGTGGGGAGGTGCACTGACCGCCGTGCAACGCCGTCTGGTGCCCGGCGACCGGACGCAGCGCCGGAGGCTGGCCCGTGAACCTCGATCCGCTGCTGCTGTCACGTCTGCAATGGGTGTGGGTGATCCCGTGGCAAATCTTGCTGCCGGCCTTCACTGTCGGCCTAGCGTCCTACATCGCCGTGGTGGGAGGAGGCGGGCATCATGATCCGCATGGCGCTGAACCTGGTGATTGTATTGGTCCCGGGCGCTACGATACGGTGCGCCCCTTGCCCCTTACGGTGTTCGGCATCCCCGACGACGCCAGCGGCACGATGCGCTACGCCGTCGAGATCCCCGTGCTCGGCAGCCTGCTGCTCACCCATTCGATGGACGGTACCATCCAGGGCCTGGACAGCTTCGCCGCGGACCAAAGCCCGCCCGTCGGGCGGCCGTTCTTCGGCTTCCGCCTCATGGTCGGGATCGCGGTCATCATGCTGTTCGTGGCCGCGGCCGGGGAGATTTTGCGCCGCGGCGGCCGGCTGTATCGCTCGGCCTGGTTCCTGCTCCTGTGCCAATGGACAGCGCCGCTCGGCTTTGTCGCGGTGATCGCTGCGTGGGCGACGACGGAAGTTGGGCGCCAGCCCTGGACGGTCTACGGACTGCTACGGACCGCGCATTCCGTCACGCCGTCCTTGACCGGGACGGACGTCGCGATGTCTCTCTCGCTCTACCTCCTGGTCTATCTGATCATGTTCCCGACCGGCATCGCCTTCATGGCGAGCATCTACGTGTCGCTGGATGGCGTCGATCTCGGCGTCGGCATGCTGCACGGCCTGGTGCAGCCGTCGCGGCGCGAGACGGTGATGAACTCCATCGGCCCGTTCTGGGACGGCAACGAGACTTGGCTTATCCTCGGTGGGGTAATGCTGCTGGCGGCGTTCCCGGTTGCCTTCGCGATCATCATTCCCGCCGTATATTTCCCAATCCTGATCATGCTGTTGGCGCTGGTGTTCCACGGTGTGCGTTCGAATTCCGGTTCAAGCATGTGCGTCTTCGCCGGATATGGGACTGGGCGTTCTGCGGCGGCTCGCTGGTAGCGACCTTCGCGCAGGGCGTCGTGCTCGGTAGCTTCATCCAGGGTTTCAAGGTCGTGGTCGCGTGTTCACCGGGTCGTCCTTCGACTTTGCGACGTCCTTTGCAATGCTGACAGGCGTGGCGCGTGGTCGTACTGGGTGTTCCGCGGCAAGGTCCGGCAAGGCGAGGGTTACCACCCCGCGGAGAGGGCGACCTTGCCTGTCAGAAGAATGTCTGTGCAGGCCGCCGATCATCGGATGCATCGGCCACTGAGTAATTTCCGACCCTGCTGCCGAGTGCGGCTTTCTCCTAAGTGCTTGCCGAGCGAACACATCCGGCCAGTCGGCGGCCGACAACGATCATAGCAGCGAGAAGATCCATGGACGATTCCGTCATCGCCGTTTTCAACGACCACGAAGCAGCCGACGCCGCCGTGAAGCGGCTCAGTGCCGGTGGCTTCGACATGAAGAACCTCAGCGTGGTCGGCAAAGGCTACCACACGGAGGAGAAGGTCACGGGCTTCTACAACGCGGGTGACCGCATCAAGTTGTGGGGCAAGCGCGGCGCCATGTGGGGCGGCCTATGGGGCCTGTTCTTCGGCGGCCTGTTCCTGACAATCCCGATCGTCGGCCACGTAATCTTCCTCGGCTACATCGCGGCCGCGGCCCTATCCGCGGCAGAGGGCGCGGTCGTCGTCGGCGGTCTGAGTGCCCTGGGCGCCGCGCTGAGCAGCCTCGGCATTCCGAAGGATAGCGTGCTGAAGTACGAGACGGCCATCAAGGCCGACGGATTTCTGGTGATGGCGCACGGCTCGGCGATGGAAATGGCCCGTGCCAAGGACATCCTCGGGTCCGGTCACCCAACCAGCATCGAGCACCACGCGGCGGTTCACGCTGAACATCGCGAGGCCCTTGCGGCGCATTGACGCGCGAGCCAGCGGTTGTGAGGGAGTAAGCGGATGCACATCGCCTTCATCGCCGCGACCGCCGCGCTCGGTGGCTTGCTGTTCGGCTACGACACCGGGGTCATCTCGGGTGCGCTGTTGTTCCTGCGGGCGGCGTTCCACCTCTCGCCATTGATGCTCGGCGTCGTCACCAGCATCGCCCTGGGCGGGGCCGCATTTGGGGCGGCGTTCGCAGGAAGACTGGCCGACCGGTTCGGCCGCCGGCCGATCCTGCTGGTGACATCGGTGATCTTCGTCGCCGGCGCAGCGGTGTCCGCGTTGGCGCCCGACTTGCTCGTGCTGCTGGCGGGACGCCTCTTGGTGGGGATCGGCATCGGGGGCGCATCCATGCTGACGCCGCTCTACCTTGCCGAGATCGCCCCGGCGAAGGAGCGCGGAGCACTCGTCTCCTTCAATCAGCTCGCGGTCACGCTGGGCATCCTCGGGTCCTACCTGATCGGCTACGCCCTGGCCGCGGATAGCGCGTGGCGCTGGATGCTGGGGCTTGGCGGGGTGCCCGGCATTCTGCTCGCCATCGGTATGCTGATCCTGCCCGAAACGCCGCGCTGGCTGGCCGGTCATGGGCATACGGACCGTGCCCGGGCCGCCCTGCTGGACTTGCGCGGGCACGGCACCGACGTCAAAGCCGAGTTGGCCCAGTTGCACGACGACCTGACGGCCAAGGCCCAGGCTAAACCCGAGAACCACCTCGGCCATGCGGCGGCCCGGCTGCCGATGATCGTGGGCATCGGGCTGGCCATCTTCCAGCAGGTGACAGGCATCAACACGGTTATCTACTTTGCCCCGACGATCTTCCAGGCCGCCGGGCTATCCTCCGCCTCGGCCGCCATCCTGGCCACTGCAGGAATCGGCGTGGTCAACGTCCTCATGACGATGGTCGCGATCTGGCTGGTCGACCGGGTCGGCCGGCGCGCGCTGCTACTGTGCGGGCTGGGCGGGATGGGGGTCAGCCTCTGCCTGCTGGCGCTGGCCTTTACGCTCGGCTCCGGCCCGGCGCTCGGCTATCTCACGGCGGCCAGCCTCACCGCCTATGTCGGCTGCTTCGCGATCGGGCTGGGTCCGGTGTTCTGGCTGTTGATCTCCGAAATCTTCCCGATGGCGATCCGGGCACGCGGCATGTCGGCGGCCACTATCGCCAACTGGCTCGCCAATCTGGTCGTCGCACTGACCTTCCTGGACCTGGCCGACCTCATGGGCCATGCCGGCGTCTTCCTGCTCTATGCCGCGATGACCTTCGGCGGACTGGCCTTCGCCTATGTCCTGGTGCCGGAAACCAAGGGCCTCAGCCTAGAAGCGGTGCAGGCGCTCTGGGTCAAACGCGCCGGAAAGAAACCGCTGCACCCCGTCCTTCAAACACACGCTGGCCGGTGAAGCGCCTGGCGTTCCCCCCTTTCCCACGATGAGTCACCACATGCTGCGCCCCATCTCCAAACAAACCGGTCACGCCATAGAGGCAACCGACGGCCACTTCGGCACCGTCAGCGACGTCTTGTGCGACGACGCGACCTGGAAGACGCGCTGGCTGGTGTCCGACACCGGGCACTGGCTGCCGGGCCGGAGGGTACTGATCCACCCATCCGCCATCGGCGAAGTCGACGATGATCGCCGGCGCGTATTCGTCAAGCTGACCAAGGCACGGATCAAGGACAGCCCCGGTATCCTGCATGACCAGCCGGTGTCGCGGCAGATGGAGGCCGGGCTGTACGGCTACTATGGCTGGGATCCGTTGGCGACCGGCAGATGCGGCTCGACATCACGCGCGGGAAGATGAAGGCGAGCCGACCCTGGGAGGCGCCCCCTGATCGCTTGGACCCGATCTGCGCCGGCCAGTTGCACGCATTTTACGGGTGGCCGAGCTATGGAGTGTGACCATGCAGCGTGACCCGGTATTTCCACGGCGGCCGGCACGCGGCGGAGTGGCGCTGGACGGCGCCGTGCTCTCCGTCTTGGTCCTGCTGGCCGGCCTGGCGGTCCAGCCCCGCCAAGCCGCCGCTGCACAGGCGGTTCAGACGTTCGGGCCGGGACAGGTGAACTGCCAGGCGCTTACCGGGACGCGAGTGGATTGCCTACTCGGCGCCAATCGTGTGACACGGGACAACAGGAATGTGGCGACATTCAGTGTCAGTGCCCTGCCGCGCCGCGATCAAGCGTTGTTTCGCAAATGGTGCCTGACGACCGCGGATGAATGTACGGTCACCGTCACGGGGCGACGCACCTCACCCCAATCGACGCGGCTTTCGACGGTGACGAAGGTCCGCTGGACGAGGTACAGCGCTCCGGTAGACCAAGCGGCAGCCCGCGCCGCCGGGAAAGCCTCAACCGACACAATCGCGGCGGCCACTCGGCCCCCCCAATAGGAACAGCCATGGCGGACCGCCCTCTCTCGATCGACATCCACCATCCGCTGCTGCTGAAAGCAAACGACCTCGTCCTGCTGACGCGCGAGGACGGCGAGATCGTGGAGGAGGTGCCCGGGTTCGGGCTGTTCTATCGCGACACCTGCTATCTCGCGTCGTACGCGCTCCGCCTGCATGGCACGGCGCCCCTGCTGCTGATGTCGTCCGATGGCGAGGGCCTGGCGGCGCAGATGAATCTCACCAACAGTCATCTCGCGACGTCGAATGGGCAGGTGATCGCCGATCACAAGCTGAGCTTGCGGCGAAACTTCCTGGTGCTGGATGATGGTCCGGTCTTCATCGACACCATCAGCATACGGAACTTCACTACCGAGCACCTCCTGCTTCCACTCTCGCTGGCGTTCTCCACGACGTTCGAGAGCATGTTCGTGCTGCGCGGCGCGCCCGTGGGGAAGCGGGGTCAACTGCAAGTCCCGGAATGCGAGGGGAACACGCTGCGGTTCGCCTACCAGGGTGCGGACGACGTGCTCCGCACGTTGCTGGTCGAGTTTTCGCGGAAGCCGGTCGTGGCGCCGATCACGACGGAACAGAGCACCGCGCACTTCCAGCTCAGCATCGCCTCCATGGCAACGGAAGAGTTGATGGTGATCTGCCGGGTGGACGAACGGCCGGTCGGCAGCAAGCCGCCCGTGTGGGCCGACGCCCCGAGGAGCGTCACGGCGATGCGGGAGGCCCAGGTGGCAGCGTCAGCGGCGTTGCTTGACGGCTACGCCGGCATCGAGACACCGAGCCAGGGGCTAGGCGAGGTGATGGCGCGTTCGCTTGCCGACATCGCGTTGTTGGAAGTCAGGCGCGGCGAGCATCGGTTCACCACGGCCGGGATGCCTTGGTTCGTCGGCCTTTTCGGCCGCGACAGCCTGCTGCCGACGATCCAGTGCCTCGCCTACAACCCCGCTTTGGGCGCCCGCACAACGAAGGCGCTTGCCCATTGGCAGGGCACGAAGGACGACCCCGTTACCATGGAGCAGCCCGGCAAGATCCTGCATGAGCTGCGGGTCGGCGAGCTGACGCACCTGCACGAAGTGTCGCAGACGCCGAGCTACGCATCGGTGGATGCCACGCTGCTGTTCCTGATCGCCGTCGCCAAGCACGTGCTTTGGACCGGCGACCTGCAGGTGTTTCAGGCGCTTCGCACGAACGTCGACCGCGCGCTGGCCTGGCTGGACCGCAAGACGGCCGAGAGCGCGGCGGGATACGTGACCTACGACGGGGTGGCCGACGGGGACCAGCCGATGAACCAGAGCTGGCGCGACTCCGGAACGGGCGTGCTTCGCTCAGACGGCAGCTATCCGCAGCCGCCCTTGGCCTTGGTCGAGGTTCAGGGTTACGCCTTCCAGGCTCGCCGGCTCATCGCCGCCGTGCTGCGACGCGCTGGCGAGGATGGTCCGGCGGATGCGCTGGATGCGGCGGCGATCAAACTGCAAAAGCGCTTTCTGCGCGAGTTCTGGATGGAGAGCGAAGGCTGCTACTGCCTCGGCCTGGAGCAAGGTGGGCGGCAGATCACGTCCGTCACGTCCAATGCGGCCCAGGTATTGTGGACCGGCATCGCGACGCCGGATCACGCCAAGAGGACGGCGGAGCGGATGATGCGTCCGGATATGTTCTCCGGTTGGGGGGTGCGCACCCTTTCGGCGGACCATGCGGCGTTCGATCCGCTCGCCTATCAGCAAGGCAGCGTATGGGCGTTCGATAACGCGTTGATCGTCTCCGGCCTGCGTCACTATGGCGAAGATGCCGCGGCGTTGCGTGTCACGGCCGCAACCTTGGATTCGGCGAGAGGGTTCCGCAACGGACGGCTGCCGGAGTTCATTGCCGGAGCACAGCGTCTCTCTGGTGATGGGCCGACCCACACGCCGCGGGCTGACCCGCTGCAGGCTTGGTCGGCGGCCGCGGTGCCGTTCATGGTCAGCGAACTGCTTGGCCTCAGTGCAGATGGCTTTGCCAAGCGCCTGCAAGTAAGACGCCCGCTGCTGCCAGACGGTGTCGACACCTTCGTACTGCACGATCTTTACATCGGTGCAGCCAAGGTTTCCTTGCGATTTGCGCGGCATAGCAAGGGTGCAGCCGCGCAGGTGATCGCCAACGAGGGTGGCATCGATGTCGTCATCGATTAACTGCTTCGTCCTGCTCGACTGCACGTGATCACAATGGGACTTTTCTGAAAGATAGCATCGATGCCGGAATCGATGCGGCCCATGACATGGCGGTAAGGCTGATGGGTTTGCTGCCGTCGCCGGTGCGGGCGGAAGCCGATCCGACTCAAGACAGTTGGACGTCCATGTCGGGACGGGGCGCCATGATGTTGTTCGCCGGGCGGGCACGTCACCTTCGCCGAACTGTCTGCCCACATTCACCCGAAGGATCTCGATCGGGTGCGATCCGCCTTTGCGGCCATCCGCAACCCTCCTTCATACATGTCTGTCGAGTCGGCCGAGAGTACGCGCGTGATAGTCGCGACCGCCGGCGTCGATGCGAAGGCCGATGTCCGGCGCATGGGGGCGGAGCAGGCGGGCCCCGGACGCATAGGTAAATTCCGAGCCTGCCGCTCCCAGCCTCTGCCGAATAGCATACAACCCGGAACTGCCCTTTGTCGCCCAGGCATGATGGGAGGCAAGCGCGATACAGGATAACCCAGGAGAGCGCCGTGATCTCGATTGAGAAAGAGTTTCAACCGGGATCGGACTTTCCGACGATCAACCATGCCAGTTGGGTCGAGCTCGTCGAAACCGAGATCAAGGACGCTCCCTTCGCCCGGCGTATGACGTCGCACCTCTACGAAGGGATAGCGCTGGAGCCGCTGTTCACCGAAGAGTCGTTCCCGACCGCGGACGACCCCTCCGGTTTTCCCGGTAGCCCGCCCTATACCCGAGGCGCTCGGTCCCTCGGCACCATGCTCGTCGGCTGGGACATCCGGCAGGAGCACGCGCACCCCGACCCGGCCGTCGCTAACGCGCAAATCCTGGAAGACCTCAGTGAAGGCGTGACCTCGATTGACCTGCGCCTGGATGGCGCCGGGGTGATGGGCCTCGATGCCGACGACCCCGACGCTGCAGCGGTCACGGGCCGAGACGGTGTGAGCCTGTCCTGCGGCGCGGACTTCGACCGGCTGCTCGCCGGTGTAAAGCTCGGGATCGCCGGGTTCTATTTCGATCCCGGCGGCGCGTTCCTCCCGATCGCAAGCCAGTATGTCGCCGCGGCAGCCCGGAGCGGCGTGAGACCGGCCGACCTGCTCGGCGGCTTCAACGCCGACCCATTGAAGGTGCTGATGCGCGACGGCGCCCTGCCGATGCCGCTCGAACTCGCACTGCAGCAAATGGCCGACCTAGCCCACTGGACCGCCCGCAACGCCCCGCACATGACCGCGGTCGAGGTCTCCACCACGCCGTATCACAACGCCGGTGCCTCCGCGGTCGCCGACGTGGCGTTCGCGCTGGGGACCGCGATCGACTATCTGCGCGCGCTCACGGACAGCGGCCTCTCCATCGACGACGCGGCCCGGCAGATCACCTTCAGCATGGCGCTGGGCTGCCGTTTCTATCTCGCCACAGCAAAGATCCGGGCCGCTCGTCGGCTATGGGCCGACCTGGTCGCTAAATGCGGCGGCGGCGCGGAGGCGCAGAAGATGACCCTGCGCGTCTCGACCGGGCGGCGCGTGCTCACGACCCGTGACCAGACGATCAACATCCTCCGGAACACAGTCGCCTGCTACGCTGGCGCCATCGGTGTCGCGGACGCCATCACCACGACCCCGTTCGACGCGCCCACTGGCCTGCCGACCGAGGATGCACGCCGTAACGCACGCAACACGCACCACATTCTGCTGGAAGAATGTCACCTGGCGGACGTGATCGATCCCGCTGGCGGGTCATGGTACATCGAGTGGTACACCGACGCGATCGCCAAGCACGCCTGGGCAATGTTCCAAAAAATTGAAGCGCAGGGCGGAATGCTGGCCGCAGCCCAGAGCGGCTGGATCATGGCGCAGATCAAGCCGACAGAGGCCGCGCGGGAGAAGGACGTCGGCACGCGCAAGACCGAGGTCGTCGGCATCAGCGAGCACGCGATCCTGATCGAGAACGCCGCCGACCAGGAGCAGCCGGATTTCGCGGCGCTCGCCACTGCCGCGGGCAATCGCTTGGAAATCTGGCGTAGCGGCCACCGCGACCTATCCTGGATCGCCACCCTCGCAAGCCTCAAGCCCGGCGACGGGTGTTTGACTGCGGCCGCCATCTCGGCCGCCGCGGCAGGTGCCACACTCGGCCAAGTCGCCAAGGCACTGCTGCCACAAGGTGCGGCGCCCATGAGGGCAACGCCGCTCGCGGTGCATCCCTACGACGCCGCGTTCGAGGCGTTGCGCGACGCCGCCGCCGCCTTCGCCGGCAAAACTGGCCACCGGCCCCGGCTCTATCTTGCCGGCGTCGGCAGCATTGCGGAGCAGGCGGCCCGCAAGGGATATGCGGGCGACTTCTTCACGGCCGGCGGCTTCGACGTTGTTGCGACTGAGGAGAAGCTCGATGTCGCAGCGGCAGTCGCGGCTTTCAGTGCCAGTGGTGCCAAGATCGCGGCGATCTGCTCTACGGACAAACAGTATGCGGCCACGCTGGCAGAGTTGGCGCCCAAGCTGAAGGCGGCCGGCGCCCGAAACATCGTCCTCGCCGGCAATCCCGGCGCGTCAGAGGCGGCCTGGCGCGCATTGGGCATCGACCAGTTCATCTACATTCGCTGCGATGTCGTCGGCATCCTATCGTCCCTGCTGCAAGCGGAAGGCGTCCCGTTATGAGCCCGATCAAGAGTTTTGCCGACGTTGCCTTCAATCCGCGCCTAAGCCAGCAGACCCCCGACCAATGGCGCGCGGACGCCGAGCGCGTTGCCGGCAAGCCGCTGTCGAAGCTCGTCTGGAACACGCCCGCCGGCATCGACGTGAAGCCGCTCTACACGGCGGCCGACCGCGCCGGGCTGATGGACCTCGACAGCTACCCGGGCTTCGCCCCGTTCCTTCGCGGCCCGTATGGCACGATGTACAAGAACCGGCCTTGGACGGTGCGGCAATATGCCGGTTTCTCGACCGCCGAACTGTCCAACGCCTTCTACCGCAAGAACATCGCCGCCGGGCAGAAAGGGCTGAGCGTCGCCTTTGACCTGCCAACCCACCGCGGCTACGACAGCGACAACCCGCGCGTACCCGGCGACGTTGGCATGGCCGGCGTCGCCATCGACAGCATCCTCGACATGCGTATCCTGTTCAGCGGTATCCCGCTTGGCAAGATCAGCGTCTCGATGACGATGAATGGCGCCGTGCTGCCGATACTCGCGATGTACATCATCGCCGCAGAGGAGCAGGGCGTTGCGCAGAAGGACCTGGCCGGCACCATCCAGAACGACATCCTGAAGGAGTATATGGTACGCAACACCTTCATCTATCCGCCGGCCGCCAGCATGTACATCATCGGCGACATTTTCAGCTACGTCAGCAAGAGCATGCCGAAATACAACAGCATCAGTATTTCCGGCTACCACATGCAGGAGGCCGGGGCGACGGCGGACCTTGAGCTCGGCTACACTCTGGCGGACGGCCTGGAATACCTGCGCACGGGCGTCGGCACTGGCATGTCGATCGACGATTTCGCCCCGCGCCTGTCGTTCTTCTGGTCCATCGGCGAGAACGTCATGATGGAGGTCGCCAAGATGCGCGCCGCCCGGCTGCTCTGGGCGCGTATCGTCAAGCTGTTCGACCCTAAGAACCCCAAGAGCCTCTCGCTCCGTACCCACAGTCAGACCAGCGGCTGGAGCCTCACCGCGCAAGACGTCTGGAACAACGTCACCCGCACCGGCGTCGAGGCGATGGCCGCGACCGAAGGGCAAACGCAAAGCATGCACACCAACTCGCTCGACGAGGCGCTCGGCCTGCCGACCGAGTTCACAGAACGGCTCGCGCGCAACACGCAGATTTTCCTTCAGGACGAAACCGATACAGACAACGTGATCGACCCGTGGGGCGGCAGCTACTACATCGAGGCGCTGACTTTCGCACTGGCCCGCAAGGCCTGGGGCCACATCGCAGAGTGCGAGGAGCAGGGCGGCATGACCAAGGCGATTGAGTCCGGCTTGCCGAAGATACGCATCGCCGACGCCGCTGCGCGCACCCAGGCGCTGATCGACAGCGGCCGGCAGACCATCGTTGGACTGAACAAATACCAGCCCACCAGGGACGAGCCGGTCAACATTCTCAAGATCGACAACAAGGCCGTACTCGGCGCGCAGATCGGACGCCTGAAGGAGCTGCGCGCGCAACGCGACCAGGGCGCCGTGGAGGCCGCGCTCAATGCCCTCACCGAATGCGCGAAAACCAAGCAGGGCAACCTGCTCGACCTCTCGATCAAGGCGGCCCGGCTCAAGGCGACCGTCGGCGAGATCAGCACCGCTCTCGAGAAGGTCTATGGCCGCTTCCAATCGACCGCACACCTCTCGACCGGCATCTATGCGAAGCAAGTGGGCGAGAAGATGGACATGATCAAGCGCGTCCGCAGCAAGGTCGAGGCGTTCGTTAAGGCCGAAGGGCGTCGCCCGCGCATTCTGATCGCGAAGCTGGGGCAGGACGGGCACGACCGCGGCCAGCAGGTGGTGGCCTCGGCCTTCGCCGACATCGGCTTCGACGTCGATCTCGGACCACTGTTCCAGACGCCTGAGGAGGCGGCGCAGGAGGCGGCGGACAACGACGTCCACGTGGTCGGCATCAGCTCGCTGGCCGGCGCGCACCTGACCCTGGTGCCGGAACTCGAGCAGGCCCTGATAGCCCGCAAGCGCGGCGACATCATGGTGATCGTGGGCGGCGTGATCCCTTTGCAAGACTATGACGAGCTGTATGCCAAGGGCACCACCGCCATCTTCGGTCCGGGCACGATCATCACGAACACCGCGGACAAGATCCTCGACGCCCTGCTGGCCCGCCACACCAGCAAGGCGGCCTGAGTTGGATGATGCCGACCTGCCGCTGAGCGGAAGCTGGGCGCCGCCACGTCAGGCCCAACCGGCGTCGACGCTGGACATGGGCAGCTACCTGGCCGGCATCCTGGCCCGGGACCGCGTGGTGCTGGCCCGCGCCATCACCCTGATCGAGTCGACTCGTCCCGATCACCAGTCCATGGCACGCGACCTGGTCAACCGCGTCATGCCCCACACCGGGGGTTCGACCCGCATTGGTATCACGGGTTCCCCAGGCGTGGGCAAGAGCGCGCTGATCGAGCGGTTCGGTGGAATGCTTACCGCCAGCAATCACCGCGTCGCGGTATTGACGGTCGATCCGTCCAGCGAACGCTCCGGCGGCAGCCTGCTGGGTGACAAGACCCGCATGACCACGTTGAGCGCGGACCCGAACGCATTCATCCGCCCGTCCCCCAGCGGCCTGATGCTGGGCGGAACCGCGCGTGAAACCCGCGAGACCATGCTGTTGTGCGAGGCAGCCGGCTACGATGTCGTCCTGGTCGAGACGGTCGGCGTCGGCCAGTCGGAAGTGACGGTTGCCGAGATGACGGATTTCCTGCTCGTCCTCATGCTCGCCGGCGCAGGCGACGAACTGCAGGGCATCAAGCGCGGCCTGCTGGAGCTCGCCGATTTGATCGCCATCACCAAGGCCGATGGCGCGAATGTTATGCCCGCCAAGGTCGCCGCCGCCAGTTACGGCTTCGCCATGCACGTGCTCGCGGAACCTGGGCAGGACACGGCACCGGTCCTCACCTGCAGCGCCGTCACCGGCGAGGGGCTCGACGCGATATGGCAGGCCATCTCCGACCAGGCCGACCGGCGGAAGCGTTCCGGTGCGCTACAGGCCCGGCGCAGCGAGCAAAGCGCCAAGTGGATGTGGTCGCTGGTCGATCAGCAGCTTCATGACATGCTGCACCAGCGCCCAGCCATCGACGCTTTGGCGAAGGCTGCCGCGGCCCAGGTCCGTAATGGCACGCTGTCGCCGATGTCGGCGTCGGAACGGATCATCAGCGCCCTCTTTGCCTCGGCCGGCCAGGGCGCTGTAGCGGCGGAGTGACCCAATTGAACCAGCCTCGTTTCGCAATGCTGACGGCCGAAGAGGCAGCGGCGTTGATCCAAAACGGCGACACGATCGGTTTCGGCGGCTTCACCGCGGCCGGCAGCCCAAAGGCCATCCCCCGTGCGCTCGCGGCCCGCGCGAGCGCCGAGCACCTGGCAGGCCGCCCGTTCCAGGTCCGCGTCCTCACCGGCGCATCCACCGGCCACTCGCTCGATGGCGACCTGGCCGCCGCCGACGCGATCAGCTTCCGCGCGCCCTATCAGGGCAACCCCACCCTGCGCGCCAAGATCAACGCAGACGAGGTACATTACGTCGACATGCATCTCTCCGCCTTCCCGCAGCAGGTCCGCTACGGATTTTTCGGCGCTGTCGACTACGCAGTCGTCGAGGCCGTCGATGTCACGCCGGCCGGCGGCATCGTCCTGTCGTCCGGCGTCGGCGTCGCCAACACCTATCTCCGCGTCGCCAAGCACGTCCTCATCGAAATCAACGCGGCCCATCCGCAAGCCCTGTTCGGCATGCACGACATCTTCGAGCCGCACGATCCGCCGAACCGCGCGCCGCTCTACATCCAGCACCCCAGCGACCGCATAGGATCCCCCATTTGCGTGGTCGATCCAGCCAGGATCGCCGGGGTGGTCTTGACCAACGAGCCGGATGAGACCGGCGGCTTCACGCCCAATGACGACGTGACAGACCGCATCGGCCAGAACGTGACCGAATTCCTGGTCGCCGAAATGCGCGCTGGCCGGATTCCGCCCGGCTTCCTGCCGCTCCAATCTGGCGTGGGCAACATCGCCAATGCCGTGCTGACTGCGCTGGGCCAGGCCCGCGAAATCCCCGCCTTCGAGATGTACACCGAGGTGCTGCAGGACAGCACGATTCCGCTGTTGCAAAGCGGACGCATCAAATTCGCCTCGACGACCTCCCTGGCCCTCAGCCCGGCCATCTCGGCTGAGGTCTATGCCGACCTGGCCCGGTTCCGCGACCGCATCCTGCTCCGTCCGCAGGAGTTGTCGAACAACCCGGAGATCATTCGTCGCCTGGGGATCATCTCGATGAACACCGCCATCGAAGTCGATCTCGGCGGCGCGGTAAACTCAAGCCACATCATGGGCAACAAGGTGATGAACGGCATCGGCGGTGCCGGCGACTTCACCCGCAACGCCTACCTGTCGATCTTCTCCTGCCCCTCCACCCAGAAGGGCGGCAAGATCTCGACCGTGGTGCCGGTGGTCAGCCACATGGACCACAGCGAGCACTCCGTCGATGTACTCGTCACCGAGCACGGTGTCGCGGACCTGCGCGGCAAGGATCCGCGCGAGCGCGCCCGCATCGTCATTGCCAAGTGTGCCGCCGCGGAATATCGCGACCAGCTCACCGCCTATGTCGCCCTGACTCGGTCCGGCCACGAAGACCTTTCGTTCCGCTCCGCCTTCGGCATGCACGAGAAGTTCGAGGCGGACGGGGACATGCGCGGCGTCAGGTGGGCGCCATGACCTGGCTGTCACCGCTGCTGTTCAGCGGCGAGGGCACCGCGAACGCGGCCATGGTCATCGCGGTCGTGGCGTTCATCGGCCTGGCGTTCGGCGAGATCAAGTTCGGCCCCGTCCACTTCGGCATCGCCGGGCCGTTGTTCGTTGGGCTCGCGCTGGGCCATTTCGGCGTCCGCATGAACATGGATGTGCTGGGTTTCGCGCGCGACTTCGGGCTCATCCTGTTCGTCTATGCCATCGGCATCCGCGTCGACCCGGCCTTCTTCTCCTCTTTCCGCAAGGACGGCGCGGTGCTGAACGTGTTCAGTGTCGGCATCATCCTGCTTGGCGGCCTCATTGCGGTCGGGCTGCATTTCGCCGTCGGCATCCCGCTCGAGGCGATCACGGGGCTGCTGGCGGGCGGCACGACCAACACGCCCTCCCTGGCTGCAACCCAGCAGATGCTCACCGCCTTGCACGCGTCGCCGCGGCAGGTCGCCGATAGCGGGCTCGCCTACGCCGTCGCCTACCCGTTCGGCGTTGTCGGCATCCTGCTTACGATGGGTCTGCTACGCATGATCTTCCGGGTCAGCGTGCCCGGCGAGGCGGCCCTGTTCGCCGCTGCAGCCGGCGGCAGCGGCCCCGCGATCGAGCGCATGAACATCGAGGTTCGCAACATGGCGGCCGAAGGCATCCTGCTGCCCCAGATGCCCAGCTTGCACGCCGCCGCCCATGGCGTGATCGTCAGCCGCCTGATGCAAGATGGCTCGCAGCACGTGGCCATGCCGACCGACGTGCTGCACGTGGGCGACGTGGTGCTGTGCGACGGCCCGCGTGCCGCGCTCAGCACGCTGCGCGACGTCCTGGGCGTCGAGGCGTCGGTGAGGCTCGACGAAATGGCCAGCCCGCTGGCGTCGGCCGACATGCTGGTCACGCAGCCGAAGTTGCTCGGCCACCGCATCGCCGACACGCACATCCGCGACCTGTTCGGCGTGACGATCGTCCGCCTGAACCGGGCGGGGGTCAACCTCACCCCGGCCCCTGGGGTGAAGCTGCGGCTTGGCGACCACATCGCCTGCGTTGGCACTGCGGCGCGGCTGAAGCAGGTTGAGACGCTCGTGGGCAACCAAGCCAGCGCGCTGAACCACTCGCAACTGATCCCAATCTTCCTCGGCATCGTCCTGGGCGTCCTGCTGGGCAGCATCCCCATCTACGTGCCCGGCATCCGCTCGCCGCTCACGCTCGGGTTGGCTGGCGGTCCGCTGGTCGTGGCACTCGTGCTTGCGCGGATCGGCACAATCGGGCCGCTGAACTGGTCCATGTCGCCCGATGCGAACGACACCGTCCGCGACCTCGGCGTGTCGTTGTTCATGGCCTGCGTCGGCGTCTACGCCGGCAAGAGCTTCGTCGAGACCGTCATCCACGGCGACGGGCTGCTCTGGATGGGATGCGCCGCGCTGATCACCGCCATCCCGATCCTGCTGGTTGGCCTCGTCATGCGTTTGCTGTTCAAGGTGAATTACCTGACCGTTTGCGGCGTGCTGGCCGGCAGCGCCACCGACCCTCCGGCGCTCGCTTTCGCCAACGCCCTGAACCCGTCCCAGGCGCAAGCGATGGCCTACGCCGCCGTCTATCCGCTTACGATGTTCCTGCGCATCATCTCGCCGCAGATCATCCTGGGCCTGCTTTGGCTGCCGCACTGACCACGCTGCGCATTGGCGGCTTTGATGTCCGACACCACGCCGTGCTCGGCTCCACCAACGACGAGGCCCGGCGCTTGGCCAGAGAGGGCTGCCCCCATGGCGTCGTTATCTGGGCCGACGAGCAGACTGCCGGCCGCGGCCGCGCCGGCCGGCACTGGCACAGCAAGCCCGGCAACCTGATGGCGTCCATCGTGCTTCGCCCCGCCGCCCCGGCTGCCGCAGTCGCTGAACTCGGCTTCGTGGCCGCGGTCGCCATGGGCGAGTGTATTGCTGCGTTGCTGCCGAACGGTCCCCGCATCGGACTTAAGTGGCCCAACGACGTTCAGGCAGATGGCGCGAAGCTGGCCGGCCTGCTGCCGGAGGCGGTCTGCGTGGGCACGGACCTGTCCTGGGTGGTGATCGGCGCCGGGCTGAATGTGACGCACGCGCCCGAGGGCCTGCCCTATCAAACCACCAGCCTGCACGCCCACGATGCGGCGGTGACGTCCGCGCAGGCCTTGGAGGCGTTCCTGGCCCAACTCACGCACTGGCTCGCGAGTTGGCGGGCCGGCGGCTTCCCGCCCGTCCGCGCCGCATGGCTGGCGCGCGCCAATGGGCTTGGGAGCGAAGCGGCCGTGACACTCACCGACCGTCAGCAACGCGGCATCTTCCGCGGCCTGGACACTGACGGCGCCATGCTGCTGGACACGCGGGACGGTGTCCGGCGGATCACCGCGGGCGATGTCGAGTTCGGCGCTGTATTGGGTCAGTAGCAAAGAAGCCGCTACTTCAGGAGCGCCAGCATGATCCCGCCTGACAGCGCCGTTCCAAAGACCCCGGCCAAGTTCGGCCCCATAGCCTGATAGATCAGGAAGTTTTCGGGATCGTCCTGCAAAGCGACCGTCGCCGTGACCCGTGCGGCAATGGGCACCGAAGCGATGCCAGCCGACCCCAGCAGCGGGTTGATCTTATCCTTCATGATGAGATTCATGATCTTCGCGCCCACCACGCCCGACCCGGTGCCGATCAGAAACGCAAACAACCCGAGCCCTAGGATTTCAAGCGTGCTGACGGTCAGGAACTTGTCCGCCACCATCGTCGAGCCGATCGCCACGTCGAGCAGGATGATCGTGATGTTCATGATCGCATTGCCGGCCGCCTGCGCCAGGCGCTCGGTTACCAGCACTTCCTTGAACAGGTTGCCCATCATCAGCATCGTGATCAGCGGCGCCACCGCCGGCAAAAGCAGGTTGACGAAGACACCAATGACGACCGGGAACGCGACCTTCTCTAGCCGCGACACCGTCCGCGTCTGCGTCATGCGGATCATGCGCTCCTTCCTCGTGGTCAGCAGCCGCATCACCGGCGGCTGGATCAACGGCATCAGCGCCATGTATGAGTAGGCGGCCACCGAGATCTGCGGCAGCAGCTTGGGCGCCAGCTTTACCGCCATAAAGATCGCCATCGGCCCGTCGGCCCCACCGATAATGCCGATGGCACCGGCCTCGTAGATGGTGAAGCCCAGCAGCTTCGCCCCGACCAGGGCGACGAAGATGCCGAGGTGCGCCGCCGCCCCCAGCACAACCAGCTTCGGGTTGGCCAGCATCGGCGCGAAGTCGGTCATTGCGCCCACGCCGAAGAAGATCAGAGGCGGCAGGATCAGCATCGACACGCCGAGATAGGCGTCGGCGAACAGGCCCCCCGGCTGCAGCAGCGTGGACCCGGGAACGTTCGAGATCACGCAGACGAAGCCGATGCCGACCAGCAACAGCGGCTCGTATTTCTTGACGACGGCGAGCAGGATCAACCCGATCCCAATCGCCATCATCAGCACGTTGCCCCAATAAAGCTGGGCCACGCCGGTCTGGTCACCCAAGGCGGTGAGAAACGCAAGGAACTGGTTGAGCATCAGATCATTCGTCCTTGCTTGCCGAGCAGCGGTCCCGGCCGATGCGGTACCGCCTGCTCAGGCGGACCGGCTCAAAGCTGCATCTTCTTTTCGTCGAGCTTACCGAAACGGTCGAGGTAGCGAAGCAGGTAGATGATCCCACCAATGCCCGCGATCATGACGAAGCACAGTAGAAAGTCGATCACGCTGAGAATCAGCGCAAACGTCAGCGTGTCCTTATTCATGACAAATCATCCCAGGGTCATCATCGATTGGCCGGTTTCGATCGGCTCGTTCACCTTGGCAGTGATGTTGGTGACCTTGCCGGCGATTTTAGAGTGTACCTCGGTCTTCATCTTCATCACCTCGATGACGGCAACCTTGTCGCCGACTGCGACGGCGTGACCGACCTCTACGTCAATCGAGCGAACCACGCCGCCGATCGGCGCCGCCACGCAGCCCTGGCCACCTGCCGCGGACGCTGCCGGGGCGGACGTGGCAGGCACGGCGTGCGTCACGGCTGGAGCGGGGGCGGCTGGAGCAGACTTGTCGGACGCGGGCGCCACGGCAGCCGCTGATATCGGGGCGCTCGCCAGTTCTTCGACTGCCACGGTATAGCTGCGGCCGTCGACGGTGATCTTGAAGTTCTTCGTCATCGTGTGCCTCGTGCGGTCAGCGGATCTGGTGGGATGTCTGCTGCATCCAGCGGCCCTGGGTCGCCCAGTTCCGCCCGCCGTCGTCGGCAACCAGGTGAACGATGCGGCTCGCGCCCAGCATCGCGTGAACGGCCGCGGCAATCACCACGAGGTCGCCCGGCGGCATCCCGGCGGCAGCAGGGGGCGCCGGAGCGCGCGTCGCATCTGCCGGGACCGTCACCGTCCGGTCCGGGGCCGCCCGGTTCCGCAACGCCGCAACGATCAGCCAGCCCCAGTAAAGCAGGCTTAGCAGGCCGACGATCGCCAGCCAGTTTCCCACCGTGCCGCCCGCCAGCTTATCATAAAGGCTGTCAAAGGTGCTCACAGCGGGATGTTGCCATGCTTCTTCGGCGGCCGTGTCTCGCGCTTGCTGCGCAACTGGCGAAGCGCCAGCGCAATGGTCCACCGGGTCGCCGAAGGCTCGATCACGTCGGTCACGTAGCCGTCGCCGGCGGACAGGTAGGGCGACGCGAACTCCGCGCGGTAGGCCGCCGCCAACTCGGCCACCTTCGCCGCGCGATCCGGGGCCTCCTCCAGCGCCTTGTGGTCGAGCACGTTCACCGCCCCCTCGGCGCCCATCACCGCGATTTCGGCCGACGGCCAGGCGAACACGAAGTCCGCCCCTAACTCCTGGCTGCACATCGCCAGATACGAGCCGCCGTAAGCTTTGCGCATAATCACTGTCACTTTCGGCACCGTTGCTTCAGCGTAGGCGAACAGCAACTTGGCCCCGTGCCGGATGACTCCGCCGCGTTCTTGCTCGATCCCTGGCAGGAAGCCCGGCACATCAACCAGCGTTACCAATGGGATGTTGAATGCATCGCAGAAACGGATGAAGCGCGCGCTTTTGTCTGACGCATCGATGTCCAGCGCCCCAGCCCGCACCATTGGCTGGTTCGCAACCATGCCCACCACCATGCCCTGGATGCGCGCGAAGCCGACGATGATGTTCCCGGCGAACGTGGCATGCACCTCGAGGAAGTCGCCCCCGTCCACCAGGCGCACGATCACCGCCAGCGCGTCGAGTGGTTCGGAGTTGTCGTCCGGGACCAGCGCGTCCATGGCCTCGTCCGGCGTCTGGTCCATATCCGCCGACAGCCGGTGCGGCGGGTCCTCGGCGTTGTTCGGCGGCAGGAAGCCAAGCAACCGCCGCACAAGCGCCACCGCACCGGCATCGTCCTCGGCCAGGAAATGCACGTTGCCGCTGACCGACGCCTGCATTTCCGCGCCACCCACCTCCTCCATCGTCACCGTCCGGCCGGTAACGGCCTTGATGACGGCGGGACCGGTGATGAAGATCTCCGCATGCGCCTTGGTCATGATGATGAAGTCCATCAAGCCTGGCGAGTATGCGGCACCCCCGGCGCACGGCCCGCACACCACGGCGATTTGCGGTACCACGCCCGAAAGCTGCACGTTCTGATAGAACACGCTGCCATAGCCAGACAGCGCATCCACCCCTTCCTGGATGCGCGCACCGCCGGAGTCGTTGAATGCAACGATCGGGACCCCGCTCCGAGCCGCAGCCTGCATGGCTTGCACCATCTTCTGCGCGTGGCGCTTGCCCAGCGTGCCGGCCGCCACCGTGAAGTCCTGGCTGCACGCGGCCACGGCACGGCCATCGACGTAACCGGTTCCGACCACCACGCCATCGGCCTGATAGTCCTTCTGGTGCGCCACGCCTTGTTCCGGCAGGGCGTGGACGAAGAGGCCGATCTCCTGGAAGGTGCCCTCCTGGAATAGCGCCGCCAACCGCTCCCGCGCGGTCATGCGCCCCTCGTCGTGCCGCGCGCGGTTCTTCGCCCCGCTGCCGGCCAGGATTACGGCCCGTTTCTGCCGAAGCTCGTCGAGCAGCTTCACGTTCAGCGTCATGCTCCAGGCACTCCTGAGGCGATCCCGGTCAAACCTGCTCCAGCTCGACCAGGCAGCCCTCGACGTCCTTGGGATGCAGGAACAGCACCGGCTTGCCGTGGGCGCCGATCGTCGGCTCCCCGCTGCCTAGGATGCGCACGCCCCGCGCCTTCAACGTGTCCCTTTCCTTGGTCAGGTCATCAACCTCGAAACACATGTGGTTCATGCCGCCAGCCGGGTTCTTCGCCAGAAACGACTTCATCGGGCTTGCGTCGCCAAGCGGCTGGAGCAGTTCAAGCTTGGCATTCGGCAGGTCGACGAACACCACCGTGACACCGTGATCCGGGAGGGCCTGCGGAGCAGACACCTTGGCCCCGAACACGTCGCGGTAGAGCGCAGCGGCCTTCTCGACATCTGGGACGGCGATGCCGACGTGGTTCAATCTACCGATCATCTACGTCTCCTGGCGGCCTTACTCGAAAGAGGCTACCGGGCCGTTGTTCCTTGGCGAAAGGTTCGGAAACTACTCACTCGGCTCTGCCGCTTGCGGGTCGTCCGTCCGCCGGGCCGGCAAGAGCCCGGCGCCACTCGGCGCCATCAGTCCACCTGCAGCCAGCGTTTCCGCAAGCCGAACCACTCCCGCCGCCGCGCCACCCGCACCCGCCGGCGCTCGTCGCCGGGAAAGGCGAAGCTGACTGCGTCGTCGCCCTCGGGCCGTATCTCGGTGATCAGCCCTTGCTCTGTCGCATGGCCCAGGGTGACCCGGCCTCGGATCGCACCGTCCGGACCCACGAACAGGATGGTCTCCAGCGCGCTGAACAAGTCGCCGTACGACAGCAGAACCAAATGCCCGCCAGACGCGGCGAACTGGGCGTCGATCTGCGAGGCGGGCACGCTGCCGATCCGGGCGCCCCGCCGCAGTAGCACCGCCTGCCCCGTCCGCTCGGCACCCGATGCGTCCAGCGTGAACTCGTCCGCCGGACGCATCACAACATAGACCGCAGCATCGCGTCGCTCTGTTCCGGCGTTAACGGGTGGGTCTCGAACCAGCTGATCACGCTGTCCGACAGCAGGCCGCCCAGCAAGCCGCCGACCAACGCCAGTCCGGCGACCGCCCCCGCCGCGATCGAGCCGAGCACGCCGACCGCAGCGTTGGTCACGTCGCGGATGGCGGTCTCGACCTTGTTGCGGGACTGGCGAGCTGGTTGTAGCGTAGTCGCCCGCTCGCATCGAGGCTGGTCCAGGTGGCCGCGCTGGCGGCGGTCGATTGCAGCAGCGTGAGTCGTTGCGAACCTTGCGGTCGTCGTCGTTCATTGGATGCTCCGGTTCGTCCAGCCCTGCCGGACTCTGAAGCCGTTGCCTATGGCCTGCACCGACGTGCGCTCGCTGATGCCAGAGCGTCATGGCGGGGCAGCATGGCGGGCCGCCAGGTGCGGCCTGCCGCAGGGAGGGCAACAGCTTCTCGACGTTGACGGGCGGGGTGGGCATGTCGGTGATCCTGCCATGGGCAGGTCCGCGAGCACAGTGCCGGCCTCGATCCCAAACCAATCTCGCCGTTGCTGCCTGCGTCAGCATGAACTTGCTCATTGGCCCCGCTGGCATGGTCGGGAGGTCACAGAACACCACCCCGGCCTCGCCGGCACCCTCGACCAGGTTCAACAGAAACCGGGTGTCGCGGGACAGCCGGTACAGCTTGGCGACCAGCAGCGCCGCTCGCCGGGTGCGGCAGCACGCCAGCGCCGCCGCGAGCTGGGCCGGTCGGCGCGCTTGCCGCTCTCGATCTCCTGGAACTCGGTTACAAGCTGCCCGCCAATAGCTGCGACGTGGGCGGTAATAACCTGGCACTGCGCGTCTAGCCCAAGGCCGGAACGCCTCTGGCTGTCGGTGGAGACACGTAGATAGCTGACGAAGCGGTTCATGGAAGCTGTCAGCCTTCCGGCAGCTCGTCTCCCGGGCGAGGTGGCTCGCCGCCCTTGCGGCTCATCAACCGGTCAAACGCCTCCCAATCCGCACGGCCGCGGCGCTCGGCGAAATAGCTGGCCGTACGCAGGGCGGCCACCTTCTCGGCCACTGCCGTGGCGACGAACTGGTTGAGGCTGGTGCCCTCGGCGGCTGCCAGCTTTTCCGCTTCGCTCTTGATCGAGACGGGCAGGCGGAGCGGGTAGGTGGAGGTCCTGGCCGTCATGGCACTCTCCGGATCGCCTCTGCGGGTAACAGGATGTCGCTGCCGAAGCGGTCGGCCGCCGGTCGGAAGTCGCGCCGGTTGAAGGTAGCGATTACGGGCGCGCGGCCGTTCACCGCCGCCTCCAACACCAGTTCGTCGCCTGGATCGCGCAACTGCGGACGCCAGAGAAACCAGACATCCACCGGCTCCACCAGGTTCACCACCGGGTCGAGGAACACGGCAAGGTCGGCCGGGCTGAACTCGGCTGCGGCCACGTGCTCGGTCCGGCTGCACACGTCCTCGTACTCGAGGCACAACGGCACCGTGGCGGCCATGGTGACGTGCCCGCGCCGCGCCGCCCGTAACAAGGCGGCAGAGGCGCCGGTCGGGCTTCGCATTGCTGCAACGATCGTGTCCGTGTACATCACCAGCCTCACGCTAGCTAGCGTATCACATCACCAGTGATGTGTCTCCCTATCCAGGTAAGTGTTTCACTTTCTCAAACGGACGTTTGACGAAGTGGTCCAGACCTACTTAGTTTAGAGCGATCCGCAGGACATCGCTGACAATGTGTTGGCGGCTTGAACCGGTCCCGGTAGCGGTAAACTGATATCAAACGGTGATCGGTCTACACCGCCGTCGCAATAACGAGGTCGGAGATCAAGGCGTCCAGCTGTAGCAGTGTCAGGAGGCGCCCCTCGATTTCGACTAGTGGCCTGAGTCTCTCATATTGCGGGGTATAGCCTCTTGAGTTTCAGCCTTGCATCGGCGTTGGTGAATTGCCAATCAGCCTTGGCGTGATTTTTATTCCGTTCTGCCTGCCAGGCGGCCACTTCGATGGTGAGCGTCTGCTTATCCGGTATGCGGCGGTCCAGGCACTGGCCTGAGAGCACTGCAAGTTCGGATTCGGCCATATCGAGCCAGCTTCCGTGCTTGGGCGTATAATGCCACTCGAAGCGTTCAACGAGGCGGCGCGCCTCTGGTGCGGGGAAGGCTTGATAGAGTGACGCAGGCTTATGGGTGTTTAGATTGTCTTGAACGAGCACGATCTTCTCAGCCTTAGGGAAGTGCGTATCGGACAAATCCTTGAGTATGTGGGCGTAATCAAGGGCGGTGTGGCGGTCGGTCACCTCGACATGCCGCCATCCCTCCAACGGCGCGAACAGCATGAACAGATTGGCCGTGCCGTTGCGCGCGTATTCATAATCATGCCGCTCAGCCCGGCCCGGCTTCTGGGGGATCGGCTGGCGCGTCTGGCTGATCAACTGCTTGGAGGTTTCGTCCAGGCAGACCACGGGCCGGTCGGGATCATGCGGCCGGTGATAGACCTCCAACACGTCTTCCATAGCGGCGACGAACGCGGCGCTGGCGTCCGGTGCGATGACCCATTGCTCTTTCAGGTGCGGCTTGAGGATGTTTTTTTGTAACTCCCAAGCAGGGGCATGGTGAGGCCGATCGGCCACATCGGCGGGCCGTTTTTCTCGTCCGACCCCGACCCTGATTGCGTCGGGAGCGCCGGCATGAGTCAACGTCGGGATGGTATTGTCGCCCGACGTCACCGCCTTGATCGAAGCGCTGCGTGCGGAGATCGCCGCCCTCAAGCAGGAGGTCGCAGACCTACGGCGGCGGTTGGCCAAGGACAGCTCCAACAGCAGCAAGCCGCCGTCCAGCGACGGACCGGCGAAGAAGCCGCGCATCGCCGGCAGCCTGCGCGGTATCTCGGGCAAGAAGAGCGGCGGCCAGCGCAGCCGCGGGATCATGGCAGGTCGGGACGAAGGAACAGGCACTTTACCTGAGACGCTCGCTGTAGGCGGGACAGTGCTGACCGTGATTCGCTCGAAGCTGGAGTCCTCGCCAATCGTCAGCTCGCTAAGCTTGGCTTTCCGCAATTTAGACGGCGAGACAGAGCGTCAGAAAGAGTCGATTTAGCAAGCCTGCGGTAATTGTCACGGTCTCACCCTGCTGCCGGGACATGGAGAAATTCGGCGGCGCCCACAACACACGTCGGACGGCGGCGATCGCGTCGCTGAATGTCGGCTCTTGCTTGCGATACCACGCGGCGGCGTTCGGGCGCAGCACAGTTGCGTTGTCGCGCGCCAGGTCATCGGCCCACACGGTGATCAGCGAGAACAGCCCCAGTAATGCTGGGGTCGTCCGCAGGATGACCAGATTGGACCACTGCCGCTGCGTCTCCACGCCGAGATGGGCGCGCACTTCATGGAACGTGGTCTCAACGCGCCAGCGTGAGACGAACCAGCCCAGGATGGTCGCCGGTTGCGCATCGAGGTCGGTGCTAAGAAACGCGGCAGGCTCATGTTCGCCGGTTGGGTCGCGAACCAGCACCCAGCGGATCGGCACGGGTGCGGTTCCAGCGTGATACCAAAGCGCTGTGCCAGTCGCGACCAGTAGCTTGCGCTGCTGGGCGTTATACCATTGAGAGACAACCACGCTCGTCCAGACCGTCTTCTTGTTCTTCAGCACCGCATTCAGCTTCGGCAAGGCGCGACCCTTCAACGGCGTTCGGCCGCGTTGACCCGGTCGGCGTTTGGGCGCTGGACGGAACAGGTTGGCGTCCAGCCGCAAGCGCGTGATCATGCAGACATGGCCACGCACAGCAGCCAGCAGATCAAGGGCAGCGAAGCCGGTGTCGCCGACAAAGATCAGACGGCGGTTTGGCAACCAGCGTTTGGTTTGCAGGATCGCATGGCGAGCCCAGGTCGTCAGGGTCTTGTGGCGCTTGCCATTGGCCTCGCTCCAGCGCGCGGACGGAGCGAGGACGGTGAGGAATGGCAAGGACCAAGTCCTCCCTGCCCAGGGGATCGGCACTGCGACCATCAGCGACAACCAGCGCAGGCCACTGGTCTTGACGAACTGCCCCTTGGAGGAGCGGACCGGGTCGCGATAGATACCACGGGCTTTGATGCGTGCGCCCCAGCGGCGCTCGATGGTATCATCAATGCCGATCACCACGTCGCCGTTCGGCAGCAGCCGCTCAATAATATAGAGCAACAACCGCCGCGCGACGGCACGCCCATCCCAACGTGCCCGGCTGAGGACTTCGTGGTAGCGACGGAAGTGCCGGTCATCTGCCAATCCCATGACGCGCAGCACCTGGGTGACGGTGCGCTTGCCGGGCGCCAGCACTGCGCCCGCCACCAGAACCAGCACGCGGTTCCATACCGGGGCGGTGAAGCAGGGGCGGAACACCGCCAGCCAAGTGGCCAGGATCGGTGGAACCAAATGCGAGTCGGGCGCCGGTGCGGCGCCGGGATGGTGCGATGCCATCGCAGTCGTAGAATCGAAGGGGCACCGCGCCGCAAGAGTCCCCGCGAGACATTCGGCAGCCTGGTGAATTACCATCGACCATCATGACCGATCCGATCATTCAGCGTATCGAGAGCTTCCGATGCCGTCGTGGGCAACTGGCCGCCGAACGCCGCAACCGCGGCTACACACTCTATCGCGCCGCCTCAGGGACGCCCGTCGCACGCCTACGCCCGACCGGGCAGAACGATCGCGTCGAGGTGCTCTACTGGTCGCTTTGGAATGAGCGCTGGACCAACGCAGGGCCGTTCGGGCGAACCATACTGCCCATCGACGACGCCCTTCAGTTCATCGCGTCAGAGGATATCTTCTGGGCAGCGAGGTAGCCGCAGCGGCAATTCAAAAATGCGGAAAGTCAAGCTAAGGCGGCCCAATTCTGCAAGGGTGAAACTCAAGAGGCTATACCCCGCAATATGAGAGACTCAGGCCACTAGATGGAATGTTGTCTCACGCCCTCCCTCCAAGATCTGGCGCACGAGCTCCTTGCAGGCCTCCTCGCCGATCACTGGCCCGGCAAAATCGTGAAATTTGCCGACGAGGTCCTCCCGCGACAGCCGGTATCCCGGATCGCCCTTGATCAATCCGATGCGATGCTCCCAAATCGAGCCCGCGGCTTCGACGCGCAATATCGCCCCACGCTCGCCCGCGGCAGTGAGCGACGGGTTGTCGACGACGTCCACACGCATCTCCAACCGCCGCACCGCCGGGTCTTGCAGGCTGTCCGCCCGGAAGGCGGCGGGGGCGAGCCGCCCGTAGAGGATTGTCCAGGCGAGGCAGTAGCTAAGGCTAAACTGCGCCGCGATGGCCGTGGTTGGCTGGCGATTGCCGCAATAGGTGCGTGCTTCGGCGTAGATGCTGAGTGTCACGCGCTCGATCGTATTGGGTGGGAAGGGGCGTTCCCGTACGAATGCCTCGGCTGCGGTCACTCCATAATGCGTGTGCTTCACCGACGGATATAGTTTGAGATAGCCCTCGGCGATCAGCCATTGGCCCGGCGGTGCCGCGAGCTCCGGCGTTTGCGTCCCGAGTGCCAGATCGGTCATCGCGGCGACGCCGCCCGGTGGCCCAAATAGCCCGGAGATTGCGGCCAGCACGGAGGCCACGCCATGATGGGCGCCATGCCCCGCATAAGCATTGCGCGCCATGGACCCGGCGGGGATCGTCCGATACAGGCTGAACGGCATGTGGCATGCGGCATGGTTCAGGGCGCTCAGCGTCTGCTCGGGTGACAGACCTTGCCGACGGGCGAACGCCGCCGCAGCCGCGAAGCTGCCCCAGGTGCCGTCGACATGCATGCCCGGCTTGATGCGACATATGGCGCCGAGCCGTCCGCCGATTTCGTAACCGGCGATCAGCGCCTCGAGCAACGCAGCGAGGCTGGTTGGCCGCGCGAGCGCCGGGCCGATGATGGCGGACAGAGCGTGTAGTCCGGGCCGGCCGTGCGCGGAGGCCAGGCCCTCGCACGCCTCATGCCAGCAGGCTGCGGCGGCGAACCATTGGGCAAGCCCGCCGCTGGTCAGGCCGGAGTGGATGCCCGGGAACCGCAGCGCCCCCGGATCATAGGATGCCAAATGTACGGCCCAATCCTGCAGCTCCGGCTCGGCCGAGCCGGCGATGGCGCAGCCCAGCGTGTCCAGCAGCAGCTCACGGGCCAGCCCCTCCACCTGAGGCGGTACCGGTGCCTGCCAGATGTCGTGCAAAACGGCCAGAAGATAGGTATCGATCCGGTCGGGGCTCATCTCGCTTCTCCAAACAGGATGTTCAACCCAACCACACGCTCCAGCAGCACGACCAGGGCGTAGGCGAAGCCTATCAACAGGGCGGAGACGGCGGCAACCATGGGGTCGATCGAGAACTCGATGTAATTGTAGATGCGGACCGGCAGCGGCATCATGTCGGGGCCACTGAGGAACAGGGACACCGTCGTCTCATCGAAGGACATGATGAAGGCGAAGATGGCACCGGCCATGATGCCCGGCGCCGCACTCGGCAATAGAACCCGACACAGGATCCGCCAATCACCTGCCCCGAGGCCCTCGGCCGCCTCGGTGACGGCCGGGTCGAGCCCGCCGAGCCCGGCAGAGACCGTGCGGAGGATGTAGGGCGTGGTGATCAGCACGTGGCCGATGACCAGGCTCAGGAACACGTTGGACATCTCTGCCCGCTGCAGGAATTGTAGCAGCGCGATGGCCGTGATGATGGTGGGGAGGATCAGCGGCGCCTGCAGGAAGGTTTGCAGCAAAGCCCGGCCGCGCCGCACGTCCCGATACAGCGCCAGGGCCGCAGCCGTCCCGAGCGGGGTGGCAACCGCGACGGTGGCGCCGGCGAGCGCCAGGCTGTCGAGAAAGGATTGCCGGAAATCGCCATCCTGCAGCAAGGCGGCATACCAATGCAGAGTAAGCCCCTGTGGCGGGAAGGCCACATAGCTGGTCGCGGTGAAAGAGCCGCCGATCACGACGATCAGCGGAGCCACGATGAATAGGATGACCACACCGGCCAGTGCGACGGTGATCGGCGATGGGCGCGTGGAGCGGGGCGTGCTAATGGCGAAAGATCCGGCCATGCAGCGTCATCAGCACCAGGTTAGTCACCAGCAGCAGCAGCACGAGGGCCGATCCGAGCGGCCAATTTAGCGATAGCGTGAATTTCTGGTAGATCGTTGTGGCCACCGTGGGCACGCGGCCACCGCCCAGCAATTGCGGCGTGATGAACGCGCTGACCGAAAGGCAGAACACGAGCAGCGAGCCGGAGCCGATGCCGGGCAAGGAGAGGGGCAACAGCACGGAGCGGAAGCGGCGCCAGCGCGAGGCCCCCAGGCTCTCGGCCGCCTCCAGCAGCCTGTCGTCGACACCGCCGAGGATCGCGGTCAGGCTTAGCACCATGAGCGGTAGCCCCATATGGGTGAGCGCGATGACGACGCCCAGCATATTGCCGGTGAGAGCGAGCGGATGGTCCGTCAGCCCCGCCCAGGCCAGCCAGCCATTCAGCATGCCGTGGTCACCAAGCAGCACCAGCCATGCATAGGAGCGCACCACGAGGTTGACCAACATCGGTGAGAGCACGACCACCAGCAGCACGCTGCGCCACTTCGCCGGGCCCCGGGCGATGAGGACGGCGAGCGGATAGCCCAGCAGGATGGTGGCCGCGGTGACGCACAGCCCCAGCAGCATCGTGCGGCCAAGCAGCCCGAGATAGAACCCATCCTGCACGAGCGTGGCGTAGTTCGCGAGTGTCCATTCCGGCACGTAGAGGGACAGGCTGCTGAACCGGTAGAAGCTCATTTGCAGCAGCTGCAGCGTCGGGAGCAGAAGGAAGACGCAGTAGCCCACAACGATGGGCGTCAGTAGCAGGGTCGCCCGGCCGGCGACCGAACCAGCCCGCGCGTTAGCTGGCAATCTCGCGGCTCCACCGGTCGATGATGGCATCTCGCTGGGCAACCAAAGCCGGCCACGGCGGGAAGCGCAGGGCGGTCACTGCCGCCTCGCCATACACATTCTTGGCGGCAAGCTCCGCCGGCAAGGTTACGCTGCGGTTGGTGGGAGAGTAGAGTAGCTCGGCGAATGCGCGCTGGTAGGTTGGCGACGTGGTGAAATCGACATAGGCCCTGGCCAGCTCCAGGTCCTCACCGGTGACGCCCTTGGGTATCTGCACGCCGGCGCGTAGCCCCCACACACCCTCGGACGGGTGGGCGATGGCAACCTTAATGCCTTGGTCCTGAAGCTGCCGGGCACGGTGGCCGTAATACAGGGCGGCATCGATCTCGCCCTGCTGGAACATGGAGAAGCCTTGGGTCACGCCGTGATAGATCTTGTAGCGTGGCAGGCGCTTGATGGCGTCGAAGCCCGGCGTAAGATTGGTCTCGTCCCCGCCATTCAGCAGCGCCGCGATGTAGAGGAACGTCATGCCATAGGAGTCGGAGATGTCGGGGATGCCGACGGTGATGCCCGGCTTCCACAGATCCTTCCAGCTCGACGGGGCTGCCATCTTCTCCGGGTTGTAGACAAGCGGCAACTCGTAGACGACCAGCCCGTACATCGGCAGGGCGGGTGGCCGGCAGGTCGGGTAAAGATTCGCGATATCGCTGATGGACGCACTCTGATCTGCCGCCCACAAGCCGGCCGTCTGGCCAAAGATCGCCTCGTCATCATTGAGGTAAAGTACGCTGAACGGCGGGACGCCGCGGCCGGAAACCAGCTTCGGCATTTGCGTGGAGCCGAGGCCCAGCAACAGCCTTACGCTGACGCCATGGGTGCGTTCGAACTCCGGCAGCAGCGTGCGCAGCGTTTTTTCGTAGAGGCCGCCCCAGGTGGCGACCGTCAGCACCCGGGCGGGCTGCGCGCTGGCTCGGTTCGCGGCAAGCCCGGTGGCGGCGGCCGCTGCGAGCAGATTGCGGCGGCTAAGTCTGACCGTCTTCATGCCCTGCTACTCCTTGTTCAGTTTACAGAATATGCCATCCACCCAGTCCGACACGGGCGCGGACCGGCATGCCAATCCCGAGTTTCGCGGCTGCGCTCTCGTCCAGCAAGCTACGCAGGCGTGTGTCACCAGCCCGCGCCTCCACTTCGTAACCGCGGCCAAGGTAGCGTATTGCGGCCACGCGGAAAGGCGCGTCTGGCCATGGCGCGAGGTCGAGCCGGTCGGCCGCGAGGAACACCGTGGCACCCGGCGGCGGCGCATCCCCGTCGAAGGCGATGTCAGGGTCCGAGCCTGTTAGCACCACGCTTCCGGCGCCAATGAACCGTGCTACCCAAGCCGTGGCAGGCTTGCGGAACAGCTCCGCCGGCGTGGCAAACTGTTCGATCTGCCCGTCCCGCATGGCGGCGATATGGTCGGCAAGCGCGAACGCCTCCTCCTGGTCGTGGGTGACCATCAGGGTCGTGACACCGAGCCGTTGCTGCAGGGCTTTCAACTCGCCCTGGAGCTCCAGCCGGAGCTTGCGGTCCAGTGCGCCGAGAGGCTCGTCAAGCAGGAGGATATCAGGCTCGATCGCGAGTGCCCGGGCCAGCGCCACGCGCTGCTGCTGCCCGCCGGAAAGTTGCTTCGGCCGTTTGGCGGCCTGATCCGCCAGCCCCACCAACCCGAGGGTGGCAGCGCTGCGGCGCCGTGCCTCGTCACGCTTCACGCCCTGGCTTTCCAGCCCAAAGCAGACATTCTGCAGCGCCGTCATGTGGGGGAAAAGCGCATAGCTCTGAAACACCATGCCCATGCGGCGGCGTCGGGCGGGCACGCTGGTTATGTCGGAGCCGTCCAGCAGGATGCGTCCGCTATCCGGCGTGTTGAACCCGGCGATGCAGCGGAGGAGGGAAGTTTTGCCGCAGCCGGATGGGCCGAGCAGGGCCACGAAGCTGCCGCGCTCGACACGCAGCGAGACGTCGCGCAGCGCTTGATGGCCAACATAGGAGAAGGTCAGCGACTCAATGGAGAGTGACTTCATTCGCCTGCAAAAGAAGGAGTTCGGGACGGCGGCACCGCGGCAGGCCCGCGCTCGCGTTGGTGAAGCCGGCCTCAGGGCGGACGCAAGCTTCATGCCACCGGCCCAGGGCGCTATTCCGCTGGCTGCTCAACCGCATCCACGGCCGACCGCCGCCGCCGCCCGAAGCGCCGGGCCAACCCCGACAGATCGTCCATCACAGTGTAGAAGCTCGGCACGAACACCAGGCTGAGCAACGTGCTTACCACCAGCCCGCCGATGACGCCGATCGCCATGGGCGCGCGAAACTCGCCGCCGTCACCGATGCCGAAAGCGGACGGGATCATCCCGGCCACCATCGCCACCGTGGTCATCACGATCGGGCGCGCGCGCTTGCTGCCGGCTTCGGTGATGGCCTGACGGCGCGGGGTGCCGCGGGCGCGAGCCTCGATGGCGAAATCCACCAGCATGATGGCGTTCTTCGTCACGATGCCGATCAGCATCAATACGCCGATTACCACCGGCATGCTCAGCGCCTCCCCCGTCACCAGCAGCGCCAGGATCACGCCGCCGATCGACAGTGGCAGGGAGAGCAGGATGGTGATCGGCTGGAACACGTCGCCGAACAGCAGCACCAGCACCGCCAGCACGATGAGCAGCCCCGCCCCCATGGCGCTGGCGAAGCCGCTGAACACCTCGGCCATGATCTCGGCATCGCCACCATTCTGCACGCGCACGCCCTTCGGCAGGTCTTGCGCCTCAGGCAGCGCATAAACCTTGGCCAGCGCCGCTCCCAACGCTTCGCCCCGCTCCAGATCGGCGCCGATCAGCACCCGCCGCACCCGGTCATACCGCTCGATGGAGGACGGGCCGCTGCCGAACCCCACATCGGCCACCGCCGTCAGCGGCACGGCCAGCCCGTTGGTGCCGGGCACCGGCATCACCTCCAGCCCCGACAGGTCCGCCCGCGCCGCCGGGTCGAGCTGGACGCGGATCGGGATCAGCCGGTCGCCGTCGCGGTATTTGGCGAGGTTGGCGGGGATGCCGCCGATGCTGGCGATCCTCACGGCGTCGGCGATCGCCTCCGTGGTCACGCCGAAGCGGCTGGCCTCCTCGTTGCGGGGGGTCACGCGGATTTCCGGGCGGTCCACGCCGGCGTTGGCGGCCACGTCACGGAACCCGGGAAGGCGGCGCATCGCCCCCTCCAGACGGGCCACGGTGTGATTCAGCGCGGCCGGGTCATCGCCCAGCACGGTGATGGAGAGCTCGCGTTCGCCACGGTCGTTCACCAGCCAGCCATGCAGGTCCGGAATGGTGGCGAGATGGCGGGACAGCGCTTCCTCGATCGCTTTCTGGCTGCGGGTGCGGTCCGATTTGGGTGTGAGCGTCGCCACCAGCGAGGCGGTGCGGATCGAAGCGCCGGCCCCTGTCGGCGTGCTGCCGCCCACGACGAAGACGTTGGTCACGCCGGGTTCGGTCAGGAATGCCCGCGCCACGGCGTCCGTCTTGGCCCGCGTGTCGGCCAAGGTCGCACCCGGCGGCAGCTCCAGCGACATGACGATGCGGCTGTCGTCCTGCGGCGGAATGAACCCCGTCGGCAGCAGCGTGGTGGACCACAGCGACAGGCCGAACAGCCCGAGCCCGGCCACGAGCGTGACGTAGGGCTGCGACAGCGTCACCCGCAGCAACCCTTGGTAGAAGCGCATCACCGGGCCGTCCACCACCACCCGCTCCCGGTGCGGCTTGAGGAAGTAGGCGGCCATGACCGGGGTCAGCAGCCGGGCCACCAGCAGGCTGACCAGCACGGCGGCGGAGACCGTCAGGCCGAACTGCTTGAAATACTGGCCTGGTATGCCGCCCATGAAACTGACGGGGGCGAACACGGCCACGATGGTGAGCGTGATCGCCACCACCGCCAGCCCGATCTCGTCCGCCGCCTCGATCGATGCGTGCCAAGCCGACTTGCCCATGCGCATGTGGCGGACGATGTTCTCGATCTCGACGATCGCATCGTCCACCAGGATGCCGGTCACCAACGTGATCGCGAGCAGGCTGACGAAGTTGAGCGAGAAGCCCATCGCGTCCATGAAGAAGAAGGCGGGCAGGATCGAGAGCGGCAGCGCCATCGCCGCCAGCAGCGTCGCCCGCCAGTCCCGCAGGAAGATGAACACCACGATCGTCGCCAGCACCGCGCCCTCCAGCAGCGAGTGCATGGCCGACACGTAGCCGCCATACGTTCCGCGCACGGAGTCGTCGATCAGGCTGAGGCGCACCCCCGGATTGGCGGCCATCAGCGAATCGAGCTTGGCGTGCACCCGCTCGGCCACGGTCACGTCGCTGGCGCCCTTGGCCCGGAATACGGCGAAGGCCACAACCGGGGTCGCGCCATTCAGGCGGGCGAACTTGCGCGGCTCCTCGAACCCATCCGTCACGGTGGCAACGTCGGACAGGCGGATCTCGCGGCCATCCGCGAGCACGATGTCGGTGCCCGCCAGTGCCGCGATGCTGGGCGCGTTGGCGAGGGTGCGGATCGCCTGCTCCTTGCCCCCCACCTCGCCGCGGCCGCCCGCCAGTTCGACGTTGGTCGCGCGCAACTGCGCATTGACCTGCCCGGCGGTGACGCCCAGGGCCGCCATGCGGTCCGGCTGCAGGTCCACCTCGATCTCTCGGGTCACGCCGCCGATCCGGTCCACCCGCCCCACACCGGGCACGCCCTGCAGCTCACGGATGACGGTATTGTCGATGAACCACGAGAGCTGCTCGGCCGTCATGCCCGCCGCCGCCGCCGCGAACGTTTGGATCGCCTGGCCCACCACGTCGATACGTTCAATGACCGGCTCGTCGATCGTGCGGGGCAGGTCCTGCCGGATCTTGGCCACCGCGTCCTTCACGTCGTTCAGCGCCCGATCGGTGCTGATCTCCAGCCGCAACTCGACCAGCGTGGTCGAGGCACCGTCGGTGACGGAGGAGGTGACGTGCTTCACGCCGGACACGCTCGCGATCGCATCCTCCACCTTGCGGGTGACCTGCGTCTCCAGCTCGGCCGGGGCGGCCCCCGATTCGGTCACGGTGACGGAGACGATCGGCACGTCCACGTTGGGTGCGCGGGTGATCGGGATGGCGCGGAACGCCACCACACCCAGCACCAGCAACACGGCGAACAGCACCAGCGCCGGGATCGGGTGGCGGATCGACGCGCCGGATAGCTTCAGCGCCACGCGCTCAGCCCCCTGCCTGGCTGATAGGGTCCACCCGGTCGCCATCGCGCACGAAGGTGCCGGACACCGCGACCACCGCTTCGCCTGGCTGCACCCCGGCGCTCAGCACGGCGCGGCCGCCGTTGCGCAACGCCACGGTCACCGCCCTCGTCTGCACCACGCCGGCGCGCACCACCTGCACATGCGCGCTGCCAGGGGCGCTGCCGGGGGCGCTATCCGAGTCGAACAGCACGGCGGAGAGCGGCACGATCACCCCCGTCTGCCGCGCCACCTCCACCACCGCCCGTGCGAAGGAGCCGATCACGCCCGGAGCGGCATCGCCATTGGGCGCGATCCGCACCCGGCCGAGCCGAGTGGTCTGGCTCACCTCGGGCGCCACGAGCCGCACATGTGCGCTCACCTGGCCAGATGCCGTGGTCAGCGTGGCAGGCTGGCCGGGGTGGAGCTGCACCAGCCGGGTTTCCGGCACCGCCGCCTCCATCTCCACCGCGCCGTCGGCGATCAGGCGGAACAGCGGCTCCCCGGTCATCCCCACCACGGCGCCGAGGCGGGCAGTGCGCCGGCTGACCACGCCGGCGGTGGGGGCGCGGATCACCGTACGGTCCAGCTTCACCTGCAACTCCTGCCGCTGCGCCCGGGCCAACGCGGCATCCGCCTCCGCGGCGTGGAGGGCATTGATCGAGGCGTTCAGCCGCGCCACCCCGACCTGCGCCGCCTGCTGGCGGGTGTCAAAGCTCTCGCGGGAGGTGATTCCGGAGGTCACCAGGTCTTTCGAGCGGGCATAGGCGGCATCTGCCTGGGCATGCGAGGCCTGGGCTTCGGCGATGGAGTTCTGCGCCTGCGCCACGGCGGCGTCCGCCCGGGCCTGCTGCGCCGTGTTCTGCGCTAGGCTGGCGTCCAACGCATCGTGGGACAGGGTTGCCAGCACCTGCCCGGCGACGACCCGGTCGCCCTCCTCGACAGCGATGCTGGTGATGGCCAGGCCGTCGATCTGCTGGCTGACCAGCACCTCCTCGCGCGGCGCCAGCGTACCCGTGACCAGGACGGTTTCCGCCAGCGTCCCGGCGCTGGCCTGCACGACCGTCACCGCCGGCGGGGCAGCTGGGGGTGCCGCGGCGAGCAGTAGCGGGACGGCAAGGAGGACGAGGCGATGGGAAACCATGGCTTCAGTGGCATTCGAATGGCAACGGAAGCAAGGACGAAGCTAGCGGCACTGCGGTTTTAGCCCGCATTTCTCACGGTGTCATTGCTGAGCGTCCTCTCGGGTAGTCGGCTTGTGTTGTCGCCTTGGTTTGGGTGTCGCCGTGTCATTCGAGTGTGTTGGTCGTGTTGAGCGGGCGCGGTGGTGCGATCACCGCTGGAGCAGTGCTGATCGGGGTGGTGGCGCTGTGCGGTGTCTGGTTCGTGGCGGTCAGTCGAACGCTCTTTGCAGGGCGGCATAGGCCAGCCCCCATTCGTTTTGCGAGGGGCTGGCCGACGCCGTGGCGATCTTCACCCGGCGCACGTTGGTCCGCACCAGCGCGCCGATCTTCAGCAGCTTGAGCCGGATCGTCCCGCACGTGGCGGTCGCGAACACGGTGCCCTCAAGCCCGATGCGTCTGAGGGCGCACAGCAGCACATAGGCCGCGGACGCGAACCACAGCCGCAGCTGGTTGGCCTGCATGGTGTGGGCCGACGTGCGGTCGGCGAAGAGGTCGAGCTGGCATTCCTTGATACGGTTCTCCATCTCGCCGCGGGCGCAGTAGATCGCTTCGTAGAGGTGCTGCGCCTCGGCCTCGCGGGGGTTGAGCGAAGTCACGACGAAGCGCGGATTGGCGGCGGGCCGCCTTGCCGGTCGTCTGGGCGTCGGCGCGGGCTTCGGCCATCTGCGCCTCGATCTGCGCCGACAGGCGCGGGTTGCGGGCCAGGCCGAACAGGAAATCCACATGGTTGGCCTCGCACCAGGTCATCAGCCCATCACGGGCGAAGCCGCTATCGGCACGCAACACAACCCGCGTGTGCGGCCATCGCGTGCGGATTTGGGCGACAACACGCTCGATCTCCTCCACGGCCCCTGCCGATGCGTCGAGGTCGGAGCGACGCAGCTTGGCCACCAGCAGATGACGCCCGCAGAACACGTAGAGCGGCAGGTAGCAGTGGCAATCATAGTAGCCGTGGAAGAACCGGCCCTCCTGATGGCCGTGCAGCGGGTCGTCGGTGGCGTCGAGGTCCAGGATGATCTGCTCGGGCGGCTGCGCGTGGGCGTCAAGGAACAGGTCGACGAACAGGCATTCGAGCTTGGCCGTGCTGGCCGCGAGCTTGTGGTAGCGGGTGGGTTCGGCGCGGCTGAGTTCGAGGCGGTTCAGCGTGGACTTGCCGGCCAGCGGGGCGCAGCCGCGGTGCCGCCGGGCGGTGAGCTTGCCGGCGAGGGTTGCCATGACTGGATCGTGGCGGAGCTGGTCGTGGTCGTTGAGGTCTTCGTAGCCGAGCGCTATGCCGACGACGCGCTGCAAGACCAGGGTCTGGACCTCGTGCTCGATGAACAATGGATTGCGCGTGTCGCTGAAGCAGGCCGCCATGCGCCGGGTCAGCCGGATCGCACGATCCGCTGCACCGAGCAGGACCGCGCCAGCATCGGAGGTGATGCGCCCACCATCGAACGCGGCCACCACGGACCGGCGTTCGACAGGTGCAAACTCGAACAGGGTTGGGCTACAGTCCGTCAGCACCGGGATCATCCTCTGCGTCGGAGTAAGGCTTTGTTGCAGAAGAACTTTCGCCTATTCAGAGGCCCGGTGCACCTCACTCTTGTGAGAAATGCGGGCTAGTCGTGCGCGTCATTGACAGCGAGTAGTTTCTTCGAATCGATGGCTGGGCAACATACTGCTGGAGTCGATTCATGGCCGCCAAAGAAATTGCCGTAAAGAAATACGTCGTGAAGCTCGACGCCGGTGAGCGCGAGCGACTGGACGCCATGATACGAAGCGGCAAGCATACTGCCCAGCGGCTCATGAAGGCGCGCATCCTTTTGAAGGCCGACGCTTCAGAACGCGGTGAAGGATGGAGCGACAGCCAAATCTCCAGCGCGCTCGATACCAGCCTGGCCACGATCGCGCGGACACGGCAGCAACTGGTCGAGGAGGGCCTTGATGGCGTGTTGACGCGCAAACATTCGCAGGCCTCAGCCAGGCGACGCGTCTTCGATGGCGCCGCCGAGGCCAAGTTGATCGCGCTGGCCTGTTCGCAGCCGCCCACCGGCCGCGTGCGTTGGACCCTGCGGATGCTGGAGGACAAGGTCGTCGAACTGAACATCGTTGAGCGCGTCAGTGACAACACGATCGGGCGAACGCTAAAAAAAACATCCTCAAGCCGCACCTGAAAGAGCAATGGGTCATCGCACCGGACGCCAGCGCCGCGTTCGTCGCCGCTATGGAAGACGCGTTGGAGGTCTATCACCGGCCGCATGATCCCGACCGGCCCGTGGTCTGCCTGGACGAAACCTCCAAGCAGTTGATCAGCCAGACGCGCCAGCCGATCCCCCAGAAGCCGGGCCGGGCTGAGCGGCATGATTATGAATACGCGCGCAACGGCACGGCCAATCTGTTCATGCTGTTCGCGCCGTTGGAGGGATGGCGGCATGTCGAGGTGACCGACCGCCACACCGCCCTTGATTACGCCCACATACTCAAGGATTTGTCCGATACGCACTTCCCTAAGGCTGAGAAGATCGTGCTCGTTCAAGACAATCTAAACACCCATAAGCCTGCGTCACTCTATCAAGCCTTCCCCGCACCAGAGGCGCGCCGCCTCGTTGAACGCTTCGAGTGGCATTATACGCCCAAGCACGGAAGCTGGCTCGATATGGCCGAATCCGAACTTGCAGTGCTCTCAGGCCAGTGCCTGGACCGCCGCATACCGGATAAGCAGACGCTCACCATCGAAGTGGCCGCCTGGCAGGCAGAACGGAATAAAAATCACGCCAAGGCTGATTGGCAATTCACCAACGCCGATGCAAGGGTGAAACTCAAGAGGCTATACCCCGCAATATGAGAGACTCAGGCCACTAGCCACTCGAACCCGATCACGAGACGTGCTGCGGTTCGGCCCCGGTGCTTCGGCAGGCAGGCGTGACGTGCAAGGCCACTTTGGATCCGTCTAGGGAGGGTCTGAACAAGCCGACGAATGGGTTGAGTTCTGAGTAGAGTTGAGGAACGGCGGCATCAGCCGGCTGAAAGCTTTCGAAAGCCTCTGATCTGGCGGTTGCCGCGGAAGTTTGGTGCGTTTTGGGGAGCCTGTCCGTACTTCTGTGTGCGAGGCATAACCAACGCCGAGGAGGCGTTTTATGCCGAGCAGAGCCAAGAAGCTTGACCAAGCCGTAGCGAAGCTGCCCTCGATCCCGAAGGAGCTGGTCGCTCAGTTCCTGACCGGCCCGATGACGGGAGAGGCGATCAACGCCGCGGGGATCGCGTTCAAACAGGCGCTGATCGAAGCGTCGCTGAACGCCGAACTTAGTCACCATCTGGGTTACCAGCCCGGCGCGGAGAAGCCGGAGGCATCGACGAACCATCGCAACGGCGTCACCGCTAAGACGGTGCTGACCGGCGATGGCAAGATACGGATCGAGACACCGCGCGACCGGGACGGTAGCTTCGAGCCGCTGCTTCTGCCCAAACATGTACGCCGTTTCACTGCCTTCGACGATAGCATCGTCGCTTTGTATGCCCGCGGTCTGACGGTGCGCGAGATCCAGGGTTACCTCGCCGAAGCCTATGGTACCGAGGTCAGCCACGACCTGATCAGCACGGTGACCGACGGCGTGCTGGCGGAAGTCTCGGCCTGGCAGGCTCGGCCGCTGGAGCCGGTTTACGCGGTGGTTTTCTTCGATGCTATCCGCGTCAAGACGCGCGAGGACAATGTCGTGCGCAACAAGGCAGTCTACCTGGCCCTGGGTGTGCGGCGGGATGGCACGCGCGAGATCCTCGGCCTGTGGATTGAGACCACCGAGGCGCCAAATTCTGGATGAAAGTGTTCAACGATCTCAAGACGCGGGGCGTGAACGACATCCTGATCGCAGTGACCGATGGCCTGACCGGCATGCCGGCGGCGCTGGAAGCAGTGTTTCCGCGGACCACCCTGCAAACGTGCATCGTTCATCTGATCCGCAACAGCTTGGATTACGCCAGTTGGAAGGACCGCAAGCCGTTGGCCCAGGCGCTGCGTCCGATCTACGCCGCGGCCAGCGCTGAGGCGGCGGCAGCGGCCCTGGACACGTTCGCCGAGGGCGAATGGGGGCGGAAATTCCCCACCGTGGTTGCCGCGTGGCGGCGGGCCTGGACGCAGGTGATCCCATTCTTTGCGTTCCCGCCGGCGATCCGGCGGGTGATCTACACCACCAACGCGATCGAGAGCGTGAACGCGCAGGTGCGCAAGATCATCAAGACGCGCGGCCATTTTCCCACCGACGACGCAGCCAGCAAGCTGATCTGGCTGGCGCTGCGCAACATCACTGCCGACTGGGGACGGCCAGCGCATCACTGGAAGGAGGCGATGAACCAGTTCGCGATCCTCTACGACGACCGCTTCGGCGTGACCGGCTGACCCCCTTGGTTCATCGTTACGTAACGGAGAAACCCATCCCTCCGCTGACATTCCAGCGGCTGCGCCGCCGGAACCTTGGCCAGCTCCGCCGAGTGGCCGTCTGCCCGAAGGTCCCGCCGCGCTGAGCAATGCAGAGCGCCAAGCGCGCCATCGCGCCAAAATGCTTGCGCTTCGACCGCCGCTCCCCACCAAACGCCCCAAGACGGCGCGGCCAAGCCGGTCGAAGCGCTGGAACGACGCGTTGGCCGAGTTGCTCGCGGTCCAGGCTGAATGCGCCGCGTGGTTCGAGGCGCTGCCGGAAAGCCTGTGCGAAAGTTCCACTGCAGACGCCCTTCAAGAGATGATCGATCTCGATCTGGAGGCGATCGCCGCGGTGCAGCCGCCGCTTGGATACGGCCGTGACTGAGCGGCGCGTCTCGACCTATGGCCGCAGCGTGGCGCCGCGCCCGGGCCGTGGCAAATCGTGGGTCCTCGCCATGCTCGCCCCAAGCGGGGGCTGCGCGTGGCTCCGGTCCCGCCGAAGACGGCGGATTTGACACGGCCCAAGCGCAGCCGCCGGGATCATGGCAGGTCGGGACGAAGGAAACAGGCACTTTGATCAGACCAAGGAACAACCCAGAGCAACAGGGGAATCGGGTGAAGCTTTCATGCGGTAATAAGGCTTGCGAGGAAGTCATCGTCCCACCCGGCGGCCTTCCGCCTTCCGCGCATTGATTGCTTGCCTACGGGTCTTTTCAGCAGATTGAGGGCGATGTGCTTTATGGTGGTGAAATTGGCGGGCGCATGATGGGTTCGCACACGGCACTCGTCGTCGCGAAAGACCATGTCCATGACCCAATGCAGGCTGTTCTCTATCGCCCAATGACTACGCACGACCGGCCCTAGAAGGTGCGCCAAGATCACCAGCGAGGTGATGTAATAACGAGTCTCCTGCTCGACTTTTCCGCTGATCTCGCGCGTGCTTTCGACCATGACGACCGCCTTCAGGCCGGGCCAGCGATGGCGCTCTTGTAGCCAGGCTACGTCGTGGATGACGGTGGTGGTGCGGGTTTCGATACGACCGTGATCGCCATCGATCGTCGTATCTTGGCTGATTGTGGTGTCGGTGAAACCGCGGGCCTTTTGCTCGCGGGCAAACAATTCGACGTCTTCACGCAGCGAGCCTTGGTTGCCTTTCAACGCGAGAACGTAATCAGCCTTCTTGTCCATGACCTTTTGCGCGATGTCGCGCTGGCACCCCATGGCATCGATGGTGATGATCGCTCCTTCGATGACCAGCATGTCGAGCAGCTTCGGTATAGCGATGATCTCGTTTGACTTTTCTGCCACTTTGACCTGCCCGAGCACGAGGCGCTGGCGTGCGGCGAAGGCCGAGACCATATGGATGGAAGCCTTCGCATCGCCTTTTTTGCCGGATCGGCGCGCCGTCTTGCCATCAATCGCGATCACTCCCGCCGGCACGCCGGTCACAGCCGCGACCCAGGCGACGAAGCAGGCTTGGAACTGCTCGGCGTCCAGCGTGGCTAGGATGTCGCCCAGATGATCGTGGGCCGGCGTGCCGTCCTTGAACGGGCGAAAGCGGCGAAGCAGCGCAAGCTTTTTGACCCCAAACAGAGCGATCTCGGTGAAGCACTCGGCGCCGGCGAGCACCGCGAGTAGACACAACAGCAGGATCTCATCGAGCGGGTAGCTAATCTTGCCAGGCTGGCGAGGGTCCTGGAGGTGTTTGAAATGGCTCAAAAAGACAACCGTTTCGTCGAATACTCCATCGTCCGTCGCCGCGCCGCTCATGTCCGTCCCCGTCCACCGAATCGAGGATTGTCATAGATTCAGCACTTTGACAGTTTGTCACGCATTCCTTCACCCGATTGCCCTGCCCAGAGCAAGCCCTGATCTTGCCGCCACGATCACCTGTCGCTTACAGTCGCCTACCCAATGCTGGGTGAGACCGAACAAGCCTCACACACAGAAATTCGGATAGTCCCGTCCGCATTTCGGCCGCGACGATCTCCGCCCTGGCTTCTGAAAGGCGGCAGGCCGGCATCACCCCCAACTCGGCGTAGATGTCGGGCGCCGTGACCAGGCCCGCCTCCTCGAACCACCAGCCGTCTTCCTCGGGGCCGCCCCATTCCAGCTGAACCAGGTAGACCGCGACCCAGAACAGCGTCCGGGTGTCGGCAGCCAGTTCGGTCTCGGCCGCTTCTGCAGACCGGCGCTCACGGCACACCGGCCGCGTCGAGCGCCTTGCGCGCGCGCAAGCGCCACTGCGCGAACCAATCGAGCAGATCAGCTCCGGAGATCGAGAGGTCCTGGTCGTCGGGACCGTCGAACTGCTCGGCCCACGCCTTGGTTGCCTCCGCCAATAGTCCGGCCATGGCCTTGCTGGCGGCGAACAGACCGGCATTGGCGTGCGCCTCGGCCTGGCACTGCTGTCCCTCGCCGAGCGGGTGGGCCTTGCCGACCCACTGCATGGTGTCGGAGACCATCACGCCCCAGGTCGGCAGCTTCGTGCCGTCGTGCATGGTCTGGAACGTCGCGACCCATTTCCACTCGCCGGCCGTGGGCTCCGCGGTGCGGATGCTGGGGCGGCTCACCGGCGCACCATGCCGATCCGGTGCCCGGACGGCACCGTGGATGCGGTGTCGCTCAGGAACCCTGGCGCTGCCAGGATGGTGTAGAGCACCCCGGCTAGCACCACGCCTCCCAGCACGAGCTTCAGTCCTTTCAACCCCCCCATCCGTTCCCTCCTCCTGTCTGCCGTCTTCCTCTCGAAGACCTCATCCAGCAGGCGCGGCGGGGTAGGCGGGGCAGGGGCGTCAGCCGGCGAAGCCGGGCATGCCGCCGCTTGGCGGCGTGACCCTTGCGGCGCCTACCCCGCCGCGGCAGCGATCGTCCCTCAAGTTTCTCGGGTTATCTCCATTTCGTCCTTTCTTGTTTCGGTTTTCAGCGATCAGCCGCTACCTCGAAAACCCCCGCCACGCGGCGATACGCCGATCCGGTCAGGTGCAGCCCGTCCGGACCGGTCGAGCCACGGGTTTCGATGATGGTGTCGCCGTATATGCGGGCGGTGACCTGGATGATGCCGCGCTTCTCATCGGGCCGGGCCGGCAGCATCCAGTACACCCGCCGAGAGCTGACGCCCTCGCGCAGCTTCAACAGGTGCCGCACGGTCTCGATCGTGGGTGGGCCGTCATTGACGCCCAGGCTCAGAAGCGCGGCCTGCGCCGTGACGCTGACGACGTGGCCGGAGACGTAGTTGGCCGAGCTGATCCCGACCGGGTGTTGGACAGGCAGTCCGGGCGTAGCTGAGCAACGCCTTGGGCGAGGCTGTCCCCGAGGATGGCGCAGTGAAGCATGGCAAGGTGACAGCCAGCAGAGCAGAAGGTGATCCGCGAGATCATGCTGTTCCTGCACGCCAACGGCGTCGGCACCTCCCGCGCGGTGCGCATCTACAAGGTCTACGGTACCGAGGCCGTGCAGGTCATCACCGAGAACCCCTATCGCCTCGCCCGCGACATTCGCGGCATCGGCTTTCGCACCGCCGACCTGGTGGCGCAGAAGCTCGGCATCGAGCCCACGGCCACCATCCGGGTTCGCGCCGGCATTTCCTTCGGGCTGGCGGAGGCGACTGGGGAAGGCCACTGCGGTCTGCCGATCGATGAGTTGACCACCCTGGCGAGGAAGCTGCTCGAAGTTTCGGCCGAGCTGATCGAGGCCGCTCTGGTGCTGGAACTCGAAGCTGGCGACGTCGTGGCCGACACGGTGGAAGGTCGCCGCTGCGTGTTCCTGGCCGGACTGTATCGGGCCGAGCAGGTAATCGCCGAGCGCCTGCAAGCCCTGGCCCAGGGAACACCGCCTTGGCCACATATCGACGCCGACAAGGCCATACGCTGGGTGGAAGGCCGGACGGGGCTCGCCTTGGCAGGTAGCCAGACGGAGGCGCTCCGGCTGGCGCTACGGTCGAAGGTTTTGGTCATCACCGGCGGCCCCGGCGTGGGCAAGACCACCCTGGTCAACTCGGTCCTGAAGGTGATCGGGGCCAAGCGCGTGACGTTGGCCCTGTGTGCGCCCACTGGGCGGGCGGCCAAGCGACTGTCGGAGAGCACTGGGCTGGAAGCGAAGACCATCCATCGCCTGCTGGAGACCGACGCCAAGACCGGCGGCTTCAAGCGCGGCGAGCAGCACCCGCTCGACTGTCAGCTGCTGGTGGTGGATGAGACCTCCATGGTGGACGTGCCGTTGATGCGCGCCCTGCTCAAGGCCCTGCCGGACGAGGCGGCGCTGCTGCTGGTGGGTGACGCCGACCAGCTGCCCTCCGTAGGCCCGGGGCAGGTGCTGGCAGACATCATCGGCTCCGGCGCCGTGCCCGTAGTGCGGTTGACCGAGGTGTTCCGTCAGGCAGCGGAAAGCCAGGTCATCGTCAACGCGCATCGTATCAACCAGGGCAGGATGCCGGTGCTGGAAGCCAAGGAGGTTCGGACTTCTTCTTCGTGGACGCCGCCGATCCGGAGGAGGGCGTGCGCAAGCTGCTGGCCGTGGTGGGCGAACGCATTCCGGGCCGCTTCGGGCTGGACCCGGTGCGCGACATCCAGGTGCTCTGCGCGATGAACCGCGGCGGCCTCGGCGCCCGCTCATTGAACATCGCGCTGCAGGCGGCACTGAACCCGCCCGGCGAGTTGCGGGTGGAGCGGTTCGGTTGGACGTTCTGCCCGGGTGACAAGGTCATGCAGGTGGCCAACGACTACGAGCGCGACGTGTTCAACGGCGACCTCGGCGTCATCACTGGCTTGGACCTGGACGAGGCCGAGCTCACCGTCAGTTTTCGGGCCGAGCCGTGATCTACGGCTTCCTGGAGCTGGACGAACTGGTCCTGGCCTACGCCACCACCATCCACAAGAGCCAGGGATCGGAATACCCGGCCGTGGTCATCCCGCTGACGACGCAGCACTACACCATGCTGGCGCGCAACCTGCTCTACACCGGCGTGACCCGGGGCAAGCGGCTCGTGGTGCTGCTCGGGCAACGCCGAGCATTGGCCATCGCCGTCAAGAACGGCAGCGGGCGCCAGCGATGGTCCAAGTTGCGGGAGTGGCTTGCCGGGCGGTCGCCGGCGATTGCCATTGTCAGCGGGCCACCAACGCAACGCGCGACCTTGCGATGAGCCAAGCCGCAGCGGCTACAGCCAACCCCGGTCCCGGAACGCGGTTAGCGGGACGTTGACGGGTGCATACCATCCGCCGGTCCGGTAACGCGCACCCAAGGCCTGGGCCGCTTCCTTGTTGCCGAAGGGAATACGCAACGGCGTCTCCTCGCTCGACATCTCGCCCACGCCGCTTGGCGTCGGCTTGCTGAACGGCTTGCCGGGCACGGCATTTCGAGTCCTGCCTTTCTTAAGGCTGCCGTCCTTCGCTGCTGTTTGAGTGCGAACTGTCGCGGATGTCGCGGTATCGACGGCACTGGGTCGCGAGGAACGATGCCGCTTGGCACCGGCGCCCGTTGGAGTGGCGGGATCGTGATCCGGGGATGACTTTCTAAGCCCTCGTGGTGTTGGCGCCTTCGACTGGCTTGAGCCGCCCAATCGCTCGGACGAGCCGCGCCGGGACCGTGCCGGTACTACGCGGGTGGCGAGGGTGCTCGGGATCGGTCCCGACAGCCCCTGCGCGATGAGCCGCCCGATGATTCGGCTGGCTTGGTCACAGACGGCATCGATGGCGGACATCATGTCCTGCCGTCCGACCAGCACGTCGTCGAGCAGGCGCTCCATCTGTGCCGTTACCCCAGGGTCCACCAGTGCCGGGTCGGCGCGCTCCAGCACACCATATAGTGCTAAGCCGCGCTCGGTTGGAACGATGTGCTTGCCATCCGCGACGAGGAACTCCTGCGCCTTCAGGCCACGGATGATCTCGGCCCGGGTCGCGGGTGTGCCGATCCCCTTGGCCTCCTTCAGCCGCTCCCGCAGCGTCTCGTCCGCGACGAACCGCCAGGCGTTCTGCATCGCATCGATCAGCGTGCCCTCGTTGTAGCGCGGCGGCGGCCGGGTCTCCTTGGCCTCGACCCGCGCATCACTTAGGTGGGCTGCTTCACCGTCCCGCATGGTGGGTAAGAGTTGTGCGTCCTCCCCGCGCTCTTCCGCCGGCTGCCAGTCAGGGAAGGCAGCGCGCCAGCCAAGGTCGATTGGTTGGCGGCCGATGGCCCGGAACATGTGCCCAGCGACGTCCAGCGTCGCCGTGGTCTGGCGATAACGGAAGTCCGGCATCACGGCCGCGAGGTAAGAGCGTGCGATGACATCGAACAGGCGTCGCTCGTCACCGGACAAGCGCGGCCATATCTCACGGAGTTTGTCGGCGGTGTTCACGTTGGGGATGACGGCGTGATGGCTGGCCCCGGCCAGGTCCCGGTCGCTGAACGGACCACCGACGCCGCGACGGATCAGCGGTGGCTGCGGGACTGGAATGGCGGCGAAGCTCTGCCCAGCCTGGAGGGCGACCACGATGCGGGGTGCGTCCCCGATCAGGCTCTCGGGCAGATAGCGCGTTTCAGCCCGGGGGTAGGTGATGACCTTCTTGCCGGTGCCGTCATACAGCTCCTGCGCCACCTCCAAGGTCTTGGCGGCCGACCAGCCAAAGCGCGAGCCGCACATTTTCTGCAACGACGGGAGATCGTGCAGCCGCGGTGGCACCTGGCGCTTATCCTCGACCTTGACGCTAAGCGGCACTTCGTACCCCTCGACTGCCGCCGCGATTGCCTCGGCAGCCATGCGGGTTTTGATGCGCTCCTTGGGAGCGTGACGAATCTGGAACTGGCCGGCCGCGACCGCCGCCGTGGCCACCACTTCGTGGTAGGGCTCGGGCACGAACGAGCGGATTTCGAGTTCCCGTCGGCACACGATGGCCAGCGTGGGTGTCTTCACCCGGCCGATGCCGATGACGGAGCGCAGCCCGGTTGCCAGGGTAACGGTCGCGGTGCGGGTGAGCGACAGATTGTAGATTTGGTCGGCTTGGCGGCGGGCGACAGCAGCGGCGTAGAGCGGGGCGTAGTCGCGGTTCGGCTTGGCCCGGGCGAACGCGTCGCGGATGGTTTGCGGGTCCTGGGCGGTGAACATCACGCGCATGACGTCGCCACGGAAGCCGAGATGCTCCAGGATCTCCTGCCCGATCAGCTGACCCTCCCGGTCGCAGTCGGTCGCAAGCCAGACCCGTCGCGTGGTGCGCAGCGCGTCGCGGATCGCTTTCAGCTTGGCCGCCTTGTTCCCACCAACGGCTGGGCGGGTGCCGTAGAGTGCGTCCGGTCGTAGCAGCACAGTCGTCCAGCGCTTCCAGACGGGTACAACGTCCTCAGGCTCCTGCAGGTCGAACAGGTGACCTTCGGCTGCCAGCACGGCGCCGTAGCGGCTGCCAATCGCGGCACGAACATCTTTGGCCTGGCTAGTCTTCTCTGTGATGACAAGCTGGTCCGTCATGATGGAAGGGTGTTCGACCTATGTTCCCACTGGCTCCCTATCCAAGCTTGCCCGATTTTGCAATTCGACAAGCTTAGGAAGGCAATGGGTGCGGTTCGACGCCGGGCCGCGAGTGGCTGCTTTGCGCCGCATCTCGGACACTACAACGCTCATGTCGGATACCCCGAAAGCGGACATGGCTCCCGGCTCTCAAGTCCGATGGGCGCAGCGCACCGAACATTAAGGATGGACCGTTGTAGAAGGCACGACTCATGCCCGCCCGGCATGGCGCAGTATCACCAAAAAGCCTTTGTAGGGTTCGACGTGGTCGCGCATGTTGGCGAATAAGGTGGCCACAAGACGCCGCACCGGGGGAATCATGCGGCTGTTGCGGCAACTCTACATCCAGGTTCTGATCGCGCTCGTCTTGGCTGTTATCGTCGGGGTTGCGGCGCCCGAAGAAGCCGTGGCGTTGAAGCCGCTCGGGGATGCGTTCATCGCGTTACTCCGCATGCTGCTGGCGCCGATCATCTTCTGCTCGGTCGTGCTCGGCCTGACGCACGTGAAGGACATGGGGCAGTTGGGCCGCCTGTCGGTGAAGGCGCTGCTGTATTTCGAAGTGATGTCCACGGTCGGCATGCTGCTGGGCTTCATCGCCGTCAACGTGTTCCAGCCCGGTGTCGGCCTGCACGCGACCAACCTCGCTTTGGGTAGCAGCGTCACATCGATCACGGCGGCGGCGAGCCATTTCACTGCCGTGGGCTTCTTCCTGTCCATCATTCCGGACACGCTGGTCGGCGCTTTCGCCAATGGCCAGATCCTGCAGGTCCTGTTCATCTCCATCCTGACCGGGGCCGCGCTCAGCATCGGCGGCGTCGGGCAGAATTCCACCATCCTGAAGGTGATCGCGGAGGGGCAGCACGTGCTGTTCCGCATCCTTGGCTACGTGATGCGGCTTGCCCCGATCGGCGCCTTCGGTGCGCTGGCGGCCGCGATTGGCGCGTTCGGCGCGGCGACACTGCTGTATTTGTTCAAGGTCGTGCTGCTGTTCTGGGGCACCTCGCTTGTCTTCGTGCTGGTGGTGTTGGCTGCGGTCTGCGCACTCGCGGGGCTTTCAATCTTCAAGTTGCTGAGGCTGATCCGGGAGGAACTGCTGCTGGTGCTCGGCACCGCCTCCGGTGAGGTCGCGCTGCCGCGGCTGATGCTGAAGCTGGAACAGGCGGGGTGCGACGGGGCCGTCGTGGGATTTGTGCTGCCCGGCGGCTACTCGTTCAACCTGGATGGCACGGGCATCTACATGGCAATCGCGGTGGGCTTCATCGCCCAGGCGACCGACACGCCATTCAGCCTCGAGCAGCAGATCGGCGTGTTGGCCGTGCTGCTACTGACCTCCAAAGGGGGCACGACCGTGGCAGGCGGGGCTTTCATCAAGCTGGCCGCGACGCTGCAAACCGTACGAACGCTGCCGCTCAGCGGGCTGGGGCTCTTGTTCGGCATCGACCGGCTGATGGCCACCTGCACCGCGCTCACCAACGTGGTGGGCAACGTCGTCGCGGTATTCGTCATCGCGGTGTCGGAGCGCGGATTCGACCGGGGGAAGTTCGACACTTACCTCGCGGAACAGGCTGCCGGACGGATCAGGGCTTCCGGCGCTGAGGCGAAAGGGGCGGCGGGGGATTAGCCTTATGCCCGGTCTCGCCAAGCAACCGCGCTCCAGGCCATGTGCCGTTGCCTACCAGGGCAGCGATCACTTCGCGCGTTACGGCAGCGACGCCGCTCACCAAGCTGGTGCGGCCGGACCGCTGGTGGCCGATGCCGATCACCGAATTCAGTGGGGGGCGGTGGATGGGGCGGGCCGTCAACTCTCCGGTCGCGAGTTCGCGGGATACGCCTGCCAGCGTCAGGATGGTGAAACCCAGGCCGCCTCGCACCATCGCCTTGGTCAGCGGGACGCTGTCGACCTCGAGTGCCAGGTGCAGCCGGATGCGGTGCTGCGCCGCCGCCTGCTCCACCAGTCGGCGGTTCGCGTGCGGCAGGCTCGGCAGGATCAGGGGCACGCTGCCGAGCTCGGCCAGCCGTATCGGCAGCCCAGCGGCCGGGTCGGCGGATGGCGCCCCGGCAAGCACCATGCGTTCCCGAAGCACGGGCGCGATAGCGATGCCGTCCAGCTCCGGCGGATTGTGCAGCACAGCCACGTCCACCCGGCGGTCCAGCAACCATTCCTCCAGCAGCGAGCTGATGCCCTCCCGGATCTGCAAGGACGCGTTGGGATAGCGCTGCCGAAACAGCTTCACCGCCTCCGGCGCGATCAGCAGCCCGGCGGCCGGCGGCACACCCAGCACCACATGCCCGGTGACGCTCTGTTCCGGATGGCGTACCGCCTCCTCCAGCTTGTCGAACTGGCGCAGCAGCGCTTCGGCGCGGTCCAGCAGCACGTTGCCTGCCGCGGTCGCGGTGACGCCGCGGCCATGCCGCTGCACCAATGGCAGCCCGACCTCCTCCTCCAACTTCTGCACCTGCCGGCTCAAAGCGGGTTGGGCGATGTTCAGCCGCGCCGCTGCCCGGCTGATGCTGCCGCTGCGCACGACCTGCACGAAGCTGCGCAATTCGCGGATGTCCGTAGCACGCCTCCCTTGTCGACAAAGCGTGCATCGGCGGGCGCCGGCTCCGTGTCAAACCCATGACCTTCGTAGCGCTTCCTGCCGTCACGCTGCACGTGCGTGAGGAGGGTGTGGGCGGCCCCGTCCTGGTGCTGCTGCACGAGTTGGGCGGCAGCATGCACAGCTTTGACGCCGTCGCGGAGGCTTTGCGCGCCCGCTTCCGCGTGCTGCGCTACGACCAGCGCGGCGCGGGGCAGTCGGAGAAGCCACGCCGTGCCTGCAGTCTCGCCGACCATGCGGACGACCTGGCGGCACTGCTGACGGCCAGAGGGATTGCCACGCCCGTGCTGCTGACGGGGGTGGCCGCGGGGGCAGCGATCGCCGTCGGCTACGCCATGGCCCGGCCTACCGCGGTCGCCGGATTGGTGCTGTGCTCCCCCGCTTTGACCGTGCCGGCCGAGCGGCGCGGCTACCTGGCGGACCGTTCCGCCCTGGCCGCGCGAGAAGGCATGCGGGCGGTCGCGGATGCCTCCCTGGCGCGGTCGTGGCCCCCGCATCTGCGGGGCGACGGCACGCGGTATGCCGAGTACCTCGCCCGCTTCCTGGGCAACGATCCGGTGAGTTACGGCCACGCCAACCTGGCACTCGCGGACGCGGACCTGGAAACGCGCCTCGGCAACGTGGCGGTGCCGTGCCGCGTACTGGCTGGCGGGCAAGACCTCCTGCGGCCGCCCGCCGAGGTGGAGGCCGTGGCATCCCACATCCCGGGCGCCACCTACCACTTAGTGCAGAAGAGCGGCCACCTCATGAGCGTCCAGGCGCCGGGCGCCGTGGCCGACGCCATCGTGGCACTACAGTCGCAAAGGAGCACTGCCGGATGAGCGAGCGCAAAGGCCTGCTGCTGGTGCTGATGGAACCGCCGGCCTCGCTGGAGGAGGAGTTCAACGACTGGTACGACACGGAGCATTTCCCGCAACGCCGCGCCCTGCCCGGCATGGAGAGCGCGACTCGCTGGGTGTGCCTGTCCGGCTGGCCGCGCTGGGCGGCGCTGTACGACATGACGGGAGTGGAGGCGCTGCAAACGCCCGAATACCTGGCCGTGTCCGGCGCCAACTCCACGCCCTGGAGCCGCCGCATCCTGCCTCGCACCGTCGGACGGGCCCGGCTGGTGCTCGAGCAGGTGGCGCCCAGCGGCGCGCTCGGCTTGCCCCCGCCGGAGGTGAGCGCCCTGGTGCTGGCCCGCTATCCCGGGGCGATCCATCCTCCCGCCTGCCTTGAGGCGGCCGGAACCGTGCCGGGCTGCCGTCAGGCGAGAGTGTTCCGCAGCGCGGCTAGCGGACCGGCGCAGAGCTTCGTGCTCGCCGAATACAGCCGCCCGGTCAGCTCCGACAGGGTCGCGGAGGCGCTGGGCGAAGTGGCCGAGACTGGGGCGACGCTGCTCAACATCTATGCCCCGTATCAGCGAGGATGAGCGAAATGGACACCGTGCTGACCGTGAACGGCCAGGCGTTGCGCGCCCGGGTGGAGGGGCCACAGGGCGCGCCATGGCTCGTCTTCTCCAACTCGCTGATGACGGACCTATCGCTGTGGGATGGGCAAGTGGCGGCATTCGGCGCCGGGCATCGGATCCTACGCTACGACACGCGTGGCCACGGCGGCAGCGCGGTTCCGGACGGTGATTGCGACTTCCCGGGCCTGGTGGCGGATCTGGCAGGGCTGATGCGCCAGGTGGGTGCCTCCGACGCCACGGTGTGCGGCGTGTCGATGGGCGGGGTCACTGCGCTGGGTCTCGCCGCGCGCTACCCCGACCACTTGGTGGCCCGGGTTGCGGTGTGCGACTGCCAGCTCGCCTCCACTCCAGCCGGCACCTCCGCGTGGGAGGAGCGGATCGCCGTTGCGCGCGCAGGCGGCATCGCGGCCCTGGTGGAGCCTACCGCGTCCCGCTGGCTGCGGCCCGGCACGGTGGAGGCGAACGGGCCGGCCGTGACGGCGGTGCGCCGGATGGTGGGCGCCACCCCGCTGGACGGGTTCATCCGGGCGGCTCGCGCACTGCAGAACTATGATTTCAAACCCGACCTCGCCGCCTTGGCCGCCCGGCGTACGCCCGCCGCCTTCATCGTCGGCGCGGAGGACGCCGCCCTGCCGCAGGTCATGCGTGCCATGGCCGACTCTTGCCCCGGCGCCTCGCTGACGATCGTGCCCGAGTGCGGCCACCTGCCGAATCTCGAACAGCCCAGCGCGTTCGACGTCGCCCTCCGATCCCTTCTCGCCACTCCTGCACGGAGCTGAGTGATGCGCCTGCCCGATCTCACACCCGAACAGATGACCCCGGAACAACGCCGGGTCGCCGACAACGCCGTCACCGGCAAGCGGGGCCGCCTGCCTGCCCCCTTGCGAGCTTGGCTGCACAGCCCCGTCTTCGGGGACCGAGCGCAGAGCCTGGGTGAATTCCTGCGCTACGACACGTCACTCGGCCCGGCGCTGTCGGAACTCGCGATCCTGGTGACGGCCCGGTTCTGGACCGCGCAATACGAATGGTATGCCCACAAGAAGCTGGCCCTGCAGGCGGGGGTCAGCCCTGCCGTATGCGACGCGATCGCGCGGCGAGAGCGGCCTTCCCTGCCGGATGCCAAGGCGGAGGTGGTGTACGACTACGCGACCACCATGCATGCCGACCATACCGTCTCCCAGGCACTGCATGACCGCGCGGTGGCGCTGCTCGGCGAAGCGGGCGTTGTCGAGCTGGTGGGCATCCTTGGCTATTACACAATGGTCTCCATGACGCTGAACGGGTTCGGCATCGGCGTGCCCGCCGGTGAGCCGGAGGAGCTGTGCGCATGAGCGGTCGTCTGGACGGCAAGGTCGCCCTGATCACGGGCGCCGGGTGCGTCGGGCCCGGCTGGGGCAATGGCCGCGCGGCTGCGGTGCTGTTCGCGCGCGAGGGTGCCCAGGTCTTCGCTGTGGACCTCAAGCCCGAACCGATGGAGGAAACGGTCGCCCGCGCCACCGCCGAAGCGGCGAACGGCGGCACCATCCGCACCCACTTGGCCGATGCGACCGATGACGCGCAGGTGGCGGCGATGGTGGAGGCCTGCATCGCAGCGTATGGGCGGATCGACATCCTGGTGAACAACGTCGGCGGCTCGGCCAAAGGCGGCGCCGTGGCGCTGTCCGAGGAAGCGTGGGACCGGCAGATCGACTTCAACCTGAAGAGCGTGTTCCTGACCTGCAAGCACGTCATCCCGCACATGGAGGCCGGCGGCGGCGGGTCGATCGTCAACACCGCTTCCACCTCCGGGCTCCGGTGGACCGGGTCGGCGCAGGTCGGATACGCCGCGTCCAAAGCCGGGGTGATCCAATTCGGCCGGGTCACGGCGGTGGAATACGCCCCAAAACGCATTCGGGTGAACACGGTGGTGCCGGGCCAGATGCACACTCCCATGGTGGAGGCCCGCCTGGCCGGGCAGCGCGCCGGCGGGGATATCGACGCACTGCTCAAAAGCCGCGTGGCTCGCATTCCGCTCGGCTTCATGGGGGACGGGCGGGACACCGCCAACGCCGCGCTGTTCCTCGCCTCCGACGAGGCGCGGTTCATTACCGGGACCGAGATCGTGGTCGATGGCGGCATGACCGCGCGCTGCGACTGAGGGGAGCGCGATGTCCACGACGCTGGCGGCGGAGCGCGACCCCCTGACGCGGGCCGTCCGCAAAAACCTGCTACGGGTCGTGCCGCTCCTGGCCGTCGCGTATTTCTTCAACTACATCGACCGCTCGAACGTGGGCTTCGCGGCGCTCACGATGAACCACGACCTTGGCCTGACCAACACGCAGTTCGGCAGCGCGGCCGGATTCTTCTTTCTCGGCTACTGCCTGCTGGAAGTGCCGAGCAACCTGGCGCTGTACCGGTTCGGCGCCCGGCGCTGGCTTGCCCGCATCATGATTTCCTGGGGCATCCTGTCTGCCGCCACCGCCTTCGTCGTGGGGCCGCAAAGCTACAACTGGCTGCGGCTGCTCACCGGTGCGGCGGAAGCCGGGTTCTTTCCGGGCGTGCTATATTACCTCTCAAGCTGGTTCCCGCGGGAGCATCGGGTGCGCGTGCTGGCTTGGTTCACCGTGGCGATCCCGCTCTCCTCCGTGATCGGCGGCCCGGTCTCCGTGTTCGTGTTGCAGATGCAGGGGCTTGCCGGGCTGCATGGCTGGCAGTGGCTGTTCCTGATCGAGGGGGTGCCCGCCTGCCTGATGGGCGTGCTGACCCTGGTGCTGCTGCGTGACCACCCCAGCGAGGCGAACTGGCTCGACCCGGACGAGCGGGCCGCGTTGCTCGAGGTGCTGGAGCGCGACCGCAGTGCCACCCCGAAGAAGGACCTGCTGGTCGCCCTGCGTGACGTGCGGGTGTGGCTGATGACCGGGATCCTGTTCACCTACTGGCTCGGCATCAACGGCATCATCTACTGGCTGCCGCTGATCCTGAAGGGCAAGGGGATGGGCGATGTGTCCATCGGCTTCCTGTCGGCCGTGCCCTATCTCGCGGCGTCCGTGGTGATGATCGTCTGGGCCCGGCACATGGATCGTACGGGGCAGCATCTCCTCAACCTCATCGGAACCTGCGTGCTCGCCGCGCTGGGCTTCGTGATATCCTTCATGTTCCCCGCGATCGTGCCGTCGATGGTGGGGATAACGCTTGCCGTGGTCGGGCTGAGTTCGACGCGGCCCGCCTTCTACAGCCTGCCCGCGCGCTATCTCAGCGGCGCCACGGCCGCGGCCGGCATGGCATTCATCAACTCGGTCGGCAGCCTCAGCGGCTACGTGTAGGCGCTCGCAATCATCGGGGCTCGTGCTCGCAAACAGCGCCGATTTCTGCTCAGATTAGCTGACAATGAGGCGAGCCTTGTGCTCACATTATCTGCCACTGTGCTCGCCATCATCGGGCCGTGCTCGCCAACGGAGGATCGTGCTCACATTGGCTGCCAATGAGCCGGGCTGCCTCGTTCAGATGGGCACTCCTGCCACGCGCAGCTGTTCGGTGAACTCGCGCGTGCGGTCCACGGCGAGGGTTCCGGCCAGGAAATCGCGCACTTCGGCGGGCTTGGCCCGGAGCAGCACGGTCAGGGCGGGCGCGTCGTAGCCGTTGCGGGTGAGCGTCGGCTCGAGTTCGTCGATGGCCCGCGACAGCACCTGTTCGACGATCTCGGCGGACACGCGCTTTTCACCGAGGCGGAACGCATGCTCGAAAGCCAGGGTGAGGTGCATTTCGATCTGCAAGGCCGTACGCAGCCGCTCGGCCAGTAGGTCGATTGCGTCGGCGTCCATGATGTCGGCCGGGTTAATGCCGTCTTCGACACAGGCCTTCAGGAGCCAGGCGATGAACTCGCGGCGGTGGCCGGACACGCCCTCGAACTCAAAGGTCGTCGTGCGATAGCCGATCTCTTCCATCTGCGGCCGGCGCAGGTCATTGCGCAACTTCGGGTTGCCGATCAGCAGCACGGACAACACGACCCCGGCGCCGGCCGCCAACTCCATCAGCCGCTTGAAGCCGGTCAGCGTCTTGTGGTGCAGCTCGTGGGCTTCATCGACGATCAGCACCACGGGATGCTTGTTCTTGCGCATGAGGTCGCGCAACTCGCGCTCGCGCCGTTCCGGCTGCTTGGGGATCTTGATCTTGCTGCGGTCGCCGGGCGTCAGATCGTAGAACATGGCCTCGATCAGCGAGGGCAGCGACGTGCGGCGCTTGTCGACCGCCAGTGATTTCGCGACGGCAATCCTGTTGGACCGGCCGAGTTCTTCCTCGATGCGGGTCAGCAGATGCGTCTTGCCCGAGCCAACCAGGCCAGCGACGACGACCAGCCGAGCGGTTTGCACGACGGCGTACACCTCGCGGACCAGCGCGCGCTGGTGCTCGGTTTCGAAGTTGCCGGCCCGCTGGAACGGCTTGGCCAACCCGAACTGTGTTTGCACGTCGGCGAGCATCAGCCCCTCCCTGCTGTCTTGAAGTGCTCGCGCACGCGTGCCGCGACGGTGGTCCGGTCCAGCGTTTCGGCCAGCAAAGCGTCGATGAAGGCACGGTCGGGCTCGGGCAGGCCGCCGAGCGGCTTGGAGATCTGCACGGAGATCGCGAGCCTGGCCGCCAGCGGCGTCGGGAATGCGACATCGGCCGCCGGCTCGGGAAACGGCATGCGCGGTATGGGCGTGGCAGCCGCACCCGGTGCCAGCGACGGCAAGGGCCTGTCCCCGCCGGTAAGCGCGGCGCGGGGCAGCCCGAGTTGGTCGGCCAGCTTGACCACCTTGTCCAAGCGCTCCTCGGCCCGGCTCTTCTGGTATTTGCGGTAGCGGTAGAGCGGGACCGCGCCGCGCGAGGGCTGATAGGGTCCGAACCGCTTGCCTTCGTGCTCGACGAACAGCTCTTGGTCGAACAGTCCCCACCAGAGGGTGACCGTCTCGCCGGCAAGCTCGGGCTCGACCTCATACGCCGCACCCTCGACCGACACGGTCGCGTCGCCGGCAACGGCCCGGCGCTCCGGCTCGCGCGCGAATGCGCAGAACCGCTCCCACGAGCACATCGCGCGGATGCCGCTGGTCGGGAGGTGCTTCAGCCAGTCCTCGACCCGGCTGTGCGGTTCGCTGCGGTGGCCGCCGTTGTTGTAGGTGACGAGGGCCCGGCGCAGCCAAAGGTTTGCCTCCGCCTCATCCTTTGGTTTGTGAAAATGATAGAGCGTCTCGTGTACCTCCTTAATGGTGCGGAACGGCCGCTCGACTTTCCCCTTGGACCGTGCGGGCGTACGGCGCTCTGCTTCGGACGGCGGCATGTGGGTCAGCACGCGCACGCCCAGGCTGCCCATCACGGACTGGAACACCTTGGAGCGGCTGACCGGGCCATTGTCCATGTAGATCGCGGCCGGGATGCCCTGGAACGGCAGTTCCGGCTCGGGTTTGGGCGCCATGGCGTTGAACAGGAAGCGCAGCGCGGACTCGGCATCCTCACCGTAGACGCAGCGATACTCGTCATAGACAACGCCCGAGCGGTCATCGACGGCCGAGAACAGCATCAACGTCGGCTTGCCGCGACCCTGTTCGACCCAGAGCGGGGCCTCGACCTGCTTCAGGTCGGACGGGCTCATGTCGAAATGCCAAAGCTCATTGGACCGCTTGGCCTGGAAGCGCACGGCGGCAACCGGGCGCACTACGCGCGCATGGTCGAGACCGGACGCACGCAGGACCCGATCGACGGTCGCACGCTTGAGCAGGCCGGCCGGCGCCCGCACCAGGCCGTCCGGCGTCTCCACGCCATCCTCCTCAAGCAGCCGGATCGCCCGCGCGGTCGAGAGGTGGCGACCTTTCTTGTTCGCCGTCCTGATCTTGAGCGCTGCGACGATCTCGGCGTAGCGCTCCATCCCGGCGGCCGGCACTGCCCGCGTGGAGCCGTGATCGGAACGCCGCACCGATTTTGGCCGGGTCAGCTCGCGGAGCGCGCGGTAGATGGTCCAGGCCGACACGCCATAGGCCTCGGCCACGCGAGCGATCACCTCGGTACGGGCGGGGTCACGCGCCGAGAGCAACGCGAGGCGCCGCCTCAAATCGACCAGCGCCTCGCCTGGGGGCCGTTTCGAGCGGTCAGGCATGGGGAACTGGCTTGTCTGAAGCACTGTCGTCGGTGCCGCGCTTGCCGACGTGGCGGTAGAGGGTGGCGACCGACACGCCCATGCGCTTGGCCACATCGCGCACCGGCAGCTTGCCTTCCCTCATCAGGGCGCGGGCCGCGGTGACGTCCGCTGCCTTGAAGGCCGGGGGCCGCCCACCCTTGCGGCCGCGGCGGCGCGCCTCGGCGAGGCCGGCGGCAGTGCGTTCGCGGATTAGCGCCCGTTCAAACTGGGCGATGGCTCCGAACACGTGGAACACGAGCACGCCGCCCGGCGTGGTGGTGTCGATGCTCTCAGTCAGCGACACCAGTCCGATGCCGCGCTCCTCGAGGTCCTCGGCCGTGGCAATCAGCTTTTTCAGCGAACGGGCGAGCCGGTCGAGCTTCCAGACAACCAGCACGTCGCCGTGGCGCAGCACGTCGTCCAAAACCCGCGTCAGCTCAGGGCGGTCTGCCTTGGCGCCGGACGCCTTCTCCGAATGGATCCTCTCGCAGCCGGCACGGCGGAGGGCGTCGAGTTGGAGTTCTGGAGATTGGTCGATGGTGCTGACCCTGGCATACCCGACCCGCATCAGCCGCCCTGTTCTCGAAACCCGTCCAATTGTTAGTGTTTCGGAACGGAGCAATCAAGAACAGTTATGAGAAAGGAAAGTGCCCCAATGCTGGATGCCAGGCAGCACGCGGCAGGGATCGTCAGAAACGTTGGTTAAAGAGAACCGCTCAGCCCACCTGCCAACCGCCAAAACCCCATTGGCAGCCAATGTGAGCACAATCCTCTGTTGGCGAGCACGGCCCGATGATGGCGAGCACAGTGGCAGACAATGTGAGCACGAGGCTCGCCCCATTGTCAGCTAATCCGAGCAGGAAACGGCTCCGATTGCGAGCACGAGCCGCTATGATTGCGAGCGCCTACAGATAGGGCTTGCCGCTCGGCAGGCGCTGACGGATGCAACGATGGTGGCGCAGGTCCTCCGGACTCCCCGGCTCGCCATGGCGGGACAGATAGGCCGGCGCCGCGACGGCGAGGAAGCGGACGCCGCCGCCGAACGGAACCGCGATCATGTCCTGCGGTACGGCCTTGCGAAGCCGTGCGCCGGCGTCGAACCCTTCGGCCACGATGTCGACCAGCCGCCCTTCCGAGACCAGATCGAGCGTCACGCGCGGGTGCCGATCGAAAAAACTTGGCGCGACGTGGCGCAGCAGCCAGCGTGCGGCCGCCTCGTTCGCATTGATCCGCAGGGCGCCGGCCGGACCTCCGTTATCGTCTCCAACGGCCGCCAGCATGTCGTCGAGGTCTCGCAACGTGGGCGCAAGCCGGGAAAGGAGGCGGGCGCCGGCGTCGGTTAGGGCGACGCTGCGGGTCGACCGATGGAGCAGGCGGACGCCAAGGTCGCTTTCAAGGCTCTCAAGGCGTGGCTCAGAGATGAGCGCGAGACGCCCAGGGCGTCCGCTGCGGCCCGGAAGCTCTGGTGGCGCCCCACGGCGACGAAGGCCGTGAGGTCGGCGATCGAAGGCTTCATTGGTGTCGATCCTTCACCAGGGCGTGCAATGCGGCGCAGCTAATCACGACAATGCGTCGAGCCTAGATGGAGCGGCATCGGAATGTCCCGAGGCCTTGTGGCCGGCCTCCTGACGCCATGCCTGCATCACTTGAGGAGACGCCATGACCCTGACGCGCGAGGAGCTGGTAGCCCGCCTGATAAGGGACGGTGAGCTTGAGCTGTCCGGAGAGAACCCCGCCGAGGCGGAGTCATACTTCGACACAGCCAGGTTCCGGTTTCATGGCCCAGACGGGTTCGAGACCGACTACGCAGGACTGAGCAGCTACTTCGCCTCTTTGCGTTCGGCGTTTGAAGATCGGTCCATCCGTCGCGGCATCATAGTCGTGGAAGGCGAGTACATAGCCTGCCAGACATGGATTGAAGGCCGTTTCGTCCGTGAGTTCAGCCAGTCGCCTGTGGGCCTTCTGCCTCCGAACGGTGAGTAAGGTGAGCTGGGACCTGTCCAACATCTTCCGGGTCGACGAGCAGGGTCGCCTCATCGACGAGTGGGTGCGGACCGACAACAGGAGCGTCCTGCGCCAACTTGAACACCGGACAGGTTAGGTGCATCGGATGCTGAGGGCGCCTGCACCTACAGCGTGTCGAAAGCCAAAGCGCATGCGCCGGGGAGCGGGAGCGACGATCGCTTCCGGGAACGGCCGTCACGCTTAAGGATGACGTAGATTAGGCGCGAAGCAGCTCGGCGGCTCGCGGTGTCGCGAGGGCCGGCAGCCCTCGTGGACTGAATGGACTTCCGCGACCGATCGCCGTCAAAACATCCCTGTCGCCTCCCGCCAAAGCAGCGCCACGAGGTCGGCGGCCGGCATCGAGCGGCTGAGCGGCGCGTCCTGGCCGGCCCACTGCGCGCCGAACCCGCTCTCGCCAGCGGTCTTGGCGGCGGCGTGCAGCGCCTTGCCGGCGTCGTAGGCGATCGGATAGTCGGGCGCATCCGCCAGAGCGCTCGCCGCCCACTCCGTGAACCGGTTCGCCAGGCAGCGCGCAGGCCGACCCGAAATCACCTGTCAATCGGCGTTGAATATTGACCCCCTGTCGGCGTGCAAAATTGACCCTCTGATCGGAGAGGATTGTCAGTCTCGGCCGAACCCACGTGGCGGTTCGATGGCCTGAAGTTCGTCGAGGTCGAGGTCACAGATGCTCTGCAGCGCCTCGGCCGTGGAGCTGTCCCTCAGGTTATCGGGCAATGCGTCTAGCCACGTGGCATACTGGGCTTGCAGCTCCGCCAGTTCGGCGACCGCATCGTGCCAGCGCCGGGCGCGGCTGCGATGGTCAGTAGGGCGACGTGTCCGGATGGCGGGCTTGCCTGTTGCCCGCGCTGCCCGATAGCGAGCTTGGCGCTCGGCATCGGTCATGGCCGTCTTGCCGATCGGCTTGCGCGGCATGGGCTGCTTCCAATCGTGACGTTACGATACCAGGTGGGCAGAGCGACTGGTTCAGGCGCGGGTCTTCATGCGCCAGCTGGCATTGCCGGTCTCGATGATGTCGCAGTGGTGCGTCAGCCGGTCGAGCAGGGCGGTAGCCATCTTGGCGTCGCCGAACACCGTCGGCCACTCGGCAAAATCGAGGTTGGTGGTGACCACCACGGACGTGCGCTCATATAGACGGCTGATCAGATGGAACAGCAATTGTCCGCCGGACTGCGCAAACGGCAGGTAACCCAGCTCGTCGAGGATCACAAGGTCCAGCCGGGTCAGCGTGTCGGCAATCTTCCCCGCTCGCCCAGCCTTGCTCTCCGCCTCGAGCCGGTTGACCAAGTCGACCACGGTGTAGAACCGGCAGCGCGCCCCGGCTCGGATGCAGCTGCGGGCAATGGCGACCGCGATGTGGGATTTGCCGGTGCCGGTGCCGCCGACCAGCACCGTGTTGCGCTGCTGGCTGAGAAATGTGCCGACCGCCAGCTCACGCACCAGGCCCTCGTTGATCGGGCTACCGGCAAAGTCGAAGTCGGCCAGCTCCTTGGCCAACGGCAGCTTGGCCGCACCGACCTGGTAGCGGATGGACCGCGCGTGCTTCTCCGCGATCTCGGCCGCCAACAGGTCGCCGATGATCTGCTGTGCGGCGTGCTGGCGTTTGAGCCCGTTGGCCAGCACCTCGTCGAACGCTCCGCGCATACCGAGCAGCTTGAGTTCGGCCATCATCTCCATGATCTCATGGCGTTCCATTCGGCATCCTCCTGAGGGCGTCGTAGCGCGCGCAATCCGCTGTTGGCTGCTGGCGCAAGATCAGCGCGTCCGGCACCGCGATGACGGGCGGCGCGTCAGGCTGGTGCTGACGCGACAAGGCGTTGAGCACCACGTCGCTGCTGCACAGGCCCGCCTCGAGCGCTTCCGAGCAGGCCGCTTCCACCGCCGGCAGACTGTCCGTCAGCACCGCGGCGAGGATCTTGACCATCTGCCGGTCACCGTCCGGCATGCCTTTCAGCTTCTGCCGGACCCGGCCGAGCGCACCCGGCAGCACCCAGTCCTTGAACGGCGCGCCATTGCGCATCGCCCCCGGCTTGCGCGTCAGCACCGGGACGTAGTGCCAGGGGTTGTAGATGGTCTGCTCGCGGCCGAAGCAGCGATCGTGGCTGGCGATGATGCCGCCATCCTGGCGCATCACGATCCGATCGGCGTAGGCGTGCACCTCGACCGGACGACCGACTGCCTGAGCCATCACCGAGTAGCGGTTCTTGTCGAACTGCACCAAGCAGGTCTTCGACACCGACGCCGCCTTGGCATGGAAGCCGTCGAACGGCCCGGCGTAGCGCACCAGGCTCGGCCGCTCGGCCTCGAACATCTCCCAGACCGCGCTGTCGCGCCGCTCCGGATGCGGATGGCCCTTGGCGTAGCTGACGCACTGCTCCAGCAGCCAGGCATTCAGCTCCGTGAAACTGGCAAAATGCAGCCGCGGCTTGAAGAACCGCTCGCGCACCACGTTGACCTGGTTCTCAACCTGACCCTCGCCTTCGGTGCTCGGACCGATGGCGCACCTCGGCGAGCCCACCCAGATGCTGGCGTACAGGCGGTCGGCTCGACCAGATAATGGCTGCACATCTGCAGAAAACGGCGGTTGAACACCCGCTCGCGGCCGACGAACACCGCGTCCACCGCAGTGCGCATATTGTCGTAGATGCCGCGCTCGCAGGTGCCGCGGAAAAACCCGAACGCCTTGTCATGGGCGTCGAACACCATCTCCTGCGTCTCGCGCGGATACGCCCGCACGAACAGCATCCGGCTATGGCACAACCGTACCTGCGCCACCTTGATCTCGGTCGTGGCACCGCGCAGCACCACGATCTCGTGGCTCCAGTCGAACTGATACGCCTCCCCAGGCGCAAAGCTCAGCGGAACGAACGCGTCGCTGGATCCAGTTCCCTGCTTGCGCTTACGCGCCGTCGCATACCGGCGGACAGCATCGTAACCGCCCTCATATCCAGCAACCCGTAAGCCCTCGAAAATCCGGATCAGCCCAAGCCGTTCACGCCGCGACAGCCGATCGTTAACGGCAAGACGCTTCTCAAGCTCCTCCGTCCACTGACCCAACTTGGGACGCGGCTGCACCTCACGCTCGTAGGCAAAGCTCGTCTCACCCGAGCGCAACACCTTGCGAATGGTGTTCCGAGCAATCCCCATCTCTCGCGAGATCGCCTTGATCGTCTTGCCCTGAACAAGGTGAGCCCGCCTGATCCGGGCAACAGTTTCCACAACCAGCATCTCCCCCACCACCCGCATTTGCCGGGCGGCGTCTTGCCACACAATCAGGGGGGCAAGTTTGGACGCCGATCACCCCTTCAGGGGGTCAATCTTCCATGCCGATCTACAATCACCCGCGTCATCACGGTGTGGTCGGCGCCAGGACCGTGGAGCACCGCGCGGTACGCCTCGTCCGCGCCGCTTTCCGGGCAGGCGATGAAGGCGGTGCCCAGCTGCACCGCGACGGCTCCAAGCGTGAGCCCCGCCCGGATCCCTGCACCATCCATGATCCCGCCCGCCGCGATCACCGGGAGAGCTGACTGCGTCACGAGCAGGCGGACGAGCGCCAGCGTGCCGAGCCGGTCGTCTTGCGCCGCCGCCGGATCGAACACGCCTCGGTGGCCACCCGCCTCCCAGCCCTGCGCCACCACCATGTCAACGCCCGCCGCCTCGACGGCCCGCGCCTCGGCCACGCTTGTCGCGGAGGCGAGGAGAACGCAGCCCGCCTCCTTCAACGCTGCGATCTGGTCGGCGCGCGGCAGGCCGAAGTGGAAGCTGACCACCGGAGGCTTCGCGTCCACCAGCATGGCCAGCATCTCGCCGTCGTCAGCGAAGCTCCTGTAGATCGTGCGCAACGCCGAGGGTGGCTCCACTCCGTACCGCTCGAACAAGGGCTGCAGCGCCTGCAGCCAGCCCTGTTCCCGCGCCTCGTCGGCTGCGGCCGTCGCATGGACGAAAAGGTTGACGTTGAACGGACGACCGGTCCGCGCGCGAATGGCGTCGATCATCGCACGGGCGCCTGCGGCGTCCGTCGCGCTGACGCCGATCGAGCCCAGGCCGCCAGCGTTCGAGACGGCCGCAGCCAGCTCCGGCGTTGAAACGCCAGCCATCGGCGCCTGGACGATGGGCAGCTCCACCCCAAGACGGTCAAGCGGCGTCATAGAGCTGCATTGCGCCTTGTCGCGGCTATCGACAAGCGAGGCGTCAACGACGGGAGATGGGCGCAAGGCTTTCCGGCCGCTCTTTGACTACAGGTGGCCGTTTGCTGACCGCTAGGTAGGGGGCCACGCTGGATATATACTCCGTTCACGTGAGGATCCGAAAATCCTGAGGCGAGATGATGCGGAAATTGTCGGACACCTGATCGCAGTAGAGGTTCCATTTCCGCGGCACCTCCTCGCGGAGGAACGTCAGCATGGCGGCACTGAAATCAGCAAACCTCTCGTGGCACCGGTTGTGGGTGACATGCTTGTGCATCAACGCCCAGAGCCGTTCAATCGGGTTGAGATGGGGGCAATAGGCAGGAATGAAGTGAAGCTTGATCCGACGACCCGGCTCGGCCAGCCAGGCCTGCACCCGTTTGGCGTGATGATAGCGGGCATTGTCCAAGAACAGATGGATCATCCGTTTGCCTGGATACATCGCCTCAATCGCCGTCAGCAGCATGATCGTGCTGGCCGCATCCACCGTCAGGGCTTCCAGCATCCGCGTCTGCCCGCTCTCCAGGTCGATCGCACCATGAATGTTCAGCCGTTGGCGCCCGCTGGTCTGCGCCACGGCAACGGGGGTTTCTTTCGGCGCCCAGCACCCCACCGGCCGCACCGCATGCGTCGGATGCACGGCATCGCCGAACAGCACCGCTTCGTCGTCCGCCATATGGTTCAGCAGGTCCTCATAAGCCTTGATGAAGGCGGCCTGCTTGGCCGGATCGAGCTTGCGCGACACCGCTTTTGGCTTGCGGTGTTCCATGCCCAGCCGGTGCAGCAGCGCGATTAGGCCAGACCGGCCCTGATACACGATGCCGCATTCCTTCTCGATCCAGGCGCCGATTCCGCGCGTCGTGCGCGGCAGCGTCGCGGTGATCCAGCCTTTCAGCCGGTCCTGCTGCGCCTCGCTCAGGCGGCAAGCGCTGCCCTCATGGCCGAAGCTGGCCAACCCTTCGATCCCGTCCTCCTGATACAGCCGATGCCAGGTGCGGATGGTGTCGTCGTCCAGAAACAGGACGTTCGCGATCGCATCACAGCTCATCCCGTCGTCCAGCAAAACCAGCGCGTTCGCACGCCGTGCCAGGCGATGCGCGGCCGACCCGTCGCGAGCAAGCTCGATCAGGTCATGCCGGGATTGTTTGTCGAGGAAGCCGGGACGGATCATGAGGTCCCGTAGAATCCAGCCCGCGTCTTTTCGCAAGGGGGCCGCACGGATTTTCAGGGAGTCGGGGTATAGATGACGTCCGGAAACTTCCTCAAGGTTGATTGTGTTGGAAAAGGCCACGTTGCCATCACTGGTGTGGAAGCATCGGCAGCCTGGGAAAGCGAAGATCGGCTCAGCGACCCAGCGTGGCCCGCCAGCACTTCCAGATGCAGGGCGGCCGTCTGGCCCCGTCGCCATGAAAACGCGAGCTGAGTGTTCACTTCAGCTCCTCCCAACCGGGCAAGGGATCGGGCTCCCGGGCGGCAACCCCTGCGGCCAGGGCGACAGGGACCGCCACGATCGCCAGCGTAAGGCCGCCAAGACGCGGCGCCATCCAGGCGCCCCCGATCGCGCCGAGGGCGAAGGCGACACACATGGACCCCATCACCACGGCATGCGGCCACTCTTCGGGGGATCCCGTCACGGCTTTGACGAAGGCGGTCGCGGCCCCGCGAAGGTTGCCGGTGGTCATGCCCGTGTTGAACGACCAACGGCCGACGTGGGACAGGCTGGTGATCTGCACGCCGGCGATGAAGCCGACGCTGGCGGTCACCACACCGTTCGACAGCCGGTCCGCGACCATGGCCAAGACCAGCAGCATCACGCACTCCGCGCCCAGGCGGACGCTGCGCGAGTTTGATCCACTCCGCTTCAAAGCCGATTGACACCCTCGGCCTGCAAACCTTCGAAGAGCCGCCGGGCGGTGCGGCGCTGGGCTTTCGGGAGAAGCCGTTCGGTCCGCAGCCAGGTCTCCAGCCTCTGCTGGACCGCTCCCAGCATCGGCGTAGGCTGCTGCTGCGCTGATAGGACGGCTTGGCTTCGGTCCGGCAATGCTTGCGCACCGTCGGCCGCGACAAATTCAGGTCACGCGCAATCGAGCTGATGCTCTCCTTGCGGACCAGATGGCGGCGCCGCATCTCGGCAATCAAGTCCATGAGCAGCACCCCAGATTTCCCAGCAAAAATGCCGGATGATCGCACGACCCAGTGGAGTGCGCCCCTGGGGGTGGACAGAATCAAGCCGCTGTTTTGACCGTCTGCCGAGCGTGTTGATCCTCGAACTGCACAGGGCTGAGATATCCCAGCGCTGAGTGCAGCCGTTTTGAGTTATAAACCTCGTCGATGAAACGCGGAAGGTCGGCAGTCACGTCCTCGAAGGTTTCGTAAGCCGCTAGGTAAACTGCTTCGACTTTCAGCGTCTTCATGAAGCTCTCCGCCTTGGCGTTGTCGTATGGATTGCCACGGCGACTCATCGAGCCGATCAGGCCATGGGCTGCCAACAAGGTGCGGTACACCTCGGACGCGTATTGCGACCCACGATCGGAATGATGAATGCAGCCTTTTGTCGGAGCCCGGTTCCTGATCGCCGCCTTCAACGCTGCGACGGCGATGCGAGCATCCATGGAGCGGCTGATTGCATAGCCGACGACTTTGCGCGAGCAGGCATCAAGGATGGCAGCCAGGTAGACGAAGCCGCCCGGAATGGCCACGTATGTCAGGTCCGCCACCCAGATCTGGTTCGGGCGATCGAGAACGACACCCTTGGCCAGGTCGGAAAAGATCGGCCCGGCGTGATCGCTGTCGGTCGTCACGACGTAGCGCCGCCGCTGTTTTGGCTGCAAATCGTGCTCCCGCATCAGGCGCCGGAGCTTCTTGCCGTTCACTACGACGCCCTGATGGCGTAGCGCTGCCCCGACCCGACGATAGCCGTAGCATTCGAACTCGTCGCAGATCGCGCCGATCCGGGCGACAATTCCATCATCTGGCAGCGTGGTGGGCGATGCGTCGTAGAAGGTGGATCGCGTGAGCCCCATCAGCTCGCACCCTCTGCTGACGGAGATGCCAGGGGACCGGTGACGACGGAGGTGCTCGCGCTTTTCGGCCGGGGAGCATGCTTCAAAGCCCCCTTTAGCAGCTCGAGCTCCAACGCTTGCCGTCCGACCAGGCGTTCCAGAGCGGCGATCTTAGCTTCATATTCCTGTATCAGGTCGGCCGCTTGTACGTCGTCATCCAAGGCGCCGGCCTCGAACTTGCCGACCCAGATCCGGATTAGCTGCCGGGAGATATCGTGCTGCTTGGAGAGCGCGTGCAGCGTCTCGCTGGCGATGAACTCCTCAGCAACCTGTCGTTTGAATGCAGCGCTGTGGGATCGGTGTTTCGTCATGGCTTCCATTCTCCAGAAGCCCGGTAGAGGGGGGCAATTCAAATCGCCCATTCTGTCCATCCCCAGGGGCGCACTCCAGTTTTTTTGGGGGTCAAAATGGCATGCTTATCTACAGGGTAGACGGCCTTGGCCCGCCGCTCCACCGCATCCACATTGCGGGTGGACGGCGAGCGTTTGGCATGGGTCGAATAGCCCACGCGTATACGGTGTCCACCAGACCGGCAGCAGCTCAAAACGCCTGCTCTGATAACACGACGAAATCTTGCCGCGACCATCTGGCGCGTCATCCACCCGGAAGAGCAGCACCGGTGCTGAAAGGTAGACGGGCCCGTCTATTCCTGGCTGCCCGTCCCTGCCTCGCAATAAGCTCAGGCACCCTCTACGAGCACCCATCAAAGACCAAAAACTTAGCCTTCGCGGGGAACGGCGCCGATACGAAGTGAGATGATCCCAGATGCACGTTTCAGAGCGGTGATATACGCCGCGCTTCTCTCTTCAGTCACGCGGAACCTGGGAGCCGAGATCACGAGCGCCGCGGCTAACTTGCCGCCCTGACCAACGACCGGCACACCAATCGCGTATAGATTATCGATAAATTCTTCATCACTAATAGCAACTCCGTTCTGTCGAACCGTTTGGATAATTGCCTTGACCTTCTCGACGTCCTGCACCGTCTTTGCTGTATAAGCGAAAAGAGCCCTCGGCAGAAGCTTGTTAAGTTCGTCGGGATCATGGAAAGCGGCCAGCACTCGGCCTGTCGCGGTACAATGCAGTGGGTTTATCATGCCTGGCGCGGGTGCGTAGGTAATCGGCTCTAACCCAGGTGATATCGCGATGTCGATTGCCTGGTCCCCCGTTAAGATGCTGAGTGTCACCGTTTCACGAGTTTCTTGCGCGAGCGCATCCATGACCGGCTGTGCAGCCTCCTCTATGCGCAAGTTGCGGGAAGCATGCGGGCTTAGCGCTGCCAGCATCGGCCCTGGGCGGTAAGACAAGGTGGCCGGGTCGCGTTCGACATAACCGCGCGCTGATAAGGTCGCCAGAAGGCGCGAAGCGGTAGTTCGATGCACCCCAAGGTGAGCCGCGAGCCGATGCAATGGCGTCGGCTTCGATGCCTGAGCGATGATCTCGATGAGGTCCAGCGACCTGGAAACCGGATCCCGACCCGCATCTTCACCTTCGGACTTGCTACAATTCAAGCTGTTGGGTGTAGCGCTGGACGCACCCACGTTGCGCTTGACGCTCAGTTTCCTAGTGGGCAAAGTGGTGTCCTGCTTGTTGGTGGGATCAGTCATGTTAGCGATACCCGAACGTCTCAGCGTCAAGAGCCGAGATATCGCATACCACCTGCACCAGCAGACCAACGCCAGTACCCACGAGACGCAGGGTCCGTCCATCATTGCGCAGGGCGATGGTTGTTTCGTGACGACGATCGATGGGGAAAGGCTCCTTGAAGGGATGGCCGGCCTCTGGTGCACGTCGCTCGGCTTCAGCGAACAACGGCTGGCCGATGCGGCCTATGCACAGATGCGGACCTTGCCTTACTACCAGAACTTCAGGGGTGCCTCCAACGAGCCCTTGATCGATCTTGCGGAGACCCTGGTCAGCCGTGCCCCGGCCGGACTGGTGAAGGCGATCTTCCAGTCATCGGGATCCGAGGCGAACGAGACCGCCATCAAGCTGGTCTGGTACTACTTCAACTCGATTGGCCAACCGACCAAGAAGAAGATCATCTCCCGTGTCTCCGGGTACCACGGCACGGGGATCGCGACTGGGTCGTTGACCGGGCTAGGAGTGATGCACCGGTCATTCGACCTGCCGATCGACCGGTTTCTCAAGGTTTCCAATCCTCACTTCTATCGCGCGGGCGGCCCGGGCGAGTCTGAGGAGGCGTTTTCTACCCGATGCGCGCAGGAACTCGAGGACCTGATACTGCGCGAGGGTCCGGACACGATCGCGGCGTTCTTCGCCGAGCCGGTCATGGCATCTGCAGGTGTGATCCTTCCGCCGGCCGGGTATTTCGAGAAGATCCAGGCGGTGCTGAAACGGCACGACGTGCTGTTCGTCGCTGACGAGGTGGTGTGCGGCTTCGGGCGGACCGGGTCCTACTGGGGTTGTGACACGTTCGGCATCGTACCCGACATCCTGACCTGCGCGAAGGCGCTGACCTCGGCGTATTTCCCCTTGTCCGCCACGCTCATCAGCGAGCGGCTCTATCAGGGCATCAAGCAGGGCGGCGACGAGATCGGGGTCTTCGCCCATGGCTATACCTATGGCGGGCATCCAGTCGGTGCCGCTGTGGCGCTCGAGACGCTCCGAATCTACGACGAGACCGATATCGTCTCCCGCGTACGCACCAGAGCGCCGCAATTCCAGCGGCGGCTGGCGGCTCTGGGCGACCATCCGCTGGTGGGAGAGGCGCGCGGGGTCGGACTGTGCGGAGCGATCGAGCTGGTGCATCACAAGGAAAGCCGCACCAGCTTTAGCACGGAGACGAATGCCGCCATCCGAATGGTCGCGTTTGCCCGAAGCCGCGGGTTGATCGTGCGGCCGATTGGACCTGCTGTCGCCTTCGCGCCGCCGTTGATCATCACCGAAGCTGAAGTCGACATGCTGTTCGACTGTATCGAAGGCGCGCTCGATGAGCTTTCGCGCGATCTCGCGGGGGATAAGTAACATGCGTCGTCGCAGTTTCGTGGCCGCAGGGCTCGCAATACCCGTCGTCTCAGGTTCGGTCCTCGCGCAGCCGCGTTCGCCGCAATCGACCTTGCGGTTCGTGCCGCAGGTTGGACTGACCTTCCTCGACCCGATCTTCAACATCGCTGCAGTCACCAACTACCACGCCTTCTATGTCTTCGACATGCTTTATGGGCTGGATAGTCAGCTTCGCCCCCAGCCCCAGATGGCCAAAGGCCATACCATCGAAGACGATGGGCACACCTGGGTTATCCGCCTACGCGACGGGCTAATGTTCCACGACGGAACTGTCGTGCGCGCCGTCGACGTTGTGGCCAGCCTGAAGCGGTGGGCCGCGAAGGATGCATTTGGCCAGTCGGTCGCGCTCGCCGTGGAGGAATGGCTAGCTCCCGACGATTACACCGTCAAAGTCCGCTTGAAGCAACCATTTCCACTTTTGGCTGACGCTTTGGCCAAGCCATTCGCCAGCCCGGCGGTCATCATGCCGGAACGCCTCGCTCGCACAGACCCCGCGACCCAAGTCACCGAGATGGTGGGGTCCGGTCCATACAGGTTTGTCGCGAGTGGGTTCGATCCGGGGAATAAAGCCGTCTATGCACGTTTCAACCAATACGTGCCGAGAGAGGAGCCGCCCGATTGGTTTGCCGGCGGCAAGCGTGCGGTCTTCGACCGCATTGAATGGAACGCCATCCCGGACGCCGGCACCGCGGCGGCCGCGCTGCAGGCAGGGGAGATAGATTGGTGGGAAGATGTTCCCGAAGATCTTGTCCCGTTGCTACAGCGAAATCCACGCGTCAAGCTTCAGGCCAGCGACCCGACTGGCCTCGTTCCCGTTCTCCGATTTAACTGTACCATTCCGCCTTTCGACAAGCCCGAACTCCGGCGAGCCGTGCTTCAGGCGGTGAACCAGCAGGACTTCATGGCCGCCATGGTCGGCGGAGATTCGGGGCAGACACGGTCCTGTTTTTCGATGTTTCCATGCAATACACCTTATGGCGCTCTGCCAGTGGCTAGTGGGATGTCGAACACGCCAGACTTGGATACTTCGCGAGCAGCGGTTCGGCACGCTGGCTATGCCGGCGAACCGGTCGTCATCCTCAGCCCGGGCGATTTTCCAGAGTTGAGCGCGCTTTCAGAGGTCGCGTTCAGCCTACTCAAGGAACTCGGCTTCAAGGTTGAGCTAGCCGTCTCCGATTGGGGTTCATTACTGAAGCGACGCGCCAGCCGGGAGCCGGTGGAGCGCGGTGGCTGGAGCTTGTACGCCTCCTACTGGTCGGGCCTCGCGATATCCAACCCGGCCGGCAACGCCCTGATACGGGGCCAAGGTAAGGCTGGTTGGGCGGGATGGTACGAGAGCGCCGAAATGGAAACGACTTTCCAAGGTTGGCTCTCAGCACCGGACGAAGCCGCTCGGAACGACGCCGTGCAGCGAATGGAGCAGATCGCGTTCCGGGACGCACCGACCATTCCGCTAGGGCAGGTGTTCTCCCGCACCGGCTTCCGTACGTCCATTGAGGGCGTAATGGTGGCGCCGGCGCCGCTGCCGTGGAACGTGCGTCCAGCGTGATGGTGGCAGGCCGGCACAGGTTGTAAGTTTCCTGGAATCAAACCATGCACGTCTTTTACAACCCCAGTCACGACGGTCATCGTCCGACGACATTCATGATACGCGGTCAACTCTCTAAGCCGGTCGAAACACCTGAGCGCATCGAGTTGCTTTTGGCCGGTGTGCGCCGCGGCTCGCACGAGATTACTGAAGTTGCGGCCAGCACAAGCAACGGGCCGGGCGCAGACATCACGCTCGTGCATGCCCCTGAGTATCTTGATTTCCTGCAATCGGCCTACAGCGAGTGGAATGAGGGCCTGTCTCCGCCCAGAGACGTGTTGCCCAACGTGCATCCGAACCGCCACGCCTCCCACTATTCCCTTCATCCGGTCGCCCGCGCCGGTATGTTCATTGCGGATATGGCTACGGGCATCGGGCCGAATACGTGGAGCACGGCAAGGGACAGTGCGGAGGTCGCCCTCGCAGCCGGCCGCCATGTGCTCGCCGGTCACCAGTTTGCCTACGCACTCTGCCGTCCGCCCGGTCATCATGCGTGTTCCGATCTAGCCTGGGGCTTCTGCTATCTTAACAATGTGGCCGTGCTTGCCAGCTTCCTGCTTCGCCACGGGCTTCGGCGGGTCGCCGTGCTCGACATCGACACGCACCATGGAAACGGCACTCAGCAGATATTCTATCGCCGCAGCGACGTCCTGACTGTCTCGATCCATGTGGACCCGACGCTCTACCCTCCGTTCTATACTGGCTATGCGAATGAGATTGGCGAAGGCGAAGGCGTGGGCTTCAACCGGAACGTCCTCATGCATCACGGCGACGGCGATGCTCGGCTGCTCTCGGCCGTGCAAGAAGGGGTCACGGCAATAACAGCCTTCGGGGCTGACGCCGTAATCGTCGCTGTGGGATTTGATGCGCACAGTCAGGATCCTTTGAGCGTGCTCAAGGTCACGACCGGCGCCTATCATAAAATCTCTGCCATTCTGCGCACCTTCTCAGTCCCGGTGATTTCCGTACAGGAGGGTGGTTATCCCGGGCCCCAATTGGCCGATAGTATTGAGGCATTTCTGCAGGGAATGGAGGAGTAAGCAAAGTCGGCGAAGTTTGAACCCAGTGGGACCGCTGCCGATCGCTGGGAGCAAGGTAGAGAGCCAGTATCCGGTGATTCAAGCCCGCGTTTGTACCGATCTGCAGCTGCTGACTTAACACTCCCCATGGTGAGACTCTGCATCTAACGTGCCGCAACCCTATCATCCGATACGAATCTCAAACAGTTTCTCCACCAAACTGCGACATACAGCGGCCACGCATCACCTATGATAACGTCATTTATCATGGATGATTGGCAGTATGTCTACGCGCCGCATGTACACGCCTTGAAGACGTACATCCTTGACCATCGCGCGCGAATGCCGTACCCTTTCAATAAGTACATGATTGGAGACTCTTTTGCCCAGACCTGCAGTGGACGACAGTCAGCGAATGAACCTCCGAGTGCGTCCGGAGCAAAAGGCCACGCTGATGCGGGCGGCCGCCCTGCGGAACACGGACCTGACGGATTTTGTGCTGCAGCCTGCCCTTCGCGAAGCGGCGGCCATCATAGATGCCGCCGACCACGTCCAGCTGTCGGCACGCGATAGCCTGCACGTTCTCGAGCTGCTGGAGAACCCGCCGCCGGCGAATGCCAAGCTACGCGCCGCTGCCAAGGCTATGCCGACGCCCGAATGACTGTTTCGCGTTGGCATGAAGAAGCCATCACACGGACGCATGATCGTAGTGCTTTCGATTGCGGCGACCTGGAGCTCAACGGCTTCCTGCTGCGCTACGCGCGGCAAAGTCATGACCAGGGTGCCGCCAAGACGTTCCTTGCAATCGACGACGCTACGCGAGCTATCCTGGGATTCTATAGTCTGGCACCCACCTCGCTCGCCTATCACCGGGCACCCGAAGTGGTGCAACGCGGGCTCGCCCGCCATGAGGTCCCGGGCTTTCGGCTGGCGCGCCTCGCTGTTGACCGCACCCAGCAAGGAAAAGGCCTTGGCGGTCAGCTTTTGCTGGCAGCCGGCAGGCGCTGCCTGGCAGCCGCGGCAGCCATCGGCGGGACGATCCTCGTGATCGATGCCAAGACTGACCGGGCCGCTACCTGGTACGTCAGCTATGGAGCGATCCCGCTAGCCGATGGGGAGAGAACGCTTGTCCTGCCGCTGAAGACCATTGAGCGTTTGCTTGCCGAAGTCGGAAAGCTTTCTTCGTGAGCGAAGCTCAGTAATGGATCAGCTCTCCAAGGTCGATCCGATGAGCGCCCTGACGCCGCTGCCTGGCGGCGCGCTGATCCCGTCGCTGATTGCCATCGCCGGCCTCAGCCATCCCCTCATTTCGTAACTGCAGATTTTTGCATGAACAGACCGGCGTTTAAGATGGCTTCGGCGAAGTTTTCGATCAGCGGCACAAGCCTGTGCTCTGGCATGGTGGGAATGAGATCGTAGAGCATGCACCCCTGTCGGAACAACGAGTGGGTACGGGTCTTGCTGGTGTTGGATTTCAACAGCCGGTCCATTGCAAGGCTCTCACCGACCGCACCGAGTAGGGTGAGCAGCGCGGTGGCAAACGCGCTGACCAGCAGCAGCCGGTCACGCCGCGTGGGTTCGCCGATACGAGTGGCCGACAGTCCCATGCCAAACCGTAGATCCTTGGTGTCGCGGAACTGTGGCTCGATCGTCCAGCGCTTGGCATAGTGGTTGACTAGCACCGCAGCCATCGCGTCCGGATCGCTTGCGGCCAGGCACCAGGGTTCTTTCATGCCCTTGGCATGAACGCACACCACGGCCCCGACCAGCCGGCCCTTTGCCGTCACCCGGGCATGGCGCAGTTTGCGTGCCCGGCCGCCTTTGCCCACCCATTCGGCCGCTGGCTTGGTTTGGCCGTCCTCGGCAGTGACGTGGATGTTGCCGCGAAAGCGGATGACATAGCCAAACCCGAGTTCCTCCAGGAACGCGAACAGCTTCTGGTCGCCGAAGCCGCGGTCGGCCAAGATCGTCACCCGGCATTCTGGAACTCTCGCGGCATACTCGGCGGGACAGTCGACTTGTTCGCGACCGGCAGCACAACCGCGGCGGCGTTCGCGAAGGTTTCACGTCGTCCATTCGATCTGAAGTTCCGCATGGAAGACGAACGTGCCTATATCGGCGTTAGCAAAAGCGACCCCGTTCTTCTGACGCAGGTCAATACGATCATCGCTGAGCCTAGGCAGAATGGAACACTGAATTCACTTTCGGAGAAGTGGCTCGGTAACCCGATGCCAAACGATCTTTAATCGTCTCCCGGAAGCACCCGACAGACATCGGAAACCGATATGTTGCACGGCGCCAACTTGGATTGGATTATCGAATACCGCGACATCATCCTGTACGGGTTGTTTACCACTCTCTATCTTACTTTAGTCGTCGCGTTGCTCGGCACCGTCGTTGGTGTGACGTTCGCTTGGCTGCGCGCACTCGGAACCCGCCCGCTCCGACCTCTCGTTACTGCCTACGTAGAAGTTGTCCGAAATACGCCGTTCCTAATACAGCTCCTGTTTATATTCTTCGGACTGCCCTCTTTAGGCACCAACATGTCGTCCGTTGGCGCGGCCATTGTCTCAATGGTCTTCAACCTTGGCGCTTACAGATGCGAAATTGTCAGGGCTGAAATCGAAGCAACTGCAAGGGGCCTGCGCGCGGCGTAGTGCTCTTCGAACGACAACACGGCCCGCGGCATCGACGGCATGGACCTGAAAAACGTGCTTGGCGAGATCAATGCCGATCGTTGTAACGTCCATTGTGGGTGGCTCCTTCTCGGGTTTGCCTGACAGCAACCAAGCTGGCACTCAGATGCCGTGAGCGGGAGCCATCCACCCCATCCGCTTTCGGCCGACAACTTCCGGAGACGACAGCACTTGCTGATCGTCAAAGGTATCTCCGGTAATGTAATTGCTCACCTGGGTAGCCCCAGAGTTGGATCGGGGTGGGCCGTCAAGCCAGAGTTAACGGTTGACGTGACCACGAGCGACTCGATTCAAGCTCTGTGTGCCCCCCGGTATCGACCTCGCCAAGCTGAGCCACGCGGAGAAGGATGAACTGATCCTCTCGCTGTTGCCGTTGGTCGGGCGGCTGGAAGCGGCATTGGCGCGGATCACGGACCTGGAGAAGCGCCTGGCCGCCTATGAACGGCCGCCGAAGAACCCCGGCAATTCCTCGATGCCGCCGTCCAAAGGCCAAAAGCCCAATCGCGCCGAGGGCGACAAACCGCCCCGCAAAGGCCGGCCCGGCGTCGGGCGCATGCTGGAACCCAACCCTGATCGCGTGGTCGACGCCACCCTCGATGCCTGCCCGCATTGCGCCGCCAGCTTCCCCGCCGGGCAGCAGACGCCGCAGCAGGTCTATGACCGCATCAAGTTGCCGCCGATCAAGCCCGACGTGACGCGCGTGCGCCTGTTCGGCGGCCGTTGCACGTGCTGCGGCGAGCGCGCCACGGCTACCGCACCTGCGGGCTTGGAGCCCGGCTCGCCCTTCGGCCAATCGATCACCGCCCTGGTGGTGTATCTGCATTACGCACACGCCATCGGGCTGGAACGCCTGTGCGCCCTGATGGCCGAGATGTTCGCGCTGACCATCAGCGAAGGCGCGATCAGCAACATGTCGGCGCGGTCGCGCGAGCCGCTGGTGGCGGCTGCCTCGACCATCCAGCAGGCGGTCGTGGCCAGCGAGGTGGTCGCCTCGGATGAAACCTCCGCCCGGGTGAATGGCCAGACCTGGTGGGAGTGGGTCTTCGTCGGCACACTGGCCGTGCTGCACGTCATCCGCCCCAGCCGCGGCAAGGCCGTCGTCCAGGAGGTGTTCGGCGCCGTCCAGCCGATGGTCTGGGTGTCCGACATGCTCGGCAGCCAGCGCGGCCACGCGGTGCAATGGCAGGTGTGCCTGGCCCACCTGCTGCGCGATGCACAGTATGGCATCGAGTGCGGCGACACCGCTTTCAGTACGCCATTCAGACGCTTGCTGCTGCGCGCCATCGCCATCGGGCGACGACGCGACACGCTGAAAGACGCCACCCTGAAGCAATATCATGCCGACCTGGACCGTAGGCTCGACCGGATCATGGCCGCCGTGCCGGTGGGGGAGCCGGGCCGCAAGCTGCGCAAGCGCATCGCCGCCAACCGTGGCCACCTGTTCGTCTTCATGACAAACCGGGCCGTGCCCTACACGAACAACGTCTCCGAGCGGAACCTCCACCCCAGCGTCATCTTCCGCAAGGTGACCAACGGCTTCCGCTGCGAATGGGGCACCCACACCTACGCCGCGTTCCGCTCCATCGTCAGCACCGCCAAAGCCAATCGGGCACCCGTGCTCAACGCACTCCGCACCGCACTGCTCACACCACCACTAACCTTACCAGGGTGAGCAATTACCCGGTAATCTGCGGCTAGCTTTGGATCAACGTCTTCGAGGGCTTTTCTGCCTAACTCACCGTCCAACGCGTCAGGCGCGCCGTCCTCAAATCGCTCGTCTTCTTCCAGCGGTCAACAAGCGCTACGCCGTCGAGGCAGAAGACAAGCCGCAACTCTTCGGTTGAACGACCGGACGGCGAGATTTAGACTCGATCAATCTTCTTGAACCGATCTTGGCTAACGACCAAATGCGATTGCATTGCCGAACGAGCTGCTTGGACGTCGCTTCGCGAGATCGCTTCGAAGATCACGAAATGCTCGGATTGGCACCGGTTCAAATGCTGTTCCCTGATTTTTTCGGACTCGACCCGGCTGACACTTGAGTTGCTTGGGATCGCTGCTTGGCCAAGTTGATCGAAGAAAACGACGAAAGCGGGGTTGTTGGAGGCTTCTGCGATGGATCGGTGGAAAGCAAGGTCCAGCGTTTCGGTGGGAGTGCCTGCTTCCATGGCCATACGCATCCGCTCTGCTGCATTCCAAATGCGTTCCTCCTGTGACCATGACCGCCTTATGGCCGCTAGTCCTGCGGCGTGAACCTCCACGGCCATGCGCAATTCAAGCACATCCAGAATAGAGGCCGTTGCGAACGTAACCTCGGTGCTGCCGCCCATGGACCGCTCGGATTCACTTTTCGCGGCCACGAAGACGCCGACGCCATGTCGGGCTTTGATCAGGCCGTCGGCGCGCAAACCGGCCACTGCTTCCCGCACGACGGTACGGCTGACGCCGAACTCCACCGCCATCTCCTTCTCGGTGGGCAGTCGCTCGCCGGATTGCAATTGCCCCTCAGCAATCCGAACCCGAAGGGCCTCCGCGGTTCGATATGTCAACGAACCAACCTTCGATGATTGCACGTCACCCTCCTGAAACGGATGGCTGTTGTCGGCGATGGCCATGCTCGCCGCAAGAGGTTCGGCGGCTGTGCTTGGCTGATCCGCCAGGCCGCACGGCTTTCGGCCGCATGGTAGTTCGGGGCGTCATCATCTTGTGAGCCGATGCCGAACCAGCGCCCGCAGTGCCTCTCCTGCAGCATTAAAGACGTGGCAGGCTGGGGCATCTACTGCGAGGCAGATCGGCTGCTGCGGCTTCACCAGAGTGGTCCCGTCGGTCTGTACCGTCAGCGGGCCATCATGTTCGGTATCGACGTGCAGCAGCGTCAGCCCCCCAAGGTGCTCGACCAAGCGCACCTCGCCCCGCAACAGGCCGTCCGGTTCCGGCTGCAGCGTCTCCGGCCGGATGCCCAGGGTGACTGCTTGGCCCCGCTTCACGGCGTCGGGCAACACCGGGATGTGGAGGTTGCTCCCCGAAGGGAGGGTGATCGTCACACCACCCGCGTCGGCTGCCGCCACCACCCCGGGCACCAGGTTCATGCGGGGTGAGCCGATAAAGCCGGCAACAAAAAGGTTTTGAGGATGGTGATACAGCTCGAGTGGTGATCCGACCTGTTCCACGCGCCCGCCCTGCAGCACGACGATCGTGTCGGCCATCGTCATCGCCTCCACCTGGTCGTGGGTGACGTAGATCATCGTCGCCTTCAGGTCCGCATGCAGGCGGAGCAGTTCCACCCGGGTCTGTCCGCGTAGCGCGGCATCGAGGTTGGAGAGCGGCTCGTCGAACAGGAACACCTTGGGCTGGCGCACGATGGCGCGGCCGATGGCGACACGCTGCCGCTGGCCGCCGGACAGGTCCTTGGGCCGGCGGTCGAGATAGGGTTCCAATTGGAGGATCCGGGCCGCCTCCGTCACCTTGCGGTCACGTTCGGCGCGGGGCGTGCCGGCCAGCCTGAGGGCGAAACCCATGTTCTGGCGCACCGTCATGTGCGGATATAGCGCGTAGGACTGGAACACCATCGCAAGGCCGCGATCCGCCGCCCGCACCTCGTTCACCCTCACGTTGTTGATCCGCAGTTCCCCGCCGGTGATTGGTTCCAGACCGGCGATCATACGCAGCAGCGTCGACTTCCCGCAGCCAGACGGCCCGACAAACACCACGAAGGCGCGGTCTGCGATGTCAAGGTCGATGCCCTTGATGATTTCGAGGGGGCCAAAAGACTTGCGCAGCCCGCGCAGCGTCAGCGTTGCCATGGGCTGGCCTTTCGACGGACCCGAACCGGGTCGGCCGTCAGCATGCGAGAGGCACCTGCTTGCGGACGCAGGCCGGGAAGGAGGGGTGAGGGGACTTGCTGGGCATCGGTGTTCCAGGTTCGGGTATCAGCGGCCGACGGCGTAGGATGGTCGGCGTGGGTCGGCGCCAGCGGATAGCACGGCCGTCGCCTCGTCCTGGCGAACGGCGCAAACGGCGCCAGCCTGCCAGGTAAAATCCGGCCAGTCGCGGACAGCGTGGCCGCGGTGGCGCAAGCCGTCCGCGGCGGCGCGGGATATGCGCCCTTCCAGCAGCAGCCCGCCTGGCGTGTAGGCGTGCGGCTCGAATGAGCCTTGCAGGTTGGCCGACGCAATGCGGGGCGCCTCGACCGCTTCCTGCAGCGTCATGCCGAAGGCGGTGATGTTCAGCAGCACCTGCAGCATGGCCTGCGGCTGCACGTCGCCGCCTGGGCTACCGAACGGCATCATGCCGCCATCGGGCATCCGCGCCATGGCCGGGCTGGGGGTCAGGCGGGGCCGTTTGCCGGGCGCTATAGCGCAGGGATGCGTCGGGTCGACCCAGCTCTGCGAGCCGCGGGAGGAGGGGCACAGCCCGGTGCCGGGCACCACCGGCGCCTCGAACGAGTTGTCGCTCGGCGTGGCGGAGAACGCGTTGCCGTGGCGGTCCACCACCGCGATGTAGGATGTATCCTTCTGGCCCAATGTCTCCCCACCATCGGCTGCGCCGTGGGCTCCCGGCCGGCCCATGCCCGGCGGCGGTGCCTGTCCGAAGGCGCGAAGGGGGTCGATCAGGTCACGCCGGGTGCGCGCGTAGTCGCGCGAAAGCAGTCGGTCCATCGGCACCTGGCCGAAGCGCGGATCCGTGTAGAGGGCGTCGCGGTCAGCGAAAGCGAGGTTCAACACCTCGGCGACTAAATGCAGGTAGGCGTCCGTGTTGTGGCCGAGTGCCGCCAGATCGTCCTCGGCCAGGATGTTGAGCGCCTGTAGCAGCACCGGGCCCTGGCACCAGGGCGGGCAGGCATAGACCTCCAGGCCGCGCGCCTGCGTGGACAGAGCGGGTTCGACTTCGACATGGAACCCCGCCATGTCCGCTTCCCTCAGCAGCCCGCCATTGTCCCGGTGGTAACCGGTGATGGCCTGCATGATGTCGCCCGTGTAGAACGCCTCGCGCGCGGCGCGCAGCCCGGCGGCCCGGCTGTTCGGTGCGGCGGCGGTGTCCTCGTCGGCCATGTATTGCAGCGTGCGGGCTAGGTCGGCCTGTACGAACAGGTGTCTGGGGCGGGGTGGGGCCCCGTGGGGCAGGTAGACCGCTGCATTGCCGGGCCAGCGTGAATACTTGCCCTGGAACTGGCGAACTTGGTCGGCGAAGAACTGCGTCGCGGGGAAGCCGTCGCGGGCGAGCGCGATGGCCGGGGCCGCGGCCTCGGCAAAGGACATCGTGCCGAACCGCTCGAGACAGGTGATCCATGTGTCTGGTGCGGCGGGAACGATGCAGCGCAGCAGCCCTTCGGGCATGTGGCCGCCATGTAGACGCTGGAAGTAGTCCGGCGTCACCGCCGCCGGCCATGTCCCGAGCCCGCTGACCGTCAGCACGTCGCGCGTGCCGGACCGGTAGATCATCGCCGGGGCCACGCCGGCGAAGTTCACGATATCGCTCTGCACCACACTCAGCACGATGCCGCCGGTGACGCCGGCGTCGACCGCATTGCCACCGTTCTCCAGCACGCAGAAGGCGGCATGGGCGGCGGCATGGTTGGCGGCCGATACCATGTGCCGCGTGCCCATGATGCAGGGCCGCATCGCCTCGATCCCGCCGGCATACAGGCTGTCGGTGAAGCTACGCCACATTTGCGCCTCCCGAGCTTGGCGATGCATGGCCGCCCAATGTGCCTGCCCCCGCTCAGTGCACCTTGGCAATCGCCTCGGCGTACTTGCTAGACACTTCCTCGTACGCCGCCTCCGGCGTGCCGTTGCGCAGGATCATGCGTTGCAGCGCCACGCCGACGATCTCGTGGAACGTCGTCAGGATGACGGAATAGGACACCAACTGGCCCCTGTCGTGGATCAGCGCGGCCCAGGCTTTCTGGTTCGCGGCGGCCGGCGTGGACAGGGACGGGTCGTCATAGGCGGACTGCCGCGCCACCACCTCGCCGCCCTGCGCCTGGATGATCTCGCCGGCCGGGCTGGTCATGAAGTTGACGAACTTCCACGCCTCGTCCGGGTGCTCGGTCTTGGCGTTGATGCTGATGAAGAAGCCGCCGACGGTCTGCTTCTCGGCCGCGCCGAAGCCGGGCGGCGGCGCCCATTGCAGGTCTTCGCCCGCGCCCTGCCGCTGGATCGCGCCGAACCGGGCCAGCCCGAACGAGGCCATGGCGACGGTGCCGGCACGCAGCCCGTCATGCACCTCGTTATAGCCGAACTGCACGCTGGTTTGCGGCGTCGCCTTGCACTTGCCATACATATCCTTGAACATCTGCGCCGCGCGGACGAACGTTTCCTTGCTGAAAGCAATGGCATGGCCGTCCGGCGCGAAATACTTCCCGTCCGGTGCCAGCACCGTGCTCAGGACGAACTCGCCCAGCGCCTGCGCCCCGCCCGTGCCACCGCTGCTGCCGAGCGGTATCGCGTAGCCGATCACCGGGCCGGCCGAGACCTTGCCACCGGCGATGCAGGCTTCATCCCAGGTGGTGGGCGGGGTGACGCCCGCTGCGTTCAGCAGGGACTTGCGATACATCAGGATCGGGATGCGGAAATCCTGCGGCATGCCCCAGTAATGGCCGTTCAACTTGGTCTGCTCGAGCGGAATCAGCCAGTCTGTCAGGCTGACCTTGTCGGCCGCCAGGTAATCGTCCAGCGGCTTCAAGCCACCAGTGGCGACCGCCTCGGGCAGGCCAAACGCGGTGAGGCGCGCGATATCGGGCGACCCGGATCCGGTCTTGGCGGCGCGCAGGATGTTGGTGCCCGACGGGTCCAGCACGACCTTGATCTTGATGCCGGGGTTCTGCTTCTCGAACGCCTCGATCATGCGGGTCTGGGCGCCGACCCGTGGGTCGCTGTTGTTGTTGGGGTCCAGGAAGGTGTCGTATCCTAGTTCAACCGGGTCAGCCGCCCGGCTGGCCTGCGGCAATACGGCCAAAACCGCCATCGCCGCGGCCGTGACCGCAATCCTCGTCATTCGCATCGCGTTGTTCTCCAGTATGGCAGGCTGACTACAAATTCAGGCGAGTGGAGCGCTGTCGTCATCCCTTGACCCCGCCCGCGGTCAGACCGGCGATGAACCAGCGCTGCGCGAGCAGGAACATCAGCACCACGGGTGCAGAGGCGACGACGACGAACGCCATCATGTACGACCAGGACACGCCATTCGAATCGAGCACCTGATTGACGATGGCGACCTGCAGCGTGCGTTTGGCCGCGTTCGGCGCAAACACCGCAACCGTCAGGTAGTCGTTCCACACGGTGATCAGTCCCAGGATCGCGACCGCGGCGATGCCCGGCCGGATCAGCGGCAGGACGACGAAGCCGAACACCTGCCGCCGGGACGCGCCATCCATCTCGGCCGCCTCCTCGATCTCGTGGGAGACGGTGTAGCAGAAGGTCTGGATGAACCAGACGGTTTGCGGCGCCGTGCGGGCGGCCTCGATCACGATGAGGGCGACTGCGCTGTTCAGCAGGTTCATCCGACTCAGCAGCCCGTAGAGCGGGATCAGCAGCGATACCGTGGGGATCATCGAGGTTCCCAGGATCACCAGCATGATCGCGTTCTTGCCCGGGAACACGAAGCGCGCCGCCGCATACCCGGCCGGTGCCGCCACCAGGATCGCGAGCAGCACGGCCGAGACCGAGTACAGGACGGAGTTATAAAACTCCCGCAGGAAGTTCTGTTCGGTGATCACCCGCCAGTAGCTCGCGGCGCTGACCGGGTGCGGGATCAGGCTCGGCGGATAGGCGACCGAGCCGACTTCGGTCTTCAGAGACGTCGCAATCGCCCAGACGATCGGCGCCAGCACGAACACGATGGCGAGCACGCAAGCCAGGCCGAGTACCAGCCCGGCGCCGATACGCGTCGGCACGGCAGGTGCGCCAGCCAACGCCAGGCCCGGCCGGTCAGCCTGCAACATGGGAGCGCCTCGCGATCCATTTGGAGGCGATGCCCAGGCAGATATTCGTCACCAGCACGACGATGGACAGGACAGCCGCGGAGGAGATGTCGACCGAGTTCATCGTCTGGTCGTAGATCGCGAAACTCCACGTCGTCGTCGCGCCGAGCGGGCCGCCCCCGGTCATCACGACCAGCAGGCTGACCAACGTCAAGTAGACGATGCACAGCGCCACGCCGGCGTTGGCCAATGTCGGCAGGATGTGTGGCCAGGTGACTTGGGCGAATTGATGCAACCAGCCACCGCCATCCATCTCGATCGCCTCGTACAGTTCCTTCGGCACGCTCTGGAGCGCCGCCGTCAGCAGGACCATGGGATACGGGAACGACCACCAGATCGTGGTCAGCATCACCAGCCAGAGCGCCAGGTCCGGGTCGCCCAGCATCAGGCCAGGCGGGATGCCCACCCGTTCCAGCAGATATCGCACCAGGCCGTAGGAGGGATTGAGCAGCCAGAGCCATAGGCACCCCACCACCGTCACGGACAGCGTCCATGGCAGCAGCAGCACCGTGCGGATCAGCGTCGCGCGGCGCCGAGGCAAGGACTGGAGCACCACCGCCGACACCAGCCCCAAGGCGAGCGTGAGCGCCAGCGTGCCGAACAGGAAGGTAACCGAAACGACGCTCATATCCGCGAAGTCGGACGACCCGAACATGGAGATGAAGTTCGCCAGGCCGACGAAACGCACGGTGGTGAAATACCGCGTCTGGTTCACGCTGATCCAGGCCAGGTCGCAGACGGGGTAGAGGATCACGAGGACCAGCAACGCCAGCACTGGCGCGAACCACACCAGCATCCTGGCGGTTTCGCCCGGCTGCCCGCGCACCTTGCTGCCCGCGCCGCTCACGGATCGACGATTCCGGTATCCGCCGTAACATAGGCGTGTTCGCGGTCGCTGGCGATCTGCCCGGCGTCGCGGGCGGCCGGGGGCCCGTAGCCGCCGCCGCCGGGCAGAGACAGCACAAGATGCCGGCCGGCGGGCACGAACTGCCGCCCCTTCGCCCGCATCACCGTGCCATCGTCGAGTTGGACCGAGCCGGCCTGCCCATCCTGACCACCATCCCGCCCGTGCGCCACGTTGGCGACGCGGTCGAACATGGCGTTGAAGTGGAACTCGTGTCCGGAATTCGGCGCGATCTCCACCACCTGGCCCAGACCGCCGCGATACTGCCCGGCGCCGCCGGACCCTTCCCGCAACTCCTTGCGCCACACTGTGACGGGGCCGACATTCTCGATCGCCTCCACGGACACGCTGTGCACGCCGCTCGGGAAGGCGGTGGCATTCAACCCATCGAGCGACGGCCGGGCACCGCCGCCGCCGCTGTTGAACATCAGGATCTCCGTCCGGTGCAGGCCCTTGCCATCCGCCTGCCGCCCCTCCGACGGGCGCACGCTGACATGGATGTTCCACAGCGCGCCAGACCCCTCGGCCGGCGCACTGCCCGGCAGCATCTGGTGCACCGCCCCCAGGACCGCGTCCGGCAGGAAGTGCCCGAGCACGTGGCGGACCGCGACGGGGGCGGGATGCAGGGCGTTGAGGATGCAGCCCTCGGGTGCCCTGACCACGAACGGGCGGAGGGAGGCGGCGTTGTTCGGGATGTCCGGGGCCAAGGCGCATTTCAGCCCGTAGGCCGTGTAGGCGGTGGTGTAGATGAGCGGAACGTTGATGCCGAGCGGGCTCTGCGGCGACGTGCCCGTGTAGTCCGCGACGATGCCCCCCTCGGAGACAAGCAGGCTGACGGCGATGTCCACCGGGGTGCCGTAGCCGTCCACGCGCATGGTGTTTCGGTACGTGCCTGGCGGCAGTGCGGCCAGGATGGCCATCGTCGCCTGGTATGACCGGTCGAAGATGAAGCTTGCCAGCTCCTCGATGTCGTCGATGCCGAACTCGTCCATCATCGCCGACAGCCGCCGGTCGCCGATCTCGTTGCAGGCGGCGAGGGAATAGATGTCGCCCACGACCTGGTTCGCCTCGCGGACGTTGTTGCGAATGATGTTGACCAGGTCGCGGTTGATGGTGCCGCGGACCGCGAACTTCATGATCGGGATGAACAGGCCTTCCTCGTAGACCTCCGCTGCATCGGGGCCGAAGCCGCGTCCGCCGATATCGACGACGTGGGCCGTGCAAGCGAAGTAGCCAATCAGCCGACCATCCTGGAAGGACGGGCTGACGACGGTGATGTCGTGCAGATGCCCGGTGCCGCGCCAGGGGTCGTTGGTGATATAGACGTCGCCCGGGTGGATGTCGTCGGCGCCGATCGCGGTGATGAAGTGCCCCACCGCGGCCGCCATGGCGTTGACGTGGCCGGGGGTGCCGGTGACCGCCTGCGCCACCATCTCGCCGGCCTGGTTGAACACCCCGGCCGAAAGGTCCCCTGATTCGCGCACGCTGGTGCTGAACGCGGTGCGGACCAGGGTGACCGCTTGTTCCTCCACGACCGAGATCAGCCGGTTCCACATGATCTGCAACCGCACGGCGGTGACCGCGTCCCGCATCATGCCCGTGCCCCGCCGGGCCGGGCGGCCTTCGTTCGCAGCAGCAGGCAGCCATCCGGCTGCATGATCGCGTCGAACGTGGACGATACGATGGTGGTGGTCTCCCGTTCGACGATGATGGCCGGGCCGCCAACCCACATGCCGCTGCTGAGGGCGTCGCGCCCGATGACCCCGGCTTGTGACAATGCGCCGACGCCGGTGTCGAACAAGGTCCGGCTGGACGGGGCACGCGCCTCCTGCGTGGCCGGGACCGTCTCCACCTTCGCCGGCCTGCGGACTGGGGCGCTCGCGCGCAGCGACCAACTGACGATCTCGGCGTCCAACCCGGTGATGGCGCGTCCGAAGAGCTGCCGGTAGGCCTCCTCGAACCGGGTCATCACACCGGGCGCATCGGCCCCGGTGTAGCGGCGGATGTCGAAGGCGACGGGAATCTCCCATCCCTGGCCGACATAGCGGACGTAGATGGTGCATTCGGCCGCGATCGCGGCCGTCGGCTCGGCGGCCCGGACGAACCGGGTGGCCTCATCCGTCAGCTCCGCCAGCACGGCATTCACTTTGTCCGGCTCGAACTGGCCGAGGCGGAGATAGGCGCTGCGCACCGCCTCGAACGCGACCGGCGCCTGGAGGAAGCCGATGGCCGACCCGACGCCGGCGCCGGGCGGGACCAGGCACTGCGCGATCCCCAGCTTTTCGCAGATGCGCGAGGCGTGCAGCGGGGCGGCGCCGCCGAATGCCACCATGGTATAGCCCGCCAGGTCGGCGCCGTTCTCCACGCCGTGCATGCGAGCCGCGCCGGACATGGTTTCGTCCACCATCTCGCACAGCCCAAACGCTGCTTCCTGCACCGCGATCCCCAGCTTGCCGGCCAGGCCGTCGGCGAGCGCACCCTCCGCTGCGGAGCACGACAGCGCGATGGTTCCACCGGCGAAGTGGTCGGGATCCAGGCGGCCGAGGACCAGGTCGGCATCGGTCACGGTGGGCCTGGTGCCGCCGCGGCCGTAGCAGGCGGGCCCCGGTTCCGACCCGGCGCTCTGCGGACCCACGCGTATCTGGCCCATCCGGTCGACGCTGGCGATGGAGCCGCCGCCGGCGCCGATCTCCACCATCTCGATGACCGGGATTGAGATCGGCATGCCGCTGCCCTTCTTGAACCGGTAGGTGCGCGCGACCTCGAACGTCTTGGCCGTCTTCGGCACGCTGTCCTCGATCAGGCAGATCTTGGCCGTCGTTCCGCCCATGTCGTAGGACAACACGCGCTCCAGGTCGTGGCGCGCGGCGATGCCGGCCGCGAAGATGGCGCCGCCGGCCGGGCCGGACTCGAGCAACCGGACCGGGAATTCAGCCGCGGTCTCAAGCGTGATGATCCCGCCGCCCGAGTGGATCATGAAAACGGGGCAGTCCGTGCCGGCGCCGCGCAGGCGGTCGGCCAGGCGGCCGAGATAGGATGCCATGAGCGGTTTGACGTAGGCGTTGGCGCAGACCGTGTTGAACCGCTGGAACTCCCGCATCTGGGGGGAGACTTCGCTGGACAGCGACACCGGAAGGTCCGCGCGATGCTCGAGCAGGATGTCGCGGATGCGGCGCTCGTGGTCCGGGTTGACATAGGCGTGCATGAGGCCGACCGCGACGCTCTCGTAGCCCAGTTGCACCATCCGCGCGGCGAGCCGATGCACCTCCGCATCGTCGAGCTGGCGTAGCACGCTGCCTTTCGCGTCGATCCGTTCGTGCACGACGTGCCGATCCTTGCGCGGCACGAGCGCTGCCGGCAGGACGATGTCGAGGTCGTAGAGTTCGAACCGGTTCTCGGTCCGCATCTCGATCACGTCGCGGAAGCCTGACGTCGTGATGAACGCCGTGCGAGCGCCGCGTCGCTCGATCAAGGCGTTGGTGACGAGCGTCGTGCCGTGGATGACGGCGCCGATCTCGTGCAGGCCGATGTCAGCCAGCCGTGCCACCTGGATGATCCCGTCGATGATCGCACGCTCGGGCGCGGCGTATGTGGTCAAAAGCTTAGTCGAGAACAGCTGACCGTCGCGCACGAGCGCTACGTCGGTGAATGTGCCACCGACATCGACTCCGACGCGCGGCCGCTCAGCATCCATGGCCAAGATCTTGCTCCAAGCGGCCGATAGCCCGTCCCTGAATGCTCGACATCATCAGTGTCCGAATACCTCCAGCCGCGGGCGAGTTCGCGGTCGACGAACCGTGTCTGTAATACGATGACGTGTCAACAAAGAGAACCAACGCTCCTCCAAGCGGGCTCCGAAATTGTTGAGTGGTCTGATGCCTCATGCGTGCTTAGGATATCGTGATCGGACATCTTGCGCGAACCAGGCGCCGGAGTGATGATTGCCGCAACCGATAGCGAAAGATGCGAGATCAATGGTAGACACTTCTCTGCCCCGCGCCGACGTGGTGGTAATCGGCATGGGCGCGATGGGGGCCGCCACGCTGTATCAATTGGCAAAGCGGGGCGTGAAGGCGCTCGGGATTGACCGCTTCGATCCCCCGCACGCCGAAGGCTCCAGCCATGGCGGCTCGCGGGTGACGCGGGAGGCGGTGGGCGAAGGTCCGGCCTATGTCCCGTTCGTCCGGCGCACCCACCAAATCCTGGCCGAACTCGAGCAGCAGTGGGGCGAGACTCTGCTGGTGAAATCCGGCACCTTGATCGTCGGGTCCCCGGCTGGGGCAACGCCGTTGTTTGGCAAAACCGATTTTCTTGCCAACAGCATCGAGATGGCCCAACGGTTCGGCATCGAGCACGAGATGCTGAATGCCGACGAACTACGCCGCCGCTATCCGCAGTTCCTCACGTTCCGCGAGACCGATCGCGGCTACCTTGAGCCGCAATCAGGTTACATCCGGCCAGAGGCGGCGATCGCGGCGCAACTCCGCTCGGCCCGCGCGCTGGGTGCCACTACGCTCACGGACACCGCGGTAGACGCAATCCGCCAGTCCAAGGGCGTCGTCCGGCTCGAGACATCCGCCGGGCCGATCGAAGCCAAGAAAGTGGTCGTGACGGTTGGAGCCTGGACACGCGATCTGCTCGGCCCGGCCTTTGCCCGCGTGTTGACCGTGACCCGCCAGGTTCTGCACTGGTATGCCGCACCTGATTACGGCCCTTTCGCGCCGGAGCGCTTCCCGACCTTCATTTGGTTCGTCACCGACAGGCTGGAAGATTACTTCACCGGGTTCCCGGTGACCAATCCGGCGGATGGCATCAAGATGACAGTCGGCCGGGAGGCGCCTGATATCGACCTCCGCACCGTCGACCGCCGCGTGTCCCCGGATGAGTCGGCGGCCTTCTACAACCACCATGTCGGGCCGAACCTTGCGGGGATTACCCCCGAAATCGTGCAGGCGAAAACCTGCTACTACACCAACACGCCGGACAAAGGCTTCATCATCGACGCGCATCCGGACATGGACCGTGTCATGGTCGTTTCGGCTTGTTCGGGCCACGGCTTCAAACATTCACTCGGCGTCGGCGAGGCCGTGGCGGAGCAAGTGTCGGAAGGGAGATGCGCCATTGACTTGGCGCCTTTCCAGCTCAGCCGTTTCTTTGCCGTTGCCGCCTGAGCGAGCGCAAGAATGCTCTACCGCAAAGTGTTACTGACCGGGGCCGCCGGGCTGCTCGGCACCACGCTGCGCAAAGCCCTCGCTCCGCGCGTGGCCTTGCTTCGATCGACGGATATCGCCCCACTCGCCGATCCGGCCGAAAACGAGGAGTTGATGCACGCCGATCTGGGCGATCCCTCGGCTGCCGGCGCGCTGGTCGCGGGGATGGAGGCCGTGGCGCATTTCGGCGGCATTTCCAAGGCGGATGAGCCGTATGAGGCCGTTGCGCGGGTGAATATCAACGGCCTCTACGCCTTGTATGAGGCCGCCCGGGAGGCTGGTGTCAAACGGATGATCTTCGCCAGTTCGGTGCATGCCGTCGGCTACTATCCGCAGACCGAAGTCATCGATGCCAGGGCTCCCACCCGGCCGGACTCGTTCTACGGCGTCGGCAAGGTGTTCGGCGAGGCCATCGCCCAGCTCTACTGGGACAAGCACGGGCTGGAGACGGTCTCGATCCGCATCGGCTCGTGCGAGCCGGTCCCGAGCAACCGCCGGCACTTGCGGACCTGGCTGTCGTTCGGCGACCTGCATCAGCTGGTGGAGCGGTCACTGACAGTGCCCCGGGTCGGCCACACGATCGTGTTTGGCGCCTCGGACAACTCCGAGCGATTCTGGGACAACCGGTTTGCCGGCCCGCTCGGCTACCGCCCGACCGACTCAGCCGACGACTATCGCGACGCGCTGCTCCAGGCGGACCCGAGCCCCGACGGCTCCGAGCCGCTGTTCCGCGCACAAGGCGGCGTGTGGGCGCCATGACGCGCCTCGACCGTCCCCAGCAGAAGCGCTGAGCATGCCACAGGATCTCGGGACGTTCGACTTCATCATCGTCGGCGCAGGCTCGGCCGGCTGCGTGCTGGCGCGACGGCTCAGCGATGCTGCCGGAACGACGGTCCTCTTGCTGGAAGCCGGCGGCAGTGGCCGAAACCCGCTCTACAGCATGCCGATGCTGGCTGGTCGGCTCAACCGGCTGAAGATGAACAACTGGTCGTATCAAACCGAGCCACAGAAGCACCTGGGCGGGCGCAGCGTCTTTCTGCCGCGGGGCCGGATGGTGGGCGGCTCGTTCATGTTCAACGGAGCGGTCTACATCCGTGGCAATCCGTATGACTATGATTCCTGGCGCCAGATGGGAAACACGGGTTGGTCGTACGCCGACGTGCTGCCGTACTTCAAGCGCTCGGAAACCTATGACGACGGCGCCGACGACTTCCATGGCGCGGACGGGCCTTTGCCCGTCAGTCATTCGGGCGCTATCAATCCTTTGGCGGATGCCTTCATCCGGGCCGGCTTGGAGGCTGGCTTCCCCGCCAACCGGGACTTCAACGGGGCCGTGCAGGACGGCTTTGGGCGGCACGACCACAACATCTTCCGCGGACGCCGCCGAACCACGGCTGCGGCGTTCCTGACCGACCGGGCATCGCGCACGAACCTGCGCATCGTCGCCGACGCCCATGTCGGGCGTATTGTCATTAAAGAGGGACGCGCGACCGGCCTCGAACTCACGCGGGGCGGGGAGGCGAGCACCGCCACGGCGCGTCGCGAGATCGTCGTCGCGTCCGGTGCGATCAACACACCACAACTCCTCATGCTGTCCGGCATCGGGCCGGCAGACCACCTGGGCGAGCATGGCATACCGGTGGTCCATGACCTGCCCGGCGTCGGCGCCAATCTGCAGGACCATCTCGTGGTCACCGTTGGCCACGAATGCGTCCAACCAGTGTCGCTGGTCGACACGCTGCGGATCGAGAAGTTCTTCGTCCAAGCAGCCCGCGGCTACCTGCTCGGGAAAGGCCCCGTCGCCATGAGTCCGATACACGCGGGCGGCTTCATTCGGACCGATCCGAGCCTGCCGGCGCCGGATTTGCAGATCGCCTTCTATCCGATCCTCGGGTCCAGCCCATCGGCTGGTGCGCCTCGCCTGCTCTGGCCCTGGCAGCACAAGCCCCATTCCTATGCCGGCGTGACCTGGCGCAACCGGCCCGTCAGCCGCGGCACGGTGCGGCTGCGCTCGGCGGACTTCCGCGATCCGCTGCGCATCGACCCGAATTACCTCGATGACGAATCGGACGTGATCGCCAGCAAACGCGCGGTCGTCGAATTGCGGCGGGTGTTTGCCCAGCGCGCGTTCGACCCGTATCGCGGTGCTGAGTTGCTGCCCGGCGCCGGCGTGCAGACGGACGCGGAGACTGAGGCTTTCGTGAAGGCGACCGGGCTGAGCGGCTATCACCTCGCCGGCACCGCCAAGATGGGTCATGACGGATTGGCCGTGGTGGACGACCAATTGCGCGTGCACGGTATCACCGGGCTGCGCGTTGCGGATGCCAGCATCATCCCGTTGATCATTACCGGCAACACCAACGCCGCAACGATCATGATCGCGGAGAAGGCAAGCGACCTGATGCTCGGCCGGTCGCTTCCCCGCTTCGAGCCCGGTGTCGAGCAAGCAGCTTAGCGGGGCGCATGGGGCACGGGCGGCAGATATGCTTGACATAAAATGCGTCGGAGACTTCCGCAGCGACAACGTGGCCGGGGTGAGCCCCACCATCATGGCCGCCATCGTTGCCGCAAACGAAGGTACCGCGGCCTCCTACGGCGACGACGAGGTTAGCTCCGCCGTGAACGAGCGTTACTCGGCGCTGTTCGGCACGCCTGTAGCGGTGTTCCCGGTTTCGACGGGGACGGCGGCCAACGCGATCTCCCTCGCCGCAAGCGTGCGGCCCTATGGCGGTATTTTCTGCCACGCGGCGGCTCATATCCACACGTCCGAAGGCGGTGCTGTCAGCGCATTCAGCGGTGGTGCCAGTTTGCTCACCTTGCAGGGGCGCGGCGACCGGCTGGACGCTGACGAATTGCGGCGCGCGATCGCCGCCGGGGGGCGGGGCAACACTCAGAAGCCGCAGCCCGATGCCGTTTCCATAACCCAGGCGACGGAGGCAGGAACCATCTATCAGCTGGATGAACTTGCAGCTATCGGGCGGTGTGCCCGTGAAGCGGGGCTGGTCTACCACATGGATGGAGCACGTTTTTCCAATGCGCTCGCCACGTTGGGCTGTTCGCCGGCGGCGATGACGTCGGAGTTGGGCGTGGACATCCTGTCTTTCGGATCCACCAAGAACGGCGCAATGAACACCGAGGCGATCGTTGTTCTCAATCCGAAGTTACGGGAGTCAGTGGCTTACCGTCTTCGTCGGGCCGGGCAAACATGGTCCAAAATGCGTTTCGCCCGCGTTGACGAACAGCCGCGCCATCAGGCTCTCGTCCGTCATGTCCGCCGCCAGCGGCCAACCAATCCCTGCCGCGGCCGCCCGACCCAGGTACTCTCGTACCGTGCTCGGTGCTACGCCCAACTCGCGCGCGATCTCCCGGATGCTCGCTCCGGCGCCAAAACGCATCGTCAGCAACTGCTTGATCTGCCGCATAGATAGCCTCTGTGTCGGCATCCAACCCCTCCATCGATTGCGATGGCGGCACTGGAGGCCAGGTCATTGCTGACCCGCGAGACAATCCTTTCCCGGATGCCCGCTACCTAAACAGGGTGGGCGACATCATCGGAATGGTGGGCGGCTTCAGATTGGAATGCTGGGCGCCATCACGTCAGAACGGTGGGCGCCATCAGATTGGAATAGGTGGGCGGCTTACGTCGGAATCCGCAGGTGGTCCGAACGGTTGCCTTCCTGGTCGCCTTGCTGGGTATCGTCATGATCCTCGTGGCGTTGACCTAGGATCGGCATCTGCGGCCGGTTCGCCTCTCAGCGTCCTGCCGACGTCATCCACAAGCTGTTCGCCGCGGCCGGGCCGACGCCCAACCTGGCCCCGAACTGGAACGTGGTGCCTATCCAGGACGCCATGGCAGGAACGGCCAGACGGTAAGCAGCCCTACGCCATCGCTCGGCAGGACGGGGCGCCATTCGCCATGGCGGGCATCTGGGAGGGCTGGCGGTCGCCGACGGCGAGGTGGTGCGCACCTTTGCCATCCTCACGACCGCCGCCAACGCCACGATGCGCCAGCTTCACGAGCGCATGCCGGTGATCCTGGAGCCGGTCGCCTGGCCGACCTGTTGGGCAAGGATAGCGTCGAAGCCGCGGATCTGATGCGACCGGCGCCGGATAATGTGCCGCATCTTTGGCCTGTCAGATGGGCGGTCAACAGCGTGCGCAACAATGGGGCGGACCTGCTGGACCAGATCGATGATCCGGCCGCCCCGCCGCCGAGTGATGCGCCGGCGGGGGAGAACCCGGCCAAGCCGGTCAGTCCACCAACCGCTTCACCATCCCGACCAGCGTCTCTGGCTCGTAGGGCTTGTCCAGCACGGTCACCGATGCGCCTTGATCCATCTAGGCGTGAGGACGTCAGGCCGAGCAGTGGAGATCACAACAGGAAGGTCCGGACACACCTCGCGGACATGCGCCACCAGGTCGATCCCGTTCAGCTCGCCGGGCATGTGGACGTCAGTGACAAGGGCGGAGAAATGGGTCGGGTAGTCGCGTAGAAGCTTGATCGCCCCAACGGCATGGTTGCTGGCCATGACCTCGAACCCGATATCCAGCAACGTGTCTTCAAGCACCATGAGGATCAGCGGCTCGTCGTCCACCAGCAGCACGCACATGGCCCGGGCCTCCGGCCGTGAAAGCGCGACCGAGGGCTACACGGGAGGTGGAGGGGAGATGCGGACGGGTTTGAGCACGGTTGTGCGACGGGGGACCGTCTGGGCAAAGGGCTTAAGGGCTTGTTCGACATTAATCGAATCGGTTGCGGCGTCGAACAAGTATAAGGGGCAAAAGTGTGGGTAAGAAAGTGCAGCATTTCTTCGTGCTCCGGTCCAAAGTCGCGGTTTTACGGCGTTTTTTGTCGCGCCGAAGGCGGAACGTTCCGGCACCCCTCCGGAGTTACACACGCTTTTGCCCCTCTTACTCGAACAAGCCCTAAGCCTTTGTTTTGAGCGGCAGCTTTGTCGGCGTGCCGACGCACTAATTTGCCGACGCTGCCTTAGCTGCAAAGGGACCATGCCCGGCGACAGTTCACCGGCTTATCAAGCTTCCATAGCCGAGGTATAGCGCTGGGGAGCGAATGCATCGGGTGAGATGTCTCGAGCTGCTGCTAGTGACGGATTGGTGAATTAGCTTTAGTAAGCCAGCCCTTAGTTCCCAGATTAGGCGAGAACCCCAAAAAATGGTCGATGTCGTCATAACCAACGCAGACGGAATCGGCCTTAACAACGCGATTGGCGTGATCGGGTCAAATAAGCCGTCTCAGATTGGCGCTTCTGGCCAGACCGACTATGCCATGTATAGTTATAGTGATGGCGACGGAGAGGTTCCCGGCTCTTCGAATTTCACAGTTCAAGGCAGAGGTTTTTCCTATGATAGCAACGGGCTTTTGGCTGGCGGCACTATTACATCGATCACTATTGCATACACCGTGCAAGGACAGTACGACGGCGGAGAGTCGTACTCTGATTTCGAAATCCCTGTTCAAAGCGTAGTAAACTTCGGCCGGCTCGGAGACGGCGGACAGTCTGGCGCGATGGCAATATTGGCAGGAAACGACGCAATCTCATCCAATGGTTTCGGAGCGTTTGCCTATGGTGGCAATGACACATTCACAATCGTCGGGACTGGCTCGCCGTTCCCAACCACCGGAATTACCCAGATCAACGGCGGTTCAGGCGCGAACACCGCCGTGTTTCCCTACGCACTCCGCGAGGCGGCGACAATCACCGGTGGCGGCGGCACCGAGACGGTCGTGCAGTCCGGCATCACCGCCAACCTCGTTTCCATAGACAAAATCCAATTTATCGACGGGTCGACCTACGAAGACACCACGACGCCGGGTGCGCAGGCCGCACTCGCGTTCCAGGGCATCCTGGGGCGGCAGCCGGATGCAATCAACGCTGGCGGATACGGCCAGCTTGCCGAGCAAAACGGGGTGGCAACCGCGGCAACGGCGCTGCTCGCCACCCCGGAAGGGCAGGCCGACACGGCCAGCCTGAGCAACGCGGATTTCGTCACCCGGCTGTACCAGAACATCCTGGACCGCGCACCGGACGCGCAGGGCGCGGCGGGGTGGCAGGCGGATCTCGACAGCGGATCGCTCGACCGAGGTGCCGTCGTAGCGGATTTCGCGTCCTCGCCCGAGGCGCAACAGGTCAACGCCGCCCAGTTCGGCAGCGGCGCCGTCTTTGCCGCGGACCCCAACGCCGTCGAGGTGCTGCGTGCCTACGAAATCCTGCTCAACCGCCTCCCGGAGGCGGCGGCGCTGAGTGGGAACACGACGGCGTTGGATAACAGCAGCCAGTCGCTCCAGCAGCTCTACGGGACCATCCAGGCATCGCCAGAATTTGCGGCCGATGTCGCTTCGACCGGAGGCAGCAACCCATACGGCATCACCGCCTCCACGTCTTACGGCAGCACTCATACGATCGCAGTTAGCAACCAGGTGACGTCACTGATCACTCCTCTCGTCACCAGCAATGGAGTTGCTGTCCACAGTTAAGACAGCCAGCGAACAAGATGGCCTCTCACACAGTGTTCCGGATTGCCTCGGCGGCAGCGTCTGCAAACGGTTGGGCATGGTCAACCTCAATCACCGGGAGAGTCGCCTGGTCGAGGCTGCCAAGCGCTTTGCCGGGGTGGCGTCATCACTTTATATGCCGCTTTGGCTGCCGCAGACTTCTGCTGGCTGGCTGACGAACTGTGCGGCCGGAATTTTTTGGGACAGCATGTCGACGATGGGGGACGGCGTGCGGGAGACCGTTGCAGCGCCGATCCTTCGACGTGACTGAAGGCGGATAATGTGATTCCCCACGCGGGGATTTGCGTTACCCCAAAGGGAGGGCTTCTCTGAAAAATGTGATTCCCGGCTTTGAATCCATGTTGCTGGGTTTTGGAGTAACGGGGGGACGACCATTTTCCAGGTGCGCAGTATGGTTCGTTGACAGCCCGGAAGATGTGTTACCGGAAGCGTAGGCCGCTCAGGGCATCCTCGCATCCCGTTGGGACCACCACTGGATCAAGTCGGCCGTCGCCTCGGCCCTCTCCTGCCCCTGGACGACAGCCACAGCCATGCCCGTGTCCAGGATCGACGGATTGACGGTGAAGAACGCCAGCGCGCCGTCGACCTGGCGCCAAGCCGGGGGTCGGTAGCAGCGGGGCTGAAACTGCAGTTCAGCCGAGCCCGGCCGCCGCTTCCGGCACAAAGCGGATGCCGTGGACGGGGAGTTACTGCTGAAGCTGACGCGCGAAATCCGGGTCAACCAGGATTCGCCAGTAAAGGGCTGCACAAGAAATTCCTCAGGGAATGTTGGGGTATACCCCGTTCACGTGAGGATGCGAAAATCCTGAGGCGAGATGATGCGGAAGTTGTCCGACACCTGATCGCAGTAGAGGTTCCATTTTCGCGGCACCTCCTCACGGAGGAACGTCAGCATGGCGGCACTGAAATCAGCGAACCTCTCGTGGCACTGGTTGTGGGTGACATGCTTGTGCATCAACGCCCAGAGCCGTTCGATCGGGTTGAGATGCAAGGCTGTTCAATCCTGGCGGCAAGGTTCGACTGAGTCTGATTTGCCACACCTGCGCTGGGAAATGGACTGTCTGATAAGAAACAGGATTCCCGAATCACAATATGTCTGACTCCTGGGGCGGCAACCGAGTGTGAGGTTGCCATGTCCCAGTTCGCGCCGTTGCTCTCCATGCTGTCAAAGGTTCCCGATCCCCGTCGCGGGCAGGGACAAAAATACAAGCTGCCCCACGTGTTGCTCTTTTCCATTCTGGCGATCGTGACCGGCTGCAACTCCTATCGCGGCATCGTCACCTTCATCGACGTGCATCGGTCCAAACTGAATGCCGCGTTCGGTCTCGCATGGCGCCGGGCGCCGGCCCACACCGCCATTCGCTATATCCTCCAAGGTCTTGCGCCTGCCGATGTCGAAGCCGCGTTCCGCCAACACGCTGCCCGGCTGCAGGCTGCGTGCACGCAACCGGGGCCACGCAGCATTGCGCTCGACGGCAAGACGCTTCGCGGCAGCTTCGACAATTTCAACGATCGCCTTGCTGCGCAAGTGCTGAGCGCTTTCGCCACCGACACGTCCTTGGTTTTGGCCCACATCGGCATTGCCGGAAAATCCAATGAAATCCCCGCAGCCCAGACGCTGCTCGCCGAACTCGGGGTCCCTGCCGGCACCCTCGTCACGCTCGATGCGCTCCACTGTCAAAAAAACACTTCGAAGTCGCCAAACAGGCCGGCATCGCTCTGATCATACAGGTCAAGGCCAACCAGCCGACCCTGCTTCAGACGATCACCGCCATCGCCGATACGGCAAAGCCGCTCAACACCTACAAAAGCCATGACAAAGGCCGCAACCGCTACGAAAACCGCACTGTCACGGTCTTCGATCCCGCCCAAAACTTCGAAGCCACGGACTGGCAGGATCATGTCCGCGCCATTATCCGCGTCGAGCGTGTCGTCTACACGCGCAACGCCAAGACCGGGCTGTTCGACAGAACCTGCGAAGTTGCGTTCTACGTCTCCAATCAACCGCTTCCCGCCGCCCAAGCGGCAGACGCCATCCGCGCCCATTGGCGCATCGAGACAACCTCCCACTACACCCGCGACGTCACCCTCGGCGAGGACCGTTCACGGATACGATGCAACCCAGGCGTATTCGCTAGATTGCGCAGCTTCGGGTTCAATATCCTCAAGGCCAATCAGACCGCCACCCTCAGCCAGGATCGATATCGCGCCGCTCTTGGCGGATTCGAGGCGCTGTCGCAGATGGCTCATCTCTAGAGTTGAACAGCCTTGGGTTGAGATGGGGGCAGTAGGCCGGAATGAAGTGGAGCTTGATCCGGCGACCCGGCTCGGCCAGCCAGGCCTGCACCAGTTTGGCGTGATGATAGCGGGCATTGTCCAAGAACAGATGGATCAGCCGTTTGCCTGGATACATCGCCTCAATCGCCATCAGCAGCATGATCGTGCTGGCCGCATCCACCGTCAGGGCTTCCAGCATCCGCGTCTGCCCGCTCTCCAGGTCGATCGCACCATGAATGTTCAGCCGTTGGCGCCCGCTGGTCTGCGCCACGGCAACGGGGGTTTCTTTCGGCGCCCAGCACCCCACCGGCCGCACCGCATGCGTCGGATGCACGGCATCGCCGAACAGCACCGCTTCGTCGTCCGCCATATGGTTCAGCAGGTCCTCATAAGCCTTGATGAAGGCGGCCTGCTTGGCCGGATCGAGCTTGCGCGACACCGCTTTTGGCTTGCGGTGTTCCATGCCCAGCCGGTGCAGCAGCGCGATTAGGCCAGACCGGCCTTGATACACGATGCCGCATTCTTTCTCGATCCAGGCGCCGATTTCGCGCGTCGTGCGCGGCAGCGTCGCGGTGATCCAGCCTTTCAGCCGGTCCTGCTGCGCCTCGCTCAGGCGGCAAGCACTGCCCTCATGGCCGAAGCTGGCCAACCCTTCGATCCCGTCCTCCTGATACAGCCGATGCCAGGTGCGGATGGTGTCGTCGTCCAGCAAAACCAGCGCGTTCGCACGCCGGGCCAGGCGATGCGCGGCCGACCCGTCGCGAGCAAGCTCGATCAGGTCATGCCGGGATTGTTTGTCGAGGAAGCCGGGCCGGATCATGACGTCCCGTAGAATCCAGCCCGCGTCTTTTCGCAAGGGGGCCCGCACGGATTTTCAGGGAGTCGGGGTATAAGACAGACCTAGATAGACTTCTCCTAACAATCCTCCAAAATCCTGAGCCACGGCCAACGTGTCCGGTAATCCGCGGCTTTCATCCGAAAGAGGTCTGCCCGGATGTTCAAGGGGTTGGGGCGGAGTAGGCCCGCCTCCAGCTCTTGCAGACCGCAGGGAGCGTACAGCGCGCCGCTAGCGACCTCGATCCCGACGCAGGTGCAGGCGACCAAGTAGCGGTCGATCCCGTCCCGGGCCGAAGCGAGTTTCGGATAGGATCCACCAAAGCGTTGCTCGTACCAGAGATGGACGCGCGCCTGGTTCCGCGTTTCGACCCTGACTCCGAGATCGGCCACCAGCGCCTCGACGCGCCGGATGACAGCATCTTCGGCGTCCCAGGACAGGTCGCTGTCATCGAAGTAGAAGACGTCATAATCCTTGATGCCCCACTCCGCCGCCCGGCCCGACGCGAGGTTCCACACCGTCTGGAACAGGCATCCGGCGGTGAGATGGCATTGGCCAAGGCCCAGCGACGGCAGACGCGACAGGAGCGCGGCATTGCCGGGTTCATCAGCACTCGGTTGATGAACGCCTGCGATTCTGATTGTTCAAGAGGTGAGTTCGCCATAGTCGTGCACGTACTCTCCGGCGTCAAAGTGAGTGAAGCTGTGGTTCCAGGTTTTTCCTGGCCATAGGTAATCCACCTGGCCGGTGGCAGGCCGGTAGACAGCCGTGTAGGCGGTCGTGAAGCTGGCGCGGCGGGAGTAAAGCGGCGCTGCAAGGAAATGGTACGCCAAGATCGGCAGCGTCATCGACGGGGCGGCGAGCAAGTCGGAGAGCCTCTGTTGCCGCAACGCCGAATCCAGCCATGACGCCGCGTCCTGATGGTTCGTGCAGGCGCGCAACGTCGTCACGGCGGGTGCACGATCGGGACCGAGGAAGACCGTGGCATAGGCTCCCGTTCGATCCACTACGGTGACGTTCTGCGATTGGGCGACGGGCACCCGGCACAGCACGGCAACGGCGTCGTCCACGCAACCGCACGTCTCGAGCACGTAGCGCAGCAGCAAGATGATGGAGAATCCGGGCCCTTGCGCGCGGCTGCCGCCGAAGGTGAGGCTGGCGACCAGCCCATCCTCGTTCATGCCATCGGTGCAGCCGCCCCACGGACGCTGGGCCTTGGCGATCACCCGGCGTCCGGACCAATCGGTCAGTTCAAACCGGTCGGAGACGATCTCAAGCTGGAAGTCATAGTTGCGGACCAGCGCCGGGCCACCCTCGCCAAGCCAGACAGCCTGGCTGCAGCCGGGAGCGGCTGGGGGCGGCCGGTAATGGCTCAGGATGCGGTGCGCCATGTCGTCATCGCCGACCAGGTCGCAAACGCGCTGGTACTGCGGGATCAGCTCCGGCATGTGGCGGCGCAGGGCGTCCCGGCACTCCACGGCGCTGGGTGGGCCGGCCAGGCCGCGGCCACGATACCAGCGCTCGGTTTCCTCACGCCCCGCATGGAAGCGGGCGAGCCATCCCGCGCCTGGCTCATCCTCTCGGCAAGCGACGAAGCGTTTCAACATGGCCGACCTTATCTCACGCCGGAAAGCCGCCCGCGCCACGCCGCTGCTTGCCGGCGGGACGCAGCCGGTCCAGCTTTGCCGCAAACCCCGGAGGTGTCATGAAAAAGCGCGGCATGCAGTTCGGCATCTTTCTCGCACCGTTCCATCGCGTGGGCGACAACCCGACCCTGGCCATGCAGCGCGACCTGGAGCTGATCGAGCATCTGGACCGCCTCGGCTATGACGAGGCCTGGATCGGTGAGCACCATTCCGCCGGGTGGGAGGTCATCGCCGCCCCCGAACTGATGATCGCCGCCGCGGCGGAGCGCACCCGGACCATCCGGCTGGGCACCGGGGTGACCTCCCTGCCATACCATCACCCCTTCCTGGTGGCGCAGCGTTTCGTGCAGTTGGACCACATGACGCGCGGCCGGGCCATGCTGGGCTGCGGGCCGGGCGCGCTGGTGTCGGACGCTTACATGCTGGGCATCGACGCCAGCACCCAGCGCCAGCGCATGGACGAGGCGCTGGAGGCGATCATGGCCCTGCTGCGCTGCGACGGCCCGGTGACGCGCAAGACCGACTGGTTCACCATGGTCGAGGCCCGGCTCCATCTGAAGCCATACAGCGATCCGTACTTCCCGATCGCAGTCGCCAGCACGCTGACGCCGTCCGGCCCCAGCGTGGCCGGCAAGCACGGCGTCGGCATCCTGTCGCTCGGCGCCGGCGCGCCCGGCGGCATGGCGGCCATCGCCGGCCAATGGCGCATCGCGGAGGAGGAGGCCGCCAGGCACGGCAAGACGATGGACCGGGCGGAGTGGCGCATGGTGATGAACGTCCACGTCGCCGAAACCGACGAAGCCGCCATGGACCAGGTGCGCGTCGGCGAGCGGCTGGAAACCGTGACCTATTTCGAGGACGCGTTGGGCCGCCCACCCGGCCGCTCGGAAGACCCGCTGTCCGACGGCGTGCGCGCCGGCACGACCCTGGTCGGCAGCCCCGAGACGGTGGCGCGCGGCATCCAGACCCTTTGGGACCGCAGCGAAGGCGGCTTCGGCGGTTTCCTGTTCCGCGCCCATGACTGGGCCGACCGCGAGCAGAGTTGGCGCAGCTACGAACTGTTCGCGCGCTGGGTCATGCCGCGGTTCCAGCAATCACTGGACATGCCCCGCGCCAGCCACGAATGGGCGGTGGCGAACCGCAAGACCATCTTCGGCCCCAATGTGGAGGCGTTGCGCAAGGCCTTCACCGATGCGGGCCGCGCCGTGCCGGACGGCTTCCACACCCGCGCGTCCGGCGCCCGCGATGCGGAGCCCGGCACTGCCGGGAGCGCTGCCGCGGAGTGAACCGCCGCTCGAGGGTGGCCCCAGCTATCGACGATCGAGCTGATCGCAGGCACCACCCTCATCCCGACCTTCTCCCGCCAGCGGGAAAAGGCGCTGAAGACCGTCCGCATGGCCTGCCGGACCTCCGTGCGCTATAGCCGGACGGATGCAACGCCTCCGCCCCATCCGGCCGACTGCAAGGACCCGATCCATGTTCCGACCCGTCCCGTTCCTGCTTGCCGCGTGCCTGCTTGCCGTGCCCCTGGCCGCCTCGGCCGCCGATGTGGACGTGCTTTACGCCGGCTCGCTCGTCAACCTGATGGAGCACGGCGTCGGGCCGGCCTTCGACAAGGCGACGGGCAACGATTTCCGCGGCTTCGCCGGTGGCTCCAACGGGTTGGCGAACCAGATCAAGGGCAAGCTGCGGCGGGCCGACGTGTTCATCAGCGCCACCCCGAACGTGAACAACACGCTCATGACGGCCGCCAACGGCGATTGGGTCACCTGGTACATCACCTTCGCCCGCTCCCCGCTGGTCATCGGCTACAACCCGGACAGCCGCTTCGCCGCCGACCTCAAGACCAAGCCGTGGTACGAGGTCCTGCGGGAGCCCGGCATCAAGATCGGCCGCACCGACCCGAAACTGGACCCCAAGGGGGCGCTGACCGTGCAACTGCTCGACAAGGCGGAGCAGGTCTACCACCAGCCCGGGCTGGCGCAGGCCGTGCTGGGCGCGCCCGACAATCCGGAGCAGGTGCGGCCGGAGGAAAATCTGGTCGGCCGGCTGCAATCCGGCCAGGTCGACGTCGGGTTCTTCTACTCGACCGAGACGTCCGACCTGAAAATCCCCGCCATCCCCCTGCCGCCCGAGGTGGCGCTGAGCGCCGTCTACACCGTGACCGTGCTACGGGACGCCGCCGACCCGGTGGCCGCGGCGCAGTTCGTGACCTTCCTCCTGGGCGCGCCCGGCCAGGCGATCTTGAAGGAACATGGGTTGGACACGGTGACTCCCGCGGTCACCGGGGACGCCGCGAAGCTGCCGGCCGACATCCATCTGCCGTGACCTGACGCTCCGGCCGGGCAGGGCGTCATGGCCATGAAACGGCCCGGCGTATTGTGGCCGCTGGCGGCGTTGCTGGCGGCCTACCTGGTCGCACCGTTCCTGGCCGGGCTCGGGCAGGCCGGGCTGGCGGATTGGGCCAGCGTGGACGTCGCGGCCTTGGGGCAGGCGGGGCTGGTCTCGGTCGCGAGCGCCAGCGTCGCCACGGCGCTTGTCGTGTTGGGCGGCGTGCCGCTCGGCTATCTGCTGGCGCGGTCACCGGGCCGTGCCACGTCGGCTATCGGCTTCCTGGTGCAACTGCCGCTGGCCCTGCCGCCCTTGTCCAGCGGCGTGCTGCTGCTGTTCCTATTCGGCTACGCCAGCCCGCTCGGCCGCCTCACGGGTGGGGCGCTGACCGACTCCTTCCTCGGCATCGTGCTGGCGGAGGCGTTCGTGGCGGCGCCGTTCCTGGTCGTCGCCGCCCGCTCCGCCTTCGCCGGCGTGGACCCGGCGCTGGAGGACGTGGCCGCCACCCTGGGCCACCGGCCCGGCGCGGTGTTCCGCCGGGTGAGCCTGGCCTTGGCCTCGCACGGGATCTGGGCGGGGGTGCTGCTCACCTGGCTGCGGGCGTTCGGCGAGTTCGGCGCCACGGTGATGGTCGCCTACCATCCCTATTCCCTGCCGGTGTACACCTATGTCGCGTTCGGCAGCCAGGGCCTGCCCGCCATGCTTCCCGTGGTGCTGCCGACCGTGCTGATCGCCGCGCTGGTCATGGCGCTGAGCCTGCGCGGCGCCCGCGACGCCAAGCCATATCCCTCGCAGGACACGGCGCCGCTGCCGTTCCCGATGCTGGCCGCATCGTCCCCCGCGGCTGCGCCGTTGCGGATCGCGCTGCGGCGGCATCGACCCGGCTTCACGCTGGACGTGGCGTGGCAGACGCAGGCGAAGCGGCTGTGCATTTTGGGGGCGTCCGGCTCGGGCAAGTCCGCGACCCTGCGGCTGATCGCCGGGTTGGACCCGGCGGACCATGCCGCCCTATCGCTGAACGGCCGCGACCTTGGCCGGCTGCCGCCCCATGCGCGCGGCATCGCCTATGTGCCGCAAAGCTACGGGCTGCTGCCGCATATGCCCACGGACCGGCAAATCCGCTTCGGCGTCGGCTGCGACCCGGCCCGCGCGCGGCACTGGACCGACCGGCTCGGCCTGGCGGGGCTGGAGCATCGGCGCGCGGCGGAGCTGTCGATGGGGCAGCAGCAGCGCGTCGCCCTGGCGCGCGCCCTGTCCCGCCCCAGCGCGCTGTTGCTGCTGGACGAGCCGTTTTCGGCGCTTGACGCGCCGCTGCGCGGGCGGCTGCGCCGGGAATTGCTGGCCTTGCAGGCGGAGATCGCGGCCACCACCATCCTGGTCACGCACGACCCGGCGGAGGCTATGCTGTTGGCGGATGAGCTGCTGCTGTTGGAGGCCGGCCATGTGCTGCAATCGGGTGCTGTCGAGGCCGTGTTCCAGCGCCCCGCGAACGAGGCGGCTGCCCGCTTGCTGGGGGCGGAGACGGTGGCCGCCGGGATGGCCGTGGCGCCCGACGCGATCGACGTCGGCGGCGTGTTCCTCCCCGTATCCGGGCCGCCGCTGGTGACCGGCCCGGTCGGCTGGGCGGTGCGGCCCGGGAGCATACGGCTGGGCGTCGAGCACGGGCTGCCCGCCCTGTTGCTGCAGGCGGGCGACATCCGCGCCGGGCAACGCCATGTGCTGGTGCGGCTCGGCCAAGCCACGCTGGAGGTCGCGGCCGAACCGAGTTGGCCCCACCGGCCCGGGCCATGCTGGGTGGCGATCGACCCGGCCTCGATCCAGGTGTGGCGGGCAGGCGCGGCGCCGGGCCACATCGCCGCAGCGGGGTTGGCGGCATGACGGCGGCCGGAGCGAAGCGGTATCAACTCAGCATCCGCATCGACCTTGCGGATGGGGGACGGATCGGGCCTGGCAAGGTGGCCCTGCTGGAGGAGATCGACCGTGCCGGCTCCATCTCGGCGGCTGGGCGGGCGATGAAGATGTCGTATCGCCGGGCGTGGCAGTTGGTGGAGGACCTGAACCGCACCGTGGGCAATCCCGTGGTCGAAACCTCGGCCGGGGGCGCCGGCGGCGGCGGCGCCCGCCTGACCCATGCCGGCAAGACGCTAATTCAGGAATACCGCGCGCTGGAACGCGCCGCATCGGCCACGGCGCGTGCGCATCTTGCGACGCTGGACACGGTCGTCGGGAAAGCGAAGTGATAAGACGACGGCTTCGAGCACCCACGGTGATGGGATGGTGACGTCTCTCTTCCGTCCGGCGAGGGGGCCGGGCCCGCAGTCTCTGGACGTGCACCGGCCGCTCATCCGTTCGCTGGAGCGACGCGGGCTGATCCGCGGCAGCCTGTCGCTCGGCGCGCTGACGATGCTGACCGGATGCGACGTGAACACGCCGGCCTCGGTGGAGGCGGGATTGCGCAAGATTTCGTCCTTCAACGACTGGTTTCAGGAGCAGTTGTTCGACCCCACCAAGCTCGCGCCCACCTACCCGGCGTCGATGGTGCTCAAGCCTCCAAAGTTCAACGCGTACTACGACATCACCGACGTGAAGCCGGTGGATGGGCGGACTTGGACGCTGGAACTGTCCGGGCTGATCGACGACAAGCGGCCTTGGACCGTCCAGCAGATCGAGGCGCTGCCGCAGACCGACATGGTCGTCCGCCATGTCTGCGTCGAAGGCTGGGACTATATCGGCGAGTGGTCCGGCCCGACGTTGCGCAGCTTCCTGGAGCAGGTCGGCGCCGACCTGAAGGCCCAATACGTCGCGTTCAAGACGGCGGACGATTATCCCAGCAGCATCGACATGGCGACCGCGCTGCATCCGCAGACGCTGCTGGCGACGAAATACGCCGGGGAGACGTTGGCCGACCCGTTCGGCTACCCGTTGCGGCTGCGCATGACCACCAAGCTCGGGTTCAAGAACCCGAAATGGATCACCGCCATCGAGGTCACCAACACCTATCCCGGCGGCTATTGGGAGAAGCTGGGCTTCAACTGGTTCGCAGGACTGTAGGCGCCGCGCCTGGCAGTGGGAGAGGGAGATGCGCTGGCCTTGACACTGTGCCGGGGGCCATGCACGGGCACGGATTGGCGCGATCTGATCGAGACGAGGAACATGATGGACCGTACCGAGGTGCTGCTGGTCGGCGAAAGCTGGGTGAGTGCGGCCACCCACTACAAAGGCTTCGACAGCTTCGGCAGCGTCACCTTCCACAAGGGCGCCGAGCCCCTGGTGGCGGCGCTGCAGGACAGCCCGTTCAACCTGACCTACATGCCGGCGCACGAGGCGGCGGAGGGCTTTCCCTTCACCCTCGACGGGCTGCGCAAGTATCGCGCGATCATCCTGTCCGACATCGGCGCCAACACGCTGCTGCTGCCGCAATCCGTCTGGCTGCACGGCAAGCCGACCCCGAACCGGCTGAAGCTGATCCGGGACTGGACGGCCGAAGGCGGCGGCCTGCTGATGATCGGCGGCTACCTGACCTTCCAGGGCATCGACGGCCGCGGCCGCTGGCACCGCACGCCGGTCGAGGATTGCCTGCCCGTCACCTGCCTGCCGTATGACGACCGGCTGGAGGCGCCGGAGGGATTCCAGCCTGCCGTCACCGGCGACGCATCCCATCCCATCCTGCAAGGCCTCGGCACGGACTGGCCGGCCCTGCTCGGCGCCAACGAGGTGGTCCTGCGCGACCGGGCGGATGTCGAGGTGCTGGCGCGCTTGCCGGCGGACCAGGGTGGCCATCCCCTGCTGGTCACCGGGCAGCACGGCAAGGGGCGCACGCTGGCCTGGACGTCCGATATCGGGCCGCACTGGCTGCCGGACACGTTCGTGCAGTGGCCGGGCTATGCCAGGCTTTGGCAAAACGCGCTGGCCTGGGCCACAGGGCAGGCCTGATGCCTACGACGCCAAGCTTGGACTGAGTTCAGTCCCGCGGGCTCGGCCTACGCCGCGGCGTTCTCCTGCGCCAGGGCGCGCAAATCGTGCTCCACGCGCTGGATCACGGACGTCCAATCATTGGGCTGCGGCTGGCGGTAGACGCGCATGGTCGGGTACCACGGGCTGTCGGCGCGGTCGAACAGCCAGCGCCAACACCCGAGGAAGCGCGACAGCAACCACACCGGCTTGCCCATCGTGGCCGCCAGGTGGGCGACCGCGGTGTCGACGGCGATGACCAGGTCCAGCCCGGCCAGGCGGCGTGCCGTGTCGGCGAAATCCGCCACGCCATCCATCGCGTCCGCGATGCACAGTCCCGGGGGGATGGCCTCGCCAAACTGCAGGCTATGGCACTGTACCCCGGCCAGTTGGGTCAGCGGCGCCAGCAGTCCGGGCGGCAGGGAGCGCGACCGGTCGTTGACGAAGCCGGGATTGCCCGCCCAGACCAATCCCACACGCAGGCCGCCCGGCGCACGTTGCGGGATCAGCACGTCGAAGCGCAGCGGCGGGGGCACCGCATCAAGCGTGGTCTGGAACACAGCGGGCAGGCTGAGCAGCGGGCAGAACACGTCGAACGCCGGCAACGCACCGCCCACGGCAACCATCTGGTCGACGCCGGGCAGCCCGGTCAGGAGCCGCATCAGGCCGGGTTGCACGGCCAGGATCACGCGCGCGCCACGCGCCGCGGCCATGGGGGCGTAGCGGACGAACTGGATCGTGTCGCCAAGCCCCTGTTCGGCATGCAGCAGCAGGGTCTTGCCCGTAATGTCTTCGCCGTGCCAGCGCCTCAGCGTGCCGGTGGCGACGCGCCCGTCCAGCCGCCGCTCGTACAGCGCCCATGTCTCGGGCGTCAGGCGTCCCAGCGTGAGCAGGAGCGTCGCCAGCTTGTGACAGGAATCCGCATTGTCGGGCGCCAGGTCCAGCGCGGTTCGCCAGGCGGCTTCGGCGTCCGCATGGCGGCGTAGCCCTTCCAAGGCGAGAGCATGGTTGTTCCAGGCTGCCAGCGAGTCGCCCCGCAACTGCACGGCGAGCGAACTGACCGCTTCGGCGTCGTCGAAGGCGCCGGCCTCCAGCAGCACGCGGCTGTGGTTCACCGCATTCTCGAAATCGGGCGCCAAGCGGAACGCGGCTTCGGTGTGGGCGCGTGCCTGGGGCAGGTCGTCGCATTGCAGGAAGGCGATGCCGAGCGCCGACAGCACCTGCGCGTCGTCCGGCCGCGCCGCCACGGCCAACAGCAGCGCCCCCGCCGCTTCACGCGGGCGCTTCATGGCCAGCAACAGGCGGCCCATCGTGCTGAGCAGGGCCGGCTCGCCGGGATGGCGCTGCGCCGCCCTGCCCAGCAGGCCGAGCGCATCCGCGTGGCGCCCCATCCCGGCCAGCGTCGTGGCGCGCATCCGGTGCGCCTCGATATGGTCGGGATCAAGCTGGGTCGCGGACTCGAACGCCGCGGCGGCCTGTGCCAGCAGGCCGCGTGCGTGCAGCGCGGCGCCGTGGCGGAACTGCGCCTGGGCTTTCCCCCGGCGCCCCAGCAGCGCGGGCGACCGCTCGCGTGTCACTGCCTGCATATACGCCCCCGGATCACCCGAACCATCGTTTGCAGGGTGGGGGCGGGCGGGTTAGCGAAGGGTAAATGCCATGCGATAGGGCGTCGTCAGCTTGTCGGTTGGCACGCGACCGTCGTAAGAGACGCCACCCCTGTTTGGCCGGACGGATGATTGCGACCACGACGTGGCGGCTTGTGCCGATACTGACGCTGATCGTGCTTGCCGGCTGCAAGGACCAGAAGAAACCTGCCGCGGCGGGCGTCGATCCCGCCATTCAGCATGTCCGCGATGCGGCGGAGCAGGACATCCAGTCAGCCGCCCCCGCCACGGCGAAAGTCCGTTTCCGTGGCGTCCAGGTCTACACCCAGGCCCAGCCGGGGCGTTACGCCGTGTGCGGCCAGGTCAGCCCGTTCGCCGACGATGCCAACATCTTCGTGCCTTTCGTGTCCGTGGTCACCGGGCAAAGTCATGGCGACTGGACGCAATACCAGTTCGATCACCGCATCGGCACCACCACGTCGGAGGCGAGCCGGGTGTATGCGGCCCTCGTGACCTATTGCTACGAGAATGGCGGCCCGTCGCCGTCTCCCGATAGCAGCGTCGCGTCCGTGCCGCCTCTGCCCGACGCCATCCCCAATCCGCAGGTTCCCGGCGCCGACGCGCGTGCAGCACCGGACGCGCAAACCACCGCGCCGATCACGGTCACAGCGGCGCCGACGGCTGCCTCGGGCAGCGTCACCATGCGCCAGAACGGCAATCTGCACGCCGACCCGCATGGCGCATCCACCCGGGTGATCCCCGCGGGGACCTCGCTGCGGGTGTTCGGCCAGGCGCCCGGCGGCTGGTACCAGGTTGGCGACACGGCGCCGTTCGGCTGGGTGCATGAAAGCATGGTCGACCGGCATTAGGAGCGTGGTAGAGGGGCCTTGGGACTCCAAGCAAAGAGGCCGGCAGATCAGCGAGCCCATCCCCGGCATCGACATCGTCGGCCGATCCCGGCGGAGGTGCAGAGCATCACGATCTACGCCGCCGGCGAGGGGATTGATCGCCTTTCTCCGTGCGCCGGAGGCTGCTGCGGCCGTTCGCGCCACGGGGATGGAGCCGCGACGCAACCGGGCAGCCAAGCGCATTAGGGCACGCCCCGGTCATTGTGTTTTTGGCTGGCTGATGATGTATAGGCCGCTGAAACACCCTCTTTGGAGCCGCTGACGGATGGATAGCCTGGAGGTCAACAAAGTCGCCGCCGCCGTGCTCACCGCCGGGATCGCGTTCATGGTCGCGGGCCTGGCGGCCCAGATGCTGGTCCATCCCACCCGCCTCACAACCTCGGCGATCAAGATCGACGTCCCGACGGAGGCGGCGCCCACCGGACCGGCCGCAGCGCCTGATCCGCCAGTCGCCCTTTTGCTCGCCTCCGCCGACCCAGCCGCGGGCGAGGCGCTGACCAAGCAGCAAGGCTGCGTCGCCTGCCACACCTTCAACGAGGGCGGCAGAGCGGGCATCGGGCCCAACCTGTACGGCGTGGTTGGCGGCCCTCATGCCCACATGGTCGGCTACGAGTACTCGGCCGCGCTCAAGAGCAAGCAAGGTCCCTGGACCTATGACGAGCTTTATGAGTGGCTGAAGAAGCCCTCCGCCTACGCGCCTGGCACCAAGATGAGCTATGCCGGCCTGTCCGACCCGAAGAAGCGGGCCGACGTGATCGACTACCTCCACAGCCTGTCGCACAACCCGGAGGCCTTGCCGCCACCCCCTGCCGCCACCCCGGCAGCCGCCACGGCCCCAGCCGGCGCCCCGGCTGCATCAGCTCCCCCGGCCGCCGCGGCACCCGCCGCACCAGCCCCTGCCGAGCCGGCGAAGTAGGTACACGGTGTTTGGCCTGCCCAGATGTGAAGCTGACTAACACTGGCCCTTGGTTCACCAAGTAGGGTGCAATGCCCTTAAAGCATTGCACCATCCCGCCGACTCCGCATCGCCGACACAGCGGGATGGTGCAATCCTCCAAGCGGATTGCACCCTACGCCGTCGCGTGTAATGCAATCGCCAAGGTTAGGCGGCCCGGCGGAGACTGAGGTCCGACCAGACGGCCGACAGCGACTCCACCAAATGGGCGATATCCGCGTCGCTGTGGTGCGGCGACGGGGTGATGCGGAAACGTTCGGTGCCACGGGCGACCGTCGGGTAGTTGATCGGCTGCACGTATATGCCGAACTGGTCCAGCAACCGGTCGGTCACCTGCTTGCAGAGCTTGGCATCGCCCACCATGACCGGAACGATGTGGCTGGGGTTGCGGTAATGCGGCACCCCCGCGCGGTCCAGCGCGGCACGCAACGTCACGACCCGGTCCTGCTGCAACTGCCGTTCGGCGCGGCTCGTCTTCAGGTGACGGATGCTCGCCAACGCGCCGGCGGCCACCGCCGGGGGCAGCGCCGTGGTGAAGATGAAGCCGGAGGCGAAGCTGCGGACGAAATCGCACAGCACGGCGGAGGCGGCGATGTAGCCGCCGACGACCCCGAAGCCCTTGGCCAACGTACCCTCCACCACCGTCAAGCGATGGGCCAGCCCCTCCTGTTCCGCGACGCCGCCGCCGCGGGGGCCGTACAAGCCGACGGCATGCACCTCATCCAGGTAGGTCATGGCGCCATGCTGGTCCGCCACGTCGCAAATCTCGGCGACCGGGGCGATGTCCCCGTCCATGGAGTAGACGGATTCGAACGCGATCAGCTTCGGTATGCCGGCTGGCAGGCGGGACAGCTTGCGGTCGAGGTCCGCCGGGTCGTTATGCGCGAAGATGATCTTCTCTGCCCGGCTATGCCGGATACCCTCGATCATGGAGGCGTGATTGTACGCGTCCGACAGCACCACGCAGCCGGGCAGGCGGCCAGCGAGCGTGCCCAGCGCCGCCCAATTGGACATGTAGCCCGAGTTGAACAGCAGCGCCGACTCGGTGCGGTGCAGGTCCGCCAGCTCTGCTTCCAGCAACACGTGGTAGTGGTTGGTGCCGGCGATGTTGCGGGTGCCGCCAGCGCCAGCGCCGCAGCTCTCCAGCGCTTCGTGCATGGCGGCGAGCACGACGGGATGCTGGCCCATGCCGAGGTAGTCGTTGGAACACCAGACCGTCACGTCCGCCCGGCCATGCTCCCGCACATGGGTGGCGTGCGGAAAGCTGCCCGCCCGGCGTTGCAAGTCGGCAAACACCCGGTAATTGCCCTCGCGGCGGAGCCCGTCGAGTTGCCCGCGGAAAAACGCGTCGTAGTCCATTCGAACTCGTTCCTTTGCGGGACACCGGCATGTCGCTCCCGCTGGGTTTCCCCGTCGCCGCATATCGAGACTGCGCGCGGCCAAATCTGGTCGTCTGCCACGGACTATGCAACTCCGGCCTGGTCTTGTGTGGTGTGGTGCTCCCGCGCCGCAAGTCCGGTACGGCGATACGCGGGGTAACGGCTTCGAACACGATCACGCTGCCATCGCGCTCCCGTCGCCTTGCTTTCTCGCGGACGACACTTCACACCGGGCAACACGCAATCGAGGCGGATTTCGCGTCCATGGAACCATGCAGGATCGCGGTGCATGACGCGAAGCTGATGTCCCAGCACCGGCTGGCAGCGTGGCAAGCACCCTGAACGCCGATCCGGCCCGGTTGGCCCCGGCAATAGCACGGTTTATCGAGGCGAACCGGACCCTGTTCGACACGCCGGCCGCCTTGCCCGGCGCCACAGGGGACAGGGTTCGGGCGCTTGAAGCCAGGCTGGCGGCTGCGCAGGCCGAATTGGCGAGGGCGCATCACCGCTTGCACGCGTTCGAAACCAGCCGCATGTGGCGCATGACCCGGCCGGTCCGCTGGGCCATCGAGGCATTGCGCTTGGAACGCCCCCTGCCGCCGCCGCCGGAGCCGCCATCGCCCCTGCCGACGCCGCTGCCGGGTACGCAGGCGGTCGCTTACGCCAACTGGATCCGGACGGAGGAAGCGGGCAGCCTGGCCGCGTTGCTGCGTGCCGGCCCGGGACACCAGGCGACCCGGCCGCAACGGATCGGCCTGGTCCAGTTGGCGCAGGCCCACGCGGCACGTCCGGCCGATCTCGGCGTGGCGTGTCCAGAGGGCTGCGCGGTCCTTGTGCTGGACCGGGATGACCGGCCATCCACGCTCGTGGCGCGTGCGCTCGACCAGATGGATGTCGACCTCGTGTGCTTCATCGAGGCGGAGGACCGGCTGGCGTCTGCCGCCTTGTCCCTGGTCGCGCAGGTCCTGTCGCAGTATCCGCAAACCGACCTGCTGTTCGCCGACGAGGACTGGTTGGACGCCGACGGCGCCCGGGTGCGGCCGTTCTTCAAGCCGGGATGGGACAGCGAGTTGCAGCGTGGCCGCGACCTGGTCGGGCCGTTCGCCTTCTTCCGGACGGCGCTGCTCCGCCAGGTGAGCGTGTCCGACAGCCCGGCCTGGCGGTATGACCTGGCCAGCCAGGTCGCCGCGGCCACGTCACCCGAGCGGATCCGGCACGTTCCCGCCGTGCTGTGTCATCGCGTCGTGCCGCCGCCTGACGCCGGCGCCAGGCAGGCCGCCGTTGCGTCACAGTTGCAGCGGCGTGGCGTCGCGGCGCGGCTGCTCCCGCTTGCGAACCACCCGCAGTATCACCGGGTCGCCTATGCGCTGCCATCGCCGCCGCCCATGGTCTCCCTCATCGTGCCGACCCGCGACCGCGCCGACCTGTTGCGGGTGTGCGCCGACGGCGTGCTGAATCGGACGACCTACCAGCGGTTGGAAATGCTGATCGTGGACAATGGCACGGTGGAGCCGGACGCGCTGGCATTGCTGGACCAGCTTGCTGCTGACGCGCGGGTGAAGGTGCTGCGGATGCCGGGCCCCTTCAACTGGTCCGCCCTGAACAACGCCGCCGCGGCGCAGGCGGCGGGCGAGGTGCTCGTCCTGCTGAACAACGACATCGCCGTGACCGACCCGGATTGGCTGGCCATCCTGGTCGCCTACGCCCTGCAACCCGGCGTGGGCGCGGCAGGGGCAAAGCTGCTGTATCCGGATGGGCGCGTGCAGCATGCGGGGCTGACCACCGATGCGGCGGGGTTGCCGCGCCATATCTTCCGCTATGCGCCAGGCGATGCTGACGGCGTCTTCGACCTGATGGCCCTGGGCCGGGAGGTGTGGGCTGTCACCGGCGCGTGCATGGCGACCCGGCGGGACATCTTCCTTGCTGTCGGCGGCCTCAACGAGGCATTGCCGGTGGCGTATAACGACGTGGATTTCTGCCTGCGCCTGACGGCGAACGGCTACCGCCTGGTCTGGACGCCGTGGTCCGTGCTGGAGCATCGCGAACTGGCGTCCCGGCCGCCGGACCACTCGCCAGCCCGGCAAGCTCAGGCGCGGGAGGAGCGGGACCGCTTGCTGCGGGATTGGGGCAGCCTGGTGCTGTTGGACCCGTTCCTGAACCCGAACCTCCACCTGCTGGACGAACAGCCGAGCCTATCATCGACAGGCCATCTTCGGTCCCCGTGATTGGGAGGATCGACCCGAGGCTCCGCCCGCGCCATCCGGTCCTTGAGTGGATGCGACGTCACGAGAGACGTCGAGGGCTTGCCGCGCTTAGGGCAAGCCTTCAGTCGCAGGATGGGTTGGTTACGAACGGCGACCCATTCTCCGGTTCGGAGCGCATGCGTAGCCCGCATGAGCCTTCTCATGCGGGACAAGACACCCCCCGCCGCCGTCCGCGCTTAGGCGGCGCCTTAGCGGCCGAGGATCTCGGCGTTGTGCTCCCCCAGGCTCGGCGCGCCCCGCTCCGACGCCGGGCGTTGGCGGTTGAAGGAGATGGGTAGCCCAACCATCGTCAACCCGGCGCCGGGCAGCGTTTGCAGCAGCCCCACCGCCGCCATCTGATCGCTGCGCGCCAGCTCGCCGACATCGTTCACCGCGGCGACAGGCACGCCGGCGGCGTCGAACGCGGCCAGCCACTCGGCCCGCGGCCGCGTGCGGATGACCGCTTCGATCAGGCCGACAAGGTCTTGCCGGTTTGCGTTACGCTGCCGTCCTGTGGCGTAGCGCGGGTCGGTGCCCCACTCCGGGTGCCCCAGCACGGCGGCGCAGCGGGACCAGAGCCGGTCGTTGCCAGCGGCCAGGCAGAACGGCGCGTCCGCGGCGTTGAACACCTGGTACGGCGTGATGACGGTGGACGCCGTGCCGTGACGCCGCGCGACCGTGCCGTCCTGAAGATAGTTGTTCACCTGGCCTTCCACCCAGAACGCCGCCGTTTCGAACAGCGAGGTGTCGACCAGGCAGCCTGTGCCCGTCAGGTCACGGTGCCGCAGCGCCGCCAGCGCCCCGATGACGCAGAACAGCCCGGTGGCCTTGTCGTTGATGGAGGCGCCGCAGAAGGTGGGTGGGCCATCGGCCTGCCCGGTCACCGACATCATGCCGCCATAGGCCTGCAACAGTGGGTCGAACCCCGGCTTCATGCGCAACGGCCCGGTGTAGCCGAACGCCCAGATCGAGCAGTAGATCAGCTTGGGATGCCGGGCGAGCATGGCCTCCGGCCCGATCCCGGCGTCCTCAACCACGCCGGGACGCAGGTTCTGGATCAGGATGTCGGCATCCGCCACCAGGCGGTTGAGCACCGCGATGTCCGCCGGGTCCTTGATGTCCAGCGTGACCGACCGCTTGTTGCGGTTCTGGCCGTGGAAATACAGCGACGTATCCCCGGCGAAGGGAGGGCCCCAGCCGCGGGCGTCGTCGCCGCCATCCGGCTTTTCCACCTTGATCACATCAGCGCCCATGTCGGCGAGGATCACGCCGGCCAGCGGCCCTGCGAGCGCCTGGCCGATCTCGATCACCGTCACGCCTTCAAGCGGCTTCATCATCGTATCTCCCGCCAGCGGTTTAGCGCTGCAAGGCCGCGCACGCCAATGCGTGACAGTTGCCGCCGCCCCCGCGGACTGGCTACGCTGCCGGAACAGCACCCCGGGCAACGTGGGTGCGACGAGGGAGTGCGCCAATCATGACCATCACCCGCCGGGGATTCTCGGCGACTGCCACCGCTGCCATGCTGCTGCCGCGGATGGGCCGTGCCCAGTCCAGTCCGGTCTTGCGGATCGGCGTGCTGAACGACCAGTCCGGCCCCTACCGGGACGACGGCGGCCCCACCAGCGCCATCTGCGTCCGCCAAGCGGTGGCGGAGTTCGCGGCCAGCGGCTTCACCGTGGAGGTGCGGGTGGCCGACCACCAGAACAAGCCGGATGTCGGGGCCGGCATCGCGCGGCAGTGGTTCGACCAGGATGGCGTGGACGCGATCGTGGACGTGCCGACCTCCTCTGTGGCCCTGGCGGTGGCCAGCGTCTGCAAGGAGAAGAACAAGGTCATGCTGAACAACGGCGCCGCCACGACCGACCTCACAGGGGCGCAATGCTCGCCCAACACGGTGCATTGGACGTACGACACCTACATGCTTGCGCGATCCACCGGCGGCGCGATGGTGCATGCGGGGGGTGATTCCTGGTTCTTCATCACCGCGGATTACGTGTTCGGCCAGCAATTGCAGCGCGACACCTCCAGCTTCGTGGAGGCGGCCGGCGGCAAGGTGCTCGGCAGCGTCAAATACCCGTTCCCCGCCACGACGGATTTCTCCGCATTGCTGGTGCAGGCACAGGCCAGCGGCGCCAAGGTGCTGGGCCTCGCCAACAGTGGCGGCGACACCATCAACTGCGTCAAGCAGGCGCATGAGTTCGGCCTGACGGAACACATGAAGGTCGCGGGGATGCTGATGTACAACAGCAACGTCCATGCGATCGGGCTGGACACGGCGCAGGGCCTGCTGCTGACGGAAAGCTACTACTGGGACCTGAACGACCGCACCCGCGCCTTCAACGAGCGGGTGCGGCCGAAGACGCCGGATCAATGGCCCAACATGGTGCAGGCCGGGTGCTACGCGTCGACCCTGCACTACCTTAAGGCCGTGGCCGACCTGGGGATCGGCGCGGCCAAGGCAAGCGGCCGGGACGCGGTGGCGCGGATGAAGGCGCTGCCCACCGACGATGATTGTTTCGGCAAGGGCAGCATCCGTGCGGATGGCCGCAAAATCCACCCGTCCTACCTGTTCCAGGCCAAGTCGCCGGCCGAAAGCCATGGCTCCTGGGATTGCCTGAAGCTGGTGGCCACCACCCCGGCGGACGAAGCCTTCCGCCCCATGAGCGAGGGCGGGTGCGCCTTGATCAAATCGTGACGCGCGACCGGACGCTGCTTCCTTGATCCGGGGGCATCCAGAGGCGACGCCTACACCGAACGGCGGATTTCTGCGCCGCCGAACGCCGCCAACAGGACGCCGGCGATGCGGTCGATCCAGCGCCGGGTGCGCTGGCCGATCGCATGGCGGATGGCGCACAGCACTGTCACCAGCCCGCACCACCACAGCATCGAGCCAGCCATCACGCCCGCCACCTTCGCGAACGCCGTGCCGAGGGCGAAGCCATCCGGCGGCGCGAGGCTGGCGAAGATGGCGGCGAACATGATGATGGTCGGCGGGTTCGTCAGCGTCAGCAGCACGGCGCTGGCGAAGGCCCTCCTGGCGCCGGTCTGCGGTATCGCCGCCGGGGTGTCCGACGGCCGGGCGAAGGCGGTCCGCAGGCCCAGATACAGCAGGAACAGCCCGGCCGCGAGGTGCAGCGGCCGTTCATGTGCGAGCATGAAGTGCGACAACCCGGCGAGCCCGAGCACGGCCACGCAGGCATAGGCCCCGTCGCCCGTGGCGATCCCGGCGCCGGTGGCAAGCCCGGGCCGCCATCCCTGCGCCAAGGTGCGCCGCATGCACAGCAGGCTCATCGGCCCGACTGGCGCGGCCACCGCCATGCCGAACCCCATTCCCTTCAACAGCAGCCAGATCGTCACCGTCAGCGCTCCATCATCGTCCGCGTGACTTGATCATAAGCCGGCGGCCGGCGCATCACCTGTGTTGCCGTGCCACACTGGTGCAGGAAAATCCCATGTGAGATGAACTTTCCGTTGTAACCCTCTCTTTTCTAAGACTACAAAGCCCTGATTCCGCCAGGAGGCATTCATCATGCGTCGCTTTGCTCGCGCAATGGGGCTCGTCGTCGCAGGTATGGCTGCCCCGCTGGCAGTCCACGCCCAAGCCGTGCAGCAGGCGTTGGTGGACCGCTCCACGCTGGCGGCGCAGGACATGCTGAACGACCAGGACGGCACGGACGCGCAACGTATGCTGCGTCGCGCCCGGGCGGTGATGATCTGCCCGCAGGTGTTCCGCGCGGGCTTCCTGTTCGGCGGCCAGGGCGGGGATTGCGTGCTGGTCGCGCGGGATGGCGGCGGCTCCTGGTCATCCCCTGCATTCTACGGCCTTGGGTCCGGGTCGTTCGGCTTCCAGGCCGGGATGCAGGACAGCGAGGTCATGATGATGATCCTCACCGAGAAAGGTCTCCGGGCCGTCATGGACGACCAGTTCAAGATCGGGGCGGATGCCGGTGCGGTCGTGGTGAAGTGGGGTGGCGGGATCGAGGGGGCGACGACCGGCGCCGTCGGCGCAGACATCATCGGTTTCACCCGGTCGCGCGGGCTTTATGCCGGGTTCTCCCTGTCCGGCAGCGTCATGACGACGAAAAGCGCCTGGAACGCGGCCTATTACGGCAAGGAGGAGGCGGCGCAGCAGATCGTCATCTCGATGGATGCGAACAACCCGGGCGCGGCGCCGCTGCGCGAAGTGCTCGGCAAATACGGCGCCAGCGTGACCGCGGCGGCGCCGGGCACGATGAGCGTCGCCAGCGCCCAGCCTCTCACGCCGCAGCCTGTTGCCCCCGTCCAGGCGAGCCCGATCACGGCGCCCGCCGCCAGGTCGGCCGGCTATCCGCCCGTTCAACGTCAATCCCTGCCGCTCCCGCCGGTCGCCCCCCGATATTAGAGCGAGAGGTGGCGCTCGAGGACGGCGACGGCCTCATCCCGCGTGAGCTGGGCGGTGTCGATGACCAAGTGCGGCTCGGTCCAAGGCGAATAGTCCTGCCCTAAGACATCTTGCCAACTCGGCAGCACAAGACCGTCGATGTCGCACCTTCGCTCTTCCACACGGCGGCGATGCTCCACGTGGTCGGAACACACAACCTCAACCTCCAGCAGCGGAGAGCCCGCGCCGGCCGCCGTCATCCGCCATCCCTGGCGGCTCTCGTGAACGGGGTTGACGCAGTCCGCAACCACTGTGCGGCCTTCCGCCAAATTGGATGCAGCCAAGGCGTTCGCGATCACGTAGCCCGATGCGCCGACATCGCGGGCCAGCACGCCGGCCGAGCGTAACGCCTGTTCGATGACGTCGATCCGCAGATACGTGGCGGACCGCCGCGCTGCGATTACCCGCGAGATCGTCGTCTTGCCCGTTCCCGGCAGACCGCCGAACACGACCAGCATGCTGCCTCCTTCAGGGTGCAAAACCCAGTCAACTCCGCAACCGACCGCATGTCGGTCGTGTAAGAAGTGGGCCGCGGTGCCTGTAAGCGGACGTCCGTTGTCCCGTCGAGGCGAAAACTAAGCCCCATTATACGTGCCGCCGCCGGCGTCGCAGCTTTATCTTGATGAGGCTCGCCGCCTCCGCTCCCTTCACAGCTGCCTCCCAAACGTCATCGGCCATGGCTTCGTGCAGGCGCACGGCTTGCGGCTCGGAGGTCACCGCCGCGGCGCCGAGGCGCATGTTCATCGGGTCGCCGAAGCGGAATGGACTTACGGCAGCGACCGTCCGGCCGGTGCAGCGGGCCAAGGAGAAACCGGTACTGGGAATCGGCGTCCGCAAGACGCCGAGCTGCACCCCCCGTGGCGGCGCCTCTGCCAGGGCTGCGACGTTGGCCCACTCCGCACGTTGAAGCGCACGCACCTTCGCCGGGTCCAGACCCGTGAGCCGGGCGTCCTGCGGGCTGTTCTCGTTACTGTGCATGTCGTGCAGGCTCAGCACGCTGACCAAGGAGGGGCGGCGCCGGGCGTAGATTGCGCGACGTTGTCGCATCACCTCAACCAGGGCGTCTGCATCCGACACCGAAGTAAGACTTGCCTGGATCAGCCGCAGGACGAAATCGGCGTAAGCGTCCGACACGAGCAGCCAGGACGTTGGGCCGAACAGCACGAAAATATGGTTGGCCTGCTCTTCGACCTGCCGCAGCCGCTCGAAGAAACCCAGCGCGGTGCCGAACCATTCGACGCCTTCGCCCAGCAGGACCGCCAGCGGGATGGCGAGCACGTCTGCCGCCCGTTGCAGCGTTCCCAGCTTCGGCTGTTCGCCCCGTTCGTAACGGTACAAGGCCGTGCGCGAGACCTTCAGCCGCTTCGCCATGGTGTCCACGCTCAGCCCTCGCTCGAGCCGCAGTGCCCGGAGACGGCCGCATACGCCGTCTTCCGCCGCCCTCTGTTCCGTTGTCGGTGCCATGCGACGATGAAGCAAGCTGCGGGCCAGAATCCTGAAAACGGCACACAATACCAGTTCTGGGGTTTTATGCCGGTCATGGGGCTTGAACCTTGGCCATGATCTCGGTCAGCGTGATCCGTCAGGAGACAACATGCCAACAGTTGATGTCGAGGGCTGCCGGGTAGACTACGAGAGTTGGGGCACCGGTACGCGCCCGGTCGTATTCCTGCATGGCGGCTTCGGCAGCTCTTCCGCATTGTGGCGCAAGGCCGCGGCTCGCCTACCGGCCGGCTACATCGGCTACGCACCCAACCTGTTCATGCGTTCTGGCCGCCCGGCGCAGGGATGGACCATACCGGGGTTCGCCCGTCACGTCGCCGGGTTCATCGACGCGCTTGACCTGGCGCCCGTCGTTCTAGTTGGGCATTCGATGGGCGGGGTCGTGTCGCAATGTACGGCAGCCGAATACGGCACGCGACTGCGGGGCCTGGTGCTGGTGTGCACCGGTCCGAACGTGCGCAATCATGGCGTGGCACTCCAGGTCATGGCCGACCTCGAGACGAACGGCAACACGCGCGAGACGATGGAGGCGATCAGCCGTCACTGGTTCCATGGCCGCGCCGACCCGGTGGATTTCGCCGCTTACATGGATGATGCCATGCATGCCCCTTTGGAGGCGATGCTGGACGCGCAACGCTCGCTGCTTGCGACCGACATGCAGCCGAGCCTTCCCAAGATCGCGATACCCACCCTGATCGTGCACGGTGCCCTAGACCACGGCCGCCCCGCCTCTCATGCTGAGGCGCTTGCGGCCGGTATCGCGGACAGCCGCGTCGTCACTATTGCCGACAGCGGCCACGCGCCGATGCTGGAGACACCGGATGAATTCGGCGCCGCGATGGCCCTGTTCCTAAGCGAGCTGGAGGGGCATGAGGCGCCCCTTCGATCCGAAGGGTTTGGGGCTGTCCCATGAGATATGCAGCCGTTCTGCTGGCAGGTGCGCTTTTGGGTGCCGCCGGCCCCGCCCCGCGCACGTTCACGCTTGGCGTGCCGTCTGACCTGCTGACCATGGACCCGGACGGGGCCAACCAGACCTTCACGCAGGTCATGCTCGGGTCGATCTACGAAGGCCTGGTCCGCCTGGACGAGCACATGCACGTAGAACCGGCACTGGCGTCATCCTGGTCACAACCCTCGGCCGATACGTGGCGTTTCGCGCTGCGGCCCGGCGTGCACTTTCATGACGGCGCAGCCCTGACCGCCGATGACGTCGTGTTCTCCTTCGCCCGGGCAGCGGCCGAGGGATCGGACATCAAGGTCTCGGTGGCGCCAATCAAGTCCGTCCGGGCGGTCGACTCCCAAACCGTGGAGATCGTCACAGACGGTCCGGACCCGATCCTCCCGCGTGAGATCCCCTACGTCTATGTCCTGTCCAAAGCCTGGGCGGTGGAGCACCAGGCGGAAGCTCCGAACGGGGTGCGGACTGACCGTACGTCATACGCGACCATGCACACGAATGGTACCGGGCCGTTCCAGTTAGTAGAGCGCACGCCGGATACGAGCACCACGCTGGAGCGCAACCTCGCTTGGTGGGACAAGTCGAACACGGTGCTGGATCGGGCCGTGATCCGCCCGATCGGCAGTGACGCCACCCGTATTGCGGCGCTGGTGGCCGGGGACGCCGACCTCATCCAAGACGTCCCGCTACAGGCGATCGACCAGCTCCGCACCAACCCAGAGATCAAGCTCGCTGAAGCGTCCGACATGCGGACGTTGTTCCTCGGCATGGACCAACACAGCGAGCATCTGCCGGCCGACCCGGGGCTGCCAAACCCGTTCAAGGATGTTCGGGTGCGGCGGGCCGTGTATCAGGCGATCGACATCGACGCGATCCAAAAACGCATCATGCGCGGTCTGTCGCGGCCGACTGGCTCCATGGTTGCACCATCCATCAACGGCTATGACCCGGCCCAGGACGTGCGCCTCCCGTACGATCCGGCAGCCAGCCGCGCCCTGCTAAAGGAGGCAGGGTTTGGCGACGGCTTCACCGTGACACTCGACTGCCCATCCGGCCGCCTGGTGAACGACGAGGCTATCTGCCAGGCGCTCGTCCCGATGTTGGCGCGCGTCGGCATCAAGGTCGAATTGAACATACGCACATTCGCGCTGTTCTCCCAGGCTGTGCTGGCGCGCAAGACGAGCTTCTACCTGCAAAGTTGGCTGCCGCCCAGCGGAGACGCGCTTAATACCCTTGTCAGCGTCATGGCGACGCCGGGCAATAATCAGGGGACATTCAATTCCGGTGGCTATAGCAATCCTAAGCTGGACGCCTTGCTGCCTCAGATACGGACCGAGCTGGACAGTCGAAAGCGCGACTCCCTGATAGCCGAAGCAATGGCAATGCATGCCGCCGATATTGGCCATATCCCATTGCACCAGCAGCCGGTCGTCTGGGCCATGCGGCAGAACGTGCAGGTGCCGGTGATGCCGGACGACGGTGTACGGCTCGCGTGGGTTCACGTTGATGATCGGTAGCGCCGGAGCTGAACCGCGCTAGCATCCGCTATCACGGTTATGCGCCGGCGGCAGTTAATTCGCGGCCGTTTAGTGCAATGCCTCGCTACTGTAGCGGTTCTATGAAACTGCTTCACCTGCACGGTACGTTGCAGTTCGGAACGCACCCTCGTACTGCCGCAGGAATGGTTCTGGCGATTTCGATGCCCGTGACAGGCACAGTGGTCGGTCTCGCAGGTGTCGGGGTCATCGTGGGGGGCGCAGCCAGTGACACAGAAAAAGAGCACGCTGCCGTGCGGGAGTCCGCGCAGATCAAAGCCGCGTTTCCACAATACGCCGCCATCTATCGGAAAGAAGCGGTCTACCGGGCGAAGTTTGTCGGGAAGGCGATCGCATCGTGAACGTAAGGTCGCAGAGCGTCATCTTGCAACTGGCGACCTTGGCTTGTTTCTCAGCGGGGATACTGCTGCACTCGCACTACATCGGGCTAGCTATAGCTCTGGAAGTGGGTGCAGCAGTGATTGGCGTGGTGGCCCTCATACCATCTCAGCCTGTTGCCCCAAGGGTAATCTCAGCGGCTCTCGTATTGGCCTCGATCGGCTATGGAGCTGCGCTGTTATACGGGTGATGCCAGTAGTCAAAGCACACACCCTGCGTAGATGGGTGTGTGCCTTGATTATTGGGCTATCTTCCGGAGCTGTTTGAGGACGGCATTGTGGATCGTGATCTGCGCGTCCCCTTGTGGTTGGCAACCAACTCGCCCACCGGAGAGTTGGTCAGTTTCGCACGCTTTATTAGGACGGCTACGTCGTCTGTTCGCAGCGTAGCAGCGTAGCAGCGTAGCAGCGTAGCCCGCATGAGCCTTTGCTCATGCGGGACAACATACACCAAGGGTCGGTGAGTTGGGTTGGTTATCACCGCACCCGATTTGGCTAGGGTGACTGGGCTAAGCCCTTTGGTGAGGCGCGCACTCGCTCCTTGGCCGTGACCCCGCATTCGCTGCGCGACTACGGGCTACGCTGTTGGGCAGGCCGGCCGCTATCAATGCAAAATGACGACAGCGATTTCCACCCATGGGCGCCAGGTTTGATTGATCCGGGTCGAGCCGTCGTAACTCTTGCATTCAACACGCACGGGATGGCAGCTTCCCTAGCGCGGAGACAGCGTGTCGCCCCGGTCGCTTCATTCATCCCGCGACAGCAGGCCCTGTAGCTCCGCCTCGGACATGATCATGCTGAAGGCTGGCTCTTCCTCCTCTTGCAATGCGGCCCGGGCGCGCGCCGCCGTCCAGTAGGTCTCAATCAGCTCCATCAGGCGCTCCGCGGACTGGCCCCGCGGCGTCACCCCGAGCATCGTGATGACGCGGCGGCGCGCACTGACCATGACGCCCCAGCCGGACACGCGTCTTGGCAGCTTCGTCGTCCCCGTCAGGTGGATGAAGACGTGGGCGGAGCGTTGCCGCGCCAGGTTGACCCGCTCCACGCCGACCCACGGCACCATCCGGTCCAGGCCGCGGCAGGCGAAGCCCTCCGCATGCAGCGTGATCAGCGGGACGTTGCGCATGCGCCAAAGCTGGACCACGCGCAGCATGCACGCGGCGCCAACGATCAGAAGCCCCCCGGCGACCAGCCACATCGTCAGGACCTGCGAAGCATCGACGGTGGAGAACGCGAGGACATAGCCGACCAGCGCACATACCCCGAGGAAGACAACGCCGATGCACCTCCAGAAGACAGACGCCCGGCGCCAATCATTCAACACCTCCACGCTGGTGTCCGTCGGCTGGCTCGCAGCCTGCCGGAGGCGCGCCAGCCGCTCGGACCGGTTGACGCTGGCAATCCCGATCGCGTCGGCGCTGACGGCGGCGCAACACCCGGCCCAATCCGCAAAGAGACTGCGCGCGAAGTCGCTGCTCTCCGGAGCAACGCGGCGCGACGCCTCCGCCAACAACGCCGGCGTGACGGTCTGCCCCAGCGCCCGTATCCTCTGGCTGGAGGGCGGGTGGGTGTCCGTCGGATGCGGTTGGCTGTCCTCCAGCGCGAGCGCCGGGTCGCCGAGCCCCCTCTCAGCCGCCCGCAACGCCACGGCCGCGACCAGATCATTCGGCGCCGCGGCGGGGTGCTGGCCCGCCTCGTGCAGCACGGCGTCGATCACCGGCTGGAGCAGCGCCGTGCGGATCAGCGCCCGGGCGGCTGCTTCGGCCCCGCTCTGCGCCGCGCCCAGCCGGTCCGCCTCGATCTCCTGCAGCCGTTTCCAATGCTTCACCGCGCCGTCGAACACCTCCATCATGTGCAGCCCGAGCGTCATGGCGGGGGACTGCGCCCAGTCCGCGACGGACCTGCCTTGGACGCTACGCAGGGCCGCGAGATGGCGGCCGATGCCGTTGTAGATCGGCAGGAACCTCGCGCTGAAATCCGTGTCGGATACGAAATGGGCGAGTTCGTGCCCGATCACGGCGGACACCTCGCTTTCGTCGAGCAATGCCAACATCGCCAAGGGGACGTGCAGGGTGCGGCCTTCCAGCAGGTGATCGCCGGGCGCCAGGCAGACGGTCGAGGACGTGACGAAGAAGCCGTCCAGCAAGCCACCCACGATGTGGTCCGGCGCCGCGACGCCTTGCTCGGCCGCGCGCGCCGCCACGAAGCGCCATAGGCCGGGCGCATCACCGGGCGACAAATCCCGGCCCAGGATCGGCAAAGGCAGCGGAGTAAAGGCGGCAAGCGATCGGCTGAGTTGGCGCAGCGTGAGCCACCCGAGCCACAGCACCACGCCCGCGAAGGCGATGGCGGGGGTCACGATGCGGATTTCCGTGCGCCCGCCCGAGGTGCTGAACAGCCAGCCCGCGAACTCGAACAGTATCGCCGCGGATACCGCCACCGTCAGCCCGGCGACCAGCATCGCAAGCAGCGCGGGCAAAAGGGTGCGGATGCGGGAAAACGCGGCCTCCAGCGCCGCGCGCGAGTGCTGGCTGCGGCGCGCCGCCCATGCCGCCGCAACCAGCCCTGTTATCCCGGCCAGCAGGCTGACGGTCGCGCCCAGCACCGTGGCGAAGGCAAGCCCGAGGCGGATGCGCGCGGTGAACACCTCCCATTGCAGCAAATCCACGCCGTCATGCACCATCGTCGCCGCCAGCTTCGCGCCATACGCCTGCTCGTCACCGTCGAAGCGGATGATGCGGTTCGGCGTCACGGCGGCGATGCTGTCCAGCCGCGCCGCTTGTTCCGACAGGTCGGCGACCTCGTGCCCCAGGCTGTGCAGGCTGGACCAGCCGCGTTGCACTTGCCAGGCGCCGAGGAGCAGGATGAGCACGGGAAGCGCTATGACGAGACGCCGCCGCCGCGCTGGAGAGGCAGGCGAGTGAGGTGGGGTCACGGCGTTCTCCTGGCATGCCCGCTAACCCGCCGCGCGGGCGGTTGACCGGTCTGGTCGGGACGACTCAAGAGGTGGCGGCAGTTTTGATCAAGTCCGATTGGCGGCCATGGGCCGTGACCCTCGTTCTTCTTCTCCTCGGCGGATTTGCCGTCACCGGCAGCGCGGCACGCGCACTGACCCGATCACGCACGACCTATGCCGCCGAGCGCCGGCTGATCTTGCGCGAGGGATACGTGCCTTACCGCCTCCCATCGCGTCACCTGACCCGCATGGCCTGCGGCGGCGACCCGGCGATTTGCCGGCGCTACCCGGAAGTCGGGTTTTGCAGCGGCGCCGGCCTGGCCGATTGCGAATTCCTCTTCGCCAAAGGCCGGCGCCTGATCCTGATCGTGCACACGGTTGGTGATACCGTGCCGAGCCTCCGGGTCGTGGGAGTGCGCCGTTCAACCCGCCGGGCCGTGGCCGGGCTGTACTGACGGAGCCCCGCCTGAGATGGTTTAAAGGTCGTTCAATTGCCGGACCAGCGGCGCCGCGGCCGGGCTGTGCGCCTCGTCACGCACCACGATGTCGCTGCTGGTCAAGGCACGGCCATAAAAGCTGGCATCCGATTGCGGCCGCGGCTGCACCACGGTGCCGTCCAGGCTGATGCCGGCATACGCGCCGGAGGAGGACGCCCAGACGATGATGTCGGCGCCGGCATTGGCCGTCGTCGCCCCCTCGACCGTCGAGCCGAGCGTCGCGACGGCGATGCCGGCATTGGCGCCAATGGTGAACTTGTCCTGCATCAGGGCCTGCAACGCGCGGTCGGTCATGACGAACATGATCATCTCCGATTCCTGCGCGCCGATCTGCAGACCGAAGCTGGCGGACCCGACCGCGTAGAAGGCCGGATCGCTCCAACCATGCGCGCCCCGGCTCATCAGCACCGCCGCCCCGCCTTCACCGCCCACGAAGAACCCAGCCTTGAAGATGCGGGGCGCGATGAGTACGGCGCGTGCTTCGTGCAACAGGCTTCGGGCATTGCCGAACTCCTTGTCGCGGCGCAGATCCTGCAGGGTGACGACGGCGTGGTCGACCGTCGCCTGCTCGCCGTCAGCCTCCTGCGCCCGCAGCGCCGCGGGGCCCGCCAGAAGCCCAGCCGCAACGAGCAGGGTTGCCGCGAGGTGTCGTTTACGCTGTGCCATTCGATGTTCCAGTGTCTTTCTACGGGTGCGAATTTCAACGCCAACACGCTCAACGCGCCGGTCGCCGGTGGTGATCGGGCCGTCACGACAATCCGTGAAATGTGATCGTCCTGACCAGCCGGCCGAGGCACGTTGCACGGCCGTCGGCTCCAGCCCAGATGGCGTCGTAGCCAGTGTTGAGGAGGTCGCATGCGCCTGTATCGTTTGCCGACAGCGGAGAGCCTGGACGACCTGACGCTCACCGAAGCGGCCACCCCAACGCCGCAGCGCGGCCAGGTGCTGCTGCGCATGCACGCCTGGTCGCTGAACTACCGCGACCTGATGGTTGCAACCGGCCGCTACGGCGTTGGCGGCACGCCGGCCGGGTTGGTCCCGCTGTCGGATGGGGCGGGCGAAGTAGTGGCGGTCGGCCCGGATGTCCGGCGCGCCAAGCCGGGGGACCGGGTTTGCCCCACCTTCATGCAGGGCTGGCTCGGCGGCGACGTGATCGCTGAAGCGCGGCACCGTTCCTTGGGGGGCGGGGTCGACGGCTTGCTGGCGGAGTTCGTCCTGGTCGACCAGGAGGACTTGGTGCACATCCCGCCGCATCTGTCCTACGAGGAGGCGGCCACGCTGCCCTGTGCGGCCGTCACCGCCTGGAATGCGCTGTATGGCGGGCGTGCTTTGCGGCCGGGCGAGACGGTCCTGGTGCTGGGCACCGGCGGCGTGTCGATCTTCGCCTTGCAGTTCGCGCGCATGGCAGGCGCCAGGGTCATCGCCACCTCCTCCAGCCCGGAAAAGTTGGCCCGGCTGCGCGAATTCGGCGTCACCGACGGCATAGACTATCACGCGCAGCCGGAGTGGGAGGATATCGTGAACGACCTCACCGGCGGCCGCGGCGCGGACTATGTGGTGGAGGTGGGGGGCGCCGGCACGCTCTCGCGATCCATCGTCTCGACCCGGATCGGCGGCCAGGTTGCACTGATCGGGGTGCTGACGGGCGGGCAGATCGATCCAGCGCCGCTCATGCGCCGCAACGTCACCCTGCGGGGCATCTTTGTCGGCTCGCGCGAAATGTTCGAGGCGATGAACCGGGCGATCACCGAGGGCCAGCTCCACCCCGTCATCGACAAGGTCTTCGCGTTCGAGCAGGCGGCGGACGCCTACAAGCACCTGAAAGGCGCCACCCATATCGGCAAGGTGGTGATCCGGGCGGGCTAGTTGGCGCCCGCGATGGACGGACCCGGGTTTGCGGGCGCCGCTGCACCGCCAAGCCCCGTGACGGTGCCCTCGCTCGGGGAGCGGCCAAGCCAGTTCGCCTTATTCCGCGCCATCCTGCGCAACCCGCTGGAGGCGATGCCATCAGCCGTCTACACGCAGGCGACGGCCCGGCGTCGCTTCCTCAAGCGGGAGTTGGTCTATGTCTGCGACCCCGGGCTGATCCGTCAGGTGCTGGTGGAGCAAGAGGCAGCCTTCGTGAAGGCGGATGCGATGCGGCGTGCCCTGGTGCCGGCGCTGGGCGAGGGGCTGTTGACCGCAGAGGGAGCCCATTGGCGCTGGCAGCGGCGGGCCGCCGCGCCGATTTTCCGCCATGACCGGCTGCAAGGCTTCGTGCCCACGATGCTGGCGGCGGCCGGACGCACGCGCGACCGCTGGCTGGCGCAAGCGGATGGATCGCTTGTCGAGGTGATGCACGAGATGATGCGCACCACCTACGACATCATCGTCGAGACCATGCTGTCCGGTGCGCCCGGCCTGGACCAAGCGAAGATCGAGCGCGGCATCACCGACTATCTGGACGCGACGCCCTGGGCCGTGCTGAGCAGCCTGTTCGGATGGCCGGAATGGCTGCCGTACCCCCGCAAGCGCCAGGGCCGCGTCGCGCGGACCTATGTGCGGCAGGCGCTGCTCGGCATCGTGCGACGCCGTCGCGAACAGGCGACGGACGAGTCTGACCTGCTGGGCCTGCTGCTGTCCGCCCGCGATGCTGAGACAGGACGGGCGATGGACGATCAGGACATCGCCGACAACCTGCTGACCTTCATCGTCGCCGGGCACGAAACGACGGCGCTGACGCTGGCCTGGAGCTGCTACCTGCTCGCTTTGCATCCGGAGGCGGAGGCGCGGACGGTCGATGAGGTCAGGCGCGTGAGCGGCGGCGCCCCGTTGGAGGCGGAACACGTGGCGCAACTCGGCTATACCAGGCAGGTCGTGCAGGAAGCGATGCGCCTGTATCCGCCTGTCCCGCTGGTCACCCGCATGGCGACGGCGGACGTGGTGCTGGACGGGCTGGCGATCCCGGCGGGCACGCCGACCTACGTCCCGGTCTACGCCGTGCACCGGCACACCAGCCTGTGGGCGCAGCCGGACGCGTTCGACCCGGACCGCTTCCTGCCGGATGCGGTCAACCTCCGGCATCGCTATGCCTACCTGCCCTTCGGGGCCGGGCCGCGCATCTGCATCGGCGCGTCCTTCGCCATGCTGGAGGCCGTGGCGATCCTGGCGACGCTGCTGCAATCCGTCCGCCTCGATCTGCCCGCCGGGTTCGCCCCGACGCCCAGGCTGCGCATCACCTTGCGGCCGCAGGCAGGCATGCCCATGCGGGTTTATCGCCGGGCGCAGGTGTGAGCGGTTTACATTTACGCTGAACCCGATCCGGGACAACGCAGCGGGGAGTGGCGCCGGAACCGCTTCAGGCCCAGATCGAAGCCACGTGTTGAGCCGATGCAGACCGGTATCGAGAAGATGCGTTTTGATACCGCCCCATCAAACCGCCAACTCGCTCGCCAGACATGGACGATCGCCATCACGGCAATCGGCGTGGTCCTCGCCGCTTTCGCTGCGAGGGCCTGCCTGGTGGAACTATTTTGGCCAGCACCACGGATAGCGGCGTAGCCCGTATGAGCCTTCGCTCATGCGGGATCCGACCACGCGCGGCTACGTGGTTGGGAATGATGATTTTGCCGCGAGCGTTGGGTTAGTCACTGAGGAACAATAAGCGCGCGATTGGATGTAGGGCGGAAAGCGAGCGCGTTCCGCGGGCTCCGGCCGGCTCGTAAGACACGGAAGACTACGCTTTTCCGCCCTACCCCGTTTGCGTCACGTCGGCTGGATCTCGCAAAGCTTCGTTTGTTTAGTCTCAGGTCTTTACGAGCATGCGGTCGGCGTTGCCATCAACCCGCATTCGCTGCGCGAATACGGGCTACGCGTCCATGGGCGTGAGGTCAGGCTTTCTTGATGTTGTAGAACACCGGGAAGCTGTTCAGCATCCCCGTGATCTTGCGGCTATAGGCGAAGGGCTGGTTGTAGCCGCCAAGCGGCACGTACGGCACGTCCTGGAAGGCCTGCAACTGCATGTCGCGGGTGATGCGCTTCTGCTCGTCAAAGCTGGTGGCGTCCAGGAATTGGTCGCGCAACTCTTCCAGCCGGGCGGATGTCGGCCAGCCGAACGTGCCGGCACGGCCGATGCCGCGGGTGTAGGATTGCGTGGCCGGCGTCACCGCGATGATACCGGGGATGTTGTTGCACCACACGCTCCAACCCCCTTTGTCCAGCCCGTCCTTGTTGTTCAGCCGCGGCGCCACCGAGCCCCAATCCGATGCCTGGTAATCGAGGTTGATGCCCACGCGGCGGAACATGTCGGCGGCGATTTCACTGAACGCGTTCAGCGACGGCAAATCTGTCGGCACCACGAACACGACGCGCTCGCCCTTGTAGCCGGCGGCCTGCAGGTTCGCCTTCACCTTGTCGTAGTTCGGCGCGCCGTCCATCACCTCCAGCCCGGCCTCGGTGGAGAACGGGCCGCCCGGCAGAAAGAAGCCGCAGCGGTCCGTCCACAGGCTGCGGTCGTCGCCCATCACGGCGGTCATGTAGTCGGCCTGCTTGATGCCGGGGAAGAAGGCGCGGCGGATCGCCGGGTTGTCGAACGGCGGCTGCAAATGGTTGAAGCGGATCATGCTCATGAACCCGCCATGCTCCTTCGCCTCGACCGCCAGGCTCGCGTTCTTGCGCAGCAGCGGCAGCAGGTCGGCGGTCGGCTGCTCCCACCAATCCATCTCCCCGTTCTGCAGCGCCCCCGCGGCGGTCGCGGCGTCGGGGATGGTGTGCCACTCGACCCGGTCGACATAGACGCGCTTCGGCCCCGCCGCGAAGGAGGGCGTGCCATCGGGCCGCGGCACGTAGCCGGTGAACTTCTCGTACACCGCGAGCGAGCCGGACACACGCTCCGCGGCCATGAAGCGGAACGGGCCGCTGCCCACCATCTCCGTCACCTGCTGGTTGGGCGGCGTCTTGGCCAGGCGCTCCGGCATCACCGGGCAGTAGGAGGACGGCTTGGCCAGCGCCGTGGTCAGCAGCGGGAACGGCTTCTTCAGCCGGAACCGGATCACCCGGTCGGAGGGTGCGGCGATCTCGTCCGCGACCGCCAGCACGTTCTGGCCGAACGGGTCGTTGCGGCCCCAGCGGATGATGCTGGCGATGGCGTCGCGGGCCAGCACGGGCGTGCCGTCGTGGAACGTCATCCCCTCGCGCAGGGTCATCGTCCAGGTCTTGCCGTCATCCGCGATCACGTGGCCGGCGACCATCTGCGGCTGCGGCTGCAGATTGTCGTCCAGGCCGTAAAGCTGGTCGAACACCAGGAAGCCGTGGTTGCGGGTGACCAGGGCCGTGTTGAACACCGGGTCCAGCAGCGCCAGGTCCGATTGCGGCACGAACCTCACCGTCACCTTATTCTGCGCGGCGGCGAGGTTGGGCAGCGCCAGCGTGGCGGCAGTGCCCGCGGCGGCGGTCAGCAGGTCACGGCGCTTCATGTCGGCTCTCCTTGGATGAGGCATCAGGCGAGGGGCGGCCGCCGGTCGGCCCAGGGCCGCGCCTGTTCGAAGGCGTGGCAGGCTTGCAGCACGCCCAGATCGTCGAAGCGCGGCCCGACGATCTGCAATCCCACCGGCAAGTTGGCCGGGGTGAAGCCGCAGGGGATGCTGGCGGCGGGATTGCCGGCCCAGTTGAATGGGTAGCTGAACTGCGCCCAGGCCAGCCCGTCCCATGGATGCTGCGGCCAATGCGGCGGTTGCAGCAGCTCCGCCGGGAAGGCAGGCGTGCTGACGGCGGGAGTCAGCAGGAAATCGTATTCGGTGAAGAACTCGTGGATCTGCTGGCAATAGGCGAAGCGCCGCTCCCGCATGACCATGAAGTCGGACACCTTGATGTCCGCCGCCGTCTTGATCATGGCGACGAAGCCGGGGTCCAGCCGGTCCTCCCATTCCGGCAGGAAGCGGAGGCGGCCGGCGAACACCGTGGGCCAGAAGAAATCGAACAGCTCCGGCCCCAGCCTGCCCCAGCCCGGCGTCACCTGCTCCACGCTGGCGCCCATGTCGGTGAACGCGCCGACCGCCTGCTCCACCAGCGCCGCCACGTCCGGATCCACTCGGGCGTGACCCAAATCCGGGCTGTAGGCGATGCGCTTGCCGGCCATGGAAGCGCGCAACTTCGTCGCGTAATCCTGCGGCGGCGCCTCCAGCGACAGGTAGTCCCAGGGGTGCGGGCCGGACATCACCTCCAGCATCAGGGCGCTGTCCGTTACCGTGCGGCTCATCGGACCCAAATGGGTGGCGAGGTCGTTGTTGGACATCGGCCAGCAGGGCACGCGGCCATGTGTCGCCTTGATGCCGAACACGCCGCACATATGCGACGGGATGCGGATCGACCCGGCGCCGTCGCCACCCTGGTGCAGCGGGCCATAGCCCGCCGCCGCGCCCGCGCCGGCGCCGGCGGAGGAGCCGCCTGCGCTGAGCCCGTGGCCCCAAGGGTTATGGGTGATGCCGGTCAGCGGGCTCTGGCTGACGCCCTTCCAACCGAACTCGGGCGTGGCCGACTTGCCCAGCATGATGCACCCGGCGTCGAACAGGCGCTGCACGCACGGGGTGGTCACGTCCGGCACGTGGCCCGCGAACATGCGGCTGCCCATCTGGGTGGGCACACCCTTGGTCTGCTGCAGGTCCTTGATGGTGACGGGCACGCCTTCCAGCCGGCGGGCCGTCCCGGCGCGATAGGCCGCCTCCGCCGTCCGCGCCTCCGCCATGGCGCTGTCCGCCGTCATCGTCACCATTGCGTTGAGTGACGGCTCCTGTGCGTCGATATGCCGCAGGATCGCCGCCACGACGTCGACCGGGCTGAGCGAGCGGTCATGGTAGCGGGCCAGCAACTCGGTGGCCGGCAGGAAGCCGATATCCGCGTCCGTCATGCATGCTCCGTCGTGGCGGGGTGTAGCGTCTGGGTGGCGCTGGCGTTGGCTGCGATGCCGTCCCAGGCGTAGCGCATCGGGACCATGCGGCACTCGCTCCACGCCGCGTTCTGGTCGGCATAATGCGGGCTGCCGGGATGGCCGGAGGCGCCGTGGAACACCACCCAGCGGCTGTTCTCCCAATCGCCGACGTCGAACACGTAGCGGGCGAGGGCGGCGTAGCTGGTGGCGGGGCCCGCGGCGGGCGCCAGGCCGGTGGCCCAAACCGTGTCTCCGTCGCCGCCCACCTGCCGCGACGGCGGGTCCAGCAGGTCCGCGTGCAACGGGTGGCGGAGGCGCGGCTGGTGGGTCACGCCCCAGGGTTGCGCCGCCGGGCCGGCTGCGACCGCTGCCAGCGCCGCGGCGAACACCTCCGCCCAGCCCCATCCGTCCAGCAGCGACGCGTCGTTCGTCCGCAGCAGCGCCGGCAGCGTCCACCAGAGTTGGCCCAGCGGCGACACGCCGGGCGGCACCGCGCCCCAGGCGGTGGCCGCCGCCCCGGCGAGCCCGCTGCGTTGCGCCAGGATGGACGTCATGGCGCGGCGTAGGGCGTTGTACTGGCTGGCGGCGACGGACCCGGCGTCCATGCGGCCGTCCCACGCCAACACCGAACGCCGCAGCGCCGCCGCCGTGGCGTCCGCCGGTTCCGGCAACGCGGCCAGCCCGGCCTGGAACAGGGCGGCGTTCGGCGACAGCGCGTCCGCGTGCAGCGTTGCCGCGTCCGCCACGCGGAACGGCGGCATGGCGTCGATCAACCCGGCGATGCGGTCGGCGCGGTAGGGCGGGTGGCAGTCCGTGCAGAGGTAGTCGGGCCAGTCATCCGCGACGACGCGGTTGTTGGCGGTGACGATGACGCGGCCGGGCGGGTCGATCACCTGCGGCATGTCCTCCGGCGCGATCCAGCCATGCCACTCGCCCTCGCCGGTCCAGCCCGGCGCCGGCAGCCAGCCATTGCCGCGCGGCCGGCGCGGCACCCGGGCGCGGACCAGGTGGCCGATCCGGCCGGCGGTGTCGGCGGCGACCAAATTGTGGTCGATCAGGCCCCAGCCGCGCGTTGCGGTGAACAGGCCCGGCACGCTATCTGCCTGCAGCATGCGCGGCAGGCAGTCGAAGGACAGGTCGGTCTCGGCGAACTGCACCGACCGCAAGGTCAGCGCCGCGCCCGTGGCAGGGTCGCCCGCGATCACCGGGCCATGCCGCGTCTCGATGACCTGGACGGTCCGGTCCGGCTGGCCGCGCACCGCGACCACCTCGCTGCGGGTGCGCACCGGCTCCCACCCCTCGCCGAACCGGGCGCGGCTGCCGGCGGCGTCGAACTGCTCCAGGAACAGGTCGTGGATGTCCATGAAGGCGTGGGTGACGCAGTAGGCGACGCGGCCGTTATGGGCGAAATGCGGGAAGCCGGGCACGCCCGGCACCGTCAGCCCGACGGCGTCGAACGCATCGCAGGCCAGGTGGTGCTGGGCGTACATGCCGGGGATTTCCAGCACGCGATGCGGGTCCCCGGCCAGGATCGGACGCCCCGTGGCGGTGCGCCCCGGCCCGACCGCCCAGTTGTTGCTGCCGCCGCCGGTTTCGTCCGTGCCCATGGCGTGCAGCAGCGCCGTGACGGCGGGGCCGAGGGCGGCGAGATCCGCCTGCCAGCGCTCCGCCGTGGCGCCGGGCGGGATGCACAACCAGTCGCGGCCGCCATCGTCGTAGCGCAGCTTGGCGATGCCTTGGACGCCGACCACGGGCAGCGCCAGCGTGCGCCACAGCTTGAACCAGACCGAGCCCATCAGCAGCCCGAGCCGCCGCATCACCGCGATGCTGTGCCACGGCTCCCAGGGCTCGGCCGTCGCGTCCAGCATCGTGTACTCGACCGGGAGCGGTGCGCCGCTGCCCAGGAACGCGTTCACCCCCGCCGCATAGGCCGCCAGCATCGCCTGCGCGTCCGCACCCAGCGCCGCATGGTCGCGCCGGCACGCCGCCTCCATGCCCAGGCGGCGGGACAGCATGTCCGCCTCGGCCGCCTCGGCCCCGAGCCATTTGGCGGCGCGCCCGACCGCGCGGCGGCGGTTGAGGTCCATCTGGAACAGCCGGTCCTGGGCATGCACGACGCCCAGCGCAAAATGTGCGTCGGCCACGGTCTTGGCGAGGATATGCGGGATGCCCCATTCGTCCCGATGCACCGTCACCGGCGCGGCCAACCCGGGCAGCGAAACCTCACCGGACAGGGGAGGCACGCAAGCCAGCAGGGCGGCGCGGTCAGGGACGAACGGCATCGGCTGGGGGGCGTCCTCTGCGATCAAGGCAGCACTCTGAGACGGCTTCCAGGCTTTGTCGATGCATTTGCAACGAAATGTCGCACCCGAAGGGCGATCACGTTCGGCTTCACTCCCTCTCCCGCTGGCGGGAGAGGGAGACTTGCCAGATGCAATGGCGCGTTTGCATCCACAACGCGGCGTTTCCAGCCGCCAGCCGATCGGGTATGCAACCGTGATTGGAGGCTCCGCATGGCACAGAGTTCCGACGCCGGCTGCAACTCCGCCGACTCCGCCCTGCGCGCCCGGGCGGCCCGGGTGATCCCCGGCGGGCTCTGGGGCCATCTGAACGCGGCGCGCCTGCCGGACGGCTATCCGCAATACTTCACCCGCGCCGAAGGCTGCCGCCTGCACGACGTGGACGGGCGGGTGTTCATTGACTTCATGTGCTCCTGGGGCCCGGTCATCCTTGGCCACCATCACCCGGCGGTGGAGCAGGCGGTGCAGCGGCAATCCGCCCTCGGCGACTGCATGAACGGGCCGGCGCCGGTGCTGGTGGAGCTGGCCGAGCTGCTCGTGGACATGGTGCCGCACGCCGATTGGTGCCTGTTCGGCAAGAACGGCACCGACGCCACCACCACCTGCGTGACCGTGGCGCGGGCGCAGACCGGGCGTCGCAAGGTGCTGGTCGCCCGCGGCGCGTATCACGGTGCGGTGCCCTGGTGCTCGCCCAGCGTCGCCGGCGTGACGGCGGAGGACCGCGCGCACCTGCTGCCCTTCACCTACAACGACGCGGCCAGCCTGGAGGACGCGGTGGAGCAGGCGGGCGGCGACCTCGCCGCCATCGTGGTCTCCGCCTTCCGCCACGACATGGGGTTGCGGCAGGAGCTGCCGACCCCCGCCTTCGCCCGGCGCGCCCGCGCCCTGTGCGACGAGACCGGCGCAGCGCTGATCCTGGACGACGTGCGCGCCGGGTTCCGCCTGGCGTTGGGCGGGTCGTGGGAGACGCTGGGTGTCCGTCCGGACCTGGCGGCCTGGAGCAAGGCCATCGCCAACGGCCACGCCCTCGCTGCGGTGACCGGGCAGGAGCGGTTCCGCGAGGCGGCGGCCAGCGTCTTCACCACCGGCTCGTTCTGGTGCGGCGCAGTCCCCATGGCCGCGGCGGTCGCGACGCTGACCGAGTTGCGGCGGATCGACGGGCCGGCGCGGATGCAAGCCGCCGGGCAGCGCCTGCGCGACGGCCTGGCGGAGCGCGCCCGCCACCACGGCCTGCGCATCGACCAGAGCGGCCCGGTGCAGATGCCGACGCTGCTGTTCGCCGACGACCCGGATTGGCAGCAAGGCCACGCCTTCTGCGCCGAGGCGCTGCGGCACGGCGCCTATTTCCACCCCAAGCACAACATGTTCCTGTCCTGCGCGCATACCGAGGCCGATATCGACCTGGCGCTGGACGCCGCCGACGCCGGCTTCCGCCACGTCGCCCGCTGATTACCCCCGGCATGCCTCACACAACGCTCTCGCTTCAGGACATGGGGTCATTCTTCGTCGGCGGCCACGTGACCGAGACGGTGGGCGCGCCGGTGGAGACGCACGTGCTGGCCGCCAACGGCGTTCCCGTCCAGATCGACCCCAACGGCGCCACCATGCTGGGGCAGATGTACGTGCAATACTTCGTGCCCGCCGGCAGCAAGGCGCGCCGGCCGGTGCTGTTCTGGCACGGCGGGTCGTTGACCGGCGCCACCTGGGAAACCACGCCGGACGGGCGTCCGGGATGGCTGACCCATTTCCTGCACCGTGGCTGGCCGAGCTATGTCGTTGATGCTGTCGAGCGGGGGCGCTCCGGCTGGGCGCCGCGCGACCCGCATTACGCCGCGCCCGCCATGCTGCGCACGCTGCAGGACAGCTTCACCCAGTTCCGCATCGGCGGACCGGTCAGCGACGGGCAACTGGCGACCCTGGCCGCCGCGGCCTACCCGGAGTGCCGGTTCCCGTTGGAGGCGTTCGGCGCGTTCATGTGCCAGGTGGTGCCGCGCTGGTCCGCCACGGACGCGTTGGCGGTCGATGCCTATTGCGCGCTGCTGCAGCGCGTGGGTCCGGCGGTCGTCGTGGCGCACTCCCAGGGCGGCGCCTTCGCCTTCCGCGCGGCGGAGCGGCAGCCGGACAAGGTGGCCGCCATCGTCGCGGTCGAGCCGGCGCAGGGCGGCCTGGGCGACGGCGCGGCGCTGGCCGGCATCCCCATCCTGGCGGTGTACGGCGACCATATCGACCGGGATGCGCGTTGGCCGCTGATCCGCGCGCGGTCTGAGGTGTATTTCGACCGGGTGAGGGCGGCCGGCGGCACGGTGGACGTGCTGGACTTGCCGGCGCGCGGGATTCGCGGCAACTCGCACATGCTGATGATGGAGCGCAACAATGCCGATGTCGCGGTCATGATCGACGCGTGGCTGCAGAGCAAGACGCAATACAGGGGACGGACCAATGGCTGAGCCGGGAATGTTGGAAACGCAGACGATCCGCAAGGTGGCCGTGCGGCTGATGCCGTTCCTGACGGTGGGGTATTTCCTGGCCTCGCTGGACCGGGTGAACGTGGGGTTCGCCGCGTTGCAGATGAACAAGGATGTGGGTCTCGGCCCGGAGGCGTTCGGGCTGGGCGCCGGGTTGTTCTTCGTCTCGTACTGCCTGTTCGCGGTGCCGGCCAACCTGATGATGGTGCGTATCGGCGCCCGGCGCTGGCTGTCCCTGGTGATGGTGGTGTGGGGCCTGCTCGCGGCCAGCATGGCGCTGGTGCAGGGGCCGATGTCGTTCTACAGCCTGCGCTTCCTGCTGGGCATTGCCGAGGCCGGGTTCTTCCCCGGCGTGATCTACTACTTCACGCTTTGGTTTCCGTCCGACCATCGCAGCCGGATGGTGGCGATCCTGATGATGGCGCTGCCCGTCTCCAGCGTGCTCGGCTCCCCGGTGTCGGCGGCGCTGCTGCTGACGGACGGCTGGTTCGGCCTGCGCGGCTGGCACTGGCTGTTCGTGATGGAGGGCCTGCCCGCTATGCTGATGGGCCTGGCCTGCGCAGTGGTGCTGCCGCGCTCGATCCGGTCGGCGAGCTTCCTGAGCCCGGCGCAGAAGGACTGGCTGGAGGGCGCGGTCGGCCGCAAATCGGCGGAGACCACGATCACCGGGTCGATGTCGTTCTGGCGGGTGCTGGTCAACAAATACGTGCTGCTGCTGACGCTGATCTACATTGGCGGCACGTCCGTGACGAACGCGCTGGCGCTGTGGCAGCCGCAGATGATCCGCACGTTCAACCTGACGACGATGCAGATCGGGCTGCTGAACTCGCTGCCCTTCGCGCTGGCGAGCGTGGCGATGTATCTGTGGGCGGCGCGGTCGGACCGGCTGGGGGAGCGCACGGTCCACACCGCGCTGCCGCTGGCGCTGGGGACCGCGGGGTTGGTCGGCACGCTGTTCGTGCACACGCTGGTGCCGACGATCATCGTGCTGTGCATCGTCATCACGGCGGCGTCGATGATCAAGGGGCCGTTCTGGGCGTTGGCGACGGAAATGCTGCCGGCCAGCATCGCCGCCACGGCGATCGGGATGATCAACGCGCTCAACAATCTGGGCGTGTTCGGCGCCACCTGGGCGATCGGCAAGATCCGCGAGGAGACGGGCAGCTTCGCCTTCGCTTTGGCGCCGGAGATCGTCGTGCTGCTGGTCGCCTGCCTCGTGGCCCTGTGGATCGGCCGGGTGCGGCAGGCGCATGCTGCGCGCCCGAGCATGGTCTACCCGGCAAGCCCTTAGCTCCTTTGTTGGCGCGTGGGCGCAGGTCCTGCGCGTCGGACCTGGACCCTCGCCCGCAAAGATGCGCTGCGCGGCCGTAGCGCAAGGCTGCCGCAAAGGAGGTGGCAATGAGTGACCGGCCGATGATGTCGCTGGCCTTGCTCGCGCAGGCGACGGGCACGCATCCCGCGAGTTGGATGCACCCGGCCAACAACCCGCACGGCAGCACGGACATCGCGCATCACCGCGCGATCGCCCGCCTGGCCGAGCGCGGCAAGTTCGACCTGTTCTTCGTCGCCGACACCCCGGCCGCGCGCACCGACAATTTGCACGCGTGGAGCCGCTTCCCGATGTTCATGAACGTGCTGGAGCCGGTGGTCCTGCTCACCGCGCTGGCGGGTGCGACGGAGCGGATCGGGCTTGGCGGCACCGTGTCCACCAGTTTTTCCGAGCCGTACAACGTCGCGCGGCAGTTCGCCTCGCTGGACCATGTTTCCGCCGGGCGGGCGGCGTGGAACGTGGTGACGTCGGCGAACGACTATGCGGCGCGCAATTTCGGCCACGCCGCCTTGCCGCCGCACGCGCTGCGCTACGAGCGGGCCGGCGAGTTCGTCGACGTGGTCAAGCAGCTTTGGGATAGCTGGGACGACGACGCGTTCGTGCGGGACCGTGCCAGCGGGTTGTATTTCGACCCGGCGCGGCTGCACGTGACGCACCATCGCGGCGCGGCCTTCCAGGTGGACGGCGCGCTGAACGTGGCGCGCAGCCCGCAGGGGCATCCGGTGGTCATCCAGGCCGGCGCGTCCGACACCGGGCTGGAGCTGGCGGCCCGCACCGCCGACGTGGTGTTCGCCAGCGCGTCGGAGCCGCAGGCCGCCAAGCGCAGCTACGACGCGCTGAAGGCCCGGCTGGCCGCGCATGGCCGCACGCCCGATTCGCTGAAAATCCTGGCGGGCCTGCCGGTGCTGATCGGCCGCAGCCAGGCGGAGGCCGATGACAGCTTCGCCGCCTTGCAGGACATGGTGCATCCCGACGTGGGCCGCTTCCGCCTGGGCAGCGATTTGGAGATGGATCTGTCGGATTTGCCGCTGGACGAGCCGATCCCGGAAGACCGGCTGCCCAAGACGGCCAACTTCCACAAGGGGTTCTTCGCCGACATCCTGCGCATGATCCGCGAGGAGCATCTGACGCTGCGGCAGCTCTATCTCCGCTACGAACGCGGCCGCAAGACCATCACCGGCACGCCGGGGCGCATCGCCGACGTGATGGAGGAATGGTTCAGCATGGGCGCCTGCGACGGCTTCATGATGCAGTTCCATACGGTGCCGGCCGGGCTGGAGGCGTTCGTCGCCGACGTCGTGCCGGAGTTGCAGCGGCGCGGGCTGTTCCGGACCGAATACGAAGGCCGCAGCTTACGCGACCATCTTGGCCTCGCCCGGCCCGCCAATCCGAGGACGCGGCGCGGCTGATTTAGAGCGCCATCGTTTCAGGTTGCCTACAATGCTTCTCCCTCTCCCTCTGGGCTACGGGAGTCGGGTAAGTGCGGAACGATTTGCTAGAAGCCAGCCGTCGACCATGGCGTTTAGCCTTTTGAGGCCGCGGGCCATAGTTTTTGGGCCGGCTGGTCTGTATCCCTTTGAGGTATAGCCAGACCAGCCGCCCAGGCGGGAGGCTATCCAGGAAAACCATGCGAGCGAGCTGGGGTCGAACGGGTTTTTCAACTTTTCGGTCCGCCCCTCCAGCGTCTTGTTGATGGCCACGAGAGCCGGAAGCTGCACTGGATCGGCGATCACGTCCGTCAACGGCTGCTCTGTCTTGCCGTCACGCCCGATCACCAGTTGCATGATCCGCACCGCGGCGATCAGCGCCACCGTTACCAGCTTCAACAGGCTGTTCGGCGTGGTGATCTGAGAGGTTTCCACGTCCACGCCGTCCGTCTTCATCGTGCGGAACACCTGTTCGATGGTCCAGCGCAGACGATACCAGCGCACCACCCGGAGCGCGTCGGCCGCTGTGGTCACAGCGTGGGTCGTCAGAAGACACCAATGCACGCGGTCCGCCACGTCAGGCGGCTGATCGATCTCACGGACATCGACCACCCGCAGCGTCAGGCTTTCCGCCAACTGCTTGCTGGCCAACGCCGGCCGGCGCACCGTCACCTCACCAAACCGCACCGCGACCACCGCCGTCCGCTCGGCGCGTTGGCCTTTGCCGCTGCGTTTGGCCGGGACGGTGATCGAGTAGCGCGTCACCTCCGACCAGGTCGCGCAAGTCTCGAACAATCTCCCAACGCCGACCGAGCGGTCGCGTGCGGCGCGCACCAGCAAGTGCACGTTGTGCGGACGGCGGGCGAACTGGTCGTAGATGTCGCCTTCGCGGTCCTCCACCATGGTGATCTGCGCCGCGTCGGCGAGGACATCGCCCGCCATCTCCACCCCGGCCAGCCAGCGGCGCGACTCCTTGTCGTCGGCATCCCGCAGCTTGTGATCCCCAACCGTCCCCGGCGCACGATTGATCACCTCGGCGCCGACCAGCCCGAGGATACCGCCCGTCCCAGCATCCAGCGCCAGCACCGGATGGATCAACACACCTATATCCGTGCCGTTGCCAACAGTGCCAAAGCCGCGTTTGCTCCCGGTATGGCCGGCATAGTTGTGCTCCGAGGTGTCGGACACCACCAGAACCTGGCGGCCAGCCGCGCGCTGGGCGGTCAGTTGGCCGGTGCGGACCAGCATTTCGTAGCGGGTGACCGCCTCGTTATCGAGGAATGCGCCATAGCGAAGCACCTCCTCCCGGCTGTCGGCCAGCGCGTGCAGGCACATGGTCTGCTGCTTCTCCATGGCCGCCAGCAGGCAGTCACCGGTTGCCGCCAAACGGCGGTCACCGAACCGGCCGAGTTGGAACTGCGCCATGCGAATCGGATCCTGAGTTGCCTAGATGGCAGCGAATCTGAAGCTCGAGACCAAAGCAACTGGCTCTATACCGCCACCCCAAACTATGACCCGGCTACCTGCCAATCACCTCAGCCATCCCCTCATTTCGTAACCGCAAATTTTTGCATGAACAGACCGGCGTTTAAGATGGCTTCGGCGAAGTTTTCGATCAGCGGTACAAGCCTGTGCTCTGGCATGGTGGGAATGAGATCGTAGAGCATGCACCCCTGTCGGAACAACGAGTGGGTACGGGTCTTGCTGGTGTTGGATTTCAACAGCCGGTCCATTCCAAGGCTCTCACCGACCGCACCGAGTAGGGTGAGCAGCGCGGTGGCAAACGCGCTGACCAGCAGCAGCCGGTCACGCCGCGTGGGTTCGCCGATACGAGTGGCCGACAGTCCCATGCCAAACCGTAGATCCTTGGTGTCGCGGAACTGTGGCTCGATCGTCCAGCGCTTGGCATAGTGGTTGACCAGCACCGCAGCCATCGCGTCCGGATCGCTTGCGGCCAGGCACCAGGGTTCTTTCATGCCCTTGGCATGAACGCACACCACGGCCCCGACCAGCCGGCCCTTTGCCGTCACCCGGGCATGGCGCAGTTTGTGTGCCCGGCCGCCTTTGCCCACCCATTCGGCCGCTGGCTTGGTTTGGCCGTCCTCGGCAGTGACGTGGATGTTGCCGCGAAAGCGGATGACATAGCCAAACCCGAGTTCCTCCAGGAACGCGAACAGCTTCTGGTCGCCGAAGCCGCGGTCGGCCAAGATCGTCACCCGGCATTCTGGCAGTACGCGTTCGGCCAGGCGGCGTAGGCAGGCATCCTCGTAGTCGTTGCGCCGGCTGGCAATCTCATCCTTCCAGACACTCAGCCACAGCAACGGGGCGGCGCGGCCATGACCGCTCACCAGGCTCAATACCAGGGTGGACTGGCTATCGTGGTCGAAATCGGTCCAGTCCATTGCCACTAAGGCTTCCTTACGCCCACTCATCTGATGGGGCACCCAGCGGACAAAGCTGTCCCAGACGTCGATGCCGTTGTTGCTGAGCAGCCGGTCCACCTGCTTGACCGCGTGCTTGGTCACTAGGCCGCGCGCCTGGGCCAGCGCTTGGCCGATCAGCGCCACCGCGAGCGAGGCTGCCGCCATCACCCCAAGCGTCGCGTCGGCCAAGGAATCAATCCGCTTGGCGTGCAGGTCCGGCCCATACAGTTTGCCCAAAAACGAGCGCACTTCACCCAAACAAAACCGCTCACCCGCTTTGCCCACGTCGACGCTCCCGGCCTCAATCGAACCGAATCTCTACAAAACTCCCGCGAATCGAGGCTAGGTCAGGGACAGCTAAAAATGAGGGGATTCGTGAGGCCAATCACTCGCGCACAACTTGGAAAGTCGATTCGCACTTACCCGACAACGGTAGCCCTCTGGGAGAGGGCCTTTCGTCCGTCAGGCGCCCTTGAACGCCCGGCAGGCGCGGTCGAAGGCGTCGAAGGTTTGGGCCAGGTCGTCGTCTGTGTGGGTGATGGAGATGAAGCGGCGGTTGTTCGGCAGCACGAACAGCCCCTGGCGGATCATCTCCGTTTCCAGCGCGGCCTGCCGCTTCATGTCGCTGCGCAGGATGTCGCCGTAGTTCACGGGCGGCTTGTCGGCGAACAGGAAATGCCACATCGGGCCGTCGCCGAATACCACCAGGCCCATGCCGTTGCGGTCCGCGACCTCCTGCATGCCGGCGCGCAGCTTGTCCGCCATGGCGAACACGCGCTCATACAGGCCGGGCTCGCCCAGCACGTCCAGCACCGCCAGCGCGGCGGCGCAGCCCAGCGGGTGCCCCTGCAACGTGCCGTTCTGGTAGACATAGCCCGGCTGGCCCTTCTTGGACGGATCCGCCTGGTCCATGATGTCGGCCCGGCCCGCCACGGCGCCCACCGGCAGGCCGCCGCCGATGATCTTGCCGTAGGTGGCCATGTCCGGAACGATGTCGAAATATGCCTGCGCCCCGCCCAAACCGTAGCGGAAGCCGGTCACCACCTCGTCCAGGATCATCACCACGCCGTGCTTCGCCGTCAGCGCGCGCACGCCGGCCAGGAAGCCGGGCAACGGGGAGATGATGCGCTGGATCGGCTCCACGATCACGGCGGCGATTTCGTGCCCGTGCGCGTCCAGGATGGAGCTGAGCGCGTCGAGGTCGTTGAACGGCGCTACCAGCATCAGCTCCTGCACCACGGCCGGGATGCCGGCGGTGTCGGGCTGCGCGGTCGGGAAGTTGGAGGACCGCTTCGGCGCCGTGCTGAGTTGCGCGTAATCATGGGTGCCGTGATAGGCGCCCTCGAACTTCAGGATCTTGTCCCGCCCGGTGAAGCCGCGCGCCAGCCGGATGGCGTGGAAGGTGGACTCCGAGCCCGAGGTGGTGAAGCGGATGCGCTCGGCGCAGCGCAGCAGGGGCGTCACGCGGTCCGCCAGCGTCACCGCCGGCTGGTTGAGATAGGCGAAGAAATGGGTGCCGCGCCCGGCCTGCTCCGCCACCGCCTGCTGCACCGCCGGGTGGGCGTGGCCAAGGAACATGGCGCCCGACCCCAGCACGTAGTCGATATACTCGTTGCCCGAGGTGTCCCAGAAGCGCGGCCCCTTGCCGTGGCTGACCACGAAGCGGACGTCCTGCGCCAGCGCGTTGCCGCCCAGGGCGCCGCCGGGCAGGGCGTGGGAGGCCATGATGAACTGGTCGCTTTCCACCGTCGACATATTGCCGTTGCGGCCGATGGCTCGGGCGGACACGGACACGTTCATGACTTCCTCCGGTTGTTCGATGTGACGACTTTAGACGACAAAGGCGGGCGGGTCATTCGGCCGCACGCAGATCGGGCGCGTGGCGGCGGAGCGGGCGCTCCGTCGCGACCGGCTCGGTGCGGAAGCCGACGATGTCGGCCGCCGGCTGGTCCAGCCCCTCCGCCGCGCGGCGGCCGCCGAACACGGCGGTGGCGATGGTGCCGGGCTGGAAGCAGTCGCCGACCCGCAGCAGGGTGCGCAGCGTTCCCTGACCCACCTGGCCGGACAGCGCATCGTACAGTTCGGCCCGCGGCCGCCGCGCGGTCACCAGCACCACCGCCGCGGCCGCGACCACCTGCCGGCGGCCGGTGAACACGCAGGCCAGTTCGGCGGCGCCGGAACGGACCGCGACGAGGTTGCTGTTGGCCATCACCGTGATCCCGGCCTCCAGCACCTGGCGCTGTATCTTCTCCTGCTCGAGCGTGTTCACCGTCCAGGCCGAGACCAAGGACGACGGCGTCGCCAGCGTCACCGCCAGCCCGCGCCTGCGCAGCGTCTCGGCCAGCACGCCGCCCATGTAGAAGTCGTCATCGTCGAACACGAGCACCGGGCCGGAGATCGCCACGCCGTCCATCACGTCGTCCGGCGACAGCATGACGGCGCCGGGCTCGGCCGGCACCGGCTTGTGGTTGCGCCGCCCGAACCCGTCGCGCCGCCAGGTCGCGCCGGTCGCCAGGATCACAGTCGGCGCCTGCATCGTCAGCACGTCGTCCGCCGTCATCGCGCTCTCGCGGTAGACGGACACGTTGGGCATGCGCTCCAACTGCCCGGCGCGCCAATCCCGCACCCGGATCCATTCGCCCAACCCGTGCAGCCTGGATTCGCGCAACACCCGGCCACCCAACTCGCGCCCCGCCTCCGCCAGATGCACCTGGTAGCCGCGCCGGCCCAGCGCCTGGGCGCATTCCAGCCCGGCCGGCCCGGCGCCCACGATCAGCACGGCGTCCGTTGAGCCAGCCGGGCGGTAGCGCTCCGGATGCCAGCCGCGTTTGTATTCCTCGCCGATGGTCGGGTTCTGCGTGCAGTTGATCGGCGCGCCGAGGTTGTAGGTGGACACGCAGATGTTGCAGCCGATGCATTCGCGGATGTCCTCCAGCCGGCCTTCCTCGACCTTCCTGGGCAGGAACGGGTCGGCGATCGACGGCCGGGCGCAGCCGATCACGTCCAGGATGCCGCGCTTGACTTGCGACACCATGGTGTCCGGCGAGGTGAACCGCCCGGTGCCGATCACCGGCTTGGTGGTGACCTGCTTGATGTAGCAGGCATACGGCTCCTGATAGCCCTCCTGCTTGAAACGGGACGTCTCGCTGTCGTTGCTCCAGCCGCTGACCTTCACGTCCCACGCGTCCGGCAGCTCCGCCAGGGAGGCGATGATGTCCCGCCCCTCCGACCCGGCGCAGATGCCGTCCGGTCCGCTCATCTCGTCGATGGTGATGCGCACGGCGACGGCGCAGGTGTCGCCCACCGCGTCCTTGGTATCCTCGATCACCTCGCGCAGCAGCCGGGTGCGGTTGGCCAGCACGCCGCCATACTCGTCCTCCCGGTGGTTGCGGCGGCGGGACAGGAAGAACTGCAGCAGCTCCAGGTCGTCGGCCGCGTAGACGTAGATGATGTCGAAGCCCACCGCCTTGGCACGCAGCGCCGCGCGGCGGTGCCAACGGCGGTATTCCGCGATGTCCGCCTTGTCCATCGCCCGCGCCTGGATCGGGTCGCGCCGCGAGGGGATGTCGATCGGCGAGAGCAGCGGCTCGCGCGTGTAGCGGTTGGCCACGGCCCAGCCGCCATGCGCCAGCTCCGCCCCGGCATAGGCGCCGTGCTCGTGCACCGCGTCCGTCAGCAGGCGCAGCGAGCGTTCGTCATCGGCATCCCACAGCTTGACCTGGGGATAGGGCGTCGAGTCGGAAGAGGGATGGATGGACAGGATTTCCGTGCACACCGCCGCCCAGCCGCCCTCCGCCTTCACCCCGCGCATCGCCGCGTGGCTGTATGGCAGGTCGGCGCCCATCCCGTTGCAGTGCGGCACCTGGTAGAACCGGTTGCGCAGCGTCAACGGGCCGAACGGCACCGGCTCGAACAGGATGTCGTAACGGGGATCACGCATCGGCGTGGCTCCTGGTGAGGGTGGCGAGAGGTGCGGGCCGGGCTGCCCCCGAGCTATGGATCGCCTGCCAAACCGCAAGCGGGGTCAACGGCGCCTCCAATTGGCAGTCGCCGCCGAGTGCCGCCTCCGCCGCGTTCACGATGGCGGCCATGGACGCGATCGCCCCCGCCTCGCCGGCGCCGCGCACGCCCAGCTCGGTGGCCGGGGACGGGGTCTGCGCCGTGCGGCACTCCAGGCCCGGCAGGTCGGAGGCGCGGGGCAGGCAATAATCCATCAGCGAGGCGGTGACCGGCTGGCCGGACTCGTCGTAGCGCACGATTTCCAGCAGCGCCTGGCCGAGGCCCTGGGCGATGCCGCCGTGCAACTGACCCTGCGCGATGGCCGGCTGCAGCAACGGCCCCAGATCGTCGAACCCGGCGTAGCGTTGCACGCACACCACCCCGGTCTCCGCGTCCACGCCGACGACGCAGGCGTGGCAGCCCAACGTGAAGGTCAGGCTGACCGGCACCTCCGAGCGGCCGACCAGGGCGCCGCCCGCCTCCGCCGCCAGGTGCTGCAGCGTCGCGAACCGGTTGGTCCCAGGCAACGTGAAGCTGCCGGCGGCGTAGGCCAGCGAATCCTCCTCGGCGTCGAGCAGGCGAGCCGCGGCGGTCCGGGCGCGGCGCAGCAGATCCGCGGCGCTGCGCGACACCCCGGCGCCGGTGGTGGCCAACGCGCTGGACGCGCCGGTGCCGGTGCCGAACGCCACCTGGTCCGTGTCCCCCTGCACCACGCGGACGCGCTCGGGCGGCAGGCCGAGCCGGGCGGCGACGATGGCGCCGAAGGTGGTCGCGTGCCCCTGGCCGTTGGACTGGCTGCCGATCCGCGCCACCACCGTCTCTGAATCTGCGGTGGCCAGGACCTCCGCCCGCTCCTGCCGGCCCATGCCGTTGACCTTCATGTATAGGGCCAGCCCGACGCCGCAGCGCAGCCGGCCGCCTCGCGTGTCGCGCGGCTGCACCGCCAGCCACGTCTCGGCCTGGTGCAGCAGGGCGGCGGCGTTGCCGCTGTCGACCTGGTGCCCGGTGGCGCTGCGGTACGGGAAATCGGCCGGGCGAAGCACGTTGCGGTCCCGCAACTCGGCGGGGGACAGGCCGAGCTGGCGGGCGGCGGTGTCGATCAGCCGCTCCAACACAAACGTGCCCTCTGGTTGCCCGGCGCCGCGGAATGGGCCGGTCGGCGTCGTGTTGGTGTACCAGCCCTGCACGGACAGGCTGATCGCCGGCATGCGGTAGGCGCCTTGCAGGCCGAACAGCAGGCTGGCGGTCGGCGTGGCGCGCGCGCCAGGATGCACGTAGGCGCCCAGCGCGCAGGACGCCCGCGCGCGCAGGCCGAGAAAGCGACCTTCCTGGTCGAGCGCCAGTTCCGCATCCACCAGGATGTCGCGCGCGTGCGGCTCGCAGAGGTTGCTTTCGGAGCGGTCGGCCTGCCAGGCGACGCTCCGTTCCAGCAGCCGCGCCGCGCCCAGCAGGGCCGCCTGCTCCGGCAGGGCGTGGATGCGGATGCCGAACGCGCCGCCGACATCCGGGGTGATGACGCGCAGCCGCTCCGGCGCGACGCCGAGATAGCCCGTCGCCAGTTCCCGCCGGATGGCGTGGACGCCCTGGCTGGGCGTGACCAGCGTCCAACGGGCCGTCGCCGGGTCGTAGCTGGCCACGGTGGAGATCGGTTCCAGCGGCAGGCCCAGGATGCGCGGGACGGCGACGCGCAGGGTGGCGACGTGGTGCGCGGCGGCAAGGGCCTGCGCGGTCGCCGCCGGGTCGCCGCCTTGCCAATCGAAGCCGAGATTGCCGCCGGGATGGATCGCCGCCTCGCCGTCCGCGTCGAGAGTGGCGACGGCGGGCAGCGGGTCGTAATCGATGAACACCGCCTCCGCGCCGTCCGCCGCCGCAGCCGCCGTGTCCGCGACCACCAGGGCCATCGCCTCCCCGGCGAAGCGGACGCGGTCACGGGCGAGCGCCGGCCGCGGCGGCACGGCCGCCTCCGAGCCGTCCCGGTTGGTGATCGCATCCAGCGCAACGGGCTGGGCGGGCAGCACGTCGTCCAGTTCCGCGGCCGCGAACACCGCGACCACGCCGGGCAGCGCGCGGGCCCGCGCCATGTCGATCGCCAGGATCCGGGCATGCGCCATGGTCGACCGCACGAAGCGCGCGTGCAGCGTGCCGGCGGCGACAGACTCGCCGGTGTAGCGGCCGTCGCCGCGGAGCAGGGGGCCGTCCTCGGTGCGTCCCGAGGACGGTGGCATCAGATCGCGACCTTGTACGTCAGCTCGATCTCGTCGCCGGGCTCGCCCATCAGGCCCCAGGCGTGGCGCGGCTGCTCGGAAATGATCACGTCCAGGTCGCGCGGTTCGATGCCGGTGGCGGCGGGCACGCGGACATACAGCTCGCGCACCAGCCGCTTCAGCACCTCTTTCGAGCGGCCCTGGAACGTCTCGATCTCGATGATGGTGTAGCGCTCGGACCGCTCATGCGCCGGGTAGATGAAGTCGGCCCGGTCCATCGGGAAGAAGCGCTGCAGCCGCCGCTCGCGCGGGAAGGCCAGGCCGACCGAGATCGACTCGTTCACCGCGTCCGACAGCGCGTCCCGTATCGGGACGAGGTGCTCGCGGATGCCGTAAATCTTGGCTTGTGGCATGGTGGCCCACCCTGTCTTGACCTGGTCTGTATACAAAGTGCAAAGTCGATGGTCAACGAAGTCACGCCGACACCCGGAGTTCCGATGACCGACGCCGCCGAACTCCAGAAGTCCATCAAGGTCTGCATGTTCGACCAGTATGGCACGGTGGTCGACATGCAGGGCGGCCTCACCGCCATTGCGACCCCGTTCCTCAAGGGCAAGGGCTGGACCGGCAGTCCCAACAGTTTCGTGACCTGGTGGCGGCGCACCCATTTCGAGAATTCCATGATCGATGCCCTGCTGCATCGCGAGCACACGCCCTATCGCGAAATCGGCCACCGGGCGGTGTCCTTCGTCATGGACCGCGCCGGCATCTCCTACACGCCGGAGGAGGTGCGCGCCCTGGTTGCCGAGATCGAGAAGCTGCGCCCGTTCCCGGAAGTGCCCGCGGCCCTGGCGCGGTTGCAGACGCGCTACAAGCTCGTCGTGCTGTCCAACGGCGACCCCGACATGCTGGAAACCGCCAAGCGCTACCACCAGGTGCCGTTCGACCAGGTGATCTCGGTGGCGGCGGCCGGCAGCTTCAAGCCACACGTCGCCACCTACACCAAGGCCGCCGAACTCGCAGGGGTGGCGATGGAGCAGGTGCTGTTCGTCGCCAACCACGCCTTCGACTGCATCGGCGCCAAGGCGGCCGGCATGCGCACCGCCTTCATCGACCGCCGCAGCCGCCCGTTCGGCGAGACGCCGTACCAGCCCGACATCCTGGTGCCCTCGATGAAGGACCTGGCGGATGCCATGGTCTGACGCAAGCGCCATGCGCGCGGCGGGCCAGGCCATGCTGGACCGCGCCGCCGGGGACGACCGGCAGGAGTTCGGGTCGTTCTTCCTGGCGCGCTTGCTGGGCATGAGCGTGAGCTACGAGGCGGAGGCCTGCATCGTCGCGTTCGAGGCCGTGCCGCCGCTGTTCAACCCGCAGGGCACGCTGCATGGCGGCGTGCTGGCGACGGCGATGGACATCTCGATGGGACACCTGCTGAACCACGTGGCGGGCGCGGGCGCCACGTTGGAGATGAAGGTGCAATACATGGCCGCGGTCACGGCGGGTGCCGTGCGCTGCCGGGCGAGCTTCCTGCGGCAGGGCCGCTCGCTATCCTTCCTACAATCCCACGCAACGCGGGCGGACGGCGCGCTGGCCGCGCACGCGACCGCGACCTGGCGACTGCTGCCGGGCAAAGGATGAGCCTAACCCCCGCCCGGCGGACCGACGCCGCGACCAGCGCCGTGATCCGCGAGCAGCTCAGCTCCATCGTGCGCGAGATGCGGCGTGCGATGGTCCAATCCTCCTATAGCTCCATCATCTACGAGGGCTACGATTTCTCCTGTGTGCTGATCGACGGGCAGGGCCGCCTGATCGCCGAGTCCGGCGAGGACCATCCGTTCCATATCATCCCGGTCGCCGGGGCGGTGGCAGGCGCGATGGCCGTGCACGGCGTCATCGGCCCGGACGACTTGCTGCTGCACAACGATCCCTATACCGGCGGCACCCACCTGAATGACGTAGCCGCGATCTGGCCGGTGCATATGGACGGGCTGCCGATCTTCCACGTCGTGGTGCGCTCCCACTGGGGGGACGTTGGCGGCATGACGCCGGGCTCGCTGAACGGCGCCGCGACCGACATCCTGCAGGAGGGCCTGCGGATGAACTACCTCAAGCTCGATAAATCCGGCCGCTCGGAGCTGCTGCGGCTGATCCTGGACAATGTGCGCGCGACGGCCGAGGCGACGGCGGACTTCCACGCCGTGCTCGGCATCTGCCGGGTGGCGGAGCGGCGGCTGCGCGACCTGGTGGCCCGGCACGGACTGCCCACAGTGCAGGCGGCCACAGAGGACATACTGGACGCGTCCGAGCGGCGGATGCGCGCGGCCATCGCGGCGCTGGCGCCCGGAGAGTACCGCCATGTCGGGTTTCTCGACGGCAACGAGGCGACACCGCATCCGCTCGAAGTGCATGTCCGGCTGGTGATCGGGGCGGACAGCATCGAGGCCGATTTCACCGGCAGCTCCACCCAGGTCGCCGCGCCGCTCAACGCCGGACCGGCCATCGCGCCCACCTCCGTGATGACGGTGGTGAAGTCGTTCCTGGACCCGAGCGGCCCCATCACCTCGGGGACCTTGCGCGCTGTCCGCGTCACCACCGTGCCGGGCACGATCGTCAACGCACGCAGCCCGGCGCCCTGCGGCGGACTGAACGAGGTGCGGTTCGGCTGCGATGCGGCGCTGATGGGCGCGCTGGCCCAGGCAATCCCGGAGCGCATGACCGGGGACGTGCGCGGCACCTCCAACCACACCTATATCGGCGGGCGCGGGTTCATCTTCTACGAATATCCCTCCGGCGGCACCGGCGCCTGGGCCACCGGCGACGGCAACACCGCCGTGCGCGCGTTCAACGAGGGCGAGAACGTGTCCGTGCAATCGACCGAGATGGTGGAGCGCAGCTTCCCGCTGCGCATCGTGCGCCAGGAGGTGCGGCCCGACAGCGGCGGACCCGGCCGGCAGCGCGGCGGCTGCGGCCTGGTGCGCGAGGTGGAGGTGCTGGCCGACGACGCCCGCCTGTCCGTGCTGTCGGACCGCAACATCATCCCGCCCGCGGGCGTGAACGGCGGCGCGTCGGGCGCGCCCAACCGCTTCGCCGTCCGGCGGGGCGGGGCCGAGCTGCAGCCCAGCGGCTTCCCCGGCAAGGTCGCCAATTTCCCGCTCCGCCGCGGCGACGTGGTGCTGATGCAATCCTCGGGTGGCGGCGGGTTCGGCGACCCGGCCGAGCGGGACCCAGCCGCCTTGGCCGACGATTTGGCAGACGGCTACGTTACGGCAGAGGGCCGGGCGGCGTACCAGGCCGCTGCTTCGGCCCAGGCCCACGCCCAGCCCGGCCTGGCAGCGCGACTCTGCCGCCTGTCCCCGGCGCTTGCGTCCCGGCTTGGCGCCGCGGCCGGCGACCTGGTCGAACTGTCAGTGCCATCCGGCCCGGCCAGGCGCCTGTGGGTGGAGGCAATCGATTCCGCGGCGCCCGACGGCGCCTTGATCGCCTCGTTCGGCGGCCAGTTCCACATCCGCCGCCTGGGTGGGGGCCGCCCATGAGCCTGTTCGTCGGCATTGATGTCGGCGGCACGTTCACCGACCTGATCGTCTACGACACGCGCAGCGCCACGACGCGGGCGGTGAAAGTGCCCTCCAACCGGGCCGCCCCGGATGCAGCGGTGTTGGCGGCGCTGGACCGTGCGGCGCTGGATGCGTCGGCGCTGCACCTGGTCGTGCACGGCACCACCGTGGCGACCAACGCCCTGCTGGAACGGCGCGGCGCCCGCACCGGCTTCGTCACGACCGCCGGGTTCCGCGACGTGCTGGAGTTGGGTCGCACGACGCGGCTGGTGCCCAACAGCCTGTACGACCCGTATTTCCGCCGCCCGGCCCCGCTGATCCGCCGGCGCGACCGGGTCACGGTGGCGGAACGGATGGAGGCGGACGGCCAGGCGAGCCTGCCGTTGGACGAAGCGGCCCTCGAATCAGCGGCGCTCACGCTGAGGGCGGCGGGGGTGGAGTCCGTGGTGGTCGGCTTCATCAACGGCTACCGCAACGCCACGCACGAGCGGCAGGCCGGCGCCATCCTGGCGCGGCATTTCGAGCACGTGACCTTGTCCACCACCGTCCTGAACGAGATCCGGGAGTTCGAGCGGTTCTCGGTGGCGGCGATCAACGGCTACGTCATGCCCGTGATGGCCAGCTACATCACGCGGCTGACCCAGGCGGTGCAGGGCCACTACCCGCGCGCCGCGTTCTACACGGTCGCGTCGCATGGCGGCCTGCTGTCGACGGCGACGGCGGTGGCACAGCCGGTCCGCACGGTGTTGTCCGGCCCGGCGGCAGGCGTCGCGGCGGCGCTGCATTTGGCCCGCTCCATCGGGGCGCCGAACCTGATCACCTACGACATGGGCGGCACCTCGACGGACGTGGCGCTGATCGCCGACGGGGAGTTCCCGCTGAAGCGGGAGACGCTGCTGGAAGGGCTGGTGATCCGCCTCCCGCAGCTCGACATCCACACGGTCGGCGCCGGGGGTGGCTCGATCGCGGCGCTGGATGCCGGCGGCAGCCTGCAGGTGGGTCCGGAGAGTGCGGGGGCGACGCCAGGGCCGGCCGCGTACGGCAAGGGCGGCACGCGGCCCACAATCACGGACGCCAACGTGGTGCTGGGCCGGCTGGGCCCGGCGCAGGAGCTGGGACGCTCGCTCCGCATCGACACCGCCGCCGCGCGGGACGCCTTGGCCGGCCTGGCCGCGAGCATGGGGCAGGATGTCGAAACCGCGGCGGCCGCCATCCTGCGGCTGGGTGTCGCCAAGATGGCGGCTGCGGTGCACGAGATCTCCGTCGCCCGCGGCTTCGACCCGCGGGAGTTCGCGTTGTTGTCCTATGGCGGCGCCGGTCCGCTGCACGCGGCGTTGATCGCGGAGGAGATCGGCACGTCGCGCGTGATCGTGCCACCCTCACCTGGCGCTTTCTCCGCCTTCGGGGCGCTTTGCTCGGCGCTGTCGAAGGACCGGTCCCGCACGATGCTGGAACCACTGACGGCCCAGAGCCTCGCCGCCGCGGAGGAGGCGTTCGCCGCCATGCTGGCCGAGATCCGGGACGAGTTCGGCGCCGAGCTTGCCGACCTTGCGGCGCTGACGGAGGAACGCCAATTCGACCTGCGGTATCGTGGCCAGGCGCATGAGCTGACCGTCATCAGCCACGCTGCCGCCTCCCTGCCAGAGATCCTGGAACGGTTTGAGGCCGCGTTTGAGCGCCAGTTCGGACGACGCGACAGCGGCCGCGGCGTCGAGATGGTCAATCTGCGCGTCGTCGGCCGCATCCCGATCGAGACGCCGGCTTGGACTGCGGGCGGCGGCGGGCTTGGCCAGCGGTCGGGGACGCGGATGCTGCCGGGTTTTGCAGTGCCGTGCGATGTGTGGTCCCGCGCCGATCTCTTGCCCGACACGCGCATTGCCGGGCCAGCCGTCATCGAGGAGATGTCCTCCACCACCTGGCTGCCGCCGGGTTGGACCTTGTCGGTCGGCTCGATCGGGCAAATGGAGCTGGTTCGGACCGTTCAGTCAGACTGACGGCGCTTCTCCGTCACCCTCTGGGGAGCGACTTGCAAGTCAACCTGAAACGATCGCGCCCTAACCCTTGAAGGCGGCGCGGGCCTCCGGCAGATCCCAGATGCGGCGGATCGCGGCGGCGCCGGCCGCCGTGATGGCGCCCTCATCACCACCCGTGTAGCGGCCATCGGCGACCAGCACCCGGCCGTCGACCACCACCTGGTCGATATCGGCGCGGTTCGCGAGGGCGATCAGCGCGCGGCGCGGGTCGGCGACCGGTTGGAGCATTGGATGGGACAGGTCCACCACCGTCAGGTCGGCGCGGCTGCCCGGGGCGATGGCGCCCAGATCGGGCCGGCCGATCGCGGCGGCCGCGCTGGCGGTGACGGCCTCGATCAACTCCGGTGCGGACGCTATTTCGGCCTGCCGGGCCGTGATCTTGGAGATGATGGCTGCCGCGTTCAACTCGCCCAGCAGGTCCATATTGTAGCCGTCCGTCCCGACCAGCGTCCGCACGCCGTGGCGGCGAAAATGCCCGAAGGCTGCGACGGTGCCGGTGCGGGCGAAGACGCGCGGGCAGTTCAACACGGTGCTGCCCCGCGCCGCCATCATCGCGAGGTCGGCGTCCGTGCAGCAGATGCAGTGGGCTGCCAGCAGGTCGGGCGCCAACAGGCCGAGCCAATCCAGGTATTCCGCCGGCGTGCGGCCGCCATAGCGTGCGGCGATGGTCGCCACCTCGCCCGGACTTTGCGCCAGGTGGGTGGTGAGGGGCACGCCGAGTTCGCGCGCCCGGGCGGCGCAGGCGCGCAGCAGGTCGGGGCCGCAGGTGTCGGTCGCGTGCGGGCTCATGGCCAGGGTGATGCGCCCGTTGGCCTGGCCATGCCACTGGCGATACAGCCCATCCCACCGGTCCAAATCCGCCTGCCCGTCATCGCCGGCGTAGCGGACGATGCCGCCGGGGCCAGCCTGGGCATCAGCGGTGGAGAACAGGTAGGGCGCGCCGTAGAAGCGGATGCCCATCTCCGCCGCGGCGTCGAACATCTCCGGAATGCCGTTGCGGAACGGCTCCATGACGGTGGTCGCACCGCCTTTCAGAAGCTGCAGGATGCCCATGCGCGCGACAGCCATCCGCTCGACGGGCGCCAGTATCTCAAGGCCGCGTTTCGTCAACGGCAGCAGCACGGTGTAGACGATGCTCTGGTTGTTCTTGCGGCCGTTGCCGTCCTCCGTGTGCGTCCGGGCGACCGCCTCGCTGAAGCAGTGGTTGTGCAGGTTCAGCAGCCCGGGCAGCACGAAGCGGCCGGGCTTGTCGAAGACCTGGTCGGCCCGGGGGCGGGAGCGGGTCACCGCCGCCACGCGGTCGCCCTCCAGCAGGACCCAATGGTCCGGCAGCACCATCTGGCGGCCCGCTTCATAGGTCAGCACGTGGCTGCCGAAGATCGCGATGCTCATGCTGGCCGGACGTTCCAGAACACCGCGGTCCCGTCCAACACGCCGGTGATCGCGTTGCGATAGGAGGTCGGCTGTTTGTACTCGCCCAGCGGCAGGAACGGCACCTCCTCCCAGGCAAGCGCCTGGATGTCGCCGCATATGCGCTGTTGCTCCGCCAATGTGGGCGCTTGCAGCCAGTTGTCGCGCAGCGCGTCCATCCGCTCGCTGCGGTACCAGCCGGCCACGCTGCCATTGCCGGGCAGCAGGGGGTGCCCCGCGGGGTTGAGGCAGTCGATGCCTTGCCAGTTGCCGGCCCCGGCGCTCCAGCCGCCTGCGCTGACCGGATCCTTCTTCTGCTGCCGCTGGAGGACGGAGCCGAAATCCATCCCGGCGTATTCGACGTTCATGCCAGCCTGCTGGAACATGTCCACCGCCACATCCCCGAGCGGCTTCTGCGCGGTGGAGTTGGCTGGCACCAGCACGACGACCTTCTCGCCGCCGTATCCCGCCACCTTCAGGGCCTGGCGGACGGCCGCCATGTCGCGCGGCGCGCCGAACAAATTGGCAGGCGGCGGCACGGCCATGGGCGTGCCCGGCGTGAACACGCCCGCCGGCACCACGGTGAAGGCCGGGTCGTCACCGGCGACGGCGGTCATGAAGGCGGACTGGTCCACCGCGCCCAGCACGGCCCGGCAGATCGCAGGATTGTCGAACGGCGGCTGCAGATGGTTGAGGCGCATGAGGCAGGTATAGCCGCGCGGATCCAGCACGCGCACGGTCAGGCCGGACTGCCGGCGCAGCAATGGGACCAGGTCGTGCGGGACGGTTTCCTGCCAGTCCTGCTCCCCGGACTGCAACGCTGCGACCCCGGTCGCCGCATCGGGCATCGTGGTCCAGACGACGCGGTCGTAGTACACGACCTTGGGCCCGGCAGTCCAATCCACCGTGCCGCCGCTGCGCGGCTGGTAGCGGTCGAAGCGCTGGTAGACGTTCCGCGCGCCGGGCACCCGCTCGTCCGCGACGAAGCGGAACGGCCCGCTGCCGACCGCCTCCGTCAACGGCTTGAACGCATCTTGCGTGGCCAGGCGCTCCGGCATCATGAAGGCGGCCAGGATCGCCGCCTTGCCGAGCGCCACGGGCAGCAGCGGGAACGGGCGCTTCAACCGGAAGCGGATCGTGTGGTCGTCCGGCGCCGACAGCTCATCCGTGGCGCGCATCAGTGCAGCGCCGAACGCGTCGCGCGCCGCCCAGCGCCGGATGCTGGCGGTGCAGTCCCGCGCCAGCACGCGTTCGCCGTCATGCCAGACCAGGCCGTCGCGCAACTGCAGGTTCCACTGCCGTCCATCATCGCTGACGACATGGCCCTCCACCATCTGGGGGGAGACGTCCAGCGCCGCGTTGATGCCGTACAACGTGTCGTAGACCATGAAGCCATGGTTTCGCGACACCTGGGCGCCGGCGTAGATCGGGTCGATGAAGGCCAGGTCGATGACGGGGATGAACCGCAGGGTCGTCTGGCCCTGCGCGCGGACCAGCCCCGGCGCGGCGAGGCTGGCAGCGGCGGTGCCGAGCAGGGTACGTCGGGTGAGCTGCATGGTGTCTCCTAAGCTGCGTGCGGGTGATCTTAGTACAGCGATTCCGCGCAACCGCTCTCGATGCTGTAGGGTGCGTTGCGTTTTGGCAACGCACCCTCGTGCCTTTGATGGGGTGCCAAAGCGCACCCCACCCTACGAGGTTGATAGGCTGGATTCGGCAACCGGCCACGCCGGCCCCAGCAGGCTGCCGCTGCTTCATGACAGGACCACGGCGTTGTACACGGCATGCAGCAGCACCGCGGGGGCCAGTCGTCCGGTGCGCTTGAAGATGACGGCGTTCAAGGCGCCCAGCGCCGCCACCGGCAGCCAGGACAAGGCGGGATGATACACCGCGAAGAATGCCGCACTGCCCAGGATGGCCCGCCAGCCTCCCCACTCCCGTTCAAGTGCGCGAAACAGCAGGCCGCGAAACAAGAACTCTTCCGCCGGCGGCGCGATCAGCACGGCCATCACGAAATACGCCTGCCGCAGATGCGGCACGGACGCCATCTGCGCGTCGGCCTGATCCAACTCGCGCGCCAGCGGGCCCAGCTGATGCAGCAGCGCCAGGTAGCCGTCTGCCGCAAGCCCGAGCGCCAGCCCTGCAACCGCCGCGGCGAGCAGGCCGGCCAGCAGCGGCATGGCCCCCGCCCCGGCCAAACGGCCCTGCGGCGACGGCCACCGCAACAGCGCCGCCATGTCGACGCCGCGGCTAGCCAGGAAGCGCCACATCCCGACCGTGACGGCGGCGGCCGAAGCGCCATACGCAACCGCTTGGGCGAACGCCGCCGTCCCCGGTCCGGCGAACACCAGGGCCACCCCGGCGACGACGGCGCCGCCCTCCACCAAGAGGCTGATCGCGATCATGGCGTGCATCAGCGTCGGCGGCGTTGGAAGCACCGCCGACCACGGATCGTGCAGGTAGGGCAACCGGGCGCGGAAGTTCTGCCACATGGCCGCCGCCGTCATTATCGAGTAGACGATTCCCGCGACCGCCACCGTCCATTGCAGCGTCACCACGCCGGTCCCGAAGGTCAGCGTGCCGAGCTGCACCGCCCAGCGCCGGCCAGACGACGCCCGCTCCACCTCCCCGGACGAGGAGGTGATCGAGGCGAGGGTGACGGCCTTCTCCGCCATGCTGCGCGCGAACAGCACCCAGCCTGCGCCGAGCAGGGCGATTTGCCAGATCGCCGCCGGGTATCGCCACGCCGCATAGGCGAGAACGAGCGCCACGAGCGACGACGACAGCACCGTCCAGAGCCACGCCTTCGCCTTGAGCAGGCTCTCCAGCCCCCTCGGCCAGGTGAGCGCGATCCACAGGGCGGACCCCTCGGAGGACAGGGATCGAGGGCCGAGCACCGCGATGAAATACGTCCCGAACAGGACCGCGCCGCCGCCCAGGTAGTTCCACGAGCCCGCCGCCTCCGACAACAAGCCGCGCATGTTGAAGAGCTGGAGCCCCGCCACCGACAGCGGCACCAGGATGGCCTGCACCAAGGCGCCGCGGTCGCGGACAAACCAAAGCATCTCCTTGCGGAAGAGCGGGTAGCGGCCGAAGCGGGAACGCGCGCGGCCCCCCCGCGATGCGGTCGGCGGGGCGCCAGCAGGGGCGGCCAGACCCTGCCGGGCGCTCCATACGCTGAACGCGACGGAGCCCGCGATCAGGGTGGCGGACAGCGCGGCGCAGCTCAGCACGCCGGTGGTGAAGGCGAAGGCGCCATCGTCACGCTGCCCCAGCAACAGCCCGAGCCAAGGCCAGGGCAGAACTGCGAGCGGCCGCAGCAAGGGGGCCAGCAACGTGCCCGCTTGCTCGGTCGTGACCCAACCCATGAGCAGCAGCGTGAACGCCATGTAGCCGAGCCAGCCAATCAACCCCGTCAACGCGCCGCGGCTTCGCGCGCCCGCCCGCAGCAGCACGCCGATCTCGAACGCCTTGGCCAGGCAAGCCAGCGCCAGGGTGAGCGGGACCCCGACCAAAGCTGCCGCCAGGATGCCCCGGCCGGCGCCATAGACGGCGCCGTACAGCACGGCCGGGAGCAGGGGCGCCGACCAATAGAGCGGGTTGGCCGCGATCGGCGCCAGCATCTCTGCCAGGAACATCGGCCAGGTGCGGATCGGATGGCTCAGCAGCCACTCCCACATCGGATAGCGGCGGCGCTGCACGTCGAGCTCGGCTCCCTCGCCCAGCATCACCAGCATCAGCATCCAGAGCAACAGCGCCAAGCCGCCGAACATCGCCGGGAACCCGGTCAGAACGGTGGGACTGGCCAGTCCCTGCACCACGTCGTCGTCGGTCACGAAGGCGTTCAGCCTGTGCTCCCGTATCGCGCCCCGCAGCCGGTCCGCGATGGAGGCCGCGCTGCCACCGTAGCGTTCGGCCAGACGCTCGCCCTCCCGGCTGTATGTCGGCTGCAACGCGGCGTCGAGCTTCTCCCAAGGCGCCGGCTGGTCCCTCGCCTGCCTCACCTGGTAATGGACCTCACCGACGAAGTAGCCGCTGACGACAAGCTGGCCGCGCTGCTCCGCCGCCACGCGCTGCCCGGCATCGACCGCCCGCAGGACCAGCGAGGCCGCCGCGACGTTGACGAGCAGCATCCAGCCGGTAGCCAGCACCGCCGCGAACCCGGCCCATTTGGCGCCGCGCCCCCCGCTTTGCTTCAGGAACAATTGCCGGGCGCGAAGCCGGCGGCCGGAGGCGCGGCGCCGGGCTGTTTGCAGCAGCAGGCGGACGACCCGCCAGGATCCCGGCGCGTTCATGCCTGGGCTGGACGCGCGGTCAGCCGCAGGAAGATATCCTCCAAGCTGGCGTCGCCATATTCCGCCCGGAGCGCCTCCAGCGTGCTCATCGCAACCAGCTCGCCCTCGTTGATGATCACCACGTGCGAACACAACCGGGCCACATGATCCATCAAGTGGGTCGAGAACAAGACCGTCGTCCCCTGCTGCGCCTGTTCGGTGATCAGGTCGTAGAACAGGTGGACCGACTCGACGTCCAGGCCGTTGGTCGGCTCGTCCAGCACCAGCAGCTTCGGCCGGTGCAACAAGGCCAGCAGAAAGCCCAGCTTCTTCTTCATCCCGCGCGAGTAATCTTCGGCAAAGGCGTCCAGGTCATTGGCCATGCGCAGTTGGGCGATCGCGGGCGCCATCCGGTCCATCGCCTCGGCCACGTTCAGCCCGTGCATCGCCGCGCTGAGCTGCAGCAGTTCGCGGCCGGAGAGATAGGCATAGAAATTGGGCTCGTCCGGCAGGAAGCCGATCCGCCGCATCACGTCGACCCGCTCCTCGAAGGCGTCCAGGGTGTCGATCTGCAATTTGCCCGAGGTCGCCTTGAGGATGCCCATCATGAGCCTGAACAAGGTCGTCTTGCCGGCGCCGTTCGGGCCGAGCAGGCCGCAGATTTGGCCAGCCGGGATCGCGAAGGAGATGTCGCGCACGGCCACTTTCGCACCGAAGGTTTTTGTAACATTGGTGACCTGGACCAATGCTGCGAACGACTGACCCAAGCCTTCGACCATTGCCTTCCCGACGCCGCTCTAGGACGCGAGGAGGCTAGCCGATCGCCGGACCAGCGTCACTAGCGCCTCACCCGGTCCAGCACCGCTCCGCCCCGCTGCGGCCAGGCCGTCCACAGCCCAAGTGTCCGTCCCAGAACAAAGTCTTGTTCACCAAAAGTATGATGGATTCGAGTGGGGCGAAAACGATCTTCCCGCAGGCAAAGCCCGACTTTAAGCCTTTAGCTTCTCACGCAGGACACCGGGCGCATACTCCGTTTGCACCAGCCCGCGCTTTTGCAGCTCCGGCACCACCAGCCGGCCGAACTCCTCGAACATGCCGGGGGAAACCGTCGGCCACACGATGAACCCGTCGCAGCCGCGGGCCTCGAACACATCCTGCATCTGGTCGGCGATGGATTGCGCCGTGCCGACCATGACGCTGCGCGGCTTGCGGGCGGCGTCGGCGTAGGTAATGCCTTCGGCGCGGGCAACCTGCTGCATGCGCTCATCGATGCCGCTGATGCCGGCCCCACCCTGCGCCTCGGCCACCGCGCCCGGCGTCAGATGTTTGCCCAGGTCCGCGCCGACCATCGTGGAGTTGTGCGCCAGCACCAGGTCGCTGTCGGCCAGCGCATCGAGTTGGGCAAGCTTCTCTTGCGCGATCGCCTCCGTCTCGCCGACCACCACGGCCATGGAGTTCAACACGTCGCATTGCTCCTGCGGGCGACCGATCGCCTGCATGCGCTGCCTGATGTCGGTGCGGAAGGCGATGCTGTCCGCCTTGGTGTGGCTGGCGGCGAAGATCACTTCCGCCCAGCGCGCGGCGAAGGCGCGACCCCGCGGTGACGCCCCGGCTTGCAGCAGCACCGGCCGCACCTGCGGGCTGCGCGGCATCGCCAGCGGGCCGCGCGTGCTGACCCATTTGCCCTTGAAGTCGGCGTACCGGATTTTGCCGGCGTCGGCGAACACCCCGCTGTCACGGTCCAGCACCAGGGCGCCTTCGTTCCAGCATTGCCACAGCGCGTCGCACGCCTCCAGCACCTCGTCCGCCTGGTCGTAGCGTGCCTCCTTGGGCGGCAGGCTATCCAGGCCGAAATTGCGCGCCTCCATGTCGGTGGCCGAGGTGACAACGTTCCAGGCCGCCCGCCCGCCGCTCAGCAGATCGAGCGAGGCCAGCATCCGGGCGAGCAGATAGGGCGGATGGAAGGTGGTGGACAGCGTGGCGCCCAGGCCGAGATGGGTGGTGACGCGGGCCATCAACGGCAGCACCAGCATCGGGTCGAGATAGCTGATCTGGCCGCCGCGCTCGATATAGGTGCGGAAGTGGCCGCCATACACGTCCGGGATGCCGAACGTGTCGGCGAAGAAGCAGGCGTCGAACCGGGCAGCCTCCAGCGTCTGCGCGAGTTGCTCGTAGCGCCGCGGGTCGAATATGTCATGCAGCGCGGACGCCGGATGGCGCCATCCGCCGGCATGGCTGGCCGTGGGCCCGGTCTTGAGGTAGGCGATGAGCTTCATGCGTGGCTTGCGGCGCAAGACCGTAGACTCCCCGCTGGCGAACGCGCTCACGATCAGGCCATCAGGCTCTCTCGGCCACGTAGGGGTGGACCATCTTCAACGGATCGACGATGCGGTCGAACTCCGCCTCACTCACGACGTCGAGTGTCATGGCCGCCGCCTTGAGCGTGAGGTCATGGTCCATCGCGTAGTTCGCGACCTCTGCTGCCTTGTCGTAGCCAATGACGGGCGTCAACGCAGTGACCAACATCACCGAGTTTTCGACATGTCGCTGAATTGTCCTGAGGTTCGGCTTGGTGCCTTCGACGAGGAACTTGCGGAAATTGGTGCAGCCGTCGGTCAGGATGCAAAGCGAGTGCATGACGTTGTGGATGATCACCGTCTTGTAGACGTTCATCTCCAGATAGCCGCTTGCCCCACCGAACCCGACGGCCACATCGTTGCCCATCACCTGGACCGCGATCATCGTCAGCGCCTCCGCCTGCGTCGGGTTGACCTTGCCCGGCATGATCGACGAACCGGGCTCGTTGGCGGGTATGGTCAGTTCGCCAAATCCGGCGCGCGGCCCGCAGGACATCAGGCGGATGTCGTTGGCGATCTTGTACAGTGAGGTCGCCAGCGTCCGGAACGTGCCGGACAGATGGACCATGGCATCATGCGCCCCCTGCACGGCGAACTTGTTGGCCGCGCTGACGAATGGCAGCCGCGTCAGCCGCGCGATCTCGGCCGTCGCTGCCTCGGCGAAGCCGGGCGCCGCATCCAGCCCGATGCCCACCGCGGTGCCGCCGAGCGCCAACTGATAGACGCCGTGCAATGCGTCGGCGAGCCGCTCCTGATTGTCGGACAGCATCGCGGCATATCCCGACCATTCCTGCCCAAGGGTGATCGGCACCGCGTCCTGCATATGCGTCCGCCCGATCTTCACGATGTCCGCCCACTCCGTCGCCTTCTTGTCCACGGCATCGTGCAACGCCTGCACCGAGGGGCCAAGCCGCCCCGTGACGCCCAAGGCGGCCGCGATGCACATCGCCGTGGGAAACGTGTCGTTGGACGACTGCGACATGTTGACGTCGTCATTGGGATGCACCGGCGTCTTGCTGGCGAGTGGCGTCCCGGCAAGCTGACAGGCGCGGTTGGAGATGACTTCGTTGACGTTCATGTTGAACTGGGTGCCGCTGCCGGTCATCCAGACATGCAGCGGGAACATGTCGGCATGCTGCCCGGCCAGGATCTCTGCGGTCACGGCCACGATCAACGCATGCTTCGTATCGCTCAGCCGCCCGGCCTGATGGTTCGCGTTGGCCGCCGCCTGCTTCAGGATCGCGAAGGCCTGGATCATCTCCCGCGGGATCAGGTCCTTGCCGATGCTGAAATACTGCAGCGAACGCTGTGTTTCGGCGCCCCAAAGCCTGTCTGCGGCCACGTCGATCTCGCCCATCGAGTCATATTCTTTTCGGACATTGGACATCGTGATTCTCCCCGAAAGGACGCTTCGGTGCTGTGAGGTCCGTGTAGCCTTCGCATCAGCCGGCGATCAGGATCGGATGACTCGCCGGGGCTGCAGTCGGTCGCCTGAGTAGTGTCCGATTCGCCTGCATCCGCCCGGCCCGGACCAGCGCGGAGGCTAGCCGGCATCGACCCGGCTCGCAACCAACGGCCGCACGGGCTCGGGATACTCGCGGCGGCACTGGCGGCCGATCCTCGGGATGACGGACCTGCGGAGTTCCGACCCTCGCGCCGCTCGGGGGGGTTATATTAGCGGAGCCGGGCTCCACCAGCTTTAGTGTCTGCCCTCGAACAACGCCGTTCTGTCAATCGATTGCTTGCGGGCAGATCCTTGGAGTAGGGCGGAAAAACGCAGAGGCTGGGCAAGACTTCGCTGCTGCAAGTCCAGAGCGCCCCTTGGCGCCGCCCGGCCTGGGTTTTTAGCACCGAGGCGGATCGACCACGGGGGGCGTGAGCATCGGAGCGCAGAAAACACGCGTCGGATGACCGCCGCAGTAGAGTTCTTGCCCAGACTCGCAACACTTCGTTGTGGGACAGACACCTAGAACTCCGTCCAACTTTCTCCGGCTAACTCCGGAGCTAAGATGGGCTTCCGAAGCGCGGCGCCTCCCCCCTTGCTGACGGCCTTGAGCGCGGCAACCTTGGGCGCACATTTCGCGGGCTTGGCCGATCGATTCATCGGCTGGACGCTTGTAGCTCCCGTCGCGCCGCTTGGTGCCGCGCCAATCTGGAAGCGCTCAGTGAGACTTACCAGTTCCGCCGCCTCTTGGGCCAGTGAGTGACTTGCTGCCGTGCTTTGTTCAACCATGGCCGCGTTTTGTTGCGTGACCTGGTCCATTTGGTTGATAGCGGTGTTAACCTGGGCCAGCCCAGCCGCCTGTTCCCGCGCCGAAGCCGCGATCTCGCATACAGCCGTTGTGACTTCGCCGACTTGGGAGACGATCCGAACCAATGCCTGGCCAGTTTCTCCGACGAGCTTGACGCCGACGCCAATCTGCTGGGCCGAGGCGGAGATCAGGGCTTTGATCTCCTTGGCCGCCTGCGCCGAGCGCTGAGCCAGGGCGCGCACTTCGGATGCCACCACGGCAAAGCCACGGCCGGCATCGCCGGCACGCGCCGCCTCAACTCCGGCATTGAGTGCCAACAGGTTCGTCTGAAACGCAATCTCGTCGATCACCCCGATGATCTGGCCAACCTGCTCTGACGACCGTTCGATACTTCCCATCGCCGCCACCGCCTGACGCACCACCTCACCGGACTGCACCGCGTCAGTCCGGGTTCGCGCCACGATGTCGCTGGCTTGCTTGGCTCCCTCGGCCGTCTTGCGCACGGTCGCGGTAATCTGGTCGAGCGCTGCGGCGGTCTGCTCCAGGCTTGCTGCCTGGTGCTCGGTGCGCCGGCTGAGGTCGTCCGACGCCTGGGTGATCTCATCGGTTCCGGAGCGAATGCCAGACGTGTTGGTGACGATGTTGCGCACCAAGTCGTGCAACGCGCTCGCGGCAGTGTTGAGGTCGCTACGAAGTTGTTCGTAGGCCTCAGGCAGAGCGTCATTCAGGCGGAACATCAAATCGCCGCCCGCCAGGCGATGCAGGCCCATGCCGATCGAACCGACCACTAACGCCGCCGCCGCGGACGCCGCGGTCTGTTCGGCGTCAAGCCGCACCCGCTCGTCCTCCGCCGCACGCCGGTTCGCCGCCTCCGCCTGCTCGCATGCTAACACGCACGCTTGCAAGGCATTGTCCTTGAACACCTGTACCGCAACCGCCATCACCCCAATCTCGTCGCGGCGGCCAACGCCTGGGATTTCTGCCTCCAGGTCCTGCCGAGCCAGGCGCCCCATGGCAACCGTCATCAGCTTGATGGGGCGCGTTATCCCCCGTCCGATAGCAAACGCGAGTATTGCGCCAAGCGCCAAGCCCGCGCTGGCCAGCAACAGTTGCAGCCGGGAGGTGGTGGAGGCGATCCTTTGGGTCTCGGCGCTGCTGGCGGCATATGCCGCGTTCAGCGACACGAGCGCGGGTTGAAGCTTTGCCTGCGCCTCAAAGCTCTGCGGCCTCATCTGCGTTTCATAAAGATCCATGCTCTTTATCTTGGCGTCAGATATCGCCTCGAATGCCGAAGCATAAGCCGTCAAGGCCACATCGATCGGCTTTAATAATGCAGCCATAGCAGGCGTTGCATCGTGCTCGGCATCAGCCAGGGCTGCGCTCGCCTTCTCCACATTGGCTTTGAACGTTGCCGGTCCCTTGCGGTCCCCCGTGGCGAGGAAGCGCCAACTAGCGATCCGGGACAATGAAATCGCAGCCCGAAGCCGCGAAACCTTGGCCACTTGCCCTCCGCTCAGCCCGTCCGTGCTTTCAAACAACCGGCTTGTTGCCGCCGTGACTTCATCGTCGCCCCTGAACAGCTTGCCCCGTTCGGTCGCTACAATGGACTGGAGCTGCACAAACCCATCAAACGTTTCGTCATGCACCTGAAGCGCCGCTTTCACATCCTTGTAAATACGGCGACTTTCTTCCGAAAGGCTGTTGCTCGCAGCCTCAGTCAGCAACTCGCGCGCGCGCCTCGTGTGATCCTTCACCTCCGCCTGGGCTGCTTCATCTTGGGAAAAACGGTAGCGCTCGTCATTTCCCCGAACCGCCTCTACGTTTGCGGCGGTCTCAAGGACCAGAGACTTGTTGGCGGCAAGCTTGTCCATAGCGTCAGTTTGCGCGCTGATACCTGAAAGCTCAAACAGGCTGAAACCTGCTAATCCAAGGGCGATTCCAATGGTGGCGGCAAAGCCCGAGTAGATACGCGTTGGAATTCTCATATGTGCTTTCCAGCCGGCACTGCCGCACCGCTCCCAACCGATCATCTCGCAAACTTGTATCGCGAAAGACTTAAGAATACCTTATACGAAGCACCGAAGGGAAGACTCGCAAGGGGTTCTCGTGGCCTGCATTGGTGATTGGATCTGTGGGTCGAATTGGGTGCCGCAAGCGGATGCTTGTTTAAGCGGGTTGGGATCAGTTGACTTCCTGGGCTTGGGCGCACATGCAGTTCCTGAACTGTGGTGCCGGCCTTGCACGTGAAGGAGTCCGACATGCAGACAGATGACGCGGTGGTCGCCGTATTCGGCAACCACGTAGACGCCGATGCGGCAATCAAGCAACTGGCATCCGATGGGTTCGCGACGAAGCACCTCAGCCTGGTCGGCAAGGGATACTATCGGCATCCCGAAGGACAGCGTCATGACATACGAAACCGCCATCAAGGCGGATGACTTCCTGGTGATGGCGCATGGCAGCCAATCGGAGGTCGAGCGGGCGCGCGGCATCCTTGCGGCCAAGCACCCCAAGCAGCTAGAGGTGCATTTGCGGGAGCCGGCCGGATCCGCAGCACGCCAGCCGGTCCCGGTCTGAGCGTGAAGGAAGGCCGATTGTAATGCTGCAGTACCATTCGCGACGTAATGCCGTACGACCGGGTCCGACACTGACCAAGGCCGGGCTCGCCGTCACGGCGCTACTGCTGACAGCGTGTCGGGCATCGGCGCAATCGCCCCCACCGGCGGCCGAAACCATGCCGGCGATCCTCAATCCCGCCACGCAGGAACGCCACCCGGGCAAGATGATCTTCGCCGAACTGGTGACACCCGACCTCGCGTCGGCCAAGCAGTTCTACGGCGCCTTGTTCGGCTGGACGTTCCAGGACTCGCACATGGGCGCCACCCAGTTCGCCGAGGCGATGGCCGGCGGCCATCCGGTTGCCGCACTGATCGACCGCGAGCTGCCGCCTGGCCAGCGCCGTCCGGCACTCTGGCTCTCGTTCTTTTCCGTCTCGGACACTGCCAACGCGCGCGCCAGTGCCGCGCAGGCTGGGGCCAAGGTGCTGTTCGAGCCGAAGCTGGTGCCCAATCTCGGCTCCGAAGCCGTCTTGGCGGACCCGCAGGGCGCCGTGTTCGGCGTCCTCGCATCCAGCAGCGGCGATCCGGCCGACGTCTTGGCCCAGCAGGGCGATTGGATCTGGAGTTCCCTCATCACCAGCGATCCCGACACAGACGCGGCTTTCTATCAAAACCTGTTTGGCCTGACCGTGTTCAACCTGGACGGACCGCAGGATACGCTGCACTTTATCCTGGCCTCCGACGATTATGCGCGAGCAAGCGTCAACCCGTTGCCGCCAAGTCTGCCAAACGCGAAGCCGTACTGGCTCAGCTTTGTGCGGGTGCCGGATGTTGCCCAGGCGGCTGCGCAGGCGTCGTCGCTTGGCGGCAAGATCGTCCTGTCGCCGAGGGTGGACCGACACGGTGGCAAGATCGCCATCGTGCTTGATCCCCAGGGGGCGGCAGTCGGGTTGATGGATTGGCCTGAAAACGCGCCGCGCGGAGCCGTGAAGTGAGCCGCTTGCAGCGCAAGGCGACTTCGCTCGTCGGGATGTTTGGTCTCGCGGCATTCCTCCTTGCAGGCTGCGCTGTCGAGCCCGTGGGAGTCCCGGCGCCGGCCTACGGTCCATCCCCGATCGGGGCTGATTATTACGGCGACTTTGGAGCTTTCGGCGGGTTCGGCGACGGCTACTTCATAGGACCCTACGGTTACGGCGGTCACCGTTATGGCGGCTTCCATGGGGATCACGCCTGGCGCGGCGCCGTCGGGGTCCGCTCGATCCCCTCCATCGCCGGTGGCGGCTTTCGCGGCGCGGGACGAGTTCGCGGTGGTGGCGGCTTCCGCGGCGCCGGAGGATTTCACGGTGGCGGCGGCGGTTTGCACGGTGGTGGCGGCGGACACGGCAGGTGATCACCTGCCGTTCGCTCAGTTAGGCGTCTCCGTCAGCCATGATGCTTCACCTAAGGCAGCGTCGGCAAATTAGTGCGTCGGCACGCCGACAAAGCTGCCGCTCAAAACAAAAGCTTAGGGCTTGTTCGACGCCGCAATCGATCCGATTGATGTCGAACAAGCCCTAAGGGCTGGACCTGCCAGGTGGGCCCCTGGCTGGCCACGCGGCCAAGCGCGGCTGGCAAACGCGCCGGGCGGGTTGGCCCCACTCGCCGGCGCTGGCGTTTACTCCGCCGCCTCGCGGCCGAGCGACCGGCGCGCGTACACCGCGTCAAGCACCACGACCGGCGCGACCGCCAGCGTCGCCAACATGGCGCGCTGCCGGCCGGGATTGCCGGCTTTCATGCCCGCAGACAGCAGCAGCCCATCAAGGACGTCACCCGCCACCCGCGTCCACAGCCAGGCCTCCGGATCCTTCGCCGCAAGGATGACTGCGCCCGAGGCGATTTCGCGCGCGCCAAACGCCTGCAACAGCCCTTCGTGCCCCCGCAATCCGGCCGCACGCGCGACGGCGCGGGGCGCCAGCAGCTCTGCCAGGCCGAGACCGATGCCGAACCAGGCCAGCCCACGCGCCATGTCGCGAGAATTCATGCCAGTTCTCCCTCCAATCCCATGTCGGTCCGCTTGATCGAACCTAGGGAAGACGCGTCGCCCATGGCGACTGCGCCGTATACCGCGTCACGACTTGATCGGCCTTAGCAAACAGCACGTCGAAGCTGACCAGACGGAGATCCTTCGCGCGTGGGCTCGATGTCAGCCGTCGCCTGCATCGCCGCGCCCGCGATGCATGATGTAGCTGTCCATGATCCAGCCATTGGCGGCCCGGGCCTCGGTCCTGAGCCGGTCGATCTGCTCAGCAACATCGCGAAGCTTGCCGGCGACCAGGATTTCGTCGGGCGTTCCGACATAGGCGCCCCAAAAGATGTCGATGTCCTCGTCGGCGAATTGCTTGAACGTGCCGTTGGCATCCAGCATGACCACGACGCTGTCCAGCGCCTCGGGGAAGCCCTGGGCAAGCCGCCGGCCCGTGGTCACCCCGAACGCCTGGCCGATCTGGTTGAGAGTGGTCTTGTGCCGGGCGGCAAGCGCCTGGACGCTGCTGATGCCAGGAATCACCTCGAACTCGATCGCCTGCGTCCCGAGATCCACCAGTGTCTTCAGGATCCGCGTCGTGCTGTCATACAGCGAGGGATCACCCCAGACGAGGAAGGCGCCGCACTCTCCGTCCTCCATCTCCTCCACGATCAGCCGCTCGAACAGAAGGGCTTTCTCGCGATTGACGTCGAGGACGGCCGAGCGGTAGTCCGCCGGGTTGCTGGCCCGCTCAGGATTTGGCGCTTCGACGACGCGATAGCGGTCGTGCGTGATAAACCGTCGGCATACGTCGCGACGCAGCGCAGCCAGCTTCTCCTTGTCGGCCCCTTTGTCCATCACGAAGAACACGTCGACCTCGTTGAGGGCGTTGATCGCCTGGATCGTCATGTAGTCGGGGTTTCCGGCGCCGATGCCGATCACCAGGATCTTCTTCACCCACTCGCTCCCTCGCAGCTCCGCCGTGGCGACCTTGCGTCATCCGGGCCTGCTGGACCAGCCTACGAATCGAGCAGATTGTCCCGCAGCGTGGCGTAGCGGTACTCGGACCGGAAGCGGCCGCGCCGCTGCAACTCCGGCACCAGCAGCCCGGCGATGGCTTCCAGGTCGGTCGGCAACGTCACGATGTGCCCCAGCATGAACCCGCCGGGGCCGCCGATCGCGTCGAACCGTTCCTCCAGCAGGTCGGCCATGTCTTCGGCGCTGCCGGCGATCGTGGCGTCGTAATGCGTGGCTTCCCGCAAACCGTGCTCGAAAAACTCGGCCCGGGTGATGCTCTGCTCCATGCCCAGTCGCTGCCCCAGCAGATACACGAACCCGACGGGGGAGGCATGGGCGGCCACGATCGCCGCCTGCAACTCGCCGAGCGTGAAGCGTTCCGGCAGGGTCGAGAAATCGTAGCCCGCATTGTACGAGAGGTAGACCCCCACCGCTTCGGGCGGGATCGCGGTCAGCAGCAGCTCGCGATGCGCCACGGCCGCCGCCGTGGTCTCGCGCACCACGATCGGCGTTTGCCACAGCATGCCGACATCAGCCGGGTCGCGCCCGCATTCGCGCAACGCCGCATCCAACGCCTGCCGCTGCGCCACCTGGGCGGGCAGCGGCATCTCGCCCCCGAAGGCGATGTCCACGATCGCGGCGGCGGCGCGGATGCCGCGGGGCGAGCCGCCGGCCTGGATGATCACCGGCCGGCCCTGCGGCGAGGGCGGGGTGTTCAGCGGGCCCTCGACCTTGAAATACCGGCCTTCATGCCGCATCGCGTGGATTTTCGCCGGGTCGCCGACGCGGCCGGTGGCATGATCCCACAGCATGGCGTCCGCTTCGGTGGCGTCCCACAGCTTGCGGCAGACCTCGGCGAACTCTTCCATCCGGTCGTAGCGGGCGCTGTGGTCCATCAATCCGTCGAAGCCGTAATTGGCGGCGTCGGACAGGCGCGTGGACGTCACCAAATTCATCGCGATCCGCCCCGCCGTCACGTGGTCCAGCGAGTTCATCAGCCGGGCGACGTAGTACGGGTGCATGAAGGTGGACGAGTAGGTCAGGCCGTAGCCCAGCCGCTGCGTCACCCGCGACATGGCGACCGTGATCGGGTTCAGGTCCTGCCGCGGCCAGTTCATCCCCCACTCGATCGCGCCGTCCCGCGAGCCCTGCCACGTGTCGGGCACGCCGGTGCCGTCGCCGGAAAACACCATGTCCAGGCAGCCGCGTTCGGCGGTGCGGGCCATGTCCTCGTACATCGTGACGTCGGGGAAGGTGCGGCCCGGCCAGCCGCCCGGCAGGCGCCAGCGGCCGCCCAAATGGGAGTAGGAGTAGTCGAAGGCGAGATGCATCTTCGTCTTAGCCATGTCCGTGCCCTCAATCCCGCAGGTGCCGCGCCGACGCTGCGACGGCAAGGTGGTGGGTTGCAAGGGCAACCCACCAAACAACGGCAGGATGGACTGATCGGCGGGGAAGCGTCAGAGGTCGAGTTCGAGCGATCGGTCCCAGAGCGGCGCGACGTCCACGTGGCGCGGGATCACCCCGGCCTGGAAGAACACGTCGGCCACTTGCTGCTGGGAGGCGATGGCCGCGTCATCCGGCCGCGCCAGCCGCCGCGGCTGGCTGACATTGTCCAGCAGCTCGCGGATCGACTCCTCCGGCACGCCGATCAGCGGCGCCTGGGCGGCGGCATACGCCGCGTGATGGTCATCGATCCAATGGAACGCCAGGGCGAGGCGACGCAGATGCTCCGTCAGGGCGATGCGGCGCGCCGGGTCGGCCAACGCGGCCTGGCTGGCGAAGAAGGGATAGTTACCGGACAGGATGCCCTGCGCCGTCCGCAACACGCGGGCGCCTGCATGCCTGGCCAGGGGGACCGAGTAGCCATAGGTGGCCCAGGCATCCAAATTGCCCGCCTGGAACGCCGCCTGCCCATCGGCGGGCGAAAGGTTGACCGCATTGATGTCGGTCCAGGCCAGCCCGGCCTGCTGCAGCATGCGATACAGGTAGTATTGCGTCGTGGTGGCGCGGGTATAGCCGACCCGCTTGCCGCGGAGATCGGCGATCGAGCCCGCTGGGGAGCCCGCCGGCACCAGGACGACCTGCTCGTTCACGTCGCCCCGGATCACCGCCACGATGCGGATCGGCGCGCCCGACACGGCGGCGAAGGTTGGCGGGATTTCGCTGCCATAGGCGAGGTCAAGCGCATTGGCCGCCACGGCCTCCAGCATCAGGTTGCCGGACCCGAACTCGGACCACACGGCCCGGTATGGCGCATCGGACTGCCCGGCGAGCTTCAGCAGCAACTGGTCGCCGGCCTTGAACTGCGCCAGCCGCAAGACCGTCGGCGCGACGGGTTCGGCGTGGGCCGAAGCGGCCGCAGCGAGGGCTGCCGCCAGCAGCGTGCGTCGCGGGATCATGCCGCCTGCGCCTCCACGCCAAGCCGCGCCAGCAGCGACGTGCGCAGGGCGGCGAAGGCGGCGGCGGCGCGGTCGCGGGGCCGGGCAGCCTGGTTCGGCACGTCCAGCACGATGCGGCCGTGTTCCAGCACCAGGACGCGGTCGGCGAGCGAGATCGCCTCATCCACGTCGTGAGTCACCAGCAGCGTGGCCGGGCGGTGCCTTGCCCATAAATCCAGCACCAGCGCGTGCATGCGCAGCCGGGTGAGCGCATCGAGCGCCGCGAACGGCTCGTCCAGCAGCAGCAAGCCCGGCGTCCGCACCAGGGCCCGGGCCAGCGCCGCCCGCTGCGCTTCGCCGCCCGACAGGGTCGCGGGCCAAGCGTCCAGCCGATGCGACAGCCCGACCTCCGCCAGCGCCGCGGCCGCGCGGTCGCGTGCCTCACCCTTGGTCCGCTGCGGCAATCCGATCGCCACGTTGCGCCAGACGTTCTTCCAGGGCAGCAACAACGGCTGCTGGAACGCGACGGCCACGGGCTGCGGCAACGACACCACGGCGTCCGCCGGGATAGGGTCCAGGCCGGCCAATGTGCGCAGCAACGTGGTCTTGCCCGATCCGCTGGCGCCGAGCAGGGCCACGAACTCACCAGGATGGATGTCGAGGTCGAGCGATTGGAGCACGGGCGGCGCGTCGCCAAAGCGGCGGGTCAGGTTGCGGACGCGCGCCCCGCCAGCCTCGTGGAAGGGGAAGGCCATGCTGCCATCCATCACTCTCAACCCCGGACCGAACTGGGCCGCCACGCCAGCATGCGGCGCTCCAGCAGGCGCACCAGCGCGTCCGCGCCGAGACCGAGCAGCGCATACATCAGCAGCCCCACCATGATCACGTCGGTGCGCAGGAAGTCGCGCGCGTCGTTGATCATATAGCCGATCCCGGCATTGGCGTTGACCTGCTCGGCCACGACGAGCGACAGCCAGGCCAGTCCTAAGCTATAACGCAGCCCGACCAGCGCCGACGGCAAGGCGCCCGGCAGGATGACGTGGCGGATGATCCCCCTGCGATCCAGGCCAAACACCCGCCCCATCTCGATCAGCCGCGGCTCGATCCCGCGGATGCCGGCGAACAGGTTCAGGTAGATCGGGAAGCCGGTGCCGAGTGCGACGAGCATGATCTTGGGGGCCTCGCCGATGCCGAACCACAAGATGAACAAGGGCACCAGGGCCAGGAACGGCAGGGTGCGCAGCATCTGCACCGGGGCGTCCACGATGTCCTCCCCGAGGCGGGACAGCCCGGCAATCAGCGCGAGCGCGGCGCCGATGCTCAGCCCCAGCACCAGCCCGGTCGCCGCCCTGCCCAACGACACGGCCAGGTTCCAGGGCAGCTCGCCGGAGAGGAGCAGGGTCCATGCCGTCGCCAGGATGGTGCTCGGCGCTGCCAAGGTACGCGGCGACAGCAGCCCGCTCATTGAGGCAGCCTGCCACAGCAGCACGAGGACGAGCGGCGAGACGAACCGGCGCCACCGTGTGGGCCGCGCCGGCCGGGCTCGCGGGATGGCCATGGCGGTGGTCGAGATCGGCTGGGATAATGTCGTCGTCGTCATGCGCCCCATCACTCAGGAACGCTGCGCTGCTCCTGTTTTGTCGCTGATTTACACACGGAAGATGTCATCGCGGCACGCTCCGCCGCAAGAGAAGGGTCCAGCAAAGAAGACGGTCGGCCGAGCATAGGGTGCTCCTGGACGGGACAGGAGTGGAACGCCATTTCTCGACCGGCCGCCGCCTCCGGCGCGTCAGGTGAAAGAGTGGTTGAACCCGCCGCCACGTGCTGCGCACGCATTCCCGCTCGGTTTCGAAAATACGCTGGGTCACGATGGCGCCATGCTATCCCGGCGCTTCGCTGGCGATGGCGCAGATCACTGGCACGACAGGGCGGGACTTCGTGCGGCGGACGTCCAGGCCTGTGAACGCGTGCCCTTGGAACTTCATGTTGTGCCGCCCCCGCAGCGTGTCGAACTGAGCGACCCGCCAGCGCGAGCGGCGTGGCATCAGCGTGCGCAGGCTCCACATCAACCAATAAGCGCCGACATGCAGGAACAGGCGCAATTGATTGGCGCTGGCCCGGCAGCACGAGGTCCGGTCCGCGGCCAAATGCGTCTTCCATGCCTTGATGTGGTTCTCCGCCTGCCCGCGGGCGCAGTAGATGTCCTGATAGACGGTGCGACCGGGCGGGCCGATCAGGCTGGTGACGATGAAGCGCGTGTCAGTTCCCTGAGGACCGGCTTCAACGCGAGCGATGATGCGTTCCACCCGGTCCCAGCTTCCTGCCGCATCGTAGAATTCCTTGAACCGGCGCAGCTTCGTCCCTGCTACCTCAATGGCGGCACGTGCGGCGGTGCTCTCCTCGAGGCTGAGGACGTGTTTGCGCAGCGTCGACGTGGGCGCCACGCCGAGCGTGTAATGCAGCGCTCTGGCCCGGCAGAACCGTAGCACCTCAGGGGTGCAGTAATGGCTATCGGCGCGTAGCATGATTTCCACCTGCGACCAGTTGCTTCGGATCGCGGTGATCAGGCGGTGGAGCCAGCGAACGATCTGCTTTCCCGAAGGCCTACTGGCCGGACGCAGCACGGCGGCGATCATGCGGCCGTCGCCGTCGAACACGACGATCGGCTGGAAGCCGTATTCATCGTGATGCGCGTTGAACAGCCGCAACTGCTGGCCGCCATGAACGGCGTCGAACGTGTCGCCGATGTCGAGCACGATGCGACGTGGGACATGGCGGAAGCTGTGGCAGTAGTGGTCGACCATGGCTCGCCCCATGCGCAACAGAGCACGGGCATCCGGCAGGCTCTCCAGGCGCGAGATGGTCGGCTGCGAGCAAAGGTCGCCATCGTCTGGCAGGCGGTCCATCGCCAGCTTAAACATCGGGTCGCGACGGAGACGGTCGGCATCGTTGCCGTCCTCGTAGCCCGCCGCAATCATGAACATGCGCATGCGGATGATCTCGTCCAGGCCGTGGATTACCCGGCTGGGGTCACGCGGGTCACGGATGCAGGCCGCCAAGCGCGACGCGATTGCAAGCCGTTGCTCGACCTCACGCAGCGCCAGCAGCCCACCATCGGAGGACATGCAGGCCGCATCGAACCGCGCCACGATCGTTTTGCCACCCACCGGAGACAGGCCGGGCAGCAGCGGGGGTGTTTTTGCCTGCACTGTCATGGTGCCTCGAACTCGCTTGAAGGGCAGCACCATCCTATAATCGTCCGGTGTATTGTACCAGGGCTGCCATGCATGTGGCGAGATTTGCCGATGCGGAATGCCTGAAGTATCGGGGGGTATGACACGTCATCCAGCCCGACAGCCCCGAGAGAGGAAGCCAACGAAGATCGGCAAGACGAAATCTACAATGCATGGATTGCGAGTGTCACTGAAGCCGAACGTGTACCGAGATATAGAGATTGATAGTGCCCTATCGCTGTTTGACTTGGCGCAGGTGATCACAAGGGTTTTTGGCTTTGACTTTGAACATGCTTTCGGCTTCTTTGGCCGCCTGACAGGTCGCGTGTTTGCCTCACCTGTACGATACGAGCTTTTTGCCGATGAGGAATTAGGCAGCGACGCCCGCAGTGTGCAGGCAACAATCGGCCAGGCGTTCCCGCGGACCAACAGCAAAATGCTATTCGTGTACGATTACGGCGATGAATGGCGCTTCAGAGTCGAAGTGCGAGAGATAAGCGAGATACCGCCAGATAGCACTGTTTCGAGGGTGACAGCTGAAGTCGGCAAGGCCCCCGACCAATACCCGGTCGTGATAGATGACAACTGACCGGATGCCGCACTCTGAAGGCCAAGCCGATACAGCGTTCTGCAACTTAAACGTGCATCGCAACGACGGCTCCACTCTGACAACGCGTGGTGGGATTGTTGCGCCCTTTAACCGCGGTATGGCGAGTGGCAGCGCCTGATGCATAATGGCGGCTAGGTGATCGCTTGCTTGTTCCACTTAGCACGACATTGGCCATTGTCGATACGGCAACGGATAAAGTCATCGCAGATTTGCCAGGTTTGGAGCGCGCATCCCTTGCCGCTGCACATGACAGTCCGCTCGTCTATGCGACCGCAGATAACCTTATCGAAATCATCAACTCGGAGACGGGGGCGACGGTTGGGTCTTTTGCGCTGGATCCATTTCTCGGTAGCATCGCGATCTCTCCTGATAACCGAACGCTTTTCGTAACCGCGTTAGCTGAAGATAAGCTGTTCATAGTCGATGTCGCAACTCACACACTTGTCGGAACAATCCCCGTTGCGTCACCCTCGGGTCTCGTTGCTGTGCCGGGCACGGCAAAGCTCTACGTCGCAAACAGTGCGTCGGACTCTGGGTTGGTCGTAGTGGGGCGAACTGGCGCTATCCCCAACAACGTGATTTCGGTCATCGACCTGTACGCCCGCCGCGTCATCCACACACTGCCGGTCGAAGGCCCGCTCTCGATCGTTACGATAACTCCGGATGGGAAAAAGCTCTACCTCTACAATCGACGGACCGGGATCGTCACCGTGATCGGGACCGCAAACGACGAGGTTCTCGCCACGATCAGCACCGGTGCACCCCCGTGACCGGAGCAGGTTCCTGCGGAAAACCCGAACCAACTCCCCACTCCGCAGCTTTTGTCCGTTCGGGTCAGCCGCGGCCATGATGCCGCGGTGCGCCCACTGACGCGCGCCGGATCAGGTCGACGGCGATACGCTGCACCTCGACCGGCTGGCGCGTCCCTTGCGTGAGGTCCAGCAGCACCTCAACCGCGCGGCAGCCCATGCTCTCGATGTCCTGACGGATGGCCGTGATCGGCGGGTCGAACAAGTGCAGGGGCTCCACATCGTCGAAGGTGATGACCGACATCTGCTCCGGCACGGCGATGCCTTGGTCGCGGAACACCTCCAACAGGCCAACCAGGATTTCGTCGTTGCCGGTGAACACGGCGGTCGTCTCAGGGTGTTCGCGCAGCATGCGCGCGGCGCTTGCCCGGCCGTGTTCGCGCGAATACGCGCCGAAATACGCCGCCGTGACGCGCCCGCCGGCCACGCCCTGCAACGCGCGCCGCACCCCGCCAGCCCGTTCATGCGAACTGCCCAGCCCGACCGGACCGCTGATGACGGCGACCAGGCGGTGTCCGTGCTCGACGAGGTGTCTTGCGGCGAGCCAGGCGCCGCCCTCGTTCTCGGCGAAGATCTTGGGGGCGGCCGTCCCCGCGACATCCTCATCGAGCAGCACGATGCCGGGCGCCGAGTTGATCGCAGCGGCGACCGAGCCGTCGTCGCCGTGGTTGGTGATGAACAGCAGCCCGTCGATCTGGTGCTGGCGCAGCCGGCGGATGTAGTCCAGCTCGCGGTCGCGGCGGTTCGAGGTCGTGCACAGCAGCAGGCCGAGGTCGCGTGCATCCGCCGCCCGCTCCACCATGGCGGCGGCCTGGGCGAAGAACGGGTTAGCCAGGTCCGGGATCACCAGGCCGATCTGCTCTGAACGGCCGCGGCTGAGATTGCGCGCGTGCGCGTTGGCGCGGTAGCCGAGCCGCGCCACCGCCTCGTCAATCCGCCGCCGCGTGCTGTCAGGCAAGGCGATGCTGTGATTGAGGTGCCTGGAGACGGTCGCCTCCGACAGGCCGGTATCCGCGGCCACATCCTTCAGCCGCGGAACCCGGGCCATCGCCGCGAACGCCACTGCCTACGAAACTGGCAACCGGGTGCGCGCGTCGCCGGCCTGCGCCAGCGCCGTCACGAAGGCGCGCCGCGTCGCCGCGACGTCGAAGCCGACCACCACCTCGCAATTGTCCGGCCCCGACCGTCCGGCGAAATCCACCACCGTGCGGCCGTAGGTGTGGCGGCCCGTGCACTCGACCTCCACCCGCGCGGGCGCGGTCCGCGCCAGCGCGGGGTCGGCCGCGACCAGCAGCGCGCACGGGTCGTTCATGGGCGCCTCCGCCGGGCCGAACATCGCGGGCCGATGCGTGCCGCGCAACGAGCGAAGCAGCTCGGCGGCGAACCGCGCGCATGGCGTGCCGAGCCGTTCGACATCGCCGATCAGCTCGAGGTCGATGGGCAGGCTCGCCGCGGCGTCGATCGGCACCATGGTGATCGGCACGCCGGCGCCGAACACGATTGCCGCGGCCTCCGGATCACACAGCACGTTCCACTCCGCGGCCGCCGTCTTGTTGCCGAGGCCCCAGGCGCCGGCAAGCATGACGATGCGGCCGAGGCGCTGCGCCAGACGCCCGTCGCGCTGCAACGCCAGGGCGAGATTCGTGAGCGGTCCGGTCGTCACCACGGTCAGGCCGGGTTCCCGCCCGGCGGTCGCAGCGATCAGACCGGCCGAATCCAGCGGCGCGAGGGGGACCGCCGGCAGGTCGTCGCGTTCGGGATCGAGCCCCGCCGCCATGTCGAGCACGCGGGCGATCAAGCGCTCGCGCACCAGCGGCCCCGCGGCGCCCGCGGCGACCGGCGGCTGGTCGCCCGAAAGCATGGCCACCACCCTGGCCGCATTGCGCGCCGTCCGCTCGGCGGCGAGGTGCCCGGCGCCGGTCGTGACCGCTGCCAGCGACAGGCCGGGATGGCCACCGGCGACGAGGATGCCGAGCGCATCGTCGTTGCCGGGATCGCAGTCATGGATGACACGCCGCATCGGCCGAAATCCGCTTGTTCACCGTGTAGTAAAGGGGTTTACTTGCAACCTGCAAGGACGGGAGCAGGTGCGGTGGCGAAGTTCAGTGCTGTTATCTACGCGGCCGTCGCCATCGCGGCGGCGGGCGCCTCGTCGCCCGCGTCGGCCCAGCCGGCGGATGCGCCAACCGTCAGCCTCCACATGCTGTCGTGCTGCCGGGCCAGCTATTTCGGCCCGGCCGTGGCTGCATGGAGCAAGGCCAACCCGACGCTGCCGATGACGCAGGAGGTGGTGCCGTTTGCGGAACTCACCGACATCATGGAGGCACGGCTGCGGTCGAAGGACCCGAGCTTCGACGTCATGATCGTCGACCCGCCGCGCACGGCGGGGCTGGCAGCGCAGCATTATTTGGTCGACCTCACCACCACGCTCGGGCCGGTCGCGGCCGGCAAGATCAACCCCGAATCGCTCGCGGGCACGACCTATAACGGCCATCTTTACGCGGCGCCCGTGTTCAACTCGACGCAGATCGTGATCTACAATCCCGACCTGCTGGCGAAAGCGGGGGTCGAGCCACCTTCGATCGACCCGGCCAAGCGGATCACCTGGGAAAAGCTCGTGGCCGACGCGCGGCAGGTGATGGACCGCACTGGCGTCCCGGATGGCATCGCCTGGTCGCAGGGCCAGGGCTACTACCAGTTGCAGGAAATCATCATGTCCGCCGGCGGCGGCACCGGCCTCGGCGGCGACGACAACATGCGCCCCGAGGTCAACACGCCGGCCTGGAAGAAGGCGATGACCTGGTATGGCGGATTGTTCAGCTCGGGCATCAGCCCGCGCGGCGTGCCCTTCACGCAGATGGACACGCTGTTCACCGGCGGGAAAGCGCCCTACCTCATCACCACCACGGACCGGGTGAAGCAGTTCACCGAGCAGAACCTGCCGTTCGGCGTTGGCGCGCTGCCGATGTTCGAGGGCGGCAAGGCCGTCACCGCCTGCGACTCCTTTGCGGTCGGCATCAACCCGTTCTCGCCCCACCAGGCGCAGGCGCTCGACTTCATCAAGTGGCTGTCGACCACGCGGGACGGCGGGCTGGCCGCGGCCGCGGAGTCGCCGAACGTGCCGGCCAACCTGCTCGTGCTGGACGAGGTGGACAATGCGATGGAGGCGGCGCGGCCGAACCTCGCCGGGCTGTCCAAGCTGATCCGGTATGAGACGACGACGACCTGCGTGCATCGTCCGCGCTCGCTCGGCTACATACAGATGGAGACCGCGTTCAACGACGCCGATGCCGACATCGTCAACGGCCAGGACGCAGGTGCGCGGCTGGACCTGATGCAGTCGCGGTTGGTCACCACCTACGCCCGGATGCGCTGACGCCGATGGACGCGGCGGCGCGTGCCGTTGTCCGATCCCGGGCCGGCTGGCGGGCCAGGCGCTGGCAGGAATGGGCAACCGCCTACGCGTTCCTGCTGCCCGCCTTCGTGGCCTTGCTGTTCCTGCGCATCCTGCCCGCGCTCCAGGCGCTGCACGACAGCTTCTACAAGCCGTCGATGTTCGACCCGGATGACGTGCGCTTCGTCGGCTTCGACAACTTCGCATTCCTGTTCAACGAGATGCCGACGTTCCTGACGTCGATGCGGGTCACTGTCGAGTTCGTCGTGGTGACGGTCGCGGTGCAGACGGCGGCTGCCTTGCTGCTCGCCATACTGTTCACCCGGCGGGGGTGGGGCATGCCCGTCTGGCGCACGGTGGTGTTCCTGCCCATCACCATTCCCTTCGCGGTCTCCGCCGTCGTCTGGGGCACGGCGCTGCGCAGCGACGGGATCGTGAACGCGGCGCTGCTCCGGCTCGGCCTGCCCGCACAGCCTTTCCTGTCCTCGCCCTCGCAGGCGCTGTGGTGCATCGTGCTCATGGCGTCATGGATCGGCGTCGGCTACTGGATGATCTTCCTGATCGCCGGTATCCGCGACATCCCCGAGGACGTTCTGGAAGCGGCGTCCATCGACGGCGCCGGCCCGGTTCGCAGCCTGTTCAGCATCGTCCTGCCGCTTCTCGCCCGCCCGCTCGCCTTCGTGGTGATCGCCAACACAGTGGCGAACTTCCTGCAGTTCGTGCCGGCGGCGATCCTGACCCAGGGCGGCCCGCAGGATTCGACCCGGTTCATCATGTACGAGGTGTACAGCGAGGCTTATGTGCAGGGCGACACGTCGCTCGCGAGTGCGGAAATCGTGCTCGTGCTCATCGTCATGCTCGCGATCGTCGGGCTCCAGTTCCGCGTGCTGAGGGCACGGGTTTGAGGCGGCGGGCGGTCCCGACCGTCACGACAGTCCTCGGCATGCTCGTCGCCCTGTGCTTTGCAGCGCCTGCCATCTGGATGCTGACCAGTTCGCTGCGGCCGAATGCGGAGATCTTCGCCTACCTTTCGCCGCTGAGCATATGGAGCATCATTCCGCGCACGACGACGTTCAGCAACATCGTCGGCCTTGTTCAAAGCGGCTTCGGCCGCGCCTTGCTGAACTCGCTCGCGGTCACCGCCATCACCACCGTGCTCGGCCTGATCATGGCGGTGCTGGCGGGGTTTGCGCTCGCGGTCATGCGGTTTCCGGGCAAGAACCTGCTGTTCGCCTTCTTCGTCATCGGCTTCAGCGTGCCGCTGGACGCGGTCTCGGTGCCGCTCTCCGCCCAGGTTCGCGCGGCCGGGCTGGCCAACAGCTATTTCGGCCTGGCGCTCGCGGGGCTCGGCAACGGCCTGGCGATCTATCTGTTGCGCCAATTCTTTGCGTCCATCCCCGAGGCGCTGAGCGAGGCCGCGCGGATCGACGGGGCGGGCTGGCTGCGGATCGCGGTCTCGATGTACCTGCCGCTCGCCAAGGCGCCGATCACGGCCGCTGGCCTCACGCTGTTCGTGTTCCAGTGGCAGGCCTTCCTGTGGCCGCTGCTGATCGCGTCCGACCCGCGCATGCAGGTGGGGCCGGTGGCCCTCGCCAGCCTCGTGAGCCTCGCGGGCGTGGTCGATTTCAGCCAGATGTTTGCGGGCGCGCTGGTGCTGTCCATCGTCCCGGCCGGGTTGATGCTATGGCTGCAGCGATACTTCGTGCAGTCGATCGCTCGCAGCGGAATCACGGGCTGACGGAGCAGGAGGGACAGCGATGAAGTTGCACGTTCGCACCGCAGGCCCGGAGGGCGGCAGGACTGCGGTCCTGATCCACGGCATCACCAGCAGTTCGGGATCCTGGATCCGCGTCATGCCGGAGTTGGCGCGGCGCGGCTTCCACGTCAGCGCGGTCGATATCCTCGGCCATGGCGAGAGCCCTAAACCCAATGGCGGCTACGCGCTGGACGCGCTGGCGGCCACGATCGCCGCCTCCGTGCCGCCGAAGGTCGACCTGGTGATCGGCCATTCATTCGGCGGGATGCTCGGCGCCTGGGGCGCGCTCACCGGGCTGCTGCTGCCGCGCGCGTTGGTGCTGGAAGATCCGACCCACTGGGTGCCGTCGAAGGACTACGCACGCAAGCGCCTGCGCGATTCGGAGGTCATGCCGCTCGAGCTTGCGGCATTCATGCAGCAGAACCCGGATTGGCCGGAGGCCGAGGCGCTGGAGCGGGTGCTGAGCCTGCAACGCCTGAGCTGGGGCGGCATCAACGCCGCCTTCACCGAGAACGCGCCCTGGGACATCCGCGGCCGGCTGACGGAACTCCGCGGCCGCGTGCCGTGCCTCTACCTCATCCCCGAAGGCAGCGACTGGGTACTGCCCGGTGACCTTGCGGGCGTCCGCGATGCCATCGGCGCGGAGAACCTGGTGGCCGTCCCCGGCGTGGGTCACGGCATCCACCGCGACAACCTGGCGGACTTCATGCGCCTGGTCGACGGGTTCCTTGACCGGGCCGGCTTGGCAAGCCCACCGGACGCGGCGTGAGTCGTCACCAACATCAAATCGGCAATCGCTGCTGATGCGGCCGCGAAGCAGTGGTCCCTATCCGGGCACGCTCTTACGCGGTTCGTTATACAGGAGCTGTTTCCAGGTCCGAACCACCTCTTGCATGAAGCCGAGGGTGCTGCGCCCTCCGGTCGAACCAGTCAGGAACACGGGATCGACCTTTGCCGCCGACGACACCTGACAGCCGGCGCTCTGATCTGCGAACGCCATCGACCAACTCACGAAATCCCGCCCGTCAACCTCCATCCGTTGCAACACAGTGACGTCCGCGTGTCGTTCGTCCATGGAGATTCGTTCGAAGACACGCTCCACGTTTCTGACTGAGCCTTCGAGCACCTGCACGAAGCAGTCGTCGCTGAACAGTAAACCTCCTGTAATGTCGAGTTTGCTGTTGTTACGGCGTGCCGTCGCCAGGATTTTGCCTATTTCTGCCAGATGCGTGTCAGGAGAGTTCGTCAACACACTGCGGCTGCAATATAGAAGACGATACAATCCAGCCATCAAATTGCTCCGCGACACGACTCTTGTAGAGTGACTATTCTCATGCGCCTGGTTGGTCAGCCTGACCGACGCGGCCGGCCAGCCATGCGAGTTCTCCGAACCCGGGCGGTTGTGCAGCCACCAGGACCAATCCTGCGGCAGCATGGAAAACGGGTCGTTATGCGCCAGTTCCCGCGCTGCCCAGACGGGCCAATGCGGGTTGGCCAGCGCCGGGCGGCCGAGGAAAACCAGATCGATCAGCTCCTCCCGGATCACACGGTCGGCAACGGCCGGGGTGCCCAGGTTCCAACTGACGGCGACGGGGATGCCCACCTCCCGCTTCACCCGGTTGCCGCGCTCCACCATGAAGGCGGCCTGGGAGAAGGGCGGGTCGTGCAACTCGTCGGTGTTCATCCCCAGGCTCATGTCGGCCAGGTCCAGCCCGTGCTGCTTCAACTCTCCCACCGCCCAGACCGAGTCATCGAACTGCACGCCATCCGGGTGGAAGTCGTCGGAGCCGAGGCGCATGGTGAGCGGCAAGCGGTCCGGCCATACGGCGCGTACCGCGTCCAGCGCCTCCCGGTGGAAGCGCAGGCGGTTTTCCAGGCTGCCGCCGTACTCGTCGGTGCGCTGGTTGGCCAGCGGGGAAAAGAAGCTGGCGCCCAGATAGCCGTGGGCGAAGTGCATCTCCAGCCACTCGAACCCGGCCGCCAGGGCCCGCCTGGCGGCGTCGGCGTAGGCCTGGTGCAACTCGCGGATTTCGGCCACGCTCAGCTCCTGCACCGGGTAGGTGTAGCGGCCGCCATAGGTGATGGCGGAGGGGCCGCGCACCTGCCAGCCGTGCTCATCATCCGGGGCGATCTGCTGCTTGCCCTCCCAGGGTTTCTGCTCGCTGCCCTTGCGCCCGGTATGGCCGAGTTGGATGGCGGGGACGCCGCCCATCTCCTTCACGATGGCGCACATGCGGGACAGGCCGTCGACCTGGTCATCGCTCCAGATGCCGGCGCAACTGGCGCTGGTACGGCCATCGGGCGTGATGGCGATCTGCTCGGGAAACACCAGGCCGAAGCCGCCGGCGGCGCGCGAACCCATCAGCATGACGTGGTAGTCGTTCATCTTGCCATCGACCGACCGGTGCATGGTCATCGGCGACATGGCGATGCGGTTGCGAAGCGTGACGCCCTTGAGCGTGTAGGGGCTGAACAGGTCTGGCATGGATCACCGATGGCTTAGCAGCATCACTGATGCGCCTTGAAGCATGAGCTATGCCACGACATCGGGGGCACGAGGCAGCCAACTGCGAACACAACCTTGCATGATCCATTGCCTCATACTGGAGCGCATGAATGATAGCTGCGCAGCGTGCGTTCCATCCAGACATTGTAGCGAATAGGTTGCGTTCATCGACGGATGGCAGCGGATGTTCCGCCCTCCCCCGCCTAGGGCCCGCCCTCCTCGACGGACCTCTTTTGAGAGGATATGACTATGAACTACAAGACCCTGATCGCCGCCTCGCTGCTCTCGCTCGGCGTCGCGACCTCCGCCTTCGCAGAAGGCAACTACGAGCCGTTTCCGCTTTCGGTCTCGGTCGGCAGCAATGGACAGACCTATATGAGTCAGTTGCCGATCACCGATGGCCTGCCGCAGGGCGCGCTGAATGGAACGTTGCGATACCAGCAGGCTCAATCAACGACGCGTTGGTACGCCCAGCAGGCGGACCATCGCTTCGCCCAGCAGCAGGCGCAGCGGCCTCACACCAACGGCTAATCCCTGCTTGGGCTGACAACGCGTCAGAAAGGGCTGGTTCGCAGGGACCAGCCCTTTTTGCGACCGGGATAAACCGCGCCGACATATACCCTCCCGACGGCGGGGATTGCGGTCAATAGCACCTCCCGCGGAAGCCAAAGCCGAACCCCACAAACCCCCTGCTCGCATGACAATCCTCCCCCCTGGTGATGTTGATCTATCTGGCCTGCCCCACCGATCAATGCGGGGCGTTGTAACAAATCGTAGTGAGTCAAGGCTGCACAAAACGACTTAGGGCTTGTTCAACATTAATCGAATCGATTGCGGCGTCGAACAAGCCCTAAGCCTTTGTTTTGAGCGGCAGCTTTGTCGGCGTGCCGACGCACTAATTTGCCGACGCTGCCTTAGGCGCGGCGGGCCGTCAGCCGCCTTTGCGTCACTTGTAAAGACAAGGGGTTTGATGTCCCCTCGCGACAAGGGCCCAAGAGCGACAACCCTGCCGCGACAGAGAGGACGAGCGATGCTGACACTCCACCATCTCGGGCACTCGCAGTCCGAGCGGATCCTTTGGCTGTGCGAGGAGCTGGGCGTTGCATACGAGTTGACGCTGCACCAGCGCGATCCTGTCACCATCCTGTCACCGCCTGCCTTGCGGGCGCTCCACCCCATGGGCGCAGCTCCGGTGATCCAAGACGACGGATTGCTACTGGCGGAGTCTGCCGCGATCGTTGACTACATCATCGCCAAGCACGGGGGTGGCCGGCTGAAGCCTGGGCCAGATCATCCGGATTTCGCGTCCTATCTCTACTGGTTCCATTTCGCCAACGGCAACCTCCAGCCGGTGATGGGGCGGATGATGATGGTGGGGCGCGTGGGGTTGCCGCCGGACCACCCCGTGCAGATGGCGGTGCAAGGCCGGCTCGACCGGGTGATGGCGCTGGTCGAGGCACGGTTGGGCGAGGCGGATTACCTGGCAGGCAACGAGTTCACGGCGGCGGACATCATGAGCGTGTTCTCGTTGACCACGATGCGCCTGTTTCAGCCGCTGGATCTTCGGCCCTACCCCAACATCCTGGCCTATCTGCAGCGGATCGGCGCACGCCCAGCCTATCGCCGGGCGATGGCGAAGGGCGACCCAGACCTGACGCCGATGCTGACGTGATCAACCATCCGGGTCAGCTACGTCCAATACAACACCCGCGCCACTGGCAGCCGTCGGGCTAAGCTCGCCTCCAGCGAGCCGCGTAATTCCGCCATCTGCTCCTTCGGGAAGACCCATTTGGTGGAACCGAACTTGGTCAGCTTGCGGGTCCGCAGCGCCTCGTCCATTTCCAGCTTGCTGCCGGGATACCATCCCTCGAGCACGCCCTTGGATTTCGGCGTGAAGCGGTGGGTGATCAGCTCCGCCGTCAGGTCCAGCTCTGGCACCCCGTCCAGTGCGGCGGCGATGTCAGCGAACAGGGAGTCGTACGCGGCCGGCCACTCCGGCAGGCGCAGGATCGGCGCGATGGTCAGCCCGACCTTGTAGCCGGCCAACGCCATCAGCCGCAGCGCGTACAGCCGCCTGGCCATACGGGGCGCCCCACCCTCCAACCGCTCCGCCGCCAGCGCGTTCAGGGAGAACCGGATGCGCGTCTTGCCCCCATGCGGCAGACCGAGTAGCGGCTCCACCGCGTCGAACTTGGTGGTGAACCGCAATTGCACGGCCGCGTCCCACGCGCCGAAATGCCGGATGCATGTGGCCAGCGCCCCGGTCAGGTGCTCGATCGCCAACGGGTCGGTGTAGCAGGAGCATTCGTAGGTCGTGCCCTCCGCCGCCCGCGCCGCCGACACCGACGTGACGCCGCCCTGTCCCAGCACCGGCGCCAACTCGTCCAGGATGTCCGGCAGGTTGGCGTAGACCCGCACGATCGGCGGCCCGGCAAGCGACCCGGCCAGGTAGCAATACTGGCAATGCGCCGGGCAACCCTCCGCCAGGTCGAACCGCCAGTCGGCCGAAGGCGGGATCGGCTGCAGCCGCCGCCGGCTGGCCGAGGCGGTGACCAGGGCCATCGTCGTCTTGGCGTCGCGATACGCGTCCGGCAGCCCGGTCAGCCGGTCCGCCCGCAGCCGCACCACCTCCGCACCCAGCCCGGCCACACGCTCCAGGACCGCGGCGCCATACGGCCATTGCAGCGCGGCGGGCGTGACCAGCAGGCGCTTGGGGATCCATAGACGGCTGCTCGTCGGCGGCACGGCCTGGGTGTCGCGTAAGGGGCTTGGGGCAACCATGCGCTGGAACATCGGGCGACGCGCCACATGTTCCAGGCCATGACCGACCTCGCAGGCTTCCCCGCACGCGCGTTTGACAAGGCGGACCCGTCACCGGACCCGCTGTTCTACGCCCAGCCCCGGCTCGTCACCCATATCGACGAGGGCGCCGTCGCGGCCGTCACCGGGTTATACCGCCGCCTGTTGCCGCCCGGCGGCGACGTGCTGGACCTGATGAGCAGTTGGATCAGCCATTTGCCGCCCGAAATCGTAAGAGGGGCAAAAGTGTGGGTAAGCCTCATTTTTTCCTTGCGCCGATTCGCCGCCGTCGAGTCTTTGCATCATGTGCCGCCACCCTCCACCCTTTCGACGCTGAGCCGTCCAGATCTTGAAGCTCTGCTGGTCGAACTGTACGGCGAGGTAGCTGCGCTGAAGCAGGCCGTGGCTGAACTGCGCGAAGAGAACGCGCGGTTGAAAGGCCTCAAAGGCCGCCCGACCATTAAACCGAGCGGCATGGACAAAGGCGCCGCGCCAATCAAACCCGCCAAGGATGAGAAGCGTCCTGCCCGAGGTAAGGTCACCCCACGGGTCCACGTCGAAGACGAAGTGATCCAGGTCGAAATCCCGGCCGGCTCGATTTTCAAAGGCCATGAGCCTTTTCTGGTCCAGGACCTTGTGATTTCAGCCAAGGCGACCTGTTACCTGCGAGAACGCTGGATAACGCCGGACGGCCGGACGATCCTGGCGCCCTTGCCGCAGGGTATCCAAGGCCATTTTGGCCCGGAATTGCGTAGGTTCGTGCTGGTGCAATATCATCAGGGTCAGTCGACGATGCCCCGGCTGCTCGCCCTGTTGCGATCGGTGGGGATTTCGATCTCCAAGCGGCAGTTGGTTCGACTGTTGAATGAGAACCACGAGGCGTTTCTCGCCGAAGCCCAGGATGTTCTGCGCGCAGGGTTAGAGACATCGTCATGGGTCAGCGTGGACGACACCGGCGCGCGCCACGCCGGCAAGAACGGCTTCTGCACGCAGATCGGCAATGAGTGGTTCACCTGGTTCCGCACCCGTTCCTCGAAAAGCCGGCTAAATTTCCTCGACCTGCTGCGCGCCGGACATACCGATTACGTGCTCAATGATGCGGCTTACGCCTATATGCGCGAGCATGGCTTGCCGGCCGCGTCGATCACCCTTCTGGCGACGGGGCCACAGACGTGGTTTGCTGATGAGGCCGCGTGGCTGGCGCATCTCGACCAGCTCGGCTTGTCCGGGTTGAAGGTCACGCCGGACCCAGTTCAGGTCGCCACCGAAGCGACGTTGTGGGGTAGCGTTCAGGCGCATGAATTTCTGTGCGACGCAGTGATCCTGAGTGATGACGCCGGGCAGTTCAACGTCAGTCGGCACGCGCTGTGCTGGGTACACGCCGAACGGCTGGTGCATAAGCTGGACACCTTCAACGACGAGCATCGCGCCGCCCAGACGCGGGTTCGTGGCAAGATTTGGGACTTTTACGCCGACCTCAAGGCCTACCAACTGAAGCCGAACAATCGGCGGGCTCGGGCGTTACGGGCCCGCTTCGACCGCATTTTCCTCGGCCGCACCGGATTCGTGACGCTGGACCGCCTGCTTGCGCGGCTGCACGCCAATAAGGCCGAACTGTTGATGGTGCTGGAACGGCCGCAAATTCCGCTCCACACCAACGGGTCAGAAAACGACATCCGCTGTCACGTCACACGACGCAAGATCAGCGCCGGAACTCGCAGCGAGGTCGGACGGGATTGCCGCGACGCGTTCCTGAGCCTGGCCAAGACATGCGACAAACTGGGTATCGCCGTCTGGGACTATCTGGGCAGCAGGCTCAAAGTGGTGGGGGCAGCGATCATTAAACCGCTCGACCACTACGTCAGAGCGCAATGCCGACCCGCCTGACAGGCCGACACGCAAACTGCTCTCGGCTACCCATTCATCTCGGGCGTTCGCAGCAATCAGTACAGGCGTGCCCACACTTTTGCCCCTCTTACCCGAAATCCAGTATCGTCACGTGGCCGGCCACGGCATGAATGCGGTCGAGCTGGCGGCAAACCAGCGGCTGGACGAATGGTTCGTGCAGGACCTGAACGCCAACCCGGCGCTGCCCCTGCCAGACCGCCGGTTCGACGCCGCTTGCCTGTGCGTATCCGTGCAGTACCTGCAACAGCCGGTGGCGGTGTTCCGCGAAGCACTGCGGGTGTTACGGCCCGGCGCGCCGATGGTCGTCAGCTTCTCCAACCGCTGCTTCCCGACCAAGGCGGTGGCGATCTGGCAGGCGCTGTCGGGGGCTGACCAGCAGACGCTCGTCTCGCTCTATCTGTCCCGCGCCGGGTTTGGCCTGATCGAGACCGGCGACGTCATGCCGCCGGATGGCGACCCGCTCTGGTCGGTCGTAGGCCGGGCGCCCCGGTAAGCCGGCGGTTGGCCGTACTCCGCTGAGGCGCCGCCTCCGCCGGCGATCTGGCTCTCGACCAGCCACACCGCCAGCGCCAGCGCGTCGATCGTTCCCGCGATGGCAGCCCCCCAGCCCGTGCTGCAGCCCGCGCGTTGCAGGAACAGCCGTTGATCGGGCGTGTCGATGCCGCCGCAATCCACCACCGCCCCCACGTTCTCCGCAAGGGCTATGGCCGTCGCAAGGTCCGCCGCCGCCCGCGCATCATGCATCGCAGCCGTGGCCAGGCGAGGGTCGATGCCGATTTCGTCGAACGGCGCCTCCAGCGCCAGGCTGCCGGAGGTCCCCGGTTCGAAGCCTTCCAGGCGCAGGCGGAAGCCCATCAGGCTGAGGCGAACCACGAGTTCACGGGCGGATGCATGCGCATGCCATCCTTCGCTCGGGATGCCGATCGTCAGGTGCCCAGGTGATAGGTCCGCCCCCTCCGCCACGGCTTCGATGCGCCGCGGCAAGTCCGGGATAGCCACGCTGTCCGCGGGCAAGCGGAAGCCCAAGCCATGGACGCCGCCCGCCACGCGCCAGGCCGAAAGACAATCTGCCAGGCTGGTGAGCATCGTGCGCGTGGGATCCGACCAGCCCGTGACCTCCGGAGGCAGCCGGACTTCATCCTGCGTCTGCACGAGTTGCGCCCCGGTGACGAGACCGGACGCAAGCCGGACCCGGGGATGGACGCTCATACCCGGTGCGACGCAAGGCGGACCCGTGCGGCACGGCTGGCTTGGGGGTTGCCCCACGCCGGTTGGCAGGAAGGTTCCCAGCTTTACCCCCAGCTCGGAGAGGGCCGCTTGCAACGTCCTTGGCGTCAAGGGTTTGGCAATGGCGCGCAGCGATCGCGTTCCCAGATGCGCGGCGACCTGTTGGGCTGAATGCAGGACCCGCCCGTCGGTGCCGCTCACCAGGATGATCGGCGTGATCGAGCCCCAAGCCGACAAGACGCGAACGACTTCGATGCCATCCATCAACGGCATCTTGAGGTCGCACAGGATCACGTCGGGCGGCCTGTCCAGGGCGGCGAAGTAGCCGAGCGCCTGTTCGCCGTCCGCCGCCTCCATCACGCTTCCCGCGCCGAGCAGGCGGAGGATCCGCGTTGCGGTGCCCCGGCTGAAGGCGTCGTCGTCAACAACCAGGGCGGTGAAGTGCTGTTCGTCGCCACTGGCGAACGTTGTCAAATCTTCCATCGGCAGCTCCGTCAAGCCAAGTGGGTCTCTGAACAGGCAAGCATGGGGGAGGGCCCGGGCAGCCGCCCTGACGTTCCGCCGGAAACGAACGCGCTCTAAGTTAAAACTCCTCTCAACCCGCCTGGTCGGCGGACGCCGTCGCCATGCGCCCGGCCCCCCGCGCAACGACCTTCAGCGGCGCCTGTCCGGCACGGCGCGTCGGCGGTTCCGGGGCGTTGCCGCTGGGCGGCGCCGCAAGGGTGAAGCGTTCGGTGAGCAGCACCAGCTCCGCCGTTTCCCGTTCGAGCGCCTGGTTCGCCGCCGTGCTCTGCTCGCCCATGGCGGCGTTCTGCTGCGTGACTTGATCCATCTGGTTGATCGCGGTGTTCACCTCGTGCAACCCGGTGGACTGTTCACGCGCGGAGGCGGCCATCTCCGTGACCGCTTCCGCGATCTCGCCGACCTGGCTGGCGATGCGCCCGAGCGCCTCACCCGCCCGGCCGACCAGCTTCACGCCCATATCCACCTGTCCCACCGAGGTTGAAATCAGCGCCTTGATTTCCTTGGCGGCCGCCGCCGAGCGTTGGGCCAGCGCCCTGACTTCGCTCGCCACCACGGCAAACCCGCGGCCGGAATCGCCTGCCCGCGCCGCCTCGACCCCGGCGTTCAGCGCCAGCAGGTTGGTCTGGAACGCGATCTCGTCGATGACGCCGATGATTTGGCTGATTTGCCTGGAGGATTGCTCGATGCTGCCCATGGCGCCCACCGCCTCGTGCACCACGTCGCCGGATTGCTCGGCGTCCGTCCTGGTGCGTGCGACGACCAGGCTGGCCTGCAGGGCGCCCTCCGCGGTCTTGCGCACCGTCGCGGTGATCTGGTCCAGCGCGGCTGCCGTCTCCTCCAGGCTTGCCGCCTGGTGCTCGGTCCTCCTCGAGAGATCGGCCGCCGCCTGCGCGACCTCGCCCGTTCCGGAGCGGATCCCCGCGGTGGCGGTCACGACGGCGCTGATGGCGCCGTGCAGCGCCTGCACCGCCGCGTTAAAGTCCGTCCGCAGACCTTCGTACTGCGGCGAGAAACTCCGGCCCAGCGTGCATGTCAGGTCCCCGCCGGCCAGCCGGGCGAGTCCGGAGGCGAGATCCTCCACCACCACCGCCTGTTGCTCAGCCTTCTCGATGCGATCCGACTCGACGCGGGCCCGCTCGGCTTCCGTAGCGCGCGCCTGCTCCAGGGACGCCGCTTCCAGGCGGCGCTTCTCGATTTCCGCTTCCCGGAAAACCTGCACGGCGCCGGCCATGGTGCCGATCTCATCGCTCCGCCCGACGCCGGGGATCGCCATGTCCGTGGCGCCCGCCGCCAGGCCGCTCATGGCGCGCGTCATGGCCGTGAGTGGCCGGGCGATGCTTCGTCCGATAAGGAAGGCGAGCCCGGCGCTCAAAGCAAGCCCCACCGCCGCGAGCAGCTCGCTCAGCAACTTGGACTGCGCCATCATGGCCGCGGTATCCGCCTCGGCGGTTGCGTAAACCTTCTTCAGCGACGTTCCCGCCATGTCCAGGCTCGCCTGCATCGCGATGATCTGCGGGCTCAACCGGTCTTCGTACAAGGTGTTGCTTGAGATACGTGCGTCATATCCCGCAGCGAAGTTGGCGCCGTAAGAGACCATGGCGGCCTGGAGTTCTCCAGCCAACGCCGCGTTGTCACGGGAGGCGGCTTGGGCAAACGCCGCTATCGCGTCCATCGCCGCGTCGAACACCGCCTTGAAGGCGTCCTGGGCAGCGGGGTCTTCCGTTGCCTGGAATTTGAGGTTCTCGATCCGCACCAGCAACATCGCCCGCTCGACCTTGACCACCAGCGCCTTCTCCGCTCCGGCCGAAGCCGCATCAACAAGCTTCTTGACGACGACGGTCATCATCTCACCCTGCTTGATCATATCCGTGCGGATGGTGATGGCCTTCTTTACCAACGCCCCGAACCGAACCAGGTCTTCCCCGTGCACGCGCAGCGCGTCCTTGACACTGAGGTAGATCTTACGACGCTCCTCCGCGACCGTCTTCGTCACCGCGTTGTCCAAGTCTGAGCGGACCTCGTCGCGTCGCTTGGCAAGCTCCTCCCACGCGTCTGGATCACCATCGCGTCGGTACCGCGTCTCGGCCCGACGCGCAGCCTCGAGATTCAGGGAGGTGTCCTGATTGCGTAGGAGGCTGGCCGCGAAGCTGGACATTTTCGTCTGCTGCCCCGCGAGATCGGACACCTGGTAGATGCCGGTACCCGCGATGCCGAGTGCGACCAGGCTGACGAGCGCGAAGCCGCCGTATATCCGCGTGGAGATGTTAGGTCGGAAAAACATCTTCATGAAGCATGGCTCCTCGAGTAGATGCCGTCGTTGCAAGACGTTGGCCAAGCGCATATATTATATATAATGACTTGCTTGTTAAGACGTAGTTAAAGAATTGGGAGCTAACCGTGTTCCTGCCCGGACATAACGGTCCCTCATTCGGCGTGAAGATACGACCTTGATACCCGCTCGCTCGGACTGGCGGAGCTTCGCTGCTTTACCCCGGCGTAATCGTCGGAGGTCTTCCCGTGCAATTGATGCAGGGCGCCGTGGGCCAACAGTTGGATGTCCGCGTATCGGGCAAGCCTCATGAGGTTCGAGATCTCGCGTTCGGTCACGCGCCGTGGCTGCGACCCGAGGACACAGAGCGCCCCGACCCCGTCCACCAGTTTGACTCCCGCGTAGAAACGGATCCGTGGGTGAGATGTCACAAGCGGATTGTCGGCGAACCGCGCGTCCTGGGTTGCGTCCTCGACGGTCATGGCGCCGGTGCTCTCAATCGTATGGGAGCAGAACGACGTGCAGCGCGGTGTCTCCTTCACATGCAAGCCGATGACCGTCTTGAACCATTGGCGCTCCGTGTCGACCAGGCTTATCGCCGCCATTGTCGAACCCGGGAGCAACGTCATCGCCTGCTCGGCGAACGCCCTGAAGTATTTGTCGCCCTCCGTATCCAGGATGCCCAGTTGATGCAGGCGGGCTAGCCTGCTGGACTCCGGCAATTTACACTGCAACATGGTCCAATTCCCATATAATATACGAAATAATATAGGATGGCGGTTAAGGAGTCGTTCCCCTAGCCCGTCTTATTCAGCGCATGCCAGAGAATCGCTGGCGGGTGTAGCGTAAGCGGCACGGCGAACCTGTTCGGGTTTCTCGACGCTCATCAATCCTGGCGTCATGTGAAGGTCACCGATCATCGCACTGCCAGCGATTTCGCCCAGTGCATGCGTGACCTGGCCGACCTGCATTACGCTGAGGCAGATGTCATCAGGGTGGTTCTGGACAATCTGTCCACCCACACCGCCGGCGCGCTCTACGAACCTTCACCGCCGAAAAAGCGCATCGGCTGCTGAAGCGTCTGGAGTTCCACTACACGCCCAAGCACGCCAGTTGGCTGAACATGGTGGAGATCGAGATCGGCGTGCTGCGTGGCAGATGCCTGGACCGCCGCCCCGGCGAGCGGGATCGGCTCGAAGCCGAGATAGCAGCTTGGCAAAAGCGGCGAAACGAGAGCGGCGCCCGAGTCAAGTGGATGTTCACAACCGCGGCGTGCCGGGGCCGAACTCAGCAGCGCCCACCCGCAGGTCGCCAACGAGTCAAAATTACCGTGACGAGTTACTAGTGTCCGACCGGTGAACGCGCTACAGCAGGGATGTCGAAAAACTGATGCAACCCCACGATGGGTTGCGCTTTACACCCCGTCATACAGACGCAGGGGTGAATACCAGCGATGCGTCACCGCCCTCCGCCCAGTATGACGTGCAGGAGAGCACAGGCGCTGAGTGGGAACACAGCTTGAGACATTCGATTATGTAGCGAGAGTCAGATTAAACGGGTCAATAAGTAGATGGGTGAATGACAAACCGTGAGCCGAGACTCCGCGGAACCGTTGTTATCGTGGAAGACGATGACATCATCCGCAACGCCCTGCTGGAATCATTAACAGAGGCCGGTTTTAACGTCATTGAAGCCGTCGACGCAGATGACGCCAACATGCTCCTTGAACATGGTGCGACGGGAATTTACGCGCTCATTACCGACAATAGTATGCCAGGTTCGATGAATGGCATCAAGCTCGCCAGGCTTGCGCGGGAAAAATGGCCGTGGATCAACCTCGTCGTCGCCGCCCGACTTGTCGACCCAGGGACGAACTTGCCGCCAGGATGTCGATACTTCCCCAAGCCATACCGCGTCGCGCACATCCTGGAACATCTCGAGATGGTCGGTCAGCGGTAAGGTCAGCCGCCAGGCACGTCCACGCGGAAGCTCTCGATCACGGTGTTGGCGAGCAGCTTGCGGGCCATCGCCTCCCCCGTCTGCCGGGCAAGCGCCGGGTCGGTTTCGGCGACATCCAACTCGATCACCTTGCCGGCGCGGACCTCGCCCACGCCGGTGAAGCCGAGATGACCCAGGGCATGACCGATCGCGCGGCCCTGCGGGTCCAGCACGCCGTCCTTCAGCATGACCGTGACGGTGATTTTCACTGCATCGCCTCCGGCCCCTTCAGGTCACGCGAGCCGGCTTCCGGCAGGATGCCGAGACGGCGGGCGACCTCCTGATACGCCTCTTCCACGCGGCCCAGGTCGCGCCGGAACCGGTCCTTGTCCATCTTTTCGTTGGTCTTGCTGTCCCAAAGCCGGCAATTATCCGGGCTGATCTCGTCGGCCAGGACGATGCGCATGTCCTCGTCCTCCCAAAGCCGGCCATACTCCACCTTGAAATCCACCAGCGTGATGCCGACACCGAGGAACAGCCCGGACAGGAAGTCGTTCACCCGCAGGGTCAGCGCCACGATGTCGTCCATATCGGCCGTGTTGGCCCAGCCGAAGGCGGTGATGTGCTCCTCTGCGACCATCGGATCGCTCAACGCCTCGTTCTTGTAGTAGTATTCGATGATCGAGCGGGGCAGCCGCGTGCCTTCCGGGATGCCGAGCCGGGTGGACAGCGACCCGGCGGCCACGTTGCGCACCACCACCTGCAGCGGGATGATCTCCACCTCGCGGATCAACTGTTCCCGCATGTTCAGCCGGCGGACGAAGTGGGTCGGGACGCCGATCTCGCCCAACTTGGTCATCAGGTACTCGCTGATGCGGTTGTTCAGCACGCCCTTGCCAGTGATGATGCCCTTCTTGGCGCCGTTGGCGGAGGACGCATCGTCCTTGAAGTATTGCACGAGGGTGCCCGGCTCCGGTCCTTCGAACAGAACCTTGGCCTTGCCCTCATAGAGCTGCCGGCGGCGAGCCATCATCCGTACCCTCGTGTGAGACGCGCCCTATAGCAGCCGCTTGGCGCCCTCGCCACCCGTGGCGGGGCCAACGGGTGCGAAGGCGGCTTCACCAGCCGGTCCCGGCGCGAACATCCATGTGGGCGGGCCATGCGCGGGCAGGGCCAGCAAGGAGGCACAGACCGTGCCGAACCCGTCCTCGGGCGGAACGCTCAGCGCGGCGTCCCGCGGGCCGTCGCGGTCGGCCAGGAGCCGCGGCCAGTCGCGCCAGTCAGGCGGCTCCGGCGCGGGTGCATCCCGAAAGCGTGGCAAATGGCGGGCGACCCGCGGGCTGGCCGCGTCATCCGGGTCGCGGGCCGTCACCATGTGCAGGCCGGGCGACAATTCCAGCAGGCTGAGTCGGCCCAAATCGTCGTTGCGCACGACGATGACGCGATCCCGGTCGGCAAGCAGGAGGTTGAAGCTGCGATAAGCGGCGCCGTCCAACGCCATGATCGCCGCTGCTGCCGCAGCCGCAGACCGATGGTCGAGGGCCAGGAGCGGGAGCAAGCCGCGGCTTCGCTTGCCGGCCGCCGGGCCAAGGCTACCCGGCCGGTTGAGGATGGCGGCGACGAGGCCGGCGCCGTTCACGCCCATCCAAGTCCCGCCCGCTGCCCGGTCGCGACCAGCGACGACATCCGGACGGTCGGGCCAATACGGGGCCGGATGGTCCCATGAACGGTCCAGACGTTCATCGCGGTTGGCGGCCAGCAACAGCGGCCAGGCATGGCCCGGCCGCCGCAAGGTGATGACGGTGCACACGCCCCATACGATGGGCGCTGCACCCCTCCCTGACTAGCGGTAGAAATGTCCGTGGTGGTGCCACCGGTGGAATTCCACCCACCGATGGTGCCGCACCCACTCGCGATGCCGCCAGCCATACGGATGGCCGTAATACTGCACCTGCTGCACCAACGATGCCGCAGGCACGTTTTCCAATCCCACGGTGGCCGCGGACGCAGTCCCCACCGCCCCGGCGCCCACGAGGCCGGCCAGCGCAGTCAAGGTCAACAAGGTCTTGCGCATTTTAGCTCTCCTTTGCATGCAATGATCAATACGCAATGAGTGTGTCGGTTCCGGGCCGACAATGTGATGAGATTGCGGCTAGTCCGCTGCCAGGGCCGCCATGTCGCCACCTGGCCCGAAGACTCGGTCGAAAACTTGGTCGACGGCCCGCAGATGCATGCCGGACTCCATCGCGGCATCGATCGCGGCGGCCGAAATGCGTCCCACGACCTCCGGATCGGCCAGCAGGTTGTCGCGGAAGCTGAGGCCGCCGGGTGCATCCAACCGCTCCCACGTCGCCATCGCGTTGCGCTGGACGATGCGGTAGGCGTCCTCCCGCAGGATGCCGGCCCGCGTGAGCGCCAGCAGGACCTCGCCGCTATGCACCACGCCACGCAGGCTTTCCAGGTTGGCCAGCATGCGGTCCGGGTGGATGACCAGCTTTTCCATCATGCCGGCGAGCCGCACCAGCGCGAAATCCAGCGCCAGCGTCGCGTCCGGCCCGATCACCCGTTCCACGCTGCTGTGGCTGATGTCGCGCTCGTGCCACAGCGCCACGTTTTCCAGCGCCGGCACGGCGGCGGCACGGACGATGCGCGCCAGCCCGGTCAGGTTCTCGCTGAGCACCGGGTTGCGCTTGTGCGGCATGGCGGAACTGCCTTTCTGCCCGGCATGGAAGAACTCCTCCGCCTCGCGCACCTCGCTGCGCTGCAGGTGGCGGATTTCAATTGACAGCCGCTCCACCCCGCTGGCGATCACGGCCAGCGTGCAGAAGAACTGCGCGTGCCGGTCGCGGGCGATCACCTGGGTGGAGACCGGCTCCACCGCGAGGCCCAGCGCGTTGGCCACGTGCTGTTCCACGCGCGGGTCGAGATGGGCGTAGGTGCCGACGGCGCCGGAGATGGCGCAGACCGCCACCTCCGCCCGGGCGGCCAGCAGCCGGGTTCGGTTGCGGGCGAACTCGGCATAGTGGCCGGCCAGTTTCAGCCCGAAGGAGGTCGGCTCGGCATGGATGCCGTGGCTGCGGCCGATCGTGGGCGTGTGCTTGTGCTCGATGGCGCGGCGTTTCAGCGCGGCGAGCACCTGGTCCAGATCGGCGAGCAGCAGGTCTGCCGCCTGGGTCAGTTGCAGCGACAGGCAGGTGTCCAGCACGTCGCTGCTCGTCATGCCCTGGTGGATGAAGCGGCTATCCGGGCCCACGCCCTCCGCCAGCCAGGTGAGGAAGGCGATGACGTCGTGGCGGGTCTCCGCCTCGATGGCGTCGATGCGGTCCAGGTCGGCCTGGCCCATGGCGGCCAGCATGGGCGCGCCCTTGGCACGGATGGCGGCGGCGGCGGCGGCGGGGATCGCTCCCAGCGCGGCCATCCCGTCGGCGGCGGCGGCCTCGATTTCGAACCACAGCCGGTAGCGGTTCACGGGCGCCCAGATGGCGGCCATTGCCGGACGGGTGTAACGCGGGACCATGGAGTCACTCCTTCACGTCGACCTTGTAGCCCGATTGGCGGCGCTGGCGCAGGTGTTGTTCATCGATTTGGTGCTCGCCGGTGACAATGCGGTCGTGGTCGGCATGGCGGTGGCCGGCCTGCCGCCGCGCCAGAAGCGCCGCGCGATCCTGGGCGGCATCGCCGGCGCCGCGGTCGTGCGGGTCGGCTTGGCCCTGGTGGCGTTGGAGCTGCTGGCGGTGGTGGGGCTGATGCTCGCGGGCGGCATCCTGCTGGTTTGGGTGTGCTGGCGCATGTATCGCGAGTTGCGGCCGCATCCTCGCCATGCCGCCGCGGCCGCTGCACCGAAATCGCTGTCATCCGCCATGATGCAAATCTTGCTGGCCGACGTGTCGATGAGTGTGGACAACGTGCTGGCCGTGGCCGGGGCGGCGCACGGCCAACCCGGCGTGCTGATCGCCGGGTTGGTGGTGTCCGTGGCGATGATGGCGGTTGCCGCCAGCCTCATTGCCCGGCTGCTGGAGCGCTACCGCTGGTTGGCCTGGTTCGGCCTGCTGGTCGTGCTGTTCGTCGCCTGCAAGCTGATCTGGGAAGGCGGCGAAGACGTCTGGCGCCACCTGCCGGCATGAAAACCAGGGTCCGGACCCCTGTCGACAGGGTGGGACGCGCGCTTGGAGGGTATGTCGCTGCGACGGGAGTTGAGGATGGCGTTGGTGAGGGAAAGCGACTCAGTTCTAGTCCCGGTCGTACCCAAACGCGTCCAGGACAGTGCGGAATTGGGCGTTGAGCCTCTTGCGGTCTTCGGCGTCGAACTGGTCGCGCCACTTGCCGATCCGCTGGTCGCCGATATGCGTGCGATGGATTTGGGTCACTTCATCGTAATGGGTGTTGCCTAACCGCCTGGCCCGCTCGCCGGGCAGGTCGGCCAAAGCCTGCCCGAACTGCTTCACCGTCGCGGTCTGGTAGGTGGCGAAGATCCTGTCCCGCTCGGCCGGATCCAGCGACAGATGGAGGTGCCGGGCAAGCTCCGTAACCGTGCCGGGTGCATCGAAAAAGCGGTCCTCATATCGCAGCCCGGCGTAGGCGTGGTCCAGGCAGTCGACGATCCGGCTGAAGGCCAAGCTCACGCGGTCGAATGCGCCACGTTTCGTTTCACCAAACCGCTCCATGAGCGACAGCATCGAATCCCTGGGATCCCGGATGGAGATCACCAGCTTGACGTCCATGTGCGCCAGGAACGCGGCCCAGCTCGCGTCCGGCTCGTGCAGTTTCCACACGACGATGCGTTCGAGGTGGCGGTGGTCCCGGAACACCGTCCAAGCCCGGTCCACCATGTCGGAGTAGAACGACTCGAAGGTCTTGGAACCACGGTTCGACAGCCGCAACTCCCGCACCACGTTGAAGACCCAGGTCGATGCGCTGCCGGGCACTCCAAGGGTCGCCGTGATGTCAAGCGGCAATGACAAATCCTCGCTGATCGCAAAACCCGCCTCAGACGTATAAGGCGGAAATGTAACGGTTCTATGTCCGGCGCAACTTGACGTTCCGTCATGGACCAGCCGAGAAGCCCGGTGTGGAAAGCGTCATCCTGGCCGAGGATTTTGCCGGCATGCGGTCCCAGGCGCTCGGCCTGGCGGAAGCAGCCGGGTTGCAGCCCCGCATCGTGGCGTTGCGCCCGCGTTTGCCTTGGTGGTGGATGCCGGGCCGGTTCTGGCCCTCGCCGTTGCGGGCCGTGCGGCTCCCGCCCCTGGGGGAGCCGCTTGCCATCGGCTGCGGCGGCAAGGCGGCGCCGGTGCTGGCGGCCCTGCGGCGGCGCGGGACGCTGGCGGTGCAAATCCAGCACCCGCGGATGGACGTCCGCAAGTTCGACCAGGTGGTCGTGACCCGGCATGACGGGCTAACCGGACCCAACGTCATCGTCACCCGCACCGCCCTGCACCGGGCCACCGCTTTGCGGCTGGCAGCGGCACGGGGGGAGTGGGCGGCGCGCCTGGCGCATCTGCCCCGCCCCCTGGTCGCCGTGCTGGTCGGCGGCAGCAACGGCCGTTTCCGGTTGGAGGGCGCGGAGGGGGCGGCGCTCGCCCGCGACCTGGCCGCGATGATGACGCTGGACCGGGTCGGCCTCGCCGTCACGCCGTCCCGACGCACGTCGGCGGCGGCGCAGCGCGCCTTGCACGACGGGCTCGCGCCGCTCGGCGCGATGGTGTGGGACGGGCAGGGGGACAACCCGTATTTCGGCATGCTGGCCTGTGCCGACGCCATCGTGGTGACGGCGGACAGCGTGTCCATGGTGTCGGAGGCGGTGGCGACGTCGGCGCCCGTGCTGCTGGTCGATTTGCCCGGGCGCTCCCGCCGGATCGGCGCCTTCCTGGACGGGTTGCGGCAGGACGGCCGGGTGCGCAGCTTCCGCGGCCGGCTGGAAACGTGGCCGACATCGCCGCTGGACGACACGCAGGCAGCAGCCGATATGCTCCGGCATCGCTTGGGACTCTGACGATCATGCTGGACATCCGGACCTTCGACGCGCGGCAGGGCGGCAACGTGCTCTACAAGGCGTTCGCCCACCCGCTGGCGGCCGAGGCGGTTGCGCGGCTTGCTGCCGGGCTCGCCGGGCCGCTCGCCGTCTACGACCCGGACGGGGTGGCCGACGCGCTGTTCGCGCTGCATCCGGACATGCCGGCGCCCAGCGCGGTGTTCGTTCACGACACGGAACAGCTTGGCCAAATCCGCGCCGGCTGCCGGGCGCAACCCGTCACCGAGCTGCGCCAGTCCGGTGCGGGCACGCTGCTGGTGGCCAGCTTCGACGCGGCCAAGGTGCGGGACCGCCTCGCGCCGTTGCTGCCCGAAGGCATGGCGATCGTGACCCTGGACGAGGCGCGGCTGCCGGCCGCCATGTTGACCAACCCGCGCAAATACCTCGATACGCTGAACTTCGCCACCAACTACGCCTTCTTCCGCGACGCGGACGGGCTGTCCACCCGGCTGGTGACGGCGAATTACTGGGCGGGCTACGGCGCCACATCCGTCCGCCTGTGGCTGCGCCTGTTCGACGCCGCGGGACTGGTGCTGGCGGAATGGGAGCAGGCGTTGCCCGCCGGCGTGGGCGGCGTGGTGATCGACAGCGCGGAGGTGCGGGCGCGGTTCGGCCTGCCGCCCTTCTGCGGGCAGTTATTCGTGCATGCGGTCGGGGTGGCCGGGCATGACGTGGTGAAATACGCGCTGGACACCTACGGGACGGGCGGCGAGCCGAGCCTGTCCTGCACCCATGACGCCAATGCCTGGCCGTCCGACCGCTACGCCGGGCTGCCGGCGCCGCGCGAGGGGGAGCGGGTGATCCTCTGGGTGCAGAACAGCCACGCCGCGCCGATCCCCGCCGGCGCCTTGTCGCTCGACCGCATGGGGGCGGAGCGGCCCGTGGTGCTGGACCGCGCCATTCCGCCCTTCGCCACGGTCGGGCTGGACGTGGCGGCGATGTTGCCGGGGCTGCGCTGGCCGGCGCAGGTGGAATTCCGCTCCGGCCGGCACATGGTGCGGCCCCGCTACGAGGTCGTGCAGGATGGGCGCACCCGGATCGCCCATGTCAACGTGGAGCGGGCGGATTTACGGCCCGACCCCGGCATCCCCGCGCTGTCGAACCTGCTGGGCCGCGGCTACCTGCTGCCGTTCCCGGTGCTGCCGCCGGAGCAGTTCTCCACCGTCGTGCAACCGACTCCGATGGCGGAGACCCAGGCCGACCTGCCGATCCGGATCGATGTCTTCGCCGCCGACGGTCGCCTGGTGGCGGAGCGCTTCCTCGGCTGCCTGCCGCGCAACCATGACCTCGCGCTGGACCTCGCCGAGCTCGGCGCGGAAGGCGGCCATGCCGAGCTGGTGTATGATTTCCGCGACGGCGGCGGTGCGGATGGCTGGCTGCATTGCCTGGTCCGCTACGAGAACCGCGGCAGCCGCCACGCCGCCGAGACGAGCTTCGGCGCGCATATCTTCAACACGTTGATGACCTACAAGGGCGAGCCGCAATCCTATAGCGGCCCGCCGCCGGGCTTAACCACCCGGCTCTTCCTCCGCCTGGGGGAGGGGCCGCATCGCTCCTTCGCGCATCTGATCTACCCGGCGTCCGCCGAGTGGCATCCGTTTTCAAGCACGCGGCTCATCCTGCACGATGCCGAGGGCGCAGTGCTGGCGGAGCAGACGCTGGCCATCGCCTGCTCCGGCTCCGCCATGGTGTGGCCGCACGAGGTGTTCGGCGCGTCGCTGCTCCGCGCGGCTGGTCCGCGCGGCTACGTGATGGTGGACGACCGGACTTGCCGCCTGTTCGGCTATCACGGCCTCATGGACGAGGGCGGCGGGTTCTCCCTGGACCACATGTTCGGGTTCTGAGCTCGTGGCGGCTGGTTGTCAGCGTCGATCAGGTTGGATGGCCCATGAGCGCGCGAACCGAGATGTCTTCACCCAACGCGGGCCAGTGAATGCCATGGCCGCGACCGATGGGTTCCCACGCGCCGCGCTGTTCCGGCGTCGCATCGCGTAGCCGCGGGAACCAGGCTAACGGCACGGACAACTCACGCCCATCCGACAAAACGATGCGGAGTGCGGAGTCCGTTATCTCCACCTCCGCGGCTGTCGGGTCTGGGTCGGTGTCAGCTACTTGGTTGGCTGTGATATTCATCCCATTTCCTCTGGAACATGTCGCGATGCACCAAAACCAAAGACCGCAACTTGCCTAACTCATGCGCTTTAAAACCATCGGACCTGGCGAGCTCCACTGGTTTCAGCCAGTATTTTGCTACTTTGCTGCCGTATGCGACATGGATGTGTGCTGGTTCGCCAGGCTCAAAGCTGTAGAAGAAGAAACGGTACCCTTCGCTCCGGAGGATCGTCGGCACGCGAACGCTCCTTCAAACCAGTCGCATCATGCATGGCCGACCGTCCCCTGGCCTGATAGTAATCATATCGCGTGAGCCGAGCACGATACAATCGCGCCGGGGGAGGAGAGACAGATGAACCGATTCGACCTGCCCAAGACCGCTGCCAACCACGTGCCCCTGTCGCCCGTGTCCTTCCTGATCCGGGCTGCCACGGTGCATCCGGACCGGCTGGCGGTCGTGCATGGCGCCTACCGGGCCAGTTGGCGGCAAACGGCCGAGCGGTGCCGGCGACTTGCCTCGGCGCTCAGCCAACGCGGCATCCGTCCGGGCGATGTCGTCGCTGTCATGGCGCCCAATACCCCGCCGATGCTGGAGGCGCATTTCGCCGTTCCCATGCTGGGCGCCGTGCTCAACGCGCTCAACGTGCGGCTGGACGCGGAGACCATCGCCTACATCCTCGCCCATGGCGAAGCCCGCATCCTGATCACGGACCGCGAGTTCGCGCCGACCATTTCCGCCGCCCTGGACATGTTGCCCGCCGGGACTCGCCCCCTGGTGATCGATATCGACGATACCCTGGCGCCGCCGGGCGCGTCGTTGGGCGAGATCGAGTATGAGGCATTCCTCGCCAGCGGTGACGCGGCGTTCCCGATCGCGCTGCCGGCCGACGAGTGGGACGCGATCGCGCTCAGCTACACCTCCGGCACCACCGGGCGGCCCAAGGGCGTCATCACGCATCATCGCGGCGCCTATCTGAACGCGCTCGGCAACATCCTGACCTGGGCGATGCCGCACCACCCCGTCTACCTGTGGACGCTGCCGATGTTCCACTGCAACGGCTGGTGTTTCCCCTGGGCCATCACCGCCCAGGCGGGGACGCATGTGTGCCTGCGCCGGGTGGAGGCGGCGGCGATCCTGCATGCGCTGGACACGGAGGGTATCACCCATCTCTGTTGCGCGCCCATCGTGATGGGGATGCTGCTGCACGCGCCCGGCATGCAGCCAAGACCCCGCCCGGTCCACATCATGACGGCCGGCGCCGCCCCGCCCGCGGCGATCATCGAGGGGATGGAGCGGCTGAACTTCGCCGTCACCCATGTCTATGGCCTGACCGAATGCTACGGCCCGAACACGGTCTGCGAGTGGCACCCCGAATGGGACGCGCTGCCGGAGGGCGAGCGGGCGACGCTGAAGGCCCGGCAGGGCGTGCCCTACGTGGTGCAGGAGAGCCTCGTGGTGGCCGACCCGGTCAGCCTGGCGCTGGCGCCGCAGGATGGCACGACCATGGGCGAGTTGCTGATGCGCGGCAACGTGGTCATGAAGGGCTACCTGAAGGACGAGGCCGCCACGGCTGCGGCCTTCGCCGGCGGCTGGTTCCACACCGGCGATTTGGGCGTGTGGCATCCGGACGGCTACGCCGAAATCCGCGACCGGGCGAAGGACATCATCATCAGCGGCGGCGAGAACATCTCCACGATCGAGATCGAGAGCGTGCTCTACCGCCATCCCGCCATCCTGGAGGCCGCCGTCGTGGCGCGGCCCGATGCCAAGTGGGGCGAGACACCCTGCGCCTTCGTTACGCTGAAGCCCGGCGCCGAGGCGGTTGAAGCGGAGATCATCGCGTTCTGCCGCCAGCATATGGCGCACTACAAGGCCCCGCGCAGCGTCGTCTTCGGCCTGCTCCCGAAGACGTCTACGGGGAAGATGCAGAAATTCGTCTTGCGGGAACGGGCCCGGGCGATGGTCTAGCGCCCGGTCCAAGATGCCGCCTTACGCGGCGCGTATCCCCATCAGGAAATCGGCGACATGCGCGCGCAGTCCGACCTCCCTTTCCCCCACCGCAGCCGCAGCGCACAACACGCGTGCCGCAACGCTGCCGGTCACCTCGGCATCGCGCTGCACGTCACCGGCGGTGCCGCTGACATCCAGCGCACTCCGCGCTGCGTCTGCGACGTTGCGGCTGATTTCCTTGGTCGCGGTAGCCTGTTGCCGCATGACAAGAGCAACGTCTGTGGCCACGTCACTGATCTGACTCATCGCCGCATCAATGCCTCGCAGCGCGCTCACCGCTTCGTCCGTGCAGGTTTGGATTGCCCCGATTTGATCCGATATCGTCGCCGTCGCCTGCGCCGCCTGCAGGGCCAGGGCCTTGACCTCTTCAGCAACGACCGAGAAGCCGCGGCCCGCCGAGCCGGCGCGAGCCGCCTCGATCATCGCGTTCAGGGCGAGCATTTTAGTACGCCCGGCGATCTGCTGGATCGTGGTCACGACGACGCCGATGCGTCCGGCCGCATCATCCAACCGCGCGATCGTTGCGGCGGTCTGCCCCGCGCGCTCCACCGCGCGGTTGGCAATCTCGATCGAACTTGCGACACCGCGGCTGACCGAGGCGGTTGTCTCTGCCAGGTCGCGAACCGATTTCGATGTCGCCGCAACGTGCGTTGACGCCATCTGTGCTCCCGCCGCCATCGAGGCTGCGCGTTCCGCCGTGACGTTCGACGCGGTGGTCAACTGCTGAGCCAGGGTTCGCATCTCTCCCGAAACCTCAACGAAGTCGTCCAACGCGGCACTGGCGACGCTGCTGAAGCTTCGGGTCCCGGCCTCCAACACTTCGCTGGTTCGTCGGCGGGCCTCAAAGTCAAGCGCCTGGTTGTCGGCGAACCGGGCGATTTCGCCTCGTCGTAACCGCTCCCGAGCGCCGAGCAGGTAGGCGCGGCGCAGCGCTTTATCGAATTTGTAGTTCGCCAGCAGCGACATTGACGCGGCAATGAGCACCGCACTGTTGATATGGCCGCTCCCTTTGGGAATGACTTCGTGCATCCAACTGGTGTTGATCATTGTTGCAAGCAGCACGATCACCGTCGTCCAAGCAGCGAAGGAAAATCGTACCGCACAGACGACGTTGACGAATAGAAGAGTTACAATTGGACTATAGCCGTACAGCATGGCGACGGGCAACTGGCTGCGGTGATTGATCACCATGCCAACAACAAGGCTAAGAAGACAGATGAATGGCGGCACGGACTCCCGGGTGGCAGAGGACTTGGTTACCCGGTTGCACGCGATGGCGAGGATGCTCAAAGGCGTCACGAACAGGATCTGCACGATTGTCGTCAGCACGGCTACGTCAGGGAGGTCCCGGTAATAGCTGAACAGGATGACGTTGTAGAACACCAGGCCGGCAATGCCATAGCGGGTGAACATCCGGCGACGCTCCGCGACCGTGTCGCGTTCAAACCTCGCCTCCAACACCGGCGCGAACTTCAGCCGCAGGCCCTTGCTGACAAGGCTGGCTTCAATCATCTCGACGAGAGGCTGTTCCTCCTTGCTATCGTGCGCGATATCCCGAGTGGTCATACTTGTCCCATTGGGCTGCGCAACGATGCCAACTCGCCCCGGTGGGGCTTCCACTGCTAACATGACAGGCAAAGATTGACAGGCCCTTTAGGCCGCGTAGCAGCCAAAAGGCTCCTCTTGTTGCCCATGACGCCGCACCGCAGGTGGACACCGTGATGGCCACGAGTTTCACCATTACCCATCCTTCGCGACGATGGGCCGCGGCGCCATCAAGGTGAGGACCGTGGCCGCAAGCAGGCTGATCGCCATGAACAGGAACGATGCCTGGTCGTTGCCGGTGACCGAATTGAGCAAACCGACGACGTAGGTGCCGACGAACGAGCCGAGTGCACCACACCCGTTCACCAGCGCGATCGCGCCGCCCGCCACGTTGCGCGGCAGCAACTCGGTGATCCAGGCGAAGAACGGGCCATAGGGCGCGTACATCGCGCCGCCCGCCACAACCAGAAGGCCGTAGGACAGCCAGTAATTCGACCCGCCAATGACGTAGGAGGCGTAGAGCGCCACGGCGCCAAGAAGCATGAACGGCCACACCACGCCGCGCCGCACCCCCGTCCGGTCCGACGTAAAGGATGCGCCAACCATCAGCAGCACGGCCGCCAGGTACGGGATGGCGGACAGCCAGCCGACAGCGACGATGCCGAGGGCGGAGCCGGTTCGCAGCATGGAGGGAAGCCACAGGATGAAGCCGTAAATCCCGATGCTCCAGCACAGATATTGCGCCGACAGCAGCAACACGGCCGGAGAGCGGAACGCCGCACGGTAGTCGCGAACGGGCGCGATCACGCCTTGCTCGGCGGCGAGACGACGCTCGACCTCGCCCGCCGCGCTGGCGAACCAGCGTGCCTGATGCGGCTCGTCGTCCACCAGCCACCACCACGCCGCGGCCCAGAGCACGGGCGGGATGCCTTCGGCAAGGAACATCCCGCGCCAGCCGACCCCCTGGATCAGGTAGCCGGACACCACCGACATCCACAGCACCGTCACCGGGTTGCCCAGGATCAGCACGGTATTGGCGAGGGACCGCTCCCCGCGGGTGAACCAGTGCGACAGCAGGATCAGCATCGCCGGCAGTACCGCGCTTTCCACCACGCCGAGAAGGAAACGGTCGATGGCGAGCAGCCAGAGGCTGTGCAGCAAACCAGTTGCGGCAGCCAGGATGCCCCAGGCCACCATGCTGACGCATACCAGCCGCTTCGCACTGTGACGCTCCGCATACAGGGCGCCCGGCACCTGAAACAGGAAGTAGCCCAGGAAGAACAGTGAGCCCAGCAGGGCATTGGCGCCGCCGCTGATGTGCAGGTCGCTCGCCATGCCCGATGCGGCGCCGAAGCCGTAATTGGCGCGATCCACATAGGCGAAGCTGTAGGTGACGAAGATCGCCGGCATCAGGCGCAGCCAGCGGCTGGAGGCTGTCGCGACGGCTGCAGTCTGTCGGGTATTTGACACGGTCATGATGAGGCAACGTCCGGATGAGAGATGGGTTAGGTCGTGGCATTGTTATCGGATCCCGATCAAGCGGATGGAGAAGTTGATGACCGCTTGCATGCTCGTGCAGAGTACGATTGCCGAGGACGGGAAATACGGGAGATACCGTCAGGCGGTCGTTCCTTGATAGAGGCGTTCGGTGGGAAACACGTAAGAGGAGGGTCCATTGAGCTTCTAGGGTGAACTATGCCGGACGCCCCGAACTGGACATGGCGCCGGGCGTGAGCCGCGCTCAACAGCTTCCTTTGTAGGATCCGGTCCAGTGCTCATCCTGGCATCTCCCCGCGCCAGCGTGCGAAGGCATCCCCTTCTCGGGCGGAGCTGCGATCAATATAACTCGGCTGAATGGGTAACCCTGCAAAGCCTACAGCCGAACCCGGGTCCGAACCGATCCTGACCACCGGCTCCAATGCGCCCGACGAGGCGGCGGGAACGCTGGAGCAGCGTATCGGACGGGAGGTGAGGGCGCTGCGGACCCGGCTCGGCTTGACCGGCGCGGAACTGGCGCGGGCCGCTGCGATCTCGACCGGAATGTTGTCAAAGATCGAAACCGGGCAAATTTCCGCCTCGCTGGGCATGCTGGAGAGCATTGCGACCGTATTGAACGTCTCGCTCGCCGGCCTGTTCGCCGGGACGGAGCCGCGGCGGGACTGCTCGTTCGTCAAGGCGGGCGGCGGCGTGCAGATCGACCGGAGGGGCACCAAGGCCGGCCACCGCTACGAGTTGTTGGGGCATTCGGTGGCGGGATCGCTGGTGGTGGAGCCATACTTGATCACGCTGGCGATGGACGCGGCGCCCTACACGTCGTTCCAGCACGCAGGAGTGGAGCTGATCTACATGCTGACCGGGCGGGTGGCCTACCGCCATGGCGATCAAGTCTACGACATGGAGCCGGGCGATACGCTGTTCTTCGACGCCACCGCGCGTCACGGACCTGAAGCGCTGCCTAAGCTGCCTTCGACCTATTTGTCGATCATCGTCTATCCGCGGCCCTAGCGCCTGACCTCGTCGAGTTTGCCTAGGAAACGGCTCCCGTCCCATACGCACCCGTGAGTGGCTCCGCGTCGGCATAGCGTGTCATCCGGTATGGATGGATCGGCAAATCCGTCGCCAAGCCGAGCATGGACTGCGCGAGCATGCGGCCGATCATGGGCGACATTTTGAAGCCGTGTCCGGAGAAGCCGAATGCCACCTGCATGCCCGCGATCCCCGGCACCGGGCCGAGCACCGGATTCCAGTCCGGCGTGGCGTCGTAGAGCCCAGACCATGACCGCACCAGCCGTCCGTTGGCGAAGGCCGGCAACCGGAATGCCGCCTGTGTCGCCTCGTCCACCATCGCGTCGAGATCGGCTTCCAGCGCCGGCGCGTCCGGGTCGCTCGCCGGGGTGCCCTCATGGCCGCCGCCGACCAGGAGGTGACCGCCACTGGCACGCATGTAGAGCCGCGCTGGCGAAGCGAGATCCTTCAACACGGGAAGGTCGGCGGTATAGGACGCGTCGGCGGCCAGGGTGAAGACGTGGTGGGCGCTGATGTCGAGCGGGATATCGATCCCGGCCCAGTCCGCCGCGATCCGGCTCCATACATTCACGGCAGAGAGCACGACGGGCGCGTGCACAGGGCCGCTGGCCGTCTGTACCCCGGTGACGCGGTCGCCCTCCCGCAGCAATCCGGTCACCGCGGTGTTCGTGCGCACCGTGGCGCCCCGGCGTTTGGCGGCGCGGATAAACCCGGTGGCCACGAGGTAGGGGTCGGCGAACCCGGCTTCCGCCTCGAACCCGATCGCGTCGATGTCATCCAGGTGCAACCAAGGATGCTTCTCCAGCGCTTGCGCGCGGTCGAGCAGCATGGCCTCCACGCCCAGTCCTTGCTGCATGGCGATGCTGCTGCGCACCGCGTCCGATGCCGACCCCGGCGGCGCCACGATCACGTAGCCGGACCGTACCAGCCCGGCATCCGCCTCTGGGTCATCGTCAAGCAGCGCCCGGAAATCCTCAAGCATGGCCAGGCTGGCGCGCGCCACCTGGACGTTGATCGGCACGCTGTAATGGGTGCGCACAATGCCGGAGGAGAAGGCCGTCATCCCGCCGGCGATCTCCCCCCGCTCCAGCAGCAATGGCTTTCGGCAGCCCAGCCGGGCCAGTTGGAACAGCACGGAGGCACCGATCACGCCGCCGCCGATGACGATCGCGTCGAAGGTCTCTGCCATCGCTCAGCAGTCCAGCGTGGTGTCACGCTCCCACTCGGTGAGGTGGCGCATGTAGCCGTCCCACTCCTGTCGTTTCAACTTGGCGTAGGCGGAACAGAAGGGCGCACCGAGGGCGTCCTGCAGCGTCGTGCACACCTCGAACGCGCGCACGGCGTCCAGCAGGTTCAGCGGCAGCTTGCGAACCTCCGTCGCCGCCTGGGTATACATGTCCAGGTCCAATCGCTGGCCTGGGTCGCGCGCCTGCGCCACACCATCCAACCCGGCAGCCAGTAGCCCGGCCTGGAGCAGGTACGGGTTGGCGGCGCCGTCCGCGAGGCGGTACTCGATGCGTCCCGCGCCGGGCACGCGGACCATGTGGGTGCGGTTGTTGCCGCCCCAACTGATCGTGCTGGGCGACCAGGTGGCGCCGGACAGCGTCACCGGGGCATTGATCCGCTTATAGCTGTTCACGGCCGGGTTGGTGAGCGCGCACAGCGCCTCCGCATGCGCCATCAGGCCGCCAAGAAAGTGCCCTGCCAGCGGGGACAGCCCCAGCTCGTCCTCACCCTTGAAGGCGTTGTCTTCACCGCGCCAGACCGAGATATGCGCGTGGCAGCCGGACCCGGTCAGGGCAGGAAACGGCTTCGGCATGAACGTCGCGCGCATGCCGTGCCGCTCGGCAATGGTGCGGACCATGTATTTAAAGAACACGTGGCGGTCGGCGGTGACCAGGGCAGGGGCGTAGGCCCAGTTCATCTCGTACTGGCCGTTGGCGTCCTCGTGGTCGTTCTGGTACGGGCCCCAGCCCAGCGCGTCCATCGCGTCGCTGATCTCGGTGATCACGTCGTAGCGGCGCATCAGGGTCAACTGGTCGTAGCACGGCTTGGTCTGGCGGTCGGCGTCGTCGGCGATGGCCATCCCGTCGGGTTGGATGAGGAAGAACTCCGGCTCGACTCCGGTGCGCATCTCCAGCCCGTCAGCCGCGCCTCTGGCGACCAGGCGGTTCAGCACGTTGCGCGGCGCCTGTTCGACCAGCTTGCCGCCCATCCACGGGTTGGCCGCCATCCAGCCGACCTCCGGCTTCCACGGGAGCTGGATCAGGCTCGCCGGGTCCGGCACGGCGAGCACGTCCGGGTCGGCGGGCGTCATGTCGAACCAGGTGGCGAACCCAGCGAACCCGGCGCCGTCCTGCGCCATGCCGTCGATCGCGCTGGCGGGGACAAGCTTGGCGCGCAGGATGCCGAACAAATCGGTGTAGGCGATCAGGAAATACCTTATCCCGCGTTCCTTCGCGATGGTGGACAGCGCGCTCATTGGCCGGGGATCCAACTGGTACCCGCCAGGGGAACGCGCGCCATCGCGGCAGCTTCGACGGTCAGGGCCACGAGGTCCTCCGGTTCCAGATTGTGCACATGGCTCTTGCCGCAGGCGCGGGCGATGGTCTGCGCTTCCAGGGTCAGCACGGACAAGTAGTTGGCCAGCCGCCGCCCGCCCAGCACGGGGTCCAGCCGGGCCGCAAGCACCGGGTCCTGCGTGGTGATGCCCGCCGGGTCCCGCCCCTCGTGCCAGGCGTCATAGGCGCCGGCATAGGTGCCGAGGGCGGCGTATTCCGCATCGAACGCAGGGTCGTTGTCACCCAGGGCGGCGAGCGCGGCGGTGCCGATGCTGACGGCGTCCGCACCCAGCGCCAGCGCCTTGGCCACGTCGGCGCCGTTGCGGATGCCGCCGGAGACGATCAACTGGACCTGCCTGTGCAATCCCAGATCCTGCAGCGCCTGCACCGCCGGGCGGATCGCGGCCAGGATGGGCAGCCCGACATTCTCGATGAACACGGTCTGCGTCGCCGCGGTGCCACCCTGCATGCCGTCCAGCACAACGACGTCGGCGCCGGCCTTGGCGGCCAACGCGGTGTCGTAGTACGGGCGGGACGCGCCGACCTTCAGGTAGATCGGCTTCTGCCAGTCCGTAATCTCCCGCAACTCGAGGATCTTGATCTCCAGGTCGTCCGGCCCGGTCCAATCCGGATGGCGGGAGGCGCTGCGCTGGTCGATGCCGGGCGGCAGGGTGCGCATGGCGGCGACACGCTCGGTGATTTTCTGACCCAGCAGCATGCCGCCCCCGCCGGGCTTGGCGCCCTGCCCGACGACGATCTCGATCGCATCGGCAGCGCGCAAATCGTCGGGATTCATGCCGTAGCGGCTCGGGAGGTATTGGTAGACCAGCGTGGTGGAGCTCTGCCGCTCCTCCTGCGTCATGCCGCCGTCGCCCGTCGTGGTGCTGGTGCCGGCGATGCTGGCGCCGCGGCCCAGCGCCTCCTTGGCCTGGGCCGACAGGCTGCCGAAGCTCATGCCGGCAATGGTGATGGGGATTTTCAGTTCGACGGGTTTCTTCGCGTGACGTGCGCCGAGCACGACATCGGTGCCGCAGCGCTCGCGGTAGCCCTCCAGCGGATACCGGCTGATGCTGGCGCCGAGGAACAGCAGGTCGTCGAAATGCGGCAAAGCGCGTTTGGCGCCGTAGCCGCGGATGTCGTAGATGCCCGTCGCGGCGGCGCGGCGGATCTCGGCCAGCGCGGCGGCGTCAAACGTGACGCTTTCCCGTGGCGCGGGTCGGTAGGGGTGGTCCATCAATACTCTCCCGCATTGTCCACGTGGAAGTGGTACAGCCGCCGCGCCGAGCCGTAGCGGCGGAACGCGCCCGTAGCCACATCCACGAAGCCGGCGCGCCGCAGCCGGTCGGCCAAGGCGGCATGGTGATGGTCGCGCATCGGCTTCTCGATGCAATCGGCGCCGAGGCTGGCGACACGGCCGCGCACGAAGATCTGGGCCTCGTAAATGCTGTCGCCCAGGCTCTCGCCCGCATCGCCCAGCACGGTGAGCGTGCCGGCCTGCGCCATAAACGCGCTCATATGGCCCACGTTGCCGCCGACGACGATGTCCCCCCCCTTCATGCTGATGCCGCAACGCGCGGCGGCGTTACCGTCGATCACCAGCAATCCGCCGTGCGCGGTGGCTCCGGCGGCGGCGCCGGCGTCGCCGCGGACGTGCACGTGGCCGGACATCATGTTCTCCGCCACGCCGTTCCCGGCATTGCCCTCAACCACGATCGTCGCGCCCTTGTTCATCCCGGCGCAATAATACCCGGCGTGCCCGGCGATCTCGACCGCGACCGGCGCGTCTACGCCCACCGCCAGGGCATGCTGCCCGCGCGGGTTGAGCACCCGCCACAGTGTGCGGTTGGTGTCCGCGCCCAGGCCATGCAGCGCCTGGTTCAGCGCCCGCACTGGAGCAGTGGCGAGGTCGATTACCTCCCCGTTCATGCAGCGTGGTCCCAGACGTATACCCGGGCGGGCTCCGGCTCCCAGACCCGCGCGGCGCTGATGCCGGGCAGGTCCGCCAGGGCGCGGTATTCGCTGCCGAACGCAACCCAGTCCTCCGTCTCCGCCATCACGGCCGGCTTGCAGCAAATTGGGTCCCGCAAGACCGCGAACCCGGTGCGGGTGCCGACGACGAAGGTGTAGAACCCATCAAAGTCTTTCAGCCCGGCCTGCAAAGCGTCCGCCAGGCTGCAGCCCTCCCGCATCCGCCAGGACAGGTAGGCGGCGGCGACTTCGGTGTCGTTCTCGGTCTCGAAGGAGAAGCCTTCGCGCACCAGCGTGCGCCGGAGGCCGTTGTGGTTGGACAGGCTGCCATTATGCACCAGGCATTGGTCGGAACCGGTGGTGTAGGGGTGCGCGCCATCCGTGGTGACGGCGCTTTCGGTCGCCATGCGGGTGTGGCCGATGCCGTGGGTGCCGCGCATCCCGGCCAGGCCGAAGCGGGTGGCGACGTCATCGGGTCGCCCCACTTCCTTGTACAGCTCCATGCGCTGGCCCTCGCCGACGATGGTGATTTCAGGCGCCACCCGTGCCAGTTCTGCACGCACGCCATCCAACCGGACGCGCGGGACGTGCAGGACGGCATGCGTGTCCCGCGGCTCAATATGCAGGCCGAGCGTCGCGCCGATTTGGGCAAAGCCGGTCCCCGCCGGGCCGCGCAGCGTGAACTTCACCCCGGCATCCTCGTCCCCGAACACGGCAAACCCGGCGCTATCTGGCCCACGGTCCCGCATGGTGCCGAGCATGCAGGACAAATGCAGGCCCAGCTCCGCCTCCAGTGCCGGCTGTTTGATGAACAAGCCCACAATGCCACACATGACGACGCTCCTGACATGCCGCGCCGCAGGCTAGCGTGCGCCCGGCGGAAGTCAATCTGAAGAAAACTTATTTCTTGTGAGTGAAGTGAACCAAGCTGTATGCTCGTCCGGACCTCTCTGTTCGTGGAGACGACCCTGGCAAACCACATCCTCACCCCAACTCAAATCGTGCTTGGCGGCGGCGCGCTGCGGCAGACCATCCAGGTGCTGCAGACGGTGGGATCCACCCGGCCGTTGCTGGTGATCGATCCGAACCTGCTCCGCCTCGGGCTCGCCACCCCGCTTCTGGCAGCGCTGGAGCATGCGTCGATCCCGTTCGCGGTGTTCGACGGGGTGGTGGAAGATCCGACGGACGAGTGCGTGGCGGCAGCCGCCGCCACGATATTGGCCGGCAGTCACGATGGTGTGCTGGGATTTGGCGGCGGCAGCGCGATCGACACCGCGAAGGCCGCCGCACTGGTCGCCAGTATCGGGGAGAAGGTGACCGCCTTCCGCCTGCCCCGCATCGTGGACCTGCCAGTCATGCCGGTCATCGCCATTCCGACCACGGCCGGGACTGGCAGCGAGGTGACCCGCGCCTGTGTCGTCACGGACGCGCAATCGCACGAGAAGATGCTGATCCTCGGCTCCGCCTGCCTGCCCCGGGCCGCGATCGTCGATTACGAGTTGACGCTGAGTTGCCCGTTCCGCGTCACCGCCGATACCGGGCTGGACGCGCTGACCCACGCGCTGGAAGCACTCGTCAACCGCAACCGCAACGCGCATGCCGACGCACTCGCCGGGTCGGCATTGCGGCTGATCGGCGCCAACCTGGAGACGGTGTGCCGCGACCCGGCAAACAGGCCGGCACGGGAAGCGATGATGCTGGGCGCGATGCATGCCGGGCTGGCGGTGTCGAACACGTCCACGGCGCTGGTGCATGGCATGAGCCGGCCGTTGGGGGCGTTCTTCAAAGTGCCGCACGGACTGTCCAACGCGATGCTGCTGCCCGCCGTGGCGGAATTTTCCGCCGGCGCCGCACCGGATGCCTACGCCGCCGCCGCGGTGCACCTGGGTTGGGCAGCCAGCGGCGATCCTACGGCCATCGCCGTCGGCAAGCTGATCGACGGGTTCTGGCGCCTCAACGCCGCGCTGCAGGTGCCGACGCCAGAGCAATACGGGATCGACAAGGACCGCTATCACGCGATGCGCCCCGCCATGGCGAAGCAGGCACTGGCCTCCGGCACGCCCGGCAACAACCCGCGCGTGCCGGATGCGGAGCAGATCATGGCATTGTACGACCGTGCCTGGGGCTCAGCCTGACGCCATCCGCCGTGTCCGCCGCCTTGCCTCCACGATTGGCGTGTCGCCCTGCTCCGCCAGCATCATGGCCGCGATCTCCGCAGCCTTCGCCACGTGGGCCAGGCACGCCTTCTCCGCACCGGGGCCGTCGCCTTTGGTAATCGCGTCCACGATGCGCTGCATCTGCTGCGGGCCCTCCTTGTCGCGGCCTGGACGGCTGATGGTGAGGGCGCGGAGATGGTTGATGCGCGCGTTCAATGAGGCGGTGATCGCCCAGGCGACGGACTTGCCGCCCCCCTCGAACAACAGGCGGTAGAACGCCGTGGTCGCCAGCAGAACCTCGGCCGGCGAATGGCGCTTGTAGGCGGCGCGGATCGCACTCAGCGCCGCGGACAGACTGCGCGCCAGCGCCGGCGACCGCCGCTCGGCACAGGCGCGGGCGGCCATCGCCTCCAGACGGCCGCGAACCTCGTAGATCTGCTGCGCGTCGTCCACGCTCAGCCGCGCCACGGCCGGCCCGATCTGCGGCAGGTTCTCGACGATGCCCTCTGTCTCGAGATGGCGGAGCACCTCGCGCACGATGGTGCGGCTGACGCCGAGCTGGTCGCACAGGTCGCGCTCCACCAGACGGTCGCCGGGCCGGAAGCGCAGGTCGCAGATTGCTTGCCGCAGCACGTGCAAGGTGCGTTCGCGCAGCGTTGTGGTGGCGCGTTCGACCCGGAGCGGGGCGACAGCCTGGACCCCGGCTGAGGGAGGCCTGGCCATCAGCCCACCAGGATCTTAGAGAGGAACAGGCGCGCCCGCTCGCTGTCCGGGCGGGCGAAGAAAGCACTCGACCGGGCGTCCTCCACGATCTCGCCGCGGTCCATGAACACCACCCGGTCCGCCACGCGGCGGGCGAACCCCATCTCGTGCGTGACAACGATCATCGTCATGCCCTCTTCCGCCAGCGCGACCATCACGTCCAGCACCTCCATGATCATCTCGGGGTCCAAGGCGGAGGTCGGCTCGTCGAACAGCATTGCAACCGGGTCCATGGCGAGCGCCCGCGCGATGGCCACGCGCTGCTGCTGCCCGCCAGAGAGCTGACCGGGGTATTTATGGCCCTGATCGACGAGGCCGACCCGGCCGAGCAGACGGTGGGCACGGGATTCGGCCTGCGCCGTGCTGCGGCCGATGACCGCGCGCTGCCCGATGCAGAGGTTCTGCAGGATGGTCATGTGCGGGAACAACTCAAAATGCTGGAACACCATGCCGATCCGGGCGCGCAAGGCTGGCAGGTTCGTGCCGGGCGCGGTGACGACGGTGCCGTCGATCGCGATCGTGCCCTGTTGCACCGGTTCGAGCGCGTTGAGGCATTTGATCAGGGTGGACTTGCCCGAGCCGGACGGCCCGCATACGACCACCACCTCGCCCTTGGCCACCGACAGCGAACAATTCTTCAGCACCTGGAAGTGCGAGCCGTACCATTTGCTGACGTTGTCGACCTGGATCATGCCCTGTCCCATGGCTCAGCGCTGCTCGGGCGCGGCGCCGGCTTGCGCCTCGAAGGGACGGCCGAATCGCTTCTCGATCCGGCGCTGCACCAGCTCCCAGGCGGTGGTCATCGCCAGGTAGTAGATCGCCGCCACCGCAAACAGCTCCAGCACCAGGAAGCGTTCCTGGATCAGGATTTGCGTGCGGCGCAGCAGTTCCTCCATCGAGATCACGGACGCGATCGAGGTCGTCTTCAGCACGCCGTTCACCGAGTTGCCTAGCGGCGGGATGATGATGCGGAACGCCTGCGGAGCGACCACGTAGCGCATCACCTGGGCGGGCCGCATGCCGATGGCCCGCGCCGCATTGATCTGCCCGCGCGGCACGGCGGCGATGCCGGCCCGCACGATCTCCGACAGATACGCCGCCTCGTTCAGCGACAGGCCGAGCAGCGTCGATTGCAGCACGGAGAAGCGGATGCCCAGTTGGGGCAATCCGGTGTAGATGATCACCAACTGCACCAGCAGCGGCGTGCCGCGGAACAGCCAGGCGTAGAAGTAGGCGGCCCCCGAGAGCAGTCGGCTGGGCGACATCCGCATTACCGCAACTATGAAGCCGAGCACCAGGCCCGCTACGACCGAGAACACGGTAAGCCCGAGCGTGACCAGGGCCCCTTCCAAGAGATAGGCGTTGGTCAAGTAGCCGAGGAAATCCTGCGTGCTCCACGCCCGCATGTCCGTGTCAGCCGTTGGGGCCGAGCACGGCGAAACCACCCGGCGCGGGCTCCACGCCATAGGCGCCGAGCAGCTTGTCGAACGATCCGTCCGCTTTCATGCCCACCAGGACCTTCGAAACCGCCTCGGCAATCGCGCGATTGCCGAACGCCAGCGAACCCGGCGTGGCATAGAGCCCCTTCAAGGCTTGGGTGAATTCACCCCGCTCCTGATACTGCTTGGCGACCGGGTCGATCGACACACCGGCCTGAACCTGCCCGGCGCGCACGGCCTGATACACCGCGGCATAGCCGTCGAAGGTGTGGATCGTCATCTCAGCCAGGCCGCGCTGCTGGAACTCCTTGTTGAGGTCCCGCGCCTTCGCCTCGGCATAGCCGCCGATATCCACGCCGACGGACTTGCCGGCCATGTCGTCCACCGAATGGATGGGCGGTCCGCCGCTGATGGCGGTCGAAATGCTGATCGCAAGGTTCTCGTAGGGGATCATGTCGAGGATCTTCAATCGCTCCGGCGTCACGAACAGCCCGGCGTTGATCATGTCCCAGCGCCCGCCACGCAGCCCGGGGATCATGGTGACGTATTCCACCCGGATATAGTCTGGCTGCAGGCAGAGCCGCCTGGCGATCTCCGCCCCCAGTTCGACCCGCATGCCCTTTAACTGGCCCTGATCGTCGACGTACTGCATCGGCGGCAGCGTCGGGCTGGTTGCCATGGTCAAGTGGCCCGGTGTGACCAGCAGCGAATCCGGGATCAGTTTCTGGCAGGTTTGCGCGGCCGCGCCATTCCAGGCGGCCAGGGCCAGCATCGTCACGCCCCCGCAGATCGCCCGCTTCGTTCCGGCCCAACCCAGTTCGCTCATCATCCGCTCCCGCATCTCTGGTATTATGGGATACCAGACATGCGCGTGGGTCAAGCACGTTCCATGCCCCAGGTAGGAGTTTACCATTGAGTTTGGTATGCCATAATAGGGTCAAAGCAATGTGCGGAGCCAAGGATGGAACTTCGGAAGATCGTCACCTACGCAGAGGATGTGTTTATCGAGGGCGGACAGGCGTCGCCCCAACCGTTCCACCTGTTCGCAGCAGCGGCCGTGCTACGCAATCCTTGGGCAGGGCAGGGCTTCGTGCAGGACCTGCGGCCCGAAATCCGCGTATATGCCCCCGCGCTAGGCAAGCTGCTGACGGCCGAGATCCTGCGCATGGCGGGGAGCGGCGACGCCGTCGAGGCGTATGGCAAGGCAGCAATGGTCGGCACGTCGGGCGAGGTGGAGCATGCCTCCGCGCTGATCCACACGCTGCTGTTCGGCAACAACTTCCGGCGCGCGGTCGGCGCGAAATCGTACCTGGCCTTCACCAACACACGCGGCGGACCAGGAGCGCCCTTTGCCATTCCGCTGATGGACAAGGTGGATGAGGGGCGGCGGTCCCACTACCTGACGATCCAGTTCAGCATCAGCGACGCGCCGGGGCCGGACGAGTTGGTCGTAGCGCTTGGCGCCTCCATCGGCGGCCGTCCGCACCACCGCATCGGCGACCGCTACCAAGACCTGGCCGAACTCGGGGACCTCCATGGCTGAACCGGGCGTGCTCCGGGGCGTCGCCTATCGTCGCAGCGGCGCCGGGATGCCGTTGGTGCTGGTGCACGGCGTCGGCATGTCGTCCGGCTATTGGGCGCCGCAATTGACCCATTTCGCGCCGCGATGGGATGTCGTGGCCTACGACATGCTCGGCCATGGCGGGAGCCGCTTGCCGGCCGCGGATGTCCGCCTCGCGGATTATGCGGCCCAGCTCCACGACGTGATGGACGGGCTGGAGCTGGAACGGGCCGTGATCGTCGGCCATTCGATGGGGGCGCTCGTGGCGCTCGAATATGCATTGGCGCATCCCGATCGCGTCAGCCGGGTGGTGGCGATGAACGCGGTCTATCGCCGCAGCGCCGCGCAGCGCGCATCCGTCGAGGCACGGGCTGCCGATCTGGAAGGCAGCCGCACGGAGGCGGGACGCCGGGCCACGCTGGGCCGCTGGTTCGGGGATCCGCTGCCCCCAGCGCTTGACGCCGTCGCCGCTTGGGTGGACGGCGCGCTGTCCAGCGTAGATCCCGCCGGATACGCCCGCACCTATCGGCTATTCGCCACATCCGACACCGCCCATGCCGGCCGCCTGGGACTGTTGCAGATGCCGGCCTTGTTCCTGACCGGGGAACTGGACGCGAATTCCTCTCCCGCGATGTCGGTGGCGATGGCGCAGGAGGCACCGCAAGGGCGGGCCTGCATCCTGCCTGGCGAGCGGCACATGATGAGCCTCGCCTCGCCCGGCATAGTGAACGCCGCCTTGACGCAGTTCATCGAGCCGGCCGAACTGGGGCGGAATGGTGAGTGACGGTAAGCAGTATCTCGGCATCAACCGGGCTGCCAATTGCTTCCCTGGAGATTGCCGAACGTTGGCTTACCCGCCGACCCGACACGCAATGGGTAACGGTACGAAGCAGTTCGGTAGGGACTAGGTCACATCACCTGTCGTTGTCAGAAATGATTAAATAGGCTTACCATCTTTCCATTCGCCGGGGCCTCGACGGTTCCGGCGCGTGTCCGTTGGGGAGAAAACAAGCATGGCAGGAACACTGGCTGGCAAAATCGCGTTGGTGACAGGCGGCCTGTCAGGCATCGGGGCCGCCGTGGCCGCCCGTTTCGCGGCCGAAGGGGCCCGGGTCATCGCGGCTGACATCACGGCGGCTGATGGACCGATCGGGGACGACGCGATCGCACCGGCCGTGCTCGACGTCGCCGATCCCGGCGCCTGCACCGGGCTGGTCGAGGGCATCAGGCAACGGTTCGGCCGCCTCGATATCCTGGTCAACTCGGCCGGGATCGGGGCCGACCTCTCCTTCCTCGACACGCCTGTCGACGTGTTCGACCGTGTTTGCGCCGTCAACCTGAAAGGAACCTTTCTGATCGGCCAGGCTGCGGCCAGGCTGATGTGCGAGGGCGCCGGGGGCAGCATCGTCAATGTCTCCAGCGTGTCGGGCATGCGGGGCAATCTCGGTCGCGCCGCCTATGGCGCGTCCAAGGCTGGTGTCGTCGTGCTGAGCCAGGTCATGGCGGTCGAGCTGGCATCCAAGGGCATCCGGGTAAACGTCATCTCGCCCGGGCCGATCGAGACGCCGCTCGTCGCGGTCGTGCACGACCAGGCGATCCGCGAGGCCTGGGCCCGTTTCGTGCCGATGGGGCGGTACGGCCAGCCGAATGAGGTCGCGGCGGCCGCCCTGTTCCTGTCGTCCGACGCCGCCAGCTATATCACCGGGCACGTGCTTGCGGTTGATGGCGGGTTCATCGGCGGCGGTCTGGTCAGCAAATAAGCAGCGGCGGCGAGGGCCGGCCATCAATGATCCAGGCGAAAAATCTCGTCGAACGTGTTGTCCTGAGCCACCGCCGATGCCACTGTGTAGATAGTTCACATACTTTATCAAAACAGGAGCGGCCATGAGCAAGGCAGCCGGGACCCAAGGGCGGACAGCCAACATCGTCGGATGGGCGCACACGCCCTTCGGGAAATTGGACGCACCGGACGTAGAGGCGCTGATGGCTCAGGTAAGCCGGGCGGCGCTGGACCATGCCGGCGTGTCGCCCGACGACGTGGATGCCGTCGCAGTCGGTGTCTACAACAACGGCTTCTCCCGCCAGGGCTTCGAGGGCGCGCTCGCGGCGCTCGGCGAGCCGGCTCTGACCTACGTGCCCGCGGTGCATGTCGAGAACGCGTGCGCCACCGGTTCGGCTGCGATCCAGTCGGCGGCGAACGCGATCGAGAGCGGGCAGGCGCGCATCGCGCTGGTGATCGGTGCGGAGAAGATGACGGCGCTACCGACGGCGGTGGTGGGCGAGAATCTGCTGACCGGATGCTATCGCAAAGAGGAAGACCAGGTCGAGGGCGGGTTCGCCGGCATCTTCGGGCGCCTGGCTGAAATCTACTTTCAGCGCTATGGCGATAAAAGCGAGGAGTTGGCGCGGATCGCGGCGAAGAACCACCGCAACGGTGTCGCGAACCCGTGGGCGCAGATGCGCCGCGATCTCGGTTTTGAGTTCTGCAACACCGTCTCCGCCAAGAATCCTCGTGTCGCCGGGCCATTGCGGCGGACGGACTGCTCGCTCGTGTCCGACGGGGCGGCCGCGATCGTGCTGGCAGATGAGGAAACCGCGGGCACGTTGCAGCGCGCCATCCGATTCCGCGCGCGCAGGCAGGTCAACGACATCCTTCCCCTGTCGCGGCGCGACCCGGTGGCCTTCGAAGGCGCGCGGCGCGCCTGGACCAAGGCGCGTGAGGATGCGGGCATCACGCTCGACGACCTTTCGCTGGTGGAGACCCATGACTGCTTCACCATGGCCGAACTGCTGGAATACGAGGCGATGGGCCTGGCCGAGCCGGGCCAGGGCTACCGGGTCGTGCGCGAAGGCGTCGCGGAAAAGACCGGGTGGCTGCCCATCAACCCGTCAGGCGGCTTGAAGTCCAAGGGCCACCCGATCGGCGCCACTGGCGTGTCCATGCACGTGATGGCGGCGCTGCAGCTCATGAACGAAGCCGGCGAGATGCAGATCCCAGGCGCCACGATGGCCGGCGTATTCAACATGGGCGGGGCGGCGGTGGCGAATTACGTCTCGGTCCTAGAACGCGTGCGCTGATGGGCGCCGGCTCGAGGATGGACGCTGGCCCCGGCCTGCCGGTGTCGCGCAAGGTGATGAACTTGGCGCAGTTCGTCACCCAGTCGGCCCGGCGGTTCCCAGACCGGCCGGCGTTGATTTGGGGGGACCGGCGCTGGAGTTGGGCCGAATTTAATGCGCGGGTCTCCGCACTATCGGCCGTGCTGGCCGATCACGGCATCGGGTTCGGTGACCGGGTCGTCGTCCAGTCGAAAAACAGCAACCTGATGCTGGAGTCGATGTGGGCCTGCTTCCGCATCGGCGCGGTATGGGTGCCAACCAACTTCCGCCTGCTGCCGGACGATGTCGCCTATATCGCGACCGCATCCGGCGCCCGCGCGCTGCTGTGCGGGGGCGAATTCCCGGAGCACGCCGCGGCAGTGGCGAACGTTATGTCCGACATGGCCCTGGTAGCCCGGATGGGGCCTGGTCCGTTCGACGCGCCCGACCTGGACGCGCTCATGGCGGCGCAGGCAGGGGCCGAATACCCGGCGGCGGCGGTAGAGTACGACCATCCGTGCTGGTTCATATCAACGTCGGGCACGACGGGCCGGCCGAAGCTCGCGGTGCTGACGCATGGCCAGATGGCGTACATCGTCACCAGCCATCTGGCCGATCTCGTGCCGGGCACGACGGAGGATGACCGTTGCCTTGTCGTGGCGCCTCTGTCGCACGGTGCTGGGAACCATGGGCTGACCCAGGTCGCCCGGGGCGCGACCACGGTGCTGCTGCCAACCGAGCGGTTCGACCCGGCCGAGGTTTGGCGTTTGGTGGCGGAGCACCGGATCACCAACATGTTCACGGTGCCGACCATCATCAAGCTGCTGGTCGAGCATCCGGCCGTTGATGCGAACGACCATAGCTCCCTGCGTCATGTGGTGTACGCGGGCGCCCCGATGTACAGGGCCGACCAGAAGCGCGCCCTGGCCAAGCTAGGTCCGGTGCTGGTGCAGTATTTCGGCCTCAGTGAGGTAACGGGGTGCATCACCGTCCTGACGCCTGCCCTGCACGTCCTGGACGATGGCGCGGATGCACGCGTCGGCACCTGCGGCGTCGCCCGGACCGGCGTCGACATCCAGGTGCAGGACCCGGAAACCGGCGCGATCTTGCCTTTGGGGACGACGGGCGAGATTTGCGTGTGTGGCCTGGCGGTGTTCGCTGGCTACCACGATAATCCGGCGGCGAACGCCAAGGCGTTCCGCAACGGCTGGTTCCGCACCGGCGACCTCGGCCACCTGGATTCTGAAGGCTTCCTGTTCATCACCGGTCGAGCCTCCGACATGTATATCTCGGGCGGGTCGAACGTTTATCCGCGCGAGATCGAGGAGGTGATTTTAACCCATCCGGCGATCCTGGAAGTCGCGGTGCTCGGCGTGCCGGATGCCGTGTGGGGCGAGATCGGCGTCGCCGTTGCGGTGCTGCGGCCAGAGGGAACCCTGGACGAGGCCGGCCTGCTGTCGTGGCTGGAGGGCCGGGTGGCCCGCTACAAGCAGCCGCGCCGGGCTTTCTTTCTGCCGGACTTGCCGAAATCTGGTTACGGCAAGGTGACCAAGGTAACGATCCGGCAGGAGCTGATCTCCCGCGGCTTGGTTGCGGCGCCCTCGGACAAGGTTGGCGCCTGAGCCATGCGGCCGGATCGGCTAGACCGCATCCCGCAATTTCGCCAGCGCCAGCAACGCGGCCCGGAGCTGGCCGTAGGCCTCGTCGCCGAGGCGGATGGCCAAGTCCCGCTCGATGGTGAGCTGGGTTCGGCGGATTTGGCGCATCAACTGCAACCCGCGCGGGGAAAACTGGACCATGCGCGCACGGGCGTCGTCGCTGCTTTGTTCGACGGTCACCAGGTCAAGGTCCAGGCACGCCCGAACCAGGCCGGTGATGGCGGGCTTGGTGAGGTTGGCGCGGCTGGCCAGGTCGGACATCCGGGTCCCGTCCGCATCAAGGTGGCGCAGCAGGTTGAAGTGCGTGTTGCGGATGCCCGGAAAGCCAGCGGGTACGAGGGATTTCAGCAGCGTCGCGTTGTAGAGTTCGTAGCCCTCATACAGCAACCGGCCGGTATTAAGCCTCCGCCAGTCCCGTTTGAAATCGGCTGCCTGGAGATGTCTGGCCCTCCTCACGTCTGCCTGAGCGCATCGATGAATGCCCGAAGCGTCATGCCCACGCGCGCGCCCCGTTCGCGCGCTGTGTCGTTGACATGGGACAAAACGCCATCCTGGTAGCAGGAGCGCGCGTCGCCGACCCGGGCGCTATCGGCCGCGACCGTGGCGGCGATCACGCCCGAGAGGTCCAGCGCCGCCAGGCGGCTGTAGCCCGAGCCATCCTTGGCGCCGCCGGCATCATGGAAGAAAGCGGCGAACACACCGGGAGGAACCACCTTGTCCGGCCTGCCCCCCACCAGCGCGCCATGGGAGGCGGTCACGACGATCCGCCCGGCGTCCTCCGGCTGGAACAGCGATGCGGAATCGATGCCGATGACCACACGTTTTCCTTCATCCTGGTCGATGACGAAACGGGACTCCTGCAACTGCGGCACCGGGCCAGTGGGCTGCGCCGCCGACCGCATCCGCAGCGCGCAATCCTGAACGGTTTGACCCGGCGCGCAGCCCAGCGCCGCCGCCGTCCGGTTGACCGCGCTGATCACGCCCGTCGCGAGCATGTCCGCCGCGTCGGCGATGCGGCACGACTGCGAATCCGCGGTGGCGGCAGCCATCCCGATCGCATCCAGGAACGGGAGCGAGGCGATGCCAGCCTGGTCCTTGCCCACGCCGGCGTCGTTCAGGATCACCGCGCGCGCGCCACCATTCGCAGCGCACCAGCCGGCATAGACGCCACCATGCGATCCGGCGACGACCACCTGCCCCCGGTGCGCCGGCAGCATCTTGGTGATGGTATCCGTGGTGTGGATCACCAGGCTTTCAGGATCGTCCGCGCCGGCTGCCAAGACATTTCCCCGTCCAAATATCGCGTCCAGACTTCGTTGAGCCACTTGCGCCTGTCAAGCAGCCCAGAGACCGGATGCTCGCGTCGCCTCAGCGCGCATTGCGTCGATCCTAAGGCTTTTATGGAAGGCAGAAGATGACCAAGGCTGAACTACCCGGTACGAGGCTCACGGCCTCCGGACCGCGGACCATCCGCCAGCCTGGCCCGGCTTCTGCCGAGCGTTGCGTCGCGGTGCCGGTGGCAAGCAGACCGATCGAGGCAACGCTGCCGGCCGGCATGCTCCTGCTCGACGCGCTGCACGCGCTTTTGGCCGAGCAGTACGATGGCGCGTGCCTCACCCTGACGGGTGGCGGCCTTGGTCCGTTCGCCTACGTCATGCCTGCCAAATCACCGGACGCCGACCACGCGGCCTTCTACAGCGCGACGTTCCGCCCGGCCGGGGAGACGCGGTTGGAAACCGGCGCCGCCACCGTGGGCTTCCGCGACGGCCAGCCGTTCTTCCACTGCCACGCGATATGGACCGAAGCCGACGGCCGCCAGGGTTGCGGGCACGTGCTGCCGGATGAGACGGTGATCGCCGCCCCGATCCAAGTCCGCGGCGGCGGCCTGATCGGGGCGCGGTTCGAGGTCCATCCGAATCGTGAAACCGGCTATAGCCTGCTGACGCCCGTTGCGACGGCACGGGCCCATCCGCCAGGCGCGCGTCGCGCCGTCGCGCTGCGGCTGGCGCCGAACCAGGACATCACGGCGGCGCTGGAGCAGGCCGGCGCGCGGGCCGGGTTCGCCCGCGCCGAGATCGCGGGGGGCGTCGGCAGCACGATCGGCGTTCATTTCGACGCCGCACCCCCTATCACGGGCTACGCGACCGAACTGCTCGTCCGGCACGGCGCCATCTGCTGTGACGGGGTTGGTTCGCCGACGGAGATCGACATCGTCGTCGTCGACCTGGACGGCAACATCGGCGAGGGGCGGCTGGTGGCGGCCGACAACCCGGTGCTGATCACGTTCGAGGGGCTGCTCCAGCAGGCATAGTTAGTACAGCGTTTTCATGAAACGACTTCTATCCCGCCGCCTGACGCAGGCTCTTCGTAGGGTGGGCTTTAGCCCCATGTGCGTTAAGATAGGGTTGACTCGACGCGAATCGGCATGATTCTGGGTGCAGATGCAGCCAGCATCTCATGTTATCGACAGTTTCCCTGAGCTTCTAGCGCGCTTGCCCCCGGGATTGGATCTAGATGCGCTGGCGATATCGAGCCGAGCCATCGAGCGTCCGCGCAAGGTGTGCGATGGGGCGAGCCTGTTGCGGTTGGCTTTGGCGCGCGGTCCAGGCGGGCTATCGCTCAATCAAACGGCAGCGTGGGCGTCGATGAGCGGCTTGGCCCAGCTCAGCGATCCCGCGGTCAAATACCGCTTGGACAAGGCAGTCGATTTCCTGAAAGCCATCATGGAACAACAGCTTGCTGCCCGGACGGGCAGCGCTGTCATCCGGTGGCCAGGACGCAGCCTGCGCATTGTCGATGGCACCAACATCTCGCAGCAGGCAAGCCTTGGCACCGACTGGCGGGTGCATGCCGGGTTCGACCTCGCCACCGGCGGCTTTTTCCACCTGGAACTGACCGACAACCGCGGCGCCGAGTCGCTGGCGCGCGGCGCGCCCGTGGCTGGCGAAGTGCGCATCGCCGATCGCAACTATGCCAACGCTGGCGCCCTGCATCGTCTTTGCCAGCAAGCCGAGCGCGTTGACTTCATCGTGCGGGCACGATGGAAGTCGTTCGCGTTGCGCACTCCCGCTGGTGCGCCCTTCACCCTCATCGAGCACCTCAGCGCCCTCGACCCCGCCACACAGACGAGCGAGGTGCTGGTGCACGCGGCCGTCGACAAGACGACGCATGTGCCACTGCGCCTGATCATCCAGCGCCGACCACCTGAACAGATCGAGAAGACCCAGCACCATCTTCGCAAAGCAGCCTTGCGTAAGCAGAAGAAACTCGACCCCCGGACGCTTGTGGCCGCACAATTCCTCATCCTTGCGACCTCATTGCCCGCCGAAACCTACCCGGCGAGCGAAATACTTATCGTCTATAGACTACGATGGCAGATCGAACTCGCCTTCAAGCGATTGAAGTCGCTGCTGCACATCGACCAATTGCCCACACGCACCACCAGCGCTTCCCGAAGTTGGCTCTACGCTCACCTCATCCTGGCTCTCTTATGCGACGACATGAACCAGGATTTCCTGGAATCTTCCCCCTCAGGACCTTGCCGAGATCGACTGCACACCCTCGCCATGGCGCATCCATAAAACAGCAGCCTTGCTGCTGCTCATGGCAGTCCTTGGAACCCTACCACTCGATCGCATGCTCAAGTCGAGCGCCCATCTCCATCGGCAACTCGCACACCAGCCACGAAAACGAAAACCAGACGTGATCTATCCCGTCAAACCACTATCTTAACGCACATGGGGCTAAAGCCCACCCTACGACGTCCTCTCGATAGGGTCGGTACCGTGGAATCGATCTACTAGCCTGTGAAAATCGCTCTCGGCCTGCTGCGGCATTGACAATTTGATTAAGTCGGTGAACCGTCTCTACAACAAAGATTTGTGGGAGGTTGAACGTGACGGTCGCGCGTCCTTGCATTCCGAGTGACATCGTTTCAGCCGCTGCGGCAGGCTCCACGTCACGCGCGGCGAAGATGGGGCCGGCCTGATGGCACGCCGGGTCGCCGTAGTAACGGGCGGCGGCAGCGGGATCGGGGCGGCAATCTGTGCGCGTTTCGCGGTCGACGGCATGGCAGTCGTCGTCGCGGACCGGGACGAGGAGAACGCGCGGCGCATCGCCGCCGACATTTCCGCGAAGGGTGGCGAGGCCGCCGCCGCCGCCATGGACGCGGCCGATCCCGCCAGCGTCGAGCGGGCCATGGCCCAGGCCGAGACGCAGTTCGGGTCGCTGGACGTGATGGTGGCCTCCGCCGGCATCGGCATCCAGAAGTCGATGCTGGATACGACGTTCGAGGAGTGGAACGCCATCATCGCGGTGAACCTCACGGGGGTGTTCCTGTGCGGCAAGGCGGCGGCTGCGCGCATGGCGCCGCGAGGATTCGGCCGCATCATCAACATTTCTTCGGTTGCCGGGCTGCGTGGCATCCCCGGTCGTTGCGCGTATGGGGCGTCCAAGGGCGGCGTCAACAGCCTGACGCAGGTCATGGCCGTGGAGTTCGGAACCTTCGGCGTCACGGTCAACGCCATCGCGCCGGGCCCCATCAACACCCCGCTGACCGATCGCATGCACACGGACGCGACCCGGCGGGCCTATACGGACGCGATGCCGCTGCGCCGATACGGCGCGCTGTCTGAGGCGGCGGGGGCTGCGTCATTCCTGGCGTCCGACGATGCCGCCTTCGTCACCGGCCACATACTCCCCGTCGATGGCGGCATGGCCGCCGCGGGTCCGTCCTTCAATGTCTAAGGCAGCGTCGGCACCGGCCGAGAGATTCAGCTCACAGAAGGAGGACCGCGATGTCTGAACAGCACCCGTCGCCCCGGATCGGTCCGCAGACGACCGTCCTCGTCACAGGGGCAAGCAGCGGCATCGGGCAGGTCGTGGCCATGCAGCTTGCCGAACAGGGCTGCCAGGTGGTGCTGGCCGCGCGCCGGGCTGACCGCATCGCCGCGATGGCCGCCGAGATCGGGCCGACGGCCCTCGCCTGGCCGATCGACCTGCGGGACAGTGCCGCGATCGAGCGGCTGCCGGCCGAACTGCCGGAGCAATTCCGCACGATCGACATCCTGGTCAACAATGCCGGTAGCGACGTCGGCGGCCGCCTGCCGTTCATCGAGCGGCCGGCATCCGCCTGGGACGGAATGATCGACACCAATCTCCGCGCCGTGTTCGGCATCACCCGGGCGGTGCTGCCCGGCATGCTGCAGCGCAAGCGGGGCGACATCGTCAACGTCGGCTCGATCTCAGGCATCCGGTCGTATGCCAATGTCACGGCCTACGGCGCCACGAAGGCGGCAATCCACATGTTCAGCGAGAACCTGCGCTCCGAGCTGGAGGGGTCGGGGGTGCGGGTGATGGAGATGCTGCCGGGTCCGGTGCGGACCGAGTTCATGGAAGTCCGGTTCGGCGGCGACCGGGAGCGGATCGAGCGTTACTGGAAGGAGCTCAGCGAGAGCGCGCCGCTGGAGGCTGAGGATATCGCGCGGTGCGTGCTGTTCGCCTTGTCGCAGCCTGCCCACGTAACGCTTTCGCAGATCGTCGTCATGCCTTCCGCCCGCTGCTGACAGGCGCCTTTGGCGGCTCCTAACGGAGCAGCCACCACGGAACACTCGCTTTAACCAATCAGAAGGACCCATGAAGGGTTCGTAAAAGGAAACGAAATTGAACACCATCGCCCGACGCAGCCTTGTCGCCACCGCGGCCGCAGCCCTTGCGCTTCCCGCGATCCCCAGGCGGGCCCGTGCCGCCGAGATCACGTTGAGATACGCCAACAACGCGAGTGTGGATCATCCGGTCAACATCCGCGCCGGCCAGATCGCGGAGCGCGTGAAGGCGGACACCAACGGACGCATTGAGATCCAGATCTTCCCGAACAGCCAGCTTGGAGGGGACACCGACACGATCAGCCAACTCCGCTCGGGCGGCATCGACATGCTGACGCTGTCCGGCCTCATCCTGAGCATCCTTGTCCCGGCGGCGTCCATCAACGGCATTGGTTTTGCCTTCCCCGACTACCCCACAGTGTGGAAGGCGATGGACGGGAGTTTGGGAGCCTATGTTCGCGGCCAGATCGCCAAGTCGGGCCTGATTGCGATGGACCGTATGTGGGACAACGGCTTCCGGCAGATGACCACCAGCACCAAGCCGATCCGGACCCAGGCGGACCTGGAGGGCTTCAAAATACGGGTTCCAGTCAGTCCGCTTTGGACGTCCATGTTCAAGGCTTTAGGCACGGCTCCGACCGGAATAAACTTCGCCGAGGTCTATTCGGCACTGCAAACACACATCGTCGACGGGCAGGAACAGCCGCTCGTCGTGATCGACACGTCGAAGCTGTATGAGGTGCAGAAATACTGCTCGATGACGAACCACATGTGGGATGGCTATTGGTGGCTGGTGAACCGGCGCAGTTGGGACGCCATCCCGGCAGACCTGCGTGAGATTGTCGCCAAGCACATCAACCAGGGCGCCTTGGACGAACGCAACGATGTCGCGACCCTGAACGACAATTTGCAGGCCGTGCTGGAGAAGAAGGGGCTGGTGTTCAACAAGGTCGATCCGGCCTCGTTCGTCGATCAGCTCAAGAAGGCCGGCTTCTACACGGAATGGAAGGGCAAGTATGGCGACGAGGCCTGGGGCCTTCTGGAGCAGGCCACGGGCAAGTTGACGTGACGGCTGTGGGTGCGAGGCTGATACCGGCGCCGCATCCGCAGCATCTGCTGTTGCGGGCGGAAGCGGCGCTGGGTACGGCGCTGGATGCCTTAGCGGCCTTGCTGGTCGTCGTCGAAGTCGTGGTCCTGCTGGCCGGCGTCGTGTCGCGCTTCGTGTTCAACGCGCCACTGGTATGGACTGACGAACTCGCATCCTCCCTGTTCCTTTGGCTGGCGATGCTGGGGGCTGTCATCGCGGCCCGCCGGTCCGTCCACATGCGGATGAGCGCGCTGACCAGTAAGCTGTCGCCGGATTGGCGGGCGTTTTTCGATGCCATCGGGATGGCGGCCGTCAGCACCTTGCTGCTCCTGTTGCTGCGTCCCGGCATCGATTACGCTGTCGATCAAAACCTCATCACCTCGCCGGCGCTCAACATCCCGGATTCCTGGCGCGCTGCCGCCCTTCCGGTCGGACTCGGTCTCATGCTGCTGGTGGCGCTGCTCCGCCTGGCTACGAGCGCGCGCCCTCCCGTCGTGTTCACCGCGCTGCTGACGATGGCGGCGATTTGTGCGGCATTGTGGTTCGCGTCCCCGGCGCTGATCCCGTTGGGCAAGATCAACCTGCTGCTTTTCTTCGTCGGCGGCGTCAGCCTGATGGTGTTCGCGGGCGTGCCGATCGCCTTCTGCTTCGGGTTGAGCACCGTGGCCTACTTGCTGGTGACCACGCATCTGCCGCTCTCGATCGTGATCGGCCGCATGGATGGTGGCATGTCGCAGCTCATCCTGTTGGCCGTCCCGTTATTCGTGTTCCTGGGTGCGCTGCTCGAGATGTCGGGTATGGCGGACGTCATGGTCCGCTTCCTGTCGAGCCTGCTGGGCCATGTCCGGGGTGGGCTGAGCTACGTGCTCGTCGGGGCGATGTACCTCATCAGCGGCGTGTCGGGTGCCAAGGCGGCCGACATGGCGGCCGTCGCGCCGGTGCTGTTTCCCGAGATGCAGCGGCGCGGCGCCCGCGGTGGCGACCTTGTGGCGCTGCTGGCGGCGACGGGCGCGCAAACCGAGACGGTCCCACCGAGCCTCGTGCTCATCACCATAGGCTCGGTGACTGGCGTTTCGATCGGCGCACTGTTCACCGCGGGCCTGCTGCCCAGCGCGCTACTTGCCGCCGTACTCTGTACTTTGGTCTGGTGGCGTCATCGCGGTGACGCTGCGCCGGCGATCCAGCGATCGGGCTGGCGCGACGTTGTGCGGTTACTCGCCATCTCCATGCCGGCGATGGTTCTGCCGTTCGTCGTCCGTTTTGCCGTGATCGAGGGGATAGCCACTGCAACGGAAGTGTCGACGATCGGCATTGCCTATTGTGCCGTCGTCGGCCCGCTTGTCTATCGTGGTCTTCAAATCCGCCGGCTATATACGGCCCTGGTTGACACAGCTGCATTGTCGGGTGCGATCCTGCTGATCATCGGCACGGCGACCGCAATGGCATGGGCGCTGACGCAATCGGGGTTTTCGCGGCAGCTCGCAGTGGCCATGGAACACCTTCCAGGCGGCGCGGCCATGTTCCTGCTCGTCTCCATACTTGCCTTTGTTGTTCTTGGCAGCGTGCTGGAGGGCATCCCGGCTATCGTGCTGTTCGGCCCCCTGTTGTTCCCCATCGCGCGAGATGTGGGGGTCAACGAGGTGCATTACGCGATCGTCGTCGTCCTCGCCATGGGGCTCGGGCTGTTCGCTCCGCCATTCGGCGTGGGTTATTATGCCGCCTGCGCGATATCACAGGTGGATCCTAATGAGGGGATGCGGCCGATCTGGGGCTATCTGCTCGCGCTGCTGGTTGGCCTTGCCGTCATCGCCGCCGTACCGTGGATTTCAATCGGGTTCCTTTAACAACCGGCGGCTGATCGACCGGTCACTGGGCGGCTCGGGCCGCGCCACCGGCGTGATGCCGTCGACCACATCATGATATTGCCGAACTGACGTTTGATGGGGTCTACTCGCTCATACCCGCGGAACCGGGCTTGAGAGACCAGCCATGACCGTCATCGAACGACTGGCGCAGTTCGTCGCCGATACGGAGGCGGTGCCCGGTTCAACCGTGGCGGCAACGCAGCACTGCCTCCTGGACCTCACGACGGCTGCGATCGTCGGTCTGGCGTCCGAGGGCGGGCAGGCCGGGCGGATTGCCGCCGCCGCTCTCTGGGGGCGCGGGTCCAGCGCGTGCTGGTTCGGTGGTCCAGACCTCACAATCGCCGGCGCGACGTACGCGAACGCCACGATCGCCTCCATGCTCGACCTGGATGACGGCCATCGCCTGGCCGCCGGGCATCCGGGCGCGGCGATCATCCCAGCCGTGCTGGCCGAGGCGGATGCGTCGCCCGTGCCGACCGAGCGCACCCTGACGGCGATCGCGATCGGCTACGAAGTGGCGCTCCGCGTGGGCGGTGCGCGGGATTTCGTGCGGCTCGACAGCACCGCCACCGGCCGCTGGTGCGGGCTGGGCGTGGCCGCCGCGCTCGCCTGGATGCGCAGGCTGCCGCCGGCGCAGATCGCCCAGGCGATCGGCATCGCCGCGAGCAGCGCGCCGAACATGAACGTCTCCGGCTATCACACGGTGGCCGGGCACGTGAAGGAGGGTATCCCCTGGGCGGCGGTCACCGGCGTCGCCGCGGTCGAACTCGCGGCCGCCCGCTCGGTTGGCAGCCTGCTGTCGCTCGACGACCCGCGCTTCTATGACGGCGACGCGGTCACGCGAGGGCTCGGCGCCGGTTGGCTGATCGAGACGACCTATTTCAAACCCTATAGCTGCTGCCGTTGGGCCCATGCCGCGCTCGACGCCATGGACCGCCTGATCGCGGACGGGCTGCAGCCCGGCACGATCGAGCGCATTGAGATCGACATCTTCCAACGCGCCTTGTCGCTCGGCAACGCGGCGGCGCCCGCGACGCCGGAGGCCGCGCAGTACAGCATCCCCTTCATGGTGGCCCTGCTCGCCCTGCGTGGCCGGGACGCCCTGTTGCCCTTCCGCACGACGTCGCTGGACGATGCGGAGGTGGTGCAACTCGCCGGCCGCGTCACCCTCCGCCTCGATCCGGCGTTCGAGGCGATGTTCTCCGCCAAAGTGCCGGCCCGTGTCGTGGTGCATGCCGCCGCGCGCCGCTGGGAGCAGACGGTGCTGGAGCCGTTCGGCGAGCCAACCAACCCGATGCGCTGGGACGACCTGGTCGCCAAGCTGCACGTGGCCACGCGCGGGCTGATCGACCCGGCGCGCAAGGATGCGCTGCTGCGAGCGATGGACGATCTGCGTGCGGGCAGCATCGACAAGCTGCGCGAGGCGCTGCGGCAGCCTTGTCTCGCGCCAGCCCGGCAGGCCGCGGCCTGATGGCGATGAGGATCGGCGCGGGTACCGGCGGCACGCACACGGACCTGGCTTTGGTGGACGACGATACCGGCGCCATCACCACGCTGAAGGTGCCGACCACGCCGGACGACCCCGCCCGCGGCATCGCCGCCGGCATGCTGGAGACGGCGCGGCGGGCCGGGCGTCAGCCGAGCGAGGTGAGCCGCTTCGTCTATGGAACGACCCTGGTCACCACCCTGCCACCCGGCCATCGACATCTCGCTCTCGTCCCGCCTCGCTGTTCATCACCGGCACCTCCATTTCCACCCTTCCGGTGGCGGTGTTCCGCTACACGCAGGACCATGCCGACCCACAGGTCGCGGCCCTGTCCACCCTGCTGATCGTCGTCAGCGCCGCCGTCATCGTGATCATCGAACGCAGCGTGGGCCTGCTCCGCGCGGTCAGCCGCTGATGGCGGTGCGGACGGTCGCCGTGGTGGTCGCCGCCGACGCCTGGTCCGGCGGGCAGCTCGTGCCCCTCGGCATCCAGGTGCGAAGTGACGGCGTCCGCATGTGGATGGGGTCGCGCCCGGGGACACCTGACAGCCTGCCGGTGCTGGGCGCCGCACCGGGGCAGCCGAACCTGTTTCTTTGCCTCGGCCACGGCCATTTCGGCATGACGGGTGGACCACCCAGCGGGAAGCTGGTGGCGGCCTGCGTGATGAGCGCGCCATCCACGCCCGACCTAGCCCCCTACGCGCTCGATCGTTTCAGCAGCCGCCGGACGCGAGCGGCCAGACCGGAGTTGGCAGCAGCATGAGTGAGGCCATCATCACCCCCGACTTCGTCGAGCGCCCGTTCTGGTGGGACGCCGCGCCGCCGACTCGCCGGGCCGCGGCGATCCCCGCCGAGGCGGACGTGGCGATCATCGGCGGCGGCATCGCCGGGCTGTCGACGGCGCTGGAACTGGCCCGCGGCGGTGTGCGGCCCGTGGTGCTGGACCGCGAGCCGATCGGCTGGGGCGCGTCCTCCCGCAACGGCGGCGCCTTGGCCGGCGCCTCCGCGCTCGGGCGGTCCCGCAGCAACCTGCAGGGAGCGGTGGACGCGGACATCCTCGCCGCCATGATGGAGGAGGGGGAGCAATCCTTCGACGATTTCGAGCAACTGGTCGAGCGGGAAGGCCTGGCCTGCGACTACCGCCGCACCGGGCGCTTCACCGGCGCGCATGCCGCTGCGGCGATGCAGACGCTGGCGGCGCGGGCCGAGATGCTCAACCGTGCCCGCCCCGGCGAGGCGCATCTGGTCTCGCGCGCCGACGTGCCGACGGAGATCGCGACGCAACGCTACCATGGCGGGTTGCTGATCCAGCGCGCCGGGTCGCTGCACCCCGGCAAATACGTGCAGGAACTGGCGCGGGTGGCCGAGGCGGCCGGCGCCGCGCTGCATGGCGGCGTCTCGGTGGATGGCTACGACCGGGCCGGCGGGCGGTTCCGGCTTCGCACGTCGGCAGGGGAGATCAGGGCGGCTGCGCTGATGGTCGCTACCAACGGCTACACCGGCGCCGTCACGCCCTGGCAGCAGCGGCGCGTGGTGCCGGTCGCCAGCTACATGATCGCGACGGAGGTGCTGGGGGAGGCGAGGGTGGCGCAGTTGCTGCCGAAGCTGCGGGTCTACGGCGACACCAAGAAGGTGCTGTACTACTTCCGCCCGTCGCCATCCGGGGATCGCATCCTGTTCGGCGGCCGGGCCAGCTTCGTCGACAGTGACGTCAGGCGCGCCGGCGCCCGGCTGCATCGCTTTCTGGTGCACTTGATCCCGGACCTCACCGGCGCCCGCATCACCCATGCGTGGAAGGGCAACGTCGCGTTCGCCTTCGACTACCTGCCGCATGTGGGGGAGCATGAGGGCGTGCATTACGCGCTCGCCTGCAACGGCAGCGGCGTGGTGACGATGACGCATCTTGGCCGTCAAGCGGCCCGGCAAATCCTCGGCCGCGGCAACCGTCCCTCCGCCTTTTCCCGCCTGCCGTTCCCGACCATGCGGGGCTATCGCGGCAAGCCCTGGTTCATGCCGTTCATCGGCGGCCTCTATCGCCTGCGCGACCGTCTGGATGGATGGCGGGAGCCGTAGAGCGCGATCTTGATCAGCCGCCGCTGGCATCGGAACCATAGCGCCTCAGCCCGGAGGGACAGGCTCAGAAGCGATTATACCCGGTCGCCCGGCGAACATCCCGAAGCGGATTGAATCGTTGCCCCTTGGCGTTCGTCATCTTCTATAGTCGCCGTGCGCCGATCGGGCCTTCCGAAACCATCTCCGGTCTCGGGCCGCCGAGACAACCCGAAGGAAACACGATGAAGACTGGCTACATGAAGCTTGGCATCATGCCGGAGGGTGCAGGTCGGACCGGGTCGGACTGGCTGCACCCCGGGATGCCACCCTATCCCGGCACGAACTTTGAGAAACACAAGGAGCAGGCGTTGATCGCCGAGGAGTTCAAGGCGGACTTCTTCTTCGTCGCCGATACGCTGTGGGCCGACGACGTCTCGCCGCCACATCGTCTTGATCGGTTCGAGGCGACGACCCTCCTGGCCGCCATCGCGGCCGTGACCACCAACATCGGGCTCGTCGGCACCATGTCGACCACCTTCTGCGAGCCGTTCAATATCGCCCGCCAGATCCTGTCATTGGATCACATCAGCAACGGCCGCGCCGGTTGGAACCTCGTCACGACCGATCCCAAGGGCTCATCCGACAATTACGGCCGCTTCCACGGCATCTCCCATCGGGAACGCTACGAGATCGGGGCGGAAGCCTATCAGGTCGTGACCGGGCTGTGGGACAGCTTCGAGGACGATGCGCTACCGCAGGACAAGGAGAGGGAAGTCTTCTTGGTCCCGGAAAAGCTGCATGCGCTGAACCACAAGGGGAAGTATTTCGAGGCGAAGGGGCCGCTCAACCTCCATCGGTCGCGGCAGGGGCGGCCGATCGTGTTCACGGCGACGGCGTCCGACGAGGGCCTGGCGTTCGCGGCGCGCTATGCCGATTGTGTCTTCACAACCAACGCCTACGGCATGGGTGTGAACCAGGAGTCCTACCGGAAGCTGAAGGCGAAGGCGGTCGAGTGCGGCCGGACCCCGGACTCGGTTGCGATCCTGCCCGCGTGTGCTCCTCTCATCGCCCCGACGAGGGAGGCTGCCCAGGACGTGCAGGCCGGACGCCGGCAGACGATCGGGCTGCAGGGCGCCATCAACTATCTCAGCGGCTCGTTCCACGGGTTTGATCTGCGGAAATACGGCTTGGACGACCCGTTCCCGCTGAGCGCGATCGAGAGCCTCGCCGAGGGGTTCAAAGGCAATATGATGCAGATGCTCCGCATCGCGCGCGACGAGTCTCTCACGGTCAGGCAGTTCGCGATGCGGTTCGGATTCCCCAAGGACCACTTCGTGGGCACCGCGGAGGATATCGCCGACGAAATGCAGGAGTGGATCGACCAGGAGGCGTGCGACGGCTTCATGCTCGTCGAATCGCAGCCGGGCCAGTTGCGCATGTTTGCGGATTCCGTCGCTCCGATCCTAAGGGAGCGAGGACTCCTGCGGCGGGAATACCCGGGCACGACCCTTCGGGAAAGTTTGGGGTTGGCCAGGCCTGAGAATCAATTCGTTGCCGGTGGCGGTCCCGTCGCGAACGCGGCGGACATGGTCGGGTGACATCTCCGGTGAAGTGACCGTTGCTCTGAGCGTCTCGTCCGCGCTTCACCTATGACGGCGTGATGCCGAAGCCGCCCGGGGAGCCGCGGACGGCCGGGGTGGAGTTGCAGGCAGCGCCGATCGCCGCGCCAGGATGCGGCCGGGCCGGTGTCACTGCTTGGACAGGTCGGCGGCCGCCGTCGCGACGGCGGCCTTCGGCGTGGCCTGGCCCAGCAGGACCGACTGGATCGCGTCCGCAATCGCCTTCTGGAACCCGACATAGTCGACGAATTGCGGCTCCAGGCCGGCCACCTTCACGCCGTCCACGAACGGCGCCCAGCTCGGGTCCTGCTTCACCAGTTCGGCGACGTAGGGGCCCTGGCGCATCGGCGTCAGGCCATAGGCTTCCTCATAGGCGCGTTCGTTCTCCGGGTTGGTCAGGTATTTGCCGAACTTCATCGCCATGTCCTCCACCCCGGTGCCCTTGAACACCGCCAGGCTGTCGGTGACGACGATGTCGCCCGGCTGGCCGGAGGGGCCGACCGGCAGGGTGGTCACGCCATACTCGATCTTGCTGTTGATGCGCCGCCGCTCCCACGGGCCGGAGAAGAAGATGCCGATCTTGCCATCGTCGAACATCGGCCGGATGTCTTCGCGGCGGTAGGCGGCCGGACCGGCCTCCGACACCTCGGCCATCTTCTTGAACCAGGCCAGCACCTCCACGTTGTTGGGGCTGTCCATCGTCACCTTGCCGTCCTGCAGGATGCTGCCGCCGTTGGTGTAGACCCAGCAGAGGAACACGGCGACCGTGCTGTTGAAGGTCTGCGCCGGCATGCCGTAGCCGGCGGCGCCGGTCTTGTCCTTGATCGCCCTGGCGTCGTCGTATAGCGCCTGCCAGGTCGTGGGCGGCTTGTCCGGGTCGAGCCCGGCTTGCCGGAACAGCCCCTTGTTCCAATACATCGCATGGGTCGACATCGCGATCGGCAGGCCCAGCACCTTGCCGTCATACGTCACCGAGCGGAGCACGGACGGCCAGTAGGCCGCGCTCTCTTCGGTCGAAAGGGTGATCGGCACGATCAGCCCGTTCTCCTCGAAGCTTGGCAGGGTGCGCGAGCCGACATAGGCCAGGCCTGCCGGGTTGCCGGCCGCGGCCAGGGTGGTGACCTTCTGTTCGCATTGCGACCAGCCGACCACCTCCAGCTCGATCGTCGTGCCGGGGTTGGCGCGCTCGAACTCGGCGATGCGGTCTTCCACGCCAGTCGCCGGCTTGTCGCCGCATTGGATGAAATGCACGGGCTTGGCCTGCGCTGCCCCCACCATCGCGAACAACGCGCCCGCGACCGTCAAACCCACCCTGCTCACCATTGCCAACCCCCTCCTCATCAACCCTTGACCGCGCCGGCCGTCAGCCCGCCGACGATGCGGCGCTGCAGGACGGCGAACAACGCCACCACCGGCACGACGCTCACCAGGCTCGCGGCCATGAGCTGGTTCCACAGCACCTCGTTGCGCCCGAAGAACTGGAACAGCCCGACGGAGATCGGCATGATCTCGTCCCGCGAGTTGAAGGTGAGGGCGATCAGGAATTGTTGCGCGTAGGCGCCGATGAACGCAGTCGCGGCGATCACCACCAGCCCCGGCCCGGCCAGCGGCAGCACCACGCGCACCAGCGTCTGCAGGCGCGACGCGCCGTCGATCGAGGCGGCTTCCTCCAGCTCGCGCGGGATGGCGCTGAGGTAGGGCAGCAGCAGCCAGATGGCGGTCGGCAGCAGGAACGCGGCGCCGGGCACGATCATCGCCCCCAGCGTGTCCAGCATCCCGGCGGCGCGCAGCATCCGGTACAGCGGGATCAGCAGCACCGCGCCCGAGAACATGTTCACCGCCAGCACCGCCGACAGCGTGGCCGAGCGCCCGGCGAAGCGCAGGCGCGACAGCGCGTAGGCCGCCGGCACCGCCAGCGCCACGGTGATGACGGTGCAGGCGGCGGAGATGAGCAGGCTGTTGACGATGTAGCGCCCGAGCAACGGCACGCTGCGCCACATGTCGACATAGGCGGACCAGGTCAGGTCCTGCGGCAGCAGGCGATAGGGCGAGGCGAGGAGATGGTCCAGGGGGCTGACCGACACCTTCGCCGCCTCGATGAACGGGGCGAGGATGAACGCCATCAGCACCGCGATGCCCGCATAGATGCCCAGCGCCTCGTACCAGCGATACCGCGCGATCATGCCAGCGCCTGCCGCCGCTCGGCGCCCGCAACCCGGCGGAGATACACGGCCACCAGCACGGACAGCACCAGGCAGATCACCACCGTGCGCGCCGCGCCCTCGCCGTAGCGGAAGCGGCCGAACGCGGTGCGATAGATGTCGATGATCAAGGTGTTGGTGGCGTCGTCCGGGCCACCCGCGGTGAGGATCCAGATCGGGTCGAACGAGCGGAAGGTGAACACCGCGCTCAGCAGCGTCATATTGCCGATGGCCGGGCGCAACGCCGGCAGCACGATGTAGCGCAGCCGTGCCCAACGTCCGGCGCCGTCCACCCACGCCGCCTCCAGCAGTTCGTCCGGCACGCCCTGCAGCGCGGCCAGGAAGAACAGGATCACCAGCGGCACGCCGACCCACGCATCCGTCACCACCGTCGCCCAGAAGGCGAGCGCCGGGTAGCCGAGGAACGGGACCGGCCCGTCGCTCAGCCCGGTGCGCTGCAGCAGGCCGGAGATCATCCCGAACTGGCCGTTGTACATCCAGCCCCACGCGAACGCCCCCACCGCCACGGGCACGATCCAGGGCGGCATCACCAGCACCCGGAAGATGGCACGCCCGGGCAAGCGCGCGTTCAGCAGCAGGGCGCCGGCCAGGCCGATTGCGATCTTCAGCGTGACCGACGCGGCCGTCCACAGGGCGGTGCGGATCGCGATCCTGGCGAAGCCCGGCGTCATCAGCGCGGCGAAATTGTCCGTGCCCACCCATCGGCTGACCGGCCGCAACGACGCGTTGGTGAAGGCGAGCATCACGGTATCCGCGAGCGGATAGAACACGATCGCCAGCAGATAGGCCGCCGCCGGCGCCAGGAGCGCGTACGCGAACAGGGCGGTCGCGCGGCGCTGCGTCATGGCGGGTGCGTCGGCCCACTTGCGTCAGGCGTCACCGGCGGGGCCGCCTTGGCATCGTCGAACCGCGCCCAGGTCTCATGCAGGTCGAGCATGCGGCCGGCGCAGCGGGCATCGTCGATCTTGATCGCGGTCAGCCCGGCTTCCAGCGCGTCGTACACCGACACCGGCAGCGCGCGGCCGTCCCGAAGATGGCCGCAGATATCCGCCGCCATGCGCTCGTCGCCGCCGTAATGCACGCCCAGCTCGGTCCGGTGATAGCTATGGCTGTCCAGCACCGTCTCCCCGCTTGGGGTGCGCTGGATTTTCAGGGCGTTGCGGATGAAGTCGCCTTCCGCCATGCCGTGCGAGCCGACGATGCAGAAGCGGCGGAAATAATCGGGCACGTTCATGTTGGCGTGGAACGCCAGCGAGATGCCGTTGGCATATTCGATGATGGCGGTCTGCGAATCGACGATGTCGGCGTCGCTGTCGAACACTGCGGTGGCGCCGTTCCAACCCGCCTTCTTGCTGTGGTGGATGTCGTGGTGTTCCTGGTTGCCGTGGCGCGGGATGAACGATCGCCGGGCGCCGAAGCTCGCCACCCGCATCGGGCGGCAGCCGGCCATGCTCTGGTACAGGTCAAGGTCGTGGCAGCATTTCTCCAGCAGGAACGATCCGGAATACGCGCCGTAGCGCCGCCAGTCCCGCATGAAGAACGCGCCGTGATAGGGCGGGATGTGCTCCGCCGCTTCCATGGAGCTGATCTCGCCGATCGTGCCGTCCTTCAGCGCGGCCATGGTGTCCTGGTACAGCGTCGTGTACCGCATCACGAGGCCGATCAGCAGCCGCTCATGCGCACCGCCGGCCAGCAGGCGCAGCAGGTCGTAGGTCTGCTCCTCCGTGCTGACCACCGGCTTCTCGCAGAAGATCGGCATCCCGTGGCCCAGCGCCTCGGCGATGTGGTCGCGGTGCAGGTGGTTCGGCGAGCCGATCATCAGCAGGTCCAGCCGCTCCGCCGCCAGCAGCCGGCCCAGGCTGTCGTAGCCGCGGCCCACCGGGACATCGTGCTCGCGCACGTAGTCCAGGCCGAACGGCTCCGGATCGGCATAGCCGACGATGCGGAGGTCCGGATCCACGGCCGAGAACACCCGCGCCAGGTACGACAGCCGGTTGCCCAGCCCGACGATGCCGACCTTCATGCCGGTTCCTCCTGCAACATAACGGGCCCGAGCGTGCCCATGGGCAGGCCGAGTGCGGCGATCCGCTCCGCATGGACGGTCATCCGCCGGCGGAAATCGGCGTATGTGCAGGCGTCGCGCGGGGTCCACGCGACCTCCGCCACGGCGCACATCCGGGGCAGCAGCATGTAGCTGGCGTGCCGGGTCGTGGGGACGTATTCCGTCCACAGCTTGGCGCCCGTGCCGATCACGTGCGCCGCCTCCGCGTCCGTCAGCTCCGGCGGCACCGGTTCGAAGTCGCGGCAGGTGCGCAGCGTGGTGGTCCCGCGGATGGCGAGCGGTTCGCCGGCCTGGTCGTCCACCTGGTAGTAGTCGAGGTACACCCGCTCCTGCGGGGTCATGATCACGTCGTGCCCGGCCTTCGCCGCCGCGATGCCGCCGGCCATGCCGCGCCAGCACATCACCACCGCGCCCTCGGCCAATCCGCCTTCCAGGATCTCGTCCCAGCCGATGACAACCCGGCCGCGATCCTGCAGGAAGCAGGCGATGCGGGCGATGAACCAGCTTTGCAGCCCGTCCTCGTCCGCAATGCCTTCCGCGCGCATGAACGCCTGCGCCGCCGGGCTGTGGCGCCACTCGGTCTTCGGGCACTCGTCGCCGCCGATATGCACGAACGGACCGGGGAACAGGTCCAGCACCTCCTCCAGCACGTCCTGCATGAAGGCGACGGTTACATGGTTCGGGTGCAGCACGCGCTCGGTGATCCGCCAGCGGTCCAGCACCTCGGCCGGCTCGCCGCTGCCCAGCTCGGGATAGGCGGCGAGCGCGGCCTGCATGTGGCCGGGCATGTCGATCTCCGGCACCACCGTCACGTGCCGCTCGGCCGCGTAGGCGACCAGGGCGCGGATCTCCTCCTGCGTGTAGCAGCCGCCATGCGGCTGGTCGTCATAGCGGGTCGGCCGGTCCTGCTTGTGGCCGAGCTGGGTACGCCGCCGCCAGGCGCCGACCTCCGTCAGCCGCGGGCGCCGCTTGATCTCCACCCGCCAGCCCTGGTCGTCCGTCAAGTGCCAGTGCAGGCGGTTCATCTTGTGCATCGCCATCACGTCCACGACCCGGCGCACGAAGCCGATCGGCATGAAATGGCGGCTCACGTCTAGCATGACATCCCGCCACGCGAAGCGCGGCCTGTCCGTGATGGTCACGGCCGGCAGCGTCCAGTCGCCGCCGGGTGTCGCCATGCCCGCGAACACCGCGGGCGGCAGCAATTGCAGCAGGGTCTGCACGGCGTGGAACAGGCCGTGCGGGGAGGCCGCGGACAGCTCCGCCCCCGCTGGGCCGGTTTGCAGGCGATAGGCGTCCGCGGGCTCGCCGGACGGGTCCAGCCGCAGCCTGATCTGCCCGCCGGACGCGACCACGGGCAGCGGGAAGCCGGTCGCCGCCCGTACGGTTTCGGCCAGCAACCCGGCCACGCCAGAAGCCACCGGCGCGGCCTCGATCCGGGTGTCCGCCGTGATGCGGTAGCCGGGGCCCGGGTGTTCGCGCAACGCCGCGGGCCAGGGCACCAGGGACAGACTCATGGTGTCAGAACCACCTTGGTGAGGTGGCGCGGCCGGGTGGAATCCAGTCCCCGCGACAGCGCCACGCGCTCGCCAAGCAATTGCAGTGCCGGCAGGCAGACCAGCCCGCGTGTGGCGGCGTCGGGCGGCAAGGCGATCGACAGGTCGCCGGGTCCGCCGAACCCCAGCACATAGGCGCCCTTGGCCTGCAACTCCGCGGCCAGCACGGCTTCCTGCTCGGCCGTGTCGGGGTGGTACAGCACCGTGACGAACGACCGCGCGTCGATCAGGCTGACCGGGCCGTGCCGATATTCCATCGGGTGGTGCGCCTCGGTGAAGCTGAGGCTCATCTCCTGCAGCTTCAGCGCGCCTTCCCGCGCGATGCCGTAGAGCGGGCCGCCGCCCAGGAATACGAAATGCGCCCGGCCGGCGAGCGCGTCCCCCAAACCCGCGTCCACCGCCTCCATCGCCGCGGCCGCCGACGCCGTGACATCCTCCACCGCAACGCCGGCGAAGCGCAGGCCCATCAGCAGCATCAGGCTCGCGGAGGCCGTCATCACGATGTCCTCCGCCGGATGGGTGTCCGCCGCGACGACCTGGTCGGCATGCCGGGTCAGCGTGCTGCCCGGCGCGCAGGTGAGGGCCAGCACCGGCCATCCCCGGGCGCGGCTCGCCTGCGCCGCCGCCACGGTCTCCGACGACTCGCCGCTGCGCGACAGGGCGACGACATGGCGCTGCAGCCCGGCCGGGAGATAGTCGCCGGGCCGCGTGCCCCACTCGTTGCCGGGCACGGCGCGGGCGGCGAAGCCGTTATGGCAAAGCGTGGTGGCGATGGCGTCGGCGATGTGGACGGAGGTGCCGCAGCCAACCACCGCGTAGGTCGCTCCCGCCTTGGCCACCAGGCCGGGCATCGGCGCGGTGCGCCAGAACGGGAACTGCTCGCGGATCACGCGCTCGGTGATGGTCAATGGAGCGCTCCGGCATTGAGGCGGGACAGGCTTGCGGCGAGGCGAGCGGTCCAGGCGGGACCGGCATCCCAGCCGGCCAGTGTGGCGGCCCGCCACAGCGCACCGCCGACCGGCGGCAGGCGCGGCGGCACGGGCGTCCCGAACCGCGCGGCCAGCGCATCGCGAAGCAAGGCGCTGTTGAACAGGCCGCCCGCATGGCTCCAGGCGGTCCCGGCTCCCGGAAGCCGGCCGCGCGCCGCTTCCATCTGGCGGCGCAACTGCTCCGCCGCCTCGTGCAACAGGCTGGCGGCGACGGGGCAACCGCCGGCCGCAAGCGCGTCCACTTCCCGGGCCAGCGCCGCGACCGCGGGGCGGAGGTGGGGATGGCCGTAGTACCAACCGATCAGCGCGGCGCCCTCCGGCGGCAACCCCAGCACCGCGAACATCGCCTCGGCGAACGGCCGGGCGTCGGAACGGCCGTCCAGCACCTCGCTCAGGAGCTGCACCGTCCGCTGCCCGATGGCGAAGGCGCTGCCGGCATCGCCGATGCCGTGGCCCCACCCGCCGACCCGGACGGATCGCCCGGCCGCGTCCTGCGCCCACACCATGGACCCGGTGCCTGCCAGCACCAGCACGCCCGCCGCCGCCCCGAACGCCCCGTCGAACGCGACCTGCACATCATTGTGGACCGAGCGCGGCACGGGACCGGCCAACAGGACATCCAGCGCGGCTTCCTGCGCCGCCGACACCTCCGGCGCTTCGCCATAGCCGGCGAGACCGGCCGACGCCGCCCCCACCGTCCCGGCCTGGCCCCCGAGGTCGAGCAGACGCGCCCGCCAATCCGGCGCGTCGAACGGGTTGGTGCCGGCGCCGGACCAGCAGCGCACGACCGTGCCGTCGCGCGTGGCGAGCGCCAGCAGCGTCTTGCTGCCGCCGCCGTCGATCCCGAGCACGCAGGGCTCAGCCAAGCACCGGCTCCTGCACGGCCTGCGCCACGGTGAGTTCGACGCCCGCCTCCGCCAGCCGGGTGGGCCATGGATGGGATAGTGGCGCGTCCGTGAGCACGTCCGTCACCTCGTGCAGCGCCGCGACCCGGTAGGTGGCGGTCTGGCCGAACTTGCTCCGGTCGGCCAGCACGCAGCGCCGCGCGGCGCTGCGGATCATGCAGCCGTTCAGGCTCGCCTCGTCGCTGTCCGGGGTGAACAGCCCGTCCGGCTGCACCGCGCTGGCGCCGAGCAGCAGCAGGTCGAACCGCAGCCCGGCGATGGCGGCCTCCGCCAGCGGCCCGACCGCGGACAGGTTCTCCGCCCGCAACTGCCCGCCCAGCACCGTCACGCGCACATCGCCGGCGCCGACCAGGGTCGCCGCCACGGCCAGGCTGTTGGTGAAGGCGGCGAGCGGCAGCGGCGCCATGCGGAGGTAGCGGGCGCATTGCAGCACCGTCGTGCTGGCGTCCAGGAACACGGACATGCCCGGCCGCAGCATCGCGTGCGCCGCGCTGCCGATGGCGCGCTTGGCGGCGATGTTGATCCGCTCCCGCGCTTCAAACGCGACCTCCCGCCCGGCGCCCCCGGCGATCCGCGCGCCGCCATGCGTGCGCTCGATGATCCCGCGTTCCTCCAGCCGTTGCAGGTCCCGCCGCACCGTGGCGACCGAACTGTCGGTGAGCGACGCGATCTCCGCCACCGAAAGCGGGCCGGACTGGAACAGGTGCTGCCGGATCACGGCGTCACGGTCCGGCTGCATGGCGAACGCGGCTCCTTCTCCAAATTCGATCAGCTTGACGAGTGTGTTGGCGCATAGTCAATCAAAACATCGGCTAGTTTGCGCAATATCGATCGGACCGGGAAGACGACCATGCATGAGGCATTGCAGGCACTGGCGCCGGCCCGGCGCACGGGGCGGCCGATGGCGCTGGGCGCGGTGTGCTCCGCCCACCCGGCCGTGCTGGAGGCGGCGCTGCGTCACGGTGCGGCGCGTGGGGCGCCGGTCCTGGTCGAGGCGACGTGCAACCAGGTGAACCAGCACGGCGGCTACACCGGGCAGACGCCCGCCTCGTTCCGGGCCGCCGTGGACGCGATGGCCGCGCGCTGCGGCTTGCCGCCGGAGCAGGTGGTGCTGGGCGGCGATCACCTCGGCCCAAACCCGTGGACGCATCTGGCGGCCGACGCGGCCCTGGCGCAGGCCGAGGCGATGGTGGACGCGTATGTCGAAGCCGGGTTCGGCAAACTCCACCTCGACGCCAGCATGCCCTGCGCCGGGGACCCCGTGGACCTGCCGGTGGAGCTGGTGGCGGCCCGCGCCGCCCGCCTGGCCCGCGCCGCGGAGCACGCTGCCTCCCGCACCGGCCGGCCCGCCCCATGCTACGTCGTCGGAACGGAGGTCCCGCCGCCCGGCGGCGCGCGGGAGCGGATCGCGCATTTGCGGCCGACCGCCCCCGCCGCGGCCGCCGACACGATCACGGCCCATCACCGCGCCTTCGCGGCGCTCGGGCACTCCGCGGCGGCAGACCGGATCCTGGCGCTGGTGGTTCAGCCCGGCGTGGAGTTCGGCCGCGAGAACGTCGTACTCTACGACCCGGCGCCCGCCGCCGGCCTGCGCAGCGTGCTGGACGCGCATCCCGGCCTGGTGTTCGAGGCGCACTCCACCGACTACCAGCCGCGCCACCGGCTGGCGGCCCTGGTGGCGGACGGGTTCGGCGTGCTGAAGGTCGGCCCCGGCCTGACCTTCGCCCTGCGTGAGGCGCTATACCGGCTGGATGCCCTGGCGGCGATGCTGGCGCCGGACGGGCAACCCGGCCTGATGGAGCAGATGGAGGCGCTGATGACCGCCGCGCCGGAGCACTGGCAGAGCCATTACGACGGCGATGCCGCGTCGTGCCGGCTGCTGCGGCATTTCAGCTACAGCGACCGCATCCGATACTACTGGCCCCGGCCGGCGGCGCAGGACGCTGTCGCGCGCCTGATGACCCGGCTCCATGGGCGGGAGTTGCCGGAGACCCTGGTCAGCCAATTCTTTCCGAACCTGGCCGAACGGGTTAGGGCCGGCGCGCTGGTCGCCACCGCCGCCGCGTTGGTCGCCGCAACGCTCACCGACGTGCTGGCGTGCTACGATTTTCCGCCGTGACGGCGGCCTGGCCGTCCGCGGGCACCCGGTTGCCGAACCCCGAAAGAACGCCGCCCACCAGCAGGGTCACGATCACACCCAGCGGGACATACCAGGTGAAGGCGAGCGCGTAGTTCCGCACCACGATCGTCATGACGACGACCGTCGCCACGAAGGCCACGATCGCGTCCCGTTCCCGCGCGCGGCGGACCACCAGGCCCAGCAAAAAGGCGCCCAGCAACGCGCCGTAGGTGTATCCGGCGATGCCCAGCCCCAGCAGCACGACCTGTCCCTTGGTGTCGGTGAACAGGCAGGCGAACCCGGCCATCACCACGGCCCACACCAGCGTCAGCATGCGCGACAGCCGCAGCGAAGCGGCATCGCCCCGCCCCATCGCGCGCCACAAATCCGCGACCGTCGAGTTGGCCATCGAGTTCAGCGCGGAGGAGAGCGAGCCCATGGTGGCCGACAGGATGCCGGCGATCAGCAGGCCCGACAGGCCCGGCGGCAGCTCGTCCAGGATGAAGCGCGGGAACAGGTCGTCGGACGAGCGCAGCCCCATCGCGGCCGGGGATTTGCCGCCGAGATGGACCCACAGCAGCGCCCCCACCAGCGAGAACAGCGCGAACTGCACCATCACCACGACGGCGCTGCCGACCATCGCCCGCCGCCCGTCGGACAGGCTCCGGCAGGCGAGCACGCGCTGGACCATGAGTTGGTCGGTGCCGTGCGACGCCATGGCGAAGATGGCGCCGCCGAGGATGGCGGCGACGGCGTTGAACGGGCTGGTCAGCATGGGCGCCGACAGGTTGATGACCTGGAACTTGCCCGCCGCATACGCCTGCTGCAGCCCTGCCGTCCCGACCTCGCCCAGCAGCACCGCGATGCAGACGCAGGCGCCCCCGACATACAGCGACATCTGGATCGCGTCGGTCCAGATCACCGCGCGGATGCCGCCCACATAGGTGTAGAGCACCGTCACCAGCGTGAGCCCGGCGATGATGGTGACGTAGCCGGTCGGCAGGCCGATCGCGTCCAACAGCAGCTTGATCGGGATGGCGGAGGCGAACAGGCGCACTCCCTCGGCGAGCAGGCGGGTGCCCAGGAAGGTGACCGACGCGACCGCCTGCAGGCGGGGCCCGAAGCGCTGGCGCAGGTATTGGTAGGCGCTGACGAGCTGGCCCTGCATGTAGAGCGGCAGCAACACGGCGGCGACCAGGCTGCGGCCGACCAGGTAGCCGATCGCGAGCTCGACGAAGCCGAACGCGCCGAGATAGGCGACGCCGGGAACCGAGATGACGGTGAGGGTGCTGGTCTCGGTCGCGACGATGGAGAAGCAGACCGCCCACCACGGCAAATCCCGCTCGCCCACGAAATAGGCCGCGGCACTGCCCTGCCGGCCGGACAGGCGCAGGCCGATGAGGGCGATGGCCACCATGTAGACCAGGATCACCGTCAGATCGAGCAGTCGCATACCAAACCTCCCCTAGGCAACGTCGGCAAGCCGACATAGCTGCCGCTCAAGACAAAGGCCCTCATGTCGCACGGTGCACCGAAGCCTCATGGATGGTGGCGCCGTCGCAGGCCAGCAGGGCGGCGCCGTCCAGCGCGCTGCCCTCCGGCGCGCGGCGCCGCAGCCGCGCCGGCAGCGCGGCAAGAAGCGGGTCGATCAACGCCGGGCCGAGTTCGACCAGGCCGCCGGTGATGGCGAAGTCGCAGGCGCCGTCACCCGGCAGGCGTGCCGCCGCGGCCGTGGCCGTCGCGGCCAGCGCCAGCGTGGCCTGCCCCAGCAGCGCGCTGGCGACCGCATCGCCGGCCAGCGCCGCAGCGGCGATGTCCGGGGCGAAGGAGGCCGCCAGCCGGGCGGGGCTCGCATGTCCTTCGATGTCGGCGGCGAGGGCGGGCAGCGGGCCGAACCGGGCTTCGGCCACGGCGCGCAGCAGGGTTGCCGGGCCGCTGCCGTCATGATGCCGCAGCGCCGCGCGCAGGCCCTGCACGCCCAGCCATGCCCCACCGCCCGCGTCGCCCAGCCAACTGCCCCAGCCATCGGCGCGGTGCACGGCGCCGTCCGCCCCCACGGCGAGGGCCACGGCGCCGGTGCCGACCGCCAGTACCACGCCCGGTCCGCCCGCCAGCGCGCCGGCATGCGCGGCCGTGGCATCGCTGCACACCATGACGCGCCGCGCCGGCAGGCTGTCGCACAGGCGGGACGCAAGCGCCGCCGCGGCGGCAGGCGCGGCCAGCGCCCCGGCCGCGGCCACGCCCGCCTGGTCCAGCCCGTCGCCCCGCAGCAGCGGCAGCGCCACGGCCAGGATAGCCGCCTCCGCCCGCGCCGCGCCGCCGGGCGCGGCCAAGCCGGGCGCGCCCGAGCCAGTGGCCTCGCTGGTCCGGCCGTCCTGCAACAGGCGGGCGCGGCAACTGGTCTTGCCGAGGTCCAGGGCGAGGAGCGTCCCGGCGGAGAGGCGCCGACTCACAGCGTCCGGGTCACTTTGCGCAGGCCGCGGGGGGCGTCGGGGTCTTCGCCACGGCCGACCGCGAGGTCCAGCGCCAGCAACTGGAACGGCAGGATTTCCAGCAGCGGCGACAGCGCCTCCGGCACGCCGGGCGGCAGCAGCACCTGGGCGCCCGCCGCGCCGCCGCCGACGATGAACAGCTCGGCCCCGGTGTCGCGGATGCGCTGCAACGCCGGCGCCATGGCCGCCCCGGCAATGCCGTCCGGCGCCACCGCGAGCACCGGCACCCGGGAGTCAAGCATGGCCAGCGGCCCGTGCATCAGGTCCGCGCCGGAAAACGCCTGGGCGGCGACGTAGCTGGTCTCCATCAGCTTCAGCGCCGCCTCCCGCGCGGTGGGATAGGCGTAGCCGCGCCCGGTCACCACCATGCGGCTGGCGAAACGGTAGCGCACGGCCTGGGCGCGCATCGCCGGCGCGGCGTCGCGCAGCAGGGCGTCGCCGAGGTCCGGCAGGGCGAGCGCGGCCGCCCCGTCGCCGCCGCGCAGGTGGTCGAACAACAGGAACAGCGTCAGCAACTGCGCCGTGTAGGACTTGGTCGCGGCCACCGCCCGCTCCACCCCGGCCGACACGTCCAGATGCAACTGCGCCGCCCGGGCGAGCGACGAGGCCGCATCGTTGGTGACCGCCAGCGTCAACGCCCCGCCGCGCCGCCCTTCCTCCAGCGTGTGGACCAGGTCCGGCGACGCCCCGGACTGGCTCACCACGACGAGCAACGCGCCCCGCCAATCCGGCCGCGCGCCATAGGCCGTGATCGTCGAGGGTGAGACGAGCCCGGCTGGCAGCCCCAGCAGCACCTCGGCCAGGTATTTGGCATAGAGCGCTGCATGGTCGGACGTGCCGCGCGCCGCGAACAGCACGAACCGGGTTGGGGTGGCGGCGATCGACCGGCTGGCGGCCGCGACATCCGCCCGGCGGCCGAGGATGCGCCGCCACACGCCGGGTTGCTCCGCGATTTCCGCGGCCATTCGGACCCCTGGGGCTGCCGCGGATGGGGAGGACAACGGTCCGGAAGTCCTGACAATGAACATGCCACTTCATGGCCAGTTGACGTGTGCGGTCAAGCCAGGTGGACGTATTCCACTCACGGTCCCGGCCGCTGCCATGATCCAAGTGCCCGACCAATGACCTGTGAGAGTGAGACGATGAAACCGAACGTTATCTGCCACATGATCGCCTCGTTGGACGGAAGCCTGCATCCTAGCCGCTGCACCACCAGTCCGGATGGCAGCCGGGCGGAATGGTCGGAGATCTACGAGGAGATTCACCGCGCTTTCCAAGCCGACGCCTGGCTGATTGGACGTGTGACTATGGCCGAGATGAGCAAGGCTGGCCCGCACGCGCCAAGGCAATACGGCCCGACCGAGCGACCCTATCACTTCGCGACGCA
>CBDAQM010000009.1:0-133686 GCA_965199095.1 Acetobacteraceae bacterium
CGACCCAGAGATCGCCGCGCATATCCAGCACCGGGGCGACGTGTTGGCGAAGCTCGGGGACTGGGTCGGCGAGCGGGGCAGCCAATGCTGGGTGGAAGGCTTCGCGATCTCGCCGCGCAAGGGTGAGGTCGCGCCGGACGACATCGAATACCAGGCCGTGCTCGGCCGCGGTTGGTTGTCGCCCTGGGCTGGGGGCACGCAGTATTGCGGCAGCCGCGGCATGGCGCTGCCGATCCTGGGATTGCGCGTGCGGCTGCGGGGCGCCGCGGCAACGACGCATACCGTTCGGGTCAGCGGGACCTTCACCGACGGCGCCGTCATCGGTCCCGTCGGGCCGGGCGACGCCTGCGAGGCGGAAAGCCTCGCACCGTTGGAAGCGTTCCAGGTCGAGTTCGTGGCCCTTCGCCCGGCAAAGGCGGCCCGCCCTGCCAAGGATGCCGTCACCGAGGCGGTCCCCAAGGCCAGGGCGGCAGCCATCTCCCCGCCGGTCAAGGGACGGGTACAGCGCGCCAAGCCCACGCCCAAACCGACGCGACGCCGCCGGTAGGTCGAACCTGAACGACCGGCGGCACCGACGATGAAATACCTGTTCGTCCACCAGAACTACCCGGCGCAGTTCGTCCACCTCGTGCGGCACCTGCTGGCCCAGGGGGATCACGACGTGGTCTTCATCTGCGAGCCAAACGCCAACGTCATGCCCGGCGTGCGCCGCATCAGCTACCAGCCGCAGAAGCGCCCGGACGCGCCTACCCATCCCGACGCGCGCGATTTCGCCCAGGCGATGGCCCGCGCCGAGGCCGCCGCGCATGCCGCCGCCCAGGTGAAGCGCCTCGGGTTCAAGCCGGACATCATCATCGGCCATCACGGCTGGGGCGAACTGCTCAACATGGGTGACGTGTGGCCCGACGTCCCGCTGCTCGGCTACCACGAGTTCTATTATGCGCTGCACGGCCAGGACGTGGGTTTCGACCCAGAGTTCAAGCTCGATGCCCGGATACATTCGAACATCCGCGCCAAGAACGCCGTCAACCTCATCGCGCTGACCAATCCGGGATTCGGACAGACCCCGACCGAATTCCAGCTCAACACCTATCCGGCCTGGGCACGCCCGGGCATCCACATCCTGCGGGAGGGGGTGGATACAAGGAAATGCTGCCCGTCGCGGACGCGCGACGACACCGTGATCGGCGGCGTGGCGGTGGCCGCGAAGGAGAAGCTGGTCAGCTACGTCGCCCGCGACCTGGAGCCGTATCGCGGGTTTCACCAGGTCATGCGCTCGCTGCCGGCGTTGCTGCGCGCCCGGCCGGATGCCCGCGTCATCATGGTGGGGGGTGATGGCGTCAGCTACGGAACGCGCCTGGCCCACTCAACCTGGCGCGAGCACCTGCTCGCCGAGCTGGGCAGCACGCTGGACACCAGCCGGGTGCATTTCCCGGGCAAGCTCGACTATCCAAGCTACGTGCGGCTGCTGCAGCGGTCGGACGCCCACGTGTATTTCACCTACCCCTTCGTCGCGTCCTGGTCGTTGCGCGAGGCGATGGCCTGTGGCTGCGCGATCGTGGCCAGCGACACCACGCCCGTGCGCGAGTTCATCACCCACGGCGACACCGGCCTGCTGACGCCCTTCTTCGACCCGGGCGCCCTGGCCGACCGCCTGTGCGAGACGCTGGAGGGCGGGACGGACGTCGAGCAGAGGCGGCAGAACGCCCGCGCCTGGGCTGAGCAGAACCTTGACATGGATGACTATATCCGTCGCTACGAGGTGCTGATCGCCAGCGTCACCGGCCAACCCGCCCGCAAGGCCGCCCGCCCCACCCGGCGGCGTTCCGCGGCCGGATGACGGCACGCCCATTTCCATCGCCGCCGAAAGACCCCAACTCTCCCCGATGACCGACTACCTCGCCCGGCTCAATCCCGAACAGCGCGCCGCCGTCGAGACCGTGGACGGCCCCTTGCTGGTGCTGGCCGGCGCCGGCACGGGCAAGACAAGGGTGCTGACCACCCGGTTCGCCCATATCCTGCTCACCCGCCGCGCCTTCCCGAACCAGGTGCTGGCCGTCACCTTCACCAACAAGGCGGCGCGCGAGATGCGGGAGCGGGTGGGCGCGATCCTGGGACAGCCGGCGGAGGGGCTGTGGCTCGGCACGTTCCACGCGCTGTGCGCCCGCATGCTGCGCCGGCACGCATCGCTGGTCGGGTTGCAGTCCAACTTCACCATCCTGGACACGGACGACCAGCTGCGCCTGCTGAAGCAGGTGATGGAGGTGGGCCGGATCGACCCCAAGCGCTGGGCGCCCCCCGCGCTGATGGCGGTGATCCAGCGCTGGAAGGACCGCGGCCTCACCCCGGACCGGGTGACCCCGGCGGAGGACACCGACTTCGCCAACGGCCATGCCAAGGCGCTGTACGCCGCCTACCAGGCCCGCCTGGCGGCGCTGAACACCGCCGATTTCGGCGACCTGCTGCTGCACATGGCGGAAATCCTGCGCAGCCATCCGGATGTCCTGGCGCAGTACCATCGCAGCTTCCGCTACATCCTGGTGGACGAATACCAGGACACCAACCTGATCCAGTACCTCTGGCTGCGGCTGCTGGCGCAGCAGCACAAGAACATCTGCTGCGTCGGGGATGACGACCAGTCAATCTACTCCTGGCGCGGCGCCGAGGTGGAGAACATCCTGCGCTTCGAGCAGGATTTCCCCGGCGCCCGCATCGTGCGGCTGGAAAGCAACTACCGCTCCACCGCGCCAATCCTGGCCGCCGCCTCCGGCCTGATCGCGCATAACGAGGGCCGGCTGGGCAAGACGCTGCGCTCCGGCCGCAACGACGCCGCCGGCGAGCCGGTCAGCGTGGTGAGCCTGTGGGATTCCGACGAGGAGGCCCGCATGGTGGGCGACAAGGCGGAAGCGTTGCGGCGTGACGGCCACGCCCTGTCGGAAATGGCGGTGCTGGTCCGCGCCTCCTTCCAGACCCGCGCATTCGAGGAGCGGATGATCACGCTCGGCCTGCCCTACCGGGTGGTGGGCGGCCTGCGCTTCTACGAGCGGCAGGAGATCCGCGACGCCATCGCCTATTTCCGCGTGATGCACTCGCCGTCCGACGACCTGGCGTTCGAGCGCATCGTCAACCTGCCGCGGCGCGGCGTGGGCGACGCGGCGTTGCGGCAGGTCCATGCGGTGGCGCGGGCCGGCGCGATGTCGCTGTACGCCGCCACCGCGCGGGCCACGCAGGACGGCACGCTGAAGGGCCGGGTGTGCCAGGCGCTGCGCGACCTGCTCCGCAAGTTCGACCGCTGGCGGGAGATGCTGGCGCGCGACGGGCACGTGGCGACGGCGGCGACCGTGCTGGACGAAAGCGGCTACACCGAGATGTGGAAGCGTGACAAATCGCCGGATGCGCCGGGCCGGCTGGAGAACCTGAAGGAATTGCTGCGGGCGTTGAGCGATTTCGAAACCATCGCCGGCTTCCTCGACCATGTCAGCCTGGTGATGGAGAACGAGCAGGGGAGTGAAGGCGACCGGCTGAGCCTGATGACGCTGCACGGCGCCAAGGGGCTGGAGTTCGACACCGTGTTCCTGCCCGGCTGGGAGGAAGGGCTGTTCCCCTCGCAACGCACCTTGGACGAAAGCGGCAACAAGGGATTGGAGGAGGAGCGGCGCTTGGCCTATGTCGGCATCACGCGGGCGCGGCGCCGGGCGGTGATCAGCCACGCGGCCAACCGGCGCATCTACGCGAATTGGCAAAGCTCCATCCCCTCGCGGTTCATCGACGAATTGCCGGAGGCGCATGTGGAGCACGCCGGCTCCGCCGCATTGGGGCGGGAGGCACGCTTGATGGCGCCGACGGTGTTCACCGGGCAATTCCCGTTGACCGCGCGGCGGCCGAAGGTGACGGAAGTGTGGGAGCAGAAACCCCGCCCGGCGCGCGAGGACGCGTTGTCGGTGGGAACCCGGGTGTTCCACCAGAAATTCGGCTATGGCACGGTGAACGCCGTCAGCGACGACCGGCTCGACGTGGCGTTCGACAAGGCGGGAGACAAGCGTGTCCTGGACCGGTTCGTTGAGCGGGCCTGACACGTGTGACTGCGGGATGGTGAGTCACGATGACAGGGAGTACGTCCTTGGACGCAGTTGCTCCGCCTAACTACCCGCTTGATCTGCCATGGCAGGACGCGTTCACCGCGTTCTGCCAGGAGAAGATGATCTTCCTGCAGCATCCGATGCGGATTTCCGATGTCTACAGGAACACTGAACGGGTCCGCATCGCCGCCCGCGTGGTCGTGGAATCCTATGCGGCGCTGAACAAGGGCAATTTCATCTCGATCGGGGCCTACTCGTTCACCCATCCTGGCCTGCCATCCAGTATCAGGATCGGGCGTTATTGCAGCCTGGCCCGCGATATCAGCGTCATGGGTCCGCAGCATCCGATGACGCGGTTCACCACCTCGCCCATCACCTACCTGCCGCGCTGGGGCAGCTTCGCCGAAACGGAGTTCGGCGGCGCCTGGCCCACGGAGCGGTTTGCGGAGATGCCGTCATCGCCGGTGATCGGGAACGACGTGTGGATGGGCGAGGGCGTGCTGTTGAAGGGAGGCATAACCATCGGCGACGGGGCCTGCGTGGCCGCCCATGCCGTGGTGTCGAAGGACGTGCCGCCCTACGCGATCGTGGGCGGCGTGCCGGCCCGGATCATCCGCTACCGTTTTAACGATGCATCGATTGAGCGGCTGCTGCGGCTGCAATGGTGGAAATACAATTATCCGGACCTGCCGAAGAAAGACTGGGACGACATCGCCGCGTTCGCCGACGCGCTCGAAGCCAGCATTGCGGAGAACAAGCTGCAGCCGTGGACACCTGGCGCTTGGGATTTGGGGCGGGAGTTGCACGCCATCGCGGAGCGCGGCGGTGCCGGGTAGGCCCGCGCGGCCAGTTACCACGGTGGTCCTTAGCAAACCAAACATGACGATTCGATTAAGTGATATCTTTACTCTCTGATGGCGAGCTTTTATGGTTTGGCAGCACTCTCACGCTTGGCTTTACCTGCCTTCTAGAGGTATAGACGCCTATGGAAACCTACGCCGCACTCCTAAACCTCAAGATCGTTATTCCATCGAGCAAGACAAGTTATGTTGCTGTTGACCGCGATTTCTGGCAGTCACTCTTCTCAACACGGATCAGCGATGTCGATGTGGATGAGCAATGGTATTTGCGTCGTTACCCGGACGTCGCGAGTGCAATTCGCAATGGCAGGTTAAACAGCGGGCACGAGCACTACGTGCAAATCGGCTACTTGGAACACCGCATGCCGTACTCGATCGAGGTCGACAGCAACTGGTACCTTTCACAATATGCCGACGTAAACGAGGCCGTGCTGAACAGGACTTTTGCTTCAGCGCAAGATCATTTCGAGGAAAGAGGCTATCGCGAGGGTCGGTTTCCGTTCCCTAATTTCGCCTTGCGGACGAAAAAAGTAACCAGCGTTGAGTGATGCCCAGCGGGACCCGCAAGACGCTGCCGACGATTTCGACGCGCTGGCCTTTGATCACGCGGAGCAGCCACGCCGCGAACCGCCGGATCAATCCTCGATGCCGGGCAGCCCGGCGCCAAACGGCATCGTTGAATTTTCTTATCCGGCCTACCTCGAAACCTATCCCGATGTCGGGGAAAGCATCGCCGCGGAAACGGCCGCCTCCCCGCTCGAGCATTACACCCGTATAGGCCAAGCCGAACACCGGCTGGCCCGGCCGAACTACTTGAAGGCGCTTGCCGGCGGCGTCGTCGAACAGCCCGCCCACGGCGTCATGTCCTTCAACATCGACGTCTCCATGATGTCGGCCACCGGAACCCTCTTTGTCGTCGGATGGAGCGATGACAGGGACGCCCCGCTGGTCAGCATCTCGGTCATCCAGGTTGACGAAGGCTGGAACACACGGGGCATCGCCCGATGCCGCCGGGTCGACGTCGATGACCTCCTGCAGGCCCCAACGGGCTACCGCTTCGGCTTCTGGGCCGTGCACAAGCTCGGCCGGTTCGACCCGAAGGCGGTCGTCCTGCTGCGCGCCCGGTTCGCCGACGGCCGTTTCACGCAAGCCGAACTCCAACCTCGGATGATCACCGACGTCGAATTGCGCGACACGGTGCTGGGGCATTTCGCGTCGCTGCAATATCCGGGCAACAGGGATATTGAGGCTGCGCAGCAGCTCGACCGCGGCGCCGGCGACGAGCTCGTCGCACTCAACCGGTCGATCTCACGCACGATCACCGCGGCCGCCCATGCCGAGCGGTATGGCCCGGACCGGGCACAGTTCCAGGCCTCCTTCATCGTGTGCCTGTTCGGCCGATCCGAATATTTCTTCCTGCAAAACGCGCTCTTCGGCTCCGCTATCGACCGCAGCGAGGTCGAGTTCATCTATGTTTCCAACAGCCCCGAGCTCACTGAGATCCTGCAGAAAGAGGCGTTGATTGCCGAGCGTATCTACGGCCAGAGCCTGACATTGGTGACGCTGCCGGGCAATGCCGGCTTCAGCGCGGCCAACAACGTGGCCGCCCGCTTTGCCCGCAGCAACCGCATCGTCTTCATCAACCCCGATGTGTTCCCGCGTGACGACACTTGGGCGCGCGTGCACGCCGACATCGTAAGCAGCAGGCCAAAGGCTGAGACAGCGTTGTTCGGTGCGCCGCTTTACTACGATGACGGTTCATTGATGCATGGCGGGATGTATTTCGACATCGACCGCGGCTTGTCAGTGACGGCGACCGGCGTCCAGGTGTCGAGCATGATCCGCGTCGAGCATTACGGCAAAGGTGCGCCAGATTGGTCGGACCGCTACACGCGGGCGCGCCCCGTCCCGGCGGTGACGGGCGCGTTCATATCGGTTGACCGCGACTGGTTCGATTTGCTCGGCGGGTTCACGGAGGATTATCTGTACGGCCACTACGAAGACGCGGATTTGTGCCTGAAAAGCCTGCAACGCGGCGTGCCCGCGTGGATGCAGGACGTCCGGTTCTGGCACATGGAGGGCAAGGGTTCCGTGCGCAAGCCGCCGCATGAAGGCGGCTCCTTGGTGAACCGCTGGCTGTTCACGCGCAACTGGGGCACGATGATCGCGGCGGACCTGGTCGGCCGCGCCCCTTCGCACAAGCTGCTGGCCGCCCCGGCAACCATACTGCAGCCGAGTGCCCACCCCAAACCGACGGCGGCCAAGTCTGGGGTAGGCCGGGCAGGCGGCAAAGTTGCCCGGTAACATCCAGCCCGGCCCCCCGGCGCCGCGTCAGAAGATCCTGCTCGTCAGCCTGTTCCATCCGGAGCTGGTGCGGGGCGGCGCCCAGCAGGTCTGCTACGAGTTGTTCGAGGGGCTGCGCGAGGGCGGCAAGACGGATACCGTCCTGCTCGCCTCCACCGACGATTCCTACCCGGCGCTGTTCAAAAGCGGCGCCCGGATCACCGGCTTCGACCAACGCCAGGACGAGTTCCTGTTCCTGATGCAGGACTACGATTATTGGTGGCACAAGACATCGTCGCCGATGGTGATCGACGCGTTGGTCGAGTTCCTGGAGACGATCCGCCCAGACGTCGTGCACTTCCATCATTTCTTCACCTACGGCGCTGACATCCTCACCCTCACGCGCCGGGTGCTCCCCAAGGCACGGATCGTCTTCACCTTCCACGAATTCATGACGATCTGCGCTGCGGACGGGCACATGGTCCGGCGAACCGACAAGTCGCTCTGCACCCATGCGAGCCAAATCCGCTGCCACCAATGTTTCCCGGACCGCTCCCCGGAACAATTCCTCACCCGTCGGATGTGGTTCCAGGCGCATCTCCGCAACGTGGACGCCTTCACCTGCCCCAGCCGCTTCATGATCGAGCATTACGTCCGCTGGGGCATTCCGCGGCACAAGATCCATCATGTCACGAACGGACAGCGCGCCTACGGCACGCCTGGCTCGGTGACGGAGGGGCCGAAGACGCGGTTCGGCTTCTTCGGCCAGTTCGTCGACAGCAAGGGGGTTCACATCCTGCTCCGCGCCGTGCGGCAACTCCGCTCGGAGGGGTTCACCGACTTCACGGTCGACCTGAACGGCGACAATCTGCGCTACGCCTCCGAACCGATCCGGCGCGAGATCGAGACGTTCCTGGCAGACGAGGCGGCGCTGCCGCCGGACGAGCAGATCGTGTTCCTCAACGGCTCCTACCACGTCAATGAATTGGCGTCCCGCATGGCGCGGGTCGATTGGTGCATCGTGCCGTCGACATGGTGGGAAATCTTCTGCCTGGTGATCTCCGAGGCCTGGATGTTCGGCAAGCCGGTCATTTGCTCCAATGTCGGCGGCCCGGCCGAGCGGGTGCAGGACGAGGTGGCAGGGCTGCACTTCCAGGTGGGCGACCACCGGGCGCTCGCCCGCACCATCCGGCGCGCGTGCACCGAGGCGGGTTTGTGGGAGAGGCTCGCGGCCGGGCTGCCCGCGGCTCCAGCACGCGAAACCATGGTGCTTGGCTTCCAGGCGCTGTACAAGGCTGGACCGGGCGGTGACATCGCGATGTCCGACGATCAAGCTATAACGACATCGCGACCAGAGGGTTGAGGCCGTGAGGACTGTGGTACAGTCTCAGGAATAAGCGGGTGGAGTGGACACGCGTTGGACGAGTTACGAAAAGATAAGAGGCTCGCCGAGGAGTATGTCCGCGCGCTTTTCCAGCATCTCCTTGAACGTAAGGCGACCACCGATGAGGAGGTCAACTACTGGACGCAGGAGATCGTTTCGGGACGGAGCGAAGCTGAAGTCCTGAGATTGTTCGCCGTGAGCGAAGAACACAAGCTCCTGAAGCGGAGGCAGCAGGGCAACGCCACGCAATATCCCAACGGCCATTTCTACTCCCCGGTGGTGAACCTGGAAGAGGTCCAGGCGCAAGAAGCTCGGATTTTCGGCCGGCACGCCCCGCTCGGCATCGACATTGAGCCGGGCCAGCAGCTCGCCCTGCTCGAAACACTGTCCCGCTTTTTCGGCGAGATGCCCTTCTCCGATAAGGCACGCCCGCCCTTCCGCTATCGCTACGACAACACGAGCTACGGCTTCGGCGACGCCTGCATATACTGGGGCATGCTCGGCCACCTTCGCCCGAACCGCATTGTTGAGGTTGGCAGCGGCTTCACCTCGGCCCTCGCACTCGACGCCATCGAGCATTTCGGCCTTGGCACGCGATGCACCTTCATCGACCCCAACCCACAATTGCTGCAGCAGGTCGCCGCACCGATCGACCCCCGGCATACCGTGGTGGCGGACTTGGTGCAGAACATCGACCCCGCGATGGTCGAGGAGCTCGGCGTCAACGACCTTCTGTTCATTGATTCCTCGCACGTCGTGAAGACGGGCAGCGACGTCCATTTCGAACTGATGGACCTGCTCCCGCGCCTGAAGCCCGGCGTCGTGGTGCACTTCCACGATACGTTCTACCCGTTCGAATATCCCCGGCCCTGGGTGCTCGGCGACAACTATTCTTGGAACGAGCTTTATGTCCTGCACGCGTTTCTGATGTATAACAACGCGTTCAAGGTGATCTACTTCAACGACTTCGTGGGCAGGGAACATGCCGACGCGGTTCGCGCGATGCTCCCGCGCGAGGTCGCGTCGCGTGTGCTGCTGAACCCCGGTGGCGGGCTCTGGCTGCGGCGGATGTAACGCCCTCAACGATCGAGGCGGTCGATCCTGTAGCCGGCAGCACGGTGCTGGTATCCGACTGTCAGCGCGGCCGCCTGGATGAACGCGTCGGCAGCGTCGTCGCCGCTGGTGGGGTAATCCGTCTCGCCAAGGTAGTGCACCAGAAGCATGCAGCCGGCGGGCCGTAACGCGTCCAGCGCCCGGGCCGCCGTCGCCCGGATCCCGGGCAAATCCAGATAGTACAGCATTTCCGAGAAGACGATCAGGTCGAACTCGCCCGGCGGCCACGCATCCGGCACCACGCGACGCTCGAACGTGACGGTGGGGCAGCGCGCCCGCGCCTGCTCCAACGCCGCCTCCGCCACATCCAGCGCAAGCAAGCGGTCGCACCGCGCGGCAAGCTGCTGCGTGAGGACACCGATGGAGCACCCGACCTCCAGCCCGGCCGAAAACCGCCGGTCCGGCAACGCGGCCAGGGTGGCGGCATATTTCTCCCGCTCGTACGGGCTGCTGGCGAAGCGCCACGGATCGGCGTCGGCCGCATACAGCGTTTCGAAATAGCTCGGCGGTATGGACGCTGTCCGGCGGCTCATTGCGGCTCCAGGAAAAGTTCGTGCGGGGTGTCGAACAGCGCCATGAAGCTGGGCTGCATTTGGAAGCCGGACGGGTCGTCCGTGATCAGCCCGGCCCATTGCGACCGATGGCACCGGATCGCCCGCCGCTTGGCGGCCTGCCAGGGCGCCACGTGGAGCCGCAGGCCGGAGGCCGGCCCGACAGGCGTGTCCGCCGGCAAGGTCCGGCCCCACACCGGATAGGCCCGCCGCGGAATGCCAAGCACCCGGGCCGCTGCGTCGCCGATCAGGGCAGCCGATTCATGGTCGCAATGCGGGTCGTGACGCCAACTCGTCAACAGCGCCCGGCAGGCATACCGCCGCGCCACCGCGACCACGGCCTCCACCGCGTCGGCAAACCCCGGCCCGGCCACCGGCGCCGCCGTGTCCGGCAGGCGCAGGAACACGACCCGGTCGGACGCCAGTCCAAGGCAGTCGAGCGCCGCAATGGTCTCCGTCTCCCGCAGCGCGCGCAGGCGGTGCGCGGGATGGCTGCGCGACTGGGGATGCGACCCGGCGCCGTCCGTCAGGACCACCACGACGGGCGGCTGCCCGCACGCGCAGCTCTGCGCGATCAGGCCGCCGCAGCCGAGGCTCTCATCATCCGGATGCGGCGCCAGGACCAGGGCGCACCCGCCGGTAATGTCCCCCAGCGCCGCCACCGGCCACTGCCCCGCGGCGGCGAACAGGGCGCCGGCCGTGGTCATGCCTTGAGAGCCTGTGATGCCGCTTCCGTCAGCACCATGTCGGCTGCCGGCTGGCGGAGATAGGTCGCGAGGTCGCGGCACAGCAGCTCCACCGGGTTGGCCCGCATCAGCGCGCCGACGCCGAGCGAACGCTGCGTCAGCTCGATGACATCGAGGGCCGCGCGCTCCACCGCCAGCCGCGACAATCCAACATAGGCGATGGCGGCGTCCGGGTCGTCGTCATCCGCTTCCGCGCGCAACGCAGCCTCGGCCATCCACAACCGCGCCGTCTCCGTCGCAATCAAGGCCTGTCCTACACGGGCTTGCTGGTGCGGGTCGGCGGCGCGGCCCCGCGCGACCAATTGGCGCCGAAGCTGCTCCGCCAGCGCCTCGATGCCGCCGAGCGTCACGGCCGAGGTCCGCCACGCGCCGCATGAGAAATCCGGCTCGCGGAGATAGTCGCCGGCCGCGCCGAAGACCATCCCCGGCGTTCCGTCATAGCGCACCTGGCCGGTTTTGGCCGCTCGCATGCCAGCCAGGCCGCTGGCAAGCGGACTGGCGCGGAAGCCGGCCTCGTTGGCCACGTAGACCAGGCGGGTGCTGCAGGACTCGTCGACGGCGGTGACGACCGCCCGGCTTGCATGGCCCGCCCCGGAGCAAAACTGCTTGGCCCCCTCCAGCGTGCCGTCCACCCGCACGGTCAAACCGCCTTCGGCCGGGTCGGTGACCCACAACCCCACCAAGTGCCCGTCCAGCATATCCCGCGCCACCCGGCGCTGGACCGCCACGTCGCCCCATCGGACCACCAGCCGCAGCGCGTTGACATGCGCCTCGACCAGGCGGCCGAGAGACAAATTGCCGCGCCCGAGCAGCCGGAACAACTCGAGCGCCCCGGTCGCCGCCGCCGGCTCCGTCCCCAGGCCGAGCCCCCCTGCCGTGGCCGGCAAGGGCGACCGGAGCACCCCCGCCGCCATCAGGTCGCGCATATCGTCCACGGGAAAGGCTGCCTCGGCATCCAACGCCATGGCGCGCTGCTGCATGCTCGGCAGCAACGCCTCTATTTGGCGGAGCAGGCTGGCGGTCGCAGGAGTTTGGGGCATCACCATCGCGACGCGAACGCCGCCGTCGCAAGCGGGGTTGCCCAGCCTCCTAGCCGATCACCACCGCGATGGGCGAGGCAGCATCGTGGATGGTGATCGGCGTCGCCCCGACCGGGTCACCGTCCGCCTGGGCGCAAATACTACTGTCGCCGCGGATCTCCACCTCCCGTGCGGTGTGGATCCGCAGCCCGGGCATCCGCGGCAGCAGGTTTAACGGCAAGGCCGCGCCATACATCATCGCCGCCCAAGGCCCGGAACGCTCGAACACCGCAACGCTGAAGCCGGGCTGGCAGGCGTTGGCGGCGGGTGCGAGGGTGAAGCGCCCGGCGTAAAGCCGGCCTTTGCTGACGATGACGCTCGCGGCCTCCATCGCCTCGCCATCCAGGCGCAAGCGCAGGCGTGGGAATTGATAACGGCTCATCTCCCGCATGGTCTGCGCGACATAGGCGCCCTTCCCCAACACGCGCTTGAGCCGTGGCGGGATCGCATGCACCACCTGCGCGTCCAAGCCGACCCCCAGCATCTGCACGAACAGCCGCGTGTCCGCGGGGCCGACCGCCACGCCCGGCCACAGCAGGCAGGTGCGGCCGAACGCCAGGGCGGCGGCCACCGCGCGCGGGGCGAAGGGCAGATGCAGCTCATGCGCCAGGACGTTCGCAGTCCCCAGCGGGATAACGCCCAGCCGCGCCCTGCCGCCGGCCATCCCGTTCGCCACCTCCGCGATCGTGCCGTCGCCCCCCGCCGCCACCACCAGGGTCGCGCCGGAGCGCACGGCCTCGCGCGCCAGCTCCGTCGCGTGCCCGGCGTGCTGGGTCTCAGCCAGTTCGAGCCGCATGCCGTTGGCGGACAGGACGTCCAGCACGCGCCACAAGGCGTAGGACCGCCGACGCCCGGCAGTCGGATTGAAAATCACGATCACGGCGGGAGTCTACAACCTCCGCAAGCTGTCATGTCGGCAAAAACCTCGTCCGCAGAAGTCGTTCGAATGACATTTCCAAGTCACTCAGATGACATCGCAACAACATACCGGCAAATACGCCAGCGTCATCCAACCTTAACTGACCCGAATCGACGACAGCGATTATGAGCATACCATGAGAGAGCACCGGAAATTTTAGGCGCCCCGCGATGAACGCCACCTTTAACGCCGCGCGGCCGGCTCACCGCTACCGCTCCATCTTCATATCGGACGTGCATCTCGGCACGAAAGATTGCCGGAGCGATTTCCTGGCCGACTTCCTCAGCAAGTCCAGTTGCGACTACCTCTACCTCGTCGGCGACATCGTCGACGGCTGGCGGTTGCGCAAATCCTGGTATTGGGATGCGAGCTATGACGAGGTGATCCGGCTGATCCTGCGCAAGGCGCGCGCGGGAACGGAGGTGACGTACATCCCGGGCAACCATGACGAGATGTTCCGGGCCTGGCTGCCGCTGGGCCTTGACATCGCCGGCATCCGGCTGCGCCAGAACGCGGACCATACCACGGTGGATGGCCGCCGCCTGCTGGTCATGCATGGTGACGAGTTCGACAGCGTGGTGCGCTACGCCAAGTTCCTCGCCCTGCTGGGGGACAGCGCCTACACCGCGGCGCTGGTGACCAACCGTTACTTCAACGGCATCCGCCGCCGCCTCGGCCTGCCGTACTGGTCGTTGTCCGCCTGGCTGAAGCGCCGGGTGAAGGAGGCGGTGAAGGCCATCGACCGGTTTGAGACCGCCATGGCGGCCGAGGCGCGGCGGCGCGGCTTCGACGGCGTGGTGTGCGGCCACATCCACCACGCCGAGATGCGCGAAGTGGGCGGCGTGCTCTACCTCAACGACGGCGACTGGGTCGAAAGCTGCACCGCGCTGGTCGAGCATGAGGATGGCCGGCTCGAGCTGATCGATTGGGCGGCGCTCAACCGCCTGTCCTTCGCGGCGCCGCGCCAAAGCTTGGTGGCTGAACCTGCCTGACGCGGTCATCGACCGGCCGGCTGGCACGTCCCCGCGGTTGCAGCGGGTCCTGATCGTTTCCGATGCCTGGCAACCCCAGGTGAACGGCGTCGTGCGCACGCTGTCGACGGTCGTGCGCGAACTCACGGCGATGGGCCACACGGCGGAGGTCATCGGGCCCGACCGGTTCCGCACCCTGCCTTGCCCGACCTACCCCGATATCCGGCTCTCCCTGCTGCCCAAGCGGGCGCTCGCCCGCATGATCGACGCGTTCGCGCCGGACGCGCTGCACATCGCGACGGAGGGGCCGCTCGGCCTTGCCGCCCGGGCGTTGGCGATCAAGCGCGGCTGGCGCTTCACAACGGCGTTCCACACCCGCTTCCCGGAATACCTGCATGCCCGCACCCGGGTGCCGACATCGCTCAGCTACGCCTGGCTGCGGCGGTTCCACGGCGCCGGCGCCGGGTTGATGGTCGCCACGCAGACCTTGCGCGACGAGTTGGCAGGCCGTGGCTTCCGCAATGTCCGCGCCTGGACGCGCGGTGTGGACCTCGACGCCTTCCGGCCGGAGCCGCGGGAAGCATGGGCGATGCCGCGGCCGATCTTCGCCTATGTCGGCCGGGTCGCGGTGGAAAAGAACATCGGCGCGTTCCTGGCGCTGGACCTGCCCGGCTCCAAGGTCGTCGTGGGGGACGGCCCGGCGCGCGCCGCTTTGGAGCGGCAATTTCCGGCGGCGCATTTCGCCGGCATGCGGCACGGCGCCGGGCTGGCCTCGGCGTTCGCCGGGGCGGACGTGTTCGTGTTCCCCTCCGTGACGGACACGTTCGGCCTCGTCCTGCTGGAAAGCCTTGCCTGCGGCACCCCGGTGGCGGCCTTCCCCGTGACGGGCCCGCTCGACGTCCTGGCGGGGGCGGCGCCCGGCGTCGGCGCGATGGCTGCCGACCTCCGCACGGCGGCGCTGGCGGCGCTGGAACACGCCGACCGCGCGGCCTGCCGCACCCATGCCGAGCGGTTTTCCTGGCGTGCCTGCGCCGAGATGTTCATAGCCAACCTCCAGCCGGTCACGCAGGCTGCGGAGGACCGACTGGCCGCCTGACGGCGCACGATTTGGCAGGGACTGGGGCAGCATGCTACCGGCCCGCTCCATGGCCGGATGCGTACCGTGTTAAAGAGGCTGCTTCGCAGCGCGGCCGTGCAATCCGTCACCGCCCGGCTGGTTGGGCTATACCTCGCCCTGGCGCTGCGCACCACGCGATGGACCTTGGTGGGGGAGGAGCATGCCGCGGCCGCCACCGCCGGGCAGCCCAGCATCGCGGCATTCTGGCACGAACGGCTGCCGCTGCTGCCCGCGCTGTGGTTCATCATGCGGCGGCACGGGGCCACGGGCACGCCGCGCGTGCTGGTCAGCAAGCATCGCGACGGACGCTTCATCGGCGCCGTGGTGCGGCGCTTCGGCGTGCAGGTGGTGCACGGCTCCTCCTCGAAGGACGGGTCCGCCCGCGACGTGTCGGAGAAGGGCGGCGCCAACAGCGTGCGGGTCCTGTTGGCGGAGCTGCAATCCGGCGAGCACATCCTGATCACGCCCGATGGCCCGCGCGGCCCGCGGCGGCGGGCGGCGCCCGGCGTGGCGCAGATCGCCGGGCTGTCGGGCGCGCCGGTGCTGCCGGTCGGCGCGCAAACGAACAGGCGGCGCGTGCTGCCCACCTGGGACCGGATGTATGTGCCGCTGCCGTTCGGCCGCGGCGTGATCGTGTGCGGCGAGCCGATCCTGGTGCCGCGCGAGGGCTGGGACAGCTTCGTCCCGGCGATCGAGGCGGCGCTGAGCCACGTGGCGGACCTGGCTGACTCGCTGTGCCCGCGGTGACGCGGCCGGTTGCCCTCCCGCTGTCGGATGGGGAAGGCTCGGCATCCGGCTGGCTGCCGGCGGCTGGATGGCAAGGCGCCGCAACGCTGCTCGCCCCCGCGCTGCGCTTCATGCTGCGTCGCCGGGTCCGGCGCGGCAAGGAAATGCCGGATCGCCTGGCGGAACGCCGCGGGATCGACGCCACCCCGCGCCCGGCCGGGACGCTGATCTGGCTGCATGCCGCCAGCGTGGGGGAGACGGTGTCGGCCCTGCCCGTGATCGAGGCGCTGCGAAACGCAAAGGTGACGGTGCTGGTGACGACCGGGACCGTCACCTCCGCCCAGTTGCTGGCGGAGCGATGCCCCGGCGTGCTGCACCGCTTCGCGCCGCTGGATGTGCCGCGCTGGGTGGCGCGCTTCCTGGACCATTGGCGGCCGGACGCCGCGGCCTTCCTGGAAAGCGAGCTGTGGCCCAACCTGCTGGCCGCCAGCCGCCGCCGCGGCGTCAAGCTGATGCTGCTGAACGCGCGCCTGTCTGCCCGCAGCCAGGCCGGCTGGTCACGCGCGCCGGGTTTCGCCCGGCGGGTGTTCGGCGCGTTCGACCTGGTGTGGGCGCAATCCGCAGCCGACGCAGCGCGCTTGTACGCGGTCGGCGCGCGGTCGGTCCAATCGCCGGGAAACCTGAAATTCGCCGCCCCGGCCCTGCCGGTGGATGAAGCGGCGCTGGCGCGGCTGACGCAACAGACCGGGGATCGTCCCCGCTGGCTGGCCGCCTGCACGCATCCTGGCGAGGAGGCCATCGCCGCGGCGGTGCATCGCCAGCTCGCCGGGGCGCATGCTGGGTTGCTCACGGTGGTGGCGCCCCGCCATCCGGATCGCGGCCCCGCCGTGGCAGCGGCGCTGCAAGCCCCCCGCCGCGGCGCAGGGGATGCGCCGCCGCCGGGCGGGATTTGGGTCGCCGACGGGCTTGGCGAGATGGGGCTGCTCTACCGGCTCTGCCCGATCGTCTTCATGGGCAAGAGCCTGGTGCCGGATGGTGGCGGCCAGAACCCGCTGGAGCCGGCGCGGTTCGGCTGCGCCGTGGCGTGCGGCCCGGCCATGGCGAACCAGGCCGACGCGGCGGCCAGGCTCACCGCCGCTGGCGGTCTGGCGACCGTCACCGATGCAGAGACGCTCGCCGCCTGGGTGGACGCCAGCCTGCGGGATCCGGCTGCCCGCGTCGCGTCGGGCCAGGCGGCCCAGGCGGTCGCCAGCGCCGACGCGGATCTGCCCCGCCGGGCCGCCGCCGCCCTCCTGGCCCTGGCTGGCTGATGCGCCCGCCGCGTTTCTGGCAGCGTGACGGGGTCACGGCGCGGCTGCTCGCCCCATTCAGCGGCCCGGTTGCCGAGCTGACCGCCCGCCGGCTGGAGCAGCCGGGATGGCGGGCGCCGATCCCGGTAGTCTGCTGCGGCAATGTCAGCGTCGGCGGCACGGGCAAGACCACGCTGGCGCTCGACCTCGGCGCCCGGCTGGTCCGGCGCGGCGCCCGCGTCGCGTTCCTGATTCGCGGCTATGGCGGCCGGGTGCAGACGGCGGCGCGCGTCACGCTGGGGCACGAGGCGCGGGACGTCGGGGATGAGGCCTTGCTGCTGGCCCGGGTCGCGCCGACCTTCGTGGGCGCGGACCGCGTCGCCAGTGCGAAAGCCGCGGTAGGCGCCGGGGCGACCGTGCTGGTGATGGATGACGGGTTGCAGAATCCCGGCCTGGTGAAGGATTTGTCGTTCCTGGTGGTGGATGGCGTCGCCGGCTTCGGCAATGGCCGCGTGCTGCCGGCCGGACCGCTGCGGGAGCCGGTGCCGTCCTGTGCCGCACGCTGCCACGCCGCCGTCGTCATCGGCGAGGAACACCCGACGCTCGGCATGCTGCTCCCGACCAGCCTGCCGGTCCTGCGCGCCACGCTCAGGCCGGACGCGCCGGGCCTGGCGGGTCGCCGCGTCCTGGCCTTCGCCGGTATCGGGCGTCCGTCCAAATTCTTCGCCACGCTGGCGGAGGCCGGGGCGCAGATCGTCGACCGCCGCGCCTTCCCCGACCACCACCAGTTCGACCCGGCGGAGCTGCGGCGGCTGCAGCGCCGCGCCGTCAAACGGGACGCGGTGCTGGTGACGACGCCCAAGGACTCGGTCCGCCTGCCAACCGAATGGCAGGACAAGGTGGCGGTGGCTGGGGTTTCGCTGGCCTGGGCGGATGAGGCTGGTGTGGAAACCTTGCTGAGCAAGGTCTCCTGATCGCACCGGAGCCGGAATCCCTAGCCTTCCAAGGCTGGGCAAGAACTTGCTGCGGCGAGTCAGAGGCCCCCTTGGCGCCGCCCGGCGTGGGTTTTTGAGCACCGAAGCGGAGCGACCATAGGGTCGTGAGCATCGGAGCGCAGAAAACACGCGTCGGATGACCGCCGCAGTAGAGTTCTTGCCCAGCCTGCTACCAGCCGTTCACCCGCGTCCAGGTCTCAACCACCTCGTCCGTGCCGTCCACGACGTAGTAGCGGTCATGCGCGGCGGCGGTCATGCAGGCGTGGTTGGGCGCGATGCGCAGCTTGGCGCCCACCGGGAGGTCAGGATAGGGCAGCGTCGGGTCGCATTCCACCACGCCGTGTTCCTGATAGGCCTGGCGGATCACCGCGCCGCCCAGGCTTGGCAGCCCGGCCAAGTCCATCACCAGCCCGAAGCCGTAATCCACCGGCGCCGCCTCCGTGCTGTGGTCCTTCGACAGCGCCATTCCGCCCGCATCCAGCAACAGCCGGCGGCTGTCCGGCCGCCGGCCGATCACGCTGGACAGCACGGTCAGGGCGATCCGTTCCAGGCCGTGGCTGTTCACCTGCATCTGGAACAAATCGCCGAACATGTACACCCCGGCCCGGACCTCCGTCACGCCTTCCAAATGCCGGGCGTGCAGGGCGGTCGGCGTGCTGCCCAGCGACACGATGCCGATCGGATACCCTGCTGCCGTCAGGCGGCGCGCGGCCAGGGCGACGCCCGCCCGCTCCGCCTCCGCCACGGCCTCCAACTGCTGCGCGGACCGGGCGGCGTAACTGTGTCCGGCATGGGTCATCACCCCCGCCAGGCTGCCGCCCAAGGCCGCCGCAAGTTCCAGCAACACCGGGCTGTCCGGCGTGACACCGCCGCGGTGCTCGCCGGTGTCGACCTCGATCAGCGCCCGCACCGGCACGGGCGAGGCCGCCACCTGCCCGGCCATGTCAAGATCGTCGGTGATGACGGCGATGTCGGCCCCGGCGGCGTTCAGCTTGGCGATCTGCGCCAGCTTCTGCGGCGTGATCCCCACCGCATAGAGCTGGTCGAACAGGCCGTGGCCCACGAAATACTCTGCCTCCGCCAGGGTCGACACCGTGATGCCGCCGCGCTGCCCGGCAAGCGCCAGCCGCGCCACGTCGATGGATTTGGCGGTCTTCATGTGCGGACGCAGCCCGATGCCGTGCCGCGCCACGGCCTGCGCCATGCCGGCCAGGTTGCGCCGCAGGATGCCGCGATCCAGCACCAGGCACGGGGTGGGAAGGTCGGCCAGCCGCATCGGCAGGCTCAGAACCGTTCGACCCAGGGGCGGACCGCGATCTCGTCCGTCCAGCAGGAACGCGGCTGGTCCAGCATCGCCGCCATGGTCGCGGCGATCGCACCGGGGTCGAGGTGGCTGTCGGGCGACCCCTCCGGCCGCGCCGCCGCCCGGATGGCGCCGTCCACCACGATGTGCAGGACGTGGATGCCCTGCGGGTGCAGCTCCCGCGCCATGGATTGCGCCAGGCCGCGCAGGGCGAACTTGCCCATGGCGAACGGGGCGGATTGCGGGAAGCCTTTCACCTCGGCCGATGCGCCGGTCAGCATGATGCAGCCGCCGCCGGCCGCCAGCATGCCGCGCGCCGCCTGCTGCGCCACCAGGAACGCCCCGAACACCGTCACCTCCAGGGATCTGCGCACCGCCTCCGGATCCAGCTCGACCAGCGGGCCGCGGGCGCGCTGGCTGGCGTTGTAGAGCACGATGCCGGGCGTCCCGACGGCCGCGAATAGCGCCGCCACCGCCTCCGGCTTCGCCGCGTCGCAGGCATGCACGGAGGCGCCGGTCTCCGCCGCCAGCGCCGCCAGCTTGGCCGTGTCGCGGGCGGCCAACGCCACGCTGTGCCCGCGCTTGGCGAGCAGCCGCGCGAACGAGGCGGACAGGCCCGGGCCGACGCCCACGATCAAGGCATCCGCGGTCATGGCGTGAACTCCACTGTGGCTGCGCCGGCATGGGCGAATTCGACCTGCACCTGGGCGGCGGGGTGAACGAAATCCTTGCCGGTCCACGAGCCGCAGGTCACGTACTGCCCGGCGCGCAGGCCGCCGGCCCAATGCGCCCCGGTGTCGGCCAGCCACTGGATCAGCCGGATCATGTCGCCGGCCGGGTTGCCCGCGCCCGTCTTGATCGGCTCCCCGTCCACCAGCACCCGCACGGTCTCCCGCGCGAAGTCGATCCCCTGCCAGTTGGCGGCGGGCGCGCCGTAGACGAAGCCGCCATGGGTGCTGAAATCCGCCAGCAGCGTCAGCTTGTCCAAGCCGTCCGGGTTGATGAAGCGGGAGTCCAGCAGCTCGATCGCGGGCATGCAGCAGGCGATGGCCGCCACCACCTCCGCCCGGCCATAGGGTTCCTCCCGCGGGGGCAGGTCGGCCCCCAGGCGAAAGGCGATCTCCGCCTCGATCCCCCGCAACGCCAGGGCGCTGCCGGCGACGCGGCCGGGGCTGGCATGGATGCCGGCCGCCGGCATGGGCGCGCAGGTGCACGGCGCGCCGGGCCCGGATGACCCCACCTTCCACCCGCCGATGCCGCCCAGCGCCTCCATCACCCGGCGCTGCACCGCGTAGGCCATCGCCGCATCCAGCGGCACCAGGACATGGGGCAGGGCATGCAGCTTCTGCGTCGGATCGCGCCAGGCGCTGAGCAGCAGCGCAGCGGTGTCGGCGTGTCGGTCCATGGAGGGGCCACCTTGGAGGTCGGGGTCGATGTCGCGCGATTAAGGCACCGGCGCCCCCACTTGCCAACCGGCGGCGACGTGGCGACAAGCTGTCGCACGATGATGCAGCGGCATTCGGACTGGCGGAACCTGCCGACGGAGGTGCGAGGCGCCGCCCTCGCCCTGGGTAATTTCGATGGCGTGCATCGCGGCCACGCCCATCTGCTGGCCAGCGCCCATGCCGCGCGGCCGGACGCACCGCTCGCGGCCCTGACGTTCGAGCCGCATCCGCGCGAGCTGTTCCGTCCGGATGACCCGCCGTTCCGCCTGTCCTTGCCGTCCGCCCGGGCGGACGCATTGGGCGCCCTGGGCGTGCAGCACGTGATCGAGGTGACGTTCGACCGCGCGTTCAGCCTGCTGACGGCGGACCAGTTCATCACGGAGGTGCTGCAGCAGGCCGTCGGCGCCGTGCACCTCGCCTGCGGGCCGGATTTCGCCTTCGGCCATCGGCGCGGCGGCGATGTGGCCCTGCTTGCCGCGCGGGCGGAGGCGCTCGGCATGGGCCTGACCATCGTGCCGCCCTTGGCGGATGCCGGCGGGCCGATCAGCTCCACGCGGATCCGCCGGTCGCTGCAGGATGGCTATCCGGAGCGGGCAACCGACGATCTCGGCCGTCCCTGGTGCATCCGCGGCACGGTCGCGCACGGCGATGCGCGGGGCCGGACGATCGGCTTTCCCACCGCCAACATCGCGCTGGGGCCGCAATTGGAACCGGCGCGCGGCGTGTACGCCGTCACGACCGTGCTGGACGGGACGGTACAGTCTGGGGTTGCCAATATCGGGCGGCGGCCAACCGTGGTGGAGGGCGCGATCAGCCGGCTGGAGGCGCATCTCTTCGACTATGCCGGCGATTTGTACGGGCGGCAGTTGGACGTCGCCTTGCACGCGTTTCTGCGTGCCGAGCGGCGGTTTGCCGGGCTCGACGAGTTGCAGGCGCAGATCGCCTTGGATGCGGCCGAGGCCCGGCGCTTGCTGGGTCTTCCGTCCGGGAGTTGAAGGACGGCCTGCTTGAAGCCATCTGGATGGCTCCGGTGTCATTTGCATCTGCCACCGGCGAGCCTAGTGTGCGGCCCGAAGAATGCGCGCGGGGCTGATTGCCCCGCCTGGAGGGATTGATGGGTGGTTTAAGTATTTGGCACTGGATGATCGTTCTTATGGTCGTCCTGCTGCTGTTCGGAACCGGCAAGGTCAGCAACCTGATGGGTGACTTCGCCAAGGGCATCAAGGCGTTCAAGAAGAACATGTCGGAGGACGACGCGTCGATGGAGGCCTCGGCCGACCGGCCTGCCGGCACGATCGCCGCCCCGGGGACAACCACCAACGCGAATGCGGCAGCGCGGGAAACCACGGTCAACCATAGCTGACCATCGTCCGCCTCCGACTCTGGTGCACCGCTCACTGCCGCGCTGAATGGGGTAGGATGGCGCGGGGGCGTGTTCCCCGTCGCTGTCCGAGGTGAGCGTTGTGCCGTTCACGGTGATGCCCTTGGGGTATGTGTCGGTGTGACAACGCGCTCACTTAACCTGTGGCAGATTCAATCTTCCAGCCTGTAGAAACGGCGGGCCACGTGCTCGATCGTGAGGCCCTGGACCACGATGGTGAACACCACCACGGCGTAGCAGACCGCCAGGAGGGTGTTACGCTCCGGCGTGGATGGCAGGCCGAGAGCGAGAGCCACCGAAATCCCCCCACGCAAGCCTCCCCACGTCAGCACGATAAGAGCCCGGCCGCGTCCTTGCCCCCGCAAATGGGCTGGCAATGTCGCGAGCAAGACGCTGACAGCCCGCACCGCAATCGAAAGCGGGATGGCGAAGAGAGCCGCCGTGACCTGCGAGACGTTGAACGCCACGGCGACAACCTCGAAGCCTATCAGGAGGAACAGGACCGCGTTCAAAACCTCATCGACCAACGACCAGAACGTCGTCAGCTCTCGGTGGCCAAGGCTCGAGATTGCGGCTCGGGCGGGTTTCGCCCCCATGCTCAGTCCCGCGACAACCACCGCAATAGGACCTGACATGCCGAGGGCGTTCGCCAGGCTGAACGTGCCTGTCGCAAGGGCGAGCGACGTCGTGAGTTCCAGGTGGGCGTCATCGACGAGCCGCATGAGCTGAACCGCCAACCATCCCAAGCCAAGCCCAAGACCGGCACCGCCCATCGCTTCGACCAGAAAACTGCGCAGGACATCACCTCCCGACACGTTGCCGTTCCCAGTTGCAATTTCGAGGGCCACCCCGAAGACCGCCACGCCAACCCCGTCGTTAAAAAGGCTCTCCCCGGCGAAGACCGCCTGCAGCGGAGCAGGCAGGCCGATGCGGCGCAGCATGCCAACCACCGACACGGGGTCGGTCGGCGCCAGGATGGCACCCAGGACAATACACCAAACTAATGGGACGGGCGGACCCAGCAAGGGAAACGCCAACCACATGCCGACGCCGAACAGCCCGACGGCAAGCAAGGTGCCGACAACGGCGAGCGCCAGGACCGTCAGCTTGCGTCGCCAGAGATGGCCCAGGTCCACCTGAAGTGCGCCGGCGAACAGCAGGAACGACAGCACGACGTTCAGAAGCGTCCGCGGGAGGTCGACTGTTCCCAGCATGGACTGCAACATCGACTTAAGGTCGTAGCCGGGGATGAAGGGGTCGACCGCGAGCATCACCAGCGAAACCATCAGTGAGATGACGAGCACCCCGATGGTGTTGGGCAGCTTGAGGGTGCGAGCGTTCACAACCCCAAACAGCGAGGCGACGGTGAGCATGACGGCGAAAAAACCAAGGGGAGTCACGCGGGTTTCCAGCCACAGACCGACCAGGAGGCCGTGGCCACGCTACGCCTCCGTGGCCGCCAAAGCCTCGAACAGGAGCGCGGCGTTCCCCGCCTTTCTTACGGCGGCGAGGATCGTCTCCTCCCGCATGGCGCGGGACACCGCCGCCAGGGCGGCAACATGGTCGTTGCCCTTGTCAGTGGGGATCAGCAGCAGAAACAGGATGTCGACGGGCTTGCCGTCTATGGCCTCGTACTCGATCGGTTTGGCCAACCTGACGAGCAGGCCGAACAGGCGGTCCAACCCCTCGATGCGAACGTGGGGCAGCGCGAAGCCCCGCCCGAAGCCTGTGGAGCCCAGCTTCTCACGGGCGGCCAGCGCCGCCTGGATGGTCGACGCGGCCACCGGGAGGTGCGGGCTGGCGCGTTTGGCCATCTCGGCCAACGCCTGCGCCTTGTCCGCCGCTTTCAGACCGAGAACGATGCGGTCGGGCTTGATGATGTCGGTCAGTCGCATTGAGGTGATACCGTTGTTGGGTGAGCGGCATGGTCAATCAGCCGACCGTAGTGCTACTCGTCATCGACATTGGCAGGTTTTTTCAAATCGATGGCCTGATCGTTGGTTGGAGGTCGACTCGGTGCGTGCGAAACACGTCTCGGTCAAGGGTATGTCGTCACGCTGAGCACGGAAGAGCGCGAGCAACTGGAAGCGCTGATCCGAACGGGCAAGCACGCGGCACGCAAGCTGCTACGGGCTTGGATCCTCTAAAGGCCGACGCCTCCAACGCTGGCGAAGCTTGGACTGACAGTCCAGATCGCCTCGAGCCTGGATACCAGTTTGATGACGGTTGCGCGCGTGCTCGCCGAACTCTGCCCGGCCACGCATCTTCGGCGGCGCCAGCGAGGCCAAGCTGATTGCCCTGGCCTGCTCGACGCCACCCGAAGGCTATGCGCGGGCTGGCAGAGACACCGGAACAAGGACCACGCAAAGGCAGACTGGCAATTCACCACCGAAAACGCCCGCATCAAACTGAAACACCTCTACCCGACGTCATGAACGACTCGCGGGAGTAGGCGGTATCCGACGCCCGTCTCGGTCAGAATGTGGAAGGGCTGCTCAGGGTCGGGCTCGATCTTCCGGCGAAGCGCCCGGACGTAGACGCGAAGGTATTGCACGTCGGTATCGGTGCCCCAGACCTCCTGGAGGATGTGGCGGTGGGTTAGCACCTTCCCGGCATGGGCCACGAACAGGCGCAGCAGTTCGTATTCCCGTTTGGAGAATTTGACCTCCTCCCCGCGCACGGTGACGACCCGACGCACAAGGTCGACGACGAGTTCCCCGCTACGGAACACCGGCCGTTCGCCCGTTTGCTGAAGGCGGTGGCGCTGGGCCGCGCGGATGCGGGCGAACAGTTCGTCGATGCCGAAGGGCTTGGTGACGAAGTCGTCGGCGCCCAAATCGAGCGCCGCCACCTTGCTACCCTCGTCGTCGCGGCTGGAGAGCACGATGATCGGGATTGCCGACCCGTTCGAGCGGACCGTGCGGATCACGTCCAGACCGTCCATGTCCGGGAGGCCCAGATCCAGCACCGTCAGGTCGGTATTGCCCAGCGCCATCGCATCCAACGCGGATTGCCCCGTCGGTGCCTCGGAGACGGTGAACCCCTGGGCGGACAACCCGGCGCGCAGGAAGCGCAGGATCGCGGGTTCGTCATCCACGACGAGGACACGCATCGAGTTGGCGTTCAAGGTCATGGCGCGTCCTCCTCTTCCAGCGACATCTGGACCGGCACGGGCAGGTTAATGGTGAAGATGGCGCCGCTGCGGTCCGCGCGGTTGGCCGCGGTGATCGTGCCGCCCATGACTTCGACGAAGCCACGGCAGATCGCCAGGCCCAACCCAGTTCCCGCCCGCTGGCGGTCGGCGCTACGAACCCGATAGAACTTGTCGAAGATGCGTTCGAGGTCTTCGGGTGGGATGCCGTCGCCCTCGTCCAGCAACTCGATCCAGACGCGGTCACCGTGGCGGGCGGCGCGGAGTTCGATCAGCGACCCGCCGACGGAGTATTTCGCCGCATTGTCCAGCAGGTTGAACAGGACCTGCTCGAACAACACCATATCGAAGCTCAGCATCGGCAAATCATGCTGCAGCTCGACCTTGACGTGGTACACGGACAGGAGCCGCTTCGCCCGTCGCAGCACCGCCCCCACGACGTCGGACAGGTCCGCCAGCCCCCCCTTGAAGGAGAGCGACCCCGCCTCGAGCCGGGTCATGTCGAGCAGGTTGCCGATGAAGCGGTTCAGTCGTTCGGCCTCGTCCCGGATGGTTTTCAGCATGGTGGTCCGGCCCGTCTCGTCGAGCTCGCCGTGCTGGCTCATCAGGCTGGTCGCCGCACCCAGGATGGAGGCCAGCGGCGTGCGCAGATCGTGCGAGATGGAGGTCAGCAGGGCCGAGCGGAGGCGGTCCGTCTCGGCCTGGAGCTTGGCCTGGTCGACATCGCGGACGAGATTCACCCGCTCGATGGCAAGCGCCGCTTGGTCGGATAGGGAGTTCAGCAGGCGCTGGCCATCCGGCGTCAGCAGCGGACCCGGCTCGTCGCGGTCGATGCCGAACACGCCGGTGGGCCCGCGGCCGGTTTGCATGGGCAGGAACAGCCGCTTGGCGCCGGGCAAGGTGTCGGCCCCGCGTCCGGCGGGCATGTTGTGCTGCCAGGTCCATTTGGCGGCGGCGAGGTCCGCCTCGTCCAGCATGTCGTCGGGCGGAAAGCCAGCTTGCACCGCCAAGCCCTGCTCGCCGGGCAGCAGCACCACCACCCGGACCTTCAGCATCAGGGCGACCTGGTGCACCGTCGCCCACAGGACATCGTCCATCGAGACGGCACCGGCCAGCTTGCGGCTGAACTGATAGAGCTCCTCGGTCGACTTGGCCCGGCTTTGTGCCGTGACGGTCTGGACCCGCATCCTGGCCGTCAGGTTGCTCGCCACCACAGCCACGACCGCGAACACCGACAAGGTCACCACGTTCTCGGGATCCGAGATGGTGAAGGTGTAGAGCGGCGGCAGGAAGAAGAAGTTGTAGGCGGCCACGCTGAGCAAGCAGGCCACCAGCGAGGCCGTCAGCCCGTATGCGACCGCGCTGGCCAGCACGCCCATGAGCAGGACGAGCGCGACGCTTGTGATGCCGAGCACCTGGCGCAGCAGCATGGCCACGCCCAGGGCGAGCGCGACCGAGAGGAAGCTGCCACCCCAGGCCCCGAGCGTCGGGGGGCGGAGGTTCAGGGATGTGGCTTCCATCGCCTCGGGGGTAGCGTCGCCCGCCAGCACGTGGACGTGGATCGACCCGGCCTTGGCGATGACGCGCTGGGCCATCGATCCCAGGAAAATCTCGGTCCAGTGCGCGCGGCGGGACGGCGCCACGATGATGTGGGTGAAGTTGTTTGCGCGGGCATACTCGACCACGGCCGTGGCGGCGTCCGCGCCGGGCACGGTCACCGTCTCGCCACCCAGGCGCTCGGCCAGCCGCATCGCTTCGGCGGTGCCCGTTTGCCGGGCCTGCTCCCGCCACCCGCCGCCCTCGACGTGGATTGCGGTCCAGGGTCCGCGCAGGCCGTCGGCGATGCGCCTGGTGTGGCGTACCAGGGGCACGCTGCCGGGCCCGCCGTCGATGTGCACCAGCACCCGGTCGCTGGCGCCCCAGGGGCCGCTGATCGAGTTGCTGCGCATGTAGTCGACCATCTGGTCGTCCACGCGCTGCGCCGTCCGGCGCAGCGCCAGTTCCCGCAGAGCCGCCAGGTTGCCGGGCATGAAGTAGTGTTTGACTGCCCGTTCCGCCTGGTGAGCGATATAGATCTTGCCGTCCTTCAGGCGCTGGATCAGGTCCTGCGGCGTGAGGTCGATGATCTCGATATCGTCGGCGCGATCGATGATGGAGTCGGGCACGGTTTCGCGGACCCGGATGCGGGTGATCCCGGCGACCACGTCGTTCAAGGACTCAACGTGCTGGATGTTGAGCGTGGTGAACACGTCGATGCCCGCCGCCAGCAGCTCCTCCACATCCAGATAGCGCTTAGGGTGGCGGCTGCCGGGCGCGTTGGTGTGGGCGAGCTCGTCGACCAGGACGAGTTTCGGGCATCGGGCGAGGATGGCGTCGATATCCATCTCCTCCACGGCATGGCCGCGGTAGTCGACGGTCCGGCGGGCGACCATTTCCAGGCCGTCCACCAGGGCCAGCGTCTCCTTGCGGCCATGCGTCTCCACCAGGCCGATGACGACGTCCACCCCCTCGCGTCGGCGGGCCTGGGCGACGGTCAGCATCTCGAATGTCTTACCGACGCCGGGGGCCGCGCCCAGGAAGATCTTCAGGCGGCCGCGGCCCTCCCGCGGCAGCGCGTTGAGCAGGGCGTCCGGAGACGGGCGGCCATCACGGTTGTTCATGCCGGCCGTTCCCCTCCGTTGAGACGACGAGCCGGTAGCCAACCTGAGGCACGGCCAGCAACCGCACGGGGCCGTCGGCCGTCAACTCCAGCTTGCGCCGGAGGTTACGAACCACCGAGGCGATGCGTCCGGCGGGGGAAAGGTCTGGCGACCCCCAAAGGCGCGCCTTGCGCATACAGTCGTCGGCACCCGCATCCAGCACCTGGACGACATCTGCGTCCTGGGCGTCCAACAATACCATAAGCGGCGGCCCCGGGTTTGCGCACAGGCGCCCCATGAGGTCGAGCGCCGTCATATCGGGCAGGTCGCCGCCCACGATGACGGTGTCCGGCCGCCCCCCGCGGACGTGGTCAAGGACGGCTTGACCCGTGTACTCCAGTTCCACGCCGAAGCCTTCTTGCAGCAGGTCACGCCCGAGCAAGCGTCCGATGGCGACATCCGAGTCAGCGACCAGGCTCGTGCGCCAGGCTGGCTGGGTGCGCCGGGACCTGCCCGCCGCACCCGTTTGGTCAGCCCGGGCATCAGCTCTTGCCGAGCGCATCCAGGGCCATGTTCAGGCCGAGCACGTTGACGCGGTTCTCGCCGATGACGCCGAACAGCCGACCTTCGGTGTGGTCGCTGACGAGCTGGCGGACACGGTCCTCGGGCAGGTTGCGGGCCTTGGCGACGCGCGGGACCTGGAACTGGGCGGCGGCCGGAGTGATGTCCGGATCCAGGCCGCTGGCCGAGGTAGTCACCAGATCCACTGGCACCGGGGCCGACGGATTTTCCGCCGCCAGCTTATCGGCGTCACCCTTGACCCTGTCCATCAGCGCCTTCGACGTCGGTCCGGCATTCGAGCCGCCGGAGTTCTGGGCGTTGTAGGGCGACGGCACGGTCTTGGTGCTGTCGGCCGGGTCGGTGTCCGTCGTGGCGGACGGGCGGCCGTGGAAGTAGGTCGCGCCGACGAAGTTCTGGCCGATCAGCGAGGAGCCGATGACCTTGCCGTCCTTCTCGATCAGGCTGCCGTCAGCCTGGTGCGGGAAGATGGTCTCGGCGATGCCGGTCATGGCCAGCGGATAGGCCAACCCGGTGATGACCGTCATGCCGACGATCATCAGGATGGCGGGGCGGATTTGCTTGAGCATGATGGTGTTCCCCAAGCCTCAGGCGAGGCCGATGGTGGTGATGAGCATGTCGATGAGCTTTATGCCGACGAACGGCACCAGAATGCCGCCGAGGCCGTAGACCAGAAGGTTGCGCCGCAGCACCGAGGCGGCGCCCACCGGGCGGTAGGCGACGCCGCGCAACGCCAGCGGGATCAACGCGATGATGATCAGCGCGTTAAAGATGATGGCCGAGAGGATGGCGCTTTGCGGCGACACCAGGCGCATGACGTTCAGGGCGGCGAGCTGCGGGTAGAACACCAGGAACATCGCCGGGATAATGGCGAAGTACTTCGCGACGTCGTTGGCGATGGAGAAGGTGGTGAGCGCGCCGCGCGTCATCAGCAATTGCTTGCCGATGCCGACGATCTCGATCAGCTTCGTCGGGTCGCTATCGAGGTCGACCATGTTCCCCGCTTCACGGGCTGCCATGGTCCCAGTGTTCATCGCCACACCCACGTCGGCCTGGGCTAGGGCCGGCGCGTCGTTGGTGCCGTCGCCGCACATGGCGACAAGCTTGCCCTTTGCCTGCTCGTCGCGGATGAGCTTCAGCTTATCCTCGGGCGTGGCCTGCGCCAGGAAGTCGTCCACGCCCGCTTCGGCCGCGATCGCTGCGGCAGTCAGAGGGTTGTCGCCGGTGATCATCACCGTGCGGATGCCCATCTGGCGCAGTTCGGCGAAGCGCTCCTTGATGCCGCCCTTGACGATGTCCTTGAGGTAGATGATCCCCAGCAGGCGGCCATCCTTGGCCACCGCCAGCGGCGTGCCGCCGGCCTTGGAGACCCGTTCCGCCTTCTCGGTCAGGTCGCGTGCGACGGCCTCGGCACCTGTTGACCGGACGGCTTCGGCAACACCACCCGCAATCCGGAGGCTGGGGGGAAGCTGCTTCGGGCCCTGAGCATAGGCGAGGATCGATTCGACGGCGCCCTTGCGGATGGATGAGCCATCGACATCGATGCCGCTCATCCGGGTTTGCGCGGTGAACGGGATGAAGTTGGCCCCGAGCGGCGCCATCTCGCGGCCACGGATGCCGTATCTTTCCTTGGCGAGGACGACGATGGAGCGGCCCTCCGGTGTTTCGTCCGAAAGGGAGGAGAGTTGGGCGGCATCTGCCAGTTCCTGCTCGCTGACCCCGCTCACCGGGATGAACTCGGCGGCCTGGCGGTTGCCGAGGGTGATCGTCCCCGTCTTGTCCAGCAGCAGGGTGTCGACATCACCCGCGGCCTCCACCGCGCGGCCGGACTTGGCCAGCACGTTAAAGCGGATCAGGCGGTCCATGCCAGCGATGCCGATGGCGGAGAGCAGGGCGCCGATTGTGGTCGGGATCAGCGTCACGAACAGCGCCACCAGGATGACGACCGGGATTGAGCCACCGGCGTAGGAGGCGAAGGACGGGATGGTGGCGGTGGCGAACACGAAGATGATGGTCAGCCCGACGAGCAGGATGTTCAGCGCGATCTCGTTCGGCGTCTTCTGCCGGGTCGCACCCTCGACCAGGGCGATCATGCGGTCGATGAAGGTGGAGCCCTGGGCCGCGGTAATCTGCACCACGATCTGGTCCGACAGCACCCGCGTGCCGCCTGTTACGGCCGAGCGGTCACCACCGCTCTCGCGGATGACGGGGGCGGACTCGCCGGTGATGGCGGATTCGTCGACGGAGGCGATGCCCTCGACGACTTCGCCGTCACTCGGGATCAAGTCGTTGATCTCGACCAGGACCAAATCGCCGACCTTGAGCGAGGCGGCCGCGACCTCGGTCCACTGCTTGCTGCCCTCACGCAGCAGCTTGGCCATCGTCTCCGTGCGTGCCTTGCGCAACGTCGCCGCCTGCGCCTTGCCCCGCCCCTCGGCGACGGCTTCGGCGAAGTTGGCGAATAACACGGTGATCCATAGCCACAGCACGATCTGGAAGGTGAAGCCCAACCTGCCGCCCCCCGTGACCAGGTCACGGAGGAACAGCACCGTCGTCAGGGTCGCGACGACCTCGACCACGAACATGACCGGGTTGCGCCACATCACGCGGGGATCGAGCTTGCGGAACGTGTCGCCGATGGCGGGGGCGAGGATCGCCGGGTCGAGCATCGCGGCGACGCTGCCGCGCTGTTTGCTGGTGGTATCCATTTTCGATGTGTTCCTAGATCGGATCAGAATGTGTTGTTGGCGACCATGGCGAAGTGTTCGACCACGGGGCCGAGCGCCAATGCCGGGAAGAAAGTCAGCCCGCCGACGATCAGGATGGTGCCGATCACCAGGCCGACGAACAGGCCGCCATGGGTCGGGAACGTTCCGGCCGACACTGGCACGATCTTCTTGGCCGCCAGCGAACCAGCCACGGCCAGCACGGGGACGATGAACAGGAAGCGCCCCACCAGCATCGCGATACCCAACGTGGTGTTCCAGTAAGGCACGTTGGCGCTGAGCCCGGCGAAGGCGCTGCCGTTATTCCCCGTCGCCGAGGTATAGGCATACAGCGCCTCACTGAAGCCGTGCGGCCCGGCGTTGCTCATGGCGCCCGTGCCCACTGGGATCACCACTGCAAGCGCGGTAAAGCCGAGGATGGAGAGTGGAAGGATGAGGATGGCGAGCATGGCCATCTTGACCTCCTTGGCCTCGATCTTCTTGCCCAGGTATTCGGGTGTTCGGCCCACCATCAGCCCGGCGACGAAGACCGCGAGGATGGCGAAGGCGAGCATGCCATACAGACCCGATCCGACACCGCCGAAGATGATCTCGCCCAACATGATGTTGACCATCGGGATCATGCCCGCGAGCGGCAGCAGGCTGTCATGCATAGTGTTGACCGCCCCGCATGACGTATCGGTGGTGACGGTGGCGAACAGGGCGGAGTTGGCGATGCCAAAGCGCACCTCCTTACCTTCCATGTTGCCGCCGGCTTGCAACGTGCTGGCGGCGCTATCCACGTGCATGGCCGCGAAGGCTGGGTTGCCGCCGGACTCCACCGGGTACGTCACGAAGACGCCGGCAAGGAACAGGATGCTCATGACGGCGAAGATCGCCCATCCCTGACGTTGGTCACCGATCATGCGACCGAAGACGTTGGTCAGTGCGGCGCCGATCGAGAAGATCAGCAGCATCTGAACCAGGTTGGTCAATGCCGTCGGATTTTCGAACGGGTGTGCGGAGTTGGCGTTGAAGAAGCCGCCGCCGTTGGTGCCGAACATCTTGATCGCTTCCTGCGATGCCACCGGCCCCTGGGCGATGACCTGCTTGGCGCCTTCCAAGGTGGTGACCTCGGTATAGGCGTGCAGGTTTTGCGGCACGCCCTGCCAGATGAAGAACAGCGCCACGACGATGGAGACGGGCAGCAGCACGTAGAGCGTGCACCGGGTCATATCGACCCAGAAGTTCCCAACGGTTGATGCGGAACGCCGGGCAAACCCACGGATCAGGGCGATCGCGAGCGCGATGCCTGTTGCGGCCGAAAGGAAGTTATGGACTGTCAGCCCCGCCATCTGCACGAGGTAGCTCATCGTACTTTCGGGCGTATAGGACTGCCAATTGGTGTTGGTGATGAAGCTAATCGAGGTATTGAATGCCAGGTCTTCGCTGACCGCGCTCTGCCCCTGCGGATTGAACGGCAGCATTCCTTGCAGACGTTGCAATGCGTAGAGGGAGAGGAAGCCGGCCACGCTGAAGAACAGCATGGCGACCGCGTATGTCACCCAATGCTGTTCCTCGTCCTCGCGGACGCCGCAGATCTTGTAGAGGCCCATTTCGATCGGCCGTAGCACCGGGCGAAGCAGCGTGCGTTCACCGTTGAACACGCGCGTCATGTAGCCGCCCAGCGGTTTGACCAGCAGGGCGAGCAGCACGCAGAAGAGTGCGATCTGCACCCATCCATTGAATGTCATGGTGGCCGCTCCTCAGAACCGCTCGGGGCGGATCAGCGCGTAAGCGAGATAGACCAGCAGGCCGATGGTGACCGCCCCGCCAAGTATGCAATCGAAGGTCATGATCTGTCCCTACAAACGGTCGCACGCGATTGAGTAGACGACGGCGACCGCAAAAAAGAGGCAGCCTCCAATCAGGTAGACGACATCCAGCATAAGAAGCTCCATTGCTTGGCAAGGTGGAAGGACAGTGGATTGGAACCGCATATAAATGCGATATCTGGTGCTGGGCGGCCGTATATAAGTTATATATAAAGCGCGCCGCGTCACTGACTTAGGCCTTTGTTTTGAGCGGCAGCTTTGTGGGCGAGCCGACGCACTTATCTGCCGGCGCTGCCTTAGAACCGCTGTGACAGGCCGACATAGGCCACGAAATCAGGCGCCGCCTTGTTCAGGCCGATATACGTGGCCGTATCCAGCTGGGTGTTCGGGCCCAGCATGTAGGCGAGCGACAGATCCAACGTGTACTGGGTGGGGATGTCGGTGGCCTGCACCTGGTTCCAGATCTCCACCGAGCCTGTGAGCTTCGGCGTGATGGGATGGCTGATGTTGAGCAGGTTGGTGAACCCGGCGTGCCGGCCCGTATTCTCGACGTTCTTGAAGTCGTCGAATTCCGTCACGAACAGGGCGGTGAAGTTGTACGGCAGCGTGACCTGGATCGGCACGGTAAGCCCGAATTCTCCGACGCCGTTCCCCAAGCCCCTTGTGGCGGTGGGGATTTTGTAAAACGGATCGAGCGCGATGGCGACCATGCCGCCGTCATTGCCCAGGATGTTTGCCTTGAGGCGGAGCGTGACGTCCCCGAACCCGTCGAAGTTCGACGTGGTGTTGGCCGTGCGGTCTTTCACGCTGTAGTTTTGGTAGCCGCCCAGGGCTACCTCGACATCGGCATAGTTCGTGATGCCCATCTTGAGCACAGGGTCGCCGGTGAAGAGCTCCCGCGTCGTTGTGTGGGACGAATTATAGCCGTCGTAGGATCCGCCCAGCAGGTCGGTCTCGTACTGGAAGTGCCCGGCGTCGACCGTGTAAGGGCTGGTGCTCTTGTCGGGCCGATCCGTACTGAAGCTGCGCATTTCCGCGTCAGGCGTCGGGTTGAACAGGGTGTACCCGCTCTTGTCGGGCGGCGGGGTGGCAGGTGCGTCGTCGGCCCATGCGCAAGTTGTTCCCGCCGCGAGAAGGAGCGCGGCGAGTGAAGCGTTGCGCAAGGAGCCGTGGAAAAGCGTACTCATACCGGGACTCCAATGGTCGGAACCCCATAGACCAGCAACCTCCATATAAATTCAATGTTGTTTTCGCAAAAGCCACGTCAGGCGACCATTAGATCACCTTTTATATGGGATTTATATTTTGAGAAGACTTAAGCCACATGGTAATACTATCCTCAGAGCTTCGAAGCCCAATGGAAACCCTCATGCCTGTGGTGCCATCTTGGCGGCGTCGAACACTCCGGCATCAACCGGGGTCCGCATTCAGGAAGGTGCAGGACTTTGTCCATGCTGCAATCTGTCCCCACGTCGCCGTTCGCCAATCCTGCCGTGCCCGGTAGCCTCGCCGAGGTGTCCTCGGGCGACCCACTCTTAAGGTTCGCCGGATCCATCGCTGGGTCGCACGCTCTGGTCATCGCGGCCAACGGGCTGGACCTCATGTGCAACCTGCTGCGGCAGGGATGCGCCGCGGCCACGGCGTTGCGGTTGTCGGAGCACTCCGACCACGAGACCTACGACTTGGTGCTGGCGCCCCAGGTCGTCTCGTCCGCGCAGGTGGGCAAGCTGATCCACCAGGCCAAGCGCGCGCTCGTGCCGACCGGGCGCTTCCTCGCCTTCGTGCCGGCGGCATCCGTCGGCATGAATCCGGACATCGCCGGGCTGCTGGTGCGGTCGGTTCGGCTTGGGGGCTTCGTCGCGGTCCAGACCAGGAGCGTCGCGGAAGGCTTGCTCGTGCGGGGCGATCTCCCGATGTTCGGGCTGTCGAACGCGATGCCGGTCCTGCTCAGGAGGCAGGCGTGAGCAGCCAGGCGGCGCGGGCTTCTCGCGGTTGGCTGTCAGGCGGCTCTTTTACGGCGCTGCCGACGCCGTTCCGAGCGGGCAATCTCGACCGTGACAGCCTTGCCCGGCTTTGCCAGCGGCAGATCGACCGGGGCACGGCGGCCCTTGTGGCCTGCGGCAGCACCGGCGAGGCGGCGTCCATGCGCCCGGAGGAGCACAGGCTGGTCATCCGCATCGTAGTCGAGGCCGCCGCCGGGCGCGTTCCGGTGATCGCCGGATGCGGCGCCTTGTCCACGGACATGGCGGTCGAACTGGCCGTCTGCGCCGTCGACGCCGGGGCGGACGCGTTGCTCTGCGCGCCCCCGCCCTACGTCAAGCCGACCCAGGAGGGCATCATCGGCCATATGAAGGCGATCCAGGGCGTGGCCCAGCTCCCGGTGATGGCCTACGACGTGCCTAGCCGCACGGGTGTGTCCATCTCCAACGACACCCTGGCACGCCTCTACGAGCAGGGGGTGGTGTTCGGCCTCAAGGACGCCACGGCGGATCTGGCACGGCCGCCGCGGTTGCGGACGCTTTGTGGGGAGAGCTTCCTGCAGATGTCCGGCGACGATGGCACGGCGGCGGCGTACCGCGCCGCCGGCGGCCACGGATGCGTGTCGGTGACGGCCAACGTCGCGCCGGCTTTGTGCAGCCTGCTGCATCGTTCCTGGGATAACGGCGATTTGTCACGTTTTGCTGAAGCCCGGGACAGGCTTTCCGGACTGAGCGACATGTTGTTCGTCGAGAGCAACCCGATCCCGCTAAAGGCCGCGCTGTCCACGCTCGGATTGATCGAGGCTGAGTTGCGTCTGCCGCTGACCGCGCCCGGCCGGGCCACCTTTGAACGGCTGGCGCAACCGCTAGCCGCGGTCATGGCGATGGAGGAGGCACTCGCCGCTCCGGTCCGATATCGGCTGGTGAGCTGAATGCCCCCCTTGTCAACCCTGCTCCCGGACGTTCAATCCCGCTACATTGTCCGGGAGTTCCTGATCCAGACGACGATCGGCTTGGCGCTGATGCTGGCGCTGTTCGTCCTCAGGACGCAGACGCTGGCGGAACTGGGCCAGGCATCCGTACGCGTCCTTACGTTCTACAGCATCATCGACTGCGTCCGCGCGTCGATGAGGCGGGAGCCGATATGGGGCACCAGCCTGAACCGATGGGACCAGGCGGCCGCCTACACCTTCTGCGCCACCCTGATCAACATGCTGCTGGATTGGCCGTTCTAGCCAGTACCCGCCGGAGATTTATGCAACACCGTCTCAAACCAGCCCACTGCCTTATTGCTCCCAGCGTACCGAGTGGACCCCGGATCCCATCACGTCCGCTGAGCGATCGGGAAGGATCTTTGCGGGCGGTCTACATGGGGCATCGGTGATTGCGAACCCTGGCGCCAATGATTGCACCCCGCTAGTGTCAGGCGGCTTCATGCAACCTGAGGACGGCATCAAGAACAATTCATGAACGAACTCAGCCCCCGCTATACCCTGACGGCGCAGGCGCTGCATTGGCTCACCGCGCTGCTGATCCTAGCGGTCTTGCCGGTAGCCTGGGTGGTGGTCTCCTTGCCGCTAGGTCCGGAGCGATCCTGGCTGTTCGTCATACATAGATCGCTGGGCGTCACGATCTTTGCATTTGTGGCAATTCGGCTTGCCTGGCGTGCCATGAACCCTCCGCCGCCCCTGCCCGGCGGTACGTCCAAAGAGATGGAATTGGTCGGGCGGGTCACCCATTGGCTGCTCTATGCCTTGCTGCTGCTAATGCCGGTCAGCGGCTATTTGCAGTCGGCCAGCGGCAAGCCGGTATCCTATTTTGGGCTGTTCGACCTTCCTGCGCTGCCAGAGAACAAGAGCCTGGATGATGCCGCCAAGACTCTCCACCTGCTCGGACAATGGGGGATCTACGCGCTGGTAGCGCTGCACGTATTTGCCACCGCCTGGCATGTAGCGGTGCGGCGCGATGGGCTGCTCAACCGCATGCTCCCGCCACAGGACGACACAGCGCGTCTCCCTCCGCGCTGACACGCTTCCGGCGTGGCGGCGATGGCACGTTCGCCGCAACAGGCGCAGCGTCCGCCGGATAGGTCGTGTATCGACTTGGCTCGGCGTTGCTGCCGAATGGGACGGCCGGGTTGTGGCGGCGACACACGCGGCAGTTATTCGTGCTCTCGTCGTGACGGTGTTGGACGCCAAGCGAGGATCGTTCTGGCGCATCGATGTTGCGCCCCTCTCCTGCGTCCGCCTCAGGGGACAAGCCGGACGATGGACCTTACTTTCGATTGGGCGATTAAACCTGCTAGAAGGTGACGTTTGCCAGCATCCCTAACACTGCCGCATCGCCGACGCGGCGGCCAGTCGTTGCATTCAGGAGGCCGCCGCCTGGATTGAACACGTACTGGAAGTCCGGCTGGAGCTGCAACCAAGCCGCCAATTGGGCTTGATAGGTGAGTTCGACCTGCGTCTCACTCCGCCGCACCGGCATGACCTTGCCGGTGAACGCGATTGTATCGGTATCCAGCTTAGCGACGTTCTGGCTGATATGGGCCCAGCTTACGGCCAACCCGACCGTGTCGTTCTCCCGCCCTGCAAATGGCGCCTTGTAGGTGATGCCGCCCTGCACGAACACATCGACCAGGTTACGGTCCGGCGGAGCGCCCATGGCGCGCGCGAACACGGCAACACCGCCGTCGGTCGCGCCCGGATTCTTCCAGACGAGTTGATCGGCAACGGCATAAACGCTGTAGTTGTTGCGCCGCGCGCGGGCGGCGGCGGTGTTCGCCGGATCGGCCAACGACTGGCCCGTGAAGCTTACTCTCTGGTCGGCGAAGGGCAGTGAGTTATACCAGGCGCCGAGCTTGTAAGTTCCTGGCAAGCCGGATGCGTTGTCCCCTTGATGAATGCCATACTGCAATTCAGCGATGGCGAATGTCCCGTCGTTCAACCGGAAAGACGTCCCGCCGCCATCCCGCTTCTGTGGGTCACCTAGTCCAGGGCCGGCCGGGTTGCCGTTGAACACGCCTACCAGCACGGCCAGGCTCTCGTTCGGCACGATCTTCACACGAACGGCGGGGGTGGCGAGCGGATAGGCTGGACCGCCCGACGGCAGGTCGTCGGCTGCCAGGGTGGGGAAACCATAGCCGGAATTGAGGAACAGGCCGCCGTACTCAGTCGTAATGAACTCCTGGTCGGCGCTCTGTTGTCCGACCCGGATTGCAAGCTTCTTGTCCAGCAGCACCTGCTCGTACCAAATCTCGAACAATTTGAAGCTGCGGACGGTCTGCTCCGCCCCAGTCAGGGCCGCCAACGTCGGCACGTCGTTGGCGGTAAGTCCCCGGCCGTGAAACTGGAAGGCGGTCGCATTGAACGTGCCGCCGACCAGGCCGAATGCCTTTTCGGTATCCAGACCGAAGCCCATCGAGGTGACACCCTCATAAACCGTCCCGCGGCGGGTGCCCCCGGTGACGTTGTCCAGCACTTCGCTCTGCTCCGTCAAGCCGAGCGATACGCCGTAGCGTGCCAACGCGGGGCGTAGGCCGCCGGCATCACCAAAAAGATGGTTGGTGGCCGGACGGTCTTCCGCGTTCTCACCGGCGTTCGTGGCGCCCCCAGGCGATGCGCCGCGGGCAGCGGGGGCGCCGGGCGAATTGCCTTCCGTCGGCCCCTGGACCGGCTCAGCAGCCGGGCTGGCTGCCGGGGCTGGAGCCGGTTGTGCAAGGCCTTGACTGGGCCGGCTGCCCACGACGGACATGGCAAGCAGCAGAGCGAACATGCCAGTCCGGAGACCGAGGCAGGCGTCAGGCAACCGTGCAGGTTTCATGACGCGCCTGCAAAAACTGCCGCGATACCGGCCACTGTGACGGGCAGCCGCCCGGACGCTAAGGCACACTCTTGAAGGGGGAGGCAGAGCAGCGCGGGCAGGCATACGCCCGCCACAAGGTCATCGCGGCCGTGCATGGTGGTCATCATCAAGCTCCAGCCCCCGGTGCACCCTGCCCGGCAGCGTTGGTCAGCGCGACGACGGCAGGTCTCCTGGCTCGCGGGTCACCGACGCTCATCCTGTCTTCCCGAGCCTTCCGGCTCAGTGACCCACCCCGGAGGGTGGACGGACCAGCGTCTCGCCGCTGACAGTTGCGGGGACAGCCGCCGACTTGCCCCCGGGTCTGCGCAACCGTAACCGTCGCGGATGAGGCGGCACAAGCCTCCTGGTGGCCGATTGGCTTGTGGTGAGGTGGTCGTGCCCGTGCCGCCACACCACCCCGAGGCGTGCCACCCCTCCCGCGATCGGTGTAGGAAAAGACCGGTCGGGGCAGGACGAACCATGGTGTTAGCTTCACGTCCGAATCCCGGCCGGACGGTTTGGCTGTGGATCGGCCTGGTGCTACTCGCGACGGCATCGCTGTTGCTGCCGGCAGGGCCGGGCGCGTTCGCGCCCGCGGTTCTCGGGCGTCTGCTTGTCATCAACGCAGTTGCGTTCGGTGCACTGCTTTGTGCGGATCGGCTCCTGGGACGTCCGACCAACGTTGTGTCGGCACGTTCACCTTCTGCCGCAGCAAGGCAACCGCCTCCTTTGGCGGCAGCGAGACGGCAGAGACAAGCGACGGATCGGCCACGGCTCAGCCCGGCGGCTTTTGCTTGCCCGACAGAACCAAGCCCAGCACCGGCGCGGGATCAGCCGTCTCAACGCCCAGCATGCGAAGTGCTTTAGTGCGGCCTTCAGCTATGTAGGTGGCAAATAGGATCGCCAGGGCGACGACGTTCTGCTGCTGTGCTCCGAATGGATGCGCGCGATCGACGATCCACGCATTTACCAGAAGCTGGGGACATCACACCGCTGAAAGGGTTTTAAGGCAGCGTCGGCAAATAAGTGCGTCGACACGCCGACAAAGCTGCCGCTCAAAACAAAGGCTTAGGGGCCCCGTATGTAAGAGGGGCAAAAGTGTGGGTAAGCCTCATTTTTTCCTTGCGCCGATTCGCCGCCGTCGAGTCTTTGCATCATGTGCCGCCACCCTCCACCCTTTCGACGCTGAGCCGTCCAGATCTTGAAGCTCTGCTGGTCGAACTGTACGGCGAGGTAGCTGCGCTGAAGCAGGCCGTGGCTGAACTGCGCCAAGAGAACGCCCGGTTGAAAGGCCTCAAAGGCCGCCCGACCATCAAACCGAGCGGCATGGACAAAGGCGCCGCGCCAACCAAACCCGCCAAGGATGAGAAGCCTCCTGCCCGAGGTAAGGTCACCCCACGGGTCCACGTCGAAGACGAAGTGATCCAGGTCGAAATCCCGGCCGGCTCGATTTTCAAAGGCCATGAGCCTTTTCTGGTCCAGGACCTTGTGATTTCAGCCAAGGCGACCTGTTACCTGCGAGAACGCTGGATAACGCCGGACGGCCGGACGATCCTGGCGCCCCTGCCGCAGGGTATCCAGGGCCATTTTGGCCCGGAATTGCGTAGGTTCGTGCTGGTGCAATATCATCAGGGTCAGTCGACGATGCCCCGGCTGCTCGCCCTGTTGCGATCGGTGGGGATTTCAATCTCCAAGCGGCAGTTGGTTCGACTGTTGAATGAGAACCACGAGGCGTTTCTCGCCGAAGCCCAGGATGTTCTGCGCGCAGGGTTGGAGACATCGCCATGGGTCAGCGTGGACGACACCGGCGCGCGCCACGCCGGCAAGAACGGCTTCTGCACGCAGATCGGCAATGAGTGGTTCACCTGGTTTCGCACCCGTTCCTCGAAAAGCCGGCTGAATTTCCTCGACCTGCTCCGCGCCGGACATACCGATTACGTGCTCAATGATGCGGCTTACGCCTATATGCGCGAGCATGGCTTGCCGGCTGCGTCGATCACCCTTCTGGCGACGGGGCCACAGACGTGGTTTGCTGATGAGGCCGCGTGGCTGGCGCATCTCGACCGGCTCGGCTTGTCCGGGTTGAAGGTCACGCCGGACCCAGTTCAGGTCGCCACCGAAGCGACGTTGTGGGGTAGCGTTCAGGCGCATGAATTTCTGTGCGACGCAGTGATCCTGAGTGATGACGCCGGGCAGTTCAACGTCAGTCGGCACGCGCTGTGCTGGGTACACGCCGAACGGCTGGTGCATAAGCTGGACACCTTCAACGACGAGCATCGCGCCGCCCAGACGCGGGTTCGTGGCAAGATTTGGGACTTTTACGCCGACCTCAAGGCCTACCAACTGAAGCCGAACAATCGGCGGGCTCGGGCGTTACGGGCCCGCTTCGACCGCATTTTCCTCGGCCGCACCGGCTTCGTGTCGCTGGACCGCCTGCTTGCGCGGCTGCACGCCAATAAGGCCGAACTGTTGATGGTGCTGGAACGGCCGCAAATTCCGCTTCACACCAACGGGTCAGAAAACGACATCCGCTGTCACGTTACACGACGCAAGATCAGCGCCGGAACTCGCAGCGAGGTCGGACGGGATTGCCGCGACGCGTTCCTGAGCCTGGCCAAGACATGCGACAAACTGGGTATCGCCGTCTGGGACTATCTGGGCAGCAGGCTCAAAGTGGTGGGGGCAGCGATCATTCAACCGCTCGACCACTACGTCAGAGCGCAATGCCGACCCGCCTGACAGGCCGCCACGCAAACTGCTCTCGGCTACCCATTCATCTCGGGCGTTCGCAGCAATCAGTACAGGCGTGCCCACACTTTTGCCCCTCTTACCCCCGTATTGCCTCGCCGGCAATTCCCACTTCAAGTGCGATTATGAGCCCAAGCCGCCCCAGTTCCCCATTTCAGATACACCACCTACTCCAGGTGCTGCTTGCTCCCACAAGGTCCGGACCATCAATGCCTTGTCCCACCAAATCCCGCCTCATCCCGTTCAATCCCGGTTTTCCGTTACAAGTGGGGGAGCACAGGGAGACTACGACCCGTCGGGACCCCGGCTTCACCCTGCTGGAGGTGCTGGTCGCCTTCATCATCGCGGCGTTGGCGCTGGGCGTGCTGTTCCAGGGCGGCATCGGCGGCTTGACGACGGCCAACGCCGCGGCCCGGTATGACGAGGCGCTCAGCCGTGCGCAATCGCACCTCGTCATGGCCAGCGCCGGGCCTGATTTCCAGGCGCAGGACCGCCAGGGGGATGAGGGCGGGCGATACCACTGGCATCTGCGCATCCAGTTGCTGGGACTCGCCCCCGCCATCGACGCCACGAAGCCCGTGCCAGCGCTGTACGGCATCGCCGTCAGCATGGCCTGGCCGGACGGCCTGCACACGCGGAGCCTGACGCTGCAGACCGAGCGGGTGGGGACCGCGCCACCGCCGCCGCCATGAAGCACGCTCCGCCCGGCTTCACGTTGCTGGAGGTGCTGGTGGCCCTGGTGGTGCTCGGCCTCGTCCTGGCCGGGCTGGTGCAAGGCACCCGGTTCGGGCTGCGCGTCGCGGACCGGCAAAGCGCCACGATCGCGGCCTCCGCCGATCTGGACGCCAGCGAACGCGTCCTGCGCGGCTTGATCCAGCAGATGGATCCGGGAACGCTCACCAACGCCCCCGACCTGACGGCGACGCCGACCAGCCTGGGCTTCACCACCGACCTCGACGCCGTGGCCCCGGGGCTGGCGGTCGGCGAGGCGGATGTGGCCCTGGGCGTGACGCCGGACCACCGCTTCGTGCTGCGCTGGACGCCGCACCGGCACGTGACACCCCTTGCCGCAGCCCCGGCATCGGGCGAAACCACCTTGCTGCCCGGGGTGGCGAGGGTGCAGTTCAGCTATTGCTGCGACGATGCGGCGGGCGGGCAGTGGCTTGGCGGCTGGACCGAACGGACGCTGCCGTCGCTGATCCGGATCCAGCTTTTTTTCCCTGCCGGGTCCGGACTGGTATGGCCGCCGATCATCGTCGCACCCATGCGGATGCGTCTGTATGGGTGATGGGAGCGGATCGATCGCATCCGTTCCGCGGCGATGTGGTTTAAGGGGGGAGCCGCCTCGCCAACGCCACGCCCTCCAGTAGGGGATTTGGAAGGATTGAACCGACTTCGTGCTGGGTGATGTTTTCCGCTGGTGGGCGCAGCAGATGCGCAGCCTGCTCCCCTCCGACCGTGAGCAAGGGCCTGCCGATGCCTTGGTCGCGCGGTCCCGCGATGACCTGGCCGTCGAGTTGAGCCTGCGCCGCCGCGGGTCGCGCCACCTGGTTGGCTCCGGCAGGCTGGACGAGGCCGGGCTGCCGCACATCCGCAGCTTGGCCGGCCGGCTGGGCAAGCCGCCGCGCACCGTGCTGGAACTGCCCGCATCCCTGCTGCTGGAGCAGCAGACGAGCCTGCCGCTGGCGGCCGAGACGGATTTGAGCCTGGTGTTGCGCCATGAAATGGACCGCCTGACGCCGTTCCGGGCCGAGGATGTGTTCTGGTCGTGGACCATCACGCAGCGCGACACGACGAATAGCAGGCTGCTGGTTCGGCTGTCGCTCGTGGTCAAGGCAGCCGTCACGCCGCTCATCCAGGGCCTGGCGCGCGCCGGCCTCGCACCCGATACGCTGGAGGTCCGGGGACTGGACGGCGCCCTGCGTCGGATGGGCGTCCTGCCACCCGGGGCGGATGCGGCCCGGCATCCACGCTCCGTCCGCATCGCCGCATGGGCCTGCGGCGTGCTGGCGGCGGCTGCCATCGTCACCCCGGTGGTGCAGCAGCAATGGGCGTTGACCACGGCGGACAACCAGATCAGCGAGCTACAGCCGCGCGTGGCGCTGGTGGAGGGGCTGCGCCGCCGCATGGCGGCGTCCTCCAACGGCGCCGACCTGTTCGCCGCCGAAAGCGCGCGCAGCGGCAATGCCGTCCTGGCGCTTGCCGCCGTCACCCGCGCCCTGCCGGATGACACATACCTGACGGAATTCGCCATGCGCGACCGCAAGCTGACCCTGACAGGACGGTCGGAGGCGGCGGTGCGGCTGATCGGCGTGCTGGCGACCGAGCCAGGCTTGGCCAACCCGTCCTTCGCCGCACCCGTGTTCCGCACGATCGGCGATCATGGCGATCAATTCACCATCAGCGTCGACCTCGCGCCATGACGGCGCTCGCGGCCAGCCTGCCGACCGGCCGGCGCGGACAGGCCTTGGCGATCGGGCTGACCTTCGTCGCCTTGGCCATCGTGTGGGTCGGCTTGGCGTCCCCCCTCCTGGACTGGTACGGGCAGCGTCAGGAGCAACTGGCACAGCGCCAGACCCTGGTGGCGCGCATGGCCGCACTGGCGGCAACGGCGCCGGAGCTGCAGCGGCAAGTGGCGGCCGGCAGCGTGGATACGCGCCCGGTCCTGCTGACCGGGGCGACGGAGGCGATCGCCGGCGCGGTCCTGCAGCAGCGCCTGCAAGACATGTCGGAACGCGCCCTGGTCCGCATGACGAGCGCGGAGGTGCTTGCAGCCGAGCCAAGCGGGCCCTACCGACGCATCCGCGTGCACATCGCCGTCTCCGGACCGTGGTCGCGGCTGGTGAGCCTGTTCTCCGCGATCGACCAGGCGACGCCGCATATGCTGGTCAGCGAAATACAGGTTGCGCCTTCGCGCTCCATCACCACCGGACCGATCAAGCTGCTCGACGCCTCCTGCACGGTCATCGCCCTCTACGCAGGCCCGGACGGGCCGAAATGAGCCGGGGGCTGCTGCCCGCCCTGGTCGTGACCGCCGCCGTGCTGGCCGGCCTGGTTGCCGTCGAACTCGCCACAGGCGCGTCGCGGCCGGCCCTGGTGCGCCCTGCGCCCGCCGCCGCCGGCGCATCCGCCTTGCAGCCAGCGACCTCCCTGCAGGAGCAGGTTGCCGCCCTGCTGGCGCGCCCCCCCTTCTCGCCGCACCGCAAGCCCGAGGTTTTGCCGGGCACAGATGATCCACGCTTGCCGCATCTGACCGGCATCCTGGTCACCAGCCAGGAACGCAAGGCCATCTTTGCCGGGCGCGATGGTGGAAGGGGCGCGGTGGTGGGGCCGGGCGACCAGATCGGCGCCTATCGCGTGCAGGAGATCAGCGCCACCGACGTGACGCTGGCCGGCGCCGACGGCGCCCACACCGTGCACCCGACGTTTTCCACGGCGCCGCCGCCCATCCCGGCCGCCGCGCCGCTTGCCACCCTCCCGCTTCCCCAGATACAGCCACCGCCTGCGGCGACGCTCGGCATACAAGGCACTGCCTCGCCCAATCTGAATGCGTTCCCCGCACCGGGAGCAGGAAGCCCTCGATGACACTCCGCCGCACCCTCGTCCTGCTGCCGCTGCTCGCCCTGATGGCCTGCGCCAACCGCAGCCGCCCCGTGCTGACGCCGCTGCCGCCCGTGTCGTCGAATGCCGGGGCCGCAGGGCGCTTCGACGGCCCGGTGGGCGGATCGTCGCAGCGCCCCGCGACCGAAACCAGCTTTGCCGCGTCGCCGAACGTCACCCTGCGCGCGGCGGGGCGGCCCAGCGGCGGCGGCGATATCTCGCTCAACTTCGCCGATACCGATATCCGCGACGTGGTGGCGCAAATCCTCGGCAGCCAGTTGGGCGAGAACTACACCATCGACCCGACCGTCCGCGGCACCGCGACGCTGCGAACGACCAAGCCGGTCAGCCGCGAGGACCTGCTGCCGATCCTGCAAACGCTGCTGGCGCAAAACGGCGCGTCCCTGCTGCAAACCGGCGGCATCTACCGCGTGCTGCCCAACTCGGCCGCCGCCGGCGCCCCGGGGCTGACGCTGGATGCCAGCGGCGCGGGCAGCCTGGTCATCCCCCTGCACTATGCGTCGGCGGACGACCTGGCGAAGACGCTGGCGCCCTACGTGCAGAATGGCGGCCGCATCGTGGCCGATGCCGGGCGCAACACGCTGATCATCTCCGGCGACCCGTCCACCCGGCAGACCCTGGCGAGCCTGATCAGCGCGTTCGACGTCGACGTGCTGGCGGGACAGTCCTACGCGCTGTTCCCGGTGGAAAACGGCGACGCGAAGGACTTCGCCGCCTCGCTGCAAGACGCCATCCGGGGCCAGGGCGGCGCGTTGACCAACATGGTCCGCGTGGTGCCGATGGCCCGCATCAACGCCGTGCTCGTGGTGTCCGGCCAGCCGCGTTATATCGAGGACGTGCGTCGTGTGCTGCGGCTGGTGGAGCGGTCGAAGGCCATGTCGGTGCGAAGCTGGCACGTCTATTACCTGCAGAACAGCCGCAGCAACGACATCGCCTATGTGTTGCAGCAGGCCTTCACCCCGAACAACGTGACGGCCCAACCCACACCCCAGGGCGCTGCCAACAATGGGACGGCGGCGCAGCAGATCGCCAACCGCGGCGGCCTGCCCAGCGGCGGCTCGCTGACGGCGGGCGGCGGCTCGCTTGGCGGCAGCCTCGGCTCCTCCGGCATCAGCAGCGCTGGCTTGGGCGGGGGCAGCACGCCTGCCGCAGCACCCGCCGCGGCGACGCCCGCCGCGGCGGCGCCATCGGCCAATCCGCTGCTCGGCGGGCTTGATCCGTCCGAGGGCGGCGGGGGCGGCCCGGCGCCCGACGCGATGCGGATCATCCCCAACACGCAGAACAACGCGTTGCTGATCTACGCCACCGCGACGGAGGACAACACGGTCGAGACGATGCTGCGCAAGCTGGACATCCTGCCGTTGCAGGTGCGCATCGACGCCACGATCGCCGAGGTCACGCTGAACGACAACCTGCAATACGGCACCCAGTTTTTCTTCCGCGCCGGGCTGCAGGGCGCGCTCAGCTTCGGCGCCACCGCAGCCGCCTTCGCCTCCGGCTTCCCGGGCTTCGTGCTGAGCGGGCCGAACAGCACCAGCGCGGCGCTCCAGGCCCTGCAGGAGGTGACGAAGGTGAACGTGCTGTCGTCCCCCCAGCTCATGGTCGTCGACAACGAGCCGGCGCGGCTGCAAGTGGGCGCGCTGGTGCCGTTCCTGAGCCAGACGGCGCAAAGCACGGTGACGAGCGACGCGCCCATCGTCAGCAACATCAACTACCAGCAGACCGGCGTGATCATGCAGGTGACGCCCCGGGTGAACAGCGGCGGCCTGGTGACGCTGGACATCACGCAGGAGGTGAGCGACGTCAACCCGAACATCACCACGCCGGGCGTGAACTCCCCCACCTTCGACGAACGCAGCGTCACCTCCCGCGTGGTGGTGCAGGACGGGCAGACGGTGGGGCTGGCCGGGCTGATCCAGGACAGCGATTCGCACGACAACAAGGGCATCCCCTGGCTGAAGGACATCCCGCTGATCGGGCTGCTGGCCGGGCAGCAGACCAATGTCCGCGCCCGCACGGAGCTGCTGGTGCTGATTACGCCGCACGTCGTGCACGACCAGCGCGACGCCCGCGCGCTGACGGAGGATTTGCGCGACGGCCTGATCAACGCCGCCGCCGTGCCGCAGACCTTGCAGGCGCTGCCGGCGTCCGGCTCCGCCGACCCGGGTGAGCCGCTGCGGCGCCGGCTGGGCCTGCAGCGGTGAGGCGCCCGGCCACCGCGCGGGAGGGTGGGTTCGCCCTGCTGATCGTGCTGTGGTCGCTGGTGCTGATCACGCTGATCGTGACGCAGGTGACTGCGGCCGGCCGCAGCGAGGCGCAGTTGACGCTGAACCTCCGCCGGGCGGCGGCGCTGCGGACGGAGACGGATGGCGCGGTGAACCTTGCGGTGTTCAACCTGCTCAATCCCCGGTCCGGCTGGTCCGCCGACGGGTCGACGCACCTGGTCCGGCTGCCGGATGGCTCAGCGTCGGTCCGGGTGACGGACGAGTTCGGCAAGATCAACCCGAGCCTGGCGTCCCCAGCCGTGCTGTCCGGGCTGATCCGCGCCGTGGGCGAGGGCGCCGACCGGGCCGACGAACTCGCCGCCAACATCGTGCAGTGGCGCTTCCCGTCCGCCGACGATGCGGCCAGCGGCGAGAAGGCGCAGCGTTACCGGGCGGCGGGGAAAGACTATGCGCCGCCCAACGCCAACTTCCAGTCGATCGGCGAACTCGGCCTGGTGCTGGGAATGACGCCGGACCTGCTGAACCGGCTGGCGCCGCATTTGACGCTGTATACGGACACGGACCCCGACGCCCGCCGGGCGGACCCGGTGGTGGCGCGTGCCTTGGCGTTGGCCGGGGTGGCGCCGCCGACCGGCGACCTGCCGCCGGCCCGGGTCGTGACGATCGCGGCAGACGCCGTAGCGGATGACGGCACGCGGTTTGCCCGGCAGGCCGTCGTCTCGCTCGGCGCGGACCGCAGCGGACGGCCGTTCCGCATCGTCGTCTGGGCGGCGCCGCAAGCCTGAGCCGCCGCTACGGGTTGCAGATTTCGCCCGACGCCCCGGCGCTGCCGCCCGGGCCGGCCGAGCACAGGTCGTACTCGTGCTGACTACGTTGCGAGGGGTTGCTGTAGCTGTAAGGGTGCCCCCAGGCGTCGACCGGCGAGGCGTTCCCCTGCAAATACGGGCCGTTCCAATTCGGCACGCCGGACGGACGGGTGGTGAGCGCCTGCAACCCCTGCTCGGTCGTGGGATAGCTGCCGACATCCAGCTTATACAGGTCCAGCACGCTGCCCAGCCGCTCGATGGATTGCCGGGCGATGGAGATGCGGGCGCCGCTGAACTGGCGCAACACCGCGGGCGCCACCAGCCCGATGAGCAGGCCCAGGATCGCGATGACAACCAGGATTTCGAGCAGGGTGAAGCCTGCGTCGCGGTGTCTGTGCTCTGGTTCGGTCTGCATGACGATAATCCCGATGACGTGGCGGCTGACAACACGGTAGAGAAAGCGCATGGCTGTTCCCCTGCTCGCCTGCATGGCGCTTGTTGCCTCGATCTACAACCTGCCGCCCCGGGTGTTGCCATCCATCCACCATGTGGAGGGCGGCCAGGTCAGCACGGTGCATGTCAATGCCGACGGGTCCGAAGACCTCGGCTACATGCAGATCAACACGCGATGGCTGGCCGCGCTGTCACACTACAGCAGCCTGCCGGAACCGGCGGTGCGGCAAAACCTGCTGTCCCGTCCCTGCTTCAACGTGGCGGCGGCCGGTTATATCCTGCGGCGCTACCTGGATGAAACCGGCAACAACCTGATGCTCGCCATCGGGGACTACCATTCGCATACCGCCAACCTGAACGCGGCCTATCAGGACCTCGTCGTCCGGTCGGCGGCGGCGCTGTTCCGCCGGGCGCGGGCGGGCTGATTGCCCAAAGATGCCGACACCCCGCCTGCTTGCCCCGCTGGTGGCGCTCCTGGTCCTGTGCTGGGCGCTGCCGGTGGGGCCGAAACCGTCGAAATCCTACACCGTGACCGCGCGGTTGAACGTCGCCTATGGTCCATTGTCGCAGCAGGTGGGCGATGTTTATACCCCGATGGGCATCCCCTCGGCGAAACCGGCCGTCATCCTGATCCATGGCGGCGGCTGGGTTTCCGGCAGCCGCGGCATCGTGGGCAAGCTGGGCGAAGTGCTGGCCGGCGTCGGGATCGTCGTGTTCAACATCGACTACCGCCTTGCCAAGGCGGACCAGCCCGGCACGCGCTGGCCGGCCCAACTGGTCGACGCGCAGCTCGCCGTCCGCTTCCTGCGCGGCCACGCGGCGGAGTTCGACATCGACCCGGCGCGCATCGGCGCGATGGGCGATTCGGTGGGCGGCCAACTCGCCATGCTGCTGGGCGAGTTGCGCACCATCGTGCCGGGCGACGCAGCCGCGCTGTATCCCGGCCAGCGGCCGGACGTGTCGGCGGTGGTGGACGAGTTTGGCCCAACCGACATAAGCGGCATGGGGCCAGGGGTCCTCCAGAACATGACGTTGCTGTTCGGGACGGCGACCCCGTCGCAAGACGTGCTCGACAGCGCCTCGCCGCTGACATTCCTCACCGCCGGCACGGCGCCCACCTACATCATCCACGGCACGCGGGATGACGTGGTGCCGTTCGTGCAGTCCGAGCGTTTGGACGCCGCACTTGCGGCGCACCAGATCCCGCACGCGTTCATGGCCTTCGACGGCGGCCACGGCTATGAAGGGATCAGCTACCAGGAGGTCGGCAAGCTGCAGATCGCTGCGTTTACATGGCTGTCGCAGCGGCTGCGGGGATGATCGTGCGCGGCCCCATCGCGCGCGGGCTGCTGGCGGCCCTGGGTGCGGGCATGCTGCTGTGCGGCTGCGCCACGACGCGGGACAGCCTGCTCGCGGTCAAGCGGATCGACCGCAACCAGTACGAGATCACCACCCACGTCATCGGCGGCCTGTCCGGCGCTGAGGCCGTACAATCGCGGGACGACAAGATCGCGGCGCAATACTGCGCCGAGAAGGGCCAGACGATGAGCGTTGTCGAGCGGCATGGATATGGCGGGATTGCGTCGCAGGATATCCTCACCTTCCACTGCGGCGACAGCGTGGCCAAGACCAAATCCCCGGCCATCGCCGCCGCATCCCCGCAGCCGGCTGCGGTCAAATGATGCACGATCGTTTCGGCTTGACCGGCAAAAGCCCTCTCCCTTCGGGAGAGGGTTGGGTGAGGGCCAAATGCACGGTCCTGCGCGTCGGACCCTCACCCCGGCCCTCTCCCAGAAGGAGAGGGAGGAGCAATGCCGGCAAGCTGTGATTAGGCTTTACCGTCTGGAACGGAGCGCGTGGCGTGAGGCATCCTGATGTCTGGAGAGGAAAGTCGGCCATGCCGCACGATCCCGATGAAACACCATCGACACGCCAGCCGGAGCCAGCGCGACCGTTCTCCGGGCGTAGGGCCGTCCTTACTGCGGCGGCGATGTCTGCGGTGGCCCTCCACGCCAAGGCACAACCGGACCGGCTTGCCGTCGCCTCCCCGGCCGGCCCGCGTGGATGGTTCCCCAACGTCCAGTCCCTGATTGCCGCCGCGCCGCATTTCGACGGGCCATTCGCGGACACGCAGGGCTACGCCCGCCCCGGCGATGGTGGCGGCGCAACCTACCAACGGTCGACTGCGCCGGCCCATCCACCTGGCAGCATCGTGGACGCAGGCGGCGTTGCTTGGGCGATCGTCAACTCCGGCCAGTTGAACGTCCGCCAGTTCGGCGCGGTCGGCGACGGCATCGCCGATGACACCCGTGCCTTGAACGAGGCGTTCGCCTTCGTCCGGCACGGCATGCGGGCGGTGCAGCACACGCTGGTCCAGACGACGATGAGCCTGGCCAGCGGCGTCTACCGGATCACCGGCAGCATCGACATGACCGATTTGCGCGCGGTGAACGCAACCATCATCGGCGACGGCGCCGTCATCCTGGCGCAAACAGCGGGACGTCCCGCACTCGACATGCTGGCGAGCCGGTTCGTCCATCTCAGCGACATCACGATCGTGGGGGACCAGGATGCGCCGCCCAGCTACGGCATCCAAATCGGTCGCACCCGGAAAATCGGCAGCAGCGCCGGGGACCATTGTTTCGACAACGTTCGCTTCGATGGCTTCTTCGATAAAAGCTGCTTCTACAATTTCGGCGGCGAGACGGTCCTCTGGACGCATTGCAAGCTGTACAACCGCTCCGCCAAAGGCTCCTGCCTTATTGAGGATACGGAGAACGCGCTGGGCATCACAAGCCAGTTCATCAAACAGGAGAACGCTTCGCCCGCCCAGTACTCCTGCAACGAGAACGTCTTCGTCAACTGCGATTTCCGCAAGATCGAGTGCTCCGGCCATGCGATCGAAATCATCGGCTCAAACCTGAACAAGAGCACCTTCCTGGCGAGCTACGCGGCCTGCATCGACAACTCCATCATCGTCGTCCGCGATTGCATCGTGATCCGGGACATCGAACTGGACCTGCACTGCGAGGTCGCCACGATCGACAGCATCCTCAACGTCATGATGCCGGACGGAAAAGGCGACGTTTACATCCAAAGCCTGCGCTTCCGCGACCAGGACCCGGAGGTCGTCAGCGCCTTGTTCAAGACGACGGGGGGCGAAGGCCGGCTGCACCTGATCGATGCGGACCTGCGATGCGGCCTGCCGTCGCATGACTGCAAGATCTTCAGCGATAACGCCGGTGTGGCAAATCGTGCGACGCTGACAGGCAACATCCATTGGCCCAGCAACCGGCCCCTCGACCTGTCGAATTTCATCCTGCAGGGCACGGTGTTCACCGGCGGCCAGACGCAGATCAAACCCGGTCTGGGATCATACCGCATCATCAGGGCGTCCGATGCCGCAACGCCGTCGCCCGACGTCTTCAAGGGGGAGGTGGTGGTGATGGGCACCCCCCAATCCGCCGCCATCGAAACCTGGTGGTCGATTGCCGGTGGTGATCAGACGACCGGCGCAGTGCTCAGCGCCAACGCGGCCGGCGACCGCGCGCGCGCCGTCATCAGCGCGAAGGGCGCCGCACCGGTGTCGATCGTCAGCAACGCCGCGACTGGATTGCAGGTGATCAATGCCCCGGATTGCCGGAACTACGCCGAGGTCAGCGGCGGCCCCAGGAACGGCGCGGTCCAGCTCGGCGTGAACGGTTTGGACGAACACGTGTCGCTCGCCTTGGCGGCGAAGGGCAACGGGATGGTGGACGCACGGGCGCCGCTGAAGCTCATGGGTGCGGCCGCTTCGGCATTGCCGGACGCCAAGAGTTTCGATGGCTGCCTCATCCGCGTGTCGGACCGGAACAGCCGGCTGGCCATCAGCGACGGCCAAGCCTGGCGTTTCGCCGATAATGGCCGCATCGTGGGATAGCGCGCCGGGCAGACCGGTCAAGAACGTGGAGAGTGCTGGGTGTCGATCGGCTACTGGGAACAAGCGGTGTTTACGCTCGACGGGGTGATGGTGGGCGGCTGGGCGTATGACCGCGACACCCGGGCTTCGCCCACGCACTTCCTGTTCGAGTTCGGCGGACGGCGCGAGCAAATCCCGTGCACGACCATGCGGCCCGACGTCAACCGGACGCTGAACAACGATTGCAAAATGTGCGGCTTCAAGACGGAAGTGAAGCTCCGCCCTTCGGATTTCCCGGTCGGCGGGGCGTTGAAGCAGCCGTCAATCAGCGCCGTCTGGGCCAGCGGCAAGACCCATTTGCTCCGCCCGGCCACCCTGCCGGCGTCCAACCAGTTCCTGATGATGAACTTCACGACAAAAGATGAATTCACCAAATACTTTCAGAACCCGGCGTTCCGGATCGCCAACAAGACCGTGATCAACTGGGCGTCCCACAAATTCCTCGGCGCCATCACAGATGACGTCAACGCATTCATGAGTGCCTACTGCGTCGCGATCTATCGCCATCTGGAGGGGCGGCTGACGGCGCCCGAAAGCCTGGTGAACGTTCACAAGCGATGGGATGCGATCAAGGCGACGCTGCCATCCGCGCCCACTGGCGAGCAGATGCGATGGGTCATCTCCACCAAGCTGGCGCGGGGCTACCTCTTCCTCGTCCAGGGCGACCTGGCGGCTGCGCAAGCCGAGTTCCGCGACATCGTGCCAAACAAGGACCGCATCCACACCTGGCCGCAAGCGTCCACCAACATCCTGATCGCCGTGTTCATGTCCGCCTGGCTGGATTTCAGGAACAACCAGGCCGAGGCAGCCATCGCAACGTTGAGCGACCATTACGATATTTTCATCAAGGGCGTGACCCATCTCCGCCCCTGGAGCCGGCACCATTACAGCGAACTGGAAAACTCCCTCCGGCTGAGCGCGGAGTGCTTCGTTATGCTCAGCCTGCTGAAGGGAGAAACGCGGCCGCATATCATTCCACCGAAGACGAAGCTCAGCCTTGCGAATATTTCGGCGGTGTTGGCGGATTTGCTGAGTTCAAAGCTGCTGCTGGATGGGCCATTCCCGGGCTGACGCGCCCTCGCCCTTTGAGAGAGAGCTTTAAGGCTGAGCTACGTCTTCGCCGGGGAGACTTCACTCTGGTGGCGATCGCCCGAGGGCGAACCCTTGGCCTCGTCATGCACGGCTTCGGACGGAATGCCTTGCTCCTGGGTGCCGGTCTTTCCCGTCATCGCATCTGCGGGATCGGGCTTGGAGTCGGGTTGTTCTGGTTCGTTTTCCATCGCCCCAGAACGCCAGGCCCACCGCCGGGTTTCTCAGCCCAGCGCGGCAGCCACCACGTCGCAGACCCGCTCCGCATTGGCGTCGCTCAAATCCGGATGGATCGGCAACGCCATGATGCGGGTGGCCAGATCCTCCGACACCGGCAGGGACGCGCCGTCATGCGCGGCGGCGTAGGCCGGCTGGTGGTGCAAGGGGCGGGGATAATACACCGCGCTCGGCACCCCCTCCGCCCGCAGCGTGGCCTGCAGCCGGTCGCGCGTGGCGCCGTCGCGCAGCAGCACGGCGTAGATCGCCCAGGCGCTGGCGGAGTCGGGCACGCGCGCCGGCGCCGTCAGCACATTACCAAGCCGCCGGTCGTAGATGCCGGCAATCCGCTCCCGCATCGCCAGCTCGGCCTCGAACACGTCCAGCTTGGCCAGCAGCACCGCCGCCTGCAACGTGTCCAGCCGCCCGTTCATGCCGGTGCGCAGCACCTCGTAGCGCGTGGTGCCCTCCCCATGCGTGCGTAGCGAGCGGTAGAGCGCCGCACGCTCCGCCGAATCGGTCAGCAACGCGCCGCCGTCGCCGTAGCCGCCGAGCGGCTTGGACGGGAAGAAGCTGACTGCCGTGGCGTCCGCCTCCCGTCCCAGCTTGCGGCCGGCCAGGCTGGCGCCGAAGCTCTGGGCGCAGTCATCCAGCGTGAACAGCCCATTCGCCGCGGCCACCGCCCGCAGCGCCGGCCAGTCCGCCGGCTGCCCGAACAAATCCACGCCGATCAGCGCCCGCGGACGCAGCTTGCCCGCCGCCCGCACCGCAGCGATCCGGGTGGCGAGGTGGCGCGGGTCGATCTGGAAGGTCGCCGGGTCGACGTCGACGAACACCGGGGTGGCGCCCAGCACCAGCGGCACCTCGGCCGTCGCGGTGTAGGTGAAGGCCGGCAGGAACACCGCGTCGCCGCGGCCGATCCCCTCCGCCATCATCGCGATCTGCAACGCGTCCGTGCCGGAGCTGACGCTGACGCAGTGCGCGGCGCCGCAATACGCCGCCAGCCTGCCCTCCAGCTCCGCCACTTCAGGGCCCAGGATGAACTGGCAATGGCCCAGCACGGCCTCCAGCCGCCGCCGCAGCTCCGGCTCGATGCGGGCCTGCTGCGCCTTGAGGTCGAGGAAAGGGATCACACGGGGCTCCTGACGGGTTCGTCGGCCGGCACGCCGACGGCGTGGTCGAATTCGGGGATCAGGCGTCCGACCATCGCCAGGGCGGCCGCGATGTGCCCGGCCTGGCAGGCCGCGGCGATGTCGGCGATCGCCCGGCGCACCGCGGCGGCATCCGCGGTCCGCGGCGTCGCCATCAGCAGGCCGGGATGTCCGGTCGGCGCAGGCGGTTCCTCGCCGTGGAACAGTTCCTCGAACAGCTTCTCGCCGGGTCGCAGGCCGGTGAAGCGAATCGGCACGTCCACCTCCGGGCGCAGTCCGGCCAATCGGATCATCTGCCGGGCGAGGTCCAGGATCTTCACCGGCTTGCCCATGTCCAGCACGAAGATGCCGCCATCGGGCGCGCCCTCCTCCACGCCGACCACCGTTGCCTGCAGCACCAGCCCCACCGCCTCGCGCACCGTCATGAAATAGCGCTGCATGTCCGGGTGGGTCACGGTCAGCGGGCCGCCGCGGGCGAGTTGGCGGCGGAACAGCGGCACCACGCTGCCGGTCGAGCCGAGCACGTTGCCGAACCGCACCGTCACGCAGCGCATGCCGCCGGTGCCGCGCGCCTGGGCGTCCAGCGCCTGGCAATACATCTCCGCCAGGCGCTTGCTGGCGCCCATCAGGCTGCTGGGGTTGACCGCCTTGTCGGTCGAGATCAGCACCGTGGCCGCGGCGCCGCAGGCGGCGGCGGCGTCCACCACCACGCGGGTGCCGCCGGCATTGGTCAGCAACCCCTCGCCCGGGTTCGCCTCCACCATCGGCACGTGCTTCAGCGCAGCGGCGTGGAACACCAGCTCCGGCCGGGCGGCGGCGAAGGCGGCGGCCACACGCGCCTCATCGCGGACGTCGGCGATCACCGCGTGGCGCGGGAGCGCCGGATGGCTCTCCGCCAGCTCCAGGTCGATCTGCCACAGGGCGAACTCCCCGTTATCCAGCAGGGTCAGCGCCGCCGGCTCCAGCGCCGCCACCTGCCGCGCCAGTTCCGACCCGATGGTGCCGCCGGCCCCCGTCACCAGCACCCGGCGGCCACGCACCAGCCGCGCCATCCCGTCATGGTCCAGCCGCACCTGGGGGCGGTTCAGCAAATCTTCCAGCGCCACCGGCTTCAGCTCGATCCCCTGCGCCTCCCGCAACTCGGTGGGGCGCGGCGCCTGGCGCACAGGGATGCCTTGCCGCTGCGCCTCCTCCAGCAGATAGCCCATGCGGGAGCCGGCCAATCGCGGCTCCGTCACCACCAGCGCGTCCGGCAGCCGGCCCTGCTCGGCCAACCGGTCCAGCACCCGGCGCAGTTCGGACATGCTGCCCAGGATGGCATGGCCCTGCATGCGGCGTCCCGTCTGGTTGCGCCCCAGCGCCAGCAGCCCGACCACGCGCAGGCCGGCCCGCCGCTCCCCGGCCAGGGCGCGCAGGAAGCTGTCCGCGCCTTCCCCGGCGCCGACCAGCAGCACCGTCTGCACCGGCCGGCCCGCCGCGCCGCGCGGGCGCGCCTTGGCCAGGCGGTAGAACACCCGCGGCGCGCCCAGGAACGCCGCCAGCGTCAGCGCATGGACGATCGGGAAGGTCGGCGTGGGCAGCGGATAGCCGCTGACGGCCCAGACCAGCGCAAACAAGGCGGCGCTGACGATGCTGCTGCCGGCGACGCCCACCAGGTCCTCGACGCCGGCGAAGCGCCAGTATTGCTGCGACAGGTGGAACGGCAGCCCGCCCAGCAGCAGGGTGATGGCGCCCCCGCCCAGGAACCAGAACGGATGCAGCAGCCCGCCGCCGGGGTCCGCCACCCAGCGCGCCACCACGGCGGCGACGGCGGCGAGCGCGCCATCCAGCGACACGTTCATCAGGATGCGAAAGGCGGAGCGTTGCGAGGCCATGCCGCCCCCCCTATAGCGCACGCGATCCCACCTGGTCAGTCCCCCCGGCCAGCCCGACCCCGGAGCGTCCGTGACCGCTGCCGCCTTCGCCACCCACCTCGCCTTTTGCGCCGGCCTGGCGCTGCTGTCCGCCGCGATCGTATGGGGCATGACCCGTGTCGGCACGCTGGACACGCCGGGCGAGCGCAGCAGCCATACGCGGCCGACGCCCAAGGGCGGCGGCGTGGGGATCGTGTTCGCCTTCCTGGTGGGCATCGTCATCCTGTACCGCTTCGCCGCGTTCGGGCGGATCGCCGACCCGTATTTCCGCGGCGTGATGCTGGCGGCGCTGGGGATCGCGATCGTCGCCTACCTGGACGACATGCTGTATTGGCCGGCCTCGGTGAAGCTGTTGGCGCAGGTCGCGGCGGCGCTGCTGGCGGTCGGCAGCGGGCTGAGCCTGCCGTTCCTGCGCCTGCCCTGGCTGGGGACGGTGCAGTTGGGCTGGTTCGGGCCGCTGCTGACGCTGGGATGGATCGTGGTGGCGACCAACGCGATGAACTTCATCGACGGCCTGAACGGCCTGGCCTCCGGCGTGTCCGCCATCGCTTGCCTCGTGCTGGCGGTGATCGGCGCGTGGCTCGGCGCGCCGTTCGTCTACTTCGCCGCGCTGATCCTGCTGGCCGGGCTGCTGGGCTTCCTGCCGTTCAACTTCCCGCACGCGCGTATCTTCATGGGCGATGTCGGCAGCCAGTTCTGCGGCTTCCTGCTGGCGGTGCTGGCCGTCGCCGCCGGGCGGTTCGAAGCGGTGGAGCTGTCGGTCGCGCTGGTGCCGATGCTGCTGGCTGGCGTGCTGTTCGACGTCGCCTTCACCCTGCTGCGCCGCTTCCTGGCGGGCGAGACGTTGGCGCAGGCGCATCGCGGGCATTTGTACCAGCTTGCCCATCGCAGCGGCGTCTCCGCCGTGCGGGTGACGCTGGTCCATTGGGGGTTCGCCCTGTGGGGCGGCGGCTGCTGCGCGCTGTTCCTCCTGGCGGCGCCGGACTGGAAGCCGCTTTGGGTCGCGATGGTGATCCCGCCGCAACTCGCCTGGCTCGCCTATGTGGACGGGATCACCCGGCACGCGGGAATACCGCGCCCGGCGCTTCACTGGCGCCGGGGAACGACGTAGCATTTCCGTTCCGGAGGGAACCTCGCCCATGGCCGTGCTGCGCCCGCTCCTCGCCTTCACCGTCCTCGCCGCGCTGGCGCCGCACGCCGCCCGGGCGGACGCACCCAATCCCTCCTTCTACCTGGTGAACCGGTCGACGCAGCCCATCAACGAGGTCTATGCCAGCCCGGTCAGCGCCCGAGGATGGGGCGTGGATCGGCTGGGCGACGACCAGATCGAAGCGGGGGCCAACGCGGCGATCCGGCTGGCGGCGGACGGCAACTGCGTGTTCGACCTGCGCGTCGTCTACCAGGACGGCCATGCCGACGAGCGCCGCCGCGTCAACACCTGCGGCGTGGACAACATCAGCTTCGGCGCACCGGCGGCGCCGGCGCCGGCCGGCAACCCGGCGCACGACCCCTCCTTCCGGATCGTCAACCGCGGTCAGCGCGAGGTGGACGAGGTCTATGCCCGCCTGGCCGGCAGCGCCAATTGGGGCCGCGATCGGCTCGGCGACGCCACGATCGACTCGGAGAGCTACCAGGTCATCCGGCTGCCCTCCGGGCGCTGCGTTTGGGACGTACGGCTGGTGTTCGATGACGGCCCGCCGCTGGAACGGCGCGGGCTGAACCTGTGCGACGTCACCGACTTCCCGGTGGAATGAGGCGCATGGCCCGGATCAACACGCCGCCCTTCACCACCGAAGCCCTGTTGGCGGAGATCCGCGCCTGGGTGGAGATCGAGAGCCCGACCGACGATGCCGCCTCCGTCAACCGGATGGCAGACAAGGTGGCGGCGGACGCGGTCGCCGCCGGCGGCCGGCTGACGCGGATCCCGGGTACGGACGGGTTCGGCGACCATCTGCTGGTGACCTCACCCTGGGGCGCGGAGGACACGCCCGGCATCCTCGTGCTCAGCCATTTGGACACGGTGCACCCGTTAGGGACACTGCGCGGCCCGGCGCCGTATCGGGTGGAGGGCGACCTGGCCTATGGGCCGGGCGTCTACGACATGAAGGGCGGCGCCCTGCTGGCCCTGGCCGCCCTGCGCCACCTGATCCACACCGGCCAGCAGACGCCCCTGCCAATCCGCCAGCTTTTCGTGTCGGACGAGGAAGTCGGCAGCCTCAGCTCCAAGGCGCTGATCGAGCAGGAGGCGCGGCGCGCCCGCTTCGTGCTGGTGACGGAGCCGGCGCGCGAGGGCGGCCGCGTCGTCACCGCCCGCAAGGGGGTCGCACGGTTCGACCTGCATGTGCGCGGGCGCGCGGCGCATGCCGGGACGCGCCACGGCGACGGACGCAGCGCGATCAAGGAGCTGGCGCGGCAAATCCTCGACATCGAGGCGATGACCGACCCGGCCACCGGGTTGACCGTCAATGTCGGCGTGGTCCGTGGCGGCACCCGGTCCAACGTGGTCGCGGCAGAAGCTTCCGCGGAGATCGACATGCGCCTGCCGGACGCCGCCACCGGGCACGCGGCGATGGCCCGGCTGCGCGCGCTGCAACCTTATGACCCCGATGTGACGCTGGCGGTGACCGGCGGCATGAACCGCCCGGCCTTCACCAAATCCGACGCGATTGCCCAATTGTTCGAACACGCGAGGGGATTGGCGGCAGAGATCGGCATCGACCTGCAGGACCTCGCCACCGGCGGCGGCAGCGACGGCAATTTCACCGCCGCCATGGGGGTGCCGACGCTCGACGGTCTGGGCGTCGATGGCCAGGGCGCCCACACCCACCATGAGCAGTTGATCGTGTCGTCCCTGGCGCCGCGCGCCACGCTGTTGCTGCGGCTGTTCGAGACGCTGGCTTAGGCAGCGTCGGCAAATAAGTGCGTCGGCACGCCGACAAAGCTGCCGGTCAAAACAAAGGCTAAGGGGCGGTCGTTTCGAGCTGACTTACAAAGCCCTCTCCCTCTGGGAGAGGGTTGGGTGAGGGCCAAATGCACGATCATGCGCGTTGGACCCTCACCCCGGCCCTCTCCCAGAGGGAGAGGGAGAAGCACCGCCATCAACTTGAAACGATCACGCCTTAGGGTTTCACCGTGAACTCGTACGTGCCCTGCGTCGCCAGGGTGTCCGTCGCCATGGCGTGCCAGATGACCCGGTAGGTGCCGGGGGGCAGCGCCGCCAACGCGATGCTCAGCCGCTTCGGGTTGTCTGGCGCGGGCAGGAGCCCGCCGTTGGTGACGGCGTGGTCGTCCGCATCGTCCTGCACCGTGATGCTGCAGGATTGCGGGTCGACCGCTTCGGTGAAATCGATGCTGACCGTGGCTGGGGCGGCCGCCACGGTGCTGCCGGGGACCGGCGTGGCGGAGAGCAGGCGGGCGCGGGCCCAGGCGCTGCTGCCGGCGCCGAGCAGGAGCAGCACGACGATGGCAAGAGGCCGCATCTCAACCGCTCCTTGATATGCGGCACGCTTATCATGCGGCGCAGCCACGACAACCCGCCGGTGCGGGGCGTGTGGCTTAACGAGGTGTTTCCGAATCCGTGGCCATACTGGCGCGCCGCCCGTCTCCCACGACAGGACACATTCGATGACCGACCCCGCGTCCCAGACCAAAGACCGCGAACTGCTCTCCTTCCGCGTCGGCGCCCAGGAATTCTGCGTCGATATCATGATCGTGCGGGAAATCCGCGGTTGGGCGCAGGAGACGCCGCTGCCGCACGCCCCCGCCTATGTCCGCGGCGTGGTGAATTTGCGCGGCGCGGTGTTGCCGATCGTGGACCTGTCGGAACGCCTGGGACTCGGCTCGGCCACCCCTTCGGCGCAGCACGTCATCATCGTGGCCCAGATCGGCGCGCACACGGTGGGGCTGCTGGTCAGCGCGGTGTCGGACATCCTGACCATATCGGACCAGATGATCCAACCCACGCCGGCCGTGGCGTCCGGGATGGCGAGCACCTATGTGCAGGGCCTGCTCACGGTGGAGAACCGCATGGTCAGCCTGCTTTGCACGGAACGCCTGGTGCCGGCGCTGGAACTCCAGGCGGCGTGAGGCTGGCGGCGCGGTTCGCCCTCCGCGTCCTGGCTGCCGGGGCGCTCGCCCTGCTGGCGGCCTGTGCCGCACCGCGCCCGCCATCCGGGCTGGTCCAGCGCTACGCCCCGCCAGGCCCGCGGGACGACCCGTGGGGGCCATTCGTACGCGCCTCGGCGGCCGAGTTCTCCGTGCCGGAACCGCTGCTCTACGCCGTCATGATGGCGGAGAGCCGCGGCTGCGAATGGCTGAACGGTCATCCGATGCGCGCGCTGACCGGCGAGGCCGGGCTGATGCAAATCCCGCCCTCGGTCTACGAGCTAATCCGCAGCCGCATCGGCGGCGGCGCGGACCCGTATCTACCCCAGGACAATATCCGCGCCGGCGCCTACTCGCTGTCGGTGATGGCCCGGCAATTCGGCTGGCAGGACGGTCTTGCAGCCTACCAGTTCGGCCCGACGGAACTCGCCGCCGCCCGCGCCGCCGGGCGCATGCCGCCGCCCGCCACGCAGGATTATGAGCGCCGGGTATGGGCCGATTACCTGCGCCGCGTCGACCAGCGCAGCAAAGGGCATCGCTGGACAGATCCGGACCATGTCGTCTGCTCCTGGCCTGGGCATTGACGACCCTGCTTCTCCCTCTCCTTCTGGGCTACCGTTGTCGGGTAAGTGCGAATCGACTTTCCAAGTTGTGCGCGAGTGATTGGCCTCACGAATCCCCTCATTTTTAGCTGTCCCTGACCTAGCCTCGATTCGCGGGAGTTTTGTAGAGATTCGGTTCGATTGAGGCCGGGAGCGTCGACGTGGGCAAAGCGGGTGAGCGGTTTTGTTTGGGTGAAGTGCGCTCGTTTTTGGGCAAACTGTATGGGCCGGACCTGCACGCCAAGCGGATTGATTCCTTGGCCGACGCGACGCTTGGGGTGATGGCGGCAGCCTCGCTCGCGGTGGCGCTGATCGGCCAAGCGCTGGCCCAGGCGCGCGGCCTAGTGACCAAGCACGCGGTCAAGCAGGTGGACCGGCTGCTCAGCAACAACGGCATCGACGTCTGGGACAGCTTTGTCCGCTGGGTGCCCCATCAGATGAGTGGGCGTAAGGAAGCCTTGGTGGCAATGGACTGGACCGATTTCGACCACGATAGCCAGTCCACCCTGGTATTGAGCCTGGTGAGCGGTCATGGCCGCGCCGCCCCGTTGCTGTGGCTGAGTGTCTGGAAGGATGAGATTGCCAGCCGGCGCAACGACTACGAGGATGCCTGCCTACGCCGCCTGGCCGAACGCGTACTGCCAGAATGCCGGGTGACGATCTTGGCCGACCGCGGCTTCGGCGACCAGAAGCTGTTCGCGTTCCTGGAGGAACTCGGGTTTGGCTATGTCATCCGCTTTCGCGGCAACATCCACGTCACTGCCGAGGACGGCCAAACCAAGCCAGCGGCCGAATGGGTGGGCAAAGGCGGCCGGGCACACAAACTGCGCCATGCCCGGGTGACGGCAAAGGGCCGGCTGGTCGGGGCCGTGGTGTGCGTTCATGCCAAGGGCATGAAAGAACCCTGGTGCCTGGCTGCAAGCGATCCGGACGCGATGGCTGCGGTGCTGGTCAACCACTATGCCAAGCGCTGGACGATCGAGCCACAGTTCCGCGACACCAAGGATCTACGGTTTGGCATGGGACTGTCGGCCACTCGTATCGGCGAACCCACGCGGCGTGACCGGCTGCTGCTGGTCAGCGCGTTTGCCACCGCGCTGCTCACCCTACTCGGTGCGGTCGGTGAGAGCCTTGGAATGGACCGGCTGTTGAAATCCAACACCAGCAAGACCCGTACCCACTCGTTGTTCCGACAGGGGTGCATGCTCTACGATCTCATTCCCACCATGCCAGAGCACAGGCTTGTACCGCTGATCGAAAACTTCGCCGAAGCCATCTTAAACGCCGGTCTGTTCATGCAAAAATTTGCGGTTACGAAATGAGGGGATGGCTGAGGTGATTGGCAGGTAGCCGGGTCATAGTTTGGGGTGGCGGTATAGAGCCAGTTGCTTTGGTCTCGAGCTTCAGATTCGCTGCCATCTAGGCAACTCAGGATCCGATTCGCATGGCGCAGTTCCAACTCGGCCGGTTCGGTGACCGCCGTTTGGCGGCAACCGGTGACTGCCTGCTGGCGGCCATGGAGAAGCAGCAGACCATGTGCCTGCACGCGCTGGCCGACAGCCGGGAGGAGGTGCTTCGCTATGGCGCATTCCTCGATAACGAGGCGGTCACCCGCTACGAAATGCTGGTCCGCACCGGCCAACTGACCGCCCAGCGCGCGGCTGGCCGCCAGGTTCTGGTGGTGTCCGACACCTCGGAGCACAACTATGCCGGCCATACCGGGAGCAAACGCGGCTTTGGCACTGTTGGCAACGGCACGGATATAGGTGTGTTGATCCATCCGGTGCTGGCGCTGGATGCTGGGACGGGCGGTATCCTCGGGCTGGTCGGCGCCGAGGTGATCAATCGTGCGCCGGGGACGGTTGGGGATCACAAGCTGCGGGATGCCGACGACAAGGAGTCGCGCCGCTGGCTGGCCGGGGTGGAGATGGCGGGCGATGTCCTCGCCGACGCGGCGCAGATCACCATGGTGGAGGACCGCGAAGGCGACATCTACGACCAGTTCGCCCGCCGTCCGCACAACGTGCACTTGCTGGTGCGCGCCGCACGCGACCGCTCGGTCGGCGTTGGGAGATTGTTCGAGACTTGCGCGACCTGGTCGGAGGTGACGCGCTACTCGATCACCGTCCCGGCCAAACGCAGCGGCAAAGGCCAACGCGCCGAGCGGACGGCGGTGGTCGCGGTGCGGTTTGGTGAGGTGACGGTGCGCCGGCCGGCGTTGGCCAGCAAGCAGTTGGCGGAAAGCCTGACGCTGCGGGTGGTCGATGTCCGTGAGATCGATCAGCCGCCTGACGTGGCGGACCGCGTGCATTGGTGTCTTCTGACGACCCACGCTGTGACCACAGCGGCCGACGCGCTCCGGGTGGTGCGCTGGTATCGTCTGCGCTGGACCATCGAACAGGTGTTCCGCACGATGAAGACGGACGGCGTGGACGTGGAAACCTCTCAGATCACCACGCCGAACAGCCTGTTGAAGCTGGTAACGGTGGCGCTGATCGCCGCGGTGCGGATCATGCAACTGGTGATCGGGCGTGACGGCAAGACAGAGCAGCCGTTGACGGACGTGATCGCCGATCCAGTGCAGCTTCCGGCTCTCGTGGCCATCAACAAGACGCTGGAGGGGCGGACCGAAAAGTTGAAAAACCCGTTCGACCCCAGCTCGCTCGCATGGTTTTCCTGGATAGCCTCCCGCCTGGGCGGCTGGTCTGGCTATACCTCAAAGGGATACAGACCAGCCGGCCCAAAAACTATGGCCCGCGGCCTCAAAAGGCTAAACGCCATGGTCGACGGCTGGCTTCTAGCAAATCGTTCCGCACTTACCCGACTCCCGTAGCCTTCTGGGAGAGGGCCGGGGTGAGGGTCCGACGCGCGAGCCCGTGCATTTTGCCCTCACCCAACCCTCTTCCAGAGGGAGAGGGCTTCTTGCAGGTCGGGTCGAAACGACCTTCCGCTAAAGTGTGGCAAACACGCCGGGAGCTTCGACGCGCTGATCGCGCCTGGCCGAGGGCAACGGCACGGCCGGTTTGCGGCGGGGTGGGACGGCTTTCCGGGCGGTGACGGTGGTTGCCGCAACGCGGACGCCCGGCGGGATCGGGCGGAACTGGTGCCGCTCGTCGATCTGCCCCTGCCACCAGGCGGCGTAGTCGGCGATCGTCGCCGTGTCAGTCGCCTCGTGGTCGATTTGGCTGCCGAGCTCCAGCAGCACGTCCAAATTCGTGAGGTCCGGCTGGGGCAGCGCGCCCGCGCGGTACTCGGCCCACATCTGGGCATACAGCGCTTCCAACCCGCGCATCAGCTTCGGCGTGTCGAACAGGACGTTGCTGTCCCGTCCCGCCACCAGCCGCGCCCGCAACTGCGCCAGCGCCGCACGGTCCTGTCCGAGTGCGACCGCCCGCTCCACGAACTCGGCTGCGGTTTCGCACACCAGCTCCGGCGCGCCCGCCGCGCGCACCAGGCTGCCGCAGACACGGGCGGCGAAGCACCGGCCGCTCATGGTCAGCACGGGGATGCCCATCCACAGCGCGTCCGACGCGGTGGTGTGGGCGCCGTAGGGCGCCGTATCCAGGAACAAATCGGCCAGCACGTAGCGCGCCAGGTGGTCGGCATGGCCGCGCTTCTCGGCGAACACCAGCCGCGCCGGGTCGATGCCGGCCTGGCCGGCGCGCTCGCGCAGCCGGGCATGCACCGCGTCGTCGGTGCTCAGCAGCCAGAGCACGCTGCCGGGCACCCGGGCCAGGATGGCCATCCAGCGGTCGAACACGAAGGGCGTCAGCTTGTGCAGGCCGTTGAAGCAGCAGAATACGGTCGCGTCCTCCGGCAGCCCGGCCTCCGCGCGCGACACCGGGCGATCGGACACGGTGCGCGTGCGGTCGTTCGGCTGGTAGCAGGGCAGGCGCAGGACACGCTCGGTGTAGTAGCGCTCATGGTCCGGCGGGATGATCCAGTCGTCGGCGATGATGTAGTGGTGGTACGGGCTGGCGGCGCTCCCCGGGAAGCCGAGCCAGTTCACGATGATCGGCGCCGGGCGCAGCGCCAGCAGCTTGTTGCGGGCCTCCCGCGTGGTGCCGTTCACGTCCACCAGGATTTGGATGCCGTCCGCGGCGATGCGCCGGGCCGCGTCCGCGTCCTCCAGGCCGGCGAGGTCCACGAAATGGTCGGCGCTGGCCTGGAACCGGGCGTGCAGCCGGTCCGTGCTGGCAGGGCCGCAGTAGTACGCGAACACTTCCACCTGGGTACGGTCATGCTGCTCGAACACTTCGGCCATCAGGTAGCCGACGGCGTGTTCGCGCAGGTCGGAGGACAAATAGCCCACCCGCAAGGGGCCAGGCCGCAGGGCCGCCGGATGCGCTGTCATCATGGGTGAGCGCGGGGCGCCGACGTCGTGCTTGTTGTAATTCCAATTGACCGCAAGCTGGAACAGCGGGTCGTCGGTGAACGCCGCCGCCGACAAGGGTGACATGCCGGCCGCCAGGCTCGCCCGGTCCTTGCGCTCCAACGCCGGCAGGACGGGCCATTTGCACTGCCGCTGCCGCAGCGCCACGAAATGCTGCGTCGCCTCGCGATGCGCCGGGTCGATCTCCAGCAACTGGCGCAGCAAATCCTCCGCCGCATTGTCCTGGTGCAGGGTTTCCAGCACCCGCGCCGCCTGGGTCAGCGCGATGATCTTGTGCGCCAGGTTGGCCCCGGTCACCGCGCCCAGCCGTCCCAGTGCGTCGGACCATTGCTGCACGGCGCGGTCGGGCGCGCCCAGCCCCTCATGCACGCGGCCGAGATTGATGTGACCGGGCATGAAATCCGGGTTCAGCGTCACCGCGCGTTCCAGGTAGCCGCGCGCCGCCTCCAGCTCGCCGCCCTCGGACAGAGTCACCGCATGGTTGAACATGACGGCGTAGCTCAGCGGATGGTCCTCGTTGTGCTGGATCCAGCTGGTGTAGAGCGCCTGCACCGCGCGCGGACGCCCCTCCAGCTTCAGCGCCTGCGCCGCCTGGAAGAGATCCTGCACGCTCAGCCGGCGCGTCGCCGCCTGGTCCAAGGCGTGTTCGAGGGTGTCGGTCGTCATTTTGATCTCCCGGCGGCCACGATCAAGCTACCGCATCCTCCAGAGCGTGGAACTGGTCCGATGTCAGCCCGGCGAGTGTAGTCTCCGACAGGTAATCAATTTGTGTACCGTTCAGCGCCTCCAACTGCTCGGTGCGCAGCGCGCCGAGCATGGTGGAGGAAAGCTGCGCCGCGGCCGTCGTCGTCAGCTCGCTGAGCTGCACGCCCGACAGCAGGCCCAGTTGCGTGGTGTTGAGGTCGTCGAGCTGGACGCCCGTCAATCCGGCGATCTGCTCGGCGCTGAGGCTGGTGAACTGCGCCGCGGTCAGCGCATTCAGCTCGGTCGAGGCCAGGTTGCCGATCTGCGTGGACGACAGCGCCGCCAACTGCGTGGTCGCCAGCGTGCCGAGTTGCGGCAGCGTCAGCGCGCGAAGCTGTAGGCGCACCAGGCCGCCAAGCTGCGTCGCCGTCATCGCCTGCAGCGAGGTTTGCGACAGCGTGCCGATATCGCTCACCGGCAGGTCGCCGATCTGCGACGCCGTCAGCCCGGCCAGTTGCGTCAGCGTCAGGTCGGTAATCTGCGTCGGGGTCAGCCCGGATAGGCCGGAGGCAGACAGTGCGCCGATCTTGCTCGGGGTCAGCGCCGCGAGTTGCGCCGAGGTGAGCGCCGCGACCTGGGTTGCCGCCAGGCCGCTGATTTCCGTGGTGGACAGCAAATTCACCTGCGCGGTCGTCAGGCTGGCAAGTTCCGCGGTGGTCAGCGCGCCGATTGACGTCGCCGATAGGCTGGAGAACTGGCTGCTGCTGAGCGCGGCAAGCTGCGATGGGGTCAACCCGGCCACCGCGGTCGTCGACAGCGCCCCGATCTCCTGCGACGTCAGCGCGGCAAGCTGCGCGGTGGACAAGGCGCGGAGCTGGGTTGCCGAAATGCCGGACGCCCCGGTGGTCGACAGCGACGCGATCTGGCTGGCGCTCAACAACCCGATCTGCGCCGGGTTCAGCGCCGCCACGGCGGTCGAGGTCAGCCCGTCCACCTGGTTGCCGAACAATTGCGTGAGTTGCGTCGGCGCCAGGCTGGCGAACTGGCCGGTGCTGAGCGCGCCGATCTGCGTGCTGGTCAGGTTGGCCAATTGGAAGGGCGTGAGCTCGGCGATCTCCGCCGTGGTCAGCCCCGACACGGCGCTGCTGGAGAGCGACGCCACCTGATCCCCGCTCAACGCCGCCAACTGGGTGTTAACGAGCCCGGCGACCTGGGACGACGTCAGGCCGGAGACCGCCACGTCCGACAAGGCGGCCACATCCGTCACGGTCAGCCCGGCAAGCTGGTCGGGTGTGAGCGCGGCAGCCTGCGTATCGCTCAGGCCGTTCAACTCGGCCGCGGTCAGCGTGCCCAACTGGGTATCGGTCAGTGCGGCGACCTGGCCGGTGGTCAACGCGGCGACCTGCGTGCTGGCGAGGCCGCGAAGCTGCGTCTGGCTAAAGGCCGCGAAATCCGTGGTGGTCAGCGCGGCGATCGTCCCGGTGGACAGCGCACCCACCTGGGTCGCGGCCAGGCTGCCGAGCTGCGCGACCAACAGCGACGCGACCTGCGTCTCGGTCAGGCCGCCGACCGCCGCCGCCGTCAGTGACTTGACGGTCGTGGCCGTCAGCGCGGTGATTTGCGCCGTGCCCAGCCCGGCCAACTCGGTCGGCGTCAATCCGACCGCCTGCGTCACCGTCAGCCCGGAGAGTTGCGTGGGCGTCAACGCGGTGACGGACAGCGCGCCGATTTGGGCCGCGGTCAGCGCGCCGAGCTGCGTGGTCTGCAGCCCGGCAACCTGCGTCGAAGTCAGCCCGGCGATGGCGGCGGTCGACAGGGCCGCCACTTGCGTCGAGCGCAAGGTGGCAAGCTGGTCCGAGGACAGGCTGGCCGTCTGGGTCGGCGCCAGCCCGGCGATTTCCGTCACCGACAGCGCGTTCAGTTGGGTGTCCTTCAGCGCATTGATGTCCGCCGTCGCGAGCGCCCCGACCTGGCCTGTAGTCAGCCCGCGCAGTTGCGCGGTGGACAAGGCGGCGAAGTTGGTGGTGGACAGGCCCGCCAGGGCAAAGCTGGATAGCCCGGCAAGCTGGGTCGCGGACAGCGCGGCGACCGCGCTGGACGGGAGCGCGCCGACCTGGCCGCTCGACAGCGCGCCGGCCTGCACCGCCGTCAGGCTGCCGAGCTGCGCCTGCGATAGGGCCGCCATCTCGCCTGCCGTCAGGCCGGCCACGGCGGTGGTCGACAGGGCGGCGATCTGGCTGGGCTGCAACGCGCCCAACTGGGTGGTTGTCAGCGCGGCGACCTGGGTGCTGTCCAGCCCAGCCACCTGCGTCTGGCTCAGCGCCGCCAAGGTGGTCGTGCCCAGCCCGGTGATCTGGTCCTGGCTGAGCACGTTCACCTGGGCCGGGGTCAGGCCGGACAACTGGATCGGGGTCAGCCCCCTCAGGGCCGCGGCGGTCAGGCCGTCCAGCGAGCCGGGCTGCAACGCCGCGATCTGCTGGGTATTGAGCGCCGCCAATTGCGTCGTGTGCAGCGCGGCAAGCTGGGTATCCGCCAACGAGGCCAGGACCGCCGGGTCCAGGCCCTGGATCTGGCTGGTGGTCAGCGCGGCAAGCTGGTCGGATGTCACGGCCGTGATCGCATCGCTGGACAGGCCGCTGATCTGCGTGTCCGCGAGGCCGGCGATCTGCGTGGTGGTCAACGCCGCAACCTGCGTCTGCCCCAACGCCGCCACCTGCGCCGGGCCGAACCCGGCAAGCTGGTCCTGCGACAGGCTGGCGATCGTGGTCTCCGTCAGGCCGTCCAGCGCGGCGGGCGACAGGGCGGCGATCTGGCTGGACTGCAACGCGGCAAGCTGGTCCGGCGACAGCGCGGCAAGCTGCGTGTCGGCAAGGCCGCCGATCTGCGTGCTGCTGAACTGGGCGACGGTCGTCACCGGCAGTGCGGCGACCTGCGTCTCGTTCAGCACGCCCAACTGGTTCGGCGTGAATGCGGCCCATTGCGTCGTGCTGGCCGCTTTCAGCTCCGCCGTGGTCAGGCCGCTGACCGCATCGGCGGAGAGGGCGGCGATCTCGGTCTGCTTCAGCGCCGCGAACTGGCCGCTTGTCAGCGCCGCGACCTGGCTGGCCGCCAGTCCGCCGATTCCTGCGCTGGACAGCGCCTGGATTTGCGTGTTCGTCAGCGCGCCGAGTTGCGCCATGCTCAGGGCGGCGACCCCGCTCGCCGCCAGCCCGCCGACCTGGTCCACGCTTAGGCCCGTGATTTGGCTGGCCGACAGGGTGCCGACCTGCGTCGTGGCGAAGGCGCCCAACTCCGTCGCCGTCAGCGCCGCGAGCTGCGTGCCGGACAGGTTGGCAAGCTGCGCCGCGGTCAGGCCGGTCGCCGCGGTGCTGGTCAACGCACCGATCTGCGTGGCGGACAGCCCGCCAAGCTGCGTCGTGGTCAGAACGGCCAGCGACGTGGCGGACAGCCCGGCAAGCTGCGTCGTGGTCAATCCCGGGATCTGCCCCGTGGTCAGCGCGCCGATTTGGGTCTGGTTCAACACGCCGATCTGCTGCGCCGTCAGCCCGCGGGTCTGCGTCGGGGTCAACGCCGCCACCTGGCCGCCCGTCAGGCCGGAGATCGCGGTGGTGGACAACGCCGTCACCTGGCGGCTGTTGAGCACCGCCAGTTGCGCCAGGGACAACGCAGCGGCCTGCGTGTCGACCAGGCCGCTGATCTCGGCCGTGCCCAGCGCCGCCACCTGGGTGGTCGACAGCTTGGCAAGCTGGGCGGTGTTGAGCGCCCCGAGCCCGCTGGGCGTCAAACCCAGCAGCTGGGACACGCTCATCGAGCCGACTTGGCTGGCGGACAATCCGCCGATTTGCGTCGTCGTGAGCGCGCCGAACTCCGACGCGGTGAACGTGGCGAACGCAGTGGGGTTGAACGCCGCCAGTTGCGTCGCGGCCAACCCAACGATGCCGGCGGCCGACAGCGCCGGGAGCTGCGTGGCGCCGAGCGCGGCAAGCTGGCTGTTGGACAGCAGCCCCAACTGCGTTGCCGTCAGCGCCGCGACCTGCGTCGTGGTCAGCGCCGACACTTCGGTTGTCGTCAGCACCGTCAACTGGGTGTCGACCAGCGCGGGGATCTGGCCGGCGGTCAAGGCGCCGACCTGGGTGGGCGCCAGCGCGCTTACCTGCGCGGTGGTCAGCCCCGACACCGCGGTGCTGGACAGGGCGGCCACCTGCTGGGTCGACAGCACGGCGAGCTGGCCCGACGTCAATGCGGCCGCCTGGCCGGCCGACAAGCCCCCGAGGGCGGCCGTGGTCAGGCTGGCGAGTTGGGTGGGCGACAGGCCGGTCAACTGCGTCGTCGTCAGCGCGCCGACCCCGGCCGCGCCCAGCCCGCCAAGCTGCGCCAGGCTCAGGGACTGCAATTGCGCGGTTGAAAGGCTGGTGAGTTGGGTGCTGTTCAACTGGCCCAACTCGGTCGGGCTCAGGGCGGCGAATTGCGTGCCGACCAAGGCGGCGAGCTGGTCGCCCGACAGTCCGGTGATGTTGGTCTGGGTCAGCGCCGCGATCTGCGACGTGGCAAGGAAGCCGAGTTGGGTCGTGCTGAGGTCACCGATCTGCGTCGCGGTCAACGCGCCGAGCTGTGTCGTGGTCAGGGCCGCGACCTGGGCGGTGGTCAGCGCCTCCACTTGGGTGTCGAACAGGGCGCCGACCTGGCCGGGCGTCAGGCCGCCAAGCTGGGTGGTCGTGAGCGCAGCGACCTCGCCCGTGGTCAGCCCGGACAGGGCGGTGGTCGACAGCGCCGCCATCTGCTGGGTCGACAGCGCGCCCAGCTGCGTCGTGTTCAATGCGGCGGCTTGCAAGTTGGACAGGCCCGAGATGCCGGTGGTCGTCAGGCTGGCAAGTTGGCTCGCGGCCAGGCCCGCGACCTGCGTCGTGGTGAGCGACGCCGCCCCCGTGGCGCCCAGCCCCGCGAGCTGCGCCGGGGTCAACGCCGTGACCTGCGCCGCCGACAAGTCGTTGAGCTGGGTGCTGCTCAGTTGCCCAAACTCCGTCGCCGTCAGCGCGGCGAACTGCGTGTCCGCCAGGTTGCCAAGCTGGGCCGCGGACAGCCCGGTGACATTCCCCGGCGCCAGCGCGGTGATCTGCGACGTGCCAAAGAAGCCGAGTTGGGTCGTGCTGAGGTCGCCGACCTCCGTCGCGGTCAGGCTGGCAACCTGCGTCGTGGTCAGGGCCGCGACCTGGCTGGTGGTCAGCGCCTCCACTTGGGTGTCGAACAGGGCGCCGACCTGGCCGGGCGTGAGGGCGCCGACCTGGTTGGTCGACAGCGACGCCACCGCGGTTGTGGTCAAGCCGGTGACGGCGACGGCGGACAGCGCCGCGACCTGGCGCGTGGACAGCGCGGCAAGCTGCGTCGTGGTCAGGGCGGCGGCCTGGCTGCTGGACAGCCCCGACAGGCCGGTCGTGGTCAGACCGGCGAGTTGGCTCGGGGCCAGGCCCGCGATCTGCGTCGTGGTGAGCGACCCCGCCCCCGTGGCGCCCAGCCCCGCGAGTTGCGCCGTGGTCAACGCCGTGACCTGCGCCGGCGACAATTCGTTGAGCTGGGTGCTGCTCAGTTGCCCCAGCTCCGTCGCCGTCAGCGCGGCGAACTGCGTGTCCGCCAGGTTGCCAAGCTGGGCCGCGGACAGCCCGGTGATGTTGGCTTGGGTCAGCGCCGCGATCTGCGACGTGGCAAGGAAGCCGAGTTGGGTCGTGCTGAAATCGCCGACCTGCGTCGTGGTCAGCGCGCCGACCTGGCTGGTGGTGAGCGCCGCGACCTGGGTGGCGGTCAGCGCTTCCACCTGGGTATCGAACAGCGCCCGGATCTGCGCCGCCGTCAACGCGCTGACCTGCGTGGTGGCCAGCGCGACGACCTGGCCGGTGGTCAGGCCCGAGATGGCGGTGGTGGACAGCGCCGCGACCTGCCGCGTGGCCAGCGCGGCAAGCTGCGTCGTGCTCAAGGCGGCGGCCTGGCTGGCGGACAAGCCGGACAGGCCGGTCGTGGTCAGCCCGGCGAATTGGGTGCCGGACACGTTGCCGAGCTGCGTCGCGGTGAGTGCCGCGGCACCGGTGGCGGCCAGCCCGCGGAGCTGCGTCGTCGCCAGTGCAGAGACCTGGCCAGTGGACAGGGAACTGATCTGGGTGGTGGTCAGCACCCCCGCCTGCGTCACGGTCAGGGCGCCGAATTGGGTGCTGCGCAGCCCGGCCAGTTGCGCCGCGGACAGCCCGCTGATGTTGCTGGCGGACAGCGCACGGATTTGCGACGTGCCGAGCGCCCTGAGCTGGTCAGCGCTGAGGTCGCCCACCTGCGTGGGCGTCAGCTTGCCGATCTGCGTGGTGGTCAGCGCCGCGACCTGGGCGGTGGTGAGGGCCTGCACCTGGGTGTTGAACAGGGCGCCGAGTTGCGTCGCCGTCAACGCGTCGACCTGCGTGGTGGCCAGGGAGGCGATCTGCGCCGTCGTCAGGCCGGAGATCGCGGTGGTGGAGAACGCCGCCACCTGCCGCGTCGCCAAGGCGGCCAGTTGCGACGTGCTCAGCGCGTTGGCCTGGCTGTCCGACAGGCCGCCGAGGCCGGTGGCCGTCAGCGCGGCAAATTGCGCCGTGGTCAGCGCCGTGAGCTGCGTCGTCGCCAGCGCCGCCACGCCGCTGGCCCGCAGGCCGCCGAGTTGCGTGGCGGTCAGCGCGCTCAGTTGCGTCGACGACAGCGCATTGAGCTGCGTGCTGGTGAGCGCGCCGGTCTCCGTCGCCGCCAGGGCGCCGAACTGCGTCGAGTTCAAGGTGCCGAGCAGCGTGGCGTTCAGCCCCGCGATGTTGGTCCCGGCCAGCCCCGCGATCTGCGTCGTGCTCAGCGCGCCCAGTTGCGTGGTGCTGAGGTTGCCGATCTGGGTCGTCGGCAGCGCCGTCAACTGCGTCGTGCTCAACGCGGCGACCTGCGCCGCCGTCAGCGCCTCGAACTGCGTGTCAGCCAGGGCGCGGAGCTGGCTCGGCGTCAGCGCGCCGATTTGCGTGGTGCTCAGGTTCACCATCTGGGACGTGGTCAAGCCGGAGATGGCGAGCGATGACAGCGCGTCCACCTGCCGGGTCGTGAGCGCGGCGAGTTGCGTCTGGCTCAGCGCGGCGGCCTGGATGTCGCTCAGCCCGGTCAGGCTCGTGGCCGTGAGGTTCGTCACCTGGGCCGCCGATAGGGCGGCCAGTTGCGTCGTGCCGAGGCCGCCCAAGGCGACGGCGGACAGGCCGCGCAACTGGGTGGTGCTCAGCGCCTTGAACTGGTCCGCCGACAGGTCGTTGAGCTGGTCCGTGGTCAGCGCCCCCAACTCCGTGCCGGTCAACGCGGCGAGTTGGGTTGCGGTCAGCGCCGAGAGCTGGTCGGCGGACAGCCCGGCGATGTTGGTCCGCGCGAAGGCCGCGATCTGCGTGACGCTCAATGCGCCGAGTTGCGAGGTGCTGACACCACCCACCTGCGTCGAGGTGCTGAAATCCCCCACCTGCGTCGTCGTCATCGCCCCGATCTGGGTGACGGTCAGCCCCGCCACCTGCGCCGCCGTCAACGCCGCCACCTGGGTGTCGGCGAGCGACCGGATTTGCGCGGCCGTCAGCGCGCTGATCTGCGTGGTGGCGAGGCCGGTCAGCTCCGTAGTGGTCAGCCCGGACAGCGCCAGGGTAGACAGCGCCGTCACCTGCCCGGTGGACAGCGCAGCGAGCTGGGTTGCGGACATGGCGGCCGCCTGCACGTCGCTCAGGCCGCTCACCGCCCCGTTGCCCAGCCAGGACAGTTGGCCGACGCTCAGCACGGCAAGCTGCGTCGCGGCCAGCGCGCCCATCGCCGTCGCGGTAAGGCCCTGCGCCTGGTTGGTGGACAGCGCCTTCACCTGGTTGGTCGACAGGGCGGCGACCTGCGTCGCCGTGAACGCGCTGAGCTGCGTGCTGGAGATCGCGGCAAGCTGGGCGGACGACAGGGCCGCGAGTTGCGCGGGCGACAGCCCCCGCACGTTCGTCGTGGCGAAGCCGCCGATCTGCAAGGGCGACAGCGCCTTCAACTGCGCGGTCGATAGCACGCCCACCTCCTGGGTGGTCAGGCCCGAAATCTGCGTCGTGCTGAGCACGGCGATGTCGCTGGTGGTCAGCGCCGCGACCTGCGTATCGGCCAGCACCCGCAACTGGGTGAAGGTCAACGCGTCCACCTGTCCGGTGCTGAGCGAGACGATTTGCGTGGTCGACAGCCCGGAGACGCCGAGCGTGGACAAGGACGCCACCTGCGCACTCGTCAGCGCCGCCAACTGCGTGGTGGTGAGGGCGGCGGCCTGCAGGTCGGTCAGCCCCGCGACCGCCGCGTTGCCGAGCCAGGCGAGTTGACCGGGCGTCAGGTTGCTGAGCTGGTCCGGGCTGAACGCCGCCAGCTCAGCCCCCGTCAGGCCCTGCACCTGGCTGGTCGTGAGGGCGCCGATCTGCGCCGGGGTGAAATAGCCGATCTGGGTGCCCGTCAGCGCACCCAACTCGGTATTGGTCAGCGAGGTGAGCTGCGCCTGGGACAGCGCTTGGATTTGCGTCGCCTGCAACCCTAGCACGCCGGTCGTGCTGAACGCCGCAAGCTGCGTGGTGGACAAAGCGGCCAACTGGACCGTCGTCAGCGCCGCGACGTTGCCCGGCAGCAAGGTGCTGATCTGCGTGGCGGTCAGCGCCGCGATTCCGGCCGAGGTGATCGAACCGAACTGCGTCTGGTTCAACACCCGCAACTGGGTGCTGGTCGCCGCACTCAGTTGGGCCGTGCTGAGCGAGGCGAGGTCGGTCGTCGTCATCCCCGTGATCGCGGTGACGGAGAAGCCCGGCATCTGCTGCGGCGTGAACGCGTCCAATTGCGTCGTCGACAGCGCGGCGGCCTGCGTGTCCGAGAACCCGGTGATCTCCGTCACCGCCATCGCGGCAAGCTGCGCCGGCGCAATGGCGGCGATCTGGGTGGAGGACAGGCCGCTGATGGCGCTGGAGGTGAGGCCGCCGAATTGCGTCGGAGTCAACGCCGTCAATGCGCTGGCTGAGAACGCGCCGGCCTGCGTGGCCGTGATCCCGGATATCTGCGCCAGCGACAGCGCCGCGAGCTGCGTGGTGGAGAGCACGGCCACCTGCCCGGTGCCGAGCCCGGACACGCCGCTCTTGCTGAGCGAGCCGACCTGGCCGGTCGACAGCCCGCTCACCTGGTCGGACGTCAGGGCGGTGGTCCAGGCGGAGCCCAGGCCGCCCAGTTGCGTCGGCGTGAGCGCGGCGATTTCGGTGTCGGGCAATTGCCCGATCTGCGTCGCCGTGAGGGCGTCAAGCTGCGTGGTCGTCAAGGCCGCAACCTGGGGCAGGGTGAGAGAGCCGAGCTGCGTGCTGGTAAGCCCGGCGAACGCCGTGTAGCTCAGCGCCGCGGCCTGGCTGGTCGTCAGCGCCGTCAACTGGTTGGAACTCAGCGCCGCGGCCTGGGTGTTGGCAAGGCCGCCGATGGCCGTGGTCGTCAGCGCGGCCACTTGGTTGGCGGACAGGGCGTTGAGCTGGATCAAGGTGAACAGGCTGACCTGGGTGGCTGTCAGCCCGGAGACCTGGGTCGGGTACAGCGCCGTCACTTGCGCCGGTTGGAACGCCCCGATCTGCGTTGCGGTCAGCGCGCCCAGTTCTGTCGCGGTCAGCCCCGCCAGTTGCGTCTGGTTTAGCGAGGCGATTTGCGTGCCGAAGGCGCCGATCTGGTTGCGCGACAGCGCCCCGATCCCGGTCGTCGTGAGCGAGGCGAGCTGTGCGGACGACAACGCGCCGATCAGGTTTGCCGTAAGCCCGGTGATGCCGGACGTGCTGAGTGCCGCGATCTGCGTGCCGGACAATGCCCCCAACTGCGTGGTGCTCAGCCCGCTGACCCCGGTGGCGGCGAACCCGGCAAGCTGCGCGGTGCTCAACTGGCTGACCTGGCTCGGGGACAGGCCGGGGAGCTGCGTGGCCGCCAGGCCCCCCAGTTCCGTGGGCGTCAGCGCGGCCAACTGGCTGCCGGTCAGCGCCGCCAGCGCCGTCGTGGTCAACCCGCTGAAGCCTGCGGGAGAGAGGGCCGCCACTTGCGTCGCGGACAGGGCGGCAAGCTGCGTCGTGGTGAGGAAGCGCAGCTCCGTCGCGGTCAACCCGGCGATCTGCGTCGTCGTCAGCACGCCGATCTCAGCGGCGCCGAGGGAGGCCAACTGGTTGCCGCTGAGCGCCGCGAGCTGGACCGCGCTGAAGCCGATCTGCGCCGTCGTCAGCGACGCGATCTGCTGCGTCGTCAAGGCCGCAACCTGGCTGCCGGACAATTCGGACAACTGCACGCCTGTGAGTTGTTCGAAGTCCGTAATCGTCAACTGGCTCAGCTTCGCAGGGGTGAGCTGTTGAAGCTGCGTCAGCGTATATGATGCGACCGAGGTAACCACGGGCTACAGGTCAGCAAAGCGGGTGCCAGCCGTCTTCAGTCGATCAGGCGCAGAAAACCGCCAATTTTCACCTTGGCCGGGCGGGAAGGGCCCGGCATCAACAGCCGGGCAGCGGCAGAATGTGCCGGGTCCTTAGGGCTTGTTCGACATCAATCCAATTCATTGGCCGCGTCGAACAAGCCCTAAGCCTTTGTCTTGAGCGGCAGCTTTGTCGGCGTGCCGACGCACTTATTTGCCGACGCTGCCTTACTGGACCAGGTCAGGGCTCCAGATGGCCATCGGCACGCCGGTGGCGGTATCAAGCCCGAGGCGGTTGCTCAACAAGCCCAGCGTCGCGCCCACCGTGCGGTCGTAGAAGCTGCCGATCCGCAGGTCGGAGATCGGCAGGTCGGCGCTGACATTGCGCTCCTTCGCCAGCCATGCCCGCGCATCGGCCTCGCCGCCGATCTCGTCGATCAAGCCCAGCGCCAAAGCCTGACGCCCGGAATAGGCGCGGCCGTCCGCCAACTGCCGCACATGGGCCTCGTCCATGTGCCGGGCCTGTGACACCATGGTGACGAACTGGCCGAACAGGTCGCCGACCAGGCCCTGCAGGTAGTCCCGGCCGGCCGGCGACAGGCCGTGGGTGAAGGAGGGTTGGTCCTTCAGCGGCCCGGAGATGATCGCCTCCGCCGACAGTCCCAGCTTGTCCAGCAGGCCGGCCGCGTTGCCGGTTTCCAGGATCACGCCGATCGAGCCGGTCAACGTCGCGTTGCTGGCGAAGATGCGCGCGGCGGGCAGGCTGATCATGTAGCCGGCGGACGCCGCCGTGCCGCCCATCACCGTCACCACCGGCTTGGCCGCCGCCACCCGCTCCAGCGCATCGTGCAGGCTTTCCCCGCCGGCGACGCTGCCGCCGGGGCTGTCCACCGCCAGCACCACGGCGGCGACGCTGCGATCCTTCGCCAGCGCGTCCACGGCCTGCACCAGGCCGCGGTTGTCGGTGATGATGCCGCTGACCGTCACCCGGGTGACATGGGATCGCCCGGGCAAGCCACCCGGCGCCACCCCGGCAGCGCCGTAGCCGATGGCGCCCAGGATGACCAGCACTGCCAGCACCCGCCAAAAGACAAGGCGGCGCTTGAGGCGCCGCCTGTCCAGGAGCAGGTCTGCTTCCAAGCCGTCGACCAAGGGCTACTCGCCGCCCTGTTGGTTGCGGCGACGGATCGCCGCCCCCAGGATGTCGCCCAAGGAGGCGCCGCTGTCGGACGTGCCGAACTCGGCCACCGCCTGCTTGTCCTCCTCGATCTCGCGCCCCTTGATGGTGAGCGAGAGCTTGCGGGCGGCGCGGTCGATCGCCGTGATCTTGGCGTCCACCTTCTCGCCTACGGCGAAGCGGTCCGGACGCTGGTCGCCCTTGTCGCGCGCCAGTTCCGCCCGGCGGATGAAGCCGGTGAGCACCTCGTCCACCTTTACCTCGATGCCGTTGGCCTGGATCGCGGTCACGACGCAGGTCACGACCTCGCCCTTGTGCACGCGGCTGAGCGTGTCGGCGGCCGGATCGTCCTCAAGCTGCTTGATGCCGAGCGAGATACGCTCCTTCTCGACATCGACGTCAAGCACCTTGGCCTTGACGATCTGGCCCTTGTCGAACTTGGCCATCGCCAATTCGCCGGGCTCGTCCCAGGCGATGTCGGACATGTGGACCATGCCGTCGACGTCGGCGGACAGGCCGATGAACAGCCCGAACTCCGTGACGTTGCGGAGTTCGCCCTCGACCACGCTGCCCACCGGGTGCGTGTCCATGAACTCTTCCCACGGGTTGCGCTGCACCTGCTTCAGGCCGAGCGAGATGCGGCGCTTGGAGCTGTCCACGTCCAGCACCATCACGTCCACTTCCTGCGAGGTGGAGACGATCTTGCCGGGGTGCACGTTCTTCTTGGTCCAGCTCATCTCGGAGACGTGGACCAGACCCTCGACGCCCGGCTCCAGCTCCACGAAGGCGCCGTAATCGGTGATGTTGGTGACGCGGCCGGTGTATTTGGCGCCAGGCGGATACTTCGCCGCCACACCCTCCCACGGATCCGCCTCGAGCTGCTTCATGCCCAGGCTGATGCGCTGCGTGTCCGCGTTGAAGCGGATCACCTGCACGCGCACCTGCTGGCCGATCTGCAATGCCTCGGACGGGTGGTTGATGCGGCGCCAGGCCACGTCGGTCACGTGCAGCAGGCCGTCCACGCCGCCGAGGTCCACGAAGGCGCCGTAATCGGTGATGTTCTTCACCACGCCGTCCAGGATCATGCCTTCCTTGAGGCCCTGGATGAGTTCGGAGCGCTGCTCCGCCCGGGTCTCCTCCAGCACGGCGCGGCGGCTGACCACGATGTTGCCGCGGGCGCGGTCCATCTTGAGGATTTGGAACGGCTGCGGCGTGCCCATCAGTGGGCCGACGTCGCGCACCGGGCGGATATCCACCTGGGAGCCGGGCAGGAACGCCACGGCGCCGCCGAGGTCGACGGTGAAGCCGCCCTTGACCCGGCCGTAGATGGTGCCGTTGACGCGCAACTGCGCCTCGAACGCCTTTTCCAGCGTGGTCCAGGCTTCCTCGCGCCGCGCCTTTTCACGCGACAGCACGATGGCGCCGTCGCGGTCCTCGTAGCGCTCGACGAACAGCTCGATCAGGTCGCCGGGCTTCACCTCGGGCGCGGCGCCCGGCGGGCCGAATTCCTTGAGTGCGACGCGGCCCTCGCTCTTGAGGCCGACATCCACGATGGCGAACTCGTCCGTCAGGCGCAGGACGCGGCCGGTGACGACGGACCCGTCAAAGCCGGTATCCCGGCCAAGGGTCTCGTCGAGCAGGGAGGCGAAGTCCTCGCCGCCCGGATTGTGGGAGGTGGAATAGTCGTAGGCGACGGCCTGAGATGCCATGTGGGTTGCGTTCTTCCTGATAGGGGCGCCGCGGCGCCGATGTTTGCGCGCCCGCCAAGCGGGAACGGCTTGCCCATAGGTTATGGGCCGGGTTTACGGGTATCAGGGCCGCAGGAACACCAGTCGTGGCGACGAGTCAAGGAAAACCGCCAACCGCCAAAATGCCCTCTCCCTCTGGGTAGTGGGTTGGGTGAGGGCGCCAGCGCGGCGGAAAGTGGCTGTTTCCAACGGCGCCGCCGCCCTCATCCCGACCTTACTCCCGCCAGCGGGAGAAGGAGCACCCGGTCAACTGGCGTCAGGCAAGGATGGGCGCGGCGCCGTTTTGCTTGCGGGCCTGCCACAACGCCACGAAGTCGATTGGCTGCAGCAGCACGGGCGGGAAGCCGCCGTCGCGCGTCACGTCCGACAGGATGTTGCGCGCGAACGGGAATAGCAGGCGCGGGCATTCGATCAGCAGCACCGGTTCGACCGAATTGTCCGGGATGCCGCTCAGCGTGAAGATGCCGGCATAGGACAGTTCGCAGATGAACACCGCGCGGCCGGGCTCGCCATCCGTCTGGCCCTCAACCCGGGGGCCTTCCGTCGCCTCCGCCCGCACCACCAGCACGACCTCGAACACGCTTTGCCCGTCCTGGATGCGGCGGGCCTGCACGTCCAGGTTGATCTGCACGTTCGGCTGCGCCCGCAGGGTGGAGAAGATTTCCGGGGCGCCCGGCACCTCGAACGACAAATCCTTCACGAACTGGATGTTCACCACCAGCGGCGGCCCGGCCTGCGGGCCGGCATTCGCAAGACCTTGCGGCGCGGGAGTCGTTTCGGACATCGATCTGTCTCCTGAACTGTTGCAGGGCCGGTAGCACGCTCGGCCTAATGCCGCCAGACGATCTCCGCCGGGGCAGCCACGGTGGGGTCGCAGCGCAGCCACTGGCCGTTGGCGACGCTTCGTCCTGTCATCGCCAGGATAAATCCCCAGTGGCTGACGACCAGGGTTTCGCGCCACGCCGGGTCCGCCGCCATCGCGGCCCGGAACCGGCCGGCGCGGCTGATCACCTGCGCCTCCGGTTCGGCTTCGCTGGGCCACCAGACCTCCTCGATGGCGGAAAAGTCGTGGCCCGGCCAGGCGTCCCGCAGATGCGCGATCCGGCTGCCGATGTCGCATTTGAAGGCGTACCGCTCCCGCACGGCGGTATCCACCAGGACGGGCAGGCCAAGGCGGCGGGCCAGCGGCTCGGCCGTCTGCAGCGCCCGTGTGTAGGGGGAGGCCACGATGCGGCGCACACCCTCCTGCGCCAGCGCCTCCGCCGCCTGCTCCGCCTGTTCGTGGCCGAGCGGGGTGAGGCGCGGGTCCTCGATCCCCGGGTCCTTCCGCGTGGCCGTGAAATGCAGGTTGAATTCGCTTTGGCCGTGGCGCAGCAGGATCATGCGGCTACGACCTAGCCCCGCCGGCCCCGCCGGGCAATCGGGCGCTTCCGGCCCGGCGGCGTTGTGGATGGGGGCCGATGTCCCTATCTCTGGCGCCGTAGGAGTGGTTTGGCATGGGCGCAGGTGGTTTTCCGATCGATCTGGTGTTGCTGGGCATGATCGCGGCCTTTCTCGTGCTGCGGCTGCGCAGCATCCTGGGCCGCCGGGACGGGTTCGAGCCCAACCAAAGCCCGGCCCGGCCGGTCGGCCGCCCGGCCGGCCCCATCATCGACGGAACGGTTGAACCAGCCGCACCGGCCGGGTGGGCCGTGCCCGACGACGCCTCGGCCCAGGGGCAGGCCTTGACGCGCATGCGGCGGGTGGACCGCGCGTTCGACCCGCAGCACTTCCTTACCGGGGCTGAGGCTGCTTTCCGCCTGATCGTGACGAAATTTGCCGGTGGCGACCGCAACGCCCTGCGCCCGTTGCTGACGGACGAGACGTTCGCCACGTTCGAGGCGGCGATCACCGCGCGGGAGGCCGCTGGTGAGACGCAAACCAGCGAAATCCGCGCCATCCACTCCGCCACGATCGAAGCCGCCTCGCTGGAGGGCACGCGGGCGGAGATCACGGTGCGCTTCGTGTCCGACCAGATCAGCCAGACCCTGGACCGCGATGGCCGTCACGTCACCGGCGCCGATGCGGTGACCGAGTTGCGGGACGAGTGGAGCTTCGTCCGCGACCTACAAAGTTCGAACCCTGCGTGGCTGTTGGCGCAGGCGCGCACCGCGTAGGCAGTCGTCCGCAAGGAAATCCGGCCGCTACAACGGCAGCCGTTCCTCTTCACGCGGGGTGCTCTCCGTCCCGATCCGGGCAGCAGCCGCCGTGGCGTAGGCCGGGTCGATCTCGAACCCGATGCCCGGCAGGCCCAGCCGTTCCGCCGCGACGAGCGTGGTCCCAGCGCCCAGGAATGGGTCTAAGACGAGGGCGTCGGCTTTCCCATGCATCTGGATGCAGCGGGTCGCGAGCTCCACCGGGAAGCCGGCGGGGTGATGGAATTTCTGCGCCTTCGATCGGACGGTCTTGTAGGGGATGAACCAGACATTGCCGCCACAGCGCACGTCCCGCGCATGGCCCCAGCGGGATATGTTGGACTTGTCCTTGAACGGCACGCCGATAGCCAGGCGGTCGATTTCCGTCTCGCCTGTCTTGGTGAAGTGGAAGATCGACTCGAAGTTGTTGTTCAAGAACCGCTTGCTGGAGATCGGCTTGAAATGCCCGACGGTGTCCAGCCCGATGCTGACGGATTTCACCCAGATGATGTTGTTCTGCAACGTGAAATGCCCCTTGAAGGCGGAGGCCACGTCAAGCGCCAGCCAGGGGTCGACATTGGTGCTGCCGATGTTGAGGAAGAACGAGCCGTCGTCGCACAGGACGCGACTGATCTCCCGCCCCAGCTCGGTCATCCACGCCAGATAGGCGGGTTTCGGCATCCGGTCGTGATGCGAGTTGTAGGCGATGCCGATGTTGTACGGGGGCGAGGTGACGCAGACATCCACGCTGCCCGCCGCCATCTGGCCGAGCCCGGCCAGGCAGTCGCCCAGGACCACCGTCTGGCGTCCGACCTGGCGCGTGACTGGCTGAGGCGGCTTGTGCTGTTCGGCCCGCGCGCTTCGAAGCTGCAACAGTCAAACCTCCACGCGGGCGTACGAGTCGCGATGAACCTTAGAGTAGCCGGGTTCCGTGTTTAAGGGGCCGCCAGAAGATGTTGGCGGCTGCCGTCGCCCCGGCGTAACCTGCCAGCATGCTGCAAACCCGCCCACGCGTCGCCCTCTTCGTCACCTGCCTGGTGGATCTGCACCGGCCCAGCGTCGGGTTCGCCGCAATCCGGCTGCTGGAGGCGGCCGGGTGCCAGGTGGAGGTGCCGCGGGCGCAAACCTGCTGCGGCCAGCCCGCCTACAACACCGGGGACCGCGCCACCGCGCGCGACCTGGCCGTCGGCATCCTGGACGCGTTCGGTGGCTATGACTACGTGGTCGTGCCCTCCGGCTCCTGCGGTGGCATGATCGCGCACCATGTCCCCGGACTGTTCGCCGACGACCCGAACCTGCTCGCCAAGGCGGAGGCGCTGGCCGGGCGGACGCATGAGCTGGTGGAGTTCCTGGTCGACGTGATGGGCATGGACGCCGTGTCCGCCCGGTGCGACGCCGTGGCGACCTATCACGATTCCTGTTCCGGCCTGCGCGAGATGGGGGTCAAGACCCAGCCGCGGCAGCTTCTGGCAGGCGTCCAGGGCCTCACGGTCACGGAGATGGCGGATCCGGAGGTCTGTTGCGGCTTCGGCGGCACGTTCTGCGTGAAATACCCGGACATCTCGACCCGCATGGTGTCGGACAAGACGCGGGACATCGCCGCGACCGGCGCGGACCTGCTGTTGGCCGGGGACATGGGCTGCCTGCTCAACATGGCCGGGCGATTGTCGCGCGAGGGCAGCCCGGTCCAGGTGCGCCACGTGGCGGAGGTGCTGGCCGGCATGACGGACGAGGTGGCGCCGATCGGCGCGCCACGCCGGACGAACCGTCCGTCGCCACGATGAGGCCGGGGGGCGCCCGGGCCGATCGCCCTTGCCCTGCCCCACCCGCTTACGCCATTTTGCTGCCAGATGCCCTCCGCCCGTCGCCGCGTTCCCGCTTCCCCGCCCTCGGCGCCCGACACGCCGACGACGCTCACGACCGAGCGCCTTCTGCTGCGGCCGCCAGCGCCCGGCGATGCCGAGCAACTGCATCGCCTGGTCAACGACTGGGCCGTAGTGCGCATGCTGTCGCGCCTGCCATTCCCGTATCCGCGGACCCTCACGGATGAGTGGATCGCCTCCACGGCGGAGCAGCGCGCCAGCGGCAGCGCCTACCACCTGGTCATCGCCGGGCAGGAAGACGGCAAGGAACTGGTGATCGGCTGCGTCGGGCTGCGTCTGGACAAGACGCCCGATGTCGGCCATCTCGGCTACTGGGTCGGCCGGCATTATTGGGGACACGGCGTCGCGACCGAGGCCGTGGGCCGGGTCGCCCGCTGGGCGCTGGCCAACCTGCCGATCGAACGCATTGAGGCGCATGTCGCCGAGGACAACCCCGCCTCCTCAGCCGTGCTGCGCCGGGTTGGCCTGCGCGAGGTCGGGCATGGGCGGGAGGCGTTCCTCGCCCGCGGCGGGGAGCACCCGGTCATCCGGTTTGCCGCGACGCGGGAGGACCTGTTCGGCGCCGTGGAGACGCCGGCGGCGACGCATGCCCCTGAGCTGGGCAAGCCGCTGCTGCTGGTGGCCGCCTGCGCGCTGATCGACGTGGACAACCGCATCCTCTTGGCGCGGCGGCCGGAGGGCAAAAAGATGGCGGGGCTGTGGGAATTCCCCGGCGGCAAGCTGCATCCCGGCGAGACGCCCGAACAGGCGCTGATCCGCGAGTTGAAGGAGGAGCTGGGCATCGACGTCGCGGAAGCCTGCCTAGCGCCGTTCGCCTTCGCCTCCCACGACTATGAGCGGTTCCACCTGCTGATGCCGCTGTTCCTGTGCCGGCGCTGGCAGGGCAAACCCGCGGGGCTGGAAGGCCAGGCGCTGGCCTGGGTGCGGCCGAACAAGCTCACGGAGTATGACATGCCGCCCGCCGACAAGCCGCTCGTCCCGCTGTTGAGGGACTTCCTGTGACCAATCCCACCGCCTGCCTGCTCGTCATCGGCAACGAGGTGCTGTCCGGCCGCACCCAGGACGCCAACATCAAGTTCCTCGCCACCCGGCTGGGCGAGATCGGCATCCCGCTGCGTGAGGTCCGCGTCATCCCGGACGTGCCGGACACCATCATCGGCACGGTGAACGAGGTGCGGGCGCGATTCGACCACGTGTTCACCACGGGCGGCATCGGCCCGACCCATGACGACATCACCAGCGAATGCGTCGCCGCCGCGTTCGGCGTCCCGTGGGAGCCGCATCCCGCGGCATGGGCACGGATGGAGCCGCACTACAAGCCCGGCGAGTTCAACGCCGCCCGGCAGCGCATGGCCACGATGCCGCGCGGCGCCACGCTGATCGACAACGCCATCTCGATCGCGCCGGGCTTCACCATCGGCAACGTCCACGTAATGGCCGGCGTGCCGCGCATCATGCAGTCCATGTTCGACTCGCTGGCGCCGTCGCTGGCTGGCGGCCCACCCGTCCTGTCCCGCGCGGTGTACGCGATCGGGCTGTTGGAGGGGCGCGTGGCCGACGGCCTGCGGGCGATCCAGGCGGCGCATCCGGCGCTGGACCTCGGCTCCTACCCGTTCTACCGCGCCACCGGGAACGGCGTGGCGCTCGTGGCCAAGGGTACCGATGCGGCGGAGGCCGAAGCAGCCATCGCCGAAGTCACGGCGTTGATCGCCGCCATGGGGCTGACGCCGGTTCCCGGCGAACCCCCTGCCTGATGGCGTCCGCAGCCGCGCGGGGGATAGGGCGGACCTTAGCGGAGCCTTTCATCTAGAGCTCATCGGTTCAGGCTTACAGCAGTGCCTCTCCCTGCAGCCTCGCAGGGCTCACAGTGTCAAATGTTAGCCTGCTCCTCGAGCGGAACGTCGTCGCCGGGTCGATAATAAAGCTCGGCGCACGCGTCAGCCAAGACGCCGCCCGTTACCGTCAGGTCGTCGCGGAAGGCATCCTTGACGAAATCCATCGTCTGGAAGTGCCGATCCTCGAAATACATCTGGTGGACCTGGCGCCGCTCTGCACCATACACGATGCGGCCCACCTTGGCCCAAATGGACGCCATGGTGCACATGCCGCAGGGCTGAAGCGTCGAGTACAGCGTCGCACGCTGCAGGTCAGGCGCATCCAGCGCATGCGCGGCCCGCTGGATCGCGACCATCTCGGCATGGGCCGTCGGGTCGACGCGGAGCCCGACTTCATTATGGGCTTCGGCCAAAATCCTGCCGTCAAGCACGATCACGCACGCGATGGGTGATGCGCCGGGCTTTTGGGCCGCCTCACAGGCGATATCGACCTCGCGCCGCATGTAACCCTCGTCATTCACGGCGCAACCTCAATAACAAAAGACGTTCGCCCCACGCCGGTCTGGGTGCATTCATTGTGCCGGCTGGTTCTTCAAGGCTACAATCATGTGGTCGGCCGGTGCTTCTGCAACCTCCGTCACATCGTCTCGTTCAGCGGCGCACGCCATGTCGTTGCGGAAAAGGAATCGGGTGAGTGGTCTATGATTGAAGCCGCGATGATCTGGAACGAGCCGAACAACAAGTCCCACTGGGATTTGGAGGCGGACCCGGAATGGGCGATCTTCGCGCAGATGTCGAGCCTCGCCGGCCAAGCGATCCAGGCGGAAGCCCCTGGCCTGCCGAGGGTGCTCGGCGGCATGTCCCCGATTGATCCAGGCTTCCTGGAGCGTCTGAGCCGTCACGGCGCCCTGGCGCATGTCGATGCGGTTGCCGTCCACGGCTTCCCCTTGGACTGGAACCACTGGCCGATCGACGAATGGCCCACGAAGCTGGAGCTGATCGCGGGCGCTACGGACCTGCCGGTCTGGGTGTCCGAGGTCGGGGTGTCCAGCTTCGGTGCGGAGGAAGTCCAGGAATGGGGCCTGCGCCGGAGCTTTGAGCTGCTCCGCGGCCGCACGCCCCGCATGCACTGGTACAGCCTGTATGACCTGCCCAGCACGTGGCCGGCCACGACGCGGCACCGCGAAGCGGAGGGGTCGTCGTATTACCGCCACTTCCACATGGGGCTGGTGGACGAACATGGCCGCGACAAGCGCGCCGCCGCGACCTTCCACGCGTTCACGCCCGACATGGGCCTTTGCCAGTGGTTCCATTTCGAGGACCACCGCCTCGACGACGCCGTCCGGCGCATGAAGGATCTCGGCGTCACCTACCTGCGCACCGGGCTGAGCTGGGCGGATTCGTTCCGGCCGGACGCGCTGGCCTGGTTCGACCGGCAGATGCGCGCGCTGGAGGCGTTCAACGTCACGGTCACCTTCTGCTTTACGCCCGAGCACAAGGGGCTCTGGCAGCACCACTCATCCCCGCCGCGCGAGCCGGCGGAGTTCGCCGAGTTCTGTGCCGCGATGATCCGCCGCTATGCCGCTGGCCGGGCCAGCACCACGGCAGCGACGCCGCCCCGCCCGGCCGCGGAGGCCACGGACGCGTTTGAGGAAGCCGCCGCCGTGAGCGGGATGTGAGGGCCGCGCGTCCTGCGTCAGCCACGGCAGCATTCCGGGATGGCTATAGCGGGATCGCGTTCACGCCGTGCACAGCCTGGCCCCACTCACCATACACCAGGATGCTGATCGAAGCTGGACTGACCTCCAGCCTATGATGGTGGTCCATGGAGAGACCGAGCGCGTGGGCCAGCGCCGCCTTGATGACGTCGGCATGGCTGACGGCGATGACGGCGCTGTCCGGGTGGCGGCCATGGACACGGGACAGCCAAATGGCTAGGCGCAGTTGAACCTCCACCATGCTTTCCCCACCCGGCGGGCGATGCAGGCTGCGGTCGCGGTTCCAGCGGTCCCATGCCACATCGCCCTCGAGCGAGGCGAAATCCCGGCCGGTCCAGCCACCGAAATCGATCTCGTTCAATTCCTCGGCCGGCTGCTCCGGCAGGCCGAGTGGTTCGGCGACGATCGACGCGGTCTCCCGCGCCCGTTGCAGCGGGCTGGTGTAGACCGCCGTGGCGCTGCGGCCCACCAGGTGGCGGCCGGCCCGGGCGGCAGCCAGCCGCCCCTCGTCGGTCAGGCCGATCCCAGCCATCCGCCCGCTCAGCACCCGTCCCAGATGGCTGTGCGCCGCGTGGCGGATAAAATACACGGTCGTCGTCATCACACCGGCCTAGCGATTTTTGCGTTCGTTGCTATGACAGCATGCTACCGGAATACGACGTGACGCTGCATCTTGATCTTTTATCATGATGAAGCGGGAACGGCGGGTCTCGTCGTTGGTTAACCATGATGTTGTTCTGAGAACCATGATGACCTGACCCAGATCCACACTGTGCCGATTGTTTGCCATCTCCGATCTGGGAGGCCTGCGGAATGCCCGAAACCATTCTCATCACCGGCGGCGCCGGCTTCATCGGCCGCCACGTCGCGCATGCCCTGCTGGTGCGGGGCGACCGCGTCCGGGTGCTCGACAACCTGCTGCAGCAGGTTCACCCGACCCAGACACGCCCGGCCGAGCTCGACGGTGACGCCGAGATCATCGTGGGCGACGTGCGGGATGGCGCGGTGGTGAGGAAAGCCCTTCGCGGCGTGGACAAAGTCGTGCACCTGGCTGCCGAAGTGGGCGTGGGGCAGAGCATGTATTCTGTCGAACGCTACACCTCGGTCAACGATTTCGGCACCGCCGTGCTGTTTCAGCAATTGATCGACAACCCGGTCCGCCGCGTTGTGGTCGCCTCCTCCATGAGCATCTACGGCGAGGGGCGATATCAGGCCGCCGACGGTTCAATCTGGGACGGCGTGGTGCGGACCCCGCGGAGCCCGAACGGATCGTGGGACCCGCTCGACGCCTCCGGACGCCCCCTGACCCCGCTGCCGACGCCGGAGGAGAAGGCGGGGGCACTCGCCTCCGTCTACGCCATCGGCAAGTTCGTCCAGGAACGGCTGACATTGACCCTGACGCGGCAGTACGGGATGCAGGGAACCGCGTTGCGCCTCTGGAATGTGTATGGCCCTGGTCAGGCATTGTCGAACCCCTATACCGGCGTGCTTGCGATCTTCGCCTCCCGCATCGCCAGCGGCCGCCGGCCGATGATCTTCGAGGACGGGCAGCAACGGCGCGACTTCGTCCACGTGTCGGATGTGGCGCAGGCGTTCCTGCTGGCGCTGGACCATCCCGGCGCGGATGGCGAAGTGTTCAATATCGCCAGTGGCCAGGACCAGACCGTCGAACAGGTGGCGCGGCGGCAGGCGGCGTCCATGGGGCATGCCGGGCTCGCGCCCGAAATCACCGGCCAGATGCGGGCGGGCGACATCCGGCACTGCATCCCGGACTTGTCCAAGGCGAAGCGCGTGCTGGGGTTCAATCCATCGCAGGATTTCAGCGAGGGGCTGGCGGAATTGGCGGAATGGGTCGCGCGGCAGGAGGTCGAGGACCGCGTCGGCGAAGCCCGGCGCGAGCTTGAATTGCGCGGATTGGTGGCGTGATCATGCCGCCCGCAACAATCCTCGTCACTGGCGGCGCTGGATTCATCGGCTGCAACATCGCCGACCGGTTGGCCGCCCAGGGCCACCAGCTACGCGTGTTCGACAATCTTTCCCGTCCAGGCGTGGAACGCAATCTCGCCTGGCTCAAATCCCGCCATGGCGAGCGGGTTCAAGGCATCGCGGCCGATATCCGCGACCAATCGGCTGTCGGGCGCGCCTGTGACGGCGTGGACGTCGTGTTCCACCTCGCGGCCCAGGTCGCTGTCACGACAAGCTTCGTCAGCCCGGCGGATGATTTCGAGATCAATCTGCGGGGCGCCATCAACCTGTTGGAAGCCTTGCGTGTGCAAAACCGCCGCACGCCGGTGATCTTCGCCAGCACCAATAAGGTTTACGGCGACCTTGCCGACATCCCGCTGCGGCTGTTTGATGGTGCATATCTCCCCGTCGACGACACGCTGCGGGCGCATGGCGTGGACGAAAGCCGGAAGCTGGAGTTTCATACCCCATACGGCTGTTCGAAGGGTGCGGCGGACCAGTACGTGCTGGATTACGCCAGGAGCTTCGGTCTGCCAACCTGCGTGCTGCGGATGAGCTGCATCTACGGGCCAAGGCAGATGGGCACGGAGGACCAGGGATGGGTGGCCCATTTCCTCATCCGCGCCCTGGCGTCGCAAGAGATCAGCATCTATGGCGATGGCCGCCAGGTGCGCGACGTGCTGCATGTGTCCGATGCGGTGGACGCGTATCTGGCCGCCTGGGCCGCGATCGACCGGGTCGCCGGCCGCGCCTTCAACCTGGGCGGCGGCCCGCAGAATGCCATCAGCCTGCGCCAGTTGATCAGCCACCTGGAACATATCGTCGGCCGGCCGATCCACTTGGACTTCCATGACTGGCGGCCTGGTGACCAGCGCTATTTCGTGGCGGACCCAACGGCGGCGCGCACGGCCTTGCGGCTTGGGCGTCCGCGCGACTGGCAGGAGGGTGTCGCCGACCTGGCGCGATGGTTGGCGTCGCAGGGCGCCGTGCAAAGCCAATCTCCCCAGGGGGTAGCGGCTTGAGGCCCAGGCCCGCTCGGGTTTTCATGACCACGGATACGGTTGGCGGCGTCTGGAGCTACACGCTGGACGTCGCCGCCGGGCTGGCGGCGCAAGGGCTCGAGGTTACGCTGGCCGTGCTCGGCCCCTCGCCGCACCGCAGCCAGATGCCGCGGGCACGCCGCGGCGTAGCGGTCATCAACACCGGCCTGCCGCTGGACTGGCTCGCCGAGGATGAGGTGACGCTGGTCACGGCGGGGCAGGACCTGGCGCAGATGGCGCGGCAGGTGGGCGCCGACATCATCCACCTGAATAGTTCGTCCTACGCAGCCGACGCGCCGTTCGATGCCCCCGTGGTCGGCATGTGCCATTCATGCCTTGCCACCTGGTGGGACGCGGTGCGCGGGGAGGCAGCGCCACAGGACGTTCAATGGCGCAGCGAGCGGCTCGCCCGCGGCTATGCGGCCTGCGACCTGTTGATTGCACCAAGCCAGTCCTTCGCCCAGGCGACGGCGGCCCGGTATGGCATGCTGCCGACGACCATTCCGAACGGACGGTCGATCTGCCTGCGGCCAGCCCGGCCGAAGCAGCCGTTTGTCATGACCTCCGGCCGCCTTTGGGATGCCGGGAAGAACATCGCCGCCTTGGACGTCGTGGCAGCGCTGATGGATGGGGAAGTCCGCGCCGCCGGGTCGTTGCGGGGACCGGACGGGAGCGCGGTGGCGCTTCATACCGTCACCAGCCTGGGTATCCTGGACCAGGCGACCATGCGCGAGCACCTGGCCCGCGCCGCCATCTTCGCCTCACTCGCCCTGTACGAACCGTTCGGGCTCGGCGTGTTGGAGGCCGCGTTGCTCGGCTGCGCCCTGGTCCTGTCGGACATCCCGACCTTCCGCGAGTTGTGGTCCGACGCGGCGATTTTCGTTGACCCTGATGAGCCGCAACATGTCGCGCGCGTTTTGGACGCCCTGCTGAACGATCCGGAGGAAGCCGCAAGGCTGGGCCAATTGGCGGCACAGCGGGCCGCTCGGTTTTCCGTCGACCGCATGGTTGCGGAAACCAGGGCCGTCTACGGCACGCTATGCCCGGCGTTCCTGAGCCCCGTGGATGCGCTGGCGTGAAACTCGTCTACTTCACCCACTCGCTGCTGTCGTGCTGGAACCATGGCAACGCGCATTTCGTCCGCGGTGTGCTGCAGGACCTGGCACTGCGCGGGCACGATGTCGCGGCGTTCGAACCGGACGGCAGTTGGAGCTTGACGAACCTGTTGGCCGACCATGGCCAAGCCGCCTTGCTGCCGTTCCGCAGCGCCTATCCAGGACTGGACCCCCGGACATTTTCGCCGAACGCCGACCTGGCCGCGCTGTGCGATGGGGCGGACCTCGTGATCGTCCACGAATGGAATGAGCCTGCCTTGGTAGCGGCTTTGGGTAGACTGCGCGCCGAAGGCGGCCGGTTCACGCTCTTGTTCCACGACACGCACCACCGCGCCGTCAGTGAGCCGGCGGCGATGAACGCCTATGCTCTGGACTCGTACGACGGCATCCTGGCCTTTGGAGAAACCTTAGCCGCGATTTACCGGGGATGGGGTTGGGGCGACCGCGTGTTTGTCTGGCACGAAGCGGCGGATACCCGCCTGTTCCGGCCGCCGCACGACGAGCAGCCACGGAACGGCCTGGTATGGATCGGCAATTGGGGCGACGGGGAACGGACGCAGGAGCTGGAGGCATTCCTGTTGGCGCCGGCACGAACGGCCGGGCTCACGCTCGACATACACGGTGTGCGTTACCCGCCTGCCGCCCTGGCGCTGCTGCACAGCTATGGCGCCCGCTACCGTGGCTGGCTGGCGAACGCCCTCGCCCCCGAGGTGTTCGCCCGGCACCTCGCGACGGTGCATGTGCCGCGGCGGTATTATGCCCAGCAACTGCCGGGTATCCCGACCATCCGCGTGTTTGAGGCGCTCGCCTGCGGCATCCCCCTCGTCAGCGCCCCGTGGAACGACAGCGAGGGTCTGTTCACCCCGGGCAGCGACTTCCTGGTGGCACAGGATGGGCCTAAGATGGCGTCCGTGCTGGCAGACCTTCAGCACGACGATGCGCTCCGCCAAAGCCTGGCCGCGCATGGCCGCCAAACCATCCTGGACCGGCATACCTGCGGACATCGTGTCGATGAGCTGCTGACCATCGTGGCGACGATAAACCAGTCTCCTGCGATCAATGCGGCGCCAGTCCAATGAAAATCGCCTTCTACGGCTCGAGCCTGCTGTCTGCCTATTGGAACGGCGCGGCCACCTATTACCGCGGCATGCTGGGTGAGCTCGCCAAGCGCGGCTGGCAGATCACCTTCTTTGAGCCGGATGCCTTTGACCGGCAATCCCATCGCGACATCGATCCGCCGTCCTGGGCGGAGGTCGTCGTCTACCAGCCCGATCCCGCCGCGTGCGCCGCCGTCATGGCGCGGGCCGCGGAGGCGGATGTCGTGGTGAAGGCCAGCGGCGTCGGCGTGTTCGACACTGAGTTGCTGGGCATCATGCAGCTTGCCCGGCCGCAAGCATTGCGCATTTTCTGGGACGTCGATGCGCCCGCGACCCTGGCGGAGCTGCGCGCTGCGCCCGACCATCCGCTCCGCCATGCGCTCCCTGGCTTGGACTACGTGCTCACCTATGGCGGCGGTCCACCCGTCGTGGCGGGGTACGAGGCGCTGGGCGCCGTGCGCTGCGTGCCGATCTACAACGCGCTCGACCCTGCCACGCATCATCCCGCCGAGCCGGATGGGCGGTTTGCCGCCGACCTGTCGCTCCTGGCGAACCGGCTGCCTGACCGCGAAGCCCGGATCGAGGCGTTCTTCCTGAAGGCGGCGGCGCTCTCGCCCGGCCACCGCTTCCTTCTGGGCGGCAGCGGCTGGCACGACAAGCCCGTGCCACCGAACGTCGCCGCGGTCGGCCATGTCGGCACCGCCGACCATAACGCCTTCAACTGCTCGGCGCGGGCGGTGTTGAATGTCAACCGCGACAGCATGGCGGCCAACGGCTTCTCCCCGGCAACCCGCGTGTTCGAGGCCGCCGGCGCCGGCGCGTGCCTCATCACCGATGCCTGGGAGGGGATCGAGCTGTTCCTGAAGGCGGACGAGGAAATCCTGGTCGCCCGCGACGGCAGCGACGTCGCGGACCATCTGCGCGCCCTCACGAGGGACCGGGCGGTCGAGATCGGGGCTGCGGCAAGACGCCGTATCCTGGCGGACCATACCTATGCCCGCCGCGCCGCCGAGGTCGATGTGTTGCTGCGCACTGCATTGTCGGCGCAACGGGATGCGGCGGCATGAGCAACACATTGGACATTGTCATCCTGGGATTGAGCCTGTCGTCGTCCTGGGGCAACGGCCACGCCGTCACCTACCGCGCGCTGATCAAGGCCATGGCCGAGCGCGGGCATCGCGTCTTGTTCCTGGAACGTGATGTGCCCTGGTATGCCACGCAGCGGGACCTCACCGATCCCAGCTACTGCCGGCTGGAATTCTACGACACTGTGTCCGGTCTGCAGAACTGGGCGGCCGAGATCGTAGCGGCAGACGCCGTCATCGTCGGCTCCTACGTGCCGGACGGCAACGCGGTTGGCGATTGGGTGATGCAGGTCGCGCGCGGGCCCGTGGCTTTCTACGACATCGACACACCCGTGACGTTGGCGGCGCTTGAGCGTGGCGACATCGCCTACCTGAAGGCGGACCAGATCGCGCGATACGATCTCTATTTATCGTTCACGGGCGGCCCCACGCTGGCCAGGTTGGAACAGCAATACCGGTCGCCCGCGGCGCGGGCGCTGTACTGCTCCGTCGACCCGGCCGCCTATCAACCCATGATCGTGCCGCAGCGTTGGGACCTGTCCTATCTGGGCACCTACAGCAAGGACCGGCAGCCGGTGTTGGAACGGCTGTTGCTGGATGTGGCCACGCAGGCGCCGCACCGGCGCTTCGTCGTGGCAGGTCCGCTCTATCCCGACGACATCGAGTGGCCCGCCAATGTCGAGCGGCTGGATCACGTCTCGCCCGCCGACCACCCCACCTTCTACAGCGCCAGCCGTTTCACCCTGAATATCACCCGCGCCGACATGGTCGCCGTCGGCTTCAGCCCAAGCATCCGCCTGTTCGAGGCGGCCGCCTGCGGCGCTCCGATCATTTCGGATATTTGGCACGGGATCGACACCATACTCACGCCGGACACGGAGATCATCCTGGCCCGGCACACGGCAGACATCCTGGCCGCTCTCGACATGGACGAAGCATCGCGCCGTCGCCTGGCCGATGCTGCGCGGCAACGTGTGCTGCACAGCCACACTGCCACGCATCGGGCTGCGACGCTCGAGCACGAGGTGCGGCTTGCCATTGCCCGGTGCGGTCCGATGCGCCCCGATGCACGGCCGGCGGTGCTGGCATCCTGAGCCTCGCAAATGCATCGGCGGGCCCCAGAATGGCCGCCGCGATCCTCACCGGGCCCGGCCGCGTCGAGATCGTGCGGGCGCCGCTGCCCGAGCCCGCTGCCGGACAGGTCCGCATACGGCTGGAAGGGTGTGGCGTCTGTGCGTCCAATCTGGGGCCTTGGGCTGGCCCGGATTGGATGACGTATCCGACGGAGCCGGGCGCCCTCGGCCACGAAGGATGGGGCAGGGTTGACGCCGTGGGGCCGGGTGTCACTGCCGTTGCCATCGGCGAGCGTGTCAGCGCCCTGTCCTATCACGCCTATGCGGAGTACGATGTTGCTGACGCAGCGGCCGTCATGCGTATCCCGGAGGTGCTGGACGCCGCGCTGTTCCCCGGGGAGCCATTAGGCTGCGCCTTCAATATTTTCCGTCGCAGCGACATCATCGCCGGGCAGACCGTGGCGATCGTGGGGATCGGGTTCCTGGGCGCCTTGCTCACCCGCCTGGCATCGAACGCCGGGGCGCGCGTCATCGCGATCTCCCGCCGGGCGCTCTCACTGGATATCGCGCGCCGCATGGGCGCAGCCGAGACGATCCCGATGCAGGACCACGCCGCGATCATCGACCAAGTGCGCCGGCTCACGGATAACGCCATGTGTCCCCGCGTCATTGAAGCGGTCGGCAAGCAATGGCCGCTGGACCTGGCGGCTGAACTGGTGGCGGAGCGGGGACGGCTGATCATCGCCGGCTACCACCAGGATGGTCCGCGGCAAGTCGACATGCAGTCCTGGAACTGGCGCGGCCTGGACGTCATCAACGCGCATGAGCGCGACCCCCGAGTTTACCTGGACGGGATCCGCACAGCCTTGGACCAGGTCGCCGCCGGCATGCTCGATCCGTCGCCGCTTTATACCCACACCTACCCGCTCAGCGAGCTCGGCCGTGCCCTGGATGCCACGCGGGACCGGGGCGATGGCTTCCTGAAGGCTTTGATCACGTTTTGAGTCACACGCCACGCATCGGTTTCCTCGGCCTCGGATGGATCGGGCGCAACCGAATGGCTGCGCTGCTCGACGGCGGCCTGGTGCAGCCGGTCGGCTTCATGGACCCGTGGATGGACGACGCCACTGGCGTGCCGCCCGGGATGCAGCGGGCCGACAGCCTCGACGCCTTGCTGGATCTTGGGCTGGACGGAGTGGTGATCGCCACGCCGAGCGCGTTGCACGCCGCGCAGTCGATCGCGGCACTGAATCGCGGCGTCGCGGTGTTCTGCCAGAAGCCGCTCGGGCGGAGTGCCGCGGAAACCGCCACCGTTGTCGCCGCCGCGCGCACCGCGGACCGCTTGCTGGCCGTGGATTTCTCGTATCGCGACACCGCGGCCATGCAAAGCATACGAGACCAGGTGAAGGCCGGCGGCCTCGGCCATATCTACGCCGTAGACCTCGTGTTCCACAACGCCTACGGGCCGGACAAGCCCTGGTTCTATGACCGGACCCAATCGGGCGGCGGCTGCGTGATCGATCTCGGCGTGCACCTCGTCGACCTGGCGTTGTGGACGCTGGACTTTCCCGCCATCCGCAGCGTGACGGCCCAGCTTTTCTCGCAGGGGACGCCGCTGGATCGGCATAGTGACCAGGTCGAGGACTACGCCGTGGCAACGCTGGACCTTGCGACCGGGACCGTGGTCCGGCTTGCGTGCTCCTGGCGTCTGCATGCGGGGCGGGACGCCGTCATCTCCGCCTCGTTCCACGGCGCCAAGGCAGGCGCCGCACTCCACAACATAGGCGGCTCCTTCTACGACTTCGCTGCCGAGCGTTTCGAAGGCACATCCACGGAGATGATGGCGCAGCCTCCGGATGATTGGGGTGGCCGGGCCGTGCAGGCTTGGGCGACGCGCCTGGCGTCGGACAACCGGTTTGACCCCGCCGCAGAGCGGCTGGTCGACGTGGCGGCCGTGCTCGATCGCATCTATGGCCGGGGATAGCGGGTGGACAGGTCGGCCAGGAGCGCCGCGATCGCGCCGGGCCAATCGCCCGGCGCTGCCTGGCGGTAAAGCGTCATCGCGGGATACCACGGCGAGTCCACCCGGTCCGCCATCCACCGCCAATCCGCCGCATGCTTCAGCAGCAACCATGTCGGGACGTTCAACGCACCAGCCAGGTGGGCCACCATCGTGTCCACGGTGATGACAAGATCGAGCGAGGCGATCAGGCTGGCGGTCGCAGGCACGCTGTCGGGGCAGCCGCCAGGATTGAGCACGCGCAACCCGGTCCACCCTGGGCACAGCGACACACAAGGGCGGTCGGTGAACGCCGCGCACAAGGCTGGCGGGACCGACCGGTCGGCATCCCAGCCGCCAGCCTGCCAGCACAGGCCGATGACCGGCGGCGAGGCCATCGGGCGCGGCACAGCACGCAGATAGGGCGCCGGTAGCACATGCGGCTCGACCCGCAGGGCTGAGGCGAGTTCCATGATCTCCAGGTCGCACTCGGACGGCGCGACCGGGTGTGCCATATCGAACGGGATCAGCCGGTCGATGCCTGCAACGCCTTCCAGCAACGGCAGCAACTCCGGCTGCACCTCCACCGTCAGCGAGGCGACGCGCTGCCCCAGTGCCGGCAGGTAGCGGGCGAATTGCAGCGTGTCGCCGAGCCCGTGATAACAGCGCACCAGGACGTGCCGCCCTTCATAGGGCCGCCCATCCCACACCCACCGCAGATGGTATGGCAACGAAGGGTCGTCCCGCGTCGCGGGATCGCGGCCGGCGCGGACCAGCGCATCCAGATCCCAGGCCGCTGCGAAATCGCCGCGGCGCATGGCCGCGCCCCATACTGCGGCGATCTCGCCCGCCGGGCGGGGCCGGATCAGCGTCCGTCGCGCAGCCGTGCCAGCAGCCCGGGTTCGAGCAGGTCGGCAATCGCCTCCACCGTGATGTCGGCCGGCGGGTTGGCCGCCAGCGTCTTCGTGTCGAACGCGAACTGCCCCTGGCGCGGGAACACCGTCGTCACGCGGTCGCCCCAGGCTTGCTTGAACGCGGTCAGCAGCCGGATCTTGTCGTCCACCACCACGTAGCGCTGCGCCGGGTAGCGCCGCTCGATCTCCGCCACCTCGGCGTCCTTATGGACGCAGATCATCACCTCGTGCCCAAGCGCCTCGGCCAGGCCCGATCGCTCCAGCTTGCGGGGCTGGAACACGGCGTCGCCATCCGTCAGGGCGACGGTCGGACCCAGTCGCCGCAGCGCCGCGACAACATCCAGCGCGCCGGGGTAAAGCTGCTTGGCGTAGGGGTAATTCACCACGAACAGCGACAGCCAGACCGCCGCCTGGTCCTGCGGCCGTTCCAGGCGGTATTGCTGAAATGCGCCCAGATAGTCGCGGTAGCCCAGCGTGTGGAATAGATGCTCCTGGATGGCCCAGTAACGATCCCGCGCAGCGTCGCCCGCTTGCTGCGCGATATACGCCTTCAGTTCATCCTGGAACCCGTCATTGTCCAGCAACGTGTTGTCGACATCGACCAGGAACAGCAGGGGGGCAGCGTCCGCCATGTCCACTCCAGTATGTGACAGTGTTCCGCCGCAGTAACGCCGCGAAACCGTACCCCGTCAACTCAGGGCTGCTGCCCATAGGGGTGGGACGACGCTATGGGATCGGACAGGAACGCGCCGATATCACCGCCGTGCAGGCCGAACGCCAACAGCAGGAATCCACCGGCAAGGGAGAAGTTTTTCAGGAAATCCCAGAACAGGTTGCGCGCCTTGCTGTCCCCGCCGCGCCAGAAATCCCCCGGTGTCCACCATTGTTTCCAAAGCAGCGCCGTCACCCCGCAATACCCGGCCATGATGAACGCGGCCAGCCGGTCGGCCACGCCGGTCAAGATGCCGATCGGCATGATGATCTCCGTCGCCAAACCCGCCACGATGAGCAGCGTGGCGGCGCCGGTGCCGGGCACCAACTGCTTCGCCTGTTCCACCGCGCCCTTGAAGTTGATGATCTTGTCGAGCGCGCTGAACGGGAAGAACAGGATCACGAGCAGGTAGCGGACGCCCAGCGCGACCGCGAAGCTCATGCCCCGATCCGATGCGCGATGTGGTCGGCCACCCGGAGGGCGTTGGCGATGATGGTCAGCGTCGGGTTCACCGCGCCGATCGACGGGAAGAAGCTCGCGTCGGTGATGTAGAGGTTGTCCAGCTCATGCGCCTTGCAGTTGGTGTCCAGGACGGAGGCCGCTGGGTCCGTGCCGAACCGGCATGTTCCCGCCTGGTGCGCGGTCCCGCCGATCGGGATGTCCTTGCCCAGATACAACCGCCGTTCCAGCAACAGGGAGCGTGCGCCGCATTGGTTCAGGTAATGCTCCAATTTTTTCCGCAAGCCCCGGTGCGCCTCCATGTTGGTCTCGGCGAGGTCCAGCACCACGCGGTCGCCGTTGTAGAAGATGCGGTTTTCCGGCCGCGGCAAGTCCTCTGAAGACAGCCAGAAATCCATCGAGTGCCGCGCCATCTCCGAGAACGGCATGTCCGGGAACCATTCGAGCCAGGCGGGCAGCGCCTCCCCCTTGATCTGCTCCGCGTCCGACGACGCGCACATCTGGATCAGGCCCAACGGATACTCCGAGTCATCGGCGCCGAAATAGAAGTCGCTGAGCGCCATGGTCTTCTGGAACACGGTGTCGTTCGGCTGCCGCATCAGCGCCATCAGGACGGACTGGTTGTGCCGCATGTAGTTGCGCCCGACCTGGCCTGACCCGTTGGCAAGGCCGTTCGGGTGGGCATCGTTGCCGGACCGCAGCAGCAGCAGCGCGGACGACAGGGCGCCGCACGCCACCACCACGATGTCGGCGCTATAGCGCTCCTGCTGTCCGGCCCGCACGACATGCGCCGCCGTCACGCTGCGCCCGGCGCCGTCCGTCTCCAGCCGCTGGACATAGGCGTTGGTGAGTAAGGTGAGGTTCGGGTGGGCAGCCAGCGCCGGGTCCACGCACATGACCTGCGCATCCGCCTTGCCGTTCAGCAGGCAGGGAAATCCGTCGAACGCGTTGCAGCGGATGCAGGTGCTGGTCGGCGTCGCCCGGCCATCCTTCTCGTCCAGCAGAATGCCGAGCGGCAGGTGGAACGGGTGCAGCCCCAGCCCGGCCAGCTTGTCCGAAAGCTGCTGCACGCGCGGCTCATGCGTCACCGCCGGGTACGGATAGGGGCCGCTGGCCGGCGGTTCGCCTGGATCCTCGCCCCGCTGGCCGTGGACGTGGAACAGCGCCTCCGCCTCGGTATAGAACGGCTCGAACGCGTCGTATGGCAGCGGCCATGCGGGGGAGATCCCGTCCTTGTGCTTGATCTCGGTAAAATCACGGTCGCGCATGCGGAACAGGGCAGCGCCATACACCTTGGAATTGCCGCCCACGTAATAGTGCAGGCCAGGGTGGAAGGTCTGGCCCTGCGGTCCATACCACACCTCCTGGGTTTGATAGGCGCCATCGACGAAGACGGTCTTGCTGTCCCAGTTGGCCCGGCTTCGCGGCAAGTAGTCGCCGCGTTCCAGCAGCAGGATCCGCTTGCCCGTGGGCGCCAGCCGCTGCGCCAGGGATGCCCCCCCTGGCCCACTGCCGATTACCATGATGTCGTAATGATCCATCCGCGCCCCCTGCTCACGCATCTCAGACGGATGATGCGGGGGCAGAGTTGCGACGGGCCGCCGTTATAGATCAGGCGGTTGAACGCTGCCGGGATCGTCCGTTTTGCCCAGATGGCGTCTTGCTCGCCTATCGAAAGAAACCCGGCCTCTTTTCGGCGGTTAAAGATGAGCCCACACGGCAAACAAGGAGAAGCGCGATGGCAACCAGCAGCACGTCTGACAAGGCTTCCGGTACGGCCAACGAGGCGGTTGGCAACGTGAAGCAAGGGATCGGCAAGGCGGTCGGCAACGAAAAGATGCAGACCGAAGGTCTTGCCCAGGAAGCGAAGGGTGATGCGCAGAAGGCGAGCGGCGATGCGAAGGCGGCGGTCAAGGACGGCGCGAACAAGGTCGCTGACACCGTCAACAAAGCCCTTTGAGACCGCGATGGGCCGCCGGACAGGCGGCCCATCCGCTGTTTGGCGACTTAGGGCTTGTTCGACATTAATCGAATCGACTGCGGCGTCGAACAAGCCCTAAGCCTTTGTTTTGACCGGCAGCTTTGTCGGCGTGCCGAAGCACTAATTTGCCGACGCTGCCTTAACCCGACTCTGCCTCACTGACTGGATGCAAGTATGGGAAACCGTGCTGGTCTGCAGGGTTGACCGCCAGGTCGACAGCTTTGCCTCCTGTGGAGCGGTTGAAAGCCCGGAGGATCTGCGAAGGCTGGGTCTCGTCCTCAGTCGAAAACAATCCAAGGCGGCGCGTAAGCGCCCCGAGTGAGCGATAGCTGGTCCACACGGCGAACGGCGTCGCAACGAGTAGCCCGGGAATCAACGACGCCGACCAGTCCACCACCACACCCCCGACCACGCCCGCCGCAAAGAGCCAGGCAAGCCCGACGACGCTCGGCAGCCGCAGTCGGTCGAATGCCTCCCCCCAGCCGACGCCGCGGTCATCGCGCGGCTGCGCGTCCCATTTTACTGATCGGCCCAAGATCATCATGAGGATGAAGCGGGTGTAGAAAACCAGTAGGACGGGTGCAGTCACCATCGCCGAGGCCTGTTCCAGCACGGCGCTGACAATTAGGCGCGGTCGGCCGCCGAACTTCGCCGCGGTTGCGTCATCCGCCAGGGCCGTGACAAGGCTGCACAGCTTGGCCGCATACAGCAGCAGGAATGTCAGCAGGACGAAACCGTCCCGCTGCACACCCGGCGTTCCCAGCAACAGCTCGACAAATCGACCGCCGACCAGCCCGTCCAACACGGCCAGCCCGGCGAATCCCACCAGCAGCGGACCAGACAGGTAGTTCAACACACCCAGGGCAAGATGATAGCGCCCGACCAGCCGCAACCCGCGCATGCCCAGCACGCCGAGATGCTGCAGATTGCCCTGGCACCAGCGCCGCTCCCGCTGGGCGAAATCGACCAGGTTGGCGGGGAGCGCCTCGTAACTCTCGCCCAGCGACGGCAGCATCCAGACCTGCCAGCCGCCACGGCGCATCAGCGCCGCCTCCACCACGTCATGACAGAGGATTTCGCCGCCGAACGGCTCGCGGCCGGGCAGCACCGGCAGGTCACAGTGCTGCATGAACGGCGCAATCCGGATGATGGCGTTGTGGCCCCAGTAGTTGCTGTCATCCTGCTGCCAAAACGCCAACCCTTCTACCAGCAAGGGGGTGTAGAGCCGGGCAGAAAACTGCTGGACGCGCGCGAACAGCGTCTCCCGCCCGACCGCGTAGGGGACGGTCTGGATCAGTCCCGTCCGGGGGTTGGCGTCCATCAGGCCGACCATCGTGGTGATCGTGCCGGCGCCCATCAGGCTGTCGGCGTCCAGCACCACCATGTACTCATAGGCGTCGTGCCAAGCCCGGCAGAAATCCGCGATGTTGCCGACCTTGCGCCGAAGGTTCTTCGCCCGGCGGCGATAGCGGACCCGGTTGCCGAACACCCGCTGAACCGCCGCGAAGGCGGCCTCCTCCCGCGCGGCCACGGCCGGATCCTGCGTATCGCTCAACACGAAGATGTCTGTCCGCGCCACGTCCTGCTTGACCAGCGCCCGCGCCATCACCTCCACGGCGGTGAACACGACCTGCGGATCCTCGTTATAAATCGGGAACAGCACGGCGGTGCGGCTGCTGCCGTTCGGCGTCCCCACCAATGGCTGCGACTGTCCCAGCAGACGGATGCATGCGCCGAGCACACCGGGCCAGCCGGTCAGCGTGAGGTAGAGCAGATTGCCGAACAGCAGCACGAGCAGGATGTCCCGCAGCACCGACGGCGACTGCGCCGTCAATCCCGCCGCAAGCCAGGTGCCGATCGTCGGAAGGCAGACGGCCGGAACACCGAAGGACAGCCGCCTGGCGAGGCTGCGACGCGTCGGAAACCGTGTCCCCTCGCCAAGCGAGGCCGGAACAACCAGCTCGGTCAGTCTGTCACGGGTGTAAGCTGCGGTCATTTCAGCCTGTCACGAAGATCGGGTGCCGGAATCGCGGAAGTGGCAGGGTTATCGCCTTTGAATGTGTCGGGCGCATGGCCGCGAAAGGACGGTGGTGTGATCCGCCGATAGCATCCACGGCTGAAAAATGAAACGTGAAGCCGTCAGATGGCGTGCTGGATCAACGGCGCGATGGGTCGCCCGACAAACCGCTCTGCCGGAACACCTCGTCCCTCGTGAATTGCGAAGCTGTGCAGGGCGCGCGACAGCGGCGCTGCGCCACCGAATTGAAAGCCGATCTGGGTGGTGTAGGCCTGCGCGGCGGAGACCTTGCGGTCAAGCGCCGACTCGATCCGGACGATCTCCGGTTCCGTCGCCGGCACGGAAGCGAGCGGCCGGGCCGCTGGATCCCGGATGGCGTACGGCGTGTCGCGATAGAACGCGATCCGGTCACGCCGGAAGCAGGCCAGCGTGAGGGCGACAACCTGCTGATGATCCACGTGGTTTCCAAGGCCCTGCGGCGCCAGGACAAGGTCCGGCTGGAACTCCGCCGCCAGCTCCAGCAGACGGGCGGCAAGCGGGATGCGGACGGCATCCTGCGGGTCGAGCGCGCCGAACAAAGCCGGCGCCGACTCATAGCCGCGATGCGGCGCCTCCAGCAGGTCGAGCCAGTGGACCGCGCTGAAGCCGAGGATATCGGCGGCCTGGCGATCCTCCTGCCGCCGCAGCGCCATGTAGTCGGCCTCTGGCGGCAACCCTTTGTCCAACTGGCAGGCCAAGGCGAAGCCGTGTGCCGGTACGACCGACCGGGTGAAGGCTGTCACCAGGATCGTCGTCCAGCCCCGGTCGGCAAGCAGCCCGGCGAGGCCGCCTGCGGAAAACACCGCGTCGTCGAGATGCGGCGAGACAAACAACGCAGTTGCCATGAACTATAACAAGTGTGGTTCGTCTCTAAAACGACATGGCGTGCGGGGGAGTTCCACCGGCCAACTCAGATCGGGCCCGCTGCCAAGCTGGCTGGCATAGACCTGCATGATCTGCCGTCCCACCGCCTGCCATGAATACACCCGGCGGCACTCCTCCAGCCCCGCGGCCGCCAGGCGGGCGCAGCCGGACGGGTTGGTCAGCATCCAGCGGAGCGCCTTGGTCAGGGCCGGGATGTCGCCGGGATCGGTCAGCAGCCCGTTTTCCCCGTCGCGGATGCAGTCCACGACGCCGACCGATCGGCAGGACAAGACGGCAAGCCCGCTCGCCATGGCTTCCAGGATCGTGTTGGAGAACCCTTCGGCATAGGTGGGCGAGACGAAGATGTCGGCCTGGCGGTAGACCGCCGGGACATCGCCATAATCCACGTAGCCGGTCATCCGGGCATGCCGACCCAGGCCCAGCGCGGTGATCCGCGCCGCCGTCTCGTCGAAGCTCGGCCCGATGCCGGAAATGACCAGGTCGAACGCGATGCCCTCCGCCGCAAGCGGGGCCAGCGCGTCCAGCATGTCCAGCACGCCCTTCCGTGCATCCACGCGGCCGTGGTACAGCAGCACGGGGGGGCCGCCCGCCGGCCGCTCCCCCGGCGTGAAGCGGGACACGTCCACGGCGCCGGGCACGATGGTGAAGCGCGCCGGATCGGTGCCGAGCCGGTGCGTCACCTCCTCCGCGAAGGATTGGCAGCCGATCAGCACCGCGCCGGCATGGTCCAGCACGCGGACCATGGCGAGCCGGTGGGTCTCGCAGCACGACCCGACCCAGTGGCCGTCGCCCCCCTGGATGGACACCACGCTCGGCACCCCGGTTTCGCGCGACGCTTCCAGCACCGCCCAGCCGCAGGGATAGCCGTATTGCGCGTGCAGGATGTCGAAGGGCTGCCGCGCGTGCTCGGCCAGAATCGCGGCCTTCATATTGGCGACGTCGGTCTCGAAATCGCCGCCGTCCTGCTCGCCCACCTGCTCCAGCCCGATGACTCGCACGCCCGGCACCGGCGGCGGCGGCCCTCCGCCATAGACGCGGATGCCGAGCGGGTCGCCGCGGTACTGGCTGACCATGGTCACGTCGTGCCCCGCCGCCACAAGCTCGCGCAGGAGGTTGAGCGCGTAGACGCTCATGCCCGAGATCGCGGGGAAGAACCGGCGCGAGACGAAACAGATGCGCAAGGGCGTTCCTTACGGGTGGGCGTTGCGGAGGGCGGCGAGGGCAGCGGGGATCATGGTGTCGGCCCGGTGGCTCTCGCGGGAGAGTTCGACGCAGACCAGCTTGCCGAACCCGATCGAGTCGAGGGCGCGCAGGACGGCAGGCACGTCCATGTCGCCCTCGCCGAACGGCAGGTGGATGTGGCTGCCGCGCTTCATGTCCTCGATCGTCACAGTGCCGAGCGAGGCCGCGAACTCCGTCACCGCCGCGGCGGGATCCCGCTCGCCCGTCACCAGGCAGTGGCCGGTGTCCAGCGCCAGCGCCAGCCCGGGGACGCCGAGCGCCTGCCAGTCATCCACTGTCTCCACCAGCATGCCGGGCTCCGGCTCCAACGCGGCGACCACATCCATGGCCTCCGCCCGGCGCACGATCTCGCCCACGCCATCCAGCAGCCAATCCCGCGCCTGCTCGCGGGTGACGCCGGGCTTCGGCACGCCTGCCCAGAAGCTCATCGCCTCCCCGCCGGTTTCGGCCACCACCGTCAGCGCGCGGGTGAGGAAATCAACCCGGCGCGCCCTCCCGTCCGGATCGGCGCTCAGCAGCGTGGGTTCGTGCTTGTGGCGGGGGTCGAGCAGGAAGCGCGCGCCCGTCTCCACCACGCATCCCAGGTTTAGCGCCCGCAGCCGCGCGGCGACGTGGCGGGTGTTGAGCAGGAAATCCGGGTCGTAGGGGTCCAGGTGATGGATATCGAGCGTCAGCGCCACGCCGTCATACCCGGCCTCCGCGATCAGCGTCAGCGCGTCGTCCAGCCGATGGTGGGCCGCGCCGTTGGTGTTGAAGGCGAAGCGCAGGGTCATGCTCGCTTCTCCAGGGCGATGGGGGCGCTGTGCACCTCCGGCTCGCGATACAGCGGATAGAGCCGGCCGACGATCCGGTCCACCGCCGCCACGTCCAGCCAGGCTGGGCCACCCAGCCGCTCGGCCGCGCCGGCAGGCAGGCGGACGGGGGCGGCGCCGGGCGGTGGCGCTCCCAGGCCGACCAGGGGGGAGCCGCGCTGCATCAGCTTGCGCACGCCGCGTTCCCCGATCCGGTGATAGCTCATCGTCTCCACCTCCAGTCCCGGCACGATGGCCTTCACCACATGGACGTCGCGAGCGCCGGGCGGCGAGAAATCGACGAACAGGATTTCCATACCGGCCTCGGCGAACCGGCGCGCCAGCTCGGCCACGACCGGCGTGCCGGATAGCGGGCCATCCCAGCGCGGCAGCGCATCGAACCGGTGGGTCGCCTGGCGCGACAGCACCGTGTCCGCCAAATAGCCCCGCAGCGTCGCAGCATCGGCGCGGCACCAGGCCATCATCTCCCGCAACGCCCGGCTCTCCTCGCCGGCCAGCGAGTGGTAGGCGCGGAAGCGCTCCAAATAGCCCGGCGGCGCGATATGCGCGATGGCGGCGAGCGGCGCGTGGCTGAACATCTTGCGCACCCGCGCCGCCGCGAACTCGAACAGCGCCTTGCGCAGCGCCTGCTCGCGATCCAACGACGCCGCCTCCCCCGCCGCCGTCAGCATGATCGGGAACGGCGCCGATGCGTCGCGCTCCCCGCCCACGCAGTACACACCGGCGACGCCGAACTCGTCGGAGGCGAATTTCGGCAGCACCTCGATCCCCATCGCGGCGAGCCGCTCCAGCAAGGCGCGCGTCCGCGGATCGGCCGGGCCATCACCGAGGTCGAGCACGATGCCGCGGTCCATGGCGCGGAACCCGGTGCCGTTGCCGTCGCGCTGCAACAGTTCGCAGATGCCATGCCCGATGGCGAAATCCAGCGTCGGCCCGGCGCCCAGCCCGTTGGTGATCGGCGTGGTGAAGGGCTGGTAGCCCGGCGTGAAATCCCCCACCGAGCAGGCCGCGATCTCCGTCGGCACCAACACGGCCTCGCCACCGGGCCAGCGCTGCGCCGGCACCCATTCCATGACGGTGTCATGGTCGACCGGGCTGCCGGCTGGAAGGCACAAGGCGAGCGGGTCGGCGATCCCCCGTGCGCCGAGTTCCGCGGCCAGCGCCGCATAGCTGCCGACTCGGCGACGGAACCGCGCGATGGCGCCGGCGGAATGCACTGCCTCCGCCAACTCGCCGGTCGTGCCGATGATCGCCTCGGCGTCCGTCGTGCCGTAGCCGATGCCGTGCGGGGTCACGCCGTGGAACCGGGTGCCGTCCTCGTTGAGGAAGATCGCGTTCCAGCAGGCCACGCCCGTTTGGTCCAGCGGCGCCAGGCTAAACAGCTCCACCCGACCCGGCGGCATGGACTCGATATAGGCGGCCGCGGCGTCCGGAATGTCCTGCGGCAGGAAATGCTGGCTCATCGTTGGATCGGGATCGGCGTGGTGAAGGGCGGCCCGGCGATCACCTCGTCGAACAGCGCCAGCGCCGCCTTCGTGCTGGTGTCCGTGGCGTATTCGAACGGGGTGAAGACGGAGGTGAAGTCCAACTGCTCATACACCGCGCGATACCGCCGCGCCTCGTCGCGGGAGAGCGGGATCTGCTTGTGGTACGCCTTGTGGCAGGAGATGCGCTGGGCGCTGCCATCGGGGTCGAAGTCGACCTTCAAGGAATCGCCGGCGAACACCGCCTTGCGGTCCCGGTCATACAGGATGGCATGGCCATCGTAATGCCCGCCCGTGTGATACAGGGTCAATCCCGGCCGGATTTCGAACATTTCGTCATAGGGCAGCGTCACCCGCATCGCCTTGGTCCACTCCAGGTCCTCTTTCTGGATCAGCAACTCGGGCTGGAAATGCTCCTGCAACTGGTACAGCGCGCCGTAGCCATGGGGGTGCGAGGCGGCGAGGATGCGGATGCCGCCGAGTTCCTCGATCTTCGCCAACTGCGCGGGGCTGTAATAGGGCGCCGCCTCGAACGCCACGTTGCCCTCCGGGTACAGCAGCAGCCAGCCATGGCTGTCCAGCCCGAAGCGCGGCGTCGACCAGAACTCCCAAATGCCGGGGATCGCCTCGCGCCAATGGTATTGCAGGCGTGGCGCGACCTGTTCCGGGGTGACGAACTCCCACCCATCGGCGGGCAGGTCGTTGCGCACGTCGGAGCAGATCGGGCAGTGCGGCGGGACGGCGAAGTATTTCTGCCAATGTCCGCAATTGGTGCAGGCGAAGGGGCTAAGCGGCATGGGTCAGTTCCGGCCTGGCCTGGCGCTGGGCACGCAGCACCAGCTCCATGATGTGCAGGTCGTGGGCCGGCGTGAAGGGGAAGGGCCGTTTGTCCAGCAAGGCGGCGGCAAATGCCTCGATTTGGTTGAGGAACGGCGAGCGCTCGGCGCCTGGCACCGCCAGCCGCGCCGAGACGCCCGTGGTGGCGTCGATGCGATCCAGCGTTCCGCCCGGCGTCTGCCCCATCGTGTCCGTCGCGACCAGTTGCGCCGCCGTCCCGATCACCTCCAAGCGCCGGCGCGGGAAGCTTTCCGGGCAGTTATACGCCACGTGAAGCTGCACCAGCACGCCCCGCGCTGTGCGGCCGATCAGCAACGCGCCGTCCTCCACCGCATAGTCGTGCACCTGGGACTGCCCCATGGCGGCGACATCGACCACGCGGTCGTCCAGCAGCACCGAGGCAAGGTCGAGGCCATGCGGCGCCAGGTCGATCAGCGCGCCGCCGCCGGCCCGCGCCGGGTCGATCCGCCAGTTGTCGCCCTGGAAATCGGCGCCTACCCAGCAGCAATAGGCGATCCGCACCGCGGTGACCGTACCCAGCGCCCCGCCTTGCACCAGGCTTGCCATGTGCTGGTGCGCCGGGTGGAAGCGCTGGTCGAACGCGGTCGCATACGGCACCCCGGCGCGTTCGCAGGCCGCCACCATGGCGCGGGCATCGGCCAGGGTGGTGGCCATCGGCTTCTCGCACAGCACCGGCACATTGGCCGCCGCCGCCGCCTCGACCAGGGAGCGGTGCGCGTGGTTCGGCGACGCGACGTAGACGGCGTCGATGGCCGCGAAGAAGGCCGCCAAGTCCGGGCAGGCCGTCGCCTGCGGATAACACTCGCCCACCTGGCTGAGAGCGGCGCTGGACACATCGTACAGTGCAGCCAGCGCGCCGTTCGCCGACGCCGCGATGGCGGGCGCGACGTAATCCCGCGCCACCCACCCACACCCGCCGATGCCCCAGCGGATTGTCATTCGCGACGGCCGCCCCGCCTGAAAAAGGATAAAGGCCCTCTCCCTCTGGGAGAGGGTTGAGTGAGGGTGGGGACGCACGAGAACGCCCGGGAGCACTGACCCTCACCCCGCCCCTCTCCCAGCGGGAGAGGGAGTCGTGGTCCGGCGGGGGGCATCACCAGCGCTCCGGCAGGTCGACGAAGACGCGTCGCCGCGCCAATGCGTCGATCTCGGGCGTCTCGCCGGCTATGACCGCCTGCGGGGCGTCGATGTGGGGCGGGTAGGTCGCGAGCGGCCCGTATTCGGCCGCATACCTCTCGGATGGCCAGCGGATTTCTCCGCCCTCGTACAGCGGGTTCCGCCGCAGCGTCACACCCGGTGGCGGCGTCGTCAGCGGACCAATGGCAGGTCCCGGCGCCCCCGTCCCGACCGCCATGGCGATCGCCGGGGCATCCGCCAACGCCGGCAGGGTCGCCTTCCGCGGCGTCCGCGCCTCGACCAAGGCCGCCGTCAGCTCCCGGTCGTCGAACACATCCGGGGCCGGGAACATGGCGGCGTAGGTCGCCGGCTCCAGCGGCTCCCCGGCGGACAAATTGTCCACCAGCGCGTTGTGCATGTGCCCCACCAGAACGCGGGTCGCGACGCGGAGCATCTCGGCGGCGACCTCCCGCTTGTCCGGCAGGAAATAGAATGCGTCGTGGCAGAACAGCAGATCCGCCGCGCGGTCGGCAAACGGCCAGGGCGCAGCCGCGTCGAAGCACACCAGCGCCGCATCCGGCGCGATCCAGTGCCGCGCCAGCCACAGCTTGGCGAACACCAAATCGCCGCCGACGACTTCCGCCGCCTTCCCGGTGAAGGCGCGCAGGAAGTGCCCGGCGCCGCACGCGAGCTCCAGCACCGTGCGCGGCGCACCCCAGTAGGATTGCGCCAGCGCCAGCCCGGACAGGAAGGTCGGGTCCGACCAGCGATGCGCGAAATACGTGCCGACCGGGCCGAACGCCAGCAAGTCCATTGCCGCGCGGAAGCTCAGCGTATCCCGCCGGGCGATCAGGTCGAGACGGGCAGCCTCGGAGGGCGGCGGCGTCCGCGCCCAACCGTCCTGGTCGGCGAGCAACAGCAGCAGGGCGCCATCGTGGTTGCCGGCGTCGATGCAGGCCAGCGCCGCATCGGCCAGGGATCGCCGGTCGGCGCGCAGGAAGGCGATGTCGTCCACGACCGGCCAGCGCTCACCCTCTGCCGCCAGCGCATCGCCCACCCGGCGGAGCTCACGGCCCGTCACCGGGCTGCGCAGCATCACGGCAGCCCGGCCTCCGCCAAGACGGTGCGATGGAAGGCCTGCAGCGGGCCGGCATGTACCAGCTCCAAATCGTCCAGCGCCTGCGACGTGGTGAAGGACGCCACACGATCGTATTGCCGCATCTGCAGCACCCGATCGATCACGTCGGCGGCGTTGAAGGCGCGCCCTTCCGGCGTGTCGACGTCGCCGATGGTCGCCAGTGCTGTCTGGACCATGGCCGCGACAGACGGGGCCAGCGTCGCCAACTCACGCTCGAACAGCCGCTGCATCAGCGGTCCCAGCTCATCCCCCAGCAGGATTTCCCCAGCGAACCCGCTATCCGGAAGGAAGGCGTTATGAAGGTGATGGGCCATGCCGGCGACGAACGCGAGCGCCGGGTCACCGCCATAATGGCCCGCCAGCACGGTTCCCAACACCGCGACCACGAGGCAGTGGTCACCGTGGTTCTCCGGCGGCTCCAACACCAGGCGCGGCTTGCCCGGGCAGGTGGCGCCCGCCCGCGGCTGGCGGATCAGCGCTTCCGCGAACGCCGGGGCGGGACCAGCCGCCCGGGCGTGGCCGAGATGGGACCGCAGATCCGCCCACAAGCCCCGCGCGACCGGCGCCGCAACCTCGTCGAAGCTCCGGCAGAGGATCGCGGCAGGATCAGACACGCCGGCCGCGGCCAGCACCTCCCGATTAATCCCACCCAGGCGGGTGGCCGCCAGGGCGTCGGCGCTCGTGGACAACGCGACCTGCCGCGCATCCTCGCCAGCCGCTAGCATTCCCCACGCCGCCCGGAACGCTCGGACCGCCAGGCTGTCGGAGGACGACGCGTCCCGAACCCGCTTCAGGTCCCCAAGCTCGGCCGCGAGCGGAGTGAGCGCGCCCACCCCCGCCAGTCTGCCGCCGCCGTCCATTAGGCGGCGTTCAGCCAATCGAGCAGGTTGCGCTCCTGCACCGGGAAAGAATGCTCCTCCCGCCGGCCGGGCGGGGTCATCGGCGCCTTGAAGAAGATGCCGAGCTGCTCTTGGATGCCGCCCTTACCACGCTGCTTCGCCAAATCCAGCACCCGGGCGATCTCGATCACCAACGGCGCGGCCAGAATGCTGTCGCGGCAAAGAAAGTTCACCTTCATCTGCATCTTTTGGCCCATGAACCCGACCAGGTCGATGTTGTCCCATGCCTCTTTATTGTCGCCGCGCGGCTTGTAGTATTGGATGTTCACCAGATGGTCTTCCACCGGGTAGCCCAGGATGTCCTCCAGCACGGAACCCTTGGTATTCAACTTCGACCGCAGGCTATCCGGGTTGTCCAGCGCCAAACCGTCCCGGTTGCCGAGGATGTTGGTGGAAAACCATCCCTCGACATATAGCGAGCGGGAGCGGAAGGCCGGCGCCAGCACCGTCTTGATGAAGGTCTGGCCGGTCTTGCCATCTTTGCCCGCGACGGGCACCTGACGCTCGTCCGCCAGCCGCGTCAGCGCGGGGATGTCGGCGGCCAGGCTTGGGGTGAAGTTGCCGTAGGGAACACCCTCAACGATCGCGGCATAGGCATACAGCATCGCCGGGCTGATCGCCGGGTCGTTGCTGTCCAAGCCACGCTCGAACGCCGCCGTGGATTGCAGCACTTCCAGCTTCAGGTCTGGCCAACGCTCCACCGAAGCGAGGTTGACCATGACGACGTTGCGCAGCCCGGACGACTCGCGATAGCCGCGGATGTCGGACCGGATCTGCTCCACCGCGTCCCGGTGGCCGCCACTCATCTTATTGGCGCCGTCGACGTTCTTGCAGAAATCACGGCTGCCAACCGCCGGCCAAGGCTTCATGGTGGACAGCGCGTCCTCCACCGTCTCGGTCTGCTCGCGGTCCAGTACACGGTGTTCGCGCACGGCACTGGCGAGGTCGTCACCACGCAAATCCCACCCGGCGAACTGGATGTTCCGGTAGGGCGTCAGCCCCTGCGTGCCGACGCTGGCCAGTGGTAGTCCCGCAAGATCATTGGACCCCGCCCGAAGCATTTCGATGCCGGCGACAGCGGTGCTGGCGACCGCGCCGCCGAGGCCGACGACGAGCACGCCCAACCGCCGCGCACTCGCCGCGTCAAGGCCGGAATCTGGCATGTGGACTTCTCTTCTTTGTTCATCGGCGGACGAGGAGTTCGCCGCCGCAAGGGTTCGTGCGGGACATGGGACTTAGCTGAAGGGTGTTAAGCCGCGAAACGACGGCGGGATTACGGCATTCAAACAGCCTCGCCGTCACAGACGCGTGATCGTTGGCGACCATTGTTACAATTTATCGGTTGCCTGACGTCGGGGCAAGGGCAGGCCAAGTAGCTCTGTCAGGCCGAAAACCGCACCCCGGCCCGCGCCAATCCGCCGGCAAGGCCGATGGGAGTACCGTCCGCGCGCCAGCAGGCCGCCCCCGTCATCATGCCATCCTCGGCAAAGGCGATGGCGTTCATGCCGCCCGCAATCCGATGGACGCGCTGCACGTCATGCCCCCGGGCCGACAGATCGGCTGCCAGGCTGGCGGGGATCGCCGGCTCGATCTCCAAAGCGCCGCCCTGCGTCCAAACGCGCGGCGCTTCCACCGCCTGTTGCGGCGGCATGCCATGGTCCAGCAGGTTGACCAGCGCCTGCATGGCCGACCCGAAGATGCGCAGCCCGCCCGGTAGCCCGAGGGCGAACGCCACCCGCCCATCACGCAGGACCATCGTCGGCGCCATCGAGGTGAACACCCGCTTGCCGGGTTGCACCGACAGCGCGCGGCCGGGCGTCGGGTCGAAATTGGACATGTAGTTGTTGGCGATCATACCCGTGCCCGGCACCGCGAAGCGGGCGCCCCACAGCCCGTTGATCGTCTGCGTCGCAGCCACCACCATGCCGCCCGCATCCGCCACCGTGACATGGGTGGTGTTGGCGCTCTCCCCCGCCGGCACGCCCGGTCCCCACGCCTGCGCCCGGTGCAAATCGATCGCCGCCCGGCGCTCCGCCGCATAGGCCTTCGAGGTGAGGTGCTGCACCGGCACGTCCACGAAGGCCGGGTCGGCGGTGGCCACGGCACGGTCGGCAAACGCGATCTTTAGCACCTCCGCCAGCAAATGCGTCGCGTCCGGCGAGCCGAACCCCATCGCAGCGAGGTCATACCCCTCCAGGATGTTCAGCATCTGCGTGATGTGGACCCCGGCGGAGGATGGCGGCGGCGCCCCGGCAACCTGCCAGCCGCGATAGGCGCCATGGATCGGCTCCCGCTCGATCACGCGGACGCCATCGAGGTCCGCCTGGGTGATCAGCCCGCCTGCCTCGCGCATGTGCCGGGTCAGCGCAGCCCCGAGCGGGCCGTCATACAGCGCCGTGGCCCCCTCTGCCGCGATCAACCGAAGGGTCGCGGCATAATCCGGCCGCCGCAGCCGCGCACCGGTCGCCAGCGGCGCGCCGCCGGGCAGCAGCAGCGGCGCCAAACCCGGATCGTGCTGCAAATCCAGCGCGCCGTCCTGGATGCAGTCGGTCAGATAGGTCGTGGCGTCGAAACCCCGTTCCGCCAGCCGCACGGCGGGCGCCACCACGTCCGCCAGCGGCATCGTGCCATACCGCTCCAGCGCCGTGCACCAGGCGAGCAGCGCACTCGGCACCGCCACCGCCCGCGGCCCGACCAGGCTGGCGTGCCGATCCTCCGCGAACATGTCCGGCGTGGCGGCGGCGGGCGCCGTGCTCATGCCGTCCAGGATGGTGTGGCGGCCATTCGGCAGGCGGATATGCGCCAGCCCGCCACCCAGCACGCCCACCATCATCGGCTCCACCACCGTGAGCGCGAACAGGCAGGCGACGGCCGCATCCACCGCGTTGCCGCCTTGGGCCAGCACCTCCATCCCCGCGGCGGAGCCGAGCGGGTGGTTGGTCACCACCATGCCGCGGGACCCGGTGGCGGGCTGCTTCTCGCAGACGAACGGAGCGTGCATGGCAGTCAGGATAGGCCGCTTCCGATCCGGCGGGAACCACCCTAACCTGCGGCCGCGTGGGCGGGACAGGAGACCGGCAGAGTGACCAAGCACCCCGATGGCGAACCCTGGGAGTGGCCGGAGCCGACCTGGCGCCGCATCACCGGCCGTGCCCGCGGCGGCCGCAGCCTGCACCCCGCCACGTGGCCCGGCGGCGCGCGCTGCGCCGTGGCGCTGTCCTTCGATGCCGACCACGACACCATCCCGCTGCGCGACGGCGATGAAAGCCCGATGCGCATCAGCCAGGGCCAGTACGGGCATCGCCGGGGCATGCCGCGCATCCGCGCGATGCTGGCGCGGCACGGCGTCCCCGCCTCCTTCTTCTACCCGGCGGTGTCGGCGCTGCTCTACCCGGACGAGGTGCGCGCCGTGGCCGCCGAAGGGCACGAGATCGGCATCCACTCCTGGATCCACGAGGCCAACACCGCCCTGCCCCAGGGCGTCGAGCGCGACCTGACCTTCCGCGCCGCCGACGTGCTGGAGACGCTGGCCGGGCGCCGCCCGGTCGGGATACGCACGGCGTCCTGGGATTTCAGCGTGAACACCATGGGCATCATCCGCGACCTGGGGCTGCTATACGACAGCAGCCTGATGGCGGACGACGACGCCTACGAGCTGGAGGATGACGGCGTGCCGACCGGCGTGGTGGAACTGCCGCCGGAATGGATCCGCGACGACGCGGTGTATTGGAACTTCCAGCGCTTCTCCGCCCTGCGCCCGTACACGCCGCCCTCCGCCGTTGCCGAAATCTTCATTGCGGAGCTGGAGAGTGCGTGGGACGAGGGCGGATTGTTCCTGCTGACCATGCACCCGCACATCACCGGCCATCGCAGCCGCATCACCGTCGCGGAGCAGGTCATCCAGCGCGCGAAGGACAAGGGCAATTGCTGGTTCGCCACCCATGAACAGGTCGCCCGGTGGTGCAAGGACCAGGCCGGCGTTTAAGGTGCGATCGTTCCCGCCGTCGTCCAAAAGCCCTCGCCCTCTGGGAGAGGGTTGGGTGAGGGCCAGATGCACGGTCCTCCGCGTCGGACCCTCACCCCGACCCTCACCCAAAGGGAGAGGGAGGAGACGGCAGTGAAAGCCGCGCTGGGCGCCTTCGGGCTGGGCGTGTTCGCGCGGGCGTCGACGCAGGTCACGGCCCTCATCGTCTCCATCGTGGCGGCGCGGGCGCTGGGACCGGACCAGTTCGGCACCTACGCCATCGCCAGCGTGTTCGTGGTCATCGCGCAGGCGGTGCTGTGGGGCGGCGTGTATGATTTCGTGGTCAAGGGCCGCGGCGCCGACGCGGATATCGACACGCCGTTTTGGATCAACCTCATGGTCGGCCTCGCCGGCTGCGGCTTGATCGTGGTCATGGCCCCGCTGCTGAGCGCGGCGACCCATCTCGGTGAAGTGCTCGGCCTCATGCTGCTGCTGGCGCCGTCCATGATGGTGGCGTCCTTCGTGAGCTGGTCGGAGGCGGTGCTGCTGCGACGCTCCCAACTGAGCGTCTACTACCTGCTCACCATCGGGTCGGAGACGATGGCCTGCGTCGTGGGCGTGCTGTGCTTCCGCGGCGGGCTCGGCGTGTGGTCCTTCGTCGTCTACCGCTACGTGCAACTCAGCTTCGGCGCCCTGCTCAACACCACGATGACCCGGCGGCTCCCCAGGCTGCACTACGACCGGGCGGTCGCGCGCGAGGTCCTGGCGTTCGCCCACCGGATCAACGCCAGCCGCATCGTCAGCCTCGTCGCGGCCTACGCGCCGGATTTGCTGCTCGGCTTCTTTGCCGGCCCGGCGCAGACCGCCTCCTACCGCTTCGCCAACCGCATCGTGATCGGCGTCAGCGACATGTTCTTCGGTCCCGTGGTCAAGCAGGCCTGGGTGTCGATGGCCGCACACGGCGAGGACACGGCGGCGCGCGCCCGCATCTGGCTGGGGCTGCTGCAGATCCTGTCGCTCATCGTCTGGCCGGCGTTGTGTGGCATCGCGACGCTCAGCCACGGGCTGATCGACCTGCTGGCCGGGCCGGCCTGGGCCGCCGCAGCGCCCGTCATCGTGCTGATCGCGGTCGCCCGCACCCTGCTGGTGTTCGAGCAGTTTTTCGAACCCCTGCTCGGCATCCGCAACCGGGCGACCCAGGTGTTCCAAATCCGCGCCGTGCTGGCGGTGCTGTCGGTCGCCGCCTTCCTCGTCTTCGCGCGGTTCGGCGCGGTGGGCGGCGGCATCTCGCAAATCCTGATCGGGCTGGTGAGCGCCGTCGTCTCCATCCGGATATGCCTGCACGAGACACATCTCTCGCTACGGCGGCTCGTGCCGATCATGGCGCCGCCGGCACTCGGGGCCGCGCTGGCCGTCATCGCGTCGCTGTCGGCAAGCGCCACGGTCGAGGGGCATCCGCCCGGCGTGCGCGTGGCGGCGGCCATCGGCGCAGCCATCCTGCTCTGGGCCGCCGGCCTCGCCACGGTCGCACGGACCACGACGCTGCTCAGCCCGCTGCGGGCGATGTCATAGCCGTCTGAATGATGGCGATCAGGCGCCGCGCCGCTTCCCCCCAGGTGAACTGCCGCACCCGGATACGGCCTTGCCGCCGCAGCTCCGCCGCCAGGGCCGGGGTGTCCAGCACGCGGCAAACCATGTCGGCGATGTCGGCCGGGTCGTGCGGGTCGAAATAGGCCGCGGCGTCCTCGCAGATCTCCGGCAGGGAACCAGCCCTGGCGACGGCCACGGGACAGAAGCAGGCCATGGCCTCGACCGCGGGCAGGCCGAACCCCTCGTAGCGGGAGGGGAACACGAAGCAGGCGGCGGCTTCGTACAGCGCCCGCAACTCGCCGTCATTCACCCGGCCGAGATACGTCGCCGGTTGCGGCAGGGCCGACCGCCCACGGGCAAACACCTTCGGGTCCAGCCCGCCCGTGATCGCCAACTGCATGCCACGCCCAGCCAGTGCGTCAGCAAGCCGCGCCAAGGCAGCGAGGTTCTTGTGCGGCGCCAGGCTGCCGACGGCGAGCACGTAGCGCCCGGCGCTGAGCCCGTGCGCCGCCAGGATGCCGGGGTCCGCCGGGTGGCGCAGAATGTGCTCCGCCCCTTCCGGCAGGATGTCCACCTCAGCGGGGTCGATGCGAAGCCGTCGCGCCAAGTCGGCCCGGGCGAACGCCGACACCGTCACGATCTTGGCGCGGCCGGCCAGCCGGCGGTGAAGCACGCGGTACCACAGGCGGAACGCCGGACTGTAGGATGCGGGGGTGGAAAACACGCCCGCATCATGGATCACCACCACCTGGCGGCGGTGCCGCAAGGGCCCCGTGTTGCCGAGGTTCACCAACAGGCCGTCCCGCGCGCGCCGGGCAAGGTCGAACTGCTCCCAGCCATGGCCTTGCCGCCGGCCCACCGCCTCCCCCCGGAAGCCGGCAATGTCGATGGGCGACGCGGTCGGCGGCGTCAGCAACACCGCATTCAGCGCGGGCCATTGGGGTTGCGCGGCGAGCGCCCGGGTGATCTCGGTCGCGAAGCGCTGCACGCCGGTCAGCGATTGCGCAGCGAACCGGCCGTTGAAGTAGAGCGGCTCAGGCGGCATGCCGGGGGGCACCCAAGGCATCCTGGATGACGGCCATCATGCGGGTCCGGAACATCGCGCGGCTGAAGCGCTCGGCATTGCGGCGGCAGCTTTCGGCCGACAGCCCCGCCTCGCCGGCCTCGAACGCCTGCACCGCGGCGACGATCGAGTCGGCGGTCTGCTCGGCAAACAGGCAGCCCACCGGCACGTCCCGGTCGTCGATGATATCCAGCGCGCCGCCCCGGCCGAACGCGATCACCGGGGTGCCGCAGGCTTGGGCCTCCACAAGGGTGATGCCAAAATCCTCCTCCGCCGCGAAGACGAAGGCGCGCGCCTGCTGCATCAGCCGGACCAGTTCCTCCTGCCCCACCGTCCCCAGGAAGGAGATGTTGGGAGCGCCTTTGGCGGCGGCCCGCACACGCTCCTTCTCGGACCCGTCGCCGACCACGATCAATTGCCGGTCCGGCAGCTTGGTGAACGCCTCTACCACCAGGTCGACGCGCTTGTACGGCGCCAGACGGGAGGCAACCAGGTAGGTCTTGCCGTGATCCCGGCCCAGGCTGAACCGGTCGATATCGACCGGCGGCGGGATGACGACGGCGTCGCGGCGATACACTTTGTGGATGCGCCGGGCGACATAGTGCGAGTTCGCCACGAAGACGTCGACGCCGTTGGCGGTGCGGACGTCCCATTGCCGCAGCTTATGCAGCACCCAGCGCACGTAGAGCGTCTTCAACCCGCGATCCATGCGGGTCTGCCGCAGGTACTGCCCCTGCATGTCCCAGGCATAGCGCATCGGCGAGTGGACATAGCTGACGTGGACCTGGTCCGGGCCGCTGATCACGCCCTTCGCCACGGCATGGCTGCTCGACAGGATGAGGTCATAGCCGCTGAGGTCGAATTGCTCGACCGCCAGGGGCATCAACGGCAGGTATAGCCGGAAATGCCGCCGCGCCAGGGGCATGTGTTGCAGGAAGGAGGTGCGGACCGTGCGGCCTTGCAGGAAGCCGCGCGACTCAGGCGGCAGGAAATCGACCAGGGTGAACAGATCGGCCTGGGGAAAGCACGCCAGGAGCTCGGCGAAGACCCGTTCCGACCCTGCGACGACGTCGAGCCACTCGTGGATTATGGCGACCTTCACCGCAGCGGTCCTGGTCGGTCGACGCTGATTCCGCGTGCGGCAGGATACGGGCTACACAGAGCCTTTGCGCAACAGCAGGACTTCAACAGTCTTCAGCAAGATGACGAAGTCCCGCCACAGCGACCAGTTCCTGACGTAGTCGACGTCATAATCGATGCGCTCTCGATAGGATGTATCGCTGCGCCCGTTCACTTGCCACAGCCCGGTCAAGCCAGGCTTCACCCGCATGTAGTAGTTGAAATCACGGCCATACCGGGCGATTTCCGCCCGCACGATCGGCCGCGGACCCACCAGGCTCATTTCGCCGCGGATCACGTTGAGCAATTGCGGTAGCTCGTCAAGGCTGGTGACGCGCAGGAAGCGGCCGATGCGCGTGACGCGCGGGTCGTTGCGCAATTTGTGGTTTGCCGCCCATTCCGCCGCCGCGGCCGGATTTTCCGCGAGCGTGCGCGTCAATACGGCGTCACCGTCCACGAGCATGGTCCTGAACTTCAGGCAGTTGAATTCGCGTCCGTACCGTCCCACCCGGCGATGCCCGAAGATGAAGGCGCCGCCGTCCAGCGAAACCAGAATCGCCAGGATCAGCAGCAGCGGTGACACCAGGACGAGAATGACGAAGGCCGCCACGATGTCGAACACCGATTTCACCATCCGGCCCAGCATCAGCGAGGAACCCTGGTCTTCGGCCATTGCAGCAGCAAAATCAGCCATGGTTTGATACATCCCGCAAAACGATGGTTGGCCAAGCGGCCGGCGTATTTGACACACCATCCGGCAGACCCGTTAGCATATCACTGCGTGCGCCATTACTTGTCCGTGACGATGCCTACGCCGTATGGTGGCTCGAACTTAATAAAGAGATTGTTAACACGTTGCCAGACGAAAACCACGTTGCTGAAAACTTTTGTACAATCCTAACCGATGCGACACAGCTTACAACCCATGGTTGCGGAAAGGCCCACCACCCTGGCTCGCTTTATGCTGCCATGCTGCGTTGCACTATATCATCACTCCCCACCGAACGCTTCTTGTGCATAGCAGCATGATGTTTCTAGGGTCAACGCCATTGCGGTGCGCCCCTCGTTATTGCCCAACACCAGCCAACAAACCAGAGTGCTGGCGGCAGTTGTATGTAAACCCTAGTTCCTCGATCGCATCGAGCTTGGCATTGCGGAGTTATGCCGATCTTAACGGCCATTCCGGATAGGCCTGCCAGGACTCACGTGACGGAGAGTTGCGGCTTTGCCTCCGCGGGCTTGGCGGTCTGGGTGATGCTTTCCTCGGACACGAGGGACGCGGTGCCCCAGAAGCCGCCGGATGCCAAAACCGGCTGGCCGGACAATTCGAATATCGTTAGCAGACCGTTGCGTCCCGGCATCTGGAACGGCACCTGAAGCCCCTCGAAGGCGTGCTTGGCGCAGATCGTCGCGGTCAGCTTGTCCCACCGCATGTCGCTGCTGCCAATCGGCCCGGCGAGTTCAGCCAGCGGCCGGCCGCTGGGGGGCAACAGGTGCTCCGGCGCGTTGCCGGCCAGCCCGACGAGGTTGCCCAGATCATCCAGCTCCCACATCCAGTCCGCGCCATCGGACGCCGGATTGGCCCCGACCGGGAGCAGTCCCGGGCGTACCCGCTGTCCAAGCCGGCTCAGCATGCTGATGAGCAACGCCATGATCAGCAACAGCGTGATGGCGACGTAGCAGGCGCGGTAAGCGAGGGCAGTCCAGTCGTCATCGGACATCGCGTCCAGGGTATCTGCCGCAGCGGTCAGTTGAAGGCCGCCCGGTTCGATGGTCCGATCTTCGCGCACAGCGCTGCTGCGGCTTACGGCCGGCAGCACCGCGTGGATCATCCGGGTGATCCCGGCGCGGAACAGGCCGGCGTGCGACGCCGCGGCGGCTGGCGGGTCGGCGGAGCCGCAGCCGAAAACCTCTCCGGATGAGGAATGCAGGGCCAGCTTGATGGGGCCGTTCGTCGGGTCATTATCCCGCGTCAGGTCCGCAATGGCGGACTGCGGCAGAAAGCTGCCGGCATAGCCTGCGACCACGTCATGGTCGAGCACGGCGCGATACAGCACGACGCCGCGGTCGTTGCCGAACGGGTCATGCGTGCAACCCGTGAGCCGCAGGCCCGACTCCGCCGGCCGGCCCTGGATGGATCTGAACCAACGCTGCGACGCCAGGTTGGTCGAACCGTCGGGCAGCGGCAGCGTCCCGGCGACAAGCCGCCCGGTCGGCGCAACCAGGAACAACGTCTTCGCTGGCGCCACGAACCTCTCGGTGTGCAGCATGCGGACCGTGACCGCCAGGCGGTCTGGTGTCGAGACATCCTCCGTCCGGAACCAGTTCAGCGTCCGGTCGACCCGAAGCAGCCATTCCTGGATCCGCGCCGCGCGCTGCCCCGCTTCCGCGCTGACCGCTTCGGCCGCGTGCTGCCACTGGGCCGCTGCCTCATATTTCGCGTAGGTCCCGAACACCATGATGCCGCAGGCGATCGTCGTCACGATGCCCAGGACCTTCAACCGCAAGGTCCGGATGCCGTTGGTCGTCTTTGGATGACCGTGCATTTTGAGATCCCGTAAGGTCGCGACCTCGACCGTCGATAAAAATGGTTAACAGGTTGCTAACGACGAGGAACTGTCATCAACCGTCAGGACGGCGCCATCATCTGCTTGGGGCAAACCACCCAGGCACTCCCCTCTCCGCTGGAGGGCGGCAGGCGCGCAGACCCGACGCGCAACGGCCCGGCGCTCACGGCGGCGGTGCCGCCGCCCAGCAGCCCAAGCACACTCGCCACGCCGCGCTCGTCGAGCGGACGCGAGCTGGTGAACACGTTGCCTTGCCACGTCCCCGGCATGCTCCAGTCGCCAGCGGCGCCGCTGAAGGTGAACTTGGCGGGCCGGCGGCGGGCGTGTGCGGCTGGGCCGAACGTCGCCGTCAGGAGAATTTGGCGGGCCATGGTGGTTTGGATTTGCAGCGATCCCCCCGAGCCGCTGGCAGTCGCCGTGCACACGTCCGCACTGGCGGAAAACGCCCAATGCAGGTCGACCGGCTTCGGCGGCGGCGGAACGGGCGCTTTGGGCGGCGGCGGCAGCCGGTCAGGCGGCGGCGTGGCCGTCGCGACAACAGGGGGTGCTGCCGGCGGAGGCGTGGTTGCGCAGGCTCCGACAGCAAGCGTCGCCAGCAGAACCATACTTGGTCGCCAGCCAAGACCGGGTCTCTGGGGCGGTGACATGGGCATTTCCTTATACTGTCGGCAACGGATTGGCAGCCCGCCACCCGTTACCCGACGCCGGCTACGTGCCCAACACCCTCCTCCAAACTAAAGTCGTTCAGCGCGAAACCGCCGCGAGATGTGATGCCGACGGCGCCACGGGCGCCGTGCGGCTACGCAGGCAACTGTCCAAGCACCCGTTCAGCCTTATCGGCGGCGCTCTTGAAGGCTTTTTCTGCCTTGTCAAGCGTCTGTAGGTCGTCGATAATGGCGGTTCGAAAGATTTTTGCCGCGTCAGACTTAAATATGTCAGACGGGAACTTCACGCTTGCCTGTTTGATGCTCTGCGCATGTTCTTGGCATTGTTTGAACTGACCTTCCACATCCTTCTTTATAGCGTCAATCTTCATCCTTATGTTCCGGGCAATCACACTCTTGCGTTCCGGATCGGTTTCATTTGCCAACTCACCGCCAATGCGGTCCCGCTGGGCATCCAGCTTGCCGCTCGCGTCCTGTGTCCCGGCATCCAACGGACCGGTTAGCTTGCTGGACCGGATGGACAGTTGCTCAATCGCTTTCAAGACCGTCGCAGTTACATCCATGCCGCCCTTGGCCGCTGCGTCCGCTTGTTCTGCAATGGACGCGATGCCCTCCCTCTCGTGCCTCATCTCGTCGATCAGGAACGCCAACTGGTCATTGACTTGGATGGCCTTGTCCTTCTGCTTTGAAACAGCATCCTTCTGACTGCTGGTAAGGTCCTGGCCCGAAGAGGCGTAGTCTTTGTTGATCTTGTCACGGCTCGCCTTAAGCTGCGACAATGCTTTGGTGAACTCACTGATCAACCCGTCGACGATCTTGCCGGCCGCAGCGATCCGACCGATCCCGTCTTTCACCGCCTTGGCGTCGTTCTTCGATGCCGCGATGGCGATGGCGGCCAGCGTGTCGCTGCTGCCGCCATGCATGTTGATTGCCTGGGTCTTGGCTGCGGCAGCTTTCTTCAGGCCGGGCTGGGCGCCGTTGATGAATCCGTCCAACGCCTTGATCGTTTCTCTGACGACCGCTTGCCGCTCGTTGTCCGCCGCCTTGGTCTTCTCGGTCGAGAAGTCCAAGGCGATTTTCTTCAGCGCCTCGTCAAGCTTCTTGATCTCTGAGCTGTACGTGGACGATTTTTCGTCCTTGGATGCTTTCTCAAGCATCTGAGAGTACTTGTTCCAAGTGGTTTGGAACTCGCTCTCCGCCTTAGAGAACAGCTTTGATTCGCCTTTCTTGACTGCCTCGTCCATGGCCTTTGTTGCGGACTCCAGGCCACTCGACTTGCGGAACACCCCCATAAAGCTGTCGCTGGGCTTCTTCTTGGACGTGGCATTCTCAAAGTTGCTTTTAGCGTTCTTCCAGCTCTCGGTAAACATCACCACACCCCCCTGACCGCGCCGTCGATAGGATGAAAGGTCTCGACATTGTCAAAACGATTACAACAACCGAGTGTTAAAGCAAGCGGCAGAGCACCGTCGACAGCTTCAATGCCCTACGAAATTTCGTGTTCACGCGGAAGCGCGTCGATGAACGCAAGCGCACGCTCCAGATGGTCCGGCCAGGTCGCAGGCCGCCAGTGCGCCATGCGCCCGATCTGCGCCGCCCGGCGCGGCGACGGGTCGGCAGCGTAGTCCATGATGCCCTGCAACCAGCCGAGCCCGTCCAGCGGATCGAGGTAGTCCGGAACGTCACCCCCGACTTCCCGCAGCGCTGCCAGGTCGCTGCACAGTGCGGGCACACCCACCATCAGGGCTTCGGCCAAGGGCAGGCCAAACCCCTCGGCAAAGCTTGGGAACAGCAGCGCCCGGCACCCCCCCAGCAACGCGCCGATCCGGGCGTCGGTGATTTCGGATAGCTCGGACACGAAGGGCTTGATCACCTCAGACCGTTCCAGCACGTCCAGGATCATCTCGTTCTCCCAACCCCGGCGGCCCACCAGCACCAGGCGGGGGGTGGCATCGCCGAGCGTCTCCGCCAGCCGCCGCCAGATATGCAGCAGCAATAGGTGGTTTTTCCGCGGCTCGATCGTGCTGAGATAGACGAAATAAGGGCTTGCCACCGGGGCGCCCTCCGCGGCGGCCGGGCGCGGCTGCACGCCCAGCGGCGCCACCAGCATCGGCGGCGACCGGCCGGCCCGGTCCAGGAACGGCCGCAGCGCCAGCCCCGTCGCGGCGGAATTGACGATCACCGCGTCCGACAGCGCGGCCGCCGTCTGCATGCGGCGCGTGTGGATCCTGTCATGGCCGGGCCGGGCAAATTCCGGGTATTCGATCGGGATCAGGTCGTGCACGAAGGTCACCAGCCGGGCGCCGCTGGTCGCCAAGGCACGCTCGACCCGCTCCCGCCGATGCAGGTGGCGGTGCGAGATCAGCAGGTAGAACGGCCGGATTTGTTGCCGGCGCGGCGCCCAGAAACTCGGGCGCAGCGTTGCCTGCACCCAGATCATGCGGGCGGCGGCGCTGATCTCCGCGCCGCCGGGCCCGTTGCCGCCCCATCCCGCGCCCATCGCGGCGATGAACCGCCGGGTTGCATCCGCGGGCAGGGCGCGCAGCCGGTCCAGCTTGTCAATGGCGACGAATTGCAGCCGGTCCGGCGCCAGGCGCAGCAACTGCTCGGCATAGGCGAACTCGACGCGGTCGATCCCGGTCGGGGCGCCGCGCTGCGCCCGCGCCAGCAGGCGGGACACGTCCAGAAGCAAGGGGGCCTTCATCGCCGTCTACCGGATGCACGACCGCGTCGGCAGATCAAGCGGCTTGGCCGGCACAGCCCGGAGGCGGGGTCAACCCGACAGGGCTGACACGGCCGATGCGTTCTTGCTCCGAGCGGTGCTCGCCTGCCGCGCGCCGACGGGATGCGCCGCCACCTGGCCCTCCAGCCGGGCGACGGCGTTGGTGACGAGTTGGCGGATGCCCTGCTCGCTGAAGAAGCCGCCGACCAGCATGCAGCGCGCCGCGATGACCTGCCGGAAGGCCGCGAACAGCACCTGGTCCGGCGGCCCGGCGTCGGTCCAGAAACTGTCCAGGCCACCCTGGTGGGTCATCCCGACGATGTCGTAGATGGCGGTGCCGAGCACGATCACCGGCCGCCCGATGGCCAGCGCCAAAGTGCCGGAGGTGCTGTTGACGGTGACCACGCCGCGCGTTCGCTCGATCAGATCCTGCAGGTTGCCCACCTCCAGGAAGATCACCCGGTCGGAGAGGCCGCTTTTCGCCGCCAGCCGCGCCACCAGCCGGCGCCAACTGATCAGCCCGTCATCCAGCGGGTGCTGCTTGATCACCAGCACGCTGTGCTCCGGCGCGTGCTGCTTGAACGAGGCCAGCACCATCTCGATGACCGGGGTCATGCTGCCGAAGCTGGAATGCTGGCGGATTTGCCAGTCGCAGTTCAGTTGCAGCGGCAGCAGGAAGAAATCGGCATCCGCCTTGATCTTCGCCGCCGTCTTCTCCGACCGGCGGCGGGAGCGCAGTCCCCGCGCCATTTTCCACAGCCAGCCGCCGTACTCGATCAGCGGATGATGCGGCCGATGCGTCTTATAGTATGGGTAGAGCGGCCAAAGCAGCATGGTCGAGAAATTATACAGCAGGTCCTCCAGCGCCCGGCGCCGGAACTCCGCCACCACGTGCGGGATGTTGCCGAGCGGCGGGGCGTGGGCCGCTTCCTCCAGGTAATAGTCCGGGTTGCGCGGCAGGGTGGAATGGCCGTTCACCCCATCCCGCTCGAAGGTGACCCAGTGGGGACGGATATAGCCTTCCTCGCAGACATGGACGGGCACCTGCATCTGGCGCGCCACGTCGATCGCCGTGCGGTGCAACGGACGGCAGTCGCCGAACAGGATGATGTCCGTCACCTGCCGCGACACGAGGATGTCGGCGAAGACATCCGGCCACTGGTCTTCCCGGCCGCGGAAGTTGATGGCGCCCGGCAAGGGCCAGAATACCATGTCGCCGGCGTTGAAGTTGACCCGGTGCACGGCATGCCCGCGGTTAGCGAGCTCCGTCCCGAGGGAGCCGAAGAACCGGCTCGCCATACCCTGGAGGAAGAGGAAGCTGCGCCGGCCGGGGGGCGTGCCAAGCATTGCGTTCATGCGATCTCCGAGGCGGGACGGGCCAATTTTCGGCGCAGGGACCCCTGCAACCGACGTGCCGTCACCAGCAGGCCCAGCTTGCGGCCGGTGTCGCCGTCAAGCCGCTGGATCAGGTCCTCCGGTTCGCAGGGCAACCTGCTGACCGGGTCGAGGTAGAACGGGTAGAGGATCAGCGTCGCCGCCACCAGGGCATCGAGCGTGAGGACGCGACGCGGCCGGTCGGGCGGGTTGAGGTCGGTGGTGAGCCCCCAGCCGGCGTAGAACGGCCGGCCATAGGTGACGACCCGGCGGCCGCGCAGCAAACCCTCGAACCCCGTCAGCGAGGTGAGAGTGTGGATTTCGTCCACGGCGTCGATCAGGCTGCCCATTGGGGCGTCGCGGAGGATGAGGTCGGCGTGGCGCAGGGCCTGCGCGTCGGGCACGGCGCCGGGCCGATGGCCGGCCTCCACGTCCGGATGTGGCTTGTAGATGATGAACGCGTCCGGATTGGCCGCCCGCACCCGCTCCAGCAGCGGCAAGCCGGGGGACAGCCCGCCGCCGCCGGCCAGGACGGATTTGTCGTTCGCCACCTGCCCCGGCACGAGGATGCGGCGACGGCCGGGTTCGCAGGCCAGGGCAGCCATCGGGGCGCCGATGTTGTATTTCGTGATCCCGCGCCGGACCAGCTCCTGCGTGAGGCGGTGGGCGCGGGCCAGCAGGTCCGGCGTGAACGCGGCCGTCTGCAGCAGGTGCTCCAGGTCGCTCGGGGATCGCGTATCGTAATAGACGCCCCGGCCGTCGATGATGACGGAGGCCGGCGGGATGAAATCGGCGCCGAGGCCGCGGGAACGGATGAAGCCGTCCTCGATGCGCAGCACGGGGACACCGGCCTTGGCCGCCAACGCGTCCAACCCCTTGGGCGCGCGGGACGGCCAGACGGCGATGCCGCCACCCAGGCGTTGCGCAGCGCCGACCGCCTTGGCCGCGCTATAGGCGTAGACCGGCTCGCTCCCGAGGAAATCGGCGATGCGGCGCTTCTTCCAGAACGAGATGCCGGCGACGCAGGCGATCTTCGGCAGCTTCTGGCGCAGCCGGCGCCACTCGACGGCCCGGTCCAGGAACGCCTCGGCGGAGATCAGCCGCCGGTCCGCCGGGTCCAGGTAGCGCGCGCCCAGCAGCAGGTAGGCCGCGGCAAGCTGGCCGGGATCGACCGGCAGGCATTCGCCCAACGGCTTGCCGGCGAGCCGTGCTAACAGGGCGACGGGCGAGTCCGGCTGGGCGTGGATTTCGGTGGCGGCGTCGATGAACGCCCACCGGTCACCTTCGGCAACCGCAACGCCGCCGGCCTGCCGCACCGCACCGGCAAGGGCGGCCGAACCGCCCAGCAGGCAGAGCGAGGCGGCGGACCCTGTCCGCAGCAGCCGCTGGAGCTCGGCCTGGTCGACCCGGTCGTTCCCGCAGGCGACCAGGAGCCGCATGCCGGCCATTGATGGCGGTGCCGGTCCAGCTGCGCCGCCGCCGAGGCGCTGCGCCACCAGCGCGGCGGCGAAGGCTGCGCCCCGCTCCCGCGCCGCCAGGACGGCGGGGTGATGGAGCAGCCGGGATCCCAGCGAGCCTGCCGGGGCGCCGCGGCGATAGGTCTGGATGATGGTCGAACTCGCGGGCGACCCGCCGGGTGCCTGCAGCAGGCTGGCGCCGAACACCGGGCCGGTCCGGCGCGGCCAGGTGCGGCGCGCTGCCGCCAGCGCCCCCGGCATGCCGGCCACGAACCGGAACTCGGGCCAGAAAGGCTGGATCTCACGCAGCGTCTGCAGCGAATGCACGATGACGGGCTGGTCCGCACGCAGCGGCGCCGTCAGCACGTCCTGAAGCACCTCGCTGAGATACGGCGTGTCGCCCTGAGCCATGCTCTCCCCACGACCCCAGCCCCGAGCCTGGGCACGGGCCAGGGTTCGGCGGGTTGTTAGCGGCTGCAACATGCGCATGAACGATCCGTCATGGCAATTCAAGATCGTCGGATGCGCCGCATTTGGCCGCCTGGCACGCACCGTCGGACTTCGGCGGGGAAGTTGTTACGCCGTCGGATCGCGCCACGGGAAGTATCGGCCCCGGCGCCGACTGCCGGCCCCGGCGCGGCAACCGCCGCCATTTTGCGCGTGACTGCCCGGCGATGGCCTGCGGTAGGGCTGGTAGACGACACAGGGGCCGGCGATACTTCCAGACCGCGGCGCCGCCGCTTTCAGGGCTCCTTGCCAGCGCCTTGGCGCAACCGCCGGAACGCTTCGGCAAAGGCGCTGGTCCGTTCCAGAAGGGCGGCGCCGTCGATGGACGCGAGCTCCGTCGCCAGGAAGTGGGCGACGTGGCGGGCAAAATCGGCTTCACCCGTCTCGACGTATTTCGCGACGTCGAACCGGATGTCGCCGCAGAAGCCGCCCTGGCGGAGCAGGCCGAACAAGCCGGCGAAATCGATCAGCCCCACCGTGTTGTGCTGCTTGGCGCTCAGGATCGAGCCGGTGCCCGGCGGCGGGTCGAGCGTGAGGTAGGTCCTCGACCGGGGCGCCAGCACGCGGCGGAAGATTTCCATGTGGTCCAACCGGCGCGCCAGGAAGATCACCGTGCCGAGCGACCCGGCGCCGAGCAGCTCCAGGCCGTGGCAGGCCGAGCCTTCGGGGAAAACGATCACCTCCGCCTGGCGGTACAACTGCATCTGGTCGATCAGCGTCATGGTTTCGGGCCGCGCGATGGTGAAGCCTTGCTCCTCCAGCACGTGCTCGACATACCGCTCCCCCAGGAAGCCGCCGCCACCGGGCAGCGCGCTGCGGGAGACGTAGACCTTGGCGCGTTTGGGGGGGGCCACGGGCTGTTGCCGCAGCAGCCGGTCGGAGAACGCGGCGAGGCTGTCGAGATAGCCCGGCTTCGGCCCGCCCCCGAAATCGGAGCCTTGCTGGAAGACGTGGAGGTGTTCGACCACCCGGTCCTGCGTCTGGATCACGACGCGGGCTGGATCGACCGAGAAGAAGCGGTAGACATCCTGGCAGAACGCCGGCAGCGAGCCGAATGGCTGGGGCTGTTCGGCCACCGTCGAGATCAGGAGCAGCTTCCGTCCTGCGAGGTGTGGCATGGCCGGGAGCAGGCGATGCACCATTTCCGACATGAAGTGGCCGAAATGCTCGTAGACCGGACCGAGGTAGACGTACTCGCCCAGCAGCGGCTCGCTCGTCGCCTCATGACCATCGAACCAGTCGACCGGCTGGAAGTAGCGTGTGTGCCGCAACTCTTGCCAGGCCGCGTCCTGGATCACGGGGCCGCCATGGAAGCCGACGCCGGGTGCACCCACCATCGGGTGGCGGAACGCCAAGGTCGGGATGTTCTGGAAACTCTGGTGCTTCAGCATCGGATCGACCGCAGACTGCCCGCCAGCAACGCGCCGGCTCGCAGTATCCGGTGCGATGCGTCGATCTGCAATGCACGTCCTGCCCCTGAATTGGTTCCGTGTCTCCCCGATACGGCGGCCATGCCAGGGTTCCCTCTCGCATGGCCGCCGTATACGCTTCGTGTCGGCCGTTACTGGAACGGCAGGTATCGCAAGCTGAACATGAAGATGTCGTCGTCGGTGCCACGGTTGCCACCGCCGCCAGCAGCCGGCACACCCTTGAAAATGTTCCGCTGTGTGTAGGAATACTGCAGTCCCGCCTCCACCGTGCCGTAATTGCCGTGCAGGAAGCGCCACCAGCCACCCAGCGAGCCCTGGACGATGCTTCTGGTGTTCGCCGTGCAGGTGGCAGTGCTCAGTTCCACGTCGCACCCGGCATTCGAGTAGGCCGGGTTGCCATATCCATAGGCCTTCCCGCCGGAATTGAAATACTTGGCGCCGATCTGTTCGGTTCCAACATACGAGTAGAGGTCGACTTCCGGAATCGGGTGGGCGGTCAACCCGGCCAGCGCCTGAACCTCCGGCAGCGGCCTGGGCGCCCCGCTGGGTCCAATCGTCGAATCAGGCAATTGGCCCGAGCCATAGCGGCCGATGCCGTAGCCGGCCAGGCCGCTCAACTGGAAAGCCAGCTTGGAGCCGAGAATGGGCAGGATCGTACCGCCGCCCACGCCGCCGGCGAGCCGGGTGTTGCCCGTGCCGTTGCCCACGACGGCGACACGGTCCTGGAAGAAGCGCGCGAGGCCGAACACTTCGTAGTGGCCATAGCCCGGATCGGCCGCGCCCTTGAGGATGATGTCGGGTGCGATGTCGGTGCTGTAAGACGCCGTCGGGTCGAGCTGGGCGAGTCCGGTGTTGTTGAAGTTGACCGTCTCACCGGCTGCCACGCCGGTGCCGTTGGTCCCGACCGAATAGACGGCTTGCGGCGCTTCCAGCGATGCGGCGAGCCAGTACTTGCCCTCATCGAACCCCTTTGCGACGCGCAGTTGCGGCTGCCGCGCCCAGGTGAAGCCCGGCACGTATTGCGCGTCGATCGTATAGGGTACGTTCTCCTGGTGCGGGGTGACACCTTGCTTGAACAGCGTCGCCAAGCTCCAGGACTGGCCGGCCAAGACATGCAGGTCGAGCGGGTCGTCATCATAGCTGAAATAGGCCTGGCGCAAGCGTGGGGTGTAGCTGTTGCTCTCGTTGCTGTTCGCGGTCCCCGCGGCGCCGAGAAGGTCGAGTTCCGCGTAGGCCTCGGCATGCTGGGTGGCGCTGATGTCGCCCTGCATCAGCAGGGAGAAGCGGCTCTGCTGAGAGGTGAGCCGGAACTCGCCTTCGTGGTATTGCTGGCTCTGCCCGAGCGGGATGGCGTTAAAGTTGGACCCGATGCTCGTCGTCTCGTTCCTGGTGCGATACAGGCCTTCGAGTGCGACGAAACCGCCGAGCTGGACCGTGATCCCGCCGATATGGAACGTGCCGAGAGGGCCCGCGGTGCCAGCGTTTTGAGCACCAGAAGAAGGTGACGGGCCATTGATATTCAGCGACGTCCACTCCGTTTTCGGCGATGGATACTCCGGATGCGCTGGCCCCAGTCCGAGCCCCGATTGCTCCGGCACGCTGCTGACGGGCCTGAAGCCGGGCGGCCTCGGCAGATTGGCCACTGTGGTTTGCGTCTGCTCGGCCGTGGCGCGGGCTCTGGCGGCGTCTTCCTGCGCCGCCCGCAGGGCTGCGTCCTTTGCTGCCATGTCCCGCTTGATCTTTGCCAGTTCGGCATTGAGGGTGCGGATTTGCGCCTGGATGGCGTTGATCTGGTCGGCGGACTGCGCCCAGGCGGGCGTTGCGACAATGAAGGCGCTCGCTGCGAGCAAAGCGATCCGACGGCGTTGTTGGCGATGCATGGCTCCACCTCGATCGTGCGTGAGACGATTGCGGTCGTAGCCAGGCGACCGCTGGCCTGAAGTGTCAAAGCAATGACAGATCGAAGACACCACATGCGCTGTCACTGCAAAGCCACAGGCATGCGGCCGAAGCACTTTGGCGGACTATCAAAGGTTGTGGACAAACGCCGTAAGGGTTTACCGGCCTCTGCTAGACGAACGACTGGTTCAAGATGAATGTCGTTGCTCGAACGCTCTCCATTTCGGCAGCCGTTCCTTGCCGAACGCTGACATGTACCAGCAATCGCCCGCCGTGAGTGTTCATCAAGCGATGGCGGATTCGAGTGGCCAAGTTCTGCCCGCAAAAATCGACTGACATACAGCGTTTGTTCGTAGGTAGATCCTCAGACCCATGCCCTGCCCCATCGTAGCCGGCGGCAGGACAGCAGGGGTGACCGCACAAGATCGGCCACCATTACGTCAACGGGGTTGCCACCGATCTCACTGTGTTCCCGCGCCAGACGGAGTTGCATCCCGTTGCTGTTGGCGTCTGACCACCTCGGCATCGTTCAGACGTGCGTCGTAGATCGAGCGTGGCTCGATCGTCCGGGCGACCAACGTCGCAAGCGCCACGACCAGCAGCATCGGCACAATGGCTGCCCTTGCCTGTCCCGTGAGTTCCATCATCAGCACCACGGTCGAAATCGGCCCTTGCGTCGTTGCCGCTAGGATCGCACCCGCCCCGAGCACCGCGAACAGACCCGGCGGCGTGCCCGGCCATACCAATCCCCAGGTGTAGCCGAGCACACCACCGAGCATGGCGCCCAAGGCCAGCGAGGGGGTGAACAGGCCGCCCGGCGCACCGCTCCCCAGGCACAGGATCGTTGCGGCGGGTTTCAGAACCAGCAAGGCCGCCAGCAGCAACGGCGCAACCTGCCCGGTGAACGCCAGTTGTGCCACGTCGCGGCCGTTGCCCAGAAGCTGCGGAAACCAGATCGACACGATGCCGAGCACCGTCAGCGCGAGGACGGGAACGACGACACGCCGGGTTCCCTTCGGCCGGTGATGGTCGGCCAGGGCGACCAGGCGGACATAGCCGACCGACACCACCCCGGCGATCGGGCCCGCGATGAGCGCCCAAACGGCGCTGGACACCGACCCGGCATACACCGGAATAGCATAGGTCGGCGCATCCGGCAGGAAGGCCCAGGACATGCCTGTCGCGATCAGCGACGTGACCAGAGCGGGCAGCACGTAGCGGAGCGCCAACTCGCCCCGCAAGACCTCCAATGCAAACAACGCACCCCCGAGAGGGACGCCATAGGCCGCCGCCATGCCAGCTCCTGCCCCGCAGGCGACCAGGAGGCGGCGGCTCTCGTCCGCGAGCCGGATCCGGTCGGACAGGAGGTTGGCGATGACGGCGCCCGTCTGCTTCGGTGCTCCCTCGCGCCCGAGCGAGGCGCCCATGCCGACGATCAGGATCGACAGCACGGCGCTGCCGAGCGTGCGCACGGCCGGCAGCCGG